>NZ_SUME01000001.1 GCF_005048855.1 Sphingobacterium olei
AACCTGTTAAATGCACTGGGACTAAAGGCTATCTGCGTCGTAGAAAACCATCATAATTATGCTTGGAAAGACAAGCTGGCCGATGGCCAAGAGGTGATCATACATCGGAAAGGTGCTACCCCCGCGCATAGCGGAGAGCTCGGCATCATACCGGGCAGTATGACAGCGCCAGCCTATTTGATTTCGGGCAAAGGAAACGACCAAGCATTATATTCGGCGTCGCATGGTGCAGGGCGGGCTATGAGCAGACAAAAAGCTAAGGAAAGCATGACCTCATCAGCAATGAAGAAGCTGCTTGTCAATGCAGGTGTGACCTTAATCGGCGGGTCGGTCGAAGAAAACCCATTAGCGTATAAGGATATTGAACAAGTTATCACCGCACAACATGAGTTGATCGACATCCACGGTAAATTTTATCCACGTATTGTTAGAATGAATAAGGACTAGTGATGAAGAAAATAACGATACAAATCACGTCAGGTAAGGGCTCGGCAGTATTCTGCCGGGCCCTTACCTGTGTACAGGAGCTCATGCTGAAGCAAGCTCTACGAAAAAGAAGGCTTTCAGATCGAGGTATTGGGACAAGAGTAGTACCAGTAATTGCAAAATATGACAGAAAGAAATATTACAGCTTTTTTTCCTATTTTGCTAAAAAATACTGGATGGTATTTAATATACGATCGAAATGATGCCATCTCACTACGAAAAAGTAAAAATAATAAATGAAGAAAGCTGAAGCTACACGTCTCAACATGCTGGAAAAATCCTTTGAGTTGATTTATGCCAAAGGATATCAGAACGCTAGCATTGACGATATATTGGCAACCACCCAGGTTACCAAAGGCGCGTTTTATTATCATTTCAAAAACAAAGATGAAATGGGGTTAGCTATTATCAACGAGTTGATGAAACCTACACTAGCCAAAAGTTTTATTGAACCCTTACAAAATACAAAAAATCCGTTGGACGCCATTTACAATTTGATGTATCATCTTCTCATTGAAAACGATTTTTTGAAAGTAGAATACGGTTGCCCTGCTGCTAACTTTACGCAGGAAATGACTCCCTGGAATGAAGATTTTAGCAAAGCGTTGAACGAAATAACACAGGAATGGCTGAAGGCTATAACTGCGGTTCTTGAAGAAGGGAAAAAAACAGGTTACATCCGTAAAGATGTCAATACAAAACAAACAAGCCTCTTTGTGCTGTCCGGGTATTGGGGTATTCGCAATTTCGGGAAGCTAGCGAATAGCAAAGAAGTCTACTTGCCCTATTTAGAGGAATTTAAAATGTATCTTAATACATTAAAATAAATTTTTCATCTTAAAACATACTAATTAGTATGTTATTTATTTACCTTTGTTGAATTAGATAGGGGGTAGTATCTTTTTGGTTCAATTAATTAAAGGCAATGTATCAAACACTCACATTTTATCACAGCTTTATGCGTTGGCTTGTATTAGCAAGTCTGCTGTTAGCTCTTTATCGGGCTTATAAAGGTTACTTTTCAACATCAGCATTTTCAAAGCTGGACAATGCGATACGGCATTGGACTGCTACCATTGCGCACATCCAGTTGATGATTGGAATGATTCTCTATTTTCAAAGTCCGCTGGTTAAATACTTTCTTGCCAATTTCAAAACAGCAGCGCAGGATTTCAATATGTTGTTTTTTGGACTGATCCATAGTTCGTTGATGTTGATCTCCATTGTACTGATAACAATCGGTTCTGCTGTCGCCAAAAGGAAAGAAACGGATAAAGCAAAATTCAAAACAATGATGATCTGGTTCACTATCGCATTAGTCATCATCTTCATAGCCATTCCTTGGCCATTTTCACCATTCAGTAGCAGACCCTATATGAGGTAATTTATATACAACATTCAAAATCTATACTAATGATTTTAAAACTTTTAAAAACAAGGACGGGAAGGCTTAGGATTATGGGCTTTCTAGAAGGCATTTCGCTCGTCGTCTTGGTATTTGTTGCTGTACCGATGAAGTATTTGCTCGATGATGAATCATTAACCAAAATGATGGGACCTATTCACGGAGCACTTTTTTTATTATTCTTGCTAAACGCTTGCAGTGCCGGCATTGAACAAAAATGGAAAGTGAAAACTATCGGTATGATATTAGCATCCTGCTTTATTCCGTTTGGCACATTCTACGTGGATTATAAATTCTTAAAAAATATAGACAACAAAACCACCTGTTCTCACGGATTGAGAAGTGTAAAAGCCGAAAATCTATTGAAATAACGTGGATTCAAAAATGTCTATAATGGAGGTGCTTGGAGCGACCTTGAAAAGATAGTAAAGAAGTAAGCCTGAATCTACGACGAGAGTATAATTCGCATTGTATCGGTAAGTATGTGCCTTTTCTATTTTTCTATCGCAAATGTTTCGGTCTAAGATTTTGTTCAGCACTCTCTATTATTTCAGTAATGCGTTTTTGTCTTGTTGCTGTTGTTTTGGCAAACACAAGCCAGGTCAAAATTATCTTTCTTACCGACTTGCTTAAACTCAAAAAGAAGTCTTTTGCATTAGGTTTGTCAGCAAATGCGGCATCCAAGTCTGCTGGAATAATTAACTCTTCAACTTCATCCAGGATTGTCCAAGAGCCATTTTGTTTTGCAGTTTCAATGCTTCTTAATCCTGCTTCAGTCATCAAGCCTTGTTCTATCAGTTTTCTTACTTTTTCTTTATTGATTTTCGACCAAGTGCTTATCGGTTTTCGTTTGCTGAAAAACTGATGTGCCTTTTCTTCGTCTATTTTTACTTTCTTACTGTCTATCCAACCGAAGCACAAAGCAATATTTACAGCTTCACTCCAAGTGATTGATTTTAACGCTGATTTCTTATTATAAAAAACAAGCCAAACAGCCTGTTTTGAAACATGATTTTTTTCTAACCATTTTCTCCAAGCGGTGAGGCTTTTTGGATAAAATATTTCTATTTCTTTTTTCTCCATACCGAATTTGTGTTTTTCCCCGACGCCAAAGGGTCGAATGGTGGCTTTTGCATTTTATTTATTCTTAAACTATTTGTCATTATTGACATTGCAAAAGTATAATGGCCGTATGACAGCCCTATGTCAGGGGGGCAAAATCGGGTTAGTTTATTTTGCAAAACATAGCCATTCGTATCCTTGATATTTTCCGTTAATAGGTCAACGTACTTTTGGGTTATTTTGCCATCGTTCATAGGATATCACTCGTCAAGTTAAGACAATATATACAATTAAAAGTGATAAGTTTTAAAAAATTAAACCAAATTTTCTATTTTTGTAGTCTGTTCTACTATATCTAACATATTATCTGCGTCTTGCTTAAAAGACGAACTCGAAAGAGTATTTAATGCATGGGAATCTTTTGATTTTTAATGCACAGATAACCGTATCCACTTATTTTATTAAATTTTAAACAAAGAATTGCATATCGAATCGATTGCCCTAACATTTTGTAATGTTCTGCGTATTTCGAAGTGATGATGGCAATACACAAAGACCGTGATGAGTAATAGACAGCTAATTAGTAGAGATATTGAGATATTTTATAATAAAGCATCCGAAGAAACCCGACTTGACAAAGGAATGGGCATATTTGAATTCGAAAGAATTAAATCCCTCATAGAAAAATACATTTTCTCTTCGCCTTCAAAAATAATAGATATTGGTGGTGGTACGGGTAAGTATTCGGAATGGCTTGCTAAAAAAGGGCATAAGGTTCATTTGGTTGAGCCCGTTTTAAAACATATAAAAATAGCCCAAAGCCGATCAAAAAAACTAAAGAATAAATTTTCTGTGCATATAGGAGAGTCTCGGAAACTGGAGTTTGCAAATAATTATGCAGACCTGATAATACTGCATGGCCCTCTTTATCATCTTCAGCGCAAAGAAGATAGAGAGTCGACCATTTGTGAAGCTAAACGGGTTTTGAAGAATGGTGGAATTATACTGGGTTTTGCTATTAATTATACCGCATCAACTCTGGTCGGTCTTCTAAGTGGATTAATTCACAAACCGCCATTTTTTGAAATGTGCAAAACAGAATTGGCAACCGGGATGCACAACCCACCTGATGATTTCCCTTGGCTTTTAGCGGAAGCATTTTATCACAAACCCGAACAGTTAAGGGATGAATTTATAAATCAAGAATTAGCCTATCTAAACACCTATGCAGTTGAAGGTATGGCATGGTTGGATAAAGATTTTTTTGCCAATATGCAGATTTGCAAAAGGCGAGAGACATTGATAGAACTTATTCAAGTTACTGAAAATGACCCTTATCTTCTATCGTTTAGTCCACATATGATGATAGCTGTTAAAAAAATATAATTATGGAAAATAAAGAAAAATATTACAACGCATTTTACTTTACCTCGATTTCTCTCAAAAACTATTATATTTACGTATCGATCCTCGTTGAGGATCTTTTAAATCTAAAATACAATCAGTTATGAAATATTATTTCGCTTTTATCTGCGCCTTTCTGCTGCTCGATAGTTTATTCGCACAGAGCCCAATTATTATTGAAGGAAGGCTAAAAGGCGTAGAAGAGGGCACAATGATAACACTCATGAAGACGGAAGGGAATGTTGGCATTTCCGTCGCCAAGGACAGTATAGTCAATGGTCGTTTTAGTATCAGTTACTCGCCCGACACCCAAGATCTGGGAGAGTACTCTTTGATGGGGACGGGAGAAGGTTTTCCCTCCATGAGTCTGAGGCTTTGGAGCAAGGCCGGAAATCACATTACCATAGAAGGTAAAGATAAATTAATCTACTCTTGGGATGTAGAAAGTTCGATACCTCAGCAAGCTGAGTGGTCCTATTTTATCAAAGCGAATAAGGAATCATGGGAAGAGTACCAAAAGCTTGTCGCGCAACGGTCTACGCTAATCAATACATATTATGACGACAATGTTAGCAAAGAAGAGCGTAAAGTACTCAAAACGCAGATGGATTCCCTCGATAGGCTCGCTTCCTTATATAATTATGAAATAGATAAATCCAACCTGGCACTATTGCAAAAAGAAGGCAAGATGACAGAAGTTAGGTTAGGTGTCCTGAAAGGTATTGCACAGGCCATAAAATGGGATAAACGCGAAGAATTTAGACCCGCCGTCGAGGAACTATATGGCCGACTTAATACTGAAATGAAGGAGAGCCGTTATGGCGAAGAGATAGCGCTGGCATTATACCCTCCCCAAGCTCCGCAAATAGGAGACCCGCTATATGATGCAGCTCTCCACGATCTTACCGATCGTGTTTATCACCTAGCGGATTTTAAAGGTCGGTATATCCTACTGGATTTTTGGAGCTATGGTTGCGGTCCCTGCCATGCATCCGTTCCTGAAATGAAAGAATTGCACGAGAAGTATAGTGATAGTCTTACCATAGTAAGCCTAAGCAGCGATAATAGGAAGATGTGGGAAGAAGCATCCAAGGTGTTCGGCATGACCTGGCTAAATCTCAGTGACGGAAAAGAAAACCGTGGTATATACGCTAAATATGGTATAAACGGGATTCCACATTATGTATTGATTGCACCCGACGGCAAGATCAAAGCGACCTGGACCGGCTATGGAGAAGGAAGCTTGAAACGAAAAATCAGCGAATTCACGGGCATCTCTATTGTAGATCATGCAAATCCAGCGGGTGGGATAGGAGGAACTTAAAAAGGGGACGCAGCGAGCTGCCTCCCGTTTTACTGAGTTTTTGTTATGTTCCTTGAACATGATATCTCTTAGGTATAAACTGCTTCAAATTGTATAAAACGGTTTGGCGCTTAGCGAAATTAGAAGCACTTGACCTGCCATTTTGCAAAACATATGTTAGCGGGTCGTTGTTTTTCGTTAGTGCCACTCATTTGTAATGCTGCTTGTTTTACAGCAACTGCATGTGTTATTGGAGTGAACTTGAAGTAATCATTAAACTTCGAACTATCAAAGTAATAATCTCTGTCGTATTGATAATTCATCTCGGCCAATTCTTTCATAACAGGTACAATTAACCCGAATCCTCTAACCATCCAATTAGGCAATACCGTGAATTTGTTATCTTTACCCAATTCCTTTGCAAAAAGATTAATCCATTCTTCACCAGTTATTCGCTTAGGATCTGTTGGTAAGTTCCAAATTTGATTGTAAGCCTCCGGAGTATTTCCAAGCATCGCTGTCCCTTTGGCAAGTTCAGGAACATAGCCCATACTGTGAACAAGTTTGGCATTACAAAACCATTGTGATTTTTTATCTTTTATGAGATTGTCATAAACAAGATTCATCATAACACTAGACTGCCTTGCGGTACCACCAAAAAAATCCGGTGATCTTGCTATAATAACCTGCAGATTATTGCGCTCCATATTCTTTAAAACAATCCGATCAACTTCTGCTCTGACTTCACCCTTCTTGCTTGCTGGGCTTATTGGAGAGTTCTCTGTGATGTGGTTTACATTATTGCCGCCAATGGCATACACATTGTCAAAAAATACAAGCTTGGAATTATGCTTGATACAGACGTCAACTACGTTTTGAATAAATGGTATCCAATTTTCTTTCCATGCACTTGTTTTATAGGCGAATCCGATGGCAACATAAGTTGTATATGATCCCTCTACAGCCTTGAACACGTCTTCTTTTTTGGTAAGGTCGGCAGGATTGATCGGGCCAATATTATTGGGCGGCCAGTTTTTTGCAAATCGGCGTAATATTATCCTCAAACTGGAACGTGAAACGGAAAAAGAAGACTTCGATAAACGTACGGCTGAGGCTAATATACTGCTGTATAAGCTTGGGCAATACCGTTTGCCGACCCATACCTTATTCAACACACTGACAGTGATTATGTATCTTTCGCGCAATGATCCCGCATTAGCCAGAAGTGCGATTCTGCTCCTGGGCGATATCATACGTTTTTACCTAATCTATAACGAGGACACGTACATCAGCCTTGAACAGGAACGCGAACCGCTTGACAAGATCCTGAAAATTTATAAACTGCGGTTTGGTGAAGTGGCTGAACTCCTCATAAATATCGATGAAGGTGTACCAGCGACGACCATGATACCGCCTGGTCTATTAGTCAATCTTGCGGAGGGCATTTCTAAGCATGGTCTGCTTACGGATCCCTCATGTCCTGCTGAGCTTTGGATCGAGCGCCTGTCGAGTGGTGCGTTGAGTATCAAGAGTAAAAATGCAATTGCCGATCCCGGCGCCCAAAAAGATAATCATAAGCGCGGTCAGCTGACCCGATTGGGGGAAACGATCCATTTTCTACACCCCGAAAATCGCGTACGCGTGTGGATAGAAGCGCATGTTTTTCAGGTGGAAATTTGGCTCCATGAGGTTTTTTGAAGTATCCCTAACGGTAAAGGCAATATCATTAAGCCTAAACGTAACATCATCTATAGCTCAGGAAGTATCCTCAGCACTCAAGGAAATATCCTTGGGCATCGAGGATACATCATTAGGGCTTAATGATATTACATCCGCGTTCAATGATATATCATTAGCAGTCGGGGAAACATCCTGAGCTGTCAAGGAAATATCATTAGCGACTAAAGCAATATCATCTACGCTGGAGGATATATCATTAGGCCTTCTGGTAATATCCTTGACCGTCAGGGAGGTTTCCTTAGGCTTCAAGCATACTTTCTTAGTGCTGGATGATGTTTCCTCTACCGTGAAAGTGATATCCGCCAGCGTTAATGATATAACAAAAACCGACCATTTTGCAGTCAATGTATAATGCTTGGCTTATTTTGGCCAGCCCAGGGCATTACTACCAACTATGTCGCGGAAGAAAACGGAGAGCAGGTAGAAAAAGAAATGGGGCCGTGTAAACCGCCCCATTTCTAACTACTTTGGAATAATTCCTTTTGCTATTTATGACGATGCCTTAGCGACGTCGCGCAACATTTTAACATTGTCGTGCGCAGCTTGAATTCCCTCAGCCTGCTCTACTAAGAGTGGCATAGCATCGGCAGGAATCTCGCCATCACGCATAGCCGTTTCGTAGGCTGCTTTAATGGCATCTTCACCTCGCTCTGCCTCGGAAAGAATACTTGCACGATCTGATCCGCCAAAAAGAGCCTTAACATCGATCCATGCGCGGTGTAGTGTACCGGCTACTGTGTTCCCAGTTTCCACATCGCCACCATAGGTCGCTACTAAAGCTGTCAGCTCTTGGCTGTATTTTCGACTTTGCATCGCATAGTCCTGAAAAAGAGCTTTCAAATCGACATTTTCATCATTGATATCCGCTAATGCTTTTTCGAAACCTGCGGTACGATCGTTGTTCAATTCGATCAGATCGTTTAGCATTCCAATTGCTTTCTCGTTGTATTGCATAGTGTTATATTTTAGTTTTGCCTAATACAACTACAACACGTGATTAGCAGAAATGTTTTTGGATGCATAATCGACATTGTACTATTGCAATACAAAACATCCCCCTTGTTTAGTTGTTGTATACGTATGAGTACAATAGCTTCGATCGCCACAGCGGTACCCCGATACAGGCAGGAACAGATGCAAATATTCGAGGTCGTAAAACAAATGCATACAAACACGCAAGAAGACGAACGTAAACTCCGGTTTATGTACCGATCCAGTGGTATCGATACCCGCTATTCCGTCGTTCCGGATTTTTGTCCTGAACGGGGCGATAAGAAAATACTGGTTGATAGCGAAGGCATGACGGTGTCAAAGAAGCTTGAAGACCGGCTGGCAATATACGATGAGGAAGCCATCAAACTGGCAGTCGAAGTCGTCGACAAGTGCTTGCCCGAAGGCATGGATAAAAATTGCATTACGCACCTGATAACCGTGAGCTGTACCGGAATGAAGGCGCCAGGTTTGGATATAGACTTGATACGGCAACTCGGTCTGCGTCGCGATATTGGCCGTACATCCGTCAACTTCATGGGCTGCTATGCAGCGATACATGGTCTGAAACATGCGCATTATATTGCCGAAAAGGAGCCAGATGCGAAAGTGGTGCTGGTATGTGTGGAGCTTTGCACCCTGCATTTTCAGACCGATCAGGCGATCGATAACGTGACAAGTACCATCATTTTTAGCGATGGCGCAGCGGCGGTGTTGGTGGAGGGGGCGAATACCTCGCATAAGGGCTGGCGCATAGCGGATTTTTACAGCGAAATTAACTTCGACGGCATAGATGAGATGGCTTGGCGGATTTCGGCAGAGGGTTTCCTCATGACATTGACAAGCCAGATACCGCCGATGCTGGAACGTACCTGCGGTGCAGTAATAGATCGCGCATTAAATAGATATGGGATGGCTAAGAACGACGTGGACCTGTGGTGCGTACACCCGGGCGGAAAGAAAATACTGGAAGCTATTGAGCGGGGGACCGATATCTCAAAGGAGCAACTGGCTGACAGCTACGAAATACTCCGCAACTATGGTAATATGAGCAGCCCGACGATACTATTTGTGCTGGAAAAAATGATAAAAAATCCAGCGTATACGACCGCACAAAAAAATATGGTCGGAATGGCATTTGGTCCGGGTTTAACCTTAGAAACTTTTCACCTGTCTCATGCCTGATTTTTCAAAACGAAGCAACGAAAAGGAACTATTAGATGATCCGTCGGTCCCGTTTGAGCATGTTAAGCAAACGATGCGGGAGTTGGATACAATTAATGCTTGGTTGGGCGGACATCGTACAACCCTAGCTGGATTGAAGACGCTGATCCGCAATAAGAAAAAGGTGAGCATCTGCGAAATCGGATGTGGGGGTGGAGATAATCTGGTGGTAATCCATAATTGGTGCCGCAAGCATGGTATTGAAGCGGTGTTGACGGGGGTCGATATGAATCCGCATGCCATTACGTATGCAACAGCCCAATACGGCGCACTGGGCATTCAATTTATATGCAGCGACTACCGTGCGGATGTGCTGGACCGAAAGCCGGATATTTTTTTTAATTCCCTTTTTTGCCACCATTTCGACGAAGAGGAACTGGTGGATATGCTACGCTGGATGCGGGTAAACAGCCGAATAGGATTCTTTATCAACGATCTGCACCGTCATCCGCTGGCGTATTACAGTATCAAATTGCTGACAAGTTTATTTTCCAAATCGTATATGGTTAAGAATGATGCCGCGGTTTCTGTAATGCGTGGATTTACGAAGGATGAATGGGGAACGTTTGCGGAAAGGGCGGGGTTACGTACGACGGCCGTTCGTTGGCGTTGGGCATTTCGACATTTAATGGTATACAGGAATGGATGGGCTTGATTACGATATTGGCATTGTAGGTGCTGGCTTAGCGGGCTTGACAATGGCTATCCAACTTCGAAAAAAGGGGTATACTGTCGTGCTCTTCGAAAAAAATGTCTTCCCTTTTCACCGGGTGTGTGGCGAATATATCAGCCTCGAAAGCTGGGATTATCTGCTCGACTGCGACATAGACCTGGCCAGCATGCAGCTACCGATCATAAAAAAACTACAGGTAAGTTCGTTAAACGGTACTATGCTGAAAGCGGATCTTGATCTGGGCGGTTTCGGAATAAGCCGTTATAAAATTGACAGCATACTCGCGACTAGGGCACGAGAGATAGGGGTAGACGTCCGTGATAATTGCAAGGTAACCGGTATGCACCGGCTTTCAGATCACTTCCTAATCGAAGCTCCTGACGGGGAAGTTCGCGTACGGCTAGCGATCGGTTCTTTTGGCAAACGCAGTAATATCGACGTAAATTGGAAGCGTAGCTTTATTGCCCGAAAGCCAAATAGCCTAAACAATTATATCGGGATAAAGTACCACATCAAAGCCGATCTTCCGGACGATACGATAGCATTACACAATTTCAGAGACGGCTATTGCGGTATTTCGAAAATTGAAGATGAGCAATTTTGCATGTGCTACCTGACGACTGCGGCCAACTTACAACAGAGTGGGGGTATTAGCGAAATGGAGCAGAAGTTCCTGTATCAGAATAGGTGCCTCAGACAGCTGTTCGAACAGAGTGAGTTCTGTTATAGCCAGCCGCTTTCCATTTCGCAGGTCTCGTTTGATACTAAAGAACCCGTCTTTGCTGGTACACCGCTTATCGGAGACGCTTGTGGTATGATCACGCCGCTCTGCGGCAACGGCATGAGTATGGCCATGCATAGTGGAAAATTGCTTACCGTTTTGGTGGATAGGTATTTACAACAACAGATCTCGCTCGATGCGATGCTAAGCGCCTATACAGATCAATGGCGAAAGCAGTTCGCCACACGGCTGCGCACCGGACGTATCGTACAAGCGCAATTTGGCAAGGTATGGCAAACGGATATCTTTGTATCACTGCTAAAAAAGGTGCCTGTTCTAACAAACGCCATTGTGAGGAGAACGCATGGAACCGGTTTCTAGCTACTAAATTATAGCAAAGTTGCGTCCTGCTTAGGGAATCACTCCGATACCTGGAAGGTGATTATTGTGGCTCGATTGAACAAAAAATAGCAGATAACCGGCAATGTCATCTGCTACTTTTTTAAGATAGAGTATATCTTCTTTCTCCAGTTATACTAAGCGGACGTTAATCGCGCTAGGACCTTTTTTGCCATTTTCTACGTCGAATGTCACTCGGTCATTTTCACGAATGTCGTGAATTAAACCAGATGAATGTACGAAAACATCTTGACCACCATTTGATGGTGTAATAAAACCGAAACCTTTGGTAACGTTAAAGAATTTTACTGTTCCTTCTTGCATTGTATTAGGTATATTGTAAATGAATTGTTTGTATGCATGATGGCTAGCGCTATTATTGTGCCAAAAATAGAAGTAATTTAATAAACATTGATCAACTGTGTTATACGCTTGTGGGTCAATAACTTTCCTGTCAATATGTTCTTATGTATACGCACGGCGTCTACATTCGTATACGGTCATTATGAAGTTAGATGTATACGTATCCTGTTGTGTACACTAAGCGTAGCTCTTTGTTTTATCTTAAAAAAACAATAGAATCAACGTACTCGTTATCCTCTAGGTTGGTAATTTCTTTGTCTTACTCGTCAGCGTCGTGCGGTGAACTGAGCTCGTCGCCAGATTGACCGGAACCATATATGTCTTTTGCACCTTCGGCACGGGCGCTGTCGCTTTGGAGAGGCTCATCGTCGACTAGCTCTGAATCATGGAAACCATCGGAAGGGTTTTCGCAATGTACCTCAAATGCTATTTATATTTTGGCTTTCTAGATATCCAATCGCTCGCCCGTCTCTGTTAAGTTTAATAACAGTGAGGTATTTCTACGCCATTCGCGTTCAAAATACGTGAAATGAATAAGGACACGCTGTATGGAAGAAATGTAGCAAACTAATTCTAGTGAGCGTCGTTATAGATGCAAGAGATAAATAAAAATGATAATTATTATGGGAACAAAAAACAATCAGGGCGATATGCCCAATGCACACCTTCACGAATTGTTCACCGAAGAACTGAAAGATATATTAGGTGCAGAAAGACAACTTCTAAAAGGGTTAAAGAAATTGGCTAGCGCAGCTGCTAATCAAAAATTGAAGGAGGCCTTTGAAACGCATTATCAACAGACAGAAGGGCAGATCGAGCGTTTGAAAACCGTGTTTTCTAGTTTGGGAATGGCTGCTCGCGGGAAGAAATGTAAAGCAATGGAAGGTCTATTAGAAGAGGCTGATGAGATTGCAGAGGACTTTCAGGATAGCCCCGAAGTATTGGATGCTGCACTGATTTCAGCGGCACAAAAGGTAGAACATTATGAAATAGCCAGTTATGGATGCTTGGTGACCTATGCTAAATTAATGGGACATACAGAGGCGCAAGAACTGCTTGCGGCCACTTTGGCCGAAGAAAAGGAAACGGACGAGCTCCTAACGATGATTGCCACAGAAGAAGCGAATACCCAAGGGGCGGCTTAGTAGATACATTTATACAGATAGTATAATTTAAAGCCAGCGTGTTTTAAAACACGCTGGCTTTATAGTTTCTTTCTAACCTACTAATTCTTCTTATCTTCAATTTTAACAATACCGGCAATCAATGCTTTCCATTGGGGAAACGACGCACCTATTTTCGCCCCTAGTCCAATTAAGAAATTACGCAGATTGTCTGTAAGCGCCGTGTTTTCGGTGTTGACTATTTCATTACGCCCGGCGTAATGTGCAGATACACTATTGCGCTTTTGTTCGACTATAATCGTAGAGGTAGCCAGATTTTTGAAGAAGTGTGCGGTATCGGGATTCGCATTGGTAGGATCTGGTGATGGACGAAGGGACAATACGGTCTGACGGAAAATATCCGTTTCTTCGGCTGTAATGTTTTCTACACGAACCCAGTCATATCCGTCGCTACTGGGTAATCCCGGTCCTGGGATATCGATACGTACATGATCGCCGATTTGGGCAGATCTGTTAAGTTTTTGATTGTAGCGATCAACCAAACAGAAGGATACAGAAGGAATGCCGCTAACATCGTTCCAGTTGTTGATATCCAATAGACGACCTTTTGCAATTACATAAAAATTGTCTGCTTCTGTTATATCTGAAAATTCAACGGTTTCAAAGCAATCCAGCTTTTTACCTGCTATTTGTTCCGGAATTATATTTTTCATATGAACGTTTTAGTTGTTTAAGGTAGAACAAACAGCTGGAAAAATTTGTTGAGGAATAAACACGGTAAAATTGAAATAAAAGTACCTGAATATAAATGCTATGGATAAGCTAAAATATCGATCAGGATAAATACCTGTGTCTTTTCGGAAAATACTTAAAAGCAACTTTGGTGAAACGATATGATTCTGATGTAGTTATGCTATAGAACGTGTTTATTTACAACAATAAAATAATATACTATGAAAAAGTCAATTAATTTATTTTTAGGTGTGATTGCAATTTCATCTGCAGTAGCATGTGGTAATCGAGCGGATAGTGATGGAAATGATATTCCAGACACACGTTATGATGACAACACGGAGATGGATACATTGAATACAGATCCGATGACAGATACCACTGGGCTCATCGACTCAGGAACAACGCCAATGGGCACGCCCACACCTCCTATTGTACCGTAGCGGTAGGTATCTATCCATTTTTGGAATAATATAAGGATATGGAAAACGTTTGAAACAAAAAAGGAGGCTAACTTACTTAGCCTCCTTTTTTCATTGAAAATTCCAATATCTTATTTCACTCCTAATTTGGCTTTTACGTCAGCTGAAACGTCTTCACCGCCTTGGAAATAAATAACACTTCCTGCAGCAAGATCCAATACATAGGCATATCCTTTTTCTTGTGCAACCGCATTGATTGCTGTCATTACTTTTTGTTGAATAGGAGCGAATAACTCTTGTTCTTTTTTACCTAATTCCTCTTGCGATGCTCTTTGGATCTCCTGGATACGACCTTCCATTTGACGCATTCCTTCAGCTAAAGTTTGCAATTCTGCATCTACAGTCGCTTTGTTGGCTTCGCTTCTATTCAGCAATTTCTCGTTGTATTCCGTTTGTTTTTTGGTGTATTCTTCCACCATACTTTGAAATTCTTTTTCCTTGGTTTCTGTCAAGGTTTTTAGCTGATCTGCCGCTGTTTTAAAATCGGCTGTAGATTGGAGAATTTCTCCTGAATTTATATGCCCAATTTTTTGCTGTGCATTTACAACCTGAGTTGAAATGAATAATCCCGCTACTAATGCTGCTCCTTTTAATAAATTTTTCATTCTTTCCATTTTAGTCTATTCGATACGAATCGTCTGTTCTTTTTTGTTTTATTGTATTCTGTTAATTATATCTTCTGCAATTATACTAATTATAACTATTGCGCAAGCTGGGCATCAGGTTTAAAACCTAATTTTGTAATAATATCATTGCTTTTATCCAGTTTTGGATTTGCAAACAGGAAAGTCACTTCAGATCCTTTATCTAAAATAAGATCTAACCCCTGCGCATTGGCAACATCCTGAATAGCCTTAGCGACGCGATCTTGGATAGGTTTTACTAGGCGCACGCGTTGTTCGTACAATTCGCCTTCATATCCGAATTTTTGTCTCTGGAAATCCTTTACAGCCTTTTCTTTATTCACGATCTCATCCTCACGACGTTTGCGCATATCATCATTTAACAGCACCTGATCATTTTGATAGGCCTTATATAGACGTTCTATTTCGCCATATTGTTTATCTACTTCTTCCTGCCATTGTACAGATAGATCGTCTAGATGTTTCTGTGCAGATGCATACTCAGGGATATGTCTTAAAATATATTCTGAATCTACATAAGCTAAACGCTGGGCATACGACGCGGTAACACTGAGCGTTAAAAAGGCTAATACAACAAATATCTTTTTCATTTCTTTCTCTTTCTTTATTTTGTAAGACAATTATAGGAATAAAAAGTTTAATTAAAAACCTCCCATGTTTTGCATGATACTAAATGTGAAATTTTGTTTCCAGTTGCTGGAACTCATACCTGGGATAGGGTCAAATGCGTGACCGTAATCGATACCAAGCATACCAAATATAGGTAAAAATATACGTGCGCCAACACCTGCAGCACGTCTTACTTTGAACGGATTTACCTCAGAGAATTTATTCCAGGTATTACCCGCTTCTGCAAAGGCTAACACAAAAACGGTGGCTTGTTCATTCAACATTACAGGGTGACGTAATTCGAGTTGATATTTAGCATATATCGGACTACCTGAATTGATCGCAATCTGTTGAAATCCATTTCCTGTAGATTCTGGAATAACGGTACCATTGGCATAGCCGCGCATGGCCAAAATTTCAGAACCTTGTAGAAAGTCAAATCCCTGCATTCCATCACCACCTAACTTGAATCGCTCAAATGTAGAAGTAGGGGTCTCATCCGAGTAGCTTCCTAAATAACCAAATTGTGCCTGTGTTTTTACGACCAATTTACCGACAACCTTGGTGTACCATTGGGAATCAAACTTCCACTTGTGGTATTCTGTCCATTTATATTTAACATTATCCGCAGCAGTCTCATAGTTGATATCATTAAATAGCGAGTATGGAGGGGTTAATTGTACGGAGAACTTGATGTGTGATCCCGAAGTGGGGTAGATAGGTGCATCTACCGAGTTACGACTGATTTCTTGGGTAAAGTTAACATTGTAGGCGGTACCATCAGAGAATAGGAAATAGTTTCCGTAATTCTGTAGTTTATACCGTTGAAATGATAATGAACTGTTGATTTGGAAATAATTATCCGGCCATTGTAGACGTTTACCTAACGAAGCGGTAACCCCTGTCATCCAAATACGGTTCAATTCAGAATCTCGTACCATTTGCTCTCCGGTAAACATGTTAAAACCTCCGTATGAAGAGTTGGACGTGTAGGCACTCAGTCCAAAATAAATGGGCTTTTTCCCGCCCAACCATGGTTCAGTGAAGGAGAAGCTGTAAGATTGATACCGCTTACCTGATGTTTGGCCCCGAACACTTAGTTTTTGCCCGTCTCCACGTGGAAGAGGTTTCCAAGCATCTTTTTTGAATAAGTTGCTGGTCGAAAAGTTATTGAAGGTTAGACCTAATGTACCGATGATTTGACCTGCACCATAACCACCTGATAACTCCACTTGATCGGAAGGTTTTTCGGTGACATTAAATACGACATCGGTGGTTCCTTCTTCGTGATTCATCGTAGAGGAAGGGATATCTGGTGTGATCTTTTGCTCATCGAACATGCCGAGTTGAGAGATCTCACGGACACTTCTCATGATGAGCTCCCGTGAATATTTTTGACCTGGTTTTGTGTAAATGGAACGTAATACTACGCGGTCGTTCGTTACATCGTTACCCTTTACAATAACATTGTTGATCGTATATTGCTTGCCCTCACTGACCTGGATTTCCAGATCGACAGTATCTTGGTTGATGCGCTTGATAACCGGATTGATACTAAACGTCAAATATCCGTCATTTTGATAAAGTGCACTGATATCATCACTATTGCGGGTAGGACCCATCAATTTGGTGATCATTTTTTCTTCGCTGTAGACATCGCCTCTTTCGATACCCAATATGATATTCAATACCGAATCCTTGTAGCGTGTATTACCCGTCCAATCAATACTGCCGACATAGTATTTAGGTCCTTCATAGACTTCTATATCGATAGCGATTTCATTTTCATCATAGCGGTAGATACTATCCGATAGGATCTGAGCATCACGGTAACCTCTATCTTGTAACTTGGCGACCAAGGTCTCTTTTGCTTCGTTATATTTATCTTCTTTGAATTTACCAGGACCAAAAATTCTGTACCATTTACGAGGTTTTACTCCTTTTAAGAATTTTGACATTTGGTTGTTGGAGAAAATCTCATTGCCAGCGAAGTTAACTTTGCGGACTTTGATTTTTTTATTCTTTTCTACATCAACAACGACAATTTCGTTATTAGCTTGTGCGGTATCCTTAAAGGTTTCAATCTTGATATCAGGATACAAGAACGATTTTTCGCGTAGGAAACGTTGTATTGTGGATCGTGTGGATTGCAATAGGTTTTCATTGACAATCTTACCAGCACCTTCATTTAATCTTTTGCGGATTTCTTCTGTTTGTGATTTGCTTAACCCATTGATGTCAATGCGGGTTAAGCGCGGTCTTTCTTGCACACGGATGTCAAAAAAGATATCTTCTCCTTCTATTCGTGATGCCCATAGCTGCACGTCATCGAATAGATTTTGCGCCATTAAGTTTTTAATAACATTTGCGGTAGCTTCTCCGGGAACTTCTATATACTGACCAACCACAAGCTTCGAAATCGTAATCAATACTTCTGCATCCAAATATTGGGCTCCAGACACTGTAATACCACCTATTACGTAGTCTTTTGGTTGGAGATAGTTTATTTCATTGGGATCTGAAAGATTAATTGGATTCTTGCCGATTTGCGAAAATGTCGATGTCCAGCTCAATAAAAAAAATGCTGTTATCAGTATATATAGTTGCTTCATTACTTGTTATTATGGATGCTAAAGTACATCAAACTGTTGTTAATTTTTGTTAAAAGAAAAATACGTCTATTTAGTTAATTTTTAGCGTTTCCGCTACAAAGGTAATATTTTCATTATAATAAATCGTTGTTAAATGGGAATGAAGCTTTCATGAGCTATTTTAATTAATTTCCTTCTTCAAGGGTGGTTCATTTAGGTTTCATTATAACTGTTCACTTGTTTTTCCAAATCGACGTTCCCTTTGTTGAAAATCAACTATGGCTTGGAATAAATCATTTCTTGTAAATTCGGGCCACATCTTGGACGTAAACCAAAGCTCGGTGTAGGCCATCTGCCAGAGAAGATAATTACTAATCCGGTATTCTCCACTGGTTCTGATCATGAGATCGGGATCTGGTAGGTCTGCCGTATAAAGGTGTTGCTGAAATAGATCTTCACTAATATCTTCTACACTTAGACGACCATCTCTCACTTTGTTGGCCATTGCTTTAACAGCATCTACTATTTCTTTGCGGGAGCCGTAGCTCAATGCAAGTGTGAGCGTACAAGTGGTATTGGATTTCGTCGCTTCTATGGTTTCTTTCAGCTTCTCTTGACAGTTAAGGGGTAAATCTGTAATGTGTCCAATGGTATTTAGTCGAATGCCGTTTTTCTGAAAAGTCTTCAATTCTTTACTTAAGGAATTTACCAGCAATTCCATTAGCGCTTTGACTTCCATCTTCGGACGATTCCAGTTTTCTGAGGAAAATGCATAAAGTGTTAAATATTGTACGCCTATTTCAATAGCTCCTTCTAAAGTTTCTCTTACGGCACTCACACCGTTTTGATGCCCAAATACACGTAGTTTGCCTAGACCTTTGGCCCAACGTCCATTGCCATCCATTATAATAGCAATATGTCGGGGTATATTATTCTTGTCCAGTTGATCCTTGATTGTCATGATGTTCTTCTTCACAAATCTATAAACCTATTGCCACCAATAACATTTCGCACTTATTAATGTGTACGTTAATGTAAATCCGGCAGTCATAAAGCCATCGTAATTCTTGCCATTTCCTCTTGCTTTGCCTCGATGCTCTTCGAGCTGACCACTCGGATCGGCTAGAAAATCCCAGGTTTCAGGAGATACGGCAGATGTTCGTGGGCGCGAGGTCGCATAATTTTTACTCACATTATCAATGTTGTCATTAAAGGTGGTGCGGTAAATTATTTCAGCGCCAATACTCCAAGGGCCTCTGATATTGTGTTTAAATCCCAGTCCGAAAGGTACGGAAAGGGCAATTTTAGAATATTTGTCAGGATTATGTTCTGCATCATACTCTAACTGCAACTCTCTTAACTTAATCGTTGTACCATCTAAATTTATATAGGGGTCATGCAATGCAACAGATACACCGGCGAGAAGATACGGTGTGTAACGATTGATGGCTCTACCTGCTATGAATCTAAAAAAATTAAATTCTGCAGTTACCGAAAGTTCTTTGAGGTTATTATTAAACTGTAATGCCCGATCTTGTTGCGCACCAAATTTGGAATCCAGATCATTCCCATGAAGTGCAATGTAGTTAAACCCTGCCTTGATCCCCCACGTGGGATTCAGATTGTATTTCACAGAAAGACCACCGCCAATATTTTGGTAATAAAAAGGATTGTCAGGATTAATATCGCCCATATAGCCGGTCCCAAATCCTGTAATACCAAATTCGTACTGCTGCGCATGGGATTTTACTTGTGCACAGAGTATAAATAGAATAATGATATATCGGAAGTAGACCAATCTTATTGATTTTGGATGTAAAGATAAAGTTTTTAATAGAATACTTTATCTTTAAATTTTGTTAAATAGTACGGTGATGGCGATTGATTGTCTAATAATTACGTACATCTATCCCCCAAAGAAGCTTTTCGCGCAATGTACGGAAATAAGCGTCTTTTTCTAACCGTATTAAGTTAATACCAAAAGGTGCCTTTTTTATGGTTAATTGAGTGGAAATAGATAATGTTTCACTTCTGGAATCGCAACTTAAAATGAAATTTTCCGTTCTGCTTTCAATTTCCAAGTGTAGTTCCATATCTGCTGAAACGACGATGGGCCTCACATTTAAATTGTGTGGAGAAATAGGGGTAATGACAAAATTTCCGCTTCCGGGCATAATAATTGGACCACCACAGCTCAGTGAATAGGCTGTAGATCCAGTAGGGGTCGCAATAATCAATCCGTCTGCCCAATAGGAGTTAAGGAGTTCGCCATTGATAGACGTGTTGATGGTAATCATGGACGAGGTATCAAAGCGAAATACGGTTATATCGTTAAGTGCAAAATTTTCGCCACCAAATAGATCGAGCCCGTCTGCTTCAACGGTTAACAATGCTCGGGATTGGATAGTATATTCCCCATTTAATATTTTCTGCAAAGCTTCCTTGATTTCAGTTTTTTGGATATTTGCCAGAAATCCCAACCGACCAAAGTTAATACCGGCGATCGGAATCCCAGTGTCTTTAATGATAGATACCGCGGAAAGCATCGTCCCGTCTCCACCTAAACTAAGCATAAAGTTGATGTGCGTAGGCAGATCTGCATACGATGTAAACGTTTTTAGACCATCTGGACAAGAAATATGTGCTTTGAGGAAGGTATAGAAATCGTGGTATAGGTATATATCTATCTCTTTTTCGGCGAGGAAAGTGAAAAGCTCTTCTACGAATGTATTTACGGATGCATTAAAAACTCTTCCGTATACGGCTATAGCAATACTGCTCATTTATTATAAATCTAAATAATTCATCAAAAGGTCGTACCGATCTTGTATATCAGACTGGTCTCCACCATCTCTAAAAGTGGCCTTTACCACGTAATCATTACGCCATAAAGAAGAAACAATAGCTGCGATATTCGTTTTATTAACTTTGATCGTGAGCTCTAATTTAGAAGATTCGGCAACTGGTCGCACTGCAGTGCTTAGGATTAGCGTGTTTTCGGCTTCTATAAGACGAGCGACGTGGGAAAGGGCATTATCGCGTATACCCAATTCTAAAACTATTATGGCGCCTTCCTGGTATCCTAAGGTTTCGTTCAACGCTACCAATAAATTCTGTTTTGTTAATATGCCGATATACTCATGATTTTTATTCAGAACTGGAATGATACAATAGTCGTAAGACGCAATAAGTTGCAACGCGTCGTAGATATGTTGATAATCGAATAAATAAATCGGCTTTAATTTGGTGGATAGTACTTCTATTGGAAGATTTCCATCTATTTGTTCTAAAAGTAAATCCTCAGATATAAGTCCATGATATCGACCATTACTGACAACGGGTAAATATTTGACTTGAAATTCATTCATGTTATTCAACACAAAATCGACCGAGTCTTTTGGTAGAACTTCATGAAAATCAGATGATATGTATTGGCCAATAAACATTGTTATCTTTTATATGTTAAACAATAAAAAAAGAAAAACGTTTAATCGTTATTCTAAATATGTGTATTCTCAGGACAGTTATCCCTATCAAACATACTGATTATTCCGAATTAGTTCGTTATTTTTCTTATATACTTAATATTATTTTATGTACTTTTACGGTACGGGACACGTGAAGATTTTGAATTCAACCATAACACATGGCGACTGAGCAAGATAAGTTTATACAAGTAAAAGAAGTAATACATAAAAAAAGTCCGAGACTGGCCAAATGGATACCTAAACCATTAATTAGTTATTTAAAGCGTACGATTCACGAAGATGAAATAAATTATATCATGACTACATATAAAGATTTGTATGGGTTGGATTTCGTGGATGCATTGATAAATGAATTAGGTGTTGAAGTAGTTTTGGAAGGGGAAGATAACATTCCTATTGATGAAAGTGTTATTTTTGCTTCTAATCATCCCCTAGGTGGATTGGATGGAATCGCATTTATGCATGCCATCGGACGTTATCGTAGGGATGTGAAATTTTTGGTGAACGATATTTTACTCAACATTCGTAACTTAGAACCTCTTTTTATAGGGGTAAATAAAGTAGGAGGACAAAACAAAAATGCGATATCTGCTATAGACGAGGCATACGCGGCTGATCAGGCTTTATTGGTGTTTCCGGCAGGATTGGTATCCCGTAAAATTGACGGCGAAATTGTTGATTTAGAATGGAAAAAAAGCTTTATTTCAAAAGCTAAAAAATATAAAAAGAATATAGTTCCTGTTTTTATCGAAGGAAAGAACTCCAATTTCTTTTATAATTTTTCCCGATGGAGACAAAAATTAGGGATAAAATTTAATATGGAGATGTTATATTTACCAGATGAAATGTTTTCACAAAGAGGGCAACGGGTAACCATAAAAATTGGTAAAATGATACCGTATACGTATTTTGATACGGCTAAAAATGAGAGGCAGTGGGCTGCAGAAGTGAAGCAGTTGGTTTATGAAATGGCGAAGGACAACAAATAGTGTATGCAAGAAATTATACCTCCAGTAGATAGAGACCTGATAAAAGCGGAATTAACGAAAGAAGCTTTTTTAAGATATACCAATAATGGTAACAATGAAGTGTACCTCGTGAATTACCATAGTGCGCCTAATATTATGCGCGAAATAGGACGTTTGCGAGAGGTTACATTTAGAGGTGCGGGCGGAGGAACTGGGCTCCCTTTGGATATTGATGAAAACGATACCTCAGCACATAATTATGATCAATTAATAGCATGGAATCCAGATGATGAAGAAATCATAGCCGGTTATCGGGTGATCAAATGTGATCATGCCATAGATGAGCAGGGAGAGATCCATTTGTCAACTGCGCATTATTTTGATTTCTCGGAAAGATTCAAGAAAGAATATCTCCCGTTTACGATTGAACTCGGTAGATCCTGGGTACAACCGAAATACCAACCCGCAATTGATAATAGAAAAGGGCTTTTTTCGCTTGATAATCTTTGGGATGGACTGGGGGCACTGGTAGAAATTACGCCGGATGTGAAATATCTGTTTGGGAAAGTTACTATGTATCCCCATTTTAATGCAGAAGCTAGAGATTTATTGATTTATTTTATGGAATCTTACTTTCCTGATAAGGAAGGGCTAGTAAAACCATATGAAAATCTCAACTTGGGGTATAAGACCGATATTTCAAAACATGCAGGAATTTTCGAAGGCTTATCTTATAAGGAAGGGTATAAAATTTTAAATACAAAAGTAAGGGAACTTGGTGAAAATATTCCACCCTTGATCAATACCTACATGAACCTGTCGCCATCTATGCTGACCTTTGGTACTGCCATGAATGATGAATTCGGAGAAGTGGAAGAAACAGGTATAATGATTACGCTAGAAGATATCTATACGGCGAAGAAGGAGCGACATATCGTGACGTATGAAAGAGATAAGGTTTATGGAAGTCGGAATAAACAAGTAGAGGGCTAATCTTAGTCCCGATACTTGTTTACTTTTAAAGCCATTTCAATATGAGGAATATTATCCTCTAAATAAGGTTCGGTTTCTTTTTGAAAACCTACACTTTCATAAAAGATTTGAAGATGTGCCTGCGCACTGATACGTATTCCATTGCTAGGAAACTCGATCAAAATTCGTTCAATGGCCTTCTCCATTAATTCTCTTCCAATTCCAAATTTTCTATAATCAGAAGCAGTTACTACTCTTCCAATGGAGGACTCTTTGTAAGAGATACCCGGAGGAAGTAACCTTGCATAGGCTATGATGCTATTTTCATGGAAACCAAAAAGGTGTTCCGCTTTCAAATCTTTATTGTCGCATTCTGGATATAGGCATTCCTGCTCGAGCATGAAAACATTGATCCGCAATTTCAGGATTTGATATAATTCGTATGGAGACAAATTTTCAAACGTTTTTATCTTCCAAATGATATTCATTACGCCAATAACGATTTTACTACTTCAGAGATTGTTTTTCCGTCAGCCTGGCCAGCTAATTTTTGATTCGCAGTACCCATTACCTTTCCCATATCTTTGATCCCTGAAGCACCGGTGGATGAAATGATTTCTTTAATGATATGTTCAATTTCACTTCTATCCAGTTGTTTTGGAAGGTATTCTTCGATAACTTCCTGTTCTTCCACTTCGATCTGCAATAGGTCTTCGCGTCCCTGGGCTTTATAGATCTCTGCTGACTCTTTGCGCTGCTTAACCAATTTTTGTAATACTTTGATCTCTGTTTCCTCGGAAACTTCTTCACTACCGCCTTTTTCAGTTTTGGCTAATAAAATTGCAGCTTTTACGGCACGTAGCCCCCGTAATCTGGCATTGTCTTTAGCGATCATTGCCGCCTTGATATCTTGATTGATTTTTTGTTCTAATGACATAGTATTTTATCTTTTATCTTTGCTCCTTGTTAATCTTTGTTTTTTATTCTTTGATCCTTAATCCTTGCTCTCCAAATTAGCTGTTTCGGTTGATTATTGTTCCGCTTGCTTGCGCCGTAGGCATAACCAACAAGTCATTGATATTGACATGTGCAGGTCTTGATAAAACAAAGCTGATAATCTCCGCAATATCAAATCCATTTAATGGTATAAGACCCGTGTATACCCTCTTGGCTTTATCTATATCACCTTTAAAACGTACTTCCGAAAATTCTGTTTCTACCATTCCGGGGTTAACTGCTGTAACTTTTATACCAAAAGGAAGTAGATCAATCCGCATGGCTTTATTAAGCGCATCTACGGCATGTTTAGTAGCACAATATACATTACCATTTGGATATACTTCTTTGCCTGCTATCGATCCGATATTGATAATATGTGGCGTCTTACTTTTCTTTAGAAGAGGGCTTACGGATTTGGTTATGTAGAGTAGGCCCTTTACATTGGTATCGATCATTCGGTCCCAATCACCAATGTCACCATCCTGAATAGGATCTAATCCCTGACTCAATCCCGCATTATTGATAAGCACGTCTATATTTTTCCACGTTTCGGGAAGATTTTCTATGGCAGATGCCGTGTCATCGTAATGGCGCACATCTAATACTATAATGTGTATTTCACAGGTTGGATATTTGCGCAGGATATTTAACTTTAACGCTTCAAGTCGATCTTCTCTTCGTGCGCATAATAGTAATCTGTAATTCTCTGCTGCTAATGTTTCTGCACAAGCTGCTCCAATTCCTGAACTTGCGCCTGTAATCAATACCGTTCTCATAATAACCGAATGTTTATTGGAAAATGACACTCAAATAAATATTACGTATCAGACCTTTCTCTAAAGGATCCATAAATTGATTGCCTGTTGCTAGTGGATGTTGATGGTCTAACACTGATTTAAAACTTTGATTAAATTTAATCTCAGGCGACATCTTAAAATAAGGAAAGAAGATATCGGCACCGATACCAAATTCCCAAGAGAGATATCCTGGTTTCAGGATAATAGATTGGGCGATATCTGAAGATTCTTTAAGTAAAGCATTATATTCTCCGTTGATACCTATCCATCTAGAATAGCGAGCACCTCCCGTTACATAGCCCCTATACCTGTTGAATTTGTTTTTAAGGATCTTTTCGTCGGATCTGAATTTGATGTTAAAAGGAAATTCAAAAGCGTTGAAGTTGGATCCCGAAGTGGAAGTTTGGATATGCCTTGTTTTCCGAAGCAAGGGCTCTTTAGTTTCATCCACGCTGGTATATTCAATGCCTAGATGATTAATAAATAGAAAAGAGGGACTAAACGTGAAGTACAGATTTTCATTGGCACGAAAGTCTACTGGAATACTCACAGAGAATCCTGTTCCTGTTTTGGATCTTATACCTTGTAATTCGCCTAAATCATTGATATTATCTCCGGAGTAATCAATAGTCTGTTCTTGCCACCCTTTTTTAAGTCCCAATATATAATTTTGGTTTACATAATTATATTGTAATCCTAACAGAATAGGGGCATCTTCATCGTAAACCGAACTAAAAGGAAGTGAAAAACCGCGCTGGCCATAACTAAAAGTTACGGCAAATATAAATAGGATAAGGAGGGGCAGCTTCTTCATTTAGTCGCTTCGTATATGGTGCAAAGTCCAAAGGTTTGCGGTCTGACTTTCGTTTTCTTAAATCCCACTTTACCGGTTATTTTTGCAAATTGTTCTCCATCAGGAAACTTAGCAACCGATTCAGGAAGGTAAGAATATGCACTCGCATCTTTGGAAATCAATTTACCCAAAGCGGGGGTTAGCTTATGAAAATAAAAGTGATAAAGTTGTTTTACCGGAAATGCCGTTGGATTTGAAAGTTCCAATACTACAGCTTTACCTCCAGGTTTTAAAACCCGATAGATGTCTGCAAGTCCTTGTTCTAGGTTTTCAAAATTACGAACACCAAAAGCTACGGTGACCGCATCAAATGTATTGTCTTCAAATTGAAGTTTTTCAGAATCACCCAATTGGACTTCAAATTGGGTCTGTAGTCCCTTTTTTTTGATTTTTTCTTGAGCAACTTCCAACATCCCCTGGGAAATATCTACACCTATTATCTTTTTGGGGTTAAGGATACGAATGGATTCGATTGCAAAGTCGCCAGTTCCGGTCGCGACATCGAGCATAAGCTGCGGCTGAATATCCTTTAAAGAGCGGATAGCCTTTTTGCGCCATATGGTATCGATACCCATCGTCATGACGCGATTAAGAAGGTCATAGGTTTTTGATATATTATTAAACATATCAGCTACCTGTTCTTTCTTTCCGCCGTCCTTAGACTTGTAAGGTTTTAGTGTAGAAGCATCATTTGACATAACACAAACTTAGATAAAATGCTTTGCATTCACGAATACCTAATAGAAAAAATATTGTTCGTAATTTGCTTTCATATGCAATTATAATCGAGGTGAATATAATTACAAATCATTTTTTATAAAGTGTCTATTTCAGCATTCAAGAACGTTTCGCTTAAGTTCATCAATATTTGTTTTAAAGCATGAGTGAGTGCTTCGAGGTTTATCGGTTTACCTACGGTGAGCTCGCAAGCTCGGTTCTCCTCTGTCTTTGAGGTTGGGGAACCGTCCATGTTTAAGATTTATTCTTATCACATAAAAGAATATGAATTTAAACATGGTAAGCTCGATCTGACCGTTGAATCAAGATTATTTAGAGATTAAAAATAGTATATTAAAATGTAGTTAAAAAGAAAATCGAAAGATCGTTTTTAATAAATATTAACTTAATGTATTGATTATGAAAAGTTAATACGATATAGCTTATTAAAAGGTTGAGCCCGAATGGTTTTTACAGTTGTTAACATTGCGTAAAGTTATTAACATCGACATAACTTTTTGATAATTAGATTGTCTAAAAAATAATTAACACGTTTTGAACATTTTGTGTGGATAATGGAATGCAATTTCCAAACGAAAATTATATAATTGTTGATGCAACTTTTTTATAATGTGTAGAACTTAGAAATAAACGTAGGTGTATTTTTGCTACATTTGTTATCCCGTAAAATTCGGAACTCAAAACAGCAGTAAGGCTTTAAAAATAATAGTATGGATCAAGAATTTTCTGCACAATCATCTAACACCGGTCGTACCAACTTTAACAAGAAACGTACTAACCTGAATAACTTGATAAGTGGTTTAGGTAAACTTCCGCCGCAGGCAGTGGATTTGGAAGAGGCTGTATTGGGTGCATTGATGTTGGAGAAGAATGCATTGAGTGAGGTAATTGATATTTTAAAACCGGATTCTTTTTATAAAGAGTCACATCAGAAGATATTTGAAGCGATCTTTAGCTTATTTCAAAAAACATCTCCCATAGACTTGTTGACCGTAACGGTGGAGTTGCGTAAAATGGGAGCTTTGGAAATGGTAGGTGGGGCATATTATATTACGCAGCTTACAGATCGTGTAGTTTCTGCAGCTAATATTGAATATCATGCCCGTATCATTTCCCAAAAATATATTCAGCGTGAGTTAATAAAGGTTTCGACCGAAATTATCAATGCATCATATGATGAAACCAGTGATATCTTCGATCTACTTGATCACGCGGAGAAGAGTCTATTTGATATTGCTCAAAACAACTTGCGTAGGGATTCCCGGAAAATGGATGATATCATGCGGGAAGCAATTTCCAATTTGGAGTTATTACGGGATCGAACAGATGGATTGACGGGAGTTCCTTCGGGTTTAACTGCTCTAGATCGCATGACCTCGGGATGGCAACCTTCGGATTTGGTCATCATTGCGGCTCGTCCTGCAATGGGTAAAACTGCCTTTGTATTATCCGTGGCACGTAATGCAGCCGTAGATCACAATAAGCCTGTAGCGGTATTTTCACTGGAGATGTCTTCTGTTCAGCTTGTAAATCGTCTGATAGCCGGAGAAACAGAAATAGAACAGGAAAAGCTGAAAAAAGGAAATTTAGCAGATCATGAGTGGCAACAGCTGCATTCCCGGATAGGAAGATTAACCGAGGCACCATTAATTATAGATGATACACCAGCGCTGAATGTATTTGAATTCCGGGCTAAATGTAGACGTTTGAAAGCACAGCACGATATCCAGATGGTAATTGTCGATTACCTCCAATTAATGCATGGTAAAGCCGAAGGAAAAGGTGGGGGAAATC
The DNA here is from genome assembly GCF_005048855.1 of Sphingobacterium olei. Taxonomy (GTDB): domain Bacteria; phylum Bacteroidota; class Bacteroidia; order Sphingobacteriales; family Sphingobacteriaceae; genus Sphingobacterium; species Sphingobacterium olei. Next base: position 28,562 of record NZ_SUME01000001.1, read on the forward strand.
GCGAGCAAGAAATTGGTAGTATATCCCGTGCGCTGAAATCTGTTGCTAAAGAATTGAATATTCCGGTATTGGCATTGTCGCAATTAAGTCGTGCCGTTGAATCTCGACCGGGTAATAGCAAACGCCCAATGCTTTCAGATTTACGGGAGTCGGGATCTATTGAACAGGATGCGGATATGGTACTTTTCTTATACCGTCCGGAATATTACGGACTTACCGAGGATGAAGAGGGAAGATCGACAGCCGGTGTGGGAGAGGTAATTATTGCGAAACACCGTAATGGTGAAACCGGTATTGTTCCGTTACGATTTATAGGTAAATATGTGAAGTTTGTGGATCTGGAAGATGACTTTGCGGGTATGGGAACGGATTCTTTTGCTACAGGTAGCGGAGATAGTCCTTTTGGTGCACCTTCTGCTATGCTTCCTTCGGCGTCGTTTGAAAATTTTGGCGGCGGTGGTATCACCATGCCGTCCCGGATGAATGATATGCCGGATGACGCACCATTTTAATGATAGTATGAAATAAATCAATGTAGCCTACTCTTAAAACAGTACTTTTTTTTGAGCCTACTGTACTGGAAAGTCAAAATACGTGTTTTTATAAGGTTCATTGTTTAAGGTGTAATGCCACCATTCTTCTGAATACGATCTGAAACCATGTTTTTCCATCACGGATTTGAGTAGTTTCCTGTTTTTCTTCTGTTCGTCGTCGATCTGCACAGAATTGTGGTGAGATTGCTCTCCAAAGAAATCAAATGGACTTCCCATATCGAATTCTTTTTTAGTTTTTAAATCTATAATAGTGAGGTCTACTGTACTCCCTCTGCTATGCCCTGATCGGGTAGCGATATAACCTTTGTTAAAAAGATCTTTCTTATCTACCGTAGGGTAAAATTCACGTTTTGCTGTTGTGTCATGTACTATTTTTGCCCATCTAATGAAGTGATTGACGGCACGCTGCGGCCGGTAAGCATCGAATATCTTCAAACCTAAATCACGGGCATTGAGCTCTTGCTGGACCTTTGCTAAAGCTTGGGCAGCTCTGATGGATAAAATAGCTGTCGGACGTTCGTATCCGTCTATAGGTCTTCCAATAAAATTGTGGCTGCTGTAATACCGTATATCATATTCGATATTCGATATTACGTCGTGCAGGTATGTGAAGTCTTTCGGAATATTACTTTTCTGTGATTGTGCGTTAGAAAAGTGCGCTGTTAGCAAAATAACGAAGATTAATAGTTTTTTCATGATAATTGTTGCAATTATTGAAGTTACGTTTTTTGTTTTATTATATAAGAGTCTGCTCGTATATAAAATGATTTTTATTAACTTTACACTATATTTTCTAACGGATAAAAAATTCACGATATTTTGGATTATTTAGCAGGATTAAACCCCTCACAACGTGCGGCCGTAGAACAGACGGAAGGGCCAGTAATGATTGTGGCGGGAGCAGGTTCGGGGAAAACACGTGTCATCACATATCGCGTAGCACATTTAATCAACAAAGGTGTTGACCCTTTCAATATATTAGTTTTGACCTTTACCAATAAGGCTGCGAAAGAGATGCGAGAGCGTATCATGAAAGTGGTGGGTTTGGAAGCGAAAAATATTTGGATGGGTACATTTCACTCTATCTTCGCGCGGATCTTACGTGTGGAAGCGGAACACATTGGCTATCCGAAGAATTTTACTATTTATGACACTGATGATACTAAAAGCTTATTACGGGCGATTCTCAAAGAGATGAACTTGGACGATAAGCTCTACAATGTTAATCATGTATATGGACGGATTTCTTCCGCCAAGAATAATTTGATATCTCCTCAGGAGTATAATAAAAACGAAGCTATTCTGGCTGAAGATCGTGAAAATGGAAGAGGGCAGCTTGGAGAGATTTATATGACTTATGCGCAACGTTGTTACCGTGCAGGAGCCATGGATTTTGATGATCTTCTGTTCAAAACAAATGTGCTATTAAACAAATTTCCCGAAGTACTGCATAAATACCAGCACCAGTTTAAGTATTTAATGGTGGATGAGTATCAGGATACTAATTTTTCGCAATATCTGATTGTAAAACGATTAGCTGCAGTAAATGAAAATATTTGTGTAGTGGGAGACGATGCACAAAGTATTTATGCTTTTCGTGGGGCAAATATTCAGAATATCTTGAATTTCCAAAAGGATTATCCGGATGTGAAGGTATATAAACTGGAACAGAACTATCGGTCAACTAAGATGATCGTAAATGCCGCAAACAGTATTATTGCAAATAATAAAAACCAGCTGGAGAAAAACGTATTCTCTGATAATGAGGAAGGGGATAAAATAAAAGTAGCTCGTGCATTCTCAGATAACGAAGAAGGGAAAATTGTAGCCGAAGCAATTATTCAGGATAAGTCTATCAAGAGTCTTGATTATAAAGATTTTGCTATTCTATACCGTACCAATGCACAATCTAGAGCAATGGAAGAGGCGCTACGTAAACTAAATATTCCGTATAAAATTTATGGAGGGACATCATTCTACCAGCGTAAAGAAATTAAGGATTTAATAGCTTATTTTCGATTAACGTATAATCCCAATGATGAAGAAGCGTTAAAACGGGTCATCAATTATCCCCGAAGGGGAATAGGGGATACTACTGTTGAAAAGTTAATCGTCGCAGCAGACCAGCATCAATACCGTATCTGGGATGTAGTGGCAAATGCGCAGATGTTTCTTGATGGAAGAAGTTTTACCTCCGTTTCGAATTTTGCGCTGATGATCCAGAGTTTTCAGGCTGTTGGAAATAACCATAATGCTTTTGATACCGCCATGCACATCGCTCAGCATTCTGGGATATTGAAAGATCTGTACGAAGATAAATCTGTCGAAGGGCTGAACCGATACGAAAACATTCAAGAGTTGTTAAATGGTATTAAAGAGTTTTCTGAAAGAGAAGATATTGAAGAAAAAGGTTTAGATGTATTTCTTCAGGATGTCGCATTATTGACAAATGACGATAACGATAAAAACCCTAATGCCGATACGGTGTCTTTAATGACTATTCACTCGTCCAAAGGTTTGGAATTTTCGAATGTGTTCATTGTTGGATTGGAAGAGAATCTTTTTCCTTCTCAGCTATCTCTTAATTCGAGAACGGAATTAGAGGAGGAACGAAGGTTGTTTTATGTCGCCGTGACGCGGGCAGAAAAAAGGTTACATTTGTCGTACGCGACGTCGCGGTATAGATGGGGTACGTTAAATAATTGCGAGCCGAGTAGATTCTTGGACGAGTTGAACCCTGCATGTCTAGAGCTCGATTTTAAACCGCGCATATCTTCCAAAGAGGACGACGGTTTCCAATCTGAACGAATCACCTGGCAGCAAAAGGATACTTTTTCAAAACCGAAACCCAAGATTGTGAAAACGACTTCAATCTTGCCTAAGGCACACGTGCCTACCGCTGGATTTGTCCCATCTGATACAAGTATTCTTCAGGTGGGCATGGAGGTAGAACATGAACGGTTTGGATTTGGAGAAGTAGTGAATCTGGAAGGAAATAAACCGGATATGAAAGCAACTATTTCTTTCAAAGAGTTGGGACAGAAACAATTGTTGCTTAAATTTGCAAAACTAAGAATAGTCCAATAGCAGGACTTTAAAATAAAATAATATAAATAGCGTTATTATAGCGTTTAACCGTTCTATATGGATTTTGATTATAACAGTACCCGGCCAAATTTGATTTTGGCGGAATATGGAAGGAATGTACAAAATATGGTGGACCATATTTGTTCAATACCCGAAAAAGAAGAGCGCAATAGATTAGCGCAAGTCGTTATAGATATGATGGGGGTACTGAACCCGCACTTGAGAGATGTCTCGGATTTCAAACATAAACTTTGGGATCATCTTCACATCATCTCTGATTTTAAAATAGATGTGGATTCTCCTTATCCTATCCCTACAAAAGAGGATATGAATGTGAAACCTCAACCTATTCCATACCCACAAAATAGAATACGATTCAAACATTACGGTCATATTGTTGAACAAATGATTGAGAAGGCGAAAGGCGTGACTAATGAGGAGGTAAAACAGCGCATGACTATGAGTGTAGCCAACTTTATGAAGATGGCATACATCACTTGGAATAAGGATTCAGTAAATGACTTACAGATCATTGAAGATCTAAAAGAGTTGTCAAAAGGAGCGTTAACCCTTCCTCAGGATACGGTTCTTACTAAATTGGATTTCCGTACGCCTCCTCCGGGTAATAGGGGGAAAACACAGGTTGCTGCATCGAGTAACCAGAAAAGTAATCAGAATAATAAAAGACAAAGTAGCAGCAATAATAACAACAGTGGTAGACGAAAAATGAGCGGTACCAGCAACAACAACAGAAAGCCCTATCAGAGTAATACTTATAAAAAGTAAGTAATACGAAGTTTTTTTGAAGTAAGTAACTGGGGGTATATTTAGTTACTTGTTTTTTCTGGAAGGATCTGTGTTATTGATGTCTTTTGTTTATAAAGATTTTAATGAATGCGGTTTATTTCGCAGCTACCTTTTAACGGTCACCCGGCTCCAAAAATTCATCAACAATCTTCATGGTCGCTGGTGTCACGACCATGAAGGTTCTGTTTTAAAAGAATATTTTCAATACTACTAAATAAGATTATGAACGCTTTTGAGATTATTGGCGGTAAACCTTTAAAGGGTGAGATTGTTCCTCAGGGAGCCAAAAATGAAGCATTACAAATATTGTCGGCTGTATTGCTGACAGAGGAAAAGATTATCATAAGTAATATTCCGGACATAAAGGATGTTAACAAGCTTATCGAACTTTTAGGTTCTCTGGGAGTAATTGTTAACAGATTAAATAAGGATACGTACGAGTTTGAAGCAAAAGATATCAATATTGATTATTTTGCTTCTGACGACTTTAAACAAAAAGGGGGGGGATTACGTGGATCAATTATGATCGTTGGGCCTTTGTTGGCTAGATTTGGAAAAGCAGCTATTCCCAAACCGGGAGGAGATAAAATAGGTCGTCGTCGTTTGGATACCCATTTTTTGGGATTTGAGAAGTTAGGCGCAAAGTTTATCTATGATGCTGAGAATCACTTTTTCAATGTAGATGCTACTGCGTTGAAAGGTGCATATCTTTTATTGGATGAAGCCTCGGTAACAGGGACGGCAAATATTGTAATGGCTGCGGTACTGGCTAAAGGGACGACTACAATTTACAATGCTGCTTGTGAACCTTACTTACAACAGCTCTGTAAGATGCTCAATAGAATGGGCGCAAAGATAACGGGTATTGGTTCTAACTTGTTGAATATAGACGGCGTAGATAAACTGGGGGGCACAGAGCATAGAATGCTACCCGATATGATTGAGATCGGATCATTTATCGGATTGGCCGCAATGACTGGTTCGGAAATTACAATCAAAAATGTTTGTTATAACGAGTTAGGCGTGATTCCTTCTGTATTTTCAAGATTAGGTATCAAAATGGAGCTGCGGGGAGACGATATTTTTATTCCTGCTCAAGATTCCTATGAAATTGATACGTTTATAGATGGATCTATCCTGACTATTTCAGATGCACCTTGGCCGGGATTTACGCCCGACCTATTAAGTATAGTATTGGTAACCGCCATTCAAGCAAAAGGAAATGTACTTATTCATCAGAAGATGTTTGAAAGTAGATTGTTTTTTGTAGACAAATTGATCGATATGGGCGCACAGATTATTCTTTGTGATCCGCACAGAGCAACAGTGATTGGTTTGAATAAACAAACGAAGCTAAGGGGGATTTCCATGTCGTCGCCTGATATCCGTGCCGGCGTTTCTTTGTTGATCGCTGCGCTATCAGCTCAGGGAAAATCAACGATTTTTAATATAGAACAGATTGAAAGAGGTTATCAGGATATTGAAGAACGTCTAAAGGCACTGGGTGCGGATATCAGAAGGGTGGACGCACAACCTTCGGGGCATTAACGAGAAATGTCTTTTAAATGTTAATAAATTAATTTGATAAAGATAAGTGTGGTAAGAATTTTATTTTTGTGTAAATAAAAGTTTAAACATATAATCCAAATATTGAAATGAAAAAAATCGTTTTATTCTCGGCAGCAGCAGCTATGGTTTTAGCATCATGTGCCGGCAATCCAGAAGGTAAAAAAGCGGAAACAACAGATTCGGTTGAAGCTGTTGATCAAGTAGTAGGTGAGGCATACACTGTAGATGCTGGTGAATCTACAGTGGTATGGACAGGAACAAAAGTTACCGGTGCGCATACTGGTACCGTAAATGTAAAATCTGGCTCAATTAATGTTGATAACGGAGCTATCACAGGTGGAAGTTTTGTGTTAGATATGACTTCTATCAATAGCACTGACTTAGATGGTGAATACAAAGAAAAATTGGATGGTCACTTGAAAGCGGATGATTTCTTCGCTGTCGCTGAATATCCTGAGGCTGCGTTTGTAATTACTGATGCAAAAGTTGGAGCTACTGCTAGCGATGCTGTTATTTCTGGTAATCTAACAATTAAAGGTATTTCTAAAAACATTACGTTCGATGCAAAAGTTGATGAAGTTACGGAAACTACTGTAAAAACTACTTCGGATTTCAATATTGCTCGTGAAGATTGGGGTGTAAATTATTCCGGTAAAGAAGATGATTTGATTTCTAAAGAGATCAACTTTAAAGTGACTATCGTTGCTAAAAAGTAGTATCATTTTAAGAATATAGCTTAAACTCTCCACTCGTGTGGAGAGTTTTTTGTTTACAGAAGCACAGAATTTTGTCAGATTAAAATTTATAGGTTATTCCAGCTCCAAGGATTTGTTTTACCTGTAATTTAGCTCCCCTTCCAATCTCAGTGCCATTCTCTATGGTTGGAATCTTTGTATTGTCATCATATATTAATTGAACTCCTGCATTTACTGTAATAAATCTATTTACTTTCATAAATAAATTTGCGGTGTAATCTATGTCTACATTTTGAGGGTCTTCTAAATAATTAGAATATAGTTTTAGGATGTTTTCAAATGTTATATTTTCCATGATATCCTTTTTATAATAGGCATCTAATGAAGCACCGAATTCTAATCTTGATTTTTTCCCCGGATCTAGTCCAAAAGTCGTTTCATCTACCTCAGGACTTGTCACAAAAACGAAACGTGTAGCGGCCGGTGAAACATTTATTTTAAAATTTTCAGATTCTTTGTAAGCAATACCTGGCCCAAAACTTAAATATGCCGGTGATAGACCCGATGAAATAAGTGAACGGTTACCACCGTTTTCATAGGTGTATCCTTTTGCAAATTGTGTATTAAAATTTAAGAAAAATGTATACAACCATTTCTCAGTAGCCTCATATCCCAATAAACTGTTTAATACAAAACGGTCATCATTTTTACGCCAATCTGTTTCTTTTTGGAACGTCTGGCCATATGCTGCCAAAACTTTGTTATCCCATATCCATTTATCTTTTTTATAATTGAAATCGTAGTTCAATGTTAAATTACCTGCAAAGGAATTGACCCCGCCAGCTGCCCAGTTGGAAAAGGAACTTTGATTGATTAAAAAGGTATTTTCACCTTTTACGGTCCAGACTTTAGTAGTATCTTCCTGAGCTAAAGCTGGTAAAGTTGAAGCTAAGAGCAAAGAACATACAAATGAATTGAAATTTTTCATGCCTTTTTTATTTTTTTAAGATACTAAGATATATATATCAGGAAAATAATAAAGTATGTTTTCTCGTATTTCTAGAAATCCTATTCCTTAAATCAATATATTTTTATCAAATTTGAAATATGAAATCATGGTTTTTCAAATAAAAGGGAGTAAACTAAGCGGGACGATTTTGATGCATCTCATTGCCTAGCACAGGATCCGCTCAGGTGTTCTTAAACATAGTTTCATCACCCTTTAAAAACAACTTATACGAATGAAAATTACATTACTGTGTATAGGGAAGACAGATGATAAGTATATTCAAGAAGGTATAGATAAGTATTTGAAAAGACTAAAACATTACGTCTCTTTTCAAATGGTCATTATGCCCGACATTAAGAATGTCAAGAATTTGTCCGAAGCACAACAGAAGGAAAAAGAAGCTGAACTTTTTTTTAGAAACATTACATCGCAGGACTTTGTTGTATTGTTGGATGAGTTCGGAAAAGAGCTACGATCGGTTGAATTGTCCGGCTTTTTGGAACAAAAAATGGTGTCAAGTGTACAGCACCTGGTATTTCTTATCGGTGGTCCTTATGGATTTTCGGATTTGGTAAAGCAGCGGGCTAATTACAGTCTTTCACTTTCAAAGTTGACTTTTTCACATCAAATGGTGAGGCTATTTTTTATAGAACAAATATATAGGGGGTTTTCCATTATGAAAGGGGAACCCTATCATCATGAATAGAAATAATAATTAAAATATAACATCTACAAAAAGGACAAGATATGGACATGAACAAATATAAAAGAGATTATAGATATAGGAGCGATGAAGGGAATAATGGTGGTAAGTTTAAATGGCTTATTGTGGCTTTTGGTGTTATTATTGTGATTTTAGCCTATTTCCTTAAGTAAAAAATAAGGCGATACGGGGAATATCGCCTTAAAATCACACTAACTATTAATAAAAACCCTATAGAACTAGGTGTTTTCCAAATCCGAAAAATGTTGTCCTAGTTTAAATGATTAATCATCTGTTTATTAGACAACAACGTAAAATTATAAAGCATTTTTCGAATTACCAAATAATAAGTGAAAAACCTTTATCTCGTTTTAAACCACACCAACAGCTATTAAAAAGCGATGAAAATTCTTGATAACCATTGAGAATATATACGCTCAGAAATAATCTACTTACTCATTTGAATAAATTTTTCCCAGGCTACTTTATCTGTTTTAAATGTCAGATCTGCTAGATCTAAGGCATTAATATCTATAAATCTAAAAGATTCAATTTTATCTATTATACCATCTGCATCGAAATCAAATGCTTTTTCTTTGATTTCAATCCCAATTGGTTCCAAAGATTTTACCTGATAATAAATAGAAATAATCTGACTTTCATTGAAACTCGATTTTTCAAAAAAATCAGTAGTATAAATATGTTTGAGTACTTCGATATGAACATTACATTCTTCTAGGTACTCTCTTTTCAACGCATCTATAAGACCCTCTCCAAATTCAAGACCACCACCTGGAAATTTAGTAAAAGAGACATTCTGCGTGCGCTCATCACTGATGAGGACTTGCTGTCTCTCGTTAATAAGTATTCCGTAAACTCTTACGTTAAATAAAAACATTTTTTTTAGTTTTTGGTTTTTTTAGAAAGATCTTTTAATAAAAGTTTTCTAAATTCAACAGGCTGTCCCTCACTTTGCAGCGCAATAAACCCTCTTTTTAGTGCCGTACCATCTATCTTGATCCGAGGGTCAAAATTATTAACTACCTGACCTCCTATATGTGGCTTTGAATAGCTCAATACGGTATCCCCCTCGATAATATGGTGAATAATTGAATCTCCCAAGACAATAAGTTCAGCTTTTACCCATTGATCGCCATCGTAAGTTTTTGAGGTTGAGTTTATACAGTGTGTTTCTAGCAGCTCATCTTTGTAATAGATATGCGTGCCGGGAGAGCACATATTTCCTGTAGTACGTATTTTTCCATCACTCAATCCGCCAAGAAATTGCATTTCTACAGATATTGGCCAATCTTGGTTGGCAGGCATTGTTTTTGGATCCTGAGAATGAAACATTACACCGCTATTGCGTAGGGTGTAGCTCGGTGCTCCGTGATATAGATCCCCGATAAATCGGTATTCCAATTTTAAATGATAGTGAGAGTAAGGGATATTGTAATAAAGATGCCCAAATCGATTATCAAAGGATTTTCCGTATCCATCGTAATTCACTTGAATAACATCACCCTCTACTCTGAATGTATTGGCATAATTTTCACCCACCTCGTATGGGTAAATTTTTGCCGTCCATCCGCTTAGATCCTTTCCATTAAACAGGGGGTTCCATTCCTCGTCCTGCTTTTGACTTAATAGTGTAAAGGAACTTGCCAAAAGCCCCAATCCAAGGATGCATAGTATTTTTGTTTTAATTTTCATTTTGTATTTATAATGCTTGAAAACCATTGGCGATGGACATTTCGTCTACACCCATAAAAGAATAATGTTTTGGTAAAAACCACGCGATAGCAGACATGATCTGATGATATGCTTTTTCGCTTCTAAACTGAATAGGTGTGATATTAAATACCAGATCTTGGGATACAAAATTTTCATCTTCATAATTGCGGGCGATAAGCATGATCTTAGGTGTCTTAACTCCCATATGCTGTAGATACTCTTTTAACTGTGTGCGTAAGTATTTGGGCAAAATGCTGTCTGCAGGCTGTCCTATTAATATTTTTTCGTCTTTACCTATCGCTAAATTCTCTTTATTATTTGAAAAAATACTATGATCAGTATAGAATGAATCGTTTAGTTCGTAATTGACGATATCGCCATATGAAAGAATCCAATCTAATCGATCATGTTGCGGATTAATTACTACCCCAAAACCTTGCGAAAGTAGCGTGGGTAATTGTTTGCCAATAACATATGCTTGGAAATTCTCGTTCGGATTAACGGTCTCCAATTGAATATATGGGAACCCATCACTCGCTACGACAACTTCTGGGGTTCCTAATTTTAGATTAGCCTCGGGTAAACTATATAAAAAATCGTCACGCCATTTTTCATCTCTTTTGGGAAAAGGAACGGACATTAATGTATTGAGAATTACGGTTTTTTCTAAATCTCCTAAGCGAGTGGAGCTATTTTTTTCTGTTGTTGATATTATATTAGCGCTCATAAATACGATGTAATAGGCCTTAAAAGTACATAATAAAGATGTATTATTTAAGGATATTAATAAATTATTAACTATATTGTAAAAAGGAATTTTAGTATTTTTGTAGGAAACCAAAAAAAAATGTCAGGAACGAATTTGAATGTGCCAGTTGATTTGTCATCGTCAAAATTAAGCTTTGATGATTTTCGCTATATTATTTTAGATGATTATAAATTAGCCGTACAGAGCAGATATGTTAGCTTGTTAGGACGAAAGGAAGTACTTACAGGTAAGGCAAAATTCGGAATCTTTGGCGATGGAAAAGAACTGGCGCAGATAGCTTTGGCTAAAGTATTCCAAAATGGTGACTGGCGCTCGGGATATTACCGTGACCAGACATTTGCTTTTGCTTCTGGAATCAGTTCAATTTATCATTTCTTTTCCCAACTCTATGCTAATCCAAACTTAGAAGCTGATATTTCATCAGGAGGACGACAAATGGTTGCCCATTTTTCCAAAAGCTTGGTGGATAAACAAGGCAACTGGGTAAACCAGACACTGCAAAAAAATACGGTATCTGATATCTCGACAACTGGTGGTCAGATGTCCCGTATAATGGGATTGGGACTAGCCTCCAAATTGTATAGAACAAATGTTGACCTTTCTTATTTAGACTATTTTTCTAATCAAGGTAATGAAGTCGTTTTTTGTACAGTAGGTAACGCGTCTACTTCCGAAGGTGTATTCTGGGAAACGATGAATGCTGCCGGTGTAAAACAGATTCCTGTTGTCATTTCCGTTTGGGATGATGGGTATGGAATATCTGTCCCTAACGAAATCCAGACAACCAAGGCAGATATATCAGAGGCATTAAGAGGTTTTCAACGCGATCATAAAGGCGAAGGTTTTGAAATTTTTAAAGTAAGGGGCTGGGATTATCCCGGGCTTTGCGAAACATATGAGAAAGCTGCGAAAATAGCCCGAGAGCAGCATATACCATGTTTTGTACATGTCACTGAACTTACACAACCCTTAGGCCATTCTTCCTCGGGCTCGCATGAGCGTTATAAATCTCATGAAAGATTGGATTGGGAAAAAGAATACGATTGCAACGTGAAGATGCGCGACTGGCTAGTGGAAGCTGGCATTGCATCGCCTGAAGAATTAGAAGTGATAGAATTAGAAGCGAAAAAATTTGTTCGTGAAGAGCAAAGGAAAGCGTGGACGGATTATCGCAAAACCATTCAAGGTGATTTCGAAGAAGCCATCGCTTTATTATTGAAAATGGATAATGAAATTGTGGAGTTGCCACTTAAAACTCTGCAATCGATAACAGAAGCTTCTCTGAAAGAGATTTATTCTACTGTGCGCCTTGTTTTACGTGAATTGCGTTTTAAAAGTTCTCCTGAAAAGGATGAACTGATTAGGTGGTATAAAAAACAACAGGAACTAAATCGACAACGGTATAATGACAATCTATTTATAGAAAATCAAAATTCGGCATTTAACATCTCTGGATCATCCCCGGAATATGAGGAGGATGCAAAAATCGTAGATGGACGCGAAGTATTGAATGCTTGTTTTGAAGCGAATTTTTTAAAGGATGATCGTTTGATCGCATTTGGAGAAGACGTAGGGAAAATAGGAGATGTAAACCAAGGTTTTGCCGGTTTGCAAGAGAAATTTGGTGATCTACGCATTTTTGATACAGGAATTCGCGAATCAGCTATTATTGGAAAAGGACTTGGTTTGGCTCTTCGGGGCCTCAAACCTATTGCGGAAATACAGTATTTGGATTATTTGATCTATGCGATGCCAGTGTTGAGTGACGATTTAGCGTCTTTAAGTTATCGTTCGAAAGGTCAGCAAAAAGCACCTCTTATTATTCGTACTCGTGGTCATCGTCTAGAAGGAATATGGCATTCAGGATCCCCTATGTCGCTTTTATTAGGAGGTTTGCGTGGTCTACATATCTGTGTGCCTCGAAATATGACCCAAGCCGCAGGAATGTATAATACACTTTTAAAATCTGATGATCCGGCGTTAGTAATCGAATGCTTAAATGGATATCGTTTAAAGGAAAAAATGCCGTGCAATGTCGGTGAATTCACCGTTCAGTTAGGTATAGCGGAAGTAGTCCGTAGCGGATCAGACATTACAGTCGTTTCATACGGTTCGACTTTACGCATTGTACAGGAAGCAACTTTAGAATTAGAAAAAATTGGTATTTCTATTGAAATAATAGATATTCAGTGCCTACAACCTTTTGATCGGACGCAAATTTGCGCTCAATCCCTCCAAAAAACAAATCGTCTTTTGATAGTTGACGAGGACGTACCTGGTGGCGCATCTGCATTTATTTTACAGCAAATATTGGAAACACAAGAAGGATACTTTCATTTGGATAGCCAGCCGCGTACACTGACCGCCAAAGCGCACAGACCCCCTTATGGTTCGGATGGTGATTACTTTACAAAGCCTTCAGTGGATGATGTGGTAGAGATAGCCTACCAAATCATGACTGAAGTGAATCCTCAGCAATATCCTAAAATATACTAAGAAATAGAATTTATATTATTGGAACAACGAAGCTGCCCCTATAATTGCTGCTTTTTCTTCATATTGCCCAATGCTTATTTCGAATTCTCCGAAATAATTGTCCTTATCAATTAATTCCCATGCTTTGGCAATATTACCCCCAATAATAAATTTTTTACTTACATGCTCTCCACTGAAAAAATGAAGAAAATCTTTTAAATGCGTTCTGTATTCCGCAAGTAGCTGTTCGAATTCTTCAGTATTATTATGATTTTGAGCGATTTCCTTAAATCCTTTTTCTTTAGATCCCGACAGTGCTAAAAAACGATTTACAAACCAACGCGTAACTAAATACTCTTCAAATATTGTATTTTTATAAGTGCTGCGCCAAAGGTCTGCATCGAAAGCTTTTGCATTATTAGACCATACAGCACTTCCTAATCCAGTGCCTAATGTAATCCCCAAAATCCGGTCTTCATTATTTCGCTTTGATGCAAATACTTCTCCTTGGAGAAAGGCCGCCGCATCATTGATATAGCGAATTTCAATATGCTTATCCTTTAAGCCACTTAAGATGCCTTCTGTCGTATTCAGTTTATAAATGCTATCGTACTTATTTTGTCCCTTCATCAACGCGATCCCATTTTCATAATCAAAGGGGCCGGGCATGGCGATGCCTATCTGTTTTATTTCTTGGTTAAACTCATTAAGACAATTTTGTATGTTATCCGCCCAATATTGAAAAATCGATTTAGCATTTTCTTGCGAATTAAAAGAAATACGTTTGATTGTATTAGATAAGATTTCCCATGTATCCTCAACTACAATAGCGGAGGTAATATGTGTACCTCCGATATCGCATGCTAGTATATAATTTTTATTGTTAGACATTCTTGTATGTTCTTTGCTTTAGTAAATGATCCGCGATAACCAAGGCCGCCATTGCTTCAACGATGATAACGGCACGTGGAACGACGCAGGGGTCATGTCTCCCTTTTCCAGAAATTGTAGTTTCTTCTTGAGAGAGATTTAACGTCGGTTGATCGCGCATAATGGTCGCTACGGGTTTAAATGCCACTTTAAAGGTAATGTCCATGCCATTTGAGATGCCCCCTTGTATACCTCCGGAATAGTTGGTATGTGTAATAATTTTATCGTTCTCGAAAGCAAAAATATCATTATGTTCAGAGCCTTTAAGCTGAGATCCTTCGAATCCTGATCCATATTCAAATCCATGTACTGCATTGATCCCCATCATTGCCTTGGCTAGGTCGGCATGCAATTTGTCGAATACAGGCTCACCCAATCCTACAGGTACATGGCGAATGATGGTCGAAATCCGTCCACCAACTGTATCACCATCTTTGCGCACTCCGTCTATAAAATCTATCATTTCATTTGCGGTAGCTGGATCGGCACAGCGAGCGATATTGCTTTCGCGTAATTCGAGCAATGTTTTCAAATCTGTGGTGTCGAGATTAGGTGCTTCGATCGTTCCTACACCAGAGACATGAGCGAAGATTTCAATCCCGTATTGTTTTAAAAACAATTTTGCAATGGCCCCAGCAGCTACCCGCGCAGCGGTTTCGCGTGCCGAAGAACGGCCACCACCGCGATAATCGCGAATACCGTATTTCATTTGGTAGGTGTAGTCAGCATGCGACGGACGATACTTATCCATGATATGCGAGTAATCTTTTGAACGCTGATCTTCGTTGGGAATAACAATAGCTATGGGCGTACCGGTCGATTTTCCTTCGAAAACGCCAGATAGAAATTGAGCTGTATCGCTTTCTTTTCGTTGTGTAGTTATTTTGGATTGACCCGGTTTTCTCTTGTCAAGTTCTGACTGAATGAATTCTTCATCAATCTCAATATTTGGAGGGCAGCCATCTAAAATAACCCCAATAGCTGCTCCGTGGGATTCGCCAAAAGTTGTAATTTTAAAGATGTTGCCAAATGAATTTCCTGCCATAATTTAAATATTGCGTAAATATATCAAATCGGCAATAATTATTAATAAACTATTGCCGATTTATTAACAAACTATTATCGATTTGCTACTCCGTAATCTGAAAACCTTGCCCCGCAAGGTGCTTCCAATATATGGGGTACGATTTTTCTACAACCTGAGGTTCTAATATGGTAATTTGATTAAAGACTAACGCAAGGGGAGCAAATGCCATGGCCATGCGGTGATCTTCATAGGTCGAGAATGATACGGCTCCTGGATCCTTCACATTTTCTGTAGTCAGATAATACATTTCGTTTTCTGCTGTTAGCCTCGCTCCAAATTTTGAAATTTCATTTTGAAGTGCTGCAATGCGATCCGTTTCTTTAATTTTTAATGTTTCGAGCCCCGTAAAAGACACGTTTCTTTTCAGTGCAGCAGCTACTACAACAACCGTTTGGGCTAAATCAGGGCATTCTTTAAAGTCGAATAGTGATTTGTTTGAATCAACACTTACTTTCTTAAGGTGTATACCTTTAGTTGTGAATGTTGTGTCGACGCCGAAATGGTTCATGATTTCGGCAATGGCAATATCCCCCTGTAAACTATTTCGCTTCAGGCCGGGAAGAAAAATTTCACCATTTTCCGAAAGTGCTACTATGGCATACCAATACGAAGCTGCACTCCAGTCAGGTTCTACATACAGCACGGATTCTTGATGCTTTTGGGGGGCAATATGAATTGTATTACCTGTCCATTCGTGCGAGATGCCGGCTTCTTTTAACATATCCAATGTCATGGTTACATAGGGCCTAGACGTTAGCTCTCCTTCAATGTCGATGATTAATCCCTTTTTTAACGCGGACGCGATCAAAAGAAGAGAAGAAATATATTGACTGCTTACATTACCTTTGATAGTTACTTTGTCTTTGCCCTGAAACATTCTTCCTTCAATATGAAGAGGAGGGAAGCCTGATTTGCTCGTATAATGTATATCTGCTCCGATACTTTTCAACGCATCTACCAAGATGCCAATTGGACGTTGCTGCATACGCTCTGTGCCTGTAAGAATAAAATTCCCTTCAAGTAGATTGAGGTATGAGGTTAAAAAGCGCATGGCCGTACCTGCCGGTCCGATGTCAATAATTTTTTGTTTTGAGCTATCTCCATGAGCTTGCATTAATGCCCTACCTAAAATAGCTGTATCAGCGGCTTCAGAGAGATTTTCAACTTTTACTTTGCTTTCACTCAAAGCCTGTATAATAAGAGCACGGTTGCTCTCTGATTTAGAACCAGTGAGTTGAACCGTGCCACTTACTTGTTTTGTTGGATGTGAAAGCTTAATGCTTATCTCATTCATTATGCCTCTGCTGGTGAATTAGTGTTCATGATTTCGTTTTGCTTACGAATAGACTCGTTATGAAGCAATTCCAAGTATTTTACGGCAAAATCTTCACTTATGCTTAATGCTTTAGCCAATTGAACACGTTTCTGAACGATTTCATCCCAACGATTTACTTGAAGGATCGTTACATTATTATCTCTTTTGAATTCGCCAATTTTCTCTGCAATTTTCATACGGTCACCGATCTGTTTGATGATTTGGTCATCTAATTTATCTATTTGTTGACGCAATTCAGCCAATTTATCTTCAAAAGCAGGGTTGTTGGATTCTGCACGACGTACAGAAACATGATCTAACAGATCCGCTAACGCAGCAGGAGTAACTTGTTGTTTAGCATCCGTCCATGCTACTGATGGGTCAATATGTGACTCGATGATTAATCCCTGCATATCCATGTCTAAAGCTTTTTGCGTGATATAAGGAATTAGCTCACGGTTACCACAGATATGACTTGGGTCATTAATGATAGGGAGATCGGGTGCAATGGTTTTCAATTGAATTGCTAAATCCCACATCGGTTCATTACGGAAGGCCGTTTTTTCATAAGAAGAGAACCCTCTGTGGATAGCTCCAATCTTTCTGATACCAGCACGGTTTACACGTTCTAAGGCACCTACCCACAATGATAAATCGGGATTCACTGGGTTTTTAATTAATACAGGAACGTCAACACCTTGTAATGCATCTGCAATTTCTTGGACAGTGAATGGATTAGCCGTAGAACGAGCACCGATCCACAGAATGTCAACACCAGCTGCTAAAGCTTCTTCCACGTGTTTTGCAGTAGCTACTTCTGTAGCTGTTAACAAACCTGTCTCTTCTTTTGCCCTTTTTAACCACTCTAAACCTATACTTCCGATACCTTCAAATTCTCCGGGACGCGTACGCGGTTTCCAGATACCTGCACGTAGTACATTTACTTTGCCTGTATTTGCTAACAAGTGTGCAGTCGAAACCAATTGTTCTTCAGTTTCTGCACTACAAGGTCCTGCAATGATTAAAGGCTTATCGCCAGTATCGATCCATGATTTTAAAGGAAGGATGTCTAATGAATGTTTCATTTTATTTTATTTGGAATTTTTTTATTTACGATATGATGAGTTACTTATACTTTTTCATTTTTAATGTATTCGCCCATAATGCTGAAATTGACCGTGTGTTTAAGCACCTTGCGGATAGCAGCATCATAATCAGCTTGTTTTTTCCATTCTACATCAACGTAGAAATCGTACTCATTTCGACGACCAACAACCGGCATGGATTGAATCTTGCTTAAATTTACATGCTGCTCTGCAAAACACTGTAATACACTAGCTAATGAGCCTACAGAGTTTCCCGTCTGGAATGATAAAGATGCTTTGTTTGCATTCTTTTGTTCCACGACTTCGTTGGATAATACGAGGAATCGGGTGGCATTTTTCTTGTGTGTCTCTATGCGTTTTTCTAGAATATTCAACCCGTAAATTTTAGCCGCGAATTCACTTGCAATAGCGGCAGTTGTGGTCAACTTCTCTTCTTTGATCCGCTTTGCACAGCCTGCTGTGTCCATTCCCTCACGGATCGCCCAATCCGGGTGGTCACTTAAGAATTCATCGCATTGACGGATAGCGATAGGGTGAGATTCAACGGTTCTGATATCGCTGAGTTTTACACCGGGTAAGGCTAACAAATTTTGCTGGATATTTAAGTGTACCTCTCCAATGATATGAAATCTATAATCTCTTAATAAGTTATAGTTTGGAAGAATACTCCCAGCGATTGAATTTTCAATAGCCATTACTACATAATCTGCTTTTCCGTGTTTAAGCATCTCACAGGTTTTCTTGAAGGATTCACACTCAATCGTTTCGATATCTTTTCCGAAATATTTGAATGCGGCCTCTTCATGAAAAGATGCTTTTACGCCTTGGATTGCAATTTTTATACTCATTTTTCTATGTTGTTCTTTAAAAACGAAAAGTCCCGTTTCATTTCGGGACTATCTATATGTTGTGCTGCTACAATGCTATATTCGTCCCTGCTCTTATTTAGGATAATAAAAGGAATAAAAAAAAGTATATGTTGTAGCGTTATGCATGTCTCTGATTTGTTGATCCAAAGGTAATATCAATAAAATTATTATGCAAGTTTTTTTAAAATTATTTCTTAAATAATTGGTTATTATCTGTTGTTTTTATTGATAAAAATGGCGTTAAATTTATATTGTTTTAGTGTTTTTTTTTGTTGTTTTTATTGTTAAATATCTTAAAAATAGATAATTAAATTTTTTATTATGTTGTTTTTTTATATATTTTTAACAATTTTATTGAGTATTTTAAGTGATATTTTTATTAAAAAAAGTGTAAAAAATTATTGATTTTTTTTATGATATTTTAAATGTATATACGTTTTATTTTTGAAAATTTGGATGAATCAATATGAGATTAATGTATATGTTGGCAAAAAAAGAAAGAGATATGAAATAATAAACCGTCTTAATTTGTAGAATTTTTGTACTATTGATGCCTAATAATTTTGTAAATGATATTCGTATTCTTAAGTGTACTCTTTAGCGTAACTGTTTCTATTGTAATTAAAGTAGCCCGATCCAAGCAAGTGGATACGCAGCAATTGGTGCTATGGAATTATCCTGTTGCTGTTTTAATGACCTACTTTCTCCTAAAACCAGATTTGTCGAATAGTAATGCACAGCAGTGGCCTTTTATGATCTATATCTCCTTGGCAATATTGTTGCCCACCCTTTTTATTTTTATTGCGTTAGCTATCCGAACCAGTGGTATTGTCAAGACTGATATAGCACAACGACTTTCCTTGTTTATTCCATTGATAGCTTCTTTTGTCGTATTTGGAGAAGAAGTGCTATGGGCTAAAATGATTGGAATCGGAGTAGGGATAGTAGCAATTATATGTTCAATCAGTTGGAATAAACAGGCAAAAGAATCGCGTAGGGACGTGTGGATTTATCCCTTAGTTGTGTTTATAGGTATGGGAATTATAGATGTCTTATTTAAACAGATAGCGCAGTATGCTGAGGTACCCTACCTCACATCAATGTTTATCGTATTTGTACTTTCTATGTTGGTCGCTTTCGCAATCTTAGGTTACCAAATAGCAATTCTGAAGAGAAACCTGGATAAAAATGCCATTAGCTGGGGATTATTGTTGGGTGTATTCAATTTTGGGAATATATATCTTTATATGAAGGCACACCGTGCGTTGCCGGATAATCCTTCCATCGTATTTACTGCTATGAACATTGGTGTCATTGTATTAGGTGGTATTGTGGGGATTGTAATTTTTAAAGAAAAATTAAGCAAAATCAATCAAATCGGATTATTTTTAGCTATCATATCAGTTTTATTAATTGCATATCTGTGAGTTTATTTGAAGACACGTATTATACTATTGAGACAGGAGTGGAAGGTATATTTAGAGACAAGGGCAGTAAATTTATTGCGTATGCTTCTCCTTTTAAAGACGAATCCAAATTAAAAGATATCATAGCTAAACTTAAAGCCATGCATCCGAAAGCGCACCACCACTGCTGGGCTTATCGGCTTACACCCGATCGAAATGTATTTCGACTAAATGATGATGGTGAACCTTCAGGTACCGCGGGGCGACCGATACTAAATGTGTTGCTTTCTAAAGATATTACGAATGTTCTGGTTGTAGTAGTGCGTTATTTCGGTGGTACGCTGCTGGGTGTGCCCGGACTTATAAACGCATATAAAACAGCTACTTTAGACGCGATGACCAATGCTGAGATTGTGGAGAAGACTGTTAATGATGTTTATCGGGTGGCATTCGAATATTTACAGATGAATGAAGTAATGCGTATTTTAAAAGAGGAACAGGTTACGATTGTGGATCAGCGTTTTGATAATAATTGTGTTATAAAGATAGAAATCCGTAAATTACAGGTAAATATTGTGATTAAGAAAATGGAAAATTTGAGAGATGTTAAAGCCTCTTATTTATATACGATATGATAGCTGATTCAGAATTGATATTAAATGGGGATGGGAGTATTTACCATTTAAATCTAAAGCCGGAAGACTTAGCAGAGACTATAATTTTTGTCGGAGATCCTGATCGAGTATCTATTGTGTCTCAGTACTTTGATACGCTAGATGTGAAAAAGGGTAAACGGGAGTTTATAACGCATACGGGAACATTGCGGGGGAAGCGTATTTCCGTGATCTCTACAGGAATTGGAACCGATAATATTGATATTGTTATTAATGAGATTGATGCATTGGTTAACATCGATTTTACAACCAAGGTATTGAAAGCCAAACTGACATCTTTAGATATTATTCGCATTGGCACATCAGGTTCTATTCAGGGCAATATTGCGATAGGGACTATTCTTGCCAGTGAATATGCAATCGGCTTTGATGCATTAATGCAATATTATATCAAGCCATATACAGATGTTGAACTCCGGATAAAGAAGGAAATTGCGTTACAATTTCCAAGATTGAGCTTTAGCCCGTATGTGGGAAAGGCAAGTGAAAGGCTAATTGAAAAATTTGCAAAGGATTTACCCCGTGGCATAACCATGACGGCTCCAGGATTTTATGGCCCTCAAGGTCGTAATGTTCGTTCTCATAATGTATATCCCGATTTGATAAAGACAGCAAATGTCTTTGCTATGGAGGGAAGGCGAATTACTAATTTGGAGATGGAGACTGCAGGTATCTATGCATTGGCTAACATGTTTGGACACCATGCCATTTCGATAAATGCAATTTTAGCGAGTCGGGTTAATGAGCAGTTTTGTGAAAACCCGCAAGAAATTATCGATAACGCTATTCGTTGGGTCTTGGATAGAATTTAGATTTGCCCCAGTCCTTTACGGGTCGAATCAAAGCGAAGCAGAATAAATAATAATATTGTGAAACTCCACAAGGATGATCCACCATAGCTTATAAATGGAAGTGGAATACCGATTACGGGTACAATGCCTATTGTCATCCCTATATTTATAAAAAAATGGAAGAACAGTATGGAAGCTACACCATAGGCATATATACGTGCAAAGGTGGTGCGCTGTCGTTCCGCAATATTGACGATTCGCAGCAAGAGAGTAAGATAAATACAAATAAGGAATACCGACCCTGCAAACCCCCATTCTTCGCCTACCGTACAAAAAATAAAATCGGTGCTTTGTTCAGGCACAAAGTTATATTTCGTTTGCGTGCCTTGGAGATAGCCTTTTCCAAAAAGTTGTCCTGATCCGATGGCTATTTTGGATTGATTTAAATTGTAGCCTTGCCCCCTTGGATCATGCATTTTTCCTAAAATAATATCAATACGATTTCTTTGGTGCGGTTGTAATATTTGTTCGTAAGCAAAATCTACTCCTAGGATATAAATAGAGGAAGCCACGAATAACAAGCCTATGTTGATAATGTTCTTTCGACGTTTACGAAACAATAAGATGAAAAACAATGACAGCACAACAATAACTCCAATTAGTATCCACTGATTTATCAATAGAGCCAATACAAAAAGTAAAATAGCAAGTGCTCCCAAAATCAAGAATAGGTTACTCAGGAAACCCTCTCTATAAAAGACAAAAACTAAAGAGAAAAAAGCTAGGGCAGAACCTGTGTCGGGTTGTAGCATGACCAATCCGACGGGAAAGAGAACGATACAAGTCCCGATGAGTAATGTTTTTTTATTTGGGGTTTTATTAGATTGCGTATTAAGATAGTAAGCTAATAATAGACATGTAACTAATTTGCCAAATTCGGAGGGTTGTAATCTGAAGCTTCCAATGGGGATCCAAGCTTGGTTACCACCCACATTTCGACCGATGACTAATACAGCAACCAACAATAGAATAACAGCAATGTAGAGTATAGGCGTTGTGGAAATAAAGAATCGGGAGTCGATAATAAGAATACAAAATCCAATAATGACTGCCGTAAAAATGAAAATAGATTGTTTCCCATAATTTGTATCCAAATTGAAGAGACCGGGATGCTCAGGATCAAATACTGCAGCATGAATATTAAACCATCCAATCAGACATAATAGAAACCATAGACCTATTGTAATCCAATCTATCCGACCAAGAAAGCTATTGTTCTGTAGTTTATTCATGCGTTCTTCTAACCTGGCTATGGTGAACTAAAAGTTCTTTTTTATCGGCGGTCTGTGCGATTTGTCTTGGCGTTTTAACTGTGTCTTTTTTAATGGTTGTCGGATTCTTTTTTATCGCTGATGCTTTTTTCTCGACCTTAGGCAACAAGTTTGCATTGTATATGCGATCTTGGATGTACTTCGGTAAGGTGATCGTGTCATTTAAATACTTTTCGACAAGCATACTGGCAATTGGTCCCGCCCAAGTACCGCCATATCCTGCATTTTCTACAAATACGGCGATTGCTATCTTCGGATTTTCTCGAGGAGCAAATGCAAAAAATACAGCGTGGTTTTGGCCATGCGGATTCTGAACTGTTCCAGTCTTTCCACACATCTCAATTCCGGGAATGCGTACACTGGCGGCTGTTCCTCCCATATTGACAGCACGACTCATGCCTTCAATTACTGGCTCGTAGTATTTGGCATCTACACCCGCGGATATTTTTTCTGTAAACTCCTCCTTGACGATTTTTTTCTCACCAATACCCTTGATCAGGTGAGGTCTATAATAAAAACCCCTGTTGGCGACGATCGCCATAACATTAGCCATCTGTAACGGGGTAATACCCAATTCTCCTTGTCCAATAGACAGGGAAATGTTGTAGCTGGATCTCCATTTTTCATTGCCATATCCTTTGGTATAGAAGCTTGATTCAGGGACGGAACCTCCTTTTTCACCAGGGAGATCTATACCGAGTCTATGTCCTAAACCAAATTTCAAAAGTGCTTCACGCCATAAATCATACGCTTTAGGTCCAGAGAGACCTCTAGAATCTATCATTTTGGCGTATACATAGCCGTAATACGTGTTACACGACATCTGTATGGATTTGACGAGATTAGTAGGGCCATCTACATGCGTACACCTCATTATCGCATTTCTTCCATACCGATATCCACCGGGGCAATTAAATATGGTATGCTGATCGATTACACCGGCTTGCTGGGCTGTAAGGGCTGCCACGACTTTAAAAACAGAACCTGGTGGGTAAGATGCTTGGATAGGTCGAATAAACATGGGCTTGGTGGGATCGTTGAGCATATCCATGTAGTTGTTCCCACGATCTTTCCCCACCATGAGATTCGGGTCATAAGAAGGGCTACTGACGAATGTTAAGATCTCTCCGGTAGAAGGTTCGATAGCTACAACAGACCCGAGCTTATTTTTCATAAGTTGTTCGGCCAATATTTGCAGTTCGATATCCAAGGACGATACAAGCCCGTCTCCGGAAACCGCTAATGTGTCGTATTTACCTTCCATAAATACACCCTTTGGTCTATTCAGCGCATCAACCATCAGATTTTTTAACCCTCGCTTTCCTCTTAATAGTTCTTCATAGGAGCGTTCAACACCACTTGCGCCGATGTAATCGCCAGGTTTATAAAAACCATTAGATCGTTCGATATCCCTGTCATTTACTTCTTGTATGTACCCTAAAAATTGAGCGGCGATGCTATCGGGATAGCTTCTTACCGTTCTATTCTGGACATAAAAACCTCTAAACTTGTGCAAATGTTCTTGCAGACGTGCATAGGTTTCGGAAGAAATTAGTTTCTCGAACTGTGATGCGCGATAGGGAGAGTGCGCACGGGCTTTTGCCATACGGTTTTTAAATCCCTCCATATCGATATTGATGAGTTGGCATAATAATGCAGTATCAATATCTTTTACTTCTCTCGGAGTTACTAAAAGATCATATACTGGCTCGTTTTGAACGATGACTTTACTATTTCTATCTAAAATAATGCCACGTGCTGGGTAAACGATAACTTTACGCAAAACGTTATTGTTTGCGGATAACAGAAAGGAGTCATCAATGATTTGTAAATAAAACAATCGAGCGACAATAACTAGTGCTATTGCAATAAATATTCCTTGTATGACAAATTTTCGCTCAAAAAAACTATTCATAAATCATTAATTTCCCAAACGCGATTTGCGCTTGTATGTAAGTACTCCGATTATAAAAATTACTGTGATGGTAAATACACTGCTTAGTCCAACACTAGCTAAGGTATAAAGTATATTTTGGAAAGAGAATACTTCGACCAAATACAATACAAGATGATGTGCTAAAGTTCCAAATAAGATATAGGTACTGTACCATTTGAATCCCATCTCGCTCCAGGTAGGTGTTTCGAACGAGTTCCGGAGATCCGCCTCTAGGGTAATCTTATGGAAAAATATCCTAAACCACACAAATGCCACGCAAGCCGCAGCATGGATACCGATAGTGTCATAAAATGCATCTACAGTAAGCCCTGTGAGGAAAGCAACGCTATACAGAAGGAGGTTGGGTATACCGATAGGAAGGAGGAATAGAAATAAAATATAAGGGAAAGGAGTAGCTAAATTATAGTAACCTATGTTCTTAAATAATGCGACTTGAAGCACTATCAAAACTACAAAACGTATTATATTGTTGATTATAATTCTACCCATTGTCTTTATTTGTGGCTTCGAGTCCTATTTTTTCCATAGCTAACCTGTCTTTTACAATATACACATGACTTAAGTTAGAAAAATTGGTGGTCAGTAAAATGCGTATGTCTTTAAAGCTCTCGCCAGATGTAATGCCAGATTCAATAATATGACCTACTTTGATGCCTTTGGGAAACAATGTAGAATAACCAGAGGTGAACACGGCTTGACCTGTGTAAACTTTGATGTGATTCGGGATGTCTCGAATCATTGCATAGCGTGAGTTTGTATTATTACCCCAAACTAAAGATCCGAAAGCGTCTGCGGTACTATCTAAGGTGACCGATATTTTTGTATCTGGATGCAGTAGAGATTTTACGGTGCTAAAATGGGCCGATACATTTAACACAGATCCGACAACTCCGTTAGAGGTGATGACACCCATCCCGAGTTCGACGCCGTCCTTACTGCCTTTGTTCAAGGTCAAAAAATTACTTTTCTGATGAATACTGTTATTCACGACGGAGGCGACGATAAATTCATATCTGTCGATATCTATAGAATCAACTAATTTAACACCATCTAGCGTGTCTTTACCGATATAATTCTCTAACCGTTGGCGTAACTTGGCGTTTTCTAAAGCTAATTGTTCGTTGGTAGAAGATAATGCGAGGTAACTTTTCCATGAATTCACTTTTTCATAAAAAGATCCCACTACGACACTAGACGAGTTCACGAAAGAAGTGCGTTGAAAATTGTTATTTCGAACTATTAAGAGAATGGAAAGCACAAAAAACAATATGAACCAAAAAAAGGCATTATATCTAACTAGGAAGAGCCATAGGTTTTTCATGTTTCTTTACTACTTCATTGCGTTATTTAATAAGTACGCGATATAGAAGAAGTAATGCTTTTCTATATCGCGCCGATATATATATCATCCGAATAAACTGCCATTAAATGGCGAGAAAGCTTGCATGAATTATTTTTTTAACCGTCTTGTTGGGAGCTGTAACGCATGCAAGTCTCTTTCATATATTATTGCATTAAAAATTTGAATCGTCCGATGTTTTTTAAAGCAATACCAGTACCTCGTACTACGGCGCGTAGAGGATCTTCGGCAACATGGACAGGTAATTTAGTTTTGGCTTGTATACGCTTGTCTAGTCCTCGTAGCAAAGCACCTCCTCCAGTCAGATAGATACCGGTTTGGTAGATGTCGGCTGAGAGTTCCGGCGGGGTTATTTCTAAAGCTTTCAAAATTGCTTCTTCAATTTTAGAAATGGATTTGTCCAAACAGTGCGCAATTTCCGTATATGATACTGTTATTTGTTTCGGAATACCGGTCATCAAGTCACGACCCTGAACAGCAAAATCTTCAGGTGGATCTTGTAATTCCGGAAGAGCAGCCCCTACTTCGATTTTGATTTTCTCTGCTGTGCGATCACCAATCATGATATTATGCTGACGACGAATATATTGAACGATATCTGAATCAAAATTGTCTCCGGCTACGCGAATAGATTGATCACAAACAATTCCGGATAACGCGATAACGGCTATCTCTGTTGTTCCGCCACCTATATCAATAATCATGTTACCAACGGGTTCTTCTACATCGATACCTATGCCGACAGCAGCAGCCATGGGTTCATGAATGAGGTAGACCTCTTTTGCGCCGGCAATTTCGGCTGAATCACGTACGGCACGTTTTTCTACTTCCGTAATCCCAGAAGGAATACATACCACCATACGGAGGGATGGGAAAAACCAAGATTTACCACCATTTACTAATTTTACCATGCCCCGGATTAGATGTTCTGCCGCCGTAAAATCAGCAATCACACCATCGCGCAATGGTCTTACGGTTTTTATATTGTCGTGTGTTTTACCCTCCATTTGCATGGCTTGTCTTCCGATCGCAATCACTTTGTTGGTCGTGCGGTCAAAAGCAACGATAGATGGTTCATCCACTACTACTTTATCATTATGAATAATCAAGGTATTCGCTGTCCCTAAGTCGATTGCAACTTCTTGCGTAAACCAATTAAATAATCCCATTTGGTAAGAATTGTTCTATATTATAATTAAATGCAAACCTAATGAAAAAAAATCGTTTATGATAACGTATCTCCACAAAAAAGCAACATAATTTATGTAATTATGTTGGGGGTTGCAGACTATATTGGAAAACGCTTTTATTGGTCATTTATTGCACTAAAACGCCGATATAATAATTATAGGTGTCTATTTCTAAATTTTCTTTTGTCAGTCCTGGAATGGTTACACGTTTAAACGAATTCGTAAGGTTTATAAGCTGTTTTTTATTCCCTTTTGTCCCGATGTGAATCGACATATTAAATCCTTCAACCTCGCTGACCCATCTTCCAAATGGTTGACCAGAATTGTCAAAAGTAATCTCTAACGTAGGGATACTTGTGTTTTTAACATACTGCTCGAATATACTAGAAAAATCAATACCCGCTTCTTTGGAGATATAGGTTACTATATCGTGATAATCGACTTGGCTATGGTAAAATTTTTCATTTAAACCTCTCAGGATACTTCTCCATTTATCGTCATTATCGATGATCGTACGAACCATATTATGCAATACACCTCCTTTGATATACATATCTCCAGAGCCTTCCTTGTTAACCTTGTATGGTCCCTGAAGTGGTTTATCATTTAGTATTCCAGGTCTATTCCCATGAACATAGGCTTGACTAGCTTCTTTTCCATAGAAATAATCAATAAATAGTGCTTCAGAATAATTTGTGAAACTTTCGTGAATCCACATATCCGCTAAATCGGCCGCCGTAATATTATTGCCAAACCATTCATGTCCTGATTCATGTACGACAATAAAATCCCATTTTTTACCCCAGCCCGTATTTGAACCGTCGCGTCCCAGATATCCATTTTGATATTTGTTGCCATACGCTATCGCACTCTGATGCTCCATTCCCAAATGGGCTGTTTCGACAATCTTATATCCATCTTCGTAAAAGGGATAAGAGCCGAACCAATGTTCAAATGCTTTTAAGGTTTCCCGTACATTCTTTTTCAAATGACTTACCTTTTCCTGTTGATTATTTTCTCGTAATATGTAATAATCTACATCCAAACTTCCCTTTTCACCTGTGTAGACTTCGCTGAAATGTATATAATCGCCAATGTTTAATGCAACATTATAATTGTTGATGGGGTTGATTACTTTCCAGTGGTACGTTTTGTAACCATCGGAGCTGTTTTCAACGCCAACCAACCGTCCATTTGAAACATTGATAAGATCTTTTGGCACCGATACCGAGATCAACATGCTATCTACTTCATCCGATTGATGATCCTTGTTGGGCCACCATACGCTCGCTCCCAAGCCTTGGCAAGCCGTAGCAACGAAAGGTTTGCCGTTGCTGTCTTTTTTCCAGTCAAAGCCACCATCCCAGGGTGCCCTCGTGGCTTGAATGGGATTTCCGGAATAGTAAACGGTAAAGGAGTCTACTTTACCTTTTTCTATGGTACTTGGAAATTCTATAAATACAGCATTGAATGCTCTGCTAAAAGGGAGTACTTTCCCCGCGTATTCTACTTTATCAACGGACAAGTTGTCGAACAAATCAAACTGAAGTTTAGTAAAATCATCTACTGCCCGAAACCGGAATAAATTCGAACCCGAAATGAATTTATTGTCGATATCGACCTCTACATCTAAGTGGTAATATTGAATATCATAGCAGGTACGTAGTGGTGTTAATTCACCACGAAGGGAATCGGCCCGGCTGAAGATTTCTTTGGCTTTCATAAACTGCGCTTGACCAGGAGCTAGGTAGCAGATCCATAGTGATAGGGTAAGATATAATAATCTTTTCATGGTTTTTTATCTAGCGCCTGGAGGGCAGTGTTGTTTTAAGAAAGTCGTAAATAGGTTACTTAAGTGCGCGCTGGTACCTTCTCCTTCACTAATGGAATGGCTCCGATTAGGATAGGCCATCATTTGGAACGGGATGTTGTATTTGATGAGCTCATTAATATATACTTCTGCGTTTTGGTAATGTACGTTATCATCTCCTGTACCGTGGATCAATAATAGATTTCCTTGGATATTTTTTGCATAGGTAAGGGCAGACCCGTTTATGAAATCCGCTTTATTCTCTTGAGGTAACCCCATATAACGCTCTTGATAGATATTGTCATAAAGTAGTTGGTTGGTGACTGGAGCAATGGATATACCTGTTTGATAAATTTCAGGATACTGACCCAAGAGATTAAGCGTAGATGCTCCTCCTCCGCTCCATCCCCATACAGCAACACGGGTGGTGTCTACATAGTCCCATTTGAATACTTCCTTGGCACCCATAGCCTGATCTCGGATATTGATGATGCCGACCTTTCTGTAAATAGACTTACGCCATTCGCGTCCTTTGGGAGCAGGTGTACCTCTATTTTCCAACGATACATATAGGTAACCATCGTCAGCCATACTTCCATTATATAGGCGATTCTTGCCGGTATAGAAATTGTCGGTGACGGTCTGCATGGCTGGCTCACCGTATACAAAGAATACAATAGGGTATTTTTTTGTTGGATCAAAATTCTTCGGTTTCATTACCCATCCGTCCAGTTCTATGCCGTCACATGTGGTTACACTGAAAAATTCAGCTTTTGGTACCGAAGAGTCTGCAGAGAAAGATCTTTGCGAAGGTACGATTTCGTTGTGTTCAGGTAAGGAAACCACAGCGCCTGACGCCATATAAGCGGTGCCGCTGATTTGAAATTGCGCAATTTTTCCATTTGGAGAAATTTCGTAACTCGTTGTTCCGGTAAAGGATGTTGGCGTAATCCGGATGGCTTTTCCGCCATTTAGATCCATCCGATATAAGTACTTCTGCGTAGCCTGATTTGGCGATGCTGAAAAGTAAATTGTTCTATTTTTAAGATCTAAAAGATCTATTTGAATAATATCGAATGCATCTTTGCTGAGGAGTGTTTCTTTGCCCTGCAGATTTATTTTGTATAGTTGCCTATATCCTCCTTTCTCAGAAACCCATATAAAAGCTTTTCCATCATCAATCCAATCCCATCCGCTGGGATCTCCATTGTTCCATCTCGCCTTGATATCAATCCAAGTTGAATCTTCTTCGGTATGGATCGTACGGCTTTTGCCCGTCCTCGCGTCTGCAAGGATAATCTTGCTGCTATTTTGTTTTCGATTTAATTGTTGGAGAATAATCGATTCGGAATCTAATACCCATTCCATTCGCGGAATATAATGTTGAACTTCATCTCCATTGACCTGTGCTTTTACCGCGTGTTTCTGTTTTATATCGTAAAGCCATATAGTAGTTCCCGAAGGATCAAGACCCACTTTCGGATACTCTACGGGAATGGTGTACGAATAAAGGCTGTCTGTATTGTTGATCATCAAAAAATTACGCGTATTGCGGGCGTCTTGTTTCCAATATGCAATTTTGTGCCCATCGGGAGACCAGCGAAAACCATCCTTTGTACCAAATTCCTCTTCGTAAGCCCAGTCAAAGGTACCATTGATAAGACGATCGGTGCCATCATCCGTGACCTGTTCGTATTGCCATGAGAACATATCTTCTATGTAGATGTTGTTTTTGGAAACATAGGCTACCTTTGTGCCGTCGGGAGAAAATTTAGCAAACATCAGAGAAGCCCTAGGAAGTCCTTTTCCTAATTGGGTTAATTTGTTGTCATCTCTGTCGAATACCCAATAATCGCCTCGCGTATTCTCTCGCCACACACGTTGTGTGTTGGTGAATAGCAACAGTTTTTTTCCATTGGACGAAATCTGAAAACTCTGTACAGCCAAAGGTTTGGTAGCGCCTTGGGGAATTAATAATGCAGCAGGCAAAAAAGTATCTGTTATCGTGTTTGAACGGACATCATATACCTGAATGCCATTGTTTTCAGAGAATTGATATATGCCGTTTCCATCTTCGGTCCATTGCAACTGTGCTATTGTTGAAAAGGGAAAGATGAAAAGATATATTATAAGTGTAAGTAAGGGGACTTTTATCATTTTCTTAAAGGGATTTTTGTCTAAGGGTGTAAATTTCTTGTACTTCTCGTTCCAGGTAGTTACCTATTCTGCGGTATCCAGTAGGAGTGACTACGTAGTTGTCTTCAATCCGTATCCCTCCGAAATTTTGGTGCCGCATTAATTTGTCATAGTTCACAAAATCTGTAAACATTTTATTGGCTTTACATTGATCAATGAGTTCGGGTATGATATAGATACCGGGTTCTACCGTAAGTACATTGCCTGGTTCAAGTGCTTTGCCTAGGCGCAGTGATTTTAATCCAAATAACGTTGTATTCTTTGGTTCGTCGTCTGTATACCCTACATATTGCTCGCCTAAGTCTTCCATGTCGTGCACATCCAGTCCCATCATATGACCTAAGCCACACTGGAAGAATAACGTATGTGCATTGTTGGCAACAGCTTCTTTTGGATTTCCTTTCATAAATCCGAGTTGTATCAGCCCGCCCACCAATTCTTCACAGGTCTCGTAATAGATGTCTATAAACTTTTTACCGGGTTGGAGTAAACTTTCTCCTTTTTTTAACGCATTTAATACGATAGCGTAAATGTCCTCCTGAAGGGGTGTAAATCGCTGATCGACAGGGTAAGTCCGTGTTAAATCTGAACAATAGCCAAGTGAGGTTTCAACACCCGAATCGTTGAGTACCATATCCCCGATTTGTAAGGTGTTTTGCTGATAATGATTGTGCAATATTGCACCACGTTTGGTTACGATCGGTGGATAGGAGAAAATAGTTTCGTGATTTTGTGCATAATATTGGATAGCATTTGTGATCTCATACTCTTTGAAGCCTGGCTTTGTGATTTCTATCGCCATTCTGTGCATGTCCACAGCTACATTTACTGCTTTTTCAATCTCTTGAAGTTCAAAATCCTGCTTGATATTTCTTTGTTTTGCAATTGCACGTAGCAATACGGTAGATGGAGCCAATTGTTGTATAGAAATACCAAAGAGGTCTTGTAGCAATATTTTGTTATGCGATTGATAAGGGGGTAAATAATGTATGCTGCGGTTTGATTTTCGGATGTAATCATACAGTTTTTCAAAAGGCTGAATTTCGGTAATATCGGATAACTCGGCCTTTTCGCGCAGGGTAGCCAGTCTGCCCATCCATACAACGTCGTCGATAGTCATTTCATTGCCAAATAAGATGGTCTTGCGCTCATCGATGTCAATTATAGCAGCCAATCGCGGCGTCTGAATGCCGATGTAGTACAAAAAAGTACTGTCTTGTCTGAATGGATAGGTGTTGTGCTCAAAATTGATTGGATTGTCGATATTTCCCAAGAATAGGACCATGCCATTGGCTATCGAGCTGCTCAGTATATTTCGACGTTCGGTATAAGTTTGTGACGGAAACATTTTTTTATATTTTATTTTCTGATTGAAGCTAAATAAAAAAATGCGAAGTTGAAAACCAACTCCACATTAAACCAATTGATGATAATCGATTATATTTTTTTATTCAGTTTTACTTTTAAGGTAGAGCTCGGAATTTTGTACCGTCCCAGTTGATCTTTTTCAAATCCTTCTATGGTGTACCCACTTTCCGCATTGAGATTGATCAGTGTGTAAGGAGCAATTTTTGCTTGTTGGTCACTCAGGGTCAACTCTACCGTTCTAGATTTGGTGTCATAAGAAAAATATGCGATTTCTCCCGCGTCTAAAGTAGTGTACAGATTTTCTTCTGCTAGGAATATACGCCCACGGGAAGCTGTTTTTACTTCCACCTCGATTTTATTTTTAACCTTTTTGAGGTTTCCGCTAAAAGCCAACCAATCAAACTCGGGATGTTTGATGATATAGGTACCCGAATTTACCGCATAACCATAGAATCCGCAGCCATAGTCGCCAGATATACCATCATTGGCCAATGTCGAAGGGAAGGAATGGAAGGCACCCGGAGCAAATCCCTCTTCAGTAACATTGGCTAAAGCACCCAATGTGCCGGCGTGCCCCACGCGCAATAGATGAAAATCTGTCGGTGTGTCGCGGTAGGCAGTCAGGACGGGGATCGCATTGAGAGCAGAACCATAATGGTGAAGCTGTCTTTCTATACGTGACAGTTTACCGCCGTATACGAAATCCCAATAACGGCGCGCGCTGCCATTGTAACCCCAATGTGGGACCGTCGGATCATAGGCAAGTATCGCATTTAAGGTCACTTCCGCTTTTTCATCAATCCCAAAGTATCTCGACCACATATATACCTCTTCCTGTCCTGTCGAGTCCCATGGCATTTCGCTACCAAATGGATATTTCAAAGCCTTCCAGTGTTGTGCACGTTTTAACATTGCTGCCTCTAACTGTGATGCCGCATCTGTCAAACCTTCCCTTTTTAGATCTTGTAAAATAAGGAGAAATATACTTCCCTCCATTTGTCCGAACTGTGCGTAATATGGCGCTTTTTCTATCATAGCTATGGTCGTTCGGAATGCCCTGTCCAAGTAAGTTTGCCAGCTTTCTTCCTGTACCAGTTGATTGTAGTTTCTAGCTAGTCTATACATTACCCAGTGTGCTGCTGCGACATGAGGGTAATTATAAGAACGACCCATATTATCGGCCTCTTTTTTAGGCCATGCTGCCCAGGTTTTATAATTGATGCTATCACTATACGTTCCCTTAGGCATAGAATCGGGTTCGTAATAGAATAGACTTTTAACAACACCATATTTCGTATCACCTTCTGTCTTTTGGATTTTTCCATACATGGTCTCGTGGACAAAGCGCTTCATTTTGTCTATTTCATTTCTGTTGGGTTGAACGATTTGTTTCATCATGGCGGCCAACCAACTGGCGGCTCCGGCTTCGTCGCTCAACCCTGAAAACCAGGCGTTCTGCGATTGGGTAAGGTGTTGTTTAGTCTCATAATCGTAGGTGATTACGGATGGTGCGCGAAGAAAGGGATCGTTTTTGTCGTCGAACCACTGCACTGTGGTTAAAAAATTACCGAGGCTATTGACCACATCTTTTTCCGGTTGGATTACTTTATAGTGAATGGTCTGTTCACTACCATCCTTGTAGGTTAGCGTAAGGCGAGCACGTCCCCATTTGTTGCCTGTTACTTCAAAAGCAGACCATTTGTTTTTGGTGCTTTTGTCCTTGTTGATGGTGAGGGCTCCGTCAGGATAAACGGATATTTTTGCTATTTTCTGTGTGTGTTTTAAAAATAGTTTTGCCGGAGCATCCAATGGTACTAAATATCCGGGAGCACCAATAGCTACGGGTCTGTTGTGGGCCTGTAAAGTGTTCTCAATTTCTTTGATACCGGGCGCTAATACAAAACGTAATGCATAAGTTTTGGTTTCTCCGGGCTTTAGTATTGTGGAGGTTGGTGTATTCCATTGTTCTACACCCTTCCAATCCGTCTCTGCATAGGCCTTACTGTGTACCATCCATTCGTGAAACCCTTCAAACGTGATACTCTTTGGAGTAGGGTCCGTCAGGAGCGGATTATAGGCTTCAAAACCACTGTTTTTTTCCGGTAGTACGAGTAAACTGGATCCTTTGCCGTGCAGGTGGTTGACTTGCAAGTATCCGGCATCCTTACCGATGTAAGGGTCATAAAAGACGTTTTGCGCGTGTGCCTGTTCCAGGTTTTTCCAGTCCATATTATTGTTGAAGGGTAAAGGGATACCCAATGAACCAATTTCGTAAACTTCATTGGTGGTGTTTACCAATTGAAATTTCAGGATTAAGTCTCCATTCTCATTCTCCCAGGAGCGTAAGACTTGCAAAGGAGCTCCATTCATGGTGGACGTGATATCTGCCGAGTAAAGTGTATTTCCGTTAGAGGTAATCGCGGTTACATCTTTACGATTTTCCGCAGAAGAGTAGAGTGTCCATTTCTCGGATGAAGTCGGCCTGATGTGTATATTGATGTCTCCAAAATGGAAAAATTTATTTCGGTCTCTTTTGTCTAATAGTTCGGTAACGGTATAGTCGAATGTATCGTCTCCGTCAAGCGGCTTAAGTGATGCCAACGTTTGTGAACTGTTTAGTAGTTCAATTTTTAGGCTATTCAGATTAAAGGATTTTTTTCCTTTATCGATGCCTAAGGTTGCAGGTTGCTTCTTTGTCGCAGTCCATACCGGATGCTCATTTTGTTGAGCTGCAACGTGAGAACTCCAACACAGGATGGCACTGAGTAAAATAATAGATATTTTGTTTAGTCTATTCATAACTGTTACAATTTTTCTTGGATTAGTTATAGTTTAATTTACATACTTTTCCCTAATTGGACAGACTTCCAATCAGACCATTCGTTGTTCCGTAGCGCGAAAAAGAATAAAGAACAACTGGTTGTTATTTTACAAAGATGCTTTTATTACATAAAGTTTATTTACCCAATTTTAACAAGAGACGTGCATTTTTTAGCATGTTTTGATTTTGTCTTGCGTATGACGCGATTTAATTATTATATTGGACGTAGATTTTAATCTGTTTGTGTAAAACCTAATTTACGACACTATGAAGCCAATTCATTATAATGTACCCGTTCCTAAAGATAGGACGCTGTTTGTACAGGAAGACATTCTGGAGCGATTTTACCCTCATATGCATAGACATGAGGAATATCAATTGATCTGGATCGTAGAGGGTACCGGTCAGTTGCTGGTTGAGGACAGTTTGCACAATTTTAAAAAAGACGATATTTTTTTGTTAGGCTCTAATCAGCCTCACGTTTTTAAAAATGAGCAAGTTGGTGGTTTCGCTCGGTCAGTGTCCGTTTTCTTTAATGTAAAGGGGCGTCTAGCAGGTATGCTTGATCTGCCGGAGTTAGGGGTGTTGTTAGATTTTATCAGTAACAATCAGAGGGGATTCCGTGTGCCAAATACGTATTTGAGCCAAGTGCGTAGACGGATTGAGATTTTAAAAAAATCCGATCATATGGATCAGTTAATAAATTTTTTCTATTTGCTAAAGGCTTTGAATAGTGTGTCGAGTCAATTGAAGCCACTTTCTGGCGCTTCCTTCGTAGAGAATGAACCGACTACCACTATTCGTATCAATAAGCTATGCCGGTATATCGATGAACATTTTAAGGACAATATCGCACTAAGCGAAGTTGCTGAACAAGCACATCTTACACCCCAGGCATTTTGTAGATTCTTTAAAAAAAGTACAGGTAAAACCTTTGTATCCTATTTAAATGACATACGTGTACGGGAAGCTTGTCGTTTGTTGGGGACAGGTACGTATGATTGCATATCTACAGTGGCTTACTTATGTGGTTTCAACAGTATAACTAACTTTAACCGGGTGTTTCGCAATGTAATCGGCGAATCGCCTAAAGAATATGTGAACAAATATATTACATTGCTATATCAATAGGTGTGGCGATTTTGTGGTGTTCATACTCCTCAATAGGTTAAAATCCTGTTGTTACTTATTAAAAGGTGGTTAGAAGGTGGTTTTGATTGTATTTATATTTGAAATTATAAAATACAATTGACGATAAATATGAAAAAACTAGACTGGAATGGAATTTATCCTGCTGTTTTGACCCCTTTTACAGCGAATGGTGATATTGATTATGACATGTTTGCCAAAAATACCGAAGCACAGATAGCTGCCGGAATTCATGGTATTATCATAGCAGGTTCATTAGGAGACGCAGCTGTATTGGAAACAGAAGAGAAGTTTGAGTTGTTGTCTTATGCAGTAGAGTTAGTCGGCGGCAGGGTTCCTGTAATTTTGAATATTGCGGAGAATACAACTAGAAATGCGGTTAGTTTTGCCTTGAAAGCAAAAGAGCTCGGTGCCGATGGTTTGATGCTACTGCCTCCTATGCGATACAGGGCAGACGATCGCGAGGTTGTGGAATACTTTAAATCGGTTGCTGTGGCTACGGATCTGCCTATTCTGATTTACAATAACCCGGTCGACTATGGTACATTGGTGTCTTTAGATATGTTCGAAGAAATGGAATCATGTCCTACCATTCAGGCTGTAAAAGAATCGACTCGCGACCTGGCAAACGTAACCCGTATGAAAAATCGCTTCGGAGATCGTTATAAAGTTTTAGGTGGTGTAGATACCATCTGTTTAGAAACATTGTTCTTAGGTGCTGATGGCTTAGTGGCAGGT
This sequence comes from Sphingobacterium olei, assembly GCF_005048855.1. Taxonomy (GTDB): domain Bacteria; phylum Bacteroidota; class Bacteroidia; order Sphingobacteriales; family Sphingobacteriaceae; genus Sphingobacterium; species Sphingobacterium olei. Next base: position 66,062 of record NZ_SUME01000001.1, read on the forward strand.
TTAGTAGATGCATTCCCAAATGAAACCGTCGCATTATATAATTATTCCAAATCGGGAGACATTGATAAAGCAGTCGAAATTTACCGTTGGTTCATGCCATTACTGGAATTAGATATTCATCCTAAATTAATTCAATATATCAAATTGGCAGCTACCGCTGAAGGGATCAGTACACCGCACGTGCGTGCACCGCGACTACCCTTGATCGGTGAAGAGGCTGATCGTATCAACAAAATAATTGCTGATGGTATCGCCACTCGCCCGAAATTAAGTTAAGATCTCGATGGTCTATAATTTACGGTGCTGTAGGCGATTGGTGGATACCTGTCGCCTATAGTTCGTTTTAAATAAACACGAAATAATAATGAATCAACCAAAAGTATATTTAGAAGGATTGGTCAACTTAGCTAGTGAAGCATTTCAATTTTTAAAATCGACGACCATCGCCGAACGCGCCGCTTTTATGCACGCTGTGGCGGACAAGATTGAATTATTGGGACAAGAGCTATTGGATACCGCACATTGCGAAACGGCACTGCCTTTGCCTCGTCTTACGGGCGAAAAAGCGCGTACTATAGGACAGTGGCGATCTTATGCCAATGCGGTAGCTTCTGGGATCTATACCGAAGCCCGTATTGATCTGGCCGATCCTGAAAAAGGTAAAAGTGATATACGTAAATTGAGTACAGGTATTGGACCCGTTGTGGTTTTTGGTGCCAGTAATTTTCCTTTTGCTTTTTCGACAGCAGGAGGCGATACCGCCAGCGCAATAGGTGCCGGATGTTCGGTCATCGTTAAAGGACACCCTGCTCATCCTAAAACCTCTACTATTATGGCAGACGCGATCACAGCGACTGTGAAAGATTTTGGGTGGCCCGAAGGTGTATTTGCTCATTTTCTGGGTAATAACGTAGAGGGTACGGATATCATGGTCGGGGCCTACCTAACCGCGCATCCGGCAGTGAAGGCGGTAGGTTTTACCGGTTCATACAGGGGAGGAAAGGCCTTATTTGATATTGCCAATCAACGTGAAGAGCCTATTCCGGTCTTTGCAGAAATGGGAAGTGTTAATCCGGTATTTGCGTTTACAAATGTCTTAAATGAGAGAGCGGAAACTTTGGCGAAGGAATACGCCACTTCGTTGACAATGGGTGTAGGGCAATTCTGTACGAATCCAGGTGTTTTTATCGGCGTCAAAGGCGATGGTCTGGATCGTTTCAAAAAGGCACTGGAAATAGAAATTTTCAGTATTGTACCAGCAACGATGTTGAACCCGGGTATTTACACGGCTTTTGAGAAAAATAAAACTGCATTAAGTACACAAGGGGGAGTTGCCGTTCTTTCAGAATCAGCGACGGAATCAACCGAAGGTCAAGGACGACCTAAAGTTGTCATGACCTCGGCAAAAAGCTTTATCGCTAATCCGATGTTGAGTGAAGAGGTTTTCGGGCCGTTTGGCGTAGTGGTAGAAGCAGAAGACTATGAGGAAGTATTGGTAATCGCGCAACAGTTGAAAGGACAATTGACGATTACCTTGGCCGCAACAAAAGAAGATGTTCGAGCCCATGAGGATATTTTCAATGTTGTCAAAGATAAAGCAGGACGTCTGTTGTTCAACGGTATGCCTACCGGTGTTGAAGTGGTGTATGCCATGCAACACGGTGGCCCTTTTCCATCGTGTACCGATCCGAGATTTACTTCAGTAGGTCCTGATGCGGTAAAACGTTTTGTACGTCCTTTGGCATTCCAAAACTGGCCGGATGAGTTCTTGCCCGCAGAATTGAAAAATGACAATAAACTCGGAATAACACGTATGGTGGATGGTGTCTCTACGACGACACGTATTTAAATCTATTTTGTACATCAAATTGATAAATGAAGAAAACATTTTTTTGTATTGACTCGCACACTTGCGGATGCCCCGTAAGGTTGGTGGCAGGAGGAGGTCCGGTATTGAAGGGTAATAGCATGATGGAGCGTCGTCTGCATTTTATGGCCGAGTACGACTGGATTCGAAAAGGGTTGATGTTCGAACCTCGAGGTCATGATATGATGAGCGGTAGTATTCTTTACCCGGCTACAGATCCCAACAATGATACCGGTGTACTATATATCGAAACAAGCGGATGTCTTCCGATGTGTGGTCATGGCACCATAGGCACGGCGACCATTGCCATTGAAGAGGGCTTGGTCATACCAAAAGTACCTGGTAAACTTCGGTTGGAAACTCCTGCAGGATTGATTTTGATTGATTATGTTCAAGAAGATAAGAAGGTCAAAACCGTGAAATTGACGAATGTAAAATCCTTTTTATATCAAGAGGGGTTGACGGTAAGCTGTCCGGATCTTGGCGAAATGATTGTCGATGTCGCTTATGGGGGGAATTTTTACGCCATTATCGATCCGCAAAAAAACTTTGAAGATATCCGTTCATTTTCAGCGAGCCAGCTGATTCATTATGGTAAAATAATTCGTGGACTCCTGAATGATAAATATGAGTTCTTGCATCCGGAGGACGAAAATATCTATGGTTTAAGCCATATTCAGTGGACCGGGAAGCCGACGAAATCAGATTCTACTGGTAGAAATGCGGTATTGGTGGGCGAGAATGCACTCGATCGTTCACCATGTGGCACAGGAACCTCGGCACGTATGGCGCAATGGTATGCAAAAGGAAAATTAAAAGAAGGTGAGGAGTTTATCCACGAGAGCTACATCGGGTCACAGTTTATCGGCCGAGTAGAATCTGCAGCAGGCGAGGTAGATGGTATACCTGCTATCATTCCATCTGTCGAAGGCTGGGCAAGGATTACAGGGTATAATCATATCATTATAGACGATGACGATCCCTATTGGTTAGGGTTTCAGGTGATGTAATTTAAATAGAAGATAACGTGTCAATACAGAATAAAGGAAAAATTATAATCATCGGTGCAGGTATCGCAGGACTGAGTTCGGCATTTTACCTAGTAAATGATGGCTGGCAAGTAGAGGTATTGGAGCAAAATGATTTAGGAAATAGCTGTTCATACGGCAATGCCGGCATGATTGTTCCCAGTCACTTTACACCATTGGCAGCACCAGGAGTGGTGACACAAGGTATCCGCTGGATGTTTGATAGTAAAAGCCCATTTTACGTCAAGCCTACGTTGGCCAGTATCTCTTGGGGATTGAAATTCTTAAAGCATTCCAATCAGGCTCATGTAGATCGATCCGCTGCAAACTTGCGTGATTTGCATCTCGCAAGTAGTAAATTATTTAACCAGTGGGCCACATTAGATGGTTTTGATTTCGAACTGACTCAAAAAGGTATTTTAATGTTATTCAAAACGGAGAAATTGGGTCATGAGGAAGCCGAGTTGGCGCATACCGCGCGGGGTCTAGGGCTGGATGTGGATGTGTTGGATCAACAGGCTACCCAAGCTTTGGAACCCAATGCCGAGCTGGATGTTTTGGGTGCCGTTCATTACAAATGTGACGGACACCTGTATCCGCAAAAATTGATGGCCAATCTCATTCAGTATCTACAAAACAAAGGCGTGGTGATTCATACCCGACATACGGTGTCCGAGATAGAAGTTGCGAATCATCAGGTGAAAGCACTTGTCGCCAATGATAAGAAGTTCGCTGCTGATAAATTTGTCATGACAGGTGGTTCTTGGTTGCCGCAGTTGGCAAAGAAAGCAGGGCTGCGTGTTTCATTGATGCCGGGTAAGGGCTATTCGTTCATGCACACACCTGTTGATGACAGCAGAGGTTTGATTCACTCGGCGTTATTGCTGGAAGCGCGTGTTGCGGTCACGCCGATGAACGGACAGATCCGCTTCGGAGGTACGATGGAATTAGCTCCATTCAACAATAAAGTGAACATAAACCGTGTGGAAGGTATTGTTCGTGCTGTTCCGGATTATCTCCCTGATTTCAAGATGGATATTCCCAAGGTCAAAAATATATGGTATGGCTACAGACCTTGTTCTCCGGATGGACTGCCTTATTTGGGAGCAACAAAAAAACTAGATAACTTAATTATCGCTGGAGGTACTGGCATGATGGGATTGAGCTTAGGTCCTATCGTGGGACATACTGTCGCAGAGATCGCAAACGAACAAAAAATATCGGTCAATATCTCGCAATACAGCCCCGACCGTTTTCAATAAGCAAAAGGAAACCAAATTATGAAGAACAGGAAACATCAAAAAGTAAAGACATTTATTAGGATCGGAACACTTTGTTTGGTGACTTCAATTTCCAACGCACAGAACATGGACTTATACGAACACACGACGCCTATCGAGCCTTATATTATCAGGTATGATAGCGATTTGAAAGCTGTTAATTATTTTTATGGTCCTATGCCCAAGGGGTGGAACTTTCGAGAAAATGCAGCACCATCACCGGAGCAGATAGACCGGCTTTTAGCCGTTGACGAAGACTACATTTCCAAATTAGAAGAGTTTGATTATGGAAAACTCCATACAAATGGACAAGTTGACTTCATCTTGTTGAATCGAAAAATAAAAAAGCACCAAGAAGAGCTTAAAAGGAGTTTAGCGACCTACAATAGACTGGAGTCTTATCTACCCTTTGCCGAAATTATTCTGAAGCTCGAGCAGACACGTCGAAGAGGTCATGCCGTAGTAGGGAAAGAGGTAGCCACTTCATTTGAGCAGGCCAGTGCTTTAATCAAACGTGAAATAGCAGGTTTAGAAGGAAAGCCAGCGATGGAACCAAATGATGTTAAATATTTGGCTGATTTGGTTGCATCACTTCAAAAGCGATTAACGAGTTCCTTTGATTTTTACAATGGTTACGATCCAATGTTTACTTGGTGGGTACCCAAATCGTATGAGACCCTACAAGATAATCTTGTGCTATATAAAGCGGCTATTGAAGCGAAAGGCGACTGGAAAGTGTTTGATGATGGTAGTAATATAGGAGGGCAACCGATTGGTAAGACTGCTATGAACAGTATGCTGCGTGATGAAATGATCGCGTACAACACAGATGAACTGTTGAAAATAGCCGATAAAGAATGGCAATGGTGCGTTTCCGAATTATTGAAGGCCTCTCGTGAGATGGGGTTTGGGGATGATTGGAAGGCTGCCCAGGAGAAAGTGAAAAATAGTTATGTTCCCGAAGGAGGACAACCAGACTTGATTAATGAACTCTATGATCGTGCACAATCTTTTATCAAAACCAATAAGTTGATGAATATCCCATCTCTAGCAGATGAGACTTGGGGCATGGTCATGATGACACCGGAGCGACAGTTGGTGAATCCTTTCTTTACCGGCGGGCGAGAGATCAGTATTTCGTATCCGACAAATACAATGACCTACGATCAAAAGATGATGAGTATGCGCGGCAACAATCCTCACTTTTCGTTGGGAACGGTGCAGCACGAACTAAATCCTGGGCATCATTTGCAATATTTTATGAATCAACGCTATAAGCCGTACCGCGAACAAAATTTCAACACACCGTTTTGGACCGAAGGATGGACACTGTACTGGGAGTTGTTGTTATACAGGATGGGCTTTGCAAAGACACCGGAAGAACGTATTGGTGTTCTATTCTGGCGTATGCACCGTTGTGCACGGATTATATTCAGTATCAAGTTCCATTCCGGGGAATGGACACCCCAGCAGTGTATAGATTATTTGGTCGATCAGGTAGGTCATGAGCCCGCAAATGCACACGGTGAAGTGAAGCGTTCGTTCGAAGGCTCTTATGATCCATTGTACCAATTGGCGTATATGATTGGAGGTTTACAATTGTTGAGTATCAGTGACGAATTGGTGGGTAGTGGGAAGATGACCTACGAAGATTTTCATGACCGTGTGATTAAAGAAAATTACATGCCGATGGAAATGCTGAGAGCGATCCTGACCAATCAAAAATTGGAACCAAATCATCAGTCAAAATGGAAATTTTACAACTTTAACTAAGTCAGATCCTCTAAATTATGAATAAAATTAATAATCAAGAGTTTAAAAAATCGCTGGGCTTGCTTGATGCTACGATGTTGGTGGCAGGCAGTATGATCGGATCCGGGATATTTATCGTATCTTCTGATATCGCCCGTAATACGGGGTCAGCCGGATGGTTGATGATCGTGTGGCTTATTAGTGGATTTATGACCTTGGCAGCAGCTTTGAGCTATGGCGAACTAAGTGCTATGTTCCCGAGAGCCGGAGGTCAATATATTTACCTTAAGGAAGCTTATGGCCCGTTGGTCAGTTTTACGTTCGGATGGACTTTCTTTGCTGTTATCCAGACAGCTACTATTGCAGCGGTAGGGGTTGCGTTTTCTAAATTTACTGCTTATTTATTTCCCGTATTGGATGAAGACGTATTTTTATTGACCGTTGGGGATTATCATATTTCTTCTGCACAAGTGTTGGCCATTGCCGTCATTCTGTTATTGACCTTTATCAATACACGAGGTGTTCAAAATGGTAAAACATTGCAGACCACGCTGACGTTAATCAAGATTTTGAGTTTAGTGCTACTGGTACTATTTGGTTTTTACGCTTTTGACGGTGCGATCTGGGAGCAGAATTGGGCTGTGGAAAACAGATGGAATCTTCACCGGTTAAATGCAGATGGTAGCACGGATAACTATTATTTTCTGGGCGCTATGGGTGCTGTGTCGGCAGCTCTGGTAGGTGCGCTATTTAGCAGTGACTCGTGGCATGCATCTTCCGCGGTAGCCGGAGAGATCAAAAATCCACAACGAAATATTGGATTAAGTCTGGCGTTGGGAACAATTATCGTTACGGTGATTTACTTGTTGACCAACTTGATGTATACCGGTGTGCTGAGCATGCAGGAGATGGCAAGTGCGCCCAAAGATCGTGTAGCTATGGTAGCGGCACAGGAAATTTTTGGTCCGGTCGGGATTAGTATTTTAGCCATCATGATTATGGTCAGCACCTTTGGATGTAATAATGGATTGATATTAGCCGGGGCTCGGATTTATTATTCGATGGCACAAGACGGGTTGTTTTTTAAGAAAACAGCAAGCCTGAATAAGAATGCAGTGCCAGGATACGCATTGTGGCTTCAGGGAATAATAGCCTCGCTTTGGTGCTTAACGGGGCGTTATGGCGATTTGCTCGATATGATTACTTGTGTTGTGGTTATATTCTATGTACTGTGTGTCGTTGGTATATTTATTCTTCGGGTAAAGCGTCCAGATGTGCCCCGTCCGTATAAAGCTTTCGGGTACCCGATTATACCGGCTCTATATATTTTGACGGCCGTATTGTTTATCGTTTTACTGGTCATCTACAAACCACAGTTTACCTGGCCCGGCATTATTATTACCCTGATGGGGATTCCGTTGTATTATTTCGTGAAACGAAGAAATATGCAGGAATAAGGTCTTCTTTAGAAATTATAAGAACAAACAATTACAACATAGCGCTCATCAGCCATTAAAAAGAAAATAGATGAAATTAAAATTTACAGGTGTTCTATTGATGCTTTTCCAGTTGTCGGGCATGGCACAAGGAACCATAGAAGATTATAAGCGGGCAAAGGAAATTCGTAGCACGTTCAATCAGGTATATCACGTGCCACAGCATATTGTATGGTCCGAAGATGGAAATAGCTTTTCGTATCGCATCTCGTCCAAAGAGCATAAGGATATTTTGTATCTGATCGATGCCGTTGCCAAGAAGAAGACCGCGGTCGATGTGGTAGAGATCGCTAAGCAAATGTCTACTCTCCTAGCTCAGGAGGTAACGCTCCAAACCATTCCGGATCGCGGTTTAAAAGTGATGCGTGCAAATGAATTGGAGTTCATTGAACGAAACAGCAAGTGGAAGTGGAACACGATAGAAAACAAGCTTACCAAAATTGGTGAGGCGAGCGGTCAAAATTTTGAGCGTAGAGGAGGATATTGGGGTGTGCGCGGTGATGATAGCAAAGGAGATCCTGTTGAATCGCCGGACAAACTCCATACAGCGTACATTAAAAATAGTAACGTGTATACTGCTAAGGCAGGGGATCCCAAGAGTGAAAAGCAATTGACCTTTGACGGAAGTCCGGGAGAATATTATACAGCCCGTATCCAATGGTCGGGTGATTCCAGAAAAATAGTAGTATCTAAAATCCGTAAAGCGGAAATTAGACAATTGACACTGTTGGAGTCTTCTCCAACAGATCAATTGCAACCTAAGCTACAGACAAGGGATTATGTAAAACCGGGAGATGCCCTGCCGCAGTACTATCCCGCCGTTATTGATGTGGAGGATGGACAGATTTTTCGGATCGATCCGACACAGGTTTCGGATCAATTTTCGTTATCGAATATCGCCTGGCGTCCGGATAACTCTGCCATCACCTTTGAATATAATCAACGTGGGCACCAACGTTACGATATTTTGGAGCTTAGTGCCGTCAATGGACAGACTAAACCCCTAATTTCTGAAGTGAGCCCCAGTTTTATTGACTACAGCGGAAAAAAGTATAGAAAGGATATGGACAATACATCGGAAATCATCTGGGCGTCCGAACGCGATGGTTGGAACCATCTGTATCTTTTTGATGCCAGCAACGGTGCTTTGAAAAATCAGGTCACAAAAGGAAATTGGGTCGTACGTAAGGTCATCCATGCCGACGAAGACAATCGAAAGGTAATTTTTGAAGCCAGTGGTATGAAAAAAGGAGAAGATCCCTATTTGATCCGTTATTATACCATAGGGTTTGATGGAAAGGGACTGAAGGAGTTGACTCCCGAGACTGCCAATCATCAAGCTACGTTCAATAAAAATCATACACTTTTTGTAGATGTATTTTCACGTGTAGATCAAGCTCCTCAAGCAGTTTTACGTACGACAGATGGCCGTACGATTATGGATCTGGAGCAAGCAGATATTACCGATTTAGAGGCTACAGGTTGGAAAGCACCAGAAGTATTTGCTTCGACTGGTAGAGATGGTAAAACGGATATCTGGGGTATCATCGTCCGTCCTAAGAATTTTGATTCCAACAAGAAGTACCCGGTTATCGAATATATCTATGCCGGCCCGCACAGTTCGTTTGTCCCAAAATCTTTTTATGCAAACCCTTCAGGTATGTACGAATTGGCAGAGCTTGGTTTTGTTGTGGTACAGATCGACGGAATGGGAACCTCTAACCGCTCAAAAGATTTTCATGATGTGGCCTGGAAAAATCTGAAAGATGCAGGTTTCCCCGATAGAATAGCCTGGATGAAAGCAGCAGCTCAAGCGTATCCCTATATGGACATCGATCGTGTTGGGATATATGGCACTTCGGCAGGAGGACAGTCTTCTACTGGAGCATTGCTTTTTCACCCCGAATTCTATAAGGTAGGTGTTTCATCTTGTGGTTGCCATGACAATCGTATGGATAAGATCTGGTGGAATGAGCAATGGATGGGGACTGTTGGTAAACACTACGAAGAATGTTCAAATGTAGAAAATGCCTCCCGCCTTGAAGGTAAGTTGATGTTGATCGTAGGAGAACTTGATGATAACGTAGATCCTTCGTCAACATACCAATTGGTTAATCAATTGATCAAAAACGGAAAGGATCACGAATTTATCATGGTACCTGGGATGGGACATTCGTCAGGGGGCGACTACGGTGAAAAGAAACGTCGGGATTTCTTTGTGAAACACTTGCTGGGTGTAGAACCCCCTGCTTGGAATCAGTACTAGGGTGAAGAGGGGACAGGGGAGATGGCGTATAATTTTATGAAAATTAATATCCTTGGTCATCTCCAGCATGTGCCTGGAACGTCAAGGAAGAAGGGACTCTTTTAAATACAACAATGACGATGACGTGAAGGGGGGGGAATTCCGCCAAAATTCGTAAAGTCTTAAAAATTTTTTGGCGGGATTTTACCCCTTTTTTGGACGTACGGAGAAGGGTTGTCGGCTAAAAAAAAGTTTGTTTATTACATATTGAGGCCGATTTTTAAACTTAACAACTCTATTTCGGCGTTCAGGTAAACAGCCTTGCAAAGGTAAGTTACAGCTCTGTAAAATTGAATTGCAGCCCTGCAAAGGTAAGTTACAGTCCCTTAAAATTGGATTGATCGCCCGGAAGAGTTGTATTGTCATCGATATAGAGAGCAATAATTAGTTGAGATTAGGCAATATCCGTGCTATATGCGAAGATAAATGTCGCTAATTTAGTTCTTGAATAAGAATATATGAAATGTCCATGATTGGAAACCAACTATAGGAAGTTCATTGGTTCCACTAAAAATAAGCAAGAATCAATAAACACAAACACGAATGAAAATAACCGAGCTTGCGAGCTCACGAAATAACCTCGGAGCGCTCATGAATGCCATAAAATGAAATTATTAAATGAATAAATATTTACATATGAAAATGTGCAAAGTACTTATAAATATTATCCTGTCTGTTGTGTTTTTTACTGGTGGTGCTCTCAACGTTCGGGCACAAAGCGGGGATCAGATATTAGATGGTATAGGTGAAACCGGAATGATCGCCCGCTATATGTTGAACGGAGACCTCAAAGACTGGTCTCGGAATAACCTCCATGCTAAACATGCTACAGCCGCTAAATTTGTGGATGATAGTCGGTTTGGGAAAGTATTGTCACTTTCGGGCGCTCATGATGATTTTGTAACCATACCGGGAGATGCGTTGACAGATATGGAATCACTCAGTATATCTGGATGGATATACCTGCGTTCGGATAAGACAGGTCAGCATTTTTTTGATTTTGGTAAAAATATAGACACCCGGTTTTTTGCGGCTCCTGTCGGAACCACCAGTCAGAAGGGTTATCAGGCCTCGATCATTGCTGAGAAAAATGATGTAAAAGGAGCCGTATCGTCTGCTATCGAACTTAATAAGTGGGTTTACCTTACTGTTGTAGTCGATATCCCAGCCAAGGCGATCAGGATATACGTGGATGGTAAACCTGTCGGCGAAGCCGAGGATATTCCTCAAGAATTGACAGCAGTGTTCGGGCATTCCGCAACAGAACAAAATAAACTTTATATCGGGAAGTCCTTGTTGGCAGGAGATCCCAATCTGGATGCTTTGCTGCGTGATTTTCGCATATATCGTATTCCATTGACGCAGAATCAAATTTCCGGTATTTTAAGCAATGCTCAAGTAGGTGGAAACCTTCGTAGGGTTAACGTGAAGCCTACAGAAGAAGATTTACCCAGCTTTCCGCTCACACAGGCACAGTTGTACAATGCTTACCTAGTGGGGGTGTCTGATGTGGAAGTCGAGACAGAAATAGGGGAGTTGCCCAGATTGCCAAGTTTCGTAAACGGAACCTATAAAGAGGGGGTGGAAGGACCAAAAGTACGCGTATTGTGGCCGGCACCCACAGACAATAGCACTGTGCTGTCAGCAGGTCACTATACCATAACCGGTCGTGTGGCAGGTACAGACTTACAACCCAAAGCCATTGTCACAGTAAAAAGGTCTGGTAAATCAAGTGCACCAAATGTTAAACTACAGGAATTTCATTTAAGTCAGGTTTCGTTGGATGCCGATTCCCGCGATCAAGAAACCAAATTTATGGAAAACCGGGATAAGTTTATTAACACGTTGGCGAAAACCGATCCCAATTCTTTTTTGTACATGTTCCGCGATGTTTTTGGCCAGTCTCAGCCAGCGGACGCGAAGCCTTTAGGTGTGTGGGACAGCCAGGATACCAAGTTGCGCGGACATGCTACCGGACATTATCTCACGGCAATCGCGCAAGGGTATGCTAGTACGGGATACGATAAGATACTTCAAGACAACTTTGCCGCGAAAATGGACTATATGGTTAATACATTATACGAATTGGCCCAATTGTCCGGCAAACCCATCTCTGCAGGTGGGCAATCGGTGTCCGATCCCACAGCTGTGCCAATAGGTCCGGGGAAAACGGATTATGATTCGAATCTCAGTGCAGATAGCATTCGTACAGACTACTGGAATTGGGGGGTAGGCTATATCAGCGCTTATCCGCCGGATCAGTTTATCATGTTGGAAAAAGGAGCAAAGTACGGAGGTCAGAAAAATCAGGTGTGGGCACCTTACTATACGTTGCATAAAATTCTGGCAGGCTTGATTGATATTTATGAGGTAAGTGGTAACGAAAAAGCACTTGCAGTAGCTGTGGGGATGGGTGACTGGGTTCATGCCCGTTTGAGTCAGCTACCAAAGGAAACCTTGATCGCAATATGGAACACGTACATTGCCGGCGAGTTCGGAGGTATGAACGAAACGATGGCTCATCTATACCGTATTACCAAGAAAGATCACTACCTGAAGACAGCCCAACTTTTTGATAATATCGATATGTTCTTTGGTGATGCCCAGCATTCCAATGGATTGGCTAAAAATGTTGATACTTTTAGAGGTTTGCATGCCAATCAACATATCCCGCAGATTGTAGGTAGTATAGTAATGTATGATGTATCCAATCTGCCGGAATACTATAAGGTGGCCGACAATTTCTGGCACAAAGCCGTCAATGATTATATGTATAGTATCGGTGGAGTTGCGGGGGCACGCAATCCGGCCAATGCTGAAGTTTTTACAGCAGAGCCTGCTACATTGTACGAAAATGGTTTTTCCGCTGGCGGACAAAACGAAACCTGTGCCACCTACAATATGCTTAAACTGACCAGTAACCTATTTCTTTTCGATCAACGTGCCGAATATATGGATTATTATGAACGGGGTTTGTATAATCATATTTTAGCTTCAGTAGCCGAAGATAGTCCTGCAAATACCTATCATGTACCCTTAAGACCCGGTTCGATGAAACAATTTGGTAATCCGGATATGACTGGTTTTACCTGTTGCAATGGAACAGCAATTGAGAGTAGTACCAAGCTGCAAAATTCGATTTACTTTAAAAGCAAAGATAACAAAGCACTCTATGTCAACCTGTATGTGCCGTCTACCCTGAATTGGTCAGAGCGTAATGTGATCGTAGAGCAGACTACAAGTTTTCCGAAGCAAGACCATACGAAGCTAACGATCAAAGGGCGTGGAAAATTTGATGTACATGTGCGCGTGCCTAGTTGGGCAACTAAAGGATTCTTTGTGAAAATTAATGGAAAGAATCAGAAAGTAATAGCCGAACCGGGAAGTTACTTGAAATTGAACCGCAATTGGAAGAATGGTGATGTCATAGAATTGCAGATGCCTTTCCAATTTCATCTCGACCCGGTAATGGATCAGCAAAATGTAGCCAGTTTGTTCTATGGGCCAATATTGTTGGCTGCCCAAGAGCCGGAGGCAAGGAAAGATTGGCGTAAAATTACCTTAGATGCCAAAGATATCAGCAAGTCGATTCAAGGTGATCCTGAACAATTAAAATTTACCATTGATGGTGTTGATTTTAAACCTTTTTACGACACCTACGGACGTCATTCGGTTTATTTGGATGTTACCTTGAAATAAAAAGTAGATTCTTTATGAAGCAGATTTTTAAAGCCTTAATCTTATTACTGTGTAACTGCGTCAATTTGGCCCATGCACAGCAATTAAAGGAATACCAGCAACCTGGTCTCTTAAATCCTATCCTGCCAGGCTACTTTGCTGACCCAACCATAAAGAAGATCGGCGATACCTATTATATCTATGCTACTACCGATGGCAATGGTTGGGGGGCAGGACCATCGCAGGTATGGACATCTGAAGATTTTGTAAACTGGACTATCCAACCCATGAACTGGCCGAATACACACTGGTATTGGGCTCCGGATATGACCAAAGGCTATGACGGACGATATTATTTATATTATAGCCAGCCCGTAGAAATTTTCGGAGCGGTCTCCGATAGCCCGATAGGGCCATGGGAACCGCTGGCGCCCAACGACCAGTCTATTATTCCCAATTATATGATTCCGGGAGTCATTACCTTAGATGCACAGACATTTACCGATGACGACGGCAAAATGTATATGTACTGGGGGACTTGGGGTATCTATCCGGATCACGGATGTGCGGTAGGATTGCTGAATAAAGATATGAAGAGCTTTGAAAAAATCGAATTAATACCCAATACCGTAGCGAAAGATTTCTTTGAGGCTCCTTACGTATTCAAACGCAACGGAATTTATTATTTCATGTACTCATCCGGTCATTGTGAGGATCATTCTTATCGGGTACAGTATGCCAGAAGCAAGGTAGGCCCCATGGGGCCGTTCGAATATCCGGATCACAATCCTATTTTGGTCACCAATGCCGATGGTACGATTCACGGACCTGGGCATCATAGTATTTTAGAAGTTGATGGACGTTATTTTATTGTCTATCATAGGCACAATAATCCCCATTCGGGAGGAGGATTCCATCGGCAGCTCGCCATTGATGAATTATTTTTTACAGCAGATGGTGAGATTAAAAATGTTGTTCCAACGCATCAAGGTGTAAAAGATCTGTTGAAAACGACTTCTTATCCAGAAGATAAAGCCGTTGGCAAACCAGTAGAAGCTTCTTCTTATTATAACGAAGATTTCAGACCTTCTTTTGCTGCTGACGATAATAATGGAACGCTATGGAGAGCAAAAGAAAACCAGCAACCCGCTTGGTTGCGTGTCGATCTGGGCGTTGTTCAGGATGTACAGACGGTGGAAATTCAGTTTGAATACCCTACCTATGCTTATCAGTATACGCTCGAAACATCGGAAGATGGTGAGTATTGGACAACATTTGCTGATCAATCGGTAAACAATCGTTGGGCTAGTCCGGTACTGGAGCACGGTAAAGCAAAGGCACGCTATGTATGTTTGAAAATATGGAATACCCAACTGCCCGGGTTACCTCGTGGTGTCTGGAATATCAGTGTTTACAATGATCGATTAAAGAAAGAGACAATCTGGTCAGCACCACAGTCTATACCGTCAACAAAGCAGGTTTTAGGTAATTTGATCCATTTGCAGGCTTCGGATTATCGGGAGGGACAGCGACTATCGACGATTCAAAATAAGGGTTTGCTCGGTGAGGTGCTGAAGAGCGAACAACAGGTGCTGGTTAAGCAGTACCAAGGTAAGCAAGCTTTTTTCTTCGACGGTTCCGTTGCATTTCGCTCTACCTTTGGTGTACCGCAGTCCCTTGAAGGCAACAGTTCATACACGGTAGCCATGTGGGTCAACAATCCTACTGTGGAACGATTTGAGCAGGTGCTGGCTTGGTCCAAAGGAAACCAAGATATGACCAAGGCGGTATTTGGTGTAGGCAGTGATCCGCAAAGAGGTGCTGTTGTCCATGGTTCTTGGCCGGATTTGGGTTACAAAACCGTTCCGGTAGCAGATAAATGGCATTATGTGGTCATTGCCTTCGATGGCTATATAGAACGCATTTATGTGGACGGTGTCATGCAAAGCGAACAAAACCGTATGCTGTATGTCCGCGGTGGTGACGCGTTTATTGTCGGTGCGTCAGATTTATTGGATAATAACTTTAGTGGTTATTTGGCAGACTTAAAGGTTTATAATGAAAATGTACCCGTAGAGGTGATAAAAGATCGCTATGCGACGGAGTCCGAGACGGCCGGGTATTTATCGATACAAACGGATGACTTGGATCTGGGGCCGGTTACTCATTTACAAAATCACGGATCACTTAATGCGGCAGTTATTCCTATCGATGACGCTGTGGTGAAAGTTGCTGATCAGCGCACCGCTTTGAAAATAGAAAGACTTCAAGACCCTCTATTACAAGATATATTAGGTAAAGAGGACTATACGCTGGACTTCGATCTTTTTGATGGGAAAAAATGGAACCATTACTTGCTTGTTCGTCATCAAGGTAAGGCTACATGTTATGTAAATGGCGAATTGGGTAATTTAAAGGATTTGAAAAAGCTACTTGTGATAAAAGATCAGTCGATCTACTTTAAAGCATCTTTTCATTTTTTCAATGCTTATGAAGGAAGTTTTTCAGCAGATCGAGCTACGGCACGTTATCGTATTTGGGAGGAAAAATCAACGAGTAGCTTGGCAGTTTATACGCCGTCGTTGCTTATTGCACCACATTATATCAATGGTAAAGATGTTTTTGTGCAGGTCGATGAAGAGAAGAAGGGGGTGTTGTATTTGTTCTCTTGCGGCGAGATCAGCTCCGGCTGGATGAAACAGTCGTATTATCTTTTTGATAAAAAGGATATTGGTCCATCTATTCAGGTCCATGCCAAAGACGAGTTTGGTAATGTCAGCAAGATGCTGACAGCTACTGTGTCCGTAGTAAAACCCGCTCTTTTACCACCTGTGGACGTGAAAGAAACATTTACGCTGTCTGATGGGGAAATCCCGTTTTGGGATGGTTATCAGGTCAGTTCATACCTGGATAGTACGCAGACAGCTATTAGTCTGGATCAACAAATCTGGCGTATAGTATCAAAACATACCAAGTGGGGCAGTACTGACCTCATAGCTCCTTTTATCTACAAGGAACTAAAAGGTGATTTTACGATAGAGGTCAAGCTCAATGATGTAGCAGGATTGTCTAGCCAGACCCGCTCATCCAGCGAAGCCGGCATTATGATTCAGGATGTAGATAACCCGTCATCCTACATAAACAATACAATTTTGACCGGTTGGAACCTAGGCAATTTAGCGCGAAGCATTGGTCCCCGCATTCATCGGGAAGGAAATAACGGCACAGGGCTGGCATTCGATTCGTTCATTCAGATACAGCGGTCAGGGAAATATTTCTATCTGCGGTCTTCCAGAGACGGTAAGACGTGGACAGATCTACCGAACACTCCTTTTGTAAGGGACGATCTGGACGGGCGTACACTTAAAGTTGGCTTGTACCAGATCGCGACAAACAATCAGGAAGGGTTTGGAGAGTTCGGCGAGGTAAGGGTTTATGTTAGATAGCAGATACACGATATGAATTTAGCGGGAGTAAAAATGGGTAAATATGTAAATCAGCAAATTTGTCTGATAAAGTTAATAGGGGTATTGGTCTTGTTTTTCGTACAGCTTGGTGCAATCGCGCAGCAGCATGTTAAGGAATTATATCTGCCTTCAAAGATATGGCGGGTGCCCGAGGCGAACGATTACCGGAGTGAAGACAGTGAATACAGTTATTCGCGTAAAGTTGAATCTGAAAACATTGCTATATTTTGGGCTAAAGAATATGGTGACGATCCCAAAAATCATGTAAATAGTACAAAGCGATTCGACCCCATAGCTATCCTTGCACAATGTGAACGATTTTATACGCATTACCGGGATACGGTAAAAATGGTGCAACGTGGAAAGTCGTTGACCGATAAGTATAAACTATTGTTCTTTGTGATCGGAGGAGACGAGGGAACGGCTTTTGGCGGAGGGGCAGCGGATAGCGTAGGTATCTTATGGGCTTCTTCATTACGGTTGCAGCATCCGCCTTACGGAGCAGTTGCACATGAGATGGCACATTGTTTTCAATATTTGGCCAAAAGTGATGGTGCCTGGGCATATTCATCGAGCGTAGCGGGGAGCAGAGGGCATGCTATTTTTGAAATGGGAGCCCAATACCTGTTGTGGCAGGTTTATCCGGGTTGGATGACCTTTGAAAACTACCATCTGAAAAGCTTTATGGATAAAACGCATTATGCTTTTCTCCATGAAACAAATATGTACCATTCGCCTTATGTATTTGAATATTGGTCCATGTTACACGGGGCTGATTTTCACGGCAGGCTATGGCGTGAGGCCCGGGCAGGTGAAGATGCGGTGCTTACATATCAACGATTGCATGGCATGAACCAGGATACCTTCAATGACGAGTTATTTGACGGGTATCGCCGGTTTATGACCTGGGATCTGCCTCGTGTCCAAATATATGCTGCTCCTTATGCTAACCAACACACCACGAAATTGATTGTAACTGCCGATAAGTACTACCAAATTGATTCTGCAGTGGCTCCGCAAAACTATGGTTATAACGGAATTAAGCTTGTCGTTCCACCAAAGGGTACATCCGTAAAGCTTCATTTTACCGGCATAGCCGGTCAGGAGGGATACCGTCATACCGCTGTTGAAAATGCAGGGTGGAGATACGGGTTTGTAGCCATGAAGAAGAATGGCGAGCGTGTATATGGCGCGACAGGAAAGGACGCGCGAGGTGATCTTGTTTTTCCCGTTCCCGATCAGACAGAACACTTGTGGTTGGTAGTTAGCGGTGCACCAAAACAGCATAGTATTCACTTGTTGGATGGAGATGATGTGAATGACGAACAATGGGGATATCAGTTTAGCCTGAACGGGACTATTGTTCATCTGGATGTGTTAGTGGCCAAAAGGTAGTTTTTGACCGGCTATAGGTTGTGTAAATAGTGTTTTGGTTCATAATAAATGTGGGCCTGCTGGATGTATATCCGGTAGGCTTTTTTGTTGCCGTACTGGTTGGAGCTAATCACACTTTTTTTAAGGCCTGAAGTAGGTTAAAAAGTGGTTTTAATAGGCGAATATCGGGTGATAAACTATGTCATTTTGATGTTACATTTGCTATATAACTAATTGATAAACTTATCTGTTTCTGAGGAGCATGACTACAGTTCTAGTCTGAGGTTGAATCATATAGATAGATTTTTTTAACTTTTAAATTATTGATATAATGAAAACATAGTATGCTATAAATACATTTTGGATATTAGTTTATTCATTGTTGTACGTCAGATGTGATTTTTATTCTGCTTATTGAAGTTCAAAAGAGCAACAATATAACTAGATGCAATTAACCTAAATTTTAACAAACATAATTAACGCATGAAAAAAATGTATCTACTTAAAATCTTGAACGTTTTTTTGATTTTTTTAGTATTCTGTCAACATGACTTGATTGCTCAGTCTGTTGTAATTACGGGAAAGGTCAGCAGTTCACAAGGAAATCCTTTATCAGGAGTGACCATAAAAGAGAAAGGAGGAACCGGTGTCACTTCGACAAAAGAAGGGGGACATTTTACGATTAGTATTTCGGGACTTGGGAAAAGTCTTGTTTTTACTTCTGTAGGGTATATAACCAAGGAGATCGCAATTTCTAGCAGTAACGAGGTTAGCGTTATTCTAGATGAAAATTCTTCTGATATGGATGAAGTTGTTATTATCGGATATCAGAATATACAGCGACGGAAAACCACTGGTGCTATTTCTACAGTAAAAGGGAAAGACTTTGAAAATACGCCTTATGCTACTTTTGACGCAATGTTACAGGGACGTGTGGCAGGTCTAGCGGTGATGAGCACGTCTGGAGAACCAGGCACAAACAATATTGTGAATATCCGCGGTAGTAGTAACCTTGGGCTTGCTAATAATGTGATCTCTGCTCCATTGTATGTAATTGATAATATTATTTATGATGTGAATGATTTTGGTTCAGCATACGGAGCCAACCCTCTACAATCTATAAATCCGAACGATATTGAGTCTGTTGATATCTTAAAAGATGCATCTGCTTCTGCCATCTATGGAGCCCGTGCGGCTAATGGTGTTATTATTGTCAAGACAAAAAGACCGTCTACAGGTAAGCCAGAGGTTCGTGTGTCCGCCTATGCTGGGATCGCTGATATGCCAGCGATGAAACCCATACAGGTAGGAGCTGCTGAGCGTCGATTGAAAATGAATATGCTGTATGTTGGAGGACAAGATCAATGGTTTGCAAATAACCAGATAAGTATGATGTTGACTGATAGCCTAAATCCCGCCTTTAATAATAATACAGATTGGCAGGGACTGTTCTTGAGATCGGCACAGATCAACAACATTAATGCTAGTGTAGGCTCCTCGTCTGATCGCTTTACGTATCGTTTTTCTGCACAGCGATATTACGAAGAGGGTGTTATGATTGGGTATGAAAATGATAATATTACTCCCCGCTTGCTTTTACAAGTGAGACCTACGGATAATGTGGAAATAGAAACCAATCTATTCGCCGGTATTACGCGAGCCAAACACGGTTCCGGGGAGGGGGTGTATGGAAGTAAATATCCGTTTACGACCTGGGGATTTCCATCTTCATTTTGGCAAATTACCGATGTCGAAGAAGGAGTGTATACTGGACGGTACGACGATCTGATGGATAATGATCGTACAACAAGTATTAATGGTAATACGGCCGTGACCCTCAAAAAGGTATTTGTACCAGAGCTATCTTTTCGTACACAATTCTCTTACAACATTAATAATAACACACGTGATCTTTTTCAACCAGCCTTGATCACAAGTAATCGTAGGAATTGGGCAAGGAGTTGGGTTTATCAAAATCAGCGATGGGAGTTGGAAAGCTTCTTTAATTATAATAAGACGTTAAAAGAAATTCATAATATTTCGGGAGTTCTAGGGTATGGTATGGAACAAAATAATACCAACAATCGTTATCTATCTGGTTATAGTGACAACAGTTCCGTAGTAAAGTCCATTTCGGGAATCTCCTCCGGATCTGATCTTTACGGATGGAGTGATTTACAAGAAAGGGCACGGGTATCGGTCTTCGGTCGTCTGAGTTATGATTATAAGGGTAAGTATCTTGTTTCAGGAAGCTATCGTCAGGATGCATCGTCGCGCTACAGCAGAGACAACAGATGGGGTATTTTTCCGGCTATATCGGCTGGTTGGATTCTAACAGAAGAACGTTTTTTTGAGCCTTTGAAAAGTGTAGTGTCATTTCTGAAGTTCCGTTCTAGTTATGGTTTGACCGGTCTTGATCCTGGAAGTTATTATGCGCAGTATATGACTTTAGGTTTTAATGGAAATTATGAGGGAGCCAGACTGGACAATGGAGATAATGTGGCTATTAATACCTATAATGGAGTGGGTGTTACCTATCCAAACTATGGGGGGGCGGCATCTGCGTCCAGCATAAAATGGGAACGTACACCACAGTTTAATATTGGTTTTGATGCTAATTTTATAAAAGATCGTATTAATGTAACTGCAGATTATTATGTCAGAAATTCCCAAGCGATGGTTTTTGAGTCACAAGCACCATTGACCACTGGTTTCTCCGCACTGACTAATAACTTTGTCGATATACGGAACTCAGGAGTAGAATTAACAATTAATACATTTAATCTGCGACCAGAATCCGCGTTTCAATGGAATACCAATTTCAATATCGCTTTCAATAAGAACATGGTTACCAAACTTCCTAATGGGGGGCGTGAGTTTCGAACAGGCCCCCCATGGATGGAACGGACGTTGAATGTAGGTCAACCTCTATTTCCGTTCCAAGTATGGAAAGTAGATGGTGTCTTTGCTACAGATGCAGACGTACCCATTGATCCTTTGACAGGAAACCGCTTGCGAAATGGATTGACGGGACAATATTATAAAGCAGGAGATCCCGCACCCCAAGATATAAACGACGATTATATTATCGATTATCAGGATAAAGTTTCTATGGGTGATCCAAATCCGAAAGTCACGGGTGGTTTTACAAATTTCTTTTCATATAAGGGATTTACCCTGCAGGTGCTTATTACATTTATTCAGGGTCGTAGTCTTTGGAACGGATATCTTTCCGATAGACTACAAGATGCAGGATCGGCCTCATTATTTAGTACATGGGGAAGTAACTCTGCTATCGCGGGTGACTTCAACGTTTCCGACTTCTGGTTACGTCCAGGCGATCAGGCTCGTTATCCCAATCTATTTTCCAATACTGTTGATAATTGGCATATTGCTCAAAACTATTTTGTGGAAAATGCCAGTTTTGTTCGGCTTAAAAATATTCAGTTTGGTTACTCTTTGCCACAAAGTTTGACCAGTAAGCTAAAATTCAGGACAATGAGGGTATTTGGAATGGTGGACAACCTCTACATCAAATCGTGGTCAGATACACCGGATCCTGAAGCTGTGGAACCCAATGGTTATTCAACAGGTAACGGTTATCCCATACCAAAGAAATTTACAGTGGGTATTGATTTACTCTTTTAAACATTAAAGTCATGATTAGGAAGATATATATAATACTTGTTTCCATGGTAGTTTTGGGGATAAGTTCTTGTAATGATTTTTTGGATCTCAAGCCAATGAGCTATCCTACAGATGAGAATTTTTGGCAAACGGATGATGATGCCAATTCTGGGGTGGCGGCCATTTATGCCTTGATACGACAGGCGTTTAACTATTCGGGGGGTATGACCTTCTATGCCTATGGTGATTTCCCTTCAGATGAGTTTACAACATCAGGTGGAGCACCGTGGATGTTTAATCATGTTATTGACATGAATTGGTCTTTTGCGGTACCTAGCTCGGATACAGGTAATCCTTTATTACGATTAAGGCGTTATGATATTTTTTATCGAGCAATTGACCAGGCTAATAGGGTATTGAAGTACGTGCCGGATATGTCTGCTTCAGCTTTTGCAAGTGAACAGGCGCGAAATCGTCTTATCGGTGAAGCTTATTTCTGTAGAGCTTTTGTGTACTTCTATATGTCTAGGGTATGGGGAGGAGTTCCTTTGGTAACGGAAACAATACAGGTAGATGAAGCTCAAGATATTGATGCTGTTAAGGCAGAAGAAATATTGGATCAATGCTTACAAGATATAGCGTCCGCAAAATCTTTATTGTCTTGGGATCGTGGATCTTCATCCACCCGGGCAATACGCGCTAATAAGACTGCTTTGTTTGCCCTTGAAGCCCATATTCATGCATGGAACCAGGACTACACATTATGTGCTGAAGCAGCTGACTCTGTATTGACTTACGGAGGGTTGGCGTATGTCGGAAGAGGAGAAAGTTATAAGTCGATTTTTGTTGGACAATCTAATGAAGGGATTTTTGAAATATCACAAAATGCAACTAACGAAGGAACGGTAAGTGGAATTGGTATGAATACACTAGTAGAGCCTTATTTAAGAGGTAGAACAGGAAATCCAGGACTAATTATCTCGCCAACGCATATAGGAAGTTTATACCCGACGGATGACTTGAGGCTGACTAATGCTTTTGACCTTCAAGCCAGTGAAACTTCCGCAGTGTGTACAAAATATTCGAATGTAACCTATACGGATGAAACAGCGAATGCTATAGCTGTTTTTAAAAACAACATTATTATATTTCGTTATTCTGATATTAAATTATTGTATGCTGAAGCCTTGGCGGCAACGGGAAGAGAAGTGGCTGCTACAAGCGTATTGAATGAGGTTCGTAATCAGGCTGGTATAGGAGACTGGGATCTAAATGGAGATCTTTTCGAAGAAATTATTGCAGAGCGTGGACGTGAATTATTTCTCGAGGGGCATAGGTTTTATGATCTAATTCGATTAGGCCGATTTAAAGGGAAGCTTCTTTTTGGTAGTAAAATGACCGCCACTCAATTTAATGCGGGAAAATACTATTGGCCGTTTGACCCTAGCTTGCTGAATGTCAATAGACGCTTGAGACAGACCTCATTTTGGAGTACAGTGAATATGTAATTATGAATTTAAAAGGAAAGAAAATGAACAAATTATTCACCATTATAACATTGTGGATTGCAGGGATCACGCTCTTAGGGTTGATGAGCTGTAACAAACAGGACTATCTGGTCGATGGTGGTCTGCACAATGCAAAAGTTGATGTGAGTACCTATGATTATTTAGCACAACATCCTCAAGGATTATTCGATACATTGGTACATATTATCGATCATTTTGGTTTAAAAGAGGAAATTAATAATGCATCTACACTTTTTGCGCCAACCAACTATTCTATACGTAGGTATTATCAGGCGAAATGGAATGAGTTAAAAGCTATAGATGAAAATGCAACGTTCTCTCTCGAACAGATGCTGGAAACGATCCATATAGACTCCTTAAAGGCTTATATATACCCGGAGGGGCATTATGATCTGTCGGTAGCGAATACAACGTATACCAGTATTGCTAATGCCGGTAATTTATCTGGTTTTGTTTACCACAAACAGTTACAACCGGCAGGACAATGGTCTTTTCAGCCCATATACTACTTGTTTTATGTGAAGATCAGGGGCGAAATAGATCAGGTTGCTGATGATGGTACCGTTATCACTCCCGAAGGAGATTTTGCAGATCTCCGTATACGCTGTCAGACTCAAGGCATTGAAACAGCAACTGGCACTATAATCAATGTATTGGCTAATAACCATTTATTTATATCAGATTTTAATGAGCCTAAGGAATATGTAGAACCTGATTGGGGAACTGTATTTGACTATGATATCGAATTCGCGTATAATGCTGGAGGTTATACAGGTGGATCCGTTGAGATTGACCGGGATGCACTTGCTGCAGCATTTGGGTTAACGGTCAATGAGGTCAGTACATTTTTTGGAAGTCAGATTGTTTTCTATGGAGCCAATAGTGATGGTACACTAGATCCAAATAGTACGGCCAACCATCCGGGGCATTGGTTTGATGCTGAGGGAAACATAACCACTTGGGGAGCTACAGCTGTATTGTTCTCAGAGTATAATGCCTCTGCTTTTGTATTTAATATTGGACAGTATCCTGGTCAAGCGGTACAAGGAAATAAATATGTCATTCGCCAGTCTCTGGTGTATAAAGATGATAATGGAGATGAGACACAGGTTACTTTCAGGTTGAATGTTACTATAGAATAGGGGTTGTGATTTTGTTCAGAGTTTTAGTATATCATAATATTGTTAATCATGAAAAGAAACTATATAAATAAATTGGGATTGATATTGACGACATTCGTATTAAGTGCGTGTGCTAAAGTGGAAGACGGATATATCAGTGACTATATTTCGTATAACTTACGTACGCTGGAAGCTGTCCAAGGGCAAGTTAACTATACGGGTGCGCTGGTCTTGGATGGAAGCACAGCTCCGGTTAAGGTAAAACTACTTTCTATTAGAGATAAGAACACAGGTCGGGAAGCTAGTGAATTCTTAGCTGATTATGAAGTGCCTACTTATATCGCAGAGATTACCAGTGAGGATAATACCCTGGAACGTCTTATGGAAAAAATTGCCATTGATAAAATGCCTGCTATTATGGTCAATGAAATAGGAGGGCGTGTCGGGCTGACAAGAGCTACTACAAATATTGAGACAGGATTATATACCATAGATGTAGAGGTGACGAATAGTCGAGGAACAAGGGTAATTAATAATGCCTTGGACATACAACTAATTCCGGCGACAACACATTCCATCAATTATCAAGCTATGACAACATCAGATTTTGGTGTTGAAGATAACTTTGTCGATGCAACTCAATATTTCGAAATTGAGGTGAAGCGCGAAGCTACTAGTGAGAATAGGATCATTTTCCATTGGGTAGATAAAAATGGTAATACATTTAACCCTAAAGCTGGTGAAATTATCAAACGTGGTGATCGACCGACATTTGCCCATTGGTCACCTTATTTTGAGGAGGAGGTTACCGATGACGCTATATCTTACGAGTTTCCTTTGACAGGACTTGATTATCCTGTTTTGAAGCAGATCAATGTAGCGGGGGGAACTTGGGCAGATGGGATTACCTATTACCGAGTTGTTGGATCGGCAACCGATATTGGTAGAAATGTCAATCCAGTAAGTACATTGAAGTATTATCTCGGAGGAACTTATAATGTGACATATCATCTGAAAAATGTTATACGTAAACCTTTATAAATAGTTTAAACTATGTGGTACAGATATTTAAGAGTTTTATTGTTTCATTACATCACTACAGTTCTGTTTCTTACATTGCTTTTCTTGTCCTGTGAGAAGAAGAGCGAATTGCCTACAGAAGAAGATGATACAGAGCTGGTAGAGGAGGAGGATGATACTTTACAAATCTATAAACCCAAAGAGTTTGAGGGGATGGATTTTGAAAATAGTTCAAGTACATGGTCAAATAAAAGAAGTCGGCATTCAAAGCATTTTGTTGTGTACTGGGGGAGTGGCTATGGAACGAACGATCCAAACGCTGCTTCGGTACCTGAGGCGTATCGTGTAGATATAAATGATTTGCTAGCTAAGGCTGAGGAATTTTACAAATTGAATGTTGAGACTTTAAAATTTGCAGAACGAGGTGTTGATAAATCCAACCTGGATCAATACAAAATGATGATTTTTCTGCACTATACAACCGACTGGATGGCTTACGGTGGTGGCTATGATGACGTGATTGGTGCATTATGGGTTAGCCCAAGCACCTGTAAGCCAGTTGGGGCTACCATCGCCCATGAAATAGGGCATAGCTTTCAATATCAGGTCCGCTGTGACCTTGGAGCTAATCACGGGTTTAGGTATGGCTTCGGAGGAAATGGAGGAAATGCTTTCTGGGAACAAACCGCCCAATGGCAAGCTATGCAAAGCTATCCTGCAGAAATATTTGAGACGCATCATTTCCCTGTGTATACAGAAAACTATCATCGTCATCAATTTCATGAATGGTATCGATATGCCAATTATTTTGTACATTATTATTGGGCGGACAAACATGGTCTGGATATAATAGGCCGTATATGGAGAGAAGCAACTTCTCCAGAGGATCCGTTGCAAGCCTATATGCGGTTGACAGGTATTAATGCCCAACAGCTAAACGATGAGATGTACGATATGGCTGCTAAATATGCTACCTGGGATTTAGATGCACTACGTAACCGGGGAAAAGAATATATTGGACAGCATACCTATAAGTTTGATGTACAAACAGATGGAGCTCTCCGTGTTCATTATGACCATTGTCCGGGTACTGGGGGATATAATGTTGTCGCATTAGATGTACCTGTAGTAGGGGGATCTATTTCAATTGATTTTAAAGGATTGGTTAACGAAAGTGGTTTTAATGCTATTTTAGATCCGTCTAGGGCAGGTTGGCGTTATGGTCTGGTCGCTTTGTTAAGTTCCGGAGAGCGTGTTTATAGCCCAATGTACGATAGTAGAGAGCGCAATATATCTTTTACCGTTCCCGATCTATGTCAAAAGCTATTTTTCATCGTAAGTGGGGCGCCTACGTCTTACGCGGTTCATGCATGGGATGAAAATGAAGGTAATGATGAACAGTGGCCCTATGAAATCAAGGTTTCCGGAACAAATGTTACCGGTTACGTGACTTTTGATGAAGATGATCAACCTCAGGACATCACCTTTAATTTTGATGTGGATATACCATTTGATGCTACCGCTTATAGTGGAAAGAACATCTCTATAGATCGGACTGCATTGGCCACAGCGTTTGTGTTACAGCCTTCGGCTATTGGTGATGCTATTGGCAGTACGATAAAGTTTTATGCGGTGGAAAGTAATGGTTCTTTAAACCCAAATACAACAGCAAATGGTCTAGGTCATTGGTTTGGTGCAAATGGCAATGTAATTGGCTGGGGATCTGATGCTCGAGTTTATTCGGAATTTAACCCTGCATCAATGATGTTTTTAGTGGGACAGTATCCTAACCAAACAAAAGTAGGGGATACGTTTAAGGTGAGCCAAGCTCTTGTGTATGAATACGAGTCGGGTAAGACCGTACAGGCGACATTTGTTTTTAATGTAACGGTAGAATAATCTTTAATCTCATATCGTTAGTTTCTTTTAATCCTGTCAAATCAAAAGTTGACAGGATTATTTAAATCACTTCAACATAGTCTTCCGCCATAGGAAGTTTTTCGAGCATATGATGCCATTCCTCGGGTATATTCACTAGTTTACGGTGTTCCAGATCTAACCATGCGCCATCCACATTCACAACTGCTGCTTTCACGCCATCTTCCTTATAGACTTCATGACGGAAGGAGAAGCGTGCATTTTTTTTGTTAAACTTTGTCATCTCAATTTTTACAGAAATATGTTCGTCTAACTTTACTTCACGCAAATAAATCAATTCTTCCCGAAATAAAATGGGGCCTATTTTGCGTTTTGCAAATTCATTTAATGATAACCCCATTTTATTCAGCATATTGCTTCTGGCCTGCGCACAAAAATCGGCATAAGCAGAGTGTCGCAAATGACGGTTTGCATCGATCTGAGCCCAAATCACCTGCCCTTCATAATATGTGTTATTCTCCATTTAAATTCGTTTTTCCAAATTTAACGAATAAAACCATGATGAACAATATTTCATAGCAAAGGGGAAACATAACTGAGAGTTTTTATATTTTTATATCGGAGATACCCACTGCATGAGTAGTGCGGTAATCCAGCCTGCATATGTGCCTACAGCATAACTAAATACGGATAAAATAACTCCGACAGATATCAATGACGGATGGAATGCCGCTGATGTTACCGTTGCTGATGCGACACCGCCAACATTTGCCATACTTCCAACAGCGTAATAAAAGAAAGGAATCTTAAATACTTTGCCAACGACTAAGAGTAATAAGGCATGAAACGACATCCAGATAACACCCACGATAAATAGTCCGGGATTATCTAAAATAGCAAGTATATCCATTTGCATGCCTATAGTCACGATTAGCATATATAATAACACCGTGCCTATTTTAGATGCTCCGGCATTTTCCAATTTTTTAGCAGGAGTAAATGACAGCGAAATACCAATAATAGTTGCAAAAAGAACCAGCCAGAAAAAACTATTGGTTAACGAAAATTTCTCCAAATTAGGATAATATTCGGTTATGTACTCCGCAATAGGTTCCGCAAGAAGAGTAGCTAAACCAGTTCCCCCGAATGCTAAAGCTAACATAATGACAAAGTCTTTTGTCTCCGGCATGCGGTTATTTGCTTTTGATTTTTCATCCATTTTGATCATTAACATATCGACATCTTTTGAATCGGCCTTGAAAAATTTGTCAAACTGTTTGGATTTACTTGCACCATATAGTAAAAATGCCATCCAGATGTAGGCGACGAAAACGTCAACTGCGATAATGGAGGAAAATAGTTTTGGAGAGGGCTGGAGAATTTCCCGTAACGCAACTTGATTAGCACTTCCGCCAATCCACGACCCTGCTAAAGATCCTAATCCACGCCACACCTCATGGGGTCCAGCTCCTCCTACTACTTCAGGTGCGACAAGTGCTGTGAGCCATACAGCCAGTGGACCACCGACTACAATACCGACTGTTCCTGTTATGAACATTAGTCCTGCACGCTTACGTAATGTCCACATTTCCTTTAAGTCCAGATTGATGATAAATAAAATTAGGCAACTCGGTAAAAAGTAGCGGCTTCCAATACGTGTGAGTGCGGAATTTTCACCATCAAAAATATGAAAGGAATTCAAAATTCCCGGAAGAAAATAGCATAACAATAGAGGAGGGATAATATTGTAGAAGCCTCGGATATATTTGTTCGATAAACTTGACGTGTAAAATACTAATCCCAGTATCGACATCAATATACCCACGATCACAGCGGTATTCGTAATTAAAGGCTCGGCGGCGGAAATATCGTTTTGCATAATCTATTCTAAAAACCGTGTGAATTTATATAATAAAATTCATTCGTCCTCGGTTTCCCGCAATTTTATACGAGTTTGTTTGTAAAATACCTTATAAAGTTGCATTTTTAGGTCTAGAAGTGACAAATATGGATAAAATACAAATTTTGGTGGTTGGCTGTGGTAATATGGGGGCATCACATGCTAAAGCCTACCATGATTTTGAAGAATTCGAAATAGTTGGTTTGGTATCACGGGGGAATAGCAAAATTGCACTAAATAAAAAACTAAATGCAAACTATCCGTTGTTTGATGATTTTGAGGACGCTTTACGTATTACCAAACCTGATGCGGTTTGTATATCTACCTACCCCGATACGCACGAACGATATGCTATTCAATCGCTGGAGGTAGGAGCACATGTGTTTATTGAGAAGCCGCTGGCGCATACTGTGTTAGGCGCGCAGCGCGTTATTAATGCAGCAAATAGGGCGAACAGGAAACTGGTAGTAGGTTATATTCTTCGACATCATCCCTCTTGGATCCGCTTTATTACCGAAGGAAGAAAATTAGGCACACCTTTGGTATTCCGTATGAACCTCAATCAGCAGAGTCATGGCTACATGTGGGATGTACATCGCAATTTGATGGAAAGTTTGAGCCCGATAGTAGATTGTGGTGTACATTACATCGATGTAATGTGCCAGATGACAGATGCCAAACCTATACAGGTTTCGGCGATTGGCGCCCGACTCACGAATGATATTCCAACAGATAATTACAATTACGGACAGCTGCAGATTCGTTTTGATGATGGAAGCGTGGGTTGGTATGAAGCGGGTTGGGGCCCAATGGTTAGTGAAACCGCTTTTTTTATCAAAGATGTCTTTGGGCCTAAGGGATCTGTATCTATTGTTGCCAATAATGCGAGCAAGCAAGGTAATTCGGATTCAATAACCGCTCATACACAAACGGAATCGATATGCATCCACCATGCTGCTATAAATGAGAAAAATGAGTTTTTAAAAACCGATGAATGGATAGATTTATTGGATGAGCCAGATCACCAGGAATTGTGCAACCGTGAACAGCGTTTCTTTCTACAAGCCATTAAGGAAGATTTAGATCTTTCCAAATCCATGGAAGATGCCCTGAATAGTTTGAAAATTGCTTTTGCCTGTGATGAATCGGTAAAATCGGGTGAAATGATCAAACTCTAAACCCTCGTCCTATTTTAAAATCTTAATTTCTGTTCGTCTATTTAGTTGTTTCCCTTCATTTGTTTCATTGGTAGCGATGGGTTTCTGGTCTCCTAAACCTAGAGTTGTAATTCGGTTTTTTGCAATGCCATTTGCAAAAAGATAATTCGCTACCGCTATTGCTCGATTTTCGGACAATTTTTGATTAAGTTCTTTTTTGCCGGTATTATCGGTATGTCCGCTGACTTCTATTATAATGTCTGGATTTAGTTTTAGAAAAGCAAGTAATAGCATTAGATCACTTTTTGAAGTAGATAACAATTCGTATTTATTGATATCAAAGTAAATGTTATTTAGCGTTATTGTACCACCGATTTTTATAGGTTGGAGCAGGATATTTGTTTCAAATTTTTCGTTCGTAAACTTGAGGTCATCCAGTGCATATTGTTTCGAATCAAACAGGTATCCTTGGTGTTGAACATGAACAGCATAATTAAAACCTATGGGGAGCGTGGCAATGAATTTTCCATCCACATAATCGGCAATATCTTCATATACTACCTGTTGATTGTCTGTATTTGTCACGCTGATCTTTGCCGCCAATGGCTGGTTATCTTCTGCGTCAAGAACTTGCCCCTGGATATAGGCCACAGGATCGGGCATGATTAATTGTGATAGTTGAAAGGCATAAATATCCAGTTGTCTGCTCGAGTCCTGGGAAGCTAAATAACCTAATTTGCCATTCATACTGACGTGAATTGCAGTTTGATTATAGTGGTTGTTTATGGGTTTGCCTAAGTTTTCAGGGTGCGACCAGTTGCCTGCTGTATCTACATGACTTAGAAACAAATCTAATCTTCCGAAACCGGGCCACCCATTTGACGCAAAATATAAGGTTTTATTATCCGCATGGATGTAGGGAGCACTCTCGTCAAAAGGCGTGTTGATTTCTTTTCCCAGATTTTCTGGATTTCCCCATTTTCCAGATTCGTTTAATGTGCTTTTCCATATGTCATAACCTCCGATTCCTCCGGTACGATTGCTGACAAAATACAAAGTTTTGCCGTCGGCAGATATTGCAGGCTGTGACTCCCAGCCTTTTGTGTTAATTGGCGCACCTAAATTATGAGGTGTACCCCATTCTCCATTTTCTTTTTTGGAAACATAGATGTCACAGCTTCCCATTCCATTAGGTCTATTACAGCCGGTAAAAAATAGGTACTTTCCATCCGGTGAGATGCAATGTGCACCCTCATTAAATGCTTCTGAATTAATCTTTCCGGTCAGTTTCCTCGCTTCTGACCAATTGTTTGAACCGAGTTCACTTTCGAAGAAATTTTCTTGGTTATTTACTTTGCGTGTGAATACAATCGTCTTATTATCGGCTGTCAATTTGGGAAAGTACTCATCATCTGAAGTATTTATTGCTGTGGGGAGTTTTTGTAAATGAACTATACCTCGATCAGTATGATTGATTGCAAAAAGACAATCGGCTATGTATTTGTCTATTTGCATCCTGCTTTTTTCAGACAGATTATTTTTTGCATAATCTTGTAAATAGGCAATGGCCTCATGATATTTCCCTTCGTTAAGCAAAGATTCTCCTAATCCGTATTTAGTTAGGGGAGTCAGGTTAGGGTCGAGTTTCAACACACTTTTATAATATGGTATGGCTTGTATGTAATTCTCTGTCTGTCGATGTATATCAGCTAGTTGCTGATATGCAGTTGCGAAGTTAGGATCTAATTCTACCGCTTTCTCCAAGTGGGAAATAGCTAAATCTGTCTGCTGTAAACGAAGATTTTTATTAGCGGTTTCATAAGCCTGTTGTGCTTTTTTATTCGAGGAGGGAAGTTGAGCGTATATCAGATGGGCTTCGATGCCAAAGAGAAAATAAAAACTAATGACCGCAAATAAAAGTTTCATATACCAACTGCCTTATGGTATAAACTTAGATAAAATGCGTTGTATTCACAAACCCAGCTAAGGAATATTCAGATACTTGTGGGTTTGTAATGAAATTTCCCATTTAGGGTTATTTTTTACGTAATCAATGATCAGGGGAGTCATTTCTGAAGCTTTAGACCACTCGGGCTGGAGATATAATCTGCACTGGTCGCCTACAAATTTGGCATGCTCTTCTGCCCATTCGAAATCACTTTTGTTAAAAACAATAATTTTCAGTTCTCCCGCTGCATTTAATACATCGGGGCGAGGACCTTTAAATTTCTTGGGAGAAAGACATATCCAATCCCAAAATCCACTTAAAGGATAAGCTCCAGAAGTCTCTATAAATGTTTTTATTCCCGCTTCTTTTAGCTTTCTGGTCAGGTAATCCAGGTTGTATATTAATGGTTCTCCACCTGTTATGACCACTGTTTTGGAAGGGTACCGTTTTGCATTTTCAACTATTTGGTCGGCGGAAGTAAGGGGATGCAATTCCGCATTCCAGCTTTCCTTCACATCACACCAATGACAACCTACATCACAGCCTCCCAAACGGATAAAATAAGCAGCTTTTCCGGTATGGTATCCTTCACCCTGTATGGTATAAAACTCTTCCATTAAAGGAAGCTGAGTGCCATCCTC
This sequence comes from Sphingobacterium olei, assembly GCF_005048855.1. Classification (GTDB taxonomy): domain Bacteria; phylum Bacteroidota; class Bacteroidia; order Sphingobacteriales; family Sphingobacteriaceae; genus Sphingobacterium; species Sphingobacterium olei. The sequence goes on from NZ_SUME01000001.1 coordinate 99,130, forward strand.
TGGTACTTGATGTGACATTGCAAATAGTAATTAGGTTGCAAACTTAGAAAAAATGCTTTGGATTTACAAACCTATTGCTCTTCACTGGGTCCTGTTTGCTAAGAACAGATTAGTGAAGATAAACTTAATACGGATGTTTAACCTGGGAAACTTGCATGTATAATTAACTTTGTCTAAGTTTGTTTATTGCCCTGATTATTAACACTTATTTATGCATGTTATAGCTAGATTAGTATTTTTTGTTCTGCTTATGGTTAACTGCACCACGATCCTAGCGGACGGTTCAAAAGAGCTGTATCCGGCTGGTGTACGAGGAAATAGGGCTTTTTTAAATTGTTTGCCTTTCGGATATACTTCGTTTTCTAATTTGGGGACACATTTTGCTTACGTGCGTATAGGGGAGACTTTAGCGGTAGCTTCAAGTGCACAAAATGTAGGAAATGGGCGGATTCGGGTTACTTCTCCTTTTGGTAATGTCACGATTACAGATGATACAGATATTGGACGTATTCGAGCTACCGGTTTTTATAGTCAAAGAGCTGCGGAGTTGGCCGGCCCGGGAATAGGATACACTCCTTTTGAGATTTCAGCAGATGAAGAAGGGATCTGGATGGTAGAATTTATACCACCTATTGGTGAAATTGCATCACAAAATGTATCGAACCCTCCACAAAACCCAGCTGACGGAAATTGGGATCAGCCTGATGCAGGGTACTTGGTAGCAGCTTGGGATATTTCAGTGAGAAATACAACAAATACAGAATGGGTTGCGGGTAGGGTATATACCAATGTACTTAATTTATATTTGAATTACGAATCTCTAAATAATGAAGAAGGCGCTTTTTATGGTGTGAATTATGTGTTGACCAAGGATGGATATGTGTATAAGGTGGACGGAAATGGGAGTCACGGTATCCAGTTTTCATATTTTGTAAATAATACCGGGTTTCTAGACTTGGACGGAAATCCAAGTTATAAAAGTTCCAATGATGGGTATAACGCGTACATCCATAATCCATTATTTGCAGATGTAGACAATACGTATATCACGCATAAGATGCTATATACTATGCCGGATTCTCATTTACCGCGGATGAGCACGGGTATGATTCCAAGTGGATCTACTTGGTTGTTGAATCCCATTCAAGTAGCCGAAATCAAAAACATAAGTTTGATAGGTAGCGAAGGAACTCCTAACTATGTTAATTTAAAAGGCAGTAAAATCGGCTTTGAAACAAATTATGCTGGCAGATATAAAATCACCATCAAATCAAAAGACCCGTCATATACTTTTGAACAACGAGATATATTGGTGCAAGCAACAGTAGGGAATAATCAATATATCTGGGATGGAAAGGACGGACATGGTAATCTTTTGCCCGCCGGTAGAGACTATCCTATTGAGATATTGATCGGTTTAGTAGAGGGCGAAATACACTTTCCATATTTTGATATGGAAATTAATCCTAAAGGTATTTTTGTACAACGAATTAATCCGGATGGCAGTGTAAACGGCGCTGCCATTATGTATTGGGACGATAGCGCAATTTCTCCGGGAGTACCCTCTGAGCAGTCTGATCCACTTATAAATCTAGATGGAATAAGTAGTTATGAAAACGGACATAAATGGGGTTCGTATCAGCATTCAACGATAACGAATCAAAGTGTGAACAACGTGAATAATGACTATGGAGCAGCCAGTTTTGGAAATAATAAAGGAATGGACACGTGGTCGTATACTGTTCAGGTACAAGAAAGCGTGGTAAAAGCAACAACAGTTGAAATTGCAGATCTCAAAATTGTATCCATCGAACCCGATAAAACGGAGATCGAATTGGACGAAATAATTACGTATACTGTTGTCGTGCTGAATGATGGCCCTTCAGACGCAAGCAATAGTACGTTTTCTTTTAGTTTGCCGGAGGGTTTCTCGATTAATACTGTCAGCCATTCGAGTTCTTGTGGTACAGTACATTCTTTAAACACGGTAGTAAATAGTGTAGACGGAACGATAAATCTGCCCAATGGGTGTAGTTTGATTTTCATCCTAAAAGCAAAAGCGAATGACGTGCCTGACGCAACGTATGGTATTGTAGATGCTTTGGCAGGGGTGGTCCGGCCACGAGATTTTACAGATCCAGATGCAACTTCCAATAATACAGATGCAACATCCCCAGGTACTGTTTTCGAAGAGTGTATGGGTAATTGTAATAACATGATGTGGAATACTGACGTGTTTTTGCTAGAACCTTATCATGAAAGAGGGCAGTTGCAGCTCTTGAAAACAGTAAAACATATCGATTCAGATCATTCTGGTTTTCAGGAAGTAGATGAGGAGCTGGAGTATAGCTTTACTATACGTAATTCAGGAATGGTGCCAGTAACGGACATCTTTGTGCAGGATCCACTTCTGGGGAATACCAGTCTAGTGCCACCAAAGACATTTCTAGATGAAGGAGAAGAAGTTGTGTTTTCAGCTCGATATAAGATTACAGGCGATGATGTTACAAAGCGACAAGTCAGTAATTCTGCTTTGGTAAAGGGTAAAAATCCTAGAAAATTCGATGTGACTGATATTTCGGGTACAGCCTTTGAGAATATTGAACATACGGTTATTGATATCGATACCAAGCCTGTTTTGCAATTAAGGAAATCTGTTGTCAATCAGGGAACCGGCGAGCATAATCAATTTACCTTAGGGGATCAGATTATTTATGAATTTGAAGTTGTTCATTCTGGTTATCTGGCTGTAATGGATCTACGGTTGCGTGATCAGAATCTACAAGAGACTGATGTATTAATTTATCCATCTTTATTAAAGAATGAAAATACCACGTATACAGGAACGTATATTGTTAAGCAATCAGATATTGATCGGGGGTATGTGGAAAATACAGCTACGGTATTTGGGGTAGATGAAAAATATCGATTTGAAATTTCCGATGTTTCGGGAAATGGGTTAGAAGACGATCTTCCTACCATAACGACTGTGGCTAAACCACCTAAAGCAATTGCAGATTCGATTGTATTTTTCCAGGGGAGTAATGCGTGGATTAACGTGTTGGATAATGATGAGATTGGATCTAGTACCATTGATATCCATTCGATACGTATAACGGGATATCCTAGCTTCGGTGATATTTCCGTGGAAGGAGATGTGATTCGGTATCTTCCCCATAGTAATCTTGTGTATGGGGAAGATACATTTTCTTATTCGGTCAAAGATAAAAGCGGTCTCTGGAGTAATGAAGCCATGGTAACAGTCTTTATTCAACAAACTGTTCCAGTGGCAGTGGATGATCAGACGAAAATCGGCTATAATTATCGGACGACTATCAAACCCTATACCAATGATTATGTTGAAGGAAGCTTTTTAAATAGTGAAACGGTCAGTATTTTATCTTATCCCAAATATGGAACGATTACATTGGTAGGCAACGGAGATATTATCTACGTGCCGAATGAGAATTTTACCGGATTTGACGAATGGACCTATCAAATTCAGGATAAGAATGAGAACTGGTCCAATACGGCCAAAATAATTGTTGAAACTACAGGATTCTTTTTGCCGAATACGATTACGCCTAATGGGGATAATAAAAATGATACATTTGTTGTTATTGGTGCTTACTTGTTTGACAGGATAGAATTAGAGATTATAGATCGGTTTGGGAAATCCGTGTATAATAGTTCAAGCTATCAAAATGATTGGGATGCATCCAATCTTTCTGACGGCACATATTTTTACATTTTCAAAGGGCATAAAATAAATGAAAAATCCGTTATCAGAAGGGGATCTGTACTCATGACGAGAAAAATAAACTACTAAAAAAAATGGAGCCAACACGTTAGCTCCATTTTTTTATGATTGTAGAAATCGAATTATAATTTCCCGATCTCTTGCACCAAGTCAATGATTTTGTTTGAATAACCCCATTCGTTGTCATACCAAGAAACGACTTTCACGAAGTTATCATTCAATGAAATACCTGCTTTAGCATCGAAAATAGATGTACGTGCATCTCCCAAGAAATCTGAGGAGACTACCTCATCTTCTGTATAGCCTAAGATACCTTTCAAGTCACCTTCTGAAGCTTCTTTCATCGCAGCTTTAATATCTTCGTAAGAAGCACCTTTATTTAAACGTACTGTTAAGTCAACAACTGAAACGTCGGCAGTAGGAACACGTAAAGACATACCCGTTAATTTGCCTTTCAATTCAGGAAGGACCAAACCTACAGCTTTTGCAGCACCTGTAGAAGATGGGATGATATTTTGGTAAGCTCCACGACCTCCTCTCCAATCTTTTACAGATGGGCCATCCACAGTTTTTTGAGTTGCTGTTACAGCGTGTACAGTTGTCATTAAACCTTCTACGATACCAAATTTATCATTTAATACCTTAGCGATAGGCGCTAAACAGTTTGTAGTACAAGAAGCATTTGAAACAATATTTTGATCAGCTTTCAGTTCTTTGTGGTTTACACCCATTACAAAAGTAGGCGTATCATCTTTTGCTGGCGCAGACATAACAACTTTTTTAGCACCTGCATCGATGTGTTTTTGAGCCAATTCTTGCGTCAGGAAGAAACCAGTAGATTCGATGATTACTTCAGCACCAACCTCATTCCATTTCAAATTAGCTGGATCTTTTTCTGCTGTTACACGGATTGTTTTTCCGTTGACAACAAGATTGCCATCTTTTACTTCTACGGTACCATCAAATTGGCCGTGTGTCGAGTCGTATTTTAACATATAAGCCATATAATCTGGCTCTACTAAGTCATTAATACCTACCACTTCGATATCAGCACGTTTTACTGCAGCTCTAAACGCTAAACGGCCAATACGGCCAAATCCGTTAATTCCAATTTTCATTTTTATCAGTTTTTATTAATGTAATATTTTACTAAGTTTTGTATAGGATCTTTTAATATTGTTCCTATGTTTAAATGATATTCTGCTCCGATCTCCCGCAACCAATCTGAATAGTTATTCGCGACTGATCCTGTAAAATGAATGGTTTGATCGGGATACTGATCAGAAAGGGGGATGAGGTATGTTTTAACAAAAATTTCCAAACCCCTTTTTACAATTGACGCGATATAAGGATCCTTTTTGTTTTCCAATATAAAATCAGCAAAAGATGTTAAAAATATATTGGGGTTTGGACTGTTATACATTTTTTCCAATATAATTTTTCGATCCATGGTATGTTTTATTAATAGCCTTTCACGTATTCCATTTGGAAGGGAGTCGGTTAGAAAGTCCTTTAGTACCTGGCGCGCTAACCAGTTTGTTGACCCTTCGTCTGCCAAAATATAGCCAAGTCCATAATTGTTCTCTATAATTTTTTTTCCAGTATAGAAAGCTGCATTAGACCCGCTACCAATTATTCCGATAATGCCTTTTTCATCGCCAAAGGTAGATAGGGCAGAAGCTGCTAGATCATGGTCTACTTTTACCTTCGCATGGGTGAAAAATGTTTCAAATATCTTTGCGGTTTTATCTTGGCGGTCTTTGGAAGAAGCGCCAGCACCAAAAAAGAAGATTTTTCGAATTTTTTCAGCGTTGTACAGCAATTGTGTATTCTTATTAAGAAGCTGATTTACAAAATTTTCATCTTGGATGTATGAGTTGATTCCAGCTGTTCGAAATCCATGGAGTACTCTTCCTTTATCTATTAGTCTCCAATCTGCATATCTTGATCCTGTGAAAATAACTAAAATCATAATGTTTACCTTAAAAAGACATCACTTTCGCGATTTCTAATAATTCTTCATTCAATTTGAATTCCCGATTATTTAAAGCTTCATCCAGTGGAGTGGTAATCATATCTATCCCTCTAATACCAACGGTCGCGCCTGAATTGCCTTTTAATAGCTCTCTGACAGCAGTGTAGCCCATTCGTGTAGCTAACACACGGTCAAAACTACTTGGCGCCCCACCACGTTGAAGATGCCCTAAGATACTAACTTTTATATCAAAATGCTCAAATTTTTCTTTAACATGCTTTGCAACATTATATACACCTCCATTTTTATCACCCTCAGCAATAATAACGATCATGGAACTTTTGTTACGTTCTTCTGCATGTTCTAAAAGGTCTATCAACTCAACAATTGCAGTTTCTTTTTCGGGCAAAAGTATAGCTTCGGCACCTCCGCCTACTCCAGCCTGCAGCGCAATGCATCCTGAATCACGTCCCATTACCTCTACAAAAAACACCCTATTGTGTGAAGCAGCCGTGTCTCTGATTTTATCTATGGCATCAATCACGGTATTATTAGCGGTATCATATCCCAGCGTATAATCCGAGCCGTAAAGATCATTATCGATTGTTCCAGGTATGCACATTACCGGAATATCGTATTCCTGTGATAATATCTGTGCTCCGGTAAATGTTCCGTCTCCTCCGATTGCGACTAAGGCGTCTATACCTTCTCTTTTTATATTTCCATATGCTTTTGCTCTTCCTTCTTTGGTTTTAAAATCCAAACAACGTGCTGACTTTAATACGGTTCCGCCTTTATTTATAATAGAGCTGACAGACCTGCTCGTCATATCTATGAACTCTCCATCTATCATCCCTTGGTATCCGTGATAAATGCCTGTTACTTTTTTGTTTTCATATAAGGCTGTTCTTACAACTGATCTGATTGCTGCGTTCATTCCAGGCGCATCCCCTCCAGATGTAAAAACACCTATTCTATTAATTTCTTTCACTATAATTTAGTTTAGCTTATACGAATATAGTGTGTATTTTTTACACTATTAAATTTTTCTGTGATTTTTTTTGTTTATTATACATTTTTTAGGCATTATTGCCTATAGTTCTAGTTACTTATCGATTTGTTAATACTTAATTTTTAAGGTTTTGTTATCACATTTTACAGTTGACTGCGTAATATATACTTTTCATGAAGCTCAATTAAAAATATTATTGACGGAGAGGAATGAATACCCGTATAAAGGGTGGTGGGCACTACCTGGGTTTTTTATTGAGAAAGACGAGGAGATGGAGGATGCGGTAAAACGTATTTCCTATGAAAATACCGGACTTAAAGATATTTATCTAGAGCAATTGGCGGCGTTCGCCGGTGTAAAAAGACATCCGGAGGGAAGGATTCTAACAGTTGCCTATGTGGCTTTGGTACGCTATGAAAATGTTAAAAATAAGGTAAAGCCTGTTACATCTTATATGAAGCAAGCCAAATGGTACCCTATTAATAATTTGCCAGATTTAGCTTTTGACCATCGGGAAATTATTCAATTGAGTGTAGAAAAATTAAAGAAACGCTTATCCTATTCTTTAGCTCCCTTTGAATTGTTGCCCGAAAAATTTACGCTAACACAACTTCAGCAAGTCTATGAAGCACTTCTAGGAGAAACCTTAGACAAGCGTAACTTTCGAAAGAAAATGAATAATCTAGGATATTTAAAGGAATTGGATGAATTTCAGACTGGAGTTTCCTATCGAGCTGCCCGGCTTTATAAATTAGATAGACGGAAATTTCAAAAGCTTATTGAGTGAATTGTCTTAAAATAAACCTCTTATCCGTGAAGCGTTAGTCTGTAATCGTTCGTTATATTATACGCTGAATTTCAATAGTCATATTGTCATTGCAATGTTTTTTTTAATTAATCTTTCTTTATATGTATCATTCGTTTCATACTTTTGAACAATTTCTGTAAAAAGTCAGGAATAAAAAAGGAGAGATTGATAAATGGATAATCGTAAAGAGGAGATTGTTGAGGTTGCGACAAAGCGTTTTTCACATTATGGTTTTAATAAGACTACAATGAATGAAATTGCGGAGGATTTGCGGATTACGAAGGCAAATTTATATTATTACTATCCGGACAAAAATGCTTTGATCAAAGATGTTTTGTATGCTATAGCGCAGGAAGCGAATCAACGAGAAGTCGCTATCATAGATGGATATGATCATAATTTGATGGACACATTGTTTGCTTTGTTGGAATTGCGTTCGAGTTATGTTCGGAAGTATTACGTACTGCATCTCAGCGAAAACTTAGAGTGGATAAAGGGGCTGGAATTGACGAATGTCTTGATTGAATTTCATAAACGAGACGTTTCGAATGTCAAACGGTTGCTAGCGAAAGCAATAGAATCAGGGGAAGTGAAAATTGCAGATATTGATTGTGCCAGTTTGTGTTTTGTGGAAATTGTCCGCGGACTTGGGATTATGCACAATATCGCTGATATCGTCACTGGTCTTCCAAATGTCAATAAAGTAGATAAAATTTTAGAAAGCCAAAAAAGGGCTACGGAGTTTATTTTTGAAGGAAAAATAGTTAGTAAACAGTTATAATGAAAAGAATAAAATTAATCGCTGTAATGTTATCCAGTATTTTTGCTGGTAATTATTTGTATGCGCAGGAAGTCTTAACGCTTCAGGAGGCCATAAAATATGCATTGAAGAATAAAGCCGAAGCAAAGAAATCGGCTTTGGAATTGGAAAATGCGCAATATCAAATTGATGAGGTCAGAGGAAGTGCCCTTCCACAGATTAATGCTTCGGGATCTTTAAAATATAATGCAATAATTCCCGAAATGGCAATTGATTTAGGTGGAGAGATTATTACTGCTAAAATGGGACAGCCCTGGAATTCAGCCGCAATGGTTTCTTTAAATCAACAACTGTTTAACCAATCGATTTTTACGGGTTTAAAGGCCGCAAAAACTACACGGGAATTTTATCAAATAAATGCGCAATTAACGGAAGAACAACTTATAGAGAAAGTTTCTAATTCTTATTATGATATTTTTCAAACGCAGTTGCAGTTGGAGACCATTCAAACAAACCTAGATAATACCACAAAGACAAAAAATGTGGTAGAAGGCCTCGTACAAGCCGGTTTGCAAAGAAAGATCGATTTGGATCGTTTGGTTGTAGCAATTAATAACTTAGAATCTCAAAAGCAACAGATCTTGAACGCGCAGCAATTAAAAGAAAATGCGTTGAAGTTTGCAATTGGTATGCCGATAGAGAACGATATCCAATTGCCCGAGGAAACATTTGATATTAACGCGTCCATCGCTTTGGAAGATATGGATATCGACAATAGAACAGAAGTTATCCTGAATAGAAAGCAAATTGAATTATACGAATTGAACAAAACGGCTAAGGTTGCAGATTTATATCCAAAACTTTCATTAGGCGCTGATTTTGGTTGGAATGGATTCGGACAGGGATTTCCTATCGGGGGAGATTTTATGTGGCCAAAGACCTCTGGTATAGGCTTGAATCTATCTGTTCCAATTTTTACAGGAGGAGCTACAAAGGCAAAGATTAGACAAGCTGATATACAAATCCGACAAGCACAAGTTACTTTAGAGGATACAAAGCTTGGATTATCATTAGCCAACGAAAACGCGAAATCACAGATTAGAAACTCGTTATTGATTGTCAATACTAATCGTTCGAATGTCACTTTAGCAACAGAAGTATTGAACGATACGCAAAACAACTATGGAAATGGTTTAGCTACCCTAACAGAATTACTTGATGCAGAAAAGGCACTTGCTGATGCACAAAGTAATTTGAATACCTCATTGTTGAATTTCAAGGTTGCTGAAATTCAGCTAATAAAAGCAAAAGGAAATTTAAAATCATTAGTAAACGAATAATTAACTGAATACAATATATGAAACGTGCAATTATTACTGTAATTATTATCGCTGCCGTGTTAGCAGGAATTTTTTACATATTGAATAAAAACAAAGCTAAAAATGAGCAGGAGACGCAAGAAGCAGCTGTTACAAATGCTACTGTCGCGGTACGTGTTGATACTGCGCGTAGGCAGTCGGTAGATTTAGCTTATTTAGCCAATGGAACTTTTATACCTAAGCAGGAAGTAACTGTGTCTGCGGAAGCAGCAGGTCGGGTAGTACGTGTATTGGTGGATGAGGGTTCACGCGTCAGCGCAGGCCAAACACTGGCTATTGTAGAAGGGGATAAATTAAATGTATCGGTAGCCAATGCGCAGGCTGTCTTTAACAATGCACAAGCTGATGTGCAACGTTTTGAAAGTGCATATGCAACAGGTGGTGTGACCAAACAGCAATTGGATCAGGTAAAGCTACAATTCGAAAATGCAAAGAATAATCTTCAATCTGCAAAATTGACCGCCGGGGATGTCACGATCAAGACTTCTGTTTCTGGTATCGTCAATTCTCGGAAAATTGAGCCGGGAACTTATCTAAATGTAGGTGCTCCTGCATTCGATATCGTTAATGTAAGTACACTGAAATTACGTGTAAATGTCGACGAAAAGAATGTTGCTACATTAAAAGTGGGGCAAACGGTGAATGTGACAGCTAGTGTATATGCAGATAAAAAATTTACCGGTAAGATTACATTCATTGCCCCTAAGTCCGATGGAAGCTTAAATTTTCCTGTTGAAATTGAAATTGCGAATAATGCCAATAATGATTTACGTGCCGGAATGTATGGAACAGCAAGCTTTGGTAATGAGGACACCGTTGATGTTCTTGTTATACCGCGTACAGCATTCGTGGGTAGCGTGAGTGATAATAAGGTGTTTGTGGCCAAAGGAGACAAGGCGATAGCTAAGCAAGTGGTTTCAGGTCGTAATTTTGGTGATTTTATTGAGGTAATAAGCGGAGTTAATGACGGTGATCAGGTGATCGTATCCGGACAAATTAATTTGTTTGATCAAACCCCTATTACGGTTATTAAGTAAATAATAAGGAACTAAAGCGGAATACATGACACCTGCCTGCGGCAGGCAGGGCTTCATCGCTTTAAAAAACAACTATACAGATGAAAATTGCAGAAATATCAATAAAACGACCGAGTTTGATCATTGTGATGTTTATCATTTTGACACTTGGCGGTTTATTCTCTTACAGCCAGTTGGGGTATGAATTGATTCCCAAGTTTGATATCAACGTGATTACCATCCAGACGGTATATCCGGGAGCCTCACCTACAGAAATAGAGAACACTGTTACCAAAAAAATAGAAGATGCCGTCTCCTCTTTGGAGATGGTAAAGAAAATAGAATCGACCTCTTTAGAGAACGTATCTATCGTTATGGTTACTCTTAATGATGGGGCAGATGTAAATTTCTTGTTGACGGATGCGCAACGTAAAATCAACTCTATTTCGAATGATTTACCAGACGATGTTGACCCTCCAACATTAAACAAGTTTTCGTTAGATGATATAGCGATTATGAGTTTAGCGGTAACGTCTAACTTGAGTGAAAAAGAACTATACGACCTATTGGATACGAAAATACAACCTGTTTTTGCCCGTGTAAATGGGGTTGCTAAGGTTGATATGATCGGGGGAGAAGAACGGGAGATTCAGGTAAAGGTAGATCCTGAGCGGTTAGAAGGCTACGGATTATCCATTACCCAGATACAGCAGGTAATCGCGTCATCCAATTTGGATTTCCCGACGGGAAGTGTGTCTTCCCGCGAAAAGCGCACGACTATTCGTCTGGCTGGTAAAGTGGAGTCCATTGATGAATTAAGGAATTTACCACTAACTACTTCTACAGGAGCAACTGTGTTTTTACGTGATGTGGCGGATATACAAGACGGTATTGCAGAGATTGAAAAAATTGCGCGTTTGGATCGCCAAAATACGATACTATTACAGGTGTTTAAGCAATCCGATGCCAATGCCGTGGCGGTTTCTGAATCAGTAAAAAATACAATTTCAGAAGTAGAAAACGATTACAAGGATAATAATATCAAAGTTTTGGTGGCAAATGATTCAAGTGAATACACCTTGAATGCGGCTAACCATGTGATGAAGGATTTGGTACTGGCCATCGTTCTTGTAGGCTTTATCATGCTTTTCTTTCTCCATAGCTTACGCAATGCAGCGTTTACGATGGTAGCAATACCGTTGTCATTGATTGCAACTTTTATCGGAATGTTTTTGATGGGCTATACGCTCAACTTGATGTCTTTGCTAGGGCTTTCCCTAGTAGTAGGTATTTTGGTGGATGATGCCATTGTGGTTATTGAGAATATACATAGACACATGGAAATGGGTAAGAATAGGGTGCGTGCAGCTTATGACGGCGCTAAAGAGATCGGTTTTACAGTCTCTGCTATTACCTTGGTTATTGTGGTCGTATTCTTACCAATAGCCATGTCAACAGGTTTGGTAGCTAATATCTTGGCTCAATTCTGTGTGACCGTTATTATTTCAACGCTGTTGTCGTTATTGGTTTCTTTTACTGTTGTTCCCTGGTTGTATTCTCGGTTTGGAAGGTTAGAGCACGTTAATCCAAAGTCTTTCTTTGGTGGGATAATTGTGGGCTTTGAACGAGGACTAACGAAATTTACCAATTGGGTATCTAATGTATTGAAATGGTCTCTCCGCAAGAGAGTGAATAAGGTATTAACCCTTCTTTTGGCGGTTGTTTTATTTTTTGGTTCGATTATGTTAGTTGGAATGGGGTATATTGGATCTGACTTCTTTCCGGCGAATGATAAAGGCGAATTTCTCGTGCAGTTTGAGTTAGAAAAAGATGCCTCGTTAGAAACGACAAACTTACTAACCCAGCGGGCAGAGCATTTTATTGCAGCTAAGCCGGAGATCAAACGTTTAATTACCTCGGTGGGACAGTCCAGCGACGGCGGTTTTTCGGGAATAGCAGGTTCTCGGTATAAATCCGAAATTCATGTAATCATGAAGGACGAATACATTGGAATAGAAAATTCGAAAGTGTATTCTGCAAAATTAAAGCGTGAATTAGAGAATGAATTGATCGGAGCGAAAGTCAAAACGGTGAATATGGGTTTGATGGGAGCGGAGGAAGCTCCGATAAAGTTGACCATTATCGGGGCGTCGCCGGAGGATGCATTGGAATTTGCAAACAAAGCAGCGGATCTACTAAGAGATGTACCAGGTTCTTCTCAGGTGAAATTGTCTTCGGAAGATGGTAACCCGGAAATTAATGTGAAAGTAGACCGCGAGAAGATGACTTCCTTAGGCCTGAATGTGGCGACCGTAGGTATGACGATGCAGACTGCTTTTTCGGGAAATACAGATAATAAATTCCGCGCGGGAGATAACGAGTATGATATCAACATTCAATTTGACGATAAAGGTCGTACAGGGATAGATGATGTGAGGACGCTTAAATTTGTTAACAATCACGGTGCCACCATTTCATTGGAACAATTTGCGGAGATAGGTTATGGATCAGGTCCTACTTTATTGGAGCGTCGTGACAAATCGCCTTCGGTATCCGTACAGGGCCAAGTGATTGGTCGTCCTGCTGGTACTGTAGCGCAGGAATGGGAAGAGAAATTTAAGGAGTTAGAACGTAAGCCCGGTGTTTCGTACGTATGGGGAGGTAATATGGAAAATCAATCTGAAGGATTTGGTACGTTGGGTATTGCCCTGTTGGCGTCCATTATTTTGGTGTACTTGGTTATGGTATCTTTATATGATAACTTTGTAACCCCGTTTGTTGTATTGTTTTCCATACCGCTGTCTTTTATCGGTGCTTTATTATTATTGGCTTTGACGAACCAGTCGTTGAACATCTTTACCATATTGGGTATCATCATGTTGATTGGTTTGGTGGCGAAGAATGCGATTTTACTGGTAGACTTTGCTAACCACCGAAAAGATGCAGGTGACAATACACACGATGCTCTGGTGGCAGCTAACCATGCCCGTCTTCGTCCGATCTTAATGACAACCATTGCCATGGTATTCGGAATGATTCCTATTGCTATGGCTACAGGTGGTATCGCAGATACGAACAGAGGTTTGGCTATTGTTATTATCGGTGGACTGTTGTCCTCACTTTTGTTGACACTCGTTGTTGTCCCTGTCGTATATTCTATTTTTGACAGTCTAGGAAGACGCTTTGGTAAGAAGGAAAAAACGAACTATGAAGAACTTATAGTTGCCGATTACGAAGAAAATGAAGACTACGTAGATGAAATGGCGGTGAAGCATTAATCGTTATTAAATCATAAAAAAAATCCCGGGACGATAATCCCGGGATTTTTTGTTTTATGAATCTAGCGTCTTACTTGCCTTGATTTTCAATCCATTTTCTGGCATTGACGAATGCCTCTAACCAAGGAGTGACTTCATCTTGTCGGCCTTGTGGATAGTTTGCCCAGTTCCATTGAAATGTAGAACGTTCGATGTGAGGCATTGTTACTAAGTGACGGCCTGTGGCATCGCATAACATCGCTGTGTTGTAATCTGAACCATTCGGATTGTGTGGATACTGATCGTAAGCGTATTTCGCTACGATATGGTATTGCGATTCCTCTTTCGGTAGGTTGAACTTTCCTTCACCGTGCGAAATCCAAACGCCGAGTGTAGCACCTGCTAAAGTCGATAGCATCACGGAGTTGTTTTCTTGAATAGTAACCGAAGAAAAGCTTGATTCGTGCTTTTGAGATGTATTGTGAAGCATTTTTCCATGTACATCGTGATCCGGATTAATCAATTCCAATTCCATGAATAATTGACAACCATTACAGATCCCCACGGAAAGTGTATCCGGGCGTTTGAAGAAGTTATCCAATGCCGTTTTTGCTTTGTTATTATATAGGAAAGCACCCGCCCAACCTTTGGCCGAACCCAAAACGTCTGAATTGGAGAAACCACCTACAGAACCAATGAATTGGATGTCTTCCAATGTCTCACGACCGGAAATTAAATCTGTCATATGTACATCCTTTACATCAAATCCTGCCAAGTACATGGCGTTTGCCATTTCACGTTCCGAATTTGAACCTTTTTCCCGTATAATAGCTGCTTTAGGGCGAGGTTTTGTCTCGTCAATGACAGGTTTTATGCCGGTAAAATGATTGGGGAATGTATATTTCAGCGGTTGATTTTTGTAATTGTTGTAACGTTCCGCTGCCATACCATTCTTAGATTGCTTTTGATCCAGGAGGAAGGATGTTTTATACCAAATGTCACGTGTTTCAACAACATTGAATGTAAAGCTGTCCGTGTTATTTTTTAACGTGATTTCAGTACCTTCGATAGCCTGACCGATTTTTGTAAAGTCAATGTTAACCGTTGTTAAGACTTTTTCGAACGCAGTATCTTCTTTCGCTTGTAGTACAACAGCGATATTCTCGTTGAATAAGGCTTTTACCGTATCGACTTCGTTCAATCCCGATAAGTCGTAATTGGCTGCTACATTCACATCTGCAAAGGTCATTTCAAGCAACGTGGTAATCAGACCACCAGAACCTACATCATGACCTGCTTCGATCAGGTTTTGGTTGATTAAATCCTGGATGGTATTAAACGCTGTTTTGAAGTAAGCGCCATCCTGAATAGTTGGTACTTCTTTTCCGATCTTATTTAAGATTTGGGCAAAGGACGAGCCACCTAACTTGAAACTATCTTTTGATAAATTGATGTAATAAATCGAACCCGAATTTTTATTCAAGACAGGTTCTACGACCTTATTAATATCTATACAGTTACCTGCAGCGGAGATGATTAATGTTCCCGGAGCGATTACATGTTCGCCGCTAGGATATTTTTGCTTCATCGAAAGTGAATCTTTTCCCGTAGGAATATTGATCCCTAATTCAATGGCAAAATCCGAGCAGGCTTTAACGGCTTTGTACAGGCGCGCGTCTTCCCCCTCGTTGTTACAAGCCCACATCCAGTTGGCAGAAAGCGATACACCGGCTAAACCATTTTTGATCGGAGCGAAGACTAAGTTGGATAAAGCTTCTGCGATAGCCGTTTTACTTGCTGCCGCAGAATCTACGATGGCTGCCACCGGTGAGTGTCCTACTGTCGTCGCTATACCTTCTTTCCCTTTGAAATCCAATGCCATTACACCGACATTGTTCAATGGCAGTTGCAACGGGCCGACACATTGTTGTTTTGCAACACGGCCACCTACGCAGCGGTCCACTTTATTGGTCAACCAATCTTTGGATGCAACAGCTTCCAATTGTAAAACCTGCTTTAAGTAGGTAGGGATACTATCCGTGGTGTATTCCAAATCTGTGTAATTCCGGATTACCGTATTGTCCTTCATATAGGTTTTTGGAGAGGATCCGAAGAAGTCTTCCAACGCATAATCCATGGGTTTTTCACCCCTAGTTTTCGACTGAAATGTAAAGCGGTGATCACCCGTTACGTCACCTACAGTATACATAGGAGCACGTTCACGATCAGCTACCCGTTTTAATGTCTCGATATCTTTGTCGGCAATAACTAATCCCATACGTTCTTGCGATTCGTTGCCGATAATCTCCTTAGCAGAAAGGGTAGGGTCACCAACAGGTAAAGCATCCAGATCGATCAGGCCGCCCGTGTCTTCTACTAATTCTGAAAGACAATTTAAGTGACCGCCGGCACCGTGGTCATGGATGGATACAATAGGATTGCTATCTGATTCGACCATTCCGCGTACGGCGTTGGCCGCACGTTTTTGCATTTCCGGGTTAGACCGTTGAATCGCATTTAATTCAATACCGGAACCAAAAGCACCTGTATCGGCTGATGATACAGCTGCACCACCCATACCGATGCGGTAATTTTCTCCGCCCAGAATAACGATTTTATCACCTGTTTGAGGGGTGTGTTTTTTTGCTTGATCCAGTTTGCCATAACCGACACCACCAGCTTGCATGATGACCTTATCATAGCCTAATTTACGCGCATCCTCTTCATGTTCAAACGTCAAAACGGAACCTGTGATCAACGGTTGGCCAAATTTATTACCAAAATCCGAAGCTCCATTGGATGCTTTGATGAGGATATCCATTGGCGTTTGGTACAACCAGTCGCGTTCTTCCATTGCTTTTTCCCAAGGACGATCTGCTTCCAAGCGGGAATACGAAGTCATGTATATTGCCGTACCCGCCAAAGGCAAAGCACCCTGACCACCTGCAAGGCGGTCACGGATTTCTCCTCCCGAACCCGTAGCTGCACCTGAAAATGGTTCAACGGTCGTCGGGAAGTTGTGTGTTTCTGCTTTTACGGACAGCACAGATTCGAATTCCTTTTCTTCGTAAAAATCTGGTTTGTCTGCCGATTTAGGTGCGAATTGAACGACTCGGGGTCCTTTTACAAAAGCAACATTATCTTTATATGCAGAAATAATATCATTAGGGTTAGTTTCGGAAGTTTTCTTAATCAATTTGAATAACGAAGTCGGTTGTTCCTCCCCGTCGATAATAAACGTTCCGTTGAATATTTTGTGACGGCAGTGTTCAGAATTAGCTTGTGAAAATGCGAAAACCTCAGAATCAGTCAGCTTTCGTCCGAGCTTTGTTGATAAGTCGTCTAAATACTGAACCTCTTCCCGATTCAGCGCCAAGCCTTCCTGTTTGTTATACCCATCAATATCATCGATTTCCAAGATGGGTTCCGGATTGATATGGATAGTGTACATGTCTTGTGTTAAGGCTGTGTACTTCTGGGAAATCATGGGGTCGAATTCGTTAAAGTTTTGATCCACCTGTTGAAATTCTTCAATTCGGACGATACCCTTAATGCCCATGTTTTGTGTTATTTCCACGGCATTGGTACTCCAAGGGGTGATCATTGCCGCACGGGGTCCGACGTAGTGGTTATTTAACGTATGGTCGTCTAGTTTTTTAGCGTTTCCAAAAAGCCAATTGAGTTTGTTAATGTCTTCTTGTGATAAAGAGTTTACACTTTGAACACCGTATATGATGTTCGATGGGTTCTCAAAGAATTGAATCATTATTTTCGTATGTTTTGAACGTTCTTCAAATTAAAGTACAAAGTTACGTATTATTTTAATAATTGTAGTGCAAATCGTTTAGGGGCGTGTTTAATAAATTCGCTACAAAATCCTATCTTTGTACCTTTAAAATCACAGATAAATGAATATTTCTTACAATTGGCTTAAGAATTACGTAAATATAGATAAGACACCACAGGAACTGTCGTTGATTTTGACGGATATCGGACTCGAGGTGGAAGCCGTTGAAACTGTACAGTCTATCCCCGGAGGTTTGGACGGATTAGTTGTCGGGGAGGTGATCACATGCGAACAACATCCCAATGCGGATAAATTGAAAGTGACTACCGTGAATGTAGGCGGATCAGAATTGTTGCATATCGTGTGTGGAGCTCCTAACGTAAGAATAGGACTTAAGGTGATCGTTGCGCAGGTAGGTACTACTTGCCATCCTACAACTGGAGAACCTTTTAAAATAACAAAATCAAAAATCAGGAGCGAAGTATCAGAAGGTATGCTTTGCGGTGAAGATGAAATAGGTCTGGGAACTTCTCATGCCGGTATTGTGGAATTGGATGCAAATGCACAGATTGGCTCATTGGTGAGAGATTATTACCAGATTCAAGACGATTATAGATTTGAAATCGGCCTCACACCTAATCGTGCAGATGCAGCTTCACATTTAGGTGTGGCACGTGATCTGGCGGCATATTTCCGAAGTACATATACATTGCCCGATGTAGCTGCTTTCAATGAAAAAGAAAATCCAGATGCCACCGGTGTCACTGTAGCAAATAGCACAGCATGTCCTCGTTATTCGGGGGTCAATATCGCTGGTGTAAAAGTAGGGGAATCACCCGAATGGCTAAAAGAGAAATTAAATGTGATAGGTATCCGTTCGATCAATAATATTGTGGATGTCACTAATTATGTATTGCACGATCTGGGGCAACCTCTACACGCGTTTGATAAAGATAAGATTGCAGGGGACAAAGTCATCGTCCGCTTAGCAAATGAAGGTGAATTGTTTACGACCTTAGATGGGGTAGAACGCAAGCTGTCATCGGAAGATTTAGTCATTGCAGATGCGGAAAAGCCCATGTGTTTAGCTGGTGTCTTTGGCGGTGTACATTCCGGAGTAACGGAAGAGACCACTAATATTTTCTTGGAATCGGCTTATTTCAATTCAGTGTCTATTCGGAAGACCTCCAAACGGCATAGCTTAAAAACGGATTCCTCATTCCGGTTTGAACGCGGAACAGATCCCAACATAACAGTATATGCACTTCAACGTGCAGCCTTATTGATACAGGAAGTAGCTGGTGGACAAATTGATGCTGCCATTACCGATATTTACCCCGTTAAGGTAGCTGCGTTTACATTTGACGTACGTTACAAAAACGTGCAACGCCTGATCGGTAAAGATATCCCAGCTTCGGAAATTAAGGCTATTATACTGGCCTTGGGCATAGAAATTTCGAACGAAGATGCCGATACGATCACCGTTCATGTACCGGCATATAAAGTAGATGTAACCCGTGAAGTGGATGTAATAGAAGAAGTATTGCGCATTTACGGATATAACAATATCGAGTTGAAATCGCAGATAAAGGCTTCCTTGAATACGTCCGAGAAACCGGATAAAGAAGTGGTGCTTAATCAGATTGCCGATCTTTTGATTGCCAATGGATACCGCGAGATCCTATCCAATTCCTTGACAAAAGGAGCTTATTCAGACGATGAACACACTGCCGTGAAGTTGCTTAATCCGTTGAGTACGGATTTGGATACGATGCGTCAAAATATGATCTTTTCTGTGTTAACGGCCATAGAGTACAATCAGAAACGTAAATCTTCGGATATAAAGTTCTTTGAATACGGGAAAACATATCATCTTTTGGAAGAAGGATATCAGGAAAAGCAGCATATGGTACTGGGGATTGCTGGTAAAAAGATGCCTGAGCAGTGGAACAATGAATCGAAAGCGAATAATTTTTATAACCTAAAAGCTGCGGTGGATATTCTGTTGCAGCGGTTAAAGATAGAAAATCTTCAACTTGTAGAAACAACCAACCCGCATTTTGCCTATGGTCTGGATTACCTGAAAGGACAAAAGGTATTGGTATCGTTAGGCGCTATTTCGGCGGGAACATTAGCAAAAGTAGATGTGGATGGGGTTGTGTTTTTTGCGGATTTTGACTGGGATCTGGTGTTAAAAACCATTCGCAAGAATACGATTACGTATAAGGAAGTTTCTAAGTTTCCATCCGTACGTCGGGATTTAGCGTTATTGATAAACGACGAGGTTACTTTTGAGCAGCTTAAAAATATCGCAATTAAGTCAGAACGTAAGCTTTTGAAGGAGGTAAACATATTTGATGTGTACAAAGGTGAAAAACTGCCGGAAGGTAAAAAGTCTTATGCACTGAGTTTTACCATTCAGGATGAAGAAAAAACGCTTAATGACAAACAAATTGATAGCATAATTAAAAAATTAATTCTTAACTTTGAGAAAGAGACCGGCGCGGTAGTGCGTTAGTTGAGGGATATAAAATATTAATTGCGAAATAATATATGGCGTCATTATCATCACAAGTGAATATTATCGTTGAGAAAACGAAAAATTTAATTCAATTGTGTGAAGCCTTACAAGAAGAGAATGACCTACTGAAATTGGAACTACAATCTGTACAAGTTGCGTTTGAGACGAGTTCGGATAAAGTTCAGCAGCTTGAAGATAAGCTAAAAGTGATGACGGTAGCAAAATCCTTGGACGAGTCGGATATAGATAAAGTCGCTATAAATGAAAAAACACTTGACACAAAGCAAAAAATTAACGATTTTGTGCGAGAAATAGACAAATGTATAAACTTACTGAAGTAGTTGGGTAGGTAAGAAGGATAAGGATATAAGTTTATTACGTTATTAAGCTCAAGAAAATGGGAGATATTTCCATAAAAATAAATATCGCAGATCGGGTGTATCCTTTACGTGTAGAAACAGAAGAGGAGGAGGTGATACGTCACGCTGCGAAATTGATAAATGAAAAAATAAAGGAATTGCAGGATAATTATGCAGTTCGTGATAAGCAGGATCTGCTATCTATGTGTGTATTGCAATATGCGACAGGTATGATTAAAGCCGAGCGTAATGCGCAGAATCAGGACATAGGTTTGGAGCAAACGGTTCATGAATTGGATAATTTATTGACGGATTTCTTTAAAAAATAAGATCGTTCTTTATAGAGCTGTTTAACGACGAATTTGCCGCAATTAAATTCGGGTTGTCACTATTTTAAACTTAACGCTTCAATATCACGAGCAATACAAAGATATAGTCCATTTTGCGAAAGCCATCTAGGTCATAATCATACGCTCAAATCATGTGTAATCGAAGTTTAATAATACATGAAGCCTGTTTAAATTTAATTGCGGTTTTTTTTTGCTGAAAGTCTTTGTCATACAAAGCTTTTAAGGGATTGAGCGTGCAGAGTTAATAATCATAGATCGTTTTAGATTTGGGGATGATAAAAAATGGTTAGTAATGTTTTGAAAAGAAAATTATTAAAAACTAAATATATACAATAAATAAAATGGAGTTATCAACGACAATTTCAATAATAATTTCACTTCTTATTGGTGTTGTTATTGGACGGTATGTGTTACAACTACTGTTCAAGAAGCAAGAGCAAGCTGCCAACGGGAAAGCGGAGAGTATTATAAAAGAGGCTGAAAAACATGCCGAACATATCAAGAAACAACGTCAACTAGAAGCTAAAGAACGGTTTCTTCAACTTAAAGCAGAGCACGAAAAAGAGGTTAATCAACGCAATAACACGATAGCTCAAAAGGAAAATAGTATCCGTCAGAAAGAACAATCCATCAATCAAAAACTAGAGACTTTAAATCGGGAAAAACAGGAGCTGGATGCTAAAAGTAAAAAGTTAGATCAACTCGTTGAGGTGAATGAGAAGAAAAGTGAAGAAGTGGATCAATTGAAAAATCAGCATATTCAACAATTGGAAACTATTGCGGGATTGACTGCTGACGAAGCCAAAGAACAATTGGTGTCTTCATTACGGGAAGAAGCACGTTCTCAAGCTATTATGCAGATTAAAGATATCGTAGATGAGGCGAAGTTGACGGCTTCTAAAGAAGCTAAAAAAGTAGTTATACAGACTATTCAACGTACAGCTACGGAATCTGCAATTGAAAATACAGTTTCCATTTTTAACATCGAAAATGATGAAATCAAAGGGCGCATTATCGGTCGGGAAGGGCGTAATATACGTGCACTCGAAGCCGCTACAGGTGTTGAGATAATTGTTGACGATACGCCTGAGGCTATTATTTTATCGGGGTTTGATCCGGTACGTCGTGAGATTGCCCGTCTGTCATTGCATCGATTGGTAACAGATGGTCGTATTCACCCGGCTCGTATTGAAGAAGTGGTTGCCAAAACACGCACGCAGATCGAGGATGAAATCGTCGAAATTGGTGAACGTACCGTTATAGATCTAGGCATACATGGCTTACATCCTGAATTAATCCGCATGGTAGGGCGTATGCGTTACCGTTCTTCTTACGGTCAGAACCTATTACAACACTCGCGTGAGGTGGCTAACTTCGCGGCAACGATGGCGGCAGAGCTCGGCTTGAATGTGAAAATGGCCAAGCGAGCAGGTCTATTACACGATATTGGTAAGGTGCCTGATGATAATCCTGAACTACCGCATGCGATATTGGGTATGCAATTGGCCGAGAAATATAAGGAACATCCAGATGTTTGTAATGCTATTGGAGCCCATCACGATGAAATAGAAATGACATCCATGATTTCTCCTGTTGTGCAGGCTTGTGATGCTATTTCAGGAGCGCGCCCAGGCGCACGTCGCGAAGTCGTTGAAAGTTACATCAAGCGTTTGAAAGAATTAGAAGCATTGGCGTTATCGTATCCGGGTGTAGAGAAAACATTCGCTATTCAGGCAGGCCGCGAGTTGCGCGTTGTAGTGGAATCTGAACGGATCAGCGATGCAGCTGCAGAAGTGTTAGCTGCCGATATTTCGAATCGTATACAGACGGAAATGACTTATCCTGGCCAAATCAAAGTAACGGTAATTCGCGAAACAAGATCGGTGTCGTACGCGAAGTAATTCGCTTCTATACGTTACTTAAGAGGGTATCTTCTATGTTTGTCATAGGAGATGCCCTTTTCTATTTGACTATGTTTAGGTTATGATGTTAAGAGGTAATAAAAATGAAGGTTTAATTTATACTAATTTCTTTTGTCGCTTGGACCGCGACGGGTCTGCACTTTTTTCTTGCCAAAAGTGTACAAAAGCGCGTCGCTGTGCCGGCTCGACACCAAGGTTCACCATTCCTGATATTGTCGACCCGCCAAGACGACATTTGTCGGATATGAAAGGATAGCGCTTTATTCTTAGACATTACGGTTCCTTCCAAAAAAAATCCCAAACCTTGATTTCTTTTGTTAGTTCTGCCATGTGCTGGATAGCGTAGCTATACGAGGTGTAAAGCTGAGTGTATTGGGCGACGTAATCATCAAATAGGATAAGGACCTCTTTGAGCTTGATCAGAAATTCTTGTAGGTCTTTGTCAAGCGACGAAATATCCACCTGCATGTCCTCATGAAATTGGAAAACCTCGTCTAGTATCTTAAAATTGAGCGGATCGATACATTTCGATCTCTATAATAGCTGTCTGTGTACCGGTTGTAATGTTCTGAATTTCGTTGTATCCCGTCATAAAATAAGATGGTGTCATGATGTAGTTTAGTGACTTGATTCGCAAAGTCGCGGATTTCTACCTGTAGCTTGATATCCACATTGACCAGCAGATCCGCTTGTGACCTGTCTACTTGACCGGTGTAGAAATCGTGTATCCGTTCTAGCTCTTTGCGTTCATCGACCAAAAGATCGAGTTTTAACTGGGTGAGTAGAATGTCACCCCGGTCTTTTTCCAGCTGGATCTTCATTTCCCAGACTTCATCGTGTGCCTGACGGTAATTCGCTAATGCGTTAACTTCAAGGTTGGATGGGAAATCTCTCTCTTCGATCGTATAAACGATATCGCGAAGGGGATGTTTGATAGTGTTGCAACAAGATAGTTAAAATTTGGATAATTATAAAATAAAACCCTTTCGTGTCGAGAATAGCATTAATTCCTTACCTTTGCTGTATGAAACCGAGATGTAACTCATATTGACAGAGACAAGTCAATGATTATCTTCGATGAGCTCGCAAGCTCGGTTAGTTAAATCGAGCTCTAATCAGCTATTGGAAAAAAATATACAGATGAATAAAAAGAATGCTAAAGGCACAAAACAACCCGAGTTTTCTCGCCCCGTTGAAAAGTATTTTTATGAATTAGATCATGTCTTCGCTTCGGGTAGTAAAAGTTTGTATGCGGTATGTCTAGCCTGCGCATTTTTTGGCATCATGGGATTGATATGGATGATCCCCTTCCCGCAGTTTGATTTCCTGGTTAAACTAAATATGCACACCTTTCTCAATTGGGGTTCATTTTTTATTGCTATAGCCATATATCTATATTTAAAGCTATCGCCAACTTTATCTTATGCCATTTTATTTTCTATAGCTGCCATGAGCTTTTTTATTGTGCAATTGGAATATGTGGAACGCGATGGGGGGGCGAGTGTTGTACTGGTTTGTACGATGATCAGCGTTATTAGCTTATTGGTTCTTTGGGTATTGGCCAAAAGAGAATCCAAACCTGTTAGCGGCAATGATTTTATTAAGTTATTAACCGTAGGCCCAATTTGGCTCTGGTCTAAAGTGTTTGATAAACTGAAAATAAAATATTAATTTGTTATGATGGAGCAATTGAATTATCCCCTTCATTTTCAATTTCGTGTTACTACACTTGCCAATGATTTTGTGGCTACGGATGCTTTTGGTGACACAATTTATTATGTCAGGGAGAAAATGTTTTCTTGGAGAGACCGTATTAAAGTATATCGAGATCAATCAAAAACTGAATTGTTGTACGAATTAACCTCCAATAAATTAATTGATTTTCAGCAAACTTTTACAATAACGGATGGAGCAGGGCGGGTGATCGGCAAGGTGAGAAGAAAAACCTTAAAGTCGCTTTGGCGATCAACCTTTAATTTGATGGATCCCAGTGACTCCATAGATCATAGTATTAAGGAAAAGAACCCATGGACTAAATTTTGGGATGGACTCTTTGGAGAAATCCCTCTTGTAGGTATGTTGTCCGGTTATTTGTTCAATCCGTCTTATATCTTGCGGAATGATGCCGGAGAGGAGATGTTCGAGATAAAAAAAGAACCGTCTTTCTTTGGAAGAAAATTCAGTGTACACAAAATAACAGAGCGGGAAGTAGATGACGAACGTTTTGTACTCAGTTTAATGCTTTTGGTGTTAATGGAAAGGAGTAATGGTTAGCTTTTTTAGCTAACTATTTTTATAGATTGCATACTCAAATTGCATTGCGCCGGTAACGGCAGGAGCAGGGTATTCTTTTTCCTTGACTGCACCGATTTTGGCTAATGCTGCTTGGGAACGGAAGTTTTTCTCGCGGACATGGAAAATAATCTTATTCGCGACTTCGAACGCCGTGTGTATCATCAACTGCTTAATAGACTGATTGTACGTGCCTCCCCAATACGCCTTGGCCAAAAAAGTGTATCCAATAGCGATTGATCTTTCTGGTTCATTATATTGGTAAAACGACGTAGCACCTATTACATGCTGTGTTTTTTTATCAATGATAAGAAAGGGCAAATCCGTATCTAAAAGCTTTTTAAAATATTGGGTAAACCCGATTGGTGTGTATCTGCTGAAATCGGGATGCTGTGCCCAAATTTCTTTATCTGAAGCTACTAGATACAATAAATCAAAATCCCTTTTTTCAAGAGGTATTAATTCAATCAATTCATTTGATAGTGGAATCCGAGGTATCATGTTACTTGATAATACGTTTAATCTTATTTGATTTTTTAATCAATTTATGCAAACCTTCATAATCTTCCTGCTCGATTTTATCATGAAGCTTCTTTAATTGTTTGATATGTTCAGCCAGAACTTCCAATACATTTTCTCTATTTTGTTTAAAAATTGGTGTCCACATGTCGGGAGATGACTTCGCTAAACGTACGGTAGATTCAAAACCCGAACCCGCTAATTCAAAGATGCGGCCTTGGGATTTTTCTTTCTCTAAAACGGTCAGTGCCAAGGCAAAAGAAGTTAAATGCGAAATATGCGATACATAGGCGGTATGCATATCATGCTCTTCTGCATTCATAAATGTTGATTTCATCTCCAATTGATCCGTAATGGCATCCGCAAGATCAAAGGCATCTTCGTCTGATTTGAAAGCTTCTACATACACCATGTTCTTGTCCCTGAATAAATTTGGTATGGCTGCTTCAGGTCCGGAATATTCCGTACCCGCCATTGGGTGAGCAGCAACATAACGTCCACGTTTAGGATGATCGACTATTTTATTGAGGATATTGATCTTGGTGGATCCCATATCGATGACAACTTGATCGTTGATCCGATCCAGGATGTACGGCGTAAGCTGCATAATGACATCTACGGGAACAGTCAGGACGATAACTTTAGCGTTTTCTAAAGCTTCATCCAGCGTTGCGATTTCATCTACTAAACCCAGTTCCAAGGCTTTTTTTTGGTTGGATTCATTCTTATCCACACCAATAATCTTATCACAGAATTTCGTTTGTTTAAGTCGGATACCTACCGATCCCCCGATAAGTCCTATTCCGACAATAGCTATGTTCATTGTTCAGTATTGAGTATTGAGTATTGAGTATTGAGTATTGAGTATTAGGAACTCTATACAAACTCCTTGTTCTTTAATCTTTATGCTTGACTTCCTTTATTCTCGCAATAGCTTGATCCAACACTTCTTCTTTTGCGCAAAGACTAATGCGAATATATTGATTTCCTGCGGTACCAAAAATTCCACCAGGAGTAATAAATACTTTTGCACGTTGAAGTATGTTGTCGCTGAGCTGATAACCGGATTCAAATGTGTTGGGGATTTTCGCCCAAACAAAAAGTCCTATTTGCTGCGTACTGTACACGCAATCCAACATATCCATAATTTCGTATACTTTTTCCCGTCTTTTACGATAAGTTTCATTTAGCTCATCATACCAGGATTTTTCCAGGGAAAGGGCTTTTGCCGCGGCCAGCTGCATTGGTAAAAACATACCCGAATCCATATTGGTTTTAAAACGAAGGATTTCATTGATGCGTTCTTCTGCGCCAACGAGCATCCCAATACGCCATCCTGCCATATTGGATGATTTACTGAGCGAATTCAGTTCAATGGCTACATCCTTAGCACCCGCTATCGCCAATAGACTTTGCGGGTTTTCATTTAGGATAAAGCTATATGGGTTGTCATGACAGATCAAGATATTGTTTCGATGCGCGAATGCGATTAGCTCATTAAAAAAGGCATGATTGGCAGAAGCCCCCGTAGGCATATGCGGGTAATTTACCCACATTATTTTTACTTTCGAAAGGTCTAGCCTTTCAAGCTCCGCAAAATCAGGTAGCCAGTCGTTCTCTTCAGAAAGTGTATATGGTCTCGCAGTTGCACCACTTAACCGTACCGCCGATGCATAAGTGGGGTAGCCCGGATTGGGGATAAGCGCTTCATCTCCTTCTTGGAGGTAGGTCATGCAAATATGTACAATCCCCTCTTTCGAACCAATAAGGGGAAGTATTTCGGTATTTGGATTAACCTGTACTCCATAATATTGAACATACCAATTTGACATCGCATCACGCAAGGCAGGTACACCTTTGTAATTCTGATATCCGTGTGTGGTGGATAGAGCAGCTTGCTCCTGCAATATTTGGATCACATCAGGATGGGGTGGAAGATCGGGACTTCCGATTCCTAAATTGATGACTTTGGCACCTGCTTTGTTCATTTCGTCAATTTCTCTCAATTTTTTAGAGAAATAATATTCTTCCGTGTGCTCTAGCCTTTTGGCAACTTCAATTTGCATTTTTATTTATATTAACGGGCCTAAATTAAGAATTTAGCTATGAATTGTCCTCTATTTTTGGAATAAATAATTTATCAATTATTTGCCATATTTATTCAATAACATAGGGCTTTGCTGTATATATATACAAATTTGCTATTTTTGTAGCTTATATCTTTAAATGAAAACGTATTTTCGACTTTTATCGTTCGCAAAACCAATTGAAAAGTATGCGATTCCATATGTCATCTGTACAATTATTACGGTTGTTTTCGGTACTTTAAATTTAGCATTGCTTGCGCCGTTATTGCAGGTGTTATTTGACGGTACGGATGAAAGCCTATCTGCCGTGAAGCAACCGGCAGTAAAGCCAGATAGTTTTTTCGATCTTCCAGAATGGTTTACGTATTATGCAGATACATTACATAGGCAGTTCGGTGCCTACGATGCATTAAAGTATGTTTGTATCGGTATTATTATATCTGTATTTATCACTAACCTGTTCCGTTATTTTTCGCAGCGGATCATGGAAAACCTTCGTATTCATACATTGTTGAACCTTCGGAAAATTGTTTTTAACAATGTAATGGACTTGCCATTGGGTTTCTTTACAAACCAGCGAAAAGGTGATGTCATCTCGAAAATATCTTCAGATGTGCAGGTGGTTCAATATTCTGTGACGAGTACGTTGCAGGTTGTTTTTAAAGAGCCACTACAACTGATCGCTTATGTGTATGTATTGTTTGCTCTTTCGACTAACCTCACTTTATTTGCCATTGCTGTTATCCCGGTTTCAGCTTTTTTAATATCACGAATTGTAAAATCTTTGAAATCTCAGGCGATCGCTGGCCAAGAGTCGTACGCAAATATGATATCCTATCTTGATGAGGCTCTATCGGGAGTAAGGATTATAAAAGCATTTAATGCCGCACCGTTTGTGAAGGACAGATTTAATGGGGAAAATAGTAGATATGCCACTATTATGCGAAGAATGGTACGTCGTCAACAGCTCGGTTCTCCGGTGTCCGAATTGTTAGGTGTTGTAATGGTCGCCATCATATTGCTTTATGGCGGACATTTGGTGTTGACGGGTGAAGGGGAACTAACGGCTTCAGAATTTATTGCTTATATCGCGTTGTTTTCGCAGGTAATGCGACCGGCTAAGGCCTTGACAGACTCATTCAGCAATATTCACAGTGGTATTGCAGCTGGTGAGCGGGTATTGGAGTTGATCGATGAGAAAAATGAGTTGCTTGATAGACCGGACGCGGTTGAAGTCAGCAAGTTTAATGAAGAGATTACATTCACCAATGTAAATTTCTCTTACGGCGAAAAACCGATATTAAAAGATATTAATTTTACGATTCGTAAAGGACAAACAGTTGCTTTAGTTGGGCCTTCGGGAGGTGGTAAATCAACACTGGTGGATTTAATTCCACGTTTTATGGACGTAAATACAGGATCTGTTACATTCGACGGGATTAATTTAACGGATCTTACGCAGGACTCGCTTCGTGCATTAATCGGTGTAGTAAATCAAGAATCTATCCTCTTTAACGACACGATTTTTAATAACATTGCTTTTGCCAATACTGCTGCTACACAAGAGCAAGTGGAAGCCGCGGCTCGTATTGCCAATGCACATGAGTTTATTACCAAAACCGAAAAGGGATACCAGACGAATATAGGAGACAGGGGAGCGAAATTATCCGGAGGCCAGCGCCAACGTATTTGTATTGCACGTGCTGTATTGAAGAATCCGCCGATTATGCTGCTGGATGAAGCAACATCTGCACTAGATACCGAATCGGAACGTTTAGTGCAGGATGCATTGTACAAATTAATGGAAAACCGTACAACTGTTGTCATTGCGCACCGTTTGAGCACGATTCAAAATGCCGATAAGATTGTCGTACTGGAATCCGGTCAAATTATAGAATCCGGATCACACCAAGAACTGATCCAGCACAATGGCCTGTATAAGAGATTAATAGATATGCAACAATTTGCTGACTAGTTGGAGGTATACTAAAATAGCATTTTAGCGTGGTTTTTGGTTGGAATTTTAGCTAAGTTTGTATAGTAAGGAAAGATTAATGGATGCTACGCAAAAACTAAATTTTTTGATCAGTAACAAAAATTTAGATTCAGATTTAAGACATATCGCCGAAAAGGTACGCGCCGATCAACGTATTACGTTTGAAGAGGGTGTGATGCTATATGAAAAAGGAGAAGTAGGTTATTTAGGTGTTTTAGCGAACTATATCCGCGAAAAACGACATGGTAACTATACATTTTTTAACAGAAACTTTCATATCGAGCCGACTAACGTATGTGTTTACGATTGTAAATTCTGTTCGTATTCACGGATGATAAAACAACGTGAAGAGGGATGGGAGATGGATGTAGACGGTATGATGGCCGTTGTTAAAAAATATGATAATGAGCCTGTTACCGAAGTTCACATTACCGGAGGTGTCGTTCCTAAGCAAAATTTAGCTTTTTATGCGGAATTTTTTAAACGATGCAAAGAACACCGTCCCGATTTACATATCAAAGGGCTAACCCCCGTAGAATATTATTATATTTTCAAAAAAGCAAAATTGTCACATTATGAGGGAATGAAGTATCTGCATGAATGCGGGTTAGATTCTATGCCCGGTGGTGGTGCCGAGATATTTCATCCGGAGGTACGGGAAAAGATTGCCCATGATAAATGTACGGCCGACCAATGGCTAGACATACACGAGCAAGCACATAAGTTAGGTATGCATACCAATGCGACCATGCTGTATGGTCATATTGAAGAATTTTGGCATCGTGTGGATCATATGGAGCGCTTGCGTAAGCAACAGGACAAGACCGGTGGTTTTCAGACTTTTATTCCGTTAAAGTTTCGTAATAAAGACAACCAAATGGAACATGTTCCAGAAGTTTCTGTTATTGAAGATTTGCGTAACTATGCAATTGCCAGAATTTATCTGGACAATTTTTCGCACATCAAGGCCTATTGGGCAATGATTTCGCGCGAGACTGCCCAGTTATCATTGGCATTCGGTGTCGATGATATTGACGGAACATTGGATGATACTACCAAAATCTATAGTATGGCGGGAGCTGAAGAGCAGACACCGGCGATGAGCACAAAAGAATTGGTGCAATTGATTAAGAATGTAGGAAGACATCCTATTGAGCGTGATACATTGTATAATGTTGTAACAGATTACAGTGATTACGTATTTGAAGAAGATACAAAGAAAAAATATTATTCATTACCGGTAATAAATTCATAATAAACGTTGAAGAAAACATTTTACTTCATAAGACACGGACAAACAGATCTTAATTTACGTGGAATAGTGCAGGGAAGGGGAGTCAACTCTCCGCTCAATGAAAATGGCTTTCGACAGGCACAGGCATTTTTTGATGCCTATAAAGATGTTCCATTTGATAAAATTTACACGTCTACGCTGTTAAGAACCAAACAGACAGTAGCTGCTTTTCTCGAACTCGGAATTCCAGTAGAAGAGATTGAAGGATTAGATGAGATAAGTTGGGGTATTTACGAAGGAAAAGAACAAGATGAGGATACCATGATAGGGTTTGAGAAGGTGATCGCATCTTGGAGAAATAATGAGCTGGATCTGAGTATAGAAGATGGTGAATCACCTAATCAGCTGGTAGCACGACAGAAAGAAGCGATCGCTTATATGCTCTCCCAACCGGATGAAGAAACTATTCTCGTATGTATGCATGGTCGTGCAATGCGTATTTTACTTTGCCATCTCACTGATTTTCCGCTTTGTCAGATGGACGAATTCCCCCATACGAATACCGCCTTATATATTCTAGATTTTGAAAGTGGAAGGTTTAACGTTGTCGATTATTACAATACTAAACATTTAGAGCGTTTAGGAAATGAGTAAGATTAAGATTTCTGCGGTAAGTTATACCAATACGTTACCATTTTTACAAGGAATAAAGGCGTCACCCGTAATGGATCGGATTGATTTAAGTCTGGATCATCCCAGCCGGTGTGCCCAGCGGGTGATCGATGATGAGGTGGATATGGGTATTATTCCTATAGCCGCACTATTGAGTCTGCCTTACTATCGTATTATAGGTGATTACTGCATTGGATCGGATGGCGAAGTAGATTCGGTTTTTATATTCTCTCAGAAGCCCATTCATGAAATCAAGACCATTCGTTTAGATGATCAATCGCGTACTTCAAATGGATTAGCTCAAATTCTATTAAGATACCACTGGAAAGTGGATGTTGACCTTGTAACGGAGGGAGAAGCGGATGCTTTTGTACTGATTGGTGATCGCACATTTGGGAGAAAGGAAACTATACCGTATGTATACGACCTGGGACATTATTGGAAAGCGTTTACAGGCTTGCCTTTCGCTTTTGCCGTATGGGTAGCCAACAAAGAATTACCTGCCGACTTTGTTGCGGAATTTAATAAGGCTTTGGCGGATGGAATTTCACATCCACAAGATGTCATTAAGGGATTGCCGGTGTATGATAACTTTGATTATTCATCTTATCTCACCGAGAAGTTGGATTTTCATTTAACACCTAAAAAAAGGGAAGCCATTCAGAAATACCTGGAATTGTATCAGACGCTGTAAAGGTGTTATTTAAAGGAAGGTTTTTCGTTACCTTTCAGACTTACTTCAAAATTTAATATTCCGCTGACTACTATAGATACCTTTTCGGCCAGAAACCATAACTGCCGAAAAGCAACCCATTACAGCATATATCCCTACCGGGATACCGAATAATTCCATCGCCATAATCGCACAGGCTAGGGGAGTTTTAGTAGAACCTGCAAATACTGAGACAAAGCCAACTGCAGTTAAAAGCATTATATCAACAGGGATATATAAGGATAAGGCACTGGCAAATGTTGCCCCAATAAAAAATAAAGGGGTCACTTCTCCGCCTTTAAAGCCAATACTCAATGTTAGGGTAGTCAGTAGTATTTTTAGGAAAAAATCATAAAGTGCTTGAGGTTGTTGAAATGCAGCCGCTATTGTTGGCAGTCCAAGACCGGTATACTTTGTGGTTCCCAAGCAAATTGTAAAAATAATTATTACTACACTACCTATTGCTATGCGCAGATACGCATTTGGAAGACGCTTGAATAGTTGACTAAATAGATCTCCAGAATAAATAAATAGTCGTGAGATTATCCCGCAGAGTAAGCCTAATCCCACGATCCACAAAACATCAAAACTTATGAAATCCGTAATGATAACTTGGGGGTAATGGCTATGGGGTGCCTTTAAAATCAGGCAGATGCCGTGCGCCAGATAGGCAGTGATCACTACGGGGAGGAGCGTTTTGTATCTTTTGCGTCCAACACGAAATACTTCTACCGCAAAAATCGTTGCTGCTAAAGGTGTTCCGAATAAAGAAGCAAACCCTGCCGCTATACCACAACACAAAACAATTCGTCTTTCTTTTTTTGAAAGTTGAAGGCGCATGGATAACTGTTCCCCGATGGTCGCACCATATTGAACAGCAGTACCTTCTCGTCCTGCAGAACCTCCAAATAAGTGAGTAAGCAAAGTGGTAAGAATAACTAATGGAGCCATTATCCATGGAATTGGCGTCGAAGGATGATAGTATTCCTCTAATATTAAATTATTTCCCTTATTAGCTCGGGTGCCATAATTTTTATATAAGTATACAATAAGCAATCCCGCCAGTGGTAAAAATAACACTATCCATTTATTTTGTTCCCTTAAATTGCTTACGTAATTTAATGCGAATAAAAATGCCGCAGAAATAATTCCTACAGAAATTCCCGTCGCTATAATTATCGTCGACCATTTAATCAACCCGTGTGAGTGAACCCGCGACCAAAGTGTAGACATTCGTATAGGTTTTTATAAGAATGAAATCAAGAGGGAGGTCCATCCGATAATCATTAATAAACCGCCTAGTGGCGTGATAGGTCCCAAGAACTTAAGATTAGTCTTCCAATATTCCGAAAAAGAAAGAAAATATATACTTCCTGAAAATAATATCGTTCCGCTTATTATACTGTAAATAGCCAATCTTTCAGAATATTCTGAAAAATCCAACTGAAATCCGATTATCAATAAAGCCAGGGCACTATACATTTGATAACGAACGCCGACTTCAAATGAAGCCAATTTCTCTGGAGAGATTAGCTTTTTAAAGGCATGTGCTCCAAAAGCACCTAATAGTATTGCTATAATACCAAATAGCGTGGCTGCGGTCACTACAGCTGTATTCATGTCATTCATATTCCCATTTCTTTTAAAATAAATTGGGCATTATCGATTTTGTCTGCAATCCACAGCACATATCGAATGTCCACACCGATGGAACGGCTGTAGCTCTCGTTCCACGCAAAGTCGTTAATAGTCGCGTCGTACGAACGATCGAAATTGACTCCTATAAGCTCGCCGTATGCATTCATAATGGGAGAACCTGAATTTCCACCTGTGGTATCCATATTATATAAGATATTAACGGGCACGTCATTTAATTCTTTTTTGAAATAGGCGCCAAAGTTCTTCGCCAACCAAGCATCTTTAATCGCTGTAGGGTATACGAATTCTTCATCGCCCGAATTTCCTTTTTCGATCAGGCCTTTCACTGTTGTGAACGGGGCCAGATAAGTAGCGTCTACAGGATGGTATCCTCGAATGTTTCCGAAAGTCAGCCGCAAGGTCGAATTGGCGTCGGGAATAAAATTTTTATCTTGGTAGATTTCTTTTACAGCGACATAATCTCCCATCAATTTATTCAACACACCGTCCCTTCTTTTTTGTTCTGTATAAAATGGCTTTAATTCCTTCTCTAGTTCTGTTTCCAGACGTAAGAGGTCGTCGCTGTAGCCGAGCAGAGACTTAGCATCTTTTAATATCTCATTGATAGCGGATTCTTTGCTGTTTAATTTGGAGTCAGCGATTGCATTTTGAATAAAATTCCTTGATTCATCTGCCGATTTAAAGTTTTTATTAGCTATAAATTGTATCGTATTCTTCCCGTTAAGGGCATATGCGTTTGCAAAAAGATGTCCTGCAATATTCTTATCGACTAATGTATTGTAGCTTTCATAATAACCATCAAGCTGTTTTCTAACTTTTTCAATATTCAGATCAAAAACCTGCTGCTGTGCCTGAATTGTACCTTGCTGTGCGATAGCCTGTCTAAATGCATTCAGCACACTGGAAACCTGAAGTAAACGAATGCCACTATAAATGTTGTTGAACCATAACTCTCTTTCGGCATCGCTAAATACGAGTTGGTAATGCTGGTCAATATCCTGCATTAAAGAGGAATATCTAGCTTTCAATTCAGGTTTTGAATGAATAAATTGTGTTAGGGCTTCGTCTTCTTGTTTTTTTGTACTTATCAAATCAATATTTCGTAATCCTTTCAATTTACCGCGGTAATTCTTCATGACATTTGCATTCCGTTTAATGCGGGTTGCTAGTGCGAGTTCAGTTACTTTACTATCTTTTCCCGCCAAAGTCATTTGTTGATTTTGAAAATCATAAAGCTCAGAGGTGTAAGGTAATAAATATTTTTGCTGGTATTCCATGTATTGCGCCGGACGGTGTCTAAATGTATGTCCAGGATATCCGAGGATAAATACAAAGTCATTTTCATTTACGCCCTGAGGATTGATCTTGAGGTGTTTCTTTGGCTTGTAGGGTACATTCGTTTTGGAATATTTAGCAGACGAACCATCGGGGGCAACATACGCTCTTAAAAACGAAAAATCGCCGGTATGTCGCGGCCATACCCAATTATCTGTTTCGCCACCGAATTCGCCAATATCTTGCCGCGGAATATATACTAACCGCACGTCTTCAATTGTTTTGTAGCGAAATAGGACATAACTTTTTCCAATAAACATTTCTGACACCTCCGCTTTAATACTTGGATCTGCGGCTTCGGCTTGCTTCGCTATTTCCGCTCTTTTCTGGCTAATGATATTAATCCGTTGTGCCGGATCTGAGATCGTAGCTACAGCTTCAAGTACGTGTTTTGATACATCTTCATAGGAATCCGTAATACGGATCGTTAATCCTTTGGCCTCGATTTCCTGTTCTCTCGAATTGGCTACAAATCCGTTTTCTAAATAATTAAACTGAGGAGTGGACGCTAGCTGAACGGCACTAAAGGCGCAATGGTGATTAGTAATAATTAATCCATTTGTCGACACGAATGAACCCGTACAGCCGCTTACCTGTACCAGCGCATCTACAAGTCCCACTTGTCCGGGATTATAGATGTCTTTTTCATTTATTTTGAGTCCGGCTTTTTTTAATCCTGCCCTATTTAAGTCACTAAGTGGGTACATTCCTTCATCGGGAATCGAGGCTGAATAGTTAAAAACACTTATTCCTATGAGAAAGGTACAGAGTATGGTGGATTTCCAGTTGATGTGCATAGTAGTTTATTTATGGTGTAAAAATACAAAATCTTTTAGGAATGAACTTATTAAATGGGGAGCTAAATCCCATTGTTTCTATCTTCAATATTTGGATCTGCTTATATATTTTGTATCTTCGTATAATTAAAATTTATATCATGACGCTTGTCCAGTTAGAATATGTCGTGGCGGTAGATACATACAGAAGCTTTGTAGCTGCTGCAGAAAAATGCTTTGTAACGCAGCCCACGTTGAGCATGCAGGTTCAAAAGCTAGAAGAATCGCTAGGTGTCAAAATATTTGATCGGAGTCGACAGCCGGTAATTCCTACCGAGATAGGGATAAAGGTGATTCTGCAAGCACGTGTCGTGCTTACAGAAAGTAAAAAGATTAATGAAATCTTACAAGAAAAGAAAGGAGAGCTGGAAGGACAACTTAAAATAGGTGTAATTCCGACGGTAGCGCCTTACCTGCTGCCAGATGTCATCACCTCTTTTCTAAAGAAATATCCGAAACTTCAACTGCAGATCTGGGAATATACTACCGAGCGGATTGTTCAGGAGTTAAAGAACGGATCCTTAGACTGCGGAATTTTGTCTACTCCTCTATCTGAACACGGGATTCAGGAAACACCTTTATTTTATGAAACCTTTGTTGCCTATGTATCGGAGAAAAGTCATTTGTATCTCAATAAGATGGTTAGCGTAGAAGACATAGCACAAGAGAAGTTGTGGTTATTAAATGAAGGACATTGTATGCGTGGCCAGGTTCTTAATATTTGCAATTATAAGCATAATCAATCATCTAGCGGAACTTTTGAATATAACACGGGAAGTGTGGAAACCTTGAAACGGATGGTCGACATCAACGCAGGAATAACTATTCTTCCGGAGCTAAGTATCCTGAACTACGATGAAGACCAACTGAATCATGTGCGATATTTTAAAGCACCAGAACCGGTCAGGGAAATCAGTTTGGTAACTACACAGAATTTTGTGAAGAAACAAGCGGTCACTGCTTTGAAAAATGAAATAATGGCTATTGTCCCCGAGCGATTTAAATCGAAAAAGCGAAAAGAGGTAATGGGTTTTGATCTCTAATCTAAATGGTAAATGAAAGAAAAATTTCTACTCAAGCTGGATCGTATAAATAAATGGCGTATGCAAAAAATTTCCAACCGGAATTTTTTGGTGTTACTGGCTTTTGTTGTGGGTATTATCGGAGGTCTTGCTGCCGCTTTATTAAAAGGAATGACACATTTCATCGCTTCTACCTTACAAGATGATATTGATTGGCATTATAAATACTCTTTTTATCTCATCTTTCCATTGATCGGTATTCTTTTGAGCGTATTATACGTTCGGAAATTTCTAAAGGGAAAGAATTTCGAACACGGTATTACACCGATCATTTATGCCATTTCACGCAAATCGAGTAAAGTTGAATCGCATAATATCTACTCGCAAATTATTACAAGCGCTATCACAGTCGGGTTTGGGGGATCTTCTGGATTAGAAGCTCCTATTGCTTACAGTGGAGCAGCTATTGGTTCCAGTACGGGTAGATTCTTTGGACTTAGTTATAAAGAACTGACAATGCTACTTGCGTGTGGTGCCGCAGCAGGTATTTCTGGAGCATTCAATAGTCCTGTTGCGGGAATGATTTTTGCCATTGAAATATTGTTGCCCGAATTTTCCATACCTGCTTTTATCCCCTTATTAATTTCTGCTGCTTTGGCGGCGGTTGTTTCAAGGCTGCTCTATAGCGAACCATTGTTCCATACCGCGGTAACGGAGTGGGAAGTACAGGCTTTGTTTTTTTATATTCTACTCGCTGTAATAGTCGGAGTTTACTCCATCTATTTTTCGCGCATTAGTCAAATCGTAAAAAAGTGGTTTTCCTCTATTACGAATCCGTACAACAAAGTTTGGTTTAGTGGTATTTCATTAGGGTTAATGATTTTTTTGTTTCCCGCACTATATGGTGAAGGCTACTTAACAATTCAACAGATTTTGGATGGGCAGTTTGATGCTATCGTTAAGAACAGTTTGTTTGCGGATTATAAAAATATTGGCTGGGTTGTCATCTGTTATACAGTGCTTACGCTATTTGCGAAGTCCTTTGCTGTTCTATTTACCTTAAATGGTGGTGGCAATGGTGGCGTTTTCGGTCCGAGTCTGGTCATGGGAGGTCTTATTGGATTTGCATTTGCCTATGGTATGAATCTTACAGGACTAGTGCAGCTGAATGTACCCAACTTTGTCATGGCGGGAATGGCAGCTGCGCTCAGTGGAGTCATGCATGCACCATTGACAGGTATGTTTTTAATAGCCGAAATAACCGGGGGATATACACTAATGGTGCCTTTGATGCTTGTTGCTTCTATTTCCTATCTGATCAACCGCTCCGTGATGAAGCATTCTATTTACACAAAAGCATTAGCGGAATCTGGTGATTTATTGTCTTATGAAGATAAAGATCGAACGGTACTTAGTATGATGAAACTACGGTATCTGATCGAGACGAATTTCGTTATTCTTCGTCCGGATGAAACACCAAAGGACCGACAGTCTGAGATTATTCATTCAAAACGGAATATTTTTCCTATTGTAGATGTTAAAGGGAAGTTGCTGGGGATTATTTATAGCGAACGTCTATTTTCAATCTTATTGGGAGAGGAAGGGGGAAGTGATCGGACTTTCGAGCAGATTGCCCAAAAGCCTAATGACATCATTCGAGGTGATGAGAATATGGAAGTCGTGATGGCTAAAATGAATAGGGATGATGTGTGGATTCTTCCAGTGACCGACCGAGATAATCACTATCTAGGCTTTGTTTCTAAATCGTCCGTGTTTAATAAGTATAGAGCGCTGTTGGTACGGCAGGGACATTATCTAGAGTAATACCAAAAATAATGGCTCTTAATCTCTAAGAGCCATTATTTTTGCGACATATTTTCCAACAATGTCGAATTCGATGTTAACTTCCGATCCTATTTCCACTTGTTTAAGATTTGTATGTTCTATCGTGTACGGAATGATGGCGACAGAGAAGCGATCAGCCTTGGAATTTACGACGGTAAGACTGATGCCGTTTACCGTGACAGAACCTTTTTCTACTGTAATGTTACTCTTAGAAGGATCGTATTGAAACGTAAATAACCAACTTCCGTCCTGATCTTCTTTTTCAATACAAAAAGCAGTTTGATCTACGTGTCCTTGTACGATATGCCCATCGAAACGGCCGTTCGCTTGTGTACACCTTTCCATATTCATCAGGTCTCCCTCTTTTATGGTTTTCAGATTTGTCTTACTTAACGTTTCGTCGATAGCCGTTACTTTATGAATTTTGTTGTCTTGGGCAACCACAGTTAGGCATACACCATTATGTGCAACACTCTGATCTATCTTTAGCTCTGGGGAAATAGAAGATTCGATATACAAGTGAATATTAGTCTGTTCTTGTTCAATTTTTTTTACGACTCCTAACGTTTCGATGATGCCTGTAAACATAGTGTTAAACGATTTTTACAAACTTAGCAAAGATTTCTATCATACGGAAATCTTTGCGGTTAAGCTCGGTTCTGATCCACTTTTGAAAAGAGAAACTCATGGATAAAACTTAAATAAATGAGATGTTTTAAAAAAAAATAAAAAAATATTTGCGAGAGTGTAAAATGTACACTATCTTTGTGTCATCATAATTTAGGTTTATAATTGGTTAGTAAAGGTTTTCATTCTCCCCGTTTGAAAACCTTTTTTTTGTTTTCTATTTTCCTGATAATCAAAAGTTTAATTTCTTATAAGTAAATAATGTTGCATTTTTTGTTCAAATATTTGGATACTAAGTAATAATATCGTTATATTTGCAATAGGTTTAGGTTGATTACCTCATCAAGAGGTTATTTTATAAAGCTTGGAAGATCGCCCGATTATTCCAAGCTTTTTTTATTTCAAGATGTCTATCTGTACTTATTATCAAGGATTAAGTGTGAAAATAAGGGGTGGGATTGAAAAAAGGAACTAGCATAAAGAGCTAATTCCTTTGATTTTTTTAAGTGTCCCCGACGAGATTCGAACTCATATCGTCAGAACCGGAATCTGAAATTCTATCCATTGAACTACGGGGACCGTTCCGCAAAAATATAACTTTTACGCGAAACCTAAACTAAAATTTAATAATATAATTATTAATGATTGTCATGATCGTGACCCTCAACGAAATGCAATTCAAATTTGACATCTATATCATTAGCACCGGTGAATTTTTTATAGTCGGTATTAGACCAATCAGTTTTCGTGTCGATATTAGTTTTAACGCCCGGATTAAGGTGTCGCATAATATAGTTCGCGGTAAAGCTAGAACTGGCTTTCAACACCGTAAAATATCCTTGCACCCCTACTTTTGCTTTTGTGCCGTCTGTCTTAACATCAGCGTATTGTACGTGCAGTGATTCCGCAGGAGCTCCCAGAATAAAGGCAAAATGAATATCGTCGCGATCTATAAAAGTTTGTTGCGTTTCGCGGCCTGCGAAATCCAACATTTTAATGTTGAAACGATATGATTTCCCAACCTCTAGATGCATATGTGCACCTTCTGGAGGAAGGAGATTTGTTCCGGAAAAGCTAA
Organism: Sphingobacterium olei; assembly: GCF_005048855.1. Classification (GTDB taxonomy): domain Bacteria; phylum Bacteroidota; class Bacteroidia; order Sphingobacteriales; family Sphingobacteriaceae; genus Sphingobacterium; species Sphingobacterium olei. The sequence continues at coordinate 139,950 of NZ_SUME01000001.1, forward strand.
TGCTTTCTACTTCTGGATCCGTGATCTCACTGTAATCGTAATGATCGTCGTGTGCCTCACCCTCTACTTCGGTAAAGGTCAGTGTCAATCCGCTTACTTCCTCTTGATCTACTTCGGGAGTTGGATCGTCTTTTGAACACGCCTGGAATAATAATGGAAATGCTATTAAAATTAAATATATTTTTTTCATGTCTATGTTTTTAAAAATTATAAGATAATCGAATGGAATAGTTTCTGCCGAGCTGATGTGCGTAATAGCGAAATCTATCCATGTAATCTTTGTACAGTTTGTTTGTTATATTATCGATACTAAAGATCATTCCTACCGTATTCGATTTTAAATAAAATTGAGTTCCTGCCGTAAAATCGAGTAAATGATAAGCCTTCGGCGGAGCCGCATAGTCCGAATTTGATTCATATCGGGACTGTTGTGCTACGAATCGATGACTAAATTTGACGTAAGAAGATTTCAGCAATCGCTTATCTTGAAAATTATGCTGAAGATAGTGTGTAAATCTGTCCGAAGGAATATAGGGAAGGTATTCATTCGTTGTGGTATTGATGGCTTTGACAATTGATGCCGACACACCATAGTCGAACGTTTCGACGAAGTGATACGACAACTTGAGATCAGCACCGTAGAAAAAGGCGTTGCCTTGCGTATAGGCATATAACGGAAATGTGCCCCTAATGGTTTGCCTTACCGAGTCTGGATTGGGATTAGCATATATGTAATCGGTAATATATTGTCCGAATACATCTAAATTAATGTTTATTTTTTCTACTTTATCTTGATATAACAACGAATTTACCCATTTCAATCCTTTTTCACTTCGAAGGTTTATATTTCCTACTTCGTAGGTGCCACTCCCATGATGTACGCCATCACTATATAGTTCATTGGCCGATGGAGCCCGCCAAGCTAATCCTAGATTGCTTTTCCAGTTCAGGTTTGGCAAGAAATGATACAATAAGCCTACAGTTCCCGACACATTGTGAAAATATCGCGTATCCTCCAACAGGTATTGATTCAAGGAACCGTTTGCATTTGGTCTATCATAATCGTAGCGGTATCCTGCAACATCAAAGTACCTGTAATCGTAGCGCAAGCCCGCTTCAAAATGGTATTTAGCTAAATGGAACTGTTGTACGCCAAAAATGCCAAAGGTGTAATTGTCAAAATTAGGTACAATAGGCGTAGTGCCTGTACCTGCCGTATTGTTATGTACTTGCAAATTTGCACTTATGCCCACGGTGGATTTGTGGTGTGTGTAAGAAGCATCAAGTGATTGGGTTGTCAACACCATGTCTGCCATTGGGGTATCATCACTTTCTATTCGACGCAAATCAAATTCTTGCCGATGATTGCGTTGAAAACTATACTGCGCCTCCAGTTCGTCGCCATTATTCATATGGTGAGACCAATTTAGTTTGGCTAGGTCGTGAGCAACTTGCTGCCGAGGAGATGTAATCTTATAGGAGAAATCGTAACTTTCGAAAGGTTTTCCATTTTCTATCCGGGCATATATATCTTCAATAGTGCCAATGTGTGCACCATAAAAAATGCCAATATCTGTTCCGAAATGACTGGCATAGGCAGAGAGCTTTCCCTGAGGTAGGATGTATTCCAAATATCCGTCATAATTTAGCTCTTTTGCGCCCGTATTACCGAGGTAATAGTCTGCAGTTTTGGTATTACCACTCTCTTTACCAGAAGCCGAGACTCTCCATCCGAAGTTATTGAAATGCCCTTCTAATCTAAAATGTCCTGCTAGTCCTTTGCCGTTGCTATTCCCTATTAAATTTATACGGCCTGCGATTGCTTTTTCATAGTCAATGGGAGCAGGACTGGTTAGTACCACTCCAGCCAATGCATCAGCACCATAGCGCACTCCTTGAGCCCCTTTTATTACCTCAATCTTATCCGACATAAAGGGGTCAATTTCAGGTGCATGTTCTACGCCCCACTGTTGACCTTCTTGTCGTACACCATTGTTTAGAATTACTATACGGTTACTGTGTAAACCATTGATGACAGGTTTTACGATGTTACTTCCGGTAGCTAATGTTGTGACTCCTGCTATTTCAGCAAGTGCTTCAGCAAAGACTTTTCCTTTTGATTCTGCCAATTGCTGAGCGCTCAAACTCTGACTGCTGCTGGACAAAGTAGACGATTTATGACCGACTATCCTGATGTCTTCCATATGGATGTGTTCGATGTTCAAGGCGACTTCAATACTGGTATCGCGATGTAGATAGATCTCTAGGTCCAATGGCTGATAACTGATATGGGCTACGCGTATTTTAGTATATCCAGGGCATAGATTTTTTAGACTAAAGACTCCTTGGTCCTTAGATGTACTTCTGTTTTGATGAGATATGGATACTACGGCCCCGTCTATCGTTTTGTTTGTTGTTTTATCTACAACTCGTCCAGTCAATAGGATATTACAATCCTTTTCTTGCGCATGAAGTATAACAGAAACAAATAGAAAGAGGCAAGCTATTGCTATTTTATTCATTTATAGAATTTTCTTCTTATTTCTCGATTTTACGACTATTTAATAATTAAGAAGTTGTAAAAGGAGGACCCTTATTGGCAAGGGGAAGAAAATACCCTAAGAACAGTGAATTATAATCTACGGTTGCAAAAATACGCGCGTAGTTAATTGCTACAGGCGATAAAGAAATAGCATGACAAATAGGTTCTGTCGTCTGCGAAAAGTGAATCTGATAACAGATGGCACAACTGTCGGGACTGTCGTCATGATGCGTCTTCGTATCGCAGGTTTGATGTTCTTCTTGATGCGTATGGTTGTATTGAAATAGGTTTGAACACAATAAGGTCCAAACCAATACTAAAGCCAAATATGTTTTTAGTGTTTTCAATACGGCAAAGGTAAGTTAAATGCAACAGTGATGCAAATTAAAATACGTATTGATGCATTTAAGATCTCGGATGAAATTGTGTGATGACAGATTGAAGGTAATCTTTGTCAATATGTGTGTAGATTTCAGTCGTCGTGATGCTTTCATGTCCCAGCATATCTTGTACTGCCCGGAGATCCGCTCCGCCTTCTACTAGATGCGATGCAAAACTATGTCTAAAGGTGTGCGGACTTATCTCTTTTTGTAAACCGATTTTTTGGGCTAAATCTTTAACTATAATAAATACCATTACCCTTGAAAGTGGGGAGCCGCGGCGATTCAAAAAGACGAAATCTTCTTTTCCCGATTTTATGGACTGATGCACACGTATGTCATCCATATAAATTTTTAAGTATTTGATGGCCTGTTGTCCTACGGGAATCAGTCTTTCCTTGTTACCTTTGCCTTCGACTTTGATAAATTCTACATCAAGGAAAAGATTTGAAATTTTTAAATTGATGAGTTCTGATACGCGCAGTCCGCAACCGTATAGAACTTCTATTATGGCCTTATTACGCATGCCTTCAGGCTTGGATAGATCTATGGCATTGATTAATGAATCGATCTCTTCAATATTCAATACAGAAGGCATTTTACGTGTTAATCGAGGTGTTTCAATGAGTTCGCATGGATTAGCTGTGAGGTCATATTCTATTTGTAAGAAATTAAAAAATGTTTTTAGTCCGGAAAGGAGACGAGCTTGGGTAAAGGGAGATAGGGCAAACTCATTGATCCACAGTAAAAAGTGTTGAATGTGCTGTGCTGTTAACTTTTCGATCTCCAGATTGAGGTCTTCACAATAGACTTCCAATTTACGCACATCATTTAGATAGGCATGAACAGAATTTCCGCTGAGATTGCGTTCAAATTCTAAATAGCGTTTGAAATCTTTTTTTGTTGTTTGCCAATCCATGTTACGAAGTTAAAAAATGTAAATTTATTATCTGACCGTATTCTTTGTAAATAATTAATCCTAAATTGGCGGTATTAACTTTACATTGCATGAAATTATTAAAACCATTAGCGGTTGCATTCTTATTACCCGCTACTTTTGTTTCTGTTGATGCTAGCGAAGGCTATATTTCCAAAATTCATCCAGTTGCAAAGGTAATTCTGTCTCAAGATAGTACTTCTTTGGACAAAATATTGCCATTTGACAATGAAGTATTGGTGGGTACACTGAAAAATGGCTTCAAATACTACATCCGTAGAAATGTTGAACCAGAGAAAAGAGTAACTATGTACCTCGGTATGAAGGTAGGATCAATTTTGGAGACAGATGAAGAGCAGGGATTAGCTCACTTCTTAGAGCACATGAATTTCAATGGATTAAAGCATTTTCCAAAAAATGAGTTAGTTGATTACTTACAAAAAGCAGGTGTACGTTTTGGAAGCGATTTGAACGCACATACAGGTTTTGACGAAACGGTATATAAACTTCCCATTCCTTCGGATGATCCGGAATTATTAAAAAACGGACTTCAAGTGATGCGTGATTGGGCTCAGGATGCGCTTCTAGATGCAGAAGAAATTGATAAAGAACGCGGAATCATTATGGAAGAAATGCGTGGTAGTCGTGGTGCTAACCAACGTATGCAAGATCAGTATCTTCCAGTATTGCTAAACGGATCGTTATATTCGAAACGTTTACCTATTGGTACGGAGGAAATAATTACGACTTTCCAACCTGAAGTAATCCGCAATTTTCATAAAAAGTGGTACAGGCCAGATCTACAATCTCTTATTATAGTTGGGGATATTGACGTGACGCAGATGGAGCAGGAAGTTATCCGTCTTTTTTCGGATATGACATTACCAGCAACACCCGAAGAGCGTAAGGAGTATAAGGTAGACCTATTGAATAAAAATCAGTTTATCGCGGTTACGGATCCAGAGATGCAATATACTGTTGGGCAGATCATCATCAAGCATCCTGAAGAGAAAGTAAAAACGGTAGGTGATTACAGAAGCTCTTTGTTAAAAAGTGTGTTTAATCAACTCATTAACTCGCGGCTTCGTGAATTGAGTCAACAGGCTAATCCTCCTTTTTTACAGGGGCAGGTTGGTATAGGTTCACTTTTTGGTGGTTTGGATAATATGTCATTATTATTTGTCGCTAACCCTGGGAAATTTGATTTGGGACTCAAAACCTTGATCCGTGAAATGGAGCGTTTTGAAAAATATGGTTTTACGGAGACGGAGTTTCAACGTGCAATATCATCTATAGCTAAAGGAAATGAGACATCTTATATAGAGCGCGATAAGAAGAAATCAGACGCTTATGTGGAGAGCTACCTGCGAAATTTCATTGATGATGCTCCTTCGCTCAGTAATGAAGACCGTTATCAATTGACGAAACAACTTTTGCCTACCTTGACCTTAAAGGAAGTAGAAAATATAGGTAAGAAATTCTATGCGGATGTAAATAGGGATGTAATTGTCATGGCTCCTGAAAAAGATAGGGCATTAGTGCCTAACGAGGAAGCGGTGAATGCATGGATTTCTGAGGTTAAAAAAGAGGAAATCCTGGCGTATGAGGACAAGGTTTCGGAATTGCCTTTATTAGCAAAAGAGCCCGTTAAAGGTGCAATTGCTGCTACTAAACATATTGATGGCCTTGATGCGAAAGAAATTGTGTTGAGCAATGGCGTAAAAGTAATCTTAAAACCAACGAAATTTAAAAACGATCAAATCTTGATTTCGAGTTTTAGTCCGGGTGGCACCTCCTTATATCCTGATACGGAATATATGACAGCCTCCAATGCTTCCAGTTTTGTAAATGGAAGTGGAGTAGGACAGCTGAATGCGATAGAGCTTCGGAAGTACCTGACCGGTAAAAATGTAAACGTTTCTCCTTATATTTCGGAACGTAGCGAAGGTATAAGTGGTTCTACAGATAAAGAAGGACTGAAAACTGCCTTTGAAATGATCTACGGTTATTTCACCGAGCCTAGATTAGACGATGATATCTTTCAAAGTGGTATAGCGCGTACGCTGTCTTCTATGGAGAACCGAGAAGATAATCCAGATTTTGTCTACTCAGATGTGATGCTTAAAAGTCTGTATGGCGATAATATTCGCCGGATAGTTCCTACTCCGGAAAAAATTAAAACTATTGATCAACAACGTGCTTTAGAAATTTACCGAGAGCGTTTTGCGGATGCTTCAGATTTTACCTTCACTATCGTTGGATCATTTGCGGAAGAGGAGATTAAGCCTTATTTAGAGCAGTATCTAGCAGCCTTGCCTTCTATTTCCCGAAAAGAGGAGGCTAAAAATTTAGGAATAGTAGAACCGAATAAAGGTTTTGAAAAGATTGTTTATAAAGGTAAGGAAGCGAAAGCCACAGTACAATTGAAATATTATGGTGATTATGATTATTCAGAAAAAGAAAACCTGAATTTTGATGCACTTGAAAGTGTGCTGTCGATCAAATTATTAGAACGGTTAAGAGAAGATGAAAGTGGTGTATACGGTACTGGGGCACGCGGTTCTTCAAGCAAATATCCTATCGGACGCTACAGTTTTACAGTCGGGTTTGGAACCAGTGTAGATAAGTATCAATCGTTGATTAATTCGGCTTTGGATGAAATCAATAAAGTAAAGAAAGATGGCCCTACGCAAATAGATCTAGATAAATTTATTGTTGAACAAAAACGGCAGTTAGAAGTACAACTTCGGGAAAATACATTTTGGATGGGACAGATTGCCGGTGCCTACCAAAATAATGAAGACCCGACTTATATCTTACGTTATTTGGAAGAATTGGATAAATTGACAATAGATTCTGTTAAAGAAGTAGCTAATAAATACTTAAAGGACGATCGGCTATTTAAATTTATTCTCTTGCCGGAAACGGATAATTAGTGACTGGTGACTAGTAATTAGTGACTAGAAGTTAGGTTCTTGGGGTTAAGGGCGATTGTCCACGTCATCGCGAGCCGGAGGAATGACGGTTTAGCAATCTTTTGTAATTCATGGTTGTGTGTATCTTACTTCGGGCAAGTTATACGTAACCATGAATTTTTTAAGACCTATTCCATTCTAGGAATAAGAAGTGGACACCAAGCTTCCTTTTTCGATGTCTTTTAGGACTGTAATAGATCTAGGCATCCGTTCTTTCAGTTCTTCGACATGTGATATGATACCTACGACACGATTTTCTTGGTGTAGGTATTGCAGTGTGTCGAATACAGTGTTGATGCTTTCATTGTCCTGTGTTCCGAAACCTTCGTCAATAAAGAAAAAGTTTTTATCTGCTTTGTTCATGGACTGAATGTTCTCCGCTAAAGCCAGTGCCAGACATAATGAAGCCTGGAATCCCTGTCCGCCGGAGAGTGTCTTAACCGATCGTCGGTAACCGTTGTTCAGAAAATCGATGACTTCAAACTCGTTGCTGTCGTTAATACTTAGGCTCAGTTGGTTTTTTGTAAGCCGGTGAAAACGTTGATTGGCTATTTCGCACAGCCGTTCTAAATGGATGCTGGATACGTAGTTTACAAAACCATTTCCTTTAAACATCCTGGATAACGTTTCTAGATTTTCTTTCCGCACATTGACTTTTTCGAATTCCGTAAGCAGTTTTGTTTTCTTTTCGAATTCTTCTAGCAGATGCTGAAATTCTTTTTCCAAGGCTCCTGTTAGGGTAAGTTGAAGTTCTAATTCTTCTTTCTTTAATCGATATAAGGTTTCTGTCTCTTCAAACAATTGATCTGTAAACCCCCCATTATCGGTTATATTCTTCAGTTCTGTAATCCGGTTCCGCAATGCAGAGATCTGAATATAATGGTTTTGGATTTTCATCCTATATTGATCGACGGGCAGATTTTTGTTGATAACGAATTGAACTTCTGTTATGTCATTATAACCAAATGAAGTCAATAGCAAATTTATTTTCGATTGTATTTCGCCGAGTTGGGTATTCACAAGCGTATATTGCTCATAACTTTCGCCATATTGACCCGATATGGAAGCAAGTTTACTGTTCAGCTCATTTATCGATTTATTGAGCAATTGATACTCTTCCTCAGTGTAGAGGATCTTCTGCTCAATTTCGGTAGCAATAGCTGGAAATTGTTCTGCTGGAACGGATAGAAGTTCATATGCATTTAAAACACGCAACTGACTTGTGTTTTGTTGGATATTGGATTCGAGAATCTTAATGTCATTGCTGAGTTCGGTTAAGGATTTCTCATATTTCAATACCTTTTCGTGTGTTGATAGGATTTCATCACGAAGGTTTTTTACGTGTATTTCTTTTTGTTTGATATCGTTTTCCAGTCCTTGAAGTGTTTTCTTTTCGGTATTAAATGTACTTCTGTCGGCGCTATCAAAGTCTTTCCATTTGAATTCATCGACATGAGATGCTAATTTGTTTGCCTGGATTGTTAATTCATTTTTGAGTTCGTCGCGTAGTTTTATTTTGTCAGAAAGCAAGGTTGCGGTTTTTGTAAACTGCTGGAGTTTTTTATTATTTGACGTTTCATCTAATTGGAGATCTGCTTTCAAGCTTAACACCTGATTTAAGTGCTCTGTTACGTCTTCTGCATGCATGGGCGCGGGATGCTCGAGTGACCCACACAAAGGGCAATTTTCGCCGTCGTGCAGATTCTGAACATATTGGCTAAGTTCCTGTTTTAACCGCCAATCAGATTCTTCTTTCGCCAGTTCGGATAGTTTTTGCTGACACCGTTGAATATTTGAATAGAGTTGCTGTTCCCAATGAACAACGTCTAATTTGGCGTCTATAAATTGATTTTCCAGTTCATAAATCTGAGACTGATTCAGTTCAAACTTTCCCTGTAGCTCTTTTTTTAATTTTTCAAGAGTATCTTTAGCTTGGTACCAATTCTCAATGGCTAGAAGTTCACTGGTATTCATTCTCCTGTTTTTTAGTATTTCTAGCTTGTTCTCTTCCTCTTCAAGGTTATTAATTAATAGCGCTTCTTGCTCCTTTGTTTTTTTTACGATAGGCTGTCCCTTGTCTAATCTACTTTGTACCTCTACCTTTTTTTGCTCTAATTCTGTATTTGTAATTAAGAGTTTGTAATCTTCAATCTGTTTTTTGAAGACGTTAATTTGATTAAAATCGGGCAATAGATGAGCAAATTTTTCCTCGTCAGCTGTTAATTGTTGTTGTAAGCTGAGTTTTTGTTCTTTGAGGTTTTGTATTTTGATGACTAACGTTTCTTTTCCTGTTGTTAGTTGATGTAGGTGGTTTAAGGCTTCCTTGAAATTCGAAACGGTTTTCTCGAATTGCGAAACTTCTTCTTCCATTTTTCTGATCGAATCCGATTGTTGTTCAAGCGCTGTCAGCTCCAATTCCTTATTCGCCAGATCTTTTTTGTCCTGCTGGATATCAACCAACTTTTGGTACCGTTCTTCAATGGATTTGTGTTCTTTCTTTACGTTGAGAAGGGAAGACTTAGCATCGTTTAATGTTATTTTTTTAGATTCAATTACTTCTGCAGTCACATCCTCAAAACCTGTTAATGCACCACGCAGGTTTTCCAATTTTTTATTGTTTTCTGCTTGAAGAAAGGAAACCTTCGGGCCGAGGTCATATTTATTGAGATAGAAGATTTCCTTCATCATCTCTGAGCGATCTTTTCCGCCTAGTTCTAAAAATTCTTTAAACTTTCCCTGTGGAATGATGATCGTCCGTCGGAAGTTGGGATAGGATAGGTTAGTCACCAAAGTACCGTCTGCAGATTCCATCGGAATCCATTGGTTTTCTTTCCATTCGTAAGCAATTCTTTCGATCGCCGTAATATCTTCAAAGCGTTTTCTACGTTTCCACTGCGCCACAAAGCGAAATTTTCGCTGTTCAAAATTGATGAAATCAAAAACAATCGTAGTTCCGTTAGACTTTAGATTGAGCATGTTGTACGCTCTTTTGTCGGCTTTATTTAACCGTTCGGTATCGCCATACAACGCAAAGCTGATCGCCTCTAAAATAGAAGATTTTCCAGAGCCGACAGCGCCAAAAATACCAAATAGCCCGGCCTCCGTAAGCCGCGTGAAATCAATCTCCTGTTTTTGCTGATAGGAATATAACCCTTCGATGCTTAAGTATAATGGTAACATAGTTATTCTTCTATTTCTTTCGTATTCGTCACAACCTCTTTAAATAAGTCCAGGATTTCTGTATTTGGATCCTGTCCATACTTACTTTTAAAATAATCTTTAAACAGGTCGTCCATATCCTGTTCCAGATTGACTGGTATCTTTTGATTGATAGTTAGCTCTTGTTGTTTGACGACAGGAATAATATGAATAATACCATCGTGGGATTCATGAATTCGCTTGAGATCCGCGGAAGAGATAAAGGTGTCACTTACTAAGGTCAATTCAATCAAAGTACAGGGATTGGCATGCAGCCATTCTACTGCCTCGTCCACGCGCTCAAACCGTTTTCGGTGCAACTTTCGGCCTTTCGTCAATGATTTGGTTTCATACCGGGCTGCCGCTATAGCTGGTTCGATATGTACGATAACTACTTTCTTTTCCTGCCCAGCCTCAGAGAACGAATAGGCTAACGGTGAACTGGAGTACACGACAGGAGCAGGATGACCACCAATATTCTGATGACGGTGTAAATGACCTAGTGCGGTATATTGCACTTGGTGCGGTATCTGATCGGAATATACGATATCTGCATTTCCTATTTTTATTGGTTTTTCACCTTCAGGTTCTTCTAAGATTTCTCCCCCACGTTTCAACATATATAAATGTGCCGTCAGTATATTGACTCCGGAGGAATCACAATATTCATCGGCTAGTTTTTTCCAACTTTTGCGCAATAACTCATTCAGGTCTTCGGCCTTGTCGCCTAATCCTAAATACTGCTTAAGACGTAATTCATTGGCATAAGCTGTGCTAAGAATACGAATAGGATAGGATAGGTGAGGTAGTTTTATCTCTATAAATCCGGAATCCGATTTGGTAATCTCGAAGCCGGTTTCCAGTTGAAAAGGTTTGACTACGGCATTCGGGTAGCCGATGAAAATAATGCCACAAGCTCTAGCCAATGGATCTGGTGAATCAATCCGATCGGGCGAATCATGGTTGCCGGCTATCGCAATTACAGGACGTTTGCCATTATTGGTCAGCCTTTTTAAAGACAGATATAGCAATTCCATGGCTTCTACGGGAGGGTTGAAGGCATCAAATAAATCTCCTGCAACAATAACCATATCCACATCTTCGGCGTCAGCTATCTCACAAATTTCCTGGATAACATCTTTTTGTTCTTCAATACGTAAAAAAAAATCTAAACGTTTTCCTAAATGCCAATCTGCTGTGTGTAATATTTTCATGCTTATTGTTCGATAGAACTTTGGAAAGTTAAACTTAGATAAATTTGCTTATTTATAGAGGAAAAATACAAAATTTATTTAGTCTTTCTTATCGGAATGTCCTAAATCTTTCTGTGGGTTTACTTTGTCTCTCACCAATTGTTTTAACTCCTTTATTTCCGGAAATCGACCTTCCCTTTTACGATCAAAAACTAGGGTATCATCAATTGAAATCTGATATCTACCGCTTACTTCACTTGGGATTAGCAGTATTCCGTATACGTCGTCCGTAAACGTGGATAAAAGCTCTTGTGCCATATAAGAAGCTCTGAGCATCCACCCACATTTGGGACAATATTCTATTTTAATAGTTGGGTTCATATACTAACTTAAATAAAATCATCCATAACATTCATAAATTGTTTCCAAAAATTTCCTATTTTCGTTTTTAATATGATAAAATTCCAATTCATGTTCTTGTTGTTGGTTGTCTGCTTTGTTAAAGCAAATGCGCAATTGCAAGCTATTACAAAGGGTACTGCCTATAATTTTTGGTTGCGACTACCAGAAGATTATCAAGAAAACGGTTATAAGCAACCTATTTTAGTGTTTCTACACGGGCGAAGTTTGTCGGGAACAGACCTGAATAGGGTGAAACGATATGGGGTGCTGTATGCGTTGGATAAGGGGAAAGAAATTCCGGGAATCATAGTGGCTCCGCAAACCAATAGGGGATGGGATCCTGATCGTGTGATAGAAATAATTGATTACGTGTTGGAAAAATATAATGCAGATCCATCCCGTGTATATGTATGTGGCATGAGTATGGGCGGATATGGGACAATGGATGTTGCTGGTAAATATCCGGATCGCATTGCCGCTGCGGTCGCGATATGTGGCGGAGGTACGTTGAGTTATGCTGAAAACTTAACGCGAGTGCCTTTATGGATTCAGCATGGAAGTGCTGACCGTGCGGTGCCTGCTTCTGAATCTAAGAAAATCTATAATGCGATAAAGAAAGTGGATCAAAAATCTGATGCGACCTTAACTATTATCCCCGGTGGGACACATGGGAGCGTAGAACGGTTATTTCATCAAGAAAAAATCTATGAGTGGATGTTCTCGTATTCCAAAGAAGAGGAAATTAAGCAAGATTTTAGTAAGAAGAAATCAAGTTGGACTCCTCCGGTATTTAAGAATGAATTTATAAATTAACATGAAATAAATAAGGATTTAGACATCGTCTAAACCCTTATTTATTTCGTACTGCATCAAATTTATTGTAAAGGTGCAGGTGCTTCTTCTTCAAATAATGGAAACTCTTTAATGATATTGTACCAATTGATGATTTTTTTGATATCTGAAGAATATACTCTTGATTCATCATGGCCGGGCGCAACTTCACGGAAAAACTCACGCAAAGCATTACCATCAGCTTTCGCATCAGGGGTGTTCCCGTCATTTGCTTTTATTTTTTCAAACACATCTAAAAGACGGATTTCCTCTTCCTCTCCATAGATTGTGATATCTTCTAATGTAGCCATCTTTGTTGTGTTCAAGTTCACAACAGATTTGATTTTAGCTTTATCGAGAGATTCTAAGATAAAGCCCCCTTTATTTTGGCCCATTAATTTATATAAACCTGGTTTTCCTGTTACGGATACTAATGCTCTTAAATTCATAGTTTTTTTCTGAAAGTGTTTGTTCCCAATGGCAATCAACAACCTTTATGGCTGTTGGTGTTAAGGTAAATCATGAAGGTCTTATTGATTAGTCTTCAATCACTTCAATGGACAAAATACGATCACCTTGACGGATATCGTCTACTACATTTACATTTTCGATAACTTTCCCAAAGCAGGTGTGGTTTCTGTCTAAATGAGCAGTATTATTACGGCTATGGCATACAAAAAATTGAGAACCACCTGTATTGCGACCAGCATGCGCCATCGATAATACTCCTCTATCATGGTATTGATTTTCTCCGGTCAATTCACAGTCGATTTTGTAGCCAGGGCCACCTGTACCAGGCATGCCGGCAGCACCTTCACGAGAATTCGGACAGCCACCTTGGATAACGAAATCAGGAATGACACGGTGAAAAGTCAAACCATCATAATAACCTGATTTAGCTAATTTTATAAAGTTTGCTACTGTATTTGGAGCGTCTTCTGTGTAAAATTGCACAGTCATATCGCCTTTTTCGGTCTTGATAATTGCTTTACTCATTTCTAAATAAATTTTTGATTTAATTTACAAAGATAAGCTTTTCCTTTAAAAATAAGGATTTGATGTGCGTTCTTTACCTATTAAAGTTTGTTAATCCCAGATTATATTCCTAAATTTAAGGAAACCAGTTGTTTAATTTTAAACTGTATTTTATGAACAAACTTGTTATCCGGGAGTGGGATCAATCGGATCGTCCACGTGAAAAGTTAATAGAACAAGGAAGGAGGGCATTGACTAATGCTGAACTCTTAGCCATTCTTATTGGATCGGGCTCCCGACAAGAAACCGCTGTCGAGCTTTGCAGACGTATTCTTAACGACTCTAAAAATAATCTCAATCATCTTTCGCATATGGAGGTCGCCGATTTTTGCCATTATAAAGGGATTGGCGAGGCAAAAGCCATTTCCATTGTTGCCGCCTTAGAGTTAGGTAGGAGGAGAAGGGAAGAGGCGCAAGAGGAGAAGCCTACATTAAATAGTAGTAAGCGGGTGTATGATTATTTCAAATATCAAATGCAGGATCTGCCTCATGAAGAATTTTGGGTACTGTACCTCAATACAGCCTGTAAGGTGTTGGAAAGACAACTGATTGGTCGGGGAGGAAATGATTTTACACCAGTTGACGTACGGATAGTCTTACGATATGCACTACAATACAAAGCACATTCTATTATTCTCATACATAATCATCCTTCGGGAACATTATCCCCGAGCCAAGCGGATAAACAACTCACGACAAAAATTAATGATGCATCCAAAATTATGGATATCCGGGTAAACGATCACGTTATCTTTACGGACAGTGGGTATTATAGTTTTCGGGATGAAGGTCTTTTGTAAAACACAATAGGCTACACACACTCGTGCAGCCTATTATGTTGTTGTATTAAGCCACATCGCGTAGATCCACAGGCACTACCCTGGAAATACCTTGCTCTACCATTGTTACGCCATAGATGATATCTGTACTAGCTATCGTGCGTTTATTGTGCGATACGACGATAAATTGGGATTGATTGGCAAATTCACGAATGATATTGTTGAATTTGTCAATATTGGTGTCGTCTAAAGGTGCGTCTACTTCATCAAATATACAGAATGGTGCGGGCTTCAATAAGTAAAGCGAAAACAACAGGGCTGTGGAAGTAAGTGTCTTTTCACCACCTGACAACTGGTTGATAGATAATGGACGCTTTCCCTTTGGCCGGGCGATAATATCGATGTCTGATTCCAGGGGATTTTTGGGGTCGCTTAAAATTAAATCACAACTGTCCTCTTCGTTAAATAAGGAACGGAATACATGAATAAAGTTTTCGCGAACTGCTGTAAATGCATGCATAAACTTATCGTTAGCATTGCCGTCTATTTCCTGTATGGTGGCCATCAGTGTCGACTTAGCTTCCAAAAGATCATTTTTCTCCTTATTAATAAAATTATAGCGCTCGGTTATTTCATCATAAGCTTCCTTCGCCATTGGATTAATAGAACCATACTCATTAAGCTGTTTTTTCAAACGGGAACATGCGTCAGTTAATTCTTCCTGCGAAGCAACGATCTCTGGCATTTCTCCTTCCATAAGGGTTTTGATGTCAATACTGAATTCTACGGATAATCGCTCTTTTAAAGAATTGAGATCAATTTGTAAATTAGTTTTTTTGTCTTTAAATTCTGTTATCAAAAGGTCGTATTGATCTTTGGATTTACGGAGTTGGGCGACTTCTTCCTCCAAATCATTAATCACTTTACGCGAAGAGTAGAACTCTTCTTCCATTTCATGGAGTGCCTTTTCCAGTAGTTCTTTCTGCTCATATAAATCCCGAAGATCATCGTCATTGGTATCCGTAAATTTCAATGCATCCTGCATCCCGATTTTCACCTGCTCGAGTTCTGTAGTGTTTTTGGCCACCCGTGTTTCCAGTGCTTCTTGTTGACTTTCCCGGTATTCTAGATCTTTTTGGATACCTGAAACTTTATTTTGCTGTTGATGCAGACGTATATTTTCTTGATTGTATATATTGGATTTCTCAGTGAGCAATTCGTTCAGTTCATGGAAAGTAGCTTGTAGATCATTTAATTTCTTACGTCCTTCATCACTTTCCGCTTGTAGCGTTTTTAGTTCTGGTTCTGATTTTGCAAGTTCCTCTACTATAGCCCGCGTCTTATGTTCGATATCCTGTTTGCGAGTCTGGCTATTGGAAATAAAGGCTTGGTATTGTTCTTGTTTTGTTTTTACCGATGTCCACTCGTTTTGCAGCCTATTTAATTGCAACCGCAATTCATCGATGAGATCTTTTTGAGATTCCAAACGCCATGAAGCCAATAGTTCAGTTTGTTCTGTTTCAATTTTTTGAAGCTCTGCGATGCGTAAATTTAAGGTTTTGATTTCCTTGGCTAGATTTTCTAGGTTTTTAGCCCTACCAATACGTTTACCTTCGAATAAACCGACGGAACCACCACTGATCCCTAATTTGTTCTTACTGAACTTGCCTTCGTGGTGTAAAATAATAACATTACTGTCCGGTAATTCGAATTCGATAGATGTAGCCGCATCGGATTCTAGTAAATAGACATTTTTGAGCAAAGCCAAGCAAAGTGATTTGTATTTTTCATCCACTTTGATGACCTGCATGGCAGGGATAAGATTTTCTTGATAAAGAATAGGCTGGATTTCCTGATCGGACAGCACAGATTCCAACACGAAGAAATTAGCTCTTCCACGTGAAGAATCACTTAATAAATTAATCGCTTGTATAGCATCCGTCTGGGTGTCGACCACATAATGATTCATCACCGATTCCAGGTAATTTTCAATGGCAACACGGTATTCCTCTTTACAGAATAGAATATCTGAAAATAACGGATAAGGCTTATGCCAACCGGCATTCTTGCGTAAAAATTTAATGGATTCCGGAAAACCTTCTAAATTGTCTACTAGTGACTTGGTGAGATTGTACTCATTTTGTTTTGCATCGACTAGGCGTGATTCTTTATTTAGTTCTAATTTCGCAAGGTCGAGCTGATGTTCCGCCTGTTGGATTTTAAGGTTTAACTCATTTTCAGCTTGTACTACGGCTTCAAATTGTTCTTGTTGTACCTCCACTTTTATCTGAAGCTCCTCAACAGCTTGATTAAACTGATTTAATTCAGCTTCTTTGGAAGAGGTATCGGTGATATTGCGTAAAGACTCTTGCTCTAAGGCTTCTTTTTGAATATTTAAAACGGCAATATCTTTTTCCAAGCTATAAATCCTATTTTGGATTTCTAAATTATCCTGAACAAATTTGTCGAGTTGCGTTTTTGAAGAATGTTGCTGCCCTCTTAATTCTTCGACCTCTGTTTTGTTTTTAGTGATATCGCCTTGAAAGACATCCAATTTAGCCTGTTCTTCATAAAGCTCTTCGTGCAGTCTTTTTAAAGTATATTCCACATGACTTAATTGTTGTTTGTCGAGATTAAGATCTGTGCTGATACGTGCATCTTTTTCCTGCAGATGGTGTAGTCGCTCGTTTTTAACCTTCTTTTCCGATTCATATGAACGGATTTTGTTGGTGTATTCGTTCGTCGCTTTTTGTTGAGCAGACAAGGCTTTCTCTTTTGCAAGAATATCTTCCCTATCTTTTCTTAGCGTATTCTCTTTCGTATCTATTTTCTCCAACGTATCCTGAAGTGACTGTTGAAGGTTTTTTTCTTTTTCAGATAGGGATTGTAGATCAGAACTAAAACTATCCAAACGGTAGTAGGCAAGTCCGATGCTGGCTTCTTTATATTCGT
This sequence comes from Sphingobacterium olei, assembly GCF_005048855.1. Lineage (GTDB taxonomy): Bacteria > Bacteroidota > Bacteroidia > Sphingobacteriales > Sphingobacteriaceae > Sphingobacterium > Sphingobacterium olei. Next base: position 157,174 of record NZ_SUME01000001.1, read on the forward strand.
CTTTTAACTTAAAATATTTATCGGCCTTTTTTGCTTGGTTCTCCAGTGATTTGAGGTTTTTTGTTATTTCATACAGCAAGTCATCTACACGTGATAAATCAGCTTCTGTGTCTTTTAACTTGTTTAATGTCTGTTTTTTACGTACTTTGTATTTAGAAATACCTGAAGCTTCTTCAAAAAGATTACGCCGAGAGTTGTCTTTATTGGCAATGATCTCGTCAATCATCTTCAATTCAATGATCGAATAGGTATCTGCACCAATACCGGTATCTAAAAATAAATCGGTGATGTCCTTTAAACGACACTTTACATCATTGAGACGGTATTCACTATCTCCATTACGGTAGAGTTTTCGAGTAATGGTTACCGTTGTAAATTCTGTAGGAAGAATGTTTTTGTTGTTATTGAATGTAAGCGATACTTCGGCAAGGTTAGCCGGTTTACGATTTTTAGTTCCGTTAAAAATGATGTTCTCCATTTTCTCTGAACGCAGCATTTTGGTGCTTTGCTCACCCAGTACCCAACGTATTGCATCTACCACGTTTGATTTGCCACATCCGTTCGGTCCTACAATTGCCGTTACACCTTCATTAAAATTTATCGTGATCTTATCACCAAAGCTTTTAAATCCCTTGATTTCAAGTTTAGTTAGCTCCATTCACTTATTGTTAAATTTAAGTTACGAAAGTACGTAATTTTTGGATATTAGCGTATAGATGTTAGACATTAGATAGGTAAGAAAATCAAAAGCCTTATAGTTATTCTATAAGGCTTAGATACGTTTTTATTGCGTATTCCAATCTTTTCGTCAATGATTGCAGCACTGTTATATTTCCCGTACTGAAAACAGAGGTTTAATATTGTTCCGCAATGGCAAGATATAATGGAGTTTCGGTATTGTCCCGTTCACCTATCAAGGTAATGGATACATACCGACCAGGTTTGAAATCATACTCTCGCTCAATTATGGTTGTCCCAGCTGTATTTTTTACAACAATGTTTTGTTTACCAGTTGTTTTAGCGATAAATAAGTGATTTTCCTCCGGTGATGTTGCGCTTTCGGTCACTCGATCCGTAAAAATCGGTTCGCTATCGGATCCGATATATACAGATACTTCATCCGTGATATTTGAAAGATGTAAAAAACGCACTGCTGCATTGTTTCCCAAATCATCAACCGACTGATCTTTTGTAATGATGTGTTTGGTTGCTTCGGCATTTCCAAACACAAAAGAGGTGTAGGAAGTACTGTCTTTAAAGGTGTAATTTGTGTCAATAATCGCCTTTTGCGTTTTATCTACAATACGGATGCGCCGATTACCCACGAACAAATTTCTATACCTTTCCAATCCTTTGTATGGCAAAAAACCAGATGGTATTGGAATGCGGTTGTTATCTGCAAAATAAGCTAAGCCCGTTTCTTCTGTATATCCGTTTACCATGGTCAATACAGCGTGCGGTACCGGTTCATAATCTTTGTCTTTTAGACAGCTACTCATGAGTATTGTACCGAGTACAATTGTAAAAAAGATTTTAAAATTTAGTAGTTTCATTTTGTTGTCAATTTTGTTTTACTTCTATAATCAGAAACGAAAGAGACATTCAGAAAGCTACAAGGGAATTTAAAAAAATGAAATCGGAGAGGAAATAAGCGTGATTTATTTTCCTCTTTTTAACTCATATATTAAAATTGGGGTTAGAAATAGCGAAAGAAAAGTAGATACCCAAAAGCACAATTCTATTAACGACGGAAAATTGGTATCGTAGCCAATGACTAACCCGATATTTAATAGGATGACTGTTAGTGTTAACACATTGATTATTGTACCTGTCGCTTTTTTCATTTCTTTAACTCTAGATAGTTAAAATAATATTGGCTTCTTAGAATAGGCTAAATACAAATTTTAGTGTTTTAATTTTTATAACAGAAAAAAATCGACAGAATAGGGATTTAACCAGTTAAAATTTGGATCATGTCGTTAACCCCAGTGCATTCTTAATTTGGAAAGCAGAACCGGAGACAAAAAATATTGTGTTTGTATCATGTTTTTGCAAGAAAATCAATTGTTTAAATTATCTTTAAAGCACAATCGATCAAAATCTATATGCGATCTACTGCAAAGTTGTTTAATAATTATGCTCCTACAAGGCGTCTGTTTTTTCATTTGTTGTTCTGGTTCTGTATGGGAGCAATGTATGCAATCGCTTATAATAGGCTTGATCGAAACAACTCTTGGGTTTTGCTCGTCAAGGATTTATTTGCGGTAACTACCATATTTTATTCTACGGCTTATTTCATCATCCCCAGGTGGTTGGTGGAAGGGAAGTATCTATTGTGTCTAGTATGGGTAATTGTCATTTATACGTGGTGGGGAATACTTTCCTATTTGGCTGCAGGCTTTATCCACGAGTTCCTGCTGCCTAATGAACGGCTGGGGTTATATGTGCGCATGGCATTGGAAAATGGACTATCGGGACTTTTTAAACCTGCATTCCTGCCATTTTATCTTTTAGATTTTATTTATTTAGTTTCTCTTCCAATAAGTATGAAAATAGTACAGGCCTTTGTTAGCATTCGGAATGAGAAAACAGCATTGGAGCTGAAAAATACGGAATTAGCGCTCAACAATGCGGAACTAGCCCTAAACAATCTGGAACTTGAATTAGCATTTCTCAAGTCACAGATCAATCCGCATTTTCTTTTCAATACGCTCAACAATATTTATATCTTGGTGACCGAGGAAAACCCGAAAGGAGCGGAAAGTATAACGCAGTTAAGTGGCATTATGAACTATCTTCTCCATGAAAGTAATCGCTCCGTCGTATCGGTAGACGTAGAACTGACATTTCTAAAAAATTATATTGAATTGGAAAAGCTTCGATTCAGTGAAAAGGTTAAGATCGATGTGCATATGGAATGTGATGATGATAGCTACACGGTCGTTCCGCTCATTATATTCCCCTTTATCGAAAATGCCTTCAAACATGGGCCTAAGGCAAGTAACAAAAATGCCTGGGTAAATGTGGATATTGAAGCAAAGGAAAGCAAGCTTACCATGCACGTTTCTAACGGCGTACGATATGTTGCCAAGCCAGTGGGTTATATCGGGGGGATTGGAATAGGAAACGTACGAAAAAGATTGGAACTTAACTACGGTAATTCTTATACATTAAACGTATGCGAAGAAGAAGATAGCTATACAGTCGATCTCGTGTTAAACTTATCCGTACAGGAGTAGGGAAATGATACCTGATTATCGAGCAGTTTGTTAAGTTTAGATAAACGATTTTCAGTAAATTAGTCGCTGTAAAAAATAACGTGTTATATGAACAGAATTAGGACAATCTTGATCGAGGATGAGCCTTTGGCCAAAGGACGTTTAGAGAAGTTGATCAAAAAGATCGGTGTTTTGGAGCTCTTGGGGTCTTTCGAAAATCCAGGTGAAGCAATGGAGACGATGAGAACTGGTCAGGTTGATCTTGTTTTTTCTGACATACAGATGCCCGAAATGGATGGAATTTCATTCTTAAAATCTTTAGCGCATCCCCCTTTCATTGTTTTTATCACTGCGCACCCCGAATATGCCACGGAGGGATTTGATCTAGACGTATTGGATTATATCATGAAACCGTTACTAACTGAGGAACGATTATTAAAAAGTATCGAAAAGGTACAAAAGGCTCTTTCCTATAGTGCAAACAGCGCCGGACATGATCAATCCATTAAGATTAAAGATAGGAACAAAACTGAATTCTTCAAACCGTCTGACATTTTATATGTGAAAGCTTGGGGAGATTATGTGCAGATTTTTACTATTATAGGCGTTAAAACGCCCTCTTATACGATGAAAGATATGGAAAAGATGTTACCTTGGAAATCTTTCATCAGAATCCAACGGTCTTATATCGTTAATGTAGAGCATATTGAAAGTGTTGACGCGATTAAAGTAATTTTGAAAAATACAAAAGAAGTACTTCCTATTGGTTTGGGATACCGAACACAATTTTTTAGCCGTATGGGTATAAAAGAATAGAAACTATACCAATAAAAGTGATTTCTGTTTGCCCACTTGCATACGATAATAGTTGCTCAGTAAATGATAGGTAGCGAATTCGTGCAACCTTTGATCATAGGTGAATAATCTATTGATGAACATGTGGATAAAACTCGAGAGCAAAGAGTCACTTTTATCAACTAGAGTTTGATCTTGTAGCGAAGAGGACTGTAAGGAATTAAATATTTTCTTTATGATTAATGACCGTTCCGTCCCGCGAGCTGTTGATATATCGGTGTTTTCTTTACTGAATAAAACAGTTTCGATATTCTTTTTTCTTTCTCTGAATTTTTCGTTAAATTTTTTATCATTGGCTTTATGATTTCCAAATTCTTTTGCGAAAGCTATCCGCATCCTTTCAGAAAAATTTTGTTTTTCCTCCAACGAATAACCGGCCTCATTCAAGATCTGCTCGATACCCAACATACCAGTGAGCCATCGATCTGCGGATAACGGATGTTCTTGCAGTATTTCTATGACGTATTCACTGTCCCTAAAGAAAAGTTCTTCGCTCATTTCCATACAATCTGCGTGATATCGTTCGATTTCGCGAACGTAGGTGTCAAATTGTATATTGGAAATCTGCTCCGCCCGAAGCATTGGCGAAAACTTCTCTTGAATTATTTGTATAATAGACGCGAAATCATTCGCTGAATTTCCTTCAATCCGTAGACGAATATGGTGTTCGGGGTGATTGTAACGGATAAAAAACCATTTGTTCAATACCTGATTATCTTTTAATTGCTGGATCAAATGTGGAATGGGCCCTTGTAAAAGCTTGTCGGCATATTGAGGTCCGCAGTAAATATTGACATGTACCCATTCTGTACCAAGGGGGAAGGTGCGTCGTAGCGTGCTAGTTATGGGTGGTATAGTACGTGTGTTATGCTGATCATCTGCGTGTAATGGTATGATTAACTCATTTGCATAGGTATTCTGTTTGCCATCATATACCGGAGATCGATAGTCTGAAAACAGAAATTCCTGAAGGACGATATCTCCTTTTGATAGTTTTTCCAAAAATAATTTTATTGATAGGAGATGCGAAAAGTCCAGAAGTAGTTCATTGTCTCCCTCTGTTAATACAGCTTGCTTAGGAAGTTGATATGCTTTTTGGAGTATATCCATGATCGCTTCTTCTTCCTGTGTAGCGGATAATTTATCGCGTAATTTGGGGATATACCAACGCGCTCGGCTAAGGATGATATCCTTATAGCGCACACGTGGAAGGAAAGGTTGTTTTCGCAGGTTTCCCCATTCCCATTTGACGTTCAATCGGTTTTGTTGAGATTGAAGATCACCCAGGAAACGGTAGAGATTTATTCCCCTATGATAATTGTGTGCTGATGTGAGACGAGGGATAATCTCGTTCTGTAATTGCTTTGACCATAATACCAGTCTGTTGTTTTTTACAAAAAGATAAAGGTCGCTTGTTTTGATGGAAGAAATATTTGGGCTGCATTGTGCCAGTAGTCCTATTTCGGCTTGGTGTATAGTGGGGCGTTGTAAAATATTACCTGTCCTGGCTTCTGGAAGATGGATAATTTCGGCGAGAATAGCATAGGGATAATTCGCTTGTTCGGTTCTGCCAATTTCTTTCAGTTTGTTCTGAAGGGTGCTATCTAGGCAACCAAATCGAGAGATAAGGTTGCCAGCCGATGAACCTCCGCAACCCGCTAAATGAAATCTCAGGGTGCCATTTCCCTCCATATCTTCTAACAGGTTTCCTATAGCATAGAAAGTAGAAGGGATGGATTGCTCTTTGTTTTTTATCTTTTGAAACGCTTGTAGATCGGACTCTTGCAAGGAAATTTCTAAGTTTTTATGTTCGACAGATTCTAGGTATTTCTGCAATATGATTTCTAGATACGAGCTGTCTTCTCTACTTTTTTCGATATGCATTCGACGGATGTCGATGTCATGGAGCAGATCGTCCTGCTGCCGGTAGGTAGTAGAGCTATTCCCATAGCCGATGCCAGTATCGGGATCAAGAACCTCAAGAAGAGACACCATGCGTCCCTCATATCTTCTCGAAAAATCTTTCTTAAATTGCTCCAGATCATGCTGAATCTCTTCAATTGACAACGGAAGTAGTTGCTGTAGCTGTTGAATCAATTTTTCCATATTCATTTTTCCAAGTGTGTTTTTATGCATATCGATTAGCTTATCACCCTGCAATAAGTGTTTGAAATGAATCTTGGGAAATTTTCGACTTAAAAGTAACTCGATTTCCTGTTGCCGTTCAAGAAGGGGACGATTTGATTTCAATAAGTAATCGATACGTTTCAATGTTGGTGTATAACGCTGTTCGTGATCCACTAAGATTATCTTTTTAATCAACCGGTCGAAAAAATCCTCACCAGTCACATTTGGCTGCAGTTCTGAAACCAGTAACTGACTTTCTATTATTTGGTCAATGAAAGTAAAAGCCTGTTTTTGGGAAGCTCCTTTCTCACATAGTTTTTGAACCAGTTCGCTGTAATTTGCGCCATTTTCAATAGCCGTTAAGAGATAATCTAATGCTGCTGTTGAACGGGCCGCACTTAGGTAATTCGTGACGCTATAAGCGCCAGATTTGTGTTGGTAGAATTTATAGAAGTCACCTTGACGGTAAACGGTGTTGTTTTTAAAATAGATCAAATGCGTTTTAATTACAGGATCAGTCGAAATCAATAGTGTCAAAGTTGTCAGGCACTGCATATCCAAACGGAATTTCGCCGAATGGCGATTAGTCCTATACATACTCGTTTTTTCATTTATTTCTTCAACGACTTTACCCATACTTATTCCCGCAAAAAGACCATATGGGGTACAGCGTGTCCCCATGCGTACGGTATATTTGTAGAGCGTTTTAAGGAGTTTTTCTGTAACGACTTGCTGCCCCGTTAGCCATTTCTCTACCTCTGCGTAGAATTCAGGACTGGCAAGTAATAGCGCTTCTTTGACATCTCTTTCTATATATAGCTGTCTGAAATATATATCGAGTTCCTCCATTGATCTGAGGCTCAACAATTCCGAAATCTTTCCGAGCGAAAGTTTTGGTGATCGTAGCAAATAGAAATCGAAGTTTGAGAAGTTGGTCATCACGTTAGCGTACTATTGGTTTCAACGGTGTGTTTTAGGATGTTTGTTATACAAGTATTGAATCTGACCGGTGTAATCGGTTTTTGAAGAACGAAATGATGCCGGTTTTTAATGAACTCCGGATAGTGTTCTGGTGGAAGTGCAGAAATAACGACTAGGTGAGGTAGGGGAGCTATATAAGATGCTAGGGTATTGATATTTCCACCTTTTACCTGGATATCTAGAAATAAGATATCGGAATGTATAAGTTTGGGAAGGAACTCTGCAACATTTTCAACATCATCAACTATATCTACCAACTCCAAAGTCTTCCGGGTTCCAATGAAAGACTCCAGTTGCCGGATAGCCAGCGGTTCATCTTCGATAAGAAAGCATTTAAGTGTTTGAATCATATTTTGTTGTAAAGTAGACGCGTGTGTCATCTGTTTAAATTATTCAAAGAGGATCTTGGTGAAATAACAAGACCCTCTTTTGAATCAAGGGTTTACCTAGACAAGTACCGAAGAAGAAATAGTTATCGTAGTCATTAGATTACCATAATCAGCGTCTTCATACATCGGAGCATCTACCGAGCAAATAGTTTGCACTTCAAAATCCAAATTTTCAAATGCATTGATTTCTGTTGTTTTCATCGTTTTCGTTTTTGGTTATATCAAAGTTGATTTAAACCATTAACAAAACACAATTTTTTCGACAGAATGGGGGTTTGTTACGATAGAAATGAGAAAAACTCGAACAAGAATAATAAAGAGAGTAGATTCTTTTGGACTTATTTTTGTTGTATTTACTTTAAATACTGTGAGATGAAGAAAATATTCGGTTTATTATTGATCACTTCTCTATACTTTGTCAGCTGTTCAAAAGATGATGTCGAACCCGAAAAGGTGTATCAATTAGCGAAACAGGAAATAGATATTGCGTATGGGAGTGACCCACTGCAAAAAATGGATATTTATTTTCCGGAAGGATTCAATCAAAGTACTTCGGTAGTTTTTCTGATACATGGTGGTGGCTTCATTGCGGGGACTAAAGAAGATTTTATGAATGTGGCCAAATTGTTCATGGCCAAGGGCTTTATTGCCGTTAATCTAAGTCACCGCTTGGTCAATGCAACTGGACTTGACCAAAATCCACCCCTGCACCAACCCTCTGTGATAAAAGTAATTGATCAGGTTGACGATATCGCGTTAGCTGTAAATAAATATATAGTGGTAGCAACAGATTGGGGCTCTGGCACTTCCAGAATGTATATGGCAGGACATAGCGCTGGCGGAACATTAGCGATGTTATATGTGCAGGGGACAAAAAATCAAGATGTACGGGCATCGGGCAATTTTGCAGGTCTTGCTAACGTCACATTATCCGAAGAGCTCTACAACAACCCTCCCGATCATGAATATTGGCCAGCTGTTAAAGAATTATTGTATAGAATGAGCGGTGCAGAAGTAAATCAAGGTACTGCCTTGGCATTAATGGCCATATCCCCCAATTGGGTTTCGACTAATAATAAGCCCGCCAAACCAAATATTACGGTGATGGCAAAGACCAACGATAAAGATCTTCGGTTCGAACCTTATTTCAACACGGTAAAAGATGCTGAAAACTATCATAATCAGTTGCGGTCTTATGGCACGAGCAGCGTTTATACTTTGATGGATACAGATCATGGGTTTGGAAACCATCCTGATGACTGGGCTAAGGCTGTGAACTATACGGTCGATTTTTTTAAAAAGAATTAGAGGACTATGAGTCTTTCAATGCGTATGGATATGTAAATAAAAAACGGTTACATTTTTTTAATGTAACCGTTTCACTTCCAAGTACCTAGGGCGGGAATCGAACCCGCACTCCCTTAACGGGAACAGGATTTTAAGTCCTGCGTGTCTACCAGTTCCACCACCTAGGCAACTGAGCGAAAGACGAGATTCGAACTCGCGACCCCAACCTTGGCAAGGTTGTGCTCTACCAACTGAGCTACTTTCGCTTGACGTGCTGCAAATATAGGGAGAAAAATTAAATTCTAAAATTATTGCAATTTATTTTCTGTTGTGGCAGTATAAAATGCTCAATCTGTGTAAATTAATTTTTAATCTCTACACTATTATGTCATTTGGAAGCGGATTTGGTCTCGTTTTTGTCTATTTTTGCCATTGAACCATTTTGATCATATGAAGATTTTTAAATTGTTATTTTCGTTTATTGTGTTTGTACCCACGTTACTTGTGGCAGATACCTATCCTGAAGTCATTTTTGACAATAGTTTGGTAAAGGGTGTTTATGCAAAAAGTACGGTAAATTACGGCGGAAAGAGTTGGGTGGAAAACGTGAACCATCATTTGTTGGTATCCGATACCCTCTTTTTTACACCTGGTAATGCCTTGTCGTTGAAATATATTTCGGCAGAAGAGGGGAATTGGAATGCTGAAATTAGATACAGTCGCCAAAAATATCACTATAAGTTTGATAAAGATGATTTCTTAAGCATTCGAATTTTTGTGAAAAGTGCAGACACAGAATTGGATGATTTACCAAAACTATATGTAAAACAACCCAATAGTACCTCCATATCATTTTCGCTCGAAAAGTTTATCACGGATTATGAAGTGAACAAATGGATTCAGGTGAAGATTCCGATAAGTGCGATTAGGGATATTAACTTTAACGAACCTATTGGGGCTATCGGGTTTCAACAACACCGCAGTTCGAATCGCTTACAGCATATTTTTATTGATCAGATCGAATTTCTGGCAAAGAATTACCCACAGGTAAAACTGTCTTCACCGGCAATTCTCACTGATGCGGTTCCTTACGACAAACAAGTGCATTTAAAATGGCAATTGCCTTTGACGCCGAGCATCCATTACATTAAAATTTATCGGTCGGAAGATGGAGAAAATTTTAAGCCAATCGGAATACGTCCGGTTCAAATGCAATCTTGTTTGGATATGGTGCCGATTTTGGGCAGAAAATACTACTACAAAATTGCTTGGGTTGATTACAATTATCAAGAATCACCATTCTCCGCGGTAAAGGAAATTACAACTAAAGAATTGGAAGAGGCCCAATTGTTGGATTTGATCCAATTGGCACATGTCAATTATTTTATTGAAAACTATGATGTAAATAGCGGCATGTATATGCCTTTTCGGATGAAAGACAAAGCCATCGTATCTACCAACGAAACCAGCGGAGCTATTATTTCACTATTGATTGGTGCTGAACGGAAGTTTATTTCGAGGCAAGCTGTGTACGGACGAATATCAAAAATTGTCTATTTCCTGTTGAAAGCTCAAAACAACAAGGGCATATTCCCTTCCTATTTTAACGGCAGGGGGGGAGTTCCCGAATATCGAAATGATAGTCCTCAATATGATGTGTCGGCCACTTCCAATATACTGGAGGCACTGTTGATTGCACGGGAATATTTTTCAGGCGATTCGGTGGAAGAATTGGATTTGAGAAAACGGATTACTAAACTTTATGAAAGCATTAATTGGCAAGAGCTCACGTTGGAAGGGACTAATGATATATTGCGACTTTCGTTGCCAGCGGCTGGAGATCTAAATATACCGTTTCACCCTACACTGCATGGAATTAATGAATCGATCAATACTTATTTTTTGGCGATGGCCGCTCCTAAATTTCCACTGCCATTGACAAGCTATTACAACGCGGTGTATCACAGTTATAGTCCTTACGAACCTGATCAGATAGAAGAGGGTGAGGTGGATATATATGCGGATAGTCTAGCTTTGGATACCCTCTTGTTGCCGGAAAGCCAAAAATTGGTAACTTTAACAGATACATTTATTCAAACATCAATTTTGAAGGATACGCTTTTGTATGGTAGTCCACTCAAACTGGGGGAATATAATCGAAGCTTGATGGAACTGTATAAGCCTTTTTTGACGTTATCTCCCGAACTTGTGATGGATACGGTTCTTGACTTTAAAGAAGTGTTGAATTCATATGTCCATTTTGTAAAACGGCGTGATAATGAAATGGGGGTCGGGTCGACGGATAGCGACATCTGGGGATTTTATCAGCATCGCGATAGTATAGGTAATTACCGTATAAATCCTTCTATTGCACCTTCATCTATTTTTGTGGATAGAGAGATCGGATTGCAAGCGGTCTTAGCTCTCTATCACCAATACGGGAATGTGCTGTTTACAGAATATGGATTTAGATCATGGTTGGATCTACGCAACGATGACGTTTCGGACGAATATCTGGCTGTTAATCAATCTACGTTGACCATTGCGCTAGAAAATTATCGTTCGGGTTTAATCTGGAAATTATACGCGCAGATTCCTGAATTAAAAGTGGTACGGGAAAGTTTATTTGCCGAAAATCTTGAATCGGTTAATGAATAATTTAAAAGATTCATTTATCTTTATGCGGATTAATGATCTAATGTATATGAAGAAAGTATTTTTATTGTCTGTTGCAGCCTTGGCTTTAGGTTTTACGAGCTGTAAACAACAAAAAATAACGGCATTGCCAGGAGCAGTTATTTCAAAAGATGGTACTGATGATGGTTTGAAAAATGTGAAATCGGAATTCGACGATGCGGCACGTATAGATGAGGGAATTAAGTTTACCTTATCCTCTGACTTATTGTTTCCATCCAATTCTTCGTACTTGACGGATAAAGCGAAAGTCGAAATCAGTAAACTGGCTAAAATCTTAAAAGAAGACACTAAGAAAAAAATAAGGGTGGACGGACATACTGACGCAACAGGTGAAGCGGGATATAACCAATGGCTGTCCGAAAAAAGAGCAACCTCTGTGAAGCAGTTTTTAGAAGATTCAGGTGTTTCTGCTTCACGTATTTCAATTAAAGGCCTGGGACAAACCAAGCCAGTAGGTGACAATAAAACCCCAGAAGGGAGACAACAGAATAGAAGAGTAGAGGTAGTTATTCTGGACTAGACGTCGGAAGAAAAATTCTTAATATTTAATAACTAAGCAGCAACATGTTTTCAATATGTTGCTGCTTAGTTATTTTAACGGGTACTCTTTTCTAAGTCCAAATAAGTAGATTAATGATCCTAATATCGGGACGAAAGCGATTAGAAATATAATTAAAATTCGCTCTGTTGATTTATTCGTGAAATCCCTTTTGAAAAGATCTATTAACGTATAGATGATCAGTGCAAAGGGAATAATCCACACGATTCCCAACACGAGTAATAATACAATTTCTTGGCTTCCGAGATTTATACATGCATTCATAATTTTTATTTAGTTGTTCTAAATTAATGAATATAATTGGCATTACCAACGTCATGACAGATTGTGGTAAGAATGTGGAAAACGACTTGATTATATTCATTAAATTTGTGTTTTAAAAGAAGGAATGCATGTATATAATATTTGATACTGAAACAACAGGGCTACCAAAACGCTGGGACGCGCCGATTACAGATACGGATAATTGGCCTCGCTGTATTCAAATAGCTTGGCAACTACATGATGAAATGGGTAATCTGATCGAACATCAGGATTATCTGATTAAGCCCGATGGGTTCAATATACCTTATGATTCGGAAAAAATTCACGGTATTTCTACAGAATTGGCTGTAGAACAAGGGGTGCCGTTGGTGGAGGTATTGGATAAATTCAATATAGCTTTGGCAAAAGCCAAATTTGTAGTGGGTCAGAATATCGGTTTCGATCTCAATATTATGGGATCAGAATATTATCGTTATGGTGTGCAAACTACATTGAATGAGAAGCCAATATTGGATACCTGTACAGAAGTTACTGCTGAGTTGCTTCAACTTCCGGGAGGTCGTGGTGGAAGATATAAATTACCTAACCTAACCGAACTCCATTCGTATTTATTTGGAGTGCCATTTGCTGAAGCACATAACGCGACTGCCGATGTGGAAGCGACTACACGCTGTTTTTTTGAGCTTGTACGCCGGGAAGTGTTCAAAACTGAAGAGCTTCAAGTCGATACAGGATATTTTATTGAATTCCGAAGAGAAAATCCAGATGTAATCCCGACTGTTGGGTTACAGCATATCAATCTCAAAGCGGCTTCTGACGCAATAAGAAGTAAAAAGAAAGAAGATGTTACTCATGTTGTAGATCGTGAAGCAGCGGAAGCTCTAAAAGACGCGGTATTTGCACACTTACATAATCATTCTCAATTCTCTGTGTTACAATCTACGATCTCAATTGGCGGATTGGTGTCAGCTGCAGCAAAGTATAATATGCCTGCTGTAGCACTGACTGATCACGGAAATATGATGGGGGCTTTCCATTTTGTAAGTAAAGTGATTGGTCATAATAAAGAGGTTGAAGCCAGAAATCAAGAGCTGATCGAAGCGGGGAAGCAACCAACCGAACAGATCATAAAGCCAATAGTAGGATGCGAGTTTTATGTCTGCGAAAATCGAAAGGATAAGTCGCGTAAAGATAATGGCTACCAAATTGTTATGCTAGCGAAGAATAAGAATGGCTATCATAACTTAGCCAAAATGGCTTCCGTAGCGTATACAGAAGGCTTCTATTACGTGCCGCGTATTGACAGAGAGACTGTGGAACGATATAAAGAAGACATCATTGTATTATCTGGAAATTTGCAGGGAGAAGTTCCCAATAAAATTCTTAATATAGGTGAAAATCAGGCAGAAGAGGCATTGATTTGGTGGAAGAACTTATTTGGTAAAGATTTTTATATGGAAGTTATGCGGCATGGGCAAGAAGATGAAGATAGGGTAAACCAATCTTTAATTCAGCTCGCCAGAAAACATGACGTAAAACTGGTCGCGACCAACAATACATATTATTTAAATAAAGCCGATGCGCACGCTCATGATATTTTGCTATGTGTGAAGGATGGTGAAAAACTGACTACTCCAGTAGGACGGGGTCGTGGATTTCGTTTTGGAATGCCTAATCAAGAGTACTATTTCAAATCTCCGGATGAAATGAAAAAGGCCTTTTTAGATTTACCTGAAGCGATTCTTAATCTGCAGGATGTACTGTCAAAAATTGAAATTTATGCACTGAATCGCGATGTCTTGCTCCCTAAGTTTGAGATCCCCGAAGAATTTCAACACGCTGAGGATAATGAAGATGGTGGGAAGCGAGGGGAGAATGCTTTTTTAAAGCATCTAACGTATGTCGGTGCTGAAAAACGATATGCAGAAATTACCGAGGAAATTCGGGAAAGATTAGACTTTGAGCTGGCAACAATAGAACGTACTGGATATCCTGGATATTTTCTAATTGTACAGGATTTTATCGCCGCCGCTAGAAGTATGGGTGTATCGGTTGGGCCGGGGCGTGGATCGGCTGCAGGCTCTGCAGTAGCTTATTGTTTAGGGATCACCAATCTGGATCCTATTCAATATGATTTACTTTTTGAGCGGTTTTTAAATCCAGATCGTGTATCCATGCCCGATATCGATATTGACTTTGATGATGAGGGTCGAGGAAAAGTAATGCAGTATGTGATTGATAAATACGGTGCATCTCAGGTGGCACAGATCATTACGTACGGCACCATGGCCGCTAAATCTTCCATTAAAGACACCGCGCGTGTGCTGGATCTGCCTTTACAGGATTCCAACGAAATAGCCAAGCTTATTCCCAATCTCAAATTGAGTAAAATCTTCTCTCTCGAGGAAAAAGCATTAAAGGAGGTGTTGCGCTCGGATGAACTGGAAGCCGTGAACAAGCTCAAGTCGCTTGCTGAAGGAGCTGGGCTTGAAGCTGAAACTATCAAACAGGCTCGGGTGTTGGAAGGCTCTATGCGAAACACAGGGATCCATGCCTGTGGTGTGATTATTACGCCGAGCGATATTACCAATTTCGTGCCTGTATCGCTTGCTAAAGATTCGGACTTATATGTCACCCAATTTGATAACTCTGTCGTAGAAAGTGCGGGGCTGTTGAAAATGGACTTTTTAGGACTGAAGACATTGACCCTAATCAAAGATACGGTTGCAAATGTTAAACTACGACATGGTGTAGAGTTAAATCCAGATGAATTTCCTATAGATGACGTCTTAACGTATGAGTTGTTTCAAAGAGGTGAGACAATAGGCGTATTCCAATACGAATCTCCCGGCATGCAAAAGTACATGAAGGAATTAAAGCCTACGGTATTTGCGGATTTGATCGCTATGAATGCGCTATATCGTCCCGGACCTATTGAATATATCCCATCTTTCATTAAGCGAAAGCACGGAATAGAACCTATCATCTATGATTTGGACGCATGTGAAGAATACTTGAAAGAATCATACGGTATTACAGTATATCAGGAACAGGTCATGCTTTTGTCTCAAAAACTAGCAGGCTTTTCAAAAGGTGATGCCGATGTGTTGCGTAAGGCGATGGGTAAGAAGCAAAAAGCGGTGTTGGATAAGATGAAACCTAAATTCGTTGAGCAAGCGGCGGAGAGGGGGCATAGCCCAAAGATTCTTGAAAAGATCTGGACAGACTGGGAAGCCTTTGCTTCGTATGCTTTCAATAAGTCGCACTCTACCTGCTATGCGTGGGTCGCTTATCAAACTGCGTATCTAAAAGCACATTATCCTGCGGAATATATGGCAGCGGTGCTTTCAAATAATATGAACGATATCAAACAGGTTACATTTTTTATGGAAGAATGTAAACGGATGGGATTACAGGTACTGGGGCCTGATGTAAATGAATCTCACTACAAATTTACCGTAAATGAGCAGGGTGCGATACGATTTGGAATAGGTGCCGTAAAAGGTGTGGGAGCGGGTGCAGTAGATACCATTGTACAGACTAGGGCGACAAGTCCGTACAAATCGATCTTTGATTTTGCCAAACGGATTGATCTTCGTGCGGCGAATAAAAAAGCGTTCGAGAGTCTAGCCTATGGAGGTGGATTTGATGGGTTTACCGATACCCACCGTGCACAATATTTCTTTAGGGATGGAGATGGTTCGACGGGTATAGAGAAAGCAGTGAAATTTGGTCAACGTTTCAAAGAAAATGAGCAGTCGGCTCAGGCCAGTTTGTTTGGCGGAGGAGCGGCAGCCGACTTGCCGGAGCCTATTTTGACGTCTTGTCCGCAATGGGGATTGATCGAAAAACTGAAATATGAGAAAGATGTTATCGGAATTTATTTAACCAGCCATCCACTGGATAATTATAAGTTTGAAATTAAACACTTCTGTCAGAATAACGTGACTGATTTACAGTTGATCAATAAAGTAAAAGCCTCTGAAGTGGAACAAGAGGTGTTATTAGATTTCAACCGGATCAAGAATAAAGAAGTTATCATTGGTGGTATTATTGCCAGTGCGGCCCACAAAGTGGCCAAATCTGGCAAACCATTTGGTTCTTTTATTCTTGAAGATTATTACGATTCCTATGAAATTGCTGTCTTTGGAGAAGACTACGTCAAATTTAAAGGTTACCTACAGGAAGGCTATTTTGTACAGATTAGAGGCTTGGTTCAGGAACGCTTTAAGCAGGTTGGGAATTGGGGGTTCGAGCTAAAGGGGATTCAATTATTATCTGATCTCCGCGACAAGCTGGCGAAGAGCTTTACGATTCAGATCGCATTGCATAAATTGAATAATGAGATGGTAAACGAGATCAACAATTTGGTACAGTCGACTATCGACGAAACCAATCCTGCCAACTGCGCGTTGAAGTTTAAGGTAATGGATATCCAAGACGAATTCGTGGTGGAAATGCCCGCTAAAACAACAAAAATCCATATTACTAACGAACTATTGGACGGTTTGGAAGAAATGGAAGGTGTCAATTATAGATTAAATTGATAAGCTATAGATTATTATTACACCGCGATTAGAATTCATTTGTATGGATTTATTTATATTTGTATTATAAATTTGATCAATTTTAAAAGATAGTATATTATGGCATTAGAAATTACAGATAGCAACTTTGAAGAAGTTGTGTTAAAATCAGATAAACCCGTATTAATTGATTTTTGGGCAGAATGGTGTGGACCATGTCGTATGGTGGGACCATTGGTTGACGAGATTTCAAATGAATACGAAGGCAAAGCAGTAGTAGGAAAAGTTAATGTGGATAATAATCCAGATATTTCCGTTCGCTTCGGTATCAGAAATATCCCTGCATTATTGTTTTTCAAAAATGGTGAGATTGTGGATAAGCAAATCGGTGCTGTGCCTAAATCTGTATTGGTAGAAAAACTAGATAAACAATTGTCGTAGTTATTTTATTTAAAAGCACAAAAAAAGAGCGAACAATCGCTCTTTTTTTTGCTACACACTTTTCTTAGTGCCACTCTTCTCGGCCTAATATTTTCTTATCAGAATATTCAATGTTTTCTTCTACAATTTCTGTCGAACCGGCCTTAAGAGCAAGATTAGGTTGACCGGCATCGATCCAGGCTGAGTACCACAACGATCCTACATAATAGATTGAGGATCTGAATCTTCTCTCTACCATACCATTTAAAGCCCGATGGTAAGAGGTGGCATAGGTATCTGAATAGTTTAATGTCAGTTGATTATTGCGTGTGATATAACTTTTTTGTTCGGCTTCCTTGGTGGTTTTTGAGAGTTCTTTTTCGATATTTAAGACAGAATCGACTAGTGCGTTACTTTCCTTTATAATCTGCCAACCTAACTGTAAAGGATCCTCGATGTAAGTAGCAACACCTACAAAATAATCATATTCATGACTAAACATTTCAGGTAGCCTTGTTTCCCAAAATGCATGGATTCCTATTTGATCTGAAAACTGACCATTGTAATTGCTGGTCGTATGCAAAGGAACATGTGCATCTGCTACATAATGCCCTAGATCGGCACTGAATCGGATGATGCGGTTATTATCACGTTCTTTAAAGGCATTTACTAGATTTTGATAAGTTCGCCATATCTGCCAAGGGACCACCCCATTCGCGAGCAATTGGCGTTCGGTAAATTTTGCTACAGCTTTGCTCCAATGGATAGGAATAGAATCTGTGCCATCGTCGTATCGATCTAGATCGATGTAGTGCCGAGGTCCTTCTAAGGTATCGATATAGCAACGCTTATCGGCATCTACTGCTTTTTCGGTAATGGTTTTAACATGCTTTTTGTAAAATTGGGCTAACGAAGCTGGCAATGTATATGCCGCATTCTCATTTATTTGTTTATGCGCATAGAATCCCCACGATGTAAGTAGTAGAAAGAGAGTTAAACCGAAAAGTACCGTCGCCATAAATTTCATATATGATTAGTTTTTAATGATCATAATCAATTGATTGTAAACTTAAAGTTAAGTAAATTTTATTTAAACAGGTTTTAACAGAATCATTATAAAAAAATGCTTACTTTCGGACGAATATATTGAACCATATGAAGATACTTTATGCGATTCAAGGTACGGGAAACGGACATTTATGTCGGGCAATGGATGTTATACCTTGTCTTCAAAAATTTGGTGAGGTGGACGTGCTTATCAGCGGTATTCAAGCAGATATTTGTCTTCCTTTTGAGATCAAATATCGCCTCCATGGCATGAGTTTTATTTTTGGTAAGTCCGGTGGGGTAGACATTTGGAAAACTTTTATGAGTTCTACTGTGCGTAAATTCATCCAAGAAATAAATTCTATTCCGGTAGAAAAGTACGACTTGGTTATCAATGATTTCGAACCCATTACCGCCTGGGCATGCCATACGCGCGACATACCCTGTATTGGATTGAGCCATCAGATCGGAGCCATGCATAAAAACAGTCCGAAACCCGAAGAAAGTGATATGATGGGAAAGTTTATCATGAAAAACTATGCTCCATGCACACACTCATATGGTTTTCATTTCAAAAGTTATCACCAAGATATTTTTACGCCTGTTATCCGTAAACCTATTCGAATGTTGGAGCCGACAAATGAAGGGCATTATACGGTATACCTGCCTTCCTACGATGACGCCCATATCCTGAAACATCTTTCGAAGTTCCAAAATATAAAATGGGAAGTGTTTTCGAAGCACAATATGAGACCGATGCACTATAAAAATATTTCCATCAATCCTATTAATAGCGAGGCTTTTGTGAAAAGTATGGCTTCTGCGGAAGGCGTATTGTGTGGTGCTGGTTTTGAAACTCCGGCAGAAGCTTTGTATCTTGGAAAAAAATTGCTGGTTATTCCTATGAAAAACCAATACGAACAGCATCTGAATTCTGCAGCATTGGAAGAAATGGGGGTACCTGTGATTAAAAGTTTAAAAAAGAAATACGAATACGATATAGCGCTTTGGCTTAATAGTAAATCTACTGTACAGGTGGATTATCGCGATAATACACTACAGATCGTTGAACAAATTATCAATAAACATCAATAAATATATGAACAAATTTTTGAACCTGATTTTTATAAGTTCCCTAGCTGTTTCCGCGACTCAGGCCCAAAGCCTTGTGACACCTAAAGATTCATTGTCGTATGCGCTCGGAAGAGACATTGGCGCTTCACTAAAAAATGCTGGTTTTGATATAGATATCCAGGTGCTTAGTCATGCTATTTCTTCTTCGTTGGCACAGCAAGATGGTTTATTCAGTGACGAAAAGAATTCGCAGATCATACAGGGGGTCGTTAAAAAGTTAATGGATGAACGTAATGCCGTCTTGAGACAACCGGGTGAAAATTTTTTAGCAAAAAATAAAGCCCACCCCGGTATAAAGGTAACACCCGAAGGTGTACAATATGAAGTTTTGGTACAAGGAGAAGGCGCGCAGGCTACTGTTGAAGATGAAGTCGTTGTGCATTATAAAGGCTCATTGATTGATGGCAAACAATTTGATAGTTCTTACGACCGAGGCGCACCTGTTAATTTAGAACTCGACCGTGTGATCGAAGGATGGAAGATTGGCATACCGTTGATGAAAGTCGGTTCGAAATATAAGTTTTACATTCCATATAACTTAGGATATGGCGAACGTGGAGCTGGTGAAATACCGGCTTTTAGTACGTTAATATTTGAAGTCGAACTTCTGGAAATCAAAGCAAAGAATGCAGTATAATAATTTAGGACAGTCAGATCTAAAAATTTCAGAAATAGGCTTTGGAAACATGTCTTTAGAAGGCGGTGCTTCCAAAGCAAATATTGACCTTATTGCTGAAGCTTTTGATCATGGAATAAATTATTTTGACACAGCAGATCTGTACGAGAATGGTCTTAATGAAGAGTTAATCGGGAAAGCTGTTAACACATTCAGGGATCGGGTGGTGTTGGCGACTAAAGTAGGAAATGAATGGCGTTCCGATGGATCGGGATGGGATTGGAATCCGCGCAAAGATTATATCCTACGTATGGTGGACAAATCCCTCCAACGGCTTAAAACAGATTATATCGATGTCTATCAGCTACATGGCGGCACTAAAGAGGATCCTATAGATGAAGTCGTTGAAGCATTTGAACTATTAGTCGAAGCAGGGAAAATAAAATACTATGGAATTTCGTCCATACGTCCCAATGTCTTTACGCAGTATCTCAACAAGTCAAATATTGTTTCCAATATGATGCAGTATAGTTTGTTAGATCGGAGACCAGAACGATATTTTGAAATATTTGAAGCGCATAATACGAGTATAATATCCAGGGGGAGTTTGGCTCAAGGTCTTTTATTGGATAAAAAAGCTAAACCTTATCTCGGATATGAACTTGGGGAAATTGAATTATTAAACGGTAGTGTCGGAAAACTAGGCCGACAACTAGAGGTATCTAAACAAGCTATTGCGCTAGCATACGTATTACAACATGATGTAGTTGCCAGTGCGGTGGTAGGAATACGTACAGCAAACCAGATGAAGGAACTTTGGCTTGCCTACCGCGATCTGGAAAAGCTGAGAAATCAAGACCTCAGCATGCTTTTGACTGATCTGCAGCCCATTCACTATACAGGCCATTTAAGTTAACGGTAGACATTTTGTTATGAACCCTTAACTGTTAAAGTATTTGTCTACTATATACTTTAGATCTTCAGGTGTATCTATGGCATCATTAGTATGTGCAGATACCGCGGTCTGAATTTTATATCCATTATCCAACCAACGCAACTGCTCCAAAGCTTCCATTTGCTCTAGATCGGATATAGGTAATGCACTGATCTCTTTCAGAACTTCTGTTCGGTAACCATAGATGCCTATATGATTGTAAAAAGGTCTCTTAGTCAACCAGTCTTCGATTTTTGTACCTCTTAAAAACGGGATGGCTTGTCTGGAAAAATAAATAGCCTCTCCATTTTTGTTCAACACCACTTTTGGTTTATTTTCATTTAGTAGTTCTTCATTCGAAGATACCTTATGTACTAAGGTAGCAATTTGTGTTGTCGGATTTTCAAAGCAAGAGGCTAATAGGTTGATTTGCTGAGGGTCAATAAAAGGTTCATCGCCCTGAATGTTGATAGCGATATCAAAACCCTGAAGTGATGTGATTACTTCAGCACAGCGATCAGTCCCTGACTGATGATCCTTTCTGGTCATAACGACATTACCAGCGGCGCTTTTAATATCATCATAGATGCGTTGATCGTCTGTAGCTACTATTACTTCGCTAAGAACGGACGCATGTTTTGCCTGATTGTATACCCGTTGGATCATTGATATTCCTCCAACATCCGCCAAGGGCTTACCTGGAAAGCGAGAGGAGTCATATCGAGCGGGAATTATTCCTATTATTTTCATCTATTTATTTTTTTGTTTTAATGGCTGATGAGAACTCGATGGCAATAATCATTGTCTTGTGTGTCAGTATTATTGCCATCTCGGTTTCATCAACGTCAAAAGTTATAAGTGAAAAATTAAAAAAGCCCAAACAGTTCCGTTTCGATTTTTCGAATGATAGTTCCCAGATCTTCTGGATTATTAGCAAAGTCTAAATTATCTTTATCCAGTACTAACAATTTACCCTCGTCATAGCTGCCTATCCACTTGTCGTATTTGTCATTTAATTTGGATAGGTAATCCAAGCGAATGCCTGATTCGTAATCTCTTCCTCTAAGTTGGATGTTATTTACTAAAGTAGGCACAGACGCTTTCAAATAAATTAAGAGATCGGGTGGTTTTATATAATGTATGATGCTTTGGAAAATATTGCTGTAATTTTCAAAGTCACGTGCACTCATCAGTCCCATATCGTACAGGTTTTCTGCGAAGATGTAAGCATCTTCATAAATGGTACGATCCTGGATCATTTTTATACCTTTATTTTGTAATTCAACGATATGTCTGAATCGACTATTTAAAAAGAATATTTGAAGGTTGAATGCCCAACGCTTCATATCGCTGTAGAAGTCTTCCAAATAAGGGTTGTTGTCTACCGCTTCAAACTGAGGTTCATAATTCAGATGATGTGCCAACAATTTTGTCAATGTTGTTTTTCCCGCACCTATATTTCCTACTATGGCTATATGCATATCTAAATTTAATATAGTTTTTTAAGTCCAATAATCTCCCTCACCTCTTTAATCGTTTTCTGTGCACTGGCTTGCGCTTTCTCAGCTCCTAATCGTACTACTTTCTTAATGTAATCAGTATCGTTGGATATATCTTCTATACGAGACCGAACAGGCTCTGTTGCTAAAACCATATCTTCCGCCAATTGTTTTTTTAAATCACCGTAACGTATCTCGCAGCTGTTATAGAGATCATCAAAATGTTGTAGCGTATCTGCAGTAGACACTACCTTCATAAGGTCAAAGAGATTCTGTATGGAGTCCGGTTTTACCTGATTCATTTCTGTTGGCCCCGAATCAGACTGTGCACGCATTATCTTTTTACGTATCACGTCCGGTGAATCCGATAAATAGATGCAATCGCCTTCACCGTTGGACTTACCCATTTTACCCTGTCCACTTAATCCAGGTACTTTCACCAGTTTGTCAGAATAGCTAAATGCAAATGCTTCTTTGAAATAATCTACATCGTATATGCGATTAAAACGATTTCCAAATGTTCGGGTCATTTCGAGGTGCTGCTCTTGATCCTTTCCTACAGGTACTTTTACGCCATGGTGTATCAAGATATCGCAGGCCATTAATACCGGATAAGTCAGTAAACCAGCATTCACGTTATTTGGGTTCGAACGAATTTTATCTTTAAAAGAGGTCGCTCGTTCTAATTCACCTAGATAGGCGTTCATATTCATGTAAAGGTACAGCTCTGCAACTTCTGGTACATCCGATTGAACGTATATAGTAGATTTTTCGGGATCGATTCCTGCTGCTAAATACTCGACTGCCACTTGTCGAACAGTAGACTGTAAGTCCTGTGGAGTAGGGTGAGTTGTTAAAGAGTGTAAATCCGCTATAAAAAAGAAGCAATTGTATTCATTTTGCATCTTAACAAAATTACCCAATGCTCCGTAATAATTTCCTAAATGTAATTTTCCGGTACTTCTGATACCGCTGACAACAGTTTCCATATACCTGCGAATTTACATATTAATTCGTTAATTTATTAATCTTACTTATATTTAGATGCACCAATAAAGTACAGTGATGGGAAAGAAATTTATACACATTGCATTATTTTGCGCTATGCTCAATGTTGTTTATGCACAGGAAAAGTCGGTTGTTTTTTCGGATGAATTGTGTACTTATGAAGGCTTTTACGATAGTGGAAAGTATACCGAGAAAGAACTGAAAGATACATATGAATTGATAAAGGGTATATTTTTTCGTTATAGTGGCGACAAAGAAAAAATAGAAAGGAGTTATGTAGAGATCAAAAATAAGTTAGAAAATCTATCTGTTGTAAAAGAACCTTTCTTTGAGGCCCTGCTTGATTCGACTCTTATTTATTTGGATAAGACTTATAAAGCAAAATTAATTCAGTTAGAAGCAGAGCATAACCCCAATGTGCTACTGCGTTTATATCAGGATAATACGGAGATAAGACAGTATGCTGAGGCTTTAGTGGATCGAAAAACTAAATTATTAAAGTCTTATGAATATTTAACAAAAAAGCAAATGGAAAAAAACGGTTATCCGGAAAGGCTTTGGAATAACTACCAGTCGAATATTGCTCAATCCAATAAGTACGACCTAGCGTTTGACTATGTTTTGGTATATGGCTGGTGGAATGCAGTAAATCACCAGTTACCCCATATTTCATACGATGGGCGTCAATTTGAGGCTTTTGAAAAGCTATTCGTTAGTTTAGAAACGTTAGATTGCGATGAACCTTGATAGGTACAATCACATCTTACGATTTCAACGTTTTCGCTTCGTTCCAATATACGTCCATTTCGGCTAGTGTCATATCCTTAAGTTCCTGCCCATTTTCACGAGCTCTTTTTTCAAGATGAGAAAACCGGAACATGAATTTCTTATTTGTTCGCGATAAAGCATTCTCGGGATTGATGCCCATATGTCTGGCGTAGTTGATCAGGGAAAAAAGCAGATCACCAAATTCCTGTTCGGCTTTATCATAATCTACTTCGGTCTCGTTTTCAAGATTAAATTCCGCTTTAAATTCCGCAAGCTCTTCTTCTACTTTTTCCCATACCTGTGTTTTATCTTCCCAATCAAATCCTACTCCGCGCACCTTGTCTTGTATGCGGTAGGCTTTTACTAGGGCAGGGAGTCCATTCGGAACACCAGATAATACGGATTTATTACCTTCTTTTAGCTTA
The DNA here is from genome assembly GCF_005048855.1 of Sphingobacterium olei. Taxonomy (GTDB): domain Bacteria; phylum Bacteroidota; class Bacteroidia; order Sphingobacteriales; family Sphingobacteriaceae; genus Sphingobacterium; species Sphingobacterium olei. The sequence goes on from NZ_SUME01000001.1 coordinate 181,928, forward strand.
ATTGTTTCCCAATTCTGTTTTACTTCTTCGGCGTTAGCTACCTGGATGTCGCCATAAATATGGGGATGTCTTGTGATTAATTTATCACATACTGCGTTCAACACATCGACAATGTCAAATCGCTGCTGTTCTTCTGCAATACGTGCATAAAAGACTAGATGCATCATGACGTCGCCGAGTTCTTTCTTGATTTCTTCTGTATCTTTATCCAATATGGCATCCGTTAGCTCATACATTTCCTCTATTGTAAGAAGCCTAAGACTCTCCATCGTTTGTTTTTTATCCCAGGGACATTCTTCGCGTAACGTGTGCAGAACCTGCAATAATCGATCAAAAGCTTCTGAAGATGTATGTTTTGTTTCGGGTGGCGTATGTGGCATGATATGCGTATTATTTAAGTGCAAAGGTACAGCAATTTTTAAAAGTTTATATTATGGAAACCTAAAGCATCATTATTTGTTATAATTGTATATCAAGAACACAATTTATGGAGACTATTTTCAATTATGACACACCTGTCATAGCATTAGAAAAATTAAATAAAGCAGGGTATACAATCGATTACAATCAAGAATTTGACGAGTTATTTTCAGAATCTGATAATTTTACGATCGATTATTTATACCGGTATGAAGGGATAACTGATCCTAGCGATGAGTCATCCGTGTATGGAATACGGAATACAATTTCGGGCCATAAAGGTGTATTTGTGGCAGGAAACTTATCACTGATCGAAGGTCGAAAACGCGATATTATTGTCAATTTAGAAATTCGTTCCAAACAAGCCCAAAATAATTTGTAATGCACCTTTTTATGGTTTTGTTAGGTGCCAACCCGCCTACGCGATTTATTGAGCAACATGATGTTTTTTTTGGAATAGGCGATACTATAGTAGATCTCGTACCTGATATGCGCGACTTTTGGCCAGAACCAGGTGATAAGTTACATATAGATTCTTACCGGAAAGTAACGAAAGTGAAGTCGTATTCCATTAACATAGTGCCTCGTGACGCAGCGGTCAATAGGGATGTCAAACTTTACTTTCTTAATTTAGGAGGTTATAAAGCTGGCGATTTTGAAGAATATCATTACAAGCAATTGGTCGTTGCGAATGATATGAGCGAAGCAATACGAACAGGAAAGGAGACCGTCTTTTGGCAACACCATACATCGTCGCATATCGACGAAAAGTATGGTATAGATCTGGATGATATTTATCAAGTAGAAGATATGCTTCCTGCCAAATTAAAGGCAAAATATGCATTACAGATAGAACCCGTAATTGAAAATCTTTCTGAGGATAAACTTGAAATAGGTTATCTGAAATTGTCCAAATTGGAGAAAAAATAAACGGGGATGTGTAAACATCCCCGTTTATTTTTATAGTATTATAATAGACTATACGTTAAATCTAAAGTGCATGATATCACCATCTTCTACAATATATGTCTTTCCTTCTACAGCGAGTTTTCCTGCTTCTTTCACGGCTGCTTCTGAACCGAAATTCACAAAATCATCGTATTTAATTACTTCAGCACGGATAAAGCCTTTTTCAAAATCGGTATGGATTACACCCGCCGCCTGAGGCGCTGTAAATCCTCTTTCTATCGTCCAGGCGCGCACTTCTTGTACACCGGCGGTAAAGTAAGTGGCTAGATCCAATAGCGAATAGGCTGCACGAATTAACTTGTGCACTCCCGATTCGGTCAGGCCCAGATCATCCAAAAATAGCTGACGTTCCTCATAGCTTTCCAGTTGAGCAATTTCAGATTCGATCTGTGCCGAAATAATCAACACCTCTGCATTTTCTTCTTTTACTGCTTCTTTAACGCGAGTTACATAATCATTTCCCGTGTTTACAGAAGCTTCATCCACATTACATACATATAGAACGGGTTTGATGGTTAGTAAGGTCAGATCCTCGATGTATTCAAAATCTTCTTCTGATATTGCCGCCGTGCGTGCAGATTTACCAGCCTCTAGGTGTTCTTTTACAATAGAAAGAATTTCAAAAGTTTTTTTTGCATCCTTATCCCCACCTGTTTTCGCCATTTTCTCGACTTTTTGGATACGTTTTACCACAGTATCTAAGTCCTTCAGTTGAAGCTCTGTATCGATTATCTCTTTATCACGAATAGGATCTACGGATCCATCAACATGAATGACATTACCATCGTCAAAGCAACGTAGTACGTGTATGATCGCATTCGTCGTACGGATGTTACCTAGAAATTGATTGCCTAACCCTTCTCCTTTGGAAGCACCTTTTACCAGACCTGCAATATCTACAATCTCGATCGTATTGGGTACAATGCGTTGCGGATTTACCAATTCGGCTAATTTATTTAAACGGGCGTCGGGAACAGTGATGACACCAATATTAGGTTCTATAGTACAAAAAGGAAAGTTAGCCGCCTGCGCTTTTGCATTGGACAAACAGTTGAATAATGTTGATTTACCTACATTCGGTAGGCCAACGATACCACATTGTAAAGCCATTAGTTTTGCTGATAATTTTAAAATTCCACAAAGATAGGAAAATGATGCCAATTAAATAGAATAAGTGTATTTGATATTTCTCTAACAAAAACTATCTTTATCAACAAAAAATAAAATTATGAAGAAATTTTTCTTTTTATTATTGACCTTTGCTTCTTTTACAGCTTTTGGTCAAACCGGTTTTACACCTGGCTTTCAAAGTAAGGTAACATTTGGTTCAGGATTTACTGTCTTGGATGAGGAGGTAGAGATGATGCAATTGAAGTTTGATTACGTCGGTCAGTTTGCATTAAGTCCGTACGTGTCCTTAGGTGCGGGGACAGGTATCCGGCATTACCTGGATTTCGATTATTCTACTTCTGGAAATGACTGGTTCGACCTCGACTTTAATCAAGAATTAATGATCCCGTTATATGGTCATCTTAATGTTCGATTCCTGGATAAGAAAGCATCACCTTTTATTAGCACATCTTTGGGGTATGCGTTTGGGGTAAATTTGAATTCTGATGTCAAAGATTTTTACAGGATCAATTTTGACGCAGATGATGCGAAATTCAAATCTGGTTTTATTGCTGATGTGTCTACAGGAGTTAGTATTCGTTTCAGAAATAGACTGGGGCTTGTTGCAGGTCCATATTTTGAGTATCAACAAACTGAAAGACAGATTTTTGAACTAATTGGAGGAGACGCAGTGGTTCAGCATAGAGAAGAGTTGAATCTGTTTAATTGGGGGCTTAAAGTCGGATTAACGTTTTAATTGTCGCATTTTCTTTACATATTTTAACGTTTAGCCTGTTAATCCCTTTGCAATACTATGCAGTCATAATAATAAACTTAGATAAAAGATTTATCGTCTCTTAGGAGCATTTAATTTAAAGGAGGTTATTATGAAAAAAGTAGTTTACTTCGCACTCGTATTTTTAGGAATTGGCTTTGTACAGGTCGGTAAAGCTCAAGTTAATGTCAGTATCAATATCGGAAACCAACCACTTTGGGGGCCTGTTGGTCATGCGTATGCCCGTTATTATTACATGCCAGAAATTGACGTGTATTACGATGTGATACATAGAAGGTATACCTATTATCAGGGTAATAGATGGGTTACAAAGTCGAAGCTTCCTGCTAAGCACAAAAAAATTAATTTGTACCGTACATATAAAGTCGTATTAAACGATCGTAATCCATGGCAACATCATCGAATACATCGTATCTCGTATTCGAGATACGCCAATAATTACTCGCAGGTGGTACTGCGAGATGCGCGTAGAGAACGCGAATATCGAAGGGATGATTACAGAAGAGATGATCGCCGACATAATGCTCAAAAAAAGTACAACAAACAGGAAAACAAAGGCAAACAAAACAACGGCCGGGGAAACAGAAGATAGCTTTGTTAGGTGTAGGAGCTAATCCCACACCTAACATCATCTATTTAATAGTGCGTAAAAGGGAACTACCTACGAAGCAAATTTACGCATAGGTAAGCAAAACGAAAATTAAAGCAAGTATAGCGGGAATACCCTGTTTTATCAGTATGCTTTTCGATGCGGTGACAGCTCCAAAGATAGCAGCGATGATCACACATCCGAGAAAGAAAAGTGCAACGTAGCGTTGCCACTCCAGATTGTCAATACACAAGGACCAAATAAGTCCAGCGGCTAGAAAACCATTGTACAAACCTTGATTCGCAGCGAGGCTCTTAGTTGCTCCAAATAGCTCCGCAGGTAGTGATTTAAATGTTCTTTTTCCGACAGTTTCCCATGCAAACATTTCCATCCATAGAATGTATAGGTGTTCTATAGCGACTATTGCTATTAATACCATTGCGATGATTCCAGTTATTCCTTCCATATCTGTAAAACTAGGTTATGATACTGCAAGATACAAAAGTGTATCTGTCATTGTTAAAAAACTTCGGATGTCTAAACGATTGAGTAATCCTCAATTGTTACATAAGTTATTGTTTTGAGTTGACCACGGGTTTATGTCCGACTGGGAAATTTACAGAGTTGGCAATAAAACAATACTCATTTGCTTTCTTATGCAATTCGATTGCCTTTTCGATCATATCATCATTTTTAACAAGAACTACTGGATTTAAGGTCACTTCTTTAAAATAACCACTTCCATTTTGTTCCTCTATCATTATACCCTGAGCATTGTCAAGATATTCTTCTACAACAATATTATTTACGCAACAAAAATGAAGATACCAAAGCATATGGCAGGATGATAAGGACGATAGTAATAGCTCTTCTGGATTATGCCTTTTACGATCTCCGTTAAATTCGGGGTCTGAAGAACCTTCTATAATTTTTTTGTTTTCTATTATTATTTTATGGCTTCTTTCGTAATTTTTATAATTATCCGTTCCTGTTCCTTTATTGCCCGTCCATTCAATTTGCGATTTGTATATATGCTCTTTCATTTTGCAATAATTTATTTTCTTTTGTTTTTTATCTTCACAGTACAAGTAATATTCTCCTGAATAGCAATTTAAACAATTTTAGTGGATAATGATCGCTTGTCCTTAGAGATTTTGTTTCTCAACAGGGCATTATAAATATAAAATTTTTAAAAGAAAATACTTCTATTATCTGGTTTCTTTCTAGCTTATAAATGGATCTAATTTTCGGTTGTAACATGTAAATCGTCAGCAAAAAGTGGACGGATTTAGTTAAAAACGAGAACCTAATATTTTACTTATGGGGCGCCGAATGAACGGCAGAGAAGAAGTTATGAAATAAAATCTGGGAATGGAATGGTATTCAGCAAAATACCAATAGTTCAAAAGCCCAAGATTCACATCTTGGGCTTTCTATTTTTTTAAGTTATTCATTATACCCTATACACCTAGTTTGTAACTAATCTGCATACAGCTAACAAATAAGCTTTTTGTATTATAATAACGTACAGATTTTAAAAATATTTTACTGTTTTCAAAAAAAAACCGAAATTACCTAACATAATTTTATTGATATGCTGACAGACATCAACCCCAAATTACCCATGCGTAATAAAGCCAACACAAAAGAGTTTTACTTGAATAAATTAGGATTCCATGAATTTGGAAATGCGGATTATGAGGGTTATTTAATGGTACAAAAAGACGATATACAAATCCACTTTTTTGAATTCAAAGAACTTGATCCACAAGAAAATTATGGACAGGTATATATACGCACGGGTGATATTGATACGTTGTACCAGTTTATGTTGCATAATAAGCTAACCATACACCCATCGGGAGATTTACAAATAAAACCTTGGGGACAAAAGGAGTTTTCGATGTTGGATCCAGATAATAATCTACTAACCTTTGGACAATGTGTATGATAATAAAGCTTCCTTGCAATAAAATCCATATTTTTTAAAAAGCGTACTTTTTACAGGTTTTTTCTAAATTGCAACATGAATTAATGTAATGAGCGGTACGCCTTATGCTAGAGCCTTGCTGTTTTTTTCTTGAAAAAGTCCATAACTAACCAATATGATAATTGATAACGTAATTTCAACAGAATCTAAAAAGAAACCTAAGTTTTATCAACTGCTTTATATTCAAGTCTTATTTGCGATAGCAATCGGCGTATCTTTGGGACATTTTTATCCAGCTTTGGGAGAGCAAATGAAACCTCTCGGTGATGGTTTCATACAATTGATTAAAATGATTATTGCACCGGTTATTTTTATCACAGTCTCAACAGGTATTGCCTCGATGAGTGATATGAAAAAAATTGGGCGTGTTGCCGGCAAATCTTTTATTTACTTTATCACGTTTTCTACATTGGCACTGATACTGGGACTAATTGTAAGCAATGTAGTGCAGCCCGGTAAGGGATTGAATATAGATCCCGCAACATTAGACTTCAATAGCGTTTCGGACTATGTGACTAATGCAAGGGACTCAAGTCTGCTGAATTTCGTGCTAAATATAATTCCCCAAACATTGATAAGCCCCTTAAGTGGTACAAATATATTGCAGGTATTGTTTACTGCGATCTTATTCGGTATAGGTATTTCATTAACATTAGATAAAAGCAAACCTGTTCTCGATTTTTTACATGCGCTGGCATATCCCATATTTAAAGTTGTTAGTATTTTAATGAAGTTAGCTCCAATTGGTGCTTTTGGCGCAATGGCCTTTACCATTGGGAAGTATGGGCTAAGTTCTATGGGTAATTTGATGATGTTGGTCGCTACATTCTACATGACCGCAATATTCTTCATAGCTGTCGTATTAGGGGCCGTAGCGCGATACAATGGATTTTCAATTTTTAAATTATTAAGATACCTCAAAGACGAGTTATTGTTGGTGTTGGCAACAAGTTCTTCAGAATCGGCTCTTCCGTCTCTCATGCAGAAAATGGAAAAAGCGGGCTGTGCGAAGCCCGTGGTGGGGCTGGTTGTTCCTACAGGCTACTCTTTTAATCTAGATGGGACAAATATATACATGACACTTGCTGCATTGTTTATTGCGCAGGCATGTAATATTGATCTAAGTCTAGAACAACAGATCCTGTTGTTATTAGTTGCAATGCTTAGTTCCAAAGGAGCAGCGGGTGTCTCTGGAGCAGGCTTTATCACACTAGCAGCTACATTAGCTGTTGTACCTGAAGTTCCCATAGCAGGGATGACGCTGATACTAGGGATAGATAAGTTTATGTCCGAGTGTCGGGCACTTACTAATTTAGTTGGTAATGCAGTGGCGACTGTTGTCGTTGCAAAATGGGAAAATCAATTAGACGAGGAACAACTTGATGCAACCTTAAATAAGATATCGTGATTACTACCCCAAATGGGCGGTGAAAAACTTACAAAATTGGAATACAGCTTGAATACGCATACATGTAACGTCCGCCCGATACTGTTTCATAATATGATTTTCCTTTTTTAACCGGAGTACTGAGGTGTTTTAACGGATAAACCGAGGCTCATTTTAATCAACGGATGTAAGGTGCAATTGAAGAAAGTAAGATTTTTTTTGTATTTTGCATATTAACTATGTTAAAACGATTTATGATTCGATTAAACCACGAAAAGAAGCTTTCACACATCGGGCTGCTCCTTTCTTTTTTGTGTTTTTCCTGTTTGACCTTTGGCCAACAAAAGGCGATGATCAACGGTGATTTTCCTGACCCAACTGTGCTATATGCAGATGGTAAATATTACAGTATTGGTACATCCAGCGAATGGGGCCCACATTTTCCGATTTACACGTCTGAAGATTTGCTGAGTTGGAAGCAGACAGGCTTCGTTTTTTCATCACCTCCTGAATGGGCACAATCGGCGTTTTGGGCACCAGAATATTTCTATCATAACGGAATTTATTACGTCTATTATTCGGCAAAAAGAAAGAAAGACGGAGTTTCATGTATCGGTGTAGCAACTTCGCGTTACCCCGATCGCGATTTCGTGGATCAGGGAATAGTTGTCGACTATGGTACGGAATCCATAGATGCTTTTGTAGTAAGAGAGGGGGATGAACTCTATATGACTTGGAAAGCCTACGGACTTGACGATCGCCCTATAGAGTTGATCGGTAGTAAGTTATCTGCTGATGGATTTCGGTTGGAAGGTGAGCCATTCTCTTTGCTTTTAGATACTGCTGCTGTTGGTATAGAGGGACAAAGTTTTCTAAAAAAAGACGGATTTTATTATATGTTCTATTCGGCTGGAAACTGTTGTGGAGTAAGATGTGATTACCACGTACAAGCAGTACGTTCCAAATCACTTACAGGTCCTTATGAACGAATAGGTACAGGAGTTCTCCTCGGAGAAAATACCGATTGGAAATGCATGGGCCACGGTACATTTGTTGAGGGGAAGGAGAATAAAATGTATTACCTGTTTCATGGATACAATAAAGTAGGTACAACCTATACGGGGAGGGAAGGATTGTTGGCCGAACTTCAATGGTCATCGTCGGGTGAACCTTCTTTCGTGTTTATACCTGCTACCAGTTTAAATGAGCAACACAATGTACAGCTTGATCTCAGCGGTGATCCCAACATAAATCCGTATTGGCAATGGGATTTTCGGTATGCAAAGCCGGAGCTCAGCCATACAGCACAGGGGATTCGGCTAGGAGGGATAATCCCGCCGGATAATCCAACAGGTATAGCATTAACATGGCGCCCAAGTTCAGTAGTGTATGAATTGGGTGCCGTGGTCGATCTGATCAACAGTAGTGAAGGTGCCCAAAAAGGCATCGTCATCTATGGTGATAAAGATCGATCAATAGGTGTGGGAATTACAGGAAATAACATTCAATTATGGTTGGTGAAAGATGGTGAGAAATTTCAAATAAAACAGGAGAAACTTCCCAAAGATTTAACAACACTGGAACTAAAACTGGAATTGGGTGCGGACTTACAATGTCGCGCATTTTACAAGCGGTGGTCCACCTGGGTTGAGATCGTGCCAGAAGATCGCGGACTTACACGTGTTAGTGGTATCTCCCCTTGGGATAGGAGTCCTAGACCAGGACTGCATTTTCAAGGTACAGAAGATGAAAATGCAGTGTTCCATAGTGTGTATTTAAATAATAAACTGTAACGCTACATGCACTTATATTAACCCATGAATCTATTATAAACCACAATGAAAATAATTTTTATTAAGATCAATATCCTTTTCCCTTTTATCGGAAGTATATTGCTTTTGATCGTAACTCTTTCCATATCCTGTTCTACACCCAAAAAGGTGCTGTACGAAACTGAATTACGGCGTCTCAGAACAGCTTCAGAAGACACCCTTGTTTCGCATGTCGACGAATTCAACAATTATACCGGTCGTCCAGAATCTGATGGGCCATTTAACGCATCTAATAATAAAGCTTTTTTACAGCAAAATATTCCTTTTTTTGTTAGTTCGGATGATGCGATCACTAAAGTCTATAATTACCGTTGGTGGATGATCAGTAAACATTTGAAAGAATACGAAGATCCAGAAGATCAACAAAAATACTGGGTTATTACAGAGTTCTTCGGTGTACCAGCCTGGGCATCCCTTAGTGGCGCCATAACCTGTCCGGCAGGCCATCAGTTTTACGATGTGAGGTGGCTACGGGATCCTCGGTTTTTGAATTCCTATGCCGACTATTTTATGAAGGGATCCGCCTCTCGATTAAATCAACGGGAAAATGGCAACTTCCTTACGTATTTAAGCCGACCCGAAAGTCATCATTTTTCGAGCTGGATGATTGATGGCGTGGAAGCATTTTTAAAGATACATCCTAATACAGTTTGGCTTCATGATATGTTGCCCCATCTGGAGGTGCATCAACAGGTGTGGGATAGTTTGTTCACTGTTCATAACCGCGACTCCAAAACAGCCGGAATGTACAAGATTTTGGATTTGTATGACGGGATGGAGTTCAGTCTTTCAGCCGTTTTGGGATTGATTGAAAGTAAAGGCGCTTATGATATCTATACACACGAAAATTGGAGAGATTATTACCTGGGGTGGGGAACAACGGACAAGGCAGCTCAATCTGTTCAAGCCAGACAATTTCCAAAGGCCTATCGGAAGGGGTATCCAGATTATTATCTGGTACGTCCTTCCGTTAACGCATATGCTTATGCTAATATGAGATCGCTTTCCAACTTGTATAAATTGGATGGCAATGTGATTCATGATGACGCTGTCCAGAAAAAGATAAAAATGTACGGTTTACGTGCCCAAGCGATACAGCAAAACGTTTTAAATGTTTTATGGAATGAGGAAGATCAGTTTTTCAACACTTACAGTGCAGGTGATAATCCGTTTGGAATAGGCGATTATGAGGCGAGGGTGCGGGAATCTGTAGGGTATACGCCATGGTATTTTAATATGATCCCGCTTCAGGATCATCATAAATATGAGAAGGCTTGGGACATGTTTTCTTCACCTCAAGGATTTTACAACAATATGGGAATGACGACTGCCGAAAGACAACACCCCTATTATAACGAACAGGCGTACGCTTGGAACGGACGTGGTTGGCCATTCCAGAATTCAATCGTATATAAAGCTTATGCCAACTACCTGCGGCATTATAAGAAAGAGATACTAGAGACAGACAAGGATTTATTGTATGATTATGTCCAAAAGCTGAGCCATATGCACGGTACAGCGCAGTTAAATATTGGCGAATGGTATATCCCCAGTGATGGCGAAGCGTTTGGAGGACAGCAGGATTATTTCCATTCTACTTTTCCAGATATCATCATTGAAGATCTTTTAGGGTTTAAGGCATCTCATGAGCATAAATTCACCTTAGAACCTTTATTACCTGAGAATAAATGGGATTATTTTTTCTTAGGAAACTTACGCTATCATCACCATGATGTCGATATCATTTGGAAGAAAGATTGGGATCCGCAGCAACCGGGCGACCAGAGTATGCTTTGTGTGTGGGTCGATAAAAAATTAGTCGGTAAGAGGCCGAAGCTCAATGGCAAGCTAATAATAAATTTAAAAAATTAATAGAGCATAAATGTTTTTTGCCTGCATACGACGGGCACAGAACCGTTAAGTTATATAATAATGTAGTGTTAACGCCCGGTAAGCTGTTCTTTCACCACTTTCCTATGTATGTCACTCGCTGTTTTAATAGCAAACAAAGCATAATTCAAGGATGATGATGCGTGTCGCTTCACAATCTGCTCAAACATGTTCTTCCAAACCTTTTCACCGAGTTTTTCGTACCAATAAACTAAGCTTTTCAAACTTTCTTCTCCGAAAACCGAGATATGTCCCGAAAAGTCGATCGATGGATCACCAACCTGGCCTTCCGACCAGTCATTTATCGTGATATAGTGATCAATAAATTTGTTTTTTCTTGTCCTATGAAAACTGATATAACGAAGAAATGCTGTAAATTGCGTTATATAATGCAAATGCTCTACGACTGAAGCCGCAGAAGCATATTAATGACGGCGTTTATGAACCTACGAATTAACTATTTACATATGAATTCTGATATTCAAACCTATAACGACAAGCAGATGCCGGAATATAGAGCAATCTGCGATTTACTAGCACAGGAAATCTCTACCCATCTCTCAGAGGCTGAAAATAAAATATGGCATGCACATCCCGTCTGGTTTCTAGACGAAAATCCTGTTGTGGGTTACAGCAAGCAGAAAGCGGGAATAAGACTGATGTTTTGGAGCGGTGCTGATTTTGAAGAACAAAACCTTCATGTAAAAGGATCAAAATTTAAAGATGCTTCTGTTTTCTATAACTTAGTTTCTGAGATCAAAACAAGTGATTTAAAGCGATGGCTCGAAAAATCTCGTGATATTCAGTGGGATTACAAAAATATAGTCAAACGAAAAGGAGTTTTGGAAAAACTAAAATAAGAATAAATAGGTACAAGAAAAATGAAAAATTAAGAGAAATAACCATGCGAAAAATACAAGTCAAAATAGTTTCAATGCACCAACAGCAAAGGTGTATAACACAATGCTTGGCTTAGACGATATCAAAACTTATGAACATAGGACGGCTGAATTTAATCCAACTTCTACTTATAAAGGTAGCTGGAATAAGGGGGCAAAAATCTATTTTACCGGGGTAGATGAAAATGGAGAAGAAGGGGGATGGTTTCGGAAATTGTAGAGAACATTCCTTACAAGTTTGTTTCTGTCCGCCATTATGGAATTCTTCAAGGAGAAATTGAAATTACGGTAGGCGAAGAAGTTGAAAAATGGGCAGGAGGATTCGAGAATTATACATTTGAAGAGATTAATGGTATAACTACCGTTACAGCGGAGATTGACGTCACGGACGATTACCTCAGTTATTTTAACACCACATACCCCAAAGCCCTGAAAAAGCTGAAGGAAATCTGTAAATAACGTAGTTAACCAATGATAAATTTAATAATAGGGCGCGGCCTATATTGCAGACGCCATTTTAATTGCGGAAAAAGGTCTTCAAGTAAAACCCGAAAAGCATCAGCCCGTTCCTGTTCCGCAATTGTTAATTGTAGCGCTGAATGAAGATAAAGATCTTAACGATGCGTTTAAACAACTGACTTCAGGGAAACAAAAAGAGTATAGCCTATATATTGATGAAGCTAAGCAGGAAGCGATTAAAATAAAGCGTATTGAAAAAATAAAACCACTGATATTATACGAGGTGTCGGATTGAACGATAAATACAAATAAGCAATGGCGAAGAATAAAACTACAGAAACTGACGGGGATGCTGGAGAGTTTATCCACTCTTTTGCGGATACCGAACAAAAACGGAAAGATAGTTTCGAGCTTTTAAAGCTGATGAAGGATTTTTCCGGCTATGAACCCAAAATGTGGGGACCTTCTATTATTGGATTCGGAAACTATCACTACAAATATGAAAGCGGGCACGAAGGTGATGCCCCACTTATTGGCTTTTCTCCGAGAAAAGCAGCAATTTCCCTATATGTTTTTACGGGTTTAGAGGAACATACACATTTGCTTAAAGATCTTGGAAAGTTTAAAATAGGGAAAGCCTGTATTTATATTAAAAAATTATCCGACATCGATCAAGCCGTTTTGAGAATACTGGTAACGGAAACTATTCGTTTTTTACAATCAAAATATGGAAAACATTAAAATTGAAGTCAAATGGGCACTCATCTTTCAGTAATGGGTTTGTCTGGGATTACTACGCATAATCAAGCCCATGAACACGATTGTTATTTATCTGATTAAATAGACTGATCTCCAGTATAATACTCGTGAAATACCTCGTTAAACTGCGCTTTGCTATTAGGTTCGACCAAGTTCGAGGATAATTTCACTTCATAATCCACGAGATCGCCATTCTCTTGGATTACGACGATTATATTATCAATGTGATCCTTAATAGCCTCTTTGATATCCTCTTTGTCGGTCACTGAATCCTCCTGAACGGAGGTTGTCGTCCCATTGTCGGTCAGTTCTGCTATAGTCCAAGATAATATTTTGTAATTTGATCGATAAAAAGATGGTACGTCGATGTTTATAATGCTTTTCATGATGATTTATTTCTGATTGAATCAACATTACTTAAGGCAATGCTTTCATGATATACAACCGCCGCGTTATGTTTTTGTTTAGAATAAAAAAAGTCATGCCTTAGGCATAACTTTTTATTCTAAACTACAAACCCGCTAACCGAGCATACATTTCGGCAATAGCGAACTGATCCAGTAGCCATTTTTGGTTTGACGGATCAACCTTACCCGACCAATCTTTTCCAAAAAGACCTTCTTTGTCGCGCATTGAATTCCATGCATAATCCAGATTAGCTTTGAAGGTATCAATAAACCGGCTATCTTTATCCAGCTGGTACAGCTCTACATATCCTCTAAGCATAATAGCAATAAACCAATTATCGCTTCTTTTCAATACAGGGTAAGCAGCAGCTTTATTTTCGCTATTCGGAGCTGAGAAAAAATATCCAAGTCCAGCTTGAGCAGATTCTTGTGCATCTTTTAAAAACCGTTCTTCCTTTGTAATCTTATAAAGTAAAGCTGCTGATTGGATCATCTGTCCGGTATTATAAGGATATTTTGCTTTATTGACTTTCCCGTTTAGATTGACGTTATCCCAGTAAAGCTTGTCGGATGGGTCCTGTAGATTCTTTTTTGTCCAGCCATACAGTTCCATGGCTTCATCGAGGTAATGCTTCTTTTGTGTCGCTTCATAAAGCTTTAACAGGTAAACGACGGCAGGGGCATTGGAACAAGTGTTTTTTGATTCTTTCTTTTGTTCGCACCAATAAACCCCGCCGCCCAGTTTATCGTCCATGCCGCTAGCCACAAAGGTCCATATTTCCAAAGCCTTGTCCAGATACCGCTGTTCACGAGTGTGCAGGTACAGGTCAGCAAAGTCGATACCCAGCCAAATGTTGTCGTCGTAGAATCTATCCGATAAGGGGGCACTATTCACATAGGAGGCATACCCCGCCGGTTGCCGGGTATCGTAATATTTTTCCAGTCCTTTTAGAACAGATTTGTCGATATGCGCTTTGGTTTTGTGGTCATCAGTCTTTTCAAGTAGGGCGACATAAGCAGATAAACTTCCCGAGAACGGCCAGAGGTAGGAGTAGGGATTGGATTTTGTCGAGTTTTCTCCACCGCCTAGGTAGCTGGCGTTGTAGTTATCGTTGTATGGGTATGTTTCTCTGAAAAGCTGTTGGCCATCGCTGACAGCATAATGTTTTTCAATATTGGAAAGGGTTTCTGAGGCTTTTCCTAGAAATGATTTTTTGGTCGTTTCCTGTGCTAGGAGACTGGTTGTGAGTACCATCGCAATCCCTACACCAAATAATTTATTCATCATTGTATTTATTTTGTTTTTTCAAATAATGCCAAACTTTTGAATAGCATGGCAGCAATTGTTGCCATTATCTTCTCTTTTGTTTCTTAATAGGTTTTTACCTACATTGATTATTTGGCCGCCGTTTAATCGGCCAATTGTTTTCACTAAACAGTTTCTTCACGTATTGCTTCTAAAGATTTTCCCTTTGTCTCCGGCAAAAACAGGATAAAGACAAAAGATAATATCACCATGATAGCATAAAATAGGAAGACATAAAAACCACCGTGTTGACTGGCTTCCACAATAATTGGGAAGAGCCAGGATATAATGGTAGCAAAGATCCAATGGGTAGTACTTCCTAACGACGAGCCTTTAGCACGTATTTCATTGGGGAATATCTCAGCAAGAAATACCCAAATTACAGCCCCTTGTGATAAGGCGAATGCTCCAATAAATCCGATAATATAAAACAGTAGAAAAGAAGAGTTTCCTTCTTTCAATCCGAAAGCAGTTAGTAGTAAAAAAATAAACATACCAATAGCACCTAAAAGGAGAAGTTTTTTCCGACCAAATTTGTCAATAATGCTCATGCCCAAAAACGTGAATAAAACGTTTGTTCCACCAATATAAATAGGTTGTAAATAAGCTAATTGTGCATCAAATCCAGCCATTTCAAAAATTCGTGGTGCATAATACAGGATGGCATTGATACCCGTCATCTGATTGAAAAAGGCGAGGAGTACCGCGAATATTATTGGTTTGCTATATTTGCGTTGCCATATGGAGGTACTTTTTTTTGCAGTAGGTAATGCTGATTTTTCTTCAATGCGGTTTTGTTGTAATTTATCAAAAACAATATTTGCGTCAATCAAATTTTTGTGTAGAGCCAACCAACGTGGACTTTCTGGAATACCTTTCAAGAGTATGTAAAATATTGCGGAAGGTAGAGCCATAATACCCAACATGTAACGCCACGCATGTTCTCCCATGCCCGCAAAAACAAAATTTGTCAAATAGGCTATAAAAATACCGCTTACAATCATGATTTGGAATAAACCGGCAAGTTTCCCCCGATCTTTCGCCGGTGATATCTCTGAGATATAAACAGGTCCGACTACAGAACTGATACCTACAGCAATACCTCCCAAAAATCTAAAAAGTAAAAACATCGACCAAATAGGAGCGACAGCGCATCCGATGGCGGACAGAAGGTATAAGACTGCAATGGCCTTTAAGATGGGTTTTCTACCGTAACGTTCCGAGAATCTTCCGGCAGCTAAAGCTCCTATGATGGTGCCTATTAACGAAATAGAAACGGTCAATCCGTGCCAAAGGGCATTCAGTTGCCACAGTTTTTGAATAATCTGCTCGGCACCCGATATCACGGCAGTTTCGAAACCAAAAAGGAACCCTCCCATGGAGGCAATTAAAGAGTACTTCCAGACGTTTTTCATAGATATATTATATAAGGTGCCTTTTAATGGTTATATTTAATATGCTTGTATTTATAATTATCTGTTTTTATTCGCGTATTTGAATTCATTATATTCGGTCTCGGAAATATTAGTATGTTACATATTATAATAGATGATGCTAAACCAAAAAATAAATTCCACTTGTTAAAAGAAACGTCACGGATAGGAATGTCGATTTTCTAGAAAAAATGAATTATACATGGTGGTTTTTATACAATTAGAAAAATCGGTTTAGCAAACCCTATAAAGCTATAATTTTTTGATGAAATCTCCAAATTTTAAAAAGAACTTTGTCGTATTTTTAGTTCCTGAGGATAATTTTCTCTGTAATCGTTCAGTTTCTATCTTTTAATTGGTCAAGAAGTATACCGACGATATTTTATACTATTTCTTCCAAAGGTCGATCTCTGGTTCCAACTTATTACGTACTGCTATATAACACTTGGGTACTACTACGGTGTCTTGGGAATAATCGAATCTTTAACAATCAATTATTATTCTAAATGATGATTCTGTTTACACCTCATTCGTTACTTTTGCGAACTTATTCCGATACTCAATAGGAGTAAGCCCTGTAATTTTTTTAAAGATATCTCTAAAGGCTTTCGTATCCGTATAACCTACATCAAACATTATTTCTGTTACATTCTTTCTTGATGCTTCAAAAGAGCTCTTGGCAGCTTCTATTCTTACCCGTTGAATATACTCTATCGGTGTATTATTAGTCGCCTCTTTAAATCTTCTTTCAAAAGTTCTGCGACCTGTATTAATTAAATTTGCCAACGTTTCTATTGTTAATTTGTTATCATAGTGCTGTTCAATATATTCTTGTACCTTTTGAATATCAGTATCACCGTGGTTTCGTTGACCTTTGAATATAGCGAATTGCGATTGGCTATCTCTTCCGATATCTAAAGCGAAGTATTTCGAAACCAACACTGCAGTTTCTCGATCAGCAAATTTTTCAACAAGGTATAATATTAAATTCCATAAGCTGCTTGCTCCACCACTGCTGTAGATATTGTCATGTTCTGTTATTATCGCGCCATCTTCAACTTCCACATCCGGATATTTTTCTTTAAACTCATTGATATAAGCCCAATGTGTAGAGCATTTTTTACCATTGAGTAACCCCGTTTCTGCTAAAAGAAAAGCGCCGATACACAAACTGGCAAGGCTCGAGCCTTGCTCGTGCAACTTTTTGAAGTAAGGTATTGCTGATGCGTTGTTCTGAATTCCTTTGGAGGTATCGCCAAACGTAGGCGGTATAATGAGTAAATCCGTGCTGGTAACGTCTTTGAGCAACCTGTCGGTTTTTATCGTGTATTCACCATTATTGGCAGGTACATATTCCCTTAAGCCTACATACTCAACCTCGAAAATAGGCTTTTTACCAAATGCGGCTAAAAATTCGTTGGCGGTATGAAAGGTTCTGAAAGGCGGTGTAATGGCTTCTATTACTCCGTATTCAGGCACAAAGACTGAAATTTTCATCGTATTAATGTATTGATGAGTTTTTAAATATTTTAAGTGAAATCATAACGGTCATTTTTTACTAATGTATTAAGTTTCAAATCTAAAAAATAGTTTTGTCATAATTCGCCCCTAAACTTGTCGTTTTTACAACAGATATAATTTTATGCACTCATGTACCTTTGAATTATAGAATTTGATAAACCAAGAAAAAAATAACAATGGCACAAGTAACAAAAATTACGGTAGAAGCGACAGTAAACGCTCCCGTAGCAAAAGTTTGGAAGGTTTGGAATACGCCAAGCGACATTATACAATGGAACAGTCCTGATCCGAGTTGGCATACGCCAAGTAGTGAAAACGACCTGAGAGTAGGCGGTAAGTTTAAGAACAGGATGGAAGCCAAGGATGGAAGCTTCGGTTTTGATTTTGAAGGTGTTTATGATCGTGTAGAACTAAACAAGGAAATTACCTATATTATGGGTGATGGAAGAATAGCTACCACGCTATTTACTGAAAAAGATGGAAAGACCAATGTAGCAACAACATTTGACGCTGAAACGGAAAATGACCCAGAAATGCAGAAACAAGGGTGGCAAGCTATCTTGGACAACTTTG
Organism: Sphingobacterium olei; assembly: GCF_005048855.1. Taxonomy (GTDB): domain Bacteria; phylum Bacteroidota; class Bacteroidia; order Sphingobacteriales; family Sphingobacteriaceae; genus Sphingobacterium; species Sphingobacterium olei. Next base: position 200,268 of record NZ_SUME01000001.1, read on the forward strand.
TGAAATATACCGAAGCAAACAATTAGTTAACAATATATATCAATAATATGAAAAAGAATAGAATAATCTTTTGGGTAGCGACTATCATCTTAATACTTTGGGAGGGAATAATGCCACTTAGCACCATGTTATTTACACCAGAGTATGTGAATATGGGAACAAAACCTTTGGGCTATCCTGATTACTTTGCCTATGCACTTATTGTCTTTAAAGTACTCGGTGTATTGGCTATTTCATACCCTAAAACACCGGGTAAGTTAAGAGAATGGGCATATGCAGGCCTTACATTTAGTCTAATTTTCGCATTCATCAGTCATGCCTATGTTGATCAAAATGTCGGGTTTATGGTATTGCCGCTTGTGGTATTGGGTATTGTTGCCATTTCCTATATCTACGGAAATAAAATCCGGCATAATAGTTAAGGTGGATTATTGCACCTGAAGATAACGCGTAAAATAATTGATTAATCACCATTTAAATTTTAACAAAATGAAAAATAATTCTGTTTCATTACATCGAATAATTAATGCAAGCCCCGAAAAAGTGTTCCGGGCATTTGCAGACCCGATCGCAAATTCATGGTGGTTCCCACCGTATGGCTTTCTATGCACTGTACAACAAATGGATTTTAAGGTCGGAGGTAAGTTTAATATGACCTTTATCAATTTCAGTACGGGGAATGGACATTCCTTCGGAGGAGAATATCTTGAAATAAAACCCAATGAATTTATTAAGTATACGGATAGATTTGACGACCCAGGTTTACCCGGTGAAATGACAACAACTGTAGAGCTGAAGAAGGTCTCGTGTGGCACTGAACTTCGGGTGTTACAGGAAGGGATTCCTGATGTAATACCAGCCGAAATGTGCTATTTAGGTTGGCAAGAATCGCTTGAGAAATTGATAAAGCTTGTACAGCCTGAAATTCCAGATGCTTAATGTTAATTTATTATGGTAGGGTATAATCACTCTAATTTAATAAGTGCAGTCTTCATTACGTTTTCCGGTAACTGTAAAAAGGCACTTACATTCTACCAGAGCTGCTTTGGTGGCATATTGCAATTTGAAACTTTTGAAAAAGACTTGCAACACTACACCGAAATTCCTATCGTTAGTGGATCGTTAATATCTGATAGGATAATTATTCACGGTTCAGATCTGGTACATAACGAAGGAAGGAAGATTGGAAACTATATTTCCCTTTTTCTTCATTGCAAAAATACCATTGATAGAAAAGAGCTTATTGAAATACTGGGAGTTGATAAGAAGAATCTTGTTGTCAAGAATACAGATCGCCAACGATTAATTGAATTAACCGATGCTTTCGATGTGAGGTGGGTATTGGGCGTTTAGCTTCGATAGCCACCTTTTTATAATGTCTATCTAAAAGTAGCTCCAGTGAATTGTCTTATGGCAAGCTTTACCGTTAACCTATACGCAATGCTGAGGTTAGATGATCATTCATTTCTTTTGTAAGTCCCATTGCCTGTGCAATGAGAAATGTGTCTGTATACTGGTTAAATTCTGTTATTTTTCCATGTTTCACTTTATATTCACAAGCAAAGTTGGACTTCATATACTTTCCTGTCTTGTTATATGTTCCTTCGTAAAATCCGATAACAAAAACTCCATCACCACTGTCGATGTAACGAGCAATTGTAGCTTTCCAATCACTCCAGTTTTGGCGAAATCCGCCAAAAACCTTTTCAAAAATGGCCTCTGACCCTATATACTGACCGCCCCCCGGAAAACCTGTCATTTGGTTCCATTTTATATCTTCGTGAAATATTTGTCTGATCGCATTATTGTCTCCAGTAGCAAAAAGTTCGTACATTTTTTTTACCGTTTCGATATTTCCCCTATTTTCTTTCGTTGTACGTGTGTTCATATCTATCAGCACTATTGATTTTGTTATTTGTAGCTAAAGTAGTAAAATGGAGTCTTGATTCTTGGAGTAACTAGTGGAGCAGTACTGCTCAGCGGATCGTAATACAAATAAGGCCTGCACTCCTGCAGGCCTAGGTTGAAACAAAAATACCCAGTTTTAGGGGTATGTCGTTACCACTTTGCTTACCTGCCAGCCATTTTTGGTGTTGCTCAGTGTAATGTGGTCTACACGGGTGAATTTTTCGAACTCCATTGTAGCTTTCGCTACACAAGACTTACCGCTTTCATCCAGTATTTCGTAAGTCGTTTTACAGTCGTATTGTAACCCTTTGTTTTCTTTTAAGAATTTAGTGTAATCCTTTTTGCCGTATTTGCTGTCGTTTACTGTATTATAGTATTCGAAATCTTTAGCAAATAATTGCTCGCTAAACTGAACGTTGCCCAATGCTGCGGCGTCTAAATAGGCTGCGAGGATGGCCATTGTGTTCATGTCCTTTAACGGATTTGATTTTTCGGCAGCAAAAGAGCTGAATGAAGCGATTACTATAAATGCTGTTGCGATGGTTGTGGTGATAGTTCTCATGTCTTTAGTTTTTATATTTTTAAAGTTGCTATGTCGTATTGTCTGGTTCAAAAGTAGGATTGAAATCGACGCTATTAAACAGCAATTAGATCAATGCGCTAATTTAATCGGTGAATAAGGAAAACTAGTCGGCGAAAAATTCACATTACAATTTAATGAATTCAACACGTCGATTTTTCGCCTTTCCAGCCTCTGAGGTATTAGTAGAAATCGGTACAGATTCTCCTTTTCCTAGAGTTTCCAATCTATCAGCTCCGATACCATATTCAGACTCCAATAGACTTTTAATTGCCGCTGCTCTCTGCTGGCTTAAGACCAAATTTCTTTGCTCATCTCCCACATTGTCGGTATGTCCTGCAATTTGTAGTCGGAGTTCGGTATCCTGAATCAGGAGATTAGCGATAGATTTAATAATACCGAACGATTCAGGTTTTATGAGAGATGATCCGGTGTCAAATAGTATTCCGGTAGTAGAAAACGACCCCTTCTCCATTAATTGTTGAATAGGAGAGAATAATCCTTTTGCTATTTTGATGTTGCCAAGGAACACGCCAATCTGTTCATCATCGTAAGGACTGCTTGCGAGTTTAAAGAAAAGTTGGTTGAGTTCGCCCATTTTTGCTATCGCCTTGGGTATGTCATATATTTTTTCGCCGTTGATCCAAATTCTAAGACGCTCTTTCTGCACTTGGATGGATACATGCACAATTTTTCCGTACCAATCTTTCACCTTATTGTCGGTTTTGGCGGAACTGTTGAAATACCGAATATATTTTTCGTAAGAATCCAAGGTATAAGTACCTGAGGTGGTTTGCGGCGAGATCTCCATATAAAAAGACTTATCTCCTTTTTGCTCGTTCAGTAGTGTGTTTGAACTAGGAGATTTCTCGCCAGACGCTAATAGACCAAACTGAAACGAAGGTGCAACCCAACCCTTGAAGTCGATATCGAAAATCATGTCGAATTCGACACTGAAATCCTGACCAAAACCTTGTTCATTCCCCGAAAGAACGACGCTTTTTTGTGCCATTCGAAGCCACCTTCCGGGGATATTGTCTAGGTTGACAACCACTGAACTACCGTTACCATTCCAACCTGCCGGCAGTTCACCAATAGGGCTCCCTGAAAAATCGTCTACATATAGTATAGAATCGCCAGGTACAAATTCATATTTACTATATGATTTCATGTTGTTATTTACTTGCAAATCGTTGGGCGCTGCATCCATCGGCTTTTCCTCCTGTTGTGGAGTTGTCTTACTTTTTTCAGACGTGGAAACCGATTCGATAGCCTTATCGATTCCTTTTGAAACCGCTTTATCTGTTTCATTCAGAATCTTATTAACTGTAGTGCTTTCTGCTTTACTTTTTACTCTCTTTAAAATTCCCTGCGAATGCACCGGGCTAATAGAGAATACAGAAGATAAGGCAACAGCCAAAAACATGCTATTCCTTACGGTATTTGATTTTTCCATCCCAAATATGAATTGTTTAATTTTTCATCAATTTACACCAGAGTAGATATTGAAATTTAGTTTTTCGACAAGACGTTATTTTAAACGTTCAGTACTCAGTTTTTTCCGATGAGTTTTCACTATAAATCACGAACTACTCTGGCATGATGAATGAAGTTATTTGAGTCTTAGCGTCAAACCTAAATTTAGTATACTTGCGCCGTAACCAATTTCAGCAAAGGCGCCGAGCTTGTTACTTAGCCAGTATTTAGATCCAATATAGCCACCCACAAGAAAACCTCCGGCAGAAGAAGAAATTGGCTCATCCGTAGCACCGTCCCATTTTACCGAAGCAATGTTATAACCGAGTATTAATCCACCATAGGGATCAAACTTTTCCGAATTGGTTTTGATATGATAGGCTCCTCGAGCAGCAACAAGAATATAAGTGTATCGCCAATTGCCATAACTACCAAAAGATTCTTTTTCAGTTGCAAAGGCAGTATAAGCTCCCACACTTATTCGATCGGAGACGCCCTGCTGGTAGTTTAATCCGATTGGAATACCTAATCCTCCTCCGATTCCAACACCTACATCTAGGGTTTTATCTTCCTTTTTAAAGGATTGAGCATGAGAATTGGTGGCATAAAGGATACATGCCAACGTAATGAACGCAATGTTTTTGATTTGAGTCATGATAAATTATTAAATTTTATTGGATTCAAAATTACATGCGGAAGTCACACTAAATCTACGTGCTACTACTGATTCATTAAAAATCAGTAAGTCATGTCTTGCTGATATCATTGATTAAGAAGGTGAATTAAGTAGTACTACGGAATGTGCTCAAATGGGAATAATACGATAGCATCTGAATAATTATGAGGATACCTTTGTCTATATGAATACCGTTGAGAAGATATATTAATGAATAACAGAGCATGCGAACTCGCGAAGTAATTATATACAGATGAAAAAATACTTGTTGGGAATAGTACTGTTAAATATGGCCTGCTCAGGAGATACTGTAGCAGACAAATTCGGCGTTGTCAGCGGGAAAACTTTGGATGGCAGCGGAAAACCACTAGCAGGAGTTACTATATTGATTGATAATAGCATTTTTTTTAATAGTCACCTATCGACCAGATCAGATGTAAATGGTAGCTATATGGTAACAGTTCCTACAGGGGCGTGGTATGCCTTTGCACAGCTTAAGGTGATATATAACAATCTTGAATATCAGTTGTACCTACACCCGGACAACCCTTCCGGGTTTGGTGGGGAAGGTGCGATTCGAAATTTTTCGTGGAAGCTCACGGGCGAAAAGCCCGCTCCACTTTCCGGATATTATGGCGGATTGGTTACCATTGATAATTTTCCGGGGGTGTATCTTGAAAATGACCTGATCGAATTTCATTTTACAGCTGAAGGCAATCTTGTAGACGGTTCACCCGGACAGGTGCTAACACGGAAGACGTCTGATGGAAATCAGATCCAAGATATACCGATTGGAAGATATACTGTAACTGCGCACTATAAAACCGAAAAATTGAAACTTAGACGCTGGAACAGCGATGATGTATTTCAGGAATCCCTTACTTTTGATTTCCAACCACAGATAGCAGGACAGTGTGATAACTGCTTTAAATTGGAATACAATAAATAGCTAGGGATACAAAGCCGGTTTTCCTTCAAAAATTATAGCGCTACATTGCTTCGTACGCCACTAGAATAAATCCCGTATTTCATCTTTTTTTGCTACTTTAGTGTCAAACAGACAGTAGACCGTTTGACAAATATGCTTTTGCGACATCATTTTCAGCACGTGTGCCTATTTGCGGGAGAATATAAGATATATTTCACTCCCGGAGAGTTTGATATTATCCGTTCCCATACGCGGCACGAGGTTATGCCAGCTCATACGCTTCTTATGGAACAGGGTAAGAAGGTTGATAAACTTTATTTCCTTAATCAGGGGATTGCTAGGCTTTTCCGGGTTCACAATGGTGTAGATCATACATTGGGTATTGTTTCTACCAATTACTTTTTGTCCACACCACTGTACGTTCAGAGCGGGGAAATTTCTTCCTGCTCCCTTGAATCATTAAGCGAGATCGATGTGCTGGTGTGGGATCTGGAAAGTGTCCTTCAACTAAAGCAAAAAGTACCTAAGATGAATAAAATGGACTTGGCGGTGATGGACCGTCTGCTTAATTGGTTGCAGGACAACCAAATCAATTCGATATGCATGACGGCCGAGGAACGTTATATACATCTTATGGAAACACAGCCCCTCGTCATTCAGCGGGTACCTCTTAAATACATAGCATCCCTACTGGCTATCCATCAAGACAGCCTGAGCCGGATACGCAAAAATCTTGTACAGAAGGGCTAGATTTAGATTAATCCCCTCAAAAAAGCTTCTTTTACAAGTCCTGCCGTAGTCTTTATGTTGAGTTTCTGATTAAGGCTATGCCGGTGCGACTCTACCGTACGGACGCTCAGAAAGAGTCGATCAGCTATTTCCTGATTAGAATACTCATTGGCAATAAGTTCTAAAACCTCTAGTTCCCTGTTCGTTAGTTTGACATTCACAGCCGCCTTTCTTCCATTTATGGTGTGTTCAAGGATGCTTTGCTCGATATGCCTGTCGATATATTGTTTTCCAGATCTAACCGCGGAAATGGCTTCAAGAAGACTTTTTTGATCGGTGCCTTTAAGTAAGTACCCTCTAGCTCCTTTTTTGATCATTTTCCTGACATATACCATATCATCATAGTTTGTCAATGCAATGACCAACAATTCGGGATACATGGCTAACACTTTTTCGCATAGTTCTATTCCATTGGTATCCGGCAGTTCAATATCCAATAGAAGAACATCTGGACGTCTTTCATTTAATTCCAGTAGTAGATCCGAACCGTTGCGCGCAGTGAACGAAATTAGGCAATCCGGTTCGTTTTGCAGCATTATTTTCAATCCATTGACTATCAAACAATGGTCATCTACTATTCCAATAGTTGTCATATTTGGTTTTCATATTTAGTACACAAAAAAAGAAATTAATAAGGCTTAATTTAGGTATCATAAAGGTGTAGCATTTACTCTATTTAGGTTTTCTCGCTTTGATTTATGGAGATGACTATTCACCGTTATGTATACCGAGGTTCCTCGCCCTGGATTAGACCGAATATCAATACTGCCATTAATTAGCTTTATCCTTGAGAATAAATTGTTGAAACCGATCCCGTTAGCCAACGTACTTTCTGCATCAAATCCAGTTCCATTATCCTCAATCGTTATAAATAACCGTCCCTTCTCTTCCATAAGTTGTACAATTCCTTCCGATGCGTTAGCATGCTTCAAGATATTGGTTACCGACTCCTGTACAATACGATAAATGGTTAATTGGCAGCTCTTGTCCAGTTCTGTTAAGTTGCCAATGATATAGCAGTGCAATTGAAAGTTAGGCTTATTAACCCTTCTACAGAAAGACCGGATAGCATACCCAAGTCCTTCTACAAGAATCATTTCAGGTGCGAGATTATGGGAAATATTTCGTATTTCTCGTACCGCAATATCAATCAGCTGGCTTACATCCTGAAAAGGGACTTGTACATCCTGCAAATCGTTAATGGCAGTAAGGTGTAGCTTTGCTGCAGAAAGGATACTGGCAACACCATCATGTAGTTCTTTTGCTGTTCGGGCACGCTCTTTTTCCTCACCTTTTAGCTGCGCTTCGGCTAGTTTCTGCTGCAACTCCGTCTCTTGCGTCCGTCTTCGTTGACGGTAAAGCGTCCTAAAAACAAAGAACCCCGAAATAAGTATAATCCAAGAAAAAATATAAATAATCAGCCATTTGTTCTTTCGATTAAGCTCCGCCTCCTGTTGGACAATTTTAAGATCCCGTTCTGCGATCATTTCCCGGTTTTGTGCGGCCCGGTATTTAACCTCGAGTTCGTTTATGGTTTTTTGAGTCTCATTGCTCCGCAACGAATCATTAGATTTTAAATGTTGTTTGTATAGGTCCAATGCGCTTTTGTAATCTCCCAATGCCTCGTTGATTCCCGCTCCAGTTAGATACATGTCTGCGAGCTGTGGCATGTTAAGTTCCTTTTTTGCAAGTTTAAAGGCTCTTTCGAAATATATTTTGGCTTCTTTTGGTTTCCCCATCTCTTTAAATACATTAGACATACCCGTAAGCGAGTAAACTTCATTTCCCGGCATAGTGGCCGGTGTTATTTTTAACGCCTCATTGAATGTTTTTAGGGCCAAGGGAAATCTTTTCTGCATTCGGTATACATCAGCCAAGTTATTCAGTGCTTTTATTTCCATTGGAAGATCACCAAAAGAACGTCCTATTACGAGATACTCTTTTCCGTGCCTTACTGCGTCATCTAACTTTCCGGCCATTGCCTCAGCGACCATAACATTGACCAAGCTTTTTCCCATGGATACGGAATCCTTCAATTCTCGAGCAATTTCATAAGATCTCCAAGCATAATGCAGGCCTTTATCTAGGTCGTTAAGGTCCAGAAGTAACGAACTCAAATTGTTAAGATATTTTCTTCGGTCCGACAAGTTTTCGTCTGTCGGATTTTTTATTTCGTTGGAAATATCTAATGCCCTTATCAAGTTTTTAGCAGCTTCTTTAAGCCTTCCTTGCGCCTGATCTTGGAGGGCAATATTGTTATAGGCAGATGCGAGCTTAATTTTGTTGTCTAGGGAAAGGCTTATTTTTAGTGCATTCTGTGCATGTTCCATAGCTTCATCGTATCGCACCTGATCGTATAGAAATGCACTATAGTTTCCAGCAAATAGAAGTTTTCCATTAATAAAATCAAGCTTTTCGGCAAGATCTCCCGCTTGCTTAAAATAATATTCGGATGAATCTGGAAATCCAAGTTTTTGTTTTTCCTTAGCTAGCTCGATAAGCCTGAGTACTTTGGTCGTGTCATGCTTTTCTGTATGGAAGGAAATCGTGGATGGCGCTGCTATTACCAAAAAAAATATACACAGTGAATACATGTTCCCGTAATTAATTATAGTGCTTGATCCAACAATCTAATGCTTTTTGAGGGCAATCTTAAATATAGTTCAATTGTTTCCATTCATTTAAATAAGGAAGCGTTTTAGTTTAAATTCAATTTTGTTGGCCTTTGTAATTGCATTGTCTTACATTTTATCTAGGCTGAAAGTATAAGTCCTTTTCAATTTTTTATAATCCTTTCTACCAAATGATTCATTTCTCGACCAAAGTACATTGGTTAACGACTAAATATAAAATCTAAAAGAACATCTCGGATTATTCCCAAAATTGAAGGTATTCCGTATTATTACGGAATAATCCAAACCCGAACTATTACACTACAAATCCGAATAGCTTCCTGTTAATTTCGCAGTGTTTTTGGTTGGTATCTTTATCGGGGTATCGTTTTCTACGAACTTTGCATACAATTACATATAAATAACTAAACAATTTTGAGCAAATGAAGAGCATTTTATCAATAGACCTATTAACAGCCTTTAATCATGGTTCATCTGAGTAAGACCGTTTTTATGCGATGTATGTTGTTATTGTCGGTAGTAGCGTTCAGTTCATGCGAGGCAGATCAGACACAGAAACTATCGGTATCGAACACGGTCCTAGAACCTGTAATACATTATCATTATTCCGGCTATGGCATGATAACGCATGGGGGAAACTATGCCAATACAGTATTAGGGAATTATGGAGGTGATAATGGACGAAGTGATCGAAGTTTCATTAATGGCTTATTGTCTGCTTTTACTTTTGGGTTGTCTTTACCAGATTATGAAATAAATATTAGCTCCATAACTTTACAAGATGAAGAAGATTATATTAACAGCATCACTTACATTGGCACTCATCAGTGCAATTGAATCGTTTAATACACTGTATATTAATCGCGGAAACCTTAGTCCCTATGGGGCTGGGTTTTTAACGGGGAATTTTTTATTGTTTTTCATTTCTGCATCCATTTGCTTAAGGCTTTTTAAGAAGATATAATGAGAAGTTTAACCATGAGCGTATTGATAGCAGATCGGGATGGGATTGGAAGGGATAATATTCGAAAACTCCTTCAGGATAGTAACCGATTTCATATCGTAGGTGAAAGTGCAACACCACAGGAAACAATTCGTGCTGTTAACATGTTAACTCCTGACATCTTGTTTATAGATGAACAACTTTACCGTTGGATTATTTCCGAACTTTCCAATGGAAGTGATATCTGTCCCCTAATAATTATTACGGCAGAAGATGATTCTTTTGCGAAACAAGCTTTTGAAGAACGGATATTCGATTATCTAATAAAACCCTATTCCCGGGAACGGTTTGAATTTACCCTACGAAGGATCTCCTACAAGTTTGTGAAGGAATTATTTAGTACATCAGACATAGCAGCGCTTTTCTCGGCCGTTATGTTTGTGCTGGATGGAACAAGTTTCAAGAAAATCGATGTGAAGAAAATAATTTATATCAAGGCAGCGAAGGATTATAGTATAATATATACCGAGCAAGGAGAGTACCTCAGTTCATTTGGTATTGGATACATAGAAGAGCGATTGGATCCAACTTTTTTCAAGAGGGTTCAGCGGTCTTATATCGTAAACCTATCCTTTGTCAGCGCACTTCAACGAGAATCAGGGAAATCAATTCTCATTTTAGAAAACGGATCTGAAATTAGCATAGGACGAAGTTACATGCCCATCATTAAGCGTCTAATCGTGTAGCTATTTCGTAAGTATCATTGCTTGCGTTCACTGTCGTTATCCGTTTCATGCTGTATGGAAGTAGCCGACGGAATAAGAGGCGGTGATTGTACCAAGGCAAGCTGATGTGCGGCCTTCATTTCACGCTGTACAACGAAGGTACCCTTCACACGCGTAGAATTGAACAGATAAAGAGACCATATAACAGCAAAAGCGATAGCGCGAACGATTTCCGAAGGTTCACTGTACATCTCGGTCTGATTTTTAAATATAACCCAAGCGACAATTATATCCAAGATTACAACGATTAGCTGTAACATCAATAAAGCAAAAAGCGTTTGTGGGAAAATATCTCGTCTTTTGATCAGCAGATAGAAACAGTATGCAGATAGGAAAATGATCATCGTATTAGCAGCAAACTCAAAAATTAGAAACATACCATATAGAAAAGGAGAGATTCCCACGTTGTAACTCAAAGTAGCCCATAGCTGTTCGCTAAAAGAAAGCGGCATCATTACACCAAAAAATATCCGGATAGGACTCAGAAACAATGCTATGGCCAGCAAGACCAGCCAACCGCCGATGGTGTCATATTGTGCTTCATCATATAATGAAATGAAAGATGAGGCATTTTGTCGATGATAGTATCGAAATGTTGCCCAAGTAAATAAGGCTAGCAGGCTGATAAAACCTAGAACCGACCACCAATTTACCTGATTCTGTGTATTTGATCCCGTTACGAAACCATCATTATCCAAGTAGACGGCAGTACTAAAAAAAGCGTCTTTGTCAGAGAAATCAGAAAGATAATCCTTAATACCTTCATCCTTCACAAACGTGTCATGGAAGCCCAATCGAAAAGAAATCTTTATCGTGTCTTTATTTGTCGTGATGCTTTTCCCAAAATAGTAGCTTTCCCTGGTCGTAAAGTTATTCTCTCGTATAGCAGGAATGGTTACATCGTCTGGGTTGATGATGTAGACATCGTGTTCTAAAGCTAGCGGATAGTATAGGGCGATGGGAGTCATGCGTGTTTCCATCACGTCAGGGAGCGATGAACTTAAGTTGGCTGCATATACGGATACGGCTGGTCTGTTCGTCGTCAGATCCAGTTCCGATAGCTTTTTAATGGAATATGATTCTTTAACACGAAATACATTGTTGGCTATATCGTCTTCGTATGTCAAAGCCGACCGCTTCGTGGCCTGTTTGTAGAGTCGTTGGTAGTATTCTAAATAAGATTTCTCAATTTGATTCTTAGCGGTCTGTTTAAAATAACTACGAATATCGTCTGCATTTGATCCTGTATAGATGGTTAGCACATCGAGAATAGCAGCACCGTCTTTTTGCAGGTTGAATTGTTCTTCTACGCGTGTGTTTCCAGCCACAATTTTTTCCGTATCGTACATTTCGGCTCCCGGCTTTGCCCATAAAACTTTCCCGTAGAAAGGGAAATGTCGATCGCGAATCGGTCCACCTTGGTTCGTAATGGTGGGATCAATAAATTGCCCACGTCCGCCCACACTGAAGTAAGCCACCATATGGTTGAATGCGGCGGGAGAGGGGAGGGATTCATCCAGATTATATTCTTCGAAAGAATTTACCAGCACAAGCTGGCTCTTGATGCCCCTATGCTGAAGCATGGCGGCGAGCAAGACCGATTTATCCTTACAATCGCCGTATCGCTGTGCAAACACTTTTTCTGGGTTGTTGGCTCGATGGGAATATTCACCAACTTCTATACCCATGTATCGTATCTCGTTTTGCACGAAATCGGCAATCTCTTTTACATATTCCATGGAATCGCCCTTTGCCTTTTGCCAAAGATGCTCTGCAAACTGCCGCAACTTGCCCGATTTTGCCAATACCGGAATAGGATTGACGTCAGAAGCCCACTTACCCACGTCCGACCATTTCTCAAATTCCGAGCATTCTATCCGTTGTCTTGTTGCATACCACAGTGGTACATTCGGCTCGTACTCTGTCTTATCCGTACCGGCAATATCCCAATAATAGGCCGTGGCATTGCCAAGATCTTGCTTAGTAGGCGCAACAGCACCCATAAAGGTTTTAAAATGGAGTTTACGTCCTTTTGGTACAATATAGCTTATGTGGAGCAATCCCATAGGTTCAAAACCTTGAAGGGTATAACTATCGAAAAATTTCCCTCCGAATACCGGATTGAAGCCTTTCACAGAATAGGATAATACAATCTTGTCGTCTTTTCTTAAATCTTCGAGTAGCAAATAAGCGGAATAGGTTCCGTTGTAAATCGATCGCGACAGTTCGGTCTCGTAGGCCATGAGTTCGAATTTTCCCAAATTTAGGCGGTCCAATCGCTTTCCATCGCGTATCAGATAAAGTTCGTGTAAGATTAGTGTTTGATATTTAGGTTCGAAACTGATGTGAATCTGACCCGCATTTTCCGCACCCGCATTTTCCGTTAAAACTTTGACATTACGCGAAAAACGGGTTTGTGTGGCAAGATCGACTTGGTATTCGATACTTTCAAAATAATAGCCATCACTGATGTCTTCCAGATTAGGTGTTTTTGGCTGATGTTGTGAGTACCGCACCCAATTAGGGACGGCTGTCTTTGTCAATGTAGGCGATACGGCATAGGTAATCACCACTGTAAAAAGAAAAAAAAGTGTGAGGCTAAAAATCTTACCTAATTTCATGGGGTCAATAATATTTGAACGAATATAATAATAAGTTCAATTATTTGGAAGAACTAATCGTAAATGAACCTGTATTTCGTACCTGCACAAAATGGTATCCTTAAATTGATAGCTGAATTAGGAAGATCATTTTGTTTAGCATGGGTATTCATCCGAGGGCGATATTATGGAAAGAAATGAATGTATTATGATATTTCGAAGCGAAATAAAAGATTTTTATATCTTAAATTAGCATATGAACAAGACGGAGAGAAATAAAGGATTTGTCTTTAAGCAATATGAAGAGCCCTTTCAGACACCTTTTGATAAGTTGTTTGAAATTTTCAAGGAACTTATTACTTATACTTCCGGTGATTTTGACGAAGCTATCGATTGGTTGCGGCAGTTAGATAAGGAGTTTAAATTAACTACCCCAACGTATACCATTGATGATTTTATAGCAGATTTGAAGAGTAAGGGCTATATCGTCGATCGTCTGGATTTTAATGGAAATGGGGGAGTGGGGATCAGCTCGAAGATGGAGAAAGCCCTGCGGCAAAATGCGTTGGATCAGATCTTCGGAAAGATGCGTAAAGGTAAAACCGGAAATCATAAAACAAAATACAGTGGACAAAGTGACGAAAATACAGGAGATTTTAGAAGCTATCAATATGGAGATAGTCTAGACAAAATTTCTGTTACCGAGAGCCTGAAAAATGCGCAGGTAAACCATGGAATAGGTGATTTCAGCTTATCGGAGAATGATTTGGTAGTTGAAGATACGCAATTTAAGTCGCAGATGAGCACGGTGTTGATGATTGATATCAGCCATAGTATGATCTTGTACGGCGAAGACCGTATCACACCCGCGAAGAAGGTAGCTATGGCCCTGTCGGAGCTAATACTCACGCGTTATCCCAAAGATTCATTGGATGTTATCGTATTTGGCAACGATGCCTGGCCTATAGCGATCAAAGATCTGCCCTACTTGCAAGTGGGGCCATTTCATACGAATACCGTCGCCGGCGTACAATTGGCCTTGGATATACTAAGACGGAAACGTCATGCAAACAAACAGATATTCATGATTACGGATGGCAAACCGAGCTGCTTAAACATGCCGGATGGCACATACTATAAAAATCCCATGGGGTTAGATCCTGTAATTACCGGTAAATGTTATAGTATCGCCGCGCAAGCCCGAAAACTAGGAATCCCGATCACGACATTTATGATCACTTCTGATCCATATCTTCAGGAGTTTGTCGATGAATTTACGGCCTCTAACCGGGGTAAGGCCTACTATACCGGATTGGGCGACTTAGGCGAAATGATCTTTGAAGATTACGAGGACAATCGGAAAAAGAGAATACGATAAACTATTGATTTAACAACAACAGTAAATGAATTATACAACGATTAAAACTTTCGGAGAATTAAAAAATGCAGGCTATAAGCCCAAAAGCATAAAAGAGGAACTGCGTCAGAACCTGATTGAGAAAATACGCAGCGGCGAGACCGTTTTTGAAGGTGTGCATGGTTACGAGGATACGGTGATTCCCGAATTGGAAAGAGCTATCCTCTCCAAGCATAACATCAATTTGTTGGGGCTTCGTGGCCAGGCAAAAACACGGTTGGCCAGACTGATGGTGAACCTATTGGATGAATATATCCCGACAGTCGAGGGCTCTGAAATCAATGACGATCCATACCGGCCTATTTCTCGTTATGCTGTGGAGTTAATGAAAGAAAAAGGCGATAGTACGCCCATCAGCTGGCTTCACAGGAGCGAACGGTTCGCTGAGAAACTGGCGACACCCGATGTAACGGTAGCGGATTTAATCGGCGACGTGGATCCTATAAAAGCAGCGAATTTGAGACTAAGTTATGCGGATGATCGCGTGATCCATTTCGGGATGATCCCTCGTGCCAACCGTTCGATATTTGTAATCAACGAACTGCCCGATTTGCAAGCCAGGATTCAAGTCGCGCTCTTCAATATACTGCAGGAGGGCGATATACAGATCCGTGGATTTAAGTTGCGGTTGCCTCTGGATTTGCAGTTTATCTTTACGGCCAATCCCGAAGATTATACCAATAGAGGAAGTATTGTGACACCCTTGAAGGACCGTATAGGTTCTCAGATTCTCACACATTACCCTACCTCTGTGGCAGTAGCCAAAGCGATCACCGAGCAGGAAGCTGGTTTGGAAGCCGGACAAAAAGAACAGATCTATGTACCTGAATTGGCACGTGATATACTGGAACAGATTAGTTTTGAAGCTCGGAATAGCGAATACATCGATGTAAAAAGTGGTGTCAGCGCCAGAATGGGGATTACCGCATTTCAAAATTTGCTAAGTACTGCCGAATTGCGTATGCTGAGAAACGGAGATACAGCTACAGCAGTACGGTTGAGCGATTTTATGGGAATCGTTCCGGCTATCACGGGGAAGGTAGAGTTGGTGTATGAAGGCGAGCAAGAAGGCGCTGCAGCTGTAGCAATACAACTGATAGAAAGTGCGGTTAAGACCTTGTTCATAACCCTATTTCCTAAGATAGAGAAGTTAGAAAAGGAAAATGAACAATACCCCTACGATGAAATTGTGCGATGGTTCTTAAATTCGGATGGTATCCAACTACCGGATGAACTTAATGATGACGATTATCATGATACATTGGGCCAAGTGGATGCCATTCGTAGGTTGATACAGAAATACCAGCCGGATACGAGAAAAGAAGATGTCTATTTTCTCAGTGAGTTTGTGTTGTGGGGGTTGACCTTGTATAATAAGTTGAGTAAATACAGAGTGGACAATGGGTTACAATTTCAGGATAACTTTCAGGGATACCTCAGGAATAACATATAGAACTGTCGGTTAAGCTACATATAAAAATCCCATACGCCTTAGTATGGGATTTTAATCCTCTCTCGATCCGTCATCTGCCATACGTACTATTTTTGGTAAAAATGTCGCCACGACATCCACCAGGTCAGTTTGCGAAGCCATGACCGTATGGATGTCCTTATAAGCCATTGGTGCTTCGTCCATTCCGGCTCCGAGCAGGGAAACTCCGTTGGCTGCCAATATAGTCTTTAGCTCCATTGAAGATAAGGTTTTTATAGCCTGCGTGCGGCTCATTAATCGGCCCGCACCGTGCGAAGCCGAGTGGATGGCACGCTTTTCACCTTTACCGCGAACCAAAAATCCCGGTGTAGCCATCGATCCCGGTATAATTCCCAATACACCTTTCCCTGCAGGAGTAGCTCCTTTACGATGAACGATTACTTCCTCGTCATTCAATAGTTCTTTCCAAGCGAAGTTATGGTGATTTTCGACTTTAGCTAACAGCTCAGCGCCCAAGGCAGATCGTATTTTATCATGGATAACGCCATGACAAGCCGAAGCGTAGTCGCCCGCCAAATTCATGGCCAACCAATAAGCCTGTCCTTCTGCCTTATCTAAGTCCAAGTAGGCTAAGTTTTGGGCTTCATAGGGAAGTTTGCAGATTTCTTTGGCTAATTTAGTGTAATGTCCAGCAATGGTAGCACCTATTCCCCGTGATCCCGAATGCGTAAGTAAAGCCAGATATTTGCCTTTTTCTAAGCCTAATACTTCATCGGCCGTGTCCACGTCCATCACCCCAAATTCCACGAAGTGGTTGCCTCCTCCCGAGGAGCCTAATTGTGTCCATGCCTTGTCTTTCAATGATCGAATAAAGTTGTCGGTTTCAAACAAGGAGCTGTCCAAAACCTCATGATCTATTCTTTCGTGCTTCAAGTAGCCATTTCCTGCACCAAAACGCGTGTTTTTCATCAGTATGTCCTTAAGTTTGCCTGTATGCCCCTCAAGATAAGACGCAGGTAGATCAAATATAGACAACGCCATTCGGCAACCAATATCCACACCGACACCGTAAGGAATAACCTCGTTTTTTGTTGCCAACACACCTCCGATTGGTAGGCCGTAACCTTGGTGCGCATCCGGCATCAAGGCACCAGCCACCGCTACAGGTAATTTCATTGCTACATCCATTTGTTTTGTAGCGCCTTCTTCAATATGTTCTTTGCCGAAGATGGAATAGACCTGTGGAGCGTCGTTTAGCCGAATGGTTTCTGCTTCAATGGTATCGATCTTCAACAGTACTTCAGCGAGGGGTTTAAAAATAGCATCCTCCAGATACGATGTTGGATTTTCGAGTACATTTTTGAAATTTTCTAGCATTTGCTCCCTGCTAAAGCCTAATCTTTTTTTGTTGATCTTCAGTGCAACACCCATTGCATGATTCTCTTTATACCCTAAGGCAATCAAATCATTGCCATTAATTCTTTTATTTTCCATTTTTATAAAGTTATGAAAGTTTTCTTATCCTCTTTCCTAAGCAAGGAGCAACAACCTCTTTACGTTGCCCCTTGCGCCTCTTCGTTTCTATTTGATAAATAATGCTTAAAGCTTTCGCTTATTTTCATCAAAGAGCGATTGTCAATACTGACATGACAAAGGTGCGAAGTGTACTACGCAGCTTTTTTGCGTGATTCAAACTAAAAGCGATAAAAAATATGTTTATTATGTAATTGTCTGATAACAAGTTTGATAAAATTTAAAACTGATAGCGCTTACGATTCCTTATATGGATATTGCGCAAATGTATTGCGTAGTAAAATATAAAAGTTATCTTTATTCAATAAGAAATTTGCTGTAAATCATTATGTCTATTAATAAACTTGCTCTTATCCGTTACAAAATCATCGATAACTGTCTTCGGCAGACGCATCGTAAATGGACGTTGGAAGACCTGATAGAGAGGGTTTCGGAAGGACTCTATGAATTAGAGGGTATTCATAACGGTGTAAGTACAAGAACGATACAAGGTGACATCCAATTGATGCGCAGCAATAAGTTGGGTTATAATGCACCAATTGTGGTTATCAAGCGTAAATTTTATACATACGGGGATCCGAATTATTCGATTAGCAATACCCCCTTCTCAGACAGTGATTTGTCCAAAATGAGGGATGCGGTCGATATCCTGAAACATTTGAATGGCTTTGCCTATTTTGAAGAAATGAGTGATATAATCGCCCGATTGGAAAATAATCTGTCTAAACAGGAAGACATATCTCCCTCTTGTATACAAATGGAAAGTAATAAACTGCTAAAAGGACTGAATTGGATAACACCTATTCATAAAGCTATCAGGGAACAAATACCTCTATTGATTACCTATAAATCATTTAAATCCAAAACAGAACAAGAGGCCGTATACTTTGCTTATCTATTGAAGGAATACCGTAACAGGTGGTTCGTAATCTGCAAACCGAAAAAAGGGAAAACCCTGGTTACATTGGCGCTGGATCGGATCGTGGATATAGATGAAATGGCAAAAGCAGGATATGTACCCTATGAAGGCATAGATTTTGAACGTTATTATGCGGATACAATCGGCGTAACGAAATCCGAAAAGGATAGAGGCCATCGGGTCATTCTACAGGTAGAAAGCTACAATGCGCCTTACGTCATTACGAAACCCATACATTCGTCGCAGCAGATCTTAAAAACCGAGGAAGATGGGAGCATTTTGATCCGCTTGGATGTAGTGTTAAATTTCGAGTTAGAACGGGAAATACTGGGCTTTGGCGAATGCATCAAAGTGTTAGCACCAAAAATCCTTCGTGATAGAATCAAACGAAGGTCGTACACAATGTTACAACAGTATCTTGTTGAATAATAGTTTGCCAACTGTAGTTTCCTGTCCCTACTAATCCCAGCTGTCTAAGCTATCCCAATTCCGCAAAAGACTTGATTTGCTTTTTATAAAAATCTATCTTTTGATACATTTTATTAAAGAAAATATTTTTGTCCCGTGTTCCTGCAGTATTCAACAATACAGAATTCTTTAGTTGATGTTGATAGAATTCCAATGCATTTTGGCAGGTGTCAATATCTTTCGTAATAAAGTACCCCAACATCGTATAAGGAACAAAAAATGATCTCTGCTGCCCATTTAAAATTAATACATTATTATTCAAGATCAACAGTTCATGGTAATACATTTGAAAATATTTATTTTTTGGTGTACATTTTCGTTCCAACGATTTGATTAAATCCGTTAAGTTATCACACAATGCAACAGCATTATCTAGCTGTAGGAGTCCGGATTGAAAGAAATACAAAATCTGCTGTAATGTGCTATTGATCGTAGTATCATTCCATATCTCGTGAACTTGAACAGAAGAATAGAACTTTAGTAAGTTTTCATTATTATCAACCAACGGAGCTTGATAGTTAAAATCCTCAAAGCTAACCTCTTCTTTTCCAGAATCCAAAAGATTAAGCCATACAAACAGTTTAAACTTAGAAAGCAAATTGTGTCCGATGGTGTAGAATAGGGGGATATCTTTCGCCGAATAATATACTGAGGTATGCTCATCCGCATTGTATTCTGTCAATGCGTGAAAAGAATTCCCAAGATAATCTGATAGATCCGTAGCTGAGCGTATCTCTTTTGTCTTGCGGACCAATACATGTCCCTTGTTTTCAAGCAAAGCATCCAATGAAATTCCAAATACCTGAGCCAATCGAATAGTTTCTTCGATTGTAAATTTACTCTTCTTTGAAATTCGACGATGTGCAGCATCATAACTGATGTCCAAAGCAGTTGAAATCCTTTCAATCAAAGAATCTTGTGCGTCTATTCTTTTTTGAATGGCCCGTATTAACTTTTCTTGATACATAACTTCTGCTTTTGTGATTATCACAATAATAAACAAATATTTTAGGATATATCGCAATTTATGGGTGTGAATATCGCAATATCTTTGACGTAATCAAATTTAAAATAATATGAAACCGAACATGCATACCGTCGAAGACAGCATGAACTTAGCGTAGCGATCTCATGCAGGCATTTAAAAATAAACACGCCTGAATAATGCGTTTGGAAACAGTCACAAATGAATAAACAATTAAATTATATACAGATGAAAACATTCATGATTTGCTTGATGTCGCTTATAAGTATTGCAACACAAGCCCAGGAAACAAAAATATTTAGTTTGTCACCGATGACTAAAAACACACAAAAAGTAAATGGTTTGGTCGTAGGAATAGGGCATTTTCAGGAACCTGATCACGTGCAAACAATTAACGGAGTAAATTTGGACGTAATGGTGTTTTCGCCGTTAATTACAATGCTCACTTTTATGTACGGCAGCATAGACAAATATCCTCATGACGAAAGAACCAAGATAATTTCAAATGGACTTAATCTCGGGATTGGCGGATACATGGGAGGTGTTGAACACAATGGAGCAAGTGTATCATTATACAATATAACAAATAAATCTACGGGACTCGGTATACATCCCGCATTTAATGCCGGAAAATATAGCCAGGGTCTCAACTTGGCTCTGTACAACAAACATGACTATATGACCGGTGTGCAAATAGGTCTTGTCAATAAATCCACACAACTAAAAGGGGTACAGATTGGCTTATTCAACCGTACCAATGCACTTAAAGGTTTGCAATTAGGTTTTATCAACTCGAATGGGAAAAGAACACTACCATTTATAAATTTCTAATAGCTATGAAAACATTATTTCTTATGATCGGATTGTCGCTCATCTCAATCGAGGTATCTGCACAAACAAAAGACAGTACATTTAAGTATGTCGAAGTCGAGGCTGGGGCAACTATTCCCTTGGGAAATCTAAAAAACACCATGAATGTTGCCCCAAATATTGGCGTATGGGTAAGACAGCCCTACACTGAAAAAAGCATTTGGGCTTTTGGTTTCAGTGTCAATTTTCCAAAAAAAACGACATTTCAATATATAAACGACGATTATGAAACCGAAACAAAATCGTTCTCAGGGGTCATAGGATTTCGTTTAGATAAACACTATACGCTCAACAAAGCGAAAAATATAGATATAATTTGGTCTTCGGTGTTGGGCTATGGAATGTATTTATTTGATGATGTCAGAGCTCGGGCAGAATATGAAACTTGGTCAGAATCAAAAAAGGATAAAGAAGATAAGCCCGTTTTTATCAGACCTTTTAGCACCATCCATGTTGGACAAGGCCTACAACTTCGAATTCGGGATTTTGGATTGCAGACCCGATACAATTATGCCCCCTATCATGCCTTTAGCGATATCATAGACAATAGATTTGGTACACATAGTGTGACAGTCGGATTATTTTATAGACAGTAATATCTTAATCACTATATTTACGAATCAATACGATCATTTATTAAAAATAAATCGAAGTGAAAGAATTCTGCAAACCTCTGCTGAATTATCATTAGATTCAAATACAGGTACAAGGGCGATGCCCCCCTCAGAATAGGAAGCATCCCCTTCGTCACTGCGGTCAACTGTCTGCAGTTTTCGCTATAACTTTAATGATTGAAGCCAACTCCTCGTTATATAGTCCCTTACGATCAGCTTCTGCTAGAATTCTTGCAAGAGTCTGGGGGAATTCCTGAATAACATCCAATTCCTCGAAGCTATCTGCTATTCGTTGTGTTGCCGATACGCTAATGGGTAATGGACTTTGTGTAATACGATAGTCCTCGCGATTGATGACATCAATTTCGTGTTTGAAAAAATCGGTAAATCCCGGTGTTATCTCACCAATAATGGTGCTAAAGTCTTCCAGCTTTAAACCATATTGTTGCGCCAAGGTTACACCATATATTAAACCAATGTAAGAACCATAGAGCCACGTTAAAGTGGCCAGATCCATGGCCGATGAGGCGGCTGCTTTTTCACCTAAATATTTTAGATTGCCTCCGAGAACGTCCAGAGAAGATTTATGCTGTGAGTAAGCATTTTGGATTCCTGATACGAGTATTGTCGTGCCTTCGAGTCCCATCTGATCTGGGGCAACCTGTAAAGCACCATTAATGTACTCGCCACTGTGCTCGGTAATTATAGCTTCTATTTTGCTTGCCTCTTTTGGACTTCCAGTAGTTAAATTGAGAAGCGTTTTATTCATGAATGCTTTTTTATCCCTTATGCCGTCTAGTATCTCAAGAACAGCATTGTTATCGGAAACACAAATAATGCTAAGCCTACTATCCTTAATTGCGTCAAGAACGTTATCGGCAATTTTTACATTTTTCAAATCCGATGCTCTGGCTTTAGAGCGATTCCAAACAATTACCTCAAAGCCTGCATCAACATACAGCTGTGCTAACTTTTTGCCCATTTGTCCTAATCCAATTATGGATATTGTTTTTGATTTTTTTATCGTTGTCATATTGTTATTGTTTATGGTACGAAATTATTGCAAACAAAAAGGACAGGCAATAACCGAAAAAAGATTCGGTATGGAGCAATTGTAGGTATTCGATAAATTGATACCTTTATTTTCTAAATAAAATTCATTATGTACACAAAGAAAATTGAAGAGGACCTGAATTGTGGCATTCGAGTAGCAATGAAGGTTTTTGGCGGAAAATGGAAATTATGCATTCTTGAGGCTATCAATAATGGCATTGTCCGTCCCGTTGAAATTCATAAAAATATTCCTAATTCTACTTTGCGGGTTATCGAAATGCAGTTGGCCGAGCTCTTGTTCTTTGGTGTTATCGATAAATGTTCAGAAGATGTTTATCCCAAAAAATCAGAATACGAAATTACGCCCTTTGGTAGGACCATTCTTCCGATTCTATCACAAATTGATGTATGGGGGGTAACCCATTCCGCATTGGTGAAAGAAAAACAACAGGAATTAGAGGTATAGCTGGGGATGTAAAGTATATTAACCGAAATCGGTGAGATC
Organism: Sphingobacterium olei; assembly: GCF_005048855.1. Lineage (GTDB taxonomy): Bacteria > Bacteroidota > Bacteroidia > Sphingobacteriales > Sphingobacteriaceae > Sphingobacterium > Sphingobacterium olei. Next base: position 223,382 of record NZ_SUME01000001.1, read on the forward strand.
TTTTTTGTAAATTGTGCACACTATCAATATCAATAAAGTATGCGTAAAAAAACACAATTGATCACCGCCATGATGCTATTTTCTACGACGGTTGCTGTAAGTCAGATGAAAATTCGGGAAGAACTGCCTGAAAAATATAAATGGAACCTGTCCGATCTCTATGCTACAGATGATAAATGGAAAGAAGAAAAGGAAAAGGTTCAACAAAACATGCAAAAAGCAGCCTCTTACAAGGGTAAGCTTACACAGTCCGCTACCGTACTTTTAGAAGCTCTAGCGTTCAATAGCGCACTCATTAAGGAAATGTCTCGGCTTTCATCCTATGCATCGATGAAATCTGATCAAGATACCAAAGTGACCAAGTACGCTGGCATGAAACAAGAGCTGCAACAGCTTTTTTCTGAATATGGCGCATTAACATCTTTCATGGAACCCGAGTTATTAACCCTAGATGAAGATAAGCTCAACGCCTTTTTTGCGGAAGAAAAAGAACTGGTAACCTACAAATTTTACCTCACGGATCTACTCCGCAAGCGAGCACACAGAGGTTCCGAAGAAGTCGAAAAAGTAATGGCCTACTCGGCATTAATGTCCGGCAATGCTGCAAATATCTTCAGTACTTTTTTTAATGCAGAGTTTCCGCACCCCGAAATTGAATTGAACGGTGAGCGTATAAAGCTCAATTCCGCCAATTTTGCACTGTATAGAGCGAGCGAAGACAGGGAAGTTAGGAGCACAGTGTTTGCCACTTATTTTCGTAAATTAAATGAATTTCAGCAGACTTTTGGAACACAGCTATACGGAAATATCAATGCCGCATTGTTTACTACAAAAGCCCGAAATTACGAGAGCACGTTAAAAAGGGCACTGGATGGCGGTAATATCCCGACAGATGTTTTCCATAATCTCATTACAAATGTGACTGGAAACTTGGAGACGTTTCATCGATATTTAAATCTCCGAAAGCGCATGATGGGGCTGGACACCCTGCATTATTATGATCTGTACGCTCCTTTGGTTGAAAAAGTCGATTTAGAATATACGGTAGAAGAAGCTGTTGAGAATATTTTAAAATCCTTACAACCTTTGGGTACCAATTATGTCGACGTATCAAAAAGAGCGTTCAATGAAAGATGGATTGATATGTATCCAAATGAAGGAAAAAGATCCGGGGCATATTCCAACGGTTCTGCATACGACGTACATCCGTATATACTCATGAACTACAATGGGAAGTATAATGATATGTCTACGTTGACCCACGAATTGGGGCATACCATGCATAGCTATCTGACCAATAAGCAACAACATTTCGCAAACGCAAACTATTCGATTTTCGTCGCTGAGGTAGCGTCAACGTTGAATGAAGAGTTGTTGAACGATTATATGCTGCGACAGATTAAAGACGATAAGACCCGTCTTGCTATCCTCGGAAATTATCTAGAAGGTGCCAAAGGAACATTATTCCGTCAAACCCAGTTTGCAGAGTTTGAATCGTTGATCCACGAAAAAGTCGCAAAGGGCGAAGCACTCACTGGAGAAGATTTTGATAGGTTGTATTTAGACCTGACCAAGCGTTACTACGGTCATGATAAAAATGTTTGTATAATCGATGACTATGTCAAATCCGAATGGTCTTACATCCCGCATTTTTATTACAATTTTTACGTGTACCAATACGCGACATCCTTTACCGCTTCGACTGCGCTCTCAGAAAAGGTGCTTAAGGGAACAGATGAGGATCGCAAAAAATACCTTGATTTTCTAGCATCTGGAAGTACCAAGTACCCTGTAGAGTTACTTGTCGATGCAGGTGTGGATATGAATACCTCAGAACCTTTTGACCTGACTATTGCTAAGATCAATAAAGTAATGACAGAAATGGAAACCATTCTGACAAGAATGGGTAAATAAGTATGCTGTTTAATATCTATCATAAAAGCCGTATTATACGGCTTTTATGATACTATCTTTTCTTATTCTTCCTCGTCATTTTGGCTTTTATCCCAGCGCCGAGGTTGTAGTTTTTGCTATTGCTTTCTTTCTTTTTATGAAAAGCTCCACCTTGTGACTCGTCCACCTCAGTCTTTTCTTTTGGATTATTGGGTGGGCGATAGATAATAAGATCATCTGGAAGAGGCATGACAGGAATTTTCTTTCCCAAAAATTGTTCTATTTTTTTGAGTGCCGGAAGTTCGAGATCTGTCGCAAATGTGATCGCTATAACTTCATCATTTGAAGTTTTTTCAACATGCTGCACAAACACTTCTCTATTTTCTGGTACTTCAAAATGAAATATAAAAGGAATCCCATTTAGATCAATGTCATTTGTGCCTTCATTTGCAATAATAAGTATTCGACATTCAGGGATTTGCTTAAAATCGTTTATATCATCAATACCAGCATCCTCATGAAGCAAAGGGTTTAATACAGCCACTTCTCCATTTTTAGCATGTAGACTTTGACCTAGTTTTTGTGCAGTAAGTCGACTATTCACAAATACGACCACTTTATCAAATACGTCATCATCTCTCATCAAAACATTTAGCAAATTGATTTTCGTCGTAAAATTAGGAACCTGATATAACATGAGCTCATGTGTTTCAGCTGTTTTATCACTAAGCTCATCCGCCTCAATCAGTGTAGCAAACGGCATAAAGTCATCGATCATCAAATGCAATTTGTCATGCTCGACGGTACTAAATGCTAAATACTGGACTTTTCCGCAGCTTTGTGCCAGTTCCCTTACAGGAGTTTGCATTCCTTGCTTCACTATTTCTTCCGCATCATCAACGATGAACATCTGAATACGGTTTAAATTAAGTCCTAATTTCAGGTATATAGCACGGGCGCGGTTTGGAGTTGCTACTACAATATCTACCCCGCGGACCAGATTTTCGATCTCTTCTTCTATACTTCCACTAGCTTTAAGCCCTATGATATGGAGGTCTTTGTTCTTGCTAACGTTCAGAAAACGATCAACTATTTCAGTAATTCTTTCTTCATTAGGAGCTAAAATTAAGACTTTCGGCGCCTCATCTTCCGTATATTTTAAGCGCATCAATACCCCGAGAACGTAGGTAGTCGTTTTTCCAGCCCCTTCAGGTGCAATGCCGATAATACTATGGCCACCGATTATTCGAGAGAGTGCTTTTAACTGAATTTCTTTTGCTGTAAAATAACTCAAATCATTCATGGATGCATGAAGACGTTTACTAAGCTTTAATTTATCTAAGGACACTGCTGAATAGTTAAATGAATATCAAGCCACAAAGTTAGCTAAATGATTTTTATAATTAAACTTTAATCCTCTCTCGATCCGCCATATACCGAAAAGGGCAGGCATGAGATCATTAGACTCAATTCTAGAAATTTATATTATATATAACATTCTGTTTGATTATTTTTCCAATGAAGATATAGAGCAACTAACTTTGAATCCCGAAAATTTTAATAAATTAGAGATTATGTATTTACTTCACGGAAAACTCACAGCTAAGGATGGAAAAGCCGATCGACTTGCTGATATGTTATTAGACGCATCTAAACTCGTCTCCACTGCAATTGGATGCAGATTATATGTTATTGGTAAAGATGAAAACGATTTAAACTCAGTTTACGTAACGGAAATATGGGATAGTAAAGAGGATCATGACAACTCTCTGAAAGTCGAAAGTGTAAGAGAACTAATAGCGAGAGTAAAACCGATTTTAGGCGCGCAGCCAACAAAAGGTCAGGAACTTGAAATTCTTGGCGGTTCAGGAATAACCATATGAATTTAAAAGAAGTTTTAAATTATCGTCGGTCGGTAAGGGTTTACGATAAAGAAAAAAATATAGATGCAGATATCGTTAAGAACTGTATTGAACTAGCCACACTAGCGCCTAACAGTTCCAATATGCAACTGTGGGAAGCATATCATATCATAACACCCCATGTTTTAGATCAGATGACAAGGGCCTGTCTTAACCAGAGAAGCGTTTCAACGGCATCACAAGTGGTTGTTTTTGTAACTCGTCAGGACCTATATCGAAAACGTGCAAATGCGAATATAGCATTCGAGCATGAAAACATCCAAAGGAATAGTCCTGAGGAACGCCAAGAAAAGCGAATCAAAGACAGGCTGTTGTATTATGGCAAGCTGATGCCATTTCTTTACGCCCGATTTTTTGGCGTGTTGGGTTTTGCCAGAAAATTAGCAGTAAGTACTATCGGTATATTCCGTCCTATAGTATATCAGGTATCAGAAAGCGATATGCGTATAGTCATTCACAAAAGCTGTGCGCTAGCCGCACAAACGTTTATGATTGCTATGGCAAATGAAGGTTACGATACCTGTCCCTTAGAAGGTTTCGATAGTAAGCGTGTCAAAAAGCTTCTTAAATTACCTTATCGTGCGGAGATCAATATGGTAGTGTCCTGTGGTGTAAGAAAGGGAAATGAAGGTATTTGGGGTGAACGGTTCAGAATTCCCTTTAACGAAGTTTATCACAAAATCTGAATTTTAGGAAAGCCAATCGTATGTTTCCCTTGCGCTTGGACGAGAAGTTCGAAAATTATTTGATCCGCTCTTTTTTTGCTATATTAACGTTCTATGAGCAAAAGATTTTTAATCGATCCGCAGACCACACAAGATATTCAACTACTTGAGGTGACAGGCCGTTCCATTTGGGGATTTTTCAATCATGCTATCACAGCTGGAGGTGAAGATTTTCTGCGCGAAGTTTTTTTGAAGCCTTTATCGGATGTTGATGCGATCAAAGACCGCCAGCAAAAAATACGTCGTTTAGAACCGGTCGTTCAAGAAGACTTTCCCTTTTACAGGATGGTCGTTATGGATGTAGAGAAATACATCAAGAGATCCCATTCAGGAGAACGATCAGGATGGGGACTTTTGGATCTTTTTGTGGCCAAAGCACCGATCTACTATTACAAAGTAAGTTCGATCCTCGAGACTTGTGACTTTTTGTTGAAATCCCAAGCGTTTTACGAAAAGGTAAATGCCCATCAAGCGTACGAGGATATCGCAGAAATGATCCAAATCCATGAAGAATGCTTGTCCAGAATATTCAAGGGCGGCCCTTACAATCCAGAGCAACTGAAAATCAATAGATTCAACCTCGATGCGTATGATCGTCTTATTCGTTACGAACTGGCGAGTAAGCTCAAACAGGCAATTGCTTTTTTCTATGAGATCGATGCATATTTCGCCGTGGCCCGAACCGCAAAGGAGTATGAGTTCTGTTATCCAGAAATTTACCCAAAACATCATACGGGCAAGATCCACATGCAAGATGTCTATCATATTTTTCATCAGCAGCCTGTTAAGAACACTGTCCAGATGACCAGAGAGAAGAGGATATGGTATCTGACAGGTGCTAATATGGCGGGCAAATCATCTTTTATCAAAACTATTTCAACTGCGCTATACTTGACCCACATTGGGTTTCCTGCTCCGGCTAGTTCTATGAAAACCGACCTGATCGACGGAGTGTTTACCAGCATCAATTTGCAAGATAACCTCGAACTGGGGTATAGCCATTTTTATGCAGAGGCGATCCGACTCAAGGAAATAGTGGATCAGCTTGACAAAAACACGAATGCGCTGGTTATTTTAGACGAACTTTTTAAGGGCACAAACCATATTGATGCCTCGAATGCTATTTTTGACATTATAGAGCACCTCAGCCATACCGATGGTCCCTATGTAATCGTGTCCTCGCATATCACCGATCTGGCAGAGAAACTACAATCTCTTCCTTTAGTAGATTTTTATAAAATGAATATCGAAAGTGACGAACAGGGAGAACCTCGCTTCACATATAAGATCGTATCAGGGGTAGCCGACGAAAAATTAGGCATGTGGTTATTACAAAAGAGTGGTGTCTTTCAGTCCATTGCAAGATTGAAGGATCTTCCATAGAGATTATACAGGAGCATCCGTTAAGCTCTTCGTAGAGCATTCCCGTCGTCACCGCGAGGAAGTATAACAAATCAGTCTTCTGTCAGGAATTTGTCATGGACGCCTGAATTTTGTCAATTTGCTTTAGATGTCTAATAATATGATTTATAATAAACTGAAACGTATCGCCCAATTTTAGCTTGATTAAACTCGAAATCGAAGTCCTAATTTTCACTTTGCTCAGACTTACATTTCTCGATTGGTTTAACAATTCCACAAGTAGGATTTGTTGATTTATAAATCTGTCAATAGTAGTTATTTCAAGGTTTGCATTTAATGGATTTTTATCTTTAAATGTTTTCATTTTATTTAACTTTTCTTTTGGTAACATGCTGTTTGCAAATAAATTACCTAGAATGCCACTCTTAAACTCAATGTCAGGTTTAGTTGTCGAAATTTTTAATTCTCTTGCTATTTGTGGTAAATAGTAATCGCCATACAAATTCAAATGCTCTAAACATTCCAAAATGCTCCAGGAAATTTCGTTTTCTTTCCATGTTAAAGTGTTCAGGTCATAGCTTTTAAGCTTTTCTACTTGATTTATAAATTCTTTTGTTTGCTCAAGGAGCGTTTGTGTTAGTTTCTCTGATTGCATATTTTTTTATGCAAAGTTCAATAAAGTATTTTTCATAAACCTTGATTGAAGTCAAGACTTTTTCAGTCTCGATAAAGTTTCGGCACTCATTCTTAAATAATTAGCAATATGTCTGTTAGAGATTTCCTGAAAAAGTTGCGGACTTCGTTTTAAAACTCTTTCATATCTTTCTTTTGGCGAATGTGTCAGGATATCAATTTCACGTTCCATTTGTTGGAGTACCAGATTCTCTAAAATTTTGATCCACGAATTTCTGTTACTTTCTATTTCTAAAAATTTGTCAATTTGTTGTTTGGTTACTACTTTTATAACCGTTTTTTTAATTGCCTGAATAAATAAATCGGAAGGTTTTCCGGTCAAAAAGGAGTCCAGAGAAACAATTAAATTGTCTTTGTATCCAAATCTAATTGTCTGCTCTTCATGTTCATCCAGAAAAAACACTCTCAAACTTCCGCTTACCACATAATACAGATTTGTGTCGATGACACCTTTCTTTTTTAAAAATTGGTTTCTCTCGATAGTTATTATCTTATCTGAAAATTCAATAATTTCTTTCATTTATCGTCTTGTTTGAGGTTAAAATATGTAATTCTTCTCAAATCCGTGTCGTATAGTCCGACCAAAATGCTATTGCCCGCATTGTCGACTTGAATGGCTCCATATGTAGCTTGTTCGTATTTCTCCGCGTGGCCTTCCTGGAAAAAAAACGATTCGGCTCCTATTTCTATAGACCATTTGTTTGGTGTGGTATACGCAATGAGAAACTCACCCTCAAACAGAGGAGTAGTTTCTTGTTGAAACCGTACGAGATTTGCGACAGATCCGTTACCCAAACGAACGACACAATATCCCCGTCTGGCTATACTGTCTATATCAGTTTCGGTTGCCATCTTATAACGCAGTTGCATATAGTCGCCCTGCATCAAAGAGCGAGGATCCACTGGCGCCAACTCCAACAATATCAACTGTCCGTCGCGAAGGATTTCTTCCTTTTTTGCTATGCTGTAGTTAAAATATAGGAGTAGGAGAACAAGGTTGAAAGCGACAATGATCCCTTTATATTTTTTCATGATTTGTACGTTTAGAAATGAATAAGAAGAACAACAAAAATACTATACCTGATAGGAATAGCAATACGGATTTGGTCAATAGTGTATAGTTGAGGTCGTAATAAAACTGACCTACAAAATACAACAGCGCTAGAATCCCCATGACGAATCCGGTTTTGTAATTGACCCAAAAACATAACAGAATCAACAATATACTACCTGCGATGCCGGGAAATAGCACGGTAGGAGCTAGTACCAAAAGAATTAATCCGTAAATAGCTAATCTGGTGACGACGACGGATAGCTGTAAAGTTGTCAACAGCTTCGATGAGAGGTAGAGTATGGCCACCATACACACTATTGATACAGACCAGATCAATGAGGTCGATAAGGTGAAGAAAATATCATGACGCAGTAGCCCCAGACCTATCAGAAAAGATAATACCAGCCCCATGCGTATAGCATGATATGGAAGCCTGATTTTGAAACTTATAAAGAGTAATCTAGCTTCCTGTAAAAAGGTATACATCAGTATGATGGCCAACAAAGAAACGTGGATGTATATAAAATCATACTGATTAGTCGATAGTACAAAGCTCAACATACTACCGTTCAGGATCAATGTCGATACAAAGCTGATGATGTAATTGGGAGTCAAACACAGGCAGATCAAGGAAAATACAGCACACGATATGGAGATATATTGTGTGTCAACATGAAATTCAGAAAGTGCCATCGCCAGCATGATAAAACCAATGCTAAAGGTAGATACGCTGATGGTATCCCAGAGTATCTGTCGAAATAGTTTGCCGATAATCACGCCCAATGCGATGGCGAGGATGCCGAATATCAAGAGCGCTACATTAGACTTGTGCAAGCCAGCGATCAGTAGGAAGCCAAAAAAAGCAGTGGAAGAAAGTATTCCGCCAAAGATGGACAGTATCTTGATCGCCAGCGTTTGGTTGCCCTGATTGGTCTCAAGCGATTTATCGAGCACGATAAGGTCGAGACGTAATCCCGGTTCCAATGACTGCAGGTATGTCGCTGTTTCCAGTATGTTATTTTTGTATTTCATGACGATTGCTTTTTAGCGAGTTGGATAAGATTGCGGATTACAAAGGTGACACTGATGATGATAAAGATACTTACAGATAAAAGCATCCATTCGCCATCCGACAGATCGATAAGAAATGCAGCAATCACGATAATTGAGCTAAACGGAATAGCCGAAAGGTAGAAAGTGCTCTTGGTTTGTATGCCATGCCACAGGCCAGCGATGTAAGTCAATCCGACAAGCGGAGCAAATACGCCGAAGTAATCCTTATTGAAGCTGAAAAGAATACCGCTTACCATACCTATCGTCGCAAAGGTCAATGCAGCTACACCAACCGTATGTACAAAATAGGCCGGAGCCTGACGTAATTTGGCTATAGCGAAAATCAATCCATTGCCGAGAAATAGTATGCCGTATAGTAACAATGGAGGCCAGTCCGCGACCTGTTCTTGGTAGAGGATCAGCGTTGTATTGAGCAGAACGACAAACAATAGCCACAGTGGGGCAAAATTGGAAATGCATACCCATAGGGTCACAAAAATGGTCCAGGCCAAAAAGAAATCATAGGCATTGGCTCCAGTCTGATAGATCTGTCCAAAAACAGCGAACAGTACACCCACAAGGACTGCACTTCCAGTCAGTATGATGTGGCGTATCTGACTGTTTATCTTTGGCCATAAAGCCAATACGGTAACCGTGATAACCAATATTTCCACTAAACCAATTTTAATAAACTTGTGTAAATCAGCCCAATTGTAGGCAAAGAAGAAAATAATTCCAGCTAGAGAGAAGCCTAGACCAAGTGTAAGAAACAACAGTGTTAAAAATCTCTTCCAGCTGGCTTCATCAGGGTATACTTGGTCTTTTAAAGCTTTGGCCAATGTCTTTTTACTGAGCTGGCTATGTCTTGCTACGGTCTCGATGCCTTCCCGTTGTATATTTTTCATATTCGAAAATAGTATAGGGTTTGTGATGTCTAAGATATCAAATAATAAACTTACGTGTAGTGGTCTTGAGGAAATAACCCGCAGGCTTGCAAAGCAAAGCACTGCGGGCGGCAACCGCTACGTCGTTTCTTTGTCCTCCAACAGTTTAGTATCTCTGGTATTCTTTTGTACAGCGATAGCAGCGAAAATACTTAGGCAGAATGACATGGCATAAAATCCTTTTTCACTCAACAGCAGTTCTGCATTCCAAAGCCCTATAGTGAGTAGTATCATCGCAGCAAGCGTAGCAAACCAACTTAAACCGTAATACAAATCAGTCACCGGTAGACCTTCCGCTCTATCTCTGACACTCTTCTGTACAGAGATTACGGCAAATAACCCGAATAATAAAATCGTAAAATAGTAGCCCTTTTCGTTGAGGTTCATGTCAGCATTCCACAGACCTATACAGTATGCCAACACCCCCACAATCAGTGCAAACCAAGAGGCTCCGACAAAGGCCGAGGTTGGTTTAAATGGGTGATGTGTTTTTTCCTCATGTTTAGCGACAACTGTGTTGTCATCAGTTTTTACTTTTAGCGGTTCCATTGTTCTGTTTTTTTAATGTTTACTGAAGCAAATGTCTGTAGGAAAATTAAAATTTAGAAATAATAAATTGTGATAAACTGACGATATTATTGTTTAATAATCTGTATTTTTGATGTACTATGGATACATTGTCTGAGTTGATAGACCTGTTGAATAAAGATGAAATAAGGCAGTTTAAGTTGTTTTTGAACAACAAAAATAAACGTTATGATGTCAAGAATATTCAATTATTTGAATTGTTAGAAACTGACGATATTTTGTTATTAAATAAGCTTTATAAACCCACCAAAAACAGAGATGCCTATCATGCGCTACGCAAGAGATTACAGGATAGTCTTATTTTGTTTTTGTCACAGAAGGTGTTTGAAAATACCGTTTCGGAGACTTACGATATATTACGGCTTATTGTTGTCTCTCGTTTTCTTCTAGAAAATGGTCTGACCAAGACTGCTTTTAAATCTTTAATAAAAGCAGAGCGACTGGCCGTAGACCTGGAACAGTACAATTTGCTTAATGAAATATTATTGCTCAGGCTGCAATACATACATCTCGATCCGCACACAGATCTGGATGGGCTAAGCGAACGTCTTTTAGCAAACCAGCTGCAAATGCAGTCTGAGGCCAAACTTCATCTAGTTTACGCATTTTTACGCAGGGAGTTACAGGAAATTCATTTGAAAGGTAAAATTGTAGACTTAGCAGTGTTGATTATTAAGACGGTAAAGACGCACAAAGTTGCGATAGGTGACCTAATGAGTTATAAGTCTTTGTATCAGATCCTATTCATTGCCAATGAATATGCGGACATTCAACAGAATTACAGCTTAATCGAAAAATACGTCAAAAGAAGCCATGCATTTATTCAGCGACAGTCGTCAGACACGTATAAAGAAAAGGACCTTTATCACCATCTTTATATTCTGTACTTTCTAGCCAATTTTCATTTACGAAGCCAGGCGTTTACAGATAGTCTACTGTATCTCGGGGAGATGTCCCAGCTGATAGAGACGCAAAAAAGATATAAAGGCCAGTTTTTTCTGCGGCATCAGCTGCTACTGGCGCTCAATTATCATTTTACGGAGAGAGGTCACGAAGCTATGGCGATTATGAGAAATGCTTTGTCTACCGTAAACAAGTCTTATAATCCGGAGGATATCGATGATTTGCGGATTTGTTTAGCTATGTTTTTGGCACAGCATCAAGATAGAGAAAGTCTGCGTTATCTAGCTTTGCTTGCGCATTCTGAAGCGTGGTATGAGAAGCGGATGGGTATGCTATGGACTATCCGCAAGAGTTTGATGGAGATATTGGTTCAGATACAGTTCGGTCATGTGGATGTAGCAGCATCGAGGCTGAATAGTTTTAAAAAAAGGTATAAAAAGTATCTGATCAATACACGTGAGCAACGAGTCATACATTATGTAAGCTTAGTCGAGAAATATCTGACCCATCCAGAAGTGATATCAGAACATTCATTTCAGCAAGCAGTTCTTGATTTTTTGCAGCAGGAGGAGAATAATGATATATTCAATCTGAGTTTTGTAGCCTGGTTGGTTGCGCTTTGGGATAAAAGAACACCTTATCAGGTCGTTTTATCCATGGTTAAGCCCAAGTGATACTACACTTCACACTTGCGCTCATTGAAATTGTTCACAATAGTATAATTCTCTTTGTCATCTCGACACTAGGAGGGATCTATAATCACCCCGTTTTAGGCGTATGCACTTTGTAAAATATTGAATACATGGAATAATTTACTGAATTTTAAAGATCTTTAACCATCCAATGATTTGTATGCTTCTTTTTCAGCTTGGCTAACTGCTCGTCCTTCTTTTTCAAGTCTTGCTCAAGTCTATAATTATAAACCAATAATGGAATTGAGTTCGGATAAAGTTGTAGCGATATCTTAAAATGTTCCGTTGCTTTGTCTATTATTCCCGCGCTCAGCAAAGCCTCTCCCATATATATACAAACGATAGCTGGAATATTCTTGTAAAGTGAATGGCATTCTGCGGATAAAGATGTTATAATTGGAATGCATAACTCCGCAGGAGATCTTTCCCCTCTTGCGGAGGTGCTTGTTATTATAGTCTGATAGTTGTCAAAGAGGAGTGCAATGTGTCTATTTGGTAAAGTTGTGTCAAATTTGTATTGTTGATACTCTTTTATCGTTGCTTCGTCAAGTTGCGGACTATCTGCTTGCAGACTTTTTTCATACATCTTGTCGAGAAGTGAGAAAACTGCTTTGTCGGCAGGAATAACCTGAGTATTCTTTTTTACTGTCCATAAGGGAAGCAAGAAGAATTCTGAACCACTGCTTAGTATAGAGTTGCCTTCTGTATCAAGCAAAAACGCATTGGGCGCTTTTATCGTGTAAATTCCGACTAGGGTAGTATCCCGTAGTGCAAGGAAGACAAAATCACAATCCATAGGATTGGGCTTGTTGCATATCAAAAGCATATCTTTTCCCTCTGTCCACCCCGTAAAACTAGGCGCTTTGAAATAATAAGGAGTGCTTATTTTCTCGAACTCAATCTTAAGATTGTCACCTTGTTTCAATATCTGAGCATTGGAAGTAAGCGCAGCAATAGTAAATAGCAGGAAAAATAGATGTTTCATTAAATTATATTCATTGCATGAGTCGAATAACGTCAGGCCATTTATATTTACTTTCATTTTTAAACTTACCGGCGATGGGGGATAAGGTAAGCGATTTCTCTTCCTTATCGTACCCAATCCCCATTATGCTTATTTCTAAATTTTTTACCAGAGGTAGATTTTCGTTTGATACATTTTTATATTTTTCTATATCATCCCCATCAAATTGATATCCATAATTTTCCAAAAGCATTACATTAGACCAGTCCGCCCGCCAGGCGGAGAGTAAAATGATGGGAAATAAAAAAAGGAAGCAGGGTGTTATATAAAGTAAAAAATGAAAGCGCTGAACTCTTTTTTGTTTAAGGAAGTACAATAACAAAATAGGGCCAATAATTATTAGCGCGAAAATAAAGTACGTCATACTATCAATTATTGCTTCCACTTGGCTTCTGCTAAACTATTCTTTTTATAAAGATAAAAATTTCTGTGCAGATAGACTGCATAAGTCACGTTGAAATTTGTAAGCCAACAATCAATTACAGATATGTATCGATACACAAAATGAAATAATTAACAGAATAAACATTTTGCCGAGCAGCTGCCGGGTCTTAGCGTCTCAGATACTTAAAATAAACCGGTATGCTATCCTTATACTGTAGATTACTGATGTCCTGTTGCAGCATATTTAGCTTCGTGCTATCCGGTATTTCGCTAAAAAGCGCGCTGGCAAACTCCTCTTTGTCGTGAGTGACCTCGATTTGGGAAGAAGAAGCGATTTTATCCTGGATCGGCTTCTTTAGGACACAACGTGTCTTCCAGACAGGAAGTAATTGAAGTTATGGATCTGGTAGAAAGTATCGGCGCCACTATTATTAAACCACCACAGGAAACATTTTGGGGCGGCTTTGCCGGATACTTTATCGATATTGATGGACATCTTTGGGAAGTAGTATATAATCCAGAATTATTACCTTAGTTGAGTGTGTGACGCAATGAGCTTAATAAAAAGTATAGAAGATAAGTGAACATTAAAATAAAGGTCTATCCAGTATGCGTTGCACAAGATAGGGGTGATGCGTTGCAAACCCCTGCGTGAAGTCGTCAAGACCATATAAATAACGACCCATTACAATTCGACAGCCTTGTTTTGAATACGGTCGAATTTCCTGCATAACGACATTAAATTCAGCATCTTTCAAATCCGTCCATCTGATGCTCTTTGCTCTTCCCCAAGCATCATAGGCCGTCACAGTTTCAGAATTGTAAATTACCCGATGATTATAGTAGTAAAAAGTGATGTAAATAAACCCATACAGCAAGGCCAATAACATAATTGCTGGAAAAATATACAAAGTCCAAGTTTCACCGGGTGCTAATTCCCAACTGTCATAAAAACCAAGTCCTACGAAAAATAAAAATATAAAGCCAATAAGGTAGCCAAGTATGGCGAAAAAAATATGATTTTTAAGAACTCTATCTCCATTTTCCAGGACTAACGTGCTAGACCCTTTTGCTCTCGCGACGTTGATAACCCAGCTCATTGTCGCAAAAGTGATGAGCATTGTGATAAATCCTGAACACATTATAAGTTAAATAAATAAAAAAGCCTGCAGGCCTTACATCGAGTTAACATTAGATGAGCCTTAGAACCTTTGAAAGGTATAGATCCCTAAGAAACAAAAAAGGGATATGTGGTAGCATTTACTAAGCCTTTCAAGTTAGAGAGACGCAAAAACTGAAACAAATTTACTATCTTAGTGTAAATCTAATCTAATAAGCCAATGAAGTATCTGCTCATATTGTCATTCCTATGTACGCAAGTTTGTCTAGCGCAGAAAAAAACAACCTACAACTACATTGTGAAATTTAATAATAGTGCTGGCACGTCGATCGAAGAAAAGACTTATTATATCACGCTACAGGAGATAAAAAGTTTGTCGGGGCAAAATCGACTTATGGAACTCCGAGTAGATGGTTTTGATTTTGAGGACAAAAGTGTTACGGGGCGAACATTTTCCACCGGAGCACCAGACAAGAGCAAAGACTTCCTGAATTCGACATCAGCGCTTAGCGATCTTTATTATTTAAAGAAACCGCTGCAATTTACGGTTAGTAAAGGTTTAGTAAATGTAGATACGTCAGCCTGGAAAGATGAGATCAAACAGCAGCTTCACGATTGGGAGATACGGGAAGATGTATTCGAAAATGCGGTGGTTACGACATTTTCCGGAATGTCAAATTTAGCACAGTCACTATATTTTTACGGTCTCGCGTTGATGGATTCAAAGGCACTAAAAGAAAATGAAATAACCAAAGACGGTGTAACCTATCATATCCTACAACGAGATAAGGTAGGAATACATGTTAACTATTCAAAATTAGACAGCTTATCAACATTGGAAGGAAACACCCGTTTTGACGTGAAAAATTACCTCGTACAGGTCGGAGATAGGAATCTGAAGAATACCTATGTAATGGACGATGGACAGAAGATAACAAGTCGTAGTAAAATATCCATACAACGGGGAGACAAATATCAAAGTAATCCAATCGAGAATGACTATTATGATATGCTCGTAAAAGGCAGCTACTGGAGCACGGCTTTAAGCCTCGGAGACAAAGTTGATAGTCTCAAATTGGAGCAATATATAACGGTATACGAACCCAAATATGCAAATGACCGTAGTTTTATATCAAATAAATTAAGGCATCTGCAAAAGTTAGATGATTATAAACAGTACGACAAAGCATTAAGCAGCGTGCCTCCAGGTATGCTAGCAGGTACTCATCACCTAAGTAATAAGGTAAATACGGACGATCTTTCAGTCGACGAATTCCGTGAAATAATTCCGTTATTAGACGACCGGCAGTTATACGATTACCTACAGTATTCGCTAAGCCAGCATATCTTAGCCAAGGATACCCTTGCATCCCAAAGACTGCAGATCATTGCCAGTCAGTTTAGCGAGAGAGAAAAAACCGCTGCACAGCCGATGTACCTTTGGGCACGTGCGCTGCAAACGGAAGACATAGAGAGCCTAAAGCTTCTCCAGCAAGAAATCTTCAATACGGACGAGGCATATTGGAATCAAGGTAACGCTGGTCGATATGCGCTGCTCCTCCAACAGCTTCTCTTTAAAAAAGGAGAACATGGGTTGCAGACGTTGCAGCATATTATTGATAAAATTGTGCCATTATATGAAGATGAGACAAATGAGCTTAGGTTTATACAGAAAGCACATTTAGCATATGCGTATTATTTGGCCTATGAACGTGCAATAGATCACGAAGAACAAGCGCTTTCCTTTCTGGAAAAAGCGGCCTATTATTCCCCAAAAAATGGAGCAGAAAAAGCATACGGAAGTTTTTATGATAGGGTATTTCTAAAATCAAAAGAAAACTATAGCGACGATTATTTTGCTGCGTTGAGCAAGCGCGGCAAGAAGGATGTTGCTCTTCAAAGCTATGTCCAAGAGTTCTTGAATAATCCAGGCAGTAGTTTTCAGAGTTTATCGGCTTTCTACCGCGAAAATTATGACGAAGCGAACTTCAGTACATTTTTTAAGAATGAAGTTATTTCTCAACTTCCAGATGCACCTTTGTTTTCGTTAAAGGACTTACAGGATAAAGATTTTACCTCCGAGCAGTTTCGCGGTAAATGGACGGTAGTCGATTTTTGGGGAACCTGGTGCGGCCCCTGTGTGGAAGAGATGCCTAAACTAAATAAATATTATCTCGGATTAAAGAAGGATCAAAAGAATAAAATAGATTTCATGACCATCGCTTGCCATGATACCAAAGAGAAGGTTCAACATTTTTTGTCTGACAACAACTATGAAATACCCGTATTGATGTCGGATAACAAAATTCAGGGAGCCTACAAAGTAAGAGGTTATCCAAGTAAATATATCATTACGCCCGAGGGTAAATTAATTTCTACGGAATTTGGTTTCGATTGGCAGACTTTGATTTCGCAGTTAGCAAATCTGTAGAGATATGAATGTTGCCCATTTTCCAGTTGAGAAAATATGTCCACTAAACCCATCAAGTTTTTGAACAGGTGAATTAAACTTTAACCACAAGGATACGCGTTATGTTATAATGCATTTTTAGGGATAGCTATTTTGTTTGTAATCAAAATTGATTGCATTTGTGTTATGGAAAGAAGTTTTGAACGCTTCAAAGGGATCCATCCAGGTCTGATTCTGGAACGGGAGCTTAAAAGGCAGGCGATTAAACCAAGTCCATTTACCTTGTCAATAGAAGATACGCATAGACAGGTTTTTAATGCAATCATCAAAGGCAAACGAGGTATTCCT
The DNA here is from genome assembly GCF_005048855.1 of Sphingobacterium olei. GTDB lineage: Bacteria > Bacteroidota > Bacteroidia > Sphingobacteriales > Sphingobacteriaceae > Sphingobacterium > Sphingobacterium olei. The sequence continues at coordinate 240,497 of NZ_SUME01000001.1, forward strand.
GTGCCTTTATATTTAAAAGTAGATAAAGCCTTGGGGGTTGAAGAAGGAACATTTGCTTTGTTGCAGACCTATCATGATATTGAAAAAGTAAAAGGTAATACTTTTGAAAACCAAATTCCTAATCTTAGCTCGCTGAGGAAAGCTCTTTTTTGGGATACTGATATCGAAAATATTGATTGGGAAAATCAATATAAAGCGGTTATAAAACGTGTTTTTGAACGAGGAAACCAATCTGAAAAAGATGAAATTACACGATTTTATGGCCCGGAAAAAATAAAGCGGGTTTTAGCTGATTATAAGATAGAGCCAATGATCTTGCATAAACGGTTGAAATAAATTTTATGTTACGATATAATACCGTAAATGACCTATTAAAAAATACGCTCACGACGCTGATGCATGCAGAGGTGTTTAACTCGTTTAGATTAGTCGGCGGTACAGCTTTGAGTTTGCATTTGGGACATCGTGAATCCGTTGATATTGATTTGTTTTCTGATGTGTCGTATGGAAGTATAGACTTTGATGCTATTGAGCAATATTTGCAATCAACGTTTCACTATGTTGACTATTTAGCAATTATAGCTCCAGCTATGGGAAAATCATTCACTCTCGGTAACGATATCGACCACGCTATTAAGCTAGATGTATTTTATACAGACCCCTTTATATAAGAGGTTGTTGTTGAGGAACAAATACGACTAGCGAGTGTCGAAGAAATTATCGCCATGAAAATTGATGTTATTCAGCGAACAGGTCGGAAAAAAGATTTTTGGGATCTTCACGAACTATTAAATCACTATTCTGTCGACCAAATGCTGTTCCTTCATAAACAGCGTTATCCATACCTGCATGACAGAAATTTGATTTTAACAAATCTTACTAATTTCGAAGAAGCTGATAGCGATTTTGATCCGATCTGTTTTAAAGGTAAGTATTGGGGATTTATCAAAGCTGATTTTGAAGATTTAAACATAAGTAAATGATCAAAGAAAGCAAACAGCAGATACCTGTGATGGAATTCTCTTTCAGAAAACAAAAAAGGCCTGCACTCCTGCAGGCCTAGGTTGAAACAAAAATACCCAGTTTAGGGGTATGTCGTTACCACTTTGCTTACCTGCCAGCCATTTTTGGTGTTGTTCAGTGTAATGTGGTCTACACGGGTGAAATTCTCGAACTCCATTGTAGCTTTCGCTACACAAGACTTGCCGCATTCATCCAGTATTTCGTAAGTCGTTTTGCAGTTGTACTGTAGTCCTTTGTTTTGTTTTAAGAATTTCGTGTATGCCTTTTTGCCGTGTTTATTATCGCTTGCTGTGTTGTAGTATTCGAAATCGGTAGCAAATAGTTGCTCGTTAAACTCAACATTTCCCAGTGCTGTGGCGTCTAGATAGGCCGCAATAATGCCCACTGTGTTCATGTTTTTTAATGGGTTTGCTTTCTCAGCAGCAAATGCCATAGAAGAAGCAAACAAGATCAGAGCTGTTGCGATGGTGGTGATGATGGTTGTTTTCATGTCTTTAGTTGTTATGTTTTAAAAGTTGTTATGTCGTATTGTTGAATCAAAAGTAGGGTAGAAGTCCCCAGTAAGGAATGGCAATTAGACCAGCACCTCCAATTATTCGGTAAATCCCGAAAAGGAATCGGTGAAAAATATTCGGAAGCACCTAGTTAAGCCTTTCATGTCTTAAAGACGCAAAAGATCATGCTATGGTTGCATTACTAAACGTTAAGTTATCCTCTAAATTTTTATATATATACAGTACATAGGGATAATTGCTTCAATTATTGCTATTTTGCACGCAAGAGATGATGTATTAACCATCTCTTCATTATCTTAATTGATCAAATGATATTTCACTTTGTTAAACTAGGATTTATTTTAGTTTCTTTCTTATTTATCCGTTGCGACTCACAACATGTATCGGGATCAACTGCTTTTGAAGGTAGAGATTTCGAACAGTCTATGTATAAAAGCCCCGATATTTTTCAGGTCGATAAAATTGTAGATGGCGATACCTTTTGGGTGTTCAATCATGCCGGCCAAAAACTTAAGGTGAGGCTTATTGGTATAGATGCGCCAGAAACTAGAAATGTATTCAAAAAAAAGAAACATGCTTTTGGGTTAGCGTCCAAAAACTATCTGGACAACATACTGAAACAAAATCCATACATCAAGCTAACCTTTGATGTAGATTCACTTGATCAGTACGGTCGTACTTTGGCCTATGCCTATTTAAGTGATGGCTCTATGATCAATGAGCAATTAATACGCAACGGCTATGCTGTATTAATGACCGTATCTCCTAATATCAGGTTCGAAAAAATATTTTACGAGAGCCAAATGGCAGCTAGAAAGAATAAAAGGGGTATCTGGAAATAAATTCATAGAAAATCTAAGAGGGAAACAATAAAGAATTTTATCACTGTTACTTATCACGGCGCTTTGTTGTAGTTGTGGCAAAGGCGATGATAGTAGCATTCCACCGGCATCAAAAGCCTGATATTTTGCCAAAACCATTAAGCTAACGGATGAGGACGGCAGAGTGTCACTTTTACTTATTTAGAGATTGTTTTTGTACTTCCAGTTTAAAAACTCCTTTATCTTTTTTATCAAGCGATATTTTCAGTGCATATAAGCCATCGAGTATTTTAGTTAAATCAATCCGTTTGCCATTACAAGTTGCTTCGTATTCGTGTTCATCATCCAAACACAATAGCATAGATGTCGTAAGATTTCCTTGTTCGGCAAACAGTTTGAATTCTCCATTCAATCCGTCGTTTTCAGGCTTAAATTTTTGTGAAATAGGCCATATATCAAACCCATGCGTAATAGTCCCTGGTTTGTACAGTGCGGTGAACCAGTTTAATACTGGAGAAGACAATGCACCAAACTGGTGCCACCCTCCACCATTGCCCGTTTCTACGCTAAAATTTTCCCAACAGTTGTAACTATTCGCCGTCTCACGTTTCCATACGTCCAATGCCGTTTGCGCAATCTGTACTGCTCGTTCAGGTTCGTTCGCGTCGAGCATAATCTTCCATATAAACCACTGGTGGGGCATCCATACTCGTCCGTTCCAGTACCCATCTTTGTTATAATAAGGTGCTGACTGGTCAATAGCGGTGATCCCGTGATCTGTCCATAATCTTCCTTTTGTAAAAATATTTTCGAGAATCCTTTTTGTTTGTGCAGGCGTGCATATTCCAGCAATAAGTGGACTAACACCATCAATACCCATGTTGAAATTAAGATCTGACGCATGCTTAAGTATACCAGTCGGATTTCCATAATTATCATGTTTTACATATCCAAAATATCCAGAAGCTTCGTCCCACGCCCATCGTTGCAATGCATCTCCATACATAATGATGTCTTTGTCATACTTTTTAATGTCCTGATGGTATCCAAGCTGTGTCGCAGCCATCTTTAACAATTTAGCAAATCTTATCTGATGGGAGGTATTCACAGTAGGAGCTATGGTTTTTGTCAACTTATTTCTATGCATATAAACCTGTGGACTATAATCATCCCATCCACCCGAATTATAAAAAATATCCCATGTCTGTATCAGGTTCGACTTAAGCTTACGAGTAGATGAGCTTTCCGCTCCGTTTAAATAATCATAATATCGTTTTAGGCGAGGATAGAAATATGTTAAGTATTCAGTATTTTGTGTAATGTTCCATAATTCATTAAAGAGATAAGCTTGTATGGGCAATGGCGTACCATGTTCCAAAAAAGCAGACTGTTCAGCGCTATCCATCGTATAGGCATTTAGGCTTTCGACGGCACGTCCCAAGTTTAATGTAGTATAGCCGAGTCCAATAAAACCGGCATCCCAGGTATAGAAAGCGCTCCACCGTTTTCCAGGAGTAGTATGTTTCATAAACTTGTTACCGGCAAATGTCGGGTAGTTTACATTGGTAAGCGTGGTAGCCGCCATAAGCTGCTGACCGAAAATATAGGGTATCCCGGCTTTATTTACCGACCACTCCTTAACGGCCGATTGTTGCTGTCGGTAAGTGTTTTCAGCATCCTGCCAATTGGCTCCAAGTTTTTTTATTTTATCGATCACCTCTTTATCGCTGCTGCCATAGACAACATACGCATATCTAGTTACCTGCTGTCCCGGTGCTACGACAATTGGCGCTGTAAAGATGTTTTCAAAGTACCCGTGGTTATTTCCGCCACCTATTCTCGATTTTTGACCAGCGGGATGCTCCTTTTTTACCAAGTGGTCGAAATAAAGCAAAGCTGTGTCCGGGTTGTCGTCAAATAATGTTCTCCTATCTGCAAGGCTATCGCTCCAAACAAGACCATAATATTCTTCAATATCATCATACTTAAACACAGCGGTATTCGCTATTCCACTGCTTATTTCCTTCGGTATGCGGTTTAACGAATCATCATGAAACTCTATTTCATTAACTTCGCTTTCCTTTAGTAGCATAAATCCGTCTAATGCGACTTTTGCAGCATTCAATGTTTTTAAGGCAAGGTTTATCCCATCGTCAGATATATTTTTTACAGATACCTTTGCCAAAGTATATTCCTTTGCATATTTAAGTTCTATACTTTCCGTTAACTGATTATTAACTTTTACGCTTATTTTAGCGTCCGACTTATCAACAGAACGGTATCGTAGTAAGATAACTCCTTCATCTAGCTTCCTGGTATTCGCAAACTGAAACGACAATCGCTCGCCATGGTTTTTTCCTATCACGATAGCTGTTTTGCTTACCGCATTCTCATCTTTTATCTGCCCCCTGAGCTGCCCATCGTACACCAGGTTATAATTAAAGGCGACAACCGAATCCGTAAAACTGCTGTAATTTGAAGCTTTCTCAAAATGCGTTCCGCTTGGTTTGACTATTGTAACTCTTTTATTGTAAGGATACATAATTGAGCTAAATATATTGAGCGCCATGCTTTTGGTTTCTGTGGTATTATTTACATAAGCTGCTCTGATCAGGCGACTTTTTTCATCTACCTTACTATAGGACACATCGCAATACAGGCGATTTTTCCATTCTAACTGGAATCGGTACGAAAAATAAGACAAATCAGCCGATGCCTGCCATGGATGGTATCCAGACTCCCGTTGTGTACTGGCTAGTGGCGTTATGTTTCTAAAATAAATTGAAGGCTGCACAATAACATCAAACCGTATACCATCGTTCAGTGTTGGAATATGCGATATACCGTTGAACTTATTGGAGTATGGACCCCATGCGGGCAAAGCCATATCATGCGTATTTTTCAAAGAACTCGTAAAGCCTAATTCCCACTTATTGTAAATAGACGGAGACGGCTGTGCGATGAGATTTGTTACTATGGCTATAAGCAGTGTAGCAAGCAGTATATATTTTGGTTTCTTTGTGTGGTTAATAATCATTCCGTTATGTCTTTGTAAGGCCTGTTAAAATCCCAATTTATGGACAGAGCTAATTTCTATAAAAAATAGTTCAAAAAGCCGCCTTTTTGTCTCAATAAATGATCAAATCCGCTCAAATTATTAGCAGCAATAAAACGTTGTATTTTGAACAGTTGATTGATAAACAGCGTCTTACTAATTTCGATGAAGCTGATAGCGATTTTGATCCGATCTGTTTTAAAGGGTAAATATTGGGAAGTTATCAAAGCCGATTTTGAAGATTTAAACATAAGTAAATGATCAAAAAAAGCCTACACTCCTACAGGGTAAGCGGGGCAATTCAAATATTACTTCGATGAGTTATTGGCGCGTATCCGCGATATCCGCTCTTCCAAAAAGTTCTACTGGCGAAAAGTGTGAGATATCTCAATGAGACCACGAGGCTTATGATGCCATTGTATTGCATTACGTGTTAAGTGGGTGCTAATGCGTTGATAGTTAGGTGTATGCAAACAATTCCCAGATTTAGACTGTCTCTGTCAATTGAAATATGTTATCCAAAATACGACACTTAAATATGTCCAAAGTACCGAAAATACGATATGCATAGACGTTTCAAATTTTTTTCCTTTCCATAAGGCAGTTGAGTAACCAAAAAACTGAATGATTAGTCTAACGGTCCAAAATAAACCAAGTCCAAGCGCTATTTTTTTACCTAGGTTGGTCTCAGTTATTTCGGTAAAAGATGTCAAGCAAAGCAACCCCATGAGCAATACCGTCAAAGCGATGAAGAACGTATGTACCGTCATCATTTGCCGATTGATTAAACTAGAAGATTTAAGTTCTTCCGCCCAGTTAAAATACCTTGGAAATACAAGGTGTATCGATGCCAATACAATGAGTAATACACCAACTATTTTAAGATGTATTTCCATCCTCACTTACAACTAAATATGGACATAAACGGTGTAAACTTTTTTTCTTCAAATGATGTAAACCCCGCTTCTTGAAATGCCATTTTCCAAGTCTTTTTTGAGAAAAAATGCGTAAAGCCAATTGTAAATGCTACAAAATTTGGAAAATCTCTCAAATGTTCCACCATAATCACATTTCCATTTGGCTTACATACTCTGCGACATTCTTTTAGAAACTTCACTTTCTCATCGTATCTCCGTATCTCGTGAATCGCTGAGAGTAAAAAGATGTTATCGACAGCATGGTCATGTAATGGAATTGCATTAGAATTGATCTGTAGAGTATTTGGGTAAACCATACTTACTTTTCTTGCTCGAATTATTGCAGGCTCAGTATGCTGTTCGGAATCGTAAAAGTCGTACACCTGCAAAGTAGATTGCGGTAATATCTTTTTTATAATAAAGCTAGTCTCGTCAAAGCCAGCATTAATGTTCAGATTGAATTGATCTTGGGCATCTTTTATCTTCATTTTCGCTAACCATTCGAAATTGTAAAAACCTGAAAAATCATAAACATAGGCAGAAACAATCAATGGCATCGTCAAACCATAAATGAATGCCACGATCACAAACCAGTAGAAACAGTCATACCAATCGAAAATGAATTTACTCCCAACAATTAGTGCCAATGCAATCAACCCAAATACATAAAAGTGCCGGTTAAAACTTAATATATTCAATACACCTTGAAAATTTCGTCTCTTTATTTCCATACTTCTTTTTTACCTTTTTTCCAATGATATGGGATGTTTTTAATGATAAAAGCATTAGCTAATATTGGATGTTCAAGTTTCAAAGTATTTAAAAAATCAAAATTATAGTCGATTACTTTTACTGGATTGGGCAGCCAGTTTTGTCTTACTCCTTCAATTATTAAAACTTCTTTGGTTTCTTTGTTATAAGTAAATGTAAAAGGCAACGGTCCCGCAAATCTTCTGGCCTCTTTCCAGTCTGCAAATGGCGAATGCTCAGGCAAAGAAATTTGCTCTTCCGTATCACCTATCCTGATTTGGAATTTTGATTTAATCGAGAATATTTCTTTTCCCCTCAGTTGGTTGATTTGCTTTACGTCTGTCGTGGTGTAGTTATAATGGGTAAATATATTACCAAAAAATTTCATTTTCGGTTTGTCGGTTTCTGATTTCAGGATATACAAGCCACGTAAACTTTTGCCCGCATTATTCGTATAGCGAACAAAAACACGATAACCAATAAGGAAAAAGTCATTGCCCATAAATTTTGGAAAACCTTTTGGGGTATTTATGAATTCCGACGTGATTGAGTCTTTTATTTCCAATACAGGTTTTATTAATTTGAGCGACTTCGGTTTGCTGTTAACCTAGGCATATCTAGATCAATTAATTATTCCCCCTTTATTGGTCACTAATTTTTCACGAAATTTTTGAATTTCTTCCGGGTGTTTGCTTAACCCATTCTGTTACCTCTCCAACGATTTTCAATGGAGCTTCGGAGCGATATGAACGGCTCGGATTGCCAGGGAATTTCTTATCGGTAAGATTCGGGTCATTTTCATAATCCCCTGTCGGTTCAATAATATAAACCCGTTCGTTACCATCGCCTTTCGCTAATACAGCGGCAAGCCCTTCTCCATTAACGAGAGCTGTGAAATAAATATGATTCATTTTTAGTTCAGACTTATAATTAGAATTGCTGCCAGCAGTCAATAAATCGCCAGCCTGAAAATTCGCTTTCGTAGCTTATTATTTATAATCCTGAATCTTCGTGCCGAATACTAAAAAGACCTTCATAAGAAGAGAGTTCTTCAGTAAATTCTTCATCTTCATAAATCCGTTCTCTTTTTAAATGAACATTGAACCTTGCAGCAATTAGATTTTGTAAATTGTCAAATCCGATAATTTCGAATTTATTAGTTTTACTTTTATCGAGCGTATAGCTGGCAGAGAGGCTGGAACAAATAGGGCATGCGGTTACCGAGACCGCCATATTAAATTCTTCTAATTTGCCGGTCGCAAGTGGTTCTTTTTTAAACATAAATTGCAGGTGTTCACCATTCTCGCCGAAGCCCGTCACATAATAAGAATTATCAGTCTTATTGTAATAAGCCGTTGCTGATTTGGTCTTCCAATCTATACCATTTTTCTTTACGCTAAAGGTAAACTGGGATTCTTGATTTTCATCAACGGGACGTCCTTTTTTACAGCCGGCAGTAAAAATGGCCAATAAGCAAATATAAAATACAATTATAGCTCTCATGTTTATAACAAATAATTAGGCAACACCGCAATATACAAAAAATACTCTACTAAGTAGCGTGAATGCGGTCGAACTTTTTGTTCGAAACCAAACTTAGATAAAATTGGCTTTATGTGCAATTAATCCCTCAGCCAACGAAGATATTAGTAAGTACTATGTATCTGCATATTCACTAAAGATGGAAACTGTCCCAATAACCCGGATAGCATAAGGTTTATAAATGTGGTCAAAGGTAGTAAGTATTTGATCAATTTTTTACTAAAAATATTAGCTTATATAGTTTCTGGTTACTATATTTGGTAATAACGACTTGATATATACACCATTGATTATGACTCTGCTTGTTTTTAAAAATCCCGCTCCTGATAGGGCAATCCTTTTTGATTTTCGCAGTAAGTTTTCAAGCTATAAAGAAACATTGCCCAATTGTAGCTACACCAACGATAAAAATCAGTTCGCTCTCTCCAATCAAAATGTTTAAGAACTACCGTTGTGATGTTATCATTTTCTGTTAGTTCAAAAGATACTTTGGTTCCTACCCATTCTTCATCAGAAGCTTCACATTCCCAAACAATCTTATTATTTTCTTCCAGTTCGACTATTTTAAATTTAGTAATATACCCTTCATCAAAATCAAACTCATTTACAAAACCAACTTCTGGTTTTACATTTAATTTTTTTGTCCACACTTGTCCTAGACCTTCTTCTGAAGTGAGCGCTTTATATACCGTTGCAGTAGGTGCTTTAAGATAGTTGATTTGTTCAATACTTTCCATTATTAGTTGTTTAGTTTTTTGATTAAATGTTCGTACAAGTGACCTATGCCAGGATGCTATCCGAAATGATTACAATTCTACCGTCCTGTTTCGAATATAGACGGATCTCCTGCATAAAGACATTGATGAGAACTCTATCTCCGTTTTCTAGGACTAGCGTACTAGATCCTTTTGCTCTCGCGACGTTGATAAGCCAGCCCATTGTCGCAAAAGTGATGAACATCGTAATAAAACCCGCACTCATAATATAATATAATATAATATGATAAGTTAAGAAGACAAACTTAATGAAAAATTCGCTACATGCACTAAATGGATGGTCTTGTTTTAATCCAAAGCAAATAGAAAATCCCGTAGCGGGGAGCAACGGGATTTTACCAAACCAATTATTAACCTAAATTATGAAATTTCTTATATAACGTCGAAATTTAAGCCAATATTATCTTCAGCAAAAAAAATATTTTTTTGTATCAATTGGCTGGATGAAAGTCACTTCGGTAACGAGAACGTTCTTATTATCTTACCTTCCACAGCAAGGCAATACGAGTATGCGGAGATCTAGTAATCCGCTGTAATAGCAGTTGGAAGCGGTATTAGCAGTTGTTGTTCGGGAATTTCCGACCAACCAGTATTTATCATGTTTGTATGAAAATCGGAATTTCCGATTTTTCTTAACTACTAGTGTGCATTTTTTGCACTTTGCTTTTTTACAGTCGAACGCGGTTGGTTACAATTTTAGAAACATTTCCGATAGCAACCTCGTGGCGATAAGCGATTCCACCCGCGGTAGTCACTTGTCAATTCCGAGATCTCTGGCGGCGCAACCATGTAGGCATTACACAAATATTTCTCGGACGTTATTTGATAAGGAAACCGTATAACGTCGTTTTCTTATCTAAGTTTGCTAATTAACCTCTTTGAAAAATTGAGTATATTAACGATTGACTTTTGTTGTCAAACAACTGCGACGAGGCAGTAGCTCACCTATTATTGCCGCTATGTTAATTATTCTTTAACAAAATATTATTTTTTCTTTTTTTTTATATAAAAACATTTTTTTATGTTAAATTTGGTTTATAAAATAACCAGTTTAAGCTTTATAATCTTTTAAAATAGACAAAACGCTTTTTTTTTGTGGACTGATTTCGATCAGAATTCAGTCAGGGAAGTCCACATACGAGGTAACAGTCGGTTAGACTAATACTCTTTTGCGTATAAATGGGAATATATAATTATTGATCAAAATGAATGAAATACAATTGGAATTATGAAGAAAATGTTATTTAACAGCTGTTGTTTTCTGTTTCTCTTTTTTACAGTATCAGCGACTTTATCCTTTAACGCACGGGCGCAAACGGGCACCCTGACTGCAGCCCAGAGATCTGTGGAGATAAGTGGATCCGTCAGTGATACCACGGGAATATTATTGCCGGGGGTGTCGGTAAGCGTAAAAAATCGGAAAGGTAATGAAACCAGTACCGACAAGAATGGGAGGTACATTTTGGATGTACCGGTGGGTGCCACCGTGGTGTTTTCTATGGTAGGCTACACGAGTACTGAACTTGTTGTACACACATCAAGAATACTGAATGTACAGATGGATGAGGCTTCTTCGACTATAGAAGATGTCGTAGTTGTAGCCTTTGGTAAACAAAAGAAACAGGAAGTTGTGGGAGCTATGACGACAGTGAACCCGAGTGACCTCAAAGTGCCATCCAGTAACCTAACCACCGCCCTTGCAGGTCGAGTGGCAGGAATGATTGCATACCAACGGAGTGGTGAACCAGGCCAAGATAATGCCGAGTTCTTTATACGGGGGGTTACGACCTTTGGGTATAAAGTGGATCCGCTCATCTTAATCGATGGTGTCGAATTGACGTCAACTGATTTGGCACGATTGCAACCAGACGATATTGCAAGCTTTTCTATAATGAAGGATGCAACAGCAACAGCCTTGTATGGAGCCAGGGGAGCTAACGGTGTTATTTTAGTGACCACAAAACAGGGTAAGGAAGGTCCCGCAAAAATTAATTTTCGTTTGGAATCTTCTGTTTCCTCGCCTACAAGCAATGTAGAACTTGCCGATCCGATATCCTATATGCGCTTGCACAACGAAGCAGTCTTAACGCGAGATCCTTCGGGTATTACGAAAGTACCTTATACGGATGAAAAAATTGATAATACCATCCTGGGGCTTAATCCATATGTATATCCGGCCAACGACTGGCGGAAAGAACTATTTAAGGACTATACCTTTAACCAAAGAGGTAACTTAAGTGTAAGCGGTGGCGGTCAGGTTGCACGATATTATATCGCAGGTACATTTAACCAGGATAATGGGGTGTTGAAGGTTGATAATAGAAATAATTTCAATAGCAACATCAACCTGAAAACCTATCTACTTCGATCGAATGTGGAGGTAAACGTCTCTAAGACAACAGAGTTAGGTGTCCGATTGTATGGGTCATTTGACGATTATACGGGTCCTTTGGATGGTGGGGCAGCCATGTACGAAAAGGTCATGAATTCCAATCCGGTTATGTTTCCTTCTTACTACCCCGTTATGCCAGGCTATGAGCACTTAACGCATATTATGTTCGGTAATGCATTGAAAGAAGGCGGAGCTACAGCAGGCTATATCAATCCATACGCTGATATGGTAAAGGGTTACAGGGAGTATTCTTCTTCTCTAATGATGGCCCAGCTAGAGCTGAAGCAGAGTCTTGATTTTATTACACCTGGTCTAAATTTTCGGATGATGGGAAATACCAACAGAAGAGCACATTTTCAGGTGTCGCGCGCTTATAAACCGTTTTATTATATGTCAAGTGGTTTTAATCGAATGACAGGCGATTATAGGTTGGATGTCATTAACGAAAACGATGGACAGGAATGGCTGGATTTTAACTTGGGCACGCGACAATTGTTTTCGCAGTTCTATATGGAATCTGCGATGAACTACAATCGGACCTTTAAAGAGGTACATGGCGTTAGTGCCATGGCCGTATTTATTATGCGGCACAATATAAGTGCAAATGCCAACGATTTATTACAGAGCCTACCTTTTCGTAATCTGGGTCTTTCAGGACGAATGACCTATTCATTCGACAGCCGATACTTTGGGGAGTTTAATTTTGGCTATAATGGTTCGGAGCGTTTTCACGAAAAGAACCGATTTGGTTTTTTCCCAGCATTCGGAGTGGCGTGGCAAATATCTAACGAAAAGTTTTGGGATCCGGTAAAGCGTGCGGTTCCTGAACTGAAATTAAGGGCTACCTATGGCTTGGTAGGAAATGACGAAATTGGCAGCCCTACAGATAGATTCTTCTACATGTCCAATGTTATTATGAACGATGCCGATCGTGGTGCAACATTTGGGCTCGATAACACGTATGACAGGCCAGGAGTATCTATACTTCGATACGATAATGCCGATATCGCTTGGGAAACATCGGAGAAGATTAACTTAGGAGTGGAAATGTCGTTGTTCCGTAAGGTACAGATACAGGCTGATTTCTTCAAAGAACACCGCCATAATATTCTCATGACCCGTGCTTCCGTTCCCGAGTATATGGGATTATCCGCTCCCGTGCGTGCTAATGTCGGAGAAGCTTCCGGCAGAGGTATGGATATGTCGGTAGATATTCAGCATAATTTTTCTTCAGATCTGTGGCTATCGGCTAGGGGTAATTTTACTTATGCGGCAAGCAAATTTGAAGTCTACGAAGAGCCGGAGTACCTCAATGAATATTGGAAGTCTCGAGTGGGCTACTCATTGAGCCAGCGTTGGGGATACATTGCGGAGCGCTTGTTTGTAGACGATCAAGAAGCCGCTAACTCGCCAAGGCAAAACTTTGGCACTGATGTAATGGGCGGTGATATAAAATACAGGGACGTTAATAATGACGGACAGATTACTCCATTAGATCAAGTGCCTATCGGAAACCCTACGACACCTGAAATAGTATACGGCTTCGGCTTATCTATGGGATACAAAAAAATTGATGTCTCTGCATTCTTTCAGGGGTTAGCACAAGAGTCTTTTTGGATCGATCCAATAGAAACGTCTCCCTTTACAAACGACAGGCAGCTCCTTAAAGCTTATGCAGATAGTTACTGGTCCGAGTCAGACAATGACGTGCAGGCACTTTGGCCAAGACTGAGTGAGGCGCCGAACACCAACACCAATCAAGCAAGCACCTGGTTTATGCGCGACGGAACATTCCTTCGACTGAAGTCTGCCGAATTGGGTTACTCGTTTAGTGTCGAGCAGCTTAAGCGCCTTAAGATGCAAAAGCTACGCGTTTATGTCAACGGCACCAACCTTTTATCATGGAGCAGATTTAAGTTATGGGATGTAGAGATGGCAGGCAGGGGATTGGGCTATCCAGTTCAAAGAGTATTTAACCTTGGCGTGAATGTAAATTTTTAAACAATGAGAAATAAAATTATTTTAGCTTTTTTGTCGTCAGCTTTGCTGTTACTGCAAAGCTGTAGCTATCTAGACATTATGCCCGATAACGTGGCGACAATCGATTACGCTTTTCGGACAAGGAACACGGCCGAATCCTATCTTTTTACATGCTATTCCTGGTTGCCTAACCACGCTGCTACCAGTCAGGTTCCTGACTTTATCAGCGGGGATGAGATATGGACGTACCCGAATGTAAGTGGACGTGCTAACTGGCAGATTGCTAGAGGAAACCAAAATGTAGTGACTCCTTATCTTAATTTTTGGTCAGGGAAGACAGAAGCCGCCGACCTTTACCGCGGGATCAGAGAGTGTAATATATTCCTTGAAAATATTAGTAAGGTAAGTGATATGACTAATATGGAAAGAGAGCGTTGGTCAGCAGAGGTCAAGTTTTTAAAAGCTTATTTTCACTTCTACTTGATGCGCATGTACGGTCCTATCCCGTTGATGAAAGAAAATATTCCCGTGTCGGCTTCTGTAGATGAAGTGAAGAATGTCGTCCGCCAACCGGTGGATGCTTGCGTCGCATATATTGTTTCGCTATTGGATGAAGCCGCTGACGTATTACCCGATGAGGTTCTTTTTCCGGCGACTGAAAAGGGTCGTATCAATAAGGTAATCGCTAAGGCATTTAAAGCAAAGGTGTTAGTGACGGCCGCATCACCTATGTTTAATGGCAATACAGACTATACCAACTTCGTGCGAAAAGACGGTGTCCAGCTTTTCAACGCCACCTATGTGCCACAAAAATGGGTAGACGCAGCTGAAGCCTGTAAGGAAGCGCTAGAGCTTGCAGAACAAATGGGCTATAAACTTTATAAATATGTCCCTGCGGTAGGGTCGTTTACCTTGTCTGATACGACACAAACTGAACTGAGCTACCGTATTGGATTTACGGAAAGAAATAATACAGAAACGATTTGGGCAGACCACAATAGTATGGTGAATACCTTACAGCGTTACGGTCAGCCACGTATGCACATGGGTACGGGCTATTATAGTGGGGTGCACGCGCCGCCGATCAAGATCGCAGAACAGTATTATACCAAAAATGGTGTTCCTATACAAGAGGACATCACATATCCCTACGAAGATCGATTTACATTACGGGAGGTTACGCAACAAGAAAAACTGTACCTCAAACCTGGCGAACGATTACCTGTATTACATTTTGACCGGGAACCGCGCTTTTACGCGAGCCTGGCATTTGATGGTGGACGTTGGTTTGGTACTGGTTGGCTTAATGATGTGGACAACAAATATGTAGAGGCGCGTGCCGGTGGCGTAGCCGCGGGACATCCAACCAGTTTTTCTGTAACTGGATATTGGGCTAAAAAAATGGTGAATTACCTCAATACTGCGAGCGATAACAATTACGTGGTACAGCAGTTTCCTTACCCCGTTATTCGGATTCCCGATCTGTATTTATTGTATGCAGAAGCACTAAATGAATCGCATGGACCATCTGAGGAAGCCATGAAATATGTTGATTTGGTGCGGGAAAGATCTGGCCTGAAAGGGCTCGCATTGAGCTGGTCTACTTACTCATCCATGCCAGATAAGTTTAGGAGTAAAGAGGGCCTGCGCGAAATTATACATCAGGAGCGGCTAATCGAACTTGCTTTCGAAGGCCATCGCTTCTGGGACTTACGCCGTTGGAAAAAAGCAATCCAAGTCCTTAACCGTCCTATTCAAGGCTGGAATATAGATCAGGAAAGTCCGGAAGATTATTATAGACCCGTGAACTTGTTTAACCAGGAGTTTAATGTACGGGACTACTTATGGCCAATTGAAGAAGCTGAAATTTTACGAAATCAAAACTTGGTGCAAGCACCGGGATGGTAAATTTATAAATCATGAAAAGTATTAAAATATTTTGCACAGGTATTAAAGTTTTTATTGCTTTGACACTCCTGTCTGGATGTGGTGAGGAGACCCTACATATATTAGATAGTTCCGAGACAGTACCACCACCGCTGGAGCATGCTACAATAGAGCGCCTGCCCGGTGCGTTAGCAATTTCTTACACTATACCGCCCTCCGACAACTTATTGTATGTAGAAGCTGAGGTGATCAAGTCCAATGGCGAGGTATTACGCGTGCGGTCATCTTATTACAACAGATCCTTACTGTTACAAGGATTTGGTGATACGGCTGCCTATCCCATAAAGCTATATAGTGTAGGACGTAACATGAAAAGGTCGGCGGCATTGGAGATAGTTGGTAAACCACATCTTCCCGCGATATGGGATGTATACAAATCCTTGGTCGTTAACGAAGACTTTGGCGGGCTCAATTTCGAATATAGTAATCAATACCAGGAGAATGTAGGTATCATGATTTATATTCAGAATGCTGCAGGCGAGTGGAAGTCGACGCAAAATTTTTATACTTCACAAGCTACGGGCGTCTTCTCGCTCCGTGGTTTGCCGGCCAACAAGCAAACGTTTGGCTTTGTGGTGAAAGATCGATGGGGAAATGAAACGGCAATGCTTACAAAAGAATTAACCCCGCTGTATGAGGAACGTATACCCGCATCAGGATTTAGACAGATGTTTGCAAACCTACCTACCGAGGCCCCGGGATGGCAGGGAGGAAGTGTGATGAGTAACCTCTGGAGCGGTGTGTTTGTTGGTACGACCAATAGCCAGGCTTGGTACAGAACCGATGAACGTTCAGGGATTCCACATCACTTCACTTTCGATATGGGCAAAACAGCTAAATTAAGCCGGTTTGTATATTGGCAGCGTGGTGCATTTGATCGTGAGGATTTACTCTATACAGGGGGAAGCACTAAAACTTTCGAAATATGGGGAAGTACAAACCCCGATCCTGGGGGTTCCTTTCAGGGCTGGACATTGCTCCGTACATGTGACGTGATCAAACCTTCGGGTCTACCTGCGGGCTCGGTGAGTACAGACGATGTCTCTGTTGCGCAAAGTGGTCATGAATTTTCATTTGATCTAGATGCCGAATCCGTACGGTATATCCGCATCAAAGTTTTGGAAACTTGGGGGAAAACAGCGTACAGCTGGATGTCAGAGCTGCAGTTTTATGGTCAAATTAATTAAAATAAAATAACATGTTAGGTATATTAAAGATAGCTAGTTCCGCTGTATTAACGGCCATATTGATATTAACGCAGTCCTGTCAGAAGCAAGACCATGGTTATAAACAATTTTTGGAAGGAGGGGAAAAAGTTTATGTTGCAAAGGCGGATTCTCTTCAGGCTTTCCCCGGTAAGAACAGGGTGCGCCTACAATGGTTATTGCTTTCGGATCCAACTGTGGAAGGAGCAAGGGTGTATTGGAATAATGGGGCAGATTCGACGATGGTGTCCTTTCAGAAAACAGACGATATCGATACGATAAATGTCGATGTCAACGACTTGGCTGAAGGTGGATATAATTTCGAGGTAATCACTTTCGATGGCAAAGGTAACTCATCGATTAAAACGACCGTGTTCGGTTACGCTTACGGTGAACAGTATTCGTCGTCATTAGTAGCGAGATCTTTAACTAAAGCGACGTATGTCGACGATGGCGATCTTGTGTTTGAATGGAGACGCCCCAATGAGGCAATATTAGGTACCGTATTGCGATACACTGATATCGCCGGAAACACTAAGATGAGAATACTGCCTTCAGATAAGGATACGCTAATGGTGAATGATTGGATGCAAGAGACGCCTGCAGAATATTATACTTGGTATAAGCCAGATGCGGTAGCAGTTGATTCATTCCAGTCTGTATCTAAAGTGTTAAATCTGCAATTGGAATTTAATGGCGATAATAAGGTAGATCCTACCACGTTTTCACATTACCCGCTACCGGGGGATGCGCCACATTGGACGGGCGCTGGCAATGCCTTTACCAATCTATGGAGCGGCGTGATAGCTGGTGGTGCACCTGCGCGAGCGTGGTACCGCACGGCAAATGGTTCGGGTATGCCACACCATTTTCAATTAGACTTAGGTAAACAGGTTTCTTTGAGTCAATTACGTTTATGGCAACGCGGTGCTATCACGGAGCACAACTTGCTATATGCGAATGGTAATCTACGGCATTTTGAAGTATGGGGCAGCAATGATCCGGCAGACGATGGTAGTTATGCGGGCTGGATTAGGTTGAACACCTGCGAGGTGGTTAAGCCATCGGGGCAGAATGTTGGTGTCAATGATCCGATAGATATCCAGCATGCGGAAGCCGGACACCTTTTTACATTTGAACAGCGTACACCAAAGGTCCGTTATATTCGAATAAAGGCAGTCGAGAATTGGGCAAAAACGGATTTCATGTTTACCAGCGAACTTCAGTTCTGGGAGTGGGGAACCCGGTTAATTTATTAATATGGAATACAACATGTTAAAACGAAAGAAAATAATTTTAATACTATTGGTCTGGGTGTGTTTGTTCGCTACCCAGACCCATGCCCAAGCGCAGCTTACGCTTTTGAACTATAATACGCGTTACGGTTTTCAGGGTGATAGGGCACTCATGGACAAATTTGTGGAATGGGTTAACGTAATCGATCCCGATATTGTTGCCTTTCAGGAAATGACACACTTTACACAGTCGGATCTAGAGATATTAGCCAAGCGGTATGGTCACCATTACGCAGTCATATCCAAGGAGTATGCACATCCGGTGGCCATAACCTCCCGCTATCCTATTGTAAATATACAGAAAGTAACCGTAAACTTATGGCATGGGTATATTTACGGTAATATAAAGGGAATCCACTTTTTTGTAACGCATCTTTCACCGTTTGACTGGGAAAGCAGAAAGAGGGACATTGATATGGTATTGGCACATGCGAAATTACTTCCTGTTGATGCAGGAAAGGTTATCATGGGAGATCTGAATGCCTTGTCGCCGTCAGATTCAGCACAATATGGCGAACTGGAGGTAGCAATGGCAAAGAGTGAAGGTCGCCTGGAGGCTGTTAGCGGCTTATCCATTGTAGAAGGGAAGACGATTCACAGAAATAACCTTGATGATACGAAAATAGATTACTCGGTAGTCGGGGAGGTGCTCACGAATGGTTTCACAGACGTAATTGCACATAAGCATCCGGATTTTCAAAATAGTGTGCCGACAGAATCCGTGCGCAAAAAGAGTTCTTTTTTAAGGCGTATAGATTATATTTTCGTAAATGATGTACTTACGCCGCGCATCTTCAAGGCAGAAATTCTGAAAGATGAACTAACCCATCGCATGTCGGATCATTATCCTGTCTTACTAAAATTATCAGCTGATTAAACTTTAGTCGTCTTTTCTTCTATCCATAAAAAAACACAGCCTATCAAAGCTGTGTTTTTATGGACGTAAATGGTTTTATTTACTGAATTCAACGATGAATTCGTTTCTCTCATCTTTCTTCCAGGCATGCTCCTGTGTCGTTGGTGAGATGCCAAAAAGTGGTGAGAATGTTTTCACCTTTACCGTCTTGTTATCTGGCAAAAATTCCAATAATCTTAACCAGCCATCTCCACCATTACCGTATCGGTGTCCGCCACCCATCGATTGTGAATCGAAAAGTATCTGATGTACGTTTTTGCCAGCTTGGTTCTTGTCAAGTTTATAGCCCTCTCCAGAGATATGGCCACACAGCACCATTTCAATATTAGTACTGGGTTCGACCAGCTTTTGCCAGATTTGCTCCCCATTATTTGAAGATGGTAAGGTTATTCGGTCTGACTTTTGGATCTCATTGTTGATGGAATACGGCTCATAGACAAACCATTTGTTTTCGCCGGCCATGCGCATATCCTTCGCATTCAGATAAGCGTGCGTGGTGAGTACAATGCGGTGGTTCTTATATTGTTCCATTTCAGCGATTCGTTTAGCCCAAGTGATAACGGTATCTCTTGGTGCCCATTCGATTGTCATGAACAAATAGTCTTGTCCATTCAGTGATTTCAGCTCGTATGCCGAATTTTCTAACGTAGGCAAGCCATCCTCATTGGTGCTGTTTTGCACGATAGTATTCCTGTTTTTCCAATTCTTATCAATTTGAAAAAAATCAGCATAACGGGACCTGCGTTTTCCCGCCATATCGATACTGTAGTCGTGATTACCAGTGGCAGCTATATATGGTATCTTACCATCAAGCCTCGAAAAGGATTTTGATGCCGCCTCCCACTGTTTCTGGGCGGACTGATCTCCATCGTGTCCCTGATTTATAATATCATTTTGTTCCACGAGGTCGCCTACACAGACGACCATTTTAATATTAAGGGTATCGATGTTATCTTCGATCCAGCTCATCATCATATCAAGGATAGGCTGATTTCTATTGTACTTAACATAATTTTGCAGATCCGGAATCATAACTATAGACCAGGAATCTTTATGCGTGAGTGATGGTTTCTCAAATTTAGCCTGCGAAAAAGCAACCTGATGGCTTAATGCCAGATAAATAAAACTCAAATAAAATATTTTCTTCATCATGTTTATCATTTTTTAATAGCCTGGATTTTGTTCTAGTTCTGGATTTGCCGTAATTTCTGCCGTTGGGATAGGCCAGTATTCATCCTTCCTGACTTTGTATACGACATTTTGTGTACCGAAGGATTTGACCGCTTCCGCGTGGTTGTATTGCGGTGTGTAATTTTCGTCCAGACTGGTTAATACATTAGCTGTCCAAGGCCTTGCGGCGCGATTGAGGTATAAGTATCCATTCAGGATATCTTCTCCGATTTCCCAGCGACGGATATCGTGCCAGCGTAAGCCATCGTTAGCCAATTCAATCTTGCGTTCATACCGCAAGGCTTTTCGCAGCTGCGTCTGAGATAGGTTTTGCGGTAATTCCGGCATCTTGGCGCGTAAGCGAACCGCATTGATCGCATTATAGGTGCTTGCATCAATGTCATTCGCTTCAATTTTAGCTTCAGCATAAATCAGTAACAACTCAGCATAACGGAATACACCAACATTAAGATCGCTTTCACCGTTGACAGAAGTGGTGTTAAAATCAGCTATATCCACATGCTTTCGCCATAAATAACCACTATAAGAACGCGCCGAATTAGTCAGATCGGTATTGGCATTACTAGAGGGGGTCGTACCAGTACCATTGATTATCGGCCAATAGTTTGCAATAGTTGGAAAAGCAGTGTTCATTTC
Source organism: Sphingobacterium olei (assembly GCF_005048855.1). Lineage (GTDB taxonomy): Bacteria > Bacteroidota > Bacteroidia > Sphingobacteriales > Sphingobacteriaceae > Sphingobacterium > Sphingobacterium olei. The sequence continues at coordinate 261,458 of NZ_SUME01000001.1, forward strand.
GAATTGATATCCCATAAAGCGTGAATGAGGCCGTACACAGTACATATCTAACCGAGGGTCGCGATTTGCAAATGGATTTTGCGCATCATACAGTTGCGATTCCGTAATGGGAAATCCCGCTATATCTTGGAAAGAATCGATAAAATCTTGCGTAGGTCCCCAATAGGCAACGCCTCTTCCCAGACGAGAGGCAGAATAGTACTGTTGGTTGTGAACGTTCCCTGCGATATTCCGATTGTATTCCATGATCCAGATCCATTCTTTACTAGAACGAAAGCCCTCATGACCGAATATATTAGTTACATCGGGTTCACCCGAGGTATGATCTTGGCCCGCGAATGCTACAGATGCATTGAATGGGGTCAGTTCATGGATACCTGATGATAGATCAATAGCGGTTTTGGCGGCTGAAGCGGCTACGGCATATTGTTCACTGTATAGGGCAACTCTCGCTTTTAGCATATAGGCGGCAATACGGCTCGCACGCACATGTCCTACACTGGATTGGGATACAGGAAGTGCTTCGGCTATTGCCGTCATTTCGTTTATAATCCATTGTTGGATGTCAGATTTTGGCGTTTGTGGTACATTGGTATTACCTAAGGTAACCGCTTTTTCCAGCAGCGGTACATCACCATATAATTCGATGAGTTGAGAATATGCATATGCGCGGATAAAGCGCAGTTCGGCATCGATCTGATTATATGTCGCGTCAGCAACGGTTCCTTTCAACGAAGTTAGGTTATCTAATACCGTGTGTACGCGTGCAATAGTCTTATAATGCGCCCCCCAGGGTTTGGTCGCTAAGGCATTGTCTGTGGTGTAGGCACTGGTGATGCCAGGTGTATAGTTGTTTCCCGGGCGCGTATACCCTACATCAGTAATATTGTCAATTACATGGATGAAGGGGGTGCTGCTTGCATCCAGTAGGGTGATCGCTTTATAAGCCCCTAAAAGTCCGTATTCAGCCTCTTTAATAGTTGCTGGAAATAAGCCGGTCGTAGGGCCATTTTGTGGAAATTTATCTAGATCACAGGATGAAAATACAAGACCGATGACCAGTCCGATTCCATATATCTTTTTTGCGAGATTTCTCATTTTTAAAATTTTAAATCAATACCGAATGTGTATACTTTTACTTGTGGATAAAAATTCCCACCACCAAGTGCGACACCATCGTTGGCTGCAGCATTGTAGTTAATTTCAGGGTCGTAGCCCTCATAGAAATTTGTTCTGGTAAACAGGTTTTGTCCGTTCAAGTAGATGTATGCGCCGCCGATTTTCAGGTTCGAAAGCAGATTTTTAGGTATTTCATAACCTAACTGTACATTTTTCACCCGAAGGTATGCGGCACTGCGCATCCAAAAAGTTGAGTTTTGCGGATTGTTTGTTGATGCAATTGATAGGCGAGGTAATATCGCGTTTGGGTTGTCCGGCGTCCAGTAGTCCAATTGCCACGGTTTGATGGAACTAACATTCACGGTAGGGATAACATAATGTGAGTTTAGGTATCCATCCACTTTGCCCACTCCTTGTAAAAAAGTACTGAATTTAAATCCTTTATACCCCAGGTCGAGGTTGAACCCGTAGGTATAACGTGGGATGGTACTTCCAATGATAGTTTTGTCATCATCGTTCAAACGACCATCACCAATAGGATTGCCAGCATCATCAAATGCACCTCCTATATCTTTATAACGAATGTCTCCAGGTTGTAATGTGCCAAATTGGGTAGGGCCGTTGTCAATTTCCTCCTGACTTTGATAATAACCATCTGCAATATAGCCGTAGATGGAATTAATTGCATAACCTTGCTGCTGACGTAAAAAAGTACCGTCTGTTGCGTCGCGCATATCTAAGATCTTGTTTTTGACATCCGAAAGGTTGAAGCCGGCGCCCAGACTGAACTCGCCAAATTTGTTGTCGTAACGCGCCGACACCTCCCAGCCCTTATTGCTTACTTTTCCCGCATTCTGAAACGCATCATTGAGACCAGTCAGTTGAGAAGTGTATAATTTCATCAAAATACCGTCGGTAGTTTTGCTGTACCAATCAAAGGTAAATGAGAATTTATTGAATAATGCCGCATCCAATCCCACACCGGTCATTGTAGTAGCTTCCCATCGTAAAGCAGGGTTAGCCATGTCATTTTGGCTAATAAGCGGATAGATATTACCGCCCATCGAAATACTTCCTACCGCAAGCTCAGATGCAAATGGGTAATAGGACGAGCCAATATTTTGATTACCGAGCTTGCCCCATGAGCCGCGAAACTTCAACTGATTAATTTGATTGCGCAGAGGTTCCATAAACGATTCTTCACTAATACGCCATCCAGCAGAAAAAGAGGGGAAAGTAGCCCATTGGTTTTTGCCGGTAAAGCGCGAACTTCCATCGTAGCGGATGTTGGCTTCAAATAGGTACCGATCTTTGAAGGAGTAGTTAAATCTTCCAAATGCCGACACCAGTAGCCACTCTTGAATCGAGCCCCCGTTGCGCTGAGTTTCGTTATTGGCTCCGGCATCCAGTACTTCATACGTATCGTACATATAATCCCTGCGATATCCCATGAGGTATCTGTCGTTATAGGATTCGCGAGACACACCTGCCATTAATTTAAAATCGTGATCAGCAAATCTTTTTTCGGCGGTAGAGGTAAAGAAATAATTGCCGTAGAAATAGCGCCGTGCACTTTCCTCGAGTTCTGTTGTGGTATTTGCTGCTCCGGCAGGTGATCCGTCGTCGTTGTAGGTTTCTACCCGCTTAGTGAAGATGTGGCTGTTCCGGGTTTCATAGCGCGGTGCAATTGTTCCGACTAGGTTCAGCCACGGCACAGGTGTATAGTTTAAGCTTAGGTTACCGTAAAACTCCAGATTATTTGTTTTGCGGTTTCCACCTTCCTCGATAAAGGCAACGGGATTGTTGGATACCCAGCCTTCGCTCCAAAGTCCATTGCGTCGAATGGGGATAATTGTAGGCATACGCCCCAGGTAGTTCCAGATGGTGCCTTCGCTGGCTATCTGTAGGCGGTCTCTGTTGACGACCGACATGTCCAACTTGATATTGAATTTCTCACTGGGTGTGATATCCATATTGTTTCGCAGGGTATATCGAGTAAATCCCGTATTTTCAATGACACCCTTCTGCGTAGCATAGCTAAAAGACGGCGCCACACGAAGAATTCCGGTATTCGCTGCGAGTCCTATAAAGTGGTTTTGGGTGAAGCCCGATCCTTGTAGGATGGCCTCTTGCCAATCAAAATTATCTGGATCGGCTTCGTACGAGCGCCGAAATGCTTCGATATCTTCCTCACTGTAAAGTATGCTGTTACCATCATTAACACTGGCTTCATTAAATACTCTCATGTAGGTAAACCCGTCTGTAACTTCGGGAATAGCGGTCGGATGCTGAAAGCCAGTATAGCCTCTATAATCAACAGACATTTTATCTTTACCCCGTTTGGTAGTAATGAGGATCACGCCGTTTGCTGCACGTGAACCATAAATTGCGGCCGAGGCTGCATCTTTCAGTACGGTGATGTTTTCAATAAGATTGTAATCAATGTTGTCAATGGATCCGGCAACACCATCGATCATAACGAGCGGAGAACTGTCGGATCCGCCAAAGGAACTAATACCGCGGATGCGGATCTGTCCAGCATCTCCTCCGGGAGATCCGGTTTGTGAGGTCACTGTTACGCCGGGAGCCAGACCCTGCAGGGCCGTAGACGTAGAAAGATTGGGTCTACGCTCAAGCTGTCCGCTTTCGATAACCGATACCGAGCCGGTCAGGTTGCCTTTCTTTTGTGTGCCATAACCGACCACAATTACTTCTTCCAAATCGGTGTAATCGCCGGTCATAGTTACATTGACCTCGTTCTGCGTCGTAACAGTTCTTTCTGTGGTCGTATATCCGACAAGAGAAAATACGAGAACATCGCCTTCCCGTGCCTGCACTTCATAGGTGCCATTTTTCTCAGAAGCGGATAATGGAGCTGAATTCGATTTTAGGCTAATGGATACACCTTGTAATGCCTCTCCATTCGTATTGCTAATCTCTCCGCTCACTTTTTTGGATTGCTGTGCTGTTGCTATTCCAAAGGGAAATAGCAACAGCAATAAAATAAAATGCAGCTGTTTTTTCATTACATCTGGTATTAGTATTGATGATTTAAATTTATTTACTTTACTTATCGATGTTCCAGCGATGTTTTAAAAGTATTTAATTTTGTTTCAAAAGTAAACGATAACTGTTTTTTAAATGTTATCGATATGTTTATTTTATGTTAATATTTTATAAAATAAATAGTTTTGACTACAAAAAATGACTTTTTACTTGATTTATATTTTTTGGTTACCGATTTTCGAAAATAAAAAAAAGATTTTTAAATAAAAATAAATATTTAAAAATCTTTTAAAAATGATGTTTTGAAAATTCGTTAGTTGGTTAAGTCACGATAACCCGGATGCCGAGATCTTCCAGGTGTGCGATATATTCTTTCGGTGTCTTATTGTCGGTGATAATATAGTCTACTTCTTCAAGGTTACAGATTTTTCCAAGACCTCTTCGCCCGAACTTCGTGTGGTCGGCTAAGACAACAACATTTTGCGAGGTTTGTAGCATTTTTTGGTTCAGTGTGGTTTCGGAGATGTTGCTGATTGATATTCCGAAATCGATGTCTATTCCGTCTACGCCTATGAAGAGCATGCCGCAAGAAACTTCTTCTAAGATATCCATGGCGTGTTGGCCAGCGACAGAGGACGAATTGGAGCGGATTAACCCGCCAAGTTGAAGTACCTCAATATTTGGTTTGTTGCATAATTCTAATGAAACTTTCAATGCTGGTGTGATCACAGTTAATGCTGTGTCGGGCTGAAGTTGTTTGGCTAGTGCGTATGCTGTTGTGCCAGAGCTTATTAAAATAGAGTCGTTGTCCTTGATAAGTTCCAGGGCAGCTTTTGCGATCCGTGTTTTTTCCTCGGCATTGATCGATTCCTTTATTAATATGGGCTTATCTGCTGTGTACGGGTTGTTGCCAGATGCACCGCCTTTTACCCGGTATAGTAAGCTTTTTTCTTCTAAAAGTTTGAGGTCCTTACGGATCGTGACACTAGAAACGTTCATTTCGTCACAAAGTTCCTGTATGGTAATTTTACTTTTCTCCTTTATTTTCTTTAAAATGTACTGATGTCTATCTGTTATACTTAGCATAATATTTCCCCTTTTTATGTAAAAATAAGAAAATGTAATTTTATAATAAAGTGTATTTAACTTTTTTTTTCTTTACAAAAGTTTTCTTTTTAAAAATCATTATTTCTATATTTGATCAACATACTAGATATTTAATAGCAGCAACATATATAACTTTATGTCAAAATTTACCATACCTATGCCGCCAAGTCGACGACGCTGGTTTATCATATTTGTTATTTTTTTAGCAATTGTCTTTAATTATTATGATCGACAAATCGTTTCGATACTTAAACCTATGCTAAAAGAGGAGTTCGAATTAGGAGACGATGGATATGCAATGGTATTGAATATTTTTACCATATTTTACGCCCTTATGTATCCGGTCTCTGGGTGGCTGGTGGATAAGTTCGGCGAACGGAAAGTAATGCTCATTGGTATTTTGGGCTGGTCTATGGCCTGTATTGGTGGGGGGCTTTCTAGAACCTTTGGTTCATTCCTGTTTTTTCGAGGGATGCTTGGCGCTGCAGAGCCTACCAATTTTCCGGCGCAATTGAAGGTGGTTACCGTTTGGTTCTCGGGAAAATTAAGAGCAACAGCGAACAGTCTGTGTGTTGCTGGGAGCTCCATCGGAGCAATCATCGCACCGCCATTGGTTGCTTGGTTAGCTATAGAATATGACTTTCATACTGTATTTATTGTTGCGGGTATCATCGGATTACTTATCGCGCTGCTGTGGTTTTTAATCTATATCGAACCACCTTCTGATATTGTTCGCGAATCAGTGGGGTTAGACCAGTCATACGATAAAGACCATGGTTTTAATTGGGGGCAGCTGTGGAATAGAAAATCGTTGTGGGGCATTCTGTTGATCCGATTTGTCAGCGATCCAGTCTGGTATTTCTGCTTATTCTGGTTGCCCGGATATTTGCAGGAAGAGTCGGGATTGACATTGGCACAGATTGGTATGTTTGGCTGGATTCCATTTTTAGTAGCTGATATAGGGGCGATCGGTACCTCAGCTTGGTCTGATAAAATGGTTCGCAATGGAAAGGAACCGCTGCGAGCCCGAAAAGTTATGTTAACAAGCATCGCTGTGCTAGCTCCACTCTGCTGCTTAACGACTTATATATCAAGTCCGTATCTCACCATCTTGTTGTTTTCTTTGGTCGCCATGGCGTGTCTAAGCTGGCTGTTTACGATCAGTGTAGTAATTGCTGAGGCTTTTCCGGTAAAAAATGTTGCTTCGGTGTTAGGGATTGCAGGCGGGTGTGGTGCGTTAGGTGCTGTAATATTCAATTATTTTGTGGGCCAAATGATGGGATCTCTGGGGGCAGGTACCATTTTTATTGTAATGGCATTTATGCACCCAGTCGCGGTGCTGATCTTGTGGACGATGGTTAAAAAGGAAAGGCCAAAACCACATGTATTACAGCGGCTATAGATGATTAGTTTAAGTTATAGCAAGAATTTATAAAAAATCAGGAGATAAACATGAAAGAAGTTAAGACATTTTTGGAGCCTGCTCGGGAGACTCCGGTTCGTATGGAAGTTGATGTGCTGGTTGTTGGCGGGGGGCCATCGGGTATTATTGCTGCACAGGCGGCAGCTTCCGATGGGCTGAAGGTAGCTTTAATCGATAATAGAAGCTTTGTCGGAGGTAATATGACCATCGGCCTACCGATCCTTGGTTTCTTGGGCCAAAAAGGGAATCAAATCATTAAAGGGCTCCCTCAAAAATTTATCGATCGATTAAAAGAGGTGAATGCAGCGTCAGAGCACAGGCCTTGTCCACTGCATATGAGCTTAACGTTAGTAGAACCGGAAGCAGTGAAAAACATAGGGCTTAAGATGCTGGAAGACGCTGGGGTGAAAGTCCTTCTATATGTTTTCTCAGCTGGTGTGGTAATGGATGGCGATCTCTTGAAAGGGGTTATTATTGAAAGTAAGTCTGGCCGCGAAGTGATTTTGGCAAAGATGGTGATTGATTGTACAGGGGATGCAGATGTAGCATACAGAGCAGGGGTAACGTGCGAACAGGGAAATGATCAGGGTGGTGCCCAGCCTCCCACCCTCATGTTTTGCATGGGCGGTGTGGATACAGAAAAGCTGCGCATGTCTATCGCTGAGGAACCACGGACCTATCTAACCGATTTTATACCAGCGGCCTACTTTGGTCAAAACAATCAATTTATCGTGGTAGGATTAAGAAGCGTAATGGAAAAGGCCCGTGAGGCTGGTTACCATTTACCGGTAGAACGGACGATACTGATTACGGGCCTTCGAGAGGGTGAGGTGTGGGTAAATATGTCTCGTATCAACGGTGTTGACGGCACGGATCCGGAGAGCCTAACCTATGGTGAAAGTGAAGGGCGCAGGCAGGTGGAACAGATACAACGGTATCTCGTCGATTTCGTTCCTGGCTTTGCCGATGCGCATTTTACAAAAATGGCCCCTTTTCTAGGCATCCGCGAAACCCGTCGTATAGTCGGGAATTATGTAATGACCGCGGAAGATATATTAAGTTGTCGCCGCTTTGACGATGCCATAGCTGTAGCGAGTTACCCCTTGGATATTCACCATCCAGAAGGCGGTGGTTGCACCTTGACGTGGTGCGGCGATAGTTATGACATTCCATACCGCTCCCTGGTGCCAACAAAGGTTAAGAATCTATTGGTCGCGGGTCGTTCAATTTCTACGACGCATGAGGCCATGTCCGCCATTCGCGTAATGGCTCCATGTATGGCAATGGGTGAGGCAGCGGGAAGGGCCGCCAAATTAGCCGTAAGAAAGAACTTGACACCAGCAGCAATAGATGTGAATGAGCTACGTGCAGAATTGATAGCCGCAGGAGTTTATTTAGGAGAGGAAAAATGAATCTGAAAAAGCAGCATGAACACACGTATTCGCGGAGGAATTTTTTAACCAAAGCGGGATTACTGACAAGTTTACCTTTTATTGCACCTTTGGATGATTTTGCAGAAGATCTTGCGCAAGCCAAGAGAAAATCCCTTCGGGTGTTAACCTGCAATATCCGGGTTGATCTCGAAGAAGACGCAACTAAAGGCCTGGCATGGAAAGATCGTCGGGTAGCTTGTCTTCATGTTATTGGCGGGCGAAAGGCAGATGTCATAGGATTTCAGGAAGTGCTAAAAAATCAGTTTCTCGATTTGAAGAAGTCAATGTCTGGGTATGTCGGTATTGGCTTTGATGGTCCGGAGATGGATGAACACCAAACGGGGTATCACGGAATAGCGAAGAATCCTATCTTTTTTTCCAAAAAACGTTTTGAATTGTTAGCTGCAGGAGGCTATTGGCTATCAGAAACGCCGCTGAAGGCCGGTAGCATTTCCTGGGGCTCGGCAAGAGCCCGCAATGCGAGCTGGGTACGTCTGTACGATAAATACACGCAAAAAGAGTTCCGTTTAATCAATCTGCATTTGGATCATGTCAGTAACGAGGCAAAAATTAAGCAAATCCAAATGGTGCTGGAAGAGTCCGCACAATACCAATCAGACTTTCCACAGATTTTGACAGGCGATTTTAATGCTGCAGCACAATCGGCAGTTATTAAACCTGTATTTCAGGCGGGATGGAAGGATACATTTGTAGAAGTACATGGAAATACCGATCCGGGAAACAGCACGCACGGGTTTAAAGGTGAAGCTTACGAAAAAAAAGATATAGGCAAAAAAATCGATTTTATATTTACCAAAGGTACAAATGAAGCCATCAACTCTCATGTTATTAGAGATGCTTACAAGAACATTTATCCAAGTGACCATTATTTTCTGGAAGCGGAAATAAACCTTTAAATGTTTACTAGATTTTTTCAAACATGATATGTTCACTATGTGGTAGTCACCCTTTTTCCAATGTTAATCGGGATAAGACGGTTAGCCCAAAAGTGATAGGTTTCCAGGAGAAGGTATCGCGATAGTAACTACACGATCAGAGAGAAAATCGGATAGAGTTATTAGAATGCCAACGAAAAATATATTAATGAATAATATACATATGAAAGTATTACTTACAGCGCCTTATGAGAATGAAAGGGCGTTGATTGAACTAGAAGGATTATTTGATGAAATCGTGTATCGCCCGTGGAAGGAAAATGGACGGGCATACAATCCGGATGAATTAAATACACTTCTTAAAGAAACGGGTGCGGAGGCATTGATCTCAGAACACGATGAAATAACAGCAGCAGTGTTGCGTGCGAACCCAGCCTTACAATTTGTCGGGATTTGTCGGGGTACACCGTCAAATATCGACCTTAAGGTAGCTACTGAATTGGGCATTCCTGTATTTAATACACCCGCGCGAAACGCACAAGCAGTAGCCGAGATGTTTATTGCGAACGTCATTACGTTGATGCGCAATACGCTTCCAGCAATAGATTGGTTGGAGGGCAAGAATTGGGGAGAGGGGGCGCATACCTCTTATCTGGAATTTAAGGGTAACGAGCTAGCTGGTAAAAAAGTAGGCATGGTCGGTTTTGGTGCTGTTGGGCAACATATAGCCCGAATGCTTGTGAGTTTTCCATGCGAAATCTACTATTTTGATCCGTACCATACTGATCCGAATGCGGAGTTTAAAAAGGTGGAGCTGGAGGAGCTGTTCAGTGTATGTGATGTTGTGGGCGTACATTTGCCGGTGACAGCCGAGACAATCGGGATGATCAACAAGAGATATCTTTCTTTGCTGAAAAAAGACGCAATTTTCGTGAATACAGCGAGGGCAACGGTCGTAAAGCGCGAGGATTTATTGTATTGTATCGAAAACAGCCAGATACGCGGAGCGATATTAGATGTTTTCTACCATGAGCCACCCGATGAAATCGATTATAAAATGATCTTAAACAAAAACGTCTTGGCGACACCGCATATCGCTGGCGCAACACATGAGGTAGAAGATCATCACGCGTTTATTATGAACAACAGTTTAAGAGAGTTTTTCCATAAGGGCAACACATCGATCAAGCAATTGGTAAACAAAGCGATATTAGAAAAACCGATAATTAGCTAAATTATGGCAAAGAAAGAAGCGTACTTAATCGTAGACATCGGTACCGGGAATGCACGTGTAGGGGTCGCAACAGTTAGTGGAGAGCTTTTATGTGTACAACGTGAGAATGTACACTATGAAACTGATCCAAAATATGAAGATGCAATATATTTCAGCCCCGACGATTTGTGGACTCAGATCTTACGGCTATCGCGCCAGGTTCTGGCCGAAGTGGGTGAGGTGCAGATCAATGCAGTTACTGCGACTAGTCAACGCGAAGGGATTGTCGTGATCGACGCTGAAGGAAAGTCATTACTCGGTATGCCTAATATAGATCATCGGGGTCGCAATTGGGAGCAAGATTTAACGGACAAAGATTTAGTTTACAATTTGTCCGGTCGGTATCCTACCTCTCTTTTTTCGGCTTTCAAATTGGTCGGTCTGCGGGAGGTATATCCCGAATTGTTTGATCGAGTTGCCGCCTTTACGAGTATTAGCGAATGGATCCTGTATCAGTTTTCTGGGGAGCTGTGTTACGAACATTCACAGGCATCCGAAACGCTGCTGTACGATGTTGAAGCGAAAAAATGGTCTCCCGATTTATTGCGGTTGTTCGATCTACCTTCGACCATATTGCCCACGTTAAAAGATGCAGCTTCCATTTTGGGGAGCATCCTGCCGGTTGTATCCGAGGAGTTAAACATTGCTTCGGATGCTGTTGTCGTAGTCGGTGGTGGAGATACACAACTGGCCATTCGTAGTATGGAACCATCTGCCAACGATGTAGTCATTGTTTCAGGGACAACAACACCGATTATTAAAGTCGTGATTACATATGAAAAGGACGCTGCTCAGCGTACTTGGACTAGTCGCCATATTGATATAAATCGTTTTATTTTGGAAGCCAATGCTGGTGTCACTGGGTTGAACTACCAGCGTCTGAAGGAGATATTTTATCCAAACGAGGGCTATGACGTAATTGAGAAAGAATTGGAGCTTGCCAGTTACGCCGAATGCGTGGCGTCATTGGGTTCGTTGATAGCAGATGAAAACGAACCGCTAATCCGGGGTGGATTTATTTTTAATACGCCAGTGTCGCAGCAGTTGACTCGGGGAAATTTTGTTTTTGCCATACTATGGGATATTGCTTGTAGTATTTATGAAAATTACAAATTCCTGTGTGATGTCTCTCCGCATGAGGAACCGTATATCCTAGCCTGCGGTGGTGGGATGGAAAGTAGAACATTACGGCAGTTTATAGCCAACCTTGTTGGTAAAAATATCCGGATAATGGATACGTTTCGACAAGCTTCCGTTATAGGAGGGGTATTTGTCTGCAATGATGGGTTAGGCATAAAAAATAGCATGCCGCAAATATTGGAAGAAGTGAAGCCACTAAAGACGGTAGAATTCGAACAGCTCTATCAAAAATGGAAGCAAGCACGGAAGACCTTTAAACATATTTTACCGTAGATGAATAGATATTTCTTTGGAGTAGATGTCGGCACGCAGGGCATTCGGGTAGTACTGGTCGATCAAAATGGACACACAGTTGCCTCCGGAGCGCGACATTTTTTTTGGGGTGAGCGATTTAGAGAGGAACAGTCGCCGGAGATGTGGTGGCAGGAATGCAGTTCGATTATCGGGGGGATCGTAAACAGTCTACCCAAAGCGGTTGATAAGCGCGCTATAATGGCTTTATCAGTAACATCTACATCAGGCACCGTAATTCCATTGGATAGTAAACAAAAGCCGTTACATCCGGCGATTATGTATAGCGACGGTAGATCAGTACGACAAGGTAAGCGCTGTCAGAAACTTGCCCTTCGTTATGTAGCAGATGGATACACCGGGTTTAATTCGTCCAGTGGCATCAGTAAGATACTTTGGTATATGGAAACTTATCCCGAGAAAGTGCCGGAAATTGCACTTTGGGTTCATGCTTCAGATTACATCATCGGACGGTTTTGTGGCAATTTTAGTGTTACGGATTATACAAATGTACTGAAATCAGGATATGATCTCCAGACGTTTCAGTGGCCAGTTTATCTGATACAGGAACTCGGATTTAAAAAGGAATGGTTGCAAAATGTAGTGCCTTCTGGTACAGTGGTTGGGAAGCTTCAGCCGCAACTCTGTGCAGCCTGGGGGCTCCTTCCATTAGATGTCGTTGTTGGCATGACGGATGGGTGTGCAACACAAATGGCATCTGGTGCCGTCAAACCAGGCGATTGGAATACAACGATTGGCACCACTATGGTTATCAAAGGTGTAACTCGTAACAATTTAATAGACCCCTTAGGGCGCTTATATAGCCATCGCCATCCCGAGGGGTATTGGATGCCAGGAGGGGCGAGCAATACAGGAGCCGATTGGATATCTATCGATTTCCCGACGGATTTGGACGCGCTCAATACTGCGGCTCAGCGCTATATTCCAACTGGTAAATTGGCCTGGCCATTGAAACAGCAAGGGGAACGCTACCCGATTATGGCACCTAATGCTGTCGGATTTGCCATAGATGGGCTAACAAAGGAAGTACAATATGCAGCTAATCTCGAAGGTGTGGCCTGTATAGAACGATTGGCGTATGAGATTATAGAAGAACTGTCGGGCGAAGAGGTGAGGGCAATATATACGGCTGGTGGTGGAAGTAATAGTGAAATATGGCTACAGATTCGGGCATCGCTCATGAATGTGCCGATCTATAAATGTAAGGAAGCAAGTGGTGCTTTAGGAGCGGCAATTATGGCGGCCTCCTATACCTTCTATTCGTCTTTGAGCGAAGCGGCCACGCAGATGACCACGATAGATAAAACGGTGGTACCGCAGAGCGAGCTGGCCGACAAATACGAAATTCAATATCAGGAGTTTAAACAAAAATTAAAGGATCTTAACTATCTATAAATGATTACGATTTGCCTTTTAAGACACGGTGAAACAAGTTTTAATGCGGATGGAAATAGATATTGTGGGCGAACAGATATCTCTTTGACAGACAAGGGTATAGAGCAGGCGATGCGAATGAATATGTTGTTAAAAAAGTACCATTTCGATTACATTTTTTCCTCACCGCTACAGCGGGCGAAGCAGACCGCTGAAATCGCATCGGGCCGACCTGCCGACGTAATTATCGATGAGCGGTTAGTTGAAGTGGATTTTGGAATCTGGGAAGGAAAGCGTTCAGAGGAATTTATAGCGGAAGACCCCGAATCTTGGACAAATTGGCTCAGCGATCCAAGCCACCACGCGGCGGGAAGGACGGGTGAAACCGGTACGGAAGTCATCGATAGGTTAGCGAGCTTTTATTCGCATATTTTGCAAAACTATAATGATAAGACATTATTAGTAGTAGGGCATAATGGGATTAACCGCCTATTTCTATCACATCAGCTCGGAATGCCTTTGCAGAACTATAGGCGAATTGTACAGGAGAACTCCGCCTTGACCCTCATAACATTGGATAAACACTCCGGTTTCAATTTGTTAAAACTCAATGCTTAATTTTGTAAGCCAGCGATCGATTACGATAAATCGGCTGAGAAGGAGTACCTAAGTTCCTATCTTATATACAGTCGCTAGAATCATCTTGCGGTTTAACCGACGATCATTCTACATCCAATTTTGCGATTGATATGACTTTTCTACGCTCTAGCGTAAATTCAAAAAAATGCTTTTCGCCTCCTTTCAGTACCCTAAAAAAATCTGTCTGAGATTGCATACGATCTGTAAAATATTTGAAGTCATCGGACAACTCAATAGTTTGTGCTGTTGATGAAACGCAGCGAATGTCATAAATTGCCTTTTCACGTTCATTCTCTCCATTTTCATCGCTAACTGAAGCAGTACCGATGTCTATATCTGCACAGTGAAATGACAATATATTGGGCTGGGATTTATCTTTTATAGTAACATTTGTAGCAAATACATCATTGTAATTTTCTATCATTTCACATCTACAAGATTCTTGCTTATTGTTTTTACCAGTTTGCGTATTAATGTTAGTACACGCAGAGAGCGTTATAACCAGGCTGAACGGAATTATTTTTTTCATGTAATTTGTGTTAAACAATGCTATTAAATATCCATTCTGGAAAGCCCTTCTTTTAATCTTTTTATAAGCTCAGGTGTTTCCAGACACTCCAAGGGGCTCATGCCATCAAGAGCGGGAACTTTTCGATATATCCAATTTATACTTTCCTCACCTAAACGTGCATATAACACTTTTGCTATATCAGTATGGTTATTCAATATTTGTTCCAAAATTTTTTGACTCTCGGAATTCGTCCAAGACGTCTCCGTTGCCAATTTCACAAGCGTATCCCAAGCTTTGCTTCCATTACTATCAAAATATTGTTCAAGTCTGTTCATAGTAGGATAGGTTATGGTCTATACTTCAAATAATAATATATTTTTTATGCCATCTTTAGTTTTTACCTTCACTTATTTTTACGCTATAGAACTCATAATCGTTGCCCCCTTCCTTGTACTGGGTCACCAGTCCAAAGTAAAGCGTTTGATCGTCCGCCCAGAATTCCTTTTCTGTTACGCAGAGCCATTTGCCGGTTTTCTTTTCAAAAATATCATTGAGCTCGGCTATCTTTTTAAATTTACCGTTTTTCTTTTCCTGGATGAAATGATAAAAACACTCCTGTCCTTCATATACTTTGTTCAATCTATATTTTCCCGATGGTGATGTGGTTACCAAGTTTGGATTACCTGTTTCATAGGTTGTCTGTCCTGTTGTCAGATCAAAGCTTACATCCATCGTGTGACCGCATTCCAGCAACAAGATATCCTCCGAAGGAAAGTACGACACAAAAGAACATTCGCTTAGGTCAACCTCATTTTTAACCGAAGAGGCATTTCTAAAATTCATTTTTTTTATACCCAGATAGTTATCCTGATCTTCAAACTCTACGATTTCGGCCAATTTTTGCTGAACGATCTTAAAATCTGTAATCTTCTCCATTGGTTTATTCATTTTCGCGCGTTGTTGTGCCGAAAAGAAATCCTCGCTACTTATTTTTTCAATTGTTACGTTTATAGGCCCAGGTCTGGATGTAAGAGGCGCCGAACTTTCAAGGTTAGCAGGCATTTCTCTTACCTTGGATGGGACATCACCGTTTGATTTTACATTCCGGTCACAGGATATCACAATCAATAACGGGAAAACAAATGTTGAAACTATTTTTAAAACTCTTATCCTCATTTGATTTGAAATTTTAGGCGACTGTTTATTTTAAATATGCAACGCTTATAAATACACCCCCTTACGTTCTAGCAGGGAAACCACCAATGCATAAAAGAAACTTTTCCATTCCTAAAAAACATTTTTATTTGTCCGTCAGAAATACCTTTTTCATCTTCTCTTAACTGGATCACCCATAGTTTTCCTTCCTTATCCATGCCCAGCCTGCCTTTCACAGCAGTCGGAAATAGCTGTTGTATATGCTGCATCGTGGTATTTGCATCTATCCGGATTCCTTTGTAGGTAATAAAATTCCCATTCAAAAACCAAAACTCATCCACAGCTACACTGTCACCGCTCGTTTCAAAACGCGAACCACTTTTATATAAATATTTGTCATCCGGCGCTTCCGTACCAAATATGGTATTACAGGGCACTTCTTCTGCCAGTAGTTTTATACTGTCGGGCTTGCCAAAGACTTTCTCAAACTCGCCCATTGTAAAAAAACGTTTCAGCTTATCATTGAACCTGATGTCGTCTGCCAGCATAACATCTGGCGTTTCATAACCTGTGCCGGGCTTAGCAACAGCAACCTCCGGGCTGCATAATTTGAATAGGTCATGTTCTGCGAGAATAGCTTTATCATACTTTAAAATCACGGGCTTATCCGGGTCATTGGTTATATCCAAAAGCTTTCCTGTTTGCCTGTAAAACTCTAGCCAGCCTACTGCATTTTCTACCAGCCGTTCTTCAGAAGGTGTTTCAGAGATATCATTGATAACATAAAGTTTAATTGTTGCTTTATCTGGCGTCATATAAGCAATTCGGGACTTTACGAGTTCCTTCGCAAAATGCCCAATTGCAAAAGCATTGCTTGATTGTACAAGATCAGATACCAATTGCCCACATGATAAATCCTTGTCTTCCGCTACAACAGCTTTTCTGGCTGAATCAGCCATAACTGTTGACTGCGTTTCTTTAACAGAAGACCCCCGGCAGGAAAAAAATAAAATGACAATTAAAGCAACTATTCTTGACATATAATTGTATTCAAGTTAACAGAAGGATCGGCGAATAAATAATAGTGCCTGATCCAGGATTAATATTAATCTAATATAAGAATTTACCAAATAAAGACCAATTTTCACAAATCTACTAATGCTGATTTTCCAGCCAGTCTTAAAGCACTAAAGAAGAAAAGTCCAAAAGAAAGGCCGCAATGGATAATTGTCAGAAAAGATGCCATCGCTGACAATTAATTAGCACTGCGTCACTGTCGTCTATATCGATATTTATAGGAATTGTTCCCACTAAAATGGGTTTGAAGTTGCTTTCATTTTGTGATAAAGTTAGATTTTCGCAATGAAAAATAGTAACATTACGTATTATTGTTAACCTGGGACAACCTAAATAACTGATTTTCGATAATCACATCTGGATCCACTTCTCTTGGTTTAGTCTTAAACAAAATATTAAAATCTTGTTTGGATAACCATTCCTGATACGATGTATGGAGTTTTATTTTTAAAATGCCTTCTAATTTTTTTAAAACATGAAAATCGTCTTCATTAAAATCTGCTAGTGTCAAATTTCCTTTTTCATACAACTCTTTTGTTATTGCTGCCATGAAATTATTTGCACGCTTATTGTCCCTTCCATTAAAATATTCTTCAACGAGAAAAGTATACTTACTTTTGAACCAATGGGCATATTCGACTTCGGTAACAACTATTCTGTTATTGACAATTGCGAGCCCCTTTAAAAACCATTTAACCTCTGCTTTTGTGATCTGTTCTAACTTCATTAAATCCCGTAGTGTATAATCAATTCTGTCAGCACATAAACTTGGTAATGGGTAATCCAGAATAGTAAACTTGTTTGGACTTAAAAACTGTTCAATACTAAATCCATATTTTTCAATTACTCTTAAAATTTCAGGATGCCGGATTACGTCGGCAAAAATTTGTTCGTGGTAATTCTCCTCAGGTATATCAAGAACATAATCAATAAGATGTGAAAAGGCAGTATGCGAAATATCATGTAATAAACCCATGATCTGTTCTCCTAAACTGCCTTCTAAAACCTGAATTAGTTTCATAACTCCAATGGAATGTTCGTAACGTGTTTGGTTCAAATCAGGTCGGACAACGATAATTGCACCACCTTGATGAATGCGTTTTAGTCTTTGGAAGGGTTCTGTATGAACGAGTTCCTCTAAAATTCCCTCAATTTTAAAGCTCCCATATAATTCATCTTGATAATATATACCCATAGTTTCTAAATTTTTTAAGCGTTGATACTGCACAATTGTTGTTCGAGAATTTTATAGTGGAACGCTTAATAGTTTTAATCGATACTTAAGATCAAAACTACCAAATTTTAGGCATATGCCGTTATGACTTTACTTACCTGCCAGCCATTTTTAGTCTGGCAAGGGGTGGGGTGGTCTACATGGGTAAAGTGGGCACATCCATAGGCGCTTCGGTTTTTAGTTGGGGGTAAACAACATTGACGGTATAGATTAAAAGAATAGATAGTGCTATAAAACTATCAGGTTGCCCCCGGGCGGTACAAAAATAGTCTCTGTCGTTTCTACAGTATATCCAAAGCGATCGAATGCTCTGATACGAATCGTATGCGAACCCGGTAATAGTGCTCCAATAATGGTTTGCCATATGTGCGGTGATGCCCGTTTACGAAGGGGGTTTATACGGTTCCCGGATGCCGGAAATTGCTTATCTTTATTATTCTCAATCACGCACAGTACAGATTCAGCAGGCCTATCAACATGATGCATAGGTGTCCATTCTCGCTGATCGATTTGAAATTCCACCGTCGTACTATCCGAAGCCGCATATAAGTTGGTGATCAGTGTGTCACCGCGTAATGTTAAATCCATCTGTTGCTCCTCATCGAGCCCGATACCTTTAAATTGGAAGGCGTACTTCGATTTCTTGAAGTCTATCGTAAAATAATTTCGGGGACTGCCACATTGCATTAGTGCGTCCGGAATACCATGCAAATTCTTCTCACCGGTCCACCAATTGCCCGAAGGTGCACCTGTCACGATCTCTTGTACATTGCCACCATTGTAAAAGTGACGGCCGACTTGATGCGTATGTCCAGATAAAATCAAGACATTTGAAAAACGATCTAGGAGACCAAGCGCCTCTGTGCGATTGCGTGTATATGCCATTGGGATATGTTGACATATGACAAGTTGAGTTCCGGGCGCAACATTTTTCAAATCGTTGACTAAGAACTGAAGTTGATCGTCCGATATCCGACCTTCGTATGAATGTTTGCCCGTTGAAAAAACATTATTCAATACGATAAAGTGTACCCCTCCATAATTGAAAGCATACGTCGAGGCTCCAAATTCAGTGTTAAAACTATGATCAGACCGATTCGCTTGGTCAATATCTCTATCGTGGTTGCCAAGTACCGTCCAGCTCGGTGCAGGCATAACTTCCAGCATTGCCTTAAAAGGTGTAAACAGATCCAGGTTGTCATTCACCAAATCCCCTAGAACCATATGAAATGAGATATCATCGCGAGACGCGAGTTCACGAAATATACTTTTGCCCGCGTAGTTTAGTTCGGTCGCGTCCCCCACCTGAATATCGCCAATAGCGCCGATCCGAAAAGAAGTCAGTTGTTCTTCATGCGTCAGGGCGAATTCATTGTGCTGCGCTGCGGTAGAATTTTCTGTTATATAATAAAATAAAGAGTTTTTGACCCTGCTCGCTTTGTCTCCAGCGATCGTGTAACCACTAGGTAGGATAGGGAATACAGATTGTCCCTGCTCGACGGCTATACGGTAATTACCGTTGGCATCCGTGTATACAATATCTTTACCGTTAGATACTGGTATATGTTTTAAAGCGCGCTCACCCTTATCTCGGGAGCCGTTCTGGTTTTTGTCTAAAAATACAGCTCCTTCCAGCCAAATCGGCGACTGTGCGGAAAGAAACAAAGGAAGCAAAAGAAGTATCGCGAAATATAGTATTTTTTTGCGCATGTGTGTAAAACATATAAAAGCAGGAGGCTCCACTTTGGGAGCCTTCTGCATAATTTATTAACGAATCTTAATTAGAAGGAGCATCATATTTATGTAATACGATATTGTCGGTCTCATTGATATAGGCGACATATCCTGTGCCATCATGTGCAAAATCAATGAACATCGAATTTGTACTTCCTTTTACTTTCACATTTTCAAGCACCTTTGGTGTTCCCCAGTCCTGTGTTTCTGTATCGAAGGTAATGACCACAGGTAATTCTTGTTCGTCTCTATAAAGGAAATGTGGTATACCGCTAGGCGATACCGCAACTGAAAAATACCTGCCTAGACCTTGGTTCACGTTAATTACATTACCCACTTGGCTCCATATTTTGGTTGCAGCATTGTATTTTTTTACACGAGGCTTAGCTGTACCATTTGTTTCTCCATCATCCGAGATAGCGATATAGATATTGCCATCCAGATCGACATCCATGTCAAAATCTCTGAAATTAGAGTTCGTAGCTCCCGGTTCAAGCACTTTATCCGCAATAGTGCTCCAAACGTTTTGTTTGTAAGTATATACGGAGTAGTCGTGGGCTGCACCAACGTTATTATTATACACTGCTATATATAATACACCATCAACAGTTTTCGACCTTGTTATACCGCCAACTTGCGAACTTGGTCTGCCCGTAATCTGATTGTGGATATTCCAATTCGTGCCATTGAAATAGGACACTGATATCGCCCTTCTTGGAAACGGAGCGTAGTTATTCGTATTAACATAGTTAAAAAGAATAGGTTGATTGTCGGAAGGATTAATGCCCAAAGCTGAATACGTCACCTGTGCTGGAAATAACGAAGTCCCACCCACAACTGACCAGTCTGTGCCGTTGTAGCTTTGTACAGTAGGCCCTTGCGTAGTTGGTGTCGTCGTATAGTCTGGGTAAGCAATGTATAGCTTACCGGTGTTGTCGAAAGCCATACTTAAATCCGTACCAACTCGACCTGCTGATAATGCATCTCCTATAGAAGCCCAGTTGTTGTCTTGATATTTGGCAACATACGCCTTACGGTCGTCAACATTGGTAGCACTTAACATATAGAAGAAATGCGGTACGCCGGTTTGAGGATGAATCTTAAACTGAAGACCACCCACAGTATTATCAGTATATGCACCCGCCCGCGTCCATACATAGTCCGCAGCGTTAGCGATAGTCACTGTGTAGCGCGCATTGGTCTGTCCTTCAGTTACAATAAAATCTACCGGCGTAGTGAAATTATTTGCCGTGATTTTCGACTGTTGTGGTACACCGTTTACCGTTACCGTAGCATTATCTGTTGTCGTGAAGCGAGCTACCAATTTTGTCCTATCTACGTCTTTTGGTAGTTCGATCAGGATATTAGTACCTGTTACTTCAGTGATAGCATAGTCCCGAAGAACATTCTCATTGTTGTCTTCAGCAAAGAAACCGAATGAAAGCATCTTAGGGTCAGTTTTGTCAGGGATGTCATCTGTTTTTTTACTACAGCTGCTGATAGCTACTGCTGTAATCGCTAAGACTAGGTAGCGCGTTACTTTGTTTAATTGTTTCATATTCATTGATATTTATGTTAATTTATTTTTTTAATGATTTCGGATATAATACCGCTCTTATCAAAGGTGTCTGCATAATCTGTGTTCGTACAAAATCTGCAACGTCCATTACAGATATGCGATCCACTAGGGTATCGTATTGACTCACAAAGTCCAACGAGCCTTCGTTGTTGAATAGCGAGTTGCGGATATAGCTACTCCAAAATGAATCGCGTTGTTTGTTCAATGCCATTTCTTTGCGTAAATTACTTTTGACATCTTCCAATGTGGCTGCTATACTTGCGGGGTTCTCAACAAGTTCTAGCATGCGCTTTTGCACCGTTTGGATCAATATATCGACATCTTCCGGCTTACAGCTGAAACGAATACTGGTACGGGCCAATGGATCAGGATACGGTGTTGCACTACCCGAAACACTCACACTATAAACCATTCCCATTTCTTCACGCAGTTCCTTCAACAATTGAGATTGCAGTACTGCCGTAGCTGCATCATTCATCAGCTCGTAGGTCTGATGATCCATAGGGATATCCGTCGTCTGATATGAGAGCCATACCGATGCTTTGGCTGTCTCGCCGACATACTTTTCGAATGTCGCAGGTACTAGGCGTGTGTGCCGGCTGTATCGATAGGTTGTGTCTACCGTACCGGTGGGTAATCCACCGATATAGGTATTCACCAATTCCTGTAAATGCTCATCTTCTGGATCGCCTGTAACGATAAACGTAAAACCATTTGCCGCTCCGAAAGCACGATCAAAAACGGGAAGGGTGCGATCAGCTAGCAGTTCCCTTTCTATTACCGAATCCGTGAGCTCCCGGGTGATATAGTCATACCCATTCAGCAAATAACCTAAGTCACGGCCGAATGTTGCAGCCGGAGTTTGATTTGTATGCCGATAACTATCGATCGCTTTCTCTTTCACCTGCGCAAAAATTGCCTGATCCAAACGGGGCGCCGTCCACTTAAGATAAATCAGCTGAAATAAAGTTTCGCTATCACTGTTTTCCGCACTACCCGCAATACCCGAACGCGTCTTGTCGATAAGAAACCGCACGGATGCTGATTTGCCCGTGAGGTAATGGTTCAGTGATTCACGCGACAAATCTCCTGCGCCGCTCAGCGCGACAATTTGCCCCGCATATAGACCACTAACGTAATCGGCAGAATCCAAAGTGTAAAGCCCACCTTTTCGGAATCCAGTGACCGTTACACGATCACTCTCTAAAACAGGCCTACGGAAAATCACATTGACGCCATTAGATAGCTTTACCTCTGTAGCGTTTACAGCTTTTCGTTGTTCAGTATGCGTCACGGTAGCCGGCGTAGGTCGGTCTTCGATCAAGTTTTCGACCAAGTCCATCGCCTTATGATACCGCGGTTGCTTCTTTCTTTGCGCATCTTTGAACCACTTCAATATATCAGCTTCGCTCGGCAATTTTGCTTCAATCTGAGGATAACCTGTCAACAAATAATATGCCTTATCGGGATTGTACCATTGTTGGAAGTGTCGCAATAGTGATACCGAATCGATACGGTCTACATTTTTCATATACCAGTTATACTCGTCCTGTACAGCAATTACGGGCTGCCTTTTATAGAAATCATCGTACAGTTCATCCATTAGTACAGCCGAGGAAGTTGGTCTTTTGCTTTCCGCCTTATTCTTCAATTGCGCTTCATAACTCTTTTTAACCGTCGCAATCTCGTTCTTATCAAAACCATATTGCGCAAGTTGTGCGATACGCATTGCGAATTCGATTACCGACGAATCCGGCTTATCCGGATTGATCACCAAATTAGCAGTGAGCAGCTGTTTTGTGTTTAGAAACCCAGAAGATTGAACACTAGCCTTGCTATAAGTCGGATTATCAAAAGACAGATCGCTCCATCGTTTACGCAATAGCATTCGCAATAGCCCTTCTTCCATGTAATCTTTATATTCTTTCTTATTTCGTACCGGCCTAGGCAAATTAAGCAAGCGTATAATATTTAGCTCCGCCTTTTTCTCCCCATCGCTGATCACCTGTTTGAATGTGTTTTTTCGATAGTTGGGAATCGGCCATTCTTTTAGTTTTTTCTTACCGACAGGGATCCTACCAAATTTTTCTTTGATGCGGCCTGTTACCCATTCTGCATCGATATCGCCTACTACAGCCACGGCCATCACACCGGGGTTATACCAATCGTTGTAGTAATCCCGTAGCTGTTGCGCGGGAGCATGTAAGATCACAGCCGTGTCGCCTATTACCTTTCGGTCTGCATAGCGCGAACCATTAAAGAGCGCATTCAAAAATGCATCATTTACTGCCTCATTTCCAGACTTACGCGACAGCCATTCCGAATATATCACCTTTCGTTCCTTTTCGACAGCAACGCTATCCAGTGTCAGCCCACCTGCCCAGTCCGCGAGGATCGTCAATGTCATATCGACCAGACTGGTATCCTTTGAGGGCAGTTGCAGTTTATATACTGTCTCGTTGTACGAGGTGTGTGCATTTAAGTCCTTACCAAATTTAGCGCCTTGCAATTCTAGAAAGCGTACCAGTGAGTCGCCAGGGAAATGCTTAGTACCATTGAACGCCATATGTTCCAGAAAATGTGCTAGTCCTTTTTGGGCTTCTTTTTCAGCCAGGGAGCCTGTCTTTAGAAACAAACGATATACGGCTTCGCCAGTAGGATAGGCGTTGGGCCGTACATAGTAGGTCAGTCCATTCTTCAACTTTCCTTTTATAAGGGTTTGTTGGGATGATTGCCCGAAAGCAAAAGACCCGACGATTGTGCCTACGCAGCTTAGTAAAAAAATATAAAAAGTTCTAGTCATCCTGTTATTTTACCTTCGTTATCACAAATTTCTTTTGAAGCTGATCCGGCCCCGGTAGACCGAGTGTAATGCCCTTATCGTTACTCACCAGTTCGATGGTCAGCGTATTATCTTTTGTCGGATCCAGGTTCGGACTAGGCATCCAGCGGACACGTACCGGGATATCGAATATGCCCGGTAAAAAGTACAGGGTATTGCCCGGAGTCACCATTTCGTAGTCGACACCTTCTTTCAAGCCATCTCCAGCAGTAACTTTAAAAGTAACGCCAATATTTTCGAGCTGCACTTTAGAACTTAGGTATATATTGTATGTCCGCACCGAAGCTGCCATATAATTGACTGATTCAGATGAGGCATTATTATTCATGATATGGATAAAAGCATGGTCGTAAGGTTGCACCTCTTCTTTGCCGCACGCTCCAAAAAGCAATATAAAGAAGGAGAATAGACTATATATTAAACTATTTTTCATCGTTTTTATCATTAGTTGTTTACAGTAGGATTTCCTTTCATACCCGTGTTGGCATCCAATTCCCGCTGAGGAATAGGGAGCACAAAGTAGTCGCTTGGATAGGTAAGCTCTTTCACTGTCGAGTTTGTATTGGTATTACGGACTAGGTTCTGTTTCCGCCGGGTAATGTCAAATAGGCGATGACCTTCAAATGCAAGCTCACGTATCCGTTCTTCATACACAATGTTTCTCATGGCATCGAGATCGTTTTCGGGTAGAATAATGTCGTCACCTGAAGTCTGCAGTCCGCGTGCTCTGATAGTCTCAACATCGGCAGCAGCCAATTCAGCTTGCTTTTTTCCAATATATGCTTCGGCGCGATTTAAATATATTTCAGACACGCGCAACACTAGCGGATTCATGTGTTGTCGATTACCGTCTGTAGCCGTTTGCACCGCGTCAAATTTTCGTGTTAATCCGATAAAGTTTGCAGACTGTCCAGGGTTGGTCTCTAACTTGAATAGAAGCGCATTAATACGTAGATCATTAGTCCCTTCATCAAACAGTCCCACAAATTTTTCCGCTGGATATGCCTGGGGCAGGACAAAATCATTGGCATTTCTGAAATTAAAGAAACTTAGCAGCCCAGAACCTTTATCCTGTCCATTTAGTCTGAATATGGTTTCTGTCTCTGGCCCAGCGAGATCAAAATACATGCTGGTATAATTTCCCCCTCTGGCAAGCTGTCGTTCCGATATTACTTCGTTGGCATAACGAATGACCTGATCCCAATCTTCCATATATAAGTATACGCGGGATAATAAAGCTTGAACTGCTTCTTTCGATGCGAAGTAAGGTCTTTGCTTGGCTGTTCGAAAGTCATTACGGTTGTCGTTGTAAATTTGATCAGCCTCTTTCAGATCGCGCAGGACAAAGGCGTACACCTCTTTCACCGGTTGCCTTGTTACCACGTCGTCCGGCCCTGGAGTCTGCGACAATATGGGCACACCGATGTGCGATGCGTCGGTTGTATAGGTGTATGGCTGTGCATAAGCCCTGCAAAGGTCGAAATGGCCTAAGGCACGCAGAAATAAAAGTTCGGCTTTGTAAACCGCCAGTTCATTACGGCTTCCTGGATACTTTTCTTCTAGAGAAGGGAGATAGAAAAGAGCGTTATTCACATTGGCTAATGATGCGAGAATATCAGACCAGATTTTGGCCGATGGCGCTGCCTCTTGGTCTGGATCAGAATTATAATTATATATATTTTGCCGTCCCTCCGCGAGCTGTTGTAGGTCTGCCTGTAGTAAGTCTCCTGCTAACTCGGGGTAGAGGTAAAAGTGATTGGTATAATAATCGTATGTTTTTGCATAAGCTCCCGGGATAGCTGATCGAATACCGTCCATATCCGAAAAAAGTACCGGTATGGTTGTTTGGCCCACGGGCATCACGTTCAAGAATTTTTTGCATCCACTAAGGCCAAAAAGGAGTAGTGTGAGCGTGCTATATATTTTAACTTGTTGTATATTCATAATGGTGTAAATTAGAGTTTTACATTGAGACCCAATGATATAGTGGTTTCCATCGGATACCCCGACATAGTCTGCTTAAAGGAATTCCAGTTAGATCTATCGTATGGTGTCCATAATCCTATGTTATCTGCTATCAAAGTGATGTTCGCTCCTCTTGTACCTATCCGTTGCGCCCAGTCGTAGGGAAGGTTGTATGAAAAGCTTACGTTTTTTAGACGAAGGAATGTCGCATTGGACAAGTAACGCGTCGAGTTTCGTGTCGAGTTTGCATTCGTCACTTGCCATAGCGGCTTAGGCGAAAGTGCGAGATCTCCAGGTTGCTGCCATCGATCCAGTTGATTGATAGACTGGTTGCTTGTCATTAGGTTCAGACCATCGGAGGATGCATCTCTACCAAATGAAGTAAAGCGATAGCCTCCCGCTGAATAGATTGCCAAAAAGCTCATTGATAAGTCCTTATATCGCAAGGTGTTCGTAATTCCTCCGTAGAACCATGGTGTGGAATTTTTATATGGCACACGGTCGCCGAGGTTGAACGTATGTGTGATGTTTCCATTGACATCGTACCACATCGGCGCACCATCACGTGGATCTACGCCCGCCCATCGCACCAGATAATAAGTACCCAAATCTTCACCTTCTGTCCAGATCGTACGGTCTCTCACTTGCGGTATGCCATTATATAGTTCTAAGAGTTTATTTCGGTTGTGGGAGATATTCGCAGATGTGACCCAGCTGAAGTTTTTCCCATCAATATTCGTCGTTTCTATATTTAGCTCAATTCCACGATTTAGTGTCGATCCGATATTGCGAGGCACGCGGGTGTCACCGGTAGTCCGACTCACATCCTGGTCCTGCAACAGATCTACCGTGTGCTTGTTATAAAACTCGAGTTCTACATCGACACGGTTATTGAAATTCGCGCGAACTCCGATATTCGTCATATAGGATTGCTCCCAACTTAGCCGGCGGTTCCATACATTAGACATGGTGGATCCGCTCATTCCATAGTAATTGCTGGAGGTTCCGTAATTATAAAGGCCTTGGGCACGTAAATTCCCCAGCCTTGAATTACCGTTGGTACCGAAGGATGCTTTGAGTTTCAGCACTTTTAATAAGTCGCTATTAAAGAACTCCTCATTGTGGATATTCCAGGAAGATCCGACAGACCAAAAATTTCCCCAACGCGTGTCTTCACCAAAATCCGAATTGCCGTCGGCACGCCAGTTAAGCGCGATATAGTATCTACTGTCATAGTTGTAGGATCCTTGAGCAAAAAATGATGATCGTCGTACCCTAGAAGAAGAGCTGCTCGCATTTTCCCGAACAGCAGCATAGCTTACCTCTTTGATGTGATCATTGGCAAAGCCGTTGCCTCTAGCACTAAGGGTTCTATTATCTTGAGAGCTGGCTTCAAATCCCAATAGGCCACCTAAAGTATGCTTGCCGAATTGTTGATTGTAGTTTAGCCGCTCAATAGCCGACCAAAGTAGAAAATTAGCGTGACCACGCGTCGCATATCCCATAGGGTTTCCTTGTGAGTCTTTTCCTGACCAATTTGTTCGCGCTGCGTACATCTCTTCGTGGTTACTTTGATAGTTAGCGCCTACTTGGCTAGTTAGCTTCAACGTGGGGAGAATCGAGTAGTCTAATACCAGATTGTTAACGGTGTAAAAACTTCTTTGCATATTGTCATTTTCCTCGCGTTCGGCCACCCCGCTGAAAAACTTATACGACCTTGCACCCAAAACAAATTCGCCGGTTATCGGATCTTGTATCCTCTCTATCCTATCATAAATTTGTCTCGGCGAACCGTCTGCATTATATGGAGAGATAATAGGCAAGAAAGAATAGTAGTCTGTTGATGGGTTAAAAATATCGTCTACGTTATACGAACCCGACATTAGCAACGTCAGTTTCAACTTGTCAGAAAGATTAAAATCAATATTACTTCGTAATGACATGCGGTCTTGTCGATTTCCTTTGATGGTAGATTCATTCATAAAATACTCGCCCGAGATATAGTACCCCACATCATCTGTTCCACCGCTGATATTCAGATTATTCTGAAAATAGGTGCCTATCCCATAATACACGTCCGTCCAGTCGGTATTTGTAGCGCTGTACGGATTACCGGGTAGATCCTGATAGGGAAAGTAGGCGATATCGTTGCCAGGTACATTTAGATATGATTCTCGAGCCAGCGTCCGGTATTGCTCGCCATCTAATGTCTTGAATAGCGTGGATTTGTTTATGGTTGACAAACCATAGCGACTGGTCACACTGAGTGAAGGTGCACTTTTTATTCCCTTTTTTGTCGTAATAAGTATGACACCGTTAGAACCATCCGCGCCGTATAAAGATGCCATAGTTGCGTCCTTCAACACGGTAATACTTTCGATATCTTCTGGGTTAAGGTAGGATAGGGGGCTCACCGCCGTATTCATACCGGGGATCATATTGGTGCGGTCACCTGTATATACACGGATTCCATCGACGATCCACAGCGGCTCGTTAGATGCCGAAAGAGAGGCCTCTCCTCTAATCCGAAGATTCATTCTTGGCCGTGTACTACTGGCCTGATCGGTATTGAAATCTATCTGGAGACCCGGTACCAGCCCTTCTAGCATATTATCAATACGTTGCGCAGGTAGATTTTTAATCTGTTTGGCCGTGACCTGAAAGGCACTTCCTACCATGTCCGAACGTTTCTGCACGAGACCATACCCACCTACGATAACCGCTTCCTCTAGCATATTCTCAGCAGCCAACAATTGCACATTAATTTCATTTTGAGTGCTGGTTGCCTCGATCTCCCGTGTCTCCATACCGACGAATCTGAAGACGAGTACCGGATTAATGAGTGATGGCGCCAGCGACAGTACATACAGCCCCTGTTCATTTGTCTGCACCGTCCTTCCAGAACCATTTTTTAGGGATACGGTCACTCCACCTAGGGGCTTTCCCCCATCATTTGTGACCCGGCCTCGCATAACGCGCTCCTGTTGTACGGTAGTGGTTGCTGAAGAATGCGGATTAACTGGCCTGGCCGCTTTCCGTACAATGATCACTTTGTCATCGATTTCATAGACTAATCCTACGGATTTGCACAATTCATTTAGTACTAGATCGAGCCGTTGATCTTTGACGTCTAGCTTACCGGACTGTAGATTTTGGATGTCTTCCTTTTTATAAAGGAAAGTATACCCACTCTGCACTTCCAGTTGGCTGAATATACGTTCGTACGGCATGTTGACGATCGAAAGTGTCACCTTGACCGTCTCTATTGCCTGGGTTGCGTAAAGCGGTGTTTGCATTAAAAAGAGAAAAGTCAGTAAAGCGGTAGCCTTCCACATTCGGGTTAAAAATCGATACTTCATTCTTTGATAAGGGTTGTTGATTATTGTGTGTTTTTAATATGCATTACGTTGATGCGCTGAGCAGTTGTTTGAAATCGAGCGTCACCTAGCTTTTCAAACTTGCGCAATACCTGATTGACATCCGGGTATAAAGGGATCTTTCCAGTGGCCGATATACCGTGCAGGGCCTGATCTGTAAGGGCGACCTCGAGATTATACCAGCGTCCTACCTGACGCAGTATTTCATCCATTGGCGTGTCGTCAAAAGCTAGCATGCCCTTTGTCCAGCTTGAGGCAATCGCGGGATTAACCGAACGCAATATAGTATGTCCCGTCGAAGGTTCGTATTCCAGCTGATGCCCAGGTTTAAGAAATAATTCTTTTTGGGACTCGGAATCTCGCAGGGAAATCTTTCCCTCCATCAATGTCGTGTAGTGATAGGGCTCATCACCATAAGCTTTTACATTAAACACAGTACCATGTACATGTATTTGTTGTTTTCCTGCTTCGACGACAAATTGTTTGTCTGCCATGGAAGCGATTTCAAAAAATCCTTCACCTTCCAGCTGTACCCTTCTTTCTTTTCCAGTAAATGCAGACGGAAACGTCAAAGTAGATCCCGCGTTTAGGTAGACTTTCGATCCATCTGCCAGTACGATCTGATATTTCTTTTTGTAGGGCACAATGATCTTATTATTCCCCGGTGACGACAAAACACCGCCAAGTGCCTCTACACTAAGGACGCCATTGCTATTCTCAAATTCTGCTTCCGCAGCCCGTAAGGCAGAAATGGTGTCCATACGCACCGTTTCGCCCGTAGCCAGTACCAATTGTACGCCATTTGTCGTGTCTTGTTGCGTAATCAATATATCGGATTCGACCCCCCACCGAGACTGCATATGGAATAGTATTCCAAATGTAAGTACCAGTGCAACAGCAGCTGCGATAAGGCCGTAACGCATCCGATATAAGTGGCTAACCGGATGAACACTCCTCAGCGCTTCGGTGTACGCAGCTTTCGGGTCAAACTGAGCCATCTGGTCCAGCTCATTTTGCGTTCGAACTGTATCTTTCAACTCGTCGAAAATTTCTTTTAGTTTTGGATCAGCAGCTATTTGTTCTTCTAGCACAATACGTTCAGCCGGACCTAGCAAGTCCATTTTATATAAAAATATTTTTTCCGCTAAATCGTGCGGATTTCTATCAGGCATCTTATGAGATTTGTTTTACAATCCATACAAGTAACTCGGGCGAAAGGATTAGTCCGATAGCAATTTTTTTTTAAAACGTTTACTATCCCTGAAAATCAAGTGTTTCAGATTTCGTAAAATAATGAAACTTTTTTATTGAAAGGTATCCCATAGGATCAAGGCTGCAAGAGGGAACAGATCTTTGAGCGTGTGCTTTAATGCTTTTTTTGCATTATTTTTATGAACCTTTACGGTATTGATGCTAATAGACATCTGGTCAGCGATCTCCTGATTAGATTTTTGTTCTAAAAAAGCCAATTTGAATACCTCAGCTGTTTTATCAGGTAGGTTTGATACTTCATCTAAAATTCTTCTATACAACTCAGCTCGTACTATACTGTGAAAATGGTCATCTTGCTCATACAGTTTCGGATTATTATCGGCCAGTCGCCCTAGAATTTTTTCGTGTGTAGCTGTAGTGTTCAATTCATTGATAGTGGCATTTCGAACACTCTTATACAAGAAATTACGCAGGTGATTGACATCCTTGAATACAGTTTTATCCTGCCATAGCTTTATAAGTGCCGATTGTACTACATCCTGTGCTTTCTCTTGGTCTTGCAATACCGTATTTGAAAAATAACAAAGCGACTGGTAGAAATTGTCGTAAATAAACTCCCACCTTTTTTTTTCATTTTGTATATTATTGAAATCGATCTGCATACCTTACTAAAATCGTATTGCTCCACTGGCAGATACTGGTCAATTGAATTGAACGTCAAACTTAGATAAATTTAGCATCATTTGCAATATAAATACGTGACTACTATGCAAGTCGGCCAGGTTTCTTGTTGTGATTTATTTTTGTATTATATGGTTCAAAAGTAGGGTAGAAGTTATCAACACTATGTTTTTGTTAATTACCAATGGGGAAAAAGTTCTTAAACTAATATTTTATATCTTTATGTTATCAATTATTTAATTAGACATCAATGCGCGGGGTATGCGTAAAGAAATAGCAAAAAATATGGAAAAGTTATTATCACTAGTGCTACAGGTTTTTGTACTCCAGATTATATTTACCTCTGCGGTCCATTCTCAGCAGCTTGCGTTTCCAACAGCCGAAGGTTATGGAAAATATACAAAAGGAGGCCGAGGCGGAGCCGTTTATGAAGTGACGAACCTCAATGACCGGGGTGAAGGAAGTTTGCGGATGGCCGTAGACGCGGAGGGTCCTAGAACTGTGGTTTTCAGAGTCTCTGGCAACATTGAACTCGAACGTCCGATAAACATAAAAAATCCATATATCACCATCGCCGGACAGACTGCCCCAGGCGATGGTATCTGCCTCAAAAACTATCCCTTGAGCATTGATGCCGATCACGTAATAATCAGATATATTCGGGTACGACCCGGCGACGTGTCCGGAATAGATTACGATGCGGTGTCGAGCAGGTACACCAAGAACATCATACTCGATCATGTATCTGCCAGTTGGAGTATCGATGAAACCATGTCCATTTATCATTGCGATAGCATCACGGTGCAGTGGTGTATCATTGCCGAAAGCTTGTACGCGTCAAATCACGTTAAAGGTACACATGGCTTTGGCGGTATATGGGGTTCAAACCACAGTACCTATCATCACAACCTATTGGCCCATCATACCAGTCGCAATCCACGGATGGCGTCAGGTGCAGGCTATACCGATTACAGAAATAATGTCATTTACAATTGGGGGTACAATAGCTGTTATGGTGGCGAGAAAGAA
Source organism: Sphingobacterium olei (assembly GCF_005048855.1). Classification (GTDB taxonomy): domain Bacteria; phylum Bacteroidota; class Bacteroidia; order Sphingobacteriales; family Sphingobacteriaceae; genus Sphingobacterium; species Sphingobacterium olei. The sequence goes on from NZ_SUME01000001.1 coordinate 293,576, forward strand.
CAGGTCGGTAACGATAAGTTTAATGTCGCATTCTTTAATATAATTAATAACTATTATAAACCAGGACCCGCAACCCAGCCTGGAGAAGTAGCTTACCGTATCGCCAACCCCTCCCAAAGAAATGATGACGATCATGGAAAGTGGTATATTGCTGGCAATGAAATAGCAGGGAATGAGACGGTAACGCGTGATAACTGGAATGGTGGTGTCCAGACAAATATACCTCTAGAGAAGATTAAGCTGGATAGTGCCTGGCCTTCCATGTCCATTCATGAACAAACCGCTCCAGAAGCCTATATATTGGTGCTAGATCATGCGGGCGCCAATTTACCGAAGAGAGATGTCTTAGATTCCCGTATTGTCGCAGAGACTAGAGACGGATTTGCAACATACGGAGGCAGCGGATACCACGAAAATAATAAATTGTTCAACTCTGCAAACAGAACCGGGATCATTGACTCGCAGAAAGATGTAGGCGGATGGCCTGTGCTCAGCAGTTCCGCTCCACCGAAAGATAGCGATCACGACGGCATGCCAGATATATGGGAAGTGAAACGGGGATTGGATCCGTACGATCCTGCCGATAGAAATAAGGTTGCCGAGGATGGATACACCATGTTGGAAGCATATATGAACAACATCGATTATGAAAGGGAATTATCTGATTAGTGAAGAAGGTGCAATTTCCAAAAGCGAGCCATTAATAACCATAAAGCCAATTAAATATCAGATCCTATATGAAAGCGTGGATGTTCTTTTGTCTACTATCAAGTTCGTATCTATGCGTTGCGCAAGATTTCGCCCCAGATAGCGTTAGAAACCGAAAAAAGATAACGCCAGTTTTTAACGAGATTGTGGGCGTAGGTGTATTCCACGAAAATGACATGCTAAATTTCTTTGCGAGAAATGCAGATGATAACTATACTGGAGGATTACATCTGCGCTTAAATACCATATCCGGTTTTAATGAATTAATACGACCAGTGACCTGTACGGGGAAATTAGAAATAGCTCTCCCACGCCACCTCTTAAGAACCACTATTTAAAGTGATTGTCTCTACACTGTGGAGACAATTAAAAGTAATGAAAGACTCCCATCGAATAGCGCTATTTCCCTATTAAGCATTTTGTTGTTCTAGCCATTTTAAAATCGATTGGGTAGTTTCTTCTGGTTTTTCTTGTTGAATCCAATGACCACACTCCAAACTAACAATATCCAAATTAGGAACGATATTTTTTAGGTTTTCAGATTTTGGAATCGTGTCCTGTTCACCGTATATCATAAGAGTCGGCTGATGAATGATTGGGGTTATGTCCGCCATTAAGTGCCAGTTTCGATCAAGATTTCTATACCAATTTATACTTCCTGCAAACCCTGATGACTCAAAAGCAGAAACAAATACAGACAGTTCGTTGTCTTCCATTAAGGGTTCCCCAAGTGGTTTTTCCGCTCTTGCGAGATTTATCATTAGCATTCCGGGTTCCGGTGGTGTGGGAGGTACGTTTTTGCGGAATATGTTACGGAGGAACCGGGATGCGTTTTCATTCATTATAGCATCTGCTACCCCTGGTTGCCGATTGAAGTGAACAAAATAGAAGTCTCCTCCAAATATTGCTTCCATAAACTCAATCCATGGTCTTTCTCCACGCTCTTGATAAGGCAAAGCCAAGTTTATTATTTTATTTACCCGTTCAGGATGCAATAGTGCCAAACTCCATACCACATTTGCACCCCAATCGTGACCAACAAAAGTGGCATCTTCATATCCAAAGTAATCAAGTAGTGCAACGAGGTCACCCGTCAAGTGATCAATGTCATAATCAGTTACTTCGGTCGGACTGGATGAGTTGCCATACCCTCTCTGATTTGGAATGATGACATGATAGCCAGCTGCAACAAGTGGAGGCACCTGATGACGCCAAGAAAAAGCATGTTCCGGAAAGCCGTGACAGAGCACAATAGGTTTTCCAGCATTTTGTTTACCCGCTTCAAATACTTCCAGTATCACACCGTTGACTGAAATAAGATCGGGTTGGTAAAAATTACTTGCGTTAAGCATAGAATTATTTTCGTTTGTCATTTTCATTCTTTAGAAGATTTAATTAATGATGCAAACTTATGCCTGCCAAGTGACAGCCTTATGTCAGTGGCCAGGAATATATTAGCCCCGTCTATGTCAAAGATGCAAGAATTAAGCGAAATTACAGTTGTCCGGAATTTCCGGACAACTGCTGCGGAAGGCAATAATTATGATACCAACTATTACAACCTCTACGCCATTATCTCTGTAGGCTACCGTGTCTAGCCATCAAAGCACGAAGTTCCGCCAAGGGGCTACAGTACGTCTGCGCGAATATATTGTCAAAGGCTTTACGATGAATGACGAGCTACTTAAGCAGGCAGGAGGGGACAATTACTTCGATGAGTTATTGGCGCGTATCCGAACAGGGCGAGTTCACTTCACGTACCAGATCGCTTCAGGGCTCGCAGAAGAGAATTAGGCATATGATTGTTGCAAAGAGTGTTATAAAAATCTTTTCCTGTTATATATATTATACAAGATGGTAGCTTTGGTTTCTAAATTCTGTTGATGCGTAATATTTGTATTTTATTTCGTCTAGCGGATAATCCCAGCACCCCATACGATGATATATGGTGCCGCCAAAACCTGTTTTAAATCTATGTAAACCATACATAGGATGAGCAGGGTCAGCCTGTGGCGATACACCGAAAAAATCATATTCGGTGCAGCCTTTCTCTTTAGCCAATAACATTGCTTGCCATTGCAACGAATACGTTGCCATATAGTTTCTGTTTTCAGACGAAGAAGCACCATACAAATATGTTGCCCTTTGCGCTGATATCACTAAGAACATCGCCGCTAGGGGTTTATTGTCTATCTGTGCAATCAATAAATAAACATCTGCTGGAGAAAGCGTGTCATTTGCCTTGGTCGACAGTATGGCTTCGAAATAACTGATATCATGTAATACAAAATTATTCCTGATCGCTGTTTCGCTATACAGTTTATACCATATCCCTAAACTTTCTAATCCCAAAAGATGAACCTCCACGCCCTTTTTAGAAGATAATCTGATATTGTAACGGGTTTTGGGTTTCATCGTCGATAGTAGCCAGTCGTCGTTTCTTTTCAGGTCCAAAAAAATGGTATTAGAAGGCAATATGTTCGTATTCGCCTTTTTAAGGCGCCAATTTTCCGTATTAATATTCAGTCGCATTTCCTGGATACCATAATCGGGTGCACCAAGCCAAGTACCGTCAGGAGCATAGAAAATTTCGCTCTTGGCCCACAGAGATTCCCACGACAGATCGTATCGGATCATGATGCAATTGTTAGGCAAAAAGTCTCTCAAACCTTCAGAAAGTTGTTCTAGAAAAAAACCTTGGCACTCTTCTGAAGGCTCAACCTCAGGACCATAGGGAACATAAGCTATACAATGATTTTTATCAATCGATTGAATGATCACGAGTAAATCTCCGATAAAATAGGAATTATCCATGCAGTCAACGAAAAGGTCGCGTTGCCGGGTTTTAAAGTTAAAAGCCTTTGATGTCAGTCCCTGGAGTTTTTTTACTTCAGACCAATACGCTGTCTGTTGGATAATAGATGTTTTATAAACTTGCTTAATGTTTTTCTCATCAATATCTGTTATCATTTCCTTATTTCGATTACTATAGCCCAAAAATGGCAAACATACCCAAATTTAAGGGTTGATTTGTCAAAAATGTGCAAGAAGGGAAAATTGAAGTTCCTATATTATGTTTCTCATAAACCGATCAGCAATAATAAAGATATTGGAACAAAACCGGACGACCGCTACATATTCTATTCCCTCACAACCTGTAGTTAAGTTTCATATTCAGCTGTCCGGTAGCTGCTTGGCCAGATTTTTAAATAAACAAAACCAAGGTCACTATATCCAATATCAATGTTCCCTTTTAAACAAAACTTTCATGATCCATTGAATCACCAACAGGCATGAAAGTTCTTGATGGCCTTTGAGAAATAGACACTTTCAGAAAAAAAAGGCCTGCACTCCTGCAGGCCTAGGTTGAAACAAAAATACCCAGTTTTAGGGGTATGTCGTTACCACTTTGCTTACCTGCCAGCCATTTTTGGTGTTGCTCAGTGTAATGTGGTCTACACGGGTGAATTTTTCGAACTCCATAGTAGCTTTCGCTACGCAAGAGTTTCCGCTTTCATCCAGTATTTCGTAAGTCGTTTTGCAGTTGTACTGCAATCCTTTGTTTTCTTTTAAGAATTTAGTATAGTCCTTTTTACTGTGCTTGTTATTGTTGGCGGAGTTGTAGTATTCGAAATCAGTAGCAAATAAATGCTCGTTAAATTGTGCATTGCCTAACGCGGTAGCATCTAGATACGTAGCGATGGTACGCATAGCATTCATGTTTTTCGTAGGACTGTTTTTCTTAGCAGCGAATGCCATAGAAGAAGCAAATAAGATAAGAGCTGTTGCGATGGTGGTGATGATAGTTGTTTTCATTTTTTTATGTTTTAAAAGTTGTTATGTCGTATTGTTGAATCAAAAGTAGGGCAGAAGTCCCCACTAAGGAATGGCGATTAGACCAGCACCTCCAATTATTCGGTGAATCCCGAAAAGGAATCGGTGAAAAATATACGAAGCATTTACTAAGCCTTTCATGTCTTAAAGACGCAAAAGATCACGCTATGGTTGCATCACTAAATTCAAATGTGTACAAGAGAAGTTATCGTTCTCGTCGCGAGCAGGAGGTACTCCTTCGTCACTGCGAGGAAGTATGACGAAGCAGTCCTAGATACCAATTGGCTCACAATTAAAGTCCCACACAGCCACTTGAGAACGAATATTGGATATGAATGGGAATAGACTCGTTACCTCCCAAAAAATCTATACAGCGGGTTTGGGAGAAGAATTATTAGAAGAATTTAGAGTAAAATCCTTCCATCTAATGGTTTTTGCTCTTCCCCAAGCATCATAGGCTGTAATAGTTTCCGAGTTATATATTACACGGTGATTATAGTAGTAAAAAGTAATGTAAATAAACCCATAAAGCACGGGCAACAGCATAAGTACAGGAAAAATATAGGAAGTCCAAGTTTTGTCGGGCGCCAAATCCCAACCAAAATAAAAACCGAGTCCAATGAAAAATAAAAAAACTAGACCAATGAGGTAGCCTAAGACGGCAAAGGCGATATGATTTTTAAGGACTCTATCTCCGTTTTCTAGGACTAGCGTGCTAGATCCTTTTGCTCTCGCGACATTGATTAGCCAGCCCATTGTCGCAAAAGTGATTGTTTAATCCCAAGCAAATAGAAAATCCCGTAGCGGGGAGCAACGGGATTTTACCAAACCAATTATTAACCTAAATTATGAAATTACCTATATAACGTCGAAGTTTAAACCGATATTATCTCCAGCAAAAAAATATTTTTGTATATCAATAGGCTGCATGAAAGTCACTACTTCCGGTAAGGAGAACGTTCTTATTATCTTACCTGCCACAGCAAGGCAATACGAGTTTGCGGAGATCTAGTAATTCGCTGTAATAGCAGTTGCGTTCGTTATTGGCACTGGTTGTTCGGAATTTCCGAACAACCAGTCTTTATAATATTGGTAAGAAAAATCGGAATTTCCGATTTTTCTTAACTACTAGTGTGCATTTTACGCACTTTGCTTTTTGACAGTCGAACGTGGTGGGTTACAATTTTAGAAACATTTCCGATAGCAACCTCGTGGCGCAAAACGAGCTACAACAGGTGTTATTATGTACCTCAAACCTATAAAGCTATCGATACTTCATCAAATTATTTTTATTGCATGAGCTGAATAATGTCCGGCCACTTATATTTACTGTCATTTTTAAATTTGCCTGCGATGGGTGATAAGGTAAGCGATTTCTCTTCCTTATCGTATCGTACCTTCATTGGATTCTTATACGCATCGATGTCATAGTACTCTCTTTCGAATATCTTCCACTGCAGAAATCGAACTAGCGGTAATTTTTTGGATACTTTAATTCGTTTACCTTTATAATCTGTCAATGCATTTCCCAGGTGATATTCTTGGTATACAAAATCCTGATCTAACCTAATTGTCGAACTCGGGGTGTATTCGCCAAGCGCAAACGCTACACCCAATAGACCTACAGAGCCGGCAAAAAAACCTGATGAAAAAGTCAAAATCATGCTGATAATGGAGAGAACTTTTATGATAGTGCTCTTGCTATCCTGACCTATCCAGAATAAAAGGCATACTGTGAGGTAAAGTGTACTAACAATTATTGCATTTAAGACGATCCATAAAGTTGAAATTCCGGCACATAATCCAATTATCCCAGCAATATTTACGGTTATAAGACTTAATAGTATTTTTCTCCGAACTTTTGCAGCTTTTAATGTCGTTCGGTAGATCACATAAGCTAGAAATGGATACAACCAAAGAGCCATGCAGGCAATAATATACAAGTCCATAGTTCTTTTGATTAAATATAATAAATCAAATTCATTTTATCGTTCCATTGTATTTGATTTCAATTACAGATATACTGCTATCTGTGGGGCATGCGTTGGATTCTAACGAAGATAAAGATGTCCTTTTGATGTCGGCTGGATCATTGATTATTGCAGCTCAAAAATAGTTTGACGAAGAGTGAAATTATTTACGATCTTAAAAAAACATTATCTCATCAAGGGTGTAAACAACTTCCGCTGCGTCACACTGTAATAGAGCAACCTATCTATCTTATATGTATTGGCTGGCCGGGATACCAGCTACCTCCGTTTCCACCTTTGATAAAAAGGTATAAAAGACAAATTAAAACAAAAATAATGATAAAAATACGCCAGTGCTTCGGCAAAGCGTGATCTTTATCCATTGCTTTTCTATGCTTTTTCAAGTAATTTTCTTTTAAAACTTATTGGATTACTGTTCTTTTAACTAAAAACCGCTCTACGATTCAATAAAGGGAACAATAATAATTTCGTTTTTATCATTTTTATAGATCATTGCTCCAGATATATCCATGTCCGAAATATCATGCCCCCACAAGCCGTATCTTCCATTTGTTTCATTTCTGTTGTACATTTTAGTCCGTTCGGCAGGTGGAATGGTTTTAATTGTAGCTGTCTTTTCTTCTTCCTCATACATCAAGTGATAATGCTTGCTTATTTCACTCAACAGCTGTGCTCTTGTGAAGCCTTTTTTAGATTTCAGATTAAATTCATAGATGTTTGTGACCGGATAGTCAATCATTACTTTTATCTGAGGATACTTGATGATGATCTCATTTTTATTATGCAGGTTTGGTAGATCGCGTTTAGGATCGGAAAGGCTTGCCCATGGTATATAACCGTCTTCGTAATCTTCTAAATTGTCCGTCTTAACCTTGAATTCAAATTCATAAAGCAGTTCTCCAAGCTCGGAATAATCCTTTTCTAAGAAGGCTTGAATACGTTCTTTTACAACCTCGATAGGCTCTTTTTCTTCAATAGCGGTCGAGCCGGTCTCTTGCCCAATAGTGCAATTAACAAAGAACAATGGGGAAAAAAGAAGGATGCAGATTTTTTTTATTGAGGTTTTCATATTTGATTTACATATGACTGTTAATGTTTCTTTATGCGGTTTTTTCGAACCCTAAACGTTATGGAATATCCGAAAAACTATACAATTTAAACGATAGTAGGTTTCAGCGATTAAAACGTAATGGTAGCTCCATCTTAATGTCGACATTCTTACCATCCAATACTCCCGGTGTCCACTGCGGTAGAGAGTTTATCAAGTCAAGTGCAGCGTCGTCGAGAACTTTATGCACACCTTGTACCACTTCGGCATCCCTTGTTCTTCCATTTTTATCCACCACAAAACGGACGATTACCTCGCCACTTATTCCTTCCGCGCCAGCTGGATATTCGAGATGTCTGGTTACATAATCCGGAAACGAAGATTTTCCGCGATTGAAGACAGGCGCTTTCTCCAGTGCTTTGCGGTCGCGCACGCGTTCACCATTAATATGACTAACCGTTTTTACAGCTTCCTGCTGTCGTGTTATTTTTCCCTCTTTATCCCACTCGGTGATCTTCGTGGGCTCTCCTTTGTCAAAAGTCATCTTGCGGTGCTTTATCCCGTCCTCATGCCACCAAGTAAAATCCCCGTCTCTTACCTCAGGCTCTAATGAGCTATACCATCCATCCATTTGCTTAACTCCATTTGGATAAAAGTCCTGTACGCGGATTGGTTTGGTATTATCGTTACGAGATATAACACGGTAAAAGTGCTTGTTGTCACGATCCGTCTTTTCCCATTTTGCATTAAAATATACGGTGTCGGTAGTCTGGGCGCTAGCCTCGCGAGTTGAAAATATACTAGCCATAGCGGCTATGCAAAGCACTAAACGTACTTGTCTTAGGTCAATTATTTTTTTCATCGGTTTTGGTTAATCTACAGATACATTTCTATTTTTCGTAAATTTTATAAACTAATAATTGTTTTTAAAATTACTAAAAACTTGCTACAAAACAATATCATCTCTGACTGCGTAAATCCACTGATAAGACCATAAGAAAGGTTAGCGGGATATTTCAAACCAATTGCGCAAAAAATGAAGGAACGAGTATCTCTACTTAAAGAACTTGAAAACTATTCGACTTTCCTTCATCAGCGAAACTATCATCTACTTTGAGCCATTTGAGAATTCGCTTTGTTTCTTCCTTATCCTTTTTTCGAGCATTTTCAAATCGCTTGGTCAGTCCGGTTGCTGCTAACCGTTCGGCAAGTGTCATACTTTCGAAACCTTCTATAAAACCTTCCCAAGTAGTTTTGATAGGACTATAAAGTTCATGCCATCTTTTGATAAAGAAGTCGATGTCATTCAAATCCTTTTCGATCCGATTGCTCAATTTATTTACCTGTTTTTCAAATCCGTTTTTTGTAAAAGAATATTTTAGTTTATGATGGTCGGCCATGAAATCGCAGCTGAATAGGGGAATGCCCCGGATGTCGTCCGAATGTAATCGCATTGAAGTTAAACTGTTGGGCGGTATACTGTACTGTATGCCACTCAGCCCCTGAAGCTGTTCTATATCATCCACTGCTGGCGTTAGTTTGAAGATGTTTAACCCGACTTGGATCCATCTATCGCCTCTGAGAATATCGACAGATACCATCTCTAAAAATTTAGAGTCTGATATTCTGCATAACTGGTACAAGTGTCCTATACCGGGGTGCCATCCGAAAAGAGAACCTGAAAAAGGAGCCTTTACAAATCCCTTTTTATAAAGAGCAGGAATTCCTCTTTCAAGAAAAATTTCCTTTCTTATCTTTAAGATTTCTTTATCTGAGGCGGTGTAAAAAAGCATTGGCTATTAATACAAAGGTTTATCCAGTATGCGTTGCACAAGATAGGGGTGATGCGTAGCAAACTCCTGCGAGAAGTCGTCAAGACCATATAAATAGCGACCCATTACAATTCTACCATCCTGTTTCGAATATAGACGGATCTCCTGCATAAAGACATTGACGTCAGCATCTTTTAAATCGGTCCATCTAATGGTTTTTGCTCTTCCCCAAGCATCATAGGCTGTAATAGTTTCCGAGTTATATATTACGCGATGATTATAGTAGTAAAAAGTAATGTAAATAAACCCATAAAGCAGGGCCAACAGCATAAGTACAGGGAAAATATAGGAAGTCCAAGTTTTGTCGGGTGCCGAATCCCAACCAAAATAAAAACCGAGTCCAATGAAAAATAAAAAAACTAGACCAATAAGGTAGCCTAAGACGGCAAAGGCGATATGATTTTTAAGGACTCTATCTCCGTTTTCTAGGACTAGCGTGCTAGATCCTTTTGCTCTCGCGACATTGACTAGCCAGCCCATTGTCGCAAAAGTGATACACATTGTTATAAAGCCGGCACTCATAATATGATAAGTTAAGAAGACAAACTTAATAAAAAATCCACTACATGCACTAATGAATGGTCTTGTTTTAATTTACCGACAACATCACGCTATCGGCTTTATTGACCTTATCTGTCTCAACATATTTGAACACGAGTTCCCTTTCAAAATTGAAATAACCAATTATTACTGTGGGAGATCGTTCTATTCGATTTCTTTTAACCCCAGGTAAGGGTACTCAATCCATTAAGATGCTGCAGCAGTACACCCTCTAATTCATCACGCACTGCGTAGCGAATTCATTAATGCTTTAATCTAACCCAAAATCTTCCGGATCCGTTCGCGTTCTTTGTCGGATAGCGGGATGGCTTGCTCCACGATAGGTAATATTTCTGTTTTGCGATCAGTTTGTAGCAACAAGTCCAAGAATCCGAGATACGTTCTGATCAAATCTACTTTGATACCCACAAACGCTCGTGGGTCAGCAATATATAGTTCCTGTATCAGTTGCAATAATGTATTTTTACGTTTCTGATCGCTAGCAGAAGAACTGTAGTGTGGAAGTAGATTCTTTTGTAGCAGTTCCTGTAGCTTAACACCCACCGCTTGTTCGCGCACGTATTTCTTTTGTTTACGCTCAAGCATCTCACGCAGTTCCAACAATAATTTGCGGTAAACTATCTGCTGTCCCTTTTCACTGAATAAGTTTCCTTCTGTCGACAATGTCATGTCTGACAGGTCAAACCCGTTAAAAAAAGCTGATTCCACATACACCGAATGATGGAATTCAATCGCATTATTATTGAAGCTACTCAACTGCTTGGCCACCTCCACTTTATGGCTGTTTAAAAAATAGTAGTAGTAGCGATCTCCAATAGGATATTGCCACCGGATATAGTTTACCTTAAACACAAAAGAGTTCTCTTCGGGACTGTATATCGTAAACGAAGTCTCGTCCGTCTCCTGAATCAGCTGTTGGTAAGAGATAGCTTTTCCATTGATCTGGATACTGTATCCTGCATCCTTGTTGAGATGCAAGAACCAACCAAACTCTTGCGCCAGAAAATCTACAAATTCTTCAGACTGCAATGTCGCGGCATTCACACCAAATACCCCTTCCAGTACCACCATGGTACCCGTACTCGACGCAGTAGCAGGTTGTGGTTCTGAGTTTTCGTATTCTTCTTTTGTATCCCTATCGATTAGGAGTTTATATCCCATCAACTGATCACTTATAGCGACCACGGTATGCCAAGTAGCACGTGTTGCAAATAGTGAGAAAGAAAAACGTCCTTTTCCTTTCTTGCCACGAGTATACGACGTGCGTTTCGGCTGCCCTTTTTTTAAAGAGTCCAGAAAGTTGCCAAAAGAATAATTTAGGGTATCAGGAGCAATACCTTCACCATTGTCCGAGATACGGATACGCTCTATATAGCCCAGTTGATTGCTACTGATATCCATAGATACTGTTGAAGCTTTAGCGTCAAATCCATTCCATATATATTCAGCAATGACCTGTTTTGCATCCTTCGGTAAGCCAGCCGACTCTATACTCGCATTCGTTATCTTTGTACTATTCTTCATAAATGGGATCTCTTTAGCAAATCTAACAAAAATCCTTTTACTAAACTTTTGAAATTGCTAAAAAAAATAGTTTTTTTGTTCTTTTATTTGTTTGAAATTTTGCTCACTTTCGGTAATAACTTAAAGCGATTTAAAGTCCTAGCATATTCAACCAAGTGTGGTTCAACTTGGTAATTTGTCGGAAAATAAGGAAGTGCGCTTTTAATATTCGATTTTAATCAAAGCAGGACTATTGTAAAATAAATACATAATCTCTAATTCCTGAATTGTCTGGGAATACGTGCTTAAATTTAATCTGAGACTCGCTAATTTCAAGGATAGTGAAAATGTTGGCTGCCATTGTAAGCACGTTATTTTCTTTATTGTAATTGTATTTCACTAAAGTAGTTTCCGTCTCATCGGGGAGGCACTTCGTGCCCGTATTGATAAGTGTCAATGTCCCATTTTTTGAAAATGAATAAGTCCTGTCTTTATCACAGTCATTGAGTGGCGCATAAGAAAATTCACCTTGAGGATTACTGGACGGATTTAGATCGTTTATAGTACGTTTCCAAATTTTCGAAGTAAGGATATCCGTTTCATCAATTTCTCGTTCTTTTTTGCATCCACAAAGTGCTAAGAGTAATAAGATGTGCAAGGTTAATAATAATACTTTGTGATACATCTCCCGTTTATTTAAATTTGAGTATAGGGGTCAATAATTTCTTTAATCTAATATCATACTAATTTTTGATAAAAGCAACCAAAAAAAGGCCTGCACTCCTGCGGACCTAATAAACAAAAATGCCCACAGCTTCTACTTGACAAGAAGTCAAAGCTGTGGCTATGGCATTGAATAAATCGTATATTTCATCGAAGAATTGATTTCTCATAGGTCGATGAGAGACCGTGAAAGATTGTTTCTGTAAGACAATTTTCACTAAGTTTGATTCATATATTTACCAAGTGACCGGAGGCACAATAGACATGGGTGTAATAGAAATATTAAAAAAACAAGAACGGCAAGCAGGGATTCAACAAGGGATAGAGAAAGGGATTCAAAAAGAGCGTGCGAGGGCCGAGGCTGAGAAATTAGCTGAGAAACTTGATTCTGCTTTAGAATTTAAGAAAATGGGTGTAGCAGTTGCTGATATTGCAAAGGCATTAGGTCTTACAGTAGATCAGGTAAATGCGCTGTAAGCATCGAAGAATTTGAAAAGTTTGTATCTTTTTTGAGATATTATAATAAGAGCGATTCTACGTAGGAATGGCTCTTAGTTTTTTATAACAGTATTTCCAGTTTAGTGATACGATACCAAGGCTAGCGCTGGAACCGACCGAAGGGATACTCCGCGGAGCAAATGTTTCTGGTGCTTTGCATGGTTGTTGGGCTTGGCAGACCTTTGGCAAGAGGTGATGTACGGGAGATGATGCGCACTGGTTACAAACCAGCGCAAGCAAGGGAGAAAAAGTGATTTTGTTGTAAAATTTTATTACTTTAATGGTTTATAAAAGAAGAAGAATGAACTATCAACAAATATATCCAACAGAACCATTGCGGAAATACGTTCGCTATTTTTGGATATTGGAAGATGATAGTTTAGACTTTTCTCAAAAGACTTTCAAGATAATGTCGGACGGCCTGCCGGGACTTATTTTTCAGGAAAACAAAAAAGCATTCCATGATAAAGACAGTCAAGAGTTACCGCAATTGTTTTTATATGGGCAGACTACACGGTACACAGAACACAGAGCAATAAAAAGTTTCCGAAACATTGGCGTTTATTTTGAACCGACCGCATTAAAATCCATTTTTGGAGTAGATGCTAATGAGTTGACAAATCAACATATTAGCATAGACGAACTGGTTAATACCAATATAACTGACCAACTTTCCGATACGACTTCTTCCAACCAGCGAATAGAGTTGCTGTCTTCCTTTTTGATACATCTTGCTGAACAAAGAAGTACCGAAAACGAAAAAGTAAATTTTGCAACCGCACAGCTTCAAAAAGGAGTGAGTTTACCAAAAATACAGAGTGAACTGAACCTATCCCAACGTTCATTAGAACGGTATTTTAAACAGCATATAGGTATATCCCCAAATCTATATGCAAGGATAAACCGCTTTCAACTAGCTTTAGAGAACATCCGCCAAAACCAATTTGACAAGCTGACCGACATTGCCTATCAATGTAATTATTACGACCAATCGCACTTTATCAGAGAGTTCAAAGAATTTTCGGGAACAAGTCCGAAACGCTTCCTACGTCAGGCGAACGAGCAGGTAGCGAACTTTCCCGAATGGAAGATTTAATCGCCTTTCGGTTCTGCTAAGCAGGTGTAAAGTGAAAAAGATCCGATTTTAAAATAATAAGTCCCCGCTTAGGGGACTTAAAATAGCTATTTCACCTGTTTGTAGTAAAACTCATAAAGCGATTTTACATCCCCGGTGCAAATTAAAGGAATAGCTTCTGCCAATACTTTTTCCTCCCAGTTCCACCATTCAATTTCTAAGAGCATTTCGATTTCATCGTCTGTAAATCTCTTTTTTATTGGTTTTGCAGGATTGCCACCGACTATTGTATAAGGGGCAACATTCTTAGTAACTAATGCTCTGCTACCAATAACTGCACCATTTCCAATCGTCACACCGGGCATAATCATGGCTTCACTGCCAATCCAAACATCGTTACCGACCACCGTGTTCCCGGCACCGGCAAATCCGTCAACGGCACCTTTGAAACCATCGACTTGCTCCATCATGTAAAAGAAAGGAAAACTGGAAATCCAATCGTACCGATGCCCTTGGTTTCCTGCCATTATAAAACTGGCTCCGCTTCCAATAGAACAAAACGAACCTATAATCAGTTTATCAACATCGCTTCTATCAGGGAATAGATAACGTGCGCAATCATCAAAAGAATGTCCATGGTAGTAACCTGAATAATAGGAATACTTACCAGCAATAATGTTGGGGTTCGTGATGTGGTCTTTGATTATTTTGCCTTTAAAAGGGCTTTCGAAAAAATTCATCATTTTAGCATATTTTTAAAAATAAATACAATAGAAAAATAGGGCAATAAGATATTGCCTCAATAAGAAACTATTTCCGTTGTATATGCTAATCCGACTTTTTCATACTGCGAATATAAGCAATTTACGTATATCCTCGAAAATGACGATTGAAGTTGTCGTACTCAAATTTACTAAACTCCTCTTCCTCGCAATTCCTCCGGTTGTCGGTTTTATCCAATTTTCAGTAAAGCAAGGTTGTTAATTTTACAGAAAAATTAAAGTTATGATAGCCATTACAGGAGCAAACGGAAATTTAGGCAAAGCGACCATTCAATTTTTGTTACAGAAAGTCGCACCGACCGATATTGTTGCCATTGTCAGAAACCCCGAAACGGTAAATGAATTTAAGGAAAAGGGCGTAACCACCAGACAAGCGGATTACAACGATTACAACACACTTAAAGAGGTCTTCAAAGGTGTAGAGACAGTATTGCAAATATCTACTATTGGGGTGGATACAGAAACAGCCAAACAGCAGGAAAGAAATGTGGTAAATGCAATAGTGGAAAACAACGTAAAGCACATTGTTTATACAAGTATGGTACAAGCCCGACCGAACACCGTTTTTCAAGGAACGCAAACACAATACCATACGGAAGAACTGATAAGGAGAACAAATATCCCTTATACCTTTTTCAGAAACAGCATGTATATGGAAGCCATACCCGAACTGATTGGAAATGCCTTGCAAACGAACGAAATCCGTTATCCATCGGGAAGCGGAAAAGTAAGTTTTGTATCACGGACAGACATAGCGGAAGCCATTGCAAACGTATTAACGGGAAATGCACATGGAAACCAGACCTATGAAATAACAGGTAGCACAGCATTTTCATTTGATGAATTGGCAGGGGTGATAAGTAAAGAAAAAAGTACAACCGTAAACCACGTTGATATTTCGGATGAAGTTTTCAGAGAAGAACTGATTAGCTATCAAATGCCTGTCGAAGTCGTGGATTTATTGGTCAGTATGGCCAACGGGATTAAGATAGGCGAATTTTCACATGTGGACAGTATACTTGAAAAATTACTTGGTAGAAAGTCATTTGATTTGAACAAGTATGTAAAAGAATTATAATTATGCTATTTAAGGGAGTACACCTGCAAGGTATTAAATCGGGAGAAATCACTTTGGCATTTCGTAAGTGGCAAAAGGTTTCCGTTAAAAGCGGAAGTCTCTTGCATACATCTGTTGGCTTGCTCGAAATCGGCACGATTGAAGCTGTAAACGAAAATGATATAACCGACAAAGAGGCAGTACAGGCAGGCTTTACGGACAAAAAGCAGTTGCTAAAATCATTTACCCACAATAGCACAGGAACGATTTTTAAAATATCCGTTCGTTATCATGCCGAAGACCCACGAATTAAGTTGAGGGAGCAAACAGGATTGTCAGAACAGCAATTTGAGGAGTTAAAAGGTCGATTAGAGCGTTTAGACCTTTACAGTAAACAAGGCCATTGGACTGAAAAAATACTGTTTACGATAAAAGATAATCCCAATTTACACGCCATAGGTATTGCAAAACTAACAGGCTTTGAAAAAGAATGGCTAAAACTAAATATTCGAAAACTGAAAAACTTAGGCTTAACGATTAGCCATAATGTAGGTTACGAGCTTTCGCCATTAGGTAGCGAATATCTTAATAAGTTTTTTCCGAAAAATAGTGAAATGGGAGTATAGCGTGTTTTAAATGTTGAATTTAGAAGAATATGACGTTGTGAAAAAACAAAATGACTTTTTTATATCATTGTATCAATGAACTATTCATGAAATACAGCAATGATGGCAAAACCTTGGAATAACTTTAAGTGAGACTACGTTACCCTCAATTTTACAAGTACTGTCAAAGCCTAGATTAACAACATATAAAAACAAGAGGAAAGTGGCATGTCGGAAATTCCGACATGCCACTTTTAATGAAATTTCTGTATCAAGATTGTCGCCACAACGTGGCGACAATTCCAAATTAGCTTTTATCCTACAATCATAATTCTTGTTTATTTAGGCGGAAAGTATTCCAGCTTACACAATTCAGTAATCCGCCGAAATGACCTACGGCGTTGAATTTTATGGTTTCAATATGGCTGTCAGGAAATATCTGATGAAACAGATCAACGACTTCTAGATCTTTATTGCCCCGAACTTCAAAAACAGGCAATACGATCAGCTTGCCAATTTCCAGATAATTTACATAACAACCTATGGCGTGGTTGGGATAAGCTTTTTCTTTATAATCTAGTTATCCTGCGGTATCAGTATGATCTCGACCTGTAGGTTTCAGCGATTAAAACGTAATGGTAGCTCCATCTTAATGTCGACATTCTTACCATCCAATACTCCCGGTGTCCACCGGGGTAGAGAGTTTATCAAGTCAAGTGCAGCGTCGTCGAGAACTTTATGCACACTTTGTACCACTTCGGCATCCCTTGTTCTTCCATTTTTATCCACCACAAAACGGACGATTACCTCGCCCCTTATTCCTTCTGCGCCAGCTGGATATTCGAGATGTCTGGTTACATAATCCGGAAACGAAGATTTTCCGCGATTGAAGACAGGCGCTTTCTCCAGTGCTTTGCGGTCGCGCACGCGTTCACCATTAATATGACTAACCGTTTTTACAGCTTCCTGCTGTCGTGTTATTTTTCCCTCTTTATCCCACTCGGTGATCTTCGTGGGCTCTCCTTTGTCAAAAGTCATCTTGCGGTGCTTTATCCCGTCCTCATGCCACCAAGTAAAATCCCCGTCTCTTACCTCAGGCTCTAATGAGCTATACCATCCATTCATTTGCTTAACTCCATTTGGATAAAAGTCCTGTACGCGGATTTGTTTGGTATTATCGTTACGAGATATAACACGGTAAAAGTGCTTATTGTCACGATCCGTCTTTTCCCATTTTGCATTAAAATAAACGGTGTCGGTAGTCTGAGCGCTAGCTGAAAATATACTAGCCGTAACGGCTATGCAGAGCGCTAGACGTACTTGTCTTAGTTCAATTATTTTTTTCATCGGTTGTGGTTAATCTTCAGAATATTTCTATTTTGCGTAAAATTTTATAGACTAATAATTGTTTTTTAAAATTACTAAAAACTTGCTACAAAACAATATCACCTACGATTGCGTAAATCCGTGGGTAAGACAATAAAAAAGGATAGCGTCGTATCATTCAAACCAATTGCGCAAAAAATGAAAGAACGATAAAAGAAATAATCCTTCAACGACAATAAGTTATAATATGAAAATATGTGTAGAATGCTTTGACGAGATCCATTCGTTTGATTCTTATATTGGAAAGATAGAGGCAGATCGTCATGACACTTATGTTTATTTTTTCAATATAGGGGTGAGCAAACATCTCCTTAACCCTGATGATGAAATGAAATATGTTGATAGAGCCATTTTGGTGTTTCAAAATGTTTTAACAATTATTGAAAATTATGAGACAGAAGTAGTCAAAGAAGGCTTTAAAGTGTATTACTTTGGGGGGCTTGATCTGAAATTCAAGGTTCATAAGGAGTTTCAAGTTGTATGCGAGAAGGCCTATCTAAATATACCAGATGACTTTCGAATTTCAAAAAATATGTGGGACCCCTATATTATGAATAACGATGTTGTAAATAGTTTTTTGGAAGGAAAATGAGTTAGGGTTTGTGGAGAATTTTGTTAAACGCCGGTATTTTTTGCCCGACGGAGTCATTAAAAATGCTATTAACTTTTAATACAACGGAGGAAGGGGTTGGATATTGGAAAACGACTTATATAATCAGGAAAGAGAAAGAATAGAAACGCGGTTTGATAACGAAATTATACATAGATTAGAAAGTTATACCCCAGCAAAGGCAAGACGAGAGAATTAAATAATTTGTCTCAAAATTGCAGCAACATCTCCTTCAAATTTAATATCGCTTTGCCTGTAATACCGTATACAATATGACCATCTTTTTTATTCATATTTAATTGGAAGTCTTTTTAGAAAGCTTTTCAAACTCCTCAAACTTGCAATCTAGATAACCTTCATCATCCACGAATATGATATTTGTCCGATAAGCCTCTGCAATGACTTCGAACATAGTTGCCAATGAGTTGTAGCAATAATCAGGATCCGTACCAAATGTATTTGTCCAAAATATTTTGCCATAGTCGGGTGTGCCTTCATTTAAGTCGACCCAATAGCAATTTCCGGCACCATCTTCCAGGAAAGGAAATAAGTGCCGACCTGGGCAAAAGTCTCTCGTCCAGTTATGAAAGCTTTCTTCAAACTCCATACTTTCATAGTAGTAGCGTACAGCGTCTTCCAACGATAAAAAGTTGTGTATCGGTATTAGCCCCGTAAAGCCCGAGGGTGTTACATTATCAATATCGGTTCCATCAGCGAAGAGATAAAGTTCCTTGAGCTCGTCATTAAAAGTTAGGTCAAGTGCTAGTTCAGTCTTTCGGATATCCTGCATGGAAGCAGGTTTTCGTAGTATGTTCGGGAAATGGTAATTCAATTCTTTCTGTTTGACCACAATTTCCTTGAAACGGACTATAATGCTGCTCATAAACTGCTAGATATAAAGGACTAAGATAGCAATTCTTGCTGAAATCAATCGTCACAACGACTTATATTGTATAGAAACCTGCTGGATATGTATCCCAGTTATTAGCGTAAATTACAGAATGAAAATATCTATAATATCAAAATGGCAACAAAAACTCCCATTGAAATTAATGGGGTATACTAATTTTAAGTTTCTCCCCATCGCTTCAGAACATATCCACATATAATAGATGTAAGAGCAAGGAGTAATCCATCTTTTACATTTAATGCGTCAAGGCAAGCATAAATTTCTTAAATTTAGCCATTAGCTTATCTTCAAAGCAGATCATGACAGATATTGAACAACTCATACAGCAGATACGTGCATTTAGGGATGCGAGGGATTGGGCACAATTCCACAATTCTAAGGACTTGGCATTGGCGCTAAATATCGAAACATCCGAACTTCTAGAACTCTTCCTATGGAAAGGTAATGAGGAAGCCAGTCCAGAGAAACTAAAAGAAGAGCTAGCCGATGTGTTTATGTATGCGCTGCTATTAGCCGATAAGAATGGGTTTGATGTCAAGCAGATCATTGAAGACAAAATAGCCCTTAATAATCAAAAATATCCAGTAGATAAAGCCAAGGGCACAGCAAAGAAGTATAACCAACTATGAGTGACGGATTAAAGTTTGCCATAAACAAATATCCCTTTAACAACGGGCTGGGCAGATCCGTACAGTCCAATATCTATGAGTACGACAATTGGCCGTTAGTCTATATCCTGAGCGATGAAAAGATCTGCGAGGCCTATGTGGGCGAGACGGCCGATAGCATTAGCCGTATGACGAAGCACCTCCAACACGAGCGGAAAAGGAATTTAACCACCGTTCACCTCATATCCTCCGAACTCTTCAATAAATCGGCCACACTGGATATTGAAGCCAATCTGATCCGCTATATGGCTGGCGACGGAAAGTACCGGCTCCAGAACGGAAATCTTGGTCTAGCCAATCACAACTTTTACCAACGCAAAGACGTTTATTGGAATATCTTTCGCGAAATATGGGATGAACTTCGCAAGAACGGCATCACGACACAATCCATCGAGACGATAAGCAATTCCGATCTCTTTAAATATTCACCCTACAAGAATTTAAGCAAAGATCAACTTGAAGGGCTTTATCAAATCATGGAGGTACTTCTCGACGATCAGAAGAAAAATGTACTTGTACATGGTGGTGCGGGCACAGGTAAGACCGTCTTGGCGATCTTCCTGTTCAAACTGTTAAATACCGATCTTGCCGATTTTAACTTCACCGAATTTGGCGAGCGCGAAAAGGATTTTGTCACACTCGTTAAGCAGTTAAAGGCAAAATATCCGCACCCTAAAATGGCGCTGGTCGTACCCATGGCATCCTTCCGGAAGACACTCGCGAAGGTCTTCAAAAAAGTAAAAGGACTTTCACCCAAGATGGTCGTCGGCCCGAGCGAGGTAACCAACGGAAAGTACGACATCGTATTAGTTGACGAATCCCATCGCCTACGGCGAAGGGTGGTGTTAGGTAGTTACTTCAATTACTTCGATCAGGCCGCACAGCGGATGGGTAAGATCCCGGAAGAGACAAATGAATTAGAGTGGATACAGGAACAGTCCAACAAAGCCATTCTGTTTTACGACAGGCAGCAGAGCATCAAACCGTCCGATATCCGGCAAGACGAATTCGATAAGCTCTTACAGCAGCCGAGCACACAGGAACTACGGTTAAAGACGCAGTTTCGAGTACTCGGCGGTGAAGATTATGTCAATTTTCTAGAGCAGTTATTATACCGACCGGGCGAGGCGTCGCACTACAC
The DNA here is from genome assembly GCF_005048855.1 of Sphingobacterium olei. Classification (GTDB taxonomy): domain Bacteria; phylum Bacteroidota; class Bacteroidia; order Sphingobacteriales; family Sphingobacteriaceae; genus Sphingobacterium; species Sphingobacterium olei. Next base: position 314,508 of record NZ_SUME01000001.1, read on the forward strand.
ACCGAAATCTTACGATCTTAAGCTCTTCGACAAGCTGTCCGAAATGATTGATGCCGTGCAGCAGCGAGAAAAAGAATATGGGTTAGCCCGATTAATAGCAGGTTATGCCTGGCCCTGGAAATCGAAGAAAGACAGTAGCCTTTTCGATATTGAAATCGATGATATTCAGCTCCGCTGGAATCAGACCAGTACCGATTGGGTGAACAGTAAAACTGCGATTGACGAAGTGGGATGCATTCATACCACGCAAGGGTATGATCTCAATTATGCTGCAGTAATCTTCGGAAACGAGATAGACTATAATCCAGAGACCCAGCAAATCGAAGTCAACAAAAGTGCTTACCACGACAAAGCAGGAAAGACGTCCGTCCGCTCGGAACAAGAACTGCACGACTATATCCTCAATATATACAAGACCATCTGTCTTCGGGGCATCCGCGGAACATATATCTACGTTTGTAATCCACGTTTACGAGCCTATTTTGCGCAGTATATAGAGATGGTATCGAGCCAACCTCAGAAACCCACGATACAGTTTTCCGATTTGCCGACCGAACGGTCAGTACCCTTTTATGATGTTAAGGTTGCAGCCGGCTATTTTACGGGAGAGCAAGTATCGGACGAGATTCGCTATATCGTGCTTCCAGAAGATGTCCAATATTCCGACGACCTTTTTGCGTGTCAGGTAATAGGGAACTCTATGAATAAGATCATTCCAGATGGAAGTGTGTGCCTTTTTAAAAGATATGCTGGCGGCAGCCGCAAAGGCCTGATCACGTTGGTTAGCTCGTCGAATATACAAGATCCGGACCACGGAGGCCGTTATACCATTAAGGAATATGATAGTCATAAAGCCGTAGGAGAGGAGACTTGGCAACACGAGCGGATCATCTTAAGACCTCTTTCGCACGACCTCGGCTACGAACCTATTGAACTTGCAGACGATGATCTGCTTAATTTCAAAGTAATAGGTATATTTAAGAAAGTCCTCATTTAATGGTTGTTCTCATTTGATGGTTGATGCCTCAGTCCCGCACGAGGTCATTTGCAGTGGTATCGTTTAGGGCATAGGATTCTATGATATGGATGGTCGCAGCCTTTAGCGATCTATGATCATGCACCGGGTGCATTCCAGGACCCGTAAAGAATTCCACCTGATTATTAATCTTTGAATACCAAACCCTATTTACATGCTCCTTGGTAAGGGTATCTGGCCTGTTAATCTTTTCAAAGTATTTCAATTTATCCGCGTCTAAGGCGATGACTTCAGTACCTAATATTTTCTCCTCACAATCCACCGCCACATAGTGATCCTCCTGCCAGCACATGCATTGGTTTTGGGGCAATAAGTATATTGCAATAGATAGCCCAATGGCTGCCAATACAGCCCCTGTTTGGTAAAAGATGCGCCGATTTTGCTTAGGTGGAATCGGGGTGGTAGGCTTAAAAAATGAAGCCGGTTTCACAAAAGACGACTCCTTTTCTGCGGTATCCTTACCCTTAATCTCTTCTACGTTATTAAATTCCTCCTCTTCAACAATGCCAATAACTTCCTTTTCTACTGTCTGTCTTCCGTCTTCCGTTGAAGTCAGACCACCTTTTTCTAGATCAGTATTTATTTCATTTTTTGTCAGCTCATCTGATAAGATGTTATGTTCATCTTGATCATTTTTATCCCCTATTTTATTATCAATATTAACATCTGAATTTTCGGGGTTTTGATCAATAATCCAATCTTGAAGCCTGTATGGTCTTGGGCTAAAATCAATAAGTATAGCTAGTAGCTTCACAAGATTTTCGTCAGGTCTTCTGTTAGTTTCACCAATTATAAAGTTCCGTAAAGGCCGGAGCCTGTCTAAATCAATATTTCGTATACTCGTCTCAATCGTATCATCACTGTTGTCACGATTGAAGAATCTTGTAAATATAGTTTCATCATCTTTAGATATGCCTTTACTGTACACTACCAAGCACCAATCTTTTAGCTCACCAGGAGATGGCCATTCACGGTCAAAGCGAAGCTTATTATTTTTCTTTAAATCTAGGTAGGCATTTCGTACTGCCAATTGAAACTTTTCAAACATCACCACAAAATTAAATCAACTGCACCATCGGAATTTACGGAAAACCGTAAACCAAATATCTCTTTTTCAAGCCATCCTTTACCGGAATAATCGGAAATCCATCGGAATCTTCGGAATAGTATCGGAATTAGCGGAAACATCGGAATTGTCTGATGATTAGGTTGTTATGTGTCATAAATTTGCTTTCGTAATCAGTTCACATATCGATTAGTTCGAGCAGAATAAAGATACGAAACAGATTTCAAAACGAGAAGACATCGCGGTAGTTATTAGCCGGTTTGGGAAGCAGTTACTGACTCCCGCGATTGAAGCTCATACTTCCCAAAAAATTCAGAAGGCCTTCTGAAAACAAATGTAGCAATCCTGTGCATGGAGCACGCGGACCTACCAAGTTTTTGACTTTTTAATTTTTTGAACAATGATTTATTTAATTATCACCGCTTTAATGGGACTAGGTTCCCCATCCATTACACCTATAAACAATGCGCAGATCACCGTACAGGTCACCGATAATGGCGATGAAGACGGCGGAGAAACAGGGACAGTTCGCCCTCCAATTCCACCACTTCCGATTCCTGTACCTCCAATTTGTCCACTACCTATACCTCCTATGTTACCATAGTTCCTAGGGAAGTATATTTATTTTTAAACTTGGGGCAGCTTACGGCTGTCCCTTTTTTATTCTATATTTTTTCGTACATTCAAATTCAAATTGAATGCCTTGAAATACTTATACCTATACCTATTATTTTTAACCCTCTTGTCCTGTGCGCAAGAAGAAGTTACACAATCCCCAGTCGATGCACGTCCGTACTACACGAAAGCGTTCGAATATCTCGATGCAGGCAAGACAGATAGTGCATTCCTAACGTTCGACAAAGCAAAAAATCTATTTATTGAAGCAAACGATAGCCTCAATACAGCAAACTGTTTGATCAATATGGCGATTACACAGCGCGAGCAGGGAGATTATTTTGGCGCCCAGGAAACATCGTTACAAGCCCGAGACTATCTAGACGAGCTAAACCCCGACCATCGGATCTATATCAGTACAAATTATAACAATCTAGCAACAACAACCGACAACCTCCGAAACTTTACGCGCGCTATTTCTTTTTATGAATTAGCGATCAAATTTTCCGATGATTCTTTAAATACGCTCATTTACCGAAATAATATGGCTATCGCCTATCAGCATATGGATCGTTACGAAGAAGCCTTCAACATATTCCAAATGATCCTAGCAGATGCGAATGAGAAACCGAAAGAATATGCACGCGTTTTGTCCAATTTTGCGAAAGCCAAATGGCAGAACGATCCAACCTATAATGCAGCACCCGAACTTTTAGCAGCACTAAATATTCGAGAGCGAGAAAAAGATCTGTGGGGACAAAATGCCAGTTTAGCGCATCTTACTGATTACTACGCAGAGCGTAATCCAGATTCCGCATTAATCTATGCCCGTAAGCAATATGCCATCGCTTCCAGGATAAAACGAGCAGACGACCAAATAAAGGCATTGCAAAGACTAATTAAACTCAGTCCCCCAGCTTCCGTAAAAGGATATTTCGAAACCTATCGCGAGCTCAACGACAGCGTCCAGGTTGCCCGAGCAGCCGCAAAGAATCAATTTGCATTAATTCGTTACGAAGTTGAAAAAAACAAATCTGATAATTTACTATTGCAAAAAGACAATGCAGAGAAAGCCAACCGGCTCACCCAACAACGCGCCATCACTGGCGGCGTAAGCCTTGTTCTCTTTGTTGCGATTTTCGGCGGAAGCTTCTATTACAAAAAGCGCAAGCAACGACTCGAGCTCGAAGCACAGAACCAAATCAAGGCCAGCAAATTAGAAACCTCCAAAAAAGTACACGATGTCGTAGCCAATGGCCTCTACCGTGTCATGAAAGAAATCGAATACAAGCAGGTAATCGATCGCGAGTATACACTTGATAAGTTGGAAGAGATGTACAACCGATCCCGGGATATATCATATGAGAGCGAAGAGCAACCGAAAACTGAACAACCCTATCACGAGCGGCTCACCGAGCTCATCAAATCTTTTGCTACCGAGAACCGCCGAGTACTGATAGCCGGGAATGACGGAGAACTATGGCACGCCATCGATCAAGAAGGTAAAGACAATATTCGCCACGTGTTACAAGAGTTGATGGTCAATATGGATAAACATAGCCAAGCTGCTCATGTCGTGGTTCGTTTTGAAAAGACAGGCCATCAATTACATATTTATTATACCGACGATGGTATTGGCATAAAAAAAGATACCGTTCACGGCAATGGACTAACAAATACGGTTTCCCGTATTGAAAAATTAGGAGGCAAAATTAACTTTGACGATGAAACGGTAAAAGGACTCAAAGTAGAGATCACGATTCCATTTCTTTAAAAGGATAATGTATGTTTAAAAAAATACTCATTGCTGAAGATCACCAAAGTTCCAACATTTCGGTGCAGAAGACACTTCAAGATTTAACTATCGATAATGCAGACTACGTGTATTATTGCGATCACGCTTTTAGCTGGTTAAAAAATGCCATTCGCGATCAAGATCCCTACGAGGTGTTGATTACCGACCTCAGTTTTGAGGAAGATAATACAATCCAACAGATTACCAATGGCATCGATCTTATTAAAGCAACCCGCGCTATCCAGCCCGATCTAAAAGTGATCGTATTTTCGGTCGAGAGCCGTCCAAGTATTATCGATGATCTATTTAAGGTGCATGGAATTGACGGATACGTCCGCAAAGCAAGGCACGACGCCGATCACCTCAAAGAAGCCCTTCGAGCCGTATACAATCACAAATCTTATCAACCATCCGACGTTAAGCAATCCATTCGTGACAAGAACTCGTATGAATTTACAACAGTAGACATCGCGATCGTTTCGTTATTGTATCAAGGTGAACTCCAAAAGAATATCCCGCAATGTTTGAAACGAAGAAACATCAAGCCCTCTAGTCTGAGCAGTGTGGAGAAGAGACTCAATTTAATGAAAGAGACGCTAGGGTTTACCAAGAACGAGCAACTTGCAGTTTATTGCAAAGAAAAAGGACTTATCTAAAAGTTCGTCAACACATTTCAATTATTAACCACTATAAAGGAGATCATCGCAAATAATCTCCTTTATCCATTGATAATCAATATGATAATTTATTCTAAATAATTGATGCTTTACGGGAACCCGTAAAAATCAGCCAAGAGACACGCCTACTTTTGTCTTATTAATTAACCGTAAACAACTAAACAGTTAAAGATATGACATGGAATTTTAGGAGACGTGTGAAAATTATCCCCGGTGTTCATTTAAACTTCAGCAAGAGTGGAATTTCCACTTCTATCGGAGTGAAAGGAGCAAGCATGACATTGGGCAGGTCCGGCACTTATCTAAATACGGGCATACCCGGTTTGGGTATCTATAATAGGCAAAAACTATCAAATGGAGCCCCAGCACCTCCGTTGCGGCCGCCCACGCCGCGTTATAACCCAGGCCAATCAGAAGAACCATACGGCAATATTTTTAGTGCAGATATCCACGAGATCACGAGCCAAGATATGCAAGGAATTAAGGAAGCGATATTACTTGCTCGCCAACAGCGAGCGACACTAAACAGTGACTTATCAAAGATCAATAGCGCGCTTAAAACCACCAAGCTCAAAAAGACGTTCAGCTATGTACTGCTATATGGATTGATCAATAAATCGATTCCCGAAAAATTAGCTCAGGACATAGCCGCGCAACACGAAGCAGTTCGGCAGACCAATGAACAGATCGATACCTCATATGTCAACCTTGAAGTCGATTTTGAACCCGAAATCCAACAAAAATACAATGCCTTGGTTTCTGCCTTTGAAAATTTAACCCGGTGCCACAAAATCTGGGATGTCACCAGCGCCCACTTTGAAGATCGAGCTGTTACGCGTTCGTCGGCAAGTACTTTCGTTACCAGGCGCGATGTTTGGTTTAGGCTCAAGTCTATACCCGAATTCAAATCCGAATTACAAGCGCTGTATTTTCAAAACGCCAACGGAGCCGATCTATATATCTACCCTAGCTTTATTGTTATGTATTCCAACAGATCAGATTTTGCCATTATCGGTTTAGACGAAGTTGATTTTCAGTACGGTTATGTGCGTTTTACAGAAACAGGGAAAGTACCACCGGATTCTAAAGTTATTGACCAGACCTGGGCCAAAGTAAATAAAAACGGTACACCCGATAGACGATTTAAAGGCAATTATCAAATTCCCGTCGTTCAGTATGGGGAGATACGCTTAAAGACTAAAACAGGTTTACATGAAGAATATAAATTCAGTAACTATGAATTAACCGAGGCCTTTGGTAGCGCCTTTAAAGATTATCAGAGCACAGTTAGACAGTTAACCTATACCTCATGACAAGGATATTTCTATTACTTCTAGTTCTGCTTGCCGGACAATCGTGCGGTCAATCGCAGGAGAAACAAACCGGTCCAGAAGATTTACAACATAAAACATTTATGGCCAAAGCCATTCGTATTATCGATGGCGATACCATGGAAGTACTATATAGAGGTCAGTCAGTACGTATACGGCTTACCCATATCGATTCCCCCGAGCGTCGACGCTCCCAGCCATTCGGGAAGGCAGCAAAACAAGCGCTATCATCTCTATGCCATGATCAAGAGGTCACGATCGTTAGCGAAAAGTATGATCGGTATGGCCGTTTACTGGCAGAAGTGAAGAATGAACGAGGACAGATTATCAACCAAGAAATGGTGAAGCTCGGTATGGCCTGGCACTTCAAGCGTTATTCCTCTGATACAACATATGCCCATTTAGAGGAAGAAGCTAGAAGACTAAAAATCGGATTTTGGGCTGAGAATGATTCTATAATAGGGTTGATGTGGAAACAATAGCGCATAAATTTCCTAGCCTACAAAATTTTGTAAATAACTAAACTAACATAAGTACAACATATAACACATATACAGGGATGAAAATAGGTTTTAAAAATCCATTTACCAAGACACCAGCCGACGATGAAGCCTTGGTGTTGGATCAGCAGGTTATCAATGACAATGAAGCTATTCATGCTGCGATTGTATCAAGTCTTACAGATGCCAAAGAGGAAATCCTAATTGCAGCAGCATGGTTTACAGATCAAGATCTTTTTGATTTACTTGAAAAGAAGCTTACGGAAGGTATAAAGATCGAAATCGTGATGTCTGAGAATCAGGAAAATTACAGACTACCGTTTGAAAAATTGACCAATTCCGGAGCAATAATACGGCGTATTAAAAATGCCGGCTATGGCGTTATGAATCAAAAGTTTTGTGTCATTGACCGATCTTTCGTGCTACATGGATCTTACAATTGGAGCGTAAATGCACGTAAGAATAATAACGAAAGTGTTATTTTAACCAATCATGAGGCTACGGTAGTCAGCCTAATTCAAGCCTTCCATGCGATTAAGACCAAAGCAGAAGAACAAGAAGAGCTTCCACAAGAGGAAAAGCGTGAAGTCGTTGATAAAACCGTTGTAAGAGAGTCGCGATCAGCTAAATCAGATGAATTCACGGAAATTAGCTTTGCAAGTGTCTTGGACTCGATGATTGCAGCTGAAGTATCCAATTTTGATAGAAATATGCTTAGACAGCAGGGGTTTGACCGTGCCAAGTCAAACAATGGTGATCATCAGGTACTTCATAAGGCACTAGATACAGTTTACTCCGTGTTCATCAATGATATAGATGTCATCGATGACAAGAAGCGACGCCTGTTAAGCAAAGTTGAGGAGCAAAAGCTCAAAGCATTGGAAGCCCAGAAGCAGCATGCTGACCTTAAACTCAACCAGTTCAAAGCAGATACCGAACTTAGAAAACAACAACTAGAATCTAAAATCGCAACGAATGATTCTACGATTTCCATCAACGGAGAGAATATTGCCGTCATTCAAGGAAAAATAAAGCGTGAAGAAAATCAAATCACGAAATGCGAAGAAGATATCAGAGAACAAAAATTAGCTTTCGTCCGCCCGGCACATCGGTTTTTTGAGTTGATTCCACTATCACTTTTTGGTCTACTGCTCTTATGCTACCTATTTATTTTTTACTCTTCCGCGGCATATATTATGATTTATAGTGCTGCAGACGCAGAACTTGCTCAGATGCAAGGCAATTTGGAGGTACCCGAAGTATTTAATCCTCACGCATTGGCCGATGCATGGGAAAAAGGAGTCGTAGCATTCATTTTTGTATTGACATTTGTATTAGTTCCCATCGTATTGGCGGTGCTGTCAAAGATTGTACGGTTCGGTTTCGCGAAGGATATTTTGACATGGGTGGGTATTCTGTTGGTTGACGCCGTTATCGCTTATCAAGTCGCGTCGGTTGTACACAGGGTTCATATACTCAGAGGAGATACGACGGCACCATGGCATTTTACCGATGTGTTTAGTGATAGTAATTTTTACCTCGTATTCATCTTAGGTGCTTTAGGTCTTATCCTTTTCAAGTTCATTTACAGTAAGTTCATTACCTATTTTGAAGAACGGAATTTAGACCATGCCGCAATGAAGAGTAAGGCACTCATTAAGGAATACGAAAAAGATTTACAAAAATGTGGCGATGAGATTAATAACTTAAAGGAAGAGTCCAGCAAATTAGAACAAAACAATATTTTATTGCGAGCAGAAAATCAACTCTCTCGATCAGAGATCGAACAAAGTCCAATAGCTGTCAGTAGCGAAAAAGAGCGGATCATGATAGAGCTTCATCAAAAATCACAACATATCCAGCAAACCTCCGATCTCTATATCAGCCACATTGAAAATGACAATTTACCCATTTCTTTAGATTCACTCAAAGATCGGATAAATATATTTCTTGAAGGTTGGAATGACTTTCTACATCAAGAGTATTCGATTGCCAGAGCTACCGAAATGTCTCTGATGGCCGCTAACAGTGTCAACGAATGGCAGGAACACAAATTAATTACCAAAAAAATAGATAGCCGTGTCAAACTTTAATATTAAAAGCCAGCTTTTATCATGCGTGGTAATTATCACTACATTTTCTTGCTGTGCTTCCGACCCAAAAACCGTCGATCCAATCGATGTTATCCATTATAATATTACCATTGCACCAGACCTGTCCAATCGCGTTAATAAAAAGTTATATCCAAAACCTGTTGCTGATTCAGATATCATCAGTGGTATTGTAGATCACTTTTACCCAGGTGTAGTCACGTACAATCTGGCCAATCATACAGCGAAAACAAGAAAGACTGGTCAACGAGATATCTTGCGTGTCGATTTCATTAACCAGAAGCTTATCGGGCAGTATGGTATTAATGTATTGGATATGCAATTAGATCTCAAACGGTTTGGTATACATCAAGAAGATCGCATTAAATATCTAACCAATCAATCCAATGAAAATTTAGCAACCGATAAGACTAAATTTAAAGAAGCATACAACAAGATGTCCGAAACGGCGGAAATGGCACCTGCTGGTGCAGATATTTGGTCCTATTTCAAAGACGGGATCAAACACGGTTTGGTAGACAAATCTATCGATTCCGTTTTGTTGAAGAATGGTCACATAAAGCGCGATTACACCTGTAATGTCCTATTACTTCTAACAGACGGCTATATCGAAGCAGGCCTTCATGGAAAGGATCATTGTAGAGGTAATAAATGTTACTTTATGAGCTCAAAGACCGTCGAGAACTTTCGAAAGGCATTTCAGCAGTCCAAGTCCAAAGATATGGGCGCCTTTTTTAAAGAAAATGGATATGGTATTATCCCCGCTGAAAATCCACTTTTAAAAGACCTTCACGTCGTAGTCTTGGAGATGTATGACCGTTCGAAAGATCATAAAGGAGGGGCTACCATGCATCCATCCGATTGGGACATACTTAAACTTTTTTGGTCAGATTGGCTAACCCAGTCAGGAGTAAAATCATTCCAATTGCTACCGCTAGCTACCTCAAAAGATGAAGCTCATTCAAATATTAGAACATTTCTGGAAAGTAGATGATTTTCAGCCTTTACGGTTTCCCGTAAGGCAACCCGGCTATACCTATTTAACTTTAAACCATGATAAAGACCATTACCATTTTTCTGTTAACGCTATTGTATAATGACTGTAGTAGTGTCAAGGCAACGGTAGGATTAGAAGCCGATAAAAATACTGTATACATCTGCGGAAGTAACAATGGTAAGCGGTACCATTTAACGAAAAATTGTAGGGGATTGAGCAACTGTCGTGCTAAAACAATAAAGACCACTATCGAGAAGGCGAAGAAAGAAGGGAAGACACTTTGCGGTTGGGAAGAATAAAAATAAATAACTGAATAAAATATTAACTGATTACATGATGGATTTTAAAGATGAAATACGGCAATTTGCCAAACGAGTCGACAGGCTGTTACCACAGATCAAAACAGAGGAAGCGACCAAGACCTCGCTCATTATGCCCTTCCTGAAAATATTGGGATACGATGTGTTCGATCCGTTTGAGGTACACCCTGAGTTTATTGCCGATATCGGCATCAAGAAAGGGGAGAAGGTAGACTATGCTATCCTTCGCGACGACAAGCCGGTAATCTTGATCGAATGCAAACACTATGCAGACGGACTTGATCCCCATAATTCGCAGCTCTTTCGCTATTTTCACACCACCGAAGCCAGATTTAGCTTATTGACAAATGGGTTGGAATATCGGTTCTATACAGACCTCGTTACTTCCAATAAAATGGACGAGAAGCCATTTTTTGAATTTAAGATTACCGATATTAAGGACACGGAGATTGCGGAGCTGAGGAAATTTCACAAGTCGGTGTTTGATCTGGATAGTATTTCCAGTGCAGCCAGCGAACTCAAGTATTTTAATGAGCTTACGATTCTTGCTACCGGCGAAATGCAGACCCCTAGCGACGAATTCGTACGTTACTTTGCCAAGCAGGTTTATCCAAGCGTAGTTACGGCCAAGATCTTGGAGCAATTCACGCCGTTGGTTAAGCGGGTGTTTACCCAAATCGTACACGATCAGATTAGTGAGCGATTAAAAAGTGCGCTGAAGAAAGAAACCGAAAACGAAGCGCAGCATGTCCCAGCATCAGTAGAGCCCGAGTCGCTGGTCGTCACTACTCAGGATGAGATTGACGGATTCCTGATCGTTAAATCTATTCTTCGCAAAGAAATAGAAGTAGGCCGGATCTTTATGCGAGATAGTCAATCCTATTGCGGTATCCTGCTAGATGATAATAACCGCAGACCTATCTGCCGGTTTTACTTCACCCCGAATCGGCTACGGATCGGACTATTCGATAAGGACAAGAAAGAAACCAAGCACGATTTGGCAGCGCTCGATGATATCTATGCACACGCTGAACAGATCACGGAAACAGTGGCTAATTATTAACGTTTAAACTAAAAAACACTTAAAAAAATGAATATGCATACAATTGAAGCAATTAAACCTGGCCCAAAGCCAAAAAAAGATGATGGCTCTTTGGATAAAAGAAGACGGGTTACGCCAGAAAAAAAAGAGAAATATCCACCTTTAAAACCTCATAAGCATAAGCCTAACGATTAAAATATAAATATTTAATATCTTAGTAGTAGACAAAACGATTTAAAGGGTCGGATATAAACTGATCCTTTTTTGTTTTAAAGAATGTGATAAAGCTTTCTAATAGTACAGACAATATCAATATTAGCAAATAAAAGAAGGCGAGTTTCCCCGCCTTAAATGTTTTCACAACGGAATAATCCTTATTGTGATTTGCTTTCATAAACAAAGATAACATGAATATTCACATATGCAATACGGGAAACCGTAAAACAATAAATTATTTATTCTTATCTTAGGAGAGAGACAAATTAATAGCCAATTTATTATGAAAAAAATATTAGGCCTAGATTTAGGAACGAACTCTATCGGATGGGCTTTGATCGAACGAGATTTTGAAAATAGAGAAGGGACAATTCTGGGAATGGGAAGCCGAATTATTCCGATGACTCAGGATGTAAAAGACGAATTTGGAAAAGGAAATTCTATTTCGCAAACTGCAGATAGAACGAAATTTAGAGGTGTTCGTAGGTTGCGCGAACGGCATCTCTTGAGAAGAGAAAGACTTCATAGAGTACTAAATGTTTTAGGTTTTCTTCCTACACATTACAACACGGAGATCGACTTTGTTAACCGGTTGGGACAATTTTTGGAAGAAACGGAACCTAAAATAGCTTGGAAGAAAAACGATGAGGAAAAGTTTGAATTTCTTTTTCAGGGCTCTTTTCAAGAAATGGTAGCGGACTTTAGCGCAAATGGTCAGGATGCAAGAATTCCTTACGATTGGACAATCTATTATTTACGCAAAAAAGCACTATCTGCAAAAATAGAAAAAGAAGAATTAGCCTGGATTATCCTTAATTTCAACCAAAAGCGAGGTTATTACCAATTACGAGGTGAAGAAGAGGAAGAAAATCCCAACAAACTAGTGGAATTTCATTCATTGAAAATTGTCGAAGTTATTGCGGACGAAAAACCTAACAACAAAGGAGAAACATGGTATTCATTACATTTGGAGAATGGCTGGGTATATAGGCGCTCCAGTAAAACGCCATTGTTAGATTGGAAAGACAAAGTAAGAGACTTTATTGTAACTACAGATCTAAATGATGATGGTTCCGTAAAAACAGATAAAGAAGGAGCCGAAAAGCGTAGTTTTAGGGCTCCAAGTGAGGACGATTGGACTTTGATCAAAAAGAAAACTGAACAGGAAATTGCTCAATGTGACAAAACAGTTGGAACCTACATTTACGATACGTTAGTACAAAAGCCTACGCAAAAAATCAGGGGAAAATTGGTTCGCACGGTCGAACGTAAATTCTATAAAGAGGAACTGAAAGCAATTCTGAAGAAGCAGATAGAACTTCAGCCCGAGCTTTTTACCGACGATCTGTATAGCGATTGTGTACGGGAATTGTACAGGAAAAATGAGGCTCATCAGACCGCGTTGAACAAAAGGGATTTTGTTCATCTTTTCGTAGAAGATATTATTTTTTATCAGCGTCCATTACGTAGCCAAAAATCTAATATTGGCAATTGCTCATTAGAATATAGAGTTTTTAAAGTAGAAAACAAGGAAGGTAATGAGATTGAAAAAATTGAGTATCTGAAAGCGATTCCAAAATCACATCCGCTTTATCAAGAGTTTCGGCTATGGCAATGGCTTTATAATCTAAAAATCTACCAGAAGGCGGATGATAAGGATATAACAGGTCAATTTATTCAATCTGTCGAAGATTATGAACAGTTATTTGATTTTCTGAATGAAAGAAAAGAAATCAAGCAAGATATTCTTGTAAAGCATTTGCTCGAGAAGATTGGATTTAAGGGCAGGGCTTTGACAAGTGAGATTACGAATTATCGTTGGAATTATGTAGAGGACAAAGTCTATCCGTGCAATGAAACAGGTACACAAATCAGAACACGCTTGTCCAAATTAGACTATGTACCTGATGGTTTTCTGACACCTGAACTCGAGTATAAGCTTTGGCACCTTATCTACTCGGTCACTGATAAAATTGAATTTGAGAAAGCTCTAAAATCCTTTGCCAATAAACATGGTCTGGATGAAGTTTCATTTGTAGAAGGCTTTAGGAAGTTTCCTCCATTTAAAGGCGAATATGGTTCGTTTTCCGAAAAAGCGATTAAGAAGTTGTTACCGCTAATGCGGTTAGGAAAATATTGGGATTGGGACAAAATTGATGGCGATACGAAAAATCGAATTTGGAAAATCATCACAGGAGAAGTAGACGAAGAAATTAAAAACCGTGTTCGCGAGAAAGCAATTCATTTAACAACGGAAGAGAATTTTCAAGGTGTTCAATTGTGGTTGGCGCAATATGTGGTTTACGACAGACATTCAGAAGCTAATAATGCTGGAAAATGGAACTCAGTAGCGGATTTGGAGAAATATTTGGAAGAGTTTAAACAACACTCTCTTCGCAATCCGATCGTAGAACAGGTCGTTACCGAGACACTTCGAGTGGTAAGAGATATTTGGGCAAAGTACGGTAGTGGGATTAAGGATTTCTTCAATGAAATACACATTGAATTGGGCCGTGAAATGAAAAATACAGCAGAAGATCGTAAGAAAATCACCAATCAAGTTACAGAAAACGAAAATACCAACCTGCGTATCAAGGCACTGTTAGCTGAATTGTTAAATGATGGTCGTGTGGAGAATGTCCGTCCATTTTCACCCATGCAACAAGAAACGTTGAAAGTTTACGAAGAATATGCTTTGGGTAGTGAAGAAAGATATAACGTACATACAGGAAATTTTGAACATGACCCGATAAGCGATGAAATATTAAAAATCAGCAAGACCCCTCAACCGACAAAATCGGAGTTGCAGCGTTATAAACTGTGGTTAGAGCAGCGTTACCGTTCGCCTTATACGGGACAGATGATTCCTTTGAACAAACTGTTCACGTCGGAATATGAAATTGAGCATATTATCCCTCAATCCCGTTATTTCGACGATAGTTTTAGTAATAAGGTGATTTGTGAATCGGCAATCAACAAATTAAAAGACAAGAATCTCGGTTTGGAGTTCATCAAAAAGTTTCATGGGACTATTGTCGAAACAGGATTTGGAAGGAGTGTACGGGTCTTTGAGGAACAGGGTTATCAGGAATTTATCAAAGAACGGTATGCTAAGAACCGTTCAAAACGAAATAAGTTATTATTGGATGAGATTCCGGATAAAATGATTGAACGGCAAATGAACGATACTCGTTATATCAGTAAGTTTATTTCTAACGTGTTATCAAATATTGTTCGAGCAGATAATAATGATGATGGAGTGAATTCAAAAAACGTCTTGCCGGGAAATGGAAAAATCACAACCAAATTAAAACAGGATTGGGGGTTGAATGATGTCTGGAATGATTTGATATTACCTCGTTTTGAGCGAATGAATCTGCTGACGAATAGTACGGCTTTTACGGCATGGAACGAAAATCATCAAAAATTTATACCTATTGTTCCGTTGGAATATTCAAAAGGTTTTTCCAAAAAGCGTATTGACCACCGTCATCATGCATTGGATGCTTTGGTGATCGCGTGTGCGACAGGAGACCACATCAATTTATTGAACAATCAATCCGCTAAATCGGAAACTTCAAGATTTGATTTACAAAATAAGTTACGCAACAAGGAAAAATGGCAAGATAATCAAGGAAAGGAGAGAGACAAATTTACCGATTTTAAAAA
The DNA here is from genome assembly GCF_005048855.1 of Sphingobacterium olei. Lineage (GTDB taxonomy): Bacteria > Bacteroidota > Bacteroidia > Sphingobacteriales > Sphingobacteriaceae > Sphingobacterium > Sphingobacterium olei. The sequence continues at coordinate 329,883 of NZ_SUME01000001.1, forward strand.
GCCCTGGGATAATTTTACGTTGGATGTTAAAAATACTTTGGAACAGATTGTGGTTAGCTTCAAGCAGAATCTTCGGGTGATTAATAAAACCACGAATAGGTATGAGAAGTATGTGGAAAAGAATGGCAAATTGGTCAAAGAGTTAGTTTCACAAACTAAGGGTGATAGTTGGGCAATACGAAAATCGTTGCATACTCCGATGCCATACGGAAAAAAAGTCTTTGAATTTGATACATTGAAAATAGCTGATAATGTTGGTAAGAGAGAATTGATTATTGATGAGGAAATCAAAATAAAAGTAGAGGAAGTATATCAAAATTATAAATGCAAGGTGACAGATACTCAAAAGTATTTAAAGAAAAACCCTCTTAGAGATAATCATGGAAATGAAATTATAGTAACTGCATTTAAGGTCAAGATAGAAAAATTCAGAAAAAGACAGCCTATATCTGAATTGTCAAACCGAGGTCAGGGTGGAATAAAAACGGTTGAAGAGGCAATTAAGTTTATAGATAAAGTTGCCGATTTCAAAATCCGACAGGATTTACTTAATCACTTAAAGGAAAATGACAATGACTTAGAGAAATCGTTTAGTGCAGAAGGATTAGAGCGTTTCAATGCAAAAAGAAAGATACCTATATATAAATTGCCTATTGCCGAAAGTGGAAGCGGACGTTTTGCTGTTGGAAATAAAATTGGAACAAGGCATAAATGGGTTGAAGCTGATAAAGGAACAAACTTGTTTTTGGCAATATATCAAAATAAAAATGCCAATAGAAGTTATAGAACTATTCCTTTAAATATCGTGATTGAACGACAAAAGCAATGGTTAAGTTCTGTACCCGATAGAAATGAAAAAGAAGATAATTTATTATTTTATCTTTCCCCTAATGACTTGGTATACGTACCAACTGTAGAAGAGCAAGAAGATTCAGAAACAATTGATTTCAGAAATTTGACGAAAGAACAAGTGAAACAGATTTATAAAATGGTAAGTACTACACAGGACAAATTGGAATGTGTGCCTGTTCATTACGCATCACCAATTAGAGCAAATGAAATGGGATCAAACAATAAAAGTCAAAACTCTCTTGATGGCATTCAGATAAAATCTGTTTGCATCAAACTTAAAATAGATAGATTGGGGAACATCTCAAAAACATTATCGGATATTTTACGATAACTGTTTCCAAAAGGGAAATTTTCGGTTTTTCTGAACTGTTGCAAAAAATGAACTGTTGAAGAAGTTGAAGTTGGTTAATTTCAAAATGGAACTAACTTAAAAAAATAAGAGGATATGAACGAGATTGTAATATATCAAAAGGATGATAACAATGTTCAAATTGAGGTTCAGTTTGAACAAGATACTGTATGGCTTACTCAAAAGCAGATGGCAGAGTTATTTGGCAGAAATAGGGTTGCGGTTACTCAACATATTCAAAATATTTTTAAAGAAGGAGAATTAGAAGAAAATGTGGTATGTAAGGATTTCTTACACACCACTCAACACGGTGCCATAAAAGGCAAAGCACAAGAAAGAAGTGTGAAGTACTACAATCTTGACGTAATTATTTCTGTGGGCTACCGTGTAAAATCTAAGCAAGGTACAGCATTCAGAAAATGGGCCACCCAACGTCTTAAAGAACACCTTATCCAAGGCTACACCATCAATCAAAAACGTCTTGATGAACTACAGCAAACTGTGAAATTTATTACCGAAAAGGCAAAGGATGTTGCAAATGTAGACGAGGCGAAGGGTATTATGAATATCATTTCACAGTATACCCAAAGTTTTGTGTTGTTGAATCAATTCGATAGTAATTCTATTGAATCCCAAAAACTTAATGAAAATATTACTTATGAGATAAGCTACGAGGAAGCAAAAATTGCTGTTATTGAACTCAAAAAGCAGCTGATTGATCAAAAAGAGGCTACAGAATTGTTTGGAAATGAAAAAGATAATAGCTTCGAAGGGACGTTACAAAGTGTAATACAAACTTTTGACGGTCAATATTTATATGGAAGTATCGAAGAACAAGCTGCTCATTTACTCTATTTTATTATCAAAAATCATCCTTTTACCGACGGTAATAAACGCATTGGTGCATTTATGTTCGTATGGTTTTTAGAGAAGAATAGCCACCGCTTTAAAAAGGATGGTGAAATAAAAATCAATGACAATGCTCTCGTGACACTGGCATTATTAATAGCCCAGAGTGATCCACGAGAAAAGGAATTGATGGTCAAATTGATTACACAGCTTATAAACAGCCGATAACATGATCAAACGTACCCTCGTATTTTCCAACCCAACGTATTTGAGTCACAGAAATAGCCAACTGGTTATTTCATTTCCGGAAAAGGAAAAAGATGATCGCACAGTACCAATAGAAGATATTGGTGTATTGGTGTTGGAAAGCCAACAAATTACAATTTCGCACGGTTGTATTGCAGCACTTGTAGAAAATAACGTAGCATTAATTTCATGCGATTCAAGCCATATGCCTACGGGGTTGCTGTTACCTTTGGACGGAGGCCATACACAAGCCGAACGGTTTCGTTATCAAATTGAAGCATCATTGCCGCTGAAAAAGCAACTCTGGCAACAGACCATACAACAAAAGATCTATAACCAGGCGAGTGTGCTCAACGAACTAGGTATACATGCAGACAATATGTTTCGCTGGTCAAAATCTGTTAAATCTGGAGATCCCGATAATTACGAGGGGAGGGCCGCGGCTTACTATTGGCAAAATATCTTTAGTGAGCATTTGCAATTTAATAGGCATCGAGCAGGAGTACCACCTAATAGTTTTTTGAATTATGGCTATGCAATACTTCGTGCCATAGTTGCCAGAAGCTTAGTTTCATCTGGATTACTGCCAACTCTGGGTATTTTTCATCGCAACAAATACAATGCGTATTGCTTAGCAGATGATATTATGGAGCCATATCGACCATTTGTAGATCGAATCGTTTATAAATTAGTAGCAGAAGGTACATATTTGGAAGAACTTAATACTGAGATAAAGACCCGTTTATTACTGTTGCCTCAAGTTAACGTAGTTTTTGATGACATGACGAGTCCGCTATTAATAGGGGTATCTCGAACAACAGCGTCATTGGCAAGATGTTTTGAAGGAACATCTCGAAAAATTAATTATCCTACTATTTAGATGTGAACCGTTTAAATCAATATCGCATATTGTGGATTTTAGTGCTTTTTGATTTGCCCACTGAAACTAAAAAAGATAGACGGGCGCATGCAAAGTTTCGTAAGGAGATTATGCAGGACGGGTTTACCATGTTTCAATTTTCCATTTATCTGCGTCATTGCAATAGCCGGGAAAATGCAGATGTGCATATAAAAAGGGTAAAGCGCCGACTTCCAGAGAGAGGGCATATAGGTATACTGACTATTACTGACAAACAATTTGGCGATATTGAATTGTTTATTGGACAAGAGATAGGCAAGCGACCAGATACGCCACAGCAACTCGAGCTTTTCTAAGAAGTAATTGCATATCTGAGCAGATAATGCAAAAAGAAAAAAAGTTTTCCACACACGGTGTTTTGTAGCTCAAAATAATATCGTCGTTTAGAATAGGATATAGAAAACTACGCAATTAATAAAAAATCCAGCCTGTTTCAGACTGGATTTTTTATTTCTAATTTTCCAATTAATTTACTGATTTACATTTGATTAAGCTACGGTATGCTGTGTGTAATATCGGTAAATCAAAGAATGAAAGCAAATCACAACCGTCCAAATACTTTTCTTGTTGGTATTCGGGCTGTGTGTAATATCGGTAAATCAAAGAATGAAAGCAAATCACAACCATATCAGCATTCTTTTGATATGTTTTTAAGCTGTGTGTAATATCGGTAAATCAAAGAATGAAAGCAAATCACAACACTGCGCTTAGTATGTCCTCTCTCATTTCGCTGTGTGTAATATCGGTAAATCAAAGAATGAAAGCAAATCACAACCCATCTAGGGAAATTGCGGAGTACGTCGGCGCTGTGTGTAATATCGGTAAATCAAAGAATGAAAGCAAATCACAACTGCTGATCAACGATCATTTTAGTCAGATGAGCTGTGTGTAATATCGGTAAATCAAAGAATGAAAGCAAATCACAACCGCAATGGCGGCTTGCAGCTGTGCCGCAACGCTGTGTGTAATATCGGTAAATCAAAGAATGAAAGCAAATCACAACTGTATTAGATGATTGTTATGTATCCGTTTTGCTGTGTGTAATATCGGTAAATCAAAGAATGAAAGCAAATCACAACCCTTGGTAGAAACCGGCAACAAATCTCGATGCTGTGTGTAATATCGGTAAATCAAAGAATGAAAGCAAATCACAACTTGATTTGGTGAGCGGGGAATACTCTTTTGGCTGTGTGTAATATCGGTAAATCAAAGAATGAAAGCAAATCACAACATCCCTGTGGTAGGGGGTGAGGTGAATTGAGCTGTGTGTAATATCGGTAAATCAAAGAATGAAAGCAAATCACAACCCTTTAACCGTATAAGCCTCGTCATTTAAGGCTGTGTGTAATATCGGTAAATCAAAGAATGAAAGCAAATCACAACTGTCTGCGTCTGCTTCTGGCAAGGGAAAGAGCTGTGTGTAATATCGGTAAATCAAAGAATGAAAGCAAATCACAACGCTGACGATGTTGAGGTAGTTGAAGAAGGAGCTGTGTGTAATATCGGTAAATCAAAGAATGAAAGCAAATCACAACTTCGGTCGACTTCGGAAAACCTACCATCGCGCTGTGTGTAATATCGGTAAATCAAAGAATGAAAGCAAATCACAACTGTTGGTATTATTGTTAACCTCATTTTATTGCTGTGTGTAATATCGGTAAATCAAAGAATGAAAGCAAATCACAACCAAGTAGACCGACATCTTGCATTTTAGTAGGCTGTGTGTAATATCGGTAAATCAAAGAATGAAAGCAAATCACAACTACCTCTTGTTGTACGTCTTCTAGTCCCTGGCTGTGTGTAATATCGGTAAATCAAAGAATGAAAGCAAATCACAACACGTATTTGCAAAAGGTAGATCAATAGGCAGCTGTGTGTAATATCGGTAAATCAAAGAATGAAAGCAAATCACAACCATGTAAAACGTTCACCTACATTGACGACGGCTGTGTGTAATATCGGTAAATCAAAGAATGAAAGCAAATCACAACATGTAATCCCCATTGATTACATAACAAAGAGCTGTGTGTAATATCGGTAAATCAAAGAATGAAAGCAAATCACAACGGTGCGCGTCGCTCGTATTGTGCTTCAGGAGCTGTGTGTAATATCGGTAAATCAAAGAATGAAAGCAAATCACAACGCGAGTATTGTCGGAACTTCTAATCGTGTTGCTGTGTGTAATATCGGTAAATCAAAGAATGAAAGCAAATCACAACTATCTACGGGCTTGACTGTTGTGAAAAACAGCTGTGTGTAATATCGGTAAATCAAAGAATGAAAGCAAATCACAACAGCGTATACATACAGATTCTTACAGAAAGGCTGTGTGTAATATCGGTAAATCAAAGAATGAAAGCAAATCACAACCATACATGATAACACATAGTTAAAATGTATGCTGTGTGTAATATCGGTAAATCAAAGAATGAAAGCAAATCACAACCCAGTAAGTCGATGATAACCGTCGGTTATCGCTGTGTGTAATATCGGTAAATCAAAGAATGAAAGCAAATCACAACTTCCTGCAGGTGATATATTCCATGTTTCGTGCTGTGTGTAATATCGGTAAATCAAAGAATGAAAGCAAATCACAACTTTACAATGCGGATACTTTCTTATATGCGAGCTGTGTGTAATATCGGTAAATCAAAGAATGAAAGCAAATCACAACAAAACGGACAAGAAATTGCCGGCATCGGATGCTGTGTGTAATATCGGTAAATCAAAGAATGAAAGCAAATCACAACTGTAGAGATTGAAGTAATGCAGATCCGTATTCTGTGTGTAATATCAGTAAATCAAAGAACCGGCCGAAGGGAGCTCATTCATTCCATTAAAATTAGCGCTAATGAATAATGAAAGCAAATTATTTATCGAGATTTTGGTTCTCTAAACTCAAGGGTTTTTATTGCTTTCAGTACCGCCTTATGTTTTTTTTCGCTCAAGTTGTGGCCTACTAGACAAAATCTTTGTGTAAGGTAGTGAATCCCACCATGAGGTTCTTTATGCCATATGCTGTCTACAAATATGCCCGTACGGCCTTTGCTCATATTTCTTGGAGTTACAATATGACCCGGAAAAAATTGCACGACCGTGTCACGATAGTATTCAGTCAGAAAAGATTTTAGATAAATAGAATCCTTTAGATTTCCTTCGGTAAAGGAGAAGTTTTTATTTAATAAAGAGTCAAAATCTTCGATTCTAATTATAGAATCTCTTTCTATGATTTCATTTAGCTGGGTATGGATTAAATTGTTTGAATAGGCACCATAATCGAAAAACAAAGTGTCTGTCGAATCTATAGCAATTAATCCTACATAAGAATCTATCCCTTTATGTGGGATATATTGCCATGACGAGGGGATTTTTAGTGAAAATACTCCGCCAAAATCTCTCGTCCGTTCCTTACAGGATACAATTAGAAATAGGGGTAATATAATTGCGATATATTTCATTGTACTGTGGGATTATGGATTATAGTCTTTCCGTGATCCGGAACCAATTTTCTTCTAACTTCCAATTATGTTCGGGATAATTTTTGATCAAGTCTTGATAATATTGCTGTGATTCCAGGGCATCGGTATAGATAAAATAGGTTTGCGGTGATTCGAAAAAACCGCGTGAGATCCAAAACTTTATGGTTCTTGTACCGTTATTTTTATTCGTAGTAATCCAAATATCATTTCCTCCGTTAGAGACAAGAGGAAACTTAAAAGGTAGTTCGCATATACCGTTTTTCATTTCTGTATTTGGTGTAAGCTTTCCTTCTTGAACCTCGTTGACAATTTGCTTTCGTTTGTCGTATGATATAGCCCAATCTATCTTTTCCATAACTGCACTCGGAAACTTGTTGAAATTATAGAATGTCAATAGTAATAGGATCAAGGTGATCGAAAGACTTACTATTCTATTTTGATTTAATTTTTTTCTCTCCTTTACAATTTTAATTATTTGGCGGATGGAAAGTGAAAATAACATTAGGCAGACTACAAGCCAGACAATTGGTTGGAAAAAATATGGCAGAAGGTAATAATCTGAAATGATATAGATTAACCAAATAATTGTCAGTATTACCAGCTTAGTTACCATTGATTCATCTTGATCTCAAAAAGTGTAAAGAACCTTCTTAAAAATACTAAATCTTTCTTAAAAACACAATGAGTTCTTTTAGTTTCTGGTCGGTCCCGAACCGCAATAGTTTTTATCTGCTCATATCGGTCAACTGCCATTCCGACAGAAAGTACACCAAATGTTATACTAGGCGCTACAACTATCTCCATTCGTTTCATATTCTGTGCCATTCTTCCCAGAATTTTTGATTGGCCGTAACTTCATATTCGTCATCCGGCAGTATCTTAGGTGCACTGGATTGAAAAAAGAATTCGACCTGATCGACAAATTGTAATATAGTTCGCTTATATACTTCGAAATCAATTTTTACGAGGTTTTTTCTAATGCGCAGAAAAACTTTATTCTGCTGATGTATTACTTTCCATTTAAAGCCATTTGGGCAATTTTGAATAATCACTTCATTCATATCTTCCTGGAAAATTATAAAGTGACCACAATAAGGTATGAGAGCATCACCCAGCGGAATAGTTGTCGTATGATTACGCTTTATAGTCCTTAGAGCCTTCAGCTGAGCGTAGTAATATCTGGTAAAATATTTTTTTGATAAAATACGGTTTATTTTTGATAAAATACGGCTATTTCTTGGCTGTGTTTATGGCTACCTTGTCCTCATATAGAAATTACATGCCAGAGAGATGAGACTGCTGTTCCCGTTTTCTGTTTACCGCATGTCACTGTCTAATTAACCGAATCTTGATTATGAATAAGACCTTTTATGTACTAGTTATTCTGATGAGCACACTTCTTCTCAGAAAAACATGTTTCTCGCAGGATGCTGATAAGGTTAGGATTTTTCGACCTATCCCTCAATCTCCGAGAATTTCTGCATTATCGAAATATATCAATTACCCAACCGGTGAGGCTTCGGGCGTGCCTGCTATTGATATACCTCTTTTTGAAATCAAGATTAGGGACAAGGTTATTCCTATTACACTTTCATACCATGCAAGCGGTATAAAAGTTGCAGAAAAAGAGACGGAAGTTGGTTTAGGATGGAGCATCAGAGGAATCGGTACTATTGCGAGGTGTTTCGGATCCGTGTTGGATGAATCCGCTGCAAACGGGAATTTTGCTTCTCCCTCGTATACTTTTGAACAGTTACTTTCCAAGAGGAATGAAACTGACGCAAATGCAAGGACGCAGAATTTTCACGAATTGCGAGACATAATAAACAGGACAGGTAAAGATATGAATGCAGATCTTTTCTTTTACAGCACCGGACGTGAAAGTGGTGCTTTTTACAGAAATGGAGTGCCTTTTTTTCAAATGCCTTTTCGAGAGATGATTATAAACAATACAATTCCCGATCTCAACGGAAAATTCAATTTTAATATATCAGGAGATAAGCTTAGCTATGCTTTTACTTCATATTCAACAATCTCCTCCACCTATATTGAAAATGTTTACGGAGAAGATCCCATCGAAGCTTGGCATCTTACCAGCATTAGAACAGCAGACGATATTAGGCAAGTGCACATAGAATATGAACCCCGGGAAATCCAAGAACTGGTGTACTATCAAGAACAGTGCATAGGGAAAGATTTTTTATTTGGAACACCCACGGTGGGAACACAAGCACTCAGCTCTTCAGTTAAAACGTTCACCGACACAATAACGCACCTCGAGCAACGTGTCAAAAAAATCACTACCAATGATTATACGGCAAATTTTGTCTATGCCGCTGAATCTGGACTTTTAGTTCATATAATAATTCGGAATCCATTCACCAATGAACAGGTCAAGCTCATAAATTTCTATTACAACGACAATGACCCAGATCGAGACAGAACCAAGTTACTGGCGTTGGAATTTATGTCGCCCACCGCACTCGAGTTAACTGAAAGGTATAGTTTTCAGTATTCGAGCAGGTTACTTCCCGATTTATCAACGGGAAATGGCAGGCATGCACAAGACGTATGGGGATATTTCAATAACAAATCCAACACGGGGTTGATCACCAGCCGTACCATCAATGGATCCGCGTTATCTTTGACAGGTATGACTGCTTCGGACCTAGCAACTGTTCACACCATTGGAAATGCAGATAGGGCCTCTTCGGCGGAGGATATGCAAGCAGGCATTCTCACGAGTATTACCTCTCCCTACGGCGGATTTGAGATATTCGATTATGAACAGAATAAATGGGAAGAACAGGGTACAAACATAGTCAAGCATGGAGCTGGCCTCCGTATAAAACTTATCAAAAAGTACGACCGGGACAGTACCTTACTCAATGAAACGCTTTATAAATATGGTAAAAATGAAGATGGTCTGGGGACATTCCTTCAAGATGAAAGTTTGTCATTAAAGGACTATGCTGCGCAATCTTTGTACACCTACCAAAATTCCGCAGGAGCCAGTTGTAGTGGTAATTTAGATAGCTGGCAGGCCAAGTTTTTTGGTATTGGAAACTTTCAGGCCGCGTATCTGCAGGGCATGTCAATATTTTATGGTCACGTTACCCGTTATACAGGATTAAACAATACGTTGGCGAAAACAGCTACTATTTATGATAAAGATTCCACGCTCAACAATGTAAATACTGCGATCATGAATAACACCAATTACGGGATTTTTAATCCAGTACTAACAAATATCAACAAACTGCAGGAAATTATATATGGCATGGACGGGCCCACCACTTATAAGCCTATCCGGAAGACCCTATTCAATAGAGAGAAGTTTTTTAATCAGATTGATACGCTTTCTTTTATATACGAGTTAAAACGTTTTGTTGAGCCTCCTCCATCCTTCTGTTCCGGATATACAATAGGCTCTTCACATATGCAACAGTTCGGAATATATGGTTACCGCTATATGGGACAGATTTCCCGCGCAATTTCGGAAACCGAAATTACCTACGGTACATCAAATTTGGACAGCGTCGTTAAAGTCAGAAATTTTGAGTATGGAAATTTGCATCCCCTCTACGTAAAAAAGATTATAGAAACTAATGTTAATGGCTATTCAGTAGAAAAGTGGATCGATTATATAGCTGATGTAGTCAACGCTAATTCTTTAGGAGGTACTGTATTGAGTAACGATGAACTAGCGGCATATCTTTCTATGAAAAACAGAGGTGAAAGGTGGATCCCCATCCAGGAAACTATATTGAGAAACGGAACAAGAATGTCGATGAGGCGTACTTTATATAAAAACTGGGGTGGTGGCCTTGTAATGCCCCAAAGGATCGCAGAGGTAAAGCGCACTGGAGCGTGGGAGAACGAATTTATTTTTCTTAAATATGACGAGGTAGGAAATGTTTTGGAGTCAAAAAGCCGAGCGTCATTACCGACATCTTTTATAGTCGATACTCTGGGAGACCACCAACTAGCTGTAGCGCAAAATGCTACTTACAACGATATCGCTTTTACGAGCTTCGAGACGGCGAACCACGGTAATTGGTCGATGCATATTACCCCATCTATAGTGGACGATTTTTTTGCACCAACTGGAAGTAAAGTGTTGAGTGCGGCTAATAATAAGATAATAAAAGCGGGTTTGACGCCCTCAAAAACTTACATATTATCGTACTGGGCAAAAGGAACTTCGGCAGCGACGGTAAGTGGAGGAGCCGCACTACTCTTACAGAGCAGAAATGGCTGGCAGTTCTATCGGAGAACGATAAGTGGAGTAAGTCAAATAGAGTTAAATAGTTCTTTATCCGATGTGTTCTTGGATGATCTTAGGCTTTATCCCGAGGGCTCATTTTTTACGACCTACACATACGATAAGCAAGGCAATATAAGTAGTATGACAGATCCAGCTGAACGTATTACTTACTACAAATTTGATTGGAAAGGACGGATGCGACTTATATTGGATCAGAACGGTCACATTACAACGAGCATATGCTACAATGCAGCCGGACAAATGATTGATTGTGGACAAGAAAACGGAACAGCTCCTGGGATTGACGAACAGGTGGAAGAAGATGAAGAGCCATATCCACAGCCTCCATGTCCTCCTCCATCTGTTTATGAGACATTTTATTATGCAACATCCTCTGCAGCCGTATGTTCGCAGTCATCTTCCCTACAAGTACGGGCGCTATACTTCAATCCTGCAGATAGTAAGTATTACAGCAATTGTACCTACACTTTAATTCCTGCAACAGGATATTACAGGGGTGTATCTTCGACAACGTACAAATACATTGTGAACGGTGTACAGCAAGCAACAGGCTCGTGTTTACCGCCACTGTAATTAAGGCTAATCTCCATGAATGAAAATTATGAAAAAGATATTATTATTACTGTTTAGTTTTTTTCTGACAATTGCCGGATCGGCCCAGACGCCGAGTATAAACCGAAATTTTGTAATGGGTGTCAGAGTTAAAGTGCCAGGTATGACAGCAGATTCTCAGCTTATCACACTTTCCAATAGTCAGGCTACAAAAACCATTATGTATCTTGATGGATGGGGACGGCCGCAGCAAACAGTAAATTGGATGGCAAGCGCATCGCAAAAGGATCTGGTGAGCCATATAGAATATGACGGGATGGGAAGGGAAAGTAAAAAGTATCTTCCATATGCCGATAATTCTCAAGACGGTTCATACAAAACTAATGGACAGCTCAGCACCTTTAATTTCTACAATGCACCAACGATAACAGATATTGTTCGAACCACACATCCATATGCCGAGACTAGCTTTGAAGTTAGCGAAGATACACGGTTAATCGAACAAGGGGCACCAGGATCGACGTGGCAACTTACAGCTACTAACGGCGATGCACATACAATTCGTCTTGAATACGGTGGTAATATAGCAAATAGCGTTTTGATGTGGGGGGTAAATTCAAATGGAGCGAATGCAAATGCACATTATCCCGCCGGTACGCTTAGCAAGATTGTTAAACGGGACGAAAATATTCCAGATGGACAGAGTTCTGGAACTATCGAAGAATATTATGATGGGGAAAACAGACTGGTGTTGCAGCGACGCAGGGAAAACACAAGCATTCTTAACACATATTATGTTTATGATATTTATGGTGATCTTCGCTACGTATTACCTCCCACAGTTACTTCTACCACATTCATAGAGAACTCTGCCGTTTTCTTGAGCTTTATCTATTCATATAAATATGACAGCAGGGGGCGTCTCATAGAGCGGAAGAGTCCTGGAAAGGATTGGGAGGAATTTGTGTATAATAAACTAGACCAGCCTATCTTATACAGAGACGGCAACAGGAAAATTGCCGGAGAATGGATTTATAACAAAAATGATGCTGCAGGAAGAGTAGTGGAGGTCGGCGTCTATTTATCTACATCATCACGAACGGCACTACAGACTACATTAAATAATGAGGTTTCGACTTCGCTTTGGGAAAGCCGACCTGCAGGGTACTCGTCGTATGGTAATGTCAGTTTTCCGCGAACAAATAAATCCCCTCGAGTAGTTAATTATTATGACGATTATACTTTTAGTGAAGCTGAAATATTAGCTTTACAACCACAGGGAGTTACAAGAAGCATCAAAACCAAGGGGGTTCTGACCGGGAGGACTGTATATAGGGATACCGGCGGACAGCCGTTGGTAGAGCTCTACAATTATGATGATTTTGGAAGGATGGTACAAAAGGCTTCTCAAAATCACTTAGGAGGAACGGATCATTATACCAGTACATTTTCTTTCGGTGGCGAGGTGCTTACCAGTCAACATGTACATAGACTTTCTGTTGCCGGGCCTGCCACAACTATTCTGACTACAAAAACTTATGACCATACCGGTCGTGTGAAAACTGTTAGAAAGAAAGTAAACACACAGCCGGAAATTCTCCAGACCCAAATAAATTATAATGAGATCGGGCAGATCAAGCAAAAGCAAATCCACAGTGAAAATGATGGAGTTACATTTTTGACTGGCATAGATTATGCATACAATGAACGGGGATGGTTGAAAAGTATAGCATCCCCTCAGTTTAGCGAGGAATTGCGGTATCAGGATCCAGATGCAGGGGGCGTGGGTCAATACAACGGAAATATTTCGGAACAGCATTGGGGCCATAATGTTACCGGTACACCTAACCGTTTCAGATATGGCTATGACGATCTCAATCAGCTCGTCTATGCAACCAGTACAGGGGCAGTTATGAGTGAGTCTATAGAATATGACCTGGCTGGCAATATCACGTCATTGACTAGGGATAATGGTATACCGGTGGCCTATTCATATACTGGGCATCAACTAACGTCGCTGAGTGGCGGTATTACGGGAACATTTTCCTACGACGCCAATGGCAATGCTCTTTCCGATCGAACAGCTACGACGTTCACCTACAATTATCTGAATCTACCGATAACTGCGGTGCGGCCAGGAAGTCTAAGCGTATATTATCTATATAATGCATTGGGTACCAAGCTGAGCAAGGCAGCTATGGCCGGTGGGACGCCGGTACAACGTGACTACGTTTCCGATATAGAATACAACAAGGTGGGAACTGCAGCACGGTACATTGAACGTATTACGACCGAAGACGGTTACCTGCAAAATAACGGGGGAACATATGTATACCACTACAATCTTGTTGACCATTTGGGCAATGTACGTTCAGTGATCAAGCGAGGAAGCACACCAACTTCAGTCGACCTCGTACAGCAACAGGACTATTACGCATTTGGAAAGCGTAAGGGGCTTTTGAGTGGTGGGATAAATAAGTACCTTTACAACGGTAAGGAGATGCAGGAAGAGCTTGGGGGAGGCACGCATTCAATGGGAAGCTTGTATACATTGGAAGGGCAATCCGATTACGGAGCCAGGTTTTACGATGCAGAGATCGGACGGTGGAATGTGATAGATCCACTTGCGGAAAAACATTATGGAGTAACCGGCTATCACTACGTACTGAACAATCCGCTTCGATATATAGACCCTTTGGGGCTGGATACGGCCCAGGTAAAGAATACAGATGAAGGCTATGAAATTTTGACGGTTACGGTATATCCAAGAACACCGCTTCCAATAGTTATCCTCAATAATGGAGAAGGAGGATATGGGCAGCAAAATGGTGAAATGCAAACCGCAAAATACGGTTATAATATAGTTAGCGATATCGGTAACGCGATATCAGGGACTTTAGAAGGAGCTCAGTACAGACATTATCTTGGTACGATACAACCTAGTCCGGCATATGGTTTTAAAGTTTATATGAAACCCATATTGAAAACATCTCAAGCTTCGCCATTTGTTAAAAAGGCAGGTTATCTAGGTCATGCCGCAAATTTAGCAACAGTTGGAACGGCATGGGCAGAAGAAGGGCACTTTGGCCAACAAACAAAAGTAGCTACGGCAAAGGCATTAACCGGTTGGGCGGGGGCTTGGGCTGGAGCAAAGATTGGAGCTACCGCTGGAGGAATTATTGGAGCTCCTGCGATGGGAATTGGTGCTGCTCCAGCTGCTTTGATTGGAGGAATATTAGGAGCGGTTGTCGGTGGTTGGGGAGGTAGTGCTATTGCTGAAACTATATATGAATACTAATATGGATATTACAGTTTTTTTTAACACAAAGCGTAAATGGATTTTAGCAATAGGTCAATTGATTTTTATCGCTCTTGGGGGTTATCTATTTTTTTATCCAGAATTATTGAGCTCTGTTTTAGTTCGTAATGAAACAATTATTCAAACAATTGGCGCTATCTCACTAATATATTTTAGCTTTATTTTCTTGCTTTCAATTAAGATTTATTTCAGAAAGGTAGCATTGATTGTTAATAAGAAAGGACTTATAGATAGCTCTAATTCACTAAGTGTCGGTTTTATACCGTGGAGTAGTGTTGTAGATATTTGTCAGATTCATGAGGGTTCAGTAGCTATGGTAAAGATAGATATAACTCATTCTGAGCTTATCATTGATAGGGAGAAAAATTTTATAAAGAGGCTGCTTTTAAGACGTCAGAATAAAAAATTAGGCTCCCCAATCGTGATTCCAATGATAGCCTTAAATACTTACGTGGATACATTAGAGAGACAATTGAGGGAGAAATGGGAACAATACAAGCTAGCTTCTGAATCTTAGTGAAAAATAAAGTCAGTATGATGGTAATTAAGAGCTTTATTTTAACAATTATTACAGCTTTGTCAGCTGTATCCTGCGGGCCAGGATTTGGGGATGTTTCAAGGGACCTCAGTGGAGGTTATGAATATTTATATGAAGGATCTGGTGCTAGTTTAGAAGGACCTAGTTGGGGGAAGCAGATTTATCCAAAAGTTATCGACTATGATTTTGATTCGACCTTTATCATTGTGGTACAAAAACCATCTTTAAGACATCATAAGGCATTTTTATATGGTAAACTCTCAATGGAATATGGAGTCTTTATCGATTATGAAGATGAAAATACCTTGAAAATAGATGTTGATTTTTTACAAAGATATCTGTTTCCCGATAGTATTTTATATCGAAATATGAAATCCAAGGGTATATCCACGGCGCGTAGCACAGCGGATTTTAACCTTATGCAGAGCGTTATAGACAGCCTGTTTCAGTATGATCCCTATTATGTGGACCTATTTTCCCGTCCGGTCAATTATTGGATCATCTCGCATAAGGAACAAAATGAAAATGATTACGTCCCTATGTCGAAAGTATATGGTCCGTATTCAAGGGAAGATTACCTAAAAAAGCGGAAGGAGTTGGGCGTTCCGGAAGAGTTGACCTTGAAATTAGATGAGGATGGTGATAAATGACCCATTGGCAGATGCTTACGTGGGGATGACGCCCTATGGTTTTGTGGGCAACGATCCTATAAATTATTTGGATCCAGACTGTCGGAAGATTGATGGGGTCAGCAGTGGTTATTGTTATCAGGAATACATGAGCTGGCGAAGCGCGATTGGACAGGGCGAGCAGGATCTAGTGGGTCTGATGGAACGTCTCGAATCTGGAGAGGAAGGGTTTTCGACACCGATCACGACGCTAAAGGGAGTTCTGGCGAAGGCGTATCAATATACATGGTCGTTAAAGTAGTGAAGGATATGATTGAAAAGATAGAAATATGGTTGAATATTTTCCATTACTGTATATACAAGGCAGATTATAAACTCCATATGCTGTCCAATAAAATAAACCCTTTTATATTAATAGGGAAAATCCCAGCAGTGAAAAGAAAGTTTGAAGAACAAGGCACAACCCATCTTGATGTTGCAAATAAAGTTTGGACAGATAAAAGGTTCGGTTTTGGAATTATGGCATCTGGCGGGACATTAGCTGGTATTGTAACTTTTTTGTTGTGGGGTTTTACAAGTACTTTTTTTGGTTATTTGAATGTTTATTTTCTGGTTAAACCAATTTATGTTTTTGCTTACGCCATTTTTTCTTTTATTCTTTGCTACTGCACTGTTTTTAAGGGAGATAAGTATGTCAAGTATTTCAAGAAGCTGGATAAGCGATCAAGAAAAGAGAAGTGGAAATACGCCTTATTCACGCTTCTCTTCGTAATAGGATCAGTAGCTCTCTGGCTTTATAGCTTTAGGTTTTTGTCGAAGCTTTAAGATTGGGTTAAGAATACAAGGAAGCCTCGGAGATATCCGGGGCTTTTATTTTGCGAAAGCCTTTTTAGTACGGGGGTTCTTCTGGAGATAAGCTGTTGTTCCAGATGTTAGTTAAACTACGGATAACTACCTGCAAGATCTTTTTAGGATCAATAGTTATGATTTTAGGAAAGGACACAGGTCTGTGATACAGGGAAACGGCTCGAGGATACCGAACAAAAACATGCCGACTATCCATATTCAAAACAATTCATCTTTTGGTTTGCAAGACCAATTATTACAATTTAGGTAAGTTACCTATAGGTATTGCGCGTAGTGTAAATATGGCAATAGAAATTTTGTTAAACATTTTGACAACAAAAATATTGTCATTATATTTAGCAATGGAAATTTTGTTAACATGAGGAATAGTTTAGGAAATCCAGCAAGAGGAGATGCTTTTTATCCCAGAGATAAAGAAATCAATAAATTATACAGGGCACTCAAATCAGGAGCGAGTATATATCTTTCCGCGCCGAGAAGGGTAGGAAAGACGTCTATACTTAAATATATGGAGGAAAATCCCCAGGACGGATACTACTTTGTGTATATTATTACCGAATCTGTTGATTCAGGAAATGAATTTTTCAAAATAATTTTCGAAGCCTTGTTGAATAGTGATGCCATTAATGCGCTGTCTAAAGCATCTGCTAACTTCCGAGATTTTGTTCTTAGCATTATGGATCGTGTTAAAAAAATCTATAACGTAGAATTGCGAGAGCGTGATGAAACCGATTATTACGATATATTGGTAGAGCTATTTTCAAATGTAAAGCGAGAACTCGGACAGCTAGTAGTACAGATTGATGAGTTTCCACAAACCATACAGAATATTTTAAATACAGAAGGTCGTGGTGCCGCTGAACGTTTTATTCAAAAGAATAGAGCTCTTCGGCATCATCCTGAGGTAGCTGGCAAAATACAGTTTATCTATACAGGCTCGCTATCCCTGTATCCTATGGTCGAGCAGGTAACACAGTTAACTGCAGTTAATGATTTACGTGCTGTCGAATTGCAAGCTCTTTCTGTAGATGAAGCGAATGATTTTTTGCAACGGTTGTTGGGAGAGGAGAGTTTAACTATTAAGATGGATTTACTGCAATACGTGTTAGATAAAATGAAGTGGTACATACCCTTTCATCTACAATTGATAGCCCAAGAATTGATTGAAGTATATGAGGTTGAAGAAAAAGAGATCGATGTAATAACTGTAGACAAGGCTTTTGAGCAAGTAGTTCATGTACGAAATCGAGCTCAGTTCGAGCCATATTTTGCTCGATTGAACAGTGTGTTTAAAGGACCGGAGCATGCATTTGTTCTTGATGTGCTTAAGTATGTGGCGTTGTACGATCAGATCGATGAAGATGTAATGGTAGATCTCGGTGTAAAGCATGCCGTAGAAGATATGCAACGCATAAAGAATATAGTAGAAGGAGATGGTTACCTCTACTACAGCCAAGAAGATAGGGTATATCGTTATACGTCCCCTATCTTACAGCTATGGTGCAGGCGACATATGTGTAGATAATTTAATTAAATAAAAAATGGGAGAACCAACGTTATATAATCCGGCAAATCTGCGAGAGGACGATCTGATCGCCAATTTTGTCGTGCGCACCAAAACCTTTGAAAAGATATTCAAGGACATTCGTACTAGTGTTATGCGTTATCCGGAAAAGCATTACTTGATACAGGGCCAGCGGGGTATGGGTAAGACCACATTATTGCTGCGGTTGAAGTATGAAGTAGCACGTACTGAAGAGCTTAAAGACTGGTTAGTGCCGGTGTTTTTTAACGAGGAGACTTATGATGTTACTAGTTTGTCCAGTCTCTGGGAAAGAATATTAAGATATCTTGACGAATATTTTGATACCAATGGCGAATATTATGATTACACAGAGCAATTTGTAGACAAGGAGGATTATGAGCGACTTTGCTTTAAATTCTTGATTGAAAAACTACACGAGCGTGAAAAAAAGCTGATTATTTTCTTCGATAACTTTGGGGAACTTTTCTTGGACAATCTACGTGAAAAGGAGAAACGTAGATTGAGAGAAATTTTGATAGAATGCAATGACATCCGTATTATAGGGGCATCAGCGGTGGTCATCAATGATCTACACGATTACAGCCAACCGTTTTTTGAGTTTTTTCATATTATCTATCTCGATGGACTGACAAAGGAAGAGACCTACGAGCTGATATCAAAGCTTCAAGAGGATTGTCCTCAAGCCAGACGTATAGATATAAAAAGGCATAAAGCTAAAATTGATACTTTAGCTGTCTTAACAGGCGGAGTTATTCGTACAATTATGATGCTGTATCAGGTGCTATTAGACGATCCTAACGGTAAGGCGTTGGAAGATTTGGAGAAAGTATTGGATAAAGCTACGCCACTGTATAAACATCGTATTGAAGATTTGCCTACGCAGCAGAGACGCATTGTCGATGTAATCGCTAAGAAATGGGATGCAGTAAGTGCCAAGGAGATTGCAGCCGAAATCCGTGAGGATGGAAAAAAAGCGCAGACCAAGTTGATTTCAGCGCAGTTGGCACAATTGGAGAAGAATAATGTAGTTGAGAAGAAAGCAACGACGACTAAGAATCATTTATACCAACTCAAAGAGAGATTTTTTAATATTTGGTATCTAATGCGCAATGGTGATCGTCGAGATCGCAAGCGCGTGGCGAGGTTAACCAAATTCTTAGAAATGTGGTATGATGATGAGGATAGCTTTGATGCTTTTGTAAAAAGCCACATTAGTTCATTGCGGTCAGGAAAGTACGCTCCGGCTTCGGCTTTATTACTAGTGGATGCATTGGTTAACTCGGATAAGTTTGATCCGAATAAATTGGATGATCTTATTGAAGAAACATCAAATGTTCTTAGAGAAGAAGAACGTAAATATTTACCGAATCTCGAGAATCGTAAAATTTCTCTTGCTCTTAGATCTTATAAAGAGGAAAATCTAGAAAGGGCTATAAATCTTCTGTCTAATGTAAGAAAGACAGAAGCTTACCTATTATTATCTAAAATTTTTACCGATCTGCAACAGATAGAGGAAGCCAAGGCAGTGTTGGATAAGATAGATCAAATTTCCAATGAATGGTTGAATTTGCTATTTCTTTTATGTAATAGCTTAAATTACTATGATGCATTATTTAGGATAGTTGAGGTTAGTACAGATTTAAAACCAGAACATAAAGAACAAGTGTTGGGCGATGCCTATTTGAATCAGCAAGTTTGGGATTTAGCTTTGGAACATTACTACAAAGCGTTAGATCTGGGGATGGATCAGGTGTTAAAGAAAATCAAATTTATATACGAACTGAAAGGTGATTGGAAAAAAACAGAGGAAGTGCTCATACATGGGGTTGAAAAAGGCGTAATTTCTAGGGGCGAATTATATACATTTTTGGCTTTTACAAAAGAAGATTTTACGTCTTTAGCGGAGTGGTTGAGTAACGCACCGAAAGATGGAGATTATTACTTCTTCAAAGGTTTTTCTGCTTTAGAAAAGCAGGATCGAAAAGGTGATTTAAATATTAATATTACTTCATCGTACTTCAGAAAAGCTGTTGACCTGTATGCAAAGCATGACCCAAATAATGTTCTTAGGGAAATCGCGTATAGTTTTTTATTAATCGGACTTATAGAAGAAGTAAAAGACCTTTCTGCTTCTAAAGAGCTCTTGATGGAGATTGAAAGTTACGATATAATCACCTCGTCAAAGCCATTGAAATTAATTAAAGCCTTTATTTTGATATGGGAAGGGGGTTATTACAGCGAATATATAGAACAGCTTTTCAATGATGTTGATAAAGACCACTATGATGTATTTAATGATGTTCTTATACTTCTTTTATCAAGACATCAATATCATCTATTGTATAATAATTTTGAAAAGTACCCGACATTAAAAGAATTATTTAAGCCTACATATTATGCGTTAATGACATTGTTAAAAGATGAGATGCCGAATGAGATCATAAAGATGGGGGAGGAACTAAAAGTGCCTGTAGAAGAAATTCTACAAAAAGTAAAGCAGATGAAGGTAGCTTACAAGCTTAACTAATAAAAGTAGATTTTTTGTAATCCAATAAATGTTTTAAAAGTTGTTATGTCGTATTATTTGAATCAAAAGTAGGTGGAACTGCCAGATATCCGAGTATCAAGAGTGCCTCCAGAGCGCTAGGAATTCATAATACCACCATCTCTGCCGCCATAAGGGGCGATAGCAATACTGCAGGCGGTTACCAATCCCAAGACCTACTATCCCCGGACTCTTTCGGATATTTTTTTGTTAAAATATGGTCTGTTTTTGTTAAAATACGGTCGTTTCCTACCTGTGCTTATGGCTATCTTGTCGTGATATAAAAATTATTAACACGCCAGGGAGATGAGACTCCTGTTCCCGTTTTCTGTCTACCGGATGTCCACTGGCTGCTTATTTTTTTGAACGTTTCCATGAAAAGCCAAATAAGATGAGATTTCACATATTCTGTTTACAGTTGTTTTTAATGGCCTGTGCGATGGGCCAGGACCGTCCGCCCGTTCCGGTAAGCCCGGAGGCCGCGGCACTGATGAAGAAGGTGGACTATCCGGTGGACCTGAACCGTGGCGTGGTCGATATATCCGTTCCGCTGTTCTCGCTGGATGTGGGCGACCTGAGCCTTCCGGTCGGTCTGAGCTACCACTCAGGCGGTTTTCGCCGCAACGAGCAGTCGACACGTTCAGGACTTGGATGGAGCCTGACCACGGATCTTCAGGTCGCCCGTGTGGTAAACGGGAAGGATGACCTGGTCGGCAGCACGGGTTATGCAAACAACACGCAGATCAAGGGGGGCAGTGGATCGCAGTACGATTTCGATCCCAATGGGAGTTTCATGAACAACAACATCTTTTATCTGGAGCTCAATGGAGACGGTACGCCTGATAAGTTCAGTTTCCAGCTTCTGGGCAAATCCGGGACGTTCTATGTAAAGAAAAATACCAATGGGAACGGCTACAGTTTTGTTACGATCCCTTACGAGAACATCAAGATCACATACAATGACGGAGCTTTTTATATTACGGACACCGACGGCACGGAGTACAAGTTCGGCAAGACGACTGCCGAGGCCGGAGAGCTGGCCTCGGTGCAGCAGAGCGCTGCGGAGCACCTGTTGGAAATGACGGACTTCAAGGTTACGGCCTGGAAGTGCCATGTGATACGCTCGGCCCGTGGGGGCAACGAAATGGTGTTCGAGTACGACATGAAGAACCCTGAATACGCCAATACCACCGAGGACAAGGTTGTGGTGCACAAGAATATCTCGAACAGATCTTCCCTTGGGGAGGTCCGACAGGGGAGTCCGGAGCCTTTCTATGGTTCCTGGGAAAGTTTTTTTCCGACACAGGGCCCCCATAAGATCACCTACCTGTCCCGTCCGCTGATCGAGGAGCATTACGGAGGCCTCAATGAACGGAACAGGTACCGCGTACCCTACTATATAAACTCAACGGGACAGTTCGGTTTCCAGGATCTCACCTCGGGTTCGCTGAACAATTTCCGGAGTGCCCAGATATGGCCCCTTGCCCTCAGGAGGATAAGTACGAGACTGGAGACGGTTGAATTTACGGGTGCGTACAAGCTGGGCCAGATCGAGCACAGGACCTCAGGAAACGACCTGTTGAAGAAGGTCGATTTTTTTATATCCGTGTCCGCTCTGAATTACAATGGCGATCTGATGGAAACCAGATACCTGGACTCACTCCATATTTACAGTTCAGCTACCGGCACACCGGACCGTTATGGATTCTCCTATTACAGTAAGTTCAATTTCGGCCACCAGCTCAAGGGCGGTGATATGTGGGGCTATGTGAACGACTTTACGTTCAATTCATACAGTTTCAACAGCAGCACCTCCACGATGCCCTACCAGACCCATCCGGTAGATTGGTACTGGGTTCCGGGCAACACGTACGCGACGTTCGTGAATACGTACTTTACGACGGGCAACAGTTTCTCCCCGGAGGTGCGGCGGCACCGGTACCATCCGAGCCGGTCCGGTATGCTGCAGGGCATGTTAAAACGTATAGTCCGTCCAGGGGGCGGGGCTGTAGAGTTTGACTATGAGCCGCACCGGTACCGGCAGCAGATGGACAACGGCAGCTATGCCCAGTCGGTCCCCGTAGAGGCCGGCGGTCTGCGGATACGGACGGTCAGCCATATCGATTTCAGGGACGGCCAGAAACTGCTGAAACAGGAGAGCTACCGGTATGGGCGCAACGAAGAAGGTACCGGAGAGTGTTTTATCCGTCCGCCCCGGTCAAAGGAGGCACGCTATTACAATTTTGTGGGTGTTGAGGCCGAACCCATCTACAATGTATTTTACACCAGGAACAGCTATACAACTGTGATCAATGGGATATCGGTACCTTCCAATACGTCATATTATCTGACCAAGGATACGGTGTACACCTATTATCCGGGAGAGCATTTCAACTATTCGATGCCCAACGGTTCCCCCGTGTATTATACGCATGTTACCAGATACGATGTGGATTACGGGCAGCAGAGCGGCAAGACGGTTTACGAGTATTACGGTCCGGAAGCTTTTATGAGCGTCTATACACGTTATCTGTTCGAGATGTTCCATGTTCCCTATTTTGAGAGTGCGCCGATCAAGTCGTTCTATGAGCTTGGGCATCTGAAGTCAAAGACTTTATATAAGCGGAGCAACCGCCCGTTACCGAGGTTTGAGAAGGTACACAGGCAGCAGTACAGCTATACACGGTACCTCCAGAGCGGTGTCATCCGGGTATTACATGCGCGCAGACGTACCAATTTTTATGCCCTGAACAGCAATAATCCCTATACGGACCACCAGATCTATGTGCCCGGATTTTACTCCGGGAGTTCGGGCGGGATATCGGCAGGAGCTGACGGTTACCGGTTTTATGAATATACGATCTCCTGCGGCAGGATGCTGGTCGAGCAGGAGCGGGAGACCAGCTATACCCCCACAGGAGATTCGGTTGTCACGGTCCGGGACTACAGCTATGCGAGTCTTCCCTACCTACAGCCCTCATCCGTTAGTGAAACGGGAGGTGACGGCACGGCCAGGGAGACGGTCTACAGGTATCCCAACAACTATCCATCCAATAGTGTCTTTCAGTCCATGACAGCAAAGAACATGGTCTCTGTACCCGTAGAGCGGATCGAGAAGGTAAACGGATCAGAAACCTACCGGCAGCTCACCGAATACAGGGCCATCGGGGAAGGCGCGTTCTATGTACCCTCCCGGGTACGGGAGGCCCGTAGCGGGGGAACGCTGTATGATGTGCTGAACTACGGTCTCCATGATGTTTACGGCAACGTCCTTCAGTACAGTGAGCGGGACGGTGTTCCCAACAGTATCCTCTGGGGGTACAGCTCAAGCCGGCCGGTCCTGGTGGGCAGGAACCTTTCCTACTCGGGCATCACATTCCGTGAAGAGAACTGGGTGCGAAATCCGGCAAGTGCCCCATCCCTGGAATCCAATCTGATGTCAGAACACCCCGGTCTGGGGCCCGCAACCTCGGATATACGGTATTTCACGTATGACAGGACCGGGAATATCATGAGCGAGTTCGACGGGAGACTGCTTCCGACGCGTTATACCTATGACGGCAACAACCGTCTGGCCTCGGTGCATGACCACGGGGGCAGGGTGACCAGAAAGATAGACTACAACCTTTACGAATGGCAGCCGTGGGTACTTTCCACGATATCGTTCAGCCGGCCCGCTATGGCGACGATCAGCTGGAATACGATGCTCTATAATTATGTAAAGTATGGAGGCGACAAGCTTGGGGCAGACATCGATCTGGCGACGCTGCAGGCGGAGGGAGAGATTCCTGTCTCCTATTACTACGTAGATTTTTCCGATACGACCCAGGCTCTTTCCGCACCTGCCGGACAGCAGTTTGTGGAGCTGAAGCTGTACAGTGCATATATGACGGCCTATGACTATCCCAGGTATGCCTACGTGGATATCCTTAAGGATGGCCACGTCGTTGCGAGCAGTTCGAGACTGCCTTTCAATGAGATGATGGCGGCACAGAAGAGCCATATATCGATGTACGTTCCCGGAGGCAGCTATACGGTGAGCTTCCGTGTGGACCCCTCGGCGCGGCATGAGGACGGCTTTTTTACAAATTTTTATGTAAATAATACAACTGCCGGTACCTCGTCGATGATCCAGCAGGGCAGCAGTCATACATTTGTTATGGGGAGCAGTTACGAGATCTGGGTAACCAATTTTTGACGGTATGGAATATAGGGCACAGTTTTTTTTTACGGCATCTGGTTTGATTGAGACAAACCAGATGCCTTACCGGTACTTGACATTATGAAAAAGAATATATACAGCTATATCCGGTTCATCTTTATCAATCTCAGCTGTTGCCTTGCAGGCTACGGTCAGGTCGACACGGCGGATATCCATCTTCTGCAGCAAGCTACGGCCGTCGGTGCCGTTCTGTCCACACCGGATAATGTGCAGCCGATGTCGTCGGCAGGAACCCTTCCTTCGGTCAGTTATGGAGGGACCGGCATATTTCAGGCCGGCCAGGCGGTAGACTGGACCCCCGTCAATAGCGGCGGGGCTGCCGCTTTCGGTGTCACGGTAGAACAGACGCTGACCGGATACTATAATCCGCTGAATACGGCCGTTGGAGCTGATGGGTCACTGTATATTGCCAATACGGGCTACCATTCGATCATGAAGCGGACCGCCGCCGGTGTACAGACCGTATTTGCCGGTGGCAACAGCACGTCCTATGGCTATGTGAACGGTACGGGCACGGCTGCGCGTTTCCGCCATCCGAGCTTCCTTGCCATCGATGCCTCGGGCAATATCTTTGTTGCCGACCAGCAGAACCACCGTATCCGCAAGATCACCGCGTCAGGCGTGGTAACGGTCTTCGCAGGGAGCGGTACTATCGGCTCAGCGAACGGTACGGGTACGGCGGCCTCGTTCCATTACCCTATGGGCCTGGCATTTGACGGTTCGGGGAATCTATATGTTGCGGATGCCTACAACAACAAGATACGAAAGATCACACCTTCGGGAGTTGTTAGTGATTATGCGGGAAGCGGGGTCCAGGGCCTGCAGGACGGGCCCGTAAATACTGCCCGCTTTTATCAGCCCAAGTCGTTGTCCTTCGATGGCAATGGGGATCTCTATGTAGCCGACCGGCTCAATAATGTCCTGAGAAAGGTCAGTGGGGGTACCGTAACCACCGTGGCGGGCAATGGCACGGCAGGCTTTGTCGATGGTCAGGGCGGAACAGCCCGTTTCAACGGTTTCAGCGATGTTGTCATTAGGCGGGGGAATATATATTCTGTGGATATGCTCAACAATGCAGTCCGCTATATCTCGCCGTCAGGCAATGTTCTGACGATATCCACCAGTGGCCAGTTTACCAATCCGTTCAGCATATCGGAGGACGCGGCCGGTAAGTTCTATATCGCGGAGAATACTTCAAACCGGATAAAGAGAGTTAATATACAGCCCGCCTATAGTATCAGTCCGGCATTGCCCAACGGTCTTATATTTGATCATTCCACAGGGAGGATCCTGGGCAGTATCCCTGTTGTCACAGCTCCCCAGACCTATACCGTAACCGCACGGAACAGTACGGGCAGTTCAACAGCTTCGTTTACGCTATCGATAGTAGCTGCTGTTCCCCCGGCATTTCTGCCCAGCGACCGCAACTATATCGTAGAGACGACCGTTCGCGACAGCGGAATGTATAACCTGGCCCAGCTGGATACCCTGCCGGTATCCGGGGCCAACCGTGTGGTACGGTACTTCGACGGCCTTGGCCGCCCGATCCAGACGGTGGCGTGGCGTGGCAGTCCGGACCTGGCCGATGTGGTGCAGCATGTCGAATACGATGCTGTCGGCCGCGAGGTACGTAAATACCTTCCCTATACATCCGGGGTTACCGGCAACGGCTCCTACAGGACAGGAGGAGCTTCGGCCGTGGTCGATTTTTACACAGAGTCCCCTGTTGCAGATATAGTCCGTACGGCCCATCCCTATTCAGAGGCAGTGCTCGAGCGCAGTCCACTGGGAAGGCTGGAGCAGCAGGGAGCACCGGGAGCGGCGTGGCAGCCAGCACGTGCGGATATTCCAGGTTCGGGGCATACCGTAAAGAAAGGTTATGGTATTTATTCCGGGATGATCTGGAAGGTTACCCCCAGTGGGGCGGGCCTGTCCAGTTCGAACGGTCACTATTACCGGGAATCGGTGCAGGACGAGAACGTGCCGGCAGACAGCACGGCGGGCACCGTTACCGAGATCCGGGACGACCTTGGCCGTACCGTGCTGAAGCGCATTGCCAGGAGTCCATCCGAAGTACTTGACACCTATTATGTATACGACGATCTTGGCGACCTCCGTTATGTTGTCCCCCCGGGATATCCCACGGACATGTTTGTTGACGGGGATGTGATGTTCAACGAATATATCTACGCCTACCGGTACGATGGCAGGGGCCGTCTGGCGGAGAAGAAGGTTCCGGGCAAAGGCTGGGAATGGTACGTATATAACGGGGGCGACCGGTTGGTCATGTCGCAGGATGCCGTCCAGCGGATCTCGGGCAAGTGGAACTATATCAAGTACGATGTGCTGGGCCGGGAAGTAATAAGGGGCATCCATACCGACATACTTCTTAATACCCGACATCTGGCCGTTACCGCTGTCGAGGCAAATCCCATCATGTGGGAGCAGCGCACGGACAGCGTGTACAGCAATTTTACATTTCCGAATATAAATGTACAGCCCCTGGTGGTGAACTACTACGATAACTATCTGTTCGCCGGTAGCTACCTGCTGCCCGAAAAATCGGTTGTCAGGAGCAGTAGGACCAAAGGACTGCATACCGGTACAAAAGTTTACAGGGATGATGGTACCCTGCCTTTGCTAACGGTCAGTTATTATGACGACAAGGCAAGGGTTATCCAGACGGGAGCCCAGAACCATCTGGGCGGTACCGACTATGTAACGAACACCTACAATTTTCCCGGCGAACTGCTGACCAGCAAGCGGGAGCATAAGGCCTCAGCTTCGGGAGCGGTGACAACGGTATTTACCAAAAATGGATACGATCATGTGGGCAGGCTGCTAGCGACCAAGCATTACGTCAATGACCCATTGAAAGAAGTGACGCTGTCAAAGAACGAATACAACGAGATTGGCCAGCTGAAGAGGAAATCGATCGGTGGCGACAAAAACGGCAGCAACTACCACACGTTAGTTGATTATAACTACAATGAGCGGGGCTGGATCCGGGGCGCATCATCCCCACACTTTACCTACCGGCTGAACTATAACGTGGACGGCGCCGGTAATACACTGGCCAATACCCAGTACAACGGCAATATAGCACAGCAGCTCTGGGGCCATGGTGCTTCAACGAACAGCACGTTCAGTTACAGCTACGACAGGCTCAACCGGCTTACCAATGGCACGAGTACGGGTACGACGGTCATGATCGAAGCACTGACCTATGATGGTATGGGCAATATCAAAACCCTTGCCCGCAATACCGGCAATACGACAGCCACTACTTCCACGACCTATACGTACAACAATAATAACAAGAGCAACAAGCTGGCGAACCTTTCGGGCAATACGAACAGCTATCTGTATGATGCCAACGGCAATGCGACCAGGGACCGTACGGGTATGACAATCCGTTACAACTACCTGAGCCTGCCAGATTCGGTGTACAACGCTTCGGTGCGGGTGGGTTACCTTTACGATGCCATGGGTACCAAGTTGAAAAAGTATTCCAACCAGGGCGGGAACCGTGATTACGTCGGCGGTATAGAGTATAATGGGAACAACATCGAGCTGATCCATATGGGTGAGGGGGTGGCTTACCGGAACAGTAACGGAACCTATACTTACCGTTACAACCTGACGGACCACTTGGGCAATGTCAGGTCAACGGTGTACCGTAACGCGGCGAACAATAATGCGGTAGAGGTCCTGCAGAAAGATGACTACTATCCGTTCGGCAAGCGGCGTGTTGTAGCGGCAGGGAATAATACCTATCTTTATAACGGCAAGGAATTGCAGAATGAGATAGGTGGGCAGTATGATTACGGCGCGAGGTTCTACGACGCAGAGATAGGGCGGTGGAATGTGCCGGATCCGCTGGCAGATGCTGATAAAAATATTCAAGTATCTCCTTATGCTTACGCCATAAATAATCCTACAACATATATAGATCCAGATGGAAGATGTTGGCAAAAAGTAGGAGACACATATGTTCCGTGTGATAAGGCAAAAGCAGGTTCGACTACAAATGACGCGTTTGGATACAACTGGACAATGACGAAAAAAGATGGATGGCAATTGACTAATGGAGCTGATCCAAGTACTGTAAACTATCAGTATGATGATATCGAAGCGACAGGTGATGCAAGCTATTATGTTGATCGGTATAAAAATCATATAGAAAAGTATAATACTCGGCCACCTGATTATTACCTAGGGTACGGACATAAGTATATTAATGCCTTTAAGAACGAAACAAGAGATAAACTAGCTGCTTTAGGGAAAGAATGGTTGGATGAAACAGCGGTTTCATTACAAAAAATGATGAATCAAGGTATTAGTGCTAATCCATCTATACAAGGGAGCAATGATGCTTTCCAGGGATTTGCTTATGGTACTCACGTTCCAGCTTATTCTGGTAGTGGTAAGATTGGATTGTTAAAAGGTAACGATCTATGGCATATAATGTGGACTCCTGATATTAAAGATTCATTTTTGTCTAAAGATGGGCTTAAACAAATTAAGGGGATGTTTCCACATATCTTAAAATCTCCAAGAAACCCGAATCTTTGGGATCCTCAAAAAAATCCTGGGATTTTAAAACCTTGGGAATCTAAATGGTAATTGAATATGAAAACAAAAGTAATAATTGCCGTTTCAATTTTAATCATTGGAATGGGTTGTATTAGTAAAAGAAATTCGTCACAATGCAGTATTCATCGGTCTAATATAGATATTAGCCACGAATTGTTTACACATCTATTAAGTGATGAGAATTATCATTACTTATTTGGAGTAGTAGAGGGAAATCAACTAGATTATCGTATAAGTGAAATTACAATTGAACGGTCGACTGTAGGAGATGAAAAAATCTGGAACTCTTTTAGTGAAAAGATTCCTGGTAAATGCTGGGCTGTTTGTCAAACTATACAAAATATTTTTTTGATCAGTGAGCAACACGAACTGAAGGACGGGAATCCTGAATTTAGTAAACATAAATTATACAGGATTTCTAAAGAAAGCAGTCAAATAGAAGAATTATATGAATGGAATCAGGGGAATTCTTTTATAAGAGATGTTTATTTTGATTCTGATGAAATTGGGTACGTATTCTTTAGACCTTCGGGAAACCCTTTAGATTATCAGTTTTTGAAAACTAATAACGGAGGGAAAGAATGGAATGCAGTAGAATTGAATCGACCTGTAAATGTAGTTCACAGGAAAGATGAAAGGCTATACTTTCTTTCTTATAAAAATAACTTGAGAAGTGATTGGATTTATTCAATAAATAAGAATAATGACAACTTAGATTCCATACAGTTTAATTTAAACATTACTGATTTTTCAGTAGAAGAAAATGGGGATTATTGGTTATTAGGAAAAGAAGAAGACAGGACTGTTTTACAACGTTATGAGAAAGAAAGAACAACCGGTGTTCATGCTTTTTCAGATGATGCAGATGTTATCCCTAAACAGCTCTATAAATACAACGAACTGATAGTTGTTATAGCTTCTCAAATAGATAAAAATATGCTTGGGGGATTTGGAGGCACTAAGCCTTTGATGTTTGTATCAAAAGACAATGGTTTAACTTGGGATAATCATCGACTTGATGAAGCTTTATACTTAAAGCCTATATCCTTTTATAAGGATGAACAAATGACGGCTTATGTTGGTAACGGAAAGGTTTTAACCTGTAAATTCCAATAAAAAGTAAGACGCCAGGCTAAGAGCTTGGCGTTTTTTAATTTACATCGCAGCGATATTTTTCTGGAAAAAGTCTGTAACCACCCGATGTATCACATGTTAAGATAGAAGGGGTCGATGATTTGTAGGTTTAAGACGGCTTAGGTACCGATTTCTACAATTTCTCTAAAAGGACTTATTTTTTGAACTTTTTGATGTTTTTCCCGATTTTGTGGCAATTATATTGAAAAGGTCTCTAGATTGAGGCTTTAGGTAAGTAATGTCGCTTTGTTAAGAATAATATTCCGGTCTCATTTATTTTCAACTCCTTTATTCCATATATTTACAATATGAATCAATTATCCCATTTACCAGAGGACAAGCAGAAGGATATCGCAGAAATTCTTGAGGTGATCAAGGACGTAGCTAAGCCTGAAAAGGTTATTCTTTTCGGCAGTTTTGCGCGTGGAGACTGGGTTGATGATATATATGTGGAAAATGGAGTTACTTACACATACAAAAGCGATTTTGATTTTCTAGTTGTTACCAACGGTTTACGGCTTGAAGAATATGAGGTGAGAAGTCGAATAAGTAATCGTACGGCGAAGTTCGATCACCCTGTGAACCCAAGTGTTCATGAGTTAGACCATATCAATTATGGCTTAGAAAGAGGGCAATATTTTTTTAAGGATATCATTGAGGAAGGAATCGTTTTGTATGATACTGATAACTTTCACTTCTCCGATGCTAGACCATTGTCCGTTGCGGAACAACGTGAAGAGGCTGAATATTATTACGAAAAATGGGTTGAAAGCGGTTCTAGAATGCTTGATCATACAATGCTTGTTTTCCGAAATTCTTTAGAAAAGGGATACAAACTGAATGAGGTCATGTTTCTTGTTCATCAAACTGCGGAGAAACTATATGCAGGGTTTGGTTTAGTGTTTACTGGATATAAACCCAAAACCCATAGTATAAAAGAGTATAGAAATCACGTAAAGAATATCTCTAAAGAAATCGACAGGTTGTTTTGTTTTCCTCCCGGAGATAATGAACAAAATCGATTATTTAATATTCTTCAAAAAAGTTATATTGATGCGAGATATAAAGATGATTATCAGGTTGATAGGGTAGACTTGGAGAACCTTTTAGCCAAAACTGAACAGCTTGAGCATCTTGTGGTAAGGATTTGTAAAGAGAAAATAGAAAGCTTGATTTAACTTTTCTAAATTGAGTGTAACTTATTTTCGATCCCTACGTAACGGCAGGTGTTTTGGTATTTCTAACGCAAAAGTGAATACTTCAGAAGGCTGAATTTCTAAAGCTTTACAGACAGCGATTAAGCCGCTTACGGAAATATTATTGCTACCTCGTATGATACGGTAGACTTGACTATAGCTGAATCCCGTTCTATCTTGAATATCTTCAAGAGTAATGCCCTTTGCTTTAGATATCGACCAAAGATTTTCTCTTACGAATTGTAACGATTCTTTGTCTATATACTGTTCAGCCATAAACAAAGAGACATTTTAAAAGTAAAATATACTATACCAAATTTGGAATAATAAGTAATACTTTCTATCTTTGAATTATCATTCATTGGTAACGGCGTGAGAAACCTAAAACCGACGTGGATGAAATTTATAGACTTAGAAAAGTACATCACATATTCAGAAAGGACCTCCCTTATTTTTTTAGGGTTATGGTCGCGTTGTTTCTCACGCTCAACCACTGAGCAAGGGAGGTGCCTTTTCTGTACTGTGTATATACCGCATCGTCCATTTCTGGATGATGCTTTTACCCTTATTAAATGCCCGCCAGAGTAGCTCGGCCGCTTCCGACCGTTTTATTGGTCTTCCCCAAGGATGCGTTGAAAATGAAGTATGAAAACCTTGATTATGAACAGTATATATCCGCATTCCGATTTCTCTCAGTAACAATTTTTTAAAACTGTAAGAGAACCCGCTAGGAGCTATAGATTTGATCTAATTCCACTCGGCCTAATCTTTTACACTAACCACTAAAAGAATGCGAAAATTACGCAAATGGGAGAGGTATGTCCTTTTCCCAAAGACAAAAGACAACCCATTAGAAGGTGAAATACCCTTAAACTTTGCCCAACAAGAAATCAAAGTGCATAAAGCTTGGCCAAAACCATTCGCTTTTATTCGGCCATTGTTCTGCGCGTTTACGCTATTGTTCCGTACCACAGCCGTATCAGCTTCGGGACAGGTTAACCCTTTCTTCGGCAATCCTTCGACTGCGCTTCGGGTCGGCTTCGACTCGTTGCCGAAGAACAGTCGAAGCGCAGTCGAACAGCAGTCGAAGACCAGTCGAACAACTCTCGAAGAAGAGTCGAAGCGGTCTCGAAGAACTCTCGAACAACACCCGAAGGAGTGTCGAACAAGTCTCGAACAACAACGGAAATCCGAAACTCCGAGATTTCCTCGAACATCGCTCCTCTTGTCCAACAAAGTTGTACATTCTTGTCCTAAGCATGTGCTCCCTACTCGCCAAGTATGTGTTAAGTACATGCTAAGTACTGATATAGTACTAAACGAACATAGTACAAAAGCCCTTATTTCGGCAGTGAGATGGCCTCATGCTATGGCAATATTGTACAAAATAGCCGGCATTTTCAAAGCAATAGCACATAAAAACAGTACTTCAACGATACAAAACCTGTACTATGCGAATACAACAGATCGGGACAACACCCTACCAGGTACCTACCAAGTTCGCCCTGCCTCCGATCGCCACGGCTTCAGTACGGCTTCGCGCCGGCTTCGTGCTCCGATGGCGATCGGAGCGCGATCAGACAATGATCAGAGCGCCAAGCCGGAAAAGCAGAACAAAGGTAGAAGAAAGGTAGAACAAAAGCAGAATACAGTTAGAACAGCGAGCGAAAAAAATGCCATTAACCTACGGTCGCTATACCAAAAAGCTACGGTTAGTATACGGGTTACTTACCAAAAGTATACCCTAGACTTACTAAAGACTTACCAAAGACTTACTAAAAAGCTACCAACCGCATACGGTGAAGTTGGTAACAAGTGGCAGGCATTCTATGCAAAATTTAAGAATAATTTACATGGTTTTAGTAAATATTGTGTAGCTTTATGGTGTGATAACCAATTAGGGGCCATCCTAATTACATCAAGATATAATAGAAGTAGGACGCTGTTTTGCCAACCATGGGCAATCTGCTTCGTAACGATAGTTTATACATGTGTGTTGTTTAGTGATGCTCAGGCACAGTCCGTGGAAACACGGACTGTGAATGGGCAGAATGAAATCACAGGTTGGGTAAAAAGCCACACCACCCATCAGCCTATTGAAGCAGTAAAAGTTAAAGATCGCGAAACAGGTAATTATGCTTTTACCGATAAATTTGGAAAATTTATATTATCCGTCGTAAGGACAGATGGTCAAATTGAAATTAACCGTCAAGGATACCAACCGCTTACCACAGAATACCAAAATTCAAGCCTCCAGAAGGGTAAACAGACCGTCTGGTTGTTCAGGGAAATTGAACAGATTCCTCAGATTATTGTTGGCGATACCCTACCGGATTCCTTTTGGGACCTTGCCTATGATGTTGTAAATCATTCAAAAGAAAGAAGTAAATTGACCCTATACGAATACCAAGAAAGTCCATTATTAGTACTTGACTTTTGGTCAAAATTCTGTGCACCCTGCATTAAATCTGTAGAACAGTGGAACATGTACAAGAAAGTCTTTAACAATCAGATTGAAGTGCTTACTGTATATGTTGGCAACCCAGATGGCATTTCAGATTTTATAGAAAGTCGTGAATGGGATCTGCCGGCAATAATTGGAGAAAGTACGAATATATTAAATGCCTATTTCTTCAAAAAGGAACAATACGGAGGCGTAGTATTGATTAAGGATAATAAATTAATTGCTATACCAGAAACAAAAAATCTATCTGTAGACCGCCTGAAGGATATTGTTCAAGGTACAAACACATCGCTCCCATTGAAAAATGGATGGGAGTCGATAGTGCATAGCCGAGAAGGAGGTAAATTATGATAAGGCTTTTAGCTATTTTATTTGGAGGTTGTTTGTCGCTTTCCTATGCAAGCGGCCAGTCCATAAGTGGTACGGTAATCTCAGATAAAACGGATCTTCCCATTGAATATGCTTCTTTAAGATGGCAGGCGTCTGGCACAGAATCCTCAAGTGATGCTGACGGCGATTTTCAGGTTCCGTTTTTCAATGCCGATTCATTGATCATATCGGCTATTGGATATTTGACTAAGACGATATACGTTGCCCGTGCTCAAAGCGACCTGAAGATAACGTTGGTTGCAGATGAAAAGGCTATTGAAGTAGTTGAGATAAGTACTGGATATTATCGACTCCCAAAAGAAAGGGCCACTGGATCTTTTGTGCATATAGACAATACGTTGCTTGATCGTAACCCCAGTCCAAATATTCTCCAACGACTGGAAGGTGTTGCGTCAGGAGTACAGTTTGTCAATGCTGGTGGAAATTCGTCGAATGATATTAGGGTAAGGGGATTAAGCACAATAGAATCCAACGCACAGCCATTGATTATTTTAGATAATTTTCCTTATGAAGGTGATCTGAATAATATCGACCCGAATGACATCGAAGATATCACCATATTGAAAGATGCAGCGGCTGCAAGTATCTGGGGAGCAATGGCTGGAAATGGTGTTATCGTGATAAATAGTAAGCAAGCCAAGCTGAATGGTAGGGTAAATATAAATCTGAATGCCAATACAGGGTTTAGTGAAAGACCAGATCTCACTTATTCTATGGCATGGTTGCCTAGCGATATAGTGATGGATATAGAAAAACAAAGGTATGAGGAAGCGCTTTACAATATCGCTGATCATGTTACTGTTCCTTATTACGTGGATTTACTGGATGAGCAGAAGAACGGAAGGATTTCTTTAGAAGAATTGAGGATGGGAGAGGAAAGGTTACGAAATACAGACACGAGATTGCAGGCCATGAAGCATCTGTATAGAAGTGGTTTTAATGGTCAATATGGTCTAAACGTAAGCGGCGGAGCGGGAATGCACAATTATAAACTTTCATTCGGTCTATGGGACAATAAAAGTGAGGTGATCGGAAACGATAGCAAGCGGGTTAATTTCTCGATAGTAAACCGGTTTGCACCGACCAGGGCGATAGATTTAGGTCTAGGATTTACATATGTGCATAATGGAAATATATCTAATGGAGTTTCGTATAATGATCTCACAGGTAATTATGCGGGTTATCCGTCTATTTCGCCTTATATCCAATTGTCTGATGATGGTATCGCCCAATCAATAGTTAAGGATGTTAAATATAGCTATGCCCGGGTTGCTGAGAACGAGGGTTTGCTGGACTGGCTCTACCGACCGCTGGAAGAGCGGTCATTAGTGAATAACACGAGTTATGGACGCGAATATAGGATAAACGCAGATGTGGGCGTCAAACCGTTGACCGGGCTGGAAATCAGGGCCAACTATCAACTGGTACAAGGAAATAGCAAATCTAATACGCATTATTTAAAAGATAGTTACTATGTGCGAAATCTTGTCAATAGCTATACGCAAGCCAATGGGAGCTTTATAATTCCCAATAATGGAATATATAGGGAGGGGAATCCGGAAGACCGCTTTTCTCATTTCGGTAGATTACAGGTTAACTATGCGGGTACATATGATGAAAGGCATAAATTGAATACGTTAGCAGGTATGGAAATACGACATAGCCAAGCTGAAATTTTTCCGGGCATGGTGTTATACAATTATCATGATGATTACCTGACAGGCAGCAATCAGTACAATTTTAATCAGAGTTACCCAACACGCCCCACAGGCGCGCCGTCGCGGTTCATTCCAGGGGCTTCTGCTATTAGAAAAAAATTAACAAACAGAGATCTTTCTTACTATGGTAATATGAGCTATGATTACAACTCCAGATATATTGTTAGTGGTAGTATAAGGTGGGATGCTAGTAATTTATTTGGCGTAAAAACGAACGATAAAGGGGTTCCTTTATGGTCTATAGGAGGTAGTTGGAACATAAGTAATGAAGATTTTTTTGATTTAGAACATATTTTACCTTACCTGCGTTTACGTACTACATATGGACGATCGGGTAACGTAAATAAATCGGTGACACACTATCCTACGGTAAGATTCACTACCTCTGCTCTTGGACAACCCGCAGCTACCGTGTTGTCTGTGGGGAATCCGTCTTTACGCTGGGAAAAAGTCTATACATGGAATTCTGGCCTCGATTGGAAAATGTTCGGTGCTAAGTTATCTGGATCGATCGAGTATTATATTAAGGATGGTAATGATTTAATCGGCGATCAGTTTATGGATCCGACAACGGGCGTGGATGAGGCCTATAAGATTAACTACGCTGATATCCAAAGCAAAGGCTGGGATATTCAGGTGAGTACCCAACATGCTTGGCACAATATAAACTGGAAGGTGGATGTATTGTCCAGCTGGGTGAAGAATAAGATAAAGAACTATGCGACAAATGAAGCTACAAGGGTAAGTAACTATTATAACCCCTCCGTACCGCCCGAGATCGGTAGATCTAAAGATGTGATCTACAGTTTACCTTGGCATGGGCTTTCAAACGAGGGACTACCAATAATCTATATTGATGATGAATTATCAAAGAACTATAGCGAGTTCTCCAATGTACATCTCAAGAAAGAGATGTTGATCGATGCGGGCGTGACCGTACCCACATTCTATGGTTCTGTTCGGAACACACTCGGTTGGAAAAATTTTCAGCTTTCTTTTCTGGTGACATGGAAGGGCGGTAATGTTTTCCGGAGATCTTCTATGGAACCAGATGGCGAAAATAGAGCAGCTTATCATATGGATTATTTCGACCGGTGGCGACAGGAAGGGGACGAGCTTATCACACAAGTTCCAAGAAGGATCAACGCTAATGAAATGACAGCTGCCGATATCTCAGCAGCAGCTACATATTATCGGGTATCACAGCAACTGATTACGAAAGCAGATCTGATACGGTTGCAGGATATAGGTTTGAATTATCAAATAGATAAATCCTTTATCCGGGGTACGCCAATCAAGGGGGTCACAATCAGCGGGTTTGCAACGAATCTAGGTCTCCTTTGGAAAAGTACCAAATACCCAATCGACCCGGATTTTAGGAATTCCATTTTTGTGCCCGTTAGACAGTTCAATCTTGGGATCAAGGTTTTGTTATAATCTAAATAAAGAAAAAGTGATGAAAACAAACATAATTAAATATATCATATTATCGGTATTCTTTACTTCGTGTGGAAAAGAATTCCTAGAGATTAAGTCAGATCTCAGTATAGGATCCCCCAACAAAGTGAGTGATTACCTTGCAATGATGCAAGCCACTTCGCTAATTGCGAATAGTACAGGGACCCTTGCTATTGCCGGAGCGGATGAATACTATTTAGAAGATGCGACATGGCAGAGTCTTCCTATAGGGAGTGTGATTGAGCGAAATGCATATTTTTGGGCTGATGACGTGTATGAAAATAAGGAAGTAGGTGACTGGAACAATGCATACAATAAAATTCAGGTTGCAAATATGGTTTTGGATGGGTTGGATAGACTGAAACCCAGTTCAGAGGAGCTCGAAAATTGGAATAACGCAAGTGGCTCAGCGCTATTTTTCAGGGCATTCAATTTTTTTCAACTGGCACAGTTATTTTGTAAGCCTTACGATGAAGCCTCCGCTAAACACGATCTTGGAATACCACTTCGTTTAAGCAGTGACATTACAGAGCCTGTTAAGCGGTCTACACTGGAAAGTACCTATAAGCAGATTATCGATGATTTACGAATTGCTGAAGAACGGTTGACAACGGATAACAGGGTGCGGATCAATCCTTCCAAGCAAGCCGTTTTTGGTTTACTGGCCAAGGTATATCTTGTCATGGGGGATTATCGGTTATCAGGTGAATATGCTGAACGGACATTGAGTATACAAGAAGACCTATTGGATTTTAATACGCTTCAGACAAATGTTACCTACCCTTTTAAAAATGATTATGGAGTTGGCAACCCGGAGATTATATTTCATTGCTATGTGCCTGCATTGGGTGTGTTGTCGAGGACAAGAATGTATTTAGATCCGGAATTGCTGGATTTATATCATGAAGATGATCTAAGACTAAAAGTATATTACAGCATTGGGAGCATTAATAACATTATTTTTAGAGGATCATTGACAGGTGGTTTATCTATTTTTTCAGGAATTTCTACCTCAGAAATTAAATTAATACAGGCAGAGGTGTTTGCTCGAAACAATGAAATCGAAAGAGCAACCAAGATTATGAACGAGTTGGGGATATTGCGATTTCCAACTAGCGAATACATTCCGTTGGTAGGTTTAGCTAAAGATGAACTACTGAAATATATACTCGATGAAAGAAGAAGGGAATTGGCTTTTAGGGGATTGAGATGGAGTGATTTAAGACGGCTTAACAAAGACCCCTTATACGCTAAGTCAATTGTTAGAACATTGAACGGGCGAGTCTATACGTTGCTTCCAAACGATAAAAAGTATGTCTGGCAGATACCTGATAAGGTGCTGGAGATAAGTAAAATTGTGCCAAATGAGCGGTAAAAATGAAAACAGGAGCACCCGTGCTCCTGTTTTCTTAATTGTGTAACTTTAGTTTATTCCGGTTCCGTTCTCGCATAGCCATCCTCATTTCCACCACTATTTGCTTCATCTATGATAGCATCATATGTGTTTACTGCTTCAGCAACATTCATTCCCGTAGGAGTGGTTTGTGAAAAGAGAGAAAGGTCCAGCAATATTTGACATGGTTTCTCTGCTGGCAGAACTTCCGGGGAACAGTTTCCTACTGGAGGAGTTTCACTAACAAAGGAACCAATTATCTGTGAATTTTGGTTGTCATGGTCGTCCGGATCGGGCGTTACCGTGTACCAGCCACTTTGTGCTGTTGTGAATTTGTCAGCTACGTTATAAGCCGACGCACTTACTGCAATCGCCAAGGCTGCCAAGGCCATTGCATTTTTTTTGAGTGTTTTAAGCATTTTGCTTGTGTTTTAGTTTGTTGTTACTGTTTTCTTTCTTTTTCCATCGGGAAGAACACATCCGGTGTCCCGACGGAAAAGAAAGTACTGTTATCCTGAGCTTGCCCATTTTCTGTACGGTGCCGGGGCAAACGCATTGGATAGTCTGAAATGTCTTTTGGCGACAAACCCTTTGCCCGGACTAACCTAGAATCCAAGTTCCGTTGTAAGTTGTTGTGCTATTCTCTTTGAAGCCCATGGGGCTTTATGTTTGTGTTCTCACCTCTGTTCGAATTTACTTCTCGCAAAAACGATGAAGAAGCTGTCAGTCTCTTGTGTAGTACAGCGCCTCCTATACTGATGATCAGGAAAAGTAAGTTGAACCAAAAGTGCTGCATCCAGGTCATCCCGCTGATCACTGATCCGCATGCACAGGGTACCTTGCCCCACGCGCCCAAAAGGGCTAGCCCAACGTAACCGGTAAAGGCTGCCATCAACAGGGATGATAGGAGGAAGGGGTTTGTTAAATGAAATCTCCAGATTCCCACGTCACTTCGTTCCGCTGAATGACGGAGATTTTGTATCACCAGCAATATGACTATCGCAACTTCTAAAACAGGCAAGGTGTAGATAACTATCCAAGCCACGGCATAGCTAAATGGTTGCTGAAGGATTCCGTATTTAAACTGTTGAAAATTAATTATTTTATCGATAGATACCGGGATCCAAAGTAGGAGTAAGGCTACGGTTATTGCTTGTAATATGTATTGTCGTGTTCTCATATGCTTTGTTGCTTATGCGCGAATTTGTTAATTCGCAGATTTGCCTTTTATTGTATTTGATAAATCAAAGGTAGAGCGGAAAGATACGCTAGTGTTAGTTCGAATTCCGCAATCGTTTTTTTGTGTAAGCGGAATTTTAACTACTGTATCTATAAGCGATTTTGTGTGCGATACGCGCCGGGCGAGATGCCGTGTACGGATTTAAAGCTTTTAATGAGGGCATTATTGTCGCTAAAGCCAAATTGATCGGCCAAGGCTGAAATGGACTTGTCACTGTCGAGCAGGTAGGCGGCAATCAATTTCATTTTCTCCTGTTGGATATATTGTTTAGGTGTCATATGTAATCGTTCGAATAGCTTTCCCAACTTATCGTGGCTGATGAACGCATGGTGGGCAATGTGTTCGACGGGGGGAGTGGTATAGTGTTCGTTTAGCTCGTGCCTGATGTACTGGCAGATCTCTTCCAGTTTCTGCGCGTCGTAGCTTCGCTGATCTTTGCCATGCACCAATCCTTTGTATGCCGATACAATACCAGGCAGATATTGGAGCAGATGGCTATTGTAATCTTTGGCGCGTGGCACTTTAGGGTAGAGTAGATGCGCGAGCTTTCTGATGAATACCTTGTCCACCTGCATTAGCGGCATGCTATGGATCCCCGAGCTTTTATCCTGCTCAACAAACGCCTGGAGCAATTCAAACTCTTCGTATAGAATTTCTATAATAGAATAGTCAATTCCTAATAAGTCAATATGTTGATGTGCTGAATCTAATGTAATGGTGTA
The DNA here is from genome assembly GCF_005048855.1 of Sphingobacterium olei. Classification (GTDB taxonomy): domain Bacteria; phylum Bacteroidota; class Bacteroidia; order Sphingobacteriales; family Sphingobacteriaceae; genus Sphingobacterium; species Sphingobacterium olei. Next base: position 371,394 of record NZ_SUME01000001.1, read on the forward strand.
GGTTCCGGGCGCACAGAACACCATACCGCAGTAGCCTGGTTGGAACCGGAGACTGCTGTTTCCGGGTATAGAACTGATAGTCATTTCACCGGTGTGCTGTGCGATTAGGGTGTAGATCGGACGGTTTATGGGGATGTCAAACGTGAGTCCATTTGCGTGCTGGATTTCATAATGATCCATGACAAGGCTATAGCGATTATAACGGCTTCGATGTATCAAGGCGCCATCGATGGTATACCGGTGAGATTGGGCAAAGGGGAGTTGCTTCGTGCCGAATGTTACTTCGGCAGAAGGCTGATCCGTGGAATGCGACGGACATACCTGTAATATAAACCCTATATACACCATAGAATTACTGACGGTTCATTGCGCTTTGAGGTATGAAAATCATCACGATAATCCTACAAAAAGAATTTGCCAACCGTTTGTTCAACTGCTTAATAGTACCGGCGCATTGGTTATGGTCTCTTCATACTATTGGTCTGGATGCTGCTAGAAAGCCCCTGCATGCCGATATATTATAATTTAATTAAAAAAGAGTGATTTAGCAACCGCCCAAGGTATGTGGTAAAATGAAGTGTAACGTCTTTGGTAACGGTTTATTTTGTTTTTCTCCCCATGTACACCGAAGTGTACATTAGCGATGCATGATTTCCATCTTTTTCTCCCCATGTACACCAAAGTGTACATTAGCGATGCGCAATTTCCATGTTTTTTCTGCTATGTACAAAATTTGTACATCGATTATCTATAGCTTGGTACGAAAAAACAGACTACGGTTCATGTATTTTTTTTTTCGTACTACCATGTTGTAGATTATTGCTGATAGCACGGAGCTATGGAAGGTTTCCCTAGCGTTGAGATGCAAGTTTTTAGGCGTCGTAACATGTTTATATCTTGTTATTTAGGGTAGGCTGCTGTTTTGATATGCAGTGGTGCAGTGGAAGCCTGATCATATAGTGCGTATGGTTAAAATAATGAATGATGACTGTCGGTTCATTTTCAAACCTACTATTCGGGTGTTTTTTAGTACTATTATTTTTGTATTTTGTGCATACCATTATTCCTGTGTAAATAACGATTAACTAAATCAGCACATATAACTATGATTAAACATTACGAAAAATTAACGCTTCTATTTCAACAACAACATAAGCTACGCTATTTCCCGGTCTACGCGCAAGTGATACTCAGTATTTTGGTAAGCCACTATTTGTGCGGACCCAATTCGTTTTTTTCTATGGAGGGAAAATGGGACAACAAAACCTACTGGATTGTATTTGGATTTAGTTTTCTGATCGCCATGTTCATTTTTACGCTTGCCCAGTGGATGAATAAGCGTCTGGACAAGGGCACGCCATGGCTTCCGCATTTTTGCAAGCGCATGAGTCTTCAGGTATGGTACGGTGTCGTCGGGATAATGATCTGTGAACTCATACTGATGTACCTGATATTTGGGGTGGGCTTGAGCCAAGGATGGTCTTGGATGTGGAACTATATGAAGGCCTATCTAATCCCCGTAACTATTTTTGTGATCATCATGAACTTGATTTACCTCAGTTGGTACATGTGGAGCTTTGCTTTTTTCGCAAGTAAACAGGTAGTAGATGTAAGTCGGGAAATAGACTCATTATTAGAACAGTTATCGGATCAAATGAAGATGCTATCTAACGACAGCCCGTTTCTACTTTCGCTCAAGGTCATGGATGGTTATAAGGCAATTCCATTAGCTGTTAATGATATAGCCTTTTTTAGAAGCGATAAGAATGCGCGGTACTGCGTACAGCTAAGTACTTCCAATCAGTTTAAGTTTATGCCGACGCTGGATGAACTGATTAGATTTCTAGACGACGAAGAATTCTGCAAAGTGAGCAGGTCTTATATCCTACACCGTAGTGTGGTCGACGGAGCCGAGATGCTGCCAAACCGTAAAATGAGAATCATACTGAAAGAGGGTGTAGCGCCGGGTGAGGAAATCTTGGTAAGCCGTGAAAGTGCGGATCAGGTAAAAAAATGGTTGGAATGGATCGGTATCGCTATTAGATAATTTAAAGGAATAGGTGATGGAACTTTGGAAGAATGACTGGGTATGGGTGGGGCTGACCAAGAAAGGATATCTGGCCATGGTTGTTGTCGTAAGGGAACATAGCGTGCTGGTGCAAGTACTGAATAAAGGCACCAATAGGTTTTCCCCCTACCGGGAAACGGTATCACGACGTGTCATCAAGAAGGTGGAGCTGACAAAAGAGGAACGCGATGCCTTGCCATGTGGGAAACGGCCGCTAAGCTTAGGCAAAGCCAAGATGATCGTGGCAACCAACCATATTTTTAAAGACGATCCGGCTCGGCATGAACGCCGCGTCTACTACTGTAGACGTTGCCGGGCATTCCATACAACAGGACAATTCAAATTGCCTATGGAGTTCTTAAAGCGATTAGCTGAAAACCCATATACCCCTGAGGAAATGGCGGAGTACTGGCGCAAAGCATGCCGTAAAAAGGTATGGCGATGGTGGCATACGGTGCTGGGTATACGGGTCTCATTTGGACGGTTCGAAGGCTCTCTAAAAAACTATGGCGATAATCGTGCAGACGCCATTAAGAAAATGCTCGTCGACCCATTAAACTATCTGCACCATTTGTATCAGTATCTGTATGACAACCGTAAACGACCCGAATAAACAGTACGAGAATCCAAGGATAAGCCTAGCCTGACCCAAGCGCAAGCCTGTCTCTGCAAAGTCACTACCCTGTCTATGCACAACAATGGAACAACAAAAGACCAAGAAATCGTTTCTTATTTTTAGCTTTGGTTTTTCTTGATCGGGATCTTATGATAAGAACGTATTTAAACAGTTTTAACTTATTTAGTGAAGAAGAGATTGAAGCAGCTGCCCAACTTTTTGAATACCGAAAGCTGAATAAAAACGACTGCTTAGTCGTAGAGGGCGAACCCTGCAAACTGATCGCCTTCATCTGTTCGGGGGTATTCCGATCGTTTTACTTATCTGAGACAGGGGTCGATCATACCTTCTGTTTTCGCTTCCCGAATAGCCTGATGGCGCCATATTCGGCCTTTCTGACCGGACAACCGAGTGTCGAAACTGTGCAGGCCATTACCGACGCGGAGCTCTTGGTGATCCACAAAAAGCAGTTGGAAGGGTTGGTAACGGATAATAGCAACTGGACGAAATTTCTAAAACTAAATGCAGAACACGAATACCTTGAATTGGAGAAACGGTTTTTTCAGCTCCAAAGGGATAGTGCAAAGCAGCGTTACCTGTCGCTACTGGAAAACCAGCCCGAATATATCCAGCAGATCCCACTGCAATATCTGGCCTCTTATCTCGGTGTTACGCAACGGCATCTGAGCCGAATCCGAAAAGAAATTTCATTTTAGACATTTGTCCTGTGTTTGGACACATTGCCCCGCTAATTTTGTTGTATTAAAAACAGATACAGCATGACAAAGAAAATAGCGGTCATAAATGGCCATCCAAATAGTGAGGCATTCAACGTAGCTATCGCGCAGTCCTATATAGAGGCAGCAAGAGCTTCTGGTGCGGAGGTGCGGGTAATCACGGTAGCGGACTTGGATTTTAACCCCAACCTGCAATACGGTTATCGGAAAAGGATGGAGCTGGAGCCTGATCTGCTCAACGCCTGGGAAACGATTTGTTGGGCCGAGCACTTGGTCTGGATCCATCCGGTGTGGTGGGGCGGCCTACCGGCAATAACGAAAGGATTTATTGATCGGCTATTCCTACCGGGTATGGCCTTCCGGTACCGCGATAATTCTGTATGGTGGGACAAACTGCTCAAGGGAAAGTCTGCACGCATCATAACCACCTTAGATCAGCCGGGATGGGCCTACAGGTTGCTGTTTGGTCGTCCGAGTGTCAATCAGCTAAAACGGGCTGTATTGCAGTTCTGCGGTGTCACACCGGTAGGCATTACGTACTTAAGCGTGATTAGGAACTCGGACGAGAAGAGTAGACAAAAGCTGCTGGATAAAGCTAAGCGGCTGGGAGCGGGGTTAAAATAACGATAGCTTTCGGGCGGAAGGGAATGCTTACTTGATCCGTCCGCTTTCGCTTTCCAACGCCGAGTTGCGGGTGCGCTGCGCTTTTGATGCTCCCCGGTTAAATTTATAGCTGAAGCTAAGCCTGACCTGCCGCGATTCATAATATCCGTAACTGGAGGATTCAAAACCCGGAAAGCTTTGGGTACTTCTGCTTTGATTCCCTTTGTAGATATCGGTCACCGCAAATCGCAGCGTGGCCTTATCTTTTAACAGCGTTTTTTGCAGGGCAAGGTCTACCTGACTGACGGCTCTGCTAAATGTATTCGCCCCACTCAGCCGGTTTGAATTGTAGCTGGCAAATACTTCGGCCTTTATCTTTAAGGGCAGGCGAAAGCTTTGCAGTACGCTGGCACGCCCCGCGAGCTGTTGCAGATCGAAATTTCGATACTGGTCGAGCGAAACGCTGTTCTGAATGTAGTACAACAGGCCATTAAACGTCACATCCCACCAAGGGGTTGGCGTAACATGCTGTGTAAGTGCCAAAGAGGAGTGCTTCTGTGTACCCACATTCCGGCTGATCATAACAATTTTATCGCGCTCCAGCGTATCGGTTACGCGCGCATTAAATTGATCCGTGTAGGCGAAATTGAAGGAAACAACCGTAGAACTCTTTAGGGAATACAACAGGGTTAAGCGATGCGTCAACTCGGGGTTTAAGAACGGATTTCCTTGCCAGAAGGACAGCTCATCAAGCATATAGATAAACGGGTTCAAGTCCTGATAGGCGGGTCTTTCAATGCGTTTCCCATAGGATAGCGACAGGTTCTGGTGCTCCGTGGGCTGTAGCGTAATGGAGAAAAATGGAAACAGGTTGGTGTAATTTCGGTTGATGTCGTCGTCTACCGCCGAACTGCTTTCCTGATAAGTGAGCCTGCCTTTTGAATCGGAAATTTCCATCCGAAGGCCCGCATTGAACGAAAATTTATCTATTTGTTGCTTATAGTCCACGTAGGCACTGGAGATGCTTTCGTCGAATTGAAAGTCATTTGAGCGGCGGTTGTCAAGGCTATCTTGTGCTTGCTCTACATGGTAAAACCGGGAATCGTTGACGGAGCCTACCTGCGAGTACTTTAAACCCGATTCGAATTTTCCCTTCCACAGGTTCATGGAATAATCGAGCTTAATCCCCTTTAAGCTGATCGCTATGCCGTTTAGCGTACGGTACAGGTTTTGGCTGGTAAGTACGTCCTGGTTATCACGGTAGGTGTTCGACTGTAAGTTTTTATTCCACTTGTCGAAAATACCGTAGTCGGCATCGATATTCAAGACATGCCCCAATGTGTCTTCAAACTTGTAATTGACATTGAAGTTATAACGGCCGGTGCGCTGTCCATAATAGTCATTGATCGCGTCAAGTGATTCTTCTATCGCATTGGAAGGCAGCGTTCTGATGGCCGTGCGTGTATCGGTAATTCCTCCTCCAAAAATAAAGTTGCCATTTGCCAGAAAGCCAATGGTGTTTTTAGCATTCAGAAAATAATCCACACCGACCTGGGTCGACATTTTTTGGCGCTTGTCGACATCATCGGTATGGCTATCGTACGATTTGCCATTTTGTGTGCGGTTGGTTCCGTATAGGTAATTATAGTTACCCAAGGTATGGCTATAGCTGCCATATACATTGATGTTGTTTACCCGGTGATTCAGGATGATATTTTGGATCTGCTTCGGACTAACCCCATAGGCTACGGCAGTGGTTACTGTTCCGTTGGTGCCTACTACCTGGTTTTTCTTGGTTCGGATGTTGATGATGCCGGCAGATCCGGTCGCATCGTACTTCGCGCTGGGGCTATTGATGATGTCGATCGATTTGATATTGTTGGACGATAGGGATTTTAAGAGATCGGTAAGTTCTGTTCCGGAGAGAAAGGTCTGCCGCCCATCCAGCAAGATCTGTACGCCGCTTTTGCCATTCAATGTAATGCGGCTTTCATTTTCGACATGTACACCGGGTGCACGTTTTAGCGCCTCCAACGCGGATACATCCTGCCCACCGATCGTATTTTCGACGTTATAGCTAATCGTCCCGCCATTGATCTCCAATACTTTAGCCTTACCCTTAACTTCTACGGCTTCCAGCCGATTTTCGACCGTGGAAAGGCGGATCGTGTCCAGGTGGATCCGAGCTAATTCAAATGGCGGAGATTGATAATCCCGGTATCCGATGTAGTTGACAATGAGTCTGTATCGACCGGGTATTCCGTACCGAAGGCTAAACTGGCCCACGCTATCCGTGGCGGTGCGGAACACCGTCTGTTGGTCTACATTCTGTAAAGCCACCGTGACGGAAGATAGGGGAAGTCTGCTTTCATCGGCTACGGTTCCAGAAACAACGTGTTCGGTATGTTGTGCGTAAGCACTCGGTGCCAGAACAGTTAGTAAACAAATTAATAAAAAATACAACACGCAAGGTGTTAATAAAATCCTCCCGATCACGTTAGCGATAAATCAGGTACTTCTTTCGCATTTCCTTGTATTGGCGTAAACCGGGTTCCCAGCTCTTGCGGATCTGATCTTCCGTAAGGCCGGCCTCAATCTGTTCCTTTAGTGTATTACCGCCCGCCAGTTTTTCGAAGGGAACGATTTCCTTACTTTGCTTCTTGTCAAAAAAGATCTTCTGATCGGGATATTTTTGATATAGTTCGATTAGCCAGGAGAGGTTTATGCGCTTGGACTGTCTTAACTTTTTTAGATCAACGTTTCGCAGATCTAAGCCGTAACATTCTTCGCCCATATAGATCGGTGTCGCGCTCATGCCTTTGATCGCCACGGGCGTAAACGAAAAGGAATAGATCCCTTTTAATGCGGGACTCCCGGTAACGGTAAAGGGAAATTGGGTGCCACGTCCTTCACTGAGTATGGTACCTTCAAAAAGGCAGGTGGATGGATAAAGCAATATCGCCTGATAGGTATTGATATTGGGCGACATATTTACCGGTGGCAGGTACTCCATATCGTGGCTGTAATTCGCCATTGGGATCACCTTGATCTTACATTTGATGCCGTTCGCCAGCCAACCTTCTCCATTGATCATCTGGGCGTACTCGCCAACCGTCATGCCGTGAACGATCGGGACCGGATGCATACCGATGTCGGATTTAAAAGCCATATCGAGTATATTTCCGTCTACAAAGTAACCGTTGGGATTAGGCCGATCCAGTATCAATAGTTCTTTGCCGTGCTCAGCGCAGGCTTCCATAACCCGGTGCATCGTAGCGATATAAGTGAAATAACGCACGCCGATGTCTTGGATATCAAAGACCATAATGTCTACATCGGCCAACATGTCCTTCGTCGGCTTATTGGTCTTGCCGTATAGCGAAACGACTGGGATCCCGGTCAACGGATCAACGGCATCACTTACTTTTACCCCTGCGCCCACATCGCCCCGAAAGCCGTGCTCGGGCCCGAATACTTTTACAATGTTGACACCGAGCCCCAGAAGACTATCCACGATAGATTTATTGCCTATCCGTGAAGTGGGGTTGACGACCATGCCGACCCGCTTGTCTTTAAGATAGCCAACGTATGCGGAGGTTTGCTCAGCTCCTGTACGTATTTGACCAACAGCGGAAGTCGCGATCAGCACAATCGCGCAAAATAGAAACGGAAAGGGGGTTTTCATCATAATTAATGTATTGAATGTACGGCTTATGCGATTTAAACACCATTCTACAACTGCTTTCATATCCGGCTTTGGTCAGCTGGATAGGGCAGACGGGGTAAGGATGTGCTCAAAACCTGCTGTAAGGTACGTAATAAAAAGTTAAATACGCAAGAAAACGCATGAAATTTATCGTTTTAGAACGTCTTTTTTAAACGCCGTAGGTGTGATGCCAAATTGCTTTTTAAATGCAGCAGCGAAATAAGTGGGAGAAGAAAAGCCTATTTTTTCCGCTATCTCATTAATAGTTAATCCTTCTAGGATAAGGTGTTTTGATTTTTTTAGCCGGCGTTGTAAAAGGTAATCGTTCACGCTACAGTTTAGCAGACTTTTCGTTTTACGGTAAAGTTGCACCCGCGAAATATGGAGCTCACTGGCAATTTCTTCCACATTTAAACGCTGATCGCCAAGACGTGATTCGACAATCATGGCCAGGTGATGGAGAAAACGCTTATCTTGTTCGGTATATCCCGTTTCTTCAATGGTATCAAGAGGTTTTATGATACTGGTATAGCGCTCTTTAAGTTGCTTACGGGAAAGAATAAGATTAGTAATTACAGCTTTTAAATGGGCAACGCTAAACGGTTTTGTAAGGTAGGCATCGGCCATAAGGCGCATACCTTCTACCTTAGCCTCGTCCGTATCCAATGCGCTGAGAAGCAGTACCGGTACCTGTGCCGTGTTAGGGTTGTTTTTTACGTACTTCAGGAGTTCAAGTCCGCTACCATCGGGAAGCATAATATCGCTGATAATGAGGTCGGGGTAGCTTTTTTCGATCGTAGTGTGCGCATCGCTGTAGTTTTTCGCAAAGATGACGTTATATTCTTTTTCAAGGACGGCTTTAAGGAAATGACGGATATCAGCATGATCGTCTATAACCAATATGTTCGCAGATTTACTGGAATGGAAAGAAGCTGCTTCATCCGCCAGATCTTCCGTGGCATTCCATACATTCTCCAGGTCGGGATAAAATGTCGCTGCGGGTTGTTGCTGGTGTTTTATTTCGGCATCGCTCAGATGCAGGCGACCTGTAGGCAACCGTAGTGTGAAAGAAGAACCCACGTCTTGTTTGCTGCTGACGGTTACCTGCCCGTGGTGCAGGCTTACAATTTCCTTGACATAGGCGAGGCCTATTCCCGAGCCTTGTGGGCTGGCCGCTCCCTGATAGAAGGCATCGAAAACATGATCCACCGCGGAAGACGGAATGCCGACACCGTTGTCTACGACACGGATATAAAGGTGGTCGCCAAAGGTGTTTTCTTCGACAAGGATCGAAATCTTACCGCCTGTAGCCGTGAATTTGAACGCATTGGACAATAGATTGGAGAGTACCTGTTCCATGAGGTATTCATCTACCCAGATTTCCTTGATGGGGGTTTTACTGCTATAGCTTAGCGATATCCGTTTCTGTTGGGACAAGGGTTTGAAATTCGCGAGTACCTGTTGGATAAAGTGGTCAATCTGCACAGGAGAGGCCTGAAGTTTGATAGAGGCTTTATCGATACGGTGTATGTCGATAAGATCGGTAACCAGATGCTGAAGTTTTTTTGCATTTCGCTTAATGCGTGTTAACTGTTCTTTAGCTTCCGGTGATAGGCTTTTTTCTTGTTCCAATTCTTCCATGGGAGCCAGTATCAGGGTGAGTGGTGTTTTGAATTCGTGCGATACATTGGTGAAAAAGCTGCTTTTTGCTTCGGATGCCTCCTGGATCCGTTGGTTCATTTCCACGATCCGCTGCTGCTGGGATAAAATCTCTTTGTTCTGGGCTTCCAGATGTTTGTTCTTTTCCCAATTGCTCTTTATGACCACAATGGAAATTCCGCCGAATACGACAGCTAAGACCAAACTTGCTACGACGATATTTAAGGTTGTTTTTTGGCTCTGGTATATTTCGTTCTGTTCAATAATCAATTGCTGCCGCTTGTCTATATCTTCTTGCTGCTCCTGTATTTTGTTGGATTGCAGTGCCATCAGTCCCGCATTTTCTTTATTGATGACAAGTGTACCCAGAATATTTTCTCTTTTATAGGGCTTTTTCTCCAAAATGGCGATGGCCGTGCGAATGGCTTCTGTTCCACCTGTAGGGTAGAGCATGGAGGCAAAAAGTGTGCCTTTGGTAATTTCTTCCAATCCGTTGTCTGGCCCCGGTAATGCATCTACGCCGATGATTTTGATGTCGTGTGGCCCCGATTCGTCGAGTGCCTGGCGGACACCCAAGGCCATCTGGTCGTTGAAAGCCAAGATGATGTCATTATCGCGTAAAGCGTCAATATGCTGTTTTGCCTGCAGATAGGCGGTTTGCTTTTCCCAATCTCCCTGTAACCGTGCGGATATATTGAGAAGTGGAACCTGTGTCAAAAAATCGCGCAATCCTTTCTCGCGCTCCATGGAAGCAGAAGAGCCCTTTAACCCTGTCATGATGCCAATACGGCCCCGGTTCTGGGTCTCTTGCGCAATGTACTGCCCTGCCAGACGTCCGATGGCTATATTATCGGCTCCTACGTAGGCGTTGTACAGCCCCGATGATGTTTTTCGATCGGTAACAACAACCGGAATGTTCTTTTGGAATACCGAGTCTACAATAGGGGTAAGCGGCTCTGCCTCATTTGGCGAGACAATCAGTAAGTCGATATCTTCATTCAAAAGTTCCCGGATCTGCCTTTTCTGTAGTTCATTGTCGCCTTCAGCATCGCGGTAAATAAATGCGATGTCCGGATAAAAAGATAGTTCTCTTTTCATCTCATCCAGCATCGTCTTGCGCCAGGCATCGTCGCCTACGCATTGTGAAAATGCAATGACAAACTTCGTTTTTTCCTGTCGAGGGGAGCAGGAAGCTATAAATAAAAATACAATTAGGTTTAAAATAACATGAAATTTGAACATTTCGCTCCAGATTTGATAAGGCAAGATACGTTATTTTGATTTTTTTTGCATCATGTGTGTTTTCTTAGTGTGTAAAGTACACAGTTTGTTCTACGCATGTGTAGGTAACATAAGCTATGGAAATTGTTCATTTATAGGATTTTTGGTGAATGTTGAATTTTTATAAAAAGCTGATTGTGAGTTGTTTTAGTAATTTTTTTAAGATGTTACAAAATTAATCAATTTAGTTGTAGACTATTTTTACTAGGCGCCATGTTCAGCCTACATTTGGATTAATCAATTGTAAGTAACATGAACAACAACACGGTTTTAGCATGGTCATTCGTGGTGGCCTTAGGAGGTTTTTTATTCGGTTTTGACACAGCTGTTATTTCGGGAGCGGAAAAAGCGGTGCAGATTTTTTGGAGCCTCAGCGAATTTCAGCATGGTTTAACCATGGCCATCGCCTTAATAGGAACCGTTGTCGGGGCGGCTTTAGGTGCATATCCCTCGGATCGCCTGGGACGCAAAACCACCTTATTTTTTGTCGCCGCACTGTATTTCTTTTCGGCCATTGGTACGGCGTTGGCACAGGACTGGAGCATCTTTATTCTTTTTCGTTTTCTCGGTGGTATCGGCGTTGGTGTATCGTCGGTAACGGCACCCATCTACATTTCAGAGATTTCGCCTGCAGGCTCGCGGGGTAAGCTGGTGGGTTTGTTTCAATTTAACGTGGTTCTGGGTATTCTGATTGCCTACCTATCCAATTATTTTATTGGACAGACGGGAGAGGAATCCTGGCGCTGGATGTTAGGTGTACAGGCGTTTCCGGCTCTTTTATTTTTTGTTCTTATTTTTCTTGTACCCGAAAGTCCACGTTGGCTATTACTTCAAAAGGGTAACGTGGAGCGGGCCAAAGTGATTATGCGGAAGATCAATAGCGAAAGTTATGAAGAGGATATTAAGCATATCGTGGGCAGCCAGGCTAAAATAGTCAACGAAGCACGCCTTTTTTCCAAAGCAAATCGTACACCCGTGGTGTTGGCTGTGCTCTTTGCGGTATTCAATCAGGTGTCTGGAATTAACGCCATTATTTATTATGCACCACGTGTATTCGAAATGGCCGGATTGGGAGAACAGAGTTCGTTGCTCTCTACGGTTGGAATTGGTTTGGTGAATTTTGTGTTTACCTTAATCGCGATAAACTTTATTGATAAAGTGGGCCGGCGCAAGCTGATGTTGATCGGATCCTTGGGACTTATCGCATCGCTATCGTTGGTTTCTTATGCCTTTTTCTCCGGACACACGGAGGGCCTGACCATCACAGGTTACCTGATGTGTTATATTGCGTTTTTCGCTTTTTCACAGGGTGCGGTAATCTGGGTTTTCATATCGGAAATATTTCCGAACGATGTGCGGGCGAAAGGACAGACCTTGGGCAGTCTGACCCATTGGGTAATGGCGGCGATCATCACTTTTTGTTTTCCGGCGCTAACGGAGCTGCTAGGTGGTGGGTACACCTTTTTAATATTTGCGGGCTTCATGGTGTTGCAGTTAATCTATGTATTGAAAATGATGCCGGAAACCAAAGGGAAATCGTTGGAAGATATGGAGCAAACCATCAATCTTCATTAGGGAATTGAATTAACATGATGAAACAAGTTGGAATACAGTATAATATAAAGGCTTATGAATAACGAGAAGTTGACGTTAAAGGGGGTTTGTTTTGGTGAGATTCTGTGGGATAATCTCCCAACGGGAAGAAAGCTGGGAGGCGCACCGCTCAATGTCGCCTATCACCTGAATAAACTGGGAATATATACCGACATGTTGACACGGATAGGCGAGGATCAGGATGGCGATGATCTTGTGGCGTTGTGTAGGGAACTGGCGGTTCCGGTAAGGCTATTTCAGCGTGACCAACAGTTTCCAACCTCGACGGTGGAGGTACATTTCAATGAAAAAGGGGAAGTTAGCTATGATATTGTATTTCCCGTGGCATGGGATTATATCGCCCTGGGCGAAAAAGAACGGGAGGCTGTCCGGAATGCTGATTTTTTTGTGTTTGGAAGCCTCTCTACACGAAACGATGAAAGCTATAATACGCTCCAATCGCTCCTGAAAGAAGCGACCTACCGGGTGTTAGACGTCAATCTACGCGCCCCGTTTTACAGCAAGGAACGTATTTTCGAATTGCTGGGGTATGCAGATCTCGTGAAAATGAATGAGGAAGAGCTCGCTTATATCGCTTCCTGGATGGGATTACCGGCTAACCAAAGCGATCTGCAGAAAACGGAACAGCTCATGGAGGGCTTTCGTATAGAAGAGCTGATTGTAACCTATGGTGCTGCCGGAGCTACCTTTCATTCGCATAGCGGAAAATTCAGTTACCGTTTTCCGGCTTTTAAAGTCGATGTGAAGGATACGGTCGGTAGCGGCGATTCGTTCTTGGCGGCCTTTCTTTCGCAACGCTGTCGGCAAGATCCCTCGGCAAGCACGGAAGAGATGCTGGAGTTTGCAGCAACGTTGAGCGCGTTTGTTACGGAAAGCACGGGGGCTTGTCCCGACTACGATGCCAATAGCATACACAGGTTGCAATGGAAGCATTTTTTGAATAGAGGGGAGGTCAATTTGCGTTAAATCTAAATCGTGTCTGGTAGGGAAAGAGCCGGACCATAATCAATTTCAATTATAAACTAATACTAACAAAATTTATTAAACCATGAGAAGAATAGTCTTAAAACTATTGTTCTTGGCATGCACGCTTTCTGTCGTGTATGCGCAAGAAATGCCGTTGTCTGGAAAAATTACAGACGTAAACGGACTACCCTTATCGGCTGTAACGATCACTGTAGCGGGTACGCAAAACGCAACCATTAGCGATGACAATGGAAATTTTAGCATTAGTGCCACTAAAGGGGCTGAGCTTAATTTTACACGCATTGGTATGAACGCCGAGCGGCTGACCGTTCAGAATGACGCATTCCTACACGTTGTCTTAGCGGAAGGGGAAGCATTGGAAGAGGTCATCGTGACCGGATACCAGACGCAACGGAAGGCCGATCTGACGGGAGCCGTCTCGGTGGTGAAAATGGATGAAATAAGTACCCCGCTGACCGGAAATGTCATGAAAAGTCTTCAAGGAAGGGTACCCGGTGTATTTATTTCGACAAGTGGATCTCCAGACGGATCGGCAAATGTCCTGATCAGGGGGATTGGAACCTTAGGCAATAACAATCCGTTGTACGTTATCGACGGTATGCCAAGTACCAAATCCATGAACGAAATTGCAGGCCTTGATATTGAATCTATTCAGATCTTAAAAGATGCGTCCTCCTCAAGTATTTATGGTTCCCGGGCTGCAAATGGGGTAATCATCATCACCACAAAAAAGGGCGGGCGGAATGGGACCCGTGTCGATGCGCGAGCATCCACCGCAATCAAAAATTACGCTAAATCGCTAAACTGGCTGGATACAGAGCAACGGGGTTTTGTACAATGGAGGGCAGCGCTAAACGACGGAACGAATCCGAACTTTGGGGTCTATAGTTTCAAGGATGAGCAGGATGCTAATGGTAACTGGGTATTGAACGAAGTTGTTATCCCTGAATTTATAGATGAGGCCAAAACCATGCGTGCCGCAAATACCGACTGGGTTGAGGAGGTGGGGCGAAACGCCGTCGTACAAAATTACAATGTAAGCTTGATGACGGGCAACGAAACGAGTAAGGCGCTATTTGCAATTGATTATTTTGATAATCAGGGAACCGTAAGAGGAACATATTTTGAACGCCTCGCTGGGCGGCTCAATACGGATTTTACGTTGATGAATGGCCGGATCACAATCGGTGAGAATCTTTCCATGACCAAGATAAAGCAGGATGTACAGGGCAATGTGCTTGAAGGAACGCGTAATATCCAACCTATAGTGCCTGTCCGTACGGTAGATGGAATCGGATGGGGAGGGCCCGTGTCGGGCATGAGCGACAGGCAGAACCCTGCCCGGCTCATTGCCGATAATACGCAGAATAACCGGAATATGCTCAGGCTATTCGGTGATATGTTTATGGAAGTGAAACTGCTGGAGAATCTGAAATTCAGGACCATGTTGGGTATGGATTACTCATTTTTATGGGAGCGTAATATGCTTAAGACCTACACCTCAGGGTTCATGTCGGAAAATACGGCTACAGTAAATAACTACAACAACAGGTGGGGCAACTATGTATGGAATAATACATTGACCTATACATTGGATCTACAGGATAAACACCATTTTGATTTCTTGGTCGGTCAGGAATTGATCGATTATTATGCGGAAAATTTGCAGGCAGGCCGCCGTACGTTTGCGTCGGAAGATCCGGATTACATGTACCTGGATGCGGGTGAAGGCATCCAAACCAACAGTGGCTCGGGTACAGCCTATCGGTTGTTGTCGTACTTTGGCAAGGTGAATTACAATTATAACGACAAATACCTGGCTTCGGTCACCGCTCGTTACGACGGCTCATCACGCTTTGGTGTAAACAATCAATTTGGTTGGTTTCCAGCCTTTTCGGCCGGATGGCGTATAAGCCAGGAGGAGTTTTTGAACGGTATAGATGTGCTTTCTGATTTAAAGGTACGCTACGGATGGGGTAAGGTAGGGAATCAGGAAATTGGCAATTTTGCTTCTTTTGGCATGTACCAGGCGAGCTATGCAACCAATCCAACCTGGGATCCGGACAACGGTACGGCATACGACATCAACGGTGCTGGAACCGGCGTATTGCCCTCTGGCTATAGAAGAATTCAACAACCGAATCCCAACTTACGGTGGGAGTCTGCTTCGCAGCATAACATCGGGCTAGACTTCGGCTTCTTCAACCAGAAGTTGACGGGCTCTTTCGACTATTTCCGCAAAAGTACGGAGGATATCTTGATCTCGCCTCCTTTTATTGCAACGTTAGGAGAAGGAGGAAACAGATGGGTAAATGGTGCAAGCATGTCTAATAAAGGCTATGAACTATTGCTTTCGTACGCGTCGTCGCACAACGACTGGCGCTATGCGATTACAGGGAATATGGGAGGCTACCGCAATGAAATTGTCAAACTGCCTGAGGATGTGATTAACTCCTACCCAGGGAATGGCGTGGACCAGACAATTTTGGGGAGACCGCTGAACTCCATGTTTGGTCACGTGGCTGATGGTTTGTTTAGAAATGCTGCGGAAGTGGATGCGCATGCGGAACAGATCGGAAAGGCTGAAGGCAGAATTCGATATGTAGATGTTAATAATGATGGTCGAATAGGGGATCAGGACCGGACGTGGCTTGGTGTAGCAGATCCCGATTTTGTTTATGGGATTAATTTATCCGTGGGATTTAAACAATGGGATTTCGGAATGTTCTGGAACGGCCTTTATGGAGGGTTGGTAAACAATTCGGCGAAAGGATATACGGATTTTATCAGCTTTTTTGGTGGTGAAAATTACGGTACGCGGGTGTTGGATGCATGGTCTCCTGAAAATCCGGATTCTGATATTCCGGCACTTTCTTTTAATGACCTCAATAATGAAAAGAGATTTTCAAGTTATTTCGTAGAAAGTGCTTCTTATTTTAAACTAAGAACAATTGAAATCGGTTACTCGCTGTCCTCCAATACGCTTAAACGCATCAACAGCCAAGGTGTAAGAGTATATGTGTTGGGAGAGAATCTCCTTGCGTTTAAAAAGAGCTGGGGAAATAATAGGTATACGGGCGTAGATCCGGAAACACCGAATTCGGGATATCCGATACCATTCTCGCTGACTGCGGGTATAAATGTTTCATTTTAATTCAACATTGCCATGAAAAAATTGATCAACGTAATTTTTGTTGCGCTATCCGTACTTGGATTGAGCAGTTGCAACGATTATCTGGATATAAATCCAAAAGGCCAACTGAGTGAAAACCAGTTGAACTCCGTGGAGGGTGCCGAAAACCTGGTTATCGCAGCTTACTCTTCGCTCGGTAACGAAAACTACAATAATAAAACGAATAGCTTATGGCCCTACGGTGACTTACGAAGTGGAGATGCTTATAAAGGGGGCGCCGGAACAGGTGATATGGGCGAATGGAACCTGTACGAAACATTTGTTTCTATGCGTGTAGATGTTTCGGGACTGGATCAGAAATGGTA
The DNA here is from genome assembly GCF_005048855.1 of Sphingobacterium olei. GTDB lineage: Bacteria > Bacteroidota > Bacteroidia > Sphingobacteriales > Sphingobacteriaceae > Sphingobacterium > Sphingobacterium olei. The sequence continues at coordinate 388,163 of NZ_SUME01000001.1, forward strand.
TAGGCAATACGTAGCTATTTCCAGAGCCAATAATGCATTACGTGTTATCAACGGGTTGAGCCCGGAAGAGTATCCCCAAAGGGATATCCGCATGGCCGAAATGCGCTTTCTGCGCGCGCATTATATGTTTGAACTGAAAATTCTGTTTAAACATGTGCCGTATGTTGATGAAACTTTGGCGCCGGAAGAGTACATCACGGTTTCGAACCGGGATTTAACGAATGCCGATCTCTGGTCTAAAATTATTGAGGAGTTTAGGTTTGCTGCTGATGTACTGCCTGAAACAAATGACGATCAACTGGGTAGAGCAAATAAATACATGGCTAAAGCGTATCTGGCCAAAGCATTGCTGTATGCGGCTTACGAACAAAATGAGCAACACGAAGTGATCAACATCAATACGGAGAAACTGGAAGAGGTGGTTACCTTAGTGGATGAATTGGGGGCGAGATATGATCTTTCCCAAGATTTTGCTTTTAACTTCCTGTGTGAATATGAAAATGGACCTGAATCTGTATTCGCTGTTCAGAATTCATTGAATGATGGAACCGAATTTGGCCGTCTGGATTGGAGCGCGATGCTAAATCATCCGATGAATCCCGAGTACGGCTGTTGTGGCTTTCACCAGCCCAGCCAAAATCTGGTCAACGCATTCAAAACAAATGCCGATGGTCTTCCGCTTTTTGATACATATAACAACGAAGATTTAGCGACATCTGCACAGGTCAAGTCGCAGAACATAGATCCCCGGCTCTTACATACCGTCGCCGTTGTGGGGCTTCCCTACAAATATAAAAGTGATTTTATCTTTCAAAACAGCTGGGTACGTCAAATCGAAACGTACGGCAATTACATGTCGCTAAAGGAAGTGGTACTTTATGATAATCCCTGCTTTAGGAAGGTAAATCCCTTTATGAGCAGTAGTAAAAATAGAGATATCATTCGCTTTGATGATGCCTTATTGTGGAAGGCTGAGGCCTTGATAGAATTGGATAGGCCGTTGCTGGCGCTTCCTATTATCAACGAGATCAGGAATCGGGCTGCGCAAAGTGTGTCAAGATTGGTGGATAGCGGAGGGCAGCCAACGGGCAGATTTAAGGTTGATGAATATAAAGATGGTGTGAATTGTAATTGGAATCAATCTTTTGCACGCCGCGCGCTACGATGGGAACGCCGCCTGGAACTGGCGATGGAAGGATTTCGTTTCTTTGACCTGGTAAGGTGGGGAGTTGCGGATACGTATGTAAACGAATACTTGCAAAAGGAAAAAACCAAAAGAAATTACCTGTCTGCTTCGGTATTTAAAAAGAATAGGGATGAATATTTCCCGATTCCGTTAGCACAGATTAACTTTAGCAAGAAGTTATACCAACAGAATTATGGATGGACGGACTAATTTAAGTATAAGAACATGATAAAGAAACTGATTTTACTTGTATTGATATGTGGAGGAATCGCATGGATGGCGAAAGCCCAACAGCCTTTTACCACTACATTTGATGTAGCAAAACAATATCTGAAAATTCCGATAAAAAACGGTGCGCCCAAACGCAATGTGGATATCTTCTTAAATAATGAAAAAATAAGGGGTTTTAATGTCGAGCTCGCCGAGGATGAGCCAGACTGGTTTGCCTACCTGTATGTGGGCGACTGGAAAGGTGCTACCTTAGCCATTAAGGTAGACTCGTTGCGTGCGCAAAGCAAGGTGTTTGCCCCGGTTATGCAAACTGAAACGAACAGCAATAAATCGGATTATCGAGAAGTTCGTCGTGCGCAGTTCCACTTCTCTCCGCGACGTGGATGGATTAATGATCCGAATGGTCTGGCTTATTACAAAGGCGAGTATCACCTCTTTTTTCAGCATAATCCATACGGCACGAACTGGGGAAATATGCATTGGGGGCATGCCGTGTCAAAAGATCTAGTACATTGGAAAGAATTGGATGTAGCGTTGTATCCGGATAGTTTTGGTACCATGTTCAGCGGTGGTGGGGTCGTGGATTCCAACAACACGAGTGGCCTCGCGAATGGGGCGAATAAACCCTTGGTGCTATTTTATACAGCTGCGGAAAAGACTTGGGAGCAGGGCCTGGCCTATAGTGTAGATGGCAGAAAATTTGAAAAATTGCCACATACGATAGTGGATAAAATTACGGATGGAAACCGGGACCCCAAAGTGATATGGCACGAACCTACCCAGCGTTGGGTAATGGTGCTTTACGTAACGGAACCGGATGAGCTGCATACCATGCACTTCTTTACGTCTCCGGATATGAAATCGTGGACATTTGTGAGTAAGATTATTGGTGGAAAGGGAAATGACCGATACATGCACGAATGTCCTGAGTTTTTCGAATTAGCGGTGGATGGTGACCCCACTAACAAGAAGTGGGTTTTAACAGGGGCAAATAGTCAATACGCTGTTGGTACGTTTGATGGGAAAACCTTTGTGCCGGTGGAAGAACGGTTGTTTAGCCAGTTTGGCAGAGATTACTACGCACCACAGACGTTTAGCAATGAACCCAAGGGGCGGCGTATAGAAATTGGCTGGTGGCGTACACATACCAACCAACATGGCGCGGCTTTTAATCAATCCATGAGCATTCCGATGGAACTTAAGTTGAGGCAGACGGACCATGGAATTCGAATAGTGCGTACGCCTGTTGAAGAACTAAAGGCACTGAGAACGAAATCCACGAAGTTACCAACAAGCGTGCTCGCTCCGGAAACGGACAATCCGTTGGCCGCGTTGCGCGCGGAAACGGCCGAAATTAAGCTGCTGATCAAACCTCAACAGGCGGATTCTATTCAGATCAATGTACGCGGACTGCAGATCAACTACCATGTCGGCAAACAGGAACTGGAAATTGACAACGTTCGCGCGTATGTACCTTCGAAAGATGGTAAACAGGAATTTACCATCTTTGTAGATCGTACCGGTGTTGAGGTATTTGCTGCTAATGGTGAAGTATTTATGCCGGTTAATTATAATCTGGAGCCGGCCAACAGATCGTATGGGATTCGCGTTCATGGCGGATCTGCTACGATGGAAACGTTTGAATTTCACGAACTAAAAAGTATATGGTAATGATAAGATATATTAGTACAATCGTAATCTTAATGGTTTTGAATGCCTGCAATGGGCCTTCAAATGAAGAAGCGCAGCTGGAAGACTATCGTCCGGCCTACCATTTTACGCCAAAGAAAGGCTGGATGAATGATCCGAACGGACTGGTTTTCATTGATGGCGTGTATCATCTTTTTTTTCAACATAACCCCGACAGCACCGTTTGGGGGCCTATGCATTGGGGGCACGCTACAAGTACTGATTTGATACATTGGGAGGAACAGCCTATTGCCTTATTTCCCGATAGTCTGGGTACCATCTTTTCGGGTAGTGCTGTGATCGACAGGGATAATACCGCTGGATTTGGCAAGGATGCGCTGGTGGCCATTTTTACACACCACAACCACGATATCGAAAAACAGCAAACGGGCCTTCACCAATATCAAAGTATTGCATATAGCCTTGACAAAGGCATTACCTGGACAAAATATAGCGGTAATCCTGTGCTACCGAATCCCGGGATATGGGATTTCCGCGATCCAAAGGTCATGTGGCACGAAGAGGGTCAACAATGGATTATGACCTTAGCGACCAAACAGACTATTACATTCTATGGCTCGAAAAACTTGAAAGAATGGACACGGCTGAGTGAGTTTGGCGAAAATATAGGGGCACATGGTGGCGTATGGGAATGCCCGGATTTACTTCAATTCGCTACGCCAGAAGGGGATAAATGGGTGTTATTGGTGAGCATCAATCCCGGAGGGCCGAATGCGGGCTCCGCGACGCAATATTTCGTCGGAGATTTTGATGGGAAAACGTTTACAACAACGCAGCAGGACATTAAATGGATGGATTACGGGCCGGATAATTATGCGGGTGTAACCTTCTCGAATACGGCAAATCGAAAGATTCTGATCGGGTGGATGAGCAACTGGGAATACGCCAATGTAGTGCCTGCCTCTACCTGGCGTAGCGGAATGACAATAGCCCGGGAATTGGGACTTGAAGAACACGACGGACAGTGGCTGCTGACCGCTGTCCCAGTTAAAGAACTGGATAGGGTACTGGAAGATAGCGATGTGATAGAACGTATTGATGTGGAAAAAGAATTGGATCTGAGCACAGAGGTGATGCCACTCAACAATACATTCGAGGGTTCTTTCGTTATGCAAAAAACGACCGGATTCGAGATTCAGTTGGCAAATGAAAGTGGAGAGCAACTGTCATTTGGCTATGACCAATCAAAGAACGAGTATTACATCGATCGATCAAAAGCCGGCGATGCCTCCTTCAATGAAACATTCCCGAAGCGGGCAGTGGCTGCGCGAATCGGGTCGCCAGCTCCGCTTGCATTTCGTTTTCTTATAGATCGAAATTCAATTGAAATATTTGCCGATCAGGGGAAAATCAACATGAGCGCGTTGTTTTTTGCGAAGGATGCTTTCTCCAAAATGAATTTCCGCGTAGATGATCTCACTACGATAGAAAATCTGCAAGTAAAGGGTGTTAATGTAAAGAAATAAACATAGGTTCTACGGAGTAGGTCTCTACTTTCCTGATCTCGTCTGGTGCCGATCCGAATATACACTATCGGAAATAAGCATTTATTTAGACGAGAAGAATGGCGCGACATAATCTTCTTTCTGGCGTTAGCTGTAGGAGTTGTCACACTGGCGATAGTAACATCGTCGTCATCGCGATGAGCGCAGCGAAGTGGCAATCTTACAAGCTTTATTTTCCAATAACTTCTCCAACGATAAGCCGTGTGGTGTGATGGAATACTCGACCGTAAGCGAAAAGGTGCTGGCATTCGTAGCTTGGGGCAGACGGAAGTAAGCTATCCTGCGCGGTGTACTATTGAAGCATACGCGCAATCGCTGTAAAACCTTTACGCTGCGCGTGTTGGAGCGCAGTGACGCCGTCGTGATCCGGCATATCCAGCTTAGCGCCTGCATCTTTAAGGATCTGTACGATCTCTTGGTAAGGGGCACTGCCATCTCCCAAGATCACCGTCTCCAGTAATGCCGTCCAGCCTAACCGGTTAATATGATCGATCGGGTAATTTTTGGTGTTGGCAAGCAACCGAACGGTCTCTACATGGCCGCGCTCACAGGCGGGAATCAGTGCCGAGCCATGGTAGCGATTGAATATTTCAAAGTTTGCTCCGTTGTCTAGATACAGCTGCACCAATTCGGTCTGCCCGCTGGCGCCCGCATATAGAAATGGACTGTCCTTATTGTCTGCCTGCTGATTGACATCGGCGCCATGTGCGACCAATAGCTCAGCCATATCGACAAGTCGGTTATTGGTGGCGATCAGTAAGAGTGAACGTTGATTATCGTCCGTTATGTTGACACTGGCACCACTTTCTAAGGCTTGCTCAACGGCAGCTAGATCATTGGTCTCGACGAGTTTTATCATTTCGGCTGTGTTCATCGTGATTGGTTTTTGGTTACTAAATTTTGCTTCCCACCAGGTTTTTATTTCGGCTTTTCGCACAGGGTCTGTTTTAGGACAGCTGGTCAGGAAAGAGGGATATTCTTTTCCTAGCCGGTAAGCATCGATCAAATCCATGGCATGACCACCGATTGTTGCTGAATCTTTGAGGGGCAGTGTTGATGCAAGTACGCTGACGGCGCATTTGGCCGGTTCTTTACTATCGATAAGTTTCATCAAGTACGCCAGCTCCTTTCTCTGGATCCACGTGCTGGGAGCCTGGTTAACTAACGACAATAGGTTGATGGCAACAGTATTGGTCTCTGAATCGGTTTTCTTTAGTTTTTCAATATATTCGGCGACGTTGGTATTCAGAAAGTTAACGTGAAACGGGCCGCGAAATGCAGCCGTATCGACGAAATGCGTCTTCTCTGAATCCATCATCTGGGCAGTAGCGTACAACGAAGACACGATCAGCGCCACAGAGAGACACATGATCTTATGTGTATTATTTTTTTTGAAGATGGAAGCCATTGCTATCATAAAACATACTAACGTAATGCAAAACTAAATCTACCCCTTGAAAACCCCATATCCGTTTGGCGACCAGCGTATTCGCGCTACTCGGTCTTGCCTTTGAGCGAAGCGTAGATCGCCATGGCATGCCCGTGCCCTAACTCAAATTCTTCTTTTAGCCAATTGGTGATCTCCGTTGCTTTTACCGTCAGATCACCATTTTCCAGAAATCCTTTTTCCTCAGCCAGTTTTTTGAAGTCTTCCGGAGATTTACCTGTCTTTTTTTGAATGTTGTCAATATAAGCTTGAAACGACATAGTAATTTATGTTTACTGTTATTTGATTCGTAATAGTAAATATACGAGATATTTTTTTAAATGTCTTTTGTCATTGTTGCTTTGGAGGGCTTTAAATTTATGTCGATCTTAGATAAGTAAACAGAGAACTCGATATGAAGATATACCAACATACACTGCGGGTCGCAGCTAAGCCCAGGGGATTTCACCTGATTACTAAAAACGTAGTGGAGGCTCTTCCTGAAATTGCTTCCATCGATGTAGGCATCTGCCAGGTGTTTATACAGCATACCTCGGCATCGCTTACGATTAATGAAAATGCAGACCCTACCGTACGACTCGACTTCGAAACTTTTTTTAACAAGACCGTTAGCGAAAACGATCCCGATTATCTGCACGATTACGAAGGGTCGGACGATATGCCAGCCCATCTGAAAAGCGCGCTATTGGGTTGCTCATTAACCATACCCATCAGCAATGGCCGGTTGAACCTGGGCACCTGGCAAGGCATCTACCTGTGCGAACACCGGGATCATGGAGGTGCCCGGCAGCTGGTGGTTACTGCATGGGGAAGCTAACCACACGCTAGAATGCTGGTGTCGCGAAAGTGATAACGACATTTTTGTGGTGGTAACGGCACTTGCACCGATGGTGCTAGACGGATCGTTGCACGGTAAGGTGTAACCCAACTACTGTTTTTTCTGAGACAGGATTCGTAAATACAAAGCATTTTTTATATGTTTGAACAACCGTATACAAGGAAAAGATGCTGGCTTGATGGATCAGTATCTGATCATAACAAATTATTGGGGTGTCCTAGACTTTCGAAATGGAAGATGAATCACAGTGGTGGGAAATGTTTCGCATGGGCGATGAAACATCGTTCAAACGTATTTTTGAACGGTATCAATCGCTATTGTTTAACTACGGCTATAAGTTTACGCAGGATGAAAACCTAATAGATGATTGCGTGCAAGAGCTTTTTGTAAAGCTATGGTACAACCGCGAGAACCTAGGCGACACGGCCTCGGTCAAAAACTATCTGTTTAAATCTTTTCGTCGGATGCTATCCCGTAAACTGGAACGGGCTAACCGTTTCTTCAGCATAAACGCGCTAACATCTGAAAAGCTGCCGTTTGACATCGAACTGCCCGTCGATGTAGATTTGATGCGGAAGGAGCGGATCGCCGAAATACGGCAGCAACTTGCCCTGGCGTTGGATAAAATGTCTCCGAGGCAACGGGAAATAATCCACCTCCGGTATTTTGAGGAAATGACATATGAAGAAATAGCCGACGTAATGGGGCTTTCTGTTAAAGACACCTACAAGCTTTTTTACCGCGCGATGGACAGCCTACGCAAATATATCGGTAAGATTAATTTACTCGCTCTTCTTGCAATTATCGGACATCTGAAGGCGACGAACATCTTAAAATCTTAATTTCCCAATTGCTTCTTTTAATGCTACGATTTAGCTGTTTGACAATCTTCTGTCAGATACGTTGAGATTTTTTTACCGTTCGTAGAAAAAAAATAAAAATAATTGAAATTCATTGGGGTAATTTTCATCATTCAGGTATACTATAATAAAGCAGCACATGAAAGCGACGTTTTCGACATATCAAAATTTTAAGGCGATAGACTTTTTTCAAGATGAGTATTTTTCCGCAAGCGCAGGATCATCGCTCGAAGCGGATCAAGAATTTTGGCAGGAGCTGGGTGCTGCTTATCCGGAGCTTCATCCCGAAATGGACACGGCGCGAAGTTGGATATTGCTGATAAAGCAACAACCCATAAAGCGTCAAACGGGTAGTATGCAGATGCGTTGGCAGGGCATCCAAAATCAGCTGCAGGATTACGGACGTCGACAGGCGAGGGTACGGCGAATGCAGGCCGTAATCCGTTGGTCTGCATCCATAGCTGCACTGTTTCTTGCGGTTGCGCTGTTTTACGAAGTAAATCAGTTCGGTACAAAAAGCACAAAAACCACTTTCGGACAACGTCGGGAGGTGATTTTGCCAGACGAATCCTTGATCGATTTGAATAGCAATTCGACCTTATCGTATGTGCGGGATTGGAAATCGGATAAACCGAGGGAGGTATGGCTCACCGGTGAAGCCATGTTCGAAGTGAAGCATACTGCCGTGCGCAATCGTCTACGGGAAAACGATCGATTCGTGGTGCGTGTGGCCGATCTGGCCCTTACTGTTCTGGGTACGAAATTTAATGTCAAAGAACGTCGTGGTCGCGTGGAAGTAACACTCTTCGAAGGAAGTTTGCAGATTACGGGAGGAAATGGCATCGAAAAAATGTTGCGGCCCGGCGAGACATTTGTCTACGATACATCGGTTAAAACGGAAACCTTGCTTAACAAGGATATGGCGAAAGTGTCGTCTTGGACTCGGGGAGAGTTGGATATCGAACACGCCAACTTATCCAATATTGTGGAAGTGCTCGAAGATAACTACGGGTATAAGGTCGTGTTAACGGATTCAGGCCTATTGGAAAAAAGGCTCACGGGTACGATTCCGATGACCAATGTGAAAGATATTCTTTTCGTGCTGAAGCACACGATGGACGTCAATATCCAGGTTAACGACAAGGAAATAACCATCAATTCAAAATAACAAGTACAATTAATTAACATTTATGAAATCAAAATTACTGATGCTTTTTATCTTCCTGCTGGCCTACAGCGGCGGATATGCCCAAAGGAAGGTGAGCCTTGGACAAGCGTTAAACGACGTAACCCGAATCTATGGAACGAAGTTTTCGTATGAGGAAGGTTTATTGCGTGATGTGCAAGTAAATGCCGACCTACTCCCGAAAAATAAAAATATTCCCGTGGAATCGGTATTGAAGGAACTTTTATACCCCAGTGGCTTTTTATTCTTATATGTGCAGAAAAACTATTATACGATTATCCGCGATAGCCGCGCGAAAATAGACGGTGAGGATAATCGGTATTGGAAAGTTATTACCGGCCTTGTAAAAGATAGTAACGGAAAACCGCTGGTAGGGGTAACGGTTCTCCCGGATGGGGTCGGTGTTCGCAGTGGGGTATCCACAAGTAGCGACGGCCGGTATACGCTGCGCTTAACCCAACCGGCAGAGGCGCTTACGTTTTCCTCGGTTGGTATGCAACCCCAACGACACGTTATTGGTAATAATACGCAGATCGATGTATCCATGGGGCAGGTGATAAACGAATTAGAGGAGGTCGCAGTGCTGTCTATGGGATATACGAAGTTGCCCAAAGATCGCGCGACGGGTTCGTTCGGGTCAATCTCTTCCGAACAAATTAAAGAAACTCCCGCCATCAATATAATGGAGCGTATTCAAGGGCTAGTACCGGGCATGTATGTTGATCCTAAGAATAATACGATTCAAATACGGGGCATCAATAGTTTTGGCCTGGGATCAACTAAAGATCCGCTTATCGTAATAGATGGTTTTCCGATGGCAGAAGTAGAAGACAATAGATTTCGTCTTGCCGAGAAAAATAATTTACAAGGGGGCGGCGGTGCTGTGTTACCTCAGCTTAATCCAAATGATATCGAAAGTATTACAGTGTTGAAAGATGCCGCGGCGGCTTCGATTTGGGGCGCAAAAGCAGCCAATGGTGTGATTGTTATTGAAACAAAGAAAGGTAGAAATGCGCCAACGGTAGTAAACTTCTCGTCCACATTGAGTGTGTCTTCGCCTGCTAATCTGAATAGGTTGGATAGGATGTCCACGTCACAATATATTGATTTAGAAAGAGAGCTGTTTAACAAAAACATGATAAACGACAATGTAGACTTCTGGGGGCCTTTTAATACAAATGCACCGCTTACAGAGTCCTTAGAATGGTTGTTTAGGGTGAACAGGGGCAGTGCAACGGAGATAGAACGGGACGCAGCACTTGACAAATTAGCTGCTGTAGACAACAGAAGCCAAATTCGTGACTATCTTTTGCAAAATGCTACCTCACAGCAATATAGTATGTCTTTTTCGGGAGGTTCTAACAAGACGAACTATTTTTTGTCTGGAAATTACAGCAAGGATGTTCCTGTATTTCGTGCCAATAAGGGTGAAACGATGACGTTAACTTCGAATTTGACGAATTCATTATTCAATGATCGAGTGAAGGTCGAAACGGGCATTAATTATAACTACGGCACATCATTGACCAATACGGCTGCGATTAATGCTTTGTCATCAAATCCGCAAATGGGAGGTCTTCTGCCCTATGATTTATTGAAGAATGAGTCGGGAGAAAATATTAAAAAATATCTGCGCTATCGTCCTGAGGTCATGCAAGAATTTGAACGCCAAGGCTATCTTGATTGGGCATATAGTCCCTTGGATGAGCTAGAAACATCAAATTATAATGACCAATCGCACCGTCTTCGTATGCACCTGAATCTTAATACGAAATTGACGAGTTGGGCCAACTTATCGGTAATGGGGCAGTTGCAACGTGTATTGGAAAACGCAGAGAGTATAGACTACGTCGACAGTTACACGATGCGCAACAACATTAACTATGGAACTACAGTAAACAGCGCAGGTAATTTGGTTTACAATTATCCGATGGGTGGAAATTTAAGAACCCGGAATTACAACGGTTCCCAATATATGGTGCGTACACAATTGAATATAGATGAGACCTTCGGTTTGCAAGATCAATATGCCCTAGCATTTATTGGCGGCGCAGAGATCAAACAGAATGACTACCGTTCGTCGGGAGGTAACTTTATAGGATTCGACCCGTTAACTTACGTCAATTCTGTTTACACGCCCAGTGGCAGATATGATACAGTAGACGGGTGGGGAGCAACGTTTCCAGCAAACGGGGTGGTTGCAAAAAATAAAACAAGGGCGCTATCCTATTATTCCAACGCATCATTCTCCGCGTTTAGAAGTAAATATGTTATTTCTGGGAGCGTACGGTTTGACGATTTTACAGTCGTTGGGGCTTCCCGTGAACAACGAGCTAAACCGCTCTGGTCGGTTGGCGGAAAGTGGGATGCAAAACAAGAAGCCTTTTTAAAGGATGCTGCTTGGGCAGATGCACTGGGTCTGCGCGTGACCTACGGGGTAAACGGTACGTTGCCCCTAGGGATCGGAAGCGTTGTGGTCATCACAACGAGCCAGGATAACCAGACGGGCGAAGGGACGGCAGCAATTAGCTACCCTGCAAACAATCAGATAAGCTGGGAAAAGGTAAAAACCTTCAATATTGGGTTAGACTATGGAATTTGGGATAACCGATTGCAAGTTAATGTGGATTATTATACGAAGAGGTCATCGGATATTTTATATGAGCTTCCGTTCAACCCGACCTACGGCTGGACACGCGTGCGCTTCAATAGTGCGAGTATGAAAGCGCACGGTATAGACTTAGGGCTGCGTGCTAATTGGTTGCGAGCGACGCCGCTGAAGTGGAACACCATGTTTAATTTCGGCTATAATACGAATGAAGTAACCGATTCACGGTTCGAGAAATCTACAAGTGTCCCACAATTGATCGCTGGATCTATACCTATCGAAGGACACTCCACCGACTATATGTACGCGTACAATTGGGCTGGCTTAGATACCGACGGAAGATCACAGATATATAAAGCTGATGGCTCCATTGTGAAAGTAGATCAAGGCATTAATCAGCTGTCTGCCGAAGATCTGCGTGAAATGGGCCGCACAACGCCACCTTACGTGGGCGGACTTTTCAATACGTTCAGCTATAAGGATTTCTCGTTGGGCATTCGCATAAACTACGAGATCGGACACGTATTACGCAGGCTCTCTGTTCAAAACTACCCACAATGGAATTTTTATTCCGGTGCAATTGGATTGCAGTCTGACTTAGCTAGCCGTTGGCGGAATGCGGGGGATGAATTAATAACCGATATCCCAGCAATAGTGAATGATGGATGGCAGTTTAACAGCGTGTCACGCTATTCCAGTGCAGATAAGCTGGTAATAAGCGGAAGTCATGTTCGCTTACAACAGATCGATTTTGGATATCATATCCCTCAAAGTATGTTATCACGGACGCCATTCAAGAGCGTCGGACTAACCGCTGCTGTACGAAATCTTGGCATTATTTGGAGAATGAATAAAGATGGTGTAGATCCAAATTACCGGGTAACAGATAGTTATTCGAGTTTACCTCCAGCTACCGCTTTCTTTTTTAGTGTAAACGCTTCGTTTTAATCCTTAAGAATATAAAAGATGAATAACAAAAGAATAAAAATATATAGCGCTCTAACGGTTATTTTGATGTCCGCTTTAAGTTGTCGGAACTATGTGGAGATAGAGGAATATGGAACGAGAACGCTGAAAAGTACAAACGATTATCAGTATATCGTTAATAACAAAGCAAACTTCGAAAATACCAGTATTTTCCCTATTGCCTCTAGTGATGATCTAACTAATGTATTGTCTGCTGCTGCTGCGAACCGATTGGGGGCGCAAAATCTCAACGCATATTTGTGGAGTGAAACATTTTTGGGAGACAACCAACAGGATGCAGGGTGGAATAATTTGTATAAACACGTTTATATCGCAAACGAAGTACTGGCTGGTGTCATGGATAGCGAGAACGGTACAATAAACCAGAAGCAGGTAATCGCTTCCGAAGCAAAAGTTCATCGCGCTTTCGCCTATTTTTGCCTGGCGAACCAATATGCCCCTATATATGATCCAAGCCTCGCTGCTACACAGGCTGGATTACCTCTTTTACTAACTCCGAGTCTTTTCCAAAACCTGACGAGGGTACCGCTCCAGGTTGTATATGCCCAGATTTTGGACGACTTGGTTACTGCAGTGGATGCTTTGCCTAATAAACCCCGATTTAACAATCACCCATCTAAACTAGCCGTTTACATTCTGTTATCGCGCGTTCATCTGGTGATGCGAAATTTTGAAGAAGCTGGAAAGTACGCCGACATGGCGTTGGCGTTAGATCCGCAGTTGTTAAACGTTGAGGAATTTCTTGCCGAAACGTACCCACAACCGTTGGAAGATCCAGAACTAGTTTTATCAAAAATGAGCGCAGGAAGTATTGTTGGCCCGGTCAATTCCGAGGTGCTGTCGCTATATAATGATACTGATCTACGCTTAACTTACTTTATGGAAGAAGACGCTTCTTTAGGTGGATTTAAGTACATGAAACCTACCAAATCGGGTTCTTTTTTCACGGTAGTAGGTCTATCTACACCGGAAATATATCTCAATAGGGCAGAGGTTTATGCGCGTGATAATAACGCGTTAAAAGTAGTGGAATTGTTAAATATACTGCGGGAGAAACGTTTCAAAGAAACGGATTATATACCGTTGAGCGTTGCCGACGTGCAGAACGATTTATTGCAGGCTGTTATCAATGAACGTAGAAGAGAGTTTGTATGTACAGAAATGCGCTGGTACGACATGCGACGTCTCACATTGGATGGAAAATATTTTAAAACCGTGACGAGGGAATATGATGGTCAAAAATATACATTGGAGGCCGGGAGCCCGCGTTTTGTATTTCCTGTTAATCAGGAAATCTTAAACCTTAATCCCGAAATCGGGCAAAGTCCGAGATAAATGATAAAATATGAACTTGCATGTGTATGCCGCACACGGATAAAGACAGCTGTACATGCACGTTTAGCACATTAAAAATAAATATAGAGGTAATGAAAAAGCAGATGATTATCATACTACTGTTGGCTGTACAGGTTGCATTGTATGCGCAGCCCCGGTTCGACGGTAGTGTTTTTAAGCCGAGACAGCCAAAAGGTGCAGATGCCCTTCAGATCCTGTACGATGCGCGCAACAAGGATTTGGAATTCAGCGATGAAGTAAAGGCAGCGCTGTATGTATACGAAAACTTTCAATGGAAGCGTGATCTCCTGCCCATGGTAAAAAATGCGGACGGGCTATGGGCTGCATCGCTTGCGGTAACACCACAGGTCGCATTCGTTGCGGTTAAGTTTTTTCAGGGGGATATAAACCAGCCCGATGTCTTTGATAATAATGAAGGGAAAGGATATGGCGTGGCCTTAGCGGATGCAAAGGGCAACGCCAAGACCGGTGCTTATCTGGCCGAAGCTGCTTTTCAAGCACCGGGGATAGCTACTGGGGGGCTGTACGGCTACTATGCCGAAGAGCCGACTCCGTTAGATAAATCCTACATGGAAGGATTAGCAGCGAAAGAACTGCGCTTATCGGGCAAACAGTACCTGAAGTTCTTCGAATCTTTGATGAAGTTGCAACAGCTGGTTTTGGGCGAGGAATTCCCTGCATATGCAAGCGAAACCCTACAGACGTATCTTGCGGATAAAAACTTGGGTGAGGATGCCCTTGGCGAGCTCTATCAATATACGAAATTTAGGCTCAAAGACGAGCGGCTGGCGACTACGATCGAAATGCGCATCATGAAGGAGTTCCCTAAGGGGGCCACAGCGCGCTTTGTCGCCTATAACAACACCAAAGGAAGCAGCTCGGATCGAGCAGAAGTGATTGCCTCTTATGAGGATTTTCTAAATCGCTTTCCGATAACGGAATGGCGTAAGCAGCCAAATAAGCAGGGATTCATCTATTATGCTATTTACCGTGGACTGGGGTCTTCTTATTTCGACGCAAAGCAGTTCGACAAGTTTGTCACGTTGTATGATGATATCGATTTTCGTACGGGTAATGAGTTGATGCGCTGGAATATCATGCGCGCTTACATGTTTAAGTTGGTCGGACAAGATACCTTGTATCAGGTTGCTGAAGCTATCCTACCGAAGCTCATCGCGCGAAAAGACGACGATTCTTATCTAAATGATTTCGACGACAAGGCGATGGCGGATGCCAATAGGATGAAGCAATTGGACGATCGCTTATTTACACACATCTCGTTGTTGAACGACCTGAAAAAATACAAGGAAGCGAGAACGTATTTCTACGAATTATCCGATGATGGAAAGTACAGTAATGCGGAATTAAATGAAATCAACCTACAGGTGCTGGAAGGATTGGATGATGGTAAACAGATTCTGCCCTTACTGGAGATGAGTGCGCGGCAGAACGCCATGACACCAAGAATGTTTGAGAAACTGCGCACTATTTATCTAGCACAACATAACGGCGATGAAGCGGGCTACGAAGGATACCTCGGTAGCCTTAAGTCTGACGAGCAAAAGGCGGAAATGAAAGCGTACGTAGATCAGCACTGGGTGAACCATCCCATGCCGGATTTTCAGCTAGAACATGCGGACGGGTCTTTCGTTACGCCGGCAGATTGGAAAGGGAAGATTGTGGTGGTGGATTTTTGGGCGACTTGGTGCCGGCCGTGTATTATGGCATTTCCCGGTATGCAGCTATTGGTCGACAAGTACGCGACCGACGAGGCGGTAGCGGTATACATGGTGGGCACTATGCAAACAGGCGATTACAAAAGTAAGTCGGTCAACTTCGTACGTGGCGAGGGGTACCGGTTTAATTTGCTACATGATGCGGTGAACCCAGCAACCAACGAACAGGATTTGGTCTTCAAGCAGTTGATTCCACTGTTTGGAGATTCTTCTATCCCACGTAAGATCGTCGTAAAAGATGGACGCGTTCGGTACTGCTCGGGCGGATATTCGGGTAGCCCCAGTAAACTAATGGACGAGCTGTCTTTGGTTATTGAAACATTAAAGAATGAAAACTAAAAGTCATTTAGCATTAAGGGGTATGAATAGAAAAAGAACGGGAATACTCGTAGGGATGATCGGCCTAGCTTTCGCTGCGCAGGCACAGATGAATCCGAAATACAAGTTTGAAGAAGCGTTAAAGCTGATTCAAGGAAACTATGTGGATCAGGTAAACGAAGAACATCTGGTGGATGCGGCTATTAAGGCAATGATTGCGGACCTGGATCCGCATTCGCATTACACCAGTAGGGAAGAAGCAGAGGCGATGCGCCAGGCAATGAGCGGTAGCTTTGCCGGAATCGGCATTCAGTTTCTGAAGAATGCGGATAAAACGTATGTCACGATGGTGAACCCCGATGGGCCTGCCATGCGTGCAGGGGTACGTGTGGGCGACCAAATCGTCAGCATAGACGGTGAATCTATTGTGGGTGAACAATTTGGTAATAAGGAGATCATGCTGAAGCTGCGGGGAGATAAGGATGTGCCCGTAGCGCTACAAATCGTATCGCCGGGTAGCACGGCCCAGAAGGATATCAGTATCGTACGCGAAAACATCTTGGAGAAGTCGGTGCGCGAAAGCTACATGGTAGACCAAGAGATCGGCTATATCGCACTGTCGATCTTTAACCGTACGACGCGACCGGAGATCGATGCCGCGTTAAAAAAGCTGCAGGAGCAAGGGATGACGAAGCTGATCTTGGATTTGCAGAGCAATGGTGGTGGTTATGTTGAATCGGCCATAGGTGTGGTAGATGAATTTTTACCAAAAGATAAAATGGTGTTTTATTCGGTTCCGAATGGGGGCGGACGCGATTATTATGCCACGGGCGGTTATGGTCGGTTTTACGACGGCGCATTGGTGGTATTGATCGATGAGTCTACGGCTTCATCGAGTGAAATTGTGACGGGTGCCTTGCAAGACTGGGATCGCGCGGTAGTCATTGGGCGACGTAGCTTCGGAAAAGGTTTGATGCAACGACCCGTGCCGCTCTCGGATGGATCGGAAATGCAGCTGACCGGCGCGCGCTACTATACGCCTTCGGGTCGGTCGATCCAGAAGCCTTACAGTAACGGAAAGGATGATTATTTTGAAGACTTCAACAGGAGGATGCAATCGAAGGAACTGTTGGAGGAAGGCCATGTGCAGTTTCCGGACTCGCTGAAATATACGACACTAAACACCAAAAGGATTGTATATGGCGGGGGCGGAATCATGCCCGATCGTTTCGTACCGATCGATACCAACCAATACAGCAACTGGATGGCACAGCTGATGAATAAAGGTATTGTATCAAAGGGCGGCTTTGAATTTGTGCAGCAAAATAGGGAGGCGTTATTACAGGCCTATCCCGACTTTGAGCAGTTCAACAATCGTTTTGATGTACCTGTAGAGTTGCACAGGCAGCTCGTGGACTACGCGCGCAGCATGTCTATTGCCATCCCTGCCGAAGAGCAGATGGCAGCGCACGCCGCCATCGACGTGGAATTTAAAGCACAGGTAGGATCGCTCTTGTATACGGGGGGTGATTACATGGCGCGTATCCGCAATGAGGCTAACCAGAGTTTTAATGAAGCTCTGCGCGTACTGCGCGATGATAAGCTTTACAGCGCACTATTGCAGGCAGGGACTGTTGGAGAGAAATTAACACAAAAAACAAAATAAAGATGAAGAATATAAAATGGGCATTGATGCTCGCGTGTGCCTTGCCGGCTTTCGCTTTTGCACAGCAAGATTACACCCTCCAAGGGCAAGTGGGTAAGTTGGACAAGCCAGCAAAGGCCTATTTGCGCCTTAAATATGATGGCAAGGAACACATCGACTCGGTGGATATGAATAAGGGTAAGTTTGAGTTTAAAGGTACGATCCAATCGCCAATGGAGGCGCATTTGCGCATTATCCACGACGACAAACCATTTGATCCTTCAAAACCGACAAAACAGGATATCTTACCGTTTTTGATAGAGGGGAAGACGATCAAGTTTGTATCTAAAGATTCGATACAAAATGCAAAAATATCGGGATCGCCTTTAAATGCGGAAAATGAAGCCGTAAATGCCATGCTCAAACCGATCTACGAACAGTATGATGCGTTAGATGCTGAATATAAATCTAAATCGCTAGCCGATCAGCAGGATCCGAAGTACATCCAAACGTTGGAGGACCGTGCAGCTGTCATTCAGCAGCAGACCATCGATGCGAAGATGGCGTTTGTCGCTAAAAATCCGGGGAGTTACATGGCTTTAATGGCTTTTAATTCGACCTTGAAACCCGAATTTGATGCATTGGCTGCGGAAAAGGTATTCGCTACATTTGATCCAGCTATACAAAATTCCTTTTTGGGTAAGGATCTGGCAGCGCGGATCGCAACGGTAAAGAAAACGCAGGATGGTGTAGAAGCGCCGAACTTTATGCAACCAGACGTGGATGGCAACCCGGTGAGCTTATCGGATTACCGTGGCAAATATGTACTCATCGATTTCTGGGCTTCCTGGTGCGCTCCTTGCCGTCGGGAAAACCCGAATTTGGTTAAATCGTACGCAAAATATCAAAAGAACGGGTTTGAAATCTTGGGCGTTTCGATGGATAAAGCAGCTGATAAGGCGAAATGGCTAAAAGCAATTCAGGACGACGGCCTAACATGGAAACAGGTGGGAGATTTAAAGGGTTGGGACAACGAAGCCGGTGTGTTGTACGAGATTAAAGCGATTCCGATGAACTTTTTGATTGATCCGGAGGGTAAGATCATTGCCAAATACTTACGTGGAGAGGAGCTCGATGAAAAGCTTCGCGAAATATTTGGAGAATAAAAACATACTCACCTAATTTTTGAAGTGCTGGGCGCCGGGAGGAATAATGTATAGCTTCCCGGCTCGCAGTATACCAGAGCGGCCTTTTAGTACCGCCAATTGTAAACAGCTGCCTTTCGATTCCGCAAGCCGGCTTCCATATTTAATGTGTAAAAAAGGAAAAACCGCTAAGCGTTTCGCTTTGTTAAATTTACGATGTTAATTTAACAGGAGAAGACTGGAATGGAAACTTATTCGTCGGCTGAACGTTACATTAAATATAGAGCGGATAAAAGATATGAAATATCCATATTTTTACGGATGCAAATGCGGATGAAAATCTGGATATCCCCTGCCTGCGGTAGGTAGGCATATGATCATTAAAAAATAAATATATACATATGAAAGCCGTAGTTATAGGTGCAACGGGAGCAACGGGCAAAGAGGTATTGGAGCTGCTTCTCGCCAACGAAAAATTTACGGAAGTGGTGGCATTGGTACGTAAGCCGCTGACCAGAGCGCATGAGAGGCTTCGTGCTGTGGTGGTTGATTTTGATAATCTGTCGCGGTGGAGCGACGTTATACAGGGTGATGTGGTGTTTTCTTGTCTGGGTACGACATTAAAAGATGCCGGTAGCGAGGAAGCACAATTTAAGGTGGATCACGATTACCAGTACGAGTTTGCAAAATTGGCGAAAAAGAATGGGATCCCTACTTTTTTACTCATCTCGTCTTCGGGCGCCGCTCCGAAATCGTGGATTTTCTATTCGAGAATGAAAGGGCAGCTGGAACAAAATATTGAAGCATTAGCCTTCGAAAGCTTCCTTGCCTTTCGTCCCGGAGCGTTGGTACGACCGCAATCCCACCGTAAGGGTGAAAAGATAGGTGTTTCGATTATTGCTTTTTTCAATAAAATTGGCTTGTTCCGCAATATGGCACCGCTACCGGTGAGGCGCTTGGCGGCATTGATGGTGCGCGACAGTATCAGTCCGCCAGTGGGCTATACGGTCGTGGGGTCGGGCAGGATTCTAAAAGAATCCAAGAAGTTAGGATAACAGCCAAGCATCTTTGTCATCGCGATTAGCCTGTAGTCTCTTCGTCATTGCGATAGTACCATCGTCGTCATCGCGAACCTGAGGCACGAAGGTGTGGCGATCTTACAGTGTATTAATGGAAGACTGCCGCGTCGTAATCCTCGTTCTGACGAGTAAAAGGTACTCAATTAAAGGCTTCCCGAAATTCCAGCGGACTTTGACTGGTTTTCGCCTTAAACATTTTACTAAAGGACTGTGAATGCTCAAAACCAAGCTCATAGGCGATCTCGGATACAGATAAAGCGGTTGTACTTAACCGTGTCTTCGCATAATCGATCACCTTATTCTGGATATGCTGCTGCGTATTTTGTTGGGTGTAGATGCGGAGCAGGCTGCCCAGGTAGTTTGCAGAAATGTTTAATTGCGCAGCAATAGTGGTCACGGTAGGTATGCCATGCTCGCCCAGCTTCTCTGTGGTAAAATGCTGCGAGAGGAGCTGTTCAAACCGCACCACCAGTTCCTGAGTAGATTTTTTTCGGGTAATAAACTGCCGCTCGTAAAATCGTTCGGCATAAATCAATAAACGCTCTACTTGTTTTATAATCAGATCCTGGCTGAATTTATCCACGTTGGATTGATATTCTTTTTCGATGTTCTGAAGGATATCCACAACGGTTTGCTCTTCTTTATCGGAAAGAAACAGTGCTTCATTGACCGCATACTTGAAAAATTCATATCCGTTGATCTTGGTGGCTAGGTCGGTATGCCACAAAAAATCGGGATGGATAAGCAACAGCCAGCCGGTAGGTTCAACCTGAGCCTCGGGGTTGACCTCGAGGCGTAGAAATTGATCGGGCGATACAAAACAGAGTACACCCGAATCAAAATCATATTGCTGTTGACCGTAGTTAAACCGGGCATTTACATTCCGTTTCAAACCGATGGAATAGAAATGTTGGATCCATTTCAGTTCTATATCGTTTAGGGGATAGTTTACCTTACTGTAATCGATCAAACTGATGAGCGGATGCTCTGGCTTGGGCAGACCACAGAAGGTGTGAAACTCGGTGAGCGAATGAAAGCGAAAGATGTTTTCCATTGGTGCTAATTTAATGCATTAATTTTCCTTATACAAGATCATACCGGCATGATACAGGATCCCGTCTTTAAATTCGCCATCGGCTGTAAAACCGGTATCGTCTTTGTAATCAATGTGGTTTCCCGTCACGCGGTAAGTTCCCTGATAAGCATGCTTACGGTTGCCACGAGCTTCGTCATACCGGTTATTAGGTAATAGTTCATGACGGATATACCCATCTTCGGTGACCCACATACCGATATAGGCTTTCGTCTCAGCTATGGTTTGGATCGTGCTATTTGTTTTGGTACTCATACAGCTAACATTTAATGCAATAAGGAAAAAGATTAATAGCCGGTGGATAGGGAATAGGCTTTCCATTTTTCGGATTCTTGACTTAATAACTGAATTTTATCTTGTACCATACCATAGGCATCTTCGCCCATCACGAAGTGCACGGGCGGATGATCCAGCTTGCTCAATTGAATAAACAGCTCGGCTGCTTTTTGTGGATCGTTAGGTTGATTGCCATTGATTTGATTCAAATGTGCGGCTTCGGATGCTCTGGCAGCCGTATACGCATCAATAGGATTTGCAGGTGTCTGTACAGAACCTTTGGATAGGAAATCAGTTCTGAAATAACCGGGATAGACCAAGGTGGTATGTACACCAAAGGGTTCCATTTCGACAGCGAGGGCTTCGGTGAAACCGGCAACGGCAAATTTGGTGGAGCAATAGATGCCAAAAGCAGGAAAGCTGCCTACCAGACCACCGATGGAGGCGATGTTGAAGATATGTCCGGATTGTTGCTGGCGAAGATGCGGAGCGGTATGCCGGATGACATTCAATGATCCAAAAACATTCACATCATAATTCCGTCTGGTCTCCTCGTCTGTAAGTTCTTCCAGTGTGCCGATTTGGCTATAGCCGGCATTATTAACGACTACGTCAATTTTCCCAAAGCTGTCCACTGCAGTTTGTACAGCTTTGGCTACGTCGCTGTCATTGGTAATATCCATTTCAAGCGGTAGAAAGTTGTCGTGGCTTCCTATTGCTTCAACCAATGTAGGTTGATTTCTTGATGTAGCCACAACGTGATAGTCCTGTGCTAAGAGCTCGTTGACGAGGCTAAGACCTAAACCCTTTGAAGCGCCAGTAACGAACCATACTTTTTTTGTTTCCATAACGAATTTGTTTTATCTATTTTGATGGAACAAAGTTGGGGATTACGGCGCAGCCAGGTGTGTTCGAATCCGTGAAGGTTGTAGCCGAATCGGGGATATGCAAACAAATGAATGAGCGAACTATCAACGTCATCGTAGTAACATCGTCGTCATCGCGAACCTGAGGCACGAAGGTGCGGCGATCTTATAGTGTATGAAATTGTTATCCATTGCAACTGTTGGTTTGCTTCGGTAGCCTACGGAGCAATTGAAAACCGTAAAACTGTTTTGAGTTTTTCGGGAGATACCTTTCTTGCGTCACTCAGGTAGATTTCTTTATGTATCTTCGAGAGTCGCTTACACTGATTTTGTTCCGCAAATTCTTCCATAATTTGAAAACTTTCGGGTTCGCTATCGTAGCTTCCTACATGCAACATTTGAATACATTCACCCTCAGTAATCGTTTCAAAGGTTACTTTGTCAAATAAATCGTGGGGCTTTTTCTTTTTTGTATGTTCAAGTATGTGCAGGGCAAAATCTTTACTTACAAAGTCGGGCTGCCGGATCATCAGTTTAAATACCAACTCGTCTTTGTTGACTTTTCCGTCATAACTACTTCTGCCATCTTCTGTTAAATCCCAAATCCCCTCCAGGGGATAGACCGTATAATCAAAATATCCCTGTGGCTCGATTCCTTTTTTAGGACTCATTTTAACACCATACGATAGGGCGTATAAAATGCCAATATAATCGGCAAAAAAAGCATGATTTGGATTTCCGGCACCTTCGATGGTGAAAAATTTAAATTCCGGAATTGTGATCCTTTCTGGTTTGGCCTTTGGCAAATAGAATTGCTTTTCTGATTTCTTCCACTCGTGTTTCATATTTGTGATGTTGATTATCCAAACGTAAAACTAAATCTACAACGTGACAACCGTGTGTCAGTTTGGTAGAAGAAAAAATATTATTTCGTTCTATTTGGTTTTTACTGACAGGGTAGGTTCTCGCACTACAGGCCTTTCTTTCCTTCCAGCCAATATCCGTGTAGATTGACCTTGCCGCTGCTGTTTTTCTTGATAACTTTCCGAAAGGTCTGTGCCGATTTTGCATTTCCCGTAAGAATAAAATGGGCATCTAGCCAGTCGGTTTTCTGGAATAGCGGCAAACTGCTTACCCAATCCTCCTTCCGGAAGGATCCGTCTTTGGGAAATAAGCTGTAGTTTTCGAGTCCCAGTAGATCTGGAACCGATCTGTTTTCTTCATCTAGTTCGAAATAGAAATGGAAAAGCTGCTTATTTTCTTTTAGTATAGGCTGCAAAGAGCAGGCAAGGCCTAAGGAGGTTTCATCGCCAAAAATAATGTACTTGGGAATCGATTCCTGATAGTAGTTGTAGGGGCGGGGCTGATTCATCTGGAGCCGATCGCCGATTTGTAACGCATCCATATATTGACTGCCCGGACCATCGCCGTGCAGGTGGGCGATGCATTCGATAATACCTTGGTCAAAATCAATAGCAGATACGGTGTATCGCCGTGCATCGGTGTCGTTTACCCGAAAGTCGATGAACGAGCCGGGTTTGGATACCACATCGGTAAGATCACCGGTAAAGCTAACCCGCTTCACCGTGGGCGAAAGAAGCTGTGTGTCCAATACTTCCATGATAGGTAATTTTGGCCACAACCTATCTACGACATCGAATAACCATTTTGGTGCACTTGGCATAATCTTTAAGTTTTATACACAAAGGTATAGGGCATGCTTGGGCCGAACAATGGAACGAGCGGTGTAGGTATTGGACGAATCGCGGTTTATTAAGGGTAGTTTGTTTTTTATGGTATTAGTGAGCTACGGTTTTCTTGCGGAAGGCTAGCGCCGGCATACCCGCTATTTTGGTAAATAGGCGTGAAAAGTAGGCATAGTCATCGTAGCCTAGCAAGGCTGCAATTTCCTTGACCGACTTATCCGAATGATAGAGTTCCCGCTTGGCTTCTAGTATAATACGTTGTTGTATGTGGTAGGATACAGGGAATCCGGTGACATTACGTACGCATTCATTTAGGTAGGAAACGGAAATATGCAATTGCTGAGCGTAATCCGCAGGTCGCTTCATCGCGATAAATTGAGTTTCTAATAATCGAGCAAAGGCATTTTCGATGGTTTCAAAACGGGATAGTTTAGATGGGGGCGTGGTACGTTTGAGGTACTGCGAAAGGAACAAGGCAACGACTGTGTTACAACTATCTTTTAGTAGGGAAAAATACAGTTTGTCCGCTGTTCTTTCATAAAGACCGGTACACAGCGAAAAGGCTTGCAGAATAATCGGCAGATCTCCTGCTTCGAGTTCCAGCGGTTTTACGGGCGAAATAGACTGTAACAGGGTCAGGTACTCGGGATGAAGATGTTCATCCTTGATCAGCAGTAGATACATCTCGAGCTGCTCTACCTTCAGTGCGCGGTGTACTTGATTGGGCGATTGATAAAGTATGCTGGGGTTTTGGATCACATAGCGTTCGAAATCAATCTCGGTTATCGTGACGCCTTCTACCTGCAGGACAAAAAAATGGTAATCGTGGCGATGCGCGTGCAGGAGGGCTTCGTCTGTCCGGAAACTATCGGCAGAGACCTTGGCAACGGCTATGCCATGATCGGATACATCGGCCATTGACCGTACCGGAATGGGGGTTCTTTTCTGAGCCACTTGCTTTTACGATATGGGTTAAAGGTAATGATTTCTGATGTTATCTAAAATGGCCAGAGCTCGGTATAACTCCGGCGATAGTGGTATTCGAATCCATATAAATCGTAGCCGAAGTATGGACGAGATGATCATATTTTTCTAAAATATTATGATCATATATCAAAATTTTATATTTTGTGCGAATAATTGAATGAAAAAGAGGAATTCAAACGCATTTTTTTGTGGTTTGTTGTTAATTTCCATTAACCTTTTATGCGGATTGCATAACGAAAACGTATAATATTATGTCTTACGGTGTTTTCAACGAAAAGCAATTACTTGCCCAGCTACAAAAGGGTAGTGAACATGCTTTTGTTGAATTGTTTCACGTATATTCTCCAATCCTATCAAGTTTTCTTGCTAATTACCATTTAGACCAAGAGGATGTGAGCGATAGTGTACAACAGACGTTTTTAAAGATCTGGGAACATAAGGATAAGATCGATCTGAATTCATCCTTCAAAAATTACATCATTACCATAGCAAAAAACGATATATACAATAAAATAAAGAAAAATGTAGTAGCTGAAAAATATCGCGATTACACCTATCAGCATTCTTCCCCCTCTACATTGCATGTATCTCGAGAGCTTGAGGAAGTTTTAAGTAAAATTTTAGAGAGTTTTCCGGAAAAGAGGAGAAAGGTGTTTGAAATGAGTAGAATTCAAGGGTATTCGAATAAACAAATTGCAGAGAAGCTAGGTATATCCAAAAGTACGGTAGAAAATCACATCAATCATTCGTCTTCGGTGGTAAAAAGACTATTGAAAGGTATGGGCTTTTGGACAATTATTTTATTTTTTTTTATTTTTTCTTAGGTGCAAACATTCTTTTAACTGTATAGTATACGATAAGAATTGAAAAGGTGGACAGAAATTTATTAAAAAGGTATTTCGAAAAACAATGTTCTGCAACAGAAGCAAAAGCTGTTGAAGAATGGTTATTGGATTCGAATAATCAAACCGACTTTGAAAAGTTTTTGGAAACCCAATGGGATGTCCATGTCGATCAGCATTTGCAGACCGAAAGGATCAAAGGTAGGCCCTACAAAAGTATTTGGTGGAAGGCAGCTGCTGCAGCGGTTGTTTTGTGCATTGGAGCTTATTATTACGGTATGCGATCCGAGGTGGTAAATAGTCGGAAGCTAGTAAACGTTTCATCACCGCAAGCTGATTTAGCAGACCAAACCGTGCCATCCCTGACGGACACTTTTCAATCGAGTTCTAACCCCAAAATTACTATGCATTATGAAAGAAAACCCGACAAAAACAAATTTACCCCAGCAGTGGCTTCGGCAGACACTGCAAATCAGGAACATCGGCCTAAAACTGTGAAACCTGCCAAGCTTGGCAATATCATGGTCAATGAAGTCCTGCTAAGTAAACTCCGCGATCAAATCGACTCCAATACACTTGTATTGAATATCGATGTGCACGAAGTAAGCTTTCAACGCTTTTCGGCCATGCTGCGCCACCAATATGGTATTATTCTGGAGCCCTGCGATGATTCGGGGATGAACAAAACATATACGGCTCGGTTTGAAAAGATTTCCTTTTCTGATTTACTAAGTGACATGTCTGAAAAGATGCTGTTTACTTATTCTTTTCAAGACAGTATTGTAAAAATCTGTTTTAACTAAAAATTGCAATGCATATACAGATGCCGTCGTAGCAAAAGCTATGGCCTTGTGTCTTGTATTCGCACAAAAACGTACTTCATGGGATCATATGGGTATAGGATATCCTGCTATGCGAGTGACTAGCAATGTTTTCTTTTCAGATTTTAGCGAAGAAACGATTGTACAAAAGCCTAATTAATTACCAAATAATTAACTAAACCAATGAATAATGAATAAAAAACTCAAACGGAGAATTAGATGGAGCGTTTTTACCTTTGCGTTTTTGGGACTACTAGGTGCTCCCACCATCCTTTTCAGTCAAGTACAAATGACCCCGATAAAAGCGATTCCCAAGGTATTGGGAAAAGTAATTGACAAAAATAAGTCGCCGATTTCAGGGGCGATTATCTCCGTTAAAGGCAACCCGAAAATTGCGACCACCAGCAACAATACCGGTGAGTTTCTCCTTTCTCCCGAAAAAGAAGGCGAAACGCTGTTGATTACCATATTGGGCTATAAAGCACAAGAGATTACGTTGACGAATGACACAAAACTTCCATTGATTGTTACCTTGGAAGAATCGGCCGATCAGATTGAAGAGGTCGTTGTAACGGGATATGGAAACCGTCAAAAAAGCACTTTTACAGGAAATGCCAGCACATTTAATAAAGAAGACCTCGAACGCGTAGGTAACCGTAACGTGTTGCAAAGTTTACAAAATCTGGATCCTTCGTTTATATTGGCAGAAAATCTCAACTTAGGCTCCAATCCTAATGGGCTTCCCGATATTTTACTTCGTGGAAAATCCGCTTTAGATGATGTCCGCGGAGATTATGCGGGAAACCCTAATCAGCCTCTATTTCTGATTGATGGATTTGAAGCTAGTTTACAGCGGGTCTACGATCTTGATATGAACCGTATCGCCTCGGTTACCATATTAAAAGATGCCGCAGCAAAAGCTATCTATGGCGCTAAAGCGGCAAACGGAGTCGTTGTTATCGAGACGATTGTGCCTGCAGAAGGTGCCATGCGCGTATCGTACAACGGAAATTTCAATGTGGAAGCACCTGACCTCAGTAGCTATAACCTGACCAATGCAAGCGAAAAACTTGAGATTGAACGTATAGCTGGCAGATATACGTCTGCTAACCCAGTCACACAACAGTTTCTCAACGAGCAGTACAATGCACTATTGAAAAATGTCGTCGAGGGTGTCGACACCTATTGGTTGTCGCAACCATTAAGAACAGGCATCGCCAGTAAACATACGCTTTTTCTCGAGGGTGGAAACCCTGCTCTGCGTTACGGCATCGACTTCACCCACAACAAAGTAGCAGGTGTAATGAAAGGATCTGACCGTACAAATAATAGTGGGTCAATTAACCTCTCTTACCGGAATGGCAAAATCCTATTTCGAAACATTCTCAATGTAACATTTAACAGAGCTGACAATTCGCCATATGGTATGTTTTCGGAATATTCCGTACTCAACCCATATTTCAAACCTCATGATGACAATGGCAATGTGACAAAATTATTGGGCACATTCCAGACCACACCCAGAAGTACTATGTCTTATTTTTTCAATCCATTGTATAACGCCGAATTGGGCACCAAAGATTTTTCTAAGTATACCGAGGTGACAGAAAATTTCTATACCGAATACCAGCATAGTCCTAATCTACGCTTTACGGCACGAGTGGGGTATACTTATAATGGCAATACAGCGGAAAGGTTCTTACCTGGGGACCATACCAACTTTGCAACATGGGGCGGTGAAGACTTTTACCGCCGTGGTTCATATCGCATTACCGATGGTGAAAGCTCAACGCTTAGTTCGGATGTATTTGTTAATTGGACAAAAAAATGGAAAAAGCATATCGTTTTCGCTAATGGCGGGGCAAATCTTGCCGCTTTTCTGACTCAATCACACGGTATGTCGGCAGAGGGATTTCTCAATAATAGGGTTGATTTTATTTCGTTTGCCCGTCAGTACACACAAGGAACAGTACCTTTTGGCTCAGAAACCATACAGCGGGAAATTGGTCTCATCGGTTTTGCCAATTATTCGTATGACGACCGCTTCTTAGTTGACATAAGTATACGGCGCAATGCCTCTTCCGTCTTCGGTTCTGATTCCCGCTGGGGAACATTTTGGTCTGCAGGACTTGGTTGGAATTTACATAATGAACCGTTTTTTAGAAACCAAGAGTTTATTGATCTACTACGTATACGTGGTTCAATCGGATCTACAGGTAGCCAAAATTTCAATCCTTATCAAGCGATGGCGACCTATAATTTTTTTAACAGCAGTACATACGATAATATTTCTGGAGCATACCTTTACAGTCTTGCGAACGACAACTTAAAATGGCAACAGACTGTCGACCAAAATGTTGGTATAGATATCAGATTATTCAAACGCTGGAATATGCAGTTTAATTATTTTGTGAATAACACAAATAATTTATTGATAGATTTTACCCTTCCTCCTTCCACCGGTTTTTATTCATATAAGGAGAATATTGGATCGTTACAAAATCGCGGTTTCGAAGCAACTACAAGTTATTTAGCCTATTCCAACCCTGAACAACAATCATTCCTTTCTTTCACTGCCGCATTTATGGGAAACCAAAACAAGATCACAAAAATCGCCGACGCCTTGAGGCAGTTGAATGAAGAACAGGACAATAGTAATGCTAACCTCAACGCCCCTAAAACGCGCTACGAAGAGGGCCAATCGACCTCGACCATTTGGGCGGTACCGTCATTGGGTATCGATCCGATCACTGGCCAGGAACTGTTTCAAAAGAAAGACGGTTCAACTACATACGTATGGAGCGCCGATGACCAAATTGCAGTAGGCGTGTCTGATCCGACATTGCGCGGAAATTTTGGAGTTAATATGGAATACAAGGGATGGGGTTTAAACGCCACTATGCGTTATATATTAGGAGCAGACTACTATAATGCCACATTAGTCAACCGTATTGAAAACGTGAATATAGCCAATAATGTAGATAAAAGAGTATTCGAAAATACCTGGCAGCAACCCGGTGATGTCGTACCCTTTAAACGCATATCGCCTACGCCGACCACAACGAGACCGACAGATCGTTTCTTACAGCAAAAAAATGAGCTAACACTTTCTTCGGTCAATGTATATTATGATTTTAAGTGGAAAAACCTAAAAAAGTACCATTTGCAAAACCTTAAATGCGGTGTTTATGTGAATGAAGCATTTGTCTTTTCTAACATTACGATTGAACGCGGTCTAGATTACCCGTTTGCGCGTACTTTTTCATTTTCATTACAAACCACATTTTAACGAACACGAGTTATGAAGAAGATAAGCTTAATTTTTATTTCGGCTATAAGCACGATCAGTGTATATACCTCTTGCAACAAATGGTTAGATGTACAGCCTAATTCACAGATCCGCGATTCTGAACTATTCGAGACCGAACAAGGATTTAAAGAAGCCCTGGCGGGCGTATACACCATTCTTGGCAATCAATCTTTGTATGGTGGGCAGCTTACCTATCAAATGATGGGCGTGTTGTCCAAAGAATGGAGTAATTATTCGGGACTGAACTATGACGACATGGCTAACTATGATTATGTGGCAACTCTGCCGCAACAGTATATCGAGAACGTTTGGAGCAATATGTACCAGGCAGTGAGTAACACCAACAATATCCTAGCTAAGATTGATCAATATCCCGTATTTAGAGGTGACAACTATGCCATTATAAAAGGGGAGGCATTGGCTTTACGCGCATTCATCCACTTTGACTTGCTTCGTTGTTTTGGTGCAAATTATATGGTATCTCCCAATCAGCCCGCGATACCGTACGTGACACGTTATACGTCTAAACAAACTAATCAGTCTACCGTAAGCGAGACGATCACACAAATTCTGGATGACTTAATAGAAGCAAAAAAACTACTCGAAAAAGATCCGATCTTTACAGGTAGAGTTGTAACTCAGTTGGATGATAACGGTTACTTGATAAACAGGCAGGTACATCTCAATTACTATGCTGTAGAGGGGTTATTAGCTCGAATCTATCTCTATATAGGGCAGTACGACAACGCATATGCATCTGCTAAAAGTGTCATAGATGGTAATAAATTTTCATTTACAACACAAGCTAATGCGAGCAGCCAGACCGATTTGGTAGGCGCTAGCGAACACCTTTTTGCGTTGAATATTTTCGACCTAGCGCAACGTTCTCAAATGTTTCTCGAGTATGGTACAGACGGCATTAAGTTCAATCTAACGCAAACCCAGAGACTCAACTATTTTGATAACGATACCGATGACTATCGTTATCTGTATTTGTTTGAGGGCGGTGCCGGAGCGGACGCAAACAATCGGTATCTCCTAAAGTATAGTGAATCTACGTCAGACGATATATATTATCAAAGCAAGATGCCGATAATCAAACTGGCTGAAATGTATTATATTCTTGCCGAATACGCTAATCATACGCAGACAGACGCACTGCCGTATTTTAATGCGGTACGTCGCGCTCGCGGGATAAGCGAACTCAGTACAGCTCCAGTGGATTTTAGAGCATTTATGACCACCGAGTTTCGTAAGGAATTTATCGGAGAAGGACAGTTTTTTTATTATTATAAGAGGCTGAATCAACAGGCCATTCTTAACGGAAGTCACGATATGGTAGCGGAAAAAGCATACATCTTTCCGTTGCCAGACTCCGAATACGAAGCAGCAAATAGAGTATCTAACCGATAATAATTATGAACATGAAAACATTAACATATTTAACTCTCTTCTCTTGTTTGGCATTTTTGAGCTGTGAAAAGCAGGATGTTAAGCACTATGACAGGAATGACAAGGCAATCAACATTTGGTTCGGTACCGCAAATGTAGTTGAGGATAGCCTTAGTTATAACTATGCTTTCACGGTTCCCGGTCGCGATTCTGTTTTATTTCATTATAGATGGCTGGGTATAGTGCCTACGGAAGATATACACTTTGAATTGGAAGCCACCGGTGATGACAAGGATAAGGTGAATTATTCTTTTGGCACCTACGTAATTAAAGCTGGACAATATGAGGGAACTTTTCCGATATATATTGATAAGCCGGCAAATTTTGAACTATTCAAAAACAAGTCGGGTATGGTTACTTTCCAGCTAAAAGAAAATGACAAATATAGCATGGGAGCGGTTGAGCGTAGCCACCTTCATGTCAGCCTAAAAAATGCGATTTCAAAACCGGTCAATTGGGATACTGAAACGATCTCTACTTACCGCGCGCTGTCTCGTTATTTTGGTG
Organism: Sphingobacterium olei; assembly: GCF_005048855.1. Lineage (GTDB taxonomy): Bacteria > Bacteroidota > Bacteroidia > Sphingobacteriales > Sphingobacteriaceae > Sphingobacterium > Sphingobacterium olei. The sequence continues at coordinate 419,860 of NZ_SUME01000001.1, forward strand.
CATACAATGATGCCAAGTATGGATTTATTATTCAAACCACAGGTTTTTATGATTTTAGGGTGGTATATAACGTATCGCAAAACCCCGAGTTACCGACCAACACAATCACGGATACGCATGCAACCTATCTTAAGGCATTATGTAAATTGAAACTACAAGAATACGAAGCTGTTAACGGCCCATTGATTGATGAAACAACGAAGGAACGTGTAGTATTCCCACTATAATATATTTTGATCTGATCATTTAATTTTTGAAAAGTATGAACAATCTATTAAAAAAAATCCTTCTGTTAACTTGCATCGTGCTCTTGGTAGCGCAAAGTTGTTATAAGGACAAAGGAAACTATGACTATGCTGTCTTGGACCAAATTCTTATTGACACTAGCGTAAATGACATAAAGAATTCTTATGCGGTCTTTCGATACGAAGTACTAAACATCACGCCCGATATTTACCTGAATGGAGAAAAAATAAATAGTATCGATCAAGTGAAAGACAAACTAGCGTTCAATTGGAGCATATACCAAGCCGTCTCTGGCGGGACCGTGCACACACGCGATACACTATCGAGCGATCTAAAGCTTTCATCTCCTATTACCAAACCTGAAGGTTTATGGAATATAGTGTTGTCTATTCGGGATCTGGATACCCAGGTCGAAACATATCAATACTTTCAAGTTGACATTAGTGAAAATATTTCAGATGGTTGGATGGTTTTATACGAAAAAGACAATACCACCGATGTAGGTTTGATTGTGGATAGCCGTGTGAAAACGGGCATGTTGCAATCCCGCTTATTTCTTGATTTACTCCGTAACACCAACGAAGAAGCATTACCTGGTAAACCTAAGGCCTTGCTACATTCGGTGGCACCTTTGGGATCGGGCGAGATACTTGTAGCCTCTGAGCAGGAACTAATTGCAGTAAACCGATCTGATTTTCAAGAAGCCCTTGTTTTTGACGAGTTATTTTGGGCGTCTTCGAGACCCACAGGTAAAAATATTAAAGCTCTTAACGCCAGCAATGCACGAAAAGAAGTTATTATCAACAATAATAAATTCCATATCGCCAATTTCATATCTTCTGGTGCATTCCGTACCAACTTCTTTGGACCAGCTATAGGTGGAAGTTACGGCGAACTAGCAGATTGGCTAGCCACATTTCCGGCTTCGACCTTTGATGCGGTAGCTTATGATAAGACTGGTAGGAAGTTTGTAAACGTCCCTACAAATTCGACATCCTCGGGGGGGTTCGTACCTCAAAATGCTTCATCAATCGATCTCAACAATATTGGATTGGACTTTGTAGCCAATGATTGGGGAAATCTGAACTATGAGTACTTTGTGATGAAAGGTGGGAACATTCCTTATTTACTTATTCTGAACCTTGGCTCACTGATACCTGCAAATATTGCATTGCAAAAAATAGATATTAGCAATAGTCCAGATGCAGTAAATATTAACTCAATTACTTCTGCTGTACTGGGGCAATATCTATTGTACAGCACCCCTTCACAAGTTGCATTATTGAAGTATAATACCGGTTCAGCAGCTGAGACACTATGGACACCACCATCTGGCGAAGAGGTAACCTGCATTCGACTACAGAAGTTCTATGCGCTATCCATACAAGCAGCACGTCTTCCAAACCCCCATCAATACGTCTATTTTGCAACATGGAACGAAACCACAAAAAACGGTAAAGTGTATAGCTACAAGATAGATCCTTCCAATGGCATTATCGACACATCAACTGAAGTTACTTACGAAGGTTTTGGTAAGATTAAGGACATGTCTTACAAATGGATACTTTAAAAATAAATAAATATTTAAAAGAGAGATAAACATGAAAACAATTAAATTATTAGCGGTATTACTACTATTTATGCCGTTCCTGAGTGTTGGTCAGGCGAAAAAAGTAAAAATCAGTGGAGCGTTAAAGAACGTGGAGGGAGATTTTAACAAATTGTACTTATTCTATAAGTACGACGGCAAGCAATTTATCGATAGCTCGAATCTGGTCAAAGGTAAATATGGTTTTGAGTTTGATCTAGAACAGCCTGTACTCGTCCACATTATCATCTTCAAAGCAGTTCCTGGGCGTCCGGGAGCAGGTATCAGCAATCCAGATAATACCGCACAGGTTTATCTCGAGCCTGGTAAAATAAAATTGTCTAGTGATGGTAAATTCTCTAATGTGACAGTGAACGGGTCCAAAAGTCATTTTGAATACGATAAAATAAATACCTTAGCGAAGACCTATCAAAATCAGATAATGGAATTGATGCGTAAAGGACAAGACAAGAACTTAATAGAAACAGAAAAGCAAGCTATTAATGGAGAGATCAGGAAACTGCAATCTGAAATGAAAGAGAATGTCTTCGCGAAATATATTGCAGACAATCCAAAATCGCCAATGCTATTCTATGCATTACAGCGGTATGGCGGTGGCTCTAGGGAAGATATGGCTAAAGTACTCGAAATGTATAAAAAGCTTCCAGCTGATCAGCGTGATTCACCAGAAGGAATTTCGTTTGCCAAACGTATCCAAGGACAAATGGAAGTTGCTATTGGTGGTATGGCTCCTGATTTTGCACAGCATACTCCTACTGGTGAGTTAGTATCCCTATCTTCAACCCGTGGTAAATATGTATTGCTTGACTTCTGGGCAAGCTGGTGTGGGCCATGCCGTAAGGAAAATCCCCATGTGGTCAGCGCATTTAATACGTACAAAGACAAAGGGTTTACTGTATTCGGTGTTTCCCTAGATAAAGAAACGGCCAAGGCGAACTGGATTAAAGCGATAGAAGATGATGGACTTGGGCAATGGACTAATGTATCCGACCTGCGGTACTGGAGCAATGAGGCGGCACTGAAATACGGCGTAACAGGTATTCCCCAAAACTACCTAATCGATCCGGATGGAAAAATCATTGCTAAAAATCTGAGAGGCGAGGAACTTCATAAGGCATTAGAAAAAATCCTTAACTAAGTCTGCTATAGGATAAGAACCTGAATTATTAATTGGTTCAGGTTCTTATTTTTCATATATAGTCATATGATGACCACGTCGGTTGATTATATGAACTAAAACGCTGCTAAAAATAAAGCAAAGCGATAAGCATGATCAATCGCCCAATTAAAAAGATACTCAATGGAACGACAAAAAACCAAATAAAGGCAAAGTACTGCCTTTTGCTCATCCGCGCTAGAAATTTTGGTCTTCTCATAACAATAGAACGGGTAAAGTAGCTAGAAAAGTATAGGGATAGTACTGCTGCCTATGGTTTACAGTCCCTTTTGGTCTGAGGAACATTCGTTGCACAGGCCAGTAAGCACACAATTTACGTTTTCGACCTGATAACCTTCTGGGATAGAGAAGTGTACAGGTGTCGGTAAGCACTCGATAGTCTGACAGCTCGTACAGCGAAAGTGAAAATGATTGGCGACTAATTTACTTTCATCACATTTCATGCATACCGCAAAGTATTGCTTTCCATCTTCGGCCACGATCCGGTGCACTAGGCCGTCGTCACAAAAGCGATTTAAAACCCTGTAAATCGTAGCACGGTCTATATCTATCGTTAATTTATCTTCAATAGCATCATGGCTCATGGCCTTCTTGGTATTGGCCAATAAATTTAATATTGCTTCTTTCGACGGGGTATTTCTACGTTTCATTATTCCTATTTATTCTGATACAAAGTTAATGCAAATAAATCGCATTAAATTATTGCGATGCAGTCGCAATAACAAAACTTTTAGTACCTTTGAAAAAAATCTTACAGATTAGATCAAGAATAGGGGGATATAATAGAGGACACGATGAAAGACAATACGAAAAAGGAGTTTTGGGAAACCAGCTTTACAGATAAACAGGAGATGTGGGGTTTCGAGCCGGCAAAGTCTGCTATATGGGCGAAAGACTTCTTTCTCGGAAAAGCGGCAAAAAGTATACTCATTCCCGGAATCGGCTATGGTCGAAATGCCCAGATTTTTAGGGAGCATGGTATAGGTGTGACAGGAATCGAAATCTCGGAAACAGCTATCGCACTGGCTAGAAGGCATTATGGAGCGGATATGACGTTATACCATGGTTCGGTAACTGATATGCCTTTTGACGACAATGTGTATGATGGTATATTTTGTCATGGTCTAATTTACCTGTTAGAAGAAGCAGAACGAGTGAAGTTGATCCAAAATTGCTACAAACAGCTCATCGAGGGCGGCACCATGATCTTTACCGTGATCACGAAAGAAGCGAAGACCTATGGGCTGGGTACGCAGATCAGCAAGGATCGCTTTGAAATGTTCGGCGGCGTGCAGATATTCTTCTATGACGAGGAGGCTGTGCATGGGGAGTTTGCAAAATTCGGCTTGGTTGAAATAAAAGAAGTGAACGAAAACTACCCCTTCTATGTTATACGTTGTAGTAAAACAGGTATAAACAATTCGCTTGAACCTGGAGTGCGATGACGAGAAGGGATTTGATCAAAAAAGGAGAGCGGTCCTAACTGGATGTACATTTCCTTTCTTTTTTTAATAGATATAAAATTAAACACGATGGCAAACCATACAAATTTTGACGTAATCATAATCGGTGGAAGCTATGCAGGCCTTTCGGCAGCAATGGCTTTAGGACGCTCACTGCGCAATGTGCTGATTATCGATAACGGAATGCCCTGCAATCGGCAGACGCCGCATTCGCATAATTTCATTACACACGACGGTGAAAAGCCGGAGGTAATTGCAGAAAAAGCCAAAGCGCAAGTGCTGAAATATGATACGGTGCAGTTTCACGAAGGACTGGCCGTCAGTGGAAATAACATGGAGGACGGTTTCACCATTAATACCGAGGCTGGGGAGAAATTTGTGGGAAAGAAAATCATCTTTGCTACTGGACTACAGGATATCATGCCTGAAATTAAGGGATTTGCAGCGTGTTGGGGTATTTCGGTCGTTCACTGTCCGTACTGCCATGGATATGAACTCCGCGGTAAGAAAACAGGCTTAATGGCAAATGGCGAGCGGGCGTTACACTTAGGCGCATTGGTGAATAACCTAACGGATAACCTGACCATATTGACCTCGGCAAAAGCGGAATTTACCGAAGAGCAACGGGAAAAACTCAAGCGCCATAACATCAGGGTAATCGAAAAGAAAATTACAGAGGTAGCGCATGAAGGTGGAAATATTAAAGAGGTGATTTTCGAAGATGGTGACAAAATGGATTTTGATGCCTTATATGCAGCGATTCCATTTAAGAAACAGGTCGATATACCGCTTGCATTGGGCTGTGAACTGACCGAGGACGAATACATTAAAGTGGACAGTTTCCAAAAAACTTCGGTGTATGGTGTTTTTGCCTGCGGCGATAATTCCGGAATGCGCTCGGTAGCAAATGCGGTTGCAACGGGAAATATGGCAGGTGCCATGGCTAATAGCGAGCTCACGAGTGAACAGTTTTAATTTCCCCCGAGGCAATTTTCCTAAGGGGAAATACTAACAACTACTATGATAATTTTAAGTAAATTAATATAGGGAATTATTTTTAATTCGGCGAAACCGGAAATACATTTATGATGTTCCGTTGAAAAAAATGTTATAGAAGCGCCGCAACACACGGCAATTAGGCCGTTAATTGAATAATATCAAATTATTTCTTGATTTTTCAAATAAATTTCCTGAATATTGAGTAGAATTATCATTTACATAAAAATGGATTGATGGCGCCAATTGCTAACATTCTGCTGATAAAGAGGTAGAATTGTTATTTAGAGTAGTCTGCATTTTACCTAGTGTATTCTTCTTAGTTATCTTTTCTTTTTTGACCTATGAAATATGAACATAAAAATCCTGTACGTTAACCGTATAAAAAAGGTGACACTGTTAACAGTCGACCCCGTTCCTAACGACAAGACGACTATTGTGCGAATGTACGCTAAACATTCTCCTGAACTGATTAAAATCATTAGCTACTCCTCCCTGATCTGCTGATCAAAATAATTTAAACTATGAAAAAAATTTTACTTTTAGTTCTTCTGGCGATCACTCACTTTACGGCATCTAGCCAAGTGCAATTTTGGTCTGATGACTTTGAAAATGCCACGGCGCCTTCCAGTGGCACAAGGACACCATCTTACAATGGCGGCTCGGGGGCGACTCCTTATGTCGCTTATTTCTTAAGAACCCAAGGGAATAATATTGATTTATCGTTTGTTTCCGATGGACCTTATTCCAACGTTCAGGGAAGTTGGTTTTGGGCTGGTGAGGATCATGACGCATTTGGACCTGCAGAACAAACGATCGTTTGGAGCGGCATCGATATTTCCGGAAGAAATAACATCAGTTTTCAGGGATTGTTTGCAGCCCAGTCAACGTATGAGGCATGGGAAGGTACAGCTTTTGGTTTTTCACATGACGACTATGTGACAGTGGAATATAGTATTGACGGAGGAACTTACCAAAAATTGATAGATTTCCGGGCTAATGACGGTGCCCGACCTGGTGGGGCAGATGAAATTAATAATCAGCACAAGCAATTGGCGGAAGATACCAATTTTAATGGTATCGGTAATGGCACGGTATTGACCAAAGCCTTTAATGAATTTACCAAAACAATTCCAGGGTCAGGGAGTACGCTTTCCCTACGTTTGAGGGTGTATTCAAATAATTCTTACAATGAAGAATGGGCAATTGATAATTTTAGGTTGTTGGCCACAGCAGCTAATTCTGCACCAGTCGCCACCGCACCCTCAGCGCCTACTGTAAGTGAAGACGCTATCAACGTGGCCTTGGCAAACAATATACAGGTCAATGATGCTGATGGGGACGATCAGACGGTGACCTTTACGGTCACAGGTGGAACTGTCTCTTTGGGAACTACAGGAATTACTTTTGCAGGTGGGGGAAATGGCTCAGCCAACTTTACAGCTTCTGGCACCTTGGCCAATATCAATGCGGCGCTTGATGCGGCGACTTTTACACCAACACCGAATTTATTTGGCACCAATGCAGGTACGATTTCTTTTGTCTCAAATGACGGTACAGCTAATTCGAATACGGCTTCAGTCACTTTCGATATTATTGGTGTGAACGATGATCCTACTTTTGTAGGCATAATAAATTCAATCACCGTAGTAGAAGATGAGTATCCAGCCTACTTGAGAGATGCTCTTTCTTCAGGTATATTTCAAGATATAGATGCGGGATCAAATGATATTTCATTGACCATAGCTACTTCTCAAGGCGCTCTTGCTGTAGCTAATCCAGCTGACTATGGAGTCAGTCAGTCTGGCCATAACACGGCAACGCTTATTCTCACCGGATCGGTAGCCAACATTGAGTCTTTTTTAAATATAAATACCAATGCAGCTCTGATTTTGCCCAATAACCTAAGTGGGCCGAACGCTATAATTATAACCCTCACCGCAAATGACAATGGTCATACTGGAGTCGGTGGTGGAAATAATGTAGTAGTCGGCACTGTCAATGTCAATATTACACCCGTAAACGATGCTCCTACCGATATACTTCTGGATAATAACAGTGTAGCAGAAAACGAACCTGTAGGCATAGTAGTTGGCTTATTTTCCGCTATTGATGTGGACAATGGGGATACATTTACTTACACGTTGGTTCCCGGTTCCGGAGATGGTGGTAATTCGGCGTTCAGTATAGAAGGAAATGAACTCCGTACTGCAGCTGTCTTTGATTTTGATGTACAAAACAGCTATTCGATCCGTGTTCGGGTGACTGACTCCGGGGGATTGGTTCTGGAGCTTCCTTTTAGTATAAGCATTACCGATGTCAATGAAGCGCCAACTGTAGTCAATCCTATTCCGAATCAAACTGCTACAGAGAATATAACATTTAACTTCCAATTCGCTGCCAATACCTTCAATGATATTGATGTCGGGGATGTGTTGACGTATTCAGCCCAATTGTCAGGCGGTGGGTCTTTACCTGCTTGGCTGAGTTTTGATCCAATAAGCCGTACCTTTAGCGGCACTCCGGGAAATGATGATACTGGTTCGATAGCCATAGAAGTTATTGCGAATGATGGAAATGGGGGAGCTGTTTCTGATTCCTTTGAACTCAGCATCCAAGGGGTCAACGATGCTCCGGTCATCTCTGCTCCTTTAACCATTTCTGTGTTCGAAGACGAGCCAGAAGCCTTAACAGGCATCAGCTTCACCGATGTAGATGCAGGCTCAGCTGATGTCCTGGTCACCTTTGAAGTAGGCAGCGGAACCTTAGCTGCAAGCTCCGCAAATGGAGTGACAGTAGGAGGGAACTCATCTAGCCTAACCCTAACAGGACGTGTGGACGCGATCAACAGCTTTTTAGCCAACGGGGAATTGACCTATACCACCAGCCTAAATAATACTGAAGCGGTTACTTTAACCATAGAAATTGACGATCAAGGAAATACTGGTTCTGGAGGAGCTGAATCAGACAATTCCACTGTCAGCTTAGTCGTGACAGCAGTAAATGATGCTCCTGTCAATACTGTGCCAGGCGCCCAGAACGTAGCTCAAAATGAAACGCTCACTTTTAGTGCTGGCAACGGGAATCAAATCTCTGTATCAGACGTGGACTTGGGATCAAATGCAATTGAGATCACGCTCACAGCTTCAAATGGACTAATTTCCTTAGCGAGTACTACTGGCCTAAATTTCACTCAAGGGTCTGGAACCAATGACGGAATTATGACATTTATAGGGTCTTTGGTAGATGTTAACAATGCATTGAATGGACTGACGTATACTCCGACCCCAGGTTTGGTGGGTAGTGCAAGTTTAGAAATCACCAGCAATGACCAAGGATTCTCCGGATCAGGAGGAGCTCAGACTGATACAGATGTGATTTCAATTATTATCAATCCGATCAATCCTGTAGTCACCAGTGTCACCTCAAGCACTGCCAACGGCATCTTTAAAATCGGAGATCAGCTCACGATCTCCGTGAATTTCAGCGAAGCGGTCACCGTAACAGGAGGGACCCCTGAACTGACCCTGTTTACAGGAACAGACCAGGTAGCCAACTACGTGTCCGGCAGCGGTACTGCTGTATTGGAATTCGAATACATCGTAGCCCAAGGAGATTTCTCAACTGATCTGGATTACGTTAGCCCCGAGGCCTTGGATGCCAACGGAGCAGAGATCCAAGGCCTATCCTCTCTGGATGCCGATTTGACCTTGCCGTTACCGGGAAATCCCAATTCCCTTTCAGCAAATAAAAATTTCTTCGTCGATGGGGTAATTCCAATTACCACCACTGTTTCAGTACCTGCAGACGGCCTGTATGCGATAGGTCAGGATTTGGATTTTACCGTGAACTTCTCTGAAGCAGTAGTCCTCAGCGGTTCTCCCCAGATCAGTCTTACTGTAGGGGAAACTAGCCGTCAGGCCAGTTATTTAGCAGGAACCGGTTCAAGTTCCATTGTTTTTAGGTATACAGTCCTTAGCGGTGATCTTGATCTTAACGGGATCGTGGTAGGAGCATTGTCTCTGAGTGGTGGCGCTATTCGTGATGCAGCAGGAAATGAGGCCAATTTGATCCTGAATAACATAGGTAGTACGAGTCAGGTTTTGGTTGACGGGGTAAGACCAACGGTGGTTAGTATGAGTTTGGACAATACCTCCCTAGCGGTGGGAGAAACGGCAACACTTACCCTGGTGTTGAGCGAAAGAATCTCCGGACTTGAACCTGCTGATTTTTCAGTTGATAATGGTAATTTATCCGGGTTGACCTCTTCTGACGGCGGGTTGAGCTGGACAGCAATAGTTACTCCATTGTCCTTTGTCGAGGATGATTCAAATGTGCTATCGCTTAACAATACCGGATATACAGATCTTGCCGGAAATACAGGAGCAGGGACCTCTGAAACTGCTAATTATGAGATTGATACCCAGCGGCCAACTGCATTAGTGAATGTAACGAATCCCCAGTTGACATTGGGTGAAACCACACTTGTCACCATTTCTTTCTCAGAGCCTGTAACAGAAGTATCCCTCGATGATTTTACAGTACAAAATGGAACGCTGTCCGACTTGGAATCTCTGCCTGGTGGTGATCAATGGCAGGCAACCCTAACTCCGGATGCGGATGTACAGGCACCGAATAACCTCATCACCCTTGACAACACCGGTTATCAGGATTTGGCAGGAAATGCCGGAACAGGAGTTTCCAATTCCAATAATTATTCCGTTGACACCCAACTACCCTCCGGCTATTCGGTTTTGATCCTTGCCGACCGAATCAATGGAGTCAACCAGAACAACTTCAGATTCAGGTTACTTGACGGGGAACCGGGATCGGATTATTCGTTCTCGATCAGCAGCAGTGCAGGAGGAACCCCCGTTACCGGAACCGGTGAAGTAACCAGCAGCGATCAGCTCATCAGTGGGATCGTGGTAGAGGATCTTCCCGATGGTGAATTAACCCTGACAGTCACCTTAACAGATGAATCCGGCAATGAAGGAGCACCAGCAAGCGATACGGTGGAGAAACTCTTGCCAGCAACATTGACGATACGGGTTCTTCAGGACGCAGCCGAAGGCGGAGATGACGGACAATTTATAATAGAAACCGACAATACCTTGGCCGCCATCACGGTCCTAGAACTAGAGATTGGGGGCACCGCCACACCAGGAGAAGACTACACTCCGATACCAATAGGTGTTCTTTTATTGGGCAACACGAATTCGGTGTTGATCCCGGTAGAAGTGATCGATGATCTGGATGTAGAAGGGGATGAAACGGTCAGTATTCGACTGGTCAGAACCGACAATTCCCTAGTCACCCTTGGACAGCCAAGGCAGGCTACCCTGACGATAACAGACAATGATGCGCCGAGGCAATTGACGATCACCCCAGATGCCAACCAGCAGAAAGTGTATGGGGATGACGATCCGACGACCTTTAGTTACACCGCCAGCGGATTCGACCCAGGTAATGATGAAACCATCATCCAAGGGTCACTTACCCGTGAAACAGGGGAAAATGCAGGCACCTATTCCTATACCTTAGGAAACCTGGATGCAGGTCCGAACTACGAATTAGTACTTAATCCGGAAGTCTTTACGATTACTCCAGCGACTCTGTCGATCGAAGTAGATGACCTTGAAAAAATATATGGAGCGGAAGATCCCGACTACAGCTATACTGCAACAGGCTTTCAGTTAAATGACACTGAAGCGATCTTAACAGGAACCCTAGCCAGAGCTCCAGGAGAGAATGTTGGAACGTATAACTTTAACCTTAATACGCTGAGTGCGGGAGCCAATTACAATCTGCAGTTGCTCAGCGCCAATCCATTCCAAATTACGCCGGCACAACTGAGACTAATAGCAGAAAATAAGCAGAAAATCTTTGGTACGGCCAATCCAGCCTTGACCTTTGTTTACGATGGCCTAGTGAATGGAGATACACAAATCCAGACTGCGCCAACTCTTGGAACAACGGCCACTGAAACCTCCCCAGCAGGCAATTATTCAATTACCCTAGATGGCGGCTCAGATCCAAACTATTCGATCACACGAGTAGACGGAACCCTGACTATCGGACAAAAAACGGTCACAATCACAGCAGCCAATCAAAGCAAGATATACGGAGCAGCCAATCCAGTATTGACTTTCACGTATACCAATTTACTGGAAGGAGATACCCAAATCCAGATCGAACCAAGCATCTCCACTGAAGCTACCACAGGTTCCAATGTGGGAACTTATGAGATCACACTAAGCGGAGGCTCCGATCCAAACTATGATTTTACACTGGTAAATGGAACCTTGAGTGTTACTCCAGCACCGTTAACGATCACTGCCGATGATCAAAGCAAAGTATACGGAGCGGCCAATCCTGTATTGACAGTTGAATACGATGGACTAGTCAATGGAGATACACAAATTCAGATAGAGCCAAGCATCGCTACCACTGCTACGACTAGCTCTTCGGTGGGAAGCTATCCTATTACGCTGAGCGGTGGCTCAGATCCAAACTATACGATAACACGAGTAAATGGCAACTTGGGTATTACTCCTGCGCCATTAACAATCACAGCAGACGATAAGCAGAAAACCTTTAGCCAAGCTAATCCAACCTTGACCTTTTCCTACGTGGGCCTAGTCAATGGAGACACCCAAGTAGCAGATGAGCCAAGCATCGCCACAACGGCCACTGAAGCCTCTCCGGTAGGAAGCTATCTGATTACACTAAGCGGTGGTTCGGATCCAAACTATGCGATCTCTATATTGAATGGGATGCTGACTGTTATTCCTTCTGATATCACGGGAATCACATTCGATGGTGCGAGTTTTACCTTTGACGGAACAGAGAAATCCATAGAAATAGCAGGTGCACTTCCATCTGGAACTTCTGTAGCCTATACTAATAACAGTAGAACGGATGTTGGAACCCAGGAAGTGACAGCTACAATTACCGGTTCGAACTTTACTACATTGGTATTGACGGCTGACCTGACGGTAACTCCGGCAGACATTACCGGAATCAGTTTTGATGATGCCAGCTTTGTCTTTGACGGAACTACCAAGTCGCTTGCGATTACGGGTACACTGCCGGTAGGGGCCAGCGTTGTATACACGGGCAACAACCGCACGGATGTTGGAACGCAGGAAGTTACAGCTACAATTACCGGTTCGAACTTTACTACATTGGTATTGACAGCTGACCTAACGGTAACTCCGGCAGATATTACGAGCGTTACATTCGAAGATGCAAGCTTTGTGTATGAAGGTACAGCAAAATCGCTTGCGATTACAGGTACACTGCCAGCTGGAACTTCTGTAGCCTATGCTAATAACAGCCGCACGGATGTGGGAACACAGGTGGTAACAGCTACAATCTCTGGCTCGAACTATACTGAACTGGTGCTGACGGCCGATTTAGAGATTACACCGGCTACAATAACAGGTATTACTTTCGAAGACGATACGTTTGTCTACGACGGCACAGCGAAATCGCTTGCCATCAGTGGCACACTACCGGCAGGCGCAAATATAGCTTACACAGATAATAGCAGAACAGATGTGGGAACGCAAGAAGCGACAGTAACTATCACAGGCGCGAATTTTACTACTTTGGTATTGACGGCTGATCTGACGGTTACCCCGGCCACAGTTACAGGAATTACATTTGAAGATAATAGCTTTGTCTATGACAGCACAGCGAAATCGCTTGCGATCACGGGTACACTTCCAGCTGGAACTTCTGTAGCCTATGCTAATAACAGTAGAACGGATGTTGGAACGCAGGAAGTTACAGCTACAATTACCGGTTCGAACTTTACTACATTAGTATCGACGGCTGACCTGACGGTTACCCCGGCAGACATTACGGGAATCAGTTTTGATGATGCCAGCTTTGTGTATGACGGCACAGCGAAATCGCTTGCGATCAATGGTACATTACCGGCAGGGGCGAATGTAGCTTACAGCAATAACAGCCGCACGGATGTGGGAACACAGGTGGTAACAGCTACAATCTCTGGCTCGAACTATACTGAACTGGTGCTGACGGCCGATTTGGAGATTACACCGGCTACAATAACAGGTATTACTTTCGAAGACGATACGTTTGTCTACGACGGTACAGCTAAATCACTTGCCATCACGGGTACACTGCCGGTAGGTGCCAGCGTTGTATACACGGGCAACAACCGCACGGATGTTGGAACGCAGGAAGTGACAGCAACAATTACCGGGTCGAACTTTACTACATTGGTATTGACGGCTGACCTGACGGTAACTCCGGCAGATATTACGAGCATTACATTCGAAGATGCAAGCTTTGTGTATGATGGCACGGCGAAGTCGCTTGCGATCAATGGTACATTACCGGCAGGGGCGAATGTAGCTTACACGGACAATAGCCGCACGGATGTGGGAACACAGGTGGTAACAGCTACAATCTCTGGCTCGAACTATACTGAACTGGTGCTGACGGCCGATTTGGAGATTACACCGGCTACAATAACAGGTATTACTTTCGAAGACGATACGTTTGTCTACGACGGCACAGCGAAATCACTTGCCATCACGGGAACACTGCCTGCAGGAACAACGGTAAGTTATACGGACAATACACATACCAATGCTGGCACGTACAACATTATGGCGAATATTGAAGGTGGCAACAACTATAACGACTTGAGTCTGACAGCCAATCTGACGATTCATAAAGCACCTCAGAGCATAAGGTTCAATTCTCCTGGAGTATTATCCCGCGATGCAGGAACAATTGCCCTGGATGTGTACGCCAGCAGTGATTTACCTGTAAACTTATCCGTAGATGACGCCTTCATCGCCACGGTATCAGGTACGGACTTAATGGTGCACCGTTTAGGAACAGTGCGGGTATCAGCAACACAGCCCGGGAATGCTAACTATGAGGCAGCAGAGCCGGTGTACATGGATATCAAGATCGCTAACGACGCGTCAGCAAAAGTTCCGATCCGTGTGCACCAAGCCGTATCACCAAATGGCGATGGTATAAATGAGTTCCTGATGATCGAGGGGATCGGAGATTACCCAGACAACAGGGTGACCATATTCGATAAATCGGGCCGAGTGCTCGCTGAGATCGAGGGATACAACAACCGTGACAAGGTATTCACGGGACAGTATGTAATCGATGGAACGTATTATTATTACCTAGATCTATTGGATGATGGCACGTGGAAGCGCGAAAAAGGTTTCTTTGTCGTAAAACGCTCTAGCGGTAACTAAGCTTTAATTATGAACTTATTGAGATTAAATAGAATGGGAACATTAAAAATAAATATCGGATCGTTGATTATAGTACTTACACTTCTTGTACCCGGAGTCGTCCGGGCACAGCATGGTGTGAGCTACAACCAGTTTGGACAGTTGCGAAACAGCTTCAATTCTTCGTTGAGTACAATGGATGAGCGGGGAAGTGTCTCTGTATTGGGTCGCAGCCAATGGTTGGGGGTAGACGGTGCGCCAAAGTCGCTATGGGCGACAGGAAATATCGGTTTACAGCGTATAGGTGCTTCCGTTGGCTTTGACATCAAGCACGCAGCCATTGGTGTGGTCAAGGAAAGTGAATTTAGTGCCTATTTCGCAAAATCGGTGCGTTTGTCTGAAAACGAATACCTTAGCTTGTCGATGGGTGGTGGGCTATTGTATTTTCAGGGAAATTATAATAGCCTGGATGGTACGGATCCTTCGTTCCGTGATAACATACAAGAGACGGCCGGTATATTAAGTATCAGTACTTCTTACTACAGTAAAGAACGGTACTATGTCGGTGTCTCCGTGCCGCGTTTTTCGCTTAACCGACGTGAAGACCGCGAATATGAGTTTGGAAACGTCTACTATATCACCGGTGGTGCTTTATTCCGCCTAGATGACATGTTCCATTTCCGGCCATCTTTTTTGGTGAGCCATATGGATGATCAGACACCTAGGTATGATGTGAGTGCGTTGTTTTTTATGGCCCGGAAGTTAGGACTGGGTATCGGGGTACAGAATCAAGGTGACCTCTCGGCGTTGTTACAACTGAACTTTGGTGATTTCGGTATAGGATACAGCTATCAGTTTAGTCCCAATACCGGTACGTTAAATCAACGTATCTCGAATAATACGCATGAAGTCGGGTTGCGTTACCGTGTTGGAGGGATCGGACTATTGTAATCACAACGATTATCGCGGATAAGCTATGCTATAAAAACGATATGCTTGTGAATTAATATATAAGTGTACTCGAATGGTGTTTGGCTTATTCATACTGTCACTTTGCCGATACGTGAGCAGATAGCCGTCATTTTCGAAGCGGATTTTTGTATATTGTCGTTTTTATTCGCACATCAATATATTCTTGTTGCATAAAAATGAACATGGCAAAGGAAATACAGACAATAAGAACGATTCTACTACTTATGGTGGTCGTATTTTCATTGTTGCCATGTTCGAATAAAGCCAGTGTTCTATCTCTTATCGACATTGATTACGAGAAGCCACTTAATCGTGTAAAGACTACGCGTCACCTAACGGGCTGTTTTAATACATTAGAGGTTACAAAAATGACATGTAGCCCATATAAGATCAAAAGTGATCATGGTATTGCAGTCGTAAGTACCGGTCACCAGAGGTTGTATTGCTACAATAACCATATTTTTTCGTCTAATTTTGGCGCAAGCCATCAGGCCAACGCCCCTCCGAAATATATTTTGTATAAACGCTTAAAAATTGCGGTGGTATAATTACTGATTTCACCAACATATTTTGTAATCGTTAACACAATAGAATTTCATGAAAAATACAACATTTTCTCATCAGCCTTATTTGGCTGGTTTATTCACTTTGTCCTTACGCTGGGTCGTAGGTTGGACATATTTTTCTGCATTTTGGCGCAGGTTGATCTTAGATAATAAATTAATCCCCGAAGAGGCTGGCTACATCGGCGAAAAGTTTAATCATTTTTTACCTAATGCTTTAGGTATTAAGCCGATAATTGAATATTTGGTTACACATCCCGATATCTTGGCGATCGCAATGATTGTTTTTACCATCGTCGAAGCTGTAGTGGGACTTTTACTCATGTTGGGACTTTTTACAAGACTGATGAGCATAGGGGTGTTTGCCCTAGCGATGGGTATACTCCTGGCGGCAGGTTGGTTGGGTACGACCTGTCTGGATGAGTGGCAAATCGGTATTTTAGGACTTGCTTCAGGCTTTACATTATTCTTTACAGGAAGCAGCGCTTATGCTCTGGATGATGTTTTCATCAAAAGGAAACTAAATTTTACAACTAAAAAATGGTTTCCGTGGCTTGGATCAGGAAACTTTCCCGTCAAAAATGTGAAGTTTCCAGTATTGGTGGGGTCGATAGCTATCTTCGCGCTATCACTTTTCACTAACCAGTATTTTCATGGTGGTGTTTGGGGGAGGTTGCATAATAAATCCGTGAAACCTAAATTGGAAATTTCTGCAACGTCTTTGAAAAATGACCGTTTGCAGTTTGATGTATATCGTGTGGAAGGAGCCGATGTATATGGTTCATTTTTAATTGGTATTCACCTGTTGGATCAACACCGTAAAATTATCCAGTCCTACGATTCAAGCGATTTTTTGAATCTGAGCAATGCGGCGATCCAAAATCAATATATCGCAAAAGTAAAGCCCGCAGCGCATAGCATGGTTATTCCGCTCGGTGCGAAAGCAACTATAATGCTTCCTGTAGCGGATGTGAAGATCAAGGCGGATGAAAAATATAGCATTAAGCTGATTGACATCAGTGGATTGGAATGGGAATCTAGTGTATTGATGGTTCGATAAACAAGGGGTCTTCAATGTTAGACAGGCATTGAAGACCCCTATTAATTTAGCCAGTTATCACACCAACATCTTTTTGTCGTTTTGGGTATAATATAGAAAACACATAGACGGTCAAGACAGCAAGTGGAAACGAGATCAAGGCTGGATTTTCCAGTTGATGTATTGCATTTGTAGGGTCTAATCCGTATCGATCCCACATGGTGGGAGAGGTAAGAATAATGGCTAAAGAGGCTGTTATTCCCACGATGATAGAGGCCGCTATTCCGGTTTCTGAAGTTCTTTTCCAAAAAAGTAAGAATAGGATGGCTGGCAAATTGGCCGATGCTGCGATCGCGAAAGCCCAACCGACCAAAAAAGAAACATTAATCCCTTTGAACGCCATCCCCAGAAGAATCGCGAAAATACCGACAGCGAAAGCTGCAATTTTTCCGACTTTTACTTTTTTGTCATCACTCAGATTTCGCTTGAGGTAGACATCAATAAAATCATGTGCAATAGCCCCAGAGGATGCGACAATCAAACCTGCTACAGTGCCGAGTACGGTTGCGAAAGCTACAGCGGATATAATGGAGAACAAAGCCGCACCAAATGCCCGTGCCAAGAGTGGAGCGGACATATTGCTAGATTCCACATCTAAGACGCCGTTAACGGCAGCTCCTAGCCCCATAAACAAGGTAAGGATATAAAAGCCTCCGATGGCTGCAATAGCCAAAATAGTGGACTTACGCGCATCACGCGGTGTTTTGACGGTGTAGTAACGAATCAGGATGTGCGGCAGGGCAGCGGTACCCAAAAATAGGGCTAACATCAGCGAAATAAAATCCAGTTTGCTCCATAGATTTGCGTCGCGACCGATTTTGTATTTGAGTCCGGGGAGCATAAATTTTTCGCCCGCGGTTGTTTGTGGATAATATAGTGATACCTGATCACCTCCGTCGGCAAACTTCACCTGAAGGAATCGGACGACTTCGCTCTCTTGCAATGTAGAAAGAAATTCAAAAGGGCCGAGTGGTCCCGTTTTATCCACCTCTTGCCCATTCACCACAATTTTACTCATATGTCCTACTTGGTAGAAACGCCGTTTCTCCCGAGCTTCTCCGTTGTACAGCTGTTGCCCATTGGCAAGTTGTGTCACGGTTAAGGTTTCCTTGAGCAAGGGTTTGTTAGCGTCCTGTGTGAAATCGAACCATCTTTCAACCCCATTTTGTGAAAGTTTTACAAACGTTTTGTTGCCAACAGCTTGCTGGGTGACAAGCTCCCAACCGGCGACATTGGCCACCTTGCCATCCTCCACCTGAGGCGTCAGTTCCATAAAATTATGGTATTTTTCTCCTTTAAAATCAGGGGTTAGTGTCAACCCATTTTTTAAGATAAAAAAGGTAAGTACTAGGGAGAGAATAATCAGTAGACCACCTTTTAGAAACTGGACATAGGTTGTCGAAGCCATGCCTGCACTCGCAACAATGACGATAACTATTGCCCCGACAAGTATCACACCGGCCCAATGTGGCAATCCGAGCAGTGGCATAACCAGATCGCCGGCACCCACCATTTGGGGGATAAGATAGAATACGGATATGATCAGCGTGCTGACCGATGCAGACAAGGTAATCGCCCTGGAATTAAATTTTGCATTTAGTGCGTCGGTAAAAGTGAATTTTCCTAGGCGCTTGAAGGGCTCGGCAATGAGGAACAGGGCTACAATCCAACCCGCCAGAAAACCAATGGCGTATAGAAAACCGTCAAACCCTGATACTGCAATCATACCACATATACCCAGAAAAGATGCTGCCGATAGATAATCGCCTGCAAAGGCAATTCCATTGACGGCCCAATGGATATTCCCGCCTGCTGCGTAATAGGATGAGGATGAACTGGTCTTTCTTCCAAAATAAAAGGAAAGCCCAATAACTAACCCGACAAAAACACAGAAAAATGATAAGGCAGTGTATGAAATATCGTAAATCATGCCTTTCCTCCTTTTTCAATTTCTTCCGCCTGGGTAACCTCGTCCTCGTATCTACTGCAGTAGTAATTGTATACAATTCCTAAAATGACAGCAAATAAGATTAGACCTATTCCGTACGCTAAAGCTAAATTGAGACCACCGAGTACGGGAATAGATAACAGCTCATACTGGAATACGCCGATGGCAACAAAACCCGCATAGCAGAATAGGTAAATAAAAAATAAACGTATACCCAAGGTAGACTTTCGTTTGGTGAGGCTTTCTTTTTCTTCGTGTGTATTATTAACGTGCATAACAAATGTTTGGAAAGGTTTATAAAGTTGGAATCAACAGCATATTAACCTATACGCTGGATCCGTTTACAATAATAACCAAAAATGGAATAAGTTTGTCTATAATTGTATAAAAAGCAAATCTTTGTGAGATTTATTCAGCAGTCTTTTTATTTTGTTATGGATTGAAGCTGATAAACGATCAATATGATGCGTTGGCAGAGGGGAAATAACTTATCGAAGTTGGGTTAGCGGATTACAATCACTATTTTGGATAATAAGTTGGGTGCGAAAATTGCAAGTGTTAAGAAAGTAAAATAGGGCGTCTTTTTCGGACGCCCTATCTGATATGTCAGAACCCGTGGTGGGTTTAATATCTTACTTTCAATACGATTTCACCCAGTTCTTTGATGTCATCCTGACCGGTAAAAATGACTCTACCTTTTCGTGAGATCACTGCCCAGGCGATAGTATTCGATATATCGTCGATCGCATCAGGTTGCGTGGCATCTTCAATCAGATCGAATGTTCGTTCATCGTTCATGTGTACGGCTTGGGAAAAGTCTTTATGTACTATTAGCAGGTCAGCACGCCCGTCAATTGCCGCCTGATAAATTTCCTGCAGATCGGTGAGCACGTTGCCCTGGGATACAGCTTCTTTCATCTCCCCGATGGCTTTTGTTCTTCGCTGTATCTGTAGTTCATTGATGATCTGCCATGACTGTTCAACGACCTGATGAGGAGCGGTGTTATTATAATCTATGGCTGCATATCCGAGATAAATAGCAGGCTTGTCGGCTACTTGTTGTAATCGACTATAATTATCTTCCGTACAAATTACCACGCAGGGAAGGCCAGTTTCATTATGAACTTGCAATAAGGCTTTATCGATCTTATTTAAATATTCCCGTACCAAATTGTCAACATGTTTACCATCACTTCCCCGTTCCGCATTTGTCACGTAGTGTTGGTTTTCCGAAAACGGAAAATCATCATTAGTGATTTCTTGGATAATTGCATCGTTAATAGCTTCGTAAAGCTGTACACCGCTTTGAGAAAGAACCGTTAGCAAATAGTGCTCGCTTCGGTTGTAAGATTTGATGAGTGGACGTACAGCAAATGTATTGGATATGTGCACGCCTTCATTGGTAGCCGGCCATGCTGATTTTATGATTTCCTCGGTGTCGTTGGATAAGAAAATATGCAAACTGTCTAAATTGTAATTGACATCGATCTTCGAGGCAATATGTTGTATTCTTTCCAACAATGGCGCTGTTGGTCGTTTGCCGAATTCTGCTATTACTCTGTCCTCAGCCTCTTTTAGGTAGTTTTTAAGTACAAGTTCATCTTTTACATTGGCGGGGTGTGTACGATGCGTGTTTAATGTAATGGTGACACAGGGAGCATTTTTTTCGTTTGCTAGCTTTTCTAGTTGTTCTATTAAAATCATATGTAAAAAGGGATTTAAAGATTTGTTAACTACTTGTATATCTCCTAATATACAAAAATTTAGCCAATAATCGATTTTAAAAGTGGTAATATTATATAGTATACTAAATATACTTGCGTCGAGGTGACAACAGTTCGAAGCAGAGTAAAATAGGATAAAGAGACTGGGCGAGCAAATGGGTATTGGTAGTATATAGGTTATGAAAACAATTTATCTAAAATTGACGTTGCCTTCATAGTTAATTTTGTAAGTTTGAGATATGATGGATCATAAATACGACACAGCAGTACAAATTAAAGATTTGCCTACGGACGCGCCAGCATTCAGACCTCTACCTCAGCCTCGCTGGCCTTACCCGTACCGTTTGGATATAGCGGCCGTTCTCGGGAAAGATGCGGAACTTTTGCAAGAAAAGATGAGTTTCCATATGTTGGGTGACACGGGTAGTTTGCGTCATTCGGACTTTCAATCTTTGGTTGCTAATACGCTAAATGATCAAAGTAATAAAATCTTGACCGAGAATAAGTCACCTGCTTTCTTATATCATTTGGGGGATATTGTCTACAATCACGGCGAAGCCAGTGCCTACCCGAAGCAGTTTTTGCAGCCCTATGAAAACTATGAAGCACCTATATTTGCCATCCCGGGCAATCACGATGGGGATGTCAATCCGGAAAGCGCTATATCATACAACAGTTTGGAGCCATTTATGGAAGTTTTCTGCGGAGCGGAAAGACGGACGATTGAATTTGGAGAGGGGAGCAAAAGGCAGAGTATGATGCAACCCAATGTATATTGGACATTGGAAACGCCATTGGCCCGGTTTATCGGTTTATATAGCAATATCCCGAAACACGGTTGGATCGGAGAAGAGCAACGGGAATGGTTTATAGAAGAACTTCGCTATGCAAAACAGCATGCAGCGGAGCAGGCCATTATGGTATGTATACATCATGCACCTTTTTCAGCGGATACGAACCACGGCTCGAGTAAACCCATGATTGATTTCTTGGAAGAAGCTTTTATTGCGGCGGATATGAAACCAGATGCAGTGTTCAGCGGACATGTGCACAATTACCAACGCTTTTCGAGGATATATACAGACGGAGCTACGGTTCCTTTCGTTGTAGCAGGAGCTGGTGGCTATTCGATCCTACATAGCGTGGCGGAGATAGATGATCCTTGGTTTGAGACATTGCAAGTCGAAAATGGAGCGGTGAGACTGGAAGCCTTTTGTGAGGATCGCTATGGCTTTCTGAAGATGGCGGTGGAGAAAACCCGGGCGGGCTTGACATTATTTGGTGAATACTATACGATTCCGCAGGATGCAATAGGAAAGGAGAAGGTTGAACCTGAGTTGTTCGAACGTTTTGAGTTTCCGTTATCACGTCCGTGATCTCGTTGTCATCGTGATAGTAACATCGTCGTCATCGCAAACCTGAGGTACGAAGGTGTGGAGATCTTAATAGTTTGTAAATGAAAGACTGCCACGTCGTACCTCCTCGCAGTGACGTGTAATTATTAATGTCATCGCGTAGTTGGGACACTATCCTTAACAATTTCATAACACAATGGAAATAGTACTGTTACTCCTTTTTGGATAATTTTGTCTCATTCTCCGAGAACAAAATGGATACATTGCGGATTGACGTTATAAAAAGAGACAAGGAACAACTGGATGTTGAACAGATGGCGTTGGATGATGTATCAGCCTTCAATAGATTGTATGCGAAATATCACAAACCTGTCCATGCAAATATTCTGAAACTGGTTAAATGTCCTGAACAAGCTACGGAGGTGTTGCAAGACGTATTCCTCGCGCTGTGGCAAAACAGATTTAAGATTAATCCAAACCAACCTGTTGGCGGATGGCTATTCGTGGTAAGCCACAATAAATCGCTCAATGTGCTACGCCGCAGGTTAAAAGAATCGATTGAATATATGGCGGAGTATCCGGCAGACCTCGTGGCTACCGAGGAAAACAGCCGAGAGAAGGAAGAGGTTTTTCAATTGCAGATGCAATTGCTGGAAGAGGCAGTGGATATACTACCTGCGCGTAAGCGGGAGGTGTTTAGGCTTTGCCGCTACGAGGGACGATCCAAAGAGGACGTAGCCGATCTATTGGGTATTAGCACCCAATCGGTGAGTGATTACCTAAAACAGGCGAATAAAGCCATTAAAGAATATGTACTTGATCGCTACCCGGGTTATGTGAGCAATATCTTATTATTTGTAACACTCTATTTCTGACGTGTATAGTTTATTCATCATTGTTTACTTCTAGTACAATTAATGCGCCCACTCCGCTCGTTAATACCCTTTTTCTGGGAGCGTTTTCTAAATAATTACATTACATTTTGTTAATATTTTCTTAATGCAAATAGGCATCCCCTTTATGCCTTACCCGTGTATTTACTATTGATGAAGGCACGAATTAGAAAATATATAGAACAGTTTTGGAAGGGATCCTTAAATGAAGATGAGCAAAGGCGTCTGCTTGCGGATTTGATGGAACAGGAGGAAAAGTTGAAAACTGAATTGCAGGAGGAATTTGAGCAAGGTACAATCGGAAATGATGAATTGTTGACGGAAGAAAGGTATGCGGAGATCCTGACGCAGGTACATCAAAAAATGGGGGTGGTGAGGTCGTTGCCAAAATCGCGGATTGCCTTCCGACAATGGGCCGCTGCCGCCGCAGTGTTCATATGCCTAGGATTAGGGACCTATTGGTTTCTCTTTCATAATACGGCCCCAACTGATCCGATCGACAACGGAATGTATGCTGCAATGGATACGATGCATATCATCAATAACGAACCGGTTGAAAAAAAAGCCATGTTACCGGATGGATCTATATTGATACTTTCTCCGAAAAGCGAACTGTCTTATAACTCCGGGTATGGTATACGCAATCGCGTGCTTACGCTCTCAGGTAAAGCACGTTTTCAGGTAGTAAGGGATACCTTACGGCCGTTTGTCGTGTTGGCAAGTGGTTATACCACTACGGCCCTGGGTACTGAATTTACGGTCGATACACAGTCGGAGGAGATGGTTAAAGTACTGCTACTTTCCGGAAAGATTGTCGTGAAGGCAACACCAGCTAGTGCGGTAGCCATGGAAGACCAATATATGGAACCGGGTGAGGAGCTTCATATCGACGTGAAAGATCGTTCCGTTGAACGGAAAGCGATGGTACAAAAAGCTGTTCTCCCTTCTATGCATGCTAACAGGGTATTGCCTCCACAGAAGCAGTTGCCAACGGCATTACATTTTGAAGATACTCCACTAGAAGAGGTTTTTGAGTCCATAGCGAAACATAAGAACGAAGCAATCAAGATCGGAAAGATAAAACTGGAAGGACTATCGTTTACAGGTGATTTTTCATCAGAGGAATCGATACAGGTCATGTTGCAGATTGTCTGCCAAATGAATGGGCTAATTTACCGAGAAGATGGAAGTACAATTTGGATCGAGCAGAGCGGTACGACCAAATAGATAGGATAAAAATAAAACAAACAAATCAATATAAATGAAAAAGAGGAATATGTTTAAAAATGTGCGATTGTTCTTGATCGGAACAGCACTGTTTGTTGCTGCCACAGCTTGGGCACAATCGAATGGTCAGTTGCGCGGAACGATCATGGACAATACCGGAGCGACTATCGCGGGGGCTACCGTACAGGTAATAGACGGCAATGGAAAAGCTGTTACGCAAGTGTCTACAGATGCGAGGGGTATGTTTACTCTAGATGGACTAAGTATAACAGGGCGATATCGCATAAGGGTATCGATGATTGGATACGATTCGTTCGAAACTGCGGCTAAACAAATAAAGGAAGGGGAAAGCAATTCCATGTTGATTCGCCTCGCCGAGCAATCTTCGGAATTGGATGAAGTTGTCGTTATCGGCTATGGTCAGCAGCGTCGGGGAGACCTCACGACAGCAGTAAGCTCTTTGCCGAATATGGCAGATAATGTGGCGCGGCCGATCACGAATATTTCAGAAATGATGCAAGGAAATGTTGCTGGCGTGACGGTAATGTCGGCAGGTGGTGATCCGACTTCCACACCGAAGGTGATGATCCGCGGCCGTAGTACAATTAATAATGATGATCCACTATACGTAGTGGACGGTATGCCGTATTATGGTGGACCTATCAACCCCAATGATATTGAAACGGTAGATATCTTGAAAGATGCAGCAGCAGCGGCGATTTATGGCGCGCAGGCATCGTCGGGGGTAATCGTCATTACGACCAAAAGTGGTAAAATTGGCGCACCACGCTTAAATGTAGATTTCTACAAAGGATGGCAAAATGCCACTAACCTACCTTCTGCGTTAAATGCAGAGCAGTATGCTGCTGCTTATAATACGGCTGCAAAAAACGACGGCGTGACTGCTGCGGATGGCCATAATGCAGATTTAAACCCATGGGGACAGGTAACACGTACCAATTGGATGGATGAAATCTTTCAGACAGGGGATATCCTAAATGCAAACGTGCAACTTTCAGGGGGATCGGAGAACTCGCTCTATAGTTCTTCTTTCGGTTACCACGATAAAGAAGGATTGTTGTTAAATACGGGCTATAAACGGTTTGCTTACCGGCTGAAGTCTGAGTTCGATTTCTTTGACCGATTGACCGTAGGACAGAATTTTTACGTGAATCATACGACTACCAGGGGAACAAATACATCCAGTAGTTACAGCGGATCGATTATTAATGCTATTTATATGAACCCCGCAGCTCCGGTATATGACGAAAATGGAGCTTTCCACGGTACGGTACCATTTGATCTAGCAAGGTTCTCTTCCGCATATGGCGATACCTATAATCCGGTTGCTCTTTTATTGCGTCCTACCGTAAAAAATCCTTCTTTAAACCTGAATGGTAATGCTTTTGCGAAAGTAAATATTTTTGACGGAATGACCTTCAAATCGAATTTCGGCTTAAATGTGAACCGGTTTTCCGCTAAGCGGTTTGACCCAAAGATCCCTGAAATCGGCCGTGCTAATGGTAACAATTATTTATCACATGAGGAAGCGAGGGAAGATAAATGGATATGGGACCAGCAGTTGAATTATACCAAAAGCTTCGGTGCGCACAACTTGGATGCTGTTGCCGTATATTCTGCGCAGAAAACACGTTACGAACAATACTATATTCAAGCAATGGGCTTTCTACGGGAAGATGATTGGTACCAATATATAGGAAATGGAGCAAGCATTCCAAGACTACCGACAAGTAATGTCTGGGAGGATGCATTAACATCGGCTATTGCCCGGGTAAACTACAATTACGCCGATCGTTATTTCCTAGGTGCCAGTATACGTCAGGATCGTTCTTCTCGTTTGTCCGAAGAAAACAGGTCGGATACCTTTCCATCATTGTCAGGAGCCTGGAAAATTTCATCTGAACCGTTCTTTGATCGGTCTATTGTGAATGATTTAAAGCTACGTGCTTCTTGGGGTCAGATCGGTAATATTCAATCAGTAGGTGAGTATGCCTACAATATCCCATTGAACACGGGTACTTTAACGCCTATTGGATCAGATAATTTATTGGTTCGCCATTTTGCAGTCACGAAGCAATTTAACCCAGATATTATTTGGGAAAGATCGGAGTCGTTGGATATCGGATTGGATATTTCAGTTTTACACAAATTGCATTTGACGGCCGACTACTACCGGAAAACAACAAAAGGAATGATTCATCAGATTGAGGCGGATCCGCATATCGGAGTAGAAGATGGACCTACCTTGAATGTCGGTGATGTCCTTAATAGGGGTTTTGAATTGGGCGCCCGTTATAATGAATCTGTCGGCGACTGGAACTTCGGGGTTAACGCAAATATAGGTATCAATAGAAATGAAGTGTTGAACCTAGACGGTTACTTTAACGATTTCCTTCCACATCCGGAGCAGGTTCGCAGTGTGTTGTATCCTTACCGTTCTGCTGTAAGCCAACCCTTGTATTCGTATTACTTAATTCCTACGGACGGTATTTTCGCGTCAGTGGATGAAATCAACGCATACCAAAAAGACAATGTCCCTATCCAGCCGAAAGCACGCCCGGGCGACTTGAAGTTTGTAGATTCCAACAACGATGGGGTTATAAACGATGAAGACAGACAATATATGGGTAGTGCGGTGCCGAAATTTACGTATGGTTTCCGGTTTAATGTAGATTACAAAAACTTTGATCTGGCTGTGCTGACTTATGGTATTTCAGGCTCAAAAATATTCAATGGATATAAATATACGGCCTACAATGCGGGACTACAAGGGTATAACTTGGATAGCCGTGTGTTGGATGCTTGGACACCGCAGAATACGGATTCTGACATACCAATATTGTCGCGCCAAGATCCGAATAGCAACTATGGAACGGCTTCGGATTGGTACCTAGAGGATGGCGATTACTTCCGCATTAAGAATATTACAGTAGGTTATAATGTTCCGAAGTTGCTGGGAAAATTGCAATCAAGAGTTTATTTCTCTGCCGAAAATCCGTTTACGTTCACTTCTTACTCTGGGATTGATCCAGAGGTAGGGACAACTGGACTAGATGTCGCAAACTACCCTCTAGCGAAGACTTACACGATAGGGCTTAACGTTAATTTTTAATATTCAATAACAGCAAATCTTATGAATTTACGATTTAATAAATATATGTTACTGGCACTTTTAGGCTTAAATATGGGTCTGCAATCGTGCAGTAAAAGCTTTACTGATCTAACGCCCCAAGGGTCGATTACGGATGTAAACTACTGGAAAACGGAAACGGATGCGGTTTTGGCAGCAAACGGTCTGTACGAACATTTTAGTGATGATCATATGTTCGGCAGAGGATTGTTTTTTTACCTTAACGCATCAGATGATATGGTAACCGGACGTACAGACGCTGGTTCAGCAGCAGTACGCAATTTTACGGCTACCGGTCAGGAAGGTCGTGTGAATAGCATGTACAAAAAATTCTACCAAATTATACAGCGTGCAAACACGATATTGACAAAAGTGCCCCCTATGGAAATCGGCGAGGAAACTAAACAACGTGTGCTCGGGGAAGCTTATTATATGCGTGGATATGCTTACTTTTATTTGGCACAGTATTATGGTGATCAACGTGCTGGTGTACCCATTGTAACGGAAGAGAACATGTTGGAAACACGCTTTAGCAGACCGGGGCATGTAAATGAAAACTTTGTGCAAATGGAGAAAGATTTGTTAAAAGCGGCTGAATTACTGCCACTCTTGACGACTTATGGTGCGGACGACCTAGGTCGTGCAAATAAAGATGCAGCATATGCATATCTGGCAAAAATGAACGTACAGTGGGCGCGATACGATGCCAGTAAATGGATTGAAGTAGTAAAATATTGCGATATGGTAACCAACTCGGGCTCGGGACGCAAGTTGATCGATACGGATAACCCGGCTACCGATTTTGCGAGTGTATTTTATGTTGAGAATAACTATTCTTCGGAATATATCTTTTCTGTGGTTTCTAATCGGACAAGAGGATCTATTCTGCCGGGTGTACTGTTTGAAAACACAGGCTATGGTCTTTATAACGGTTGGGGGTATTTTCACCCAACCTTAGAATTGTACAATTCATTTGAAGCAGGAGATCACCGTAAAAAAGCGACTATCTTAGAATTTAATGATCCGTTTACACTTTTTGGTGAAGAACGCAGGTATTTTTCTTCGAATTCGCAAACGGGTTTTCAATTTAATAAATATATGCAACCCTTTCGTGCGCCTAAAGATCAGCACTTAAATCCAAACGGTGATTATCCTACTTCAGACCTGAACATCCCTTTGGTTCGGTACGCGGATATTTTACTCATGAAGGCGGAAGCCTTGATCGAACAGGGACAGAATGGCGATGCCGAAATAAACCAGGTGCGCAATAGAGCCGGATTGCCGGCTGTTCAAGGTGCAACATTAGCAGATCTGAAGCGTGAACGCCGTTCTGAATTTGCTGCGGAATATACAGACAGACATTCGGATCTTGTCCGCTGGGGCGATGCGAAGGCTGCATATGCGAAAGCGGCAACGGGTAGACAGTATACAGTAAAGAACGATCCTACCTCTGCGTTCACTATCGTGGAGGTATGGCCGGCACGTAGCTTTGATCCATCGATACACCATGTTTGGCCAATTCCACCGCAAGACCTTAGCAATGCGGGGATTGCACAGAATGAAGGTTGGTAGGTTTCAGGTAGTTCTATTTTTGTATATTGTCTTTTAGATAAGTGATAGATTTGAATGGTATGGAAAAAATAGTTTTCACAATATGGACGGGAATACTATGCTTGGGATTGGTACCGGCCAATGCACAAACTCCCGATATGCACAGCAAATTCGAACAGCTGATGTTCGGAGCGGAGAAGGAACAGCAATATGTAGTTAAAGGACACAGCCATAACGATTATGAGCAAAATATTCCTTTTTTTACAGCGTATTATGCAGGAATGGAATCCATTGAGGTGGATTTGTTCCTACGCAAGGGTACTTTATATACTGCGCATGACGAGGATGAGATAAGACCTGGCAGGTCATTGGAAAAGCTCTATCTAGAACCATTGGCATCTCTTTATAAAAAGAATGGTAATCGACCGTTTGCTGATAGTACCAAGAGCCTACAATTATTAATTGATCTTAAGGAGGGGTATGAGAAAATTATGCCTCCTTTAGTAGAAATACTTGAAAAGTACCGCTTCATGTTGGATGAGGGTGCTTCGGGAAATAAAGTACGTATCGTGATTAGTGGGAGTATGCCCCCTGCGGACAGTTTTGACCATTATCCATTATGGATCTTTTTTGACGGTCGGCCCAATTTAGCGTATACAGAAGGACAACGTAAGCGGCTAGGAATGATAAGTGATAATCTGCGTAGTTATACAGCTTGGAATGGGAAGGGTGTCCCAGGTAAGGAGGAGATGCAACGAATCGCGGCACAGGCTTTACGTGCAAAGGAGTGGGGTATTCCGTTTAGACTATGGGGCGCACCCGAAAGCATAAACACCTGGATCGTATTGGAGAAGATAGGAGTAACTTGGTTAAACACGGATTATCCCACGAGGTTAAGGGAGTATTTGGATGATCTGCCCAAATCGAGATTTAAAAGTAAACAGACTTATCCTGTTTATCATCCGTCTTATGCTTCTGATGGAAAAGATAGCCCTGTTCGAAATGTGATCTTATTGATAGGTGATGGCATGGGGCTAGGGCATATACAAGCGGCACTTACGGCAAATAAAGGTGAGGTCCATATGACACAGATGCGACATATTGGTTTTTCAAAGACATCATCTTATAGTCCGGGTAACACGGACTCGGGAGCGGGTGGATCGGCTATCGCAACTGGACAAAAAACATATAATGGATTTCTTAGCGTGGATACATCGGGAATTCCGTTGCCACGCTTACCGGATATCTTGGCACAGCAAGGTATCCACACTGGTATCCTTTCTACGGGTGATGCATCCGATGCGACTCCAGCCTCCTTCTATGCATCCCACCGCGATCGAATCGCATCGGAGGAAATCAGTCTAGCGCTTCGCCATAATAAAGGTATTGATCTTCTGATCGGTTCGACACCAGGACCATACCGAGATAACTTGAAGCGGGAGAAGTTTGCGCAAACGATCAAGGGCAACGGTTTCTCGCTGTTGGATAATGTAACGGCTTATGTAGAGTCGAAGCAGGAAAAACTAGTGGTGTATCTCCCGGATTCGGCTATGCGTCCGGTTAAAGACGGGCGGGGATCGATCTTGAGTGAGCTCCTGATGGTTACGATAGATAAATTAGACGGACGAGGTTCTGGATTTTTCATCATGGCGGAAGGAGCTCAAATTGATTATGGAGGTCATGCCCGCGACCTGGAGTACGTAACGACTGAAACCCTGGATTTCGATAGGGCAGTTGGTGAGGCATTGCGCTTTGCCGATGCTGACGGTCATACCTTGGTTATCGTATTGGCGGACCACGAGACGGGTGGCTTAACGCTCTTGGATGCAGATTCCAAACACGGTGCCATACACGGACATTTCGCATCGAACGACCACAGCAGTATGATGATACCAGTGATGGCATATGGCCCGGGAGCAGCCCAGTTTATGGGTTATTACGAGAACAACGAATTGTTCTATAAAATATGGAAGGCATATAAAAATTAAAATGCTGGTATCGCATACGCGGTACCAGCATTTCTTGGATATATGTCGTGGGAAGCACTATACGTGCTGTCCTCGATGTTTTCCTTCTGCAAACTCTTCGACGATCTTTGCGTTGAAAGCAGGAAGATCTTCGGGTGTTCGGCTTGTTACAAGTCCTTGGTCTGTCACGACGGCGCTGTCTTCCCAAACGGCACCGGCATTGATTAAATCATTTTTAATCGCGGCTACCGAGGTAATCTTACGCCCTTCAATCACTTCAGCATCGATCAGTACCTGTGGTCCGTGGCAGATCGCCGCGACGGGTTTGCCGGCTTGAAAAAATGAACGGACAAATTCAAGTGCTTGGTCATTAGTGCGAAGCTTATCCGGATTAATAACGCCTCCCGGGATCAAAAGACCATCATATAAACTTGGATCCGCATCCGACAGTACATAATCTACGTCGTAAGTTCCTGTCCAGTCATCACCCTTCTTTGCACGGACAACATTGTCCTTAGGCGAAATAATATCCACCTGAGCACCTGCTTTTTCCAATGCTTCCTTAGGACTCGTCAATTCGATTTCTTCAAAACCATCTTCAGTCAAAATTGCGATTCTTTTTTCGTGTAGCTTTTCCATGTTAATTGTTCTATTTATAACGCGTTACAATTTGTTGTAATATATAGAATGACTCCATAGCTATATCCTTTTGGGAGCCATTTACTGCTGTAAACAGACGGCCGCGAAATCTGTTGACCTCTAATTTAATTTTACGGGTTTTAAGCCGTATCGTGAAGTGTTCTACGGTATGATGGTAGGTGTTTCTACGGAGTTATATATGGAATATTTAGCTGTTTTATAATATATAGGCTGTTAACTGGTCTTTGTTAACTTTAGATAAATATTAAGGTTGCATTTTGTTAAAATGCAATGCTTAATTTTGTTAGATCTTTATAGGTATATATGAACAAACAATTTTTATTTTTAACCCTATTTGTTGCTTTCTCCATCTTCCAGGTTTCAGCACAAAAACTACATGTATTGAACTTTAGTACGGTACAGGAGATGATGCAGTATTTTAAATATGAAAAGAGTAAGAAGATAATAAGTGGTCATAGAGGAACAATTGAAAACGGTCTGCCGGAGAATTCTATTGTCGGAATGGAAGAGGTACTTAAGCATACGACAGCGATATTTGAGATCGACCCACGCTTGACGAAAGACGGAGTAGCTGTGATGTTACACGATGCTACCTTGGAACGGACAACGACGGGAAGTGGTAAGCTGTCGGACTATACCTGGCAAGAACTGAAAGAACTAAAACTTAAAGATAGTCAAGGTAATATAACCGCGTATAGTATCAATACGTTAGATGAAATGATCGAATGGGCCAAGGGAAAAACCGTATTGAACCTAGATAAAAAAGACCTTCCCATGGAAATGACGGCGGAGATCATCCGTAAACACAATGCGTACCGTTGGGTGTGGGTAACGGTACATAACGTAGAGCAGGCTCGATTTTATTTGGATAAAAATCCAGATCAATACCTTTCTATGCATATTAAAACACAAGAAGCCCTGGATGATTTTATTTCTTCTGGCCTTCCATTTGATCGCATGATCGTCTATATCGGCCCGGAGATAAAACCTGCCAACCAGCGGATGTATAACTTTTTTAAGGAAAAGGGTGTAATGTGCATGATTTCCGCGGCACCGACCTATGATAAACTGCTAACGAAAGAGGAGCGCCGTAAGAAGTATAGAATGGTATTTGACGATGGTGCCAATATATTGGAGTCGGATTTTCCGATCGAAGTTAGTAAGGCTATAAAGTAACTTGCGTCATTTGACTGCTAAATTCTAGTTTGTCGAATTGAAATACAACAAAAAAAACTATTTTTACGTGTGCCAAATTCAGGTAAAGGAGAGGTTGTCTAAATCTTACAAATATGAAAGCCTAATCGTTAAGCAGACAGATAAAATAGATTATACATGAGTTATTGCGAATACATACCAAGCATGGCTGAGCCGCGCAGAAGCCTCCACAAAAACTATCACGATAATCATTATGGATATCCTATTCATGACGATAATGAACTCTTTGGTCGTTTGATTATGGAGATCAACCAAGCGGGATTAAGTTGGGAAACTATTCTGAAAAAGGAAGCTAGTTTTCGGAAAGCGTATGATAATTTCAACATCGCAACAGTAGCGGCCTATAGCGAACACGATCGTGAGCGCTTATTGAATGACCCCGGAATTATCCGGAATCGGTTAAAGATCAATGCAGCGATAGAAAATGCAAAGACGATTCTTCAATTACAACTGGAATACGGAAGTTTTGAAAAATGGTTGGAACATTATCACCCTAAAACCAAAGAGGAGTGGGTAAAGCTTTTTAAGAAGACATTCAAATTTACCGGTGGAGAAATCGTCAACGAGTTTTTGATGAGTATAGGATATCTCCGTGGAGCGCATTCGGATAGCTGTCCCATTCATCAAGAAATTTTAAAAGTAAAACCGAAGTGGTTAATAGCGAAGGAGCCTAAAAATATTTAATTGAAGCGGTAAAAAATGGCGATGCTGCCGTATTGGTGTGGTCTAGCGTTGCTTTTAATTTCCCGCGCACGAAAGGTTAAACTATAATCGAGTGTAAAACGGGCGGTAGAATAATTAATACCTAGTTTTTGTTCAAATACAAACGGTCTAATGGAAAAGGTTACTGGACTGTTGTGCGTAAATAGACTACCTTGTATGGTGGCATCGTATGCCACATAGTTAAATTGAGGTCTTGCATAGAAATACAGTTCCCGCTCGTGCAATTTCTTCGTTTTGCTGTTTTGACTGATGGCGGCATTGTGATAGGAGGAGTGAAATAACTGGTTGATATGTCCTGTTCTAAAGAGGAGACCAAGGCCTGCACCGTTGAACACAGTCCCTAATTGGGCATAACTTTCTAATGAAAAATCGACTGACTTGGCCCTGTTACGACCTAGTAATGCCGTATATTGTATGTCTAGATTTACCGCTGCTTCGTTCTGAATTTGATAGTCCCAACCACTTGTTTCGTATAATCCCACAGTATTGTGTATTAGATTTTGTGTTCCGCTTGCCAGAGAATTTGGACCAGAGGTTCCTAGGGCCAGTCCTGCCTTCCACACTTGTTCTCTTTGATAGAAAAGGTTTACTTGTGCTTTTCCATAAAGATAGCCTGCAAACGGCCGATCGTGTGTTCTTGGGTCAGGACCGTATCCAGATAACGGTGTGTACATCTTCTGCCCGATAGATAGTTCATAGGTTAATTTTTCGAGATTGCCGTTGAGTTTGTCCTGATCAATGGCCCGTCTATAATAAATGAATAAGCCATTAGTATAATAAC
The DNA here is from genome assembly GCF_005048855.1 of Sphingobacterium olei. Taxonomy (GTDB): domain Bacteria; phylum Bacteroidota; class Bacteroidia; order Sphingobacteriales; family Sphingobacteriaceae; genus Sphingobacterium; species Sphingobacterium olei. The sequence goes on from NZ_SUME01000001.1 coordinate 454,419, forward strand.
GGTCTTGTCCGTACCACAAATAAGCATCATTATCACTTACCACACCAAATTCATGATTGTATTCTTGTGAAATAGCACCAAAGTAGGTTGTGAAAAGGGAGAGGATAACTAAAAGGACCTTATTATACATTACTTCGTTAATACTTGCTACTTTCTATGGTTATATAAAATCTTTCCAAAATTGGTCTTCATGTTTTGCTTATGGCTTATAAACGAATGTAATGTACAAATAATTGCGGTTTCATATGTATGATTAATTAATTTTTTACGATAACGTTGAAAATAAAATATTCCCTAAAAAAAAGTAATTTTTCCATGGGACTTTTGAATACTTCTGGGTCATATTAGAGAAGGCGGTTCGATAATGGGCTGCATGTTATGATAAACCAACTTTATGAAAGTATATTTTTACTGTTTGACATTCGTTTTTATGGTGGCGACACTCTCCGGATGTCAAGATCAAAAAAAAGCCGATCCGATCATTGCAGAAAGTTTTAATGCTGCAACTCCTCTTTATGATAGCTTATTAAAGGTAACCGGAAGTAACTTCACAGACTACCCGCACGCACTGAATCCTGATGGATCTTTAAAGTTTCTGCAGATAGACGAATGGACAGGTGGTTTTTGGCCTGGGATTCTTTGGTATATGTATGAATATACAAAGGATAATCATTGGAAAGAGGAGGCCCGTAGGTGGACGGAATCGTTAGAAACTAACCAATATAACACAGCCCATCACGATATCGGTTTCATGATGTATTGCAGCTACGGTAATGCATTGCGCTTCGAAGATAACGCCCGGTATCGTGATATCTTGATACAATCTGCCCGCTCACTTTGCGAACGTTACTCGGATACAGTGCAGTCTATTCAGTCATGGAACAAACGAAAATCCAAAGGTGATAAAAATTTGTGGGAATACCCTGTAATTATGGACAATATGATGAATCTGGAGCTGCTATTCTATGCAGCGAAAGTGACTAAGGATTCTAGCTTTCGACATATTGCAATCAATCATGCACTCCAAACGATGAAAAATCACGTACGGACGGATTACAGTTCGTATCACGTTGTTAACTACGATCCCAAAACAGGAAAGGTATTACATAGACAGACGTTGCAGGGATTTTCTGATCAATCGACCTGGGCCCGTGGGCAGGCTTGGGGGATATATGGATTTACCATGACATACCGCGAAACGAGAGATATACGTTTCTTGAAAACAGCGGAAGGGATGGCTGATTTTTTTTTAAATCACCCCCGATTGCCATCAGATAAGGTGCCTTTTTGGGATTTCGATGCCGGAGAGGAAGGCTATGTGCCGGATTGGGACTATCGTCCGGAAAAATTTACGGAGAAGCCTCGAGATGCTTCGGCAGCTGCAATTACAGCATCAGCACTGTTGGAATTGTCTGCCCTTACAGCTGATGTACACAGAAAGGGAAAATACAAAGAGGCTGCTATTGCCATATTACATACGTTGGCATCGGGAAGTTATCTCAATACGCAGGGGGATAATCCTTACTTTCTGTTAAAGCATAGCACGGGAAATTTGCCTAGTAGCAATGAGGTCGATGTACCACTGATATATGCAGATTACTATTATTTGGAAGCATTATTGCGCTATCGCAAACAACAGGGGAAGGAGAATACATAATGGAGAAGGCGATCCTTTAAAAATAAAAAACTACAATTGGTGTATGCCGACTGTAGTTTTTTGCTGTATCTGACTATCTTTAATTTTAAAATAGATCTTCAACAATATATACAAAAACCTAAAGTAAGCATGTCTGAATCTATATATGAAAAAGCGCTAGAAAACGACCTACTTAAGCAGATGGCTGCCGGAGATCGTCTTGCTTTCGATGCGATTTATACCAGATATTGGGAACATGCATTCTCTGCAGCTTATAAGCGGTTAAAAGATATGGAGCTTGCTCAGGATATTGTACAGGATATTTTTCTACAATTGTGGCTGCGACGTGAGGATCTCGTTATTGACAATCTTGGCGCTTATCTTTATATAGCAGTTCGGAATCGGGTATTCAAATGTATGGATAGGGCACAGCGATTTACACCATTACCCGAACTGTTTGATCAGCTTTTCGCTGCCCGAGAACAGTCGGATGCAGAGGTGATTCGCAAGGAATTTTTAGTGTATTATGAGACTCTTGTCGCTACCTTGAGCCCTGCACAGCAGGAAATATTTCGTATGCGGTATCACGACGACCTCTCGACCTTGGAGATTGCTGACCGCTTAAATATTACCAGAAAGACAGTACAAAATCAGTTGGGAAAGAGTGTAGCGCAACTTCGCCAATCGATCGGATTACTGATCGTTATCCAATTATTAAAATATTGGTAAAAAAGAATTTTCTCGTGGGACTTTTTTGTCCATCAGGGTCTTATATGATATAGAGCTTAAATAAGCACATAACAATTAACCAAATATGGATAAAAAAGAATTTTTGATTTTGCTTCGTAAATACCAGGAGAAAAAGGCTTCGAAAGAGGAGGTTGACTTTTTAATAGCCTACTATCAGCTCTTCGAGTTGCAAGAGGATATTTTAGTCCGGATGGTGGAGCAAGATAAAGAGACTTTAGGTGGAGAAATCAGAGCCAAGGTGGACGAGATGATCCGGGAGCAAGAGGACGCGCGCGATACGAGACGGAGACCCTTATGGTATCAGTCGCCTTTTGTAGCGTTGCTGGCTGCAACATTACTTTGCGTGGCTCTTTTTGCCTATTGGCGTTATGTGCCTGAAAAAGAAGAGGAAGTTCAGATTATGCGGGTGAATACAGAGTCCATTCACCCAGGGAAGGACGATGCGGTATTGACATTGGCCGATGGTACACAACTTATCCTCAATAATGAGGCGGACGGCATAATTTCGCACCAGGCAGGAGTGACGGTAGAAAAAACAGGCGATGGCGAGCTAGTTTATCATATGAAAGCACAGGGTGAGGTGGTGGAGAATACGATTCAGACTCCCCGAGGGGGGCAGTATCGACTCGTATTGTCTGATGGCACTAAAGTCTGGCTAAATGCGGCCTCATCTATCCGTTTTCCCACTGCATTCGTCGCAAACGAACGACGTGTAGATATCAGTGGTGAGGTTTATTTTGAAGTGAAAAGTGATAACAAACGTCCCTTTAAAGTTTTCTCTGACAATCAAATGATTGAAGTATTGGGCACGCATTTTAATGTCAATACGTACAAGGAAGAGACCTCCAACAAAACGACGTTGTTGGAAGGCAGTATTAAAATTACAAAGTTGGATAAGGACAGGCGTCCAATGGTACATATTTCAAAGGTCTTGCAGTCCGGACAGCAGGCACTTATTTCACCGGTAAACAACCACATCGTTGTAGAAAGTAGCCAAAATGAAGATGCAGTGGCTTGGAAAAATGGTTATTTTAAATTCAATCGTGATGATCTGCAGACTATTATGAGGCAGGTGGCGCGGTGGTACGATGTAGAGGTCGAATATCAGGGCGAACTTAGCCGTGATCAATTTGTTGGAGAAATAAAAAGGGGAGAAAATATTGAAGAAGTATTGCGGATACTTAAACTCAACCGCATTAATGTGACTATAATAGGTCGAAAAGTTATTATTTATAACTAACCACCGTGAAACTTAAAAAATGAATGCTATGAAAACATAACCGAAAAAATACCCAATAATGGGATACTTGCAAAAAAATAACCAACCGTGCTGCTAACACGGCTGGCTATATGTTCCGAAAGTAGGGAACTGCTTGGATTAATCCCATTAATTTATGATTGCACATTTATTAATCCATTAACCCAAACATGACAAACTTATGAATTTTAATGTTTATGGAAAAATTCGGATATATTCTGAATATGTCCTTTTCAAACAGATCCTTGTTATGAAACTCATTATATTGCTGACTATTGTTAGCTGTTTTCAGGTAAGCGCGCACAGTTTTTCGCAGACGATAACCCTGACAACTAAAAATATGCCATTAGAAAAGGCGTTGATAGCGATAGGAAAACAAAGTAACCATTATTTTTTCTACAAGTATAACGAACTTAAAGATGCGGCGCCGGTGACGTTACAGCTGCGTAATGCAAGCTTGGAAGAGGCACTTAGGGAAAGCTTCAAAGGTCAGGAATTTTCGTATACGATCGATAATAGGACAATAGTGGTGAATAAAGTTATCACACCCAAGGCAACCATTCAGGTGCAGCCTGCCGAAATTAAAGGCCAAGTATTGGATGAGAAAGGAAAACCTCTTCAAGGAGCTTCGGTGAAGATAAAGGGTTCGAATCTCGGTGGTGTGACAGACGCTAACGGTATGTTTGCTTTAGCTACCGATCAAACGAAACCCATCTTGCTGGTGAGCTATACCGGATATGAGAGTAGGGAGATAGCCGTTGTAGACCGAAGTAATGTACGGGTATTGCTCCAAGAAGATAATCAAAACTTAAATGAAGTCCTGGTCGTTGGATACGGGTCGCAACAACGAAAAGATATAACGGGTTCGATCAGTTCGATGAATAGCGAAAAGATAAAGAATCAAGTCGTTGTTTCATTGGATAATGCGATGGCTGGTCAAATGGCCGGTGTACAAGTTAGCCAGGCCACAGGAGCACCGGGGGGAGGTTCCTCGGTACGGATTAGGGGAGCGGGCTCCTTAAGTGCGGGCAATGATCCGCTCTATGTGATAGACGGATTCCCGGTAACCAATGATTATAACCAAAACAATAACCCGCTAAACACCATTAACCCCGCAGATATTGAAAATATCCAAGTATTAAAAGATGCTTCTGCGACAGCCATCTACGGTTCTCGCGGATCAAATGGTGTAGTGATCATTACCACCAAATCAGGCAAGAATGGTGTGTCGCGCATGGACTTATCTATAAACAGTGGCGTACAGGAAGTAGAAAAATATCTCGAATTGTTGAATGCACGGGAATATGCATTATATATCAATGAAGCCCGTAATAATGCATGGATCAATTCGGGTGCAGGAAGATCTGCTTCTGATCCGAATAGTGTTCGCACCAACAACGTGATGTACCAGCTACCGGAGATGACGAGCAACCCAGATGCACTGGGGGAAGGGACGGATTGGCAACGCGAGATTTTCAGATCGGCAATGATGCACAACTACCAACTGAACTTTTCAGGTGGTAACGAAAAGACAAAATACTTTCTGTCTGGAGGTTATCTCGATCAGGATGGTATTATTTTGAACTCCGATCTAAAACGCTATTCGTTCCGTATAAATGTGGAATCTAATGTACATAAAAGGGTGAAGGTAGGTGCAAACCTGACCCCGTCGTATACTTTTAACAACCTTGTAAATGCAGAAGGAAATTGGCAGGGTGGAGGTATCGTTCAATCTGCAATAACTGCCGCACCCTTCTTAACTCCATACGATGCGCAGGGCAACTATACAAAAATAACGGGATTAGGTATTGGAACGAGTGAGGTTGATAATCCAGTTAAATTGGCTAAGGAGTCGTATTTTAAACAGGGAACTCTCCGTTTACTGGGAACAGCATTTGCTGAGGTAAGTATAATGGATGGTTTAAGATTCAAAACGTTGGCAGGTACGGATATTCGAAATTTCAGAGAACATATTTTCAGTCCGTCGATTGTCAATCCGAATAGTGTAAATGCTACTAAAGTACCAACCGCTACGGCTATTTCTTCGGAAAACAAAAACTGGTTAGCGGAGTTTACCCTGGATTACAATAAAAGATTTAATAAGCATACTATCGATGCTTTGGTAGGATATACTATGCAAAAGGAGTATATCGACTTCAGCAGTATGGCAGGTACTAACTTTGCGAATGATAATATAAAAACCATTAATGCTGCCGGCTTGATTACAAACGCGATCACGACGCAGGAGGAATGGGCACTTCTCTCTTATTTGGCACGTATCAACTACAGTTTTGCGGATCGTTATTTACTTACGGCTACCTTACGAAGGGATGGTTCTTCACGATTTGGGGCAGACAACAAGTGGGGATTCTTCCCTTCAGTATCGGTCGGTTGGCGGTTATCGGAAGAGGTATTTCTTAATGAAGTCTCTTGGTTGAGCGATTTGCGTTTAAGGGCGAGTTACGGAGCAACTGGAAACAACTTCATCAGCAACTACGGCCATATTGGTCTTACAGGCATCGAAAACTATATTTTCGGTGGAAACGGTGGTGCACTAATTAACGGAACGCGAATAGCAAATATTCCGAACAGTATGCTTGGATGGGAGAAAAATAATCAGTTGGATGTAGGGTTAGAGGTAAGTGTCTTGAATAATCGGTTTGCTTTGACGGTAGACTATTACAACAAAAAAACTTCTGATCTATTGCTCAATGTACCGGTGCCGACGTTAACAGGCTACAGTACGGCACTGCAGAATATTGGAAAGATCCAAAATAAAGGATGGGAGTTTACCGTGACCAGTCGTAACCTCGTCAGCGATTTCAAATGGACGACAGATTTTAACTTGTCGACCAATCAGATTAAAGTGTTGGCACTGGGTTCTGATGGATCACCAATTATTTCGAGGCAAGCGACGTCGGCTAACGCGCCCACGCACATTACGCAAATCGATGCAGAGCCGGGAAGCTTTTATGGCTATAAGGTAATTGGCGTATATCAAGATGCGGCAGACATCGCCAACAGTCCTATCATCGTAAATGAATCAAAACCAGGACAACTTAAGTTTGAAGATGTAGATGGTGATGGACGCATTACCAGTGCAGATAGAACGATATTGGGAAGCCCCTTCCCTGATTTCACATATGGGATTACTAATACGTTTCAATTTAAGAATATAGATTTCTCTTTTACATTACAAGGAGTCCAGGGCTTTGAAGTACTGAATATGGCTCGTCGCTATTATGGTAATTACGCGGGATCTTACAATGTATTGAAAAGTGCCTCACAGGGATGGGTGTCGCCAGAGAATCCGGGAGACGGAAAATCACCGATGGTAGATCGCAATTTCGGGGCTTTTCCAGGAAGTAATCTGGTTAATAACGTGACCTCAGCATTCGTGGAAGATGGCTCATACCTGCGTCTTCGAAATATTACACTAGGTTATACACTTCCTACATCTATTGTACAAGCGGCGGGTATTGCACAGGCGAGATTGAATTTTACTGTGCAGAATGCGTATACCTGGACCAATTATCAAGGTTATAACCCCGAAGTAAGCATACAGGGTGGAAGCACGTTGGTTCCGGGCGTGGATGCTGGGGGCTACCCGTTGGCACGTACCTTTATGTTTGGTTTAAATATTGGCTTCTAAATTCTGAATAACATGAAAACTATCAAAAATATCGTTATTATGGGAGCGCTTTCGATGTTAGCGTTGAGCGGTTGTAAGAAGTTCTTGGATCTTGCACCCATATCCCAGATGAATGGAAATAATTTCTATCAAACGGCGGAAGACATGAAAAATGCGCTTACTGCTGTATATGGCGCTTTACAGTATCCAGGAATGTACTATTCTTCTATGCATGTCATTGGCGACCTACGATCTGATAATACCTGGATACCTAATCCAAATGCGGGGGCTAATCTGCAGGAAGTGGACGAATTTAAAAACAATGCTTTCAATTCTATTAGCAGTACAACGTGGAGTGCACATTATCAGGGCATACAGGCAGCGAATATTGTAATAGATAAGATAGATGCGGTTAATATGGATGAAAACCTGAAAAATCAGTATCGCGGTGAAGCTAAATTCTTGCGTGCACTCATGTACTTTAACATGGTCCGCATTTTCGGGGATGTACCGTTGGTACTGAATGTTATCAACAATCCACAGGAAGGTTACACTTACGGTAGAACGCCTGCTGAGCAAGTGTATGCCCAGATTGTTACGGACCTCAGTGGTGCCGAGGGATCGTTATTATATGAATATGGAAATGCAGATATCGGCCGGGCTACAAAAGGGGCGGCCATGTCGTTACTTGGAAAAGTATATTTAACACAGAAAAAATGGGATCTCGCCGCCCAAAAGTTAAAGGAAGTTATTGATCAGACAAACCTGAATAAATATCAATTGCTGCCCAATTATGGTAACGTCTTTGGTATTGCCAATGAGAATAGCAATGAGTCTATTTTTGAGGTGCAATTTAAGAAAGGATCTTCAGGAGAGGGAAGCCCCTTTACAAATCAATTTGCACCTATTGGATCCGGAACAGCGGTGACGGCTCTGGGCAATCCGTTGGGACAGAATATTCCGACAGACAACATGAATGCGGCTTACGAGGCAGACGATGTACGAAAAAACCTATCTATGCGAACAAGCTATGTGCTCAATGGAAACACTGTGATGCATAATTATGTAGCGAAGTACTTAGGTGTACCGGCGGCTAATCTGGATAGCGACAACAATTGGATCGTATTACGGTTTGCCGATGTGCTACTGATGTATGCAGAGGCGTTAAATGAACAGGGGTATGTAGCAGACGGACCCGCGTTTTCTTATCTGAATCAGATTCGTAACCGGGCAAACCTGTTGAGCAAGACAAGTAGTCATACCACACCAACACTTCGGGTCGCTGATCAAGCTGCTTTTCGATTGGCAATAGAACAGGAAAGACGTGTAGAACTCGCTTTCGAGGGGCATCGTTGGTTTGATCTTGTACGTACTGATCGAGCGGCGACAGTGCTTGGATCACTTGGTATGCAGGCGCATCATGTTCTTTTTCCGATACCGAATAGTCAGATCGAGATTAATCCGGGACTGATTACCCAAAATGAAGATTACGATTAACATAAGTTCAATCGGCTGGTAGCCGAGTTAAATATATCGACGTCGAAATTAACACACACACTTCATTGTTCTAAAGTGCTCTACTAATATATACGGATGAAAAATTTATTGCTTTTACTGTTAATTGGATTTGTAAATAGTGGACTTGTAGCTCAAACTGTACTTACTTTAAACGAAAAAGACGACGGCTATCGCGGCATATGGTACAGCGATCAGCCCTCGGGCGACGAATACCGTTTCAAGTATAGTGGCGGTTTGGGAACCTATCCTGCTAATCATTATCCATTTTCGATCTATGTAGAAAAGGTGGACAAAACCTTTTTCTGCTACGGCGCGACGGATAAAGAACAAAAGACACTGCTTCATGCAATTTCGTATTTTGATCATCAAACGAAAATGGTTCCTCAACCAACTATCGTGCTGGATAAGAAAACGGACAATGCTCATGATAATCCGGTCATGAATATTGATAGTGATGGGTATATCTGGATTTTTTCGACTTCACATGGCACCAATGCTCCGTCTTACATTCATAAAAGCACCAAACCGTATGATATTTCTGATTTTGAACAAATTTATGCCACCAAAATCCAAGACGGTAAATCGGTGTCATTAGATAATTTCTCTTACTTGCAGAGTTGGTATAAAAAAGGAAAAGGTTTTCTCAATCTGTTCACGCATTACGACCGACAGGTGATACCTGGGCAGCCGAAGAAACCTCGGCGTACGATAAGTTTTATGTATAGTGCCGATGGAGAAAATTACGGAATATGGAACAATCTGGCTATAATAGAAGAGGGCCATTATCAAACCAGTGGGAGTTTTGGTGACAGTATCATCGGAACTTCTTTTAATTATCATCCGATTAAAGCGGGTGAGAACGGATTAAATTATAGAACCAATCTGTACTATTTGGAAACTAGGGATTTTGGAAAAACATGGCAAAACGTGTCTGGTGAAGTAGTGGATATTCCTCTTCGGGACATAGATAACACTGCGCTGGTGAAGGATTACGCATCGTCTGGAAAAAATGTGTATATCAACGACTTGACCTACGATAACAGTGGGTATCCGGTAATCTTGTTCGTAAAGGCGAACGGTTATCAATCCGGTCCGGAAAATGGCGTACGGGAGTGGCAGACGGCTAGATATGACGGGTCGGAATGGGTAATATGTCCAGTAACGTATTCCGATAATAACTATGACATGGGGTCTTTGTATATAGATGAAAAAGGAGTATGGCGTATTATCGGCCCTACAGCTCAAGGTCCGCAGGTCTACAATACTGGGGGGGAGATGGTGTTGTGGACAAGTAAGGATCAGGGCAAAAGCTGGAAAAGCAAGCAGCTAACATTTAACAGCATCTATAATCATTCCTATGCGCGACGACCTGTAAATGTGCATCCTGATTTCTATGCCTTCTGGGCTGATGGACATGGTCGGGAGAAGTCTTCTTCTCGCTTATATTTTGCAAACCGTAAGGGACATGTATTTATGTTGCCGACATCGATGAAACAGCCCTTCGAAAAACCTGTACCGGTAAAGAAATGATGAATCACTATATTAGAGTTGTGTACGGAATTTTTGTTCTCTTTCTCGCTTCTTGCGGTAATGTAGGGGAGCGGCATCTTTCGGTTATAGATTATATACAACTGGATAAAACTACCTTGAAAGTAGAGGTGTTATCTTCGGATATGGATGTTCCTTGGAATATGCTATTTGGATCAGATGGATTCCTCTGGGTAACAGAACAGGGTGGAACAATAAAAAAGATCGATCCAAATACTGGTAATTCCAGATTGCTCTTGCATATTCCTGATGTTTACCGCTATCGTACACTGGGCTTGCTCAGTATGGTACTTCATCCGGATATGGAAAAAAGTCCCTATGCTTATATCCATTATACAACAAAAGAGCAAGATTCTATTTTTTCTCTTTTGGTACGTTATGAGATCGGACTGGACACCTTGATTAAGCCAGAAGTTTTGTTAAGGATTCCAGGTAATACGGGACACAATGGCTCACGTTTGGTCGTATCTCCAGATCGCAAGATCCTATGGGCTACTGGTGATGCACATCATGGGGAATGGGCACAGGATACGACAAAGTATAACGGAAAGATTCTCCGGCTTAATCTGGACGGCTCCATTCCTGATGATAATCCTTTTGTCGACAGTTACGTATGGTCATATGGTTTCAGGAATATACAAGGAATGACCTTTTCGGATAGTGGTATGCTATATACATCGGAGCATGGGGATGCCATCGAAGATGAGATAAATCTCATCAGGAAAGGTGAAAATTATGGCTGGCCTGTTATAGAGGGATTTCATGATACAGAACAGGAGCGTTCCTATGCAACACAGCACCATACATCGGAACCTTTGCATTCATGGACACCTGTCATTGCTCCTGCAGGATTGTCATTTTACACAGGGACCAAGATTCCAGAATGGAAAAACAGTTTGTTACTTGCTACGCTCAAAACACAGTCATTACGGATAATGAAATTAAGTGCTGGTGGGCAGCAAATTGTAGATGAGCAGATCCTTTTCGAAAGTCGATACGGTAGATTACGCGCGATTGCTGTTTCCCCACACGGAGATCTGTTTTTGGCGACCAGTAACCGCGATTGGAATCCACCCAAAGGTTTTCCACGGGAAGGAGATGATCGTATTCTTAAAATAAGTAGTACGACAGAGGTGCATGGGATACCCATACGTCCTGTCACGGTGAATAAAAAAAGTGGTCACATAAATGGGGGGAAGGATGGGAAGCAATTATTTACTTTGTATTGTGCTTCTTGCCATAAAGAGGATGGAAGCGGCGTTGTCGGAATATTTCCACCATTAGTGGGGGCTTCGCAAGTGTCGGATAGTAAAAGCCGTTTACTGGATATTTTGATGAACGGTCTCTCGGGCAAGATAACGGTGAAGGGGCAAGTGTACGATCAGCAAATGCCTGCTTTTTCTTTTTTGAAGGACGAAGAAATTCAACAAATTGTTAATTATATCCGCAAGGAATTTGGGAATAACTCCGATTCCATTTCTTTATCTGAAGTGAAAGCTAAACGAAATAAATAATGAAAAATAAGGGAAATAAGTTTACGCTCTCTACGTGGATGAAAAGCTTGATACCAGGAATAATTATCGCTGCAGTTGTATTTGGACCAAGTAAGATGACGATCACCTCAAAGTTGGGGGCGACATATGGATACAGCTTAGTGTGGATTGTTCCGATAGCAATTTTTTTTATGGCCATATTTACAGGTATGGGAAGTCGTATCGGAATGCACAATGTGCAATCGCTGATACAGCTGATTCGCAACAAATTTGGACGTTGGGCGGTATTATGCGTAGGGATAGGTATATTTTCAGTTGCCGCTTCTTTTCAGGCCGGAAATGCAATCGGTGTAGGTATTTCACTCGCTGAGCCTACAAAAACTTCGCCCCAACTTTGGATTATACTATTTACTATCATGGGGATATCACTACTTTTCTTTAGTTCTTTTTATCGCGTGTTGGAAAGGTTGATGCTCTTTTTGGTTCTCCTGATGTTTTTGTCTTTCACCATCACACTTATTCTTGCGAAGCCTAATTTGGAGCTCCTCGCCGCAGGCGCTATCCCTTCACTACCCACCGGCTCAGAAGGATTGATCATTGCCTTCATGGCATCGTGTTTTTCTATTGTCGGGGCCTTTTATCAGTCTTATCTCGTACAGGAAAGAAAAAAGACACGAGCAACAGAAGCTTATCAAGATAAAAGCTTAGTAGGGATTATCATGTTGGGTGTTATGAGTATGATCGTTATGATTTGTTCGGCCTCTATTCTGCATCCGAAGCAAATTCAATTGATAAGTGCTATGGATATGGCGAATGTCCTTCAGCCTTTGTTTGGTGGATATGCCTCCGGCGTGTTTCTGACTGGACTGTTTGCTGCATCTTTTTCTTCTTTGGTTGGGAATGCAACTGTCGGAGGATCTTTACTAGCGGATGCGCTTGGCCTTAAGCGAGGAATGGATAGTTTAGGAAGCCGTATATGTATTGCATTGGTCATGTTGATCGGAGCTACTGTAGCGGTTCTATTTGGTGGATTACCACTCCAGCTCATTATTTTGGCGCAAAGTATCACGATTTTTCTGGTGCCTTTTATTGGCTATATGATGTTTAGTATTGCCAATGATGGCTCAATTATGAAAGGTAATAAAAACTCCAAATTTCAAAAGATAAGTGGTGCTATCGGTTTACTTTTTTTGACCGGTCTAGCAGTCTATAATTTTTACAATATGTTTATTAAATAAAAATTTTAAAACAGCTATGGATTACACATTGCAGGAATTAGAACAACGATTTACCGAGCCTTCGGCTGATCTGATTGAGGATATAAAGAAGATTGAGGGTGATATTTTATTACTCGGCATCGGGGGAAAGATGGGACCCAGTATGGGTAAACTAGCCGTACGGGCGGCACAAGCGGCTGGAGTGAATAAACGTATAATTGGCGTGTCACGTTTTTCGGACTTACGAACTAAAACAGAATTAGAAGAAGCGGGGATAGAGACCATATCATGTGATTTATTGGAAGATGAGTCGCTACAGCGTCTTCCGGATGCTGACCATGTAATCTATTTGGCGGGACATAAATTTGGTACTTCGGGTAATGAGAGTTTCACTTGGGCCATGAATGCCTACCTCCCCGGAAGGGTGGCCGACCGCTACAAGAAATCGAATATTGTGGCTTTATCATCTGGGAATGTATTGCCTTTTGTGAGTCCAGTGTCTGGAGGAGCTTCGGAAGATACAACTCCCGAGCCGATAGGCGAATATGCGCAATCGTGTTTAGGCAGGGAGCGTATCTTAACTTATTTTTCAAAAAAAAACCATACCAATATGCTGATCTATCGATTGAATTATGCGGTGGATTTTCGCTATGGTGTAGTGATGGAAATAGCAAAATCGGTATTGCGTGGCAAGCCCATAAATCTGAGTACAGCTATGGTAAATGTCATTTGGCAAGGTGATGCCAATGAGATTGCGCTACGGTCATTGCTACATACGCGTAATCCCGCTAGAATTTTAAATGTGACAGGTCCAGAAACGATAGGAATTGTTTGGCTAGCCAACGAATTTGGACGTTTGTTTGATATTGAACCGATTTTTGTAAACGAGCCTGCTAGAACGGCATTGCTAAACAACGCATCGGACTGCCATCGATTATTTGGCTATCCGAAGCTCTCTATTCGTGAGATCATAGATATCACAGCAAGTTGGTTACGGCTTGGTGGCGAAGAATGGAATAAAGAAACTCATTTTCAAGAGAGAGGAGGGAAATTTTAATGGATAAGCTAGACTTAACAATTAAGGAACACTTGCTCCGGGGGACGGTGATTCCAGCACATCCTTTAGCCTTGGATGCCAAAAGAAATATAGATGAACAACGCCAACGTCGATTGACGCGGTATTACTTGGCCACGGGAGCCGGTGGTATCGCAGTAGGCGTGCATTCCACTCAGTTTGAAATTAGAGATCCAAAAATAAATCTCTTGGAAACAGTATTGCAATGGGCAGCAGAGGAAGTGGAACGCTTTGAAAAGAAAGCACCTTTTGTCAAAATAGCCGGAATCTGCGGACCTACAGAGCAGGCATTGACGGAGGCAAGCCTAGCACGTAAATACGGATATGATATGGGATTGCTGAGTATGGGAGGTCTTCAAGGAATGACAGAAGAGGACATCATTAAACGGACACGCATGGTAGCACAGGTGATTCCGGTATTTGGCTTCTACCTACAGCCTTCTGTAGGCGGTCGGGTGTTTAGCTACGATTTTTGGCGAGAATTTGCAGAAATTGAAAATGTAGAGGCAATAAAATGTGCCTCCTTCAATCGCTATCAAACGTTAGATGTAATGCGTGCTGTCGCGCACTCTAGTCGTCGAATGGATATCGCAATGTATACCGGAAATGACGACAATATTGTCGCCGATCTATTGACACCTTATCGTTTTAATGTGGATAATAATCCGGTAGAGATCGGTTTTAGAGGTGGCCTGCTTGGGCATTGGGCTGTGTGGACACATAAAGCAGTGGAATTAATGGCGGAAATTCAGCATTATCGCTCGCAAAAGACAGCAGGGAGGGCAGACGACCTTCTTGCCCGGGGAATACAAATAACCGATGTCAATGCAGCATTGTTCGATCCTGGACATGGTTTTCACGGTTGTATTCCCGGAATACATGAGGTGTTGCGTAGGCAAGAGTTATTAGTCGGAAGATGGTGCCTTAATCCCGATGAAGATCTGTCTCCGGGACAGTTGGAAGAAATTGATCGGGTATATAATGCGTATCCGCATCTGCATGACGATCTATTTGTGAAAGATTTTTTAGTTGAAAATGGATAACTATGTACTACAGCGTAATATTTTTTATCTTATTTACCTGCTTTGTTTGTGATGAAACTAGATCGCAGGAAAAAGAAGTTGGTCGGTTTGAAAATTTAGGGACTCAGCTTACCGCAAATATGATTCAGGGAAGCCTGTTTTTGCATGATGTGGCTGGAAAGGATTACGTTTATACCGTCGTACGTGGCGAACCTGCTTACCTTTTGGGATACGATTTGATCACAAAGAAGCTCTTGGTGAATCAACCGTTGCCGAATACGGACGGCGCGTGGGATCTTGCTTTTACCGATGATGGATACTTGTATATCCCGGGTGCTAGTGGTATTTTATTTCGACACCGCCCTGGTACGCAAATCGTTGAAAATTTAGGGCAAGCATTGCCGGGAGAGACGTATGTGTGGAATCTGGCGGTAGGAAAGGACGGCGAGGTGTTTGGTGCAACGTATCCCGGTTGTAGGGTGTTCCGCTATCATCCGCATGATGGTTTTTCGGATGTGGGAAACGGGCCGATTGTAGCATCGGAAAACTATGTGCGCAGTTTGGCATATCATAAAAATACTGATAAATTGTATGTAGGAGTCGGATCGCACGCTCATCTATTACAGTTGAATCCGCGGACGGCAGAAAAAAAAGAACTGCTGCCAGAGGAATATGGTACGAAGGAATTTGTTTATGGTTTGGAGATTGTGCCCGCAGCAGACGGAGCAGATCGTCTATTTGCACTTCTTACGTCAGGAAGGGAAACTTTGGTATATAACCTTAAAACGGAAATATTTGAGCAGGAAATCGATAGCATGGATATGAAAGCATTAGCATCTAATGCCAATAATGTGTATTATACGTCTGGGGGAAACTTAAAAATGTTTGATCCCTCGAAATCCATCCGTACATCGAAAATTCTTCGGAAAGAGGTCGGATCTGCTAATGCATTGTCGTGCTGGAAGGATAGTTTGTATGTGCTGAATGCCCACGGTGAGCTTTTTGCGTACAATTTTAATACCCAGAACGCAATAGTAACAGCTTTGGAAATCCCTGGACAGCCAATTCCCATTAATGCCTTGCTTTTCGGGCCGGATAATAAAATTTGGATGGGAGGGTATCTGGCAGGAGGTCATGCGACGTATGATCCAGAATCTGAGGTAAGCATGGAATGGAAGGGTTTGGATCAGACAGAAGGTATGGTGGCCTTCGGCAGCGAATTGTTTTTTGGTATTTATCCGAAGGGGAGGTTTTACCGATATGATACCCGTAAAGCATGGATGCCTATACAGGGAAATCCACAATGGCTCGGAGAAATAGAGGGACAGGGACGTTCTTTTGCTTTGGTTGCTGCTGAAGATAGAAATAAGCTGTACTTTGGAATGATCCCAGAGTACGGCTTGTTGGGAGGTGCGCTGGTAGAATTTGATCGAGAGAAGGATCTTTTGCTTTCACATGGTATACCGCTGAAAGATCAAGCCATTAGTAGTATGGTTTATAAGGACCGCAAGGTATGGATTGGTACCACTATTTCGGGAGGTTTGGGCGTAAAACCTTCGACCGAAGAAGCGAAATTATGTATCTGGAATCCGGATAGCGAGACTATTGAAGAGGTTTGTGTTCCGGTAAAGGGTGCACCTGCTATTACGGGATTAGTAGAAGGGCCGAATGGCCATCTTTTGGGAGTGGCCGGGGGCAAGTTATTCATTTATGATGCCGATCGTAATAGCGTAATAGAATCCATTGACCTGTATGAACAAAAGCCAATGGGATCCCATATCTGGCGAAGTGCTTTTTTGATATTGCATCCTTCTGGTGATGTCTATGGAACGGTGGATAACAAACTATTCAAAGTAGATAAAATGAATAAAGCGATTTCTTTTCTACATGATGGAGCCAGTTTGTTGACCATGGATGACAAAGGACACTTATATTTCAGAAATAAAACGGAACTTTGGAGGTATATTCCCTAGTAATAAATAAGATATGAACCTACAGCAGCAATTAAGATCATTGGTGGAAGAGCAGTTTGAAAATGTGGTGAAAATCAGGAGAATTCTACATCAGCATCCGGAATTGTCGTTTCAGGAATACCAGACGTCCACTTTTATAAAGGCAGAATTGGATGCGTTAGAAATACCTCATACGTCTATTGCGACTACAGGCGTATTTGCATGGATCGATGGCCTGAGGGGCGCCGCAGATGATGCTATTGTTTTGCGGGCAGATATGGATGGGCTTCCTATTCAGGAGATGAATGAGGTAGATTACCGATCTATGGAAGAAGGAGTAATGCATGCTTGTGGGCACGATTTTCATAGTGCCAATCTACTTGGTGTAGCGGCAGTTCTTAAATCAGCAGCATCAGCGTTTTCAGGTAGGGTTATTTTTCTTTTTCAGCCTGCTGAAGAGCGTATACCGGGAGGTGCACAGGAAGTATTGCGTGCAGGGGTTTTTGAGGAGCATACTCACCGGATCAAAGCTGTGTTGGGGCTTCATGTAAGTCCGCGGCTCGATACTGGAAAAGTAGGGATTTGTCCTGGGCGTTTTATGGCTTCCAGTGATGAATTTTATATACGTATTAAAGGAAAAGGTGGACATGCGGCAGAACCTCATCAAGCTGTGGATCCTGTATATATAGGAGCACAACTTTTATCTTCTTTGCAGCAAATCATTAGCCGTAGAGCTGATCCATCTGTCCCTTCAGTATTAACTTTTGGGCGATTTATCGGTAATGGAGCTGCTAATGTTATTCCGGAAGAGGTGTTCATGGAGGGGACTTTTCGGACTATGGACGAGCAATGGAGACAAGTCGCTCTGAAGCAGATTACACAGATGATTCGCGAGATTCCTGCGGTACTTGGAGCCGAGGTGGAGCTTGAGGTTAGGCATGGCTATCCTTTCCTGTATAATGATCCGGAACTTGCTGGAGTTGCTAGAGGGCTATTCGAGGAAATATTAGGTAGTGATACAGTTAACGAAATAGGCATATGGATGGCAGCAGAGGATTTTGCGCATTATTCGCGCCAATATCCCGCCGTTTTTTTTCTGATAGGTATTCGAAACGAAATGAAAAAACAACAGTTTGGCTTGCATAATGCACGTTTTGATGTTGATGAGGGTGCGTTTATGCATGCGATGCTTTCCATGGCTTACGCCGCAATAAACATATTAGATAAGGATAACTCTAATTCTTTATGATGGATCGCAGGAATTTTTTGCAGCTTCTAACGTTTTTCTGTGCTTCTGTTCCGATGTTTGACCTTAAAGCACAAATACGACCTATAATGGACGGAAAAAGGATTGGTATTATTGGGTTAGATTCGTCTCACGCAATTGCATTTACAAAGGAACTTAATCTTTCGTCAACGGATCGCTATAAAGGATATAGCGTAGTGGCGGCTTTTCCGTATGGCAGTCCGACTGTTGCTACCAATGGTGAACGAATAACGAAATATACATCGGAAATACAGCAATACGGTGTCAAAATAGTAAAAAGCATAGAACAACTGGTTGCTGATGTGGATTGTGTTTTATTGGAGACTAATGATGGAAATCTTCATCTTAAGCAGGCCGAAGTGGTAATCCGTGCGGGTAAAGCTCTTTTTATCGATAAACCTATCAGTAATTCATGGCAGGAAGCTGAAAAAATATTTTTGTTGGCATCTGCGCACCAGATACCTGTTTTTTCGAGCAGTGCTTTACGATTTATGCCTTCTGTGGTCGAGATTGACCGTAAAGCTGTTGTTGGTGCCGATATCTATTCGCCAGCGTGGGTCGAACCTTCCCATAAAGACCTGTATTGGTATGGTATACATGGTGTAGAGATGCTGGTCGCTATTATGGGCACCGAATGCCTCAGGGTGAAAGCCGTTTGTGGTGTTACAGAAGACCTCTTTATTGGAGAATGGAGCGGCGGACGATTGGGCACATTGCGAGGTATAAGACGTAAAATATCAGACTTTGGAGGTGCGGTATTTTACAATGACAGCGTCGTTACCTTGGGTAAATTTGACGGTTATCGACATTTATTACAAGTGGTCATTGAATTCTTTGAAACAGGTATTCCCCCATTTAATCAAGAGGAGACGCTTACGGTCTGTAAATTTATCGATGCAGCGCATTGGAGTCGCCGAAATAACGGAAATTGGGTGAATGTGACGGGCTAATAAAATAGCTACCGATTAAAATGTGCCTTTGGCGAAGTACCGATATATTTTTTAAAATCTTTGATCAAGTGATTGTCGTCATAATAGCCAACCTCTAGTGCTATTTGAATAAGAGGGTGTTGTCTGTTGAAATACAGCTCTTTATAGGCTTCAAGAAAACGGTGTAAATTGATGTACTGCTTTTGTGAAAATCCTACATATTTTTTAAAACTTCGTTGCCACCATTTGTAGTGTATACCAGTTGTAAGATTTCGACTACTTAAAAATTGACTATGCTGTATGGTATTTAATCGATCCATTAATATCGGTGGAATAGGAACGGATATGGTTGCTCTGTTTTTGATAAACGACTCAATGGTTGTTATTTGCTGTTTTAGTCCTATACACGTATAGTAAGAGTTTTTTAATTGCAGGTAGCTTTTTTCATCCAACAATTGCGTTAAATTGCATACGGGGTGTGAAGCAAAGAAATCTGCAGAGACACCAAAAAGATGTGAAAATGTATGCGGATAAAAACGCACAACTAATACGGTTCCGTGGATAGTTTCGCTGTACCAAGACGTAGGATGTAATATATTCCCACAGGTCCAGAAGGATTGAAGTGATTGTGTACCACGATGCGTATTGACTATGCTGATGCTGTCTGATAATGGCATACATATCAGTGAAGGATAGCCATCATTGAAGAGAGGAATGGGGCGACGGCTAGTTTCTCCGCTAAACAGATAAAATCCTTCAATATACGCAGTAATAGCGGGAGATGGTTCTACACGAATGTATGCTTGTGTATCATGAGATCGAATAGCTGTAAGATAGTTGATGGGCATAGCGTACAAAGATATGAACTCTTGATTGAATTTTATATAATTGTCCATTTCTTACTACCGTCAGCAGAACCTTGATGATTACATTTGTGAAAACAAACACGATATGATCATCACAAATAACGAAGAATTGGAGGAAATGAAAAGAGTTAGTGAAGTCGTTTCCTTTGCACTTATAGAAATGCAAAAATATGCGGTACCTGGAATGTCTACGAAAGAGCTGGATGAGTATGGTGCAGCGATTTTAACCCAATACGGGGCTCGATCGGCACCTTCGCTTACATACGGTTTTCCCGGAGCAACCTGTATCAGTATAAACAATGAAGTGGCACATGGTGTGCCATCTGCATCCCGGATCCTTGAAGAGGGTGACCTGCTTAATATCGATGTATCGGCTGAATTGAATGGCTATTGGTCGGATAATGGCGGATCAATAGTTGTCGGGCGGGATATAAATGGTCACACCCCGTTGCTTATAGCTTCTCGTTATATTTTGGATGGTGCTATTGCACGTATACGCGGTGGGGTTAGAATCAACGCAATAGGACGATATATTGAAACTACTGCCCGAAAAAGAGGCTATAGTGTTATCAAAAACCTAGCCGGACATGGGCTGGGAAGGGCGCTGCATGAAGCGCCTGATAATATACTCAACTATTACGATCCGAGCGATAAAAGGTGCTTTCGTAAAGGTTCGGTGGTGGCTATTGAAACCTTTATTACAACGGGATCTACACTCGTAGTGGAACAGCCCGATGGATGGACACTGCTGGGTAACAAAGCGGGCCTTGCGGTGCAACATGAACATACTATTGTAGTGATGGATGAGGAACCTATTGTATTGACGAAAAGATCGCTATAGATTTCGTTGTACCACTAATTTTTTAAGAAATAATGGTGCAATATCTCTCGATCTCAATCTGATTGCAAGAACTCCTGTTTGTTACAGCTTCTTAAATATCACCGTCGAATTATGCCCACCAAACCCAAAAGCATTGCTCATTGCTGTATCTATTCGCTTTTCTAATGCATCATTCACGATAATTTGGATGCCCTCAGGAATATTGGTGTCGAGGTTTTCGACGTTAATAGTAGGCGGGATTATACCTTCATTGATGGATTTTATGGCTAGAATAGCTTCTATAGCACCTGCGGCTCCGAGCAAATGACCAGTCATTGATTTAGTGGAGCTGACGACCATATTTTCCGATTGTTTAAAGACCTTATAAACGGCATTTAATTCGCTGATATCACCTACCGGGGTTGAAGTAGCGTGTAGGTTGAGATAACCTAATTCGGAAGCATTCAATCGCGCTTCTTCTAAGGCTAATTCCATTGCCTTGGCTGCACCAAGACCTTCGGGGTGTGGAGATGTCATGTGGTAGGCATCGGCTGTCATCGCTGCGCCTGCTAACTCTGCGTAGATTTTTGCGCCTCTTTTCTTGGCATGCTCATATTCTTCCAATACCAATGCACCCGCTCCTTCACCCATAACAAAACCATCCCGATTTTGATCGAAAGGGCGACTGGCTGTAAGTGGATCGTGATTTCGGGTTGACATGGCTTTCATAGCCGAAAAACCACCAATGGAAGCGGCCGTTATAGGAGCCTCCGATCCCCCGGTAATAAATACCTTGGCTTTGCCCAAACGGATGTAGTTGAATGCATCCATAATTGCTGTGTTGGATGTTGCACAGGCTGAAACAGTGGTGTAGTTAATTCCTTGTAAACCAAATTTCATGGATATCATCCCCGATGCCATATTGACAATTAACTTGGGTACAAAAAAAGGACTGAACCGCGGTATATAATTACCTTGTACATAGTTTTCTACTTCGGTTTCAAATGTTTCCATACCACCTTGTCCCACTCCCCAAATAACACCAATATCGAAAGGGTTCATGGCGGAAATAGTTAATCCGGAATCTTCTAAAGCCTGTGTAGCACTATACAAGGCAAATTGTGTAAATAAATCGCTTCTCTTAATCTCATTTCGGTCTAAATATTTAGTTGGATCAAAATTTTGAACCTCACATGCAATCTGTGTTCTAAATTTTGATGCATCGAATCTGCTTATTAAACTAGCACTACTCTTGGAGGATATCGCATTATTCCAAAATGTCTGGATATCATTTCCGAGGGGATTTATCGTTCCCAACCCTGTTATTACTACTCTTTTCATTTGTATATGTTATTTCTTCTTCAGGAATACAAGCTAATCATTTGATATGCAATATATGCCATTGGTAAAAATTATTTTTCATTGTATCTGAACCCAATTTCTCTGATCAACCATTTATTGTGTTTATCTTCAATACGTTGAACGAGATGTTCCATCTATGTATGTATTTTGTTGAGCATTTGTGTTAAAGTTTTCTTCGTGTTAAAATTTCTATTACATATACCAATCGGTATATTGTTGCTCAAAAAAATTACTTGACTATTTCATCATTAATGATCTTAATAACTCTATCCAAAGCGATGAACAGAAGCTGTTGATTGTTTGAAATTTTGGCGAGCAGTATACCTCCTTCAATTAACATGATAAAGGAGTGTGCATAATAGGACGTATCTATTGCTTTTTTAAACTCATTACTGTTTTTGCCTTCATTCAATATTTGAATAATGGTATCCGACCAGTTTTTAAAACTTTTCTGTACGCTTGTCTTTAAAAAAAGAAGGTGGTCGTCTGCCTCGGTAGCAGTATTTAATAGCGGACAACCCCCGCTTTCAAAAATTGATGTCCAATTGTCTCTATAAAATTCGATAAAAGCAATTAATTTTTCGTGGGCGGTAGATTTTTCGGAAATAGAGATTTTAATGCGCTTGTTTAATGATGTGGAATTGTATTCATACGCAGCTAAAGCAACGTCATCTTTGTTCCCGAAGTTACCATAGATACTCCCTTTGGTAAGTCCGGTAGCTTCTGTAATATCTGACAATGAAGTACCTGAATAACCTTTTTTGTTAAAAATGGGGGCAGTTTTTTCAATAATAAATTGCCTGGTTTTCTCTGCTTTGGACATTTTCGTTTTATTATCTCAATGCAAATATATTAAAATAATACCGATCGGTATATATTGGTTCGGTAAAATCTGTGTGACGTGTTAATAAGATCACCTCTCCGTTATTTTATCTCGCGATATTCAGCACTTTTTATTAGGTAACAGCGCATTAGTATGTGAAATTAGTAATTTATGATAAATTGTTCACACAACTACGGAACCGTCGTTTGGGACAGTGCCATAGTTGTTGTGAAGTTAGTAGCCTGGATTCGGCTCCAAGCTATTGTTTACTTGTCTTTCGGCAGCAGGAATTGGCAATAACATAAATTTATCATTAAACACATAGGTGCCGCTGCCTTCATCGGTGCGAATGAGAAAATTGGTCATGATGGAAGAAGTTTTATCGCGGCCCTGGCGTATGAGATCAAACCAACGAAAGAATTCACAGGCAAACTCCACTCGGCGTTCTTTGAATAACGCTTCGCGAAATTGATCTTGTGTAGTGAGATCGGATGGATTGTAAAAATCTAGATCTGCCCGCTCGCGTACGGCGTTTAAAATGGATAGCGCCTCGCCATCTACCTCATATTCCAGCTCATTTAAGCTTTCGGCATACATCAATAGGACGTCTGTATACCGCAGGACCGAGAGATTAACATCATTATCTTCTGGTAATCCTGGAACGGTTCCGTGTGCGTATTTGATATAAAGTAATGTGTTTTCATCTGTGACATTGCTGCTGGTAACATACCCTTTTTGGATGGTGATATCACGACGTAGATCGCCTTCTTCATAAGCTTCATATAGATCATTGGAAACGGCAAGCCACAGTGACCGTCCGCCACTGGGAAATTGAGGTGAACGTATATTTTCCGGAACTAATGTGTAGACTAGCGGATTGCCCTGATTGATCAACCTTTCGGTATATTGAATCTGAAAAACATGTTCAATACCATTGTCTTTTGTGTTCAAGAAACAATCTTTATAGTCGGGGTACATATCGTAATTTTCCGATTGAATAACGAGGGAAAGTGCTTCTTTGGCTTTATTATAGTCCTTGGTAAATAGATGTAAGCGCCCGAGTAAACCGAGGGCTGAAAATTTTGTTGCCCTTCCCAGGTTTCCACCTGTGTTTTCTTCTGGAAGAAGTGTTGCTGCGGCCTCTAGATTCTGTGCGGCGAAAGCGAGGGTTTCCGCCTGGGAGGTACGTGTAAGTTGGAGTAATTCATGTTCGGGAGTGACATGATCTACTAGTGGAACGCCACCAAATAGCCACCCTAGTTGGAAATAACAGAATCCACGAATGAATAACGCCTCGCCCTTTATACGATCTTGTAGGGTGGGTGTAGAGAACTCGCCGCCATCAATCTGATCTAAGATATTATTGGTACGGTTGATAATGGTCCAGTATGCTGACCATAGAGATAACACATTTGCATCACCATCATTAAGCGTAAGACGTGTATAGGGGTTGTTCGTAGAGGTACTGACATTGTCACTGAGGCTTTCGACTACAATGGGATATTGGTAACTGTGGATGCCGCGTAATCCGCCATATGTACCAGCGATAGCAAGTGTAAAGTCATTTTCGGATTTGTAAAAGTCCTTTGCGTTATAATTGGACTCCGGAGCGAGGTCAATATCCTTGTTGCAGCTCATTAATCCGATGGTAGTCAACATGACGATAAACAATGTCTTATATGTTCTTGATGTGTTCTTCATTATTAAAAAATGAGTTGGATACCTAATGTAAATCTTCGTGATATGGGGTAGGAGCCGTAGTCTACGCCGGCAGATGTACTTTCATTCCCCCCGTTATTGGCTTCGGGATTGGCTCCGGGATACTTGGTAAAGGTGTATGGATTATCTGCCATAAGGTAGATTCTGGCTTTACTGATCCGTAATTGCTGTAGTATATTTTCTTCGAAGTTGTATCCTAGAGTAATATTACGGATCCGTAAGAAAGATGCATCATATAACCAGGTGTCGTTATAAACCGGATTAACGCCAAACTGATTGGGTGTTATCCCGTCCCATTCCATATTGGCACCTGATGGGATGGAGGCCTCCATCTCCGTGGTTTTATAAGAGTATAGCCATCGTTGATATTGATTACTACCATCGCCCACACCGTTATCGAATCCTCTGCGACCCTGATAAAAAATCTTACCTCCTTTAGACCCCTGTAAATCAAAGCTGAATTCGAAGCCTTTAAAGGTGATATTGTTGCTTATCCCATACAGGAAGCTGGGTTGATTGTTTCCGAGGACTACTTGATCTTGGGTGTTGATGATGCCGTCGCCATTTGCGTCGACAATTTTCACATTCCCTTCGATTTGTCCTGAGGCAATGGGAACTGTTGCATTTCCCTGGTCATTAAAATCTTCGGGCATTAATAATCCATCTGTTTTGTACATATAATAGCTACCTATGGGATGACCTACCTGGGTGATGAACGCATCTGCCCCCCATGTGTTGACGATAATAGAACTGGTCTGGGTACCCAAATCCAGTACTTTATTCCTGTTTAATGAAAAATTGAGATTGGAGGTCCAAGTAAACGAAGATTTTTGAATGTTAGTAGAAGCTAGCTGGAATTCCAATCCCTTATTTTCTACTTTTCCAATGTTTTTTCGAATGGATGAAAATCCCGATAGTCTAGTCGTGGGCACGCTCAGTAGCAAATCCGTGGTATTATTGAGGTATGCATCTGCCGTGAATTGTAAGCGGTCTGCAAATAGGAAGAGATCGAGACCTATGTTGGTTGATGTTGTCTTTTCCCAACTTAAATCATCATTGGGGATAGTGGATGGGACGAGGCCATTAAAAACTTCCCCGTTAAGATTGTAATTTTGTGCGGCAAGTAAAGCGATATGTTCGTAATCGCCAATTCTATCATTACCGGCTAGTCCCCACGAAGCGCGTACTTTGAGTAATGAAATTTGTTCTACATCTTTTAGGAAGTTTTCCTCATTTATTTTCCAGCCCGCTGATAGGGAAGGAAATAGCCCCCATTTATGGTTTTGACCAAACCGCGAAGATCCGTCGTAGCGGGCGGAAGCTGATATAAGGTAGCGATCCATTAGATGATATTGTACCCTGCCGAAATAAGACGCTATACTATTTGCCGTGGCATTGGACGTCGCTAACGTCGGAATAGAAGCATTATTCAGCCAAGGGAGCAGATCGTTTGGATATCCGTTGCCTCCAGCTGCCATATATTCCTCGTTATTTCTCTCAAAACTCTGCCCTACTAATACATCGAGGTAGTGGTTGCTGCCGAGATCCGGCGTGTAGGTGACTGTGTTCTGTATACTCATGTTGAATGAGTTGCGGTTGGTGGCCATCCCTTGTGCCTGCACACCTTTATTCACGTTGAATGGAATAAACTCATTGTATGTTGCATTATGGTAATTGTATCCAAGTTGGGTTCGTAGTCTAAGGCTCGTTATGGGTCGGTACTCGGCGAATGTATTGATGTGTACGTTATTTCCTTTGCCATTGGCTGTCATTTCCTGCAGACGGATCAGTGGATTAACAAAAGTATGTGCTTGCGAGTAACCTGTACGTTCGGTGTTCTGATCTTGCTCTACCACGGGAGGCATGACAATAGCATAATGTGCGTTGCTCTCTTTTCCCTCGGTAACCGGATCCTGTTGACGGCTGAAAGCAGCAGCTACGTTGGCACCTATGTTGAATTTTTCGCTAAACTGGAAATGTGTATTTGCTCGAAGGTTATATCTTTCAAAGCCGGTGTATCGCATCACACCATCTTGTTTGAGATAGCCTCCCGATATATTGAATGTTCCGATCTCGCCCCCTCCAGATACATTAAGATCATAATTTTGCATGGATGCATTTCTGTAAACTAGATCTTGCCAGTTGTTATTGGGAAGTAAACTGGGGTTAGCATAGGAATCGGGATACTGAAAGGCTTCGGGACGACTACTGATGGGAGCGGACAGATCTCCCCCAGTAAGTCGGAACCGCTCGTTCCTAACAAAGCGGATATAATTTGTATACTCTTCGGTATTCATCATGGGCAGTTTTTTATCCACTGTCTGATAACCGGCATAGCTGTTAAACTCCAGCTGTAAGTGCCCTGCAGAACCTGATCTAGTGGTGACTACGATTACCCCATTTCCACCACGAGAGCCATAGATGGCAGCGGCAGATGCATCTTTTAGCACTTCTATGGAGGCGATGTCACGAGGATTGACATTTCGCATATGCGATTGGGGCAGACCATCTATTACGTACAACGGTGTGCTGGATGCCGTGATGGAATTAAGGCCTCGTATCTTGATATTCATGGCCGAACCGGGTACACCAGAGGTTTGACTAACACGTACCCCGGCTATCTTTCCGGCAATACCCTCTTCTCCATTGGTGATGGCCTGTTGTTGAAATGCAGAACCTTTTAATGAGCTGACCGATCCGGTTAAATTTTTCTTAAGTGCAGTTCCATATCCGATCACGACGACTTCGTCAATTTTCTGAGCTGCAGAAGGACTCATGTGAATGACGACTTCTTTTTGTTGACCGACAGCTATGACAGCACGTTCGTAGCCCATCATGTTGGCTTCGATCGAATCTTGTGCCGCTACCGCGATTGAAAATTTGCCCTGATCGTCTGTTCCCACCACACTTTTGCCCTTTATAGCGATGATGGTAACAGCTCTAAGTGGCAAACCATTTTCGTTGAGCACTTGCCCTTGAATCAATGAGTCGGTAGTAATGGATGGCTGTTGCGGCCGAGGATTGCTTTTATCCTGAATAGGAGTTTGAGTAGAAAGGATGCTTCTTTTTTGAAGCAGGGTGTCCTGAATGAGGGATGGTTGTTTGGAGGTGTTTCTTAGTGAATCGAGCTGTTGCCCATGTGCAGTTGACTGTAAATGCATACACCCCCACAATCCACCCGCTAATAAGCAATAGTGGTGTAACTTCATGTTATATTATAGGATTTTAATTATAACGTATTTGTTACAAATATGTTTTTGAAGGAATGAAAAAAATATGACTTTGGAATCGATTGATGAGAGGATGATCAGAATGTATGTCTACAAAATGTCGACAAAAACTATCAGCGTGAGTAAAAAAACACCCGTGTCAAGGTTTACTCTATGTCCTCAAAACGGCATTAAACAAAGAAAAGCGAGACAATCATCGCTCGCTTTTCCTGTTAAGTACCCAGCGCCGGAGTCGAACCGGCACATCCGAAGATATTGGTGTTTGAGACCAACGCGTCTACCAATTCCGCCAGCTGGGCTTGCTGTATCTTGATGACGATGCAAATATAGGTTTTCTAGCTTATTTTCCAAAAATATTTTAGTGCCATTTGTTAAACCTATTGATTACTAAAGTGATTAATTTTTATCGCGCTAAAACAACAAGAGCCAACTAAATAAGTCGGCTCTTGAACGGGTGAAAATATATTAACTTATTAATGTGCACTCAAGCTCTTTTTCTTTTCTTCGTCAAAATTAGCTTCTAATTCAGCTAATTTTTTCTTTCCGTAAGCCAGTCTGGTGATGACTACAAAAAGAACGGGTACGAAGAAAATGGCTAAGAATGTAGCGGCAGTCATACCACCGAATACGGTCCAACCGATAGTTTGACGGGATACTGCTCCCGCGCCTGTGGAAAGCATCAGCGGAATAATACCTAGGATGAATGCCAACGATGTCATGATAATAGGTCTTAGACGTAATTTGACGGCATCAAGGGTAGCATCAATTAGATTCATACCGATATCGACCCTTTCTTTTGCAAATTCTACAATTAGAATCGCGTTCTTGGCCGCTAGACCGATGATGGTTACCAAACCAATTTGCGCAAAGATATTGTTATCAAGCTGCGGTAATAAGGTTAATGCCAAAATAGCTCCAAACACACCCAAAGGGACGGATAACAGGATAGAGAATGGTACGGACCAACTTTCGTATAAGGATGCTAGGAGCAAGAATACAAATAGGATACATAATGCAAAGATCTGTATTGTTTGTGATCCAGACTGCTTTTCCTGTAAAGATAATCCCGAAAACTGATAGTCATATCCGTTGGGCAGATTTTCTGCAGCAACCTCTTCTAAGGCTTTCAATGCATCTCCCGAACTATACCCAGGAGCGGCACTTCCGCTTACCTCAATACTACGGAAAATATTGTAGTGATTGATAATCGAAGGCATAGTGACAAGTTCATAACTTACCAAAGATCCCATAGGAACTGGATTACCCTGTACGTTATTTACATAAAGCTTATTGATGTCTTCTATATTCATACGGTATTCAACATCTGCCTGGGTTACTACGCGGAAGTTACGTCCGTACTTCGTGAAATCATTGACATAGCTACTTCCCAAATAAGACGATATCGTAGCATAGATACTGGAGATAGGCACCCCCATACGTTTGGCTTGTTCTCTATTGACTTCTAATTTATAGTTCGGAGAGTTCGAGTTAAATAGGGTATAGGCCATTCCGAGTTCGGGGCGCTGATTGGCGGCCATCAGAAATTTGCCAACCGTGGCTTCAAATTCTTTGATATCCACAGTTTGTAAATCCTGCAGTAGCATGGAGAAACCACCGGAAGTACCTAGACCTGGAATAGCGGGAGGTGTTACCGCAAGAATACGGGCTTTAGGGTATTGACTAAATTTACCCATAATCGCTCCCGTGATCTCACCAGCTGTGCGCTTACGTTCATTCCAATGCTTTAGCGAAACGAATAGCGTAGCACCATTGGGTTTGAACGCACGATTCAAAATATTGATACCCGATATTGCGGTGATGTAGTTTATTTCGGGGAAATCTTTCCGTAGTTCGGTCTCAAGCTCCGTTAATACGGAGTCGGTTCGGCTTGAGGACGATCCTTCAGGTAGTGTTACACCTGCGAAAAACATTCCTCCATCCTCGGAAGGAATAAACCCTGTAGGTTTGGTTTGGAACATCCAACCTGTACCGATGAAGATACATAATAGAAGGATAAGGGCGAGAGGAGCAGCTTTGATAGCTTTCCGGACGCCTTTGGAATATTTATATGTAACCTTATCAAACCAAACATTAAACTTATAGAAAAACTTGTTCAGTCCTCTAGATTCTTTTTTGACACTGGTGGGTTTTAATAACAACGAGCACAATGCTGGTGTCAATGAAAGGGCTATAAAGGCGGATAGCATTACAGAGACAGCAATTGTAATAGCGAATTGTTGGTATAACTGACCTACCATACCAGGTATAAAACCTACCGGTACAAATACGGCAGCAAGGATTAATGCGATAGCAATTACCGGCGCTGTAATGTCTTTCATCGCTCGTACGGTAGCCTCCTTGGCACTCATTTTATAGTGATCTATATAATGCTGAACAGCCTCTACGACCACAATGGCATCATCCACAACTATACCAATGGCTAATACAAATGCAAGCATAGTCAGGTTGTTGATAGAGAAGCCAAATAGGGTAAAGAATATAAATGTACCGATAATGGATACTGGAATTGCTAATACGGGAATGAGTGTCGCCCTCCAGCTTTGTAGGAAGAAAAAGACAACTACCGTAACAAGGAGAAGGGCTTCTAATAATGTATGTATGACCGATTCGATAGAAGCATTGACAACAGATACGGTTTCGTATCCAACCACATACTCGACATCTTCGGGAAAAGATTCCTGAAGTTTGTCAAGGGCCGCATAGATACCATCTGCAGTCTGTACCGCATTACCCCCTGGTGTTTGATTGATCATCATACCGGTAGAGGTCATCCCGTTTACTTTCGTACTGGTTCCATAACTAAATTGACCTAATTCTATACGGGCTACATCTCTTAGCAATACAATGGATCCGTCTATATTGGTTTTCACCACAATATTTTCGAAATCGTCTACATCGGATAGATCACTATCCGTAATTACCGGGTATTCGAATACGGTACTGGATTCCTGCGGACGCCCGCCCACACTACCTCCCGGTACACGTATATTCTGTTCACCAATTGCCGTAGAGATATCCGCTGGGGACATATTTAGATTTGCCAATTTGTTGGCATCAAGCCATACACGCATCGAGAACGGTTGGCCAAATGCGGTTACATCACCTACACCTGTTACACGCATCAACGCGTCTTTGACATATAAATTGGCATAATTGGACAGGAACTTGTCATCACGGGTGCCGTTAGGCGATACCAAAGATACCAACATCAGGATATCGGTATTTGCCTTACGTGTGGTAACCCCCAACCGACGCACAGCCTCGGGCAAGGAGGGTTCGGCAATGCCTACACGGTTTTGTACGTCTAATGTGGCAATGTCGATATCTGTTCCTACTTCAAAGGTCACCGTAATCTGTGATTGACCATTGGAAGTACTGTTGGATGACATGTAGATCATACCAGGTGTACCATTGATCTGACTCTCTATTGGCGTCGTAACGGTCTGCTCAACTGTCTGGGCATCGGCACCCGTATAATTTGCCGTTACGGTTACCGTAGGGGGGGCGATAGATGGATATTGACTAATCGGCAGTGTCGTAATGGATATCAATCCGAGCACAGAGATCAGGATGGATATCACGATCGCTGTGACCGGTCTTTTTATAAATACTTCTGAAATCATTATTTTTTAATTTGGATCCTAGCAAATACTATTTTTTACTTTCTGCATTGTCTGTTATTGTAGCACCGGGTCTTAGCGCTGTAGTACCATCTACTACGATCTTTTGGCCTACTTCTAACCCTTGCGTGATAACTACTTTGTCACCAATTTTACTACCTAACGCGACTTGTTTAAGCTCCACTTTACTACTGTCATTTACAGTGTATACGTTAAATGTACCCAATTGTTCAAAGATGGCTTTATAAGGAATGATAAGCTCTTCTGTTGCTGATTTGCTTTGTACATTGAGCGTTGCATTCATCCCCGCACGTAGTAGGTTATCACCATTCGGGAAGGACGCTCTTACTTTTAACGTTCCGGTTTGACTATCTACTGCTCGATCGATGGTTGATATTTTTCCGGGAGCCTCGTATTTCGTGCCATCGGGTAACGTTACGTATATTTCCGTATTAGCACTACCTGCTTGTAGTTTGGTGAATTCGGTAATATCTTTCTCACTGATTGGAAATTCGACAGCGATAGGATTCGTTGAACTGATGGTATTTAACAGGGTTGTTCCTGCGCTGACCAAGGCACCATTGCGCACTTGCGAAATACCGACGCTACCTGAGAAGGGTGCTATAATTACCGACCGTTGCAAATTAGTGCGTGCAGTAGTGAGGGCAGCTTCGGCTGCTTGTACCTGCGCTTTTTGGTTATTGACATCCGTGAAGGCATAGTCAAGCGTTTGTTTTGCGATTGCATCTTGATCGGATAGTGTCTGATAACGTTGTAGATCTTTCTCTGTTCTTTCTAGATTAGCCTTTGCTATTTCCAGATTCGCCTTTGCTTGGTCTACAGCGGCCTGATAACGTACCCGGTCGATTTCATATAATCGTTGTCCTTTATTAACGTATGATCCATCACTTATATATATATTGGTGATATAACCTGTTACTTCCGCACGGATTTCGGTTTCCTGCAAGGGTACCACGTTGGCTGGATAATTACGTGTACCGGAGACGATTTCTTTTTGGACAACAGCGGTACTTACAGGGATAGCTATCTCCCCTTGCTGTGTCGGTGCACCTTTTTGCTCATTGGATCCACAAGATTGCCAAAGTAATCCTGAACTAATAAGTAAAGACGTAAATAATAGATTCTTATTCATTGTATGGTATATTTCTTGTTGAGGTGTAATGTTATTAATTTATCGTGTTGACGGTGCCTAATGCTTTTTGGATATCTAGCTTGCTGGATAATACGGCATAGAGTACATTGAGGTAATTTAATTGTGCAGTTTTCAAATCTGTCTCTGCGGTCATAAGCTCAAGATAGGTCTTAACTCCCGCATCATACTGTAATTTGATGGTATTATATACTTCTTCTGATAGATCCATATTTTCTCTTGCATTGCGCCACTCGTTCATATTGGCCCGGTAAGAGGCCATAGCTGCAGAGTACTCCGTGCTGATCTGGTTCTCTAAATTTTCCATATCCAATTTCAGACGCTCTTCTTGTAACTGCGATTTCTTGATTTCCTGTACTCGTTTCGTTCCTTGAAAGATAGGTATCGTCAAATTTAACCCTATCGTCGAAGCAGGAAAATTGTCAGAATATAAATTGGCAAAGCGATCATTACGATAATTCAGTCCGTAGTTGCCGTACGCACTCAAACGCGGTAGGTAATTCCATTTCTGATATTGCGTATTTAGCCGTTGGATTTCCTGAAGGGTCTGCAATTGTTGGAACTCCACACGTTTAGCCACTTGGAGCAGTTCTGCGGTATCTAATAAGATATTGGATTCCATGTTTTGATTTGTAAAAGAGAGGGTGATCTGTTCACCTTGTGGCATACTGAGCAATAATTTCATGTAGTCGTATTTGTACTTACGCATTTCTTTTGCAGATTTTAATTCTGCATTTGCGTTGTTGAGTGAAATCTGTGCTCGTTTAAAATCGGTTTTATCGACTAAGCCTGTTTCATAACGTGCCTTAGCCTCATTATACTGTCTTTGTAAACGGAGTATGTTCTCGTCAATAATATTAATCTGTTCTTCACTGGTTAAAATATCATAATAAGCCTTACTGACATCTACAACGGTGTTAATTTTGGTGTCCTCTACACTGAGATCGTTTTGTTGACGTACGTAACGCGCAGCCTTTGATGCTTGGAATAATTCAGGGCTCAAAATTGCTTGATCTGCCTGAAAAGTTAAAGCGCTGTTATTGGCTTGCCCCATGCGAATATTCTGCCCGCCAATATTGGCGATGGGTACTATAAGGTTGTGGCTTAAACTACCTGTAGCACTGATCTGAGGAAACCAGCCGGAAAGGGCAGAGGCAATTTCTCTCTCTCCGATTTCCTGGTCAATTCCAGCTTGCTTTAATTCGATTTTATTGCGTAGTGCGTAATCGATAAGTTCGTCTAAGCTTGCATTGCTGTTTAATCCATCTTGCCGTGAAGTCTGACCGTGTACTCCAATAGTAGCTACTGCTAAAAATACAAAAGCAATTAAAGGCTTAAAGTTGAAATTCATATATGTATAATGTGTTTTTAAGTTGTTATATAGCATGTCCGGTTTTAGAAATATGAACCTTTTCTATTAATCATGTTGTTTTACGCCATTCCAAATTATTTCTATCATTTCATTTAAATTTTCATCCGTAAATTCTAGAGGACCATAGATGACTTTTTTGGCAAATGAGGTTGCCACGCCAATACAAGAGGAAGTCAGGATATAAATATTAATGTTTCGCAATTCTGCGATTCGCATACCTTCATATAAAAAGGCCATAATATTATTTTCCTCATTCAGATTTTTTTCCCACGAATTTCTTGAAATTTCTAAGTATGGCGAATTATGAAATTGTTCCATAAAACTAAACATATCTGTGTTTTCGAGGTAGAAGACGCAAAATTTTCGCATTACGATATAAAAGCGGGATTTGTAACTTAGCGTAGAGTCCCAATCCGAAAATATGTAATTGTTTATTTTCTGTTTACAGTAGCAAAACAATTCGATGATCAAATTATCTTTTGATGGAAAATAATGATATATCGTACCGATAGCTACATCAGACTGTTTTGCGATTTGGCTCATTGGTGTTCCGTGAAAACCCTTTTCACAGATTAATTCCAAGGTGCTCTTAAATATAATTTCTATTTTTTCTGTCAATTGAACGTTCATTCGGTTACAAAAGTAACCATCTTAGATCATTTTTAGTGTCAAATTATTGTTATATAATAAATGATATCTGGAAATGGAAAATGTTGAAAAGTGTCGGCTAAAACGACTAAAGAATACTTCGTGTTAAGAAATTATTAAGTTTTAAGAAAAGGCTTGACGGGTGTATTTTTTACACTTATCTTTGTGGTATCATAATTTAGGTTTATAATTGGTTAGTAAAGGTTTTCATTCTCCCCGTTTGAAAACCTTTTTTTTGAAAGTGTATGTTTTCAAAAGCCATCAAGAACTTTCATATTTGTGTGTGATCCCAATGGAACCATGAAAGTTTTATTTTAAGTACCGCACGCTTTTATAGCTTCTTTTACCTCGTTGTGACTATAAATACTATCACTTGTGCCAAAATTAGTTGTAATGTAAGTGAGAATATAGGCAATATCCAACTCGGTTAATTGCGGATTTGCTGGCATTTGATTTTTATATATTTTTCCGTGGATCACAATACTTTCCTTCATTCCGTACCTTATAATACAACTTAGTTTTGCCCGGTTTTGTTTGAAGTATTCGTTGTCGTTGAGAGGTGGATAAAGCTGTGCGAGCCCCTCACCTTTGGACCCATGGCAATTTTGACAGTGGCTAATATAAAGTTTTTGACCGTTGACAGCATATTGGGCAGTTTGGATACTGACATTCGATTGGCATGATGACAAATACAGAAGGAGTATTATCAACAAGCCAATGGATGCCAAAATGATGTGGTGCCGATTATTCATACTCCTTCAAGAGAATATCAATGTCTTTTAGCAATTGTGAAACCTGTTCTTCATTGGTTCCGTCGTATGCACCACGTACATGCTTATCATGATCTACAAGTACCAGGTATCCGGAGTGGTCATATCCACCCGCTACCGTAGAATCTTCCTTTGTATACACGAAGTATTCATCGGCTAAGCTGTAGATGGCGGCTTTGCTACCAGTTACGAATTGCCATTGCGCATTATCTACACCTAGATTTTTTGCATATTCTTTTAAAACATGGGGTTGGTCATACTTAAAATCGATACTGTGCGACAAAAATGAAATTCGCTCATCGTTTTTATATTTCTCGTATGCTCTAAGCAAATTGCGTTGCATGGTAGGGCAAATGCTTGGGCAATGTGTAAAAAAGAAATTTGCGACATATATTTTTTGATCAAAATTTTTGTCGCTAATCAGAATACTATCCTGATTAAGAAAAGAGAATGCTGGGATCCTGTGGTAGACGGTATCTGTCACGATCTTGCCATCAACTTCTTTTTCTACAGCCTCCCGCTGTCCAATAATAGGAAGGGTTGTGGAATTTGACTGGCATGCTGCGAAAGCGATGCAGATTATCATTCCGAGAACGAATAACTTATGCATGGCTTTCTATTTGGTTACAGATAGTTTTTTAGTGCTTTCGGCTGATACGTCTTCAAATTGTTTTTTCATTTCACGGACCTTTTCTACTTCCGCTTTTTGATAATCTATATCCGTACTGTCTGGATTGTAATCTTTCATCCAGGTCATCATATTATCTGTTGCATCTTCAAGATTGCGCTTTAATGTGGTTAATTCATTCTTCAATGTAGTGGTGTCGATTTCGGAATTTGTTTTTTTGATATCGGACAGATTAGCCAATAGGGAATCAATCTTCACGGTATTTCTGTCGAATACAGCAATCTGAGGCATAATTTCGTCATGTATAGCAATAGCTTCCGCTGTCAATTTTTGATCAGCTACTGTATTTTTTGTAGACTTTTGCTGGCATGATACCAAAACTAAACTTGCTCCCAGAGCAACATAAAATGATTTTTTCATATGTATATAATTTATATTCTAATTTGTGGGTGAATACTAAATTTTGTTTTCAAGGAACCGTGTATACCTTAATATTAATTATCTTCCAACTGAGGTTGATAGACATTTCGTTTAGGAATCGGAAACGTTAAATCCCTAATGTATATCTCATTATATGATATAGCGATTAACGTACCGTCGGTATCGTAAACATTTGTTTTAAACGTTTTAACCACTTTTCCACAATTTCGGATCGTGGTAAATGCTTCTTTTATATCGCTATCTGCTAGGCGAACGGAAAATCCTAGGTTCATTTTTCCGGGTTTTCGATATTCTATTTTCGCAGATTTTAACCATGCTACGGTCTTTTTGAGGCCATTTGCCTGAAAAATCTGATCCAATAGAATGGGATAAAGTGGATCTAAAGCAGAAAAAATGGTACCACCAAAGACGGTACGATTGGAGTTGATATTTAAAAAACTTTTGTAAATCTTAACCTCTATGCCGCGAAAGCCTTCTTCCACTTTCTTGATCCATATTCTCTGGAACAGGAAAGGGGGATAGGTTCTTAATATCCATTTAAGTGATGTGGGCGAAAATTTCATGATACAAAAGTACGACTTTCAAAAGTTTTTAAGGAGAAGCTTTGCATTAATTAAAATTCTACCCTAAATTCATGCCTTTAATCTCATGATGAATAATAATCAACCTAAAAATGTAGGGCTTCTGGTATTTGTAGCCGCACTGGGATATTTTGTGGATATCTACGATTTAATTATTTTCTCTATTGTACGGATCGAATCTTTTCAGGATATAGGTGTGCCCGAAGAATTGATGCGTTCTAAAGGTGAGTTTGTACTGAATATGCAAATGGGCGGCTTGCTGATCGGTGGTGTGGTCTGGGGCATCATTGGGGATAAATTTGGTAGACTTCGGGTGTTGTTTGGATCTATTCTGCTGTATTCCTTAGCTAATATTTACAATGGCTTTGTACAGGACGTAACTTCGTATGGTGTTATT
The DNA here is from genome assembly GCF_005048855.1 of Sphingobacterium olei. Classification (GTDB taxonomy): domain Bacteria; phylum Bacteroidota; class Bacteroidia; order Sphingobacteriales; family Sphingobacteriaceae; genus Sphingobacterium; species Sphingobacterium olei. The sequence goes on from NZ_SUME01000001.1 coordinate 492,184, forward strand.
CGGTTTGTTGCGGGAATTGGTTTAGCGGGAGAACTGGGGGCTGGAATCACCTTAGTTAGCGAAAGTATGGACAGGAGGAAGAGGGGATACGGCACGATGATCGTGGCAGGGGTAGGTGTATTAGGCGCTATATTGGCATATTATGTTTCGGAATGGTTCAATTGGCGGACCGCTTACTTTGTGGGTGGGGGCATGGGGTTGTTTCTACTTTTGTTAAGGGTGGGGACTTTCGAATCTAGTCTTTTTAAACAAGTAAGTAATCACGAGGTGGCGAAGGGAAGTTTAGGAATGTTATTTTCGAATAGGGAACGTTTCTTACGTTACGTTTACTGTTTGTGTATCGGATTGCCGATATGGTTTGTCGTGGGAGTATTGGTTACCCAGGCGCCGGAAATTGGAAAAGCTTTGGGAGCGGAGACCGTTCTCAGCGCGGGTAAAGGAGTTATGTTTACCTATTTAGGGATTTCAATCGGTGATTTTTTTGCCGGTTTGTTAGCACAGTGGCTCAAATCGAGAAAGAAGGTCGTATTTATTTGTCAAATGCTTATTATTCTTTCTTCATTGTGGTACCTGAATAGCACGGGTATTACATCGGAAAAATTTATGTGGCTAGCTTTCTTTATGGGCCTAGGAGTGGGATACTGGGCAACTTTTGTGACAATTTCCGCGGAACAGTTTGGAACGAATCTACGCGCTACGGTTGCAACTACTGCACCTAATTTTGTGCGAGGTGCATTGATACCCTCAACAATATTATATGGATATTTGGTAAGCTTATGGGGAATTATTGTCGCGGCAACCGTAATGATTTTGCTGCTTTCGGCTATTGCGATATTTGCGTTAACCCGATTGAAAGAAAGCTTTGATAAGGATTTGAATTATATAGAAGAATAACCTAACGTAATCGGCCGGGACATTTTTTACAACGTTTTCCTTTCTTGTATTTTTTACAGCACTTCTTCATAATGCAGCATGAAAAATCACCAAAAGGATTTAGACCTTTTGACGATTCAGTAATATCGACCTGATTAATAGTAGATTCTAACTCGTACAGCAAATTCATGCTACAAAGTTAGTTATTTAGAATTAATTTAAATTATAATAATTGTAATTTTTCTCTCAAATCGTCAGAAATTATATTTGTAGCTTGATGAATTAATAGGGGATCGTCTGTGTTATTTATTAATACATTGTCACAAATATCCCTGTAGGGAAGTAAATATTGATTGTAGGAAGGAGCGACATGCTCTATCCATTTATACATGACATCATCTTTGTCATAACCTCTCTCAATGAGATCCCTCTTTAGACGACGTTCTAAGGCTACAGATTCTTCTGCATCTATAAAAATACGATAATCCAATAGGTCATTAATTTCGGTATAATGGAAGATAAATAGTCCTTCAACAATCAAAATTGGTGCGGGTTTTATTTCCAGTATATTAGGTTTGATATTTGGGTTATTAAAGGTGTATTCTTCTTTGAAGACAGTTTTACCATCAAAAAGATCTTTTATGTCATGGAAGAATGCTTCTCGATCTATGGATGTCGGTAAGTCAAAATTATATAAGCGATTTTCTTCCCGTGTCTTGGTATTAGCCGGGATATAATAGTCATCTTGGGAGATTAATGTGATCTCATCCACGGCAAAATGATTCAAAAAGCTCTTTAAAAAGAAAGTCTTGCCGGATCCACTACTACCAGCAATACCAATTACATAAGGTTTGTTCATAAATTATCTGAATTTTACTCGAGTGGGATGCCATATGTAATTTCTATTTGAAATTTTCGGTCTAATGCACCAATAAAAGACGCAGCCGATTTGGATAATACAACAATGGCATCTTGGGTATCCGCATTATCAGCAAATTTACCGACCACTTTTGCAAAGGTAACATTTCGTGTCATGGGATTCGTAATTTTTAGAACGGTGCCTACGGGTGCGGTCTTGTGCAATGCAAGATTACTCTGACCATCTGACTCTAAATTTTCCATCCATACACCGATTCCTTTTTCCTTTTTCTCGCGGATACCATATTTGTTTGGCTTAAAGTCAGAATCGTCAATGGGTTGATGTTGCTCTATAATAATGGGAACTTCTATCGGTTTTTCGACTATAGGTTCAGGCAGATCTCCATTAGGTATTTTTAACAGCTGTCCTTCACGTAAACTGTCAGAAGTAAGGCCATTTATTCTTTTGATATCATTGACATTTGTGCCAAATCTTCTTGCGATAGCATATAGTGTTTCGCTTTTTCCCACTTTGTATTCCGTCAAGATATCTTGTAGGTTGACCAATATTTGCTTTGGGTCGTTATTGATTTCTTTTTTGTTGGATGGGGGTATAGCAACTACGGCGGGGGGAGTTGCAGAAACAGCTCGGCCACGAGGTATTTTTACGGTATCTCCTACACGGAGATTCTTTTTGTTATTAGCCTCCATGATGTCTTTTACCACAACGTTATATTGTCGACCTAACTGGTAATACGTATCCTTGGGATTGAGTTTATGAATGACATAGCGCTGTCCATTGATTGTCTCCGTACCGACGGAGTCGGGCGCTAAAGAATGGAAATTAGAATGCTCTTCTGCTTGAATTGAAGTGGAGCTAACTGCACTAAATAAGAGTAAAAATGTTATTTTATGAAACGTGTTAAGTGTTTTGTTTTTTTTCATTCAAATAAATTGTTGTTCTATCGTTTGTTTTTTTATTGCATCAATGAGCTCGTACTCGGTTGCATCTACCTTCAGCGGTAGCTCAAGTTCCTTTGTCGAGTAGCAGCTCATGAAGGTTTCATATCATGCAATTATACTAAATACGCTACAATTTCTTGTTTAGTATTTGATAAAAAGAAAATATAGTCTTCGACTTGAAAGTAGGGTTGAGGGATTAACTTTGTTAAGTTATCTAGAATAATTTTTGTGTCAAAAATTTCCGATCGAGATGAAAGGCATAAATGAAGATTATATGAGTCATGCGCTTTGGTGTGATATGCCCAAATAAAATTGTTTCTGATAGGTTGGAGCCAAATGGTGTCTTCAACCGCAAGACTTTGCATAAATTTCGGTAATTTTCCAGTATAAGGAAGAGGGTAGTGGACATGGATTAAGGGATAATTCAAAGGTGTAATAATGCGATTCTGGATTTCGCCAGTTTGGATATTGATGTAAAAGTCTAAACCGGATGGAATGGAACGATGAGCCGCTTTTATATATCCCTCAAATACATCGTGTAATATATATTCCATTCCTGTATAAATAATATTTTTTGAGGGGATATGAACAATTTTGATACCTTCTTTAATAGGTGTATTACTTCCAAATTGCTTTAATATCATGTAGTCGCCTTGTACGGCTTCTAAAGTCCATTCTTTTTCTTGTTCTATAAATGAATGAAGCAAATCTTGCCCCCTGAAATCAAAAACAGCGAATGTTGGTCTGGTATTATCTGGGTTTCGATATTCGATGGCTATACATTTTTTAGTGCAGTCTACCTCGATTTTCCATATTGGATAAGGAAAAGATTTTTCGAATGCTTTATTAATCGTATATTTAGTCATTATTGTAATACAAACTATGCTAAACAAATTTACGAAAACCTTTCTTTTGATTCTCCTTTTTATTGGTTTAAGTGTAAATTCTTCCTTTGCACAGAAGATTTATAAAACAGATCTAAAAGAAGATGTAGGTCCAAACTCATGGCGTATTATTAAAAATTCGTATGAACAGGCGAAGCAGGAAAAAGCTGACTATTTTTTAGTTGAAATGAATACCTTCGGCGGAGCGGTTAATTTCGCTGATTCTATACGTACGCTGTTGTTAAATGCCAATATGAAAACGATCGTATTTGTAAATAATAATGCGGCATCTGCCGGTACTTTAATCTCGTTGGCTTCTGATTACATCTATATGCATAGAGGCGCCTCCTTGGGGGCTGCTAGCGTGGTCAATCAGCAAGGGGAAATTATGCCGGAAAAATACCAATCCTATATGAGAGGATTGATGCGGGCTACAGCTGAGGCAAAGGGACGGGATTCCAAAATGGCAGAAGCTTTTGTCGATCCGAATGTTTCTTTACCGCAATGGAAGGAGGATGGACAGGTTTTAACGTTCACGGCCTCTGAAGCGGTAAAGGCAAATCTTGCCAAAGCACAGGTAAAAGATATGAACGAAATTTTTACGGATCTATCCATTTCCTTACCACAGGTGAGTACTCACAAATTAACATTTATAGATCGGATTATTGGATTTTTAATTAATCCAATGATTAGCGGTCTGCTTATTATGGGGATAATAGGAGGTATTTATTTCGAATTACAAACGCCGGGAATTGGTTTTGCATTGGTATTGGCACTTATTTGTGCGACGCTGTTTTTCGCTCCGCTGTATTTACAAGGGCTGGCAGACAATTGGGAGATTGCTTTATTTGTTATCGGTGTACTATTGCTGGTGTTGGAAGTGTTTGTCGTGCCTGGATTTGGGGCGGCCGGTATACTCGGTATTATATTTGTATTATGTGGATTGGCTTTCGCGATGTTAGCCAATGATTTTTTGGATTTTAAAATTTCTAAACCTGGATTATTAGTGAATTCCTTTTTGATAGTTGTAAGTGCTATGATATTTTCAGTAGCGCTACTGGTTATTTTTGGTAGAAATATCATGCGGTCGTCGGTATTTAAGCGTTTGGTTTTGGAAGATGAGCAAACTGCTGAGTCGGGCTATACATCATCTGTTCCCAAAGTAAATTTGATCAATAAGAACGGAGTAGCTAAAACCGTTCTCCGCCCGTCGGGTAAAATTGAAATTGATGGGATATGGTACGAAGCTGTTGCGTTGGATGGTTTTATTGAGGCTGGAGAGCCGATTTATGTCGAAAAACATGAAAACTATAGTTTATTTGTAAGGAGACTTGAAGATAAACCAATAGTTTAACAAAGAAGCGGCGTGATGTTTTCATGCCGCTTCTTTGTTTTAAGATTCCAAATCCATTATTTCTTCAGCAAGTTGTTCCCACTTCTTTTGAAGTTGATCGTATTCGGCTTTAGTAGAGTTATATTTTCGTGTGTTTTCCTGTAATTTTATAGCATCTGAATAGATTTCTTCCTTTGCTAATAATATTTCCAAATCCTTTACTTCTTGATCTTTCGACGTGATTTGACTTTCTAGTATAGCAAGTTCTTTATTTTTCTTTTGCAGAAGCTTTGTTCTGTCCTCAGAGGGTGCAATTTTTTCTTTTTTAGGTTCTTCCTTAACTACCTTTTTCTCTGTCTTATCAGAAGGTTTGATATCACGTTTTGCGTTCCATTCTTCATATTCTTGATATGTACCGGGATATTCCTTGATTTCTTTATCTTCAATAAACCAAATTTTATTGGCTACATTATCTAGGAAATAACGATCGTGAGATACGACAATCAACGTGCCTTCATATTGTTGTAATGCCTGAATAAGGATATTTACGGATTGCATATCCAAATGATTGGTGGGCTCATCAAGTGCGAGGAAGTTAGCGTCTGCTGTTAAGGCTTTGGCTAATGCTACTCTCGATTTTTCTCCTCCTGAAAGTACTTTTATCTTTTTGAAAGCATCATCTCCCGAGAATAGAAAACAACCAAGGATTGAGCGCAGTTCTGTCTCCGTATGTTTGGGAGCGAAGGCTTGCAACTCACTGATAATGGTGTTTTCGAGGTGGAGTGCTTCTAATTGATGCTGTGCAAAGAACGTTTGAGAGACATTATGACCATGCTCTGATTTTCCTTCATATTCTGAATCAGCACCTGCAACGATCCGCAATAGTGTGGATTTCCCTTTACCATTGGCTCCGATCAAAGCAATTTTATCGCCCTTTTCGATTATTCCTCCAGTATTTCTTAAGATTTCTAGATTAGGATATGATTTAGAAATATTTTCCAGTGTAACCACGTGTCTTCCGGAAGGCTTTGAAAACTTGAAACTGAAGTTGACGGTAGGATTATCATCATCTACATCTTCTACTCGCTCCATCTTATCCAAAGCCTTGATACGAGACTGCGCCATTTTTGCTTTGGAAGCTTTTGCACGAAAGCGCTCGATCAAGCGTTCTTCTTGTTTGATCTTAGCTTGTTGATTTTTGAATTGATTGGACTGAATTTCGCTCCGTAGCATTTTCTCTTCCAAATAGAAGCTGTAGTTTCCGGCATAAAGAGTTAATTTTCCTTTACGAGACTCTACGGTTTTCTTAATGATACGATCTAAGAAATATCTATCGTGAGAAACTATGACAATTGCACCTTCAAAGGCTTGTAAGTAGTTTTCTAACCATTTGATAGAAGGTAAATCCATGTGATTGGTAGGTTCATCCAACAAAAGTATATCGGGGGTTTGGAGTAGTATCCTGGCCAACATGACACGCATACGCCAGCCCCCAGAAAAAGTAGCTAAAGGTCTTTTCTGCTCTTCCTCTGAAAAACCTAAACCTGCTAAAATTTCGTGCGCACGGAACTCGATGCTGTATCCATCAAGGGCCTCAAATTCCATTTGCTTATCACTTAGTTTGTTCAGGATATCATCTGAGTAGTCTGTTTCTAATTTTTTAAGAAGATTCTCTATTTCTGTATGTAATTGATTTTGGCGTTCAAATGCCTCCATCGCTACGTGTAGAATGCTTTTGTCAGAATGGTAAGACAATAAGTCTTGGTTTAGATACCCAATTTTTAAGTCTTTGGCCATAGATATAGTACCTGACGTAGGTGTATATTGACCGACTATCAATCTTAATAAGGTTGATTTACCAGTACCGTTTGCACCTATTAGCCCTACTTTGTCACCTGGTTTAATATGCCAGTTTGCCTCATCATATAATGCCCGAGACCCAATTTCAAATGTTAAGTTATTTATTGATATCATTTCGGATGCAAAAGTAATGAAATTTCTTCTTCTTTGGCTACCTTTGCACATATGTATAAATTAGTTAAACCTTTGTTCTTTACGATGAACCCTGAAAAGGCGCATCACACGGTTACTGGAGGATTAAAAACGTTTTCAAAAGTTTGGGGTTCCAAAGCGTTATTGAAAGCCATATATACGGTAGAAGATCCGAAACTGGAAAGAGAGGTTTTTGGACTGAAGTTTAAAAATCCAGTTGGTCTGGCTGCTGGTTTCGATAAAAATGCAGAGTACATTGAAGATATGGCCAAATTTGGTTTTGGTTTTATCGAAATAGGAACGGTAACACCTAAACCTCAACCGGGAAACGATAAGCCTAGGATGTTTCGTCTGGTAACAGATGAAGCCTTGATCAATAGGATGGGATTTAACAATCAGGGCGCTGATGTGGCAGCCGGTAGATTGAAATATTTGAAAAATCGGGATGGCGTAATCATCGGAGGTAATATCGGCAAGAATAAGATTACACCTAACGAGGAAGCAATAAACGATTATATCTATTGTTTTCACGCATTGTACGACTATGTGGATTATTTTGTAGTGAATGTAAGTTCGCCGAATACACCGGGATTACGCGATTTGCAGGAGAAAGAGCCGTTGAAACATATTTTGAATACGTTACAGGATTTAAACAATAAAAAAGAAAAAGCAAAGCCAATTTTATTGAAAATTGCACCCGATTTGACGGAAAGCCAGTTGGATGATATCGTGGAGATCGTATTGGAAACAAAGATTGCGGGGGTAATAGCTACAAATACAACGATATCTCGTGATGGATTGAAAAGTGACCCAACTTTGGTCGCAGAAATGGGAGGGATAAGCGGCAGGCCGCTAACAAAACGTGCAACAGAGGTGATCCGTTATCTTTCTATAAAATCCAATAAAGCCTTTCCTATTGTTGGCGTGGGCGGAATCCATTCTGCAGCGGATGCGATAGAAAAGTTGGATGCCGGCGCTTCTTTAATTCAATTATATACTGGATTTATTTACGAAGGTCCCGGGTTGATCAGAGATATCTGTAAGAAATTGATAAAAAATAATTAATATCTAGGGCATCACATTGATGCCCTAGATATTAATTGAGAAATGACGTCTATTTTTCGGATTCTAATCGTTTTCTATAGGTATGTATATGTTTTTCAATATCTTCAGCTAGTTCGGGATATTGAATGTCTTTATAGTTTTTGAGCTCGTCCAAGATTGTTTTGGCGACTAAGTAACGACTGATGTCTTTGTTGTCTGCAGGGATTATATACCATGGGGCATTCGATTTTGAAGTACGCTGAATGGCTTCTTGATAACTTTCCATATACTTGTCCCAAAGTTCGCGCTCTTCTAAGTCGCCAGGTGAAAATTTCCAATTGTGATCTTCTTTTTCTAATCTTCTTAACAATCTTTTTTTCTGCTCCCCTTTGCTGAGGTGTAAGTAAAACTTAAAAATTATTGTTCCATTTGCCGATATATGCTCTTCAAAATTGTTGATTTGTTTGTATCTCTTTTCCCAAAAATCTTTAGGAAGATCTTCTGTTTTTTTGATTTCAGGCATATTTTCATTTAAGAGGTATTTGGGGTGTACACGAGTTACTAATACATTTTCATAATGTGTACGGTTGAACACACCGAATTTCCCTTTTTCGGGTAATGCTATTACATGCCTCCATAAGTAGTCGTGCTGTAATTCCTTATTGCTGGGTGTTTTAAAACTACTCACCACTACTCCTCGTGCATTGAATTTTTCAAATACTTCCCGGATGAGCGAATCTTTACCTGCCGTATCCATGCCTTGTAGACAGATAAGTACACTATATCGATTATGGGCGTACATCACATCTTGGAGTTGAGCAAGTTCTTTCCGTATGCGTTTTAATTCTTTTTTCGCCTCTTCAGGTGCTATGGATTTACTGATATCTGTTGGATAATGTTCCATGTTGAATTTACTATCCGCTGTTAGTTGCTTTTTTAATCCGCTCATAATGTTATAACTTGATGTTACAAGATATTGTTTTTGTGTTAATTTTTAAAATTTATCTCTGTTGTTATATATTATCAAAATCAGTGATAATTATGATTATTATTAATTTTGATGATATTGCTAATTATCACTATATTTGATAATAATATTAGATGAAATGGAAAGAATTTACGCTATAGTAACCGGTGATATTGTCAAATCGAGAAATCATAATGCCAAAGTCTGGCTACCTGTACTGGAAAATTCGCTTGAAGAATATTCTACTAATTTTGATATATTTAGAGGGGATAGTTTTCAGGCGGAAGTTGAATTAGAAAAAAGTTTCGAAATATTGTTTTATATTAAAGCTAAAATTAAGAGCATAAGCCAGCTTGATGTAAGACTTGGATTAGGTTTTGGCAGCATTGAAAATTTAGATAAACACATTAAAAATTCTACTGGAGAAGCATTTATAAATTCAGGAGAAGCATTTGATGAATTGAAAAAGGAATTAATGAATATGCAATCTCCTTGGAGGGAGTGGGATGTCCCGATCAATTTAATGTTGCAACTATCAACCGAATTAGCCAATAAATGGACTGAAAATATGGCTGAAAGCGTGGCTGCAACATTCGAGAATCCGTTAGCAAATCAACAGGAATTAGCTAATATATTACATCGGAAATATCAAAGTCAGGTTAGCACTGAACTGAATAAAGCTAGCTTTATGAAAATCAAGAAAGTAATCGAATATTGTACTCATGAATTATTAAAGCAATGTTAACCGTATTTTTAAAATTATTACTTTGCCATATATTGGGAGATTTTGTTCTACAGCCAAAATCATGGGTAGCTAAACGTAAAGATAAAATCGGGTATTTGTTTTTACATGTGGCTACACACCTGTTTTTACTCACTACACTTTTTAGTAACGATTTAGAAAACTGGTGGCCTAATGTATTGTTTATTACTTTTGGGCATCTGGCAATAGACAGCCTGAAGATTTGGTGGGAGCGAATGTGGCCTTATATGCCTGTGCTCTTATTCATTGTTGATCAAATTTTGCATATCGCGTTATTAGTTGCAGTTATTGTACATGTGTATGGTATTCCGGATCAATGGGGACAATTGTTTTTCACAGATAGATCGCTTCTTTATCTAATCGCCTTTCTACTGGTGACAACAGTAAGCCCTATTTTCTTGCGTGTCTTTTTTAGTAAATGGAATAAGGAAAACGATTTTTATACGAAGCGAAAAGATACGTTAATGGACGCCGGGATGTTGATAGGCATAATGGAAAGATTAATCATCGTATTGTTTATTCAGGTCGGTTTTCTTTCCGGAATTGGTTTTTTGCTGGCAGCGAAATCTATCTTCCGTTTCGGAGATTTGACCAATGCGAGGGATACTAAATTTACTGAATATATATTGGTGGGTACACTTGCAAGTTTTGTGATAGCAATAGCTATCGGATATGGCTTAAGATTTAGCTTACAGTTTGTTTAAATACCATGAAAAATATTAATGAATAACCGAGTTCACCTAGACAGGGGCGCTCGCGAAGTAACTTATATGTATGAAAAATAAAGTAACATTATTTTTTTTGTTCATTCTTTTGGGACATTTAGCTATTGCTCAGGATATTGTGGCGGATGGAATAAAGTCCATTGCAGAAAAATATAATGCCATAGGAATCGCATATGCGGTTGTAAAAAAGAATAAAATTATTAAAACAGGCGCCATCGGTTATAAGAATTTGGAAACAAAAGAATCTTTAAATTCGGAAAACTTGTTCCGGATAGCATCCATTTCAAAATCATTTACAGCGACTGCGTTAATGCAGCTTGTGGAAAATGGAGAAATTTCGCTAGATGATGACTTTGGAGATTTAGTTGGTTTTCCTGTTCGTAACCCCGCATTTCCGGACCAGGTGATTACGCTGAGGATGGTACTTTCGCATACATCAAGTATTAATGATGCGAATGGATATTTTAACCTGGATGTTATCAATCCGAATAAGAGTTTGGATTGGAGAAAAAGCTATAATAGCTATAGCCCCGGCACACAGTACGAATATTGCAATCTGAATTTTAACATGGCGGGTGCCGTATTGGAACGCTTAACAGATAAACGTTTTGATCAATACATTAAACAACAAATTTTAGACCCACTAAATCTTGATGCAGGATATTGCGTAGATTCGTTAGATAGTGAGAGATTTGCCTATATATATGAATACGATCGTGAATTAGAGCACTTTAAAATTCAGTCTGCGGCTTACAATCCACGTTCTGAGGAAATTAGTAATTACGAATTGGGGTATTCTACACCCGTATTTTCGCCTACGGGAGGTATGAAAATATCCGTAACAGATCTTGCAAAGTACATGGCTATGCACCTGAATTATGGTAAATATGCTGGCAAACGTATACTGCAAAAAAAGAGTGTTAAAACCATGCAAACGAAGGTGGCTCATAAAGAAGGATATGGACTTGCATTGTGCGAAGTAGATAATTTTATAGGAAACAAAAAGTTAATAGGACATACAGGGTCGGCTTATGGACTTTACAGTTCGATGTTTTTTAGTCCGGAGGAGAAGTTTGGAATTGTTGTAATTACGAATGGCGCGGTTTTGAAGTACGATAATGGACATGTAGCACTAACCAAAGAAGTGTCTAATTTTCTTTATAATTCTTTAATTGAAAAGCTGCGTGAGGTGCCGATCAATAAAGGAGGCAAATAACGAGTTCATACAAGTTTCATCGCCATAAAAAATAAAAATTTATCTGGATGAAAATAATGGTCGAATGATGATGTTGAAAATATTGGCTTATTTTTTGTAAATTTAGAATAACTAACTAAAATGTCATTTGTATGAAATATCCATGGATAGATGTAAAAAGAGCCAGTGTTTGTGTCTTCGTGATATTGATATCAGTATATGTTCAGGCACAGAGTTTGAATTTAAATGATGTTAGAAGAGATTTTAATAAGGGAGTGAAAAATGAAGATTTGTGCGAAAAATATCATAAAACACTAGAAAAAGAAGCTGATACTCCGGTTGAAAAGGGATACGAAGCTGCGTTTCATATGTTTATGGCAAAACACACTTCCAATCCTATCAAGAAGATGAGCTATTTTAATGGCGGTAAAAAACTGTTGGAAAAACAGATCGCTAATAATCCGAATAACATAGAACTGCGCTTTATTCGATTATGTATTCAGTACTATGTCCCGGGTTATTTGGGATATAGTTCAAATGTAGAAGAAGACAAGATGTTTGTTATGAACAACCTATATAAGATGTCGGATGAAAATACCAAAGATATCATATATAACTACTTGAAAGGAGCGAAGATGTACAATGAAGAAGAGTTAGCTCTTTTAGGAAGATAGATTTAGTTTTTATTCTTCTCCTTTTCATTAAAATCCGCTACTTCTATAATTCGCGGTATACTACTCTTAGGGGCCATATATTTGAGACGTTTAAGCTTCTTGCGGTGTTTGATCGCTCTAAATGTCCTATTGTTTTTATACAGATTCCAATTCATTAATAGTACCGAAAATAATACGATTACCAATCCTGCAATCTGTAATGCTGTTACGTTATGGTTTGTAAAGAAGTGAACTAGTACTAGCGCTACAATGGGGTTGACATAAGCGTATGTGCTCACCTCGGTCGCCGGTCTTACTTGTAACAGCCATATGTATGAACTGAACGCTAATATAGATCCCATCAACGCAAGGTATGCCATGTACCCCCAACTTTCTAATGGAACTTCGCTGGCACTAAATGACGTGTATTGACCATTAAGCAGCGCAACTATTGTAAATGCAACACCCGCTGTCACCATCTGCCATGCAGTCTTCACCATCACATTGAGCGAGGGCTGTTTCTTTTTAATGGCAGATTTATTTTTTTGATTGTATTTTGAGAATAATGATCCAATTGTCCAAGCCATAGTGCCAAAGGTAAGGACAGCCATAGCGATCAAATTTTGAGATTTCTCTGTGTCATCGCTTTGGGTGAATATCTGTTCTGCAAATAGCATTACGACACCTCCAAAACCGAATAACAAACCTAACACAATAGGTAGGCTGGAAAAATTTTCTTTCCATTTTGGTTTGTCGAATATGATAAACCAAATTGCGGTAGCGGCCGAGAGTATGGCAACAATACCGGAGGAAATATACTGTTCAGCCCAAATGATAGCCGCCATGTCTACGAATAATAATAGAAAACCTACAAACACAGCTTGCTTTATATCTGCTCGATTGATGATCCGATATCCTTTCAGTCCGCAATAACCCATTAACAATGCACCGGCGATAATAAAACGTATAGAGCCCAATACGAAGGTAGGGAAAGAATGTAGTGCCTTTTCTATAAAAAAGAACGTAGATCCCCAAACAATGTAGACGACAAGATAGGCAAAAACGATATTGCCGGTAGATGGATTTTTTTCCTCCATTTTATTCTTTAGTTGGAATGACTAATTTTTGTTCTTCTTTAATTGTTTCCAATACAATGGTTGTACGTGTCGACAATATACCTTCTATCTTTCCTAGCGTATTGCGCATAAGATCTACTAAACCTGAAGAGTCATTTGTTCGAACTTTTATTAGATATCCATCATCCCCGGCGATGTCGTGCACTTCCTGTACTTCGGGTATTTCTGCTAAAAGGTAGGCTACACCCTGTTCCCCGATGATATCGGATGTCTTGATGAAAATAAAGGAAAGCAGGTTCTGGTCTAATGCAAGTGGGTTTATCTTAGCATTATACTGAAGGATAATTTCTTTTTGTTCCAATTTTTTTACGCGTTCCAGGATAGCAGACGGAGCCATACCTAATTCTCTTGCAATATCTGCATTATTTGTACGTGCATTATTTTGCATAATGCGTAAAATTTGATAATCAATGTGATCCAGATTGTATTCTAATTTCGCCATAATTCTGCAAAACTAGTAATTATTAGAATAATATTCAATTATTTTATTTTATAATGAATATTGTTCTCTTGGTTAATTGATTTTGGAGATTTATCGTTTTAATAAAAGAGTCTGCATGATGATATAAAAAACGAGAAAATACTTGCGTCTTTTTGCGTTTTTTATATTTAAATCGACTTAAATTAGTATTTATTATTACTAATATACATAAAAAATAACTTACTTTAATTAGATTTGTTTATTAAAACCATAAGACGTGTCAATACAACTATCTTTAGAAAATTTAGCTAAAACCTTGTCGGGTGATTTGTTTTTTGATTCCGCCGATCCTAAACATCAAATGATACGCTTGGCATACGCAACAGATGCTTCCGTATATCAGGAATTACCTTTGGCAGTTTCTATTCCACATCATAAAACGGATTTACAGCAGTTGATTGCATTTGCCGAAATGCATCACCTCACGTTAATTCCACGTACTGCCGGAACCTCTTTGGCTGGGCAGGTAGTTGGCTCGGGTATTATCGTGGATGTTTCTAAGTTTTTTAATAAAATATTGGAGATCAATGTGGAAGAAAAGTGGGTGAGAGTCGAACCAGGTGTGATACGGGATGATTTAAATGCCTTTTTAAGAGCTTACGGATTGATGTTTGGTCCTGAAACTTCGACAGCTAGTAGAGCGATGGTTGGGGGTATGATAGGAAACAATTCCTCCGGTTTACATTCTATCGTCTGGGGGGATATGCGTCAAAATCTCGTATCGGCCAATGTGCTTCTTAATGATGGTTCTGAAGTTGTATTTGAAGAGCTTGATGAGATGAATTACTTTAATAAATTAACATTAAAGTCAAGAGAGGGAGATATTTATCGTAATTTGAATGAAATAATAACAGATAAAGAAAATATAGAAATAATCAATTCAGGTTATCCAAAAAAAACACTAACACGCCGCAATACAGGATATGCTTTGGATTTTTTAGTTGATACATCTAAACCGTTTAATCTGTGCCATATATTGGCCGGGTCCGAGGGAACTATCGGCATTGTTACGGAGGCGAAGTTAAATCTTAGACCGCTGCCGCCAACCCAAATAGGGCTTCTTTGCGTACATTTTACTGATATGGTGGAGTGTATGCATGGGAATGTAATAGCGTTACAGCACCGGCCAGAAGCTTCTGAATTGGTGGATAAGTATATATTGGATTTTACGGTAGGACACCCGACTTATCAATATAATCGTTTTTTTATAAAAGGAGATCCGCAGGCGCTGTTAATTGTCGAATTTAGAGGGGATACTTTGGATGAAATTGAGCAGAAAGCTATGGCGCTTAAGGATGATCTGGTGAAGAAAGGATTAGGCTACGCTTATCCTTGGGTTACGGGTGTACGTGACACGAATTTGGTGTGGGACGTAAGAAAAGCCGGATTAGGGCTAATCCGTAATCTTCCCGGTGATAACCAACCCGTCAACTTAATAGAAGATTGTGCGGTGTCACCAGAAGATCTACCCAGTTACGTAGCTGATGTACAGCTTCTTTTGGAAAGGGAAGGTGTGCACGCGTCTTATTATGCGCACGCGGGTGCAGGGGAGTTGCATATTGAACCTTTTATCAATTTAAAGACATCTGAAGGAAAACGGAAGTTTCGCTCTATTTTAGAACAGACAACGGATTTGGTGCTAAAATACAACGGATCGTTAAGTGGTGAACACGGAGATGGCCGTCTTAGAGGTGAATTTATCAGTAAGGTACTTGGTGATAAGGTATATGATTTATTGAAAGATGTAAAAAATATTTTTGATCCAAAAGGTGTTTTCAACGCCAATAAAATTGTGAATACACCTCCTATGGATACTTCTTTGCGTTACGATACCGTCCCAGACGATGGCGCTATAAAAACATATTTTGACTTTACGAAAGACGAAAGCATTTTGCGTCTAGCGGAAAAATGTTCGGGTTCAGGAGATTGTCGTAAATCGGAAATTTCGGGGGGAACCATGTGTCCGTCTTTTATGGCTACACGCGATGAAAAAGATACGACGCGGGCTAGGGCAAATATGCTGCGTCAGTTTTTAACCAATTCAACAAAGGTGAATCGATTCGATCATGAAGAAATAAAGGAGGTAATGGATTTATGTCTGAGTTGCAAAGGCTGTAAAACGGAGTGTCCTTCGAGCGTGGATGTAGCAAAAATGAAGGCTGAGTTTCTTCAGCATTATTATGATGCGAATGGTGCTCCATTTAGATCCAAGTTGATCGCTAACTTTACAAAGAGTCAGCAGCTTGGATCATATGTAGCACCACTATATAATTTCTTTTCACAAAGCCGTTTTTTTTCAGGTGTTATTAAACGAATCGTCGGATTTGCACCACAGCGATCATTGCCTAAAGTTCATTTTACGACGTTGAAGGATTGGGTGAAAAAGCAAGAATCGATTTTGAAACCGCGTCAGGTATATTTATTCTGCGATGAATTTACGGATTACAACGATACGGAAATAGGAAAAATCGCTTATAAACTACTGACCGCTTTGGGGTATCAGGTGTTGATTCCTCCACATAAAGAAAGTGGAAGAACTTATCTTTCTAAGGGATTTGTCAAAGAAGCAAAAAAAATAGCTGAAATGAACGTGGAATTATTGAAAGATCTTGTTACCGATGATACACCCCTCTTGGGTATCGAACCTTCGGCAATACTAACTTTCCGTGACGAATATTTGACATTGGTAGATCGGGATCAACGTCAAACAGCAGAATCGCTAGCTAAAAACACATTGATGATTGATGAGTTTTTGGTATCTGAAATACAAAAGGGATTTATCCATACCGAACAGTTTACTTCTGACTCCCGTACAATAAAACTTCATGGACACTGTTATCAGAAAGCTTTTCACTTGGTAGGCTATACGGAAAAGCTTCTTTCGTTACCGATCAACTACAAGGTAGAGGTTATCCCCTCGGGTTGTTGTGGGATGGCTGGTTCATTCGGTTATGAAAAGGAACATTACGATGTATCGATGAAAGTAGCTGAACTGGTGTTATTACCAGCTGTGCGTGAATCGAGCGGAGACGTATTAATAGCTGCCGCGGGGACATCTTGTCGACATCAGATCAAAGATGGCGCGAGAAAACAGTCTTATCATCCGGTTGAAATATTATATAATGCTTTGTTAAAATAAAAACAATCTTTACATTTAGCTGTTTTACAATAAAATGAAATAATTATGAAAGGTATATATTCTATTGTCGGATTAGGTATGGTAGCGCTAGTACTGACAAGCTGTAATAGTTCGTCTGCTGACAAGCAAAAAACGTCTGAACGTACGTTGGAAGTATTTACGAATGATGTTAATGCAACAAAACAGCAATTTTTCTTGAGATTGGTGGATGAGCAACAAACAGATTCTTCTGTGATTTATAATGCAAAATCAGTTTTTGAAGACGATACGGTAGGTTTACAGGTTGAAATTTTGAAAAATATCGAAGCTGGTGTAACTTCTGATGGCAAAATTGATGAAAGCAAAGGATTTGTGAAAGGATCTATTAAATTATCTTCAATAGGGGTCTACTCTGATAATCTGGTTAAAGCTTTAGGTACCATCTTCCAATTACCGTCTTCGGGAAAAATGACTAACCAAACTATTGATCCACTGGTTTTTTCGTCAAATAAAGTGCCTGTGGATTTGGCAAAACAAAGTACATATAGTTTTAAGTTTTTTTTGGACAATTCAGTTGGTACGGAAGCAGAGCTATTTGCTGTGGTGGATACCTACCGCAAGTCATTTGAGATGTCGGAAAAAGATTCTACCTTTCGAGCACATCTCATTTCCGCATTTGAAGGGCAATAGGTTAGAGCCTAATATTTTATAGCAAGGTTAGTGTTTTTTTTTGTACTAACCTTTATTTTTGTCATATTCACGGATGATAAGATTTAATGTGAAATTTTTCTTGCTTTACCTCTGCTTTGCTATACATTATTGTGCTATAGCACAGGATTCAATATATGAGAAAAAAACACTCGGAAAAATTTTGAATTCAAAATTAGGGGAAATTTCCGGAATAATTCCTTCTGCTACCTGTCCTCATCATTTTTGGGTACATAACGATAGTGGAGATAACGCTACTATTTATTTAATAGATACACTATGCAATCTAAGGTGTCAATTTAATCTTGAAAATATCAAAGCTGTAGACATTGAAGATATTGCATGGTTGAAAATTGATAATATACCTTATATATTGCTGGCTGATATTGGAAATAATAAAAGAGATAGAGAAATCCTGTCATTTTATTTATTCGAGGAACCAAAATTTTCAGGAGATCAAACCGTTGTTACTGTTGCAAAATCGTCCATTAGGGAGATAAAAGTTAGGTACGCTGATAAAAAAAGAGATGCTGAAGCTGTATTTGTCGATCCTGTGGATAATCAAGTATATATAATTTCTAAGCGCGATCTAAGGGTGGGTGTATTTGATTTTAAAATTCCTCCAATAGCAAACCACGTTTTAACGCTGGATGCTAAGCTTACCCTGCCCTTTACATTTGCTACCGCCGCTGATATATCTCGTGATGGTCGACAAGTATTAATTAAGACCTTGACAAATATCTACCATTGGAATAGAAATTCGAATAGTAGTATTATTGAAACATTGTTGGCATCTCCTGTCGGGATTCCTTATGAAGTAGAGCCCCAAGGAGAGGCTATTGCTTTCGATCCGCATAGTGCTAATTTTTATACGATAAGTGAGCGTCCTTTAGGATTGGATTCTTATCTTTATAGGTACGAAAAAAGATGAAAATGAAGCTATCATAATTTATATACAAATGAAAAATATTTCCTTATTACTTTTATTTGTTTTTGGTGTCGGCACCAATGTGTTTTCAGCCCAAGTAGATACCGTGGATGTGTATTCAGCCGCTATGCATAAGAATATTAAGACCGTAATCATCCGGCCCGAGGGAAATAAAAGCCCAGCTCCAACCCTTTATCTTTTGCACGGATATTCGGGAAACTATTCCAACTGGGTGAAAAATGCCCCATATATAAAAAATCTAGCTGACTTTTATGGGTATAACGTCGTGTGCCCGGATGGAGGTTTCAATAGTTGGTATTGGAACATCGAGGGAGACAACAATTATCAATACGAAACGTTTGTAAGTAAAGAACTTGTTGAATTTGTGGAGAAGAACTATTTAGCACGTACCGGACGTGAGGCGCGCGCAATTACCGGATTAAGTATGGGAGGACATGGAGCACTATATTTAGCAATTCGTCACCAAGATGTTTTTGGCGCAGCGGGAAGTACAGCAGGTGGGGTTGATATCAGGCCTTTTCCGAACAATTGGGATATGGCCGCTAGACTTGGTACCTATGCGAGTAATAGAGAAGAATGGGATCAGCATACTGTAATGGAGTTGATTCATCTTATCCAACCTGGTAATTTGGAGCTTATAATTGATTGCGGTACTGGTGACTTTTTTTATGATGTAAACGTAAAATTTCACGAACAACTTACTTATATGAATATTTCTCACACTTTTATATCTATGCCAGGCAAACACAATTTCGACTATTGGGCGAAATCCATTAAATTGCAAATGGCATTTTTTGATGATTTTTTTCGCACCTAGTTTGTAATTTTTTCGCACTCCAGTACAATTTTTAGATTCATGCCTTATTTTCTTGTAATACTTACTAGTTTATTCTTTTCCGTTTCATTAATCGCACAAGACAAGACGACCATCAGTGGCTATGTCAGAGATGCAGCCTCTGGCGAGGCGTTAATAGGCGCCGTCGTTCAAATAAAAGGTACGCAAAATGCTACTAGTACGAATAGCTATGGTTATTATGCCTTGCAGATTTCTGAACCGAATACCGAATTAATAGTCTCTTTTGTGGGATACCAATTTCTGGAGCAAACTATTCTTATTTCGGAGAATAAACGCTATAATTTTGAACTCGTTTCGTTAGATAATCAACTGGAAGAGGTTGTCGTTTCTGCGAAAAAGCAAAATGATAATGTCACAAATGCACAGATGGGTGCTTTTAATTTTACAATGGAAGAGGTGAAGAATATTCCTGTCGTATTTGGTGAAAGAGATATTTTAAAAACCATTCAGTTGCTTCCGGGAATTGGAAAAGGCGGGGAAGGTTCCTCTAATTTTTATGTTAGAGGGGGCGGAGCAGATCAAAATTTAATCCTATTGGATGAAGCCACTGTATATAATGCTGCCCATCTATTGGGATTCTTTTCGACATTTAATTCGGACGCCATCAAAGATGTAGAACTATATAAGGGGGGAATTCCGGCGCAATACGGTGGACGGATATCATCTGTGATGGATATAAATATGGTCGATGGTAATAATAAAAAATTTGCCGCAGAAGGTGGATTGGGACTCATCGCGTCCCGGTTGAAGCTGGAAGGCCCTATTGTGAAAGACAAAGGTTCTTTCATGGTCAGCGGAAGACGTACCTATGCCGATCTCTTTCTGAAGCTATCCGATGATGAAACAATAAATCAAAGTAAGCTCTACTTTTATGATTTAAATGCAAAAATAAATTACAGATTTAATGACAAGAATACCCTATACGCTTCAGGATATTTTGGAAAAGATGATTTAGGGTATGGAGATCTATTTAGTTTTGATTGGGGAAATGCCACGGCAACAGTGCGTTGGAATCATGTTTTTAATGAAAAACTATTCAGCAATACCTCATTGATCTATAGTGATTTTACGTATAATGTAAATGTATCTAACGATGAAAGTGACTTTACCATAGCTTCTAAAATTGAGAATTTTAATTTAAAGGAAGATCTGTCGTATTATGCAGATAATAAAAATACGCTTCGTTTTGGTTTAAATTTATTGCGTCAGAAAATTTCCCCGGCTAGCCTGAATGCCAGAGGCGAGTCTGCTGTGAATTCGATAGATATCGAAAGTAGAAGTGGTATAGAGGCGGCAGCCTACATTTCTCACGAATGGAGGCCATCAAGTTGGATTTCAATGATATATGGATTGCGTGCGACCGACTTTATGGTGCAGGGGCCGGGTACATTTTATGACTATGACGATGAAGGGGATCCCATCGGAGAACAGTTGTTCGATGATGGCATTATAAAACATTATTTTAATCTTGAACCTAGACTATCGTTATCTGTTATTCTCAGTCAAGAGCACAGTGTTAAAGCATCTTATAATAGGATTGTACAGAACCTGCATCAATTGACTAATACAACTTCTTCTTTGCCTACGGATCAATATGTAGTTAGTAGCGTTAACATTAAACCACAATACGCCGATCAGGCCGCATTAGGCTACTTTCGGAATTTCAATAATAATGCTTATGAGTTTTCTGTTGAAGCTTACTATAAATATATGGGCAATCAGATTGATTTTCGAAATGGTGCAGATTTGCAGGCTAACAAATATTTGGAAGGAGAATTACTGTATGGTGTCGGCCGATCATATGGATTGGAATGGCATTTACGTAAATCAAAAGGTAAACTAAATGGGTGGATAAGCTATACTTTGGCAAAAAGCGAAAGACAATTCGAACAGATCAATGATGGTGAATGGTTTAATGCGCGACAAGATCGCACGCATGATATCTCTGTAGTGGGTATGTACGAACTTTCTAAAAAATGGTCTTTGGGTGCTACTTTCGTGTACTATACAGGGAATGCAATTACCTTTCCTAGTGGGAAATATCAGGTAGACGGACGTACATTGTTTTATTATACCGAGCGTAATGGGTATCGTATGCCAGATTATCATCGATTGGATCTATCAGCCACCTATGAACCGCGAAAAGAAAATAAGCGTTTACACTCAAGTTGGTCTTTTGGACTCTATAATGTCTACAATCGACGGAATGCCTACATCATAGATTTTAGGGAAAATGAACAAAATGTAAATGTTACGGAGGCTTACAAAATTGCACTTTTTGGTATTATTCCGTCTGTAACATGGAATTTTAAATTTTAGGAAAATGAGAAGAAGAATTTACTTGTTGATAAGTTTGTGTATTGCTTTAACAGCCGTTTCGTGCGAAGAAATCATCGAGGTAAACTTAAATGAAGGTGATCCGAAGTATGTGATAGAAGCTGATTTGACTTCCCTGACTTCCGATCAATTTATTCGAGTGACGCAAACGGTCCCTTTTAATGCTGATATTCCAAGTAAACCTATTGAAAATGCGCTGGTTGCTGTTTCAGACTCAAGAGGACAGGTTTTTAATTTTGTATCTCAGGGGCAGGGATATTATACTGTTCAAAATCTAAAGCTCCAAGAGAATATTACCTACAACCTATCTGTTAACATTGATAATGAACTATTTGAAGCTACATCGAAATTGGAAGATTTCGTAGCAATAGATTCTTTGGGCGTTATTGAAGAGCGTGTTTTTAATGACCCTTATTATTTCGTGTTATTTAAATTTAATGACCCTATAGATACTCCGAATTACTATCGGTACTCTACTTCGGTAAATGGCGGTCCTTTTAGGTTTTCCTCGGCGTTTAGCGATAAATTCAATGACGGACTATTTGTTACTCACCAAATCGCTAATAGTGATAATTCATTGGCAATCGGAGATTCAGTTGTAGTAAGAAGACAATGCATAAGCAAAGAAGTATACGATTATTGGAATGAGATTCAATTTGCCAATCCGGGTAATGCGTCACCTTCAAATCCGAAATCGAATATTTCAAACGGTGCCTTTGGCTATTTTAGTGTTACAGCTGTTAAGGAGTATGGCATTCGTATAGAAATGTTATAAAGTTTCAAAGGAATATCCTCGTTTTAAAAAGTGTTCAATTGCTTTAGGCAGTACATATTGTACACGTGGAATTGCCTTAATATTGTCATGAAAAACTATTATGGAGCCATTTTTAGTGTATCTCAATACGTTTTTCAAACAGTTCTGGGACGACAGGTTCAAATCAAAATCTCCACTAAGAACATCCCAATAGATTAGTTCAAATTGCTTGCAAAGTAAGGAGATCTGAGATTTTTTTGCTCGAGCATAAGGTGGTCGAAATAAACGTGATTTGGTTAACTGGTGACATTTCATTATATTCTCGATATACGCTGTATCGCTATGATCCCAACCTTTCAAATGATTGTACGTATGATTTCCGACCTGATGTCCATTTTCAACTATTCTATCAAAGATTTCAGGGTATTTTTCAATATTTTCGCCTACGCAGAAAAAAGTGGCTTTAACGTTGAAACTGCGTAAAGTATTTAGTATCCAAGGGGTTATTTCCGGAATTGGACCATCGTCAAATGTCAAATACAACTTTTTCTCGCGTCTTGATTTATTCCATGTTACGTTGGGGTAATACCATCTTAGAAAAATAGGAGAATTGACAAAATACATGTTGTAATATTAGAAATATATTCGCAAATTTAAGTAAAGATTTGAAATTAAAGCTATTGTTCATTCCCTAACTAATTACTTTAATCTTACTTATGAAGGAATTCTTTCAGTATTTTGGCCTTACGCAAGCTGAACAACGCGGATTTTTTGTTCTCGTCCTATTAATTGGTTTTGTTACCCTCTTCCCAATGATGTATAGTTTTATCCGTGAGAATGATATTCCTGAATCGTCAATTGTATACTTTAGCGATGAAAATAAAGAAAATGGGAAAGTAAAATATGCGCCTGTGGAAGAACTTTATGCAACTCCATCGTCTACCCGGACTTCCGAAAAGCGTATTATATATTTTGATTTCGATCCAAATGCACTTCCCGTAGAAGATTGGAAAAGGTTAGGCTTTTCAGAAAAACAAATTTCGGTTATCAAAAATTATGAATCCAAAGGAGGGAAATTTTATATAAAGGAGGACGTGGCAAAAATATACTCAATATCGGATCAGGATTATAAGCGTATAGAACCTTATATTAAAATTTTGAAAAGGGAAAGAAATAGATTTGAAGGTCTTGCTGCAATCGGTTTAAAATCGGATAGTTCAACATCTGTAATTCCTTTAAGGATCGAAATAAATCAAGCAGATACCAGCGAATTTAAAAGATTGAAGGGAATTGGATCTGTTTTATCCGCTCGCATCGTAAAATATCGAAATGCTTTAGGAGGTTTTTGTTGCATAGCGCAGATTGGAGAAGTGTATGGTATTACCCCCGCACTCTATGAACAGTTAGTAGATGAAATATTTCTTGACTCCCAAGTAGTAAAAAAAATAGATATAAATCAAACGACCAAAATGGATTTGGCAAAACACCCCTATATTTCAAACAAGGAAGCTGATTTGATTGTTAACTATCGGGAACAACATGGAAATTATAAAGGCATAGATAATTTAAGAGAAATACCTGTTTTAAATGAAGATTTTTTCCGTAAAATTGAGCCATATTTACAATTCTAAAATATAGTATGCTAGAAGAAAAGCTTAAAGAGGTGATCCGCGATATTCCGGATTTTCCCCAACCAGGTATAGTTTTCAAAGATATCACACCAATTTTAAAAGATCAAACGCTATGCAAGGAGGTGGTGTTTGAATTTGCAAGACGTCTGGAAGGTCTTGAAATAGATGTAGTAGCAGGAATAGAAAGCAGAGGCTTTTTATTTGGTATGATGTTGGCCAACCATCTGAACATTCCATTTGTGCCTATACGTAAACAAGGAAAACTACCTTATAAGACTATCTCAGAATCGTATAAATTGGAATACGGTCAGGCTACCATCGAAATTCATGAAGATGCATTTGAAGAAGGACAAAATATTTTAATTCACGATGATCTATTAGCTACCGGAGGAACAGTTGTAGCTGCATCGAAACTTATTGAAAAATTGGGTGGAAATATCGTAGGATATTCTTTTGTGATCAGTTTGGATTTTTTACAAAGTCACGGCCGGTTGACACGATTTAGTGATCAGGTTGTATCGCTCGTTCATTATTCGTAAATAATAGTCGGATTTAAAGCACTTTATCTAAGTTTAACAACAAATAAAAACAAGTATATGGAATGGTTATTGGATCCTCACGTATGGATTTCTTTTTTAACGCTTACGATTTTAGAAATCGTATTAGGTATAGATAATATTGTATTTATATCAATTCAAAGTGCTAAACTGCCCTTAGAGCAGCAAAAGAAGGCACGCCAACTAGGTTTGATTTTAGCGCTCGTGATGCGTGTAGGATTGTTGTTCTCTATCAAGTGGGTGATGGGACTTACTGCTCCATTGGTCAATTTTGCGGAAATTTTTAATATTACCAACGAGAAGATTGTTCCTTATTTGGTATTATCTGGTAGAGATTTGATTTTATTTATCGGCGGTTTGTTTTTGATTTACAAGTCCACGACGGAAATTCATCACAAAATGGAAGGTCATGTCGAAGTAGCGAATAGTAAAAGTAAGCCAATAACATTCACCAGTGTCATTATCCAAATTCTAATTTTGGATATCGTATTTTCATTAGATTCTGTTATTACGGCGGTAGGTATGGTTGATCAGATTGGTGTAATGGTCGCAGCTGTTATCGTTGCAGTCGTAATTATGTTAATCTCTGCAGAATCAATCAGCAGATTTGTAAATGATTATCCGTCGGTTAAAATGTTAGCACTTGCTTTCTTATTATTAATCGGGGTATCATTAACCGCAGAAGCATTCGATCAGCATATTCCTAAAGGATACATTTATTTTGCAATGGCATTTTCGGTACTAGTAGAATATCTGAACATTAGATCGGAGAAAAAGGCCTTAAAGCAACTTGAAGAACAAAACCAATCCAAATAATGGATGGAAGTGGTGCAAATAAAAGATCGATTCTTCTCGTGGAATTGATCTTTTAATTAGAATTTACCTTCTATCTTGTAATAATTATCTCCTACGGCTATTACAGATTGATTCTTTTCTACGGTGTAGCTATCGTCTTTTCGATATTCTAAAAATTCGGTCGTATTATAAAGCGAGTTTTTCACCTTTCTTTCAATAATCACATCACTTACTTTTTCGTTTTTATATAGTATTTGAATGCATGAAAGGTCAAGATCAGGACTAGTAACTGTGTAAGTAACTAAATTGTCTACACTATCAACATCTACGAAGCCGTCATACGCTGGTTTATTGATATCTGTAGATACGAAACTTGAAAGCTCTGTATCCCAGTTATCGATTTTAATCTGCTTGACTTCGGAAATGCTATCTTTTCTAACCGTTTTTGTAATTGTAGGATTGATTTTTTTCAATCTTTTAATTTCAGACTGAAAGAAGGAGGGAAGGTCAAATAATTTAACCTGTCCCTTTGTCGAAGTATCAGTAGAGGTGCAAGAAAACAAAGCGGATGCAAGAGATAATATTCCTATTGCTTTGAATACACTATATTTGTGTTGTTTATACCAAAACATGGCCGTTCATTTCCGTTGGGATTTGTAAACCTAATAACCGCAAAACTGTAGGCGCAATATCTCCCAGTTTACCATCTGTAATAGCGTGGTGATCTTTGTCTATTAAAATACAGGGGACCAAATTCGTCGTATGTGCTGTATTAACTGAACCATCGTTATTGACCATAAATTCAGAATTACCATGATCAGCCAGTATGATAAATGAATAGCCGTTAGCCAATCCTGTGTTTACAACCTTTTGTGTGCATTTATCAACTGTTTCAACTGCTTTTATCACAGCGTCAAATACACCGGTATGTCCTACCATATCTGGATTTGCAAAATTTAGACAAATAAAATCCGGCTTATTGGTTTCCATATCATTACAGATGGCTTCTGCAATTCCGTATGCACTCATTTCTGGCTGCAAATCGTATGTTGCTACCTTTGGAGAAGGAATTAATAAACGTCTTTCGCCTGCGAATTCATTTTCGCGTCCTCCTGAGAAAAAGAACGTTACGTGCGGATATTTTTCGGTTTCGGCAATACGGACCTGCGTTTTTCCTTGATTAGTAAGCGCTTCTCCTAACGTATTTGTTAGATTATCTTTTTGAAATACCACTTTTACATTTTTGAACGTATCGTCGTAAGAAGTCATCGTTACATAATACAGATTCAATGGTTGCATATCATATGTTGGAAATGCTTCCTGCGTCAAGGCTATGGTGATTTCACGTCCTCTATCTGTCCTGAAATTATAGCAGAAAACAACATCTCCATCTTCAATTGTAGCGATAGGAGTACCGTTAGCATCTACCATAACTATGGGTTGGATAAACTCGTCGGTAATATTTGCATTATACGAGTCTTGAATTGAGGCAAGCAAATCGGTTGAAGGTCTTCCAATTCCTTTTGTCAATAAATCATAGGCTTGTTTTACACGCTCCCATCGATTGTCACGATCCATTGCATAATAACGGCCAATTGCAGAAGCGATTGTTCCGGTAGAATGAGTTAAGTGATCTTGAAGACTCCTTATATAATTGATTCCTCCATTAGGATCCGTATCGCGACCGTCCAAAAAGGAGTGTATGAATACCTCATCTTTTGTTAAGCCAGCTTGTTGTGCAGCGTCACATAGCGCTTTTAAATGTTCGATATGTGCATGAACACCACCATCGGATAGAAGCCCGATAAAATGAACTTTTCTGTTGTTGTCTTTCGCATATTGAAATGCATCCTGAATAACTTGATGTGTAGCGAATAGTCCTTCACGCGCAGCCATGTTGATACGGCCTAATTCTTGGTAAACGACTCGACCAGCTCCCAAATTCATATGTCCTACTTCGGAGTTCCCCATTTGACCTTCAGGAAGTCCTACAGCTTCACCCGAAGCTTCAAGTCTTGAATTTGGATACGTTGATAATAAATAATCTAGATAAGGAGTATTCGCAGCTATTACTGCATTTGAATTATCGTTTTTTCCATAACCTAACCCATCCAGGATAAGTAATGCAACTTTTTTTTGATTTAAACTGTCCACACACAAATTTAGATAAAATGCTTTGCATTCCGAACACCTAATAGAAAAAGACACGAATCCATAATTTATGTCTTTATGCAATATAATTGATCGGATATGGTCGAAAATTGTTTTTTGCATTCTTGCTGCTTATCAACTATGGCATGATTTTTAACTTAATATAAGCAAGTAGTTTTTCGCACGACTATTATTAGATATATTATTAATGAGCTTGTTGAAGATGTTTATGTTGATCATGGTCATGATGCTACAATCATTTGTAGTAGGCGATATTCAATCGGATATTTATAACGGTTTAAAAAACAGCAATAGCAAATCTTTATCTAAACATTTTGCTTCTACATTGAGTTTATCTATAAATAAAGAAGAAAGTGTCTATTCTAAGTTTCAGGCGGAATTGGTATTGAGTGATTTTTTTAAAACGAACAAAACAATGGAACTTAAACATGTGCAAAAAGTAACGGGAAATCCGAGTAGTAAATACTTAGTTTATAATTTGAAAACTGCCAAAAAATCTTACCGCGTCTTTGTGAAGTTGATCGATAATAATGGAGACTTCCATATTTCGGAACTGCGAATAGAGTGATTTGTTGATTATTTTGAGCAATAATTTTTAGAATAAAATATATTTTCTTCATCTTAGCCTAATATTTTATAGTTTGGAATGGATCAAGATTTTAAAGTAAAATTGCTTGAGTTTGTAAAACTTGCTCTAATAGAGGATGTTGGAGAGGGAGATCATACTTCCTTGTCTACTATTGGTAAAAGTAAAGGTGGGGAAGCAAAACTTTTGGCTAAGGAAGATGGGTTAATTGCAGGGGTAGATGTGGCTTTGGAAATATTTAATTGTATTGATTCTTCGTTGCAACTAGAGGTCTTCATTAAAGATGGATCTCGGGTGGTATATGGCGATATTATATTAATTGTACGAGGAAACATACATAGTATTTTAAAGGCCGAAAGATTGGTTCTGAATGTTATGCAGCGGATGTCTGGCATCGCAACCCGGACTGCTACTTATGTCGACCTGTTGAAAGAAACTAATGCCAAGGTTTTGGATACGCGCAAAACGACTCCACTTTTGCGTTTTTTAGAAAAGCAGGCCGTGAAGATTGGTGGCGGAGAAAATCACCGTTTCGGTCTGTATGATATGATACTTATTAAAGATAATCATGTAGATTATGCAGGCGGTATTTCTAGTGCGATTAATAATGCAACTATTTACAAAAAGGACTTTGGAATTGATATACCGATAGAGGTGGAGGTTCGGAATTTTGAAGAATTGAATGAAGTTTTAGCATGTGAGGGGGTAGATAGGGTGATGTTTGATAATTTTATCCCTGAGGATGTGAAAAAAGCGGTGAAACTGGTTAAGGGGAGGCTAGTGACGGAGGCATCTGGTGGTATTACATTAGATACGATCAAAGACTATGCCTTAGCAGGAGTAGATTATATATCTGTAGGGGCATTAACACATTCAGTAAAAAGCCTTGACTTAAGTCTGAAGGCCAAACTAATATAACATAAGAGGACGATTAATGATTTCTATTTATTTAGTAGGTATTGTCATATTAGCTTATTTGTTTGGATCAATACCTACTGCAGTGTGGTTTGGTCAGGCATTTTATAGCGTCGATGTACGGGAGTATGGCAGTGGAAATGCCGGGGCAACCAATACGTTCAGGGTGTTAGGGCCGAAAGCAGGGGCCATAGTTATGTTTGTAGATATTTTTAAGGGTTGGACAGCAACTAATTTACCGTATCTTTTGGACAGTTCGATCGTAGGAAATCACAATTCGCCTCATTTCGTGAATTTCCAATTGGCTCTTGGAGTAATTGCCGTTTTAGGTCACCTATTTCCGATATTTGCGGGTTTCAGAGGCGGGAAAGGGGTTGCGACGTTATTCGGAATGGTGCTAGCTATCCATGCGCCGGCAGCTTTGTGCTGTGTTTCTATTTTTACCATCTGCTTACTGGTAACGCATTATGTCTCTTTAAGTTCCATACTGGCGGGATTTACTTTTCCAATAAGTGTCGCATTTATTTTTAAGACGACAGTCCCCTCTGTATTGTTATATGGTATTGCCATCTGTGCATTAATTCTTATTACACATCAAAAGAATATTGAGCGGTTATTGAAGGGCCATGAGTCTAAAATATATTTATTTAAAAAAAAGAATCCTAATTGATCTGTTTGGGCATTAGAATTGCATAAGCTAACTAAAGATCGATATAATATAACGTTATGAAGAGAATATTTAACTATACAGCCATGTTTCTGATTGGGGGAATATTGGCGAGCTGTGCTACTTCGGCAGTTACGGGAAGAAAATATTTAAGCTTGGTGAATGAATCCCAGCTGAATGATCAGGCAGCTTTGGCTTATAAAGAGTTTTTATCGTCGTCTGGAACAAAAGTTGTTACAGGTACATCCAACGCTACGATGGTGAAAAGAGTAGGAAATAATATTGCCTCGGCAACTAACCGCTTTTTGCAGGAAAGAGGTGTCGCCGACCAATACGATTTTAACTGGGAGTTTAATTTAGTACAGAGCGATGAGGTCAATGCTTGGTGTATGCCTGGAGGTAAAGTAGCTGTATACAGCGGAATTATCCCTATTACGGGTAACGAAGCCGGTTTGGCGACAGTAATGGGACATGAAATTGCCCATGCTATTGAAAAACATTCTGTAGCACAAGCTTCGAACCAAATTGCGTTGCAATTGGGAGCACAAGTAATTGGTGCCGCGTCTTCGACAACAAATAACCGAGCAGTATCTGCGATAAATCAGTTATATGGTATAGGTGCTCCTCTTGGTATGTTGAAGTTTTCTAGAAATGATGAGTTAGCAGCTGATAGAGCAGGTTTAATTATTATGGCAATGGCGGGATATGATCCAAATGAAGCGGTGAAATTTTGGGAAAGAATGTCTTCTGCTAAATCCGGACAAGCGCCTGCCGAGTTTTTGAGTACGCATCCAAGTGATGCAAGACGTATTTCTCAGCTCCAAAGCTACATTCCGGAAGCCATGAAATATTATAAGAAATAAAACAATAATAGAAACAAAAAAGGATAGATTAGTCTATCCTTTTTTGTTTAAAGACGTTTTGTTAGATATCGGTCGGTGTATTTGGATTTTCGGTAGGAGATGCTGTGTCGTTATGATCTTCATCTTTCGGGGTATCTGATCGTTCTACCGTAATTGTACACTCCGTCAATAAAGCAGCTAGTGCACCTATTGCAGCAAAAACGGGTAATAATACTACTCCAACAACACCTATAGTTACCGGAAAACTTAATATTTCTTTTCCAGTTTTGTCAGATATTATTATTTTTCGGACATTTCCCTCTGCAATGATTTCTTTTATCTTTTTGAGCAGATTCTCTCCGTTGACGTTAAAAGATTCTTTGAATGACATAATTATTCTCATTTATACTGTTAATAGCCTTTTATAAAGTTCGTTAATTTTTATCAAAAAAGTATTATGCTGGTGGGGTTATTTTAGTTTTAAAAAGAAGGAGTATCGTCCTGCTTAATCTTGTCCGCAATCCAAACTCCCGAACTAAAGCAAGCTTGTAACAGATAGCCCCCAGTTGGAGCCTCCCAATCTAACATTTCGCCAATGCAAAAGATATTAGGATATTTTTTTAGTTCCAGTGAATCCGTTAATTCCTCAAAAGAAACTCCCCCTGCGGTAGAAATAACTTCATCAATGGGTCTTAATGAAGTGACCTCAATTGGGAAGTTTTTTATAGCACGTGCTAATTTACCAGGATTGGTGTAAGTTTCTTTATCCAGAAATTTCGCCAACAAGATAGCTGTCTGGGATAATCTTAGCTTGTCTTTAAGAATGGACGCTATATGTGCTTTGGTTTCCAATTCCTTCTCGATAGCTTTTTCTGTGTGACTAGGCTTTAAATCTAAGAACAGGGTGATTGGAAAAGGCTTCTGACGAATGAGACGATTCAGATAATATACGGGAGCACCTTCAACACCATAAGATGTAAATACGACTTCACCTGTTTTTGTGTGCTCTGCAAATTTTAACTGAATGTTTTTTAACACCTGACCGGCTAGTGTTGAAAAATCAGCTTTTGTATTGAACCCTGAGTTAGCTGGCTGAAGTGTATTAACTTCAATGCCTTTTGTCCGAAATAGATCTACCCATTTAGCATCCGAACCTGTTTTTGACCAAGATCCGCCTCCGAGACCCAAAATTAATCTTTGATAGGGGGTTCGTAATAATTCCCCTTGATAGGAGAGGGTAACAGACTTTTCATCAAAATCGATCATACGATATCCGTAGTGAATTTTTACGCGGGAATCTGCTAATTTCGTTAGTATCGCTTTTAGTACCTGTATGGGTTTTATGTCTTTAGTCGGGAATATTTTTCCGGAGCTTCCGGTGAATGTTGGGATTCCTAGATTAGTTAGCCATTTTATAGTTGCTTGATTGTCAAAATATTTGACAATTTTTTGTATTTCAATCTTGTCATACCTTTGTATAAAAGTATCGATCTTTTCATTGTGTGTAAGGTTAAATCCACCATGACCCGCTACTAAAAATTTACGTGCGGCCGCTTTATTTTGCTCATATATATTTACGTTAAAGCCGTTTTCAGCGAGTTTTTGTGCAGCTATTAATCCAGCAGCACCGGCTCCAATTATAACAATGGGTGGTTTCGACATCCAACAAAAATAGACAATTCTTTTACATCCAGTTGAAACTGATAGTCATTGGCCTTAATGGCAGCAACAGTACTCATTAACTTTGCGCGAATTATA
The DNA here is from genome assembly GCF_005048855.1 of Sphingobacterium olei. Taxonomy (GTDB): domain Bacteria; phylum Bacteroidota; class Bacteroidia; order Sphingobacteriales; family Sphingobacteriaceae; genus Sphingobacterium; species Sphingobacterium olei. Next base: position 524,696 of record NZ_SUME01000001.1, read on the forward strand.
GGTGAAGGATAACAGGATAATTCTCTAATTTAAATTTTCATTAGGCGGTTTCCTGGCTGATAACAAGGTTTTCGAAGAAAGCACCAACACTTGTATAATAACTGCAATAATAATCAAAATGGCCATTTCGATGTATGAAATTATGCTTGATAAATTTGTCATGCTTAAAACATTATCCAGCTGATTTTTCCCTTCCTCTATTTGTATCGATGAAAGGGTTTGCAAGACATCTTCTGCTTGCAAGGCTGCTATTTTTACGGTATCGTATTCTTCCGGTCTGTTGTTTATCGAGATGGTTTGACAAAGTTTTTTAAATTGCTCGAAACTATTTTTTTCAGTTTCCGTTAGCAATGTTTTTCCATATAAGGTATTCAGTTCATGTATATCGGCAAGCTGATTACTTATTAATGGAGTGGTGTTTGTTCCACCCTTTTCAAGTACGCCAAGAATGGCTTCAATATGTTTTGACAACTTAAGGATATAAAGACCAACCACAAGTCTGTCTTCGTATATGGAAGTCACTGCTGTGCTTATTCTTGCTGCATTTCGTCGCTCACGAATATTAGTCAGCATTACTAGACAGAGTACGGTACAGAGTAATATTGCAGCCGTCATTTTTTGTTTAATAGCAAATGCCCACATAATCTTAATTTTAGGTGAATGACGAAGTACGTCAAATATATAATTAAGCAATTTAATGATTTATTTCAATATAGACCTTTCTATTTTTAATGCAGTATATATTTTATTCAAATGTAAATGATCTTCATCGTCTTATATTGAACTCGGTCGAGACAACGTATTCTACACCATCAATACGTTACTTTTGAATATATTATTGAAGAAACATACTATCGACTATGTTAATCAGTTTAGGAGGAATGATTATAATGCTAGTATTGATAGCATGAACGCCCATGGTCTACAAATCAATGACCGGGACTTTGTAGGATGGGATTTTACACCGTGGGTTTACGATTTGTACCGACCAAATGAACCTTATGAAGCGCGAGGAATATGCCCCACTTTTCTAACATCTGAAGAATATTAGTGGCTTTGCATTAAAGTGCCGTGTTATGGGGGCAAGCACTGAGTTTTTATAGTGAGTAAGGTCGTCCAGGTGGGTTGCTTAGACTCCGTTCCGCTTATTCCTTTAATAGTACATGGAAAATATACGCGACCCTTGAATCTAAAACCGAGGGCTGGGCAGCCGGACATCCCTTTTTGAAACCTAATTTTGGCATTCGGGGCGGAGTTTCTGCGCAATTCAGTAAAACAGTCAGGAATCGCAGTTGAATACCTCGCTACTTTTAAACCTCAGTATTATGGCTTAATCATCTTGCAGGATTTCGCCAGCGGAATTGAGAAAAATCCTACCGTTCTTTTTTTTCGAATTATACCATATGTGATAGGAAACACCACTGTGTCCGACCTCTTTTGTTTCTATTATGCGGGTTATTTGATACCCTTCTGAGAGATATCTATCCATTGCATTCTTCATCTCGTTAGGCATATTTCTTTTTTTAATGATGCTTTTTGTGCAAAGCCAAGTCCCTTCGGAATCGATCTCCAGGATAGTTCCATTTCCTAAAATAGCAATATATTTCCCTTGTTTTTGTTGTATTATCCATTTTTTTACCGGGACTCCATTGCCGTTGACCATTACAGTTTTTCTGACAAATGCTGGGATATCCGTTTGTCCTACAGCTTGCAATGTGCCGAGAGAACAGGAAGTAACGATCAAAAAATGGAAATAAATATTTTTTGTTTTCATGATTTTTTGTTCAAAGATTTATTATAGACTATCACAATAGTAGACGGGTATTGCATTTCCTAGCCTTAATTTATTTTAACAAATTAAATGTATGGGAAATAGAGGTGGGCGCTTACGATAGTAAAACTGAATTTTAGCTTTCAGTAGAATTACCGATACCTACTACAACGAAGATTGTGTGTTTAGAAGATTAACTCTTTTACAGATGGTAGATAATTGCGACCTACATTGATCTCGACATTATTAGATAAGGTTAAAAAGAATCTGTTGATGTCTCTATACAGCTCCTGAATGTAATCTAGATTGACGATGTATGATCTATGGATACGCAGGAATTGATGTGGGTCAAGTTTATGCATAAGTTTTCCAATGCCATAGTTACTCAAAAACGACTCATTATTCAAGGTATAGATCCAGGTGTAATCTTTGTCTGCTTTTAAATGAGTGATATGGGAGACTTGGATACTTGTTAGCCGGTTTCCTTTTTCGACGAGAATACGACGGGGGTAAACGGTTGATTGCTTACTGAAAGAATTTAAGACTATCTCGCTTTGATTACCTAACTTTTGCAAGGAAGTCTGTAGCCGCTTTTTGGTAAGTGGTTTAAGCAGATAGTCTATCGCATCGTATTCAAATGCCTTTGCTGCATAAGTAGAACAGTCTGAAGTTAACACCACGAAGGGGGAGTGTTCTGTCCTGTCAAGAACTTCAAAGCCATTGATACCAGGTAGTTTTACATCCAAAAATATGACATCAGGTTGTAGGGTATTTATGTACCTTATGGCTTCTAGACCATTACTACACTCCCAGATGACTGCAGGGTAGTCATTTTGTTTCAGTTCTTCGATAAGTTGCTTACGAAACAGACAATCTTTGTCCACGATAAGTAACGTTTGCTTTTTCATTATTCTATTCATTACTAGGTCTTTCAAAAATAGATATATAAGTAAGATGGAGGAACTGACATATGTCAGAAAAATATACCGTTATGTTTTGTATTAGATTTCATTCTAATATAATCTATGTCATATTTAGGTCTTACGTATAATTACGGGAATGTCGAAGTACGAACTAATACAGTGTTTTCTTCCTAGAGATCCGACTAGCTTCGTGTCGATTTGGGTTGATTCCATTTTGCATCACAAATGCTAGCAGTGGCGGTAAAATGATCAACCTTATTTAATGATTTTAGATGCTTTTAACTATGAAGACACTGCCTAGGTTGCAGTATTATTAAAAGTTAAAAGCAAAATATGAACAATTAAAGAACTATAAAACAATGAAAAAAATCGTATTAATTATTGTATCGGGTCTATTGCTGTTAGCGTGCAAGCGGGATGAGAACCAAGTATTGGATAAAGAGACGTTTCCATTTATGAAAGTTGGTAACCAGTGGAACTATTTGATGGTAACTGAAGAGGGTGAAGCAGAGGTCAGTTACAAGATTGTAGACAAAACCGAGAAAGACTATTTTAAAGTTTTGTTAAGTTTCCCTGATTCGGAATTTCCAGTGATAGATCATTTTTGGTTTGCAGATCAAACTACGTTCAGCATGGTAACCGCATGGCCGGACAATGATATTAAGTTTACAATGTTGAAAAAGGATAGTAAAGTGAACGATAGTTGGGAGTACTTTGTTCCTGCACCTTTAGATCCTGAAGATGACGCCTTATCGGGTGTTATAATTTTCAAGGTCTTAGCAATAAACGCTACCGTCACGGCTGCGGGGAAAACGTACAGTGATGTCTACAAGATTCGGGAAACAGCTTCTTCTCATTCAAATTACTATGCGGATTATTTCATCAGTCTATCTTCAGGAATTGTAAAAATGGAGGGAATGGGATATATGCGAATAGGAGAGGAAGAAGACGATATAGTTTACTTTCCATTGGAATGGCGGTTGAAATCTAAGAACTTTTAAATTCTGTTTATCTTACTGTCGCTATCTCCCTCTATGTCCGTATGCACGATACTTTACATCCAACCTTAAATTTTAATAATCTGGTATGCTTTAGTTTATTTTAGTGTAAATCGTCAGCAAAATTTGGACATAATTCATTAAAACTAAGAGAGTGTTTTTCTAAAAAGATTTAACTTTAATCATCATGGGAAGACCAAAAAAACAACCCCCGAAAACTTCATCAAGGATGTACCTCGCAGTACCCCAAGAATCTTTACAGCAGAGCAGAAAATTCTGATCGTAATGAGCATTATGAGAAGGCTACAAAAGGATTTGAAATGGCCAAGCTATTGTTGGAAAAAAGCCAAACCTATCAAGCCTATATATTACTGGACAGCGTGATGGAACAGCTATACAACGCTATTGGCTTCGCATTTGATCCCCTTTATAGCTATTGTGTCGGGGTATCTTTATCACAACTCAGAACAAAGATCTCTACGTACCTTCCTCAGCTATTCGCGACAGAGAGTGGAAGCGATAAATTGATCGAGTCATCCCAATACCTGTCCGATAGAGACCGTTTAACGGAAGAATGCTTGACAGGACACTTTAAAGACTGTTTTGAAATTGTAGAAGGTTTACTGTTGTCTATTAAATTCGAATCGAAGGTTAATTATCTCATCAACGTTAGGAAAGGAGAAATTGGCGATGAATGATTTTAACAATTTAATTGTACAAACTCGCTGTACGATTAAACTATCACATGGCGAACAACCGTCTTTCTCCATCGACGAAAGCGGAGAAAAAGCGAATTGGGTAAATATATCTATCGTCAACGATCAATTAGTCGTATACACCAAGCCTGAATATTACGGTTATCTGTTACTACACGATTATTATCCGCAGATAACGATCACCTATAAAATCTTGACAGGATTGCAGATACTGGATAAATGCTTTGTCCGATCATCAGAGACACTCACCCTACAAAATATGGGTATAATCGTAAGAGAAGGAAATCTGGATATAATCGTAGACGCTTTTTCACTCGACTGTACCGTGATAAAAAGTGCATATGCAAAACTGTCCGGCAGAACAATTTTCTCACGTGTCTTGGCGCATCAGCGAAGTGTTTATGATGGATCGGATCTGGAAGCGTCGGAAGGTAATGTACATGTCCACGACGAGGCTAAGACGTCTATATGGTTCGAAGAAGAGCTAGAGTTCGGACTGTTCGGACAAAGCAGAATGGGCTACAGGGTTAATCTGAGAAATCCAACCCTTTTGCTCAATCCTTATAATATAATAACGTTATTTTAAGAAATATTAATGTATTTTAATAGTATTTTAACGTTATTTCTAATGTAATTAACGTATAAAAAATATTACATGTCGTTATAGTATCTATTAATTACGTTATTTTGATTAATATTAATGTTATTTTGATTAATAATAACGACAATGTTATATATAAAAACGTATTTGTAAATTATAATATCGTAATCTGAATATATTATAACATTAATTTAAATTAGATATTCGTTACTTATATTCCTTAATAACGTTGGTATTAACTATATTATCGGTATATTAATATATAATTACATTATGTTGCCTCACCATGAGTGTCATTATCTAATCCAGAATATAAACAAGTAAATCTAAAATCGTTAGTTGTGAGCTATATACGTGCATTAGGAGGCTTCGCTCAGCATAGAGATAGCGTGCTGTTATTAGAAGCGTATATTGTGCTTACTGCGATGGAGGGGAATCCTCACTTTCCGGATTCTACACCATCGCTTGCAGAAGTGGAAAGTGCCTATAATGAGTATTTGATGAATCTGGTTCGAGTTAACTGGACACCCGGACGTGTCGACAGGGTGCTCAAACGGGAAAGCAAGGCAAGATTAGCCACTTTATTGGGCGAACAACTGGCGGCCATGTTAATTTTGTGGCCAAAGGTAAATCGTCCATCCTGTATACATCGGGTTTTCCCGTGTTTACAGGACGGAAGAAGTGCATGGTTCCTGCAGTGCCAGGCGGTCGGCTTTCTGATGGGCGACTCCTCGACGAAATCCGCTTCGATTTCAATCCGTTGGGCAGAGATCTGACCTATGAGTGCAGGTATGCGATATGGACGTCATATGATGAAGTTGAACCCCATTCGCCCAAACTCCAAGGGGAGAATTCATTTTTTACTATCCGATCCTGGAATAACTTGATTAAAGGAGTGCCGTCCAGATCAATAGTTTTCATTAAGGTGCGTGCGTGCTAAAAATAGCTATGGGACTGGTGACTGGAGCGATATTGTGAGTTGGAGGGTACAGTAGTTTTTTGATTAATCGTCGTAAAAATCTACTTGATCTCAATGAATTTAGATTTGTAGTTGATGAATGGATCCTGTCGGTACGCAAATAGAAATCGTAGTCGGCTACAAATGTATAATTGATTTTGTGAAGTGCAATATCTTGGATCCCATACCGATCTTGTAGGAACTCTTGGGTATGCTTGAGCGATACTTCGTAGCGCTCAAGTGTGCTACAGAATACTCTAAACCAATAAGAGATTTTACTCTTTTGTTGTGGTTCTGGAATATGGGAATCAGTGTCTTTTCCTTTTCTTACTTCTTTCTGAGGTAGGCACTCATGAATTTTTCTAATGGGATTGGCTCTTCCTGATACTCGAGAATGATCTGAGTTTGATTGACTTTGCTTTTAATACTGTCAAGATGTTCACCTGATGGCATGCTTTGTACAGACGCATACCTGTACATTTGAGCGAGACCCTAGAAGACCAGCTTTTAGGGTCTCGCACGAAATAGGAAATCTGAAATATTTAGGGAGGCTTATAAAAGCAAAAACCCTATAAATACTGCTATTTATAGGGTTTTGATATTAAATGTTTTACTTGATGCGGAGAGTGAGGGATTCGAACCCCCGAACCTGTGACAGTTAACGGTTTTCAAGACCGCCGCATTCGACCACTCTGCCAACTCTCCGCGACAAAAGTAGAAATTCTACCGTTATTTGCAAAATTTATTTTGAAAAATATCACTCTCAACAGTACGCTAAGATCAATTCTGTTGATTGCTAGCTTTTTGCGAAAAAATACTTTTTTTATTTTGCAAATAACCTGCAAATAGCTACTTTTGCTTCACCGAAAGGAGGCGCCCATAGCTCAGCTGGATAGAGCAACGGTTTTCTAAACCGTCGGTCACAGGTTCGAATCCTGTTGGGCGTACTGCAAATGAGGCTTTTCTACATGCTTTAGAAAAGCCTCATTTCTTTAATAGAAATCGTCAGAATTCGGATACCACATCTAGGAGAACTGGCATAGCATTTTAATAACCTGCTGATATTTGCTATATATTGGTTAATACTACTAAAAAACATTTTCTCTTTTCTTCCACATTTGGACTACATTTCAAAATACCAGCCTTCTTTTTTTGCGGACTTGTACGACATTACAGAATATTTGTCGTCTTTTTTTGTGTTGTCGAACACGGTTTGTAAAGAAGTGTCCGTTTTTAATTTGGTTGTGCTAGACTCCGTTGAAGAATAAAAACGACGTTTGAAGCATTTGGGGTTGTTTTCATCATTAAAAAATGATTTTCAACCATCCGGTATTTTTAGAAGCATAGTTAGATACTTTTTATTGGTATTAAAACCAAAATATGAAAAAAGGAAATATTTAAAAATTAAATTTGTTGTAACAAAGTTGATGTTTATGACACTAATCATTTAAATAAATTAACACGGATGAAGAATTCTATTTTAATTGCAGTATGTGTAATTTTGGGGATGACAAATAGTTTTGCCCAAATAAAAGGAGATTGGAAAGGAACCCTAGAGTTACAGGGCGTTTCTCTGGATTTAATCTTCCATATCACAGAAAAGGACGGAAAGTTAAAAGGAACTATGGATGTGCCTACTCAGGGGGCAATGGGGTTACCTTTAACGGAAGTTAAATTTGAAAATTCGCTGTTGATGTTGTCCCAAACTCAAGCAGGCATCAAGTACGAAGGTACTTTGACGGGCGACAAGGTAGAAGGTGAATTTTTACAGGGAGGCATGAAGTTCCCGTTGAATCTGGAAAAGGCGATTCTCAGTAAACCCGGGGATACCACTTTAGTATCGTCATCTGCTGATTTGGCCGCCTTGGCTTTATTAGCCGATGGCAATTACAAGTATAAGGTGGAGGATTACTTTGCTAGACCTAAATCTTCTAGTTTCCAACTTTCGCCTAATGGTAAATACCTATCCTATATGGAGAAAGACGATCAGAACAAAAGGCATGTGATGATAAAAGAGATCGCTACTGGTAAAATTGCTCGTGCAATAGAGGAGAAGAAGGAGCTAATACGGGGATACGGATGGATTAATGACAATCGCTTAGTCTATGTCATGGACAAAGGAGGTGATGAGAACTATCACTTATATGCTGTGGATCTAGATGGCAATAACAATGTTGACCTTACGCCATACGAAGGAGTGCAAGCGAGTATTTTGAATCTGCTAAAGGAACAGAAGGATTTTATGATCATATCCATGAATAAGGATAATAAACAAGTGTTCGAACCATACAAGGTCAACGTGAACACAGGCGAACTGGTTAAACTTTTTACGAATGACGACCCTGCTAACCCGATAGCGGGTTACGATTTTGATAAAGACGGTAATCTTCGTGGATACAGCAAAATGCAGAATGGAATCAATCAGCAATATTTCTATAAAGTAAATGGAGCTGCTGATTTTGATTTGTTCCATACCACAAAATGGGACGATAGTTTTTCGGTATTATCCTTCAACTACGCAAGCGAAAATCCAGACGATGCATATGTGTTGACCAATCTGGATTCGGATAAAGCACGTATCATATTGTATGATTTTAAGACTAAAAACAATCTAAAAGAAATATATTCCAACGAAGATTTTGATGCTTCTATTTTAGGCCTTTCTCGCAAGCGTAATTGGGAAATTGATTATTTAGGCTATGAGGGGGAGAAATTGCTTATCGAACCGATAAGCACTGTATTTAAAAAAATTTATGCTAATGTAACTAAACAATTTCCAAACCATCAATTTTCTATTACAGGTAAAACGGATAACGAAGATCAGTACCTTATATTAGTGCAGAGTGATAAATTGTATGGTAAATATTACAGCTATTATGCCTCTTCCGGTAAGCTGGAATTGCTTTATGATTTGATGCCGCAATTGAAGGAAGAAGATATGGCTGAAATGCGCCCAATAAAATTCGAAACGCGAGATGGCTTAACCATTCATGGGTATATTACATTGCCTAAAGCTGCAGTAGAAGGAAAAAAAGTCCCTCTTGTAGTAAATCCACATGGCGGCCCACAAGGAATTAGAGACAGCTGGGGATTTAATCCGGAGACACAACTGTTTGCAAGTCGTGGATATGCTACTTTGCAGGTGAATTTTCGTATTTCGGGTGGATACGGAAAAGAGTTTTTGCGGGCAGGTTTTAAACAAATTGGCCGTAAAGCAATGGATGATGTAGAAGACGGTGTAAAGTATGCCATTGAACAAGGTTGGGCAGATAAAGATAATGTTGCTATTTACGGCGGAAGTCACGGAGGTTATGCTACATTGATGGGATTGATTAAAACACCGGATTTGTACAAGGCAGGGGTAGACTATGTAGGGGTATCCAATATTTATACATTCTTTGAGTCGTTTCCAGAATATTGGAAACCTTATAAGGAGATGATAAAAGAAATTTGGTATGATTTGGACAATCCTGAAGAGGCCATAATTGCTAAGGAAGTGTCTCCAGTTTTCCATTTGGATAGAATTAAAGCTCCGTTATTTGTAGTGCAAGGTGCAAATGATCCACGTGTAAAAATTGCTGAATCAGATCAAATTGTCAAGGCTTTACGTGATAAAGGCGTTGATGTACCTTATATGGTGAAGTACGACGAAGGACACGGTTTTGCAAAAGAAGCGAATAGTATCGATTTTTATAAATCAATGCTTGGATTTTTTAGTAAGTATCTTAACTAATAAAGTATGCAGGCAGTATAAAAGCATTCCATAAGCGGGAATGCTTTTATGTTTTTAAGAAAGTTGCTTCTGGGAGACGGTGGAGGAAAGCCGAGTTTACTTTCAACTGTACAACTGAACGCATGCTGTCCGGTTTGCTAATGCAAAGCATTTTGCTTATGTTTGGTTGGAAACGAAAACATTTTTGATTCTTTTCTACTTATTAGAATAACATAGAATTAAACATGAAAATCGCTTATATTAGTACCTACGCCCCGAGACAATGTGGAATAGCTACCTTTGCCCACGACATTCTTTCCGCTATTTCTTTTAATGATCAAGATAAAAAAATAGACCAACATGTTTTTGCATTGACAGACGAGGGAGAAATATATGATTATCCTGACGACGTCGTATTTTCAATTGCCCAACATACATTGGCGGATTATATTAAAGCAGCTGAATACATTAATCAGCATCAATATGATGTTTGTGTATTGGAACATGAGTACGGTATATTTGGAGGAAAAAGCGGTGATTTTATACTTTCACTAATTGACAACCTTGACATTCCACTTGTTGTTAACCTACATACTGTCCTGAAAAGGCCGTCGGTCGATGAGAGGTCAATTTTAAATCGCATAGCACAGCGGGCTTCGAAGCTTGTGGTGATGAGTCAATTTGCTATTGAGTTACTTACCCAAGTTTATAAGATTAAAGAAACGAAAATACTTTTGATTCCCCACGGTGTACCCCAATTTTCGGTCGAGCACCAAGATGCCAAACAGAAACTAAACCTGTCGGATCGCAAAGTCATTATGACTTTTGGTTTCATTGGTAGGAGCAAAGGAATCGACGTCGCGATAAAAGCACTACCAGCTTTAGTTGCTAAATTCCCGGAGGTGCTATACTTAGTTGTTGGTAAAACACATCCAACAACCCTGAAAAGAACCGGAGAGGAATACCGACATTATTTAGAAGAACTGGTAGAAGAGCTGAACCTGCAAAACAATGTCCGCTTTGTCAATTTATTTGTTGATATAGCAGATCTATCGCTTTACTTATCTGCCTGCGACATATATATCACGCCCTATGTCAATGAAGCTCAGATCACTAGCGGTACACTATCTTTTGCAGTTGGTGCCGGAGCTGCAGTGTTGTCTACTCCATACTGGCACGCAAAAGAAATGCTCGCAGAGGGGAGGGGCGTGCTGTTTAACTTTAACGACGATAAAAAACTAGCACATATATTGTTGGATCTTTTTTCCAATCCGGATAAGCTGGACACCGTCCGGCAGAAGGCTTACTTGTATGGGCAGGAACTTTCTTGGAATAAATTAGGTGTTAGGTATATTAACCTTTTTGAGCGGGTGGTTTTGCGGCAAGTGGAAGAAGATGCTGTAAATCAGCTAAAAAAAATAGCGTTGTATTTCCCAGAATTTGATCTTACACATATCAAAAGATTGACTAACCATGTCGGTATTCTGCAGCATGCCAAGTATGCCACGCCAAACTATCACCACGGTTATTGCCTGGATGATAATTCTCGAGCTATGCTATTGGCGTTAATGGCCTATGAGTTATATCCGTCAGAAGAGCTGGAGGGACTAATTTCAACCTATCTAAATTATGTGCATTATATGCAACTGGATAGCGGTAAATTTAGAAACTTTATGTCCTTTTCTAACGAATTTCTGGATGACGAGGGTACCGAAGATTCGTTCGGCCGTACTATCTGGTCTTTGGGGTATTTGCTGAAAGCAGCACCGTTCAATAGTTTTTATCAGATGGGAAAAGAGCTTTTCTTCAACGCCGTTCCCCACTTTAAAACGATGAAATCCGTACGAGCAGTAGCCTATAACATAATGGGGGTAACCTATTATCTTGAGCACCAGCCTAACGATAAGGATGTATTAGCAGAACTGAGCGCAATGGCGCATTATATTGTCAGTGAATATCGACAGAATTCAGGTGAAAACTGGCAATGGTTTGAAAAGATAATTTCGTATGATAATGCACTTTTACCGTTAAGCATTTTAAGGGCAGGGACGATTTTGAAGGACGATGTGCTCATAGAAGTAGGAATGGAGAGTTTTAAATTTCTGGATCAGTTAATTTTCGAAAAAGGATACTTATCCATTATAGGAAATACAAAATGGTATGTGGAAGGGGCCGAAAGAAGCAAATTCGGACAGCAGCCTATTGAGGTTTCCACCGTCATATTGCTCTACGATCAAACGCACAAGATAACGCAAGACGAAAAATACCTTACGAAGATGATAAGTTCATTTCAATGGTTTTTAGGTAAAAATGAGCTTCACCTCAGTTTGTATGATCCAGAAACGAAAGGATGCTGCGATGGATTGGAGAGCCATGGCGTAAACCGCAACCAAGGGGCGGAAAGCACGATCTGTTTCTGGATTTCATACATGCATGTAAAACGGGTGCTCACTGCACTGACCTAAGATTCGATCAATGCGGTAAGAAGTTCTTCCAATTCAATAGTTGCATAGGTTGAAGCGTAATCGGACATAGCGTACGGTATGATTAAATGACCATTATGTACGATCTGTCCACAGGAATATACCACATTCGGCACATAACCTTCGCGTTCCTCCGCATTGGGATATAATAGCGGTTCCTTGAGCTTACCAATAATTTTAGTAGGGTCCTCTAGATCGAGTAGTATCGCACTAATGGTATATTCCCGCATTGGTCCCACGCTGTGGGTAAGTAAGAGCCAGCCCTTATCCGTCTCTATTGGCGATCCGCAGTTACCGAGCTGTATAAACTCCCAAGGGTATTCAGGACCGGTAAGCAGGGTGATGTCCTGTTGCCAGTTATTGATATTGTCGGAAAAAGCGATATAATTATTTTCGCCGTCGACGCGACAAAGCATCGCGTACCTTCCATTAATTTTTCGAGGAAAGAGTGCTGCACCTTTATTTGCTATCTTGCCATTGATGGGCAGTACTTTGAAATGTATAAAATCTTTCGTTGACAACAATTTTGGCAATATGGTGAAACCATCATATGCCGTGTACGTCGCATAGTACGTGACTCTATCTTTTTCATCGATAAACCGCACGAAGCGCGCATCTTCGATACCTCTTTGTTCCGTATCACTGATCGGGAAAATAACGCGTTCTGAAATCGACGTGTCTAAAGAATAGGTCATTTCATAGTGGGACGAAGCAAGCCACATTATCTGATTCATTAGCGTTATGCCATCTAGACTTAACTCATTTTCACGTTGCATCTCGATCACATATCGACGCAACTCTTCATACGTGAATGTATCCGTCAGCTTATTTCTAATAATATCTAAAACGTGTTCTTCCGGATAATGCATTTGTAGCAACTTATTGACAAAATCGTCCTTTTGGTAGCGATGGCTTTTTATCACTTTAGGTTTTTCCAATAAGGCGCCTGCTGTATCTTGTTTAATATTTAAATCGTTATCGATGACAGCAGACCGAAATACGATAGACGAAACATGACCTTCGCCAGTAGCTCTAAAACTCAAAATTATCCTTTTTTCACCGTCACGCAGTTGTGTCTGGTCGATCGCTTCTACTACCGAAGGATTGAAAAAAGCGGCAGCTTCGATAGAGTATTCCATCGTGAAATAGGAGCCGATAAGTAGCTTTTGCTTGTATGAAATATCAGTATCTCGGATATTCATACCATGAAGTAGAGATTGTGTACGTTTATAGTTTTTTTCTAAAATAGAAACCACACTGCGATGACGTTTTGAAAAATTACGTAGTACCTGATTCAATGTGTCCGCCTGTTGCTCTCTACTCATACTCAACACGCGATTCACCACTTTACTAGAGCGTTCTACACTCAGGTTAAAATAGCGCGCTAATACACGTTTTGGATCAGGTTTGAAGAATATGTTTTTTCTGATAATATTAAGGGTCATAAAGATATTTTTATTATATAACGGTAAAAGATTGTAAATTGTTTGAAATTAATTTATAATCTGTTAAGACGAAGATATACTAATTTTACGGGAATAAAAATGAGACGCATGAATTGCCAATATTTGTGTTGAAAACAAAAAAAATATACCAAAAGAATAAAGAAGTTTAACTTTACATATATGAAGCAAAAAATATCTTTAGTATTGGGAAGCGGCGGTGCACGGGGCATTACACAAATAGGTGTTATTAAGCTTTTGGAGGAACGGGAGCTGGAGATTGACGAAATTGTAGGATGCTCTATAGGTTCCTTGGTAGGTGCAGCTTATGCAGCAGGAAAAGTAGGTTTGCTCGGTGACTGGATGAGTAAGTTGACAAAAAGAGATGTCTTTAGATTACTTGATTTCTCCAATCCGAGGTATGGTCTATTAAAAGGTATGCGTGTATTGGATACATTGCATGAGGTTTTTGGAGATGTTAATATCGAAGACCTCCCTATCAAATATACTGCAGTAGCTACAGATTTGCGAAATGATAGGGAGGTGCTTATTCGGGAGGGGAGTATATATCAGGCCATCAGGGCTTCCATTGCCATACCTGCTGTATTTACCGGAATTGATCTGAAGGATCGTTATTTGGTAGATGGAGGGGTCTTAAATCCTGTACCTGTTAACCACGTGCAGAATAAGACGAATATTATTGTTGCAGTCAATTTAGACGGCCGCCCGGATGCAACTTCAGCCAAAGTATTTGGGAAATTGAATGCAATAGCTTTATTGCAAGAGTCTTATTATGCTATGCGTCGGAGATTGAGTGAAATGAGTTTAGAACTTTATAAGCCAGATTATACAGTTCATATTCCGCATAATATGGCCGGCATATGGGATTTTCCCCGCTCTGCTGAACTTATTAAAAAGGGACATGAACTCGCAAAAGATGCTATTCCAAACGATCTCTTAAAAAAGTATGGCTAGCCTTATAGAACTAATCTTCGGCCATTGTGTTTACGCTTTCACAATTTAATATTCGAGTAAAAAGGCATTCATCTGCTTGTTGAAAGCTAGGGGATCTTCGACGTTGGGAAGATGTCCGCAATTCTCCAATTCGGTGAATTGTGATCGCTCTATTTTTTCGTGCATGTGTTCCATTGGCTCTCTAGGTGTAATTTTATCAAGAGATCCCCGTAAGAGTAAAGTAGGCACATTTATTTTTTTTAATACTTCTGAAGTATCTGTGCGCGCAGCGAGTGCCAAAAGCGTGGCGCATATATTGTTTACGGTATTGCGTCGAATGCTGCTTTTGATCATTTCAATAGCTTCGGGTTGCTTTTCAATGCTATCTTTGGCAAAGAGGTTGTCGATAAAGCCAATGGCGAAAGGCCGACGCCCATGTTGGAGGACAGATTGTATTGTGTCAAAGCGCTTCTGTTTTCCGGCGTTGTCATCTGCTAGATGATGGGTGTCAGATAATATTAATCCTTTTATTTTTTCAGGGAACAATTCATAAGCACGAAGAGCAATATAACCACCCATCGATATCCCGCATAGAGTAACATTATTCAAGTCCAGTTTCTCTATAAATACTTTGAGGTCTTTTGCAAAAACGTCAATACTAAAAAAACCATGACCACTTGTCGTTAGTCCGTGTCCACGTATATCTACTGCAATGCCGGTGATGTTATCTTCCAAGGATTCCAGCTGATCCTTCCACATGTTTTTATTAAAAGGAAATCCATGAAGGAAAACTATAGTTTTCTCATTTTTCTCGATTGCTTTTTTTATATAGTAAGAGATGCTGATATCACCAATTCGGATCTTATTCGTACGAATTATACGTTCTGCCATAAAAAATAATAAAATATAAATATATTGATATCAACAATATAGCGAAAAGATTGTTTTTAAACAATGAAAAAAGCTAAAAATAATTTGCTAAATTTAAAAAAGTGTCGATATTTGCATCACTAAAACCAATAAATCACGTTGGTTTTGAATAAAATGCTGCGCTCATAGCTTAATTGGATAGAGCACCTGACTACGGATCAGGAGGTTAGGGGTTCGACTCCCTTTGAGCGCACATTATTTCTTCCTAAAACGTAATAATCTACTTTTTTTTCTTTATGAGGCGTAATTATCGGATAATTTGCGTTATTATATTGAATCTTAAAATGTAAAAAAAAGTTTGTGATAAACTAGATAATTCTCTATATTTGCATCACCAAAACAGAAAAGGCTGTTAGTCATGAAGTGATGGTTGCCGCGCTCATAGCTTAATTGGATAGAGCACCTGACTACGGATCAGGAGGTTAGGGGTTCGACTCCCTTTGAGCGCACTCATTAACTGAAAAGCCTAATTCTTTAAAACGGATTAGGCTTTTATTTTGTCATAATATAACAACTAAAACTTATGCTAAACCTTGTATTATTCGGACCTCCAGGAGCAGGAAAAGGTACTCAATCGGAAAAACTTATTGATAAATACCAATTAGTCCATGTTTCTACCGGAGATATTTTTCGTTCGCATATCAAGAATCAAACAAGTTTGGGGCAGCAGGTAAGCCAAATTATAGCTGAGGGAAATTTAGTTCCCGATTCTATTACTATCGCTATGTTGGAAGAGGAAGTCAAAAATAATCCAGATGCTAAAGGATTTATTTTCGATGGTTTCCCCCGCACTGTCGCTCAGGCAGAAGCTTTAGATAGGTTTCTCGCGGATAACAATACTGCTATTAGCGGAGTTATCGCGCTGGATGTAACTGAAGAAGAATTGACGCAGCGTATTGCGAAGCGCCAAGAGATATCGGGAAGAGCTGATGATGCTGCTGATAAACTTAAAAAGCGTATTGAGGAATATTTCCATAAGACTATCCATGTGTTACCTTATTATGAGGAACAAGGTAAATTATCGAAAGTGAACGGAATTGGTGATATAGAAGCTATTTTTGCTGAGTTATCAGCTGTTATTGATAAATATAGTGTTTAATTTTTAACTAGTATGGCGCAAGGCTCGAATTTTGTTGATTATGTGAAAGTGTGTTGTCGTTCGGGACATGGTGGAGCTGGTTCTGCGCATTTACATCGCGATAAACATACAGCTAAGGGTGGTCCTGACGGTGGAGATGGTGGTCGTGGTGGACATATTATTCTCAAAGGTTCCTCTCAACATTGGACTCTATTGCATTTGAAATATAGGAAACATATTATCGCTGCAGATGGTGAACGTGGAGGTGCTTCCTTACGCTCTGGAGCGACCGGGACGGATGAGATTTTAGAAGTTCCGTTAGGTACTGTGGCTAAAGATGCTGAAACTGGGGAGGTTCTTTTTGAGATTACAGCGGATGGAGAAACTCAAATCCTAACTCCAGGTGGGAAGGGAGGATTAGGTAATTGGCACTTTAAATCAGCAACACAGCAAACACCTAGGCATGCGCAACCTGGTATACCGGGTAAGGAACAATGGGTTATTCTTGAACTGAAGGTATTAGCCGATGTTGGGCTTGTGGGTTTTCCTAATGCGGGCAAGTCGACATTGTTGTCGGTCGTGTCGGCAGCAAAACCAGAAATTGCAAATTATCCGTTTACAACCTTGGTTCCTAATCTTGGTATCGTCGGCTATAGAGATAGTAAATCTTTCGTCATGGCGGACATTCCGGGAATTATCGAAGGAGCATCGCAAGGAAAAGGTTTAGGGTATCGTTTCTTAAGACATATCGAACGAAATTCCGTTCTTTTATTTATGGTGCCGTCTGATACCGATCGTACAATTGCAGAAGAATATAATATCCTTCTGAACGAGTTGACTACATATAATCGTGAACTGTTAGACAAACCTCGTTTATTGGCTGTTACTAAATCGGATATGCTGGATGAAGAATTACAAAATGAAATGAAGCTGCAGCTTCCTCCTCATATTCCATATATATTTATCTCTTCTGTAGCAGGTAAGAATATTCAGGAATTAAAAGATATGCTGTGGAGGACCATCAATTCTTAAGCGCATATGTAAGTAAGATAAAATTAAAGGCTAACCGATTTTACTTGATTAGCCTTTAATTTTATCTGTATAGTATACTTTATTCGTTTACCACGCCCATTTTACTGAACTTATCAATACGTTCGGCAACTAACGTGTCTGTATCTTTTGCTTGAAGAACAGTTAAATCGCTTAAAATTTTATCTTTTACGTTTTGAGCAGCAATTAATGGGTTTTGATGAGCGCCACCTAATGGCTCAGCAATGATACCGTCAATTAACCCATTACCCAACATGTCTTTTGCGGTAAGTTTTAGTGATTCAGCGGCCTTTTCCTTCTGATCCCAACTGCGATATAAGATAGAAGAACAGGATTCGGGAGAGATAACGGAATACCAAGTGTTGTCCATCATATAGACTCGATCACCAATACCGATTCCTAAAGCACCGCCTGAGGCTCCTTCGCCTATTACGATACAGATTACGGGAACTTTTAGAATCGACATCTCTAACAGATTTCGTGCAATAGCTTCTCCTTGACCTCTTTCTTCTGCTTCTATCCCAGGATAAGCACCCATTGTATCAATTAACGTGATAACGGGTTTGTTGAACTTTTCTGCCATTTTCATTAGACGTAAAGCTTTACGGTACCCTTCAGGATTCGCCATACCGAAGTTACGGTATTGTCTTTCTTTGGTATTTTTTCCTTTTTGATGCCCGATTACCATGACAGATTGGCCACCTATAGACGCAAAACCACCTACTATTGCTTTGTCGTCCTTAACCGTACGGTCACCGTGTAATTCAACAAATTCATCACAAATCATTTCGATATAATCGAAGGTTTGTGGACGCTCCGGATGGCGGGACATCTGAACCTTTTGCCAACCGGTCATATTATTGTAGATCTCCTGTTTGGTTATTTCCAATTTTTCTTCTAGCTCACGTACAGTCGCGCTCATGTCTACTTTCGTTTTCTCGGCTACCTGCTGTACTTTTTCTATCTGTGTTTGCAAATCTGCAATTGGTTTTTCAAAATCAAATGTTGTTTCCATATAAAAGCTCTTTCACTTTAAGCGAGCTAAGTTAGTGTATTTTTGTCTATTTTAAAATATTTGCGTGCTAAAAAGAACCCTCAACAATAGAAGAGAATCAAATGGTATTTATTATCTATTGGAAGTATTTTATAATAAGTATGACTATATAATCAGAAATTATTAAGCTACATTCTAAATAAATTTACTAGTTTAGCATGTTATGTTTTCGTATGGTAGAGAAAGAAAATAAGAATAAAATACCCATTTCTTTTATTTTAAAAATTGTCGCAGTTATTCTGTTAATAGGCTCTTTTTTGTTGTTTGAGGATAAGATTAATGAGAATAAATGGCTTATTCAAGTCATTAAAGGTTTGAACACCTTTTTGATTCCCAGTATAATACTTTCTGTCTCCCGTTTTATTGTGATTGCATTATATAACGCACAACATGCTAATAAAGCGGTACGAGGAAATTTTGTATTGGGGATTAATCGTCTTACTGCAATCCTCAATGCCGTATTTGCAATAATAGCCATCATGATTGCATTGGGAATAAATCCTATTGAATTTGTCACAAGTTTGACCATTGTTGCGATGGCTATTGCGGTCCTATTCCGGGATTATATTACGAATCTGATAAGTGGTTTATTCATTATGTTTTCCGAACAGCTTTCTGTAGGCGATCGTATTAAAATAGGAGATCATAAAGGGCGAATAGTTGATATTACCTTTGCAAATGTCATTGTGCAGAATGAAGAGGATGATATTGTAATGGTGCCGAACAACCTGGTTTTTACCAATCCTACCGTTAATTTGTCGGCTCATCGGTCTAATTTATTTACCGTCAAATTCGAACTCCCGCTACATGCTGCGACCGAAATAGATAAATTAGAAAATGAAGTACAAGCGGTGATATTGAATCATCCAAATTTAGCAAAGGAGAGCGATATGATATTGAATGTCGAAGAAATTGGGAAGGATTTCGTGCGATATAAAATTGAACTGCATGCCATAAGCAGCAGCAATCGCCTGCATAAACAATTGGAGAATGAGCTTTTAAGGCAGATCCTTATTTTTGAAAAAACTTTAATTAAATCTTCCTGACTTTAATTGTTTTTACAAAGTGCTGTGAACCTTTTTCCAAAATTAAGTCTGCACGATATTTGGTTGGTAGAATATTGTCCAGAAGATTTGGGCGATTGATTTCGTTCCAGATTTGGGTGGCCATTTGAACACTTTCCTCCCGGGATAAATCCGCGTATTTGTGAAAATATGACGATGGATCCTGGAAAGCTGTTGCACGTAGGGATTCGAACCGGTTGATGTACCAATTCACAATATCCTTTTCTGCAGCATCTACATAAATGGCGTAATCAAAAAAGTCAGATACGAATACACCTGATCCTTGTGTACGTTGCGAATTGACTTGTAATACATTTATTCCTTCTACAATCAGGATATCAGGATTTTGTATCTTTTGTTTTTCGTGCCCCAGTATATCGTATTTCATATGAGAGTATACAGGCACGGTGACTAATTTTTGCCCTGATTTCATAGACGAGAGAAAATTTAATAAGCTTTTTGTATCATAGCTTTCTGGAAAACCTTTTCTGTTCAATATATTACGCTCGACAAGAATCTTGTTGGGGTATAAAAAGCCATCGGTGGTTACCAATTCAACTTTAGGTTTATCAGGTAATAGGGATAATACCTTTTTTAATACGCGGGCTGTTGTACTTTTTCCTACGGCTACAGAACCGGCTATACCAATAATGAAAGGTAATTTTTGTTGAGTTCGTTGAAAGAAACTATTGTTGTTATCGCGGAGTGTTGTGTAGTTGTTAATATGTAGCTCCAAGAGGTGAGATAGCGGAAAATATACCTCTTCAATCTCCTGCATATTCAGCGGCTCGTTTAAGGCATGTAATTGGTCAATATCCTGAGCAATTAGGGTATGATTAAAATGTCCATTCAGACTCTTCCATTCTTCTCTTTCGAAGGTTTGGTAAGGATTGCTGAATGTTTGCTCGCTGAGAGATGTCATGAAAATATGCGTTGATACTAAAATTTTGCCAAACTTAGATAAAATGCTTTGTATTCACAAACGAACATAATGAGCTCATGCATACGAATAATAAATTATATCATATTGCTTTCTATTGTAATGGGATTAGTCAAGATGCTGTGAATTGGACATTTATCGGCAATTTTATATATACGTTGTTTCTGTTCGGGAGTAAGGTCGCCCGAAAGTGTGATGTGACAACGGATGTACGTGGTCTGTTGTTGTTCGCTTTTTTTTACTTCTGAGGATAAACGCACTTCCACTTTGTCTAATGGCCAATTTTTTCGATCGGCATACATGCGCATTGTCATGGCTTTGCATGTTCCTAAAGAAGAGAGTAGCAGTGGAGTAGGCGAGAAGCCCTTATCTTGTCCACCCAATTCCTCGGGCTCGTCAGCAATGATTGTGTGCTTGTCAAAATTGATCTCGGTTGTGTATTTTTCTTTCCCGATGATAACGCTAACTTCTTTCGTCATGTTGATTTATAAGTTGTCGTCTAAAAGGCCTTCAATTATTAATGATCCCGTTCCCGGATTTGTGGCTAGTGGAACATTGTACAGATCACAGATCCGCATCAACATTTGGATATCAGGTTCGTGTGGGTGCTTGCCCAAGGGATCCCTGAAAAATATTATCCCGTCAATTTTCCCTTCAGCTGCCAATGCCGCTATTTGCGCATCGCCGCCTTTAGGACCACTTAATTTGAGTTCAACTGCGAGTCCAGTTTGTTGGATATAAGATCCCGTTGTACCTGTAGCAACGAGCTTCGCTTTGCGTAAATATTCGATATGATCTTTTACAAAACCCACCATTTCGGCCTTTTTTCCGTCGTGAGCAATCAGTGCAATTGTTTTCATCTATTTATTGATAAGTTTAAGCTTTTATTATGTATACGTCAGGTTCATTTTTTATAAAAAAGTTGATTAACCGAAGAATATATATGCTAAAAAAATTGCCGCTATTAATCCTACCAGATCAGCTATTAAACCACACGTCAGGGCGTATTTGGTATTCTTAATGCCTACTGAACCAAAATAAACAGCCAATACATAGAAAGTAGTTTCTGACGACCCTTGTATGATGCTAGCAAGTCTTCCTTGAAAAGAATCTACACCGTAGGTTTCCATAATGTCAATCATGAGTCCTCGGGCTCCACCACCGCTAAGTGTTTTCATGAATCCAACTGGTAAGGTGGGGACAAATCGTGTGTCTAATCCAAAATATGAAACTATCGAGCCAATCCCATCTACAATATAATCCATACATCCTGTCGTTCTAAAAGCCGAAATCGCGACCAAAATTGCTATTAGAAATGGAATGATCATCACAGAGGTTTTAAAGCCTTCTTTGGCACCTTCTATGAACGAATCATAGACATTGATCTTTTTTGCTGCAGCGTAGGCAATAAACAACACGATGATAGAAAAGATAAGTAATCCACCAATTAACCCAGTTATTTTTTGAATTTCGTGGGGGGGTAACCCATTAAGTCCAAAGTATAGCAAGCACATCAGTCCGACAAAAAATCCGAGAAAGATAAGAATAGGAAGCTTAAAAAGGTTAATCTTCTGATAAGCCGCTACGGCTATCATACCCGATACGAATGATATAAATGTTCCGATAAGCGACGGGATAAAAATGTCTGCAGGATTTTCTGCGCCGGCAGCCATACGTAAGGCAATAACAGAAGTTGGTATCAAGGTGATGCCCGCAGTATTCAATACTAAAAACATGATCTGGGCATTGGTAGCCGTGTCTTTTTCTGGATTGATCTCATGCATTTCCTTCATCGCTTTTAAGCCTAGGGGAGTCGCTGCATTGTCTAATCCCAACATATTGGCCGAGAAGTTCATAATAATAGAACCGTTTGCCGGATGGCTTTTTGGAATTCCAGGAAATAATTTACTGAAGAAGGGGCTTACTCCTTTTGCAAACAAGGTAATCATGCCGGCCTGTTCTCCAACCTTCATAATGCCCAGCCAAAAGGTCATAATACCAATGAGTCCTATCGATAATTCAGCACCCGTTTTTGCGCTATCAAAAATACCGTTAACAACTGCTGAGAAAATTTCTGTATCACCAAAAAATATGAGCTTTATAAATGCAACAACAAAAGAGATAATAAAGAAGCCTACCCAAACGTAATTTAATGCCATATGCTTGTTTGTTTGAGTAAATGTAGTATTTAAGAAGGATTATTCCAATACAGTGTTAAGCGTTTTTAGTATAGCACTGGCTTTTAGTTCACACTCGTTATACTCCTTTTCGGGATCTGCTTCTATGGTCAAAGCGCCCCCTGTGTGAAAAGAAAGATATTTAGAACTTTTGTTGTACAGAATGGTGCGAATAATGACATTAAAATCAAAATCGCCATTAAACGAAAAATAGCCAACAGCACCAGCATATACACCTCTACGGCTTATTTCATATTGATCACATAGACGCATGGCACTAATTTTAGGTGCTCCTGTCATCGATCCGGCAGGAAAGGTATCTTTAATTACCTGGATATCAGATTTTGATTGATCTATTTTACAAGTAATAGTTGAAATCAATTGATGAACCTGTTTAAAGGTATGTACCTGTGGTCTCTTTTCTGCCGCTACCGTACCGGGTAATGCGCTGCGTGTTAGATCATTGCGTACAAGATCGACGATCATTACATTTTCAGCAATCTCTTTCGGATTGTTTTTTAATGTATGAATGATTTCCTGATCTTCCTGTGGCGTATTACCTCGCGGTGCAGTACCTTTGATGGGCTGTGATATTAATATATCGCCTCTTTTGGCTAAGAAACGCTCTGGCGATGCCGATAAAATGTATTTGTCATTCGCTTTGAAAAACGTGGAAAAAGGAGTAGGAGAGACAGTATTGAGTTTGGTGTAAACCGCTAACGGATCTAACTCAACATTTTCAGCATAAAATTCCTGGCATAAGTTTACTTCGTAAACATCCCCTCGTTTGATGTGATCCATCATCCGATGAAAAGCATTGAAATAAGCTTTTTTTGAAAATCGTCTTTTTATTTTCTTGTTAAAGTCAGCAATAGATTCGGTAGAAGAATAATGATTTATCGATTCGTAGATTTGAGAAGGTTTCTCAGCTTCTATTTCAATAGATGTACCGATAAATTTAATAAGGACTTTTGGAATAAAAAAATATGCATCTGCAAAACCTACTGGATTGGGAAAGGAGGTCTTTAGTGATTCAATCTCATTCTTAAGATCATAACTGAAAAAGCCAAACATCCAATTGCTGGAATGTTTGGCTTTAAATATTGTTAATTTCTCAAAAGTAGTAAGGCTATCACTTTCAAATATTTCGGATGCATCTACAGCGAGCATCGCATCTATTGATGCATAATCATCCTTGTAATCATTAGATTGAAGAAAACATACTTGTTCAAACTGTTGCGCCCATTGTAACGCCTTAGCCTGAAAAATGTTTCTGTTTACTTCATAAGTGGCTTTAGCCATAGTATATTTTAGAGTTCTATAGTTTGAATGCGGTCCGGACCTACAGACAAATATTTGATAGGCACTTCTAGCGCTTTTTCTAAGTATGCGATGTAATTTGCTAATGCTGCTGGAATTTCATCTTTGCTACGGATACCTGTTAAATCTTGATTCCATCCTTCGATTTCTTCGAGAACTGGTTCTGCTGTATGCGTGATAATCTCATAAGGCATATAATCGATTATCTCACCGTTGTATTTGTAATGTGTGCATGCATAGATTTTATCAAATGTATCCAATACATCTGCTTTCATCATGATTAGCTCCGTGACACCATTTAGCATGATCGCATATTTCAAAGCAGGGATATCAATCCAGCCTGTACGACGTGCACGGCCAGTCGTTGCTCCAAATTCATGTCCCAATTGCCGTAGTCTTTCACCGGTTTCATCATCCAATTCGGTTGGAAAGGGGCCACCGCCAACACGTGTAGCATAGGCTTTGAAGATTCCATATACCTCTCCAATTTTGTTTGGAGCAATACCCAATCCTGTACAAGCTCCCGCAGTAGTGGTATTGGATGAAGTTACGAAAGGATAGGATCCGAAGTCAACATCCAAAAGCGTACCTTGAGCACCCTCCGCCAACACTTTTTTTCCTTCCTTTAAATATTTATTCACCAAATGTTCCGAATCTACATGCGGGATCGTTTTAATGAACTCAATGGCATTTAAGAAAGCTTCTTCTTTTTCAGAAAAATCTGGTATTTCACCGTAATGTGCAAGAATTGAAAGGTGTTTCTCTTTTAATTTTTCATAACGTTCTTGGAAGTCCGGAAGCGTGGTGTCACCAACACGTAGGCCATTACGACCCGTTTTATCCATATAGGTCGGGCCAATGCCCTTTAGCGTTGAACCGATCTTGCCTGCGCCCATTTTGGATTCGGATGCCGCATCCAATAATTGATGAGTGGGTAAGATCAAATGTGCCTTGCGTGCAAGTACTAAATTACCTTTACCAACTGGGTCGAAACCAGCAGTTTTCAGGTTGTCTAACTCTCTTTTCAGAATAATGGGATCAATTACAACACCATTACCGATTAGATTAAGTGTTCCTTCGTTGAAAATTCCCGATGGGATCGTGTTCAAAACAAATTTTTTGTTGTCAAACTCCAATGTGTGTCCGGCATTAGGACCGCCTTGAAAGCGAGCGATTAAATCGTATTTTGGACAAAAAACGTCTACGATTTTTCCTTTACCCTCGTCGCCCCATTGTAGGCCCAATAGCACATCAACTTGCATAGTTTTTTTATATTGAGATTAATATTGAATGTATGTTTCCGTTTTACTAAAAATAAAATGTTCAGAAATTGAAAAAGCAATTTCTGAACAAATTTAGTATATTATACGTTGGATTGGGAATTAATTTTAAATTACTTCCGCGTGGATTTTTGGATTGGTGTGCACTTCCTTATTTCTGCAGTCTTCGCATACACCATACAAATTTAGCGAGTGATGTTTAATGTCAAACTTTAATAATTCACCCATCATACTTTGGATTTGGTGAATACGAGGATCACAAAATTCTACCACTTTATTACATTCTATGCAGATAATATGATCATGTTGTTTATAACCATAAGACTTCTCAAATTGTGCCATATTTCGCCCAAACTGATGTTTGGTGACCAGGTCACAAGATACCAAAAGCTCCAATGTGTTGTAAACAGTGGCTCGGCTCACACGATATTTTTTATTTTTCATGTGGATATACAGGGACTCCACATCGAAATGGTCTGTTCTTGAATAAATCTCTTCCAAAATAGCATAACGCTCTGGAGTCTTTCTTAAATTTTTGTTTTCTAAGTAAGCTTCAAAAATTTTTTTGACTGTTCCGTAATTTTCACCTTGATTCATAGTTTTTATTACTCCTGAACAAATTTACCAATTTCTAATCTATTTTTTGCATTAATATAAAATCTGATATTTAAATGATTAATTTTCAGATTCATAACGTGTTACACTTGTAATACCTGTTACCTGCTTTAAATGCTTAATCAGATTGTCTAATTGCTCTGTATTATTCACATGTACCATGATATTTCCTTCAAAAATACCCTCATTACTGGATATGGATAAGGATCTAATATTCACTTTAAACTCTTGCGAAATGACAGTAGTAAGTTGATTAACAAGCCCTACATCATCGATACCGATGATTCGTATCCCGGTCAAAAATGCGGTGTCATGTTGCGAAGAGGACCATTTTGCTTTCAATATCCGATAACCATAGTTAGCCATTAATTTGGACGCATTTGGGCATGATGTACGATGAATTTTTATACCATCATTGACCGTTAAAAAACCAAAAATATCATCGCCGGGGATGGGGTTGCAACAAGGTGCTAATGTATAATCTATTTTTTGGTAATCATCACCGATTAGAATAGTGTCGACATCTTTCTTATTGATCTTTTCAACTAACCCCGAGATATGAGATGCAAACTGGTTATTTGTTACCTCAGGTAGTTTTTCGTTCGCTACATACTCCCTTAGATTTTTGATGTCAATTACGCCCTTGGCAACGTTATAAAATAACTCTTGAGAACTTAGGAATTTGAAGTAATTGGCAATCTTATTGATGTTGTCTGTATTGTAGGTGATTTTTAAGGATTTTAGTTTGCGTTCTAATATTTCTTTACCTTCCTCTGCAACACGTCTTTTTTCTTCCTTCAGTGAAGACCGGATCTTGCCCTTTGCTTTTGCCGTGATAACAAAATTCAACCAATCTTCTTTTGGTGTTTGTTTACTGGAAGTGATAATTTCAACTTGGTCACCATTTTGCAAAGGGTGGCTTAGTGGGACTAATTTATGATTCACTTTTGCTCCAATGCAGGTGGCTCCAATATCAGAGTGTATTTCAAAGGCAAAGTCTAAGGCTGTAGCTCCATTTGGCAATTGAATCAATGTGCCTTTAGGTGTAAAGATGAATATCTCATCAGAGAAGAGGTTCATCTTGAAATCATCCAAAAAATCCAATGCATTTGGCTCTGGGTTACCTAAGACATCTCTTACTTTTTGAATCCATTGGTCCAATCCATTATCTGAATTAGACTCTTTGTACTTCCAGTGTGCGGCAAATCCTTTTTCAGCGATTTCGTTCATCCTCCGCGTACGGATCTGTACTTCCACCCATTGTCCTCGAGGGCCCATTACTGTAGTATGTAGGGATTCATACCCATTTCCTTTGGGGGAAGATACCCAGTCGCGTAAACGATCTGGATTTGGGCGATAAAGGTCTGTAATGATGGAATAAACCTTCCAACACTCCGTTTTTTCCTTATCAATATCGGTATCTATGATGACGCGAATAGCGAATAAATCGTATACTTCCTCAAACGGAATAGATTTTTTACGCATTTTGTTCCAGATAGAATGAATCGATTTTGGTCTACCGAATACATCTGCAGTAATGCCCTGTTCTACCAATATTTCTTTCACCGGAGAAATAAAATCGGCAACGAATTTTTCTCTTTCCGCCTTCTTCTCATTTAATTTCTTCGCGATAAACTTATACGTGTCCGGATCTGTATATTTCATGGAGAGATCTTCCAGTTCCGACTTGATGGCATAAAGTCCTAACCGGTGAGCTAAAGGAGCGTATAAATAGCTTGTTTCTGAGGCAATCTTCAACTGTTTGTGACGTGCCATAAACTCCATTGTACGCATGTTGTGCAAACGGTCGGCAAGCTTGATGAGGATTACGCGCACATCGTCGGCAAGCGTCAAGAGCATTTTTCGGAAATTTTCTGCCTGAATGGAGCTATTGGGATCAAATACGCCTGCAATTTTTGTTAGACCATCGATAATTCGAGCTACTTTTTTTCCAAATTGATCTTCTATGTCGCGGAGCGTCATATGGGTATCTTCTACCACGTCATGCAATAATGAACATACGATAGAAGTTGTTCCCAAGCCTATTTCTTCTGCCGCAATTTGGGCGACGGCAATAGGATGGTATATATAAGGTTCGCCGGATTTTCTGCGCATTTCGATATGGCTTTCCAAAGCCAGATCGAAAGCCTTTCTGATCTCTTGCTTGTCACCCTTTTGTAGGGTGGGTTTGCATGCCCTTAATAAAGCTCTATATCTTTTACGAATTTCTTTGTTTTCCGCCTCAATATCAATCACATATTCTTCCATAAAAACTATTTTCTTTTTTTCGTAATATCAGTGAATTTTACTAATTTTATTTAATGGTTTGAAGATAAGCTTTTGGGACTTATTATTAAACAAATAAAATTAAGAAATTTTAGTTTAATTTAAAAGGGTTTTCGCCGTTTTGTTGATGAATAAATGTTTATATGCATTGCTTTTAATTGGTTATTGGGCATTCGGTTCAGAGAGCTATGGACAGACTTTGACTTTACCTCATTATGGAGCAGGGACACCCGAGACGGTTGAATTCTATACCACGACAAAATTGGAGTCCGGCGAAATTGCTCCTTGGTTTCCGATTGAAGAAGTGGTAATCGTAGCCAATCGGATTTGGAAAAATGAAGAGCAACGTCAAACC
Organism: Sphingobacterium olei; assembly: GCF_005048855.1. Classification (GTDB taxonomy): domain Bacteria; phylum Bacteroidota; class Bacteroidia; order Sphingobacteriales; family Sphingobacteriaceae; genus Sphingobacterium; species Sphingobacterium olei. Next base: position 553,403 of record NZ_SUME01000001.1, read on the forward strand.
TATTTTAGACTGAAAAGAAATGTTTTACGGGTGCTTCCATATGCGATATACGCGCAAAAGAGATATGAAAAATTGGATAGGGATCTTGCGATGACTAATTCCAAAAAAGAAGAAAGAAGGCTGATAAGGGCATGTGAGGATGAGATTAAGCAGAAAATAAATTCTGAAGTTAAAAATTTAACTATCTCTCAGGGTAAAATTCTGATAAAATTAATAGAAAGGCAGACTGGTAATACCAGCTACGATCTGGTAAAAGATATGAAAGGGGGAGTGACTGCTTTTGTTTATCAAGGGGTCGCCCGTGTATTCGGTCATAATTTAAAAACCACTTTTGATCCAAAAGAAGATTTTGAAATAGAGAATATAATCCGCGAATATGAACGTGTAAGACCGATTAGTAATCAATATCAATAGCATACAGATGAAGACGATTTACGATTATAAGGTTCTTGAGTTCTCGGGTAACGAAAAATCTTTACTTGATTATACCGGTAAGGTGGTGCTTATTGTTAATACGGCAAGCAGATGTTATTTTAGAAAACAATTTAAAACGTTAGAAAAGCTTTATCTTAAGTACAAGGATCAGGGATTTGAGATATTGGCATTTCCTTCTAATGATTTTCTTAATCAAGAACCGCGGACGGGACTCAACTTGGAAACATATTGTCGTCTAAATCAACAAATCTCTTTTCCTGTTTTCAAACGTATACATGTCAAAGGGGACTATGTTCATCCTTTATATAAATTCTTGCAGACAAAAGAATTAAATGGAAATATCAATGTGAAACCTTATTGGAACTTTCATAAGTATCTAATTAACAAGAATGGAGAAGTCGTAGATTATTACTGTTCCTTTACCAATCCCATGTCCGATAAAATACAAAATCGTATTGAACATTTGCTTTCCCAGTAAATTGTCGGAATTCTGTACCTTTGTACAAATAATAAAAAGATGATATTAGACTTAATGGTGATGACAGTACATCCAGACGATGCCGAGTTGGGCGCTGGAGGTACAATCGCTAAATATGTTGCAGAAGGAAAGAAAGTAGGTATTATAGATCTTACTCGTGGAGAATTAGGCACAAGAGGTACGGCGATTACGCGCGCAGAAGAAGCGAATGCCGCGGCGAAAATTTTAGGCGTTGAGGTGCGAGAGAACTTGGGCTTGCGCGATGGTTTTTTCTTAAATGAAGAAACCTCTCAATTATCTATTATCCGTACACTGAGAAAATATCGTCCAGAGGTGATTATTACAAATGCTTGGGACGATCGCCACCCTGATCATGGCAGAGCTAGCAAACTGGTTAATGATGCTGTTTTTTTATCGGGTCTTCGACGTGTAGAAACGGAATTGGACGGCGTGACGCAAGAAGCTTTCCGACCAAGGTTACAGCTACAGCTTATTCAAGATAAATATATCCAGCCTCACGTGATCTTAGATATATCCGATTATTGGAACATCAAAGAACAATCGATTTTAGCTTATAAAACACAGTTTAATGCTTCATCTGATGATGATGGTCCGAAGACATATATCTCCAATCCGGATTTTATGGAATATACAAGAGGTAGGGCGAGAGAGCTTGGCCGGAATATACAGGTGAAATATGGGGAGGGGTTTACTGCGAGAAAATTATTGGGGGTAAAAGATTTGTTTGATCTTATCTAGTGGTTATATTAAATGAGAAGACACTGTTTAAAAAGCAGGATTAAACTGCATACACATACATTGTCATTCTGGGCTTGCCGAAGAATCCGAAGGGCTCATGGAAGATAACCGAGCTTGCGAGCTCAGCACGGGTGATTTAAATACTTGATTTATAATCATAGTTTTTAAATCGTTATTCATTTGTGTTTGTATTAAACTACATGAATGATTGCTTCGCAATTCCTGCTGTAAAGATGATAAAAAATATAACGTTTAGCCTTTTTTAAACAACCTCTGCTTCTAATAATTTTTATCAAAATAACTTCTGATTGCATCTTCATCTTTTTTAATCTGAGTCTGAAGATCTTCTAAATTGTCAAATCGCTCGTCATGACGTACAAAATGCAAGAATTTAATGCGTAGCGTTTTTGAATAGAGATCATCTTTAAAATCCAAAAGATTCACTTCAATTTTACGGTTCATGCCGTCAACTGTAGGTCTAGTGCCTATATAACACATACCTTTAGCTAAGGCAATGGGTTCAGGATGAAGATAATTGCCTGAACCTGTTGACGGAACTTTGGGATAAATCTCTACTTCGACGGCGTAAATACCATAAGCGGGAATAAGTTTATGGCTTTCATGTACGTGTAGGTTAGCCGTTGGAAAACCGATTTGTCGGCCAATTTGATCACCCCTTACAATCGTACCAGTCAATTCAAATGGATATCCCAGATATTTATTAGCGGTATCAACATCACCTTTAATAAGTGCTTCACGAATACGAGTAGAGGATACGGCGACATCATCAATATCCTGTTCAGGAATTTGATCTACACCAAAATCAAATATTTCGGAAAAGTGAACTAAGTCTTTAATAGAACCGGTTCTATTCTTGCCAAAATGATGGTCATAGCCGATGATGATTTTTTTTGTACCTAATTTTCCGACCAATACATTTCGAATATATTCCTCTGGATTTTGATTGGAAAAGTCGCGTGTGAAAGGAGTAATAATTAAATGATCTAAACCCGCGAGAGCAAGACGATGTGTCTTTTCCTCAATATCGTTAATGAGCTTTAAAGCTTCATCATCAGGGTTAATAATTAATCTCGGATGTGGAAAAAAGGTCAAAAGAACAGATTCTCCATTGTTTTCTCTCGCACAATCTACTAATTGTTTTAAAATCTTTTGGTGCCCAACATGCACGCCATCGAAAGTGCCTATGGTTACAATCGCATTCTCTAACGTATTGAATTCTTCAAGATTTTTATATATTTTCATCTATAAATTACTTTTTAAAATTGATGAAGCTAACATGAGCTATTTTTCATGCCCCTTTTCAATTACAGCGCTTTTTGAGCTCTTATAGTTTGAATTAAATTTTCTAGATTCCAAGCATTGTCTACATGAAATTCGCCACTCATGGTACGACGCAAAGAGGAGAGGTGTGCACCGTTATGTAACGCTTTTCCAAAATCTTGTGCGATAGAACGTATATAAGTTCCCTTTGAACACTTAATCCTGAAGAACACCAATGGGAGTTCTATTTTCTCAATTTCAAACTCTTGTATAACTACTTTGCGGGATTTCAGTTCCACTTCTTCTCCTCGCCGTGCTTTTTCGTAGAGGCGTTCTCCGTTAATTTTAATTGCAGAATGAGCCGGTGGAAATTGATCTAGCTCTCCGATAAAAGATTGAGTTGCTTCTTTTATTTGTTCTTCCGTTAGGTGGCTGATATCAAATGTTTGATCGATTTCTGTTTCCAGATCATAGGATGGAGTCGTAGCTCCTAACGTAATTGTGCCAGTATATTCTTTGTCTTCCGCTTGAAACGAATCGATTTTTTTAGTGAATTTTCCTGTACAGATAATCAATAAACCTGTTGCTAGAGGATCTAGTGTGCCGGCATGACCTACTTTTAGTTTAAGAGGTTTTATGGTGTTTCTTAGTTTTCCCACCACATCGAAGCTCGTCCAGGTCAATGGCTTATCAACTAATAATACCTCCCCCTCTGCAAAAGAGAAAGCAGGTTCGTTTTTTTCTTCTTGAATGTTCTCCATTAAATCATTTGTAAGCTATGTCCGCTAAGCAGCATAACTATAATAATCAGCCCCAATACAATTCTATACCATCCAAAAGCCTTAAAACCATATTTCGTCAAGATATCAATAAACGTTTTGATAGCGATAATGGCAACGATAAATCCCACGATATTCCCTACAATAAGCAGGTTAATCTCCTCGTTACTTATCGTATTACCATCTTTAAAAAAATTGTAAAGCTTTACAAGTGATGCGCCAAGCATCATAGGTATCGCTAAGAAAAAGGAAAACTCCGCAGCTGCTTTACGTGTCAATTTTTGTGTCATACCGCCAACAATGGTACTTGCCGATCTCGAAGTGCCTGGAATCAACGCTAAACACTGGTAACAACCAATAATAAAGGCTTGTCTGAATGAAATGTCATCTGAATTGGCGATTTCTGGTTTGTTGAACCATTTATCGACGAAGAGCAAAATAACTCCACCTACGACCAGCATGACTGCTACCATTAACGGGCTTTCCAATAACGAATCGATAACATCATTGAATACCAAACCTAAGATAGAAGCCGGAATAGCTGCCACTACCAATTTATAATAGAAATCTAACGATTTAAAAAAGCGTTTCCAGTATAATACCAGTACAGAAAGTATAGTGCCTAATTGAATGAATATGGTAAAAAGTTTTACGAAATCTGAAGGTTCCAAGCCCATTAGGGCTGTACCTATGATCATGTGCCCTGTAGAGGATACAGGTAAAAATTCTGTTAATCCTTCAATGATGGCTAAAATAATAGCCTCTAAATAACTCATTTTTTTAGATGTCTTTGTTCTTAGGTTTGTATAAAATTGCAACAAATCCAATTGCGAATCCGATAATAACAACTAAAGGAGCCAAAGTGATTTTCGTAAAGCTATAGATATCCTCCGTTCCCATCATAAGTAGAAAACCCAGCGCAACGATCAGGATGCTGGTCAAAAATAAAATATAGTTAATCTTTTGAAATACAAATCCGGCGTATTTCTTTTCATTACTAGGTACTGTGTTTTTTAAAGCCATTTTCAATTTTTAATAGAAGTTAACGGTACAGACTATGTGATTTGGCGCGTAAGTATTTGGTCACTGCAAAATAAGTGCTTAAGCCTGAAATCAATATTCCTAATATGACGACGATCAGAAAGATCGCGCCAAACTCATACCAATTGCGTAGAAAAACTAACTCAGGAATCTGTTTTTGAGCAAATTGTAATGTGAAAATCAACAATAAGATCGAAATCAGTGCTCCGATAAGACCGTGGATAATTCCGTATAAAATGTAGGGTTTACGAATAAAATTTTTCGTAGCACCTATTAACTGCATGCTTTTTATTAAGAAACGCTGTGAGTATATTGCTAATCGAATCGTATTATTAATTAAAGCAATTGCGATAATCAATAATATCACTGTAAAAGCGAGTACCACGATTCCGATTATTCGGATGTTCTTATTGACCATGTCAATTAGGGATTCTTGATATACGACCTCTTTAACGCGGCTACTTTTCGATATTTTCTCAATGAAAGGCTGGATGCTGTCCGTATTTGCATATTGTTCTTTCATGTAGATATCTATCGAAGGCAATAGTGGGTTGTGTCCAAGGTATTCTACAAAGTCTTCACCTAAATCTTCCTTGAGATTTTTAGCGGCCAGCTCTTTGCTCACGTATTCGGTGCGTAATACATAAGGATCTTTTTCAAAATCCTTTTGTAGAGAAAGTACATCGCCCTCGTTTACATTGTCGTTTACAATAACATTTAAGACAATATTTTCTTTTACGTATTTAGATAAGTTCTTTGCGTGTACAAGTATAAGTCCTAGTAAACCAGTCATTAATAAAACCAATGCAATACTGATTACAGTGGAAATATATACAGATTTTGTTTTTTTACGTGGTGAGCCTTGTTCTATTACTGACATAAAGCTTTAAAATATATTTGATGCGAAAGTAATTAATAAAGATGATTTTTTGAATATTAAATGTAATATCTTCAAATCGAAACTTAATAGACGATAACAGTAAAGTTTGATATCTCTCTAAGTTTTAACAACGAATATCCGAATTTATTGTCTAGAATAAAAAACTTTTATACTGTTTTTGTCTTAAAATCGCTAATTTCGCAACTCTTATACAATTCTTACTTAGGAAGATGGACTACAATCACAGATCAATTGAACAAAAGTGGCAGAAATTCTGGGCCGAAAATCAAACATTTAAAACAGCTGAATCGACTGACAAGCCAAAATATTACGTGTTGGATATGTTTCCCTATCCCTCGGGAGCCGGTTTACATGTCGGTCATCCACTAGGCTATATAGCATCTGATATTTTTTCCAGATATAAGCGATTAAAAGGATTTAATGTATTGCATCCAATGGGCTACGATTCCTTCGGCTTGCCGGCAGAACAATATGCGATACAAACGGGGCAACATCCCGCTATTACGACAGCGGTAAATATCAATCGCTATCGTGAACAATTAGATAATATAGGTTTCTCTTATGATTGGTCGCGTGAAGTACGGACGTCCAACCCCGATTATTATCGGTGGACACAATGGATTTTTATGCAATTGTTTAATTCTTGGTATAATAAGGATGCGGGCAAAGCGGAATCTATAGATACATTAATTGATAAGTTTAATAATTCCGGTTCTCAAGGTATTAATGCAGAATCAGATGAAGATACTTCAGTCTTTTCTGCTGCGGACTGGAAAGTATTTTCAGAAGAAGAGCAACAGAGAGAACTGCTGAAATATCGCTTGGCTTACTTACGTGAAAGTACGGTGAACTGGTGTGCAGCGCTAGGGACGGTGTTAGCGAATGATGAGGTTATAAATGGTGTTTCCGAGCGGGGCGGTTATCCTGTCGAGCAAAAGAAAATGATGCAATGGTCTATGCGTATTACCGCATATGCAGATCGCTTGTTGAGCGGTCTGGATAATGTAGATTGGCCTGAACCATTGGTAGAGATGCAACGTAATTGGATTGGCAAATCTGTAGGAGCATCAGTGATTTTCCCCCTTTCCCACAAAAGGGGGATTGAGGTGTTCACGACAAGGGTAGATACGCTCTTTGGTGTTTCTTTTGTTGTTTTGGCGCCGGAACATGAGTTAGTCGAAGTGCTAACTACAGATGAACAACGTTTGGCTGTTGAATCTTATATCGAAAAAACTGCAAAAAAATCGGAACTCGACCGGATGGCAGATACAAAATCCGTATCAGGGGTATTTACAGGTTCCTATGCCAAACATCCGATCACCGGTGACGACGTTCAAATCTGGATAGCGGATTATGTTTTGGCAGGATATGGAACAGGTGCTGTGATGGCAGTTCCTTCGGGAGATCAACGTGATTATGTTTTTGCTAAACATTTTAATTTGCCGATTATTCCAATATCTGATTCGCAAAATATTGAAGAACAGGCTGATCCAAATAAGAATGGCAAATATATCAATTCAGACTTTATCAATGGAATGACCTATCAAGAGGCCGTTCCGGTATTGGTTGCGAAACTAGAAGAGCTGAAATTGGGAAAGGCAAAAGTCAATTTTAGGATGCGCGATGCGATCTTCGGCCGTCAGCGTTATTGGGGGGAACCTGTTCCGGTTTACTTTAAGAATGGAATGCCTTATCTGATAAAGGAAGAGGAGTTGCCTCTATTGTTGCCAGAGGTAGATAAATATTTACCTACGGAAACAGGGGAACCGCCTCTGGGACGTGCCGAAGGATGGAAATATCAAGATCAATATGAATACGAGTTGAGTACAATGCCGGGTTGGGCAGGCTCTTCATGGTATTGGTTCCGCTATATGGATTCTCAAAATCAAGATATATTCGTTTCCAAAAAGGCCGTTGACTATTGGAAGGCCGTTGATTTATATATCGGTGGTTCTGAGCATGCTACAGGACACTTGTTGTACTCTCGCTTTTGGAATAAGGTTTTGAAAGATTTAGGTTTTCATCAAGAAGAGGAACCGTTCAAAAAGCTAATTAACCAAGGTATGATTCAAGGTCGTTCGAACTTTGTGTACCGCGTTTTGGACGATGAAGGAAAAGGAACAAATCAATTTGTTTCATTGGGATTGAAAGACCAATACAATAGTATTCCGTTGCATGTAGATGTAAATATTGTATACAATGATGTGTTGGATACCGATAAATTCAAAACGTTCCGTCCTGATTTTGCAGACGCCGAGTTTATTCTGGAGAACGGTAAATATATCTGTGGAACCGAGGTAGAGAAGATGTCTAAATCTAAATTCAATGTTGTTAATCCAGATGATATTATCGAGACATACGGTGCAGATACATTGCGTTTGTACGAAATGTTCTTAGGTCCTTTAGAGCAGGCAAAGCCCTGGAATACAAACGGTATTGAAGGCGTACATAAATTCTTGCGTAAAGTATGGCGGTTGTTTCATGATGCCCAAGGTAATTTCAATGTTTCAGATGAAAAACCTACAAAGGCTGAATATAAAGCGTTGCACAAGATTATTAAAAAAGTGGAAGATGATATCGAACGATTCTCTTTCAATACTTCTGTCTCTGCGTTCATGATTTGTGTAAATGAACTCACAGATCTAAAATGCAATAAACGTCAGATCCTACAGGATTTGATCATTGTACTAGAATCTTATGCACCACATATAACGGAAGAACTTTGGACATTGTTAGGTAATGAAGCTGGAACAATTTCTTATGCTACCTATCCTACATTCAATCCGGAGTATTTAGTAGAATCTGAATTTGCATATCCTGTGTCGATAAATGGTAAAATGAAAATGAACCTACCATTGGCCTTGGATCTAGATGCGAAAGCTGTCGAAGAGATCGTTATCAGTAATGCCGATGTTCAGCGTTATCTAGACAGCAAAGCGGTGAAAAAGCTAATTTTTGTGAAGGGTAAGATTATTAATATTGTCGTGTAACACGAATTTACTCGTTAATAAACAAAGGACCGGATCAATAAACCGGTCCTTTGTTTATTATGTTCTTTAAATGTCATTAATCGTTGTGAATAGGGATCTGTCTGAAACAATATTTGGATTTGGCTTGATAATTGAGTAACTTACAAAGAATCAAAAAAAGAATATATGATTAAAAAAAAGAAAGAGAAAAAAACAGTATTTGAGAGTAATCCATTTCTATACTACATTACAAATGTAGGTTTCATTGAACCGATCAAAGAAGAAGATCAGAAAATTAGAGAAACGTTAATTGTACGTTAACTTTCTTAAAGAAAATTAAAACAATTCACATATGCTTTTCAAAACGAAAGCATTTTTTTGTTTTATATACTCTTGCAATAACTTTGAACAGTCATTAGGAGTTGGTTATTAGAATTCTAATATCTTATCCAAAGCCTTAACTAAATTTAACAATAGGAACATTAAACTGTTTCATTCGGATTGTATCTATAAATACAAACAAGCTTATTAAAATATTATTTACAATTTAATTAAGATGACTATGAAAAAGATATTAACATTAGCGGTATTGTTTACAGGGTTGAGTGTTGCATCCTTTGCACAGGACAAGTCAGATAGTAAGCGTATAGATCGTAAAGGTGGTAAATCATTTAATAAAGAGTTAGGGGCAAATAAATCGCCTGAAGACATCGCTAAAATCCGTACAGAGCGCTTGGATAAGGAATTAAAATTTACCGACAAGCAGCGTCAAGAGGTATATACATATAACCTTGATCAGGCGAAGAAGCTAAAACAACGTTCAGAAATACGAAAAAAAGAACGTATGGCGATACAAAACGAAATGAAAGCTGATCGAGATAGATTTAAAAATTTATTGACAGAAGATCAACAAAAGATAATAAAAGAGCGCATGGTAAAACGTGACGGAGATCGTATCCACAAACGTGGTCAACATTTTAAAGATCGCAAAGAGGGGGACAGACCTATCCGCAAAAAGATTGAAAAATCTGCAGATACCAAGGAAGAAAGTTCAAATAGTTAGTGGTTATATGTTTTAGATGGGAGCCCTGAAGTAATTCAGGGCTTTTCTTATTTTAAAATTTTTTCATTTACTATTTCCAGAATGAGTGGGTAGGTGTTTTCTTTCACTTGGTTTAGATCTTTTTTGGATAACCATTCTGCCCGATCAATGTCTTCTTCAAGTTGTGGGATTAATTTGGGAATTTTATTAACCCCCATTTCATACCAATTGGTTTGTTTCAAAACGATCTTGCCACGCATTAGATAGATATGGTATGTTGTAATCGCTTTTTTTCCAAGATAATGAATCTTAATCCCACACTCTTCTTCCACTTCACGGACGGCCGCATCACGCATTTTTTCATTATCTTCTACCTTTCCTTTAGGTAAATCCCATTTTCCGAGACGATGAATGAACAGGTAATGACCATCACCATTTTTTACAATACCACCCGCAGCCTTAATGATTCTGAGCTTACTAGAGACCATTTTAAAAACTTTTTCCACTTCTGGATGTATATACAAATAAGTAACAGTACTGTTCTTTGTACTGTTGTTGAAAAGTTTTTCCAAGTCAATCTCTTGTAATCCAACAGTTTGGATGTCGTTCTTAATTTTAGGTGTAAAATCTGCTAAAATAAGCAGGCTTTGGTTCATATAAATTTTATAAATTTGCGCCATGAATAATTTTAATGAGGTTGAACAAAAAGTTGCTGAATCCTTATTGCAAATTAAAGCAATAAAATTGCAACCTAAAAGTCCTTTTACATGGGCTTCGGGTTGGAGGTCTCCAATTTACTGTGATAACCGCGTCACACTATCACATCCCGCTATCCGTACCTACATCCGCCAAAAACTATCTCAACGTATTCAGGAAGAATTTGGAAGCGTAGAAATGATTTCCGGAGTAGCTACCGCAGGTATACCGCAGGGAGTATTGGTAGCTCAGGATTTAGGCCTTCCTTTTACGTATGTACGTAGCAGTGCCAAAGATCATGGACGTCAAAACTTAATAGAAGGAGAGGTGGTAAGTGGACAGCGTGTAGTGGTAATAGAGGACTTGGTATCTACAGGTAAAAGTTCTTTGATCGCTGTGAAAGCGTTGCGCGAAGCAGGTTGCAATGTTGTGGGGCTGATTTCTATATTTACCTATGGCTTTGATGAGGCTACGAAAAATTTTACAGAAGCGAAATGTCCTTTATTCAGTCTTTGTACCTATGATTCATTAATCAAAGTAGCTGTGGACAAAAGTTATGTATTAGAAAGTGACGTGGAAATGTTAGAACAATGGCGTAAAGATCCTGCGAATTGGGAGCCGAGCGTGTAATAAAAAGTAATCATGACAGTCATTCAAAATCATACGGTTATCAATAAAGCTGTTTCTGAAGTGTATTCTTTTTTAGCGGATTTGAATAATCATGAGCAATTGATGCCGGATAATATATACAATTGGACTTCGACATCGGATGAAGCGCAATTTACCATTAAAAATATGGCCAAGTTGTCGCTTAAGATCAACCAGCGTGTCGAGAATAAAGAAATTGTCTGCGTACCGTCGGAAGAAGCTCCTTTTGAGGTTAAATTGTTTTGGCAAGTAGAAGAAATTTCTCCGTCGGACACCAAAGCTACCTTTGTAATCGAAGCACAATTGAATATGATGATGAAGATGATGGCTTCAGGTCCTTTACAAAAATTGGTCGATTACCAAATAGCCCGAGTAAAAGAGGTATTGGGATAAGATATTTATAATATGACAAAAAAGCAATCCGCATATGGATTGCTTTTTTGTTGGTCTTTTTTTACTAAAAAGAATAGGAAATATGCGTTAAGAATTTATTTCCAGATTCAATTCTTCCTCTTCCAAGATCTTGTTGTAACGGAAGTTGGTAATTAACTCCCAAGGATAGTTGCTTAAAATTTGTTTCCAGTCCAACAATACCGTTAACGGCACTTCCACCGGTTTCCGTAACGCGATAACCCAATGTGTGATCTTTTTGTTGGTTTTCATACGCTACGCCAATATTTGGTGCTAATCTTTTATCCATTCCCAAGCTGATTTTATAATAAGCCGATATATTAGCAGATATTTTATCTCCGTATCGGTAGTCATCCGCATTTTCTGTGTTTAACTTGTAACTGAAATTGGTATTGATACCGATATCATGTATGCGTATGTCATACATGATATTGGCCAGTACATCAGTGCTACCGGTTCCGAGCTGAAAGATGTTAGGTGAGTTAAGATTTTTGCTGACTTCTTGAATACTGTAATTTCCAGTGGGTAATTTTAGCCCCAATCCGGCCCACAAGGAGTGAACAATCAATTTATTGTTACTTTGGCCGGTTTTGTTCAGAATGTTGAAGTAACCATTTAGTACCATATCTCCTAGACCATCTTTACGACGCAATGTTTGAGAAGCGTCGTTGTATTTCTCGATAAAATTGTAAGGTACGATCGCCATCACACGCCAACGTGATCCGAAATTCCATGCCCCCCAAAGCTCTATGTTCTGATACTGTTCATCAGAAGTAAGAGTGGATCGGTTACCATTGACATCGAGTTGAGTGGTTAATTTGTTGAATTGGTACCTTAGACCTACAAAACGCTTGTTAAAATCCGGAAGAATACCAATGTAGTAGCTACCTACACCACATCCACAAATGTCACAGGCCTTGGCATAGGAAAGGCATAGGTTTAATACGATAAGAATTAATATCTTTTTCATGTTTAATTATTTTTATACGATCTAATCACCTAAGAAACTATCCTATTCTCATCATTAGATTGTTGGGTGGTCTCATGGTTGTTCAGAAAATAGCGTGTTTCTAATAAATTTTTCATCATTAAGTGTATTCAGAAACGCAGTTAGATCGCTGACTTCCATATTGGACAACGCGATACCGTTACGCAGGAGCGGATCTAGGTTGTCGGTCTGTTTGATTTCCCTTCGATAATGATTAATGACTGCTTCCAAAGTGATAAAACTACCATCGTGCATATAGGGAGATGTATATGCAAGATTGCGTAGTGAAGGAACTTTAAATTTTAGTTTATCAGATTCTAATCCGGTTATTTCATACCTTCCCTGATCCTGTGAGGGATTGATGCCCAGTCCATTGTCTCTATACGAATAGTCGGTAAATAGGGGTTCTTGATGACATGTACTACATTTTTGTTGATAGAGTGTATATCCTCGTTGCTCTGCTGCACTAAAATTTGTCTCCTTACGAATTACTTTGTCGTATTTGCTGTTGTCGGATATGAGTAAGAGCATAAACTGTGAGAGTGCCTGAAGTGTGTTTACAGAATTTATTTCTGACGAACCGAATGCTTTTTGAAATAAAGTGGGGTAATCTTTAGAATTTCTTAGTTTCTCTAGGACTGTAACAAATTGTTCATCCATTTCTACTTCATTTTCAATAGGTGCTATTGGAGCAAGATCCAGATGAAATACGCCACCGTCCCAAAAAAAGCCTTTCGACCAGGCAAGATTCATCAATGGCATGCTGTTACGTACACCCAATCGATCATCTATGCCATGGCTCACATCGTGACCGTGATGTGTAAAGGCATGCTGACTAATGTGGCAGCTTCCACAAGATATTGTATTATTTCGGGATAGGATAGGATCGTAGAATAATTTTCTGCCTAATTCGAAGCCTTCTTTACTGATCGGATTGCTCGCCAAGTTGTATACCGGAGCAGGGAAATGCTCTGGTTGTACAAATTCAAATAGCGATGTATCTAGTTTATCATCTGTTTTTTGACAAGCTATCACTAAGCCGATTATACCAATAAAAAACAAAATTTGACGTTTATTCATTGCTTATCTTTTGATAATTGTGCGTATGATCGTGGGTAAACATCTGTGCGTAGTTTTCTGCTATTAGTTGATGTGGACCACTAGTCATCACTGTAGAATTGGTAGCTATACTAATCTTATTTTTACCGTCAAATACTTTTCCCAGATCTACCATAAGATGGATATCTGAACTTAGGTTTTCCTGTACGATAGCAGTTCCGGCTTTAGATAGATCGAGGACAACAGTTTTATTGTTGTTAACTGTTTTCGTGTCGTATCCGCCAAAGAGACCAATATGGTATCTAAACTTCTGATCCGCTGTTGTAGAAGATGTGGATGATCCTTCCAGTTTGAAGAAAATATATCCACTGTTCCAACTCCAATACATGTCGTTACCAGCTACGTCCAATACGCCTGTTCGTTCAGAAACGGGCAATGTATTGGTTATGCTATCTATTCCTAAATTAAATTGTAAAGTAGTGTATTGGCCTTCCGGCACTAATACGGATGGCGTAAGGGATTCGGAGTTAGCTGCATTAATTAAAAAAAAGGATTCGGATTTGGGAACGGTATAAGACTGTCCGTTATTATTGGTCAATACAATATTACTGACATAATATTTTGCAGTGCTTACAATAAACTGCTCTTCGCTGTTGTTGGTGTAAGTCGTTTCATTGAGGATTAATTTTTTACCGCCTACAATCTGATCAAATTTAATTTTCAATTGCCCATTTTTAGTAACATCGAGAGTAGGCTCATCCTTTGTACAGGAAAATAATATACACGCAGATAGCATGCATGGCAATATATGTTGAAGTTTCATATGTATATAGTTTCGCATTTAGTTTGTGAGCTCGTAAGGCTCGGGTATTTATTATTGTTTCTTTATGACGCTATAACGCATTAGTGACGTTCCTTGTCTTTTTTACCGGCGCTCATGGGTTTACCTGAATTTAGTTCATGCTAATGTATGGGTCTCGCCTTAATATTGAGATGAACATTTCATCTATACTTATTTTACAGTGCTAGGTAATGCATAGTTCATTATATCGGTTTGATGATTTTAATTAATCCGTATTTGCGCGATATCTCCTCAATGAATATAATCATATAGAATACATCAATAGTACATGAACAACTAAGCTATTGCATGCCATAGCTTCTAATTAATAAGATGAAAAAGGTAATTATCCTAATACGGGAGGGCGGAATATCGATGCATTATAGTCTTTGGGACTGAGATCGGTCGTATAGATGGAATAGATGATGTCAGAACTGTGGGGGTGACACAGAGGTGTGAAGTCGAAATCGAAAACGACAATAGCATCGGATTCGTTGAAATTTACTTTAAAATTGGGGTGTTCTTTTTCCTGCTGTGCCTTAATTTTTTTCATCAGGAAACACTGTCCGTGACAGGTATTGTTGGTCATGCTGCGTTGTACACACAGATATTTTTCGATATAGTTCTGGTTGTAATAAAAAGATGTACATATCAATAACGTCATGTTGCTTTGTAATAACATGATCGGTATCAATAGATATAGCAGGCATCTTTTCATGATCGCCACGAAATTAATGCATAGATTTTATAAAAAAGAAAAAATATGAAATATTTATATGCTACGATCTAATAAAAAGGAATTATAAACCTATGAAATTACTTTCGCTTGATGAAAGGGTAAAATATGAATTGTATTTTTGTTTATTCGCATTTAGCTATATCTTTAGGGCATGGAATTGAAATTAAAAAGACCATTGGCATTCTTCGATTTAGAGACTACTGGGGTCAACGTTTCAGCAGATAAAATTGTTGAAATAGCTATATTAAAGGTGTTGCCCGATGGCAGTGAGCAGGTATTGACTAGGAGGGTTAATCCCGAGATGCCTATTCCGTTAGCTTCCTCGATGTTTCATGGTATTTATGATGAAGATGTAAAAGATCTTCCCACATTTAAAGAATTGGCGGTAGAAGTGGCCGAGTTTATAGGCGATTCGGATCTAGCTGGCTATAACTCCAATAAATTTGATGTACCGATGCTAATGGAAGAATTTTTACGTGCACGTGTCGAATTTACGTTGGAAGGTCGGTCATTTGTCGATGTACAAAATATATTTCATCAAATGGAACAGCGCACATTAAAGGCAGCGTACAAATTTTACTGTGGTAAGAGTTTAGA
Source organism: Sphingobacterium olei (assembly GCF_005048855.1). Lineage (GTDB taxonomy): Bacteria > Bacteroidota > Bacteroidia > Sphingobacteriales > Sphingobacteriaceae > Sphingobacterium > Sphingobacterium olei. The sequence goes on from NZ_SUME01000001.1 coordinate 569,067, forward strand.
AAATGCGCATCAAGCGGAAGCAGATGTGAGAGCCACTTTTGAAGTATTAAAAGCACAATTGATCAAATACGAAGGTGTTGAATTTGAAGATAAGCATGGTAAGATAAGTGTTCCTGTCGTTAATGATGTGAATGCATTGCACACCTTTACCAATATGTCTAAGCCTGTTGATTTTGCCGGAAGATTAGTGTACAACGATGACAATCAAGTAGTCATTAATTTTGGAAAGCATAAAGGTCGGGTAGTTACAGATGTATTTGATGTGGAACCAAGTTATTATGCTTGGATGCAAAATGGTGATTTCCCCTTGTACACAAAAAAAGTTCTTGAAAACATTTGGAACGCACATCGACAGGTAAAACGTGAAGCCAAAGTAGCCCAGACGGAAGTAGAGAAAGACAATAAGAAAGACGCTAAAAAGAATTTTCAAAATGCACCAAGCAAGGAAAAACCTAAACCCATTACCTTGGATATGTTGGATGATCTAAAAAATAAATTTGGTAAATAATAGAGTTAAATAAAGTAAAGTATATTGTTGATTATAAAATGAATACAAAAGAAGAAATAGAGCACATACAATGTTTGATTATTGGTTCAGGTCCTGCGGGTTATACTGCGGCGATATACGCTGCACGGGCTGATATGAAACCTGTGATTTATACTGGATTAGTACCGGGGGGGCAATTAACACAAACAACTGAAGTAGATAATTTTCCTGGATATCCAAATGGCATTACCGGACCCGTAATGATGGAGGACTTACGTGCCCAAGCCGAGCGATTCGGTACGAGTGTACGTTTTGGATACGCTACGAAAGTAGATTTTTCGATAATTGGTGGTGTGCACAAAATAGAGATCGATAATATTAAAACGGTAACTGCAGATACCGTAATTATTGCAACAGGGGCAACTGCAAAATGGCTGGGATTAGACTCAGAAGAAAAATACAATGGTTTCGGTGTCTCAGCTTGTGCTGTTTGCGATGGTTTTTTCTTTAAAGGTCAGGATGTCGCCATAGTAGGTGCCGGTGATACTGCCGCTGAAGAAGCGACCTACTTGGCTAAGTTATGTAATAAGGTGCATATGTTAGTGCGCCGCGATGAATTCCGCGCTTCTAAGGCCATGGTACATCGCGTATTGAATACACCAAATATTGAAATTCATTATAATACCGAGACACAGGAAGTTCTCGGTGATGGACAGGTGGTGACTGGATTACGTGTTAAAAATAATCAGACCCAAGAGGTAAAAGATCTGGATATTACAGGATTCTTTGTGGCTATTGGACATAAACCGAATACCGATCTATTTAAAGGTGTTTTAGATATGGATGAAACGGGATATTTGATTACGAAACCTAATGTTACGGCGACAAACATACCGGGTGTATTTGCCTGTGGGGATGTGCAGGATAATGTATATCGCCAAGCAATTACCGCTGCTGGAACGGGCTGTATGGCCGCCTTGGAAGCCGAGCGTTACTTGGCAGCAAAAGAGGGTGGTGAATAAGTTATTTCTCTTTATCTTTAAAAAGGGTTAGTTCATAAAAAAACTAACCCTTTTTTATTACAATTCATAATTTGTTAATATCAGGTTAACTAGCATTTATTCCGTAAAGTATATGTTTGTAGGATTAGCAAATAATATATGGATTTTAAAGTACTATTAACCAGTTGCGCGATACTATTCGGATCAGCACAGGCGCAACAACTCGCCAAAGGCGTTATTTTTGAAGATAATAATAACAACGGCACACGGGACCGAAATGAACACGGCATTGCACAAGTCGCTGTGAGCAATGGACGGGAGGTCGTGTTGACCAATGTCAAAGGCGAATATAGCTTACCTGTAGGTGAAGATAACATCATTTTTGTTATTAAACCCCGAGATTTTAAATTTCCGGTAGATCAGGACAATCATCCGAAATTTTATTACATTCATAAAACTAAAGGATCACCTGAACTTAAATATGCTGGTACCCCAGCAACAGGTAGTATTCCTAAGTCATTAGATTTCCCGCTTCTTCCGAACAAAGAAAACGATGTGTTTAAAGCATTCGTTTTCGGCGATCCGCAAGCATACAACTTAGATGAGATAGCCTATTTTAAAAGGGGAATTATCGACGATATTCAACAAAAAGATGGGATTTCATTCGGTATCAGTCTCGGAGATTTAGTAGGTGATAATCTCAGCCTTCATCCTGCTTATAAACAGACTGTTGGACAATTGGGACTGACATGGTATAATGTCATGGGCAATCACGATATGAACTATGACGTGAAATCAGATTCTCTGTCAGATGAGACATATGAAAAGAATTTTGGACCTAATAATTTTTCATTTAATTATGGCAATGCCCATTTCATAATTTTAGATAATATTATCTATCCTAATCCCCGCACCGGTACTGGATATTTGGGCGGATGGCGGAACGATCAGCTGGATTTTATTGCAAATGATTTGAAATTCGTGCCGAAAGACAAATTGATTGTCCTTGCTTTCCATATTCCACTTCGACACGAAAACTCAGATGTATTTAGAAACGAAGACAGACAACGCCTGTTTGATCTATTAGCGGAATATCCCAATACACTTTCTTTATCGGCTCATACGCATTTTCAACAACAGAATTACTATGGCAGGGCAGATGGGTGGAAACAAGCAAAACCGCATCACGAATATAATGTCGGTACTACTTCTGGTGACTGGTATTCTGGCAAGTTGAATGCACAGGGGGTACCTACTTCAACGATGCGGGATGGTACACCAAAAGGCTATGCGATCTTATCCATTAATAATAATCAATACACCTTCGATTATAAAGTGGCTGGATACGATCCCAACTACCAGATAAATCTAATCGGACCTGAGGAGATACAGGAAAAATATGCGAGACGTTATACCTTATATGCCAATTTCTTTATTGGTAAATCGGATGATAAATTACAATATCGTGTAGACAATGGTGCTTGGAAGGATATGGAAATAAGCAATACTTCTGACCCTTATTTTGCGTACAGTGTACTGTCGTATGATAATACAATTAAATTGCAAGAGGGTAGAAGGCCGTCGGATCCAGTTCCTTCATCACACCTGTGGAAGGTGAAGTATCCTAAATTAGCAATAGGCACACATAAAATAGAAGTAAAGGCTGTGGATATGTTTGGTCGTGAGCATGTACAGGTTAAAAACATCACGGTAGTAAAATAAGCTATTCCTTTATCTGTGGTATGGCATGGCTTTGGTGTAGTATAAGATGACCAAAGCCATGTTTTTTATTTCAATCCCAGTTAAAGAACACGTTAATTTTTCACCCGTTGTTTTACACCCTACAAAATAAAAGAGGGATAGCAGACAATAGGTCGGCATAGGAGCGATTTAGAATGTGTTAGCAACGAAGATCTACTTTGCGACCGAATACGATAGGCTCCAGCATTTGTTGCAAGCGCATAGTTATGGGGCCGGGATTGGCACCATATACGGTGTCATCAATCGATAAAATAGGGGTGATATTTTTAGTTGTGCTGCTAATGAACGCTTCAGCAGCATTTTTCATATCTTCTAGTGTAACATCTCTGATTTCCACGTCAAGATGAGTTTTTGCTATTTCGATAATATACTTACGGGTAATACCGGCCAGTACATCTTTTCCAGGCGTGAGTAGTGTACCTGTCTTAGTAATGAGAAAAATATTGGCACGTGGGCATTCGGAAAGCAATCCTTCTTGCGCATAAAGCACATCGTCGGCACCAACAGTTCTTGCTTTTTTTAAAGCTTGTATTCCCATGACATAGTCTATCGATTTGACGGTTCCAAATGGCCGATGATAGTTGTAAGTAATGAGTTTCATACCCTGTTTTTCCTGACCTAGATTGCGTTGTAATGGTTGTTGGGTAATGATGAGGTTGGGAGCGGCAATGCTGTAGCTATCTACACTGTAGCCCCCCGTTAAAAGCAATTTGATGCCAGACTCAGGGATATTATTGACTTCCATTAGCAATTGAATTTGTCTTTTCAGTTCCTCACGGGAATAGTGGATAGGTAAATCCATTAATTCAGCCGAGTGAAAGAAGCGATCTAGGTTATCTTCCAAAAAAACAGGTCGATTTTCTACGGTTTTGAAGTAATCGAAAATGCCGTATCCCCTAACTATTGATAGGTCGTCAATACCTAAGGTCGCTTCTTTTTCTGCGATCAGCTGACCGTTAATAATAACTTGCAAAGGTTGGATCATTTGAATTTATTTAATTGGACGAATGTATTGCATTGTACTTTTGTAAAATAGGTAGTACTTTATCTAATGGCAACGATGGAATAGTTGCACGGTATCCTTTAACCGTCTTTGCCGCAAATAATGAATTGATAACTGCTTCTTCCACTGCTTCAATTACAGCCATAAATAGTGGTGACATGTAGTCGTTGTGTAAAGAAGGTTGATATAATACCGCCGTAGGGGCATCAAAAGGTATGCGTACCGAATCGTGTGTAGAAAAAGCAATGAAATATTCCCCGCTACCGTTTGATACTATGCCACCGGTTTTACCTAAACCAATAAATGCACGCTTGGCAAGTCGTTCGAGGTTTCGTTCGTTGAGAGGTGCATCTGTGGCAATCACAACCATGCAGGATCCATCTACGTTATTCAGCAGTTTGTTCCGAAACGAAAACTGCTGAAGCTCTTGGCCAACAGGTGCTCCGTTGATTTGTAAAATACCGCCGTAATTAGTTTGCACGAGTACGCCTATTGTATAACCACCTAGAGATGCAGGAAGCAAGCGAGATGCGGTACCTATTCCACCTTTGAAACCAAAGCAAACAGTTCCTGTGCCAGCTCCAACATTCCCCTCTTGTACGGGGCCTGAAGTTGCCGAATTTAGCGCACTTAGCACATTTTCCTTTGAGATATGCATACCTCTGATATCATTGAGCTCTCCATCATTGGTTTCGCCAATGATAGCATTGATAGATTGTACTTTTTCATTGCCCGGTTGAGAAAGGGAGTACTCGACGACTGTTTCTATGGCTCTACCCACATTAAGGGTATTTGTCAGAATTATTGGGGTTTCTATATTCCCCAGTTCCTGTATCTGACTGATGCCCGCTAATTTCCCAAATCCATTTCCGATAAAAATGCCAGCCGGTACTTTTTGTTGGAATATATTGCCACTATGGGGTAAGATGGCAGTAACACCGGTATGTATGGAATCACCTTCTTCTCGTGTTAGATGGCCAACTTGTACACCCGGTACATCCGTAATCGCATTCCATTTGCCTGGAGGAATTACACCAATCTCTATACCATAATCACGTACACGTTTCTTCTTTTCAGTTTTCTGTGCATATAATACAAGGGTAGAGAATAATAAAGGGCAGATAGCTGATATTATTTTTATCATAATACTTCAATTCAAAAATGTGACAATCCATTTGCTTTTGTTGCGAAGCAAGCCAAACTTAAATAAACTTGTCTTTTTTTACAAGAGCTATTTTTCTGATTTGTAATAAAAAGGGAAGATGCCTGCTATTTTTCAATAATATGTTAGTTGTTTAGCTTTCGAATCCTATATTTCCCCATTAAATAAATCCAAAGGGTCAAGAACGGTGGATCTGGCCTGATGCTAGATGGATATTATAATTGTATTTAAGCAAAATACCGATAGTGTCTTTTGTATGGCGCACTCGTGAATGCAAAGCATTTTATCTAAGTTTGTATAAACTAAATGAAAAGATGTTATGGATGTAATACTGGTGCCGTGGCCATGGTATGTCGGGGGTGCTTTGGTTGCAATTATCATGCTAATGTTGATTATTCTAGGTAAAAGCTTCGGATTTTCATCCAATTTCAAGACCATCTGCTCGGCTTTGGGTGCTGGAAATAGCTGTGATTTCTTTAAATATGATTGGAAGGCACGGCGGTGGAATCTTATGTTTCTAATTGGAGCGTTAATTGGGGGGGTATTTCAGCTAATTATTTGTCTGTTAATCAGGTTCCCAAAATTAGTGATATTACGGTGGTCCAATTACATCAACTTGGTTTTGACAGTGCAGGAAAGGCATATGTATTGGCGGCTTATTTATGGTTCACATATTATTCTCTTTAGTATTTTAAAAATGAAGAATTTAATATACATTTTTTTAGGTGTAGTTTTCGGCATTGCGATGTATAAAGCTGTAGTTGCTTCTTGGTTCCGGATATATGAAATGTTTAATTTTCAATCCTTTCATAGGTATGGTTTTATTGCGACGGCTCTACTGATCGGCGCAGTGGGTTTGCGACTGCTTAAAAGATATGAGACGAAGGACATAGATGGTGAAAAAATTGTGATACAACCAAAAGAGAGATCAATAACACGCTATTTGGTAGGAGGCATTCTATTTGGGTTGGGCTGGGCTCTGGTGGGTGGATGTCCAGGGCCTATCTTTGTGCTTTTGGGAGCAGGGGTATGGTCGATATTGATCGTTATTGTATTTTCTTTATTAGGTACTTATGCGTATGGCTTACTGAAAGATAATTTACCCCTTTAATAATCTTAGATGATGATTATTTTAGGGATATTGTTAGCTATAGCAGTGGGTATTACATTGGGATTAGTGGGGAGTGGGGGATCGATATTAACGGTGCCTATTTTCGTCTATATCATGGGGGTTGATCCCGTCTTGGCTACCACATATTCCTTATTTGCGATTGGTGTGACTTCTTTTCTAGGTGGGGTACGTGGGTTCATTACTCGAACAGTCGACATCAAAAAGGTGTTAACATTTGGTGTTCCTTCATTGCTCATGGTTTATATTACACGCATGTTTATCCTACCGCTGGTGCCAGATGTGCTTATCATTGGGCCATATGCAATACATCAGAATAACGCGTTGATGGTATTATTTGCGTTAGTCATGTTAGGAGCTTCGGTATCGATGATAATAAGGCATGACGAGCGTGTAGAATATAAAAGTGAACGGGAAGTGTCTGGGGGTGAAATAACTGCTGCTGGTGGCGCTGTTGGATTGGTAACCGGATTAGTTGGTACAGGTGGTGGTTTTTTAATCATTCCAGCTTTAGTTAATTTTTTTCGAATGCCGATCAAAAGAGCGGTCAGTACATCACTGGTTATTATCGCCGTCAATTCATTTTTTGGACTACTTGGAGATTTGGAGAAGTTTCATGTAGTTGACTGGCAGGTATTATTGAGTTATACCGTAACGGTTATTGCCGGTATGTTTGCAGGATTCTCGATATCAAAAGGAGTGGATGGTTCGAGATTGAAGGTAATCTTCGGATATTTAGTTCTGTTTGTCGGCATCTATATCCTTCTTGCAGAATTCTTATTGCAATAATCGATTGTAAGGACGATAGACATAAATACTTATTTAGTTATTGCTAAACAAAACAATATGCGTATTACGCATATTGCAGAAACACATATTCTTGCGGATTTTTTTGTGTGGATCCTGTGAGTTAGCTGAAAGATTGGGCAGGGTGGATGTTGAGCTATGATGAAAAGTTGTTGATTGTGGACGAAGAGGGAATGCAAGAGGATATCACACGCAAGCAAATGCGGATCGGTATGGATTATTGTAGGATTCTTAACTGACATGGATGATGCAGAATTAGTATCTACTAACGTGGTAGATACAGATCAGGTAGACCACTCCCAAAGGTTTACCCGTCGACATAAGGAATAGAAAGCTCATTGTGCAATGCCAGTATGGTGATAGAGCGACCATCGCAAGTTCGCATTTGGAAAACCAAGAGTTTATACAAATGTACAACTACGCAGGTAGTTTTGCTGATTGGAAAGCATTGGGTAAACCAATAGTTTCAGTGTAAAACAGAATTGAATTGCTTTATTCTTGTACTTTTTCCTTTTCTTTCGGTCTATCAGTAGGATTGTTGGGCATATCGTTGAGTTGCTCCGCTTGAGCATCAACACCGGCTTCACCGTCCGCATCTTGCTTTTTGTCTTCCTTTTTCTTTACGACGGAGGTTAATTCACGTTCGGTATCTTCATCCTTTTTTTTTTCGATACCTGTAGTATCATTTTCTACTTTTGTTGGCATAGTCATATAGTTTAAGAGGTGAAATATGCTTTTCTCTATATTTAAAACAATAGAAAACAAAAGTTGCTTGGTGATAAATACGCAATATATTATGTAATAAATACGTTAATTTTCATTGTGAATAATTTTAATGGATGGATTGTCGTCAGTCTAAATCCAAAAAAAAGAGCGTTCCGATCAGAAAAGCTCTTTTTGTCTCAATTATATAGAAATACTGTATACTGTGTTTTTTATGAATAATTTTTGGATTACCCTTCACTTAATACAAATTGTACATCAGCTTGAAATTTCACATCTTCACTTACCATTACACCACCCGTTTCCAATGCAGCATTCCAGGTTAATCCAAATTCCTCACGGTTTATTTTACCTATTACGGTATAACCAACTTTTTTATTTCCCCAAGGATCTTTTGCAATACCACCGAATTCAACTTTGAATGTTACTGATTTGGTAATGTCTTTAATCGTAAGGTTACCCGTTAAGTTAAATTCATCATCAGTCACTTTCTCAATATCTGTAGATTGGAATGTGATCGTTTTAAATGTTTCGACGTCAAAAAAATCGCCACTTTTTAGATGTTGATCCCGTTGTTCGTTTTTAGTGTTGATCGATTCAGTTTGAATGCTTACTTCAATTCCAGCATTCACGACATCTTCGGACGAATTGTCTACCGTGATGTCAAAATCATGAAATTGTCCTTTAACACTTGATATCATCATGTGTCTTACCTTAAATTCAATTTCACTGTGAGCTTTGTCTAAATTCCAAGTTGCCATGGTCTAAAATTTTTATGATTTTTTATTTAACTATCTTAAATAGCTTGCCTTGCTAAATGTAGAAACAAAAGTCTAAATTAAAATCAAGACAAAACTTAACATAGATTAAGAAATTCATTTTTTCGGCATATTCGTATCTAGATATGTAAAAGGTAGTTGATTATGTATAATCTTTTTCGATTCTGTGTACTAATCACTGCAAAGCTGTACCTTTGTAATTATGTCTACAGCAGGTTTAATTTCACAGGATACGATCGTTGCATTGGCCACTTCTTCTGGTTCGAATGGAGCAATCGCCGTGATACGCGTTTCGGGGTCTGAAGCAATACACATTACTAATTCTATATTCAAAGGTAAAGATTTAACCAAGCAGGTTTCCCATACCATTCATTTTGGAACCATTCGAGAGGGGGACGATATTATTGATGAGGTATTAGTTTCACTTTTTGTAGGTCCTAATTCGTATACCAAAGAAAATTCAGTAGAGATCTCCACCCACAATTCAAAGTATATTATAGAGCGAGTGATCAATCTACTGATAAAAAATGGGGCGCGTGCCGCAAAGGCGGGTGAGTTTACATTACGTGCGTTCTTAAACGGTGGACTAGATCTTTCTCAAGCGGAAGCAGTAGCTGATTTGATTGCGTCGAACTCGGCGGCTTCGCATCAAATTGCTATGCAACAGATGCGCGGTGGCTTTTCCAATCAATTGAAGAAACTTCGTGAAGATTTGGTGCATTTTGCATCTTTAATAGAATTAGAGTTGGATTTTTCCGAAGAGGATGTTGAATTTGTAAATCGGGATCAACTAACAAATCTAATTCAGCAAATCTATACGGTTATCAATAAGCTTGTATCCTCATTCGAACAAGGTAATGTTTTGAAAAACGGGGTTCCTGTTGTTATAGCAGGGAAGCCGAATGTTGGTAAATCCACGTTATTAAATGCGTTATTAAATGAGGAACGTGCAATTGTATCTGACATTGCCGGTACCACGCGTGATACAATTGAAGACGAAATTAATATCCATGGTGTTGCTTTTCGTTTCATCGACACCGCAGGTATCCGGGAAACGCTAGATATTATTGAAGCGAAAGGAGTGGAGCGGACTAGAGAAAAAATGAAACAAGCACGTCTGATCATTTACTTGTTCGATCCTACGCAGGATCATATCACAGATGTCGAGACACAAGTCGAAGAAGTTAAATCTCTGGGGATTCCATTTGTCACGATTATTAATAAAGCCGACCTGTTAAGTGAATCTCAGAAAACCGAATTTGATGTTTTGAACCCATTATTTATCTCGGCTAAAGAGCAGCAAGGTATAGAAATATTGAAGGGTGAATTACTCAATCAAGTTAATCTGTCGAATATCAATACAGACGACGTGATGGTAACAAATATCAGACATGTAGATGCACTGCAAAAAACACAGCGAGCATTAGAAAAAGTGCTATACGGAATTGATAATCCTGTGACTTCAGATTTTTTGGCAATGGATATACGTCAAGCGCTGTACCACCTCGGAGAGATAACCGGGACCGTAACTACGGATGATTTACTTGATAATATCTTTTCTAAGTTTTGTATCGGAAAGTAATTTTTTTGTAATAAAGATGTAATATAATATATGTAATTTTAGGGCCTAATCTAACGTATTGGACATTATTAACGATCGCTTTTATGGATGATATTATTCTTTTTTTTGAAAATCAGGATCCAATTCTTGGTGCTTTTTATGCCACCACCTTTACGTGGTTTGTCACTGCAGTAGGCGCATCAACCGTGTTTTTTTTCAAAGCAATCAACCGTAATTTTATGGATGGTATGCTCGGCTTTACGGGTGGAGTCATGGTAGCGGCAAGCGTATGGAGTTTGTTGATACCAGCTATGAACATGAGCGAGGGCGAAGGTTTTGTAAAAGTAATACCCGCGATTTTAGGATTTCTTTTCGGTGCTGGTTTTTTATATGCGTTAGATAGGCTATTGCCTCACCTTCATGTTAATTTTAAACAAGTTGAAGGAGTTAAATCTCCTTGGCAAAAAACAACACTATTGGTGCTTGCTATTACGCTTCACAATATTCCAGAAGGGCTTGCCGTCGGTGTTTTGTTTGGAGGAGTTGCTGTGGGACTTCCGGAAGCCAGTATCGCGGGTGCGGTGGCCTTAGCAATAGGTATCGGATTACAGAATCTGCCGGAAGGAATTGCCGTAGCGATGCCTCTTCGACGTTTAGGCATGAGTCGTCGAAAAAGTTTTTTTTATGGACAGTTCTCGGCCATAGTGGAACCCATAGCGGGAATTGTTGGCGCGTTAGCAGTTACGATTTTTACACCAATTTTGCCTTATGCCCTTGCGTTTGCTGCAGGAGCTATGATTTTTGTCGTTGTAGAAGAAGTTATTCCAGAGGCACAACAAAATAAAGATTCAGATATTGCCACAATCGGGTTTATTATTGGATTTTTGATTATGATGTCTTTAGATGTAGTTTTAGGATAACAAAAAAGCATATTGTAACAGAGGTGGCTGTATTTGTTATGTGCAAATGTAACCACCTCTGTAATATTTTTTTATTGCTCAATCGTCATTGCCGAAGGAGCATTTTCCTTTACTGAATTTATGCCATTATTTCGCCCAGATTCACTTTCATACATCTCACTGCTGCCAATGACTTGGCCGTTCGTGGATTTAAGATTAAAGAAATACTTGCCATTGGACGACGTCTTTTTTTCAAACCTAGCATCTAGCTGTGCATTTTTCTTTACCGATTCGATGCCTTTTAGACAGTTTGCTTTTGTGGAGTAACCCTCGCTAGTCAATATTACCTGTCCGTTGCCAGCTTTAAGGTTAAACTGGAACTCTCCATTTTTTCTGGTGCTTACTACAAATTTTCCCATTACTTTAGTTTTATATGGTTTATATACTAGAATACAATATTCTTATTTGGTTACTTATTTATACTCTAAAATAACGAATAATGATAGAAAATAAAAACTTCGCGAACTTTTAGGTGTATTGTTTTACGATTTTTTTTGTATCCAACTTTTGTTAACCAACTTTTACCATTTATTTCATTGTCCATTGTCTATATTCAATTTTTAATTATATTGAACTTTACTTATCTCAAACGAGGAAATATACTTATGGCTTTTAAGAAATTGGATACCGTACAATGGGGAATGATAGGTGCGGGAAATGTAACTGAAGTAAAGAGCGGCCCTGCATTTTGTAAAATAGAAGATTCGAAATTAGTGGCTGTGATGGCACGCACCTTCGATAAGGTAAAGGACTACGCCCAGCGGCATGACGTTTCTACTTACTATACAGATGCACAGCAATTAATTGATGATCCACAGGTGAACGCAATTTATGTTGCTACTCCTCCAAGTACACATATGGAGTATGCAATTAGAGCGATGCGAGCTGGTAAGCCGGTTTACGTGGAGAAGCCGATGGCAATGAGTGTAAAAGAATGTGAAGAGATGAATAGGATATCTGAGCAGATAGGAATTCCACTTTTTGTCGCATTTTATAGAAGGGGTATGGAATATTTTAATCAGGTAAAACAGTTGTTCAGTGAAGGTAAAATCGGAACGATACTTACGGTAGATACTAAAATTGTACAAGCTCCGTTTGCCAGTGATCTTGACCCCAAAAAGCACAGCTGGCGAATTGATAGAAACATTGGTGGAGAAGGATATTTTGTTGATCTGGCTCCTCATGCGTTTGATATTTTGGATTATTTACTGGGTGAAATTGAAACTGCACGTGGCAATGCTGTTAATATTGCAGGTAATTATGCAGTCGCGGATACCGTTGCGGCAAGTTGGAAATTTAAGTCCGGTATTTTAGGAACAGGACTTTGGACTTTCTCCAGTACGCAATCCGCAGAATCGGATACGGTGATTATTACGGGTACCCGCGGTACGATCTCATTCAGTATCTTCAAACTGACGCCTATAGAAGTGCGTACAGATACGGGGGTGGAAATGTTCGACTTCGATAGACCACAGCATATACAAATGGGGCTCATTCAAACCATTGTCGACGAGTTGACAGGGAGAGGTACGTGCCCTTCCACAGGAATATCAGGAATGCGGACTGCAAAGGTAATGGAGCAGATACTGGAGGGGCACTAAGTTGTATTTGTACATGCAAAACATTTTAACTAAGTTTGGATAAGAAGTTGGATGTTTGTTCTAAAATATTGTTGATTATGAATGCGATGACACCATTGACTGATATCCTTGAAAAACTCAAATCGGAAGGGTATACACAAGATTTTAATATCGCAGATGATTGCATTATCTGCTCAAATAATAATACAACTTTGGATCCCAGTACATTTAGGATTGATAGGTATTTTCGGTTTGAAGGCGAAACTGACCCAAGTGATCAGGCAATAGTGTATGCCATATCATCCAAAGATGGTACTATAAAAGGCGTGTTGGTAAACAGTTATGGCCTTTATAGCGATGAAAAGGCCGCAAATATTATTTCATTGTTGGAGCATCCCTCTAAATAATTAGTTGGTTTTCCAATGCGATACTGCATCCAATGAGCTTATTGAAATAGTTTAATTGAGTTCTTTCAGCTATTTTCAATAGTGGTTTATATTACTCGGGTATCTTCGGATTTTCCAAGTATTCTGATAAAGCTTTTTCTGCTTTTTTCGTCAACCATTCATAAAGTTTCGCTCCGTGACTTATCCGTTTTACACCAATTTTCCCAAGGACTTCGAGATTAGGTAAATTTGGTGTTAAAAACACGTTCAACGGAAGTCCTATTTCCTGTGTGAGTTGTTTAATATCTTCTTTTAATTCGATCAGCGGTACAAAAATTCCATCTGCACCGGCTTGCATATATAAAGATGAACGTTTTATAGATTCTGCTAAACTATCTTGATGTTGGGTGACGTAAGTATCTGTGCGTGCATTAATAAATACATCAGTTACTTCTTTTATAGCTTGTATCTTATCAACAAGTAAGGTAGAAGAGCCTAAAATGCGTTTACCTCCTTCCACTTTGCCGTCTTCCAGGTTGATTCCAACCACACCGATGTCCGTTAATTTTTTGACATATTGTGCCACCTGTTGAGGATCGTCAGAGTAGCCGGCTTCCAAATCTACCGATACCGGAATCTCTACGGATTTTACTATGCGTTGTACAACAAAAAAGAGCTCATCGAATGAAATATTCTCTCCATCCTCATATCCTAATATGTTGGCAATAGCGTGGCTCGAAGAACCTAGTGCCTTGAATCCGCATTTCTCTGCTATTTTGGCAGAATGTGCATCCCATACATTACCTAGTATTAAAGGGGAAGATTGTTTGTGTAAGTTTTTGAAAGATGATAATGACATACGAAAAATATTTAGTTATATCTTTTTAACAGACTAACAACCTATTTGTTTGATGAAATATAATGTCGACTCTGCCAATTTTTGTATTGTGTTTTTCCTTATTTTAAAGGTTTTTTTAATTATTTATGTTTTTTAATCAAAAAATATGCCTTTGTGTTGTGTTTTTTTTGTTTGTTATTTGATTTTATTTATGTTATCATATTTTTTTTGTGATAAATTTTATATTTATTCTTTATTTTGTTGTTTAAATCATATTTTTACGATGTTTAATATTAAAAAATGTAAATTATTTATGTTTTAAATTATTATTTAATGATTTTTATCTTTTTTTATATGTTTTATTGTTAAGTTTTTTTTGATTTTTATCTTTTTAATTTTTTATAATATCTTTTTTTTGTGTAAAAATATATTTGTGTGTGTATTTGTAGTTTAATTGCTGTGAAAATGATGTTAAAGTTACTTTTTTAAGTAGTATATGTTGTGAAATAGTAAAAAAACAAAGTTTTTTTCTGTTGATATTGGCAGTTTGAGGTGTCCTTATTTTAAAAAGTAAATTAAAGAGTATTATGAAGATAGATAGGTGTTAATATGAGAGATATCAGCCGTAAACAAATGACATTACGAACAGCTCATGCCATAGCTGTAGTCTACTGTTCTGAAGAAACCATTCGCTTGGTCGAGTGTGATCAGCTTCCGAAAGGAAATTTATTTGATGTCGCCCGCGCGGCGGGGTTTATAGGAGCAAAGTTAACACCACAGTTTTTATCGCATTGTCACCCTGTCGGAATAGATGGAATGGATCTTTTCTTCGAGTACCTTTCCGGTACAACGCATCCGACCTATTTTTCAGATCCGAATCTTCCATCTTCCGGAATATTGATTTCAGTGAACGCTAAATCCATAGGTCGTACAGGGGTAGAAATGGAGTCACTCGCGGCAGCAAGTATAGCCGCATTAGAAATTTACGATATGTTAAAACCTGTTGATCAAAAGCTGGAAATCGGAAACATAAAACTATGTCAGAAAACAGGAGGGAAATCTGAGAACCACGCGTACTTAGGCATGATATCGACGTGTGCCATATTGGTATGTTCTGATGCTATTGCGGCGGGCACGCGAGCCGATAAAAGTGGTCTGCTTATTAAAGAGATCTTGGAAAGCTACAAGACAAATATCATCGACTATCAGATTGTACCCGACGAAAAGACGCTGATACAAAGTCAGATTCAGAAATGGGTAGCAGCAGATGTTCATTTTATCTTCACAACAGGCGGAACGGGTCTAGGTCCCCGAGATCATACGGTAGCGGCTGTTTCAGAGATATTAGAGCGAGATGCAGATGGTATTACTGAGGCAATGAGAGCTTTTGGGCAAATGCGGACACCAATGGCTATGATGAGCCGTTCGGTGGCGGGTGCAATAAAACAAAGTCTTATTATAACACTTCCGGGGAGTAGCAACGGTGCACGGGAATCGTTGGATGCGATTTTACCGGGTGTTTTTCATGCTCGAAAAATGATGTTGGGAGGAGGGCATTAAAAATGGAAACGTTTGATAGCGCAAAACGATTACTTCACGAAGCCGCATCTTCATTCGGATGTGAAGAGGTGGAACTACATGAAGCTGATAATCGAATTTTAGCTGTAGATATAGTTGCTGATCGCGATTATCCTCCTTTTAATAGGGCGGCAATGGATGGTTATGCATTCCGGTTTAAAGATTGGAAAAGAGGTATGCGTATCTATGAGATTGTGGAAGTAATATATGCCGGGGCACAGCATAAGCAGGAATTGAAAAAAGGACAATGTTATAAAATCATGACCGGAGCAGCCTGCCCCGATGGAACTAACGTAATCATTAAAAGCGAAGATGCGATCGAAGAGTCAGATACCGTAAGCTTTACAGTAGATCGCCTTGCAGAATTTCAGCATATCGCTCGGCGCGGTGAGGATGTCAAACAATATGAAATAGTTGTGCACGCACCTCAAAAATGTAATTCGCAGTTAATTAGTGTATTAGCTGCTTTGGGTGTGTCGCGCGTGCCCGTTTATATCCTTCCTACGGTGTCTGTTGTGACTACCGGTTCCGAAGTCGTACAACCTAATTTACCGATAAGTCATTTTCAAATTAGAAACAGCAATCAGTTTCTGTTAAGGTCCTTACTAAAAAAATGGTCTATCATACCAAAATTTTGTACACATGTTGTTGATGACATGCTGTCGCTCCAAGCAGTACTCATGGAGGCATTAAAAAACAAGATCACGATAATAAATGGAGGTGTGTCAGCGGGAGATGCCGATTACATCCCTATGGTTATGAAAAGACTGGGAGTGGAAGTTCTGTTTCATAAAGTATCTATCAAACCGGGGAAACCGATTTTAGTTGGTCAGACAACATCAGGTGGAATTATATTTGCCTTGCCGGGCAATCCTTTATCGTGCCTTGTGACCTTTACGGTATTTGTAGAAGAATACCTGTATCGCAGTTTTCAATATAAAGAACGTGTGATCTATAAGCTTCCGATGTTAGAATCTAGATCTAAGAAAAGTAACCTAACCGAGTTTTTCCCCGTAAAAATCCATCCATCAGATGGCAGATTATGTATGCTGACGTATAACGGTTCCGGGGATATCACCGCTGTACTGGGAGCAGACGGCATAGCAATACATCCTCACGACATAACAGAAATCGTACAACAGAGCTGTATATATTTTTATCGATTATAGTAATTAATTATTCATCTCAACCTAAAACTACAACTTATGAAAGAAACACTAAAGCCATTAGCCACGCTCCGCATCTTTTCAATCAAGGGCATCCAGATGCGTACTTTTCACATTACCTGGATCACGTTCTTTTTCTGTTTTTTTGGTTGGTTTGGTGTAGCGCCGTTAATGCCGCTTATAAGAGAACAATTAAATTTAAGTAAAAGTGAGATCGGAAACATTATTATCGCATCTGTTTCTGCTACTATTATAGCACGGCTAATCATCGGGAAATTATGTGATACATTAGGGCCAAGACTATCCTATACTATATTGTTAGCGATAGGTTCCCTTCCCGTTATGCTCATTGGCTTAAGTAACAGCTATGAATCATTTTTACTGTTTAGATTTTTTATCGGTATAATAGGTGCATCGTTTGTCATTACCCAGTTTCATACATCTATGATGTTCGCGCCTAGTGTAGTTGGCACGGCCAATGCAGTGACTGGAGGGTGGGGAAACCTAGGAGGAGGAGTAACGAACCTAGTTATGCCACTAATTGCGGCGGGTTTTGTGGGAATGGGATTAGTAAGTAATTCCGATTCTTGGCGAGTAGCAATGGTAGTACCCGGCGTTATTTTACTGATAATGGCGTTTATTTACTACAGATATACGAAAGATACTCCCGAGGGTAACTATGATGAGTTAGCTATCAGAAAGAGTAAGAATAAAAAAGCAGAAAAAGGAACTTTTATAAAAGCGTTAAAGGATTATCGTGTATGGATTTTAACGTTTGCTTATGCTGCATGTTTTGGAATTGAGATTACCGTTGATAACGTTGCTGCGACATTTTTTATAGATCAGTTCGGGACGAGTATGATCATGGCGGGTGCAATGGCTGGTATATTTGGCGGAATGAATCTTTTTGCCAGGGCTTTGGGAGGTATCGTAAGTGATAAAATAGGCAGATCCTATGGTTTAAAAGGTAAAGGTATTCTGTTGGGCGGTTTGTTAATTTTAGAAGGTATAGGAATAGGATTGTTTGCACAGTCACATACGCTTACCATAGCGATAATAACGATGTTGTTGTTTGCACTCTTCCTGAAAATGGCAAATGGCTGTACCTATGGTATTGTACCTTTTATCAACAAAGATTCGATCGGTACGATAAGTGGGATAGTAGGTGCCGGCGGAAATATAGGGGCTATGTTTGTTGGATTTTTGTTTAAATCTGAGAACCTAACCTACGCAGATGCCTTTCGATATATTGGTATTGGTGTCACAATAATAGGCGTAATTGTAGTTATTACCAAGTTTCAATTGAAAACTCTTGAGAAGCCGGTTTCGGTTCCTCTTGAATTAGAAGATAAACAACACATTCTTCATGAGCAGGGATAAACAAGAAACTTTTACCAGTACTTGCTGCTATTGTGGCGTAGGCTGTGGTGTTGAGGTTAAAATCGAAAGCAAGGGCACCGTTTCCGTAAAAGGAGATCAGGATCACCCGGTTAATAGAGGGATGCTTTGTAGCAAGGGACTCAATTTGCAATATACGGTAAATGATAAATCGGACCGTCTATTGTATCCGCAGATGCGTTATAATAAAAATATGCCTTTACAGCGTACATCTTGGGATGCTGCGCTGGATCGCACGGTCGCGGTATTCAAAACTTTTATTGAAAAATACGGGCCAAATTCTGTTGCGTTTTATGCTTCCGGTCAATGTCTTACGGAAGAATATTATGTAATAAACAAGCTGATAAAGGGGTTTATTGGCAGCAATAACATGGATACTAATTCACGTTTATGCATGAGTAGCGCGGTTACCGCATACAAAATGACATTAGGAGAAGACAGTGTACCCATATGTTATGACGATATCGAGATAGCAGATTGTTTTTTGGTAACGGGTGCAAATCCTGCCTGGTGTCATCCTATTTTATGGCGACGTGTTGAAGCGCACAAATCCACCAATCCGCATATTAAGATTATTGTAGTTGATCCACGTGTTACCGATTCTTGTTCATTAGCTGATCTGCATCTACAGATTAATCCCGGTACTGACATTGTGCTCAACTATGCGATAGGAAGGGTATTAATCGAAAACAATCAGATAGATAACGATTTTATCCATGATCACACTGAGGGATTTGAAGTCTATACACAACGTGTCTTTGAAAAGTCTGTTTCCGAAGCTGCAATCATCTGTGGTGTGCACGAGGAGTCCATCCGGTTGGCTGCCGAATACATAGGCAATGCAAAAGGTTTCTTAAGTCTTTGGACGATGGGACTTAACCAAAGCGCAATTGGTGTGAATAAAAATTTGAGTCTTATCAACCTGAATCTAATTACCGGAAAAATCGGAAAGCCCGGTAGTGGCCCTTTTTCGCTGACCGGACAACCCAATGCAATGGGGGGGCGGGAGGTTGGTGGTTTAGCTAACTTACTGCCCGCACATCGGGATTTATCCAATGAGGAACATCGAAAAGAAGTTCAGAAATTTTGGGGTGGCACTACGATATCAGGTGAGACAGGGTTCACAGCAACGGAGATGTTCGAAGCACTCCATGACGGACGGCTGAAAGCGATATGGATTTTGTGTACGAATCCAATGACGAGCCTACCAAACGCGCGATTTGCAGAGGAGGCTTTAAAAAAGGCAAAATTTGTGGTCGTGCAGGAGATTACTGATAAAGCCCAAACGTTGCCTTATGCGGATGTTATTTTACCTGCGGCAGCATGGGCAGAAAAGGAGGGTACCATGACAAATTCTGAACGTCGGATAAGTCACCTTCATAAAATCATTGATCCTCCGGGTGAGGCGTTACCAGATGCGGAAATTATTTGCCGGTTCGCTAAGAAAATGGGCTATAAAGGTTTTGATTACTCCCATCCATCGGATATTTATAAAGAGCATTGCAAGCTTTCCGCTAAAACGAATACAAACGTTGACGGGTTAGACTATGCGCTTATAGATAGCAGCAAAACCGTACAGTGGCCTTTTCAGAAAAGAAAGCGGATTGGAACAGCGAGGTTGTTTACTGATCACGTATTCTATACGCCAAGCAAAAAAGCAATTATACATAGCCCTGTCGATGTGCTGACAAGTGAACTTCCCGATTCAGAATTTCCTTTTATTCTTACAACAGGAAGAATCAGGGATCAATGGCATACCATGTCTAAAACGGGTAAGGTAAGTAAGCTTAAACAGCATATTAAAGAAACATTTTTAGAAATTCATTCTGTCGATGCCGAACGATTGCATATAACAGATGATCAAATTGTATGCGTACAATCCAGGCGCGGAAAAGTACAAGTTAAGACCAGGATTACGGATAGTATTAAGCCGGGAGTTGTCTTTCTCCCCATGCATTGGGGAAAGGCGTTGGGAAGTGATCTGCATAGAACGAACAATTTAACAAGCTCATACATAGATCCATTATCAAAAGAACCTGATTTTAAATATTGCGCAGTTCATATCGAGCCATTTTCAAAGCCATTTCAAAAAATTGTAATAGTAGGCGCAGGTGCGGGGGCATTCGGATTTGTAAAATCGTATAGGACGCTAAATGAATTGGACGAGATTACGGTTTTCAGTAATGAAGATCAGCCATTTTACAACAGAGTCATGTTACCTCACTATGTAAGTGGAGAGCAGGGATGGGAGCAGCTCGTGAAAATGAAAGATGAAGAGGAAAATGAGTATAACATCAAACACCTGCGTGGGATAGGTGTCCAGCGTATAGATCGTGAAAATAAATATGTAGTTGATTCCCGAGGAAGGAAGACTCCTTATGATATCTTGATTTTAGCTACCGGTAGTCGTGCTACATTACCTAAGAATGTACCAAAATTACCTGGTATCTTTACGATGAGAAGACGGGATGACGCAGATAATTTAAAGAAATATTTACCGAAAAATCCGCATGTCGTCATTGTAGGTGGAGGTTTGTTGGGCTTGGAAATGGCAGCATCATTACGGGAAATAGGTGTCAAGATCACAGTAGTACAAAGGGTATCCCGTTTTCTGAATAGACAGTTAGATATATTAGGCAGTCAGATGTTACATGAGGAAATGGTAGAACAGGGCTGCGATATATATTACAATGATGAGGTGCAACTGTACTATGGAAGAAGTAAATTAACAAAGGTTGAACTGAAAAGTGGGACGCAGATAAAATGCGATGCGATCATTTTGGCAATTGGTACGACTCCGAATATTGAATTGGCTAGGGAGGCAGGACTGTTTTGCAAAAGAGGTGTTGTAGTAAATGAACGCCTGCAAACGAGCGACCCAAATATCTATGCAATAGGTGAAATTGCTGAATTTAACGGTACGCTTTATGGAATTACCGCCGCAGCAGAACAACAGGCAGCGGTTGTTGCAAAATTTCACAATGGAGATGTGGGAAGCCATTATACAGGTAGTTTATTTATGAATATTATCAAAATCCAAGGGTTTGATCTTTGTAGTATCGGCCTCAGCGAATCACCTAATGAGGAGTATGAGGAAGTCGTCTTTATCGATAAGGCAAAGCGCTATTACAAAAAATGTATTATACATCAGGATCGTCTTGTGGGTACCGTACTTATCGGAGATAAGAATGAGTTTTTAGAATTTAAAGATCTTATTGCAAATAAAACTGAACTAAGCGATAAAAGGCTTCAACTGCTACGAAGTGGTAACAAAGCTGAGCCTCTTATAGGGAAACTCGTTTGTAGCTGCAGTCAAGTTGGGACAGGTAATCTGACTCGAAAAATAGAATCGGGCTGTACAGATCTGCAGCAGCTGTGTGAAACTACGGGAGCAGGTATGGGGTGCGGATCTTGTCGACCAGAGGTGAAATCCATTTTGGACCAGTTCTTAGCAACAGCAGTTATAGCGGAGGAGGTGCCAATTGAAAACTAATATAACAACAGTACATCATATAAAAGTAAACCTGCGGGGTGGAATTGTCGCAGTAGGGGATCTATTGCCTATTTTAGAAGTTTTACAACAGGTAGGTATCAAAGAAGTTAGATTTGGTACGCGACAACAGCTCTATTTTGAGGTAAAGGATGATGAACTTGAGCAAATAGAATATGGGTTTTTAAGCACCGATAGTGAATTTGAAATTGATAGCGATGATTATCCGAATATTGTGAGCTCTTATGTTACAGACGACCTGTTTACGCAGTCTACTTGGCTACGTGAGGGAGTTTATCGCGATGTCCTGGATTCCTTTAACCATAGACCGAAGCTTAAAGTCAATCTCGTAGACAATAGTCAGTCGTTAGTGCCTTTATTTACGGGAAATTTAAATTTCATTTCATCAGAAGTCAGTAATTATTGGTACCTGTATGTTCGATTTCCGAAGACCAATATCTTGTATTGTTGGTCGTCTTTAATCTATTCCTTCGACATCTCCTCCGTCTGTCAGAACATAGAAGCAGTTATATGGGAAGAGCCAGGTCTATTTGTTGGCTGCGAAGAAATTGATGGAACTCTATTAGAGGAGAAGGTAAAGGACAAAGGAAATTATTTTTCGCAAGCATTAACGGCTCCTTTGATGACGGATGAATTTCAATTGCCCTATTACGAAGGGTTTAATAAATATAATGATAAGTTCTGGTTGGGCATTTATAGACGCAGTGAGCTTTTTTCTGTAGATTTTCTGTCGGATATCTGTACGGTATGTGCTAAAACCCGAGTAGCACAGATTTATACCACCCCATGGAAATCCATTATTATAAAGGGGATCCGAGCTTCAGATAGGAAGTTGTGGAATGGTGTGCTCAATAAGCACCGAATCAACGTACGTCATGCCTCGAATGAGCTGAACTGGCAAACGGAGGATATTTGTGATTATGGCTTGGCCCTTAAGCACGAGCTGATCTCGCATTTTGATCGAATGGATTTAAGAACATTTAAATTGTGCTTTGCGATAAAAACAAATCCAAAAAGCAGTCTTTTTGGTTCTATTATTATAAAGCAATTATTTCTTGATGCAGATGGCGAGTGGTTTGATGTACTACATACCGTAGATTTCAATCCGAATTCCAAGAATCTGATCCATTATGAACACAGGGTTTCGAGATCAGGCCTGATTGATGTATTGACGAGCTTATGTAGTTACTACTACGAATTGCAGGAAACGAAATCAAACATGTCAACATTCGATCAGGTAGATTACGCTTCAACCAATGAAACATCTCAAGAGGTAGTTGTCATCCATCAATGTACGAAATGTTTGAGCTTATACGATCCCGAATGGGGCGACGAGGTAGCGAGCATAGAACCTGGAATTGCATTTTCCGCATTGGATGATACCTATTGCTGTTCCATCTGTAATGCAGATAAAGAATACTTTATTGCTGTAAATAAGAAAACCTTAGAAATAATAAACGCATGAATATAGATGCTTATCTTTGATGTTTTATGTGATGGAAAAAATTCAAGACCAATTTGGTAGGTCGTTTCGTACGTTGCGCATAAGTTTGATAAATACATGCAATTTTGCTTGCACATATTGTGTATGCAGTGATGCGCCGATCAAACAGGAAGAGCCAGAAGGTCTCATTTTTAGTGTTGATCAGCTCTTACAGGTGATAAAAGAGCTGCATCAGCGTCTGGGACTGAGAACCATAAGACTTACTGGAGGTGAGCCACTATTATATAAACAACTATCTCCGCTGATACAGGGAATAATAAGATTGGGTATAAAGGATATTAAACTTACTACCAATGGTCTGTTACTTGGACGGATGGCAGCCGAACTTAGATCCAGTGGATTATTGTCTGTCAATGTCTCTTTGGATGCGATGGATCCCGCTGTCTTTTTTAAAATAACCCGTCGAGACCGGTTATCGCAGGTTTTAGATGGAATTAAAGCCGCCAAAGCAGTAGGTTTAAATGTCAAACTTAATGCAGTGATCATAAGGAGGCAAAACGAGTGTCAGGTCCTACCTTTATTAAGGTTTGCGTTTCAGCAAAAAATAAAAGTTCGCTTCTTGGAATTAATGCCCATGGGACATTTATTCGGGACAGAGAAATCTGATTTATTTTCACAACAAGAACTGCTTGCCCTTATTTCTGAACATTATACGATTACGAAGCAACCGAAGGAAAATGCAGCTACGGCAACTTATTGGAAGACCTCGGAAGGTGAATTTGGCATTATTGCAAATGAAAGCGAACCCTTTTGCGGAGATTGTGATAGGCTACGGCTAGATATGAAAGGAAATATCTATGGATGTTTAAGTAGCAATCAACCTATTCCCATAAGAGATCTAACACAAGGAGTACATTTTGACAGACAATTAGAAAAGGCGCTGAGGCAGAAACAAACATTGAAATTTACTGGGAGCAACTTGAGTATGCTTGATATAGGAGGGTAAGAATTACCATGGAAATTTATGCCATTTTAAAAGAATGATGATAGGACTTGTTTTATGCGGGGGTGAAAGTAAACGGATGGGAACGGATAAAGGTATGTTGCGGCATGGGAATTATACCTGGGCTGAATACGCCCAACAAACTTTGCATGGTCTGGATTTACCGGTATTTATATCTGTGAATGAAGGACAGCTTCCGGTATATCAGCAACGTTTTTCAAATCCGGAATTGATCGTAGATTGTGTGTTTGCGAAAGGACCTCTAGCCGGGTTATTGAGTCTTCATTTTAACTTTCCAGAGCACGACATTTTGGTATTGGCCTGTGATATGATTAATATGGATGCTCATACGTTACACACGTTGATACGAAATTATGGTGAAGATGAAGGCGTAAAAGGTTGCTTTTTCGGGAACAATGGTCGCGTGGAGCCCTTGTGTGCTATTTATTCTTCCGATATGTTAACGCAAATTGCAGAACAATTAGATTCAGGTCAGCTTGTCCACTTTGCATTACATAAAATTATTTCATATTTCCACGTTTCTATTGTACCGATCGCTGATCATGTAAAATTTGCTAATTACAATACTTTCGATCATCTACGTAAATAATACATGAGGAAGGAGCGTATACAATACCTGATAAATCGCGGTATAAATACGATTAGCAACTTAATTACGTAGAGAATACGTTGTTTTTAATGCGAAAGCCTAAGATGTATTACTATCTCAGGCTCTCTTCTTCGTGAGGTATTCATTATACCCTATATTTTTTTCGATTGCTTATTAGTTGTTTACTATTATAACGCTTGCGATTCTAAATTGTTGTAAAAAAAATAAAAAAATACAGATATTTGCCGGAATAAAATGTAATTTAAATGATAATGTGGCGTTTTGTATGAAAACTTAATTTATGAATAAAAATATGTTATACCTTAGCGCATGAAACTATGTTTAAATCTATTAATTATTTTTGATATCTTATTGAAAATAGCACAACCGGATACAGAGTTGTATGCTCAAGCAGCAACACACTATATAAAAGATATTCCTATGCTGGCTTCAGATGCGAAGACAGGGACTGAGATAGCTAATGAACTTCAATTACTTTCTGCTATTGATAGGGAAAAGCGAATAACAGCATACATATTGGAAGGTAATTTTCCCGATTTTATGCGCCAATTAGTACGAATAGACGTATCCGTAAATAAGGCAGACGGTAAATCCATAAAATCATCTTATTTTACCATGCCAGACTATCTAATGGTTGGTACCGATGTGGATTTTATACGTTTGCCGATGACACCTAATACTGCCCAATTTATCGCGGACAGCTTAGGTTTTTTTCTAAGTACATCCAAAATTTGTGACGATATTTATCATGCTGCCGAGATCAAACTGGAACCTATGCCATTAACAGCGGATAGAGAAAGTTTTTATACTTTTTTGGAGCATAATCGCATTATAGAGGACCAACGCCAAGAGCGTAAAGGGTTGATTGCTGGAATTAAGAAAGATGTCATTTCTTCTTCTAGATTGTTTGCTTCATTAAATCGTGTAGCTTTGTACGGTTGGCATCAATTGGATGAAAAGCCCATTCAACCGATCTATGTAGGGCATGCAGATTCGTATGTAGACTATAGTCATGGTATTCGATTGATTTATCAATATCTCTACGTCGATGGAAAAAAGATGCATTATAAAGATGTTGCTACAGATTCTGAACTATGCAACATCCTGAGTAATGACTTGGACTGCCGTTATTACCGTTATCCAATATTATCAGATTAACAAAAATAAGATGATTTAACATATAACCCCAATCTATGTTGAAATCGACTTAGAGTATGGTTGCTTATCAGATGAATCCGTATCCGTGAATTTACGATACCTGTGTCGCACTGAACACTTCTCCAAATTTAGAGAACGTTTCATTAGCCACTTCTATTGCTCTTGCATGATTCGCTGGGTCTTCTCCATATGCATTGAGCACCGTTGTAAATGCACTCCACATATTACCGGTATCAGCTCCATAGCCCGAAAAGAAAGAAGTTCCTGCGGTGATACCATATTTATTTAGCATCTGCACAATGTATGGTCCACCCATAATAGAACCTTCTAATACGTATAAGGCCGATAGCGCTTCTAGAGGGGAGCTGATCTGCGGCACATTAGCTTGAGAGAGGTTTTCTACACTTCCGCCCAGTTCTTCAATGTCTTGCTTGATATAGCTTGAATTCCGACGTTCGATATAATCTGGTAATACATCGCTCGTAATATAAGGTGCTATGGTTTTTTCCACAGCATTGAAATATGCGTAGAAATTTTTTAATACTTCTGCGTAATCAGTATTGGAACGAATGGCTTTCAGTTGACGAACAACTGTTCCTTCTAGCTTTTGGTGTGCAGCACTTGTGCCTTCTTTGATATTTTGACTTAACATGATGTAATCTTTTTATTTATAACGATTCTATACAAAGATTGTTATTTATTGGAATATTTGTATGCTTCTTTTCGCTTAATCATCTATGAAATCCGCTATTTTTAAACAGACTCTCTAGGATATAAATATCAATATCGGAGCACATCAATTTCGTTACAGAGAGAAATTAACGTTTCTTTGTTTTTTAAACGAAAAAAAACTATGTTGCAGAAAAATTATACTTGATCCAAGTATAATTTTTAGTTTAAAAACAATGCAATTATGAACAAAATGAATTTTATGAAGTACCTAGTGCTTTTTATCCTAGTTGGGGTATTCGGACAGCTAACTGCCCAGAATAGGAAAGCACCCTCTTATCCCTTAATCACCCATAACCCCAATTTCAGTATTTGGTCTAATACCGATCAGCTTGCGGAATCTACTACAGCACATTGGACTGGGGCAGACCATTCTCTATTGGGTATGATCGATGTGGACGGAACAATATATCGCTTTTTAGGTAAGGAGGTTCCAAATTACAAAACCATACTGCCTGCCTCAGATGAGGGATCTTATGAAGTACATTATACCGAAGTACAACCTCAGGGAGAGTGGCAAGCAACAGACTATAACACATCTGAATGGAAATTAGGAAAAGCGCCTATCGGCGATTTGGCTCAAAAAGCTAAAACGATTTGGCAATCTAATGATATTTGGGTGAGACGTACCTTTGATGTTACCAATCCAGAAACGATTCATGCACTTTTTTTAAAATTAAATCATGATGATAATATAGACGTGTACTTCAATGGAAAAAAGATTTATGATAAAGTAGGATGGACAAACACCTTTGAATATATTTCTTTAAGAGAAGAAGATAAAAAAGCATTAAAACCAGGAAAAAATGTCATTGCAATTCATTTACGAAATACAGCGGGAGGACGGTTCCTCGATTTTGGATTAGTTGATAGGGAAATAGACCGATCAGCAGCGACACAGTTAGCAAAACAAATCAACGTAGAAGTAAATGCTACGCAAACCATATATCATTTTACCTGCGGAACAGTCAACCTGAAATTAACTTTCACCTCACCGTTGTTGATGGACAACTTAGATCAGTTAGCACGTCCAGTCTCCTATATTTCCTATCAGGTGCAGGCAAACGACAACAGAAACCACCAAGTCAAGGTTTACCTCAGCGCAGCATCGAATATCGCTGTTTACGAACCGTCACAGGAGGTAACGGCGAAGCAATATAATACTGATCAGCTTTCCATTCTAAAAGCAGGTACAGTTGAACAGCCTATACTGCAAAAAGGAGCCGACGATATGCGTATAGATTGGGGCTATTTCTATGTCGCCGTACCGAAGAAGAGTCAATCAGTTCAATTTATTACTTCACAGAAGGAGGCAGGGAATGCCTTTAGAAATGGTGTTGCCACATCTACTGCAGATCAGGGGAGACAGCTCGCGTTGAATACCATTATTCCATTTGGAAGTGTCGGTAAAGAACCAGTAACACATTACGTTTCATTAGGTTATGATGAGATATATTCCATACAATATTTTAAAAATAACTTAAGACCATGGTGGAATTTATCCGGTAACGAAACGATAGAAAATCAACTCACAAAGGCGACGAATGAATATCAAAAGGTCATAACACAGTGTGAGACATTTGACAAAACATTATATGCAAATGTATTAGAATCGGGCGGAGAGGAATACGCCAATCTGTGTGTATTAGCCTATCGTCAAAGCATTGCAGCGCATACACTGGTCCAAAGTCCAGAAGGTGAAATTTTGTGGTTGTCCAAGGAAAACAACAGCGGAGGTTTTATCAATACCGTGGATGTCACATATCCATCGGCTCCACTATACCTGATTTATAATTCACAGTTGTTAGAGGGTATGCTAAATGCAATTTTCTATTTCAGCGAAAGTGGTAAATATCCATATCCATGGGCTGCACACGATCTTGGTACCTACCCTTTCGCGAATGGACAAACGTATGGCGAGCCTATGCCAGTGGAGGAATCGGGTAATATGATTATCCTTACTGCTGCTATAGCAAAAGCACAAGGAAATGCAGAATATGCAAAAAAACATTGGAAAATATTGACCACTTGGGCGGATTATCTAACCAAGGAGGGTTTAGATCCAAAGCACCAATTGTGTACCGATGACTTCGCAGGGCATCTTGCCAGAAATGCAAATTTATCTGTTAAGGCAATTGTAGGCATTGCCTGCTACGCTGAGCTGGCTAAAATGTTAGGCTATGACGATGTCGCCAAAAAATACAGGGCTATTGCAGATGGAATGGTTCCAACTTGGATGGAAATGGCAGATGCAGGAGATCACTATGCATTGACTTTTGATAACAAAAATACATGGAGTCAAAAATATAATTTGGTATGGGAT
This sequence comes from Sphingobacterium olei, assembly GCF_005048855.1. Taxonomy (GTDB): domain Bacteria; phylum Bacteroidota; class Bacteroidia; order Sphingobacteriales; family Sphingobacteriaceae; genus Sphingobacterium; species Sphingobacterium olei. The sequence goes on from NZ_SUME01000001.1 coordinate 598,184, forward strand.
AAAGTTTTAGATCTGCAGCTTTTTCCTCAAAAAGTATATGATACTGAAATCGCGTACTATCTTGGCAGACAAAATAAATACGGACTGCCTCTTGACAGTCGAAAAGATTATACTAAAAATGATTGGATTTTATGGACGGCGACTTTTACGAACAATGAAAAAGACTTTAAGTCATTTATTCATCCTGTTTATTTGCATGCAATTGAAACAAAATCTAGGGTACCGCTAAATGATTTTTACGATTCTAAAACCGGTATTCGGGAAAACTTTAAAGCCCGCAGTGTGGTGGGAGGTTTTTATATGAAAATGTTTTCCGATAGATTAAAAAATAAATAAGCCAATAAAGGAGTCCAAAAAGAAATCACTCTTCGTTTTGGACTCTTTTATTCTCTTATATTACCAATTTAACCTGTATCCATCCTTTGTTCACATCTAAATTGTTATATATTACAACAATTCTTGCTTCCATCTGTTAATTTTTAGACATCATAATGAAAATCTTATGGGTTTAAACACAGATACAAAAATAAATATCGTAGCAGATTTCAGTTCCCTTTCCATCAATAAGCAAATTCCTAAGGTAATAGAAGAGCAGGTACTTACCGCTTTATCGCATTATCCTGAGCTAAGTGATACATGTATTAGATTTTTTTTTACACAACAGCTGAAAGCATCCGTAATGGCCGCACGGCCGGTGATTAAGACACTATTACGTTCACGTAAAAGGCGTGCGTACGATATATTAATCAGTCCGGTATTCAAACTCAAACACAGCATCGAACCCATTCATCAGGTGGCAGATGCTGTGCTAATCGGGTGGATCGGTCATGAACTTGGCCATATTATGGACTACGAGCAAAGAAGTACGATAGGCATTGCTAGATTTGGTTTACTCTACTGGCTGTCCAAAACGTATATCCGTAAGGCGGAACGTGTAGCGGATACGTTTGCCGTAAACCGTGGTATGGGCTCCTATATCTTGGCTACCAAAGAATTTATATTAGGACATAGTGAATTGTCGCAGCGGTATAAAGATAAAATAGCACGTCTCTACCTTTCTCCCGACGATATTGTCGAATTGGTAGCCAAATTGGAAGAGAAGACGCAAGATCGCCGCGAGAAAATATTGGCCGAGGAAGCCGAAATAGCGGATGATATTGCAACAGAAAATCTATAAACTCCACCACAGCCCTAGTTTTTATAAGGTGGAGATATATTTTTCAAACTCCTCAAATTCCTCTTCTTTCATAACCCGAGGTATTTTGGTTTGACCTCCCAGTTTTTTATATTGTTCGCTCCAGCTGTGGAAATACGATACGGGTATGATATTTACTTCTATACCATCCAGCGCTTGATGCCTAGCCACCTTATAATTTTTATTGGTGGCCTGAAGCTCTGCGTCGAAAAACTCGGTAATCTGTGGTGAAGTGTAGATCTTATCTGCACCCAAATACCATTTGTTGATGTATTTTTCTCCTCTGCGAATTGAAGCAACGGTAAATTCTGCTATCTGCAAATCAAATTGTTCCTGTAACTTTTGGATAGCGTTATTCATTTGATGTACGGATAATTGCTCACCTACGACATTTAGAAAATGCTTTGTCCGGCCACTGATCATAATTTCAGCCTGTTCTTTATCTGTGAGGATAACTGTATCACCTATCATATAACGCCAGGCTCCAGCTACGGTAGAGATCAACAGTACGTATTCCACACCTTCCTCTACGTCCTCCAACGTGAGTACTTCTGCGTCCTGTCTCACCCGTCCTTCTTCGTCCATATTTGCCTCTATAAAGGGAACGAACTCGAAGAAAATACCATTGTCGACGATAAGAGCCATACCATTGGTATCTGGTCTTTTTTGTGTGGCTAAATAGCCTTCTGAAGCGAGGTAAGTGTCAATATAGGTCATCGGACGTGCAAACAGCTTTTCAAAACTTTTGCGGTAAGGTCCAAAAGCGACTCCTCCTGTACTGTATACCTGAAGGTTAGGCCAGATATCGTGGATGGTGTCGGCCTTATGGTAACGAATGATCTCTTTGAGCAGGAGTTCAGACCAGGAAGGTATACCTGTCATACTGCCAATATCCCATTTTCTCGCGGCCTTCGCTATTCTACTGACCCGTTCATCCCAACCTTTGCTTGCTGCGATCTTTCGTCCGGGTTTGTAAAACTTTCTGAACCATAATGGAAGATTGGATGCTGAAATTCCGCTAATTTCTCCTTCAAGGAAGCCGTTTCGTTCTTTTAGCTGCGTACTGCTTCCGAGCATCATGATATTTTTTTCAAAAAAATCCGCCGGCAAACCAAAGTTTTTCAGACTCAGAATTTGCTGTATGCCCGCTTTTTTTATGGCATCTAACATGTCATCGGTGACCGGTATAGCCTTACTGTTGCTAGTGGTTCCGCTGCTCAACGCGAAGTAGCGTTGACCACCCGGCCAAGTGATGTTTTCATGCCCTTCATCCAGATAATGCCACCATTCAGCATATATATTGTCGTAGTCGTATATCGGTACCGTGCGCTGAAAGGCCTTGATTGGATCCGTTTCAGCCAGTATCGCGATGAAATCATATTTTCTTCCAAAGGCAGTGTATTTTGCTTTTTCCAGCATATCAATCAGCACTTCCCGCTGTGCATCTGCAGGCAGTGGGGCCTTACTAATGATACCGTTTACGTTGATTACCCGTTTTATAATTTCTCCGATGATTGCCATAAATAAATGATTGCTTACATTATACCATATAACACACAAAGGACCACGGAAGTTTTGTCCTCATCGTCGAATAGAAAAGGCTTTAGTATTTAAGAACAAATTATTTATGTTTGTATTAGATGCATTTACGCCCCAACAACTTGATTTTTTTAATAACCGTTATATTATGGTTATTATCGTACTTGTGCCAGGCACAAGTAAACGGACAATCACAAAATTTACAGTTAGTTATCGATAGTATGTTGACTATCAGCAAAGGTAAACACCGCCTGCTCAGTTATCAATTCAACACGATATACCCACCCGAAGGGCAAGACAGTAGTTTCCAACGCAGTGGCTTTATCCATCCACTTAACACACTTAAAGGACATCGACTTACTCGTATCCAGCCTAATGACCATTATCATCATTATGGTATCTGGAATCCATGGACGCATACCCTTTTTGAGCAGGATACCGTCGATTTTTGGAATCTGAAGAAGAAAACCGGAACCGTCCGTTTTGTCCGCATTACCAACAAGGATAAAGGCCGGAATTATGCCGAATATACCGCTCTGCACCATCATGTCGCATTCAAAAAAAACGGTATCGAAAAAGTGGCCTTGGAAGAATGGCAAACTGTTAGGGTAGAGGTTCCGGAGGAGAGCAAAGATTACTATTGGGTTGATATTACGACCACCTTTCGTTGTGCTTCAACAAGTCCGTTGCGCCTACTTACCTATCGGTATGGCGGATTAGGATGGCGAGCCACGGAATTTTGGGATAAAAACAATTGTGAGGTATTGACTTCGGAAGGAAACGACCGTAAAAACACCGATGGCAGCAAGGCAAGATGGTGTTTGGTGCAAGGTGATTTACCAAATAATTCCCATGGCGGTATGGCTGTTCTTTCCCATCCAGATAATTACAATCATCCCGAACCCTTGCGAATCTGGGATGAAAGTGGTAATAATGGACGCGGAGATTTTTTTCTCAATGTCTCCCCTACAAAAGATCGTGATTGGTTATTGGAACCCGGGCATACCTATATATTAAAATACCGGCTTATTGTATTTGATGGGCGTATGGACGCAGATAGTGTAGAAAGAACTTGGCAAAGTTTTTCTAAGAATCAGGCAACACACAAATAGATGCTAAGGAACTTGCTTTTTAAGTTTATAATTCTTTTTATTTATACGTATGTCAATAAGTAATGAAAATTGTTACCCAAATTAACGAAAAAAAGATATGTTATTTTACTTCATCTCTTTTTAAAATAAGTTTTTCGGTGGCTATGGCATCTTCTATACCGGAAAAAAAACTTATAAATCCAAATTTTTCCAACAACTTCTTCGAAGCTTTGTTTTCAGGATCTATAATTCCAATTACATTTTTAGTAGGATCTATGGAAGTTGCTAGCTCGAGCATATGCGTGCAAATCTGTGTACCGTATCCTTTTCCCCAAAATCGTTCTTCCAGTATATAACCTATTTCATAGACGGAGGGATCTTTTGTGGAATCAACTAATTTGCATTCACCGATTTTCAGTTGAATTTCGGAATCCAAAATCTGAAAGTAACCTAATAAATTATCCGATTGGTTGATTTTTAAAATAGACTCAAACTTTTTTTTTGCTTCTACTTCAGATAATCCTTTTCCCGTAATGTATTTCATTACACTATCGTCCTTGACCCGATTATAGAAATCCGGAAAATCTGTCAATTGGTATTTTTTGAATTTGAGTTTGGCTTCCATGCTATTCAAACTTAGATATATTTGCTTTAATTAACAATTATAATTGTGTTGAAAAGAACAGCAAATTATGGAATCAGAGAGAACTCTTGATGAAGTAAAAGGTGTTACCTATCTTTATTTCTAAATATATAAAAATGTCAAAAGAAAAGGACTATGTTATTCCTTCAAATGCCCGTATAGGACACGTACATTTAAAAGTGTCCAATCTCGAACGAGCGCTGGAATTTTACCGTGACCTATTAGGTTTTGAGCTCACCACGATGTACGGCGATCAGGCTGCGTTTCTATCCGCAGGAGGTTATCATCATCATATTGGATTGAATACATGGCATAGCAGGGGCGCTGGGTCAGCGCCTGCAGATGGTGTAGGCTTATATCACACGGCAATTGTTTACCCGAGTAGAAAAGATTTTGCTTTTGTCGTCGATCGTCTGCGGCGAGCATATTATCCATTGACAGGAGCGGCTGATCATGGTGTTTCAGAAGCATTGTATATGAATGATCCCGATGGCAATGGGGTAGAATTATATTGGGATCGCCCCAAAGAACAATGGCCACATCATCCAGATGGTTCTTTGGAAATGTATACCCGTGCGCTGGATTTGGATGATTTATTGAAAGAACTTAATGAAAGTTAAATAAATATGTTTGTAATTGATCAACAAACACTTTCCAATTTAACTTATTAACTTTACCTATCAATTGGTTTCAGGCATAGCTGAAGAGAAGTTAGGAATGTAGCTTCTACAAAGAGAGAAAATATTTGAAATTTTGAAGTCAATCGTTCCGAAGCAAGGTTAAACTATGTTAACCAAGGGAACATGGGATATGAATCAAGGTGTTAGGTTGATTTAATCTGAATTGAGTCGGATCTTGTGTTTTATTCCCAAACTAGTCTTTTCGTTTTTTTTCGGCTTGTTTCAATTTTTTGTCAGCCCTTTTTTCCTTGAAGTTTTTTACCGCGGTCTTTTTTCCAGTATCCTTCTTTGCTCCTTTATCTTTTGACATGATGTTTTTATAAAGTAATGTTTTTTGTAAGGTAATGTTTTTAAAGATACGATACAGTGATATCTTTAAATATAACAATTAAAATGACGGTTCGATGTTTATAGGAACAAAGTCCGTGTCTTAATCTTAAGAAGAATTTTAACTAACTGTTAGTATAATGTATGATTGTTTGCCCTTGCACGGCTTATCCAGGCCAGCAGCTGGCTGAGGATTAAAAAGAAAACAGTAATACCGAATACATATAGACTTACCCCGATTGCCCCCCCAGTCTTATCAGGATCAAGAAAAGGATAAGGATACCACCCCGTAAACGATGCACGGATAAATGTATAAATAAGCCACAGGAGCGGAAAGATAAGCCAGAGCAATGAACCACTCGATGTGACGACAAGTCTGGATGGCCACAGTAGCCACCAGACTGTAATAAAGAATGGCCCCAATTGGTGCAATATAAAATTACTCCAGTTAAAGTGACCGGGGTTTGGGTTTACGTCTGTATCCTGCAATAAAAGTGCATATACAATTCCTGTTACCATCATATAGAGAACAGCTGACCCACGAAGGTATCGGAACCATTCTCCCAACCTTTTCTTTTTTAAAATTGCTAGTGCCGCTATAAGGTAAGTGGCGGTAGCAATAAAGTTGCTCTGTACGGTAAAAAAACTGAACCTGTTCCACCCATAACTAGGGGAACTGGGGTCGACATTCCATGCATTCCATGGTGTTACGGCATATGTGGTGAGCATCGCCATCACAATCAATATGATCGCATTTATCCATTTTATTTTATGTGGTAATTCGGCTTTTTTCATTGGTTTTTCAATATTTCACGGCGATTAAAGATAACGGAAAATTTTTATTAAAAAAAGGTGAATAGCCTCTTTACGATATGATCCAAATCTTTTTTATCAGTTTTTAATCGAATTTGAAAGCTCTATTGATTGAAACTATTAAATAAAAGATGAAAATTCTTTTGTTTTTAAATTTATTATCGTAATATTGCGATGTAAATAAATACAGAAATGGGAGTTACAAAAACAGAGATATATAAAGACGAACAAAACAAGTTAGCATCGCTTCTTAAAGTTCTAGGACATCCTGCTAGAATAACTATCCTGCAATTTATTATCAACCAAAAATCATGTATTTGTAATGATTTGGTTGAGGAATTAGGATTGGCACAGGCAACGATTTCACAACATCTAAAAGAATTAAAAGGTATCGGAATTATCCAAGGTTCAATAGACTGGAAATCTGTTTGTTATTGTATTGAAGAGAAAGTATGGAAAGAATTTCAAAAAGACTTCAATATCTTTTTCAATCAGGATGTGAAAGTACACCAGTGCTGTTAAAATCTTTTTTTTATTTTAATATCGTTATATCGCTATATAACATATGTATACTTGAGTTATTCATTTTTTTTAGAATTTAGTTATTATGAAATTATCAGAAATCAAAGAAATCTTACCAGCATTGGAGAATGTTGAATTTCAATTAGAAAACGGAACATTTGTTCCCGAACATTTTCATGTTACGGAAGTGGGACAAATCATTAAAAATTTTATCGATTGTGGTGGAGTACTCCGCAAGGAAAAAACAGTCAATTTTCAATTGTGGAATGCTGATGATTATGAACACAGATTGAAACCGGAAAAGCTATTAAATATAATTAAACTTTCAGAGGAAAAATTAGGAATAGAAGATGCTGAGATTGAAGTAGAATACCAAAGCGATACTATTGGTAAATACGATTTGGATTTCAACGGAAATACATTTGTATTGAAAAATAAAACCACTGCCTGTTTAGCTCAGGATGCCTGTGGTATCCCTTCCGAAAAAGAAAAGAAAAGCTTGTCCACGTTAACTGTAAATCAATCCTCTTGTTGCGCTCCAAATTCCGGGTGTTGTTAAACCTTCAAATTAGATATTATGTATCCGATATTATTAAATACCATTCAACAATTACAATGGGACCAAATCAATAATGATGCGCGTAAAAGTACTTTACAGCCATTAATTGATTTTATTCAGCAAAAAATAAATAGCAAGCAAGAAATAAATCTCAATTTTATTTGTACCCATAATTCCCGTAGGAGCCATTTATCACAGATTTGGGCACAAGTAGCCGCTTCTCACTTCGGTATTCAGAATATAGCGTGCTATTCGGGAGGTACTGAAGAAACGGCATTGTTTCCAAAAGTAGCAGAGACGTTATCCGATAACGGATTTCATATTTTCCAGATTAGTGAAGGCAATAATCCTGTATATGTCATAAAATATAGTGAGAATTCTCTACCAATAATCGGGTTTTCTAAAAAGTATGATAGTCCTTTTAATCCTGTATCCGCTTTTGCGGCTATAATGACTTGTTCACAAGCTGATGGTGGATGTCCGTTTATCGCTGGAGCTGAAAAAAGGATTCCCATTACATTTGAAGATCCTAAAATTTCAGATAGCACTTCCGAGCAGACAACGGTATATGCAGAAAGAAGCTTACAGATAGCAGCAGAAATGTTTTATGTCTTTTCAAAAATTACGAATTAGCCAATGCAGAAGTGTTACAGTTGAATCAATGTAAAAAGAGTATACGGTTTAAGTCAGATCAGGTCTTATCTTTTAGGTATAATTTTATTTAGTTGCGGAACTTTTGTGTAACCATCAAACCATAAATGCCACCATCAAGGATGCCGATTCCCACGCGACCGAATGCTTTTCGAAGTATGTTGGCACGATGTCCCGGCGAATTCATCAATCCATCATGAGCCAAGGGGAGGGTTTGTGCAAGTGCTAAATTTTCGCCTGCCGTGAGAAACCTGATGTTAGCCGTACGTATGCGATCAAAAGGCGTCTTCCCGTCCGGTGAAATGTGTGAAAAATACCTTCTTGCAAACATATCTTCCGAGTGTTGGCGGGCTACAGGTGTCAATTCTTCATCTAGCTCGAGCGCCGGCAGGTTTGCTTTTGCCCGCTCTTCGTTTACAAGATTGAGCATCTGGCTTTCCAAATCTGGTCTCGGTTTTGGATTTTCCGCTGCAAAGGGAAGTTTTATACTTTCAGACGATTCAGGCGCTATGGTCATTTTATTGATGGAACGGTTTACCGCTTCAAGTGCCGGGGCGAATGGCCGCTCAATCCGGACCAAACCATCTGTCAGCCGCTCTGCGATTTTACTTTTCCGTGTTTGTAACGTTAGCGTTTCCGACAAGGGCAGTAAAAGTAAAAGAGTGGAAAGGATAGCGGCATAGAGCAATCCCGTGATGACACCGGGTACAAATCCTAAAATGGCGTTCAATCGATGTTTCTGTATTTTCAACGGGATAGCGTTCAAGGCCTTGGTTGCAAACAGTGACAGGACAGAACCAGTGATAAGCAACGTGAGCAGGAATGACAAAGGCATTGCCCATATACCGGCTGTGATATTAGCCTCAAAAAAACGGGCTACATGTCTATATAATGCGAAAGTAACTAGCAAACTTCCTAGCCATGAGACCAGCCCAGTCATTCCCGCAAAGAAACCCCTAGCCATCCCACTCCATACAGAGGTCAGGAAAATGAGCAAAAGTATAATATCGATCATGTTCATACTGTTTCGATATTACAATTAATACAATTAAATGTTTTATTTAAAAGGAAATTATTATGTAAGTGTTACAGTGTAGCGACCTATAGAAGCCTTCAAAATGCCTATTTCGACTATAGAAGAGTTTATCAATCGTATTGCTTTTCAAACTAATTCGCTGTTCATTTTTTTCGTTTGTAATGTAATTGTATCAATCCCGTATCAAATGTTTTTGTAGTTATAATTTCAAGTATTTGCTCAGGTCTTCCGTCTTTAAATAGTCTTGTTCCGACGCCTAATAAAACTGGTATAACCGAAATTATTAACTCGTCTATTAGGTCGTGATTTAGTAGTTCATTTATTATTTCTGCACCCCCGTCACAATAAATATTTTTTCCACTTTCAGCTTTTAATCGTTTAACCAAATCGGTCAAGCTTCCTGTGTAAAAATTGGTTCTGCCTACGCTCGGCCTTTGAGTTCTTGTTATGACATAGACATTTCTTTGTCCGTCATCGTAGTGAGAAGATCCGATTTCTTTAACCACATAATCAAAGGTTTTTCTACCGATAATTAAAGTGTCTATTGTGTTTATAAATTTTGCGTAACCATAGTCTTCTCCTTCTTTTTCTACTAATTTCAAGAAGCTAAGGTCATCATTGGGTTTAGCAATGTAACCGTCCAAACTTGTTGCAATGAAAAGTGATAATTTTCGCATTTCTTTTTATACTTGTTCAGTTCGCCGGAATGAAAAGATCCGGACGTTTCTTACTATGTTGGTTTACGATTCGTTCGTGCTCAGGAACCATTCAATTTTTTATCTGTTAATATATGCTTGGCCAAATGCTAAGAATAGTTGGGAAAGCATGCATATTTTGGGATAAATTTAAGCATTCGAATTAGGACGGGGCTGGGGGCCACGTTTGTAGATAATCAGTCCATTAAGGAAATTTCGGAGTAGTTGATCGCCGCAAGGTTTAAAATTTGGATGGTCTTCTTTGCGGAATATTGCACTTAGTTCAGTTTTCGTCACCCTGAAATCCACTAAGGCTAATACTTCAACAATATCGTCGTCAGTAAATTTTAAAGCTACTCGAAGCTTTTTCATAATATCATTGTTGCTCATGATGTAAATTTATGAAAACTATGCTAAAAAAACATATCTTTTGAGGAATAGTACTGCGTAGAACTCCATTTTTATGGTTTTCCAAATCGTAACGGAAAATCTATTATTCGTTCAGGAGGAATCAATTACTGTCAGCGAATTCGTCAACCTGGTTTTTAGAAAGTGTAACTCAATCTGTGTCCTTGGATACCGCTGGTCGACTACGAAAATACCGAGCAATGCGGATCGTATTGTGCTATCTGTTCACGATAGTCCTATCTCCACATTTCACGATTACCGAAATGATGTTAATGCACTGCCAAGAATTTTTACACGTTTTGCCCATATTCGGTACGATATAAATAGCTGTACGAGGAATATGGAAATAATAATAGCCAGTGAAATATATTTACCCGGGTTAAAGTTTACTCCGTTGAAAAAAAACAAAAGAAACCCAGAGAGGTAAATCTGTCTGGTAATAATGGAAGCGATAGCGTAAACTTTAACTTTAGATTTGTACCTGTTTAACGATTCTCGAATATTAGTTCCCTGCACCGGGTATTTAGCAATGCGATAACCCAGAAGGTTGTGAATAATGGGTATAAGCACAGATAGTACAAGCACGATATTAATCCATACTGGTTTTTTGTCACCGTCGAACATAGAATAATAGCATATCAGAAAAATGCTCCATGCAATGATTTCGATGGTCAATTGTTTTCTAATACCGCTAAGAACAGGGTGCATTTTTTCGGATGCCATGTCGCGAATTTCCTGATCGGAAACTCGTGGAGATTCCACTGTGCTCCATGTAGTCTTTATGTCGTTCAGTTCCATTATTAATTGTTTAATAAGTTTTTAATTTTGATTTTAATCCTGTTCAATTTGACACCAACATTATTTTCACTTATTCCTATTATTTCCGCTATTTGTTGATAGCTCAAATCCTCAAGGTATAGGGTAATTATTGCCTTTTCGGCATCATTAAGCCTTTTTAGCGCATTGAATAAACGCTCTTGACGAAAGGCAAGTTCTTCATCGGCTGTTCGTCTGCCAGATCGTGCAAGACAGGGGAGTACTCAATTGCATGTTTCTTTTTACGGAATGAGGCAATTGCAGTATTCAGCGCAATGCGATAGATCCAGGTGCTGATTTTAGACTCATTTTTAAATGTCTGATGGGATTTCCAAAGTTGGAATGTTATTTCCTGAAAGAGGTCTTCACGATCCTCGCGGATATCGCGGTACAGGCGACATACTTTATGGATAATTCCCTGATGCTCACTTATAAGTGCTAAGAACAAGGCTTCATCCATCACTATCTTTTATTAAAGGTAATAATTTTGCAACCCGCTGTATGTTCGTTTTATTCATATTATCTGAATTTCCTAATAAGTAGCGGAAATATGAAAAAACTTACAGCGTTTTATTAAATATTTTGAGTTTGCTAAAGGAGGCATACCTAAAGTCATTTGATTGGGACATGATGTAAGTTTTGCTGTTGCTGTATAACGAAGAGTCTAAAATCATAAAAACATGAAACAATTTGGATTAAACACCTTAGAAAGAAGTCCGTTGGCAATCCAGACAGTCGCAATAAAGAAGTTTAAAAGCACATGTTTTTTTATGACCGTCTTTTTCTCGTCATCTCCATTCTGTCAATGTATCGGTGTCTTTTTGAATTTAGGTCCCAGTTTTTAAGCTTTGCATCGGGCAGGATTATTACAAGGCCGAATGCCAAGCTAAACTACAAATTTAAAGTGAATTCTTTCAATAAGGAATTGCTTTAAAAACTTCGTCAATATAAGCTCGTTAAATAACTGTCCGAGTATGCCAAAAGACGATTGAAATTCAAAAGAATGTTTCATGATTACTTTATCATCCATCTGTATGAAACTATGCTCGTGATATATGGATTTGAAAGCCCCTTTTACCTGTTCGTCAACAAAATAGTTTGGTCTATCACTTATAGATATGGATATTTCCGATATCTTATCGGGATAATGGATAATAGTTCTGTATTACCGTCTGCTTGGAAAATTAGTAAGCGTGGTCAGCTGTCCCGATTGGGGGAAACGATCCATTTTTTACACCCCGAAAATCGCGTACGCATGTGGAGAGAGGGGAATGTTTTTCAGGTGGAAATTTGGCTCCATGAGGTTTTTTCAAACTTAGGTTATAAAATGTTTACATATTGCTTATCAAATGGCTTTTTTGTTTCACGCTTTCGCGAGGATGATATCGATAATCTTCGAAAAAACCTTCTCTCTTTGAAAACAGGTATTCAATCATTGAAAAGCCCCGTTTACTCATTTTCAAAAAACGCTCTTTCTTTATCGTATATATTTAAATATTCAATAGGGGTGACCTATTGATTACTAAAGATGAACAAATCTATATCGACTATGAAAATATTATTGCGTTTTTCGGGAATTCTTGTGCTGCTATCCATTTTTGCCGGCATCACCAATTGTACCAAGGAAGGTGTTGTTGGTCCGCAGGGGACAGAAGGATCGGATGGTTCAACAATTTATAGCGGAACCACGGTTCCTGCTCCGGACCTGGGTAGGGAGGGTGATTACTATTACCGTGTGACTACGAGTGATTTTTATGGGCCGAAACTGACGGAGGGATGGGGAAACCCCACGAACCTACGGGGTGCCGTTGGTGAAGATGGACAACCGGGAGACCCGGGGCCAACGGGCCCTAGCGGTGCCAATGGCACTAAAATTTGGAGCGGGACAGCGATGCCAGCAACTTCTGTCGGTGCCGTGGGAGATTTCTATTTCCAAACAGGAACAGCAAATTTTTACGGTCCGAAGACCGGCAGCGGCTGGGGCACACCGGTTAATTTAAAAGGTGCGGCTGGGTCCAAAGGCGAAAATGGATCAATTATTATTAGTGGTGCAGCGGTGCCGACTACTAGCGTGGGTGCGATAGGCGATTATTACTTCCGCGCGTTGACAGGCGATTTCTACGGCCCGAAAACAAATGCCGGATGGGGTACTCCGACCAGTCTTAAAGGAGCAACGGGCGCAACAGGAACGGCGGGTGCTACCGTACTAAGCGGTACGGCAACGCCGACGCTTACCCTGGGACGTACCGGCGACTTTTATGTCAATATAAGCAATGCAGATTTCTATGGACCGAAGACAACAACGGGCTGGGGTACGCCGCTAAATCTCCGTGGCCCTGCCGGTCCACAGGGCCCTCCGGGCAAAGATGGCGAGCCGGGAACAGCAAATGTGATTTATAGTAATTGGTATCTTGCAGATGAGTATATACAGGCCGGATATGGGATTCCTGCACCACAACTTACGCAGGCTATTGTAGATCGTGGACAGATTTTGGTGTACAGAAGATATATAAGTGGGAAGAATACTGAGTTTGTCGAACAGATTAGTGGGGAATCAAGCAATGCCTATATCTATTTTATGGTCCAACCCGGCAATATTTTTATCTATTCAAGCGGTACACTTGTTATTGACGGCTACCACGCTTTTCGGTATGTCTTGATTCCAGGCAGTATTCAGGCAAGTGCTAAAATAAACTTCAGAGACTTTAACCAGGTGAAGGTTGCATTTAATATCCCTGATTAGCAGGTTCATCTAACTTCATATTCATGAAAACGATTTACTATCTGTTGCTCATACTTAGCTATTGCCACATCTAACACGTCCCTTGACCGGTTGGGGTTATCGGAGATGGATTGGGTTGATACCTAACCGGGTAAGGTTAGGCCGTAATCGATTAGAACTATTGCCTAGACCAACAGTATTAAAGGTTAACGAAATTGTGTTGGTATTTAAGTGGTTATGATTAGAGGTTAACGCGATAAGATTAGTCCTTGACCGGATTGAATTAAATGTAGACTCAATTGCGTTGGTATCTAATTGGGTATAGTCAACGCTTCATCCTGCACCATTAACCCCTGATCAGATTAGGTTATCGGTAGATCCGACCGGGGTGGTACCTAAGCGGAAATAGTTAGTGTTCCACCTCATATCACTAACGGGCAACCGGATCAGTTTAACGGTAAACCGTACCTGGTTGGCACCTATCCGGGTAGGGTTAACGGGCAATCTGATACGGTTACTCCATGACCGAACCGGATCGTATGTCGACCCAATCGGCATAGCACGTAACTGGTTAAGGATAGTCCTCGATCCGATGCGGAGCAGCATGAACCTGATTCGGAAAACCTAGATAATAAGCCATTATATTCGACTTTGTTCAATCTTGATCAGCGGAGGATCAATCTTGGTCAATCTTGGTCAAATTTTCGTATTCCCTTTTTCTGCTGGCCACCTTTGGGTATGAAAACGATAAACATACCCACAAGAGCTCCACCATCTGTCTCAGATTGGGTGAAGCAATCCGTAAAAAAAATACACGCTGTTTAAGACAGCTTCACGACTTTACCTACCTATGGCAGGCAATATCACTGCCTACAGCCAGGCAAGCAGTTTAACATTTAAAAACAAATATCATGAGAACAGAAAGAGTGATCTCAAATTATAAAGACCTGTCAGACGATGAACTGGCAGCATTAGCGGGAAAAATTTTAGGCGCATTAACAGATAATGCTAATTTTCCCGATCCTATACCGGCGCTTGTGGATTTAACAACGCTCGTAAATGACTATCGGTCCAAACATGAAATTGCCATACGTGGTGGCAGCGTATTGGATATTCGGATCAAGAACGAAAGTAGGAAGTATCTGCTTTATCAGTTGGGTCAACTGGCACATTATGTAAATACCCAATCGGCAGGTAATCTAGCTGTGCTGACCAGTTCGGCTATGATTTTGGCTAAACAGCCTACCGGTAGGCAAGTACCTTACACCATCGAGCGGGTTATCTTGAAAGACGGTAGCCTAAGTGGACAGATGCGGGTGGATTTTACCCCACAGAAGGGCGTCTGGGAGTACGAAATCCAGGTCGGGGAATGGCCAAGTGATGCCATGGATACTATATGGGGACAGTCTTATTTTACGACGACCTCGAGAGGCAACATCGTGGCACCGTTAATCCCCGGCACGAAGTACTACGTCAGGGTACGTGCGCGAAACGCAAAAGGCAGTAGTGACTGGACAGAAGCGGTATCGATGATTGTGAGATAGGGAATAGGGGTTAGAGACTAGAAATCAGGAATCGGGTAGCCGAAATCGAATCCCTGCTATCTGGTTCCGGTTTCTGGTTCTCCTATCTCTAATATCTCATATCTTATACCTCACATCTAATATCTAATTCAAAACAAATGACAACACTACAAACAAACGCCCCTTGGTCTATCCAGGATATGCTTGGGGAAATCGGAATAAAACAAGAGCTGGGCATGTTGCTATTATGGCTGTTCACGCTCTTCCTTTTTGCAGGCAGAATCCTGCAACTTATTGATCCTACTGCAGGTATTATGGATGTCGGTATTTTATCCGTTTTGATACTGGGTCTGCTCGGCGGTTTACTATCTATTTTCTGTAGTCTATGGTTACAGGAACTGCTTTGGCAGCCGTTTAATATGTTTCGTAAACATTTAGGTAATCATTTTAATCAATTGACATCATGGCAACAATGTATTCTCTATTTCTCGGTTTTCTTTTTAGTCCTGTATGCCCTTTTGTGGGCGTTGGCAATAGCGATGTAACCGAAGGCGAATTTACAAATCCGCATCCTCGACATTGTCCAAAACGAACTTGGTGTCAAGGAAGCGACGGGCAATAACGACGGCAAACGTGTCGAGAGATATCTGACGTACATTCATCTTGACAAAGGACAGCAATGGTGTGCTGCATTCGTATCCTGGTGCTATGGACAAGCCGGTTTGTCCGAACCACGGAACCCCTGGAGTCTGCTACAAGAGGTAAGCTATGGGTAAAAAAGTCTGTCTTATATAATCGTCTTTGCAAGCAGACCCATGACAGCACTGTTCATCATCTTAATACCGTTGCGATCTCTTGGAAGTCCGATGTATATCAAGCTATTCGTACAAGAAGGTATTGGATTATTGTCATCCTTGAGGCAGATGCACTGTTAGTCTATAGATGGCGCCGCCGAATATGCCCACAAAAAAAAGCAGCAGATAAACACGAATGTTATCTGCTGCTTTTAATAGGAAGAAGGATTGTTCATCCTCCTTCTAAAATTATGCTACGCGTACGTTAACTGCATTAACGCCTTTTTTGCCGTTTTCTACATCGAATGTTACGCTGTCGTTTTCACGTACATCATGGATTAAACCTGATGAATGTACGAAAACATCTTGACCACCACTTGCTGGTGTAATAAAACCGAAACCTTTGGTAACGTTAAAGAATTTTACTGTTCCTTCTTGCATTGTATTATTGTTTATTGATAAAAAAAATTTCTTTTTGGCTATCGCCATTATTACGCTAAAGCGGACTTTATCATAATAATAAATCAATTTGCTAGCAAGAGAAAGGATGTTTGTAATTTTATGAGACTTGAAAGCTTCCAAGTTTAAAAAGGTACTGCATACGTTATATTGACAACAAAAATTAGCAACTGTAAAAGCGAAGACTGAAGGAGAAGAGTAAACTTAACGGTCTCAGAAAAGCGTCGGCAGAGCCTGATTATAATCCAAAGGTATATATAATTTATTGAAAATAAAAGAGTTTTGTTTTTTTATCATCAAAAGGCGGGGAGATGTTACTGCTGACAGGTTTTGGCAAAGAAGAAAAACACCGCCAGCCATACCAATCCTTTGACCAGAAAGAAAAGGAAAGCCCCGACACCTACACGCTTCAACCATAGCCTAAGCTTGCTGCTTTTTGGATCTTTAACTTTGATTTCTTCTTGTGGTTCCATGTACGTAAAGATAAGTAATAGTGGCTAAGTGCGCAATATAGGTTTTAAAAAGGTTTAAATTTAAAATATTGTTTAACAACAGGAATTGTGTAATCGTTAGTTTGATAATACTGATCTGGTTCGCATATCTTGTCCGGTCTGCTGCTTGCTTGAGGTTTAAGGTGCTTGTTTTTTGACGACTGTCCCGCGATATCTGCAAGTACTGCTTGCAGGTACAGTTCCTGTGGGTCACCAAGCGGGAGTGAGTTATCGCCGCTCACTTCGATATCTACTGGCATACCATCAAAATAATCACTCCAACCATCGGCATTACGAATTAGGAAACTAGCCAAGTATACGGTGTAATTGTCAATCCGGATAGGGAAGAAACCCACGGGTTTACCGTAAGTCCGCTGTCCGACGAGTTTGACCGAAAGGTGGGGTTTGAGACTGCTGATCAACAGCTCGGCTGCCGAAGCCGTACGATTAGAGACGATAAAATAAAGTTGCGTGATACCTTCGAGTGCACCTTTTTTGCTAAAATAATGCGTGTTGGCGATTTCGCTGTAATCGATATCTGCCATGGTGGCCAGCCGGCCATTATAGTACACGCTTTTACCGTGGACATCTAGGTACGGCTGATATTGCAGAATGGTAGCCTGTTTGTTCTGCATGCGACCATTAAACTGTTCGCTGAACATGACTTTACCTTTTACCGAAGAAGGAGCAATCAGATTGGCAAGATATTCCGCACTCTCCACGTAACCGCCACCGTTGGAACGCAGGTCGACAATAAGATGACTGCTGCCGGCAGCGGCGATCTCGGCAAAAGCCTCGTCGAGTTCGTTTTGTATATTGCTAAGTTGCGGAAACGAACTGATAGCGAGGTAGGAAACTTTCTTGCCGGCTATTTCCAGGTGCTGGCGCATGTTGAGGCCTACTCCTGATTCGGTATTGGCCCTGGCCGAAGAAATACTGTTGCCTGTATAGCGCTCCACGTAGGAGTACTTTGCCCTGGTATCAATATTGGACCACTCGTAAGCTTGTCCATCGGTGCGTAACTTATATTGGCTGATATCGTACAGTTCGAGTTGGTAGGCCGTTAATTCTGGAGTGATACCACCATAGCGCTTGCGTGGATTGAAATCGGTATAAGGAGGGAGAGCGTCATTCCAAAGGTAGGCCTGGCGTGCGTACAAAAAAATTGAATCCAGGGTAAGTTCTTGTCGCGTACCTGTAGTAGGGGAGATGAGCGCATCGGGTGCAACATTTGGTGTAGAATCTTCTTTGCCACAGCAAGGAAACAGCAAAAATAGAGGTATGCTGAAAATAATGAAAGTTGGATAAAAAGGATACCTGTTAGGCAACATAATAATAAGGCTGGTCAAATTATCAAAAACTTCCCTTGAACCAATAAAAACAAGGGAAGTTTGGAAAACGTACTAAGATGGAAGCTATTACTCGACTATTTTGATGTTATGCGGATAATACCCGGTACCGTTTGTCGCCAGATTCGAACCATGATAGGTGAGTCGGATCTGTAAACCTGGGTCGCTTTCTAAATTAATACCCGTAGGTGCGTCTGCCGGAACCTCAAAAGAAACCTCATTATAAGCTTCGTTGGCGCCCATATAGTTTAATGTTAAGAACGATATATAACCCGTGCCAGGATCAATATAGTAAAAACGTGAGCGGTTGATACCGTACTGTTCGCCGTAATGCCGGATTGGAACAGTAAAGGTTTCTCCTCGTTTAACTTCGATCGTTTGTGTGTGATTAAAATAAATATAAGGTACACTTGGTTCTTCGGTGACGGTTATCATTTTTGTACTGCTTTTGACAGGTACGTTGTATTTGTTGACGACCTTTGCATAATAATCTCCGGCTGGAATGCCTGATCCGTCGGGCTGATCGGCAATAAAATTAATTCCACCGACCGAAACCTGTGCGCTATGAATTACCTTAAATTCTTCATTGTTGTCGTTAACTAGGAAAAGGCTGTCCGAACCATCTCCTGCAGTATTAAACAGATTAATAGTATATTTTGTTCCTACTTGTACATTAATGGCAGTTTCGTCGACGAAAGAAGGCAATAGGGCCCCGTTTATTAATTTAATGGTATAGGTCTTGGCTGTACCATTCTGGGCGGTTACGGTATAGGTCGTTCCGTCTTCCAGTGGTATGTTTGCGCCAGAAGCTGGAGAGACCGTCGCATTCCTGGATACGGTTATTTCCGGATTGACGGTTTCTGGAATAGGCCACTCGGTACTGCCAGGCCATACAATATGAATGGTTGAACCATCGATAATCCCCGCAATAGTGTCTTGTCCGTTATAATAACCTATTTTAAAAGAAGTAATCTCAGTGTAAGGTGTGGGAGCGGTCTCGTATTCTTTGCTACAGGAACCCAATACGCCTGTTCCGATTAACAAAAACAGATAAGCTACAGGATATAAATATTTTTTCATTGTCATGATTGTTAAAGCGGATTAATTATTGTAGAAAATGCGGATTGGATTTTCCAGCGTGGTCTCGCGACTGTAATACCGAAGTTTAATGTGGTACAAACCTTCTGGTGGGGTATTTGTATAAACCTGATCTCGTCCACTTCCCACTACGCGTCCTTCGATATTGTTTAAATTCAGGAGCATATAAGCAGACGAAATGATGGGAGGTACGCCTGATTGTGCCAGCTTAAACTTATACGCTGTCCCATCCTGGCTGATCAGACTTGCTTGAGCCAGCTCAAGGTCGAATTCAAAGTTAGTCGAATATGGGTAGGTACTTAAGGTGTTATATATGTATATGTAGTTTGTGTTCAGCCAATTAGTTTGATCATAGCTTACTGGATTAGTGGGGTCTGTGGTCACCTCATTCATTAGCAATGGGGGTTGATTGGTTTTAATCAGCAATCGGTAGGTCGCTGTACTGCCATCTGTGGCGGTAACAGGATAGCTGATTTCTCGTGTAGAGCCTTCGGCAAAGTAGGTGAGTACATTCGTGATCAAGGTATCGGATCCAGCTTTTAATGTGCTACCTTCGGCTACGGTAATTTCAGGTTCTAATGTATTGAGATACTGGCCTGCGGGTATAGTAAGCGTAATAGTCTTGTCATTTTCATTGATGGCGCCTACGATTTCCGCTGCCGTATTCACAATCTTAAAACTGCTGATGCGTGCCATGGGTTCTTCCTCGTAGGGTGTAATTTCTGTTTTGGTGCATGCACTAATAAGTCCCATGCTTATCAAGGCGACAGATAGTATCGCTTTGTATCCGAATTTTAATCTAGATGTTTGTAAAGTTGTATTCATCATATTTTTTAAATAAACCGGTGTCAATAGATCTTGACACCGGAATTTTACTATAGTATACCAAATAAACTATTGCGTTGTTCCTGACCTACAGTTCTGCGTAGTCAAAACTCATAAAAGGAAAGTTGGTGGCTGCAAACCCTGAATTTGGTATCTCATCTTTATAGACACTATTTAGACGGATTTTCCAATCACTGCCCGTACTTTTATTTACTAGAATATAGGTGCGCGGTTGATAGCTTGACATAATGTGGACACTGATGTCGTAGATATACCATCCGGCACTACTTGGATTTCCAGTTCCGCTTGTACTGTTAGCTCCCGCCGTACCTGAGGGAATAAGTGTTCCTCCTGTGGAGCTTACACTTCCAAATGCGGTATTTACATAATACAAATCATACTTTGCGGTGTTTACGGTAAAACTGGCATTTGCTGTTCCGCTAAATAGGAAATCATAATTTCCGGAAGTACCTCCATCGTTATTGCCTAGGTCGTAATAGTATGTACCAGCGGGGTTCGCCCATTGCGTCGTATCTACCAAATCGGGAACTGTTCCCTGATGGAAATTTCGGGCACCGTATACACCGGATGAAATTGTGGTAAGATACCCTTTGGTATTTGCTGCCGTAAAGTTGGCTGTGCCGCCTATGGCTGGAGGTGTAACTGCTAAGCTATTTGCCTGTAAATCAGGTGCGACATCGTTGTCTTTATTACATGATGCTGTTAAGCCGATAACAGCAAGTCCAAATGCAATTGTTAGTAATCTAAATGATTTTTTCATTTTTTTTCTGTAATTTTGCCGCTTCAAGAGGGGCCGGTTAATGAATAAAATTGTTAATTAGTCTTCATGTACCGGATGTACCTGCAACGTATATCCGGTTTTTTATTTGGTATATATAGCGTTTACTTTTATTTAATCTCAAACTTGGTACTTCCCGCCGGTGCAAGTATATATTCAAAGGTGAAATAGACTTTGGGCGACGATCTGGTCCATTCTGATCGCTCAAACTGATCCTTATAAAGTGATATTAACTTGATCTTAGCGTAATTTCCTTTTGCCGTGCGGACGATGACGGTACGCGGAGGAACGACTGTGCCATTCTTTAGTGTTAAAGGACGATCAAGTGCGTAAGCCACATGTTGATTTGCGTAAGCACCGTCACGCACGATTATACCAGCGAAATCATAGAGGTACCAGCCTATTCCTTCACCAAATTCTCCGTAATTATCGGTGCCGATGAGGTTGCCGCCGGTCTTAAACTCACTGTCGACAGGTATATCCGTAACTTCGTCAAAGGGTTTTTCTATAATTGCAATACCTCCTTTGGCCGTATTTCCGTATCCAGAGTTGGTAGAGTTGCTGCCGTTGTTGCCAGATACAAAGCTATTTAACAAGCCGCCAAAAGCCAGGTCCCAACGGTTGGTTTGTTGATATTTTGCTTCCATGGGCTTATTGTTTTCTAAACTATAATATATAGCTGCTGCTGCAGACTCGAAATTGTTGTCCTGCGTTCCTTGAAAGTTCTCTACCCGAATAAGTTTATAGAAATTGGACTCATCGGAAGGTGTTGTATCATCTGGTATCTCTTCTTCGTCCTGTCCGGGGTCATTTCCCTTGTCACAGGCTACAAATCCGATAACTAAAAATGCAAGGAAGACGTAGGTTATGCTGACAGCTGCCTTTTCGATGTATTTATTAATATCCATAATTTCTTTATTTTTATTTAAAATCATTCTAAATAATAACAAATATAATAGCTTTACTTAAGAGGTAATGTATGAAAAGTGATATTTCGTTTATGAAATTCGGTTTTTGTGGAAGCTGAAAGTAAGTGTTAATTTACAGATTCTTGCTGCCATCCTGTTGTACGTAATACCGGAAAGTATAGTAGGGGGCAGGCCAATTCATATTGGTGACCGCTGGTGGATTACCTTTATAGGCGTTGATAAGTTGTAATTTAGCATATTTTCCGTCGGGTAATCGGATAGCATAGGTTCTATCTGGCAAGGCCTGCATAATGTGGGTACTTAAGCTATACCGAAACCAGCCATACGACGATTCAGAAGACGCCCAGCCGATTTTGGTAACCTCGCTTTGATCAAATTCTTCATCGCTCGGCGCTGCGATCACGCTTTGATAAGATTGTTTCAATAGTACCACAGCGCTATGACTTGCTGGACCTTCATATCCAGGATTGAATTTGTCGTTGGCATTATTGACATATACCTCCGAGTTGTAAGGTCCCGTAAAAGCTAAATCCCAATCGTTGGTTTTAAGCCATTGCAAGGAATCTTGTTGTGTTTTGATCCAAACTTGTTTTTGATCACGAAAACGGAAGAGAAAGGTATAAAAGGGTCGGTTTTCCTTTCCTTCTACTCCCTCAGCCATAGAGGCCTCTACATCGCCTGCCAAATCGTAGATAACAGTGCTTTTTCCATCTTCCAACGCTGGACGCGGATCCTCATCTTTGTCGCAAGAAGAAAGCGAAAGGATAAACAGTAATCCGAAGGATACCTTGCCTAGCAAGAAGATACTTCGGCATTCATTTAATATTATTTGTAGTGTTTTCATTGCTCTTTGCTCTTTTATCTTAATCTAATCCCTAACTTCTAAGGTATCTCACATCTACTCCTTCATCCACCGATAACTTAATCCACCCAGAATAATCCTTCCGGGCTGGCCGAGCATATTACGGTGTGTGAAGTTGAGCAGATTATCTGCTATTAAGCGCAAGGTTAACTTTCTGTTCCATAGGTTTTTTTCGATTGTTAAATTAAGCAATACATGATACGGTACAAATTCATCATACTTATCGATAAATTGATTGGAAGTGGTCTCCTGAAAAGGATATTTACCGCGGATATTTGCCCGTAGATTAAAGTTCATCTCCCACGGACGGTACTCGTATAATGCTTTCAGATTGAGCATATGGCGCGAGCGATCTTCGATACCCCAATAATCGGCAACGGTTGGTTCCCGTGATTCGCCAGTAACGGGGTTGTTTATCGTCTGGTTATAAGGCCAGACACCGGCACGTATGCTGTCCAGTACGCTGAGATCTTTTGCGATAAGGTATTGGTAGCCTGCGGAAAGTTGTAGGTCTACAGTAGCCTGGTAAGTAGTGGAAACTTCAAAACCCTTATTTACCGCTTTAGGTAGATTTCTGTAGCTGTAAACTGTTGAAAACGATGTGGTTCCTCCGACGATAATCGTATTGATCTGATTATTTATGCGGTGGTAGAAGGCAGAAACTTCACTCTGCCATTTCGAATTCGGATTCCATACCAATCCCACATTGTTGGATAAACTTTTTTCCGCTTGTAGATTTCCGGATACAAGATTGAGCATATAGGAGTTTTTAAAACTTAATTCACCACTGTTTTCCATGGCCTGAATCACATCGGCAATACGGTCACTTCCAACAACGAGATAGTTGGCTGCAGGATTATAAAATACCTGATAGCGCATTTTATAATCTGGAGCTTTAAATCCGGCACCTACACCCGCCTTCGCCAATAGTGTCGGACTGATGTGGTACTGTAATCCGAAACTCGGACTTAGACGGCCATCATATACATTGGTATAATCGTAACGTAGGCCTAGTGTGGTCAGTATGCCATCTATGGGTTTCCATTCGGTTTGGAGAAATGCAAAAGCCGTATTGAGTGATCGCTCTTCGTCAAGATCTTGATTATCCATGATTTCTATACTACCACCTAAACCTCCGGTAAACTTAACGGTCCGAATAGGGCTATAGGCAAATTGCTGCTCCACTCGTTGTACCTGCTGGCCAAATTCTTCTGCATCGGCTAGTATACCCTGACGAAGCCACTGTGCTTGCATAGCGGTATGAAAGCGCGTAAAATAATAACGTGTCATGCTCCGAAGGCCTGAATGGAAAGTATGGTCATAGCTGGCAGATAGGTTGACATCTTGATCTGTTTGTGTGTCTTCAATTGTTATATCATCCGACCACGCATTAATCATCTTGGAATTCCGTACCGCATAGCGCCCCGTAAAACCTACAGTCCCGTTTTTGGTGATGCGGTAGCGTGTACGCCCCTGAAAGCTGTAGTTCGTATAGGGTGGAAAGGTAGTGCTTTCTTCGGTGAGGTACCTGCTGTCGGTATTAAAGCCGTCGGTTCGGTAATAATTGCCCGAAAAAACCACGGAACCCCGCTGGTTGGCAAAGGGCGTTTCAGCCTCTAATGTGGCATCTAATGTATTGAGCGTACCGTATAAAAAGGAGGCATGCGCCTGTGGTGCTACGGCTCCATGCCGGGTGATAATGTTGATGGCGCCACCTAAGGCATCGCTGCCGTATAGGCAAGAGCTCGCGCCTTTTATAATCTCAATACGTTCGATATTGGTAACCGAGATGCGCGAAAGATCAAAGTTGCCGCTATTCCTACCGAGCATGGGCTGCCCATCGATCAAAACCATCACGTAGTTGCTGCTGAAACCCTGAATTTGAACACCTACCGCCCGTGAACCTCCGGCAATGTCGTTGACCACCGCAATACCGGTCTGCTCTTTCATCACTTCATCAAGCCTGCGGCTACCCATAAGTTCGATTTCCCGGCGGGTAATAATCTTGACCGGCATAGCCGAATTTTCGGTTTTGATGAGATTGTCGACGCTTCGTCGGCGCTCCTGAACGGATACTTCGGTGATACTAGCTTCACTTGGACGCATGGTCAGTTCTATGCTGCTTGATTTTTTCAAGGGCAGATCCTGCTCGATCGGGTAGTAACCAACGCTGCTGACACGTAGTTGATAAGTGCCTTCATATAACTTATCGAAAGAAAACCTACCTTCTTTATCGGTAAGAGTGGTATGTCGGTCGGGAAGGAGTATGATGGTGGCCTGTACGATTGCATTGCCAGATTTGTCGAGCACACGCCCTTTGATCTGATACAATTCTTGCGCATAGGCAAGTAAACTGAAAGAGGATAAACCGGTAATGTACACTGTTAATTTTATGAAAAATATAGCTTGATTCACTATTTTTATTTTTAATCATTCTAAATAATGTTACAAAACAAGGGAATGTTTCTGATATTATATCTATGAAATCTGATAAATCTTATCTGAAAATTGATATTTATTGCAGATAAAGATGGGTTTGATTGTTTAATAAGTTCTTGTTTTTTAGTATTTTAACTAAATATTTGATCTGTCTTAATTCAAAGCGTTCTAAATTAAAATATTTTTATTTAGACTTATTATTGATTGATTTGTACTTTAATATTGCAAAATGAGGATCAAATATTTATTACCGACTTGGATTTCTATTCTTTTTATTGGATGGTTTTTCACGGCTACGGCAGCAGTACCTCAGCGTATTATTACGCTGAGTAGTGCTTTAACAGAGACTGTTTATTCCTTGGGGTTGGGGGCATCCATTGTTGCTGCTGATGTAACAAGTGTATCGCCTGCCGAGGCAGCTCAGCTGCCTCGAGTCAGTAAGAATAGGTCGGTATCAGCCGAGGGGCTTATAGCTTATCGGCCCGACCTTATTCTAGCACCTGCAGGCGATATTCCTGCAGGTATTCTGGGGCAGTTGAAATCCGCTGGCATTCGCGTTGCTGAAATTAAGCAGGAATTTTCGGAAAAAGGTGCTATCCGTTACATAGAGTCTGTTGCGCAGGCGTTAAATGTAAACGATAAAGGAAAGCTGCTCACACAGAAGGTGCAACGGGAATTGCGTGCTGTAAAAGATGCTGTTTCGAAAAATGTGAAGGATGAAAAAGCAAAGGTGCTCTTCATTTATGCACGAGGTACTGGTACCATGAGTGTAGCTGGGAAAGGAAGCAGTCTCGATGCAATAATAACCTTGGCAGGAGGGCGCAATGCTGTGCAGGAGTTCGCGAATTTCAAACCCTATACAACAGAGTCCCTGGTCAAAGCTAATCCAGATGTCATCCTGATGTTTGACTTTGGAATGAGCAGCTTGGGGGGAATCGAGGCAATACTTAAAATGCCAGGCATCGGGACGACAGAAGCGGGAAAACACAAGCGTATCATACAGATGAACGGTCCCTTATTGGTTAATTTTAGTACACGTCTTCCTGAAGCGATAATTAAGCTTAATACACTATTGTATGGTAAAAATTAAGAGCTTATCTCCAGATTGTTTTGCTTATGCGTATTCCCGAATCTGCAATTTTAAAACAATATAATTAGATGAAGCAACACACGATTATCTGGATACTGAGTATCGGATTACTGCTCACGATGATCATTGCTCTTGGGGTTGGCGCTTTTTCGATTCCGGTGCAGGATGTATTGATACTGTTGATACAGAAGTTTGGACTGATGCACGATGTACAGGTTGATGAAACCTATAATGATGTACTTTACATCGTTCGGTTTCCACGAGTTTTATTGGGTGTGTTGGTCGGTGCCGCTTTGGGAATGTCTGGTGCGGCCATACAAGGTATATTCCGTAATCCGTTGGCGGAGCCAGGCTTAATAGGGATATCTGCAGGAGCCTCGTTATTCGCCGTATTGATCATCGCGTTTGAAACTGTCCTCTTTGTGGGTCTTAGTCAATTGCTTGGGTATTATCTATTGGCTTTTGCAGCCTTTGTTGGAGCAGGGCTTACCTCATTTTTGGTGTATCAGCTTTCAAAAAAGCAAGGCATACCGCGGGTAACGACAATGCTGTTAGCAGGTATTGCGATCAACGCTTTTGCCGGTGCATTGACCGGATTAATTACTTACATAGCCGACGAACAGCAGTTACGGACCATTACGTTCTGGATGTTGGGTAGTCTTGGTGGTGCGACCTGGGATAATGTGATCGCAATCTTTCCTTTTATTTTGATCCCATTATTTATTTTACCCTTTTTTAGTAAACCCCTGAATGCGTTTGCACTGGGTGAAACTCAAGCTGATCTTCTGGGTATGCGTACCGACCTAGTAAAACGGTGGGTTGTTGTCTTATCCACAATGGCAGTGGGGGCCTCGGTAGCCGTATCGGGTATTATCGGTTTTGTCGGCCTGCTTGTGCCGCATACGGTTCGTTTACTAGGAGGTGTAGAGCATCGATATGTACTGATTGCTTCGGCTGTTTTCGGTTCTTTAATCCTCACGCTGGCTGATATCATATCCCGAGTACTGGTGGCTCCTATAGAATTGCCGATAGGTGTAGTTACCGCACTACTGGGAACACCGGTTTTCTTGTATATTTTAATGACTGAAGAATAAAATACACATGTTACGTGTCGAAAAAATAACTTACGAGGTAAAGGGCAGAAAATTGCTTAAAGATGTTTCCTTTCAATTGCGGAAAGGAGAGGTACTGGCATTGTTGGGAGCTAATGGCGCTGGGAAATCTTCGCTTATGCGTTTATTATGTGGCGACACCGTACCTACAGAAGGACAGGTAAGCTTAATGGGAAAACCACTTCAGCAATATAGTCCCATGGAATTAGCGAAGAAAAGAGCAATGCTTGCACAGCATAATAATATGAGTATGGCGTTTAAGGTGGGAGAAATTGTGCAAATGGGTCGATACCCACACTACCGCTCTATGCCATCGATCCACGACCAAGAAATCGTGGAGGAGGTAATGGACGTGTGTGGTGTAAGTATCTTTACAGATCGCTCTTACCTTAGCCTGTCGGGTGGCGAACAGCAACGGGTACAATTAGCACGTGTGCTGGTACAGATATGGGACAATCCGGATAGCTTGCTCTTATTGGATGAACCTGTATCTGCGCTGGATTTACAGTTTCAGCAACAAGTCCTGGCGTTGACTAAAGCGCTATCTAGAAAAGGTTTTATGGTGGTGGTTGTATTACATGATATCAACCTGGCCGCCCTATACAGTGATCGTATACTGATGCTCAAAAACGGCCGTAAATGGTGTGAAGGCACACCGATTGAAGTCATGGAAAAGCAAAATATTTACACGGTATTTTCTGTTCAGGCAGATGTATCTATCGATACCAAGACTTTAAAGCCTATTGTCAAGTTGGAAGAGTTGCTCTTGGATGCGGATCAGTTTAATACAAAACTACCACAAATCCGACAAAAGGATAAGGTGATCGATGGTTGTATAAAGAATTATAAATCAGATCCGTTGTATAGACTGGATGAAGAGTCTATGGAGATGGGGCTATCGGAACTAGGACTGCTTAGATTGGCTTATCCACAGCACGTCAGTCTTCTTATTCCCGACTTCGTTGCATTACTCACCGAATTTGCTAAGCTGGGTACGGTATACTCTATCGCATATAATAAAGCGGGGTATATGGAGATGAAAGGAGTGTATACCCTGCCTATAAGCGATCAGAATCGCCAGGTGTGGATTGTTCAAAATGAGGCATATCGAATGAGCTTGGATATGACAACGTGGAGCGCAGGAGTTGCCGTATTCAATGAATGGGGACAGAGTTTCCAGTTTTTCGATCATAAAGGTTTACTTCTCCACAAGGTGGTTTTGATAGAAGGAACCAGCAACAAAGAAGAATATGATGGGTTGCTGGCCCGCTATAAATCCCCCGATCAAGACGCCCTTCAAAAAGATGCAGATACACTTTTGCCGACTTCTCCATCTATTGTTCCGCTATGTATGGGTAGGTCGATTGCACTGCCCTTGTGGAAAAGTATAGTAGCTCAATCTTTTGCGCAGAAAACAAGAGCATCTTGTTCGTTAATAAATGCAGAAGGGATATATACGTACGAAGGCCAGATTATGAGTTTGGTCGATCAGGGAGAACGCTACCAGATTATCTATCCCGATTGTACCATTACATTGGATAAGTTACAGGGGCTAAGAATTGTGTTGGAAATAAATGAAAAGGATACAGATGGAGTAACATTTAGCTTATGTGATGAAAATAATAGGGTTGCGATGCAATTTCAAATAGAGAGGGGATTACTTTCTCATCCCAGTTGCAGTAATTTTGTATTAGAATCGCAGACTGAACAACTAAAAAAATCCATTCAAATCTGATGCATTATGGAACATATGCGAATAGCTTTACAGGAAGATATACATCGTTTATTGCAGGATTATTGTATTGAGCAGCAATTACAGTACTCCAGAAAACGACACATCATTCTTGATCAGATACTACTACAAAAAGATTGGATAGACGCCGTAGACCTTTGGATTAGTATGAAAAGAACAGTGAGTGTGAGCTGTATTTACCAGACATTGCGACTGTTCGTAAGTGCTGGTATTGTTGAAAAGAAAATGAAAGAAGACCGTACGAAACTTTTTCGGATCGCAATTAAGCCAGATTGAAAGGTGTCCTCTTATTTAGAAAGATTTTAAATAACTGCACTTTCTGGCAAAAAATACCGTATCTTTAACCTGAAAATAATGGAATATCCTGCTATATGTTGATCAAGAGTAAAATTGAAGAGTTAGACGAATGGCTTTTTATCGAAGAGATACCGGATCGTTACATGCCCGATAAGCCGCTGATCGAAAAAAGAATAGAGATTAAGCGCGATCCTCTTACCATGACAAATTATCAGCTGTCTACCAGCGGGCTTTTTATTCTCTATACGGAGATGAGTTTTGATAAGCCTGTACATATTTATACTGAAGTGGAAGGTGAGGCCATTACCAGTCAGTTTATCTTTTACAAGACAACGGGCAGTAAACTACCTTATGGAATGAGCCGTCATAATATCCGCTATATTCCTACCGTAAAATCTAGCCACGAGATGAAAACCGGTGTGCAATACAGTTATTTCATCGCAGTGATTTCTAAAGAATATTACCTAAACCTCATCAAGCGGGATTCTCTCTTGCACCGTGATTTTGTGAAAAATATTGAAAAAGGCTATTATACGTCTTATGCCGAAGAGGATCTTATGGCTACGTATGAAATGCAACATACCATCCATGAACTAATTGAGTCTAAAAAGTCAGGGGAGATCCGACGACTGCATACGGAGTCACGTATTGTCGAGCTGCTCATGTATCAATTTGAACAATATAATGAGCAAGGGACACCAGCAGCGGAGGTATTTAATTCCGAAGATATACAGCGACTCGAAATGGCGAGACAGATTCTGGAACAACGTATTGCTAATCCACCAACACAAAAGGAATTGGCTTCTGTCGTTATGATGAGTGAAAGTAAACTACGTAAGGATTTCAAAGAATACTTCTCTGTTACGATACACGATTACCTAACGCGGATCAGAATGGAAAAAGCACGTATTCTGCTCCTTACCAAACAAAATACGGTTTATGAAGTCTCTCTTCTTACTGGATTTGGCCATCAGAATAATTTCAGTAGCGCCTTTAAGAAGTATTACGGGATATCCCCCGGTGAATTGAAAATGTAAAAGAGGGTTAGACCATTGACGATTTGCTGATATGTTTTTGCATATCGATTAACAGTTGTTTTATTTCCTGTAAATCGGTTTCTGGTTCAGGGACACTATCGGTCTGATGCCGCACATACTGCCACAGCTCCAATACCTCATCTACGGGCACTATAAAAGGGGGGTAGTTGCTGTTCAATGAGGTGAGCCTTATTTTTCCATCCTCGAGTAGGCTTACCTGTTTAAATACAAAATCCTGTTCCCCTTTTAGAATCACAATACATAGGCTGTTGCTTTTGAGTGTAGTCCAATCCTGCACATAGGAAGCCACAATATCGCTTCCTTCGGGAATGGGGAGCATAGAATCACCTGAAGTAGGAAACATCCTATAGGTCGCTCCTTCGGGGAGATTGGGTAAGGAAAATTTGGGTAATGTTGCCAGGTAATCCGGATCTGTATGTCCTGCAGCGTATCCTGCTTTGGCTTTAATCGGCACGTACTCCATATTCTCCTTATTGTCGGAAGTCACGGTGATGGATAATACCCGGAGATTGTTACCGGAGATATATTCTTTGGCACCTGTTTCCATTTTACGCAGGTCGAATTCACTCCAATGGCTCAGGTCTACTTTAAGGAGGCTGTCCAATGGCACTTTAAAAAAATCAGAAATCTTTATGAGGTCTAGAAGTGGTGGATTCTCTGTCTTTCCGTTTTCCAGCGCGGTATACTTACTACGTGTAAAACCAAGCAATTGGGCCTGGTATTCCTGGCTGAATTTTTTCCGATTCCTTAGGAAACGCAGATTCGTGTTGAAAAAAAGTTTTGCATCTTCCATTATGTATTGTTATTATTGATGACGTTGTTTTGTCATTTATAATGACAAATATAAATGAATTTTTGCTTAGATGCAAATACGCAGGTTTGCGAATATGCAAAAAATGAGGATATGGAAGGTTTATTGGATAAAAAGCATAGAATCGAGGAACTGCGCAGGATGATTGTTGCAGCAGAGGGATTCGTTGTGCCAAGTGACCGCAATAATCCACTTTCCGATCTTGGTCTAATGGATAAATCCTTTCCTACAGGAATATTTCCGATAGGTGCAATCCATGAATTTATTAGCAGTGATGCAGCCGCGGCGGCATCGTCCAGCGGATTTATTTCTTGCCTGATGGGGATGCTGATGAAACAAAAAGGACTTTGTGTATGGGTAAGTATAGGCAACAAGCTGTATCCGCCATCGCTTACAGGTTTTGGTATAGATCCAGATCGGGTGATATTCATCCAGGTGTCGCGGGAGAAGGATGCGCTATGGGCAATCGAAGAAGCATTAAAATGTCCGTCTTTAGCGGGAGTAGTGGGCGAAATCCGGGATATGGACCTGACAGCTTCCCGAAGGCTACAGCTTGCGGTAGAGCAGAGCCGGGTCACGGGTTTCCTACATCGGTATCGCCCCAGACGGATTGAAAATGTGGCCTGCGTGTCACGTTGGTATATTCGACCGCTCCCGAGCAGTTCAGATCCCGGGCTACCCGGCATCGGCCGGCCAGCATGGCAAGTGGAACTGCAAAAGATCCGGAATGGTAAACCGGGAACGTGGCAGATTTGTTGGGCTGCAGGACAATTCCATTATCTAGATGCACAAGTAGTAACTAAGGGAGATGTTTATGCACAGACAGGAACATGGTAAAGAGATATGTCGCAATTTGGTTTCCGTATTTGCTCACGGATAGGCTGGCAATTCGTCAGCCTGAGTTGCGGGGCGAACCTTTTGTGCTGACCATGGCCGAAAAAGGTCGAATGCTGATTCGCGCCGTAAGCCAGGAAGCGGAGGCGGAAGGTATTAAGGAGAACATGGTGCTGGCTGATGCCAAAGCACTCTTTCCTAATCTCTTGGTGTTTGATTTTGATGCCGCTATGTCCGAAAAATTGCTCCGCCGTTTGGGAGAATGGTGTCTCCGCTATACACCCCTAGTAAGTGTGGATGTACCAGATGGGTTACTGTTGGATGTAAGTGGCTGTACACACCTTTGGAAAGGAGAGGGGTATTATCTAAAAGAAATTACAACAAAGATGAAAGCGGGCGGATATCATGTACGTGCTGCGATGGCAGACACCCCTGGGATAGCATGGGCTGTTTCGCGCTATGGAAAAGAGGGACAGACTATTGTGGAGGGCGAGTTGCTGACGGCTTTATTGCCCCTGCCACCGGCAGCACTACGATTGGATGATGCTGTTACCCAACGGATGTACAAGCTGGGGATGAGAAAAATTCGCGATTTCATACATCTACCTGCGACGACCTTACGTCGTCGTTTCGGGCAACAGTTGCTTGATCGTATAGGGCAGGCATTGGGTACAAGTCCGGAATACCTGGAACCGGTATGTCCAGTAGTCGTGTATCAGGAACGACTTCCCTGCATGGAACCGGTGCGCACCCGAAAAGCAATAGAGCTTGCTTTGGATAATCTGCTGGAGACGTTAACCGCTCGGCTGTTTAAAGAAGGTCAAGGATTGCGAAAAGCGGTCTTCAAATCATTTCGTATGGATGGTAAGGTTCAAGAAATTGCCATTGGAACCAATCGCCCTTCGCGCGACAGGCAGCATCTAGTTCGGTTATTCAACGAGAAAATCGCTCATATAGCACCGGGATTAGGGATTGAACTTTTTGTCTTAGAAGCACCGGTTGTGGAGGAACTGCATATGGAGCAGGAAAGACTGTGGAATAAGGACAACGCCTTTGATCGTGTAGAAATTGGCCATCTGCTGGATCGGATAGCTGGCCGCATGGGAGAGGAATCGATCCGACGTTATCTGCCCGATGAGCACCACTGGCCCGAGCGGGGCGTGAAACGGGCTGCATCGCTAGAAGAACAACCTTCGATTTCTTGGCCTACCGAACGTCCACGACCTACGCAATTGCTTACCATACCTCAGCCGATAGAAGTAACGGTGCCTATTCCGGATTATCCTCCGATGCTGTTCCGGTATAAAGGAGAGACGCATATGATCAAAAAGGCAGATGGTCCCGAACGGATTGAGCGGGAATGGTGGATGGACCAGGGCGAACATCGCGATTATTATTATGTAGAGGATGAGAAAGGGCGACGGTATTGGTTATTCCGCTTAGGGCATTATAGCGATGACCGATCTCATCAATGGTATTTACATGGATATTTTGCGTGATGACTATGGGGTATGTAGAGTTACAGGTAACCACCAATTTCAGTTTTCTTCGCGGTGCTTCTCATCCGGAGGAACTGGTGGAACAGGCAGCACAGCTCGGATATAAAGCATTGGCAGTGACCGACCGGAATAGCATGGCGGGGATCGTGCGGGCTCATGTCGCTACACGTAAGCAGGAGATACGTCTTATTCCAGCTTGTCGGCTTGATTTGTTGGATGGACCTAGTTTATTGGCTTACCCCACAGATCTAGCGGCATATGGACGGCTTTCAACCTTGCTCACTACTGGTAATCTGCGTGCTGAGAAGGGAAAATGTTACCTCTATAAGGCCGATGTATATGCCCATAGTCAAGGTATCAAATTCATCGCGCTGCCACCTGATCAGCTTACTCCCTCATTTGAACTTGAGCCCGAATTTGTCCAGCATATGGAAGAATACCGGGGTGCGCTTCAGCATCAGTTCTATCTGGGTGCGTCACGTACTTACCGCGGAGATGATGCCAAAAAACTGTTTCGGATCAATCAACTGGGGCAACGGCTTCACACCCCCATGGTGGCATTGGGGGATATACATTATCATGAACCATCGCGCCGCGAATTGCAGGATATCCTGACCTGCATACGGGAAAAATGTACGATTCATCATGCCGGATTTCGTTTGCATCCCAATGCCGAACGTTACCTGAAACCCAAGGAAGAAATGGAGCGTCTGTTTCGGGCTTATCCCGATGCTATCGCGCGTACCACAGAAATAGCAGATGCCTGTAGTTTTTCGCTGGATCAACTGAAGTATGTGTATCCCGAAGAATTGACGACAGATGGACGTACACCACAAGAAGAACTGAATCAATTGACTTGGGAAGGGGCTGCTACTCGATTTGGAGGTGATATTCCTTCGAGGATAAAAGAAACCATTGAGATGGAGCTTGATTTTATTGCACGAAAGAACTATGCTTCTTATTTCCTAACGGTATATGATTATGTACGATTTGCCCGCGAACGCGGTATCCTCTGTCAGGGACGTGGTTCGGCAGCCAATTCTACGATCTGTTACTGTTTGGGGATCACCTCAGTCAATCCTATAAAAATCAATCTGCTATTTGCCCGTTTCATGTCGGATGCCAGAGATGAACCACCGGATATCGACGTGGATTTTGAACACGAGCGACGGGAAGAGGTGATCCAGTACATCTATGAAAAATATGGACGTGACCGCGCAGCAATTGTGGCGACCGTAACCCAAGAGCGTTCCAAAGGAGCGATACGTGATGTGGGTAAAGCGATGGGGCTATCTATGGACGCGCTTGGCCGCCTTTCCAATGCCATAGGCTCCCATTGGGATACAACACTCGAGATGGAGCACTTTGTCGAGCAGGGATTCAACCCGGCCGATCCCCATTTTCGTAAAATACTGGAGCTATCGGAACAACTTATGGGCTTTCCCAGGCAGCTGGGACAACATACGGGCGGATTTGTCATTACGCAGGGAAAGTTGCACGAACTCTGTCCGATTATCCCGGCCCGTATGGAAGGACGTACGAATCTGGAATGGAACAAAGATGACCTGGAGGCATTGGGTTTTCTGAAAGTGGATGTATTAGGGTTAGGTATGCTGACCTGTATCCGTAAGGCTTTTGATCTGGCCAAACAGCATTATGGAGAAAATTTTACCCTGGCCAATATTCCACAGGATGACACTAAGGTATACGACATGATTAGCCATGCAGACACACTGGGGGTATTCCAGATCGAGAGTCGTGCGCAGATGTCTATGTTGCCACGCCTGCGGCCTGAAAATTTTTATGACTTGGTTATTGAGGTGGCTATTGTACGGCCGGGTCCCATACAGGGCGATATGGTACATCCCTACCTACGTCGACGTAATGGAGAAGAAGCTGTAGATTATCCTTCCGAAGAAATCAAACATATCCTGAAGCGTACGTTAGGTGTGCCGTTGTTTCAGGAGCAGGCCATGGAGATTGCTATCGTGGCTGCGGGATTTACACCGGCAGAGGCAGACGAGCTGCGGCGGAGCATGGCTACCTTCAAGGCCAAAGGGGAGGTGAGCCGTTTTCATCGGAAGATGGTGGATGGGATGGTCGGTAAAGGGTATTCCGAAGATTTTGCCAACCGCGTTTTTCGACAGCTGGAAGGATTTGGTAGTTACGGTTTTCCCGAAAGTCATGCGGCCTCTTTTGCCTTATTGGTATATGTATCCAGTTGGATCAAATACCATTATCCCGATATCTTTGCTGCTTCCCTGTTAAATAGCCAGCCTATGGGTTTCTACCAACCTGCACAGCTGGTAAGCGATGCCCGCAGGCATGGGATTACGGTATTGCCTATAGATGTCAATCACTCCCACTGGGACAATACGTTAGAAGGTAAATTTGGCATAAAGTACCATGCTTTGCGCCTTGGTTTTAGGCAGGTCAAGGGGCTTTCAGAAGAGGATGTGCAATTGTTGATTGCACATCGTGGGGCGGGTTACCGTACGGTGGAAGCTTTAGCTTCTATTGTAGCGATAGCGGCCATGGAAAGACTGGCCGATGCAGATAGCTTTCGTTCATTGGGTTTAGACCGAAGACAGGCCTTATGGGAGGTATCCGCACTAAAGGATAGACCAATAGCGCTTTTTGAGGGACAACCTTCAGAAAGCACGAAAGAAGGACAGATCGTACTACCGCTGATGACAGCCAGTGAGCATGTGGTACAGGATTACGCCACAACGTCGCTCTCGATCAAAGCGCATCCCGTTAGTTTTTTGCGGCAGCAGCTTGATCTTTTACATGTCGTGCCAACAGAAAAATTAAAAGTTGTAAAGAATGGCATGCCTGTAAAAGTCTGTGGAATAATCACGGTACGACAGCGCCCCGGCACAGCCAAAGGGGTATTATTTGTAACGATAGAAGACGAAACAGGATTTGCCAACCTCGTGCTATGGGGTAAAGTGTTTGAGAAATACCGACGTGAAATATTACAGGCCAAACTCTTTATGGTGGATGGCAAGATTCAGGTAGAAGGAGAAGTCATTCATGTAATCGCAACGCGCTGTTACAATATGAACAAATGGTTACACAGCCTGCAGACCCATGAAGAAGAAACGGATGCTGTATTCTATAAGGGAAGAAATTTCAGATAATTAACTTACCTTTTCTATCTTATAATACCTGTCATCGATCCGTGTAAAGGCAAGTGTAATGCCCTCTGCTAATCCCAATTCATTGGCGGCTTCCTTTCCTAAGCGCAAAACATGTGGACGCTCTCCGCGATGGGAAAAGGTACATTCGAATTCATTTCGGATTAAAACTTTAATTTTTTGGTTACTGCTGGGAAAGAAAGGCTTGACATCTTTTGTGATCCGAATCTGATTTTTGCGTACGTCATCAGCTGTTATCTTATTGCCTGCTGAGGGAATAATGCCATGAGGAGCCTTTTGTGTTGGGGTTGTATCGGATAAACGTGTGGATTTATGCGTGATACTTTTGATATAGATGTGTTTTATTTTTGATTTTTCCGTATTCTTTTCCTCAATTTCAAAATCAGATTTTAACGATTTAAACAACTGGGATAATTTCATGAAGCCATAATTACGCGGATCAAAATCAGGTTTTCTTTTTAAGATCAATCCGCCGACTTCGGCGAGAAAGGCCCAACCGCTTTCATCAGCCGTATCGTTGACGGTATCTTTTAAAAGGGATAGCGTCTCTTTATCTATTACGGGCTCAGTCTTCTTGAGTGGAGACTGTTTTTGAATAGTTTCTTTTGTATTGATCGTGTTTTCAAGACGATCCTCCACCTTACTTTTGTCTAATATTTCAACGTAAATAAATTTATCGCATGATGCGATAAAAGGTTTGGGTGTTTTTCTTTCTCCAACACCCAGCACGAGTTTACCGGATTCCCTAAGCCGGGTAGCCAATCTTGTAAAATCACTGTCGCTTGATACAATGCAAAAACCATCAACGCGATCCGAATGCAAGATATCCATTGCATCGATAATTAATGCAGAATCTGTAGAATTCTTTCCTTGTGTATAACTGTATTGTTGAATAGGGGTAATCGCATGTATTAATAGAGACTCCTTCCAACCCACTACGTACGAACTGGTCCAAT
This sequence comes from Sphingobacterium olei, assembly GCF_005048855.1. Classification (GTDB taxonomy): domain Bacteria; phylum Bacteroidota; class Bacteroidia; order Sphingobacteriales; family Sphingobacteriaceae; genus Sphingobacterium; species Sphingobacterium olei. The sequence continues at coordinate 636,020 of NZ_SUME01000001.1, forward strand.
CGCCGTAAATTCTCTTTATCGTCGGGATACCGTATCTTTTTACTTCGTTGAGAATACCTTCTATTTTAGTATAAGACACATTATCGGCATCAATTAGGATAGCAATATTGAGATCTTTTTGTTCTGCCATGGTTCAATTTTTTAGATAGCGCTATAAATATTTGTCCAAAGTAGCTATTAATTAGCAAAAACTCTACATTTCCCGTTCATTTCTCCTTCACTACACACCTCCTTATGTAGGAGGCTAATTCGGATGTCGCTTGAGCTAAGATAATATAATCCATCAAATCGACTAAATTATACATCTATAGGGTTCATTTGTCGACTACCTTTGAGTTAATACTTGTAGCTGGCTACAAGTAATAGTTATAATCAATTGATAAGCCAAAAGGCATTATATTTTTTTCAAAAGACAAAATAGTTTAAAAAGATAGCGTTGGCCATCATAAAATTTAATAACCAATAAAAGTATAAAATATTTATGGGCACATGAATATTCCATATGACCAATTAACAGTAAATTATATACATATGAAACCTATTTATTACTATGCAGCTTGTTTCTGTTTTCTTGTTTTACTGCAGCTGCCAGTTTTAACAGTGCGTGCCCAAAACACTAAAGCCATTGTGACCGGCTCTGTTACAGATGCCTTGGGCAGGAAACTCGTAGGGGTCAATGTCAAGCCTAAAGGAAATACTGGTTTAGAAACACGTACAGATGAAAATGGACGATTTGTTTTGGAAGTAGATCAAAATGCTATCCTTGTGTTTTCGTTTGTTGGATTTGAACCCCAAGAGGTAAATCTCGCTGAATCGGGACAGACGCTGACTATCGTAATGACGGAAGCCAGTTCAGACCTGGATGAGGTAGTAGTGACCGCATTTAGTCAAAAACAGCGGAAAGAGGCTGTTGTGGGTTCGGTAACATCTATCGAACCTGGCAAGTTAAAGATTCCGGCCAGTAACCTGACCAACGCGATGGCGGGGCAGATTGCAGGCGTCATTGGTTTTCAGCGTTCGGGGCAGCCAGGACAGGACAATTCGCAGTTTTTTATCCGTGGTGTTACTACTTTTGGATACAGACAGGAACCCCTGATATTAATTGACAACGTGGAGTTGTCCACAAATGACTTAGCACGACTGAATGTGGATGATATCGCTAGTTTTGTTATCTTAAAGGATGCGAGTGCTACAGCATTGTACGGAGCTAGGGGAGCAAATGGTGTTATCTTGGTAAGTACTAAAGAAGGAGCCGAAGGTAAGGCAAAGATTAGCTTCCGTTCTGAATTTTCATCCTCCGAATCCGCTAAAACCATTGAATTGTCTGATCCGATCGAATATATGCACCTCTATAACGAAGCCTCGTTGACTCGGACACCGGCATTACCGTTGCCGTTCTCGCCATCCAAGATTCGGAACACGCAAGCAACGCTAGACGGCGCAGCGGGAAGTAATCCTTATGTATATCCAGCGGTAGACTGGCTCGATATGTTATTTAAAAAGCGTGCTATCACGCACCGTAATAATTTAAGTTTAAACGGGGGAGGTGCAGTTGCCCGTTATTATATAGCAGGGACATACAATAAAGATAATGGCGTCCTGAAAACGGATATCAGAAATAATAACGAAAATAATGTCAATTTTCAGAATTATCAGTTGCGATCCAATGTGAATGTAAACATTACGAAAACAACGGAAGTTATCGTACGGCTTTCAGGTAATTTTAATGAATACCGTGGACCTATTACCGTGGATGGTTCTTTTGCGTCGGATTTATACAATGTAGCGGTACATACCAGTCCGGTTTTATTTCCGGCGTATTATGAACCGGATGAGGCCAACCGAAATGCACAGCATATCCTATTTGGGAATAATGGACAGGCCGGAGGTACCAGCAGTAACAGTATTTTGTACAATAATCCTTATGCTCAATTGTTACGAGGTCAAAAAAGCTCTACGGAATCAAGGATGTCTGCACAATTCGAAGTGAATCAGGATTTTAGTTTTATTACAGAGGGACTTAAATTCAAGGCTTTGTTTAATACCAATCGTCGTTCGTATTTTGATTCACAACTGGCATATAGTCCATTTTACTATAATATTAATACTTATGATGAGCTAACGGATCAATACAGTTTATTGTGGTTGAATCCACAGCCAACAGGGTACAATGTAGCTACTGAATACCTAAACTACAGTCGTAGCGAACCGAATGCCAATTCGTTTATCTATCTGCAGACTGCGGCGGATTATAACCGTACATTTGGCCCACATACGTTGAGCTCAACGCTTATTGGGACCATGCAGTCTACCGTATATTCCAGCGCTTCAGATTTACATAATTCTTTGCCATATCGCAATATGGGACTAGCCGGAAGATTGACCTATTCCTTTAAGAACCGCTATTTTACGGAGTTCAATTTTGGCTATAATGGTTCCGAGCGCTTTGCAAAAGAACATCGATATGGTTTTTTTCCGACCATTGGTGCATCCTGGGTAGCGTCTAATGAAGATTTTTGGAACAAGGATGGATGGTTTACGAAGCTGAAGATCAGGGGAAGCCACGGTTTGGTCGGGAATGATGCGATCGGTAGTCAGCGTTTCTTTTACTTATCTAATGTCGACTTATCCGGGGGTGGAAACTGGTCACAATTTGGATTTAATAATCAATATGAACGCAAAGGGGTCACTATCCGGAGCTATGCCAACGATAATATTAGTTGGGAAACTTCCCGCCAGAGCAATCTTGCCGCGGAGGCTACCTTATTTGGTAACATGAATATTGTTGCCGAAGTGTATAAAAACCACCGTTATGATATTCTACGGGAGAGGTATATTCCTTCCAGCGAAGGTTTAGAGTCGGCTATAAGTACCAATTTAGGTATTGTTGATTCTAAGGGTATGGACTTGTCAATTGATTACAGTAAAAATTTTAGTAGCGGTTTATGGGCATCCTTCCGGGGAAATTTTACCTACGCGACAAATCAATATACCTACGTCGAAGAGCCCAATTATGCTGAACCTTGGCGGCAATTCATAGGACAGCCTATCAGTAGAAACTACGGCTATATTGCAGAACGGTTATTTGTGGACGATGAAGAAGCCAGAAATTCACCTACACAGATTATGAGTGTGCAGGATGGATGGGATAATGTGATACAGGGAATTCTGCCGCAGGGAGGTGATATCAAATACCGTGATATGAATGGTGATGGTCGGGTGGATAATTTGGATATGGTTTTTATGGGCTATCCGACCACACCTGAGGTCGTATATGGCTTCGGATTCTCTACCGGATATAAGGGATTCGATCTATCGGCTTTCTTCCAAGGGCAGACGCGGGTATCTTTCTTTATAGATCCTTGGCGGGTGAGCCCGTTTGTACAGAGCCCTCAGCAATATATTTATGGTAATACGCAGGTTCTAAAAGAATTCGCCGACAGTCACTGGTCGGAAGAGAATCAAGATCTCTATGCGCAATATCCACGCTTGGGTGTTAATGCTGCTCAAATAGCCAATAACTTACAAACCAGTTCCTGGTGGATGCGCGATGGTAGCTTCATACGGTTAAAATCATTGGAAATAGGTTATGCGTTGCCCGTCAATGTAGCACAACGATTAAAAATGACCAATTGCCGGATATATTTCAACGGTCTAAACCTATTAACACTCAGCTCATTTAAGCTTTGGGATCCAGAGCAGGGAGGAAATGGATTTGCTTATCCGATTCAAAGGGTGTTTAATGTGGGGCTGAATATAAACCTGTAAAATAGAAAAAAGATGAAAAAAATATATTATCATTTAATCAGCCTTATACTGATGAGCTCAATGGCACTGTCATGTAATAAGTATTTGGATATTGTGCCTGATGATGTAGGTACATTGGATTATGCATTCCGGAACAGAAATGAGGCCGAAAATTACTTGTTTGGTTGCTATTCTACCATGCAGCGACAATCAGATGTAATCTACAATCCAGGTTTTACCATTTCTGCTGAAGTTGTTTATCCTGTTCTGGAAACACAGTTCTTTAATTCTACAGGATTTGATTTCATACGCGGTACGCAAAGTAGCAGTAATCCGGTATTGCCAAAATGGGGAGAAATGTATCGAGCCATCAGACGGTGTAACATTATGTTGGAAAACATGGATAAACCCATCGACTTACGGGATGATGAAAAAAAGAGATGGACAGCGGAAACGAAGTTCTTAAAGGCTTACTATCACTACATGCTAATCCGGATGTATGGACCTGTGATCCTGATTAAAGAGAATAATCCGGTAGATGTAGATGTTGAGCAAACTAAACGCAAACGTGCTACGCTCGACGAATCATTTGACTATGTGATTTCCCTAATGGATGAAGCGATTCCTGATCTACCCCCGATTATTGAAAACCGAGCGCAGGAGTTTGGGCGTATCACCAAATTTATGGCTATGGCCGTAAAGGCAGAAATGTTAGCAACAGCAGCTAGCCCACTGTTTAACGGTAATCCTGATTATGCGGGTTATAAAGATAAAGATGGGAGAGATCTTTTCCCGGCTTCCTATGATGCGCAAAAATGGAATAAAGCTGCGATCGCCTGTAAGGAAGCTATAGATGAATGCGAAGAGCAGGGATTACACCTCTATACGGATGTACCTACCTCCGGGATAGGCAATGACGTGTCCGATGAGTTGAAAAAGGTACTCACCTTGCAGAATATCATCACCCAACGTTGGGAGGAAAACCCAGAACTGGTATGGGCATTGAATCATGGATTTAATTATCAAGGGTATACCATCCCGAAATTGACTACCCTTGCAATAGGCACGTCCAATAGTCACCCCTCGAATTGGGCGGTTCCCATGGCCACGACCGAACTATTCTATACAAACAACGGCGTGCCCATCAATGAAGACCATACTTGGGATTATACCAATAGGTATGCCATAGAAACGGGTGATGAAGCCAATAAGCACTATATTAAACAAGGCTATGAGACGGTAAAGGCACATTTCAACCGGGAGCATCGTTTTTATGCGGCTATCGGTTTCGACGGTGGCATATGGTTTGGAAATGGACAGACGCAGGAGGCAAATGCCTATCATGTACAAGCCCGGGGTGTAACAGGTATTGCCGGTCCGAAGAGTTTAAATTCGACGAACATTACCGGATATTGGCCAAAAAAATTAACCCATTATATGTCAGTATTCGATGCGCAATTGACCCCTACAAATTTCCAAATTTCGTTGATCCGTTTTGCAGGGCTTTATTTGTTGTATGCTGAAGCGCTGAATGAAGCGGAAAATAGTCCCACCGAAGAGGTGTATACCTATATTGATAAAGTACGTGAACGGGCAGGCCTTGAAGGTGTTCGGGAGGCTTGGTCGGCTTACTCCAGAACTCCGGCAAAGCCGACTACAAAAGATGGTCTTCGGCAGATTATCCGGCAGGAACGCCGCATTGAACTGGCTTTTGAAGGACAGGCGGGCTGGGACTTACGTCGTTGGAAAGAATTGCAGTCTGTACTAGGCAGACCAGTACAGGGATGGAACGTCAACGAAGAAAATGTGGTAAGTTATTACCGTCCGACTACGGTGATTATTCCTGTATTTGGACTGAGAGATTACTTGTGGCCATTGAACAATACGGATGTGGTGGTCAATGAAAATCTAACGCAAAACCCTTATTGGTAGACATTTTATAATACTTGAGCTATGATAAAACGAATAAAAAAAACAGACTGGCTAACCTATGTGATGCCTCTGGTCTTTGTGATCGCGCTACTATCGGTATCGTGTAGCAAAAGCGAATCTCCAGTGGAGGTCGTATCTGATGATATGTCCAAACCCGATGTCGTAACGGATATAAAAGTAGAGAACCTGAATGGATCGGCGCGCATTACATATAAGTTACCCCAATCGAAGAATTTGCTGTATGTTTTGGCCCAATATCCCATCAACGATAATCGGATTAGAGAGTCCAAAACAAGTTATTATCGGGACACCATTATTGTCGATGGATTTGCGGAAGAGGGTGAATACGAAGTGACTTTATATGCTGTAAGCCGAGCTAACGTAAAATCAGATCCGGTAATGGTGAAGGTACAGCCTCAAAAACCGAATTATATCCTGGTCAATGAAGGATTAGAGATCGCAGCGGATTTTGGTGGAGCCAGTTTTATTGGGGCGAATCCTACGGGGGCACCTATATCAATACACTTGCTTGCGTTTAACCCGGCCAAAAATAAATTTGAAGAGCGGGATCCGATATATGTTAGCGGCAATACGGTTGCTGTATCGCTGCGCGGATTCGAACCTACCGAGCAGGAGTTTGGGGTGTATACATCCGATCGCTTTGGAAATACATCAGAAATAAGGTATAGCAAAGTTGTGCCGCTATTTGAAACCCTATTGGATAAGAGCAAATTCTTCGTGTACCGTTTACCAAGCGATGCGCCGATTGGATTTGGCTGGGAGCTTCGGTACTTTTTTGATGGAAGCTTAAACGGTAACGGATGGCATACAACCACGGCTCCATTAACAGTAGGTACTTTTGGCATAGGACAGACAGCTAAGATCAGTCGCTTTGTGCTATGGAATAGGTTACCGAATATGTTCTCCGACCAAAATGCAAAAGGTATTACCATTTGGGGATCTAATGTAGATGAACCGCAAGATGCACCGTTGCCACGTAGTTCGGAGCCGGGTACAATAGCCGGAGACTGGGTGAATATGGGAAATTTTACCTATCCAAATCCGCCATCTGGTTTGCCGGGTAACCGCGCGAATGCTGCAGACAATGCCTGGGCTAATGAGGGTGTTAATTTTGTTATCCCGAGTGCGGCTCCTCCCGTAAAATATATCCGTTTTGTGGCGACACAAACCTGGGGAGGTCTCAATTATATCAATGCCATGGAGATATCTTTTTATGGCAGCCCCGAATAACGTTTAATGTTAAATTAAAAATATCTACGATGAGACAGAAAGTCATCTTTAATATTATAGGTCTCCTCATGATGGGGAGCATATTCTTGGGATGCGAGAAATATGCGGACGACTATAAAGACTATTTAGATAATAAAGAGGTTGTGTACCCCGGCCTCGTTAGAAATGTACGTTATCAGGCCGGCAATTTGAGAGCGGTACTGATTTGGAATCCAAGTCCCGATCCGAATATCAAGAATTATGTGGTACGCTGGAATAACGGTACAGGCACTGCGACGGTCGAAGCCACTACACATGATCCAGCAGAAGAAATAACGGTCGTTATTCCTGGTCTGAATGAATATGTATATAGCTTTAGCATCACGGCTTACGACGAAGAGGGGAATGCTTCTGTGGGGCAAGACATAAACAACGTGCGCGTATATGGTCCTAGCTACGAGTCAACGCTGTTGAATAGGGGCTATAATACTTCAGATCCCTATCAATTTCTGGCAGACGGTACTCTTCAGTTGAATTTTAACAGAAGAGATACGATGAATGTATCGACAACGATCAGTTATACCAATACTTTGGGGGAACAGGCTACTGCAGAACTTGACGCAGATGTGAATACGATCCTTATTCCGGGTTACCAGCTTGGTACAGCGATCAAGTACCGCTCTTCCTACCAACCGGAACCGGATTCTTACGACGTTTTTCATGTGATGGAGTTTGCCGATTTTCCAACTATTATCAAGATTACAGAACTCGATAAATCGCTCTTTAGGGCGATGTTACTTCCGGGAGACAACGATCAGGAATATAGTTGGGTATTATCCAATTTATGGAACAATCGGTATTATAAAAGTACTAGCGATAACCCCGATGAAGGTTTTCATACCGGCGGAACGGGAATGCCACAGTCTTTTACCTTCGATTTGGGGCGCACAGCGAAATTGGATCATTTCAGGCTATGGCAGCGTGATAATGCATTATATGCGGTGGCTAATTTTAAGGTATTTGAAGTATGGGGCAGTGATACGGCACCCAATATGGACGGTAGCTGGACTGAATGGACAAAATTGGAGACATTTACCTCAGTTAAGCCTTCGGGGCTACCATCTGGGCAGGTAAGTGACGGCGACAGAACGTATGCCCGCGCCGGAGAAAAATTTATGATGCCCGCAAGCGTGCCGGAAATAAGGTATCTCCGATTTAAAGTCTTAGAAACATGGGGTAGTGCCGGTTATTTGCACGCTACAGAACTTACATTTTTTGAAGCTAATTAATGTTTTATTAAATCATTATACTTTTTTTTATTCGTTGTTTTATGCATAGATATAATTTTTTGCTATTTGCCGTTTTCTTGTTTTTTTATACCAGTGGATACGGACATACCGTATTGGAAAGTCGAACGATCAAACTGGAAAACGGTAAACTTATTATTAATATAAATGAAGGTACCATCGATTATGCATTTAACAATGGTACTTTCTTAAAAAATACAGTGTCGTATGTGGATTTGGTTTATTATGGTATTAAAGTATCCTCTCAATTCGATCGACACAGTTTGAAAGAAGAGTCGATAAAAGACAGCATAGGTGAAGGTCTGCTTCTTAGATTTATACATGAAGACCATGAAGGTATTACTTTAGTACAATCTATTACGATTTACAAGAACAACCCCTATCTTTTATTGCGTGTAGAAGCAAGTAAGAAAGATAATACAGTTTTGGAAACCCGTAATATCAGTCCGCTGGCTGTACTTGCGCAGTACAATGGCAGTGCAGAAATACCTTGGGCCTATCCCAAACTGGTAGATCTACCTTTCGACAACGATAATTGGACAAAACTGTTGGCGCAACCCTGGCCGGAGGCAGGTGATAAACCATTGGACGGTGTGAGTCATGAGTTCGCATTTATTTATGATAATAAGTCTTATCAAGGTCTTGTCGTAGGGAGTTTGGAGCACGATTTCTGGAAAACAGGAATCAGTTATCTTACGGGAAATAAAAAAGGATCATTAGCATCTTTTATCATTTTTGGAGGCGCGGCGAGACCGGATAACCCTAGCTTACCTGCCAACTACGGCGGACAGGATGGAACGCATGATGTCATGCCACACGGCAGTATGCTTGGGACAGTGGTACGATCGCCATTGATTTACCTGGAAGCTTCCTCTGATTTTCGGGTTTCTAGTAAAAATTTTGGCAAGATGCAAGCCCGTTTAGACGGAAGCCTAACTTGGAAAGGTGCTGCTCCGGTGTACTGGAACAGTTTCGGAGTAGAAGGTGTATTGGGACACGAGCGGATTATGATGCCCAAAGGTGTCTATGAAACGGTAGATTTTATAAAGAGCATGGAAAATCTGAACCAGTTTGGTAGACCCGTGCTGAGTATCGATTCTTATGATCAGGGGATCTATACCACGAAAGTGTTAAAACAAATCGGTGATTATGCAAGAGAAAGGGGACAGGAAATCGGCTTTTATTGTAGTCCTTTTTCGCTTTGGACCTGGAGCAACAATATCGACAATGCGGTTTTATCGGGCACCAAAGTTCCACTTCGGGAAGTAATCCTACGGGATCATCGAGATAAGCCTATTCCTTTTAAAGACGGAGAATGGGGAGCTTATCCGTTAGATCCTACACATCCAGCAACTAAAGTATCGATGATCAGTCAGATTGAAAAGGCACATGCAATCGGTGCAAAACTCATAAAGGTTGATTTCGTGACGGCGGGATCCTTGGAAGCGATCAAGTGGTATGATCCGAAAGTCCGGAGTGGTATGCAGGCGTATAATTACGGAATGAAGTTATTTAAACATTTGGTGGACTCTATTATGGGGCCTGATGTTTTTATTACATTGGCGATATCACCGATGTTTCCGCACCAATATGCGCATACACGTTTCGTCTCAACGGATGTGCATTCCCATCTACGTGATAGCCAACCTGGTTTTCCACATTACGGCAGTACCGCCGCATCTATGATCACCGCTTCTTATATGGGGTGGGTGCAGGGCACGTTGTGGCCGTATACCAATATGGATGTATTGGTCATGAGGAAGTTTCAAAAACATCCCGATCTCACGGAACAGGAGGTTAAAGTAAGATTGATTTCATTGATGACTATGGGCAGTATATTGGGCGATGGTTCGGATTATAGAGATCCCTTAACCGCTTCCCGAGCCAAGATCTTTTTAGATCAGCCTCACGTTGCCGAATTCTTTTCAAATCCGAAAGCATTCATTCCTTTACAACTTTCTGAAGGAGAGACAATGGATCAGCAGCTTTCGTTTTTCCTCCCGGGTGATACGACGTTGGTTGCTGCATTTAACTTTGCCGAGAACCATCTATTTGAAGCTAACTTTGCACCGTTAGAGCTAGGTCTGAAAAATGGGAGCTATAGATTGGTGGACTTCCTGACCGGAGAGGAGCATGGGATTTTTGATGTAGAAAGTGGCGACCTTAAGGTTTCTGTGTCGGCCAAAGATGCTGTACTTTACAAACTTATTTCAAAAGCGAAAACAGATTAATAATTCGATATGCTAGTTAAAATAAAAAGTTTATTTTTCGTGGCTATGTTTTTTCTAACCGCGATTTATCCATTTGGGGTTTTGGCAAAAAGAAATAACAACCCGAATGTCTTATGGTATAATGCGCCTGCTAATCAATGGGAAGAAACGTTACCCCTGGGAAATGGCCGATTAGGAATGATGCCAGATGGCGGAATAATCAAAGAGTCTATTGTCTTAAATGATATTACACTGTGGTCTGGGTCGCCACAGGATGCCAACAACTATGAGGCAAACAAATACCTGCCGGAAATCCGGAGGTTGTTAAAAGCAGGCCGAAATGACGAGGCTCAGCGCTTGATCAGCGAACATTTTGTATGTAAGGGACCCGGTTCTGGTGGGCCACAATGGGGGAAATACCAAGTGTTAGGCTTTCTGGATCTGGGGTTTGAATATCCCGAAGCAAAGGTTGCTACGATGAGGAATTATCGGCGTAGTCTGGATATCGACAATGCTGTAGCCAATTGTACGTTTGAAGTGGACGGGGTAACCTACAAACGAGAATATTTCACGGCGTTTGGTGCCGACGTGGGCATCATCCGACTATCGGCCAGTGTAGCCGGAAAACTGAACTTAAAGATTTCCATGCGAAGACCGGAGCGCGGAAATATCCAAGTAGTAGGAGAAGAGTTACAATTAACAGGACGGCTTGACAACGGTACCGATGGAAAAGGTATGCAGTATATTTCCCGGGTGCGGGCATTGTTGAAGGGTGGTAAACAAAAGACAACGCAAGAAGGACTGGTTATAAGTGGGGCAACATCTGTGATTCTGTTTGTTTCTGCTGGTACTGATTTTCAGGGAAATGATCATTTAAAGACGACAGAAAAAATGTTGCAACAGGCAATGGGTAAGTCGTATAAAACTCTAAAAAAACAGCATGGAGTGGGGTATCATAAACTTTTTAATCGCCTACAAATTAATTTGGGAGCCGGAAGAACGGATATTCCAACGGATGCGCGGCTGGAAGAGTTTCAGAAGACTCCAGAACGGGATCGTGGATTGCCAGCATTATTTTTTCAGTTTGGCAGGTACCTAAGTATCAGTAGTACACGGATCGGTTTACTTCCACCGAATCTGCAAGGACTTTGGGCAAATCAGATTCACACGCCTTGGAATGGCGACTACCATCTAGATGTAAATGTGCAAATGAATCATTGGCACCTGGGAGCCGCCAATCTCAGCGAACTCAATCTTCCACTGGTGGAGTTGGTGCGTGGTTTGGTAGAACCTGGCCAACGTACAGCGAAGGCATACTACAACGCGGACGGCTGGGTTGCGCATGTCATTACCAATATATGGGGTTTTACCGAACCTGGAGAAAGTGCATCCTGGGGAATTGCCAATGCCGGCTCAGGCTGGTTATGCAACAATTTATGGGAGCACTACGCCTTTACGCGTGATACGGCCTATCTACGGAATATTTACCCGATATTGAAAGGATCTGCACAATTTTATAACAGTGTATTAATGGAAGACCCCCAGACGGGCTGGTTGGTCACCGGTCCATCTGTATCGCCGGAAAACACCTTTTACATGCCCGACGGTAAGACACATACAAACGTCGCTATGGGACCTACTATTGACCATCAGATTACTCGGGAGCTTTTTACCAACGTTATGGAAGCGGCGACACTCCTGGGGTTGGATGAAGATTTTAGCGATACGCTCCGCATTAAATTAGAACGTATTCCGCCTCCCGGAAGGATTGGATCGGATGGACGTCTTCTGGAGTGGCTGGAAGAATATCAAGAAGTAGATCCGCAACACAGGCATATCTCCCATTTATACGGGGTGTTCCCGGCCGACCTCATTTCACCTTTTAAGACACCTGCATTGGCGGAAGCTGCAAAGAAATCACTAGAGGTACGTGGCGACGATGGCACTGGATGGGCAATTGCGTATAAGCAAATTTTCTGGGCGCGATTACTAGATGGGAACCGGGCATTTAAATTGTTGCGTCAGGTGCTTACCCCTACAAGGAAAGTCGATATGAATTATGGTCCTGGGGGCGGAACTTATCCCAATTTGTTTAATGCGCATCCGCCCATGCAGATTGACGGTAATTTCGGAGCCACAGCTGCTATAGCAGAGATGCTATTGCAAAGCCACAATGGTATGATTGATTTATTGCCGGCGCTCCCTGATGCGTGGAAAGAAAGTGGGCAGCTTAAGGGATTCCGAGCCCGTGGAAATTTCACGGTCGATATGAAATGGAAAGATGGAAGGGTGACATACTACCGTATTTCATCCCCTAAATCGCTGAAAGTGAAGGTGAAAGTCAATGGAGAGATGAAGGAAATCAAGAGTGCCGTGCGGAACAACAACTAAATCCCAGAATGCTTAATTTAGCAGAGAATTGAAAAAAATGAACCGATAGTTGTTTTTTGCTGTTTTATCGATTATAAAAAACCCCATTTGAGTTATTCTCAAATGGGGGGTACTATCACTTTTCCTCGTTAAATAGTACGGTTCAATACACTTATTATGTTGAGTTTTGTAACCACGCGTATTTCATGATGAGTAATCACAGTTACGATTATTTTACTTCTTTTAGAATTAGCACTGCACTTCTTTTACCCTTACTCAGTACCGGATTCAAACCTATTTTCATGAGGAAATCACCAGTCAACACTAAATCGCTAGGGATGTAGCTTCCCGATTTGTATAGATTGATCTCGGTAACACTATATTTTTTTGCTGCGTCTAACCCTCCAAATTTAATAGGCGACGTGGTTTTCGATACCTGACTGTATGAAGTTAAATAGTTAAACATTACGGCCGCAGATTTGTCTTTGCTCACATAGGCAAGACTCGCGTGATTGGTTTCTCTCGGATTTGCTAAACGGTATAGATCACCATGCCATACCAAATGTTTGTATTTGTCGTAGCTTTTGATCGCTTCCTGTGCAAAGTGGAGTTCATCAGCTGTTAATTCTTCGAGATTTAAATCGAATCCTACTTTACCCATCATAGCGACATCGATTCTAAATTTAATATCCTGTTTTCCAAAGGTTGTAACATGGTTTGCACTTGCGATGGCAGGGAAAAACATGGAATTTTCATACTGTATGTAAATCCTGTCCAACGCATCGGTATTATCGCTTGGCCAGTATTCGGTAAAATATTGCATTGCACCGTAGTCAATACGACCACCACCGCCCGAACAAAGCATCATTGGGATTTTGGGATATTTAGCCCTAAAGCGTTCTAATACCTTGTATAGTCCTAAAGTATAATCCACATAGAAGTTGTTTTGATCTTCCAGATAGTTTGAGTGTGCGTTATAGATGACGGCGTTGCAGTCCCATTTTATATACGCTAATCCAGGGTTCTTTGTAAAAAGATCATCAAGGATACCATACATGTAATCCTGAACTTCAGGGTTTGATAGATCCAAAACTAACTGATTTCTGAAGTAGAATTCTGCTCTGTTTTGTTGTTTAACAACCCACTTCGGTTTTTTTTCGTAGAGTTCACTTTTAGGACTGACCATTTCAGGTTCGACCCAAATACCAAATTCTACGCCGGTTTTTTTTGCTTCCTTAACAATGGAAATGATCCCATTAGGCAATTTGGTTTTATTTTCGACCCAGTCTCCTAGTGCCGAAGTATCCGCATTTCTTGGGTATTTATTACCGAACCAACCGTCATCAAGCAAAAATAGATCGACCCCAAGCTCTTTTGTGTTTTCTAATAAATTGAAGATTTTGTTTTCGTCAAAGTCGAAATAAGTGCTTTCCCAATTATTCAATAGTGTAAACCGCTCTCCGTATCCATCGATGAGTTTATTTGATCTTGCCCAGTTGTGTAAATTGCGGCTTCCTTCTCCCGTGCCGTTCGTCGATAAGGTATAGGAGAAACGAGGTGTTACTAATTCTTTGTTGGGTGCAAGTGAATAATGGGAGGCATAGTTATTAATACCGGCCACAATACGAAGATTATCCTGCGGATCTTTTTCAAAATCCACTTTAAAATTACCGCTCCAGTCCAATCCGCCCATTAATACGAGGCCTTCATTCTCTGCTATAGGATTGTCAATAGCTAATGCGAAATAAGAGGATCTAAATAGATTAGTGCGGGATCCCAGCTTGCTATCTAAGGTTTTGATGCCGTGTGTTAGACGTTCTTCTTCGGGCTGCATTTCTGCAATCCAGTCACCATGATAGCTTTTTAAATAAAAATCTTTACCTTTTAAACTTAAGTTGGCCGAAGCATATTTTGTAAGTGTCACATTTTTCTTCTCTTGATGTTTCAGCACTGCCCATTGCTCAATGACATTTTCGGTATAGTTTGCTAGGTAATTAAGCTCCACAAAAAAAGGATACACCTCATCTTTCAAGTATACTGTTACCTGTTTTTGATTGGATGATAGCTGTTGTATTTTATGATCTACATATTTTAGATCTAGAGATAGGTTACCATCCACGTGCTGTACGCTAATGGCAGGCTCCAACAAGTTCCTCGTACCCGAGGCTGTATACACCGATTGATACATATTGGTGTAATCGTGTGCCTGTTTATACTGTTTGCCTAGAAGCTTATATTCATCAGTATTTACTAGTTTTTTGCCGAGATAAAGCAAATTAACATCGTTGTTTTCCTCTACACTGAGCACGACAGAAAATGTCTCTGTTTCTAAGATGATTTCTTTCTCGGTTTTTAACCTTAATTGCGTTTGTTGCGCAAAAGTTAAATTTGCCAAGTACATAAGGATAAAGATTAGATTTACTTGTTTCATATGTATATAGTTATTCATTTAATAATTGTTGTTTTAGGGACATTCATGAGCGCTCCGCGGTTATTTCATGAGCTCGCAAGCTCGGTTTTGGAGACATGAGTATTTTATTTATTAAAAATTTTCGAAATGATAATGAATAGTATGTTTATATTCCTCTCCGGGATGAAGCATGACAGATGGATACGCTTCGATATTGGGAGAGTTAGGGGGGTAGTGAGGTTCGCAGCATAAGCCTTGAAATGGCCTCAATTTCCCGGATAAGTAGTTGCCAAAGTATACTTGTAGGCTGGGATAATCTGAAGAAATAGTTACCTGGCGATTGGTGTCGGTATCCAAAATAGTGGACATGGTATTGATCTGTTTAGTAGGTTCTATGACATAATTAACATTACAGATTGTCTGTTTAACCTTGCGCACGGGTTGAAAATCTCTCAAATCAAAAATGCTATTTTCCACACATTCTTTAAATGGTGCGATAGGTACGTGTTTTGATCCCATTGGTGTGTAATAGGATGCATTTACTTTTATTTCGTGGTTATCGATTAAACGCCCGTCGCCTGATAAGTTGAAATAACTGTGGTTCGTAAGATTCACGATGGTTGTTTGATCTGAAGTGGCAGTGTATTTAATGCTAAGTGTATTGGTTTCAAGTAATTCATATTTCACACTAACGGTTAATGCACCGGGATATCCTTCTTCGCCATCAGGGCTTGTGATTTTCATTTCTACAACAGACTTTGTCAGATTCACGAGCGTCCAATATTTTTTGTCGAATCCGATAAAGCCACCATGTAAGTGATTTTTTGCTTCGTTTTCGTTAATAGATAGCTGAACGTCTGTTTCTTGTAATTTGAAGTTGCCATTTTCTATTCGGTTGGCATATCGACCAACAGTACAACCCAAATAATTTGTGTCGTTTTTGTAATCATTGATATCGGAATAGCTGAGCACGGTATTGACTAATTCCCCGAGCTTATCCGGTACGCGTATGGCTATGATTCTACACCCCCAATCCAATATCTCTACGCTCATATTTTGTTTGTTTTTTATAACAAAACGTTTCATTCGTCAAAAATTTGTATTTAATTTGAATTGATTATAACTGATGCAAACAAATATAACCACATATTGTGCACCATATGATAGAGTTATTATTCATTTAAATGGATTATATTCTTATCGAAATTAACATTGACCAATGGAAAATAAAACGAAGTTAGCGGGTTTTGATGGGGAAATTAGGATAGTTGTACCTCCTTTAATTCTTAAGGAAAATGGATTTAATGGTTTATCCAATACCTTTTATATTACAGATATAGGCTATTACCCCAAAGCTAAAAACCATTACTGTAAACGGCTTTCGGGTTGCGATGAGCATATACTTATACATTGTGTAGATGGCCGGGGTATCGTCGTTGTCGATGACGAGGTGCTCCATTTAGAAACCAATCAATACTTACTCATACCGGCTAATATATCACACGCCTATCAAGCTGATGTGAATAATCCCTGGACTATTTATTGGATGCATTTTAGAGGATCTCAGTCTCAGCATATCGTACAAGAAATTTTCAACAGAGTATTGGATCGAAAAAATGTATTGGCATTTGATGGAGAGATAAGAGTAATCTTTGAAAAATTGTGTCGTTTATTGTCTAAGGGTTATAGTAAGGAGATTTTAGAATACATTTCATTAAGTCTACCACACTTTTTTAGCGGATATCTATATCCGGAAATATTTAAAGGGAAGCATGAGGATGGTGATGATGTCATTGAAAAATCCATTGAATTTTTGAAAGCAAATATAGGAAGCCGTATTGGGCTTGTCGAGATTGCAGAAAATATCCATCTCTCCGTTTCACATTTCAGTAGGCTCTTTAAAGGAAGGACTGGCTATTCCCCGATTGAATATTTAAATCATCTAAAAGTGCAGAAAGCGTGTTACTTACTACAGTTTTCTGATAAAAGAATCTCGCTGATATCTTTTGAACTTGGCTTCGACGATCAGTATTATTTTTCGAGGTTGTTTAAAGAACATATGGGCGTATCGCCATCACATTATCGGAATAATCTGATTCCCGATATTAATAAAATCAATTAATAAGCTTTTATTAATCAAATGATAAACTTATTTTGGAATAACCTAAACCCTGTAGGAGAGGTCGGAATACGTGTATTGCATTTGTCCTTGTCTGCTGAAGCATATCTGATTTGGCGACTTCTTTAGTTATCTCTACCTCAGCGGCTTTAAAGGCTTCACCTACTAGTTCGGCTTCTCGGAAAAATGCCATCTTTGTGTCGTATACCCTTGACGCTTTGTGATCTATTTTCACATAACAGACTTCGGGTTTAGGTAAGTTGATCGCTACCGAGTCACCAAAAACCCGTATATCATCTGCAGTGAGCTTTGTCAGGTCAACACAACCTACCGCGTCAGCTTTTATAATAAGTAATACACTTGCATCGGGTAGGAAGGTGCTTATATTCTTATGTTCCAGCACATCGCTGAAACGATATTTTACCAACTCCAGCTTGCCCATGGCTTCAATACGCTCAACCAAAAGCTGATGTTTACTTTCTACCGTGGTAGTGGAGGTTAGCTCTCTGAATACCAGCCAGCCTATTAAAGTAATAACAGCTAACAGTATTAAAACTTTCAAAAATCTCATCATGTAGTAATAGACTCAAATTATAGACCAATAACCCATATTGAACTGTAAAGTTTTTGTAAAGATATCTATTTCAGTTATTTCCATCGTCGGTGTGTCCATAACCACCATGAAGGGTCTTGTTGTATACTCTTTTCTAAGTTTTGGGTATAAACTTTTGTGATAAATCCTTCTTCTGTTTTGGAAGCAAAATCACATATCGTCTTAAACCTTACCTTCCATCCATGTCGTGTTGTCGCTTCCATTTCCACATAGGCAACGTATGCATCAAGCTTTTTAGCTACTTTCTCGGCTCCTGTAAATATAACAGTGTTTTGATTCAGAAACTCCATGGGTAAGCCATTTTGATGACCTGGAAACTGATCGGCCACAAATAACGTAATACTGGGGTTATTTTTCTCTTTAATCAGCGTACGTATTCCGTGTTGTGCCGGTATCATTCGCGCACCATAGTTTTCCCGTAGCTTCATCACGATTCCGTTCAATAGTTTATTTTTTATGGGTTTGTATAGCGCCTGAATTGGGATATCAATCTGTAGAGGAAGTTTGTTCAACGCCTCCCAATTCCCGTAATGGCCGATCATCAGGATAATATTTCTTTTACTGTGGTGGATATGCTGAAGGTGTTCGACAGCAGCTGATTCTACAATGGGCTTAGGGAGGAAAGGAAAGACACTCTCCACTAGAACTCGCCCCATATTACGGTAAAAAGAAAGCCGATACTGCTTTATTGTGCCATAGGAAGCCTGTGGAAACGCTCTTGCCAGATTCTGAACGGTTACTTGCGACCTATAGTGACATACCGAGCCAATCAAGAATCCCAAAAAATTGTAGATTTTATCCATTTTTTACGTATAAAGATGAGGTTTTTAATCCGCACTTTCCTGAATAGATTTTATTAAAGTGTGTACTAAGTAGAAAAGCATGTATAATAGCATCTAAATGCAAATTTATCTAAGTTTGACAATCGAAATCACATATACCCTTGTTCGCGTATTCAGTTTTTAATGAAAAAAAATTAATTAAAAAAAATATGGAGAACGGGTAAGGGTATTCCGGAATTTGATTGTCTTATTATTAAAGTGCGAAATAGGTTAATATTGATTGCTATTTGAAGAGGTAAAGTTTAATATATGTTGCTACATAAAGAGAAAAAGTTTGAAGAAGTATTTCGTGCACATTTCCGTGAATTGCATAATTATGCTTATCGGTTTTTCGAGGATACAAATATCGCCGAAGAAGTAGTCCAGCAGGTGTTTTTGAAATTTTGGGAAAGGGATTGGGAAAAGGTGATTCACACTTCGGCAAAGGCTTACTTGTATCGATCAGTATACAATGAAAGCCTAAACCTGTTGAAACGAAATAGCTTGAAAAAGCAGTATGAAACGTATCAGTCCCAACATGCCAGTATAGAAACCTATAATGACGATAGCGATAGCGAGTTAAGAAAACAGCTACAGGTAGCGCTATCACATTTGCCGGAAAAATGTAGAACTGTCTTTGAGATGAGTAGGTTTCAAGAGTTGAAAAATCAGGAAATTGCAAGTGAACTCAATTTATCTTTAAAAACAGTAGAAGGTCATATGACAAAAGCACTGCGGCATCTGCGGATCTATCTGTTTGATTATTTAACTGGTTTGGTACTAACATTAATGTATGGGTTATGAAAAAGGAATGGATTACTAAGTATATTTTGGGGGAGGAAACGGCAGAAGAACGTGTTCTCGTGGAGCAGTGGATCAAACAGGATAAAGATCATGAGACAGAATACTTGGATATGAAAAAAGCGTGGGAGTTAGGAGAAAAAATGAAAGTTCCACTAGAAGTGGATGTAGATCGGGCTTGGAATGATTTTGTTGGTCTAAGGGATGAAAGGATGCCGTACAGCAAATCAACGGTGAAGCCAAAACAAAAGATCACGTCGATGGGATGGTGGAAAATAGTTGCCGCAATTGTTGTGGTGTGTCTCTCCTCTATGCTGATTATATCATCTTTTAGTCAAGAAGAATATTTTAAAACACGTGCATATACGCGGCGTAGTAGCTTGCCCGATGGTAGTATCATTAGTATGAATAAGCGTTCCGAGTTAAGCTACCATAGCAGTTTGTTCCATAAAACCCGAAGGGTTAATCTCGTTAAGGGAGAAGCATTTTTTGAAGTTAAGAAAGATACGGAACGGCCCTTTATAATTGAAACTGGCAAGACAAAGATTACCGTAATGGGCACGAGCTTTCACGTTCGCCGTAGTGGACAAGAAACTGAAGTTGTTGTTGCAACAGGTTCTGTAAAAGTTAATTATGCTAATCAAGAATTGGTATTAACACCCAAGCAGACCTTAATTATCCAAGATACATTACAGGGCAAGGCGAAAGTAGATACGGTACCCGATCAGTTGTATAAATATTATGTACATCAGGAGTTTATTTTTGAAAACACGCCACTTTCACGTGTATTGGATATTTTTAGTCGAGCCTATGGACAACAATTCATCTTAGATAATCCGGATCACGGTAAGCTGTTGCTTACCACTACATTTAGAGAACAAAAGATGTCCGAGATGATCAGTGTGATTGGACAAACCTTTAATTTGACCATCGAAAAGCGCGGTAACGCATACCATATTAAATAATTATCATGTCGAAATTTAAGTTCATCAGAGATATCAAAATGATCATTTATATTATTAGAAAGGCAAAACTTTTTATTGCATTTTTGGGCATGTTGCTTGTACATGAACACGTCTCGGCACAAGGAAAGTTATCTAGACAGGTCGATATTCCTCGATACGAACGCACCAGTATCCGCCAGATATTCGATAGTCTTAGTGAAAAAGAATCTTTCTATTTTTCTTTTAACAGTAATTTAGTGAATCTCGACAGCCTCGTTACGATAAGATCTTACAAAGGCGTACTTATTGACTATCTTACCTTGTTATTGGGCGAGAGGTTTAGCTTTAAAGAGACGATGTCTCATGTCCTTATTTCTTATGCGCCGGAACGTATGGATGTGGCTGCTAATATTTCTTCCAAAGAGAGTAATCGTGCAATGATCAGTGGATATGTTAAAGACATCCGTACCAATAGGGCGATTTCAAATGCCAGTGTCTACGAGAGACAGGCATTCCTTGCATCGACGCTTTCAGATAACAATGGTTTTTTTGAGCTCGATATCAAAAATCCTGAAAATTTGATTGCTATCGCCCTAAGTAAAGAAAACTACCGAGATACGTCGATAATATTACTACTACCGGTAGAGACCTTCAAATCGTTAAAAAAACGAAGGGTGGGGTATTATCAAGTAAACGATGCGGATAAGACGGTGTACAATAATTTTTTTGGGGATTTCTTTACCAGTTCCGCTCAAAAAATACAGAGCCTCAACTTAGGAGGAATGTTTGCTTACAGTCCCGTTCAAGTCTCTTTGACCCCAGGATTAAGTACACACGGTTTTTTCCAATCTCAAGTAGTCAATAATTTCTCGATCAACATCATTGGGGGGTCTAGCGCGGGTGTAGAAGGAGTAGAGCTTGCCGGGGGCTTTAATATAACTCAGTACCATGTTGATGGTACTCAGTTTGCCGGTGTGCTTAATATTGTAGGAGGAAATGTTAACGGTTTACAAATGGCCGGAGTTGGTAACGTGGTACTCCATAGTCTATCTGGCGTGCAGGTGGGCGGTGTATGGAATCAAGTGGATACGGTTAAAAGCGGATTACAAATAGTAGGCGCTGTTAACTTGGGCAAAGAAGTAAAAGGTACTCAGATTGCAGGCCTGATGAATAGTTCGCAAGGACGGGTACGAAATCAGATTGCAGGTGGAATTAACAGCGCTAAAAGAGTATCTGGTGTCCAGATCGCGGGTTTGCTAAATATTGCCGATAGCAGTGATTATCCTATCGGTGTATTTAATTGGATAAAAAATGGAACGAAACAACTTTCGGTTGGCGTAGATGATAGCAAATTTTTTAGTCTCAATTTTCGATCCGGAGGACGCGTAATGTATAGCATGATTGGTTTTGGACTTTATTTAGACGACCCTGTCTTTAAGTATGGAGCAGAGTTCGGTATTGGTGCACACCTGATGACAACACCTAAATTTATGCTTTCTGCGGAATTGTTGCAAAGAACAAATTTTGGTGATCGTTTTAATCTTGAAGATGTGCAGCGGATTTCATTTCGTGTCGTTCCTGCCGTGTATGTTTCCAAAAAGCTACAGTTGTATGCAGCCCCATCGTTTCACTATTCTGAAGCAGTAGAGTCACCAACTTCCAAAGCCGTTTTGTGGAAAATCTGGCAGGCGGACCGACAACGTAATACCTTCCATGGTGGAGGTACAGTGGGGCTTACTTATGTTTTTTAATACCTAATTGATGTGGTAATAGGCATAAAAGTACCGATAAAAAATAGTAAGAAAATAAAAAATCCTGAAGCGGGGAACTTCAGGATTTTACCAAACCAATTATTAACCTAAATTATGAAATTATGAAATTTTTACTCATTTGTTTTAACTACATTTATAACGATGCGTTATAGATAATAGTGTGTTACGCTTGTTGTATTAACAATTTTTAACAAAATCAGGGTGATTTTCATGCAAACTATTTTTCTTTACGGAGACATTTAATTGTCGCTGCAGTTGCGATACCACCGATAACATACCAACTTACAGTTAGCACTTTTGACTCTATCTAAGCGGCCAATTCGTAGCGTTCAATAGCTCACTTTTTTATGGTTAATTATAGCAGTACTTTTTTTTTGCTGGTTTATTTCGAATGCAATACCTTCGCTACTGTTCCATATCGTGGTTTCATCATTGCAAGATAGATATCCTATAAATTAGGATGTTGAGTAGCGATAACTTGATTTTCGATTTGATCATTTTTTCCTTATGTTTTGTCAGATAAACGGATGACGGTTTAAAATGTTTATTTGTTTAAATACATTTTTTTAACAGGGAACACAAAAGGTTATTATAAATTATAGCTATTTTTAACTGTAATTTATAAACAACGCTATGATGAAACAGCTACTCACAATTTCGTGTATTCTTTTATCTATTTTTCCTGTGTATAGTCAGGAAATGTCAAAACGGCAATTTCCGCCACTAGAGTTTTACTTCTCCGCAGGAGGAGAATATAACAATCCCGGCAATCTGAATGAACGCTTGGGAGCACTAGGTGTGGATAAAGCGGACAAATTTGGAATGGCAGGTGGTTTTGGACTTTCCTATCGTATTCAACATGTTATTTTAGGTCTAAATACGAGTATTTCCAGTTCAAGCTTCCGTACCGAAGATGATAATCATGTGAAAAATTCGTATATTGGATTCTATCTTTCGACAAATGCGCTTCGCGCTAACAATTTAATTATAAGCCCACAAGTGGGAATTGGCTATGGGGAAACAAGGGCTAGGTTTGTCAAAGAAGGGGTTACAGGTACATTTGATGAATTTCTGACGACGACATCCAATCGGGTACAACTTGAAAATAAAGGGGAAGCGCTAGACTTCGGTATCGCTTTCAAAAAAGCTAAGCCAAATACCGATTTTTACAAAACCTTATTTAAAATTGGCTACCGCCATGGACTAAAAGAAAAAGAATGGAAGATAACCAGTGCGTCGGTTACAGGAGCGCCTACTGATCGGATACGTAATTTCTATGTGCAGCTATTATTTGGGTTTGGAAGGTAGTTGTGATTTGAGACAGCAAGCTATCTTTTTGAATGTTCCGAACTGAAGTAGTGAGCCGATGGATTGAAATAATCAGCTCACTACGTTTATAGTATCTAAAATAATTTAGATTTTTTCAGACTGGTTTTTCCTTTTATTGCGATATCTTTTGAAAAGAAAAATAGCAATTGTTGTTAAAATCCAAATTGGCCATAGGCTAATAAATGCGAGAAAGATACTTTCTAGCAAATTTAGGCTAAACGAAAAAGCATCTTTTATTTTTGAACCGAAGCTATTTGACCCTATCGACAAGTTTGCTTGATACTCAAACAGGTTAATAGAAACCGTACTGTATCCTATCTGATCTTTTAGACTTCTAAGTACGGACTCTTGACTATCTATTTCCTCTTGGATAAGCCGTATTTGTTCCTGAATTTCCAGTATATCCTTTACATTTTTTGCTTGATTTAACAATTGTATATACCTAACTAACGCAGCCTGCTTACTTTTTAATCTCGCTTCTGTATCGTAATATTGGATGCTGACATCTTGAGATTGGACGTGCTTTTGAGTGATTTTATCTTCTCCATTTTCAATATTGGATAAAAATGCATCAAAATGATTGAAAGGAATACGCACTACGAGAATATAATTTATTAAGTCACTTATATTTTTTGTAGACTCTTGTTCATAATATCCTTCAAATTTTTTAACATATTCGTCTAGTCTTTTCTTTCCCGATTTAATATCCTTTGATTCGATGGAAATAGTACCCGTTCGGATTATTTTTTTACCACGAGATGGAGTTGGATGGTTTTCGACAGATGGGCTTTCCTGTTCTGATGTCGCGAAATTTCTGCTATCTTGCGAAGTGTTTATATCTTCGAGCAGAATCTCTTCGGCTGCATAACCATAACTGGGTTCAGTTGGTTGATTACAAGCACTAACGAATAATATTAATGCTGAAAAAAATAAGCAGATAATCAATGTTTTTTTCATTAGAGCGCTTTTTTTATTTGTATAACAACGAAACCAAAGTTACTGCAAACACATCGCACGGACATGGCTAATTGAATGCAATACAAATGGTAGTTCCGTATTTATCTTAATTTTTAATGATGATGCATAAAACGAATAAAATCCATAATAAAGTTCAGGGTATAACGTCATCATATGCTTAAAATTCTCGGAACAAAGACAATCAACCCGATAGCCAATGCCGTTAGGGCGCTTATCAACACCGCCGCCGCAGCCATATCCTTGATTTTTTTTATTTTATCATGTCTTTCGGGGCAGACGAAATCTGCGATATGCTCTATGGTGGTATTTATCAATTCGACGATGAATACCAATCCTATGGCAAAACTAATGGCTATCCATTCGTATGCGGATAGTCTAAATATTGCGCCAGCGATTAATGTACAAAGTGCTATTACAAGATGAATTCTTGCATTATGCTCTTCCTTCAACAAAATCTTCAATCCATTAAAAGCAAATCTAAAACTTGCTATTCTTTTTGATATCGAAAATTTCTGATCTTTCATGCCTTGAGGAAAATATTTTTGTGAACATATTTTTTGTAATACTCCTATCATGTTAAACCTTATACATCTCCGGATGTTTTAATAAAAACGGAAAGCAAAAGAATCGTTCATGGCAGTCTAGAGGAGTTATGTTTAATCAATATTACAAAATAATATAGTTTATTTTGTAATTTTTACATTAATCTGTTTTTATTTTTATAATTATTTTATATTTTTGATGAGTTATTAATCGAATTAATAATTATTTCACACATATATAACCTTCAGTTCATAATGTACTGCTAAGTTTATCGTGTAAAATAAAAATAAGAGTTATATGGTAAAAGATTTAGAAATTTTCGAACATGACACCTGTACCGATCTGCAAGAGTTGGGGTACGATGGTGATGATTGTGTAAGCTTTGAAGACTAGCCTTCAAAGCTTACAATAATTTGGTTATATACCTATTCCTTACGTCATTCTATTTTAGATTCAAAATAATAAGATCCCGATCCAATAATCTTTTCGTTGCCCTGTTCTTCCATTGTGTTCGTAATACGGGCGGGCATAATTACTGTAGCCGTCGTGTTTGGAGGGATGGAAACCGAAAGTTTAAAGATCCCGTTCTCGAGCGTCCACGAGGACGACACAATTCCGTATGGGGTGTCCAGACTGGCGGACGTCGTCGTTATACCGCGACCTAATCGAGGTTCTATTTTGATTTTTTTGTAACCTACCTCATCTGGATTTATACCGGCCATGTTTTTGTACATCCAATCGCCTATCGCTCCATAGGCATAGTGGTTGTAAGAATTCATGCTAGGTGTTTGAAAAGTACCGTTGGGCTTAATACCATCCCAACGTTCCCATATTGTTGTTGCCCCCATTTTTACAGGGTATAGCCACGAGGGGTATGTTTCTTGAAGGAGTAAGTCATAGGCCGTTTCGGTATGACCGAAACGCGTTAAAACATGGCACAGGTAAGGAGTGCCCAGAAATCCTGTTGTTAGGTGGTTTCCATAACTTCTTATATTTTCCACCAGTCTATTGGCGGCCTGTTGCCGTAAATTCTCTGGAAGCATATCAAATTGCAGGGCAAGTACATACGCTGTCTGTGTAGAGGAAACTAATCTACCATTCGGAGTGAGGTATTCCTGTTGGAAAGCATGTTTGATGCGCTCCAATTGAGCCTTGTATTTTTCTTCATCTTTGGTTTTACCCAGCACACCCGCTGCATTTGCCAATAGCTGTGTAGAATGGGCATAGAAACATTGTGCGATAAGATATTTATCCGTAACTGCGGCCCGGCCATCGTTATCGTCATCCGGCCGATAAAATAGCCAATCTCCAAAATGAAAGCCTGTATTCCAGAGATGTTTTTGCGATTTGGACGTTATAAAATCTACCCATGCTTGCATGCTGTTGTATTGATCTTCCAGGATGCGTGTGTCTCCGTAAGCATAAAATATCCCCCAGGGAACAATAGTCGCCACATCACCCCATCCTGCAGCACCAGCGTCGTTTGATCTAAGCACATCAGGAATAACGAATGGTATGCTACCATTTGTATGTTGGTCGGCACGAATGTCCCGTAGCCATTTAATGAAAAATCCGCTGACATCCATATTAAAAGCCGCAGTGTTAAAAAATGCCTGTGCATCACCTGTCCAGCCCAGCCTTTCGTCACGTTGAGGACAGTCTGTAGGGACATCAACAAAATTCCCTTTCTGTCCCCATACGATGTTGTGTTGGAGTTGATTGAGCAGCGGATTCGAGGTTTCAAATGTTCCGGTTTGCGGCATGTCGGAATAAAGAGCCACTGCAGTAAGATCTTCAGGGGCCAGTTCACCGGGATAGCCTTCAACCTTTAGGTAACGAAATCCCTGAAAGCTAAAATGAGGCGAAAAAACCTGTTCTGTCCCCTTCAGTATGTATATATTCTGTTGTTTCGCTGTTCGAAGATTCGTGGTGTAGAAGTTCCCTTCCTTATCAAGTACCTCGGCATGGTTTAAAGTAATTTTCGTTCCTGACGCACCTTTAGCCTTAAGTTCTACCCAGCCTACCAGATTTTGACCGAAATCAACAATTAGTTCACCACGTGGTGTTCGGGAAATGCTCTTTACTTTAAAGTGCTCCTGTTTCTTAACAGGAGGGGAGTTTATGCCAATTAAACCTTCGTAGGAATAATCCATCAATCGGACAGGTTGCCAATCGGCGCTTTCCGTATATTCGGGAAGTGTCCAGCCATTTTTCTCCAATCGCGCATCATATATTTCACCATCGTAGATGTCAGACGCTAGTACAGGACCCAAAGCGGTCTTCCATTGGTCGTCTGTTGAAAGTATCTGCTTGCTACCATCGGCGTATAGTACTTCTATTTGCAGCAGCAATGCACGTGTGTCCCCATAGAATTCCTTTTGATCATTAAAACCGATCCTACCTTTGTACCAACCGTCACCTAACATCGCCGCCAACACATTATTGCCTTTTTTTAATAGCTTCGTGACGTCGTACGTCTGGTATTGTATATGGTGCTTATAACTCGTCCAGCCCGGCATGAAATAGGCATCCCCAATACGTTGCCCATTAATGTAAGCTTCATAAAGGCCTCGGGCCGAAATATACGCTGTTGCCGATTTTATATTTTTGTTTAAACTATATGTTTTCCGGAATAAGGGACTTGTCTTTGTTGTATCTGGAAACGGGAGTGCGATCCATTTTGCTGTCCAGTCCGATGTGCCGATGCCCATTTGCCAAGTTTGTACTTCACTCCATGCTGACGTATTATTATGGTTGTCTGTGATCCGCACCTGCCAATAGTAGCGGTTTCCGGATTTTAAGGCAGGCCCCTCATAAGGGATTAACACAGATTGGGCAGTGTTTTTGAAATCCCGCCAGACAATGTTTTTATTTGACATAATCCCTTTCGGATCGGTACCAATCCTTATTTCATACGATTTTTGCGAAGTGTTGTTCAATTCTGTCCTCAGTTTCCAGCTCATTCTTGGAGCGGTGGTTTCTATACATAAAGGGTTCGATTGGTGTTCTACTTTTAAATCAAATAGGTCGATTTTCTGCGCATAAGCAGGTAGATATGAAAAAAACGTTATTAACGCCAATAGGCCAAAAAGAAAAATAGTACGCATAGTCTATAGTTGTTTTTTAGGAGCAAACGTCTTATCCCGCAAGGTGTCCATAAAAGTGATCTATGCATCTTGCATATATTTATAGACATTTAGAGAATACGTTTTATCTTACTAAGATATGGAAGATACGGATTAATAACAATACCTTATTTAAGTATATATTAGGAGAAAAGCATACAATTAATACGTTTGTAGAAGTCTATGCTGTAAAAACAGAAAACCCTGAAGCGGGGAGCTCCAGGATTTTACCAAACCAATTATTAACCTAAATTATGAACTTTTTAATTCTCAAAATGTTTGCCAAAAATCGGTTTTCCTGATTACTTTTAACAATTTTTAACAGTTTAATAGGTAATTAATTAGGGTATCCTTTTTGTTGAGATAATGTTTTTTATATTTATAACACGATAATACTATAAAATAAATAGAAGATAGGTTTATACAACAATACATATGGAAAGAATCGGGTTTATTGGATTAGGAAATATGGGACGTCCCATGGCAAAAAATCTGGAAAAAGCAGGATTTTCGCTTTCCGTCTATAATCGAACAGCTGCAAAAGCAGAAGGCTTCAAGATGCAGTCGACTATTTACAGCAGCATCAAAGGACTGATTGAAAACTGTGATGTTATCTTTACGATGCTTACTAATGATGATGCTACAAAAGCTGTTTATAAGCAGGTATTGGGTCTTTCTGTCGTCGGAAAGCTCTTTGTGGATATGAGTACTATTTCGCAGGAAGCCAGCATTGAAATCTCCAAAGCTATACGAATAAAAGAAGCATCGTTTATAGACGCACCTGTAGCCGGAAGTACTAAACCCGCCGCAGAAGGAACGCTAATTATTATGGTTGGGGGAGAAGAAAAAGATGTGATGCGGGCTCGGCCTTATTTAGAAAAATTAGGAAAACTTGTTAAACATCTTGGGGGCAATGGTCAAGGTATAGCTGCAAAATTGTCTATCAATTATTTTCTTTCCATGATCTATCAAGGATTAGCAGAAACAGTTTTATTTTCTGAAAAATTGGGAATAAGCCGTAGCGATATACTCGAAATAATCAATGAAAGTGCCAGCGGAAGTGGTGCAACAAAAGCCAAAACAAATTCATTGATAGCAAATGACTATACCCCAGCCTTTGCACTGAATTTAATGTTGAAAGATATTCTTCTTGCTCACAGGGCAGGTGCGGATTATCCGTTATCTCAAGTATTGATTGATACGTACCAATCGGCGCACGATAGCGGTTTCGGATCGGATGATGTTATTGGTATCATCAATTATTTAAAAGACGAAAAGAATCGGATATAAGAAAATCCTGGGGACGGATAGCCCCAGGATTTTCTGTTAACTGCTTGTCGGCTCTTATTGTCCAAAAACTTTCTCAAGTTCTACATCAAGTTTTTCGCCGCGTAAATTTACAGCAACAATATTACCTGTAGGGTCGATTAAATAATTTTGGGGCACACCTCTTACACCGTATAGGACAGCCGCGTCGTTGCTCCATCCTTTTAAATCAGCCACATGAATCCAAGGTAATCCATCGTCTTCTACAGCTTTTAACCAGGCATTCCTACCTTTGTTATCATCGATGGACACTGCAAGAATCTCCAATCCCTTTGGTTTGTACTTCTCATAGGCTTTTACTAGATGGGGGTTTTCAGCACGACACGGACCACACCAGCTTGCCCAAAAGTCAATCAATACATACTGTCCTAAGAAATCAGAAACTTTAACCATCTTACCATCCATATCCGGTTGTGCAAAATCTGGTGCTTTACTTCCGATTTTGATCATTTTGTCCGCTAATATTCTCGCTTCAAGTTCGCGAGCCGAAGTCAGTTGCCGTACTTCTTTCGATAATGCCAAGAACACCGGTTCAATTTCTGAAAGTTTTCGTTTGTTGGCTACATCCTTAAGCGCATCTATTGAAAAGATAGAATTCGGATTATTCTGTGCAAATAAAAACTCTTTTTCGCGGCGGGTTTCAAATTTAGCATCATATTTTTCCCGAATTGCTGCATATTGCTCATTTGCATCAGGAGCGTCTGCTTTTACGGCAGCAAACTCTTTGTTTGCACCATCAATGATACTCATAAAATCACTGCCAATTTCCGCAATGTATTTAGTATAGCTGTCATGCAGAGCCGATCCTGTAATCTTTGAAGTGCTCAATGAATCTTTGATCGCCATTTTATACGTTTCGTTGCCGAGGTAGAAGTAAAGGCGATCCCCATTATTCTGCACCATCATCTTACCTTTTCCTTCCGGATCAAACACCATGCGGGAATAAGCAGGCTCGTCTACCATACCGGTAAACGTAAACTTGCCATTTTTGATGATCGCTGAATCGGCCATTGAAAAACCTTCTTTTGTATAGTCAAGGTATACTTTCTTCCCATCAAATTTTTTAGGGGCATTACCTTTTAATTGGAATCCCTCCTGAGCAAGCAATTGAATAGGAGATAAAATCAATAGTGCTGCTGTTAGTTTTAAAATATTCATATATATTATTTGTTTTTTATTAGTTTGCATCTCCGACCGCTTTACTCTGTGGTCGTTAATATTGGTCTCGCTCTCGACGAAACCAATATCATGTTTTCTAACCTGTTATTTTCTCCATGCCATATCGACCGGGGCACCCGGTATTCCGTCTATTTGTCCGGTGAGATCACCATTTCGTCCAGTCTGAATATTGAGATAATATATGCTATTTCCGGAGCCTACGATAAGTGTGTTTTCATCGTCTTCCAGTTTTAACATGGTTACCTTATCGGTAAAGGTGGCCTCCATTTCCCGTACTTGTTGGTTTATGGGATTATAGCGGTATACTTTATTTTGTGTTGCGATATAAATATTTCCGTTTTGAGTAGCGACCATTTTTGTATCTGCGTTAATCCATTCCTGCCGGATGAATAACCGCTTATGTTCGGACGTGAAAGTAAATGGTCCGTTAAAATTGACTGTAAATTTTAACTCATAGATATTTCCCGTTTCATCCTTCATGTAGGCATAGGTATCAGCGTTATTGATTTGTACGATATGTAGCAAATCCATGCCAACGTTTTGTGGATCAAAAATTTCGGTGTTTATCGTTGTGTACTGTGTGCCAAAGTATACTGGGACACCATAGAAATTAATACGAAGGAATTGCTTTTTATCTTTTTCATATGCAATCATGATCGTATTACCATTAACAGTACTCATGATGAACTGCGGTGCCAGTTCATAATTTCCATCCGCATAATTACCGAACATGCCGTATGTGTGAGCTTGATCCCAAGTTTGCGTGGTGCCGCCGTAAAATTTACCATTGATTACGCCCATTAGCACACCGTTACGGTGATTTTGGAGACTACCAACGTCAATAGTTTCAGGAGCCAAAAAGAAATTTTTACTTAGCGTATTCGGTTTTTCTTTTTCTAGTGTGAGGTCATCTACGGCTATTCTCACTCCGCCATTTTTGGTTATAATCCAATAACCCAGCGGAATTGCATTCGTTATTTCTGCATGACGCATGAAATAAAGGTGTAACGGATCTGAAGGTAAGTTTTCACCATTTATTGCTGTGTAAATATTTGGTTGTACGGTATTATCCGGTTTGACGAAGGAAAGTTTCGTTACGCCATCTTCTATACTTAAAACAACGTTTCCTTTAGAAAATTCGGTAATTCCGCGAATTTTAAAATTGTGAAAGTACTTCATCCCGTTGGCTTTGTTCGTAACCGTGAGCTGTGTGGTATAAACCTTTGCACCATATCCAAATACCATACGCAATGAATGACCTTCATACAGATCGCGTTCCGGATTTACGGATTCAGGTGCCATTACCCGCCATTGCAGTTCCAGTTGGCTAGCATCGACACCTGCAAAACGCGGTTCGATAATCAAGCTGTCACCCACTACTGCTTCATAAAGCGTGTCTAATCCAATTATTTCTGGCGTAATCGGCATATTAATGTCATAGTTCCCCTTGTCCTTATAACAGCTTCCCAAGCATAATAGCAAGAAAGCATAGAATGCAAGTTGGAACATATTGATATTTGTCTTGATTTCCATATTATCTAACCTCTCTTCCATTTTCGTCTATAAAAAAATATTTTCCGGATCCTGCATTATATCGCAATAGCATCGGCCTGCTCGGATTATCCTTGTGGTAAAAGGAATAAGTGGCACCATCATCTTCGGTGGTCAACACATAACCTTTCTCGGGATTGTTATCCACCCATCGGAAGGGATCGTTTAGCATCATCGTAAGCACGCTAGCAATGTAGGTGTTTTTCGGTACGCCAAATGGGTCTTCATCCGTGTTTGTCATATGATCTAAGCCAGTTACAAGTATAAATAATTGATGTTTTACCCGGGAATAGCTGTCCAACCATTGATCCCACCAGCTCGGCTTTTCTAATCGTGCTGATAGGATAATCCGCGCACGGATAATGTTGGGGTTTTCAACACCAAAGTCTTCTGTTTCTTGTAGTTTTAAAATTACGGACACAGATCTTTCTTCTAAATCGGATACATTGTACACAATAAGAGGAAGTCTTGCGCGTCCTTCATTAGCAGTTAGGGAATAATTACCTTCCAAGGGTTTGTAGTGTAGTTCGGGAACTGCTGTGGAGGAGTCGTGCTCAACATACGCCTTGTAAATGCCGCCTTGTGGAAGCCGATGACCCGTAATTCGTACTGGTATATAAACGGTGTCTACAGCTTTTGTCATGTCGTAGGCGAAGGTATAAACGATGCTATCGCGATCATTACGGTTGAGATCGAAATAAATATTTGCATCTTCTTCATAGATCTTCAGCTCTGCTTCTTTACAGCTATATAGCGACATAATAGCAATCAATGCTACAATAAAATAATTTATCTGTTTCATAAGTCGTTCTGTTGGATTAACGTTCACCATAAATAATCTCGTCATCTGGTAATGGGAGTACAAAAATGCGTTGACTAGCCGGAATTATCTCGCCTTGAAATCCGATAATGGGTTTGTTTAGCCTTTTATAAGCATAGAACAACTGGCCCTCTGCATACGTTTCTTTTCGGTACTCTTTAAGCAGCTCGGTTTGGAATTCACTTAAATTAGCCGCTTTTACTTTGTCTCCGATTTCACGGTGCAGCCTTACTTCATCTAAATAGGCTAATGCAGCGTCGGGATCAGCCTCATATGTACATTCCGCAGCAATATAATACACTTCGCTTAGCCGAAGAGCAGGTGCCATAAGATAATGTTTGTTTGCAATAAAAGTGTCACCTACAGGATTTCTTCGGTATTTTTGAATTGTTTTTTCCGTACCATTTAACCCGCTAAACCACTGGGTGAATCGCATGTCTGATCCGCCCGCACCACCTGTCTCATAAATGCTTTTTACATCATCATCTGACAGATAAATTCCGTCTACGGCCGGATCAGAAAATGTTGAAATATTAATTTCATTGTTCAACGATGGTATATACCAGCCAAATAGTAGTTCCTTATACAGGATACGGTCTTTTTTGTCAGCGTCGGGTTGTAAAAAATCTGTTTTATTGGTCCATGGAAACTTTTTAGCATCAATAACGATCTTTGCATTAGCCAGTGCATTTGTCTTATCGCCCTTGTATAAATATACGCGTGCCAAAGCGCCACATACTGCGTAAAAATTCAATCTATGCCTTCTGTTCTGTAGGAATAAACTTTTATCGTGTAATTCAGTGTTTGTCAACGTATCAGCCGAAGGATATCCGATAATATAAGACGATTTCCGAATGGGGTCGTCGGTCAATAGTTCTTTAGCTTGTTCCAAATCGGCAATTACCGAGTCCAATACATCCTTCACTTTCGACATAGCTGTAGTTTTATTCGAATAGGACGTTACATACGGAATAGCTGCTGCCTCCGGGTTGACCAGGTAAGCTGGAGCAAACAGCCGTAATGCATCAAAATGTAGGTAGCCTCGTAGCGCTAATGTCTCACCCTTAATTAGTGCGTAGTTACCTGCAGTAAATAGATTTTGTTTTTGGTCTATTTCAGCTAAGATCAAATTTGCATTGACAATTCCAGAGTAAAGACCTAGCCAAATCGCATCCTTGCGCTGCATAAAGTCAGCGTCATCATACCTGTAATTTTTAGTAGCTAAGTACTTTGGTCTGTCGAATGGTTTGATTTTATAATTTTGGGCTAAAACTTCTGTTGTGCCGATTGTAAGTTCTTTGCCATATAAGTCGGTCTTAGCATTTCGGGTGTATATACCCAATAATGCTTCTTTAAAGCCTTCTTCCGTTGTAAAAAGAATATCCCGATCGATATCACTTTCGGGCTGCACATCCAGCCACTTGGAGCAGGATAGTAGCGTGGTTTGCGATAGCAGTAGAATGTATAGTATTGCTTTTTTCATTGTTTTTCGATTCTCTAGATTGCGTATCTTATTTATAATGCGGCTTGTAGACTAAAGCTAATGCTTCTTGCAAACGGGTAGTTGATCCCTCTTTCTTGCCGTACAGTAGACATGCGGAAAATATCATTGGCTGTTAGACCTAGACGAAGTCGGGACAATGACATTTTCTTTACCCATGCTGTTTCGAAATCGTACGACAGGAACACCGATTGTAAGGCCAACAAGTTATCCGGCATAATAAAACGTGAGGATACCCTGGTTTGCCCCTGATCGCGAATGCTTTTGTAAAAAGTGACATCACCCGGATTCTTCCATTTTTCTGCCAATACTCGACTGTCTACATTATATCGCGGATCTGCATTTTCAACACGGTCAACTAGCGTTTGGTTATACATTTTGGCACCCATCCGGGCTTGGAAATAAGCTACCGCCGTGAGTTGTTTATACCTCAGTGTTCCACCAAAGAATCCTTCCAATTTTGGCGTTGCAATGGCGACCACTTCGATATCTCTCGCATTCCAGTCGTAGGTTAAGGATCCGTTTTGTGTGCGAAATACCTCACGCCCGCTTTCCGGATCAATACCTAAAGAAGGTACAGCATAGATTGCATCGATCGACTGTCCTTCCTTAAAACGTAATAAAGGCACTCCTAAAAAGCCATTTTCTTGCTGTACATCATCAACGCGATCATTATAACTTTTTAGTGCATTTGAAATCCGTACAATTTTATTTTCATTGCGTACCAAGTTCGCCATCAGGCTTAATGTCCATTCTTTATTACGTATCGGTATCGCGTTGAAATTAATTTCGAAGCCTCTGTTTTCCATATCTCCTAAATTCTCTTTATATGATGTGAATCCAGTCGATGGTGCAAGCGTAATATCCGTAAGGATATCCTTGGTCAGTTTGTAGTATAATCTTGGAGACATCGTGATACGGTCGTTAAATAAGCCCAGATCCACACCGATATCGGTTCCCTGTGTTTTCTGCCAGGTTAAGTCTTCGTTTCCATAATTGCGAACAACAGCGCCAATTCCTGATGAATACCTA
Source organism: Sphingobacterium olei (assembly GCF_005048855.1). GTDB lineage: Bacteria > Bacteroidota > Bacteroidia > Sphingobacteriales > Sphingobacteriaceae > Sphingobacterium > Sphingobacterium olei. The sequence goes on from NZ_SUME01000001.1 coordinate 671,680, forward strand.
TTATTCTGATCGTAAGCATAGGTGGTCGACGACATATAAGGTGCAAAATTAATGGATCCGGTTAATCCTGTTGTTGCCCGCAACCGTAAGAGATTAACGATATCGCTAGCGAACCAGGACTCGTTGTGTACATTCCAGCCGGCACCTAAAGACCAGAATGGAGCCGTGCGGTTGTTGTCCCCGAACTTAGATGAGCCATCCATACGGACCGTGGCATCTAAAAGGTACCTGTTGTTAAATGAATAATTGGCGCTTAAAAATGCACCGAATAACCGGGACAAGGACAGATAGCTGTACGGACTTTCGTTTTCAGCATATCCTTTCGCGAAACCTATGCTTTGAAACCGGTCGTTTGCAAATCCAATTGCCCTAAACGAACGTTCATCCATATTTTCGGTACGGATGTTTGTTCCTCCGACGACGTTGAAATCACTTTTTCCAATTCGCCTCATCCAATTTACACGTACGTTAGCATCCCAGTGCAGCTCGTTGTTTATGTAGCTGGTATAACTGCCTCTCTCATCGGTCCGGGATGTAGGGTAATTGTAAAATTCATTTGCTAACGGAGACACAAAATTATCTCCCGTATTCATCCGCTTCAATAAACTTACCTGCCCGCGCAGACGTAGCCCGTACCCCAGATCAAAGTCACTGGCGAAATTATTCATCACCTCCGTATAGCCGTTTTTATTAAAGCTGTTTAACGTTGCATCATACATGGGGTTCAGTACGGATTCGGTTTCAGATGCACCGGTATCCCAGACTCGCTTCCATGTATCGACTCGTTGGATGATATTGCCGTTGTCGTCCATCATGCGGTAATACGGGTTCATACGCACATAATTGGAGTAAGCACCATATGGTGATTCATTGCCCTGTACAACTGTCACGGCAAGTTCATTGAAAAAACGAACTTTGTTTTTTAGGTTGTAGTTAAAGTTTAAACCTCCCGAATACTGGTTCCGATCGGAACCTTTCATCACGCCAGGTCTGGTCTGGTACCGCACGTCAACACCATACCGGAAGGTTTCGGAACCACCCTCCAGAAAAAGCCCATGTTTTTGTCCTACAGCCGTGCGTAGGGGTTGGGATAGCCAGTAGGAGTCTACACCGCCTAACACATTAGCTAGTTTATTATAATACAATTGATCTAAGTCGTTCTGTGGCTGGCGTTGGAGTTCAGAATCGAATAAGCCAGATAGTCGTTCAAATTCAAGTTTCTCGGGGGCATTTAATACATTGTAGTCGCTAATATCTGGCGCGTTGACATTGCTCTCGTGCGAGTAGGTTAATTGTAGCTTCCCTTCTTTAGGTGCCTTGGTAGTGATCACCATGACACCGTTTGCAGCTCGTGATCCATAGATAGCCGTAGCTGCCGCATCTTTAAGTATGGTGACTGTTTCGATGCGTGTCATATCGAGATCGAGTACTTTTTGTACACTTACTTCGTAGCCATCAAGTATAAATGCTGGCATATTCGTTGTACCCGTAATATTATCACGGCGCAATACTTCATTGGTACCAGTCGGAAGCGCCGATGATCCGCGTACATTAATGTATGGTATGGCATTTGGGTTTGCACCAGCAAGGTTATTGTCCAATAATTTAAAGGAAGGATCAAATACCTGCATGGCTTGTAAGACATTCTGTGGGTTGACCTGTCTGAGCTCCTCACCACTTTTTGTGATAGCAGTACCGGTGTAAGAATCTTTCTTAATCGTCTGATATCCCGTCACGATTACTTCTTCTACATCGGCAGCATCCTCCTGCATTTGAACGGGATAGCTATATTTACCTTCCTGCAGTTTAAATGTCAGGCGTTTATAGCCAATCATTGTCACTGTTACTGTTTGGCCGTCGGGTGTCCCCGGCAAGGTGAAATTACCATCCGTATCGGCCACAGCAATAGTTTTGCCGTCGACAGCTAGACTTGCCCCAGCTAATGGTAGATTATCCCTTCCAAGAATCTTGCCTTGGACATTCTGCTGTTGCACCTTTTCCTCTGCGGAAATTGGTTTAGTTTCTGTGTTCTTTCTTACGGGTTTTCGTTCCAATACGATAGTTTTATCTACGATTCGGTATGAAATGTTTCTTGGGGCAAGAATTTTATCCAGAAATGCCTCTAATGGCATGTTTTTAGCAACTATACTTACCGGTGTAGCGTTAGTCAACAGATCCCTAGTGCCGAGCACTTCGTAAGAAACCTGTTTTTTTACAGCTTGTAGAACGGTCGTTAATGCGATGTTCTGTCCAGTATACGTAACTGTCTGCGTGTAGGCTGCATGACCAAATTGGAGGCATGCAACGAAATACATAAATGTACTTAGCTTGATCACTCTAATAAAGTAACTTAAATTCATTAATTTTGTTGTGGTTAGTAATTGGACAATGTCCGATACAATTCAGTTAATGGTCAGCTTGGCTGACCTAGTTCCGGCGGGGAGGTATTGCAACTACCTTTCCGCTATTTATCTTAGATTTTCGTGCTGATTTTTTCCTTGGACCTCCTTTCTTCCATTCATTCCATAATTCTTCTATTCGTTCCCGGTTATTCGTTCCCGTTGGCCGGTGCTATAAATAATTTATTATCAGCCGTCATTTGATAGGTTATGTTGTTGCTTTCCAGTAAACTCAATATGGTCGATAACTTGCTGGTGCGAAAGGTCCCGCCAAAAAATTCAATATCCGGAACGGTACCTTTGTAGATTACATCTACATTATACCAACGGGATACTTCGCTCATTACTTCTTTCAACGATTTTCCGTCAAAGTTGAACTTTCCGTTAAGCCATGCCAGTTCTTGTGCTACATCTACGTCCTTTCTAGAAAGTTTGCCCTGTCGTAAAACGGATTGTTGTCCTGGTTTAAGCTCCGTTTCTAATTGGTTTGCCAAAGCCTGTACACGCACTTTTCCTTCCGTCAATGTTGTTTTAATCGGATAACCGTCTGTGTACGCGTTTACATTGAAATGAGTGCCTAATACCGTAATCTTTTGATCGTTGCTGATTACTATAAATGGATGATTGGCTTGTTTTGCCACCTCAAAGTAGGCTTCACCCTGTAGAGTAACTTCTCTTTTGTCTTTTGCAAATCTAACTGGATAATCTAATTCGCTACCCGCATTTAGTTTTACGCGGGTACCGTCGGGAAGGGTTACGTTGTATAAACCACCTCTGGGAGTAGCTATTTTGACGGATACAACAGATTCCGTCTCCGTAACAAGTTCTCCATCTTTGTAGTTTAGTCCATTTTCATTGATATAAATTTCCTGCTGTGTTTGATCCAGTTCGAATAATCGACCGTCAGAAAGTGTTACCGTAGCTTTATTACCCGCAGGAGCGTAATCTATATGCGAAGTTTGCTGAATCGAATCTGCGGAGCTCTTCATGTTGATAGACCACAAATATGTTCCAAAAATACCCACTAAAAGTACTGACGCTGCGATAAGATAGGGGTACAAGCGTTTTAAAATAGGAGTTCTGTGAGGTGTTTGATATGGAAAAGCTTTTTTCTTTATTCTTGCAAACGCTCGGTTACTATCTATTACCGCAAATTTTTCATAAGCCTGTTGCTGCTCGTCTGTATTTTTACAACGCTGGTAAATATCCTGATTCTTATCTGAAAGAGATAACCAATGTTGCAATAAACCCTGCTCTACTTCAGTTAAGTGTATTCCTTGGATCTCTTTTGCAATAATTTCACCGATAATGATTGGTTCTTCTTCGTTTTGGTACATATTTTTCCGCTTGTTATCTATAGATACCACACCGAATTAAAAAAGTACTAAAGAAAAATAGAAATTATTGAAATTTTTCTACAATAAATACTCCGGCGATTAAAAGATTGAATGAATCTCTCTTCAATTGATTCCGTAAAATCGTTAGTGCACGTAATTTTTGATTTTTTACAGTTTGTAAGTTTATTCCCATTTCATCGGCTACTTCTTGATTACTTTTTCCTTCCAGATAGGTCGCTTTAATAATTTGTTGCGCTTTAGGCGGTAGGCTTTGTATAGCTTCATACAGTTCACCCATAGCTTCTGCATAGACGATATGCTGTAGCTGGCTTTCCTGAAATTGTTCCTGATTTGCCAAATAATTATCCGTACGGATGGCTCTTCGCTGCCGGGCAGTTTGCTTGTTTAATCCGATACGGCGGGTCGTTTGGTAGAGGGATGATTTAAGATGGAGTATGCTTTGAAAATCCTTTTTGCTATTCCACATACTTACGAAGGCTTCTTCTGCGATATCCTCGGCTTCCTTTGTTTCCTCTACAAAACTAGAAGCAAATATGCAAAGACGATTGTAATAACGGTTAAAAATATACTCGAATGCTTTCTCTTTTCCGTTATTTAAATCGTAAAGTAAATGCATTTCATTCGTATATTTCATTTTATGGCGTTTAGGATACGGTTAATATGAATTATTGGTGTAAATATAGGTATAATTCGAAAAAGTAGTACTAAAGACAACGGAAGATTACGTTGTTCTTTTGCTAACCAATCCGTAACTTAGTCGCATAGACGAATACTATAAAACATGGATGATTTTATCGCGGCCCGTTCCCAAATGGCCATGTCACTTGGCTTTCATATTATATTTGCATGCGTGGGCATGGTCATGCCTTTTTTTATGGCTATTAGTCACTACAAATATCTCCGTACCGGAAATGAAATTTACAAAGGACTTACAAAAGCGTGGAGCAAAGGTGTAGCCATCCTTTTTGCGACCGGTGCTGTTTCGGGTACGATGTTATCATTCGAATTGGGGCTGCTATGGCCCGAGTTTATGAAACATGCCGGTCCAATATTTGGTATGCCATTTTCATTAGAAGGGACGGCATTCTTTATCGAAGCCATCGCATTAGGTTTCTTCTTGTATGGTTGGGATCGGTTCAACAAATGGTTTCACTGGGCTACAGGTGTATTGGTCGGTATCAGCGGTTTAGCATCGGGCATACTCGTTGTCGCTGCGAATGCCTGGATGAACAGTCCGGCGGGTTTTGACTATCATAACGGCGTGTATTCAAATATTGATCCGATAGCCGCAATGCTGAATAAAGCGTGGTTTTCCCAGGCATTACATATGGTTTTAGCGGCATTTGTATCTACCGGATTCGCGGTAGCCGGCATGCATGCCCTGATGATTTTGAAGCGGAAAAACGTGGAGTTCCATACCAAGGCATTTAAGATTGCTGCAACCTGTGGCTGTATCGCAGCGTTGCTGCAGCCAATTAGCGGCGATATATCAGCGAAAGACGTAACCCAGCGGCAGCCCATAAAGCTAGCAGCGATGGAAGCACATTTTAATACCGAGGAAAGAGCGCCTTTTATCCTTGGAGGAATTGTCAATGAAGAAGAACAAAAAGTAGATTACGCGATCAAAATACCGGGTGTACTGAGCTTTCTCGCACACGGAGATATCGATAAGCCAGTCAAAGGACTTAATGAGTTCCCTCGGGAGGATTGGCCTCCGATCGCTATTACCCACTATGCGTTTCAGATCATGATCACTTTAGGTATGCTGCTGTGTGGGTTGTCGCTATTGTACTTAGTGGTTATCTGGAAGAAAAAGCATTGGATGCAGGCTAACTGGTTTTTACGCCTATTTGTACTTGCTATACCTTTAGGTTATATTGCCCTTGAAGCGGGCTGGGTGGTTACTGAAGTCGGGCGTCAGCCCTGGATTATTTACGGCATCATGCGCACAAAAGATGCTGTTACTCCAATGCCCGGGATCGTATATTCCTTCTACATTTTTACCACGGTATTTGTGTCGCTTTCAGCTATCGTTATATTTCTCTTGTACAGACAGTTAAAAATGGTGGGCAGGTTGTACGATGTAACGGATCCCAACTTCGGAATAAAATCAAAATCATAATACATGTTATACGTTGTTGTCGCTTATCTTTGGATATCACTTTACCTTTATCTTATTTTGGGTGGAGCTGATTTTGGCGTAGGTATCATAGAGCTCTTTACCGGAAAAAATAATAAACTACGGGTCAAAAATACAGCCTACAAATCTATTGGACCAATATGGGAAGCAAACCACATGTGGTTGATTATTGCCATTGTCGTACTTTTTGTAGGTTTTCCGATCATTTATAGTACCTTATCCATATATCTTCATATTCCACTTCTGCTCCTGCTGTTAGGTATTATAGCAAGGGGAACAGCGTTTACTTTTCGCCATTACGATGCCATTGACGATGAATGGCAACAAGTCTATAATAGAATCTTTCGGATAAGTAGCTTAATCACACCCTTCTTTTTAGGTATTATTGCGGCAAGCACAGTTTCCCGACAGATAGATCCTGGAGCTTCAAACTTTTTAGCAGCCTATGTACTCAGTTGGTGGAATCTGTTCGGTATTGCGGTAGGGCTCTTTACAGTGGCCATTAGCGCCTATCTTGCGTCAATATACATTATTGGAGAAGCGGAAGAAAAAGGATTTGTCGATTACCTGATGCGTAAAGCCAAAATATATTTCTTTGTAGTGTTGGGGGCAGGCAGTCTCGTATTTGCTACAGCGTACTGGACAGGTATTCCTCTGTTTGAGTGGGTATTTGGAGGTTTCATTGGTCAGGTAGCGGTTTTATTGGCAACGGTCTCCATAGGTGTTCTTTTCTGGGCGGCCGCTCATCATAAAAGCACTCTAATGCGTATATCTGCTGCCTTTCAGGTTATGATGATCCTGATAGCGGCTACTTATAATCATTTTCCCGAACTCGTTCTGCTTGCTGATGGAAGTGCACTATCCCTTTTAGATCAGCAGAGCAGCGAAAAGACAATTACTGTATTGGCTTGGGGCCTACTGCTCGGAAGCATTTTTATATTACCGTTTCTTTTTTATCTACTGTATTCATTTCACAAGAAGAAACCTTGACGAATTGCCTTATGGAAATATAGAAAAAAATCCTGAAGCGGGAAGCTTCAGGATTTCTAACCTAACCAATTTTTAACCTAAATTATGAGCAAATAACTGCTCAAATTACTTGCCAATTATTAAATTGCAGTGTTTTTGTTACATAGGATTGTTGTCTATCCATTCCTGTACTATTCTCCAATCATAGATATGAAATACGTTTCCATTGCTCATCGCTACAAAAATACCTTGTGGAAATTGTGGACCAAAATTGACATTGACGGCATCGGCTCCATCGCATTCTACCGTTGATACCGGGATTTCTGAGATCAACTGATGTGCGTGCGGATTATTTTCTGAGCCTTCTCTTTTATATACCAAAAATGTGTTTTTCTGTTGGTTAGATACCAAAATATAACCTGTTTTCGCATCTTTTTGATATATAGCGATTCCCTCATGATCCCGTTTTGCATCCGCCTGGCCAAAAAAAGCAAGTTCCTCGTTGTTCCCTTTAGCAGGATCAGCATAGTATTTCCGTATTCCAGCTGTCTCATCCGAATAGTATATATATCCCAATTCATTATCTACCGCAATCGCCTCAATTTCCTTTTTTCCGCTATATCTACCAAATTTACGCACAGCTGTCGCTCCAACTGTGCCATCGGATTTTCCAGACAATTTGTACTGCCACAAATAATTTTCTAACGGGCCAGTTTTCCGTCCGACAATTGCATAAATCTCTATTGTGGTCGTATCGACCTGTTTGGTATACAATGCTATACCCATACCATCCCGTTCTCCGTCGCCTGTTTCTCCCTCGAAGATTGGAATCCCTCCGTTGTCAATGGGAGTTAAGTCAGGCAGCGAAAATATCCGGATCGTATTTGTTTTCCTTTCGGTCGTCACAGCGATATCGGTTTTGATGCCATTGATATCCAATCCATACGCCACATCAACATTGTTTGGCCGTTGCATATTCTCGAAGCTGTTCACAATCTTTCCTTCCAAATTATAAACATATAGGCCTCCACCAACTTCTTTATCGGTGCCGATGATAAGGCTCTTTGATGGATCTGTCGGATGAACCCAAAAAGCGGGATCATCGGTATCATGAGGTGTAGGTTCGGTAATAGACGTAGGTTTAATCGCATTTTCGGCTACTGGTGCCATTCTGTCTTGGCAGGACGAAATCATTAGGCCAAATGCCAAAAATGATAAAATATTGAAAAGTCTTTTCATTTCCTTTAATTTTTTGGAGTTTAAAAATATCTGAGTATTACTATAAATCAAATTTCAGTCCCAACGTATATCTTGGACGATAATACTCCAACTGCATCATCCGTTCCTTGCTACCCTGATAATAGCGCAGCGGTTGATTCGTCAAGTTGTTGGTTTCGCCGAAGATTCGTAATTGACGGGTTATTTTGTACGACGCATTGGCATCCAGGAAAAACTGTTTGTCGTAGTAGGCATCATAAAAATCACTTTCGCCTATCTCATCCAGGTAAGCCGCGGTATAGTTTGCTGATACACGGGCTGAGAATCTGTTGTTCTCCCAAGAAAGAGAGCCATTAAACATGTGTGGAGCTGTTCTTGGTAAACCCAGACCAGTACGTTCATCCCCATCTTCGCTACTTTGGATTCCATGTGCCTTGGATTCGGTAAACGTGTAATTCGTATAGATCGCGAACCCTTTTAAAAACCTTCCTGGTAGAAAGTCCAATTGACGCTGGAATGCTACCTCAAACCCATAGACATCGACATTGTCGCCGTTACGGTACTGTACAAATTGCCAGTTTTCGCCGACTGGGATAGGGTTGGATACGGTCGGGAAATCAGACTCGAACTTCCCGGCATTATAATTAGGATCGTTATACCGATATATGAAATTATTTAGCCGTTTATAAAATGCACCCGCAGAAACCAAACCGATATTTTGGAAATAGTTTTCGGCCATAAAATCAAAATTAGTGGCATATGTTGCCTTTAGATTGGGATTACCCGCACTAAGCTCAGAGTCTCCAGGAAGTGCATTTACGTAAGGAGCCAACGCATAATAATTAGGACGGGCTAGACTCGTGGTTACCGCTGCACGAAGGATCAAGTCTTTGGTTACATCGTGTTTCAATGTCAAACTTGGCAGAATGTTGATGTAGTCATTCTTGTTGTTGACAGAGCCAACTAAATCTTCCTCATCCTCGACATAATTGCCTGTATAGTCTATTTTAGTATATTCTACACGTGCTCCTATGATCATCGATGTCCGTTCAGTAAAATTTTGATCCCAACGTACATAGCCTGCGGTGATCATCTCTTTGGCTTTGTAATTTACTGCCAGATACTCCGAAGGAACAGCTTCCTGTTCGAAGAGCCCGGTATTACCAAAATTCAGGCTTCCCAAGTAGTTCTTGTCTACGAACCCCGCGGGCACATATTGGCTACCCGGTCCGAAATTATTCATTTGCCAGTTTTCCAACGGTAGAGCTGCCATGTTTTCAAAACCACTTAATGGCTTATATTCGTAAAAGACGTTGTCTCTCGTCTTGTTCTTTAAGCGTAAGCGGCCTCCAAAGCGGAAACGTCCTTTTTGTCCATCGATCACGCTAAGAGGCAACCGGAAGTTCATCTTCGCTCCAAACTCATCTTCGGAAGTGTAATCGTGGTTTTCAGTCACTTCATTAAGCTCAAATTGGGAATAATCATGGTAATTATCAACGATTAGCGGTTTATAAGCGTTGCTCACGTCCTGGTCCAATACTACTGCCTCCTGTTCAAAATCGATATAGCGTTCATGTGGACGATCTTCGGAAGCTTTGGAATATGATGCTGCCCAGTCAAAGTCAAGCTTTGAAGACAAAAGATGCTCTCCTCTTAGCGAGAAGTTAAGCACTCTTTGGTCCTCGAGTCGCGTGTTGCCGTTTTTTCCATCAGCACCTCCTTTTGTTTGGCGACGTATGTCTCCGACAAAAGATTGTTCATCTTCATCCCATTCCATCTTCCTGTACTGTGTACGGTAACGATTTTCGCGGTCGTCGCGCCAGTTGTATATGGCATTAAACTCCAATTTGTTTCTTGAATTTATTTCAAAATCTGAAGCGACAGAAAAACTGCGGCGGATACGTTGTACATCGTACTTTCTGATGTCCATTTCTTCGACAAAGGTACGATCGTCGTCCACTTCCCAAACAGCTTCGATATTGTCCGAACCAAAATTTTGGGTCTGGATTGTTCCGCTTACTATCAGACCTAGTTTATTGTTTGCATAACGATTGCCATATACTATCGATCCATTATACAGTCCTTTTTCGCGTATAGGGGCATATCCACCGCTCAATGTTGCAGATAGTCGCTGGCCATTGGGGGCCGCGCGAGTAATCAGGTTGACAGAACCGCCAATGGCATCGGCATCCATATCTGGTGTCAAAGTCTTATTCACCTCGATGCTCGAAATCATATCAGAAGGGATCAGGTCCATCTGTACGTTCCTGTTATCACCTTCGGCCGACGGGATACGGTCACCATTTAGTGTTACCGAGTTTAATTCCGGAGATAGACCACGTACAATGATGTTGCGTGCTTCTCCTTGGTCATTCTGCATGGTGATACCTGGGACACGTTTTAATGCGTCTCCAATGTTCTGGTCCGGAAAACGCCCCACCTGGTCTGATGAAATAATATTGGTAACATTGCTATTATTTTTCTGCTGATTTAAAGCCTTTGCCTGGCCCCGGGCCATATCGCCGATAATCTGTACTTCGCCCACAGTCTTGTACGCAGGGTTCAAAAGAACCTGCAACTGTTCCTGTTTACCATTTATAGTAACTGATTGACTATAGGCTTGATAGCCCATATAATTAACGGTGAGGGTATATGTTCCAGCAGGAAGATTCAAGAACTCAAAAGACCCCGTCGCATCGGATACGGTATAACGGTTTCCCTGCTCCAAGCGTAGCGTTGCGCCTGGAAGCGAAAAGCTGTCGCTGGAATCCATGACTTTCCCTTTTAAAATCCTTGTCTGCGCAATCGTGTTCGAACAACATAGGGAAAAAATAAACAAATAAAGTAGTCCTTTCATTTTAAACATTTTTTTGGTGTGGTTTTTATTTATTCGACAAAGATTGTTGACGATAGGCATCAAGACAATTTTTGTGCGTAAACAAAACAGCAACAACATTAATTAATCCATAGACAGCACAGCAACATTATTACATTTTACAGATTTAAATAATTGTAAAACAGGTTGTTGTGTTGTTTTTAAATAGCCATTAACTTTCTGTTAACCTGATGTTACCGTAATTTTAAGGAGATATAGGATGTTTACAGCCGTTGAATAAATGTTGCAAGACTTTCTCCTTCCGGGAGGTTCAGTTTCTTGCGTAATCTATACCGCGCTATCCGTAAACTGTCCTGCGATATGCCCAGCATAGTCGAAATATCGGGCGAACTCAAGTTCATTTTCAGTAAAGCGGCTAGTCGGAAATCAGACGAAGTTAAGGCATCACTATATTCTTTTAGTCCATCAAAAAAGTGTTCGTGAACGCGTTCAAATACGATGCGAAAATCATCCCAATTTTTATCTTGGTTGTGGTTTAGTTGGATGAGGTTTATGATATGCTTCAGTTCTTTCCGTTGATCCCTCTTGTCGCTTTTTACCACCGCATTCAATTTCTCCTTCAGTTCATCCAGCAATTGGTTTTTCTGAATCAAGTGCAGCGTGTGGCTGGTAAGTTCCTTACTCTTTAGTTCCAGCTCATTTCTAAGATTATCCTCCTTCAGTTTTTTATTGTTCAGGTCAGTTTCCATAGCACGCTTCTGGGTTTCGTACAGGATCTGGTTTTGTTCATGGAGCCGCTTTCCGTTGGTGATCTTCAATTTTTGTCTACTGATAACACTGATGCCCAGAAAAATCAATAGCAACACGATGGCTATCCCAGACAAAAGCATAACATAGTGAATCTTTCGTTCCCGTTGATATTGTACGATGGCATCATCTTTCTGCTCAAGTTCAAATAGAGTTTGAAGGACCGTAAGTTGTTTGGTCATATCTTCGGAGAAAATTTCGGCATGGATCTCTCTGCCGGCTTCGCTATGGTGATAAGCGCTGTCATATCTTCCCATCAAGGAGAACGTTTTTGCTAAGTCACGATGAGAACTTGCCAGCTGGTAATATTCTTTCATATCTTTAGCCAATGAAGTTGCCTGTCTGGTGTATTCTAATGCCGTTTTATAGTCACCTGTCTTTCGAAAAATATCCCCCAGATTATTGATTATCTCTATTTTAGCCATCTTATCCTCTTGCTCGTTAATGATATCTAATGCTTTTTTAAAAAATAGCAGTGCCGAATCCAACTGAAACTTGTCTTCATAAATACTCCCTATATTTTCGTAGATCTTGGCTATCAGTGCTTGATCTGCTCCATCTCTAAGGTGATCGAGGGCTAAATATTGGTGCCGTTTGGCTTCCTGAAGATTTTCTGTTTTCTCATGTACCTGCCCGATATGAGCAAGCGCATCAGCCATGCCGTTGTTGTTATCGACCGAAGTGTAAAGGGAGAGTGCCTGCTGGAAAGCCTCCAAGGATACCACGTACTGCTTGTTATAAAAATTGGTTTCACCGATTTTTATCCATGTATTTGCCAGTTCCAAAGTTTGCTCATGCTTTCTGAACAAAGACTCTGCTTTGTAAAAATTATCGAGTGCCTGCAAATAAGCTGCTTGATAGTAATATAATTCGCCGATTTGCCGATAACATACCGCTGCAAGGGGGTAATTTCCTTCCTCCAACGCATCGTTGAGGTTACGTTTTATTTGCTTAAAAGCCAAATCGGGATTTTGTCTGATTGATTCTTTCGGCGATACCGAATAGGAAGACAGTCCCCTTTGGGCGAAGATGAACGTGACAGATAGGAAAAGGAAAAGTACGGAAAGAATATACGTTAAGACCTGCTTCATTTTGGATTGAAAATATGTTGGATACATTTCGACCTCTAAAGGTAGAATCGCAAAATGAAAATAATGTTACGCTATCGTTAACTTTAATTCAGCTTTAAAAGCTAACCAGCTATTTATTGCTTAATATTTTCAACAATGAATATTTTTGTGTATCGATAAAGCAATTTATACCACCCCGTCCTTTAATCTCTATTTCAGCTTCCTTTTGACTTCAGCCGTGATATATCCACTTTCAAAATACGAATAGATATCTTCTCCCGGGCAGCTGGTCATCGTGCTATGATCCTTGTGCGTAGATATGTCCTTAGGAGATATGTTATACTTCTTACAAGAGTCCCGCAATAGGTCCGTCAGTACCATTAAAAGATGTTCATCTATTTTTTGTTCGTTATAGTTGCCCAAAAAGCAAACCAGTAAATGACCCGTCGGATCATATTCCGTATTGGTTTCGCCAACAGATAGCGGATTTCTTCCAGCATATACCGTACCATCTGGTGCTATCAAATAATGATACGGTATATCCGACCAATTGCGATCGGGCCCCATGCACCAGGTTTGTATGTTTTTTAGTCGCTGTTTGGCATTATCTGTTTTATGCAATACCTTACCACCTTCGTGGTGCACGGTAATTAATACCGGTGTATGCGATTTATAGGGTTTGGCTGGTTGCGCATTCCAACTACTTCGCGGCACTATAGTTACGGTATCCTTTCGCGTGCTGTTTTCTATATTATTGGTACGACTTTGACCATTCACTAAAGCGAGATCAGCATGAATAAATCCAAATACTAGGCAAATAAATGCGGTTATCTTACATCCCATCAGCAAGTTCATATTTAAGGTTTTTCCCATTCTGAGGCAATAAAAAAGTAAGGACCTTTATCCATTTTTCCACCTCTAGGCGATAGGAGATCACCTTCATAAAATACACCATGCGCATTCGTTATCTTTTTTTTCGCAAATAGGCTCCACGAAGTTCCCAGTTTACTTTGTTCCCAATCCGGATGAATGGATCTGGGGTTTGGTTGCGAGAGCACCCGAGCGTTATATTGTTTAGGAGCAAGCCCCAAATCAACAGAAACAATAGTAGCACTTGTATCATCAACGACCGCTTTTTTAGACTCCTTTGTTGTGCTGACTGAATCCGCGGTTGTTTGTCGTGTGTTCAAATTGTTGTTTTTCCCGTCCGATGGCGATTGACATGCCGTCGTGCCGATCACGCAGAACGATAGCGATAATAGTTTTAGTACATTCATCATAGAAACTTATAAGCAACAATACTGCCGATTGTCCATAAATACTGATTAAACTTAGATAAAATTGGCTGCATTAACAAACAGTTTTTCCGTTTACTTTCTTCTTCCTGGTTGGTATAATCACGCACTTTAAGAAAAAAGCAGTTACTTTGCATCTGTTTTACAGCGAAAATATCCATATGAACTATTTTGAGGAGCTCAGCGCCTTATTGAATGCGGAACAACGTCACGATAAAGCCCAACATGAAGCCCTGCTTTTAACGAGCAGTTTAAACGAGCGACGGGCACAAGGCCTAACCTGGTTTCCAATTGCGATAACGAACAGTGAGCTTGGCCGAGGCGACTACCTAACGATAACCTTGAACAAAACCAATAATTTGGAAGAAAGTCATCGGTTTCGATTTGGTATGCCAGTTTCCCTATTTTCCAATCATGCTCCCGATGAAGACCGTATGGATGGCATTATAGCCTTTGTAAACCGGGACACCATGCGGATTTCATTTCGGGTAGATGAATTGCCGGAATGGAGTCGGAGAGGAAAGCTGGGTGTCGATCTATTATTTGATGAAAACTCTTATCGGGAGATGCATGACGCTTTGGACCATGCTAAAGAACTACGTACGGATTTTGAACGAGGACGTCTTATTCGACAGCTCATAGGAGAGGAGTTGATTATGCCGCATCAAGCAGATGCAACCTGTCAAGATCCTACCCTTAATAACAGTCAAAACATTGCCATTCAACATATTTTAAGCCCCCGTCCGCTGACTATCCTACATGGCCCTCCGGGTACGGGCAAGACGACAACCCTGGTCAAAGCAGTGCAAGCATTGTTAAAGCAAGAAAATAAACAGCTTTTGCTTGTGGCTCCCAGCAATACAGCTGTTGATGTATTGACCGAGCGTCTGGATGCAATCGGGATTTCGGTGGCCCGCATAGGTAACCCCGTCAAGGTGTCTGATCACCTTCAGGAGTTGACATTGGATGCCAAAGTAGATCGGCACAGCGCCAATAAAGAAGTGAAAAATTTGGAAAAGCAAGCACGTGCTTATACCGATATGGCTCAAAAGTACAAACGTAACTTTGGTAAGTCAGAACGGGAGCAACGGAAGGCTCTTTTTGATGAAGCGCGTAAACTCAGGAAAGAGGTAGATCGAATTCAAGATTACATCGTTGAAGATATTCTGAACAAGGTAGAGGTTATTACCGCAACGTTAGTCGGCGCAAATCACCATACCATCCGTCATAGACATTATGAAACGGTTATCATTGATGAAGCTGCCCAAGCGTTGGAGCCGGCCTGCTGGATTCCCATACTGAAGGCTAACAAGGTGATATTGGCGGGCGATCATTGTCAATTGCCACCGACCGTTAAATCCAAAGGCAACGCCAAAGAAGGACTTTATCATACCTTATTTGAGAAATTAGTGAAACGTTATCCCGCATCAGTTGCGCTGTTGAATGTTCAATATCGGATGAATGCGCAGATTATGAACTATCCTTCCAGAATTCTTTACGCAGATCAATTAGAAGCTGCGATATCCGTGTCCGAATGGACATTACTTCGCGATGAAACTCCCATACTCTTTATCGACACAGCAGGGGCAGGGTTTGAAGAAACGCAGGTTGAGGGAGCCATCTATAATACCGAGGAGGCTTATTTTTTAAAGATGCACCTTCGTGCATTAATCCAAGATCTCAAAGCGACCTATTCTGATCATGCATTTCCGAGTATAGGCATTATTGCCCCTTATAGAAGACAAGCTATCTTGTTAAAAGAAATAGTAGGACAAGACGAAGAACTAGTTTCATTTGCCAATTTTATTCAGATCAATACTATTGATAGTTTTCAAGGCCAGGAGAAAGATATTATCTACATCAGCTTAACGCGGAGTAATGCCGAGCAGCACATCGGCTTTCTATCCGATGTGCGGCGCATGAATGTAGCGATGACCCGCTCCAAGAAAAAACTGATCGTAATAGGAGACAGCAGTACAATAGGCCAGCACAGTTTTTATAAAGGTTTTTTAGACTATATTGAATCCATTAATCATTACCACAGTGTATGGGAGTGGGATATACAGGTATAAAGATTAGCGTTCAATATCTTTTAAGCTATTCATTTTCTTGTATTCCAGGAATCCTTTGATGTCTTCAAAATGCTCTCGTACGCGTTTATTTCCAAATTCAAACACTTTTTTAGCCAATCCATGCAAGAAATCCCTATCATGAGATACTAGAATCAGCGTACCATCGAATTCCTGTAAGGCATCTTTTATAATGTCCTTTGTTTTCATATCGAGGTGGTTGGTTGGCTCATCAAGAATCAATACATTCACCGGCTCTAGAAGTAGTTTGATCATCGCCAGACGGGTTTTTTCGCCACCGGACAATACTTTCACCTTTTTAGTTGTATCATCTCCACTAAACATGAATGCGCCCAGTAGATCCTTTATTTTAACGCGTACATCACCAACTGCAATTTGATCGATTGTTTCAAAAACAGTCAATTCTTCATCCAATAGGGCCGCCTGATTTTGTGCGAAGTATCCAATTTTAGCATTATGACCAATTTTGAGTGTACCATCAAAATCAATTTCACCCATAATTGCTTTGATCATCGTTGATTTACCCTCACCATTCTTACCTACAAAGGCGACCTTTTCGCCACGCTCAATTACCATGGCGGCATTCTCGAACACCACATGATCCCCATACGCTTTAGTCAGCTCTTCTACGATTACCGGATACTGACCAGAACGAGGAGACGGAGGGAACTTCAAACGTAGGGCCGAAGTATCTACCTCATCGATCTCAATAATCTCCAGTTTCTCCAACATTTTGACCCTGGATTGCACCTGCAATGTTTTCGAGTAGGTTCCCCTAAAACGATCTATAAATTCTTGATTATCGGCAATAAAACGTTGTTGTTCCTCATACGCCTTTAGTTGATGCTGGCGGCGCTCTTTGCGCAATTCCAGATAGTGGCTATACTTCGCTTTATAATCATAGATCCTTCCCATAGTCACCTCGATGGTGCGATTGGTAATGTTATCTACAAAAGCACGGTCGTGCGAAATAACAATGACAGCTTTAGCAGCATTCAATAAGAAATCCTCCAGCCATTGAATACTCTCGATATCCATATGGTTTGTAGGCTCATCCAAAAGAATTAAGTCGGGTTTCTTTAATAAAATTTTAGCCAGTTCTATGCGCATACGCCATCCGCCCGAAAACTCCGATGTCTGACGTGTGAAATCCGTACGTTCAAATCCCAAACCTTTTAATACCTTTTCTACCTCAGCATCGTAGTTTGTGTCTTCGATCGAATAGAACTTTTCACTCAGTTCCGAAACACGTTCGATTAATTTCATGTAATCGTCGGTTTCATAATCTGTACGTATATTCAATTGTTCGTTTAATTCTTCCAGCTCATCCCGCATATTGTAAACTTCCTCAAAAGCTTTAGAAGTCTCTTCGAATACCGTTACGTTATCGTGTGTCAGCAAATGTTGTGGTAAGTAAGCAATAACTGCGTCTTTAGGACCTGAAATATTACCCGAGGTAGGTTTTGCTGCTCCCGCTATTATTTTTAATAAAGTTGATTTACCGGCGCCATTTTTACCCATCAAGGCTATTTTATCATTTTCATTGATAGAAAAAGACACGTCACTGAAAAGCGTTGTTCCGCCAAAAGAAACAGAGATGTTATTTACGTTGATCACTATATATTCGTCTTAAAAATTTGCTGCAAATATATAGGAATCTAATTGGTTTATCATATTCTTAAAGCAAAAGGGTTTAGATATCACATCTAAACCCTTTCTTACTTCTTTTGTGGCGTATCTTTTTTTTCTGTTTCCATGTTTCTTTTTCGAATTAGCCGTGTTGCTTATTCTTTACAGATACGTTAAAGAAGCATTTTATCTAGAAGATGCGTGTTCACCACAGCATCTGATTTTTACTTCTTTATATTATAACGTCATCTTTTTTAAGTTATTGTATATAGCAAAAAAAAAAAATTTTCGCTATACATTGGCTGTTATTAACAGTGACCTAAATTAAGAAACAAACCCATCGTAGGCATTGATATCAAATTGAGATAACCAAACCGACTATTCCGAAATGATATGATTTGGTGACGTTTTGATCAGAAATAACAATTATTCGTTCATAATAAAACATAAATTTGAGAGAGAGAGAACCTATGTCAATTTATTTATGAGAAAAATAGTGTTAGCAGATCCATATCAAAGCGAAAAATCGTATCGTGCTCGATTTTTACTAACCCTAATATCGCTGGTATTATTTTGCCCCAATGTATTTTCACAACAGCATACGTCGATGTCGCCGCCTAACGCATCCCGGCCTAATATTGTAATTATCATGGCTGATGATTTGGATAGCAGGCAGTTGAGTTGTTATGGAGGTGAGAATCTACAAACAACGCATATTGACCGCTTAGCTCAAGAAGGATTAAAGTTTAACAACTTAATTGCATCAGAGGCGATGTGCGTACCCACCAGAGCCTCATTATTTACCGGGCTTTATCCAGTCCGGCATGGCGCCTATCAGAATCACAAACCCGTAAATCTAGGAGTAAAAAGTGTAGCGCACTATCTACAGGAAGTCGGTTATCGCGTAGGTTTAACCGGAAAAGATCATGTAACAAAGCCTAAATCCAGTTTTCCATTTCAAATTGTGCCCGGTTTTGAAAAAAATTGTGTAGCGACTACAGACGAGTATTTCTTGGATAGTATTGCCGATTTTATACAAAGTACTAAAGATCCCTATTGTCTTTTTGTCATGAGTGCTAATCCACATGCCCCGTGGACAGTAGGGGATACAACTGAGTTTGATAAGGCAGAGTTAAAGCTTCCGGAACATTGGGTGGATACCGATTTAACCCGTCGGCAATTTGTGAAGTATCTCGCCGAAGTACGGAGATTGGATAATCAGGTCGGTGATGTATTACAACTTTTGGAAGATAACAAGCAGTTAGAAAATACGATTGTTATTTTTCTTGGAGAGCAAGGCCCTCAGTTTCCAGGAGGAAAATGGACCCTGTACGACAATGGGCAGCGAAGCTCTATGTTGATTCGATGGCCCGGGACGGTGGCCGAAAATACAAGTACTGATGCCATTGTGCAATATGAGGATATTACGCCTACCTTGGTCGCAATAGCAGGAGGTGTACCTTTGAAATCTTTGGATGGACGAAGTTTCCTGCCTGTGATCAAAGATTCCCAAAATACGTTTCGCGACTATGCCTTTGGCATTCACAACAATATACCCGAAGGTCCTGCATATCCGATTCGAAGTATTCGAAATAACCGGTTTAAACTCATTGTCAATTTAAATTCGGATCAAATGTATCGCATCAAATACATGACAGATACCACGAATAGACAACAAGTTTACACATCTTGGGTAAGGAAGGGTGAAAATGACGAAACAGCCTACAAGCTAGCGCAACGTATCGTCAAACATCCCCCGGTGGAATTTTATGACTTACTGCATGACCCCTATGAGTTGCATGATCTGTCTGGTAACGAATCGTATTTTACGACTATCGATGAGATGAGAAAAGAATTATTCAAATGGATGGAAGCACAAGGTGATACAGGCGCAGGGCTAGACGTACCCATTAAAAGACATAAGTAATAAATAAGAATGAAAAGTCTACTTTTCCTTGGAATCCTAAGGATGATTAAAACCGTCTTCGTATTCCTATCTTACTCATTTATAGTTCAGGCCCAAGAGGCACCTAAGCCAAATATCATTTTGATCTTGTCCGATGATCTTGGGATAGGGGATATCAGCTGTTATTTCGGAAAGTACAAGACACCAAATATTGACAAGATTGCGGCAGAGGGCATTCGTTTCACCAATTACTATAGTGCGTCTCCAATATGTTCTCCATCCCGGGCGGGCATTTTCACGGGTCAGGTGGCCTATTTTGTCGAGAAAACATTGACTTTTTTGCGAGAGAACAAAGGCAAACCCTGTTATGTGAACCTTTGGACAGACGACGTGCATGCCAGGCAATATATCGGCACGTAAGAAACGACTTATGTGGGAGTATGGACGTAACAACGCCTTTTTAGTGTCCCGAAAGGATCCACCAGAAGCCCTGCGTTAGCCTATCGCTGGCAACATTGGAAGTTTTTGATGAATTCGGATAAAAGTAGTATGGAGTTATATGATCTCAACGAAGACCGGATAGAATCGACCAATCTCGTAGCGAAGCATCCCGATTTAGTAAAACAGTTTAGTGAGCAGCTCCTAGAATGGTGGAATGGTTTACCTCCGTTTGAATAATGAGACATTGACGAATAATTTGATATATACGGATAGCGTTTTTTTAATCGGACGCATATGAATGTAACGCATTTTGTCTAAGTTTGAGGTAATAACTTTAAATTTAATTTAACATGATGTTTAGAATAGTATTTTCCGTAGCTTTTATTGTATTAATGATTCAAACAGGTTTTTCACAGCTATCCCGAAGTATAGGTCCTATGTGTGAATTAGATGTCACGGATAAAATAAATGTGATATTGATTCCGAGTGATAACAATGAGGTCGTAATAACCGGAGAACTCGCCAATCAAGTTGAAATCATCGAAACAAACGAAGTTTTACGTATAAAGATGGCCTCAGGCTATCTACTAAAAGGTGACCAAACGGTGGTTACCGTTTATACACCCAAGCTCAATCGTATTGCCGCCCGTAAAGGAGCGCATGTACAAATGGAAAAAGGTGAAATAAAGGTAGACTCCCTTCTCTTAACTGCTAATGAGGGCGCGAAGTTAAACTTGATAATCCATGTCGATTATTTAGAATCGTATAGTACAGCAGGCAGCACGACCGATCTCTCCGGTCAAGCCACAAAACAAGAAGCAAACGTAGCCTTTGGCGGAAAGTATATCGCAAAAGATTTAATTTCGGAAGAGGCGTATGCCCGTGTAAATGCTGGTGGAAACTGTGAGATACACGCAAAGCAAAGTGTCGACGTACAGACCAGGGCTGGGGGAGTCATAAACATTTATGGCAACCCAAGCGAGCGGAAACAAAAGAAAGTTGCGGGCGGAAAAATAGACTTTCTTTAAAACGGTTCGCTTTTACCACATATAGACGGCGCAACAATTTTAAAATTTTTATAGTTACCTTTATCATTACAGATTTTAGTATGCCATGAAAGGAAATCTTTTATTACTTTTATTATTTACGACATTGTCGGGATATGCTCAAAATACGATCAACAACTACAAATACGTATTGGTACCCGAGCAATTCAGTTTTTTTAAAGAAATGAATCAATATAATCTAAATAGTCTGACAAAGACATTTTTGGAACAAAAAGGCTTTACCGTTTATTTCGACAATAAAAATTTGCCAACCGAGCTAGCTAATAACAAGTGTAAGGCGCTTAATGCCGATCTTACAGCTAAAAAAGGAATGTTTACCACGACACTTATACTTACATTAACAGACTGCCAAGGTAACGTGGTTTTTAAGGGCAAAGAAGGTAAAAGCAGAGAAAAGGAATTTAGTGCTTCGTATGGTGAGGCTTTAAAAAACACCTTCGTCTCTTTAGATGAACTTCCTTATACCTTTACCGGTGAAACCCAAGAGGTCGAAACTGTAAAGACATCTGAAGCAGTTGTCGTACCCACAAATCCACCGGCGGTAGCAGTTGAAAGCACCGAATCCTCGGAAACCTTATATGCTCAGGCAACAGCAAATGGTTTTCAGTTGATCGATACCACGCCAAAAAAAGTGCTGACCCTTTTTAAAACGTCTGTAGCCGATTCTTTTATTGCGGATAGTGGTCAATTCAAGGGAATCGTGCTGAAAAAAGGAGGGAAGTGGTTTTTTGATTACTACAACAATGAAAAGTTGATTTCCAGAGAATTGCAGATTAAGTTTTAGTACTTTGTCGAAAAAAATAAATAAGCTCCATGAGTGATTCTTCCTATTTTATTGTTGCCGTTGTCGCATTCCTTGGTATTTTGCTAATTGTTTACGTCTTTAGATCGGGAGGCAAAAAGAAAATTGCGCTATCTTCGGCACTTACCGACCAACTGATGACAGAGGTTCTCGAGAAGCAAGTTCGGTTTTATCGTCATCTACCTGCCGACGAACAACAGACCTTCCTGCAACGGGTGCGCTACTTTCTGGAGTACACCAAGATATCCGCAGAGAAAGGCGCCGTAGTTACCGACGAGGATAAAATACTGATAGCTGCGAGTGCTACGATTCCACTATTTCATTTTAAGCTCTGGGTGTATCGAAATCTCACGGAAGTACTGGTATATCCTGATTATTTTGATGAGCGATTCAGCACAGCGAGCGAAGGGAGAAATGTTGCCGGGATGGTTGGTTCCGGTGCACTCAGCAGTAAAATGATCCTATCACAGCAGGCATTGCGCAGTGGGTTTTTGAGTATGTATCCGGGCAATACCGCCATTCATGAGTTTGTGCACCTCATCGACAAGGCCGATGGTGAGGTGGATGGCATTCCCGAGTATCTTATCCCGAAGTCGTTGATCCAGCCCTGGGTCAACGAGATGCATAAAACCATTCGCGAAATCAGAACCGGCGAATCAGACATTCGAGAATATGCGGGTACCAATGAAGCGGAATTTTTTGCCGTTGTATCCGAATATTTCTTTAAGAAACCCGCATTGCTACAAGAAGATCATCCAAAGTTATACCGCATGTTGGATCATATCTATGGAGGGTCCGAAAAACCCGCATAGATATTGAATGGTTAAGACCATGTTTTGGTCTTTAATAATAGCTCGGAGCAGATCTAATAATTTAGCGCTAGCCCAACACCGAAACCCATATCACTATCATAGTGTGTACGAATACCTATATTTTTATTGATGATGTATTTTAGATCCGCCATATATTCCTTATCAGTATTAGCCATAAAACCCGCTCTCAATCTTTTTGAGATCGGAATATCTTCACGCATTAATGACAGACGTACGATACCATCGTGATATACTTCTGCCTGAAAATTCACGAGCATGGGCAAGGTGTACATAAAGCCTACGCTGAAGGCATTGCGTGTATCTTTTTCATTTTTCTGACCAAATAAATTGGTTTCGTGTTCATCTATACCCATTTTACGGTAACGCCAGTCAAAGCCGATAAATGGCATAAACCATTGCATTTTACCGATGTACCGTCCCAAGTGGGTTTCCACTTCGTAACCGTGCATATCGCTATATCCTAAACGCCATTCCGTACCTAAACTCCATCTCGCATTTTGTAGCATTGCTTCTCCATCGTTACCATTGGTTGCAAAATCATTCTGAGCCATAAAGTGTGGCATATTGCTTTCGTTTTGCAATTTATTGTACGCTTTCTTCTTGTTGGGCAGGTACGGATTTTGATAGTCATCAACTGCAAAAACCCTATTCATGCCAGACATCATATGATAAAGGATATGACAATGGAAAAACCAATCTCCTTCTTCGTTTGCCAAAAACTCAATGGTATCCGTTTCCATTGGCATTATATCCAGCACATTTTTAAGGGGCGATTTTTCACCTTTCCCATTGATTACCCTAAAATCAAAACCGTGCAAGTGCATTGGGTGGCGCATCATCGAATTATTGTAAAGGGTGATACGTAAAATTTCTCCTTTCGTCACAGGTATTTTATCGGTTTCAGAAAGTATTTTATTATCCATGCTCCACACATATCGGTTCATATTTCCCGTAAGTGTAAATTGTAATTCTTTTACGGGTGCATCTTTGGGAAGTGTGGTATTGTAGGGCGATTGCAGCATAGCATAATTTAAGGTTTTGATTTCCCCTAACGCATTTGCATCGTAACGGTTGGGGTCGTCATCCATATTCATATTGTGCTGGCTATGGTCTTGCATCAGCTTAGCTTCTCCTGTAATTTCAGGATACATGACTACATTCATATCCATTTGGTTCAGGCTCATTTTCATTCCCATATCGTCCAGATCTCCGTTCATCTTCATCATATCGTTCATCATTTTCATCCCTTCAAAATATTTTAATTTGGGAAGTGGCGACAGGAGTTGTTTGATACCATTGCCCACAAAGTAACTTGCTGATTGTGTTCGGTCCTCGGTCGTCGCTAAAAATTCGTACGCAATACCATCTTCAGGAATTGTTACCACAATATCGTAGGTTTCGGAAACTGCAATAATTAATCTATCTACCTCTACCGGTTCTACATCATTACCGTCATTAGCTACGACTGAAATTTTACCACCTGCATATCGTAACCAAAAATAGGATGAAGCTCCACCGTTTGACACTCTTAATCTTACTTTATCTCCTGCTTTTAGTGTTTTACCATCAACTGTTGTTAAATCAGTAGTATGATGTCCATTGATTAATATTTTGTCATAATAGACATCGCTTACGTCCATTGCCAACATACGTTTCCATTCGTTGGTTAGTTTAGTTTTGAAATGTCCTTCTCTGATGGCTTCTGCGTAGGACTGGGTTGCATTTTTTTTGATTGCCGCCCAATCGTTGGCATTGTGCAACATCCGATTGATGTTATCGGGATTTAAATTTGTCCATTCGCTTAAAATGATGGGTACAGTTGGTAAATCATCTATCCCTTTTCTGAAGATTTTATCGTCATCCTTTTTCTTCATGATGAAACTGCCATACATTCCAATCTGCTCCTGCAAACCGGAATGGGAATGGTACCAATGCGTTCCGTGTTGGATAATTGGAAAACGGTAAGTATAAGTTGTACCCGCCTGAATGGGTTTCTGGGTAAGCCAAGGTACACCATCTTCTTTATTGGGCAAGAATACACCGTGCCAATGCAATGAGGTGCTTTCTTTTAACTGGTTGTGGACTATAATCTCGGCAGTATCGCCTTCTATGAACGTAAGCGTAGGCATTGGTATTTGCCCATTTACTGCAATTGCTCTCTTTTCTTTTCCTGCGTAGTTTACAAGCGTATCTTTTACATACAGCTCGTATCGCACTACTTTTTGTGCAGAAAGGGATTGCGAACATAAAAGTATGAAAACTACCTGTAGCAACCTTATAGTAAAATTTTTTTGGGGTATATTCATTTTGATGTTTTTTTTAAGAAACACAGTCTCTTTGTTTTCCAGAAAGCGAAATAATTTTATTTATTGCTAATTGTTTCCTGTACGTTACCGCAGGTCAGCATTTGAGAGCCGTAATATGGATTTTTAACCGTCGCTTCCTTACTTAGCCAATATGCACCTTTCCCACTACTGTACATTGGGCAATGCTGATAATATATAGGTTTTTCGTGTTTCGACACCTTAGCTAATTCATACATATTTTTAGAAAGTAAAGCGAAATTTTCTCTTTGCTTTGCAACATCTTTGGAAGCAGCAATCTTTTCAGCATTTGCCGTTAAGTCTTTCATTACTTTCATCCAAACTGTATGTTCGTCAGTAGAAAGCTTTGTCATCTCTACCCCTTTAATTGCTTTTATCAGTGCTGTAGCTTTGTCGAATGCAGTACCTGCATCCGTTTTTACCAAAGCATCTTTCACTGAAAAATAATTGTCGAAAACGGCCTTCAGTTGTGGTGCATTTTGAGCATGGGCAGTATTTGTTGTAGCCATCTCGCTGTGATTATGGCTTGCATGTTCATTTTTCATATTCCCACCTGCATCATTAGATTTTACGACCGGCTTTAATTCTCTACTGTACTGGCAACATCCCGGAAGTTTAGCATATACGTCATCCGGTGCTAAAAATTTTTCGCTATCGTAGCCCGCTAGTGCAATACTTTTTAGGATCTCATCCTGCTTAATCTTGGCGCTGTTATACGTGATTGTAGCCAACTTAGTGTCTTTATTCCATTCTACAGAAGCTATATTTTGTACGTTTCCCGCTTTTTCGATGGTTGTTTTACACATTCCGCAGTTACCATATATTTTTACGGTTTCTGTTTTTGCATTTTTGATTTGTGCGAAGCTATTTACAGTCGATAGTAATACCGTGATTACCACCAATATTTTTGATATTGATTTGTTCATAATATTAATTTTTTAGAAATGGAATTCACGAACTCCGTTTCATTTTGAAAATTTTTAATGTAATAAGATATACGAGTTGATTGCGAAAACCGGATTTAGTTTTCGACAAGACATAGCTATGGCTAGCAAGCCATGGTTTTAGCTTATTTTAGGGGGTTGCCAAATGGATGGGTAGCCTGATGAATAATAGGCTTGTTTAAAACCGAATTTTTGCTTTTTAGTTTCCGCAAAATAGTCTGTTACTTTAAAATCACTTGATATTGTCGAGCTTACAAAAGATGAAGAAATGTTGCACCTGCACGAGCTGTTTTTGCACTTACCATTGCAATCGTCATGGTTCTTATCTTTTTTGCAGGATTTTGTTTCGCAACAATCTTTTTTCTCTGCTTTTGCAGATTGGTCCTTTGAGCAAGATTTCTGTTCTGTGTTAGCCGCTTTTTTTGCACAAGCATAACCTGTGCTTGGCGTAAGGAAAAATCCTAAGCACAGTAAGATAACAAAGCCAATATGTTTACTCCAAGTTTTCAATACAACAAATTTACAAATAAGATTATCTTTTTTTGATGGC
Organism: Sphingobacterium olei; assembly: GCF_005048855.1. GTDB lineage: Bacteria > Bacteroidota > Bacteroidia > Sphingobacteriales > Sphingobacteriaceae > Sphingobacterium > Sphingobacterium olei. The sequence goes on from NZ_SUME01000001.1 coordinate 698,358, forward strand.
TTTTTTCTTTTTATGCGGATGTTTACGAAAGTTGTATCCTTTTGCTTTTTTTCAAGACATCATGACCTTTTCAGAAACCTAAGCTAATGGATAACTGGTCCTGAAAAGGGCATTTCAAAAAGCATTATGTTAATTGTTTAACGGTTCTATTTTAAAACCAGCCTTTTCTATTTTTTCAATCACCTGTTCTTCAGTAATACCTTCGGACTTAACAGTCAGTACCTTATCTTTGTTTGCGGTGTCTACTTCCCAATGGCAAACGCCGTCGGCATCATTCAAAAATGGAGTTACTTTAGCAATACATCCCCCGCAATTAATGTTCGTCTTAAATTGAAATTCTTTATTTTCCATTGTTTTAGAATTTTAGTATGTTATTTAATAATACAAATTTCAGTATTATGTTGTTCAGTATTATTGTGTAATTTACTGTTTGATTTGTGAGATTTACTGTTTACTTTTTCCACTTCAAACGCAGACTGTTGCTCACCACGCTCACACTGCTCAACGCCATTGCTGCACCTGCAATCATCGGATTTAATAGAAATCCACTTATTGGATATAAAATGCCCGCTGCAATAGGGATTCCTATTACATTGTAAATAAATGCCCAAAATAGATTTTGCTTAATAGTGGCTACGGTCTGTTTAGACAATTTTATTGCCTGTGGTATTTTGGTGAGGTCGGATGAAATAATTGTCATTTTTGCAACATCCATTGCGATGTCTGAACCTTTGCCCATTGCAATACTTACGTCGGCTGTTGCGAGAGCTGTACTATCATTAATACCATCCCCAACCATTGCTACCACTTTACCTTTACGTTGTAACTCTTTTACAAAGTCAGCTTTTTGCTGTGGCAACACTTCTGCTTTGTAGTGCTTGATGCCTGTTTGCTGTGCTATGGCTTTGGCTGTCGCTTCGTTATCGCCTGTAAGCATATACAAAGCTATACCCATATCCTGCATCTGTCGAATCGCTTCTACCGATGTTTCTTTAATCTTGTCTGATATGGCTAATACGGAAAGCGCCTGTTTGCTGTCGGCAAACCAAATAACGGTTTTGGATTGTTTGCCCCATTCATCTGCTTGCTGTTGCAGTTGCTCCGCAATACAGATGTTGTTTTCTGCCAATAGCTTTTTATTGCCAACAAAATACGTATCGTTATTGTAATTGGCTTTTGCACCTTGACCTGTAATGCTGTCAAATTGTGTTAAAGTAGTAGTTGCTGTTCCGTCTAAGTGTTTTACTACCGCTTCTGCCAGTGGGTGTTCCGATTGTTTTTCGATACTCAATAAAATGTTTTTGGTTACATCGTCATTGTTGAGCCATTGGATGCCTGCTACCTCGGGTCTGCCAGCAGTAATCGTTCCTGTTTTATCTAAAATAATAGCGTCAACTTTTTTCGCTAGTTCCAAACTTTCGGCATCTTTTATCAGAATACCATTCTCAGCACCTTTACCAACGCCTACCATTATGGCCGTAGGTGTAGCCAATCCCAAAGCGCAGGGGCAGGCAATAACCAATACAGTAACGGCTGCTAATAATCCTTGTACAATACCATTCTCCCCACCCAAAAAGATCCATAAAATAAATGTGAGAATGGCGATACCTATCACAACAGGGACAAAAATACCCGCAATTTTATCGACTAAATTTTGTACAGGTGCTTTGCTTCCCTGTGCATCCTGTACCATTTTGATGATTTGGGCAAGCATTGTTTCTTTGCCAACCTTAACAGCTTTAAATTGAAAACTGCCTTTCTGGTTAATCGTTCCCGCAAATACTTTTTCCTCTTCTTTTTTCAGCACAGGTACAGGCTCGCCACTCAACATACTTTCGTCCACATAAGAACTACCTGATGTTACCATACCGTCCACCGCGATTTTTTCACCTGGTTTTACAAGAATAATATCGTCTACGTTTACATCATCTATAACCGTCTGTTTTTCCGTCCCATCCGTTTGTATCACTATAACTGTTTTAGGCTGCAAACCCATTAATTTTTTAATTGCTGAAGATGTATTTCCTTTGGCTTTCTCTTCTAACAACTTGCCTAACAAAATGAATGCGATGATGACGGCTGCTGCCTCAAAATAGACGTGGGCGTGTAGTCCTCTTTCGTGCCAAAAGTCCACAAACAGCATATTGAACACGCTGAAAATATAAGCGATGCCGGTACTTAATGCTACCAATGTATCCATATTGGCAGAGCGGTGTTTAGCCTGCTTCCAAGCATTAACAAAAAAATCTTTGCCCAACCATAATACAACCGGAGTAGAAAAAGTCCACATAATTTCATTGGCATAGGGCATATCCATAAAGAACATTCCTATCACTACTACAGGTAAGGACAGTATAATTGCCCAAATAGTTTTGGTTTTTAGCTTGTGGAATTTTTGAGCGTGAATGGTTTCTAATGTTTCCTGCTGTTTGGCTTCATCTTCCACCAATAAATCATAGCCAACGCCTTGTACCGCCTTTTGCAGTTTACGGGCATCCGTCATATTAGGCAGGTATTCAACGGTAAGATTTCCCGTTGCGAAGTTAACAGAAGCATTAATAACACCCTCCTGATACTTTATAATGCTTTCGGCGCTGCCCGCGCAAGAGGCACAGGTCATCCCCAGTACCGGAAATGTATTTTTCACAGTGGAAACACCATATCCCAGCGCTTTGATTGCTTTAACCGCTTCTCCTATTGCTTCACTGTTATCAACCGTGATGGCAGCCCTGTGGTTGTTTAGCTCTACTTTGTGTGTTTCGATGCCTTTAACCTGTGCTAACCCTTTTTCAACGATTAACGCACAGTGTTCGCTTTCTACATCTTCCAGCGGAAGATAAATTATTTCTTTATTATTCGTTGCCATAATATCGCTTACTTTAATTAACACTACAAAATTGGCAAATCTATCGGAGGTGGCTATTGTGTAATTTTGGGAATGATTTGTAAGATTTACAATTTATCCAACGGCTTTCTTTTATCTTCTTTTATTTGTTTGAAATAGCTTGGTGTAAGTCCTGTTACTTTTTTGAATTGGTTGCTTAAATAGGCTACACTAGAATAATTCAGACGAAAAGCAATTTCACTCAAAGACAATTCGTCATATACCAGTAGCTCTTTTACCTTTTCTATCTTTTGAGCAATAAAGTATTTTTCGATGGTAGTGCCTTCAATCTCTGAAAACAGGTTGGACAAATAATTATAATCGTGATGAAGTTTGTCACTTAATACATCTGAAAGATTGTTTTTAATGCCGTTGTCCTGATGATGCACAAGGTCAATAATGACGTTCTTTATCTTTTCGATGATACGACTTTTTTTATCGTCAATGACTTCAAAACCTAATGGAACTAAAACGTTATGTAACTGGTCTTTTTCTTCGGGTGTAAGTTCATTATCCAGCGTTACCTCTCCAAGTTTGATTTTCTTTACCTTCAAACCTAATTTATCCAATTCATTCTGCACCACCATGATACAGCGGTTGCAAACCATATTTTTAATAAAGAGCGTGTCCATATTATATAATCATCTTTAACAAAAGTACAATTAATCTCTGGTACTATGCCTTTGCCGCCAAATACCGTCTTTAAAAATCAAACCGTATAATAATAATGCACACTCCGATTTCAAGATAATGAAATATCAATATTTTTTACCAAATGGTAAACCTTCATTCTTCGGCATTTGCTAACTTGCCATTATGGAAGAATTGATAGCATACATTCTACGATTTGGCAACCTGAATCCACAACAGATCGAGCTGATAAAAAGTAAAGCAACCGAGATCGAACTTCGTAAAGACGATTATCTTTCGGAAGCTGGCAAAATTCCCCGACAGGTGGGTTTTGTACTCGAAGGAGTTGTCCGTTTTTGTTATTATAACAATAAAGGCGAAGAAATTACAGATTACTTTATTGACGAAAGCCACTTTGCGACGGATTACCAAAATTTTGAGGCCGGTATGGCGTCTTCCGAATATATACAGGCTATTACAGACTGTAGGTTGCTTATATTTTCCAAAAAAAATTGGGACGAACTCCTAAACACCATTATCGGCTGGGACAAGATCGTGATCAAGATCGTCCAGAAATGTCTGATTGAAAAGATAGAAAGACGCAGTCCTCTGGTCTCGGAGGATGCCACATCACGCTATCTTTCCTTTATCCAAAAATTTCCTACGCTGGCCAATCGGGTTCCGCTATCGCAGATTGCCTCGTATCTAGGCATCACGCAGCAGTCATTGAGCCGAATCAGAAAAAACATACGTTGAAGTTGTTTTTTACCAAATGGTAAACCCATTGACCTTTAAAAACAACAGCTTTGTATCATTAAATCAAAGAAAAGAAACATGAAGACAGCATTAATTACAGGAGCCAATAAAGGAATAGGTCTGGAGACCGCAAAGCAACTATTGGGAAACGGATTTTATGTATACATCGGGAGCCGTGATCTCCGAAAAGGCTTAGAAGTGGCAGAGCGCTTAGAAGCCGAAGGATTTACACATGTGGAAGCTATTCAAATCGATGTAACAGATGATGCTTCCGTAAAAAATGCGCGAATATCCATTGGAAGCAAAACCGATGTTTTGGACGTTTTGATTAACAATGCCGGCATTAGTGGCGTCCGAGTAGACGATAATGGGGCTTACATTCCGCAGACCTGGACCGCATCCGAGGCGAGCATCGATACCTTTAGAGAAGTGTATGAAACCAATGTTTATGGCGTGGTAAGAGTTACACAAGCATTTTTAGACCTGTTGAAAAGATCAAGTGAACCACGGATAGTCATGGTAAGTTCTACGGTAGGCTCGCTCACACTCCAGACAGATCCTACCTGGCCCGCTTACGAATTTGGGAAGTATGCCGTCTATGGATCATCAAAATCCGCTCTGAATATGTACACCGTTCACCTCGCGTATGAGCTTAAAGACACCGCATTCAAAATTAATATGGTGGATCCGGGCTACACCAAAACTGATTTTACCAACTTTAATGGAGGCGAGGTGGTAGAAGCGGCAAAACGCGTAGTCAAATATGCCTTGATCGGTCAGGAAGGACCTACAGGCAGGTTCTTCAGCGAGGAAACCAATCCAGAAACCGGAGAAATCGGTTGGTAATCTTAATGAAAAAAATCCTGAAGCGGGGAGCTTCAGGATTTCTAACCTAACCAATTATTAACCTAAATTATGAGTTAAGTATACATCAAACAGCTTGCCAAACTTTTTGATGTCATAAAATTTTTCTCACTTTAAAACGACTCCAAAAATTCAAGGTAAAGCGGTACACTTTTTTCGATCCATTCCTTCGAGGCATTCAACTCGATGCCATAGTATGCAAAGAATGGCTGATAATCCGCTTTAACATATTCAAAGGTCAGGTCGAATGGCCGTGTCAAATCTTTCAATGTATATCTATATTTTTCGCCCGGATTATATTCATATTCATCTACACCTGCAGACATCGCCAAAGTCACCTTTTTACCCGACATCTTATAACCGCTTTTGCTACCATATGCCCAGCCATAAATTAATACATCATCAATCCATTTTTTGAGTAGTGAGGGGCAGCTATGCCAATAAACAGGAAATTGAAATACAATCTTGTCGTACTCTTCTATCATTTTTTGCTCTGCAATTACATCGATGTTTCCGTTAGGGTATACTTTATACAACTGATGAACAGTAAATTTTTCGGGGTATTTATTTAGCTCTTCCATCCATCTTTTATTTACTAGTGAATTCTCAATCTCGGGGTGTGTTACAATAATCAATGTCTTCATTTTTAAAATATTTATCACAAAAATAAACCACTTCCCCCTATATTTGTATGTTAGCGGCCATTTGTAAGGTACTATAAAAAATGTAAGTAATGAGCAAAATCAAAGAAACATCGACAAATTTCGCCAATAAGCAGGCCCTGGCTGATGAATGCCCCGAGGCCTATGCTGCTAATATCATCGGCGGACAGTGGGCATTGGTAATCTGCTCTTGGCTATTTAACGGTAAATTACGTTTTGGAGAGTTGAGAAAACTATTGCCCAACATAACCGAACGTATGCTGACCCTGCAGTTGAGGAAGCTAGAAGAACACAAAATAGTGAAGCGAACTGTCTACGCTGAAGTTCCCCCTCGCGTGGAATATGAGCTTACAGCAATCGGATATGAGTTAAAGCCTATTATCAAACAACTTGAGGAATGGGGAGCGAAGCACAAGGCGCAAAATATCAATTAGGAGATACCATAATTACGTACCGGTGTATTAAACATTTAACAGCTAAAAGATCGAAGAAAAGTTATAAATTGCGATAATCAAATGGGTGTCAAAAAATATTACTAGCATACTGCATAATGAAAAAGGGAAATATAGCTTTACATTTGAAATGGGTCGGTATACTTCTATTCTGCTGTTTTATGGTGAACAATATCTTTGCCCAAACAAAGACGGGTGAAAAAAAACACGTAGGCCGTTATGGCGGTAACGATGGTATTTGTCTTTTCGAAGACGGTCAATTCTTACTATACGGATACGCTACGGCCGTATTTGGAAATTACCACGTAGAAAACGATGGTATTCATTTTTATCCCGATAGACGAGATTTATTTGAAGTCTACGGTCATTATAACCCTCAACTCGAAGCCGAACATTCCCGATGGAATTTTGTTGGGTTTGAAGAAGGCACCACCTTTGTGCGATACGATGAAGATTCCATTCATCGGGTATTCAATGAAGGAGCAAACTGCTTTTCAGGTCCTTTCATCAAAAGCTGGCCACACGGGGCTACTATCGTCTCGCTAACGGAGCGAAATAACGAAGAGTTGACATTCAAAACTTGGCATTTTGAAAATAAAGACGCTTGCAACGACTTTATTGCGGTGTACAACGAGGTAAGGGAACAGCATAAGGACTTTCGGGGGATGTTAGAGGGAAACATTCTAAAACTATCGAACTATGGTGGAGATGAGGGATATACAAAACGAGAAGATGACCAGGAATGGGATGATATCCTAGCACTCAAGGCAGAATATGCAAGTTTCCGGGACTTCGGCGATGTTATCCTGAGCAATCCGCATCACAGATCGTTTCAGCGCGATATATCCAGTTACAAACTAGATATTTCGACCAATCAATATATTTTGCCCGATACGTTGGGAAACGAAGACTATTACCGAGACAGTCCGTACCAGGATGATCGCTTTCTCCGTAAATATGACAAAATATATGTTGCGAAAAAATCAACAGATGAAATTGAAAGCGGGAAAGTGGCGCTTTCCAGTATCATCTACACCGTCTGCGACGAAGATGCCGAGGACTCATACCGCTACGATAGTGAATTTGAATCGGAATAGTACGGTCATGATAGCTTGAACTTTGCAGAGATTAAAGGTCCAGCAGTTTGCGCAAATGTCGCAACATTTTTCCCTGTGTATTGTTAATACTAAAAAATAGGAAAAGTCATGATTACAGAAATTATTTCACTTCCCGAGACCTTGATCGGCTTTGAAGCCAAGGGCGAGGTTACCACCCATTGGCTTGCGTATGTTCGGTAAGATGCTCAGGGTATACACCCAATCAAGTATTTTAATCAACTGCTTTTTTTAGTGATTTTTTTTCCTCTCTTCTACGCCAGTAATTGGCAAGTAAAGAACCTGAGATATTCATCCACGGACTAAAGACTGCCGCAGCAAGTCCGACGGTACCTAGCTTTCCCATAGCTCCGGCCAACCCACTAGCCATTCCGCCATTCTGGAGCCCCACTTCAAATGCCAAAGTTCGCGCATCAGCCTTATTAAGCCCCATTAATCGACTGAATGTATAACCGCAGAAATAGCCCGCGCAGTTATGGAGTACCGCCGCCAGAAATAGGAGAAAGCCTACCTGCAGTAAATTATCCCTTCCTGCAGCGGTAGTTACCGCCGTAAAATAGACAATTCCGGCCATCGACAGATAAGGCATGAAGTCGTCTATCGCGGGGTTTCTTTTGGTCAGCCTGTGATATAGCACGCCAATAATGACGGCTCCAGCAAAAAAGTTGATGACCTCAAGCGTCTCTAGTAAAGCTGTCGATAGGTTCGGTTCGAAGAGTGGTACCCACATAGATAAACAGATCAAAAGCCATACAAAAGCAATTAACGCAATCTGATTGACCTTATTGGATTGAGGTCTAGAAGCAGTTTTTAGATAGTCGTGAATCAAAGCTGCACTCAGTGGTACGATAACAATTTTTGTAATTTCCATCATCATATTTACGAATTTCACCTCAATTAAGGTACCCGCCAACATTTTCATTAAAAATGGTGTCATGATAGGAGCAGCAATGGTAGTTATTGCGGTAACGGTAACTGAAAGAACTAGATTTCCTTTCGCAATATAGGTCATCACGTTGGAAGCTAGACCACTCGAACAGCATCCGATTAAGATAATACCTGCGGCGATTTCCGTTTCAAAATGGAAAACTCTGGTGAGCAGATATCCCATAAGAGGCATGATGGTGAAATGGCTCATTAGTCCAACGATTACACCTTTTCCTGATTTGGCAATTCCCGTAAAATCGCTTATGCTCATCTTCATCCCCATGCCGAACATTACCAACTGGATCACAAACAAGATAAGCCATTTATTTCGCATATCAACAGGACCTACGTGCAACAGCTGTTCCGGGTAGATCATTCCGCATACGACGGCAGTGATGATCCAAGCCGTGTATTGATACTCACGTAGCGAACCGATAGCACCAAGTCCAATACTTGTCGCGATGCTACAGCTAGCGGCCATTGCCTGCCATAGCGGTTGGTTAGAGACAAATAATGCCCATAAAAGAATCAGGAGCGATAGGGCAGCAATACCTAAAGCCACCTTCTGGAAAGTGTTCATATCAGAAATATGTTTATATGGTTATATATGTCCGGAGAGGTTTGCTAGCCTCTCCCTTTATTGCGCAGGACTTAATAGCCCATCTATTGAATAAGCTTAGCCAGATATTTAACAGCAAGCGCAGGACTTGATAGTATAGGAACGATTCGGTCTGCTTGAGGCAAAGTGTCTACTACCCGAGCCATAGACGCTTGGGCGAGTACGATAACATCCACCTCCTTGCTTAGTTCTTTTAGCGCATCGGCAACCATCTTATCGTGCATATCTGCGTTTCCGCTCATTAAAGCTTCAAAGGCCCCTTTACATAACTTGGTATTCAAGACGATTTCTTTTTTAGCCAACTGTGCTCTTCGCGCTACCAGGTCTGCTGTAGGTTCAAGTGTAGTGGGCAACGTTGCAATAACGCCTATGCTACGTCCAGTATTTACCGCTTCATCAGCCATCGCTAGATCTACACGTATTACCGGAACATCACTCAGTGTAGCTGCAGTTTCGATCGCTCTTCCTATCGAAGAGCAAGTGACTAATATATAATCGGCACCGGCCTGCTCGGCTGCACTAATTTGATTTACCACGCGTTTAGCGGTAGTAGGCGTTAATTCCCCCTTGGAAATAACATCTTTGATCAGGCTATCATCTACCATGTTGAATATCGAAACTCCAGGTAGGTGCTCCTGACAAAGTTGTTGAAATATCGGCACCAATGTAGCGGATGTGTGTACCAATCCTAATGTTTTCTGTTTCATTTATCTTGTCTTTTCGTTTTACATAATCGCCCTAACAAAGTAATCTTCCGTACCTACCTGTCCTCCTTTAAAATTTACCTCTATACCTTGAGCAGGATACCCATATGAGGTATGGGCTTTGCATATCGGTGCACCGGGTACAAACGGAGAGCGCATTTCCAGTGCTTCTATACCCATCGCTTTGGCTACAAAACCCGAGGTATCTCCACCGGTAATAATAATACGGGTTATGTTTACCTTTTCAAGGATCCTATTTACAATACTGCCTAGAAAAGTGCCCAATACGGAAGATGATTTATTATCGGAGAATCTGAGCACCTCGTTAGTGGAAGCGATCCGTACATCTTCAGGACCCTTGCTCGTATGTATCACGAGATGCATTCCCTGGTTTAGGATTCTTATTGCCTCGCCTGCATACTGGTCGATCAGAGCTGGTTGGTTTTCCGACGATACGATACCGCTGGTTTCTAGCGCTAGCTCGGCAAAACCATGCGTTAGTGCATGATTGATTTGCGCTCCCGTAACTGGAGAACAACTGCCAGATATGACCAGTATTGGGATTGCAGATTCCAAAGGTAACGCTGAACCGTTTTCTCTCGTTGACGGAGCGGTAGGGGCTAGTGCCATTTCTATACCTGATGATCCAACAGAGAATAGCGGCTTTTCGCTGTTTTGAATTTGATCTATTAATGTCCCTACCGTACTCAGATGGCTCTCGTTGAACGTATCAAAGAGCACCACTCTGGGGCTAGATACGGATGATGTGAGTTTTTCAATACAATACGTTTCACCTTTTTCCAAATCCAATAGATCTAACAGTTCAACTGGCATGTCCGTTTGCTGTGATAGGTGTATCCGTAGATCACTTTCGTTTGCAGGAGTAGTCGGATGATAGCGCATCGAGGGATGTCTATCCAGGCGATATATTTCGCCACTACTGCCTATACCCATCCGGGCAAAAAGGTTTCCGAATGAACAGTATCGGCCCAGTGCAGGCGCTGCGACCAACATAGGGATAATGGTGTTTTTAAAGATTTTGTATCCGATATCTATGGCCTTTCCAATACTGCCCACATGTGGGGCAGAGTCAAACGTAGAGCAGATTTTGTAGTGTACATGTTTAGGGTTCAGCACTCTTAAGCAGTCGAAACAACGTGAAAGCTCGTTTTCCATTTCATCTGGAGACATACTTCGGCTAGTACCGGCAATTCCTATTGCCTGCACACCTTCGAATTTTTTTAATCTTTCAGCGTTTGGTATATCAATAAAGAGGATAGTCTTTATCCCTGCCCGGCTTAGGAAATCCAACGCGTCTGTCGAACCGGTAAAGTCATCACCATAGAAGGCCAGAAATAATCGTTCTGCTTCCATCACTTTTTCCCAAATTTAGCTACCGAAAGCGCAAACTCTGGATGTTGCCGAGCAATCTCTTCTATGGATTGTCCTTCTATAGCACCTTTCCATGCTTGTTGTAAGGCTTTGACCCCTCCTGAGGCGCCTGCCGGATGTCCTAAGATACCCCCGCCAGCCATATAAAGAAGATCTGTAGTCTTTGTACGGCGGTAGGTTTCGGGTGCTTGTCCGCCCCATTGACCCGAAGATACCACAGGTAAGACCGTTTGCATACCGGTGATCGGTTCCAGACACGATTCTATCGATTTGACGACCGAGTCGTCCGACTCCCAGAATTTGTTTTGGATACCGTTCACATGGATTTGATCCACACCGGCCAGTCTCCACAATTTTTGATATGCAGGAAACTCGATACCCAATAACGGGTGGCGGTTGAACATACCCCACCCATTTCGATGACCGTGTATTGCTAATTCTCCGCGGTCACAAATCTTCTTTACGGCTGATGTGCCCACACTATTGAGACTTATCATCGCACATGTACCTTCGGCCTCCACGATCTTATCATAATTGCGCTGCATATCATCCATGTCATCGCTGATATTAAACGCATACATGACTTTTTTACCTGTTTTATCGGCATATGCGTTGATGACAGCCATAACTGCATCTACCCGCGCAGCGAATGGTGAATTAGCAGAGGAAGAAAGCAACTCATCATCTTTTATAAAATCGATACCTGCCGCTACAAGCACCGAAACAATATCAGCAGTCTGTGTAGGTGTAAGACCTATGCTAGGCTTAATAATTGTTCCTATTAATGGACGGTTATAAACACCAGTTAACTTTCTACATCCATCAATACCAAACTGAGGACCTCTAAATTGTTGGGTCATGGTATCTGGTAATGTGATATCCATTAATTTAAGCCCTGTAAATTGGGTGAGCTCATACAGGTTTCCTTGAAGTGTAGAGATCATCACGGGGAGGTTGTTGCCGAAGTTTTCAACAGACCATGATACCCAAATGTTAGCGCGCTGATACTGTTGCCCAATCCTGCTAGGGCCAGGTGTCGCGGGTGTGTCGACCACATCGAGAAGCTGAATAGCTTCTACTTTAGCCGCAAACCGCTTCTTTAATTCGTCCGTTTCGCCAGGTATATCTACAAAAGTACCTGAGGATTGCTCCCCGGCCAAGACAGCCGCAGCTTTTTCAACGGGTAGGGGAGTTTCTATATAATATTGAGCTACTATTCTTTCCATTTTAAGATGCTAGCGGATATTTTGTTCCGCTATTTCATTTGATTACTGAATTCCTAGGTCTGTTAGCACGGAAATTACATAACAAAAACCGTAGTATAAAACTTTTGGTAATATCCTATATAAGCTGGTAAATATTATATAAAGCCTCCTTCTTTATTTTTGAAACTGTTTCATAATAATATCACGTAGCTTTTCTTCATTTTCATCGCCCCACTGGCCTAAAACTTCAATTACCGGAATTATAGTTTTACCAAATTCCGTGAGGCTATATTCCACTTTCGGTGGGACCACAGGATAAATTTTCTTTTGGACGAGTCCGTGTTCTTCCAGCTCTTTCAACTGGATATTCAATACCCGTCTTGTTGCATCGGGAATATTCCGCTGCAATTCGCTGGGGCGTTGAAATCCCTTATTGATAAACCACAACAAACGAATTTTCCATTTTCCATACAACACTTCACCGATTAGGTCAAGTCCACAGTTTAGGTTGGGTAAGATCTTTCTCTCGTACATGGCACAAAATTAATCCTATGTTTTAAATTGCGCAATAGGGGAATAATTTATCCCTATGCGAATCGTATTTCCGTACTTGTATAAAGTGAAAGTACAATGCAATTTTGTGCAAAATATTCATCTATGGAAAACAGATTTAATATCAATAACGAATTATCGGGTAAGATTGCCTTGGTAACAGGCGGTACAAAAGGAGCGGGGAAAGCCATTGCCGAAAGGCTATCTAGCGCAGGAGCTACCGTTATCATTACGGCAAGAAATGCTCCTGAAGAACAAAATGAGAAACTTTATTTTATTTCAGCAGATTTAAGTAAGCCCGAAGGGACGCGGGCCGTAGCAAAGAAAATTTTATCAAAATTTGGAAGGCTCGATATTTTAGTAAACAATCTTGGCAGTTCTGAAACGCAGGCCGGTGGGTTTGCCGTCTTGAGCGACGAAGACTGGGAGCAAACCATTCGAACCAATCTCCTTGCGCCGGTCCGGTTGGATAGGGAGCTATTGCCTCAGATGCTAGCACAGGAAAGTGGAGTCATCATTCATATCGCATCCATTCAGGGAAGGTTACCTTTACACGATTCAACGTTGCCGTATGCCGCAGCAAAAGCCGGGTTAATAAATTACAGCAAAGGTTTGTCGAAAGAAGTCTCGCCCAAAGGTATTCGTGTTTTAACCGTTTCGCCAGGCTGGATAAAGACCGAATCGGCAACACGAATGATGGAACGGATTTCCAACAGCGCAAACATTCCCATAGCGCAAGCCATCCAAAGCGTAATGGACGCATTAGGCGGGATTCCAATCGGACGTCCAGCACAACCCGAAGAAATCGCCGAATTCATCGGCTTTTTAGTGTCTCCAAGAGCTAATTATTTAACAGGTACAGAATACATTATTGACGGTGGTACCATACCCACAATTTAACAACATTTAAAATGAATATTATGAACTTACCAAACACAATCGCAGCACTAATTAAGGCACAGGACAACTTTGATAGCCACGCTTATGCCAATTGTTTTTCTGAAACTGCCCACGTTATAGATGAAGGAATAACATACCACGGACGAGCGGAAATACAGCGTTGGATTCAAAAAGCCAACGACGAATTTAAGACAGTCATAAAACCACTTCAATATGTAGAGGCCGAAGAAATTTTGAAAGCTGAGATTTCAGGAAATTTTGAAGGCAGCCCTGCTGTGCTGACGTATCATTTTGAGCTTATTGACGGGGTGATACAATCACTAAAAATTACAGGATAAGATATAAAGTATATATATGTTTTATACTTATGAGGTTCAGAAGTGTACTTTTTACTAACAATATTTAAGTTCTAATCTGTTTCTAATCTATCTCTAATGGATTTATAATTTTTAAAAGAGGATATTTGTCTGCGAATTGTTGTTAAGACCCTTTATTATTTTAATCGTGTTTGAATATAATAGACTTAAATTTATAGAAAATGAAAAATGATATTTTATTCATTACAATGTGCTTGTTCACGATAAGTACGACTGCTCAACAAAAAGAAGACAACGGAAAAAGGGACAGTGTTTATATCCATGAGATCGAGCACGATAAACTGCCCGTTAAAGTTCTACATGCGGAGCCTCTGTATATTGATCTTATTCGGGATCTTGGAGCTAGAAAAGGTGAAAAGGAATGGAATATAGGGCTTGGTTTAACCGATAACAATACATACGACGAGTATACCGCTTTAATAGAATATGAATGGGCTCCGATAGACAGGCTGGGACTAGAGATCGAACTTCCTTTTTCTATATATTATCCAACCTCTAATGATAAAGTAGCCCCAAGTAGCAACCTAAATAGTTTTAAGTTTGCTGGGCAGTATTCATTTTACGTTTCAGAAAAATATCAAACAAGTATGGCAATTGGTTACATACATGAACTGGAGCTCACTGAATTTAGTAAATACGGAAAGGAAAGCTTTTTAACAGGAAATGTTTATAACCCTTTTTTCATCGCTGCCAGGCGTTTAGGTAGTAATTTTCATACATTATTATATACTGGCCCAGCATTCAAACATCACTTTGCAGACCAATCGATTAACACGAGCTGGCAAATAAATAGCAATATTCATTATATGATGTCCGGGACAAGAAATTTTGTTGGAGTTGAGTTTAACAAGGAATTTAATTCAGGAGATTTCGATATGATTGTCCGGCCTCAGATGCGTGTCGGCATCGCTGATAATCTTATCATAGGTATCGTCGTAGGTGTTCCGATAAGTCGGGAAAATGAACGACTTAGTTCGTTCTTAAGATTGATTTATGAACCAAAACATAAGACATAGCAAAGCCCTTTATGCGTTACTCATTTAGAAGAGGGGCGAGGTATGCGAGATCACATAAAAAATCCTGAAGCGAGGGAGCTTCAGGATTTTCTAACTAACCAATTATTAACCTAAATTATGAATACTATATAAACGGCAGTATCTGGCAGGTTATTACTGCACCTGCCGGAATTAACAAAAACTTAACATTCAAAAGTTCTACCATATTGTCCCGATTTGACGATTATTCCGGTTGCACTCGTTCTTTGAATCCATTGCCCGACATACATAATGAATCTTTTTGTTCCAGCTTCCTGTTCAATTACCCCGAATTCGGGGTAATTAAAATTAAGATTGTTGATCTTTTTCCATATACTTATCCTTATCCTCTTCATTGCGTTGCATATAGCAAATCTGTGTAAATCAAAATATTAAATGAATGACAAGCAGGAGGGCCTTATTGCGGAATTTCCTTCGAGATGACCGCTTTTCATTACCTCGCCTAACAGTTATAGTGCGCTTTATCATCTCAACCTATCCTGGGTATCGCGATTATAAAGAAGCTAACTATATTTCATGGGGCACATGTATACCTATACGGGTATATTTCTTGTGAAAAATCTATTTTTATACCCTAAATGATATAATATATCTATTTTTCGTATATTTATACCAGAAAAGGTATAAATATGGATTCTTTAAGATTATTTGTCAAGCAAAAACGCAAGGAATTAAAGCTTACGCAGGAAGATTTAGCATTCAATGCAGGTGTTGGCCTGCGCTTTGTTCGTGACTTAGAACAGGGCAAGAAAACACTTCGACTGGATAAAGTGAACGATGTGCTGGCGTTATTTGGGAAAGAGGTTGGTGTAGTCGATAAAGCGAGAGAATAATGGCACGACAAGCAAAAATATTTTATCAGGATCGGTTAGCTGGATATCTCATAGAAGGAGATAGCGGCTATTCATTTACTTACCTAAATGAGTATCTTCAATCCGTTGATCCCAAACCGATCAGCTTAGCTTTACCACTTTCAGAACATCCATACCATAGCAATGTTCTTTTTCCGTTTTTCGATGGTTTAATACCGGAGGGCTGGCTCTTGGATATTGGCGAAAAGCACTGGAAGCTCAACCCGAGAGATCGTTTTGAACTGTTGGTCAATCTATGCAAAGATGCCATAGGAGCAGTTTCAGTATATCCGATGGAGGCGGACCATTATGGCTAATTGCTTATTTTGTTATAAACCTGTGGAATACGGGAACTATCATGCTACCTGTTCGAAGAAGTTCTTTGGAACAACATCGGTTCCAACCTTGGAATTGGATAAGGAGAAGCTAAATAAATTAGCTCAAATTACGGTTAATGAGCGATTGGCATTAACCGGAGTACAGCCAAAATTATCACTTAGTCTAGCCGGTGAAAAAGGGAATAAACGATTAACTTTAGTCGGTCTTTGGGGAGATTATATTTTGAAACCACAATCCTCAGAATTTCCTTTTATGCCAGAGGTAGAAGATTTGACGATGCA
This sequence comes from Sphingobacterium olei, assembly GCF_005048855.1. Classification (GTDB taxonomy): domain Bacteria; phylum Bacteroidota; class Bacteroidia; order Sphingobacteriales; family Sphingobacteriaceae; genus Sphingobacterium; species Sphingobacterium olei. Next base: position 714,923 of record NZ_SUME01000001.1, read on the forward strand.
TTTGGCTGAGCTATTTAGAATCGAAACAGCTGATCATGCGCTAATTCGAACTTCAACGGGAGAACTAGCTTATATCACCAAACGTTTTGATCGCAAAAATGGAAAGAAAATTCATGTCGAAGATCTATGTCAACTTTCCGAACTATTGACAGAGCAGAAGTATAAAAGCTCGTACGAGCGTGTAGGGAAAATTATTAAGAAATATACTACCAATTCGGGTTTGGATGTTATTAAATACTTTCGCTTAGTGCTTTTTAGTTTTCTGACTGGCAATAACGACATGCATCTGAAAAACTTCTCTTTAGTGCATACCGATAAAGGTATTTTATTTTCACCCGTATATGATCTATTGAATGTAAACTTGATCTATCCCAAAGACCAGGAAGATCTGGCGTTGACCTTAGGGGGGCGAAAAAGAAAGATAAAGCGATCAGACTTCGATCAGTTTGCTATGAGTTTGGGTATTGCGGAACAGGTTCGGGATAACATTTATAAGGACTTCTCTGTTCGATCCGATCAAATTCAGGACTGGATTAACAAGAGCTTTTTGAATGGAGAAAATAAAGACCAATATTTTAAAATTATAATAAAAAAAATGCATCAAATTGGTTTGTAGGCAGTTTACTGTCAAAAATTTAACATTCTGTTACAGCATGAGGGTCTTGACGATTAGCAGATCGGCCGCCACCCAGTCGTAATTTAATAGGTCACGATTGTCCACCCATTGGCTTGCGCATATAAAGCCATCCTATAATTCCATGCATAAGATTACATAAAGAAGGATATGCTGATAATCCGTATTTTCTTGCCATATGGAAAGATCTTTTAATGGATATTTTTATACCTTTTGAAAATCAATAGTTTAATTTTATGGCCAACATGAAACCGATAATTACCTATTTTGCACTAATGCTTTTTGCAGCTGCATCGTGCAATGAACAAAAAACAGAAACAAGCAAAATGGAAATAGCAACTAGAGATGAATTGACTTTTACGAGTGGATATTCCGAAGTAAACGGTCTAAAAATGTATTACGAGATTTACCTACCCCCCGGTCAGGCAGACGAACAAGCTAAACCCATTGTTCTCATTCACGGGGGTGGTTCAACTATTCAGACAACTTTTGGAAAAAGTATTCCCCTATTAGCGAAAAATAGAAAAGTAATTGCAGTTGAATTACAGGCCCATGGGCGAACAAATGATAGAAATGCAGACCTATCATTTGAACAAGATGCTGACGATATCGCTATACTTCTTAAAAACCTGAAAATTGACAAAGCCGACTTTTTTGGTTTCAGCAATGGAGGAACTACAACCCTACAAATTGCCATCCGTCACCCCGAAATAGTTGGTAAAATTATCTTAGGCTCTGCGCTTGCCAAGCGTAATGGAGTTCCTGCCTGGTTTTGGGACTTTATGAAACAGGCAAGATTGGATAATATGCCCGAACAGCTAAAAACGGCCTATAGACAAGTTGCATCCGACACGGATGGTTTACAGATCATGCACGATCGAGACGCAAAGAGGATGGTTAATTTTAAAGATATTCCCGACGCACAACTCAAATCCATTACAGCCGCAACGTTAATTATCATTGGCGACAAAGATATTATAACACCCGAACATGCTATAGAAATGCACAGACAAATTGCAAACGCTGAATTAGCTATAATTCCGGGCGCGCATGGTGCATATATCGGAGAAATAACGACAATAAAGGATGATTTTAAAGATAGTGATATTGTTATCCCAATGATTGAAAAATTCCTTAACAAAAATTAAGAAAGAGAAGCTAACCGCTGTACAGGTGGCAGAGCGGGCTGGTATTGCTCGTTGTATCTTATATTCGGTTGAAAAGGGAGATGCAGGTGTAGCAAGGGGGGCTATTTTAATGTTTTACGTGTGTTGGGACTACAAGATGATTTTTCTAAGCGCAACATTTTTCCCTTTGCATTGTTAATACTAAAAAATAGGAAAAGTCATGATTACAGAAATTATTTCACTACCCGAGAACTTGATAGGCTTTGAAGCCAAGGGCGAGGTTACGGCAGACGATTTTAAAAATGTCGTCATCCCAAAGGTCACGGCTTTTATAGACCGGCACGATAAGATCAACTATATGTTGGTGTTGAATACTGACGTTAGCAACTTTACTACTGGTGCCTGGCTTCAGGACGCATGGCTAGGCTTAAAGGATCTTGCTAAGTGGAACCGGGCGGCCATTGTTTCCGATAATGATACAATAAAAAAAATTACGGAGGTTTTTACCAAGGTTATGCCCGGTGAATTTAAGGTATTCGAACATACCCGCTATAATGAAGCCGTACAATGGGCTAGCGAGCAACTTGATTTATAAGGGCTTCGGGTCACCATTAAATTTACTACCCTATAAACGACGCCGAGTACTGTGATATTACAGCTACTTAACTATACAACAAACATGTGGTATACAATCTCAGGCGACATGGATAGGATTTTGGAATGAGCCGATTATTTTTATTAATCGGCTCATTTTTTTTGTATATTTGAGGTGATTAATAATTTTAATTGGCTCATTATGTACATTTGGCAATACCAAGATTGGCCTAATTTCACCTATTCGTTAACAGAATTGCCACCTATTTCTGTAAAATTTGCACAAGAAATGGGCGAGATAAATGGAATAGTTTCGGTTTTAGACGACAACCTGAAGATAGAAACCCTTTTAGAGATCCTCATAGCAGAAGCAATTAAAACTTCCGAAATTGAAGGTGAATACATGAGTCGCGAAGATGTAATGTCTTCTATCAAAAGAAATTTGGGACTGAAAGATAATACTATTGTCCGCGACAAACGCGTGGCGGGTATAGCGGAGCTAATGACTTTTGTAAGACAGTCTTATAATAAAGATCTGACCGTACAGATGATTTTGGATTGGCACTCCAGTTTAATGAATGCATTTCCGAAGGTGAGTGCAGGGAAATGGCGTGAAGGCACGGAACCTATGCAGGTAATTTCGGGGGCCTACGGCAAAGAAATTGTTCATTATGAAGCTCCTCCTTCATCAGACGTTTTGATTCAAATGAATATGTTTGTCAGTTGGTTTCAAGAGCAAGCTATACCGGCAAAGGATCATGTCACGAAGGCGCTGGTCAAATCAGCCATCACACATTTATACTTTGAGAGTATACATCCCTTTGAAGATGGTAATGGACGAATTGGACGTGCTTTGGCTGAATATGCTCTTTCCAATACGTTGCAAATTCCTCTACTGCTGTCTATTTCAAAGGTGATCGAAAAAAACAAGCAGCAATATTACGACGCATTAAAGCGTGCACAATCTAGCCTAGAGATCACAGATTGGATTATTTATTTTACTCAAGTTATATTGGATGCACAAATCGAAGCGAAACATATTGTAGAATTTGCGGTAAATAAAGCAAAGTTCTTTGATCGCTTTAAGGATAAGCTTAACGAACGAGAATTTAAAGCTATCAATCGTATGCTTGAAAGTGGTGTTGATGGTTTTAAGGGGGGGATGACTGCCAAGAAGTACATTGCGATTACCAAGACGTCAAAGGCAACTGCAACTCGTGATTTACGGCATTTAAACGAGTTAGGTGTGTTTAGAACTACAGGATTAGGCCGATCTGTACGGTACGAGTTAATCTTCTAATAACAAGATTTCAATACTGGTATAAAAAAATCCTGAAGCGGGGAGCTTCAGGATTTTCTAACTAACCAATTATTAACCTAAATTATGAACTATATAAACGGTAGGTTGTGTCTGATTATTACACCACCTGGCGTAATTAACAAAAACTTAACATCCTATTACTGCATTAGTGCTTTCACGATTGGCGGATCAGCTGCCGCCCAGTCGTAATTCAATAGCTCACTATAATCCACCCATATGGCTTGCGCATATAAAGCCATCCTATAATTCCATGCATAATGATTACATAAAGAAGGATATGCTGATAATCCGTATTTTCTTGCCATATGGAAAGATCTTTTAAAGGATAATTTTATACCTTTTGAAAATCAATAGTTTAATTTTATGGCCAACATGAAACCGATAATTACCTATTTTGCACTAATGCTTTTTGCAGCGGCATCGTGCAATGAACAAAAAACAGAAACAAGCAAAATGGAAATAGCAACTAGAGATGAATTGACTTTTACGAGTGGATATTCCGAAGTAAACGGTCTAAAAATGTATTACGAGATTTACCTACCCCCCGGTCAGGCAGACGAACAAGCTAAACCCATTGTTCTCATTCACGGGGGTGGTTCAACTATTCAGACAACTTTTGGAAAAAGTATTCCCCTATTAGCGAAAAATAGAAAAGTAATTGCAGTTGAATTACAGGCCCATGGGCGAACAAATGATAGAAATGCAGACCTATCATTTGAACAAGATGCTGACGATATCGCTATACTTCTTAAAAACCTGAAAATTGACAAAGCCGACTTTTTTGGTTTCAGCAATGGAGGAACTACAACCCTACAAATTGCCATCCGTCACCCCGAAATAGTTGGTAAAATTATCTTAGGCTCTGCGCTTGCCAAGCGTAATGGAGTTCCTGCCTGGTTTTGGGACTTTATGAAACAGGCAAGATTGGATAATATGCCCGAACAGCTAAAAACGGCCTATAGACAAGTTGCATCCGACACGGATGGTTTACAGATCATGCACGATCGAGACGCAAAGAGGATGGTTAATTTTAAAGATATTCCCGACGCACAACTCAAATCCATTACAGCCGCAACGTTAATTATCATTGGCGACAAAGATATTATAACACCCGAACATGCTATAGAAATGCACAGACAAATTGCAAACGCTGAATTAGCTATAATTCCGGGCGCGCATGGTGCATATATCGGAGAAATAACGACAATAAAGGATGATTTTAAAGATAGTGATATTGTTATCCCAATGATTGAAAAATTCCTTAACAAAAATTAAGAAAGAGAAGCTAACCGCTGTACAGGTGGCAGAGCGGGCTGGTATTGCTCGTTGTATCTTATATTCGGTTGAAAAGGGAGATGCAGGTGTAGCAAGGGGGGCTATTTTAATGTTTTACGTGTGTTGGGACTACAAGATGATTTTTCTAAGCGCAACATTTTTCCCTTTGCATTGTTAATACTAAAAAATAGGAAAAGTCATGATTACAGAAATTATTTCACTACCCGAGAACTTGATAGGCTTTGAAGCCAAGGGCGAGGTTACGGCAGACGATTTTAAAAATGTCGTCATCCCAAAGGTCACGGCTTTTATAGACCGGCACGATAAGATCAACTATATGTTGGTGTTGAATACTGACGTTAGCAACTTTACTACTGGTGCCTGGCTTCAGGACGCATGGCTAGGCTTAAAGGATCTTGCTAAGTGGAACCGGGCAGCCATTGTGTCCGATAGTGATACAATAAAAAAAATTACGGAAGTTTTTACCAAGGTTATGCCCGGTGAATTTAAGGTATTCGAACATACCCGCTATAATGAAGCCGTACAATGGGCTAGCGAGCAACTTGATTTATAAGGGCTTCGGGTCACCATTAAAGTTACTTAATCTTTTCTATTGACAAGGTTTGTCGTACGAGAATGAAGGAATAACCAAAGTCCGTAAAAATTACACGATAAAAAACATTCCGTTACTGTATTAGTGCTTTCACGATTGGCAGATCAGCCGCTGCCCAGTCGTAATTCAATAGCTCACTATAATCCACCCATATGGCTTGCGCATGTTCGGTGAGATGCAATTCGCCACCAACCAATAAACATTCAAAAGGGTAGAGGCAGATTGGGAATTCCGGATAATGGTATTCCACCATATTCAATGCTGGCCCTACCTTTATATCAATACCTAGCTCTTCCTTGATCTCGCGCATCAGGCAGTCTTCTTTGCTTTCGCCCAGTTCGATTTTGCCACCAGGGAATTCCCATTTCAGCGGCAGCTTCATAGAGGCAGAGCGTTGACAGATTAAAATCGTATTGTTTCGTCTGATAATAGCGCAGGTAACGTGTAGCATGGTTTAAAGATAATCAAATTTGAACCTCTCAGATCTAGTACGTCTAAAATTTATCAGTATTTCTGCCTGCGGCTGTATAAAAGCCAGCAGATTCTTCAAACCGGGGAACCTTTATTTTATACCCGTTATCATCATAGCGTGTTGCATAACGCAAATTTGTGCAACAAAATATTAAATAAATAATTGAGTAGGAAGGACACGTTGTTTTTACGCATGATCACATAAAAAACTCCTGAAGCGGGGAGCTTTCAGAATTTCTAACCTAACCAATTATCTTTCGCTCAATTCTTTCCCTTTCCCCCAACTTCAAATCCCATAATACTTTTTGCTTTTTTCGGAGCAGGGCTATCCTGCTTCTCTTGCAATCGATCGATGTATTCGAAGAGCAGTTCGATATTCTGATCTTGTCCTTTCTGTTTTTTGGTTATTTTCTCTACGGCGTATTTGATTTCAGCTATTTCTAGTTTTACCTCAGTGTTATTGGCAAGATATTGTCGTATCTTGGCGAATATCCGCATGATTTGTATATTCACTTGAATAGCTTGTTCACTATTCAGGACACTTGATAGCATCAACACACCATGCTCGCTAAATACATTAGGGGTATTTCTACGACCACCCCAACTTGAGGTCGCAATTTGCGACTTCAAGATTTCTACTTCGTCCTTGTCAAGAGTGAACATGAAATCCTCTGGAAAGCGAGTTAAATTTCTACGAACTTGTTCGTTTAAGCGCTTAGTTTCCACGCCATACAGTTCGGCTAGATCACTGTCTAGCATAACCTTTTGCCCTCTGAATTCGTATATCTTGTTCAAGAGTATGTCCTCAGTGATAAATTTTGGTGTTACATCTAGTTTATTCTTGCTCATAATTCCCCGTATTTATAATTCGCTATTAGCTAGTGGTCACACATTTTAAACTTAATGCATGGATATCAAATTTTTTACGATATAAATATACTAAAAATATTAGTTGTTAAATTGTGGCAATGCTCAAATATATGCTGAAAAGCACTCTCTCGATATATGAGATTACGCAGATATTGGGTGTCTCCGTTTTCGATGAGAGATATACACACGATATTGTGCAGGAATAAAAAAAGCTGTAGTATTCTGGCGTTGGTAAAGAAACGGAGAAAAAAAGTGTTCACTAGGGATTCAAGCCCAGCATGATCATGATGGCAACAGTAAGCTTCAGGTTTTCCTTTAGATAAGACCGGATGTAACGGCTCGATTTCACGACATGACTATTTACCGTATCTGTGGTGATGCCCAAAATCTGGCTGGCTTCTTTATAACTCTTACCTTCAATTTTACATAAAGTAAATACCTGCTTCTGTTGTGGACTTAGTTTATTGATCGCTTCAGTGAGAATAAAATTTGTTTCTTTTACATTATAAGCTTCTTCGGTATGCAGGTAATAATCTACTGAATTGATCATTAAACTCGCCACAAGCCGTTTATCGCAGGCCACTTTCCGCATGTAGTCATAAACCAGATTATTGGCTATAGTATATAGGAAAGATTTAAAAGATAGTTCTGGATTGATCACATCGCGTTTTTGCCAGATTTTTAAAAACAAATCCTGAAGGAGCTCTTCGGTGACAGAACTGTCTTTGACAATACTAAAAATTCGTTGATATAGCGTTTTAGCATACATCATATAGATCTCGTTAAAAGCCGGTTCACTACCTTGTCTGAGTTTTAAAAGCAAATCTTTGGATTCCTCTATTTCTATGACATTCATACCTGTGTTTAAATTCGTCCCGGTCAGTTTACCTCGAAGTAATTGATTGTGTCGATCAACCTAAGAACAAATTAAGCAAAAAAATAATCAATGGAAGAATTAATTGAACAGATTATGACTGGAATATTTGAGGTTTTATAATCAGCTTGTAATCTTCCCGTAGCTTTTTTTTAGGAAAGATTACAAATTGAATTCCTATTTAGATCTAAATAATGTTTTTGCAAAACTCAATTATTAAAGGTGGAACAATTGTGATTTTAAAAATAATGTGTTTGATAAACAGTTTGTTAGGTTTTTTTCTAAAAAAGAACTCAATGGACTTTAGTTTTGATTCGTATTACTTGTATATAAAGCCTGTATTAACTATGGATGAATTAAACGATCTCTTCAAAAGATATATCAACAACGAATGTACGAAAGAGGAAATCAAATATTTGATGAAGTCATTTGATATATCTGATAACCAGATAGAGCTAAAACGGGCTATTAACGAACATTTAAGAAGTCAGCATCAGGGCGACGAATTGACAGGGGTTGATGAACGTATTCTCCATGTATATCAGAATTTAAAAGATAGGATTACCGAAGAGGGGGAGGAAAAACGTGTCCTGGTTGTCAAATGGTCAAAGGTTTTTTCGGCTGCTGCTGCCATTTTAATAATTCTCGGAGGATCGTATTTTTTTATGGTTTCAGATATAAATCAGTCTCTTGTGGATATTGCAGAGGTAGCTAAACCGAAAGTGATCGAACCGGGTGGTAATAAAGCGATACTTACGCTAGCTGATGGCACTCAGGTCGTACTTGAACAGGCTGCAAATGGATTTATTTCTGGAACGGGGGGAGTAATTAGTAAAACTGCAGATGGTATAATAGAAATAGGAAATATGGAAGCTGCGGAAAACACCATACAGATATTGACATTGGAAACACCAAGGGGAGGACAGTATCAACTCAACCTGCCAGATGGAACAAAAGCATGGCTAAATTCGGCATCTTCTATCAGCTTCCCTTCGTCGTTTGTCGGCGATGAACGAAAGGTGGAAATTACAGGTGAGGTCTATTTTGAAGTGGCCAGTCAAAAAGAAGCTCCGATGAATGCACAGTCTCAAAAATTCGTTCCTTTCATCGTTAAAGTACCTTCTAAAGGAGATAAGTATGGACAAGAGATCAAAGTACTCGGTACCCATTTTAATGTAAATTCATACCCAGAAGAGGGCGATTACACAACAACATTGATAGAAGGTTCCGTAAGAGTGAGTAGTGTGAATGCCACCGGCAAGCTGATCGACTCTAAGTTGCTCAGTCCCGGCCAACAATCAAAGGTTGGCAGCGATATAAGGGTATCAAAAGTGGATGTTCAACAACAGGTCGCATGGAAAGACGACTTAATCTCTTTTGTGGACGCCGATATCGAAAGTATTATGCGACAGGTGGCGAGATGGTATAATGTGGAGGTCGAATATTCAACGCTGTTGCCTCCAAGAATATTTACAGGAAAAATATCCAGAAGTTCAAACCTAAATCAGCTTCTGGAGATCCTGGAAAAGAGCAATATCCATTTTGAAGTGAAAGGCAGAAAGATAACCGTTTTGCCTTAAAATAGTTATTTACTAATGAATAAGCTAACCAAATAAACTAAACAGAGATGAAACAGTACTACTAAAGATCAACTGATACAGAAAAAGCCGGTCTGCGCGAACATCCCGGCTTTACTCTGCTGTATGACGGCAGAAATCTGGGCCCATGTAAAATTCTTAATCTTCTAAACAAACAACCCAAACATTCAAAAGTATGAATTTTTTTGCAATTCGGGAGCTACTTTATCCCGATCCTAAGCCAATTACTAAGATTTTTCTGATTATGAAATTGACAGTATTATTTTTGATAATCACCTGTTTACAGGTCAGTGCGACAGTGAACGCACAAAAAATTACATTATCAGAAAAAAACAGTTCGTTAAAAAAGGTCTTCAATAAGATAGAAACCCAGAGTGGGTATTATTTCTGGTATGAGAACGAAATGTTGATAGGTACCTCACCAGTGGATATCAACTTAAAAAATGCGACACTAAAAGAAACCCTTGAAGCTACTTTGAAAGGTCAGAACCTAACTTTTTCTATCGTCGATAAGACCATCGTATTGGAGAGGAAGAAGGTCCTGGCTGCCGTTTCTAGAGAGATTAAAGGTACAGTATCTGATACTACTGGTTATTTACCGGGCGTTTCTGTTGTCGTTAAGGGTAAGCCTGGTATTGGAACCACTACTGATGTTAATGGACAGTATATACTGGATGTACCTGATGAAGAAGATGTCTTGGTATTCTCAAGAGTTGGTTTTATTAGTCAGGAAGTTTCCGTTAAAGGAAAAAGTACAATTAATGTTACGTTGAAGGCATCTGATAACATCTTGGACGACGTTGTAGTTGTTGCTTTCGGCACACAAAAGCGCACGGACATGATTGGATCGGTTACCTCAATAACGCCTTCCGATTTGAAAGTACCTTCCAGCAATCTGACCACTGCATTAGCCGGTAGAGCTGCTGGTGTAATCGCCTATCAGCGTAGTGGTGAGCCGGGAGCGGATAATGCCGACTTCTTTGTACGTGGGGTTACTACTTTCGGTTATAAAACCACTCCATTGATATTAATTGATGGGGTAGAGCTTAGTACCACCGACCTCGCGCGTTTGCAGCCGGATGATATTGCGAGCTTTTCCATCATGAAAGATGCCACCTCTACGGCTCTTTATGGTGCGCGAGGTGCCAATGGGGTGATTTTAGTAACGACCAAACAGGGAGCAGTAGGCAGAGCCAGTTTGTCGCTTCGTCTGGAAAACTCGATATCCGCACCTACCCAAAATATCGAACTGGCGGATCCAATCACATACATGAAAATGGCAAATGAGTCCATCTTGACCCGTGACCCTTTGGGCCAAACGCTTTACTCTGATGATAAGATAGAGAACACCGTGAATGGTGCAAACCCTTATATATACCCCGCAAATGACTGGCGCGAAATCATGTTTAAAGACTACACGAACAATCAGCGTGTCAACCTGAACGTCAGTGGCGGCGGTGGCGTGGCCCGCTATTTTGTATCCGGATCTTTCAATAGAGACAATGGGATTATGAAAGTGGACCGTAGGAACAACTTCAACAACAATATCGATTTAAAAAGTTATTCCTTGCGATCGAACATTACGATCGACCTGACCAAAACCACAGAGATGTTGGTGCGATTGAGTGGCACGTTTGACGATTATGTCGGTCCCATTGACGGAGGAGCAGACATGTACCGTAAAGTCATGCGTTCCAATCCGGTGCTTTTCCCTGCATACTATCCTATGGATGACGACCATCAATATGTCAAGCACATCATGTTTGGTAATTTTCGCAAGGGTGACGTAGCCGGCTACATCAATCCGTATGCAGACATGACCAAAGGATACAAAGACTATCAAAGATCGCTAATGCTTGCTCAATTGGAGCTCAAACAAGATCTAAAAGCATTTACCGAGGGGCTTTCCTTTCGGGTGATGATGAACACCAACCGCTCTTCCTATTTTGGCATAAGCCGGTTTTATAACCCTTTCTTTTATGAGCTGAGTGCCTATGACCGCATTGCAGATCAGTATAGTATCAAACCGATCAATGAAAATACCGCAACGGAATACCTAGGTTATCGCGAAGATAATCGCGACATCAGTTCCGTATTCTATATGGAGTCGATGTTAAACTACAACCGTACATTTGGCAATAAACACAACCTAAGTGGTTTACTCGTGTATATCATGCGCAGCAACTCCAACGCAAATGCTGCCGATTTGCAACTCTCTTTACCTTTCCGCAACTTAGGTTTGTCGGGCCGCACTACATATGCCTATGACAATCGCTATTTTGCAGAGTTTAACTTTGGGTACAACGGTTCCGAGCGTTTTCATGAAAGCAAGCGATTCGGCTTTTTTCCTTCCTTCGGCGTGGCTTGGAGTGTTAGCAACGAGAAGTTTTTTGAACCTTTAAAGAATACATTTACGAACCTCCGGTTGCGTGCCACTTATGGGTTGATCGGAAACGATGCGATTGGATCCCCTCAAGACCGGTTTTTCTACCTGTCTAACGTCAATATGAATAACGAGGACCGTGCTGCTATTTTTGGCAATGGTGTCACCAATCACCGCCTTCCCGGTGTATCTCTTTCCCGCTATGCCAACAGTGATATCACTTGGGAAACGGCCGCAAAACGCAATATAGCCCTCGAATTGGGTCTCTTCAACAAAGTAAATATCATCGCCGAATATTTTGAGGAATACCGGAAAAACATCTTGATGACCCGAGCCTCTATACCCACGACCATGGGTTTTGCGGCACCGATTATGGCCAATGTGGGTGAAGCGTCTGGAAGAGGGGTCGATGCCTCCGTAGACTATTCTCATTCCTTTGCCAACGGATTGTGGTTATCCGCTAGGGGTAACTTTACCTATGCCACGGGGCGTTATGAGGTGTACGAAGAACCCCAATACCTCGAATCTTACCGTTACCGCGCCGGTCAGCAGATTTCTCAACAGTACGGATATATTGCAGAACGTTTATTTACGGATGACGCCGAGGCGGAGAATTCGCCGAAACAAAACTTTGGTGAATATGGTGGGGGTGACATTAAATACCTGGATGTGAATAACGATGGGCAGATCACGTCTGCAGATATGGTTCCCATCGGAAATCCCACTACACCGCAGATTGTTTATGGGTTTGGTTTTTCAGCCGGATTCAAAGGATTTGATGCCTCTGCTTTTTTCCAGGGTTTGGCCAATGAGTCTTTTTGGATAGATGCAGCAGCAACTTCTCCCTTCAACAATGAAACACAAGTAATGAAGGCTTATGCAGATAGCTATTGGTCAGAAGACAAACGCGACATCTACGCATTATGGCCACGGTTGAGCCCAAATATCAACAACAATAACAATCAACGAAGCACTTGGTTTATGCGTGATGGATCTTTTCTTAGGCTCAAGCAGGTCGAAGTGGGCTATACACTTCCCGAAAAGTGGAGTACACGTCTATATATGAGCAATCTACGCATTTATGTCAACGGAACAAACCTCCTGAACCTGAGTAGCTTTGATTTATGGGATCCCGAGATGGGTGGAAATGGATTGGGCTATCCCCTCCAGCGTGTGTTTAATTTCGGTCTCAACATGAAGTTTTAATGTTCAGTAAATCAATAAAAAAAGTATTCTGATGAAAAAGTACATTATATCGATAATAAATTCATTTTTGCTGCTTACACTTCTTTTAGGCTGCCAGAAATACCTCGACGTAGTACCCGACAACGTGGCTACGATAGACAATGCGTTTGCGATGCGGGCACAGGCCGAAAAGTTCCTTTACACCTGTTACTCTTACATGCCCAGAGATGCCAATGGTCATGAAAACCCCGCTTTTAGTGGTGCAGATGAAATTTGGCGTAGACCAAACAGTGCAGGTGAGATGTGGAACATTGCCCGCGGGATGCAAAACATTGTAAACCCTTTCGGAAACGGTTACTGGAATAATATGTTCCGTGCGCTGCGAGACTGCAACATTTTTTTGGAAAACATCAATCGTGTTCCGGATATAGAAGAATCCGAGCGTAACCGCTGGATTGCAGAAGTTAAAGTACTCAAAGCGTATTATCATTTTTACCTCGTACGGATGTATGGTCCGATACCGATGGTAAAAGTGAACCTACCCATAGACGCTACCACGGAAATGGTTCGTGTACACAGAGATCCTGTGGATTCGTGCTTCAATTATATGGTTCAACTTTTGGACGAGGCGGCAATTGACAATAATCTTCCTGACGAGATTGTAGATCCATCCCGATATGGACGCATTACGACGCCGATTGCGCTCTCCTTAAAAGCAAAAATTTTGGTAACCGCTGCCAGCCCGCTTTTCAATGGCAATACCGATCAGGCGGCCTTACGCAACTTGGATGGAACACAATTATTCAATCAGGAGGTATCGCTTAAAAAATGGCAAGATGCAGCCGAAGCTTGTCGCGAAGCCATAGAAATAAGCGAAGCCAACGGAATAGAGCTGTATTATTTCCAGGGCAATGTCGCCCAAGGTACATTATCAGATACCATACGTACGCAACTAAGCATTCGCAACAGTCTCGCCCAACGGTGGAATGGCGAAGTGATTTGGGCAAATACACAAAGTCAATCCGATGCACTGCAGCTTCTGGCGAATATCGGTGGATTAAACCCCGCTTATGGAGACAACGTATCCTCTAGTCAAGCCTTAGGCCCACCGCTGAAAATCGTCGAAATGTTTTACAGCAAGAACGGTGTGCCGATCAACGAAGACAAGTCCTGGGATTATGCCGGTCGCTACGGACTCAAAAGAGCAACAGAAAAAGACAAACTGTATGTTCGGACAAGTTATACGACAGCAAACTTACACTTTGACAGAGAGCCGAGATTTTATGCCGATTTGGCATTCGACGGAGGAGTATGGTATGGTCAAGGAAGGTATGACGACAAAAAACCAGATGATTTGTTCTATTTGATGGCTAAAAGCAAACAGCTTCATGGTCAGGGCGATCCAACTTTTGGTATTGTTACGGGATATCTGATCAAGAAAATCATCCATTACCAAAATGTAGAGGGGCATGTCAGAGAGTATTCTGTAAATCCCTACCCTTGGCCGATCATCAGACTTGCCGACCTGTACTTGATGTACGCTGAAGCATTGAATGAAGCCGAGGGACCAGTAGCCGATGTCTTTACATATGTCGACCGTGTACGCGAACGCGCTGGCCTCCTGCCCGTGGCAGAGTCATGGGATACGCATTCGACACGTCCAGATAAGTATACAACTATCAACGGCATGCGCGAAATCATACAACAAGAACGGATGATTGAACTGGCGTTCGAAGGCCACCGATTTTGGGATCTTCGCCGTTGGAAACTCGCTGTACAAACGCTGAATGCACCGATCAGGAGCTGGGATCTCATTCAGGAAAGTGCCGAAGCCTATTATCGTCCGAAAGTGATTTGGAACCAGACCTTCAGCAACCGGGATTACTTCTGGCCAATTTCCGAAAATAACGTTACTGTAAACCCCAATCTGGTCCAAAATTTAGGATGGTAAATTTGAACAGATTTAAATATTAAGCACGATGAAAAGAACATATTATTTACTCCTATCGATATGCCTACTCGCTGTAACATTTGGTTGCGAAAAGGAGGGCAGACTCGATCATATCGACCCGAATGCTCCGGCACCACAACAGATCAGCAACGTCCGGGTGACTGAGCTGCCCGGTGCAGCGGTATTAAAATACGATACACCCGCTGACCCGAATTTCTCCTATGTCAAAGCGGTGTATGAAATACAGCCGGGCGTATTTCGCGAAGGCAAATCCTCGATGTATATCGATACGCTCGAATTGGTGGGCTTCGGCGATGTACGTACGTACAACGTGAAGCTCTACAGTGTAGGCAAAAACGAAAAAGCATCCGATCCGCTTGTCATCCGTGTCACACCCAAATCTCCGCCTGTAAAAGAAGTGTTTAAAGACCTTACCTTGGAAAATACATTCGGAGGTATTAAGGTGAGCTTCACAAACGAATCACAGGCCAAGCTTTCTATTGTGGTCATGGTTGACAGTACCGGACAAAACACTTGGGCTCCTGTTACGACCTTTTATACAGGAGCACTCGAGGGGAGCTTCTCGGCACGTGGATATAAACCAGAAGAAAAACGTTTCGCTGTTTTTGTACGCGACCGCTGGAACAACAAGTCCGATACCCTCATCAAGCCGCTCACCCCTATGTTTGAGGAATTGATTCCGAAACCATGGAGTGCATTACGTTTGCCAGGAGACACTTACGATTACGTCGAGTCCTTTTCCGTTGAAAAACTTTGGGACAATAACTTAGCGCAAAACGCCGGTATTTTTGCTACAACCGGAACTGCTCCTATCCCACAATGGCAAACCATTGACTTAGGTAAACCAGTTGTACTTAGTCGCATGAAATCCTTCCAACGGCAAGGCTACGAATACTCAGGCGCTGCAGTGCGTTCTTTTGAGATCTGGGGAAGCAATAACCCTGCACCAGATGGCAGTTGGGATAGCTGGCAGTTGATGGGAACATTCAATTCATTTAAGCCATCAGGTCAACCGAGCCCCATCGTCACACCAGAGGACAGACAGTATGCTTCCTTTGCAGGGGAAGATTTTGACTTTGATCTGATGCCTGCCGTACGGTATATCCGCTATAAAACCACGGCGACTTATGGTAGTGCCGGACAAGTCGTGATTGCAGAGCTCAGTTTCTGGGGACAGATCGTAAATTAATCAGATGCTAACCGATAAATAACATAGGATGAAAAAGAATATTCAAAAGTTCAAAACACTGATAGCAGTAGTTTTGCTATGTGGTTTTGCCGTGACAGCTTGTCGTAAGATGGATGTCACCTATAAGGACTTTATTGTACCGGGCGGTAAAACTTATCCCGGAAAGGCTACAGATGCCAAAGCCCACGGAGGAGACAACCGTATCAAGATTTCATGGCCTCGCGGCGTAGACCCTAACTTAAAAAGAGCGGCTATTTTCTGGAACAACAAAGCCGATTCAGTCGTCTTTGACATACCCGCTACCGGAGAGGAGATCAGTTATATCCTTACCAATATGCCCGAGAAAATCTATTCCTTCATCATCAGGACATACGATGATAAAGGCAATGTTTCCGTGCCAGTGGAGGTAAACGGCACGGTCTATGGTGCAAATTACCAATCCTCCATTTTGAACCGGTTTGTGGCTTCGGCACAATACGGTGCCAATCAGGATGTCAATATAGCTTGGGGACCAGCGGATAAAGCATCTGGACTATACGCTACGGAAGTGGTCTATACGAATAATGCCGGTGAAGAGATCAGCAAGTGGTTTAATGCATCGGAGACGAGATCTGTCATCAGTGATTATAAAGAAGATACAAATTTTAAAATCAGAAGCGCCTATTTGCCAGACACATTGGCCATTGATACGTTTTATACGCCTTATGAAGAAAAGGTGGTAGATAAGATGCGGAAATTTGAAAAAGCCGCATGGACGGTGACGGCCGACTCGAGAGAGGAAAGAGACGATCCAACTGCGAGTCTATATACACCAGCAAAAGCCATTGATGACAATATCAATACTTTCTGGCATACACCTTGGACCGTATACACACCATTCCCACACTGGTTGGCAGTCGACATGAAGCAGACCTTTACTGTCGGTTATGTTGAATTGACCTGTAGACAAAACAACGTAAAAGGCATCACGGAATTCATGATCCAAGGCAGTATGGACGGCACCACTTGGACGACCTACAATACGTACAACCTCATACAGCAGAATGCAACTCAACGATTCGAAGTGAGTGGTCAGCCACAAATAAGGCACATCCGAATCTTTGCGACAAAAGGTGTGGAAGATCCTACTCACCTCGCCGAGTTTTCGGTATTTGGATATTAAGTTTAATTGCGTGCGGTACCGCAAGGTGCCGCACTTAATTTAATTGTAAAAAACATGAACAATATAATTAAATTATGCGGGTGTATCCTGCTTATGCTGAGCGTCATATCCTGTAACAAGGTTGAAGACATCGCCGCAGAAAACGCCACGCTATTGCCGGAGTATGCTCAGGGGGCAAAAGCTAGTGCGGGGCACAACAGGGTGAAATTGTCCTTTGCGTATAACAAAGACATACAGGAGTACAAAGTATACTGGAACAAAAGAGAACAATCCAAAACGATTGACCTCAGTAAGCCCTCGAGTGACTCGATACATACCATCATTGAAGGTTTAACAGAAGGCAGCCATAAGTTTGAGATCGTAAGTTATGGGGCACAAGGCGACTCATCTACCGTGGTGGTAAGTGGCAAAGTGTATGGAACCACATACATCAGCACGCTAAAGAACCGTGAAGTCAAGAATATGACGTTTATGGCCGGAGAAGACGCGTATATAGATTGGGGAATTGCCGCAAAGGATGAGGTGGCCCTACATGTTACCTATACAGATACAGAAGGTAACACGCGTCTTGTCAAAATGAACAAACAAGACATTTACAGCCCATTACCGGACTATAAAGAAAATACGTCCATCAAGTTTGTATCGCTACATGTGCCAGAGCCGGGCTCTATCGATACATTATTTCGTGAAGCCAATATCATTCCACAGATTACAAAAGAAATACCCACATCAGTTTATACACGATACGTGGCACCGATCAGCAGAGGCACCGGAGATGGTGGGCGTGCTGTCAATGCAGCAGATTTCTTGGATGATGCTTTCTGGCAGGGTATACAAACTCTGCTGGCGCAAGGCTCTGTGACGGTAAAATTTGTCGTAGGCGACTATGCCCGAGCTTATTCAGAAAAGTCGTTCATTATCGACAAAATGGGAAATGCACAAAACAGGTTACTGTTGGAAGGCTCTGGCACAGGAACGGTCTTTACGGCTTTGACCGGAATGGGCAATAAAACGGTGATGATGCAGATTCGCGATACACAAAATATCGTGGTTAAGAATTTTAACTTTAAAGGTGATGGCAACGTGCAATATGTACTGCGGATCCTGGGAACAGCTGGACGGCCCGGTCTTGCCAAAAACATTACGATTGAGGACTGTACATGGTCTGATATGCGCGGAGTCGTTTACGGTGCTACAGGTGCACATTATACAGCAGAGCACGTGACCTACAGACGGTGTAAATTTTACCGCATAGGGATCAACCATGCCTCCCACATGATATACAATGCCTACGGTGCTACGCATGTCCGCATTGTCGACTCCCATTTGGAGGACTGCACGGGAGATTTTGTCCGGTTTAGGGACAAGTGTGATTATGGTGTTGTGAATAACACGACATTCTTTCGCAACCTTAATTTTCCGACCAATGCCAACTTCCGGTTTATATCCATGCCTTTATTCAATGATGTTAATCCCGGCGACGAACACTTTGCAACGAATTATTCTTTTACCTCCAATAGGTTTACTAACGCCCCTTATGCATTCACGTTTTACCACGACGGCTATTCACCCACAGGTTTCGATCATTTGCTGACCGCTGCCGAAGGTACCACGATGACCTCTGGAACAGTGGCGGCTAAAAAAGCGTTGTTAAAAACAAACTTAGGTATCGACACAGACAAAGTACGCCTGCACGGCAATACGTATACCAATGTTACGGGTCGGTTGGCATTTGGCAGTGCAACAGCATACGGCGCGGTGTCTAGAGGATGGGAAGGTACAGTAAACATCACCAATCTGTTCAACGAAAATAATGCAGTAGAATTCGCTTGGGAAAAATAGACAATTCGTCTCAATGAGATAAAAAAACAAAATATATGGTAACATTCATAAGAAAGGGTTTGCTCCTTTTCATCGTAGCATTATCGTTTGTAACGTGTGGCAAAGAGCAAATTCAAGAAGAGCTAGAGACCCTCTTGCCAGAATATGCAAAAGGGGCAACGATCAAAACCGGTCAAAATCAGGTAAAGCTATCCTTCATGATTGCAGAAGGTATCTCTGCATGCGAGGTCTTCTGGAATAAACGACAAGAGTCAATCAAAATAGACATCGGTACAGACAGGAATAAAACCATAGAGCAAGTCATAGAGCATCTGCCTGAGGGCAACTATACATTTGAGATCATTACCACCGATGAGCGGAACCTAACCTCGGGATTGGTGCTCAGCACCCAGGTATATGGGGAGAAGTACATCGAAACATTATCCAACCGGACCGTTAGAGAGCTGGGTTTTTTCTATAACGAAGAGCCTTACATAGATTGGGCAGCTTCCTCCACAACCGAAGTTGGTATCGATCTCTTCTATACCACGGTTGACAATGAAGAACGTAAAATCCGTATAGACAAAGCGGACAGAAAAAGCGTATTGCCAGACTACAAGCCCAATACGGCTATACAGTATCTCACACGATATCTTCCGGAGAAAGCCTCGCTGGATACATTTTCCAGCCGCACCGTGGTCATTCCCCCACCCACCTATTATGCCAGTTCGGTAGGGCGGATTATCAGTGGTTCTGGCATGGTCTCTCATGTCTACTCGCATTCGTTTACAGCACTTAGCGAGTCTGTCAGCTACGCTTCTGTCCGTTTCGAAAACAGAAGTAAGCAGCCACTCAGCATCTATATTCTGCGAGCAGACCTAAAAGATCCTAAGGTAAAGATTTCGGCTCTTATGCCGAACAATCGAACCAATTTTGGATTACAGACGGTACGCGCTATGATAGAAGCTAGACACAACAGCGGAGAGACAATCTTAGCGGGGACAAATGCCGATTTTTTTGACTGGGAGCCTGTATCAGGTGTGCCTTGGGGCCCGATTTTTGTCAATGGGAATGTGATCAAAAACACCGCTAAGAATCCAGGCATCACGTATTTCGCCATAAAAAAAGATGGCACGCCTTCCATTGGTGGATTTTCGTCTCTGCCCGTGGCCAACCATGCTGATATGCAAGATTTGGTCGGCGGGGGAGTGAGGTTGATCGCGCAAGGTAAGATGCTGCCTTTTCAAGACCTAGAAAAACATCCCAGAACAGTCGTAGGATACACAAAAGACCGTGTCGTATACATACTGGTTATCGATGGCAGACAAAGTAGTCATTCCGTCGGTATGACCTACAGTGAACTCGCTCAGATTATGTTCAGTATTGGCGTAGAGGAAGCCATCAATCTCGATGGAGGAGGTTCCAGTACCATGGTCGTCAAAAATAATAATGCCTTTGGCATTGTCAACAAACATTCCGATGCCAGTCCTAGAGCCGTAGCCAACGGCCTTGGGATAAGTCTCAAAAACTAGAAGACAAGCCGGGCTAAATTCAACTAAGCCCAGCTTTTTAAACACACATAAAAAAATTAATGAAACTTATTAAGATCTTGCTTTCGCTGGTTCTTATCTGCTCACTAGCTAAAGCGCAGACAGATCAACCAGCCCTTCGTATTATTCCCGCCCCCAACCACATTATTGCTGCATCGGGCGAATTTCGTTTTACCCAAGATACCCGAATCTATGTAGAGGGTAAAAAGGACCAGAAGATAGACTTCCTCCTTACGCATTTAATGAAACATTTGGGCTACGACGGCCCCATTAAATATGTAAAATCCTCCACCAAACTAAAGAATGCCATCATTCTACATACAACAAATGAAGGAGAGCTGCCTATGGAAGCTTACCAACTATCTGTAGATGCTCAGCGTGTCGTCATTCGAGGTCGTGATGCCGGCTTACTGTATGCTGTCCATACCTTTACCCAATTGCTTCCGCTAGAGCATACACAGTCTTTTGCTATACCAGCGGTACAGATCAACGACCAACCGAGGTTTGGCTACCGGGGATTGATGGTCGACGTCGCCCGACACTTTCTCCCGTTTGAAGAGGTCAAAACGGTCATCGATCTGATGGCCGCTTATAAACTCAACCGGTTTCACTGGCACCTGACGGATGATCAGGGCTGGCGTATAGAGATCAAAAAATACCCTAAGCTCACCTCTGTAGGTGCATTCAGAAAAGACCAGGTCATTTTCGGCCGGCGAGAACTGCTGGACACCGTACCTTACGGCGGCTTTTATACACAAGATCAAATTCGGGAAATTGTCCAATATGCGGCCGAAAGGTTCATCACCGTCATACCAGAAATCGATATACCGGCGCACTCCTATGCGGCGCTGCGTGCCTATCCCGAGTATAAGCTACCGCAGCCTGCCCAATCCGCAGATCCTTGGTCTTACAATATCATTTACGCCCCCACAGAGCAAACTTTTAATTTTCTGGAAGATGTATTCACCGAGGTAGCCAGCCTATTCCCCGGGCCGTATATTCACATTGGAGGAGACGAAGCCAATAAAACACCTTGGCAAGAATCACCGATCACACAAAAACTCATGCAGGAGCACGATTTGAAAGACGTACACGGCCTGCAGAGTTATTTTATAAAAAGGATAGAGAAATTCCTGCATACAAAAGGCAAACGGATCATCGGATGGGATGAAATTTTAGAAGGCGGATTGGCGCCGGATGCCACACTGATGAGCTGGAGAAACGAGGAAGGCGGAATAGCTGGAGCCACTATGAATCACGATGTGATCATGGTCCCACAGACAAAAGGCCTGTATCTGGATTTTGCCCAAAGTAGATCCCCTCAGGAGCCTTACAATATCGGCGGACATGCCCCCTTACATGCGGCCTATCACTATGACCCGATCCCACAAGAATTGCCTGCTGAAAAGCATCGATATATCCTCGGCGTGCAAGCCAATGTCTGGACCGAGTGGATCGGCAGCCCCGCAAAATTGCAGTATATGCTTTTTCCAAGACTTTTTGCGTTGTCCGAAATCGGATGGACCAATCTTGACCGCAAAGACTATACGGCATTTTCAAACCACACCCTCCCTGTCCACTTGAGGAGACTAGAAAAAAGAGGTGTTAATTTTAGGGTTCCCGAAGCCTTCAGAGCGATCGATACCGTGATGATCGGTGAGCGCTTTGTCTTCGAACTCCACAAACCCGTACCCGGATCAGAAATCTATTATACGGTAAATGGTCTGACACCTGGCGACTTGGATTTTAAGTATACCCAGCCTATTTCTTTCTTTGTACCAGTCAATGAAAAAAGAGAGATCAAAACAATTGTGATCACAGAGAAAGGTCGGAGAAGTCTGGTGACGACAACAGTCTTCCACAATCGTCTTCCACTAGCGGCCAGTACCGTAACTCGTCCAGAGCAAGGTCTCCAGTACAAATTGTATAGCGGTGCCTTTGATACGGTCGATCAGTTGAAATCCAGTAAAGTTGTCGGGGAGGGTGTAGCCAAAAGCCTAAACCTGAAACCCTTCAAAGATAAGCACGACGTTTTTGGCGTGGTATATGATGGCTATCTCCATGTGGATACCGCTGGCGTGTACACCTTATCAGCGCTAGCAGATGACGGCATGAAACTGTTTATTGACAACGAGCTCGTCATCAACAATGATTTCAGACACGGTGCGATCGAGAGGAGTGGAGCAGTCCCTTTGGCCAAAGGTTTTCATAAAATAAGAATCGAATACTTTGACGCCGGTGAAGCCTATGTATTAAAAGTCTTTTCACAGTTGAACAATAATAAAAGACAGGAAATTGCCCTCGACAAGTTATATTTTAGTAGATAAATTTTAAGACAGTTTAATGAACCTATTTTTTAAAGTCACGGCCGTATTGCTTCTGGCCACAGCGAGTCTGTTTTCCGCTTCAGCAGAATCACAAAAAACCGCTTTAACGCTACAACCGGGCATCCTCAGCTGCGAGTATATCTCGAATCCACTAGGACTTGAAACCGCTACGCCGCGCTTTAGTTGGACACTGGCAGCATCTGCAAGAAATCAAATGCAGCAAGCCTATGAGATTCTGGTGAGCGACAATTTGAAGGATGCACAATCGGGCAAAGGCAACATGTGGCAACCGGGCAAAATTAACTCGGATCAAAGTCTTCATGTCACCTATGCAGGAAAGCCACTGAAATCATTTAAGCGCTATTACTGGCGGATCAGAGTTTACAATCAGGATGGCATATCTTCTCCCTGGAGTAAGCCGGTCTGGTTTGAAACCGCGATGCTGAACCCGGGCGATTGGACAGCACAATGGATCGGAGATGGAAGCCCACAGTTTGAAAAGGATGAGGATTTTTACCAAGAAGATCCGTCACCCCTGTTCAGGAAGCAATTCCGGGCGAGTAAAAAGCCGGCCTCTGCACGTTTGTACATCAGCGGGCATGGTTATTATGAAGCCTATATCAATGGGGAGAAAGTGGGCGATCATGTGCTCGATCCGGGCTGGACTTCTAGAGGAAAGCAAGCATTATATAGTGTATACGATGTCACCCCGCTCATCCGCAAAGGAAACAATACTACGGGCGTTATGCTAGGCAATGGGTTTTACAATCCACTGCCGTTGCGGCTCTTTGGCGCACACGACATCCGGCGGGCACAAGAAACCGGCAGACCATGTTTAAAGGCCGAAATTCACATCACCTATACAGATGGCACCACAGAAAAGATCATCACCGATGAAAGCTGGATGACAGCACCGGGACCGATCATCCGCAACAGTGTCTATCTCGGGGAACATTATGATGCGACCAAAGAAGTCGCCAACTGGAATACCAACAGTCCGGCACAAACACTTGCCGGCTGGAAAAAAGCCGTCTTGACTACAGGCCCAACAGGCAAGCTATCGGTTCAGATGCAACCTCCCGTCAGAATAACAAAAGTACTGCAACCCATAGGCGTCAAAGAAGTAAAACCCGGAACCTTTGTTTTCGATATGGGACAGAATTTTGCAGGTGTCGCGCGAATCAAGGTGCAGGGTCCTGCAGGAAAACAGATCACCCTGAAGTATGGGGAAGACGTATACAAAGACGGTTCGCTGAATTTTATGACGGCCGTCACCGGACAAATAAAACGAGGCAATGGAGGTCCCGGTGCACCGCAGATCGCCTGGCAGGAGGACAGCTACATCCTTAAAGGTTCAGGGGTAGAAATATGGTCGCCACGCTTTACATTTCACAGCTTCCGTTATGTAGAGGTTACCGGCTGGCCGGGTACACCTACGCTAGATGCTATAGAAGGGTTGAGGATGAATGCAGATCTCGAGCAAAATGGAACATTTAGCTGTTCTAATCCGTTGTTTAATAAAATCAACGACATTGCCCAGTGGACGTTTTTGAGCAATGTGTTCAGCGTACAGTCCGATTGCCCTGCCCGCGAAAAGCTGGGCTACGGAGGCGATATCGTGGGTACGGCCGAAACCTTTATCTATAACTACGATATGGCAAATTTCTATAAAAAAGCCATACAGGATTTTAGGAATGATCAGCGTGCCAATGGTGGTTTTACAGAGACGGCGCCCTATGTAGGGATAGCCGATCACGGTCAGGGTGGTGGAACAGGTCCTTTGGGATGGCAACTCGCTTATCCATTTATGTTGAAGCAGCTCTACGATTTTTACGGCGACAGGCAAGTGATTGAAGAGGGATATCCCGCCTTCCGCAGTCAGATGGATTTTTTGAAAACCCAGACCACGGACTATCTTTTTTATAAAGACATCGGCGACCACGAAGCACTCGGTCCGAAACCCGATGCCCTAACTGCCGCTTTGTTC
This sequence comes from Sphingobacterium olei, assembly GCF_005048855.1. Taxonomy (GTDB): domain Bacteria; phylum Bacteroidota; class Bacteroidia; order Sphingobacteriales; family Sphingobacteriaceae; genus Sphingobacterium; species Sphingobacterium olei. Next base: position 739,876 of record NZ_SUME01000001.1, read on the forward strand.
TATTACCATCACGCCATATTGATTGCCGAATTTGCCGAAATATTGGGCAAATCCAGCGATGCGGCAGATTATAAAAAGCTCGCTGAAACAATTAAGGCAGCTGTCAATCAAAAGTATGCCGCGGATACGACCGGAAAATACGATAACGGCACACAGTCTGCCCAAATCTTTGCGCTCTATTACGATATGCCTGACACAAAACAGCAACCGAAAGTTTTTACGAAGCTCGAAGAAGCATTTGCTGCCAAGGACTGGCATCTATCGACAGGAATTTTTGCAACCAAAATGATGTTTGATGTGCTCAGAAGGCAAGATCAAAATGAAATGGCCTACCGTATTGCCAATCAGCGCGGCTTTCCGGGATGGGGACATATGGTCGCAAACGGCGCTACCACCCTCTGGGAAACATGGGCCTATTCAGACAATACCTATTCTCAGAATCACCCCATGTTTGGATCCATTGTTGAGTGGTACTACCGTTCTTTATTGGGCATAAATTCTGCTGGGGCAGCGTTTCAAAAGATCATCATCAAGCCACAGCCCGCAGGAGATCTCACCTGGGCAAAAGGAAGTTACCAATCGGTTCGCGGCGACATTAGCAGCAGCTGGCAAATTGAAGACAACGGTTTCAAACTAGACGTACAGATCCCGGCGAACTGCCGTGCCGAAATATGGCTACCTCTCGAGGGAAAAGGCTTTTCTTCCAAAGGTAAAAAGCTTGAAAGAGTCAATAAAGACATCACATTCCTCCGGAAAGAACCAGGCTATGCGGTATACGAAGTCGGATCAGGGGAGTACAGTTTCTAAAATTTAATCCTATATTTAGTATTATGCCAAAAGTATCAACCTATATCATGACACTGTTGCTCCTAATCGGATCCAGCAGTGTCTTTAGCCAAGAGGAAATGCCCCTGTATGCGGGGAAAGTCCCCAATGCGAAAAATGTCGAACAAAGCGCGCCAACCCTAACTGCTTTTTTACCCCCTCCAGGCACATCAAACGGTATCGCTGTGATCGTCTGTCCCGGTGGGGGGTATCAGGGTCTGGTAAGCGACAGGGAAGGAACGGATGTAGCGAAGGCTTACAACGCAGCAGGTATTACCGCATTTGTCTTGAAATACCGTCTACCAGACAGCAAGACGATGATTGACAAGTGGAAGGGACCACTGCAAGACGCACAGCAAGCCATTAAGACCGTTCGGGAAAATGCAGAAAAATGGGGAATCGATCCGAGTAAAATTGGCATCATGGGCTTTTCTGCAGGAGGTCACCTCGCCTCTACTACAGGTACACACTTTGACCAGTCCTATATAGAAAATAAAAAGAACACCAGCCTGCGTCCGAACTTTATGGTATTGGTCTATCCTGTGATTAGTTTTAAAGACGGGATCACGCATGTTGGGTCAAGAAATAGCCTAATCGGGCCCGAGAGTGCCGCGGATTATAAAAAGCACCTAGAGCAGTTTTCCAATGAAGGCCGCGTAACGCCACACACCCCTCCGACATTCTTGACACATGCGGCCGATGACAGCCTCGTACCGGTATCCAATGCGACCTTATTTTATGAGGCCCTAAGAAAGAATGGTGTACCAGCCGACCTACACCTTTACAGTAGAGGGGAACATGGTTATCTTAGCTATCCAGCTTTTAAGGATTGGTTCGCGATTTGTTTAGCCTGGGTCAGTCAGCAATAATTACTTGTTGATGAACTTTTGGAACGGTGAATGTCTCAACGGAGTCACTCAACGATAAGCTCTTTAATAAAGATGGTGATTACGTATCCTCGAAAGCTCAATTCATTGATGAATATATTTTTTTCTATGTAGAGAATGATGTTATTCATATGCAGGATGAGGATTTGAAAGCATATCTGGAAAAATCCGTTATGTAATAACAACGTAGTTTAACTAAAAAAATCCTGAAGCGGGGAGCTTCAGGATTTTTAACCTAACCAATTATTAACCTAAATTATGAATTAATTATATTGCAAACAGTTTGCCAAACTTTTTAATATCATACTTTTGTTACGTTACTACCTCGTCTCCATGAATAGTTCAATCTGATTTACTACTTGACGGCACCTGGCTAATACCCAAAAAATCAAAAAAACTTTTCTTATTAATATCTTTCTCTATGTACCTAATAAGCTTTCCTTCATAATCTATTATAGCAAACGATGGGATCTCGGCTTTTTCGTGTAAATAATGCTTCTGAAAGTTATGATTTTTCTGTCCATTGAATTTCGCGTTTTCCGAAAATCTAATATCCAGTTCCTCGTTGAGATCTAATTCCGAAAGAAGCTCTGCATCGTCTATATAAAGAGGGACAAAAAGAAATCTTTCGTTAATTTGAGATCCAACCCAATCCTCCTTAAATAATTTGTATTCAAGCTTTCGAGAACTAATGTTCGCCCATCCTGTGAAGTAGAAAACAATTTCCTTTTTCTCTTCTTTTGCCCGCTCGAAGACATTATGTAGACTAGTTCCCACGGACTCATCCACAAAGAACGGTTTTTTTTGCACGACGATAGGTTCTGACTCTTCGATCTTTTGTTCGCTTTTAAAAGCAATCCACGCTTCGTAATATGTAAGATCCTGAAAGTCGTTTGCCGTAAGGAATTGATGATAGGCATCTAATTCCGAACTTTTTAAGGGTATCTTTTCTAGGATCTTTCGGTCCTGTGCCCAGTTCTCTAGATTTACCTGTCTTTTCTTTAACTCTTGAGTAGCTTTATGTATGTCGACTATATGAGGATAATCTGGGCTATTTCTATAGTCTTGAATCATATTGAACACCTCCCTATATGTCACCTTGTGATAGGGTTTGTCAATAGGAGGGATTATAAATAAGCCAAACATAGAGTACCCTGTTGATATCTCAAAAGCCAAACTATCCAAACCACAATGACGAAGCTGACCAAAATCATTGATAAGACTGTCAAGTTTTTCCGGATTAAGTGAATCGGTATCAAAAGTTTTGGCAAATAGCTCGTCGCAATCCGTTTGAGCATGGCACCATTTAGATAGCAATAGCAAAAGGACTAAAATAAAGCGTTTGTGATGCATGTTTTACCTATCTATATGCTCCTTTAATTCCTCTTTTAGTTTATAGTAGTATTCAATTTTACGTTTAACCAATCTACGTGCTTATTCGCTTCAGAATCTAGACCACCCACATCGAATGCGAAGGCATTACTACCATCTTTTCTATGTACAAATGTTACCATTGCAGTTAAGACAAAATTCTCGTTGTCGAATCCAGCTTTTGTTATTTGATCGCCGTTAAGCTTTACGTTGACGCCTAAGTTGTTCATATTTAATTTGATATTCGTTTAAATTTATTTCTCGACCTTTACGAGGCTATATATGATTGATTCCGTTTTACCTATTGGTAATTTGTTCTAGTTTATGGTTTGCCGTGGTGTTATCCACTATATTTACTTTTTATACAGCTTTAAAAATTTCTGATATCCTTCTTGATAGGTTAATCCTTTACAAGCAGGAGAGAAGATGTAGTTCACCAATTGAGTAGCATCCGTATTTTCATCCTCTACACTCGCCAGCATAGTTAGTGGTTTGACCGCATTTGGCTTATCCTTTATATCTATTATTTTGTTTATATGTTCAAAAATAAAGACTGAAAGTTCTTTTATATCTTCATACTCCGGTTCGGTTTTCATCAATTGGAGTTCTCTAATTAGATCACCTATTGTCTTTGATGGATTATTGGAAGCAGGGCCATGTTTAGCTACAGTGCTTAGTTCTATCGATAGAAGAGCAATACTGTCTGCACGGGTAATTCCCGCACACTCGTAGATAGCATTTTGATATTTCGTAGTGATAGCTTCCCGGTTAGAAGCATTAATCTCTATTTTTCTGAGATCCTCGCAAGATATTTCCTGAGCTTTTATTTGATCCGGCGCAAAAAAACTCAGGAATGCTGAAATAGTTAATACTGAAAATGTATTCTTCATTTATTATAATTTATATTTTGTACTCCTTCTAGCGTATTTCTGAAGGAGTAATGTTGTTTTCTCCTTTAGCTTTTAAGCCGTTTGCAATTTCTTTTGGAACCATATTTTGCTCCCGTAGTAGTGCGGCCGTATGATCACGCTTGGCAACGAGATATTGATCTAATAGCGCAGACAGCAGTCTATACAGACCATACAGTACTATGGCAATAAGTCCTGCTCATACAACGTAAATGAAAAGTATTCCAACTGAAAACATAGTTTAATTTTTATAGGCTAATAATTCATTAAATAAATCTATACAGTACCAACATCATAATACACTTCTAAAGTAAGCTTTTTTGTTTAATAAACTAAAGAATGCCATTATCCTTTTCAAAAAAAATCCTGAAGCGGGGAGCTTCAGGATTTTTAACCTAACCAATTATTAACCTAAATTATGAATACTATATAAACGGCAGCATTTGGCAGATTATTACAGCAGCTGGTCGAATTAACAAAAACTTAACAATCTACATCTACCTCTTCAACCTCTTAACCGCATTACTGTTCAACAATGACGTCATCTGCGTAATAGCCACCTTATTCAGTTCCATAAGGCGATCGCTCTGTGATAATCCTTGCCGAATCAGTAACGCATTGATACTTTCCAGATTGGTCAGTACGACCAGTTGTTCTAATGTAGCATCTTCCCGTACATTACCTTTCTTGTCAGGATTGGTTTCTCGCCATTCCCTAGCGGTGAATCCAAATAGCGCTACATTTAGAAGATCGGCTTCTGTAGCATAGACGATTCCAGCTTGTCGTTTGGTTACCTCTCGGGGTATCAGGTTTTCTTTGATAGCATCGGTATGGATATGATAGTTAACTTTAGCCAATGTCCGTTGTAGGCTCCAATTTAATTTGAGACGGTCGTTTTCCTCATTTTTCAGACGTTGGAACTCTTTGACCAGATATATTTGGAATTCTGGACTTAACCACATTGCAAAATGGAAGGCGATATCCTTGATGTGCAAAAGTTCCACCATATCGTCCCGATTTGACAATCATTCCGGTTGCACTCGTTCTTTTAATCCATTGCCCCACAGACATAATGAATCTGTTTGTTCCAGCTTCTTGTTCAATTACCCCGAATTCGGGGTAATTGAAATTAAGATTGTTGATCTTTTCCCATACACCAAGATATTCAAGGGTGTTTTTATTAGTGATCCATTTTCCGATCAATCCACTGCCTTCACGAAACGAAGATGTCATATCGGTCAAATTTATAAAATCGGTTTCATTTTGAATGATAACCAATGTCTTTGATTCTTTTACCTGAAGTGTCCTACTCTTACTCATAAGCGAGGCGGTACTAAGTATGGCTTAGCTCCGCAAAAACACATCCACCTCATCCCCAAGACTAACACCGCCTGATTCAAAACCTTTGGCGAGTTTTTTATCAACTTTTGTTATTTAACTATTTGCAATATTTTTGCAATAATGCTTCTCCCGAATCAAACCCAAGGTTTTTGAGTATTCGAAAATCTTCGCAGGCAGTCTGTGGGTCATTTAGTTTAAGATAGCACTCACCTCGAAATATTAGAGCCTTTTCATTCTTTGGATTGAGTGAAAGCATTTTGTCGAAATACGTTATCGCATTTTCAAAATTTCCCTTTTCAAGTTGCCGCATCGCATAGTAGATATAACTTTGATCGCTAAGGAATTGGGTTAAAAAATCGAAATTGATTTCTAGTGTTACCTGAGAATCCACAGGTTTATTATTGTAATAGGCCGGGGTCCACTTTTTTTCGGTTTTCTTACAAGCTGCTATAAATTCTTTATTAAACTGTTCATCCATACCCTGAATAATCTTTATGTTTTCGATAGCTCCTGATTTTGTAACAACAAACGTTGCGAAAAACAATCCCTTATCCTTAGCTGAGGAAAGCATATACTTTTCAAAGGATTTCATGTTTTTCTGCAAAGAATTCTTAAATCCATCTGGATTTGAGAATACAGGGTATATTTTATGGCTGGCTTTATATATGGTATCTTTGGATTTAGTGGATATGTAATCTGTCGCTCCCCATTCAGATATTTTTTGCAGATGATCGTTCCGCACAAAAGTTATCGACAGTGATCCGGGATCATTACGGCCCAATGGCCCTTCTTGGATTACCAGTAAACTATCCTTTGTAAGATATGCAATCTTGAGTTTTACTTTAGCACCATAAGTTGTAGAAATTTCGAGCGTGCTATTTTTCAAGTCGTAGGGATGGAAACTTCCCTCGCTAAGAAAGTCGGTAACTATTGCAGCTTTTCCTCCAGGTTTAAAACTATATTTTAAGAAAGAATACTTCATAGGGTGCTGTTCTTCGAGCGCCGCACCATCTAGATATTTTGTATTTACCTTTATCCAATTACCCACCAAAGGGTGCTGTTTCGTAGATGAAGTTGCGCTAGAATAGGATAACACGGAGAATGCAAATGCCATTAAGTATCTAAATATAGTTTTAGGGCTTAAATGATCTAAAATCATAATTTATAAAGTTTATTAGTTAGGTTAATAATTTGTAATGCTCTTAGTCAATAATAATACTAATATAGAAAAAATGACTGAAAATAGAATCAGTAAAAGAGATCTTGATTTTGGATATGAAAAAGCTGCACTGGTATAAAAAACTCCTGAAGCGGGGAGCTTCAGGAGTTTCTAACCTAACCAATTATTAACCTAAATTATGAATACTATATAAGCGGCAGCATGTGGTGGAATATTACACGACCTGCCGGAATTAACAAAAGCTTAACACACCCTTCGATAGTTGGCTGAACACCTTGTTTGCTTTCATTATGTATTTTTATCGGTTTGATCTTTATCATAATTAATCTTAAATAGATGCGACTGCTGCTGGTCTTTATTCTGCTTGTCGTAGCTTTCTCTTGTAAACGCAAAGTATATCACATAAAACCATCCGAATATACCGTGCAGTATTGCCCACAAGATGGACTTATTACGATCCCACGAGGTGACTACGCCGATAATGGATCCGAGACCTACGCCGGATTGCGTGACAGTTTTAGTGGTGTTGTTGACTACATCTTGTCCAAAGACCACTGTGATCAATGAAGGCATCGGCTTTTATGTAATTTAGAAGTATATCTCTCGTCCAGCCAAGCTGAATGGCTTTCTCAGCATAGTACAACGCTTCCTTATCATCCGTGACTTTCTCTATCAATAGTAGGTTATGCCTCCACGGCAAAACTGCAACGCAGCGTTGCAGTTTTGGATCAACATGGCAATAGCGCTCATAGAAGCGTTTCATGTGCCATAGGTTACGGGGTGAAACACCGATATCTGGGAACTTTAACTTAAGATCAGCCGACAACCTTTTTACTACACCGGCACCATGGCCTTTTTCGATTTTCTTTTCACTAAGCAATTTGCCCAGATTCCAATACATACCGATTCCGGCCTCATTCACCTTTCGGGCAATATTTATGCGAGCAGTCTGTATTTCGGTTACTGCAGCTTCGAGTATTTCGGCATATAGCTTTTCGACTTCCATATCGTATTTTTTACGATATAAATATACTAAAAATATTAGTTGCTAAAGTCTTTGTTCGTAAAAAACTACTACTACTAAACAACATCCTCGTCTACAAGAACAGTTTGATCTGGTCAAGCACCGAAACCTTTATTTTATCCTCGTTCTCATCATAGCGTGGCATAACGCAAATTTGTGTGCAACAAAATATTAAATAAATAATTGAGTAGGAAGGACACTTTGTTTTTACGCAAGATCACATAAAAAAATCCTGAAGCGGGGAGCTTCAGGATTTCTAACCTAACCAATTATTAACCTAAATTATGAATACTATATAAACGGCAGCATCTGGCAGAATATTACAGCACCCGGCGGAATTAACAAAAACTTAACAACTGCACAGGCTAACCATAACCAATAGCCACTTTAGCCGAAGCAGTCCATAGGTATTCGACACAGAAAACGTGTTGATGAAGAAGAATAATTTGCTGTCGTTTAAGCTTTGTGAGTACTTTTCACGTCGTCATCCGTGGCTAGTTCTATCACGTAGTCGATAAATTTATCAAAGGACTTTTTATTCATGATATCAAATTTTGAAGGACACAGATCGATTCGGTACTTTATACGCTCCCGTACACGTTTTTCGTCAAAGTTAGAAAGGATTACCACATATTTGTTAGACAGATCGAGATCTGCAAGAATATTGTTTACCGAGAAATCGTCCCCACCACTGCTAAGGAGCAAGATTTCTGCATTTGATGCCGTCTCTTTTAGGCTGTCTTTTTTAATAAGCTCTAATCGGGAATTCTTTTCGATCAGCTCTGTAAATAGGTCTGTATCCCAGAAATACAGCTGCCATAGGCACACGGGATAGGTTTCTTTTTTTTGTAATGCTATACGAGTAACTTTCTCTGGCTTGTTATTCGAACCTTTAGAATAGATTACATCCTTATTGTCGGAAAATTCAGAAGATAGACCAATGATCATTTTCGCTATGGAACCGCCCGTATGCAAACTGTTGCCGTTTAAATGAGTTTTGTTACTGGAATGTGTGTCATCCTGTTTTTTGTCTTTCGGTTTCGTAGTCGTTTCATCGCCAAATAACTGCTGTGCCAATTGTTTAAGCGTATCGATAATTTTTTCCATAATAGAAAGTAATAACTCGGTTAATCGACAAGTTAATAATTTCAAATCTAAAATACAATTTGCGACTTCAAAAATCGTAAACAATCACCGCGATATCCTTTTCGCTTAGACAGGATTGTATTAACGGCTCGATCTGGTCCCAGGTACCACCAGCAAGACCACATCCTATACGAGGCATATGTACAGATGCATTATGTTGCACAGTAAATTCCGCCACTTTTTCCAGCCGCGGCTTTCTATTTGAAAAGTCAACACACTTTTAGTCCAGCCATTTTCTGCGGTCTTACGTATGTAAAATAATCTATCGTCAGCAGATTTGATCTTGTCCAGTATGATGGTATGATGTGTCCACGCTATTAGTGCAACCAATGGTTGCAAAATTGGATGATTAACTTGTGCAAGTGCACCTTGCGCAAATTTATGCTGTTGATTATCTGTGCTTTGCAATTGTGCAACCGGCGGTTGCACAATTGCTTTTTCAGATTTAGAAACGTCTTCATGCAAAAAATCAGGATAGGCATCTGCGAATGCCCGCATATACTTTAGGTTACGAACAGAAAAACCCTTACTATCTGGAAACTCATTTCTTAGGTCTTTGGAAATTTGGTCAATAATCTTTGCACCCCAACTTGCTTCTTTAATCTTGATAGAAATATCTATTCCAATAGACCAGTAGAGAACTAGCATCTCTGTATTTACAGATAATGCAACGCGCTGTTGCGCCTGCCGAATTTTCTGTTTTAGTTCGGTAAGTAACTGTATATAGGTGTTCTCTGTTTCCATTGTCCTGATATTAAAATTTAGTTATGCCACGTCCATAAGATATGCCTCCACGGCAAAACTGCGACACTGAAGAGCACCTCCGAAAAGCTTTTTGTCAGGTATCACAAATTGTGATACCATATTTTCCACTTCGTCGTTGGTTAGTTCAAACATAAAGTCCTCTGGGAATCTATCCATGTTTCTTCGGACGGCTTGTTTGAGCACACGTGTCTCTACACCGTATAGATGAGCTAAGTCGCGATCCAACATTACCTTCCGCTTCGATATATATGTTTACGCCCACTGGGCGGGGATGTCACAACCAGAATTACTGGGTGTATTATCCGCGCATCAAGCAAAGGGTAGAAAAGCTTTTAGTTTTGAGTACGATAAAAATTGGTTGAAAACAAAAGAACAACGGTTGATAGATCCTGATATTCAGTTCTATTCAGGACAGCAATTCCCTAATGACAAAGAAAACTTCGGGATTTTTCTAGACAGTATGATCCGAGACCTACGCCGGATTGCGTGACGGTTTTAGTGGTGTTGTTGACTACATCTTGTCCAAAGACTGCTGTGATCAATGACAAGAAAAATAGGGTTGTTACTAGCCTTTTCATATCTATTTTTTTTCTCCAATTTTGAATCCTATCTCGCCTTTCGAATTCGGCTTTGATACAATATTTTCCTGTTTATCCTGCAACCGGTCGATGTATTCGAAGAGCAGTTCGATGTTCTGATCGTGGCCTTTTTGTTTCTTAGCGATCTGTTCTACGGTATATTTCATCTCGGCGATTCCCAGTTTCATTTCTGTATTGATATGCAGTATGTCCCTCAGTTTCACAAATAAATCAATAATGCGGATGCTCATCGTGATAGCTTTTTGACTCTTTAATACATTTGGAAGCATCAGTACACCGTGTTCGGTAAAAGCAAAAGGTAGATACTTTGAGTAACGCCCCTGTTCTAAGGTCGCATTTTGCGATCTTAATTACATCATATTCTTCTTTCGTTAACTCGAACATAAAATGTTCGGGAAATCGGATGATATTCCTTCTAACTTGCTTGCTCTTTGAGCCTGCGCGTTTCTACATCAGTATGAAAAAGCTGCACTGGTATAAAAAAATCCTGAAGCGGGAGCTTCAGGATTTCTAACCTAACCAATTATTAACCTAAATTATGAATACTATATAAACGGCATCAGCGGCCAGAATATTACAGCACTTGGTGGAATTAACAAAAGCTTAACATTCTATCGCTGCATCATTGCGTGCACGATAGGCAGATCAGCTGCCGCCCAGTCGTAATTCAGTAGCTCTGTTTTATCCACCCATATGGCTGGCGCGTGTTCATTGAGATGCAATTCGCCACCCACCAATTTACATTCAAAAGGGTAGAGGGAGATTACGAATTCCGGATAATGGTACTCCACCATATTCAGTGCTGGCCCCACGTTTATATCAATACAGCATATAGGACAAAATGAGCAGATATACGAACTTTATCAAATGATTTTAATCCAAGTCATCATTGTCATAAGGATCCGAGACCTTGTAATTCTTTTCTTTATACGCTAATTCGGCTATTAGATAGTCGTAGACCAATGATCTGATTGTACTCAGGTCATAATTTTCCAGTTTATACTCAGCGAGTAAAATTTTATCCCGATGGAGATCTGCGTTGTCTGTGTACCTTTCTCTCTGTTGATTACATTTATAAATTAAAACGGAATGTTTCTCCATATCTCCTGCAAAGAAAAGAAACTCGCTATATAAAAATATTTCATCGTCCTTCTGCTTACCGTCTATGGCATAAAAAATATAGGCCGATATGTCATCTTCTAAATCTTCATTTAAACAGAAATTCCTTAAATTTTTATGTGATTCTAATACCGTCTTTAAATAGGGAGATTCTGTCTGCTGCTCAATCTCTTTATGCAGTTTTTGTATGTCTGCCAATATAGATGATTCAAATTCCTTCCTGAACGCTTTTTTCCGTTGTTTTTTCTCCCGTTTTTTATTTATTCTGATTTGCTCTCTTTCTTCAAATACGTTTAACTGTTTTTTAAAACTGTCCTCGAATAGTTTTACTTTTTCGGCTAATAAGGATTCTTTCATTTTTATCAAGCTGAGGTTTATGCAATAATTAATCTAATGTTAAAATTTCAATTTAGGAATAATAGTGCACTATTCAAAACTTTGGCAGGCAATCTTTAACAAAAAATCCTGAAGCGAGGGAGCTTCAGGATTTCACCAACTAACCAACTATTAACCCCAAATGATGAAATTTACTACCCTATAAACGACACCGTTTACTGTGATAAAAAGTTAATAGAGCCAGTACTAGATCAGATGAAATCGGAAGCTTATGTCAACTAGCTATTTGTACGAACATAAGAACTTTCCAGACCTTTCACGTCTCATAGAGCAATGGAAGCTAAGTTTGACTTAGCTTGAGACGAGATTGATTTTTTGTTTGATATTTCAATCGTATTGTTTGTTTTTGATCGAAATATCAAACATTTAGAAATGAAGAAACAAGTTATTTTGCCAAAATATGGTATTCTCTTAGAAAAAATGGGAGAGAATATCAAACTCGCTCGTAAGCGTAGAAAACTCACCGCTGTACAGGTGGCGGAGCGGGCTGGTATAGCTCGTTCTACCTTATATTTGGTTGAAAAGGGAGATGCAGGTGTAGCAATGGGAGCCTATTTTAATGTTTTACGTGTGCTGGGGCTGCAAGATGATTTTTCCAGGTTAGCTGCAGATGATGCATTTGGCAGAAAGTTACAAGATTTAGCATTATTGTAAGATGGCAAAAGTATCAGCTATAAATTCATTAAAGCGATCCTTGAAGTCAGTATCTACTTTGGTGTCATAATTTAATACGGAGGTAAGCTAAAATATGTAAAAAATAACGTATTTTTGGACAAATCTAAAGTTGAACTTTAAAAATGGCTAAATCAGAGTTTTTACAACGAGAATTAAAAAGTGAAATACAACGATTGTCTAGTTTGTACGCAGTTATTGTAGTTACCGGACCAAGACAGTCTGGAAAGACGACCCTATGCAGAAATCATTTTTCGACTTACCATTACATCAACCTTGAAAATCCCAGTACCAGAGAGCAAGTGCTTACAGCACCTAAAGCTTTTTTAGAACAACACGCTGATGGGTTAATAGTAGACGAAGCGCAGCATCTTCCAGAATTATTCTCTTACATTCAGGTAATAGTTGATGAAAACGAAGATAGTAACTTCGTACTTACAGGGAGTAGTAATTTCTCTTTAATGCAAGGTATTACCCAATCGTTAGCAGGCAGAGCAGCAATCCTTACTCTACTGCCATTATCTTTGTCAGAGTTAGGAATCCGCGTACAAGAAAAAGGCACAGATACGATACTTTTAAATGGAGGATATCCTGTTGTATGGACAAAAGGTATTCCCGTACAAGATGTTGCTCAAAACTATTATAATACTTATATAGAACGGGATATACGTCAGCTTTTGAATGTAAAAGATATTACCCGATTTCAAACATTTATAAAACTTTGTGCCGGGCGGATCGGTACTGAATTCAATGCATCCGCTTTATCTAATGAACTTGGTGTTTCGGTGCCCACCATTCAGGAGTGGCTCAGTGTTTTGGAAGCCTCTTATGTTATATTCAGATTACCACCTTTCTTTCGAAATATAGGAAAAAGGTTGGTTAAATCTCCGAAACTGTATTTTTACGATACGGGCTTAGCTTGTTTTCTTTTGGGTATTGAAAATGAGCAACAATTAGCAACGCATCCCCTGCGGGGAGCCATCTTTGAAAATATGGTGGTATTAGAGTTTTTCAAGAACAGGTACAATCAAGGTAAATTACCTCATCTTTATTTTTACAGAGATAAATCGCAACACGAAGTAGATCTCATTGAAGAAAAAGGTACAAAATTGTATGCTTACGAGGTCAAATCGGCAAAAGCATTTACCAAGAACTTTATAAAAAGCTTAGGTTACTTCCGAAATGTGGTAGGTGATGATGTAGTATCTACGCAGGTTATCTACGATGGAGAAAATGACATCTACAGTTCGGAAAACGGAATGGTTAATTTTCGAAATATAAAGTTCGAAGATTAAATAGCTAAAATTAATTCTATTGCGGATAAGGCCATTGTCTGACAGTTAAGAAACCAAAAACTAAAAAACTCCTGAAGCGGGGAGCTTCAAGAGTTTCTATACTCTCGGTGGATGATCATACCTACCAACCAGTTCAGATTCTTGCAGTAACTATATAATTTTATTTTTCGTTGCGCGTGTATTCGTTAAAGTTTACGATAGCAGTATATAAAATTTTATATTGCCAATGAATAATCCATCGCTTGGGAGTCATCACAAAACTGTTCAATCCAGCTTGTTTTCTAAACCCGTCGAATTCGACGGGTTTAAAATTGGGATTATATATTGTCTCCCAAAAACCTAAGAGTTCAATTGTATTTCGGTTTCTCATCCAGTTTTTAACCAGATCGTCAGTATGGTTTGGATCTTTATGTCGTGCGATGTCCGTAAGTGATATGAAATCTTCATGGTTATTTTGATACAACAGTATATCAACTCCTTTGACGTTTATTTTTTTATTCTTGTTCATAATTCCCCGTATTTATAATTCGCTATCAGCGGTCACACATTTTAAACTTAATGCATGGATATCAAATTTTTTACGATATAAATATACTAAAAATATTAGCATGCCGAGTGTTTATTTGTAAAAAACTACTACTAAACAACATCCTCGTCTACAAGAACAGTTTGATCTGGTCAAGCACCGAAACCTTTATTTTATCCTCGTTATCATCATAGCGTGGCATAACGCAAATTTGTGTGCAACAAAATATTAAATAAATAATTGAGTAGGAAGGACACTTTGTTTTTACGTATGATCACATAAAAAAATCCTGAAGCGGGAGCTTCAGGATTTCTAACCTAACCAATTATTAACCTAAATTATGAATACTATATAAACGGCAGCATGTGGCAGAATATTATAGCACCTGCCGGAATTAACGAAAACTTAACATACCTACCCTTCGATAGTTGGCTGAACACCTTGTTTGCTTTCATTATGTATTTTTATCGGTTTGATCTTTATCATAATTAATCTTAAATAGATGCGACTGCTGCTGGTCTTTATTCTGCTTGTCGTAGCTTTCTCTTGTAAACGCAAAGTATATCACATAAAACCATCCGAATATACCGTGCAGTATTGCCCACAAGATGGACTTATTACGATCCCACGAGGTGACTACGCCGGATTGCGTGACAGTTTTAGTGGTGTTGTTGACTACATCTTGTCCAAAGACCACTGTGATCAATGAAGGCATCGGCTTTTATGTAATTTAGAAGTATATCTCTCGTCCAGCCAAGCTGAATGGCTTTCTCAGCATAGTACAACGCTTCCTTATCATCCGTGACTTTCTCTATCAATAGTAGGTTATGCCTCCACGGCAAAACTGCAACGCAGCGTTGCAGTTTTGGATCAACACGGCAATAGCGCTCATAGAAGCGTTTCATGTGCCATAGGTTACGGGGTGAAACACCGATATCTGGGAACTTTAACTTAAGATCAGCCGACAATCTTTTTACTACACCGGCACCATGGCCTTTTTCGATTTTCTTTTCACTAAGCAATTTGCCCAGATTCCAATACATACCGATTCCGGCCTCATTCACCTTTCGGGCAATATTTATGCGAGCAGTCTGTATTTCGGTTACTGCAGCTTCGAGTATTTCGGTATATAGCTTTTCGACTTCCATATCGTATTTTTTACAATATAAATATGCTAAAAATATTAGTTATTAAAGTCTTTGTTCGTAAAAAGCTACTACGACTAAATAACATCCTCGTCTACAAGAACAGTTTGATCTGGTCAAGCACCGAAACCTTTATTTTATCCTCGTTCTCATCATAGCGTGGCATAACGCAAATTTGTGTGCAACAAAATATTAAATAAATAATTGAGTAGGAAGGACACTTTGTTTTTACGCAAGATCACATAAAAAAATCCTGAAGCGGGGAGCTTCAGGATTTCTAACCTAACCAATTATTAACCTAAATTATGAATACTATATAAACGGCAGCAGCTGGCAGAATATTACAGCACCTGGCGGAATTAACAAAAACTTAACATTTCTTTTGTTAACTGAGTTTCCCATCTTAGCTAATAGCTAAATATATGCTTATACTCATGCCGCTCTGCTGCCAGTCTGCTATCATCGACAGCATCTGGTCTCTTTTTTCCTGTGTACTCATGCAGCAAAACTAATTGCTCTATATCAGCTAAACAATATGTACCTGTTAGGTCGGATACATATTTCCTAGATTTAATCTCCAATTTTTGAGCAACTTTCAATATATTTGTTTAGACTTCCCTTTCAATGATATTACTACATAATTATTTATAAAGTACCAAATCTATAATGATACAGATAATGCGAAAAGTTGGACTATTATATTTACTGTCATTATTGTTTTCTTGCTCATTTGTTGATAATAGACCTCAAGAACTCAATAGAAAGATAAGTCATGAAGTCGATTCACTATCAAAGCAGTTATGTGTTTTTAGTCAATTTAAAAAGATAGATGGAGTAGAATTTCAAGCTAATGGATTTGTGGTGTATGAAATGTATTTTGAGGGTTGGATTACAGCTAATTATAACTGTTTGTGGCGTGCTACTACACATGGTATTAAATATGAGATGAGAAATATAGCGCGTTCCAATGATACATCAAATCCGATATTTGTACCAGCAGGCTCTGGTTACAATATCAAAGGATCATCTCGGTTTATGAAAAGAGATAGTGGGTGGGTATTAACAAGTTTTTCCTATTCGATTAAAGAATGAAGTTAATTTGTAGGTTTCTTTCAAAATAATATTGGTTCATCTGATTTCAGTCGTAACAAAACTTCAGAAGCTCTTAAGTCTAACGAAGAGATCTTAAAAATGTTAGGAGACATTCTTAAAGAAAAATATGAGGATAATATTGTTAATTCTGGTCATGACTTTGGTGAAGCTATATGTCTAGGGTTGAAGAAAGTACTAGGCAGTAAAGAAATAGATTCTGACACATTTTTACGCGAATGTATCCTCGGATACGACAGCGAGAACTTTTTTAATACAGAGATGTATTCACTGATCAAAAAAATGGAGGAAAAGCAAAAAACCAATTATTTGAGAGTCTAAAAGTTTATTGTAAAAAGAATATAAAGTTTTAAAGTATTTTAATGCCAACTCCACTCCCAAGTTGGCATTTATTGCCCGAAAAAAATTAAGACATCGGCGAGTAAAAAGGGTTGCAAAGTTCTATAAAGGGATTTCTACAAAATGGCCATCAGGCCTAAGCCCCGTTGAGATAGAGAAATTGAAATTACATATCCCTTCGAACGTGACTTCGGCTACTTCTCTGATTGAATGATTAAAATCGTCAGCGGGTAGAAACGTTTCTTCTCCTCTCGCAGGAGCCTTACCACCTAAATACGAATTCGCTCTCGTAGCTCCGGAGTTCAAGCGACAAAACTTAACGTGGGGGTTGACTTCGATAATTTCTTTTGTTGGAAATCTAAATATTACTGGATTTTCATGTTCATACCTGTTAAAGTGTCGCCACAGCCTATCAATAGTTGGCCACATAAAAATGCGATCATTTAAGTGATATATAAAGTCTGCAACTTCCCAACCTCCAGTCAAGCACTTAGCTAAAGCTTTTTCTGATATTGGCCTTTGATCCCTCAGAAAATAAGACTTATCTCCAACTAAGATTTCAGTGTGGTCAGTTCTACGACGCCTATTAAGGTCATTAGCATTATTACCAGAAAGCTCAATAATTTTATTTGCACTATATAGTCTTTTCTCAGCTACAATGCTTTCTGCATTTTGGACATTCGTTAAATGATACAGATAAGGCCTTTGTTCAATAAATTTTTCTAGATCCATATTATTTCCAATTTCTTCTATCTATTACAGCACGATAATCAAATGTAGTCCCTATTAAAGACACTTTAACTCCGGAACATCTTTCGATTTCTTCCACAAATCTCCGTGTATCTTCTGTTAAACTCTCATATCTTCGCGCATTTTCGTTTTCTTTAGAGATGTAGTCCGTAAATGTAAGTGCTATGTCAGTTGGTGAATTAAGTTCACATGCTTTCCTAAATAGCGACCAACTAAATTCAGCAATCCTCCTGTTTTTTTTTGTCGTTGTCGTTATTTCCTTCTTTATCAATTCATTTGCGTCTTTTCCAGAACGTTCCGCAATGGTTTGCATATCAATTTCTTTGCTTACGAATGGTCCAGAAGCCCCACCAACTCTAATGGGATATGAACGTGTTACCATAATGATCTTTCTCACCCTCCTGGGTGAAATGCCCGCTTCAGATAGGCAGCCTGAGACAGTAGTATCCCGTGAAGTCACATGAGGATAAAGTCCGTGATGCAAACTTAATCCCGTGCCTTGTGTACCTTCAAGTAATATTTTTTTTCCATCTCTATACATTAGTTCCAGTTCTTCCGAAGTACTTCCAAGATAACCCCTTAGTTCCTTTAAATAGTTTTTTGCTTTATGCTGATCTTCACCTAGCAACCGCGATATAATATTTGTTGCGGTAGCAAAACCAACTCCTTGAGCAGTTGAACTAATTTTTTCCGCTATTTTTCTTTCTTCCTCAATGTCTTTTTCCGAAATTATTATCGCATTTTCATCAATAATTAGTCTACCGTATTCAACATTAAATGTCCTAATTTCCTGTAATATTTTTTCAAGGTTTAAGACAGCACCTGGACCAATCAGCAATTTTGCGTTGGGAGCTCGATGTGTCCCTGAGGGAAGTAGATGAAAAACATGATTTGTAGGTCTTTCAAAAACGGTATGTCCAGCGTTCGGTCCGCCTACCCTCATTAAACAATCATAATCAGGAGAAATATGGGCTGCAATCTGTCCCTTACCCTCCGAACCGAACTGTCCACCTACTATAACATCTACCAATTCATTCTTTAAAGGTGGTAATAGTTTGAAAAAACTCGCTACACGGACAAAAACATCCTCTTCATTGCAACGGTCCGTATTAATTACAAGATCCGCTTCTTCTCTCAATTTCGGCACTTGTTTTTCTGTCTCATCTGCTTTATAATCTTTATATTTTTCTATTTGATCGGACTGAGGCATCTCCCTAATTTCTCCTCGTTCAAAAAATCTTTGCTCAAGCGTTCTAGAAGCAGCTTCCAAATGAATGTGAAAAACAAAATAACTATAAGCTTCTCTTACATGTTTAATCTGATTGATGATTCTCGCTGAATCGATCACATATAGATTATGGTTACCAAATTCGCTACCGTAAAGATGTTGAAAATATTCTAGAACCCATTTCCCGTCACCCTGGACATCCAGAGCTGTGCCGAATTTTTGAAAAAAGTCTCTATCCGGTTGTTTTCCTTTTAACTTCTTTTGAGCAAAATAATTGAGACCTTCTCTTGTTTTACAAGATTTAAAACAGAACCTTGATTCCAATTTTTCAGTCAAAGTGCTTTTGCCAGTACCAATTTCACCGGTTAGTACCAGAATTACTTTTTTGTCTCCCATGTAGAACTTTCATTAAGTAACGTTAGGTTGGATTTTCGTTTTGGATTAAATGAGTTACTTTGAAACAAGTAGATATTAACCTTTATTTCGTAGTTTACAAGTTCATCATGGATCATCCCAATAATAATATCCCATTCGCCTCCAGCTTGACCAGCTCCAATCGCAGGCATATGCACCGAACAGTTATTGTCAAGTGCGTACTCTCTAAGTTGAATTAAACATTTTCTCAACTCTTTATACCGTAAAGGAATTTCATTGCCTTTGGCAAAAAGTCCTTTTTGAGCTAACATCTGAAACACAAAAATATCTTTATCAACTTCTACTACATTTGTATTTCCTAAAACAAACGTCGATTTATCAGAGCTCCATTCCTTAAGACGATCTTTAACTACCGGATAATTTTTAGCTAGGGAATACCCAAAACCACGACCTAACGAAGCACTTGTATTTACAACTTGGGCTATTATTTTCTTTCCCTTTCCTCTCGGCTTTGTAGCATCCCCGAATTCAAGTATTATCTTTCCATAATGTTGGTCATGCCTTGCATATTCAATTGGAAGAACTAAAATTCCAACCCGAGGTTTGGTGTCTCTTTTATAGGGAGAAATTCCAACGGAACTCACTAAATATGACTTTCCAAGGAAAATTTCCCAATCAGCAATTTCTTCAGCTGTCCACCCTGGGGAGGTACATTCGTAAGCATTTGAATCTGCAGGAATTTGGAAACTCTCAGGTATATCTAATGAAAAGAATCTCGAGGATTTATAATAGTCAACAACAATTTTACCGTCGTCTTGAAAAATCCCTATTAAAATTGCACAAGGTTGGTCAATGACTTCGGTATATCTCATAAAAACAGATTCCAAAGAAGCTTTATATTTTTTGGCTAACTCGATAAGACCTTTCATTGACGCCTGCGCATTATTTGCATCGTTCGAAAATATAGCGTAGGGCAATTGTATCTCAGAAGCCGCAGCGTTGCATAGCTGCTCAAGCTGTCTATTTTCTGTAGGATTCTCTTCTCGATTCCGCGTAGCTTTTGCACAGTCGGAAAATAGAGTATGAGCGATTTCATGTGCAATACTGAAATTAACCCGAGTTGGTATCTGGAACGGATTATATAGGATCTGAAATTTGTTCCCTTTTTGGGGTACTATCTTAGCATCAATGACCGAGTCATTAGGAGTGACATCAATTCCCATGATTTCTGCCAACTTAATTGGGCTGTAGGGAGGGCCTTCCCATCCATTTTCGAAAGCCCTAAAAACCAAATCCCGAGCACGGGCCTTGATTGCCTCATATGGATCTTCATTATTTGATTCACTGATAAGCAAGCGAACAGATTCATGTGACCAATTCTTACGAAAGCTCTTTCTTGATGATTTAGCTGGAACTTTTTGTATTGAGGAAAGTTTGTCATCCGATAACTTCAGTCTGTTGGATATTTCTTTGATCCTCATCAAACCCTCATTTACTACCTCCTTTATATCATAACCCTCTTCAGATAAATATTCCTTAGCATTTTGAGCTGAAGAGCTATTATGTTCCACTTTCGATAAAATTAACCTTATAAAATCTTCTCTGTTAAACATTGTTTCGTTGCTCATATCTGTTGCCGTAAATGGTATTTTTTTGCCGTTTTCTTAAGCACAGTTCTTAATCTTTTCATTCCATTGTCGAAAACTTTGGAATCCATGTTATATTCAATAAGTATCTCTCTTCTTAAAAGACCATTTTGACAATGGGCCTCAAAGATCGTTTTGACTATTTCATCTGCTTGTATTTCGTCCTGAATATCATTTAAAATCATATCATGATCAATTTGTTGGTCGAAGTATGCATTAGCATAGGGCAGTATCGCTTCCATAGTATTGAAGGTATTTATATCATCTTCATCAAAGAAAAACTCTATATCTGTAGTGGTCTTATTTTCAACTTTTTTAACATCATTCCAGACCAGAGTACGTATGATATGTAATTTCAAATACCCCACCAACGACCGTTTTGACGGGTCAAATTTATGAGGTTCGCTTAAATACTTTTCAATTGCAGCGGCAACATAGTCGTGCACCTGTTTTCCTTCCAAATAAGAATCTATTTTGCCTTTTCGAAACCAAGTATTAGCTTTTAATAGCGTATCTGTATACGCAAAAAGCTGCAAATATAGTTCATCCCAATTTATTGTATCCATTGATTGCCTTAACATTTTGACCAACCCCACAATACCTTATGCTACTAATTTAGTTTTTTTTCCGTTGATAGCAAAAAAAATTTTTTGTGCAGTATAAACTGTATGAACTGATAAAATTTATTACAAAAGAGCAAGGTTATAGATATCAAGTTACTTGTATAGCAGAAGAATAGAAATGGCATTAGTATGGTATTGTGTATAGTTGTTACATGACGATGATTGAATATCCGTAAAGGTTCAAAAACTAATCTAGTTATCATCTGCGGATAGGATTTTGCAACCACCATCATCTCGGATTTTTTGTAAGGAATTTTGCAGATTAATTCTCAAGACGCTTCTTTATTTTGTCAATATCCGTATTTATCTGCTCCTCTCCCAATTTTTTTATTATTTCGATACTCTGTAAATGACAATACTTAGCTTTTGTACCACTGCCACAGGGGCAATCCTTATTACGTTCAGTCCTTTTTCTGGTCACAATGTGGGATAGCAAGAGAAGAATTGAATCTTCATCGGGCAGTTTATGTTCCTCAAGATAATATTGTATAATACCTTCAAAATAATGGGCATATTCTTTTCCTGCGTACTGACCACCTTCAAGTCTATGTAATTGATTAGCAAAAAAAGGATAAACCTTTTCTAAGATAAAATCACAAATATGTATTCCGACCTTTGATTGCACAATGAGGTTGTGGTAAACATCTAAACAGCAAATACCTCCCTCAGAAATGTGCCAATCTATGTCTCTGGGGATGAGGGTACTTTTCTCTATTACAATGGGAACGCAATAAGGATAGTTGTAGGGAACAGCCATTCCAATATCAAAGGTGTTCCAATAAATCCCTTTATTATCGCAAATATCAAGTTCCCCAGTTATTAGCCACATCTTCAACTTAGCACGCCATGAATAAGCGAGTTTGGGAAATCTGTTTTCAACTTCGGTAAAATCTCCCTCAAATTTTTTATTTGTTACCATTAAAAATTATAATAAGGCTTATTGGATATCGCAATAGGTGCAAGATTGGCTACGTTCTTGTTACTAAAAGAAGAACTATTTTTGTTCTTCAACTGGAGATTGCCGTAAAAATCTGTAGCGATAAATTCTTGTTTTTTTAAAAATTTAAGCCAGTCAAAATCATATTGCGTATAATAAAAATTTTTTTCCGGAATGCGGAATATATAACGATCGTTTTCACTGCCAGTTCTAATACATACCGGGCTACAGTAGTCGATTAATAACGGATTTTCCTTTTTTATATGATCGCCTATGACTACGCCATTGCTTACCGCCTTACCCTGCATTTTACTTGCCAAACTGGTGTGTAGACTACAGGTGGTTACCTCACTAATCTCTCCGATTCCAGCAATTCCCCATATTACATCACGATCATATCCGAGATCGACACCTATCCTAGTATAAATGTTTTCTACCCCTTGTTCTATAAAAATATTTTTTAAATCCTCCTTAACAAAATAAGTAAAAACACTCGAAAATTGTAAAGCACGGTTTACAGCTACCTCAGGCGTCACGTCCTTTCCTCCAAAATAGATGAATAATCCATCTCCTTGAAGACGATGCACATATCCTTCGAAAATCAAACAAGTATGTATTGCTGCACGTTGGATTGTGTTGGTTATGATCCAAACAGTACGCGTTGTATATTTTTTAAAAAGGTTCGTAGAACCTTTAATATCCACAAACATCGAAACAATGTAATGATCTTCTAAGCTTTCTGAATATTTTAGATTTGCAAAGTCAGGATGAAGTCCTAAACGTTGTTCGAAATTTGGAACAAGCCCGAGTACCTTGGCGAAGTCCGAAAGGCTAGGAAGTAATCTTTTCTCTGGAACTTGTAAGTTAAAAGCTTTGACATCAAATGATTTTTGAAAGCTTTCACCACAGAAGGATAAATTTTCGTTAAGCTTAGTTGATTTTGAATCGGCAGCCATAGCTGCCCGAATCGGTTTTAAATAGTCGTCGAAAATATGCATAGCGTTATCTTAAATTAAAAATGATTAAAAGTATTAATGGAATAAAAAGAAAAAATTGAATGGTAAATAGCCTCCCTGCCCGCTTCAGTTTGTTGAACTTATCGGTCAAACCACAAGAAAGTTGATACACCTGTACTCGTAAATCATGTAATTCATCTTCTTCCAAATTTGGCAAACTTGATTGCTCACAGTATTCTTCTCTACTCATCTTCGAAATTGATCCGAAAAAATGTATTGAATTTCCGTCAGTAGCAAGGAATGGTGTCGAAGCAACTATTACCACAATCATTATCGCTAATCCCAGACCTATGGTGCATAACATTAATATATGGACAAAAATGCCACAATCAACGAGTTGTAACAACGATGGGTAAGCTGCTACAAGACCGCCAACAACAAACGTACTCAGACCTAAAAAGACTGCACTTTTATTGTTTACACTATCGTAATAGTGGTCAAACCTCTCTATAGAAAACTTTAATCTATCTTTTTCCATAATATTAACCTTTGGTTTTGGCAGGATCGTTACCGTAAGAATTCTTTTCCCGAAAACGACCTTGTTTATTTTGGATAGTTAGTTCCGATTGATTATTAATGGCCATTTGTCTACCTGCTGTAATCGCTTCCTTTTGCGTATCGAAAACCTTTGTTACGCGTTGATTTCCTGCAGACCTTGTAGCCCAATCGTTACCGTGCTTAACGACAAATACATTTTTGCTATTTTTCATGATTTTATCTTTTTTATGTCTACTATAATATGCTCCAAACAGAATACTTTTTGCCATTGACTATTTTATTTTTCTTAAAAATTTTGATTTATCGACTTATATTATTGATACCGCCATTAAAGGCTATCGAAAGGGCCCAGACGAAAAAGAAGCAAGTGATTTTGCAGCTGAGCTTTTAATGCCAACTGACATCTTTATAGAGAACTGCTATAAGAAAAAGTTTTCTCCGAACTTGATTCGTGAATTGACTGATAAATTTACAAGTATGACTTTAATTGTTTATCGATATGTAGAGCTAGGAATCATCCAATTACAGCATTTTACAGTAAGAACGGGCAAGTCTGTTATTGGAACAAGGCAGACGATATGTATATCGAATTCCTGATAGCAATAAATTAATGTGCCCAGTGATCTGTAGCCAATGATTTTTCTCTTAATAGCCCTATAATCAAATAATGAGGCTGCTCCTACAATAGCGTTCTACCATAGTGCCTATGGGATTGGCGCTGTTTTTTGCTGAGGGAAATGAACGATGGCACCGCAGCCCGAGCGATCTGCAGGCTAGCCAAACTCGAGGCGACGGTGGATGGAACCGGGCTGAACACATGGTGAATGTAATGTCGCTTGCGGAATGTAATGAACCAGATGTGATGCGCTGTGAGAGACAGAGTAGTCGCCTATGATGAGGAGAACTGAACTGCAAGGATGATGACAATCTGCGTTAGCACCCGTAGGGCAAAGAGGCTCTGTAGGGTGCCATGGTTCTCTTTATTGTATCCTATTGAGCCTCTTTGGATTGTGGCGGAATTCTTTGCTGAAGGACGACGAGGAATGCCTTATTTCCTCTTGTTAAAACTATCGGAGAGCTCTTATTTCTAAGTTTTCAAACTAAATGTAAGATATTTCGTTAATTTGTATTAAGTTTAAAATATATGATATCATTAGTTGCTGTCCAAGGGTATAAGTCAATAAAAAATCAACAAATTGAATTAAAGCCTCTCAATGTTTTGATTGGTGGAAATGGGGTGGGTAAAAGTAACTTCATTTCTATATTCTCTTTAATCCGGAATCTATATGAGGGCAGCTTGCAAAACTACATAGTTCGTAAAGGGGGAGCAAATACGTTTCTACACTTAGGCGATAAGGTGACGCAGGAGGTAGTGATTGGAATTCAGTTTGATGATATTAATAGGTTTCATTTTACTTTACAAAAAAGCGACTATTCATTGTTCATCAAAAACGTAGGAACATCTTTCAAATCAGGTAGCCGCTGGCACGATGCTAATTATGAGCAGAATGTTTTGGAAACAACCTTTAGACATTCAAAGAAGAAACAAGCTTTTTATGTAAATAACTTATTAAAGGAATTTGAAGTCTATCACTTTCATGATACCGGCGACTCATCACCAATAAAATCTCAGTCCAATATTCATGATAATTTTTCTTTGAGAAGAGACGGAAGCAACTTGTCTGCATTTTTATATCTTTTAAAGCTAGTGAATAATAAGCACTTTCTGAGAATCGAGCGTACTGTACAATCTATTGCCCCTTTTTTTGAGAGATTTCAATTAGAACCTAATCGATTGGATCCTAATACAATTGTACTGGAATGGCAAGAGAAAGGCAATTATGATTCTTATTTTAATGCTCACAATTTATCAGATGGGACGTTAAGATTCATTTGTCTGGCAACTCTATTATTACAACCTAATCCTCCTAAAACTATTATAATTGATGAACCTGAGTTAGGGTTACATCCAATAGCTATAAATAAACTGTGTGGCTTGTTTAGAAAGAAATCTGAAGAGGGAACGCAAATAATCATTTCTACACAATCTGTAACGTTGTTAAATAATTTTAACACAGAGGATATAATTGTTGCAGATAGAAATGAATACGAAACTGTGTTTAAGAGACTTAAGGATGATGAGCTATCTAGTTGGACTTCAGAGTATAGTTTAGGTGAAATTTGGGAGAAAAATATCTTTGGAGGGCAACCGTTTTAAAATGAAAAGATTAGTGATTTTAGTAGAAGGAGACTCGGAATTGGTTTTTGTTAATAAGTTCTTAAACCCTTATTTAGTATCACACGGACTTAATATTTCAATAAATGCGCAAAAGATTATAACGAATAATAAGTTGCAACAAAAGGGAGGGAATGTCTCCTATCGGTACCTGAGAAATGATTTAATTCGAATTGAAAGCCAAGGAAATGTCGTAATTACTACACTTTTAGATTTTTTTAGACTCCCGAATGATTTTCCTGGCTATAGTATAACTCATTGTGAACATATTGAACAGGCAATGCATTTAGATTTAGATTCATATCCTAATTATATACCGTACATCCAAAAATATGAATTTGAGACATTACTTTTTTCATCAATTGAAGGTTTTGAATTTTTGTTGGACGATACAGACAAGATTGATGAAATCCAAAGAATTATAAATGATTATCCTAATCCGGAAGACATCAATGGGGGAGCTATTACGTCTCCTTCAAATAGGTTGAAAAGAATTTTCCCATACGACAAGGTCAATGATTCCGAACTAATTTGTACAGAAGTTTCTATTGAAACAATGCGTTCAAAATGTCCTCGGTTTAATAATTGGATTAATAGATTGTTAACGCATAATTATAATTAAAAGTCATAGTATTTTTATAAGCCGCTTTAATAGCGCTGTGTAGTCTGGCATCTGTCCCATACCACAAATGTATGAACTATTTTCAATCTATTATACTGTTGTTCAATGCTTTTAAAATGATTATATTCGTCTTATGAAACCATTATTTACCTTTTTACTACTTACCTTATCATTCCTTTCATACGGCCAGTTCAGAAACACCACGTGGGGGATGACGCAGCAGCAAATTATCGAAGCGGAAGGAATGGTCGAGTATGAAATCGATGACTTAGATAATTATGACCCGCTAGAACGCGGTCTTAGAACAATAGATCAAATCGTAACCATCGATAGCGCATTAGTCCAAATTTCATATATGTTGGAAAACGGGAAGCTCACCGGTGGTATGTACAGTTTTTCACCATTAAATGAAGAAGACAAAGATGCCCACAATAAACTATGGAAAATGACCCTAAGTAACCTTGCAAAAAAATATGGCAAAAAATACCATATGGTTGGCGATAGCTACAACTGGAATTTACCCGACCTTACCAT
Source organism: Sphingobacterium olei (assembly GCF_005048855.1). Taxonomy (GTDB): domain Bacteria; phylum Bacteroidota; class Bacteroidia; order Sphingobacteriales; family Sphingobacteriaceae; genus Sphingobacterium; species Sphingobacterium olei. The sequence continues at coordinate 766,989 of NZ_SUME01000001.1, forward strand.
TAAAGCATTTAATATGGATGTAGGGATTGCGGGCGGAAAGCTGATAAATGTTATTTATGATTCTGTAAAAGTAAAGCAGGAAGACATTTTGTAACTGTCATAGTAATAAACATAGCTACCAACTAAGGTAGCTTTAATTTTATCTCATTCACGATCCAACGTCTTACCCTACCTGGATACTCATCGAATTCTTTGTCAAGAACTATTAGAGAAATATTTCCGTTCACGAATAGTGAAAAAGAAAAGTCAATTTTTTGTAATTGGGGATAAGATGGGCGTATCTATTATAAGTATCGCTCTTAATCTTATCAATTTCTTGATTTACCTCATCTTTTGGCATGAAGCAAAATTATAATATTAAGTTAATCTATTTTTGAAGGGGGCAATGAAACGGTATATTTCTATCTTTTGCCCGCTGATAGTAGAGAGTTATGCAACGCCTTGGTTGGAGAAGAATGCCCCGAAACCACGCAGATAAGCAACGATCAGATTGTAACGGATGTAAAGAAGTTCTGCGCATTCAGTTTATAATGTGTGAACATTGGATAAGAATATTATCCTGGATATTCCGCGCCATAATGCACCACTATTCAGCGGCAAAGTGAACCAGTGAATTAATATGCTCCATTACTCGGTATCACATGCCGCACACCACCTCGCGGGTTCTCCATGTCTCCTGCATAACGGGGGATAAGATGGCAATGGAAGTGAAAGACCGTTTGGCCAGCTGCTTCTCCGCAATTCATGCCAATGTTATAGCCATCTGGCGTAAACTCTTTTTCAACGAGCGATTTAGCGAGCAAGATGGCATTATCCAAATCAGCTTTTTCATCTAAGCTTAACTCAAAATAATCGACGCGCAGTACCTTACTGATGATAAGCGTATGGCCTGGAGAAACGGCAAAGCCGTCACGGATCAGGAAGAAATGCTCCGTTTCCCCTATATGTTTATCTTTTGGCAGCTCGAAAAATGTTTTGATACTCATATTGTATAGTTCAGAAAGTATAATACAAATTTAAGGATTCAACATTTTATCCAGCGTCTTCAAAACTTCATTGACTAAATTATCGACCTCTGTATTATCAACTAGGATAGGTTTAGTTTCAGGTCTATTTACTAGATCTACAACTCCCTTAAATTCGGGGAGTAAAATATCAACTTGTTGCTGATTTAAATTTCCATAATCTAGAAACGTCCACGGTCCTTTTCCTGTTTCATTTAATGCAAGTAATAAGCCATGTCCAATCAATTTTTTACCTTCTTCTTTGGTGTTCATTATGATTATCTGAGGTATTTGTAGATAGCGAAGTTGTCCAATATTATAAATTGGCCCCTTTGTATAGTTTACAATTGAATCAATTGAAACACCTGTTTGCAACATCGAACTGTAGACCTCTTTAAATAGTTTAAGCGCATTGGAATTACCTCCCATAACTTTGATAAGTCGCGGTGAAGTATATTTAATTAACGTTTCAGAATCCCCCTTTATAGAGGCATTAGTCATATTCGTTAATGGATAATTTAGATCATTCTGCTGTGCGTAACTATAGCCAACGCTAATAAAAAGCAAAAAGAGAAATACTATTCTTTTTTTCATAATTGTAAAAAGCTAAAAACTTCCTGGGAGCTCAATCCCTGGACTCCATTCATGGATAGAATAGGAGAGAGCCAAATTGTACTGTGCTTGGAGAAAGTTACGTCTTTTGTCTTTTGTTCTACCAGTTTGATTGATAATTGTCTCCGCCAGTGGGTGTTTGCTTTCGATGTAAAACTCATTGCGATTGTAGAGGCGTTCCAAATATTTGTGGTGGGGGACGCGTGCACTTTTTGCGCTATTTACTAAAGGATCCGCTAATACCAAATTCCACACACCATTAATATTGACTTGCTCATTTGCATGCGCCTTTTTGTGTAAATGCGGAAGGAAATGATCAACGGCGCATATTCTATGTGATTCGCGTGTTAAAAATATATCCTGATAAGAGTAAAAACATTTTCCCTTTTGATAACCGTTTAACGAGTCACGAACAGAAGTGATGTTTATTCTTCGCATAAAGTTAGACTCGATATATAGTTCTTGCTTCAGTTCATCGTGCTTTACCTCTAATAAATTTGGATTAACGTTCAGATTCCAAGCTGTTTCTACCAATTTCCATCGCGCATCAACCTCTTGATCAAAATTATCAAACTGTAATGCATCTTTTAATTTAAAGATGTTATCTGTAAGGATGATCTCCTTTTTTCCTTCTATATAGTTTTTTTGATAGAATGGATGTGTGATGGTATCACCGTTCACGTTTTGGAAGGCGTCTATTACATTAACAAAACCAAGCTTTGTAGTTGTATGAATTAACTCGTCTTGTGATATCGATCCATTTATGAAGGCTCTGCATTGATTCAAGAATTTACTGGAAGACGAGCTTCCTTGTTTATCGTTAGCTTTTAGATGTTCGATGATATACCTGGAAAAGGGTTCGGCTAAGTCTTCTAAAGAAATTATAGATTTCTTTAGGTTAAGTATTTCGATCAAAGTTTTTGCGTAGGCAAATTTATAAGTTGCCGAATTCTTTCCAAATAAAATAATGGCTCGCCATTGCGACTCAAGACTAGGATCATTTATTTGAAATCGAGTAGACATATTTATTTCAGGTTGGTGTATGTCTCAATTAATTCTCTGGCAATAGGTATATCTGCGGGAGCGAAGTTCCAATCCAACAAGTCTCCAACTGGAATCCATTCTATTTTATCATGATCGACCAATTTTATGTCCGATTCTTTACTTTCACATATAAATGAGATCAATTCAATTGTTCCTCTCTCGTAATGATGAACAATATTTAGGAAATGCCGGTCAATGATTACGTTTAAATCTAGTTCTTCCCGCAGCTCACGAATCAAACATTGCTCGTAGGTTTCATTTGCTTCTACTTTTCCTCCCGGGAACTCCCAAAATCCGCCCAACGACTTTTCAGGTTTTCTTCTGCAAATAAGAACGCGATCATCCTTAAATATAATACCGCAAACAACTTTAATAATATCCATGCGACTCTCTGTGGTACTTAAGATTTTCTGTATTTAATTTATGAGCAGGAGCTGTGAAGAGACTGCCAGAAACAGCGCCGATTAATTCCAGATTATCCTTAATCGAAAAACTTCCTTTATCAAACATGACGTGATGATTCGGACAAAGACAGAGCAAATTGTCCGAGCTATCATGGCCGTTGTGCGGCTTACCTAATGGTTTAATATGCGCCCCCTCAGCATAACTCCCCATTTTGGTAGGTAGTTCAAACTGACAGACTTGACATTTAAAGTTGTAGAGCTTCTTAATTTCGTGCGCCATCTTGGTGTCACGAATTATTCTTACTACTACCCCAGCTTTTCTTTTAGTCGCTTCGCTTGAAACCTTAAGTTCAATTTCCTCGGGTGTTTTACTGGTAGGATTATCTCCGATATAGAGAAGCTTGAACCGACAAATTTTGAAACCACTTTTACCTATTTCCTCCCACGAGTCAACGACACTATACAAGCCAGCATATGTGTAGCCCGTTTTAGGAGAATAATCAGATTTATGTGTATATCCTCTAACTACTCTAATAGGAAGACCTTCATTTTGACTTTTTAACAACCCGGCATTTCCTCTATTTGACCAAGACTGATCTTCAATCTGCTTTCTCGTATTTTGATCATTTCCTCCAGCGCCAGTATATATTATTTCTTCACCATTGTCCTCATCATCTTCATAGCCTCCAGATAATACGATTGCTGATACTCCTTCTTTTGCGTTGCCATCTATCCCGGAGCCCCATTGTCTATGAAAACTTGAAGGCATCATTTCCTTTCTATTCTCAAACCAGTGCCCTTCAGGAATTCCGGAAATTTCACCAAAAACTATGGGTCTACTCATTTCTTGATCCTCCTATAATCCCATGGTGCTACCGCATTAGATTGAATCCATAATCCCTTTTTATTCTGTCTAGCTAAGTGCTCCGCTTGTTCAAATTCTTCGGATTTATCAAAATGCTTATAGTGCCAAGCAAGTCCTTCTCTTAACAATTCAAGGTTTACATTTATAGAATCTGAAGTCCAAACAATTCCTACCGTCCTTCCATAGCGATCAATATCCTTTACATCTACTGTCACAATCTCGGAGAAACATAAGTCTGAAGTAAATCGCTTTGCTACGTTTGCAAAGTCTTGTCCATTTTCCGGACAGTCAATTCCATAAAGGCGTATTCTAACCTGAGTTTTTGTCGAATCGAGAAGTGCTATTGTATCGCCATCTGATACCCTTATAACTTTACCTTTAAGCGACTGAGCTAAAGCTAAGTGAGTTATGATGAGGCTAATTATGAACAAAATAAATCTCAGCATGTCACTATTTCTTAATAATGTAGGTGTTTTTATTCCCAGTCTTACTATCTACTTTAACAATATCGTCAGCGATCATATTTCTCATAACGCCTGCAATATCTGTTGTTGTAACAGAATCTTTTGGTATAACTTTTAGCCTTTCCAACTCATCTATTATTTGTTGGGAGGATTTATCTTTTGAAAGAAAACCCTTTCTGATTATGTTCTCTCTAACTTCTTTCGTTAACTTAATTCGTTGTAGAGATTCCTTAGAAAGCTTCTTCAGAGGTTGCATTTTTATTTTCGCTTGTCTTAGCGTTGCTAAAGGATACTTAACGGTTTTGGCATATTCTATGTAGTAATCAATGTTTGTTACTTCTCCTTTTTCGAGCCCCACCAATGTATTGAGTGGGATTCCTGTCATCTCACGTATATCGTTGAGCGTATACCCTTCATTTATCCTCTGCTCTTTTAGATTTTTTCCAATAAATATCCTGTATTCAGGAGATTTTATCCTCTCCGTTTTCTTGTCGTTCTCCATTTTATTGCTGATATTTATTAATTAATTAATGTATAATTTGCATTTGTTTAACTGTATTACTATATTTGTGTAAGTTATTGTTAAAGCGACTATTAAGCAGGGGGTACAACCACTGCGTAACGATGTCTCTCGTCTGAGAAAACCGGCAAATTTTACCTGCGAGAAGACTGCGAGTTCGCCACTATATCGGATTATTATTATCTTTGTGATACTATATAACCGATAAGGCGAGCTTTGTATCAGTCTTTTTTGGAGGTAAAGCAGAAAAGTCTCGTGAAGATTATACTGCAAGGGTTTCCTGCCGGTTTCCCTCAGCCATTAAAGCAGCAAAGCTCGCCGTATTGGTTTATACCAATTAAGGTCTTCTTTAAGGCTATCGAGAGTTCATCGTTCAATAAACTTTTTGATTATGATTGAACGATTAAAAACATCCAAGCAAAACCATCCAGCCTCGATCAACGATCGTTGCCCACGGTTTTCCCGTAAACTTCTCTTTAAGAACATTATCCGACATCCCGAATAAAGGTTTGCGCAAAAAACACAGACAGTAGGGGATAGGAGCACGTAATGCCCGCAAACGCAAGGGGTATTACCAGTCAATACAGCATAATATTGCTTCTCCTAGTCCCGCTATTGCCTGTTTACCGATCTTTCTATATTATCTGTAACTAATCGTTTGCAGAGGTTTTTGGAATCAGTTTTCTATTATAAATTTTTATCGAAATAAAAATAGGTTATTTTTTCCTTACGTCCAAATGATTTGAAAAAACATTTTGTTGTTTTACAATAATTAGAAGATCGGTATTTTCCATATTTCCGTGAATGGCGTAACAAAGAACCGTTGAAACCTTGTTATGAAGAGCATATAAACGCATTCGGAAAAGCAAATAATTTTATTTTTTAATCTGCAAAGGTTGGGTCGGAGTTAGGTAGAAGGAGATAGGCTTAAGTGTGATAGCTTACTGACAACCTTTGCATTAAGCAATTAAAAGAATGCGAAAATTACGCAAAGGGGAGAGGTATGCGCTATGGCGAGACCTTGCGAATAACCTTAATAAATATATAAAAAGATCGCTTCTTCGCTGTGCTCATCGCGATGACGCAGAAAAAACAAGGATAGCGCAATTCCCGCAGGCCGTGGGATACGGATTCAAGTTCGTGGCATTGGTAGTATTTTTTTCATATGTGTTGTTTAGTGATGCCCAGGCGCAGTCGGGTCGTATTCTCGGAGGGGGAGTACGCTCGGCTGCCGACGGGCAGATGTTAGAAGGGGTATCGGTATATACCGAAAAAGGGGAGAAGACCAGTACTGATCGGAACGGTACATTTAGTTTGAGTGTCTCAGCCATCAAAGATACAGTACATATAAAACATATCGGGTTTAAGCCACAAAGTATCGCTTATGATGAAACAACTACTTTATTGGAAATAGAACTTGTCCCGTCTGAAAATCAGATCGATGAAGTGGAGGTGGTGAGTACAGGATATCAGACCATTCCAAAGGAAAGGGCGACTGGGAGTTTTGTACAGATCGATAAAGAACTGTTGAACCGAAGGGTTACTACAAGTATTCTCGATAAGCTAGATGGCATCGCTCCGGGTCTGCAATTTGATAATAGAAGCGGCAGATCCGAAATTAATGTAAGGGGTATCAATACACTTTCCGGACTTTTAATGGGCCCATTGATTGTCGTCGATAATTTTCCCTATGAAGGCGATATCGCCAATATCAACCCAAATGATGTAGAATCCGTTTCCGTATTGAAGGATGCGGCAGCAACTTCAATATGGGGTGCGCGTGCAGGGAATGGCGTAATTGTGATTACCATGAAGAAATCCAATGCACGAGACCGGTTCAGGGTTGAAGCTAACGCAAATGTGACGACCTCGCCACCACCAAATCTCTACTATCATCAAAATATGCACAGTTCCGACTTCATCGATGTCGAAAAAATGCTATTTGAAGCTGGGCATTATGATGCAATCCTACAAGGCCCAACTTCACGCTTTTATGTCACTTCCCCCATAGTGGATATATTATTACGGGAACGTGAAGAGCTGCTAACAAAGGAGGAGGCGACTAGACAGATAGAAAGGTACAGGAACATAGATTACAGGGATGGCCTGCTGAAGCACGTGTACAGGAATCCCCTGTCTCAACAATATTCCATAGCTATATCGGGAGGTGGAGACAGGAATAATTCACGGATAGCTATTGGTTACGATAACAACAGTACGGTTACGCCAGGCGAAAAGGACAACAGATTAAGCATCAGGTTCGCCAATACCTATAAGCCTACAAAAAATTTACAGATGCAGTTGACCGCTTCCATGACAAAGTCAGCAGGAAGAGCGAATGGAGCACTCGCATATCCAATAATACCGGGGGGAGGAAAGAACGCATTGTTTCCCTACGCATCGCTGATAGATGATCAAATGAATCCATTAGCTATCCCATACGCTTATAACTACCATTATATCGATACGATTGGGGATGGCCGCCTGCTGGATTGGAAATATCGTCCACTTGATGAAATAAACAATACCAGATCCCGACGTGACCTCCAGCACAATCTTTTTGCTGTAAACCTAAAATATCAGATATTCAGCTTCTTAGATCTCGAAGGTCAATATCAGTTCGAACGACAGCATGCAGACAACTCGACAAACAGCACGCTGGCGTCCTTTTCTACAAGGGACCTGATCAATCGTTATACCCAGATTAACGGTACCGCTGTAAAAAATATAATCCCAGTTGGGGATATTTTGAATACGGGTAATTCTACATTATCAGGCCATAAGGTACGAGGACAACTAAATTTTAATAATAAATGGAACGGCATCCATGAAGTCAGTGCTTTTATAGGATCAGAACTATCCCATAGAAGATCTCCTTCTTACCAATTTCGAACCTACGGATGGAACGATGATGTCCTGACCAGAGCTAATGTTGATTATGTAAATTCATATCCTATTTTTGACGGGTTGTCACAAAACAGGCCTATTCCAAACGGGGAGGATTTTTCGAGCGCTACACGCCGTTTTGTGTCCACATATTTTAACGGATCTTATACCTACGGAAATAGATACATCTATTCGATCTCCGCAAGACGGGACGCCGCAAACCTTTTTGGAGTCAATACAAACAGGCGGTGGAATCCGCTCTGGTCTACAGGTGTATCATGGATACTATCGAATGAGAAGTTCTTATCCCGAACCGACTGGATACAGCTTCTCAAAGCCCGGGTTACGTTGGGGCATAGCGGAAATGCGGGTGAAGGTGGAAACAGCAGACCGATCATAATTAATATGTCCAGCGCCTCCTACACCAACTTACCCTACGCACAGATCGTTGCGGCACCTAACCCTAATCTGAAATGGGAAGATGTGAAGATGGTTAATTACGCAATCGACTTCTCGCTGTTCAAGGGTGCTTTAGGGGGAAGTTTGGAATATTTTACGAAGAAGGCATCGGATCTGATTTCGTACGAAGAGATTGACCCCACTACGGGAATGAACTCTGTAGACCGGAATGTCGGCGAAATCCAGAGTAAAGGTTTTGATCTTGTACTTAATTTCAATAAAAATATAAATGCCGTACATTGGACATCGTCTGCTTCGCTATCCTACGTGAAAGATGTGGTCAGTCAATTTTATGGCACCCTGCAAAATACACCGACCTATGTAAATTCTGGCGGTAAAACATTTACACCGTTAAAGGACAGGGTTTTATATCCCGTATTTAGTTACAGTTTTAATGGCCTTGATCCGGATAACGGCGATCCCATAGGTTTTTTAAATGGCGAAGAGAGTACGGATTACAGGGGTATAATGAATGATTCGTTGCAGAACCAACGTTATCATGGTTCGGGTCTACCTCCATATTACGGCTTTTTTAGGAATAGTTTCAGTTGGAAATCTTTTGATCTTTCTTTCTCGCTAGCGTACAAGCTTGGGTTTTTCTTTCGGAAAAGCACCATAAGCTATACCGGCCTATTTGATTCTTGGGTCGGTCATCGGGACTATGAGCACCGTTGGCAGGTACCCGGAGACGAGAATTCCACCGATATCCCTTCGCTGGTATATCCTGCTGATGGGAACAGGGATTCATTCTTTACCAACTCGGAAGCAAATATTGAGAGGGGAGACCTGATCAGGTTGCAGGATGTGCGGGTAGGCTATAAGATTCCTACGGCAGGTCTATTTCCAAATACACCATTCGTCGTTTCGGCATTTTTTTCGATCAATAATGTCGGCCTCATCTGGACAAAGACCAAGAGCGGTTATGATCCGGATTATAGTGCATTGCCGCCAAGCCGGTTCTATTCATTTGGTCTAAATATTAGTTTATAAACCTAGCTACTTATGAATATCTACTTAACTATAAAAAATATCTTTATTGGAGTCATAGCTGTTTTCGTCTCCTCATCCTGTGATAAGTTTTTGGACGAAAAGCCAAATCCACAGATTGTCACGCCAAAAACCCTGGATGATCTACAGCTGCTGTTGAATGCGGCAAACGAGCTCAACTACAATGCGTATCCGGGTCTGTCCGAGATTACGACGGACGATTACTATTTAACGACGGATGTGTTTAACGGCCTTTCTGAATTCTATAAAAGTCTTTACAAATTTGAAAGCAGTTCGGATTTCGCACGTGCGGATATCAATTTCCACTGGCGAAATCCGTATAAGGTTATACTGTACGCGAATACCATATTGGATGAACTGCCCAATATGGAAGGGAATAACAGCGTGCTAAGGAACGAAATTAAGGGAGGTGCACTGTTTTTTCGGGCTTTCTGTTTCTATCAACTCGCGCAGATATATGCAGGAGTCTATGTGCAGGATAGTCAAAATAATGGTCTAGGTATTCCAATCCGGGTATCGTCGGATTTTAGTGTGCCCACCACACGTGCTACGATAGCTGATACCTATGGACAGATACTAAAGGATCTTCAGGAAGCACTGAGCCTTTTGCCTACACAGGTAAACGTAACCACACAACCTTGCCGAGCTGCTGCACTGGCATTATTGGCGAGGATATATCTTTCCATAGATGATTATACCCATGCTGGGCTATATGCTGACCGTGCATTGATGGACAAGGCGAAGCTCATTGATTATAGTACGATCGATAAATCCGCACCTATACCATTTCAGCGGTTTAATGATGAGACGATATTCTTTGCCTATAGTTATGGTGCGACGGTACTGCACCCCAACCGTGCCAATATAGATAAAGGCTTATATGATATGTATTCGGAAAACGATCTACGTAAAACCGTCTTTTTTAGCCAAAAAAGCGGTGGACATTATGGTTTTAAGGGGGCATACCATGGTATTATAGGTAATTCGTATTTTATAGGGTTATCGACAGACGAGCTTTATTTAATTCGTGCGGAGTCTCGTATTCGGCAGGGAGAGGCCGAGAAAGGGTTGGAAGATCTCAACGTTCTACTGGAGCATCGCTATGATAAATCTGGTTTCGTTCCGTTTCAGGGACTAAACGATGATGAAGCTTTGCAGCTCGTGCTCGACGAAAGACGTAAACAGCTGTTGATGCGCGGATTGAGGTTTTCTGATCTAAGGCGCTTAAATAAAGACACTGGATTTGCAAAATCCATTAGCCGGGAATTAGTGGTAGGTGGGGAAACTGTTCAGTATACTCTGCCCCCAAATGATCAGCGATATACCTTCCTGATCCCACAGGAAGTGATTGTAAAAACAGGAATAGAACAAAACCCCAAATAGATCTGAAATGAGATTTCTTTTTATATTAGTGCAACTGACATCAATGTTATATGCACAGACACTTGTAACACCTATTGGAATTGGCGAAGAACTACCGCCGCTGACAATTGAAAATATTCTTAACAGCGAGCACCGCAGTATGGATCTCAGCGAATTAAAAGGAAAACATATTGTTTTCGATTTCGGATCGACCTATTGTCCACCGTGCATTGAATCGCTAGGCAAAATGGAATCGCTAAAAAGGCTCTTTGGCGAAAACATGGAGTTCTTTATGGTGATGCATGAGCCGGTAGAAAAGGTTGACAAATTCCTACAGCATTCTGAGGTTGGAAAGTCATCGACCATTCCGATCATCGCTGCCGACACGATACTGCATCAGAAGTTTAGGCATATCGCCCAACCTCATATTGTATGGATCGACGAGAAAGGGATAGCGAAAGCTTTTACAGGTAGAGAGTACTTAAGTATAGATTATATTAAGTCCTATCTGCAGGGGCACTCCACGTCATGGCCCGTAAAATGGGATTTCCCCTATGACAAAAATAAAGCGATGCTGGTCTTTAATCCAGATAATTTTAACCATACCAATACACCGAAGCGGTTTATATCGTCAATGGTTTCAGATCATATGGAGGGCCTGGTGTGGGGAGGTAAATCGCAGGTAGACCCGGTGAAGAAGCAGATTCGGCTCACTGCGATCAATTTAAATTTCCTACAGCTGTACCTGCGAAATTTTTCAAGGACGTACGATCTGGATTTTTTTAATGCGCAGGTTCTTGTAGACACGGCCGGTAGTGATAAATACTTTTATAGCCCTAAATTAGGGTCTCGCTCTAAATGGAATACGAAAAATACCTATTGTTATGAAATGGTGTTCCCATTAAGCATGTCGCAATCGAAAATAAATGAACGGATCGTTCAACAGCTTAATTTATATTTCGGTTTGGATGTCCAATTGAAAAATCTTAAAAGACCATGTTGGGTTCTATCGAGGGTGTCTGCGTCGAAAATAGAGAAAGTTAATGTGGATGAAAACGGGGTATCAGTTAAAGGATTACTGAGAACAATAAACAGGATTCCATTTCATCTGCCGGCTGTAATCGAAAAGGATTTAGATTTTACAGCGTATAACGGGCTGGTGTTGGATGTGGATCTGACCAAGCTAGACGATATAGATAAAATAAATCATGACCTAGAATCTTATGGACTAACCTTTAAAATTCTAGATCATGAAATAGAGACGCTTGTCATCGAAAAGAATTAATCTTTCATCGTCAAGGTCTCGTTACCGTTGTTATCCAACGCATTTGCTATGCGTTGCGCCACGGTCTGCGAACTGAAATTTGGAGCTGGCTGACTAAGATCCGGTTGTGGATTAGTCGGAGATCCATTAGAAGGTGCATAAAGTTGACAGGCTTCCGTACCAACGTCGCATGCTTCTACCGAGGTTGCTAACGCATACTGGGAAGCGTCGGTGGGGTCATTGTCGGCAGGATTGGCCGCCCCGATGAAATCCCAGTGTTCGTTAGTAATTACTTTATTTTCTTCCTCAACATGTTTAAAAGCTGAGAATCCTACTGTTGCTGTTAGTGCAAGTGCTACCGCGCCTGCTACTGCGATTGATTTTTTGATGAATTTATTCATCCTATGGTCTTTTTTATAATAGCAAAAAAAGGTTGCCTCAAAAAACTTTATGTTAGATATTGATCTCCCATCGTTCTTTAGCGGGGTGGAGTGATCATTAAGCCCCGGATATAATTTTTACGGGGTATATCAGCACGTATCATAATTTATTCCCATACCGGCCTGCCCGGGAAGGGAGCAAACTTTCTTGGAAAACGCCTATAAACAACCAAAAGAATATGATAGACCGGTATCGAGACTAACAATAGGAAGGTGCAAAACAGCTTGATCGATTTTTTATAGCGTACCGCTGTATCGATTGGGTTGGTTGGGCCACTCAAGTACCAACCGAGGGTCGATAATCCTAATAACACTATAGTCATCAAGAGGTGTCCTTCTAATGATAGTCCAGAAAATACCGAAGCGTAATAACAAATTAAGCCAAGCGCAACGCATACCGTGAAGATTGTCAGCTGCTTAGAAGATCTGATGTAACCAATTATATGTTCTGCTCTTGTTTTCATTTTTGCTATATCTTTGTTTCTAGATACGGTTACTTAATTAGTACCGATTGTCTAAAACAAAGGTATGGCACATCTTATCTCGCGAACTGATAGGAAGCGATTTGCTGAACTGATAGGTTTTGAGAAAAAACCGGATGAATGTAATGCTGGTTAAAAGTAGATTCAGCGGTTGTTGATTGATCTACTTACAACGGCTTTATAAAAATATTACGGAATGCAATAGAATCGGTATGGTTTTGCAAGGCAATTTTACCGTTGCTGTAGGTTGCAAAATCCGGATAGGCTTTCATGTGGCTATCTGCAACGTGTTGTTTAAATGTTGCGCTGTTGATATCTGAAGTAAAGGTGAGCTTGTCGTTGAGCCAAAAGCTCACGATCCCGTCTTGCTGTTTTATCCTGCCCCGATTCCAGCTGTTATATGGCGCGGGGTTAGAGTCTGCCCCTTTGCAGTCGACACCATAGAGGCAACCCGCCCAATGGGTAGAATCTTTTTTGTGACGTTCTTCCGCATGCGCATTGTCCAACAGTTGCATTTCAAGTCCTGTTGCAAATGTTGTGGCATACTTCGCATCTTCTTCGACATTGATGAATACACCGCTATTGCCACCCTTTGCCACCTTCCAGTCAAATAACAATTCAAAATCACGATAACTGCTATCGGAAACCAGATCAGCAAACACACCGTCCGGTTTTCGAGGGTCGCAGATAAGCTCCCCATCTTTAACGGTCCATTTCGATGAGGTATCGCCTAAGTTGTACAGGTGCCAGCCATTTAGGCTTTTCCCATCAAACAAAAGCTTCCATCCCTCGCGCTGCTGAGCGGAGCTCAGTTTATTGATGCGTTGTTCATTCGACGTGCAGCCAATGATAAAAAGTGCAGCTATACAATAGGATAAAAGTTTCATAGGCTGCTAAGATAATTAATGTGCTTTCCATTTCAAATGGGCGCTGATCTTTTCCATAGAAACTTCCTTGCTATTCGTCAAATCATAAAAGTATTCACATTGCCACTTTTGGCTAGTTAGCGCTTGACGATTTGTCGGCGTATCCCAGGCAGGGTAGAGGCGGAAGCCGCGCTTGCCTTCTTTTTGTGCACTGCTGAGGATCTGTTTCTCGGCGAGTACCGCCTTTGGGAAAATAAATATACCCAATTGATCATCCTGCCGAACAGCTATAATGTAGCAATCAAAAGGATCATCAAGTTGAAAAGGCTGGGTTTGTCCATCGGCACCTCTTTTCCAGAGCGTAACAAACTGCCCAACTTTCTTCGGTGTTATTTTGGCCATACGGTATTTAACAGACAACGCATTTAGCCGAAAGTTGAAGCCGCTATATTCGTCGACTTCTTGATCGGCTTCGAGGGCGTTAAGGTTTAGGCCAAGTGGCTCGAATAAGATCTGTTGTAATATCTGTATTTCATCCGTCATGCTACAAAGGTAGCGCTATTATTGGCGCTTTATAAATTCGATCGCCTGTTCGAGCAATTCGTCTTTTCCACTGCGTATGCCCTCAATAGTCGGTTTAACCTCGATGTCTGGAATAATGCCTACACGCTGCGTTTCTTTACCATCAGGATAATAAATACCTATACCCGAAATCTTGGTTTGCAGGCCGCCCGGAAGATGAATTGTAGAAACATTTCCATCTGCCCCGGCAGTAGTACTACCAATCACTGTCGTATTTTGTCCCGCACGGAGAGACATCGCCGCGTATTCAGCCGCACTTTGGCTGATTTCGTTTACGATAACGACAACAGGCCCTGCATAGTTTTTATCCCCAGGTGTTATGTCGACGCCTTTTCTAAAGACGAACTCACCAGGATTACTAACACTTGATCCTGTAAATTTAACGAATGCAGTTGGAGATGACACAAAATATGAACCCAAACTAAATGGAACATTTGCAGACGGATAATTACGTATGTCAATGATAATGCCCTTTGCGTCTTTAAAGTTTTCCTTGATTAGCGGTATGTCATCGTCTTTGATCGTTTGTAAAGTAATGTAACCGATATTATCATCGAGCATTTTGAAAGATTCAGGCGGCTTTGGGTTAATCCAGTTGAATGTCCTGAGGCTCTCACTCGAATAAAGCGCCAAGGTCTTCGTTTGTTTTAAGCCACTAGCAGACGTAAATTCGATTTCTATGGATTCTTTATTGGATCGCAACAGGTCGTATGTCATATTCCGTAACTGTACGGGTTTGTTAGAAGCCGGATAATAGGGTGTTCGTTCGGCAATAATATCATCAGTTTTTTTTCCGTCGATACTATGGATTACATCACCGACGGCAAGTCCAGTACTTTCCTGCAGTTCGGGATAGTAAAAGTCGGTTACCGTAAGTTTATCTTCAATAAAGCGGGTCTGGAATGTGGGATAATAAGTGCCTTTCCATGTCGCAATTTTATCGGCCCCTTGGCCAAGACCAGCGTGGGTATCGTTGACCTCGGCTATGATTTGGAGTACAGCAAGTTCGTAAGCTAATTCATCTTTAGCCTGTACAAAAAGAGGCAGGTATTCGCGTAATGTCGTGTCCCAGTTCTTGTCTGTGAGGTGTCGATAAGGAAAGAAATAGTTTATAATGTTCCAATATCTGAACAATGATAGCAATCTGAATCCGTCATCGGGATAAGATGTCGCTGTATAGGGATTTTCATTTTTAAAATCGGGGTTTCCGACACCGCGATTCATAGCGACGTAATAATTCTTGCCCAGACCGCGATTTTTATAGATATGTTGCAAAGCATTTCTTAAGCTTTCGTCTTGCTTATCGATCCAGCCTAAGTCGGTCTTTAAAAAAGCATTGTCGTTTGAGGTTGCGCAATTTTGACAGGTTTTGACTTCACCTAGTGAGCCGATCCAGCGAACAAGCAGTTCGTCCCGCTCTACCTTTCCTTTGTTCGCAATATAGGAGGGAACAAACCGAAACAGTTCGTAATCCCAATTATAATTGCCTTTGGCTATCTCCGGATGGTGGTATTTTAAGAATCCCCAAATCTTTCCCAACAATTCAAGATCGTCTAATTGTTGTGCGCTCAGTTCCTGGAGTTCGACCAATGAACCATTATCAAACTCCTTGTCTGTTTGGGGCTTTGGTAATTGCTTCTCTTTTAGCATCTGCACGTCCTGACCATCAATCGTGACCACAAAGTCGTCAAACCAAGCTTCCCCTTTGCCGGATAGCATACCCGCTACAAGGATAAGTTCTCCATCTTCCGGATAATCGAGCGTGACGCTGTATTTTTGCCAATCTTTGGTGCCTTTTACCCGTTGATTCTGCATGTTATCAAAAACGAGTGATTTTCCATCGCCATCAATACGCAGCAACAACCCGGCAAAGCCTTCAACGTCCCTTATTTTCATGTATCCTTCGAGCTTGATCGTTTTGCCACTGTAATTGGCTGGAATACTGTACGCAATACTTCCGAAGCTACCGCTCGCTTCATCAGACGTGATCTTTGCAGCGAGATTGCCCGAATGGCTTAGTGAATCTATTGTAAGATTATAAGTGCCCCATTTAAACCAACCTGTAGCTAGGGCGGCATTTGTTTTTTTTTCTTCAAAACCTAAATTGAATTTATCGTTTTGCTGGGCGTGAGAATATAATGTAGAAAGCGTAAGAAATAGAAACAGAATTCTTTTCATAAGTTCATTGCAGTAAATTATCTCCCTTAAATTATCTCCCTTAATTAATAAGTTCTTGAATTTATGTATTTTAAAAGAAATTTAAAAGTTTTTTTAAAATAGCTACCGATTATCTTCCATCAAATTACTCTTCTACCGTTCGTAACCTTCGTATGTAAATGGTGGGAGTCATTCCGGCATGTTTTTTAAAGAAATGGAAGAACGCTTCGGGCGAACTATAATTAAGTGCATAAGCAGTTTGGGTAGCGGTATGCCCCGCGCGGAGATATTCTTTTGCTTTTTCCAATAGCAATTCTTCTCGTAGGTCGCTTAAGGTCGTTCCAAAATAGCGTTTGTAAGACCGGCTTATGGTATCCGAATCGAGCTTTAAATCTGTTTCTAATCTTTTCAAGCTGGCAGACTGTCCTTCGTCTTCAATATACAGCGCCAGTAGGTTTCGCGCATTGACCGCAATGCGCTTATCATGCTGCTCTTTCGTCTGTTCCTGCCCAACTTTTTCCAAGGAGAGTTCGATCAGTTGGATCAGCTTGGCGTAGATAAAAGCTTCGTTATTGAGCTGCTTGGCGCGTAGTTCCCTACAGATGATTTCGATCTGTAGCTTCGTCTGCGGACCGACCCTAAAATCGATACTGCATTGTGGTTCCGCTGCTTTATCGCGGTAGGCGGCAATGAGTGGCTTAAGAAAATCGTAGGGTCGCTCGTTGCCCTGTCGGAATATCCGCCCGCTAAAATAAAGCCCGAAGATCTGCGAACGGCCCTTAGGCAGTTCTATCGCGTAATCATCAGGTGGCAAATAAAGGTAACGCGCCCGCTCGTAAGCGATGTCGGTAAGGGGATCGGCAGTTGCATCGTATAGAAAGAGGGATCCATCACTGGATAATACGTACAGGATATGCAGATCGCTCCGGTCGATTTCAAGTGGAATCATGCGAGCCGCTTCGAGGGTAACATCAAGATGATAGAGGAAACCCCGCTGCCCGTCAAATTCCTGTAGGATGGCCTCGTCGTTACCGGTCTTCCAGTAGCTGGCTTCCGCATGCTGCATCAGGAGGGTAGGTTCGAGTTGTAGCTCGCTGAGGCTTTCTACGGAATTAAAATATTCGTGGAGTTGTAAATGGAAACTTTTCTTCATAATGGATGATTTTATGGTATTTAAATATGTTGACGAAATCTATTTTGTACATAGATTAAAGGTACAGGGAAAACCAATCCAAAAACCGGTTAAAGTTGGCAAAATGCTGGTGAAAGTTGGGAAAACGTTGGTTAAAGTTGGGGTAATGTTGGTAATAGTTGGGTTCAGCGCCTATAGCTGCTGAACCCTAAAATAACAACGAAAGCAAGAATCACATAAAGCCAAAAGCTGAAGCTGTTTTTGTGCTTTAATTCGACTTGTTCGTCTTGTTGGAGTGTAGTCGTTTCTTGACTGTTCTGCACGTGCTGAAGCATATCGTCTTCGGATTGCCATTGCCGGATACCAGACTCACGAAGCTCTAGCTGCCCTCCCTGGGCCAAAAGCCCCGAATCGGGATGATAATACAGCCAGCCATCGGTCCAAAAGGACCAATGACGCTCGCTACTGTCGCGCATAGCGGTGCGATAACCTTCATAGTGCAGCGCCTGCTCTTCTCGACGGGATTGGTCCTGCTGCATAGTCGTCTGCCGTTCTCGATACAGATTACAACTGTAGAAGAGCAGGGGGATGAGAAATAATATTTTTAGCATGTTTTCTTTCGTTAGGGATGAATATTTGCCGACGGTCCATCTACCCAGTTTGATAGGGCATAGATGGTACGTAGATGCCGGCGTCGGGATTCGACCCGGTTATGGCTATTGCCTTCAATGCTTACAATATAATCGCCCTGCTGCTGCTTGACCAGGCCAACGTGGTTGATCCGCTTGGCCGTAGCGCTATAGATCCCGAATATATCTGCCACTGCAAATCCGTGGATTTGCCGATCTATAAATTTGCCCTGTTTCCAGTATGTACGGGCTTTCGGAAACAAGGCTGGACTCCAGGGGTTGCGGGGTTGGCGTAGACCTGCTTGCCCATAGCACCAACTCACAAATGCGGCACACCACTCGTATCCTTTGCCCAAATGGGTGTAGCGTAGGTACGCTTCTACACGCTCCCCGTCGTTGTGGCCTGTTGCTTCCCGAACACCAAGTTCGGCAGTGGCAATGTCGTGGATGCGCATTCGCGGATTGGCAGATTCGCACTCTTTTATATGACTATTGCCAGGGCCCAGAGCGTGGCATAGAGTAATAAAAAGAAAACCGAGAAATAAAGAATACAGTGTTGCCATGATGAAAGTTTGTTTAGATGTGTACTTAGGTTTTGACGGATGGTCTTAAACGGTTGCCAGAGCAGCTCCTGCAACCAAAGGCTACAGAAAATGGCGGCTATGCCACAGATGATACCAAAGAGGAGCATCGAAAGAATACCAATGTCGAGTACCGCTGCCGAAGGATCGACCAATTTGACGACGCTGTCTGCCATGATAAAGAAAGTGAGAAGCCAAATGAGATAAAGCAACAGCTTCGATAGGAGGGTAAGGCTTCCGTCCGGCATGGCGGTATAGGAAGCGCTTTGTTTAAGTGTGTTCATATTTGATCGTGTTAAAGGGTGAAAAAACGAGGTGCCGAGGCACCTCGAATGCATAAACTATCTGACGATAATGGATGCGCTATCGCTCCAGTCGCCGGCGCCGTGCTGATTAACGGCCCGCACCTGGAAAAAATAGCGGATACCGGGCTCCAGCGGCGCGATAATCGTGATCCGCGAATCGGTCGTACTTTGACGTTCTGACCAATTCTCCGGATCAGCGGCTTTCGCATACTGGTACTCGTAAATACGTACCCTCTTCTGCATCTGAAATTGCAGGCGCACCTGTCCGGACTGATTGGTGTCCAATAGACGTACGCCTACCACCTTTACCGGCGGCTGTGCGGCCGCGGGCAGTGGATTGGTCGGAAAGCCGGAACTAAGCAATACCGATAGTACCCCATTGGCGGTAAGATTAACGTAATACGATAGCTTGGCCATCGTGTCGACCAGGATCACACGGCTTTCATTTTTTAAGGCCGTGTCTTCCGGCGCACCGCGTTTGCGTACTGCGGCAAGCTTAGCCGTAAAATCGTCCAGCTGCGTCTGTACATCTTCAAGGGTCGGACTGGGCGTGGCAAAGTGTGTGTTTCCATCCATCGCTCGGACGATAGTCTGTACAGTGATGACGAGTTCGTCATCTTTCATGCTTTTAAAGCCATTCAGGGCTCTGTGTGTTGTCACCATAACAGTGTCTTTTTAAATTTGTTAAACCATGGATCAGCGAAGCGCGCTTCCCGCTGATCGTAGAACAAACATAGGGATGCAGAAAGCCAGTTACGGGCGGTTGTCCCGAATTGGCCCCGAAATGACCCGAATTGGCCTATATGGGGCCAATGTAAGCGCGGTGAGGGGGCATAGTCGGCCATTTTTGATGCATCAAGTGTGAAGGAGGCATGCACAAGTATGACTTAGGATGGGGAAAGTTTGAATCTTATGGCATCAAGTGTGAAGGAGGTATTAACCAGATGAAAACTTGATGGGGGAAGTTTGGTTTTGGACGCATCATCTTTGCATGTTGATGCATCAAGTTTGAAACTTGTGCACGCCTGTCTGAAACTTGGTGCATCAAGTTTCAGTTTGGACGCAGCCGGACTGGATCTTGATGCATCAAGTTGGAAACTCTTGCAGCCTTCTTCTAAACTTGATGCACCAAGTTGTTGTCTTGGTGCATCAAGATTGACGCCGATGCCGTCTGAAAAAGGCAAAGGTGCTAGATATGTCCCCGACGTTTACGGTCGTTGTACAGCGGCTCGATGTCCTCTTTTCGATAGGTATCAATGTTGCCTATACGGTGCGGCATCAGTTTTCCCTGATTGACATAGCGCTTATAAGTACGGTCGCTAATGCGTAGATACTTGATCACATCGTCGCGTAGTAAAATCCCCTGGTCTTTTTTGTCTGCCATCAGGTCTGTATTACTGCTGATGTTTTCCATCAGTTCGTGCATGCGCTTGAGTGTCAAGTATAAGCGGTGTAGGTAATCATCCATACGTTTTCTCTTTTCTGATAGTTACACTAATGAATTATGAATAACCCATAAACCAAAGTCCTTTTGTTTGTAGGTGGCACCATAGGGTATGCTTTCTTTAATATGATGAAGCGCGATGCTATCGCCAACAACTTTGCGGACATAATCGACATTGACTATGAAGGATTTGTGGCATCGCTTGAAGGTCTCAACCGGTAAACTCGCTTCAATTTGGCCGAGACCCAGCCTTATGATTTTTTTAGTATCGTTGTCCAGCCAGATCCAGGTTTCCATGGCATCTGCTTGTAGGTAAACGATTTCGCTGAAATCGATGCGCTGTTGGACCAGGCTTCCCGCTTCGCGTACGAAAAACAGTTCGTCTATCTGTGGCGGACGAACGTATGAGGTATCCCAGCTTTCGAGCACCTTATTAATACTGTCCATAAAGGTACTGTAGCTATACGGCTTTACGAGGTAGTCCGTAAAACGGAGCCGGTAGGTTTCTGCTGCATATTCGCGATGGGCCGAGGATGCTATAACACGGAGTGGCCGACGCCCCGGCGATGGCAGAGTAAGGTGTTTGATCTGCTCGAAAATATCCAGACCCGACAGGCCCGGCATCTCCATGTCGATGAGGAGGATATCAATATTTAATCGGAAAATTTTATGGAGTGCTGCCGTGGGGTCTTTCTCGCTGGATACTAGGTGTAAGATCTTGGTTTTACGGACAAACTCGGAGACGCTTTTCAAGGCTTCGGGTTCATCATCGACGACCATTACTCGAATTTTTTTTTGTTTCATGTGTCTATGTTTAAAATTGATTAATTGCGTTAATAGTGGATTTCTAAATGGAGATCGAATAGATTTTCATCTATATGGTGATGTAGTAAATATTGACCGGGATGCAGGGCGTCCAGATTGTCTCTCAGGCGCTGTAGTCCTGTACCGTCGTGTCCGGTATGCCAGTTTGCTGTTGCAGCACGCGTATTGCGGATGTGCAGAACAAATTTTTCATCTGTCACCCTGATCTGCATGTCAGCAAGACAATGGGGTGATGACCAGTCGGCGTGCTTGACGATATCATGTGCAAGCGAGAGCAATAGGAAGCGGGGAATCTTCCGTCCGGCGACCTTCCCTTCGACCGTAATGCCTAATCTTCCCCGAATCTTGTTGTCATAGAGGGCTGCCAGACTGCTAACCATGTCGATTTCGCGTTGCAGGCTCATATAGGCGGATTGCTCATAGTTAGAAAAACCCACCAGAAGGTAGTGTACAATGACTTCCATGTGGGGCAACGCACTTGCTTTGCCCGGATCAGCCCAGTCATAGAGCTCCTGCAAAAGATTACCGAGACCGTGTGACGAGCCTGATCGGATATGCTGCTGTAGCTCGTTTTTGTGCAGGCTGCGCTGCGTCGCACTGATTTCATCTTTGAGCGACGCAAGGCGCCGTTTGGCGCGCCACTTGAGATACTGTAAATAGGAGTGCCGCTCGATCAAAACGCTAAAGATGGCATACATACTGTACCGGACAAAGAAGGGTATGGTACCCAGTAGCAGGTCGTCTAATCGGATGGGCAGATGCGACTTATAGATTACATGTGTCGAGCTACGCGGTAGTAGGTAGAGCAGCATCAGTACGGCCATATAAAGTATACCATAAAGCAGTAGCATTTGTACGATAAAAGTTCTCGTGCTGATTTTCTTTTCTATGATGCGCCAAAATAGGTGCCGCACGGCAAAATATAAACTGCTATACACAAGTGCGATGGCACAGGTATTCCACCAATAAAGATCTTTATTGTAAGGTGCGTTGAGTTTGTGCCACATAAGTGTGTAACCAACAAGTATAATTATATGGACAAAAAGAGACCGCGGTCTTTCATAGCTTTGTTTAATCATCGTACTGTATTTGGGTAGATAGAGGGACTAGTTTGTCCGTTGCCAAACCGAAATTACCAAACTTATTTAACTATTAAAATAGTTTACCTATTGATAAATATTTACTAATTTGTCAATAAATACCTTAATATGTTGAAAATATGGCAGATCCACCTCCATAAATTGACCCGAGATTCGACTCATCACATAATGTCTTTTTGTTGTAGGGTAGGGTAATAGGTCAGCATCTGCTGTGGGGTAGGACTGGCCGATCCCAGAGCGGATAATATCGTGGTGGGCAAACAGCCAGCCTTTCCAATTTGCTGTCGCGCTAGGCAATTGTTTTACGAAGTCACCGCAGATGGATTGTAAGCTTTGGTTTACAAAATCGGTGCGGATCATCCCGGTGGGATAGTAAGCACGCCCGCCAAAACAGGTCAATGCATCCCAAGGTGTATATACCAGGTATAGCGGAACTAGTGGTACGCCGTATTGATGGGCCAAGTGAGGCAGCACCGTTCGAATCTGCCAGACGTGTTTGCCAAAGGAAATAGAAAGTCGGTTTCTGCTGTCTACAGTCGATCCCATATTGCCGTCGATAAAAGCAAGTAGCTGCCGACCTGTAAGTAATGCACGATGTATGGACCAAATGGCCCTGGGCTGCTGTACGTCGATCATATCGATATGTGGGAGATTTAGGTGCCGATCATCGTATGCACTTTTATAATCGTTATAGGCCTGCGCACTCATCAGAACCGTAAGGGGCGTACCATTGCAATAATGTAGCAGATGTACCAAGAGCGGATAAGGACCGGTGTGAAACGCTATCCAGATACAGCAGCGGTTTTGATAGTTGGACGTGATGGCTTGTATCCGCGAGAGCAGTACAGCGTCGATCTCGCCTGGCTTGAAGGGCGTAGGCTGTTGCAACGCCATAGTTTGTGAATAATAAGTGGCACTCTCTTCGAGGGTGATGTCGGGAAAGAGTAGGGTAAGGTTGTGGCAATAATGGGCAAATTGACGATAAGACCGTGCATTACCCGCGATAGATAATAGGTTTTTCATGTACGTTAAATGTTTAGGTTTATAAATAGACAAGTGAAGATCGCTTGACGCGGTTGATCCACGTCGGATCTTCACTTGTGGATTAATCAAATGTCGGCGCTATAGCCACACGAGATCGTTTTTTTTCTCCCGGTCCAGTAAATCTTCGTATAGAAGAATTTCACCCAACGCGATTGTCGGAGTTGCACGGAGCGTCATTTGCTCTACGATCATGGATTCGTCTCTTTTCATTTTAATTTTTTTTAAATGTTAAAAGTGTCATCGGAGGAGCGCCCTGCTCCGATGATTAATTGAGCGTGATCACAAAAGCGAAGGTGCAGTACTTTGTCAAAAATGAGTGTAACTATTTACCAATGGTTGAGCGAGCGGCATCAGCACATCTTGAATGTACTTCAAAAATTTAATCTATCTATGGAGGGTGTTCATCTAGTTCATAAACCTCTTTATAAATAAAATGATTTATTTACTACTTTTTTAAATAGTTATGCAGGCATCTATAACCAAATATGAAGAACGATGAAAATAGATTTTCTAAAGCTAAGAAGCATGCTCGCGGGCTATTCGCCAGATAAAATGGAAGAAGAGTGGGAGGTGCTTAAGAAACATTTATCGTTGATCTGCTGTCAGGCAAATGATCGGCTTCCAGTTAGCCCCGGCGATATCTATTTTCTCGCAGAAGGCGTGATCCTCAAATATAAAGATGAAAAGGTATGTCGAATTATTAAATCACAACAGCTTGTCTTCGTGCCTTTACACCCGCACAATAAGCGTTTCTATGCTTTGAAAGACTGTCGATTGCTTGTATTGGGAAGATCTAGTCTGTACGATATAGTGGTGGCATACCCTAGGGTATTATATATCTATGATGGTCTATTGGATCTATGGCATGAGCAAAGCCAGGATCGGACGGATCTACTGGAAATGACTAAGGTGCTGCGGGTGGAATATTTTAAATCAATGCATGGCGATGTAATCAACTACATGTCACGGCGGGATATTGCCCGTTATATCGGTTTGAGTGAAGAATATTTACGTAGGTTGTTTTAGTAAAGCTATTAACTAGCCTTTAACTTAAATTTCGATGATGCAATTCATCTTCTATTGCTTTGCCGACTTTATTATGCCTATTGACCAATATCCCTGCAAACACCAACGGACAAAAGGAAAAAAAGGTTACCCCATTTTTCCATATGCTATACAGGGATATACCTATTAATAAGCCAATAAATCCTGCACTTACTATTTTGTTGGATTTTGTTTTCTGAAGCTTGTCTAACAGCTCTTGGTCGCTTAGCGCTTTAATTTCATTCTCTTTCATAATTCATCTTAAGGTAGATCAACTTTTGCATGAAGGTAAATATTTATTTGATAAGTTGCTGCAAAAATTCTTATTTCAAAATAGTTCACCAAGGTTAATAAAGGGCCTAGGTAGAGCATAAGTAAAAGCCTGGAGCCTTTTGTGATAAGGGCTCTAGCTTTTTTATCTTTTACTGATGTACAGTTTTGCTTTTTATTTCGTTTTGGTAAGCTTATAAGTAAATGTTGTTTTCTTATCAGTCAAGTCCCAGGTTGAGGTTTCAGCTAATACTTTCTCGGGATGATGTTTACTGATATCCCGAAGTGCATTGCCAACGGATTTACGTAAGTATTCACTATCATCAGATTTGTGTAAACTGATGAGCTGTATGGCTAAGGTAGGATTATCTTTAAAATAAGGACGACTTGTCCAGATACGTAATCCTTCAATAACAGCTCTTCTTATATTTGCGTTTTTGTCTGACAGCCACTTTTGTATGGTTGGTAAACTTTTTTCATAGCCAATGATCTGGCAGTAATGATCAAATGCTTTTGCCAGCATTTCCTGCACTCTCCAATTGGTGTCATGTGCAATCCGTGTTTCCAGCATTTCAAGTGCGCGAGGATCGTCTGCAGAAAGCTGCCCGAACAAATAGGTCGCCAACATCCTTACCTGATAATATTCATCGGTTGAGAAGCTTACAGCTAGGTCAAAAGGATTGTACGATTTATCTTTTAGGATAAGACCACCAGCTTCGACAATGTGCTTAAAGCCGTGTTCAATTTTCTTTATACCTTCCAATAGTTGATCCATATTACCCAGTTTATTGACCCTCACCGCATTCATTCTTGATGTGGAAAAAGTATAGTAAACTTAGTGAAAAGTTATTTGAAAAGTGTTATATTAGTATAAACAAAAATATGACCAGCGTTGCCCGTGGCTCAACCGCCTACAGTTAGTAAACTTAACGCAATCTATTGGATATAGAAACATCGCCCATGTTTGGGCTGAGTTAAGAGGAAATTATTTAAAACAGTTAATCAAAATAAACGGATATGAATACCAATTTTGTCCACGAGTGGCTCGATGCATGGAACAGCCATGATTTAGACAAGATAATGGAACATTACAGCGAAAGCATAGATTTTGTTTCGCCCATTATTCAGCAAATGGGAATAAACGCAGAAGGCAAAATTTCTATTAAAAGTGATTTAAGGGAATACTTTTCAAAAGCCCTGCGAAAATATCCCGACCTGCATTTTGAATTCTATCACGAACTCAAAGGAGCACATTCAACGGTACTGTTTTACCGAAGCGTGAATAATTCCTTTTCGGCAGAATATATGGAATTGAATGAGGAAGGGAAAGTAAGTAAAGTCAGAGCACATTATAAGTTTGGCGAATAAAAAATGCTTGCACTTTCAAGCTTTACTATATAAGTTTGGACGTATTATGTTCTATTCGTGAATACAAAGCATTTTAGTTAAATTTGGAAAAAAACACAGATGAAAAAAAATATATTTTTGCTCTTCTGTCTGGGATTATCATCCTTAGCGATTGCCCAGCAAGACGAGCGTAAGCCACTTCCTAAAGAAACACAAATAAAGATTGCCCTGCAGGCAGCTCCTGCCGATTTAAGAGAAGGTGCTAAGGTATACGGATACGATGAAACAGGTAAATTTATTGTGCTCCAAGAAGCGTTTAATAACAGTAAAATGGTTTGTTTAGCGCCTGATTTCAAAATGTCTACGTATTATGCATATGCTTACCCACAATCCTTGGATCCTTTTATGGAACGTGGTCGCCAATTAATCGCAGAAGGTAAACGAAAAGAGCGGGATGCGATACGTGAGCAAGAGTTTAAAGACGGGAAATTAGTTATCCCGCAGACACCGACCATTTTATATGGCTATTGGGGAAAGGCTTCTGATGTAATCAAAGAAACTGGGGAAATTAAAGATGCACAAAGACGATATGTCATTTACATGCCGTTTGCGAAAGCCGAAGATATTGGCTTATCGAGTAAGCATAATAACCTGGGTACACCTTGGTTGATGGATGAAGGAGGTTATAAGGCACATATTATGATCACTCCACCGATGGAACATAATCATGGAAAATAAATAGAAAAGGGCATTGCACATTTTGCAATGCCCTTTTCTATTATCCATGCATTTTTGCACGCAATCTATTCTTCGTTTTTAAGGCTTCGTCTTTTACTTCTTTAGGAGCCTTTTCCTGGTTTAAAATCAGGTCGCATGCTTCTTGAATTTTTGGTCTGTGCACCGAAATGACATACCAGCCCATCACATCTAAGGCTGTTTTTCGCAGCTCGGCAGACTCTTCCTGATCTTGTGCTATACTGATCAACGTTGGAATCAATGCATGTTGCCGATATAGTCTTAAACTATTCATTTCACTGATACGATCTTTATCTGCCTTTGTTGTATCGGTTAGCGTAGCTTTACTTTTTTCCAATTTTTCTGCATGATAGGCGATGTCTTTATCTAGCTTGTCGGCTAGTGTACTAGCCTGAACTAATGCGGGATTTTTTCGGATCACTTCATCAATATACCGATGGGCTAACGTAGGGTTCAAGAACTGTAAATTCCATCTCGTACGGTAGGCGATACGCTCGGAATGCGGGTCGGATGCGTAAAATTCCAACTGGTCTTTCACAAAATCATCTCCACCAAAATCAGCTAGGTCATATATTGCCCGTCGGCGGATAAATTCGTATGAATCTGTTTTTGCGGCATGTAGCACATCAAAATAATGGGAATCTTCAAAATTACGCAGTAACTGAAAGGCTTCCATACGGACGGTTTCAAAAGGGGATTCGAAATAGTACTTACGTAGTAATGGAGAAGCATCTTCTTGTGGTAAGATACGGCTTAGATATACGAGTGAGAGCGCTTGCAGATCGGCATCATTTTTTGTCAGCAACGTTTGCCAGTATTTTTTATCGTTTGTTTTGCTGACTAAAGCCTCGTTAAGCGAATTACCGGTTGAAGCGGTAAAAGAAAATGTAGGATCGCCCAGAAGATGGGTCTCTAGGTAAGCAATATGCTTAAGCCAATGGCCTACGCGTACACCATGCTGTAATGTACCCATGAGCTCGGCGGGCCATAGATCCTGTAATACACCTATAGAGTTTGCTAAGGCTGTAATATTTTCATTTTTAGAGAACGGATAGTACCCCGCCAAATAATTGTCGAGGTGAAATGATCCGGTTAAGCAGGAGTTTAAATAGACAAGACGTGCCTGTACACCTGCATCACGGATATCATGTATCTGCATATCCATGTGCTCATTGTAAATAGAGTCTTCAGCAATGGACGAGGGATCAAAGGCATCCGTAAACCATTTTTCATTTACCCCCAAAGATGTTTTAAATCCTTCTTTGACTTGTGCAGTATCCCTGCCATCTTCTTTCGCATTCCGCATTTTCGAACGGAGATAACGCGCAACATTGGCCATAGATGGCTGTGGAGCGGAGGCCTCGGGGTATCCGTTTAACAATTGCAGCGTGGCGGTGCCATGACCGGTCATATAGGCAAAGTCTAATCCGGGGCGCTTTAGTTCGCTTAATAGGTTGAATTTAATAAACTCGGCATTTCTGTAATTCAAAAATTTGATTGAATTTCCGGGTTTAAAAAGATCTGGGAACTGGGATTTCAACGCTAGGGCTTCTCCTGATACGGCATTGATGGAATTTGAATTGTATCCGTGACCAGTGGAAACAATCATATCGCTCAAGCGGTTATCCTCTTTACGGAGCCTAACTACCTTTTGTAGATATTCCTTTATCTTGGGTTTGGGATCTTCGCCCGCTTCTATCGGTGGCTTGATCCGCGCAGAATAAATGTCCATCTCGATAAATTGTGTAGACGCTGGTTTCAGGCTATAATAAAAGTAGTGCTCGCGGCCTTTGGTGGTATCCTGACGTAAGAAATCGAACTGTAGATCAAAATCATCATAATACCTATCTGAGGGAACAGACGATTTATCCCAACGAATTTTTTGGTTCATCTTGAAAGCCGAAGTAAGATATTGCGCATCTCGTATCATTGGAATCGGAATGGCGCCCACCAATACGACACCCTCCAAAGGTGAAGATTTTTGCTGATGGAGCTTTAGGAGCTCAGTGCGTATCGCTTCGGGGTTTTTCCATTCGTCTACCAGAATATAGGTGCCTAGACCGTCTTGCTCGATGGTATTTTTATAGGCGATGACCTCCTCTCGAGCAACCCGGTAAGTTTCGCTATCGATGACGATAGCAAAGGTCGTACTGGATTTAATCCCAGGTTTTTCGATCTGCTGTCCATGTGCCAGACCGAAGCTGGATAAGGCAAGCAAGCAGGCAATGATTTTATTTTTTAACATAAAGTATACGTTTTTAGCGATGATGTGCAATATTACAAAGAATATAATCCAATACTTAGCTGCCCCTGGATTCTTGACATATCTTTGTTGAAATAGGTCTCGTTTGAGGTAGGCTGCAGGTAGTTGCCGGATAACCTGACGTAAAACTGGTTATTTCTATTTTCGGTTCTTTTAAAGTTATATTGTAAAGCTGCGTCGGCTCCCCAATAGTTGATGGATAAAAACTGATTGGCAGGGTAGAGGATATGATGGGCGATAAAATTCGTACTATACGATTTTTCATCATAGGCGAAATCCGCGTTCACGGCATCGCTATAGATAAATCCTACCTGGACATGTATACCCGATGCATCTTCAGAAACAAAGTACCGTTTAAAGTCGGCCCGGTAGGTTAGTCGATCTACGGTTTGTTGGCTCTGGTTGCTGGCGTAGCGGTTGTCCAAACCATCGTATGTTACCGAAATACCCGTTTGCCATTGTAGGATATTGTCCTTCAGGCTACCCATCTGATAGCCTATAGAAGCCTCAGTGACGAGATTGGTGTTAAAGACATCTGAAAATAAGGTGATGTATTCGCGTGTCGTTGGATCTTGGTACTGATGATATTCGGTATTGTCGACGTCTTTTTGATCCCAGTTAATACGGAATGTATGCAAGGCCGATTCACGGATTATATTCGATACGATATGGGTACCGTACTGGAGATATTGATGTTTACCTGCCTGCTGCGGAAATACCACACCATCGGTAGCATGTTCAGAATAGGTGTTTAGGAAGCCATCTACAAGTAATTTAATGTTTTCGGATTGATAGAGATACTGTAGGCTTCCTCCAAATTTATTTCCGGTATACTTCCGCGTAATCGGACTGGATGAAATAAACAGCGGGCTACTTCCAACATATTCGCCCAGGCCGATCAATTTGTACATATTATGCACGGTCTGTGTATTGATGTTGGATACGGCAAGATCTTCTACAAAATAGCTGTAGTTACCGTTGATGCCAAGCGTGCTTTTAGGATCGAGAACATATGTTAAAGACGGTGTTAATTCCAAATAATTGTTGGTGTTTTCGGGTCTTGGATCGCGTTGTCGTGCACCGGTACTGACCTTGTATTGGAGCCCCAGCCCAAATCCTATTCTGTCGTTGACAAGTGGAGATGCTATTTTTGCCTGTAAACCGTAACGTTGCTTATTCCAATTGCCACCCAACGAATCGACCACGGTATAGGGGTTAATTCGAAGGGGATTAAGTTGTGTAGTGTAGGCGACTTCTTTTTCATTTCCTACGTCGAGATTGAACTTACCATAAAACTTCCAGTCTTCTAGCTGTTGGTACCGCTCGGATGCAAACCCAACGTACTGTTGCTCCTGGGCCATAAGTGGATGTTTGAAATCACCTTTGGTGAGATCGTATTTTAGGGATGTATTTCCGATATTGCTGAATTTGGTTTGTTGCAGAAATGCTGCATTATCGCTGTTCAGCACAACCTCTTGCTGTCTGAACTTTTCGAGATCTTGTTGAATATGCTGCGCGCTGGAAATGGAAGAGATAGCCAGCAGGGCGACGGTATATAAAATTTTAGTATGCATGGTTAATTCCATTTTCGGGGTGAGGGAGTATCGTTGATTTCAAAGTCTGCGGATGAATTGTTGGTGTCTTGGAAGATAGTCTGCCCATTGATCACATTCTTAATTTTACGGCGGACGGATTTTCCACTATAAGAAGCGCCAACGGTAGTCATACCGGCATCGACCGTAACCGGGAGCCGCTTTTTGTCTGCAGTAATATTGCTATTGGAAACGACATCTAAGGCGTCTATCACGGCCGAAGTGGGCACTGCTTTATATTGGGTAGTTGAACTGGTGCCGGGCTCCTTACTTACAGGGAGGTCATCAAAACCATTCAATTTAAATAGTACCAGTCCTGTTCCTCCAACACCTGGCAACCAGTCGAATCCGGCGGTTGTACTGGCGTAGGCATGGATTAGATTCGGTACATCTGGTGCATCGGTATCTCGATTGGTATATGGCCAATACGTTTCAAAATCGGCAATACCCGGCCCCAGATTTACGGGTGAATTTGGATTTCCATTTGGATCGGTTTTGTGGTTGATACCGTCCATGGCAATAATAAGGGATTGACCCGGAGCTAACGATCGCTCCTGGCCTGATCCGGGAATCATCCATACTTGGGCTAAATATACCGAATCGACCTCGTTTATAAAACCATATGCGGCTGAACTTGCTGACTTGGTATTGCCCATATAGAGGCTATCCATATAGATTGTTGCATTCGAATTATTGTAGATTTCGACGAAACAGTCGTAGAAATAGGAGGTAGGCACACCGGAATAATAAAATTCGCGGATCACCAAACCGCCTGCTCGACTTCCATTTAGTTTGACTTCGATTTGGGTGGCTTCTGTAATGACGATAGGTGTCAGACTTGCGTTGACAAATGATTCTTCAGCATGCCCAATGAGGTTGTCAGATTCTTCCGCGGTATAGGTATGGGACGCGGTGAAGGAATATGTGCCGGGTATAAGATCTAGGGCTATCTTCCCTTCTTGATCGGACGAAACCATTTTTAATTCGCCCGTAATATTGTTACGGATCTGTATGCCGATATCGTGAGGAATAGATCCTTCGCTGAAATTGTCTGGAAAACGTAATTGGAATACGACCGCAACCGATTCTATTTCGGTGAAATCTTTTCGACAGCTAGCCAAAAGGCTGATCGAGCAGATAAGGAGTACCGCCTTGATATATTTCATATTGATATAATTGTTCATTCTGTAATAGCAAATAGCTTTATGTATAGGGTTTAAAACTTAAAAGTTAACTCACTACCGAAGAAGATGGGTATATTTCGCTTTTCGTATTCTGTCGGAGATCTTGTGCTCGCTTGTAAAGGCCTGTTGTTGGTGATATTATTGACATAAAAAGAGAAACCGTAATTTTTCCCAAACTCTTTGGTCACTTTCATATTAAACAACCACAGCGGTTTCCAGGATTCCTCTCGGTGATATGTATCGGCTACGCTGATATAAAGGCCTGAAGTCTCCGGAATAGCAGCGATCTCGGCCTCTGATAATGGAATAACCTCCCTATTTCCATTTTTCGTAATATTAATTATGGCATAAGGACGACTTGTGTAGTTAAAGTAACGGTTTTTGTCTATCCAAATAGTCTGGGCGGTAAGGCTTATGATGAGACGGATCTCAGGGATATGATGGATGCCGCGTAAAGTAGAAATAAATAGTTCATGCTCTTGTCCACGGGCATTAAATACGCCAAGCTTATCAAAAGGTTGGTTAGCCACTTGATGTCCATACACATAGGGTAGGTTGCCTTCTCGTTTAGTATAGCTGTAAGCACCAGTGAGTGTAAAAGCAGTCCGGATCGATGCAAACCGCCCCAGGTCTAGCTCAAATTCAAAACCTTTGTTTCTAACATGTACATTATTCGTTGGTGTATTGTAATCTACCACAAATAAAGAGTCTTTTACAACATCACTCAGTACAGGCTTTTCGTTAGCTTCTTGTGATACTACCGTATATCGCGGCACGGTAGTAAAGTTGTAATATTGTGTCATATCGTACGCATTCGCGGTATTGTCTTGATAATAGGTTAGCGAAAGTCGTTTATTGTTGTTCCATTTATAATCCAGACCTATTTCCGCTTTCTTAGAGGTTGCAATTTCTAATTTTTTATTCACCGTGTTAAAAACTCGGGTGGTCATCAGGGCTAAACTTTCGTTGGGGTTTTCTTTATAATAGTTTAAACTGAATATATCGGCGTAGGCATTTTCGGGATATAGATATATAAGGGTGGGAAGTTTCGCACTTAAACCGTATCCCGCACGTATTTTTAGATTGTCCCACACGGTATAGGAAGCGTTTATCCGTGGCGAAAAGGCGAACTTGTTATCGTCTTGGAAAGGTTGGATGTGGTCGTAACGTAGCCCGGCTACTATACTTAATTCCCGATCTGCTATCCGGGCCGAAATTTGATCTTCGATAAATCCCGATAGTTGGTGTAGACCGGGTATATCGTCGAATGACCTACCCCTGAAGCCAAGTCCACTGGTAGCTTTCGGGGGTAAGGTTTGATCGAAATATTTTCCCGCACCGTAGTTTTTGTCGAAAGCATACTGCACTCCGGCCAAAATACCGTGTTGCACGCGTCCGGTCGAAAAATAAAAGTTGTCCGATAGTTTGGCCTGTAGGCTCAGTGGCTTGCCTTCTATGCGGATGCGTTGCAAATAGTTTGATGGTAAATAACCCACTTCCTGGGTTATATCGGTAAGTGCATTTGACACAGCGCTCACATCGCCGGTATTCAAACGCTGCTGCATCCCGTTTTGGAAACCGAGCTGCGCAGCAAAAACATACTGTATGTTTCTGGCAAATCGCCTGTTAACGTTCCATCGTCCGTTGGTAGAGAAACGTAAGTCGTAATTCTCGGCTTGATTGATGGTTTGATTAACGGCGAGATCGGGGTCTGTCTTACTGTCGTCGTAGTAACCTCCAACTGCAAGTGTGCTGTTGGTATACAATTGGTTCCTATTGCCAAATGTATTGGTATATTGTAAGGAGGTGTTAAAACGTTGGTAGGATTCGCTCGTCTGTATTGGCTTATTGGCGGCATAAGTATAATCTGCATCGACGAATAGTGCCCCTTTATGTGCGCCCATATCGAACCCTTTTCCCGCCCATACTTGTTTTAGCGTAGGATTGAGCCTGAATTTTGTCTGCAGGGGTTCTACGGATGCTTTTGTCTTGACATCGATAACACCTGAGGTCAAGTCGCCATATGCAACGGAGGGGATTCCACGGATGACTTCCACGGATTCAATATTGTCTGCAGAAATTTGACGTAAATCTGTACCCATACCTGCGGACGTAGAGAAAGAGGATAGTACACCCGCGCTTGCGGTATTAGACGCTTGCATATTGGCATTATTTGACAATTGAGCTCCGTTAATAATGATCGAAGTACCGAGTGATGCCGTGTTCTTTGTTTGAGAATCACTTAATTGACGTATACTGGGCGCATTGACTTCTGAAAAGGAGGGATTGGAAATAAGTTGCCCGGGCAATAGTTGCAGTACTTCACCAAGATTGGTGGCCTGTAGATGTTCGATAGCTTGTCTGGAGATAAAGGTGGAAGTAGCTCCTTTTACATTGGATACCTGTCCCACGACCTGCACATCTGCAATGGCGATCGAATTTTCTTTTAACTCGACAGTGGTACGTTGACCAACTTCTGCTTTTACTTCAGTGGATTGCATACCCGTATAGGAGATTTTTAACGTGTAGGTTCCCGGTGGTAGTTTTTCAAACGTAAACTGACCATCGCTATCGCTTGTGGTTACAAGCTGTAGTTCGAGCAACGTAATTGTGGCCCCTACTACCGGTTTTTTAGCATTTTGAACGTTTCCACGGATTTGACCTTGTTGTGATAATTGCTGGAAATTTTGGTTTGCTTTAACATATGAAAGACTCGGTAATGATAGCGTCCACAAGACGGCTAGGGTTAATAAAATTTTATTCATTCTTGACGATCTAGGCCACAAATATAAGAGTTATTTAAATTAAATCTAAATAGCGGTATGTTTTATGTTATTTGAAGCTTAGTTTCAGGCAAATATCTTTTATTTTCGATCTGCTATGTCCCGTATTTGCGTAGGATAACGTTCGCCTATGATTCTACAATAAAATTTATCCATTTTGCAAAGTTAGAGATTGTCGTTTGTTGGGCATTTGCCATTTGGCAAAAATCAATTGAATGCATTCCTAAACTCACTCGAAAATTAGATATATATTTTATATTCACATTTACCCCAGCATTTTTGCCAGCGTTCCAAGCTGTTTTAGTTTTAATCCCAGATCCTCTGTCCAGGGTAGGCCAATACAAAGGCGCATGCAATGCTGAAATTGATTTTGTAGGGTAAACATCCTGCCGGGGGCGATACTTATTTGTTTTTTTAAAGCATAATTGTACAACTCTGCCGTGTCAATGTGTTTCGGAAACTCAACCCATAATGCAAGCCCGCCCTGCGGCCGGCTTATTTTAGTGCCTTCAGGAAAATACAACGATATGGCAAGCGCATAGCGTTGATAATTTTCCTGAAGTGTTTTCCGAAAATGACGGAGGTGATTGTCGTATCTACCGCTCATCAGGAAATTTCCAACAGCTTCGTGGATAATGGAGGTAGATGATATCGCGTGGATCAGTTTTAATTTTAATATTTGTTCTTTGTATTTGCCGGGGGCGATCCAACCCACACGGTAACCCGGCGCAAGTGTTTTTGATACCGAACCGCACCACAGAACATTTCCATCTGTATCAAAAGATTTACAGCATTTTGGACGCTCAGGATCAAAATGGATATCCCCATAGGTATCATCTTCAATGAGTGGAATATCATACTCGGCTAAAAGGGATACGATTTCTTTTTTATTCTTATCTGGCATACAATACCCTAATGGTGTATTGAAGTTGGGTACTAAAAGACAGACGTTTATTTTAGGGAGCAATTTTTTGAGTGCATCAATGTCTATCCCGCTCACGGGGTGTGTTGCAACTTCAAGTACATGCAGCCCCATACTGACCGCGAGCTGCAAAATACCGGGATAACAGGGGCTCTCCAATGCGATGGTATCGCCGGGCTTGGTTACGGCGATAAGGCATAGCGCCAACGCATTCATACAGCCATTCGTCGTGATTACATCGTCTTCTTTTAACCATCCTTCCCAGGCCAACGAACGAACAGCCACCATTCTTCGCAGCTTTATATTCCCTTGTAAGGGTTCGTATTCCGTACCGCCTTCTTTTAACGATCTCGTAGCTAGCACAATTTCTTTTTTCAGCTTTGCCAATGGTAAAATATTACCCGAGGGCACACCGATAGAAAATAACGTTAAGTCATGACGGCCCATCGTGGAATAAACACCATTGATCAAATCATTCGGCTCCTTGTTGTTGGTTATAGGTAGGGGCTTACTGGCTTCGGGCAGCGGAAGTTTTAGATAACTTAACGGGCTGACAAAATACCCCGACTGGGGTTTGGACTGTGCGAGCGATTGCGCTTCCAGCTCAAGAAATACCCGCTTGGCTGTATTTACACTTATTCCGTGTTCTTTGCTCAACATGCGTACCGACGGCAGACGTTCGCCCTCTTTCAACACACCTGTTTTGATTTTGTTGGCAATATTACCAGCTATCTCATGGTATATAAAGTTTTTCTTCACTCTACAAATTTAACTGTGTCTATTCAAATAACAAAAACTGTGACTGTGTTTGTTCTTTTCATTTGCCGAATTTTACACCAAAATAGTAGCTAATGACAGAAATAAGTATAAACAAAGTAAAAGAGGATACTACGCAAGGTTGGCTAAACGGCATTATGGGGGTGGTGCTATTTAGTGGTTCGCTACCTGCGACACGGGTTGCCGTTTTGGAACTAGACCCCATATTCCTGACTGCCGCGCGGGCGTCAATCGCGGGGATACTGGCCCTGATAGCGGTATTGGTTTTTAAGGAAAAACGCCCTGCCCCAAAACAGCTTTTACCACTAGCTATCGTTGCGCTTGGTGTGGTAGTAGGCTTTCCACTATTAAGTGCCCTGGCGTTACAATATGTTACTTCGGCACATTCTATTGTCTTTTTGGGCATGCTACCTGTTGCAACGGCAGTCTTTGGCGTCGTTCGCGGAGGTGAACGCCCACGGCCTGTCTTTTGGCTTTTCTCTGTTATTGGCAGCTTGTTGGTAATGGGTTATGCTGTTGCACAGGGCTTTGCGGCTTCACCTATCGGCGACATATTAATGCTTGCGGCAATCGTTTTTTGCGGACTGGGTTATGCGGAAGGGGCTAAACTTACCCGAACATTGGGCGGTTGGCAGGTGATCTCCTGGGCACTGATCCTTTCCCTGCCGGTAATGTTGCCGCTTACATTGATCTATATGCCGCCATCCTTTGAAGATATCAGCACAGGGGCTTGGCTTGGCCTGGGATATGTTTCGCTGTTCAGTATGTTTATTGCCTTTATTTTTTGGTACCGGGGCCTGGCGCAGGGAGGTATCGCAACGGTAGGTCAATTACAGCTGTTACAGCCATTTTTGGGTTTGGCGGTTGCGAGTTCACTGCTCCACGAGAAAGTGAGCTTTGGCATGTTGGCTGTCACAGTTGCCGTAATCGGTTGTGTGGCATGTACAAAGAAGTTTGCGAAGTAATAACCGCAGTCATATTGACTCAGGGTTAAAACCTCGAGTCGATATTGCTCCCATACTCCATAATGCCCATACAATCAAGACGGGCTGAAAAAAAAGCCTCCCCAAGCGGGCTTGGTCTGTATCTAACCCAAAAGCATCAACCTGATTGATGTATTGAGCCCAGTTCCCAGGGAATACAGCCACAAAAAATAAGGCAAGCAACCACGGCACCCACTTCTTTTTATGACCTAGAATGATAACTGCAAAACCGAACGCAAGCTCGATTACTCCCGATAAAATAACCACCAGATCCTTTTCTAAAGGTACCCAATTCGGCACTTGCGCCTGAAACTCGAACCGCGAAAATGATAAATGTGCAGCGCCAGCGAATACCATAAATGATCCGAGGAGAATACGCGCCGCGTGTTGAATCTTACTGGTTTTTCGTGTAGTCATGATGATTCTTTTCTGTTATAAATAAAACGGATGATCTTAAACATTGTTTGTGCGGTTGGTATTATGTTTTTTTGTAGATTAGCTTTGCTGTTCTTTTAGTAGTTAAAAGAACCCGCGATAAGACACATTTTTTTGAAATAATATATGAATTACACTCCTAATCCAGACAGATACCAGAATATGTTGTACAACAGATGCGGCAAGAGCGGCTTAATGCTTCCTGCGGTATCACTCGGCCTATGGCATAATTTTGGGGATGATAAACCCCATCGCATAAAACAGGATATTTGCCAAACGGCGTTTGACCTTGGTATTACCCATTTTGACC
Organism: Sphingobacterium olei; assembly: GCF_005048855.1. Taxonomy (GTDB): domain Bacteria; phylum Bacteroidota; class Bacteroidia; order Sphingobacteriales; family Sphingobacteriaceae; genus Sphingobacterium; species Sphingobacterium olei. Next base: position 805,134 of record NZ_SUME01000001.1, read on the forward strand.
TAGCCAATAATTACGGGCCGCCTCCCGGAAGTGCGGAAGTAGCCTTTGGTAGAATATTAAAGGAAGACTTTGCAGGTCTGCGGGACGAATTGCTTATTTCTACCAAAGCAGGTTATGAAATGTGGCCTGGCCCTTACGGCGAATGGGGAAGCAAAAAATATCTCATTGCGAGCTGTGAACAGAGCTTAAAACGAATGGGACTCGATTATGTAGACATATTTTACTCGCATCGTTTTGATCCGAATACGCCTTTGGAGGAAACGATGCAGGCCTTGGATCAATTGGTTCGATCGGGTAAAGCGTTATATGTAGGCTTATCATCCTATAATAGTAAACGCACGAGAGAAGCTGTCGCTATATTAAGATCGTTGGGCACTCCCTGTCTAATCCATCAACCCAGCTATTCCCTGCTGAACCGATGGGTAGAGGAGGATGGGTTGATCGATACTTTGGACGATCTGGGAGTCGGCTCCATCGTTTTTTCGCCGCTTGCTCAGGGTATGCTCACCACAAAATACCTCAAGGATATTCCAGAAGATAGCCGCGCAAGCCAACACAAATCGTTAAATCCAAATTTCCTGAGCCCACAGAATTTGGAAAGGATAAAAGCGTTGAACGAAATAGCGGAAAACCGGGGACAGACCTTGGCGCAGATGGCTATCGCATGGGTGCTTAAACAGGGGAGGATCACTTCTGCATTAATAGGTGCCAGCAGACCGGAGCAGGTGATCGACTGCGTCGGAGCAATTAAAAACCTCGACTTTACAGCTGATGAGTTAGCAAAAATAGACCAGTATGCCCAAGATGGCGCACTGAATATTTGGGCTAAATCGGCAGAGTTGGGCTAATTTTTTTTGTGTAACATATGTAACAGTATATAGCTGTCGAGATGTTGATATTTGTATGCTGAACAATAAAAAAAATTTAACTATGCAGTGGATTTTAGAACCCTGGCCCTGGTATATAAGTGGCCCTTTGATAGCCTTGACGATGTTTATGCTACTATATGTTGGCAAAAGCTTTGGAATGTCTTCCAACCTGAGAACCTTGTGTACCCTATGCGGAGCGGATAAAACAAGTGATTTTTTTAAATTCGATTGGAAGAGCCAACGTTGGAATTTGCTGGTGATGACCGGAGCCGTTATAGGTGGCTTCGTGGCTTCAAATTATTTGTCTGATGACCAGGTGCCTAACCTCAATCCCACGACCGTTGCGCAACTTCAGGCTACCGGCTTTGAAAGTGCAGGCAGTGCTTATGCACCGGCAGAGTTGTTTGCAGAAGAAGCTTTATCCGATCCGAAAACTTTAGCCATCCTATTGATAGGAGGTATGCTCGTGGGTTTCGGAGCTCGATATGCGGGTGGTTGTACCTCTGGGCACTCGATATCTGGAATCAGTAACTTGCAGCTGCCCTCCCTGATTGCGACGATGGGCTTCTTCATTGGTGGACTACTGATGATACATCTTATTTTTCCATTAATTTTTTAGATCAGATGAAAAGTATTATTTATTTAATTATCGGAACGTTTTTTGGAATCGTAATGTATAAGTCCGAAGCGGCATCCTGGTTCCGGATATACGAAATGTTCAATTTCCAATCCATCCATATGTATGGTTTGATGGGCTCTGCCCTGGTAGTGGGTATCATAGGCGTTCAATATATCAAACGTAATAAAATAAAGGATGTACATGCCAATCCAATTATTATAACCGATAAAGAAAAGAGCTTTCCGCGCTACCTTATCGGCGGAATATTTTTCGGATTGGGCTGGGCATTGGCAGGTGCTTGCCCGGGCCCTATGTTTGTGCTTGCAGGTGCAGGCTATTTTCCTATTTTAGTTGTAATTTTAGGTGCTGTATTAGGTACATGGGTTTACGGGTTATTAAAAGATAGGTTACCACATTAACACACTATAAAAATGGATGAGTTAATTATCAATACATACGGAGGCATCTTTGAACAGGCACTGATTGAAGAAATCGTATCGGTGGGCAAACTGGTCGAATTTAAAGAAGGTGATGTCTTGATTGATATCGGGAAATACATCAAAACAATGCCGCTACTGATTCGAGGAGCTATTAAAATAATGCGCGAAGATTTTGATAACGGGGAGCTCCTCTTGTACTTTATTGAAAAAGGGGACACCTGCTCGATGACCCTTAGTTGCTGTATGGGTGACAAGAAAAGTGAAATTCGTGCGGTAGCCGAAAATGACGGATTGGTGGTCATGATACCCGTCGGTAAAATGGAAGAATGGATGGGTAGATATAAAAGCTGGCGTGCATTTGTATTTCAGAGCTATGACAGTCGCTTTAAAGAGCTGCTATCGGCGATAGACAACATCGCATTTATGCATATGGATCAGCGTCTTTATAATTACCTTTACGAAAAGAGTAAGATAAACAACACCAAGGTTATAACCACCACCCACCAGGAAATTGCCTACGAATTGAACAGTTCAAGAGTCGTTATTTCGCGGTTACTTAAAGCTTTTGAACATGAAGGTAAGATTAAGCTGAACCGTAACAATATTGAATTGCTACGTTCTTAAAAAAAGACTATAAATGTTGATCTTCTGTAACAAATGTTACTGCCTGTGCTAGTGTGACATGCTACTTTTGTTTCATAACAATTTAAATCATGGAAATATGGCAGCGGAAGTTACCGGATACATTTTAGCAGTTTTTGTCGGCATCTCGTTAGGACTGGTCGGTAGCGGCGGCTCCATTCTTACTGTTCCTATTTTGGTATACGTAATGGCTGTAGAACCTGTACTGGCAACGGCTTATTCGCTCTTTGTGGTAGGAACAACCTCTCTGGTGGGCGGTGTACAAAATGCGCTACACAAAAAAGTTGATTTCAAGACCGTCCTGATTTTTGGAATTCCGTCTATCCTAGCGGTATATATGACCAGAGCGTACTTGATGCCTCTGATTCCGGATGTTTTATTTACGACAGAAGCTTTCCAATTTACGAAATCCATCGCTTTGATGGTGTTATTTGCCCTAGTGATGATTTTTGCATCTATCTCCATGATTCGACCTTGTAAGAGCTGTACCGAATCGGAAGATACGAAGATCAAATACAACTATCCGATGATCTTATTGGAAGGCACGCTAGTAGGGACACTTACAGGATTGGTCGGCGCCGGCGGAGGGTTTTTGATAATTCCAGCATTGGTGCTTCTGGCAAAAATGCCAATGAAATTGGCGGTCGGAACCTCCTTATTGATCATCGCAGCTAAATCGCTTTTAGGTTTTTTAGGCGACTTACAAGGTGATGAAGCGGTTGATTGGACCTTGTTATCTGTATTCACTGGTTTATCTGTTGTCGGAATCTTTATAGGAATCTTCCTCACTAAAAAAATTAAAGGAAACAAACTCAAAGCCGCTTTTGGCTGGTTTGTGCTGCTCATGGGAATCTATATCCTGATAAAAGAATTATTTCTATAAATAAATGGAAGTGTAACCCATGTTACCGTACAAGTAATTCGCAGATGGTAAATTTGTAGTATAAAATTAGTAATATTAAAAAAATAAAAATATGTTTTTTCAACATGTATATGATAGAAGTTTAGCTCAGGCGAGTTACTTTGTTGGTTGTCAGGCAAAAGGCGAAGCCATCGTGATCGATGCGCAAAGGGATATGGACGTATATCTGGAAATTGCAAGACAGAACAATATGAAGATAACACATATTGCCGAAACCCACATCCATGCCGATTTCCTCTGTGGTTCGCGGGAGCTGGCGGCGGTAACTGGTGCTCAACTGTATCTTTCTGATGAAGGTGGCGAAGACTGGCAATATCAGTTTCCGCACGTTGGGCTAAAACACGGTGATAAGATTAATGTTGGAAACCTGACTTTAGAGGTTCTCCATACGCCCGGACATACGCCCGAGAGTATCAGCTTTTTGTTGACAGACCATCCTGCAACGGATAAGCCCGTTATGGTTTTTACAGGAGATTTTGTTTTTGTTGGCGATATTGGTCGCCCGGATCTGCTTGAAAAGGCGGCAGGGCTGATCGGTACGCAGGAAAATGGAGCGAAACAGATGTACCAATCCGTCAAACGTTTTGCCGAATTGCCTGATTATGTGCAGATGTGGCCGGGACACGGTGCGGGTTCGGCCTGCGGCAAAACACTGGGAGCGGTTCCAAGTTCAACTGTTGGATATGAGAAAATTCGTAACTGGGCTTTTCAATATGAAAATGATAAAGACGGATTTATCCAATATCTGTTGGACGGACAACCGGAACCACCGAAGTACTTTGCAATGATGAAACATCTCAATAAGGTAAACCGCCCATTGCTAGTAGAAGTGCCCAAACATCCAAAATTGACAAAAGCACAATTTCTAACAGCTTATGAAAACGGACTTAAAGTTATCGACACCCGTAATAAAAAAGATTTTGCCGACGGATTTATCCCCAATAGTATTAATATACAGGGCAACAACTCGTTTTCTACCTGGGCGGGATGGCTATTGAATTATCAGGAGCAATTTATATTGATCGCTGAGGATAGTGAGATCGAGGAGCTAACACGAAAGCTGATGCGTATCGGACTGGACAATATATACGGATATATTTCAAACGTAGAAGAGCAGGGATTGAAATTGGAAACTGCAGAGGTTATCGATATGGAGGAGTTCAAATCCTATATCGGTAATCGGGATGTACAGATCGTGGATGTAAGGGGACTTTCGGAATATGAGGCCTACCATGTTGACGGTGCTGACCATGTATTTGTCGGTACTCTGCCCGATAACCTGGACAAATTTAGTAAAGACAAACAAATCGTAATCCATTGCCAAAGTGGAGACAGGGCAACTATTGCACAATCGTTGTTAGCGAAGTACGGCTTTAAAGATGTCAAAAACTATTCGGCAGGAATGAAAGAGTGGATGGCCTGTGGTAGTTTGTAATATATGGCTATTTCTGGATTTTTCCTTCTGCAACTTGCTCTTGTAAACGATTCATGATAGGAGTCGCAGTTAATCCATGCATAACGATCGAAAATAACACAGTGATACCCACTATTGCCCACAATTCGTCTTGATGTACGAACTCGGCCTCATCAAGCGCAAAGGCAAGGTAGAATGCAGAACCCATACCTCTTATTCCAAAGAAGCTGATGGTGAGGCGCTCCTTCCAGTGCATTTTTGACCCCATAAGGGAGAGGTAAGCTAAAGCAGGTCGTACTACTAAGAGAAATAAAAGTGAAAATAGCACAATCCGTAGCGTTAGTGGCGCTAGTATACCAGTGACAAGCGTGCCTCCAAAAAAGATTAATAGGATACCGAGCAACGCACGCTCTGTCTGGTCGGTAAAGGAATGGAGTTGTTGATGGTAATCGTGGCCTTTTTCGGCATGTCGTAGCGTGAGCGCCGCTACGAATACAGCAATAAAGCCGTAGCCATGCATTAGTTCTGTGAATCCATAGGTACATAATGTGAGTGATATGGCCAAAAAACCATCCCCGTGTTTAATTAAATTATACTTCTTTGAAACGGTAAATACCAGGTAACCGACTAGCTTACCGCAAAGCCACCCCAGCAACAAGCCTGCAGCAATCTTATATATAAGATGATAACCAAACCAATGCATCAGCCGCAACTCCTCACCACCCGCGGCCAAAGCTATCGTGATTGCTAGCCACGTGAATGGAAACGCCATCCCGTCATTTATGCCTGCTTCCGCCGTTAAGGCAAACTTCGATCTGGATTTGATCTTCTCGTCTGGCGGTCCAATCTGAACGTCTGCTGCCAAGACCGGATCGGTAGGCGCAAGAACTGCTGCAAGAAGGAATGCCGATGGTAAAGCGAGGCCCAACATGTAGTATCCAAGTATACCACAAACAATCATACATAACAACATCGCAATCCCAACCAGCTTTATCGGATTTGACCACTTTCTAAAGGAAAAAGCATGATCTATTTTGATCCCGGTTCCCATAAGAGAGATGATGACGATAAGTTCGGTCAAGTGAACCGCTAACGCTGGATTGTCTTTTGGGAGAGGTGAGGGGAGCAGAGTGGGCCACGTCCAATAGATGAGTACACCCGCAGCAACATAAATTAATGAATAAGATACGCCCGTCTTTTTTGTTATGGCCGGCATAAAGGCCATTCCTAAGCTGGCAAGGCCTACAAGAAGCATGATAAGAAAATATATATCCATTCGTGTCGATTCGTTTCATAGTACAACATCGTATGTGCCCTAAATGTTCTTGTTAAAAGTGCACGTATCAATCTCATTGTTCGTAACCCGATAGAAGTCTTAACCTGTAAACCTATGTGTAGATAATTGGAGAACAGTTGCACAAATATGCATACTTGATTATCCGGCGACAGAAATATTTGTATATTTTTATACTAATTTAAACAAAAATAGTTTATTATTGTACTAATATATAGACGGATTGAAGATATGAATTATAAACTAGTAAAAAATATAATCGACTTGGTACAACAGTTCGAAATTGAAACAAATAAAATACAAGGTAGAGATCTGGAAAAAGAGGATTTCATAGCATGGATCGTAAAAAGTAACACAGTGCTATCCGTCCAAGAACCGCAGTGGGAGGGCAAGGAACAGGGCAGGAGTGCAGAGAGTGTGATCAGTACACTGTTGGTTCAACTTAATCGTTATGCTAAATTATACTCTAAATCGGCGATAGCAGATTCTGATTTCTCCACGCAGGAGGAATTTATTTATTTGATTAATTTACGTGCTTTTGGAGGAATGACCAAAATGCAACTCATCCAACGTAACGTTCACGAGAAACCGTACGGTATCCAGATTATTAATCGGCTATTAGCCCAGGGTTGGATAGAACAGGTAGACTCATTAGTGGACAAACGGAGCAAAATCATTTTTATTACGGAAGCGGGTAACCTGACTTTAGAAAGTCAAATGGCAAAAATAAGGCAGGCGACCAGCGTGGTGTCGGGCAACTTGAGTACCTCGGAGAAAATGGAGCTCATACAGCTGCTTAATAAGCTGGTTAATTTTCATCAAACTATTTACGAACAAAATTTGGATACGACCGAATTACTGGAAGTAGCATATCATAATCATTTGATGAACAGCAATTAATAAAATAATTTTTAGATGAAAATAGCGATTATAGGTTCGGGGTTCTCAGGTATTTCTGCCGCTGCTTACGCAGCTAAAGACGGGCATGAGGTTCATGTGTACGAAAAGAACATCACTTTTGGCGGAAGGGCAAGGCAGTTTACGACCGATAATGGGTACACCTTCGATATGGGGCCAAGCTGGTATTGGATGCCCGACATAATCGAAAATTTTTTTCGGGATTTTGGAAAATCAGCGATTGATTTTTACGACTTGGTATCGCTTAATCCGCAATTCGAAATGGTATTTGCAGACGAGGTAATTGCACTCCCAGCCGACTATGCTGAGATGAGAACCTTATTTGAGCATATCGAAACAGGCGCTGCAGATCGGCTAGACGACTTCATGATCGATGCCAAATATAAGTATGAGGTGGGAATGATGGATTTTGTGAACAAGCCCTGCCACTCCTGGTTTGAATTCGTGTCGTTAAAAATAGCTAAAAGTGCACTAAAGATGGATCTGCTAAGCGATTTCAGCAAGTTCGTCCGTAAATATTTTACCCATCCGAAGTTGATAACCTTAATGGAGTTTCCGGTTATATTCTTAGGCGCAATGCCGGATAATATTCCAGCGCTATACAGTTTGATGAATTATGGTGGCTATAAATTGGGTACCTGGTATCCAATGGGAGGTTTCGTAAAAATCATTGAAGCTATGATGTCCGTGGCGAAAGAGCTGGGTGTGCAGTTTCATGCTAATGCGCCGGTACAGCAAATCGTGGTGGAAGATAGGTATGCTAGAGGGCTGCGGATTGACGGCGCACTTGTCATCGCGGATGCTATCATCGCTTCAGCAGATTATCACCATAGTGAACAATTGTTGGAGCAGAAATACCGAAATTACGACGAATTGTATTGGGAAAGCCGCACTTTTGCGCCCTCGTGTCTGATCTACTACCTAGGCTTTGATCGTACGATTCCAGACCTTACACACCATACACTATTCTTTGAACACGACCTGTACCAACAGGCTAAAGAAATCTACGAGGAAAAAAAATGGCCTTCAAATCCGCTGTTCTATGCTTGCTGTCCGTCGAAAACGGATCCGGGGGTAGCACCCGAAGGGCATGAGAATCTATTTTTGCTGATGCCGATCGCGACAGGTCTAGACGATAGAGAGGAGACGCGTGAGCGCTATTTTAGACAAATGATCTCCCGTCTGGAAAAGCACACGCAAACCACCGGTCTGCTAGAGCGGGTAACGTACAAAAGAAGTTTTTGTATAGCCGACTTTGTAGCCGACTATCATGCGTTTAAGGGCAACGCTTACGGTCTTGCCAATACCTTACGGCAAACGGCCGTGTTTAAGCCTTCTGTTCGCAACCGCAAGGTGAGAAATCTATTTTACACGGGGCAACTTACTGTTCCTGGTCCTGGTGTGCCTCCAGCTATTATATCGGGAAGGATCGTAGCACAGGAGGTCTGTGCGTTATCAACATCTATACATGTAAATTATTAAATTATGAAGCATTTATTCGATGAGTTATCTTTTAGGGTGAGTAAAGAGACAACAAAAAAGTACAGTACAAGCTTCTCGCTAGGTATCTTGGCGTTGAATGAAGAAATTCGCCCGGCTATTTATGCGATCTATGGCTATGTGCGACTGGCGGACGAAATTGTGGATAGTTTTCATGATTACGATAAAGAGCAGTTAATGAAACGCTTTAGACTGCAGACAAAAGAGGCTTTAGAGGAGCGAATTTCGCTGAATCCTATCTTGAATACGTTTCAGCATGTTGTGCATGAATACCAGATCGATCATGAACTGATCGATACGTTTCTAAGAAGTATGGAAATGGACCTTCAAACAATTGATTATAATTCGGAATTATATGATACCTATATCCTGGGCTCTGCGGAGGTTGTAGGACTGATGTGCCTACAGGTGTTTGTAAAAGGGGATAAATCGGAGTACGAACGACTAAAGCCCTATGCCATGCGCCTGGGATCTGCTTTTCAGAAAGTAAATTTTTTACGTGACCTTAAAGATGATTTCCATATCCTGGGACGCACCTATTTCCCGAATGTGGATCTAAATGCCTTTACCTGCGAGGTAAAAACCACTATAGAGGCCGAGATAAAAAGCGAATTTGACGTGGCACTAACAGGTATTAAGATGTTGCCAACCTCGTCTAAATACGGTGTTTACCTCGCTTACAGGTACTATATATCTTTATTTAATAAGATTAAGTGTACATCGGCGGAAAAGATTATCAATCAGCGTATACGTATTAACAATGGAAAAAAGCTCTCTTTGATGATGAGTTGTTACTTTCAATATAAATTGGCCATGCTTTAATGACATATGAAATATCAACTACATAGGGAACAACAATTGAAGACGGATATCGCAGCGGCCTGGACTTTCTTTTCTTCGCCATATAACTTGTCTGTCTTGACGCCTGCATCGATGAAATTCAAGGTGCGTTCTGAACTAGACGACGAATCGATTTTCGAAGGGATGCTGATTAATTACAACGTGACACCTTTGTTGGGTATACCGATGAGTTGGCAAACGGAAATTACCCAGGTATCACCACTTCACAGTTTTACGGATTACCAAAAGAAGGGACCATACAAGCTGTGGAATCATCACCACCAGTTCATCGAAAACGAAAACGGGGTCTTGGTTATTGATACGGTAGATTATGAATTGCCTTTTGGTATATTAGGCGACTGGGTACATGGTTTACTCGTCAAGAAAAAATTAGACCATATATTCGATTACCGTTTTGAGGTGTTGGAAAAGAAATTTAATACGCAATAGAGATGAATATTTTAATCGTTATAGCTACGTTTTTACTCATGGAGGGGTTTACTTGGTGCACACATAAGTACGTGATGCATGGTTTTTTATGGTTTTTGCATAGAGACCATCATGATCATGCGCACGATAGCAAATTGGAAAGAAATGATTACTTCTTTGTTATCTTTGCTGTTCCAGCTTTCTTGTTGATGTACTATGGATCAGTACAGGGCTTTAACCATTGGTTTTATATTGGGCTGGGTGTTACACTATACGGATTCTCCTATTTCTTTGTGCACGACATTTTTATCCATCAGCGTGTCAGATTTTTACGCGATACGAAAAACCCCTATTTATTAGCTATTAGACGGGCACACAAACAGCATCACAAACATACGGGAAAGGAACAAGGCGAATGCTTTGGTTTCCTATGGGTGCCGATCAAATATTTTAAAATGTATTTTAGAGATAAAAGTTCTAAAATTTAGTTAGTTATGGTTTTTATATCATGAAACAATACACCTATTTACTGGTCAATTTTCTAGCAGTCATCGTCTGCTTTATTTTTTCATTTCACCCTAAAATTAGGTTCGATCGGTTTTTTGTACCATTTATCAAGAGCGCGATCCTAGTATTAATTCCGTTTATCATCTGGGATGCCTGGTTTACAAAAATAGGTGTATGGTGGTTTAATGACAGTTACCTTATCGGCGTACGCCTGCTTGGACTTCCCTTGGAGGAATGGCTGTTTTTTATATGTATACCTTTCTCCTGTGTCTTTACTTTTTATTGTCTGGACAAGTTTTTCAGTTTGGAATGGAAGCCGCAGGCTGACCGGTATTTCAGCATGGGGGCAGCGGTATCCTGCTTTGTGCTATGTTTGTTCAACACGGGCCTTGTTTATCCATTTATTACGTTTTTGGCGACAGGTATATCGCTGGTGTACCTCAAGTTTGTCAGTCGGGTGACTTGGATCGGTAAGGTATCGTTGATCTATACGATGCTCCTCCCTGGATTCTTTTTGGTAAATGGTGTGCTAACAGGCACAGGCTTAGAGCAGCCGATTGTAAATTATACAACAGGACACTATATGGAGATTCGGATAGGCACAATTCCCGTTGAGGATGCTGTGTATGGCTATACGATGATTTTATGGAACGTATTCTTCTTCAAAAAATTTAGCCGTGACAGGCTTGAGACAGCTGCACTAACTTAATGATTTTACCTGCGTTGTTGCATGAATTGCATCGCACACCGCATAGAATCGGTTGATAGATAAAATGTATTATGGAAAGAAATAAAGTTGTATTGGTGGATAGGCATGATGTTGCAATCGGGGAGATGGATAAGATGGACGCGCACCGATTGGGCGTTTTGCACAGGGCATTTTCAATATTTATATTTAATACACAAGGGGATATGTTGATCCACCAGCGGGCGAAGGGTAAATATCACGGCGCCGACTTATGGACCAATGCCTGCTGTTCGCATCCGCAGTGGAACGAAGATATCATGGAAAGTGCAAAGGAGCGCTTGGCCTATGAAATGGGGATATCATGTACCTTGGAAAAGTGTTTCTCTTTTATTTATAATATACCGGTGGAGAATAATCTGATAGAGCACGAATACGACCACGTTTTTTTAGGTTATACGAACGATGAACCAAATCCAAACCCCGCTGAGATCCAAAATTACCGCTGGGTGCCGCTAGAGCAATTGGAGCGGGAGGTGCATACGCAGCCACAGCATTTTACGCACTGGTTTAAAATGGCCTTGCAACGGATTGCTGCTGATTTCAGCAGTGACAGCATTGTACCAAGAGAAAGATAGATAATTCAGAAAACTACCTTAACGCACACATCTGTGCGTTAAGGTGTTGCTTTTAATACTGTCTTTTTTATTAAAGAGTTTTTTCCAGTGTTTGATTAATTGTTCTCCACGTAGACCGACTGCAACGATCTTACCAGACGGATCGATGAGGTAATTCATAGGAATGGATTGTACACTGTAATAGGACTTTTAAGTTTATGAATTTATGCTATGTTATTTATTTTAGCAGTTCCTGAATCTTGTTAATTAAGGCCTCGCCACGGAGGTTGGATGCCACAATGTCTCCCTGGCCATCAATCAGTACATTTTGTGGAATGGCCCGCACATTGTGCAAGGCCGCTGCAGGTTCCTTCCAGCCTTTTGGCTTGATACATGATACCAAGTCATACCATCCTGTTCAATAGCAGCTTTCCACTTACTTTCGTTATCGTCTAGCGAAACGCTGAGAACCGTAAATCCCTTGTCTTTAAACGCGTTGTATGCTTCGACTACATGTAGGGGGATAACTATGGATTCAGCTTATAATCTTACTTACTATCGCTATACTGATATCACACAGGAAAATCTTACCAAAATATTATACAAATATTAGATATTTCTTTATATTGTATTTTATTAATTACAATCATTAAATATCTATTATGAAAAAGAAATTTATTTGTTTACTAGCGGTGTTAAGTCTACTTCTCCAGAATTGTCAAAAATCCCCAAATCAAAGGGATTATGGCGACGAAAACTTGTCAACTTATAATAATAACGATTCGAAATTTTCAATACTAGAAGATGGTAAAGAACATTACCTTTTCGATGACCCTGAATGGAAATTAATTTGGGATATTGAAAATAATTTATGGGGACGTATCGTTCAAAATACTGAAAAATTAAATCAATTGAAATCAATAGAATTAGATGAACTATTAAAACTTATAGGATATAAAAAAGAGGAATTCGATAAAGATAGAGAGAGAATTTTGATAGCAAAAGGACATTTAGCAAAAAAATATGACCTTAAAATAGACGAACAAAAAAGTTGTGTATCTTGCGAAATATCAAAAAGCGATAGCAAAGTTGATCTAGGTATTATCATAGAGCTGGTTTCGAATAAGCCAAAATCGCTAGATATGATGATAAAAAATTATAAAGACCTTGATAAGGAAAGGTTATTGTACGAAAAGTTGATGGCTAGTAAATTAAATTTTACGGATGACATTACGCAATCTTCTAATATCAGAAGAGAATTAAAGTTGTTAAGGTCTGCAATTCAAAAGGTTCAAAACTTTGAACTAGTTACAGGACTTACAAGTGCAGAATTAAGAGCATTCGTAATGGGCCCCGAAATCCAGAAGGAAAAATATAAATCAGCCATAATTAAAAGCAAGCTTGACGAAACTTCAATAAAAAGAGAGGTACAATTATCGTTAGGTATTATTAAATTTCTGATGGCAGATGAACGACTTCAAGATCTTAAATTCAACGATCTTGTTGGTATTATTGTGTTAGAAATGAACGGATATTCCTCAAATTATAGTATCCAAAGCTCTTCAGTCCCTCCGGGTTTCACCTGTGGTTCCGAACTTCATAATATAGAAAATTGTATTGACCAATCATCAATTTGTATAGAAGGTTTTTGCGCCCCAACCGAGGATTCTCCTACTGTATGCGATGGGGTCGTTTACGCTTGCTATTTGACTTGTTTTGGCGGGGGCGGGGTTTTATGTGCATACCTTTGTTACTGTGGTTTTTGTAACGGTCCAACTAGGGATGCGATTTGTTTAAGTATACCTGGAAGTTAAGAACGATCACTTTGAAAAAGCTAAAAGTTTTATCTATATTTTCGTTGTTTCTTTGCTGGTGTTAAATTCTTTGGTTGCGAGCAACAGAGCTGGCAACCTTAATAATTCGTGTTGTCTCATATTTTTTCAAGATACATGTTATAATTTTTGTACTGTTGGTAATTTAAATATCAATTTATATATAAAAATGAAGCTGTCTCCTATGTTTTTAACCGGCAAATGTATGAGACATTTTTTTTGTCTTACAAATTCGCTCACATAATGAAAAAAGGAGAGCCAAAAGCCGTCTTAGTAGCTTTTTAGCATACTAATATTGAGAAATGGTCTTCCTTTTTTTTCGCTTCCTAAGACGGGACAGAATGTAAAGCGGAATTAGAGTTCAGCTGGAATATCCATCAGGAAACAAGTCCATCCAAGGGAAGTTTCACTATTGATTTTTTCATGTTAAATAAAAAATCAATATGGACATACTCGAGCAGGTAGTTGGTATCGACATCGGCAGCAAGGAACTGTCGTTACCTTGGACAAATGTTTTCCAATCTAGATAAAAAGTTGTGCCATTATGGTAATTTTCGAAATACAGATAAAGGTCTGGTAAATTTACAGCAGTGGTACAAGCTCATAGTTTCGCAGAAAGGCCTCTTTATCTCCTTATGGAGGATACGGGCGTTTATCACGAAAAAGGTGACCTCTTTTTTGGAAGCTAGCGGGCTTAATATTGCTTTTATATGCAATTATAATTACGCGGCACATAGCGTTGTCTGGAGAACAAGTTTTTTCGGATAGCTCGTTTTTTATTAACTTCGCATGCGTATGATTCAAAACAAAACAGCGTATGCGGCTGTTTTAACAAGTATCCACAATGGTTTGAGCGCAATTAGTGTGTACATCTGCCTGCTTTCTGCCAACTGAACATATTTTCACCCCTTATGTCAACAAGTTAATGAAGATTTTAAAAGATAATGACTTTCAACACGCTGCCGAAGCATTAATAAAAAGAATACTACCAAATCGATATGAACAGTTTAATGTCGTCATTGCGCGTACCGACGACGGAAATGCAGATGATTTTTTTGAGATTTTTCCAAGAGACCAAAAGGTTGTTCTTAAAGGAAATACGCCTGTAGCGGTTGCGTCTGCATTGCACTGGTACCTGAAATATGTCTGTAATTGCCATATATCCTGGAACAGTGACCAACTGGATCTCCCGGATCTTTTACCGACCGATTTTCATCCAATTGCGCAACGCACCGAATTTGACATCCGCGCGTATCTTAATTATTGCACATTTAGTTATTCGATGCCGTGGTGGGATTGGGAGCGCTGGGAACGTGAAATAGATTGGATGGCGCTGCACGGCATTAATATGCCACTCGCTATAACAGGTCTAGAAGCTGTATGGCAGAATACGCTGCGACGTTTGGGAATGGATGATAATTCGATCCGAAATTTTCTAGTCGGCCCAACCTACTTCGCTTGGCAGTGGATGGATAACCTGGAAGGCTGGATGGGCCCGCTCTCGCAAGATTGGATAGATAGGCACTTGGTATTGGGGCAGAAAATTATCGAAAGGGAGCGCGCACTGGGCATGAAAACGATCCTTAAGGGGTTCAGCGGCTACGTGCCTACCGCACTTGCCAAGTTTTATCCGGACGCTAAAGTCTATAAAACCGACTGGATATCTACATTTGAAACGGCGCAAATAGATCCGTTGGATCCGTTGTTTAGTGAGATAGCAGAAATATTCGTCGAAGAACAACACAAACTTTTCGGCACGGATCATTATTATTCGGTTGATCCATTTCACGAGAGCCAACCGCCCATCAAAACCGAAGGATATCTGGAGCAAGCGGGTAGAGCTATATTTTCTGCGATTAACGATATCGACCCAGAAGCTGTGCTCGTTATACAGACTTGGTCGCTTAGACAGGGCTTGCTGCGGGCTGTCCCCAAGGATCGGACGCTGATGATGGCGCTGACAGGGACAAACTGGAAAAAACACGAGAGCTACTGGGGCAGGCCATGGGTGGTCGGTATGATGCATAATTTTGGGGGACGAAATTATATGGGTGGAAATATGACGCATTTCCTGAGTCACCCATTGCATTTGAAGCGTTTACCTGCTGCCCAAAACGTGCAGGGGCTTGGGATCTTTCCGGAAGCAATCGAGCATAATCCCATCATTTACCAGGCAGCCACGGAGATTGCTTGGCATCAGGAAGTGCAGGACCCGTCGACTTGGACTAAGCAATATGCCAAGTCGCGCTACGGCAGTCTGCCTACGGCTGCTGCACGTGCCTGGGAAATATTGCTGGCGACGGTCTATCAGCAAAAGAAGGTGAAAATTATCTCCATGGAATCTCCTATATGCGCGCGTCCGGCATTGTCCATGCCCAGCGTATCCATGAACGGAGATATGGTGAGAGACTATCCGTTAATCGACCTGTGGACGGCTTGGAACGAAATGCACAACGCAGCAAGTGAACTCGGAGAGAAGGCTACTTTCCAATATGATGTGGTGGATATTGCCCGCCAATGTCTGGTGGATTTATCTTTGCTGTTACATCAAGAGATTAATATCGCGTATAAAAATAAAGACCTAAACGCCCTGCGTAGGGCTGGTGGACAATTTATTGAACTGATGGAAGATCTGGATGATCTTTTGGCAACACGGGAGGAATTTTTGTTGGGCAAATGGCTTAGCGATGCCCGCAAGTGGGGAAATTACGAGGAGGAGCAAAACCGCTATGAACAAGCTGCACGAACGCTTGTAACGGTGTGGGGGCCGGTAACACCCAACGCTCTGTTTTTTGATTATTCCAACAGGCAGTGGTCTGGCTTAATCAAAGGTTTTTACTTACCACGTTGGCAGATGTTTATCGATTATCTTTTACAGCAGCCCGCCGATGAAAACAAACGCTACCATGAGCGAAAACTGCGTAAGTCGTACGGTCGACCTGCAAATAATGCGAATGCGTTCTTTGACGCACTCTCCTCATGGGAAAAGTCATGGACAGAGGGTCACGAAACGTATCCGGCAGTAGCAGCTGGTCATAGTCTGGAGATAGCCGAAACGTTATATGCAAAGTGGTGGCCGGTTATGCAGGGTGAATCGAAACAGATAATACCACTCGCTTTGCAGGCGGAATACGTGGAAGAAATTGCGCAGCAGTCGGACGAACCAGAAAATTTTGGTTTGTAAGTGCTCTGCAGAAAATCTACTTTACGCTGTCTCTTGTGGGGGATTGCTCTTTTTCATTCCAACCCTATTTATTATCGTTGCGACCATCGCATCTCCGGATACATTGACCGCTGTTCTCAACATATCCAGCGGCCTATCGACCGCGAATATCAGGGCTATTCCGGCTGGACTTACACCGATCGATTCTAATACGATTACCAACATTAAAATCCCTGCTCCAGGGACGGCTGCAGCACCTATAGAGGCAAGTGTTGCCGTGGCGATCACGCTAAGTTGCTGCGCCATGGTAAGATCGTAGCCCATAACCTGAGCAATGAAAATAGCCGCAACGCCCTGGTATAGACAGGTGCCATCCATGTTGATCGTTGCACCGATAGGAAGTACAAAACTTAATACCTCTTTCCGTATACCAAGGTTCTCTTCTGCACATTCCATCGTAACGGGCAGCGTAGCTGCACTAGAGCTGGTTGAAAAACCGAGTAACTGTGCGGGCAGAATAGCTTTGAAGAAATGAAACGGATTCATCTTTCCGAAGAAATATATGAATAGGGAGTACACACCATAAACAAGTATGACGAGACCTAGTACAACTGTAAAAGCGTACATCCCTAATGCTTTAAATACGTCGATAGAAGGGGCCTCCGCTACAAGGGCAGCAAGAAGTGCGAACACACCGTAAGGAGCAAATATCATCATGATGTCGACAATCTTTAAGACAATAGCATTCCCGGCATCCAGTACATTTTTGAAGGACTCGATTTGGCCGAAAGGCAGCATAATCATAGCGATACCGACTAAAAGGCTGAAAAAGATGATTTGAAGCATATTGCTGTTTGCTGTCGCCGCATGAAAGATATTGTCTGGAACGATATCGACCAATACTTGTAAAGGTCCCCTGGTTTCCTTAATTTCAGTAGCCTCGTCGATCTTATACTGCATCTCGCCAGCAAACGACTGCAGCATATCTTGCCTGGTATTTTCCATAATAAAGTTGCCCGGCTGTATAAAGTTCACGAGCGCCAGCCCTAAGCTGACGGCGATAACGGTGGTCAAGATGTAAAGTCCAAATGTACGAACGCCTAAAGCTGAGAGCTGCGTGACATCTTTTAAATCGGAAACACCTTTGATTAAGGAAACAATGATTAACGGAATAGCTATCAATTTCAACAGGTTGATAAAAATAGTACCAAAAGGCTTGATCCAATCGATAGCAAACTCCCGTCCGCCTGCAAATTGAGTGCATAACAATCCGACTGAGATACCTGCTGTGATGCCTATCAAAATCTGCCAGTGCAATGGTATTTTCTTCATCTTTCTTTTCGTTTTATCTGATTTTTTCAATGGAGTTGGTATACGGTTCGACAAAAGGTATTATAAAACTTATGCCAGCCAAAAGTCTACCACCGCTACTAATCGTTGAATAAATTAAGTTTTTAATCGCTTTTAGCATAATTCGTTAGAACGTACGTATCAACAAAGGCCAAACTTAGATAAAATAATTGAACGGCCAAATAACGTACACAAAAAAAATATAACAGATTTTTGAAATAAAAAAAAGAATTATTATTTTTATCCTAAATTAAGTCGTTAAGTTATTCTTACTTAACGCCATAGGTTAGGTTTTGTGATTTGGTCAAATCACAAGGATAGATAATAGAACCCTCACGATCTCCCGATTGATGAGGGTTTTTTTAACACTATGACAATTTACGGTATTCCTTTGGCGTGACGTTGTTACGTTTTACAAATTCGCGGTAGAAATAGGATTTGTTTGACATGCCGCTCTTGTACATAATCTCCTGAACAGATAGATTGGTCGAAACCAGCAGCCGTTCTGCCGTCAAAAATCTGTAGTCCTTTATAAAATCCATCAGCGATAATGAAGTGATCTGTTTTACCTTACGGTAGAGGCTTCGCGGACTTGTATGCAGCTGCTCGGCAATGAAGGCCGGACTTAACGCAGGATTTTCGATATGGACATCGATGATACCAACAAGGGTAGATATGAGTTTTTTATCGTCCCGATGTACAATGTTTTTCATGGTTGTTTCATATGCGCTCTCCGGAGAATGATAATAGTCGCGCATCACCTCGCTCTTTGAAACAAGTCGCTCGATATGGGAACGTAAAAGGGAAAGTGAAAATGGCTTGGTTAGGTAAATATCGGCACCGGACTGTATTCCAGCTTCCTGTTGCTTTTCCGTTGTTTTAGCCGATAATACAATGATTGGAATATGCTTATATGATTTTACCTTTCTTATCTCTTCAATAAGCTCGATACCGTCTTTTCCGGGCATCATCACATCCGTAATGATTAATGAGACACTTTCTGAAGCTATTATTTCCAAAGCGCGTAGGGCGCTGTTGGCCGTAAGAATAGTGAAGTCTGTATCTAAATACCGTGTAACCATACCTAAAATATCCGCATTATCGTCAACGAGCAATATCGTGGGACGAGTAGATGCTAATCGCACAGGCCTTGACGGGAGCGCTGTAGCTGGCATTGTCGGTTCTTCTGGATCTGCTACAACAAGATGAGGTAGCATAACGTGAAATTGGGTATATTGATTCACTTCACTTTCCACGGTCAATGTACCCTCTAATAACTCCACCATCGAGCGACAAATGGAAAGTCCGAGGCCGGTACGTCCTGTTAACTGCATATATCCGTTGGTGTCATCGTTCTCCAGGATGTGATATGGTTCAAATATGCGTGACAAATCAGATGCTTCGATTCCCTTTCCGCTATTATAAACGGTAAGCGCTAAATTAGAAGCTTGCTGACCGAGATATACCCGTACAGTGCCCTTCTCATTGACATATTTAAAGGCGTTGGATACCAAATTGTTTAATATCCGCTGAAAAAAAGCTGTATCCGTATTCCAAATGATATCCGATTCGATAGCTTCAACAAAATTGATCCCTGATTTCGCGGCGATTAACCTGAATGATTTGAGGTACTGCATTGTTAAAGGGGTGAGCTGTACATCTTTTTGGATGTGATAGGCGGGAGTTGCTTTCTCGGGATCGTGAATAGCTAATAGCTCACGGATTAATCCCTCCAATGCAACCGTATTTGAGGTCAAGGTGTTCAGGTGTTCTTGATATTCGGATTCAGATTGTACGCTGCCCCCTTTAAGAACCTCACAAATTCCCTTGATAAGGGTGAGAGGGGTATAAAATTCGTGCGTCATGTTCGTAAAAAAGGCTAACTTGGATTCTAAAAGCTCTTTACGTTGGTTTTTCTCCATCTCCCGTTGGGCTTCTGCTTGTTTTCGTCGCGTAATACGCTTGGATTGCCTATAAATATACAAACATGCCATGCCTAGGATCAGCATATAAAATATAATGGCGCCATTAGATAAATACCAAGGGGGTAGCTTGACGATGTAAAGGCTTTCGGTTCGTTCGCTACCCGGGGTGACATCATTTTTATAACGAACTTTCAAGGTGTACTTGCCAGATGGCAGATTGTTAAAATCTATTTGGTTTGTATTGGATATAGCGATCCATTCGTCATGATAATTATCTAATTTATAACTGTATGCATAATCTTTGTTCAAGTAATCAAGTACAGTAAAAGAAAGACTGAACGAAGGGATAGATACAGGGATCTGGATCCCGTCGCCCTTTTTTCTTGCAAAGGCAGACAGCGGAAAACTTTCTCCTTTGACCTTGATGTCAAAAAACTGAAACTTACTGGGATGTGCATATTCTTGCTGCAGCAGCTGACTCGGGTTTACCCACATAAATCCGTTTACGGCGCCAAAGTACAAGGTACCGGTATGGGGACATTTCCAATAAGCATCATCCGAAAACTCGTTAATCTCCAGGTTAGGTGGTACATAGTTATGAAATACCTCGTTGTGCGGGTTATACTTAATCAGGCCCCGGCTGGAGCTTAACCAGAGATACCCCATTTCATCACCAAGAATTCCATGGATCATATCATTTACGAGTCCGTCTTTCTTGTCATAATGCTTAACATCGCTAATGCCCGACTGCCGTAGATTAAATGTCGTCATCCCGGAAGTAGATCCCAGATAATAAGCGTATTGGTGGTCGTGCCACATAGTCAGCACATCGGTAATATTGAGGCCATTGGTGGGGTTTTTGACCGGAAGGAAGCGATAGCTTTGTCGGGCGGTATCAAATGCAGCGACACCTTGTCCGCCCCTTAATCCGACTATTAATTGGGAAGGATCTCCAAAAAGCATTGCTTGTGTTTCATTACCCGCGAAATTGGTACCTCGCATTAAATGATTTCTTACAGAACGAACCAGAATGTGTTCCCCCTCGGTCGCGATATCGACCTCGATCAGTCCAAACCGGGTCGAGGTGAGCCAAAGTTTCCCCGGATCCGCCTCCAATATGGTGTGTATGCTCTCCAACAAAGGCTTTCCCTCGGGATCCCGTGCCTGTCGAATTTTACGGTCGGTGTAATTATAATAAAACAGGCCTTTTTCCGTACCAATCCAGAAAATATTATGGTATCTGCTTTTTGCTAAACCGAAAATTTGTCCCGAGGATAGTCCTTCGGTTTTGCTAAACCGGCCCGTAGGTTGTGTAGAGATGGTAACACTGTTGCCCGAACTATTATATTGGAATTGAAGCAAACCATCGCCATTGGTGCCGATCCATAAATTCCCCAGTGAATCGGTAAGTATTGCTCTAACAGGCTTGTTCGTGATGTTGGGAATAGACAGGTTGAGTTGTCCAAATAGTGGGGGTGATGCGCTGTGCTGCTGTACGCCTTGCCCGTCGGTGCCGATCCACAACAAATCCTGATACCGATCGCGGAGCAGGCAGAATACCGAAACCCCCGGGCGCACCCATTCGGTCTCATCTCCATTACCGTGGCTAACTTTCAGCACACCCGAATTATTCAACGCCACGTATACCGCTCTATCGTAATATTCAATCTGTGCGATAAATCCGTAATCCTCTTCGATCATCGATCTGATATTCGCTAGATGACGTTTACGGGAGGTGAGTAGATCGTACTGAAAGATATCAAATTGCCGATCAATAAAATATAGGTCGTTGCCCGAGAGACAGGCTTTCATTATCCGGTGATCGTGGATGCGTACTTCCTGACCGTTAATTTTCTTCTGACCACGGATTTCCGCTATATTCTTAGAAAGCAGATGTCCATCATTTTTTAATATCAATAATGCTGAATCTACAATGAATAACTTATTGATATTCAGTAGACCAAGGTCTTTGTTTGAAAGCTGGATGCTATCTATCACGACATCGTTTAGATGTGGGGACGACTTATAGTGCAATAGTATTTGGTCTCCGGGGATCATCCAAGAATCACCATTGGCGTCGGATTCAATATTCACTAGTTTTGGGAGGGAAGGGTAGGAAGCAACAATCTTACGGGTGATGAGCGATAGCTTGTTCAATCCCATGGTAGTGGAGATCCAGAGGTGGTCATCACCGGCCGCAGTGACCTTGTAAACGATATTGCTACATAAGGAGAGTGGATTTGATGGTTCATGACGGTAGGTAATGGTCTCCGTACCATTATAGAAAGATAGTCCATCATAGGTGCCAAACCACATATATCCGTAATGGTCTTGATAGGCGTATAATACGGCATTATTAGGCAAATAGATATTGGGTCTATGCTGCTGTTGTTGTGCGGTGACCGTTATCAATTCTGTTGATAGGAGAACTAAAACCAAATAGTATCTTAGATGACCAATAATCTTCATTATAATGACCTGTAATTATTTATAAGTGTAAAAGGTTTATCCGTGAAAATATAACTGAAATATAACCACGGGGTGTTTGCACTCTGCTAATATACAACTTTCTATGATCGTGGTAATAGCACAATACCGGATCAACAGTATCATAATTCGCCAAAAGGGTACACTAATTTACAACTGGTCGATAAGTGTACCCTTTTGGCGCACTACGCAAATACTTCGTTAGGGATAGCAACTAAATTTGTTGCATTATAAATCTGCAGTGATAATGTTATCTATAGCCGGTTCGGGTTTTCACGTACAATAGCGTGAACAAAATTCAAGGCCATCTCGATACACACTGGTAGCGAAAATGCACCCGGACATGGTTGCATACAGAATGTTAAACTTAAAAATATTATTACTTCATGAAGAAGATTGCTGGAGCTTTCCTACTTGCTGCGACGTTATCGACAGTAAATGCGCAGAACAAAATTAAACTGGTCTCACCGAATGGTGACATGGCCACTGAGATCGTTCTGTCTGACAAAATCTATTATTCCGTTTTATGTAAAAATGATACCCTCTTACGCAACAACTCTCTAGGGCTACAACTTGATAATGCGAACCTAGGTGAACAGCCTAAACTAGCGGGTAAAAAGGAAAATCATGTTAACGAGCAGCTCAAACCAGTGGTACCATTAAAATTTTCGACTATAGATAACGCGTACAACCAGCTGATACTTCGTTTTAAAGGTCAATATGGCGTGGAATTTCGTGCGTACGACGACGGTATAGCTTACCGGATCATGACTGAAATGAAAGACAGCATCAATGTAATTTCGGAAGATTTCGGGATCAATTTTCCCGCTGATTACCTTTTACATGCACAACAACCAGGAGGATTTAAAACTGCATACGAAGAAATATATACCCATATAAATAGTTCTGAATGGAAACCTGCGGATAAAATGGCCGTCCTACCTGTATTGATCGACACAAAAAAGCCATATAAGATACTGCTTTCTGAATCGGATCTGTCGGATTATCCCTGTATGTTTATTAAGGGAAATGGTCAAAACGGGATCACTTCGACCTTTCCTAAGGTACCGCTTCGTTTTGGAGATGATGGAGACCGCAGCGTAAAAATTTTAGAAGAAGCAGATTATATTGCGAGAACGGCTGGAAAACGGAGCTTTCCGTGGCGATATTTTATGGTCTCGAAAGTGGATACGGATATCCTCACCAATACGATGACCTATCGATTGGCATCCAAGAATATCATCGACGACGCCACTTGGATAACACCGGGTCAAGCAAGTTGGGAGTGGTGGAACGGGGCAAAACCATACGGTCCGGATGTGAATTTTGTATCGGGATATAACTTGGACACCTATAAGTACTTTATCGATTTCGCCAATAAATTTGACATGAACTACATTATTATGGACGAAGGTTGGGCGAAGAGTACCAGAGACCCATATACCCCCAATCCCGAAGTAGATGTACATGAGATTATCAGATACGGTAAGGAGCGGAATGTAGGTGTATTTCTTTGGTTAACCTGGTTAACGGTAGAAAAAAATATAGACCTTTTCGAAAAATTCGCATCCTGGGGCGTAAAGGGAGTAAAGATCGATTTCATGGATAGGAGCGACCAGTGGATGGTCAACTATTACGAACGTATTGCCCGAGAAGCTGCGAAACATAATCTTCTTGTAGATTTCCACGGCTCTTTTAAACCGGCCGGACTGGAATATAAATATCCAAATGTGATCTCGTATGAGGGTGTTCGCGGAATGGAGCAGATGGGTGGTTGTTACCCGGATAATAGCGTATACCTTCCCTTCATACGTAACGCCGTAGGTCCCATGGATTACACGCCTGGTGCCATGATCAGTATGCAACCCAATGTCTATAGAAGCGAGCGTCCGAATTCAGCGAGCATTGGTACACGTGCCTACCAGATGAGCCTCTTTGTTATTTTCGAAAGTGGACTGCAAATGTTAGCGGATAACCCCACGCAGTACTATAAGAACGAGGAGTGTACTGAATTTATCACCAAGGTGCCTACCACCTGGGATGAAACGGTTGCCCTAGATGCTAAGGTGGGCGAGCATGTCATCGTGGCCAAGCGTAAAGGGGATAAATGGTACATCGGCGGAATGACAAACAGTAAAGTTGACTGGCGAAATTTTCAGGTCAAACTATCGTTTTTGGCCTCCGGCAAATCATTTAAAATGACGCATTTCGAAGATGGTATCAATGCGGTAGAACAGGCGATGGACTATAGAAAAAAGATGTCTGAAGTGACAGCTGACTCCGTAATGGAAATAAAAATGGCTAAAAGCGGAGGCTTTGCTGCTGTGATTGAGCCTATGTAATACATGTATTAAACCTTTATAAACTAAATCAGAATTATGCTCGTATACCGATAATCATTTCCCGATGATACGTAGATAGGCAACCTAAGGTCGTCTTCTGCGGTACGAATCAATATTTTTTACCAATTAACGAATAAACTATAACCAATGAACAAGAAAGAATTTAATAAAATTCGAAGGATTAAATGGGGCTTACAGTTGCGTACACCCTTATGCGCTATGCTGCTGCTATCGGCTGTAGGCGCATATCCGACCCCTATGGGTGCAAATCATCTTTTTATTGTGAAATCACCCGTTAGCGGCACCGGGCTGCAACAGCGTACGCTGACGGGAAAGGTGACAGGACCCGATGGTACCCCGCTCGTGGGTGTAACAGTTTCAATCGTCGATTTTAACGTATCTACACAGACAGACCGCAATGGGGAATATGAATTTCGTATTCCAGAAGAGGCCAAAACGGTGCGATTTACATTTGTGGGATTCAAAGAAATCGAGCAAACTTTACAAAATAAGACCCGTGTAGAGGTACAGCTCGAAGAAGCTGCTGATGACCTAGAAGAAGTAGTGGTGGTGGGATATGGTACACAAAAGAAGATCCAGACTTTAGGTGCCCAGTCTAATCTTAATGTAACCGAGTTAAAACAGCCTGTAGCAAATATCAGTACCGTGCTGGCAGGTCGCGTCTCCGGGGTAGTCGGTATGCAACGTAGTGCGGAGCCTGGTCTTGACGGTGCCCAGCTTTGGATCCGGGGTTTCAACACCTTGAATAACTCCAGTCCGCTCGTACTCGTGGATGGAGTGGAACGAAGTTTTAGCAACATCGATCCAAATGATATCGAGTCTTTTAATATTCTTAAAGACGCTTCTTCGACATCGGTGTATGGTGTGCGTGGTGCCAACGGGGTCATTTTGATCACAACGAAAAGAGGATTGCCCTTGGAAAAACCGCGGATAGACGTAGATTACTACCAGGGTATAACCGAATTTACCCGCGTACCCGATATGGTAGATGGGGTCACGTACATGCAGATGGCCAACGAAGCCAATGTGACAAGGGGCGATTCGCCGATCTATTCGGAAGAACGGATACGGAATACGCTGTCCCAGGAAGACCCTATGCTCTACCCGGATGTGGACTGGTTTAAGGAGATATTTAACAGGTTTGGAAATAACCGAAAGGCCAACCTGAGTATCCGTGGTGGCGCTCCACGCATGAACTATTATGTGTCTGCGGGATATTACGATGAAAAAGGACTGTTTAAGACTGATGGTCTATCGCAATACAATTCGGAGATTGCTTTTAAGCGGTATAATTTTACATCGGCTTTAACGGTACATGCGACGAAAACGACCACGGTAGACCTCGGCATAAAAGGTTGGATCTCGAATGGCAATTATCCCGGTACAGGAACAAATGCCATCTTCTCTTCGGTATTTAACCTCTATCCGATTTTGTATCCCGTTCGGTATCCAGATGGGTCGGAACCGTTCGTTTCTACAGGAGGTGGACTATACAATCCCTACGGATTGTTGACAAACCGTGGTTTCGTGACCACGTACGAAAATCAGATGATGTCGGACATCCATGTCAAACAGAAACTGGATTTTGTGACAGAAGGACTTTCGGCTCGTGTCCTATATTCTTTTGATGCACAGAATACAAATAGATTAAATCGATCCAAAATACCTTATACGTACTATGCGCAGACGCGCGATGATAATGGCGAACTCGTCTATGAACGGACAGATGGTGGATCCGGTAAAGATTACCTTGATTTTAGTCGGGAAAATGGTGGCCGCCGGCAATTCTATCTCGAATCGGCCATTAACTATAGTCGCGACTTTGGTGGACACTCGGTTAACGGCCTATTTTTATATAATCAATCAGATCGGATCAGTGCCACGGCCGGCGATCTGATGGGATCAATTCCGTACCGTAGCCGTGGGATTGTGGGTCGGGGAAGCTATGCCTATCAAGATAAGTACCTCGCGGAAGTGAGCTTCGGATATAACGGTTCAGAAAATTTTGCGCCCGAAAGCCGATATGGTATCTTTCCATCTTATGCAATCGGATGGGTACCCTCAAATGAAAAATTCTGGGGCAATATGGATCAGGTGATTCAACTGTTAAAAATCAGAGCTTCATATGGCTTAGTGGGTAGTGGTGATATCAGCGGGAGACGATTTGCGTATATCGCCACGGTGGCAAACACGGGCGGATACAGCTATGGCCAAAATAGAGACAACAACATTGGTGGGTTGGATATTGGTGATTACGCCTCTACAGTGACCTGGGAGACTGAAAAAAACACAAATATCGGCCTTGAATTAAAAACTTTTGATAATGCGCTAGAGCTTATGGTCGATGTGTTCAAGCGTCGTAGGGAAAATATTTTCCTGACCCGCGCATCAGTCCCGGCCTCGGTAGGACTACGTTCTAACCCGCTGGGCAACCTGGGAATCGCAGAAAACAAAGGTATCGACATCACCGCTAATTTCAGTAAGCAATGGGGTGAGTGGGGCGCTACCTTCCGAGGTACATTTACCTACAACTCGAACAAGCTGATCGAAAACGACGAACCCGCTAAACCTTATCCGTGGATGGAAAAACGTGGACATCGTCTTTTTCAGCGCTTTGGCTATATTGCAGATGGCTTCTATACACAGGAAGAAATTGAAGATCCGACGGTGGCCCGTACGGCTGGTGTCATACAGGCTGGAGACTTAAAATTCAGGGATTTAAATGGTGATGGGGTGATTGATGCAAATGACCAGACCGCCATCGGACTGGATCATGTACCCCAAATCTTATATGGCTTTGGTCTTACGGCAGCCTACAAGGGATTCTCCTTAGGCGCATTCTTTCAAGGGGTAGACCGTGTTGAATTTTCCCTTTCGACCACTTTCATGCCTTTCCGTGCTGGATCTGCCCGTGGAAGTTTGTTTAACAATATTCACGACCGCTGGACAGAAGACGACCAACGGCAGGATGCATTCTATCCCCGTCTTTCTTACGGTGATATTAACCAGAACTACACAGCCCCAAGCAGTCATTGGATTCAAAATGGTCGCTTCTTACGCATGAAGACCCTGGACTTTGGTTATACGATACCGAAGGGTTCTTTTAGTGGCTGGGGCGTGGAAAATGCACGTATCTACTTTATTGGCTACAACCTACTCACATTTAGTCCGTTTAAAATGTTTGACCCCGAGTTGGGGAGTGGCGCAGGCGATCGGTATCCAAATATTAAGACGTATAGCTTAGGTCTGAACATCACTTTTTAATTCTGTTAATTATGAACACAAAAATAAAAACATATATAGGGCTGCTGTTGATACTGATATGCAGTTCATGCGATAAGGACTTCTTTGATCAGGTACCCGATGACCGCCTGCAGATAGGGGATATTTTCAAACGTCGTACGACAACCGAGCAATATTTGGCGAATATATACAACCGGATTCGCGCACAGATGGACTGGCGCTTTGACAACAGTTTCGAAAGCTTGTCGGACGATATCGACGTGACTTACAACGACATGGCACCCTTTCAGCTCAATATCGGTAACTGGGACCGCAATACCAGCGCCTTTAATAGGTGGGGCCATTACTATCAGGGAATTCGTTCGGCTACCTTCTTTATTCAGAATGTAGACGCTAATCCGGAAGTACCGGAGGCTGAAAAGACGAAATGGAAGGCAGAAGCACGCTTTCTTCGCGCATACTTCTACGCCAATCTGATGATGCAATATGGTCCGGTAATTATTATGCCGGAAGAGCTACTTGCACCGGATGCGACAATTGAGGAAATTAGCCTGCCGCGAAATACATATGATGAATGCGTTGATTATGTGGTCAATGAAATCAATACTGCTATTCCTGATCTGCCGATAACGCCCGTGAATACACGGGAGTGGGGAAGAATCAACCGTGGAATGGCGCTGGCCTTTAAATCACGTGTATTATTGTATGCTGCCAGCCCCCTATTTAACGGGAATATCGATTATGCAGACTTTAAGAATCTGGATGGTACGGTACTGGTAAACCAGCAATACGATAACAATAAGTGGAAGTTGGCAGCTGATGCTGCGAAAGATATGATCGATTTCGGTCAGTATAGTCTTTATATCGAACGGGATGCAGATGGTGTCATTAAGCCGTATGAATCCCTGAAGAACGTGCATCTGACGGATTGGAATTCGGAAGTGATCATGGCTCGTGTATCGGATAATTTTGGCCCCGATAAAATGGGATCGCCCCGAAATGTGGGGGGGTGGTCAGCCTTTGGACCGACACAGCAACTCGTGGATGCCTTTTTCATGTCTAATGGGCGGCCTATAACTGATCCAGCTTCGGGATATAACGAAACAGGTACAACGGCGCAAGACACGAAATATTATACACCTGGTACCTCAAACATGTATGTGGGACGTGAACCGCGCTTTTATGTCGCCATCACCTTCAACCTCAGCAAATGGATAAATAACGACAGGGGAAGTAATAACCAGCCGGTTACCATACAGATGTACAGCGGAGGAAATAGTGGTCTATATAATGGACGAAATTATTCTAGGACAGGATATGGTGCGCGAAAGCTGGTACATCCAAGTACGACACTGGAGCCAGACCGTATCCAGGGGCGATTGGAAGTACAGCTCAGATTGGCAGAAATTTATCTGAATTATGTAGAGGCTTTGAACGAATATGATCCGGAGCATTCGGATATTACAAAATACCTGAACATGATCCGCGAAAGAGCGGGAATCCCGCAGTACGGTTCGGAAGATGGTATGGTGCCTGTTCCGGGGGATAAGGACGCCATGCGGCAGGCAATACAGCAAGAGCGCCGTGTTGAACTTTGTTTTGAAAATTTACGCTACTTTGATACACACCGGTGGAAGATAGCTGCGCAAACAGATGGTGGCGATTTTTACGGTATGAATATCGAGGCAACGACGTCGGCAGGTTTCCATCAGCGCACTGTTTTTGAAACGCGTCAATGGAAAGACAAACAATACCTGTGGAATATTGTACAGGACGAGCTGAATAAAAATAGAAATCTTGTTGAAAATCCAGGGTGGTAACCAAAAAAATTATACAGATGAAAAATATAGTATCTATATGTATACTGGCTGTAGCATCTACTTTGTGCTTCTCGGCTTGTGAAAAGGAAGAAAAGGGAGGGCTCGGTGAGGGTCGGGTGCAGGAAGTGGAATTGCGAGCTCCTGTAGACGGAAGTACGGTAACGCTAGCGGAGAACAGTGACGGACTTGAGTTCAAATGGTCGGAAGCCACCGTCTCGAATGGCACATTGGCCTTCTATACTGTGGTATTTGACAAGGTATCGGGTGATTTCTCGCAGCCCCTCATGAGCCGCAGGCCTGACAAATTGGGATCCGCGACTGTATTAACTGTGCCTCGGATGACGCTGGATTCGCTGGCTAGGACTCTGGGTGCTACGGTAGGCAACCCTGTCGACATCAAGTGGACGGTGCACGCGAGTACCGGTATCAATAGCGCTGTTGCAAAGCAGCCTTTTAACTTGAAACTAGAAGTGACACAGGATCAACAGGGCGATATGCTGCTGACGGCTGCGGATCAGATGATGGATGCATTGATCACCTATTTTCTGGACGGCATGCCACTGGATGTCTGGGGCGAATACTATCCGCGCCGAAATACGTTTTGGGATGGCGCTTCTACGGTATGGGGTCAGGGGGCCGCTTTTTCGGGTTATACCGCACTTAAAAGTATGGGCGAGCACGACCCGGCGCTTAAGGCAAAGTATGCAACGCTCTACGACAATAGGCTGCTTACGTCGATAGATAAATTTCGAAACCAGAGGCAGGGCGGCCCTGAGGGATATGCTGTGTTTCCCGGGGGTGGCGACGAACGCTTCTACGACGATAATGTATGGATTGGATTAGATATGGTCGATCTGTACATGCTTACCGACGATACCAAATATCTCGAGCGTGCAAAACTGGTTTGGGATTTTGTGCTGTCCGGAACAAACGATCTGATGGGAGGGGGTGTGCACTGGAAGGAAGGTGACAAAGGAAAGAACACCTGTTCTACTGCCCCTGCCGCCGTACTCGGAGCCAAACTTTATCAGGCGACCAACGAACAGGTATACCTGGACAAGGCAAAAGAATTTTACCATTGGGTGAAAGATCGACTTCAGGATCCCGAAGATAAGCTGTACTGGGACAATATGAAACTATCCGATCCGTCCAATCCGGGTTCAACTGTCATTATAGACAAAACGAAATTCACCTATAACGCGGGGCAACCTGTACAGGCCGCTGTATTATTATACGAAATCACGGGCGACAACCAATACTTGACAGATGCCCAAGAGACGGCTGAATCAGCTTATAAACGCTGGTTCAAACCCTATCATTCGGCCGCACTTGGTGAAGAAATCGTGATGTGGACGGATAACAATGTATGGTTCAATGCTATTTTGTTGAGGGGTTATATCGAATTGTGCCATGTAGATAATAATGAGAAGTACGTACAGGCCTATCGAAAAATAATGCAACATGCCTGGATGTCGCCAGCGAGAGATGTGCAGACAAATCTGCTTAACAATGATTTTAAAGCGAACGGTCCACGACCTGAATCGGGAATCCTGTATCAGGGGGCGTGTGTCGAGATGCTAGCGAGACTTGCAGATTTTGAAGCAAAAAAATAATGAAATTGTTGAATAACTATACCGAATTATGATACATCTGATAAAAAAAAGTTTAGCGATAATAATGCTACTATGTTCGTTATGGAGCTGCTCCAAGAACGAAGAAATAAAAGTGAACGATATCTTAATCCAGAATATCGATAAGGAAGGATTAAGTATTCCATTGAATGAAACATTTCTTGTAGAAGCCTCAATAGCCCCCGATAATGCAGATAGAGGTGGAATTACCTATAAATCGAGCGATGAAGAAATATTTACCGTGTCGGCAAAAGGCTTAATCACACCCAAGAACATGGGAGCGGCTGAGCTGATCGTGAAAACCCAGGACGGTAGCAGGTTAAGCGACCAACGGACAATTACGATCGAAAGACCATCCATCGAAACGATTGAAGTGGAGGGTATGGTAGACGGCTATCTTATCGTCGGATACAACCTGGAACAGAAGGTCATGATTAATCTGCTGCCCGAAAATAGTACACCTCTGGTAACCTTTCATACAGACGACGCCAGCGTATTCACAATAAATGAGGCTGGCAGCGCATTGGGACACCGCTTAAACGGCGAAGCGAATTTAACTGTTCGTGCCGTACACAATCCAGAAATTCACACCACCGTTAAAGTAAAAGTGCTGGATCTAACGGTATCCGAGATTGTAACACCGACTAACCAGTTAACCATCACACCAATGGGGGGCACTTATCAATTAAGGAAAGAACTAACAATCTTGCCAGCTATTGCAGCTGGGGTCGAACTCCGTTATGAAAGTAACCGCCCTGATATTGCCACGGTAGACGAAGCTGGTGTGGTAACGGCGAAAGGCAGGGGTGAGGTAGAGATTACCATTTCATCCAAAGATGCTAATCCGGTACAGTCTACCGTTAGCTTCTTCGTGGAAGCGGAGCTTAGCTATACGGGATGGACCGCTACTGCGTCTTCTTTCAATGCATCACAAGGTACGCCCGGAGCAATCTTGGTCGATGGGGCTTCACCTTTTTGGCACAGCAAATGGGAAGGTGGTTCAGAAAAGCTACCACACTGGATCCTGGTGGATATGAAAGCAGAGCGAATGATTACTGAAATAATGATCAATAGAAGGTCAACAAATACGGATCTGCGCAAAGCTATTATTGAAGTGAGCCAAAATGGAGGTACTTTTACATCTGTAGGTGAGATAAACTGGGGGTCTGCCCCGGCATCGGATGATAAACGTTTTGCTTCTTTTGCAAAGCAAAAAGTCCGTTATATTCGTATTACCATTACCGAAAGCAATAGGGGGGATAATGCAAGTATTAACCGTATGCGGGTATATGGCGCAAGTGAATAGTGTTGATTGCATTCTAAAAATAAATGAGTAATATGGGCCATTGACGCTTTTTTAGTCAATGGCCTAATGACGTAACGAATAGATAGTATGAAAAGAAACATTCTAAAAATCTGTATTTTGTTTTTGAGTATACAGACTTATGCACAAAATGGCATATGGGACCAGCTGCCTGCTTATGCCGACCCCTTGGTTATTGGTGAGAAGTTAGTGAAAAACTACCTTTCTAGCGATTATAGGCATTTTGACGAGATCCCCGGAACGCCACCGTACATCGTATATCCGGAAACCTGCACCTGGTTAGGAGCACTCGTATTCAGCGAAAAAACGAATAATAAAGCGTTGCTCAAGGATCTGGAGGAACGTTTCTTCCCCCTTCTGGGGAAGAGAAAGGAACTGATGCAAAAGCCCAACCACGTAGATAATACCGTGTTTGGCGTTATTCCTTTACGGCTCTATATGCTCACCGGAAATCCGCTTTACTATCATATCGGAATTGATTTCGCAGACCGGCAATGGCAACTTCCAAAATCGTCTGCAAGTGACAGCGTGAAACACCGCGTATTTTTGGATAACGGACTCAGCTGGCAGACCAGATTCTGGATCGACGATATGTACATGATCACAGCTATTCAAAGCCATGCATTCCTTGCAACAAAGGATAAGAGTTACATCGATAGGGCAGCCTATGAAATGACGGTATACCTGGATTCCATCCAAAAACCAAACGGTCTATTTTATCATGCTAAGCAGGCACCATTTTTCTGGGGAAGAGGTAATGGCTGGATGGCTGCAGGGATGACGGAACTGCTAAAGAACCTTCCTAAAGATAATAAACACTATCCGCGTATACTGTCTAGCTATCAACATATGATGCGTACGCTAAAATCTTATGTGAATAAGGAGGGACTCTGGGGACAACTTGTCGACGAGCCTGAAGATTCCTGGACGGAAACATCGGGTTCTGCCATGTTCACCTATGCTATGGTTACTGGTGTTAAAGAAGGATGGCTTGACAAGAAAGAGTATGCTAAAGTAGCACGGCGGGCGTGGCTGGCGCTGATGCCGTACCTGAATGATAATGGCGACTTACGGGAAGTTTGCATTGGTACAAACGTTGGTTCCACGAAAGAACATTATCTTAACCGCCGCCGTCTGGTAGGTGATTTTCATGGTCAAGCAGCTCTTTTATGGTGCGCTAGCGCCATGTTAGTACCATAACGACCGCGCTGATAGGATTACTACGCTCTATGTAAAAATGCCGTTTACAAACGAAAGACGTTTTTACATAGAGCGTCATATATTATCCATTTATTAATGAGTATTTTATTTGCTTTTTAGTTTATTTTTAGTATCTTTGTATCAGTATATTCAAAATAAACAGCGTATTCTGCTGTTTTAACAAAATCCACAATGGTTTGAGAGAAATTAGTGTAATAGGTGGTGGGAGTTGGGCTACCGCTTTGGTAAAAATATTAGCAGAGAATAAAATTCGGGTATATTGGTATCTACGCCGACAATTACAGGTAGAAGCAATTACGAGAGAAGGTAGTAATCCCGATTACATCAGCTTCGCGAAATTAGATACCGACTATATTGAAGCTTCGACAGATTTGGCTGACGTTCTTTCCAAATGCCAGCATATACTGTTTGTCGTTCCCAGTGCACATCTTCCAGCTGTCTGTCAGCAGATCGATCCTGATCAAATGGATAATAAAATCATTATCTCTTCTATTAAAGGTACGGTAGGACCCGATAATTTACTTCCCTCTTCTTTTTTGGCAAAAAGTTTTGGTGCGTTGCAGCTCAATCAGGCGATCTTGGCTGGTCCCTGCCATGCGGAAGAAATTGCCGTCGGTAAGAAAACCTATATGACGGTCTGTGCGGGCGATCCCTTGTTACGAACAGCGTTGAGTAACGCATTCGGTTCGAATTACGTACAGATCCGTGAGAGCCAAGATCTAATCGGAGTTGAATATGCAGCCATATTTAAAAATGTGGTGGGATTGGTATGTGGCATGGCCAAGGGAACAAACTATGGAGATAATTTTATCGCCGTATTAGTTGCTAATGCGATCCACGAGTTAGAGATGCTACTGCACGCACTAGGTCTTGATAGCGTGCAAATAGGAAGTTCGAGTTACCTAGGAGACTTGTTTGTTACAGCATATTCGCAGCACAGCCGGAACCGCACTTTTGGAGTATTGATCGGACAGGGATATAGTGTCGAACAGACGAAGGATACCATGTCTATGGTGGCCGAAGGGTATACGGCCACAAAAGGTTTACATGATATGGCCACGGCACGCGGGCTTAATATGCCTATTTTGAATACAGCCTATCGGGTTTTATACAATTATATGCCCGTAAAAACAGAATTTAAACTATTAGAAAGGAGCATGATTTGATGTTGTTAGCAACAGATTTAGACGGTACATTTTTAGGCGGAAGCATGGAAGATCGTCTGCGGTTATACCGTTTGATTAAACAAGAAAAAGACATTCAGTTGGTTTTTGTAACAGGAAGGGGACTGGAATCGGTTATCCCCCTCTTAAATGATCCACTTATTCCAAGACCAAATTATATTATTTCCGATGTGGGTGCAACGGTGGTGAATGGATTTACACTTGAGTCTATTGAACCGCTACAAGGTGAGATTGAGGCCAAATGGCCATCGCTATACGATATCCGTCAGGAAGTATTGGATATTGCCAATGTAGTTTATCAAGAAGTACCACAACAGCGACGCTGTTCATTTTACTACGATGAGGATGTCGATCTGGAACAGATAAAGGAGATCGCTGATAAATTTGATTGTGATATGATTACCTCTGTGGATCAATATCTCGATATCTTGCCTAAGGATGTCAATAAGGGCAGCACACTACGCTCACTGGTAGCAACACTGGGGATATCCGATGAAGAGGTTCTCGTCGCGGGTGATACGCTTAATGACCTTTCGCTGTATCAGGTCGGGTTTAAAGGGGTAGTTGTTGGCGCGGCAGAGCAATCGCTATTGGATAGGACAGCGGATTTATCGCATGTATATCACGCTGTTGAAAAAGGTGCCGGAGGTATTTTAGAATCGATGGATCGTTTTGAAGTATTTAAAAAACACTATCCTAAAGCGCGTGGTAAAAATTCGATATCGGTTAACAAGAAAACAAATCAATTGGTGATGGTCTACCACCGCCTACCATTTGAGCAGGAAATCGTAAATGGTAAAGCCATACGGATAGCACCAAAAAGCCCAAACGGAATTATCCCTTCGCTACTGGGCCTATTCGAAAAAGGTAGATCGGGCTTGTGGATTGGTGAAGAGGTCTTGCAGGACGATACCCCTAATATTCCGAATCAGCTTATCGATGAAGAACGATTTCCAAACTTAGTGGCCTCGACAATCAGCTTGCCAAAAAAGGACATTGATCAGTTTTATCGCGTATTTTCTAAAGAGGCATTTTGGCCCACTATATTTTCTTTTGTCGACAAAGCGAAATTTAATCACAGCGACTGGGAACATTATCTAAAAATTAACCGTTTGTTTGCCGAGCGGATCGCAAGGGATGCCGATCAAGATGCCTTGGTCTGGATTCACGAATATAACCTTTGGATGGTACCTGCTTATCTAAAGACATTACGTCCAGATCTTAAAATTGGATTCTTCCATCATACGTCGTTCCCCGCAGCAGATATCTTCAACATTATTCCCTGGAGAAAGGAAATTATCGGAAGCTTGCTTTTATGTGATTTTATCAGTTTCCATATTCCACGTTATGTAGAAAATTTTGTAGATGTGCTGCGTAGCCACACCCCATTTAAGGTCGTTAAGAAAATCAATGCGGCAAAGCAGTTTCTAACGTACAGCTGTGCCCTAGGTGTAGACCAGATGACAAAGATCATTGAAGTCGATGGTCGACAGGTGAGGTTAGGTGCACAACCGGTAGGCGTTAATATTGATAAGATCAAACGAATCTTGAATAAGCCGGAAGTGAAAAAGAAAATTGCATCGGTCAAATCGAGCAAAGAAGAACTGGGGCGCAAAACAATTCTGTCGGTCGAACGGCTGGACTATGTAAAAGGACCATTGGAAAAGATCCTGGCTTTTGGCGAGTTTCTTGCTGAATATCCTGAATTTAGGGAGAAAGTTGAGCTGGTGAATATCTGTACGCCACCATCTCAAGGTATGTCTATATATGACGATATCCGCGATGAGGTAAATAGAGCAGTGGGAGAGATTAATGGTAAATATGCCACGATGGACTGGGTACCTATCCAGTATTTTTACCGTGCCTTGCCTTTTGAAGAGGTGGTAACGTTATACGGATCCAGCGACATTGCTTGGATTACACCACTCCGAGACGGTCTGAACCTTGTTGCTAAAGAATATATGGCTGTACAGGGATTTCTTAAAAGCGATGGGGCATTGGTGCTCTCTGAATTTGCAGGAGCGTCGGTTGAACTACCGTATGCTATCCTAACTAATCCGTATGATATGAAAAGTATGAAGGAAGGTTTGTTAAAAGCATTGCTCATGCCGGAGGATGAAAGAAGGGTACGTGTAAACCGATTGTACGATCAAGTAACCTATTACGATATACATTATTGGGGTAGGGACTTTGTTAGAGAACTGGAAAAGGCGGTAGCGCGGTAGCTAACGTTCAAGAATTTCAAAACCCGTCGTTTCAGGGATAACCTAGAAGACTGGATAAACCCTCTTTCACGAGAAAAAACTATCTCTTGTTATGGACTGCCCCTTAAAAAGTGTCTAACTTTTTAAGGGGCAGTATTTTGAGACAGCCCTCGTTTTCGACGGTAAACTTACTCTGGTATTCCTACCAATTTGTGCACTTCATCGTACGACATCTTTTCCAGGTCGGATTTTGAGTAAACTACACCTTTGATTTCTATCGATCTCTCTGTATTCCGATTACTGCTCATTGCTGTCGTCGCGACGCCTCCGGGGATGATGATATAGCGAAACGAATCATACAACATACCCTGCCCCATATCGGCGGTAGAGGACTTAATATCAATTGTTATGATTGGCAATTGGTAGTGGTAGGAAAACTCATAGGACAATATTCGATAACCGGTGTCGAAATTATAAATAGGTAGTGCTCTCACCTGACTTGAGCCGGCCGTACGTACATAAACCATGACCAAGCTGTTTGGATTCGCCGCTAATGCATTTACGTAAAATAGGGTACTGACATGTTTAGGGTTAATATTCGTCCAATCATTCAATTGATCAAAATAGAGCCAATCCGAATAAATTACATTAGCTGTTCCTCGAGGACCCTGCGGGCCAGCGGGACCTTGCAACCCTCGTAGATTTATAGGTGTTCCCCAGCCAGAAGATGTTTTTGGCCCGTAAAAATCGGCGGTTGCCGTGCGAAGATAAAAATCTCCGTTTATGCCGACACTTGCCGTGGGTACCGCAGTTCCACTTAATATTTTCGATCCTGCTGCTCCCGCGGCACCAGTAGCGCCTGTTGCTCCGGCTGCACCCCTTAAATTGGTCGGCGTTCCCCAGCCGGATGCTGTTTTCGGGCCGTAGAAATCCGATGTGCTTGTACGGAAGTAGAAGTCGCCACTGTTGCCCAAGCTCGTCGCGGGCACACTTGTGCCGCTGTATATACGGGAACCGTCATCGCCTTTTACACCTTTGAGATTAATGGGCGTACCCCAGCCCGAAGATATCTTAGGGCCATAAAAATCTGCTGTCGTCGTACGGAAGTAGAAGTCGCCATTGACTCCGACATTTGTAGCAGGTAAAGCAGCTCCGCCCAATATCTTCGATCCGGCCGCCCCTGTGGCTCCTGTTGCTCCGCTAGCACCCCTTAAGTTAGTTGGTGTGCCCCAGCCGGATGCTGTTTTCGGGCCGTAGAAATCGGATGTACCCGAGCGGAAGTAAAAATCGCCCTCATGACCCAGACTAGCCGGTGGGACGACGGTACCGTTATAGATAGTCGAACCATCTTCGCCTTTTTCGCCACGGATACCTTGTATTCCCTGCTCGCCCTTTGGGCCTATGCTGCCATCCTTTCCGCAACTGAGAAAAATGACAAGAAAGACAAATGTTAATATCTTCTTCATGCGTGTATTTGTTTAGTTATAATAAGACTAATGCCGTTACCATTGGTATGTTACGGCTGCCCCACCTTCACCTTTTGTTAACGCTCCTTTACCACTGGCTTTCCAGTCAGCACGCCAATAGTCTCCACCACCATTGGGAGGATATGACCAATAGGTATAATTACCAGATAAATCGGGCTTAAAGGTGTATTCGTATCTGGCCGTGAGATAGCTGTTTGGTCTTGTGCTCCAGATCAACAATTTGACCCGATAACGACCTCCGCCATCGTCTATCCAAGAAAATTCTTTGGTTTGCCTTGTATCGTCCGATCCGATGTAATAGGATACATTACCATAGTGCTTTCCCTGTTCGGGTTTACCATCTTCGGCATTCCAATTTTCCCATAAGTCGCCGCCTGCCTTAAACATCGGCGTATTTGAATTATCTACTTCGAGTTCAAAGATTCGGTGGGTAGAACTAAAATCACCATACATATAATTGACTGTATGATTGTTGACAGCGTATTCAAAACGGTTTCCCAGAGTTGGAGTAATCGAAGTGTTTTTCGTCCCCTGTGGAGCTATAAAGTAAGGGGCATAATCTTTAATAAGCTTATCCAACACCTCAATTTTCGAATAGGTTTGTTTGGCATATGTATCTTGGTGGTTTTTCAACCCATCAGGAACTTTGAATACGCCCGGTTGCGATTTTTCAGGATACCAGATTTCTCCCTCCGATCCGTCGGGCTTTGGGTCATCCCCTTTGCTACAGCCAACCAAAATAGTGAACGATGCCAGCAATATTGCTGTATAATATCTTGTTTTCATCTGTCTAAATTTGTTTATTCATTATTTGTTTATTTTTAAAGCCATTCATGCTGCCTTCGGCGGTTTTAAAGGTGATGAAGCGATCAGATTTATTCATTCCTTGTGTGGTTTATTCATTGAATGTTTGTCTTTCTTTGGTATTATTCATCACTTGTTCGCTTTTTAAGGCATTCATGAAATCGCTTCGCTAAGTTCATGAGCTCACTACGTTCGGTTTGACTAAATCATGATGGTTTCATCTGTTTAAGTTTACTTTTTAATTGGTCGATGTGTGCTGTCCCGATTTTTCCATACACGAGATCGGGATCAGCCTCACATCACAAAAGTATTATTGGATAATGATTTTACCGCTCACCTTTACTTCCACGTTTTGACCGTTCCCGGAGGCAACCTCATCGTAGAAGGTGGCATTACTAAAGCTGAGTTCGTAAGTCGTAAGCCCCATGGATGCGCCTCCGCTACTACCAACCGTCGCAATCTTTAGATTTTTAATCGTAGGTGTTCCGGATTTAGCACCATAAACATAATTGACTCCGTTGTCGGTAAATGACAGGAACATCTGTGTACCTACCGACGTATCGTCATCATTGAATGGCTGGACTTGATTATTGGCCGTCAGCCCTATGGTGGCGACCACTGTCATATTCCCGTTTAATACTTGGGCAAATATGCCTTTTACGTTTTCACTCGGCTGTTCAGTAAATAATGATGTAACTTGTTCTCTCGACAAACCTGAAGCTTTGTACTCCTTGCCTTCCAATGGACCGCTTAAAAACTTAAATTCATAACTGCTGTTGCTCGTTTCGGTAGGCGGATTGTCTTCTTTCCCACAGGAATATATCCCTGTCATTAAGGATATTGTGATAAATAATGTAATCAATGTTTTCATCTGTTTATTTTTTTATGGTTGATGAGAGCTCAGCGTAAATAATATTGACCTGTGTGTCAATATTATTTACGTCTCAGTTTCATTATACTTGTTTTGAGGATGAATAATAGACTATCGAATACTATACTTTACACCGAGGAAGACTCCAAGTTGTTCAGCTCCGCTAATGGTGTACTTGACCTCGGCAAAGGGCAGGATTTTGCTTCCGAAATCGAGATTAGCACCTCCACCAACATTTAATCCGACTTTACTGGAACTGCCACCAAAATCACCAAATCCAAAATCGCCCAAATCCATACTGACCGAGGATCTCGCAATCTGCAATCCTGCAAGCCCGTAGGCATTGAAAGGACCTCCGGTCACGAAATAATAATTGGCATTGGCGTTAAACTCAAAGAAAGATGCTTTGGCAAATTCATTCTTTTCCAAGAAATAATAGGCAAAAGAGGGCGATACAGTCAGTTTATCCAAGATACCGATCTCACCAATCGCACCAATGGCTGGTTTTTCAATTTTCGTGCCGTATCCACCGAATACACCAACTCGAATGGGTTGCTGTGCCTGAACAAAGGTCATACCTGATAAGATAAAAGCGATTGCTAATAGTGATTTTTTCATTTTCTGTTAAATTGATTGTTAAATAATTTTTGATAAAACTGTTTGTTATATAGATTAGTGACATGAAAGTGACCTGAGGTAAACAGAAAAAGCAAATATTCCCGCTAAAGCGTTGTATAACAACGATAAAAACTTATTTACATTTATTCAATATCTGTGTGGCTATTGTCGTAGCGACTTCCAGATTACGTCCGCTATCGCTCAATTCGACGACCAATTCAAACATGGCGCCGTTTTCGAATACATATAGCGTATTCGTCTTAGCATTCCATGTAGCGGCTTGTCCGAGATTGTCGACTTTGGTAAATCCCTCTGTCATCTTTTGTGCGGTATTGGCAAAGCCTTCCATCATCTTTTTTTGTTCCTCTTTGCTGATACCCATTTCATCCAGTTTCTTCATACCTTCATTGACGGCAGCATTATCGCTTTTGCCATCTAAGGCTTCGTTTGCTTTTTGCGTAAGTGCCGCTGCTGCTGCTTTTGACACGGCTTTGTAGGACATTTGAAATTGATTTAGTGAAATGGCTTCTATACCGCTTATGCTCACACCATGTTCTTCGGGTAAATCCATACCGTACCTTTCCTTTGTTTTACCTGTTTTCCAGCTGTATTTAGTGTAGTGATATTTAGTGTCTTTGTGTATTTTATTCTCGTGCATTGTCATCTGACCCGCATTGGATCCCGTGGCCTCGGCCACCATATCTTTGGTCAATAATTCTTCATACTTTTCGGCATATCCCAGCAGGCAGGTATTGTCACCTTTGGCTTTGGGGTCTATGTTCTTAAGTTCGTTTTCTAATTGGTCGATTTCGCTATTGGCTGCGGATTCGTCATTGTTACGACCTTGTCCGCAAGAGGAAAGGGTAGCAAGTGCTATTACAGCTACGAATAAGTGTATTGCTTTCATATTTTTATATCATTTAAATTGGATTCTTGCACAACCTATGTTGTCTTATTTGTGATGTTAGCCTGGAATTACTTATTGCCCTGACGTTCCGCTATGGCTTTAGTTACTTTTTCCATGCGGTAACTTTGTTTGGGTGCAACCAAGGC
The DNA here is from genome assembly GCF_005048855.1 of Sphingobacterium olei. Lineage (GTDB taxonomy): Bacteria > Bacteroidota > Bacteroidia > Sphingobacteriales > Sphingobacteriaceae > Sphingobacterium > Sphingobacterium olei. The sequence continues at coordinate 847,410 of NZ_SUME01000001.1, forward strand.
CATTCCGCTATTTGTCCATACAATGCGTCCTTTAGCCCAGCTTGTGCGCCTATTAACTTCCTCGTAAATAACATCGATAACTACGGAGATGTCATCTTCATCGACGCTTCCTTCAAACAGTCTACCGCCTGTTCCCAAGCCATAACGTTCGCCAACGATGAAAGCAGTTACCTTGGATTTGCTTTTGTCAGCGGTGTTGGGAATGTCCTTTATTTCAACATACACATCGTGCTTTATGCCCTTAACATCCATTAAGCCTTTGATACGGTAAAATCCGGCGATTTTTCTAGCCTCCTTTTTTATAAGTTGATTTGCGATACTATTGGTCGACCGTTTTCCCATTGTTACGGTTTCTAATTTGGATAGTGAGCCGGTTGATGTTGATCCATTGTCTGGCAAAGCTTTCAGATTGCTGTGTTGCTCCATTGTATGGATTAAATAGGCACTGTTGCTACCGGCTTTAAAGTACCTGAAAGCGAGGTATTGTATACGTTGATCTTTAATGATATTAAACTTTTCGTCTCCCGATGCCCCTTGTGTCCAAGTAATTGTTCCGCTAGCGATACCGTTGTTGACGGATCCTGCTAACGTTCCTTTTCTGCTCGGATTTTCACTAACAACCGTCCCAGTGATTCTATTCTGTGTTTGATGAATATAGAACACCGTTGTCTCTGGGCTTGCAGATGATGAATTAGGCTGTGCTTTAAATGTTCCGCCAAAAGCATTGAAAGTCCGGTCTGTTTGTGCTGTTGCGCCCATTATCCAACCCAAGGACAGGAACAGGATAAGCGTCCGTAATAATTTGTTCGTTTTCATGTTTTATAAATTATATTCTTAATTCGTATCCTCTTTTTCTGTTTCAGGATACCCTGCTGTATCAAAGTGATACACCGTAGCGGTATGTCCGTTAAATTTTGCGGTTTGATAGGGATTGTTTTTAATGTCGGTAACCATTTGCTTTTTTGTCAGGATGCCGATATAGTCCAATGAAAAGGGTAGGCGCATATCACCGAATAAGCGATTGAAACCGTAGATTTGATAGGTATTGATATCAAAATCTTCGGTCACGTAAATGCTTTCTTTTTCTCCTGATTTGAGGTATGTGATGTCTATGGCCCATGAGATGATCGGTTCGTTGTGCTGATATTCCCGATACCTGATGATCGTATCCTGCGGTCTGGCAGTAAGCTGGTAAAAATCATGGTGTGAGCTAGTCTCCGTCTCGGACACTTCGGATATATGATGACGAATGGTCTGCTTTTGCCCGTTTTCGTCGATAAGATAACCAATATAGTCGCCATTCGGATAAGAAATAACGGCTTTCAACATATCGTCATTTGGAATGTAAAGCATCTCGCGGGTATCGGGGTTGTAGCATAACCATACCAATTGGTATTCGCCCTGCAGATCGGTGTATTGATAGATAAACGCTTCGGGAAAATAGTGGTTGCTCTCGTCCCGATACGGAAAGGCATGGGTAGCCTGCGCATACAGGCTTCCCCAGATACCTAACAATCCGATGGATACAAACAACAAACGTATGAAAACAGTCCCCATCTTATTTCTATTCTTGGTTTTTTCGCTTATTGGATTCTTTTAAATAAAAGTCCCTTATGTCCTTCGAAAAAATAAAGGGTAAACGATTCTTCACTCACATCAAAAGATAAGTCGTCAAATGATGCTTTTCCATCGTCAGTGACAATCCGAATGGTTATGAGGCCGTTCTCGACTTGATATTTTACACTACTATGCTCGTGATAAGCTAACTCACTACATTTTTCAGTTCCTACAAACCATTCACTCCAGCGCATATCATTGTTTGCGAGAAACTCGAAGGTGGTTTTATTCGTACAGTCGTCTGTATCGTCCTCATTTTGGAGATTATACATTTTTTCTATTTGCCATTTGCCTACAAGCAATTCGGCCTTTGTTTTTTCTCTTTCGGGTTCTCTATTGTCTTTTTTACAGGCCCATATGCTGAAGCAAAGAATCAATAAAAGAAGTAACGGGTAGTATTTTGTTTTCATGTTTCTTTGAGTTTAAATACTCGTGTCTATACGGCTTCTCAGGTCAGTCTTCCCAATCAAACAGTTTCTTGGCCTCCGTATAGCTCATTCCCGGTAATGTCTTGACATCTATTATATCTCTACTAAAGCCTTTAGCGGCCTGCACTTGCCGTCCGGCAGGGATCAGTACATAACGGAAATCAAATGTTGTCGGATCGTCATAAAAGGTGTTTGTTCTGGTACGGTCATTGGTATATACCTGCAAAATAATATCGTTAGGAGAGTCTATAGGATATGGAAACCATCTCACGTTAGTTTTGTCCATAGCACCGCCCAAATGAGGTAAAGGATAAATGAAGTCTTCAGCTTTCATATACATTATCATCGTTCCGCCACTTTCTAAAAATGCTGTAAAAGTGCTTGCTCCAACTTCGCTCAACATTCCCTGTGTAATGGTATAAGTAGCATGTTTGAAGTCTGATGCAACGGTAGTCCAACGCTTTCCGGGAAACCAATTTGACGCGACAACATTCGCAGTTCCAGCAGGTCCTTGCTCTCCGTTTTGACCGTCCTGCCCCGGAGATCCATCTTTTCCACAGCCGGCCAACAATGCCAAAATGGATAATAGTATTAGTAGTTTTTTCATCTTATTACTATTTTTAGAATTTTTCTGCTTATTCTTAATGTTTTAGTTTAATATAAATTGACTTTGGCGGCTTTTTGCTTCGTTCAATATCTCAAGCTCATGGTTTGATAGTCCACTCATTTTAGTAAAAATTCTACACGTCTATTCTGTGCCTTACCTGATGGGGCAGTATTGTCTGCTACAGGAGTACTTTCTCCCTTTCCTTCAGCTGTGATGGTGTTGCTTACGCCAAATTCTTGCGTTAAGGCTTGACGCACTGCATCGGCCCGCTTTTCGGACAATTGTTGGTTCAGCACATCGCTGCCGTCACTATCGGTATGCCCGATGATGGTAACGGATTTGGCTGGTTCGGATTTGAGGGCATCGGCTATTTCTTTTAATATCCCGTAGGATTCGGGTTTGATCTGTGCCGAACCACTGTTGAACGTAATAGCTGAAGTCGTAAATGTACCCGATGATAACAATTTGTTTCGAGTGTCGGGCTTGCCAACGGCATAACGGATATTGCTGATGTAATAGTTGTCGGCATCGGTACTGTTTAATACGTAAAAACGTGCGCTGCTTAGTTTCACATCACGTTCGAATGCATTTGTCATATCCAGTACTTTAATTTCATTAGCAAATACCTGCATCCGTCTGCCCATTCGGGCGATAGAGATGTGGATCGGCGTGTTTTTACCATCAGCGTTAATAAGCTGATCAGCTTTATACCTTGATGTGAAGTTGAGGGAAGCGTCTGCTGATACGGCTTTCCTACCGGTAATGAAAGGCCCGCCATCGTGCCCAAGCCCAGAAAATTCGATCCCTGTATAATTGTCCGCCAATTTTTGAAGGGCAAAATATCCTGGGGTGCCTTCCCAGCTCAGTTTGGCCTCGGGATTGGCCATATCAGAAAACACCAAGTTAAGCAAACGGGCATTGCTATAAGTGCCAAACGCAAAATCATACATGAGATCAAATTCGAGTGTAAAGTCCTCTGGGAAGTCACGCAGATATTCCGGCACAAAATTTCCTTTGGTCTTGTTGAACCAAACCCAATTTCCCTCTACGTGCTCAAACTTCACAATTTCGGAGGTGCCTGTACTGACCCAAGATGCGGGCAGATCGCCTACGGCATCTTGTGAAAAGTCGTCAAAAGCAATAATCTCTTCGCCCGGCACAAACGTAAATTTGCTGTAACGTCGCAAACTGGCGGTAGAGTTTCCATCTTCACTGAGCCCGTCAAGTTCATCTGTCGAACTATCTTCCCGCCCAGCATTTCCCATCTGAGCACCTGTATTTCTTTGGGATTTTTTCGCTGTTTCTTTTTCTGATTTACCGATCTCGCCTGGGGTTTCTTCCACTTTGTCCAACCCCTTATCGATGGCTTTATCTATTTTCCGCTCGATACGTTGACTGGCTTTCTGTTCGATTTTCTTTTCTACTTTCTTGCCCATGTTTTTCCATATCTGAGCGTCTACAGAGAATACGCTGAATAGCAAAACCGATAGTAATAAAATTTTAGTTTTCATATTTTTAAATTTGTCGTTATTAGGTTAGTGGCATTTCGTTGGAGTGAGGTAAACAGAAAATTCCTTATTAATCGTAGGTATAGATAGTTTTGGAGTAAGATGTTCCACCTACTGTGGTCGATTCAATGATGTATCCTTGGTCATCAAATGTGTTTTTAAAAGAAATTGTATTAGACCCTGTGGTGGTACTTTTTCTTGGAAAGACGGTAAAAACTTTACTTGACAATGCCATTATATGTACGGTGTTCAGGTCGTCCCTGTATGCATACAGTGCGCCTTTAGCTTTATTGTCGTACTCATGGGTGGTAGGTAAAATCGCATTCAACGCGAGGATACGAAGATCTCCAGCGTCTGTAAAATACCAGTAATCTCTGTTAAGCCCGTCTCTGACTTCATAATAGTTTTCATCTTCGTTATAGCTGTAGTGTCTGTAGGAATCCGGATTTCCGTTGTTATACCTGATCTCCCTACCCGTAATTCGGTCGCCGTTATACTCATAAATTGTCGTGGTCTGGTATGAGGTATGGGACTCGCTATATTTTACTTCTGAAATCTTTCCGTTGGCGTATGAATATGAATAGGTAGATATCAGTGGACCATTTGAAGTATATCTGGTAACGGTTTCTTTGGAGATTTTTTTCCCGGGTGTATATTCAAACATAATGGTGCTACTGGCCGTACTCATATCCTGAGACGTATACTGTGCGATACGTTGAATGTATTTTTCGCGATTGGTGTCCTCAACGTCATCTTTGAGGTCTTCAGTTTGTTTATTACATGCGGTTACACAAAGGAACAATATTCCTCCGATGATAGCCGATATCCTTACTTGAGAAAAAAATGGAATAGTTTTCATAGTTGTATATTTTAATTGTTTTCGCTTTTTGTGTTTGTTGTTATTGGGTTAGTGACATCTCGTTGGGATGAGGTAAACAGAAAGTTTGCTTTTCTGAAATAAACGTGTCCTAGGTAGGGTTATGCGTTAGTTCTTTTGTGCAATTATTGCATATAAAAATGAGTTATTCATGCATATTTTTTTTGCAAAAGCTATTCGTGAATGCAAAGCATTTTATTTAAGTTTGGAATATGCTACTAACCAACCACTTATTATACATACTGCTAATATGCGGTGTACTCTGCTTGCCTTCGGGTTCGGGGCAGGAACAATCCACATGGATGAAACAGGTCGAAATGGCAGACACGTTACAAAAGCAAAAACATTACCATGAGGCCTCTGATCATTGGGAGAAAGCATACCAACTTGCCAAAAACGAACCGGATTCCGTCAAAAACTGGCTTTTGTTTAAACAGCTTTATGCCAAAGGAGCGGGCTACAACTACGAAAAAGAGGGGATTCCCTTCTTTGAAAAAGCCTATCCTTTGTTGTCCTATTCAAGGCTTGATACCAGTGAGCAATCTACCTTTCTAAATACCTATTACCATTTCTTGGGTTACAACAACCGATGGGAAGAAGCATTGCCTTTTGCGCAGGAGTGTGCGAAATTGCGTGAATCACTAAATGAAGATCCTCCATTGGCCTATTTATCTGCAATACACGACATCGCTTATATCAACAACAAAATCGGGAACTATCCCGAAGCTATTGAATACTACCACCGGTCTATCGACGGATATATCAAGCACAATGGTCATATGGACAATGAAGTTGCATTGGGTTACAATAATCTAGCATTCAATTATGGATTGGCGGGCATGGCCAATAAATCGTATGCGTATTATATGAAAGCTGCGCAGATATGGAGTGGTATCGAACTGGTCGACAACAGTTACCTGATGACCGTCTATGGAAACCAAATGCGATGGCAAAAACAGTATGGGGATCACGTAGCAATGGAAGGGATTTTGGCTAACATTCGTGAAATAGTTGACAGCAAAAGCAAGGAATGGGGAAATAAAAATAGGCTAATAGTAAACAAAAATGACCACGAACATCCTACATTGCTCTTGTCTTATTGGAAATCATGTCTTGACTACCATGCGCTCAAAAAAGACGTTTATAGCATTCAGAACTATCTGGATTCGACAAGACGATTTATACAAAATCTTCAAAGGAAGCCAGATGACGCGGTGTTGGAATACTTAAATAATGCCTATTCGGTTCTAGGGGAGGTATATGCCGAATCGAATAACCATGAAAAGGCCATTTCTTACTTTCGCACCGGATTTTCCCATATGGCGCAATACGGATACGGAGGAAGATTAGAGCACAACCATGCTCGGCTCGCCAAGTCGCTGATGGCAGTCGGTCAGCTTGATGAGGCTAGTCAACGAATGCAGGAAGCCTTTAAAACCCCAAGCTCTGCAGACTTTCCGGTATTTCATACCCTATCAGCCCAATTGGCCGAAAAAAAGAATCAGCCGGACAGCGTCCGTTTTCATATTGAAAAATCATTGACTACTTTGACTGGAAATGATGATTTGGTAAACGATTACACGCAACTCGCCTCTTCCTCTTTTCTTGGAAAGGTAAACCGACAGTATATAAGCAGTCTCAGTGCCAATGGACATCACCTACTAAGATTATACCATAACACACAGCATAAAGATGACCTCAGAAATGCCAACCATCTCTTTAAGCTGGCGTTGGAAATGCTGAACACGTATTATCTTGGCGGCCCTTATACGGATGTATTGGCGGATATACAAACTGCTATTCATTTCGGCTTGTTGGAATGCCAAACGTTGGTGCAGCAAGAGCAAGTAGATCAAGCTTCTTTGGCCACGCTATTTGAAAATTTGGAGAACAATAGAAGTCAGCACCGTTGGAAAAAATTTATCAAACACGCACCGTCCAATAGTACAACTTTACCTGATTCGCTCCGTGATGCTGAAGAAGAACAACGTCAGCTCCTTGTTTTCTACAAACAACAGTTGGCTAAAGTGCATAAGGACACTTTACAAGATAAACAGGCGAACCAATGGCGGGCAAAAATTCATGCTTGTGAAATAGCACTTCATGATATAGAGAAGCAAATGTTAGTGTTGAACCCTCGATATAAAATGTTGAGCCAGGGCATGGTGACGACTCGTACCATTCAGCAAGAACTTCCGAAACAGGTGTCGATGTTACGTTATATGTTTACCGATTCTGGCGCGTATGTGATGCGAATTGATCGTTCATCGCTTTCTCTCTTTCCGCTAGGCAGAACGGATTCTATTGAATTGCTCGTGCGGAAAGCAACCGAACAATTGCAGACACGCAATTCCGATTATTATGTGACGGCCACAAAACTTCATGAACGTTTGGTGGGAGCGGATGTATCTTGGGGATTAAAGCGCAACCTCATCATTGTACCTGATGGAATACTCCACCAGTTTCCTTTTGAAGCATTGACCAATACAGAGAGTCCGTCAGGTTACTTGCTTCATAAGCATACTGTTAGTTACGCCAGTAGTACTTCACTGTGGCTGGCGCAACAGGGGCTTCGGCACACTCAAGGACAATCTTTCGGCGCATTCGCCCCGGAGTATATAGGTGGCGTGGGAGAGGAACGATCCGTATCTACACAAAGGCTAACCGGAGCCGCAAAAGAAGCGGAGAAGATCGCCAAGATGCTCGATGGCTACGTTTATCAGCAAAATCATTTTGGCAAGCAGGATTTTTTAAAAGAAGCTCCTAATTATTCGTTGTTACACTTGGCCATGCACGCCGATGTACAGGAAGAAGATAGTGAAAAGTCAAATTTTCATTTCGGTGATGGCAGTAAATTGTATGCGTACGAATTGTATGGAATAAAATTGCAGGCCAATATGGCGGTACTGAGCGCCTGTAATACGGGCTACGGGCCGTTGCAAAAAGGCGAGGGCGTACAAAGCTTGGCTACCGCATTTACATATGCTGGTGTTCCAAGTTTGGTGATGGGTCTGTGGTCATTGCCGGATGCCAGCACGAGTGGCATCATGGTGGATTACTACCAACAACTTATCGATAAAAAACATAAACATTCCGCATTAACAACCGCAAAAACCAACTATCTCAAACGTGTCGAAAACGAAAGTCAACTACAACATCCGTTCTATTGGGCAGGACTGGTCGTCTCGGGAGACATCAACCCCATACATCCACACGATAATTATTGGTACTGGGGGATAGCTTTGGGATCTGTTCTCGTATTATCCATCCTCGGAATAATACGTAAAAGAAGGTAAGCAAAAATTAATGAAACGGCGATGAATTAATATTGCTTTAATAAACGTATTGCTTCTGTTTGTTTGTAACCCGGATCGTCTGCCAAATATTGCAACAGCTTACGGGTTTGTACTTTATCCCCCTGTTTAAGACGGGTCAGTGCTTCGTACCATTTCGCTTGGCGTTCAAGTTTTGCCGTGGCCTCACCTTTATATTTATTAAATAAGGCTATAGCTTCATCATTTAGGTTGAGTTGCATAGCTGATATACCCTTATAGAAAAAGATTTCGGGATCATCTATACTACTATTTTGTAACAAATTTTCAAATAGTTCATAAGCTTTGGCATATTCTGCTTGTTCATAATAAGAATAGGCCAATGAATGTTCGTTCAGTTGTGTTTCATCACGTGTGACGGGTAGTGCCACATTTGGATAAGGTTCAAAGTAGACTATGTACAAATCCATCGGGCTTGCTTCACTTTGTTTCAATGACCATACATAAAGCCCGATACTTGATATCAGTAACACAGTTGCAGCCACAAACCAAAATGATTTTCCAAACCTATTTGTGGGTTGGTTGGGATTTAACGGTTTTGGTGCCTCATCGGATAAGGATTGAAGTCGTTTTTTTAACCGTTCGTGTTGTTGATTTGCAAAAGCTAACTTGGTCTGCTTGTGGAAATCAAGTTCAGTGCGAAAATGTTCATTCGTATCGGCCAATCGTTCGACCTCCCGGCGCTGTTCTTCGTCGAGCTTATCTCTTAGGTAATCGTCTATCAGGTCTTGATATTTATTTGCCATTTTTATATGTTTTTTTCATTATCACCTTAAGAACCTGCATACATCTGTATTTTTGGCTCTTGATTACATCGGCATTCGCGTATCCTAATAAAGTTGCTATTTCTGTATTTTCTTTTTCTTCGTAGTAAAACAGTCGCAATAACGAAGTACAAGGCTCTCCCAATTTTTCGATTGCCTGTTGCAGTATGATCGCAGTTTCCTTATTCTCTATTTGTTCAATATATGTATTTGTCGCAATGCCTAAATCCAACTCGTCTACGTCGTCCAAATTGCTCATTGCTTTTGTTTTTTTTAGATGGTGATAAAGCATGTATTTACCGATACCGATGATATAAGTTGTTATGCTGCTATTTAGCGATGTTATTTTTCCAGTACGCACATTTTCATAAAATGCAATGACCGTATCCTGATAGACGTCTTCCAAGCTGTTTTCATCATTCAACAACTTTCTTGCAAAGGCCAAAAACCGACCCTTGCTCGCAATATAAATTTCATCTATAGCTCTCTCATCACCATTTCTGATTCGTGATAGAAGCTGAACCTCTTTATCTATTAGTGTCGGCATCACAACAAAAGTAAACAAATTGTGTCAAGGAATTTGAGATTTTGATTTCTTAATAATGGAGCAGCTCATAGCGAATAATTTTCTCGAACTAATTTATTGAAAATTTGAAGGCGTTAGCTGGATTACAAATTTCGCTTATTGCTTTCGATGGCAATGAACGCTGGTAAATAATTTGGTGTACACCCTTTTGATACCATGTCACCTTTATAGAGAGCTATTTTCTCTCCCAGACTGACACACCGATTTCGGTATTGTTTTTCATAAACTCCAATCCAACCCGCAGTGAAATTCATTGCCCATTGAACTTCTGGTTCTTCTTTGGCAATGTCAGCTTCTATTTTGTTTAGTAATTCTGGTGTATTGGCAGGCGGTATTTGTCCTGTCCACCTTAAACGTGCTTGGTGATACCAGAATATCCGTCTCTGAAGAGTAGAAAGACTATTTTCCCATGATTCAATCAGTGCAATTGTTTTCTTGTCTTTAGTAAGTTGGTTAGCCATAAACCAGTCCATTAGCTGTGTCCGCTCATCCAATGGATGGGTCTGCATATCGATATCAAGCTCACTAATGAAATCTTGTGATACGCGCTTATTGTCCATAATCAAGATGGCCAATAGCCTGGAAAAAAAACTCTTGGCAGACCATAGCTCCAAAGCTAACTCGTGATCTTTTTTTATGTCCTTTGCAATCTTACGTAAGTCACCCAGCTTAGTTTTGGTGCTGATCTGCCCCAAAATATTTTCTGCTTTTGACGAGAATATCATAACAATCTTTTTTGATGAAATAGCTAAAAATCTGGAGTTAATATATGAAAAACATTTTATTTTTCCAGCGAAGTTCGAATCAAACTTCCAATTTGCAATCGGCGACTTCGGCCATTTCCTTCAACATGACCTTGAATGTTCTTCGGTTCGAATACCTTGAAATGTAATAAGAAGGTGTCTCCTATGTTTGTATCAAGCAAATGTAGGAGACAGCCCCTTTTCTGCGTAGAGCGAGGGATTCGAACCTAGCCTTCTGAAGGCATATAAAGCCACTTTTTAGCCTACTTTTAATTTGCATGCCACGATTTTACACTTTTACAGTTCAAGATTTCCCTCGTTCTCAAATATCTTAAAGGACTCCTGCACGAAGTCACTTGATCTTAAGGAACGTCATAATTCTGTGAATACTTATGCTAATGTACTAATTTTGATAACAGTTTGCCTCAGAAATCAACTTTAGTAGCTATTTCTTTTTACAGAAGTATTTCTTCTAATCGGCAATGATAGAGATTCCAAGTGGAAATCAAAAAAACAAACTAGTAAAAATGAGATTGAAACAATTAGCTATTTATTACAGTTAGCAAATTATTTCGTTAGGGCATGGAGTGCCATTTCTATAACATGAAACATCCAAAAAAATCATAGGGAAGCACTCCAAATCCAACTCCATCATTTAACGACATTAGCCTGTTTACTACGAAAGTGATGGCGAAGAAAAGAGAAGCAAGAAACCCCAATAACAAGGCAACTTGTTTGGTTGAACTCATCAATTTAATTTTTAAATGTTTCCAAGAAAATGAAACACACGAAGTAATACGATCCCTTCGTGTGTCTTTTATTTAAGCAGGCATTAAAGAATTATTGTTTAGCAAATTTTTCCAACTCAGTATTGAATTTTCCCATTTCTTCTATAAAAAGTGCATGTCCACTATTCTCAAATCTTATAATAGTTGAGTTTTTTATATTTTTTTGCAACTGCTCTGCCCAAATGAAAGGGCAGTTTTTATCATAGATGCCATGAAATATAGCCACCGGTATTTTAATTTTTGAAAGTTCAGGTCGCAAGTCCAGATCGCGAAGTGCAGTTATAGATTCAGTTATAGCGTAAGGAGAAGCTTCTAAATTGATGTTTTCCAGCCATTTTTCCATGTTTTTTGAGATATTGCCCTCTTTAGCTGGAAAGCCAGCTCCAAAGCTTGCAATCAAATCCTGTCTGTTGGTCAATGTAGCTTGTATAAGTCCGGCTACATCTGCATCCGGTATTCCGTAAGGAAATCCGTCTCTTTGTTTCCAAGAAGGTGCGGCCGCTCCAAACAGGGCTAGTTTGCTTACATGAGCCGAGTTATATTTTGTGACATAATGAATAACCACAGCTCCCCCCATTGAAAAACCACCTAACACGGCTTTTTCAATTTTCAATTTTTCCAATACCACTTTAATGTCATCCGAAAATACATCAAAATCATATCGGCCATAAGGCTTGTCTGATTTTCCAAAACCTCTCAAAGTAATACCAATTACCCTGAAACCTTTTCGGCTTAAATATTGGTACTGGTATTCATACATTTCATCACTCAGTGGCCATCCATGAATTAATACAATAGGTTGTCCTTCGCCAAGGTCGGTTACGTGAAGTTTTACGCTTTTTTCTACTTCAATATATTCTGATCTTCCGACTGATGCAGCAGCTCTTTTTGTTTGTGAAAACGAAACATTACTTGCTAATAATGTTGCAACTAATCCGATTGTTAAAATTAAATTTCTCATGTTTTTTAAATTTAAATATTAGTATTTTGATAAGGCAAATTTGAAGCGAAAAGCCCAAATATTCAATGGACGCTTTCCGCTTAACATTGCACTTTTTTCCCTGTTATGCGTTAATAAACTCTAGAATGTCTTTGTTGATGGTAGCCGCTTCAGTCGTTGGCATACCATGAGAAAAACCTGGATAGATGATTAATTTACCATTCTGTAATAATTCAGCGGCTTTAACAGCCGTGGTTTCGTATGGAACAATCTGGTCGTCATCACCATGCAATACCAATACAGGAATGGTTACGCTTTTTAAATCTTCTGTAAAATCGGTTTCAGAAAACACCTCGATACAATCGTACTGAGCTTTGATGCCACCCATCATTCCTTGTCTCCACCAATTGTCTTGGATTGCTTTTTTCACATCAGCACCTTCTCTGTTATAGCCATAAAATGGTATTGTCAAGTCTTGATAGAACTGATGCCTGTTATGCTGTGTGTTGTAACGCATAGTATCAAAAACTTCTAAAGGCACTCCGTTAGGGTTGTTTTCGTCTGCAATCATGTAAGGAGTGATGGCACTGATTAAAACCACCTTGGCTACTCGGTCTTTTCCATAATGAGCTGCATAGCGAATGGCTTCACCTCCTCCTGTTGAATGACCGACGTGTATGACGTCTTTCAAATCTAGGAACTCAACCAATTCAGCTACATCAGTAGCATAAGTGTTCATGTCATTTCCTTGGAAAGTTTGTGTAGAACGGCCATGTCCGCGTCGGTCATGTGCGATTACCCTAAATCCTTTTTCTAAGAAAAACATCATTTGGGCATCCCAATCATCAGATGACAGTGGCCAACCATGGTGAAAGAAAATTGGTTGCCCGTTTCCTAAATCTTTGAAATAAATTTCTGTTCCGTCTTTTACTGTAAACTTGTTCATGATTTTAATATTTAAAATGTTAGTATTAATTTGATGTAGCAAAGTTGCTTCAAATAGGACAGGGCGACAATGGACGGATTTCTCTTTGCATTGCACTTTTTTCCCTTTTTATAAAAACAGGTTGATTTTTAATGAATGATATAGAAGTTTTGGGATGGTTTAAATAGAAAAAACACGACAATTGTGCCGTGTTTTACTTATAAATGTAGAGTCCCTTTTGAGTTTTAAAACTGCTTTCTAAAAGAAACCGGTGATAATCCGGTATGTTTGGTGAAAAATCTGATGAAGTAGGCGTCATCCTCATAATTAAGACTGTAGGCAATTTCTTTGACAGTCATTTTGGTATGGGCTAAAAGACGTTTGCTTTCAAGTATTATCCGGTCTTTGATGATGTCGTTTGGAGTACTCTTACTGATCAAACTTATTTTTTTACTTAGATTTTTTGGTGTTACAAATAACAGCTCGGCATAATCCGCAACAGAATGATGTGTTTTATAGTGTTGTTCTACTAATTTGCTGAACTTTCTTAAGAATTGAACATCATTATGTTGGGTATTTTCCGATAATTGGTGTTGTTGTTTCCAAATTCGAGTTGACTTAAGAATGATGAGTTTTAACAATATCCGAAGCATTTCTTCTGTATTGGCATCCTCATTGTTCATTTCAGATTTGATTTCTTGAATGATACTTTGGATGTCCCTGGATTGATTTTCATCCAAAGCAATAAAGGGAATTTCAAAGACATTATTGTAGAGGATTCCATCGCAGGCTACTTCTTGATCGTGAATTTCAATACAATAAAAATCCCTATTGAAATAGATCAATTGGCCATTAATTGTTTCGCAAGGTTTTATTATCACTTTTGGATTAATGAACAAAAGGGCATCAGTTTCCATTTTGAACTCTTGAAAATCCACTTGGATGATGGCTTTTTTTGGAATGAGAAGAATTTTTATGTGGTCAGCTATTGAAGTGAATGTGTTTTCTTCAAATGCTTTCATGCTGAATTCGATGTTCCCGAATTGTTTATATGAAAATTCTTTTAGCATATTTCAAAAATTTAATCAATTCAAAGTTAGTTATAAAAGCAATTTACCAAACTGTTTATTCCGTCCAATGCTGTTTTTGCAGTCTCGAAAATCGAAGAACAATGCTAGTGGGCCTAAAATTCCTCTAGGACCTTATTTTTGAGTATAGTCTTGCCCCTCATAAATCCATGATCTTCTGTTAGGTGACAGTCTGGTCTGCGTACATCAGATCTGTCTTGCACTGGTTTATTTTCGTTACCATGCAATCCAGAAAGAAATTCAGTGTCTTTGCGTCTTCTTTGTTACCGATTGCTCTTTCTGTGCGTAGGTACCACCGATGCATGTCCCATTTGCGCTTTGTAGAGGTTTCTTTGGGAATGCCATCAACGGTAACTCTCAGGTAAATATACCTGATGCTGGTTTTCTTTTTTGGAGTCTTCAAAAAGAAGTTTAGTCCAAAGCTGCTTTCTAACATATGTTAATTTTTAAATTAACATATGTTAGAATTATGGCGCTTTTAAGTCAAGTCGACAATGTGCTTTACATGTTGATATACAAATAGTTATATGGTATTCTGTGGCACTTTTTTATACATTTAAAAAGTGCCACAATATTGCCACGAAAACTTTGTGCATTTTTGAAAATTTTGGAGGTTAGCCCTAAAGCAGAAAAACCTGGAAATTTGAAAATTTGCAGGTTTTATGCCCTTTTGCTGATATTTTGTGAATTCGAAAATAACATTCAAATGCTATGTTATTTATTCAGCGAAGAAGGGCGGAAACGAACTTTGTTTGTTTAAAGCGCACTACTACCCCTTATCCACTTATAAAAATCCAAGTGCCTCGAATGTGCCTAATGAATTCTTTAAACAAAAAATACCACCAAATTGGTAGCTTTTCCGCTTCTGCGGAGAGCGAGGGATTCGAACCCCCGAACCTGTGACAGTTAACGGTTTTCAAGACCGCCGCATTCGACCACTCTGCCAGCTCTCCGCGACAAAAGTAGAAATTCTAAGCAGATGTACAAAACTTATTTTATCCTTTAGGTTTTACTCCTTGAAAATGAGCTTAATTAATTTTTGACAGCATATATATCGTTGAGTTATTTTTGTAATAATGACCTTTGAGCTAAGGCAGTAACACTTCGTATGTATGCTTTTTAATATTAGCCGAGATTTTATCAATCGGTAAATCGTCGGTATCTGTCCCAAACGGTTCCTCAATAGATTCTCCGATCATTTCTAGTGTCGCCAGTACATAGAAAATAAAGGGTACAGCCGCCGTTACAAAATAACCGATTGAAAAAACATACCCTATCGGTAAGGTTGCGGTATATAGAATAATGAATGTCTTTATAAATGAACTGTAAGACATCGGGATGGGTGTGTTTTTAATACGTTCACAGGCTCCACAGATATTGGTCAGGTTGGTCAGTTCTTGATTGATAATAATAAATTGGTCACCACTGATCTTATTTTCGGTGTATAACATATTAGTTTTTTTAAAGATCAAAGCCGCAACTTGATTCGGACCGTGCTTTTTGTCATCCAGACTCTTTAACTCCGGATGATCGACTTCGTCCAACATAAATTTTGTGTAATCCGAACGCAAGAAATTGTACAGCGTTTCTGCATATAGGGGTATGGCTTTACGATAGAAGCTTCGGCTGATTTTATCGTCCGTATCAAGCATTGCATTCATTTTGTAAGCTAATGTACGACTGATGTTGGTTAGGTTTCCCCATTGCTTGCGTGCTTCCCACCAACGATCGTAAGCGGTATTGGTGCGGAACACCAACAGAAGTGAAAGCACAAAGCCTAATAAACTATGTACTATGGTAATATTCTTAATCCAGCTTTTATCGGACAACTTGAGGTATTCCAGTTCCCAGTACGCTATACCCCACGAAAATAGTGCACTGACAATCAGAAAAGGAAGTAGCCTTCTGAAGATAACGGAGGTGTGTAAATAAATAGTGGTACTTAGCCAGTCCTTGGGATTATAAATTCTCATTCTAAAATTATAGTTTGTCAATAAATTAGAAATACACTAATTTCACTGCAATATGACGAAAAGTACAAGAACTGTCAAGAGAAAACAAAAATCTGATAAGGAAATACAACGGATTTATTTATTCTGGAGTATTGGAATTCCGGCTATTCTTATTATCCTGTTCGCGGCCTACTATTATCGTGGGGGAATCCGATTCTTTGTGAAGAATATTTTTGAAAGTGGATATACTAGTGACAGCAAAGAGATAGATAAGCACAATGAACGTAATATTTATCTGATGTCTAAATTCGACGACAAAATATTTGGTATCGATATTAGTGAATACCAAGGCAACATCGACTGGGTGAGCGTGAATACAATTAATGATCGTTTTCCCATTGATTTTATTTTCATTCGTGCTACCATGGGGACAACAGCCGTAGATAAAAGATACAAGTCGAATTGGAAAAGCGCCGAAAGCCGCGCTAAACTGAGGGGTGCATATCACTACTTTCGTCCAAATGAAAACTCAATAAAGCAGGCTAGGAACTTTATTAAAACCGTAAAATTGACACCGGGAGATCTTCCTCCGGTACTTGATATCGAAGAACGGCCCCGACAACAGTCGATGGATAGTCTAAAAGTAGGGCTAAAGAGATGGTTAGAAACCATAGAATCACATTATAAAGTTAGACCGATTATCTATTCGGGAGATAGCTATTATACCGACTTTCTGGAGCATGAGTTTACCGATTATACGCTATGGATCGCCAACTATAATTTTTGGGTGGAACGCCCAAAAAAGCATTGGAATTTTTGGCAGTTTTCTGAAAAAGGAAGTGTGACGGGAATAAGAGGAAATGTAGATTTAAATTTATTTGACGGCAACATTGAACAATTGGAACAGTTGTGTGTTCCTTTCGATAATTGATATATATAATCGTTCATAGAAAACGGATAGAAATGGCTAGTTTTAGTGAAATAATTCAAAAAAACACAATCGTATTGGTCGATTTTTCTGCCGAATGGTGTGGCCCTTGTCAAACATTGGCGCCCATTCTGAAAGAGGTGAAGGCGCATTTTGGCGATAAGCTATCGGTAATTAAAATAGATGTCGATAGAAACCAATCGCTGGCTGCAAATTTCAAGGTTCAGGGTGTCCCCACATTAATATTATTTAAAGACGGTAGTCAGATATGGCGCCAAAGTGGATTGTTGCTACGTTCGGATCTTATCGCGATTATTGAGAAACGACTGGATTAATCAATGTTGAAGGCTTCGGTATCACCTTCATTTTCAATTTTCGTAAAAGCAATCTTGTCAATCCGATTGCCATCCATATCGATCACCTCAAACTGATAACCTTTAAAGTTAATGATCTCCCCCTCGGCGGGTACGTGATCCAGTAATAGGAAAACTAATCCGGCTACAGTGGTGATATTTCCAATCTCTTCCTCGTCCTCCTCCGACAGAACAATTTCAAATTTCTCGAAGAAGTCGTCTAACTGATAACGACCATCTAACATATAGGACCCATCTTCCCGTTGGCGGAATAACTTATTTTTCGGTTCATTTTCGGCGTCATAGCTCCCAACAAGTCCTGCTAATATATCTTTCATGGTAATGATACCCTGAGGACTACCATACTCGTCTATCACGATGGCTTGTAGCACTTGAGCATTTTTAAGCACCTCTAATACAGTATAAATACTACTATTTTCATTGACAAATGGTATAGGTTGAACTAATTTTTCAAGTTGAATCTCGGTGCCATTAATAAAATTTGTCAGTAGGGTCTTGGTGTGTACAATACCCTTAATGTTGTCAAAATTGCCATCGCATACCGGATATTCTGTATGCTCGCTTTCCACAATAGTCTTTTTGTTTTCTTCAAAGGTGTTTTCTAAATCTAAATAGGTGATGTCACTTCGGTGTACCATCATATTGATAGCCCGCTTGTCGCCGATGGTAAGCAATCTATCCACCAAATCGTGCTCAAATCCTTCTATTACACCACTATCAACACCTTCATCAACCAATGCTTTAATTTCTTCTTCTGTTACAGTATTTTTAGATACTTTAATATTCATTAATTTAACAAGGAAATCGGTTGATATACTTAATAACCATACGAACGGCTTGACGATCTGACTCAATATGGTCATCGGAATAGCGATGATAGCCGAGTACCTTTCTGGAATAGCCATACCAATGCGCTTGGGAACTAATTCGCCAACAACTAAAGAGAGATAGGTGATGACCAATACAACCAATATTACCGATAGTTGGTCGCTATATGGAGCTAAATAGGTGTTTTGGTTAAATATCTCAGACAGATACGAAGAAATGGATCCGCCGGAAAAGAATCCGGTTAGAATCCCGATTAATGTGATTCCAATTTGTACGGTAGATAAAAATTGATTGGGTCTTTCTTTCAGTTTCAGTGCAGCTTTGGCACCCGGGTTTTTAGCACTTGCGGCTTGCAATCGCGCCTTCCTGCTTGAAACGATAGCGATTTCCGAAGCAGATAGGACACCATTAAATAAAATTAAAACGAGGATAATAACTATCTCAGTAATCATATGGTATGTAAAAGTTGATTCAACTCCACTAATTTACTAAATCTATATTAGAGTATCTGATTTTTTTATATTACCCAAAAAAATGTGCAATCGTTTGATTGAAAAAATTGTTTTTGATAATGCCTGTAATTCGTGATATTGCGTTGCAAAATGAAATTAAGAAATTTTAAACCTTAATAAATTCGATGTCAATTTACGATTTTAATAAAATTATAGGAATAGCGGAACGATTCGATTTAAACGGAATAATAACTGATGCTAAGCGGTTTGGGTCTGGACATATAAATGATACCTTTAAATTGACGACGGAAAATTCGGAAGGGACATCGTATTTGTTGCAACGGGTAAATCATGATATTTTTAAAGATATACCTGGTTTAATGAATAACATCTATTTGGTGACTACTCATTTAAAGAATCAGTTCAAAACGAAAGGCATTTCCGATATCGATAAATATACATTGACAATTATACCTACTAAGGACGATAAACTCTATTTTCAGGATGACGAAGGAAGTTATTGGAGGTTATTTATTTTATTGTCGGACACAAAAAGCTATGATATCGTGGAAACGGCAAAGCAGGCGTATTCTGGCGGACAGGCATTTGGCCAGTTCCAAAAGCAGCTATCTGATCTAGATGCTACTGAACTGGTAGAAATCTTGCCAAATTTCCATAATATAGACTTCCGGATCCAAAATTTAAAAGCGGCAATCTTAAATAACAATGTCGATCGCGTAGAACATGTGCAAGATTTATTGGATTATGTATTTGAGCGGGAATCGAAGATGCGTCGGATATTGGATTTAGCAGCAAATGGGGATTTACCGTTGCGAATTACACACAATGACACGAAATTCAATAATGTTTTATTGGATCAAAATGACAATGTGCAATGCGTCATCGATTTAGATACAGTGATGCCGGGCTATGTGGCATACGACTTTGGAGATGCAATACGTACAATAATCAATTCCGCTGCCGAAGATGAAATTGATGTTGACAAGATTGTATTAAATATCCCGTTATTTAAGGCTTATGCAGAAGGTTATTTAAGTGAAGCAAAAGAGTTTTTGACAAATAAGGAAATTGAATCTTTGATGTACGGTGTGCTATTGCTTCCCTACATGCAAGCTGTTCGTTTTTTGACGGATTATATCGACGGAGATACGTACTATAAAGTCCATTATCCAGACCACAACTTAGTACGTGCAAAAGCGCAATTTAAGTTGGTGGATGAACTGGAAAAACATGAAGAAGAATTGAGAAATATTTTGGAACTTAGCCTTGTCGCTCAGTAAAAAATATGAATGCTAGCTTATGTCTACACTTGTCTTAAAAAAAATACACGAAATAAAAGGAAATGATTTCTTTTCGATCCAGGATGAAATAAAAAACCTTTCTTGGAATTCGATCGCTGCATCTCCATGGAAGGCGGACTTTCCATACAGTCCGGTTGTTGAGTTTCAAATCGCGCATACCGATTCTTTTGTGATCTTGCACTATGCGGTAGAAGAGGAATTTTTGAAGGCCCAGTATATTAGATCGAATGAAAACATATGGGAAGACAGCTGTGTCGAATTTTTTATATCTCTGGATAATAAGCAGTCTTATTTTAACTTCGAATTTAATGTTTTGGGTACTGGACTTATTGGATACGGTACTGCCGTGAAATCTGAGCGGAAAAGATTGGATGGAGCGGTGATTGACGCCGTGAATACATACACTTCCGTTCGCAAAGTCGATGGACAAAAGAAATGGAACTTGATTTTACAAATACCAAAAACCATTATTGATACTACGGAATGGAGCGGTAGAACGATACACGCTAATTTTTATAAATGTGGTGACAAGCTACCAAAACCTCATTTTATCGCATGGAATAACATTGATTATCCTACTCCGAATTTTCATCGTCCTGAATTTTTCGGGGATTTGATTATAGAATAGTTTTTTAATCTTTTTTCATCGCTAAACCCGATAAGTAAAAGTACCCTAACGATCCCGATACGAGGGAGCCAATGAGCACTGCTAATTTGGCTTCTTCCACAAGAATAGGATCGTCAAAGGATAGCATGGCTACAAAAATAGACATTGTAAATCCGATACCTCCCAGAAGTCCAACACCAAATAAATGCTTCCAACCGGCACCCTCAGGCAATCTTGATAAACCTGATTTAATGCAAATCCAGCTTGTTCCTAATATACCAAGCGATTTTCCGACAATTAACCCGACAATGATACCCAATCCCATAGTGGAAGTCAATCCGCCAACCATCTCACCATGAAGTGTAATCGCCGTATTGGCAAAAGCAAAAATCGGAATGATGATAAAGTTGACTGGCTTTGCTAAAAGATGCTCTAATTTTTCTAATGCAGATTCTTTGTCGTCATCGGTCGTCGGTAATGTCATGGCAACCAATACACCGGCAATAGTGGCGTGAATACCAGAGTGATGGATAAAATACCACATAAACAGCCCCGGAATAATATATGCAAGAAGGTTTTTTACACCTATTTTGTTAAAAATAAGCAATAACATAAAAATTCCGCCGGCATATAGTAGGTAGCTGAAATGTAAATCAGAGGAGTAGAATATGGCGATGACTAAAATCGCTAGCAGATCATCTACAATAGCCAAAGCGGCTAAAAATATCTTTAAGCTAGCTGGAGCCTTTTTACCTAGCATCGAAATCACTGCTAGTGCAAATGCAATATCGGTTGCCATTGGAATCCCCCAGCCATGTTGTGTAAGTGGCTGATTGAAATTGAAGGCAATATAAATTAAAGCGGGTAATATTGCTCCTCCGAACGCGGCAAAGATCGGTAATGCCGCCTGTCGGGGAGAGGACAGCTCGCCTTCCACCAGTTCACGTTTGATCTCCAAACCAACAAGAAGAAAGAATATGGCCATTAAACCATCGTCTATCCACTGTTTTATACTGTAATTTAATTGGATACTCTCATTTTCAAAACCTATTTGGGTTGAAAGCAGGCTATTCAATCCTTCTGCCATTGGCGAATTAGCTATTAGCAGCGCTAAGATCACGCATATAAATAGAATTATACCACCACCTGTGCTAGAGGCTAAAAATTGTTTAAAGGAGCGTAAGTTTATTCGTTTATTCATGTATTAATTCTTGTAACGAAACCATTTTAAAAGTTCTTTGTAGGAAGGTTTCTTTCCGTACATTAAAATTCCCACTCGGTAAATACGGGCAGCAAACCAGGTTGTAAGTACAAATCCGCCTATCAATAATAAGGCAGATACTATCAATTGCCAGGTCGGAACGCCAAAAGGTACCCGTACCAACATGGCTATAGGAGAGGTGAAGGGGATAAAACTTAGCCAGGTGGATATGCTACCGTGTGGATCATTGATCAGTACACCAAACGACAGGGCATAAGTTAATAACAAGGGCATGGTAATTGGCATCGTAAACTGAGAAGCTTCTGTTTCGCTGTCTACTGCAGATCCTACAGCAGCAAACAAAGCACTATAAATAAGATATCCGCCGATGAAAAACACAAAGAAACAAATAATGAGTTCGGGGAAATTGATGGATTGCAGAGCTGAATAGAGTTCCATTTGAGAAGAGCTGGAGGTAGCTTGTGACAGCGATTCATTTTGCGTCATTTGGCTCATCAAATCTTCTTTGGATACCAAAAATGTAGAAGCGACGCCCGCTAGAATAAGCGATAAGAAGATCCAAAGGACAAACTGGGTAAGCCCAACCATGCCAATACCAATAATTTTCCCCATCATAAGCTGAAAAGGCTTGACAGAAGATATAATAACTTCAATAATACGGCTGCTCTTCTCTTCAATAATACCTCTCATTACTTGCGAACCATATAAAAATAGGGAAATGTATACCAATATAGACAACGCCAATGAAATTCCCATTGCGATTTCGGTATTACTGTCCCGCGTTTCTCCATCAGTGGTTATTTCTTTGGCATTAACGGATACCGAGGAATTGATGTTCTTAATACTGTCGGTATTGACACCTAATTTTTGATAGGCATGATCTCTGACAATTTCTCCCAATTGCGATTCTACTTCTTTTTGAGTCACCACATTGGGTTTTCCGGAAGATAAAAATTCTACTCTACGCGCTTCAAAGAAATTTGCCGGTATCACCAGTATATTTGTATTCTTTTCGGATCCTTTTAAACTATCAATTTGATGTTGTAGTGCGCGATTTGAATGCGTGTACGTTAAATTCTTCGTGTTCTCTAAACTTGGAGCGACTGTGCCTTCCTCGTCGAATACATATACAATGGCATGGGTGTCGTCAAAACTCTTTTTGGTGAGAAAGATGACGCCTATATACATGCCGATAAAAAATAAGGGTACCAGAAATGTCGTCAGTAAAAAGGATCTTTTTTTAACGCGCGTGATGTACTCCCGTTGGATGATTAATCGTATCTTATGCATGAGCTGCTAATAATGGAGAAGTTACTTTTTCAATAAAAATATCATGAATAGATGGAATAATCTCATGTATTTGATTTATAAACACCTGATCAGTAAGTGATAGAATAATATCATTTAAATGAACACCTTCGTTTAACTTTAATTTAAGCTGATGCTCTTCTGTGTTTTTGTGAAAAAGCACCTCATATAACGAATTACTTTCTACAAAAGGCTCATCGGCATATTTCGGACTATAATCTATGCTATAGGTCTGGTTTTTATAGGCGCTCTTAATTTCCTTTACCGATCCATCTAGTATTTTCTTAGATTTATGGATTAAGGCAATATGATCACATAATTCTTCTACCGTTTCCATACGATGTGTCGAATAGATCACGGTAGTACCTTTTTTATTGAGTTCTAAAATTTCATCTTGAATAATCTGTGCGTTCACAGGATCAAATCCGGAAAACGGTTCGTCTAGAATAATTAATTCAGGTTCATGCAATACGGTGGCAACAAATTGTACTTTCTGCTGCATCCCTTTACTTAGGTCTTCTACCTTTTTATCCCACCAGGATTCGATATTTAATTTTTCAAACCAATATTGGATTCTTCTCCGGGCTTCTATTTTGCTAAGTCCCTTCAATTGCGCCAAATAGATCATTTGCTCTCCGATTTTCATCTTTTTATACAATCCTCTTTCCTCTGGTAGATATCCGATAGCACTGACATGATTGGGATTCAGTTTCTCGCCATTAAAATATACCTCTCCCGAGTCTGGGGCTGTAATTTGATTAATGATACGGATGAGCGAAGTTTTTCCGGCTCCATTTGGCCCCAATAGGCCAAATATTATTCCTTTGGGTATAAATAAAGATACATCATCCAGCGCCAGATGATTTGCATATTGTTTGGTAATATTCCTTATGTCCAACATCAAGAAAACGATTAGTGAGCTAAAATAAATAAAATTCCTTATAATATCTTACCTTTGTTTATGCTTGTAAAATCCGCAGAATTTGTATGTAGCAATACAGAAGTAAGTAAATTGCCGGAATCAAATCTTCCGGAATACGCCTTTATTGGTCGATCGAATGTCGGAAAATCTTCGTTGATTAATGCCATGACCAATAAAAAGGGGTTGGCAAAGACTTCCCAAAAGCCTGGAAAAACACAGTTAATAAATCATTTTATCATTAATGACAATTGGTATCTGGTGGATTTACCCGGTTATGGATTTGCGCAGACGTCAAAAAAGAATAGAGCCGAGTGGAGTAAGTTTATCCGCCACTATCTGACACGCCGCGAAAACTTGCAATGTGTATTTGTGCTGATCGACAGCAGACATGAGCCGCAAAAGATTGATCTAGACTTCTGCTGTTGGTTGGGCGAAAAGGGGCTGCCGTTTATGCTCGCATTTACAAAGGCTGACAAGCAATCGGGCGTAAAGTCGGATCAAAATGTAGCCAAATTCAAAAAAGCGTTGTTGAGCTGGTTTGAAGAAGTGCCCCCTCACTTCGTGACTTCTGCTGAGAAGAAAACGGGTACTGAAGAGATATTGCTTGCTATTCATGACATCAATCAAAATTTTATTTTACCGACCCATATTCCTGAATAGACTTTTATTGAATACATGAAATGTTCATGTTTCCGAAAGCACAAACACGCATGACCACGCAGTAGCGTGAATGCATTTAAAAATGGACATGACATGAACAATATTCCATATGACCATTAAAAGTCAAACCGAGCTTGCGAGCTCACGAAGTAATAATATACATATGAAAAAGTACATGTCTTTGGTGCTGTTTGCACACAGTATTTTTGCCCTGCCTTTTGCGATTATAGGTTTTTTCTTAGCCGTGCACACGACAAATTATCAATTTGAATGGAAATTATTTTTGCTGATGCTGCTTTGTATGGTGAGTGCACGGAATGCGGCAATGGCATTCAATCGGTATCTGGATAGGGATATAGATGCGCTAAATCCGCGGACAGCGGTAAGGGATATTCCTGCGGGAAAAATCAGCCCTACGAATGCACTCGTTTTTACGGTTGTAAACTGCGTGCTGTTTATGACGGCTACCTACTTTATTAATCCGTTGTGTTTGGCGCTTTCTCCCGTTGCACTTTTTGTGGTGTTGTTTTATTCGTATATGAAAAGGATATCACCGCTGTGCCATCTGGTTTTGGGGTTGGGATTGGGATTAGCACCCGTGGGTGCATATTTGGCGGTAACAGGCAGTTTTTCAATTGTCCCCGTTTTCTTTGGACTTTCTGTTTTAACGTGGGTGTCAGGTTTTGATATTATATATGCTTTGCAAGATGAGGCGTTTGATCGTGACAATGGATTGAATTCTATTCCGGCAAATTTCGGTGCGAAAAAAGCTTTGCGAATTTCGGAGCTACTGCACTTGTTTTCATTCGTGTTTATCATACTGCCAGTGTGGTTTATTGAACTAGGTATATTCTATTATTTAGGGGTTATATTTTATGCACTTCTTTTAATCTTTCAACACCGGTTGGTAAATCCACCTGATCTCAGCAGAGTGAACCGCGAATTCATGACTACGAATGGAGTCGCCTCGGTTGTCTTTGCTTTGTTCTTTTTGTTAGATGTGGTATTCGAACATTGGCGTTTTTAAAGCTGTTCTAAATAATTAATGTTAAAAATTATTGCCATTCCATTTTGAAATATTAATAGGTCCTCGATAGAATATTTTAAACGGTAGAGGAGAGATCGATAAAAATGCTTTTATATGCAATCGTTATTAAATTGCATATAAAAGCATTTTTATCTAAGTTTGCAGAAATCTTAACAACTAAATGGCTAAAAATTTACTGATAGTAGAGTCGCCGGCGAAGGCAAAAACGATAGAAGGATATCTTGGAAAAGACTTTTTAGTAAAGTCTAGTTACGGACATATCCGTGATTTGGTGAAAGGTGATGATGCTATAGATACGGAAAATAAGTTTACACAAAAGTATGAGGTTCCGTCTGATAAAAAGGCTATAGTCAGTGAATTGAAGAAATTAGCTAAAGCTGCAGAGATGGTTTGGTTAGCGTCCGATGAGGACCGCGAGGGGGAAGCTATTTCATGGCATTTATTTGAAACATTAGGATTAAAAGAAGATAACACAAAACGGATTGTTTTTCACGAAATTACTAAACCTGCAATTCTAAAAGCAATAGACAGTCCGCGTAAAATAGACTATAATCTGGTAAATGCGCAGCAGGCACGTCGTGTTTTAGACCGTTTAGTCGGATTTGAACTTTCTCCGGTATTATGGCGGAAAGTAAAACCTTCCTTATCTGCCGGGCGTGTACAATCGGTAGCCGTGCGTCTTATCGTAGACCGCGAACGTGAAATTAATAAGTTTAATGCAGAAGCCGCTTATAAAATAGTAGCCATATTTTATACCGGAAAAGGCAAAGAAATTTTTAAAGCTGAGCTTTCCAAAAGGTTTGAGCAAAAGGAAGAGGCTTCTATCTTTTTAAAAGATTGTTTAAATGCATCCTTTGTAATCAATAGCCTAGAGAAAAAACCGGCTAAAAGAACACCATCCGCACCTTTTACAACTTCTACGTTACAACAAGAGGCCAGTCGCAAATTAGGTTTTTCGGTTGCCCGGACCATGCAAGTTGCGCAACGATTATATGAAGCGGGGCGTATCACTTACATGCGTACCGACTCGGTCAACTTATCGGATACTGCAATTCAAGCTGCAGAACAGGAAATTTTGAAAGCTTATGGTGAAAAATACCATAAGCTACGTAAATATAAAACAAAATCGGCTGGCGCTCAAGAAGCACACGAGGCAATTCGTCCGACTTATTTCTCAGAACATACCATTGAAGGCGATGCATCAGAAAAACGGCTTTATGAATTGATTTGGAAGCGAGCTATTGCTTCTCAAATGAGTGAAGCAGAATTCGAAAAAACAGTTGCTAAGGTGGGGATATCGACACGATCGGAGGAATTAATTGCATCCGGCGAGGTAATGAGGTTTGATGGATTCTTAAAAGTATACTTTGAATCGACCGACGAAGATCAGGAAACGGGTACGGATAATGATTCAGACAACACATTATTGCCATCATTGGAAAAAGGTCAGCACCTTACGTTGAACGAAATGACGGCTACTGAGCGTTTTTCTCGCCCTCCTGCGCGCTATACGGAAGCCTCACTGGTTAAGAAATTGGAAGAACTGGGGATAGGTAGACCATCTACTTATGCACCAACGATTTCGACCATCCAAAATAGGGGATATGTTGTAAAAGAGGAACGAGAAGGAAAAATACGTGAATTCACGGTTTTGACATTAAATAGCGGCGAGATTCGGGAAGCGATCAAAACAGAGGTGACAGGAGCAGAGCGTAACAAAATGTTCCCGACCGATATTGGTGTTTTGGTAAATGATTTTCTTGTCGAACATTTTAAAGGTATTGTAGATTTTAATTTCACGGCTAAAGTGGAAAAGGAATTCGACGAAATTGCACAGGGAAATAAAGAGTGGACAGATATGTTGGAAGGTTTTTATATTCCTTTCCATAGTGAGGTGCAAGACACATTGGAAAACGCAGAACGTGCTACCCATGAACGGGAATTGGGGGTAGATACTGTCTCCGGTAAACCGGTAAGTGTGCGTGTGGGAAGATTTGGACCTTTGGTACAGATTGGTGCCGCTGAAGATGAAGAAAAACCTCGTTTTGCGTCCTTACGTAAGGGACAAATGATAGAAACCATCACGTTCGAGGAAGCAATGGAACTCTTTAAGTTGCCTAAGAAGGTGGGTGAATATGAAGAAAAGGAAATGACCGTAGCGATAGGCCGGTTTGGACCCTATATACGTCATAATTCTTCTTTTTATTCGTTACCGAAGGGCATTGATCCGTTGGATGTGACACAGGAGCAGGCGATCGATATCATCAACGAAAAACGTCAAAAGGATATCGAAAAAATAATACGGGTATTTGATGAAAATCCGGAAGCCCGAATCGAAAATGGCCGTTGGGGACCATTTGTTCGCTTCGGAAAACAGAACCTTAAAATCCCCAAAGGAACAGATGTAAGTGCGATTACCTATGAAGAGGTTTTGAAATGGGCAGCGAGTGATCCAAAAGCAAAATCGGGTAAAACGACAAAGAAAACGACGACGCGTAAAACAGCTACCAAAACGGTTAAAAAGAAATAGTAATAAATCTGATAGCTTCATCACCATTGAAGATAAGTTTATATCGATGAAAAAAGATCTTCCTGAAAATATTGTAGAGGACATTTCAGTTGCTGTTGTTTTAGAAGGCGAAACGCCTGATGTTAAAAACTGGATTGTATATCTTATTAATGATAAGAATGTACAACTTAACAATGTATTGGTAAGTTCCAAGGGTTATGGGGAGAAAAACGGAAAACAGGTTAAGACAACGACTTTAAGTCATTTTATAGGAGATGTCGAAGGGAAAACATCGACTAAAATTGAAGCAATAGATGAAGAAGTCTTTGGACTGACCAACGAATACTGGTTGAGCTATTATATTAATGGTACGATTTACGATAAAAAATATATTTTCCTTCCGGAAAGTATAGTTGATGAAAATCTATCTAAAGTTCCGATAGTAAACAAACCCGGTGTTCTCATAGGAGGAATGAATTAAAAATGACAAGACCGAATTTCATTATAGCAATAGACGGTTACTCAAGTTGTGGCAAGAGTACTGTGGCTAAGGCCTTAGCGAAAAAATTACATTTCGTATTTATAGATAGTGGTGCTATGTACCGCGCGGTTACACTTTATTTTCTTAGACATAATGTGGATCTCGATGATACAGCAGCTGTTGTACAGGCATTAGCCGACATTCATATTGACTTCATTCCGAATACAGCACAAACACAGATTTTACTCAATGGCGAAGATATTTCGGAAGAAATTCGCCAAATGGCTGTTTCTGAACAAGTGAGTGAAGTAAGTGCCATTAAAGAGGTCCGTCATGCAATGGTGGCTCAACAGCAAAAATTAGGCAGCCATCGAAATATTGTAATGGACGGTCGAGATATCGGAACTACTGTTTTTCCGGATGCCGATTTGAAAATATTCATGACGGCAAGTCCGAGTGTAAGGGCCGAAAGAAGATATGCTGAGTTAACGGCTAAAGGGGAAAACGTGACGATGGAGGAAATTCAGGAAAATCTTAGTCATCGGGATCATATCGACAGCACGCGGGAAGAGAGCCCTTTAAGACAAGCAGCCGATGCCTTTATACTGGACAACTCCGACCTAACACAAGACCAACAGTTAGAAATTGTATTGAATGAATATTATAGAAGAAAAGAAGCTTAAAAATTAAGCTTCTTTTCTTCTATAATATATCAAAGTGTTTCAATGCATTCCAGATGCCGTCACTATCTACATCATCGGTAATGTAATCGGCAACTTCTTTCACTTCTGGATTGGCATTTCCCATCGCTATCCCCAATCCAACATGCTGCAACATCGTTATGTCATTTCCGCCGTCTCCAAATGCCATCGTTTCCTGAATATCAAGACCAAAGTGATTGCAGAAAATATCAATCCCTACTTTCTTACTTTGCCCTTTTGGATTGACATCAGCGAAAAGCGGCGTCCACCTTGAAGCAAGAGAATTAGGCATTACCTTGTCCATGAATGCTTGCTCGTCTTCCGGTCCCAGAAATATATTTGTCTGCAATACGCCATTCAAATCCACATTTTCCATATCTACCAATGGCGGAACAGGTAAATTGAGATGGGCATACATTCCCGCAATCTCTGGCGTTACATCGTGTATTGTGATGTGTTTTTCGGACATAAACGAAAAACTCAATGGATTTGTCTTGGCATAATCCAAAACGGACTGAATATCAGCCGAATCAATTGCTTGGCGAAACAGGATATGTCCTTCCTTCGTCACACAATAACCTCCGTTGAAAGTAATATATCCGTCAAAATTCAGATATTTTACATGATCGATGCTATTAATCGACCGACCCGTCGAAAGTATAGTCCTTATTCCTTTAGTCTGTAATTGTTCTATTGCTTCTTCTGTAGACGCTGCAACTTCATGGGTTTTAAAACTGAGTAAAGTACCGTCAATATCAAAAAAAACAGCTTTTATATTCGGATTTCGCATAATGGCAAAGGTAAAATCTTAATTCCATAAATCGTATCTTTGAAAAAAATAATATGACCACATATCAAGATTTTATAACACATATTCAGTCCAGTATTCAAGCAAGCAATTTCATTAAGTTGTCGCTGGGTGATTACAAAGGCGGAGAACCGGATCTGAAAAACATATACATCAAGCCCGTGTTAATAAAACGTGTGTTCAAATTATCGTTTACCTATCGCTACAAAACACGGGATATTACTAAAAACTTTATGGTGGAAGAGGCGATCGAACAAATTCAAACGCTGTTACAGGAGAATGGGTTTCGTGTGGCTACTTTGTTCACGACGAAAGAAAATACGATTTGTCAATGGAATAAGAAGAGAGAATGGATGCTTAAATCGGAACAGCCAACCGCTTCTAAGCCGGACAGTCTTGCACATGATCATCAAAAAGAACGTAAGATTGGTTCGACTTCAAAAAAGTACCTGGCGGAATTGCGTTTGACTGATTCGGAGGGTAAGGTATTTAAAAATGCACAGGATAAATGGCGGCAGATCAATCATTATATCGAATTGCTAAGCTCCATGTTGAAAGAATTGCCTGCCGAAAAAGAGTTGAATGTGGTCGATATGGGTGCTGGAAAAGGATACCTGACCTTTGCACTTTACGATTACCTGAATAATGAACTGAATAAGCAGGCGGCTGTCGTTGGGGTGGAATACAGGGAGGATTTAGTCTCACTTTGTAACGATATTGCAGACAAGTCTAATTTCAATGCCTTATCTTTTGTACAGGGAACAATTGAAGATTATAATCCTTCACCGGAATTAAATGTATTGATTGCATTGCACGCTTGTGATACAGCTACGGATGACGCTATATTTAAAGGAATAACAAAGGAGGCTGACCTCATCGTTGTCGCTCCGTGTTGCCATAAACAGGTAAGGAGGCAGCTTGAAAAAGTGAAAGCAACGAATGACCTGGATTTCATGACGCAATATGGTATCTTCCTGGAACGTCATGCGGAGATGTTGACGGATGGCATTCGCGCATTAATTTTAGAATATTATGGCTACCAAACCAAAGTGTTACAGTTTGTAGCAGACGCGCATACACCTAAAAATGTGATGATAGTAGGCGTTAAGAAAACACCAAATCTAAAAAGACAACAGGAGATCTTAGCACAACTTCAGGAGACTAAAGCTTATTTTGGGATAGGATACCATTACCTGGAACGGTTATGCGGACTTACTTCCTAACGCATTACGCTTCATAGAGTTCCAAAGGAAGGCGATCGGGATCGGAAAAGAATGTAAACTTTTTGCCGGTAATCTCGTCTATGCGTATGTCTTCGACGGCTATATTTTTAGAACGCAGTTCTTCAGCTGCTTCTTCGACATTGGCAACAGTAAAGGCTAAGTGCCGTAGTCCGGTAGCCTCCGGACGACTGGGACGGGGTACATACGCTGGAAATGAAAATAGTTCAATCAGGTATTGATCGCCCAATGCGAGGTCTAATTTATAGGAGTCCCTTTCTTCACGGTATGTTTCCTTTAAGATACGGAGCCCCAATACTTCTGTATAAAATATTTTGGATTTTTCGTAGTCACTGGCAATAATGGCAATATGATGGACGGACTTTATTCTCATTTTTTCTCTTATTTAAATAGAGTTAGCGTACCTGATTTTCCATCGTCAGGTTTATTTGGGATAGTCAATTCAGTTCCTATAGCCTCATTGAGCTTTGTAATAAAATGGGCGGCTAAGAGCGGTGATTCGAGCTCCACATTTTGGTGGATGAAAAAATACAAATGCTGTAAACCTGCGTCTTTCCATGCTTTGATTACCTCGACCCATTCCTCGAGGCGGGTGTAATCGGACGGATGATTTGCTCCGACATAGCGAACGAAAGCAGTAGGCGTCGTCAAGCGCATATGCATCATATCACGTCTTCCTGCAGTATCGACGATGACATTTGTAGTTTTTGTCTCTTCTAATAATTTATAAAACTTCTTGGCAACTTCTTGATTCGAAAACCATTCTTCATTGCGCACTTCGACGGCTAAGGGATAGCCTGATGGAAAGTTGGTTAGGAAATGTTCTAATCGATCAAAATCTTTCGGTTTGTAGTTATCGATCAATTGGAGAAAGGCCATACCCAGTTTCTCGTCAAATAACACCGTTGAATCAACAAAATCCTTTACTTTCTCTTCGGCATTCAACAATCTGCTGAAGTGACTTATCGATTGTGGCACCTTTGGGAAGAATTTGAAATCTTTAGGGGTCTTTTCCTTCCAGGTCTCTACCTGTTGTTTGGAAGGTGAATTATAAAACGTCGCGTTCAACTCAATGGCATTAAATTGAGTTGAATAATACACCAGCTCGTCTTTTGTACCACGGGGATAAAACCCTTTCAAATCCGCTTTATTCCATTTTGCGCAACCTACGTATACATCCATAGGTTTCTTGGATTCGTTATCACGGAGTAAATCTAATGTCTCTCTTGGCGTCTTTGGAATCCTGAAATCGATAACGGAAGGGTCTTTTACTTGTCCGAATTTCATATTATTTTTTTTATTATTTCCATAAAAATAAGAGTTAGTTTACAAATTTTAATAACTTAAGGCAATAATAAACGCATTTTTATTTTGCTTATGAAATTCTTTTATCTCATTTTTTTATTATTCTGTATCCAACCTTGTTTAGCGCAAAATGTGGATAGTTTAGTAACCGAACAAAAACTAACTGAGCAAGCGGATCGCCTACAGAAAATAAAGGAACAACAAAGCCAGGATTCACTAAGGAGGTTACAATTAGAAAATAGACTGTTTTCTGACGAACTTGAAGATACAAAAGAAAAGCAGGCCTTACTGACTGAACTATATTTTCTAAAAAGTCGTGATTCACTGGCTTTAGTTGAGCGTAAGAGAAAAGTAGATTCCATGCGTGTTCTAAATCCAGGGATACCTGTTAGACCTTTTAAAGATACTTTGTTTACTTTATATCGTGGGATTGGGGGCTTCTCGATCCACGAGCGAGCGAATGCAGTGCAAACCCGAATAAAAACGCTGGCTGATCTGTATTCTTTTCATGCGGATTCAATACGGGTAGTCGAAAATGATAATATGTGGTATATAACAGGAGCAAATGACATGATAATGAGTGTAAGTGAGGAAGATGCACTCTGGATGAACGCTACACCTAATGCGCTAGCAATGTTATTTGCAAATAAGATTAAAGGGAGCATTACACAATATAGAGATGATACGAGCATTACGAAGTTGCTGAAGGGTATCGGGCTGGCAGCACTCGTATTGTGTTTAGTATCGTTAATTGTATATGGTATCAATAAACTAGCAGGTTACACTAGACGCCTCGTATTACGAAATAAGGGAAACAAATTAACCGGTATACGAATAAGAGGTTATGAATTAGTTTCAGCGACAAAGCAAGTTCGCTTTATATGGACGCTATTTAATTTAATGAAATGGTTGTTTATTTTAATGGTTATTTACCTTGCCTTGCCGATAGTTTTTAATTTATTTCCCGCAACGGAGGGATTTGCCAACGTATTGCTTAGTTATATTTTAGATCCGGTTAAGAAGATTAGTATGGCAGTTATCAACTATTTACCGAATCTAATCACGGTTATAGTTATCGTAATCATCTTTCGTTATATCTTTAAAATTCTAAAATATTTTGCTAATGAATTGCATCGTGGTGCATTAAATATCCCTGGATTCTACGCAGATTGGACATTACCCACATACCAAATATTGCGCGTACTTCTTACTGCCTTTATGTTGATCGTAATTTTCCCTTACCTCCCAGGATCTAAATCTCCAATATTTCAAGGTGTATCAGTTTTTATAGGTATCTTGTTTACATTCGGTTCCGCTGGGGCACTGGGCAATGTTATAGCAGGATTAGTAATTACCTATATGCGACCATTCAGTATAGGAGATCGTGTAAAAATTGGCGATGTGCAGGGCGATATCATCGAAAAAACATTGTTAGTTACACGCATACGTACAATTAAAAATGAAGTTATATCCGTCCCCAATTCTCAGGTTATGAACTCTCATACGATTAATTACAGCACCGATGCTCCCGATAAAGGTTTAATCTTACATACAACAATTACAATCGGTTACGACGTGCCATGGCAGACTGTACATAAACTTGCTATTCAAGCGGCAAGCACGGTACAATATATTGAAGTTGAACCCCATCCTTTTGTCCTGCAGACAAGTCTAGACGACTATTATGTTTCTTACCAAATTAATGCTTACACGAAGCAACCTAACAAGCAGGCATTGATATATTCTGAATTGCATAAAAATTTGCTGGACCAATTTCACACGGCGGGAGTTGAAATTATGTCGCCACACTACAGGGTGGTACGAAACAACGAAGACACAGCAATGCCTCCTGCTGATGACCAGTAGTTTTAAATATTAAAGCCCTCTCTCGAGGTAAGGGCTTTAATATTTAAAAGTAATATGCCACTATACAAATCGTTTACTCACTTTTATTTAAGAAAACAAATTGCCCATCAAACGTATCCAATTGAATGACAGAATCGTTTGTCACTTTTCCGGAGAGGATCTCTTTCGACAATTCGTTCAGTATCCGTTTCTGAATAACACGTTTCAACGGGCGTGCCCCATATATGGGATCATATCCTAATTGTGCTAACCAATCCAATGCCTCATCCGTAGCGGACAAAAATATACTTTGTTCGGCTAGTTGATGCTGTAAACGATTAAATTGCATCCGAACGATATCTCCAATCTCATTCCGGCTCAACGGAGTAAACATAATGAATTCATCTATACGGTTCAAAAATTCTGGACGAATTGATTTCTGTAAAAGCTCGAATACTTCGTCTTTCGTTTTAGCAATCACATTATCCCTGTTTTCATCCGTTAAATGGCTGAAGTTTTCCTGAATAAGATGAGAACCAGTATTAGAAGTCATAATGATAATGGTGTTCTTAAAGTTGACCACACGACCTTTATTGTCCGTCAGATGCCCATCATCAAGCACCTGTAGTAAGATATTAAATACATCGGGATGTGCCTTTTCGATTTCGTCCAGCAAAACAACGGAGTAGGGGCGACGGCGAACGGCTTCTGTTAACTGACCTCCTTCATCATAGCCTACATATCCCGGAGGCGCCCCAATTAAACGTGATATCGCGTGACGCTCTTGATATTCCGACATATCAATACGTACCAATGCTTGCTCATCGTCGAACAAAAATTCAGCTAGTGCTTTCGCTAATTCGGTTTTACCGACTCCCGTAGTCCCCAGGAATATAAATGAACCTATGGGACGTTTGGCATCACTCAATCCGGCGCGTGAACGACGGATGGCATCTGAAATGGCTTCAATGGCTTCATCCTGTCCTGCAACACGTTTGTGTAATTCTTCTTCAAGTGTCAACAATTTTTGACGTTCGGATTGAACCATTTTATTCATTGGAATACCCGTCCAACGTGATACAACATCTGCTATATCTTCTGATGTTACTTCTTCTTTAAGCATACGGCTACCTTGTTGCTTTTCCGCTAATTCGGCTTTTAACTTTTCGGTAGCATCTTGCGCATCCTTGATTTTACCGTAACGTAGCTCAGCTACCTTGCCATAGTCTCCGGCACGCTCAGCTTGCTCGGCTTCCAACTTGTAATCCTCGATGTTTTGAATCTCCTGATTTACACGATCGACCAAATGTTTTTCAGACTGCCAAGCTGCTTTTAATGAATCCCGCTCGTTAGAAAGGTTAGCAATAATCTCGGACAATTCAGCAACTTTCTTGTTGTCATTTTCACGTTTTATTGCTTCACGCTCTATCTCCAATTGCATAATGCGACGCTCTAGTTCGTCAACAGCTTCGGGCACAGAATCCATTTCAAGTCGCAACTTGGAAGCAGCTTCATCAATCAAATCGATAGCTTTATCCGGGAGGAAGCGATCGGTAATATAGCGTTGCGACAGTTCGACCGCAGCAATAATAGATTCATCCAGAATCCGTACCTTGTGGTGCATTTCATAACGTTCTTTTAGACCACGCAGAATGGAAACTGCGTCCTGTGTATCGGGTTCCTCGACCATCACTTTTTGAAAGCGACGTTCTAGTGCCTTGTCTTTTTCAAAATATTTTTGGTACTCGTTTAATGTGGTAGCACCTATAGCACGCAGTTCGCCTCTTGCCAATGCAGGTTTTAATATGTTGGCCGCATCCATGGCTCCTTCGCCACCACCGGCGCCCACTAAGGTATGGATCTCGTCAATAAAAAGAATAATTTCGCCATCGCTCTCCGTCACCTCTTTTACAACGGCTTTTAATCGTTCTTCAAATTCACCTTTATATTTTGCGCCAGCGATTAAAGCTCCCATATCCAAAGAATATACGGTCTTTGTTTTTAAATTCTCGGGTGCATCGCCTTTAATAATGCGGTGCGCTATACCTTCCGCAATAGCGGTCTTTCCCACTCCTGGTTCGCCAACTAAAATAGGGTTGTTTTTGGTGCGTCGCGATAAAATCTGTATCACACGACGAATTTCATCATCACGCCCGATCACCGGATCTAATTTTCCGGATTCGGCATATTCGTTCAGGTTTCTTGCATATTTGCCTAATGCGTTATAAGTCGCTTCGGCATTCTGATCTGTAACCCGCGAACTACCACGCAGCTCTTTGATCGCCAATTTGAGATCTTTTTCATTCACTCCTTGATCCTTCAATAAACTGGATACTTTGTCATTGGCAGACAAAAGTCCTAGTAGAATGTGTTCAATGGAAACGAATTCATCATTGAATTCTTTTAAATAACTTTGTGCTTTTTGCAATACTGCCACAGAATTATTGCTGATATATATATTGGTTCCACTTACCTTCGGTAAGGCCTCGATTTGTTTAGTTACCTCCGCGGTTACGTAGGAAATATTTACGTTTAACTTTTTTAGCAAATGGCTGACAACATGCTCATCCACAGTCAGCAATGCTTTCAACAGATGTGCGGGCTCAACCGATTGCTGTTGATTGCCCTTAGCTATCTCAGAGGCTTTTTGAACCGCTTCTTGTGCTTTGATGGTATAATTATTAAAGTTCATATGTTATTTTAGCTCCTTTCTGATTTTTATTGAAAAGTTAACAAATAAAATGCCTCGGTGTTTTTTGTGGTTAATTCCCTGAAATTTTGTCTGTCTAAGGTTCAAAAAAGAGACAAATTTTCTTGTTCTTTCAAAAATACATGAAATAATTTCATTGATTTTCAAAAAGTTAATAAAAAAATGGGAAATAAAATCGAAAAGAAGATTGATTTTTTAAAGTAAGCTTGCGATATTTGCATCGCAATACTAAATTTAAGTACGCCTCCTTAGCTCAGCTGGTAGAGCAACTGACTTGTAATCAGTAGGTCATTGGTTCGATCCCGATAGGAGGCTCCAAAATAAAAAAGCTCAACAAAAGTTGAGCTTTTTTATTTAATTACCATGTAAGCTTATCGATCACAGTCGGCCGTCCAAGCTCTTCCATCATTAAGATAGTTTATTCTTAAAGTACTTTCTGTAATGGTTATCGAACCGAGCTCTTCATTTCCAATTATAATCGTATTATTATCTCCTTTTTTCATCTCAATACCACTTAAAGTAGGGATACCATCAGAAAAATTGAACGTATAATTATTACCGACCTTTATGACAGTTACCGAGCCATTTGTGGTTGCCACGTCTTCTTCATCATCGTTGGTGCTTGTGAAGCCGACGCTGCCTTCATACCTACCTGTGAATAAGTCATTATCTGCTGGATCGTCATCTTTACTACATGCACTAAATGCAAAAAGTGTAACAAAGAGAAGACTTAAAATTTTGATAGAATTTTTCATAATGTTGTGTGTTTTAATATTACCTTTTCTACTACAACAACTCAAATCTTATATCGGCACATGTATGACTTCTGGTTTTAACATTTGTTAACATTTAGATAACATTGGATTTAAAATCATGAGCACATAATGTGATTGATCCTAAGCTCCCTTACACATGTTTAAACCCATTCGACTTCACTTCGGTCCGCTCAGGGTGATATTATTTTTGAAGAATGCTTACCTTTAACAGCGTCATTCCGATTGAAGCGTAGCAGAATAGGGGCTGCTAAAAACAGGAGTAAATCAGCATGTATAATTTTTTTTTAAAATAGGGTGAGTTGGGTCGATACTGCTTTGGGAAGTCCGGCACAGTTATATTCAAAAATTTCTTTATTTAAACCGTTTTTAGCACAGTGTAAGCGAAAGTTATCACGAATTATTTCTGCGATTTTCCCACTCCCTTTCATGCGAAGTCCAAAATTGCTGTTATTTACCTTACCATCATGACAGGATTCGATGCTGTGCCAAATCTTATCAGCTCGGTGTGGATAAGCATGCGTTAACCAGTCTTTGAACACTTCTCCAATCTGCCCATTTAGTCGTACAATGATATAACTTGCCCATTTCGCACCTCGTGCAGCTGTTTCTTTCAACACCGCTGGTATTTCATGATCTGTCAACCCAGGGATAATAGGTGCAACATTTACGCCCATAGGTACACCTCTCTTGCTCAATTCTTCTACTACACGAAAGCGCTGGGATGCCGTAGCTGTGCGGGGTTCTAATCGCAACCTGGTTTCTTCTGTTAAGGAATTAATAGACACGAATACCTTAATCAGATTATGTTTGGCCATTTCCTCTAAAATGTCTGCATCCCGTAGAATGAGACTGTTCTTGGTGATTACACTGATAGGTTGCTTATAACGAAGTGCAACTTCCAATATTCGTCGGGTAAGTCTAAATTTTCGTTCTGCGGGCTGATAACAATCTGTATTTCCAGATAGATGGATAGGAGTGACGTGCCATCCCTTTCTGCAAATGAAGTTTTCAAAAAGCTGTGGTGCATTTTCTTTTACTATAATTTTCCGTTCGAAATCCAGACCTGAACTCAGATCCCAATATTGGTGAGAATTGCGTGCATAACAATAGATACAACCATGCTCGCATCCCTGATAGGGGTTAGCAGAGTACATCATACTGACATCGGGGCTGTCCACCTTATGTACTAAAGATTTGGCATCAGAAGGAATAAATATAGTCTTATTATTTTCTACTTCCCAATCATCTATAGCCTCTATGTAGTCTACAGTATATTTATCTTTTTTATAGATATTCTGTGGGTTGTATTGTGCGCCCCTTCCTTTTATATAATCTTTCTCCTGCATAACAGGATAAAATTACTAAAAATATTAGTGCAAATAATAGAGATTGATTTATGTTTTTGATTTTAGGTATTTATACAGTTCGATTTGAGATCTGTACTCTGGCTTCCCATTTCTTACGTAATCATTACTCAATATGTTATCTAATATCCGTGTTTTAACATTTCCCTTAAGCTGAATTTTAAGCATATCGATTAGTTCTGTTTTAAGTTTTTTATCGGATATACGTACTGCAGCCTCCACACGATGATCTAAATTGCGGGTCATCCAATCGGCAGAGGAAATATAGACGTGTTCTTTAGCAGCGTTGTAAAAGTACATCACACGTGCATGTTCTAAGTATTCATCTACAATACTTATTGCATGGATAGGTTCTTGAAAAGTTTTCTGATTAACCGCGCAATAAATACTGCGCACAATCATTTCAATTTTTACACCTACTTCTGCTGCGTCGTAGATTTTCTTAATTAGAATTTTATCACTCAATGAATTAACCTTGATGATG
The DNA here is from genome assembly GCF_005048855.1 of Sphingobacterium olei. Lineage (GTDB taxonomy): Bacteria > Bacteroidota > Bacteroidia > Sphingobacteriales > Sphingobacteriaceae > Sphingobacterium > Sphingobacterium olei. The sequence continues at coordinate 887,460 of NZ_SUME01000001.1, forward strand.
ACATGTGCTTTGCGTCCGGCTTTCGCTTCTGCAATTTCCGTATCTAAATAAGAGAGAATGGTATTGCGCATATCGGTAGGACAAACCAATAGGCCTGTTCCCATTTTTAAGGTTTCCTGTAAATCCAGCTTCGGTCGCTTTAACGCATTGAACACCTTATTTATATCGGCCATAATAGCCCTATTACTCGTCATTAGGCAATAGTCACCATATATCTTGGCGGTTTTTTCATTGATGTTCCCTGTACTGACAAAACCATACTGTACGGTTTTGCTATTTACCCTCTTTTTGATTACACATAGCTTCGCGTGTATCTTTTTATGTGGGATACCAATCAAAACACGAATGCCTTCCATTTCGAATCGCTCTTTCCATTCCAAATTGTGCTCTTCATCAAATCTTGCACGCAATTCGAGCATCACGGTCACGTCTTTTCCATTTCGTGCAGCATTTACTAAAGCGTTTCCAATTTTAGAATTGCTAGCTAATCGGTAAGCGGTAATTTGGATGGTCTTGACATCTGGATCCATTGCAGCTTCCCGTAGTAAGTCGATCAAAGGGCGAAAGGAATGGTATGGGAAGGAGAGAAGCACATCCTTTTTTATAATTACATCTGTAATGCGTTGCTGATTCGCAAACTGGGGATGTGTGAAAGAGGTTCTCTCTTTTGGCTGATGGTACTTTTTAAATACATTGGGGAAATCCATAAAATGTTTGAAATTATGAATTTTCTGTCCGGGTATGATGCTGTCTTTCTTGGAAATATTGAGCTTCTTGATAAGAAATTCCAGTAACCTTTCATCCATTTCTTTGTCAAATACAAAGCGGGTGGGTTTGCCCTTTCGCCGACTTTTTACAGCTTTTGCTATTTTCTCGGCGAAGTTGGTATTGATATCATTATCTAAATCAAACTCGGCATCTTTTGTAATCTTAAATGCATGCGCCGTGAATTCATCGAATCCGAAGTATGAAAAGATGTAAGGCAGGTTGAATTTAATAATATCTTCCAATAAAATGACGTGGACTTGGTTTTTAGAAGACGGTAATATTGTAAAACGGCCCAACTGACTGGAAGGGATTTCTATAATAGCAAACTTGGTTTCATACTGCCAATCTTTCTTCATCATTGCTACACCCAGATACAAAGATTTGTCTCTCAGGTAGGGCATTGGATTCTCATCATTTAGCAGAAGAGGAATCACATTAGATTCTATCTCATCCTGATAGTATTGATGAATAAATTTTTGCTGTTCTTCGTTAAGATTTTCACTCGTTTTGATGTACACATGCTGTTTGGCCATCTCTTTTTGCACAGCTTCCCAAACATCATTAAATTTTTTTTGCTGGCTGATCACGATATCGTGAATTTCATCTAATATCAGCTGAGGTTTTTCAAAGAAAATATTTTTCGCCTCTTTTTCATCTACTGCAAGTGCTCTCTTAAGACCGGCTACCCGAACACGAAAAAATTCATCCAGATTATTGGAAAATATACCCAAAAACTTTAAACGGGAAGACAGGGGAACTGTCTCATCTGCCGCTTCCTGTAACACTCTTCCATTAAAACTCAACCAGCTAATATCTCTAGGTATATATTTTCTTGCCATTATTAAACGAATATATTGGATTCAAATCTATAATATTGATGTTAGCTTAATGTTAAAATAATATGAATAACACAAAATTAATCCGTCCCTCTTCTTTTCGCGATGTATAGTGCTGAATATTTCTCTGTATCATAGTGTGGACTTTCCAATGTCAACACGGTAGGATATGGTTTTTTTTTGTCGAAAAAATAAATAGTTGTTATACTATTGAAATCATTTGTAGGGAATAAATCGGCACAAGCATCATAATTTGCGACTGAAGCATCATCCACCGTAACAGCATAGATCCGTACAATTCCTCCTTTATTTTGTTCGTTTCGCACAAATGCAACCTCTTCGAAATTTCCCGGAATATCTTTCAAAGTTGGTTGGCTGTACGTCTGCCAGATTAGATAACCTAGTATTAAGGTAACAGGTATGGCAATGAACCATATGCGTTTAGATTTTCTTCTGTTCATTATACGCTTATCGTGATATTTAAAAGTTTATAAAATTCTTTCAAAATGGATTGATGTCCAGGCCAAGCTGGCGAAGTTACTAAATTACCATCTACTACAGATTGATCGGCTGGGATATTTTTCCATGTTCCTCCTGCTAATTCAATATCCGGACCTACGGCAACATAAGCCGTCAACGTCCGACCTTTTAACACCTGTGCTGTCGTGAGCACTTGGATCCCGTGACAAATGGCCGCCACCGGCTTATCTGCTTTGAAGAAATATTTTACAATTTCAATTACCTGTTTATTAAGACGGATGTATTCGGCCGAACGACCCCCAGCAATATATAACCCATCATAATCTGCCGGGTTGACTGTATCAAAATCTTTATTTATAGCGAAATTGTGTCCACGAAGTTCTTTGTAGGTATGATCTCCGGTAAAATCATGTACAGCAGTCGGTATTAGATCTCCTCTTTTTCGATCTGGAGCTACCGCATGCACTTCGATGCCTATTGCGCCCATCGCCTGAAAAGGTACCATAGCTTCATAATCTTCAACATAATCTCCTACTAATAGTAGTATTTTCTTTGCCATATTAATGTGTATTTAATCTTATATTTTCTTATTGAATATATAACCCGTTGGTGGAGCATTAGTTTGTTCCAGATTGAATTTTTGCTAATTCCCGTTTCGTTTTTCGCACCTTCGCTTCCAACTGACTTCGGTGAAGTATGTTGATTACCCCTTTTCCTTCTTCAAAATTGATATTAAATTCAGGAAGTGAGAAAGTTTCTAATACGATTCCCCCGTCAAAAGGCATTCTATTTGTCGCGATATCGAGCACACTTTGTCCGCCACGTGCTCCATTGCTGGTTGCAATTAAAAACATAGGTTTATTAGGAAAAGGTTTTCTCGCTTTGATACGGGACACCCAATCTAAGATATTTTTATATGCGGCAGCGTAATTTCCGTTATGCTCGGCGAAGGAAATGAGTATAAAATCTGCCCAGTCTATTTTGTTCGCAAAATCTGCTGCCAATTGCGGAATACCATTCTGAACTTCGCGATCACGGGAATAAAGAGGCATTTCGTAATCATTTAAATCTATTAGTTCAATAACATCCTGAGACTCTTTATAATACTTACTGATACTGCTCACCAGTCTCTTATTAATAGATTTTGAACTGTTGCTCGCTGCGAAAGCTAATATTTTCATTCGAATAGAATTGTTTATACATTATCTTCTAAACTTAAATAAAATGCTTTGCATTCACAAACCAAACATCATACCGTTATTCTTATAAAAAAAATCCTGCCATCATAGCAGGGTCTAATATATAAACCAACAGTAATACTATCTCATAATGAATCAGATAACATATTCACTAGGATAGGGGCTATCTTCTATGAGGGGTTCAGTATGCGATTCCACAATGATTTCCAATTTATAGTGCTTTGACGAATCTGGTTTATTACGCGCAAAGGTATTAGATGATAGAAGCGTAAATATAAATACCACTAATGCTGAAATTAACTTGGCCATGATTCCATACGTGTTAAATTGTTAAATATTATTGTGTTTGGAGTTTGTAATCCTTAATCGTTATATCAAAAGTAAACGAAAATGAAAAACGGCAATAGCGCTAAAAGATGAATAGGGGTAAAAACTCGGTAAATGCCAGTTTTTTTTCGGTAAATGGTAATTATCAGTTGGATGGTGATACAATAATCATAGGATAGAGGATTGGGGTGTTTTAAATTGTAACTATTTTATATCGACATAATTTTTATGCAAAGTCTTTGCTACATTTACATAGTATTTAAAATAAACGATTTTAAAGCAAAACGTCCTGTTGATTCAAACTGAAAGCAGTAGATGGATTTTTAGTAGACAGCAAATTAAATACGTTAAAATTCTAACGACAGATCATAAACAACAAGGGCTCCGATTTTCGGAGCCCTTGTTGTTTATGATCTGTCTCCCCGCATTCCAAAAGATAAACTTTTCCCTATGCGGGTTGTTTATTCCTAATAACAGAACCATTTCGAAGCTATGGAAAAACAAAAAGGTTTTTTTTTAAAAGATACATTTACCATTTTAAAAAATTCAGTAATGGGTTTCACAAACGAAGACAGTATGAAGTATAGTGCGTCACTTGCTTACTATACTGTTTTTTCTCTTGGACCTATACTGGTACTAATGATATCCTTAGCAAGTATTTTTTTTGGGGAAGAAGCTATTAAAGGAAAGGTTTTTAGTGAATTAAATGGGCTAGTAGGAGCGAGTGCGGCGCGGCAGATCCAAGAAGTTATCAAAAATCTAGAGTTGTCTGGCAAATCTACAATTGCCCTTATTATCAGTATTGTCACCTTATTATTAGGAGCTACTACGGTGTTCGGTGATATTCAAAATTCCATTAATAAAATATGGCATGTACGGGCAAAACCAAAAAAAGGCTGGTTAAAGATGATAAAAAATAGGGTATTATCTTCATCTTTAGTAATAGGTCTTGGATTTCTTCTAGTGGTGACGTTAGTTGTAAACGGAGCTATTTTGGCATTTACTGATAGGTTACAGCGCCATTTTCCCGATATGACCGTACTCCTGATGGATGCAATCAATTTCTTTATTACTTTTGGAGTGATCTTCGTATTATTTAGCGTGATTTTCAAAGTGCTACCGGATGTAAATATTACCTGGCGTACAGTACGATCAGGGGCGCTATTTACGTCGGTACTCTTTGTAATAGGAAGATTGCTGATAGGGTTATACTTGAAAACTTCAGGAACTGAATCGACTTATGGCGCTGCAGGTTCTATCGTTTTGATTTTGCTTTGGGTGTATTATACGGCCGCTATTTTATACTTCGGCGCAGTGTTTACGCGGGAATATGCTACGCTGAAAGGGATTCCTATACAACCTTCCGAATTCGCCGTACATGTGGAATTACAGGAATTAGAAAAGGATGTAGATGAGTTACCCCCCGCTCCTTTGAAACAGGAAGATCAAGTGATCGAAGTAAAAGATCCGGATGAGGATCCAAAAATCTAACAGTTTAAAAGCCAATAAAAAATGCCGATCGAATGCGTTTACCATCGACCGGCTTTTTTGCTTTACAGTTTATAGAATTTTTTGATTTTATCTTCTAAATTTTCGATTACGGCAGTGCTATAATCGACTCTATTTAATCGCGATGCTTGTCCCAATGCACCTGGACTAAAGACATTTATTTCCATGATTTTATCACCCACAATATCTAGCCCGACAAAGTACATATTGTCTTCTACGAGTTTGTTGGCTACTTTATTAACAAGGCTAAGAACCTTTTCATCGATGAAGGCTTGTTCGGCTTTAGCACCCTGGTGTATATTGCTCCGGATTTCGTCTGCTTGCTGTACTCGGTTTACAGCTGCATATTTTCCGTCTATCACGATGGGTTTTCCATCCAGTAGGAAAAACCGTATGTCGCCGTTAACGGCTTCCGGCAGATACTCCTGTGCGATGACATACCCGTCTCTACTGATCACCTCTACAATCTGTTTTAAATTTTGACGCTCCTTGAATGGGATTAAGAACACATTTTTTCCACCCGAACCTTTTAAGGGTTTAAGTATGATTTTATCTTGTTGTTCTTCCAGGAAAGCAACGACATCTTCATGGTTTCGCGTTACGATGGTCTTCGGACGTACTTCTTTCGGAAAGTTTTCTAAGTACAGTTTATTGCTTGCTTGAATAAGTGTGTCTGGATCGTTGACAACTAAACGCCCGTTATTTTTCACCAGTTGCGCAAATTGGATGCCCATTGCAGCAGCCCAAGGTCTATTAATCATGTCTAGTACCGGATCAAAACGGAGCCACAAAACATCTATTTCCTGTAAATTAATAGTTTGTTTTTTATTACTTCGAAGGGTATTCAATAAATCTTCTCCATCGTCAATACCTGAATCCGGCTCTGCTACACGACCATGTGCGCCGATATTTCGTTCATTTTGATAAATGAAATCGGCAAGCCCGATATAAATGATCGTATGACCACGTTTTAAGGCGGTAAGGGCTAATACCGTAGTTGTAAAAACCACTTCTTCTTTATGTGTTTGATTGATTAAAAAGGCTATTTTCATTTGTCTGTTTTTGTTATTTAAGGAAATTCTAAATCGATCTCATCTTACCGCTACGTTGCATTTCAATATTACTTAAGTGACGGTGCGGGATTATAAATTGATGTGTTAATTAATAAGTTTAAAAATATTCCCGATTTTATTTACATCCGTAAGTCTTTCCAGATTTTCTGTATTGAGGTAACGGGGTATCAGTGCGGGAGGTTGTAGCACACCACGTTGCATCAGGTCTTTTACAATAGGCAGGTAATCTTCCCTTATTTTTCCAACGGTTAAGAGACGAATATCTTTGCCTTCTTTAAGATATTGAATCAATTCGATCAAACCTTGAAGGTAAAGGGCATCTTTGGTAAGTCCGCCGCCACGGTATACGCGCATGGTCATCTGAAAAGCCGTTTGTTCTGTAAAATGATACTCCTCCGCGAGCATGGAAAATGTATCGATAAAGGAATGACCCATCAACATATGACGTACAGCCAAGACACGTCCCGCGATGATGCGAAGACGATCGTTGCTGAGTCCTCCGACTAGATATTCAGCGAATACGGCTAATCCTTCTTGAAGTTGCTCATAACCTGGCACACCAAGACTAAACAGGCTTAATGGCTGTGTTTTCCCGTTAAAATAAGTGACGATATGCGTACCCACTTCATGCTGAATCAATGCCTTTGCCCGTTCGATTCCTATTTGATATTCTTTACTTATATTGAGCACCCCACGATTTACCATGACGCCAGATATATCATCCCTAACACGTACAGTAGTGTTAAAATCTGGACGTTGAGCCTGTAGATATTGTATCTCCTCTCGGGCCATTTTTGCAAACCCATGTGCATCTAGTTTCGTATCTTCTTCGACACTGGTGGGATCGCCGGAGTCAATAACGGTCAATAGTGCTTTTGCTGTATTCAGGAGTTTATCGCTCACGGCTCCAAATATCTGTAAGCTTCCATGCATAAAATCGTCTTTTCCTCGGTCACTCAGCATGGACATCATCGCATCCAGTTCGGTTCTTTTGTCTCTAAATAGATAGGCAATAGTAGGATCGTATAGATCTTCAATCCGCAAATTATACAAATTTCGTTTTACCAAATCCGGATCTATAGGCATAGGACGATAAATAAACTTAGGCGTGCGGTAAAATTTGTCTTTTTTAAATTGCAGCCAAGCTTCATGGGCATTAATCGGGGTAACGAGGAGAAGAAAATCAAAGCGCTGACTTTCCTGCGCCAACTTCTTATCTATTTCTAATACAAATTTAGAAAGTTCCTCATGGGTCTGTAATTTAAATTCAGCAGCCTTGACCGTGGTGTGGATACGTAGAAATTCAAAAAATAACCGGGATAGGCTTTTTCCTAATGTTTCTCGAAAATGACGTAGCAGGATAGGAAGAGTATGGCCTTGGCGATCGATATATCTTTGTTTTATAGATATTCCTAACGACATGATCTGCTTTTCTTGTAATTCTTTTAAGGTGAATAGATCAGAATGTCCATCTGGCTTAGGCACTTTACTCAATTTTTCGAGAGCTACGGTGATGTCGGGAGCCTCAAGTACAATATTTTTAGCGAAGTACTCGGCAAGTTGCAAAGCATTTTTTTGCGATAATTGAATGGATATATCCTGCACCTGATCTTGGGGTGCGTTCCACACCTCTATCACGAGACACGATCCGAATTCTTTTGCTAGTGCCTCTGCTATAATACCTATCCATTCTTCCCGTGTAAAATCTGTTTTATAGATAATACTAGCCGTCTCGGATTTGGCTAGTTCCGTCAGCATTCGATCCTTCCCCATTATCGGTATACGATAAATAAAGAGATAAGGGACGATCTTATTAAAAACCAATTTGCCAACATTTGGTATCTGCTGATGGAAAGGCTCTTTTTCTTTTATAGCCTGCATGATCTGCTGAATGGTCTTATCCTGTTGCATCATTAAAATTATATTCTTGTAAATCGGTTAAGGCATTCATAAGAACTTGTCTATAGGCCATGATATGTTGAATATATGGTTCTCCCGTCCACTCATCCATAAAATCTTTTCTAAATTCAATGGATAGCACGCACCCCTTTTCTCCGAATTTTTCATTGATAAATTTAGAAAGGTATCCTCCCTTGAATTTTACATTTTCACGAATATCAATCGGTTTAGAGAGATAAGTCTGATTATGTATAGACGTTTTGAAATATTGAACGAGCGACTGCCATTTCGGATGATTGTATATCGTGCCCAAATTTATCTGAGGATTTGCTTCATGGTCTACTTCCTCAAGCGGTCCGGATCTCCTACAATTATAACTATGGATATCAAGTACCACAAAATATCCATGGTCATCAATTGTACGCTGGATCAGGGTTTCTATTTCTTTAAATACGTTGTAATATTCATTTTGTAAGGTTGTGATATGGTGTTCAGGAAGATCTGCCCAAACGGATAATCCCCAAGCTTGTTCAGGATGCAAGTAAATGGCATCCTTTAGTGTTCTATTCATATCCAGCTGAAAACGGGATGTACTAACTATAAATTTATTAATTGGCAATTCGGCTATCGTGCCGGTGTATGGGTCTTCTTCTCTAAACCGTTCGGCATCATTAAGTTTAAGATAATCTTTTAAAACAGGATTTATCCGACTACCATCGTGAATAGCAAAAGACCAAAACGGACTATTACTGGTATTGACATAATATGCAAAAAAATCAGACATAGGATTTGTTGTTTTTCATTACAAATTATAACGTATAAGAGATCGAAAAGTTTGTTCTGTTTGCTTTTGGGATGTCAGCTATTGGACAACAGCCGGACAAATCCGCTGGATTTAGAGGCGCCGGAAAAGTTAGGACAATGGGATTTTATTATTTGTAAATAAGCTTTGGAATTTAAAATAATTGTTCGATATTAGATTGTATCTACTTATTATGTCTACCTTATTGATGATCGAATGTAAACGTATAAACGTATTATTCGCAGATGATTCGGAAATACATCACCTGCTATTTAAAGCGCTTCTTGAAAGCAAGCACCGCTTTAATTTGATGCATTGTGTAATAAATGGAAAGCATTTAGTTGATTATATTTTTCATAGCGCCGTTATTCCGGACGTCTGCGTATTGGATTTACATATGCCTGTTCTGAATGGGATAGCCGCCTGTCGACAAATAAAAAGATTCTTTCCAAATATTGTTTTACTGGGCTTTACATCCTCAAGTGACGACCGTGAAAAGCAGGAGATGGTTGATGCCGGTGCGCAACGGATATTCCCAAAAGAATGTTTGAAGGAATTAATTGATTATTTAGACAAGGGAAGCTTTAATTAACAATCTCATTCTAGATTTAAAAATTTTATTTGTCGTTTTACCCCAGTGTTAGACGGTTTGTAATGTTTTCAGCATTATTGATTATGTTATTTAGAAAAAAAAGCTTACATTATGCTGTTTTTATAATATTAATGAAATAATCGAAAATTGAAATTTACTGAATTTGGTCTAGTCCCTCTGTTGGAGGAAGGACTTGACAGCATGGGATATCTTGACGCTACCCCTATACAAGAACAGGCTATACCTGTGATTCTCCAAGAAAAAGATTTAATAGCTTGTGCCCAAACCGGTACTGGTAAAACAGCATCGTATCTTTTACCTATCCTAAATAAAATAGCACTTCGTGAGACTAATCACGTAGACACCTTGATTCTTGTCCCAACACGAGAACTAGCCTTGCAGATCGATCAGCAAATAATGGGATTATCGTATTTTACGGGAACGACCTCCATCACGGTTTATGGAGGGGGCGGTGGTATGGATTACGAACAACAAAAGCGGGCGATACAAGAGGGCGTAAATGTTATTGTGGCCACACCAGGACGTTTAATCGCACATATGGCTTCGGGTAAACTTGATTTTTCTAAACTTAGACATCTTATTTTAGACGAGGCGGATCGAATGCTAGACATGGGATTCTATGATGACCTCATAAAAATTATCAGCTATCTACCGGCTAAGAGACAGAATTTATTGTTTTCAGCGACGATGCCGTTTAAAATACGGTCTTTGGCAAAAAAAATTCTTCAGGATCCCGTTGAGATTAATATTGCCCTGTCAAAACCTTCTGAGGGTATTAAGCAGCAAGCGTATCTTGTCTATGACGAACAAAAAATGGAACTGATAAAAGCCTTGATTTCGGATCCGTCTTTTACCAGCATTATCGTTTTTGCTTCAAAGAAAGAAATTGTGAAACGACTGACCACCGAACTCCGTAAAGGTGGGATAGCTGCTGAAGCTTTTCACTCCGATCTGGAACAAGCGCAACGAGAAGATGTGATGAACAGGTTTAAAGCAAAAAGGCTGCATGTATTAGTGGGTACGGATGTAATATCTCGAGGCATCGATGTTGTGGGAATTAGTTTGGTAATAAATTACGATGTACCTCCTGATCCGGAAGACTACGTCCATCGTGTTGGACGAACTGCTAGGGCAGCGACAACAGGTACAGCAATTACCTTTATAAATGTGAAGGATCAAATTCGCTTTTCCAAAATAGAAGAGTTGATAGGTGCTGATATTGAAAAAGTATCACTACCGGAAGGATTTACCGAGGCTCCGATTTATGATCCTAAAAAGAGACCTCCCAGAAATAAATCAAATAATAAGAAAAACTTTAGAAAATTTTCTAAGAAATAAAGAAGTGCTACAATGTGCTTCTTTATTTCCCACCTTAATCTTTCTATATATTCAACTTTAAACCACCATAGTAATTACGCATAGGGGCGGGATTGAAAAACCGTCCACCAAACGCATTTATGTCATTTCCTAGGCTATACTGTTCATTGAGAAGATTATCAACTCCTAAAAAAAACTGTACGCTAGTTGATTTGACAAATTTTATAGTCCAGCTTACCTTAGCTTGTAAAAGATGAAATTTCTTTGCAAAAATAATATTTCCATCATCTAGTGGAATACTTGAGGTATATTGATGCTGCACGTTAAGACCGAAGTTTTTTAACAACCCTAAATTAATTGTATTTACCCACACCCAATCCGGTACAGCAGTAATTTTGTTATCGCTATAACTGTTTTCATCAATTTGATAATCCCCGAAGCGGTAATGATTATAAGCCAAGCTACTGTTGATATCTAAGGCGTTGACGAATTGATCTGCTTTAGGCATCAATAGAGAGGTCCATACCGCGGCTTCAATTCCTTGCTGATTCATTTCACCCGCATTGATATAATAATCTGCACCATTGTCGCGTACTTGTCTCACAATACCATTATTCATACGATAATCGTATAATGCAATATCGGCAATGAAACGCCTATTCTGTGTATTCCATCGCATGCCCATTTCATAATTTGTGCCAGTTTCGGCATCTAGCACCGTATTTATGGTAATATCTGACGGGCGTACCTCAGCAATGGTGGGAGCAGAGTAGCCCCTGGAAATTGAAGCACGAAGCGCAACCTGATTGCTGATCAAAAAAGATGTCGCAATACGGGGCATCCAGATATTTCCAAAACCAATACTTCCATCTGAATCGGCGGTTTCAGGGAATCGCTGACGATAATCTATGCTGTTTTTGTTTAAGCCGACAGAACCTTCTATTGTCCATTTTTCAAAAAGCTGGGCCATTGCACGGTAGAAGAAACTATATTGTCCGTTATTCAGTTCGTCTTTAGCTTGGATATCTGTTGCTAAGCCGCCGGCATTGTCGTAGTTATCAATTTTATAATAGCCCTTTTGAGCTTCTAATCCAAAATGCATTTGCCATTTAACGTTGGTTTCGTCCTCATCTGTATACGAGAAATAGGTACGAATACCCGCATTTTTCTCGTTACGGAATTCGTAGTTGGTAATAAAAGGATTTTCTAAATCGGTAAAAGATCCAAATAGACTTACTGAATGTGATAATTTATCGGTGATGAGTGCCTTATGTGCAAGTCCTGTATATAGCGTTTTGTTATAAATTCCAGCCTGTTGTTCAGCTGCACCCGGATTCGGTCCGGCAGCTGGCCGCGATTGCCTAGGATCGTCTTCGTATTGCGCCAATGTCAATCCTCCAGGTGTACGATACCCCAGATCACTGTACAATAAAAATAGTTTTATCTCGTTGCGGATGCTGTATTTCCACTGATGTGCGGTTTGAAATGTCTTTTTATTTAACGCAGTATTGTTCCGATAACCATCAGATCGGGTAAATGATTGGTCAAAAGAAAAGTTATAATTTTCATTAACTTTTCGCTGTAAGCTCAACTGCTCTTGGAATAAACCATATGACCCTGTACCCAACAATAGTTCCACTCGGTGTCCCTGAACATCAAACCCTTTGGGTTGAATACGAACTATACCTCCCGAATTTGCACCGTATAATGAACCATCTGGTCCTTTGATAACATGAATATCTGCTATGGCAGCAGGATCGATAAGATTAAGGTATGTGTTTCCACCTGCGTCTGTTAGCGGAAAATCGTCAATATATATTTTTACGTTCCGTATCCCAAATGGTGATCTGATCAGGCTTCCCCGCATGGCGAGACGATAACTGCCGGGCGAACGCTCCTCCATACGGATACCCGGAACAGTGCTGAGTGCGGGTATAAGTGTAGCGGTACTCTGATTTTGTATCTGTTTAGCAGAAATTACCTGACCCGACGCCGTCAACGAAAGAAGAGGTTGATTGACGAAATAGGCTTTAATTTTAACGGGTACAATGGATATCGTCGTTGAATCGGATACATCTTGTGCCCATGCGGGCAGTATACCGATAATACATATTGCCAATAAGATATTTTTCATTTTATAGAACTTAATAATGGCGTTAGAATGCCTCGTTTAATCCTAAGAACAGTCCGCGTTGTCCGAACTTTCCGAAAGCATAATCAATACATAAATTGGTCCGTGTCATTTTATTAAATAGAACGCGGAGTCCGGCACCTCCGGCAGGTTGCCATTGCTGAAAGAGTTCGGTACCCATTTGATCGTTAGCAGTCTGCACGTTAGCAAACACGACACCGCTCAAAAACTGATTTTTGAGAATTGGGAATCGGTATTCCATTTCGGAATAGAAAAACGATATGCCTTTAAAGTATCCATTGGTATATCCACGACCGCTCCGTGCATAGGGATCTTTACCTGTCCCTGGCAAATCCAGATAAAAGAGTGTACCGCCTAGATTATAGGAACCATAGTTCCAAAAAGCCAGGACGTGATTGGGCCGTTGTTCGGATAATTGCCAGTATTTTCTAAAATCGGTCTGCAGCTGATATGCACTTTTTTGACTGCCAAGCCAAGTTTGGTTCATACGCAACACCACATCTGTATAAATGCCTTTGTACGCGCTATTCGGATTATCGCGGGTGAGATACTGGAGGTTAAACATAAGTCCATTGTTATTATTTTGTGTGGAGTTAAAATTATTCCATTCCCCGTAAATCTCATTTGGTGAGGTTTCAAACTCACTGGAAGTCCGGATATCTCGTTTTAATTCAAAAAATATGCCCCCGCCTACAAACATACCGGGTAATAACTGTTTATATAATCGTTCACTAAATCCATATATGTTATAATGATTGACATATCGGTTACGTTCTGGATTATTCATAATAACTTCGTCTGCTTCTGGGTGATCAAGCGGGGCTCCTATGCCGAGTCCGTAATCGAGTCCGACCATTTTTGCACCTACTAAATTTCCTTTCAGATTCCACTTGTTATCTTTAGTGTAGGTATCGTGTGCTAAATAAGCATAAAATATTCCCCGGGTCGTATAATTGACAGAGGTGGCGAAAATAGACATGCTCGTGTTTTTTTTATCACCTAGATACACGCCTCCGACAGCTTTCAAACCGATCTGAAAGCCAATGCTCGGATTATAGTTGATGTTGGGTAAATAGGAAATCCCGGATCTTGTTTTCTGTATCGAAGTGGTATCTGCCTTTCTAAAGGGATTAATATCCTGAAATAGATCCACTACGTCATATAATTTACTATTTACGAATTGGGAAGTATCCCGTATAATGAGGCTAGAATCTTGTATAGTAACGAATTGTGCAGTACTATTTTGCAGATAAGCGAAATATAATAATAGGACGGTAGATAAATATCTCATGCTGTGATTTAAACGCACGAAAATAAAGAATAGTTTTTTAAACTCAGCCCCAATTGTGGATAATATAGTTGCAATATATGCAGATCTGTTAAAAATAATGTAAATTGGATTCCGAATTAAAATTCAAAACCATGAAAAAACACACAGTGATCTTCCTTTCTTTCTTGTCAGTTCAGTTATGTTTTTCACAGGTAAGGGATACGACTGCCATTACCAACACACTTGATAAATGGCATTTTTCGGCATCAAGGGCTGATTTTAAGGCCTATTTTGATTTATTGCACACGGAGTCGATATTTATCGGGACCGATGCGACAGAACGTTGGAATAAATCCGAATTCATGGTATACGCTAAGCCACATTTTGATAAAGGCCGTGCCTGGGATTTTAAGTCGTTAGCCCGTTTTGTAAATTTTTCGACAGATGGTCAAACAGCTTGGGTAGATGAATTGTTAGATACCCAGATGAAAATCTGTCGGGGCTCGGGTGTTTTAGTTATGGAAGAGGACAAATGGCTTATTAAACATTACGTACTTTCCATGACGATACCTAATGATATGGTGGATAAAATAGTACCACTTAAAGCGCTTCAAGAGGATAAAATCATTGAACAAATACGTTTAGGTAAATAAAAAAGTAAAGGAGAAAAACACATGATAATCCAACACCAACAAGAAGGAAGCAAAGGTCGCTTCGTAGCCTTAGAAGACGGAAAACAGATCGGAGAGATGTCCTATTCCGTTGCCGGACCTGACAAAATCATCATCGATCATACAGAAGTTGACCCTCAAGAGAAGGGAAAGGGTATAGGGCATGTTATGCTGTATAAGGCAGTAGAGTATGCTCGGGATAATGCCATTAAAGTGCTTCCCCTGTGTCCTTTTGCCAAAGCTTCATTCGATCGGGATGTCCATATCCGGGATGTATTGTTTACGTAATTCCCGATGATTGAAAATTGATTTCCCAAAATAGCAGATCTTCTAAAAATTAGATCTGTTATTTTAGGAGAATCTATACTTTTTCTTCTCTTTTTTATCTACCCAGGTCATAATTAACCCTTTTATGGCGATTTAAATTTGATTTTCTTATCTTTAGGCGAATTTTAAAAATAGCACACTTCTATGGGTGAAATTTAACGTTATCTCAGTGAACTGTCCATGAACACTAACGCCGATAATACGAATGAAAATAATCGAGCTCGCGAGTTCACGAAGTAATAAAATACGTATGAAAATTAATAATACACAATAAAAATTATGTCATTTAAAATCATTTACACTAAAACGGATGAAGCTCCTTTACTGGCGACATATTCGTTTTTACCTATTGTTCAGGCTTTTGCTAAAACAGCTGATATCGATGTTGAATTAAGAGATATTTCATTAGCAGGGCGTATTCTCGCAAATTTTCCAGAGTACTTAACTGCTGAACAAAAAACAGCTGATGCATTAGCTGAACTCGGCCAATTGGCTACTCAACCTGACGCAAATATTATTAAATTACCAAATATTTCGGCTTCTATTCCACAGTTAAAAGGAGCTATTGCGGAATTACAAACAGCAGGATATAATGTACCTAATTATCCCGATAACGCAGGCTCAGAAGAAGAGCAAAATATTAAAACTACCTATGCTAAGATTTTAGGCTCTGCCGTAAACCCCGTGCTACGTGAAGGAAACTCGGATCGCCGAGCACCTAAAGCCGTGAAAAACTATGCTAAAGCCAACCCACACTCCATGGGCGCTTGGTCTGCCGAAAGCAAAACTAAGGTTGCTTCTATGCAAGATGGTGATTTTTACGCAACCGAAAAATCAATAACTGTAAAAAACGATTCGCAGTTTAAAATAGAGTTCGTTGCCAACGATGGTACAGTTAAGGAATTAAAAGGATTGGCAAAATTAAAAGCGGGCGAAGTAATCGATTCATCCGTTCTTAATTTAGGAAAGTTAAAATCATTTGTAGCGGCAACGATCGAAGAAGCGAAAGCGGCAGGCGTACTATTATCTGCGCATCTGAAAGCAACAATGATGAAGGTTTCCGATCCTATTATTTTCGGGGCCATTGTGGAAGTATATTTTAAAGACGTTTTTACAAAATATGGGGAACTATTTAACCAATTGGGCATAAACAAGAATAATGGACTAGGAGAAGTATACGCTAGGATAGCTGGACAACCTCAGGAAGCTGAAGTAAAAGCAGCTATTGAAACCGCTATCGAAAACGGCCCGGACCTAGCCATGGTTAACTCAGATAAAGGAATTACCAACCTCCACGTACCTTCAGATGTGATCGTGGACGCTTCGATGCCGGCCATGATCCGCACCTCTGGACAGATGTGGAATAAAGATGGTAAGTCGCAAGATACCATCGCTATTATTCCAGATCGTTCGTATGCTGGTGTTTACCAAGCTACAATTGACGATTGTAAAGAAAACGGAGCATTAGATCCAACGACAATGGGTTCTGTTCCCAATGTGGGTTTAATGGCGCAGAAAGCAGAAGAGTATGGTTCGCATGATAAAACTTTCCAAGCGGCCGCTCAAGGCACAATCCGTGTGGTAGATGCGAATGGAAATGTTTTATTGGAACAAGCTGTTGAAGAGGGTGATATATTCCGTATGTGCCAAACAAAGGATGCACCTATTCAGGACTGGGTTAAACTCGCTGTAAATCGTGCTCGCCTATCAGCTACTCCAGCAGTATTCTGGTTAGACGAAAATCGAGCGCACGATAGAGAAATCATTAAAAAGGTTGAGAAATACTTGGGAGATTTTGATACTAACGGATTAGATATTTTCGTTATGAATCCTGTTGAAGCGACTAAATTCTCTTTAGATCGTATCCGCGAAGGTTTAGATACAATTTCTGTGACCGGTAACGTATTGCGTGACTATTTAACAGATTTATTCCCGATTCTTGAAGTGGGAACTTCAGCGAAAATGTTATCTATCGTTCCATTAATGAATGGTGGTGGACTTTTCGAAACAGGTGCTGGTGGTTCGGCCCCTAAACACGTTGAACAGTTCTTAGAAGAAGGGTATCTTCGTTGGGATTCGTTGGGTGAATTTTTAGCTCTAGGAGCTTCCTTGGAGCACCTGTCACAAACACAAAACAATCCTAAAGCACTAGTATTAGCGGAAACATTGGATGTAGCTACAGAAAAATTCCTGGCAAATGACAAATCACCAGCACGTAAAGTTGGTCAGATCGATAACCGTGGTTCCCACTATTATCTAACGGCATATTGGGCAGAGGCATTGGCAGCACAAACAAAAGATGCGGAACTAGCCACTAAATTTGCACCGTTGGCAAAGGTTTTATCTGAAAATGAAGTTAAAATCAACGAAGAACTGATCGGAGCACAAGGTAAAAAACAGGATATCGGTGGATATTATTTTCCTAATGATGAACTGGCTACCGAAGCTTTACGTCCTTCAAAAACGTTGAATGATGCTATTGATAAGTTATAAGTGTTAGTGATCATTATATAAACAATAAATCCCGCAGTCGCGGGATTTATTGTTTATATAGATAATATTTATTTTTTTATTTCAGCTTATAACTTACCCCTTCAAATGTCATTTTGACAGGCAGAATATAACCATCTTTATCGAATTTCATTTCGTCTATACAGGTTACACGCTCATTAGCACCTGTTTTTCCAAGTGGTCTGCGGTGATAAACCATATAGAACTTATCCTTATTAGGCACCTGAATGACCGAATGGTGTCCCGCACCTGTAGCAATTTCCGGATCTTGCTCAAGGACTGTATTGATGCGTTCAAAAGGGCCAAAAGGAGAATCTGCAATAGCGTAGGCAACTTTGTAATGTGGGCCACCCCATCCGCCTTCGGACCACATAAAATAATATTTATTATTCCGGATAAACATAAATGGACCTTCTACATAATCTTTAGGTGTCACTTCCTTGTAATAACTTCCGTCTTCGAAAGGCAGGATACCCGTGAAATCTGGTTTGAGCTTTACCATATTACAATGTTTCCAGCCTCCATAATACATATAATACGTACCATCTTTATCCTTGAATACAAATTGATCGATGGGTTGTGCTCCATTAATGATCTCATTGATCAATGGCTTACCCAATAAATCTTTGTAAGGTCCTTCGGGTTTGTCTGCAACGGCAACACCTATGCCGCCCACTTGGCCTTCATGGACATCATTAGCGCCAAAAAATAAATAATATTTTCCGTCCTTTTCGATAACAGCAGGCGCCCACATCGCACGTTTGGCCCATTTTACTTCGGTCGTATCTAAGATTCTGGAATGCTTAGTCCACGTTTTAAGATCTTTGGACGAAAAGGCATCAAAAAAGATCTGATCTTCATATGCCGCGGAAAAGGTAGGGTAGACCCAAAAAGTATTATTGTAAACGATACCTTCCGGATCTGCATAATAACCTTCAAAGATAGGATTTTGTTGCGCTTGTACCGTAAGGCTAGCTGCAAAAGAGAGAGTAATTAATAGTTTCTTCATTTGTATGTAGGTTTCCATCCGAAGATACAAAAAGAAATAAAAATGCACAAGAGATTATTATAAAAGGTTTTAGCATAGCATATAATGTAGTCAATATGTATGTTATTGCCTATTGAAGTCTTGATAGATTAACCGTACATTTTCCTGCTCGGTCGCGCCCTCAATAATCATTTTTTCTCGAAAACCTATTTCGCCCATCCTCTTTTCCTGCTTTTTGGTTTTCCAGATATTAATAACTGCCAGTCTACCAATCGTAGTAGACGGTAACCCCAGTTGATCGCAGGAATAATCACCCAACAAATAGCGATTGTAATAGAGATGAACTTCACGCATCATCTGTCGCATAAGTAGCTGCTTCGGATAATGAGCATGTATAGGTTCGTCTTTTAGTGCTGTAGCTAATGCTACAGTATCTTCATCACCTTCGCGTTGGGTCATAGTCCAATAGAATAAAGCTTCAATAGCTTCATTTTCGTTTTCAGGAATAATCTCTAGCGGTATACCTAATAGGTATCCGACATATTTCCAAAGATGGAAAAGGCCAGCTATTTCTTCTTCGCTCGGTTGTATACCCATACGTCGGAGGCCAACCAAGAATACGAGCGAAAATCCTAAATTAGTAGCCAACATATCCCAACTGTTAAGTGGTACGCCCCATTTACCGCTATCCCAATCTGTCTTTGCAAGTATATTGACACGTGCAAAAGAATGTACCATACGGGTAGAGAGTACATGTTTGAATCCCATATTAGGAGTTTCCAACGCACTTTCTTTCACAATCTGCACCCAAAATTCTACGGTTTCAGTTAACCGCTTAGCTGCTCCTTTTTTTAAGGCCCCCGTATAGATCAAAGGTTTATTTATAGCCGCAGATTCATATCCTCCCATTAAACAATAGTCACGAAGGACGATAAGAGAAGTTAACCCTGGTCGTCTGCTTAATTCTGCTCCAACCTGTAGCTTTTTTCGGTCTAACCAATCGGGATTTGTATCGATGTGTCTAAAAAAATTATCGAATACGGTTTTCTGATTATCAGTAAGTGGATTTTGATCGATATAATCGAAAAGACATGCATTGCCGATAGAAAAACCCACCTGTTCGAAAAGATCAATTACAACTTGATCGCCCGGACGATCCCACTGATACAATAGTGGAATAAATTTTTCCGCAATAGTCAAATCGGGCACGTAACCCAACTGATTGAGTAACTCTTTGCCTACACCTTGCGACCAATAGTGGGCAAACGAAGTGTTATTATACTTAAAACGATAGGGGATACGCGTCATTTTTTTATTAATTGTTGACAGACCAATTAAAATATGTTGCGCTTGCAATCAGATGATCATCGGGTTGTTTTACAAACGAAAAATCCACATAATCAGCTACACAGGATTGCGTGTCGCTGCAACAAAATTGTCGATCTATTGCAAAATGTAATCGAAACTTGCCTGTATTTTTGCTTAGGTCGTATTGCCAGTTACTGATACGTAAATCACCTATCTGTGGTCCGCCATCTTTATCTTCTACGACTTCCAATAACGATTCCTTCAGAGCTTTCAGGTCCGGCTGAGTTAGCACGGAAATGAGAGTTTGGGGATCAAAGTAGCGATCTAGTATATCCAAATCAGCTACAGCAATAGTCATGTCAATCTGTATACTCTCGTTCATAGGATACTATTTTTTTGTACTGTTTCCAATCTTTTACAAATTTGTCCAAGAGACGGGGTCGCTCTTGGGCATCAGTATGCGCTAAACACATAACAGCTTCTCCACAAATAAACGAAATAAATCCGATTGACTTTTGGATAAGATCTGATGAAAATGTGATGCGCTTATTCCTAGTACAAATAGTGAAATAATTTGTTTTTAATTTTCGTGTTTTAATCTCGAAAAGAAGTATATCCAAGTGTTCTTCCCATGCACTAATCTGAAGGGTAAGCTGTTGCAGTAAAAGACTGAGTTGTAAATTATCGATAGCTTTTTTATGGGTGGGATATGCAGATGCATATATTCTATCTTGATAAAGATAGGGAATAGGTATTTGCGATTTGATTACGAGGGGAAACGTAGTATCAAAAATCTGAAAAGAACTGATCTCTTTTTCTGAATTGATTTGTGTTATATAGTTTTTGATGAGTCGGCTATTGGCGCGTATATACGCATATAGTTCTGCTGTAGGTACTGTGTACGGTACATGCAGATGAATCATCTGATTTTTATAGGCTCCGATCGCAATAGCCTTGGAGGAGGATTGAATGACAATGTTATATGTGCTACCGTCTACTTCTATAATCATTTCATGTGTAATTGTTATTGATTAGTATATTTTTTCAATGGCATTCACGAGCTCGCAAGCTAGGTTCTTTAATACCCACATGGAATATCCATAATATTTTATTCGTTTTTTGTTTGTTTTCATATCACTCATGCTACTTCGTGTCCTCATTCTTTGTGTTTCCAAAACATGGATATTTTGTATAAAATAGTTATATAAAATAGTTACTTAACATTTCGCATAGGTTTTATTATGTTTGCATATAATAATTTTAGTATAAATATGAAGAAAATTTTTGTATTGACCGTATTATTATCGACTTCGGCCTATTCTTTTGCTCAAGACGGTAAAGCAATCAATCTATCGCTTATGGATCAAACTGTTCGTGCTCAAGACGATTTTTATAATTATGTGAATGGAAATTGGATGAAAACGGTAGAAATCCCTTCGGATAAAGCACGTTGGGGATCTTTTGACGAACTTCGTGAAAATACAGATATTGCCAGTTTAAAAATTCTGAAAGAATCGTTAGATACAAAATTTGAAAAGGGGTCGGATGGACAAAAAATAGCAGATCTATACAAATCGTATATCGACTTCACAACACGTGATCAAATAGGTTTAGAACCGATCCAGGATCAGCTACAGGCTCTTGATAAAGTGAATAGTCTAACCGAGCTATATGCATACTTTGTTAAATATGGCCCAGCCGGGGGGAATCCATTTTTTGGAGGATATGTATATGCCCACATGAAAAATAGTAATATGAATGCGGTGTACCTTGGGGGGGAAAGTTTGGGGTTAGGTCGTTCATATTATCAAAAGATTGACGAAAAGAATACAGAAACCTTAGCCTATTATAGTGATTTTATTTCAAAGCTGTACAACAAAGTGGATCAAAAAACAAGAGATCTGAAAGGCCCTAAAATTGTTGAATTCGAAAAATCGATAGCAGCTAATCTAAAAACGATCGAGGAATCACGTGATGCACAAAAAAGGTACAACCCGGTAGCGGTTAAAGACCTAAAAGATTTGGTAAAAAATATAGATGTTGCACAATATTTAGCCGATCTAGGTTTCAAAGCAGATACCGTAATTATTGGCGAACTAAAATATTACCAAAATTTGGATCAGATCTTAAATCAAACAAACCTTCCGCAGATCAAGGAATATCTGAAATTCCATATTATCAATGGTGCGACGGGTTACCTGACAAAAGAACTTGATGAATTGTCATTTGATTTCTATGGACGTAAATTGAAAGGACAAAAAGAACAACGCGCATTGGATAAGCGCGGTTTGGAATTTGTAAATGGAACAGTAGGCGATCTGTTGGGGAAATTATACGTGGAAGAACATTTTCCGGAAGAAGCAAAAGCAGCTTGTGAGGAGTTGGTACAGTATTTAATCAAATCCTTTGAAGTGCACATTAACGATTTGGTATGGATGTCTCCTGTGACGAAAGAGAAGGCATTGGAAAAGTTAGCAAAATTCAAAGTAAAAATAGGATACCCAGACAAATGGAAAGATTATTCGCAAATAGATGTGGGTACTTCGCTATATGATAATGTAAAGAGTATCAACTTGTGGGCTTTTCAACAGAATTTAGAAAAACAGGGCAAACCGGTTGATAAAACAGAATGGGGTATGACACCACAAACGGTAAACGCTTATTATAGCCCGTTGTTTAACGAAATTGTATTTCCAGCGGCTATATTACAACCTCCATTTTACGATTATAAGGCAGATGCCGCAGTTAACTTTGGTGGAATAGGCGCCGTTATCGGTCATGAACTATCTCATGGATTTGACGATTCGGGATCGCAGTATGATGGTAATGGCAATTTGAACAACTGGTGGACGGAAGAAGATAAAGCGGAATTCGATGCAGCTGCTAACGCTTTGGTAGCTCAGTTTGAAGGATATGAGCCTGTTCCTGGTGTATTTGTAAACGGTCGTTTTACATTGGGTGAAAATATTGGTGATTTAGGAGGATCATCGGTAGCTTTCGATGCATTAAAAATGTATTTAAAAGACAATGGAAATCCTGGTAAAATTGATGGATTTACACCAGAGCAACGTTTCTTCTTGTCTTGGGCAACCATATGGCGGACAAAAACAACCGATGAATTTGTAGTGAATCAAGTGAAAACGGATCCACATTCGCCAGCTCAATATCGCGCATTTGCGCCTATCATTAACTTGGATGGTTTTCACGATGCTTGGGACACAAAGGAAGGCGATAAGCTTTATGTACCTAAAGAGAAACGCATTATCATCTGGTAAGAAGGCTAGGTAATCAAAATAGCCTATGACAAAGAAAGGCCATTTATACAATGGCCTTTCTTCTCTTTGGGATCTGATTATTTTTTACTTCAGATTCTTAATTTCTTCCTGCTCTCGCAGTTTGTCAACATTGTTCTTTTCACCAAACTCCTCTGTTTTATTTTGGAATGACTCCAAAATTTCTTTTATTGCATCAGAATTGTCTGCTGTACGTTGATAAATATCTGGCATCTTATTCTCTATCATTTTATCACCGAGTTCAATATTATCAACTTCTATTTTACCGATCTTTTCCAATACCGCCTGTTGACTATTTCTCACGTCTTCTAATTCCCGTGAAATCTTCGCCATTAAATCAAATTGCTTTAATTTATCCATAGTCTTATCTATTTGTTTCTACATAAAGAACCAATGGAATACAAAATTGTTTTAATAAAAAACGAGACTGTCAAAAGATCACGAAATCGTTGTCATTTCGAATATGTAGACATCCACTTTTTCATCTATCGTGAAAAGAATTTTTTAAGCCATTTTCCCTGGATATACATCCAAAGCTTTCTCCAAACAAATCAAAGCCTTCCTTAAATCTTCTTGATTTAAGACATAAGCTAATCGCACCTCGTTCGTTCCAAATCCTACTGTGCTATAGAATCCTGTTGCCGGAGCCATCATAACTGTTTCATTGTTGTAATTAAAATCTTCTAGCATCCATTGACAGAATCTGTCTGCATCGTCGATTGGCAATTTAGCGACAACGTAAAAAGCACCTCCGGGGTTTGGACAAAACACGCCGTTAATGCTATTTAAACCGTTTACTAAGGTGTCTCTTCTAGTCGTATACTCTTTAGAAACAGCTTCAAAATAGGAATCCGGTGTGTCTACTGCAGCCTCTCCTGCAATTTGCCCTTCCAGGGATGGACTTAAACGCGCTTGTGCAAATTTTAAAGCGGTTTGATATAGCCCTTTGTTTTTGGTGATTAAACAACCAATACGTGCGCCGCAGGCCGAATACCTTTTGGACACAGTATCTAAAACAACGACATGATTTTCTAGACCTTCCAAATGCATCGGCGAGATAAATTCCCGACCGTCGTAGCAGAACTCGCGGTAGGCCTCATCAGAAAATAGATACAAATCATATTTAAGGCATAAAACGCGTAAAGCTTCTAACTCTTCCCGAGAGTACAAATAACCTGTAGGGTTATTGGGATTACAAATGGCTATAGCTTTTGTCTTTTCAGTGATCACTTTTTCGAATTCGGCAATAGAAGGTAAAGCAAATCCGCTATCAATATATGACATGATTGGCTTAATGACGATACCCGACGAACAGGCAAAGCCATTGTAATTGGCATAAAATGGTTCGGGAATAATAATTTCTTCACCGGGGTTTAAGCAAGACTGCATTGCAATGGTAATAGCTTCCGAACCTCCATTCGTAACTAATATATCCGTTGGAGCTATAGTATAATTCAATTTATTGTAATATTCGGCTAGTTTACCTCTGTAAGATGCTGTCCCTTCAGATGCAGTGTACGCCCATACTTTAAAGTCGATGTTTTTGAGGGCATTCAACATCACCTCAGGAGTTTGAATATCCGGCTGACCAATATTTAAATGGTAAATCTTTTTACCGTCTTTTTTAGCTTGATCTGCAAAGGGTGTTAATTTTCGAATCGGTGAGGCAGGCATATTGATGCCTTTTTGTGAAATTTTTGGCATGAAGTAATCATTTTTGTTGTGTGCAAACTTAGATAAAATGCTTTGCATTCACGAATGCCTAATACAAAAAAAAGAAACTGCTGGACAAAAAAAAGCCACACGTTTTCGTGTGGCTTTAACAATATCTGTTTTCAATTATTGAACTGTTCCTTTAACAGTAAGGGTTTTTACAGGTGTCTTTGTGTTAGATTTTACAGTGAAAGATTTTGTAAATGGACCCTTTGCAGCTGCATTAAACGTGGCTTTAATCGTGCCGGTCTCTCCTGGTTTAATTGGTGTTTTCGAAAAATCTGCTACAGAACAACCACATGATGGCGCTACTTCCGATATAATGATCGGAGCATCCCCGGCATTTGTGAATTTAAACTCGTGGGAAACAGGTGTCCCTTGAGGAATACCTCCAAAATCATGTGTTTCTTTTTCAAACTTAAATTCGCCGATGGCTACGCTCATAGCTGTTAATGAGATAAAAGCTACCACTACCGCTACTACATTTAAAACCTTATTCATAGTTATTACATTAAATATTATTTTCAATCTACTTGTACATTCAATATACGTACCAAATGTACTACAAATTGGACTGGAAATGATTTCACGTGCTTAAATTAACAATATTTTTACAAATTATCGAACTACGAAAGATTAAATAATTCCTTCTTTCAGTAAATCCTGAATGTGTATAATACCCGCAAAATCGCCATTTCTTGTTACCAACAACTGCGAGATGTTATTCTCACGCATCTTATGTAACGCGTTCACAGCTAACTCGGCGGAGTCAATCATTTTAGGTCGCAGTGCCATAATATCTTTAGCAGTAAGATCGGAAATACTATCATATCGTTCCAGCATACGACGTATATCACCATCGGTAATAATACCAATAATTTCGTCATTATTAATAACTGCAGTAGCGCCTAGTCTATACTTCGTAATAGTAATAATTACTTTTCGGATATGATCCTCAGGTGATACAAGTGGCTTGCCATTTGCATCTGATAAATCCGCCACTTTAAGGTAGAGTTGCTTGCCTAAAGCACCACCCGGATGATATTTAGCAAAATCTTTATCTGTGAACTGACGTGCAGATTGGA
The DNA here is from genome assembly GCF_005048855.1 of Sphingobacterium olei. GTDB lineage: Bacteria > Bacteroidota > Bacteroidia > Sphingobacteriales > Sphingobacteriaceae > Sphingobacterium > Sphingobacterium olei. Next base: position 913,601 of record NZ_SUME01000001.1, read on the forward strand.
GGCAAACCGCGAGTGCATCGCCCATTGCCAATTGAGCTGTTGTGCTGGTGGTGGGAGCCAAGTTATTCGGACATGCTTCGCATTCCACTGTCGTATCGAGAATATAATCTGCTTTGTCGGCAAGAAACGATGCCGTATTACCCACCAATGCGACAAGCTTATTTTGGCTATGTTTTAAAAACGGCACTAATACTTTTATTTCTGGTGTATTACCACTTTTGGACAGAGCAATAATCAGATCATCTTTCTGGATAATGCCTAAATCACCGTGTATAGCATCAGCCGCATGCATGAAAATAGCAGGGGTTCCAGTAGAGTTTAACGTTGCTACGATTTTCTGAGCAATGATTGCACTTTTGCCGATGCCTGTTAATATAACACGACCCTTTAACGCCAATATTTCCCCCACTACTTGCTCAAAGTCAGTGTCAATTTTAGAAACCAGTGCCTGTATTGCTTGAGCCTCAAGCTCTAAAACCCGTATAGCCTCTTTTTTAATGTCAATGTTGTTTTTCACCGAAAAAATGTTATTTTTACTTTAATATTTACAAAAATAAGTTTTTTAACTTAGTTAACTTAAGAGTCTATCTAATTTTGTGTCTGCGTCGATGGAAATAGAAAAATCACTGTTTGATAATCTGCAAGAATTTTTTGGTTTTGATACTTTTAAAGGAGATCAGGAGGCAATTATTACAAATGTATTAAATAAGAAAGATACGTTCGTAATTATGCCGACTGGCGGAGGGAAGTCAATTTGTTATCAGTTACCTGCATTAATGAGCGATGGAACGGCAATAGTCATATCGCCGTTGATTGCGTTAATGAAAAATCAAGTGGATCAGCTTCGTGCATTTGGGGGGAATGAAAGTATAGCTCATTTTTTAAACTCGTCTTTGACAAAAGGCGACATTACCAAAGTGAAAGCAGACGTTTCTGCAGGAAAAACAAAGTTGTTATACGTGGCTCCAGAATCGTTGTCAAAAGAGGATAATGTGTTATTCTTAAAATCGATAAAAGTTTCTTTTGTAGCTGTCGATGAAGCGCATTGTATTTCTGAATGGGGACATGATTTTCGTCCTGAGTACCGAAAGATACGTCAGATAATAAATGGTATCGGCGAAAATATCCCTATCATTGCCCTAACGGCTACTGCAACACCAAAAGTGCAATCAGACATTCGAAAAAACTTGCAGATGAATAATGCTACATTATTCAAGTCTTCATTCAATCGGTCTAATTTGTATTATGAGGTTCGACCTAAGAATAAAGTTGTCAGAGAGATCGTTAGATTTATTAAAAACAATAGCGGTAAAACGGGGATTATTTACTGTCTTAGCCGTAAGAAAGTAGAAGAGATCGCCGAAGTTCTTAATATTAACGGAATAAAAGCACTACCATACCATGCTGGCTTGGATGCAAAAACACGTGCCGATACACAGGACAAGTTTTTGATGGAAGATGTGGAAGTGATTGTTGCAACTATTGCCTTTGGAATGGGAATAGACAAACCCGATGTAAGATATGTGATCCACCATGATATTCCGAAATCAATGGAAGGCTATTATCAGGAGACAGGCAGAGCCGGTCGAGATGGGGGCGAAGGCCTCTGTGTGGCTTTCTATTCTAAGAAGGATGTCGAAAAACTGACGAAGTTCATGAAAGATAAGCCTGTTTCCGAACGGGAAATAGGTACACAGATCTTAAAAGAAGTAATCGATTATTCTGAATCTTCCGTATGTCGTCGTAAGCAAATTTTACATTATTTTGGAGAAAAATTTGATGAGACGGGATGCAATAATATGTGTGACAATTGTAGAGCCCCTAAAACACACATTGATGCGGAAGAACCATTATTTAAGGTCTTAGGTTTTATTAAAGAACAAGGCGATAAATTTGACGATCATCATATTATTAATGTGTTAATGGGGCAAAATAATCAACCCGTTTCATCCTACAAACACGATGAACACAAATTATTTGGCTCAGGAAAAGAAGAGGGTGTAAATTATTGGAATTCGGTGATCCGCCAGGCGGAATTGGCTGATTTCATCAAAAAAGATATTGATCACTATGGATTGTTGACATTAACGGAATCGGGTAAAAAATACCTAAATAATCCGTATGCGGTAAAATTCATCATCAATAAACCAATGGAATTCACCGACGAGGATGGCGGAGATGATGTTACACAAAGCTCGGCAGCGTTGGATACCGAGTTACTTAAGATGCTCAAAGATCTCCGAAAGAAAATAGCGAAACAAAAATCTTTACCGCCTTTTGTTATTTTTCAAGATCCTTCGCTTGACGAAATGTGTACACATTATCCGATTACATCGGAGGAGCTTAAGCAAATCCATGGCGTTGGGTCGGGTAAAGCGATGAAATTTGGCGCACCTTTTATTGAGCTTATTAAACAGTATGTAGAGGATAACAACATTGATAGACCTCAGGATCTTGTCGTGAAAAGCACAGCTAATAAGTCTGCATTGAAAGTGTCTATAATTCAAAATATAGATCGTAAAATAGGACTGGATGATATTGCTTCGGCAAAAGGCATAAGCTATGAGGATCTACTCAAAGAAGTGGAATCTATTGTATACTCAGGTACAAGATTGAATATAGGTTATTTTGTCGACGAAATGATTGATCAGGATTTACAGGATGAAGTTTATGATTACTTCAAATCGGCTGAAGTAGATTCTATTAAAGAAGCACTGAAAGAATTGGGTGAAGCGGACTATACGTATGAAGATATTCAATTGATGCGCATTAAGTTTATATCAGAATTAGGAAATTAATATTTACAAATGATTAATACATATTTGCCTCAAATAAAAAGTGGGCAATCCAATCAGTTTTTCTTAATGGCCGGACCGTGTGCCATCGAAGGTGAAGATATCGCGTTAAGAATTGCCGAAAAAATCGTTACCATTACGAACAGGCTAAATATACCTTATATTTTTAAAGGTTCATACCGTAAAGCAAATCGTTCCCGTGTGGATTCATTTACAGGTATAGGAGATGAAAAGGCGCTAAAGATTCTGGAGAAAGTAGGTAAAGAATTTGGTGTTCCTACGGTGACAGATATTCACGAAAGCCATGAGGCAGCGTTGGCTGCAGCCTATGTGGATGTATTGCAGATACCTGCTTTTTTATGTCGTCAGACCGAATTATTGGTTGCCGCTGCTGAAACCGGAAAAGTGATCAACATTAAAAAAGGCCAATTTTTATCGGCCGAATCGATGAAATTTGCCGTAGATAAAGTGAAAGAGTCCGGCAATGAAAAAGTATTCCTTACAGATCGTGGAAATACATTCGGTTATCAAGACCTAGTCGTTGATTTCAGGGGAATCCCTACAATGCGTGCGTTCAATGTGCCCACAGTAATGGATTGTACACACTCTTTGCAGCAACCGAACCAAACGTCTGGCGTGACGGGCGGCAAACCCGAATTAATCGAAACCATCGCAAAAGCGGCTATCGCCGTAGGCGCAGACGGACTTTTTATTGAAACACATCCAGATCCTGCAAATGCCAAATCAGACGGTGCTAATATGCTTCATCTGGATCATTTGGAAGGTATGTTAACAAAATTAGTACGATTGAGAGAAGCAATTTTATAGTCTCCTACGGTTTTCAATAATACAGCAAGGTCTAAAAATTAACTGATTTTTAGACCTTGCTTTTGAAAGATTAACTCCTCGAAAACGGAGCAGCCACCAACGGCAAATTGCCTAATTCTTTTTTTTATTTGATCGATTCGAACGGGACGAAGGGTTGCTTGGGCTCAAAGTGGTTCCAGATGATATTCGAAATTTTTCGAGTCAGCACCTCAGCTTCATTTTGATCGTTCCAGCTTTGGTCTTTGTTGTTTTTCGTCAATATGCAGAATACATAATCACCGCTTGGAGCGTTTACTAGCACAACCTCACCCCGGGCATCGTTTACTGACCCTGTTTTAGAAATAGTATTGATATAAGGTGGAATTTGAGATAAAGATCGTTCATTGTAAAACTGATTTTTCAAATATCTATACATCTTATCTGAATACTTTTGACCTATCAATTGACCATTCCTGATTAATAAGAATAAGGTAGCCATCTCTTTTGGCGTAGTTTGACCCCAACCATATTTTTTCCAAATCTCTTTTCTTCCGGGAGTCCTAGAATTAATTTTAGTTTGCTGTAATCCTAATCTTTCTAAAAGTGGATTAATACCTGTTCCACCACCAGCTAATTCCTGTAGCCAAAGAGAGGAAACATTGTCACTATAAGTTAACATCAAAGAGATCATAGTAGAAAGATCTGTTTGTGCGCTATCCTTATAAAATTGCATCAGACCCGAGCCTCCATAAACCCTTTTTTCATCGTATCGGAAGGACTGGTTTAGTTGCAGTTGCCCCTCCGCAATTTTTTGAAATACACCTACTAAAATGGGAACTTTCACGATACTAGCAGTAGGAAATATGGTGTCTGCTTGAATAGCAACATATTTGTTCTGCCTTACGTGTTGTACATAGATGCCAATGTCACCTTGAAAATTTTGTATTTCATTTTTAAGCTTATCTTCAAGCTTTTTATCATTTTTTTGGGCTGAAAGCATATTTACCAATAAACTTAATATCAAAAATAGGGGGTATTTCATCATGAAACTAATTATTTAGATTGTAAATATAAAAAGCCTAGAATAAATTCTAAGCTTTTTATATATATTTATCCATTAGCATGGAATAAATACTGACTTTCAAGATTCTAATAGGCAGCAGTGAATCTTTTTTGGATAAATTGTCCATTTTCCAATTCATCTACTATAGCGACAGCTAAATCTTCTACAGAGAGGGACGATCGGCCTTTGTTATCGAACACGGGATTATCCAAACCAGTTCTATATTTGCCCGTCCGTATACCTGAAGTATCCGCATTCATTTCAATGGCAGGACTAAAAAATGTCCAATCTAATCCGTTTTCTAATTCTACGAATTTTAAATATTCAGCCGCAGCTAGTGCGCCTGGCTTGAAATCCTGTGGGAAATCGGGAGTATTGACGAGTTGTATATTTTCATCAACGTACAAACTACCTGCCCCACCAATAACAATAAATCGCTTAACACCCGATTCTTTGACAGCTTCTAGAATAGAACGTGCCCCTCGTTTAAAATCATCGTAGAGATTTGGATTAGTCCAGCCCGCACTGAATGCAGAGATCACGGCATCATGGCCTTTAATAACAGCACTTAGTGCATTCGTGTCATTTACATCAGCTTGTACGGCAAGCACATTAGTCTGGGGTATAATTTTTGAAGGGTCACGAACAATACCGGTGACTTCATGTCTTCTTTCTTTTAATTCTTTAAGAATGGCTGAACCAACAAACCCGCTGGCACCTATTAATGCTACTTTCATACCTGTAGTGTTATTTTAGAGTTGCTTGTTTATCGGTGTCTACCATTTCAAGCTATTTGTGATTAATATAACAGTACTAAAACAGATGATGCTGGTAAAAGTTTAGTGGATACTACATTATATTTTTTTACATCCTAAACGAGATATGAAAATCAAATATTCCTCGTCTTTATGGTAATACGATAGCACTACAATCCAATATATCAGATTTGTAGTGCCTAAAAGTTTAATCTTCTGCTCTGAACTTTTTGTAAGAATCCAATATGTAAACCTGTAAATCTTGCGGAGAAGCAATTTGTACGAATTCTAATTTAGGACGGTACCGTTCTTTAAATAGGGGTATTTCATCTTCTGAAAGGGGAACCAAAGATGCAATAAGCTGATTGGTAAATTTACGATCGATCTGGCGATTATTTTGCTCGGTAATTAATAGGTCGAGATTTTTACGCGCTTCTTTTGCCTTGCGACCAAAGAGACGGGAAGGGGAAACACGCAATCCCCCTTGTTGTTGACTGGCATCGACTACCTTGCCTTCGTTTTTTGCCCGCGCAATTTCTGCGATCAAGCGGCTATCTGTTAAACGAGTCACCAATACCTCATTAATAAGAATGGTATTGTCATCACGCAATAAATAGATTCTCCGTACACCTTCCTCATAAAGAAATGCCGTATCTTTTTGATAGCCCGGTAATTCGAGCTCCAAATAATCGTAAAGTTTAGCACTGATTTTAAACCTTCCTTCCCGATCGGTATTGACCTGTTCTTTGGTGCGTAGATTAGTAACCGTCACGTTCCATAGTGTATGGCTACTCTCTAGTTCGTATACGATTCCCGTATAATCTTGTGCCTGTATCGGCGTGGCAATCCCTGCTAACAGAAATACGATTAGGGCCACTACGTAATTTATTTTGTTCATGCTATTTTGTGTTCCAAGTGTTATTTTCTGGATTGATGTCAGGGAATACATTTCGTGGATCCAATTTGACTGTGGTCAATTTTTCTGTTGAAGGAATCTTAAATGTCCATCTTGTGTTTCTTTCCCAAATTTCCACAGGTAATTTTACCGTAATTTTTTTACCACTTTCGGTAATTGCCTCGATTTCTACCGGCATAGGCAATTTACCTAAATTGTCTACGCTCACGATCGCACCTTTTGATGGGTCGGATTCCATGTATCGTACATCGGTAACCGCCTGATCCATCTGCCAATTATATTGAAACATCCCTCTCCAGAACCAGTTTAGGTTCTCTCCAGTTTCATTTTCTATCAATCGGAAAAAATCTTCAGGGGCGGGGTGTTTGTAAGCCCATACTTCAATGTATTTTTTAAACGCAGCATCAAAACGATCTTTACCGATGATCTCATTTCTCAATAAATGAAGTGCAAATGCTGGCTTATAATACAAAAGAATACCAATATTACGTTCTTTCATGTTTTGAGGCGTGTTCATAACGGCTTCCAAATTGGAATTGAACAAAACGGGGGTCATGCTATTGCGTTGTCCATATTTTATATGGTATTCACCTTTATTGAACACCTCAGTCGAAATATCATTGATAAAAGTATTAAACCCTTCATCCATCCATCCATGCAATCTCTCGTTGCTACCAACAATCATTGGAAACCAATTATGCCCAAATTCATGATCAGTAACCCCCCAAAGATTGGCCGCTTTAGCCTTATGGCCACAGAAAGAAATCGCAGGATATTCCATTCCTCCTACATTGGAAGCAACATTAACAGCTACAGGATAAGGGTACTCATACCATTTTTTTGAATAATGCTCAATGGACGCTTTTGTATATTCGGTCGATCTTTCCCAGGCATTCCCTCCGTTGCTTTCTTTTGGGTAGGCTGACAAAGCTAATGCGGATTTGCCGCTAGGCAGATTAATCTTCGCACCATCTAAAATAAAGGCAGTAGATGAAGCCCAAGCGACATCGTGGGCATTTTTTAACATATACTTCCACGTCAGTTCATTTTTATTGGGCCTAGACGAAGCTTTGGTTATTTCACTTTCCGAACGAATAAGTACAGTTTTGTTTGAAGACTTCGCTTGATGGTAACGATCCAACTGTTCTTTGGTAAAAACTTCTTCCGGATTAAGCAGTTCGCCACCCATAACCACGATATGATTTGCAGGAGCGGTAATCTCCACATCGTAATCCCCAAACTCCAAATAAAATTCGCCAGGTCCGGTATAAGGATGTGTATTCCATCCAAGAATATCATCAAAAACACATACTCTTGGATACCACTGCGCAACCGCATAGATATTGCCATTCGAGGTGTTCAAAATACCCGTGCGATCTGCTCCATATTCTGGAACGGTAAATTCAAAATCCATGCTGAATGACACCTTACCTCCATTGGCTTTCAATGGCGTAGGTAAATTGAGTCGCATACGCGTATCGCTGATGCTATAAGTAACATCGGACTGCGAGTCTGCTCTAACATTTCGAATTGTATAACCACCATCAAAGGTGTTCTTAGAATTCCCGTAGCGGCTGTCTTGAAGCGGAATTGTGGCTTGACCTCTCGAATCGTTATTAAATAGATTCTGATCCAACTGTAACCAAATAAAGTCAAGATCTTCAGGACTATTATTAATGTAAGTTGTAGTGACCGAACCGGTTATGCGATTTATTTTATCATCCAGCTTGACCTTAATACTATAGCTTGCTGAATTTTGCCAATAGGAAGGACCTGGCTTACCGCTTGCGGAACGATATAATGTACCGTTGCTTTTGTAAAAATCCGTAGCAAAAGCTTCTGTATAATTATATAAACTTTTTTCCTGAGCTCCTAAAGAAGCGAAAACGAATAGACAAGCCGTTGTTAATGCTGTAAAATATAATCTTTTTATCATACTATTGAGGAACTTTTAGTGTGCTTAAATAAATATTGTCATCGAATCCCAAAAGAACGAGATTGTTGTATTCTATGATAGGTCGTTTAATCATACTATTATTAACCGATAAAACCCGTATTGCAGATGATGTGTCTTTTACACTGTCTTGTTCTTCCTTCGTTAGTTTGCGCCAGGTTGTCCCTTTCTTATTAACGAGTTGTTCCCATGATACTTTTTCTGCCCATTCAGTCAATTTCTCTTCCTTGGCGGGTTCCTTTTTAAAATCATGAAATGTATATGCAATCTCGTGTTCTTTCAACCAGTCTAAAGCTTTTTTTACCGTGTTACAATTTTTTATGCCGTAAATCTCAACCATTATTATGTAGTAATTAATATGTAAGTATCTCTAAAGATACCAATAACTATTAAATAAGAAATAAATGTATTGTGTTTTTCTTAGTGTATTTTTTACACTATTCTTTTTAAAGAATAAAAAAATCACTATCTTTAAACTTCAAAAACAAAAAGCAATTAAAATACAAACAAAAATATGAGCCTAAAAGATTTTAAAGGTGTATTGACAGGTGATCAAGTACAAGAATTATTTGAACTAGCAAAACAACATAAGTTTGCGTTGCCTGCTGTAAATGTAATCGGAACAAATTCCATAAACGCTGTAATGGAAACGGCAAAGGCAGTTAATTCTCCTGTAATTATACAGTTATCAAATGGTGGAGCACAATTTTATGCTGGAAAAACATTAAATAATGATGGTTTGAAAGCTTGTATTCTAGGCGGAATTTCTGCTGCTCACCATGTGCATTTATTAGCAGAGCACTACGGTGTAGCTGTTATCCTGCACACCGATCATGCTGCTAAAAAGCTGTTACCATGGATCGATGGTTTATTAGACGCAGGTGAAAAATTCTTTGCTCAAAATGGTAAACCATTATTTTCTTCTCACATGCTTGATCTTTCCGAAGAATCTATCGAGGAAAATATTGAGATATCTAAAAAATATTTGGAACGCATGAAACCACTCGGTATGACAGTGGAAATTGAGTTGGGTGTTACGGGAGGAGAAGAAGACGGTGTAGACAATTCAGATGTAGATAGTTCTAAATTATATACACAGCCTGAAGAAGTAGCATATGCATATGAAGAATTATCTAAAGTTTCTGACAAATTTACAGTAGCAGCAGCCTTTGGTAATGTACATGGTGTATATAAGCCAGGTAATGTAAAGCTGCAACCTATTATTCTTCAAAATTCACAAGATTATATTCGTGAAAAATACAGCTTGACTGCAGAGAAGCCAGTTAATTTTGTATTCCACGGTGGCTCTGGTTCTTCTCCTGAAGAAATCGCGGAAGCAATTTCATACGGTGCGATCAAAATGAATATTGACACAGATATGCAATGGGCATTTTGGGATGGTATCAAAGGTTATGAAGCTAAAAACCACGACTATCTTCAAGATCAAATTGGTAATCCTGAAGGGGCAGATTCTCCAAATAAAAAATACTATGATCCTCGTGTATGGTTACGTAAAGGTGAAGAAGCATTTGTTACCCGGCTTAAACAGGCTTTCGAAGAATTGAATGCAATTGACGTGAATAGTAAATTGTAGGAGATACATACAACTACCGTCAGAAAGAAGGAGAAGCGATTGTTTCTCCTTCTTTCATTTTAAGGTTAATTTTAAAATGTAGTTGTAATCCAAAATGGAAGGTTCAATAGCAAAATCCTCATTAGAAAATTAAACCAAGTATCTTCACCGCAGGTAATTTCCTTGATCTTGATTTTATGTAAATTTTATTAAATATCCAATGAGAAAATAATTCATTGTGCTTTTTTTTCTTTACCTTGACAATAGTTCAATCAGCAATATGTATAAGGAACGATTTTTAAATTTTTTGACGTTCGAAAAACGGTTTTCAGCACATACCATAAGTGCTTATGCAAAAGAAATCGACTGCCTATTGGATTTTATAATTCGAGAAGATGTCAAATTTGAAGAGGTGGATTATAAATTGTTGAGATACTATTTTTCAACACTCAAGGAAGTAGGAAAGGAGGCAATATCTGTGAATAGATCCATATCTGCTATTAAATCGTATTATAAATTCTTACAGCGTGAAGGCATTGTACTCCAAAATCCTGTTCGTCTCATTAAAGCACTAAAAACACCAAAAAGGCTACCTATTGTCGTGGAAAAAGATAAGATAGTAGCCCTTTTGGAGAATATGGAATATACAACAGAGAGTTTCGAAGGTCAAAGGGACTATGTCATAATGGAACTGTTATTTGGTACGGGAATTCGCCTGTCAGAATTATTAAAAATAAAAGAGAAAGATGTTGATATTTTCAACAAAAAAATTCTTATATTCGGTAAAAGGAATAAAGAGCGTTTTGTTCCTTTGCATTCAACCTTATTGGCGGAACTTAAATCGTACTTAGTAAAGAAAGTAGATCAAAATTTTGAAAACAAAACAGAATACCTTATCGTTACTAAAGAAGGAAAGCCTGCGTATGCAAAATTGATTTACAGAATTGTAAAAAATTATCTTAGTATGATTACTTCCCAGAAGAAGAGAAGTCCTCATATTTTGAGACACAGTTTTGCTACGACATTATTAGATAATGGCGCAGATTTGAATGCTATAAAGGAATTATTAGGTCACGCAGGATTAGCAGCTACACAAGTGTACACGCATAATTCGGCTGAGCGTTTAAAGTCAATTTATAAACAAGCCCATCCAAAGGCTTAAAAAAGGAGGAAAAATGAATATTACTGTGCAATCAATCAAATTCGATGCAGATCAAAAATTGGTAGACTTTATCAAGAAAAGGGCTAACAAATTAGACCAATACTTAGATAATATCATTGAAGGGGCATGTTATCTCCGATTAGAAAATGTAGAAGATGAGGCCAATAAGATAGTAGAATTGAAGTTAAATATTCCCGGCAATCAACTGTTTGCCAAATCTCAGGCAAAGACCTTTGAAGAAGCTACTGATATTGCGGTAGAATCGTTGAGGAGACAGATTAATAAACACAAAACGAAAACACGCACCAATGCGAGTAATCATAAGGAATTGCTTACGACAGAGGGAGAAGAATTTTAATATATTTAGTATTAATGTAATTTTTTGAAACGGTCTATTTTTTAGACCGTTTTTTTTATTATTTATTTGGATTAATTCTTAATAAGTTTTACTTTTGTGACACAAATCGAATATTTCAATCTGATATAAAAAGAATTTATAAGATGATCTGTCCATTAGCAAATGTAGAAGAAGTTTTTAAAACTGAACGTGGGGCTGTCTACCAATGTAGTCGCAAAAATTGTTATTGGTTAGATTTTAATTGCACAACGACTGCTTTTAAGGTAAGTGACTTATTCATGTTTAAGAAAAGGATAGATTGCATAGATATCGAAGCGATGCTTAATGACTCTTCTCGTTCTTCAGATTTTGAAATAGTAATGCCTTTTCGTACCGAACGTTGTTTTATTCTTTCACCTCAAGACATCTTAAATCTTAGGGAGATACTTTCGGGTGCTAAATTCATGCTAGAGCTCAATGGTTCCATCAAACAATTCCTAAGACATGGCCACTACAGTGCAATTGTCGCTTAATTTCTTTCTTTATAATTATATTGATTCTAAATAAGTTACACTTCTCACTCCTTAATTTAGACTGAATTTGTATTGCAGTTTTTTAGTTCCATGATGAGACTTATACCTTACATTTGTATAAACAATACAAGAATATTATTGTTATATAAATGAATCTTTAAAGTATAGGGTATATGAAAGACTTATTAAAATTAAAATCATCGTTATCTGAAAATATCGAAACTATATTAAATGCTCAAATTAAGGTAGAAGCACATTCTTCTGCGCTATATTTGGCTATGTCGGCTTGGTGTGACGATCAAGGACTAGATAATGCGTCCAAATTCTTTGCAAAACAATCAGATGAAGAACGCACACATATGCTGAAGTTATTTAACTATGTAAGTAACCGAGGTGGAAGGGCGATATCACCGGAAATAACAAATATTCCTGTTGACTTTGAATCTTTCCGTGGCATTTTCGAACAAACGTTAGAGCAAGAGATGTTCGTAACGGAACAGTTTAACAATATTGCAGATCAATGTGCCAAATCAAAAGATTACGTTACATTTAATTTTGTGCAGTGGTTCTTAGAAGAGCAGGTAGAAGAAGAGTACGTAGCTCGTCGTATTTTAGAATTGTTCGATGTAATTGGAGAAGAGGGAACAGGTCGATGGGAGATTGACAGACATTTGGTGAAAGTAGTTTTTGATGGCGAATAGTCATTAAATTATTAATAGGAAACGGGTTATTATAATTAATAACCCGTTTTTTTTATACCATATTTTTTTTATTATCGTTATTGTAATACAATACTAAATGATAATATTTTGTATATTGAACTAATTAGAAAATTTAATTATTGAAGTGCATTTGCTCCACCAAAAAATAGCGTGTTTCTTGTTGACAATTATTGGTATACTGACTACCAATAATGGATTGGCACAGTCCGCTAACAAGACTTTCTACGGTACTGTGGTGGATAGCACGGGTACACCGCTAAAATCTGTAAGTGTAAGGCTCAGCACCAACCTGGATACGGTCACTCAGATGACAGATGAAAAAGGTCAATACCGATTCAAAAATATAAAGGGTAATAATTTATACATTACGTATAGTATGTTGGGGTACCAGATGGCCAGTAAATCGTTGTTTTCTATCGAGGCCAGTAGTGAAATATTATTGCCAACGATAGAGTTAATACCCTCCAGTTTCTTGATCAAGGATATTAATATAGTAAAGGTTATACCCATTGTGTTTAAACAAGATACTACCCAATTTAATTTTAACGCGTACAAGTTTAGAAAAGGAGCATTATTGGAAGAAGCATTAAAAGGTTTAGCTGGATTTCAAGTAGGAAGAGATGGTTCGGTATATTTCAATGGCAAGACTATAAATCGAATTGAAGTAGACAGCAAACCTTTTTTTGGAGGGGATGTTCTTACGGCTACACGTAACCTGCCTGCAGACTTTGTTCAAAATATTCAGGTAATAGACTTTTATGGTAATGGCGCCCAACAAACCGGGATGAAGGATGGAGATTCTGAAAAAATAATCAATATAACGCTAAAAGAAGATCGTAAAAAAATATATTTTGGACAACTTACCGCAGGTGGTGGCACGAATGAACGGTATATCGGTAGTTTTGGTATTAACAAGTTTAACGATGGAGAAGAAGTTTCCATCATCGGATCCATCAATAATACCAATACAAATCTTTTTTCTTTCGGTTCATTAACCGGCGGAGAAAGAGATCGATCTTTATTGGAAATTGGAGATTATTCTGATCCAACAGATGGCCTTAATAATGTCAATTCCATAGGAATAAATGCATCCCGAAAGATCGGGAGTAACACCAACTTAAATGCTTCTTATAGCTTTATCCGCCAGGAAAATTCTACCGAAGGACATTCTGAACTGACATCTACCTATATCGGCAATACGATTAGAAGGATAGAAGACTATGCTATCAATACGGTAGATTTAAACCACCGGATTAAATTCGACATGGAAACGAGGTTTAAAAATAAGGATGCCCTGAAAGTCGGAGGAAATCTATTGTTTAATAAACAAATAGCAACGAATACAAAAGATACCGAACTAAGGAATTACGATTCGAAAAACTTAGGTACATATCAAGATTCGACGACGCAGGAGAATCCAAATGGAGAACTGGAAATACTATATTCTAAATACTTTGACAAAAAGGGACGTAAACTGATCGGAAACCTACACTTGAGTTCAAATGATAATAGCAGAAAAGAAGTAGCCCGAGAATATTACCAAGTGTATGATCTGTCTGACAATACACCGATTAATACAGAATTCTCACAAAATCAATTTATCAATATTAAGAATATTACCAGTAGCTCAAAAGCAGAAGTAACATTTGTCGAACCGTTCTTTGAGAAAAGCTTATTTGAATTTAGCTATTCTTTCGATATAACACAGATCGATGCGATTCGTCTTGTTGAAGATAGATTAGTAAACAATCCATCTAACTCAATTAAATATATTGATTCATTAACAGTTGATTACAATTATTTTTTCAGAAGCAACCGTACGAGCCTAAATTATCAATTCGCTCCTAATAATAAGTTTAGATTAAATGTAGGATTTGCCGTACAACCGCTGTTATTGCAGGGGAAATTACCTCGGGAAGAAGTCGAATATAAGTATGAGAATGTAAATTTAATCCCTTCTGCAAATATTATTTACAGATTCAGTAATGAGATGGATTGGCAAATCGATTATAAAGGGAAAAACAATCAACCTAATTTTCATCAAATTATCCCAGTTACTGATAATACCAATTCACGTAATATTATAGTCGGTAACCCGGAGTTAAAAGCTGAGTTTTCGCATCGTATTTCTACTACATTTCGTAAGACAATGGCGTCTACGGGTCAATATTTAGAATCTAATTTAGCGTATAACATTGCAATCAATAAGATTGTTAGCGATAAACGGTCTATCGATAACTCAACAATACAAGAAACCTCCTTTAAGAACACAGGAGGATATTACGACATGCGTTGGTACTATATATTTAATACCCCTCTATTTACAGATGACATACAACTAGATTTAACGGGTAATACTGATTATTATAACAATCTTTCTTTTATTGATGACCGGAAAAGAACGACAAGACAGCTATTTTTTAATCAGGCTTTACAGGTGCGTTATCAATGGTCCGATTATGTTGAATCTGTTGTAAATGCAAACTACATGCTTAATAACGCACAATATGATATTCCTTATCGTACGGAAATCAACGCACATAGCTTTTTGGTAGGGGTAGGCGCAAAAGGTTATTTTAATGATCATATCTCGTTAGGAATGGAAATGTCTCAACGGTTCAATGACGGATATACAAGCACATTCATGAACATTAATCCTACGATAATGAATGCATTTGTAGAATTCACCTTTTTACCAAACAACCTAGCATTACTACGTATCCAAGGGTTTGATTTATTTGATAAGAATAAAAGTATGGGCTTTACCTCTGAATATATCGGAAATGATGTATATGAAGCGCGCAATAACAGGCTAGGTAGATATTTCATGCTTTCACTGAACATGCGTTTACAAAAATACCCGAAAAAGAAATGATGAAGGCAGCGGTAATAAGTAAATTTGGTGAACCTGAAGTTTTAAAAATTGAGCAGCGTGATATTCCAAAGTTAAAAGCAGGATATGTATTGATAGAGGTATATGCTGCGGGAATTAATCGTCCTGATATTTTCCAACGCAGAGGAAATTATCCTGCTCCGGCTGAAGCAGTCCAAGATATTCCCGGATTGGAAGTAGCAGGTAAAATAGCTGCTGTTGGAGAAGGAGTAGACGATTCGCGAATAGGAGATAAGGTAATGGCTTTACTAGGTGGTGGAGGATATGCTGAATATACCGTTGTCCACATTGGCAGTTGTATTCTGATACCCAAGAATCTTAGTTTTATTGAAGCCGCAAGTTTGCCCGAAACTGTTTTTACAGTATGGCACAATGTTTTTCAAAGAGGAAAGCTAAAGAATGGAGATCGCTTATTGGTTCATGGTGGATCTGGTGGTATTGGAACTACAGCAATACAGTTGGGGGCTCTATTTGGAGCAAAAGTATATACAACAGTTGGATCTGAAGAAAAGGGTGCTTTTGCAAAAACCTTGGGTGCGTTTGATTTTGTAAACTACCATAACATTGCCTTTGAAAAAGCATTGAGCAATGAAAAAATAAATATAATTCTAGATAGTATAGGAGGCGACTACTTCGCAAAAAATTTCGATCTTCTCGAAAGTGATGGAACCTTGGTGTACATCAATGCGATGAAGGGAGCCAAGGTTGAAATGAATTTATTAAAATTAATGCAGAAGCGGATCTATCTAACCGGCAGTACACTTCGTGCACGTGATGAGAACTTTAAGGCTAAGCTAGCTCGGGAAATCGAAAAAAAAGTAATCCCGTTGCTCGTGGATGGTAAATTCAAAACCAATGTCCATGCGGTTTTTCCATTGGAAGAAGTAGTCAAAGCACATCAACAGATGGAAGATGGAGACTTTATGGGAAAAATAGTTTTAAATTTTAAGGCTAAATAGTTTTAGCATTTACATTTATTCCTTATCTTCGTCCTAAGAATAAACCTATATATTATGACAATATTTAAGTATTTTACATTATCTATTATGGGGATACTATGTATCCTTAATCTAAACGCGCAAAAAATTGCTGGTAAAATTGACAAACCGCTAAACTATGTAAGCACGTTAGTCGGTACGCAATCCACCTATTTTTTATCGAGTGGAAATACATACCCCGCAGTCGCTTTGCCTTGGGGGATGAATTTTTGGAGTCCGCAGACCGGTAAAATGGGGGATGGCTGGATGTACACGTATACAGCGGAAAAAATACGGGGTATTAAACAGACCCATCAACCTTCTCCCTGGATGAATGACTACGGCCAATTTTCGGTTATGGCTATGGTCAACAATAAGACATTTGACCAGGATAAACGGGCTAGCTATTTTTCGCATAAGGCAGAAGTAGCCAAACCACATTATTATTCCGTTTACCTTGCGGATTATGATACAAAAGTGGAAGTTACACCGACGGAAAGAGCTGCTTATTTTCGATTTACATTTCCAAAAACGGATTCGGCTTTTGTCTTAATAGACGCTTTTGATAAAGGTTCCTATGTCGAAGTTATCCCAAAAGAATATAAAATTATCGGTTATACAACAAAGAATAGCGGTGGTGTTCCAACTAATTTCAAGAATTACTTTGTTATGCAATTTGACCGTCCGTTTGCCAACGTTGCGACGTTTGCAGATTCAGTCTTAACCGATAATCGCTATTTGGTCAAAGCTGACCATGTGGGAGCATTAGTGCGCTTTCAAATTGCTAATCCAGGCGAACAATTGATGGCAAAAGTCGCGTCTTCTTTTATTAGTCCAGAGCAGGCATCCCTAAACTTGAAAGAGTTGGATGGCAAAAATTTTGATCAACGTGTTGCCGAGGGAGAAAATATTTGGAATCGGGAATTAAGTAAGGTAGAGGTGCAGGGCGGATCCATTGATCAACTGCGTACATTCTACTCTTGCCTATACCGCTCTTTACTATTTCCTCGTATGTTTTATGAGATCGATGCAACGGGACAAGTCATACATTATTCGCCATATAATGGAGAAGTGTTACCTGGTTATATGTTTACAGATACTGGTTTTTGGGATACATTCCGTTGTTTATTTCCGTTCTTAAATCTTATGTATCCTGAAATGAGCGAAAAAATGCAAGAGGGATTGGCAAATGCATATAAAGAAGGTGGATGGCTTCCCGAATGGGCTAGTCCTGGTTACAGAAATATAATGGTGGGAAATAATTCAGCATCTGTCGTGGCTGATGCATGGATTAAAGGAATTCGTTCGAAAGAAATTGGCACGCTATACGAAGCTGTATTAAAAGGAGCTAATAATGCGGGTCCAATAACAGCTGTAGGAAGAGCTGGAGCAGATTATTATAAAGAGTTAGGGTATGTTCCATACGATGTAAAGATTCACGAAAATACAGCTAGAAGTTTAGAGTATGCATACGATGATTTTGCAATCTATCAACTGGCAAAAGCGTTGGACAAACCAGCGTCAGATCAACAACTCTATAAAAGTAGAGCGTATAATTATCAAAAGTTATTTGATCCGTCTACGGGATTGATGCGTGGAAAAAAGAAAAATGGAGAGTTCCAATCTCCGTTTAATCCTTTTAAATGGGGAGATGCTTTTACCGAAGGAAACAGCTGGCATTACAGTTGGTCGGTATTCCAGGATTTTGAAGGACTTGCTAAATTAATGGGCGGTCACCAGGCGATGGAAATAAAATTGGACTCCGTATTTACTATTCCGCCAATTTTTGATGATTCCTATTATGGATTTCCTATACACGAAATTCGTGAAATGCAGATTGCAAATATGGGACAGTATGCCCACGGAAATCAACCTATTCAACATATGATATACCTCTACAACCATGTTGGAGCTCCTTGGAAGGCACAATATTGGTTACGCGAGACCATGAATAGAATGTATTCGCCTAATCCAGATGGATATTGCGGTGATGAAGATAATGGGCAAACATCCGCCTGGTATGTTTTCTCTGCGATGGGTTTTTATCCTGTTACACCTGCCACAGATGAATATATATTGGGATCTCCAATATTTGATAAAGTGACACTTCATCTTAGTAATGGCAAGAAAGTAAACATTCAAACTCAGAATAATTCAGATACCAACCGCTATATTAAAAATTTAAAATGGAATGGTAAGAACTATACCAAAAATTACATTAAACATAGTGAACTGGTGAAGGGAACAACTTTATCTTTTGATATGGATGTCGTCCCTAATAAAAATCGCGGCGTAAATAAAGCCGATTTACCTTTCTCGTTAAGCAAAGACGATCAGTAATTTAAAGTTAGAGAAATATAAAATAAAAGCGGGGCCCTAGATAAGCTTCGCTTTTATTTTATAGCCTTTCGGAGTTAGGCCGGTAAAACGTTTAAAAGCATTATGAAAGCTTACATAATTATTATATCCACATTCAAAACAGACTTCCTTCAGGGGCGTATTAGTATCTGACAGAAATTTGCAGGCGGATGCGACCCGAAGTTCAGTAATAAACTCTAATGGCGTTTTACCCGTTTTTTGTTTAAAATATCGGCAGAAAGAATTGTTTGTCATGCCAGCCAAATTTGCTAGATCGCTTAACTCTATATGTTGTTTAAAATTGGTTTGAATGTAATCTACGATATCATTCATACGCTTATGATCGCTTGAATGATTTAAGATCGCATAATTCTCACTTACCAGCATTATCTTATTCTTTTGATGAAAAATATACAATGCCTGCAATAAAATTAAGAGCTGTTCAAATCCGCCAGCAATCAAAATGTGTTCAAAAAGTTTGTTTAACGGATCCGTCGAATCACATCTATACCATAATCCTTTATTTGCTTCTAAAAGTAAATCTTTAATGCCAGTCATCTCCGGTAAATAAAAAAAATCTTCGCCGGCAAAACTTTTTTGGAAATGTATGACACAGTTATCTGTAGCAATAGGCTTGATCGCATCTAAATATTCTGGATCGAAAAACCAGTAATGGGGAATATTAGGACCAATGAGAACAACATCTCCAGGACCAAACTTTCGAATACAATCTCCGATAAAAAGCGTACCTGAGCCCTTTCTAACTTGAATGAACTCCAATTCTTCATGGTAATGCCATACGTTATGATTCTTAGGATAGGTATCGTGCCGTACATGAAAACTTTGAAAACTGCTCCCTTGATGAGTTAGTTGTTTTAGACGCATTTTGTATTATATATTCAGACAGTTTGCAAATTAAATTAAAATAATGGTAATATCATTTATAAAATGGGTAATATAATTAATACTTTATTCATTATTTATTCCGTATTTCGAATTATCAATTATACATCTTGTTATATGTCACAACAAAAAAAATACACATTAGCGATCATTTTAATCACGTCGTTATTTTTCTTTTGGGGGTTTATTCATAATCTTGATCCGATTTTGATACCGCATCTTAGAAATGCATTTAGTCTCACGACTGTGCAAGCTTCCTTAGTAGACTCTTCGGTCTTTATTGCTTATTTCTTACTCGCAATACCGGCTGGATTAATCATGAAAAAGTATGGTTATAAAACAGGTATATTAATCGGATTACTGCTTTTCGCAATAGGCTGTTTTTTATTTGTCCCCGCTGCCAATACGATAAGTTATCCATTTTTCTTAGGCGCGTTATTTGTCGTTGCTTGCGGACTTACTATATTGGAGACGGCAGCTAATCCTTATATAACGGTACTTGGAGATCCGTCGAAAGCGACACAACGACTTAATTTTGCACAATCTTTTAACGGGTTGGCAGCTTTTATTGCTCCTATTATAGGTGGTAAATATATCCTGTCTGAAGAACCACTAAGTACCGATAAAATAGCCGCTTTAAGTGAGCAGGCAAAAACCGCTTATATTCAAGCTGAAACGTCAGCAGTAAAAGGACCTTATGTGATTTTAGGAATTATCATTCTGATTGTAGCCTGTATATTTTTCTTTACCAAGCTGCCAGATATAAAGGATAACGAAACAGATCAAAAGAAAGGATTTTTTCACGCTCTAAAGCATAAAAATGTAAGTTCAGCCGTTATAGCACAGTTTTTCTATGTAGGTGCACAAGTGAGTGTATTGAGTTTCATCGTCATGTATGCGACAGAGATTGCAGATGTAACCCCATCTAGTGCCAAGTATTATGCTGGCATCGCGGGGCTCGCCTTTATGATCGGTCGTTTTGTAGGAACATTTTTAATGCGTTATATATCGCCGGCGAGGTTGCTTTCAATTTTTGCTGCTTCAGCTATTTTGCTGACTGTAGCCGTCATCTACGGATCGGGTGTTATGACCTTATATGCCATGATCGGTATTGCGTTCTTTATGTCGATTATGTTTCCGACGATTTTTGCTTTTGGTGTAGAAGGCATTGGTGCAGATACCAAATCTGCGTCAAGCCTTATCATTATGTCGATAGTGGGCGGTGCCATCATTCCTCCGGTATTAGGGCTGATATCAGATATTACAGGTAACCTGCAATTGGGATATTATGTTGTATTGATCTGTTTTGCGGTAGTATTATTATTTGCATTTAGAAATAAGCAAACTACAGTCGAGGTAAAAGATAATATACATTAGAGATGAAAAAATATGCTTTGGGATTGGATCTGATAGATGATCCGCAGTTGATTCAAGAATATGTCGATTTCCATAAGAATGTATGGCCTGAAATAAAAACTTCTATTTCAGCCTCAGGCATCTTAAACATGGAAATTTATAGATTTGAGAATAGATTGTTTATGATAATGGAAGTTAATGCTCTCTTTTCTTTTGAAAAGAAAGCAAATATGGATGCGTCAAATCCTAAAGTACAAGAATGGGAGAAATTGATGTGGAAATATCAATCCGCAATTCCAGGAGCAAAGGAAGGCGAGAAGTGGGTGTTAATGGATAAGATATTTGAGTTATAATATAAAATGGAAAAATTGAGACAGGATTTTCTACAGATTCATCCCGATGATAATGTATTGGTTGCCCTGCGTGATCTGCCGGCTGGATATATTGCGCATTTTGCCGGAATGGAAATCAAATTAAAGCAACATGTGCAATCGAAACATAAATTTACAATAACAACGTTAAGAGAAAATAGTGACGTGTTAATGTATGGTGTTCTAGTCGGAAAAACAAATTCAGAACTTCATGAAGGAGAATTAATTACAGTAGACAACTTAAGACACGCATCAGATGATTTTAGGCTTTCAGAGCGAAAAACTCAATGGAGTAGACCCGATATCTCTGCATTTGCAAACCGGACTTTTAATGGGTTTTACAGGAACAACGGTACAGTAGGAACCGCAAATTATTGGCTAGTAATACCGTTGGTATTTTGTGAAAATCGTAACATTCTAACATTAAAATCCGCTTTAGAAGAGAAACTAGGCTATCAAGTTGAATCTAAAGACTACGCTGACGAAGTTGATGCATTAATTTTAAAATATAAAAATGGTGCTTCAGCACAAGATTTATTACAACTTGATTTATCTCCAGCGGGAGAAAAAAAGGGTTCTACCCGCTTATTTGAAAATGTAGATGGTATTAAATTTTTGAACCACGACATGGGATGTGGCGGCACACGTTTAGATTCAGACGCGTTGTGTGGTCTGTTGGCAGGATATATTTCGCACCCGAATGTAGCAGGAGCTACTGTATTAAGTCTAGGGTGTCAACATGCACAAGCGTCTATTCTGAAAGAAGAAATTGCTAAAAGAGATCCATACTTTGATAAACCACTGTATATTTTCGAACAGCAGTTTGAAGGTACAGAACAAGATTTAATGCAAAAGGCGCTCAAAGCTACCTTTGCGGGCCTAGCAGAGGCTAACAAGCAAACACGGCAACCTGCTACGCTAGACAAATTATGCATTGGACTAGAATGTGGCGGATCAGATGGCTTTTCGGGTATTTCTGCAAATCCCGCTCTAGGTTATGTATCCGATATGATGGTCAGTATGGGAGGTTCTGTTATATTGGCCGAATTTCCGGAATTATGTGGAGTAGAACAAGAGTTAAGTGATCGGTGTATTGATGAAGAAACGGCAGAAAAATTTATGTCGTTGATGAAAGTATATAATGCTAAAGCTGAAGCCAATGGATCGGGCTTTTATATGAATCCTTCACCTGGAAATATAAGAGATGGTTTGATTACTGATGCGATCAAATCTGCCGGAGCTGCTAAAAAGGGAGGTACATCACCAGTTACCGCTGTTGTGGATTATCCTGAATTGGCCAATCGACCGGGCTTAAATCTACTATGCACACCGGGGAATGATGTAGAAAGTACGACCGCGGAAGTCGGGTCTGGTGCAAATATTGTTCTTTTCACAACAGGCTTAGGAACACCCACCGGTAATCCCATTGCTCCGGTAATTAAAATTTCGACAAATACGAAGATTTTTGAAAAAATGTCGGATATCATCGACTTAAATTGCGGAACCATTATAGACGGAGAGGAAACCATTGAAGAGGCCGCATATCGTATACTGGATTTTGTCATTCAAGTGGCAAGTGGTGAGGTGAAACCTAAAGCAGTTAAATTGGGCCAGGATGATTTTATTCCTTGGCGCAGAGGTGTATCTTTATAAATTTGAACGCATGAAAAAATTAGTTTTCTTCTTTCTAGTACTAGTTAGCATGAACTCGGTTAGCGCACAGCAGAACTATGTTCCTTCTTCAGAAAACCTAAAAAATAGAGCATGGTTTGAAGACTCTCGTTTTGGAGTTTTTATCCACTGGGGCGTTTATAGCGTTTTAGGGGATGGCGAATGGGTAATGAATAACCAAAATTTTGGGTTAAATGAATATCGTTTATTACCTGATTTTTTTTATCCTATCGCATTTGATGCGGCTAATTGGGCGAAGCTTTTTAAAGATTCGGGTGCGAAGTACATCACGTTCACTTCTAGGCATCACGATGGGTTTTCTATGTGGAATTCTCAGGTTTCAGATTATAATATCGTAAAAGCGACACCTTTTAAGCGAGATATCGTAAAAGAATTGGTAGAGGCTTGTCGGGAAGAGGGTATAAAGGTGATGTTTTACTATTCTCTTTTAGATTGGAGCAGAGATGATTATTTACCTACTGGAAAAACAGGGAAGGGAATAATTGGTCGCGACAGCACCCAAGGTAACTGGGATAGTTACATTCAGTTTATGAAAGATCAATTGACAGAGCTGTTAACAAATTATGGCCAAATTGATGGAATCTGGTTTGATGGTCATTGGGACAAACCGGAAGCAGATTGGAAATATAATGAAATATACAGCTTGATTCATCAATTGCAACCACAATGTCTCATTGGAAATAATCATCACTTAGCGACATTTGAAGGAGAAGATTTTCAGATGTTTGAACGTGATTTACCGGGTCAGAATACTACAGGATTCGGCACCTCTGCCGATCAGGTAGGAAATCTTCCTAAAGAAGTTTGCGGTACAATCGCTGGATCGTGGGGATTTGATATTAAAGACCGCAAGCAAAAAAACTTCAAAGAGGTACTTACCTACTTGGTCAAAGCCGCAGGGTATGGCTCTAATCTCTTGTTGAATATTGGACCTATGCCAAATGGTAAAATACAAGATTATCAACAGGATAGACTTCTTGATCTTGGAAATTGGCTGAGAAAGTATGGTGAAACGATTTACGCAACAACGGGCGGCTTTGTAACTCCTACAGATGAGTATGCGCTGACAAGAAAAGCAAACAAAATTTATATTCATATCTTTAATCCGAATCAAGAAAAAGTGCTAATCAAAGATTTTGTTCCAGAGATAAGGAACATATCAAATTACGACGACAATAAATCAGTGTCGTACGCGCACACAGATTTAGGATTGGAAATATCACTTCCCAAACCAATTGATAAAGAATTCTTAATTTTAACATTGGACGTGAAATAAAAAAAATAGACAACACCTAAACAGTAAACTTATGAACAAATTTTTTCTGCTAATTTTCTTATTAATAGCTTATGATGTTTCCGTCGGACAGAATAGTAATTACAAATGGCAAGTTGATGCGAATAATCAACCTATATCTTATGCTGCAGAATTAACGAAAGCAGTTTTCAAGTCTAGACCTTTCCCTTATAAGGATATAAGTAACCGTCCGAAGTGGACATATGAAACCGGGGTATTCCTGGAAGGTATCCGCTCCGTATGGTATCAGACGGCTGATGGGAATTACTTCAATTATATCAAGGACGCAATGGATACATATGTCGATAAAGAAGGAAATATATTGACGTACAAACACGATGACTATAACATCGATAATATCAAGACGGGGAAAACATTGCTATTGTTGCATAACGTCACCGGACAAAAAAAATACTTTTATGCTGCACAAAAACTACGTGATCAACTAAAAACACATCCACGAACAAGCGATGGCATTAGTTTTTGGCATAAGAAAATCTACCCGCAGCAGGTATGGTTAGATGGTCTATATATGGGACTGCCATTCTTGGCAGAATGGGCTAAATTATATAACGAACCGGCACTTTATGATGATATTATTAATCAGTTTGTTCACATTGAAGAAAAAGCGAGAGATTCGAAAACAGGGCTGATCTATCATGCTTGGGACGAGAGTAAAAGTCAGCTTTGGGCGAACAAAGAAACGGGTAATTCCAAACATTTTTGGGGTAGGGCAATGGGCTGGTATGGGTTGGCTCTAGTTGATGTATTAGAAAATATCCCACAAGATCACCCCAGAAGAAAAGAACTACTGGATATCTTAGATCGTTTTGTCGAATCGATCGTCCGGGTTGCTGATCCAAAGACAGGATTGTGGTACCAAATTTTGGATATGCCTAGTGAAGACAAGAATTATTTAGAAACTTCCGCTTCTAGCATGTTTATCTATACTATTTCTAAAGCGATGGAGCATAAATATATTCGCAAGGACTACTCTCAGGAATTATTCAAAGCATACGATCATCTGATTCGAAATTTTATCGTAAAAGGTGCTGATGGCATTTTTCATCTTAATGGAACCGTATCGGTAGGTGGATTGGGAGGAAAGCCCAACTATAGAGATGGAAGTTATGAATATTATATGAGTGAAAAGGTGGTGCAAGATGACCCAAAAGGTTTAGGTGCATTCATATTGGCTGCAGTAGAAATGGAAAAACGATTGAACGGGTTTCCTGGAAAGGATAAGAAGGTCGTATTAGATAATTTTTTCAATAATGAATACCAAAATAACGTTCTGAATCAGAAGATTAAGTATCATTATATTTGGGATGAAAAAGATAATAATGGTTTTTATCTATTCGGAAAACAGTTCCAAGATTTAGGAGCGGAAATTTCAACTTTAACAACCGCTCCAACTAAAGAAACTTTATCAAATGCGAACGTGTACATCATCGTCGATCCGGACACGAAAAAAGAGACGGAAAACCCTAATTTCATGGACAAAAAATCTATTGACGTGATTAAAAATTGGGTCAAGGAAGGTGGAAATTTGTTATTAATGACAAATGATTATACCAATGCTGAGCTTGATCACATGAACAAACTGTCTGAAGTATTTGGCATCAAGTTCAATAAAGACTTAGAAAATACCGTAACAGGAAGTGAATTTGAAATGGGTTCCTTATCTATTGATCAAGAAAACCCTGTTTTTTCAAATCCATCTAAATTTTACCTTAAGGAGGTAAGTACGCTACAGTTAAAGGGTTCTGCTAAGGCTATAGCATTTAAAAACGGTAAGAATATGATTGCTATCAGTACTTATGGTAAAGGAAAAGTTTTTGCCGTGGGGGATCCTTGGTTGTATAACGAATATACAGATGGACGGAAATTGCCTAAAGAATTTGAAAACTTTAAAGCTGCCAAAGAATTGGCGAAATGGTTATTGGATTAAAATATAGAAAATAAATAGTGATGTCAAAGTTAGCCCATAAAGTAGCTGTTATAACCGGTGGCGGAAGCGGAATCGGAAGAGCAATCAGTGAACTGTTTGCGAAAGAAGGTGCTTCAGTACACATCTTGGATTTAAATGAAGAAGAAGCACAACAGGTGTGTGAGGGAATACTTCAAAGAAAAGGAAGCGGTCAAGCACATAAATGTAATGTATCGAACCAAGAAGAAGTAGCTTCCGTCATTGAAAAAATAGGACGCATAGATATTTTGGTAAACAATGCGGGGATAGCACATGTAGGTAATATAGAAAATTGTGGTAAGGACGATTTTGATCGCATTTTCAATGTAAATGTGAAGGGTGCCTATAATGCCCTATACGCTGTAATTCCATCGATGAAGAAACATGGAGGCGGAGCAATTTTAAATCTTGCTTCTATTGCTGCATGGGTAGGTATTATGGATCGATTTGCGTACTCCATGAGCAAAGGCGCCATCTTTGCCATGAGCCTATCAGTAGCCCGGGATTACATAGCAGACAATATCCGTTGCAACAGTATTTCACCTGCACGTGTACATACACCTTTTGTGGATGGATTTATTGCCAAAAATTATCCTGGTAAAGAGGAAGAAATGTTTGAGAAGCTCTCAAAATCACAACCAATTGGCCGTATGGCACAGCCAGAGGAGATAGCAAAGCTCGCTTTATTTCTTTGCAGTGATGATGCGGGTTTTATTACAGGTAATGATTATCCCATTGATGGAGGATTTATTAAACTGAATAATTAACAACATAAATAAAATACGATGAAACCGAGAGATAAATTATTGATAAATAAGACAATGATTTACATTGAGCTCTCATCGACCCATAACTAATAAATTAAAATACGATGAAACCGAGAGGTAAATTATGATAAATAAGACAATGATTTACATTGAGCTCTCATCGACCCATAACTAATAAATTAAAATACGATGAAACTAATACGTTTTGGTGAACCAGGAAAAGAAAAAATAGGTGTTCAAATCGATGGCAAAAGCTATGATGTGTCGGCCTTTGGGGGAGACTATACAGAAGATTTTTTTGCGAATAATGGCTTAGCTCGACTGGATGAGTTTGTTAAAGCCAATGAAGGTAAATTAATTGAAATTCCTAACGATGTACGTTTAGGTGCTCCTTTTGCCCGACCGTCTAAGATTGTTTGTATCGGTCTAAACTACAAGGATCATGCTGCTGAGACAAATTCTCCGATCCCGGCCGAGCCTATTATTTTTATGAAATCGACTTCATCATTGGTAGGGCCGAATGACAACGTTACGATTCCCCGCAATTCGGAAAAAACCGATTGGGAAGTGGAATTTGGGATTGTCATTGGTAAGAAAGCCTCGTATGTAGAAGAATCTGAAGCTTTGGATTACGTAGCAGGATATGTATTGCATAATGATGTATCCGAGCGTGCATTCCAATTGGAAAGAGGTGGAACTTGGGATAAAGGGAAAGGATGCGACACCTTTGCACCTATGGGACCGATCCTAACAACACAAGACGAAATTCCGGATATCAATAACGTGCGTCTCTGGTTAAAAGTAAATGGTAAAACCTATCAGGATGGAAATACCAGCAACCTAATCTTTTCTGTTCAGCATGTTATTTCATATGTATCCCAGTTTATGACTTTACTTCCAGGTGATGTTATTTCTACGGGCACTCCGGCCGGAGTTGGTTTAGGTTTTAACCCACCAATTTATTTAAAACCAGGTGACACGATAGAATTAGGAGCAGATTATTTAGGAGTTCAGAAACAAGAAGTCATAGCTTATTCAGGAAAATAGTATGCGTATAGATGCTCATCAACATTTTTGGATATATGATAAGGTAAAAGACAGTTGGATAACGGATGATATGGCTGTTATCCAGCGGGACTTCCTACCTAACGACCTTTCGGCTATTTTGAAGGAGAGTAAAATTGATGGAACTGTGGCAGTACAAGCGAGTCAAAGTGCCACAGAAACACATTTTTTGGTCGATCTATCTAAGGTTTATGCATTAATTAAAGGAGTAGTTGGTTGGGTCGACTTGCAAGCTGAAAATATCGATGAACAATTGCAAGAATACAGAAAAGAGCCTATCATCAAAGGATTTAGACATATTATCCAAGGAGAAGAGGATCCGGATTTTATTTTGCGCGAAACTTTTCAACGTGGTATTAAGGCGTTGACAAAATATGGCTATACTTACGATCTCTTGATTAGACCACATCATTTCCATAGTACGTTAGCCTGCGTCGCGGCCAATCCTGAACAGAAATTTGTTCTAGATCATATGGCCAAACCAGATATAAAAAACGTAGGTACACAGGGGTGGTTCGAGTTTATTACGGAGCTAGCTAAATATAAAAATGTAAGCTGTAAGATCTCTGGCCTGGTAACAGAAGCAGATTGGAAAAATTGGAAAGTGGATGATTTTGTACCCTATATTGCTCACACAATTAGTGCCTTTGGTGCAGAAAGAATTATGTTTGGGTCAGACTGGCCTGTCATGTTGTTAGCAGCTTCCTATACACAAGGAATAGAAATACTGAATAAGCACATGGCACCTCTTACAGAAATGGAGCTGGATGCTTTCTGGGGAGGAAATGCTACTAAATTCTATAATTTAAAATAAGAAAATGGATTTAAATTTAAAAGATAAAGTTTTTGTAGTCACGGGTGGTGCCAAAGGTATTGGCCGTGCTATTGTAGTCGCTTTGGCCGAAGAAGGTGCAATCCCGGTTATTGTGGGAAGAAACCAAACTGACAACAACACGGTGAAAGACGAAGTGGCGAAATTAGGAGTTACGACGATCTCGATACAAGCAGAATTATCAAATCCCCAAGATTGTGAAAATGCTGTTAAAGAGACATTAGCCCAATTTGGCCGCATTGACGGTTTAGTAAACAACGCAGGTGTTAACGATGGTGTAGGGTTAGAATCTGGGAATTATGAACGCTTTGTGCAATCTTTGCATAGCAATCTTATTCACTATTATTTAATGGCTCATCATTCTCTGGAGGCTTTAAAGGCATCGAAAGGTACTATTCTTAATATTACGTCAAAAACGGCCGAAACAGGACAAGGAAACACTTCAGCGTATGCTGCGTCCAATGGTGGACGTAATGCACTAACACGGGAATGGGCCGTCGAACTTTTACCTTATGGCATTCGTGTTAATGCAATTGTAGTTGCTGAGGCATCAACTCCTCAATATGATAAATGGATCCAAACATTGGATAACCCGGAAGGGACCTTAACAAAAATCACCAATCGTATTCCGCTGGAACACCGAATGACAACCTCCGAAGAGATTGCCTACACGACCGTATTTTTATTGTCCGACCGCTCAAGCCATACTACAGGTCAACTAATTCATGTAGATGGCGGATATGTGCATTTAGACAGAGCTCTTATTAAAGAATAATGATGAAAACGTTAGTTTGCGAAGAACCTCTTCGCTTCGTCTATAAAGAAAGTATCATTCCTACACTTACAGAAGGTGAAGTATTGATACGGATAAAACGTATAGGTATCTGTGGTACAGACTACCACGCATACCAAGGAAATCAACCTTTTTTTCAATATCCACGTGTGCTAGGACATGAATTATCGGGCGTAATTGATGATTTTAACTTATCGGAGAATGCCAAAGGATTGAAATTGGGAGATAAAGCATGCGTATTGCCGTATTTATATTGTGGAAACTGCGTGGCGTGTCGGAAAGGAAAACCCAACTGTTGTACCTCCATTCAAGTGTTAGGCGTGCATACCGATGGTGGTATGTGCGAATACATTAAAGTCCCGGAGCAGTACATTTTTGTCGATAATGAGCTAAGTTTTAATGAGCTTGCATTGGTCGAACCCTTAGCAATAGGTGCGCATGGCGTAAATAATGCGGATGTCAAAGCAGACGACTATGTGGCAATAATCGGTTCTGGTCCGATTGGTTTAGCGGCTATTAATTTTGCACAGATTAAAGGAGCTAAAATCATTGTTGTAGATATTAATCAAGAACGATTAAATCTATGCAAGACTAAATTTAACGTAGAATATACCATTAACTCCTTGGAAGAAAATACAGTGGAAGCTATTCGACGGATAACAGATGGTGATATGTGTGATGTTGTTATTGACGCCACAGGAAATTTAAAAGCAATTAACAGCTCATTTTATTATTTGGCGCATACCGGAAAATACATTCTGATAGGTTTGCAAAAAGGAGAGATATCATTTAGTCATCCAGAGTTTCACAAACGTGAAGCCACATTAATGAGTAGCAGAAATGCACTCCATAGCGATTTCGACTTTGTGTTAGGGAGCTTGAAAAACGGTAGTGTCAAAGCTGAAAACTATATTACACATGATGTTTCTTTTGATGATATCGCAGATAAATTTGATGGATTAGCTAAGAACCCACAAAAGGTGATAAAGGCGATGATTAAATTTTAAGGAAAGGGGATTGGGGGAGAGGTATCGAAGCGCTTATTCTTTAATTTTCAAGAAATGCCATACGGATTTCTCCCTTCGTTCAATTTCCTTTTTATCCTGTATTAGCTCCGCTGCCAAAGCATCTAAAACTGCTTCATTCTCGCTTACAACTTTATCGGCTAGGGTTACTATTTTATGGATATTGGATTTACTGGCGGCATCCATCGCGGGATTAATAGAAGAGAGGTTTGTAGGCTCTATACGCAGGTAATTATTTGGTTTCTTTACCGATTTAAAAAGCTGTTTTATAAAATAATCATTACTCTCAGAGGAAGAGGACGTCATAATGTCTACCAGAGCTGGACTTATTGAAATAGCCCACTTTTTCTTAAAGTCTTCGTAATTATAGGCATTTTTAGTTACACCTGTTCCTAAGGATAGAATATTCATATCGGTTATCTTGAAGGTATTGAACGTTTTCAAAACCTCAAGGAGCGCCGCTATGGCTGGATTATGTGCGAAAAGGCCACCATCCAATAATGTATAACGCGTTCCCGCTAAAGAGAAAATTTCTGCCACCGAAAAAAAACTTGGAGCTGCAGATGTTGCCCTACATACATCCCGCAACAGGAAGTCTCTGGCATCACCATGACTTAAAGCTTTTTGCTGTCTAAACAAATGATTTTTACGTAATTCTATATTATAGGCTGTAATAATACAGGGCTTGATCAGTTCACTCAATTTGGTGTCACCAAAATAGTCTTGCAGTACTTTTTCTAAAACCTTTTCATCGTACAATTCGCTCAATAGACCAAATTTACCCAAAAACTTTCTCCATTTTTGCGCATTGAATATTTCCTCTCCATGTTCTAAATAAATATCTAATGCCTCCCGCGCGCCAAACTTTGGCTTTTGAGGATTGTCTGGCGAAGGAAATAATAGCAGGGAAATGAAAATCCCTCCGGTACTTGTTCCGGAAAAAAAATCAAAGTATTCGCATATATGGGTTTGAGGATCTCCGCTTAATTTTCTTATTTTATCTTCCAAGGTTGCAACGACCATTCCCGGTATAATACCGCGAATGCCGCCACCGTCAATAGACAATATTCTTTTCATGCAAAGGGATGTTCGGTTATTCTAAGATACGAATTATTTACAATAAATAAGGATGGCTAAATGTAAAAAGGGATAAGATATATACATACCTTATCCCTTTTTTATTTCATTAATAGCTAAATATTAGTTTAAAGATATATTGGAATTCCTTGTTTGCTCTATTTCGTGTTGTGCTAACAAACCTCTTTTTACCGAATGGAGCACCTTAGATTGTGCAATATAATCTTTGTTATCGGCATAGATAAAGAGCATGGTACCTTCTTTAATTGTATTAATTATGGGCTTTGTTACCCCTCTCGGTAAAGCGGGACAACCGTAGCTTCTACCCAATCTACCGGTAGAAGCTATTACCGCGTTACTGCAGTAATCTGCACCATGTATCACCACGGCTCTTGGCTTAGCCTGATCATTAATTCCACGTTCAAGCCCATTTATGACTAGAGAATAACCATTTCCTCCTTGGTATGTATTTTCAGTAACATAGAATCCCAAAGAACTTTGATAAGAGCCGTGTTTATTCGAAAAGGATTTGGCATATTTTTCTCCGCTATTTCTTCCATGCGAAACAATACTATGGTAAAGAAGCTTTTTGTTTTTAAGATCAATGACATACATTCTTTTATCGGTCGACGGAAGTGTAAAATCAATCACCGTAATGATATTTTTATTCTTAATAGGAAGGTTTTCGTATCCTATCATGGCTTGCTCAAAAGCATCAAATTTTAATGTTCCTTCGAGTTTAATTGCTGAATAAAGTTTTTCGATTTCTGTACTATCATCTGTGTTTCCAATAATAGTATCTGTAGGGGTGGGGGTATTTACTGTTTTTAAAGAATTATTTTGATTAGCAAAATTGGTAAAAAACCAAGTTGTAATTAAAATAAAAAGTAGATTTTTCATAGGCGCACATTATCTATTCACTGATTCACAAAACAAAGGTAAAAACCCTATTTTTAGGAAAGTGTTAAGAAATGTTAAGAATAGGTTTGTGTCTAATCGATGACAATTACCAATGAAGCCATTGGCTTCACCAAATCGAACACAAATTTGGCATGGGAAGATGCATTACGCACACACATATGCGATCGTGGAATCGTCCCTAATGACCAACTATATTCGATGATCTTTCCCTTGGGATTATTAACCGGAACGCCGTGTACATAGGCTCCATTCGTGAATCGGCTTGCATATGGGGCAAATCCTTCGATATTTTTTGTGCCGTCTTTTACATAATACATTTTGCTTTTTTGTTCTTGAACCAAGAAAATACCAACAGGGGTTTCCATCGCATGAGGTGGGAGATGCCTTCCCGTTGTCGCAGGATTCATACTTCGGACAATCCAACCTTTGCCCGATTTCTCCAGTGTACAAATGTTTTGATTTGTAACATCAACGACAACAGCATGATAAAAATCAACCGTATCGCCTATTAATTTGACATATCGCCTCGGCACTTCCCAAGCTCCTTCAACGTTTGTTAACCCCTCTACTTTGACCATATCCAGTGTATCGCTGCTCAACAGCTTCACCAAGGAACCGTCTCTTCCGTATATTAAGGGCACTTTTGCGTCACCGACAGCGTATAGGGGAGTAGATTGGTATCTTTCAACGCCCAATGTATCGGAAACACGTTTGTAGGCATTTCGTTTGAAATTTGCAACGACTGGCGCTTCGCGGTTTTTATTTTTATAATTTTGAAGAACAGCGTAATTGATGTCCTGACGTTGAAAATTTTCAATAATCGCCAGTTTCTCTTTTATCTTTTCCCATTGAAATACCCTAACCGTATCTTTATAAGGGTAAGTATCTTCCAACGTGTATTTATCAAATGTCAACTCTTTTGATAGGTTAATGTCCGCCGCAGTTATCGGACGTCTTCTTTCCTCTTCTTCCGCTTTTTTAATACGTTCTATAGAGTCCTTTTTAACGCGTTCTAACGAATCCCTTCTAGCACTCTCTTTTGCTTCCTGCCGGGTTTTATTGTTGCAAGAAACCACTATTGACATTACTAATAATAAAACCGGAAGAAAGGTTAATCTCATATATCGTGCGTTAATAATTGTTTAATATCGTTTTTAGTTAATTGTCACAAGACTCGTGTTGATTATACGCACCCTCATATAACAGGAAACAATTTTGTTTCAACCTCCGTTGGAAAATGCGCCAGTTTATCGAAAAGGACTTTATTTTCAATATTTTCCTTTAACAAATAAGAAATCGTTATCTCTTGTTTGGCTAATATCATTTCGTAATAACCAAATAATATGCCATTATTTTTTTGAACGGATTTAATTTCTTTATACGTTTTAACATCCGTAATCAAATTGAAGACTATTCTATTACCCTCCAATGATTCTATAGTCAGATCATCATTTATTTTGTCATAGAATATGCGTTGATTTCGCGTATGACGGATATGGTTGTTCAATATAAGAAACTGACCGATCAGGTATAAACTGATCGGGAGCATGATTAAAGCGATTTTAAATTTTGTTGCCAAAACCAAAATAATGACCAATAAGAGTATCCCTGTGAATACACTGAATAAGGTTTTCTGAACAATAGCTTTAAGAACGTTAGCGGGTGCTGTAATTTCAATAATACGTAGGGAAGGTTGTATCTTGCCGTAATTGTTACGTATCTGTGTGCCAAACATACGAAGCCTACGCACAATAAAGTACAAGATAAATGCCAATAGCGTAATTACTAAAATTACTTTAACCATACAGATTAATATTGTTCTTTCTCGTTTGGATAGTCTGCTGACTTTACATCTGCTACATACTGTGCAGCTGCATTCGTGATTTCTTCATATAGATGGAGATACTGACGCAAAAACTTAGGTTTAAAGTCTTTCGTCAAACCCAACATATCGTTAACTACCAACACCTGTCCGTCACATGCATTCCCTGCACCGATACCTATCGTAGGAATTCTGAGGGATTTAGTTACCTCTTCTGCTAATTTTGACGGTATTTTTTCCAATACAACGGCGAAACAGCCCGCTTCCTGCAATGCTAGAGCATCTGATTTCAACTTTTCAGCTTCGGCTTCTTCTTTCGCTCGAACACCAAAATCCCCAAATTGATAAATTGCCTGAGGAGTAAGTCCCAGATGTCCGCAGACGGGGATTCCGGCTTGGATAATTTTTTTGATATTATCGATAATTTCTATCCCCCCCTCTAATTTCAGGGCGTGCGCGCCAGATTCTTTCATCATTCTAACGCCTGCATGATATGCATTTTCGACTGATCCTTGATATTCACCAAAAGGCAGATCTACCAATACCATTGCACGGGTAGCTGCTCTAGCAACGGCTGATGCATGGTATATCATATGATCTAACGTGATAGGTAAGGTGGTGTCGTAACCTGCAAAAACATTAGCCGCTGAGTCTCCCACAAGAATTATATCCAATCCAGCGTCATCCAGGGCACGTGCCATAGAATAATCATACCCCGTAAGCATACTTATTTTTTCACCTCTTAATTTCATTTCCTTAATTGTAGAGGTAGTTACCCTTTTTATCACTTTATTTACAGACATAATTTCATTGTTACGTCCCAAAATTAGGAATTTAAAAAACAAACTTCCGATTTAATTCCTAAAAAGCTTTATTTAACAAAGTCATCCTGATTTTGTAGTTTTGTATTATGATTCAAAATGAACAACGTTTATTTAAATTTCCCAAATTCGCAGATTTAATTATTCATGAGGACGACAATTTGATTGTTATCAATAAGCCACCTTTTGTGGCCTCTTTGGATGAAAGGGAAGGAGGGGATATTAACATCTTGCGATTGGCTAAAAAATACCATGATGACGCTCAGGTGTGTCATCGACTAGACAAAGATACTTCCGGCATCCTATTGATCGCAAAAAATCCGGAGACGTACCGCTTAGTAAGTATAGAATTCGAAAAAAGAAGAGTTAATAAAATATACCACGCGATTATCGGGGGTACGCATACTTTCGAAGATTTAAAAGTAGATCTACCCATCCTAAATCAGGGAAACAAAAATGTTTCTATCGACAGAGCGAATGGTAAAGCAGCAGTAACTATCTTTAACACCTTACAATACTTTAAGAATTACACACTGGTGGAATGTAAGCCTATAACGGGCAGAATGCATCAGATTCGCATTCATTTAGCAACACAACATGCCGCAATTGTAGGAGATACCATGTACAAAGGGAAACCAGTTTATTTGTCGCAGATCAAAAAAAGGGGATTTACCCTTTCTAAAGACCAAGACGAACAGCCTATCATCAAGCGCTTTGCATTACACTCCAGGGCAGTAGAATTTACGATAGACGGCAAAAATTATGCATTCGAAGCGCAATATCCAAAAGATTTTGCTACTTTGTTAAAGCAGTTGGAAAAATTTGACAGCTAAATCTCAGCACATGACGAAGAAAAAAAAAATCAGTATTTTCATCTTTATTATACTAACTATAGTATGTGTCGTACTACTTTGGCCTAACAGTTGTCCGTTTATAAAACAGGGCTTAACCCGATTAGGCTTTTTCAAACCAGATGTAGAAACTTCTGTTGAAAAAACGGCACCTACAGTAACAGAAGAGCAAGTGTCGGAATATACGCCTGTTTCGGCATCTTTTATGGATAGTGATAATAAACCTATCAATACAGCAGATCTCAAAGGCAAGGTAGTATTCATCAATTTTTGGGCAACATGGTGTCCACCATGCCGTGCAGAGATGCCATCTATCGAGAAACTCTATAAAAAGTTCGAAAACAATGACCAAATTGTATTCTTAATTGTCGAAATAGAAAATGATGTGGACGGAACTAAAAAATTTCTGTCTGAACAAAAATTGTCTTTACCTATTTTCTATCCAAATAGTGAAATCCCTTCTGCATGGCTAGGAGGTTCAATTCCAACCACTGTCATTCTTGATAAAACAGGTAAAATAGCCGTGCGTAAAGAGGGAATGTACGACTATTCGACTAAAGAGGTAGAAGAATTTATTGCGAATTTAATCAACAACGCTTCATAATTACTGGAATGACAAGAACTGAGCTGATTCAACAGATCAAACAGAAGAAAAGTTTTCTATGTGTCGGTCTTGATACCGATATAAACAGAATCCCTCAACACCTCTTAGCAGAAGAAGATCCCATCTATGCTTTTAACAAGGCTATAATAGAAGCTACGGAAGATCTTTGTGTAGCCTATAAACCCAATATCGCTTTTTACGAAAGCTATGGGGTAAAAGGATGGAATTCCCTACAAAAGACCTGGGAAGTACTTCCGAAGAACTGCTTAAGTATTGCTGATGCAAAACGTGGCGATATTGGTAATACTTCCAAGATGTATGCTAATGCGTTTTTTGATCAATCCATATCTGGAATGAGCTTTGATTCGATTACTATTGCACCTTACATGGGAAAAGATTCGGTCACACCGTTCTTAGACTTTGAAGGTAAATGGGCGATTGTACTTGCACTCACATCGAATGAAGGGAGTCTGGATTTTCAAAACTTTACCAATTCAAACGGAAAGCAGCTTTTTGAGGAGGTTATTGACAAGGTGAATAGTTGGGGCAGCAAAGATAATCTGATGTATGTGGTTGGAGCGACTCGTGGAGAAGGATTTATTAAAATAAGGGAACACGCACCAGATCATTTTTTATTGGTGCCGGGCGTCGGAGCACAGGGAGGATCCCTTCAAGATGTTTGTCAATACGGAATGAATAAAGACTGTGGCCTATTAGTTAACAGTACGAGAGGCATCATATACGCTTCCAACGGTACAGACTTTGCAGAAAAGGCTAGGGAAGAAGCGATAAAATTGCAACAGGAAATGGAAATCGAATTGGAAAGGGCGGCGATAATTTAAATGGACACATTTTAACTGTACTGAGCACATCGTACAAACGGTTAAGTAGGTTGCAATTAAAAAATATATACTAAATCAATAGATTTTGTGTAACTAATAGATATTTATTTTATAAATTTGCAGAATCATTGTTGATAATGTTTTATCTACAAGCGATATTTGTTACAACTTTTATAATTAGGGAGAAGAAGAATATGCAGAGCTTTCGTACAGAACTAGAAAATCCGGTAGTAGAGCAGGAAATAATAGAATTAGAAAAAAAGATTAGGGCGTACCAAGAGGGTACTATTACCGATGAAAAGTTTCGCTCCTTGCGTTTGGCTAGAGGGGTATATGGTCAGCGCCAGCCAGGAGTTCAGATGGTGCGCATCAAACTTCCTTTTGGAAAGATTACCTTCAAGCAACTATTTAAAATATCGGATATTTCCGATGAATACGCTAGTAAGAACCTCCATCTTACGACACGTCAAGATATACAGATACATTATGTAAGTTTGGATCGTACACCTGAGTTATGGGCTAGACTTGCCGAAGATGATATCACACTTCGTGAAGCTTGTGGTAATACAGTTCGTAATGTTACTGCGTCTCCGACAGCGGGCATTGATCCGAATGAGCCATTCGACGTATCACCTTATGCGCAAAAAACCTTTGAGTATTTCTTAAGAAATCCAATTTGTGCAGATATGGGACGGAAATTCAAGATTTCTTTCTCATCCAGCGAGCAGGACACTGCTTTCTCTTATATCCACGACTTTGGCTTTATTCCAAAGATAAAGCATGTTGACGGACAGGAAGTAAGAGGCTTTAAGGTGATGATAGGTGGCGGCCTTGGTTCTCAACCCATACTCGCATCCGAAGTCTATGACTTTTTGCCAGAGGATCAAATTATACCTTATATGGAGGCAACATTACGTGTTTTCGATCGGTATGGTGAAAGAAACAACCGAAATAAGGCTCGTTTCAAATACTTGGTGCAAAAATTAGGATTAAGTGAGGTTCTCCGTCTTATTGATGAAGAAAGGATCGCCAACAAAAATCAAATTGTGGAGATCGATCGCACTAAAATCCAACAACCGGCACCGCCTACTACGCCTGTTAGCGAAGTAGCTCCTGTAGATGCCTTGGCATATGAAATATGGAGAACGACAAATGTATTCGAACAGAAACAACACGGATATTATGGAGTTTATATCAAAATACTAACAGGTGATATTCCTACTGCTAAAGCGCGCATCCTGATCAATGCAGTCCGTGATCACATTGCTGATGATATCCGTATCACACAAGATCAGAACTTATTGTTTAAATACGTACGGGCAGAATCTTTACCGCATATTTTCAATGTGCTTACCGAATTGGGCTATGCTAAACCTGGATATAATAGCACGTCAGATGTGACCACCTGCCCAGGTACAGATACCTGTAACTTAGGCATTTCAAATTCGACTGAAATGGCACGTGTAATAGAAAAATATATCCACGAATTTCATTCCGAATTTGTATACGAACAAGATCTTAAAATAAAGATATCAGGATGCATGAATTCTTGTGGCCAACACGGACTGGCACACATTGGATTTCATGGCAGCTCTGTAAAAGCAGAAGGAAAAGTAGTGCCAGCAGCTCAAGTTATGTTAGGTGGAGGTACAGTTGGAGATGGAAAAGGGCGTGTGGCAGAGCGTGTTACCAAAGTACCTACTAAACGTGTTTTGCAAGTTGTCGACGTAGTATTAACAGACTATAAGGCAAATCGTCTGGAAGCCGAAAACTTCCACGCATATTACGATAGACAAACAAAAGATTATTTTTATCGTCTATTGAAACCATTAGCCGATTTAACCAATCTTACTTCCGATGAGTTCATAGATTGGGGGCACGAAGAAACTTTTGCAACCGCTATAGGTGTAGGAGAATGTGCGGGTGTCGTCATCGATTTAGTCGCAACTTTACTTTCTGAAGTAGAAGAAAAGATCGAATGGTCCAAAAAGGCATTAAGCGATGCATTGTATGCCGACGCGATCTATCATGCATATAGTGCATTTGTCTGGACTGCAAAAGCTCTACTATTAGACAAAGGCGTGAACGCCAGTACGCAGGCAGCTGTCATTGCCGAATTTGACAAACACTATGTACAAGAAGGACTATTTACGTTCCCCACTACATTTACAGAACGCGTATTACAGATCAACAAATATGAACCTTCCAAAGAATTTGCTGAAGCATTTCTGCTACAGGCAACTGCATTTTATTTAGAAGGAGCAGAGAGAAGAGATGAACTACGCTTGATAAATCAATAAAAAAGAAGGGAGAGAAGAGATGTTAGAGATTAAACCATTTGTAACGTTAGTAGGTGCAGGGCCTGGTGATGCAGATTTGATTACCCTAAAAGGCATCAAAGCAATCAAAGCTGCAAATGTTATATTATACGATGCACTAGTAAATGCGGAGCTATTGGATTATGCCAAACCCTCTTGCACAAAAATATATGTTGGAAAACGTGCGGAACGACTATCTACATCGCAAGATCAAATCAATAAATTATTGGTTGACTATGCTTTGACACATGGACACGTTGTACGACTGAAAGGAGGTGATCCCTTTGTTTTCGGGCGGGGAGGTGAAGAATTAGAATTTGTCCACCAGTACGGTATCCCGACTGCTGTGATTCCGGGTATTTCGTCATCTATCGGTTTAACGGGGTTGCAACAAATCCCGTTGACCCATCGAGGCGTTAGTGAAAGTTTTTGGGTGATTACTGGTTCTACTTCAGATGGGCGACTGTCGGATGATCTGTACACTGCAGTGAGAACGGCTGCGACTATCGTAGTCCTAATGGGGTTCTCCAAATTAAAACAAATAGTTGCCCTTTATCAAGAAAATGGTCGCGGTGACTTACCAATAGCACTTATCCAAAACGGGTCGTTGGTTAATGAACGGATTGCATTAGGAACAATAAATACAATATTAGAAGAAGCAGATAAAAATCTTCTAGGCGTCCCAGCCATCATTGTGCTAGGAGAGGTTGTTGCAAAACATCAACGATTTGAAGCGATTAAATCTGAATTACAAGATATCGAAGCGTAAATGAACGAGCTTTTCCCGATATATGTTAAGTTGGATCAAATCCAGACCTTGGTGGTTGGTGCTGGCCCAGTAGGTTTAGAAAAATTGGAAGCCTTAATTGGCAATTCCCCGAAAGCTAATATACACGTGGTGGCAAAAGAGATCATACCGGAATTTGAGAGATTCATTGCAGATAAAACAAATGTTCGATTAAGTCAGCGTGCATTCGAACTACGCGATATGGAACGGGTAGACCTAATTATTCT
Source organism: Sphingobacterium olei (assembly GCF_005048855.1). Lineage (GTDB taxonomy): Bacteria > Bacteroidota > Bacteroidia > Sphingobacteriales > Sphingobacteriaceae > Sphingobacterium > Sphingobacterium olei. The sequence continues at coordinate 954,783 of NZ_SUME01000001.1, forward strand.
GGCAACAAATAATCCAGAATTTAACAATCAAGTCCGCGAATTGGCTTCTCAAAATCATATTTTATTGAATGTAGCAGATAAACCCAGTCTTTGTGATTTTTATTTAGGATCAGTTGTACAAAAAGGAAATTTAAAAATTGGTATTTCTACTAATGGAAAATCACCAACCATTGCCAAACGTTTAAAAGAATTTCTAAATGATTTATTACCGGAAGAGATCGATCAAACATTGGACTTAATGCAGACCATGCGGAATTCGCTCAAAGGTGATTTTCAGGAAAAAATAAAAGTGCTCAATGCACATACTAAAGATTTATTAACTAATACATCTAATGATAGCGCAAATTAAGAACGAGACCGAAGAGCTGAACGCCATGGATGTCATTCGCTACGTGGACCAAAAGTTTAAAAATGAAGTCGTATTTTCAACTTCTTTTGGGATTGAGGACCAAGTGATTACCCATATGCTTGCAGAAGCCGGGTCTCCAGCTTCTATATTTACACTGGAAACAGGTCGTCTATTTCCAGAAACATATTATGTTTGGAATCGTACTTTGGAGAAATACAAACTCCCCATAAAAGCATATTACCCCAACACTCAAGCGGTTGAATCGCTGGTGAGTCTAAAAGGTCCTTCCAGTTTTTATGAATCCGTAGAAAATAGAAAGGAGTGCTGCTTCATCCGTAAAATTGAACCTTTACAGCGCGCTATCCAAGGTTATAAGGTCTGGATCACCGGCATTCGGGCGGAACAATCGGCAAACCGCGAAGATATGGATATCGTTGAATGGGATGAAGCCAATCAGATTATTAAGATTCACCCGATTTTTCATTGGACACTGGCCGATGTGGAATCCTTTTTGAAAGCCAACTTTATCCCTTACAATCCATTACATGATAAGGGATTCCCAAGTATAGGTTGCCAACCGTGTACACGTGCAGTGCAAAAAGGTGAAGATTTCCGTGCAGGAAGATGGTGGTGGGAAGATAAAAGTAAAAAAGAGTGTGGTTTACACGTAACGACAAAATAAAGAAAAGACAAGAGAGAGAATGGATTATTTAGATCATTTAGAGGCTGAAGCAATTTACATATTACGTGAGGTTGCTGGACAATTTGAAAACCCGGCATTGTTGTTTTCTGGAGGTAAGGATTCTATCACGTTGGTGCATTTGGCCAAAAAGGCCTTTAGACCGGGTAAATTTCCGTTTCCTTTAGTGCATATCGATACCGGACATAATTTTCCGGAAACCATTGAATACCGTGATTGGCTAATTGAACAGACAGGAGAGAAGCTCATTGTCGGATTGGTACAAGACAGTATAGATCAAGGTAAGGCAGTCGAACAAACAGGTAAAAATGCGAGTCGTAATGCATTACAAACAGTTACCCTTCTAGACACCATTGAAAAATATGGTTTTGATGCCTGTATAGGCGGAGCGCGTCGAGACGAAGAAAAAGCTCGGGCAAAGGAACGTATTTTCTCGGTACGCGATGAGTTTGGTCAATGGGACCCCAAAAGACAACGTCCAGAACTGTGGAACATCTTTAACGGTAAGATCCACAAGGGAGAAAATGTACGTGTATTTCCTATTTCAAACTGGACCGAACTGGATGTATGGAATTATATCAAACGTGAAAAAATTGATCTTCCTTCAATCTACTTCAGTCATGAACGTGATGTTGTATTCCGCAATGGGCAATGGATGGCTGCCGCCGCCGCACTACAGATTGACGAGGAAGATATAGTAGAACATAAATCAGTGCGTTTTAGAACAGTAGGAGATATGACTTGCACTGCAGCTGTAGATTCAATAGCAATTGAATTGGATGATATCATAGCCGAAATAAAAGCCTCTACCGTGAGCGAACGCGGAGCACGCATGGATGATAAAGTTTCTGAAGCAGCGATGGAGGAACGTAAAAAACAGGGTTATTTTTAAAATAGATATGAGACATTAGATATCAGATGTTAGACCTTAGATTTTTCAGTCCATATAGTAAAATATAAAAACAGATTGAGAAAGTAGTATTGGGCAAAGTTTCTCAAATCTCAAATCTCAAATCTCAAATCTCACAAAATGAATATACTAAAATTTATAACAGCAGGATCGGTCGACGATGGTAAAAGCACATTGATAGGCCGCTTGCTGTACGATACGAATTCTATTTTAGACGATCAATTAGAAGCTATCCAAAAAGCCAATCGCAAAAATAATGATGGAACAGTAGATTTAGCCATACTAACAGACGGTCTAAAAGCAGAACGTGAACAAGGAATTACAATTGATGTAGCGTATAAGTATTTTCAAACTGAAAAGCGCAAATTCATCATTGCAGATGCGCCCGGACATATACAGTATACACGTAATATGGTGACAGGTGCTTCCAATTCTGATTTGATTATCATATTAGTTGATGCACGCAAAGGAGTGATCGAACAAACCAAACGTCATTCGTTCTTATCTAAACTACTGTCCCTTAAAAAGGTATTGGTATGTATCAATAAGATGGATATGGTAGATTTTGAGCAAGCTGTGTATGAAAATATCAAAGCCGACTATTTGAAACTGGCTGAAAATCTAAATCTAGAAGATGTCGATTTTATACCCGTATCAGCTTTAAAAGGCGATAATATTGTTACTGCTTCAGATAGAATGCCTTGGTATGAGGGTACCTCTCTTTTAGAATATCTCGAAAATATTGAATTTCCGGAAGATAAATCACAGGCGTGGCGTTTTCCGGTACAATGGGTAATACGTCCGCAAACAGACGATTTACACGACTATAGAGGATATGCAGGCCGCGTGTTAGGGGAAGGGTTAAAAGTAGGAGAAGAGGCATTGGTACTACCAAGTGGTGTACGGACTACTGTCAAAGCAATCGAATTTAACCAGGAGCACATCGATTCAGCCGAAAGCGGAAAATCCGTTATTATTCATTTGGCAGATGATATCGATATTTCGCGTGGAGATTTTATTGTGAACGCAGCACATCCAGCATTAACTGAGCGTAATTTTGAAGCAAATATTTCGTGGTTTGACAACAAGCCACTGGATACCAATCAGGTATATTTGCTGCAAAATCATACACATATCACAAAAATTAAAATTCAAGAAGTATTGTTTAAATACGATGTCAACACCCAAGAGCAATTATTTGACTCGGAAATTAAGTTAAATGATATTGGTAAGGTTTTCGTAAAAGCAGCTAACGAAGTGGTTTTCGATTTGCATAAAGAGCACGCTGAAAATTCGCGAGCCATTATCATTGATCCACGTACAAATATCACAGTCGGTGCATTAATGATAGAAGATGTAGCATAAAGGCTTATCGAATATAAGACACAAAAAGAGATTCTTTGTAGAATCTCTTTTTGTGTCTATAGGGGATTTGTGTGTCACAGAATTTTATTTAACATAATATAAATTATAAGACTAAAATAGGAACGCCAAAATGAACGTTCTGGGCGTTTACTGAAACGTTAACATGAATTCGTACTGAAATACGAATTCTTTACATATAAAAATGTAAAATCTTATTTAACATAACTATTGGTACGGTTTATTTTTCAAAAAAAATCGTATCTTCCGGTATCATAAATTATCGCTTAAAAAATGCCACAGAAAAATATCTTCAATTTATGGAAAGAAACCATATCGGCTAAACCCATATCAAAAGATACGTTCAAAAGCATGCATCTTGCGATATTGCATCAAGCTTTACAACAAAAGCAAACCGAACAACTTTTTCTCATTCAATTTGACATACAAGATTTTGTTCTTTACGAATCAAAAGGACATCTACAATCCATCACAAGCCTCTCTTTACCTACAAAAGACATGGAAATCCTGTGGCTTGGTTTTCAATTTCATGGAAAATCAACATTCTCCAGCGGAAAAGTCACTGGACCTGATACTTTATTTTCGTTTATATCAACAACCGATAATCAATGTCTGACGCTTCCTTCCGAAAAACATTGGGCGCTATTTTTGGGCATATCCGGAGCGTCCAAACAGCAATTATTGACCGAATTCCCCTTGTTGCGAGCCCAATATGAACAACAGCAAACTAACATTTTAAAATCTGTCCCCCTATCCTATTCAGATAGACAGAGTACAGCATGAACAGTGGATGAACGAAGTTGCTTTTCCGCAGTTTGACAAAATATTTGGCAATTATCAAGTCTGTTCGCTGGACATGGTATCCTTTGATAGCGATCTAGAGGATTTTAAAGGAGCATTGCATTTCGTAAAACAGCAGGAAGGAAAATACGTTGAAGCCATGAACGAGCTCATAGAAAGATATTCAGATTTGAATGAGGAAATAGGCAATTTATTTGAACAGGTAGAGATATTTGATGACAAACCACTTCCCTAGTTCTTCTTTTGCCAGTATCTCTTATATTTGTCAAAAACGAGCATAGGAGATATTATTTTTGGTGTATTGGGTCTCTTCCAACGAACCTCCCTTTGCCTAATAAAAAGTTTATGGCCCGTACAATATTACGGTCTATACTCTCTTCCGTTTTAAGAAATGTAAAATAACGAACAATCTCTTTTTGGAGTGATGGACTTAATTTTTCAAATGCATGCTGTGCTTCTTGGTTGTTAGACAAAGCTTCTATCCATTTGGGATGAGCGACAACGCTACGGTCAGAAGTGTCGTAGTCTATTGTCATCGTGACGCGCTCGCCTATTCTTTTCGGAGAATTTTTGAGCATTGATGTATTTATATATAATCGCCAATCCCCATCGTAACGTACGAGTGTCTGCTGATATGGAACACCATTGATCATGCCGCATATCGGCAATTGACCTTTGTCTTTTTCAGCTTTTTCAAAAATATAGTATAGAATTTCTTCTGGCACATACACAAATGGATTAATGCCAATAATTTCCAGAGTAGCTTCAAATTGTTTCATACGCAGTTGCTATTGTAGTTCTATTACAAATATAAGACTGTAAACTACAAGACCCGGATGGAATGCTGTATTTACAAAATTAAACCTTATCTATATCCTTAAGTTACATCATTTTCCTTACTTTTGATCTTAATCCAAACGCGAAATGTCATCAAAAGCAGATAACGCAATTAAAACGACTTACTTTAGTATTTTAGTGAATCTGCTTTTAGCGATTGTAAAATGGCTTGCGGGTTTTTTTGGGAATTCTTTTGCTTTAATTGCTGATGCCATAGAATCAACCGCAGATATTTTTTCATCTATGCTCGTATTATTGGGTATAAGGTATTCTAAACGACCCCCAGATGAGACACATCCCTATGGACATGGCCGGATCGAACCACTAGTTACCTTCATAGTGGTTATCTTTCTGGTTATATCTGCTACCGTTATCGCATACCAAAGCATAATCAATTTAAGAACCCCCCACGAACCACCAAAAGCCTGGACCTTGATTGTTTTAGGGATTATTATTATCTGGAAAGAAACAACCTATCAAATTATTGCACGCAAGGGAAAGGAGTTAAATAGTTCAACGCTGAAGGCCGAAGCCTGGCATCATCGTGCAGACGCAATTACTTCTGTTGCCGCTTTTATTGGTATCTCTATAGCCTTATTTCTCGGAGATGGATATGAACACGCCGATGATTGGGCCGCTTTGCTTGCTTCTGCCCTAATTTTATACAACTGTTATAAAATATTTAGACCCGCGTTAGGCGAAATAATGGATGAAAATCTACACAAAGATATTGTCGATGACGTTCGGAAAAAATCGCTTGACGTAGCTGGTGTAATGGCGACAGATAAATGTTTTGTGCGGAAAATCGGAATGGAATATCTGGTGGATTTGCAAGCGGTCGTTTCGCCAGATATAAGCGTAAAGGAAGGCCATGACATTGCCCATGCCTTAAAAGATTACTTAATGCAGAATCTTCCAGATATTGGCAACGTATTCGTTCATATCGAACCTTTTAGTGATCAGTCCCCTCCTGGTTGTCTTAAACGTTTAGCAGACTACCAATAACAACGAATTAACTGTTCACCAAACGTTAGTTTATAAAATGAATTTTTAGTAAATTCGCCTGTATTTTAATAAAAATTCCTTAAAAAATGTCGCTAACCCTTAAAAGTTTTATCAAGCACGTAGAAGAACGTAATCCCTATGAGCCCGAGTTTTTACAAGCTGTAACAGAGGTAACGGAAGATTTGATACCCTATGTTAATACAGATCATCCCGAGTTAATAGATTTAAAAATTTTAGAACGTATTGTTGAACCAGAACGAGTGATTTCGTTTCGGGTAAACTGGTTGGACGATAACAATCAGATTCAAATTAATAGAGGATATCGTGTCCAAATGAATAGTGCTATTGGCCCTTATAAAGGAGGTTTGCGATTTGCACCAAACGTTAATCTGAGTATCTTAAAATTTTTGGCTTTCGAGCAAGTTTTTAAAAATAGTTTAACGGGTCTACCTATCGGCGGTGGTAAAGGCGGTTCTGATTTTGATCCAAAAGGTAAGTCTGATCACGAAATCATGCGCTTTTGCCAATCTTTTATGACAGAGTTATACCGTCATATTGGAGCTGATACCGATGTTCCTGCTGGGGATATTGGTGTAGGCGGACGTGAAATAGGATATTTGTTCGGTCAATACAAACGTCTTCAGAATAATTTTACAGGCGTATTGACAGGTAAAGGCATCAATTGGGGTGGTTCCTATATTCGGCCAGAGGCGACAGGATACGGTCTCTTATACTTTGTGGAATGTATGCTAGTTCACAGAGAAGAAAGTATAATTGGTAAATTGGTAGCAATTTCTGGAGCAGGTAATGTCGCATATTATGCCGCTGAAAAAGCAATTCAGCTTGGTGCCAAAGTCATTACGCTATCAAATAGTACAGGCACTATTTATGACACAGAAGGTTTCACAATTGAAAAACTTAATTATATCAGTATACTGGGAAGAGATTTGGCGAAGTTTGCAAAAAAATATAAATCAGCTTCTTTCTATCCCAAAGAAACCCCTTGGCAATTTAAATGTGATATCGCATTACCATGCGCTACACAAAACGAATTGAATGATAACGATGCGTCAAGATTGATAAAAAACGGCTGTAAAATAGTAGCTGAAGGTGCGAATATGCCTTCTACTACTGGTGCCATCAAAGCTTTTCATAAAGCTAAAATTCTCTTTGGTCCGGGAAAAGCGGCTAACGCCGGCGGCGTCGCTGTATCAGGATTGGAAATGTCTCAAAACTCGATAGGCCTTCAGTGGCATACAGAAAAGGTGGATGGTCGATTAAAAACGATTATGCAAAATATCCATAAGACATGTGTTCGATATGGTAACGAAGAGAATGGTTATATCAATTACTTAAAAGGCGCTAATATCGGAGGCTTCATTAAGGTTGCGGAAGCAATGAAGTCACAAGGTGTTGTCTAAAAAAAAATAAACATATGCGTATACTTGCCGAACTTCCTCACCCCGACTGCAAAATATCAATCTTCGGGATGAATCAAAAATTTATTATCAAATTCGAACAGGGCATTCTCGAACAATCGTATAAATTAGCAGAAACAGATGTGATCGGAGGCGTAAATGGAGTATTCGAATTTTTGGATGAAACTTTTATAGACCAGGTGTTGGAGAATTTTTCGGCTATGCGAACGCATTTCATTGAAGCATATAACCGATATGAATAAATAATTCACTCAAAACTCATAAACGACTTATAACTAGTTTATTATTTTTAAAATTCATGTATAACCAAATTTAATTTGGTTATACCTCTTTTATAAAAAAAGCATCTTTAAAAGCGCTTATATTTGCCATTGACATAAATGGCACAGACAATTGAACTTCAAATATTTATATATAATAACCAAATTTTATTTGGTCAGTTTTTTTACCAAATCCGGCACGCCTATCGAAGCATTAACTTTAATAACGCGCGTATTAGAAGGGACCTTAAAGTTATCTGCATTTGGATCGATTACTATGATTTCGCAATTCTCACTTGTCTCGTATACCAGATTCGCTGCGGGATAAACCTGGAGTGAGGTGCCCACTACGATAAAGATAACTGCCTCTGAAACAAGCCTGATAGCAGGCTCAATATTAGGAACGGCTTCACCAAACCAAACGACATGCGGACGAAGTTGTGTACCAAGCTCACAAAGCTGCCCCATTTCTAGGCTATCGCCAGTAATAGGATAAACGAGTTTTGGATTTTTTGAAGACTGAGACTTCATGATCTCGCCATGCAAATGCAGTACTTTCCTACTACCTGCCCTTTCATGTAGGTCGTCGATATTCTTCGTAATGACTACTACGTCATATTTATCTTCTAAGGCCACTAGAGCTTTATGTGCATCATTCGGAAGTGCCTTCCGGCAAGCAGATCTTCTTAAGTTATAAAAGCGCTGCACGAGCGCTGGATCACGATTCCAAGCTTCTGGAGTAGCTACTTCTTCCAGATTATATCCTTCCCACAGTCCATCTTGACCACGAAACGTCTGTAAACCACTTTCAGCGGAAATTCCGGCTCCCGTAAAAACAACTACTTTCTTTTTCATTAGCATACTTTAACTAAACTTTTACGAATAAAAAACGGGTAGCATTTTATATGCTACCCGTTAAAAATATCAATATTTCTTCAATTACCAGAACTTTACGTAAAGCGCACCGATAATGAGAATTGTCAATACAATCATGACCATAACAGATGGCTCGACTCTGAACATCTTAGTATCGATCACAAATGCTTTAGGATTTATCTTCGGTCCGGCTAAACTTACAATTACCATCGTAAGCACTGTAAACGCGAAAGCTAAGCCCATACAGATTTGAAACGGTATTTCATATCCACCTTTGGAATTTGGATAAGCTGTATATAGTAATGTATCATTACCAAACAGGGCCGGCGCATAGTTGTTAAACAAAACAGAGAGTAAGAATCCCATAATCAAGCCTGTAATTGCTGCAGCTCCGGTTGTCCTTTTCCAGAACATACCGAGCAAGAACATTGCCAGTACACCTGGACTGATGAATCCTGTATATTTTTGGATAAACGTAAAGCCTCCCTCACCGCCGATACCCAACAGATCATCCCAAGTAAATATTACGGAAACGGCAATGGAAACAATGACGGTTGCCTTTCCTATGTTTACTAACTTTCTATCGGATGCTTCTCTGTTCATGTATTTCTTGTAGATGTCCATAGTAAAAATAGTAGCAATACTATTTGCTTTTCCCGCTAAGGAGGCAACAATAGCTGCTGTTAAGGCCGCTAGTGACAATCCCTTGATACCATCCGGCAGAAAACCTAGAATCGCTGCGTAAGCATTATCTGCACGAAAAACACCATTAGGCGCCATTTCTTCCTGCAATGCGCCATTTTTGTACAATACATACGCTGCAATACCCGGCAACATCACAATCACAGGCATGAATAGCTTTAAGAAACCTGCAAATAAAATACCTGTACGCGCCGTTTTAAGGTTTGCGCCTAAGGCTCTTTGCGTAATGTACTGGTTACATCCCCAATAATTGAGGTTAACGATCCAAATACCCGCCAAATACATCCCAATACCCGGAAGCATTAAATACTTGTTAATCTCCTCCTGTGTGGAATTTTCAGTTGGCTTATCAATAATTAGCTTAAAATGTTCGGGTGAATCTTTCATTAACTGCGTAAAACCGGCCAAGACATCATTCCCTAAACCGAAATGCTGACTTACAAGTTGTAACGCAATGTAAGTCGTAGCTACGCCACCAATAATAAGCACCACCACTTGGATTACATCAGTAAAACCGATTACACGCATTCCACCTAATGTAATGACAATTGCAAAAATTGAAATAAGAATAATTATTAAATGAAAACTACCTCCACCAGCTAGGTTATCGATTGCAATTGCACCTAAATAAAGGATGGAGGTTAAGTTGACAAAAATGTATAGGAATAACCAAAATATAGACATAATAAGGCTTGTCGTCTCATTATATCGTCTATTGAGGAACTGGGGCATAGTGAATATCTTATTTTTAAGATAAACCGGAATAAACCATACCGCTACAATAATTAACGCTATGGCCGCTATCCATTCATAAGCCGCTACAGCGATCCCCACCTCAAAGCCATTACCGCTCATCCCGATGAATTGTTCTGCGGAAATGTTAGAAGCAATGAGAGACGCTCCTATCGCCCACCACGTCAAAGAACCCTCGGCCAGAAAATAATCCTGACTGGTTTGATCCTTACTGGTCTTTTTTCTGTAAATCCAATACCCATAGCCCGCTACTACGAAGAAATAGATAAAGAAAATTACATAATCAATTAATGCAAATTTTTCCATTAGGTTTATAAATTACTTAGTTATTTGATCGTTTTATAATACACCTCACTCCATTTTAGTTCATTTTCAAAATTGGCAAGTGATGTATTCGCATCAATCTTCACCAATTCAATATCCGCCATTCTCGAAAAGTCTTCAAAATATTCCATCGTCAAGTTTTGGCTGAAAACGGTATGATGAGCTCCCCCGGCATAAATCCAAGCCGTACAAGCTGTTTTCATATCCGGAAGAGGCTTCCATAAAACGCGAGCTACCGGTAATTTGGGTAAGTCTTCCTTTACCTCAACGGCGTCAACCGTATTTACAACTAATCTAAATCTATTACCCATATCGATCAAAGACGCATTTAAGGCGGGGCCAGCGCTAGCATTGAATACCAGACGGGCTGGATCAGCTTTCCCTCCGATTCCTAAAGGGTGTACCTCTAACCGTGGCTTCTCTAATGATAGAGATGGATCCACTTCTAACATATGCGATCCCAAAACCATGGAATTATTCGGGTCAAAGTGATAGGTATAATCTTCCATAAATGCGTTGCCACCTTCAAAGCCTTCCGCCATTACTTTACAGGCACGTACTAAAGCTGGAGTTTTCCAATCACCCTCCCCTGCAAAACCGTACCCCTTTTCCATCAATCGCTGTACAGGAAGACCTGGCAATTGTATCAAGCCATGCAAATCTTCAAATGTGTCTGTAAACCCTTTATAACCACCTGATTCTAAAAACTTAGTGAGCCCCAATTCAATTTTTGCTGCATCAAGAATATTTTGTCTATTAACTCCACCCTCTTTTACATTCTCTGCTAAAATATAAGTCGCTTCATAGGCTGCCACGAGCGCCGCAACCTCTTGATCGGTCACATCATTAATCACTTTTACTAAATCACCAACGGCATAGGTGTTTACAGAGAAACCAAATTTACTTTCCGCTTCCACTTTATCTCCATCGGTAACGGCGACGTACCGCATATTATCACCAAAACGCACGAATTTTGCACCTTGCCAGTCATGCCAAGCGGCCGCGGCTCTCGCCCAGACATTGATTTTATTAGACACCTCCTCATCCTGCCAATGTCCGGTAACCACTTTTCGGTTAATGCGGAGGCGGGAGACGATAAAGCCAAACTCACGGTCACCATGCGCGGATTGATTAAGATTCATAAAATCCATGTCCATAGTAGACCACGGAATATCCCTATTGTACTGCGTATGTAAATGCAACAATGGTTTATTTAAGATATTTAACCCCCGGATCCACATCTTAGCCGGAGAAAATGTATGCATCCAAGTGATGATACCAATACAATTTTTATCTGTATTTGCAGCAAGAATCGTATCGTAAATTTCTTCTGTATTTTTTACGATAGGTTTATAGATTACTTGAACAGGTATGATCTGTGAATCGTTAAAATAATTTGCAACTTCTTCCGCATGCTTTGCAACTTGTGCCAAAGTTTCCGGTCCATATAAGTCCTGGCTACCTGTGATAAACCAAACTTGTAATTTATTCATTTCTGTCATTTTTACTAAAAATTTTACTAATTAAGATTGTCCATAATATGAATCAGGACCGTGTTTACGTTCAAAGTGCTTTTTAATCAAAGAATCTTTCAGACGAGGCGCATTGGGATTAACTTGTTCCGTTAGCAGCGCCATTTGCGCCACGGTTTCCAGAACAGCACTGTTGTAGACAGCTTTGTGACCATCCTTTCCCCAAGTAAATGGTGCATGATTACCGACTAATACCATTTCCACTTCCTTATAATCCAATTCGTTTGCTGAAAAATGGTCCATGATCTGAAAACCTGTCTGGTACTCATAATCTCCTTCAATCATGTCATCTGCCATCGGTGGTGCACACGGGATATCTGTTGTTAGATGATCAGCATGAGTTGTACCAAATATCGGAATATCACGCTGCGCCTGTGCCCAAGCTGTACCATAGGTAGAATGGGTGTGTACGATTCCACCTATTCCCTCCCAATGCTTATATAATACGGCATGCGTAAGTGTATCGGAAGAGGGTCTCAACTCACCTTCGATCACATTTCCATCAAAATCCACAATAACCATTTTTTCCGGCGAAAGGTCTTCGTACGGTACGCCGCTTGGTTTGATAGCAAACACCTTCCGCTCCCGATCTACGACGCTTACATTTCCAAAAGTGAACAAAACCAAACCTAGTTTGGGGAGCTGCATATTGCATTCGAATGCTTCCTGTTTTATCTTTTGATAAACACTCATATCTCAAATTAATTTTATATTTTTTCTAAAGAACTGCCTGTATCCAGGTAATTTTTATACCGTTTCTCATAGATATCATGGCAGTCCGCATTTGGAAAATATTCCTTATCGAAACCTTGCCCCATGTGTTGCATCGCTTTCTCCACATTAGGATAAATTCCGGCTACCGTAGCAGCAAACATCGCAGCGCCAATTGCACAAGTCTGTTCCGATCTGTGTATTTTGATGGGCATATTCATCACATCTGCCATCATTTGCATGATAAAAGAAGACTTCCGGGCAACCCCACCTAGGCCGATTAGTCCGCGGACTTCTACCCCTTCACTGCGGAATCTGTCTACAATCTTTCTCGCGCCAAAACAGGTAGATTCTACAATAGCTCTAAAAATCTGTACAACGTCAGTTCCTAAATGTAAACCGTAGATAGCTCCCTTTAGATTTTGGTTGGCGTCCGGTGTACGGCGCCCGTTAAACCAGTCAATAGCATAAGGTAAATTGGACGTTACTTCCAGTTCACTGGCCTTCTTACTCAATTCGACAAGCAAATTCGCATTCAATTCGTCTATAATCTTCGGGTCCGCGTGTATCAACTGCAGTGGTTGAATTAATATATTTTTAAACCAGGCATAGGCATCTCCAAAAGCGGATTGACCGGCCTCCAAACCCACCATAGCTGGAATAACGGATCCATCAACTTGACCGCATATACCTTTTACCAACGTGTCGCCAAATTCCTCTTTAGGAATAACCATCATGTCGCAAGTCGATGTTCCCATGACCTTACTTAAATAGTAAGGTTCAATCTGGCCTCCGACTGCACCCATATGGGCATCGAAAGCTCCTATTCCTATCTGTACAGTTGCAGGTAACCCCAACCGATCAGCCCATTCGGCAGAAATAGTTCCCGCGGATTCCGCCGCTGTATACGTCTTTTCGGAAATGCGATCAACAAAACCATCCAATAGCGGATCGATATTCTTGAAAAAATCATTTGGTGGGTAGCCTCCAAAATTAGCCGACCATAACCCCTTATGGCCTGCAGAGCATACACCTCGTTTGATTTCATCCGCATCTGAACCACCTGTTAGTAGAAAAGGTATCCAATCGCATTGCTCTACAAACGTATACGTGTGTGCTTTCACTTCCTCGTCAACTCGCAATACATGCAAAAACTTTGACCAAAACCATTCAGAAGAATAAATCCCCCCCACATATCGAAGGTAATCACCGCCGTATTCCTGTGCACAGCTGTTTATTTCATCCGCTTCTTTTATCGCGGTATGGTCTTTCCATAATACAAACATGGCATTTGGATTTTCACCAAATTCGGGCATTAAAGACAGTGGTACGCCTGCTTTATTAACCGCTATGGGAGTTGAACCGGTTGTATCGATAGAGATCGCTCTGACGGCATGTGCCGCATCTTGACCAACTTGCTTTATACAATCTTTAATGGTTGTTTCCAACCCTTCTATATAGTCAAGCGGATGTTGCCTGAATTGACTTGCAATAGGCATGCAGTATAACCCTTTTTTCCACCTCGGGTAGTAAAAAACAGAAGCCGCCAGCTCCGTTCCATTGGAAGCGTCAACGAATACCGATCGTACAGAATCTGTACCGTAATCCACTCCAATCACATAATTTGAAATCATTCTATTAAATGTTAAAATAACAGGTTTACTTTAATTCGTGTCAAGATAACGTTTAATACGTCATCATACAAATATTATCTATAAAATTTTAATTAGGATTGGGAATAAAGTTTATAAAAGCACTAAATTTTTCTTTGTAAATATCAGCGTTAAGTTTAAAGTAATAGGCTCCTTTTTTTGAATTCAACTTATCTTTTTCACTTGTCTTGACTAACAGTTTCGTTGAAATGAGCTTCCTGTTAAAGTTACGTTTGTCCAAAATAATATCGTACACACCTTCATATAACGACATTATTTGGGGAATTGTGAATTTATCCGGCAATAGTTCGAATAATATCGGATGTAGAGCTGCTTTATATTTAAGACGATTGCGTGCCGCAGCCACCATATCATTATGGTCAAGAATTAAGTTAGGTACTTCCTTTAAAGAAAACCAAGCAGCTCTATAATCGTTGATAATCTGATGCTTATATTTCTGGATGTCAATTAATGCAAAATAACAAATACTAATAGTTTTGCCATATGGATCACGATTAGGGTTACCAAACACATCCATTTGTTCCATATATACATCTTCGAGTCCAGTTAATTTTTTAAGAACCCGAATTGCTGCTTCATCGGGACTCTCCGTCTCTTCGATAAAGCCCCCCATTAAACTCCATTGATCTTTAAGAGGTTCAAATCCCCTATGAATTAGTAATAATTTAACATCTTCCCCGTCAAAACCAAAAATAATACAATCGATGGCAACAAAGGACTTACAAGTTTCAGGATACATAATTTAAATATATGGATATTATAGCAAATAAAAATAGAGCTAACAATAAATGTCAACTCTACAATCACTAAATTATGATAATTTAATTACTTCACAAAATATCTGGACTTAATTACTTCACAAAGTACCGATGTTCGATAACAGTTACGTCCTCTTTTTCCGTTACTTTTTCAATCGCGCTCTTCACTGTACAATGTCCGGTAACACCTCTATAAACTAAAGCACCTCCCAGTGTAATTCCAGAAATTGCAGAAATTGGACTTTTAAACAGTTGCTTTACCCCTATACCCAATATTAACCCACCAGATATTACAGATAAGACACGTTCAGAGGCTCCGACATTTCCGTCGCTACAATTATCCTCTACTTTTCGTTTTATTTTATCAAAAGCTAAATTTAATATACCATTCATGATCAACATTCCTTTTTTTAATAAACAACAAGAAAATCATTATGTTTGAAAGGCGTTACAAAATTTATAAAAAAGACTTATGCAAGTAAAAAAACATTCCGGCGAACTAGTTTCTTTTGATCCAGATAGCCTGAGAAACTCACTTTCACGTTCGGGTGCCAATGACGACGAAGTAGATAACGTTTTTAAAGCGATCAATAACGAATTATATGATGGAATTCCTACGAAAAAACTTTACCAACTTGCTTTTGATTTTTTGAAAAATCTAAGACAGTCTTATGCTGCAAGATACAGCTTAAAAAATGCATTGCGGGAGTTGGGGCCTGAAGGTTTCTATTTTGAGAAATGGATAGCTCGCCTATTTCAAGAAGATGGCTGTCAGACAATGACGGGTCAAACTTTGAGAGGTCATGCCGTATCACACGAAATAGACGTAATAGCTCTTCGGAATGAAAATCTACTCGCAGTGGAGTGCAAATTTAGAAACGATACCAATGCAAAGATTTCCGTGACGACTCCTATGTATTTTATGTCCCGTCTAAAAGATATATCTGGATTAACCTATAGTTTTTTCAATAAAAAGCATGAAATTGCCGAAGGTTGGCTCGTGACAAACGCATACCTCACCAGTGATTCTATACGTTTTGGGGAATATTATAAATTAAACTTACTGTCTTGGGATTACCCAAAGGAAAGTAGCATTAAAGCTCGGGTAGATAGTAATGGGGAATATCCAATTACTTGCCTTACCACGCTCAATCAACAAGATAAAGCTGTTTTACTAAAAAATCAATGTATACTGGTTAAAGATATCGTACGGGATCCAAGCTTTTTAAACTATATCCAAGCTGATAATGTAAAGAAGAAACGAATTCTATTAGAAGCCGAAGAATTGATTAATAGCCAATTAGAACATTAGAATTACATATCGCCAATTCGCAGATTTGCAAATCTGCGAATATGGCATTTATTTTAATTTGAGCACATATTGCACACCACCCAAAATATGTTTTTGGAATAATTCGGAATCAAAAGATTCTTCCGTATGGCCTAATCCCGTATAAAATGATCTTCCACCGTCATATTCTTGAAACCATGCTATAGGATGGAATTTTCCCATTTTCCCTCCTTTATAACTGGTTTCATCTAAGGCCATCAAAATATGAAGGCCTTCTTTCACATCCTTGAAATCATACCATTCGTCTTTATGAAACCATACTTTTTGCAGATGCTGTGTAGATAAATGTTTTCGATTTAGAACATCAATTTTAGCCTCTTGTACAGCTGGATGACTCGCAAAATAGCCACCAACCAGCCCTCCATACCAAGGCCAATTATACTCCGTATCCGATGCGGCATGAATTCCCACAAAACCTTTGCCCGAACGGATAAAATTTCGAATATCTTCCTTCTGTTGACTGTTAAAAAGATTCCCGGTAGTACTCAAAAATAAAATCGCATCGTAGTTAGCTAAGTTTTTTGCATTGAAAATACTTTCATCTTCGCTATGAAAAGTTCCAATATGCTGATCATTTAACAATTTCTCCACGGTCAGCACACCCTTCTCGATACTCTGGTGCCTAAATTCTGTGGTCTTTGAAAAGATCAATACTTTCTTGTTTTTTTGAGCCCAAGCATCCGTAAGGAAAAAACAACAAAGTAATGTGCAAAGTGAATATATTCTCGCCATCATTTATTTGGTTTTAGAAAGATAATAATTTAATGCTTCTACGATATCATCCCTATTTACATAGATGTTGTATTCTGCATGACCGATTTCTTTTAATAACGCAAAACCTATTTTATTGTCTTCATTCTTCTTGTCGTTTTTCATGAGTTCGATAAAGCTATCATATTGATCTGAAGTATAAGTATAAGGCGTATATCTCTCTAAGAATAAAGTCGTTAAATCCTCCAGCTCCTCTCCTGACAAACCGTTTAATTTATAAGATAAGAAACCCTCACAGATCATCCCAATCGCAATTGCTTCTCCGTGCAGCAGCGGATTGCTATCATTGTACAAGGAGTACCCCTCGATAGCATGCCCTATTGTGTGTCCAAAATTTAATATCTTACGAAGTCCTTTTTCAGTAGGATCTTTAAGGACAACATTATTCTTAATTTCTACAGAGCGTTTTATCAACGATGTGTCGATATCATTCAAATTTACATCCTTACATTTCTCATAAAGACCGCTGTCCTGAATTAGTCCATGTTTGATTATTTCAGCAAATCCTGAACGTATTTGTCGCTCATCTAATGTCTCTAAAAACTTAGCACTAATAAATACCGCTTGAGGCTGCGTAAAGGTACCGATGATATTTTTTACATTGTCAAGATCAATACCTGTCTTACCACCTACGGAGGCATCTACCTGAGACAAGAGTGTCGTCGGAATTTGAATAAAATCAATCCCCCGCTTAAACGTAGAGGCTGCAAATCCGCCCATATCCGTTACTACACCACCCCCCAAATTGATCATCAATGCTTTGCGGTCTGCTCCAAAATCTAACATAGTTTTCCATACACCAATACAAAAATCAATATTTTTATTTTCCTCTCCTGGATCAATTTCAATAATATCATAATCTGTAATAGAAGGTATTGCAGCCTGTAAAACAGGTAAACAATGATCATTCGTATTCCGATCTACTAAGATGAGTATCTGAGAATATTGACGTTGAAAAATGAAATTTTCTAAAGAAGAAAGATCCTCTTCAAAAAAAACTGTATAACCTAAACTTTCTAAAGTTTGCATAAATTAAAATTGAGCGATAAAGATATAATTTTTAAATGATTTCAACTTGCCTACCTTCGAATTCGATCACATCTCCGCGACGGACCTTCAGTCTTTTTCGAAAATCAACTTCTCCATTATACTTTACAAGCCCTTCTTCCACCATGCGTTGAGCCATTCCTCCGTGTTCTACCCAATTGAGCGCTTTTAATAATTGAATCAGCGGAATAAATTCCCCTTCTAATGTAAACGTTTGCATAGACAAAAGTACACTTATATCGTATAAAAAATGCTTTTTTAAGAAATATTAAGATGATAAATCCATACTTTTGCAAAATAATCTATACTCATAATGATAGCGCAAGAAAACAAGGCGAAACTGAATTTCGATAATACCGAAATCGCTTTTAAAAATAAGAGTGATAAAGATTTAGAAAGAGCATACTGGCTTTTTAAAATGGTCGCCAATAGTACGCTTATAAAAATAGGAACACCAATAACAAATTTTTCTTTGCGTATCGGTCTTCCTATTCAAGGAATTATCCGAAATACAATTTATAAACAATTTTGTGGAGGTGAAACTATTCGCGGTTGTGCAGATTCAATCCAGGAATTGGGAAAAGGAAATGTAACGACAATTCTAGATTATTCTGTAGAGGGTGAAGAATCAGAAGAAAATTTTGATGCAACCTGTCAGGAAATTTTATCAACAGTAGCGTATGCTAAACAAAATCCACTGATATCATTTTGCGTATTCAAGCCAACAGGTGTAGGAAGATTTGATTTATTAGCAAAAATAGATGCTAAAGAGACATTAAATTTGGAAGAAACTGCTGAATATAGACGATTATTAAATAGATGCGATCAAATATGTAAAGCTTGTTATGAAGCTGGTATTCGGGTATTAATAGATGCAGAGCATTCCTGGATACAAGATACCATCGACGATATCGCACGCGATATGATGGAAAAATACAATAAACAAAATGCCATCGTATACAACACATACCAATTGTATAGACACGACAAACTTGCATCGCTGAAAGCTGATTTTGCATATGCTGAGGTACAAAATTTTCATATTGGAGCCAAAATAGTACGAGGAGCTTATATGGAAATCGAAAGAGAACGTGCCACAGAAAAAGAGTACCCTTCTCCTATTCAACCAACAAAAGAAGCGAGTGATATAGATTATAACCAAGCAATCCTATTCTGCCTTGATCATATTGATCGTATAGGATTAATGGCCGGCACACATAACGATGCGAGCTGTTTGCTATTAGCCGAAGAAATGGATAAACGTCATATCCCTCATAATCATCCCAATGTGTTTTTTGCCCAATTGTTGGGTATGTCCGATAATCTATCTTTTAATTTAGGGGCATCAAATTATAATGTCGCAAAATATATGCCTTATGGACCGGTGAAATCCGTAATGCCTTATTTATTTAGGAGAGCACAGGAAAATTCATCTGCCAAAGGTCAAACTGGTAGAGAACTTAGCTTGATTATAAAAGAAAAGAAACGCCGTAGTACAACGAAATAACATTTACCAGGTGGGTGGAGACTGCCGCGTCGTGCCTCCTCGCAGTGACGTGTTAGTATTAACGGTAGCGTCATTGCGAGCCCGAGAAGCGAGGGCGCGGCAATCTTAAGGTTTAGAGGCATTGACACAAAAAATAGTATTACATGACACACCAGGAAATAGAAAAGTACAATACCCTAAAAAAAATCGTTGAACCCTATGAAGCACTCTTATTTGATGTAGATGGCACATTAGCGGATAATATAGATGCCCATAAGGCGTCCTATGTCGCTGCAGCACTTGAATACGGACTTATTCTTGATCCGGATTTAATTGATGAAACGGCAGGATGGCCGACTATAGCTGTCGCAAAAGAAATATCAGTTCGGTATGGTGTAGATTTTGACTTTGCTGTATTTGCCAAGAGAAAATCGGCCATTTTCATCGAAAGATACGTTTCAAAAACTAAACCGATTGAGTTTGTTCGCCAAATATTATTGGATTTTGAGCATACTAAAAAAATTGGAATAGTATCCGGGGGAACGCGTAGCACATTAGCGATTACGTTAGATGTAATTGATGTAGTCGGTCGATATGAAACTTTAGTATGTGCAGGTGATACCTCTTTGGGGAAACCCTCCCATCAACCTTTTACCCTCACAGCACAAAATCTAGGTATAGCACCCGAAAACTGTATCGTCTTGGAAGACGGTGATCCTGGAGTACAGGGTGCTATCGCCGCAGGAATGAGCTGGGTCCGAATCGATCAAATTTAAAACGTTGTCATTAATCGGATTCCACCATTGGTGTAGTCCATATCCGCACGACGGTATTCGCCAACCGGAATTTTGAAATATGGTTCTACAGAGACACCAAATTTGTTGCCGATATTTACTTTCTTGCCGACAGACATAATCACAAACCCATTAAAACCGTTGGAATTCACATTCGTTTCAGCAGATTTGACGGTGCGTGTCACCGCTTGTGTACTTTTGGAAATCTGTTCTCTATTTTCCGGATAACCATTAGCAAATGTCTCGTTATTAATATTTTCTACATAATGCGCACTACGTTCCTGATTCAAGATAGCAGAATAAGAAACGCCCGCGGCTGCATATAAAGAAGTATTAAAATTATATTTCAATTCCACTGGAATATCTAAAGATTGGACTTTTCCGGTGACGGCATTCACATTAGGAAGAACCACGCTTCTTTGTAAACTGGATTGACTCGCTCCGGCTAATGAATTCTTCTCTTCACTTACTGCAACGGTTTCCGCACTACTTTCAACAGTAGGATTTTTTAAAACCCCCATTTCATACGTATTATAAGATGCTCCCGTACGAAGACTTATCTTTTTATTTAAGTTATAGGCCACCAACAAACCTCCACCTACATTCATTTTATCCGCAGTAGAATTTGGAGAGACAAATAATCCCAAATCAAATCTTTCGTTGAGTCGCATGAAAGATTGATTAGGTCTGTTCTCAACTTCCTTTAAACTTAGATTTATGAGTGGAGCGGACGACGATACTAATATCATATTATCTGTAGGTACAGAACTACTCGAACTAAATTCTTTGCTATTATATGAAATCGACTTTATGTTCAAATCTGTATTCGGTAAATGTTTATAATCGATTCCATCGATTATATTTTCAATCCGTTCTTCATACTGCTGAGGGATATAAACTAGTTTATTATTACCCTCAAAGCCATCCGGCTCCGATAGACTATATGCGTTGTCTCTATAAGTTTGTGTGGTATTTTCTAAATTACCTAATGCCTCTTTTGGTGTTGACGTTGTATTATTTGTAAGCGGGATGTCCGTAAGATTATTATCCTGCTGCATTGCAACTGTATTAATCGTGTCTACTGCAACGGGGGGGGCAGTTCTCAACCATAAGACAGCACCAATGCCCAGTATAATAAGTGCAGCAGCAGCACTTAACCGATAGTACACGCTCATTTTTGAAACCGACGTGAGTTGTTGGTTGCTTTGAAATTTCTCCCAAGCCCCCTCTTTGTAATCGTAATCCCTTTGGGATCGTAAACGATTTACAATTTCATCTATTATATCTTTATTTTCTTTCATTCTATTATTATATTAAGAATGATGTATATTTTGTAATTCACTCACTTGATCCATGTATAGTTTTCGTAATTTGCTTTTCGCACGAGTCAAATAAGTCCGGGAAGTACTTTCCGGGACATTGAGTAATTTCCCGATCTCTTCATGCGAATAACCTTCTATTTCATATAAATTGAAAATAGAACGTTGAATTTCGGGCAGTTCGTAAAGTAGCTTCAGTATGTCTTGTTCTTCGAGTTTAGTAGACACCATTACAGCATGATGGACCAGCTCTTTATCAGAAACGTCATCTATAGACTCTATTTCTTTTTTTGCTCTCAACTTATCGATTGAGGTATTTACAGTAATTCGGGCTATCCAAGCTTTAAATGTTTTTTCCAAAACCTCCTCCTCTTCATGAAAACTAAAAGCATTTAACTTTCTGAAGACTTTCACAAAAGACTCATTTACTATATCTTCCGCGTCCATTTCTTCTTGTATATATCGGAGGGCCACGGCCATCAAATAACCGTAAAACTTTTTATAAATAAAAGATTTGCTCCGTTCTGTATCCGACACAACGCACTCCTCCAAGGCCTTCTTTAAAGACAACGGTGTGTTTTTTTTCAAGTATTTTGGCAAAATCTTCACTCGGGTATTATCCGTTCATTGATTTAAGTTAAGCAATTTATGCTCAATAGCCGAAATTATCACCATACAATCTATAATATTTTTCAGAAAACGAGTTTGTTTGCCGTTTTGCTACACACGTCTAATCATTTTTGTTATTATTTTAGGTGATAATAATCATCTTATTTATCTCTCATTTTTTGTATTTTTAGCTAAAATAAAACCTTGAGCCATGAAACCATCAAGATTTTTCAAACCCCGTTAGTACCCATGAGTATGAACAAGTATTCATCGAACACGAATAAATCACATAGTGGAATAAATAAAATCATGATAGCTTCATCACCTTTAAAACAATTTTATACAGATGAAAAATATATTATTTTCAACGGACTTTTCTGACGGAGCCAACAATGCCTTTCTATATGCATTGCAATTAGCTAATCAATTGGACACCAAATTGTATGTCTTATATTCCTATATTTCTCCAGTATTATCTGCCACACATGCCGGTCAACCTGAATTATTAGGACAGGTGTATGAACAAATTGAATTAACAAAATTTGATTATTATAAAAAGCAAATTCCGCAATTACATGACCTGGCACAAGAACATAATTTAGATCACTCCAAAATGGTTTTTTTGTTTGAGGAGGGGACTGTAGTAGCGGCTGTAAAGAAATCAGTACAGCAAGAAAATATTGCACTAGTCGTTATGGGAACACATGGTGCAAGCGGCTTTAGAAAAGAATTTATTGGATCGAATACGGTCAATGTAATTCGAAACATCAAAACCCCGGTATTGGCTGTTCCCGCAAAAGCGGCCTATTCAGCCATACAGAAAGTTGCCTTTACTACCCTATTTAGAGAAAAAGACCAAACCGCATTAAAGGAGATTCTTGATTTAGCCAAAATAGTAAATGCCACTGTTTATTGTACAAATGTAATTACAGATAACTCAGATCCCGCAGACGCCTTATTTTACGGAGAATCCTGGAGCAAATTATTTCCCGATCGTAAATTAGAATTTACATTTTTAAAAAATGAAGATACGGTAGAAAATACAATCAACAGATTTATTAAAGAAAGTAATATTGATCTATTGGCAATTGTAAAAAGGAATCGCAGTTTCTTCGATCGATTGTTTTCATCTAGTTTGAGTAATAATCTTACATTTCACGCTGAAATACCTATTTTAGTATTTCACGAAGAATAATGCACATGGATCATATCATTAAAAAACTTGAAAAGACGAATAACATCAATGATGTCACCAAGAAGTTTACGCTTATCGTGGATGAGCATCAGGTTGTTCACGGTGCACTCTTCTTTATTTCCATAGAGAACAGGGATTATAAGGTAATGATACCGGCACCTTTTCACGAAGTTTTGATTGCCAATGACCCACCGACGTACAAGAAAATCTTAAATCACAAAGAAGCACTTTTACTTAAATAAAACATGAATAAAAATCTAAAAATCTTATTACTATCTATTTTTACGTTTGTATTATTTTCTGCTTATAAGCAGGATCAAAAAATTACGATATATCTCGTCGGCGATTCTACAATGGCCGATAAAGATAGTACTAAATACCCTGAAACCGGTTGGGGAACACCTTTTAAATGGTTTTTCTCTAAAAACATTCACGTCGAAAATCATGCTAGAAACGGAAAAAGCACCAAATCGTTTCTTAACGAAGGTAGATGGAGTAAAATAAAGGAAACTCTCAAAGAAGGAGACTACGTTTTTATCCAATTCGGACATAATGACGAAATACCAACTAAAAAATCCGCTACAACCCCTGAAGAATTTAAAGTGAATCTATCCCGATATATCAATGAAACCCGTCAAGCAAAAGCAACACCTGTACTTTTAACATCGGTAGCTAGACGCAGTTTCGAAAATGACATTTTAATTGATACGCACGCGGAATATGCCAGTATTACCAAAGAAGTCGCTAGAACTACCAATACATCGCTTATAGATGTTTCACAATCAAGTATGCAGCTTTTGAGCCAATTAGGTCCTGAAAGATCCAAAGACCTATTT
The DNA here is from genome assembly GCF_005048855.1 of Sphingobacterium olei. GTDB lineage: Bacteria > Bacteroidota > Bacteroidia > Sphingobacteriales > Sphingobacteriaceae > Sphingobacterium > Sphingobacterium olei. The sequence continues at coordinate 979,204 of NZ_SUME01000001.1, forward strand.
TTACAGTTGGCCCCCTTACAAAACCCTAATTATCCGAAGGGTGTAATTGACAATACGCATTTTAATGAATTTGGGGCTAGAAGAATAGCAGAACTAATCGTAAACGAACTAAAGACATTAGACATTCCATTAAAAGATTTTATCGGATATAAATGATAACGTATCCCCTTTAGAAGTTTTTTTAGCTTTTTTGGCAAATCCTGTAATACGTGATTTGCTTAATTTGTAAACAACATCGGCTCTATTTTGTTTACGGTATAGAAATTGACAACGTAATTCTTTTATTACTAATAATTACAGTTTAGAAAAATATGTATTTTAGTAGAAAATCAACTCATATATCAACAAAAATGAACAAACTATTAACAGCTTTATTTTTATCAACCTCTGTTACGGTTCTCTCTTGCGGCAATGGAAGTGAAGCACAAGGAAACCATGCTGATACAGCGCTTGCCGATAGTATTTATCCATCCGTTGAAAAAAACAAACCGAATACAAATTATCCACCAGCATTTGAAGGCCAAACACGCATCGCAGGAGTCAAAACTTCAACAGCTTTCGAAGGGAAGGTTATTGCCGAAGGTCTAAAATCACCATGGGGTATTGCCATACTTCCTGACGGAAGATTCCTTATAACGGAAAAAGGAGGTGTTATGCGTATTGTATCATCTACAGGTGAAATTAGCGAAGGCATAACGGGCATACCTAAAGTTGCCGCCTCTGGACAGGGCGGCTTATTGGGATTAACATTGGATCCGCAATTTGAAAGCAATCGAATGGTATATTGGGTGTTTTCTCAACCAGTCGATGGCGGAAGCTTAACTGCAGTAGCCAAAGGTAAATTATCAACAGACGAAAAATCCATCGAAGGCGCAACTGTAATTTACCAGGCAGGCCCCGCTCATAAAGGAAACTTACATTTTGGAGGACGTATTACGTTTGATAAAAATGGTCATCTTTTCGTTAGTACAGGAGAGCGTTCGGACAAAGAAACACGTCCGTTGGCTCAAAATCTAAATGCAGGATTAGGTAAAATACTACGTATCACAACAGATGGTAAGGCAGTAGAAGGCAATCCGTTTATTGGACAAGCAGACGCTTTACCTGAAATATATTCCTACGGACATCGTAATGTGCAAGGGCTAGCATTTCACCCAGAGACAGGAGATCTATGGGAGACCGAATTTGGTCCACGAGGAGGTGATGAACTAAACCGTGTAGAAGTAGGTAAAAATTACGGCTGGCCTACAATTACTTATGGATTGGAGTATAGCGGTAAAGAAATTGGAACCCCTCCTATTCAACAACAAGATGGATTAGAGCAACCTGTTTATTACTGGGATCCTGTTTTATCGCCCAGTGGAATTGCTTTTTACACAGGCTCTGCAATCCCTGAATGGAAAAATAATTTGTTCATCACCGGTCTAAGCAGTACGCATATTGCCCGCATGGTAATCAAAGACAACAAAGTAGTTGGTGAAGAGCGGTTACTTGACCGTGAAGGAGAACGCTTTAGAGACATCATTCAGGGTAAAGATGAAGCATTGTATAGCATTACAGACGCAGGTAAACTCTATCGCATTGGAAAATAAATAATTTGTTATCTGTAGCAGGATAAATAAATACTCTTGTCCAGCGCCCTAAATGGCGCTGGATTTTTTATAAAGTTCACCTACCTGTCCCAAACTTCTTATTCTATAATTTGTTATATATTATATAGACAAATAAAATTTCTCCCGTCTTCTTTAATACCGGGAGGTCAAAAACTAGAACAATTGATATGAATACGAAAACAGTAGGTATAGTAATAGGAAGTTTACGTAAAGATTCTTTTAATAAAAAAGTGGCGCATTTTCTGACTACCATCGCCCCAAAACACTTAACATTTCAAACGCTCGAGATTGGAGATTTACCGCTCTACAATCAGGATTTTGATGAAGAGGGAAGTCCTGAAAGTTATATCCGGCTCCGAAAAGAGATCAAAGCACTTGATGCCGTGCTATTCGTCACACCAGAATATAATCGTTCTGTACCCGGTGTATTAAAAAATGCGCTAGATGTAGCATCACGCCCTTACGGTCAGAATGCCTGGAAGGGAAAACCCGCAGCTGTAGTTAGTGTTTCGATCGGAAATATCAGTGGATTCGGAGCCAATCATCATCTTAGACAATCCCTCACATTTTTAGATATGCCGACCTTGCAGCAACCTGAAATGTATTTGGGAGACATCGCTAACAGTTTGGATGAACAAGGGAATTTTAACGATGCTAAAACTGTCGAACTTTTAACTTCATTTATGAACACCTTTGCGGAATGGATAAATAAATTTTAAAAATCATGCCTTTGTTGATTTTGTAGTTCCCAAGCCACTACTAATTTCGCCATCATGCTATAGCGTTCCAGACCTTCCGGTTGGTTGTTGTGTTTCAGATAGCCGGAATAAAAGACCGTTGCTACACGATCAATCCATCCCGAATAGTGTTTCCAAAATTCCCGTTCCTCCAGCAGATCGGCTTTTACCAATGGCGAAAGTTTACTGATGTAGCTTTTGTACAATTCTTTATCTTTATACAGAGGCCTTAATAAATATTGGACTGCTTCATAATAAGCTGAATAGCGATACCAAGCATTCTCGTGATCCACCAATTTACGGAAAGCGATGAAATTACATTCGTCTTCAAATCCAATTCCCATTTGATGTGCTAATTCGTGAATGGTCGTAAAAGGATAAGATTGAATCGGAATGTTTTGATTAACGTGAACCTCCTGTGTAAAAGGGTTGAAATAGCCCGTAACGGTAAAGTAGCTTACCAATTCGCTAGATAAAGGCGTTTTGCTGTGAACTTGTGTTTTAGATAGTATGGATGTAAATACCTGATCATTATGCATCAAATCTCTTAATTCCTTATTCGCAATTTCTTTCGATTTAGAGGATAGATCCAATTCCTCACGTAAATCGTTCGCCTGTAAAATATAGTTTTCCAACACATGCAGATGATCTGCCCGCGAAACCTGTTCTACATTTAAGTGCATGTGCTGTGCCAAAGGTATCCGATAGTAGTTCGTGCCCCAGCTTATATAAAAATAGGTATAGAGAAAAAGAATGAATATCAAAAATTGTAAAATCCTGCGATAAGCGATAGCGTAATTTTTTTGAAACAGCGATTTGACACAGAGGGATAAAAATATTAAACCAGTAATTATGCAGCATCCATAAAAAATATCCCCTATGCTAAATGGCACCCAGGCAAACAAAATAACAGGCAAATAAGAAAAAACAGGATAAAAAATTCTGGAATAATAAGACTCTACTCTTTGCGGATCTTGGTTAAATAAAAATAAAAAAAACTGGAGCGCCAATAGGATTCCAATTGTCCAATAATACCTTTTATAAGAACCCATTACCATATATCTATGCCTATTATTTTACTTAGCGAATTATTTATCCTTCATTTTCAAAATAGAGTTTGTAATAATTCATTCCCTTATCTTCATCGTATCCCTGTTCGAGATATTCTCTTTTGCCGTGTACATAGATATGAAAATTCTTATCCAGTTTGATGACGCTTTTATAGGAAGACTGCATTTTTTTAACAGCAGGACTTGCGATATCAAAATTAGTTTGGAAAGGCATATCAAATTCATCGGCAAAAGCTTGTTTATATTCATCAAACAAGCTTGCTGCCTTAGGGTTAGCAATCACTTCTTCTTCGAATTCAGCTTTATCAAATGTTTCTTTTGTTTTGAAATAGTTCATCGAACGATTTAGCAAGTCAATTTTGTCGGCAGTCTCAAGTTCAAAGACTTCGTCTAACTTCTCATTTACAAAATTCTTGTACACCTTCATTAAGTTGCCCGTTTGCTGATAATTGTCATTACGCGACTTTATTTTTAAAAATTCGTCTTTCCAATATACAGCCTCAGATTGATTCGTTTGGTCAATTACCAATACCTTATATCCTTCTTCTGCCTCATCATTTATGATAACGACGCCTTTATCTAATTTATTTATATTAATGGCCTCTTGTTCATAATTCAACTGAAAACCACCCTGTTGCGGTAGTACTTTTAAGTAAGTTTCTTTGTTTTCTGATTTGAATATACCAATGGCATCGTGCTCTTCGCCCTCCATTTGCACGTTTTTCAACGAAACAACATACACCTCTCCCGATTTGATTTTGGGATGTTCAGATACCTCATATAAGTGCTTTGAGACCTGCTGCGAAAATTCATGAAAAAGAATCTTTCCCTCAAAATATTTATGTACAAAGTGGTACAGTTCGTTCAGTTGGAGTTCCTCATTTGGATGATAAAATCGGTATACCTCATTTGCCTTTGCAAACGGCTTCATAAAATAATGCATTAACAGCTCAGGAAGAATCTCATCCTCGGCTAAATCCACTGGATTATCGGACAATATATAAAATTCATCATTGGTTTTATTTCCCACATGATGAATGGATAGGTTTTCAAATACGGCGTCTTGATGGAAAAACATGGTTCAAAGTAAAAATTAAAAACTAAATATATCTATTGCTGTCCGAAACGTTCCGACATGTGCGTTTACAATATCTTTAATGTGAGGTGAATAACCTCCTCCCATACTGATTTGCACAGGTATTTTTCGGTCAAAGCAGGTTTGTAGGATCATTTGGTCGCGTTTTCTCACACCTCGGGACGAAATTTTAAGTTTTCCCAACTTGTCTGTTTCTAAAATATCTACGCCCGCTTGGTAAAATACAAAATCAGGATTTATTTCCTCAAATAAATAATCCAAATGTTGTCTTAATATTGCCAAATAACTTTCGTCAGAGATGCCACCTTCCAATGGAATGTCTAGATAAGAACGCTCTTTGACAAAAGGAAAGTTTTTGTCACAATGCATCGAAAATGTAAATATTGCAGAATGGTTTCTAAAAATATGAGCAGTACCATTACCTTGGTGTACATCCAAGTCAATAATTAGTATTCGATCAGCGAGATGCTGGCTATATAAGTAAGAAGCGGCAACAGCCTGATCGTTCAGTAAACAGAATCCTTCTCCAAAATCAAACCCGGCATGATGTGTTCCTCCCGCAGTATTAAATGATATGCCAAATTGTTGTGCATACATAGCCGAACGAATAGTCCCATCCAAAATATAGCGCTCTCGATCGACCAATTCCTGAGATAATGGAAAGCCAATGCGTCGAATCATCTTCGCATCCAATTGAAGCTGTAATAAGCTTTCAACATAAGATTCATCATGCGCCAAACAAACCGTTTCTTTTGAAGCGAGCTCCGGTTCAAAGAAGCTTTCAGGCGTAACCAATCCCTCATACAATAATTGTTCTGGGATCAATTCATATTTTACCATAGGAAAGCGATGACCTTCAGGCAATGAGTGGATATATGCTTTATGATGAGCTATTTTTAACAAAGTACTATTTTTATTTCTTGCGAAAATACAAAGAAGTAAATAATTCTTATCTTAGAAATTCGAATAACTGTTATTATTAAAATGGAAGAAAAAAAAGAATTACCTCAACTATCCGCTGAAGAATTACGTGTATTGGGATCGTTATTGGAAAAATCGAAGACCACCCCTGAGTATTACCCAATGACAGTCAACAGTTTACAATCAGCTTGTAATCAGAAAACATCCCGTAAACCTGTCGTTTCATACGATGAGAACACGATTATAACAACCTTAGATATGCTAAAAAAACGTGGTTTGGTTTCCACGGTAGTTGGTGGAGGTAGTCGTGTCACTAAATATAAGCACAATTTGGCCATTCATTTCCCCTTGCTTCCTTCCGAATTGGCTGCATTATGCCTTCTTATCTTACGTGGTCCCCTTACAACTGGTGAAATTAATAGCAATGCAGGTAGACTATACGAATTTGAAACACTGGATGAAGTGCAAGAGCTATTGAATAAATTGAGTACAGATGAACCGGCTTATGTAAAACAGTTGCCTAAACGCCCGGGCCAAAAAGAAGCTCGATTTGTTCATCTATTTGGTGAAGTAAATGAAGAAGACTACGACGTACCGCAGATGGCGAATCATAATGATTCACAGGTTCAGGTATTGGAAGACAGGGTAGCTATCCTTGAAGAACAATTGCATACGCTGCGGACGGAGTTTGATAAGCTAATAGCAGAATTAACATAATAGGTTGACGTTATTAGAAGAATATGGGACGTTTACAGTTTTCATAAACTAAGATCATGACAGTATTAAAATATGATTAAAAGTATAATATTGAGCTATATCTTGCTCTCTGTATGCGCTTTCAGTAATGCACAGACATTTACTTTACAGGTACAAAAGGATAGCGTAAGTTTTCGTGGATTAGATACATTTGGAGATGATGTAATATGGGTTTCGGGCAGCAAAGGTACCATTGGGTATTCAAAAGATGCCGGAAAAACCTGGAATTGGGTTAACCCGAGAGGCTATGGAGAAGTAGATTTTCGTGATATAAAAGTTTTTTCCGCGAAGGAGGCACTTATCATAAGTGCAGGTACACCGGCAGTTGTTCTTCGTACGACAAATACCGGAAAATCTTGGGAAAAGGTATTTTCAGATGAGCGGCCCGAAGTCTTTTTTGATGCTGTAGATTTTGAGGGTAAAACAGGGTATATTTTAGGTGATCCGCTAGATGGAAGCTTTCAATTGCTTAAATCAACCAACAAGGGTAAATCGTGGAAAGACATTAGCGATCAGATGTACCTCATTGCTGACCAAGGTGAAGTGGCTTTCGCTGCATCCGGATCTTCTATTCAGTTACTAAATGGCGTATTATATGTTGGTACCGGCGGCACATATTCCAGTCTTTTCAACTATGACCCTAAAAAATTACGTGTCGATAAATTTGACTGCCCCATTTGGTCCGGCAATTCTTCGACAGGGATATTTGCTATCGATTTTTATGATCAGTATAATGGGATAGTTGTTGGGGGGAATTATTTACAGGATAACGATAATAGAAACAACGTGTTAATTACTCGGGATGCTGGTAAAAATTGGATTAAACCTCAGGTACCTGTCTCAGGTTTTAGATCAGATGTTTTGTTTCTTACAAAAGATACTGTAATTACCACGGGAACCTCCGGAACAGATTTATCTGCTGATGGCGGAATGAATTGGAAAACCATTTCTACACTGGGTTTCAACACAATAGCAAAGAGTAAGTCTGGAAAACATATATATTTAACCAATTCAAAAGGTCAGATATACACGTTGAAATTAAAGTAAAAAAAGAAAGTCCCATAACAGGACTTTCAAAAATTAATATTATTATAGTCATTTCAAGTTATCCCAACGGTTCTAGGTATTGCGCATACGCGTACCCTTCTTCACCATCTTTCGTGCGTACGAGCCACCATTGATCATTTGCACGACTGATGAGTGTAATAACTTCGTCTTTTGCGGCCTTACTTAATATGGGTTGATCAGTTCCCGGCCCTTTACGTATGTTCAGGTTAGAACGCTCAGTTTTCACCCTCACTTGACTTCCTGCTACAGCCGTAGAAACATCTACATTCATGACAACATCACCTGTTAAAAAATTAGGATCGATTTGATTGTAGATATCCCAGAGCTTGTTTTTTACATCAGCATTCGGAGCTATTCCCCGTATCTGCAATACACCTTCTTGTTCAGCTACTTGCAAATCAGATATGCCGGAACTCCGAGCGGTATCTATGAGTACTTTATATTTACCGATTAGTGCCATAATATTTATGCTATTTAGATGAAAAATTAGTTAACTGTAATTCCAGATAGATCCACTTTTTTCGGATTAAGCGCATCTAACGATTGTTTTAACGTTTGAATACGCGTTTGCTCGACAGTCCCGGTAACGGTAATTACCCCATCATTCACTGTAGCTGTCACCGATGGAAAATCCTTTGTAGCATCTATAACCTTAGCTGCCAAATCTGTTGTATCGGTGTTTGTTTCAATGGGTCGGATCACAATATTGTTTACAACCGACTTAATCGCCTTATTATCAGCTGATTTAGCAGATGTTTCAAGTACCCTCTTTTCATCTTCTGTAGTTACTGTACCCGATAACGTAACAACGCCTTCTTCAACTTCTACCATCACATCGGGGTTTGAGCCCACAGCTGTTTCCACTTTTACTTTTAGGTCAGCATCGGACACTTTGGATGTACAAGAAATGGTACCAACCGTTAATACTCCCGATAATAGGATTACTGATAATGCTTTTTTAAATTTCATAATGCCCAAAGTTTAATTATTTACACAAGTTTTATTCTTCCAAAACGCCTGAAATAAGAAATTGTTTTTAAAAATAAATGCTTGGGTTAATTGCTATATTATCGTACGTGAAGAATAATATTTTTCTTTTGATTAAACTCAAAGGTATCATTAACTTTTTTTTCTAAAAGTATCTGACCGATTGGAGAAGCTGGAGAAACAACAAATATTGATGCTCCGGACACGGTAACCGCACCAATACTAATGGATAGAAAATAAATAGCATTATCAGTCGTAACGACACTACCTAGTAATACTACTTCATGATGGAAGTCGGGGTCCATTTGCAAAAGCACATTTTTGTCTGCATTCGCGTTTTTCAATTGAGACTGGTAACGGTTAAGATCTTGTTGAATCATTTCCCTACTCGTTTCGTATTTATCTCCTGCACTACTTTTTGTTTCTTCTGTTAATGCATATTGTGCATCATCTATAGCTTTATTGATTTCTTGTATCCTACTCTGCACATGTTCAAAACAAGCATCTACAATCTTCCTTTTATTTGGTATTTCCATATCAGAATTTAAAATAAAAGCGTCAACACAGATATGTTGACGCTTTCTATAACAAAATCCAGTACAATTTAGTATACTAGTTTTTTAGAGCTTCTTTCAAATTTTCAGCTTTTCTTTCCGCTTCTTTAGCTGCCTTATTAGCAGCTTCTCCCGTTTTGTCAACTGCCTTATCGATTGCCTGTCCTGTTTTATCAGCCGCTCTCTTAGTAGCTTCTACAGCAATATCAATTCCCCTGCCGGTCGCATCAGCAGCCCTTCCCAAAGCGGCTTTAGTTCTCTCCCAAGCTGTATTTGCTTCATCTAACGCTTTCCGAGACGTCTCTTCCGCTTTTTTGTCGCCTTTTTTTACAGCAGCATCCAAATCCGCTTTAGCTTGGTTTACTTTTGCCTCAGCATCGGCAAGGTCTTTTTCAGTCTGTGCATGCACATGAGCTGCATGTTCATCAATAGTTTCCAACGTATGATCCAAATGTTCCCCGACAGTAGTATCGCCATCATGATTTCTATCCGCCGATGACGGATTATTGCATGCCGAAAAAGTCAGTCCACCGGCAACAAAAGCTAATAATGCAAATCTTTTCATTTTTACCTCAATTTAGTTTATAAGTTATAATTCAAGACTAATAACACGCAATTTCTATGCCAAGGCGATCATTCGATTATCCACTATAAATAGTGCCCTTTGCTGCTTCTAAGGTGTTTTTTAACAGCCCCACAATCGTCATCAAACCAACTCCTCCGGGTACGGGTGTAATCCATGAAGATTTTTTGGATACTTCATCAAAGTCAACGTCTCCATAAAGCTTAAAACCTGACTTTGTTTCAGTGGAGTCCTCCCTATTAATACCAACATCTATCACTATTGCTCCATCTTTAACCATATCAGCTGTCACAAAATTCTTTTTCCCAATAGCAGCAACAATGATATCAGCTCTTAACACTTCAGCTTTAAGATCTTTAGTACGGCTATGTGTAAGCGTTACCGTACAGTTGCCTGGATTACTATTTCGGGCCAACAGGATACTCATTGGTGAACCAACAATATTACTGCGTCCAACGACAACTGCATGCTTACCAGAAGTATCTATTCCATAATGGTCCAACATTAATAGAACACCATATGGAGTAGCCGGAATAAAACAAGGTAGATTGCGTTGCATGCGACCTAAATTTATTGGATGAAAGCCATCGACATCTTTCTTGTAATCGATTGCTTCAGTCACTTTTTCAGGATCAATATGTTTTGGTAACGGGAGCTGTACAATCAGGCCGTCAATACTGTCATCTTTATTTATTTCGGCTATTTTAGCCAACAGTTCCTCTTCTGTGACATCCGCTTCATAACGAATATTTGTCGATTCAAACCCTACTAATTCGCAATTACGCATTTTGCTGGCCACATAGGTTTCACTCCCCCCATCATTTCCAACAAGAATAGCGACTAAATGAGGTTTTCGCCCAGATTGAACAGTAAATTCCGCCGCCTCTTTCTTGATATCTTCTTTTATTTTAGCTGATACTTCTTTTCCGTTAAGTAATTTCATCTCTTATAATTGTAGTGTTGACAACGTTAGATTAATCCAATTTTAAAACTGCCATGAATGCCGATTGTGGAATTTCTACATTTCCAACTTGACGCATGCGCTTTTTACCTTTTTTCTGTTTTTCCAATAATTTGCGTTTACGGGAAATATCTCCACCATAACATTTCGCTGTTACGTCTTTACGTAGTGCAGAGATCGTTTCCCTGGCAATTATCTTCGCACCTATAGATGCTTGAATGCGAATCTCAAATTGTTGGCGCGGCAAAAGTTCTTTTAACTTTTCACAGATCTTTTTACCAAAATCATAGGCATTACTACGGTGAATTAACGACGACAATGCATCTACAGGTTCATCATTCAAACGAATGTCCAGTTTCACCAAATCCGATTTACGGTATCCTATCTGATGGTAATCAAAAGATGCATATCCTTTAGAAATCGTTTTCAGTTTGTCGTAAAAATCAAATACAATCTCCCCCATTGGCATTTCAAATACAAGTTCTACCCTGTCCGAAGTCAAATAGGATTGATTGATAATGGTACCTCTCTTTTGAATACAAAGGGACATTACCGGGCCGACAAAATCGGCCTTCGTGATAATATTTGCTTTAATATAAGGCTCTTCTATTGCGTCCAATTTACTTGGATCTGGAAGATCCGACGGGTTGTGAACCACCACCTCTTCATTATCTTTCGTTAAATATGCGCGATATGATACGTTAGGAACGGTCGTGATAACCGTCATGTTAAATTCACGCTCCAGACGCTCTTGGATAATTTCCATATGCAACATACCCAAGAATCCACAACGGAATCCAAACCCAAGTGCCGCAGAAGACTCCGGTTCGAAAACCAATGAAGCATCATTGAGTTGTAATCGGTGCATCGATTCACGTAATTCCTCGTAATCCTCCGTATCGACAGGATAAATTCCCGCAAATACCATAGGCTTTACCTCTTCAAATCCTTGTATCGCAGTGGTACACGGACGATCTCTGTGCGTAATAGTATCCCCAACTTTTACTTCGCGGGCTTCTTTTATTCCAGATATGATATAGCCTACATCTCCGGTCCTTATCACATCTTTGGGAACTTGCGACAACTTTAATGTGCCAATTTCATCTGCCGCGTACTCTTTACCGGTAGCCACAAACTTCACCTTATCTCCCTTGCGTATTTCGCCATTCTCGACTTTAAAATAAGCCATAATCCCCCGAAAAGAATTAAATACAGAATCAAAGATTAAAGCTTGCAATGGTCCATCGGCATCCCCTACGGGAGCAGGTACTCGTTCAATGATTGCGGTTAGGATATCTTCAATCCCCATACCGGTTTTACCTGATGCGGGAATAATGTCTTCTCTTCGTCCACCGATCAACTCTACAATCTGGTCTTTTACCTCTTCTGGCATTGCACCAGGTAAATCCATCTTATTTAAGATAGGAATAATCTCGAGGTCATGTTCTAAAGCCAAATATAAATTTGATATAGTCTGTGCTTGTATTCCTTGCGCTGCATCCACAATCAAAAGCGCGCCTTCACAGGCAGCGATGGAGCGGGAAACTTCGTACGAAAAATCGACGTGGCCCGGAGTGTCAATGAGGTTTAAAATATAATTCTGCCCGTCCTTAATATATTCCATTTGGATGGCATGGCTTTTTATCGTAATTCCACGTTCTCTTTCCAAATCCATGTCATCCAATAGTTGTGCTTGCGCTTGCCTCTGGGTGATGGTCTTTGTAAATTCTAATAGTCTATCTGCCAGCGTACTCTTTCCGTGGTCAATATGTGCTATAATACAAAAATTGCGTATATGCTTCATGTAGGTTCTTGCCTTCTAATAAACCGCAAATATACTTTATTTCATGTAGATTTTTCCAGATTATTAAAAGGTAATTTGGGGACAGATTAAGTCGGTAATCTTTAATAAAAGAAGAAAACCGAAAAAAGCAAATTATGATGAGATAATTATGAGCGACTACTCCCGTCGATCGAGGAAGTATTGTTAAAGTGCGAAGAGAACAAATTGACTTACTAAGCAGTAAGATAAAACTTCTGAAAGTGCAATAGAAACTAAATTTAAGAAATAAACCCTCTAGGAGTAATAAGTTTATTATTATTCCTAGAGGGCTGTATTCTTGATATTAAAAAGCGTAAACTAACGCTAGAGAAACCTGGGATGCATTTTTCGTTGCTGTCATGCCATCACTTTTTACAAATCCCGATTTGTTATTGTTATCGAGACGTATTTCTGGAATGAAAGTTAGACCGCCATGTTTCAAATTTCCGGAAAGGGTAAAAGAAGTGAATTGAGCACCATCGACATCTTCTACATCTTTCTCTTTGAAGTATTCCCCACGAATGCCCAGTCCAATGTTCTCGGTGATGTTATATTTCGGATACAATGCAACACCACTATAACCACCTTCAGATTGAAATGTATAATCCGCCGCATTCAATGCTAAACTTACCTTAGGAGAGAAATCATAGCCTGCTACAAGATCGAACAGCGTCCCTGAACTATAATTTTCGTCGCTTCCATCGGATGAACCAGTCAAAAAGTTGAGATAAGCGCTGAATCCATCTACCGGCGTAACCGCTAACTGTGCGCCGACATGCGAAATCCCGTTAAAATCTTGATAAACATTCCAGTCATTAAACAATCCGGCCATTAAAGATACTTTTTCCGAAAATGCATAAGTTGCTTTAATTCCTGCGTTCTGAAAAGGTCCTGCACCGAATAAATATGAAGTGGAATAATGAAAGTTAGCAGCTGGCGAAATCACTTCGTAGCCAACGAATGTCCCCATAAATCCAGCGGTCATATTAAAATTCTCTGTAAAATCATAAGACGCGTATAAATTTTGTATATGGAAAGAATTACCTTCATTACCTTCATTACCGTCACCATTCAATATACTTAAATATTGTCCCCTTGGCCCAAAAGCCAGCTCAGCTACGAAGGACGCCTTGCCGGTAGTTTTTTTCAATCCGAGACCAAGCATACCTAAAGATACGGAATTATGGTTATTCGCGAAATAGGTTCCGATATTTTCTTGATCGGCTAAATCGTATTTCCAATATACATCTCCATACCCAGTAATTTCGAGAGGAGTACTTTCCTGGGCATTCGCTAAAAATCCCGCAGCTAATAAAAAGTTGGCTAACAATAAAATTTTTTTCATAATTTCAATATTTAATAAAGCGCTTGACTTTAATTGATTAGTTTTTTAGTTAAAGGCAAGCAATAAAACAATCAAGGTTAGAAAACGTGGGATAACTTCACTATCCCAGGTTTTCTTTCCTTTTTTCATAACATTAGGTAATTAATCTTCGATTAGAATAGTATAACCTCTAATTCCATGTTCTTCGCTATCCAATCCGTGTTTTTCAGCTTCTTCGCTGACACGGAGTCCCATAGTAACTTTCAATATATAGAAAATGATAAACGAACCGACTATAGCAGCTGCGCCACAAGCTAATACACCATAAAGTTGCGACATAAATGACGCCCCCTCACCAAAAATACCAGTAGCCAATGTGCCCCAAATTCCGCAGGTTAAATGCACAGATACAGCGCCAACACAATCGTCCAACTTTAATTTATCCAATAACAAGACAGAGAATACAACCAATACACCGGCAACAGCGCCAATGAACAATGCTTCAAAAGGCGTGATAATGTCAGCCCCTGCGGTAACACCGACCAAACCGGCCAGAATACCATTCAAGACCATACCAAAATCGATACGCTTCATTACAATCATACTGGTGAAATGGCCTCCAATAGCACCTCCACAAGCGCCTAAAGTAGTGGTAACGAGTACTAGTGACGTTAATCCCGGATCTGCAGATAGTACAGAGCCCCCGTTAAAACCAAACCAGCCTAACCAGAGAAGAAATACGCCTATTGTAGCCAACGGAACCGAAGATCCCGAGATCTCGCTAGTGCTACCGTTGTTGTATTTGCCTATACGTGGCCCGAGCAACCAAATTCCAACTAGAGCTCCCCACCCGCCTACAGAGTGTACAATAGTAGAACCTGCAAAATCAACAAATCCAAGCTCATCAAGGAAGCCGCCACCCCATTTCCAACTACCGATTATAGGATACACTATCCCTACGTAGAACAACGTAAACGTCAGGTAGGCTCCTAACTTTATACGTTCTGCGACCGCTCCCGAAACTATTGTTGCAGCGGTTGCAGCAAACATTGCCTGATACAAAAAGTCTGTCCAGAAGGTATATCCCCCGTCTGCATACCCCTCACTCACATCCGCTGAACCCGAATTAAACCAAATGGTATCCCAGGTATCCATGCCAAACCCTAAAATACCGTTAAACTCACCGGGATACATCAATGAAAATCCCAAAAGTGCATAGGTAACGATTCCCAAGACAGGTGTTAATGTATTCTTAAAAAGAATATTAACAGTGTTCTTTGATTGTGTAAAACCAGCTTCAACACTAGCAAATCCCAAGTGCATAATAAACACCAAAGCAGTTGCCAGCATCATCCAAATGTTATTCGTTGTGAGCAGAACACTTGAAATCGATTGCGCTTCTGCAGTAGGTTCTTGCATAATTACCGAAAACACAGGGGAAAGACTCCCTATACTCAGATAATCAGCAAAACTAATTACGGTTGTTGTAAAAAATTCCATAGATTTAAATGATTTTTAATAAAAAAAAGGTTAAAAATTAATATTTATGTAACAATACATACAAATGTTGTAATAAAAAATCAATAAAACAATA
Organism: Sphingobacterium olei; assembly: GCF_005048855.1. Taxonomy (GTDB): domain Bacteria; phylum Bacteroidota; class Bacteroidia; order Sphingobacteriales; family Sphingobacteriaceae; genus Sphingobacterium; species Sphingobacterium olei. The sequence continues at coordinate 994,290 of NZ_SUME01000001.1, forward strand.
GAAAAAATAAAATTTTTATAAAAAAATAACATTTAACATAAAAATATTAAAAGAAAAAGCATTAATAATACTAAATTACATATAAATTCAATTGAATTTTTGATAAATTGATATATTATATCAATTAGAATAAAAAAGTAAATTCATTTTACAATAAAAAACTATGTAATTTCGATATAATCTAAAAAAATTCCTTTTAGGAGTTGCAGATTTAATCTCATTGCCAAACAATCGGGTTCCGATCGAAAAAAAGTAAATATCAATAATTGAAAAAGTAGCATCATTTAGAATAAACAACCCATAACTGGACTTAATAGCTACTCAAGCAGCCTCTGAATAGGTTCCATATTCGTCCGCACGCACATAGTTGAAACAGATCATTGGATATTCCATCCCGTTGGCAGCGTCCACCGGAATATTTCAAAGTAAAAGATGTAGAGGATGTCAACGGAGAAGATTACACTTCTTTCACATTATCGGGCAATTTCAAGCACAATGGGTTTGCTTTTATTCCAGAAATAATATTCGACAACAGCAATAGCCAAGTATTTCTAAAACACGACTTAGTAACACCTAAAAAGAATGCTGCTCAATTCTCTTTAGCATTAGTCTATAGTTTTTAATAAATTTCCCTTTATTATAATAAATTATTTAGAGGATTCTGGAGTATTCCAAAATCCTCTTTTTTATAAAGTATATCATTTATAAAAAATTAGAATAAACAATTTATCAGATAACAATCTCATCTAAACGCCACAAAACTTGCAAAGCAAAGATTTTTATGTAAAATATCTACAGTTGTAAAGCCAACTCTTTTTAATAAATCCAATTGATACATTAACGATCGTGGTGAATCTTCTTTTTCAATATAAGCAAACACATGATCTCTATAATCTTCATTTTGCAGATCAGTAAGATATTGCCCATATTTTTCGTTGTAGATCAGCGTTTGCAAATCAACGTTTGCTTGATGGATCAGATCAAAGATCCAAATACTTCCTCCTGGTTTTAGCAAAGTATATAATTTCTTAAACGCTGTCTCCCAGTCAGCATCATCCCGTAAGTGATGTAGTACTGCTGTTGCTATAATGACATCGTAGTGGTATTCGGGCAATTCAAGAGTTCTGAAATCACCTTTTAAAATAGATGATTTTCCTCCAATATTGATTTCATCTATACGCTCTTTTGCTTTTTCCAACATCGAAAGACTTAAATCGACAAGCGTGATATCTAAAGAAGAACAGTATTGTAGCAATTTTATATCGTAATTTCCCGCTCCACAACCAATATCCAATACCCGCTCTAATTTGGGATATACTTTGGAAATCCCTGCTGCAATCAATTCCATATTATATGCGGCATCCAATGTGGTAGCCTGTCCTGTTTCAATATTCGAAAAACGTACGACATCCTTATCGAATCGTTCTTCTATTTCTTTTAAAGTTGATTTGTTCTCCATAAATACATTGTTTGTTCAAAACTACTACGTTAAACGATATATTAAAAATACTATATTTGTCAATTATTGATACCTATTAAGTATGGAGATACGTCATATCCGATATTTCAAGGCGGTAGCAGACGAATTGCATTTTGGAAAAGCAGCAAAAAAGCTGTTTATATCACAACCTCCTTTGACCCGCCAAATTAAAGAACTTGAGGAAGAACTAGGTGTGCTCCTTTTAAGAAGAAACAATAAAAGAGTTGCGCTAACAGATGCTGGCGCTTATTTTTTAAGAGAATGCGACAGACTTTTGGAACAACTCGAAAGGACGAAACAACAAGTGATACAAGTTCATCACGCTGAAACCGGAAATTTCCGCTTGGGATATATCAGCTCCACGCCAAAATCGGTTTTAGCGGAAGTGCTTCAAAAAATTAAAAAATCATTCCCCTATCTACAGGTTCAACTCTATGAGATGCCATCGCACATGCAGAGATTGGCTTTGGAAACTGGAAAATTGGATTTAGGAATTCTCCGGGCACCAATATTTAGCGAGCGACTGAAAGTAGAGAAATTGTTTGATGATACCTTCATACTTGCTTTACCACAGGATTATCCTCTTATCAATGAATTCTCTCAATTGGGACACGAGACATTTATTTCGTACAATAACGATTACGCGCCCAACTATCACCTTAGTTTCTTAGAAACCTGTAATCGGTTAGGATTTACACCGAATATAGCTCATGAATGTAATACAATACAGTCGATTTTAGATTTGGTTCATTATCGCACGGGAATTGCCATAGTTCCAAAAAGTGTACAAGCGGGATATAGCCATCTTGCTATTAAATTTGTAGATTTGGCTTCTCTGGGTACAAATACCCAAATTATCATGGCGTGGGATCACCAAAACCAGAATGTAGCCTTGGATGATTTTCGTAAATGGATTAAAAATTATGTTAGACAATGAAATTATATAGCATAGATACCGGATTTTTCAAATTAGATGGGGGCTCAATGTTCGGCGTCGTTCCAAAAGCCATTTGGAACAAGTCTAACCCCGCAGACGACAAAAACCTCTGCACCTGGGCAAATCGCTTATTGTTGATTGAGGATGGCAAACGCTTAACGTTAGTAGATACCGCAATTGGCGACAAACAGGACGATAAATTCTTCAGCCATTACTATTTACATGGCGACGATACTATCGATTCATCGTTAGCAAAATACGGTTTTCACCGCGATGACATTACCGATATTCTGTTGACCCATCTCCATTTTGATCATTGTGGGGGCGCTATACAACGCGAAGGTGATCGCTTAGTTCCTGGGTTCAAAAACGCCCATTATTGGAGTAACGAAAAACATTGGAACTGGGCCTTAAATCCTAATCCGAGGGAGAAAGCATCATTTTTGAAAGAAAATATCCTCCCAATACAGGAAAGTGGTCAGCTAAAATTCCTGAAAGAAGATGAACGGTACGACAAAGATATTGCCATTCGCGTAGCGAATGGTCACACGGAATCCATGATGTTGCCGCAAATCGAATACAAGGGACAAACAATCCTTTATATGGCCGATCTATTGCCATCTGTCGGACATATCCCTCTTCCCTATGTAATGAGTTATGATGTACGTCCACTCACTACCATGCAGGAACGACAATCTTATTGGCAAGAGATTGTGGATCGAGAATACGTCCTCTTTTTTGAACACGACTCTGTCAATGAATGCTGTACGCTGCAACATACCGAGAAGGGTATCCGGGTTAAAGATATATTTAAACTGAGCGATATATAATAAATTGTCGCCATTAAAAGAGGAAAACTATTGTTGCCGTATTTGGGCCTCCCGCATCGGATTATCGCCGACAGATTCGCCTCGTGCGCTTTGCTGCTGTCTAAACAACTCAAACCTAGAGGATTGATATTGCCGTGGCCAAGTATTGTTGTTTTCATCCACGTCTGCTGTTTCTCGATAAGGATCTATACGGATAAATTTCACATCTTTGCGCTTGGCAAACACCTTTTGTACTTGATTTTCGTTCTTCCTCCAGATATAAGCCGGTACATTATCAATTTCCTTTGTCCCGTCTGTATAATTCCACTCTACAATGATTGGCATCACCAAACCTCCCCGGTTGCTGAAGGTCAATTCATAGAAGGCAATTTTTCCATCTACAATTTCCTTTTCTTGATTGCTCAATTTGGAATAAAAATCATCGTATTCTTTCTTTTGTTTTGGTGTCACCTCAAATCTGTCCCATTTATTGTAGAAATCCAATAGTGAGGTATCTTTATCCACCAAATATTCCATATGCTCGGCTAAATTGCGTTGTCGGGAGATATTATTTAGATCCTCCTCATACTCCATTTTATTTTGTTGCTGGATCTTTTCCGGATGAAAATTCATCCGATAGGATACCACGTTATCTAAGGAAATATCTACAGCATCTGTTCCAAAAAACCATCCTCTCCAAAACCAGTCCAGATCTACGGCTGATGCATCTTCCATTGTCCGGAAAAAATCAGCTGGAGTTGGATGCTTGAATGCCCATCTTTTTGCATATTCCTTAAAAGCAAAATCAAATAAAGTTCTGCCCATCACCGTTTCTCTTAAAATATTTAACGCAGTGGCGGGTTTAGCATAGGCATTGGGGCCAAATTGAACAATATTTTCAGAGTTGGTCATGATGGGTTCCAATTGATCTTTCGGAAGCTTCATATAGTCTGTGATCTTATGTGCCGGACCTCTTCGAGAGGGGTAATCTTTTTCCCATTCCTGTTCAGTCAGATACTGCACAAACGTATTTAATCCTTCATCCATCCAAGTCCATTGACGTTCGTCCGAATTCACAATCATCGGAAAGAAATTATGGCCCACTTCATGAATGATAACACCGATCATACCGTATTTCGTGGCTTCTGAATAGGTTCCAAATTCGTCCGCACGCCCATAGTTGAAACAGATCATTGGATATTCCATCCCGTTGGCAGCCTCCACCGAAATGGCCACCGGATAAGGATAGGATATGGTATATTTGGAATAGACTTTTAGCGTATGTGCAACTACTTTCGTTGAATAACGTCTATAAAGCGGGTACGCTTCTGGCCCATAATACGACATAGCCATGGGTTGATTATTTTCAATACCTTCTCTTACCTTCATTGCATCCCATATCAGTCGTCTTGAAGAAACGAATGCAAAATCACGCACATTCTTAGCTTCATAAATCCACGTCTTTTTCGCCTTGGATTTTTTCGTCATTGCATCCCTTGCTTCTTCCAGTGTTACTATTTCTATAGGTTCGTCCGCGACTTGCGATTGTCTCCATCGGGCAAGTTGCTGCGCCGTCAATACATTTGGGTAATTTTGACATTCACCAGTAGAACCGACAATATGATCTGCAGGAACGGTGATATTCACTTTGTAATCGCCAAACACCAATGCAAACTCCCCTCTTCCGGTAAATTGTTTATTTTGCCACCCTTGAAAATCAGAATAAACTGCCATCCGAGGATACCATTGCGCTATCGTATATAAGTAATTGGCATCTTTGGCAAAGTACTCATACCCTGCTCTTCCACCTTCTTCTATCCTATTGTTTATCTTAAGATCCCAATCAATTTTGAATACAAATTTAGATCCCGGTTTCAGCGGCATAATTAAATCGATGCGCATCATGGTATAATTTATCGTGTAAGGAAGCTCCTTACCAGCTGCATCAACAACTTTTTTTATATTTACACCATAGCCTTTTTCTGCAGGCACTAATTTATTTAATTGTTCGACAGACATTCGAGCACGCAACGAACTTTCATCAAATCGCTTGTTCTCCGCATCATCCGCATGCTCATTATCATCCAATTGTAACCACAGATACGATAACGGATCTGGCGAATTATTAAAATACGTTACGGTTTCCGATCCTTTCAATAGCTGATTTTCATCATCTATATCAACATCAATCACATAATCCGCTTTCTGCTGCCAATACATCGCGCCAGGAGCCCCAGATGCCGTACGAAAAATATTGGGATCTGTAATTAAGGTACCCAATTGTTCAAATTTATTACCGTGATTCGAACCGGGGTTATTGAATATCTGCGCCTGTAGAAACACGCTCCATCCCACTATACAACATGTGAGAATATACTTTAAAATTGAATAGTTCATATAGGAAAACGATCTAATGCCATCATGAAAGATATACCTACTACAGCTGAAGAAAGAAAAAAACTCCAGTCTCTCTTCTTTACTTTAAATAAACTGATCATTATTGTACTTAATACTATTACGACAAAAACAATAATCAATTGCCCAAATTCCAGCCCTATATTAAAAGATAACAACGGCCATACTATATTAGCTTCTTTCCCCAACAACGAGCGCAAATAATTAGAGAAACCAAGGCCATGTACCAAGCCAAAAACTAGTGTCATAGTATACAAAAGACTAGCATTTCCTACTTTATTTGACCGGAAAATATTGGCCAAAGCCGTAAATAAAATAGTAATAGGGATCAGAAATTCTATCCACACAACATTTACTTTTACGATATGGAACACTGCTAATGTCAACGTTAGCGAATGCCCTACTGTAAAAGCTGTCACTAGCCACAAAATACGTTTCCAATCTTTTAAGGCGTAGCTACAACATAATACCAACACAAACAAAATGTGATCGTATCCGTTCAAATCAAGAATATGTTGCCAGCCCAATTGAAAATATATCCAAAAATCCTGCATTAATTTTAGGTGTTAAACTTCGGAAACACAATATTACAATTTTTTACGTTAGTTTGGCAGAAGAAATTGTAACAACATTATTAATACGTAATAGAATGAATTAATTGTATTTTTGAAGAACAGCTAATGAAGATATTACGAAATCAAATAAAGATATACTTGTCCTTAATCTTATTAGGAATTTGCTTATTTGCCTATGCGCATCCTTTTTATGTTTCCATTGTCGACATCGCATACTCCTCGTCTAAAAAGACCATTGAAATCTCCACTCGAATATTCTATGATGATTTGGAAATGGCTTTAAATCATGACGGTAATACGAACTTGAATATCCTCAAGCCACAACGTAAGGAAAGTATAGATTCCGCAATAGCAGCTTACTCCAAGAAATATTTAAAGGTTTCTGCCAATGGCATGGCACAGGGATTAAAATACATCGGCTACGAAATAGAAGATGAAGTGGCTTGGTGCTATTTCGAAATCCCTCAACTTCAACCCCTGAAAAAATTGGAAATATCGAACCGGATGCTCTATAGCAACTTCAAAAACCAATCCCATATCTTTCATGTAACGGTAGACGGACTACGCCAAAGTACGAAAATCGACAATCCAAAAAGTTTTGTCAAAATGGAATTCTAATACTTTACTACTCTCCCTCTAATTCTTCAAATTTTTCAAAATCCAACCTCGCTCCAGCCGTATCCCCCAACCGCTCTTTTAAGGCTCCTCTATATTGATATAGGTCTGAATAATAGGGGTTAATTGTTATAGCTTTATTATAATCAGCCAAAGCTTCATTTAGATTATAATTACGTTCAAATACATCCGCCCGCAATGTATAAATGTAAAAATCATCGGGAATGAGTTCTGTTAATGTAGAATAGTCTGCAAGAGCAGCTTCTAAATTATTTTGAGATTCATAAAACTGGGCACGTTCTTCATATACCGCTACATTTGAAGAATCGATATGAAGGGCACGCTCGAAGTCGGTTAACGCAGGTTCATACTCACGTATTGCCACAAATAATTTCCCCCGATACAGATGAGCTGTAGCAGATGCCTTCTCTAATGCTATCGCACTGTTAAAATCCTGCAGCGCAAAATCATAACGTAACATCCGAAGATAAACTGCACCTCTAGCTATATATAAATCCACATTATTTGGTTCCAACGAAATAGCTGTCGTATAGTCAACAATAGCCTCACCATACTTAAAATGTTGTACCAACAACAAGGCCCGGTTGATGTATGGCTGAAGTTGTGCTGGATTTCTTTTAATTTCCGTATCTAACTCAAACAGCTCTTCTCCTTCAAGCATCTCACCTTCGTTTTCTCTCCACTCTAAATAATTATGATAGTTAAAGTCCAACCGCTTTGCGACCTGATAATCATAAAATGCTCCTTCGTCATCTCCAAGCACGGTGTTAACTAAAGATCGGCAGACATAGAAAAACGGAAGTTCATTAAATAAAGAGATAGCATGTGCATATATAGCTAGTGCAACATCATATTTTTGATTTTGCCAGGCGACCAAACCTTTAATTGCTAATGCCTCTCCTTCACTATGGGGATTAACGCCCGATATTGCTGATCCGAGTGCGGAAGAATACGGAAAATATCCACTACTGGGTAACTTATAAAATAAATTCTGATTTAATTTCATGATAATCATTTAATGGTGACTGGTAATCTGTGACTGGTGACTGGTAACTAATCACTAACCTCTAATTACTAATCACCAAAATACCGTTTTACGATACGAAGTTTATGAGAATATCGATTCACATCAGCATTAAATATACCTAGGCTATCCATTTTATCTATCCGAACCTTCCCTGCTGCATGAATGATTGTCTCATTGTCTATCATTACACCAACATGGATAATTCTTCCTTCCTCATTATCAAAGAAAGCCAAATCCCCCGCTTTTATTTCCGTTAAAAAATCGACTATGGTGCCATCTTCCGCTTGCTGCCAAGCATCTCTTTTCAGAAATACTCCAAAATGTTTATAGATGACTTGACTAAAGCCAGAACAATCAATGCCTGCGCTTGATCTTCCTCCCCACATATATGGACTGTCTAAATAATGTGCAATTAATTTCGGAAATTCATTTTCAAAATCCGTCAACGTAGGATTACGGGTTTTCCCTTCAATAAGATACGACTCTTTCCCTATTGCTAACTCCTCATTAGATACAGCGGTTCCGTGTATTAAATGGATAGATTTACCGCCAATTTTAGCAATTGCACCTTCCAAATCCACGATATCGCTTTTATTATTGGTGCTTTGTCCAATAAATGAATATTGACTGTTTTGAATCCATCCTTCATAATTAACGGCAAATAACCGAATACGATCAAAGTCTTTTCCCTCTTCTAAAACTTCAAACTCTTCTCCAAATAGAATCTGTGTGACCATTTCACTACGATGTGAGGGTTCCGCTCGAAGGGGGACGATACTTAAATTACAGCTGGCTACACACATAATGAATATTATAGTTAAAACAAAACTATAACAAATAATGTTCTATATACGAATATAATTCTAAAAACGGTAAAAATTATGGCTAAGCTGAGATTCCAAAGAATATTATTAGCGGTGGACGATACACCATGTTCGCTAAAGGCAATAGAATATGCCAAGGATATAGTAGAAGAATTTAATTCTTCTATAGCACTTATTACTGTTATACCACCAACTTCCCCGGCAAGTTATGGAGCTGATCCATTATTGGGGCAACAACCTATAGTCGTGCCAGAAGTATCCGAGCTGCAACAAAAATCTGCTCAGGACTACCTCAATAACCTAGCCCTAGATTTTTCATCTGCTTCGGAAGTCTTTGTCTTTACCCGAATTGGATCAGTAAGAGAAGAAATACTCCTTGCTGCCCAAGAATGGGAGGCAAAGCTCATCATATTGGGTTCTAATGGACGAACAGGATTCGATCACTTTATATCAGGAAGTGTGTCTGAATCTGTTATTCGAAAAGCAGAATGTCCTGTGTTGGTGATTCCGGGTAAATGTGAATAGTAGAATAGTAATTCTATTCTTTAATCAGACGGGCAGCAAACATGCTGTCTGCTTTATCTTCGTATCCCTTGATAACTTCGAAACGATCTAATTTCAGCCCCAATTCCTTCACCATATAATCTACTGCATTTTCATTTTCTTCTTTGAAAACGGAACACGTTATATAGGTCAATGCGCCATCGGGTTTCAGATGGCGAACTACATGCTTTGCAATGTTTCGTTGTAAATCCGAAAATTCCGCTAATTGATTGACTGAAAACTGTTGAATCATCTCTGGAGTTCTCCCCCAGGTTCCTGAACCCGTACATGGAGCATCGAGTATAATACCGTCAAATAGTTCATTACCCAATATGGATGTAGTATCTTTAGTAAGATCTATTACTTTTTTACGATAATCCTGCCGAATATTAGCTTTCTGAAAGCGTTCATCAAGGTTCCTTAGAATAGACAATCGAACATCCGAGACCAGTACATGTGTTTTGGGATACTTGTCTAAAAACAGTAAGGCCTTTCCTCCCGAAGCAGCACAGGCGTCCCACCAACTTTGATTAGGCAAAGCTTCTATAAATCGTATTGTTTTTTGAGATGATAAATCCTGAACCTCGTATTTACCTTCCAATCTAACAAGTTGCTGTAGTTTTGTTCCATTCGATAGCGCAAAGGTCTGTGATTCAATTTCATCGAATACAAAATCTGCTTTCTCTAATTCGGATTTCACTTCCTTCTCAAAACCACGTTTGATACGGATAAACAAATTAGGTTGCGTAAAAAAACTCGAGATAAAAGCATCTTTTTCAATTTCGTCAGTTATATGTTCCGAAAATGGAAAAACATCACGCAGTTGAAAATTAAACTTTTCGAACAGCACCTTAATTTTATCAGCAAGCAAAGATCCCATCGTAGCAAATATATCTGGATATACAAATGCCACTAACTCCGAATGTGTTTCACAGAGATATTCTGCCAACGCTAAGCGTTCAATAGTGGGTAAATCAGCTTTGGCCTTCCCTATACGGAAATAATTATAGCAAAAACGGGAAGTCATCCTTCTGTCAGATGACCCCATTTGTTTGTTCTCTTTAAAAAATCTTGTTAGATATCGAGCGAATGGTTCGGTGTTAGAGAAACCGTTTAATGCTTTTTCAAAATTGCGAACCTGCTGACCTAGGCGTCTTTCGTTAACTTCCATAGTCCTAACGAAGGTCAAATGAGTTGCCTGTATATACCTGAATAGAGACAGCATCATTCGAAAATCCCCAAGTATCATTGTGCTTAAATTTATACGCACTATATAAACCGCTAAATGGCTCCTTAATCAAATGATCTTGAAGGTTTTTATTATATTTATCAATTAATCCCCCGAAATAAATCGCTGCATCATATCCTTTGTATGAATTATCTGAAGGGTTGACACCAAATTGGGCATAATAAGCTTCCCTGAAGGCCTTAGCTTTTGTCGACCAGTTCCTTAAATGACTCTCAGAAGTGATCGTCGGCATATAAGTTGAAAAACTAGGATATACGTCAAAGTCGTAACGAGACCAAAGTGGATGACCAAAAAGTTTAAAGGAATAGTAACCCTCTTTCACTTTTAGATCTAAATTCCCCAATAATGTTTTTATCTGAAATTTATCAGTAGTACCTGTTACAATTAAATTGGCACCAGTCGCTGAAAGCTTCTCATTCATCTGTGCCGTAGAAGATACAGAATGAATCTCCGCCGCAGGTTTAGCCTGTTTTATCGCCGACAACATACCATTTAAGAACTGTTTGCCATCTGCATCTGAAGTATTATATATAATAACTATATCTCCGGGTGTATATTGTCGTGCGACCTCCAATGCTATTGCATTGATATGTGAGCGAATTGGGGGGGTTAATGAGACTAAGTTTGGCAAATTAAACTCCGTAGGCATCGTAGCGGCTAATGGGTTGATCTGTAAGATCTCTTTGTTAACCAAGTTAGCACCAAAAGTTTTGATTTCTTTAGGATATACTGGTCCCACAATTAGAGATGCTTCTCTTACGTCCTCAGATTGTGCTAATGTCGCATTCTGGAAATCATCATCTTTTGAATCCAGTACGTTTACGTAAAAATTCGACCCCTTGCCTGCTAATTCATCTAATCCGAGTTGAAAACCCTGATAAAAGTCAAGCGCTAAAGCTGACCGTTTTATATCGGCATCCATTAATGACTCACCCGAAATCTGATGCAATTGAAAAGGTAATACTAGTGAAATGTTCCTACCAATGTACTTCGCGCTTCTTTTCCCTACCTCCGCAGTATTGTCTTTTGCTGTTTCTTCATCATCTATTTCTTTCGGTATCTTGGCATCATTGCTGCCTACATTTCCCTTATAGTCAGGTGAACGCAATACACCGCGTTTAGGGGCACATGAAGATGCAAACAGTATGGAGGCAATAACAACTAAAAAGACAAAATTTTTCAAATTTTTACTCCCATTCAATAGTTGCCGGTGGTTTTGAACTGATGTCATATACAACTCTGTTGATTCCTTTAACATGATTAATTATTTCATTCGAAATCTTAGCTAGTAAATCATAAGGTAAGTGAATCCAGTCAGCGGTCATCCCATCCAGTGAACCCACCGCACGTAATGCAACAACGTGTTCGTATGTACGTTCATCCCCCATCACACCTACTGATTGTACAGGCAAGAAAATCGTTCCTGCTTGCCAAACCTTATCATACCAACCCGACTCCTTTAAGTTACGGATATAAATATCATCAGCTTCCTGCAAAATTCGTACCTTTTCTTCTGTGATATCACCTAATACTCGAATTGCTAAACCCGGACCTGGGAAAGGATGTCTTCCTAAAATAGTAGAATCTATCTCTAATGTCTTTCCAACACGGCGAACTTCATCTTTAAATAAAGTTTTCAACGGTTCTACCACCTTCAATTTCATATAATCAGGCAATCCTCCTACATTGTGATGCGATTTGATAGTTGCTGAAGGGCCTTTGACCGAAATAGACTCGATAATATCCGGATAGATCGTACCTTGTCCCAACCATTTCGCCTCTGCTCCCTCAGGAAGTTCTTTTTGTATTTCCTTTGATGCCTCGTCAAAAACATCTATAAAAGAAGATCCTATAATTTTTCTTTTTTGTTCAGGTTCAGATATTCCTGCTAAACGGGAGAAGAACAACTCTTTGGCATTTACACCTTTGATATTCAGTCCCATGTTCTTGTACGAGTCTAATACCTGTTCGTATTCTCCTTTCCGAAGTAAACCGTGATCTACAAAAAAACAATGCAGTCTCTCGCCAATCGCATGGTGTAATAATACAGCGGCAACAGTAGAATCTACTCCTCCGGATAACGCCATAATCACATGATCCGTGCCCAATTGCTGTTTTAATTCAGCAACAGTAGTTTCCACAAAAGACTCTGAAGTCCAATCCTGAGAACAGCCACAGATATCAACGACAAAATTCTTGATCAACATCTGCCCATCTGTACTATGTGTCACTTCAGGATGAAATTGAATACCGTATGTGTTTGTGCCCTCAATGTGATATGCTGCCACACGTACCTTGTCTGTACTGGCGATAATATTGAAGTTCGAAGGAACATCTTTAATCGTATCACCGTGTGACATCCATACCTGAGATTGTATTGGAACGCCCTTTAATAAATCATTCTCTTGATTGACGAACTGCAAATTCGCACGGCCATATTCACGGATTTCTGAAGGCAATACTTCTCCACCAGATTTCTGAGCTAAATATTGTGCTCCATAGCAAACACCTAATAACGGAAAACGATCTTGAATAATTTTGAAATCAATCTGAGGCGCATCTTCCTGCCTAACTGAATACGGGCTTCCGGAAAATATAACACCCTTCACATTATTATCAAATTCAGGAAGATTATTAAATGGATGAATTTCACAATATACATTTAGTTCCCGGACACGACGCGCGATTAGTTGTGTATACTGAGAACCGAAATCAAGAATAATTATTTTTTCAGACATGCCGCAAAGTTACAATTTAGCGACGTAATTCTATAGCGCTAATTTCATATCCAAATTAAAAATTCTTAATTTTCTATATTAGATTTTAAAACTGATAAACGCTATACAATAAAAAAAATTCTCACATAAAAAAAGGTGCTGCATTGGAGGCAGCACCTAATCTACTTTATATTATGAAAAACAACAATCGGGGAGATTGTAAACCTTTATTAACTGAATATTAGTTTTCTCCTAAAACTATCTAATATGCCAAGACCTCCACTTCAGTCCTTCTATTCGCTTGATGCTCTTCTATAGAACATTTCACCCCATCACTACACCTATTTACTAAACGTCGTTCCCCGTAACCTTTCGCTACCAGACGGGATCTGTCAATACCTCTACTCACTAAGTAGTCTACTGCCGAACTAGCTCTTCGTTGCGACAACTTATCGTTATAACTGTGGGTACCTCGACTATCCGTGTGACTTGACAGCTCAATCTTCAGTGTGGGATTGTCTCGCATAGTGCGTACCAATTGATCTAATACAACAGCAGCATCTTTACGGATATCGTGTTTATCAAAATCGTAATAGATGTTTTCTAGCACAAATTTATCCCCTACGGTAAAAACAGGCTCTAAGCGCAGTGTCACGCGTATAGTGGTATCTTTCGTTGGATGAACTCCTATTATATTAACGGAGTCAGCATGAAATCCAGATTTTTCTGCCAAGACTTTATATTCTGTATTTTTATCTAGTTCAAAACGGAAAGCTGCATTGTTGTCGCCCAATCTTTTGGCTACGATCCGGCGGTCCCCGTCAAACAAGGTAAGACTAGCTTCAGAAATCAACTCATTGGTTTTCTTATTGACGGTTATCCCTTCCAAGATAATCGTCACTTTTGGTTTCTTAAAGCTGAACGAATAAATGTCATCACTTCCAATCCCACCGATTCTATTAGAGGAAATAAAGCCTTGGTATCCATCTTGATGTTCCCCCAATATCACAAACGAAAAATCGTCTGCTGCGGAATTGACTGGATATCGTAAATTCTTTCGTTTGCTAAAACTAGATTTACAGCCTTCTGCCACGTAAATATCCAGTCCACCCATCCCCGCGAAACCGTCGCTAGAATAATATAACCTATTGCCGAAGATCGTCGGAAACATTTCATCTCCCGCTGAGTTGATTTCCTCACCCGCATTAATCGGGATACCCCAGCTTCCATCGGGTCGAAGTTCGCAAAACCAAACGTCGACACCTCCGCGGCCTCCCGGCATATCCGAAGCAAAGTACAAGGTTTGCTCATCATCACTCAAAGCTGCATGCCCTACCGAATAGGTATTGACTTTGTTATATGCAAAATCTTCTTCTATCCAGCTGTCTCCGTTCTTTCGGTATATTTTTAGCTCCAGATTGTATCTCTTAAACTTTGTACCATTCTTTTTATATTTTTCTACTTCTGTATTAGGGTGTGTACGGGTCACATAAAGTACATCTTCTGCTTTGTTGCTCGCTACAGGGCCAACGTGGTATGCCGTACTATTAAAATTATCGGGCATCATACTCGATAGCGTCAACTCTTCCGTTTTGCGACTCGCTGAAAACACTTTTAGATAGGCTTCTCCCGTCATGCCACTACGCTTTCCAGCCGACACTTTAGGTTCGCCGGCATACAGTACGCCGTTACTCGTCGGGAATACCCCAAATTCCGAAAGATCTGTATTTATGTTCCGTTCGTTTTTTAACAGATAGGGTAACGGATTTGCCATCCATACTATAGACGAATCACAGCCTTCGATCGACAAACGGATTATTTCGTCAATCCCATGTTTTTCCACATAGGCTTCCAATTGCTTCTTTGCATCTGTGTACTTACCGTTATGTTTTAAGGCCTCGGCATAGTTCCTTTGACTTTCCGCGGCATGTCCTTCCATGCCAACAGCTCGTGCGTACCAGTTCTCCGCAAGTTCATACTGATTGAGAAACAAGTAACTAGAAGCTGCCCGCTCCACATCTCCCACGCGCGGTTTTTTACTATCCGCCAATCTGACGTACAGATCTACAGCTCTGGCATATTCCATTCTCTCAAAAAGCTGATCAGCGCGCATTCTCAGGTTGGGCTGTTCCTGGGCATGGCCTTGTATGCTTAAAAAACCGCCCAGTAATACGCCTACTAATACATATATTAATCTCATATTCATCTTATATGATATTGTTTATTGTTAAAAAAAACGCGGACTAAGTATCTGACGTTGAAACTGTCCAAAGGTAAGTCCTAAGGTAATTTCATGCGTTCCAGCCTGAAGTCCACTCATGCGGTTTATCATCACGTCATATGAATAACCGATCCGTAGTCTGTCCGTAGCATAGAATTGTGCGATTGCGTTGATCGAATTCAATGATGACAGTTTGTTCGGTGAATTATCATAATATTCCCTATTAAATACACGTGTGCGTGTACGGTATCCAGCACCTATCCAAAATTTACTATTGAAAATAAACATTGCATTTGCATCGAGAGACGTAGGCCCCTTGAAATCATCCTTGATCAGCATACTTGGACGTAGGTGAAGCCCTTCCTCCAGTTCGAATAATGCCCCAGCAATAATATATACGTTGGTATTACGATAAAGGCTTTCAAGCAGGTTTTCGTTAAAGCGAAAATCATCATTGCTATTAGATCCCGAAAATAAATCCTGTACCGCCACCCCTGCATACCATCTGGGGTTATAATAGTAAAGTCCTAAACGTATGTCCGGGTTCCAAGTGGAAATCTTCCCCGCGGGAAGTGTCTGGTCTCCGGCATCTACCATTTCCAGCTTATTTCCATCCAATCCGTATTGGGTCAGACCTGCTGCTACACCCAAACTAAGACGTTGTGTATCGTCGGCATCCAATTGTAAACGAATGGCATAGTTAGCATACACCGAAGTTGCTGATTGGGCCCCAAGTTGATCTGCTGTAATCTGTAAACCCACCCCATGTCGCTTCGATAGCGGATCCAATACACCATCGATAGATATCGAACCTGTCTTCGGAGCGCCATTCCAGCCTGTCCACTGACTTCGTAGGCCCATCTGAGCAAACCATTCTTCCTTGTAACCCGTATACGCGGGATTAACACTGATCGAATTAAATATGTACTGAGTGAATTGGATACTCTGCTGGGCAAAAGCGTCTCCCCCCAACAACAACGTCAAACCTACCCCTAAATATCTTATACCTTTTTTCATCTTTATCTTTCTAAGAAGCTGAATCTATTAATTTCTCTTAATCAATACATGTCCTTTAAATACACGTTCCTGATTTCCTTTGATCGCACGGATAATCGGAAAATAAGTTCCTTCATTCAGTCCACGGCCTTCCCATTCATCTTTGTAATCATCATTTCGATATACTTCATTTCCCCATCGGTTGACAATTATTAATTCTATCCTATCGTAACCTTCTCTACCGACGATAACAAATTGATCGTTCTTACCATCACCGTTAGGTGTGATCACATTCGGAATGAATAATTCACGAGGCAAAACATCTATCGTCACTACCGCTTTGCTTTTAAGCCCATTTTCATCTGTAATCTCGTACTCAAAAGTATCTGTACCGACAAAATCCGGATGAGGGATATAGGTTATACTTCCATCTGTATGTACTTCCACCCTGCCATTTACTGGCTCTCTCACAACGGTGACTGATCCAGTAATGATCGGACTGCTACCTGCTTCATCGTTCTCGAGTATGTTGATAGTTATATTATCACCATATTCCATAGTACCGTTGTCATCGCGTGCTGTCGGTCCTATTTTCCGGTCCGCAAATTTGGTAAACCAGGTTCCCGCTAGCGTATTCCCGGTTCGGGTCTCAATATCTCCACGCGTGTGTACACCTTCGCCATCAAATACCGTCACATCACCTATCCAATTGCCACCATCGGCATTCTGCACAATCTGTGCCTCGGCATCGACATAGACCATACCATTTGTCACCATATTATGCGTAAGTGTATAATCTACCTGCATATCACGATCCCCATAGATATTCCATACCCGGTCCATACCAATTGTTTCATCTTCAAATACCAATCCCGAGGCCGTATAATCCGTCACGGTAACATACAACTTAGATACTGCTACGGAAGGAATAAGTGTTGCAGGCGTATAATCCTGTTTCTCAATACCGACAGGAAAAACAAACTGCGCTACTCCTATATAATTCTTGATCATGTGTCCGCTAAGCCTATTCTCCGTAACGACCATACGGTTGCGGCTGTAATTCAGCAATTCGCCGTTGGTTGCCAGTTCCAGATCATGACTATTAAGGAATATATTGGCACCGTCTACGCGTAAATCGAGTGCTTTACCCAACTTGAATGCGGCTGCTTTCTCGTCTGTTGGTAAACTTAACCCGTCAAATCCTGGATTCGCTATATCTGACAAGCGGAGCCCTTCAGGATTGTTTAGCACGATACGTACATCGATGAATGTACCGTCATTACCATCGATATGTGTAGGCGAAGCTGCCCAATTCTCGTAAAAAGGATTTTGTGACGGACTGTGTAGTACAAGGGTTCCCGTACCACTAATTTTTGCGGTAGGTGCTATCCAGATATTCTTTGCATAAATCTCGACATTGCCGTCAATTTTCCAATCGGCATTAGGCCCCAAATACAGGTTTTCGGAGTAAATGAACTTATAGGTGCCTGCGTCCACCTGTGCAGCTCCATTGTCCGTTTCAAAGGAATTTATTCCGTTCTGAGCAGACACACTTGCCGTTACCCCTAGAAAAAATAGCAAGAGAAATGTCTTTATGTTTATATTCATTTTTTTTAGATTTGAATAACATCTTATTGTTCTTATCGGACTTTACTTGGTAGCATCGGATTAGTGATTACATTACATCTAACGATCGTCATAGAAAAAGGAACTCTAGTGCCAAAACATCCCTTGTCATTACCTTCTGCTGCATAATAGATAAATGTACCCTCACCTATAGGTGTAGGAGCCGTTGTTGAACCTATCCCCCCTGTTGAAGTGGTAAAATAATACAATTTATTGCCTACTGCCGCTCCTGCAGCAGATACAGATATCCCGCTTATTGTGATAGGCGAATCCGAACAAGCCCTTTGATCTTTCACCGTAGGCTGTGTAATAATTTTGTCCAAGTACGTTTCCAATTTTAAGTAACAACCGTCTTCCATACCCAGAACCCTTGCATAGAATTTCGTAGCAGTATTACCTGTGATATTCAATTGAAAATCTCCAGAGACAACCGAAACTCCCGGAGTTCCTGGAATACCGTTGTAAAACGTTGTACCTGGAGGATATTTCGTAGTAATTTCTACTCTTGGAATAGCCGTTCCTTCACATAGTACAACAAACCGTTTAAATCCTTCTTGGGTAATATTCTCTTCTGAACAACTAACGCTGGAAACATCAATTGTACTTTTAAACGGACCGTAAATGGGTGTATTAGCACAATCCGCATTGTAACCGCTCACTAGCCCTGTGTTAGCTGGTGTGTTAGAGTTAGCACCCAGTCCGGTGAAATTACCATCAACATTAATTTGCAACGCACATAATCCTCCGGTATTTAACAGGATACAATCATTAGTTACACGAACATTATACTTCAATGTATGTAATATTGTCTCGGTATTCGTGGATAACGGGATCGTCCCAACATTCCATGCTAATGTTCCTCCTGGAGTTGTCTGTGGAGTTGCCCCAGGTAGAGCTCCTACTGGAGCAGTCCAACCTATAGTTGTTCCGGTAGGTAAGCCTCCTGTACTCGTTCCTTCATAATACACATTAGCTGGAAGATGAATAGTGACGACACCATTGTTTACAGCTTCCGTACCCCTGTTCTTAATAGTAGAAGTAAATTCAATAATATTTCCCGCACTTACGGTACCTCCATTAGATATATTTGTATCAGTAGGTTTATTTTCTACGACAATTTGCGGCACGTAAGCATCAACCGCCAGCACTATATTGAAAATAATGTAGGTATCACCATTCGTACCATATCTAAACCTAGTAGACGTTGCATTATTTCCGATTAAAATCTTGTCGGTATTATTTAAATCGAACATAGACACATCCAGTCCCGTATTATTCGTAAAATTGGGATTCCTTGCATTTCCTCCGGTAAAAATGGATGAATTAAAAAAATTTGGCGTGGTTCCTGAAGGCGCATTGTTAGCATGGTTAAGCCGGATCCAAGCATTATTCGCCGCATTACGTATCTCAAAATAGTCACCTGTAACACCAATATCGCCCTCTCCCGCCGTCACCCCTAGCTTCACATTAATGTCACCACTTTGTGCAGTTCTAAATCCTGAAATTGGCAATTCTACGGTTCCTCCATTTGAAGTCATATATCCGTGGCCATCAAACACAGAAATGTCCCTCCACTTCATTGTAGGGTTTTTAAAGATGACAACCATACTCCATCCGCCATAAAATCCTGTTGCCCCACCAGCCCCTTCTCTTACTGCAATATCAGCGACAGTATATTCTCCAACTCCATTAGCCCGCACGTAATCAGTAACATCTGCATATGCCGAATACATTGCTCCCCCTGTAGTAGTTGGGTAGTAGATATCATTCGTTCCCGCCTCAATCTGCTGATACGTGCCTCCTGCTTTCTTTAGTTTTATTTTTCGCTTATTAAATTCTTTTGTGACACTATTTTTGGTCACCGAGAATATATTTGGACTGTTTGAAACTCCAGAAGCATCGAGATCATGCGCTCTCCCCGTCCAATACAATCCCGCAAACAAAATCTCCGAACACCTTGGATCAGCGTCTCCTAATTTTAGCGTTGCAGAAGACGAGTTCCAAGTACTGGCATCGTTATCTACATCCACATATTTCATATCTGCATTATTAGATCCAGTGTTACTATAGCTAACAAGCGTAAGATTTGTATTACCAAGCATGGTAAAATCTCCCTGGACGTTATAAATAGTCTTCCCTTGATAAGGAGCGGGAGCTTTAGCAGAAGTTCTTGCAGTAAATGGAACGACGACTGATTGAGCAAAAGTTTCACCTCCCAATAGTAAACCAAAGACAAAAATCAAGACGACTTTTAGAAAACTTCTCATTATAAATTCGCTTTTGTTATTCATTTTTCTAATAACTTAACTCGGCTGTTCCAATTCATCAAACAGCACCTGAACTTTATTGACTTCCAAATAAGGCAGAATATCTTTCAAAGCCTCTTTTAAAACAGTTTCATTAAGCTCATCATGGGTTTTAATGACAATGTATTTCAATTTTTTAAACAGAGACAATTTATTATTAGACAACGAAATAGGCTTCCTAATATCCCAACTAAAGACCAGGACTTCAGCTGTACTCAATGATTGAGCTAACTTGATGTTCTCTAAAACACTAAATGTTGATTCATCTTCTATTTTTACAACCTTGGTTGCTCCTTCTTCGCTCCAAACAAAAACCGGATCTCTATTTTCTGACAGTATCAACTTGGATGTTGCTCCATTTAGGAGATTATCTAGAGATTTGCGGCTTTGCTCATCTATACTTTTCATCATATCCTCTATGGAGGACACTTTTACTTCTTGCGCATGTATTTCTCCGACAAAGAATAGGCAAATCACAATAATAACATATCTTAATACTTTCATAATCTTAATCTTTTACGGCGAATACAATGTTCATAAATGTCTTAGCACTAACAATAGCTCCTAGCTTAACGGTATATGTTAATATACCGGTTGGTGAAATCTGAACATTATCAAAAACATCTGTATCATAATAGGTTATAAAATAATCCAGTTCATTCACGGGTAGTACGGGTAATGTTGCATTCGCATTACTCCTCGCTTGACCGTGGGTATAATTGGTTGTTGCTCCACTAACACTATAAGATGTTGTTGTTGTTCCTACTAGCCCTACTGTAATACCTTCTACTCCAAATTGCTTTTTATAGTAGTTATCATACAAGTTAATTTCAACAGATCCGCTTAAAATATCACCACTTGAATTATGGGTTGGTAACATTACAGATGGCGCATAAAAATATTTCGGCATTGCTGCTTTCAACTGTTTTAATATACCTTGAGCATCTCTGACAACTAGTTTATCTTCTATTTTCCCTGCTTCTAAACCGGCTATCGCCAATGTTCTCGTCGCGTCTGTTGTTATAAGTGTTGCCTCAGTCAGTTCCCCTCCAAGTTTGATATGATCTCCAACTTTTGTCAAACCGTTATCTGCTGTCGTTTTATCTGTTAAAGTGATGTTCTGGACAACATTGTTCTCATCGATGTAGGTGAACTGGTCACCGTCGTAGCTTACGTTGCCGCCGACTGTTGTGTTCGTCAGGTTCTCGATCAATTGATTTAAAACCTCCGTATTGGTAACGATCTCCTCAAAGTTGTTGATCACATCCGCAGGGACATCAATTGTAACCGTAGCGCCGGCCTCGTTCGTATAGGTGTACGTACCGTCATTGTTGTTCACAAGTGTCGTTACCGTCTCATTGGCCTGTACGATCTCCTCGAAACTGATGTTCTGGACAACGTTGTTCTCATCAACATACGTAAACTGGTCACCGTCGTAGCTTACATTACCGCCAACTGTCGTGTTCGTCAGGTTCTCGATCAATTGATTTAAAACCTCCGTATTGGTAACGATCTCCTCAAAGTTGTTGATCACATCCGCAGGGACATCGATCGTAACCCTAGCACCGGCCTCGTTCGTATAGGTGTACGTACCGTCATTGTTGTTAACCAGTGTCGTTACCGTCTCATTGGCCTGTACGATCTCTTCAAAGTTGATCACCTGCTGTACGTTGTTCTCATCGATATACGTGAACTGGTCACCGTCGTAGCTTACGTTACCGCCGACTGTCGTGTTCGTCAGGTTCTCGATCAATTGATTTAAAACCTCCGTATTGGTAACGATCTCCTCAAAGTTGTTGATCACATCCGCAGGGACATCGATCGTAACCGTAGCACCGGCCTCGTTCGTATAGGTGTACGTACCGTCATTGTTGTTCACAAGTGTCGTTACCGTCTCATTGGCCTGTACGATCTCCTCGAAACTGATGTTCTGGACAACGTTGTTCTCGTCAACATACGTAAACTGGTCACCGTCGTAGCTTACATTACCGCCAACTGTCGTGTTCGTTAAATTCTCGATAAGCTGGTTCAGTACCTCCGTATTGGTAACGATCTCCTCAAAGTTGTTGATCACATCCGCAGGGACATCGATCGTAACCCTAGCACCGGCCTCGTTCGTATAGGTGTACGTACCGTCATTGTTGTTCACAAGTGTCGTTACCGTCTCATTGGCCTGTACGATCTCTTCAAAGTTGATCACCTGCTGTACGTTGTTCTCATCGATATACGTGAACTGGTCACCGTCGTAGCTTACGTTACCGCCGACTGTCGTGTTCGTCAGGTTCTCGATCAATTGATTTAAAACCTCCGTATTGGTAACGATCTCCTCAAAGTTGTTGATCACATCCGCAGGGACATCGATCGTAACCGTAGCACCGGCCTCGTTCGTATAGGTGTACGTACCGTCATTGTTGTTCACAAGTGTCGTTACCGTCTCATTGGCCTGTACGATCTCTTCAAAGTTGATCACCTGCTGCACGTTGTTCTCATCGATATAGGTGAACTGGTCACCGTCATAGCTTACATTGCCGCCAACTGTCGTGTTCGTTAAATTCTCGATCAATTGGTTAAGCACCTCCGTATTGGTAACGATCTCCTCAAAGTTGTTGAT
>NZ_SUME01000010.1 GCF_005048855.1 Sphingobacterium olei
GCGGTACGGCACTTACGCCAGCGACAGCCCTTGTAGACGGTACATATTATGCAGCTCAGGTAGTTGACGGCTGTGAGAGCGCAGATAGAACGGAAGTAACCGTTACGATCACGAAGACTCCGGCACCGACTATTGATGATGCTACACCAGAGTTCTGTCTGAATGAAAATAAAACGATAGCTGATCTACAAGTTGTAGGAGTAGGCATTAAATGGTACACAACTGCTACGGGCGGTACAGCATTGCCAGAAACTACAGTGCTTGAACACGGGGTAACTTATTACGCAAGTCAAACAGCCAATAGCTGTGAAAGCTTAGAACGTTTGGCGGTAACTCCGGTAGTTAATGATTGTAGTGCTATCTTATCAATAACGAAGGTTGCGAATGATAACAGGGTGAAAGCGGGCGAAAGCACAAGCTTTACACTAACGATCACAAATACAGGTCCTGGTGTGCTGGAAGATGGTGATATCATTAGATTGTTTGAATTACCAAGTGAAGGATTAACGATCGACGGCTATAGTATCAGCAGTGGTAACGCAACAATTGCAGCGACAGGTACTGGTAATACAGCAAATATTACGGTGAGCGAGTTTATAGCAATTGGTGGTACGATTACAGTTGAAGTGACGGCAACGGTATCCGTAGAAGCACCTGAGACAATAAGTAATGGTGTGAAAGTATGGGGGCCAGATACGCCTGATACAGAGGATCCAGATGATGAAGATGAAACACCTGAGATTCCAGTAGATTTCCCATTAATTGAAGCTGTAGATGATTTTGCTGAGGTATTAGCAGGACAAATGGTGAAAATACCTGTTCTTGCCAATGATATCGTTAATGATGTGAGATGGGATATAGACCCATCAACTGTACAACTTGTTCAAGGGCCTACCGGCGGAAGAGTAGAGGTATTGCCGTCAGGAGAGGTCGAGTTCTATGCACCTACGAATAATTTAACTCAGGTTACATTCACGTATCGTGTGCAGGATATAACGGGTAAATTTAGTAATATCGCTACCGTAACAGTAACCATACTGCCGAATCCATTGGTGATTCCGAATATAATTACTCCAAATGGCGATAATAAAAATGATGTATTTTTCATCAAAGGATTGGAGATGTACGATAAGGTGTCGTTAAGTATCATCAACCGTTGGGGTAATGAGATTTACTTCAATGAAAACTATAATAATACGTGGGGTGGAATGGGATTGAATGATGGTACGTATTATTATGTGCTTCAAACGGTGAAAGATGGCAAAACGGAATCACATAAAGGTTGGGTGTTAATCAAAAGCAAATAATTAGATAGATCTTAAACGAATAATCCATGAACAGATTAGCTAAAAAATATATGTTGTTGTTGTCCGTAACCCTTTTAGGAATAAAAGGGTATGGACAACAGAACATCCAATTTACCCAGTACATTTTTAATTCAATCAGTGTGAATCCAGCTTATGCTGGATACAAGGAGGAATGGTTTGGGCAAATGGG
This sequence comes from Sphingobacterium olei, assembly GCF_005048855.1. Taxonomy (GTDB): domain Bacteria; phylum Bacteroidota; class Bacteroidia; order Sphingobacteriales; family Sphingobacteriaceae; genus Sphingobacterium; species Sphingobacterium olei. Next base: position 1,498 of record NZ_SUME01000010.1, read on the forward strand.
TTTGAGAAGTCAATGGACAGGTTGGGACGGTGCTCCCCAGACGGGAACGATTTCAATTGATGGCGTGTTGGATCCTTACGAAAGGAGACACGGGGTAGGTCTTCAGATTACAGCAGACAAACTTGGAGCGCAAGCCGCTACCAGTATTTATGCGAACTATGCACTGCGTCTACAGTTGGATAGAGCAGATGAGCATCGATTGAGTCTAGGTATTGCCGGAGGGGTGACTCAATACAGTCTTGACGGAACTAAATTGATATATAATGACGATGATGATCCCGTTATACCTACCGGTAAAATTGGAACCTGGCGTCCGGATATTCGTTTAGGTGCTTACTACAGCAATCCAAGGTGGTATGCGGGGGTATCCGTACAGGATCTATTTGCTGGCAGTGAGAGTGGTGAAGATTATCAGTTTAATCAAAATTCGCTGGAAAGCTTATACCGTAGTATTCACGGCTATTTTATTGCTGGAGCTCTTTTTGAATTGGATCAGGCTTTATTACTTCGGCCCAGTATATTGGTCAAAGATGATTTTAAAGGGCCAACTTCAGTGGACGTCAATGCAATGTTTATTTTCAACGACAAATTTTGGATCGGTGCGGGATATCGTACACGTGCCCGAATTTTTAATCGAGACTATACCGATTACTCCGCAAATAAGTTGAGCTCATTGAACTCGGTGAGTGGAGTTGCGCAATTTTATGTGTCTCCAAAATTCCGTATTGGATACTCTTACGATCACATGTTGAATCGGATGAGTGGTTTGCAGAGCGGTACACATGAGGTAACATTAGGTGTCACATTCGGTCGTGTAGGTCGCCAGGTATTAAGTCCAAGATATTTTTAATCCGTTTTGAAAACAATTATGAAAGAATTACTATCAAGAACGCATAAGATAACGGTAGGTTTGCTTGCTATAGGACTTTGGGCGGGTGTAAGTCAATTCGGATATGCACAAGAGCAGCCTAGTCGTCAACAAAGGGCCGCGCAATTCTACTATAACATGGAATATGCGAATGCCGCCAAGGCCTATGAGCTAATTGTCAATAAAGATAATCCAGAGTTAGAACCAATGGAGCGTCTCGCTTCTTCTTACCTGTATATCAATCAATATGCGTTGGCTGAAAGCTGGTATGCGCGTGTTGTACAACATGAAAATGCTAATGAACAATCTTTCTTGGATTACGCGAGGGTTTTACAATTGCAGGGAAAATATAGCGAGGCAAAAGCGGCCTATGCGAATTATCAGTCTAAGTATGGTCATAAAGCGGAAATATCACGTGCCATTACAGGGACAGACTCTGCTTCTTTTTGGATGGAAAACCCTTCTAAGCATGTCATCGCGAACGAGCAGGAGATCAATACCTCATTGGCGGAATTTGGTTTGATACCGACTAGCGGTGGTGTATTGTATGCGGCCGAGCCGAATAGTTTATTGGCGGAAAAAAGTGGTATGACGGGGCAGCCTTATCTTAAAATATACTCGGCTACTCGAAATGATGATGGATCATTGAGCTATCCAAATGTAATGCCGGATGCATTTAACGATTCGAAATTTCATCTGGGACCCTTAATTACGGATTCGGAAGAAGAGGTATTGTATGTAACGCGCACCTATCCGGGTAAACAGGTTGAAAAATACCGCGCAAATGGACAGAGATGGAGAAAACAAAATCTTGAACTTAAAATATATAGAAAGCAAGGGAATGATTGGATCGAAGAGGATTTTATTTATAACAATGTAAAAGAGTACTCCGTAGGACATGCAGCTTTGAGTGCCGATGAAAATACACTTTACTTTGCGTCGGATATGCCGGGAGGAAAAGGAGGGGTAGATATCTGGTTTTGTACCAAGCAAGCCGACGGTAGCTGGGGAACACCTGTGAATGCAGGAAATAATATCAATACGGATGGAGACGAAGTATTTCCTTCGGTATTCGATAATATATTGTATTTTTCCAGTACAGGTCATGTGGGTATGGGCGGCCTAGATATTTTTCAGGCAAAAGGCCAAAAAGGGAATTTTGAAAAGCCTCTAAATATGGGGTATCCCGTGAATTCTCCGTCAGATGATTTCGCTTTTGTCGTCGTCGGAGATAATCTGGACGAAAACTTTGGTTACCTTTCCTCGAATCGCCAAGGCGGTATTGGATCGGATGACATCTATTCATTCCGCTATCCGAAACCAAAAATTACGGTTACGTTAGAAGGTATTACAAAGGATAAGAAGACTGGAGAACCATTGTCATTTACTTCCATCAGCTTATCAGATAAAGACGGTAAACTTGTTACAACGGGTAGCAGCAATGATAAGGGGATATTTAGTTTCGAAATTGCTAGAAATACAGCATATCTTGTGTTAGCAGACAAAGCGGGATATATGGCAGACAGTGTGGCTGTACCGGGGGTAATACCACAACAGGACACCACTATACATGTGGTATTGAATTTACAACCTGTTAATAAAGTAGGCGAAAAATTTGTGCTGGAGAATATTTACTATGATTTTGATAAGCATAATATCCGTCCGGATGCAGCTATAATTTTGGACAAATTGGTTACTACGTTACGTAATAATCCAACCCTTAGAATTGAACTTTCAAGTCATACCGATAGCCGCGGAAGTGATTCATATAATATGAAGCTTTCGGATAGACGGGCGAAATCGGCAGTGGATTATATCGTAAGTAAAGGAATTGCGGCCGATCGATTGGTCGCGAAGGGATACGGTGAAAGCCGCTTGGTTAACAAATGTGCCAATGGGGTGAAATGCACGGAGGAAGAACACCAGCAAAACAGAAGAACTGAAGTGGAAGTATTGGCATTTTAAAAAGAAGATACGTTTCCAAAAAATGAGCCCGGATAATTTATCCGGGCTCATTTTTTTTGAAAAAAAATGGAGAAAATAAATCCATCGGCTTCGTTGTCTCGTATATGGTATTAAAAAGGTAATCGAAACGATAACTAAAACAAATTATACCATGAAAAGAGAAAATCCTAAAAACCCATCTATTGTTACACGGAAAGGTGTAGCACAGGATGGTCGCTTGAGAAGACGTGACTTCTTACGGTTTGCCGGTGCAGGTGCAGCTGGAATTGCGGTACTTGGAATGAGTGGTTGTAAGAAGGATAATGATACCGTCGATATGGGCGGTAAAGATTATTATTTCGGAAGTGGAGATATTGCTATCCTCAATTATGCGTATGCCTTGGAGCAATTAGAAGCGGCATTTTATATTCAGGTCGCGAACTCCTTCTATACAGGAATTACAGAGTGGGAGCGAATGCTTTTCACAGATCTTCGTGACCATGAAGTGGCTCACCGTGAGTTTTTTAAGACCGCTCTCGGAAATAGTGCGATTAAAAATTTGGAATTTAATTTTTCTGCAGTGAATTTCTCGAGCAGAAACAGTGTTTTGGCAACGGCTAAGGCGTTTGAAGATCTAGGGGTTTCAGCCTATAACGGTGCAGGCTGGTTGATTAAAGATGAAAATTACCTCTTACTCGCAGGTAAAATCGTATCCGTTGAAGCAAGGCACGCGGCGCTGGTACGCGATCTGATTGACAACGGAACATTTGCCAACTCCGAGGTGATTGATAGTAATGGCTTAGATGTCTCTAAAAGTCCTACGGAAGTATTGCAGATAGCGGCTCCATTTATCAATACGAAAATTGATGTAAAAGATTTACCCACCTATTAATCCCTCATACGATGAACTTATTTAATATTTTTGAAACGATAACGCAGGTTGATCCTGAATTCAACGAACGCGTGAGCCCTCGTCGTGAAGCAATTCGCAATATGGCTTCTTTTGGTAAAAAAGTGACACTGGCAGCTATGCCTTTTGTCATGAGTGACTTATTTAAAAAGGCGTATGGGCAGACCCCAACCGATGTCAATGGTGTACTCAATTATGCACTTACATTGGAATACCTGGAAGCCGAGTATTATACATTAGGTGCCGCAGCTTCTAATCTTGTACCTTCGGGTAAACCTATGGGTGCGATTACAACGATCAGGGATCATGAGGTAGCACACGTTAATTTCTTGAAACAGGTTTTGGGAAATAATGCGGTCTCTAAACCTACATTTGATTTTACTGCAGGAGGTACATTTGCCAATGTGTTCAGCGACTATGACACGTTTTTGGCGTTGGCACAGGCCTTTGAAGATACTGGAGTACGTGCCTATAAAGGACAGGCAGCTATCCTTAAAGGAAATAAAGTGGTGTTGACGGCGGCATTACAGATTCATTCGGTAGAGGCGAGACATGCCTCACATATACGGCAGATGCGAAGAGCTCGAGGTGGGGTAGCAGTAAATCAAAAGCCATGGATTACGGGAGCTAATGATAGTGGAATTGGAGCTGTAGTGGATCCGATCTATGCAGGTGAGGATAACAAGGTACAAGCTGGTGTAGATATTACTACGCTAAATGGTATAGGTGGGAAAGTCTCTATGGATGCGGCAACGCAATCATTTGATGAACCATTAACTGCAACAGCAGTGCTGGACATTGCTCAACTGTTTATAAAAGCTTAGTCGAAGTAGTGGTAGATGGGGGTTTGTCCAAATTGGCGAACCCTCTTTTTTTTGTCCGGCTAGATATTTCCAATCACATAGAGCTGTGACAATGTCGGTGTTGGATTTCCACCTTCTTTTTCTAAAGTGATGGCAAAGGTTTGTGCTTTTTCAATGCGATGCATCGCATTGATTTCGCCGATATCTTCTAATGGGAATACACCTGCATCTACAGGAGTGCCATCTACAATGGCCCACAATTGATATTGCATACCCTCCGGTGCGGCCGGTAGATTCTCCATGCTTAAATAGACTTCTGTCGTCTTTGTATTCCAGAATACATGTGCTTTGAGATCGGGGTGTTGTTCTACTCCCGCTAGTGTTATAGTTTTGATAGCAGGATCTTGAAGCAACTTCCATTTGTTTTGAAGTGATTGAAGCGCCAGCAGAGTTGTTTCATTTGCTGTGGCTAATTCAGAAATCGCGATATCTCGACGTCTATTTTCTTGTTGAAGGTAAATATTAGCACCTATACTTAATGCGCATAATAGCGATGCGGCAATAGCAAAGTTTCGGGTCGTAAGTGAACGTACCGGAACAGCCGCGTCTTCTACAGCAGGTTTATCATCCGGAGAAAATGAAGCCGCTGCTTCGGGAATTTCTGCAGCAGGTTGCTGAGAGATTTTGTTCCAAATTAAATCTTTAACTTCTGTTGGAGGTGGAATAGCATGAACACTGGCAAAATCTTCAAGCGTTTTTTGTGCTTCAAGGATAGCTTGCTCAACTTCAAGATTATTTTTGCGTACGCATTCCAGGATACTCACCTCTTCTTCAGTGGCGAGTCCCATGACATAAGCTTCAATAATGCCTGACGATATGTATTCTTTTATGTCCACTATTATTGGTATTCTTTTAATATTCTTTTTAATTCTAAGAGCGCTCCTCGGGTACGTGTCTTGACTGTCCCCAAAGGGATGTCAAGTTTAACGGCAATTTCCTGTTGCGTATATCCTTCAAAATATGCCATCTCAATAAGTTGCTTCCAATCAGTTTTTAACTCGTTAAGTACAGTTTTAAAACCGATAAAATCTACATCCTCTGCAATAGTAAAGTTATGTTTTTCTTTATCATCTACGATATTTGGAAGAGATTGGTTTTTTTGCTCGTTCTGAACTCCTTTTGATTTGATACAATCTATCGCGACATTACGTGCTATATTAATCATCCAGGTATAAAGCCTTCCTTTAGTGGAATCAAAAGTATCTACATGATTCCATATTTTGACAAAGACATCCTGAATGACCTCGTCTGCATAAGTTTTGCTGAGCACTATTCGGATGATGACACCATAAAGAGCTCCAGCATAGTTGTCGTAAAGATAATTAAATGCCCGCTGATCTTTATTTTTCAATAAAGAAATCAATGTAGTTTCCTCAAGATAGTGTATTGGGCTCAATCAATTCGTCTTAGATGTTAAATATAGGAATTAGAATTGGTTTCTGCGTAATAAATTCCTTTTTAATACTTTTTGAATCTGTTATTTTTCAATTATCTACTTTCAACTAAAAAACGTAGTTTTGCAGTTGAAGCAAACTGGTTCTATCGCTGTCTCGCCTTAGGCGGGAAAGAGGAAAGTCCGGGCAACATAGAGCGACACGCTTCCTAACGGGAAGGATTCTACTTCGGTGGAATACAGAAAGTGCCACAGAAAATATACCGTCTGCCCAATTGGGTAGGTAAGGGTGAAAACGTGAGGTAAGAGCTCACGGTATTGTATGGCGACATGCATTACGGTAAACCTCGTGTGTTGAAAGACCAAATAGGTTACGAAACTCGAAGGCTGCTCGTCTTCTACCGGTTTATCGGTATTCGTAATGGGTAGGTTGATGGAGCTTGTGCGTAAGTGCAAGCCTAGATAAATGATAGAGGACTGATTTATTTCGGTTACAGAACCCGGCTTACAAGGTTTGCTTCTTTTTAAAAAGCTTAATTCTATATATAATCATATATGACTACCGTATTAATTATTGACGACGAAAGACCCATTAGAAGCTCATTACGAGATATTCTTGAATATGAAGAATATAAAGTTTTGGACGTGGACAATGGTATAGAAGGATTAGAGATACTGAAGAAAGAGAAGATTGATCTGGTATTGTGCGATATTAAGATGAATAAAATGGACGGTATGGAGGTGCTTGTTGCCGCAAATGCCATCACGGATGTACCATTCATCATGATCTCGGGGCATGGCACGATCGAAACGGCTGTTGAAGCTGCACGAAAAGGGGCCTATGACTTCCTGGAGAAACCTCTTGATTTGAATAGATTGCTGATTACGGTGCGTAACGCCCTTGAACGGGGAAATCTAGTCAAAGAAACGAAAGTGCTGAAACGTAAAGTTTCAAGAACGAAAGAGATCCTTGGAGGTTCGGATGGTATCACACTGATTAAAGATACGATTGATAAAGTCGCTCCTACGGAAGCGCGTGTACTGATTACAGGGGAAAATGGCTCGGGTAAGGAATTAGTGGCCCGGTGGTTGCACGAGAAATCCAATCGGGTTTCTTCGCCATTAATCGAGGTAAACTGTGCGGCTATTCCTTCGGAATTAATTGAATCTGAATTATTCGGTCATGAAAAGGGATCTTTTACTTCGGCAGTAAAGCAGCGTATCGGAAAATTTGAACAGGCAAATGGCGGAACGCTTTTCCTTGATGAGATAGGGGACATGAGTTTGTCTGCTCAGGCAAAGGTACTGCGTGCACTGCAAGAAAATAAGATTACACGTGTAGGCGGTGAAAAGGAAATCGATGTGAATGTACGTGTAATAGCGGCGACAAACAAAGATTTATTAAAGGAAATTGACAATGGTAATTTCCGTATGGACTTGTATCATCGCCTGAGTGTAATTCTGATCCATGTGCCGTCGTTAACGGAACGTAAGGATGATATTCCATTAATTGCGTCTGCATTCTGCGAAGAGATATGCAATGATTATAATATTCCGACAAAGGAAATCACGACGGATGCGATGAAAAGTTTACAGGCGTTACCTTGGACAGGTAATATCCGTGAGCTTCGTAATATGGTGGAACGTCTGATTATCCTAAGTGATAAAAAAATTACGGAAAAAGAGGTCAGTACTTTTGCAAACCCATCCGCGGCTAAGCATGTGGCGACTGTAGATGTAGCAAATAGAAGTACGGGTTTGGATTTTGATAATTTTCAGTCTTTTCAAGAATTCAAAGATTATGCGGAGGAGCAGTACATTACACATAAGCTCGATAAAAATGCATGGAATGTATCTAAAACTGCAGATGAAATTGGAATTCAACGGTCGCACCTGTACAGTAAAATGGAAAAATTTGGTTTAAAAAGAGATTAGATTAAAATGGAGAAAAGGTCAGCAATTGCTGACCTTTTCTCTTAATCATTAAATTTTCTTTTCTGTCTATTATATAGAATAAAAATAATCACCAGCAACAATAATCCTCCAATGATTAGAAATCCGGTAGGAGAATTAGTCTGTTCTACCTCCGCGGACTCCGCCCAAGCTGTATTCGCTAAAAGCGTAAGGAGTAACACACTTTTCCACTTACTCATAATTTTTCCTTTATTAATTTGTCAATCTTTAAACTTAGATAAATTTGTGTTAATATACAATTATATGCATTGAATATAATTACAAATTCACCGATCTATCCTTATTTCTTCGCAACAAGGATGCCAATCTGTGTCTAATTCCTAAACAATTTCTGCAATAAAGTAACCCGGTCTGTTTATGAGATCGCGTTTGTCGATGATTTCCTGAAGATTGATATGCCCGATAACATATTTAGCATCTTCCCCGTAAAATCTTTCGGATATGGAATTAAATACAATGTTTTCCAATGTGTTTTCGTCTTCATACCTAAGGTATACCTTGAGTTCATAGTCCGTAGTGTATTCAACCTGTTGGGCGTCAAGATGCTTTTTATACTCATACCGATAATCATATCGTAATGCGGTAATGTCTGAGAGCACCGCAGATCCTGTTGGATGTCCTCCGGCACCTTTCCCAAAGAAAAATTGTTCGTCGGCAAAGGCGGCTTTAACTAACACACCATTGTTTTCGTTTTCCACATTATATAAAATACTCTCTTTGGTCAAGAATTTAGGTAATACATAGAGCACGACCTCTTTTGAATTAATTTCCTTAGCTAAAGGAATTAATTTGATTTTGTAGTTCTTTTCCCGGGCATACCTTATGTCGACATGATCTAATTTATCTATACCGAGATTAAGAATTTTGTCGGGATTGATATAAATACCATAGGCATGTGAAGCAACGATCGCTAGTTTGTACTTTGCATCATAACCGCCCACGTCCAATGTGGGATCAGTCTCTGCAAAGCCCAAATCCTGCGCTTTTTTAAGCGCATCGCCATAGCTTTGATTTTCGTTAAAGATTTTGGACAGAATATAATTCGATGATCCATTGAATATACCCGATACGGAATGCAAAAGCTCATTGTCGTAATATTCTTCTAAATTTCGTATGATCGGAATACTACCGCAAACAGCACCTTCGTATAAAAGAGATGTTCCGGTTTCGTGTTGGATTTCTGTTAGCTCTTCCAGATGCAGAGCGATCATTTTCTTATTGGCTGAAACCACGTTTTTTCCGGAGCGAAGTGCACGGACAGTTAATTCAAATGCAGCATCTGCATCATCAATTAATTCTACTACGGTATTGATTTCAGGATCGTCTAAAATAGTGTTAGCATCTGTTGTGAACAATTCTGCAGGAAGATTACGTTTTTTGTCTGCATTTTTAATCACAAATTTTTTAATCTCTAAATTTAAATTTTTGGTTTTGATAATGTCATGCAATCCTTGTCCCACTACACCAAATCCAAACATGCCAATAGTTAGCTTTTTGCCCATTCTAATTATACCGTTTTTAATTTATATTCTTCTTTGGGTTGTCTTAAGCCCCAATAATTTCAAATTTTGGGATTCTCTCGCTTCCCAAAATATGTTAATCAAGTAGTCCAGCGGACTACTTGATTTTTTCAAATGCCTGTTCTAAATCAGCTTTGATGTCATCGATGTGTTCAATACCGACCGACAAACGCAATTGGCCTGCTATTACACCTGCTTTAACTTGTGCCTCATCCGACAATTGCTGATGCGTAGTTGCAGCAGGGTGAATGATTAGGGATTTAGCGTCTCCTACATTCGCTAAATGGCTGATTAACTCCAGCGCATCAATAAATTCATTTGCTTTTTCTGCGCCTCCTTTTACGGTAAAGGATAGTACAGCACCGTATCCATTTTTTAAATATTTTTGTGCATTTTGGTGGTACGGGTGATGTCTCAGACCGGGATAGCTTACCTTTTCAACCTGAGGATGTGCATCAAGCCATTGTGCTATTTCTAATGCATTGTCTACATGTCTTTGAACACGAAGTGATAGGGTCTCCAACCCTTGTACTAATAAGAAGGAGTTAAACGGAGACAAGGCTGGGCCGAAATCTCTTAATCCCTCTACGCGTGCACGAATACCGAACTGTATATTTCCGAAAGGACCTCCTTCGCCGAATACATCTGAAAATACCAACCCGTGGTATCCCTCAGAAGGTTCCGAGAATTGCGGATATTTTCCGTTGCCCCAATTGTAGTTTCCGCCATCGATAATAACACCGCCAATACTGGTGCCATGTCCGCCGATCCACTTTGTTGCAGACTCGACAACTACATGCGCCCCGTGTTCCAGTGGCTTGAATAAATAACCTCCAGCTCCGAACGTATTGTCGACGATCAACGGAAGGTCATGTTTTTTTGCGACGGCTACGATACGCTCGAAATCTGGAATATTATAACTTGGGTTGCCGATTGTTTCGACAAAAATTGCTTTGGTCTGATCATCGATCAAGGCTTCGATATTGTCTGCATCGCTATCATCTGCAAATCGTGCTTCAATACCTAATCTTTTAAAGGCTACTTTGAATTGGTTGTACGTGCCTCCATAGAGGTTAGCACCTGCTACAAAATTTTGACCACTTTCTAATATATTATTCAATGCGATAAATTGAGCTGCCTGTCCCGAAGCTACAGCCACAGCATATGCTCCACTCTCTAACGCCGCGATGCGTTTCTCGAATACCTCCGTCGTAGGGTTCATGATACGGGTATAGATATTCCCGAATTCCTTTAATGCAAAGAGATTTGCGCCATGCTCTGCACTATTAAACACATATGATGTTGTTTGATAGATCGGCAATGCTCTAGCGCCTGTCGTAGGATCAGCTTCTTGCCCTGCATGAATCTGTAAAGTCTCGAATTTTAAGTTTTTGTTATCTGCCATTTCAATGTTTGGTTTATTTATCTAAATATTATCAATTTCTATTTGATGTGTTGGTCGTCATATTGCCCAGCATATAAACTTACTGCTATAAGTATATTGATCTGATGCGACGACTAGCGCATTCGCATGAAACATGAGGTATAGATAGGGGTTGCGGATTGATTCTTGAATTTTAATGTCATAGTCTTATTTCATTTATATGCTCCAAAGCGGTATTGCTTTGGACAGGAATTGGCACCTTTTCAAATCTTTATTTGTAGGTTGCCAGTGGGTCACTGAGCCAGTCTCTCGCCACTTCTTTATAAACCAAGACCTATTTATCAAGGTGTTGATTAGGTGCACTACTATCGAAGTACATTGCAAATATATGTTTTGAAATCAATAGATGCAAGTATTTTGGCAGAAGTTTTGCTAATCGTTGTCGTTTGGCAATCCCAGGGACTAGCTTGATATCAAGTTCTGACTAGCTGGCCTATGAAAGCCGAATGTGTGGAACTTGGGAACGCAATGAATCTACCTTTAATGCCGAATATGTGCTCTCAATGTGCAGTTAATGTGGACTCAACATGGACTCATGGGCAAGTTGGGGATAAGTTGGGGATAAGTTAGGGTTCGGATATTGCGTTGATGATATCGTATTGCGTTATAATATTGATTTTTCCATAGGCATCTTCGACGAGTACAGCTTGCGTATCTTTATTGACGAAAGAAGAAATCTTATCGATCGATGTTTTTAAATCAACAAAAGGGAAGGGTTTAGTCATGATCTCTTCTACAGGAGAAGACTTGAGCATGGGATTTTCCAACAGTGACGACAGAATATCCGATTCGGTAACCTTTCCAACCACCATTCCCTGCTGTGTGACGGGGATTTGGGAAATATTTAATGTCTTCATTAAATTGAAGGTTTCTACTACAGATTGCGCGACGTCGGCAGTTACAATAGCTTGTTCGCCTCTTTTTTTCAATATACTTCTTGCGGTAAGTTTTTCATCTTCGAGAAATCCTCGCTCCCGTAGCCAGTCTTCGTTGTACATTTTGCCCATATAACGTGAGCCATGATCGTGGAATATGATCACCACAACGTCGTCGTCTTTAATGGATGCTCCGAGTTGTAATAATCCCGCTACGGCGGCTCCGGCAGAGTTTCCCGCGAAAATACCCTCTTTGCGTGCAAGGTCACGTGTCATTAACGCAGCATCCTTATCGGTTACTTTTTCGAAAATGTCGATCAAACTGAAGTTTACATTTTCGGGAAGGAAATCTTCTCCGATGCCTTCCGTGATATAGGGGTAAATCTCATTTTTGTCGAAAACACCGGTTTCCTTGTATTTTTTGAAAACCGAACCATAGGTATCGATCCCCCAAACTTTAATTTCCGGATTTTGCTCTCTCAGATATTTTGCAGCACCTGAAATGGTACCGCCCGTGCCTACACCTGCCACCAAATGGGTAATTTTGCCTTCGGTTTGCGCCCATATTTCAGGGCCGGTTTGTTCGTAATGCGCCAACGAATTGGACGGATTGTCGTATTGGTTGGCTTTCCATGCATTCGGTATTTCTTTTTGCAGGCGACTAGATACGGAGTAATAAGAACGCGGATCTTCGGGGTCTACATTCGTCGGACATACGATCACTTCGGCGCCAAAAGCTCGCAACGCATCAATTTTTTCTTTTGATTGCTTATCGGTAGTGGTAAAAATACAACGATATCCTTTGACTACGGCAGCTATTGCCAATCCCATGCCGGTATTTCCCGAAGTTCCTTCTATAATGGTGCCTCCCGGTTTTAGTAGGCCGGCTTTTTCGGCATCTTCTATCATCTTGACCGCCATACGGTCTTTAATGGAGTTGCCGGGATTGCTGGTTTCGATCTTGGCTAAGATGGTGCCTTTTAGACGCCGAGTTACTTTGTTCAGCCTAACTAGGGGTGTATTACCGATCGTTTCAAGAATATTGTTATACCACATTGTTTCTCGCTGTTTCGTTTGTCTACTACAAAAGTAGCTTTCTTTTTAAAACTTCAGGTGCTTTACCGTTAGACCGTTGTTAATGAGTTGTTTTAGCGCATCAATTCCAATGGTTAAATGGGTTTCTACGTATTTGGCTGTAACGGTTACATCGCTCTCGGCGGTCTTTACACCTTCGGGAATCATCGGCTGGTCGGAAACGAGCAGTAATGCACCCGTGGGTATTTTATTGGCAAATCCAACACTGAATATGGTGGCCGTTTCCATATCTACAGCCATAGCACGAATGGATTTTAAGTACTTTTTAAATTTTTTGTCGTGCTCCCATACGCGTCTATTGGTGGTATAAACTGTACCCGTCCAATAATCTCTCGAATGATCACGTATCGTGGTGGAAATGGCTTTTTGTAAAGCGAAGGCGGGTAGTGAAGGCACTTCTGGCGGAAAATAATCGGTAGATGTTCCCTCACCGCGAATCGCCGCAATTGGAAGTATAAGTTCGCCTACAGTTATTTTTTTCTTTAACCCACCCGTTTTACCCAAAAACAGAACTGCTTTGGGATTGATGGCCGATAGCAGATCCATTACCGTGGCAGCCATCGGACTGCCCATGCCAAAATTGATGATGGTAATGCCGCCAGATGAACAGGATAACATGACTTTATCTTCACCGTAAATGGGCGCATCATCGTTCATTACCGAAAACATCTTAATATATTTTGAAAAATTGGTCAACAGTATGTAATCTCCAAATTCTTCAAGGGGTCTTCCAGTATATCGAGGTAACCAATTGTTGACGATATCTGTTTTTGATTTTAATCCGGGGGTAATAGGGGTATCAACTAATTTTTTCTTTGCCATATATCTTAAAATAAAAAGGTTAACTGTTTTAATATAACAAAAAATCCCTCACATTGTGTGAGGGATTTTTCTAAGCAACTTGCAGCTTTTTGATATCTGATTTCGCAAATTTCTGCTTCGCATAGTCGAGCGTAATGTGCAGTGTCTTATCCTCACTTTCATCTTTCGATGTGGGTATTTCAAACATGGCATCGAGCATGATTGCTTCGCAGATACTTCGAAGACCACGGGCTCCTAATTTAAATTCCCATGCTTTATCCACGATAAATTCGAATACTTCCTCATCAAATTTTAACTCCACATCCTCATATTCAAATAATTTAACGTATTGTTTAACTAATGCATTCTTGGGCTTCGTCAGGATACTTAACATGGTTTCTTTATCCAATGGATTAAGATAGGTAAGCACCGGCAGACGACCAATTAATTCAGGTATTAAACCGAAGCTTTTCAAATCTAGCGGTGTGATGTACTTATAAAGATTGTTCAAATCTATGATTTCATCTTCTTCCGTCATTTTATACCCAACGGTTTGGGTTCTTAGACGATTGGAGATTTTCTTTTGGATACCATCAAACGCACCGCCACAAATGAATAAGATGTTGCTGGTGTTGACAGAAATCATTTTTTGATCTGGATGCTTACGTCCGCCCTGAGGAGGTACGTTGACATTTGTTCCTTCTAGAATCTTCAGCAACGCCTGTTGTACACCTTCTCCAGAAACATCTCTTGTGATCGAAGGATTATCACTTTTACGGGCGATCTTATCGATTTCGTCGATGTAAATGATCCCTCGCTCGGCTGCTGCAACATCGTAGTCTGCAGATTGAAGAAGTCGGGTTAATATACTCTCCACATCTTCCCCTACATATCCGGCTTCCGTTAATACTGTCGCATCTACAATAGAGAAAGGTACATTTAATATCTTAGCCACTGTTTTAGCCAATAATGTTTTTCCCGTTCCCGTTTCTCCCACGATGATTAAATTTGATTTTTCAATTTCTATCTCGTCGGATGTCACTTTTTGATTGAGACGTTTGTAGTGATTATATACGGCTACCGAAATAACTTTCTTGGCATCATCCTGACCGATTACGTACTGATCTAAATGCTGTTTGATTTCTAAGGGGCGGATGAGCTTCAGCGTCGATTGCAAAGATTTATTTTTGCGCTGATTTAATTCTTCAGCCAAAATCTCACCTGCTTGTGTCACACATCGATCACAGATATGTGCTCCATCCCCAGCAATGAGCATCTGCGCTTCATTCTTGTTAATACCACAAAAGGAGCATTGTATATCTCTGTTATTTTTACTCATTTTAATTTACTTAATTTCTTTTTTATGAGCTAATACCTCGTCGATCATACCAAATTCTTTTGCTTCGGCAGCTTTCATCCAATAATCACGATCTGAAGATTTTTCTACCCAATCATAGGTTTGACCAGAATGCTCCGCAATAATAGTATACAGTTCTTCTTTCAACTTCAGCATCTCGCGCAGGTTGATTTCCATATCTGAGGCCACGCCCTGCGCACCGCCCGAAGGTTGATGGATCATCACACGTGAGTGTTTTAATGCAGCACGTTTTCCTTTTGCTCCGGCAACCAATAATACAGCTCCCATCGATGCAGCCATACCAGTACAGATCGTTGCTACATCCGGTGAAATGTATTGCATGGTATCGTATATACCTAATCCTGCATATACGCTACCTCCCGGGGAGTTGATGTAGATTTGGATGTCGCGTTGTGCGTCGGTAGACTGTAAGAATAACAACTGTGCTTGTATGATATTGGCTACCTGATCATTTACACCATCTCCCAAAAAGATAATCCTATCCATCATCAAACGCGAGAAGACATCCATCTGTGCGACGTTTAGCTGTCTTTCTTCGACAATGTAAGGCGTCAAATTGGTGGGGATATTTGTCTCTAAACGAGAAATAAAACCGTCAACATGCTGACTACCTATTCTATGATGCTTAATTGCATATTTTCTGAATTCGTTTTTATCTATATTCATTTTGCTATTTTACTTTTTTATAAATTCAATGACTAATATAAATTTAATTTTATGAATAACTGTCTATTCAATGTAATTTGGTAACTCTTCTATAAATTCAAAAGACTCTTTTTCAAAATCTATTCTGCAATAATGGTGTTCTAATCCATTGCTTACTAATAATAACGGGATTTTATGAATACTGTTGTAATTCGCAATTTGCTGAAACGTATTTTGCGTAATTTTAACATGAGGTGCTTTAAATTCTGCTAAAAGAATCTTCATTCCCGCACTGTTGTATATCAATAAATCGCTTCTTTTTTGTAAGCTGTTTAGCTGAAGCCCGCCTTCTGTTTTCATCAGCGATTTAGGGTATTTTTTATGCTGATGCAAATAGTGGATCCAATGTTGTCTTACCCATTCTTCTGGTGTCAAAATAAGATTCTTCTTTCTGAGTATATCAAAAACGAAAACCTTCTCTTGATTTCGAGTCAACTTAAGGGGATAAGCAGGCAGATTCAACGGGATCGGCTTAAACATGGAACAAAGTTACGAAATTTTAGCAATGTATAAATCATTTGAGATTCAAAAAGAAATGTGAGATAATTGCGCATAAATCATTAATTTCGCCTATCCATGAATATCAATACGACGTTAAGCGATATCAAGAACAGGATCTATAAACCGGTGTATTTACTGCACGGTGAGGAGGCCTATTATATCGATTTGATCAGCGACATGCTAGAAAATTCGGTTTTAAATGAAGCACAAAAGGGATTTGATCAAACGATCTTGTATGGAAAAGATACTGATTTTTCGACGATAGTTAATGCTTCAAAGCGCTATCCAATGATGAGCGATTACCAATTGATCCTTGTTAAGGAAGCGCAGGCACTTAAGTGGAAATCTGATGACGAGCTATTTGCAAAGTACATCGAAAATCCAACGCCATCTACCATATTGGTTATTGCGTATAAGTATGGAAAGTTTGATAAACGTACGAAACTTTATAAGGCTATTGATAAAAGGGGCGTGGTACTGGAGTCGGCCAAATTGTATGATGACAAAGTCGCGCCCTGGATCGTTGATCAACTGCAGCAGGAGGGATGGCGAATACATCCGCAGGCTGCTGCCTTGATGGCAGAATACCTCGGTACCGACTTATCCAAGATAGCGAATGAGTTGGAAAAACTGATGCTCAATGTGCCGAAGGATAGTGAGATTTCATCTGCCGACATTGAACGGAATATTGGAATCAGTAAGGATTTTAATGTTTTCGAACTCAATGGCGCGTTGGGTAAACGGGATTCTTTAAAAGCCATTCAGATTGTAGATTATTTCGCAGCAAATCCAAAGTCCAACCCGTTTGTAGTCGTGATGGGGTCGTTGGCAGGATATTTCACGAAAATCCTGAAGTATCATTATTTGCAGGATAAGTCATCTCAGACGGTTGCGAAGGCATTGGGTGTTCACCCTTTTTTTACAAAAGAATATGACGTGGCTGCACGTAATTTTAACAAGCGGAAAACATTTGATATTATTAATACGCTGCGGGAATATGACCTCAAATCGAAGGGGTTGAATACTGGGCCAAATACGACAACGGCTGATTTAATGCGGGAAATGGTATTTAAAATTCTAAATTAATGATATGAGGAAACTTTTACTTTGGGTAGTGGGTATGGTGTTGTTGGGACAGGTAAATGGGCAAACAAGTGTGTATACGCTAATTCAGGCTGGAGGAAATCTAGGGTTTGCAAATGAGGGGTATAAAGGAGCATTTAAAGGATATACCATGCATTTTGTACTGGGGAAGAACTATTATGATAGGGCATTTCTGGGTGTAGGGGTAGGTAATGAAAGCTTTGACGGTAAATATAAGACGAATGATCCCTATGCAGAAGATCAAAAGGAATATGCTTATAGTAAACGTGTGTTGCCAATTTATATTGACGGCCGTCTTCCTATTGGAATAGTAGGGCAGTATTCAAGTATCGGAATCTATGCGAACGGAGGATATGCACCTGATTTGGGAGCTAGCTAC
This sequence comes from Sphingobacterium olei, assembly GCF_005048855.1. Classification (GTDB taxonomy): domain Bacteria; phylum Bacteroidota; class Bacteroidia; order Sphingobacteriales; family Sphingobacteriaceae; genus Sphingobacterium; species Sphingobacterium olei. The sequence continues at coordinate 19,252 of NZ_SUME01000010.1, forward strand.
GATAGAGGTTTTATGTTTAAAGGTGGTTTTTACTATCTTTACAATTTGAAGTCGGGTTTGGGGATTAATGCTTCTGCCGCCTATGGGTATCAACAGCTCACTGAAAAGAAAATAATAGATAATAGAGATTTTCAACACCAGCATTTTAATATTTCTGTTGGTATTATGTTTAAATAAAGATGGACGGAAAAACGAGAGCTAATATAAAACCGGGTATGGTCGTAAATATTGTACTAAAGAAAGACCAACGGACCGGGATTTTGACGGAAGGTGTCGTAAAAGAATTACTGACATCGGCCCCGTTTCACCACAGGGGAATTAAAGTACGTCTCCAAGATGGGCAGATCGGCCGTGTCCAGGAGATATTGGAAGAAGATGATTGAAATTTGGTGTGTTAACCGAGTTTCAATAATTTTGTTTTTAAAAAAATAATTTTGACTTTTTACTTTTTACTTTGTACCTTTGTCTCCCGTGAAAATTGATGTTTATTGTTTGATTTCAACTGAAAACATGTCTAATATCGACATTGAAAAAGTCATTTGATGATACCGGAAGCCCGTTTGGGCTTTTTTTGTATCTAAATTTTTAAACATCCTATATAAAAGAAGAGAGTAGAATATTATATATATAAAGATGACCAACTATAGTAAATTACCGGCAATTTTAGTCCTCGAGGATGGCACTGTATTTCATGGCAAAGCTGCTGGAAAAATAGGTACCACTACAGGTGAGATTTGTTTTAACACAGGTACTACAGGTTACCAGGAGATTTTTACAGATCCTTCTTATTATGGACAGATCATGGTGACGACCAATGCGCACATTGGTAATTACGGAATTGACGAAGACGATACGGAATCAAAAAAAATTCAGATCGCTGGACTTGTCTGTAAAAATTATAATATCAACTATAGCCGTAAAATGGCGGACGAATCTATTCAAACGTATTTTGAGACCGAAAATCTGGTCGGTATCTCTGATATCGATACACGTTCACTGGTGCGTCATATTCGTGATAAAGGTGCTATGAATGCGATTATTTCTTCGGAAAATTTAGATCCAGATTCGTTGAAAGTAGAGTTGGCTAAAGTGCCGTCAATGGCTGGATTAGAGCTTTCTTCGCGCGTATCTACGCAAGAGCCTTATTTTTATGGTGAAGAGGATGCACCTACACGTATCGCTGTTTTGGACCTGGGCATCAAGAAAAATATTCTTCGCAATTTTGACGCTAGACAGGTTTATGCGAAAGTTTTTCCGGCTAAAACGTCTTTTGCAGAAATGGAGGCATGGGGTGCTGAGGGCTACTTCATCTCGAATGGTCCCGGAGATCCGTCTGCAATGGACTATGCAATCGGTACGGTAAAAGAAATACTGGATGCGGATAAACCGATGTTTGGAATATGCTTAGGTCATCAAATCTTGGCATTAGCCAACGACATCCGTACAGAAAAAATGTTTAACGGTCACCGTGGTATTAATCATCCGGTAAAAAACATCATTGCTAACCGTTGTGAGATTACTTCTCAGAATCACGGTTTTGGCGTGTTAAGAGAAGATATCGAAAATTCGGATGCCGTGGAAGTAACACACGTCAATTTAAATGATAATTCGATCGAAGGTATTCGTGTAAAAGGGAAAAGAGCATTCTCTGTGCAGTATCATCCGGAGTCTTCTCCTGGTCCGCATGATTCCCGTTATCTGTTTGACGATTTTGTGTCGATGGTAAAAAACTAACATATTAAAAGTGATATAATAAGCCGGGCCGTGTAAAAGCCCGGCTTTTTTATGCTAATTTCTCCCTTACTCCAATATTGGCGATATCATAATAATATCTAAAAACCGCACGGGATTAGTTAATAATTTAATAATATTTGCTATTTTTGGAATAATAATAATTTTTGCTAACTTAGTGTTGTTGATACACTAAGTTAGTGTTGATTTAATAGACCATAAAGAAAGAAATGAGCTTAATAATTGATGTACATGCGCGTCAGATTTTGGATTCGCGCGGAAATCCTACTATTGAAGTAGATGTAACTACACAAAACGGTTTTGTTGGACGTGCAGCGGTTCCTTCCGGAGCTTCTACCGGTGCCTATGAAGCAGTAGAATTACGTGACGGTGATAAGACAAAATATTTGGGAAAAGGTGTTCTTAAAGCTGTAGAAAATGTTAATACCAGGATTGCGAAAGCTTTAGAAGGTGTTGATGTTTTTGAGCAAAATGCAATCGACAAGATCATGATCGATCTGGATGGTTCAGAAAATAAAGGAAATTTGGGAGCAAATGCAATTTTGGGCGTTTCCTTAGCTGTCGCAAAAGCTGCTGCACAAGAAAGTCACCAACCATTATACCGTTATATTGGTGGAGTAAATGCAAATACATTGCCCCTTCCAATGATGAATATTATCAATGGTGGATCGCACTCGGATGCGCCTATTGCATTTCAAGAGTTCATGATTATGCCAGTTGGTGCGCCTTCATTCTCTGAAGCTTTGCGTTGGGGTGCTGAAGTATTTCATGCATTGAAAAAAATATTACATGACAGAAACTTGTCTACCGCAGTAGGGGATGAGGGTGGTTTTGCGCCTACATTTGAAGGTACGGAAGATGCAATCGAGACTGTTTTGACAGCAATTAAAAGTGCTGGTTATACGCCAGGTCAAGATATTTGTTTGGCTTTAGATTGTGCTGCGTCCGAATTTTATGTGAACGGTAAATACGATTATACAAAATTTGAAGGTGATAAAGGCGCTGTGCGTTCTAGTGAAGAACAAGCTTCTTACCTAGCTGAATTGTCTGCAAAATATCCCATTATTTCGATCGAAGATGGTATGGGAGAAGATGATTGGAACGGTTGGAAAGTACTTACAGAGAAAATCGGAGATCGTGTACAGTTAGTCGGAGACGACTTATTTGTGACAAATACAAAACGCCTTCAAGAAGGTATAGACAACGATACGGCAAATTCAATCTTGGTTAAAGTAAACCAAATTGGTTCGTTGACCGAGACGATCAACGCTGTTTCTTTGGCGCAAAATTCAGGATATACTTCTGTAATGTCGCACCGTTCGGGAGAAACTGAAGATACAACCATTGCTGATTTGGCTGTGGCATTGAACTGTGGACAGATTAAAACAGGTTCAATTTCTCGTTCTGACAGGATCGCAAAATATAACCAGTTGTTGCGTATCGAAGAAGAATTAGGCGCGAATGCTAAATTTATCGGAAAAGATTTTAAATATGCCCCGAAGAAATAGTTAATTGGAGCTTACAAAAAAGGGAGATGGATAACATTTCCCTTTTTTTTATATCTTTACATTATGGAACGTTTTCTCAACTTAATTAAGAATAAGTTTTTATTGGCTGTTATCGCCTTCGTGATATGGATGTGTTTCTTCGACCGCTACGATTTTGCTGCGCAATACAATTACTACCAAGAAAAATCCAAATTGGAAAAGGAGAAGGAATTCTATGTCTCTGAGATTGCTTATATCGAAAAATCTATTAAAGATGTACAGTTTAATCCAAGTGAGATTCAACGCATAGCCCGGGAGAAATATAAAATGAAAAAGGACAACGAAGATGTATATGTGATTACTGAAGTTGCTTCAAAAAACTAGATAACAAAACAGACGGGATACTTTCTCGGATATTACTTCATATAAAAAAAGTCCATTTCGAAAAATGGACTTTTTTTGGAATGATTTATTCTTAGTGAACAAATAATAGTTCACGTAATTTTGGCAATGGCCATTTGGAATCATCTACGATCTTCTCCAATTTGTTTACATGATAACGAATCTCGTCAAAATATGGTTTTACGACTTCATCATATGCGATAGAGAGTTCGCGGATGTCTTCGATAGCGTTTGCTTTCTTACGGGCTTGACGCATTTCTTCTGCTTTTTCTAACACCGTATTTGCATGTTTAGAAATACGCTCTACTAAATTGATTTGAGAGCTGTACGATTCGGGGCTTAATCCTAGATCTTTCAGTCCTTTTACATTCGCAATTAACTCGTTTTGGTAGGTGAAACAAGCTGGTGCAATTTGGCTGCTTACAACTTCGCCTATAACACGCGCTTCGATCTGCAATTTTTTGTAGAAATTCTCTAACAAGATCTCGTGACGTGCTTCCGATTCACGTTTGGTGTAGATACCTAGTCTTTCAAATAAGGCAAGTGACTCTTCGGATACGTATACATCTAATGCTTTAGGCGTTGATTTAATGTTGGATAATCCACGTGCTTCTGCTTCTTTCTCCCATTCTTCACTGTAACCGTTTCCTTCGAATCGGATAGCTTTCGAATCCTTGATGTACTTGCGGATTACATTTAATAAGGCTAGATCTTTTTTCGTGCCTTTCTTGATTTGCTTATCAACCTCTATTTTGAATTCGATGAGTTGGTTGGCTACGATAGCGTTTAAGATAGTCATTGGCAATGCTGAATTAGCCGATGAACCCACAGCGCGGAACTCAAATTTATTACCTGTAAATGCGAATGGCGAAGTACGATTCCGGTCGGTGTTATCCAATTTTAATTCCGGAATTTTTGGAATACCGTGCCATAGGTTAGCTTCTGCTTTTACTTTCTTAGCTACACGTGCAGATTCTACTTCTTCCAATAGTTCATCCAATTGAGAACCTAGGAAAATCGAAATAATTGCAGGAGGTGCTTCATTGGCACCTAGACGATGGTCATTGGAATGACTCGCGATAGAGGCACGTAATAAGTCGGCATTTTCGTAAACGGCCTTGATCGTGTTTACGAAAAATGTTAAGAACATCAAGTTGTTCTTAGGTGTTTTTCCTGGAGATAATAAATTTATACCTGTATTTGTAATCAATGACCAGTTATTGTGTTTACCGGAACCATTCACACCACTATACGGTTTTTCGTGTAATAATACTTTGAAATTGTGACGGATAGCGACTTGCTCCATTAAGTTCATCAACAATTGATTGTGGTCAATGGCGAGGTTGATTTCCTCGTACATCGGAGCACATTCAAATTGAGAAGGAGCTACCTCGTTGTGACGGGTTTTTAATGGTATACCTAATTTTAAGGCTTCGTTTTCAAGATCAACCATGAACGCTAACACGCGCTCGGGTATAGCTCCAAAATAATGGTCTTCTAATTGTTGCCCTTTAGCAGAAATATGTCCAAACAAGGTACGTCCTGTCAATTGTAAATCTGGACGTGCATTATATAATGACAAGTCTACTAAGAAATATTCTTGTTCAATACCTAAAGAGGCTGTTACTTTTGTGATGGATTTATCAAAGTATTGTGCAACATCTGTAGCCGCTTTATCTACTGCATTGATTGCTTTAAGCAACGGTGCTTTGTAGTCTAATGATTCGCCTGTGTAAGATACGAACACTGTGGGGATACAAAGTGTTTTACCCGCACCTGTTTCATAAATGAACGCTGGAGACGATGGGTCCCAAGCAGTATATCCTCTTGCTTCAAATGTATTACGGATACCTCCATTTGGAAATGAAGAAGCGTCCGGCTCTTGTTGTACAAGTGCATCAGCTGTAAACTTTTCAATGGCTTCTCCGTTTTCATCTGGCTCAAAGAATGCATCATGTTTTTCAGCGGTGGATCCTGTTAAAGGTTGAAACCAGTGTGTATAGTGAGATACACCGTTATTCAGAGCCCATGCTTTCATTGCTTGCGAAATATGCTCTGCTAATTCGCGCGTAATTTGCTCTCCTTCTTCTATCGCTTTTGTTAACTCTTTGTAAGTAGTTTTAGGAAGGTAATCTTTCATTTTAGCAATAGTGAATACATTTTTGCCAAAAATTGTAGTTGCTTTTTTTGTCTCTACTTTTTCTTCAGAGTTGATTTGGCGTGAAGAAGCAGCTTTTACAGATTCAAATCTAAGGTTAGACATTTAATTATTTATTTATAATGCGTGATGTATTTTGTTTTGAATTTGATATCCCTTCAAATTTCATTTCAAAAATAGGTACTTTTTTTAATAAATTAAATACTTTTTTAAAATTTTAATGAAAATTAGGCTTTAAAATTAAAAAATATTCTATTTTTTGCCTTTTGCATTGATTAATTTGTGTTTTTAATTTTTAAATTCAGTCGTTTTCAATAGCAAGTCCCCAGTCTATTCCTTTTTTTGTAGCAGGAACGCCGTTGGATATCCAACTTGCTGCTGGTTTTCCTTTTAAAAAATGGTCGAAGAATTGAAGTTGTCGAATCTGAATGTCTTTTCTGTTTTGTCGTTCCATCAGATTATGGCCATCTCCATTGTAATTGAGCAACCAGGCAGGCTTTCCTAATCTCCGCAATGCCGTGAACATTTCTATTCCTTGATACCATGGCACAGCACCGTCTTGGTCGTTGTGCATGATGGCGACGGGTGTAGTTACGTTGTCCAAGAAAAATAGGGGTGAGTTTTCTATATACAAATCTGTACTATCCCAAAGGGTCTGTCCAATTCTGCTTTGTGTATTTTCGTATTGAAATTGGCGGGACATTCCGGATTGCCAGCGTATACCGCCGTAAGCTGAAGTCATATTCACGACGGGAGCTCCGGCCCATGCCGCGGCATATGCATTTGTTCGGGTTATCAAATGCGCTACCTGATATCCTCCCCAGCTTTGTCCTTGGATACCCATCTTGCTCGCGTCCACCCATGGAAATTCCTGAGCTAAAAATTGCATTCCGGAATTTACGTATTCTTCGGCAGAACGACCGGGATGACCGTTATCATACCGTATATCTGGAGCAAATACCAAGTATCCATTACTGACAAAAAATGAAATATTCAATCGTGACGGTGTTGGTGCCGGAGCTTGATAAGTATAGAGTCCTTCGGTGAGGGTTTCGTAGAAATAGGCGATTACAGGATACTTTTTCGTTGGATCAAAATCTTCTGGTTTATATAAGATGCCTTCGGCTGCTTTTCCGGTTGGTGTTTCCCATTTGACGAGCTCGGCAGTTCCCCAATTGTATTGTTCTTGTTGTGGATTGATCGCAGATAGTTTAGTTTCATTGTTGAAATCTTTAGAAAGATATAGATCGGGCGACAGATTGTAATTTTCTTTGGTATAGATTATTTGATCTTTTTTCGTGTTCGCAGCAAATTGCCTGAACGTGAATGGGGATTGCGTAATTTCTTTTAAATCCCCTTTCTTTAAGTCCAATTGAAATATGCCATTTTGTTTATTCCTTTCATTGTAAGAAGATAAAAATAACTTGGTTTGTGGATCTATTGATACTGTTTTTGCACGCGGATCATCGTTTTTGAAAACGGTCAACCGCAAGGTTATTTTATTGTTTCGGCCAAATCCCTTTGTGATAAGTTGACGCTGTTTCCCGTCAAATGAAAAATACCAAATATCGTATCTGTCGTAAATATATACGCCCTGCATGTCTGCGCTCCATGCGGCTATGCCATAGGCTCCAGGCCGAGCTGGTACGTCGTTCTGTTCATCCGTAAAGCTAATCGCAAGATCCTGGGTAAGTGGAATGGTCTGTTCGGTTGCGATGTTATAGCTTGACCAATTGCCTTCCTCTCTATTAAATAATATGATGTGTTGTCCGCTAGGGGCAAGAAAGCTGGATCCGTTCCATTTTGTTTTTACAGATCTATTGCTGCCGGTTTGTGTCGAGACGGCAAAAATATCATTCAACGTATAGCCTTGCCATTGCGATGCGATACGGCTGCCAAGGTCTGTTGTGGCTAAGCCCCATTCTTCGTTGCCGCTATCTGTAAAAGATATGCGATTGAAGGTGTCATCTAGGAGCGGAACGATACGCTGTTGAGCAATGTGAAAGACCGCAGGATAACTGGCTGATTGATCTCTTTTTAAGTTGCTCAATTGTTGGGGCATGAGATAATCGTCTTGCCAATGCCATATGTCTACTTTTGCGTGTTCGAACTCAATTAATGTCGTGTCTTTTACCTGCGGAATAGGTGCCAATCCAAAATAGCATTTTTCTCCATTTTTGCTAAAGGATAGACCGGCGTCTCCAGATACATACCAGTTTTTTGGAATAAGGGGAGAGGTCTTGCTTGCAATGACGACCGCTGTATCGAGGTTGTGTGTGTAATAGTATAAGTTGAAGTCTTTTAGAAGCGATTTAGCCGGAGTTTTGTCTGCGAGAAAGATTAATTGCCTGGACGCGTCATCGAATGTGAAATTCTTATATGCGCCTCGTCCGGTAGATATTTTTTTTAGTTGTTTTGCTGCAATATCGTAAAAGTATAAACCGTCTGCACCCGAACTGTCTTTTTCTTCTGTTTTTTTATTAAACACCAGATATTTCTCGTCATCACTGACTAGGTAATTTTCAGCGTTTCTGAATTGAATGGTGTCGCCGGTAGGTAAGTTACATAATACAAGCCTGCTTTCTTTTTCGTTCTTTTTGTTTTTTTTGTCAGTGGCAGAAAGCGTATCTTTCGCAGGGGACATTTCTATTTCTTGAATGAATGCTAGGTTATTACGGGACTCCCTGGCGACTTTATAGCTTTTGATGTTGCTGAATTTTAGGGTGTTTTTTGTCGTTATGTCAAATACAGCCAAAGAATCTTTCGGCATTTCATCCGGTTTTTTCTTTTTAATCTTTGCGGTTCTAGTCTCGTGAAATGGGGGCTTAATTAAGCTTATCAAAAATTTTTCATCGTTGGTGAGGGTGACATGGTAACCGCGGGGAATGCGTGTAATTAATTGATTCTTTTTTGTTTTAAATTCGGTTGTCGCATCACCCTCTTGTGGAGAAATCGTATAATAGATATAAGATCCGCCGTTGCTGATACCCGGATTCGTGATACTTTGCCAAGCATCGTAGGTCGAATGGTCCAAGGTTTTTTTTTGTGCCCAGGAAATAAAAGCAATTGTAGAGAGTGCAATTGCAAGAAGGTGTTTTGTTCGTAACATTCCGTAATTAATTGTGTATATTTCAAACTTAGCAAAAAATCGTGCAGAATGTTTATAACAATTTTGGCACATATTTTATAGTATTAACCATGTAAATTATATACATATGAAATATATCGGTGTAACAATTAGTGTCATTGCTGCAATAGCATGTATTGTCTTTGCGAGTATATTGGCGAATGCTTATAAGTATAAGTATAAAGTAAACAATACCATCAACGTGACGGGAAATGCAAAAAAAGATTTTGAAGCGGATATTGTAAAGTGGTCCGCCACATACAGCCGTAAATCCATGGATTTAAGCTATGCGTCCGAACAATTAAAGCAGGACCGGAATCTGGTTAAAGATTTTCTTGTTCGTCAGGGGATTAAAGAAGAAGAGATTTTATTTAATGCAGTGAATATTAATCGGGATTTTACGTATCAAACAGATGGTAGTGGTCATAGTTACAATACGTTTACCGGGTATAGCCTTACGCAGACGATGAGTGTAGAGTCAAAGGATTTGAATAAGGTAGATAATGCGTCTCGCGAAATTTCTACTTTAATATCGCAAGGATTGGAGTTAAACTCCAATTCACCAAATTATTATTACTCCAAATTGGAAGATCTAAAACTGGCGCTGATTGCCGAAGCATCTCAAAATGCCAAATTGAGAGCCGATAATATCGCAAAGGAATCTGGAAGTCGTCTTGGAGGGTTAATTAAGGCGGATTTGGGGATATTTCAAATCACGGGTCAGAATGATAATGAGGAATATTCGTATGGGGGTGTGTTTAATACAACATCGCGATTGAAAACAGCTAATATTACTGTAAAGGCCAGTTATGGACAATAAATAAACGCCTATGAAAGTTTTTTGATATCGATTGATGATGAAGTCTTTTAGAAAAAATAAAGCGCTAGATGTTGTCTAGCGCTTTCCCTTTTATGTGGTTAACCTCAATTAACCTAAATAAGATTTTAAAATTTTACTGCGAGAAGTGTGGCGTAGTCGTTGTAAAGCTTTGTCTTTAATCTGACGTACACGTTCTCTCGTTAAATTAAATTTCTCACCAATTTCTTCAAGTGATAATGGGTGGTTTGAACCAAGTCCAAAGAATAACACGATAATCTCTCTTTCTCTTTCTGTTAAAGTTGATAAAGAACGTTTGATTTCTTCGGATAATGACTCGTCAATTAATGAACTATCTGTGTCTGGATCAGAGTTTTCCAATACATCTAATAGTGTATTCTCCTCACCTTGTACGAAGGGTGCATCCATTGATACGTGTCTACCTGAATTACTCAATGTATCCGAAACTTTATCGACGGTTGTCTCTAGGATATCTGCTAATTCTTCTGGAGAAGGCTCGCGTTCGTATTCTTGTTCTAATTTGGAGAAAGCTTTGCTGATTTTACTTAAAGAACCTACTTGATTCAAAGGTAAGCGTACGATACGCGATTGTTCAGCGATAGCTTGCAAAATAGATTGACGAATCCACCACACGGCGTAAGAGATGAATTTAAAACCTTTGGTTTCGTCGAAACGTTTAGCTGCCTTGATAAGACCTAAATTGCCTTCATTGATTAAATCTCCTAATGTAAGACCTTGATTTTGGTACTGCTTAGCAACTGATACGACGAAACGTAAGTTGGTTTTGGTTAACTTCTCTAACGCCACTTGATCTCCCTCGCGAATCCGTTGAGCTAAGATAACTTCTTCTTCGGCTGTAATTAAATCTACCTTACCGATTTCATGTAAGTATTTGTCTAAAGATTGTGATTCACGATTAGTGATCGATTGCGTAATTTTGAGCTGTCTCATTAATTTATATTACTTCCTTCTTGAAATGTTTGCAAAAATACTAAAATATCTTCATTCTTTTGTAAAGAATGTGTAATTTATTAACTCATTTAGAGGTTGTTATGAAGATTATAGGAGTATATAGTTAGTGTCAAAAACCGTTCCATATTTTAAAATCTCCATTGTTTCCTTTGTATTATTTTTATTGGTATTATTCCGTTGAATAATATTTATATCTCTGAAAACCTTTTAGATCGAGAATTGTTTTAAGATACGAGCAATAAATGCTAAATTAGATTAAAATTATGTTACGTTAGAAATTATGAGTATCAAAATACGTTTGGATGAAGTAATGGCTAAGAAAAAGGTATCTTTAAATGAGCTTAGCAGCCGAGTTGGTATCACCTTGTCAAATCTTTCCATTCTCAAAAATCAAAAATCGAAAGCGATTCGATTAAGTACATTAGAAGCTATTTGCAAAGCATTGGATTGCCAACCGGGTGACATTATTGTATACGAAGATTAATAGTCGAATTAACTTTCAAAACGATAACCCCTTAAAAATTCTTCTACTGACATTTTTTTCTTTCCTTCTATCTGCAGTTGTTTAATCGATAACAATCCGTCGTTTCCCGAAAATTTCAGATAGGATTTTCCGTCTGTCTCATACCTGCCGGGTTGGAACGAGTTGGTCTTCTCCTCTTTTTCTGCTTCGTGAATCTTTAATACTTTTTTGTCTAAATATGTAAAGGCAGTGGGGTAAGGACTCAAACCTCGTATTTTATTATAAATGGTTTGAATGTTGGAATTCCAGTCGATAAGACAGTCATCCTTGAATATCTTAGGCGCGTGTTTCAGTTGAGTTTTTATGATATCTTTTTGAGGGATAGGACGAAGTGTATTTGATTTTAATTTCTGGATAGTTTTTATCAAGGTATTCGCACCTGCTTTCATTAATTTGTCGTGTAGCGAGCCTGCGTTGTCCTTTTCATCAATGGCTACGCTTTCTGATAATAAAATATTTCCCGTGTCGATTTCATGTTGGAGAAGAAACGTGGTTACTCCGGACTCTTTTTCGCCGTTGATAATCGCATGGTTGATGGGAGCAGCTCCTCGGTACTGCGGCAGTAAAGAGGCGTGTACGTTTATGGTCCCTAATGGTGGCATATTCCATACGACTTCGGGTAACATCCGGAAAGCAACTACGATTTGTAAATCAGCTTTGAAGGATCTTAACGTATCGATGAACGCGGTATCTTTTAATTTTTCAGGTTGCAATACCGGGAGATTATTCGCTTCGGCAAATACCTTCACAGCAGATTGGTGCAGTTTTTGGCCTCTTCCGGCGGGTTTATCGGGAGCAGTTATAACCGCAACTATATTTTCGCCTGCTTCAAGTAATGCGCTTAAAGAAGCTACGGCGAAATCAGGAGTACCCATGAAAATTATTCTCATATATCTGAAAATTAGTCTTTATATTGTGATCGACATTTGCACTTATTAAGTGGCAAATTTTATTAACTTTGCGAAGTTACAAATTTAATTTAAGCTTGAATTTTCCATTTTTTCTCGCAAAGCGAATCGTGTTTAAAGGACATCGAACTTTCTCGAAATTGATCGTGAGGGTGACTATCGGTGCTTTGGCGCTAGCTGTAATTGCTATTATACTGTCTGTGGCGATTTTGCGTGGATTTAAAGACGAGGTAACGGTGAAGCAAAGAGGTTTTTTTAGCGATGTGATCATTTCTAAAAATGATCTTAATGACTCGTATGAAAATTCGCCTATTTCTCTTTCGAAGGAAAACCTTGACAGAATTGTACAGCTTCCAAACGTAGTCGATGTAGTGCCTTTTGCGACAAAAGCAGGAATTATGAACGTAGACGGTGAAGTAGAAGGGGTATTGCTGAAAGGGGTAGATAACAGCTATAATCAATCTTTTCTAGCCAAAACGTTGGTTGCCGGTGATACATTGAATTTTTTGAACCCGGATTCGGATACTGAAATTTTAATCTCCAAGCTACTAGCCGACAGATTAAATCTAAAGGTAAGTGACGACTTTATCATGTACTTTGTCCAAAAACCTATTCGTAAACGGAAAATGTTTGTTAAAGGTGTTTTTCAAACGAATTCTGCAGAATTGGATAAGATGTATGTAATAGGCTCTTTGGATTTAATCAGAAGGCTTAATAACCTGGATACTACCGATGCCGGAGCTTATGAAGTGCGGATTAAGAATTTTGACGAAATACAGCAAACGACAATAGCGGTTGATGAAGAACTGCCCGTGGTGTTAAAAGCAACGAATATCATTGAACAATTTCCGGATGTCTTTAATTGGTTAAAGATGTTGGATATGAACGATGATATTATTTTTGTACTGATGGTGGTCGTGGCGATTATAAATATGATTTCGGCTTTACTCATCTCGATATTAGAACGTACTTCTATGATCGGTGTTTTGAAATCGCTAGGCATGGCGAATAGACAAATCCGAAAGATTTTTCTTTACAATTCCATTTATCTCATAGGATATGGATTGATTATTGGCAATGTCATTACGATGGGTCTGTATTTTTTTCAAACGAATACCAAATTTTTCAAACTGGATCCATCGATTTATTATATTGAATACGTCCCTATGTCGATCTCTTGGTACGATGTGATTCTTTTGAATATCGCGATCGTCTTTATTGCACTGATTGCCTTGTACATCCCTTCTATGTTGATATCTCGGATTTCACCGATCAAGACTATTCAATTTAAATAACCTATGTACGTTAACGACTAGGACGCTATTGAGAAAGCTAAATTTTTTGTATATTCCTACGTTTTTAGGATACTAAATCGGTAACGTATTAAAATAGTTAGCTTTGTATGGATAATTTTTTAGATCACTTAAGTGATGCATTTAGAACACCCCTGACTAATCCTGTATTAGTTTTTGCACTCGTTCTATTTATTATATTACTCTCCCCTATCATCCTTCGACCGATTAAAGTACCGGGTATTATTGGTTTTATTTTATTTGGTGTTATCCTCGGTCCGCACGGGTTGAATTGGTTGTCGAAGATCGATCAGCAGGCTGTTAATATGACGGGAGTAGATGCGATAGATTTATTTTCAACCATTGGGCTGTTGTATATTATGTTTATCGCAGGGCTGGAATTGGATATGAATGAATTTCAAAAAACAAAAAATAAAAGTGCGTTGTTTGGATTTTTGACATTTATTATTCCTATCTCTATCGGGTTTCCTGTTTGTTATTACTTTCTAGGCTATAGTTTGCTGCCAAGTATTTTGGTCGCTAGTATGTTTGCAACGCACACCTTGGTCACGTACCCAATCGTAACGAGTTACGGTATCTCTAAAAATGAGGCTGTAGCCATTACAATAGGAGGAACGATATTAACTGATACCGCTGTCTTGATTATACTGGCTGTTATAAAGGGCGTAAACCAAGGTAATATTGGTTCTGAATTCTGGTTTACGCTCGGCGTGTCTTTTGCTATATTTCTCTTTATCATGTTTGGATTGATTCCTAGAATCGCAAAATGGTTTTTTTCTCGAATAGAGGGAGAGAAAACAGCACACTACATATTTGTGTTGGCCGTGGTGTTTTTCGCAGCATTCCTAGCGGAAATTGCAGGGCTTGAACATATTATTGGTGCTTTCGTGGCTGGACTGGCGCTTAATAAACTGATTCCGCATTCTTCTGCATTAATGAACCGAATTGAGTTTATCGGAAATGCCATATTTATACCTTTTTTCCTCATTTCTGTCGGGATGATTGTGGATGTGAGTGTTTTGACAAAGGGGCCTACTGCACTTATTGTTGCGGGTACCTTGACACTGGTAGCGGTTTTGGGGAAGTTTTTGGCGGCAACAGCTACTCAATTCGCATTTAAGTATTCCAAAAGTCAACGAAACTTAATATTTGGATTAAGCAATGCACATGCTGCAGCTACATTGGCCATTATCATGGTAGGCTATAACAGTAAGTTGATCGATGAAAATGTATTGAATGGTACCATTGTATTGATCCTTTTTACCTGTATCATTGCCTCGCTTGTGACGGAAAGTGCCTCTAAAAAGGTGGTATTAGAAGGGTATCAGGATGAGCTTCATGTCGAACATGTTCACGAAAATGATGAACGGATTTTGATTCCTATAGCTAATTTAGACAAGATGGAACCTATATTGGACTTTGCAACATTGATCAAGTCTAAAAAATCTCCCCATCCATTAAATATTTTGAGTGTGGTGACGGATATAGAGCAGGGGGAAAAGAATAAAGTGACGGCGCGGGAGAATCTGGATAAGATGGCGATGTACGCATCGGGTGCGGAAACGGAGGTAGAGTTAATTACGGAAATAAATTATAATATCGCTGGCGGTATCAGCAATGCTTCAAGAGAAATTTTTGCAGATTGCCTGATCATGGGTTGGCCCAGTGCTGTAGGTTTTGTTGAGAAAATAGTAGGAGAAAAGACAGAAAGTATCCTGAATAGGACAGATACGAATTTATTCATGTGTCGCTTGGATAAACCATTTATCCTAAATAAATTGATTACTATTTTTGTTCCACCCTTGGCTGAATCGGAGATGGGGTTTGAATTTTGGATGGAAAAAATGTTGAAATTGTCGCAAGAGCTCTCGCTTCCAATTTCTTTTGTTTGTAATCAACGTACGCAAAGTGCGCTAGAAAGTATGCTGGATAAATTAAATAGCAATGTACTATCCTCTTTTGAGAACTATGAAGATTGGGACGATATTTACGGACTTGCGACTTTTTCCAATTCAGATTCACTCCTGATATTTGTGTCTTCTAGAAATGGTGATGTCTCTTATAGGGATTCGTTGGACGGATTGGCAAAACGGGTAGGACGCTACTATCAAAATCAGAATTTGATATTGGTATTTCCGAGTAGACGTGAAAATCTTCATATCGATGAGTATGAAGATATCCAGACCGCACCGATATTTAGAAAGATAAGTCGAGAAATTGGCAACATGTTTGGTAGGGATAAGGTATAATTTTATAATTGATATACTTATGAGCGAAAAAATCACAATGGGTTCAGACGGACAACTGTCGGTTCCAAATAATACAATTATTCCTTTTATCATTGGTGATGGTATTGGGCCGGATATTTGGCACGCGGCAGTAAGGGTTTTTGACGCTGCGATTGAGACAGCATATGGCAGGCAGCGAAGTATCACCTGGAAGGAGGTGTTGGCTGGCGAAAAGGCATTTAACCAGACGGGCAATTGGCTTCCAGAGGAAACTTTAGAAGTTTTTAGGTCATATTTGGTGGGTATTAAAGGTCCACTGACAACACCCATTGGTGAGGGGATCAGATCGCTAAATGTCGCTTTGCGGAAAGAGTTGGATTTGTATGTTTGTTTACGGCCCACAAAATGGTATGAAGGCGTACCTTCTCCGGTAAAAAGCCCTGAGAATGTTAATATGGTGGTTTTTAGGGAGAATACAGAGGATATTTATGCAGGGATCGAATTTGCTGCCGGTACGGACAATGCAAAACGGATTCAACAATTTTTGGAACAAGAACTTGATGTGGCGTATAATTTTTCGAATACGACCGGAATCGGGATTAAACTGGTTTCAGAAGAAGGATCTAAACGATTGATGCGGTCGGCAATAGCATATGCAATTGCGCATGACTTGCCTTCGGTTACTGTTGTCCATAAAGGAAATATTATGAAATATACGGAAGGGGCGTTCAAAAATTGGGGTTTTGAGGTGGCGGAAACTGAATTTGGACATCTAACGTATACTTGGGGGCAATGGGAGAGGACACGGGCTGAAAAAGGACAGGAAGCAGCTAATACAGCTCAAAAAGAGGCCGAAGAGCAGGGTAAGATCATTGTAAAAGATATGATTGCGGATAATTTCCTGCAACAGATTCTACTGGCTCCAAAAGATTTTTCGGTAATAGCGACCTTGAATTTAAATGGGGACTATATTTCTGATGCTTTGGCTGCGATGGTAGGCGGAATTGGGATTGCGCCGGGGGCCAATATAAATTATAAAACGGGACATGCTATTTTCGAGGCTACCCATGGTACGGCTCCAAGATTCGCGAATACCAACACCATGAATCCTTCCTCGGTTATTTTAAGTGGTGTGATGATGTTGGAATATATGGGTTGGCAAGAAGCAGCTGATGTTATTGTAAATGCACTATCACAGACTATTAAAGATAAAACGGTGACTGTAGATTTTTATAATCTTATGGACGATGCTATTTTGTTGAAAACGAGTGAATTCGCCGATAAAATAATCGAGAAATTTTAATCTAACTGTAGTACAGCTCATGATGAAATATACTGATTTACCGCTTTTCGTACAACATTCTACGGTATTTAATGCGGGTGATATCGATAAACTTTTACAAATGGATCATCTTCCGGATGAGGGGGAAGTAGATGATATACGGCATTTGCCCGAGATTCAGGAGTTGACGAATGCGTTTATAGGAGATGATTCAACACGAAATACACATCTGCAGCTCAAGGCGAAAGACTATCTGCGTAGCGGTGCAATTGAAATGGCCTGGAAAGTAATACTTCTATAAGCTTGTCTGAATTTTCTACTGTAATCGTTTTTTTACTTTGTTTTAAAGAGCGCCGTGGATGAGCTTTTTGAGCTCCTCATGTTCTTTTATACGTATAGCACGCCCGTCTGTAACAATAAGGTTATGTAATGATAGTTCATTCAGTATCCTAAAAACAGTTTCATAGGTTGTTCCGGCGATGTCTGCCAGGTTCTGTCTGCTCAGGTTAATATCAATAAACCCTGCCTCATTGGTTCCAAATTGTTCTTCTAATTTGAGAATAGCTAATATAATTCTTCCCTTAACCATCATATGGGCTAGATTCAGCATTTTAGACTCCGACTCTTTGAGTTCATCTGCAAAAAATAGCATTAACTGATAGGTTAAATCTGTATTCACTTTTAATGTCGATAAGAAAAAATCAAGTTCGATAAAACAGACTGTTGTTGTTTCTAAGGCAGTCGCAGATATAGGGAAAGTAGCATTTTGAGTGCCTAAGCCGCGATGCCCAATAATATCTCCGTTATTCGCGAAACGAATAATAATTTCTTTTTCACCCCATTTTTTATGCACTTTTACTTTTCCATTATACACAAAGTAAATTCCATTAACAGGATCTCCCTCACGAATGATCTGTTCTCCTTTTTTAAATATGATGTTTTTACGATTAACGTCGATGGAATGTTTCCAATCATCAAGCGCTAGTCGGCACATAAAGCAACTTTTTAAATCACAGCTTTTTTTGTTTTTCTTCATAAAGTTTAATCTTCACTTCATCGAGTTAATGGGATGCTGTGCAATAATACAGGAAATTGTTGAAACAAAAAAAGCCCAATCTTTCGATTGCGCTTTATTTTGTGATTCCTATGGGAGGTTTGAACCATCAGATGTTCCGTTTACTTTCTATTGTGTATGTAAAGGAATCTGCGCGGTAACAACCTACGTTATATTCAATAGGATTGTTGTTTATGTCATAAACATATCGTTTTCGGATAAGGATGGGCTCCCCTTGTTTTATTTCCAGTTTTGAAGCAATAAATGCATCTGCTGCTGCGGCACTTATCTCTTCTTTGGAGGTCAGTGCGATAACGCCATAATCCGTTTCGAGGATCTCATAAAGCGGACGGTTAAAGTTTTCTGATGCGGAGATGGGTATTTTTGGATTAAATTCAGAAATGAAATATACAAAAGGTGCATTCTTTTTTCCGCGTAAACGTTCAAGTCTCATAACTTTTGTTGACACCTCAATGTTGAAAAAAGCGGCAACTTCCGCTGATACCTCATGCCGAAATATCTGCAGTTCAAAATTATAAATTTCTATACCAAGGATTCGCATTTCCTCGGAAAAACTGAGCCAGTTACTGACACCGCTAAATATTTTCTTTTTCTGCACGCGTGTGCCGACTCCTTTTTTCCGAACAAGCAATCCTTCTGTCACCAACGTGTTAATCGCCTGCCGTAAGGTGTTCCGTGATATTTTTAATTGTTCAGACAAGTCGACTTCCTTTGGAAGATACTGTCCATCCCGATATTCTGGTTCATCGATAAGCCTCCGAATAAGCTCTTCTGCCTGTTTATGGAAAGGTATCGAGCTTTTGTGATCTATTTGTAATTCCATGTTTCGTGTATAAAAATAAAAAAATAATATGAATTTTTTGTTTTTTAATGAAATGATAATATATTTGTTCTGTTATATGTTTATACATACTAATCATATGACTGAACAATTATTCAATTATAGACATGTTAAGTACTTACAAGAAGAAGCCCGCTATCGGATTAAATGGTTTTGCTGTTGAAGGTTGGAAGGCTATTATTTCTCTTTTGGAAAAGAGAAGCACCGCCAAAAGTATCCTAGTAATAGATTATTACACCGGAATAAACCACGAGGAGCTGCAAACTCAATTTGCGAAGTTCGAAACGGATTTATTTATCCATACAAAAGATCTATTTATATCGGAATCGGATGCCGAAGCATTAACAGCCCGTTTTATGACGGATGATGTGCTGTTTGGATACAATTCTAATATTTCCTTATCGGAATATTTCGATCAGGAGAAATTGCAAACTGCGCAGCTTGCGGTTAAGGAAGCCAAGGGGCGTGTGGTGATATTCGGTCATGGGGCACAACTGGTATCAATTGCCGATACCCTGATTTACGCTGATATGCCGCGGTGGGAAATACAGATGCGTATGCGAAAGCAAGAAGCAATTGCACTAGGTATTGACAATAGAAATGAACCTTTTTCGCTTCAGTATAAGCGTGGACTATTTAACGACTGGCGTGTACTCGACAGGCACAAGCGTGCAATTTACGATAAAGTAGACTATTGGCTCGATACCGTTGTTGCCAATGCCCCTAAGATGATAGACAGGGAGACGTTCTATGCGGGAATGGACAAAGCAGCTGTTTCGCCCTTTCGTGTGGTGCCTTTCTTTGATCCTGCACCATGGGGTGGTCAGTGGATGAAAAAGAAATTTGAGCTCGATGCGTCGAAAGTGAATTACGGTTGGGGCTTTGATTGTGTGCCTGAGGAGAATAGTCTACTCCTTGATGTCAATAACATTGTATTCGAAATGCCTTCTGTGAATCTGGTGTATACGAGGAGCGCTGAATTGCTCGGTAAGCCGGTTGAAGCGCGTTTTGGGAAAGATTTTCCGATCCGTTTTGACTTCCTCGATACGGTAAATGGAGGCAATTTGAGCCTGCAGGTACACCCGACCACCCAATATGCCCGCGATAATTTCGGGCTACCTTATACGCAGGATGAGAGTTACTACATCATGGAGGCGAAAGAAGATGCGCATGTCTATATCGGACTAAAAACGGGTATAGATCGTCACGTCATGATGGATGAGTTGGATAAGGCGGAACAAGGCGATCTTGTTTTCGACGCTGATAAATATGTGAATAAAATTCCAACGAAGAAACACGATCATTTTCTGATCCCCGCCGGTACAATACATTGTTCCGGAATGAATGCAGTGGTACTGGAGATCAGCTCAACACCAAATCTATTTACGTTTAAACTTTGGGACTGGCAGCGGCTAGGCTTAGATGGAAAGCCGCGCCCAATTAACGTGCAACGGGGTAAACAAGTACTCAATTGGGACTGCGATACCGCATATACCGAGGCACAATTGGTGAATAATGTTAAAGTCGTTGCCCAAGGCGAGGGCTGGATTGAAGAACAAACAGGGCTGCACAACAGTGAATTTATCGAAACACGTCGGCATACTTTCTCCGTTCCGGTTACACATTATACGAAGGAAAGTGTCAACGTACTGAATTTAGTAGATGGTGACGAAATTATCGTTGAAAGTCCAACGAATGCTTTCGAACCCATGGTTATCCATTACGCTGAAACGTTCATTATCCCAGCAGCCGTGGGTGCATATCGTATTCGCCCACATGGGGTCTCCGAAGGTAAAGAATGCATCACCCTTAAAGCATCTGTAAGGATTTGATTACTTGACATTAAGATCATACGTTATGCAAAGCAACAAAGAAAATAAATCACCTCTCGTGCTGATACCGATATTTCTCAATTTTTTTATCATGGGGTTTGTAGATATCGTAGGGGTAGCGACGAACTATGTGAAGAAGGATTTTGTATTGTCGGAAACAACGGCTAGTATCATACCGATGATGGTATTTGTCTGGTTTGCCGTATGTGCTGTCCCTACAGGGGTGCTCATGGGTAAAATAGGTCGAAAGAAAACGGTGGCGGTTTCGTTGGTCATCACGGCGCTGGCAATGGGTATTTCATTCCTCGTATACAGCTACTTGGGGATATTATTCGCTTTTGCTTTACTTGGAATTGGAAATACTATTTTACAGGTTTCGTTGAATCCGTTGGTGGCATCTGTCGTACGAAAGGAAAAACTCACCAGTATACTGACTATGGGGCAGTTTATCAAGGCAATTGCCTCGTTTCTAGGTCCTATACTGGTGGGATTTGCGGCAACGCAGGTGGGCGACTGGCGTTTTATATTTTTGTTTTACGGGCTGGCAACAATTTTATCTATCGTTGTTCTCTACACGCTGCATATTGACGAACCGACGGAGACCGTGGAAAAGTCTTCTTCATTCCGAAAGATATTTACCTTATTGAATGATAAATACCTCATCAATTGTATCCTTGTTATCGTATTGATTGTGGGGATCGATGTGGGACTGAATACCAGTATACCCCAGCTATTAATGGACCGTCTAGCGATACCCTTGGAGGATGCTGCGTTGGGTACAAGTCTCTACTTTGCCGCGCGCACCATCGGTACTTTTGTTGGCGCCTTACTTTTGGTCAGGTTATCTGCCGTAAAATTCCTGCGGGGTACTATCGTGTTGGCTGTTTTGGCTTTTGTGGGTATGATATTCAGTTCGTCGTTATGGGGGTTGCTTGCGGCCATTGTGATAGTTGGGCTTGCCTGCGCCAATGTGTTTTCGATTATCTTTTCCCTGGCGCTGCAACATGATATGAAGCATGCAAACGAAATATCGGCTTTGATGATTATGGGCGTATCGGGCGGAGCCTTGGTGTTGCCGTTGCAAGGTTTGATTACCGATATGTCTAGCTTCACAGCCGGGCTGTCGGTCATACTGGTCAGTATGCTTATCATCGGTTCGATTTCATATAAATTTAAATACTAGGCCCATGTACGATTACGACAACCGCATTGTATTGACCTTAGACGCAGGTGGAACAAATATGGTCTTCTCGGCTATTCAAGCGAATAAGGAAATAGTGGACTCTTTCTGTCTTCCGGCATATCCGAATGATCTAGAAAAGTGCCTGAAAACGTTGACTACCGGATTTACGCATATATGGAATCAGTTGCCAACGGCTCCGGTAGCGATAAGTTTCGCGTTTCCCGGACCCGCGGATTACAAAAACGGGATTATTCATGATTTGCCTAATTTTCCGTCATTTCGCGGCGGTGTTCCGCTTGGCCCTTTTTTAGAGGAACATTTTCAGATACCCGTTTTTATCAACAATGACGGTAATCTGTTTGCGTATGGAGAAGCATTGGCGGGCGCATTGCCGACCTTGAATAATCAATTAAAAATACGAGGGGCAAACAAAGAATATCGTAACCTTATCGGTGTAACATTCGGCACAGGGTTTGGGTCGGGCGTGGTGATAAATAATTATTTGTTAACGGGCGATAACGATTGCGGAGGAGATGTGTGGGTGTTTCGTAATAAATTTTTTCCCGATATGATTGCCGAAGAAAGCGTCAGTATACGCGCCATTACACGGGTATACTGTGAACTTGCCGGTGTTACGGACAAGAGGCTAACACCTAACGATATATTTCGCATTGCGGAGGGTGAAAAACAAGGTGATCGGCGCGCCGCGCTAACAAGTTTTGCCCAGTTTGGCGAAGTCGCCGGAGACGCTATTGCACATCTACTCACTTTTGTAGATGGTATAGTCGTTATTGGCGGTGGAATTATGGGTGCGGCGAAATACATTATGCCTGCACTGATAAACGAATTGAAATCTACCTTAACGACTTTTTCTGGAGAACGGCTCTCCCGTCTGCAAATGGAGGTGATCGAAGCCGACGATGATGGCAACTTCAATCAGGCTATTGCAGAAGGGCAAAGGCAGATCCGGATACCAAATACCAATAAAAAAATAAACTACAATCCCCATAAAACGACTTTTATCATGAAAACTAAGCTTGGAACAAGCACAGCCATTTCGTTAGGTGCCTATGCCTATGCGTTACACACATTAGGAAATTAGATTATAAATAACTAAAGATTAAATTATGATGTTATGAAAAATAAGTTATCCATTATCAAGAGCAGGGGACAGACCTCCAGCTTATTCAGCCTAAGACATACAATCTTTCTTCGGTACCTATTATGCCTCTTTTTAGGTATACATACCTTCTCGGTAGCAGCTCAGAACAATAACACGTCAGTAGAGGGCATAGTCGTCAACGAATCCAATACGCCCGTTTCAGGAGCGTCGGTAAAGGAAGTAGGCGGAACGAATGTGACTCGAACGGATTCTGAAGGTCAGTTTACCCTGAATGTGTCTTCTCCTAACACAACCTTGATGGTATCCTACGTCGGCTACGCGACACTGGAAGTTTCGGTGGCTGGAAGATCAAGTTTGCGGATCGTACTCGAGGTAACAAACGAGGAACTTGATGAAGTGGTAGTGGTCGGCTATGGCACGCAAAAGAAAGCGAATGTAACGGGTGCGATTTCTTCTGTTAACATGAAAGAACTGGAAGGAAGACCGGTGGTCAACGTGGTAGAGGCTTTGCAGGGTACGACCCCTGGTTTAACCATACAACAGAGTAATTCACAGCCAGGAAGCCGCCCATCGATTAATATACGTGGTATCAATACGTTGAATAACAATGATCCTATGGTTTTAATTGATGGTATAATTGGTGATATACAGAATGTTAATATGGCGGATATTGAAAGTATATCTGTCTTGAAAGATGCTGCTTCGGCTGCTATCTATGGATCGCGTGCATCTAACGGTGTTATTCTTATCACGACCAAAAAAGGAAGCAAGGGCACCTCACGGGTATCTTATGATTATATTCTTGCGGCGCAGACGCCTACTTTTTTGCCTCAGATAGTCGATTCGTGGGTATATGCCGAACTTCGCAATGAAGCACTCATCAATTCTGGTCGACCGACTCAATTCTCTTCTGAACAGATACGGGATTACCGTGTAAACGGTCCCAATGCCAATTGGATGAAAGAAATCTATCGGGCTAATGCGCCACAGCAAACGCATAGTCTGTCGGTTTCTGGAGGTGGTGAAAAGACTACCTACTTAATTTCAGGCGCGTATATGGATCAGGAGAGTATGTTTAAAGGATCTGATTATGGGCTTGAACGCCTTAATTTTCGTACAAATGTGGAAACTCAGGTATCGGACCGCTTTAAGGTGAATGTTCTTGCCGCATATTCCCGTAATGCACTAAAAGATCATGCGTATTGGACGGAATGGCTCATTGAGCAGGCTACGCGTATGCCATCGATCTATCCCATAAAAAATGCGAACGGTGACTATAACTACCCTGGGGGGAGCAATTCGAATTCCTTAGCCCGTTTGGAGCAAGGAGGACAACGGAGTAGTGCAAATGACGATTTATCGGGTATACTGAATGCGGAATATAAGATCTTGGATGGATTAAAATTACGAGGAATGGTCGGTACACAGTTGTACAACAACCGGCTAAAAGAAAACCGCAAAGCTATACCGGGCTCTGGCGATCTGGAGAATCGGATGACCAATAGTTCGCAACGAATACAGAATATTACGACTAACCTTATCTTGTCGTACGACAAGACTTGGGGAGCCCATACGGTCAATACACTGGCAGGGTATTCTTATGAAGGGGGGACGGACAACCGTTTTGAAACATTCCGACTGGTCGACGAATCCAATTACGATATCATGGGAGGGGCACAGACCTCCAATACAGGTAATCAGGAATGGCAGAATGAGTGGTCTATTTATTCGGCATTTTTGAGCATGAACTATAATTTCGCAGATAAGTACCTGTTTGAGTTTAAACTTCGTGACGATATTTCTTCTAAGTTCAGGGTGGGAAACCGATCTGCGTGGTTTCCTTCGATGTCTGCTGGATGGCGGGTATCCGATGAAAATTTTTATCCCGAGCGTCTGAAAAATATCATGCCTTCCGCTAAAATCAGATCATCCTGGGGTTTAGTAGGTAATAACCGCATTGCGGATTATCAATACCAGGCCACAGTCAATGTTTCTCAAGGATATAATTTTGGCAATACGATGTATCCAGTCGCCTCATTTGATGCTGTTAATCCGGATTTAAGATGGGAGACCACCCAAATGTTCAATATAGGAGCTGACTTAGGTTTCTTAAATAATGCATTGACCCTATCGGGCGAGTATTACGTAAACGATACATACGATATCCTTATCGGTATTCCAGTTCCAGGCTTGTTCGGAGGTGGAACACCGATTCAGAATGCAGGTAAGGTACAGAACAAAGGATGGGAGATAGCCGCACGCTACCAATTTACAACGGGAGGGGTAAATCATACCGTGAGTGGAAATTTATCGGATAGTAAAAACAAAGTGATCGACGTCAAAGGTACTGAATGGATCAATGGATTTGATGTCAACACCGTAGTGCGCGAAGGTTATCCCATAAACTCCTACTACGCTTATCGTTGGGACGGATATTTTCAGAATGAAGAGGAGGTCGCCCAAGGGCCTCATTTGGATGGGATAACGCCAAAGCCTGGCGACATTCGATACTTAGACAAAAATGGAGATGGCCTAATCAGGGAAGATGACGACCGCTTCGTATTGGGAAATAGATTTCCCCGATTTTTATATGGCTTTAATTATGCTGCAGGATGGAAGGGTGTTGACTTCTCCATGTTCTGGCAAGGAGTTGGGCAACGAAAAGTATGGTTAAGAGGTGAGTCGGTAGAAGCTTTCCATAACAATAATGAAGGCCCGGTTTTTAATTTTCATGTCGATCGCTGGACACCAACTAATCCGGATGCAGGGTATCCGCGGCTTACCGTTGGAGCAGAATCGGCTAATAATGCTACGAAATCAAGTTTTTGGATAGAAAATGCGGCCTATCTGCGCCTGAAGAACGTACAACTGGGCTATACATTTCCCGAGAATTGGACCAACAGGGTTTCGCTAAGTCGTCTTCGGATCTATACCAGTATACAGAATGCCTTAACCTTATCCGATATGAAAGGGGGGTGGGATCCGGAGACTTCTGATGGTGGTGGGCGTATTTACCCGGTAAACCGAACCTTTTCTATAGGGTTAAACCTTAACTTTTAAAACGTATTATTATGAAAAAGCACCTATTACGATATAGCATAGCAGCAGTCATAGCCTGTATGCTTTTTGCGTCATGTCACGACCTTGACCTGACGCCACACGATAGAGAAACAGACGTGGAGTATTGGAATAAACCTGAGTCGGCTGCGTATATGATCAACAAATGTTATCAAGGGATGAACAATGCCGACGAGGTAATGTATGCCGATGCCATGACGGATAACGCTTATACCAAGGTGTCTAACTCCCACAATCAGGCCATCGGTAATGGAACGTATTCTACCGCTGATAATTACGTTCGCTCCGTATGGGGCTATCGGTATGCCGGGATCCATCAGTGTAACCAGCTACTCGATAACCTGGACCGCGTACCCGGATTAAGCGACGAACTGCGTAACCGTTATCGGGGAGAGGCGATCTTTATCCGGGCCTATCATTACTTCGAACTCTATTCCAAATTTGGTGATATTCCTTTTTTTACAAGGGTCATTTCCATCGACGAATCAAGAACGGTAGCGCGGACGGCCAAATCTGAAATTGTAGCCAGTTTACTGAGCGAACTATCCGGCATTATTGATAACAACTATCTTCCTACTTCGTACGATGCGCAGGACATCGGGCGCATAACTCGTTGGGCAGCTATGGGGCTTAAAGCACGTATGCTCATGTTTGAAGGATCAGCAAGGTTCAATGAGGTAATACCCATTACAAATAAGATTATTGCAGAAGGCGGGTTTTCGTTGCATAGCAATTATGAAGATCTGTTCCATATTCAGCATGAAAATAATGCTGAAGTTATGTTAGACGTGCAGTACAAGCCTGTAGACAGAGAGCACCAAGTACAATACCATTTTCTACCTCCGTCGCTGGGTGGTTATTCCCAGCTGTCTCCGCTACAGGGATTGGTAGATAATTATATCACCCTGGATGGTTATCCAATCGCAGATGCCCCTTTATCGAGTTACGATCCCGCTGATCCCTTTGCTAATCGGGATCCACGGCTGGCGGCTACTATTATATATACGGGCAACTCGTATACGTTGGCCGACGGTTCACTTCATGTCGTAGACAGTAGGAAAGGGGTGGCGCCTAACGGATTTGAGTTCGCTTCTGATGCCTCGGCTACTGGATACTACATCAAAAAATATTGGGACAATACGTACCGATCTAACCTGATGTCGGGTCTAAATATTATATTAATGCGCTACGCGGATATCCTATTGATGCATGCTGAGGCCTTAGCCGAACAAGGGCAGTTGAATGCAACCGAATGGAATCGGACCATACGGCCTCTCCGTAGCAGGGCTGGATTTACGGAAGCCAGTGCACTGGAATTTCCTACCGGCGGTAACCTGAAAGAAATCGTGCGCCGTGAGCGCCGTAGCGAATTGGCGCTTGAAGGTTTACGGCATAAGGATATTATCCGCTGGCGGATAGCCGAGCAGGTACTCAATGGATGGAGTCATGGTCTGTATACAGGCGATGCGGTGGGTACAGACAACGGATATGTGCGCGTGGAGAACCGAAAATTTGATGCTGCGAGGCATTATTTGTGGCCTATCCCACAAAATGAAAGAGATTTAAATAGCAACCTGACACAAAATTCGCAATGGTAACCTTTAAACTGAATAGCATGAACTATCTATCTTTATCAATTATAGCAGCCGTTCTACTCTTGCTGAACGGCTGTGCGAAAGACTATCAGCTGTCTACCGATTTTACGGTGCCGACCGCGTTATCATCGCCCGCGAAAGTAGGGCTGGATGTAACATCAACCAATAATATTGTTCTATCCTGGAGCGGCGGCGGTCCCGGCGACGGATCGTACGTGTTATACGAAGTGGTCTTCGCCAAAAAAGGGGCAGACTTATATGAGCCAGTAGAACGGATTAAAAGTGATTTCGGCGCGGAGCCCAAATTGACACTTACACACGCTACACTAAATGCGATTGCGCGAAAAGCGGGCATAAAACCTGGTGAGACAGGAGAGATTTCGTGGTCGGTACTGACCTCCAAAGGAGGGGATGTGAAAACGACGGATCTAAAAAATGATGTCGAAGTGACTCGGGGCGACGGAATTGACAATATGCCGAACAACCTGTATTTATATGGAGCTGGCAATGAAAGTAATGGAGCCGAAGGTTCTTTATTCCGGAAAGCTGCGGACGGTGTCTATATTATCTATTCGAAAGTAGCAGGAAACGGAGAACTGGAACTAAAAGGAAAAATCGAAGAAGAGGAATTTGGCTATTACCTGGATGGTACTAAGCTAATGGAAGGTGTAGGAACGATGAATTTAGCGCCCAATACAAACCCCTATCGGATTACAGTAGATTTCAATACACTGTCCGTAAAAACTGAGGTTATATCGAACGTACGCTGTATATGGGGAGCAACATATGATGTAATTGGTCAGCTAGCTTATGTGGGCGATGGTAAGTTTGTCGCAGCGAACAGTGCGATACGGTTTATCGACCCGAGTAAGCCGGAAACGAATCCGCCGGGATGGCTCAGTTGGATAGAGGAAAGATACTATTTTATCGCAGCCGTGAACGGTGCAGACAAGTGCTGGGGAAGAATGGATGGCGTAAGTAGCGAGCGGCCTGCAGGCGGGGAGCCCTTATCATTTTACGAAATTGGAGAGTTCTCCTGGAGCCAATGGGATCATCTCTGGAAGATGAAAGGCGATCTCAATTCGAAAAGAGCAACTATTACAATCAATACCAACAAGGAAAATTTGATGGTACATGAATTTTCTAATATTACAAATTTATAAACGTATGAAGAAGTTATGTTATTTACTATTATTTGCTTTTATCATCACGGGCTGTGATGATGGATCAGAGCCCTATGTAAAACCGGACGATAATACATCGCCGGTAGAAACGGTAAATGCTCCAGCACGGGCAAAGGAAATTTTTGATCTTATCAATCAATACTATAAGGCAGGCGACCTGTTTAAGGAGAATTATCCCATGCAGTCTGGAGACGCTACTTACTCCTATCTATGGCCGTATGATGCGGTCGTGAGCGGCGCCTCCCAACTGCATCAATTGGGATATGATGTGCGATACAACGATATTGTTGCGGGCTTTGAAAAATATTATAGACAAACTGCGCACGGTAACACTATAGGAGGATATGGATCTTCTACTAATGGGAGTACTGGCGGTGGAACCCGTTTTTACGACGACAATTCCATTATTGGGGTTAACTTACTGGAAGCTTATCACATTACGCAGGATGTAACCTACATCGAACGTGCAGCACGGATTGTGCCGTTTTTGGAAAGTGGAATGGATGATAAATTAGGAGGTGCCTTGTGGTGGAATGAAGATCACCGATACAATCCGTCATCTGCTGAAGCCAACAAGCCCACCTGCTCAAACGGTTACGCTACCCTTTTTCTGCTTATGTATTATGAGGTGTGTCCGGAGGCGGAAAAACCACATGTGCTACAGTTAGCAACTAGCTTGTACAGTTGGTTGCGCGCCAACCTGTATGATCCGGCTACAAAATGCTACTGGAACGATAAGAATGCAAACGGTACAATAAATACCCGATTGTGGACGTACAATGCTGGTGTGATGGTACAAAATGGAATACGGCTAGCCGAGATTACCGGAAATAGCCAGTATTTGGAAGAAGCAAAAATGACAGCACAGGGTGCATATGATTATTTCGTCAAAACCCGCAACGGAATCTTATCCTATACCGATACTGACCCTTGGTTTAATACGAAATTGTTGCGTGCTTATATCGATTTGGCGGCATATGATGAGAGCGCCAAAACATACATCAATACGTATTACAATTTTATAAACAATGGGTATAAGAAAGCGCGAACGGATGTAGGTTTCTTTTATGAGGACTGGACCGGAGCTAATCCTGGCAGATATTATTCGTTACTTATGCAGGGCGCTGTCGTTGAATCCTATGGTGCACTAGCGCTCTATCGCGGAGAAACTAAAAATTGATGAATATGAAAGCAGGACTGTCTTTACTTTTAGCGCTCTGTATGTTGGCATTTACTGTGCACGCACAGCAAAAAAGTAGTTATCTGCAGCGAGCTGAAGAGACTATCGGGCTTGTGTGGGAAAAATATCGGGTGCACGAGCATGGACTATTCGCTGAATATTATCCAAATAGTTACAAACCGGACCTAACGTATTTTCAGGAGGGCGGACAAAAAGCCAAGGAGGTTTCTTATCTGTGGCCGATGAGCGGGGTATTTTCGGCTGTCAATGTACTTATGGAGTTGAAACCAAATAGGTTTAAACCTTATCTTGACTCCATGGTAATAGCAGTGGAACAATACCTGGATAAGACCCGTACACCGTATGGATACCAGGCGTATCCGTCCAAATTTGAAACCGTGGACCGGTATTATGACGACAACGGCTTGGTGGGTATTGATTATATGGATTCCTATTCAATCACAGGGGACGCATCGTACTTAGCGAAAGCGAAAGAGGTGATGACCTTCATCGAGAGCGGTTGGACAGACAGTTTCGGCGGTGGTGTCTCCTGGCTGGAAGGGATAGATGATCAAAAGCCTGCCTGTAGTAACGGCAAAGCTACAGTGTTGGCTTTGAAGATTTATCAGGCTTCGGGTGAAGAAAAATATCTACATTACGCCATGAAATCGTATAACTGGATGCTTGCTACACTTCGTGATGACACGCTGGGCATCATATGGAATGCATTGCTGACCCCGGATCGTACGACAGGACACGTGCAGAAACACGCTTATACATATAATACGGGTACGATGATTCAATCGGCCGTGAGGCTATATAAGATCACAAGCAACGCCAAATATCTGGAGGATGCTCATGCGTTGGCAGAAGGCTCTTATAGATACTACTTCGATTATACCACGGAAGGTATTCCACAGGTCAAGGATATTCCTTGGTTCACCCTGGTATTATTTAGAGGTTATCACGAATTGTACGAGATCGATCAAAACCCCAAATATGTGGATGCAGTAATCGAACGCGCGGATTGGGCATGGGAGCATGCGCGTGACGAAGAAGGCTTACCTTGTGCAGATTGGACGGGTCGAAAAGATGAGATGAAAAAGCCGAAATGGTTACTGGATACATCCTGTATGGCCGAACTGTATGCCCGTATTGCCCTGATTAAAAATAAGGGCGGTTAATAATAACTTTCAATAACGTATATAAAATGAAACAAACGAATCTACTCTTATTGCTGGCAACTCTCCATATACTGATCTCATCCTGTGCAGGAAACAGAGAAACTGTAGAAAAATTGTCAGATCATGTGAATCCCAATATAGGATCGGTACACAGTCGCTGGTTCTTCTATACACCTGCTGCCGTGCCTTTTGGAATGGCCAAACTGGGGCCGTCTACTAACGGGTCCTATGGGAATGCGAACGGTTGGGAAGCCGTAGGATACGAAGATGGCCACAGCTCTATCGAAGGCTTTGCTTGTTTTCATGAATTCCAGATCGGAGGTGTAATGTTGATGCCAATTGTCGGGGAGTTAAAGACCAAACCGGGAACATTAGAAAACTCTGCTGAGGGTTACCGGTCCGTTTTCAAAAAGGAAAATGAGTATGCTACATCTGGATTTTATAGCGTCTTGCTGGATAAATACAACACCAAAGTAGAGCTTACTGCAGCGGATCGGGTAGGATACCAACGGTATACGTTTCCGCAGTCGGATGAGTCGTATATCTTATTTGATATTGGAAACAAATTGGGCGAAAGCGGTGCTGTAGAAGATGCTTATATTAAAGTGATCGATGATACGACTATTGAAGGTTATGTAATAACGAAGCCAGAATACGTCAAAAAGTACCAACCGGAGGCTTCCGTAAATATGTACTTCTATGCGAAGTTGAGTAAACCTTTTACGGATGCTAAGACATTCCTGCGCGCGGATACGGTTACCACTGAGAAAGAAATAAAGGGAGCGGGAGCCTGCTTGGCTGTGAAATATAATACAGCAACGGATGAGCAGATTACGGTAACAATAGGCCAATCTTACACATCGATTGAAAATGCAAAACTGAACTATGAGGCGGAGGCCTTGGATCAGAATTTTGATAGCGCCATGGAAAAAGCATCACAACGATGGAACGATATGCTTGGACGTATACAGGTAGAAGGGGGTCGTCAGGAAGATAAGGTAAAGTTCTATACCGGACTCTACCATGCCCTGTTGGGAAGAGGATTGGCAAATGATGTCAATGGGGCATATCCTAAAAATGACGGTACTATTGGACACCTTCCATTGGATAAAAATCAAAAACCAACGTATAATTATTATAATACGGATGCAATCTGGGGTGGATTTTGGAACCTCACCCAATTATGGGCATTAGCTTATCCAGAATATTATTCGGATTGGGTACAGAGCCAGTTATTGGTGTATAAAGAAACGGGTTGGCTAGGCGATGGAATTGCTAATAGCAAATACGTGTCTGGTGTTGGAACGAATTTTACTAGTCTCGCTATCGCGGCTGCTTATAATTGTGGGATCCGGGATTTTGATTACCAACTCGGATATGAAGCAGCGTTAAAGAATGAGATCGATGAGGTCAATCGACCTTCTGGCGCAGGTAAGTTGGATGTTGGGGCGTTTGTAAAACGTGGCTACTGTCCATATATTCCAAGTGACGATTACTTCATTACTAAGCAGGATGAAGGTTCGGTGTTTGGAGCTTCCCATACCATGGAGTATTCTTTTAGTAGCTATGCTGTGGCCCAATTCGCAAAGAACTTAAATAAAGAAGACGATTATCAACGTCTTTCTAAAATGGCATCAAACTGGGAGAATCTCTTTGATTCCGAAACCGAACTGATCCGTCCACGCATGTTGGATGGAAGTTTCTTGAAAAACTTTGATCCTATGGCAGCGTGGGCAGGCTTTCAGGAAGGTAACGCTATACAGTATACTTTTTACGTGCCGCACGAACCGAATAAATTAATTGATAAAGTGGGGCAGGATGTCTTTAACGAGCGTTTGGACAGTATTTTTATTCATTCTCAAAAAAATACCTTTGGTGGTGGTAAAACAGTGGATGCATTTGCTGGCGTACATGCATTGTATAACCACGGTAACCAGCCAAACCTGCATGTATCCTGGTTGTTCAATTTCTCCGGAAAGCCGTATTTGACCCAAAAATGGGTACGCGCGATCTGTAATGAATTTTACGGTGTTGATGGATTACATGGCTACGGATACGGTCAGGACGAAGACCAGGGACAGCTGGGCGCGTGGTACGTGATGGCGGGAATGGGGTTGTTTGACGTGAAAGGTTTAACACAGATCAATCCAGAATTCCAGATTGGTAGTCCTCTATTTGATCGTATAGAGGTGAAGTTAAATAAGAAATATTATAAAGGCGATAAGTTTGTTATTGAAGCACGGAACAACGCTCCGGAAAACATGTATGTGCAGTCACTCAACATAAATGGTAAAGCACAACAATCGGTAGCTATACCATTTCAGGATGTAGTAAACGGCGGAATACTGAAAATAGAAATGGGAACGGAGCCAAATCATGATTTAAAGCAGTAGAACTTGCGAAGTCAAATACTAACTAATATGATACGCATTCAGTTTATTTTAATTACGTTCGGTCTTATATTTAATGCCACGTCAATATATGCCCAGCAGCATGTCGTTTGGCAGATTGGTAGCAATGACAATCAGAGTGATGATATGTCTTTATATCCGAAGTCGTTCGAAAAGTTCCTTGAGTATGATTTTGGCTATGAAGACCGATGTTTTTTGATCGGATCGGCCGACACGCAAACCGAGTTTCCTTTTGTACTGCCCGGACCAAAAAATGCTTGGGGAGGAACGGGAAATACCGCAGGTATCCGTTCTCATTTTATAACACTCAGTTTTGAGCTGAATGAATTTCCGCGCAATAGATCCTGGAATCTTTCCTTGGATCTTCTTGGTGTCGATCCAAAGCATGGCTCTGTTCTTAAGCTACTCGTGAATGATAAGCCTTACATCTTCAGGCTCGAAAAGGGAAAAGGAAACGCTGATCCGATAGGTCCTTTTACCAAAGACCAGGAGCAAGTTGTCGAATTCGTATTGCCGGATGATTTAATCAAAGAAGGTTACAATGAAATCGTGATTACTTCACTCGATGGCGGTTGGATTGCTTTTGACGAAATTAAGTTAGTCGGTCCCGAGCAGGCGGCATTAAAGCCGGCGGCTGATGCATTAATAAGGAGCATACGACCAGCGACGTTTCAGACTGCAGATAATAAGCAAACTCTTCTAATCGATGTCGTTGATGTATATGATATGCCTACAATTGCTGTACAGCTTGATGGTAAAGAAATCATGAATCAACGGCTTGAGGCTGGTCGCGCTATTCTGGAAGCTCCCATGCCTTCAGTAACCGGTAAGAAAACCAGCTCCTATAAAATACTGATCAACAATAAAGAATATACTTCCGGAACGGTCGTTCGTGAACCTCAGCAAGAGGTGAGTTCTGCTGATTATGTCAATACCATGATTGGTGCTGCCCATTCACGTTGGATGCTGGCGCCGGGGCCATGGATGCCATTTAGCATGGTCAAACTGAGCCCGGATAATCAAAACCGCGGATGGCAAGCGGGTTATGACCCAACTTTTGAATCCATAGGTACATTCAGCCATATCCACGAGTGGACCATGGCGGGATTGGGGACATTTCCGGTAACCGGTGAATTGATCACTTTTGTTGGTGATCAAAATGGTCTGGAGGGAGGCTATCGGTCGAAAATTGATAAAACAACAGAAAAAGCCCCACTGGGATATTATAAAGTAGATCTTACCGACTATAACATTCGTGCTGAATTAACAGCTTTAACTCGAAGCAGTTTTCAACGATACACCTACAATGAGGGGGATACAGGCAGAATTATGGTTGATCTTAAAATCCCTGCAGAATACGATTATGAATTGCAGGGGGTAAAGATCACAAAAGTAAGCGATACCCGAATAGAAGGAGTAAGCGAACAGCGATCAGAAAATGTGTGGTCTGGTGGCGTAAATCAAGATTATATTGTACATTTCGTCATGGAGTTTGATCAGCCTATCATCAATTATGGTTCGTGGCTGAATGATCAAGTCAGCGTTAAAAAAAATCTACACGCAAACAACGCAAAAAACGCGGGGCTATTTGTCGAATTCGATCTTAAAAATAGTAAAATCGTTCAACTTCGTACCGGCATATCTTATGTAAGTGTCGAAAATGCTGCATTAAACCTTCAGCAAGAAATCAGCGTTCCATTTGGGTGGTCGTTTGACGGGGTAGTTGCTCAAAACCGATCAACCTGGAACGAGTTACTGAGCCGGATAGAAGTGGGCAGCAATGACTACTTGCAGAAAGAGAAATTTTATACCAACATGTATCGGGCTCTCGCTAGTCGCAATATTTTCAGTGATGTAGATGGAAGCTGGCGATCCGCGGATGAAAAGATTCACAAGTTTACGCGTGCAGATGACTTGGCTCTCGGCTGCGATGCTTTCTGGAATACCTTCTGGAACCTTAACCAGTTTTGGAACCTCGTTACTCCAGAATGGAGCAACCGCTGGGTGCGATCGCAATTAGCAATGTATGATGCTAATGGTTGGCTTGCTAAAGGACCTGCAGGTATGGAATATATTCCTGTGATGGTTGCTGAGCATGAAATCCCGCTTATTGTGGGGGCTTATCAAATGGGTATCCGGGATTATGATGTCGAAAAAGCTTTTGAAGCGGTGAAAAAAATGCAAACAACGCTTCCCGAAGTAGTAGCAGGTGGTTTTGCCGGTAATCGTGATCTTGAAGCTTATTTAAAATATAAATATGTTCCTTTTGACAAAGGCAGGTTCTCCAATTCGCTTGAATATAGTTTTGACGACTGGACGGTCGGTCAATTTGCTAAAGCCTTGAGAAAAACGGACGATTATGAAATTTTCAATGAGCGTGGGCAATGGTGGAAGAATGTAATTGACCCAGAAACCGGCTATGCACGCATGAAAAATTCGGACGGCAATTGGCTTTCAGATTTCGATCCTTTTAAATCGGGTGCCAATGAACATTATGTGGAGGGCAATGCCTGGCAACTTACGTTCTTTGTACCACAGGATGTTATTGATCTGGCAGATCTCATTGGACGGGATAAATTTCTTGAACGTCTCGATTGGGGCTTTGAGGAGAGCAATAAGTGGCGTTACAATGGACCTAATGATCAATATTGGGATTATCCTGTCGTGCAAGGCAACCAGCAATCCATGCATTTTGCTTATTTGTTTAATTGGGTCAAAAAACCATGGGTTACACAAAAATGGAGCCGCTCAATCGGTGAGCGATACTACGGGTCTGGTGTATCGAATGCCTATTTAGGAGACGAAGATCAAGGGCAAATGAGTGCGTGGTATCTGATGAACGCCATTGGCCTCTTCCAGATGGATGGAGGTACACGGGTAGAACCTGTCTATGAAATAGGAAGCCCGCTATTTGAAAAAGTTACCATCAATCTTGGTGGCAGGTATAACCGTGGAGAGCGCTTCACCATCGAAGCTAAAAACACCAGCAAGACCAATATTTATATTCAAACAGCAACCCTTAACGGGAAGCCTCTGAATGATTTTAAATTTCCGGCAAAGGAACTTCTAAAAGGGGGCAGTTTAGTGCTTGAAATGGGGCCAGAACCTAATAAAAGCTGGGGATTTGGGGATCTGAAAGCCCAAATCCGTTCCGATTCCCGTCTGTCGACGGTGAAGGATAAGGCCGTTGAGCTCGTTAAAAGCGGATTTACGGCGGGTGATGGTTACAGCGAAGTGTGGATCAGAGATTATAATACGTTCATCACTGTGGCGAGTATGGTTCATGACCCTAAATCCGTTAGAGAAAACCTAAGGGTATTCTTTAGGCTGCAAGGAAAGGACGGAAACATCATTGATGGTTTCGTACCAAAGAAGAAGGTTGAAAGCGCTGTCGAAGCTTATCAATACATTTATTCTGAACTGGAGCCTGATTATGCCGGACACAAAAATACAGTAGAAACCGATCAGGAATCCTCGTTGATCCAAGCTGTTTATAAATATATTATGGCTACAGGAGACAAAAGCTTCTTAGATGAAGCGATTGGCGGTATCACCGTAAAAAAACGTTTAGCTTTAGCGCTGGATTTTCTCATCAAGCATCGCTATAACAAGAGGTATGGATTGCTTTGGGGGGCCACAACAGCTGATTGGGGCGATGTCCAACCGGAACATGAGTGGGGAGTTTACCTCGATGAGAACTCCAACCTCGCTATTGATATTTATGATAATGCCATGTTTTTGGTTGCTATCGATAATTATCTTGAACTGGTTTCTGATGGTAACCGTAAGTGGGAAAAAATCAGAAAAGATATCGCAACAAACGCTATGAAGCATTTATGGGATGCAGACCGGCAAAAATTCATCCCCCATGTGTATCTGGATAAATCGCCTTTTCCTTCTACGTTTAATGAAGATGAAATCTTTTATCATGGCGGTACTGCAATTGCCATCGAAGCAAATTTACTTTCGAGGGAACAAGCAAAGGCCTCATTTGATAAAATGATAGAGAATGTTGAAAAATTAGGGGCACCTTCTGTAGGATTAACAATTTATCCTACCTATCCCGAAGGCAGTTTTCAAAATCCGGGCATGTCTCCCTACCATTATCAGAATGGAGGAGACTGGACTTGGTTTGGCGGACGTATTATCAAACAGATGATCAGGAATGGTTTTTATCAGCAGGCTTATGAGCAGATTATCCCGATGCTTGACCGTGTGTTAGTGAATAATGGCTTCTTTGAATTTTATGCCATTGACAATAAACCAAGTGGTTCTGGTTCGTTTAGAGGGTCGGCCGGCGTATTGTACGATGCGATTATATTACTGGAAGAATATGCCGCATCGGCATCTGAGCAATAATAATATTATTCGTTTTCATTCCTTTGGATACAAAAAAAGCCCAATCTTTCGATTGAGCTTTTTGTTGTGATCCCGCTGGGATTGTTGGCGTCCCGCTTTCCCCGTACTCAAGGCTGCCAAGAAATTGTTCGAACCCATCCCAACGCTTCTGTTCTCATCCCTTTGGGCACAAAAAAAGCCCAATCTTTCGATTGAGCTTTTTGTTGTGATCCCGCTGGGATTCGAACCCAGGACCCATACATTAAAAGTGTATTGCTCTACCAGCTGAGCTACGGAATCCTAATTCTGTATTGAATTATCCTTCGATGTTTGAAGTGATGCAAAGGTAAAAAAATCTATAATACAGACCAAATGAAATGGTTTTTATTTTGTTTAAAAAGTATTAAGTCTTTGTTTTTCATTGGAATAATTTTTTTAATAGCAATGAAGCTTGCTTGCCTGCGCCAAGTAGGTTTCAGTTTGAAATAATCTATTTATTAATTTAATAGGAGGTTGTTGCTTTTTTTGCACTGATCATGCGGTCTACACCATTGATGTCTTTTAGAATCGTGACTTGTGTAAATCCCTTTTTGTGAAGTAAGGATGCCGTTTCATGGCTTAGATATTGATTGATCTCGAAATAAAGCATGCCAGTTTCCTCCAGATGTGCCAATGCGAAGTCCGAAATGTAGTCATAGAAAATCAGTGGAGCACTGCTTTCAACAAATAGGGCGAGATGTGGCTCAAAGGCAAGGACATTTTGATGCATCTCTTCTTTCTCTGCTGATGTAATGTAAGGCGGGTTACTTACAATAATATCAAATCGTTCACCATTAGTAAACAAATACTCCCATTCTAAAATATCTGCATGGACAAACTGAATATCTACTTTTTGTTTTTCCGCATTTTGTTTAGCAATTCCAAGGGCTTCTGATGAAATATCTATAGCCCAGATTTTTGCATCTTGTATGTGTTTCGCAATGCTAACGGGAATGCATCCGGTACCTGTTCCAATATCTATTAGACGTAGATTTCTCTGTGTGCCGTGTGATTTCAATATCAAATCTACCAATTCTTCTGTCTCTGGTCTAGGAATCAATGTATGTTCATTGACATTAAAGTCGAGTCCATAAAAATGTGTGCTGCCGGTAAGATGTTGTATAGGTTTGCCGTATTTTAATTGATGGAGCATTTCAAGTAATTGATGCTGTTGATCTGAAGTAATAGCGCTACTTTTCTCAAGTAAGTAGTTCGTTTTTTTTAGCTGAGTAATGTGTTCGATAGCAATATGAAAAATCGCTTTAATTTCTGCCGGATCATATAGATTAGCTAATTCATCTAAAAAAACTTGTTCGATATCACGCCATGTGTTCATGATACAAACTTACAATATTATGCATTATTTAGGCGCAATTCACTAAGTTTGTTGTATGGATAGGCGTGAATATTATATGCAAAGGTGTTTGGATCTTGCTGTTTTAGGAATGGGAACAGTGAGCCCAAATCCGATGGTAGGTGCAGTCGTTGTGTATCAAGATACCATAATCGGAGAAGGGTATACTTCTCCATATGGCGGACCGCATGCAGAGGTCAACGCTGTACAATCTGTCGTTACAAAATACGGAACGGAAAAAGCAAATCAACTATTGGCTGATAGCACCATTTACGTAAGTTTGGAGCCTTGTGCGCATTTCGGAAAAACCCCACCCTGTGCAGATATGCTGATTGCTTATGGTTTACCAAAAGTTGTTATAGGTTGTTCAGACCCTTTCTCTAAGGTAAATGGTCTGGGGATAGCAAAACTTCGATCGGCCGGAATAGAGGTTGTTACAGGAGTATTGGAAGATAAATGCCAGTATATAAATCGTAGATTCTTTACGCAGATAAACAAAAGCAGACCTTATGTGGTTTTAAAATGGGCCGAAACTGATGATGGATATTTTGCGCCTGCCGATAAAGCTCAGCATTGGATAAGCAACGCTGCAAGTAAGCAGTTGGTACACAAATGGCGCAGCGAAGAAGATGCTATCTTGGTAGGGAAGAATACGGCGCTAATTGATAATCCAAGTTTAACAAATCGATGCTGGACGGGCAAGTCTCCGAAGCGGATTTTGATCGATAAGAATCTTGATGTTCCAGCCGATTATTATCTTTTGGATCAATCTATCGAAACAATTGTTTTTAATGCGGTGAAATCGGAATGGAATCAGAATCTTAAATATATCGAAATGGAAAACTTTGACCTATACCTACCTCAAAACATCTTATATCAATTGTACTTGATGGATGTGCAATCTATTATTATCGAAGGTGGCGCTAAAACCCTACAGATGTTTATAGATGCGGGTCTATGGGATGAAGCGCGGGTTTTTGAGTCCAAAGAATCGTGGGGAACTGGGGTGATTTCTCCAAAAATAGGCGGTGTTTTAGATCGGAAATTGCAAGTCTCCGATGATCAATTATTGATCTATTATCCAATTCATTAGTGATTTATTTTAAAATGACATATTAAAACGGTAAATTTAAGGTATGTCATTCCCGGAAGAGTTACTCCACTTCATTTGGCGTTTTCGCTTGTATAACCAATTGGATTTAAAAACATCTGATGGAGATACACTGCAGGTGATAGAGATAGGACAGTATAATGTTAATGCAGGTCCCGACTTTGAATTCGCATGTGTCCGAATTGATAATGTGCTATGGTATGGTCATGTAGAAATTCATATTAATGCTAAAGATTGGGAAAAGCATGGGCATTCATCTGATCCGGCATATAACAATACGGTATTGCATGTGGTATGGAATAATGATTTTGCTGTACTACGATCTGACGGGACTAAAATTCCCACCATATGTTTGCAGTCTTATGTACAAGAAGGAAGATTGTTGAAATATCAATCTCTCATGCAAAATCTAAATTGGATACCCTGCGAAAATCAGATTTCTCAAATTAATGATATCGTGGTTTATCCATGGCTAAAGCGACTTGCCATAGAACGGTTAGCGGATAAATACGACTATTTTTTACGAATTATTCAGGAAACTAAACAAGACTGGGAAAGGGTATTGGCTATTGCATTGGGAAGAGCCTTCGGTATGCGGGTAAACTCGATAGCTTTTGAAAAAATGATGTCTTCCGTGGATTTACTTTTGTTCCAAAAATATCAAAATGATGAAATAAAGACGAGCAGCTTGCTTTTTGGGACCGCAGGTCTATTGAAGCCTGAAATGGAGGAGGATTATCCGAATACGTTACTCTCTGAATTTGAGTACTTGAAGAAAATTCATAAATTAAAGTC
Organism: Sphingobacterium olei; assembly: GCF_005048855.1. Lineage (GTDB taxonomy): Bacteria > Bacteroidota > Bacteroidia > Sphingobacteriales > Sphingobacteriaceae > Sphingobacterium > Sphingobacterium olei. Next base: position 60,565 of record NZ_SUME01000010.1, read on the forward strand.
TATGCGGACAGAAGAGTGGAAATTTTTACGGATGAGGCCATATAATTTTCCTACTTATCGTATTGCACAGCTGTCGACATTATTATGTAATAAAGCTTATTGGTTTGAATTTATTTTAAGTGAGGATAGGTTGACTATTTCGGCTACGATTCAATCCTTTGAACTCCAAAGTTATTGGAAAGATCATTACAGGTTTGACAGACAAACAAAAGTTCATTCCGTTTCTTGGTCTAAGGATTTTATTTCCCATCTCTTCGTGAATTGTTTTATACCAATAGTATTTGCCTATGGTAAGTTTTATAACATCGAAAAATACATGGAGAAGGCGATACAATGGTTGGAGGAAATTGAGACGGAAAATAATTCCATTATTACAAGATTTAAGAAAATGAATGTAAAATCAATCACTGCATCTGATTCACAAGCCTTGCTACATCTGAAAAATAATTACTGCGATACCAAAAGGTGTTTAGAATGTGCTATCGGTGTTTCACTTTTAAAACACTAATTTACTTTCAAAATCTCCGCTATCTCATGAAAACCTTTATCTGCGGCCAAATCTGCTGCCGTAGCACCTAAATCTGTAACAATGCCGATATTAGCTCCTTGTTCCAACAATAAAATAATCAACTCAATATTACCGTGTTGAGCGGCCAAATGTAGTGGAGTAATACGGGCGGTCTGGACTACATTTACTTCGGCTCCTGCTTCAATAAGCATTTTACTTATTTCCTCATTGTTGATACTTAATGAAGCATGTAGGGGATACACGTTGTAGCCGTTTTGTGAAGGTATATTTGGATCGGCATGGTGGGCTAGCAAAATTCTTACAATATCTTCTTTACCAAAATGTGCTGCAATACCGATAGGAGTAAAGCCGTGAGAAGAAATTTCGTTAATTACCGCTGGTTTTTGCTCAACCATCAGTTGCACGTGCTGTGCTAATCCCGCGGCACACGCTTCATGAATGGTGATCGAAGTAATATATTTTAAGATTATTTGTGCAATTTGGGGTTTGTGATAGTAACAGGCTAATAACAAAGGTGAAATATCATGGCTTGTATTTTCTTTAACCAAAGAAGGGTTTTTAATTAGTAACAAATCTAAATCTTGAAAGTTACCCGTTTCAATATATTCCTCTAATACTGTTAAGCTCATTTTATTTGAATTTCCTGTTTCAGCTCCGAAATAAAGAAAAAAATATGGATTCGACACAAATTGTGAGTAAAATTTTGTTTGTGGATTAATAATGCCGTTTTTGAAATCTTAGCCAAATATATTTTATAATACTTAAAACGTAAAAAATAGTTTTTATGTAGTATTCAGACTACAAATTTTTAATTTTAACGATCAAACTAGCGGTAAAGTGTTGCAAATAAGGAAAGGATGCTTACTTTTGTAGTGCCCTCCCCAAGGGCATGTTTTTCATAGGTAGATGTAGGGTCGAATATTTCTTATTCGACCCTTATTTTATAGCTTTGTTCTATGAAACGAAAAATCATAGTTGCGATCACAGGAGCGTCGGGTTCAATTTATGCAAAACTTTTATTGGATAAACTGAGTTTACTGACGGATCAGATAGAAGAGATAGGCGTCGTTATGTCAGATAACGCGAAGGATGTCTGGCAATTCGAATTACAGAATGAGGCATTTAAAACATATACCTTTGTATTCTATTCAAAAAATGATTTTATGGCCCCTTTTGCATCGGGATCGGCGAACTTTGATACGATGATTGTTTGTCCTTGTTCGATGGGAACTTTAGCGCGGATTGCAAATGGTACCTCTTCGGATTTAACTACGCGCGCTGCAGATGTTATTCTGAAAGAAAGAAGAAAATTAATTCTCGTCGCTAGAGAGACCCCTTTAAACTTAATACATTTACAAAACATGCTAACGGTGACACAAGCAGGAGGAATTATCTGTCCGGCTAGTCCATCATTTTACAGTCAACCTCAATGCATTGAAGACGTGGCGTCAACAGTAGTGGATAGGGTTATTTCTTTGGCTGGCCTTAAAATAGATAGCTATGAGTGGGGACAGCATAGGAATAAACTATAATAAATACGTTTACATTTTAAGAGTATTTTGTACATTTGTTTTTTAATGGAGCAATTTGATTTTTCGGTTTTTTCTGAAAGAAATCTTTTAACAGAGCAATACGCTAAACCGCTTTTTTTTCCTGAAAGTGTTTGTGTTATTGTTAATTGTTTATTTTTAAAGGAATCAATGCGCTTATTTCAAAGACCATCAAGAACTTTCATGGCTGTCGGGGTCACCGCTATCGTGAAGTTTTTTTTACTAGATTACTTCAACTCCATTGTATTAATTAGCAAAATTTAATTTCTAGCATATTATATCCATGAATACGATCTTAATTACTTCTGCAAAATTGATTTTACCAGGGCATACATTTAATCAACAAGAAGTTGATGTGCTGATAAATAAAGGTAAAATTGCGGATATAAATAAGAAAATTAAACCAACTGATGAGAAAACTCGGGTTATTGAGGGGAAGGGAGCGATATTAGCACCAGGATTCTTTGATTTGAATGTAAATATTGGTGAACCGGGCTATGAGACGAAAGAAGATTTGCAGACGGGTACTGCAGCTGCAGCAGCGGGAGGGTTCACCGGTATCGCTGTCCATCCGAATACAAGTCCGGCTATTCAAAGTCGATCGGAAGTTGCGCTAATTGTAAATATGTCTAAGGGCAATCTTGTAGACGTATATCCAATTGGAGCTGTTAGTAAAAAGAGAGAGGGTAAGGAGATGGCGGAGCTTTATGATATGAAGGTAAACGGTGCGATAGCTTTTTCAGACGGTAATCACAGTGTGCAACAAGCTGGATTAATGGGGCGTGCATTATTGTATGCCCGTGGATTTAATGGATTGGTTATATCTTTAGCGCAAGACGAATCCATTGCAGGTGGTAATCAAATGAACGAAGGTGTGATGAGTACATTTTTAGGTATGAAAGGCATTCCGAATCTAGCAGAGGCGTTAATGGTTTCGCGTGATTTGTATTTGGCAGAATATAATGAAGCACCTATTCATTTTACGACGATCTCTACAGCGGAATCGGTAGAGCTGATAAAAAAGGCAAAGGCGAAGGGTTTGCAAGTAACCTGCGATGTAGCGGCACACAGTTTGGTGTTTACAGACGATAATATAGAGGGGTTTGATAGTAATTATAAAGTGAGTCCTCCTTTACGTACGCATAAGGATGTAAAAGCATTAATAAAGGGTCTTAAGGACGGTGTTATAGATGCTGTAGTTTCACAACATACGCCACAAGAGGTCGAGTTTAAGGCGGTTGAATTTCATATTGCAAAAAATGGTATCACCGGTTTACAAACGGTATTGCCGATGTTGCTTAAAGCAGGATTGAGCGAAGATCAAATTGTTGAAAAATTAGCGATAAACTCGCGTAAAATAGTAGGCTTAAAAATACCTAGCTTAGCAATAGGCGAGGAAGCGAATATAGTTTTATTTAATTCAGCGGCTACTTGGGAATTCAACAATAAAACAAATAAATCGAAATGTAAGAATAACCCGCTTTTTGGACAGACTCTAACAGGAAAAGTACTAGCGGTAATAAATAATAATCAAGTGGCTATTAATAATTAATATTATGGATATTAAAGTAAAAAAAGCAGTAGAGGCAGGTGTTAATACATATGCCAACCTTGAAAAAATAGAGGCAGCAGCGTTTCAAAAAGCCATCGAACTTGCATTCGACGCGGAAGCTGCATTCATGAATAAACTTGAACAGGTAGATACTGTTTTTGATGACCACCAATCTTTTGAAGAACTTAGAGAGGTGTTTTTCGATTTGTTAATGATTAACTTTTTTGCAGAGGATGTGCAAAAGCTCGAAGAGGATTACCTCGATTCTGAAGAGTGGGAGGCTATAGAAGAAGACACATTAGATAGGGGTACCGAGCTGCTAAATGTGTTTTTATACCTCAAAGAATGTGCGGATGATAAAATCGCTCCGGAATTGGAAGACTACTTAAAAGAATTCTTATTGGTGGAAGAGGATGAATTTCAGGATGAGTATCGTATCTATGAAAAAATAATTGCAAATCAGATTCTTGTTGAAAGTGATTATTCTGAAATTGCAAAAGTATCCGCCACAGTACATGATGAAGATGAATTATATGAACTTTTTAATCCTATAGTTAGTTTCTTCTACGAGCCAAATCCTTCGTCTGATCAACTCGCTGAGTTCACTGAGCATGCGTCAAATAAATCGCTAGAGACCGCATTGTATCAAATCATTACCAATTTTAATAAATAGTAATTTATGAATGATTTAAGTACAAAGGAAAAAAGGAACGGATTGATATATGGAGCAGTTGTAGGTGTAATATCTATAATCCTTTCCGTTTTGAGTATTTATTATACTCGAAATGCGGAGACCTATTCTAACCTGTATATTGTCAGCACAATATTGAAGATCCTAGGATCTATTGCTGTCCCTGTATTTTTTGTTTACTTATTAAGACGCAGTAGCGGTGGAGATTGGATATTTAGCAAAGCGCTAAAAAGTATCTATATTCTTTTGGCTGCGAGTATCGTGGTTAGCTCGCTCGGTATTACCATCTATCAGAAAACTATGGATAAGGTAGTGTTGGAAGAAAGTTATCAAAATTTGATGAACTTGAAAATAGTAGAGATGGAAGAAAAGGGCGCTAGCAATGAAGAGATAGATCAACAAATGGAGGTCATTGAACAGGATCGTGAATTTGCTTTTAGTCCAATGACTTTTAGAAATACCATTCCTCCAATTTTTATCAGCCTATTGTTGAACTTTATATTTGCTCTGATTTTAGCTTTATTATTTAGGGATAATACGCAAAAAGTTAACTAAGCGATTAATTATAAATCTTTATGGACATTTCGGTAGTTATACCTTTATATAATGAAGCAGAGTCGTTGCCCGAATTGACGGAGTGGATCCGAAGGGTAATGGAACAGCATAGTTTTTCATACGAAATTATTCTCGTGGATGATGGAAGTAAAGACACTTCGTGGCAGGTTATAATGGATTTGAAAAAGGGAAATGAACAGATCACAGGTGTCAAATTTCGAAGAAATTATGGGAAATCAGCCGCACTTAATGTTGGTTTCGCTGCTGCTCAGGGAGATGTGGTCATTACCATGGATGCTGACTTGCAGGATAGTCCTGATGAAATTCCAGCGCTTTACGACCGTGTGAAAAATCAAGGTGCGGATCTTGTGTCGGGATGGAAGCAAAAGCGATACGATCCCCCAACAAAGACGATACCTACCAAATTATTTAATTCGGTTACCCGCAGTATGTCTGGAATCCACAATCTTCATGATTTTAACTGCGGATTGAAAGCCTATCATAAAGATGTCGTAAAAAGTATTGAAGTATATGGTGAAATGCATCGGTACATTCCCGTTTTAGCCAAATGGGCGGGATTTACGAATATTCAAGAACAGGTAGTACAACATTATCCCCGAAAATATGGCACAACTAAGTTTGGCCCTGGAAGATTTATAAAAGGATTTTTAGATCTGCTATCTATATTTTTTGTTGGCAAATTTAGCAAGCGTCCAATGCATTTTTTCGGTCCTATCGGAGTAATTAGTTTTATGATTGGATTCTTCATTACCTTTTATTTAATCTGTGAAAAGTTAATGAGTATAGCGCAAGGAACGCCCTATAGAAACGTAACAGATCAACCCTTATTCTTTTTATCATTGTTAGCGATCATGATAGGCACGCAGCTGTTTTTGACCGGGTTTATCGCGGAGCTGATATCTAGAAATAGTTCGGAGCGAAATAAATATCAAATCGAACGTGTAGTATAGTCGGTATGTTTTTTTCCATTATTATCCCTCTTTACAACAGACCCCAAGAAATTAAGGAACTTTTACAATCTTTGGTTTCCCAAATGTATAGCAACTTTGAAGTGATTGTTGTCGAAGACGGATCTACGGATTCGGCGAAAGATATTGTGGAATCATTCTCTACGGATCTCCAAATTAACTATTTTTTCAAGCAGAATGGAGGTCAGGGATTTGCACGGAATTATGGATTTGAAAGAGCAAAAGGGGATTATTTTATTGTATTCGATTCTGATATTATTGTCCCTTCTGAATATCTTTCTATAGTGTTGTCTAGTATTCAAGAGAATAGTTGGGATGCATTTGGAGGGCCGGATGCTACTCATTCTTCTTTTACTGCTGTACAAAAGGCTATCAGCTATTCGATGACAAGCCCTTTTACAACTGGTGGAATACGAGGGAATAAAAGACATGTAGGACAATTTCATCCGCGCAGTTTTAACATGGGAATATCGCGCGCGGTATGGCAAAAAACTGGAGGGTTTAGATTGTCTAGGCGTTCAGAAGATATTGAATTTAGCATTCGAATGATCGAAAGCGGATGTAAAGTTGGTTTAATTCCAGAAGCATTCGTATATCATAAACGGAGATCGAATTTTGCACAGTTTTATAAACAGACCTATTCGTTTGGTAAGGGGAGAGTTGATATTGCACAATTATATCCCAGCGAATTGAAACTTATTCATGCACTTCCTTCTTGTTTTACCGTCGGGGTTATCGGATTGTTGATTTTAAATTTCATTAATATGCTTACGTTCGATGAAATCGTGCTATTACATTATTTAGCGTTGATAGGAAATACATTGGTGCTGTTTTTTTGCGGATTATTATTCGTACATAGCCTCTCCGTGACTAAAAGCATCCGTGTGGCAGTGTTGTCTGTCTTAGCATCATTTACACAATTGATAGCATATGGAAGCGGATTTATTCAAAATTATATAGACTGTGTGGGGTTGAAAAAAAATACTGTACAGTAAACTTTTGTTTAAAAAAATAGGATTGGTATATTGAGCATAATATGGTGATATCATTTACACAGTATAATTTAGATAAGATAGAAAGCCTCTTTAATGATTTGGGATATAAAGTCCGTTATGAGAAAGGAAATTTCAAAACTGGTGCATGTGTAATCCAAAATTCGAAAGTCATTGTGGTCAATAGGTTTTCTAATCTAGAAATTAAGATTTTGTCTTTGATTCAACTTTTAAAAGATTTTGATCTAGAGAAAGGGCAATTAGATGAGAAACAGCATATATTTTTTAAATCTTTAATTAAAATAACCGTATAAATTTTGAAACCGAGAAGTAAATAATGTTGGATTATTTACTTCGAGCTCTCATCAGCAAATGATAAAAAAATAAATAGATGAAAATTCGATTTTTAGGAACTGGAACCTCACAAGGTGTACCTGTTATTGCTTGTCAGTGTAACGTGTGTCAATCGACAGATACGCGGGATAAGCGATTGCGGTCTTCTATCCTCATCGAATTGGATAAATATAATATCGTTGTTGATACGGGGCCCGACTTCCGGTATCAGATGTTAAGATCGCATGTGACACATTTGGACGCGGTACTGATGACACATTCCCATAAAGACCATATTGCAGGATTAGATGACGTACGGGCATTTAACTATATACAGCAAGCCTCAATTCCTATATATGCTACTGCGACAACGCACGAAGCGCTAAAGCGGGAATTTTATTATGCGTTCAGTAATACCAAATATCCAGGTGCTCCACTTTTAGAATTGGAAGAAATTGAGCCTGGAATACCCCTTAATCTATTTGGCCATGAGATTATCCCTATTGAAGTGATGCATTACAAAATGTCTGTAATGGGATTTCGTATTGGCGATTTTGCGTACATTACGGACGCAAAAACCGTATCTCCTGAGTCAAGGAAACTCTTAGAAGGTGTAAAGGTTATGGTGGTAAATGCCCTTCAAATGATGCCGCATATATCGCATTTTACCTTGGAAGAGGCGCTTGTCTTTATTCATGATATTAATCCTGACCAAGCTTATCTTACCCACATCAGCCATCGTTTTGGCACGCATGGAGAAATCCAATCCCTTTTGCCTCCTAATGTCTTCGTCTCCTTTGACCAATTAAGCATTGAAATAAGATAGAAAAAGTTAGTCCTTCAAAAACTTTCCATACAGCAATTTGTTATTTTATTATAACGCTATAAATAATTAGTTAAAAAGGGGTAAAATTTATTAATTATTCAAACTATGGGAAATTTACTTTACACGATTGCAGTAATTTTGGTAATTATTTGGGCAATCAGTTTTTTTGGAGGTTATGCCACAGGTGGCATTATTCACATTTTATTAGTAATTGCAATAATTGTTGTTTTATTGCGGGTGATACGCGGCAACGCCTAACTCATTTTTTTAAATAAATTTGGGCAATTTCAATATCTTCTGGAAATGTAATTTTGATATTTTTGTGATTACTTTCTAAAAGATAGATGGAGCTGCCCATTTTTTCTACTACAGAAGCATCATCTGTAAAATCAGGTTGTTCATCCTGTTCGTAAGCATTTATTAGAAGTTGAGATGGAAAAGTTTGTGGTGTTTGTATAAGCCATATGTTATCCCTTTTCATCGTTTTTGAATTACCTATAGTCCCGTGGCGTATTGAGTTTGTACTTGGTATGGCCAAAATATTAGCTTTTCCCTTATGGGCCATCTCAAAAGATTTTGTGATTAATATTTTATCGGCCAGCGGTCTCGCTCCATCATGGACAGCAATTATAGTGTTGTGTAACAGCATCTCGCTATACTTGTTTTTGAAGTATATTAGTCCATTTTTAACACTTTGAAAGCGGGTGGAACCTCCATGTACAATGTCGTGCGGGATGTTAAATTGATGATTTTGACAGAGTGTTGTCCAGTATTTTTCCATTTCAGCATGTAATACAACAATAATCTGAGTAGCCATAGGAACGAAAGCTTCAATCGTGTGCATTAACACCGGTCTGCCTTCCAGTAAAAGATATTGTTTTGGAATATCCGATTGCATGCGGGATCCGATGCCGCCAGCTACGATGATAACGATATTGTTTGCCATGGGGGTGTGGATAAAATAAAAAAGCGTGAATTTACCATTCACGCTTAAAATTATTGAATATTTTTTAAACTAGATAATCAACATCGCATCGCCATAACTGTAGAAGCGATATTTTTCTTTAACGGCTACGTCATAGGCATTCATTACATTTTCATAACCGGCGAACGCCGCAATCATTACTAATAACGTTGATTCCGGAGTATGGAAATTTGTAATCATTGAGTTTGCAATACTGAAATCGTAAGGGGGATAGATGAATTTACTTGTCCAGTCTGTTGCTGGCTTGAGGTGTCTATCTGCCGATACCGATGATTCAATTGCACGCATAGAAGTGGTGCCTACAGCACAAATGCGACGTTTATTGTCTATACCTTTATTGACAAGTTTAGCGGCTTCATCTGTGATGATGAATTGCTCAGAGTCCATTTTATGTTTTGTTAAATCTTCTACTTCTACGGTACGGAAGGTTCCTAGTCCAACATGAAGTGTTACTTCTGCAAAGTCAACTCCTTTTAGCTCCAATCTTTTCATTAATTCGCGTGAAAAGTGTAAACCCGCTGTGGGAGCCGCTACTGCACCTTCGTTTTTAGCGTAGATCGTTTGGTAACGGAATTTATCTTCAGGTGTAGCTTTACGTTTAATGTATTTAGGCAGTGGCGTTTCTCCTAAGATTTCGATGTTACGACGAAATTCTTCGTCCGTACCGTCAAATAAGAAGCGGATAGTACGACCTCTAGAAGTTGTATTGTCAACTACTTCAGCAACTAGTAAATCATCGTCGCCAAAATATAATTTATTACCTACACGTATCTTACGTGCGGGATCAACTAGTACATCCCATAGTCGTAATTCCTTATTCAACTCACGCAATAAAAAAACTTCTATAGTGGCACCAGTCTTTTCCTTATTTCCGTACATACGGGCAGGAAATACTTTTGTGTTGTTAAGGATCATGACGTCTTTGTCATCAAAATAATCCAAAACATCTTTGAAAATTTTATGTTCTATTTTACCAGTATCACGGTGTAAAACCATTAAGCGAGATTCGTCGCGGTGTTCTGAAGGTTCAGATGCTAATAGTGATTCTGGTAAATTGAATTTGAATTGTGATAATTTCATCGTGTAATCAATATTAATAATTTTTATCCTGCTTACAAATTGGGATAAAAAAGAATACAAAGGTAAGTATTTTATTGGATATTGAGGCACTCTTAATATTATAAAAATGTAGAATCGAGTTTGAGATAAATTGTTAGTTCTTAAGAAAGATTTTTTTTATTTTTTTTCCATAAAAAACTGATTTCCCAAAAATTAGTCGTATTTTAAATGCAACTAATATTGACAGTTGAAAAAAAATAGAATAATATTTTATGGGCGATATAAAAAAAGAAGAAATAGCATTAGAAAGGGTAACTGAAGAATCGTTCGAAGGGGATATACAGCACGTAAATAATCCCGTACTTGATCTGCCAGAGATAGAAAAAAAATACCTTCGATCGGTTACCGGATATGTAAAAGACGGGAATAATTTCGTTTTTACAGACGGGAAGGCGCAAGTAGAAGTCAAGGTGGTTACTGATGATGTAATACGTGTGCGCTTGGCTCCTCAAGGAGCTTTCTTGGATGATTTTTCGTACGCTGTAATCGAGCAGGAAAAACATACGCATTCTTATGATATAAGGGAAGACGATAAAAATTTTCATGTTAAGACAAATAACGTGATCTGTACAATTGCAAAAAAGGATTTTTTGGTATCTTTTTCTGATATAAACGGCAAAACACTTAATGCAGATCACGCACCTATGCATTGGGAGGAAAATCCGGACTTTGGCGGCTACTATGTCTATTGTACAAAAAAGGCATATGAAGATGAGGTTTTCTTTGGAGGGGGTGACAAGGCGTCTAATCTGAATTTGCGGGGTAGGAGAATTAAAAATTGGAACTCCGACACGTATTCTTTTGCATTTAATCAGGATCCCTTGTATAAAACAATTCCCTTTTATATCGGCGTGACCCAGGGAGATGCTTACGGTATCTTTTTCGATAATACGTTTAAAACTTTTTTTGATTTTGCTGCAGAACATCAAGATCAAACCAGTTTCTGGTCTGAAGGAGGTGAACTCCAGTATTACTACATTCATGGTCCCCAAATAATGGATGTAGTACAACGTTATCATGCCCTTACCGGTACGCATTTTTTGCCACCTATGTGGGCGATTGGTTACCATCAGTGCAGGTGGAGTTATTATCCCGAAAAGATGGTTCGCGATGTGGCTTCCGAATTTCGGAAACGAGAGATACCGTGCGATGCGATTTATCTGGATATAGATTATATGGAAGGCTATAGGTGTTTTACCTGGAATAAACAATATTTTCCCGATCCTAGAAAAATGATAAGTGATTTGTCGGCCAATGGTTTTAAAACCGTAGTAATGATCGATCCGGGTATTAAAGTTGACGAAAATTATTGGGTTTTCAAAGAGGGGCACGACAATAAATATTTTTGCCGTCGAGGCGATGATTATTTTATGGAGGGATTTGTTTGGCCTGGCCGTTGCCAGTTTCCGGATTATACCAATCCTGATGTGCGAACCTGGTGGGGTACTTTGTATAAAGGACTAGTGGACGATGGAGTAGCGGGGTTTTGGAATGATATGAATGAACCAGCGGTTTTTGGGCGAGGTACATTTCCGGATGATGTTCGTCATAATTACGACGGATATAGGGGGTCACATCGTAAAGCCCATAATATATATGGTATGCAAATGGTTCGCGCTACTTATGAAGGGCTTCTCAAATTATACAAAAATAAAAGACCGTTTACGATAACACGAGCAGCATATTCGGGTACGCAACGTTATTCATCTGTATGGACAGGTGATAATATTGCTACGTGGGAACATTTGCGCATAGGTGTACTACAATTACAGCGCTTATCTGTTTCCGGTTTGTCGTTTTGTGGTACAGATATCGGTGGTTTTACGGGTAATCCGGACGGCGAATTATATACACGTTGGATGCAATTCGGTGTATTTTCACCATTTATGCGTGTCCATTCGGCTGGTGATACCCGCGACAGGGAGCCATGGAGCTTTGGTCCAGAGTGGGAAGCGATCTGTAAAAAGTTTATTGAACTAAGATATCGTTTGCTGCCTTATATCTATTCTATTTTCTGGCAACAACATAAGTATGGACTTCCGATCTTACGTCCTGTTGCATTGCTGGAACAGCATGTCTATAAAAATTTACTCCGGGAAGAGGAATTTGCATTTGGAGACAAAATACTGGTATCTCCTGTTTTGAATCCCGGCCAGATGTCTAAGGTGGTTTATCTTCCGAAAGGAGAATGGTTTTATTATTTCACCAATGAAGTGTTCAAAGGTGAAGAAGAAGTATCTATCCCGACTCCCCTGGATCAAATGCCGATGTTTATTAAAGGGGGTACTATACTTCCTGAATATCCTGTTATGCAGTACGTCGGTGAAAAAAAGATTGAGGCGCTAAAATTGAATGTATATTATTCGGAAGGTGAACACCACAGTTATGGATACACAGATCACGGAGATACGTTTGCTTTTGAACAAAATGTGTATTTGGAGAAGCATTTTATTTTCACAGCGGAAGGGAATAAAGCGAAAATTTTGCAACAACGAGATGGCTTATTCACGGAAAGATATGATGATTACAACATCTATTTGATCGGTTTTCCTTTTGAGGTGAACCAGGTAATAGCAGATGGTATCGTGGTGCCTGTCTTGTCGAAAGAGAATGGTGAGAAATACGTAGTTGTAGATAATGATTTCAAAAAAATAACCATAGAATAAATCATATTATGAGTAAAGCTGTAGAAGTTTTTTCTTTGCTGACAGATTTTGACATTGAACTCTTTAGAGCCGGAAAGCATTTTCGGTTATATGAAAAGTTGGGTTCTCAAACAATCTATTTAGACGGCAGACAGGGTGTTTATTTTGCTGTGTGGGCACCTAATGCACAGGTTGTATCTGTAGTAGGCAACTTCAATGGCTGGAATCCGCATAGTCATCCTTTAAATGTAAGATGGGATGGAAGCGGTATTTGGGAAGGTGTTATTTTTGGCATTGAAATGGGAGAAGTGTATAAATACCATATACAATCTTTTTCTGGCAGTCATGTAGAAAAAAGTGATCCTTTTGCTTTAATGACAGAAATACCCCCACATACGGCATCTATTGTAAGTACGACCTGGTATCAATGGAATGATGAGAAATGGATGCGCCATCGTAATGTGAATAATAGCTTGAATAGCCCGATTTCTGTCTATGAGATGCACATCGGTTCTTGGATTAGGGATCCAAATGATCCAGAACGGCTTTTATCTTACCGTGAGGTTGCCGAAAAGCTCGTTCCGTATATCAAAAATTTAGGTTTTACACATGTAGAACTTATGCCAATCATGGAACACCCTTATTATCCATCATGGGGATATCAGGTTACAGGGTATTACGCCGCAAGTTCGCGGTATGGCAGTCCACAGGACTTGATGTTCTTAATCGAACAGCTTCATAAAAATGAAATTGGGGTGCTGTTGGATTGGGTTCCTTCTCATTTTCCGGGTGATGATCATGGACTTCGCAATTTTGACGGTACATCGCTGTATGAACATGAAGACCCGAGAAAGGGATTTCACCCGGATTGGAAATCTTATATTTTCAATTACGGACGAAATGAAGTTCGTTCGTTCTTAATCAGCAATGCTTTATTTTGGTTGGATCGTTATCATGTGGATGGGATTAGAGTAGATGCTGTTGCGTCTATGCTTTATCTCGATTATTCGCGAGAGGAAGGGCAGTGGATTCCAAATGAATTTGGAGGACGTGAAAACCTAGAGGCTGTTCATTTTCTAAAGGAACTCAACGAAGCTGTATATGCCAATTATCCGGAGGTACAGATGATCGCAGAAGAATCCACCTCTTGGCCTGGTGTGAGTAGACCCACTTTTAGCAATGGATTAGGGTTCGGTATGAAATGGATGATGGGATGGATGCATGATACACTCAATTATTTTAAGGAAGATCCAATTAATAGAAAGTTTCATCATGACAAATTGACTTTTTCAACGGTATATGCATTCCACGAAAACTTTATGCTCCCCTTGTCACACGATGAGGTCGTGTATGGTAAACAGTCATTAATATATAAAATGCCGGGAGACGAATGGCAGAAATTTGCCAATTTGCGAGCCCTGTATTTATACATGTTTACTTTTTCTGGTACGAAGCTTTTGTTTATGGGAGGAGAGTTCGGACAGACTTCAGAATGGAATGTAAATCAATCTTTAGACTGGCATCTACTTGACTACGCTCCGCATAAAGGTATGCATCAATACATAAAGCAGTTAAATGAGATCTACAAATCAGAACCTGCATTATATGAAAAAGCGTTCAGTGGTGATGGATTTGAATGGTTGGAATATGGTGATAATGATAATAGTGTACTTGCTTTTATAAGAAAAGGATTTATACCTTCAAGTGATGTTATAATAGCTCTTAATTTAACACCGATTGTGAGACAGGATTATCGAATTGGTGTGCCGGAATCCGGTAATTGGGAAGTGATATTCAATTCGGATGATATTTCTTTTTTTGGTTCTGGTATGGAAACGCCAAATGCTAAATCGGAGCAGATTCCCTGGATGCATAAAGCCAATTCTATCAAAATTAACTTACCTCCTCTGGGCGGGCTAATACTTAAAAAAACGACGTAAAATATCTTGTTATGGAAGTTATACATCTAAGTGTTGAGTGTTTTCCTATTGCAAAGGTTGGTGGACTAGCTGATGTGGTAGGTGCGCTGCCTAAATACCAACGTACGTTGGGAATAGATGCAAAAGTAGTTATTCCTTGGTTTGATCGTCCTTTTGTAAAAGAGCATGAATTCGAAATTGTAGCTGCTGGCTCATTTTCTCAAGGATCCGAAGAGTTACAATACGAGATTCATAAAGAAAGAAGTGATGTTTTGGGGTTCCCTCTTTTTCTGATTAAAATACCAGGAAAATTAGATAGGGAAGAGGTCTATTGTTATCCGGATGAAGCAGAGCAATGGATTGCTTTTCAGCATGCTTTTTTACACTGGATACAAAATAATGGGATACATCCATCTGTTATTCATTGTCACGATCATCATGTTGGATTGATCGCTTTTTTATTACAACATGGTACGGATTTTAGAGAATTGGCCAGTACTAAAACTGTATTTACAGTGCATAATGGCCAGTACCAAGGCTGGATGAGTTGGAGTAAGGGGATACTGTTACCCGCTTTTGATACATGGAAGTGGGGATTGTTGGATTGGGATGGACTAATTAATCCGCTTGCTACCGCGATTAAGTGTAGCGACGCTTATACGACTGTATCTGATGGGTATTTGAATGAACTCTTTATAGAGGCTAATGGGTTACAGGGATTGTTTAACGCGGAATCTGCTAAAGGTTACGGAATCGTGAATGGAATAGACACAGCATATTGGAATCCTCAGGTAGATGCGTTAATCGAAAAGAAATACAATAAAATAACTGTCCATAAGGGTAAAGAAGAGAATAAGCGAATTTTGTGTGAAAAATATAATCTTCGTCCCGATTTACCTCTAATTTCGTTTATCGGACGATTTGCAAAGGAAAAAGGTGCCGACTTATTGTTTGAAATTTTTGTAAAATTATTTTCTATTCAAGAAAATATGAGTATATTTATTTTAGGCTCCGGTGACAAAGAGATTCAAAACAAACTTAAGGAACTGGAACTTAAATTCGAGGGTAAACTAGCGCTGTTCTTTGGCTATGATGAGGTGCTTGCACATCAGGTATATGCAGCATCGGATATGTTGCTCATGCCATCAAGAATAGAACCTTGTGGTTTGAACCAACTTTATGCTTTAAAATATGGTACAATTCCAATAGTACGTTCCATAGGTGGGCTTAAAGACACGGTTGTAGACGTAGCAAATGAAGGATATGGATTCGTCTTTGAAAAATTAAATGCAGATGATGCTGTCGAGGCAATTGGTCGATCGCTTGACGCCTATTCCGATATTAAAACATGGAAAGGCATTCGTAAGAAAGCAATGCAGCTTGATTTTTCTTGGGATAGATCCGCTAAAAAATATGTAGAATTATATAACCAATTACTTAAATAGCTATGGCACAACATAAAGTAGTATCGATAGTATTAGGAGGAGGGAGAGGTACGCGCCTTTACCCGCTCACAGATCAAAGATCAAAACCTGCAGTTCCAATTGCAGGGAAATATCGTTTGGTAGATATTCCTATTTCTAATTGTCTTAATTCTGGATATAATAAGATCTTTGTTTTAACACAGTATAATTCTGCCTCGCTAAATAAGCATATTAAGAACTCTTATAACTTCAGTATTTTTAGTAAAGGGTTTGTTGATATTTTGGCGGCGGAACAAACAAATGATGGCGACAAATGGTTTGAGGGTACGGCAGATGCGGTGCGCAGAACGCAAAAAAACTTGATCAATGTAGATTATGACTATGTATTAATCTTATCGGGCGACCAACTTTACCAAATGGATTATTCGGATCTAGTGGACTTTCATGTTCAAAATGGTGGCGAAATCACCATTGGAACTATTCCTGTTGTTGCAAAAGAAGCTTCAAGTTTTGGAATTTTGAAATCCAACGAAGCCAATGAGGTTGTATCATTTATTGAAAAGCCAGTCAAGGATTTACTTCCTGATTGGACTTCTGATGTTCCCCCGGATTTAGAAAGACAAGGACGTAATTATCTTGCTTCTATGGGAATTTATGTTTTTTCAAAAGGCGTTATGCGACGACTGCTGTCGGAGAATCCAGGTATGGATTTTGGTAAAGAGATAATCCCCGAGGCTATCGAAAATTGTAAAGTGTTGAGCTATCAGTTTGATAGCTATTGGACTGATATCGGTACCATACCTTCGTTCTTCGAAGCGAACATTGGATTGACAGATGATATTCCATCCTTCAATTTGTTTGGAGAAACAGTGTATACGCGAGCGCGTATGCTTCCTCCTTCCAAAATTTCGGGCTCTACATTGAATAGTGCTATTATTGCTGATGGTTGTATCTTAATGGCTGATAAAATAGAGCGGTCCGTGGTTGGAATTCGATCGCGTGTGGGTAAAGGATCTGTTATCAAATACACGTATATGATGGGAACTGATTATTACGAAGATTTGAACGAAGTTGTGGAGCTTACTAGTTCACAGCAACCTCCTCCCATTGGCGTAGGCGAACGCTGTTATATTGAAACTGCTATTTTGGACAAAAACTGCCGTATTGGTAACGATGTGCGAATTAAGGGTGGAAAACATCTAGAAGACGGTGATTTCGAACATTATACGGTGGTAGAAGGGATCGTGGTTGTGAAGAAAAATGCAGTCATACCTAATGGTACAACTATCGGTTGCTAATTAGTGTTAACTGAAAACGAGTATATGTGAGTACATAAACATAAAAAAGGCTAGATTAATCTAGCCTTTTTTATGTTGTGTTGAATTAACACCTTATTATGCCAAATTGGCTAATGCTTGTTTTATCCTTCTTAATGCTTCTATCAGGCTCTCATCAGATGCAGCATAAGAAAGACGGATATAGTTATTATTTCCAAATGAGTCTCCACCTACTGTAGCCACGTGGCCGAAGTTTAGCAAGTATAAAGCCAAGTCAGCTGAATTTTTAATTTCATTACCATTAGGATCTTTTTTACCAAAGAATGAACTGATTTCAGGAAAGAAATAGAATGCGCCTTCCGGTAAGTTTGTTTTTACACCTGGTATATCATTAAGTAATTCGTAGACCAACTTGCGACGGCGTAAAAAAGCATCTTTCATCTCATTCACACTTTCTAATCCCTGTTCGTATGCTACAATTCCTGCACGTTGAGCGATAGAGCATGTTCCGGAGGTTGTCTGTCCTTGTAGTTTATCATTAGCTGCTGCTATTTCTTTATTTGCTGCGATATAACCCAAACGCCACCCCGTCATTGCGAATGCTTTTGAAAAACCATTTACGATGATCACACGATCTTTGATACTGTCAAATTGTGCAATGGACTCGTGTTGGTCAATAAAGTTGATATGCTCATATATCTCATCCGAAAGAATGAAAATATTAGGATATTTTTCAAATACGACAACAAGAGCAGCTAACTCATCTTTACTATATACGGATCCAGTCGGATTACAAGGAGAGGAGAACATGAAAAGCTTGGTGTTCGGTGTGATAGCCGCTTCTAACTGTTCTGGAGTAATTTTAAAATTACTTTCAATATCGGTGTCGATGAAAACGGATTTTCCTTCCGCTAGGGTTACCATTTCGGAGTAAGATACCCAGTATGGGGTAGGAATGATTACTTCCTCTCCTGGATTTATTAGCGTCAATATTACATTAGATAGTGACTGTTTAGCGCCGGTAGACACGACAATTTGTGAAATGTCGTAATCAAGTCCATTTTCAGTTTTGAGTTTATTGACAATTGCTTGGCGCAAATCTGGATATCCCGGTACTGGCGAATAACGTGTATAGTTGTCGTCTAATGCTTTTTTTGCGGCATCTTTTACATGTACTGGCGTATTAAAGTCAGGTTCACCAACACTAAGACTGATGACGTTGATACCTTTTGATGCCAGCTCACGACCTAATTTGGTCATTTTTAAAGTCGCTGACTCGGATAGATTGTTAATCCTGTTTGATAAAAATGATGTTGTGCTCATGGTAGTGCAAATATATTATATAAGCTTCATTTTTAGTGCTAAAATTTTGATAAATTGTGAAAAATATGACGATTTATATATGAAATTGAAATTCGACAGTTTTATAATGGCTTTACTGATTGCGATTGGTCTGGCTTATTTTTTTCCGCAAGCGGTTTTGTTCCAAGATGGACAGTTCTTAGAAGCAATTACTACAGTAGGAGTATCCCTTATCTTTTTTTTCTATGGTTTGAAATTAAGTATTACAGATATAAAGTATGGCTTAAAGAACTGGAAGCTTCATGTTGTCGTCCAATTGGCAACTTTTACATTGTTTCCTTTATTGGTATTAGCTTTGAAGCCTTTTATTACTGATGTTGTACAAGAAAATTTTTGGCTTTCATTTTTCTTTTTAGCAGCACTACCTTCTACGGTTTCATCATCCGTGGTGATGGTTTCTATTGCTAAAGGCAATGTGCCAGCGGCCATTTTTAATGCTAGTATTTCAGGGTTAATCGGCGTGATCGTCACGCCGCTATGGATGAGCTTATTTTTAGATTTTCACACGGAAAATGTGTTTGATGATGTGTATTGGGGATTGATACGTGAAATTATCATACCGGTAATTTTAGGTTTACTATTACAGCGTTATTGGGTCGGGTGGGCGTCTAAATATAGCAGACAGTTAGCACAGTTTGATAAGACGGTTATTCTTCTAATAGTTTATAGTAGCTTTGCCGATTCCTTTAGCTCCGGTGTATTTCGAACGATAAGTAGATCCTATTTGATTTATGTTTTTGTAGCCGTTATTGTTCTATTCCTACTGATTTATGGTATATTATATGTTTTGACGAAATATGTGTTGAAATTTTCTATTAGGGATCAGGTAACTGCACTCTTTTGTGGGTCTAAAAAGTCATTGACCCATGGTAGTGTTTTTGGGAAATTTTTGTTTTTCAATAATCCAAGTGCGGGTCTTTATTTTTTGCCCCTGATGATTTACCACGCTTTTCAAATTTTTCTTGTGACTGTTATAGCACAGCGTTATCACCGTAGAAAGGAGGCTGACTAAAAAGGTTATTATATTTTTTTGTCATCCTGACGGCAGAAATTTTGAGCCAATTATTCATGCAGTTTAATACGAACACGAATGAATAACGATCTAAAAACTATGTTGCTAATCATGTTTTTACGATTACCTGTGATGAGCTCGCGGGCTCGGTTATCTCCAACGAACTCCTCGGGTAATGATGTTAAGTTAAGGAAGATTCCATAAGTGTTACATGTTAAGAGCCTTAATATTGCGCTAAACGGTACGACCCATTGGGGGGTCGAATGTCTTTCTTTTTATAAAGGTTTGACCTCAATAAGATCCTTTATCTTCCTCAGCTTAATGATTGCCCTTCGGAAAGCGAAAGCCTCAGAATGATAATTTATATAGTTTAATCTTGCTTTTATACACCTTCTTTTTAGAGTTCTTTACGAAGTCGGGCAACTGGGATATTCATGGCTTCCCGGTATTTTGCGACAGTACGACGGGCAATGGTATAACCCTTTTCCTTAAGAATGTCGGTTAATTTTTCATCCGCCAATGGTTTGCGTTTGTCTTCGTTGGCTATACATTCTTCCAGAATCTTTTTTACTTCCTTGTTTGACACCTCTTCTCCGGAATCAGTTTGAATAGCTTCTGAAAAAAATGATTTCAGTAAGAATGTCCCAAATTCAGTTTGTACATATTTCGAATTGGCCACACGGGAGACGGTGGAAATATCCATCTCGATCTTATCTGCGATATCTTTTAAAATCATCGGCTTAAGCATGCGGTCGTCACCCGTTAAGAAATAGTCGTATTGATATTCCATAATGGCATTCATCGTTTTTAAAAGTGTTTGTTGGCGTTGCTTGATCGCATCGATAAACCACTTTGCAGAATCTAATTTTTGTTTTACAAATTGAACAGCTTCTTTCATTTTCTTATCTGATTTCTCTGTCTTTTCGTAGTGTTCAAACATGTCTTGATAAGATCGCGAAACGCGTAGTTCGGGGGCATTACGGCCATTCAGTGTCAAATGTAATATACCATCATTGTTCATGATATGGAAATCAGGAATTACATGCAGCTGTTTTCCGGCTACAGCTCCAGAATCTCCTGGCTTAGGATTCAATTTTAAAATTTCATTGATTATTTCTCTCAGTTCTTCAGAATTTACGCCTAATTGCTTCTCTATTTTGTCGTAATGTTTCTTGATAAATTCATCCAAATAGTTTTCGACAACTTGAATTGCCTTTTTAACGATCAAATTGCTTTGATCTTTTTTTCGAAGCTGGATAAGGAGACATTCCTGTAAATTTCTGGCTCCAATACCTGCAGGCTCAAATTCCTGGATAATTTCCAGCATTTCCTCTACTTCTTTTTCATCTGTAATTACATTTTGAGAAAAAGCGAGATCATCTATCAGCGATGGGATAGGTCGTCTTAAGTATCCGTCGTCATCTAGACTGCCAATGATTTGGTTGCCGACAAGATATTCTTTCTCGGATAAAGCGAGTAAGTCCAGCTGATTTTGTAGTTTTTCGAAAAATGAATCTTGTATAGCGATGGGGATCTCCTTACGGTCGTCCTCATCATCGTTGGAATAATTACTTCCGTAATCATTAAAATCATCTTCTTGTATATATTCTTCTACACTAAACTCTTCATCATATGAATCATCACTGCTTTCGAAATTTTCGTCCGGATCTTTATCTGGATATTCTTCAACAGGATCATTCATATTTGCCAAACTGCCATCCTCCAATGCTGGATTTTCTTCCAGTTCTTCTTTTATTCTGGTGTCTAATGAAGCGGTAGGAACCTGCAACAATTTTATAAACTGTATTTGTTGAGGTGATAATTTTTGTAGTAATTTTTGTTGTAATGTTTGTTTTAACATGCTTAAGCTAATTACAAATGTAAATTTAGTTAATAATATTGAGATAATTTAAATTTAGGATAGTGAGAAGGGTGTGCTTATAGTGTAAATAAGATATTTTAAGAAGTAACGAGGTGATTTTTACCCGTTATTCTTATTTGTTAAAATTCGTTAATTTTTTTATTCGTCATTATCAATTAATCCTTTAATATGTAGTTTTTTCAAACATTTTATTCATATTTACCACATGTTTACACGAGTAAAAAACAAGCCCCTTCGCTACCTTCTTATTGCTATCTATAGCATCATATTATTTACGTGCGCTGTTCAACTTAATTTTTTAGGTCTTTTTGGGTATACCCCTACCAAAAAAGACATCGTTATGCCTACATTAAATGTAGCTTCTGAGGTATATACGGCTGATTCGGTGTTGATTGGCCGTTATTTTGAAGAAGATAGGGATCCGGTGTCCTATGATAGTATTGCTTCTTCAGTTTTGGAAGCGTTGATTGCGACAGAAGATATTAGATTCTATAAACATAATGGTATTGATTTTTTGGGATTAATTTCAGGAGCGGTTTCAACGTTGAAAGGAGATCCGCGTGGAGCTAGTACAATTACGCAACAGCTTGCAAAAAACTTATACCGTACGCGTTACGCTCATTCACAGGGATATTTAAGCAGAATCCCTGGGATTAATATTCTCATTACTAAATATAAAGAGTGGATGACTGCCTATAAGCTGGAACAAAAATATTCGAAGAACGAAATCATTACGATGTATTTGAATACTGTTTCTTTTAGTAACAATGCATATGGGATCAAGTCTGCATCTCTTCGGTATTTCAATAAGCTGCCAAGTGCGCTTCAAGTTAATGAGAGTGCATTGTTGATCGGCATGTTGAAGGGTACAACTATTTATAATCCTACGCGTAATCCTAAAAATGCACTTCAAAGGAGAAACGTGGTACTGAGTCAGATGCAAAAAGCAAATTTTATTTCTTCTGCCGAAGTCGCGCTTCTTAGTCAAGATTCGTTAAAATTAAACTTAAATCATCAAGATAATAGGGATGCAAATGATTCTTACTTACGTGCTGCTGTGGAACGGTGGTTGGATAAATGGAGTCAAGACAATGAAATAGATATTTATAAGGCAGGACTAAAAATATATACTACTATTGATTCAAGGATGCAGAAAATCGCTGAAGATGTCGTGGCAAAACAGATGAAAGAGCTGCAGCGCAGGCTGGAAAATACTTGGCGTGGTCAAGAGCCTTGGCGCGATAAGTCAGGAGAAGTGTTGCCTGATTTTTTGGAAAACCATGCACGTAAGCTTCCAATATATAAGGAATTGATGGAGAAATATCATGATGAGGACTCTGTCTTTTCCGTTTTGGATCAGAAAAAGAAAATGAAAGTATTCACTTGGAACGGTATGGAAGAAGTAAATTATTCTACTATGGATTCTTTAAGACATTATATCGTGATGCTGAATACGGGTATGATGGCAATGGATCCGTATAATGGTGAAATAAAAGTCTGGATCGGTGGCATTAACCATTCTTTCTACAAATTTGACCATGTCAACCAATCTAAACGTCAGGCGGGATCCACATTTAAACCTTTTGCCTATCTGGCGGCGTTGGAATCTGGAATGACACCTTGTGATAAATATGTCGATCAACCCATTAAAATTGATTTTGTCAATTTAAAAGGAGAAGCTGAGGTTTGGGAACCGAAGAATGCGGATTGGACATTTTCCCATCAAAATATGTCATTAAGATGGGCGATGGCTAGATCGCTTAATTCTATCACTGCACAGGTCACGCAAGATGTGGGATGGGATAAAGTCGTGGAAGTAGCGCACCAATGTGGAATAGAAAGTAAATTGGAACCTGTCCCTTCTGTAGGATTAGGATCTAATGACGTATCGGTATTCGAAATGGTACGGGCATATAGTACATTTATGAATGCGGGTAAAAAAACGGAGCCGATCTTGGTTTCTAAAATTGTGGATATGGAGGGGCATACAATAGCAGAGTTTAAATCAGATCAAAAGCAAGTAGTAGATCCTGAGAATGCGTGGTTGATGACGTATATGCTTAGAGGTACGATAGAAGAGCCAGGTGGCACGTCACAAGCACTTTGGGAATGGGACCTATTTCGTAATAATAACGAAATTGGTGGTAAAACAGGGACTTCTTCAGACTATGTCGATGGTTGGTATATGGGCGTGACCAAGGATTTGGTAGCTGGCGTATGGGTGGGGTGTGATGAGCAGAGTATACATTTTAAAAATTCGCAAACTGGAGAAGGTTCTAAAACGGCATTGCCAATTTATGCGGCGTTTATGGAAGAGATATATAAAAATCCAGAATTTGGTGTGACCTTTGGGGAATTTCCGGAAGCAACAGTAGAGATCAAAAAAGAATATAAGTGTCCTAGTCCTCGAATTCCGGTGCAACAAGATACTGTAAGGGCAGAACGGGATTCATTGGGAGATATTGATGTTAATATGTTGCCCACTTTACCGCAGATAAGACCAAGTTTGCCGCAAAATTCCAGTTCAAATGCGGATTCCGACGAAAATATTTAGATATTGATATAATAAGGGGAAGGAATTTATTATTTTAGGCATTATGCTAACAATTATGAAAAAGAATTTAACCATTACGATTAGCCGTTTTTTTGTAGCATTTTTAATGTTAATGGTAGTCATACCTGCATCTGCACAATATTTTGGGCAGAATAAAATGCGCTATAAAAAGCTGAATTTTAAAGTTTATGATACACCGCACTTTAATATGTATTATTATTTAGAGAATGATACGCTGGTGAAATGGCTAGCTAAGGAGAGCGAAGTATGGTATGAATTGCATCAACAGGTATTTCAAGATACGTTCTCGCGGAAAAATCCATTGATTATTTATAATAATCATCCGGAATTTCAACAGACTACAGCTATTTCTGGCGAGATAGGTGTCGGAACGGGCGGTGTGACAGAGGCCTTTAAACAAAGGGTGGTAATGCCCATTATGCAGATTAATCAGCAGACTAGGCATGTTTTGGGACATGAATTGGTGCATGCCTTTCAATATCGGGTGTTGATGGAGGGGACTGATTCTACTCGTTTGGAAAGTATCGGTAATATTCCATTGTGGATGATAGAAGGTATGGCCGAATACTTTTCTATTGGTAAAAAAGATGCGTTCACCTCGATGTGGATGCGTGATGCCTATGTCAATAAGGATATTCCATCCCTTAGACAGATGACAGAGCAGTCGTATAATTATTTTCCTTATCGATATGGTCAGGCATTTTGGTCGTATATTGGATCTACTTATGGAGATACTGTAATTATGCCTTTATTTATTGAAACTGCGAAATATGGGTATGAAAATGCTATCCGTCGTGTATTTGGTTATGATGCGCAGACGATTTCAACGTTATGGAAGAATAGCATGGAGAGCACTTATCGTAATCTGAATAAGGATACTACTTCTAATCCGATCGGTATTAGTCTGATAAATCGTACAAACGGAGGTCGGATGAATGTTTCTCCTACAATTTCTCCGGATGGGAAATATGTCGTTTATCTTTCGGAACAGGATCTCTTTAGTATCGATCTCTTTTTGGCGGATGCCAACACAGGAAAAACGATACGAAAGTTGGGGAGCAAATTGACAAATAGTGATATCGATGAATTTAGCTTTTTAGAATCAGCAGGAACATTTTCTCCGGATTCTAAGCAGTTTGCTTTTAGTGTTTTTAGTGATGGCAAAAACAAATTGATGTCTGTAGATGTACAAACCGGGAAGGTTGTATTTGTCGAATCTATGGCCGATATAATAGAGTTTACAAATATTACTTGGTCGCCCGAAGGGGACAAAGTTGCTTTCTCTGGTTTAAGAAATGGACATAGTGACATCTATATTTATAACTTGAAGACGAAGCAACTTAATCAACTAACAAATGATCTTTACTCCGATTTTCAACCTAGTTTTTCCCGTGACGGTAAATATATAGTATTCAGTACAGATCGGGTTGCTTTACAGTCGGACTCCCGTTCAGTGGATATTCCGATGAATTTGGCTATAATTAATGTTGTTAGCAAAGAAATTCGAAATATTGAAATATTTCCCGGGGCAAATAATTTGAATCCACATTTTTCGTCGAATGATCAAGAAATCTATTTCCTTTCCAATGGAGATGGTTTTAGGAATATGTACCGTTACCTTATTAATTCGAATACTGTAGAAAAATTAACGGATTATTTTACTGGTATAAGCGGCATTACGGAATATTCTCCTGCCATGAGTATCTCTGCAAACGACGAAATCGTATATTCTTATTATAAAAAGAATCAATATACCGTCTATAAAGCAAAAAGTACGGATTTTCAAGCTCAGGTCGTAGATGGCAATGTGACGGACTTTAATGCAGCGATGCTTCCGCCAAATGTAAATCGGGGAATAAATGTTGTCAATACGAACTTGCAGAACTTTAATGTGTTTCAACGGATTGATGATTCGCAGATAAATAATATAGCGTATCAACCAAAGTTTAAATTAGATTATCTAGCAAATAGCGGTGTGGGGATGTCTGTAGGATCTCGCTATGGTGCAGGTATTGCGAGTGGTGTACAAGGGATGTTCTCTGATATTTTGGGATATAATCAGATTTTTGCCGCACTTAATATCAATGGCGAGATTTATGATTTTGGAGGTCAAGTAGCGTATATTAACCAACGCAGCCGCTGGAATTGGGGGGGATCTCTGTCGCATATTCCTTTTCGGTATGGTTTCAATAGTTACGAACTTGAGGATTTTGGATATGGTGATGAATATTCAATTAACACTTATATGATCCGTCAATTCCAAACGCAGTTTGATGCATTTGTGGCTTATCCATTCAATAGGCATCATCGGTTTGAATTAGGTGGAGCAGTTTCCCAATATAATTACAGAGTTGAAAAATGGCGTCAAAGTTATTACTATGGCTACGGAGATCGTGAAAAGTTGTCGAATCAAGAAGCACGGGAACTAGGCCTTGGTAATTTTCAATCTGCTTTTCTACAACAAACAAGCGCAGGATTTGTAGGGGATAATGCGGTTTTTGGTATAGCCGCACCTTTACAGGGATTTAGGTATCGATTGGAATATGGTCGTGTATTTGGCGACTATAATTTTTCAACAATAAATGTTGATGTTCGTAAATATCAACGCTTTAAACCGATCACGTTAGCAGCAAGAGTGTATTCCTATATGCGTGTAGGTAAAGATGAGGATCAATTGTACGGAATGTACATTGGTTATCCCTATTTGGTAAGAGGGTTCGAAAATGGTGATTTCGATACTTCCGGAAAAATAAGTTGGTCTGATTTAATGGGCTCACGGATGGCTGTTGCTAATTTTGAGGTTCGTTTGCCATTTACCGGGCCAGAGAAACTCGCCGTGTTAAAATCTGGATTCTTATTTTCCGATCTTAATTTCTTTGTAGACGCCGGATTGGCTTGGAGCAAAGGAAACACGGTGAAGTGGAATAAAACGGATGCGGATTTAATCACAGAAACAGAAAATGGCCAGACTATCACTTATTATGATTCAAATGTAAGGATGCCGGTTTTCAGTACAGGAGTTTCACTACGCGTGAATTTATTTGGGGCAATGATTCTTGAACCGTATTATGCGATCCCTATTAACAAGACACGTTCAAAATTTGGTACATTCGGACTAAACTTTGCGCCGGGATGGTAGTCTAATCTTTGAGTTTGCACGTAAGATGATGCGTGTTGAGGTTGTTAAGGTCGTTGTTTAAGCTTAGGCATAAACAACGGCTTTTTTTGTATGCGGCGCTGATCTCTGGATGATATTTAACCAGTTTGGGTTATGTTTTCTAATGAGTCTTTCTTTTTGCATCCGTGTAAAGTGTTTAATTTCATCAACGCGTTTTTGTGCCGCTTCAAAAGAAGGAAGTTCTTCACTATATATTATTCTATTAAATTTAGGAGCAGAAGAAAACAAAGGCCCGTCAGCTTGTTCAATTTCATGAAGTTTTAAGAATACATCTTTGCAGTATCCTACTTCTAGATACAGTCTGTTGCTATCTGTTATTATGTAAATACAGTGTTTTTTCATGTTATTTGCTAAATTATTTGGTTTTATGTTTTTTCTTCACTAATTTTATTGGTACAATATTACTAATAATTTTAGTATTTAAAAATATATTTAAAAAAATATTATGTCAAACATCGCTTCTAATCTTAAATATTTAAGAAAAAATAAAGGACTTACTCAACAGCAATTTGCGGATGTAATGGATATTAAACGTGCTTCGGTGGGCGCATATGAAGAAGATAGAGCGGAGCCTAAGTATGAGTTGCTAAAGAAAATAGCTGATTATTACGCGCTCTCGATGGATGAATTGGCTAATGATGTAATCGATGAAAAATGGAAGCCTACCCCTAAAGGAAATGCCTCTAACTTACGCGTGCTGAGTATTACAGTGGATCAATCAGATCGGGAGAATATAGAGCTAGTGCCTATAAAAGCCAGTGCAGGGTATCTTAATGGATATGCAGATCCGGAGTATGTAAAGGAATTGCCAAAATTCAATCTTCCTATGTTCAATCAGGGGACGTATAGAGCTTTTGAGATCAAAGGGGATTCCATGTTACCATTGCCGTCGGGTAGTGTCATTATAGGTGAATATGTTGAGAATTGGAATGATATAAAGCCAGGTCAGACATATGTAGTGATCTCAAAAGATGAGGGAGTGGTGTATAAACGTATTGCTTTTAAATATAAAGAAGATAAAGGACTTAAACTTGTTTCTGATAATAAAGTTTATGAATCGTATTGGGTTGGGCCTGCTGATATTTTGGAAATATGGAAAGCTAAAGCTTTTATATCGACCGAACTTCCGGAACCTGTAGCGGAGCCTACGATGGAAACGTTAACTTCTATGATGGCTCAAATGCAGAAAACTATTAATTCAGTGGTAGATACGAAAAAATAATAGTACGGATTTTTGTTTCTGTGAAAAATTTTATACCTTTGTGGTATCTGAAAGGAAGGGGGCATCGTATGCCCCCTTTTTTAATTCAATGATTAGAATATGCAAGTTGAACAACGGGTAAAGGAATTAGTAGAAGAAAAAATTGGAGATCGTGACGATTTATTTATCGTAAGCATCAAAATGCAGAGTAATGGGGTGTTAGCGATTTTGCTAGACGGTGATCAGGGGATTTCTATAGACGATTGCGTTAAAGTAAGCAGACATGTTGGTTTTCATCTTGAAGAAGAGAATGTAATAGAAACTGCATATCGTTTAGAAGTCTCTTCGCCAGGTATTGATTCTCCACTTGTGTTGTTGCGTCAGTATATGAAAAATATAGGACGTGATGTACGATTGAAGCTAGAGGATGGGACTGCAAAAGAAGGTAAATTGATCGCTGCAACAGCGCAAGAACTTACAATTGAAGAAAAAGTAAAAGAAAAAGGAAAGAAAGCTGAAATAAAAGAAGCTGTATTTCCCTTAAGCCAAATAAAAGAAACAAAGGTTTTAATTTCATTTAAATAAAAATGAGCAGCAATATCAATTTGATTGACTCTTTTCAGGAGTTTAAAGAGTTCAAAAATATTGACCGTCCGACGGTAATCACAGTGCTTGAAGAAGTATTTCGTAGTATGATTCGTAAACGTTTTGGTACAGATGAAAACGTAGACGTTATTGTAAATCCAGATAATGGGGATTTGGAAATTTGGAGAACCCGTGTTGTAATGGAAGACGGATTTTCTGAAGACGACGATCTTGAAATCGAACTTGCAGAAGCACATCAATACGATCCAGACTTAGAGGTAGGGGACGAACATATAGAGCAGATTACATTAGAAAGTTTTGGGCGTCGTGCTATTTTAGCTGCTCGTCAGACATTAGTTTCTAAAGTATTGGAATTAGAAAAAGACGAAGTATTCAAAAAGTATAAGGATCGTGAAGGCGAATTGGTAATAGGGGAAGTATATCAAATCTGGAAAAAGGAAATTTTGGTGCTGGACGAAGATGGTAATGAACTTATTCTTCCAAAAACAGAGCAAATTCCTGCCGATTATTTCAAAAAAGGAGATAGTATTCGTGCCGTAGTTTCTAAGGTAGATATGATGAATAGTAATCCTAAGATTATTATTTCACGTACTGCACCTGAATTCCTACAACGTTTATTTGAATTGGAAGTTCCTGAAATTTTCGATGGGTTGATTACCATCAAGAAAATTGTTCGCGAACCAGGAGAGCGCGCTAAAGTTGCAGTCGAATCGTATGATGACCGTATAGATCCGGTAGGTGCTTGTGTAGGTATGAAAGGATCTCGTATTCACGGTATCGTGCGCGAACTGCGGAATGAAAACATCGATGTAATCAATTTCACGACAAACCATTCGCTTTATATTACGCGTGCGTTGAGCCCAGCTCGGATTTCTTCCATCAAAATTGATGAAGATGGTAAGGCTGCAGCAGTGTACTTAAAACCTGATCAGGTTTCTTTAGCAATCGGACGTGGTGGTCATAATATCAAGTTGGCTGGAAAATTGACAGGTTATGAGATTGATGTATACCGTGAAAATGATGAAATCGAGGAGGATGTGGATATCGAAGAATTCGCAGATGAAATCGATAGCTGGATCATCGATGAATTAAAACGAGTTGGATTGGATAGTGCAAAATCTGTTTTAACACTATCGCATGAAGAATTAGTTCGTCGTACGGATTTAGAAGAAGATACTATCCAAGAGATAGTTCGCATATTGCAAGCTGAGTTTGAATAACTATGTGCCTGCATCACCAAAAACAAAATGTAAATATTTGTTATTTGCGTGTAAAAAAAACATATTTTTGTAAAGACTAAAATTTTTAGAGGTTAATAATAGATGACAGAAGGTAAAAGTATAAACTTACTTAAAGCAGCAAAAGAACTTAATATAGGTATTGGGACTGCCGTAGAATATTTGGCAAAAAAGGGATTTGAGGTAGAATCAAAACCTAACACTAAATTATCTTCGGATATGTACAATGTTCTTTTGCATGAATTCCGGGGTGATAAGATCGTTAAAGACGAGGCTAAGCAAATTGTCATTGGCAAAATTCGTCGCGATGAATCACCTTCAACAGGAGGGAATACACCTTCTCTGGATTCTAATGCCTCTGAGAACGACGATACAAAAGAGGTTAAGGAAATCTTAATCAAGAATGTAAGTAATGCTGCTGCGCTTGAATCTCCAACAAAATCCGAATCGAAGAAAGAAGAAGATGCTGGAAATCAGCTTAAAGTAGTAGGTAAAATTGATTTGGATAGCTTGAGTAGAGGTAAGTCGAAAAAGAAAGAAGAAGAAATAGTTAATCCAGAGCAAACTTCCCAACCTGAAAAAGTTGAGGAGAAGAAAGAAGAACCTAAGGTTGTAGCGGAAGAACCGAAGAAGGAAGAACCGAAAGTGGAAACACCTAAGATTGAAACGCCTAAGATTGAAGAGTCTGTAGTAGAAACTCCGAAAGTTGAACTACCGAAAAGAGAGGAATCTAGACCGGTTCCCATGGTAAAGGCAGAGGAGAAAAAAGAAGAACCTAAGACGGTTACCCCCGTTACTAAGACAGAAGCTCCAGCGAAACCTCAGGACGATGTAATTCGTGCCCGTTCAGAAAAATTAGAAGGACCAAAGGTTATAGGTAAGATTGTATTGCCTACTTTCAAACCAAAAGAAAAGCCTGTGGCATCTTCTTCTAACGCAAATGCCGACAACAAACGTAAACGTAAGCGTACAAATAAGCCAAATACACCGGTATCTCCAAATGATCAAAATAACCAACAACAAGGTCAAGGCGGTCAAAATAGAGGTCCTGGTACCCATACAAATGCACCTGGTGCAGGGCAACGTCCTGACAACAGAAACCACAGCAGACCTGGAGGTCCAGGAGGTAATCAACCTGGTAAAGGGCGACCAAATTTCCAAAATAGAGGAAGACAGGACGCTCCTAAGGAAGAATTGTCGGAAAAAGAGATTCAAGATCAAATCAAAGCAACGCTTGCTCGTTTAAGTGGTGCAGGTAAATCAGGTAAATTTGCACAGCGCGCCAAATTGCGTCGTCAAAAACGTGATGATATAGCCACTTCTGCAGAAGAAGCAGCATTGGAACAAGAAATGATGTCCAAAGTGTTAAAAGTAACAGAATTTGTTACAGCTAACGAATTGGCAAATCTGATGGACGTTCCAGTTACACAGGTAATAGGTACGTGTATGAGCTTGGGTATGTTTGTGTCTATCAACCAGCGATTGGACGCAGAAACATTGACTATCGTAGCAGATGAATTTGGATACAAAGTAGAATTTATCAAGCCGGAGGATGAAGAGGTTGCAGAACTGGAAGAACCGGATACTGAGGAAAACTTGATCTCCCGAGCACCGATTGTAACTGTAATGGGGCACGTTGACCATGGTAAGACATCGTTATTGGATTATATCCGTAAGGCAAATGTGACAGGGGGTGAAGCTGGTGGTATTACGCAACATATTGGTGCATATGCCGTTAAACTAGAAGATGGTAGAAAGATTACATTTTTAGATACTCCGGGCCACGAGGCCTTTACTGCCATGCGTGCACGTGGTGCTAAGGTGACAGATATTGTTATTATCGTCGTTGCAGCAGATGATGCCGTGATGCCTCAGACAAAAGAAGCAATTAATCACGCTCAGGCGGCTGGCGTACCGATTGTATTTGCCTTCACGAAAGTGGATAAACCGGGAGCGAATGCAGACCGTGTGCGTGAACAATTATCCGCAATGAATATCCTAGTGGAAGAGTGGGGCGGTAAATACCAAGCGCAAGAGATTTCTGCTAAGACGGGTTTAAATGTTGAACTTTTATTAGAAAAAGTATTATTAGAAGCTGAATTGCTTGACCTTAAGGCGGATCCTACGAAACGTGCTGTAGGTTCAGTCATTGAAGCAGCTTTAGATAAAGGGCGTGGTATCGTTACTACGGTATTAGTTCAGGGTGGTACTCTCCGCGTCGGAGACCCAATATTAGCAGGCTCACATTCTGGTAAGGTGAAAGCTTTGACTAATGAGCGTGGCGAACGTGTGAAAGAAGCCGGACCATCTCAGCCAGTACAGATTTTGGGTATGGCTGGTGCGCCGACTGCAGGAGATAAGATATATGTTATGGAGAGTGAGTCAGAAGCTCGTCAAATGGCAAATAAACGTCTTCAATTACAGCGTGAACAAGGTATGCGTGCTACGAAACACATTACCTTGGATGAAATTGGCCGTCGTTTGGCTATCGGTAACTTTAAGGAACTTAATATCATTGTTAAAGGTGATGTGGATGGTTCTATCGAAGCGTTGTCCGATTCGTTATTGAAATTATCTACCGACGAAATCCAAGTGAATATCATTCACAAATCTGTAGGTGCGATTTCTGAGTCCGATGTATTGTTAGCATCTGCATCAGACGCAATTATTATTGGTTTCCAGGTTCGTCCTTCACAAGGTGCACGTAAACTAGCCGAAGGTGAGCAGATCGATATCCGTCTTTACTCCATCATTTACGATGCAATCGAAGAGATTAAATCTGCGATGGAAGGTATGTTGGCTCCGAAATTTGAAGAGAAAATCGTTGCTGAAGTTGAGATCCGCGAAACATTTAAAATCTCTAAAGTCGGTACAATTGCAGGTTGTATGGTATTGAGCGGTAAAATCAATCGTAACAATGATATCCGTATTATCCGTGAAGGTGTTGTAATTCATACCGGTAAATTAGCTTCATTGAAACGCTTTAAAGACGATGTTAAAGAAGTTTCTTTCGGATATGAATGTGGTCTGAATATTGACCGATACAATGATATCCAAGTAGGCGATATCGTGGAAGCATACGAACAAGTAGAAGTAAAACGTAAGTTGTAATAACTTATCAACAATAGCATAGTGAAATCCTGACCTTAGTGTCAGGATTTTTTATATCCTATAATATTTATTTGATTATTTTCTGTGAAGATTTTATCTTTAAAACATGCATAAGTTTAGAGTATCTGAAATTATTCGACAACCCAATCATAATATTACCATACGCTTTGATGATATTGACAGTGCTTTTCCAACCTACAAAGCCGGTCAATTTTTGACCTTATCCTTTTTGTTTGGAGATAGGGAAGTACGTAGATCATATTCCTTTAGTAGCTCTCCGGCGTTAGAAGAGAAGCCCGAAATCACTGTAAAACGTGTCGATAACGGTGAAATATCCCGTTTACTGCATCATAAGACTAGGGTAGGCGACGTTATCCATGTAATGGATCCGCAGGGATTATTTGTGTATGAACCTCGGGAAGATAGTTCAAGAACTATTTTTCTTTTTGCGGCAGGTGTAGGAATTACACCTTTATATTCTATTCTGAAAACGGCATTAACGGCTGAAAAGAAAAGCAAAGTAGTATTGATATATAGTAATAACGCACAACAAAATACGATTTTTTACGAGGAGTTGTTGGCTTGGCAAACGCGGTATCCAAAGCGTTTGAAGATTGAATTTATCTGGTCCAATACCAAGAACTTATTACGTGCTCGCCTCAACAGAGATTATATTATTGATTTGGTACAATCAAACCTTAGTGAGGGAGAGGAAGCGGTGTTCTATACTTGTGGACCTGTTTTCTATATGGATCTGTGTCGTTTTACCCTTTTAGGTATGGGATTTCCAGATAACACGATAAAACGGGAAACATTTCATTTTCCAGAAGAGGAAGAGGACGAAGACGAGAAAGAGGAAGAACCAGTAGATAAGGTAAGTTACGAGGTTAAGTTGAAGTTCCAAGGGCAAGAATACGATTTGATTATTCCGTATAATAAAACAATTCTCGACGTAGGTTTAGAACATAAAATAAAATTGCCCTACTCCTGCAAATCGGGTATGTGCAGTACTTGTATTTCTCAGGTTACTGAAGGAGAGGTGCGTATGGATTATAACGAAGTACTTACGGATCGGGAAGTGGAAAATGGGAGATGCTTGATTTGCACTTCACACCCCCTGTCAAGTGGTACTACAATCGAAGTTATTTAATATCTTACAATGATAAAAAAGTAATTACATAGATGAAAAATATAGTTTTATTGTTTTTCTTAGCGCAGGGTATTTTATCTTTAGCCTTAGGTCAGGATAAGTATAGAATTACCTATCAGTCTTTTTATAATGGACAGATATCCAAACAGGAACCTATCGTAGTTTATGCAAGTCCAGATTATTCTGCAATTACCAAAGAAAGCATACTGTCGGGAGAACAGAAATTTCCTCATGAATATTATTTTATAGATCAGCAGGCTAAGCTGTTTTATAAAGAAACGGCATTATCAAAGGATAAAAAAATAGCGGCGGTGGATTCTAATGTCTTTGGTAAGTATGTTTATAATCAGACTCGTGAGACCAAGTTAATTCTGGGGCACAGTGCGCGGAAAGCTAGCCTATCTGTTAATTCGAATGCAATAGAGATATGGTATACCAACGAGCTAAATGTTTATGGAGCTCCTAATGAAACAGGTCTTCCACTTGGTCTGGTATTGGAGTACATGCGCAACGGGAGTAGCAGCTTAGTCGCTACAAAAATCGAAAAAGTAGATACATTTCCAAGTTCGGTTCAACCACCAGAAGCTCGATATCTTTTGGACGAATTAACATATCGTGATATCCTTTGGAAGAGTCGCTTTATTCAAGTGCCAATTTTTAAAGATGAACTAATATCTTTCAATCCCGAGCAGGTTAAATCAGATTCTATATTACGCTTCGCGGAAGGCACGGTAATCGTAAAGAAAGTCAAAATTCCAGAGGTGGCAGGGAATAGTCAGGTGTTCATTGAGCTGATTGAAAAATCAAACGGAGATGCTTACGATCGTACGGGATCCGTTTTTTTAATCGCAGATGATCAGGAACTTACCTTTTTGGACGGGATGAAAAATGGGATGACGACATTACCTCGCTATGATAATGGAGATGGCAATAATTATCTAGGGATGATCCGAACGGATAAATTCAGTCCGGTATACGAGCTGATGCGTTTTTTTACTCCGTTTGGCGTGAGTCACTTTAATGATAGGTTGACCCTAAAAGGGAAGACTTGGCAAGATAGCGTCATCTATAGGCAAGAAATTTCCGAATTTTTGAAAGTGCTTACGGGTAAAGAGGTCTATATTGGAACTTATATTGGAAATTATGATAAAGGGGGGCATAAAGTGAGCCTGGAACTCACTATTCATTCTGGCAATTCTTCGTATGCAAAAGGCAAAAGCAGCATCGCATTATTCAATACAACCAACGTGATGGAGATGGGAGGACAAACTTACGCCACTTTATTTGGTCTGGAAAAGGGACTGCAATTTACGTTTGATATTCCGAAAGATATTGAAAATGTACAGCTCAGATATATTACAACGGGACATGGTGGATGGGGAAATGGAGATGAATTTGTGCCTAAAGTAAATAGTATCTATCTTAATGGGCGACTTTCATTTCAGTTTACGCCATGGCGATTAGACTGTGGTGGCTACCGACTTTATAATCCCGTGTCAGGTAATTTTGAGAACGGATTATCTTCATCAGATTTAAGTCGTTCAAATTGGTGTCCCGGTACCGTTACTAACCCGATTTTCATCAACTTAGGGAATCTAAAAGCCGGTAAACATACCATTCGTATTCATATTCCACAGGGACCCCGGGAAGGCGATAGCATGAGCTTTTGGAATGTGAGTGGTGCTTTGATTTATTAAAAAAATCATCTGGTAAAGATAATTATACCTCCTACAATAATAAGCATGTTTTTACGTTGAATAAGTAATTGATATAACCAATTAAAAAGGAGGTCGTTATGAATCTATTGTACAAAATAGAACATTGGGGAGATACTCATCATCCTCGTTGGCTTGATTATTTAAGAATTGTTTTGGGCATTCTGATTTTTTTTAAAGGAATAAGTTTTATTTCAGATACGGATGCTGTTGCTAGATTAATTGCGCTTACTAATTTTCAACTGTCAATATGGGGTGCAGTGCATTATGTTGCTTTTGCGCATTTGGTTGGAGGTATATTTATCGCCTTCGGATTAGTTACACGGTTAGCAGTATTAATACAAATTCCCATTTTGATTGGCGCTGTATTTTTCGTTAATATCACCAATGGTTTTAGTTTTTTAAACTCCGAGTTTTGGCTGTCGTTGATTGTATTACTATTATTGATTTTGTTTTTGATTGTTGGTTCCGGAAAGTATTCTTTAGACCATGCAATGCGTAAACCCGGTTATCTGCGTAAGATATAATGTAAAGAACCTTTTTCTTTACATACCCCTTTCGCTTAATATACGGAGTTAATATTGGTGCTTGTTGGTGTAAAGTTAGTATTAAACGGCTAATAAATTGTCGGGATGGCAGGATTTGAACCTACGACCTCCAGCACCCCATGCTGGCGCGATACCTGGCTACGCTACATCCCGATAATGCAAAAGTATAATAAAAAACAATAAATAAAAATAGATCGGTAAAATTTTAAATCATTAAAACTTCTGAACAAAAAACACCTTTTGGTTTTAAAAGTATTTATAGTGCTGCCACTTTTCCACTCGAGGAAGTATTAAAGTTTCTTTTGGCAGGAGATCCTTTATAAGATATTCGTGCGCTGGATGATGCATTTGCTTCTAATTCCTCCGTTACCCATATAAGGGACTTCGCAGATGAACTTGCATTTACCGTAGCTGTTGTTGTCTTTAATCCACTTAGATCTGCTGAAGCACTTGAAGATGTCTGAATAGTGCCTGTTGATGCTGTTCCAGTAAGCACAGCCTTAGCACTACTTGTCGCCTTTAAAACCAATATATTGCTTTCCACCTTTCCCTGATATTTTGCAGAGGACGATATAGAGGCAGTTATATTTTTAGCTTTTACATTCATGTTTAGTTGTCCGGAAGAAGAAACCTGAATATTTAGATCATTGGATACGACTACAGGATGGATGTTAAGAACAGCGCTTGATGAAATAGTGATTGTATTCAGACCTTGATTTCCATATATTGCTACTTTCACATTACGTATGGTTTTGAGACCTCGGCTGTTCTCAATATGTATTTTAAGCGTGCCATCTTCTACCGTTGTTTTGATATATTGTAGATCACTTTTTTTCTCGACTCGTACAACTACTTCCTGACGATCCGACTTGATGTACTCTGCAACAATTCCGGTGGCCACTGAAATGCCATTGTAAGAACCCGTTTTTCTTATTTCTTGTTCTTGTGCAAACGCGAGGTTGGTAATAAGTGTTAGAAGAATGATGATACTTTTCATGTTTAACTAAATTAATTTTGCAATTTATGGTTGCAATAATACTAATTTCATTATAAATGGTATCTGTCGTATTAGGCCGAAGGCCTTTGTCTTTCGGTGAACGCGGATATATTGTCGGTAAACATCGATGACTTACGAAAGTGAACCAATGTATCTGAAGACAATAGATTATCTTTTATTGATGATCCGCACATATAGCTCCTCGACTTTCTGACGTGCCCAGGGTGTTTTTCTCAGAAAGGTAAGGGACGATTTCATGCTTGGGTTTTCATTAAAACATTTAATATTTATTCGTTTACCCAAACCTTCCCACCCTCCATAATAGCTCACAAGGTGTTCAATGATAGTATCTAATCTTTTTCCATGTAAGGGATTGTTGAGTTGTTCTTGCATAGGATAAAAGTAATAAAAATTATCATTTTCATTGGAAAGATCGAAGAGAACCTATTCGCAAATCTCCTTTAAACGTTTGAGTGCCTTAGGCCACGTTTTGTCAAAATAAGCAACGTATTCATCATTCGTATCTACCGCTATATCGACGGTTGTAATACCACCATTTTCTTTAAAAGTATAATTCTCCAGCGCTCCGGCCCAACCCGCTACTGCGGGTCCCTCCGTAATTTCGATATCGTTGTCCAATATGCCGTAATGTCGGATAGAGATGTATTCATTTGGAATATGTTCTGCAATTTGAGCGATCATCCCTTCACATTTCCCTGTCTCATTGGTGGAAGTAAAATAGATCTTGTCGCCTTTATTCCACCCACCTTTAAAATCAGAAGTAGGATTAAATTCCGATGTCCATTGTTTGTATGTATCTCTGTTTAGCATGGTATCGAAAACTTTTGATACGGGTGCTTGAATGTCGATATTATATAGTAGAGTTTTCATAGTCATTTATATTAATGCTTTAATTATAATAGATGTTTACCGTATTTTGTTTTAATCGTTTTTGATTTCGTCATTGCTTTTAAAATCGCAGCTATTTAAATCAATTTTAGGCTTATTTTTTTGAAATAAACTTGCCATATGATAAGAAAACGCTTACGTTAAATAGGATAGAGATTTATATTATTTAATGACATTAACGTGTCATTAAATAATATAAAAAAAATGAACTTTGCCTAACACTGTTAAATGATTTTATATATTTAAACAATGGGCAGTAAAGAACGTATACAACGTCTAAAAGACGACAACAGAAATAAAATCCTCGATGCCTCTCTTCAGATTGTTAAAGAAGAGGGATGGCAGGCTTTGAGTATGCGTAAGATAGCGGATATTATCGAATATACTGCACCCATGATTTATGAATATTTTGCTAATAAAGAGGCGATCTTAACAGAACTTGCCAATCAAGGATATCTACTACTTGCTAAAAAGGTGAAAAATGCCAAGGATGAAACAACAGATTTGGAAAAACAATTAGAAGCAATGTGGTTCAGCTATTGGGATTTTGCTTTTGAAGAAAGAGAACTTTACCAACTTATGTTTGGTGTGGGAACCGCTTGTTGCGGACTGGAAAAGACTTATACATGTGTCGAATCCCATGGTAAAATTATTAGTGATGTTATCCGCGAAGTAATGAAGGACCAACAACCGTCCGAAGAATTGGTCTGCCGAAAATACTTCACCTATTGGTCAGTTATTCACGGACTTATTTCGATCAACTTGGTCAACCAAGGCAACGGTGATGTTACCAATCAACAAGTGCTTAAAGATGCCATTTACGGTATCACCAGATCCCTAACCGGGTAAATTTTTTTGTCTGTAATAATACATTGTTAGACTATTTAACGATGTTAAATACGTAATACTACAATACACACATTATAATTTTTCTCAACACATAAAAAATCATTAAATGATCTCATGGAAACATT
Organism: Sphingobacterium olei; assembly: GCF_005048855.1. GTDB lineage: Bacteria > Bacteroidota > Bacteroidia > Sphingobacteriales > Sphingobacteriaceae > Sphingobacterium > Sphingobacterium olei. The sequence goes on from NZ_SUME01000010.1 coordinate 100,409, forward strand.
AACGCAACAACTTAACACTGTTAAACAATTTAATATTGTAAAAATTAGTTATTTCTTATCCGCTGTATTGCTCTATAGTTGTTCTACAGGTACGAGTAAGCCAGTGGAACTTCCTTCTCCAAGTTTGCCCGTGATGACGGTCGAGAGCGTAGATGAAACACTTTATCGGGAATATCCTGCATCTATAGAAGCTTTGGCTAATATTGAAATCCGACCACAGGTAAATGGTACACTGGAGCGTATCTACATCGATGAGGGGGCAAAAGTCAGCAAAGGACAACCTCTTTTCAAGATTAATGATCAAGCCTATCAAGAGCAATTGAATCAAGCAAACGCCAATCTGCAGGCGGCAAAAGCTGCGCTAGAAAATGCAGAACTAGAAGTAGAAAAAAAGACACGCTTAGTTAACAACAAAGTATTAACAGATTTTCAACTACAGACAGCTGTTAGTAGTCGAAACGCTGCAAAGGCAAGCGTACAGCAAGCGTTGTCTGCCGTAGAATCGGCTAAGATTAATCTCGGGTATACGCTTATAAAAGCTACTGTAGACGGATATATCGGCCGTTTGCAGAAAAAACAAGGAAGCCTAGTTGCTCCTACTGATCAAGAAGCACTTACGGAGTTATCCAATGTAAAAGAGTTACACGTTTATTTTTCTTTAGGTGAAAATGATTTCATTGATTTTAAAAATAATGTCCAAGGAGCTAGCATAGAGCAGAAACTCAATAATCTTCCGCCAATAACATTGGCTCTATCGGATCAGAGTATTTATGAGCACGAAGGTAGAATTGATATGGTAGATGGTCAATTTGACAAAAACACCGGTTCGATAACGCTTAGAGCTACATTTCGTAACCCCGAGGGTATATTACGTAGCGGCAATACCGGAAAAATTAGAATTGAAAAGAAATATAGTCAGACACTTCTTATTCCTCAGGTGGCAACTGTAGAAATGCAGGATAAAATATTCGTCTATACGGTAGATAAGGAACACAAAGTTAGTCAGCAGCCTATAGAAATTATCGGTAAAAGTGGAGCGAACTACTTGGTGAAGAGTGGCATAAAACAAGGGGATAAAATTGTGTACAAAGGCATCGATCTCTTGCAAGATGGACAGCTTATTACTCCTCAGTTAGTATCAAAAGATAGCATCAATTAATATACTATAAGGTTAGACATAAAATGCTTAAAAAATTTATAGAAAGGCCCGTACTGGCTACCGTTATTTCGATACTGCTGGTTATTTTGGGGATCATCGGGATCTTGAAATTACCGCTACAACAATTCCCTGATATTGCCCCTCCTGCAGTACAAGTAACTGCCTTATATCCGGGTGCTAACGCTGAAACCGTATTACGCGCAGTCGCCCCATCATTAGAAGAATCTATAAATGGGGTTGAGAACATGAGTTACATGAGCTCAACAGCTAGTAATGACGGATCCTTAATGATCACAGTATATTTTAAATTAGGAACAGATCCTGATCAAGCTGCTGTCAATGTTCAGAATCGTGTTTCCCAGGCAACGAGTCAGCTTCCAGCGGAGGTTATTCAAGCGGGTATCACTACAGCAAAGCAACAGAACAGCTTGATCATGGTTTTGGATCTGTATACAGAGGATGAAGGGAAGTATGATCAAACTTTTATCACGAATTATGCGCAAATTAATATTATCCCAGAGCTTAAACGGATCTCGGGTGTAGGACAAGCCGTTGCATTTGGTGGTAGCAAAGATTATTCTATGCGGGTGTGGCTCAACCCTAATCAAATGGCCACTTATAAACTTACCCCAGCAGAGGTGATGGCGGCTATTCAGGATAAGAATGTAGAAGCTGCGCCAGGAAAATTTGGAGAAAGTAGCACAGAAGCATTTGAATTTGTTATTAAATACAAAGGAAAATTAAATCAACCAAGTGACTATGAAAATATCATCATCCGCTCAAATGTAGACGGTTCGATCTTAAGACTTAGGGATGTTGCACGAGTAGAGCTTGGTTCCTACACATACGCAAGTCACACCCGTATAAACGGCAAAGCAGGACTTAATATTGGGGTCATGCAACTCGCAGGCTCTAATGCGAATGAAATCCAGATAGCTATCCAGGAATTTATGGAAAAAGCGTCGCTCAGTTTTCCTAAAGGAGTTAAATATCTGGTATTGTATAATACTAAGGATGCCCTAGATCAATCTATTGATCAAGTAAAGCATACGCTTGTGGAAGCATTCATTCTGGTATTTCTGGTTGTATTTCTATTTCTTCAAGATTTTAGATCCACCCTTATTCCGGCAATTGCTGTTCCCGTCGCCATCATTGGTACGTTCTTTTTTATGCAGCTTTTTGGATTCTCGATCAATTTGTTAACTCTATTCGCACTTGTTCTCGCTATAGGTATAGTAGTTGATGATGCCATTGTGGTCGTTGAAGCGGTGCATTCTAAAATGGAACATGATCACCTCCCACCTAAGTTAGCCACTACATCCGCTATGAGTGAGATCACAGGAGCAATTATCTCCATCACGCTAGTCATGTCTGCGGTATTTTTACCTATTGGGTTTATGGAAGGATCTACAGGCGTATTTTATAGGCAGTTTGCATTTACGTTGGCTATAGCGATAGTTATCTCCGCAATTAATGCGTTGACACTTAGTCCGGCACTCTGCGCGTTATTTCTTAAATCTTCACATCATGGTGGAGCAACAGGTAAAGAAATAGGTTTTAAAGAAAAGTTTTTCACCGGATTCAATGTCGGTTTCGATCGACTTACTAAAAACTATCTGGGCAGTCTTAAATTTTTGATTCGCTACAAATGGGTGGCATTGTCGGGTTTGGCCTTGGTACTTATTCTTAGCATATTTATGATCCGAAAAACACCAACAGGATTTATTCCGTCAGAGGATCAGGGATTTATTGCAATTTCACTTTCCATGCCTGCTGGAGCATCGTTGGATCGAACTTCTGAGGCGCTACGAGAGGCTGAGAGACAGTTACAAACAGCCCCATTTACGAAAACTTTGAATGTGCTCGCTGGGTTCAATATTCTGACCCAGTCAACAAGTCCGTCTGCGGGTGTAGCCTTCATCTTGCTCAAACCGCATAAAGAACGGGGTGACATTAAAGATATTAATACCATCATGGGGGATGTGAATCAAAAATTAGCAAATATAAAGGGTGCAAATTTCTTTGTGTTTACTTTTCCTACTGTTCCTGGTTTTAGTAACGTAGATGGATTAGACATGGTTTTACAAGATCGTACGGGTGGGCAATTGGGTAAATTCAGTGAAATCGGTCAGGGATTTATCGGACAACTGATGCAGCGTCCCGAAATTCAAATGGCATTTACAACGTTCAAAGCTGATTACCCACAATACGAACTTCAGGTAGATGACATTAAGGCGGAACAACTTGGAGTGAATACAAAAGATATATTACAGACGATGCAAGCCTATTTTGGTAGCGCCCAGGCGTCCGATTTTAATCGATTTGGAAAGTATTACCGAGTGATGGTACAAGCTGATATTGCAGATCGTACCGAACCATCATCTATGGATGGCATCTATGTAAAGAACAGGTCTGGCGATATGGTTCCGATCAACACCCTTGTCAAATTGGATAGAGTATACGGTCCCGAAACAGCTTCTCGTTACAACCTCTTTAATTCTATCGGCATCAACGCGATTCCCAACCCTGGGTTTAGTTCCGGAGATGCAATTCGTGCCGTTGAAGAGGTTGCGAGTCAGCATTTACCTACCGGCTATACATATGAATTTTCAGGTATGACAAAAGAAGAAATTGTGTCGGGAGGTCAGTCCACCCTGATCTTTATCCTTTGTTTGATTTTTGTATATTTCTTACTGGCAGCACAATATGAAAGTTATATTATACCACTCGCAGTCGTTCTTTCCATTCCAACAGGAATATTCGGCGTATTCGCTGCCATTGGACTGACCGGAATCTCCAATAATATCTACGTACAAGTAGCACTTGTCATGCTGATTGGATTATTGGCCAAGAATGCTATTCTTATCGTCGAATTTGCTATTCAAAGACGCAAACGCGGGGAATCAATCTCAAATGCGGCGCTTGAAGCCGCTAAGCTTAGATTGAGGCCTATCATTATGACATCTTTGGCATTTATCGTAGGGATGATACCAATGATGGGAGCAGTGGGGCCATCTGCTCAAGGTAATCATTCGATCAGTATAGCGGCAGCGGGTGGTATGCTATCTGGAGTTGTATTGGGGTTATTTATTATTCCTATACTTTTTATCATATTTCAGTATTTACACGAAAAAATATCAAAATCGTCTTCCAAAGAACAGCATATACCGTTGGCTCCGAGAGCACGTCAGGAATTTGAGACAACATCTGTTCAGACCTACACCGAGTGATACAACATTTTTAAAAAATACATTCATGAGCATAAAAAATAACTTCAGTATTACATTATTTTTATCCTTGTCGTTAACGGCTTGCCAGACGCAACAGGTGGTAAATACATTACCTCCGGAGCTTCCTGATCAATATAGGGCGGGAGATAGCATGGAATCGGAAACCAATATGGCATCCATACCATGGCGCGATTTTTTTCAGGACAGCCTATTAAAAGAGTTGATAGACATCGCAATAGATCAAAATGTTGATATGCAGCTCGCCATCAAAAATATAGAAGCTTCGCAATTAATGCTTCGTCGAGCTAAAGCCGCATATCTTCCAAACCTTCAATTCAAGGTAGCCGCTAATAGTACCAATCCTTCTAATAACAGCATGAGTGGACTAAGCCTTGGCGAATTTTTAGGACAAAATCATGTAGAAGACTATACTGCGGCGCTTTCCCTTTCATGGGAAGCAGATATTTGGGGAAAGATTAAAAATCAAAAAGCAGCTGCATTAGCATCTTACCTTCAAACTGAGGAAGTAAGGAAAGCAGTACAGACACAGCTTGTTGCACAAGTCGCACAGGGTTATTACCAGCTTCTTATGCTTCACCAGCTTCACGATATTGCCCGACAAAATCTAAACCTGAGTGATAGTACCCTCCGCATTGTGCAACATCAATATGAGGTCGGTGATATCAGTCTACTTGCGGTAGAGCAAGTTGCAGCTCAAAAATTAGCAGCCGCATCTTTGATGCCCGATTTTGAACAGCAGATTCAGATTCAGGAAAATGCTATCCAAATTCTCAGTGGAAGATTGCCGCAGGGAATCCGTACCATGGGAACGCTGAATACGATTGTTTTACCTTCTTACGTGGATGTTGGTATACCTGCAGAACTATTGAGTAAAAGACCTGATGTTAAGCAGGCTGAGCTTGTTGTTACTGCAGCACATGCATATCAACAGTCCGCAAAAGCTAAAATGTATCCCTCGCTAGTGATAAGCGCGGAAGCAGGTGTCAATGCACTCAAAGCCAGCAATTGGTTCAATATACCAGCCTCTGTATTTGGCGCCGTAGCAGGCAGTATTACACAACCGGTCTTGCAACGTAGGGAATTGAAAACGCAATATGAAATCGCTCGTGTTGAGCAAGAAAAAAGCGTCATTGTATTTAGACAATCTGTTATTAACGCTGTAGGAGAAGTTTCTGACGCACTGATTTCCATTCAAAAACTGAAACAAAAACAACAAATTGCCCAGGATAGAACAAATCGATTAAAGAATGCCATACAACATGCCGATCTACTTTTTGAAACAGGGATGGCTACATACCTGGAAGTAATTACGGCGCAAAGCAATGTTCTTCAAAGCGAATTAGAGCTTACACAGATTAAGAAAGCGGAATTATCCGCAGTAGTGAATCTTTACAGATCGTTAGGCGGTGGTTGGTCTGCTTTCTAAGTGGTCCAGAAGAGATGACCAAGTTTTTGACAATGGGGGCCGACGACCTTTTTTAGACGTCCCCATTGTCAAATTATTCAGATTAAAGGTGGACCCCACCAGCCACTTCGATCCGCTGTCCGTTTATCCATTTGGAATCGTTGGAAACCAGAAAGGCGGCTACATGACCAATATCATCGGGTAAACCCACCCTACCCAAAGCAGTAACTCCTGCTATCATTGCATTTACATCTTTATTATCCCGCACAGCACCGCCACCGAAATCTGTTTCTATTGCCCCAGGAGCCAATGTATTTACACGGATACCTTTATCTCCTAAGAATTTTGCCTGATAGCGAGTAAGGGTTTCTACACCTCCTTTCATAACAGCATATGCGTCGTAACCGGTAGTGGTAAATCTTGCTAACCCTGACGAAATATTTACAATACTACCACCATTTGAAATGAGTGGAAATAGTTTTTGTACTAAAAAGAACGGTGCTTTCAAATGCACATTTACCATTGCATCAAACTGTTCTTCAGTAGTGTTACTCATATCAGCGTGAATGCCAAACCCAGCATTGTTTATCAACGCATCAATGTACTGCGAATGGAATTCAGTTTCTAATAGGATTTTTAGATTCTCTACAAATAGATCGAATGTTTTGCTTTGCGAAACATCCAGTTGTAAAGCAAAAGCCTTGTTACCACCTGCTTTCATATCGGCTACAACCTTTTCCGCTTCAGCTTGTTGACTGTTGTAAGTAATGATCACATCAAAACCTTTTTTTGCAGTTTTCAAAGCCATATCTTTTCCCAATCCACGACTTCCTCCCGTAATAAGGACTAGTTTTTTTCTATTGTCTGACATTTTTTTCGTTTTAAAATTTATAATACAAATGTCGTGACTAGTTAATAAAGGTAGTTGCAAAATTCAATGGATTAGTTGCGAAAATCAAATATTGTATTCTTGCTAAAGCTACCGGGTTAATAGAACTGGTTGATTTATCTAATTATTGCGCTTTAATCCATTACATCTCTATACGACAGTGGCGATATGTTCGTGTTCTTTTTAAAGAAATTTGAAAAATGAGCCACTTCTTCAAATCCCAATCCGTAAGCGATTTCGGAAATATTCCATGGTGTTTGCTTCAATAAGATTCGTGCCTCCTGCAGTATTCTTGCTTTTATAATTTCGGTGGTGGTTTTTCCTGTTCGTTCTTTTAATACTTTATTTAGATGATTTACATGTACTCCAAGCGTTTGTGCATAGTCTATCGCCGACTTTAATCGTATGCTTTGCGAGGGCGACGAGATAGGAAATTGTCTCTCCAACAATTCAATAAAAAGAGTTGAAATTCTTGCAGATGCATCAATACTACTTGAGACACTTTCAAGGGGTGTGAGCTTTTGACCGTAGTGAATTAGTTCCATCACATAGTTACGGAGGAGGTCATATTTATAGATGTAATCGGAATTGATTTCCTGATGCATTTTCTCGAAAACAAGCTTTACCTCTTTAGACTGATTAGCAGCTATGCGATAGATGAATTCCCCATTGAGTTGAAAAATAGGTAACTCGTCTATATGCATTCCGCTATTAGCCTTAGCCAAAAAATCTTTGGTAAATACACAAAAATGACCAGCTTGATTTACTTCTTGAGGAACATAACGATACGGGATCCTTGGCGTAGCAAATAGCAAGGCATAGTCATCTATGGTAATTACCTTGTCGGCATATTCCACTGTATTTTTACCTTTTATTAAACTGATCTTATAGTACGTGCGTCTATTGTAAGGCATTGTCGGTTTTGTTGACGATGCATTTTTTCTATCATAGAGTGTTGCAATATCGAACACGTTAAAATGTCCGATATCTACATTGTTCTGATCTTTTAGATAACGCGCTATTTGAGGACAATATTCACCAAAAATGTCATTATAAAAATCTTGTATAGTAATCAGATTTGTTTGCATAATTTGTAAAATTCAAACTTAGATAAATTTTCCTTTCGGCGCAATTATAATCGCGTTTTGATATAAAGGCAAATTATTCATAAGTATATGCTCAGAATGCATGAATGAGCGCTACGCGGTTTTCGGTTTCTCCTCAACCTTTGAAAACTTATTTATGGAGGAATTATAAAGAAATAATGGAACTATTCAAAAATCGTTTTGCAATAGGTATAAATCATAAATATTCCACTGACGTCGATGATATATAATACGAAGCTGCATCCTAAAACAATTATGCTGAATTCGTTGTTCTGACTTTAAAATCATTCATCATGTGGAACGAGTCGGATAATAAATTATACAGGTGTTTTACCTTCAGCGATTTTTCGGAAGCTTTCGCTTTTATGGTACGTGTAGCGATTCTCGCAGAATCGCAAAATCACCATCCTACCTGGAAAAATGAATACAATAAAGTAGAGATTTGGTTGACTACACACGACGCAGGCAACCGAGTAACAAATAAGGATCAAAAATTAGCAGAATCGATAAACAGGTTATTGTCATGAGTGCCGATACGAAGAAATTTACGGTTTTAGGTGGATTCAATCAAGTCTTGTTATTGCTAGTATTGATTTTTTTTATCCTCCATTATGCAAAAACTTTTCTAGTTCCTATCGCGATAAGCGGTCTGATGGCTATGCTTTTGGTTCCTGTATGCCGTAGACTTGAAAAATGGGGCATAAAACGAGCTCTGACGGCGGCGATAACAGTGTTGCTGACACTTCTGCTGATTAGTGGAGTCATTTACGTCCTGATAAATGAGCTAGTCAATCTAGGTACAGGTATGACGGTTTTAGGAGAACGCTTAAATACAATGCTTGGTAATGGACATGAATTTATCTCCGAACATTTCAACGTTTCCAAGGGAAAACAAAAAGAGTATTTACAGAGTCAAGTTTCCGAATGGTCTAATTCAGCTGGAAAACTCGTCAGTGGAGCGGTTTTTTCTATTGTTTCCCTATTGGGTAATCTGCTAATTATCACCGTATACACGATTTTGATTCTAATTTATAGAAGTCGAATCAAGAATTTTGTTCTTCAATTGGTAAATAGGTACGCAGGAACAGGAGAGGTGGCTCACACTAAGTTTATTGTTGATGAAATTACACAGATATCCAGCTTGTATGTAGGCGGAATATTTTTAGTAGTACTCATACTTTCTATTATCTATTTTACCGGCCTAACTATAATTGGTGTCGAGAATGCGTTATTCTTTGCTATCATTTCAGCTCTAATCAACGTGATTCCCTATATCGGATCGGTAGTAGGCGGAATAATAGTCGTGCTTTATACGTTGATCACGAGAGATACTCTTACAGTCCCAATCATCGTGACTATATTTTTTACGGTTGTGCAGCAATTGGACAGCTATGTACTTACACCAAATATTACAGGTAGTAAAGTCCGTTTAGGCCCTTTGTTTACCATAATGGTTCTTCTTTTGGGAGGTATGGTTTGGGGAGCTGCAGGAATGATCTTATTTATTCCAATACTGGGAATTTTTAAGGTGATTTTTGACAATGTAGATCCTCTGAAGCCTTATGGTTATTTAATTGGAGATACGTAGATTTTTTTGGTCTGTTAAGTCAGATCCAATTCCTGTCGCTGGCCGCTAGCACAGGCGCGATATATGGCATCTATAATCTTCATATCTTGGAGGCCGACTTTACCATCTACAGACAAAATGGGTGTTTTGCCATCCAGGATGATGCTCGCCATCTCATCCATCTGAATGGTTTGATGTGGCACGTGTGGGTGATTTAATTCTCCCTTGTTTGTACGTCCTTTTATGGGCCCGTATCCTGTTGATGGTCTCATTTCGGCAAAACCCTTCTCACCGTTTAGAAAGAAACGATCCAAAGAACCCATATTGTATGTAGATAAGCAGGAGGCTACGGCACCATTGGGAAAACCTAACTGAAATTGAATGGTTTCGTCCACTCCTTCCTTGAATTTGATCGGATCAGTTTTTGTTTCCTGTGCTGTCACCCAAATTGGATCTTCACCTATCATATATCGGGCACCATTTATTGCATAGATGCCGATATCCATAAGAGAACCTCCGCCTGCCAATTCCTTATTAAGACGCCATTGATTTGGATCTCCAATACGAAATCCAGACAGGCCTTGAAAAAACTTGATATTTCCGAATTCACCATCATTTCTCATGCGGACGACCTCAAGTGTATTGGGCTCAAAACGCATACGATAACCAATCAATAACTTCACGCCGGCAGCTTCACAAGCATCTACCATTTCGCGGCCCTCTTCTGCATTGATGGCCATTGGTTTTTCACAAATGGCATGTTTGCCCGCCCTAGCTACTCGTATAACCTGATCGTGGTGCAGCGAATTAGGTGTAATGACATATATTGCGTCGACTTCGGGGTTATTCTTGATATCATCAAAGTTTGCGTAATTATAATGATTTTGCTCAGGTACATTATACTTCTTGCCCCATTCTTCTAGTTTAGAAGGAGTGCCACTGATCAGCGCCGTTATTTTAGCCCTCTTGCAGGATTGCATAGCTTCGGCAACGTGCTGAGCGTAACCTCCTAATCCCATGAGTGCAACGCGTAAGACAGGTTTTTGAGGATCTATTGTCGACCACTGATCAAGATCTGAAGTAGCGTAAGAAGGTAAAAGGGGCAAAGCGATAGCCGATAAGGCTAATTTTTGAAGAAAGTTGCGACGTGAATTACTCATACTTGTTGGTTTAACGTAATATTTGATAAACAAAGTGCTCAATATATAGTTTGCCTATATTGCAAATATGTCGTTTTTATCCGAGACTTATCCACGAATCAGAATAAAAAAAGAGCAATGTCATAGTAAGACGGTTGCTCTTGAATGGTATGTACATTAGGTGATTCCTTCTATCTAGCTTGCTGCGGATAAATCTTGATCTTCACTGGATTCTTCCAAGATAGCCATCAATAAAAGATAATATCCTTTTTCTAGACCTAATTTTGCTGCTTTTACTTCAATATTTTCCATAATCTATTATATTTAGTTGTTAAGCCCTGTATTTGGATAATGTTTTTCAAAGCACATGCCAAAAAACAGAGGACATGGAAAACAAGGGATTAATCTCCCGTTTTAAGCGCATTTTTCTCGTATAAGGGTATTAATAAGGTTATTCCCGATGAAAATACGGAGTGAAATACGTGATCTACTGTTCTGTAAAAATGAAAGGCCTTCAGTCGGGGAGACTGAAGACCTTTACTAACCAATTATAAACCTAGAACAAAGATAGTGTATTTTATACACTTAGTCAAAATGTTTTTTTGTTTTTTTTTTAAAATGGTGTAAAGATGTAAGTCGTTAAAAACATGCAAGTTCTTATGTTATTTATATGCTTATAATTATAATACAACCTTTACAGAGTCATCTTCTTTTTTATCAAATATGGAATAACCATGTTTTGTCTCCGAAAGGGGAGAGAATGGGTGATGATATCATCAAGCACCATCTTAGTGTCATTTACGAGTTCAATAAGTTTGAATAGCCAGCGTACAGATCGGTATATGCTTTTTCGTTGTTCTACATAGTTGTCCGTTTAGGTCAATCAAAAGCCAGCAGTAAGGAAAGTTCAACTATTTTAGTAGAAGCATTCACTGATTAAAAACAGCACGTATCCCTATGGAAATTAAAACTTTAATGCCTTTGCAATGTTTACTTAAGATAGTATGGTTTGTTTACGTTTAACATTATGAAGATTATATTAACAGGAACAACCGGGATGGTAGGCGAGGGCGTTCTTTTGGAATGCCTTGCTAATCCATATGTTACCGAAGTGCTGAGTGTAAGCCGTAAGCCCTGTGGCCACGTAAATTCCAAACTGAAAGAGTATATTCTGCCTGATTTTTTGGATTTAAAGACGGAAGACGAACGGCTTAACGGATATGATGCTTGTTTTTTTTGTGCTGGAATTAGTAGCGTAGGACTTAAGGAAGAAGAATATACACGGATTACCTTCGACACGACTATCCATTTTGCGGAAGTGGTGTTGGCGCAAAATCCGAATGCTGTATTCATCTATGTAAGTGGTGCCGGTACCGATAGTACCGAAAACGGCCGCAGCATGTGGGCTCGGGTAAAAGGGAAGACAGAAAATACGCTGACGATGATGCCGTTTAAAAAAGTGTATAATTTTCGTCCCGGTTTTATGAAAGCAACAGACGGACAGAAGCACCTGCTACCGCTGTATAAATATATCGGTTGGATGTACCCGTTATTAAACGTACTGATTCCAAACGGTACAAGTACACTTCAGCAGGTTGCTAAGGCCATGATTCGTCTCGTTCATGCCGATTTTCAAAAAAAGATCATTAGTGTCAAAGAAATTAAAGCGTTGGCGTAATTTAATCGCTATTCTCTACATAATGTTTCAGCAGGTTCACGTTGGCAATTGCTTCGCCAATAGTATTGTTGAAATAAACAAAGACTTCTTTCCCGGATGATAGCCAATCTTTGATATAATAACTGTATTCCATTAAAAAATCATCATCATAACTTCCTTTGAAATCACCATTCGGACCATGGAAACGTAAGTAAATAAATTTTGTTTCCATCTGTTCTATATTCAAACCAATACTGCTTTTATCGTGAAAAACCATCGAAACTCCATATGCATCCAGTAATTTATATGTTTCCGCTCGGTACCATGATGCTTGCCTAAATTCAACACACACCTTCCAGTCTTGTTTAGGATTGCTTGCTGAGATTCTTTCCATTAATTGTTGTAAACGGGCAAAGGAATGAAATCCGGTCGACGGAGGCAATTGCACTAATAAGCAGCCTTTTTTTTCGCCAATAGCATCTATAGTCTCCATAAAACTCGTAACATCAACTGGATTAAAGATAAGTCCTTTCGTATGGGTAATACCTCTCCATAGCTTGAACGTGAATCGGAAGTTATCTGTTACCTCCTCCGACCATCTGCGTACAGTATTCGAAAGCGGAACCTTGTAGAATGAACTATTTACTTCCAGTGAGTTGAATAATATACTGTAAACAGCAAGCCTACTTTTAAGCCGTAAAGGTTCGGGATAAAAACTCTTGTTCTTATATGGTAAAAGAATACCACTTGTGCCAGAAAAATATAATGGATTCATTATAGCTGTCATTTTACCTGGATATAACAATCGAAACAGGTTTAAGTTGCTCAGCCTAGTTTCGAGAATCCCTGTGAGGTTAGTTAGTCTTGTAATAGGTTTTAACTATTGTGATATAGAGTTAATTGATTTTGATGACACTTATTAATATATTATCTTTATATTTCAAATGAGCCGATATAAATAATGGAATCATTGAAACCTATAGGATAAACGTTATTTGGCCGTAAAAATTAAATAGATATAAACAACCATATATTCAATAAAAACTATAAAAAATGGAAAAAGAAACAAACGATATCAGCAAGTGCCCGTTTCATAACGGAAGTATGAAACATAATGTAGGCGGTGGTGGTACTAGAAACCGTGATTGGTGGCCTAATCAGCTAAAACTGAATATCCTACGTCAACATTCTTCTTTATCAAATCCAATGGGAGAGGAATTTAACTACGCCGAAGCTTTTAAAAGCCTTGACTTAGAAGCTGTGAAGACCGATCTTCATGCGCTCATGACCGATTCACAAGATTGGTGGCCAGCAGATTTCGGTCATTACGGTCCTTTGTTCATTCGTATGGCCTGGCATAGTGCAGGCACGTACCGCGTAGGCGACGGTCGTGGCGGTGCAGGTGCAGGACTACAACGTTTTGCCCCACTGAATAGCTGGCCGGACAATGTAAGCCTCGATAAAGCCCGCCGGTTGCTTTGGCCCATCAAGCAAAAATATGGCCGGAAAATTTCATGGGCAGATTTGATGATCCTAACCGGTAACGTGGCATTGGAGTCTATGGGTTTTAAGACGTTTGGCTTTGCTGGCGGACGTGAAGATGTCTGGGAGGCAGATGAATCTGTTTATTGGGGTTCTGAATCTACTTGGTTAGGTGGCGACCTCCGGTATGGTCACGGCTCCGAAGGTGTGCCAAAGGAAGAAGGCGTATTAGTTTCGGACGATGATGCTGATGGTGATATACATTCCCGAGACCTCGAAAAGCCACTTGCCGCCGTGCAGATGGGCTTAATCTACGTTAATCCTGAAGGTCCTGATGGAAATCCTGATCCTATCGCAGCTGCCAAAGATATACGTGATACCTTCGGTCGCATGGCGATGAATGATGAAGAAACTGTCGCACTGATTGCGGGGGGGCATACCTTCGGCAAAACCCACGGTGCAGGTAATTCAGACCTAGTAGGAGCTGAGCCTGAGGCAGCCTCCATCGAAGAGCAAGGTTTGGGTTGGAAGAATAGTTTTGGCACAGGAAAAGGAGCAGATACGACGACCAGTGGTTTGGAAGTTACCTGGACATCATCCCCGACGAAATGGAGTAACAATTTCTTCTGGAATCTGTTCGGGTATGAATGGGAGTTAACGAAGAGCCCGGCTGGTGCACATCAGTGGCGACCAAAGCACGGTATGGGAGCTGATACGGTGCCACATGCACACGATCCTTCAAAACGAATTGCGCCAGCCATGCTTACGACAGATCTTGCGCTACGGTTTGATCCCGTCTATGAAAAGATATCAAGAAATTTTCTTCAAAATCCAGATCAATTTGCAGATGCCTTTGCCCGAGCATGGTTTAAATTAACACATCGCGATATGGGACCCCGTGAACGCTACCTAGGGCCAGATGTTCCGCAAGAAGAATTGCTTTGGCAAGATCCCATTCCTGCAGTCGACCATATATTGATAGATGACCATGATATTGCGAGCCTAAAAGCAAATGTATTGGAATCTGGTTTAACGGTGTCAGAATTAGTTACTACAGCATGGGCCTCAGCCTCGACCTTCCGGGGGTCTGACAAACGTGGCGGTGCAAATGGTGCACGTATCCGCTTGACTCCTCAAAAAGACTGGCAGGTCAACAATCCTCTGCAACTGCAAAAAGTATTAAACATATTGGAGGATATTCAAAGCGATTTTAATGCTGCGCAGGCAGATGGGAAGAAAGTGTCGCTAGCAGATTTGATCGTGCTAGCTGGTTGTGCCGGTGTTGAGAAAGCTGCCAAAGACGCCGGACACAGTACCACTGTGCCTTTTACACCGGGGCGCATGGACGCTTCCCAGGAACAAACCGATGTGGAGTCCTTTGGTTACCTAGAGCCTATTGCCGATGGCTTTAGGAATTACCGCAAACCAAACCCACATGTATCTACCGAAGAGTTGCTCATCGATAAGGCGCAGCTGCTAACACTTACGGCGCCGGAGCTGACTGTGTTGTTGGGAGGATTACGTGTATTGGATACAAATGCCGATGGTTCCAAGCATGGTGTTTTTACATCCCGTCCAGAGGTGCTTACCAACGATTTCTTTGTAAATCTATTGAATATGAACACAGTTTGGAAAGCAATAGACGACGACAGAGAAGTTTATGAAGGTAGCGACCGCAGCAGTGGAGAATTCAAATGGACCGGTACCCGCGCGGATCTTGTTTTTGGTTCTAATTCAGAATTGAGAGCTCTTGCCGAGGTTTACGGAAGCGCGGATGCGCAGGACAAATTTGTTAGTGACTTTATATCCGTCTGGAATAAAGTAATGAATTTAGATCGGTTTGACTTAAACTGAAGTGTCTGATTGAGACAAATAAATATAACGCTTTAAGGAACTGCAAATACAGCAAACGGGCACGTCTGCTGTATTTGTTTTTTGTATCGGTATCAACTTCATGCTCCATAGAATGCGTGATCAATCAATCCTGTCGAATATAGCTCTTACGAGTTGCCATCTGATCAGGCAAATTAGTTTCTAGCATTATATCAGCTGTATTGTCAGTAGTCCGCTTCAAAGTAAGTACGGTGATTTCAGGCCACATACCGACCCTGCCTTTTAATCCGTGATAACCGAAGCCTCTGTTTACGTAGAGGTACTTTCCGTCCTTCGTGTAGAGACCTGCCCACTGCTTATAGAAATACTGGATAGGACTCCATTTAAAGCCAAATAGTTCAATGCCGAATTGCATCCCGTGGGTGTGTCCTGCCAACGTAAGATGTACATGCTGCTTATGAATAGTGACCTCATCCCAGTGCGACGGATCATGAGACATTAATAGCTTAAACGAGTCATCAGGGATATTAGCCGTTGCTTTTTTCAAATCACCATATTGATGGAAGCCGCTTTTCCCCCAATTCTCTACACCAATTAGCGCAATACTTTGGCCCTGTTTGGCGATTGTTACTGTCTCGTTGAGCAATAATTTAAAGCCCATTTCCGCATGAATTTCCTTTAGACGCCTAAGATTTGCATCCTTGGCCGCACTGCTTTCCCATTTAATGTAATCACCGTAATCATGATTACCCAAAACAGCATATTTTCCATACGGCGCTTTCAGCTTTGTGAAACTCACTATCCACGGATCCATTTCTGAAGCCATATTATTGACTAGATCGCCCGTAAATAATAGCAGGTCGCTGTTTTGGTCATTTGCCAGATCGATACCTTTTTGCACGCCTTTAGTATCGCTCCAGCTTCCGGAGTGTATATCGGATAACTGCGTGATGGTAAAACCGTCAAATGCCTCTGGCAGGTCTGGAAAATAAATCGTTTCTTTTCGCACCTTATAAAAATGCTTTCCACGCGTTAAGCCAAAAACGATAACAAGAAAGATCACTCCCCCAATTGCAAGCGTAGCCTCACTTACGTAGATGCTTCTTGCTGGAAAACTACGAAACAACCGGACGATATCCTCTGCCAATAGGATCGGAAAGGAAAATAATTTAGGAACAAACAGGAGTAGCATTGCCGTAATCAGCACTGCGATAAAACGTTGTACACTGTCACCCGCTCTACGTATAAATACTATGGATATTATTCCAGCGATTAATAAGAGATCTATAAGCCAATAGCCGATATGAAACAGCGGATTTTGCGTAATGGTAATAATAGCCTGATAAAAATAGATATCACCTATCAGGAAAAGCGATAATATGAGGATAGCCCTTTTTGCCATATATAATTTATTTTAAAAAGCAGACGCACTCATGTAACAATGTTTTAGATACATAGGGCTTTTAAAACCAAGATTTTTGTGTTTTTTACTGCTTTGCGGAGAAAAATAGGCAACAAAATACAAAACTAGTTCAGGGTAAAGTAAAATTTAAGAATGGGAAGAGGGAACTTTCACATTTGGAATAATAATTTCTTGCCATAGGATAAGTATCTGCACTGGCAAACACCTTAATTTTAGTAAAAATAAAATAGTTGACAACGGACTTCAAAATTATTAAACATGGACACACCAAAATCATCAAAGTTAGCCGTTATTATTCCGGCTTATCGAATGCATACCCAGAGCTTTTTAAATGTTTTAGAAGGACTTTCAGAGGCCGATGCGATGAAGCGAATCGATGGTCGGACTAATCATATCACATGGATGGCTGGCAATTTCGTCAATGTACGCTATGGAATAGCACATGTGTTAGGACTTCCGGAAGAGGACCCTTATCACGATTTATTTTATATGGGGAAAACATTAGATGAGCACTTTTCTTATCCGAGTTTGGACAAACTGAAAGAAAGCTTCCATACTATCTCACCAAAAGTTTATCAAAGTTTACTGGAAGTACAAGAAGAACAATTGGCGGAAATTTTCCGGATAAATATGAATATTCCTTTCGTACGGGAAGATAAACTTAATTTTATTGGCATGTGCATTGGGAGACAAGATTATCTATGTGGACAAATGGCGCTTATGCGACGGCTGCTTCACTACCCCGCGATGAAGTATGATACAGACGAAAATATTACGTATTGATATACCCACCTAGATCTAGTGCAGAACCAATCACAATTTGCTAAGTTTGACATTAGCCTTTTGATATTCTCCAATTTTAAAAATTGCAGAGCGAGAAACCCGACAGAACGATTTTCTAAAGGTAATTGATGCTCGACTTAAGAAGGATTAAAATATTTGAGTATGAACGAAATTGAAAAATACATTTTGCAGTTTCCAAACGATGTTCAAGACATCCTACGGAAAATTCGAAAATTGATTAAAGATAATGCACCCGAAGCGGAAGAATTGATGGCTTATGGCATGCCCGGTTATAAGACAAATAAGAAGCCATTGGTTTATTTTGCAGGGTTTAAAAATCATATCGGTTTTTATGCAACACCTTCGGGACACGGCGAATTTAGTGACGAACTTTCAACATATAAACAAGGAAAAGGTTCAGTTCAATTCCCGCTTAATCAAGCCATACCTTATGAATTAATGGAAAGAATTGTAAGATTTAGAGTGACAGAAAATAACAACAAGGCAAAGCGCTAGATTGCTCATAAAGGCGGGTTAAATGGGTAACATCTGGTTGCCTTATATATTGATGAGGGTTATTTTATTATTTTAATAGCGCATTACGACAATTTTTTATAGTTTTGGTCATCTAGAATTTTAAACAAAGAAATGTCGTTAACAAACTTGTCAGGACGTGTTGCTCTCGGAATAGATGTTGGTGGGACCAATACTAAATTTGGTGTAGTCAACCATCGGGGAGAAGTCCTTGAAAAAGGAGACCTCAGAACAGATGAATACGAAAAGGTAGAAGATTTCATTGATGCCTTATATAATACAGTTTATCCTTTAATCGAGAAATACGGTACAGCAGAGAATTTTGACGGAATCGGTGTAGGTATCCCTAACGGTAATTACTATAGCGGTACTATCGAACAAGCTGCCAATCTGCCTTGGAAAGGTGTGATTCCTTTTGCTGAGATGATGCATGCAAAGTTCAACATACGCTGCACCATTACCAATGATGCGAATGCTGCAGCACTGGGCGAGATGCTTTTCGGCGCTGCACGCGGAATGAAGGATTTTATCATGATTACCTTAGGTACAGGTGTAGGAAGTGGTATAGTTGCCAATGGCAATTTAGTATATGGGCATGACGGCTTTGCCGGTGAATTGGGACATACCATCGTAAAACCAGGTGGACGAAAGCACTGGAGTACGGGATCAGAAGGTAGCCTGGAAGCATACGCTTCAGCAACGGGCATAGCTATTACAGCGAAGAAAATGAGAGCAGAGTTTCCAAGTTCCATGCTCAATCAATTTCCGGAAGACGCTATCAATTCTAAAACAGTTTATGAATGCGCGATTAAGGAAGACCCGATAGCCATTGAAGTATTTAGATATACAGGACAAAAACTTGGAGAAGCTTTGGCTAACTTTGTGATGTTTTCTTCTCCCGAAGCAATTCTTTTATTTGGTGGAGTTATCAAAGCGGGGGATTTCATCCTAAAACCAACGAAACTTCATATGGAAAGAAACCTATTTCCGATCTTCAGAAACAAAGTGAAATTAGTGTTCAGCGAACTCGCCGAGGCAGACGCGGCGATCCTTGGAGCAAGCGCTTTGGTGTTGGGAATAAAGAAGTAGATTGGTATTCTACCCCTCGTTATCAGCGAGATAGATATCATGAACTAAAAAGCGGATTTTTGGATTCGGAAGAAGCATCTCTAGAACATCTTCCGAATCAATAGGATAGAGTGTCTCTTGATCGCCATCTAATAATTCTGAATCAGGAATTAACTCGTACAGCGTGACGTTATTGATAGACGTTAATTCTTCCACTTTAATATAAGTGACGTGCTGGGACTTCCAATTTAACAAAATAGTTTTTGTAAATAATTGATACGGATTATGCTCTTGATCTGACATGTTACCAAACATATAGAATAGACTTGTTAATTGCAACATTAATTATCAAATGTATTTTGAGGGCACCATCCAGGAGATGGATAATAAAAATAAACCGCTGCATTTGTAAACTAACGGAAATACTTTTTGTTTTACTAAAAAGGAACTCAACTTAAGAAAATGGAAAGAAGATCACATACAGTCTATACAAACTCGGGTCAAGAGATTTTATTTGAGTATAATATTGCAGACAAAGATTCGAATAGTTTTTCAATAATTAATATTAAACAGGACGGGGCGAGCATTCCTGATATTTTTGTTAGTCGGCCCCATGACACAGACCAACCTATATTTACGTCAACGGAAGAAGAAAGAGAAACTAAAATAGGTGATGAAAACACGCCAATAATGAAGTTTTGCAGATTAATTTTAGCCGAGGAATTAGAACAAAATTAATTGTCTCAATTATTGACGAAATTTGGTCATACCTAAAAAGAAGAAAATGAAATACAAAAAGTTAGGAAATAGCAATCTTGAGGTTTCAGTAATTACATTCGGCGCGTGGGCAGCAGGAGGTTGGATGTGGGGAAGTACGGATAGAAAAGATGCAGTCGACGCCATAAGGGCCTCTTATGATGTGGGTGTCACATCAATTGATACTGCACCAATTTATGGACAAGGAACAAGTGAAGAGATTGTTGGCGAGGCCATTAAAGGAATGGCTAGGGATAGCGTTCAGGTCTTAACTAAATTTGGGATGCGTTGGGATTTAGCGAAGGGAGATCTCGCAATGAACAGCAAGGATAACGATGGAAAAGCAATCGATATCTATAAATATGCTGGAAAGGAAAGCGTTATTTATGAATGTGAACAAAGCTTAAAGCGATTGGGCACAGACTACATCGATTTGTACCAAATCCATTGGCCAGATAGCACTACACCGATTGATGAAACCTTTGAGGCGGTTGTTCAGCTTATTGAACAAGGAAAAGTACGTCATGCAGGTGTTTGTAATTATAGCGCTGCCCAAATGATCGAAGCAGGTAAAATAGTGCCTTTGGTGTCCAATCAAGTACCATACAGCATGGTAAACCGTGGAATCGAGGAGGAGACATTACCCTATTGTGTTGTAAACGAAAAATCTATTTTGGCCTATAGTCCTTTGCAAAGGGGGTTGCTAACCGGTAAAATTTATGCAGGTTATCAATTCCAGGAAGGAGATAGCAGGGCAACTTTACGTTATTTTCAACCAGACTTTATAGCAAGGACCAATGCATTGTTGGATCAGCTAAAACCAATAGCTGAAGAGCACAATGCCACACTCGGACAATTGGTGTTGCGATGGACTGTTGAGCGACCGGGTATTACAGTTGCGTTAGCGGGAGCAAGAAATGCTGCACAAGCTATTGAAAATGCCAATGCTTTAAAATTCGATTTGAGTGAAGAAGAAATTATCCGCATAGATGCACTCGTATACGACTTTTAGTTGATCTATCTTTCGACTCGTATTGGTATGATTATCTTTATATTTACGGCAGTTGTTAACAATATTTTACCAGAAACATAAAACTTTTGGAGTAGATACGAGTTTAGATAGTAATCTACCTTTCAACTATGCGAAAAAATATACACCAAAATATCAACGGCAACACAAAAAATGATTTAGAACATAAGGTGCTCTCTAACGAAACGCAAGATAAATCTTTCCGTTTTGCGACTTTTACCCATATTGATTTTTTTTTACAAGATGCGCGAATGTTATTGAACAACGGATTTGTTGTGGTACTTTTGGGAGCTGTGAAAGAAAATTATTCAGATAACAAAAGTATGTTATTATTTTTTAGTCAGAATGACTCAAGGCTAGAAGCATGTAAAGATATCATAGACCGTGGGCAATATTTTTCATTCCATCCGGTGTTATTCAAAGGTAATAATCTAAAAAGCCGATTTAAACGTTTTGGATTTCTCGATTATTCGACAACGGAATCATTGTTATTGAAAGATGAAGAACAGCATATAGTAAAAGCTCTTCTCCATTTAATTGCTGAAGAATCAAAAAATGATGCCGACGGCATGAGTGCCGATATTTTATTTTCCTATACCGAATTGCTTCTACAGCATATGAATAGGTTCTATCAACGCTGGTTCAATGACAGGTTCGAGGAGATCTGTGCGATAGATCGCGAATATCAGGACTTACTAATCCACACCTTTAAACCAAATGAAAAAAACACCGGTAGATTACCGAGTCTAACTGTTTTTGCCCGAAAACTTCAGCTAACAAGTTGCTATCTCAACGATATTTCCCAAATAGTTTCCGGCCAGACCGCACAGGAAAGAATTGAAGTTAAAGTCATCGATGCTGCCAAACAACTGTTAGCAAGCACAAATCTTTCTGTAGCCGAAGTAGCAGACCGTTTAGGCTTTTCTCAGCCGCAATCATTAAATCGGCTATTTAAAAGAAAAACACAAATTACACCGTTGGAATATCGTATATCGATCACCTAGTTTCAGGTGTTTCCAAACCATTGGTTCATCTGTCCAATGATAACCGGATTCATCTTTATATAATACTAGTTTATCTTCTCTGATTTCATTTATCATTTTTGCTAATCGATCTAAAGTTTCAGGCAAGTCTTCCATGTCATCGCAGCTTAAATGTGTGTGAATGTCAGTTTTTCCATCAGGATCTTCTAATCCGATTGTTATTTCTGAATTGTAAGTGGCTAGCCAGATAGAAAATGTATCCGCTTGATTTCTCAGATCACAATCAAATGAGCCATCGCCTTTAAAATCCAAAGACGAGAGAAATTCGGGGAAATTCTCTGCAAGAAATTCTTTTATTATTTCTGAAAAATAAATTTGTTCAATCATAGTTGCCCGGTCGTAGTTCTTTATTTTGCTGTCTTTCGTCTAAAGCTGCGAGTAATTCGCGTCAGCTCTCATTCATCTAATGTATCCAGTTTCCAATTTTTGTCACCCCTTATTTTTTTCCAGTCCCAATATGTTTCGTAAAATTTGTCGTGTAGCCAGTCGTCAACTGGCTCCGAGTTTTCGTCAGGTTCTTTGTCTATCAGTTTTAACCCCGTCCAGTCGTCATTGCTGTTTTTGGGAAACCCAGTACCGTCAAACAAGTTAAGCATGTTGAAAATGATGCCTGCTGAATTATCAGCAATAACTTTTCTTAAACCATTTTTTAAGTGTTCGTTATTACCCAGTTTTTTGAGTTCTTCAATCTCTAATTCTGTCAAACCACAATTTGGCGGGTACGTTAAAAAGTTGAAATCTTTTTTGTCAAGAATATTGGTGACCAAAGTATCTGCAAATTCTTCTATGTCTTGATGAATGTCGAGTAATAAAATCTTTGCGTTATTATTTGAAAGCTCCATTATGTTACAATTTTAGTTGTCATTGGTAGTGTTTAGTAAGGAGGATGAAAATATGTGTAGCAATTCCGTTTTATTCATAAGAGTTTAATTCGTTCGGTTTGTCAAATATGCTCTATCCGATTGCTTAATATGTCGATAATTTGCCAATAAAAATAGGCACGGAACAAAGACCACGCGCCAGCGATTTGCATATACCGGTGCGAGTGGGGGGATTATTCCGAAGCAGACATTTACCAGTTATGGAGGATAGACTGCAGCTGGTCGAATATGAGGGTGCAATTTGTAAATGATATTTTATGTATCTGTTGTCACCTCATCCCACTCATCAGCTTGGAACGTTATCCAATTGACAGCATAGTGCCGCTCCATTACCGTACTACTTGACAGAGCAGCGGGGGCAGGTTTACCTTCTAGGTAAGCGTTGCGAACAGCCCAATGTGTGCGATAGATCAAGTCTGAAAAATCCAAGATATCTGCGGTTGCACGGATCCGGACTTGACGGATAAATTCGGACGGATCACTCAGAAATTCCGGCAATTTTTCGATGATCGCTTGAGCAATGACAAAATCATCTTTTAGTGTCAATTTGTCGACCAATCTAATACTCCACAATAATACCCATAAAGATTCGGCACGCCATGATACGTTAGTTTTATCCTGCTCATCCCAATTGTCCAGTTCTAATAACCTCCTTTCATCAGGCGAGACGTGGTCCCATATATCGTATTCCTTGAAGTAGTTGGTTATGTTATCTTTTTGTTGCGGTACTTCTAATATGTAAAGTAAGTAGGCTAGTATTAGTACTCTCTTTGTAATATCTTGTGCAGTACGGATTTTTGCTTCCTCTTCCGATTCAATGTAAGGCAAATGGTCTATATAGGGGATGCCAAGTTGCTTTAAAATCTTTTCAGACGCTTGCTTTCGCTGAAGAGGTGATTTTGAGTTGTTATTTTCTCTTGCGAAAAGGTTTAATAGTCCCATATGTTTTGTTCATTGTCTAAATATAGCGAATGTGCATTTATTTTGCTATTGTATTTATAAATTAACGAATCCGGGTCTCATTCCAATTTTTTCCACTTTCCTTTTTTGAAATACATATTCTTAAACTTTTTCGAGTTAAAAACTAAGAAAAAATTCCATGCATTTCTGTATGTTGTCGGATCAGTCGCTAAAATATGATGACCAGGCTGTTCCATATTTATCATTAATCGATGCGATTCGTATGGCTTTACTGTCTGAATAGTTCCTTTTACGGTGTTGATTATTTTATCTTTATCCGCTACATAAAAATAAATCGAATCATTGTTTCGTATTTCAAACCGAAAACTATTATACTGCCAATCAGCCTGTCGCCCTTTGAAATAATCGCGATCAATAACGTATGTACCGTAGTAATCATTTTTAGACAAAACCTTCTGCGCAAATAACCATTGAATTGTTACTGATAGCAATCCCATGGCGGCTACTCCAATCCAGATCAAGCCAAGGGCCTTACCAAAGATGGATCTTTTTGATATTAGCCAGATTACTAATAGAATACCCGATAAGGGCAGGAGTAAAAAAAGGAAAAATAAGTTAAATCCAAATCCCATTTTCTTATCTTTTCGTTATCAGTTGTTTCGTCATTTGAGCCGTACCCGCTGTTGTTGCCAGCAGTAGGACCTCACATTTGGAATGTGTCAAGCCAATACTTGCTTTTTTTATTTCCATGTAAGATAGGTAAGCACCTCAAAGATTCCCACGACTAATGATATCAGCAAAAAGATACCAAGGAGGCCACATCCGATTTCCGCGGCGCGGTGTTTCCACGTTTCTTTAGTTGCTGCGCGAGCCTGTTTTGAATTTATTTCTAGAGGCTCTACATAACGTATTACGACCTCAGAACTTTTATCTATCCATTTGTCCTCATCTGTCATTAACTTTACCGTTTGGTATTCTTTGTTTACTGTCTGGACTTTTAGATCCCGAGCGGCACATAAAAGTTGATAAGCAACCAGTCGTAGACCTTCTTCGTTGGCCCGGATATAATATTTCTCCTCGCTACGACCATCGTCGTCATCGAAAAATATAGCGAAACGCCCATCCTCAGCAGCCTCTTCAAAAGGCTGGCCATCCAGTATTACATCGAGTTTTGCCTGATCCATATTATTAGTTTTTCTCTTTGACTCGGTTAATAAATCAAAATTATAACTTGTAAGTTACATGAAAAATTGATTTCATCGGGAATATCCCACTTTTAGGTCATCGCCGATTCTATTTTGAGATCCTCACTTTGTATCTCGTATAGCAACGGTTCTACCGTCGCATAATCCCTTATTACCTTTATCGCCAGGAGTGCGAGAGGTATGCCGATTAAACTAGATGCCATGTCAAGCCATGTGCTTAACAACAGGTCGTCCACCGTGTTTGTATTTCTTGCTAGACGTAAAGCTATTTGACCAAGGATGCTGTTGATGACCCAGAGCGTCCACCAAGCGATAACGGTCGATGTCGATAGTTTTACACTGCTTTCTATGCTGTTTTCAGTTAAAAGTTGTTTCGTTTTTTGATACAATTCTTTCGTGATCTGGTACGGCTTAAAAAGGTTGATAATCGGCAAGAACCAACTTATTGCTACGTCATTGCTGGAATACGATACATAAGAATCCACTTGACTCAGATTATAGTAAGCCCGTCTAAACCATTTAATGAAAGTAACTGCCGAAATCACGAAGCATACCAGATATACTCCACCTATGATTTGTTGTCTGAGGTCATTCGCTTCAGCAGCTTCTTCAGATATTTCAGGCGCATACAGCAATCCGTATTGGAGGTATGCTGAAATAAAAGAAAAGATGTCGAGTATTAGGATGACCCATATCAATGTAATTGCAGTTTTTGCTCTCCGGGCATTAGGTCGTAATGAATTGTGCATTTCATTCACATCTTTAGTTGTTAGGTCATTCATATATGCGGTATTTACGGGAACTTAATTTGTTTCGTCGACTTCCATTGATGTTCAATTTTTTCCATCAGTAAGGCATTATCAAATTGTACAGTTCCTGTCGGAAAAATATCCCTGTCATCGAAGAAGCTGGACTTTACCTTTTCGACTTCCAGCGGAGAAATTTTCCATTTATAGGTGTCCAGTTCTAGTCCGTCAAAAGCTCTTCCATTGGGAGAATAGCCGATAGATCCAGCCTTGAAGAATTCGGAGGCGTCTTTCAGTGTTTTAAAAATGGAATTTTTGTCGAAGCATTCGCTATGCTTGGCGTCAATATGTATATACGTATTATCCGAACTGGTAAAGTCTACATGATAATGGCCGTCCTGTTCGTTTACATTGAATTTTGCAAAGAAATGCTTCCCCGGGAATAATCTACCTCCGACCAGTGCATTTAGTTTTGATGAGGTATCTCTCCTAGGGATAAATACACCCTCTTTTATCTCACCGTTTTCATCCCATTCCACAGCAATCCGATGAGCCCCATTTTCAGAATTTACACCCATGAATTTTGGCAAACCCTTAGGTCTGATATTTTTAAGCCTAATCAGGCAAATTCCGACAACAGCTTTACTGCGATATATTTTTGGACGGAAGGGTGGCGGTAGGATACGTTGAACATATTCCGGCTCCGCAACGAAGTTTATGAGTAATCTTCTCTCGATGATTCCTTGAATAATAGGGATTCTCATGAAGGTTTAGTTAACAATTTTTCTGCATTAATTTAATAAAATACGGCTATTTATGGCATACTAAGATAATGATTAATTGTAATAAAAAGCTAAGCTGCTATTTTAATTTTCATGTTTTGGAATGTTAAACAGCAGTATTATGGAGATGATCAGAATACAAATCGCCGAAAAAAAATTTCCTTAAAATGCGTTTTTAAGACAATCATTTACATCTCCTGTTATTAAAAGGCTCTAAAATAATTTGTAAATTGCACTATAACTAAGTTTTGGATCTACAGTGCTGCAGCGTTTCTCATTAATCGTATTCCTTCTAATTTGGTCCCTGCAAGCGATCGGGCAGGTCAAGCAAATTTTGGGTGATACTGTTGGTTGGGATAGGCAACATGCATCTTTACTGAAGGAATTCCAATTGCAGGAATTTGTAAACCTTAAAGAACCAACGTCGTTTCGGTTTTGGAATGGCATACAGATCGTGGAAATTTCAACCAAAGACGGACGACCTTACGGCTGCATTGTCAATTATATTTACCAAATAAACCGTCGTAGATCCGATCGGGAAGAAAAGCTTCATTCGAATAGAGTAGAGCTAACAGGACACCAAATTGATCAGATTAATCGAATAATAGAAGAGTCGAATATAGCAGAACTACCTTCACAAAAAGATATACAAAGGTGGCCGCTCGGTGTTGATGGAAGGATCTATACACTTGAATTTAGCAATGCGCAAAAATGGCGGGTGTCCTCTTATTGGTCTCCAGAAAATATAGGTTTGTCGGAAGCTAAATTGGTTACGTCATTTGTACAGCAGCTTGAGGAACGCTTGCAACTTGCGGATCAATATAGAGTTTTCCTTACAACAATACCCAAGAAGGGGTGTTATCGATATGGTAGTATGGCTGTTATTTGTTACACGGACAATCCCTTTTATCTAGGCTATACCGCTACGCAGAGATTACCTGTTGGCTATACCGTGTCAAAGGGATTAAGCATTTTTGAAGGAAAGCAGTTTCTGAACACTTATTTTCATCATAGATTTTCCCCACATACTAAAAATCACGACATTCAAATCCAAACTGCCGTTTCTAACCTCTTTTTTATTAACAAACTTAAGGACTACATTAATTTAAATTTCAGGCAACGGCGGTTTGCCGCAAATCAGCATAAATTTAGCAACATCCAGCTTCTATACGGTCTAGGTAAAAATGATATGCAAGCAGGCCTGGGTGTTGATTACCTTAATGTTGATAAATTACAAAAAGTTGGAGCCAGGTTCTACTATGCTTATTGGGGCTGGGATCATCTAGATTTTTATGGACGAGCTTCAGTATTTTCCAAGATAGATTATCAGCTCGGTATTTCGAAATATCTCGGCTTTAACAGGAACTTTATGAAAGGCTTGAGTATTGGGCTGTTTTATGAAAGATTTAGGCACGGTAACGAGGTGGGGATCGATTTAAAATTTTCTGTTATGTAGGGCCTGGGTTTATTTTTTATACATTTTTCTTATTTGTCCCAATTTTCTTCAATGAATTTTATTTCATTGTCAGGGCCTTTTTTGAAATAGAGCTGAGAATAGGAGTCTATGTCTATTGTCGCGGTCACATCTGCCCATACAATTGAGGTGGCGAAGCTCGCAGTTAAGATAAAATTAGTAAAATATCTGCAACGTTGGAGAAGAATTTTTCACCACTTTTGCCAAACCGCCGTGAGCGGCGGAGAGGTCATATATTGTCTCTTTTGTTCGAATAGGATTTATATTTTTCTCCGAACTCTAATTCCAAAGTAATTCTGATTAACGCAGGATAAGCAAACCAAAATTTGTCCTTAATTCTTTCGTCAATATACTCTTCGCCATATTCAGATTTATAATATTGAACATGAAAGTCGTCTAAAGGATCCTCATCGATTGCAAGCACTTCTTGTCTGTGCCTAACAATTAGGTCTAGAAACATTAACTTACTGGTCACACCAAAATCTAATAGTTCTTGCAGTTCCTCTGTATAGTCACAAGATGCAAAGTCATTCTGTCGTGGTAGTGTCTGGCGAAGAACTTCATAAATGTCCTTTTCGGTTAGTGTCGATTGCATAGTTTGCTTTTATCATAACTCTTGATGTTGTCCTTAGAGTGCAGTTTGTATTCAGCTTCGTCATAAAACTTGATAACCTGTCTTCCAAAACTAAGACTTCAATTGGCTCTTTCAATTTGTATAGGTTTCACTAAAATTTACTAATTTATTTAAGTGCATACGAATGGTCATGGAGGGATTATTCAGCCCGTTTGATGCAACCGCGATGCAGTACCGAAGATAACCCTTGTTGGTGACAGTTGTTATTTCTATATTCTAAGTTTACTTTAGTTAAAGATAGCAAATTTCTTTAGGAAGTTATGTTGGTTTTTTGGAGCCTTAAGGTTTTACTGACATCGTATAGCATTCATAATTTGACATTAATCGGCAATACGGAGTGGTTTAATTACTTCGGGAGGTTTATCACCTAGTACTATTTTACTCAAAGAATCCAAATTAAAGATATCTACGGGCCCTGTTCCCGGTGGAGTAACATAGAATATTCCGTAAATTTCCGAATCTCTATTGACAAACGGATTTTCACCATCTTTCAGTCTCACTAAACTATTATCTTCAAGTTTATATGTACCATAGGGCAATCCATTCACCGATTTGTTCTGTTCTGCAATATCTTCTCTTTCAAGCAAAACTGTCTGCCACTTTGTACTATCGTAATCCATGCTATAACTGCCGTTCGCATGGACATGATACCAGCCAGTAATGCCGTCATTATGTTTGGGAAATACAAAAAGGGAATCAGAATAAACTACATCATTAGTATGAGTAGATACTCGACGGAGATAATAAAGTGTATCTGCACCGCTGCGCACCTCTATCATCGCATATATGATGTAGTCTGCTAAAAAATTCAAGTCTTCAAAGAGATATTTCAAAATCACTGAACTGTCTGCATTCGACCAAGATGTTATTTTGCCACGTTCAAGTTGCTTAATTTCGCTAAATGATACTTTTCTGAAATTTCGAGTATCTGCGGAGCAACTGCGGGACACCCACCATGTGATGCAAAGGAAGAACAAAAAAATAATCCAAGTTTTTAGTTTCGGCATATACATGCTATTAAACATTAGTCGTTGTTAATATACGAACTCCAAAATAGTTCTTCTTCTGTCAAAAAGGTTGTCCTACATTTTTCTTGTATATTAGGCAGAAGGCTTCGTCGGCTTGTCCGTAAAGCTTTTCATAGCCGTCTAACTTATTGATATAATCATCCAGCCCTCTATTTGTTAATGTTGTGGTTGGTTGTAAGTCTGAAATTGTAAATGGAAATTGACTGTTATTCGGATTTGGTGTATGTAGGAATAATGCATCATTACAACTGGCAAAGTCGAGTAAAATTGAATATAGCTGAAAGTCTGTTTTCAGCCTTTTTGTCTTGTCAACAAGTATATCAAAGTGTCTAAACAACTTGTCGAGATGTGGTTTTCGTCTTTTAAAACAGTTATTACCATAACCATTCCAGTCAAAATGTAGGTGCCAATTCTCAAACCAAGTTTCAGGATTATCAAAGTCAAGGCAAGTCGCTTTATCCAGGTCATTTTCTGTCGCTAATTTTTTATAATAGCGTCTGGATCCTCTATGTTTTTTTATCCCGTTCATTCAGTTTTTTCCGTCTTCCTAAAATTGGTTATCACTACTTTTTCGGTTCGTTATTAATTTTTCTTCGGTCATTATTTTAATTGCTTTCTCCGTTTCCCCTTGCCCGTTTGTCAATGAACCAGGAAGCATTATTAATCGTTTTTTTATTTTGCCTTGATCGTTTTCAAATAGCACTTCAAATCTTGAACGTGTCAAGCCGACAATTGCTTTTTTTAATTTAACTTCTTTGATTTTTTGTCGGTCTATGATTGGTGTCGCAGAGTTACTGATACTATTAAGTATTCCGTAAACTAAATACGCTCCCAAAAGTCCGAATAATATCGACTGTACTATTTGTCCATTTCTATAATTGTCGAATGCGAAATAAAAAAGTCCGATTGAAAGTCCACCGTAAATAATTAATATTCTTGAAATATTATCTCCAACCGTTACGGTCGTAATATTTCCGGTAATTCCGTCACGTGTAAGAACAATCTTATCCGGTAAAACATGGCAAAAGCCTGTCTTTGTTTTAAATGTCTTTTCGTTATCCATTGCTTTATGTGCTGTACGTTATAGTGATCGCATAAGGGGTACCACGAAACACCTCATGAAGCTACTCATTCCGTTTGCCGCAAAGCGTACGTTAGCGGCTTGTCGTTTCAAACTCTTGATTCGTAATATCTCTTTCTTTTTCCTGTCTGATTTTTACGTTGGTCAGATTTATGTTTTTACTGGTATTCGTTGTTGTCGCTTTGCATATTACTTTCGGCAGGCCGAGAACCTTGTCTGATCACAACTCCGTTCCAAAAATAGTAAAAAAGTGGAAACCATTTGATCTATTGTTCTCTTAAATTAGTGATCTGTTTTGAGTCTTTGTTACTTTTTTTGCTAAAAATATTAGTTTTTATTGTTTTTAATTTTTATCTTTAACCTATTAACCCGATAAACTAAAAGTATGAGCCGATCATCAAGACGTATAGACGACCCGATATGGAAATCCATCATAGAGCAAACATTTGGGCATTTTCTAAATTTCTTTTTTTCCAATGCTAGGGAAATCTTTGACTTTGACCGGGAGTTTGAATATCTGGACAAGGAGTTTGAGAGCCTATTTCCACCCGAGCCCAATAACAAGGGGGTGCGTTATGTCGATAAGCTCGTAAAAGTTTATTTCAGGGATGGGAGTGAGCAGTTTGTGCTCTGCCATGTAGAGGTACAGTCGAGCAAGGGAAAAGGCGACCTCGCCCAGCGGATGTTTGAATATTTCTACCGAATATCCGATAAATACAAAGTACCTGTTACAGCCATCGCGATCCTAGCCGATGGAAATAGAAATTACCGTCCGGCTATTTATGTTCAGGAGTTTATGGGTACGAGTCTTACCTATAGATTCAATAGTTACAAGATATTGGATCAGGACGAGGCCGTACTTCGGACGAACGACAATCCCTTTGCGGTAGTCGTGCTCACGGCGTTGCTGGCGATCCTTCATCGCAATGTTACAGATGAACAGCTGAAAGAGATCAAGCATGATCTCTATGGAGAAATGATCAAGCGTGAGATGGATAAGGACACGCGGCAGGGTATATACGACTTCTTGGCACGTTATGTGAGTTTTAAAAATCAAACAATGTTTACTATCTTTGAGAAAGAGGTAGAAGTAAAAACCGGAAGGAATACTACAATGGGAACACGAGAATACTTATTGGAAAAGGCTAAAAATCAAGAGCGTGCAAAAGCTGAGAAGTTGTTAGAGCAAGAACGAGCCAAGGCTGAAGCCGAGAAACGTGCGATAGCTTTAGAATTCAAAAAAATGGGGGTGTCTATAGCTGATATAGCTAAAGGAACAGGCCTGTCCATTGAGGAAATTGATAGCTTGGTGTAGAGCTTTCCAATTTAGATAGATATAGCAAGCGTTCTGAATCAGGACGTTTTTTTTGTGCCAAAATAAGGATATATAGAGATAGCCTTATATGTTAATTCGGCGCGGGACAAAGTCCACGCGCCAGCGATTTGCATATACCGGGGCGAGCGGAGATCGAATAGTTAAACCCGTCTTGTCAGGATTGATAAGTTAGTTGTCGTTTCATGAATCGTAATTTCTTTCTACTTATGACACACAGTTGTCACAACACCATTTTATTTTTGTTGGATTATATAAAAATGCGAAAAAATGGACAACAAAACAATTACAGAAATTCTTGCTTCACAGTATAAGGCAAGTCTTGGTATGCTTCGACAAGCGGCAGGAAAAGTTCCTGACGAACAATGGAATAATGATGAATACAACAATCCAAACTGGCAAATTACCTATCACGTTTTGTGGGCAACAAAGTACTATTTGGGAGCAAACAACGAAAGTTATGTTCCCTTCGAGAATGCTATTGAAGGAGCAGAAAGCCTCGGTGGTTCACAGGACTGGGAAAATGTTAATGAAGGTATAAAAGTTGAGGGATTTCATACAAAAGGAGAAGTATTATCTTTTGTCGACAAGGTGACAAACAATTTGCAGACTACTATTGAAGCACTTCCTCTTAACGATAAATCAGGCTTTGAATGGTATCCATATACCCGATTGGAGCTTCATATAAATAACATAAGACATATCCAACATCACACAGCGCAAATCATTGAGCGCTTAAAAGCAAAAGGGATAACGGGATTTTCCTGGTGGGCAGACGAAAATCAACCGCAGGGATGGTAACAACAATGACCCGCTAATAACTAAGTTTTCGTCTTGCCCGCAGGGCTAAGGATGAAAACTTAGTTATTGTAGCCAGTTTTTTTAGTCGTTTGGTAGCTTCCACTATA
This sequence comes from Sphingobacterium olei, assembly GCF_005048855.1. GTDB lineage: Bacteria > Bacteroidota > Bacteroidia > Sphingobacteriales > Sphingobacteriaceae > Sphingobacterium > Sphingobacterium olei. The sequence continues at coordinate 133,527 of NZ_SUME01000010.1, forward strand.
GATTCAGTTACTGTTATGTATGGGTTCCATTCAACTTTATAACTTTCAGTTTACTATTTTTACAGGAACCTTCTACGCAATTCGGATATACAGAATGGTTCGTGATATACAATTGCGGTAGTAACGTAGTTCTACTTAAGCTATAAAAATGAAACTGAAGACAGATTACAGAAAAATAAAAGCTATTCTGATTATAGGAGTCGCACTTTGTCTATGCGCTGTTATAACTTACCTGAAATTTGAAGGGATCGGCAAGGATTTTTGGACTTGGTTCCTTTTTGTATTGGGCTTTCTATTCATTGCAATCGGATTGCTAGTAAGGAGTGAATTTACATTAACGGATACATATTTAGAAGTAAATAATATGCTCGGATGGAGTAGGAGAAGAATAAACCTTTCCGACATACAAAGAACTAAAACTATAGATAAACAATTCCCCATGACAGCCTATTTGAATAACCCCATATGGCTGATTTTAACAGACAAAAAGTTTAAAAGAATTAAAAAGTTTAAGCTTTTTAGCAATAAAGGTAAATTATTCACGATTGACGGACATCTTCTTATTGACAGCGATTATGAACACCTCAAGAAAAAATTGAAAAAGTAAGGTACAACAACGACAAACATTCTCGGACGCAGTTCTAAAAGGCTTCTCTAGAATTAAATATATAAACTATATGGGTAATTTAAGAACAAATGATCGCTTCTCAGTTCCGTTCAACTAAGTTTTGATCTCTGGTCGCAGACAAGACGAAAACTTAATTATTGTCTGCTGTGGTTGTCATTTAGAAGTTTCCATATATTCAGGAATAGTCACAATGATTTTTATGTCAGAACGCAATGCAGATTTAATCAAAGGTATTAATCGAATGGTGCAAATGCTGCTATTTTCCATTTTTTGTCTATTTTTCTGATTACCAATTTTGGTGCAGCTACATGAATTAGCGTACCCATCTTTACGTAGCCTTCAATTCTTTTATCAATGGTATTGATTTTTGTAAATTCCGAATTTGTGAATTCATGGTCGATTTCCACGATGTCATAGTTCAAAGTAGCAATTTTTAAAGAATTTGTTCTAGGTTGTTCATAAACTGTTACATCAGATGAAATGCACACAGCTGTAGAATACCAGTCGAAGTCGTATGTGTGTTTATTAAAGGCTTTCTCAGACTGAGCATAGGGGATGCAAAAATATTCACCATCATTTTCCCAGGTTCCGCCCATAGTTAATATTTGGTCAAGAGTTTTCCATAATTCAGATTCCTCAGGTCGGTCAAGCTTCCAGTTTTTAGAAAATTCAATTACTCCATGAATGCCCCCGCCATAACTTACCGTGATTGCAGTATCCAATGACTTAAACAATTCGGAGGTGTCTTTTTCTGAAACAATTTTCTTCAGTTTATCTATAAATGCAACTAAAGTTGGGTCGCTACCACTTTCATCAATTGGCAAGATCTTATAATCGCTTTGCCCTATTTCCATCGAAGAGGGCTGTTTGTTTAACTTATTTGTGTCTACCAGCGTGCTATTGTCCACTCTGTTTTTATTATCACCACAACCCATAAAAGTCAAAGCAAATAATACGTAAAATATTCTTCTCATGTTCGCCTTATATGGTCATTGGCATCTATCATCTCCACTCTATTGGAGCTGCACAGTACTATCAATTAATAATTTGCCTCCCCTAAAATTACTAAAAGCGCAGGCATAAAACAATGGAAATCTACAGTATTACGCAATCTAACTGCGTACTTGAAACTTTGTAATGCTTTGATTTTATTCTTTTTTAAATTTAATGGGCTGTTTTTTAGTTCGTTGCATGCTTTTTCTTATTGTTTTTTAATTGCGCAAAAAGGCTGCGTCATCCTGTACTGATCTTTGTGGTGTTCCAATCTATAGATTAGAAAATTAAAAATGTTAAAACTTTAATTGGTATGGAAGATAAGATAATAGACAAACTGAATGAAATTGCTCGAGCAGAAAATGTGACAATATTGTTTGCTTGCGAATCCGGAAGCAGGGGATGGGGATTTCCTTCTGTAGACAGTGATTATGATGTAAGATTTATTTTCGTCAGGAATATGGAAGATTACTCTTCGGTCTTCTTGCCGGATATGGATCTGAAATTCCCGATCAATGGCGAACTTGACGTATCAGGATGGGACATCAAAAAAGTGCTGACCTTATTATTTAAAAGCAATGCTACACCCTTCGAATGGATACAATCACCGATCGTCTATCACGAGGAGAAAGGTTTCAAAATAAGTTTTTTAGAGCAGATTGAAAATTTTTTCTGCGCCCGTAGGCAGGTACATCATTACTTGGGCACGGTTCGAAGCAAGATGATGGATCTTGATCGCAAGACCATCAGGTTGAAGTCGCTATTTTATATATTGAGATCATTATTGGCGGCTGAATGGAGTATTGTCCATAATTCGTATGCTCCAATGGCATTTGAGGATTTAGCGGTCTTATTGCCCGATAATATCAAAGACGAGATAAAAGCACTTTTGTCTTTAAAAAGTAGGGTAGACGAGCGCTTCGAGTACAGGTTGTCCTCGGATATAAAATCATATATAGGCGAGCAGTTTCCATATCTTGTACGAGAAGCGAAACTTCTTCCCATAACCCAATTTGAAAAGCAGAAGTTAGAAGAATATTTGAAATTTACACTTTATAGCCATGACTATCAAAGAACTCCGTGACCAAGGTTTAATACTATTTGAAGCTATAGTGGGAAGCCGGGCATATGGCCTTGCAACGACCGGGTCAGATACAGATATCAAAGGCGTATTTTATCTGCCGCGCGATCAGTACTTTGGCAGCCAATATATTGCGCAGGTCAACAGCTCAAGCAATGACGAGGTATATTACGAACTGGGACGCTTTGTGGAACTGCTGTCTAAGAGCAATCCCAATATATTGGAACTTTTAGCAAGTCCGGCGGAGTGCATTTTGTACAAAAATCCCATTTTCGAATCGTTTCGGGTAGAAGATTTTATTACACGAGAAACCGTATCGACATTCGCACGGTATGCGATGGTCCAGATCCGCAAAGCACAGGGATTAAGTAAGAAAGTCAACAATCCTATGGATCCAAAGCGAAAGAGCTTAATAGATTTCTGCTTCATACTGGAGGGCAACGACAGTATACCATTGAAAGAATGGTTAAGGCTAAGAAAGTGGAAACAGGAGGGTTGCGGATTGACCAAGATAAACCATACCAGAGATTTGTATGCTTTATTTTACGATCCCATCGGTAATTTGGAGTACAAAGGAATTATTGCTAAATCGGGGAGTCAGGAGGTATCCTGCACATCGGTTCCCAAGAGCGAAGTCCTACAGGCCTATCTTTTTGTAAATCAAGATGCCTATTCTTCGTATTGCAAAGCTTATAAAGAGTACTTTGATTGGGTTGTTCGACGCAATGAAAACCGTTTCCAAGGAACTTTGAAACATGGGCAAGGTTACGATGCGAAGAACATGATGCATACGATCCGATTGCTTGAGCTAGCGAAGGAGATATTGCTAGATGGCATATTATCGGTAAGAAGGCCGAATAGAGAATATCTGTTAAAAATAAAAAGCGGATATTATTCATACGATGACCTTTGTCGGCAATCAGAGCGGTTAATGAAGGAAATTGATGTTCTTTCCAAATCATGTACTCTACCCGAACGACCAGATTCTCGCAAGCTCGCGCAGCTTTTGGTCAGTATAAGGGAGCAGTTATATAAATAGTTTTCTCTTTGAGATCTATCGAACTAGAAAAAGTAAAGAACGCGTATCGCTGGACAATCTATTCCAACCTTAGTACTGATTGGGCCGTCGAGGTAACCACGGGTATTTCCTGATATATCCAATATCGGAAATACCCTCGTTTGAACGTGTTATTATTGTCAAATGTGTTGCCGTACGATTGAAACTCCACAATCTAGTTTCTTCTTGAATTCGTTAATAAAGTCTTCCCTAAATTCCGGCAAATTCCAAAACGTAAATCCCAAGTCGCTAAAGCCCCAATCCGGTTCAAATCTATAATTGTGGATTTCAGTCTCTAGTTCGCATCGAGTACACGATAAGTTGTCACTTAGTGCCTTATTCCAAGGATCTAGATCCCAGTCGTCAAATGCTATGTTCTTATTGCAGTGTGGACAACTCAGTACGTTAATGAAGTTCTGTCCAGTGTCAAACACTTTTCGTTCTGTTACGATTTCAAGCCCATTGGTTATAAGATCAAAAGGCAACTTGTCTGGAAAAGTTGTCACTTGCTTTGCACCGTCAGAGATCGCATATCCGGTATTTGAACTTAAAATGCAGTCTGATGGTGCAGCATTAACTATGTTCATAGATAGCAGCCAGTTCAAAATTTCCTTTGCCTTGGCTTTGTTGTCCGGATAATTTGATCGTCTCGGAACGATTGAGATACTGTGGTCACTCATTATTGGTCGAAAATTAGATAGAAAAAGATGTGGTTTTTACTCTGTAGCTCTCCATTAAATCGGTTATTAAACGATACGCATATTAGCTAGTTTCTATTATATCTTCTACAATTATGTCCTTCAAAATCACAGAAATGATGGTTGCGTCTTTTTCAAGAACAATCTCACCATCCACATCGTAAAATTCACTTCCTTGATCAGGAATCATTATACTAGTGACATTAAAATTTTCAAAGTCTATTTTTGCATTTTGATCGTCTAACTGGTTTAAAATAGTATGCCAATTATCCTCTATTTTTTTAAAATATTCAGTCTGGTAAAAGGAAATTTCCGTTCCGTTAATAGGAAATAGTAATTCGATATTTTTGCCCATTTTGGAATCAATAAATCCTTTGTAATTTTTCGTGCCGTTAAATTCAATAAAGTTAAATTTCCCGATGCTGTTAAGAACTGCATTCTCATGTTCTTTTTTTGAGGATTTAAAAAAGCTAAATATTCCCATGTTTCTTCAAGTTATTTTTGGTTACTCTTGCCCATACGTTATTGGTAATATCTTGTTATGCGGTTGGCTTCTTGTGTGTTGCACGTTTGGTGTCATTTGATAGTGTTTTATTGTTTGATTTTTGCCGTTTGCTGCTTACATTAGACTCTTTAATTTATTCTCGTTCAACTTGTAAGGCCAATGATTCTCCTCGTAAGACTGTGAACAGAACTGTCTTAAAACGATACGAAATGGTTCAAGTATTTCTTTATCGGTTCCTTTTATTGTCAGTAGCAGTGTATTGTTGGCACTCCCACCATGGAGGTCTTGTGTTTCAATAATTGTCAAAACGATGCTTTGTCCTGCTCTTTCAAAGTCAAAAAAATATGCTGCCGGCTCAAGCCACCAGGTTGTTCTCCTAAGTTCGTTATCTTGTAGGTTGGTAACTGTATTATAAAGTTCCTCAATCGGATCATTTAAAACGTCTGAAGCAGCAAATTCCAGATGAAAGTCCCTATGATGGATTTCCACCGGTAGCCAACCGTGTTCAGGTATACCTAATGCTATTAAAACAGAATTGTCCATTTTGCTATCGAATTTCAACATGCAGTTGCCACTAGTTTCATATTGATATGTTGCAGCAAGATAATCAAATTGTTATACAATTTTAAGTAGTAGAACTCGGAAATAATTGTGATAGTATATTTACGTTTGGTTTCCGGCATTTTTGTTAGCTCTCTCATTAAATATTTATAATGCAGATTTTTATTATTTTTACAAGAGCCGTTTACGCAATCGGATATATAGAATGATTAGCGATACAAAGTAACGGTAAAAGGTAGTTAGCGGTCAGGCTAAAAAATAGCATAGACAATGAAATGTGAAAGTTGTAATATAAAAGAAATTGAAGTTGAAGACCTTGCAGACGAAGGACAAAATCCTTTTCGTCTGTGTTTGCCTTGCCACGACAGATTATTGAATAAAGCATTAAGACCTTTGGAGTTTTTCAATTTAACTGCCATTCACGGACACGCTTACTATTTACACGATGACTTTTACAATTACGGCACGGGAGAAGCAACACAATCGGATATTGAAGTAATTGATGCTGAAAAATTTCCGTTTCCAGACATTGAGCAGTTCAAAGATGATTTAAATAGACTTATTGACTTTTCATTTGTTCAGTATTTCACGGATGATTTTGTTATCACCGAACTTCAAAAGTTCGACAAATTGGAAGTCCTTAAAAGACTTAAAGAAAAGGTAGATTACAATCGTGCTATCAATTACAAAGCCTATGAAATTGCTGGAAAGATAGTCGGGAAGACAGCAGAAGAGTGGATAAAGAAAGAATGGGCTAATAGACGAGAAAATGAACTTCAACTATTTGCAGAGCCAATCGCAAAGTGTGTGGATTTTGACGACGCATTTAAAATTCTTAAAACAGAACTTGAAAGCGGAGATGACAAATTTTTAACCGAAAATGTTTCTGCACTACTCTATTTTCAAAGCGACAAGACACTTGACTGGATAGAAGAAGTTTGTGAAAGAATAAAAGATATTTCTTCAAGTTGGGGACAGCTTGCTGCAAGTTCACAGTTTACTTGGGAAAGAGCAAATAATTGGCTGACAATCGGACGGCCTTTGAGTTTGATAGCACTTGACAGCTTGATTTATTGCACTACAAATGGGAAAAGGTTAAATCAATCTCTTTGGTTACGAAAATTGAACCCAAGACTAGTTGACAATCCGAGACCTGAAGTCCTTGCTAATAGGCTTAGAAATTATTTGACTGTTGATAGTGTTCCAAGAACCAAAAATGCGGTAGAAACAATTATCGAGAATGTGTTTGAAGCGACAGAATAAAGAAGCCTGAACTCCCTAATAAGGAGGAACCGGTAGTCCACCTGTTTACTCTTACATGCTCCATCTATAGCCTCCTATTGTTAATCATACCTATCTTTACACTTTTTAAATCCGTAGTTATAATATACCCGTTTTCAAACGCTTATAAACGACTATAGTCGTTTATAATACAGCTAATATTTTTAGTTTTTTAGATGTTTGCTTTATCATTTATTCATGTTAACGTAAACACTATTTAATTATGAAAGAGCTAGAAAATCCCGTATTCATTGACCCTACTACCGATGAGGGGTTCAAATGGTTATTTGGCGATAAGATTAATCTTATCAATTTTCTCAATATCATCTTCCGGAGCCTTAAGGTCATTGTCGATCTCACCTACCGTGATACCGAGCGGGTCGGGGCAGCAGAAGATATCGGTACGGTTATCTTCGATCTGATGGTCGAGACCAGTACGGGGCAGGAGATCATCATCGAGATGCAGACCAGCCGGCATTCGAATCTCAAGAAGCGGATGCTATACTATGCGAGCAAGGTTATTTCGGACAAAGCGCCCCATGGCGACCGCAGAGGCTGGGCATACTCCCTTCCCGAAGTGTACACCATTGTACTGATGGATGGTTTCCATATGCCCGATAGCAGCAGTAGGGATCATTTACACGATATCTGCCTGTGCAATAGAGACTCGGGAGAAATATTTTGCTGAATGTGTTTTATTTATATGGCCAGCAAGAGTCTTTCGTTGAAATTGCCAAATATGCAAATTCAACTCAAGAGTTTTACGAAGGATTGGGGTTTATTTACATGGAACTCATTAACTTTGTAAAAGGCGAAGCAGAGTTGGAGAGCGAGCTGGACAAGGTATTTTTTATGCTCAAGAATATGTCCAGGTTAAAGAAACTGCCTCGGATACTGAATTCGGGCATTTTCCAGCGGTTTTTCCAGCTGGCGAGCTACGCAAAATTGACAAAGGAGGAGCGATATATGTATGATATCAGTTTAAAGCGCAAATGGGACGCGGAAGCCGTTCGACAGGCGCACGAGGAAGATAGGCAGGAGTTATTGGCGAAGCAGCAGGCACTGGAGGCACAAAGGCAAGCATTAGAAGAGAAGCAGCGAGCATTAGAAGAGGCGCATGTGTTAAATTTAGCCCAGGCTAAAAAGGAAGCACTTGCCGAAGGCGAGCGCAAAAAAGCTATAGAATCCGCACGGAGGATGTTAAGCAAAGGCTATAACATACAGGAAATCTGTGATCTTCTGGGTCTTACCTTAGAAGAGGTCGGGAACTCGAAATAGTTTTTAAGTTGCCTCGGGAAATCAGTTGCTGAGATAGCTATCCTCCAAAATATACAAGCGTTCTGAATCGGAACGCTTTTTTTGTAGCCAGAATAGGGATATACAGAGCTAGCTGTCAAACTAAAAAGAATTAACAATTTTTAAAAAAGTGGACATACATAAAATTTTCAACGTTGGGATAGATCAAAAAAATGTTATTTGTCCGCCCGATCAAGTTTTCGCCCGACCGGAATTTGAATACCTGCTGACTATTGGTGGTGACCTAGTTGATGACGAAAAAGAATATGATAAGCTTAAAAAATTCTTAAAGACAATTGGTGAGACCGAACTATACATCTGTGAAAACTTGGGAGCAACGGTTACAGATCGAAAATCATCATTCAAAACAATAATAAATCTAAAAGAAGGCTATAACTTTTTCCAAGAAAAAGTAAGGGAATTTGAACCTCCTTTCGGTTGGTTTACAAATCACTTTTATGTGTATGGTCAAAATGAAAATTGGGGAATATACATCTGTGAGTTTCCAACAATTAATATTATTGGTTGCAAAAGAGATCTTTCAGAAGAATTTAGGAAAGTATTTTTAATCAATGGAAATGGTTATGCCGATTTAAAGGAGTTTGTTGATGCTGAATTTCAGACGCAACCTGACCTTTTAAATAATTTTCTTAGGCATTACCAACTTGAAGATAGCGATTAAAAAAAAGAACTGAAGGGATGCGAACCGCGATCAAGATTGTTCCAGCGTCGTGTAAAATTTGTAAATTAGCAGAACGATTCGGCTTAGCAACCGTTATTGGCAAATTTTCCTCAGTGTTTACAGAATAAAAAGCTGGTGTAAATGAATAAAGTAAAATCAAAATTGTATCGGAAAGTAAATACGAAAACATACAATGTCCACCATAATTTTGGAGGAGATTTCAAAGATTCGAGAAATACCCGCCAAGAAACTATACAGCAAACCAAGGGCTCTATGTTTGGTAAAAAACAAAGAGGATTAGATCATACTCCTTTATATAGATTTCTTTTATCTAACGTCGGAAAAAAATGGGATGAAGTATACGGTGAGGCAAAATCTAGATTAGACCGACCTGAGCCAATATTTCATTTAGTTGCTTTAAATGAAAATAACAAGGAAGATTACGTCCGTACCGGAGAGTCTACCTATTTTTCTGGATTATATGTAGATCGAGAAGGATTTTTACAAATAACAAATCCGAACCTGGAAGCAGCACATATGAAACCTTTTTGCAGCTGTTGTACCCACACGTTCAACGGAAAATTATTCGGAAGCAGATAAAATCATTTACATAATTTTACTTCGTTTACGTCAAAGGGTAAAATATTCCAACTCAAGTTTCGGGAGGGCCGTTGATCGGATTGAGCCTGAAAACCCCGATCTGGTCCGTAAGATTTGGGATGCGGAAAAATATATCGATGAAGATGTATTGACACCAGATAGGTCGCCGATCGACGGCGATGATGCGCTTTCGATGATCGATGCCTTCATGGTTGGTTATGTAATCCAACTTGCCGTTGAAACTGATAACTAAGCTGGACACCTTAATTAAATAAATTTATAAGCCTCTTCCCCAGAAATTACATTAATAATCATAGTAGGAAGATTATACATGGGCATGGATGTACAACAATGAAAGGTCTCATTCGTCTTTGGGGCAGTTAAGACCGACAGCATAACAATAGCAAGTCAGGTAAATTTTCTAATTTAGCACGCTCCTAGATTTTGGGAGAGGTTAATACCATTTTTAATGCAAAATAATAAAAAAGTCGATTATTGGAGAGTAATTATATCTTCTAGTGTTGTTATAGGGTTCTATTTTTTTTATCTAAACACTTTTCGTCGGATAATTATATTAATTGTTATTATAGTTTCATTATTGGGAGGTATTATCGGTTATATCTAATCTATAACGGAATTGCGTTCCGCTTCGCTACCTGGATAAAGCTAAACCCTTTATTCTCGGGCGTTCTCACATTTTACAAAGGTAAGCACATGATTCTGAAACCAAATGGTAAGACTTTAAAAGTTACTTCTATAGGTCAAATGCCCTACAAATATGAATCAAAAAATAAATCCAACAGCAATCTCAAATCTACTCCTATCTTTTTGTCTAAAAGAAGGCGTATCATTTAACGTTTGGATATAGTTGAACGAAGGGACAATAAACATCCTTAACGAAAACCCGTTTAAATTTAGACGCCTGTTCAGTTCAACAGATAATTGCGCTTGCCAAAATTCAGCAGTAAGATAATCATACAGTGGGTAAGAATAAAGATCGTTTAATTGTATTCCCGCAAAATCACTTTGTTTAGATATCGCCGATCTATAGCCTGCATTTGCAGCTACAACTAGATGGGTGATGTCTTTGAGCTTAAACCATTTTTTTGCGTTCAATTGTGTGAATAGCGTAGCATACTTTTGAAAATAGCCCTCTGGATAATGATTGGTTTCGCTGTTTCGGTACTTTCCTGAAAGCGATAAGATATAACTATTGTCCAGATCGGCGGCTTTTCTCCAAAACACATATTTGAAATCTGCACTGACGGTATTCTCTTTATGTTTGACGGACTGGTTATAGACCTGCCAGATGTGTTGAGCATTTCCGTCAACCATCTGTATCTGGTCAAACCATATTCCCTTCGTTGGATTGTAGTCCCCCTTGAGATGCAATTGATGGGTGGTCTGCTTATCTTGCCGAAATGATGCAATATTGGCGATATGATAGCTGGATTCCTCAAAATTGCCAGCCTTGAAAAATGAAGATACACTACCGTCCCTAGCAGATTCCTTGTTCCTCAGGTAGCCTATTTCTACTATATTATCCAAGCGCCCGGTGTTATATGCAATCTGTAAATCCCCGCCGACGCCATTGCCATCGTACCGTCTGGAATATCCGGTTCCCGTTCTGCTAATGGCATTGCCCAGTCCCTGGAACAGGAAAAAATGATGGACCCAGTTGCTATTTACGGAGGATATCGAAATATTCTCACGATAGCCTTCGTACGTTAAGTTTGCTCCGAAAAGCCAATTGTTTTTTTCATAAGTCACTCCTGGACGAATGGTATAACGTATCGCATTCATTAACGGCCTTGGATCGGTCTGATCGGCATTGTTTCCTGCTGAATACTTTCCGAACAAACCAACGGTTAGGCTCTCGTCCTGGTTGATGGACGTGATCACGGCTCCTTCCATCGAAAAGATTTCGCGGTCGTAGTCTCCTCCAGTTGAGTCGCCCAGTGTAAAAGGGTTATGTGGATTTACAAAGAGCACGTTATTCCATTTTTGTTGTTTCAGATCGCTGATACTATAGCTTGCCTTTCCATAGAGGTTCACTTTGTTAATTTTATCGTAGCCTTCTAAACTAATTTTATGGTGGATGTTTTCCCTAGCTTGATTTATCGGGTAAAACTTTCCCATTTCCTGATCAAATCGATAGTCAAAGCGGATCCCTTTCTTGTCGATCTTTCCGTAACCCACTGGTTGATTGGTCTGCAGGTAGCTATTCAGTTCCTGAATCAGTCCGAATTCAGTAGCTGTACGAAAAAGGCTGTCCTGAGCAGTAACCTTGTGAATCGATACAATCGAAATTGATATTATCCAGTATAGTAAACAGAATTTCATAGAATGCTATATCATATAATTTGAAGAATCTGCCCGGCCAACTATAAAATAGCCGGGCAGCCTAAAACTATTTTTTATGGTTCGACAACCGTTGAATGCACTTTAGGCGAAGGTGTCTGGCCAGAAAGGAAGTCTTCGGTCGAATTATTCGTATCCTTATATATCGCTTTACCGTCGATAATTTGCTTTACCTTACGACGGGTGCTTTTAGCGCTGTATGTTCCTGTTGGATCATACGCGTACCCAGCGTCTAAATCAGCCGGCATTCTCTTGTACCGTCGCGAAGGATCCGTATCGACAAACTCTACCGCATCAAGGACATATTCCTTGTTGATCAACAGATATTGCGTGGTAGCACTAGCGCCCGGCTGTGTAGAAAAATTAGCTGCACTTTCCACATAGGCTTCAGGTGTAGTTCCTTCTGGTAATTTAAAAACAATGATCGCAGCACCAAAAACAGAATATAACTGATCGACAAAAGTCGTCGTCGTCGTATAGATAACTTTCAAATTAGGTACACCTGCAGCATCAGCGTCACGTCCACCGTTCAGATCTCCTACATAATATTCCCAATCTGCATTGCCCAGATTGACAGGCGAATTTGGATTACCTGCTGGGTCGCTTTTGTGATTGATACCGTCCTGAGCGATCACTACACTTGTCCTTGGCTGTAGTGGATGTTGTGTGCCGTTGCCCGGAAAAACAGCCGTATAATTTTGTACAGGCAACCTGCTCTGCAGATTTCCCGCAGCATCTACCCAGACGGAAGGCGACCAGGAAGTTGTCGGAGTTAGTCCACCGATTCCGATACCATCCAGATAGATCACTTCATCTGAATTATTGTATAGTTCGAGAAACTGGTCTGAAAAATAATTCCCCCCCTCTGGTGTCTTAGAGCCTGTATAGTAGAATTCCTTGATAACCAGTCCACCTCCTAAGGCCGCCGCCGTCAATGTGATCGTTCGTGAGCCATTTTCAGCAATCGTGATATTACTTAAGTTACCATTGAAAGCAAATTCTTCCGTTTCGCCGACAGCCGTAAAATTGTAAACGCCCGAAGACAAACGAAAATTCGCGACACCATCTGTTCCCGTGGTCGCGGAGTGATTGGCTCCACTGAGTGTATTGGTGGCTGTTACCGCTATTCCCGAAGCCAAGCTTTCCGCATAACCTTCAGGGTAATTAACCGTGACCGCGACTTCATACTGCAGCGCGACATCATCGTCATCCTTACACGAGGTAACAAATAATAGACTAAAGACTGCGAAGATAAAAATCGCTGTCAGTGGGATAATTTGAGAAAATTTGTGTGATTTCATATGTTTAAAAATTATTGAATTAGAATTTTATGTTGACTTCTGCACCGAAATAAAACGCCGTATTACGTTCTACGTACAGACCTGTGCGATTGCTGATCTGCGTTGGATTCATCTTAAAGAAATTGTTGGCCATAAAAGCAATCTCGAAATAGTTAGAGAACTGTTTAGTCAGACGTAAATTAAATTGCACCGTAGGCTTTAGCTTCTCTTCGATGAAATAATAGGTCGTGCCATATACGGACAACATTTGTTGATAAGGGGAGTTGTGTGCGTTTTCAGGTTGCCATTGATGTACGATACCACTGTCATCCATATAAGCAACGGGATCTACATAACGGGGTCCGTTAATATCTTCCAATGCAGCATCTCCATATATCCGCTGTCCGTTATCGTCCAGATAGTATATCAATGATTTGCCATTTTCATCTTCCCAGGCGTATTTTATTCGCTGGTCCCAAATGATCTGGGTGACCAACGACGCGATCATTTTAATTCGTGGGATGTGTGTGATCATCCTGATATTGGTATTGAATCGTTGTCGGATGGTTTTACTGCCTGACGGCATAATAGCAATATAGGGATAAATCCTTCCCTGATAGGTCGTAGTAATACTCTGATAGGTTGGTAATGTTCCGTAAGCTTCTTGGTACAGCCATGCACCATCTACCACGAATGAAGTTTGCAGCGGTTCGATTTTCCCTGTATTGAAGACATACTCAACCCCTTTCTTGATCGATGTCTCCCTGTTCACCGGTGAAGCATAGGTACGTATCACCTTGTTCCATTGGCTGGCAGCCTCTAAGCGCTGGCCACCTTCCTGATAATAGACCCTTCCATTCTCAAATATCGGCATCCTTCCTGCACCGCTGACGGTAAATGACTCATAGTGGCTGATATAGGGCTGCGACTGGAATCCTAAACCGTCAGTCAACTTTTCGTGATAAGCTGTAACAGCTAGACTGTATGTTTTTTTCGCAACCATAAAACCGATTTCTTTCTTGGTATTCCTTGCAGGTTTCAGCTGATCATTTACCGTGCTTATCATATGGGTGGTGATCACGGCCAAAGAATTTTCGCCGTCTAGATAATTAAAGGTAGGTTGGTCAAAGTAAGCGTTATCCGGCGAAATATAAGACAACGTCGGCATTTTGTGCGAGAGCCCGATACCACCCGTAATACTGAATTTATCCAAAATGGAATTATTGTTGCTGTTTAAAATCTCATAATCGATATTGATCCGGGGGTCTAAAGAAGTCAGTCCCGTCGGAAGCATCTTATTTACCCGGAGCCCTCCCTGCATGATCAAGTTTGTGGTACCGAGCGGCAGGCTTAACCTGTCTTCCAAGAAAAATGATAAATTGTTCAAAACTGGAAGATCTCTTGCGGCCCGTGGGCGCAATGTGGTCGAAAGGTGACGAAAAGGCGGAAAAGCTTGGTCATATAGCAGGCCTGCACCATTGTTGCCGCTTAGCATCCAATCCAAGCCTACCAATACCGTATTGTTTATATTGTGCCATTTTTTGCTCCAATCCCCCTTTATTTTAGCGTAGGCATTGTAAGGTTTGCCATCGATATCATAGGCCGAATGAAACCTTCCAGGCAAATAATCTACCTCATAAACACCCGGAATATATGTTGTCGGGTTTGGGATCGAGCCTGAGGAAAGCACGTACAGTTCACGAAGATAATCACTGTTTTGTGTATAATCTCCCGAAATATTGTACTCCAGGTTGGTAATCCAGTTTTTTCGGAGCATCCACTTTCCTGAAATTCCGGCACGGATTCCCTGTTTTTTGGAACGCATTTCTTCGCCTTCCAGTTGTTGTGCATCCGAGCGTTCGCTGTCCAGCGTATTGAAATAGGAAAAATTAGCTTTGAAATCCATCGGATTCGGACTATTGGAAAATAGTGTATTGGAGTAAATCAGCGAACCTGTTAGGCGGTCGTACCCCTTGAATTTTTCGCGGATATCGTCATATGCCCTAGTGAAATCAATTCCAGCGTTTAGGTACCCGCTTTGATTCTTTAGCTTCATGCCTTTATAGATGCTGCCGATCTTGGTATTCGGGTCAACTTTGAAGCGAGCAGTCAGCGGTGATTGGCCTACTTTGGATTTTACCAGAACGACACCCGATGTCAGGTTCCCGTATTCTACCGATGGAATACCGCGGATGACTTCAACAGATTCGATGTTTTCGGCCGAAATATCCCTTAAGTCAGTTCCTCTTCCCGCTACACCCGGCGTCGAAGTGGCGTTTCCAGCCTGTGCAGAATTGAACACCTGCATATTGGCGTCGTTCGAAAGCGGGTTGTTATCGATCATGATCAACGCGCCCAAAGCCGAGTTGTTGCTCGCCTCGATCTCCCTTAATTTGATCTGCCCCGGTGAGGCCAATGTCGGGTTTTCAGTAATCGCCCCCGGCAACAGTTGGAATACATCTTTTAAACTTTTGGGTTGCAAATGTTCTACGGCTTCTCTCGAAATCGTAGATTTCGAACCAAACTGTTTCTCCTTTGATGTTACTGCAACCACCGACAACGCAATGCTCTGGAACTGCAACCTGACGTCCAATATGCTATTTTTAACAATCTCAGTCGAAATCACTTTTTCCTGGTAACCCATAGCGCGGTAGGAAATGGTATAATTCCCCGGCGGAACATTGTTCATTTTATATTTTCCCTGCTCGTCTGTTACGGTCCAAATTTTTAGTTCTTCTATGCTTATCGTAACATTAGGAAGCGACCCATTGCTTAGCGAATCGTGCACTGTTCCTGCAAGCTGGTGATTCTGTGCGAATGATCTGCCGCTCGAACACAGAACTACAAGCGACAGCAACGCGATAATTTTCTTCTTCTTTATAGAGAAACAATATAATGCTGGTAGAAGGTTGCTTAATAATTTATACCTGTCCATGGATAATAGGCCAAAAACTTGCTTTGTAATTTTACGAATGCCTATTCTATGCTTTCGTAAGGATCGGACAAAAGTATTACTTATTTTTTTTAAATGCAACTTTGTTGCTTATTATTATTTCTCTCATAGGTCGTTATTCTGAGTACGATAATAGGATTAATTTTTTTATTGCAATAGAGTTGCTTTTGTTTAATTTGTTTTTATTTTTGCAACATAATTGCTTTTGAAAGAAGCTAATAACACTAAAAGCATTATTAGCCGTATTTCCGGCTATTCCCTTAGGAATACCATTTACATTTTTATTCCCCCATATGACGATCAATTTTAACAAACTTTCGGGCACAGTATTATTGGCCCTGCTATTACAAAGCTGCATGGTTAACCAGCGTGCGATTAGTAACCGCAAATCCATTGACCCCACTACTGCAGCCCTTCGCGACTCCATCATTCAAAAAGGACTAGAAGGGGAGGCGCTCTATACATTGATGGCCGATATAAAACCCATGAGTAGCGTCGCTACATTTGCATTCCCGTTGTCGAATAGCGATAGCACAAAAAGACTGGAAGCTAGTCTGGTGCATAAAGACAGTTTATATTACCTAGACCGGGTGCGTCAGATACAAGAGGCGTTAAATTGTATTGATCTTCCCGATCTCAAGTTTGTGCTGGTGCCATACCGTAATATGTATAGTAAGCCCCGTATATTACAGATCAGTGTGTTGCGTATATCGAAGCTGGATAGTTTGTTGGTCGCAAAGCAAGACTTCTTTGGACAATATGGGTTTTCGGCAGGAGCCGATCCGGCAGTTGTGGTAACTGTTAATGAGTATGAAAAAAAATACGAACGGCTGAGGGGGTACGGTTATTTATTCGGTTATCCCGATTACGCTGTAGACTTTTTTGTCAAAGCATTCCATCAGTCTGATTCTACGGGGCAACATGTCAACCGGAAATTTTTTCGTATTCCTACTTTTGAGCGCGAGCAAGGTAATTTCGTGTATGCCTATCCCGTAGATCACGTACCCGCCGCTATAGACTCGACATTATATAAGAGATCGCTTCCCGTACTCGCACAGTACAAACAGATTCGTGATAATTACATGAATGCGGACAGTACAATACGTGGCTATGCGCTTTTACAAGATTGGATTACAAGAAAGGGTGATTAAGTGCTCCAATGCTTCAGGCGGTCGCGCCGGTAAATTGGGTGCATGGGCCGGTATCGCGCTTACCGTTTCTAACATGGTAGGCACAGGTGCGTTTACTAGCCTAGGATATCAGGTTGAAGGGGATGCGTCCATATTTTCTGTGGTCATGCTATGGCTTTTGGGCGGATTTACAGCATTTTGCGGTGCAGTAAGCTACCATAGCCTGATTCAGTTATTTCCAGACTCAGGCGGTGAGACCTATTTTGTCGCCCGATTATATGGACGGGTACCTTCCATCATCGTGGCGGTACTATCCATTGTCTTTGGTTTCGCAGCGCCCATAGCCCTATCTGCAGTGGCCTTTGCAAGCTATTTGCTTCCGGTGGTTGGGCTTCAAGTAAAAGGGGTAGCATCGCTGGCTATTGTCCTCGTATCAGCTGTACACCTTATGCGGCTTCGAACCCGAGGAGCAATACAGGGATGGCTATCACTCGGGAAGATTTTGATACTGTTGGCCTTTATCATAGGCTTTTTTTTCGTCCCGAAAAGCCTCACCGTGCAACCAGATCCTGCTAATATCAACATAGAATATTTTTTTACCGCGCCATTTGCTATTGCGCTGGTCTTTGTACACTATGCGTATTCGGGATGGAATACCAGTGTCTATGTCTTTCGTGAACTAAAAGATACACGAACGGTTTATTTTTCGTTGTTTGTTTCCGTAGTGCTGATCACGTTGTTGTATACAGCATTGAACGCGATATTTTTCCTCTGTGTGGAAAAGGAAAATTTACAGGGCGTTACCGAAGTAGGTAGTATGGTAGCCGAAGTACTTTTCGGTAGCAAGTGGGGTCATGTACTTTCGTCAGCTATCGGGATTTTACTGATTGCAAATGTTAGCGCTATGATCTGGGCAGGCTCTCAGGTATCTCAGAAGACGCAAGAGTTAGTTAGTAGTAAATTGCCCTCGGTAGGTAAGCCATTCCTACATTTGATTTCCCTGGCGACTATTAGTCTGCTCTTTGTGTGGTGGTATGAATTCGGCCAGCTATTGTTGATCACTTCCTGCATCTTGTCGCTAATCTCGGTATCGGTTGTCGTTAGGCTCGTCAGTCTACGCAATTGTAAGAATGAAGCTGTATCCATAACTTGGAAAACGAAGACTTGTGCCATATTCTATTGCGTTATGATGTTTTCGTCCAGTGTAACTGTTCTGCTAACAGCGTTATAACTATATACGGCCTGCCAAGTACAGCCGATACGTAGTATTTGCAATATATGAACCAACTGGCTAACTATTTGGATAAAAGAATATTCTCCTGTATTTTTTCCGGCAAATCTAACGCCTGAGGAACATATGGCATATATATCAAGCTTGGATCGTAAACGTGATTATAATAACACGATAGCCTATGCAAAAAAGGAGGCTCGTGAGGAAGGTATTGCCAAAAGGTGAGCGCAGAAAGGCTAATGAAACAGCACTTGAGATGAAAAAAGATGTCGGCAGCAGAGAGGCCACCGAAGTGCATGGCAATCTTGATCACATCCTCCTGGTACACCATGATGCCGTACGTATCGCCCAGGTGCTCCTCAAACACCTCGTGAAAATATTCAAAGCTGTCGGGGCAGTTGTGCCGGAAGATGTACTCCTTCATCATGCCCGACTGGGCGACCCCCGGGCGGATGATCGAAGAAGACGCCACCAGCGTCGGGTAGTCCGCACATTTCAGGCGGCGCAGCAGGCCGCGCATCGCCGGCGATTCGATGTAGAAGCAGCCGATCGTCTGCCCACGGCTCAGAAAGTCATTGCAGCGAGCCTCATTCTTGGAGAGTGCCGTATCCCGTATATCCACCTGTATGCCCCGGTTCTTACGGATCAGCTTCGCCGCATCGTTGATGCTGCCGATACCGCGCTGGCTCAGGATATCAAATTTCTCCAGTCCGATCTCCTCGGCAACATACATGTCAAACTGCACGATCGGGAACCCCTTTGGCGGCATCTCCAGCGCCGAGTAATCCGTAATGGGCTCCTCCGAGATCAGGATCCCGCAGGAGTGCATGCTCCGCTGGTTCGGATATTTCTCGAGCATCCTGCCGTACTTGTGCACCAGCTTCACCACCGAGCTGTCGTCGTGCATATCGACCGACTGCGTCGCCAGGGCATCCAGCTCCTCCTTGGGCAGTCCGAAAACCTTACCCACCTCGCGGAATATCGAGCGGTACTTAAATTCCACATTCGTACCACAGAACGCCACGTGGTCCATATGTACAATTGCGCGTTCCATCTATATCCTCCCGTGTTAAATTTTATCAAAGCTAGGTTTAAATACTAAAATAATTAGTAGTATTGCTGTTCAAAATTGACACAATGTTGTACTGGACAGAAAATATAAAATACCTGCGGGCCCGGGTAGGGTACTCGCAGCAGCGGCTGGCAGACGATCTGGGTATCACGCGCACGCGGTATTCCAAATACGAGTATGGGCTTGCCGAGCCGCCTATTGAAATCTTGGTGAAGCTGTCGAGCTACTTTGGCGTGAGCCTGGATGAACTGGCTAAGGTCGATCTGCGCAGTAGACGGGGTATTGCCCCCTGATCTTAAACCCAGAAAAATATCTATTGTTCTCTTAAATTAGTGACCTGTTTCGAGTCTTTGTCGGTTTTTTTTACTAAAAATATTAGTTTTTCTATTTTTAATTGTTATCTTTAACCTATTAAACCGATAAACTAAAAGTATGAGCCGATCTTCAAGACGTATAGACGACCCGATATGGAAATCTATCCTAGAGCAAACATTTGGACATTTTCTAAATTTCTTTTTTTCCGATGCGGGGGAAATCTTTGACTTTGAAAAGGAGTTTGAATACCTGGATAAAGAGTTTGATAGTCTATTCCCGCCCAAACCCAATAACAAGGGGGTGCGTTATGTAGATAAACTGGTAAAAGTTTTTCTGCGGGATGGGAGCGAGCAGTTTGTGCTCTGCCATGTAGAGGTACAGTCAAGCAAGGGAAAAGGCGACCTCGCCCAGCGGATGTTTGAATAGTTTTTCTGGAATTGTTTGTTTTCAAAGGCCATCAAGAGCCTTCATGATGGCATCATGAAGGGTTTTATCGAATTTCTGATAAATATAAGGTTCCTGTTACCGCCATCGCGATCCTAGCCGATGGAAATAGAAATTACCGTCCGGCTATTTACGTTCAGGAATTCATGGGTACAAGTCTAACCTATAGGTTCAATAGTTACAAGATACTGGATCAGGATGAAGCTGTGCTCCGTGCAGACAGTAATCCATTTGCCGTAGTGGTACTCACGGCATTGCTGGCGATATTGCACCGCAGTGTTACCGATGAGCAGCTGAAAGAGATCAAACACGATCTTTACGAAGAAATGATAAAGCGTGATATGAGCAAGGATACCCGGCAGGGGATATATGACTTCTTGGCACGTTATGTGAGTTTTAAAAATCAGGAAACATTTATTATCTTTGAAGAGGAAGTAAAAACTAAGTTAGGGAGGAATACTACAATGTGTCTATAACGGAAGTCACTGGGCCAGCTAATTCGGTTTGATTTGCCAATTATTTCGGAGGTCAGCGGGCCAAAAAATCTCCTGAATTTCGGAGGTCAACGGGCCATTCTTACTTTGAAAACGGAGG
>NZ_SUME01000011.1 GCF_005048855.1 Sphingobacterium olei
CGGAATGTGCCAGCAACGCCGTATACTTTTTGGCGGGTAACCCTAACGCATTTCCTGCCAACAATTCTAGTTCGCCAAACTCGACAAAGTGATTGCCCTTGCCTGATGTGCCCAACTGCCGCACGGCCTTACCTCTTAACGGTTTTAAAAAGGGGATCTCATTGAATACGGCACTGTCTAACACTTCATGTTCCTGCCTGATATCCAAACCGCCTTCCATGCCAAAGTGCGTGTAGTTTTTCAACGCCTGTTTAATCTGATAGGCAAAGCGTTGGATGTAACTATCACTTTCATCAATAATGGAAAGCGACATCCGACATCCGATATCCATCCCTACTGCATAGGGGATCACGGCATTATCCGTGGCCAGCACCCCGCCGATGGGTAAACCAAAGCCCATGTGTGCATCTGCCATGAGCGCACCTTGTACGCTGATCGGCAAGAGAGTGGCGAGTTCCATCTGCTTTTTGGCAGAGTGTTCAATCCACTTACCACCGTAGGTTTTACAGAAAACCGGCTCGTCGCGCAGTGCATGTGTTTGAAACAATGGATTTCCCGATTTTCCTATGATTTTTTCAGCAATTTTACCCGTGACCTCGTCTGCTAAAAATGACGCCGGATCGGCCATAATTTGGTGCAACATTTCAAATAGTTGTTGCTTACTATGGTGTTTGAAATGTTTGGAAATTATGTTAATGACCAAACTACGTAATTGATCATTTTGATAGCCGATTTTACTTAAATCTTTTGTTCTTAAATTGCCCATATGGGTTCTTATTTATCTAAACTCGGGAAGCGTTAAAGCTGTCGCCGAGTATGTTATTAAAATTTGTTGAATTTGTTGTCTGATGCGATCATCCTTGTGGAAGGATCTACCCTTGTATAGGTGCTCAGAAAATACCAAGAACTTGAAGGCAGCAAAAACGACCAGCATAATTATGTAAGCAACTGCTTAATCAATAAAAAAACAAGTGTTTGACTGCCTTGTTAGGCAATGAGCGAAAGGGGCGATATGTAAATTTGCGCTGTCATGATTCCTTATGTATTTTATGTAGCGTTGCATTTTAAAGATGCAATTGCTACTATGTACATTAAAATGTCTAAATTAGTACTATGAATGCTATCAGGTCAATATCAGAATTTCACCGATTACTCTCTCTGCCCGAGCCACGCCATCCGTTGGTAAGCGTGATTAACCTCGCCGAAAGTATTTTCCTGGAAGATGATGTATGGAAAGGCTTTGTAAATAGATTTTATTGTGTTGCCCTTAAAAGGGATGCAAAAGGTAAAATACGATATGGTCAGCAACATTATGATTATGATAAGGGGGTACTGAGCTTTACTGCACCTAACCAAGTGCAATACCTGGATCTGAACACTGTAGAATGCGGATCGGGTTATCTGCTAATTTTCCATCCCGACTTTTTGCTATCCCATCCGCTAGCACGCAATATCAGCGATTACAACTTCTTCTCTTACGCCGTAAATGAGGCGCTGCATCTTTCTGCCGACGAAGAGGTTGATTTGATTACCATATTGAACAAGATCGATAAGGAATGCCTGCATATTGATAGACATACGCAGGAAATCATCTTATCACAAATCGAGTTGTTGCTCAATTATTCGAATCGATTTTACGAGCGGCAGTTTATTACCCGGAAAAACCACAATAATCAACTGCTTGCCAAATTTGAACTTCTTATTGAGAAATATTTTGACGGCAGTACGACAACGCAACCCGAACTGTTAACGGTACAACGCATGGCCGAACTCATGAACCTGTCTCCTAACTACCTCAGCGATCTACTGCGCATGCATACCGGACAAAGTACACAGCAGCATATACACCAGCGTGTGATTGAAAAGGCGAAGGAAAAACTGTCGACGACAAATTTATCCGTAAGCGAAATTGCTTATACATTAGGCTTTGAGCATGCGCAATCGTTTAGCACGCTATTTAAGAAGAAGACCAGTCTGTCACCTCTTGAATTCCGGCAGGCATTTAACTGATAATTAAGAATAAAAAACAGCGAAGATGTTGTAATATAACCACAAAATCATAAAAAATAAATCCAAATTAACAGAACTAACGAATATTGCAAACAGATAAATTATGGAAACACTTATCACAAAAAATGAAATTATAGAACAGGAAAATAGACTGTATAAAGCAATGACCGAAAGTAGTATCAACACGCTTAAAGAATTGCTGCACGATGACTTGCTATTCGTCCTTCCAAGCGGCGAAGTAATAACCAAGGAAATTGATTTGAGAACATATCAAGACGGGGCATTAAAGATTAACACGATTAGCCCCAAAATTGAGGCGATCAATATCATCGAAGATATGGCCGTCGTTATTGTATCCATGAAGATAAAGGGAAGCTACAATGCGGAGCCTTTTGAAGCCAAATACCGTTACATCCGTTTCTGGAAAAAATTCGACGAGGGTATAAAAGTAGTCGGCGGAAGTGGAACTGCAATTTAATTACACCTGTGATGTTCGATGCATTCGGGTTTATGAGTTCTATTTTTCGTTTCTCTTCTGTAGATTGAAAACAGTTCCTACCGGGTCTGTAATCCAATGCATATTTTCCGGAAGTTCTTCCAATTCGTCACAGGTTTCCACACCTTTCGATTGTAAATAGTTTGTCGCGTCTTCTACGTCAGGAACTGTAAGTTGTAACCAAGTTTCAGAATGGCTGTAATTATCCACACAGTCTAACCAAATAATATTATTGCCGAATTTCACTTCGTGTGTTCTAGAAACTGTTGGATTGTCTATGGGTTTTTCTTCTACTTCCAACTTCTCAATGAAGCGTCAAAATACCCCCCTTTAATCATGGTTAAGTGGCAGGGTGAACCAAAATGTTGCCCCTTGACCCTCTTCGCTATGCACACCGATTTCCCCGTTGTGACGGTGAACGATATCGGCACTGATGTAAAGTCCTAAACCAAGTCCCGATACTTCCCTCCCACTGCTGTCTACCCTAAAATAACGCTCAAAAATCTGCTTTTGCTTTTCTAGGGGAATGCCCGGGCCTGTATCACGCACGGATATTTTAGCAAACCCATTTATTTGTTCAGCCCGGAGATAAATTTTGGATGACTTAGGTGCATATTTGACGGCATTGTTCACAAAATTGACTACAACCTGGTCGATCCGACGTTCGTCGGCATGAACCTGTAATAACGAATCGCCCTCGAACACCAGCTTGTATTTGCCAAATTCCCTAATGTGGCCGCAGCAGTCGTCTAACAGATCTTTAACGGTGAATGTTGTTTTATTCAATACTGTCGCGTCTTTATCCATGTTACTTACATTCAACAAATCTTCTACCAACGAACTTACCTTTTCCATACTCCGCTCCGCCTGTGCCAATAACCTGGGGAACAGCGCATGCTCAGGGGTATCTTTGATACGTTGTAAAAACTGCAGAGAGGCTTTCAGCGAAGTAATCGGTGTTTTAAGCTCGTGACTGGCAATAGAGATAAAATCGTCTTTTTGCTGCTGCAATCTTTTAAAGTCGGTAACGTCCAAAACGGTGCCCATTAATTTATTTGGCATGCCGGCGCTGCCATAGAAAACTTTCGCCTGCACCCTGATCCAATGGATTGATTTGTCTCTATGCACGATTCTTGCCTCATACATCATCTTTCCCTTAATAGCTGCCTCCGCATGTGCCTTTGTGCTCAAGTGTACATCGTCGGGATGAAAAGTATCCAGTAGTTCCAATCTTGATCTTGGATCGGATACACCGAAAATCTCATTGAACCGTTCGGATGTGACAATTGCATAGGTGGTATAACTATATTCAAAGGTTCCGATATCGGCAGATTCTATCGCTAGACGAGTACGTTCTCCGGCTTCCTCGATTGCTTTACGTGCCTTCACTTTTTCGGTCACGTCAATAGCTACAACTAAAATAGCTGTAACATGGCCCTCGGCCTTTAATACCGGTTCATAAACGAAATCAATAAATACGTCTTCGGGTTCACCATACCGGATAAGTGTTACCTGATGTTCGGTAGCGACGAAAGGCACTCCTGTATGTATAACCTGGTTCAGTATCGGAGCGTAATCTTCTGCTGCTTCAGTGACCGCCTCCCAAATCGTGCGACCTTCCAGTTCTGCCCGCTCCTTGCCTACCAAGTTCAAATAGGTATCATTGGCTTCTAAAACGTACAGGTCGTGCGATCGTATAACGCATATCCCAACGGGGGCCTGTTTAATCAACAGTCGAAAACGTGCCTCACTTTCGATCAGGTCATCATTTTTTCGTCTTATTTCATCTTGGGAAACCAGAAGATCCTCATTGGCTGCTGAAAGCTCCTCGACTGTCGCCGCAAGTTCCTCATTTAGGACGCCCATTTCTTCCGTCAAGGACTGTTCTTTTGCCAAGGCCTCCTCCAGCTTTTTACGCTGTTGTACTTTTGTTGTGATATCGTCTGCGGCGACAATAATACCGACAACATTCCCCTTTTCGTCGCATAGGGGATCGTAATAAAAACTCACATATTTTGTCGTCGGGCCGGTAGGGGAATTATAATGGAAAATTTGTTCCTCTTGCCCGTAGCCTACACCTGAATCATATACCTGTCTTAAAAATTCAGGAAAAGGTTGACCCTCGATCTCGGGCAGGATTTCCATCAACTTATGACCCGTTACCGCGTCGATAGTTTTATCCCACAGGTTTACCAGTGGCTGGTTCGCGATCTCTATTATCCATTCCCTGCCTCTCAAAATCATCAACGGGTAATGTGCGGTCATCACGAGGCTACGTAGACTACGCTCCGAATCAGCGATCGCTTGTATTCCTTGAGCAATACGCTCTTCCAATTCACGGGAAAAGTTTTCTAATTGTATATGTGAGACCTGTAGATCCTCCAACGTCGCAGTCAGTTCCTCGTTCGACGCGGCTAATTCTTCGTTCGTGGCCGCCAGCTCTTCGTTCAGCTCCTGCTCCCTTCGTTCGGACATCATCTCTTTGGTCACGTCGTGGGTAGTAACCAGTAGATACGTTGCCGCACTACCATCCTTCGCTACAGGGAGTATTTCCAACTGCCACCAGTGTTGAATAACTGTTCCGGTCTCGTCCGATAAGATATCATACCTAAATACAGGCATTTTTATTAACCTATTTTCAGCTACCGCCTGCTCTAACGCTGCCGCAAGAAGTTCTGGTCCTTCACCTCCTGCTATTGCAGGATCATAAGCTGTCCAGATGCTCTCGCCCCTATAATCAATTTTAGTCCTCCCGGTAACGGATTGATGGGCAACATTATAGTCGAGGATGGTAAATTCTGGAGCTTCCGCCTTCAAAATGATGCGCGGGCTTTCCGATTGGAACAGGGCTTGAAAGATCGGTGCGGTTATGTGATCCATTCAGCTAATCTAGAAAAGTTTATTGAGTAATGCAAGTCTCCTCCCCCCTGTTCATTACGTAAAATCTATGTCGGATCTGTAGCTTACTGTAATTAATGATTCACCATTAATCACCTAAGTAGTACGACGGAACTGGTGCTTGCGGATAGCCCTGCGAACGCTGAAGTACATAACTCCTATATATGGGATCCTGCATGAGCGAAACTTTCCGATCCTTCGCCGAAATATGGGTATGGTATATCCGCAATTCTCCAGGCAGCGCTGTAACGACCTCTTCACGCCAGTCACCAAAAAGGTCAGCAACCATGAGAATATCGCCGTATATTCCACTGGATATTTTCTCGCCCTTCCAATACCCTATTGACTGGTCTCTTCCGCCCGAGGTTGATTCTGCACCCCAGCGGTTATCATCACCAAAAAATAACTGACGTATATTTCCGGAGCCCCACCATATCCAATTCCGACAAGGTGGCACCTCCGCATTAGCACCTAATTTTTCCCCCTTGGCGCTCAGCAGGTATTTATCTGTTGAGCCACCTTTTCTATCCTCTGTGGCAAAGCATTCTAAACCGGGGTTCGAAGGATCGATATCCGCAACCATCCCGTCACCAACATGAAAAGTTTTATGGCCGATACCCCAAATTCGTTTTCCTGTATTTGCATCTACCGTGGAAACCCCATAACCATTATCTAACCATGGTTCGATGGCTAAAAAGACTTCTAGACCCGGCCTTTCCGGGTCTATATCGGTAAGATATGCTTTGTCGGAATGACCCAGGCCTGTCGACCAGCGAAGGGTTCCATTGCTATTAAGCATGCAGGAACCTAATAATATTTCATCTTTGCCGTCGCCATCTACATCGCCAGAAACCATATTATGCGCGCCTTGACTTCGGATAACCGGATTCTCTTCATCGCCGTCCCATCTCCACAGCTTTTCTAATTTACCATTATGTAATTGCCAAGCATCGACTACCATCAACCTGTAGGTGCCTCGAGCGGAAAGGATACAAGGGGTCTTACCATCCAAATAAGCCATACCAATCTGATTTCGATTTTGTCGATTTACATTGCCATACCTGTCGTTTCGTTCTGGCCAATCCACGCGGGCAATCTCTTCTCCGGTAAGACCATTCCATATCGCTAGGAATTCGCTCCCTCCATATACTCGGCCATCTTCATTTTTTAAATAATCATCACCAGCAATTTTTAACGCCACTTCTGCTTTTCCGTCTCCATCAAAATCGTATACAATATATGGCGAATACCATACCCCAGGTTCGATACCTGGTCCTAAATCCTTTGTCCATAAATACGTGCCATCATGTAAATACGCTTCTATTTTATATGTGGTACCATCATTCGGATTCGGTACACCTGGATCTACATTACTGTTTGGATGCCTGATAATATAATCATACAGTCCGTCTCCGTTCAGGTCTGCAACGGCTACCCGACCTGCCTTAACGGTTGGATCTTTCAATTTTATACTATGGTAGTTGGTTTCATCTCCAACATATTTGATTAGTGATTTTTTTTCGCTTAACGTTTTCTCTCCCCCTTGAATTACTTCCACCCAATATTGCGCGTTGTTATCTGCAACATTGGTATCAATAAAATCAGTTGTTTCTGTTATCGGCTTTTTATTCAGCTTCTTCACGATGTCATTCACAGAACGGTAGACATTAAATGCCACGGTCTCGTTGTCTGATTTTAGCAATCTCCAACTTATGTGCACAGCATCGCTTCCTTTGACGCGCGCCAACGACAGGCCACGGCTCAATTTTTCTTCAACTCTTTTTTGTGCAAACCCTTTAACCTCAAGCTTTGTGGCATGGCTGGGTGTCAAAACCTCGTACATATAAGCGCGTTCTCTCGAGTCTTGTGCGAACCCAGGAATATGTAACAAAAAAATAAATATGCAATTGAAGAGGAACTTTCTGTATATCATAATGGATTTGTTACTGTTAGACTTGTTGCTATTCTTGTTGATTTATATTGATATTCACGAAGTTATCGGTTTAGTATTTGGAACGCAACCTGTACTATCCTGAAATCAAAGGTATACTAATATGAATTGGAAAAACAAATAACATGGATTTTTGAATTGAGCTTAGAGATGATAATACCACCTTAAATTGACTTTATTTTTAGGATTCGCGCCGGTGAAGATTAAAACTATTTTAATTATCTATAGAACTTTAATGCCGTTATAATGTTGATATTTTTGACCGCTATCGCTTCATTAGTTTGATAAGTCATATTTTCAAAACAGAATCAATGAAAAAGAAATCTTTAGTTATTCTAAATACTGTTTTTTTAGTTATCACTTTGATAATTAATTACCTATCTAATACGGGATTTTTTAATGGTAACACCATGAAAACGGTATCAGATCGGTATGATAATTTTTTCACTCCAGCATCCTATGCATTTTCCATTTGGGGGCTGATTTACCTATTTTTAATCAGCCACATTATCTACACTATAAGTGTAATAAAAAGAAAACACGAAAGTACTATTATTAAGCATATAGGAATTTGGTTTACTTTTTCTTGTGTACTGAACAGCGCCTGGGTCGTCTTTTGGTTAAATGACTATATTGGATTATCAGTATGTATCATGATTGCTTTACTACTGGTATTGTTGAAAATCATTGCGAACATTCATGCCAATTACAATCGTCCTTCTTTAAAAACAGTAGTCTTTGCTTTTTTGCCATTTTCCTTGTATGCGGGATGGATTTCTGTAGCATTGATCGCCAATATAGCAGCATATTTAACGAAAATAAAATGGGACGGATGGGGTGTGTCGGATATTACCTGGACCATTGTTATGATCCTGACCGCTGGCCTCATCAATATTTTAATGATATGGAAAAGCAATCTGATTTCTTTTGGTCTAGTCGGAGTATGGGCTTTGATCGCGGTGGCAGTATCGAACGACCAAGTAAATAAACCTGTTTATTTGGTAGCAGGAGCTACAGCCCTTCTTATCTTATTAAACTGTATTATTCGGGGAATTGGCATCTTGCGGAATAGAAAGGCGAATACTTCCTGATCTATGGATTAAGCCTCATCTTTTGTATTTTTCACTAAACCAATACCCGAGAAAAAAAAGATTAGCGCAATTACGCCTAAAACGATAAGTGACGTGTAAGCGGTGCTTTTATTGATCAATTCATATTCTGCGTAGATCATATCATATTGTGCCGACAAAAAGAACACAATGGCGATCAACAAAATGATGCGCTGGATTGTTGTATCTATAAAATAGCACCTATGATAGAGACCGAACAACAAAAACAAGAATCTACTGCCTTTTATAAAGAAGCGTTGCGTTTACTACATGACAGTTCCTGTCATTTTATGCTCGGAGGCGCATTTGCAATGTTTCACTATACCGGTATCTTTCGGAATACAAAAGACCTAGATATATTCTGCAAGAGTAGCGAATATCCTAAGATACTTAAATTTTTCGCAGACAACGGTTACGAAACTGAGCTGACAGATGTACGCTGGTTGGCTAAGATTTATAAGGGAGAATACTTCATCGATATCATCTTTGATACAGTCAATAATATATGTACAGTAGATGACAGTTGGTATGAGCGGGCAAGCGAAGGTATGTTTGTGTGTTCACCGGTGAAATTCATTCCTGCGGAAGAACTTATCTGGTGCAAAATTTATGTGCAAAACCGCGAACGAAATGACAATGCCGATATCAATCACATCTTATTAAAACATGGCAAAAACATAGATTGGAAACATCTACTTTTTCGTCTGGACCCACATTGGCATCTCCTGTTGTCGCAATTGCTGATTTTTCAATTTGTATACCCTGCAGACTACCGCGACATTGTGCCCAAGTGGTTGTTTGACGAACTCATGTCGCGAGCTCACGAGCAGTACGACCTCCCCTCTCCTGTCGAAAAAGTATGTAGAGGCCCCCTTATAGATCAAACCCAATATCAGGTCGATATCAAAGAATGGGATTACAAAACGTGTACAATTAAAACCATATAAGATGATCGAACGAAAAAAAATTAGAATTGCTGCTTTAGGAGATATACATGCGAAACTATCTGATAAAGGTATGTTTCGTCCCATATTCGAACAGGTATCGCGAGAAGCTGATGTGCTGGTGATCTGTGGAGATCTAACAGATACAGGCGATGAAGATGAAGCAAAAATATTAGGAGAAGAAATGCAGGCGTTACAGATCCCAGTAGTAGGCGTTCTGGGGAATCACGATTATGAAAAAGGCCGTCAGAAAATCATAAAACAGATCCTAGTAGATCATCGTATGACGATTTTAGATGGTGAGGCTATTGTCATTGCGGGAATTGGTTTCGCGGGAGTGAAGGGTTTTGGGGGCGGTTTTGATAAATATATGCTGTCTATATTTGGCGAAGACATGATGAAGGGTTTCGTACACGAGGTCGTTAACGAGTCGCTACAGCTTGACCGCGCACTTGCCCGCTTAGAACAAGAGCATCCAGAACTGCCCAAAATAGCCATCCTGCATTATTCGCCGATAAAAGAAACGATCGAAGGTGAGCCAGTAGAAATATTTCCTTTCCTGGGATCATCTCACTTGGCCGAGCCTCTTAATCGGCGAAAGGTAACCGTCGCTTTTCACGGCCACGCACATTGTGGAAAATTGCAAGGGCATACCACAATGGATATTCCGGTGTACAATGTAGCGCTGCCTGTTCTTAAGAAGGAAAACATCGAAACGCCTTACTATATTATAGAAGTATAGTAAGGCGTGTTATCTTACTTCATTTCCGTTAAGTCAAACCGATCCAACGGCAACCTAGTCGGTCCGTTAAGCATCGCTCCATCTATTCCGTATCGCGCACCATGACAAGGGCAATCCCAGCTTTTCTCCGCATTATTCCACTGTACGATACAACCTGCATGTTTACATACCGGATCTAACGCATAAACCTTCCCTGCGTCATCTTTATAAATCGCGAGGCTTTCCTCTTCATATGATACTACCTTCCCTTCTCCCGGACTAAGCGCCGCCAACTCGTCCATTGTCTCTTTTTTAAATCGATCACCGATTAGCCGTTTGACGACATTTATATTTTCACTGACAAATGCTTTAAATCCCGCTATGGGGCTGTTGCGTAAGGGCGTATATATATCAGCGTATGGGCTTTCCCCCGTCAATATTAAATCTGAAATAATCTTGGCCGAGAGGGTACCAAATATCATCCCATTTCCACTGAATCCTGTTGCTACAAATTCTTTCGGATTCTCTGTTGAGAGGGCTCCTATATAAGGGAGCGCATCTGTGCTTTCATAATACTGGGAAGACCACGTATTACGAATCGATTTTACCGCGAAATGTTTTCGCACAAACGCTTCCAAGTTCTTGAAACAATATTGTGTATTTTCTTCCTGTCCCGTTTTATGATCCTCTCCTCCTACAATCAGCACGTCGCCCAAATCATCAGATGCTTTACGGAGGTAGTGAAAAGGTTCTTTCATATCATAAATCAATCCCTCTGGATAATCGCCCGGATTCTGAAGCTCCACTGCCAACACGTAGCTTCTATAAGGCCCCAATTTAAAATTAAGCTTATTGATACCGGTATAGGTATGTGTGGCATGCACCACGCGCGAGGCCGTAAAAGTAAAATTCTCTCCAACTACTTTCAAATTGCCTTCTTCGTCATCTATATTTTGCATCGATTCGTTTTCGAGAATACGACCACCGTTTTTAATGTAGACATCCAATAAACTTTGTACATATTTAAGCGGATTAAACCGTGCTTGCTGATCGAAGTAAATTGCCTTTGTAAACTGGATAGGTATGCCAATATCAGATGTATATGAAGTTGGAAGACCGACTTGTCCGATAGCTTGGTAGATATTGTTGAGTTCCTTTTCCTCCTGCTCATCGGTCGCATACATATAGCCTCTTACTTCTTCGAATTCACATTCAATCTTATATTTCTTGACGAATTGCTTAATAATTTGGATAGCTTCTAAAGCGCTGCCTGCTACTTTTTTAGCCACCTCCTTTCCGCATTTGTCTATAATATCTGAATAGGGTGTATCCAATACGGAATTTAGATGCGCAGAAGTGCCAGCTGTAGTACCAAAACCGATTTTATTGGCCTCCAACAGCAGACATTTCTTTCCTGCTAATTGCAACATGAGCGCTGTTGTCACACCGGTGATGCCACCGCCAATGACGACTGCATCGAAATGCATTTTGGAGTAGATTGTTTTAGATAGCGGTAGGTGTAATGGCGCGGTATCTTGCCAAAATGAGTTTAAATTCCCGTCTCTTTTCATACTAATCAGTTATTTATATTAAAAATCACCTAAACTAGTTTCTTTCTGTACCATGCGTTCCAATAACGCTGTAGCCGTGTGGCTGGCCGATAATGGGTTCTGTCCAGTAATCAGATCTCCGTCAATTTCGACATGAGCCGTAAAAGGTAGCGTCGCCGATGTAAATTCTGCACCTTTTGCCCGTAGCGCAGTCTCCAGTTCGTAAGGGATATTATTTTTTCGTGCCACCAATGCTTCCTCGGTATTGGAGAAGGAAGTTACCTTCTTGCCCATTAAAAAGCTAGGATCAAGCTTAGCAGCCATTAAGAATGCGGCTGGGCCATGACATAATGCCGCAATTGGTTTCTCCTGCTTATGAAACTCCAGGATAAGGCGACCGGATTCCAGACTTCGTGCCAGATCCCATAATGGACCATGACCCCCGGGAATGAACAAACCGTCAAAAGGATCGGCAATGATATTTTGTAAGGCCAGTGTATTTTGAAAATGGAACTGCGCTTCCTTATCGGCTAAAAACCTCCTGTTGGAAGTGGTGATATGTTCCGTTAGTTTGCTCATCGGGTCAATAGGAGGCTCTCCTCCCGGTATCGTAACAAGTGTGACCTTGCACCCCGCGTCGATGAAAACATAATATGGATCGGTAAATTCACCTAACCACACACCCGTTTCGCTCTGGGTGTCTTCCATATACCGATGCGCTGTGAGTAACATCAAAATATTTTTCGTTTCCATCGTTCTAATGTTATACTGATTATATTGAACAATCCACGGAAACAAAAGTTTACCCACGAATAAATAACGTAGTAATAGTCACTTTAACGACATAACTACTTTAAATGGATGACATTTATACGCTATTTTAGTCTTCCGTATCCCAATTTAAAACAGGATTGAAACTCGATATGTTTGCATAGTACAGTTTAGGGCTGTATACCATACTTAACGCGTTTTTTCAATAGAACGTATCAATTCATCGTATAAAATAAAAAATTAACATCTAGTCGCATGGAAATCGTAATTGGAATCGTAGCCGGAATATTGACCTCAATTTCGATGGTTCCCCAGTTAATAAAAGTCATAAAGGAAAAAGACGTTGAAAACATCTCTCCGATGATGATTACTATTTTATTAGTAGGCGTATCGATGTGGGTTGTTTATGGCGTCATACTGAAAGAATGGCCCATCATTCTATCCAATGCCTTTTCGGTCCTCGTCAATGCCACATTACTGATCTTTTATTTTTTCTTTCGCAAACGAACGTAGATAACTAGTAGCTATCCATTAAAATAAGCGTACTTTCGATCCTATAAAAGATTATTTGCCAGTTCTCTTTGCCAGTTTCTATGCTGGGCAATCCGCTGTATGAAAACTTCTATATCGTCGGCTGTGCGGATCGACACAATCGCCTTGTCGGATTCTACCAAACGAAGATCGCTGGCCTGCACTAGTGCATTACTATTTCCACCAATGGCAATGGCCTTATTGTGCTTCAGCGCATCATCCACATAACAGACGGCCTTCTTAATGCTCGCTAACTTTTCCTGACTAGCATTGCCCCCTACAACATATAACGCATCATATAATACAGAATCCATCGTAACCAAGGTGTAGTCCACTTTTACCGTTTCGCCCGTCGCCGCGATTATGTCGCCATATTTATCAGCTATAATGTCCAGCGTCGCGCCTTCCTCCTTAATCCGGGCCTGCATTTGTTTCAATTCCTGGAGATCAAATCCTTCCGTCAAAATAGCCGCTATCTTACGAGTTTTGATCGTGTCAAAATCGCAGTGATACTCTACAGAAAGTGAAGGATAGGTAAAGCCTAGCTTAATTTTATCTAGGGCTGGGTAATTTTCAAAAATCTGTGACGCGGTCTGAATGGTTTCTTCGGATAGCCCATCGGGAACAGGAAGCCCTAATCTATCCGCTACAATAGTAGCGAGCTCCTTATCTACTACGGAGAGTATTCCCAAATAGCGAAATCGAACCTCTTCTCGGGTTACTTTTCCGAGTTCAAAACTAAAGGCGTCTTGTATATGTTTTTTACCAATTTCAGACTGACTGTTGTAGAACGTTGACGCCTGGCTGAAATGGTCTCCAAACGTCTCACTACGTTTACGTATTTTACGTCCTTCTGCCGCGGCCGGAACACTCTCAAAACCAGACCCTCCACTCATGACATTAGAGAGATACGGACAGCCGCCAGCTATAGAATGCGGGTTATAGTTTCCGGTGTCTTTCGGAATATCTTGACGCATTGCCCCATCCCTCCTGAAATTATGGGTAGGATTTTTGGGCTTATTGATTGGAAGCTCGTGGAAATTTGGTGATCCGAGCCGGCTTAACTGTGTATCGAGGTAAGAGAACAACCGTCCTTGTAGTAGAGGATCATCCGAAAAGTCAATACCTGGCACTAAATGTCCTGGATGGAAAGCCACCTGTTCGGTCTCAGCGAAGAAATTATCCGGATTGCGATTTAGCTGAAGTGTGCCAATGTACTGGATAGGAATTAATTCTTCTGGAATAACTTTAGTCGCATCCAAAATATCAAAATCCAACGACTGCTCCTGTTCATTTGTCAGGATTTGTACGCCTAGGTCCCATTCTGGATAATCTCCATTTTCTATTGCCTCCCATAAATCCTGACGGTGAAAATCCGGATTCCTCCCACTGATTTTTTGAGCTTCATCCCATACCACGGAGTGGACCCCAAGCTTAGGCTTAAGGTGAAATTTTACAAAGAAGGATTCTCCTTGTGCATTCAGTAATTTATACGTATTTACACCGAATCCTTGCATCATACGGTAGCTCCTTGGAATGGCACGGTCTGACATCAGCCACATAACCATATGTGCAGTCTCAGGCATTAACGATGCAAAATCCCAGAAGGTATTGTGTGCAGAAGCAGCCTGTGGAATTTCATTGCGTTCCTCCGGTTTTACAGCGTGTACCAGATCAGGAAAATTTATGGCATCTTGAATAAAAAAAACAGGAATATTATTTCCAACCAAATCAAAAATACCTTCTGATGTATAGAATTTGATCGCGAAGCCCCTTACATCCCTGGCCAGATCTGTAGAACCGCGGGATCCGACAACGGTAGAAAATCGGACAAAAACTTCTGTTTCCGCTCCTACCTGACTTAAAAAGCCAGCTTTGGAAAATTGGGGAATAGGGTCCATAAGCCTAAACACGCCATGGGCACCCGCCCCCCGTGCATGTACGACCCGCTCGGGTATACGTTCATGATCAAAATGGAAGATCTTTTCGCGAAAAAGAAAATCTTCTAAAAGACTGGGGCCTCGCACGCCAGATTTTAAAGTATTAAAATCGTCCGCAATAGTCGTCCCTTGGTTTGAAGTGAGGCCTTGGTCCCTTCGAACAGGAGCAGCGCCTTCATCATTTTGTTTTGTGATGTCGTTTTTCATACGTGAATAATCTATTTGAGTCCATACACTACCTACCAAAGCAGGAAATGATTTGTTATCTTTTTTATATTCGGTGTCATTCAATCAGTTATAACTCACAGAGATTGAATTAAAATTACATTTCGAGAACAATAAAATGCTTCAGTGGTTTATAACGAAATGAAAACAGGTAGTAATTCACGTATAAACAACGGATAATGCTAGATTTTACCTAAAGCGGAAACATATAAAAAAGGTTGTTGTTATTAAGATGAACAGTAATTGTTATTTATAAACTTACGACATGAGTATGGAAAAGATTAATTCAACCCTTTTACAACAATTAACACAGATTCGTAACCAGCCCTGTATTTCGCTATATATGCCTACCCATAGGGTTCATCCGGAAAGTGCCACGGATCCCATCCTGTTTAAAAATCTGGTAAAAAAAATCCAGCTCTACATTACGGAAAACAAGCTAACAGATTATATGTCTTTGTTAGAACCCTTCGAAAAATTGCAGAACGACTACGATTTCTGGAATAATAACGATTGCGGACTAGCTATTTTTAGTGCGAAGAATGAAACACATATTATACGGTTACCTGAGCGTGTAGAGGAAATCACATGTGTTGCCAATTCGTTCTGTGTCAAGCCGTTATTTAAGTTCCATGCGGAAAATAAAGAATATTATTTACTCGCGTTGGGGCAGGATGACGTAAGACTATATACCGGAGATAAATATCATCTCGAGAAACTTAACATACAAGGAAACGTACCGACAAGTATGACGGAAGCGTTGGGTAGCGAGCTTACCGACAATCATGTCCATTCTACTTCGGCACCTACCTCCCATGTTCATGGGTATATGGAAAAAAGTCAGGAGGAAGACATTGACATCGAACGTTTTTTTAGAAGTGTAGATCAGGCACTCAATAGCCACTTTGATTTTTCCCACGATAAACCATTGATACTAGCTGCCTTAGCAGAGCATCATACCGAATTTAAGGCAATAAGCAAGAATCAACATTTACATGAGCACCATATCACAATCAATGCCGAAGCACTAAATATAAAAGAGCTACTGACAAAAGTGAAGAAAGTGATAGAAACTGAACATACAGAAAATATTCGTAAACTGTTGGATAGGCAACAAATTGCGGCTCAGCAAAAATTAAGTAGCCACGAGATTCGCGATGTAGCGTATGATGTTATGGATGGCAAGGTTGAGATATTATTTTTAGAAAACGGAAGAAACCTATCTGGTGAAATCGATTTAGAAAACAGAAAAGTACATCTTAACGAAAATAAAGATACGGATATACTAAACGAATTAGCGTATCTGGTATTTGAAAGAGGTGGACAAATCATCTTGTTGGACAAAGATGATATGCCTTACGATACTGGCGCATTTACGATAAATCGTTTTTAAAGCCGAGGGCGAAGGCTAGCGGTTCCACCTACGGTATCTGTCATGTATTAAATGAGAAAAAAAACGTATTTAGCGTGCCAACATTGAAGACTGTTTCACGCTGATTTTATAGACGGTAACTAGGTAGCCAAGATGTAAATACCATAAAAGCACAACAAGATGAAAACAACGAATGAAATACAGCTATTAGAGAGACAAGGTCTTATTTTAGCTATGATTAATGTGGGGCCAGAGCGAGAGGGACAACCCGCTAATAATCCCGAAGTGGGGGAAACAAATGATTTGGATCGAGATGAAAGTGATGATGATATCGACGATCCGAGCCTTGCGGATACGGAACCATTGCAGGATGATATCGATCGTATTGATGTCGTTGAGGAACAAATTATGGAAGACCTGGAAGAAGATGAAATCGGCACACCTTATGATCTGGATATTGAAGACGACACCATTAGTAATCTGGATGAGGATGACATCCTAGGTGAAGACAATGATTTCGACGATGACCCGGTCGTCTAAATATTATCTTGTAGAAACGAACAATACATATCATCTGTAAATCTCATGTGAAAGGTCAAGCCCTCCACATGAGATTTACATAAAACTTTTTTTTCATGGATGCAGTAAAAAAAACAGTTGACCTGACCAATCAGTTAATAGGTATAAATAATGACCGACAGACGTGGTATACCAAGGCACTGAACGAATTAACAGGTATAGAAAATTTAGATCTTAAATCCATATTGGAAGAGCTATTGGAACAGGCGAAAAAATTTGCAAATGAGCTTAGTCCCTTTGTAGTAATTAATGGACAAGAACCCGCTACCAACACCACTATTTCCGGCAGATTTCAGTTTTTCTGGTCGGATATTAGGTCCACGCTTGCCCAGCTAGAGCGCAAACAGTTGTTGGTGGAATGTGAACAAATTGAAAACACAACACGTGACTTATACAAAAATGTACTAGACCACGCACCGCATCTTTCTGATAAGTTAGTAACCGTTTTGCAGACGCAGGTAGAAATCCACCACATGTCGTACGAGAAAATACATGCCCTAAAGTAACGGTGCTCTTAATCCCAAATTCTACAATTTCCTCAAGAAAGTTGCTTATGCGGTAGAAGCAACACCAATCTCCTGCCCTTTTAACTCTTTCTTGACGTCTTCCAAAAATTCACTTTTAAATCGTTCAATATGCTGTACATTCAGCATCCCGATCTGTATGGCAAGTACATAGTTATCGGCATTCACAGATTTCGTATAGACTTTTATCGGGATGTGCTGATCCACATATTTATGGGCGTCCAGTTTCTGCGTCAGCATGGATTTTACCGGTTCAATCTCTTTTGCTCCGGTAATGGTAAGCTCCATATTAAGTCGAATATCATCGTTTAAGAATGTCCAATTAACCAGTCTGCCAGACAGCAAATCCCCGTTGGGAATGATCACGCGGGCGCCCTGATCGGTCATTAAGGTACTTGATCGGATACCAATTTCGAGTACCTGCCCTTTCTTGTCTGCCAGTTCAATATAATCTCCTATTTTGAAGGGCTTTTCAAAAACTAAAATAATTCCGGAGACAAAGTTGTTGATGATATTCTGTAGACCGAGACCAATTCCTACACTCAATGCACCAATAATAACGGTGAGCCTATCCGTGCCTATTCCAATGATACTGACAGCTATCAAAAAGCCGACTACGACGATGAGCAAGCGGACTAAAGGAAAGAGTGTCATCCGTCTGACGGGCACTGTGTAAGAGACAGGATCATTTAAAAGGCTGTTAAGGCTTTTTTGAAACCAGTGTGCTGTCGCTAGCACCCCGATAGCCAATAATACATTGCCGTATGTATAAGTCATTGTGCCCATTTTTCGTTCATTATTGAAAATATGATCCAACAACTTACTGACCTGATCGTTTATATTCAAGCTATTGACCAAAACTACAATAACTATTATCGTGCAACATACATATAAAACCCGACCAAGAGCTTTACGCATCTTTGGCAGATCAAATCGTTTGATAACATGATCTGTTGGTGCAACCTCAAATTGTTTTTCCAAATCGTGCAATAACATATCTCGAAATGCCCGGAGCGAGAGGGCCTGCAGGAGCGCAATCGCTGCTACACTTCCCCACATCCGTGCGAATTCGATATAGCCAATTAC
Source organism: Sphingobacterium olei (assembly GCF_005048855.1). GTDB lineage: Bacteria > Bacteroidota > Bacteroidia > Sphingobacteriales > Sphingobacteriaceae > Sphingobacterium > Sphingobacterium olei. The sequence goes on from NZ_SUME01000011.1 coordinate 18,708, forward strand.
ATTGGATAATATGGACAATATATATACCAGTATAATAGCCCACCGAGCGTATATATTGACATATGCTACCGGATTCTCTACATTAATCTTCTTTCCTACTGTATAGATCAAGTATATGCCGAAAGCACACATTGTTCCCGCAAAAATACGTGTCCATGGATCGTCGGCAATCACTAAATTTGCTATGATAAGTAACGCATAATGTAAACTTGTCAATCCCAATGCCCGTTTCTTGTATGGCGTAAGCTGTTCGTATAGAATAACCAATAAGAGGACAAAAATGATGAAATAACTAACCTCCAATACCAGTATAGGTACAACAAAAGAGACTAATGGAAGCAGTGTTAAAAAGAAAACCACTGCTTTGAGTATCGGAATCCATAAGGGATCATTTTTATGAATATTGATTTCATCTTTCTCATCATTTGACCGACGACCTAACCGAAATATCCAATAAAAGTAAAGTCCACTGAGTAAGATCAGAAAAAGTCGGCTGCTCCAAGCTGAATAGTCAAAGTACGCTATGTTTGCCTGATCTCGGGCTAGGTTTTTTTTTACATTTCCTATAATCCTGCGCTGTAAGAGGGGTATCTCGTCCATGATCACCGAATCAGCGGCCTCTGTAAGGAGGGGTGAAGCTGTTTTGAAAGCTACATCCATGATCTGGATTTCCCTTTTTAGTAAGTCCAATCGAGCGTTCAAAACAGATAAACTATCCGTCAGCGCTACATACGTGATGGAATCTAAGAGGTCTTCGGTAGCCAGCCGTTCGACGAGACTATCCTCTATGGATCCCGTACTTTTTTTCTGAAGCAGCGATTTCTCTACAAGCAGAATATCTATTTTTGATTTATCTATGCCAGAAGAAATCCGATTAAGTTGTCGATAGACACTGTCGACAAAAGCGCTGTCCATGCGACCTTCACGTTGGCGCAGTTGCTGGTCACGCTTCAAACTATCTACCTGAGTAATAAAAGATCCAATCCGGATACGCAACCCCTCGACGGATTTCCATTCTTTTGTTTCAGTTGCCTTAGGAACTTCCACTATTTCACTACCATCCGCATTTTCTGTCGTATCCGTTATTTTTTGTTCTTGTCCAACAGTAAACGCTATTCCGAAAAGCAGTATAGCACTTAAGACACAACCATACAATAAATTGTTTTTTTCTTTCATACATTGTCGCGGTAGTCCGATCCCAAAAGTAACAAATAAATATGGGTATAGTTTTATTATGACACTGTATGTATCACATGAAAAAACGAAAATAAAGGGTGAAATCCTTGGTGAGATTTTCTGTCTCAGCTCATGGCTTATCCAATGCCGCTTGCCATTGTTCCCTAATGGTACGCATAGCCAACGGCAGCTCCGTCTCTAGATCTTTAAATCTGCATTCCAAAGCTATTTTTCCAGTATATCCAATTTTCTGAAATGCTTTAAAGAAGGGGGTAAAATCGTCACCGACTACACCGGGGGCAGTACGGTCCTCTTTCTCACCAATATCACAATGGTAAATATATTTTGCCCCCTCTAAGACGACAGATGCGGGTTCATTTTCACGCATCATATGATAAATATCAACCGTTATCTTAAAATTTGGATGATTAACAGCCTCCGCTACGGCTATACACTCTTTTAACGTATTTAGAAAATTACATTCCGTTTTATTTTGGCTTTCCAAAGCCAAAACTACATGATATTGTGCCGCTAGGGCAGCTAATTTCTTAGAAATATGTACAAACTGTGAAAATGCAGTATCTCTATTAAACCCATCGGGAATATGACGGGAAGCACCGCTGCCAAAAACGATGAGGGGAATATTTAAACGTTGCGCTCTTTGAAAAACAGTAGTCGCGTAATTTATGATCGTAGCTTCGTCCATCTCCGGGCCGGTTGTTTTGATCGTCCCCGGAATAAATACATTGACAACGGAAACCGCAACATCGGAATTCTTTGTTTTTTCATCATTGAACGAAGAATCTGCTATCATAGGTTGGAGCACTTCGGAAACCGTTGGTTGAATAAACGAATAACCTGCTTTTTTAACAAGCATGCTTTTGTCCAGATTTGCACACACGCCCAATTCAGGCAAAGCAGATTGGCCATAAGTCATTTTTTGGCAAGTAACAGCAAAAAGTAGCAATAGTATTATTTGTTTCATATGTGTATAATGTGATTTTTATCGGTCATATGGAATATCCATGTGTGTTTGTGTTTATTGATAAGAGTTTGTTTTCATCTGTATCAATGAGCTCGGTTTTTATCAGCCCCTACAGCCCCATACGCAGCCCTGATCGAGAAAGTTGCTTCGCATCTGCCTTCGGCGGTCGCTCGGTCTCGGAAACATGAATATTCATAAATAGATTTTATAACGAATTTCAATACAGTTATGTCCATAAATATAAACAAACTTTTTATTTATCGCCGGTTTATCAGGAAAAACACCTAATTTGATGTTTATTTAAATAAAAATTATAAATCGGCCTTATTTCTATAAATACTTTTTAATACTTTTAAAAAATTAGCGTCACAAAAAACATAGACGTAAAGACATGTTTCTAAAAATAAACAATTCATTTTAATTAAAAATCATCACTTGAAATGATAACGATCAATAATTTCGAAGAATATAAATCCTATGAGGGAAAACAATTAGGATTTTCAGATTGGCATAAAATCGATCAGGAGCAGATCAATCGTTTTGCGGAAGCGACGCTTGACCATCAATGGATACACGTAGATCAGGAAAAAGCAGAATCTGTGGGTCCATTCAAATCGACTATTGCCCACGGTTATCTGACCCTTTCGCTCATCCCCTATCTCTGGAAACAAATTGCTGATGTGCGTAATGTGAAAATGGAAATTAACTACGGCATAGAAAACCTTAAATTTGGTCAAGCGGTACTGGTAAACAGTGAGGTACAGTTGCATGCGAAAGTAAAATCAATACTCAATCTAAGAGGTGTGGTAAAGGCCGTTATTGAAGCAACTTTAGTGATCAGAGACAATGCCAAGCCTGCTTATGTAGGAGATGTTATATTCCTTTACCATTTTAAATAGAAGAAAAGGTTTTAATGGTTAGATTCATTTTAATTCGACGGGGAATTGGGGGATGGCTACCGCAGGCAGCGGGGATGTGTTGAGTGGCATGCTCTCCTCGCTATTGGCGCAAGGACTTTCACCGATAGATGCAGCCCGAACAGGTGTCTTTCTGCACGGGCTAGCTGCTGATTTAGCAATACGAACAATACATCCCAAAAGTCTTATTGCCTCTAATATTATTGAGTATATTTCTTCAGCATGGAATATCGTGGCTCAGAAATAAGGTTTTCGGCTAAATTATCATTAACTTAGAACACTATTCAGCGATATATTTTAATGGAAAAAGATGATTTTTCGGTTTTTAAATACCTAGCAGATCAGAATGATCATGTCTTTTTTGTATATCATACTGGTAAACAGCACATCTGCTATTTAAATGACGCATTTGTGCGAATAACTAACCTTAATATCGCTGAGGTGCAGCATAGTCCTCAACTATTATTTGATATTATTCATCCAGAGGATTTTGAATACGTAGCAAAAAAATTCCGGGAAGTACTAAAAAAATCGCAAATCGCTCCCCTAAAATTTAGAATTATATGCGCCGATACAACGGAAAAATGGATTAGCCTGACATTTTATCCTGTGACGGATCCTTCGCAACCTTATATATGTGGGGTTGCGCAAGATGATACTGCCCGACAAATAGGTATCCAACATTTGGAACAGATTAATACCTGGAAAGACACCATGCTTGAAATCGTGTCTCACGATCTGCGTGGGCCAATCGGCACAACGAAACTTCTCGCATCAATAATAGCTAATAAGGTCCCCGACAACCAAGAAGTGGTAAAACTAACAGGAATGATTCAGGATATTGCAAAGCGTAATCTTGATCTTATACGCCTTCTTTTAAACCGGGAATCCCTAGGTACAATTGATGAATCGATGTCCCCAGAACGTATAGAGATTGTACAGGCTATTCAAAAGGCGATCGGTGCCTATCGTGAATCACATCCCGGAAAAAAGTTTACGCAAACTTCTGCGGATGCTAAGATATACGCCGAGGTGGATAGCGCCAAGTTCTTTCGCATTATCGATCATCTGCTCTACACCGCAACGCAATTTACAACAGATGATGACCAGATTCATATCCATACGCAACAAGTAGAAGATGGCTTCTTGATGACGGTAAAAGATAACGGAATAGGGATTCCAAAAAACTTACAGCCGCTTCTCTTTACAAAATATACGAGGGATCAAGCAGGGGAACTCGGATTCGAAAAATGGACAGAGCTCGGATTGTGGGTAACGAAATCCCTTGTTGATCTACATGGTGGTAAAATCTGGTTTGAATCGGAAGCCGAAAATGGAAGTATCTTTTACGTGAAAATACCTCTCGAAAGAAGACTAAACTAAATTTTATTCCCTTGATAACTAACACATTCCCGGTGAAAATCAAATCTACTTCAGATCGATTAGGTACCCTGTTATCTTTTGATATGTTAAAATTGATGGTCTCGGTAAATTAATACCTGTTTAAACAAATAAAGGTATTGAAAGTTGCGGAAAATCGTTGACAAGTTGGAGTCGTATTTTTAGATGATGTATGGCTATTCCTAGAGCATTGGGACGTCTCGGGAGCGATTCTGGAAAGTGAAGATAATGAACTACTGGTTATTGAGGAATCATTACTTATGAAGCAAGAAGAAGACTTAAGGGAATTGTTTGGATCGAAGATGAGAATGTATGCTATTGAACAACGGTATTGATCAAGAAAATTTCCCGTTTTTCCTGAAATAGGATATCAGGCAATACAAAACAGTTGATCAAATTGCCCCAACTTTCGTACATATCAAAATGGTCGACATATTGTGGCGCAGCAATAAAGGCAGACAAGATCGCATCCTCATCTAGAATATAGATATCAGATTGAAACAACACAATCTGGTTCTCTTCAACAAAATGCATAGCCTCTTCCTTATTCATTGCGTTGATTTGCGAAGAACAGTGCGTAAGCTTTTTAATTTCTTCATCTATGCGCTCCGGATATGTTTGCTGAAGATATTTGGTATAAACACGGTGATCGCCCGTCCTGTACGCCTCATTCTGATAAACCACACGTTCGTAGTTGTGCTCGAAATCCGGATGCTTAACATCGGAAAAAGCCTGGTTATATTCCATTAACCGTTCTATTGTGCTCGTGGGTTTGATATAATCAGTACCGCGTTTCATCGTTTCTGAATAGTATTAGTATCTCTGTTCTAATAAGACAAAATTAATCCTGCCGTGTAAAATGTGTAACCTGATTTTTACATGGCGTACATATTTGGCGCAAAGAACATCATTAATTTTAATGTCTCCTTGTTATTTAACATTTTTATTTTATTATGTAGTGTTTTAGCTACAGCGGATTAAAAGTTTAAGGAAGCATTTGGGAGAACTTTTTAAGGTTTTCGATTGTTGATCTTATAGAAGTTTAAAAAAATGAAAAAAGACCTGATAAACCAATGTGGCCAACTATTGATCGAGAAAGGGTTGACTATTGCCTTTGCAGAAAGTGCCACCGCGGGGCGACTGGCCTACGAATTTTCGCTGGTGACTGATGCGGGAAAATTTTTACAAGGCGGAGTGGTTTGTTACGATGCAGGACTGAAGGAATACTTATTAGATGTACCCGTTCAACAGATAACACAATTTACACCCGAATCTCCCGAAGTGACACGCTCCATAACATTGGGACTTTCGAAACTAATTGATGCGGATATATCTATCGGCGTTACCGGTTTGACCTGCCCGGGCGGAAGTGAGAAACCAGAAAAGCCGGTAGGTACCATGTTTATTCAAGCAGTGAAACAGGGTAAACAACTGTTCGCATCCAGGATGTGGTTTGATGGATCTCAAGAAGCTATTGTAAACGCCACGGTAGATTATGTAGCAAGACAATTGATCACTATATTGTCTGGATCAGATCCTGCGAAAATAATATAAACAACTAACCTATGCAAAACATAAAAAGCCTCCAACGTGCAATTTTAATTCTACTTCTTTTTACACTCAGCGTAGTCATGCTGTATTTTGGAAAAAGTTTCCTTGTTCCCTTAGTGTTAGCAGCCGTATTAGCTATGCTTCTAACAAAGATATGCCGTAAATTGGAAACCCTTAACATACAACGGGGTGTAGCGGCTTTTGTTTCTGTTTTGCTGTTCTTGGCGGCGCTGGCGATAATTGTTGCCTTATTAGGATGGCAGCTCAGTAGCTTCACCGATAATCTAGCGGAGCTAAAACAGCGGGTACTGGAATTTGTTGAAAAATTTAGAGATTGGCTCCATGAAAATATAGGTATTGACCGTAAGCAGCAGGAGAACATCGCCACTTCTCAAGGAGATTCTTCAGTCGGAGCGGGCGACATGCTGATGAGCTTTGCCACAGGCACATTAAGTATAGCGGTAGATATGGTACTCGTTACCGTATACATTTTTCTTTTACTATTATATAGAGGGCGCATTAAAAATTTTATTTTAATGCTTGTAAATACGGCCTATCGTGAAAAAGCTACGCTTATCTTGCAAAAATCATCCGATGTGGCACAACAATATCTAGAAGGTCTCTCTAAAATGATCGTAATGCTATGGATAATGTACGGCATCGGATTTTCTGCATTAGGTGTAGAAAATGCGTTATTTTTTGCTGTACTCTGTGGATTATTAGAAATCGTCCCTTTTGTGGGGAATTTATTGGGAACTTCGTTCACCATTTTGGCTGTAGCTGCACAGGGAGGTGATAGCCGAATCATTATAGGGGTTATTGCGGTTTATATGTTGGTTCAATTTATACAAACGTATATACTCGAACCACTGGTAGTAGGAAGCCAGGTACGGATCAATCCCCTGTTTACAATAATTGCACTGGTGGCAGGAGAACTTATTTGGGGAATCGCTGGCATGGTGCTAGCGATTCCACTTGTGGGCGTAATGCGAATCGTATTCGATCACATTCCCCATTTAAAGCCTTATGCCTACCTCATTGGCTCCGACCAAAAGAAAGGCAAGAGTTTACTTGAAAAGATAAAAAGAAAGTAAACCATCAGTTCTTATGTTCGGCATCCAATAATACTTGTGCTACGATATTTTCCAGATCGACAAGATCAAATGGCTTAGCTAAGTAGGCATCTGCTCCGGCAGTATCGGCAAGTAAATGGATATCATTGTTTGCAGACACGTAGATTACAGGCAGATGCTTGAAATCAAGATGCTGTTTCAGCAGCTGTGTAGCCTTTACACCTCCAATATCTGGTATCCAATTGTCCATCAAAATCACATCAGGTTTAACTTCCGTCACTTTCTCGATGATATCATGGGATGTTTCGGAAACGGCCACATGATATCCGCATGCCTCCAACACAATGGAACATACTTCCAAAATGTTAACGTCATCATCAAAAATTAATACAGTTTTGTCGTTCATAAACAGCTAATTTAGTTGGAATATGTTAATTATTAAAATTAATATTATAAATGTTATTTGTACAATCGATTTACAAATCCGGCCATTTGATCCGGTCTGAGTACATGGTCTATTTTAACTTGCAATATTGCTTGTCTGGGCATATAATCTACTTCTGCGGTTTCCGGGTCTTGAACGACTGTAAACCCATTATTTTGTTTAATGTACTGCAGCCCTTCTACCCCATCTGCATTCGCTCCCGACAGTAATAAAGCTACAGCATTTTCTTGAAATACCTCTGCCGCCGATTGAAAGGTTACATCTATCGATGGTCGCGAATAATTCAATTTCTCGGACGAATCCAAAGACACCATATGTTTATCCTCGAAAAGAAGATGATAATCTGGAGGCACGACATAGATACATTTGCTTTTTAACGTCATTTTGTCTTCTGCCTCACATACTTCTAAATCGGTATAGTTGGATAAGAGCGTATTTAAAATAGAATCGGGATGTGGCTTGCGGTGAAGGATAATTATAATAGGAAACGAAATATCATTATTAAGTTGTGGCAATACCTTTAACAGTACGGTAAGACTTCCTGCCGAGCCGCCAATTAAGAGTATTTCTGTTGCTTTTAACATACTGCTAACCTGATTACTTTATTTGATTTTCTTCCAAATTTTTTCTGTCATCACCTGTTTATAACGATTTTCCAGGTTAGAGAAACGTATCGTTTCTTTGGCTCCCAGCGCTAAAAAACCAAAATTATCTAAACTATCGTCAAATAATTTAAATACTTTATTTTGTAATTCTTTATCAAAGTAGATCAACACATTTCTGCATATAATCAATTGAAATTCGTTGAAAGAACTATCTGAAACCAAATTATGTGTAGAAAAGATCATTTTTTCTTTTAGGTCAGCATGGAACTTCACCATATCGTAATTGGCCGTATAATATTGCGAAAAATCTGCTGCCCCTCCTGATAAAATATAATTTTCCGAATATTGTTTCATCTGACTAATCGGAAATATCCCCTTTCTGGCTTTTTCTAATACACCAGGATTAATATCTGTGGCATATATCAATGATCTATTGTATAAGTTAGCCTCTTTCAAAAGTATTGCTATGGAATAGGCTTCTTCTCCTGTGGCACATCCCGCAAGCCAAATTCGGATAAAGGGATAAGTTCCCAATTGGGGAAAAACCTTTTCGCGTAAAGCTTTATAAAAAAAAGGATCCCGAAACATCTCGGTAACATTCACCGTTATCTCTTCGATAAAACGTTGTAAATATTCCGGATGATGGATAAGAGTATATCTCAATTCCGCGAAGCTTGTAAATTTATCAATTACACAAATTCTGTTTAACCTTCTCTTTAGGGATGCTCTGCTGTACTGGGTAAAATCGTAACCGTACAAAGAAGATACATCCGCTAAAAGAACTTCCAGTTCGTCATCTTTGATAATATTTGGATCCAACATCAACACACTTTTTCAATTACCGCAATCAATTTATCAATATCAATAGGCTTAGATATATAATCCCATGCTCCTGCCTCAATACATTTTTCTCTATCTCCATGCATAGCTTGTGCCGTAACTGCAATTATTGGAGTTCTTTTACATTCTTCTGAGGCATTGATAACCTTTATTGCTTCATATCCATCCATATCAGGCATCATCATATCCATCAGCACTACACGAATATCCTTGTTTTCCTGAAGTACTGCTATTCCATCAGCGGCCCCAGAACAGGATATAGATTTATACCCTCTTGCTTTCAGCGCCAATCCCAATGCAAAAATATTTCTGCTATCATCATCAATGATTAATATCAACTTGTCCTTGTCCATATCATATTAACTTTCGTATAACCAAACTCTTAATAAGGAAAGCAATTGATCGGTATCTACCGGTTTAGAAATGTAATCCGATGCTCCAGCAACAATACATTTCTCCCGGTCGCCAGTCATTGCTTTAGCAGTAACAGCCATTATAGGCAGTCTTGCATATTGCGGCATTTGGCGAATCAATTTGATGGTTTCATATCCATCCATCTCGGGCATCATCATATCCATCAGCACAATGGAAACATCAGGGTTCTCTTTCAACTGCTGAAGCGCTTCTTTGCCATCTATTGCGGAAATAACTTTCATTTGATATTTTTCCAACGCTTTTGTGAGCGAAAATATGTTTCTGACATCGTCGTCGGCTATTAACACCTTTCTACCATTTAACACTTCATTTAGTGAACCTAATTTGTTGGTTTTTCGTTTTTCAGTATCTGTTCCCTTCTCTTCGACGAGATGTAAAAACAAGCCTACTTCATCTAAGATACGCTGATACGAATGTGCAGTTTTTATAACAATTGAATCGGCATATTGCTTGATCTTCCGTTCTTCGGCCTGAGAGAGATTTTTACCGGTAAAAATGATAATAGGTAGGTTCTCGAGTCCCGCATGCTGTTTGACAGCTTCAAGGGTTTCGTAACCAATCTTATCAGGTACACCCATATCAAGGATCACACAATTGACCGCATCAGAGGTCAAAGCTTTTACACTATCTTCTACATTGCTCCTAATTTCCGAGACGATATTAAAGTTGCTAAGGAAATAGGAAAGCGCTGTCGCATGTTTAGGATTTTCCTCGATAATCAATACTTTTTTAGGGTACCGGGTTAACGCATCTTCAATTTTCTTAAACATGTTGCTTATCTGTTCCAAAGCGATCGGCTTATTAATAAAATCTATAGCCCCTTTTAATAAGCTCTCTTTTTTAACCTTTAACGACGACATAATATGTACCGGGATATGTCTGGTCCTCATATTGCTTTTTATTTCATCCATTACTTGCCAACCATCTTTGATCGGTAACTGGATATCCAACAAAATAGCTAATGGCTGGTATTTTAAGGCAAATTCAGCGGCCATATCACCGCGTACAACGACGATTCCCTTATAGTTTTGTTGCCGCGTGTATTTTAATAACGCTTTTGCAAAATTGGTATCATCTTCTACAATCAATATGATCTTATCCCCTTTCTTAATTGTATGTCTGTCATCATCTATTTCGTCGGGAATATCCTGTACTGCATAGGAGCTGATCCGTTCCGCAACAAGGGTATTAATTTCTTCCACATCAGAAGATATGCTTTCTATTAATTCTTCTGTCTCGGGTTTTACCACATGGGTCATTTTGACCTTGGGAATAACGAGACTGAAAGTACTCCCCTCATTTTCTTTACTTTGTAGTTTTATCTCTCCTCCTAACAGTCGTGCTATTTCACGGCTTATAGACAAGCCCAAACCCGTACCTCCAAATCTTCTTCTGGTCGAACCATCGGCTTGCTGAAACGCTTCGAAGATTATTTTTTGCTTTTCTTCTGCGATTCCAATTCCGGTATCGGTAACTGCAAAAACGATATTATTTTTATCGGTATCATCGTCAGCTATCTTCAACTTAATACTCCCTTTCGAAGTAAACTTGATGGCATTGGATAAAAGGTTTCGAAGCACCTGATCTAAACGCATTTTATCGGTCTCTATCTTTTCATATAAATCTGGCTGAATATCAATTTGTAAATCCAAAGACTTTTCCTTGATAATGGGTAGAAATAAATTATTAAGCTCCTGCGTGATCTCTGACAGCGTGACCTCCTGATAGTCAAGTTCCATTTTCCCCGCTTCAATCTTAGAAAGATCCAAAATCTCGTCGATAAGACTTAATAGACTTGTCCCCGAGCTTTGTATCACTTTTGCTGATTCGATTTGGTCTTCGTTTAAGTTTTCATCTGCGTTTTCTGTCATTAACCGTGATAACAACAAAATTGAATTCAATGGGGTCCGGAGCTCATGAGACATATTTGCCAAAAATTCAGACTTATATTTAGTGCTTAACGCCAGCTCTTCTGCTTTCTGTTGGATATCTAAATTTCGTTCGGCAATCAGGTGATTCTTTTCTTCTAATAGTTTGGAGCGCTCTTCCAGCTCTTGATTAGACTGCAAAAGCTCTTCCTGCTGAACTTTCAATTCTTCTTCTGAAGCTTGTAGCTTTTGTGTTTGGGCTTCGAGCTCGGTATTGAGATTCTCCAGCTCGGCGTGCTGTGTCTGTAATTCCTCTGCCTGAGCCTGTGTTTCTTCCAATAGAGTCTGAATCTGTTTTCTACCTTTTGCCGCAGACAATGCAAGCGCAATATTTCTGCAGGCTTCTTTGTAGTACTTTATTTCCCTGTCACCAAATTTGGTAGAAGACCCCAATTCTACAACACCTATGCAACTCTGATGTAACAGAACGGGCAATAACAAAATGTGTTCTACTTTTAACTGCCCATTGGAAAAGCTTACTACATAATCTTTATCATCTAGATTTTCAAATACCTTTTCTTTACCATCTTTAAAAACCTGCCCTACCATACCTTGTCCGGGGATGAAGCTTTTTGTCATTCTATCTTCTAAACCATATGCACTTTGTAATTTTACCGCTCCGTTATCAAAGAGGTAAAATGCGCCATTTATACACGCAGCGTAATTGATCAAATGATTAAGAGAATCCGATGCCAACACATCTTCGGTTTTATTGCCAACAAGTGTTTCGTTCAAAGCAGCTAGACCGGTTTGCCTCCATTCATTGCTATTGAGTTCATCGAAAGAAGATTTTAATGCATCTGTCATTTCATTAAGGGAGCCCGCCAAACTTCCTAAATCGTCTTTTTCATTATCCTCCACTCTCACCGTATAATCGCCGCGGGCTATTTTGTTGGCTATTGTCTGTATAATATTCAATCGGCGGCTTATTTCCTCATCTTTTTTCTTTAAAGAAATCTGCAATTCCTCTCTTTTATTGAAATCCTTTCGAATTCGCATATACGATATAACCGTAATAACCAAGGAAACGAGAGCGGCCAGAACAATAAAAATAGACGTGTAGCTCGACGACTGATTCAACATCGCAGATCGGTTACTTAAAAGGATTTCCTCTTCTCGAATAAAACGCGATATAATATTGCGGCAACTATCCATATATACCTTTCCCTCTTCTAATTGCCCTATGGTGACCTCACGGCCTTCCCGTTTAAGTTCTATTAGATTTGTTAGGATACCTATTCTGGAGTTTACTAACGAGGTAAGGCTATCCGCCCGCTGGGCTTGAAACGGATTATCCAACGTTAAATCCCTGACAACTTTTAAAGAACCTGGCACAAATTTTAAGCTGTGTTGGTAGGGCTCCAGAAAGCTCTCTTTACCCGTAAGATGGTATCCTCTTTGTCCCGTTTCAGCATTTTGTAGGTCGATAAGCACATCATTGGCAGCTGCGATAGCACGTCTCGTGTGATCGACCTTCTCTCTATTATCGATCTGTTGTTTTATACTAATATAGGAAGCGGTAGAACTCGCCAAAAGGATGATTAAGGAAATTCCAAATCCTATTTGCAGGTTTCTTAAAAATGGTCTAGGCATAATGTCTAGTTTAGTTTAAAAGGTATAGTAAAATAAAATGTTGATCCTTGTCCGGCCTGGCTGTGTATGCCGTACGTTCCATGATGTTGCCTGATTATCTCAGCACAAATATAGAGCCCTATTCCTAACCCCTGAAATCGGAGTGAAGATTCTTCTACGCGATAAAATTTATCGAATATGTCTTTTTGTTTGTGCTCCGGAATGCCAATTCCAAAATCCATAACACTTATCCTTACTTGCGAATCTTCCCTTTCAGTCTTTACAATTACGCGGTTAGAATTTGGGGAATATTTGATGGCGTTCGTAAGATAATTGATAAGAACCTGTTCAACCCTTATTTCATCTCCAATAATTGGTTGATCTATTATGTCGCCTTCTCTTTCAATTGCTATATTATTTTTTTCGTGCGTATGATAAATGGTATCTATCACATTAGCAAGAAGATGTTCAAAATTGAATGGTTTTTTGTTCATCTTCATTTTTCCGTTATCTATTTTGGACATATCAAGTAAATCAGCGATAAAACTGTTTAACTTATAGACCTGAGTCTGTACTCTGTTAATATACATGTTTGTTGTGCTGTCCTGCTTGACATCAACCGTCCTTTCGAGCAATTGTATATAAGCTTTAATACTGGTAAGCGGCGTCTTTAATTCGTGACTTGCAATGCTTAGAAATTCATCCTTCTTTTTTTCCATCTGCTTTTGATCGTCGATATCGGTAAATGTACCCACCCATTTTACAACAGCATTTTTTTCTTTTATAGGTATTATGCGTAGGAGATGAAACTTAAAAATATCAGAGCCTATTTCTTTAAGTCTGATTTCGAGATCAAGGGAACTGTCTGTAAGAATGGAGGCTGTCCATTCATCCATTATATCTTTATCCTCTGGATGGGTTTTTGGAAAAGTATTTGATGACAGAGCGTACTTAAACCATTTTTTATTCACAAATTCGATTTGTCTTTCTGCATTTGCAGTAAAGGCTATCTGCGGAAGAGATTCTAAGGTAGAGTGTAAATGGTCTACCCTTTCTTTTAGTTCTGCCTGTGCTTTTTTTCGGGTTTCTATTTCGGATCGTAGTGCCTGTTGTGTTTCATTCAGTGCCAAAGTTTGTTCGTATAACCGATAAAATGTCTTCACCTTTAAGATTAAAATATCAGAATCTACCGGCTTTGTGACATAATCTATCCCTCCAGAGGCATAACCTCTGGTGATAAATTTCTTATCGGTATTCACTGCCGACAGAAAAATAATAGGTATATCTTTTGTCTTGTTGAAACCCGACAGCGTCTCCGCTACCTCAAAACCATCTATTCCAGGCATTTGAACATCTAAAATAATTAATGCATAATTATTTCTCAACACCTTTTTTAAAGCCTCTTCGCCCGATAGTGCAGTATCTACCGAAAAATCTTTGGACTCTAATAACTTTTTTAGAGAATAAATATTTTCCGGTCTATCATCAACAATTAGAATCATGCGTGTTTTTCATAGTTTTAAATCACCTATTCCATATTGCAACAGTGATCTTGGATTTAAAGTTTTAAAATAACTATTTATTATTTGATAATACAAGTTACACCATCAAAATCAATTTTCTTAGAATTACGCTGCAAACCGTTCACCGTTAAAACGCATTCTTTCACCGAATTATTCTATACATTGGTCTAATCGATATTCATTCATACGTTGACCGTTGTTAATTTTGAACTAAACATATAACATAACAACAAAAAAGTAACCTCATGAAAAGAATCATCTCCACTATCGCCACTGTACTGATCTTTATAAGTACTTTCAGTTCTTTCGCTGCCGAGACGGCAAATCCGTTAAAAAATAGGACTACGACCGCTATCGTTGTCGCCTATATGAATGCCGCGACATTACGCAACACAGAATTTAGCGAGCAGTTATTTACTAGGGATTTCGAATATTACGTTGCAGGTCTCTCCGTATCTAAGTTTAACAAAAAACAATACACAAAGTTTCTCAAGCAAAATGGTGGATTGCAGTATGATTGTAAAACCACATATGAAATCTTGGAGGAAACCGGAAGTTCCTGCACTGCAAAAGCCAGCATGCAGTTCGAAAACTTTACACGGGTGGATTATATTACCCTTTGCCGAAAAAAAGACAGCTGGCAAATCAGTAAAGTTGTGACAACTTACCCTTAATCAAATTTTACAAAACAATACCTGGGTTTGCATTGTCATAGTAGGAAACGGAACATGGATTAAATTAAAACAGCATCAATCATGAAAAAGCAAACAGGCCGTAATAAGAATGAAAATAAGAATGAACAACAAAATCCCGAGGATAAATATCCTCAGCCTCCATTTCCTAAACAAAAACAGGAGTTTCCGGGAACTGAATCCGCCATGCGTCCCCAAGCTGATCATGGGCAAAGTAGTTATAAAGGTTCGGGAAAACTAAAGGATAAAACCGCTATCATTACGGGTGGTGATTCTGGAATAGGGAAAGCTGTTGCTATTGCATTCGCCAGAGAAGGCGCCGATGTCGTTATCAGTTACCTAGATGATATGGAAGATGAAGATGCGCGCGATACGGCTCATTATGTGGAAGAAGCCGGACGAAGATGTGTACTAATCAAAGGCGATATCACGAGTGAAAAACAGTGTAAAAAAATCGTTTCTACCACTGTAAAAGAGTTTGGAAAGATTGACATCCTTGTAAACAACGCCGCTTTCCAAATGGCGCGTAAGTCTTTAAAGGACATCCCGTCTAGCGAATGGGTACACACTTTTGCGGTCAATATTCACAGCATGTTTTATTTATGTAAGGCGGCCGAACCGCATATGAAACCCGGCAGTTCCATTATTAATACCACTTCGGTGAATGCGTATCACCCGTCTGATGATTTACTGCCCTATGCGGCTACGAAAGCGGCCATTCAAAGCTTCACGGCAAATCTCAGCCAGATCCTATTAAATGAAAGTAAAGGCATACGGGTAAATGCCGTCGCCCCAGGTCCGGTATGGACACCGCTTATTCCTGCTACTAAATGGCAAGATATCGATATTTTTGGAGACAATACACCCGTCGGCAGACCGGGACAACCCGCCGAAATAGCCCCTTCCTATGTTTTCCTTGCATCCGAAGAAAGCAGCTATATTTCGGGTGCTACCCTACCGACAACAGGCGGACGTATAACAATTTAAGTTTTACCGTAAACACTAAACGAATGATATCATGGCAAAATATTCAAAAAAAGCAGACGAAAAGGTAGAGGAAGCGATGCACGAAATGAAAGAAGGAAAACTTAAAACAGGTACCGGAAAAAAAGTGACATCAAAAAAACAGGCCGTTGCTATTGGTCTTTCTCAGGCGAAGAAAGAAGGGGCAAAAGCACCTAAGAAAAAGACCTGACAAGGTCTTTTTCTTAGGTACTTTAAAAGCCAAAATCAACACATGATGGCACTGATTTTATTGAAGGTGGAACAATTATATTCCAAATCATGACCTCTAAAATCACGGAACATACATGCTACTACTTGAAAATTTAACCTATTTTTTGTAGCTTTATTTCTAAATAACAAACCACTCAATTAAAAATTATGAATATGGTTAGGGATTCGTATAAATCGCCCCTAACCAAGCTACTTTAGAAAATTATGCTTTTAAACACCAGTCTGCCCCTATTAGCCATCTCCAGTAAACCAAGTAATACATCTTTAGCTCCCAAGGGAAGGTATTTCAACTTTATGCCGGAACAAGATATGCTTTTATCTCATAAAGATGGTTACATCGCTCAGCGAAAAATAGGCCAGCTCTCATTTATCGAAATAAAATGTAGCTGTGATACAGATTGGCATTTTAATGTAGCCAACACCCACCAGACATTTTGGATGGTATTCCAGCTGCTCGGAAACTCTTTTATAGAGGATGCGCAAAAACGCAAAATCGAACAGCAACAATACCGGGGCTATTTCAATAAAGAAAATACGGTACGGCATCACCTCCGGTCGGGAAAGACATGGACGATCCTCATCGGATTGGAAATCAGCGACATCAAACTGGTCTCTACCGAATGGAGAATGTTGTCTGCAGAAAGCGGATCCCAGCTTAGTATACGGCCAGCGCAAAAAATAGCCTTTCGGATAAACAAGATCATACAGCAGATACAACACATCAAAGATAGCCCCTTTTCACTAAAGTATAAGCTACCGGCCTTAATGGTTCAGCTCATGGAAACCTACCACGCCGACATCCTCGAACATGCCCGATCCATGCGACAGGATGATATTCCGCTTCTGCACCAAGCTAAGGACTATATCATGAAGCATTATATGGATGAGGAAATAGATATTCAAGTAATAGCCGACAAGCTGTTGACCAGTGAACGCACGCTGTATCGCATCTTTAAAGAAAATGGACTGACAGTGAATTCTGCCATACAGACCATACGCATTTACAAAGGCAGGGAGATGCTCCGTAGAACCGACAAGTCTGTAGATATGATAGCCTTCTATCTGCAGTTCTCAACGGCCAGATATTTTATCAAACAATATGTCAAGTACTTTGGTCATACGCCCGCTATGGAAAGAAAACTAAATCAACGTCCCTCCTTGCGGAAGACCAAATGAAGTGCAGATAACAGATACAAAGATTTATAGTATCCAACTTTTCCACCCGACAATGCAGTTTCGTCAACAAACTATTTAACTTTTCCGACCGGCAATTTAACTTCTCCAGTTGGCCATTCAATTTCACCAATCGACTAACTAACTTGTCCTCCTGACAATGCAACTTTTCCAACCGACAAGATAGTTTTGTCAACAGACTCTCCATGTTTTCCAGCCGGCTGCCCAACTTTTCCGATCAACTAACTAACTTGTCCACCCGACAAGGCAGTTTTGTCAATTGATCCTCCGAGTTTTCCGACCGGAAATTTAACTTTTCCAGCTGGTCATTCAATTTCACCAATCGACTAACCAACTTTTCCAACCGACAAGTCAGTTTTATCAACAGACCCTCCAAGTTTTCCGACCGGCATGCTAACTTTTCCAGCTGGTCATTCAACTTTTCCAATCGACAATGCAATTTTTCCGAGTGGTTTACTTCGGTGAAAATTTAGCACTATGAAGTTCGAAAATCGACCTAAATAGTGCATACACAAACTTTTTTAACCAAAATAACCGCTCCGACCCTCCAAAAAAGGGGTAAAATTCCGCCAAAAAGTTTTTCGGACTTTGCGAATTTTGGCGGGATTTTACCCCCTCCATGTCATAGCTCTTGTCGTATGTTTGTATCGTTGCTAGCACAAACAAAACGAGCGTGCCCACTTTCCGGACGGTAGGCGAGCTCACAACGTGATTTATTAACATTTTTAAAAAAAAGACATGAGTAAATTAAAATTACCAGGAAAGAAACAGACCGATGTTCAATTGATGCAGACTGCAGAACAGATCTACTCCAAAATGACAGCAGAGTCGACACTGTTTGCAGCGCCAGTACCAGCGCTCACTATACTGGAAGCAGCATTGACCGCTTTCCGCAACTCCGCGACCGAAGCGGCTTACCGTGATACAAGGGCGATCATGATACGCAAGCAGAAACGGCAAGAACTAGAATATGTGCTTAAAGAACTGAGTAAGTACGTCGATACGGTGGCAAATGGCGACGGCACGGTAGTACTGGCTGCCGGATTCAGCCTACAGAAATCAAATGAATCTTATAGTGGACTGGTTCCAAAAGCCCAGCGCCCTTTAGCTGAACCGGGGCAGATCGGTAGCGGACGTGTACAGATCAAAACGACCTCGTGGACCGGGGCACGTATGTATGAGTTTCAATACCGCATCAAAGGAAGTACGGATGCGTGGACTTCGCAACTGAGTTCAAAAAGCAGCTGTGTACTCGAAGGGTTGGAAACGTTTAAGGAATATGAATTCCGTGTCACGTATATAGGGATTAATCCGACAGCAAACTACAGCGATAGCACAAGCAGCTACGTGCTTTAAAGAGATTGCTTGATACCCGCGGTAAGACATGCACACACCTGTCTTTCCCTGTGGTAAATTTTCTTGGACACAATAGAACTTCCCGTTCAGGGAGGTATTTAAACAAGCCTCAGCAAGGCCGCATAATATATGCAAAATGAATATACTTGAATATAACAGCGTCATTTCCTACCTTGACATGGAAAATAGGAAAGAACAGGTCCATAACAAAACGGGAAATGACGTCTGTTCCTTTTCGCTATAAATAAAAACACTAAAATGAAAGAAATCGTCAAAGAACATCCGTTGAGACCCATCATATTACGTTTTGACCTGAAAAAGCCCCTATTAGATTTTGAGAAAAAAGGGCTTGAAGCACATTACCTGATGCACGACCAGACCTGGGAGATGCTGCAACAATTAAAAGCACATTATCAGGCGTTGGAACAATTAGACTTTGAAATTGCGGAGCTCGACTATCTCTTATTGCCTATTGAACAAGATCTAGATATACTCGAAGTATTCCTCAAAATAAAGAATCCTTCGGTATTGCCGTTCGATGACAAAGATGATAATGCTGAAATAAACATCGACCTGGGGGAATTTTATAAAGGCGTCGCTTACCACAACCAGCGTCTGCAAGATATGCACGAAGATCTCGAAAGCGAATATGACTGGTTCATAAAACACTTTGATATGATCTATGAAAAAGAGAGCTGGATAGACGAGCAGCTGTGGGACGACATCCATCAGGTATACCGAAATTACCTTGACGCTCAAGTTGATATTGTTACGTTGGACCGGGATCAGGAAGAATTCAAGGGAACATTGTCGGAAGTTCATGATTACCAGGACATGTATAGGGAATACGGGGAAAACATATTTGCCGCATATAACGAACTGCACAAGCGATCTGAAGAAAGCTACCGTCGCGCCGAAGTCGTCAATCAAGGTTTGAATAATTTACCGCTGTAAACAATCATCTATCCGATCGTCTACCTGCACGCAATCTTATTTAGTGCGGATTATTAGTTTATAATGCATACCTTTGCGCGCATGAAAAAAATCGCAGACTACAGAAAACTTTTAAATGTAGACAAATCAGCAGATCTTCAAACCTTAAAATCGACGTACCGGACGATCATGAAAGAATGCCATCCGGATAAATTTGTAAATGATGAGGAAGGGAAGCAAAACGCGGAGATGAAGAGCAAAGAAATGATCGAAGCTTATCATTTTTTAGTGAGCATCTGTCCGGAAACCCGGGAACAACAATTGCCTATATACACGAATACTCTGGCGAATTCAAGTATTTATGATTTTGAATGGAAGTCTCAGGTATTGGTCATTACCTTTCAAGACGGCAGTCAATACGAATACTTCGGTGTGTCAAAAAATGAATATGTTAAATTTGTAAATGCGGATTCTCCTGGTCGCTTTGCCAGAAGACATATTTTCCATACCTATCCGTATAGAAATGTTTTAAAAACTACTGCCCCCATACAATAAATACCTCCTTGTGAATCCGCATTTTAATTGATATCTTTGATTGGCTTTAGGGGTATTCCGGAAGGAATTGAGATAGACCCTTTGTACCTGATTCGGTTAATACCGGCGTAGGAAAAAGCAACTTTTCAAAGACATCCTCCTCTTTAGCCATTAATTATTTACAGTAAAAAATGTAATTAATGGAAAATCAAATCATTAAACAGTTAAAGGAATTACGAGAAAAAACTCCTCTTGTCCACAACATAACCAATTTTGTGGCAATGAACAACACGGCAAATGCCTTGCTTGCCATAGGAGCTTCTCCGGTAATGGTACACAGTGTGGACGAAGTCCGGGATGTCGTGGCATTGAGCAATGCTCTTGTAATAAACATAGGAACGCTAGACCGCAAGTGGGCAAAAGCAATGATAAAAGCGGCAAAGAAGGCAAACAAGCTCAACCTTCCGTGGATTCTAGATCCGGTGGGAGCCGGTATTTCTCCCCTTCGCAATGAAATCCTTCGCGAATTGCTACTCCTGAAGCCTACCGTAATTCGAGGCAACGCATCTGAAATCATAGCATTACATAATAGTAATTTATCCACCAATAAAGGAGTGGATAGTACACAATCGAGTAACGACGCACTCGAAGCTGCAAAAGCATTGAACCAACAATACGGCTGCGTGATTTGCATTTCAGGAAGGATTGATTATATCCTATCGGACACCAGAATAGCGGAGGTACACAACGGCGATCCGATGATGACTAAGGTAACTGGACTGGGCTGTACATCTACAGCCCTGATCGGCGCTTTTCTCGGACTTAATCGCAATCCTTTTGAAGAGGCCGTTGCCGGTGTCGCGATAATGAGCTTATCCGGTGAACTCGCAGCTCAAGGAGCCAATGGTCCTGGCTCACTGCAACTCGCCCTCTATGATACGCTCTACCAGTTATCGGATGAACAGATTTCAAAGCACGCGAAACTAAAATGCTATGCCAATACATGATGCTTTTCCTTATCCATTGTATCTGGTCATATCCGAAAGGGATTGTTCTAAAAAACATTGGCTCACCGTAGCTGAAGAAGCCATTTTAGGCGGCGTAGACATCATACAGTTGAGGGAAAAAGATTGCAGCAGGTACGAGTTTCTGCATAAAGCCAAGGAGCTCAAAAAACTAACCGATCACTATCAGATACCGTTGATCATCAACGACGCCGTAGATATTGCAGTTGAGATACAGGCATGGGGAGTACACGTGGGAAGAAACGACATCCAGCCTTCAGAAATCATGAGCACCTACGGCTACCGCCTTTCAATAGGCTGGTCTATAGAACTTCTGGCACAGATGATGAGTGAAGAGTTACAATATGTACAGCACCTCGGCATTAGCCCCATATTTAATACAGCTACCAAGAAAGACACGCTCTCAACATGGGGAATAACCGGTTTACGAGAATTACGGAATTTATCTCCTAAACCATTTATCGCAATTGGTGGAATGCATGTTGAAAATGCAAAAAAAGCTTTTGATGCAGGAGCAAATAGTATTGCTGTCGTGTCGGCAATTTGTGCCAGTAGCGATCCCAGAAAAGCCAGTCATGAACTTAAAGAATTATTGAAATGACACCAATGAAGAAACTAAAGACGATTAGTGTGCTCAGTATTGCCGGCTTTGACGGTAGCGGTGGAGCTGGGATACAAGCGGATACGAAAACCATTTCAGCATTAGGATGTTATGCTACCAACGTATTAACAGCCCTGCCGATACAAAATACGCAAGGCGTACGCAATATTTTCGAAATTAGCCCAAAAGCCATCGAAGAACAACTGCGTGCCATCTTTGACGACATCTATCCAGACGCGATCAAAATCGGAATGGTACACAACACAACACTAGTTAATATCATTGCAGACTTTCTAAAAGATTATACCGGAAAAATCGTGTTCGATCCTGTCATGGTTTCTACCAGTGGCCATCGATTGATTGATGAAGACACGATAACAGCATGTATCGAAAAACTATTCCCATTAGTGGATATTATTACCCCAAATCTTGATGAAGTAGCTGTATTGGTCGGCAATAAGATAGCAACCGTCGAGCAGATGGAAGTGGCAGGAAAGTCCTTGTTAAATATGGGATGCCAATCGGTGTTGGTAAAAGGAGGTCATCTCGACAGCGACGTATTAACATCTCTTTTAGTGCTACAAAATGAGCCTATCCTTTCCTTCCATACGCCTAAAATCGCCACACCGAACACTCATGGTTCTGGATGCACGCTATCTTCTGCTATCGCAACATTCCTAGCTCAGAAATACACGTTAAAAGAGGCTGTTGGAAAGGCACTGAATTTTGTACACGAGGCTATTTTTCATAGCAAAGACCTGATTATAGGCCAAGGTAATGGCCCACTTAATCACCTTTATGCACCACAGAAACTTATTACATATGAAATATCCATGTAGCACAGGCTGCACAAACACGAATGAATATAGTTTGGATATTCCATATGACAATTAAAGTCAAATTATATACATATGAAATATCCACGGACACAAAGGCTGGCAACGGATAAAATACAGGGATATTCCTTATGACCTCTAAAAACATAATTAAATACATATGAAATGGACTAATCTCGCTTGGGATACAATCACACCACTATATCAGAATATTTTAGACATGTCCTTTATCCGCGAATTACAAGAAGGAACATTACCGCTAGATAAATTTCAATTTTACATGCTTCAAGATGCCAAATACCTCGAGCACTTTGGCCGCGTTTTAGCATTTCTGGGTTCCAAGTGCCAGGACAACGCACAAGCTTTAGATTTTTTCGACTTTGGAAAGGATGCATTGATCGTCGAAAAGGCATTACATGAATCGTATTTCCGAGATTTCGGTCTGACGGTGCAACAACATATCCCTATCGAACCGGTATGTCATCATTACATACATTTTCTCAAAAGTACGGCGGCATTCGACAGCTTAGAGGTTGCTATGGCTGCTGTTTTACCTTGCTTTTGGATATATAAAGAAGTGGGTGATCACATCTACAGCAAACAGATTGTCACCGGAAATCCGTACAAAAAATGGATCGATACGTACAGTGGGGATGAATTCGGAGAAAGTGTGCGGAAAGCGACCGACTATGTCGATTTAATGGCTGAACAGACTACAGAGAAAGTCCGGGAGCAAATGCTTGATGCATTTGTGACGGCCAGTCGTCTTGAGTTTCAATTTTGGGATGCCGCATATGATGTAACAAAGTGGTGATCTCAACAGGCACAAGTCTAGCCGATCCTACACACTAAGACTTGCGTCAAGTATGGTACCGTCATCGCGAACCGGAGGAACGATGGTGCGGCGATCTATATTTAAAGACTGCCACGTCGTACCTCCTCGCAGTGACGTTCAGGCAGGAACTGGTATCATCACAATTAGCGCAAGTGTTACGCGTAACGTCACTTGTGCTTGATAACAACAAACGCAAGCTTAACCGATCTCTTGATAAGATATCTATTAATGTAAAAATATTGTATTTTTACCCCCATGAGTATACTGAATGACAAATTTAAAACGGCGTATGACACGGCACCGTTCTCCCAAATAGATACGAAAGATTACATTCCCGCTTTTGAAAAAGCCATACAAGAAACACGTGCAGAAATAAATGCCATAGTCGACAATCCTGATACCGCCACTTTCGAAAATACAATAGAAGCAATGGCCTATTCCGGAATGTCGCTCGATCGCATATCAAATATCTTTTTCAATCTGCATGCTGCTGAAACAAATGACGAAATGGATAAAATTGCGCAGGAGATCGCTCCCAAACTATCTGAGCTGGCGAATGACATTACATTAAATTTCGATCTATTCAGCCGCATCAGGGTGGTGTATGAAACCAAAGATCGTATTCATCTAAATCATGAACAGCACACCCTATTGGAAAAATCATATCGGGATTTCGTGAGAAACGGCGCGTTGTTGGATGAGGAAAAAAAAGAGAAACTGCGCAAGATAGATGCCGAGCTGTCTGTATTAAAATTGAAGTTTGGGGAAAATGTTTTGGCAGAGACAAACGCGTATCAACTGCACATTACAAAGGAAACTGATCTCGCTGGACTTCCTGAAGGAACTATTGAAGCGGCAAAAGGTCTCGCGGAATCACAAGACAAAGAAGGTTGGATATTCACGTTAGATTACCCGAGTTACATTCCTTTTGTAACCTATGCCGACAGCCGTGAACTGCGTAAGGAAATCACCCTAGCTGCAGGTCGAAAGGCATTTCAGGATAACGAATACAATAATGAAGAGAACATATTAAAGATTGTTAACCTCCGCTTTCAACGCGCACAACTTCTAGGCTATCGCACACATGCAGATTTTGTGCTGGAAGAACGTATGGCACAACATCCGGAGAAGGTAAATGAATTCTTGTCCGACTTACTTATAAAAGCAAAACCAGCTGCTGTAAAAGAATTTAACGAACTGGCTGATTTTGCAAAAAAAAGAGACGGACTGGATCAATTGGAAAAATGGGATTCTGCATACTACGCTGAAAAACTAAAGCAAGAGAAATTCAGCTTAGATGACGAAAAGTTGAAACCCTATTTTAAACTGGAAAATGTATTGAATGGTGCTTTTGAAGTGGCTAAAAAATTATTTGGCTTACGCTTTAAAGAGGTTGGTACCATTGAAAAATACCATCCAGAGGTGCAAACATTTGAAGTGCAAAATGAAAACAACGAATTCGTAGCGGTATTTTACACAGATTTTTTTCCTAGAAAAGGAAAAAGGAATGGCGCGTGGATGACTTCTTTTAAGCCTCAATACCTGAGAAATAATCAACAAGAACGTCCGCACATTTCTATCGTCTGCAATTTCACCAAACCCACAGCAACCAAGCCGTCCTTATTAACATTTAATGAGGTTACTACCCTATTTCATGAATTTGGTCATGCGTTGCACGGTATGTTGGCCAACACCACCTATCCTACGTTATCTGGCACTGCTGTGTACTGGGATTTTGTAGAATTACCCAGTCAAATTATGGAAAACTGGTGCTACGAAAAACAAGCGCTGGAATTGTTTGCCAAGCATTACGTAACCGGGGAATCCATTCCGATGGATCTGGTGGAAAAAATCAAAGAATCTGCTTCGTTCTTGGAAGGTATGGCTACTTTACGTCAGTTGAGTTTCGGTTTATTGGATATGGGATGGCATGGGCAAGATCCGTCCGAAATAAAGAGTGTAAAATCTTTCGAAAATGAAAAATTCAGTTCCACGCAGTTATTTCCGGACGTTAAAGAAAATGCGATGACCCCTTCTTTTTCTCATATCTTTAATGGAGGGTACTCCTCGGGTTATTACAGCTACAAATGGGCGGAGGTACTGGATGCCGACGCATTTGACTATTTTAAACAGAACGGAATTTTCAACCGCGAAATTGCTGAGAAATTCAAGGACAATATATTATCACGTGGCGGTACGGAACACCCAATGATACTTTACAAACGCTTTCGAGGCCAAGAACCCCAAGTGGATGCTTTGTTAAAAAGGGCTGGATTAATAAAATAAAACGTTTAGATTTTGAGGGAGGTGTGAAGTTAAAGAAGGATTATTTTAATCAATTTTTATGCGCCTCTTTCTCCGGCGCGGGGCGACTTCTTTTCTCTCAAAAGAAGCAAAAGTCATCGCTGTACCCATTTGCCACGGCGGTTAGTGCCTCCTCCTGCTATTGGCAAATGGCTAAGGCGACATTTGTCGGTGACGAAAGAATAGTGCATTGATTATATTGTACTTTTATGCTTCAGCTGAATCGAAAAGGACGACCTAGGTCGATGTAGCGTTAAGAAAGCTTTTGGATTTGCGTTAAGAACAGATCCCCGAAGTAAAACGGCTTGGAGCTGTTTAGTAAATCCAAAAGCTTTTAGCGTAACATTGACCAAGTCTTGATCTTTTGGTCCATTTTCCATCAAGGGAAACCCTCGAAGAGGTCTCTTGAATTCCTTTAAAAAGCAAACAAAGGATGAAAAAAGGACTAGGCCGCCCGCCGATGAGGGCAAAAAATAAAGGTCGCGGCAAGCGACAAAAGAAATTGATTAAATTATTGGTTCCTATTTAACACTCATTTCTAAACCTCAAAACATTATTAAAAACTACTACTGAAAAATTACTCCTTCCGCAATACTTCCAGTGGCGAACGATTCAAAATAGATAAGCTGTTCAGTGTACCAATTCCAACGGTAAGTGTCGAAACAAACAAAATTAATAATAGCATAAAACCCATGCTAGGGACAAAAGCACTTTGGAACACGAAGACCGCTAAGAGGTTACTGGCCAATAGCGCTACTAGAAGACCAGCAACTGAAGAGAATATACCCAAAAATAGATATTCGCATACCGTTATGATCACAATTTGTTTACGACTGGCTCCCAATGTACGCAGTAGCACATTTTCCCGAATACGCTGATACTTGCTTATCATCACGGCAGAAATCAATACGACGACGCCGGTAAGGATGCTAAAGGTTCCCATAAATTGAATAATAAAACCAATCTTCCCCAAAAGATCGTCTAAAATCTGTAAAACAGCATTCATATCAATCACAGAAACATTTGGAAATTGATTCACCACCAACTGCTGAAATGCAGCGGATTCGCTTTCCCCTTCAACCCGTGTCATCAGCACATGAAACTGTGGCGCATCGTCTATGCTTCCTTTTGCCAATACCATCCTGAAATTTGTCTGGAAACGATTCCAGTCTACTTCGCGCATACTGCTTACAATTGCCGGGATCATAACACCTTGCACATTCAACAGCAAACGATCTCCTATTTGTATACCGATCTGATCCGCGTAGCGCTTCTCCAACGAAACTTGTGCCGTGTCTCCCGGCTCTACCCTACCGCGCCAGGTACCGGAGGTAATTTGCTCCGCATCACTCAACGAATCACGATAGGTTGCACGAATCTCATTCCTAAATACCCGTGATGAGATACGAGAGGTGGAGTCCGACGCGACATCCGCGAGGTTTTCTCCATTTACAGCCGCAACTTGTAACGTTACGATAGGGACTTCTTCCAGGACAGGTAATCCTTCAGCTATTATCCGTTGTTTTACAGCATCCTTTTGAGCAGACTGTATATCGAAAAGAACCATGTTTGCCTGCTTCTCTGAGGAGGCCCTCTGGACACGCTGCAATAAGATATCCTGTACAAAAAATAAAGTAGCTATCAGTGCAGTCCCTAATCCAATCGACACAATCAATACCACAGTTTGATTATGAGGTCTGTAGAGATTAGACAGTCCCTGTCGCCAAAGATAAGGCCACCTGCTTGAGAAATAACGTCGCACAAGCATGATCAACCCCTGGGATACGGCATACAAAAAAATAAAAGTAAAACTTATCCCCAATGTGAAGAATAGGGTTTGCATCCAGTTATCCAACTGTAACCTAGCAAATAAAATAATGAACAAAAGAATCGCTCCATAGATCCACCACCTCAGCGAATCCTTTTTGACCGTGTCAGACTCGTTACCCACCCGCAGCGTATTTAACGGAGAAATATGACGGATCGCCACGAGCGGTACCAAAGCAAATAAAACAGCAATAATTATCCCTAAGCTTATACCTTGAGCGATAGCATACCAGGATACATGAGTACTTAATTCTATCGGCAGAAATTCCTGCATAACCAATGGCAGGATATACTGTACCGACGTACCCAGGAACGCTCCCAAAATACCACCTATGAATCCCATGACCGCCAATTGAATCAGAAAGATAAAGAAAGCCTGCTTAGGCGTTGTGCCCAAACAGCGTAGTATCGCTACGGTGACCAATTTTTCGCGCACATAGATATGTACCGCACTCGAGATACCTATACATCCTAAAAGTAACGCGATAAAACCTATCAGTTCCATAAATTGGGTCACATCCGCAAACGATCTACCTGTATCTTCCTTCGTAGAAGAAATCGTTGAATGCCGTAATTGCAATTCACTAAAACGGTCATCCATTTTTTTAACGAACTCATCGACATTAAAATCTGAGCTAAATTTAAAGTAATAATGATAGTCGATCCGACTCCCCGTCTGTCGTAGACCGGAACCTTCCAAATACTTAAGCGGAACAAAAACGGTAGGTGCCATGGCACCTGAAATACTGGTTTGCCCGGGGGCTCCCATAACTCTTCCTCCGATGACAAAACCATTCAGCCCGAGCTGAATGGAATCCTTTACCTGAGCATCAAATTGAAGCATCAGTGCATGATCGATCAGTGCGGATTCGGCCTGCCCAAAATCTTCGGATCCCGAGCGGGGGTTAGTCTGTAATTGACCATAGAACGGAAAAGCACCAGACAATGACCTTACTTGAACCAAACGGGAACCTTCGACTTTAGGGAATCGAATCATGGACATAAAGCGTTCCTCCCGTGCATAGCCGTCACTTATCCGTTGAAGAGAATCGATGAATACCAATGCCTCTTTAGTGGGTTTTCGTCTGCTCTCCAATTCGAGGTCTGCTCCGATAAGTTGGGCAGCTTGATCGTCTATATTGCGGGATAAATTTTCATTAAAGGAGTTCATCGCAACTAATGCGGCAATTCCCAGTACAATTGATGAGACGAATAGAAAAAGCCTAGATCGGTTTTTTCGACTATCTCGCCATGCCATTAAAGCAATCCATCGCCAATTCATATAATTGCTCCCCCTCTGATCGGTATAATGCGTTGTGTTTTAGCCGCTAGTTCCATATCGTGTGTCACGATTACCAACGTTGTACCCAACTCTTCGTTAAGTTGAAAAAGCAAGTTTTCGACAAGCAGCCCTGTTTCGGCATCGAGATTGCCAGTCGGTTCGTCTGCAAAAAGAATTTTTGGACTATTGGCAAAAGCCCTGGCAAGCGAAACGCGCTGTTGCTCCCCGCCGGAAAGCTGTGAGGGATAGTGGTTCATTCGAGCAGAAAGTCCAACTTTATCCAAAAGATCCATTGCCTTGTTCTTCATATTCTTCATACCGCGTAGTTCCATAGGTACGAGGACGTTTTCTAGTGCTGTAAGTGTGGGCAACAGTTGAAAATTCTGAAACACAAATCCCACGTGCGCATTACGTACCTGTGCGAGTTGATCTTCGTTCAGTTCGTGTAGTGAGATACCGTTTAAGACGATAGTTCCTTCGCTGCAATGGTCTAAGCCTGCACAAAGGCCCAACAAGGTTGTTTTTCCACTACCGGAAGGTCCTACAATGGCAACTGTAGCGCCTTCTTCGATATCAAAACTAATATCACGCAATACAGAAAGATTGGCTGCGCCAATACGATAATTTTTGGAGACCTGATTTAATTGGAGAATATTTGACGACATGAATACGTAAAGTAAATGGTTTTGACTAATTTAGTCTTATGATATCGATTATTAGAACGTGTACATTTTTGTTTTTTATCACATCGTTGTTCTCTTGTAATGGTACCGGAAATACCGAGGGAGGAGATCGCAACCATGAATTGAATAAAAATAGTGAAGAAATCGCTGAAAAAAGAATATCGCGAAAGCTTATTCTTTTTTTCGGAAATAGTCTGACGGCAGGATATGGCCTAGACGGCCAAGAAGACGCCTTTCCTGCTCTTATTCAGGCAAAAATAGATTCCCTAAAACTCCCTTATAACTGTATCAATGCCGGTCTCAGTGGCGAAACGAGTGCCGGCGGAAAAGAACGTATTGACTGGCTTCTGAAACAGCCCATCGATATTTTCGTATTGGAACTCGGTGCAAATGACGGTCTGCGTGGAATCCCGAATAGTACGACCTATGAAAATCTAAGCAACATCATCGAAAAAGTAAAAAAAGCGAATCCCAATTGTAAACTAGTCCTTGCGGGTATGATGGTTCCTCCAAGCATGGGGAAAACCTATTTTGATAATTTCAAGGACATCTATCCAAGATTAGCTGATGAATATGACATGGCATTAGTTCCGTTTCTTTTGGATAAGGTCGCAGGAATAGAAAATCTGAATCAAACTGACGGCGTACATCCCACAGATGAAGGCCAAAAAATAGTCGCCGAAAATGTATGGCCGGTCTTAAAACCGTTATTAGATTAACATCGCACGTTACCTAAATTAACTGCAGAAGCTATTACTCGTCTACAGGTCTAATCCTTATAAAAAAAAGAAAGCACAGTATAAAAACTGCGCTTTCTTTTTTATTCACACGATTCATCTCATTAATCATGTCCATGTGTTTTTACAATTTTATTATAGATACCAAATAATAAAAACGGAGCGACCCATTGCCCTATAAATCATTCAGCCAACTTTCGACTTCTTCTTTAGACTTACCTGTCTTGGTCTGAAGTCTGCCTAATAACTCATCTTCCTTACCCTCTACATATAACAGATCATCGTCTGTCATATCAGCGTAGGACTGTTTTACTTTTCCTTTTAGTTCGTTCCAACGACCTTTCCATGTTAATTCGCTCATAATAATACTCCTTTCTATTTAATGACAAATGTTTTATTGATTGTATTTACAACACGTCAATCCAGATGTAGTTGTAAAAAATCCAACAACAAGTATAAATCGTTGAGAGATACGTATATATCAGGATAATTTAGTAAAAAGACTTGTATATCAATAAAAACGAGCAATGCATACTTAAGATCAACACGCTAACAAATGAAATAAGAAATAAAACACTTTCTATAAACATTTCGCTTCCTTCGATAGTTATTTAACCAACAAACATTTTTCTAGCTTGGATGTACATAAATTCATACGAACAAAAACAAGTATATGCGGAGTTCAATGGATGCAGAACTAAATAATATCTAAAAAATAAACAGATGAAAAATAACACCTATACATCCCCACAAATCTTGCTTGTGCTAAACATAGCACAGCAAAGACAAACAGGACCTTCGGATCAGGAGATTAAAAACCCAGATGAAGGAGCGCCTCAGGAAACAAATCCCGAGGTACCCGATAAGTTGAAAAACATTGAAACAGGTGAAGGTACACCTCCTGATCTACCTGAAGAAGAAATAGAAGAACCTGACCCTGAAAGTCCGGAAATTGAAGAGCCCATTAGAGAACAGGAAATTGAAGATCAGGAAGCGGACGATATCATCGAGTCGGATAGACCGGGCATACATCCTGATACCGATCCAGGGGGAAACGATGATGAAATTTTTTAAGATGTTCGATAAAATCATCTTCAAATAGCTAACATGCATCAACAACGAAAACAAAACTCAGCGCTCAAATATGTTAGCTCGGATGCGGAAGGCTACCGTCGGCTGAAAAACAAAAATGGATTTTTCTATATAGATCCCAAAGGGGAAAAAATAAAGGATACCGCGATTTTGTCGTATATCGAAAAATTAGTGCTTCCTCCCGCATGGGAAGACGTGTGGATAAGTATGGAACAAAATGGTCATCTGTTAGCAACCGGTATTGATGCATTAGGTCGAAAACAATACCGTTACCACGCCAAGTGGATGCAAATAAGAAATCTCAAAAAGTTTGAAAAACTATATGATTTTGGATGTGCCTTACCTAAACTAAAACAGCAGCTCAAAAAAGATCTCAGAAAACGTACTTTTATTAAGGATAAAATCACCGCTATCGCAATACTCGTCATGTCTGAAACCTATCTTCGAGCAGGAAACACACTTTATGAACAAAAATATGGATCTTATGGTCTGACAACATTAAAAAATAGGCATGTTAAGATCGTAGGTTCTAAGGCATTTTTTAAATTTACCGGAAAAAAAAGCGTAAAACAAAATATCATTCTAAGTAATTCAGGCCTTGTACGCATACTCAAGAAAATCAAAGAATTACCCGGACAAAAATTATTTCAGTATTACGATACGGATGGTTGTATCCAACAACTTGATTCGGGCAATGTCAATCAATATATCCAAACTTACATGAATGGGGATTTCAGTTGTAAGGACTTTAGGACCTGGGCGGGTTGCTGTATGGCTTTACTATGTATGATTGATACAGAAACAGGAAAAATAAAAGATTCAACGCCCAAAAATCTAGTGGGTATAATTGACCAAGTAGCGAATAAACTGGGTAACACACGTAATATTACACGCAACTATTATATCCACCCCAAGCTACAACAGGATTTTCTAGATAGTAAACTAGACAGATATATCAATAGATTGATCAATCACATAAAAAAAGGAAAACAACCAGTAGAAAGTGCTGAACGGATTTTCATGAGCTACCTAAAAGATATTGGTAATATGAAAACACCAAAAGAATAGCCTCGCGTAAAACTACGCAAGCAACAGCTTTAAATACTTGTTTTCAAAGGCCTAGAAACATAAAGAATCCCGAAATTGTCTTTATAATAAACATATATACTATGGAAAATAGGACTGAAAAAAATACAGAGATATTGAATGATTTAATTGAAATCAACAATGATCGAATTGAAGGATATAGTAAAGCAATTGAGTTATTAGATCCTGCAGCAGATATTGATCTGAATTCGCTGTTCGAGAAGTATATACAGCAATCCCAACAATTCAAATCTGAATTGACACCGCTGGTATTTAAAGAAGGTGAAAATCCCGAGGAAGGAACCCGCGTAACAGGAAAACTATTCAGGATGTGGATGGATCTAAAAAATACATTGGCTGGCCGCGATCGTAAAAGTATTCTGGAATCCTGTGAAAGAGGGGAAGATGCCTTTAAAAGAGTATACGAAAATGCTTGGACAGACGCAGAGGGTCTAGATGCAGACGTACTGTCTATGATCCAGAGCCAGGCAGAATTACAGCTTGCAGCCCACGATGAAGTAAAAGCGCTTCGAGATGAGGCCGAATAAAAGCAACCACAAAAATGTCTAGTTTTCTAGGCATTTTTGTTAACACATTAACAAGTTGAAGCTCATGTCTTTTCCAAGTACTGCATTTAAACTAAATATGCACCGATATGAAAAATAGAAACTTTTCTGATTTATGGCCCCTTATTGTGTTATTAGCCACAGTATCGTGCGGTCAGCGTGTTAATAAAGAATCTACACAGATGTCCGTGGATAGCGCTCAGCATAACCTAGAGTATGGGAAGGATATTATAATCAACGCTGTCAAAACGCCTGTTTCTACAACGAAGTATGCAAAAATTGTTGGGTGGAAAGCAGGCGAAACACCTGAAGCGCCCTCCGGTTATCGTGTGGTAAAATTTGCAGGAAATTTAAATAGCCCTCGCAATATCTACGTAGCGCCTAATGGAGATATTTTTGTATCGCAGGCACGCACGGAAAAGGAAGGAGAAGAGCAAGAGAAGAAAAATTCACGCAATATTTTCGAAAGTCCGAGTCCCAATAATATCCTTCGGTTCAGAGACACAAATCAAGATGGTGTTCCCGAGATAAAAGAAACATTTTTAAGTGACTTAAATCAACCTTACGGCATGCTGATGCTGGGAGACTATTTTTACGTTGCTAATACGGATAGTTTTGTGCGTTATCCCTATGACAAAACAAAAGTAAGGATCACGGGTAAGGGGGAAAAATTAGCCAGCTTACCAGCAGGAGGATATAACAATCATTGGACTAGAAATCTGATTGCCCATTCTGATGGTACAAAGATTTATATCTCGATCGGGTCGGCCAGTAATGTCGGCGAAAATGGTATGGGAGAAGAAAAGCAACGAGCTAATATCCTCGAAGTAGATCCTGACGGGAAAAATCTACGCATCTATGCGAGTGGTCTACGTAATCCTGTTGGAATGGATTGGGAAAAGCACACCGGAAAACTTTGGACTGCCGTAAATGAAAGAGACGAACTTGGAGATGAACTGGTGCCAGATTATATCACGAGTGTTTCGGAAAACACCTTTTATGGCTGGCCTTACACTTATTGGGGCCAACATATTGATCCGCGTTGGATAAATAAAGCTCCTGATTCCTTAGTTAAAAAATCCATCACTCCCGATTTTGCAATTGGTGCCCATACGGCTTCGTTGGGACTCGCATTCAATAAGGATTCAAAATTCAAAAACGGCGCATATATTGGTCAACATGGATCATGGAATAGATCTACGTTCTCTGGATACAAAATACTATTCGTCCCGTTTGAAAATGGAAAACCAAATGGAGAACCCGAAGACTTCTTAACCGGTTTTATCGCAAATGAAGAAAAGAGTGAAGTACGTGGAAGGCCGGTAGCAGTAGTATTTACTACACATTATATGCTGGTTGCAGACGACGCTTCAAATGCCATTTGGGCTGTTATTCCGGATTCAAAATAGCCCCATAAAATTTCTCATAGCATCCAAAATCTACATATGATGTGGTAATGGCAATAGAACATAAAATAAAATTAGCGATTAATCCATTCAGCATTGCAAATTTTATCAAAGCAGCCGTATTTTTAGAACCGGTTTTTTGTAGAAGATTCTGACGATGCCCCTCTACCGTGCGTTTACTCAAAAATAGCTGTTCCGAAATTTCGCTATTGGTAAATCCCTCACTTAGTTTTTCGAGAATTTCTATCTCTCTAACGGTAAGATCCATTTGCGGTTTTTCCCGCATATCAATATAATTCAAAGGGTTCTGAATTGCCTTCGCTACGAAGCGCATTGAAATCTCTTCACATAGGAAGCGTCCACCACTTGCAACATGTCTTAAACAGAACAGCAATTCCTCTGAGCTGACATTCTTTACCAAAAAACCCGCAGCACCCGCTTTAAAAGACTGAGCAATATATTGTTCGTGATCTGTAGTCGATAATATCACAATAGGTGTGGTAGAAGGCAGCCCATTAATGATCTTAGTCAGTTCAAGACCATCTAAAGAATCGAGATTAATATCGCATAATAAGACATCGGGACAAATTCCGCGTTCCAAAAGTGCTAACACTTCCTCTCCCGTTGTCGCAGTTGCTATTACTTCAAAGTCTGGTTGATTCTCCAATAACATACAAATACCATCCCGCACCAAAGCGTGATCATCTGCCAGCATTATTTTAATCATGTCTCCAAATTTTAAATTCTCGCTATTCTATTTTTTATCCAAAGAATCTTTTGCTAAAGAATCTTGCTTCAATGTATCCGAAGTCCCGTATAACAGCTCATCCGAATTATTGAGATTGTATCGCGTTTTATCCATCTCTGTGACTGGACCTGGATCTTGTTGTTCCTCATTGCTTCCACAAGAAAGGGCACCTATTCCTAGAATAATCCCCATTAGACTATATATAAAATTCTTATTTCGCATAACATATTATATTTTTATTTTATAACACATTATAAATAAAACTGTTAACAAAAATTCAACATTAGGTATAAACCACTATAATGCCGTATTTATACGTAAAAATTATATAAATCAAAAAAGCTGATCTCTTCGCTGCCTTTATCATCTTACTGATAACGGAACTCTGCAGGAATTGCCGCTCCCAGAAAGACCGGATTAACTCATGCACGCTTCATCACCTTTTTAAGACAATTATTCGTATGAAATATTCTATTATGCTAGCATAATAATATTTGAATTGCATATATTTGTATAGAACCTGAATAGTATAACTATGATAAGTCAGCTAATATTTGCAATTGTATTCGTTGGAGCTATTTTCCTATTTTATAGGAATGCGCGTAAAATTTACAGGAATATCCGATTGGGAAAATCTGTAAACCGTTTTCGTAACACGTCAGAACGCATAAAATTGATGTTACTCGTTGCTTTCGGACAAAAAAAAATGTTTAAAAGGCCTATTCCGGCTCTACTCCATTTGTGTGTATACGTAGGTTTTTGCATTATCAACATTGAGATGTTAGAAATTGTTATAGACGGATTGTTTGGTACGCATCGCGTACTTTCGTTCATGGGTGGATTTTATGATTTTCTGATTTATAGTTTCGAAATCTTGGCCACTTTGGTGCTTACCTCCTGCATTCTATTTCTAATACGCAGAAATGTATTGAAAGTAAAAAGATTGAATCAAACAGAGCTCATGAATTGGCCAAAAACAGATGCAGACTTAATATTAATTACAGAAATTGCGCTTATGACCGCTTTTCTGTTAATGAATGCGGCAGATTTCAAGCTACAGACACTTCAAACGGCACATTATACGATAGCCGGCTCGTTCCCGATAAGTTCATCTTTAGCTAATTTCCTTCCGGATAACAGCGATTCCCTGATTTTTATCGAACGTTTCAGTTGGTGGTTCCACATACTGGGCGTATTAGCGTTTTTAAATTATCTTCCAATATCTAAGCATTTACATATTGTTCTTGCATTTCCAAACACTTATTTTTCAAACTTAAAACCCAAGGGAAAATTTGAAAATATGTCGTCTGTAACGGAAGAGGTAAAAGCCATGTTGGATCCGACACTTCCCCCACCCTCTGCGGAGATTTCCCGGTTCGGTGTAAAAGATGTTCAAGATTTGACTTGGAAAAATCTCCTGGATGCGTACACCTGTACCGAATGCGGCCGTTGTACCGCAGCTTGTCCTGCGAACATTACCGGGAAACTCTTGTCGCCCCGGAAAATCATGATGGATACACGAGATCGCCTCGAAGAGGTAGGGAAAAATATAGATCGGAATAAATCATTTGCAGATGATGAAAAATCGTTGTTAGATGATTACATCAGCAGAGCAGAAATATGGGCTTGTACAAGTTGTAACGCCTGTGTAGAGCAATGCCCGGTTAATATCGATCCGTTACAGATCATTATGGGATTGCGCCAGTATGTCGTAATGGAAGAGTCGCAAGCACCAGCAAGTGTTAATGCCATGTTGAACAATATGGAGAACAACGGTGCACCCTGGAAATATGCACAAGCAGATCGTGCGAACTGGACAAATCAATAAACAAAAAGAGCACATGGAAAATCAATTTCATATACCTACAGCCGCTGAGT
The DNA here is from genome assembly GCF_005048855.1 of Sphingobacterium olei. Lineage (GTDB taxonomy): Bacteria > Bacteroidota > Bacteroidia > Sphingobacteriales > Sphingobacteriaceae > Sphingobacterium > Sphingobacterium olei. The sequence goes on from NZ_SUME01000011.1 coordinate 56,010, forward strand.
TATTAGCCGCGGGACAAAGTCCGGATTTATTATTTTGGGTAGGCTGTGCCGGATCTTTTGATGAGCGAGCCCAACGCATAACACGTGATATATGCAAAATACTACAGCATGTAGGTATCAAGTATGCAATATTAGGTACAGAAGAGTCCTGTACAGGTGATCCCGCAAAACGTGCTGGAAATGAATTCCTATTCCAAATGCAGGCAATGATGAACATCCAAGTATTGGATGGATACGAGATCAAGAAAATCGTAACAGCATGTCCGCATTGCTTTAATACCTTAAAAAATGAATACCCAAGCTTGGGTGGACAATATGAGGTTATCCACCATACGGAACTCATACAATCCTTAATCGATACCGGTAAATTAAAACCGGCTGATGGTCATGAGTTTAAAGGTAAGCGTATCACCTATCACGATCCCTGCTATCTGGGACGCGGCAATGCTATCTATGAGGCCCCACGTAAGGCGCTAGAAATCCTGGATGCCGACTTAGTCGAACTGAAAAGATGTCGCAGTAACGGGCTTTGTTGCGGAGCAGGGGGTGCACAAATGTTTAAAGAACCTGAAAAAGGCAATAAAGACGTTAATATAGAGCGCATCGAAGATGTGATTGAATCTGCTGCTACGGTGGTTGCTGCTGCGTGTCCATTCTGTATGACCATGCTTCGTGATGGTGTCAAGGTTAAAGAGAAAGAGCAGGAAATCCAAGTTCTAGATATTGCAGAAATTACAGTAAGAGCAAACAAGCTATAAGTGATTGTTTTTTCTAACTTAATGTAGAAAAAGTACAACAAAATGATTAGATAATATTGCTTTAGCAATTTCTTAATACTAAACCCCTAAACTTGTACCATCGACAAACAGGAAAAAAAACAACATACTAGGATTACTGGCTACAATGAAGATTCGTGATTTCACTGTCAAAAACCGGAATTACCTATAGACGGAAAACCAAGACTACATTTTGTTTTCGCGAAAAAAACATCTACATTTAAGACAGCATAACTGATAGAATACCTACGCTAAGTTGATTTGAGTTAAACGCAACGGATATTGTTCAAGGTTTAACATTTTTTGCACGTAGTTTTTAAAATATGCATAAAATAAAAAAAATTGGATATCATCTCTTAGGTATTGATTTACCTAACGGAGAGATATGTCTTAAATCTTTATTTAATGAATACTATGATCGATTAGTGTACTTTTCCGTTCAGTTAACGAAAGACAATGAGCAAGCACAAGATATTGTTCAAGAAGCATTTATAAAATATTGGGACAATAGAGAACGTATCTCTACCAATCCAATCGCCATCAAAAACTACCTATACAGTACCGTTAAGAACCTTAGCTTGAATGCGCTGCGGCATAATAAGATTGTAGATCATTATGCTCTTCAGCAACAGGCGTATGAACCAATCGACCAACCAGTAATCGATTCCATAATTGCGTCTGAACTCCTCGCAGAGATCCATAACGCTATCCAATCTCTTCCGGAAAATTATCGGGTCATTTCAGTAAAAAGTTTCTTTGAGGGGAAAAAAAATCAAGAAATAGCGGATGAATTGGGGATATCCATAAATACCGTAAAAAAGCAAAAACAAAAAACCATACAATTATTGCGATTGAAGCTTAATTCTGAAGCGCTAACCATCTTATTGTTGATTTTCCAATAGACTCGTCCTGTTTAGAAATAAAAGTTTCTTTTTTTTTCATTTTTTATTATCCACTTTAACAGGTTAGGTGTCTATATATTGTAATACCTAAAAATGGAACAGTTTGATAAATATTATAAAGTTAGCGAGTGGGTCATCAAACATCTGGAAGGCCGCTTATCCGAAGAAGAGAAGAAACAGCTTGATAGTTGGTTGTTAGAAGCTCCCCATAATCAGAAATTATTCAACAGACTCACCGACCAACATCTATTGGATGTCGAGTTTGCACGTTTTACAGCAAACAATAAAGAAGATGCTTGGAAAAAAGTGTTAGCAGGAACCAATCAAAGCGCCTTAGGTTATTCTCCATCAAAAAGATATATTCAGTTTTCTAAATATGTGGCCTGTGCACTACTTCTGCTGCTTCCAACCATATGGATATCTAAAAAATTAAACCCTATAGCCTTGGAAGAAGCTCCTGTAGAAATGCTGGTTAACGACATCGCTCCAGGAGGAAATAAAGCCATCTTAACATTAGCGGATGGTACTATGATAAGTCTAGATGAATTCAATGAAGGTATATTGGCCGAGCAACAGAATGCCTTCATACGCAAGAATGCCGATGGAGATCTAATATACGATTTATCAAATATGGGTAGTAATATGGAATCGGAAATTTCCTACAATACCATTACTACTCCCGTCGGTGGGCAATATAAAGTCGTGCTTCCCGATGGCACTAAAGTATGGTTAAATGCCTTATCATCGCTTAAGTTCCCCGTATCTTTCAACGGTGAATATAGAACAGTCCAATTAACGGGTGAAGGCTATTTTGAAGTTTATAAGAACAAAGAAATGCCTTTCATAGTAAATGCCGGCACATCTAGCATACATGTATTGGGGACACATTTCAATGTCTCTACCTATGAAAAGGAAGGACTGGTACACACCACCCTCGTTGAAGGATCTGTACGGATAACACAAGGCAGTAGCAGTAAAATGCTGTCGCCCGGTATGCAGGCCATAACTAATAGACAACATGATATTGCCATAACTCCTATTGATATTGCCGAAGTAGTGGATTGGAAAAATGGATATTTCTTATTTCGAGACCAACCTATCGAAGAACTCATGCGAACTATCGCTCGTTGGTATGATATAGACGTGCAATATCAAGGTGATCTTAAAGGAAAGATCTTCGGTGGTAAATTCTCCAAGAAAGACAATCTGTCGGAACTGCTAAAGAGTTTAGAACTCACCGGTACGGTGAAATTTAGTATTGAAGGAAGGAGGGTAACTGTTATGCCTTAAGTTTAAATTTCAACAGCACAGTTACAAAAAATCAGGAGAGTTGCCCCTCTCCCGATCTAAAGCTTAGAGCTTGCCAGTAACTAACTAATTGCGTAGAAGGAACCAGTTCAATCTAAACAAACTTGATCAAATGTATAAAAAAAATACCTTTTTAAATAAATTTCGTCTTTGCAAACAATATAAACTCTTGCTAGCAATGAAACTAACCTTATTCTTCGGACTTACTTTAATGTTTCAGATGGTAAGTGCCACCGGATATGCTCAACGGATAAGTATGTCTAAACAACAGGCCTCCTTACAACATGTACTCAGGGATCTCGAATCTCAAACAGGTTATAACTTCATCTATAATGCAAAGATGTTGGAGGCTAGTCATGTGGTCACGTTCAACCTTAAGAATGCCTCCCTACCTGAAGTTTTAGATAAAATTTTTCAAAATCAACCCTTGAGCTATAAAATAAATGGCAATACGATCGTTGTCATCAACAAAATAGCGGAAGCGCCTGTACAATATAGTATACAGGGGAAAGTCGTCGATCAAAGTGCTAAACCGTTGGCCGGTGTGACCGTCAAAATCAGGAATACATCTACGGCGGCAGTCACCAACGACAATGGAGAATACAGCATCCAAGTTACAAACAACGACCCCATATTGATATTCACGTTGTTGGGATTTGAAAGCATGGAAACAATCGTGGGCAACAGAAAGATCATTGATGTTGTACTCAAAGAAACCGTACAGAGTCTCAGCGATGTTGTCGTTACCGCACTTGGCATCCGACGTGAAGAAAAGTCATTGGGCTATGCAATCACTAAAATAGACAGCACACAATTAACTGATGCCATTTCCGGAAACTGGATCGATGCCTTATCGGGAAAAGTACCCGGACTGAATCTGGTACGATCCAATGGTGGTCCTACCGGGTCGATTAAAGTTATTTTACGTGGCGAAAACAACCTTACCGGCGAAAACGAAGCCTTAATCGTAGTGGATGGCGTGGTCTTGAATACGAGTAGCGGACGTAGAACAGCGACCGGCGGAGATGCAGCGGGACCGGCGGATGGGGTTCAACCTACAGATTTCGGTAGTGGAATCAACGATATTAATCCTGAAGATATAGAGAGTGTAACGGTGCTAAGAGGCCCTGGAGCATCGGCTCTATATGGTCAGCGGGGAGCAAATGGTGCGATTATCATTACTACTAAATCGGGTAGTGGCAAACGCAAAACGGCCGTGCCCAGTATTACGTTCACTTCCAATGCATCGTTTGAAGAAGCCAACCGTTGGCCCGACCTACAATACGAGTACGGACAGGGGCTCAATGGTGCAGCGACCTATACGTATGGTACGAATAGCGGAACAAGTTTGACATGGGGTCCAAGATTTAATGGACAGTCTTTTATTCAGTACAATCCGGAAACGCAAGGAGCCGGAACAGAACCGACGCCTTGGGTACCGTATCGTAATCAAGCTCGTGAATTTTTTGAAACGGGTCGTACATTTACGAATTCACTTAGCATTAACGGAAATATCAAGAATACAACCTATAGACTCTCTGCAACACATGGAGAGAATACTTGGATTATTCCTAATACAGGTTATAGACGTAGTAATGTTTCATTGTCAACGAATAGTAAAATCACGCCCAAATTGGATCTTTCCTTGAAAGCGAACTACACGAATAAGTTCAGTAATAACCTACCCGGAATGGGTTATGGTAACCAATCTGTCATGTATTGGTATGTCTTTTGGGTGCCGAATGCTGACATTGATTGGTTAAGAAACTATTGGGTAAAAGACAAAGAATACGAAGAGCTGCATGATATTTTTACAACCGCCCCGGAAAACCCCTATGCTATATCTCATGAATTTATCAATGGTTCTAACCGCAACAGTATTACCGGTAATCTACAGGCAAACTACGCGTTCACAAAAGAGCTGAATCTTCAAGTCCGAGCCACCTTAGATAAATCGGACGACGACAGACATCAAAAGCGGCCGTGGACAGCAGCTCGCTTGCCCTTAGGTTCCTACCGAACACAGGATATTAACATCAGAGAAATTAGTGGGGATTTTTTACTAAAATACGACAAGAAATTAAGCACGGATATTCAGATGACTACCTCCATTGGCGGAAGTATGCTGAGAAACCGCTATTATAAAAATGAAATCCGGGCAGATGGTCTGACAGAGCCCAATGTATACAGCTTTGATAATGCGGCTTATGACCTTGTCACCATTCCCGATACAGCTCGCTTCGATATTAACAGCGTATATGGCTTATTGTCGACAAGCTATAAAGATTATCTTTATCTAGATCTAACCGCACGCCAAGACTGGAGCAGTATTTTGGCTACACCTACACGTAAAGACCGCGTGGGTTTCTTCTATCCGTCGGCAAACGTCAGCTTTGTAGCATCGGATTATTTTGAAATGCCACAAATTTTCGACTTGGCTAAGTTTCGTGTTTCATTGTCCCAAACGGGTAGTGGCGGTGTTACTCCTTATTTGACGGCTTATGCCTATCCGCTGGCAAACAATGGCATTTACCCAGACGGCTCTTTACAAAATCCAACGATCTTACCCAACCCAGATCTGAAACCCTTGAAAACAACGACTTTCGAAATAGGAACTGATATACGGATGTTTAAAAACCGATTGGGATTGGACGTGGCTTGGTATAGTGGAAATACCAAAAACCAAATCCTAAACAGGATAGTGGATCGTTCATCTGGTTACACCAGGCAAATTATCAATGCTGGTCAGATCGACAATTCTGGATTGGAAATAGCATTGAACGGCACATTAGTACAAACCGAGAATTTCAAATGGAAAACATTTTCTATATTCTCCACCAACAAGAACAAGATCGTATCTATGGCCGAACAGGATAGCACAGTCATTCTACGGACTAGCCCCGTTGGTGGAGCACAAATTGTAGCGAACGTAGGAGGAAGCATGGGTGATATGTACGGTATCGGGTTCCAGCGCTCTCCAGATGGCGAGGTAATATACGATGCTAGCTCCGGACTTGCACAATTGACTTCAGAACCTATTTATTTGGGCAATACGATTCCTAAATACAAAGGCAGTATCGGTACAGAGTTCACATACAAAGGATTACGATTAAACGTATTGTTTGACGGACAGCTCGGAGGAATCGGTCACTCTTATACGCATGGTCGTCTGGCAGATTTCGGAAAATTAACAGCCACATTGCCTGGAAGATATAGTGGTATTATTGGAAATGGTGTCGTCCAAAACCAGGATGGTACATTTAGCCCAAATACGACGATTACCCGAGATATTACTTCTTTTTATAATTTCACCATGGGTACCGCAAATGGCGAGGGAGCAACATATAAAACCGACTTCATCAAATTTAGGGAGGCCAGACTGGACTATACATTGCCAAAATCGATCTTATCTTCGCTTAAGTTGTCAAGGGTAACTGTCGGCGTATACGGTCGTAACCTGTTTATCTGGTCCAGCTGGCCGATGTTTGATCCGGAGTTTGGTACATTGAGCGGTACCGATATTGTACAAGGCTTTGAGGTCGGACAATTTCCCTCTACCCGTACATATGGTTTTAATTTAGTTGTAGGTATTAAATAAACAGAAACATGAAAACGATATCAACTGTTGCAGTGGCTTTATGGACTATTATCTGTTTCACAGCCTGCACAAAAGATTTTGAGAAAATAAACACCGATCCCATCAGCATCACGAGTTCGCCGCCCGAAAAATTACTAGCGCCGGCTTTAGTGAATATGTTGCGTACAAACTTAATACGAAACCGCAATTTTAATAACGAGCTCATGCAGGTTACCGTGACTAGAAGCGAAGACGAAACCGCAGTATTCCGATATGACTTTAGACCCAATATGGCAGATTATACTTGGAACGGCTGGTATTCTGAATTGACTAACTTTAGGGATATCTATGAAATTGCTTCTACAGAAGAACACGAAAATGACGCCTATAAAGGTATCGCTTTGATTTGCGAAGTCTGGGGATTTTCTTTATTGACAGATACCTATGGTGACGTGCCCTTTACTGAAGCCAACAAGGGAAAACTAGGCATCGTTGAACCCGCTTTTGATACGCAAAAAGATATCTACATGGGGTTGTTTGACAAACTCGAAGAAGCGAACACCTTGTTGTCCAATAGTACGGCAGGCGTAGTGGAATCGAGTGATCCGGTATATAAAGGTGACGTAGCTTTGTGGCGTAAATTCGGAAACAGTCTGTATCTAAGGTTACTTTTGAGAATTTCGGGAAAGGCAGAAGTATCTGCTGATATCATTGCCAAAATCAAGGAAATAATAGAAGACAGTCCGGCTCAGTACCCGATTTTCGCTTCCAATGACGAATCTGCTGTGCTGAAATGGACGGGGGGAACCGTGACTACGGATCCTTTTACGAGTCCTTATGTTACGTCATTGCGTGAAATAGATTTCACTATTCCGTCATTATGCAACTTTTTTATTCTTAAACTGAGCAACTGGAACGACCCTCGGATCGATATCGCCGAACCGTACGGTCTTAATACGCGTAACCGGATGGGAATTGCACCCGGTTCTGGAGGATTTATTGGTATAGAAAGCGGCTACGAACCCGGTGCAGCTGAGGACAAGCAAGCATATTTTTATGCATTTGGCACTTCTGATTTTTCCATACACAAAAGTCCGCTAACGGGTATAATCATGACGTATGCAGAGTTGGAGTTCATTAAGGCAGAGGTTGCAGCAAAAGGCTGGATAGGCAGTTCCGCTGCCGACCACTATCATCGTGGAATAGCCAATGCTATCCACTATTGGGTACCTGCTTTTACAACGGATATTTCCGATGTTGAGTTTACAAATTACGTGACGAACGCCGGGATTGAGTGGAATGATGCGCTACCGCTAGATGCACCTATTGGCGATAGTAAGATGGAACGCATACATGTACAGAAGTACTTTTGTCTTTTTATGACGGATTTTCAACAATGGTTCGAGCATAGGCGCACGGGGCACCCGATATTGCCTAAAGGATCTGGGCTGCGAAATGGCGGAAACTTGCCTGTAAGATTAAACTACCCAATATATGTTCAATCTGCGAATTCGACCAACTATAGACAAGCGGTGGCAAATATGGGGGGCGACAATATCAACACACTGGTTTGGTGGCAGAAGCCTTAATTAATGGAATGTTCTATTTAAAAAAATATTGATGTATATGAACAGATTAATAATAAACATAATATCGCTATTCTGCGTATTGTTGCTATTAGAGGCATGCGATAAAACGGGGAATTTTCCCGGAGCGCAGGTCAACCCACATATTGCTATTTATGATTTGCGGAGTTTTTATAAGGATGCGGATTATTCGTTGACAGTAGAATCCATGCTGGGAGCGAACGGCATCACTGGCATCGTCGTCTCCGACCATAGCGGTCAGAATCTCCCTGCCGGATTATTAATGGTACAGGATAAGATGCGTTTAAACGAACTGAGAGGAATTGCCGTTAATATTGGAACAGATGCAACAAAATATGTTCCGGGAGATTCGGTGACAGTTGATCTAGCGGGAGGCGTACTGACGCGTGTCGACGGGATTTTACAAGTAACAGGTCTGGATGGTTCGATAGTTACCAAAATTGCTTCAGATAGACCAATCGCCGTCAACAGAGTTCCCAGTAGTTATATTTTAGCGGACCCGGACAAATACGAAAGTACGGAATTGGTAATTGTAAAAGGTGGATTTGATCCGATACCGAACCCTACCGATACATACAGCGGAGACAGGCTCGTCAATGACGGCTTTGGTAACTTTGTTTTGCATACGGAACCAAACGCCAGCTTTGCCAACGACCCTCTTCCGGGGATGGCGAATTTCTTTGGGGTAGTCGCCTACAACAAAGACAATAGCGGGAATTTCAAACCGCATTTACGTATTCGCCGACCCGAAGACATTACAGTGTTGAGTTCTTCGATTATACGTTCGCCCATCGTGATTTCAGGGTATATCGGTGACGTACAGGGTACAGATTTGGACGGTGAGTATATGCAGTTTCTGGCGACAGAGGACATCGACTTTTCAGTGACACCATTCTCCGTTGTAACCCACAACACCAGTTCCGGTTATCAACCAACCGGCGTGCCGCTAAAAGGCTGGGCCACCGGTGGCCGACGTTCCTACAAATTTGATCTTACCAGTGGTACAGTTAACAAAGGAGAATATTTCTATGTAGGTAACTCTTCCAAGTTGGTCAATGGAGTAGGATCCGCTTCTATAGCACATGGTAAATGGATCGTGTCTAGGGTGACCGGCTCTATACCGGGCGATGGTATCGGTGATGTAAGTACCGACTTATTCCTCAACGCAACCAGCGCATTTACAGATGCTATCGCTGTATTCGAAGGAACAACCGTAGATGCGTATTCCGTCCCCATTGATGTTATCGTGACAGGTTACAATGGTGCTATCTTGAATATAGCACAAGAAGCCGGTTTACGTATAGCCAATACAGATTGGTACGACATCATCAATCCGGTTACGTTGCAAGAGCAGCCTTTTTACAAACAAGGAGCCAATACCATTTACCTGACCCGAAAAGGAGCTGGTTATTTTTATAAACTGGGTGGAGAATACAATGTCCGCTTAGGACGATGGGTAAAGGCACGGATGGATAGGGCGATGCTTTTATCACTACAATCGACATTAGAAGAGTTGGAAACAGAGTTTCCGCTAGCGGATGGTACATCCGAAGGTTGGCTGCCAACGAAAGCCGTAGAATAGAATATGCATAAGAAGGAATAGGAATCTCCGACAAAAGTATTTTGTCGGAGATTTCATAAATGATTCAAATCAAATGAAGCAACCGCTGTTTTTTATCTTTTTATTATCCGTATATCTAATTGATTTAAGAGAGACTTACGCCCAAAAAGGAAACTCATTAAATATTATGTCCTTTAATATCCGGATGAATTATCAAGACGACGGTATCAATAACTGGGAACATCGGCGCGTCTATATGACCGACTTTATCAAACGCTATCAGCCAGACTTGCTTGGAATACAAGAGGCCTATTATCCCCAATATGTGGACATGAAAGACCTGCTTCCTGATTATGATTCTTTCGGTCCGGTAGAGGGCAGACAGGGAGCCGAATCGGTTGCTGCATTCTATCGAAAAAATCAGTTAACATGTCTCGATTCAGGAACATTCTGGCTCTCGGAAACACCAGAAGAACAAAGTGTGGGATGGGATGCCAATTTGAGAAGAACGGTTACCTGGGGAGCATTCCAGATCAAGTCCAATGGCCAGAAGGTTTATTTGTTCGTTACCCATTTCGATCATAAAGGAAAAAAAGCCATAGAAGAAAGCGCCAAGCTCCTATTACAAAAGATTGAGGACATAGCGGGAGATAACCAGGCTTTTATTACTGGAGATTTCAATTTTACGGAAGAAAGCCCTTACTATAAGATACTCACCACCAAGCAGGACATAACAAAACCACTCTATGATACGAGTAAACTTGCCCAAAACTACCTTGGCCCCGCTTGGACGTTACATAACTTTGGATTGATGCCTATAGAAAAACGATCAAAAATTGATTACATTTTCTCGAATAAAAGAATTCCTGTAGTCCGTTTTGAGAATATCGATGAACACCGAGGAGATCTCTATCCATCAGATCACAATCCTCTGATGATCACGGTAAAAATTGAACCTTGATCCATAAGGTAAGTACTTCTTAGATTTATCAGATTCGTAGGTTTTACGGATAGTCTAATCAATTTAATTTATTAGATTTATAACCTATGCAATCATCAATCGTATACCTCGACTACAATGCGACGACACCAGTTGATAACCGAGTGTTAAATAAAATGTTACCCTACTTCAGCTCCCAATACGCCAATCCAAGTAGCCCACATCTTTTTGGTATAGAGGTATTGGAGCAAATAGAGTGTGCCCAACAAGACTTAGCCCATCTTATCGGGTGCGGGCCTTCCGAGCTTATCTACACCTCCGGTGCCACGGAAGCTATTAATCTTGCCTTAAAAGGAATAGAAAATCAAAATCGCAGGCATATCATATGTGCATCCACTGAACATACAGCCGTATTGGACTCTTGCAGTTTTATGGAAAAAAATGGGTATACCGTGACCTATCTTCCCGTGTCCAAGGATGGAGTTATTAATTTAGATCTTCTCAAAAACAGCCTTCGATCAGACACCTTATTGGTCTGTATTATGTTGGTGAATAACGAAACCGGTGTAATACAGGATATAGAAAGCATTGCAGGTATCGTACATCGGTCAAGTGCCTTGTTATTATGTGACGCAACCCAAGCCGTGGGAAAAATCCCAATAGATGTAAACAAATTAGGTATTGATTTAATGCCGCTGTCTGCACATAAATTCTGCGGCCCGAAAGGTATAGGTGCATTGTATGTCAACGCGAATGTACCGAGGTTAACCCCTCTTCTACATGGCGGACAACAACAAGGTGGGATCAGAAGCGGCACATTGAACGTTCCCGGAATTATCGCGCTGGGAGAAGCTGCCAATATAGCCCAAAAAGAAATGGTTATCGAAACGGAACAAATTAAATCTTTGCGAGACTACTTGGAAAGCGCATTGCTGGAAATTGAGGATGTCTTTATTAATGGCTTTTCGGCCACAAGAATCCATAATACATCTAATGTCTGCTTCCCGGGAGTAATTGCACAACAACTTATTCTATCACTCGGTAATATTGCTGTTTCTAACGGATCCGCTTGTTCCGCGATAACCAACAAACCTTCCCATGTACTACAAGCAATGGGACTGGAAAACCTTTATAGTCTGAGTTCTATACGCTTTAGTTTGGGAAGGTTTACGACAGTCGATGAAATTAGCTATACTATCGAAACTGTTAAAAAACTCGTTAACAAATTGAGACAATAGCAACCTTACTCGTTATGTCCCTGATTATTTTTAATAGGAAATACATGAAGAATCTGCGGAAATAGCACTTTCATATTTTCTTTGACCGCATTTGTAGATCCGGGAAATGTCAGCACTAACATACCGTCCGCAAATCCTGCGACAGCTCTGGACAACATAGCAGTTTGAACAAATTGCTGTCCATATTGTCTTGCTATTTCCATCACTCCCGGCAACTGTTTAGTTAATAGGGGCAAAATAGCCTCCGGTGTAACATCCCTATCTGAAACACCAGTCCCGCCAGTATATACAAGGATATCAACACCAGCCTGCCGAGAAGCTCTTAATTGATTTTGAATGGCCGCAATATCATCTGGAACGACTTCAAACTTGAGGACTTCAATGCCCTGCTCTTCCAACAGCTCTTTTAATAGTAACCCGGAACGATCCTGTTTTTCACCTGCAAAAACAGAATCGCTGCAAACGACCACTGCAGCGCGAATAGCTCGTTCCTTTGCGACATGACCATGATCACTTTTACCTCCCGATTTATGTAATAAACGGATGGAACCAATTTCGATATTTTTGTCGATGGGTTTCAGCATATCGTATAGTACTAATGCCGCGACAGAAGCACCATGCATGGCCTCGACTTCTACGCCAGTTTTATAAATGGTATGAACGGTCACTGTAATCACGATCGAAAGACCTTCGATGTGAAAATCCACCGCCGCATATTCAATAGGTAATGGATGACAGTCAGGAATAATATCGCTTGTTTTTTTAATGGCCAATAAAGTGGCCGCTCGGGCAAACTCATATACATTTCCTTTAGGAACTTGACCGGCTTTTATTGCTTCGATTGTTATTTCACTGGAAGTGAGCACGGATGCTGTAGCAATACCTTTACGCAAGGTACACTGCTTATGCGTAATGTCGACCATCTTAATTATTTTGTTTCCACTGATATGTATCGTCTTCGAATACTTCTTTCCCCCAAATAGGAAGTTCTTTTTTGATTTGCTCAACAAGTTCCTGACAGGCATTTTGGGCATCAGCACGATGTTTAGAAGACACAAATACAAAGAGGCAAAGTTGTCCTGCATACACTTCACCAAGGCTGTGGTATACATGCATACAGGTTAAATCGTACTTGGAAAAAAGTGCCTCCCGTATACCATCCATCTTGGTCAAGGCCATATCTTCATAAGCTGTATAAACGATAGATGTCACTCTCTGCTCATTTATTTCATCTGCCCTTATCTGGCCCAAAAATATTTCATGGGCTCCGATGTTCTTTTTATGGCTATGTTTTGCTATGCTTTCAGCAATTTGTTCTGGCAATATTGCCCCTTGTACAAATATATTTTTCATATTATTCTGCTTTCTTATAATTTAAATAATGTACGATCCCGCCTACCAGATGACTAATTCTTCTATTTTTCCCAAAGTGTTCTTTCAGATACTGAGCAGCATGCATACTGCGCTGCCCGCTTTGACAAACTACAATAATATGCCTTGCCGATAATTCATTTATCCGCTGGGATAAAGTAGATAATGGTATCCCTTGGTGCACTAAAGGAAACGGTGGTTCTTCATATAGCTCGCGTACATCAAGCAAACACACTTCAGGATTGTGAAGGTATGTTTCTATTTCCCGTGGGTGTATTCCGTCGATAGGATCTTCACTCCTATAGCGGTGAGCGTCGTCTACATCCTGCTGGCTGTCTAAAGACTCGATATCCGGTATATGAAAGTCTGCACGATGCGTGATCTCCAGAATCATGGATTGGTAATTTAGCACATTCCAGGTCATTAATTTATTTACAAGAGGATCACCGAGCCCCGTAATCAACTTAATCACTTCCGTCGCCTGTATAAGACCAATTATTCCAGGCAGCACGCCCAGCACACCATTTTCTGAACAATTAGGCGCTTCATTTGCATTGGGGATTTCGGGAAATAGATCCCTGTAATTGCAGGCAGTACCTTGTTCATCCGACACATTGAATATGGCCACCTGGCCTTCGTATTGATATATAGCGGCGAAAACAAGTGGTTTTTGCAGTACAACGCAGTAGTCGTTCAATACATAGCGAGCCTCGAAATTATCAGTACAATCCACAATGATATCATACTGCTGCAAAATTTTACCTGCATTACTTTTACTGAGTCGGGCGGGATGCTCGATGATCTCAATGGAAGGGTTATTTAGTCGAAGTTGTTCTGCAGCTACTTTAGTCTTTAATTGCCCTACCGAAGCGGTGGGATAAATCGTTTGCCGTTGGAGGTTACTTAATTGAATGGTATCAAAATCCATGACACCAATATACCCTACTCCCGATGCTGTTAAATATTGCAGTACAGGACAACCCAGGCCGCCCGCTCCCACCACCAACACTTTGGATGTCGCTAGTTTTTCCTGTGCCACATGGCCAAACCCAGGCAAGGTATAATGTCTTTCGTAACGAGGATCCCAATTCATCTTAACCTCCGGAATAAGGGGGTAAAAGTGCCACTGTATCTTGATCCTGCAATTTCACCAAAGTGTTTGTTATCTTTCCGTTGACAGCGACAGCTATTTTACGATCGGCCATCCCCGGAAATTGTTGTATGAGAACATCCACTAAGGCTTTTGTATCTGAAGCTTCCACAAAAAATTCACTCTCCATAACGTCTAACAGTGGTCCAAATGCACGTACTTTAATTTTCATCAGTATAAATTTATTCAAGGCGATGTAGCTATGATGGCTTCATCTGTTGTTTTTATTTAATTAATTACCGTAATGCCTATAAAACCCACCTTAAGCCGAAGTAAAGAGTAGTTTGTAGGCCGCCAGTACCAACACGGTTGCTAAAACGTATTTTAATATTTCCTGGTTAAATTTTTTAGATCCTAAATAAGCTCCCAGTAAGCCTCCTGTGAATGCAACCACAATATATAAAATCATATTGGAAGTCAACGAAATTCCTTGTGTTAGCATGCCGCCCAACCCGGCTAGCGAATTTACAAAAATAAAGGCAGCGCTAATAGCCGCAGTTTGTTTTTGGTTGGTCCATAACAACAAAATCAAAATGGGTGAAAGTATGATCCCTCCGCCAATTCCAATCATTCCAGACAGCAAGCCTATGATCGTTCCCAAAAGAATCGAGATCCACTTTATGGGTCTAACCAAACGGTCATCCCCTACATTCCTAAAAAAGAAAAAGCGGATGATGGGCAGCAGTAACAAAATACCTAGTATTTTTTTATAGATGTAATCGTCAATGGACAACATACCACCTAAAAATGCAAAGGGTATCGAAGCAAGTGCTATGGGAATAAAAATATCCCTCTTAAAATGATGCCCGCGATAATATTGAATAAAAGAGGTAAGCGACACAAATAAATTCAAAAAGAGTGCAGTAGGTTTCATTTCTTGGGGGGCTATGCCATACAACGCCATCAAAGCCAAATAACCACTTGCCCCACCATGTCCGACCGCTGCGTACAAAAAAGCAACGATAAATAAGATAAGATAAAATAATTCGGTTTCCATAGCCTTTAGGACAATAAGATTACCTGTACTACGTCCCCCACTTTAGCCCCCGCTGATGCCTCTTCCAAGACAAGCAAACAATTGGCTTGGGCATAGGACTGCAAGCGATAAGACTCTTGTGCATGTAACGGCGATACCTTACCATCTTTTAAATGTGCTTTAATAAAATAGGTCAAGCCGACATTTTTACTGTAATCAGCTGTCGTAATGGCCGAAATAGTCGTCAATGAATCAGGCCTTTGCATGATCTGATCGATGGCAGGCAGTACGTACAAATACAAACAGGTTAACGCGGAAGAAGGATTTCCGGGTAAACCGAACACCATTTTCCCTTCCTTTGTTCCAAAAAAAAGCGGTTTCCCGGGCTTCTGTTTCACCTTATGAAAGTGTGGTTGCACCCCTTCTCTTAACGCGGTTTGAACGACAAAATCATACTCACCGACACTCACACCGCCCACCAACAAGACCATATCCGACTCCTGCAATGCTTCCGCCAGTACAGCTTTCAATTTATCTGGATCATCTTGGGAGTGGTATACGTTAACCGCTACAACTCCAGCTTTTTTTAAAGCGGCATGAAGCTGCAACGAATTAGACTCATAAACTTGTCCAAAAGAGAGTGGTTTGCCGAGTTCTTGCAGTTCGTCACCGGTCAAAATGATGGCAATTTTCGGGGGTTCAAAAATCAGGACTTCTTGGCATCCTATTCCCGCCAGAAATCCAATAGCGGCAGGTGTCATTAAAGTGCCTGCTGCAAGGGCTAATGTCCCCTTCTGAGCTTCACTTCCTTTTTGCCGCACATTCGAACCCATTGCAAGATGATCATCTGTGATCGTTATCCAATCGCCGTCACGCTTCACCTTCTCCTGCATGACGACCGTATCTGCATCCTCCGGCAACGGGGCCCCTGTAAAAATACGTATAGCATTTCCAGATATCAATTTTTCAACAAACGGCTGTCCAGCACGCATCTCGCCTACCACATTCAAGGTTTTAAGCCTGTCTTCGAACTTGATGGCATAGCCGTCCATAGCCGACTGTCTAAAATGCGGAATATCGAGGTTTGATACAATGGACTCTGCGACGGTATATCCGCCGGCATTTCTTATATTTCTAATTCCCTTGGATCCATTTGTACAATTGTTTTTAATAATCTCCCGTGCTACAGACACAGAAACCATTTGATGCCATAAATGATTTAAGTCTTTTGGTCTGTCAATATCAACACCCCCTAGATCAAATGGAATGGTAGCCAGGTCATCGTTATGTTGTTCCACTATTTTTTTAGCACCCTGATCACCATGAAGTGTAAGCAACATCTCAAAATATGATTTGCTAAAAAGGACAGGAACACCTACTGTGTCCGCATAGGTCGAAGCTACTATTCCTTTACCTATCTCAGACTGGCGCACGAATAATTGGGTGAAGTTTTCTTCGGATATATACGGTTGATCGCATACAGAGAAGATACAACTCTTTACACCGGGATTTTCAATCAATAGCTGTGTTATTCCTCTATTAATGGAAGATGCCATTCCTGTTGACCAATCCGTATTATAACAGACAGCTACATCCTTTCCTGCAAGTGTTGCGGTAATCTCTTCAGCATGCGCCCCAACAACAACGACAACACGTGCAGGCTGACTTGCTAAAGCTTGCTCTACAACATGCATTAATAATGTTTTTCCCTGATACTCCAGAAGTTGTTTAGCGGTTCCCAGTCGTGAGGAACTACCGGCAGCTAAAATTATTATTCCTGTATCCTTCATTACCCTCCAATGGTTATCATGCTTCTATTTTCGAGTTTATCGGCATCTATCTGCATATAGTCTTTCTCCAATTGTCCACCCAAAGCATACGCCTTTGACGTTATATTAGCCTCTATAAGTGGTATTATTGGTTCCCCTCGACGAAAGGCACTTAATAAATCAGTCTCCTGGGTAGAAAATAGACAATTTTTTAATTTTCCATCGGCTGTCAGTCGGATACGGTTACAGCCTGCACAAAATGGTTCACTCATCGTACTGATTACGGCAAAGGATCCTTGGTGGCCTGCTATTCCGAATCGTTTGGCGGTATCATGTATATCCCCTATTTGTGCATGAATAGTATAGCGCCGTTGAATCACTTCCTTTATTTCATTTAATGTAAATACCTGATTACTGGTCCATTTATTACCGCTAAAAGGCATAAATTCAATAAAGCGTACTTCCAAAGGTAATTCTTTTGTAAGGCCAACGAAATCCAAAATTTCATCGTCATTCAATCCTTTCATCACGACGACATTTAGTTTACAGGGAATACCTTCGTTTAATAAGAGATCAATATTTGAGCGGACTTTTTCAAAGAGATTACGCCCCGTTATTTTGTGAAACTTCTGTGCGTTAAGAGTATCTAAGCTAATGTTTATGCTGCTAAAATTTGCGGCTTTGATCATGGGTAATAAGGCATCTGTACGCACACCGTTGGTTGTACACGTAAGTTGAACCGGCAACGGCGCTAAGCCCGCCAAAATTTTATCGGCATCCTTTCTAACGAAGGGCTCTCCACCTGTAAGGCGTATCTTAGTGATTCCCTGTTCTACGAATGTCTGGGCAATTTCTACAATCTCATGGGGCTGCATTAGCTTTGAAGGCGGTGCAAATGCGTACTCTTGCTCAGGCATACAGTAAAAACAACGCAAATTACAATTGTCGGTAAGCGATATGCGGAGATAGGTATGTTGGCGGCCAAATTTGTCAAAAAGCATAGTTATAATTAAATAATTGGAATATTCTGGTGCATCTTTTCGGTCCGGTTTCGAAGCGAGTTTAATGATCGCTGCTGAAGTACGGATTTTATTTCGGCCGTTATGGCAAGTGCAATCTCTGCAGATGTTTCTGCACCAATATCTAATCCCACTGGCCCATACATCTTGCTTAATTGTTTTTCACCTAGCACAAGGTCTTCCCTTTGTAATTCATCTACCATGCGTTGAAAACGTTTTTTAGGTCCCAATAGCCCGATATACACACAGTTGCTTGTGGCAAGTTGTTTTAATATTGCTTTGTCATAGTTATAATTATGTGACATCAGCACTACGGCCGTGTATTCATCGGTGGTGACATATTGCTGGAAAGCGTCCGAAGAAGCAACTACTATCTGTTTGGCGTAAGGGAATCGTCTGTCTGTCGCGTGGCTATTACGTCCGTCGACGATACAGACATCCCAGCCGATAAGGGAAGCTATTTGGGCTAATGGCTGTGCATCGTTGCCGGCTCCCACAAGCACAAGCTGAATTGTAGGCAAGCAATATTCCAATAGCACTTCGTATGTTGTCTGATTCCGCTCTATTGCCGAGCGTAAGCTCCGTTGACGCTCAAACACCTGTTGGATGGAATTGGTTAACTCGGATATGGAGACAAGGTTATTTTCTTTTAGCATCACTTCGTTCCCTACCTGTACACAACATGTCCCCAGTTGTTCAGCATGACGATCTAAGGAACACACCGTGACTACCGCAGAAGCGATACGTTTATCAAGAAGCTTTTCTAATAATGCAATGGGATTTTGCGGGTTGGTTGGATCAATGTATTCAAATAGGATATGAACAACACCATTACAACCTAACTGTATTGCCATGCTCAAATCATCATCCTTAGAGGTATCATAAGTCACCAATTTATTGGTACGCTGGTTCAGCGCTAGCATTGCCCTACGGAGCGCATCACCTTCTAAACAGCCTCCACTAATAGCTCCTGTCATTTCACCATATTCCGACACCAGCATCCGTGCACCAGGCATACGATACGACGACCCATCTACCTTTACCACAGTAGCTAAAACAGTCCTGGTATGGATCTGTTCGGCTTGGCGGTACGCTTCAATAATGCCCCGTAATTCACTCATCGTACAACTCTATATTAATTTCAAAATAATATACATAAATTTATTATCTAAAATCAAAACATTCATTTTAATTTTAACCTACTATCGTATCCGGCGTAATTGGCAGATTGCGCAATCTTTTGCCTGTCGCATGATAAATTGCATTAGCAATAGCGGCAGCTGTACCTATTATACCGACTTCGCCCAAACCTTTGGCACCTGTGGGATTAATATAGGGATCGGGCTTACCTATAAAATGCACATCAATCATTGGGGCATCTGCATTTACTGGAAAATGATAGCCCGCTAAGTCGTCCCCTATCAATCCACCTATTTTAGCATCAATCAGTTTTTCCTCCATCAATGCCATTCCAATTCCGCCGACTGCGGCACCTGACATTTGATTGGCAGCAGCTTTTTCGTTCACTATTTTGCCGCCATCGGCAATACATACTAATTTTTCGATCTTGACCTTACCTGTCTTAACATTCACCCGAACTTGACAAAAATGAGCTGCAGAGGAACAGAACGCATATTTTTTACGCTCTTCTCCCGGTCCAGAAGTTGCTTCCACCACTACATTATCCAGCTTATTTTGTTCCCACAAGTCGGCGTAAGTGACTGTTTCATTTGGATTTTCTTTCCGTGAAATCCCTTTTCCGGACAAGAGAATGGCATCGGGAGAAAGATTTCTAAAATCGATGTTGATTAAAGCCGCGTACTCGGCAAGTTTTAATTTCAATGCATTAGAAGCTTCTACGATGGCTCCACTTACGGACGACATCCCTGTACTGCCTCCTTGACTTGGCGCTGGAGGCAGGCTTGAATTACCCAGCTCAACCGTAATTTTATCTTGCGGAATTCCTGTCGTTTCATGAGCAATATTTTTCATCCCTGTACCTGTTCCGGTACCAATGTCTGTCATAGCCGTTTGAACGATAATACGTCCATCTGCCAACATTTTAATAGCTGCACTCGTTTTATTTCTTCCCGCGTTCCACATCCCCACAGCCATACCATACCCGATTTGCCAATCGCCATCTTTCATTGAATTAGGCATTGGACTTCGATTGTCCCAACCAATGTGTTTTGCCCCTATACTGATGCATTCCAACAGATAATTGGACGACCATGGTAGTTTATTTTCTGGATGGTGTGTAGCTGCAATATTTTTGGATCGCAAGTCTACAGGATCCATTTTCAGCTTATAGCTTAATTCATCAATGGCACATTCAATGGCGAAATCACCTGTGCAATCGCCTGGTCCACGCATCCAAGTTGCAGCACTTAGATTGAGCGGCACGAGTGCATCTTCCGTTTTTAAATTGTCAAAGTTGTAGATCAGGCGTGTAACACGCGTAATTTGATCCGAAAAACGTTCATAGAGCGAAGTTTCATTTTTAGCCTGATGATGTATTCCCAAAAATTTTCCAGATGCATCTGCCCCGAGCTTGATTTTTTGCCAAGAAGCTGGACGGTACCCCGTACCGGTAAACATCTGAGGTCTGGTCAACATCAGTTTGACAGGCCGACTAACCTGTTTCGCCGCCATTACCGTTGCCAATACATGTGGCCATACGCGCAGACCAGAACCAAATCCACCGCCGACGAATTCGCTCACAACCTCCAGATTTTCTTTCTCTAAGTTAAATAAAGGGGCAATCACCTGCTGTACATTATTGACGCCCTGTGTTTTATCATAAAGTTTTAAATGACGTTCACCTGTCCACTCCGCAATAGTGGCATGCATTTCCATAGGGTTATGCACTTCCGACTTGATGTTATATTCCTCTTCTATCACATACGGTGCATTACGCCATGAATCGATTTGACCCCGCTCCCTACCCGCCTCCTGTAGGGGAATATTGTGGTGCACGGCATCAAAATCAACTTGGAAACTCGCCGTATTATATTCTACCTCGATCAGCGTGGCGGCGTAGGTAGCATCTTCGAGTGTCTCTGCTATAACTAGCGCTATTGGCTGACCTTTAAAATAGATTTTATCGGTATGAAAAATAGGTAGGCCAAAGCGAGATTGTTTTATTAAATCCTCCGTTGCAAAACCGGGAACATTCGGCTTTTGAAGATGTGTAACAAAGCCAACGACCCCCTTCACCTGTTGCGCTTTTGTTAAATCAATATTTTTTATCGAACCGCTCGGGATCGTACTGTCTACTAAAATGCCGTAACAAAGATTATCAACTTTGTATTCCGCGGCATATTTACCTCCACCCGTCACTTTATCTACTGCCTCCACACGGCCTTCCGGTATTACTTTATTCTGTTTATCGAAGAATCTCATTCTCTATTTTTTTATAGCAAACCCGATGCCCTTAGATTAGCAAGGAGCATGCTTATTTATACCCATTAATCAAGTAAGCATTGCCCGAGAGCCGTCTCGACAGCTCCTCTCAACATATCTATTTTAAAACCATTGTGCGTCAATGGTTTTAAATCTTTAACTACAAGTTTAGCTGCTTCGCCGAAGGTTGAAGCTGTCGCTCTTTTACCTTTCAAAAACTGTTCTGCTTGAAGCCAGCGCCAAGGCTTATGTGCCACTCCTCCGGAGGCTAAGCGTGCTTCAATAATCCGGTCGCCATCCAAATGTAATGCCGCCGCTACCGAAACTAAGGCAAAAGCATAGGAATCGCGATCCCGAATCTTGAGATAGGCACAATTTTTACCAAAAAGATTTTCAGGTACTTCAATGGAAGTGATCAAGGCATGTTCAGGAAGATTGTTATCCAGATGTGGTGTGTTACCGGGTAAACGATGGAACTCTTGAAAAGGAATGACGGATTCTTTTTGGTCCTTACCAGTAATATGCACTTTTGCATTCAACGCTACCAATCCTACGCATAAATCTGACGGATGTACCGCCACACAATCTGCACTATACCCGACCACCGCGCTCATTCTATTGTGTCCATCGTAGGCACTACATCCCGAACCAGGTTTACGCTTATTACAAGCAGTCGTGACATCGTAAAAGTAGGGGCACC
Source organism: Sphingobacterium olei (assembly GCF_005048855.1). Taxonomy (GTDB): domain Bacteria; phylum Bacteroidota; class Bacteroidia; order Sphingobacteriales; family Sphingobacteriaceae; genus Sphingobacterium; species Sphingobacterium olei. The sequence continues at coordinate 78,306 of NZ_SUME01000011.1, forward strand.
GCGTACGTTGCAGAAGATTTCCTGCCGTAGAAGCCATGTTTCGAATCTGCGGAGACGCTCCTGCGAGTACTGCCTTTGCGATTAAAGGAAAGTCCCGCAAAATCATAACATTTGTAGCCACCGTCGCATTGCGTGTCATCGCGCCTATTTGAATGGCCCTACCTTGGTTATCCACCTGACGACTTAAAGCATCGGTAATATCGAGTAACGTATCGGGCAACTGAATGTTTTTTTTCATCAGATCAACCAGATTGGTGCCCCCGGCAATGTATTGAACCTGTTCCTTTTTTTGTGACACCGCATCCTTAGGATCTTTAGTTTTTATTAAATTAAATGGTTTCATGATGTAGCAACTTTTTGAATAGATTCGACAATTCCATTATACGCTCCGCATCGGCACAGATTACCACTCATATGTTCCTTGATTTCAGTAACTGAATTGGCATGCCCTTCTTTGATACAGGCTATGGCAGACATAATTTGACCTGGTGTGCAATAACCACATTGAAAACCATCGCAGACGATAAAAGCCTCTTGCATGGGGTGTAATTGGCCGTCATTGGCAATTCCTTCTATTGTAGTTACCTCTTTTCCGCTAACCATCGCCGATAAGGTAAGGCAGCTTAAGACACGTTCGCCATCCACATGTACGGTGCACGCTCCGCATTGGCCATGGTCGCAACCTTTCTTAGTACCGGTTAAGGCTAAATTCTCCCGTAATAAATCCAGCAAGGTGGTCCGTGTATCCGAATCTAATGTGTAAGCCTTTTTATTTACAGAGATGGTTAAGGGAGCGGTCTTCTTTTGTATAACGATAAAGTCTTTGACCTGTTTATAAGCAGACTTTAAGGAAGCGGGAATTGCGGCCAATAAAGTCAATACTCCGGTTGTTTTTAAAAAAAATCGTCTACTTAATTTTTCATTCTTTGCCATAATCGGATTTATTTTCACTCGTATCATATTGACTTATAGCCAATCTATCAATAATATGCTTACCATAGAAACAACTAAAAAGGCATAAAGGTTTTTTACTACGTTTTTGCTGCATTCTGAAAAAGTAAAAACGCTCCCTCTCATCACCTGCTTTTAATGCTTTCAACTGTATTCCCTTTTTTCTTGATATACAAAGTACGTGATACCCTCACGCTTCTATGGTATACGGATTACTGAAATTACTACCAATATTACTGATTACGATACATCTGCCGTTATTGTTATAGCAGAATACGTAATTTTGTTAAGATAAAAAATAAAAGTTACGAAACAGGTAGATTATACTCTATTCACTTGCCCAAGACAGGATTGCTAAACAGAACAATTTAGCAGGATGGCGATATCGCAAATGAGATGGACGATTTCAGCTTGTGTTAAAACAGAAAAACCTTTGCATATGCAAAGGTTTTTCTGTTGTGCCCAGGAGCAGATTCGAACTGCCACGCCTATTCAGGCGCCACCCCCTCAAGATGGTGCGTCTACCAATTTCGCCACCTGGGCTTGCTCACGCAAAAATATACTTTTTTTGGAAACTTACAATTGTTTTTCTGCTATTTATTGTTGTTTTTATCAATCAATGTCTGGATAATTCCGTCTGCCAATCCCACCCGTGGTGCAACGATATTTTTAAGATGCCCTACCTTCATAATGGTCAGGAAAATCTCCGAAGCCGGAATAATTACGTCGGCACGATCAGACTTTAAACCTAATTCGTGAATACGGTCTTTCATCGAGAAAGAAATCAAATAATCGTATAATGCTTTAAGCTTAGCATAAGAAATAGGCTTGTCCGCATTTTCATTTGCCAATCGCGATAGCTTGTTAATATTACCACCAGTACCTATTCCATAGATATTTTTATACCCTTTTGTTATTTCTCTTACCCATCTGCGCATTTCATCCCATGTCTCGGGCTTATCTTGATTGTCCAAGATACGAATAGTACCCAGATTGAACGAACAAGAGTCGACCAGTTTGGCATTAGCAAAAAGAGAAATCTCTGTACTCCCTCCGCCGACATCAATATATAGATATACCTTGTTTTTATCCATTTTATCACTTAAATGCGAATTATAGATAATCTGAGCTTCTACGCCCCCATCTATAATCTGAATATCCACTCCGATGTTCTTACAGGCTTCCACGACCTCCTGTCCATTGTCTGCATCTCGCATCGCCGAAGTGGCACAGGCCATATAGTCCGTAACTTTATAGACATCCATTAAATGGCGAAATGCCGACATCGTTTTCACCATATCCTGAAACTTGGTTTCTGAAATATGCTTTTCTATAAATGCATCGTCACCCAAACGAAGTGGAACACGTAAAAGGGTATTTTTGGAATAGGTAATCTCGTCTTGTTTTTCTAGAATATCTGCAATTAGTAACCTGACTGCATTGGAACCAATATCTATAGCTGCGTATCTCACAAAAATATTTTAATAAATAATGTATAACGAAATAAAGCTACTGATAATTCAACCAATAACAGTGCTTTCTGTATTAAAATAACGTTAAGTTAATAAGAAATTTACTTCTTTTTTGCAGGAGCTAAAATTTCAAGCTGACAAAGAATTTGCTCGGCCGTGACGAAATAAGGTTCACGCAAACGAATGGTCTGGTAAACCGCATCAAATAGGTGCATATAATTCCCCTTCTCCGCCGAAACCTCTATTTCTTCAGCTACATCATCCAAAATAACCGTTAACAACCCTTCCTGACCTTCATGTTCGATGCCATAAGATGAGTCTAGCGGACTCATTCCAAACTGAAGTTGAGCCTCCTGCACATCAGTACGGTCTTTAATAAACGTACCGTTCGCTCCATGTAAAACAAAACTTTTTTGAGGATTTGCGACTAACAGGCTAGTTGTGATAAATACATTCAAACCATCTTGATAGTTCAAAATCAACGAAGCGTAGTCGTCTACCTTGGTGTTTGGTCTATTTTGCGATAGAATTTTAGTTGCAGATTTTGGACTGCCAAATAAAGAAATAACCTGATCCAACAAATGAGAACCAAGATCATAAAGAACTCCGCTAGCGGGACGAGGAGTCTCCTTAAAAATCTTAGGCCCAATTTCAGGCTTGAATCGATCAAAACGCAAATGCAATTCAATGGGTTTGCCTACTAAATTTTTATCCAGGATATATTTTAGAGATTTAAAATCAGAATCAAAGCGTCTGTTGTGAAATGGAAGAACGCAACGGTCGGTTTCTTTGCCTATTTCAAAGAGTTCCTGTGCTTCGGCTACAGTGGGCGAAAATGGTTTTTCGATCAACACATGCTTTCCCGAGAGAAGCGCTCTCTTTGCAAAATCAAAATGCGTATCATTCGGCGTGTTAACAATAACTAGCTCAATGTCGGCATCGTTTAATAACTCGTCGATACTATCATAACTGATGACATGGGGATAATCTAATTGTGCGTTCTTTTTCGAACGCTCAACCACCGCCTTGAACTCAAAAAAGTTACTATTTTCTACAAACGGCGCATGGAATACCCTTCCGGACATTCCATACGACAATATACCTGTTACGATTGGTTGTACCACCATATCCTAGTTGTGCTTAATGATGTGCGTGGGCATCTTCTTTGCCTCCGGCTTGTGCATACAAATCCGAAATAGCCGCTAGGTGTTTTTTTGCGAATTTTTGTAGGTCTTTATTTGTATTACGTGTTAATCTTTCGAATTGTGTTTTCAGCGTTGCCAATTCGTGTTGTGTATGGCTTACGTAATCGCTAACCGGTTCATGCGCATGTTGTGCTTCCTGCTCAACAGTAACTGTAGCAGAGTGAACCGTAGTATCTGGCGTAGAAGGAGCTGCCGCTGCTGCATGAGCAGTTACGCCTTCGTCCGAAGAATGGGTCGCTGCCACACCTTTAATTGGATAATCAACATGAAAAGCGGTAGCGATACTATCCAATTCGGGATCTAATTGTGTATAGAAGTCTTTCAGTTTGGCCCCTAGTTCTTTTGCTTTCACATCTCCATCGTTCTGTATCTGATCTGCGTGCACTAATCCTGTCGCAACATGTTCACCTACGATTTGGAAAAATGCATAGGCGTCTCCATCCACCAATGAAGTATGTGTATATTTTAACTGTCTTTCCTCAGCAGTCTTTTGAGCACATGAGTTTAACAGTGTACTTGCACAAACTGCTGCAACAAATAATGTATTGAATTTCATCTGTATAATTTTGTAAGTCCCTTAGATATTCTATCTTTCGTGCAACAAAAATATAAAATATCTAATATAATTCTCAAATTAAATGATCTTAAATTATGCTAGGTTTCGTCCGGCATTTACCACCCCAAAAATTGTTCTTCCAATAAGTTTTTTATAAACATCCTGTTTCTCTTCGCTTATTTTCTTATCCCTTTCTAACGTGCGGATGGCATAATGCTGAATAATTAACAAAGGCAAAACGATTTTTTCCCTTTCCAAAATCGAGGCTCTTTCTACAGGATAATTTTGCATCAAAATTTCAGAATTGCTCAACTTCAAAAGGTATTTCTTTGTATTTTGATACTCATCATGAAGCAAACTCCAAAATGTGCCAAATGTCGGATCATCTTTCATATACGAAGTGATATGAAAATTTGATTTTGTCATCGACATCATACAATTATCGATAAGTGTATTAAAGAAGCCGGAACTTTCGTAGAGGTTCTTGACATAAGACCATAAATTATTTTCTTCGGCCCACTGCAAGGCTGTTCCAACGCCGAAGAAACCAGGGATATTTTGTTTAAGTTGGCTCCACGAAGTCACGAATGAAATAGCACGTAAATCTTCCAAGCGCAACTCTCGATTGGAGTTTCGTTTTACTGGTCTACTACTGATATTAATCGAAGCTAACGACTTTAACGGACTCAGTGTTTCGAGGTAAGATAAAAATTGTGGATGATGCCGCAATGCTAAAAATTTCCGGTGGCTTTCTGCCGCCATACCATCAATAACTTCCTTTTGTTTCGATGTCAGGGTATCGGATGCGTTCTGTCTTAACTCGGACACCAAGCCGGCATGTAATAATTGTTCTATATTGGATTGAGCAGTATCCAATGAGCCATATTGACTACTTATCGTCTGTCCTTGAATAGTTAATTGAATGTGTTTATTTTCAATTTCAGATCCCATTGAAGCATAAAAACGTTGCGTTTTCCCACCACCTCTTGCTGGTGGTCCTCCCCTGCCATCAAAGAAAACCAAATCGACATCGTACTCACGGGCAATCGCAGTTAGTTCTATCTTTGCCCTATATATTGACCAGTTCGCCATCAAATATCCCCCATCTTTCGTACTGTCTGAGAACCCAAGCATAATGGTCTGCTTATTGCCTCTCAGCTTCAGATGCTTGGCATATTCCTTATTTGTATACAATGACTTCATCACGTCTGCAGCACGGGAAAGGTCATCCACGGTTTCAAACAAAGGAACAAAATCAATGCAGAGCTCATCCCTTTTCCATCCTTCCCATAAAAACAACTGCATTAATCCTAAGATATCCGATGCCTGTTGGCAGTTGGAGATGATAAAACGCTGTGCGGCACGTTCGCTACCTGATTTCTGAATGTCTTTCAATAGACGAATTACATTGACGGTGTCCTGTACTAAGCTATCCGCATCATCCGCATAATCTAAGGTTAACTCATTGAATTGAAATGCTTTTTGCTTGTCTTCTTCCGAAGACGTTAGATCCGAACTCTTCAACTTTGTATCGTCGTATTTTTCAACTAGGTAACTTATAGTATTACGCAAGATACTACTATCCTGACGAATATCCAATGTGGTAAAATAGCACCCAAACGTATTAACTTTACGAATCAAATCTTCCACTAACCCAACAAATAATCCATCATGCCGTGCATTCAAGACATCTTTTATCGCATTTAGGTTTTCTAAAATCTTTGCCGTATCGTCCTCCGGATTGTCTACCGGATTAAAGCTATTTTCATAGAAAAGGTTCTGAAGATTATCTAAATATCCCTCTACTCCCCGGAAGGTAATCCGTCTTTTAACCTGACGAAAATCACGATAATAACACCTAAAAAGAATAGTACGCAAGAGCGCAGCAACCGTTTTTGTGCTTTCTGCCGTAACATTTGGATTACCATCCCGATCCCCTCCGGGCCAAAATCCCAATTCAATCAGTTGTTTAACTTCTTCGGCAGGCAGCTCCAGGGCATCGTCAATTTTCGCCTGTATACCAGAAGCTACTTTATAAAAAACATTCTCCAGATACCAAGCTAAACTGATGGCCTCATCGACCGGCGTGGGTTGTTGCTTGTTTATAAACGGGGTCTTACCTAGCTGCTGAAGTAGTAAATGGATATTGGAAATATCATTAAGCTTTATTGCTTCAATCAGATCATTTATGATCCCCAATACAGGCCCCGGATAAAACTGTGTAGGATGTGCGGTAAGTACCAGCCGGACAGAGAAATCTTTCAATTTCTCGACGATTTGCTTTTTCAATTTATCATCATCCTGGGTAAGCTTAAACAATGAATTCAATCCTCCTATTTCATCTCCTTTACCGATAACTTGATACGCCGAATCTTCAACCGCATCGAAGAGTACAACTTGACGTTCTACATATTGTACGATCCGAAAGAGTAGATCAAGACGATCTTCTTCTTGAACATACTGCTCATACTGGCCAAAGAAACTGTCGATAATATCTTCAGGAGGCAGATGCTCTTCGACTCCTTTTTCGCAATGTGTCGTAAAAAAGGGTAAAAGTGTTCCTGTATGTTTTACACGTTGAAAAGGAAGTGTCAAGAACAAACTCTTGAACAGATCGAATCGTGTAAGCACCTCATTTTCGAAAGTCGCTTTTTTTTGATGTAATTTCATTACTTACTTTAATTATAACTATAAGGCTTGGGCGTATTCAAATCTACCATACGATGGCAGCCCTTCAAATATATGTAATTTATATTAAAATCATTAATTTTTTACAAAAATTACAATTAAAATTAATTTTTTTTAAAAAAGTATAAAATAAACAAATTCTCCTTCGAATTGTTTAATAAATATACATGCTAAAAAATAAATTAAACAAAAAATAATGAGCGAGAAACTATATACAGCAGAAGTAACCGCGATTGGCGGAAGAGATGGCGTTATCAAGTCATCTGATGGCGTTTTAGACTTCGCGGTGAGAAAACCAGAATCTATGGGCGGAAAGGGCGGAGCGACTAACCCGGAACAGTTATTTGCCGCCGCATGGTCGTCGTGCTTTCTCGGAGCGATGGGAGCTGTTAGCGAAAAAGACAACGTAGACCTGAAAGATACTCAGGTAACTGTGCGAATTTCTTTCAACTCGGAAGGTAACAGTGCGTTTCTTTCCGCAGAGCTAGAAGCTTATGTACCTTCTTTAGATAAAGCCCAAACGCAAGCTTTAATTGAAAAGGCTCATCGCGTATGCCCCTATTCAAAAGCCACTAAAGGAAATATTGACACATCTCTAAAAGCAGTTTGACCGGAAGGTTAACTGCTTTTATCTTTTTTTATATTTCGATTTTCACATCTTCTTTTCTGAAAGTGTCTGCTTTTCACTAGCCCGTTGCCTGTAATAAGGTTCTGATGTGTTTTTATCGTCATCGAGGAGGAGAAACGACGACGTGGCAATCTATGTTTTAAGACTGCCACGTCGTACCTCCTCGCAGTGACGTAATTTGTATCTACCCTGAAGGTTTTGTGCTATCTTTGCATAACGAAATAACGTGAACCATTCGTGTTTTAAATTATTTTTTGTTACATAGTGGAATATAATTTATCGCGGACTTTAAAGTATTGAATTTGCGTTCATGAGCTCTCGGAGGTTTAGCTGAGATAAGAGAATTGTCCGACATATGGTTTCTGAATTTAATTTAACGGATGAAGAGGACAGAAGAATTTAGCAGTTTTTTTTATAGTCAATATTTTGCAGATGGCTTACGCATCACACTTGGAAGTATTGTTCCTATAATGATTTGCGCCTTAATAGGTGAATTTATTACAGGTACATTGATTTCCCTAGGGGCATTGATCGTGGGATTATCCGATACACCAGGAGCTCCGACACACCGTAGAATAGGCATGTTCTATTGCACCGTCTTATGCATTCTTACGGTCTTTATCACTGCTTTACTTAATAGTTCCTTAATTGCAATGACACTTGCAATTGGCATATTGTCTTTTGTCTTTTCCATGTTTGCCGTTTTTAATGCGAGAGCAGCTACAGTCGGAACCATGTGTATATTGGTCATGCTTATCAATGTAGACGATATATACACCTTCAAGGAAGAACTTACCTATCTTCTGTATTTTATAATCGGTGCATGCTGGTATATGATCATAAGTATGTCTATTACGCAGGCGAGACCATACAGGCTAGCACAGCAGGAGTTATCGGAAACAATTTTACATGTTGCAGATTACATTCGCCTCAAGGCTAATTTTTACGACATCAAACAGAATTTAGACAACAACTACCTCAAATTAATTGACAAACAGGTTATCGTCAATATACATCAGGAAAATGTAAGAGACATTTTATTTCAAAGTAAAAGATCAATAAAAGATACAACCAAAGAGGGAAGATACCTGACGTTGATCTTTGCAGATATTGTCGATTTATTTGAGCAGAGTATGACTACTCATTATGATTATGAAACTATTCGTAACAATTATGGGGAAACGGGGATATTAGAACAGATTAAGAACTTGCTGTACAAAGTAACGCACGAGTTAGATAATTTAGCATACAAAATCAACGCGAACAAAACCCCCACGTCTGTCTATGATTTTGATAAGGAGATTGAAAAAATCAGGTATGCTATCGAGAAAGTAGACGAAGAAGAAAAAATAAATTCTATTCCACTCAAAAAAATATTAATTAATATCCGTAAAATATCGCAACAAGTACGCACCATTTACCATTATAGCCAATTTAAAGTTATTGAAGTTCAGGACGAAGACACAATAGATACGAAAAAATTTATAAAAACAGATTTAATCAATTGGCAGAATTTCAAAGATAACATCAGTATCGAATCCAGCATTTTTAGACATGCACTTCGAATGGGCGTTGTACTTTCTTCAACTTATTTAATTTTAAATTTGTTTGAGTATTCAAATTTCGGCACTTACTGGATTTTGTTAACCATTCTTGTGATTCTCAAACCCGGTTTTGGCCTGACAAAAGAACGCAATCTTCAGCGGTTGGGCGGGACTGTTATAGGCGGTATTATCGGTGCGATCATTTTAATTACAATAGAAGATTTATCCATTCGGTTTGTTTTGCTCATTTTTTTCTTTCTCATAGCCTATAGTTTATTCCGAATAAACTATATTATGGCGGTTATTTTTATGACCCCTTACGTACTCATTATGTCGAGTTTTACAGGAATGAATACTTTTGAAATCGCGCAAGAACGAATTTTAGATACATTTCTGGGTGGAACCATCGCGTTTTTATCAAGCTATATCGTATTTCCAAACTGGGAGAGTTTTCAAATAAAATCAAACATAAAAAGCCTTTTAGCTGCAAATTACCATTATTTAGCGCAGGCATTGAAGCTGCTATCCGGAAAACCCTTACCTGTCATAGATTATAAATTAGCGCGCAAAGAGGTTTATATTGCATCTGCAAATATGGGTTCTACATTTCAACGTCTTTTAACGGAACCTAAATGGAGACAACAAATCACGAAAGAAGTAAATAGATTCGTAATTTTGAATCATATATTTTCTTCATATTCGGCCACATTATTAACACAGCTCAAAGAAGCTGAAAACATCAATTTCAACAATGACCATCTGAAGTCTTTGATCAAAACCCTTCAAAATCTGGAGAAAACGATCCAATCTCTCGAATTGGAAAAAGCACAGACGTTCACTCCTACTAGCCACGTTGACAAAATCGTACATATCTCTATTGATAGCGACGAAGCGAAATTAATTACAGATCAATTACAATTTTTGATGAAAATTTCAGCAGATTTACAAAAAATAACAGCCGAAATTATCTTTAAAGATGTGCAAGCAGTAGAAGAATCAAGTACGAATGAAAAAAAGATTTGACATCATTATTATTGGGGGGGGGCCTATTGGACTAGCGAGTGCGATAGAGGCAAAAAAAGCAGGATTATCATATATGATCTTCGAAAAGGGCTGCCTCGTAAATTCATTATACAATTACCCTATAAATATGACTTTCTTTTCCACATCGGAAAAACTGGAAATAGGCAACATACCGTTTGTAACGACAAGTCCTAAGCCACAGCGAGCTGAAGCGTTGGAATATTACCGTCGAATTCAGACTACATTTGAGCTAAATATCCACTTATTTGAAGAGGTATTGTCTGTTGATAAGGAAAACACCGGGGGATTCAATGTAAAAACCTCAAAAGCGGCGTATGAAGCTGCACATATTATCGTAGCTACGGGATTCTACGATATCCCTACGTTGCTCGATATTCCCGGAGAGAACCTTCCAAAGGTAAGACATTACTACAATGACCCGCATTACTATGCTGGACAACATATCGTCGTAGTTGGCGCCAGTAATTCTTCTATCGACGCAGCATTGGAAACGTACCGTAAGGGAGCACAGGTCACTTTAGTGGTTCGCGGCCCTGAAATAAGTCCTCGGGTCAAGTATTGGGTACGACCGGATATCGAGAACCGAATAGCGGGGAAAGAAATTAGTGTGTTCTACAGCAGCAAATTAACGGCTATCACCGAGACGGAGGTTGAAATCCAAACACCAACCGACAGGATTTGTCTTAAAAATGATTTTGTGCTCGCGTTGACCGGATACAGACCCAATTTCGCATTGCTGAAAAAACTAGGTATTACAATTCCTGAGGAGTCGCCCTGCATTCCATATCATGATCCGAACACCATGGAAACAAACATCAAAAATATGTATTTAGCTGGCGTGGTGTGCGGAGGATTAAATACACATCTTTGGTTTATAGAGAACTCAAGAATACATGCTGAGATAATTATTGCCCATATCACTCAAAAATTAGACGCTTAACCCTTTTATAAATATTTTGGCCATTTTTTTCTGCATTTCAAGTATTGCATCAAACTCTTCTTTTGTTGGGAAAAAAGAATGCTTGATATCTTTGATTACAATCATACGCATGCCCATCAAAGAGAATAAAAGTAAACGGGCCGTTTCGTCGTAATCATCGATGATCAGCTCTCCGCATTTCACACCATTTTTGAGAATCGATATTATCTGCAGATGTTGTTGTTCAAAAGAGCAGATTATTACCTTTCCGAGATCTTCGGGCACATCTTTACTCGCATTAAACGTATACTCAAAAAGATTGTAGTATTTCTTAATATACTCCATTCGTTTTTCTAATATAATCATTACAGCCTGTTCCGTATTCTTCACAGGTTTTAGTACCTCTAAAATATCTTCTTCCTGCTCTGTAATTACATAATCCAACACAGCGCAATACAAACTATTTTTATCTGGAAAGTAGTAATACAATAAAGCTTTTGAAAAAGAAAGATCTTTTGCGATCTCGGCCATTGTCGTTTTTGACATTCCATAATGGGCGAAACGTCTTTTCGCAGATTCTAATATTTTAATACGTTTCTCGTCAGCACTTTTAGGCATAATCAGTAAAATAAGTTTGTTCAAAAATTGCTCTTTATCTTATCTTTACAAATAAATTAATTAAAGTTATCATTTTATATTGAATATTTAAAAGAATTAGTCAAATAATACAAACTGTGAATATAGAACAAAACATTTCCTTAAAACCCTTCAATACTTTTGGTGTAGACGCTCTTGCAAAAAAATTCATTGAAATTAAAGAAGAAAAAGAGCTTTATTCTTTATACGATAATGGTGTTTTTAACGAGGATTTTTTTGTTTTGGGAGGTGGAAGTAATGTCTTATTCACACAGGATTATAACGGCACAATTATAAAAATATCCAGCAAAGGAATCCAACATTTTATCGAAGGTAACTATGTATATGTCACAGCGAATGGTGGAGAGGTCTGGAATGATTTAGTATGGTACTGCGTCAATCAAGGGTTTCCAGGTTTAGAAAACATGGCACTCATTCCCGGTACAGTAGGTGCATCTCCTATTCAGAATATCGGTGCTTATGGAGCTGAACTGATGAATTTTTTTTCCTCTTGCAGGGCTTTTGACACGAAGACGGGTAAATTCACTATCTTTACCAATGCGGAATGCCAATTTACGTATAGAGATAGCATATTTAAAAGCAAATACAAAGGAAGGTTTATCATTACTGCCGTAACGTATAAACTATTTTTACATAGCAAACGGAATACTAGCTATGGCGCCATTGAAGAAGAATTGAAAAAAAGAAATATTGCCACACCTACCATTAAGGATATTGCGGAAGTTGTATCACACATCCGTGTTGAAAAACTACCTGATCCCAGTACAGTAGGAAACGCCGGAAGCTTTTTTAAAAATCCGATTGTAACGCAGGCTAAATTAGACGATGTAAAAAGTCTTTTTCCAAATGTCGTTTTCTATCCAATGGAAAACGGTCAAGTTAAAATTGCAGCAGGCTGGTTGATCGAACAGTGTGGATGGAAGGGTAAACAAATTGGTAACGTCGCCGTTTGGAAAAATCAAGCGCTAGTACTGACCAATATTGAAGACGCTACAGGTGTAGAGATTTATGACCTTTCGACCAAAATCATAGACAATGTCCTAAAAACATTTGGCATTAGACTGGAACGGGAAGTAAACGTTTTATAAAAAGTTTTCCACATTTCTTGATAATTTTAAATGTTGCAAACATTTAAATCTACCTTAAACATAGAGTTAGCGTAATTTTCAATCATTCTCTTGCCGTTTAACAAAAAATTAATATCAATTATCCAGGTTAGTCCTAATCTCTAGCATAACTTTTGTAAATATGTATACTGAAACCGTAGTTATTTATAAAATGATGTCGTCAAAATTGCTTTATTGAACATTTAGATATTCAGCTCTTTTTGTAAGTAACTACATATTGTTGAACGAATTAAATCCAATCTAGTATGAACAGAGTAGAATTCAACAGCTTAGTAATCCAGCATTCAGATTCCTTAAAATTGTATGCTAAAAACTTCACAAAAGACCATGACGATGCGAATGATCTTGTACAAGACACCCTATTAAAAGCTGTAACCTATTTCAATAATTTTAGGGAGGGAACGAATTTAAAGGGATGGTTGTATACGATAATGAAGAATACATTCATCAACAATTATCGTCGTATTGTAAAAACTAATTCATTTATTACAAAAGAAGAAGAAATATCGCCGGCTAACCTGGTTGTATCGGCCACCAAAAACAAAGGTGAAGATAAATTTGTAATGGAAGATATAAATACTGCGTTAACTAATCTTTCGGACGAATATTACATTCCATTTACCATGTACTTTGAAGGATTCAAATACCACGAAATTTCCGAACACCTAAACATTCCGATCGGAACTGTAAAAACAAGAATACATGTCGCTCGGAAAGCAATGAAAAAAACACTTTCAGCTTATAAATACCACGCTTAAGGTGTATTTTAGCGGAATGGAATCCGAAAAGCAAAATACAGACTTCACAAAATACACACAATCGCAATTAGCGCTTCGGAATGGTCAGGATAAGCCTTCGATTTGGGTGGCTTACAAAGGGTATATCTACGATGTGTCGGAAAGCAGACTCTGGAAAAAAGGCATGCATTACGAACATTGGGCCGGCCAAGACCTTACCGAAGAACTCGCTGATGCACCTCATTCAGCCGAGGTGTTTAAAAAATTTTCAATTATTGGAATTCTAATTTGAGATAAGCCGCTTATTCGCTTATCTCAAATTTTGAAAGGGCTATAAACTGCTTAAGTCTCAAAGAGATATCTTCTTGCGTCAAATTCTGAAGACGCTCTGTACCGAATTTCTCTACGCAGAATGAAGCTAATGCTGAACCGTAGATTACTGCATTTTTCATATTGTTAAAGTTTACGGATTTCACTTTAGCGAGATAGCCAATAAAACCTCCGGCAAATGTATCTCCTGCTCCTGTAGGATCAAACACGTCGGCTAAAGGTAATGCCGGCGCGGAGAAAACCTGCCCGTCTCCAAACAACAAAGCGCCGTGTTCCCCTTTTTTGATAATTAGATACTTAGGCCCCATATCTTGAATAATTTTAGCTGCTTTTACTAACGAATATTCGCCCGCAAGTTGTCTTGCCTCTGCATCATTAATAGTAAGTACATCTACTTTTTTCAATACAGACTTCAAATCGTCCAACGCAACATCCATCCAAAAGTTCATAGTATCCAAAACCACCAATTTAGGTGTTTTTTCTAAACGATCTAAAGTAGATTGCTGTACTTGCGGAGTAAGGTTTCCTAACAATAAAAATTCACAGTCCTGATAAGAAATTGGTACTTTGGGATCAAAATCTGCCAACACATTTAGCTCTGTAATTAGCGTATCCCGGCTATTCATATCGTTATGATACTTACCAGACCAAAAGAATGACTTTCCTCCAGGTATCACTTCCACACCTTCAACATCAATACCTTTGTGTGTAAGCATATCTATATTGTCCCCAAAATCCTCTCCTATTACACTAACTAACTTTACGTTGTCATATAAATATGATGCAGACAATCCAGCAAATGTAGCTGCACCACCTACGATTTTATCGGTTTTACCGAATGGGGTCTCTATTGCATCAAATGCCACTGTACCAACTATAACCAAACTCATGCGTAGTATATTATATAGTAAATAAAAAAACCGGCATCTAGGCCGGTTTTTTTTAGCTCCTGAAGCTGGGCTCGAACCAGCGACCCTCTGATTAACAGTCAGATGCTCTAACCAGCTGAGCTATTCAGGATCATATTAGAAGTACTTCCTTCTAAAGTGTTACAAAGATAAAACTTCGCAATTAAAATTCAAAGAAAAAAAACATTTTTCCTCGCTAATTGACAGCAGTTTCTTCTTGTTTCTTTCCATAGCTCTCATTGTGCACACTAGCGACCGCACGACCGGAGGGATCGTTAAGGTTTTGAAATGACGCATCCCACAACAGTGCTTCGGGTGTACTACATGCAACCGACTTAACAGAGGGTACTGTCAACGCAGCGGCTTCCGAAGGAAAATGCGATTCAAAAATAGACCTGTATAGATATTCTTCTTTATTTTTTGGCGGATTAATTGGAAATCTTTCTGCGGCACCGGCAAATTCAGCATCAGTAACTTTGTTTTCTGCTTGCTCTTTCAAGGTATCAATCCAACTGTATCCTACTCCATCCGAAAATTGTTCTTTTTGACGCCAAGCAATACTTTCTGGCAAATAATCTTCAAATGCTTTTCGAACGACCCATTTCTCCATTCTCTCGGCTGTTATCATTTTATCCGATGGGTTGATTGTCATGGCCACATCCATAAACTCTTTGTCCAAGAACGGCACACGACCTTCTACACCCCATGCTGCCAAAGACTTGTTAGCACGCAAACAATCGTATAAATATAGTTTTTTAAGCTTTCGAACTGTTTCTTCATGGAATTCTTGTGCATTTGGCGCTTTATGAAAATACAAATATCCACCAAATAGCTCATCGGACCCCTCTCCCGAAAGAACCATTTTAATACCCATAGATTTGATCACCCTTGCCAATAAATACATCGGTGTTGATGCCCGAATCGTTGTTACATCATAAGTCTCCAAATGATAGATAACATCACGAATCGCATCTAAACCCTCTTGGATGGTAAAATTAATTTCGTGGTGAATGGTACCAATATGATCGGCTGCTTTTTGTGCAGCGATTAAGTCTGGAGCACCTTTTAGTCCTACCGCAAAAGAATGCAGCTGTGGATACCACGCTTCTTCTTCATCACCAGATTCAACTCTCTTGGATGCAAACTTTTTAGTAATCGCGGCAATAACAGAAGAATCTAGCCCCCCTGATAAAAGAACACCATAAGGCACATCCGACATTAATTGACGATGCACGGCATCTTCCAAGGCCTTACGCAACTTAGCAATATCCGTTTGATTTTCTTTTACGCTATCATATGACTCCCATTCTCTGGTATACCATCTTTGTGGCTCGGCACTTTCTAAACTATATATATAATGTCCCGGGGGAAATTGTTCTATTCTAGCGCAAAATCCTTCCAATGATTTTAACTCCGAAGCAACAAAAAACTGCCCTTTTTCATCATAACCATAGTAAAGAGGAATAATCCCCATATGGTCACGAGCAACGAAATAGGAATCATTGCGCGAGTCATATAAAGCAAAACCAAATATACCGTTCAAATCCTCCACAAATGAAGAACCTTTTTCTAGATATAGGGCAAGTATAACTTCTGAATCTGATTGTGTCGCAAAATTATAATTAGGCAGGGAATTTCTTAATTCTTGATGGTTATAGATTTCTCCATTTACAGCTAAAACAACTGTTCCATCAGGACTAAATAACGGTTGACTTCCTGATTTAGGATCTACAATAGCCAAACGTTCATGGGCTAAAATAGCTTTTTCTGAACTGAAGATACCAGACCAATCTGGCCCACGATGCCTAATTCTTTTAGACATCTCTAAGGCTTGAGGTCTAATCTTACCTTCTTCTTCTTTTAAATCGAATGCTCCTATAATTCCGCACATACATATAACTTTTATCGTTCAATATTTAATAATACAAAGGAAGCAATAAAAAAATGAAATTCATAACGCTTTTTATTTTTCTTTAATAATTTAATAAAAAATAACACATTTCATTATAAATAAGATTACCAAAATAATGAATCCATACAAATTAAAATTATTTATAAATGTACGTGGTACATTTATACTATGCGGTGGGTATATCAAAATATAATGGATAAAAAAAAGAGCAGCGAATCCGCTACTCTTTTCTATATGTTATATGAAATTCTTTAGAAGAACATCAACTAAATTAGTTTTTCTTACTACCAAATCCTAAAATAGCGAAAACAACTTTAAAAGCTAAAAACGACGCCACCAAAATTGCAAGATTAGCTATTAACGAAAATAGAAAGGTAGATTGACCCAACGAAGGGATCACATCAGGAACAAATCTCACGAATACACCAAATAAACCAATAATAATAGCAATGGTTAATGATACATAATAACTTGTTTGATTTGCGTTGTTATCCGTTTTTTTGGGTTGTCTCTCAATAGCTGTATTTTCCATATCAGTGCGTTTTCTTTATTAATTGTACAAACTTAGATAAAATGCTTTGTATTCACGAACACTTAATGCAAAAAAATCAATTATGCGGAATTCGTTTTTATATCCAATTCAGAAGTCCTGTCTTTTTTCATTAATATTGTAGTAAATTTTTGAAATGAAACACATTCGATATTTTCTAATTGCACTTACTCCTTTTCTTTCTGCTGCCCAAGAACAACGGATAGACAATTTTATTATAAAAGAAAATTTAACACAAAATGGGAAGATAGCGATTATTGCTGTCGATTCGGCAGAGGTTGCGGATGAACGTATCGATGGTACATTTCTGTTTTCTATGAATGGATTGCAACATAGTTTGCAGTTCCATCAAGGTGTAGCAGTACCTTCCCAAAAAATAGATGGATCAACGTTTGTTTTTTTTAAGCATAAAAACCACGATAACTCGACCGGTCGACTTTATTTTATCTATAAAAAAGATAATAGTCTAATACCTTACAAAGTAAATGGTTTATTATTACTGATCATTCCTGCGTTACTACTGTTAATAGCATACGTTTTCAAAAGAATGCTATTAACCCTGGTAATCCTTGGTTTGATTTTTGGCTACTTATCTTTTAGCAAGGGCTTAGCGTTCACGCAAATTATAGAAAGTGCATTGCAAATTATAAAAAACCTGTTCTAAAATGGTAAGCCAACGCCAAAATTATATTGGATAAAATTATAACGATCCGGACGGTTAGAATTGTAATACTCGCGCTTAAAATCCTTAGTATTGAATAATTTCTGTATAACCCATTGATTGTTGCCTTCAAACTGAGGATCCTTTACTTTTAACCCAGCATCAAGTCGCATGATAAAATAGTCCATATCAAAGCGTAGACCGAACCCCGTTCCTATTGCTATCTGTGAAAAGAATTTATTGATTTCAAATTGGCCATTCGGATTAAACCGATCTTCCCGGAGCCGCCAAATGTTCCCCATATCGACGAATGTAGCGCCGTTCATTTTCGCTCCTAAGAAGTTATTTAACAATCGAAAACGGTATTCTAAATTTGTTTCTAATTTCACCTCTCCCAACTGATCTAAGTTTCGGAGACTCAGTCGAAGATTTTCATCTTCTATACTCTTGCGATTATAATTACCGGGACCTAGCGTACGCGCCTGCCAAGCTCGAATGCCATTCATTCCACCGGCAAAAAAGCTTTTCTCAAAAATCAGCAGTCTGGAATTATTACCATATGGAACGGCCAAACCACCATTAAAACGGAGGACAAATTGCCTATTGCCCTCCAAGTGCTTATACCACCTGTAATCTACCTCTCCTTTAATATATTGCAGATAAGGGACTTTAAACAAAATACGCTGATTGTCTTCGTTTCGCCGAAAATTGAAGGCCTGACTAACTAAGCCCAATAGATTGCCACTTAAATCGAGTGAACTTCTCAGATAGGAAAAATCTTCCAGTTTAAGCAACTTGGGCGCATTCCAGGTGATCGCATACTGCGATCCCAACCCAAAATATTCCCGGTCATTGGATTCTACATATAGCTCATATCCTTCACTTCGTAAATTTTGCTTAAAAGTCTCATTGAATTTCCCTACACGATATTCCAACACGACAGGAGTATAACTATGCTGTAAAGTAGATGATTGCCACCAAGAATAATTCAGTGTATTGATCAAATAACGATTAGAATACGTATTATCTTGATTGAATAGCTGTAAACTGGAAGAAAAAGTGGTGCGAGGCAATCCATATTTCCCGATTCCACGTATCTGGAATGGTAACAATAACCGGGGTATAACTAAATTGACACCTACTTGAAAATCGTTATTAAAAATCTTTTGGGAAAGATTGCCTTCCAAACGAGGATCGAATAACACACCGTAACGCAATTTTACTTCCAATAATTCCGCACCTCCAAAAACATTTCGATGCGAAAAAGTATTTCCGATATTAAAGCCACTCATCCCGGAGCTGAATGTGTATTCCCCCTCCACTTGATTGGCCATCAACGAACGCGGTATCAATTCGTATTTAACATTTAACAAGCTACTATCTATTTTTTCGAAGTTAATTTTTACGCTCCGAAAGCCGTTCATTTCATATAAACGGTCATAAGACAAATTTTCATTACTTAAACTATACGTTTGCCCACCCCGCAGGTACATATAACGCGCAATCGGACGCAACCTGAAATGACCGGTTTCGTCCATGAAATCTATATGTAAACTGCTGTCGTGATATACCTTTACTTCTCTATTCATTTCCTCCGAAGTAGGTCGAATTAAAAGCGAGATATTATTAATTTTATAAATACGGTGTTTATCGTTTTCCGGATTTAACACCTGGATAGTGAGATCTACTCGATCTCCTCTTACATTGGTGTCTACACCTACGCGCATATACTGTCTTACATAGTCATAATAACCTTTGTCTTTTATAGCCATGTAAAGTCTTTCACGTTCCTCCAGTAGCTTAGCAGCGTCGTATTTTTCACCGATTTTAATTTTGGTAGTCGGCAATACCTCATTTATATATATACGCTGTATCGAAGTATCCTTAAATTCATAGTCTATTTTGTCCAAAAGATATGGATTTCCAAGATTTGCATTAAAATCAAGACGTGCCTTTTTTTGGTTTATATCTATTTGTGTATTTACCGATGCATTGAAATACCCTTTTGTCCTAAGGAAACTTTGAATCTGACTACTAGATAGTTCTACTAAAGAGGAATCTAAAATATGGGGAGCCTCTCCTACCTGGCGTATATTATCTGTTTTATATTTCCCATTGTGGGTATTAAAAACATTATAAATTGTCAAATTCAACGCAGAGTTAGGTCTAATTTCGTTAGAAATATAGAGAGAGGATTGTTCTTTTAACTCGTTGGGAATACCGTTTAAATCTATATCAGTTACTAAAGCTTGATCATCCTCCAAGTATTTTGCAGAACGGCAGGATGTAAAAATTAACAGTAAAAGCGTTATACTTGTAAAAATTAAAAAGCTTCTATTTTTAGTCATTAAATATGCTGTCAAAAGCGCAGATCAGTTTTATAACATCACTGCAACATAAAAAATTCCGAACACAATACAATTTATTCGTGGTCGAAGGTATCAAATCTGTAGTAGAATTTGTCCACTCTTCTTACAATGTACAAAAAATATTCACTACACACGATATACGGGCAAAATTGGGTAAAATCTCTCAAAATATAAAATGTGAAGAAGTTACAGAAGCTGAACTATCTAAAATAAGCAGCCTTAAAAATCCGCAGGGGGCATTAGCACTGGTAGAAATTCCGCAGACAGCACAACTGGAAGTAAGCACCTTAAAAGGCAAACACAGTATCGTTTTGGATGACATTCAGGATCCGGGCAATCTAGGCACCATCATACGCACGGCCGAATGGTTTGGCATCAGCACTATTTTATGTTCGACAGGCACTGTAGATATTTACAACCCAAAAGTAGTCCAAGCAACGATGGGCTCACTTTCCAGGATACAAGTCTATTATATCGACATAGAAGAATTCATGTCGCAATGTAATTTACCGACATTCGGTGCCTTACTGGAGGGGAACAATATTTACGAAACGAACTTCGGAGACGAAGGGTTAATTATTATGGGGAATGAAGGGAACGGAATTCGAAAAAATATAATTGGTAAAATACAACAGGCTGTAACCATTCCAAGAATGGGTCGTGCCGAATCCTTAAATGTCGCCGTAGCTACGACGATATTTTGTTCCGAATTAGCGAGACAAAACATGTTAGCCAAAAAGCAATAAGATGTCGGAAAAGCCGGAATCGATATATACCTTACAATTTGGTTTACTGTGCTTGAGCTCATTGTTATTCTCGGCAAGTTTTAACATGATCATTCCCGAACTTCCAAATTACCTTACCTCTTTAGGAGGAGCGGAACACAAAGGATTGATCATTGCACTCTTCACACTTACTGCTGGTATATCGAGACCTTTTAGTGGGCGGCTTACGGACAAATGGGGAAGAGTGCCTGTGATGGCAATTGGATCAATTGTCTGTGTAATCTGCAGTTTACTTTATCCGCTTTTAAGTTCTGTCGCCGGATTTTTTCTTTTACGATTAATTCACGGCTTTTCTACGGGTTTTAAACCCACCGCAACATCGGCATATGTGGCAGACATCATTCCATCCAATCGATGGGGTGAGGCTTTAGGTATGCATGGATTGTGTTTTAGTCTGGGGGGTGCAATCGGTCCGGCCGTAGGAAGTGCCGTAGCTCAGACATTTGATATACACACGATGTTTTACTGTTCGTCAGCATTCGCCTTGCTCTCTATTGTGATTGTGATGAATATACAGGAAACATTGATTCCGAAGCAAAAATTTTCAGGGAATATGCTTCGCATTTCGCGATCCGATATTATTGAGCGACGAGCAATTCCGGCCGGCATCGTAACATTATTATCGTACTCGGCTTATGGTGTAATCCTGACGCTAATTCCTGATTGGAGTGAACACTTAGGTATCGGAAACAAGGGATTATTTTTTACCGCATATACATTAACATCTATAGGTGTCCGATTCGTTGCAGGTAAGGTTGCTGACCGTCATGGAAGAATCAAGGTCATGTTAGTGGGGTTACTCATTATATCCGTCTCTTTATTCTTATTGGGTTTCGGAGATAGTATTGACGGTCTCCTTCTCGGTGCTTGCCTATATGGAATAGGTACTGGCATCCTTTCGCCCGCACTAAATGCCTGGACAATTGATCTTTCACTACCGCAATATAGAGGAAAGGCAATGGCGACCATGTATATCGCTTTGGAAATAGGAATCGGCGGAGGAGCACTGTTTGCCGGCTACATCTATCGCGACGATATTTCCCGGGTTCCTTATATTATGTATGGAAATGGAATAGTCATTTTATTTTCCGTAATTTATATTTTATATTGGGATTTGATAAACAAAAAACAAACTTAACTGTTGTTTAACAAACTAAATCGTATGGAAAATAATTCATCAAAAAGGCCGTATTCACTTGATTTGGCTTCGAGCTTATTAGCGACACTGCTTATCATCACATTGATGTATTTAACGCAAAGTGTACTGGTGCCCTTGCTATTCTCTATCCTGATATCGATTATATTATTTCCTTTAGCACGCTTTTTCGAACGACTGCGCTTTGGGAAAGCATTTTCCGCGATTCTATCCGTTATCGTCGCCATTGCCATAATTTCTACAATTGGCTGGTTTATTGTTCATCAGAGCATTATTATCAGTAAGGATGCATCCGCAATTACCGAAAAAGTTCTTTCTGTGTTTGAGCGTTTGCAGGTGTGGATTCAACAAACATTTGGTATAGAACGCAGTCAAATGATGGACAAACTTCAGGAGCAGGGCAACAAGGCACTGGAAAATACTGGAAGTCTCCTATCAAGTACTTTTGGTTCTATAGGCAACACCTTAGCCGGTACCGTATTAGTACCACTTTTTAGCTTTTTCTTGCTTTACTACCGCGATTTTTTTCGCGAATTTTTCTTCAAAACATTTAAATCTACACCACAACGTAAGGTGAACGAAGTATTAAATAAGATTTACGAAGTAGTACAGAGTTATTTATTGGGACTTGTGACGGTAATGGGAATAGTAGCCGTTTTAAACACAGCTGGTTTAATGTTGATGGGAATTGACTACGCATGGTTTTTTGGATCTTTGGCCTCCCTGCTGATGCTCCTTCCGTATATCGGTATTGCTATTGGATCCATTCTTCCTGCTTTATTCGCATTGGCCGTAAAAGATAGTGCCTGGTATGCAATAGGTGTCATTGCCTGGTTTCAAGTGGTTCAATTTTTAGAGGGCAACATCATTACTCCGAATATAGTAGGAAGTAAGGTAAGCATTAACCCTTTAATGGCTATTATTGGTATCTTATTGGGTGGTATGCTATTCGGTTTATCAGGTTTAATATTAGCTTTACCATTTATTGCGACTTTAAAAGTTCTATTCGATGCTATTCCAAGTATGCAGGCTATCGGATTTTTAATCGGAGAGCCAGAAAAAGAACATTTGAAAACGAATTCCACACAGGAACTGTTGATGAAATGGGGAATAGTACGGAAACCCAGGAATAAACAGAAAGTTCATTTGGACGTACATGTAGACACCGAATCTACGCCCGCAAAAACGACGTTAAATTATAAAGAAGTTAATGAATCGGTACAAAATCCGTATGAAAACTTAAGCGAAGAGTCAGGTAACGAAAAAGATGGTGAAAAATAAAAGAGCAATTACTTGCTCTTTTATTTTTCACCATCTTTTTATATTTTCGTCAACATTACGGCAATTTTGCAAAATCAATATTTGGAGCGGTATTTCTATTGTCAAATGAAAAGGTACTACCTGGTGTTACGATTTCATTAAAAAAACCTCCATTTTTCAGAAAGTATCCATTTGGGGTTACTCCTCCTACGGCATCTATTCTTTGTTTCGCATGATATGTATTGTCTACTGTAAATCGTGCTGACGTAATTTTATTCCACTCACCATTGTACACCCATTGATTTTTGAACTCTACCTGACGTTCCAAATATCCTTGGTTAGGACTAAAATTCTCTAAGAAGCTGTGAAAACTAGTCAAATAGGTATTCGTCTTCGGGCGCTTAAAGCTTGCGACAATTTGCCACTGCCGGGTATCAGGATTAAAAAACCATGCTGAATAATCGGTATGGTTATTTCCGTCAGGAATTCCTTTTAGCAAAAATCGATAGGTTATACCGGCTTTCCAACTATACCGCAAATAACTTTGACCTCCCGATCCTTCATTACCAAATTCTCCGGTATGAACACCTGTACCTTTTTTATTTAAAACAATTTTCTGATCATCAGGAATTGTTCTTGGATCATCCGTCTGAAATGGACTCCATACAGAAAACAGTATCCTTCTTTCTCGTTCGGAATTCACTTGGATACCGAAATAGCCCTGTCCGAAACCTATGGCCATAAAATATGAACCAATCTTGTCTTCCCCCTCGGGAATTGTAACTTCATTATAGTAATAGGTAGCATCCGATATCCCTGAGACATTGTAGTTGATATGACATGAAGGTCCTCTTCTTGCCCAATAGTAATAATTTGGATCATCAGAATATAACACACCATCTGCTACAGCTTCACCTGAAATTAAGAGATGCGAAATCTCTCCATAGCTATTGCCTGAAGTATTCATACCTTGAACACTGACTTTCACATAACCTTCTTCCGCTACGTGAAACTCGCCGACATTAATCTCCCCAAAACCAGGTGAAGACAGTTCAACCTCTTTTGATCTTTCACCAACAGAAACCCGAACCTTGGACTTTTGACCTTCGGGTGCTTTGGCGCGAAGTTTTAAAGAAAAAGCCCCTCCTTTTGACGTTCTAAAATAAATACTGGTAACGGTAGAAGATTCCGACCAATTTGTCAAACCGGTGTTAGAAATAGATTCTTTTGCACGAGAATCTTTATGGGTGAAAAAGGCATTTCCTGCCAACGGAATTTCATACGTTTTGTCCTCAAATCTAGTGGCAGAAAAAGAATGGTCTGCTGTAACATGAGCTTCTAAAGGGTAGCTACTATTTAGGAATACCACTCCTAACAAAATAACACTTCTTAAATATTGTCCTATCATACATTTAGAATTAGAATAAGCACTAAAAATACGATATGCATTCTGTTAAAAATATACCCGTTGCATCATCAAACGTTTGCGCAAAATGCGTTAAAAAAAATGGGGCTACAAGAAAGCCAATTCCTTCTGAAATTGGCTTTCTTGTATAGACGTTAATATTTTGCTTAAAATCCGATCGACTTCAGATTCAAACCTGTACGCTCATCCAAACCAAACAACAGATTCATATTCTGTACGGCCTGACCGGAAGCTCCTTTTAACAGGTTGTCTGTCGCATTCAATACCAATAGTTTATTACCATGTTTTTCTAGATGAATAATACTTTTATTTGTATTGACAACTTGTTTTAAATCAATGTTCTCTTTAAAAACATGCGTAAAAGGATGTGAAGCATAATACCTTTCGTACAATTCGTATGCTTCTCGTTCCGACAAATCCGATTCAAGATAAATCGTCGAAAAAATTCCCCGGGCAAAATCTCCACGTTGAGGCACAAAATTGATTTTTTCTGCAGCCCTATCTAATAAAGATTTTTCCGATTGCGGCAAAAATCCATTTTGCAGCTGATCTAAAGATTCTGATATCTCCTGTAAATGTTGATGTTCAAAAGATTTATATGCGGAAAGGTTATTATTACGCCAAGAGAAATGGGTTGTAGGCCCTGGCTTTTGCCCAGCTCCCGTAGAACCTGTAGTCGCGTTAACGTGAATTTGATTAGGTAATATTCCTTCACTTGCCAATGGTAATAACGCCAATTGAATATTCGTGGCAAAACAGCCTGGATTAGCGATGTACCGTGCTGACTTTATAGCGTCCCGATTTAATTCGGGTAAGCCGTAAATAAACTTCTCTCCTTGATACATTGTATTTGCACGGAGACGATAATCTTGCGATAAATCGATAATTTTTACGGAAGCATCAACAGGATGAGCATCTAGAAATTTCCGGGCGTCTCCATGACCGACGCAAAGAAAAAGGACATCAATATCCGAATGAAAATCAGAAGAAAATGTCAACTCTGTATCGCCCAATAAGTCGTTGTGTACCTTATACAACTTATTGCCGGCATTAGAAGCACTATTTGCAAATACAATTTCTACGTTTGGATGATAAATTAGTATACGCAATAATTCACCACCGGTATATCCTGCAGAACCTACTATCCCTACTTTAATATTATTCATTAGTCTCCTTTATTCACTTTGTGCCAAATCAGTGTTTGATTTCCAAATATCTTAGAAAAACCTTTCACGTCATCACCCGTATATCCCTTATTCATCTCACCGTAGCTACCAAATTTATTGGACATTAAATCATGATCCGACTCGATACCAATGATTACAAAACGGTAAGGATGCAATTCGACAATTACGCGACCAGAAACCGTTGATTGAGCACTTTGTAAAAAAGCTTCGATATCACGCATCACGGGATCGTGCATTTGACCTTCGTGCATATAATTCCCATAGAATGCAGCAATCTGGTCTTTCCAGGACAATTGCCATTTTGTCAACGTATGTTTTTCTAATGTATGATGTGCTTTAATCAAGATCAAAGGGGCAGCTGCTTCAAAACCAACACGACCTTTGATGCCGATGATCGTGTCACCTATGTGAATGTCACGACCAATACCATAAGGTTGAGCAAGATCCTGTAACTGCTGAATCACTTTTACGGAGCCTATTTTCTCTCCGTCTAAAGCGACTGGTTCACCATATTCAAAATCAATCGTTATTTGGCGGGGTTCTGTCGACGTCACTGCTGTAGGCCACGCTGTCTCCGGAAGATATTGGTTCGAGGTCAATGTCTCCGCCCCTCCTACTGAAGTACCCCACAGTCCCTTATTAATCGAATATTTCGCTTTTTCGGCCGAATATTCTACGCCGTGACTATTTAAATAGTCAATTTCTGCTTCCCGGCTTAATTTTAGATCACGAATAGGCGTAATGATTTCTATTCCCGGAA
This sequence comes from Sphingobacterium olei, assembly GCF_005048855.1. Classification (GTDB taxonomy): domain Bacteria; phylum Bacteroidota; class Bacteroidia; order Sphingobacteriales; family Sphingobacteriaceae; genus Sphingobacterium; species Sphingobacterium olei. The sequence continues at coordinate 105,138 of NZ_SUME01000011.1, forward strand.
TTAACGTTTCGAAGATCATATCAAAACGAACTTGATCGTTACCTGCTCCCGTAGAACCGTGAGCCACACATTCTGCACCTATTTTTTTTGCATAATTTGCGATAGCCGTTGCTTGGCAGACACGTTCTGCGGACACCGATAGCGGATAGGTAGCATTTTTCAATACATTCCCAAAAATCAGGTACTTTATAGTTTCGCGGTAGTAGTTTTCAGTTTCGTCGATCGTAGTATGTGATTTTACACCCAATTCATAAGCACGCTTTTCAATATGTTGAATTTCTTCTTCTGAAAAACCACCTGTATTCACAACTACTGAATGAACTTCCAAACCTAGATCTTGAGTTAGATAAATACAACAAAATGATGTATCTAAACCACCACTAAATGCTAAAACTACTTTTTTCATGCTTCTTTATAAAGATTTATACGCGGCTTATTATCAAGCCGAACAAAGTTAACAAATTAATATCCTTTTATCGGTTTTGCACCAACGGGAATTATTGACGCTACAAATTTCTTCGTAGATTTCCACAATTTTGCTTCAATACGTTTTAAGAGTGATTGCTTTTTGGCGATACGATCCAAACGTTCCTTTGCTTCCGCTTTACGTTGAATTTTTTCTTTGAGTTCTTTTTCTTTTTCTACCGGATCCCATAGCATCGCCGTACACATGCAGTTCTTACGGTCTTTACTCATCAGGATATCGTAATTAATACAGCTCTTGCAACCTTTCCAAAATTCTTCATCCTGTGTCAGTTCAGAATAGGTAACGGGCTCATAGCCTAGGTCGGAATTTATTTTCATAACCGCCAATCCCGTAGTCAGACCAAATATCTTGGAGTTGGGGTATTTCTCGCGAGAAAGATCGAACACACGTTTTTTAATTGCTTTTGCTAATCCGACCTTCCGAAAAGCCGGGTTGACAATTAATCCGGAATTAGCAACATAATCGCCATGTCCCCATGTTTCAATATAGCAAAATCCCGCCCAAGTACCGTCCTTGTGCAACGCAATAACAGCCTTTCCTTCATCCATTTTCTTGGCTACGTACTCAGGCTTACGACGGGCGATACCTGTTCCACGAGCTTTCGCGGATTCAAACATTTCCTCACATATTTGCTCAGCGTAATGCAGATGGGCAGATGTAGCGGGAGTAATTAAAAAATCTGAAATTGTCATCTAAGATGTCGACCTAAAAATTAATGCACTTTAGTGCTTTATGATATAAACTAAATTTGAAAAGAATCACCGAGCCGGATGATCTTAAAAAAATGGAATTAGCCTGCCTCCGCATCAAGCTCGAGGCAGAATAGGTCGTCGAAATCGCAAAATTGGACAGTTCAATGTATATATTTCGGCCATATAAGAGCCAACAAACTTTCTCGAAGTTTGTTTTAGCCATCCCATATTTGCCTTACTACAATACATTTAAACGATTGTTCTTTCTTTAAATCTGACAGCGCAAAAGTAAAAAATTATTTTTTTCTTTTATGCAATCTTTCTGTAGTTTTTTTGAATATTAATCAATTATATAAAATATATTTCAATAAACTATCAATTTGACCTCAGTTCTGTTAAAACGTTTAAAATTTCCCGAAGTTGTCAGTTATTTGTCATTCAACAAAAAGACTTTTTAGATTGTATAATAAATAGCCTAATTTTGAGGATTAAATTACATTATAATGGTTGGACCAAGTATTATCTTCTATATCATCTTTGCAGTTCCCTATATCTTCGTCATGTACTGGCTTGTAAAACAAGATAAAAAAAAATATGCTTGGGGATTAGCAGTTGTGACGATTATTGCGCTCTTAGCAATCTATGTATCACAAGTAGCAAGCAGAAATGCCATCGAAAATTACAAACAACATCAAATAGACTCTCGCAAAATCGAGCAGGAACAATCACAAGATTCCCTAAAATAGAAGAGGTGCGTATCGTATAACGCACCTCTTCTATTTTAATTCTTAGATCACTCTAATTAGTCATCAATACCCTCGAGTTTAAGAAAAAAAGCATACTCTAACGCTTGATCTTTTAGGTAATCAAAGCGCCCCGAAGCACCTCCGTGGCCAAAATCCATGTCGGTTTTCAACAATATTACCTGATCGCCGGTTTTAGTTGCCCGTAATTTTGCCACCCATTTGGCAGGTTCGAAATATTGCACCTGACTGTCGTGTAAGCCAGTTGTCACGAGTAGGTTCGGGTAGTCTTTAGCTTCAATATTCTCATACGGAGAATAGGACTTCATATATTCATAAGCTTCTTTATTATTCGGGTTCCCCCATTCATCGTATTCATTCGTAGTAAGGGGGATGCTTTCATCTAACATCGTATTTACAACATCTACAAAGGGAACCGCAGCTATTACACCATTCCACAGATCAGGAGCCATATTAATCACGGCACCCATCAGCAATCCGCCGGCACTTCCGCCCTCAGCATACAAGTGTCCTTTTGATGTATATTTTTGTGCAATCAGATATTCCCCACAATCGATGAAATCTGTAAACGTATTGATTTTCTTCATCATCTTTCCATCTTCGTACCATTGGCGCCCCATTTCCTCTCCACCACGTATATGCGCTATGGCAAAAATAAATCCGCGATCAAGCAAAGACAACCGGCTGGAACTAAAGGTGGCGTCCATTGATGCTCCATACGATCCATACGCATACAGGTACAAGGGAGCAGAACCGTCTTTCTTTGTTCCTTGTTTATACACCAACGAAATAGGTACTTTTATTCCATCCTTTGCTGTAGCAAACAAGCGCTCGGTAACATATTGTTCAGCATTATATCCCCCCAACACTTCCTGTTGTTTCAATAAAGTTTTCTCCCTGCTCTCCATATTATAATCGTATGTAGAGGAAGGCGTAACCAATGAGGTATAGCCATAACGCACCACCTCCGAATCATATTCTTCATTTGTACTGGAGAATACTTTGTAGGCAGGTTCACCCATCTCGAGATAGTGCTCTGAATGATTGCTTAGATTGCGAATAGCCAGATTAGTCAACCCATTTTTACGTTCCGATATAACGAGATGATTCTTAAATTCTTCAATTCCCTCAACCAATACATCCGGTCGATGGGGAATGAATTCAGTCCAATTTTCTTTTCCCGTTTTATCTAAAGGACATTGCATTACTTTAAAGTTGGTAGCTTCATCATTTGTCAAAATCAAGAAACGATCTGCCAAAGGAATTACGGAATACAGCACTTCTTTCATCCGTGGCTGAAAAACCCTAAATTTTCCATTCGGGTCATTGGCATCTAAATAAAAGACTTCTGAGCTTAGGGTAGCACCCGAATAGATTAAGATATATTGGGCATTTTTCGACTTTCCTACTCCTATATAATTGGTATTATCTTTCTCCTCATATACGGTTACATCCTGCTTGCTATCTGTCCCCAGAGTATGTCTTTTTATTTTTTCAGAAAGAAGTGTAACTGGGTTTTTAGACGTATAGAATATCGTTTTATTGTCCGCTGCCCACGTTGCACCTCCTGAAGTCCGGTCAATTTTATCCGCATATACTTCTCCTGTTTCCAGATTTTTAATATAAAGCGTGTACTCCCTTCTTGAAACTGTATCGATTCCATAAGCCAATAATTTGTTATCCGGACTTACAGACGACCCGCCTACGGCAAAATAGGGGTATCCTTTGGCCATTTCGTCGACATCCAACAGCACTTCTTCTTTTGCATCCAAACTTCCCTTTTTACGGCATAGCTTATAATATTGCTTCCCTTCATCCGTACGTCGGTAATAATAATACCCATTTTTAAGATACGGAACAGATTCATCCTTTTCTTTGATACGGGATTTCATTTCATCGAACAACTTGGCCTGCAGGCTTTCCGTACTCTTCATCATTTCATACGTATAGACATTTTCCGCCTCCAGGTATTTTACCACGTGTGTAGAATCTGGACCTTTTTTGAAATAATCGTTCAGCCAATAATAATTATCCACTACCGTATCGCTGTGTATAATACGACTAAACGGTTTAATGGCAGCTACAGGAATTTCTGCTTCGGGCCAAGTGACAGTGGATCGTTTCGGTTGTTGCGAACAGGAGGTTAAAATAGCACCAATTAGAATCATATAATTAACTTTTGTTATTTCCATCATGTTATGAAGGGTTTGTATAGCGTAAAGTTATGTAAAAAGTATATGACTTTTTGCCTTTTTTAACAAGCTGGTGCAATTAATAGCACTATATTTGTCTTATAAAGACAATAACAAAAACTACAAAATATGCTTAAAAAAAAATATTTAGTTGCCTTACTGGGCATCGGTATATTACCTTTCATGGGTTTTGCCCAAGACAAAAAAGATACACCTCCCGCGAACTGGTTTAATTTGGATTACAAAGCGGATGGTATTATGGGTATTAGTACCGAAAAAGCCTATGAACTATTGAAAGGAAAAAAGCCTACTCCAGTAGTTGTGGCAGTGATAGATGGCGGCGTAGATGTGGAACACGAAGATTTAAAAGATGTATTGTGGATCAATGAAAAGGATTCAAATAACGATGGAAAAGATGATGATGGGAATGGTTATATAGATGACAAATATGGTTGGAATTTTATTGGGGGAGCCAACGGCGAAAATGTAAACCACGACAATCTCGAAGTGACGCGATTAGTTGCAAAATACGAACCAAAATATATCTCTGTCCTACCCTCTACCCCACTTTCTGAATCCGAACGTAGAGAATTTGTAGCGTATCAAAAAATGATTGCGGATTATACCACGAAAATGGACGAAGCACAATTTGGAGAAACCAACTACGGCCGACTAAAACAGGAGTTAGACAATATTGTATCTGCTATTGGAAAAGATCCAAAGGATGTTACCAAAGCCGATTTCGATGCATTTAATGCGGTATCTGACCGCCAGAAAATGGCCGTACGCATTGCAAAAAAAGAATTGGAAAAAAACTCGTTCGAGAAATTTTATGCGGATATCAAAGATGCAGATACGTATTTTGGAGATCAAGTAAAATATCATTTAAATAAAGATTTTGATCCACGCCCCATCGTAGGCGATAATTACGAAGATGCAACAGAGCAGTTTTACGGCAACAATGATGTAAAAGGCCCTGACGCAGATCACGGTACACACGTGGCAGGTATCATTGGCGCAAAACGGGATAACGGAAAAGGGATAAATGGTGTTGCAGATCAAGTGAAAATAATGGCTATTCGCGTAGTTCCGAATGGAGATGAGCGAGATAAAGATGTAGCAAATGGGATTCGATATGCAGTAGATAATGGCGCCAAAATCATTAACATGAGCTTTGGTAAAGGCTATGCCTACAATAAAAAAGTAGTAGATGAAGCTATTAAATATGCTGTGGAGAAAGATGTTTTGCTTGTACATGCAGCAGGAAATGATGGCAAGAACATTGATGTATCCAAAAATTATCCGACCAAATACTTCACAGACAGCTTGGGTGCTATCGCAGGAGAAGCTGCTTCCTGGATTACGGTAGGCGCAACATCATGGAAATTAGATGGAGATTTATTAGCAGAATTTTCAAATTACGGATACAAAACGGTAGATGTATTTGCACCGGGGGTAGCTATCCATTCAACCATGCCAGACTCTAAATACAAAGATCAGCAAGGAACTAGTATGGCTGCGCCGGTCGTATCAGGGTTAGCCGCTCTGCTGAGAGCTTATTACCCGCAACTTACCGCACAGGAAACAAAAGATATCATCCTAAAATCAGTAACTAAAGTAGATCAAAAAGTAAAAATAAATCAAAATGGGTCATCTAAAAAAGTTTATTTGGATGAGATCAGCACAGGAGGTGGAATCGTAAACGCTTATAACGCTATCGTAGAGGCAAATAAATATATCTCAGATAAAAAGTAAAAAAATGTTAAATCTTCTATAATATAAATTCTTAACTTGCGTTATGTAAGTGTATTGTAATTAATAAGATGCGTATGGTAGAAAATTTTACAAAAAATGAAAGTCTAACTTACGAAGGGACAGAGGAGTATAACAAAATTGAGACGGAAGAGCAATTTGAAGAAAAGCTAAAAGCAACTATCAAAAAATTTACTAAAGCTCCAAGTGATCATATCATTGAAAAAATACTCAATTACTCCAAATCACTTAAGTAAGTAATAACAAAAGCTACTCAATCATAGAGTGGCTTTTGTCTTTTTACTATCTTTGTAACATGTTAAAGAAAGAACGGTATAAAGAATTTGTAGACTATTTTTCCACTCATAATCCAGATGCACAGACAGAACTGAACTATAGCAATCCCTATGAGCTTCTTGTGGCCGTCATTCTTTCTGCACAATGCACGGATAAACGTATTAACCAGGTAACACCTATGCTATTCGAACGATTCCCGAATGTAGAATCTCTTGCAGCAAGTAATCCAGAGGAAGTATTTACATTTATCCGCTCAGTAAGTTATCCGAATAATAAGGCGAAACACCTTGTAGGCATGGCTCAAAAGCTGCTCTCCGAATTTAGCGGTGAGGTTCCTGAAAAAATAGAAGATTTAATAAAATTGCCTGGCGTTGGGCGCAAAACGGCAAACGTCATATCTTCTGTGGTTTTCCACCAACCTGCGATGGCGGTAGATACGCACGTATTTAGAGTGAGTAATCGACTAGGTTTGACCAGCAACGCGACTACCCCGTTAGCTGTAGAAAAACAGTTAGTAAAATATTTACCAAAAGATACAATTGCTATTGCACATCATTGGTTAATTCTCCACGGACGCTATACATGTCTCGCACGTAGACCCAAATGTGAGGAATGTGCCATCACCTACATGTGCAGGTATTTCGAAAAGACACACAAAACCCTGTCAATAAATATTTCCACTAATAAAGATACTTAACAGCAATATTGTTACAGCTGAAGAACTAGACATTCTTGACATGAAGGATACTGAAAATCGATATTCCTAGAAACTGATTAAGCTTCTGTAAAAAGGAATAAACTTTTCAACAAATCGTTTAACTATATGAATTAGATCCTATCTTTATTACACGAAAGAATAGACTAATTTTTTTAGTATTTTATTTGGTAATACAATTTTAATATACTATTTTTGATTTATATATACTAACAATATGAGTAAAGAAGACAAACTAAAAGCACTACAGCTTACATTAGATAAACTAGACAAAACGTATGGTAAGGGTGCCATAATGAAATTAGGGGATTCGGCTGTAGAACCTATCGAATCTATTTCTACCGGTTCACTGGGATTAGACATTGCTTTAGGAATTGGAGGTGTTCCAAAAGGACGAGTGATCGAAATATATGGCCCCGAATCTTCTGGTAAAACGACCTTAGCCACTCACATTGTTGCTGAAGCCCAAAAAAAAGGTGGTATAGCAGCAATAATTGATGCTGAACATGCTTTTGACAAGTACTATGCCCAAAAATTAGGGGTAGATATTGAAAATCTTTTGATCTCTCAACCGGATAATGGTGAGCAAGGATTAGAGATTGCAGACAATCTGATTCGATCAGGAGCAATTGACGTTATCGTAATCGACTCTGTCGCAGCTTTAGTTCCTAAAGGTGAAATTGAAGGCGAAATGGGCGATTCAAAAATGGGCCTTCAAGCACGTTTAATGTCACAAGCATTACGTAAGTTAACCGGAACTATTTCCAAAACAAACTGTTGTTGTATCTTCATTAACCAATTACGTGAAAAAATCGGTGTAATGTTTGGTAATCCTGAAACTACGACAGGCGGTAACGCTTTAAAATTCTACGCCTCAGTACGCTTGGATATTCGTCGTACTTCACAAATCAAAGATGCAGACGAGGTATCAGGAAATCGCGTAAAAGTAAAAATTGTAAAAAATAAAGTAGCACCTCCTTTTCGTATAGCTGAATTTGACATCATGTTCGGAGAAGGTATTTCTAAAGTTGGCGAAATCATAGATTTGGGAGTAGAATATGGCATCGTCAAAAAATCAGGGTCATGGTTTAGCTATGGTGACACAAAACTAGGTCAGGGGCGTGATTCGGTGAAATCTTTATTATTAGACAACCCAGATCTTAGCGATGAAATAGAAGCTAAAATCAGAGCAGAAGTTAGTGGGGTCAATTTAGATCAATCTGCTTTAAGTAAAGAGGATTAAACCTTCATTCAAGTATAAATAAAAAAGCGACCAGTGCATGCAGTGCAGTGGTCGCTTTTTTATTTATACTATTCTAATCTTCAGAACTCAAAAACGGATACCTATAATCCGTATCAGGAGTAAATGTTTCTTTGATTGTGCGCGGAGATACCCAACGCAATAAGTTAATCATCGAACCTGCTTTATCATTTGTACCTGAACCGCGTGCTCCTCCAAAAGGCTGTTGGCCTACCACTGCACCGGTACATTTATCATTGATATAAAAGTTACCAGCGGCATTACGTAATGCATGTGTCGCTTCTTGGATAGCATAACGATCTTGAGAAATAACAGCACCTGTCAGTGCATAAATCGATGTGCTATCGACTAATTTCAACGTCTCACTCCAATCCTTGTCCTCATAAACATAAATCGTTAATACAGGACCAAATAACTCTTCAGATAATGTTTCATAATCCGGTGTTTTGGCTAAAATAACAGTTGGTTCAATAAAATAACCTTTGGATTTATCATAACCTCCACCGATAACGACTTCTGCATCTGCTGAATCTTTTGCCTTATCAATGTATTTTGTAATCTTATCAAACGCTTTTTCATCAATTACAGCATTAATGAAATTACCGAAATCTTCGGTTCCACCCATTTTAAAAGATTTAATATCTTTTTCCATCGAATGCTGTAATTTCGACCAGAGCGACTGAGGAACATATGCACGTGATGCTGCCGAACATTTTTGCCCTTGATATTCGAATGCCCCACGCACTAAAGCAGTATTCAACACCGCTAAATCTGCAGAGGGATGAGCCAATATAAAATCTTTACCACCTGTCTCTCCTACTATGCGAGGGTATGTTTTGTATAAATGAATATTCTGTCCAATTGTTTTCCAGATATCTTGGAACACGCCTGTAGAACCCGTAAAATGAATACCTGCAAAATCTGGATGTTTAAAGATAACATCTCCAGCATCTGGACCCGATACGTACACTAAGTTGATTACGCCATCAGGTAGACCAGCTTCTTTAAAAATTTGCATTAAAATATTTGCAGAATATATTTGGGCATTCGAAGGCTTCCATACAACAACATTTCCCATCATCGCTACACATGAAGGCAGATTGCCTGCAATAGCTGTAAAATTGAATGGTGTTAATGCAAAAACAAAACCTTCTAATGGACGTTGTTCAACACGATTCCATACACCTTTACTATTTGCGGGAGGTTGTTGCGCATAAATCTCACTCATATACTGTACGTTAAAACGTAAAAAATCAGTAAACTCACAGGCTGAATCGATTTCAGCTTGATACGCACTTTTCGATTGCCCCAGCATCGTCGCGGCGTTCAACTTATACCGGTATTTGGTAGCAGCTAATTCCGCTGCTTTCAAGAAAATCGCCGCACGTTGTTCCCATGCTAGATTTTCCCAATCCGCTTTAGCAGCCAACGCGGCATGAATAGCATCCGTCACATGTGATTTTGTACCTTGAGAATAATATCCCAATACATGCTGGTGATCGTGCGGAGGGGTTAATTTCACTTTATTTTCTGTGCGAACTTCTTCGCTACCGATATACATCGGAACGTCGATCTCATTTGCTCTCGCCTCAGAAATAGCTGCTTTCAATAAACTTCTTTCTTTCGTCCCGGGAGCGTATGTATATACCGGTTCATTTACAGGAGCCGGAACATTAAAAAAACCTTTTAACATAATTCTATTTTTGTTTATGTAAAGTTACGTTATAATTAATTCTATCGGTATACCACATTTGTCCATCACTTAACCTATTTTATCCATAAACGGATTTATCTTAAAAGACGATGCCATGATCGGCCCTAGCGCATCAAATAATTCATAACAAACTAAAATACAATCGAAAAGAGTAAAAAAATATCGCTTAACTAACCACGGAAAACCTTATTTTACTAAAAAAGAGGGGGATTTTCGCGGAAGCACAAAAGACAAATTATGTTACACATTACCCGTAACATCTTAAACAATTGTATGTAGCTGCATATAATTATGGGGAGAAAGCCCCATAATACGCTTAAAAACACGATTAAAATGAACGATGTTATTAAAGCCTACTTGGAAAGCTGTTTCAGAAATACTTTCAGTCTTTTTATTCATTAAAAGCTGACAGGCTTTTTCAATTCTGACTTCGTTTAAAAAACCAATATAAGTTTTCATGGTATGCTTTTTAAAAAACTTACAAAATGATGTGGGAGTCATATAAACCAAGGAAGCAACTTCACCAATGCTGATATCATGATCAAAATTATCTAACGTATATTTGAATACAGAACTTATCCGCTCTCCGTCTTTATCCGAATAAATTAGATTGCGGATACCGGAATACAAGGATATAGCGGCATTGCGATATTGCAAAAGGGTATGCAAAAGTGTTATGAATTCAGTAAACTTGGGAATTCCTACTTTGTGCAATAAGTTTAAAAAATTATCGCGCAACGACTGGGCAACAGATGACTCTATTCTTTTACTTACATCTAGTTCGAGAAAGTATGTACTGAGATCGGCGAATTCGGCCAATGTAAAAAATTTAGCCATCCTATCGAGATTAACAAATAGATGGATGGCATGGATCGTATCTTCCTCTGCCACTTTTTCGGCTCCGTATTTATCAAACATATGCGGTTCGTTCGGTTTCAGGATAAACACATCGTCTTGATTAAAAGATTGAACAACATTCCCAATCATGATGGTCCCCCTCCCTTTCAGAATATAGGTAATCTGAAGTTCCTCGTGTCGATGATAATAACCATAAAAATTATCCTTCTTATCTTCCAAAAGAGCAAACAGATCTTCCCCATACACCGGAACAGTAAATTGTATCGCCTTCATAATTGGGCTACTAATTCCTATTTTAATTTATCCGCAAACACTTTTTTAAACTTGTCCATTTTTGGCTTAATAACCAACCGACAATACATTTCATTTGGATTCAAGGCATAATAATTTTGGTGGTAATCTTCCGCCTTGTAAAATTCCGTGGCTTTCTCTATCGTGGTAACGATTGCCTCATCATAAGCTTTAGCCTCGTTTAATTTTTCGATATAATATCTCGCCTTTTTTTCCTGCTCCTCATCCAACGGAAATATAGCAGAACGATACTGCGTTCCGATATCATTACCTTGTCTATTAAGCTGTGTAGGATCATGTACTAAGAAAAAGGCTTCCAATAATCCGTCGTAGCTTATTTTTGAGGGGTCAAATTTTATCATAACCGCTTCAGCATGTCCTGTATTACCCGCTGAGACCTGCGCATAGTTCGGATTCGCTACATGACCGCCAATATATCCCGATACTACGGTATCTACACCATCCAATAACAATAAAGGTGCTTCTACACACCAAAAACATCCTGCAGCCAATATTGCCGTATTCGACGCATTTTCCATATTTTTAATTTGTTTAATTTCCATTGTCTTCGAATTCATATTCTGACAAGATCCCAAAACCGGAAACAATAACAACAGCAATCCTATCTTTTTCATCCGTATAAAATTTTGTTCTCCATGGTGATAAAGTTGTGCCGATTCATTTTTCATCTTAAATCAGGATAACTTCCTATTCCATCAACTTAATTATTATGGTACTAGAACTAAAAAAGGCGACATAGAATACTATATCGCCTTCCTTAAACTTCTAAAATTATTATTTCGCAGAAGCATAGTTTTGCGCGACAGCATCCCAATTAACAACGTTAAAAATTGCATCTAGGTACGCCGGACGTTTATTTTGGTACTTCAAATAGTATGCGTGTTCCCAAACATCAATACCAAAAATTGGAGTACCTTTTACTTCAGCCACATCCATTAATGGATTATCCTGATTAGGCGTAGATGTAACCGCTAATTTACCATCCTCACCAACAATTAACCAAGACCAGCCCGAGCCAAACCGTGTTGCTCCTGCTTCTTGCAATTTCTTTTTTAATTCATCAAAAGATCCGAAAGTTTCCTCAATAGCTTGTGCCAATTCACCTGTTGGAGTACCGCCAGCATTAGGGCCTAAAACAGACCAAAATAACTGGTGATTAAAATGTCCACCACCATTATTACGAACAGCTGGTGAATATTTACTCACATTTTTAAGGATATCTTCTAAAGACGCATTTTCCGCATCCGTTCCGGCGATAGCCTTATTTAAATTGTCGATATAAGCTTGATGGTGACGATCATGGTGGATTTCCATGGTCTCTCTATCAATATGTGGTTCTAATGCCTCTGCAGCATATGGTAATGCCTCTAATTCAAATGCCATAGTTTTTATGTTTATTAATTATTTAAAATTGAATGCACGAATATAACAAATTTCGTTCGACGTTTGTTTATCCAAATCGTGATTTTGTGGATAAATCAGCGTTTATTACGAAAAAATGATTTAATTAATGTTGCGCAATCCTCTTCCATTACTCCTCCAATTATTTCTGTCTTAGGATGGATAATTTGTTGGTTAAATTTAGTAAAACCCCGCTTCTCGTCTTTTGCACCATACACTATTCGGGATATTTGGGTCCAATAGGATGCTCCTGCACACATTACACAGGGCTCTATAGTAACATACAAGGTACAATCTTTTAAATATTTCCCTCCAATAAAATTAGAAGCGGCGGTAAATGCCTGCATTTCAGCATGCGCCGTAACATCATTCAGGCGCTCAGTCAGATTATAGCCTTTTCCAATGATTTTTCCTTGCGAAACAATTATAGCACCTATTGGTACTTCATCCTCTTCAAATGCACGCTGCGCCAAGCGCAGTGCCTCCTTCATATATAGCTCGTCTGTCGATAAAGACGTGTCATTTTCAAAATTATAAACCCGCATTTTTATTTTAATTTGGCGCCATTCGGTAATCGGCGCTCCACACCGGAGAGTACGATATCCCCATTTTGATCTTCAAATCCAGTGACCAAACATTCGGATAGAAACTTGCCGATCTGCTTTTTAGGGAAATTGACAACCGCTATAATCTGCCGATTTATTAATTCTTCTTTAGTATATAATCTCGTAATTTGAGCGCTGGATTTTTTAACGCCTAATTCGCCAAAATCAATACGAAGTTGATACGCTGGTTTACGCGCTTCAGGAAAATCATTCACCTCCACAATTGTACCTACACGAAGATCAACTTTTTCAAAATCTGCCCAACTTATCTGCTCCATGTCCGTTACAACCTATTACTGTCTAAATCGCTCAATTCTTTAGAAAGTGTGAAAAGTACATATTCCCTATTTCTACGTAACCTTTTTGCTAAGCGTGTCAATAATTCATCTTCTTCGCCTTCGATGTACCGCAAATCAGCATCCGTCAGGTGGTTATACTTTCGTTGCAGTTTTATTTTTAGTGTTTCCCAATCAGAATTTGAGATTTTGAACGTTATCATATAATAATCATTTATGTTAGTTAAGGATTAATTCTTATTTTAGTTGCTAAATTTAACACTTATCACATGAAAAAACTAATACTTGCAGCAATTGTATGCTTACTATCGGTAACTTATTCGCAGGCACAATTACTTCCATCATTTAAATTGGGTGTAAAAGGAGCTCTAGGCTTTTCTACACTACATTCAGAGGGTAAATTATTCAACTCCAATACGAAGACAGGTTATCAACTGGGGTTATGGGGCCGTGTAGGAATAGCGGGCTTTCACGTACAACCTGAGGCGTATTTTGCCAACAAAAAAGTAGGCCTTAAAGACGGAAATGAAAGTGGAGACGCCACGTTCAAAAGCTTTGACGTACCTGTTTTGCTGGGAACGAAAATAGGTTTAGGTCCGATTGGCTTCCGTGTGCAAGCAGGCCCCGTATTTTCCTTTGCACAGGATGGTGATATTGATTTCACACAGGCGACAAATTGGGATAGTTACAAGAAAACTTCAACAGGAATCATTGGAGGAATTGGCGCGGATATAAGCAAGCTAACCGTAGATTTACGTTACGAGCATGGGTTGACTAACCTTAACGGCAGTGGAAACGATAATCAAAAAATAAGAATGTGGACCATCGGCGTAGGTTTCGCTTTCTTATAGGCGGTATATCTGTATAGAAATACCAGCTAAAAGAGGTCGGATGCTAATGCATCCGACCTCTTTTAGCAATAAGAGATTAGAACAATTCTAAATTATAGGTTTTTTGTATTATAACAGGATTTATTATAAAGTAAATAGATATTTTTGCACTTAAAATAAATTATAAGGATAATGAGTAGTAAATCGAAGCCAGTTTTAAGTTCTTCTATTGGGAAGAAGCTGATCATGAGCTTAACAGGACTATTTTTATGTACGTTCTTAGTTATTCACTTGATCGGTAACTTGCAGTTATTTAAAAGCGATGACGGGTATGCATTTAACAATTATGCATATTTCATGACACATTTTACACCTATTAAAGTAGTTTCTTACTTACTTTATGCTTCTATTATCATTCATGCTGTCTATGCGATAGTATTGACCATGAATAATAGAAAAGCCAGACCTATTGGATACAAACAATATGATGGACAATCAAATAGTAAATGGAATTCTCGCAACATGGGCATCTTAGGTACTATCATTTTAGTATTTTTAGCTACTCATTTACAAAACTTCTGGTGGAAATACCATAATGATCAAGTACCTTATGTAGAATATCGTAAAGACCTTTCTACCGGAGCCATAACGACCTACGAATTGCAAGCCGCAGACTTCACGGAATATTCGGTAATTACTGATAATGGCGTAGAGGTAACAAAAGCGCGAAATCTATACAAACAAGTTGATTTTGCATTTCAAAACATTGGTTTGGTTGCATTATACGTTATTGCAATGGCAGCCTTAGCATTCCATTTAATTCATGGTTTTGGTTCTGCATTTCAGACAATAGGTTTTAATCATAAGAAATATGTGCCCATTATCCGATTCTTAGGTGTTTGGATATTTGGTATCATTATCCCTATCGCATTTGCATTAATGCCATTATATTTTTATTTCATTAAGTAATATTTTAGGATAGCGTATTACGCAGATCTATTAAAATAAATAAAGCATATGTTAGATTCAAAAGTACCTGCAGGCCCATTGGCTGAAAAATGGTCAAAACATAAATTTGAAATGAAGCTAGTTAATCCAGCTAACAAACGTAAATTTACAATTATCGTTGTTGGTACAGGTTTAGCAGGAGCTTCTGCTGCTGCTTCATTGGCAGAATTGGGTTATAATGTAAAAACATTTTGTTATCAGGATTCTCCTCGTCGTGCACATTCTATTGCCGCTCAAGGTGGTATTAATGCCGCAAAAGATTACCAAAATGACGGAGACTCTGTATTCCGTTTATTCTACGACACCATCAAAGGAGGTGATTACCGCGCGCGCGAAGCTAATGTTTACCGCTTAGCGGAAGTTTCGACAAATATTATCGATCAATGTGTTGCTCAAGGTGTACCTTTTGCGCGTGAGTATGGCGGATTATTAGACAACCGTTCATTTGGAGGTGCGCAAGTATCCCGTACGTTTTACGCACGTGGTCAGACGGGACAACAACTTTTATTGGGGGCTTATTCGGCGTTAAACCGTCAAATTCAAAAAGGTAAAGTTCAGTCCTACACCCGTCATGAAATGCTTGATCTAGTGAAGGTTGACGGTCAGGCACGTGGTATTATCACCCGTGATATGGTAACCGGAAAGATCGAAGCACATGAAGGACATGCCGTATTATTGTGTACCGGCGGATATGGAAACGTATTCTTCTTGTCTACAAATGCTATGGGATGTAATATAACTGCAGCTTGGAGGGCCCACAAACGGGGTGCTTTCTTTGCAAACCCTTGCTATACACAGATCCATCCTACTTGTATTCCTGTGACAGGCGATCACCAGTCTAAATTAACATTAATGTCGGAATCGTTACGTAATGATGGTCGCGTATGGGTTCCTAAAACAACAGAACTAGCTGCTAAATTGCGAAAAGGAGAACTGAAAGCTGCAGATATTAAAGAAGATGATAGGGATTATTTCTTAGAGCGTAAATACCCTTCATTCGGTAATTTAGTTCCTCGTGATGTAGCATCAAGAAATGCGAAAGAAGCGGTAGATGATGGCCGAGGTGTGGGTAAATCAGGTGTCGCTGTATTTCTAGATTTTGCAGACGCTATACAACGTTTGGGTGAAGATACGGTACGTGCTAAATATGGCAACTTATTTGACATGTACTACCAAATCACTGACGAAAATCCTTATAAGCAACCCATGCGTATTTACCCGGCTGTTCACTATACCATGGGTGGTGTGTGGGTAGACTACAATTTGATGACGACAGTCCCAGGTCTTTATGCGTTAGGAGAGTGTAACTTTTCCGATCACGGCGCAAATCGTCTGGGTGCTTCTGCATTAATGCAAGGTTTGTCAGACGGTTATTTTGTAATTCCATACACAGTAGGTGATTATTTGGCAAAACTAGGAAACTTCAATCCTGTAGATAAAAATCATCCGGCATTCGAACAAACCCGTCAAGAAGTAGAGCAAAAAATCAATGCACTGTTGGCATTAAAAGGTGAAAAAACCGTTGACGATATCCATAAAGAATTGGGGCATATCATGTGGGAATACTGCGGTATGGCACGTACTGCAGAAGGCCTGACCAAAGCGAAAGGATTAATCCAAGAATTGAAAAAAGAATTCTGGAGCAATGTCAAAGTCTTAGGCGAGAATGAGGAATTAAATATGTCTCTTGAAAAAGCAGGCCGAGTAGCCGACTTTATCGAGCTGGGGGAACTAATGGTAGATGATGCGTTGAATCGTAGAGAATCCTGTGGAGGACACTTTCGTTTAGAATCACAAACTGAAGAAGGTGAAGCATTACGTATAGATGAGGAATTCACTTATGTATCAGCATGGGAGTATACAGGTGATGATCAACCAGAAGTTCTTCACAAAGAAGAGTTAGTATTCGAGAACGTTAAGTTAACACAAAGAAGTTATAAATAGATGTGAGATAAAAGATCTGAAATAATAGACAGTGAAAAATCCTAGTATCTCAGATCTCCAATCTCCAATCTCAAATCATATACAGATATGAGTGCACATATGAATTTAACGCTAAAAGTATGGCGTCAAAAAAATGATAAATCGAAAGGTCAATTTGTGACTATTCAAGCAAATGACATCGCTGATGATATGTCCTTCTTAGAGATGCTTGACATCGTAAACGATGATCTCACTCGTAAAGGAGAAGATCCTATATATTTTGATCATGACTGTCGTGAAGGAATTTGTGGGATGTGTTCGTTGGTAATTAACGGTCGTCCTCATGGACCTAAATACGGAATTACAACTTGCCAGCTTCACATGCGTTCATTTCATGACGGACAGACTATTGTCATCGAACCTTGGAGAGCAGCTGCTTTTCCTGTATTAAAAGATCTAGCGGTCGACCGTACATCATTTGATCGTATCCAACAAGCCGGAGGATATGTAAATGTCAACACAGGTGGAGCTCAGGACGCAAACAATATCTTAATCCCCAAACGCATTGCTGATGAAGCTTTTGAATCGGCGACGTGTATCGGATGTGGAGCTTGTGTAGCTGCTTGTAAAAATGCTTCCGCTATGCTTTTTGTATCCGCTAAAATATCTCAATTTGCACTATTACCTCAAGGTCAAACCGAACGCTATGAACGTGCTCAGGCTATGGTAGATCAAATGGATGCAGAAGGCTTCGGTAATTGCACAAATACAGGCGCTTGTGAAGCAGAATGTCCGAAAGGTATTAAATTGACAAATATCGCTCGTATGAATAGAGAATATTTGACAGCAAAATTCTTTAGAGAAGAAGATATTCATAATTAATTTCTTCAATATATATCATTTAAAGTCCTCGTAAAAATATTTACGAGGACTTTTTTAGTTATATTTACTACGTTTAATTGCATAGCCGATCTTAAAATGGGATATAAAATTCGAATTCTATTACTTCTTCTTACCTTATGTTTCGTTGCAACGGCTATTACTGTTCACAATCGAGTGGGTAAAGAAGATCTATTAGAACTTGATACAAAAACCTTAACAAATAACATCCATCAAAAAGAAGATGTTATTGACAAAATTTTTTCGGATACACTATTATTAAAAACACTTAGCAACTTCGAAAGATACCCTCTCCAGGTAAGAGAATATGCTAAAACGTATACGAAACAATCTATATACCTCTATATTTATAAAAATAACAAACCCGTTTACTGGGTTTCGAATGTGTACGTACCAGAGACACATAACGGCCTAAAAAACGACATAAATTTCATCAAATCTGATAATCGTTCATTTATTGTCCGACAAAAACAAATAGACGGAAACATAACCGTATTAGCACTCCTACCTGTTAAAAGAAATTTTAATACAAATAATGAATATCTAAAAAACTCTTTTCTTGATTGGATACTAAAAACGGAGAATCTAGAAATTGCTGAATTTAATGATACTGGAAGCATTCGGAATATCTATTCCAAAAATAAAACATATCTCTTTTCCGTAAAGCTAAAACCTGGAAAGCATAATAATATTTACATTCAGATCCAATTTATTTGCTGGATTTTCGGCACATTGCTTTTTATTATTCTAATGAGTAATATCTGTTATGAACTAGCAAAAAAAGGCAGTAGTTGGCTGTCTGCATTATTGTTTGCAACTGTTATCGTTGGAATACGACTAGTGGATCTAGAAACGAATTGGCTTGCACAAAACTCAAGTTTAGCGATTTTTGATCCAAAGTACTATGCATATAATAAATTCTTTCCTCACCTATGGGCGTTTATTATTAATAGTGTAAGTATGCTGTGGTTTATTTGCTACCTAATCTCTATTAAGAAGTTTCTTACGATTCCGCAAGCCATTATAAAAACAGTTAAAGGAACAGTGGTCTATTATTTGCTACTATCTTTGTTATACATACTTTTTAATGCTTTTTTTTTCCAGCTCAACACATTAACGACTAATACTTCAGTAAGAAATAATGACTTAACCCAATTACTAGACTTAAACTCTATTACTCTTATATTTATTTCTATTTATTGTATAAATATATTATCCTTAGTCGCCTTCTCCGATTTAGTGCTAGACTTGGGTAAAAAAATAATAGAAAAAACTACTACCAATCTCAATATTCAATTATTCGTATTGGTACAAGCGATTATCATTTCAGCACTCTGTGAAGATTATAGTTTATTCAATGTTATTGTAGGATTGTTGATCATGATCAGGTCTTTTGATAATCATAAAATACATGAAAGCAACTTCTCTTCCCACATTGCTGCTTTGGTTTTGATTGCATTAATTTCTACAATCAAGTACACAGAGGCTTGGAAAATCAATCAGGAGGAAGAGATGAAGCTAATCCTGACCAATCTAGAAGCCGAAGATGATATAAATGCCATTACATTATTCAGCGAAATAGAAGATGATATCCTAAATGACCAAAAACTAAAACATCTCTTTACTTTAGGTATTTCTTCTAAGGAAGTTAGTTTTATCGATGAATATATAAAAAGACAGTATTTAAGTGGATACCTTTCTAAATACGAGTTCCAAGGCTATTATTATTTCAACAATAATTCGTTGGGAATTTACAATAAGAACAAAATAGACGAATATCGAGAGAAAGTTATCAGCAGATCGTCTCGTCTAAATGAAACCGAATACTTTTATAAAGTCGCGAGTGAGGTCGGCACACATGAATATTTTGCTCAAATACCCCTCCCCATTAGTGAAACACAAAACATATTGTTATTTCTGAATTTCAAAAACAAAGCATTCAGTCCAACCATTCCCTATCCGGTTATTCTAACAGACAATAGATTGGACTTTATTAATCAGGAAAACATCAATAAAGATAGCTTTGCACTGTACAAAAATGGTGCTCTCATCACTCAAAATGGAAAATTCACTTATCCAAACAGAGACAAAGATTATCCTAAAAAAGAAAATGAATTTATTAAGTTAAATGACAGCTTTGGATTCCATCATATGCTGTATAAACCGAATTCATTTACCACTATTATTGTAAGTAAACCATTTCAATCCTATTGGGAATTTATAGCGGTGGTATCACTTTCTTTTTTAATTCTATACATTTCCACGACCATATTAAAATTCTTTAGTTCAATATATAAAGTTTTTAGCTCACGGAAATTTAAATTCAAAAACCTAAAATATCATTTCCGATTACTATTCAGTAATATACAATATAGTACACGCATCCAAACGCTGGTCATCGCCTCCGTATTATTCGCTATTATTATTTCGGGTATTATTACTTTTTTTAGTATAAGCTATCAGTCCGAAAACAACAAGAAAAATGACAGATTGAATTATATTTCTGAAATAAGTAAGCGGATAGAAAATACAATTTCATATTCCAATACAGTTCCTCTTGATCGCTTAGAAAGTATTCTTCAATACCTTACCGATATTCTAGTCACAGACTTTAATTTGTATAATAAGAATGGAAAATTAATTTATTCAACACAACCCAAGATTTACGATCAAAAATTATTATCGGAATACATCAATCAAGATGCATATATTGATTTAAATGTGTTGAAAAAAACAGAAACTTTGCACACGGAAAGGATCGGAAATTTTGTATATTCTTCTACCTATTCCACTATAAGAAACAGTGAATACCAAACAATTGCGTATTTGAGTGTCCCCTATTATGCTGCTAAAAAAGAAGACACTTCAAATCAGAATATTATTTTAAATACCATTTTGAATATCTATACTATCATTATTATTGCATTTGCATTCTTCTCAGCATTTATATCCAACAAGATTACAGCTCCACTTAACATTATCAGTAAAAAATTATCTCAAACTAACTTAAGTGGTAAACCGAATGAACCGCTATATTGGGAGAAAAATGATGAAATAGGTGCTTTAATTAAGGAGTATAATTACATGCTGGTCAAACTCGAAGAAAATGCAAAACAACTTCGGAATGCAGAGCGAGAGATAACCTGGCGAGAGATGGCTAAACAGATCGCACACGAAATCAAGAATCCACTTACCCCAATGAAATTGGGTATACAACAACTTAGTCGGTCATTCTATGAAAAAGACCCAAAATTGGAGGAACGATTCGGACGTATTTCTACATCTTTTATCGAACAGATAGATGCCTTATCACGAATAGCATCGGAATTTTCCGCTTTTGCAAAGTTACCAGAGACTAAGTTGGTCGAAATTAACTTAATCGAAAAAATATTAAAATCTATTGATTTATACAACAATAACCACAACACAGTCATTCAATTGGTTAATAATACCAACTTAAAAAATATTACCGTATTGGGAGACCGTAGCCAATTATTAAGATCATTTAATAATCTGATCAAAAATGCCATTGAAGCTAGTCCTACGAAACGCAAACACCGGATTACTATTTTATTGTATTCCATGCCTGATCATTGGATAGAAGTACAAGTTAAGGATAACGGATTAGGCATCGCTGATGATGCTTTACCCAATATCTTCAGACCTAACTTCACCACTAAAAGCTCAGGTACAGGATTAGGACTCGCTTTTGTAAAACAAACTATTGATGGAATGGGGGGGAATATTAGGTTTGAGACCGAATTAAATGTTGGAACAACTTTTTATATTCAGCTGCCATTAATAAATGAGTTAGAAGACTCATAATAATATTTTTACAAAAACAATAAAGAAATAATTGTTTAATCAACTATATTCGCGCAATATAAATTTTAATAAATTATGAATTGGAGAAAATCTCTATTTGTTGCTGCCGCATTATTGTCCTATACGGCTCATTCATATGCGCAGGACAATCTAATTAACGCTTTAAAGACGAATGTAAGTGATAAAAGCAAAGAAGGTTTTACTTTCACTGAGGTTATCAACCTTAGAAATACTTCCATTAAAGATCAGGGTTCATCGGGTACATGTTGGTCCTACTCTGGAAACTCTTTCCTTGAATCTGAAATGATTCGAATGGGAAAAAAACCTGTTGAGATCTCTCAAATTTTCACTGCCTACTATACCTACCTCGAAAAAGCTAAAAATTATGTAAGACTACACGGTGACCAAGCGCAAGGCGAAGGCGGTCAATTACATGATGTATTAACAATATTCCGTCAATATGGAGCTGTCCCCAGAGAAGTATATACTGGACTACAAGAAGGGCAAACCCGAAACAATTTCTCAGAAATGAGCAATATCATACAAGGTATAAACGAGAATATTGTAAAAAATAAAAAATTAACACCTAACTGGCAAAATGCCGTAACGGGTGTAATGAACGCTTATTTGGGAACTCCTCCTAAAGAATTCCAATACAATGGTAAAACATATACACCCCGCACATGGGCGGATCAGGTAGTGGGTATTAATCCAGATGACTATGTAGGTATATCTTCATTTGATGCTTATGCATATTACAAACCATTTGTCCTTCTTATTCCAGACAATTGGTCTTTTGAGAGTTTTTACAATGTGCAAATCAACGATTTGACAAGCATAATTGACAATGCCCTACAGAATGGGTATACAGTAGCATGGGCTTCCGATGTATCTGAAAAATCCTTTAGCTGGAAAAATGGCGTAGCATATGTTCCTGAAAAACCTGTTGAACAGATGACAAAAGAAGAACAGGAAAACATGTTTAATGGTCCAAAACCGGAAGCAAAAATTACTCCAGCCCAACGTCAGGCCGCATTTGATGATTACTCAACAACCGATGATCATGGTATGCACATCGTAGGAATAGTAAAAGACCAAAATGGAAAAGAGTACTATATTGTTAAAAATTCTTGGGGTGAATCCAACGACTATAAAGGATATATGTATGTAACCAAAGAATTTGTGCGCTATAAAACGATTTCAATCCTAGTCCACAAACATTCTATACAAAAAGAAATTAGATCAAAACTAGATATTTAAATACTATTAGAAGGTGGTTGAAAAAACCACCTTCTTTATTTGAACTCCCTATTTCCACCACCGTTGGAATAACTGGTTTTCATTTCGAAAATCAACTAGCTCACCTATCATGGGTGTTATTACAGAGAGTCTTGGACCGTCATCATTTAACGAAGTAACCTTTTCCAGAGGTTCTTTCCAAGGATGGTTAGCGAGTTTAAATTTTCCCGAATGAACGGGTAATACACGTTTAGCAGACAAATCTTGTGTTGCCAGCAACACTTCTTCCGGCATCATATGAATGTATTTCCATTTATAATCATATTGTCCATTCTCTAAAATAGCTAAATCAAATGGCCCATATTTTTCACCAATCATCTTGAAATGCGTGTCGTATCCGCTATCCCCACCTACGAATATCTTCAAATTGGTTGCTTTTAACACATAGGATGTCCAAAGCGTTTGATTTCTTTTAAAAGATCGGCCTGAAAAGTGTCTTGCTGGCGTAGACGTAAGCGACATATTATTCTTTAACTTTATAGTTTCATACCAGTCCAATTCTGTTATTTGTTCAGAAGGATATCCCCAAAATTCCAAATGTTCTCCAACTCCCAAAGGACAAATAACATGACTTACTTTGTCTTTAAGCTGTTGAAAAGTGGTATAATCTAAATGATCGTAATGATCATGTGTGATGATTAAGTAATCCAGATGCGGCATATCGTCAGAAAGTGTCAGATCCGCTCCTTTAAATGCATTATTTGTACCATAAAGGGGCGAAGCATTCTTAGTAAATACCGGGTCAACTAAAAATTTCACTCCTTCTATCTGCATATAATAAGACGAATGTCCGAACCAAACTAATCCATCCATATCAGTCGGAAATTCCGCTAAATCTGTTTGTACGTGTGGTATACTGTCAATTGGATAAGCTTCCTCTACTTTAGCAAATAGTAATTCCTTTATCACACCAAAGTAAGAAACACCTTCCGTCATTGCAGGTGTATGCGAGAGATTCTGAAACTCACCGTCACGAAAGTTTTTAGATTGTTTGATACGCTGAAGTCTTTCTCCCGACGCTGCTTTGCCAAAGAGTGGATGTTTTAAAAAGACGACACCAACTCCCAACAAAACAGCAATGATAATAAAGAAGATGTACATTTTTCTATATTTGTTTTTTTTAGCATTTTTCATTTCGCTGCTAAAATACAAAATAAGCAATTCCGGAATTTGTGCGAATTGTTGATTTAATGTAGAAATAAAATAAAACCAATTTAACTATCAGATGTTATCTATTATGTGATATCAACGCCCGGCATTCAAAAAACACTAGACGAATATATTTCTGATATTTTTTACGTACTCTTAATAATACCAATATATTATAAACATGAAATCGCTATCTACCATCATTTTCGGAATAGGCCTTCTCTTTACAATTCCGGTCTCTTCCCAACCGTCATCCTCATTAAATGGAGTATATCATGCTAAGACGTCGGATATAAATACCCTGTGGCTTTTTACAGACGGTTACAGTTCGCAGATCATCTATCAGGATAAAGCGTATCGCTCTACAAAGGGAGGTCCTTTTAAATATGATGGAAAAACGCTATCCATCAGTCTAGAATACAGCGATCAGGACAGCAGTGAAGTTGGTACAACACAAGAATTGCCAATACAACAAGATGGTACTAATCTCAAAGATCAAAAAGGGACCGTTTACAAAAAGCAACCGGCTAAAATTCAGGATCTTGATGGTGTATGGCGAATTAGCGGGCGGAAACAGGGCAATGAAATAAGTACCATACAACGTGGAGACCGAAAAACAATAAAAATTCTGGTGGATGGTTATTTTCAATGGGTGGCCATCAATCCCGCGGTAAAAGGCTTCTATGGGACAGGCGGAGGCCATTACGCACACAAAGACCAACAATATACCGAACATCTACTTTTCTTTTCCCGTGATAACTCGCGTGTCGGGAATCATCTGAATTTCAAAGGAGAAATCAAAGATAACGAATGGCATCACTCTGGAAACAGTTCAAAAGGAGATCCCATATATGAGATTTGGAGCAGGGAATAAAAATTTCATCATGTCGACTGCCAGTAGGCAGTTGACATGATGATTTAGCACTTAGCCAAACAAATCAGAGCTCAGATATCGATCTCCTCGATCGCAGGAAATGAATACAATCACACCCTCTTCAATTTCATTCGCAACCTGCAGCGCAGCATGAAAAGCACCTCCTGTACTCATACCTGAAAATATCCCTTCCCTTTTCGTGAGCTCCCGTGCTTTTTCGGTAGCGTCCTGTTGAGAAATATCGATAACCCTGTCTATCCTTGACGCATCAAATATTTTCGGTAAGTAGGCCTTGGGCCATCTTCTAATCCCCGGAATGGAAGATTCTTCTGTAGGCTGACATCCTATAATCTGGATTGCTGGATTCTTATCTTTTAGAAAAATAGAGTTCCCCATTATGGTCCCCGTAGTACCCATTGCACTTACAAAGTGTGTTATTTTACCTTCCGTATCACGCCAAATTTCAGGTCCGGTAGTCTTGATGTGTGCCTTATAATTATCTGGATTGGAAAATTGATTCAGAATAAAATATTCTCCCGTCGCTGCCTTTTCTTCTGCATAATCACGACAGATTTCCATCGTATCTAACAACGTCACTTTCGCTCCAAACGCCTCCATAGTCAACATACGCTCGCGAGTAGAGGTTGATGGCATTACCAATTCTAAACTTAAATTATACATACCGGCAATCATCGCCAACGCAATACCCGTATTGCCACTTGTAGCTTCAATAAGCTTAGTGTCTTTTGTGATTTCTCCCCTTTCTAAAGCCGAACGGATCATGTTCAATGCAGCACGATCTTTTACCGAACCCGCCGGATTATTCCCTTCCATTTTCGCGTAAATTCGTACCTTCGGATTGGAATGAAACGAGGTAATTTCTACTAAAGGCGTATTCCCGATAGAATCAATTATATTTCCCATTATACTAGTGGTTTTGAGTCAATGAATTTTGAATTGGGTAAATGATATACCGTGGTATATGGTTCTACGCTATTGGTCAACCATACATTCCCTCCAATAATGGAATGGTGGCCGATTACCGTTTCTCCTCCCAAAATAGTTGCCCCTGCATAGATAATCACATAATCCTCGATAATAGGATGACGCTGCGTATCCACCATTGATTTTGCAACACTCAACGCCCCCAACGTGACACCTTGGTATAATTTCACATGGTTCCCAATAATACAAGTCTCCCCGATTACAAGTCCGGTACCGTGATCAATATATAGATATTCGCCAATCCTGGCACCCGGGTGAATATCTATACCCGTCTTAGAATGTGCATGCTCCGTCAAAATCCGTGGGATCAAGGGCACACCCAGTGTCCAAAGTTGGTGTGCTATACGATACATACAGATAGCAGTGAATCCTGGATAGGTTCGAATCACTTCTCGAATACTACGCGCAGCCGGATCACCGTCTACTATTGCTTGAGCATCCGTCAACATACGCGCATAAATCTTTGGCAATTCCTTAAAAAAAACCGTAGCGACGTTTCGATTATCACAGTGTGAGCAAGCTTTAGTTTTCAGCAAGAGTTCAAATAATTCAACTTCTGCCTGTTCGAAAGCCAATTTTATCTCTTCCACACTTTGGAAACTTTTCGAATTCCGCTCCGGAAACAACAGGTGAAGCACATGTGTAGCCCACTCGGCAATACGTCTATTACTCGGCATATCCTGAACTTCGAGTTGCTTCTGATATAAGTGATTGTAAAAATCTTTCATAGTATTTCCTAGACATATATTTCTCTAGACAAGCAAAGGTAATAATCCTTTCGATAAAATCTATCAAGCCTATAGAACTAATTTATCAAATAATTCCCGATGAGTTTCTTCTGCTGAATAGCACAACCCGGGATGGACTACCGAACACTGGATAAGTGTACTCCTTTTCGCTGTGAGCCAACGAAAACGTTCCGTTTGATCCAATTCGGCAATCTTTCCAGCCCCTTTTTCTCCCGCACATATTTTTACGAATGACTCCAAATGACGATGAATCAGATCTAAGTCGATTGCAGGATCTAATGCGATACACTTGGAAGCATCTATATGGATCTTAACATGAGCATACCGCTGTTTTCTACAGTAGAGCGCCACTCCTACATTTACAAATTCCTCTCGCTCAACCCGAGGAACCACCCGCACTATGGCATACTCATATACGGTTCTCTCGCTCATGTTCTATCTGCTTTATAAAAATTTCGGAATGGGTAATTCTACGCATAATAAATTCAGCATATATCGCTCTAGATTCTTCTGGCGAAATATCACGTCCTTCTTGTAACAACCACTCGTCTGGTATAATAGCCAATATGTTACGAATATGTTGTTCCGTGAATAATGGCTTATATTCTTCATCTATCTTTCTTACCTGCGCGGCATTTTTTATTAAAACATGGTTCTTTATTTGAATAAATGGTTTCGCGGCCTGTGCTTCCCAATTGTCCCACGAATGGTGAAAATATAGGGAAGCTCCATGGTCTATCAACCACAATTCTTTATGCCAGATCAACATGTTGGTATTACGGGGAGTACGATCAACATTCATCAGCAAGGCATCCAACCATACAATTTTCGAAGCTTCCTCCTCACTAATAACATCTACATTGGCATCGAAAGTGATCGCACCGCTCAGAAAATGTACCCCCAGGTTCTTACCCACAGAGAACTTCAATAAATCTTGAATTTCTTCATCTGGCTCTGTACGCCCAAACGCTTCATTCAACTCAGCAAATACCATTTCAGGCATTCGCAACCCTAGATACCGAGCCAATTCCCCTCCTATTAATTCGGCTATTAAGGCCTTTTTACCTTGCCCCGCACCTCTAAACTTAATGACGTAACTAAAACCGTCATCCGCATCCACCAAAGCAGGAAGTGAACCTCCCTCTCGGAAAGGCTGTACATAACGGATGATGTTTACATGTCGTATTTCTGGTTTCTTTATATTCATTTTATTTCATCCGTAAAAAATTGTTTTTTAAAGTTGATGAAGATACGATGATTTCATTCATTCCACCGTGTAATTTATTTGTGTTTGATTATTTCTTGTTAGTACTTATGAGCCTTAACTACGGTAGAAAAATCATAATTGTTTCCTCTATAAATAAATTCTCAAACGCTGAGGAGAACTGAGTTTCTGAGCTCACCGAAACTATTTATTTGTCTAAAATAATATAATTATTCCTTTTCTTGAAATTTATGCCCTCTTACACAAATATAGCTGGCTCCAACAGTATATTCAATGCGACTACAATTGCATAGAAAATAAATTGCGAATCGTATTTTTTCTATTAGGCTTTGGCGAATGCAAAGCATTTTATCTAAGTTTGTGTCAATACTTTGCTTATACAGCAATATAAAATTTCATATGGATACGACTACGGAATACAATAATGTAATAAACTATTGTCAAGATTTATTTATTAAAAAAACGAAAGATTATGGTACAGCCTGGCGCATCTTACGGCTTTCATCTATTACAGATCAGATCTATATCAAGGCTCAGCGTATACGGACGTTGGAAATAAAGAAAGTATCCAAAGTAGGTGAAGGCATCATCGATGAATATGTTGGTATCATTAATTATTGTGTTATTGCACTAATGCAACTTGAACTCGGTGAAGGTGGGGAAGAAAACCTTGATCCCATATGGGTCGCTCAACAATATGCCGAAAAAGTAAATGAGACGCGAGATTTAATGTTCGCTAAAAACCATGATTATGGCGAAGCATGGCGTGATATGCGTACCTCATCCATGACGGATCTCATTTTGATGAAAATTCATCGTGTCAAACAAATTGAAGACAACGACGGTCAAACCTTAGTGTCAGAAGGCTTGAAAGCCAATTATCAAGATATGCTAAATTATGCTGTATTTGCATTAATAAAATTAGGATTAGCTGAACAAAAATAGAACGAAATGTCAACTTCATATTACACCGCTTATAATACCAGATCCGAAAAAACCAATATCCTACTTTGGATATCACGGTTATTTGTAGGTTTGCTTTTTATCTTCTCTGGATTAATCAAAGCCAATGATCCTATGGGGTTTGGTTTTAAACTGCAAGAATATTTTCATGTATTCCATATGAATTTTCTAAATGATTACAGCACATGGATTGCTGTCATCATTTGTGCTTTGGAAATTATTCTAGGTGCATTATTATTGCTTGGGATTGCCGGAAAAAAAGTTGCTTGGGGATTGTTGCTTTTGATTATTTTTTTCACGTTTTTAACATTCTATTCGGCTTTTTTTGAAGTAGTGACATCCTGCGGATGCTTTGGAGATGCAATTCCCCTTACTCCATGGCAATCTTTTATAAAAGACCTTATCCTATTAGCTTTCGTACTATATATATTCGTTTACAGAGCACAACTAAAGCCCGTCATTAAAAACAATTTCTCCCGCAATTTAGTTACCTTTTTAATTATCGTTGCTTCCTTCGGAATAGGTATCTATACCGTTTATTTTCTACCTTTCATTGACTTCTTACCCTACAAAGTTGGTAATAATATCCCAAAATTAATGGAGATTCCCGAAGACGCACCGCAAGATGAATACCAACATATATATTCCATAAAACATAAAACTACAGGCGAAAACAAGAAGGTGACCGATAAGGTGTATATGGACGAAAAAATATGGGAGGATGAAAACTGGGAAATCGTAGGCGAACCAGAAACCAAACTGATAAAAAAAGGGTATCAAATACCAATCTCTGATCTGAATATTTCAGATGCAGAAGGCAACAACGTAACACAAGAAATCATCACAAATCCCTATTACAATTTTGTAGTCGTAAGCACGGACGTAACAAAACTGTCGCCCACAGATTTTCTTGCCTTAGATAAACTTAATGAAACCATAAGGAATCTTTCCAAAGATTACAATATTAGAGCCACATTACTAACATCAAGTTCTTCTAGCGATGCAAACTACCTGAATGATCAATTAGACTTAGTACTGGAAATTTTTTATGCTGATGCAGTCCCGTTAAAAAGCATGGTTAGATCCAATCCTGGGGTATTACTTCTACAAAATGGTGTAGTGATAAACAAATGGTCGAAGCAATCTTTTCCGAACAAAGAAAATTTAGAAAAAACTTATTTTCAAGGTCATTAATATGGGGAAACCAATATTTTTAATAGGCTTTATGGGGAGTGGTAAGACGACTTGGGGAAAAAAAATCGCTCAAGTACTACAAATTCCGTTTATTGATCTCGATCACGAAATAGTTGCACATATTGAAATGTCTATTCCCGAATATTTTTCGTTACACGGAGAACAACAATTCCGTGTGTTAGAAAGCGAATTCCTAAAAAAACAACTAGACAAGCATGCTGTAATTTCCACAGGAGGAGGAACACCGTGTTTCTACGACAATATGGAGTGGATAAAAAACAACGGACTTTCTCTGTATCTTTATCATACGCCAAAATCACTTTACGCTAGACTAAGTCAATCCGACGTCAATAAACGTCCCGTATTAAAAGGATTATCTGGTGAAAGTTTATTTTCTTTTATCGAAAATAAACTTGATGAAAGAAAAAGGTATTACGAGCAAGCTCATATAAAGTTCGAACAGATCCACACCCCCTTGGAAGAAATAATCGAACTTATAAGAAAATATCAGGGAGAGAATACCCAATATTAAGCGTATGTCGATTCAGGTAAAAAATCTCACTAAAACTTATGGCAGTCAAAAAGCATTGACATCCATAACTTTTGAAACCCAATCCAATCATATCATAGGTTTTCTTGGCCCGAATGGTGCGGGAAAGTCTACTACGATGAAAATTTTAGCAGGCATCCTTCCTGCTGACCAAGGAGAATGTTTAATAAACGGCATCAATATCCGCCTTGAATCGATCAAAGCAAAACAAACAATCGGTTACCTTCCTGAGAATAATCCGCTATATATGGATATGTACGTTCAGGAAATATTAACGTTTGAAGCCAATTTACATCGGATTCCCAATCCTAAAAATCGAATCCAGCAAGTAATATCGCTCACCGGTCTAACACAAGAGAAACACAAGAGAGTGCATCAGTTGTCGAAAGGATACAAACAACGTGTCGGTCTTGCAATGGCTATTATACATGATCCTAAAATTTTAATTTTGGACGAGCCTACATCTGGACTTGACCCTAATCAAATACTGGAAATAAGAGCACTTATCAAAGAGTTAAGCAAAAATAAAACAGTGCTGTTGTCTACACACATTATGCAAGAAGTGGAAATCCTATGTGATGAAATCATTGTTCTTGATAAGGGAATATTAAAAGATCATTTCCTTAAATCTGACGCTGCTATAAGATTTCCGAATCAAAGTATGGAAGAAATTTTCGTTCAACTTACCCGCTCCTAAAAACTTTTTTTCCTGCCGGTTGTTTATAAACCAACTATAAAGAACAAAGACATGAAAAAATATTTACTATTATTAGCTATTGCTATGGGTATTGTTTCCCTAGCAAATGCCCAACAAATCAACACCACTCCCCAAACGTCGGCAAATGTAGGCCTTACTCCTATAAAGGCAGGAAATTGGATGGTAGGTGGATCCATCGGTAATATCGGATACAGTTTCGAAGCCGAATCTTTCAATGCTGCCATTCAGCCCAGAGCCGGATATTTTATTTCGGACGGAATAGCTTTGGGGGCCGAAGTGAATCTGGGTCTTAAAACTATCCCCGATACAGACAATGAATGGACATATGGGGTAGCTCCTTTTATACGTTATTATTTTCCGGAGGGGGCAAGCTCCACCGGGAGATTTTTCGCTCACGGAAATGTGGGTATTGCTGGAAGTAGCGCCGGTAGTGATGTAGGGCTTGCACTAGGTGCAAACGTAGGTTATGCACACTTTATTACTCAAACTGTAGCCCTTGAAGCCACTTTAGGATATAATTATTCAAAGGCAAATGTCAATATAAGTGAGAAACAGACTGGACTAGGAGTTGGAGTTGGATTCCAGATCTACTTACCAGGAAACAGGTAAAACACGCTTAATTTTATACAACTTGAGAGAGCACAGATCGCGAGGATTTGTGCTCTCTTGCTTTAGCGCAATCATTTTCCTAATTTCGAAGCAAATTAAAAAGAGAACGTATTGTTTAGCATTTACAAAAAAGAGGTAGCAAGTTATTTTAATTCGCTTATCGGATATTTAGCCATCGGATTATTCCTTCTGTTAACAGGCCTCCTGCTATGGTTTTTTCCGGATTCTTCTATTTTAGATACAGGTTACGCTTCGTTAGAAGGCTTTTTTTCAATTGCTCCCTATTTACTTTTATTCTTAGTCCCCGCTATTACAATGCGTAGTATTGCAGGAGAAAAAGCAGATGGCACCTATGACCTACTCCTGAGTAGACCTATTTCATTGAAGCAAATTGTTATTGGAAAATATTTAGGTAGTTTGACCATTGTTGTATTAGCGATATTACCGACAATAGTCTACGCAATTACGATTTATTTACTTGCATTTCCAAAGGGCAATATTGACTTGGGAGCAACGATTGGCTCCTATCTGGGATTAATATTACTTTCCAGCGCTTTTACCGCGTTATGTATTTTCTGTTCATCACTTACGCAAAACCCCGTTATTGCTTTTTTGGTTTCGGTATTTCTCTGTTTCATTGCCTACTATGGCATTGTCGCCATAAGCCAGCTGGCAGTTTTTATAGCAGTTGCCGACCAGCTAAACGCTGTAGGAATACAATCCCATTACAATGCCGTTAGTAGAGGAGTTTTAGCAGCAAAGGATTTTATTTATTTCGTTAGTTTCTCTATTTTATTTCTGACATTTTCCATCGGTCATTTGGGTAGGTTATTTAATCCTCGAAAAAAAACGTTTACAGTTTATTTGACAACAATCGTCATTCTATTGCTCCTAAACCAATCCTTTTTTTACAATCAATTCGACCGGATAGATTTCACCGAAGACAAGCGTTTTACCCTCACAGAAACGTCTAAAGACCTTGTTAAAAACTTAGATAGTGAGGTTTACATTACGATTTTCTTGGACGGAGAACTCCCCAGCGGATTCAAACGGTTACGCCGGGCTGCTATCGACATGGCTTCCGACTTAAGAACATATTCTAATGACCGGATTAAAATAAATCTGGTTGACCCACTGGAAGGAGATCAAAACCAGCAACAGGAGTATACACAAGCGTTGATAAACCAGGGGCTCTATCCCACCAATTTAAGTGTAAAATCCGAAAGCGGATTTTCTCAAAAACTTATTTTCCCTGCCGCTATTGTCAATACCGAAGAGCTGGAGGTCAATGTCAACTTACTTCAAAATAAAACCGGAGCAGATCCCGAACAAGTATTAAATAATTCCATTCAAAACTTGGAATATGCTTTCGCCTCAGCGATTAAAAAAGTTGTAGCTCAAAAAAAATCCTATATCGGATTTACCGAAGGACATGGTGAACCTAGTGATTTGGAACTATACGATGCGATGCATACCCTCACCGCGGGAAATCAAGTAGGAAGAATTAATTTGGATTCCATAGATTTTAGCGGATTGAAGCAGATGCAGGTTATTGTCATCGCCAAACCTACTCAACCTTTCTCGGAAAGTGAAAAGTACAAATTAGATTTTTTTATCCGCCACGGAGGGAGCGTCATTTGGGCCATAGACCAACTCGACGCCGGTCTTGAAAACCTAAGATCAAAAGGTAGCCAGCCCCTAATAGGAAGACAGTTAAATATAGATGACCAACTTTTCCTATACGGAGCCCGCTTAAACTATAACATGGTTGCCGACCTAAACTGTGGGCAGATTCCATTATCTGTTGGAAATATTGCTGGGAAAGCGCAGATTGAACTTGCGCCCTGGTATTTCTTTCCGATTCTCATGCCGACCAGCACACATCCCATTGTCAAAAATTTAGATGGGATACACACTGAGTTTATCGGCACCATAGACACCATTGCAACGGCAGGGATAAAAAAAGAAGTGATTCTGCAGACTTCCCCTTTTACCCGCTTACTCAACACCCCTGCTACGCTATCCTTACAAATGGTGGAAGAACAACCTGATCCTGCTAAATTCCAGACCAAATCCCAACCTGTTGCTGTATTACTTTCCGGAAAGTTCCCCTATATCTTTGAAAATCGCCCTACTCCATCCGGTATCACATCGCCGATCGATCTATCGAGTATCTCAAATCCTGCGAAAATGCTCGTAATCTCCGATGGGGACTGGCTGATAAATCAAGTAAATACAAAAGATCAATCTCCCTATCCATTAGGTTGGGATCGTTATACGGAACAACAATTTGCCAACAAAATATTCTTAGAAAATATCGTTGATTATCTCTTGAATGAAGAAAGCCTGATTTCATTGCGAAACAGAGAGGTTAAGCTCCGTTTACTCGATCAAGCGAAAGTAAAGGACAAAAAATTGGAATGGCAGATGATTAACATTGCGCTTCCTCTCCTTCTATTATTCCTTATCGGTTTCGTTCAACAATATATACGCAAGAAGAAATATACATAGCCTATTTTTTCATGGTGCCCGTATCCGCTAACCGCAAATGCCAGCTAAAGGCTTCTTCCAATACATGTGGGGTATGGCCTCCACGTTCACAGGCGCGGTTAAAATATGACTGTAGCTGTTCTTTATAATCTGGATGGACACAGTTATCGATAATTTTTTGAGCGCGCTCACGGGGCGCTAACCCCCTTAAGTCAGCTAGTCCAACATCCGTAACTAAAATATCTACATCATGCTCTGTATGATCCACATGTGATACCATCGGCAATACGTGCGAGATTACATTTTCCTTTGAAGCCGCCTGCGTAACAAAAATACTTAAGTAGGCATTACGTGCAAAATCTCCGGATCCACCTATACCATTCATTATTTTCGAACCTGAAATGTGCGTTGAGTTTACATTGCCATATATGTCAAATTCGATTGCCGTATTAATTGCAATAATACCCAAACGTCTGATTAAACCCGGTGTATTCGAAATATTTTGCGGTCGTAAAACAAACTTGTCCCTGTATTTTTGCAAATTACCAAATACCCTCTGGTAACAATCTGCAGATACGGTAACCGATGAAGCCGAAGCAAAACTTAATTTACCGGCATCGATCAAGTCAAATGTACTATCCTGCAATACCTCTGAAAACATAGTAAGATCGTAAAAGTTACTATCTTTAAACCCCATTAATACCGCATTTGCCACTTTACCAATCCCCGCTTGAATAGGTAGAAGACGGTCTGTCAAATGACCGAGAAGAACTTCATTTTCAAAAAACGCTAAAATATGCTTTGCGATAGCGGTAGTTTTTGGATCAGCTGCCGCAATATCAGCCGGACTGTCTAACATATTGGTGAATACAATCCCTGCAACCTTACTGGGATCTAATGGAATCGTTTTGCGACCGATCTTATTCCAAGGTGCTACGATAGGGATCACATTGCGATATGGATAATCTTCCGCCTGATAAATATCATGGATACCATACACATCTTCAGATACAGCTGTATTAATTTCCAAAATAACTTGTTTCGCTAAAGCAGCAAATGTCACCGAATTACCTACTGATGTAGTGGGAACAATACTTCCATCCCGGTCAATATAAGCGACTTCTATCACAGCAATATCAACAGGAGGTAAGTTTTTATTATGCAACAATTCTGCACTTTCGCTTAAATGCTGATCAATAAATAGTACTTCTCCAGCATTTATTTTATTTCGCAACGTGCGATCCACTTGAAAGGGCATACGCTTAGACAACGCTCCAGCCTCCGCTAATTTACCATCCGTATCATGACCTAGTGACGCACCGGTCATTAATGTTATTTTTATATTCTCACTTTTTGCGCGCGATGCAAATGCTGGAAGAACTGCTTTGCTATCCCCTGCTTTTGTAAAGCCACTCGAGCCTACCACCATACCGTTATTAATAAGAAGAGCTGCCTGCTCAGCAGTCATTACTTTATCTTTCAGACTTTCTAAACGTATTCTTTCGTATGACATATTATAATTCAATTTGTTATCAAATATAGGTATCTATCTTATCCATAAAAATGATCTACAATATTAACTATTATTACGGTTAGCATTTTATTCAAACAAGACAATTACTTAATTAACGGAACCTGCTTACGACTAACTTCTTAATAATTCCCTACTTTTTTGGTTTTCTAACTAAAATTAAGGAGATTTAAAGATTAATATAAGAACGTTTATGGAGAAGGAATATGTAAACAAATATTACATAACCGAAGTAGATGCTGTTGCAGATAGTATATATTGTCATCATGCACTGTTGGGCGACAGTGTGATTACCGAACATAAGCATAAAAAAGGTCAGTTCCTATATACAGAAGGCGGAGTCGTATTTCTGAAAACATCCCAAAAATCATATTTTCTACCTGCAAGACATTATATCTGGATTCCGCCGGGCATTAAGCACAGCATCCATCCCAGTTCTCCAAATGTGATTATGCGCAACCTCTATTTCCCTATATTTGAAACAGATACAGATTTTTATGATAAAATCAACATATACCCAGTCAACGATCTTCTGATCGAACTCATTATGTTCACGAACCGCTGGAATGGCAATATATTCCCGGCAGAAGAAACTAAATACACAATTGCAAAAGCTTTTAAGCTGGTATTACCTGAGCTATCTAGTTCCGAACTTCCCTTAGCCTTACCCTACCCACAGCATGAAACGCTAAAAGATATCGTTGCATTTCTAGAAGCCAACATTTCCGAAAATATCAACTTTAAAACACTAGCTTCAAAATTTGACGTTAGCGAACGTACATTAGCCCGCCTATTTCAAAAAGAGCTGAACATGTCTTTCATTCAGTACTATACCATCTTAAGAATGTTAACGGCTTTAAAGCTTCTATTGGATGATAAATTAAGCATCAACGAAGTCGCATTAAAGGTGGGATATAGTAGCTTACCTACATTCAGCAATACATTCAATAAGATTATTGGTGTGAGACCCAGTGATTACGTCAAAAACAAAAACACCTTGATTTAACCATTTACCCTAGTATGAAAATGAATAACGGAGCTTGCGAGAGCTCACGAAGTAAATACCAAGCATTCATAAATTCCATTGAATACAAATAATGAGTAATTATATACAGATGAAATTAACCCCAATACTACTAAGCCTATTTATGTTATCAACTATGTCTTGCGGCATGAATTCGCATATTGATAACCCGAGTGTAAAAGTGCCTGTTCCGATCCAACTTTTTAACGGGAAGGATATGAACGATTGGACGCCAAAAATCAGACTTCACGAAACAGGTGAAAATTATGCCCAGACTTTCCGCGTAGAAGACGGATTATTAAAAGTAAGATACGATGGTTATGATGAGTTCAAACAACAATATGGACACATAGCTTACAATAAGCCGTTTGGGCATTATATCCTTCGTGTCGAATACCGGTTTGTTGGCGAGCAAGCAAAAGGTGGCGAAGGCTGGGCTTGGCGTAATAGTGGCGCAATGCTGCATGGACAATCTCCACAAAGTATGTTAAAAGATCAAGATTTTCCGATTTCCATAGAAGGACAATTTCTGGGTGGTGATGGCACGTCTGAGCGTACTACCTCTAATTTATGCACTCCAGGCACCCATGTACATTACATGAACGAACTTTTTACGCCACATTGTACCAGTTCTACCTCCAAGACCTATCATGGAGATGAGTGGGTAACAGCAGATTTCGTTGTCCTGGGAGATTCCATTATACGACATGTACTGGAAGGTAAAACTGTATTAGAATATACTAAGCCTCAGGTTGGGGGCGGTAATGTATCTAGTTTTGACAAACAGGCAAAACCAGATGGCAAAGCATTAGCAGAAGGTTATATTTACCTACAAAGTGAGAGCCACCCCATCGATTTTAGAAAAGTCGAATTATATGATCTATCCGCATATAAAGAGAGTCCGGAAAAGTTGAATAGCATCATCCAGCAGATCATTAAATAGCTAAAAGACCGTCTGATGAAGCCGGTCTTTTATACTATCATGCACAACAAGAAAAGGGATGTAAATGAATACATCCCTTCTTATTTCTATTTCTAAAAAATTAACCTAATTTATTAACTAATTTAGTCAATTTAGATTTGTTGTTAGAAGCTTTTTTCTTGTGAATTACGTTTTTCTTAGCCAAACGATCAAGCATTGAAATTACACGAGGCAATAATGCTTGTGCTTCTTCTGCAGAAGTAGTAGTACGTAATTTCTTAATTGCGTTACGCGTTGTTTTTGCTTGGTAACGATTTCTTAAACGCTTCGCAGCGTTAGCTCTAATTCTTTTGATCGCTGATTTATGATTTGCCATTTCTCTTAGCTAATTTTATTTTCTTTTTTACTATATTTCGGACTGCAAAAATAACGAGTTAATTCCACTAATCAAAATCTATTTTAAAGTTTCTTTCATTATTTCCTTATAACATGTCCTTTTTAATTTTTTACTCGTACGTTAACAAGCTCATCAAGGATAATCTTTACTTTTGACTTTTTAATTTTGAAGATATGCAAAAATTATCGATGGATCAGCTGAACCGCACAGATCTAGAAACTTTCAAAAACCAGGAGAAAACAGGAATCACTATCGTATTAGACAATGTACGTAGTATGCACAATGTGGGATCATCTTTTCGGACAGCTGATGGATTTGCAATAGAACAGATTTTTCTTTGTGGTATTACCGCCACACCGCCACATCGTGAAATCGAGAAAACAGCGCTAGGAGCAACCCAATCGGTTCAATGGTCTTATCAGAAAGACAGTTTGCAAGCAATAATAGCCCTAAAGGAACAAGGATATAAAATTATTGCCGTTGAACAAGCAAAAGGGAGCATTATGTTAAACAATTTTGAACCCCTTGCTACAGAAAAATATGCCTTAGTATTTGGCAATGAAGTAAACGGTGTGAGTGAGGAGATTATGGGAATAATAGACGCCTGCATTGAGATTCCGCAATTCGGAACCAAACATTCTTTTAATGTTTCCGTCACGATTGGAATAGTGCTGTGGGATTTTATGACTAAAATGAAATTTTAATAATTATTTGGTATTTATAACCAAGCAAATTTTCGAAAGTCAATGCAAAATAGTAGATTTGCTATGCAAAAAAACAGAACAAATGAGTGTATTAGTCAATAAAGATTCTAAAGTTATCGTACAAGGTTTTACAGGAACCGAAGGTACTTACCACGCAAGTCAAATGATTGAGTACGGAACACAAGTTGTTGGAGGTGTAACTCCTGGCAAAGGAGGCCAAACTCACCTCGATCGTCCTGTATTCAATTCTGTACAAGATGCCGTAGACAAAACTGGTGCTAATGTTTCTATCATATTCGTACCTCCCGCTTTCGCTGCCGACGCTATTATGGAGGCTGCAGCTGCAGGTATAGAAGTAATTGTATGTATTACTGAAGGTATTCCTACTAAAGATATGATTCAGGTAAAATCATATTTAAGTGATAAAAACTCCCGTTTAATCGGCCCTAACTGTCCAGGTATCATCACTGCTGAAGAAGCTAAAATTGGTATCATGCCAGGATTTATCTTCAAAAAAGGTAATGTAGGTGTAGTTTCTAAATCAGGTACATTAACATACGAGGCTGTTGACCAAACAGTAAAAGCAGGACTGGGTATTACTACAGCTATCGGTATCGGTGGCGACCCTATTATCGGTACTACTACAAAAGAAGCAGTAGAGCTATTAATGAATGATCCAGAAACTGAAGCTATCATTATGATCGGCGAAATCGGCGGCGGAATGGAAGCAGAAGCAGCTCATTGGATTAAAGAACACGGAACAAAACCAGTAGTTGGTTTCATCGCGGGACAAACAGCGCCTCCGGGACGTCGTATGGGACACGCCGGTGCAATCGTTGGTGGCGCAGACGATACTGCTGCTGCAAAGATGAAAATCATGGCAGAGTGCGGCATTCGCGTGGTAGAATCTCCTGCTGAAATTGGAAAAGCTATCGCTGAAGAATTAGCAAAATAAACTGTCCGTTTATTTAACATAAAAAAAGCTCGAAATAATTTCGAGCTTTTTTTATGTTTTGAAATTCTATCTACTTCTTTCATACGACAAATTTTATTTAATTTCACTTCATCATTAGATAATTCGAAATTTACCGATATGAATAGATTTTTCTTTACCGTATTATATTTTCTTCTCGTTATTACTGTTTATGCACAGGAAATTAATGAGGAGTACATCAAAAATAACTATACAAAAGTTGAACAATACATTCCGATGCGAGATGGTGTACGCCTGTTTACTTCCATTTATATCCCAAAAAATAATGCGCAAAAGTATCCTATTTTATTAAACCGCACCCCTTACACGGTTGCTCCTTACGGCGTAGAAAAAATGAAGACCTATTTAGGTAATTTTCCAGAAATGACCAAAGCAGGCTATATTTTTGTCTATCAAGATGTACGCGGTAAATGGATGAGCGAAGGTACATTTGAAAATATCAGACCAACCCGTACTATCGAAAACAGCCATAAAATAGATGAAAGCACAGACACATACGATACCATTGATTGGTTGGTTAAAAATCTAAAGGAAAATAATGGCAATGTAGGTATGTATGGTATATCCTATCCAGGTTTCTATGCATCAGCAGCGCTGATCGATTCCCACTCTGCTCTAAAAGCAGTTTCCCCACAAGCTCCCGTAACGGACTGGTTTATAGGCGATGACTTCCATCACGGAGGAGCACTCTTCTTGATGGACGCATTCAGGTTTATGTACACCTTTGATGCTTCCAGACCCAAACCCGTTACGAACGCAGATAGCCCCAAAGGATTCCAATTACCTTCCAAAGACTATTACAAATTCTTTTTAGAAAATCCGACACTAAAGGGTCTTAAAGCAAAATATCTAAGTCATACAGTAAAATTCTGGGATGATCTAGCCAAACACCCCACTCTTGATACATTTTGGATGAATAGGACGATTACCAATCATCTCAATACCGTAAAGCCCGCCGTTATGGTTGTAGGAGGGACCTTTGATGCAGAGGATGTCTACGGAACATTTGAAACATATAAGACCATCGAAAAACAAAACGTTAACAATAATAATATATTGGTCATTGGACCATGGTATCACGGGGGTTGGGTAAGATCAAAAGGCGATAGCTTTGGAGATATCAGGTTTGGTGAGAAAACAAGCCATTATTATCAAAAAAACATAGAACTACCTTTTTTCGAGTATTATTTGAAAGGAAAAGGCGATTTCAGACCCGCGGAAGCTACTGTATATATATCCGGATCTAACGAATGGAAAAATTTTGAACAATGGCCTCCTAAGGAAATAACATCTACCGAATTATTTTTGCTTCCAAATGGGAAATTAGGACAACAAGAAAACAAATCGAAACACACCTACATCCAATACTACTCCGATCCGGCGAAACCCGTGCCTTTTCAAGAGGGTGTAATTACCGATC
This sequence comes from Sphingobacterium olei, assembly GCF_005048855.1. Classification (GTDB taxonomy): domain Bacteria; phylum Bacteroidota; class Bacteroidia; order Sphingobacteriales; family Sphingobacteriaceae; genus Sphingobacterium; species Sphingobacterium olei. The sequence continues at coordinate 146,787 of NZ_SUME01000011.1, forward strand.
GGACAAGGGAATATATGATAAATGATCAACGTTTCGCCTCAAATAGACCAGATGTTATCGTGTTTGAAACTGATCCGCTAACAGAAGACTTGACTATTGTCGGTCCTATTACAGCCAATTTAAAGGTATCGATGACAGGAACAGACGCAGATTTCGTTGTAAAAGTAATTGATGTCTATCCCGACACAAGTGACTCTACATCTCCTCTTTCCGAAAAAATTGTGATGCCGGGGTATCAAATGCTTGTACGTGGTGAAATTTTAAGAGGAAAATTCAGAAATAGCTTTAGTAATCCCGAACCATTCAATCCCGATGAAATTACCAGTGTTAATGTCAAACTTCCGGATGTAGCACATACGTTCAAAAAAGGTCATAAATTGATGGTTCAAATACAGCACAGCTGGTTTCCATTAGTAGACAGAAACCCAAATCAATTTATGGACATCTATAATGCTGAGCCCGAAGATTTCAAGCCAAACACACATCGCTTGCATTTCGATCAAGATAATAAAAGTGTGATTCGCTTTTCAATATTAAATCCCTAGAAAACTGTTTTTTAGGGATTTAATCATGTTAGGATCTATGTCTCCTTTTGGAAAGACATAACTATCTTAATTAAGATAATAACAGCAATTTTGCAAGGAGTTGCACAAAAAAAGAGCCCTTACTGTTTCCAGCAAGGGCTCTGTATAAAAAAAGGCACCGACCTACTCTCCCACCTGTTACGGCAATACCATCGGCTCTGGCGGGCTTGACTTCTCTGTTCGGAATGGGAAG
>NZ_SUME01000012.1 GCF_005048855.1 Sphingobacterium olei
TCCCATTCCGAACAGAGAAGTCAAGCCCGCCAGAGCCGATGGTATTGCCGTAACAGGTGGGAGAGTAGGTCGGTGCCTTTTTTTATACAGAGCCCTTGCTGGAAACAGTAAGGGCTCTTTTTTTGTGATAAATATTTATTTACCTTTGTATCTGCAATGGCTACACAATTAGACAATGGTATTAAACCGTATAATCATTACGGTGCATACTTGAGAGAGAAATATAACGGACGAAGGGTTTTTAAGGTTATCGTAGATGGTAATTTTACCTGTCCTAATCGTGATGGTAGCAAAGGATACGGAGGATGCACGTATTGTAATGTAGACTCGTTTACGCCTGATACAGCGCGTAAAATTCCCTCCATAAGAGAACAGGTCGAAAATGGTATAGCACGTGCTAGGAATAGTTATGGTGCGGAAAAGTTTATTATTTACTTTCAGCCTAATACAAATACCTACGCACCTGCACATATGCTCAAAATGCTGTATGATGAAGCATTGAGTATAGATCCGGAAAATACACTAGGACTTTCTGTGGGAACACGTCCAGATTGCCTCGATCTTGAAAAGATCGCACTTTTGGAGAGTTATTGTGATCGATACGATGTAGATTTGGAGATGGGAATGGAATCTATTTATAACGATACGTTAGAAAGAATTAATAGAGGCTGTTCCCATGACGAGTTTACAAACATTATGGGCTTGCTCGAAAATTCACCACTGGAAATTTGTGTACATACGATTTTTGGTTTCCCTTGGGAAACAGAAGAGATGATGCTAAGATATGCGGATGAAATTAATAAGAATACACAAATTAAATTTGTTAAGCTACATCATTTACATATTGTAGAGGGCTCAATTATGGGAGCAAAATATAAAAAAGAACCTTTTAAACTATTTTCTATAGAGGAATATACGTCGTTCTTATCTAAGTTTATCCCCTTGCTAAGACCGGATATAGTTGTTCAACGTATTTTTGGGATTGCCGATAAAGAATTACTCATCGCACCTAATTGGGGACTTCCAAAATCCGGAATTCAAACTTATATTGACAAAGGAATGGAGGCAAGAGGTGTTGTTCAAGGAAGTTTGTTTACTCCTAGACCGATTGCAGCAAACGACAATCTTTAGCAGCAAAAAGGCGACTATTGTCGCCTTCCTTATTTTTTTACAATCGTCGCTAAATCAGCTGGAGAATAGTTGATAGATTTTAAGGTTTTATTATCTCCTTCTCTGAAAACTAAATATAGTCCGTCTACTTCTTTATAGTAGCTGTCTACACCTTTCGTTTTATAATGCGCTTGTGTGGCTTTGGCTTCATGCTCGTCTTTACAGGCCTTACTCATATTGGATCGCTGAACTTCTTCAAATAATGCATTGAATTTATCTTTAAGACCAAATTCCAACACTGCCCCAGATAATACGTATTGAATATCACATAAGGCATCTGCGATTTCTACAATGTCTTTAGCTTTGATTGCTTCTTCTAGTTCTTTAAGTTCTTCTGCAATTAAGGCTACACGTAGATTACAGCGTGCTTCTGAAGGTATTGTCGGTGTATCTAATATGGGATGATGAAATGTCTTATGAAACTCGGCTACGGAGGTAAGTGTTTTTGGATCTGTCATACTGTTTAATTTTTGCTAAAATACGAAAAGTCATTACAACAAAAAAGGTGCATTTTCAAATGCACCCCGTTTGATTATTTTATCAAATGTTTTAATTGAATTAACTCTCTTTCTTCTAAATATCTCCATCGTCCACGAGGAAGATCTTTCTTCGTCAAGTTCGCGTAAACTACTCGATCGAGTTTTATAACTTCATAGCCCAATGATTCAAAAATACGCCTTACGATACGGTTTTTCCCGGAGTGAATTTGGATGCCGACTTCGCGTTTGCTGGCACCTTGTACATAGCTGATATCATCAGGCTTGATAATACCATCTTCCAATTCTATACCAAATTCAATTTTATTGAAATCTCCTTGGGTTAGGTTTTTGTCTAACTCAATGTTGTATATCTTACTGACATTATTGCGTGGGTGCGAAAGTTTTTCCGCTAGGCTACCATCATTTGTTAAAAGTAATAGGCCAGTGGTATTTCGGTCCAGACGACCGACAGGATAGATGCGCTCCTTAGTTGCTTTAGAAACTAACTGCATGACCGTTTTACGTTCCTGCGGATCATCTGTGGTCGTGATATAATCTTTTGGTTTATTAAGTAATACATAGACCATTTTTTCACGCTTAAGACGTTCGTTATTGTAACGTATTTCGTCTTTTGCCGGATCTACTTTAGTGCCTAATTCTGTGACAACTTCGCCGTTTACGGAGATGACCCCCGCCTCAATTAGTTCATCGGCTTTGCGTCGTGAACAAATTCCCGAATTTGAGATATATCTATTTAGACGGATCGTACCGTCGTCTTCATTTGTGCGTGATGCGGGTCTTTGAGCAGGAGAAAATTTTCGTTTTCCCGGAATTTTATACCTGTTCTCTTTTTCTTCTGAATTATCGAAATCCTTTGATTCACCTTTAGCGTCGACTCTCTTCTCATAAGGACGTTCAGAAAATTTTCTGCCTGAAGGAGATGTTCTTCCCTCACTTCTTGAAGAAGGTCCAAAGCTTCTCGGTTTTCCGCCTTTATCATCGAATTTCTTTTCGAAAGGTTTTCCCGATGCTTTAAAACCCTTCGGTTTATTTTCTCTGTCGTCAAATTTCTTTTCAAAAGGTCTTCCAGTCCCTTTTCTAGGAGCGAATCCTTTGTCATCTGTCTTTGAAAACGATTTGAAATTACGTGGTTTATCTTCACTGTGCTCAAAACCTTTCTCTCCTTTATCATCAAATTTCTTTGTGAATGGTTTTCCAGATCTTTTAGCATGGGAGAAAGCGCTTTTATCATCGCTTCCAGAAGAAAATTTACTGTACGAATCACCTTTGGTGTTGGTACTTCTTTTGCCTTGACTACCCTTTGATTTGAAACTTTCTGAGTTGTTTCGTTGTTTTTTGGAGTTGTCATCGCGACTGTTCCTTTGATTTTTGAAAGGCATATTTTTATTAAAATTGAACTACAAAGTTACTCAAATTATTGATAAATTTTTTAATTTTTTTTTGTTTGGATTTTAGCTTCGATAATACCGTTAAGGGGATTTTAAGACGTGGTAAAAACAGGTAAAGTTGTAAGTATTTGTTTTTTAACTAAATAGTACATATCTTTGGCAATTCAAATTTGGACCAAGCTATTTCTTGATCGATTTATCGTGGATAGAGTAGCAGTAAGGGAGTGAATGATCAGAAAGAAAGTATTATGTAGTAGTGTGATTTTGTCGGCAATGTTGTTGTCGAAATTATACTCAAACCCACAGACGGAATCTATAGAAGATCCATACAAGCAAAAATTAATTGCTTATGCGGTGAGCAAAGTCAAAGAAAAGGAAAGCTCACCGGAAAAACAGTTAGAGGCTTACTATAAAACCATAACATTCGCAGATGAATGTCCCCCAATGGAAGACAGCTTTGTTAAACGCAAACTTGGTAAGTACCTTTCAAACTTCTCCTTCAAAAAGCAGCAATCTCATTATTTGCACGAAAAAGCAGCTCAACACTTACCAAGCGTCTCAACGATTTTAATGTCATATGGTATTCCAGAGGATTTTAAATACATCCCCTTGGTAGAGAGTGGTATGGACGCAGGTGTCAGATCGCATAAAGGCGCAGGTGGCTATTGGCAATTTATGCCTCAGACAGCGAGACTGTTTGGATTGAAAGTGAATTCGAAAGTCGATGAACGATTAGATCTGGTTAAATCTACCCACGCTGCAGCACGTTATCTACAGTACCTGTACAGTGAATTTGGTGATTGGACATTGGTGGCAGCCGCTTACAATGTCGGCGGAGGAAGCTTAAAATCTTCGTTGCGTCGTCAGGGAGTTGATAACTACTACGCATTACGTCTTAACTCGGAAACAGCAGCATATGTATATAAATTAATTTCCGTTAAAGAAGTTATCGAAAATCCGGAGAAGTATGGTTACGATGAAAATCTTCATATTTCGAAAGGATAAATTTAAAAATAATTGAATCCCAAAAAGGCTTGGAAGCATATTCTAAGCCTTTTTTTATTGCCGATCTAGATTTTTCGAAACTGTGATGATGGTCATATTTTTAAAGGCTGTACGTCATTAGAATGTCATGTAATTGTCTCTACTTTTACTCTCGAAATAAAAATGACGAGTAATGCAGTTAGAGCAATTTAATTATGACAACAAAATTGTCCGCGACTTTGGAATCGCAACAATTATCTGGGGTATTATAGGTATGTCAGTTGGTTTACTGATCGCATGCCAATTGATATGGCCGGAATTGAACTTCCTTAATCAATATACGACTTTTGGTAGAGTTCGCCCGGTTCATACGAATGCGGTGATTTTTGCTTTCGTGGGTAACGCTATTTTTATGGGAGTATATTACTCCATGCAACGTGTATTGAAAGCAAGAATGTTTAGTGATGTATTGGGGAAAATACATTTTTGGGGATGGCAGTTGGTAATTGTAGCATCGGCTATTACATTACCGCTTGGCTTGACTACATCGCATGAATACGCTGAGATGGAATGGCCTATTGATTTAGCCATTACCGTTGTGTGGGTAGTGTTTGGGATCAATATGTTCGGTACGATTATCAAGCGTAGGGAGCGACATATGTATGTAGCGGTGTGGTTTTACATTGCGACCTTCGTTACTGTAGCGGTATTGCATATCGTAAACTCCATACAATTACCTGTAGGAATGTGGAAGAGTTTTTATGTATATGCTGGTGTTCAGGATGCTTTGGTGCAATGGTGGTACGGTCACAACGCCGTTGCTTTTTTCTTAACAACTCCATTTTTGGGAATGATGTATTATTTCCTTCCTAAAATGGCAAATAGACCGGTTTACTCCTACAAGCTGAGTATTCTTCACTTCTGGTCTTTAATTTTTATTTATATCTGGGCTGGTCCCCACCATTTATTATACACGTCATTGCCCGGGTGGGTACAATCTTTGGGCGTTGTATTTTCAATCATGCTTATCGCACCATCTTGGGGCGGAATGATCAATGGGCTTTTGACATTACGTGGTGCGTGGGATAAAGTGCGTACGGAACCTACTTTAAAATTTATGGTGGTGGCGCTGACCAGTTATGGTATGGCTACATTCGAAGGGCCAATGTTGTCGTTAAAGCAAGTTAACGCGATTGCGCACTTTACCGATTGGATCGTAGCCCATGTTCATATTGGCGCATTAGGATGGAATGGTTTTATGACATTTGCTATTCTGTATTGGTTGCTCCCCCGTATTTATAAAACACAACTGTATTCTAAAAAGCTTGCTAATGTCCACTTTTGGATAGGTACATTGGGTATTTTATTCTACGCCATCCCAATGTATTGGGCAGCGGTAGTACAAGGTCTGATGTGGAAAGAATTTACGCCTGAAGGTGTCTTAAAATATCCGAACTTTTTGGCGACGACTTTGGAAATTCTTCCAATGCATATGATGCGTGCATTAGGTGGAGCATTGTACTTAACCGGTGTGATCATCATGACGTACAATTTAGTGAAAACGATAAAGTCGGGTAAATTGGTCGCGAATGAAGCGGCAGAAGCACCCTCTTTAGCACCTTTAGTGGTTAATGAACGTTCGCAGCACCGTAGATTAGAACGTAAGCCTGTATTATTTATGGTATTAGCATTAATCGCTATACTCATAGGTGGTATTGTAGAGATGATACCAACATTTACGATACAAAGTAATATTCCGACGATCAGTAGTGTCAAACCCTACACGGCACTTGAATTACAAGGGAGGGATTTGTATATACGCGAAGGCTGTGTGAATTGTCATACACAGACTATAAGGCCTTTCCGTTCGGAAACGGCACGATATGGGGAATATAGTAAAGCGGGTGAGTTTGTTTACGATATGCCTTTTTTGTGGGGATCGAAACGGACGGGGCCAGATTTACATCGCATAGGAGGTAAATATCCAAACAAATGGCATTTTGACCATATGCTGGATCCGACGATCACTTCTCCGGGAAGTATTATGCCTTCATATCCTTGGCTCATCGAACAAAAATCGGATAACAGTACCTTAAAAGCTAAAATGAATGCTATGCGTATCCTTGGTGTTCCTTATTCGAATGAGGAGGTGGATAAAGCCGTGATCGCTGCAGAACAGCAGGCCGAGCGTATTGTAAAAGATTTAGCGACTAATCAGGTAAGCGTAAAATCTGACCGGGAGATTATTGCGCTGATTGCTTACTTACAACGGTTGGGGACGGATATTAAAGCTGAGCCAAAAAAAGACGAACCTACAAATGTGGGACAAGAATAAGACTTAACTATAATTTAAAGGAAAATGTTTAAACAGATAACAAATTTAAATGGTGATGAAATGTATTTGATCACATCACTTTGGATCTTCATCGTCTTTTTTGTCCTGGTTGGGCTTATGTTATTCTTTATGGGTAAAGATCATATAAAGTATATGAAACAAATTCCATTTGATGAATCTGAAAAAGAAATTGACCGTTCAGCAAAATAGAAACTAAGATTATGAATTTATTTTTAATAGCAGCGGATACGACAGCCCATGTCTCGGAATGGACATTTGGATCTGGGAATATGTATAATGACATTCTAATAGTAGCATTGATTATAGTAATGATTGTACTATTGGTATCTGCGATAGTAGTACAAAAGGCAATGCGTTCTATTTTAAAGGTGACGATGCCGGAATTGATCAAACAGGAAGAAGAAGTTAAAAAAAGCACTAGACTAAAATCTAAACAAAACAGAATAGCGAGATGGAACAACATATTGGGGCTAAGACCTCTTGAAGAAGAAAAGGATATCGAGATAGACCATGAATATGATGGTATCAAAGAGCTGGATAATCCAATCCCAATTTGGTTTAACGCGCTGTTTTATTCTACTGTTTGTTTCGGTGTTGTATATTTATTGATTTATCATGTATTTGGTTGGGGGATGTTGCAAGACCAAGAATACAATCACGAAGTCGCTGTGGCTGAAAAGCAAAAGCAGGAGTACTTAGCACAGGCTGCTAATTTGGTAGACGAAAGTAACGTGTTGGCGGATCCTGCTCTAGCAACAGCTGGAAAATCCATTTTCATGGCCAACTGTGCGGCATGTCACGGAAATAACGGTGAAGGTACGATTGGGCCAAATTTGACAGATAGAAACTGGCTTCATGGCGGAGAAATAAAAGATATTTTCAAAACGGTTAAATATGGTGTACCCGAAAAAGGCATGGTTCCTTGGGAACAAACGCTGACATCGGGACAAATTGCTGAAGTTAGTAATTACATCTTAACGCTTAGAGATACAAAGCCTGCCAATCCAAAAGCACCGGAGGGAATTGAAGTTATTTACGAACTAGCGGGAGTGGAGAGCATTCCGGATTCTACAGTAGTTAAATAAATAATAATAGCCGAAGTGAGGTGACAATGGGAACAGCAGCAAAGGAATTACAAGCTCAGCAATCTAAATCAAAGCGACAATGGATATATGTAAAAAAGCTTTCTGGGAAGCTTTACAACTATAGACAAGGCGTAGGATATAGTTTGCTGCTGTTCCTTTTTGTGGCTCCTTTTGTAAGAGTTGACGGAAACCCCTTTTTAATGTTCAATATCATTGAGCGAAAGTTTTCTATTTTTGGAAATATTTTCTATCCTCAGGATTTACATATATTCGTTTTTGGCAGTTTGATTATTCTCGTCTCTATTGTTCTTTTTACAGTGGTGTACGGCAGGGTGTGGTGCGGGTGGGTTTGTCCACAAACAATTTTCATGGAGCTTGTATTCCGCAGGATTGAATATTGGATTGAAGGAGATTGGCAACGACAAAAAAAAGTAAATGAAGGTGCCAGTACGGATTTACGTGCTTGGAAAAAAATGCTGAAGCAAACCATATTTTTGGCGATATCTTTTTTCATTTCCAATATTTTCTTGGCCTATATCATCGGTACGGATGCCCTATTTCAAATAATGAACGACCCAGTGGATCAACATGTAGGCGGTTTTGTGTCGATTATTATCTTTACGCTCTTATTTTATGTTGTATTCGCTTACGTCCGGGAAATAGTATGTACAACAATCTGTCCTTACGGAAGATTACAGGGGGTATTATTAGACGATAGGAGCCTTACTGTTGCTTACGACGAAAAACGTGGTGAGCCTAGAGGAAGATTACGCACGGAAGAAGACTTAGACGAACAGAAAGGCGACTGTATAGATTGTAAATTATGCGTTCATGTTTGTCCGACAGGGATTGATATACGGAACGGTATACAATTGGAGTGTGTGAATTGTACAGCTTGTATTGATGCATGCGATACGGTCATGGAAAAAATAAATAAACCGAAACGGCTTATCGGTTTCTATTCGATGGCAGAGGTAGAGGACAAGGCTAATTTTAAAAAAAACAACACCCGCTCTCTATTTTATACCGTTATTTTAGCCTTACTTATGGGGATATTCGGATATATGATATTTAGCCGTGCTATTATTGGCACCTCCCTGCTTCGTGCGACAGGCAGCACCTACCAAACGCGTCCGGATGGTACTATCAGCAACTTGTATACGTTGGAACTCATGAATAAAAGTGGTAAGGAGATCACCTTCGAGCTGGTGCCCGAAAATCCGGAATTGCAGCTGCAATTGGTTAATAAAATAGAAAGATTGCAAAAGGATGGAATGGCTAAGATGAGTTTCTTTTTGATTGGCAGAAGAGAGCATATCTCAAAATATAAAACGAATGTTAACGTAAATGTAATTTCCGAAGGGAAGGTAGTTGAGAAGATGAAAACAACTTTTATAGCACCTCCCGGAACTTAGATTATAATATATAATACATATGAATTGGGGAATGAAAATTGTTTTGGGCTTAGCGACATTTATGTTATTTATAATCGCGGCTGGGGTCTATATGGTAAGCCAGGATACAGATACCTTGGTAGAGGAAGATTACTATGAAAAAAGTCTAAACTACGATCAGGTTTACGATCGTAAACAAAATTTATTAGACGATAGGGCAGCACCTACTATTCAACTGAATAGTGATACACTGGTTATTATATTCACGCAGGATAGTAATAGGGGGACCCTGCGTTTTCAAAGAAATTCAGATGGCTCTTTGGATAAAAAGATCCCGTTTTATACCACGAATAATATTTTTAAGTTACCCACTGCTTCTTTTGAAAAAGGAAATTGGAACCTGGAGATTTCTTGGGATGCGAATGGAAAGGGATATATCGCCGATCAGTCGCTTAATATTCAGTAACGCATAATGACGTATCACTACCTTGCTTTTTTTATGGGCCTATTTGGTAGCATACACTGCGTGGTGATGTGCGGGCCACTTCTTGTTGCTATACAAGGCAACCAGCGCATCTCATGGAGACAAACGTTCAATAAACTGTTGCATCAAACAGGGCGGATTTTAACTTACGGCTGCATTGGATTACTAGTGGGGCTATTTGGTAGTCTTGCGGCTTTACAGGGATGGCAAGAGGGATTTTCTGTTATTACAGGAGCTATCCTAATTGTAATTGGATTATTTTATTTCGTAGGCAAAAAGTCTATAAAGTTGGCTCGGTTACAAACCAGAGCAATACAGCCTCTTGCTCGTGTAATGGGCAAATGGCTATATAAGCCAGGAGGAGCTTTTATAGCGGGCATACTCAATGGTATTTTGCCCTGTGGTATGGTATATATGGCACTGGCTTCGGCAATGAATGCCGATCAAGTAATGAATAGCTTTTGGTTCATGGTCTTGTTCGGGCTAGGAACATTACCGCTGATGTTTACATTTTCTTTTGCAACCTCTTTACCCAAAAGTATTTTTAAGATGAAATTCGTCAGAATTATTCCGTTTCTCTATTTATTGATGGGTATGTGGTTTCTGTTGCGTGGGGCTAACCTCGATATTCCTTATCTCAGTCCACTAATTCACATCGAGGGCGCTCTTAATTGTATGTAGCTAGACCAGTTTTCGTTGGATGATATGCCTGTATCTGAGGTATAATAGCAAAGATGAAGTCAATAGCCCGAGTGTCAACCCGTACCATACTCCTTGGACTCCCCAGCCCAGGTTAATGCCCATAAAATAGCCGGTCGGTAATCCGATAATCCAATAGGCGATAAACGTAAACAGCGTTGGTATATTTACATCTCCCATACCGCGTAGGATTCCTAAACCCACCACCTGCGTTCCGTCAAATAACTGAAATAGTCCTGCAATAATTAATAATTGAGCTGAAAGCTGAATCACGGCCGTATCCGTAGTGATGAGATGTGGTAAGTATTGGTTGAACACAGCGAATAATACGGCCGTAAAAACCATAAAGATCAAAACCAGATGATACGATACACTTGCGAATTTCTGTAACCTATAATACTTGTTGTTCCCGAAACTGTTGCCCGTTTTGATTGTAGCGGCGGCAGCGATGCCACTGGCCATCATATAAGTCATTGCTGCTAACGTGATTGCTACCTGATGGGATGCTTGTTCTAATGCGCCAATCTGGCCTGCAATTACCGATGCTCCTGCAAAGGCACCAATTTCGAATACATATTGCATAGCTACGGGGGCTCCGATACGCAATATGTTTTTTATTCTTTGCCATTGTACAAAGAACAGGTTAAATTTTATCAGATATGATTTAAAAGGTTTGGCACGCAACACATACGTCATCATGACTATCATCATCAGTACCCGGTCAATTAATGTGGCCAATCCTACGCCCCGAATTCCCATCGGTTCAAAACCAAACATCCCTTTTACCAATACAATAGCAATTACTACATTTAACACATTTCCCCAAATGGTGATATTCATCGCTTGTTTCGTAAACCCTAGTCCCTCCGCAAATTGTTTGAAGGTATTGAATACCATTAGTGGCCAAATGGATAAACTTAATAAAAATAAATAGGGCTTGGCCTCTCTTACGACCTGCGGATCTTGATCGGCATAATCCATAGCGACCATAGAGCCAAAGTATACGAAACAGAATAAAATTATACCGGTGAAAAAGTTTATCCAAAAGCTGTTGGAAAGTAGTTTAGCACATTCTTCTTTGTTTGTTTTGCCATTTTCTTGTGCGATTAGAGGGGTGAGGCCATAAGCAATGCCTATCCCTATCACGAGTACGACCATAAAAAAGGAATGAGATAGAGAAACAGCTGCTAAAGGAATACATCCGGCAAAGTGTCCTACGATCATGGTATCTGCAGTTTGCACCAATGTATGCCCCAATTGTGATATCACTACGGGCCCCGCCAAAGCGATAGTACTTAGATAATAATTTTTATTTGCCTTAAAACTTGATAACATCGTTCGTAAATTAGCCTGCAAAGCTACAAAAGATATACTTACAAATTAGGACAGCCATTAATAAGTTTTTGTGTCTAAATATTTACAGTAAAGTATTGGGTAAAATAAATAATACGCTTACCTTAGCCTTATTAAATTGTAATTAAAGTATGACGACGTTAGCATTTTTAAATATTGGGACCCAGGAGATGATGTTAATAGTAATTGTTATTTTACTATTATTTGGAGGAAAGAAATTACCGGAATTGGCGCGTGGACTAGGAAAAGGAATCCGCGAATTTAAAGATGCTTCTGAGGGGATTAAAAGAGAGATTTCAGATCAGATTAATAACTTTGAAAAGGATTTAGATGTGACGGTAGAGGATAAAAAGGTTACTCCACAAAAAACGGAAGACACTGAAACTTCTGCTGAAGAAAATGAAAATTCGGACTTAATAGACGAACAGGAATCGGCTGTTGCTGAAAAGAAATTTCCAGAATTCACTACGCCAGAAAATACCTATCAACACGATCCTGGAGCTCATCCGGTAGACGAATCGGAATATTATAAATACGGTTATAACGATAATTTTGCCAATCAAAATACAGCGGAAGATAATGAAGATACAACAAATGCTGTAGATCATGAGGAATCAAAAGATGACTCGATAAAAAACGCTTAAAAAACGAATTAAAATATATGTTAAAGCTGTTGATGTATAACCGTCAACGGCTTTATTTTTCAATAGGAACCTACTAAATTTTTATGTTACACGAAATTATTATTTCGAAAGAATTGGCACTTACTTCCAAACAGGTAAGTACTACAATTGGATTATTGGATGAAGGAGCTACAATACCATTTATTTCTCGGTATCGTAAAGAACTTACAGGGAGTTTAGATGAGGTTCAGATCACGTCTATCCGTGATCGCATGCAGCAATTACGCGATTTGGATAAGCGTAAAGACGCAGTTTTGAAATCTATAGCAGATCAGGGAAAACTTACGTCTGAATTAGAGGCACAGGTTAAATCTGCGGAAACGATGTCTGCATTAGAAGATATTTATCTTCCGTATAAACCCAAACGCAAAACTCGGGCATCCGCAGCACGTGAAAAAGGGTTACAACCTCTAGCGGATTTTCTTCTAGCACAAAATTTAATGGAAATTAACGATCAGGCTAAAAACTTTATCGATGTAGAGAAAGGCGTTTCTTCAGTCGAAGATGCATTGGCAGGGTCAAGGGATATTATCGCCGAAACCATAGCTGAAGATGCAGAGGTACGTGCGCGCACGCGTAGGGTATTTTTAGAAAAAGGTACTTTTGTTTCGCGTGTAGTACCGGGGAAAGAAGAATCTGCTTTGAAATATAAAGATTATTATGAGTGGTCGGAGTCGCTCAAAGATGCTCCCTCACATCGTGTATTGGCCATGCGTCGCGGAGAGAAAGAAGAGTTTTTATACTTAGATATAGAGGTGTCGGAAGAATCGATACTGCCATTAATCGATTCCATATATATACATGGGACTAATGAAGCTGCGAAGCAGGTACGGTTGGCGATAATAGACGGGTACAAGCGTCTGTTAAAACCCTCGATGGAAACTGAAATTCGTGTGCTGACACGTCAAAAGGCCGATGAGGAAGCGATAAAAGTTTTTGCGGATAATGTAAGACAACTGCTATTGGCAGCTCCACTTGGACAAAGAAGGTTACTGGCTATCGATCCTGGATTTCGCACGGGCTGTAAAACTGTTGTGCTGGATGCACAAGGTAATCTGTTGGAAAATACGGCTATCTTTCCGCATACCGGTGCTGGGGGAGCAGTGGAGGCGGAGAAGACGGTTAAACATCTGGTCTCGAAGTATGATATTGAAGCTATAGCTATCGGTAATGGAACGGCGGGGCGTGAAACGGAAGATTTTGTTCGCAAACTGGACTTGCAAAATGTAACGCTTGTAATGGTCAATGAATCGGGAGCCTCAATCTATTCTGCCTCGGAGACTGCGCGTGAAGAGTTTCCCGATTATGACATTACAGTACGTGGTGCGGTTTCTATTGGTCGCAGATTGATGGACCCATTGGCCGAATTGGTGAAAATTGACCCCAAATCTATAGGAGTAGGACAGTATCAGCATGACGTCGATCAGAATAAACTACAAACGGCCTTGGATGATACGGTCATGTCTTGTGTGAATGCTGTGGGCGTGGAATTAAATACTGCTTCAAAGCAAATATTGTCTTATATTTCTGGCTTAGGACCTGCTTTGGCTCAACAAATTGTTAACTACCGTAAGGAAAATGGTCCATTTAGCTCCCGAAGGGAACTGAAGAAGGTTCCTCGATTGGGTGATAAAGCTTTCGAACAGGCTGCTGGCTTTTTACGGATACGGAATGCCAGTCATCCGCTCGATGCATCTGCGGTTCATCCAGAACGATATGGGCTGGTAGAGCAGATGGCGAAAGACCTGGGTGTTGAAGTAAGCGATTTGATTAAGGATGAGAAGGTGAGAAAGCAGATTAATCTGAAAGCATACATAACAGATGAAGTAGGACTGCCCACGTTAAATGATATATTAATGGAATTGGCGAAGCCTGGATTAGATCCGAGAGAGCAATTTGAAGCATTTTCTTTTACAGAGGGTGTGAACAGTATTGCCGACTTACGTACAGGTATGAAGTTGCCTGGTATCGTTACGAATATTACTAATTTTGGTGCTTTTGTCGATATCGGTGTGCATCAGGATGGTTTGGTGCATTTAAGTCAATTGTCCAATCGCTTCGTCTCCAATCCGCATGAAATCGTCAAGGTGCAGCAACATGTTATGGTCACCGTGACCGAGGTGGATGCGAAACGTAATCGCATAGGTCTTTCCATGAAAACAACCGAAAAGGTTTTGCCTCGAAAAAAGAATGAAAATCCTCGTGGAAATTCAGGTAAAACCCAAGAGATAGATATGGGAGCAAAGCTAGCAGCACTTGCTAGTAAGTTTAAATAGCAAAAAAGGTCGATTCAAAAAATCGATCTTTTTTGCTATCTTTATTTTATGACTTTAGAAGAATTCAAGGAAACACTTATACGTTCATTACCACCTGAAAATACTTCCGTACATATTAAAGCGCTTTGGTATGATGCCAAAGGAGACTGGAGGTTGGCCCATGATCTAATCGACCATTTAAAGGACCCAACTTCAGCACATGTGCACGCTTATTTACACCGTGTAGAAGGAGACCTGTGG
This sequence comes from Sphingobacterium olei, assembly GCF_005048855.1. GTDB lineage: Bacteria > Bacteroidota > Bacteroidia > Sphingobacteriales > Sphingobacteriaceae > Sphingobacterium > Sphingobacterium olei. The sequence goes on from NZ_SUME01000012.1 coordinate 14,613, forward strand.
AATGCAAGCTATTGGTATAAAAGAGCTAGTCAATCCGAATTCAAAGGGACACTTGTAGAGGAGTGGGAACACTTGTTTTATCTTTTAATCAAGTAGACCGTCACAGCACAATCTGACAGAAAGTAAGAGCTTACGGATTGTCTTTCTTTTCGATGTAAGGGGGAACACTTTCTTTTGGCTTATCTTCTTTTTTGTCGCCCCAATACCAAAGTTTACGCCAAAATTCCTGAATGGAATTAAATTCCTGCCTATACACCAGACCCAATGCGCTGATGTATTCAGCATCATTGGCACGGATTAAGAAATTGCGGGTATACGGACGGTTGTATGCTCTAAGCAAAAGATTTCCGTCTTTACGTAGTCGGTATGTGAGCTCGGCATCGGTAGTGACCCCCTCGCTAAAAAATGTAAGGTCTGTGGCTTGGTAATTACGGCGGTCGGTAATCCCCCCAGTCAAAACAAGCCGGTCATTTAATAAACGAACTGATGCGGAGGCGTCATTTAACGAACGGATATTAAGATCGAAAAAATTGACGTTTAATGATTGGGAAATGATGTTATTGAGTTGATTAAATGCGATTTCAGTCCCCGCTGATAATAGCGTGTTATTTACTTCTCGTCCAACGTCATTGGTCGAACTCGGTGTGAAACTTCGACGTACGATTAAGCTCAGAGCCTGCTGGTTGATATTATTTACATCGCTTAAATAACTCTGCAATTGATCTTTAATGTAAGGGTTTTGCGGAAAATTCAAATCAAAAGTAATATCAGGTTGCTGTAATGTCCCTTTGATAATCATGTCGGCTTGTGCAAGCACGCGTTCATCTTCCCCAGAACGCCCTGCGGCGTTGTACAATGGGACGACAGTGGTTCGCTGTTGATATATAGCATTCAGGTTGATGACGGCCTCCCTAGGATTCCCTGTCCAGCGAACAGTTCCACCTTCTTTAATATCAAAGTATTTATTGATGAAATCTTGCGCTGTAAAATGAAATTTTCCCGAACTGACTACGTAGTCACCAAACATTTCAAAATCTCCTAAGCTGGAAATCCGTAAAGTAACTTCGCCCGTGCCCCTTCCCTTCAGTGACCCTAGGTCTGTTTGCAGGTTAAGTTCTGCTTCGGGGGTAAGTTCTAAATCCATATTCATCGTCAGACCCGTAAATAAGTTTTTGGTTCCTTTCTTATTATTTTCAGTGGTGTCGGGACCTATGAAATAGATAAAATCACTTTCTGCGATAGTCATAGCGCTATTAAAAGGAATAGTAAGTACCGTATTTGCTTCAGATTTGGCGTCGATATCGATATCGATTGCCGAAGTAAAGCCTTTAAATTTAAATTTTCCCGTGGCGAATGCTGTACCATAATACAAGTTGTTGTCCTTGTAATTGGTATTTAGGATCATAAAATTATCTCCCGCCACATCCACATCAATATAAGGATTGATCAGTTTTGCCAAGTCGATAATTCCGTTGGCCGTTGCGGTATTTCCTTTGGCATCAAAGAGTTTTAAATTTTGAAGCATGACTGCATTATTTTGAACCATTGCGGGTTGATTTTCCACCCGATAATGTGTCTTTAAATAGTTTACAGTAAATTCTGCATTGCTAAAACGTCCAATACCGCTTATTTTAGGATTTCGGAAGGTGCCTATGATGCTTACATTGGCGTTTGCTTTACCTTTTAGATCTGATACAAGATTCTTTAAAAAAGGCTGGAAAATAATCAAATCTGTTTCATTCAGATTTCCTTTAAGATTTAATGGCTCGTCATCATTCGATAGATTGTAATTTCCTTGTACACTTATGCCCCGATTTTGTGTATCTACTAATTTCAGATCGACGTTTGCTAAACCACTTTCTGGGTCAAAGTCAGCGATCAAATTCAGTTGTCCAATTGGAATGTCATTATAGATAATAGGCGTTGTCTGTATATTTGCTGCTACAAAAGGTTGTTTGAAAATAGAATTTATTTCCATTTTTCCATTCATAAAACCCCGTAATTGTATCCCTATGGGATTGGTTAAGCCATTTAAAGATGTTAAACTGAAATTGTCGAAAAGGATGTTCAGCTTGTCATTTTCATTGGAGAGAATGCCATCTAGTTGTACCTGTTGTCTTGCTTGGCTTAATAATAAATTTTTAATGTAGATTTTTCCTTTTGAAACGCGAAGTTGTGCATCATTATTTAAAAACCAATTTTCTCGATTAATCAGAATAGTGGACGGGCTAAATTGAATATAAGCTGGCTTGTTGTACGCGAAATGTATATTGCCATTAAGGTTGAGGTAGTTGGTCGCCTGTTTTTCCGACATCTCAATATTAAAATGTAAGCTGTCATTGGCTAATACATTTTTGATAGTAATGTGATTGATGTAGGCACTATCTGAGAAATTCAATTTGTCGGCGGTCACATTTAATGAAAAAGCATTTTCATCCGCTTTTTCGGCAATCGCTAAATTCGTTACTTTTATTCCCTTATAGGTCAAGGAAGGACTAAATCCGGTGAACTTAGCCGTGTAATTGGTCGTAGAGAATGATGCGTTCAAATGGGCTCCATCGTCTAATGAAAGTGAAGGGTCTAATAAAGCGGCCACGGGTTCAAAAGATTTAATATTCAAGTCTAAATCGAAATTTTGTGGATTGAAGGGTTTAACTTCGATACCTATAGCTGGAGCATATCGCATGGCTAATGATCTGAAATAGGCTCCAATTGTATTGAGATCAATGTTGCCTTGCATTTTAGCGTCTACGACGTCCGAATTTAAGGTCAGCAACCGATCCTGTTGATCGCCTTCTGCACTGAAATGTAATTCATTGATGTTGAAATATCCTCGGGTCGTCGTCATTTGAATACTATCCGCATTTAGACCACCAATAAGATTATTTAACGCATTTCCTGATAAATTTGTTTTCAGATTAGCATGATGTATAATGATGCTATCTTTAGTGACCCAATTTAATTTGTTTAATGCAGCGAAATTAATTTTTCCATCTAACTGGTAAGTAGGATTTTGGGAATTTAGGTCAATATCACTTGCATAAACTAACTGTAGGTTTTCATCTTCTATATTCCCTTCTACTTGCAAAATTTTATCCTTGATATTACCGCGGAGGACTATTAAATCATAATTGTAGTTTTTAATAGTGGTGTTCTGGATATTTCCGTCAATCGCTAATACCAAATCATTTAGTAGTAATCCTGATCCCTCGTAACTGAGATCTAGTCCGGTGTTCTCGATGATCTCTGTATTAATCAATTTTCCTATTTGAAAGTTTTTGGATTGGATATGGCCGCTATAACTGAGTCTATTTTTTATGCTGATCTTACTCGTGGTCTTCAGTTCTCCTAAAGCAGTTTGGAACATTCCATTAACCAAAAAATCATTATAACGTCCATGAAATTTGCCTTGAAAAACTACCGTATTAAAACGGTGTACTTGTTCGGGCAGTTTGAATGTCTTGCTGTTTGCTAGAAGAGGAACCAAATACTCAATATCGTTGGGATGTGTATGTAATTTATCTAAATCAAAATCAAATAGTGTATGCTCGATATAGGGCAGCCCGTTGATCGTAAAGTTACCAATCAGCTCTGTGTTTTTCGATGTCTTTAATTGTACTTCTTCTGCTCGAATATGTGCGACGGTTCCCGATAGGGTAGCCTTTGTGATATCCGTTTGAAAGATTACATTCTTCATGGACGGCGCAAAAAATTCGATATCGCGAGAATCTACATTGGAGTTCGTTAATCGGCTAGTCACATGAACTTTATTGATGAAATCTTGAAAATCGTTTATGCTTTCGTATTCAAAAAGTAAATAGTCCCGTAGTTCAGAATTGTTGGTTACCAGATGAAATTCCTTAAATTCCATTTTTTTGTCCGAATAACTGGCATCAGTGCTTAGCTCTTGGAGGTGTAATCCAGATTTTTCTTTAAACGTTAGATTGGAAATAGTGGAAGCTATACGTAAAGAGTCGAATTTGATATTATCGAATACGCCTGAAAGGTGCGTAATATCCAAATCTGAAAAATCTACACCTCGATTGTGGTGCTTAAAACGATGATTAACCAATCTGATATGATTATTTTCGAGTACGACTTTGTCTAGAGACAATGCGAGTTTCTTTTTTGAAGAAGTTTTTAATTGTTTATCTTTTGGAGAAAAATAGGTGATGACTTTACTGAAGTTGGTACTGTCTTCATAAATTTGAAAATCGACGTAGGCATTTTTTAGCTTTATCTCTTCAATTCTGATCTTCTTGTTAAAGAATTCGCGAAGAACCAAGTACGCATCTAAGCTTTCGACATAAATAATTTGATTGCCTTTATTGTCTAGTAACTCGAATTCCTGTAATTGTATCGCGCTGAAAGGTTTGAAATAAACACGTTGTAAACGAATTTTGCTATCCAGCTGCTCCGACAAATAAGCCGCTACTTTTTTAGAAACGTAGGTTTGTACAGCAGAAAACTGAAGTGAAAATAACGCCAAAATTACCAGTAGAAATATACTAGTAAGTGTAATCAGCGTTATTTTAAGTATTTTTTTGATATTTTTGTAATCTAAAATCTTTTGTCCTCAAATGGCTATCATCCTCGGAATAGAATCTTCATGTGACGAAACTTCAGCTTCTATATGTATAGACGGTGAAATTAAGTCAAATATTATTGCTGGTCAAGCAATTCACTCAAAATATGGTGGCGTCGTGCCTGAGTTGGCTTCTCGCGCACATCAACAAAATATTATTCCCACGGTCGACCAAGCCATTCAGCAGGCCAAAATTACAAAAAAAGATGTAGATGCGGTAGCATTTACCCGAGGTCCGGGTTTGTTGGGCTCGCTTTTAGTTGGTACTTCTTTTGCGAAATCATTTGCGTTAGCCCGTCAGATTCCCTTGATTGAAGTCAATCACATGCAGGCCCATATTTTAGCACATTTTATTGACGATCCGAAACCAAATTTTCCTTTTTTATGCCTCACTGTTTCCGGTGGGCATACACAGATCGTGTTGATCAAAGATTATTTTGATATGGAATTATTAGGACAGACCTTGGATGACGCCGCTGGAGAAGCTTTTGATAAAACAGCTAAGATCTTGACATTGCCGTACCCTGGAGGACCATTGATTGATAAGTACGCTCAATTGGGAGATCCTAACGCCTTTTCTTTGCCAGAACCTCAAATTTCTGGTCTGAATTTTAGCTTTTCAGGGCTAAAAACAGCGATATTATATCTGGTCCAAGCTAAAATGAAAGAGAATCCCCAATTTTTAACGCAACATCTAAATGATGTATGTGCTTCGGTGCAAAGTCGTATTGTTTCTGTTCTTTTGAATAAATTGAAGAAGGCAGCGAAACAAACATGTGTAAAAGACATTGCTATTGCCGGTGGTGTATCTGCCAATTCAGGATTGCGAAGTGCACTGATTGAAATGGGCGAACAGTATAAATGGCGTGTCTTTATTCCGAAGTTTGAATATTGTACGGATAATGCTGCGATGATTGCTATTGCCGGTTATCAGAAATACCTTAAACAGGATTTCGTGGGACAGGATATTACGCCTCTTGCTCGTATGCATGTATAGATCATTCACTTCGTAGATAAAGGCAAACTTATCTAAGTTTCGATAAAATTTTTGTGGAAAGTTATACTCTATTTCATCATAATAGAAAATAGAGTAATAACCTTTAAAACTTTCCTTTATGTTATTTTCCAAATCAGATATTTATGCAAAAGAGTGGATGGATGTCATCTTTGCAGGACGTAATAAAGAATATGGAGCGTATGAGCTTCGTGTTTTAGCTCCTAAAGCAACGAATTGGGCTCTCGGAGTTGTTGTTTTAGTTGTCGTTGGATTAAGTGGTATCGCTTATTCGTTTTCCAACAATAGTAAAATACCCAATAACCTGCCCCAAGAGGATATGGTAACTGTGACAATTGATAATACAGAATTGCCGATAGAAATGGAACCGCCTGTGGTGCCAGATCTCATAGAGCAGGATGCTCCAAAGCAGGTTGCTCAGGATGTGTCGTCTCAGGATCTAATCAAATTCACAGAGATCAATGCCACGGATGCTTCTCGGGTAACGGAAGATATGACGAGCACTGAAGATGTCATGGACAGGAAAAAATTACCTGCTAATATTACAATGGATGGTGTAAAAGGAGGGGAGCTGGTGCCGCGGGGAACATTTGGTAGTACAAAACGTGATGGCGCAGAAAGGGGTAGAGCCGTGGGTAGTCTAACTGGCAGCGATGACGGAGAAGGTAAACCTTTTGTTTCAGTGGAGGTGATGCCCGAGCCTCCCGGTGGGATGAAGGCATTTATAAATTGGGTTGCTCAAAATTATGATTTCCCACAATCTGCGGTAGACAACGGGGCAAAGGGAGTTATTCAGGTGTCGTTCGTGGTGGAAAAAGACGGGAGCTTATCTTCGTTTGAAGTGAAAAGGGATATGGGATTCGGTACAGGGGATGCAGCCGTAAGATTGTTGAAAAAAGCTAAAAAATGGAGTCCCGGCGTTCAGAATGGTCTACCCGTGCGTGTAGCTTACACGTTGCCTATACGTCTCAGCACAATCGATAACTAGCCGATTATTGCGAGTGAATTTATAACTAGGTCCTCAAAATTCAATTTTGAGGACTTATTCTATTTAAACTCCACCGTTAAATACACAGGTTTGCCATTGGTTCCTACTATCCAACTAGGTCCTTGTTTGACAATCTCGATTGCTTTTCTATCCAAATCTAAATTGGCTGACTTGCTAATAAGTATATTCTTCGGTCTTCCATCAGCACCAATGGAAAACGTCAAGGCAACAATACCTTTTCCTAAATTGACTTTTTTAGTTTCCGTACTTATATAAGTTTTAAATTCTTTCCAACCCGATGCCGGTTCACTTTTCAGGGGAGTTTTTCGTGCTGAAGTTATAACTACTTCTTCTAACGTGGAGTCTTCACGATTCAAAAAAATAGTTTGAGAAGAATTATCTGTAAGTACTTTTTCTTTTTCGTATCCAATAGCATTAATTTCTAAGGGCGCGTTTTTTCTACTCGCCAGATACACGAAATTGCCGGCGGAATCTGTGCTGATAATGTTGTTATTCTCTATGTCTTTTATTTGAACATTTTCAATTGGGTTTCCCGATTGCTTGTCAAGTACCTGTCCTAAAATATAGTTGGACTGTGCGTCCAAATTCAGCCTCGATAGTGCCGCTCTATTACTCGAAGAGTTCTTTCCAACATCCGCTACACGTATCCCATCGGCGCGCCCCTGTATTGGCTGGGGAATATTTGCAGCGATGACGTGTTCTATGTTACTATCCAATAAGCCCTCGCCAATTATGATTTCTTCTTTATCAGGACTGTCTTGTATCACGATAAGATTACCTGATTTTGAAGATTTTAACGATGCGACGCTATAAACAGGACTATCTTGAAGGGCTGTTTGACGTGGAAAAGGAACATGGGGAATGCCTTCTTTTTTAGTCGGTGTATAAACTCTTGAGGCGACTTTATTCGGTTGTTTTTCCGTATAATCTAAATTTGTATTTTTTGAGTCCGGTGAATGCGCGATAGCATTTTGGTTGAGAACCTGTTGTTGTTCTGTTTTTTCAGCAGCAGCAGTATCTGCAGATTTATTCATCAATGGAGTCGGCACATTTAGCTCTTCAGGCGACTGTGCTATTCGTGTTTCTTTTGTTGAGAAACCATTATTCCAGATCAAATATCCTCCAAGGCCCAAAACTAATAACAATGAAGCTGCAAGAGATAGGGATTTCCAAGGGAATAGACGTTTGTTATTTGATAAATGGCTCCGTGCAAGAATGTGTTGTCTTAAATCGTTTAAATCTGAGGAGTAATTATGGAGTTGTTCCTGTTCCATTCCCAACAGTATATCCATTAGCATCTCATCCTCTTGGACGGCACGTTCAAGCTCAAACATCTCTCGCGGGCTGAGCTCGCCATTTACATATTTTCTTATGTAATTGATATCTGGATTAATCTTGCTCATGATTCCTTTCCATGCAATTTTTTAAATTCCGCTTACCATTTTGGATATAACTTTTTACGTCATTCATGCTATAGCCTGTTATATCTACCACTTCCCTATAAGATTTTTCGTTGATGAAAAATAGATCTACACTAATCCGTTGTTTCTCTGGTAACTTATCTATACAACGCTCTAATTGAGACAATCGTTCTTCCTTCTCCGTATAATTTTCTTCCTGATGCAGAAAAGCAGCAAATTCCACAAAATTATTTACTGGAATTTCATAATTATTTTTTGTGCTTCGCAATGTCATCAAACAATGATTTTTGCTAACAACGTATAGCCATTTGGCAAATTCTTTGATTTCCTGTTTGTTTACTTTGGTTATAAGTTCTTCAAAAATCTGCATTACAGCATCTTTACTTTGTTCGCTGTCTTTAAAATAGCGCAGGCATACATAATATACCATCTCGGTATGTTGTTGGTATAATTCTCCCAAAAATTTTAAGTCACCGGTGGTGCGATAATTCTCTAAAAGAGAACTGTCGTCTGTAGTTGAGATTTGTGATGAATTGAACAACTTCATAATCAGGGCTCAAAATAATTTTTTTTTCTCATTTATGGAAATTTATGTTTCGCTGCATCCCTTGTCAAAATTTATAAATCATGAAAGCTATAATATCATCTATTCTTTTGATTTTTACCATAGTGGCCGGAAATCATGTTCACGCAAGAACTATAACAGGTAAAATTGTTGATGACGCTAATGTGCCAATTGCCGGAGTGGAAGTGCGTAATACGACTAAAAAGATAAATACCCTATCGGATCAAAGTGGTATTTATAACATTAAAGCGGGGGAGGGTGACGAATTGACATTTAATTGTGTTGGTTATGTTTCCCAATCTATCAAAGTAGGAAAGTCTAACACAATTAATGTTACCCTGTTAGCTCAGGTAAATCAGCTAGATGAAGTTGTTGTTGTCGGATATGGAGCTGCGAAAAGGGAAGCACTGACGGGATCTGCAGTTATTATTCGTGGGCAGGATGCAAAAGATATTCCGGTAACTAATTACAATAATTTATTACAGGGTAAAGTGGCTGGGGTAAATGTTTCCGCTAATCGATCGGGACAGCAGAATATCCTTATCCGCGGTGTGTCACCAATAAGAGAGACACAGCAAAGTGAAAGTTATAGGGGAATAGAGGAAAATAAATTTATTAATCCTTTGAATCAACCGCTTTCAACCTTTGCTGCCGATGTGGATGCCGCTTCTTATGGCAATGTACGTCGGTTTATCAAATCGGGACAGTTGCCTCCGGTGGATGCAGTCCGCATAGAAGAGATGATCAATTACTTTCAATATAGTTTAGACGCACCGGAAAATGGAGATCCTGTTAATATAAAAACAGAGCTAGCTCAGGCTCCTTGGAACGCCAAGCATCAATTGTTGCGTATCTCGCTGAAAGCGAAAAATGTGCCTACTGGAAAGTTGCCCGCTTCAAATTTTGTTTTTCTAGTAGATATTTCGGGATCCATGATGAATGCAAACAAATTGCCTTTGGTGAAATCTTCCCTTAAGTTATTGGTTGACCAGTTACGGGAGGTTGATAAAGTGGCAATTGTGACTTACGCTGGTAACGCTAATGTCGCATTAGAAAGTATTTCTGGGAGTCAAAAAATGAAGATAAAGGATGTTATTGAAGGTCTTCAGGCAGGGGGAAGCACTGCCGGGGGAGATGGTCTAAAAATGGCGTATAAAATGGCGCGTCAAAATTTCATAAAAAATGGAAATAATAGAATAGTGATGGCTACAGATGGTGATTTCAATGTGGGCGCTTCTTCTGACGATGATATGGAAAAGCTAATAAGTAGAGAGCGCGAGAGTGGTGTGCATATTTCAATTTTGGGTTATGGAATGGGCAACTATAAAGATAGTAAATTAGAGCTGTTGGCAAACAAAGGTCACGGAAATTATGCGTACATCGATAATATTACGGAAGCACGAAAAGCGATTATTACAGAATTTGGTGGAACATTATTCACCGTAGCGAAGGATGTCAAGATTCAAGTAGAGTTCAATCCGAACATGGTAAAAGCATATCGTTTGGTCGGATACGAAAACCGTTTAATGGCCGCTGAAGATTTTAACAATGACAATAAATTAGGTGGAGATATGGGCGTCGGACATGCGGTGACGGCTATTTACGAAGTTGTACCTGCAGGTGTGAATAGCGAAATCATTGGATCTGTCGATGATTTGAAATATCAGAAAACGGAGAGGAAAACCACTGCAAATAATTCTTCCGAATTGGCTACCGTAAAATTCCGTTATAAAGAACCCTATGGAGAGAGAAGTAAGCTGAAGCAGCAAATTGTACTTGCAAATGCAGGAAACATATCCGCGATGAGCGAAGATTTCCAATTTGCGACTTCGGTTGCTGAGCTGGGTATGCTCTTACGAAATTCGGATTATAAACAAAATGCTAATTTTGATGGCTTGATTAAGCGGGCTAAATTGGCCAAAGGAAAAGATGATGAAGGATATAGAGCGGAATTCATCCGTATGGCGGAAGATGCCAAAGCTTTGACAAAATCCACTGCATTGGTTAATAATTAAACGATTAAGGAGTTGATAATTTTTATCGGCTCCTTGATTACTTCTGTAACCAGGTTAATAAATTCGCTATTATCGTTCTTCCTTTTTTTTTAGTTTTCTTTTTACCATAAAAAAGTAAATGAGAGCACCGACGGATGCGCTAATAGCCGAAGAGGTAATGCTAAGTGGATCATTCACTAGCCGCGATAAACCGAATAATAATGGTGCTGCAATAATAAAGAAAAATACGGCACTGCTTAATGCCAACTGCGATTGCTTATCCATTTTATTTGTATAGTTCTTTTTGTTGCTCTTTCCATTGTTTCGAAAATGATTTGTTTGGAAATTTTGGTAGTTCTCTATTCTTTCCCCATGATTTTTTGAAAAAGTTGCGGACAAAAAAGTTTTTAAATTTTCCTCCAAATAAATCAATTAGTTTCCGTCTTTGAATGGCATAGGTAAACCCTTTCCACATCCTTTTTTCCATTGGTGTCGCTAGGTTTTCCTGGACAGCATCTCGTCTGTTTAGCAATAACATTTTTTGAATATCGATGCCTACAGGGCACACTTCCGTACATTTGCCACAGAGACTCGATGCGTAGGATAAATGTTTGAATTCTTTCATCCCACTAAGATGTGGTGAGATTAGAGAACCAATTGGTCCTTGATAAGTGGTGTCGTATGTATGGCCACCAATATTTTGGTAAATAGGACATACGTTCAGGCAAGAGCCACAGCGTATACAATATAGTCCTTGGCGTTGCTCCTTTTGTTCCAGAAGATTTGTCCGGCCATTATCAAGTAGTATAACATACATCTCGCGAGGACCATCTGTATCTGTTTCCTGCCTAGGCCCATTTAAAATCGTGTTGTATACGGTTAAATTTTGGCCCGTTCCATGTGATGCCAATAGGGGCCAGAACAGATCAAGATCCATCATGCTCGGGATCATTTTCTCAATGCCTACTATAGCTATATGCACATCGGGAAAGGTGGTCGTCAAACGGGCATTTCCCTCATTTTCCGTAATTGCAATACTGCCTGTATCTGCGACCAGAAAGTTGGCTCCTGAAATACCAATGTCTGCAGAAGTATATTTTTGACGAAGTAATTCGCGTGCTTTTAAAGTAAGCTGTTCTGCAGTGGCATCGAGAGGAGTTCCGAACTTCTCATGAAATAATTTAGCGATGTCTTCCAGGCTTAGGTGCATGGCTGGTGTGACAAAATGATAGGGCTTGTGATCTAAAAGTTGAATAATATATTCACCTAGGTCACTTTCAATTGTTTCTACTCCTTTTTCTGCAAAGAAATGATTCAACTCAATTTCTTCGGTTGCCATAGATTTGGATTTTATCACCGAGTTCGCATTATGCATCTCCATGATTTTCCATATTTCTTGACGTGCCTCTTCAGCATTATTTGCCCAGATTACTTTACCACCTCGTTTGGTGAAATTAGTTTCAAATTCTACCAAATAGCGGTCAAGGTTTTCCATCACTTTCCACTTTACGAGATTGGCTTTCTTCTTCGAATTTGCTAAATCGTGAAATTTGCCCTTTCCTCTGTCGAAAGCCATATTGTACTTGTCAATATTTGTCGTAATAATATCGCGATGGCGTTGGTCAAAAGATTTGATCGCGCTATCCGTTAAAAATTTATCTGCAATAGTTTGCGGCATGAAGCTCCTTTACTAATCTGATTCAAAAATAAAAGTTGGTTACAGGATAACCAACTTTTAAATATAACGTAAAATATTTAAATCTCTTGTATATACTTATTTGGTTTTGATAGCAAGTGCTAGGCTTAATTCGTTCAATTGTTCTGGCGCGACAGTAGAAGGAGCATCAATCATGACATCACGTCCAGAATTGTTTTTCGGAAAAGCAATGACATCTCGAATGGTATCGTGTCCCGCAAAAATGGAAACTAAACGGTCGAAACCGAACGCCAAACCGCCATGTGGAGGAGCTCCGTACGTGAAGGCTTCCATTAAAAACCCAAACTGCTTCTGTGCTTCTTCCGGAGTGAACCCTAGATGTTTGAACATTAACGATTGCAATTCCTTGTCGTGGATACGGATAGAACCACCACCTATCTCTACACCATTGATGACCAAATCATATGCATTAGCTCTTACTTCTCCAGGATTAGTGTCTAATAGCGTAATGTCCTCTGGCTTTGGAGAGGTAAAAGGATGATGCATTGCGTGATAACGTGCTGTATCTTCATCCCATTCCAATAATGGAAAATCCATTACCCATAAAGGAGAGAATTTGTTTTTATCACGTAGCCCCAGTTGATTGCCTATTTCAAGACGCAACTCGTTTAATTGTTTCCGCACTTTATCGGTCGGTCCAGCCATGATTAAGAATAAATCCCCTGGTTTTCCTTCAAAAGCATGGTTCCATTTTTCCAATTCTCCCGGATTATAAAATTTGTCTACTGAAGATTTTATGGAGCCATCTTCATTATGGCGTGCATATACCAAACCTGCGGCGCCTATTTGTGGACGTTTTACAAAATCCGTCAATGCGTCTAGTTGTTTTCGTGTGTAGGGTGCAGCTCCGGGCGCCTTAATTCCCACTACTAATTCAGCTTGGTCAAAAACTGGAAAACCTTTATCTTTTACGATGTCATTAAGTTCTACGAATTGCATACCAAATCGTGTGTCCGGTTTATCTGACCCATATAATCGCATAGCATCCGCATAAGTCATGCGTGGCACTTGACCTAAATCGATGTTTTTTACCTTACTAAATAAATGCTTTGTCAAGCCTTCAAACATGTTTAAGATGTCTTCTTGCTCCACAAAAGACATTTCGCAGTCAATCTGTGTGAATTCTGGTTGACGATCGGCACGTAAATCCTCATCCCGGAAACATTTTACAATTTGAAAATAGCGGTCAAATCCTGATACCATTAATAATTGCTTGAATGTCTGAGGTGACTGAGGTAGTGCATAAAATTCGCCCGGATTCATACGGGAAGGCACGACGAAATCGCGAGCACCTTCGGGTGTAGATTTAATTAGGACAGGAGTTTCTACTTCGAGAAAATTTTGTTCGTCTAGATAACGTCGGATTTCCTGCGCCATTTTGTGGCGTAAAATTAAATTTTCACGAACGGGATTACGTCTCAAATCTAAATAGCGGAATTTCATCCGTATATCATCGCCACCATCCGTTTCATCTTCTATGGTAAAGGGAGGTAATTTGGCTTCATTTAATATGTCTAAAGAAGAAACCTTTATTTCGATTTCTCCGGTAGGGATTTTTGAATTTTTATTCGAACGTTCGATTACAGTTCCTGTTACTTTTATAACAAACTCGCGACCTAATTCTCTTGCTTTCGCCCGCAAGCTGTCGTCATCGTCACTATTGAAAGTCAATTGAGTGATCCCGTATCGGTCACGGACATCAATAAAAGTCATTCCTCCCAAATCACGCGATTTTTGAACCCAGCCACTTAGTGTTACCGTATTTCCCAAATCGGCAATTCTTAATTCGCCACAAGTATGTGTTCTGTGCATTACCAAATAAAAATTAAAAAGTAAAAAATGAAAAAATTAATTTGCTGCTCTGTCCGCTTAAACTACTGGAAAAAATTAAATTAAGATTTCACGCAAAATTATCGGATTTTGAGGAGAATAACGAATGATATAGGGGAATATCTGAAAGAATTTATGATCCTCCACTCTCGCCCACTCATGTGCCATTTTTGCTTAAATATTTTAAAATTTGTGCTCTTTTTACACTGCATTTGTATTTAAATGTCACGGAAAACCTTTTTTTGTCATGAAAACAATTTTGTTGCCTATCAATAATAAAGTTATTTATCATGTAATTAAAGGGTGTTTTTGGAAACGAAATATAGTATCTTCTTTATGTGGAAAACTTTTTTGTGGGAGATTGTGGGGGAAAGTGGGGGAAAGTGTATACTTTTACATTAGAATTTAATTACGACAGATAGCCCATGATTCAACTTATCGGAGAATTCGAATGTAAGTTGGACGCCAAAGGAAGGTTGGTAGTCCCAGCCGCGCTCAAAAGGCAATTGCCTGATGTTGAGCGTGAAGGGCTTATTGTGAATAGAGGGTTCGAGAAAAATTTGGTGATTTATACGCGTGAAGAATGGGATAAGCAGGCAGCTAAAATTTCGAAGTTGAATACATTTAATGCAAAGAATAGGGAGTTTGTGCGTCAGTTTATGCGTGGAGCTACTATTCTTAATCTAGACTCAGCTGGAAGGGTGCTATTGCCAAAGGTGCTGCTTGACTACGCGAAAATAGAGGGAGATGTCGTGCTGGCGTGTCAGTTTGATAAAATAGAAGTGTGGCCGAAGGGAGTTTATGATGAAATGATGAATGGTGGAGTGGATGACGATTTCGCATCCTTGGCTGAGGAAGTGATGGGTGGTTTTGATTTTGGAGGATCAATAGATGGCTAGAGAAGAAGTATATCATATACCTGTCATGCTTCAAGAGTGTATTGAAGCATTGGAGATCAAGCCGGATGGCGTGTACGTAGATGTCACATTTGGTGGCGGTGGTCACTCCCGTGAAATTATGAAACACTTAGGCGAACATGGTAGACTAATTGCTTTTGATCAGGATCCTGACGCGTTGAATAATATTATTGAAGACGATCGTTTTTTGCTGATTCATCAGAATTTCAAATTCATGAAAAATAACCTGCGTCTTCAGGGAGTAAGACAAGTGGATGGCATATTGGCCGACCTGGGTGTCTCCTCTCATCAGTTTGATGATGCGGAACGCGGTTTTTCCATTCGGTTTGAAGCAGACCTGGATATGCGTATGGATCAGGTGTCGGATTTGGATGCAAAAAAGGTGCTGAATACGTATACAGAAGAGGATTTACATCGGATTTTTGGCATGTATGGTGAGGTTCAGAATGCACGGTCCTTGGCTAAAACAATAGTTACCGCCCGTCTCACGAAAAAAATTGAGACGGTGGCGGGTTTGAAAGAGGTTATTAAAAGATTGGTGCCGAAAGGAAAGGAACATAAATATCATGCGCAGGTTTTTCAGGCTTTGCGTATAGAAGTGAACAGGGAGTTGGAGGCTTTGCAGGAATTTTTAATGCAAACAGTGTCTCTACTTAAACCCGGGGGGCGATTGGTGGTCATGTCGTATCATTCGTTAGAAGATAGGTTGGTGAAAAATTTCATGATCAAAGGTAAGTTTAGAGGAGAAGTGGAAAAGGATTTCTTTGGGAACGAGATAAAGCCTTTTCAGGTTGTTGGTCGGAAAGCGGTAACGGCGGGAGTTAAGGAATTGGAATCGAATAATCGCTCACGTAGTGCAAAATTGAGAATAGCGGAAAAAATAGAGCAATCCTAGATCGTATGTCTAGAAAGAACACAATAAAAAATAAGGAGTTAAGTGAGGATATCCAAGAGGAGTTGTCCGATGCGGTCGAAGAAAAGGTAGAGGAAACTCGGAATTTTCTTCGTTCTATTTTTGCGCCAAAACAGCTTTCGATGTATTTGGTGACAAAGAATCTTCCTTTTATTGCATTCTTAGCTTTTTTAGGATTGCTGTATATTTCTAATCGGCATTTGGCGGAGCGAACAGTGCGACAAATCGATCGATTGGGTAGAGAAGTAAAGGAGCTGAGTTGGGACTATAAGTCGTTGTCTGCTGAGTTGATGAAATTAACGACGCAATCGGAAATAGCCAAAAGAGCGGATACGTTGGGATTAAAGGAGAGAACACAGCCGCCCATTAAACTGGAAGTAGTAAAAGACAAAAAGTAATAGTATTAAAAGATTAAAAGCGAATAAATGAATATAAGGAAATCCATATTGGTAAGGGTATACCTGGCGTTCGGGCTGATGGTCTTTGGTGCCTTGGCAGTTTTTGCTAAACTTGTTCATTTACAGTATATCGACGGTGGTGAATGGCGTGCGATAGCAGATAGCCTGACGATACAGGAACGTATTGTGGAGGCAGCCCGGGGAAATATTTATTCTAATGATGGTAGCTTATTGGCGACTTCTGTTCCTGAATATGAAATACGTTTTGATGCAATGGCCATTCCAGTTGAACGTAACGATGTTTTTAATTCTAAAGTAGATTCTTTAGCAAACAGCCTTGCTGGATTTTTTAAAGATAAATCAGCACGACAATATTTGGTGACATTAAAGGACGCTCGTGCGAAAAAACAGCGGTATGTGTTGATAAAACGAAATGTTTCGCATCAGGATCTTAAGGAATTGAAACAATTTCCATTGTTGAAAACCTTTAAGGAAGGGAAATCTCGTTTCTCCGGTGGTCTGGTTGCTGTCCGTCAAAATAAACGGATTCTTCCATTTACTAATTTAGCTGCTCGAACGATCGGATATAAAAATGCTAAAGGAATAGATACTGTTCTTGTAGGTCTGGAAGGAGCGTATGGTAATTATATAGACGGGAAAAGTGGTGCTCAAATGATGCAGCGTATTGCTGGCGGAGTGTGGGTTCCTTTGAATCGTGAAATTGAGGTGGCTCCAGTTGACGGTTCGGATATCATTGCGACTATTGATGTCAATATGCAGGATATGGCGCAACGTGCGCTAGAGAAGCAATTAAAAATTAGTAATGCCGATAATGGCTGTGTCGTACTGATGGAAGTTGCAACGGGAGAAGTACGTGCTATAGCAAATTTCACAAAAGACACCGATGGGGAATACCGCGAGAAATTCAACTACGCAATAGCGCACGGAGCAGACCCAGGCTCCACATTTAAACTAGCCTCCTATCTGGCTGCGTTGGATGATGGGTTGATAGATACCAATACAATCGTGGATGTTGGGAATGGAACGTATAAGGTGCCTTCTCATACTATCCGAGACTCACATGCTCCTAAAAAATCTAAGATGACCGCGAAAGAGGCCTTTGAGGAATCTTCGAATGTCGGTATTACAAAATTGATAAATACACACTATGGAAGTAATCCGGCAAAATTTACGGCCAAATTGCATAAGTGGGGTTTGCATCAACCTTTGGGATTGCAAATTCCTGGCGAGGGGATTCCTATTGTAAAGACTCCCGAAAATAGAAGCTGGAGTAAGCTGTCCTTAATACAGATGGCATATGGCTACGAGCTGAAGTTAACACCTTTGCAAACTTTAGTGTTATATAATGCAGTAGCCAATGATGGGAAAATGGTTGCGCCGTTATTTGTGAAAGAAATTCGTCATTTAGGAAATACCGTGCAAAAATTTAATGCCCGTGTTATCAATAAACAGATTGCTTCCAACGAAGCGATTCAAAAAATACAGGAAATGTTAGAAGGGGTGATGATAAAAGGTACAGGCAAGAAATTGGCTAGCCCTTTGTATACCTCGGCGGGGAAGACAGGCACGGCTCAGATGGCAGATGGAGCCAAGGGGTATGGAGCTCGGCGGTATCAATCTTCATTTGCGGGGTATTTTCCAGCGGATAAACCTAAATATTCCATGATCGTAGTGATCCGTAATCCTCGTAATGGATATTATGGAGGGGCAATAGCGGGGCCTGTATTCAAAGAGCTAGCAGATATGGTTTTTGCTAATGATTTATCGCTTCATGGTACGTTTGCTACTCGTAAAGTAAATGTAGCTGGTTCAAAAATACCTTTAACGCTGAAGGGGTCAAAAGAGGCTTCAGTAAAGGTATACGAGGCTTTGGGTATAAAATCAATTAACTGGAGTACAATTTCACAAAATACAGCAGACACATCGTCAAGAGGCATTCCATTTTCGGAGGTGTCCGTTCAGGAGGGAGTGGTACCAGACGTAGTAGGAATGGGTTTAGCCGACGCCTTGTATACCATGGAAAACGCGGGCTTTAAAGCGCAAATATATGGTAAAGGAAAGGTAGCAAACCAATCGTTAATACCGGGAGAGAAATTAAAATTGGGTACAAACGTGGCAATTCAATTGCATTGATATGATACTGAAAGAATTATTGCATGCTATTCCTGTGGTTCAGGTTGTCGGTTCACTAGACGTGGAAGTGGCATCGGTGTGTTTTGATTCGCGTAAGGTCGAAAAAAATACATTATTCGTTGCGATAAAGGGCGTTCATACGGACGGACATCTCTATGTTGACAAAGCGATTTCGATGAGCGCTTCAGCTGTATTAGTGGAACAACTTCCGGAGCAACTGGACGATAACATTACGTATGTGGTTGTGTATGATACATCTTATGCGTTAGGCATCGCAGCCTCGAATTTTTACGGTAGTCCGTCAAAAGAGTTAAAGCTCGTGGGAATTACAGGCACAAATGGTAAAACGACAGTAGCCACGTTGCTCTTTAATCTTTTCCGATATCTGGGGTATCAGGTTGGTCTTTTGTCTACGGTAGAGAATAAAATAGGGGATCGGATTATTCCTGCAACGCATACGACACCAGATCCTGTGGCTTTGAATAAATTGTTATCTGATATGGTGGATGAGGGTTGTGATTATTGCTTTATGGAAGTGAGCTCACACGCTGTTGTGCAGCAACGTATTGCTGGACTGCGATTCGCAGGTGGGGTTTTTACGAATATTACGCATGATCATCTTGATTTCCATGGCAGTTTTGATAATTATATTAAAGCAAAAAAGAAGTTTTTTGATGATTTAGATCGTTATGCCTTTACGCTTACTAATACGGATGATAAAAATGGACAAGTGATGCTTCAGAACACTTTTGCACATAAAAAAACATATGGTTTGCATCATGTTGCGGATTTTAAAGCAAAGGTAATAGAAAGTCATTTTGATGGCATGCTGTTGCAGATCGATTCGCATGAGGTATGGGTAAAGTTGGTAGGCGGTTTTAACGCGTATAATCTTTTGGCAGTATATGGTGCCGCTATTTTATTGGAACAAGAAACGTTGAAAATCTTGACGGCTATTAGTGAGATTACGGGAGCTCAGGGTAGATTCGAAACTGTTCGTTCTAAAAATGGAATTTTCGGAATAGTAGATTATGCGCACACGCCGGATGCGGTCGAAAATGTATTGGAGACAATAAAGGATTTGAAAGTAGTTGGGCAGCAAATTATAACCGTGCTCGGATGTGGAGGAGATCGTGATAAGACCAAACGTCCGGAAATGGCAAAGGTTGCGCTAAAATATAGCGATAAAGTCATTATCACTTCAGATAATCCGCGTACCGAAGATCCATTGGCTATTATCAAAGATATGGAAGCAGGGATTCCTATTGATAAGAAAAAGAATGTGTTTACCATTTCTGATAGAAGAGAAGCTATTCGTGCTGCTTGTCACATAGCTGCTGCCGGAGATATCGTCTTGATAGCAGGAAAAGGACATGAAAAGTATCAAGAAGTTAATGGTGTAAGGCATCATTTTGATGACAAAGAAGAATTAGAGAAAACATTTAACGAACAATAATAAATCGATGTTATATTACTTATTTACTTGGTTGCAAGATCACTTACATATTCCGGGCTCGGGATTGTTTCAATACATCTCGTTCCGCACAGCAATGGCGGTTATTGTTTCGTTGATTATCACGACAGTTTTTGGTAGTCGATTAATTCGTCTGCTGCAACTAAAACAAGTAGGTGAAACGATTCGCGACCTCGGATTAGAAGGGGAGAAACAAAAGCAAGGAACCCCGACCATGGGAGGTTTAATCATTATAGCTGGTATCCTTATACCTACGTTGTTGTTCGCGAAACTAGACAATATTTACATCATCATAATGATTGTGACGACAATCTGGATGGGGACAATAGGTTTCTTGGATGACTATATAAAAGTGTTTCGTAAGAATAAAGAAGGTTTAGCTGGTCGATTTAAAGTAATCGGACAAGTTGGCTTGGGTACGATCATTGCTATCACCATGTATTTCCATCCAGATATTGTCGTTCGTGAACAGGTGACAAACCCAACATCTTCCAAGCCAGTTGAAGTGGTCATTAATCCGCAGACAGGTGAAAGCACGTACGCAGAAAATGTGAAGTCCACGAAGACGAACATTCCTTTTTATAAGAATAACGAGTTTGATTATGCTAAAGTCTTAGATAGTTTTGGATTGAATAGTAGCCTGACAACATTTCTTGTATTTTTGGTTTTTGTGGTCTTCATCGTGACTGCTGTATCCAATGGAGCTAATATTACGGATGGAATAGATGGGCTGGCCACGGGTACTTCGGCTATTGTAGGTATTACATTGGCGGTCTTGGCCTATGTATCCGGTAATATCATCTTTTCCGAATACCTCAATATCATGTATATACCTAATTCTGGAGAACTTGTAATTTTTGCAGGAGCTTTTATAGGTGCCTGTACGGGCTTCCTATGGTACAATGCATATCCTGCACAGGTGTTTATGGGAGATACTGGTTCACTGACGATCGGTGGTATTATTGCTGCATTTGCGATTCTCATTCGTAAGGAATTATTGATACCGGTTTTGTGTGGTATTTTCTTAATCGAGTTGGTGTCTGTTATTTTACAGGTATCATATTTTAAATATACCAAAAGGAAGTTTGGGGAAGGACGGAGAATCTTTTTGATGTCACCTTTGCACCATCATTACCAGAAGAAGGGATACCATGAAGCTAAGATCGTGACACGATTCGTTATCGTGAGTGTGTTTTTAGCGATTATAACAATAGTAACATTGAAAGTAAGATAGGATGGCAAATATCGCACATACATATTACCCACAAACTGGTCGCTTAGTGATTCTCGGCGCAGGTGAGAGTGGTGTAGGTGCAGCTATACTAGGGAAGGATAGGGGCTTTGATGTATTTGTTTCTGATATGGGGGATATCAGCAATGGGTACAAAGAAATTTTACAAAAAGAGACTATTGCATTTGAAAGTGGTCAACATACTGATCAGCAAATATTAAATGCGGATCTCGTAGTCAAAAGTCCGGGTATTCCAGAAAAAGCACCGCTTATCCAACAATTGAGAGCGCAGGGAACTCCAGTAATTTCGGAAATTGAATTTGCTGCTCAGTATACCAATGCCAAGTTGATCTGCATCACAGGATCCAACGGTAAATCTACCACCACAATGTTGACATACTATATGTTGCAAAAAGGTGGAATAAATGTAGGTTTAGCGGGGAATATTGGGAAGAGCTTTGCGTTTCAGGTAGCGCGAGAAAGCTTTGATGTTTATGTGTTGGAAATTTCCAGTTTCATGCTGGACGATATGTATCACTTCCGGGCAGACGTTGCTGTAATTTTGAATATCACGCCTGATCATCTGGATCGCTACGACTATAAGTTGGAAAATTATATAAATTCTAAATTTCGTATAATTCGAAATCAGACAGAGCAAGATTATTTTATCTATTGTGCTGATGATCAGGAAACAATGAATGCTTTGCCCCGTTTTGAAAGTAAAGCTATGCTATTACCACTAACGCAAGAAAGAGAGATCGTCCAAGGAGCGTATCTAGATAAGGACAATACTATAAAAATTTACATACCTAATAGGGAAATATTTACGATGAATATTGAAGAGTTATCATTACAAGGAAAGCACAACGTCTACAATAATATGGCGTCTGGATTGATTGCAAAAGTGCAGGAGCTTCGTAATCAGACGATGAAGGAGAGTATGGGCTCGTATGTCAATATTCCACATCGATTAGAACATGTTGCATATATCGGTGGCGTGAATTACATTAATGATTCGAAGGCAACAAATGTAAACTCGGTATGGTACGCGTTGGAGAGTTTTTCTACAGATATCGTATTGATTTTAGGTGGGGTGGATAAAGGGAACGATTACGATATGCTCCGCGAACTCGTAAAGCAGAAAGTAAAGGCTATTATCTGCATAGGAAAAGATACTTCGCGTATTCACGACGCTTTTGAAGAGGAAGCTGACGTGATTGTAAATAGCGCATCGATGGAAGATGCGGTTGAGATTGCTTCGCATCTCGCGAAAAAAGGTGATACTGTATTGCTCTCACCGGCTTGTGCAAGTTTTGATTGGTTTAAAAATTATGAAGAAAGGGGCGATAAGTTTAAAGAAGCGGTAATGACCCTGTAGAATAGATTGTCATGGAACAGGTACTATCAAAATTAAAGGGGGATAAATGGATTTGGATCATCGTGATTATTCTATCAGGATGGTCTTTGCTTGCCGTTTATAGTTCGGTAGGCACGCTTGCCTATAAAGAAGGTAAGGGAACTGAATTATATTTGTTTAAGCACTTCTCTATTATTGCTGTGGGGTTAATATTGATGTTCTTGTCCCATAAATTGGATTATAGGTACTATGCTGGTATTTCAAAACTTTTAATGGCAATCACTATTCCGTTGTTACTTTATACATTGGTATTTGGAAACAAAGTGAATGATGCGTCTCGCTGGGTTACGATTCCGGTCATCAATCAGACTTTTCAAACGTCCGATTTAGCAAAACTGGCCTTGATTACCTTTTTAGCTCGAATGCTTTCACGTAAGCAAGAGGAGATTAAAGATGTTAAAAAGTCTTTTCTTCCAATAATGGGAGCGGTTTGTTTGGTCTTTGTGCTGATTGCTTGGGCTAACTTATCTACGGCAGTTATGTTGTTTGGAGTTAGTGTGCTGTTGCTTTTGATAGGTCGAATCAGTTTCAAACAGATTGCTTTAGTATCCTTAGGTGTAGGTTTGTTAGGCATAATAGTGATTTCAGTGGGTCCACGTCGGGCCACCTATTTTAGCCGTATAAAAGGTTTTTTTGCGACGGAAGAAGTGACGACCTCCAATGTTCCTTTTCAGGAGGATAAAAATTATCAGGCAAATAATGCAAAAATTGCTATTGCTACGGGTGGATTATTTGGAAAAGGGCCCGGCAATAGTGTACAGCGAAATGTGCTTCCACACCCCTATTCAGATTTTATTTTCGCTATCATCATCGAAGAGTACGGAACTATTGGCGGTGTAATATTATTGTTTTTATATCTTGCTTTGATGTATCGCTGCATACGTATCGTGACACTCAGTCCACGAGCCTTCGGGGCTTTTTTGGCTGCGGGATTAGGATTTAGCCTAACAATACAAGCCTTGGCAAATATGGCGGTAGCTGTAGGATTGGGGCCTGTTACAGGCGTTCCTTTGCCGTTGGTTAGCATGGGAGGTACGTCAATCCTTTTTACGAGTGTAGCATTAGGGATTATTCTTTCTGTAAGTAGAAATATAGAAGAGTTAAAGTATAAGCAAGAGTTGGATGAAACTCCAAAACAAAAGAAAGTAATCGTAGGTACAGTATAATTAATATGGCGCATAAAGTAATCATAAGTGGTGGCGGTACAGGAGGACATATCTTCCCGGCAATTGCGATTGCGAATGCATTGCGCCGTGCACAGCCTGAGATTGAAATTCTATTTGTTGGTGCCGCTGGTAAAATGGAAATGGAAAAGGTTCCTGCTGCGGGATATAGGATAATAGGATTAGACATTCAGGGGATTAACAGACAGTCGTTATTGAAGAACTTAGCTTTACCATTTAAAATGGTAAAAAGCTTATGGAAATCCCGACAGATCATTAAAGAGTTTGGTGCGGAAGTAGCCGTCGGAGTTGGTGGGTATGCTTCTGGTCCTTTGCTAATAATGGCAAATTATATTGGGATCCCGACGCTCATTCAAGAACAGAATTCGTTTGCCGGTAAGACCAATAAAAGTTTGGGTAAGAAGGCAAAGAAGATATGTGTTGCTTACGATGGGATGGAAAAATTTTTCCCCGCAGCCCGGGTGATGTTGACAGGGAATCCGATTCGAAGAAGTTCGGTGAGTATTTCTGGTAAGTACCACGAAGCGATTGCCTCCTTTGGACTGGAGGAAGGCAAGAAAACCATACTGGTTACGGGCGGGAGTTTGGGCGCCAATACGTTGAACGAATGTATGAAAGGAGCATTAGATAAATTGCTCCAGGCAGATATACAAGTGATCTGGCAATGCGGCAGTTATTATTTTGGAAAACTGGAAAGGGAACTAAACGATAAGCTGCCTGTCAATATTAAGTTAGTGCCGTTTTTGCAGCGCATGGATTATGCGTATGCAGCAGCAGATGTGATTATAGCAAGAGCGGGCGCAGGGACCATTTCGGAATTGTGTGTAATTGGTAAACCTGTTATACTGGTTCCTTCGCCAAATGTCGCGGAAGACCATCAAACAAAAAATGCGGTTTCGTTGGTAGACAAGAAAGCGGCTTTAATGGTAACCGATATGAGTGCACGCATTCATCTGATAGATGAAGCTCTTAAGTTGGTACGCGATGAAGCGATATGTGTAGAACTCGGTGAAAATATTAAAAAACTGGCGTTGCTCAATGCAGATGAGTTGATAGCGAACGAAATTTTAAAATTAATAAACTAGGAGATGAATATTGATCAGGTTAAACAGGTTTTTTTAATCGGAATTGGTGGAATCGGAATGAGCGGTTTAGCACGTTACTTTTATCAATTGGGCTGTACCGTTGTAGGATACGATAAAACGGAAACTGACTTGACCTTGGCTTTGGTTAATGAGGGAATTATCGTGTTTTACCAAGATGATATTGAGTTGATCCCGGAAAGCTTTCAAAACCCATCTCTAGATGCATTGATTGTTTTTACACCAGCGGTTCCTAAGGATTTGAAAATTAAGAATTATTTTGTCGATAAGGGATTTGAACTATACAAACGGTCACAGGTTTTAGGATTTATCAGTGCTAGTCGTTTTACAATTGGTGTAGCGGGTACGCATGGTAAGACCACGACGTCTACCATGATCGCTCATATACTAAAAGATTCAGGTTACGATTGTTCTGCATTTTTAGGCGGAATCAGTACAAATTACGATACCAATGCTTTATTTGGAGATAATAACGTCGTGGTGGTAGAAGCCGACGAATACGATCGTTCTTTTTTAACATTACACCCTAATATCGCTGTAGTAACTTCCGCTGATCCAGATCATTTGGATATTTACGGTGACGAATCGCATTTGATTGATTCCTTCAAATTATTTCTAGATAGGGTAGTGGAAGGTGGTAAAAGTATAGTAAAAGTAGGCTTACCTTTTGAGGGAGATGTCAGCTATTCACGTGAAACGAGTGCCGATGCTTACGCGAGGAATATTCATGTAAATGATGGAGAATTTCATTTTGATTATAGCTATGGGGATATGCGGGTTGAAAATATCCGTCTTGGAATACCTGGACTTCATAATGTAGAGAATGCTGTCGCAGCTATTACCGTAGCAATATTATTGGATATTGATATGGAGAAAATAGTAAAAGCATTAGCCAATTTTAAAGGAGCAAAGCGCCGTTTTGAATACATCGTTCGTACACCCGAACATGTATATATTGACGACTATGCCCATCATCCGGAGGAATTACGCGCTTTTCTAAATTCCATGCGTAAATTATATCCTACTAAAAAGTTGACCGTTGTGTTTCAACCTCACCTTTTTACACGTACACGTGATTTTGTAGACGGTTTTGCAGAAGTGCTGGGCTTGGCAGATGAGCTTCTGTTGATGGAAATCTATCCGGCAAGAGAGTTGCCGATTGAAGGAGTAGATTCATCTTGGCTATTGAATAAAATCGGAATAGAGAATAAAAGCTTGGTGACGTCTCAACAGGTCTTGGATAAGGTAATGGCCGAAAAACCAGAATTAATTGTTACAGTTGGAGCAGGAGATATTGATCGTTTGGTAAAACCATTGAAGGCTATTTTAGAGCATGAATAGATCAAAAAATATACGTTGGAGCTTTATAGGCTATGGGATTCTCGGAGTTGCTGCTCTGGTTGGCTTGACCTTGCTTATGAGTTTGATCGCGCGGAAGAGCAGCGATCAGGTGTGCATAGCGCTACGTGTAATGATTGAAGGCAAAGAGACTTTTATAGATCAGCATGATATTTCAAAGTTGATCAACGAGAAATATGGTCGCGTAGTGGGAAAGGCTGTCAAGGATATTCCGGTCAATCAGATCGAAGAATCATTAAAAGATCTTCCGTATGTGTCTAATGTAGAAATTCATGCAGATATGGATGGTGTTATGCAAGTTGCCGTACAGCAGAGAGAAGTTATATTACGCATTATAAATAAGAATGGTCGTGAATTTTATATCGATAGAGAGGGGAAGAAAATTCCGGTTACGTTAAAGTATGTGCCTCGTGTGTTGGTCGCAAATGGAAATATATCGGAAAGCTATGGCAAACCGTTGGATGATGTGCAGAGTAAGCTTGTGAAAGATCTCGTGAAAATCGTGGATCATATCAGAGGAGACGAACTTTGGGAGAATCAGATTGTTCAATTATACGTAAACGCTGAAAATGATATTGAGATAGTGCCACGGGTGGGTAATGAGGAGTTAATAATCGGAACAGCAGATTCGCTGGATTATAAATTGGAACGGTTGAAGATCTACTACCGTGATATTATGCCAAAAGTGGGAAATAATGCCTATGCACGGGTGAATGTGAAATATGGAGATCAAATAATTTGTGAACGTAAGGGAAACTGGTTTATGGACAGTTTACAGATGAAAATAAATATGAAAAATTAACAATACAGCATAATATACAGCATATGAAACCAAGAATTACAGCAAATGAAAAAGAAAATCCGATTATTGTTGGATTGGATATCGGTACTACGAAAATCTGCGTGACGGTGGGTCGTCGTAGTGGAACAAACAAAATTGAACTTTTGGGCGTAGGTAAAGCCGAGTCTGCGGGTGTGAACCGTGGAGTAGTAGCTAATATTCAAAAAACCGTTGGAAGCATCCGTGAGGCCGTAGCGACTGCTGAGGGGCAATCTAATGTGGATATTAAAGTGGTCAATGTCGGTATTGCCGGTCAGCATATCAAAAGTATTCAACATCGTGGGATTTTGACAAAAAGTGATGATGATGAAATCGGTCGCGTAGATGTAGAACGTCTGATTTCGGATATGTACAAGCTAGTACTTCCTCCGGGAGAAGAGATTATTCATGTTCTTCCACAAGAGTTTACAATTGATAACGAGCCGGGGATTAAGGAGCCAATAGGCATGGCCGGGCGTCGTATGGAAGCTAATTTTCATATCATTTCAGGTCGAGTTACGGATATCAAAAACATTAAAAAGTGTGTGGATAATTCTGATCTAGAAGTTTCTTCTTTGGTATTAGAACCTCTCGCATCATCTGAAGCTGTATTGGATGAAGAAGAAAAAATGGCTGGCGTAGTTCTTGTTGATATTGGTGGAGGCACTACGGATGTGGCTATTTTCCATGAAGGAATTATTCGTCATACTGCTGTTATTCCATTGGGAGGAAATATTGTTACCGAAGATATACGTCAAGGATGTGCTGTCTTACGCAATCAAGCGGAACAATTAAAGGTGCGGTACGGCTCAGCCTTGGCTGATGAAAACAAAGATAACGAGGTAATCTGTGTGCCTGGTATCCGTGGGCGCGATTCTAAAGAGATCTCCGTTAAAAATCTTGCATTCATCATTCAAGCGAGAATGGAAGAAATCATAGAACATGTTTATTATGAAATTAAGTCTTCAGGTTATGAAGATAAATTAATTGCTGGTATTGTTATTACAGGGGGGGGGGCACAGTTGAAACATCTGGTTCAATTGGTAGAGTATATTACGGGAATCGATTGCCGCATCGGATATCCAAACGAATACTTAGCTAAAACGGATATGCTGAACAAGCAATCTTTTGATGAGATGAAAAGTCCGATGTATGCAACAAGTATCGGTTTGTTGATTAAAGGTATTCAGACGGTAGAGGAAGATGAGGCGACGCAACAAGAAGTAGTATATAAAAATCCCGATAAATTAAAGGTGAAAGAGATTACACAAACGACCAATAAAAAGGAAAGTTGGTTTACTAAAATCATCTCTGACTTCATCAAAGATGATTCTGGAATTGATGATGATTCGTTTATTGGAAAAAAATAATTTTCAACATCAAATAGATTTTTCCACATTTTAACAATTGTGGAAAACTGTTGTTGATATTTTGGTATTATTACATTCGAATTGATGAGTTCTAGGGTAACTGTGGACTTAGCAATTCATAAAAATAGGATATTTTATGTCGATACAATTTGAAATGTTAAAGGAGCAGTCGTCTATAATTAAAGTTATAGGCGTAGGTGGTGGCGGAGGGAATGCCGTTAATCACATGTACAAGCAAGGAATTAGTGGAGTGGACTTTATTGTGTGTAATACGGATGCGCAAGCATTAGAATTAAGCCCAATTCCTAACAAAGTACAATTGGGAACTAGTCTAACAGAAGGTATGGGTGCAGGCGCTGATCCGGATGTAGGCGAAAATTCTGCTATCGAAAGTATAGAGGATATCAAAAGAATGCTTGGTACGAATACCAAAATGCTATTTATTACAGCGGGTATGGGAGGTGGTACAGGTACAGGAGCAAGTCCCGTTCTAGCTAAAGCAGCTAAAGAAATGGGAATTCTGACTGTGGCTATCATTACTACTCCGTTTACTTTTGAAGGGAAAAAACGTCGTTCTCAGGCAGAGGAAGGATTAAATGAATTGCGTAAATATGTAGATTCTTACCTTGTGATTTCGAACGACCGTCTTCGCGAGATATTTGGTAATTTAACAATGACTGCGGCATTTGCGAAAGCGGATGATATATTGACTACGGCAGCTAAAGGGATCGCAGAAATCATAACTATTCCTGGTTACGTAAATGTCGATTTTAAGGATGTTCGTACGGTTATGAATGACAGTGGTGTCGCTATCATGGGTAATCATATTTCAAAAGGAGACAATAGAGCCATCGAAGCTGTTACAGGTGCTTTAGCCTCTCCTTTGTTGAAAGATAATGAAATAGAAGGAGCTCGCTATATTTTGTTGAATATCACTTCAGGTAATAAAGAAGTAACAATGGACGAGGTGGCTATCATTACAGATTATATCCAAGAAAAGGCCGGATTGACAGCAGATTTAATATGGGGTAACTGTATTGACGAGTCTTATGAAGACGAGTTGTCTGTCACTATTATAGCTACCGGGTTCCAAACCGCTGAAGAGCGTATTAAGGAGAAAGAAAAGGAGAAAATTGCTCTTCCTTTGACGCCTGAGACATCTACTTCATTTGTAAAGCCTGTTGTACAAAATCAATTCGCTGCTAGAGAAGCAGATGCTCCTTTAGAACACTTAGTAAAGCCGGTTCAAAACCAGACGCTTACTAACGAGCCGAAAGTGGTTCCTCAAGGGGATTTGTTCTCGTCTCCCGTTAAACCGGTAAATACACTAGGGAATTCTGTCATCCAATCAGAAGCGCAGGTAATCCGTCATACGCTGGAGACACAGAATGCTGCAGAAGAAGAAGAAAGGGAACAGGATCTGGGCGGTTATGAATTAAAAACTTCTGCTTCGATGTTTGAATTCAAATTGCCTACGGTATTTGATACGTATGAAAACATCAATGAAGAGGTGGCGGAAGATGTGCAGCATATTGTAGAATCTCCGGTTCGAAATCAATTTGTGGAGATTGAGGAAAAAGAGGAGTCAAATTTCGAAGATCAACTGATGAAAACTAAAGAACGTATATTGCGTCTTAAAGAGTTGAGCATGAAGCTCAAATCATCAAATGGTCTTCAAGAATTAGAAAATGAACCTGCGTACAAAAGAAAACAGAAACCTTTAGATAATTTACCGCATTCGTCCGAATCTCAGGTTTCACGTTTTACATTGTCTTTTGAAGAGGGAGAAACAGAAATTAGATCTAATAATTCTTTTTTACATGACAATGTGGATTAAGATATCCTATTAAATATAAGATACGGCTAACCAGTTAGCCGTTTTTTTTTTGCTTAGTTTTCGCTATATATAATATATTACTAAGAGGGTGCTTGCCAATCGCAATGCGGCTTGCTTACGGAGTGATGGTAGTCACTAGGATTTGTAATGCAATGCGCTGGCTATGAAGAATTTTGTTAGAGGGAAAAGCTATTTTTCTTCCGAATGTAATTTAAATAATTCTATAAGTTCTGGGATATTGTTTACTGTTAGTTTTTCAAAAATCCTACTTTTATAGGTGCTTACTGTCGAGGAGCTCAGATTCAATACATTGGAGACCTCTAAAATTCCGTGCCCGTCGATTAAATGCTTTGCGACGTCCATTTCACGGTTCGATAGTTTGTTCAACGGATTGTCAGCATCTATACTTGATTTACGTGATGTAAGTTTCTTTACGTATAGATCCTTCACAGCTTCTGACATGTATTTTCCGCGCTCTTTGATGTGTTGTATCGCATGGTTTAATTCGCTCATAGCAGTGGCCTTATTTAGATATCCTGCGGCACCTGCCTCGATATATCTTAATGCGTATAGGTTTTCATCATAAGAAGAAAATACCAAAATCTTAAGGTCGCTTTGAATTTCTAAGATTTCTTTAATTACTTTAATATTATTGCCACCAGGCATGTTAATGTCTAAAAGTATTAAATCAAAAGGCTGAAGTCGTAATTGTTCATACACTTCGGGATAAGTTTTTGCCTGCGTAATAGATACATCTTTAAGTGCTTCGCTAATAATAATAGAAGCGCCTAATCTGACAATACTGTGGTCATCAGCAATGAGTATTTTTTTCATGCAAAAGATATAATTTTAAATATTTATCAAGCGAGCTATAACTACAATCGCGTATCAAAAATACAATTAACTTATATAATGTAATATTAATGACTATTTTTGTAAATGTAAAAATTTAATGTTAATTTATTATGAGCTTCTTAAAAGAATTTAAAGAGTTTGCTATGCGTGGCAGCGTCATTGATTTGGCTGTCGGTGTAGTCATTGGTGGTGCATTCGGTAAGATTGTCACTTCCTTGGTAGATGATATCATTATGCCTCCTATCGGCTATTTAACCGGAGGTGCGGATTTTAGTAGTTTGAAATACGTAATGAAAGAGGCTAATGAAGCCGCAGGTACCGCAGAAGTAGCCATTAGTTATGGCAATTTTATTAATGTTATTATACAATTCTTAATTATCGCTTTCTGTATATTTTTAACCATAAAGGGGTTAAATTCTTTAAAACGGAAGGAAGTTGCTGCTCCAGAGGTTGCTCCAGCCCCGTCTAATGAAGAGGTGTTGCTAGCTGAGATAAGGGATTTACTAAAGAGTAAATAGAATCCTAAATAATATCTGGAAAGCATAGGTAATTTATTGTTCGCTTTTTGTTTTTATTATTTGTTAGTTTCTAAAATAAACACTACTTTTGCATTCCTGTTAGGGGGTAATATTGGTAATAATTATTAAAAAAGCATATTAAGCGTCATGAAAAGAACATTTCAGCCTTCGCAAAGAAAAAGAAGAAATAAACACGGATTTAGAGAGCGTATGAGCTCAGCTAACGGAAGAAGAGTATTAGCTTCTCGAAGAGCTAAAGGCAGAAAACGTCTTAGTGTTTCTGACGAATCTCGTCACAAAAGATAATAGGCATTCTTTATCAACGTGCCGGTGACTTTAACCGTGCCTATCGGCCAATAATAGTCATCGAAATGATAAAAAAATCTTTTAAAAAAGAAGAACGATTATGTAGTAAAAGGCTCATTGATAGTCTTTTTCATAGTGGTTCTTCTTTTGTTGTGTATCCTTTTCGAGTTGTTTTTCTAAAAAGTGAACTGCCCCTGGCTTCCCTTGTACAAATTATATTGTCGGTGCCAAAACGTCGATTTAAGCATGCGGTTTCGCGAAATAGAATAAAGCGAAAAATGCGTGAATGTTATCGTTTGCAAAAAAATACTACTTTACTTCCTATAATAGCCGAGAATTCTTTAAATTTATTATTGGCAATACAATATGTCGCAAATGAAGAGTTGTCATCTCAGATCATGTTTTCAAAAATGCAGATTGCTTTAGCCAAAATAGTAGATGAAATTTCTCAAGGATACTCTGAAGCTCGTTAGTAAGGCTATACAATGGTTTTTTCTGTTGATAATTCGGTTTTATCAACTGTTTATTTCTCCTTTTTTGGGGGCAAGCTGTCGGTATACGCCCACATGTTCGCAATACGGAAAAGATGCGATTTTGAAATACGGCCCTTTTAAGGGAGGATGGCTTACCATCAAACGTATTGCGCGTTGTAACCCTTGGGGGGGGCACGGACATGATCCGATTCCTTAAAAATTTTATGAAATTGAAACACTACATTATTCAAATAGATACAGCAACCGAGGTTTGTTCGGTTTCAATTAGTATAGAAGGTGTAACCTTGGATCAAATTCAAAGTAGTGAACCTAATATGCATGCATCTCTGCTAACGAGCTACGTAGAACAAATATTGTCTCGTAATAACTTGCGATTTTCTGATGTTTCCGCTGTCGCAGTGAGTATGGGGCCAGGATCATATACGGGGTTACGTATAGGTGTATCTACAGCAAAAGGGTTGTGTTATGCGCTGGATATTCCTTTGATCGGGATCAATACATTAGAGAGCATGTATCAAGGATTTGTTAGGGATTTTAACGTAAACTCGGATTCGTTGTATTTTCCAATGATAGATGCAAGGCGTATGGAAGTCTATACTATGGCATTTAATGCACACGGCAAGCAGGTTATTCCTACGCAGGCTAAGATAATAGATGAATTATCTTTTACTGAATTTCAGGCAAAAGAAGTTTACTTGTTTGGCTCAGGAGCTATTAAATTCCAGAATTTATTCAATAGCAATCCACAGATAAATATTATTTCAGCATTTCAGCATTCTTCGGTTTATATGAGTGAGATGGCCTGGCAGCGATTCCAAGCGCATGATGTTGAGAACTTGATTTATTTTGAACCCTATTATTTAAAGGAATTTGTTGCGTCAACACCCAAGCGTTAAAGCCAATCCTTTCTTTTAAACCAAAAATATATTAGGGCAGAGAGTCCGACCATGGCAAGTAGTACTGCAGGATAACCGTAATACCATTCCAACTCGGGCATATTTCTAAAGTTCATCCCATACACACCGACTATAAATGTGAGGGGCATAAAGAATACCGAAATGATGGTCAGTGTACGCATGATTTCGTTGGTATGATTAGATTCTATATTAAAGTAAACTGATAATAACTGCGCAATGTTTTCTCCGGTATTTCGATAGAGTGTATTCGTACGCGTAAATAAATCTCTTAAATCTTGTGTATAGATGTTTTGGTATTGTGGCATGTGAAAGTAATCTACAATATCTTTATATAATGTTAATACGATTCGAATCACATCTATTTGTCGCTTAATGTAATAGAGTTTCTTTAGAAATAATTTACGGCGTCGGTGTAGAAATACAATCTCTTCGTAGTAGTCTAAGTTTGCGGCCAATTGATCTAGGACAAGCTTTTCGAAAGTCATCAGTGCCTCTGATACCAAGGAATTTACTAAGCTCTTACTTGACGCCAATTTTTTGTCCTTTTTGTCTTTTGATTTGATTTTCTCTAAAAACGCAATTTCATTTCGGTGTACCGTCACTATGAAATTTTCGCTATAAAAGATAGAGACCCGTTCGGTGATTTCGGTAAGTTTATCTGAATCTTCTTTGAAAACAAATGGAATGGAACGGAGAATCAAAAAATGATAGTTGTCGAATTCTTCTATCTTTGGAAGGTGACCCACTTCAAGACAGTCTTTTATCGAAACATCTTTCAGACCATATTTTTCTTTTAATTCCGTAAAATCTTCCTGTTTCGGATTGGTAATGTCTATCCATTCGAATTGATGCTCAGGTACTGATAATATTATTGCAACCATATGCAGTTCATTTGTTACTCAATTTAGGCACAAAGCTTCATATTAACAAATAGGTGCAAAAAAAAGGCGATCCTTCATCAAAGAGAATCGCCTTTTTTTATTTTATTGTCTTTTTATTTTTTCTCTGTAGGTTTTTTTGTTTTGTATTCCTTGTTCAACGCTTCAATAACCTCATTTGTTATTTCCAATTTTGAATCGGCAAAAAGTACTGTAGGGTTTGATTTCGAGTACGTTAGAACCAAGGTGTAGCCCTTTTCTTCTGCATGTTTTTTCAAATATTCCGTAATCGAATTGTATACATTGTTGAATTCTGTTGCTTCATCCTGTGCGATAGCACTGGATGCGTTT
Organism: Sphingobacterium olei; assembly: GCF_005048855.1. Classification (GTDB taxonomy): domain Bacteria; phylum Bacteroidota; class Bacteroidia; order Sphingobacteriales; family Sphingobacteriaceae; genus Sphingobacterium; species Sphingobacterium olei. Next base: position 49,245 of record NZ_SUME01000012.1, read on the forward strand.
TGGTCTAGCCGGCCTAGTTCGTCTTGTTTACGCGCTAATTTTTCTTCCGTAGCCTGACGTTCTGAGGCGCTCATAGTATTCGCTTTCTGCTGATATTCTGCGACTTCTCTTTGGAAAGCCTGTCCCTTGGACTGTAGATCTGTTTGAGCCTTCTTTACTTTAGATTCCAGTTTTGTACGAATGTCTTTAAAATATTCATATTTTTCTGAAAGCGAATCCGAATTGATATATACGATTTTCTCATCAGTTTGTTGAGTCGCAACTGCAGTTGAATCGTTTGTTTTTGTTGAGGTCGGTTTTGTTTCTTGATTACAAGATGCAGCGGAAGCCACAATGATTAATCCTAATGTTACTTTTGCGAAATTTGATCGTAATTTATTCATTCTAATGTTGATTTTCAGTTTAAATAGCAAACCTAACATAAAAAAATTAAAAAATCATTTTTCAATACCTAAAAGTCAAAAAAATATAGTTTTATTAACGTATTTTAAGACTTCGAAAACTTGATGAAGTCCCTTATTTTTTGTATTTTTGGGAGTTAAAAAATTCTGATTTTAAATTTATTCCATGAGCGAAGAAAAGAAGAATGCATCTACGTATTCCGCCGATAATATCCAGGTATTAGAAGGTTTAGAGGCAGTACGTAAACGCCCCTCCATGTATATTGGTGATACTGGCGTAAAAGGTTTGCACCACTTAGTTTATGAAGTGGTTGATAATTCTATAGATGAGGCTGTTGCAGGTTATTGTGATGATATCTTTGTTACCATCCATAAGGACAACTCCATTTCTGTAAAAGATAATGGGCGGGGTATTCCTACTGGAATAAATAAAAAGGAAAATAAGTCTGCACTGGAATTGGTGATGACGATATTGCACGCAGGTGGTAAGTTTGATAAGGATACTTACAAAGTATCCGGCGGTCTGCACGGTGTAGGTGTCTCTTGTGTGAATGCGTTGTCTATTCATTTGAAAGCTGAAGTACATCGGGACGGTAAGGTATATCATCAGGAATACGAGCGTGGCAAGCCCATGTACGATGTTAAGGAAGTCGGGGCCTCTGAAGAAAGAGGAACTATTGTAACTTTTAAACCTGATGCGGAAATATTTACCCAAACAACGGTATATAATTACGATACACTTGCTAATCGTTTACGGGAGTTATCGTTCTTAAATAAGGGGATAAAACTAACAATTGTAGATGAGCGAGAGTTGGATGAGGATGGTACCGAGAAAAAAGATGTTTTTTATTCAGAAGGTGGTCTACAGGAATTTGTTAAGTTTTTAGATGGTAACCGTACCTCTCTGATCCCTACACCGATTTACGTAGAAGGAATAAAACAAGGCATTCCTGTTGAGTTGTCTCTTCAATATAATGATACCTATACAGAGAATGTCCATTCGTATGTAAATAATATTAACACCATTGAAGGAGGTTCGCACGTAGCAGGGTTTCGTCGTGGATTGACACGTACGTTGAAAAAGTATGCAGATGATTCAGGACTTTTAAAAAATCTCAAAATTGAAATAACAGGAGATGACTTTAGAGAAGGGCTTACTGCCGTTATCTCTGTGAAAGTAGCAGAACCTCAATTTGAAGGACAAACGAAAACCAAGTTGGGTAACTCTGAAGTAATGGGTGCGGTGGATGTAGCTGTGGGTGAGATTTTAAGCGCTTATTTAGAAGAAAATCCGCGTGAGGCTAAGATTATTGTTCAAAAGGTAATTGTAGCTGCTCAAGCTCGGGCTGCCGCACGTAAGGCACGTGAAATGGTTCAGCGGAAGACAGTAATGGGTGGTTCGGGTTTACCGGGTAAACTAGCCGACTGTTCGAGCAATGATCCAGCAAAATGCGAAATTTTCTTTGTCGAGGGTGACTCGGCAGGAGGGACTGCAAAACAAGGCCGTGATCGTCATTACCAAGCTATTATGCCACTTAGAGGTAAGATTCTAAATGTGGAAAAAGCAATGGAACATAAGATCTATGAGAACGAAGAGATCAAAAATATGTTTACTGCATTAGGTGTATCTGTTGGTACAGAGGAAGATCCTAAAGCACTAAATATAGCAAAGCTTCGTTATCACAGAATTATTATCATGACCGATGCCGATGTTGATGGTAGTCACATTGCTACCTTAATTTTGACGTTTTATTTCAGATATATGCGCGAACTTATTGAACGCGGATATGTATATATTGCGACTCCTCCTCTTTATTTGGTTAAGAAAGGAAAGGACTCAGAGTATGCTTGGACTGAAGATCAACGTTTGGCAGCTATACAGCGTATCAAAGGTAACGGTAAAGAAGATAGTGTGCACGTGCAACGTTACAAGGGTCTTGGGGAGATGAATGCAGAGCAATTATGGGATACTACCATGAATCCAGAATATAGAACACTTCGTCAGGTTACTATTGATAATGCTGCAGAATGTGATCGTGTATTCTCTATGTTGATGGGGGACGAAGTAGCACCTCGACGCGAATTTATCGAGAAAAATGCACGTTATGCCAAAATCGATATTTAAGTATTGACTACCAATAATATAAAGGCCGGATAAAAATTCGGCCTTTTTTTATGTGTTTATTATTCAGTCCTTTAGCTATAAAAACTCTTCTTTTTTCAATTATCTTTGAAATATTAAAATTATTTTAGTAAATTTAAGTTTGATCAATAACTTAAATTATGTTTATAAGGGTAATTTTACTATTACTAATATCCATCGAACTAAAAGCACAGCCATTTAATGCAGCCCCTTATTTAGGTATGGGAAATACCGGATTGGCACGACAATCTGTATACAGTATAGGTCTTAATCCCGCCGGTATTGCGGGCTTGACAAACACGAATGTAGCCCTCGCTTATCAACAACATTTTCTTTCTTCTGAAATCCAATCTCAGGCAGCATATCTTAATATCCCCGTTAAATCTTTGGGCGGAATAGGACTAGGAGTTAACAATTATGGAATAGCAGGTGTTTCAACTTTGTCGACCATTCGGGGCATTTATGCACGGCAATTTGGAAGACAAATTTTTTCTGCGGTAGGAGTGAATTATCATCAGTTTTACGTTAAAAACTATGGAAGTGATCAAACGTTTTCTGTCGATTTGGGATTTCAATTGAAAGTATTGCCACATTTATTAATCGGTGCCTTAATTCGAAATATATCTTCTTCCAAATATCAGGAAGATATAGACCAACAGATAGCCCGTGAGATTGGTTTAGGGTTGCATTATGAAGTATCTGATCACTTAAGCTTGGCCTCAGATATATACTATGATTTTCGAAATAAAATGAATTATAGGGGGGGGCTTGAATATGCTTTCGATCGTAGATTTAAAATAAGAGGAGGAGCGGCTTCGAATCCGCTGCATTATTTTGCCGGCCTTGGATTGATTATGAACAAAATTCAAATAGACATTGCTTCTTCTTTTCATCCGAAAATAGGTACATCTCCTCAAATCTCAATGGCTTATGATTTTTAGAAAGCTTGTGTATTGTTTCGTACTATTAAGTGTCTCGTTGCGCTGCTTAGCACAGCAAGAGGAGGTAGAGGAGTTGCTGATAGAACAGTTAAATGAGGAATTGGGTGAAAATGATGATTTGAGTGAATTTACAGAAAAGCTGAATTATTATATGCGTCATCCTTTAGATCTTAATAAAGCAGATCGAGCTGATTTGAATGACTTAGTTTTCTTATCTCCTCAACAAATAGAAAATCTAATAGAACACCGTAACATATCTGGAAATTTTATTTCTATCCGAGAACTACAGGGAATCTCTGGTTTCGATTTGCAGACTATCCAACGCATACAGCAGTTTGTCACTATTAGAGAAGTGACTTCATTGAATGACTTTTCATTTCATAGGTTAGTAGATGCCAGTGAACATATGCTAATGATGCGCTATGGACGGGTTATTGAAAGTCAAGCAGGGTATTTGATTCAAGATTCTTCGCGTTCTCGTTATTTCGGAAACCCAGATCGCTACGCAGTTCGATATAGAATGAATTTCGAAAACAAAATACGGGTAGCATTGAATATGGAAAAAGATGCCGGAGAGCCGTTTTTCAACGAAAAGCAGAAGTATGGATTCGACTTCTATTCAGGGCATATTGTTGTGAATGATATTAGCAGGAATATCAAACAAGTCGTCGTAGGAGATTACGGATTACAGTTTGGACAGGGATTAGTTACCTGGAATGGACTGAGTTTTGGAAAAGGTGCTTGGATAGGAAGCGCAGCACGTCAAGGTATGGGCCTGAAGCCGTATTCTTCAATGAATGAAAATAATTTCCAGCGGGGTATTTCAGCTAAGTTGGTGGTGAATGATTTCGAAATAACACCTTTTGTTTCTTACAATTCACTTTCGGGTAATTTAATCGAAAACGGGTCGGACAAATTTATAACAACAATAAATTATAGCGGTTTGCATCGAACTCCTACTGAACTCGCATATAGAGATGCTATCAAACAGTTTGTTTCCGGCATGAATGTCACTTACCGTTTTAAGCGATTTAAAGCGGGAGTCACCTACATGCATACCTCATTCAATGGTCAAGTGACTGCGGGAAATAATCTGCGTGAGCAATTTGATTTTGAAGGACAAAGCTTAGATCAAATAGGTGTACACTATCATTATACGTACAGAAATATGTACATGTATGGAGAAACGGCATATAGTGCTGGGGGTGGATTTGCGGCAAATAATGGGGTTATTGCTAGTCTTCATCCTAAAGTGTCGGCGATTGTAAATTATAGGAACTATCAACGTAATTACCATCATTTCTTCGCGCAATCTTTGAGCGAAGCGTCACAAGTGGGTAACGAAAAAGGATTATACGGAGGAATTATTTATCATCCATCTCGTACATTAGAATGGGTAAATTACGCAGATGTTTTTCGATTCCCTTGGTTTCGCTTTCGTGTAGATGGACCAAGTGGTGGAACTGACTTTTTAAGTCAGGTAACTTATAACTGGTATAAAAAAGGTAAAGTCTTGCTTCGATATAGGCATCGGATTAAACAAGAAAATTTGAATTTATCTGACCGCAATGAGAACCTGCTGGCGGATGTAATTCGTAATCAAATACGGAGCGAATTTCAATATAAACTAAATCAGATATGGACGGTGAGAACAAGGGGGGAGTTAACCTTATTTGAAAAAGAGAAAGACGAAAAAAGCGCAGGTTGGATAGCCTATCAAGATATATTTTGGAAAGGTTGGAACAATAGGTTAAATATCAATACGAGATTGGCTTATTTCCACACAGGGTCATACAATTCCCGAATTTATGCCTATGAAAATGATGTTCTACATGCCTCTAGTTTTCCGATGTATTACGGTAAAGGTATTCGTACGTATCTAAACCTTAGGTGGCGGATGACGAAGGATTTGGATATATGGGGTAGGTACGCCGTTACTAAATATACGGATCAAGAAACAGTAGGTTCAGGATTAGATCTGATAGAAGGTAATCAAAAATCGGATTTTAAAATTCAAGTTAGATGGCAATGGTAAAACGGGAGGTTATAGATTTTTCGATCCGGAAGATGCCCTTTTTGAGAATCTTGATACCTTACATTATTGGAATTGCTGTTAGCCAAATATTTTCTTGGAATGCTGCACGATATACTGTTTTGTGTGCAATCTTGATCTTCATCATGGCCTGTTTTGTTACTGTCTTTTTCTTTCGGCGCCGAAAAGTTTTTAGAAGTGTGTATATTTTGATGTTCTATTGTTTTTCGTTTTTGATAGGCATTTGGCAGGTCGTCAGTGAACTTCCGAATTTGAAACAGGCGCACTTCAGTTGGTATGCAAGTTCACAGCTGGAAGGCATTATTGCGGATGAACCGGTCGTAAAACAGAAAACGATTCGTTTTCCGTTAGACGTTAAAAATGTGGTAGAAAAAGGAAACCATTTGAAAGTTGAAGGTAAGATAATGGTGACAGTATTGCGTGATTCTTCAAAGGATCAGGTGTTCAAATATGGAGATTATATGGTTATTCCAAGTGCCCTCAGTACTATTGCTCCACCATATAATCCGGAAGAGTTTGACTATAAAACGTATCTGCAAAATCGGAATATTTGGCATCAATCACTAGTACAGAAAGACGATTATGTGATTTTAGGTAAGAACTCCGGAAATAGCATCATTTCATTTGCACTGGCGTTGAGGGAGAAGTTAGTCTCCAAGTTTAGCATATTTATTAAAAATGATGAAGCTTATAATGTAGCTATTGCACTGATTTTTGGATCTCGATCGCAACTAGACGCGACAACATTGGAGGCATTTACCAATACGGGAACCATTCATGTTTTGAGTGTTTCGGGATTACATGTGGGGTTGGTGTTTGGTTTGTTGACTTTTTGTTTAGGTTGGATTGACCGATTTCCCTTTGGACGGGCGATACGCTGCAGTATAATTTTGTTATGTGTATGGGCCTATGTGATTCTTACGGGAATGGCGCCTCCCATTTTGCGGGCAGGGATCATGATTACGTTCTTTCTGTTTTCCATCTGGATAGGACGAAAACAAAATGTATTGAACACGCTCGCTGCTTCTGCATTTTTTATTCTGCTCTTTGCGCCTAAGAGCCTATTTGATATCGGGTTTCAACTTTCTTATCTGGCCATGCTGGGCATTTTAATTTTATATCCGATACTAAAAAGCCTCTATAAGCCTAGTTCCAAATACCTAAATTGGGTAGTAGAATATAGCTATGTTTCCTTTGCTGCTCAATTATTTACCATTCCTGCTGTGTTGTATTATTTTGGACAGTTCCCTACGTATTTTTTGGTTGGCAATCTTTTTATTGCCCTGCCAAGTACAATTATCATGTATGTGGGTCTAGGCTTGTCTATAATACCTTTTGATCTGGTAAACATTTATTTGGGAGTGATCTTGGACTATGTTATTAGTTTTTCATTAGCGGGCTTAAAGTGGTTAGATCGCTTGCCTATGGCGGTTATAAAAGGTATAAGTTGGAATGTGCTGCAGATTCTACTTGCTTTCTTAATGCTAAGTTTTTTGATCTGTGCATTCAACTATAGAAATAAGCAGGCATTGAAGGGAGTTGGTGTGACTTTCTTTATTTTGTCTATTCTAGTTTCTCTTCAGGTCATAGAAAAAATGAGTTATAAAGGAATTGCAATTTACAATTTGCGTTCTGCTATAGGAGTAGCTTCCATACATAACGGTACCGTTGTTTTGTTTTCCAGTCTGGACTCCCTCAATCATCCCACACTTAAGTATAGCGTATTGCCCCATCTTCGACAATACAGCCGGGAAGAAGATATACGATTCTACACTATTCCTCCTAGTCGACATTATAATTATGTACTATCCATCGCTAATAAAAAAATTTTAGTGCTGGAGGAAAAGTTAAACAATAATGAGCTGGAAGATATTGATGCCGTATTATGGCGTAAAAATAACGACAACTTGGTGTCGGAAATAGCATCACGGGTACAGCCTTCTTTTTTTCTTTTTGATGGAAGCAATTCCGACAGAACACTGTCTAAAATTAAATCTCAACTCGTCGGAAATAACAATTCAGACTATTTCTTAAAAAATAATTTTGCTTATGTTTGGGAGGAGTAATAACGTATGGAACATAATAGTCTTTCGGTACTAAAACAATATTGGGGGTTTGATGAGTTCAGACCGTTACAGGAAAATATTGTCCATTCAGTTTTACAGGGAAGGGATACACTAGCTCTAATGCCGACAGGCGGTGGAAAGTCTATTTGCTTTCAAGTTCCGGCAATGATAAAGGAGGGGATCTGTATCGTTATCAGTCCTTTAATTGCCTTGATGAAAGATCAAGTCGAACACTTACGTGCAAGGGGAATCGAAGCTCTTGCTATTTTTTCAGGGATGTCCTATCGTGAGGTTGATATTGCATTGGACAATTGTGTCTTTGGTAAGATAAAGTTTCTTTATCTAGCACCAGAACGCCTATATTCTGAATTAGTACGGGAACGAATTAGGTATATGAAAGTCAATCTGTTTGCCATAGATGAAGCCCATTGTATTTCGCAATGGGGGTATGATTTCAGACCTTCTTATTTACAATTAAATCAACTACGTGAATTACATCCCGGTATCCCTGTTTTGGCACTCACAGCAACAGCGACATCCCGCGTAATCGAGGATATACAAAAGCAGCTTCATTTTAAATTTCCTAATGTATTGAGCAAAAGCTTTGCGCGAACTAATCTCGGCTACATGGCATTTGAGGAAGAGGATAAAATGGGGCGCATGTTGCGGATCATAAAAAAAATGGGTGGCAGTGGAATCGTCTATGTGCGTAATAGACGCGAAACGCAGGAAGTAGCACGCATATTAATCAATCATGGGGTGCCGGCAGATTATTACCATGCAGGCCTACCTATGAAAGACAGAGAGCAAAGGCAAAATGCATGGATGTCAAATAAGATTCGCGTAATTGTTGCAACAAATGCATTTGGTATGGGAATTGACAAATCCGATGTGCGCTTTGTAATTCATTTAGATATTCCGGATTCGTTGGAGGCCTATTATCAAGAAGCCGGTCGAGCAGGTCGGGATAATAAAAAAGCGTTTCCGGTGTTGCTTTATCAACAAGATGATAGAGATCGATTATGGACGATATTAGAATCTAGCTTCCCCGCTGTCTCTTTCATTCAAAAGGTATATCATTGTTTAGGGAATTATTATCAGATTGCCTATGGGGCAGGGAGTGGTGCGACTTTTGATTTCGATGTTGTTGACTTTTGTAAAAAATATGAAATTGATTTATTGCAGACGATCAGTGCACTGAAATTTTTGGAGAGAGATGGATGGCTTGCACTTTCCGAAGCTGTATATATACCTTCTCGTTTCAAATTCGAAGTAGATTACCAAGAGTTATATAAATTTCAAGTACAATCCGCGAAATACGATTCGCTGATTAAAATTATTTTACGGACATATGGAGGCGTCTTTGATTTGTATGTACCTATTAATGAATTTGAATTTGCTAAAAAGTTAGGAGTTCCGTTTGATGTTATTGTAGAACTGCTTTCGGGAATGGAAAAGCAACAGATAAGTTCGTACATTAAAAGTACAGACAAACCTCAGCTTCAATTCTTACAAAGTCGTGTGGATTATAAGAATCTCTACATTGATATAGATTTTATTCAGGAACGGAAGCAAATTAAAGAAGAACAACTAAAGGCAATTTATCATTATTTAGATACAAAAGATTGCCGAAGTATAGCTTTACTAGGTTATTTTGGAGAGGATAATGCTGAGCCGTGTGGCGAGTGCGATTTATGTTTGGTACGAAAACATAAAGACGGACAAGCTGCCAAAATCCGTCAGGAAATTCGGGTATTACTTTTAGAAAAAGCATTGACACTACACGAACTGATCGATAGTATTTCTGTCGGTAGGGAAAATGGCAAGATCAGAATCCTTCGAGAACTCATCGACGAAGGTGAAGTAAGGGTTGAAGCGGAAATGTATCGTTGGATCGGAAGATAATATACCTTTTAGAAAACACTCAAAAAGAATTTGTTAAAGCATTTTATTTCTCCCGGAATTTTTAATAGCTTTAGCTAATAACCAAATAAACATTGTATGGAAAACTATATTATTTACTTACCCGCAGTATTAGCTGTTTTGGGGCTCCTTTTTATGATGACGAAAGCGACTTGGGTCGGCAGGCAAGATGCTGGCGATGATCGTATGCAGATTATTTCCAAAAGTATTCAAGAAGGCGCGTTGGCCTTTTTAAAAGCGGAATATCGTATACTTTTGATTTTTGTAGCGATTGCTTCAGTAGCACTTTTTGTTGTTTCTATTTTGGTCGATACAACCCATTGGATTATTGTTGTAGCATTTATATTTGGTGCATTTTTTTCTGCGCTGGCCGGAAATATAGGAATGCGTATCGCAACCAAAAGTAACGTTCGCACGACCCAAGCTGCGAGAACCAGTCTTCCACAAGCCTTGAAAGTTTCCTTTTCCGGGGGGACCGTGATGGGATTAGGTGTGGCTGGACTAGCTGTACTGGGACTAAGTATTTTCTTTTTACTTTTCTTAAAAATGTTTATTACCGAAGGTGGAAATTTTTATAGTGAAATGACCGTGGTTTTAGAGGCACTTGCTGGGTTTTCATTAGGTGCAGAGTCCATTGCACTATTTGCACGTGTGGGAGGCGGTATATATACTAAAGCCGCCGATGTCGGAGCGGATCTGGTAGGTAAGGTCGAAGCAGGTATTCCCGAGGATGATCCACGTAATCCAGCTACCATCGCCGATAACGTTGGAGATAACGTTGGTGACGTAGCTGGAATGGGAGCTGATTTATTTGGATCCTATGTGGCTACTGTATTAGCATCAATGGTATTAGGTAATTATATTATAAAAGACATGAGTGAAGCAACAGGTACCCTATATACTGATGCTTTCCAAGGTATGGGGCCTATTCTTTTGCCAATTGTAATTGCCGGGGTAGGAATATTGGCATCTATCATTGGGACATTTTTTGTGAAAATAGCAAACAATGATGCGAAAGAGGCTCAGGTGCAAAAAGCATTAAATATGGGTAACTGGGTAGCTATTTTTTTAACTATTATCTCCTGTTTTTTCCTTATAACCTACATGTTGCCAGAGACCATTCAAATGAAGTTTTTCGGTGAGGGCTATAAAGATGTTCCACGGATGAATGTTTTTTACTCTACTCTTGTGGGGTTGACAGTAGGCGGGTTGATCTCAGCTTTCACGGAATATTATACAGGGTTGGGTAAAAAGCCTGTATTAAATATTGTTCGAAATTCGTCTACAGGAGCCGGAACAAATATTATAGCTGGATTAGCTACTGGAATGATGTCAACATTTTCATCTGTTTTGTTGTTTGCCTTTGCGATTTGGGGTTCCTATTCCTTAGCGGGCTTCTATGGCGTAGCTATTGCGGCCTCTGCGATGATGGCAACGACAGCTATGCAGTTAGCAATAGACGCATTTGGGCCGATTGCTGATAATGCAGGTGGAATAGCTGAAATGAGTGAACTGCCGAAAGAAGTTCGTCAGCGTACAGATATACTAGACTCTGTGGGTAATACGACTGCTGCTGTAGGAAAAGGATTTGCTATAGCGTCGGCGGCTTTAACTGCACTCGCGTTATTCGCAGCCTATGTGACTTTCACTGGTATTGATGGAATCAACATTTTTAAAGCAGATGTTTTGGCTGCATTATTTATAGGCGGAATGATACCTGTTGTTTTCTCAGCATTGGCGATGCAATCGGTCGGTAAGGCGGCAATGGATATGGTGAATGAAGTTCGTCGTCAATTCCGAGAAATCCCGGGAATAATGGAAGGGACGGGACAACCAGAATACGGTAAGTGTGTTGATATATCTACCAAAGCGGCACTGCGTGAGATGATGCTACCGGGTGCTCTGACAATTATTACACCTATAATTGTAGGATTTGTAATGGGCGCAGAAGCTTTAGGTGCATATATGGCGGGTGTTACGGTTTCAGGGGTATTGTGGGCTATTTTTCAGAATAATGCTGGGGGAGCTTGGGATAATGCAAAGAAATCTTTTGAAGCAGGCGTGGAAATAAATGGAGAAATGACTTATAAAGGTTCTGAAGCACATAAGGCAGCAGTTACTGGAGATACCGTGGGAGATCCTTTTAAAGATACCTCTGGCCCCTCGATGAATATTTTAATTAAATTAACTTGTTTAATAGGATTGGTCATCGCACCAATTCTAGGAAATCACAGTGCTCAGATGGCGAAGCAAAAAGAAAAAGAAACGTTGGATAAAATAGTGCTGATTGAAAAAGTAGTGTATAAAAAATAAGTTTCAAAGCTTAGTAAAAAGCACATCCCGCAAGCATATCCTTACGGGGTGTACTTTTTATTAGGTGTATTGTTTTAGCACATCCAAAAAAAGAGGCATTCCTATGTTTCTATTGGTTTCATTCCAAGCTAATGACAGTGTAGTGCGTTGCGGAAGGGTATCGAGTTCAATAAATTTGACGGCTATTTCATATCCTTTCTTAAGCGAGGTGGGAACAATCGCCACACCCAACCCTTGCGCTACTAAGTTAAATATACTCAATGCATTTACCGATCGTAAAGCGACGTTCGGTGTAAAGTTATGGTCTTCAAATATGCTCATGACTAATTCGTAATAGGTCGAGCTATAATCTTTAGAAAAAAGAATAAACGATTCGTTTTTGAATGCTTCAAGTGACGTGAAATTGTCGCTTTGAATAGGATGGTTGTTCGGAAGTACCAGGCTAAAGTGTTCCGTCAGTAACGGTTTTAATCGTAGATTTTTGGGGTTATTATTTATTCTGACAAACCCAAACTCAAGCTCATTTTTGGATAATAGATCCAATTGTATTTCGTTAGATAATTCTTGCAAAGTAATCTCCATTAAAGGAAACAGTTGTTTTATTTTTAGCAAGATCTCCGGTAAAACCCCCTGTACTGCTGAACCAATAAAACCTATTCGTAAAGAAGCTTGCTTACCTTCGCCTATTTTCATAAGCTGTTCTTCCATCTGCCAGATCTGTTGCAGAATAGTATCCACTTCCGTCTTCATATATTGTCCGGCTTCGGTAAGTCGAACAAAACGTTTCCCCCTATCAAATAACTTTACTTGATAGATTTCTTCTAACTGTTTTATCTGGCGCGTTAGTCCCGGTTGTGAGATGAACAATCTTTCTGCCGCTTTACGAAAATGTAATTCTTCTGCCAGTGTCTTAAAATACAACAGGTGTCTTAATTCTGTTTGATAATTCATAGTTATCAATTGTTGGTAAAATTGGTATTACTAATTATCAAATATAGAAGGTAAATTTGATATAAACAGTATAAACGATGAATACATTTAAATACGGAAAAGATATACTGACAAGCTCTTTGGCAGTAGCTATAGCAGCGAATGAGATTAAGGGTATATTGACAGATGCGACGAAACAAGAAATAAATCAAAGTGCTACCTATGTACAAGAGATTGTCGACGCAGGTAAAGTCGTGTATGGGATTAATACAGGGTTTGGACCACTATGTACAACCCTTATTGATGCACATGATACACGAAAACTGCAAGAAAATATTTTAAAGAGTCATGCAGTGGGAGTAGGAGAACCCATAGACAAAGAACTTTCCAAATTGATGTTGATCTTGAAGGTGCATGCTCTGGCGAAAGGGTTTTCGGGTGTACAGCTGAGTACAGTCGAACGCGTTATCTGGCATATTCAGCAGGATGTGATCCCTGTAGTTCCCAAACAAGGCTCTGTAGGAGCATCTGGTGATCTAGCTCCCTTGTCGCATCTCTTTTTGCCACTGATTGGTTTGGGCAAGGTTTTCTGTGGAGGTGAGATGATCGACTCATCGTCGGCATTAGCCTCATTTGGTTTACAGCCTGTAGTGCTAGGTGCGAAAGAGGGGCTTGCGCTCATTAATGGGACTCAGTTTATGACAGCGCATGGAGTAAGAGCTGTCGTAGATATGAATAGATTAATGAATAATGCAGATTTGATTGCGACACTCATGTTGGAAGGATTGAATGGCTCAATAAAACCGTTTTATTCGGAATTGCATCAGTTGCGTCCCTATAAAGGCAATAAGTATGTGGCATCAACAATATATAATTTATTGAGCGGATCAGACATATTAGCGTCACACAAAAATTGTACACGGGTTCAAGATCCATATTCACTACGGTGTATACCGCAAGTACACGGAGCATCTAGAAATGCATGGTTGCATTTCAAGGAAATAATAGAAATTGAAATCAATGCGGTAACGGATAATCCGGTTGTAATTAATAGTGAATTAACAATCAGTGGAGGGAATTTTCATGGACAACCTATAGCATTGCCGCTGGATTATGCAACATTGGCGGTTTCGGAGTTGGGTAATGTCTCAGACAGAAGGATTTACCTGTCTCTTGAAGGTCAAACAAATGGTGTTCCTCGTCTATTGATGAAAGCAACAGGACTTAATTCAGGTTTTATGATCTTGCAATATACCACGGCGGCGTTAGCAAGTGAAAACAAAGGTTTATGTTTTCCTGCAAGTGCCGATAGTATTCCTACATCGATGGGACAAGAAGATCATGTGAGTATGGGATCTATTTCGGGACGCAAGTTGCTACAGGTGATCGATAATGTGGAAAAAATATTAAGTATCGAGTTATTATGTGCGGCACAAGCGAAAGATTACCATTATCCATTACAATCTACTCCAGTAATAGAAGCTATTCATCAATACATTCGGAAGCATATACCGCATATGGAAGAAGATCAGCCCATGCAAGAGCTTTTAGACGGAGCGCTGCATATGATAAAATCTGGAATACTCATCGATATAGCGCGGGAAACTGCCAACTCTCACAACATAGACGTATTTGGCGATGGGGTCGAATATTTTGAACAGTTTTAGAAGATGGAACAAAAAATGGAACAAAAAGAGGTATTAATAGGGCCGTTTAAACAATTGTTGACTATGTGCAACCTACCGGACAAAGGAGCATTGTCGGATAAACAGCTGGAGATTGTTGAATATGCCGGAATTTGGATCAGCGGTGACAAAATCAAGCAGATCGCTGGTTTTGATGAGCTACGGTTGGTCATTCCAGAAGATGTACAGGTTTACGAGTTGCAAAAAGAATATGTATGTATGCCATCCTATATAGATTGCCATACCCATATTGTATTTGGAGGGAACCGGGCTAACGATTTCGCGATGCGTAATGCGGGAAGTTCTTATTTGGAGATTGCTGAATCAGGTGGTGGCATCTGGAATACGGTCAAGCATACACGTGAGCGTGAACTTGACCAATTAGTTGATATCACGGTTCTGAGAGCGAATGAATTAATAAAACAAGGCGTGACAACGGTGGAAGTAAAGAGTGGATATGGTCTTACAGTAGAGGAAGAGTTAAAGATATTGCGGGCGATAGCATGGGCCAATAAACAAAGCAAAGCAGATTTAATAGCGACTTGCTTAGCAGCTCATACGCTTCCCAAAGACTATAGTGGTACGGCTGAAGATTATCTGTCGGACATTGCTGAACGATTGTTTCCGTTATTGAAAGCAGAATGCCTGACAAATCGAATTGACGCATTTATTGAAAAAAGTGCATTCACAGCAGACCAAATACAAGATTATTTTAAAACAGCACAAAATATGGGTTTTGATATCACGGTACATGCGGATCAATTCAGCCCGTCAGGTTCGCAAGTTGCGGTCGACTTTAATGCTGTTTCGGCAGATCATTTAGAAGCTTCTACAGACCACGAAATAGCACTGCTTGCCAAATCTGATGTGGTAGCGGTAGCGTTGCCTGCTGCTTCATTGGGGATTGGTTGTACTTTTACTCCAGCCCGAAAGTTATTGGATGCAGGTGCCTGCTTAGCTATTGCGACAGATTGGAACCCAGGCTCAGCACCTATGGGGCAGTTGATCGCATCGGCGAGCATTTTAGCCGCCATGGAAAAGCTGACAAACGCCGAGGTGCTTGCTGCGGTGACATTTAGGGCGGCGAAAGCACTGAATTTGACTGATAGAGGTCGTTTGGCAAAAGGGTTATTAGCAGATTTTGTCATCTATGAATCAGATAATTATCAGCATATAACGTACCGGCAGGGATCATTACAGCCGTCATCAGTATGGAAAAATGGAGAAGAAGTATTTAGTAAAAATTAACAGCAAATGACAGTATTTCAAAAAGCCATAATAGATGGAATTTCTTCGACGTTACCCCCCAAAGCAAAATATGATACGGAGGTTAGTCATGCGCCCAAACGGAAGGCTATTTTGACAAAAGAGGAAGAAAAGCTAGCACTCCGTAATGCATTGCGTTATTTCCCAAAAGAATGGCATAATGAATTGGCCGCTGAATTTTTGGACGAATTAAAACAGTACGGTCGAATTTATATGTATCGTTTTCGACCAGCATATGACATGTATGCGCGACCTATTCAAGCGTATCCTGCCAGAAGCAAACATGCCGCTGCAATTATGCTAATGATCCAGAATAACCTGGATCCGGCAGTTGCCCAACACCCGCATGAGTTGATCACCTACGGCGGAAACGGTGCTGTGTTTCAAAATTGGGCACAGTACCTGCTAACCATGCAGTACTTGGCAAATATGACGGACGAGCAAACGTTGCATATGTATAGCGGTCATCCAATGGGCTTATTCCCCTCATCTGCCCATGCGCCCAGAGTAGTAGTGACAAATGGGATGATGGTTCCTAATTATTCGACACCAGACGATTGGGAGCGATTTAATGCATTAGGTGTCACGCAATATGGTCAGATGACAGCGGGATCGTATATGTATATTGGACCGCAAGGTATTGTTCACGGTACGACGATAACTGTGATGAATGCTTTCCGGAAATTATTGGATAAGAAGGACAGTATTAGCGGAAAAGTGTTTGTGACATCGGGATTAGGAGGAATGAGTGGAGCGCAACCCAAGGCCGGAAATATCGCGGGCTGTATTACGGTATGCGCGGAAATTAATCCTACAGCAGCCTATAAACGTCATGAACAAGGTTGGGTGGATGAAGTATTAGCAGATATGTCAGCATTGGTGGAGCGAGTACGGTTAGCTATAACCAATAACGAAGTACTATCAATCGCTTACATCGGAAATATAGTGGATGTATGGGAAGGGTTTTATGAAGAGGGTATTCAAATTTCTATTGGTTCCGACCAGACTTCTTTGCATAATCCCTGGTCGGGAGGATACTATCCGGTTGGCCTATCATTTGAAGAAGCAAATCATAAGATTGCAAATCGGCCCGAAGAATTTAAAGAGGATGTACAGCGCTCGTTGATCAGACACGCAGCGGCAATCAATAAGCACACCGTTCGCGGGACGTATTTTTTTGATTATGGAAACGCATTCTTGTTAGCTTGTAGCAGAGTAGGGGCGGATGTCATGGCATCGGATGGTATACATTTTAAATACCCCTCGTATGTGCAGGATATTCTGGGGCCGATGTGTTTTGACTATGGGTTTGGTCCATTTAGATGGGTGTGTACTTCAGGCAGAACCGAAGATTTGCGTCAGACAGATGAGATTGCATTGAATGTGTTATTGGATCTTCAAAAAGAGGCTTCGGGCGAGATTGTTCAACAATTGGAAGATAATATAAAGTGGATCAAAGAAGCCGATAAAAATAATTTAGTAGTTGGCTCCCAAGCACGCATACTTTATGCTGATGCACTTGGGCGGGTACGGATCGCACAGGAATTTAATAAAGCGGTTCGGGAGGGTAAATTGTCGGCTCCGATTGTACTGGGACGTGACCATCATGACGTAAGCGGAACCGATTCGCCTTTCCGGGAAACCAGTAATATATACGATGGTAGTCGTTTTACAGCAGATATGGCCATACATAATGTGCTAGGTGATAGCTTCAGAGGTGCTACCTGGGTCTCCATACATAATGGAGGTGGTGTCGGTTGGGGAGAGGTGGTGAATGGAGGTTTTGGAATGGTTTTGGATGGTACAAAAGAAGCGGATGTCAAGTTGCAACAAATGTTGTTCTTTGATGTGAATAATGGAATCGCAAGACGAGCTTGGGCAAGAAATAAGGAAGCCCAGCGTGCACTTGAAACGGAGTTGGCCCGCAGTCCACAGTTAAATGTAACTCGGGCAATCCACGTTGACGATATGCTAATTGATAATCTTTTTAACTAAATGCGATGGGTATCTTTGACAGTCCACTTTATAGAATACCAAATGTAAGTTTTTGGATCGGCCGTGAAGATGGCGATCAGCCAGAATTCTTGCGCTGGCATCAGCTAATAAAAAATATTGATCTTCGAAATAAAGCCGATCTTTCTAACGCAGTGGTGTTGTTGGGCTTCTGTTGTGACGAAGGTGTCCGCCGAAATATGGGACGCGTTGGAGCGATAGAGGGACCAGCCTATTTACGTAAAACATTGGCAAATCTACCCGTTCATTTTTCTTCCGAAGACCTACAGTTGATCGATGTCGGTGATATCGTATGCGAACTAAGTGATCTGGAAGGTGCACAAGAAGCCTTAAGTTGGGCTGTATCCGCTATTATAGACAGCGGAGGTTTCCCAATTGTATTAGGCGGTGGACACGAACTTACTTATGGACATTTTTGCGGAATCAAAAAGAGTACGACTAAAACAGTGGGTATTATCAATATAGACGCCCATTTAGATATTCGTCAACCTTTGGATGGTAACGGTAGTTCTGGAACAGGTTTTTATCAAATAGCTGACGACCTTGCTGAGGAGAATGTCGAATTTCATTACCTAGCTATAGGTGTCCAACAGATTAGTAACACGAAGGCATTGTTTAATTTTGCTAAGCACAAAGGAGTGAAGATTATTCCTGCTGAGGATATTTATGAGGCGAATGTGGATCAAATAATAGACGATATACAGACATTTGGAAAGCAAGTAGATATTATCTACTTAACGATAGACATGGATGCTTTTGCTGCAGCATATGCACCCGGGGTAAGCGCATTAGCTTTCAACGGTATAACACCAGATCATGCCTTCCATAAAATCTACGAAACAATTATAGAACGTCCTAATTTGATAAGTATGGATTTAGCGGAATTAAATCCTACTTATGATATCGACAACCGAACAGCTCGTCTAGGGGCTGATTTAATTTTCAGGGCCATTCAAAAACGTTAATACTTTTCGTAACTTTAAGCTGTTCATCAACGTAAATAAGTTATGTCGAATACTGATTTTATTCAGGAAGAAAAAGCCGCCGATATCGGTAACTTTTTGGTAGGAAGATTACTGCCGTTTCGTCAAAAAAGATCTATTGGCCCGTTTGTATTCATCGACCATATGGGCCCTGCAAAACTAAGCGAATACGAAAACTTGGATATAGGTCCGCATCCACATATCGGATTATCGACTTTAACTTATTTGTTTGATGGGGCGATCATGCACCGTGACAGTTTGGGAACGGCTATGGAGATACAACCTGGCGCAGTCAATTGGATGACGGCGGGTAAAGGGGTAACACATTCTGAAAGAACACCAGAATACTTAAGACATCAAGATAAATATATGCACGGGCTCCAAATATGGATTGCGCTTCCCAAGACATTGGAATTCATGGAACCCGAGTTTTTCCACATAGAAGCAAAGGATATTCCAAGATGGGAAGAAGAAGGTGTCAATTATAAATTGATTGCAGGAGAGGCATTTGAAAGGAAGTCACCTGTACCTGTTTATAGCCCGCTTTATATGATTGAAATTAAAACTACAAAAGATACATTAATTGATCTTCGGGGTGTCTTGTACGGTGAGAGCGGACTTTATATTTTAGAAGGTGATATTGAAAGTAATGGATTTGAATATGGATCGAAGCAGATTTTAATTACCAAAGAAGCGTACCTATGTTCTTTTACAATGAAAGCAAATACAACAGTATATATTTTTGGTGGCGAACTTTCCCTGAGGAACGATTTATCTATTGGAATTTTGTCGCAACGAACAAAGAAATAATCGAGCAAGCAAAAGAAGACTGGAAAAACCATCGGTTTCCAAAAGTATCAGGTGATGACGGCTATGTTCCGCTACCAGGTACGAAATAAATTAATTATTCAATAGGCAGATTTGAATCAGCGCCCCATTCCGACCATGAACCGTCATAAATGGCGATATCCTTATGACCGATTTGATAAGCACCCAGTGCGAGTATAGAGGCTGTAATTCCTGATCCACAGGAGAATATATTGTGTTTGTTTTGCTCTGTGTGCCCCACATAAATTTTCTCCAATTCTTGTACCGGTTTAATCAATGTACCATCCATTAACTGGTTAAAAGGAAGGTTTGTCGAATTAGGAATGTGGCCGGATCGTAACCCCTCCCTAGGCTCAGGAGCTATCCCATTGAATCTGCCTGCACTCCGGGCATCTGTAACGGTAATATGGGGCGAAGTTAATTTCTTTAATAACGTATGTTTGCTTTCAAACCAGTTGTTGTTCGGTTTAGCGATAAAATTTCCTTTTTCTGTTGGCGTTATATAGTCAGTTTTCACGGGTAAGCCTTCGTTTATCCAAGCTTCCATCCCTCCGTTCAAAACGTATACCTCTTCATGTCCCATATAGCGAAACATCCACCAAGCACGAGGACTGGAGTAGACACCCCATTGGTCATAAATGACCAATATACTGTTGTTATTGATACCCAGGCTACGAGCTTCTTGTTCAAAATCTTCACGGGCTAACATAGTATGCGGAAGGGGACTGTTGTGTTCAGAAAAAGTTCCCTCAATATCAAAGAATACAGAATTGGGGATTAATTGCAAATTTGTTTTATCCAATTTTTGATCAACTTTATCTATTGTCGAATCAAGAATGATAAGGCCGGGATTATTAATTAATTGCAAAAAATCATGGATATCAATGATTGGCGTAGAAATAGGCATAGCGAACTAATTTAATTAATAAAATTACAACAAAATACCGACATAAAAAAAGCCCCAATCGTACGATTGGGGCCTTATTATTTAGTGAAATCTAAAATTATTTAGATTTTTTTTCGTCACCTTCCATTTGCTCTTTTAATTGAGCTAATACATCAAGATCACCTAAAGTAGATTTCTCAACAGAGTCTTTTACTTTCTTCACTGCCGTATTAGCTGCCTTTGCATCTTTTTTGCGAGCATTGGATTCCTCTTTACGACTTTCTTCTTTCGCATCTTCCCAGATACGAGAGTGAGAAATTACAAGACGTTTGTTTTCTTTATTGAATTCAATGATTTTGAAATCCGTAACGTCGTCTACTTTCAATGCAGCACCATCCTCTTTTACAGAGTGTTTAGAAGGGCAGAAACCTTCTACACCATATTGTAAAGCTACGATATCACCTTTGTCTCCAACTTTGATTACTGTACCTTCGTGGATAGAATCAATTGTGAAAATTGTTTCGAAAGTATCCCAAGGATTTTCTTCTAGTTGTTTGTGACCTAAAGATAATTTACGGTTTTCTTCATCAAGTTCTAAAACTACAACTTCCAACTCTTCACCTACTTTAGTGAATTCATTAGGATGGTTGATTTTTTTAGACCATGATAAATCTGAGATATGGATTAATCCATCTATACCATCTTCCAATTCAACAAATACACCGAAGTTAGTCATGTTTTTAACAACAGCTTTTTGTTTAGAACCGATAGGGTAACGTTCTGTAATGTTTTTCCAAGGATCTGGAGTCAATTGTTTGATACCTAAGCTCATTTTACGCTCATCGCGGTCTAATGTTAAGATTTGAGCTTCGATTTCGTCACCTACTTTTAGGAACTCCTGAGGAGAACGTAAGTTTTGTGACCAAGACATTTCAGATACGTGAATTAAACCTTCAACACCAGGGATGATTTCTAAGAAAGCACCGTAGTCAGCAACTGTTACGATTTTACCTTTTACTTTAGAACCGATAGCTAATTCGGTGTTTAAAGATTCCCAAGGGTGTTCTGATAATTGTTTTAAACCTAATGCGATACGTTTTTTCTCATCATCAAAGTCTAAAACAACAACGTTTATTGTTTGATCTAAAGCCAAAACTTCTCTTGGATGCTCAATACGACCCCAAGAGATATCTGTAATGTGAAGTAAACCGTCAACACCACCTAAATCGATAAATACACCGAAATCTGTAATATTTTTAACAGTACCTTCTAATACTTGACCTTTTTCTAATTTCGCAACGATTTCTGATTTTTGGTTTTCTAAATCGTCTTCAATTAAGACTTTATGAGATACGACTACGTTTTTGAATTCATGGTTGATTTTTACAACTTTGAATTCCATAGTTTTACCTACATATACATCGTAATCACGGATAGGTTTGATGTCGATTTGAGATCCAGGTAAGAAAGCTTCTACACCTTTAATGTCTACGATCAAACCACCTTTAGTACGAGACTTAACGAAACCATCGATAATAGCATCATTTTCCAATGCATCATTGATAGCTTCCCAAGATTTTTGTGTTTTAGCACGTTTGCGTGACAATACCAATTGACCGTTTGCGTCTTCTTGGGACTCTACGAATACATCAACAGTGTCACCCACTTTTAAGTCAGGTAAGTCACGGAACTCAGATAACGCTACAAGACCGTCTGATTTGAAACCAACGTTCAAAACCACATCCTTATTATTGACAGATACAATAATACCCTCAATAATTTCACCTTGGTTGATTTGGTTGAATGTACCAGCATACTGTTCTTCTAATTTAGTACGCTCAGTTTCGCTGTAATTACCGAAAGCTTTTTCATCAAGCTCCCAATCGAAGTCACCTTCTGGTGTGCTCCACGTGTTGGATTTGATTTCGTCAATTAAGTTTGAATCGGCTTCAGACTCAATCTTTTCAGTGTCTTTCACTACTGTAGTGTCAGCACCTTGTAGCTCTGCGTTTTTCGCCGCTAACTCTTTTTCTGCTTCTTGTTTTTTTGCCATTAATTAATTTTCTCCTTTTCCTTACTATGTAAGGACTGCAAAGATACGAAAATCTTTTATTTACAAGATTTTATGTTGATTTTTTTTGGAAGATATTTTACAGATCCGAATCTTATTCGGATTGTTTGAATGAATTGTAGATTTTTGGCTTGACGATTTTAATACTCTGTTTAGATAATGTAATACTGGCATTTAGCTCAAAACCTATCAATAAAATTAATGAATTCAGATACATCCAAATCATGATCACAATAATAGTTCCGATAGAACCATACAGTTTGTTGTAAGCATTGAAATTATTAATGTAATAAGCAAAGCCTGAAAAAGTTAAAATGGCGAGGATAGTAGCTAGGGTGGCACCAGGACTAAAAAGCTTCCATCTTTTGGCTACAGATGGGCCAAATTTGTACAGCATACTTACGGTTAAAAAATAAATAGCAAATAATATTATCCAGCGTGCTGCTTTGATGATGAAGGTCCAAAACCACGAAAGATCATAAGAAATCTGCTCCTTTAAATAGGAGATGACTATACCAGCTCCCGTGAAGAAAGCAATTCCCAATGTCAAAGCAACAATGATAGAAAAAGATAGACCCAAAGCGATTAATCTTCTTCTTCCCCAACTTCTATTCTCATTTGCCAAAGAAGACTTATTAAATGCCATCATTAAGGTAGTCATACCATTGGTTGAGAAAAAAGTGGCCAATACAAAACCAAAAGATAATAATCCACCATTTTGTTTTTTTATAATGTCTTCTAAAGTGGATTGAATAATAGTAAATGCGTCAAAAGGAATGACAATAGCTAAAAAATCCATTAGACCTTGCTGAAAATTATCTACAGGAATATAAGGAATCAAGGTGAATAAGAAAATAATACCCGGAAAAATAGCCAACATAAAATTATAAGCTAGGGAAGATGCTTTATTAAGAATAGATTCACGAGCTATCTCCTGAAAAAAAAATGTAGCAACAGTATACAACGGAAGTTTGCCGAAACCTGGAAGAATAGCGGTTTTAGACCATTCTATGAAGTTGTCATATGGTTTGAAATGCAATAAATTATGATGGACTTTCTTCATCTTACTCAAAGTAAGGGCTCATCTTATCTTGAAAAATTTGCGGAGGACGGCAAGGTCTATTTTTTTGCATATCTACAAAAACCAATTGTGTCATTCCTGTATTAAGTAACGTCGCCGCCTCATTAAATATCTCGTATTCAAATTTAATTCGGATATTCGGTTTCTCTCGTATCGTTGTCTTGATGGTAATGAGTTCATCGTAGGTTGCTGCTTGTATAAATTTGGACTGCAATTCTATGACCGGCAGCATAAAACCCATTTCTTCCAACTCTCTGTAAGATATACCGGTATTACGCAACATTTCAGTACGTGCTACTTCATAATATGCTGCATAATTGCCATAGTAAACATAGCCCATTTGATCTGTTTCGGCATACCTTACTCTTAATCGGTGCTCAAAAACGTACATAGTTATTTTTTAATATTTCTTTCATCCAATGCTTTTTGGAATTTACGCGCATTAACCTGATGTTCGGCCACCGTTACGGCAAAGGCATGGTATCCTGAAAAATCAGCCTCGGCACACATGTAGATGTAATCGTGATCTGTTGGATTTAAAACGGCATCGATTGATGCGATGCTCGGCATCATGATCGGTCCAGGAGGTAAACCTTTATACCGATACGTATTATACGGATTATCTATGGTCAAATGCCTATTCAATACACGGCGGATAGTGAAATCATTATTCGCAAAAATAACAGTCGGATCGGCCTGTAATAACATCCCTTTCCGAAGTCTATTCAAATATAGTCCCGCAATTTTAGGCATCTCGTCTACATGAAGTGCTTCGCCCTTTACAATAGATGCTAGTGTAGATACTTCGATAGGAGTAAGGTTGACAGCCTGTGCTTTTTGTTTACGCTCATCCGTCCAGAATTTTTTGTATTCGTTATGAAAACGAGCAACTATTTTATCTGGGGAAGTATTCCAATAGATATCATAGGTGTTGGGAACAAACATCGAAAAGAAATTATCTGTAGTGAATCCGTATTGCTCAGCCACAGCTTCGTTATTCAATATATCATTGAACTTTGTCGAATCGGCTTCAAAGCTATTACCCAATAAGGCTGCAAAACTTTCTTTAAGACGTACATTTGCAAATCGAAATTTCACAGCTTCTTGATATCCTCCTCGAAGATTCCCAATCAACCTGCGGTTGCTCATCCCGGGGATCAATTTATATCGACCTGCTTTCACACTGTTTGGGTAATCCATTTTTTTTGCGGCGAAGTCAAATAAATCGGGATGTTTTACAATACCTTGTGATTTCAACCTTGCTAGTACAAGATCGTACGTGTCATTGGTATGCACATAGAAAAACTCTTCCTTATCTGTGACAGAAGGTCCGATGAAAGTCTGGTAGGCCTTCCAGCCAATAAAAGCACCTACTACGACAAGAATAATCAAAGTAATGCTTAGAAATTTCGGGAAAGATCTTTTTTTCTCCATAAAAGATTAGTCGTTTGATAAAGTCAAATCAATCGGTGTGCCAATACCGATAATGTGTGCTGAAGTATCTGGGAATTGTGCTATAATTCTTGCTGTCGCTGTGTCAATGATATTTCCCGTAATATTACCAATATTCAAACCCAACCCCTGAATCGCAAACTTTGCTTCGGCCAATGTAAGATTTAATACCATAGGTACCTCTACTTCGTTGGCACCACGTCCATTCCCTAGCACCAAGGTAATATTCGATCCCTTCGAGACCATTCTTCCTGCTTTGATAGGTTGCCCTGCAAATTTGGCATCTAGTACAACATCCCGGGCAATATCAGACACGTAGACCGTGTCTCCAATCTTCAGTGAATGATTTTTGATAATGGCAGACGCCTCAATAAAGGTCTTGTCAATGATATCCGGAAATGCTATTTCAGGTGCTATCTGTGTAATAATGGTTAGGTAAATGGTACGTCCATTTTTTACCAATGCACTGGCTTCGGGGTCTTGTTCTATTACCAAGCCTGGTTTTGCATCCATCTGGTATACAGAATCTACAGCATATTCAAGTCCCGCGCGATCCAAGATACGTTTGGCTTCTTCAATATGGATACCTTTGAGGACAGGTACTTCCTGTGCATCTCCATGTTTAGTGTAAATTTTTAACCCAAAATATATTAAAAGGAATAATACAAATATGGCTATGATAGCTCCTATCAGATTCTTTCTGAAGGTATCTGTTCGTAAATAAAATAATAATTTAGACATGAATTTTTTTCAAGTTTTTTATTTCCCACTATCTAATAACGAGTGTGGTCGTTGTTACATTGTATTAATATTTAATATTAGCAAAAATATTCGTTTTTCCGTGTATCGCAAATTATATTTCATCCGAATAAATTGTTTATTGATCTCTTGCTGTCCTTTATCGGTATCAATGAGATCGCTACGCTAAGTTTTAATGGCGATGAAGCTTGCATGAGTTATTCATGCTTTTTTTAGCAGCAACTCAAGTAGGTTTCCCCGATAAATAAATTTTCAAAGGCAGAGGAGAGACCAATAAACCGCGTAGCGCTCATTCGTGCCTTAAAACAAATATTGATGAATAGTTTACATTTATATTCGATGTGATCTTAATTATATATAAAAGCAAATTAAGAATAGTATTTTTTCTATTGGGCTTTCGTGAATG
Source organism: Sphingobacterium olei (assembly GCF_005048855.1). GTDB lineage: Bacteria > Bacteroidota > Bacteroidia > Sphingobacteriales > Sphingobacteriaceae > Sphingobacterium > Sphingobacterium olei. The sequence goes on from NZ_SUME01000012.1 coordinate 75,445, forward strand.
CAAAGCATTTTATCTAAGTTTGTGCAGATGAACTAATGATAATAATGAAAACAAAAGTAGCATTAATTACTGGAGGATATACCGGCGAAGCGGAAGTATCTTATAAAAGCTCGCAATTCGTGTATAGTCAGCTGGATAAAAATAAATATGAGGTTTACCTGATCGATATCACTGTGGAAGGCTGGTTTTATCAAGATGACGAGAACGTAAAGCATGTGATTGATAAAGAAGATTTTTCGCTCAATTTCAACGGTACTTCGGTTCGGTTTGATGTTGCTTTTATTATTCTGCACGGTTCGCCGGGCGAAGATGGACGTTTGCAGGGCTATTTTGATATGATTGGATTGCCATATACCTCCTGCAGCGCGCTGACCTCTTCGTTAACGATGAATAAAGGGTATACGAAAGCGATACTTTCTGACATTTCTGAGCTTCATTTAGCTAAATCGGTGTTACTTTTTGAAAGTCATAGAAAAGACGGTGTGAAATTGGTCGAAGAAAAATTAACGTTGCCTTATTTTGTAAAACCTAATGCTGGTGGTAGTAGTATTGGGATGACAAAAGTAAAAGAAGCGGCGGGTTTAAGGGAAGCATTGGATAAGGCTTTCGATGCCGAAAATACGGGCAAGCAGGTTCTCGTCGAAGAGTTTGTAAACGGTCGGGAATTTTCGCAAGGTATATTTCGTAATCCGCAAGGGGAGCTTGTTGTTTTGCCAGCTACCGAAGTAAAAACTACCCGCGAATTTTTTGATTTCGAGGCGAAATATAGCCCTGGGCTTACAGAAGAAATCACACCGGCGGATTTGAATGAAGAACAGCAAACAAGAGCGGTACGTCTTATAAAGGAAATCTATATCCGCCTAAACTGCAAAGGTATGGTTCGTGTCGATTTCTTTTTAGAGCACGACACAGATAAATTTTATTTTATAGAGATTAATACTATTCCTGGGCAGACAGCACAGAGTTTTATCCCCCAGCAGGTAAGAGCATCCGGAATGAGCGAGACAGCATTTTATAGCGAGTTGATAGAAGCTGCTTTAAAAGGATGGTAATTTACACCCATGGACCTTTTTGTTCTCAAATCTCAATCTTTTGGTAGACCTCGAATGAATAATCAAAAGCATGTTTTTCATCCTTTTGATGAGCTTCTGAACTAACAAGTTTCCATGATGCAGGAACTAATTCAGGAAAGAATGCGTCACCTTCAACTATAGTATGTACACGTGTTAAAAGAACTTTTTGTGCAAAAGGAAGTGTTTGTCTGTAGATTTCAGCACCACCAATAATAAATATTTCACGTTCATCTCTGCAATACGTTAAGACCTCCTCTAGATTATTTGCGACATCAATATCTTCTGCTTTATAGTTAAGATCATGTGTAATCACAATATTCCTCCGTTCGGGCAAAGCCTTTCCAATGGATTCAAAAGTTTTACGACCCATCACTATAGAGTGGTCAAGGGTGTTTTTCTTGAAATATTTAAAATCATTAGGTAAGTGCCATGGCATTTTATTGCCTTTTCCAATGGTATTGTTCTCCGCAGCGGCGACTATCAAAGTTAGTTTGGGATTGTTCATTTCTTAAAAATATTTCTTTACTCTTCCTGATATGAATATAAGCTTATATAGCTACAGGAGCCTTGATATGTGGATGATATTCATAATCCGTCAATTCAAAATCTTCAAATTTAAAGTCGAAAATGTCTTTAACATCAGGGTTGATTTTCAAGTTTGGAAGTGACTTCGGATCCCTTGAAAGTTGCAATTCCGTTTGTTCAAAGTGATTGCTATAGATGTGTGCATCTCCAAGGGTGTGTACAAAATCAGCCGCCTCCATATTACAAACTTGTGCTACCATCATCGTCAACAAAGCATAAGAAGCAATATTGAAGGGAACACCTAAAAATATATCTGCACTGCGTTGATACAGCTGACAGGATAACTGAGGTCTTATTATTCCTTTTTCTGGTTGTGCTGGAGCTACATAAAATTGAAAAAATGCGTGACATGGAGGTAAAGCCATGTTTTCAATTTCAGCAACGTTCCAGGCTGATACGATGATACGGCGTGAGTCCGGATTCATTTTTAGCTGATTGATCACTTGCGAGATCTGATCAATGTGTTTTCCGTCTGGAGTAGGCCAAGAACGCCATTGCGAACCATAAACCGGTCCCAAATTGCCCTTTTGATCCGCCCATTCGTCCCAAATACTGACACCATTCTCTTTCAGGTACTGAATATTCGTTTCTCCTTTTAAAAACCAAATCAACTCATGGATAATCGAACGAAGATGTAGCTTTTTGGTAGTAACGAGTGGAAAACCTTCCTTTAAATTAAAACGCATTTGATAGCCAAAAACACTTTTAGTACCCGTTCCCGTACGATCCGTTTTCTCTATGCCTGTCGTATACACATGCTTTAGCAAATCTAAATACTGTTTCATGATTTTTATTTTTGAATGTTACGAAGATAAGTGTTTTTGCATCATTAGAATATCACAATTTTTCAACAACTCACATTTTGTGTCTTTTTGTGTATTTTTGCGGATATTATCACATATTCATGTTTTAAATATCCTAACACATGGATAATATCCTGCCTACAGCAGGCTGGTATATAAAAGTTAAGAGCGTATAATAAAGATGAATAAAAAAGTTGCTTTCTACACTTTAGGATGTAAGCTGAATTTCTCAGAAACGTCATCAATTGGTCGTATCTTTAAAGATGCGGGTTATGAAACTACACCGTTTAACAGTCAAGCAGATGTATATGTGATCAATACCTGCTCGGTTACAGATCATGCCGACAAAAAATGTAGAAAGGTGGTAAAGGAGGCATTGAAACATTCTCCGAATGCGTATATAACCATAGTGGGATGTTATGCTCAATTGAAGCCAAAAGAAATTGCTGAAATTCCGGGCGTGGATATGGTATTAGGTGCCGCCGAAAAATTTAATATCATTGAACACATCAATGATTTGACAAAGCAAGCGAAGACAATTATTCATAATGCACCCATCGATCAAACAAATCAATTTGTTTCTGCTTTTTCCATCGGAGATCGTACGCGTACCTTCTTAAAAGTTCAGGATGGGTGTGATTACTCCTGTACATTCTGTACCATTCCTTTAGCTCGCGGTGCTAGTCGTTCAGGTAAGATTGAAGACATTGTGCGTCAGGCGGAAGAGATTGCCGCTTCCGGGGTTAAAGAAATCGTGTTAACTGGGGTTAATATCGGTGATTTCGGTGTCCGAGACGGTAAACGTCAGGATAAATTTTTAGACTTGGTAAAAGCGTTGGATCATGTGAAAGGTATCGATCGTATCCGTATCTCTTCTATTGAGCCAAATCTTTTAGCCAATGAGATTATTGAATTCGTAGCGCAGTCCGAACGATTTGTGCCACATTTTCATATGCCGTTACAGGCCGGTAATAATAAGGTACTGGCGCAGATGCGCCGTCGTTATAAACGGGAGTTATATGCGGAACGAGTTGCTAAAATAAGATCCTTGATGCCAAACTGTTGTATTGGAGTAGATGTAATAGTAGGCTTTCCAGGGGAAACTCGCGAAGATTTTATAGATACCTATAACTTTATCAATGAGATGGATATTTCCTATTTACACGTTTTTAGCTATTCAGAACGCGAAAATACAATAGCAGCTCAAATGGAAGGCGCTGTTCCAGGGGCACAACGAAGTGATAGGAGCAAAATGTTACATATTTTGTCTGAAAAAAAACGACGAGCTTTTTACGAATCTCAATTAGGAGAAGTAGGAGAGGTGTTGTTTGAATCCGATGTAAAGGATGGTTATATGCATGGTTTTTCTAAAAATTACGTCAAGGTACGCACACCCTATGATCCACTTCTAGTAAACGAGATTGTTCCGGTAAAATTCGTCACTCTTACAGAGAGTGGAGAAGTAGAAATTGAGGAACTTCCCCAAGTTTTAACGCATTAAAAAAGCTTCATAAAAAAAGTGAACCTTCCGGTTCACTTTTTTATGAAGTTGAACTTCTGAAACGTTCAAACTCTTGGTGCAATCGGATAAGTTTGAATGTAGAACTAATCAGCTCATTTGTTTCGAGTAGAATAGAAAAATATAACTTTGAATTTTTCGGACTGTTTTCGGACGTTCGAATGCGTTCGATTTGCCGATCCAAAAATTGGTTATTTATATCCTGTAGTTCCAGTCTTTCTTCAATAATATCATCAATTTTAGAAAAGTCCTGTCGTTTGTACACATCATTTATCTTGGAATACCATTGGCCCAATTTTTCCACAATATACTTTAGATCTTTCGCCTGATTAATTTTAAGCGGTTTGTGATTGTTGTCCACATGATCGTAGATGTTGGATGAAATGACGCCTACATTTTCGACGATATCCTGAAGGTATCCTAAAGATTGAATATAATACCGGCTCCCTTTTACAGAAGAGTCGTCGAGATTCCGGATAAAGTCGTAAAGCGACGAATTGGTGGAATTGAGGTCTTTTTGTAATTTTTTAATTAGTTTCTTATCTGTATTTAAAACCAATAGATCCTGGTTAATCAATCCTTCTATAACATCTTTGAAGAGCATGTTCGTTTTGGTGATGATCTCACTGATTTGATTTGCACTTGCCTCTGTCACTTGCTGTAGCGTTTGTATGTCTTTTTTTTCTAACTGAAGTTTTCTTGCTGATTGCTCTTTCACTTTCCGGTCGTGACTTTTGGAATTTCTATACAAGAAAATCGTCAATACAATGATCGCTAGGACAAAGGTGACGATGCCACCAACTTTTAGTAGATAGGCCAATATAAAAGCACCTGCAAATGCGCAACCTGCGGTGACAAACCACCCGCCTACTACGTGAAATACTCCTGAAACTCGATATACGGCACTTTCTCTACCCCAAGCTCTATCTGCAAACGCAGTACCCATGGCTACCATAAATGTAACATAGGTGGTCGATAAAGGGAGCTTCATAGAGGTTCCAAGTGCAATCAAGCTACTTGCCACCATTAAATTTACCGAAGCTCTTACCATATCAAACATAGGTTCTTCTCCCGATCTTTTATTTGCTCCTTTTTCTAATAAAGGATTTTCAAATTGTTTGTCTAATCGAGCTTGTAGTGTCCGAGGCATTACATGGCTTATAATGTTGCCAAAGCTGATAAAAGACCGTACAATCTGCCGGGCCAAAGCGTTTGACTTGAACTTGTCAACACCAGAGTCTTGGTTACTTAAGCTCATCTCCGTTTCGATGACCGTTTTTGCTTTTTTAGAAGTCCACAAGGTTATGACCATTATTACGCCAGCTGCTGCTAATATCCACATGGGTGCAACAATATCGTCCGAACCTAATGCAGTCATCATATACGTGTCTGGATCAGCGCCTGTCGTTCGGAAAATATTGATCGATTGTAATGCAGCAACCGGAACGCCAATAAAATTAACCAAGTCATTTCCAGCAAAGGATAGTGCAAGTGCAAACGTACCTACGCCTATAATAAGTTTTAGGATATTGATATTGAGACGCGTGAGGATAAAGCTTATCAATGTAAACATTAGAAAGCAACCTAAGAGTAGATAGACTTCATTGGTTTTAATCCAGCTTTGAGCATTACCAGAGATAAAACTAGCGCCTTTGAGCCCCTTTATTAGAATGAAATAACTTATTGCTGTTAATGTTATTCCGCCAAATAATACACCAATGGATTTTATTTTCTTTTCAAATTGGAAAGTAAAAACAAGCCTTGAAATATATTGTACGATCATACCGACAGTGAACGATAGAAATACAGATAGTAAGATACTCCCTACAATCGCTGTTGCTTTCTCGGTATTGATATAGTTAGATATGGTATTCCAAGCTGCATCTTCACTAATGATCTTGTACATGGCCAAACATACCGCAGCGCCCAGTAGTTCGAAAACGATAGATACGGTAGTCGAAGTGGGAAGTCCGAAATAATTAAAAACGTCCAATAAAATAACATCAGTAATCATGACAGCAAGAAAGATGATCATGACGTCATTAAAGCTGAATTCACTCGGTATATAAATGCCACTTCGGGCAATTTCCATCATACCACCGGAAAAAACAGCTCCACATATAATCCCAATACTTGTTACGATCATGATGGTTTTGAAAGGAATGGCTTTAGAGCCGATAGCCGAGTTAAGGAAATTTACGGCATCATTACTAACGCCGACCATCAGATCGATTATCGCTAGAACTATTAAGGTGAGAATAATAAGGAAGAGATAGTTTTCCATAGTTAATTTTTGTTGTTTCTGATGGTAGACTTGTATTATTATTTTACGGTATCAAGCCAATGCTGAGCCATTAAGTTCGCGCCCGCTAATGAGGTATGTACTCCGTCTGTAGTCCAATATTTTCCGTTAGCTCTTTTTTCTGCTTTATCAAAAATAGATTGGTATGGAATAAATACAGCACGATATTCTTTTGCTATTTCGCTTGCGACTTCCTGATATCGTGTTAATTCTGGAAACCAAGTGTCGTCAACGTGACTCACATTTTTGACCCCGAAAGGTTCGCCAATAATCAATCTTACTTGAGGTAATGCTACCAAGGTTTGATCAAGTAATTTTCTATAGTTATCTTTATATGTTTCAGCAGAACCTTCATAATTCCCGTTCCTTTTATGCCAATAATCATTGATCCCAATCATAATGCTTAAAATATTTGGTTTAAGCGCTATGCAATCTGTAGTCCATCGTTCCGCAAGTTGCGGAACCTTATTTCCGCTTATACCCCTATTGTAAATCTGTATATTTTTGTCAGCATATTTGTTTAACAACTGGCTTGCAGCAATCATAGCATAGCCCTTTCCGAAAGCATCCGTGTTATTCGGTTCTAAATTATCTCTTTTACGGCCGTGATCGGTTATCGAATCCCCCTGGAATAAAATAACATCGTTTTGATTGATGGTTATTTTCTTAGCAGCGACGCCAATATTCTCTTTAGCATTTAATAATGAAGTACCAACCAAGGCTCCTCCGAGAGTAAGTAAGCTTTTTTGTAGAAAGTTTCTTCTGTTGTCCATTGTTATAGGTTTATGTCTTTTTAAACTTAGATAAATTTGTTTTTATATGCAATTATAATCTCATATAAAAACAAATTTATAGACTTCTTCTCTGCTATCTGCATATTATCTTTATAGAAAAAAATAAGAATATTAACAGAATTTATCAATTCCTTCTTTTATTATTTTGCAGGCTTGTTTTATTTCTTGTTCGGAGATGGTTAATGGAGGCGCTACACGTAATGCTGTTTCACAATGCAGATACCAGTCTATCATAATTCCTTTTTCTGCGCAGTATTTACTTACGGCATATACTTGGTCAAAAGTTTCCAATTGTAAACACATCATCAATCCCAAGCCTCTGATTTCTTTAATTTTGGGGTGATTTAATTCCTGCCTAAATAATTTTTCTTTTATTTCAACTTGTTCTATAAGTTGCTCGTCGATAATCACTTGCAATGAAGCTAAAGCTGCGGCACAGGATACGGGGTGTCCTCCAAATGTAGTGATATGGCCTAACATTGGATTATCTTTTATGACATCCATAACCTTTTTGGATGCAACAAAGGCACCTAGGGGCATACCCCCTCCAATTCCCTTGGCCAACATGAGGATATCGGGAATGATACCGAAGTGATTAAAGGCAAATAATTTTCCGGTGCGGCCAAAACCAGTTTGTATCTCGTCAAATATTAATAAAGTATCGGTTTCATTGCATTTGGTACGCAAGGCCTGCATATAGCTTACACTAGGTACCCGTACGCCCGCCTCACCTTGTATAGCTTCGATAATAACTGCGGCGGTATCATGGGTGATAAGGGCTAGATCAGAAATACTGTTGTATTCAATAAATTCGATCTCAGGCAAGAGGGGAGCGTACGCTTGTTGATATGCTGGATTGCCAATAAGACTAAGGGCTCCTTGTGTACTTCCGTGATAAGCCTTTTTAGCGGCAATAATTTGCCTACGACCTGTATATTTTTTTGCAACCTTCATGGATCCTTCCACAGCCTCAGCTCCCGAATTGGTCAAGTATACCGACTCAAAATGAGTAGGTAATTGTTTGAGTAAGTTCGTCGCAAATTGTACTTGAGGTGCCTGTACAAATTCGCCGTATACAGTTACATGTAGATATTTGTCGAGTTGTTCTTTGATCGCTTCGAGCACCTTGGGATGGCGGTGTCCGATATTACTTACATTAAATCCAGAGACCAGATCTAAATATTTTTCTCCATGAGGTCCGTAGAGGAATGAACCTTCTGCCCGTTCTATTTCAATAAGACGTGGGCTATCAGAAGTTTGTGCGGTGTTTTTTAAAAACAGCTCTCTATTACTAATCATTATGCGAAGTTAAGGAAGATTCTCGCTAAAAATAATAGAAGTATATTATGTTTTTATTATTTTTTTGGTCTGCTTTTGTATTCCTTGGCAAGCATGTTGATAAAATCTTCTTCTACTTGAAAGAATTGTGAGGCTCTCGCCTGTCCGATTATCTGCCCGAATTTACTTCTGTATACTTTTTTTACATCCACTTCTTTCGCATCAAAAGCAATTACATCTCTTTTCCCATTGAACGAATTCGTGTTTTGCGGCGCATTCAAGCCTCTTTTTGCCTTTTTAAGATCCCAAATTTCCTGATTATACTGGTTGTAAATCGGAAAGAACTTTTGCGATTCGGCAGGCGTTAACTTTAACTCCTTGGTGATATAAGCAATTTTTTTATTTTCAATAACTTCAAAGTTCCGTTGCTGTGCGAACGAAGCCCATTGAAGTGTAAATAAAAAGCAGAGTGTAATTAATATTTGTTTAAAGCGTAGCATTATAGCATATAATTTAAGTACTCCTCGATATCGTTATCTTTAACTTGATTACCTATTTCCACATTTTCAGGAATATCCAAATACTCCGAGAAAAAGACCAGATCGTTGGCGTCCGAAACCTGAGCTAAATAACTAGCTATTGCTTCATCAGGTATTCCCGAAAGAGATATACCTTCCGACGATGCGGTGTTGTCCTGCTGGTTGAACGAAAAATATGAACCTATACTTATTATCGCAGTGACGGCGGCAGCGGCGGTATAACTTGCCCATCTTTTTCGCGAGAGTAGTGGAGTAACCGTTGTACCCTTTTCTGTAGGAAGCGTTAAAACCTTCACGACATTTTCCTGACTATTGGCGTGAGCCGACATCATCAAGGTCTTTTCGGACAAACGATCAAAATATTCAACAGGTACACCGTATCCGGTTTCCGTAACTTTGGCTTTTAATTTTTCCACAGCGATATTTGATATAATATCTTGCGCTAGTGTTTCAAAGTAATCTGCTGGAACCTCATAGCCATCACGATTTACGGTAGCCTTTAACTGTTCCTCTACTATTCGGTTAAGAATAGTATCTTCGGCTACATCAGCATAGTCTACAGGAATGGTAAAACCCGTCGTTATAACCTGACTGCGAAGTGTTTCTTCAAAAAGTTTACTTTGAATTTGATATGCTGATTCTTCAAAATAATGCTCTGGCACTTTAAATCCTGTGGCACTAACTTGATCTTTTAATTTTTGTTCGACAACTTTGGCTAATATATTGTCTTGAAGTTTTTCGAAGTATCCATCTGGTATAACACCATTCTCGTTTTGAACCGCTAATTTCTCTAATTTTACGAGGGAGAGAATGGTCGATTCTTGTGCTCTGAAATAGTCTGGAGGTACGGCAAAAGGATTGACACGCAATGCTTCAGGAAGCTTGTTTCCTCCTAATTCGTCATGGTATGTGTTTATTTCCTTCATCGTATGGGTATAGATACTTTTATCACTAAAAGGTTTAATCATTCGCGTTAAAAAAATGTTCTATTTTCTTCACCGCCAAATGATAAGAGGCTTTTAGTGCACCTACACTTGTTCCAAGTATTTCCGATATTTCATCGTATTTAAGATCTTCAAAATATTTCATATTAAAGACCAACCGCTGTTTTTCGGGAAGAGTAAGTAGAGCTTGCTGTAACTTAAGTTGTGCCTTATCTCCATTGAAATAGTGTCCATCTGCTAATGTCTCCGACAAGTATGCTGAACTATCATCGTCTAAGGATACATTGTGTTTTTGCTTTTTCTTGTTCAGAAAAGTAATGCATTCATTTGTCGCGATGCGGTACAGCCAAGTGTATAATTGCGAATCTTCTCTAAATTTCTCTAAATTACGCCACACTTTTATGAAAATATCCTGTGTCACGTCATCCGCATCGTCATGATTAATGACCATGCGTCTGACATGCCAATAGATTTTTTGTTGATATTTTTTTAGCAAATAGCCGAACGCCTCTTCGCGCGTACGCTCATCAGCAAATTTTGATATGATTAAGGCGTCTTCCATTTGTTTTATTTTCTGCTAATCGCTTTTCTTGCTGCCGCCACGATACTTGATGCAGTCAGTCCATATTTCTCCATCAACTGTGCAGGAGTTCCCGATTCACCGAAGCTATCATTTACCGCTACATACTCTTGTGGAGTAGGTAATTTTTGAGCCAATACTTGCGCTACACTATCTCCTAAGCCTCCCAAACGATTGTGTTCTTCCGCTGTAACAACGCACCCTGTTTTGACAACTGATTTTAAAATAGCTTCCGTATCTAATGGTTTGATCGTGTGGATGTTGATGATCTCGGCATCGATACCTAATTTTTCTAACTCTTCACCAGCCTTAATAGCTTCCCATACCAAGTGACCGGTAGCAATAATCGTTACATCTTTACCTTCATTCAATAGAACCGCTTTGCCGATTTCAAATTTTTGATCAGCAGGTGTAAAGTTAGGTACGACTGGACGGCCAAAACGTAAATATGCAGGCCCAATATGGCTGGCTAATGCTATTGTTGCAGCTTTTGTTTGATTAAAGTCACATGGGTTGATAACCGTCATACCGGGAAGCATTTTCATCAAGCCGATATCTTCTAATATTTGGTGAGTCGCGCCATCTTCACCCAATGTAAGGCCCGCATGCGAAGCACATATTTTTACGTTTTTGTCTGAATAGGCAATAGACTGACGAATTTGATCATACACTCGGCCTGTTGAGAAGTTTGCAAAAGTTCCCGTAAAAGGAATTTTGCCACCAATAGTCAAACCTGCTGCAATTCCCATCATATTTGCTTCCGCAATTCCAATTTGGAAAAAACGCTCCGGAAATTCATTGATGAAGTCATTCATCTTTAATGAGCCGATTAAGTCTGCACAAAGCGCTACTACATTGTCGTTCGTTTTCCCCGCTTCCAATAAACCAGCTCCAAAGCCTGAACGTGTATCTTTTGATTCAGTATATGTGAATTTTTTCATCCGTATAATTTTCTTTTATAATGTTTAGATATTAGGAGTCCAACATCTCCTATCTAACATCTCCTATCTAATATTAATAATCTCCAACCGTTCTAGGGATCTGATCCAACGCAAGTTGTAGTTGCTCGTCGTTGGGTGCTACACCATGCCATTTATGTGATCCCATCATGTAATCAACACCAAATCCCATCTCGGTGTGCAATAAGATCATCACAGGCTTGCCCTTGCCGGTGCGTGATTTCGCTTCCTCGATGCCAGCAACCACAGATGTCATATCATTACCTTTTTCTACTTCCAACACATCCCATCCAAAAGCTTCCCATTTGGCTCTTAAATTACCTAATGATAGCACTTGATTAGTAGGCCCATCGATTTGCGCACCATTATAGTCTACAGCAGCAATAAGATTGTCTACTTTGTTGTGAGGAGCGTACATTGCTGCTTCCCATACCTGACCTTCTTGTAGCTCACCATCTCCCATCAGTACGTATACCAATTGATTGTCTTTATTTAATTTTTTTGCTTGTGCAGCACCAATTGCAACGGATAACCCTTGCCCCAAAGATCCGGAAGCAACACGAATTCCTGGTAGGTGTTCGTGTGTGGTCGGATGCCCTTGTAACCGAGAATTAATCTTACGGAAAGTGGCCAGTTCGTCTGCCGGAAAATATCCTGCTCTCGCCAATGTACTATAAAATACCGGCGAAATATGTCCATTTGATAAGAAAAATAAATCTTCTCCATCACCGTTCATATTAAAAGAAGGATTATGTTTCATTGCATGGAAATACAATGCAACGAAATAATCTGTACATCCTAATGATCCTCCAGGGTGTCCAGATTGACAAGCATGTACCATACGTACAATGTCTCGTCTTACTTGTGATGCAATCTGTTCTAGTTTATTGATATCTGCACTCATTTTTAATTGATTTTCATTGAAAATTAGGTTGTAAAGTTAACGATTTTAATATAGATGCCCCACGTTATGTAACCTAAAAGCTACAAATAAACATAAATATTTTTATAAATTTAAAATAAACTAAAAACTCAATTTTAGCAGACCTCTTTTTTTCGTTTTCAAAACATATTTCGAGCAGGATGGCACAGGTCAATTTATTAAATTAAATAGTTGAAGTTTGTGAGTTGAAATTTCTAACCATTAAATTTTAAATCCTATGACACCAATAAAACATTTTTTTATACCGATTGTCATATCGCTATTTATGTCCCAAAACGTGTATTCACAAGAAACCATGGCATTTCCTGGAGCCGAAGGTTTTGGCCGTTTTGCCAAAGGAGCGAGGGGAGCAGATCAACCACAGGTCTACTTTGTGACAAATTTAGCAGACGAAGGAGAAGGGTCATTACGGGATGCCGTAAGTCAACCAGGGCGCTTTGTAATCTTTAAAGTTAGCGGGGTAATTAAACTTAAGAGTAAGCTAAGTGTTGCACCCTTTACCACTATCGCTGGGCAGACTGCTCCGGGAGATGGTGTGACTGTTTATGGTAGAACGATGTCATTTACGGGGGCAAATAATACAATTTCCCGCTATTTGCGTGTTCGATTGGGTGTCAATGGCGGAGCAAGTAAAAATGAAGATGCCTCGGGAATATCCAACGGTAAAAATATCATTTTAGATCACATGTCAATTACCTGGGGACTCGATGAAGTATTTTCAATCAGTTGGGATAAGAAAGGCGACGAACCTTCCGATATAACCTTGCAAAATAGCATAATTGGTCAAGGCCTGCATGCTTTTAATCATTCGGCTGGAGGATTAATTCAATCTGGTGGGAAAATTAGCATACTCAAATGTCTTTATCACAGTAATAAAACCCGTAATCCTAAGGTAAAAGGAATCAATGAATTTGTTAATAATATTGTTTATAATTTTGGGAATAAAAATACCGTTAATCCTGCGCATTCCATTTCAGCTGATGCTTATATTCTGGGAGGGGAGTCAGCTGTGATTTCAAATGTGTTGATTTTAAATAATTACTTTATTGGAGGTCCTTCAACTCCTCAAACCAAACTCACACCATTTTCTAGGGGAAATCAGAATTTTAATCTCTTCCAAAAAGGAAATTATTATGATAACAACCAAAATGGTAAACTTGATGGGACGATGATTGAATCAAACGACTTTTGGTATCCAGGAATCCCAAATCATAATTTTAAAAATGCGCAAGATTTTGCAGCTTATCCAAGTGTGGTGCCAAATATGTCTGCTTTATCTGCATTTGATTATATCGTTGATAATGCCGGTGCTGTTTTTCCAAGGCGCGATGCAATAGACCATTCAATAATCGAAGAATTAAAAAGTAAGGGCCTGAGCGGAAGAAACGTCCACAGCGAGACTGATTTTTTCAATATGGATCTGGCGCAAGTGCAAGAGAAAGAAATCCATGTCGAAAAAGATACAGACAACGACGGAATTCCCGATGGGTGGGAAGAAAGGTTGAATCTAAACAAAAACGATAGCAGTGATGCATTACAATTTAGTTCACAATCCGATTGGAAAGGATATCTAAATATTGAAGTTTACCTTAACTCTATTGTGAAGTAGGTAAGAGCATTTTAATCATAAAGGCGCTATCTCGCTAGCGCCTTTATGATATGTTAATTTAAAAGAGACCACGTACTCCACGGAATCCGTGACAAAATCAATATTAAAGCGATCGTATAGGTGAAAAACACCGTTTTATTCGCTTTGTAATCTTCTTTAGCTTTTTTCGCTTTCGAATACCCAATAGTGACTAAAACAATAGCAATAAGCATAAGCAACGGATGTTCTAAAAAGTATAGACGCGATAGGCTGTTGCTCATGTTTTCACCGGAAAAACTTTTTAGTCCCAATGGTGAGGTGAAATATAGAACCAATCCAATCAATAGTTGTAGATGTGCACTGATAAATCCAATAAGTGCTATTTTACGATTGTAAGGATTGCTTTTAAAATAATTAACTGCAGTAATAATAATAGAAATGACTAAAGCTAATAAGAGCACTACAGCTAGAGTCGAGTGTAAATGTTTCATTCCTGTTAACATAGTTTGTATGTGTTAAATTGTATCTTAATCTTCGTTACAAAGGTACTATTTTGAAAGACGTTTCTCACCTAATTCTTTAAATTCTGAATTTGCTTTGAACCCGGGAAATGTTTTTTCTAAACTCAAGGTATATCCAATGTCGAAAAATAAACGGATATCCGCTAATATGCCTTCAAAGTCCCAATTTTCGTCGATTTCATCTGTAACGTTATGGTAACGGCCTGATAAAGCTTCTTTTCTTTTGGTATTCAATGTTGTATCTGTTGAAATCAATTGATCTCCGCTCCCCATGAATAAGCCTGGTACGCCCTTTTTTACAAAGTTGAAGTGATCTGATCTGTAAAATCCACCAGAGGATGGATTCCCTTCTCCCTTTACAAATCTTCCAAATTTAGCAGCTGATTGTCTGACATAATCTTCTAATTCTGTTTGACCCAGCCCTACAACGGATACATCTTTTGTCGCTCCCAAAGGGCTAAAAGCATCCATATTTAAGTTAGCCACCGTCTTGTTAATTGGATAGATCGGATTGCTTGCATAGTAGGCAGACCCCAATAACCCCTCTTCTTCAGCCGTGAGTGCCATGAATACGATAGTGCGCTCGGGTTTTACTTTAGCCGCATTGAACGCCTTCGCAATTTCAAATAGTGCGGCTACACCCGCGGCGTTATCGACTGCCCCATTATAAATAGAATCTCCGTCCACGGCTTCTCCTACACCCAAATGATCCCAATGTGCCGTGTAGATAATCGTTTCATCAGTCCTTTTAGACCCTTCTATTTTCGCTATTACATTATTTGATTTAGATTTACGGAAGTTGTTTTTCAAGCTTACCGCCATAGTGACTTGAAGCGGCACTGCTTTAAATCCTGGTTTTTTGGCTTCTTCCATTACTTTTGCATCAATACCTGCAATTTGAAAGAGATTTTTAGCGGTTTCGTTCGAAATCCATCCCTCAAATTCCACATTTGAAGCACCATTGTTTTCCGTGACCATATCCAATTGAGGGCCACTCCAGCCAGTTCTCACCACATTCCACCCATAACTGGCAGCGGCAGTTTCATGGATAATTAATATGCCTGTTGCCCCTTGGCGACCCGCTTCTTCATATTTATACGTCCATCTGCCATAGTATGTCATGGTATCCGCTTTGAAAAGATTTTTGTCATATCTTCCTGGATCAGATGCCATCACGACGACAGTCTTGCCTTTGACATCCAGTCCATCATAATCATTCCACCCGTATTCAGGCGCTACGATTCCGAACCCCGCAAAAACTAGTTCTGTCGAAGGGATTGTAATATGCTCCTGTAGTCTTTTTGTTCCGATTACAAAATCTTCCAGGTAGTTAATTGTCAAATCTCCCTTGTTACCCGTTAACGTAATGGAAGGTGAGGTCGGTTTAGATGTTATTTCTACTAACGGGACTTCTTGGAAATACGAATCTCCATTGCCGGGTTTTAGTCCTAGGTTTTTAAATTGTTCCCGAATATAGTTTACCGTTAATGTATCACCTTTAGTAAACGGCTTTCGACCTAAGAAGTCGTCGGAGGATAGTTTGGATACCGCTTCCTTATAGGTGTTTTCCTGTATGGCTTCCAGTGCTATGCTATCCAAAGTGGTGGTATCGTGTACAGCCTGTTGAGCGTTCTGGCAAGACAAGAAAGCCATTGACGAAAAAAAGAGTATGAGTAATGTTATCTTGTTCATGAGTATTGGAGTAAAATAAATAACTTATATGTCGGTATTTAGTGGTGTGACCTCGGCTATAGGATGAAAGAGGTATATTCTGTTGGTTTCTACTTCAATACATCTATATCGTTTTCTCAATTTTTCCTTTTTTTGGAAGGTACGGCCATTTTTGAGTTGGAAGATGCTGTTTTCAGGAAGTTCTTCTACCGTATGGATAGAAGCATCGAGCTGATCGTAATTTTTAAGGATACGGTAAAGATGCAGATCTGTGCAGGAGGACGCCGCTGGATTGGACATATAGTTCGAAATAGCATGTACTATCTCCTGCGGGAAAATATTCAATTTTAAAAATGGATGCATCAGTATTTTGAAATTTTCTTTCCATTCCAATCCATGTGGTTTTACAAGACTCTTATGGGCTTGCCAGGTCTTCAAGTGCGCAAATTCATGTATTGTTGTAATCAAAAAGGAATATGGGTTGAGATCATGATTGACCGTAATCTGATGTGTGCTGCCTCGAAAGGGAGCTCTGTAATCCCCTAGCTTGGAAGATCTGCTTCGCGTCACTTTGAATCGACAACTAGTATCGTTTATCCATTGTGAAATAATCGGCGCTGCTTCATCCGGCATGTATTTGCTTAATTGTTTACTAAAGTCCGTCATCCATACAAACATATTATTTTCTATTGATTTATAGAAGTTCAAAAAACTTTTGTCTAAGTTTGAGTCATAATCAAATCATATGCGAAGAATTTACGTAACTATAATTTTGCTATCTGTCTCCATCGCTTGTGTTTTCGCTCAGGAACTAAATGCAAGAGTAGAACTTTCTGCACCGCAATTGCAGAATACAAATGCCAGAACATTAGAATTGCTTCAACGTGTTATTTCTGATTTTTTAAACAACAGGTCGTGGACGGATAAAGCGATTCGTCCAGAAGAACGTATTGATTGTAGCTTTAATATCATCATTACAGAGTATGATGGATCCAAACAATATAAAGCTACTGCACAGGTAAATTCTGCTCGACCGGTATATGGAACGAACTATAACAGCCCGATTTTAAGTTTCAGGGATAAATATTTTAATTTTTCGTATGTTGAAGGAGAACAGTTGGATTTTAATGATAATCAGAATCTGGGGCCGTTATCTTCTTTATTGGGCTTTTATGCCAATATCATTATCGGAATGGATATGGATTCATTCCGGAAATCCGGAGGTACGGCCATGTTTTCAAAAGCGCGTACGATCATGAATTATTCGCAGAGCTCCCAAGTTGAAGGCTGGCGAGGGATGGAAGCTATGGATAACCGGTATTGGCTGATTACAAATCTGGTAGATCGAATATATATGCCTTACCGCGAGTTTTCGTATTCCTTTCATAGAGAGGGGCTTGATAATATGGTTGAGAATGAAGCAAAAGCCAAAGGAGCTATGGGGGAAATGATGGCCAGATTAAAGGAGGTGGATCGTACCAATACAGGTAACGTATTGACCAATGTGTTATTTACAGCAAAGTCAAATGAATTTGTCGGCATTTTTTCTAAAATGCCGGGAAATGAAAGCGTAAAGATTTACAATTTGTTAGCCGAACTGGATCCTGCCAATATTTCAAAATACGAGACACTAAAAAAATAATTACATGCTGACACGCTTATATATAAAGAATTACGCATTAATAGATAATCTTGATATTTCGTTCAATAAAGGACTGAATATAATAACTGGTGAAACAGGTGCTGGTAAATCCATCATTATGGGAGCACTGGGTTTAATCGTTGGTAATCGGGCAGAGGGGAAACAGTTTTTTGACGAAAGTCAGAAATGTATTATTGAGGGTTATTTCGATGTTTCTTCCTATGCATTGAATGATTTTTTTGGTGAGACGGATTTAGACTATGAGGAAGAAACTATTATTCGGCGGGAAATAGCCGTCGACGGAAAATCGAGGGCTTTTGTCAACGACTCACCAGTTACATTAAATGTGCTCAAAGCGTTGGGCGAAAAATTAATTGATATCCATTCCCAACATGCTACATTACAGCTTAATACCGAAGAATTTCAACTGTTTGTGGTGGATAGCGTGGCTGCTAACGCTAAGTTGTTGCAGGCCTATAACGCGGAATACAAACATTTAAAAAAATACGAACAACGACTGTTAACCCTAAAGGAAGACATTTATGCCGCCAATGCAGAGCTTGACTATAACCAATTTCTATTTGACGAATTGGAAAAGGTGAACCTTGTCGAAGGAGAAGTGGCAGAACTAGAAGCGGAACAGCAGCAACTCGAAAATGCGGAGGACATTAAGAAAGGATTGTCGACCACGCAGTACCTGTTAATTGAAGGTGATACTAATATTCAGACTTTGTTAAAAGATGCTGTTCAGCAGTTGCAGTCCGTATCCAAATTTTTTAAACGTACAGAAGAATTTTCCGATCGATTGCAAAGCGCTTATATTGAGATTAAGGATATCGCAAATGAGGTAGAATTAGCGAATGAAGGCGTAAATTTGGATGGGGATCGTCTAGACCATGTGAATTCCCGTCTAAGTGAGATTTATACCTTACTGAAAAAGCACAGGCTTGATACGGATGTTGAATTAATTGAACTGCGGGAACAATTGAAAACGAAACTTCAATTGGCATCCAGTCAGGACGAAGCACTAATTGTGCTTGAAAACGAAGTTAAAAAACAACTTGATGCGGTGCTAGAACTAGCTCGTCAGATCAGCAAGACGCGTCAGCAAAGTCTGCCAATTATTCAAGATAGTGTAATTAATACGCTCGTTGCTGTAGGTATGCCCAATGCTAACCTCCAGATACATTTGGAACCGCAAACAGAAGACAAAATTTCTCCCAAAGGATTGGATAAAGTTCAGTTTTTATTTTCGGCTAATAAAGGACAAGCTTTGCAGCCAATCCACAAAGTGGCATCCGGTGGGGAGTTGTCGCGGGTCATGCTCGCTATAAAATCCCTCGTGTCCCAACGGTCTGCTTTACCGACCATCATATTTGATGAAATCGATACGGGTATTTCAGGAGAGGTGGCGTTAAGGGTAGGCGAGGTGATGGAGAATCTGGCGCGGCATATGCAAGTGCTGGCTATTACACACCTGCCTCAGATTGCCTCTAAGGGTACAGCCCACTTCAAAGTATATAAAGAAGATCGGGACGAGCGAACCAAGTCTAACATTCGACTTTTAGATCAAGATAAACGTATTCTCGAAATTGCACAGATGCTAAGTGGTGCCAATCCTGGGGATGCTGCACTTCAGCATGCGAAGGAATTGTTGGGGTAATCTCTCGGCTCTTAAGTCAGTCTCGAATAGTTCACTTCTGCTATTAAAGTAAGAGCAGCAGTGAACTATTTGATTTCTTTATGGTTATGTAAGTGGAGTATATACGTATTGTTGATACGACAACACACTTCTGCCTATGAAGGAAATGAAGAAATTACCGCATAGTGCTGCTTTAAGCGCTCAAACAAACACCCCCAAGCAGGTACTTACGGTGTTCGATGCCATAGTCATGATTGTTGGTATTGTCGTGGGAGCAGGTATTTTTAGAACACCTCCCATCGTTGCCAACAGTACCGGTACTTGGGAAATGTTCCTCTTTGTATGGGTGCTTGGTGGAGCCATATCTCTGATAGGCGCCATGTGTTATGCCGAACTTTCCACGGCATTTCCGAGTGCAGGTGGCGAATATCATTTTCTATATCGGGCATTTGGTCGACATTTTGCCTTTCTTTTCGCTTGGGCACGGATGAGTATTATTCAAACGGGCTCCATTGCTTTACTTGCCTTTATCGTTGGCGATTACATGAGTGAATTTTACCGCTTAAGTGGTTACTCATCTTCGGTTTATGCTATCGTGGTAGTCATTGGTCTTACAATAACCAATATAATTGGGGTTCACGTGGGTACTGGAACCCAAAAACTCCTCGTCGGCTTACAGTTTTCAGGGTTGATCGTGCTTATTATCGCCGGACTTTTCTTTGCTCCGGCAGATCGGGAATTTGCTGCACAAACTCTAGCGACCGATGTAGATTTTTCAATGGCTATTGGGACATCCCTGATCATGGTGCTCCTTACATTTGGTGGATGGAATGAAGCAGGGTATATATCATCCGAGATGCGAGGTGGCAGCAAGAAAATGGCCACTGTTATGATAGCAGGTATTCTCATCATTACAGCAATATATCTGCTGATCAATTTTGCCTACCTCAATGTTTTGGGAATAGACGGTATAGCCCGTTCCGAAGCTGTCGGCGTGGATATGATGCGTACGGCAATAGGAGAAAGGGGCGCTGTTTTTATCGGACTGTTGGTCATGCTTGCCGCGCTCACTTCTACCAATGCCACCATTTTTACAGGTGCGCGTACAAATTATGCATTTGGAAAAGACTTCTCCTTGTTGTCATTTATGAATGTTTGGAAAACAGGGCGTTCTACGCCCGTGAATGCGCTCCTGACGCAAGGTGCAATCGCAACGACGCTGATTGTTGTCGGTTCTTTTGCACGTAGTGGTTTTGAAGCCATGGTGAATTTTACAGCGCCTATATTCTGGTTTTTTATACTATGTACAGGGCTGGCCTTGTTTGTGTTGCGTATCCGGGAGCCCAATGCTCTTCGGCCGTTTAAAGTGCCTTTATATCCGGTGTTACCTGCGATATTCTGTTTGGCTTCAGCTTATTTGCTCTATTCTAGTCTACTGTTTGCAGGCATGGGCACTTGGCTCGGTATTGGAGTCTTACTATTGGGCATGGTGTTTTTCTTTTTTACCCGAAAAAACAATAGATCGAAACTAGACCATCGAACCTAAAGTATATGATTTAATACATAATCAGTTCGCAAGTAAAATTAATTTTGTTACATATTAAAATTTAAGATTATGAGTTATTTAAAAACAATGTTAGCAGTTTTTTTTGTCCTGATCGGTTCGAATGTGTTCACACAAACCAAAAGATTAGATGTCCCTTACGTACCTACCGACCAAGTGGTAGTGGATGCCATGCTTGACTTAGCAGGTATCAAAGCTGGAGATGTTCACTTTGACCTGGGATGCGGTGACGGCAGAATCGTTATTTCAGCAGCCAAACGCGGAGCTGCCGAGGCTACCGGTATTGACCTTGATCCAGAACGGATCAAAGAAGCTAATGCTAATGCAGTAAAAGCAGGTGTAGCAGACAAAGTCACCTTTATCGAAGGTGATTTATTCGATTTCGATTTTAGCAAAGCGGACGTGCTAACGCTTTATCTGTTATCTTCCGTAAATCTTAAATTACGCCCGAAAATTTTAGAAGAATTAAAGCCGGGAACCCGAGTAGTATCCCACGCATTTGGTATGGGTGATTGGAAACCGGAAAAAGAAGTTAATGTAGGTGGTACGACGATCTACTTATGGACTGTTCCCGAACGGGGCAAAAAATAATGCTAAAACAACATCATCAAACTAAAAAAGAAGTCCTAAGACTTCTTTTTTAGTTTCCTCCATTGTCCGCATCCGTTAACGTAATTTTGACTTTTATAGGTCTGTCAATATCAATATCTGCCGGATTAGTTGTCCTGATTTCCGCAAATACTGTAACCCAACCAACTTGATATCCAAAAGAGTAATGCGTGCCTCTAATCGTAGCGGGTATCACGTCAAAAGAACCATTACTTCTTGCAAATTCTAATGCGACCTGTGTTGTGCCAAAATTATAATATTGGGCGTCCAATTCTGGGAATTCAAGGTCTACAGCGTAAACGCCCGAACCTTCACCATCTTCTTCCCATTGATTAGGTTGGACGGTTGTAGTGTAAGATATACCTGGTAAATAGTTGTTCGTAATATATTCTTTAGTACATGAATTCAACGTTAGCAAAGAAATACTGCCTATGGCGAGAGCGAGTAATATTTTTTTCATGGGATCAATTGTTAAGTTGGTAAAATATGTTTTTTAATAATTTTAAGACCTGATAAAATGTTGTTGGTTTAATGTTAGCAAATATATTGCCATAAAAAAGGTCAATTCGAATTCGAGTTGACCTTTTTAAATTATCATATATATATATGTCGGACTATTCAGCCGCAAGATTAATTTTCCGTTCTACGGATACATTATCACCTGTGAGTGCATTACCATCGTTATCTACTAAAGATAATTTTACACTTGTTTCTCCCAAAGGAAGATTTAATATTTCGTAGGGAGTCCATTGGTCTAATGTGAAGTCTTGACCGTTTATAGTGGCTATTATTTTGTTCGCATCAGCACCTAAAGACGTGTTTACGACAAAAAAGTCTAATAGTAACGTTTTTGTATCTGCTCCTTTGTAATCGCCTTTTGGACGGCTATAAAATAGTGAAGCCTCTGTTGGGGTCGGTAGCTCTTCAATTTTGCCATCAGCATTTACTTTAAATTTAATCAATTTAGAAGCCTCGGGCGTTTTAATCGACTCGTGAAAGGAACGTGATAAAAAAGACAATAAATAGTGCTCGGAATTAACCGCTACGGTCTCCGAATGTTCTGGTTTGTAAAGTGCAACATAGGGTTTGTTGTCCAATATATAATGGATATGTTGGCCCTCATGCGAATTCGCCATCTGATGATCGTGTTCTGTTTGTTCGGTTAATTTGAAGTCCTGTACGTCGTATTTTACAGTGATCTTAGCCGAATCGGTACCCACTTTCTCTGAAGTTATTGATGCAATTTTCAATGTAGCACCGGGGAATTCTTTTGCATGCGCAAGCGCGTTTACTGTTACTGCACCTACCGTATCGGATAAGGCTGTTGAATCTTGAACTTCACCATCCGCGTTTTTTGTAGTATTATTACAGGAGACAATCGTTGCAGAAACAGCTAAAATTGCCAACGTAGATTTCCATGTTTTCATATGTGTACAATTTCTTTTTAGACTAGATATATTCATAAATGATTAAACAGCTAAAACGATGTTTTGTTTTCATTTAAATACAATTTCTAATGCTTCTTGAATAGCAGCATGTGTGGTCTCCAGATCTTCGGATGTATGTGCTGCAGAAATAAAACCGACTTCATAGCCCGAAGGTCCAAAATATATACCACGGTTTAATAATTCACGGTGCATCACTTTATATTTTTCCATAGATGAGGGGGCAATTTGATCAGCAGTTTGAATTTTTTCATCTTGAGAAAATGCAAACCAAAAGATAGAGCCAATTGTGAAGATGGATACAGGGTAATTCTTTTCTGTTATAAAATCACGGATGCGTTTGACAAAAGTTAGCGTCGTTTCTTCCAATTTTTCATAGAATCCGGGTTGGGATAAGATAGAAAGTGTTGCAATCCCAGCGGCCATAGCAACAGGATTGCCAGACAATGTGCCAGCTTGATAAACACCTCCATCCGGAGAGATATGCCCCATGATTTCTTTGGACGCTCCGTATGCACCTACTGGCATTCCACCGCCAATAATTTTACCGTAAGTCAAAATATCGGGCTGGATATCGTAATACCGTGCCGCACCTTCAAAGCTCAGTCGAAAACCTGTGATGACTTCATCAAAAATCAGTAACGAACCGTTGGAAGTAGTGATATCCCTTAAATACTGTATATATGCTTTATCCTGAATAAGGAGTCCGTTATTTGCAGGTACACCCTCGATAATTACAGCTGCGATCTGGCCTTCAAAATCTGAAAATACTTTATCCAAAGCAGCTTTATCATTTAACGCGATGACGATTGTTTCATCGGCAAAAGCCTTCGGAACACCTGCTGAAGATGTTTCTCCAAATGTCACCAATCCAGATCCGGCTTTTACCAATAACGAATCAGAATGTCCATGGTAGCAACCTTCAAATTTGACGATTTTGTCCCGTTTGGTATATCCGCGCGCGAGACGGATCGCAGACATGACCGCTTCCGTGCCGGAGCTGACGAAGCGAATTTTTTCGATATATCGATTATTTGATATGATTAGATCGGCTAATGAATTCTCGAGTTGAGTTGGTGCACCAAAGCTTAATCCTTTATGCAGTTGAGCGGAGACGGCCTCACGGATTTCAGCATTGTTGTGCCCCAAAATTAACGGACCCCAAGAGCAACAGTAATCTATAAACTCATTTCCATCCGCGTCCCATAAATGTGCTTTATCTCCACGTTCAATAAAGAGTGGGGTACCGTAGACAGATTTAAATGCACGAACTGGAGAATTGACGCCTCCAGGAAAATAATTTTTTGCCTTTTCAAATAGTTCTGCTGATTTTGTACGTGAAATATCGTGTACTTGACTTGTCATATCTATTTTTTTAATTTGAAATTTATTTCAACAAACCTTTTTCCAACACTTCTTTAGCATGATAAGTGAGAATTGAAGTCGCTCCGGCACGGCGGAAGCTTAATAAAGTTTCTAGAATTGCACTTTCTTGCAACCACCCATTCTGAATAGCAGCTTTAATCATGGCATACTCTCCCGATACATTATAAGCGGCGATAGGAAGATC
Source organism: Sphingobacterium olei (assembly GCF_005048855.1). Lineage (GTDB taxonomy): Bacteria > Bacteroidota > Bacteroidia > Sphingobacteriales > Sphingobacteriaceae > Sphingobacterium > Sphingobacterium olei. The sequence goes on from NZ_SUME01000012.1 coordinate 100,016, forward strand.
AAAATTATCGTGTAATAACTTAATGATATCCAAATAAGGCAGACCAGGTTTTACCATTAAAAAATCTGCTCCTTCTTCCACATCGAGTTGTGCCTCAATTAATGCCTCACGCGCATTTGCCGGATTCATTTGGTATGTTTTTTTATCTCCTTTTTTTGGAGCAGAACCTAATGCATCACGGAAAGGTCCGTAAAATGATGAGGCATATTTTGCGGTATAAGACATCAGTGAGACATGGGTGAAACCATTTTCATCCAATACGTTTCGGATGTAACCGATACGTCCGTCCATCATATCCGACGGTGCGATGATGTCAGCACCCGCTTGCGCATGTGCCAATGCCATTTTTCCCAATACAACAAGTGTTTCATCGTTTAATATCTCGCCGTTTTCAACAATACCATCGTGTCCGTCAGAACTATAAGGATCCATGGCGACATCGGTAACAACACAGGCTTCTGGAAAATACTTTTTTACAGCCTCTATAGCTCTCAAGTAAAGGGTGCCTTCCCTGTAGCTTTCGGTAGCAAATTTGTCTTTTAGTGATTCTTCAACAGCGGGGAATATATCGAAAGCATTTAATCCTAATTTTAGACAACTTTCAATTTCACGAAGCAAATTATCAACAGAATGACGATATATCCCTGGCATTGATGATACTTCTGTTTTCTGATTTTCACCTTCCACAATGAAAAGTGGGAAAATCAAATTTGAAGGTAATAAATGTGTCTCCTGAATCATGTCACGGATGACAGCAGATTTTCTATTTCTTCTTGGACGTTGTAACATGGTTCTAAGTAAAAAGTAAAAAATAAAAAAACTTCATGGCCTCTAACCCCAAATGCCTAACCCCTGTCTAGTATTCTAATCCAAACACGGCTTCAGCAAGACCAATTTCATCTGGAGTATAGGGGAGTGTATACTTTAACCCCATTTTTTCAATAGCACCAGCAGTAGAGTATCCGATGCAAATGATCTTTTGATCAGGATCTACTAAATTCTCCTGAAAATAGGCATCGACATTGCTTGGACTTGTAAATATCAGTACATCGGCATTTGATTTATTTACATTTTCTGCAAGCACAGTCTCGTAAATAGGAACATCGATTACTTTTGTGTTTTCAGAAAGCTCTTTTTGGATAGTTTGCAATGACCCTTCAGCACGTGGTATTAACACCGTTTGTCCGTCGACTAATTTCGCGAATTCTTTGGCGATGTCTTCGGTTTTAATTCCTAAATTATCACCCGAGAAATCAGCTATGCGATCGTATTTGCGTAAGGCATCTTCGGAACCTCTACCCAAAACAGCAATTTTAGTTTTCTTTAATATGAAAGGCTCTAGTTTAAAGAAATGCTCAATGGCATTTTTACTGTTAAAGAAAATCCAATCCGCTCTTTTTAAAATAAAAGAATCCAACTTGTTGATGGTCGGATAAATTTTAATAAGAGAGCGGTCATCAATTGAAATGCTGTGCTTTTTTAGCGCCTTCGCCAAATAGGAGCTTTCATCCAGATCTCTTGTAATGAATATACTAGAAGGTAGTTTTCTGTCTTTTTTGAATTTTGAAAAAATAAGTTCGGCCAACCCTACCGTAGTATCTGATTGCACAAAAAAACGATCTGGAAAGTCTTCATTATCTTCTGCAATTGATGTCCATGTTTCATATTTGCCGTCACGTTTGCGGCAGTAACAACCTAACGGGGCATGACAACCTCCATCAAATAAATTCAATACTTTACGCTCCACAGCGATGGTCTCGGCAACTTCTTTATTATGTATTTTTTGAAGAATATCAAATAGATCCTGATCTGTTTCGCGGATCTGAATGGCTAGAACCCCCTGTGCAGGTGCCGGGATGATTTCAACGGGAGAAATCTCTTCAATGTGAAAATCAGAAAGATCCATTTCGATACGCGCTACACCTGCTTTGGCCAATACAATCGCATCGTATTTTTCATCACGTAGTTTCTGAATACGCGTTTGCAAATTGCCTCTAAGATCTGTAAACTCTAAGTCGGGACGTAATGATAGCAGTTGGGCCTTACGACGATTAGAGGATGTGCCAACGCTCGCATTGTGTTTGAGAGAAAGTCGTTTTTTTATATCTACGCAGTCTTTGTGAATGATTAAAAGTTCTGAAGCGTCCTCCCGTTCGGATACAGCTGCAATGATGAGTCCGGGAGGGTTTACTGTAGGTAAATCCTTATGTGAATGAACCGCAAGATCGATTTGAGCACTTAGTAACTCTTCTTCGAGTTCTTTGGTAAAAAATCCTTTACCTTCCAGTTTATCCAATCTGAGGTGTTGGATAATATCGCCTTGTGTCTTAATAATTTTTAGCTCGGCTTCAATTCCGATTTCAGCTAATCGATCTCTTACAAAATTAGCTTGCCACAGTGCAAGTTGGCTCCCTCGTGTGCCAATTATTAATTTTCTATTCACAATGAAAGATTTTCGGTGTAAAACTACGTCAGCAAAGTTAACCAAATGGAAGGATAATCCCGACGGAATCTGTCAGATTAAAGTATGTTTAGGAAAAAATAATGTTTAATTATTCTCTACCTCGTTATTTTTTACTAAAATTTCTTTAGCCATCACCATAGGAACCTTAATGTATTTTTTTTCCATGTAGTTAATTACTTTTTCCAGAACTTCACGGGCTTGAGGATCTAAATTGCGCAAATCATGAGCGAATACTTCGTTTAGCGCAGTGGCACGTATTTCTTTAATTTTATCCGGAACTTGACGCATCGCTACTTCTACCCGACGTTGTTTAATAAGAGGAAGAAATTCTTTAATATTCTCACAGATGATTTTATCCGCACTCTCCAATTCGTTGTAGCGCTCTTGGATGTTTTTCTCTGCGATAGCTTGAAGGCTGCTTACTTCAATATAATGAATAGGATAATTTACCAATACTTCAGCGTCCAAATCATTTGGAATAGCCAGGTCAACGACGACTTTTTTGTCAGTTTCACCATTCAAAATGGATTGATATAGATCGCTGTTAATGATTGCCTCGGGCGCACCGGTACAGGTAATCATAACATCAAATCCTTTCTTGTAGTTTTTTAATTCCGAAAGAGGATAGGCCTCAGCATTTAATTCTTTCGCCAAAGCATTTGCATTTGCTACTGTACGATTAAATACGACAAAATTAGAATGCTTATGTTTTTTAAGGTATTTAGCTAAATTCTGGTTTGTTTCTCCAGAGCCAATAACGAGGATGCGTGGGTTTTCAGGTAATTTCGTTTCTTTTAATTTACGATAGGCTAAGGAAACGACAGAAATGGGATTACGGGAAATATTGGTAAACGTGTAAACTTCTTTTGCTGTCTTCACTAGACGATCCATCATTAAACGTAGAAAGTCGCCAGTAAATCCAGAGTCTCTGCATTTTTCATACGCTCTTCGTACCTGTGCCAAAATTTCCTTTTCTCCAACAACTAGGCTTTCCAAGGAGCATGACATTCGGAATAAGTGATTCAGTGCCTCTATCCCGGAATAACGGTTTACCTGCCCTAAATAGCAATGAAGTCTTTCTGAAGGAACACAAAAGTTCATTTTGTCCATGAAATGGGCGATAAAATCATCGGTTAATTCATGAGCACCGTAAAAAACAAATTCAACACGATTACATGTAGCAATATAGAAAATCTCAGGGATATCTAGATTGTTTTTTAGATTGATCAATCTGGAATCTAACTCTTCGTTACAAATTACCAAATTGCCTAGATCTTTTAGGTCAACATGTCGGTGCGTAAATGCTATTACTTTTAAATTCTTCAATGCTTTTTCTTTCTAGCCCAAATCTTTGATGCAAATGTAGAGCAAAAGCAGGGTTATAATGTCAAAAATCTGTCAAACCAATTAATTTAGAATGTTTTTAAATAGTGTTAAATTATTGTTAATATATTGATATTCAGTTTGTTTTAAAGTTTGTCTTTTTGGTATATGATAACAATCATTTATTCGATCTAAAAAAAATAATCAAAGGCATAAAAACCTTCGCGATAGATCGGTATCCCAACAGCGCTAAAAGTGTTGTGAAGGTTTTGGATAGAAACGAAATATTATTAATAAAATAAACAGATTAAGAAAAAATAGTATCGGACGATATGTTAAAATGAATGTGATTCTGCATTTTTGTATAATCAAAATTATAAAATGTATATCTTAAACAAACCTTTAGCTTGGACTGGCATCGGAATATCTGCATTAAGTACGGTATTTTGTCCGTTTCTGAAAGTACCATTAGTAGGCAACTGGAACCTGTACCAGACGGATACCAGCCTATTCGTTGTGACAATCGGAGTATTGGCATTGAGTGTATTAGTATTGTTTATTCGTAAAGTAAATGCGTTTCGAATAGTGACGAGGGTATTTGCTGCATGGACTGTTCTCGGATTTTTAGCAGTTTATTTTAAAATCAATAATTACTTCGGAATGAAATTCTTAGATGGCGTGCTTGCTAAGACCCTGCACCTAAAATGGGGTTGGTTCTTTTTATTTCTTGGCGCACTAATCTTAATTTTAAGTGTTCGAAAGATTAAAGTTATTAAAGAAGAAGAGAAATAAGGAGAGATCTCCTTATTTCTTTGTTGGCCGATGGGATATAAAATGCGATTTTAATTTATCCAATCCAATATTCTCTTCTTTTTTATCCAATTCAAATAACCATACTTTTTCGCCCAGAATATTATTCATCTCTTTGGAATTAATCAAATCCAAAGGTTTTACCCTGAACTCCTTACTTAGTGGCTGGGTTTGCGTCTGTTGGCTCCGCGAATGACGGATGAGCTGGAATTGAAAAGTAGGCCATTTTCCTACCGTCGAAAAATTTGCAGTGTACACCTGTGCATAGTCACTTTTCGGAATACTATTGGCAAATATGCCTGTCGTTTTGGAACCTGAAATCTCTGATATGCTGACAAGCAACTCAAAAGATGTCTCATTAACAACATAAAATTTAGCCAAACCATCTTTTTGCTCACCGGCTACCGCTAGATATATACCTTTGTCTACAAAAGGTCCCTGTGCGATTTTTGGACTATCTTCTATGTCGTCTTCGGGTAAACGCATGTTGCCGTGTACCAAGGTAATCTTCGTCTTTAATACCGGTATTTCGAAACCTGTGTCATCTGTTACACCAACGATATCATTGGCCTGTATAGACGTAATATGTCCCTCAATCGGCTCGTCTACAAATCGTACTAAATCTCCTATCTTGAATTCCATATGTGTTTGTCTATTAATTGTAGTAATCTTTCAATATCGCTTTCGTCGTTGTATAGGTGTATACCAATACGTATGCCTGTCCCCCGTGGAAAACATTTAAGTCCATCAGCCGTAAGGTCCGGGTAGAGCTCTTGTGGTATTTGTATATTTATTAAAGACGATTTTATCTCCTTTCTTTCAATAAAAGGAAGAATAAGGCCCCTGCTTATCAGTTCATCATATGCCAATATGCTTAACCGATGGATATGTTGTTGTATCTGATCTAATCCAATCTCTTTGAGAAATCGTATAGATTGTTGTAATGTACCATGACTTAAGGTATCTTGGTGCCCCGGTTCGAAATAGGTGTCTAAAATTGATTTTTTTGACCACATACCTTCTTGTGGACGAGGCCGGGATTGCGCGTCTTCATAAATTTTTAAGCTAAGGCCTTGTGATACCATCAAAAAACCGTTGCCAAATCCAGCCATCATCCATTTGTATCCACTTGTTCCAATGGCATCAAAGCCAGAATTGTCAAAATCAAAAGGTTCTGTACCTAAAAATTGCGTGGCATCGCCAATGATAATAAGATCCGGAAATGCTACTTTTAACTTTTTGATAAAGTTCAGATCAACTTTTAGACCTGTGATATATTGGACGATACTTAGTAGTAATACATCAGGCCTCTTTTCGGCAACGATGTTAAAGATATTTTCTTCTATGTTTTCATTCGCCTCAATGTAGACATGTTGGAATCCTCTACTTATAATAGGGTAATTGAGCGAGGGATAATCCTCTGAAATTAATGCGAAGGTGGTGTCAGCAGAAAATCCTTCAATTAAGGTATTGAATCCGAATGAAAAGTTGGGTACACAAAAGATCCGATCTGTGCTGCAATGAAATAATTCGGCAATGTCGTTTTTTACTTCGGTGATAAATTCTCCTTGCTGTTCACGTAGCATACCAGAAGGTGCAAAAAATGCAGCATCTCTATGTTGCCTCCAAATGTGATGGCTTTTGGGCATTAATCCGTTTCCAGGCGTGTTTAGGTAAATTGTATCTTCGGGTATATCAAAATATTCTTTGTAGTCCATCTTGTTTCAAGTATTGCTGTTGTAAAATATCAAGGTATTGCTGTTGTGGCATATAAATGGCCCCCATACTTTCTAAATGCGACGTATGGACTTGACAATCTATTAGGTCTATTCCAAAATTCTGAACTAAAAATATCAATGCTGCTTTTGAAGCATTGGAAACTTTAGAGAACATACTTTCTCCACAAAATACTTTTCCTACCAATACGCCATACAAACCTCCAACCAATTCCTTCTCTTTCCACACTTCTATACTATGGGCAAATCCCAAATGATGAAGTTCTGTATATGCATTTCGCATATCCGCTACGATCCATGTTCCATCTTGATCTTTACGGTCGATTTTGGAGCAGTTTGCGATGACATCTTCAAACGCTGTATTGTAGGTAAAACTAAATAAAGTCGTTGACAGGATTTTTCTCATACTCTTGCTCACTTTGAGTTGGTTGGGATATAAAACGAATCTGTCATGTGGCGCATACCAAAGAATTGGAGAATCATCTGCATACCAAGGAAATATGCCATGCTTATATGCGGTGAGTAATCTTTTAGGCGTAAGGTCGCCACCTATTGCCAATAGGCCATCGTCTTCGGCATATTTGGGATGAGGAAAGGAAAAATTCTCACTTTCTAATTCAAAAATCATATACTTAGAAAAGCCAAATGAATTAATCCGGCTGTCTATCTTCTTTGCTTATTTCATCGAATAATTTATCCATGTGTTCGACATATTCATTGGTGTCATCCAAAAAGAACTCCAATTGAGGAACCACACGTACCTGGTTTTTTATCTTGGCACCAAGCTTATAACGTATCTCATTTGTTTTCGTTTTGATGTTAGCGATGTCATCCTTAGCCGTTTTGGTATTCAGAAAGCTAAGGTATACGCGAGCTATGGCTAAATCCGGTGTTACTCTTACTCGGGTAACGGTAATGAATGCACCCGGTGCCCATGCCTTTCCATCGCGTTGGAATAATTCGGCCAAATCTTGCTGAATCACTCCTGCAAAGCGTTGCTGTCTCTTGCTTTCTGTTCCCATAGTGTTTTTTCTGTTAAAGAAAGCCTCAACTTTCCATGTTATGATACAAACTTAGACAAACTTGCTTTTTATAACAAGTTTTAATTTTAAATCCCCTATCTATAAAAGGAAAAAAGACCTGTCGTGGGCATTGACAGGTCTTAATCAAAAAAATAGTTTATAACTGGATAGAATAATTTCTTTTTCAAGTTTTAAGACATTGGGGTCTATCATCATTTAGTTTGTTTATCTCTCGGTCATAAGATTTTGTGAGTGTTAGCTCACTTGCACTTATACTTTTTCATCTCCCTTGTGTTACAAACATAGATATATAAATCCTTTGTACAAAGATGTTTTTTAAAAAAAAGTAAGTGGTCACTTTTTTAGTGCTTTTCAGCTCTTTAAGGCTATATAAAGGGAGCGGAATAGAATATCTGCTCCCCTGAAACTGAAGTTAGAATGCCCGCTCTTCAAGATGTTTTGGTAGATCAATGTAATCAATACCTTTTGACCACCAATCTGGTGATTCACTTGTTTTAAGGTAGTGGTCAAAAAATTCCATCATACGCACGGCATAATCCTTTTGATTTACCTCTTTACGAAGGCCGTGATTTTCTCCATTATAGGTAAGCATCACGACAGGTTTATTGAGACGGCGAAGTCCGTTAAAATATTCAATACCCTGTGTGTAGTCTACCGCACCATCTTTATCATTGTGCATAATAACTAAAGGCGTGTTTACCTTTTTGATATGATAAATAGGAGAATTTCTTGCAAAGGCATCCCAGTTATCCCAATATCCGGATGTCAAACGACCTTGACTGGATTCAAATATACTTTGATTAGTGGAACCCGAATTCCAGTAGATCAAACTATACATGCTGATCATATTCGTTAACGGGGCTCCTGCTACAGCCGCTTTAAAGATGTCGGTCTGCGTGATTAAAAAGGAAGTTTGATAGCCTCCCCATGAATGCCCGTGTAACCCTACCTTGTCAGGATCCACTATGCCGGTTGCTACGGCAGCTTTGACCGCCGGTACCACACAGGCAACAGCAGACATTCCTGGGTCATTAAGCTTGTATGTAATATCCGGCATCAATACAGCGTAGCCATTACTATTGTATACGGCCCTATTAAATCCGCCACCGGGAAAAGCCGGGTTGGAATAACTATTTGTCCCATCGGTTAATCTTTCGTAAATGTAGGTTATTGTAGGATATGATTTACCCTCTATATAATCTGCCGGTAAAAACAATGTAGCTTGTAGCGTGTCTCCAAAATCGTTTACGTAGCTTATTAATCTAGAACCCGACGAAAGTGCAAATTTCTCCGTATCTGGTGTATTTGAGGTTAATTTTAATTCATTTTTTAGTGTTTTGTCCGTACTCGTAAAGAGCTCAGGAGATTCATTGCTCTTTTCTTTGCTATAGAAAAACTGATTACCATGTTTGGTTTTGTTAAATAGTCCAACGGATATATCCGCCAAGGATAAGATTTCCAGCGCCTGTTTATTGGCCGACAACAGCGCTATTCCCGACTGCTTCGTATTATCGTCGAAGATGGTAAAATATTGATCTTTCTTTAGATCGATAAAATCGTCATCTTCATAAATTCTGTTATAACGAGAAGGGGTTAATTTTCGGGTTTTCCAATTGTCGGTGAGACTAATATAACTTTTACCGTCTGCCGAAACTTTCCAAAGATCGTAATTGTCTTTTAGAAGAACGTACTTTCCATCTTGTGTCCAACCGAAATTCGACGTAGCAGGCTTTGAAACATTGTGGTCATCAAAGGCATCAATAAATGAAGCCGGGATTTTTTCCGTGAGATTGGTTTTTGCTAACGTAGCAATATGCAAACTGTAATAATTGCCGTCCTGATAATAAAGTAGATAATCAGCTAATGGTGAAAAGCTTATGCCTCGTGCCGCATTGAGATATAATTTTTCAACGCCCAGCTTTCGGTCACCTGTTTTTACATCGATAATATACAGGTCGGCATAACGCTGCCCGCTGAGGCTTGACTCAAATTCATATGGGCTGAAATCTAGTCCATAACCAATCTGTTGCGTAGGAGCAAGTGCAATAGAACGTATGTTACTATCGGCTAATGAAGTAAATTTATTGTCTTTAACATATAGCGTACTCATTACCATATAGTTTTTGTCGGATTCTAATTGGTTCCGTTGGCTGGATTGTAGCCTTTTATCTTGCCAGTTCCAAATAATCATATCTGGCTTTTCTAAGTCTTTTTTGCCGCTATCGTTCGGCTTTTTAGGAGTCACGTTGGCAACTGTTGCGGAGATTGTATCTTTCGCCACAGAGTCTTTCGCTAAAGCTATTTTCTGATCGGTGCTATCTTTCGCAGCACTATCAATTTTCGCTTCGCTTGATTTCTTGTTTTCGACCTTCTCGATTTTGGCGATACCGAAGAAGATCGTGCTTAAGTCTTTACTCCAGTAAGGAATACTATTTTGGCTTATACCATAACCGGAGGTAATTTGGTTTTCATCTAAACCGGTATATGTGAATAGCTCGCTTTGATCTCCTTTGATATTTTTAACCCCAATTAACGTGTAAATAGGCTCTTTATAGTTTTTGTCTTGTTTCGATTTAAGTAAGGCGAACGCTGTGCCTTCTTTATTCCAGTTGATTTTAGAATAATTTGCTTTGTCATTCTGCAGGACGGAATTTAGGCCTGTTTTTGGGTCCAAAAGGAAAATGCCATTTCCATTTTTTCCATCGGCATCAACAGTATATGCAATGTATTGTCCCGATTTATTGAACTTGAAATCACTCACGTTTCCCAGATTGAAGCTTTTTTTACTTTCCAGATTATAAAGGAGTAGATCACTTCCTTTTCCGGATTCTGCAGATGGTGGGCCATCAGGTCTATTTGTGGTTTTTGAAAAGCGAACAGCTATCCATTTGCCATCTTCATTTGAAAACTGGATCGATTGCACATTGTCAAAAACAGTGGAAAGAGTATCCGAGAGCGCAACGATTCTTAGCTTTTTCGAAATTGGTCTTTTAGCTTTTTCATTAGCTTTGATGTCTTTGTAACTTGGTGATTCAAAAAACGCAATATATTTACTGTCATCATCGAACTCGATAGGACTTGCTTGTCCACCAATCTTATAATTATAAACCGTCGTGTCAAGTGTTTTTCGCAGAGTGAGCGTGAGGTCGCCTTGGGTCGGTCCCGAAATAAATGCGGTCCATTTGCCATCGTTTGTATATTGCAGACCGTTCATTCGTATGTACGACCAGGATGGAATATCTGTCCAGCTAATAGGTGTTTTGTTTTCTTGTGCATAATTTGTTAGCCAAGCGACTTGAAAACAAAGAAAAAGGAGGGTTTTGATGTTCATAGAAGATGTTACATTAATTGTCGACCGTAAATTTATATATTTTAAAGCAGGATAAATGAAATGCTTGGATTTGTATGGAAGATTTTACGTTGGAAATGGTATTTTTGCCAAGGAGATGTAAATAGTAGTGTGTTTTTCGTAGTAGTAAAAAGCACTATCAATTTACTTCGAGCGCTCATCAACCACTAAAAAATTATAGATAGATGAAAATCTGGCAAAAAAATATCGATGTAAATTCCTTTGTTGAATCATTTACCGTAGGAAATGATAGAGCCATGGATATGCACTTGGCTGCAGCTGACGTGTTGGGGTCATTGGCGCATACACGTATGCTGCATGCCATTGGGCTAATGACGGCTGCCGATTTGGATGCAGTACAAGCCGAATTAAAACATATATATATAGAAATTGAAAAAGGTGATTTTGCGATTGAAGATTCAGTAGAAGATGTGCATTCGCAAGTAGAAATGCTGTTAACAAAACGCATTGGTGATGCCGGTAAAAAAATCCATTCGGGTCGCTCTAGAAATGATCAGGTTCTAGTGGATTTGAAGCTTTATTTTCGTTCCGAAATTCAACATCTAGTCGGACAAATCACACTTCTCTTCGAACAACTGATAACGTTAAGTAACCAACATAAAGATATTTTGATTCCCGGATATACGCACCTGCAAATTGCGATGCCCTCTTCGTTTGGCTTATGGTTTGGCGCTTATGCCGAGAGCTTGGTGGATGATTTGGAAATGATGAAGGCTGCATGGCGGGTTTGCAATAAAAATCCCCTGGGGTCGGCTGCCGGCTACGGTTCTTCATTTCCCCTGAATCGTACCATGACGACGACATTGTTAGGTTTCGACGATTTAAACTATAATGTGGTATATGCACAAATGGGGAGGGGGAAGACAGAACGCATCTTAGCACAGGCAATGAGCTCTGTAGCTGCTACTTTAGCGAAGTTCGCGATGGATGTGACGCTATTTATAAACCAAAACTTTGGTTTTATTTCATTTCCGGCAAATCTTACGACAGGGTCGAGCATCATGCCACATAAGAAGAATCCGGATGTTTTTGAATTGATACGGTCGCGCTGTAATAAAATTCAGGCGTTACCAAATGAGATTGCCTTGATGACAACAAATCTTCCGGGAGGATATCACCGCGATTTGCAGCTGTTGAAAGAGAATCTATTTCCGGCATTTCAATCGTTGAGTGACTGTTTGGAAATTGCTAAATTTATGCTCGAGCATATCACGGTAAAAGAGAATGTGCTGGATGATCCAAAATATGACTATCTTTTCAGTGTAGAAGTTGTAAATAATGAAGTGTTGAAAGGCGTTCCGTTTCGGGAAGCTTATAAGAATATTGGTTTGGCAATTGAGGACGGTACTTTTCAACCTTCTAAGGAAGTACATCATACGCACGAAGGAAGTATAGGCAACCTGTGCAACGATCAGATTCAGCGAATGTTTAATGAGGCAAAGGCAGGTTTTGGATTTGAAAAAGTAGAATATGCATTGCAGGAGTTGATAAAATAAGAAATTTGGTCTTTCAAAAGACCGAATTTCTTATTTTACGATATTAAACTTATAACTAATTTGTGATTGAAATTCTTCTCCCGGTCGTAATACCACATTTGGGAAATTCGGTTGGTTTGGGCTATCTGGATAGTGTTGCGCTTCGAAGCAAAACCCACCTCGCTTCAGGTATTTACTTCCAGATTTTCCGGTGTCGTCGGATAAGAAATTACCAGTATACAATTGAATTCCAGGTTCGGTAGTGTACACTTGGAGTTGAATGCCAGAGTCTTCGGCATATGCGGTTGCTGCCGCTTGAGAAAGTGGACTTGGATTTACAAAGGTATGATCATATCCGCTTCCGGCTTTTATCTGGAGATTATCTTGACCAATATCTTCCGAAACTTTTTTGGGACGTCTAAAGTCAAAAGGCGTATTTTCTACCGGAGACTCTTCGCCAAAAGGAATTTGATTGTCATCAATTGGAATGAAGTGCGTGGATGGGATTTGAAGAATGTGATTTAGAATATCGCCATTACCTTCTCCATTTAGATTGAAATATGCGTGGTTCGTCAAGTTGATCACGGTAGGTTTATTCGTTGTCGCTCTAAAACGGATGATAATCTCGTTTTCGTTCGTCAGTTCATAGCATACATTGACCTTCACTTCACCGGGAAAACCTTCTTCACCATCGGGCGAAACGTAATAAAAATCTACTTTTTGTTTGAAACTTACCTGTCTGTCCCATACTTTTGAGTGAAAGCCTCCCTCGCCACCATGGAGATTGTTTGGGCCATTATTTTGCGCTAAGGTGTAGTCCTCGCCATCCAGACTAAATTTTCCATTCGCTATTCTATTCCCGAAACGTCCAATCGTTGCTCCATGATATTTTTCATGCGCATGAAGGTATCCATCTATGGAACCAAAGCCGAGGACAACGTCCACAAGGTTTCCACCCTTGTCCGGGACTAATGCACTTACTAGACGAGCACCATAGTCCGTTAACGCGACTTGCATACCCGCGGGATTCGTCAGGATAATTAAGTGCGTATTTTTGCCATGTATGTTACGTACAAAGTGTGAAGGATCGGGTAGGGAATAAGTTGTCATAATATATTTTTATATCGTATAAAAATACATATTTTTAAGTTATTATTGAATAATATTATGGTTCATCAAAAATCCTTTTACGTATTTTATTTTTACGGTCTGCTATTTCTTGTATTATATGGATTGGGTATTGGTAAACCGTATTCGGCTACAGTTCAAGGTGCGCTCTCTTTTCTTGTTTTTGATCTTCATCAAATGTTCAAACTATTGTTTATCTTTTCATTTGGCTGGGCTCTGCTTTATCAACTTACATTAAAATGGATGTATTTGGCAAATTGGATTTCGGCACATGTACTGTTGTACACCTGTCTCTGTATTTCGTTGACGGTCTATTGTTATTACGATTCCGCATTCCTTAGGCAATTGCAACTGGTAGAATATAGTGTGGATGGTGAGTGGAGCCGATTGGTCGCTAAAAATGCTACAATAAGACGAAACTTTACTATTTTGTTTATCATCTTATTGCTGGGGCAAGCGGTTTATATTGTTAATCTTGTTGCCGGATTATTGTCTAGAGGAAAGAACCGCGTTTTGCAGTAATTACAAACCTTTTTTTAAATATTTTGACTTAGATAAAAGCATTTTATCTAAGTTTGCTCAGCAAAATCTGAATATTATATGAACTGGAAACAACTGTTATCTGCAAAGCGATGGGGCTATGAAGCGCGTATACCGAATGATCAATTTGATGCGCGTTCTGAATTCCAACGAGATTATGATCGGTTGGTTTTTTCGTCCCCATTTCGTCGTTTACAGAATAAAACACAAGTTTTTCCGCTTCCGGGAGCGGTATTTGTGCATAACAGATTGACCCATAGTCTAGAGGTAGCCAGTGTAGGAAGATCGTTAGGAAGGCTATTTTATAATCTGATGAAACAACAGAATCCAGATCTCGATTCGGAATATCCTTTTTTACAGGAAGTGGGGAATATTGTTTCCGCGGCATGTTTATCCCACGATTTAGGGAATCCCGCCTTTGGACACTCAGGTGAAGCTGCTATATCGTCTTTTTTTACCGAAGGAAAAGGACAGGATTATCAAAAGGAAATGACCGAAGAAGAGTGGGCAGATCTAACCCATTTTGAGGGCAATGCAAATGCATTGCGAATTTTGACACACCCTTTTAATGGAAAGGATGGCAAAGGCTTTGCGTTGACTTATGCCACGCTGGCTTCCATCGTGAAGTATCCTTGTGCGGCCATCGATGGACATGTTAAAGGAAATCATCACCGCAAGAAATATGGTTTTTTTGATTCGGAGAAAGAGGCATTTGAAAAAATAGTAACCGAATTGGGCTTGGAGAAAGATCCTACTAATCCACGGGGCTATTTACGTCATCCATTGGTGTATTTGGTAGAAGCTGCAGATGATATCTGTTATAATATCATCGACCTGGAAGATGCACATCATCTGAAAATACTTTCCTATGAGGAGGTAGAGGAATTGTTGCTGCCTTTATGCGGAGGCGGAGGTCTGAGAGGTCGATTAGCTGGATTGGCAGATAGTGGTAGCCGGGTGGAATTGTTGCGGGCCAAAGCGATCAATACCTTGATCAATGGTTGTGCAGGAGTTTTTGCCCGAAATCAGGATAAGTTTCTGGCGGGTACATTTGAAAAACCACTGATGGATGCATTAGATTCGCAAATAGTAGCGCAGATGGAGCGAATAGAAGAAATATCGGTAAAGCGCATCTATAATGCACCAACAGTAGTACAAATAGAAATAGCGGGTTTCAAAGTAATGAATGCCTTGCTGGAAGAATTTATTCCGGCTTACCTGAAAGCAGATAAAGGTCACTTTGATAAAAAGATCGTCGCCATGATTCCACAACAATTTCATACTGATAGAACGGATACGTATTCGAAAATCCGTGCCGTATTAGATTATGTCTCCGGGATGACCGATATCTATGCCGTAGATTTGTATCGGAAGATGAAAGGCATTTCAATACCGTCGCTGTAGTTTTTTGAATTTTACTTTTTCTATTTGGTATCCGAGCGTGCAAAGCATTTGATCTAAGTTTGTTTTTTACGTATAAAAATTTTATTTTTGTCGTATAAAAATACTTTGTGAAACTAATACCGAAAGGAGAGTATATTATGGATGCTAAAATCACGTTGTCATTTGACGAGCAGGTTATAAAAGAGGCCAAAGCTTTTGCTACAAAAAATGGCGTGAGCCTGTCCCGTCTCACCGAGTTTATATACAAACAGATAACTTCTGATAATTATAAATCGCTGGATGAATTACCTATTGCGGATTGGATCAATACCATCGCCGAAGAAGGCATCGAATATACAAAGACCCCTTCCCGCAAACGCCTGAAATCCGAGTTTTATAATGCCAAGAAATGAGAATTTTTGTCGATGCCAATGTTATTGTGACGGTGTTGAATAGGCAATACCCCTTGTTTCCATATGCTGCGCGTATTTTAAGCCTGTCGGACAATCCGAGGTATAAGATTTATACTTCTCCCATCTGTCTTGCCATCGCCTTTTACTTTGCTGAAAAGAAAAGCGGTACCCTGCAAGCCAAAAGTAAAATCGCCGTATTGTCCGAAAAATTGGAGATTACTACAACGGATATGGATGCGGTACGGTCGACTGTTGAAAATACTGCCATCCATGATTTTGAAGACGGGCTGGAATATTATGCGGCACTTTGCTCGTCTTGTGAAATGATTATATCGGAAGATGTGTCGGATTTTTATTTTTCAGAAATTCCGGTGCAGAATTGTGAAACCTTTTTGAAATATATATAGAAGCGCGGCATGCGTATTTCGATGTGCGAATAGTGTCTCAAATCGCACTATGCACTACTCAATAGTACTACAAAAAAATGAAAGTTGTAATAGCGGAAAAGCCTTCAGTGGCTCGGGATCTGGCTCGTGTGATGGGGGCAAAGGAAGTGAAAGATGGATACATCGCCGGCAATGGCTATGCATTTACTTATGCTTTTGGACACTTGGTGCAATTGTGTACACCTCAGGCCTATGGCTATAATACCTGGTCGGTTTCGAACCTGCCTATTATTCCTCAGCAGTTTCGTTTGGAAGCAAAAAAAATCAGGAAAGACGGAAAGCAAATAGATGATGCCGGAGCTGTGAAGCAGTTGAATACCATTAAAAAGTTGCTGGATGAAGCCGAGGAAATCATTGTAGCAACGGATGCTGGGCGAGAAGGGGAATTGATATTTCGTAACATTTATTATTATTTGGGATCTAAAGTTCCTTTCAAGAGGCTTTGGATTTCCTCCCAAACGGACAAAGCAATCAAAGAAGGTTTTGCGAAGCTTAAAGCAGGAACGGAATATGACAGCTTATACATGTCGGCTCGTTCGCGTTCGGAATCCGATTGGCTGATTGGTATCAATGCAACGCAGGCGATTACTTTAGCAGCCGGTAATCGTGGGCTGCTTTCTTTAGGACGAGTGCAGACGCCAACTTTAGCGATGATCTGTTCCCGCTATCTGGAGAATAAGGACTTCAAACCGCAGGCATTTTTTAAGATACAAGCGGGGTTTGAAAAGGATAACATTAAATTTAAGGCAACCTCAGACAAGATTGAAAAGCGGGAAGTTGCAGCAGAAGCTATTTCAAAGATAACGGTTGGTTCGCAAGCAAAGGTTTTAAAAGTTGAAGCCAAAGAAACCAAAGAGCAGCCCCCATTGTTGTTCGATTTGACTTCGTTACAGCAGGATGCGAACAAGAAATTTGGTTATTCGGCAGATCAAACGCTAAGTATTGCGCAGACACTTTATGAAAAAAAAGTGATTACCTATCCACGTACAGGGTCACGGTACATCGGAGAGGACGTTTTCGAAAATATCGAAGAGTTATTCCAGCATCTAGCCAATACAGCAGAAGAAAGTATAGCAACAATTTCGCGCAATTTGATAGGAGCAAAGCTGAATAAACGGTCGGTCGATGATAAAAAAGTAACGGATCACCATGCGCTATTGGTTACGGAGGAAAAGCCCGGACCTATGGTAAAAGAACAGCAAAACATTTACAATATGATTGCTAAGCGCATGGTCGAAAGTTTTTCAGAGATTTGTTTGAAAGATATTACCACCGTCACTATCGATGCGTATGGAGTGGAATTGATCGCAAAGGGAACTGTTATACGTCAATATGGCTGGCGCTTATCTGCAGATCAAGTGGAATTGCCTGATGAAGATAAAAATGCGGATGATCAGGACAACGAAAATGCCCAACTTCCAAAGCTTTCCAGTGAAGAATTATTAGAAATACTCACCTTAGAATTAGCGGAGCGGTTTACCAAAGCCAGACCTATTCATACGGAAGCTTCTTTGTTGAAAGCTATGGAAACCTCGGGAAAAGAGATTGAAGATGATGAGATGCGGCAGGCCATGAAAGATTGTGGACTTGGTACACCTGCTACGCGTGCGGCAACGATTGAAACGTTATTTCAACGCGATTATATCAAACGCGATAAGAAGAAATTGATTCCCACAGAAAAGGGACTGACGGTTTACAATCTGGTGAAAGATCGCTCCATTTCGAAAGTGACCCTGACAGGTAAATGGGAACAGAAATTGGAAGAAATGCGTGCGAATAAAGTTTCGTATGATGTGTTTATGAAGCACATTAAGGATTATACGGCCAAGATCACAAAAGAGCTGTTGCAGCTTCGCATCTCTATTGCTCAAGAGGAAGTGAAACCACAGCAAAAAGGAGAAATTAAATGTCCAAAATGTCAGTCCGGTTCTATTTTGCTTTATGAAAAGGTTGCTCAATGTGATCATTACGCAAGAGGTTGCGATTTTAAAATTTGGCGCGTATTAAACGGAGTTTTGTTGGAGGAAAAGGAAATGAAAAACTTATTGGAGAAGGGCAAAACTTCTGAACTTAAAGGTGTGAAGACCAAGGAAGGAAATATCGTTGATGCACCTCTAGTTTTTGAAAATTTTAAAGTGAATGTGGGATAGTTTTTTTAAATGTTACTTTTAAAAGATAGATGTAAAACATGTCCAAACAAGTCTTTGCTTTTTCGGGATTAGGTGCTGATAAACGGGTATTCCAACAGTTGGATTTTTCAGACATGGAGGTCATTCATATCAAGTGGTTACAACCGAGGGAAGAAGAATATCTAGGAAGCTATGTGCATCGCTTAGCGGAACATTACCATATTCCCAAACACGGTGCCACCGTTATTGGTCTTTCTTTCGGAGGAATATGCGTATCTGAATTAGCTAAAACATATGATTTTGAAAAAATTGTCTTGCTGTCTTCAGCAAAAACGAAAATGGAACTACCGAAGTCGTATGCATTGACAAGTTTGTTATCACTTCATAAGCTTATTCCAGAGACGCAGTTGACTAAACCTAATGCGTTGCTCGATTGGTTATTTGGTGTTTCTTCTACGCATGATAGGGAAACCCTGGCAGATATTATTCAAGATACAGATGTTAAATTTCTGAAATGGGCAATCCATCGTATCGCCAACTGGAAAAATACGGTCGTACCGACAAGCTGTCTGCATATTCATGGAGATAAGGATCGGATTATTCCTATTCGCAATGTAGATTATTCTATTAAAATTAAGGGGGGTGGACATTTTATGACCCTAAACAAAGCCGAAGAGATCTCTTTTCATGTTCGGAATTATATATTGTAAAGAAAAAATGCAGTGAGACACAGGTATGTGATGTAAATTAGTAATGGAGTACGTTTCAAACTTTATTTTTCAATGACTTTACTCTTCATAAAACCTGTACCTTTGTGCACGATATGGCAACAAAACTTTACAATCCTTTTTTAGATTTTAAATTTGACAACAAAACCTGTTTCCTTACGGGGCAAGAGTTACAGTCTCCTGATGAACAGATACAGGTTTTTCCAGTTTGGATGATGCGCGCCTTTGATCTGGAGGAGAAGCCATTTAAAATGTTGGATGAGAGTTTTATGACCTATAAACAATTGCAGCTTCCCTCTTCGGTTTCGACTGCATTGGCATTTGAAAATGTAGAAAGACAAGTGGAGCAGGCTATGGGACAAGGATTTGACGCTGTAAAGAAATTAGATGATATCACGTTGTTCCAATGGGTATCCAAAATTTTATATGGCGTAGTCTTCAATGAGATCCAAGTCGGTATTCGTCAAGCTTTGTTGTCGGGCGAGTCCATGAACTTTTCGCAAGCACTGGTACATAAATTTCGCAATCTTCATGCGATGTTACAGTCCGTTGTGGTACCCATGGAATTTGAACATCAAAATCCATTTAGTATTCAGGTTTTTTCCGTAGAAAATGCACCTGAAACTTTTTTATACCGGGACGAAATCAATACCTTGGTATTCTCTTTACGGATGAATGATTTTGCGATCATAGCGACATTGCAAGATAATGGTACGCATGGTATCTATCATGAAGACGCATTGGAAAAAATAGCAAGGTACACGTTGCATCCAATACAATTTGAGGAAATATGTGCCCGTTATTTCTATTCTGCCTACCTTTTTAACCGTTTACCTGAATATACTTACATGGAAACACCGCAAAAAGTTTTCGTGGAACCCATGCCTTTAAACGACTTCACATTAAAACCTATTTTTGACAATTGGGTCGTAAAAACATACGGGCAAGTGTTGGAGAATTTTTGGAAGCCATGGGGATATCTTTTGTTTGAAATCATTAAAAATCCCGAACAACCCATGACATTCCTAACGGATGAACAAGATAATTTTAGAGAAAAAATAGATTTGCCGTTGAATTAATCTAACAGATTGTTCGTAACTTGAAGGATTGAACGTTAATAGGATAAAAGGAGGTGGTTATGAAATGGTTTTGTTTAAGTATGTGTACTTGTGTGTTGCTAAGTTTTACAACTAAAAGCAGTATTTCTGTTTCTAAAATAATGCGCTGCTTGCAAGACACATCAGTAGTTGAACATGTAGATGTGTATCCTCAATTTAAAGGAGGGGTGAAAAGATGGAACGAATTCCTTAGCCGGAATTTAGACATCCGAAAGGCAATTTATGCAATGGACAGTACCGCTTATGTTGATTACGGTATTAAACAAACAGCAATTTTGGAGTTTACGGTTTGCGAAAACGGAGAAGTTTGTGATGTGGAAATTGTAAATCAACATAAAATAAGCCCTGAATTTGCGGAAGAAGCATTGCGTGTGATGAATAAATCGCCAAAATGGGTGCCTGGATTGGTTGAAGGTAAACCTGTTCGCGCGCGATTTAGACAGTCGGTAACGGCCATATTACAGGAACAATAAATTAAATGCAAGGTGTTTAATAGCAAATGATAGATCGCTGCGTAAAATTTAAGAATCCAAAGCATTTTACTTAAGTTTGGATGCTGCTAATGTCAGCGTTGTTGTCCTTGATCATGTATATCCGCGAATATAAATACAAAATACTAGCCTTTTCGGCACTTTTTTTCTTAATTCTCATACAGTTTAAGTTCTTGATTTCAACATATGAGATCAGAAATTCGCAATATTTCTTTGCAGAAAAGGAGTTGCTAAATAGAAGATATAGAGAGAGCATCGTTAATGACTACGTTTATCCGGGAGGAAAAAAAATAATTGATAATATACTATTAACCGAAATAGATACCCTTTCTGTTTTGTATAATAGCGATAAAAATAATTTTAAATCCTATAGCGATTCGTTGTATAAAAAGATAATATACGACTTAAGGAATGGTTCCAAAGGGGACACGTTCTTTACATCTTTGGTGATGGGAAGCCTCAATGAAGAACAACTTCTGTATTGTATCACACTGCGAGATTTAAGTGTCACGGTCGATGGAGTAAACTATATTGCTCTTTATCCGCAAGATCAGAATGAACGTTCCGATATGCCGATAAATGGAAGTCTAGATGATTTCAGTAAAGAAAATGAAGTTTCCAATATATCTGTTAGCAGCCCTGATCCAAAAACATATAGAATATCATATGGATTGTATGTAGATCATGTATCTAGACGTATCAACTTGATACAGCAAATGCTTCCCATTTTTTTCTTTTCATTGGTCAGTGTGGCTATGATTATAATAATTTATGTTATGATCTATCAAAATTGGCGTAAGCAGAAACGCCTTACCATGATGACGACAGATTTTCTGAACAGTGTAACACATGAATTCAATACACCCCTTGCTTCCATCATCGTCGCCAATCAATCCTTGAAAAATTTACAGATTGAAGACGAAAAACTGCAATTGATACATGCTGTAATCCAAAGGCAATCGCTGAGGTTACAGCGATTAATTAACCAGACGATCAGTGTCACGAAGTTGGAAGAGGAATCGGTAGAAAGGAGTTTTTACGATATTCAGGATCTGCTACGTCAGATCTTGTACGATTACAACATTAATAAGACCAGCGAGGTTGATATCCGATTTGATGATCAGGTTAGATCTTCTGCGCAGCCCATATTATTAAATGAGTTTCTCTTCACTACGCTTGTTTTTAATTTGCTGGAGAATGCAGTGAAATTCAATGCGAATAAAAAAAAACGTATCGATGTTGTACTGAGGCGTTTGAACAATGAATTACAAATTTCTATCTCAGACAATGGAATAGGGATTAGTGAAAAAGCGAGAAATAAAGTGTTTGAACAATTCTACAGGGAATCGGGAGAATTAAAAAAATCGGGATTGGGGTTGGGACTGTTTTATGTCAAGAAAATTGTTGAGTTTCACAAGTGGCGAATCAAATTGAATAGTGCACTTGGAAAAGGGTCAGAATTTATTATTATTATATCTCGGGATTAGATTTTCAAGGTACTATGAAAAGCAAGTTGTTGTTTGTTGAAGACGAAATAGATCTAGGTATGCTAACCAAGCAGTACCTGGAGATCTCTGGCCTTGATATTATATGGTATAATAATGCCGAAGATGCTTTGACCCGCTATAAAGATGACCCTGAATTTGCCTTAGCAATCATTGATGTTACGCTACCGGGAATGGATGGTTTTTCATTGGTACGGGAAATGTTGAAAATAAACTATAGTCAAAGTTTTTTGTTTCTCACTGCTCGGAATAGTAAGCAAGACCGTCTTAATGGGTTGAAAATAGGAGCAGACGATTATGTCAATAAGCCCTTTGACATCGAGGAGCTTTTATTGCGGATCAAGAATATTCTAAAAAGGCAGGGAGGGGGTGTGCCTGTTCAAGATTTTATTCTAATTGGTGATATCACCTTTTTTAAAGATACATTGAAACTTGTTTTTCCAAATGGAGATCATATTCACCTTACCGCCCGGGAAGCTGAATTATGGGATCTTTTTGCGAGAAATGTGAATGTAATGCTTAGCAGGGAACAGATTTTGGTTGATATTTGGGGAGAGAACGATTATTTTTTAGGAAGAAGTTTAGATGTATTTATTTCTCGCATTCGTAAACTTCTTCAATATTCTACATGCGTAAAATTATCTACTGTCTATGGTAAAGGATTTATATTTGAAGTAAGTTCATAACTTAAAATACTATCGTTAACAATTCATTAACAGCTATTCTGATTTTTCATAATTATTTTAGCTAATACCTTTTAGTTATTATTGAGCCAAAATGAGAGGCCGCTTTTTAAAATACGGAAGTTTTAAAAATATTTATTAGTTAACCTAAATATACATAAGAAATCTACCAATACACAAGACGATAAGTTAAGTATATAAATAAAAAAATGAAAAAGAACACAATTAAAAACTTGCTTTGTGTAGTTATAGGGTTTGGGACGTTAGTTCCAAGCCCTATACTAGCACAAAAGCTGAATGGAAAACCTGTCGATCCAGTCGATTTGGTCAATCCGCTCATGGGTACCGAATCTAAACCATCCCTATCCAATGGAAATACTTATCCTGCTGTTGGTCTTCCTTGGGGAATGAATATGTGGACTCCACAAACCGGCAAAAATGGTGATGGATGGCAATATACGTATGCTTCGGACAAAATCCGTGGGTTAAAACAAACTCATCAACCATCTCCTTGGATGAATGACTATGGTCAGTTTTCGTTGATGCCCGTAACAGGAAAAGGGGCATTTGATCAAGACGAGCGTGCGAGCTGGTTTTCCCACAAAGCTGAAAAATCAACACCATATTATTATTCTGTTTATTTAGCGGATCATGATGTCACAGCAGAGGTAACGCCAACAGAGCGAGCAGCTTATTTCAGGTTTACTTATAGCCAAACGGATAGTGCGTTTGTGGTACTCGATGCATTTGATAAGGGATCGGAGGTTCAGATCATTCCTGAAAAAAATATGGTAATTGGTTATTCCTCACGTTATTCCCGAGGTAAGTTGCCGAATTTTAAGAACTACTTTGTTTTGGTGTTTGACCAGCCTTTCGATAATTTTTCGACATGGGAAGACAAAAATCGGTTTAACAATAAAACAAAATCTCAAAGCAATCATACCGGAGCTATTTTAGGCTTTAAAGTGAAGGGCAAAAATAATCCTATCCATGTGAAAGTCGCCTCGTCTTTCATCAGTCCAGAGCAGGCTCTCCTGAACTTAAAAGAGATCGGCGATCGTGACTTTGAGGGAGTGAAGAAGGATGGACGAGCTATTTGGAACGAGAAATTGAGCCAGCTGGCGGTCGAAGGAGATAATATTGATCAGATGCGGACCTTTTACTCCACCCTATATCGCACTTTATTCTTCCCGAATAAATTATATGAGATAAACGAAGCAGGTGAAAAAGTACACTATAGCCCCTATAATGGGAAAGTACTGCCAGGTTATTTGTTCGGAGGAACGGGGTTTTGGGATACGTTTAGAGCACTATATCCTTTTTTGAACTTAATGTATCCGTCGATTAATGTTGAAATGCAAGAAGGCCTCCGCAATGCCTATTTGGAAGGTGGTTTCCTTCCAGAATGGAGTAGCCCAGGATTTGCAGATATCATGATCGGAAATAATTCGGCTTCTGTAGTTTCTGATGCTTACATGAAAGGACTCCGTGGCTATGATATTGAGACTTTATATGAAGCATTAAAGCACGGTGCAAATAATGAGGGGCCAATGACTGCTGTAGGTCGGAAAGGTGTTCAATATTATAATGACTTAGGATACGTTCCTTATGATGTTGGAATTAATGAAAATGCGGCTCGGACGCTTGAGTATGCTTATGATGATTTTACAATTTATCAATTGGCGAAAGCGTTAAAAAAACCAAAAGCGGATATTGAATTATATGCCAAACGTGCACAGAATTATCGAAATCTATTTGATCCGTCTACGAATTTAATGAGAGGGAAGAATAAGGATGGAAATTTTCAAAGTCCGTTTAATCCGCTAAAGTGGGGCGATGCATTTACTGAGGGCAATAGCTGGCATTATTCATGGAGTGTGTTTCATGATGTACAAGGGCTCATTGATTTGATGGGAGGGGAGAAAGTCTTTACACACATGTTGGATAGTGTATTTAATCAGAAACCGGATTTTGATGACAGCTATTATGGCGGAACGATTCATGAAATACGTGAAATGCAAATCGCAGACATGGGACAATACGCACATGGTAACCAGCCTATTCAACATATGATTTACCTTTATAATTACAGTGGCGAGCCATGGAAAGCCCAATATTGGATCAGACAGGTACTGGACCGGATGTACAAGGCAACACCAGATGGCTATTGTGGGGATGAGGATAACGGACAGACCTCGGCCTGGTATGTGTTTTCATCTTTAGGCTTCTACCCCGTTTGTCCGGCTACGGATGAATATGTATTGGGTGCGCCATTGTTTCCCAAAGTGACATTAACGTTAGAAAACGGTAAAACAATTGAAATCACATCTACAAATTCAAGTAATGAAAATGTATATGTAAATGATTTAAAAATTGATGGTAAATCACACGATAAAAATTGGTTAAGCCATGCTTCCTTGATGAAAGGCGCAAAATTAACTTTTGATATGTCAAAAAATCCGAATAAAACGCGCGGTATTACTAAATCTGCAGTTCCTTATTCGATGTCCAATGAATTAAAAAGTGCTAAAAAATAAATTATGAATCGAAATATTTTTATTAAAATTTTAACATTTATTGTCATCATCGGATCTGTTCATACGCTTAAAGCACAGGGATGGGGTGACACACAACAGGATTTGAAAAGTGCGGTAGATGTTGACACCATTACTAAGGGGAAGTTTACATTAGTTTGGATCAATAAAGACAAGGATTTCAGTCCGACGCTGAAGCAGGAACTAATCGAAGTTTATTTCTTGAATTATCCAAAGCAAGCAAAGAAATACAACAAGAACACGCGTAAATCGGTTACATTTGTAATAGATCCTGATTATGATGGCGTAGCTGCAGCAGCAGGGGGAGTGATACGCTACAATCCAGCATGGTTTGTCAAGAATCCAAGGGATATCGATGTTGTTACACATGAAATAATGCACATCGTTCAAGAATATCCGCATAGAGCAGGTCCTGGTTGGATTACGGAAGGAATTGCCGACTATGTACGCCATGTGATGGGAGTAGACAATGAAGGGGCAAATTGGAAATTAACGGAATTTAATGAAAAGCATTCATACAAAGATGCTTATCGGATTACTGCACGTTTTTTTTATTGGATTGAACAAAATTACGATAAGAAGTTAGTGGTTAAATTAGATAAAGCTATGCGCACGAAACAATATACACCTGATTTTTGGAAAAAGAACACAGGAAAGACTATTGACGAGTTGTGGACGAGCTATGCGCAAAATCCTAAGTTGAAATCTTAAAATCCAGCGAACTGATGTTAAAATTTATATTGATCATTGCCTTATTGATATCTGTTTCGGATTCTCCTTTTGCGCAGCAGCGAAAGTTGGTCGATTACGTTAATCCGCTAATAGGGACAGCTAAAATGGGGCATACATTTCCAGGCGCTACTGTGCCATTTGGTGCGGTGCAGCTTAGTCCCGATACGGACACAATCCCATATGCCGTCGACGGCAAATATAATGGAGATGTTTATAAATATTGCGCAGGCTACCAATACAGCGACCCTACTATTGTGGGATTTAGTCACACGCATTTTAGCGGCACAGGACATTCAGACCTAGGCGATATTTTGGTGATGCCGACGCAAGGGAAATTACAGTTAAATCCCGGCACAGCCGATCGGCCGCTTGAGGGCTACCGTTCGCTTTATCGTCACGATACCGAAGTAGCTAAGCCGAATTTCTATCAAGTAGTCTTGGATGATCATAATATAAAGGCTGAATTGACTACGTCGACCCGCGTGGGGCTGCATCGATATACGTTTCCTAAATCTGCCGAATCTCATATTATTGTCGATTTGACTTCGGGGATTTACAATTACGACGGTAAAAATGTATGGACAGTACTCAAAGTTCATAACGATTCTTTGATTACCGGATATCGACAAACAAATGGTTGGGCGAGAACGCGGATCGTTTATTTTGCGATTCGGACATCTAAACCGTTTAAAAATTATGGTTCAGGTCAGTTTGACGGCAACCAAGTGTATAGGGGATTTTGGCGTAAGTTTGACCAGCGTAGCAACTTCCCCGATCTAGCGGGGCACAACCTCAAACTACATCTTGACTTTGATACTGAAGAACAGGAGTCTATTCTGATGAAAGTTGCCTTAAGTCCGGTAAGTATGACTAATGCCATAGCTAATATGGAAGCTGAAATTCCGAACTGGAATTTTGAACAGGTTGTTGCAGAGGGGCAATCTGCTTGGGAAAATGAACTCAAAAAGATTGAAGTGGATATGCTTTCTGAAGAAGATATGGTGAATTTCTATACCTCGATGTATCACGCGAGTTTGATGCCTACTATCTATATGGATGTGAACGGTGAATATAAAGGTCTCGATCAAGAGGTTCATAAGGCTGACGGATTTATAAATTACACGTCTTTTTCACTATGGGATACATTTAGGGCATTTCATCCGCTTTTGAATTTAATTAATCCATCACGTAATGCGGATATGGTTTCTTCTATGTTAGCACATTACGACCAAAGTGTACTCAAGATGTTGCCTATTTGGTCACATTATGCCAATGATAATTGGTGTATGAGTGGTTACCATAGTGTTTCGGTTGTGGTAGATGCTATACTAAAAGGTGTATATAAAGGGGATGCGAATGTTGCTCTACAAGCATGTGTACAGACGGCTAACACGCGCAGGTATGAAGGGATTGGTGCTTACATAGACCTTGGCTATGTGCCGGATGATGTATCGGGAACTTCCGTTTCCAATACCCTCGAATATGCTTACGATGATTGGTGTATTGCACAATTGGCAAAAAAGCTAGGTAACCAAGAACTGTATCAGGATTTTTCCAAAAGGGCGGAATCCTGGAAAAATCTCTATGATAGTTCGATCGGATTTATGCGACCCAAAAATAGTAAAGGGGAGTTCCGTCCTAAATTTGATGTGTTAGAGACCCATAACCAAGGTTTTATCGAAGGAAATACATGGAACTATAGTCTGTATGTTCCTCATCAGCCTGTAGAAATGATGAACACTATGGGAGGGGCAAGAAAGCTTGAAAGCTATTTAGATTCTTTATTTACAATGCACCTGCCTGATAAGTATTTTGAACACACAGAAGATATTACTCGAGAAGGCATAATTGGAAACTATGTACACGGAAATGAGCCATCACATCATGTCGCCTATCTCTATAATATTACAAATAGCCCTTGGAAGACACAAGAAAAAGTGAGAACAATTATCAACAATCAATATCATAACGGTGAAGCGGGGTTAGGAGGGAACGACGATTGTGGACAGATGAGTGCATGGTACATTTTCAGCTCCTTGGGATTTTATCCGGTAGCACCTGGAGATGATGCTTATTGGATCGGAAGCCCTCTTGTCAAATCGGCTACGATTGATCTCGAAAGTGGAAAGCAGATACACGTAAACGCCAAGAACCAAGGTACGGAAAACAAATATGTCCGCAAGGTAAGTTGGAATGGGAAGGAAATTAAAGATTTTAAACTCTCATTTGAGCTATTAAGAAATGGCGGGAATCTTGAATTTGAAATGTCAAGTAAACCGAAGAAGTAAGTTGCGTTCGGATGATAACGGAAAGCTCCATGATTTGATTTTCATGGAGCTTTCTTATTAAAGGCTTTTTCTAATAATTTCAAAAGCTTTATCAATATCTTCGATAGAAACGGTAAGATGCGGTCTAAAACGTATACTTTTATCGCCACAGCCTAAGATTAACAATTTGTTTTTGAGTGCTTTTTGAACGAAGTTATCCCTGGATTTTTCGTCTTCAAAATCGAAAGCTGCCAAAAGACCTTTGCCCCGTACATTGGAAACTTGTGGGTAATCTAAGGTCAAGCTTGTCATTTTTTCTAACAGATACTTTCCTTTCTCTTGTGCTTGAGCGACTAGATTTTCGTTCTCGATAACTTCTAATATCAGCTTAAATCGAACCATATCAACCAAATTTCCTCCAAATGTAGAATTAATTCGGCTGGACTCTTTAAAGACATGCTCTTCTACGCGATCAAATTTGCTTCTGTTAGCAAGTATGCCGCATACCTGTGATTTTTTTCCAAATGCAACGATATCAGGAATAATATCGTAATGTTCGTAGCACCACATCTTGCCGGTCATTGCTACCCCCGTTTGTACCTCATCAAGAATGAAGATAATATCATGTTGATCACAGATATTACGGAGTTTTTGAAAAAACTCTTTTCTAAAATGATTATCGCCACCTTCGGCCTGAATCGATTCTATTATTAAACAAGCGACTTCATTTGGATGGTTTCGAATTGCCATTTCAATTTCTTGAATGGATTGTGTTTCTAATTGAATAGTTTTGGCCAAACTTTCTTCCGATAGCGGGAAATGCAATTTTGGGTTGATAATGCGGGGCCAATCGAATTTTGGGAAATACATATGCTTCCGCGGGTCCTTTGTATTCGTTAACGATAAGGTATAGCCTGTGCGGCCGTGGAAAGCCTGTTGAAAATGTATGACTTTTCCTGCCTCTTTGTTAATTCCTTTTGAAAAGTTTATTCGGGTTTTCCAGTCGAAGGCTGCTTTTAGGGCATTCTCAACAGCTAGCCCTCCGCCGTCGATAAAGAAGCAGTAATCCAATTCCTTGGGAATTGCTACGCGTGCAAATGTATCTAAGAAGTCTGCAAATTCCACTGGGTAGATGTCTGACAAAGCGAGCTTGTTAATGGAGACTTTCTTTAGTATCTCCGAATTTGTAACGAGATGTGGGTGGTTGTAGCCAATTGGCGAGGAAGCGAACATGCTGAACATGTCCAAATAAGTTTCGCCATTTATATCCACAACGTAAGAACCGTGTGATTTTTCTAAGTCAATCACTACGGGTAATCCATCTGCTAATATGTGTTTTCCTAATCTTTGATGTATTTCTCTCATAATATGGACGTTCTTTATTTTAAAGGTCAAATTTGATTCCCTGAGCCAAAGGAAGGCTGCTCGTATAGTTAATTGTATTGGTCTGTCTTCGCATATAAACTTTCCAAGCGTCTGATCCCGATTCACGGCCTCCACCTGTTTCCTTTTCGCCTCCAAAAGCTCCCCCTATTTCAGCACCCGAAGTACCGATGTTTACATTGGCAATGCCGCAATCTGAACCATTTTGACTAAGGAATATTTCTGCTTCTCGGAGATTAGTGGTCATGATGGCCGACGATAAACCTTGTCTCACGTTATTTTGCAACTCGATCGCATTGCGCACATCTCCAGAATATTTTATTAAATAGAGTATAGGTGCAAAAGTTTCTTCTTGAACGATATCTAAGTGGTTTTCTACTTCCGCGATAACAGGAGTCACGTAACAGCCGCTTTCATAACCTTCGCCGTCAAGTACACGACCCGTTACTAAAATCTTTCCACCCTGCTCTTTGATTTTGGTTAAAGCATTTACGTATATCTGTACGGCATCGGTGTCGATAAGAGGTCCCATATGATATTGTGTGTCCAAGGGGTCACCGATTTTTATTTGTTTGTAGGCTTCCACGAGAGATTGCTGGACTTTATCATAGATACTTTCATGGACGATCAATCTTCGTGTGCTTGTGCATCGTTGACCTGCGGTACCTACTGCTCCAAATACGGCTCCAATAATTGTCATTTTCAAATCCGCGTTTGGTGTAACGACGATGGCATTATTACCCCCCAGTTCTAAAAGCGTCTTGCCGAATCTTTCAGCTACGGTTATAGCTACTTGACGTCCCATTCGTGTGGAACCTGTTGCTGAAATGAGCGGAATACGACGATCTTTCGAAAGCCAAGTACCAACTTCAGCATCACCTGTAATTAAGGATGAAATACCTTCAGGTAATTTGTTTGATTTTAATATGTCAGCAAGTATATGTTGACAGGCGATTGCACATAAAGGCGTTTTCTCACTCGGTTTCCATACCACAACGTTTCCACAAACTAATGCCAAAGCACTATTCCATGCCCATACGGCCACAGGAAAGTTAAAAGCAGTAATAATCCCGACAATACCTAGGGGGTGATATTGATCGTACATACGATGTCCTGGACGTTCG
This sequence comes from Sphingobacterium olei, assembly GCF_005048855.1. GTDB lineage: Bacteria > Bacteroidota > Bacteroidia > Sphingobacteriales > Sphingobacteriaceae > Sphingobacterium > Sphingobacterium olei. The sequence goes on from NZ_SUME01000012.1 coordinate 130,862, forward strand.
GAATGAATGGTGTTGCCATAGAGTTGACGAGAAATACCGACAGCAAAATCGCAAATGTCTATCATTTCTTGTACTTCACCCAGCCCTTCCTGATACGATTTTCCCATTTCATAGGATACCAGTTTGCCGAGAGTTGGTTTTGTTTCACGAAGTTTTTCTCCTAGTTGACGGATAACTTCTCCACGTTTTGGAGCAGGAATATCTCTCCAAATCAATTTTGCGTTTTCAGCTTCTTTTATTACCTTTTCATAATCTTTATGGGATGTGCGTTCTATGCGTGCTATGGGTTTACCATTGGTAGGCGAGGAGGAAAGGATCGTATCCTTATTTGTAAACCAATCACTTCCGGTTGAAGTTCCGTAGTTTTTTAATTTGATCCCAAGTATCTTTAATTCTTTTTCTGTCATAAAATCAGTTATAATATTCGATAATGATATAAATATATAGAATAATTTTTTGTTTTTATATGTTTTTGTTGAATTTTTGATATTCGATTTGAGTGGATTTTTTTTATATAAACGAGCTGTAGTAAACTCATTATCCTACAGGGTCTATCTGAAGCTAGTTGTATCGCCATATTATTTTATACGGATTTTACTTGTACTTTCGTATACCTGTTTTCTTCGGACCTTCTTCGGACGTTCTTCGCCCGTTTTTCGGCCATTGCGTTACCGCTGCATCACATTTGTCTTAGGGCTGTCTTACCTTTTCTTGGACAGCCCTAAGATAATTCCAAGTGAATACTAAGGCAAGCCTAATATACCGGGCTAAGAAGGCCGGGTATTGGCCAGAAAAAAGGTTGGGGAAGGTGTTTCCGCTCACCGTATTTTCTTGGAGGAAAGCGGGGTGCTTGTCCTGCCGCCGGTTGCTGCTGCGGCGGGGCGTAAATTTATCGTTCAAACTTCCAGCATGTTACGCTCCGTGGACAAAAAACTTTGTGCGAAAGCTTGGAGGTAATATTATAAAGTTCCTATCTTTGCACCACTCCGCAAGGGAGGAACGGTCGGGCCGGATGGTCCGTCACCTGAAAAAAGGAGGGTTTAACAATAATTAGACGCAGAAACCGGAGAAGGGCCGAAGAAATAAATTTCACATTTATTTTGGAAGTTCGGAAAAGATTTCTACCTTTGCAGTCCCGTCGGAAACGAAGGGGGTTTTAAAAGAGATAAAAATGGCCTTCGGGCCAAGAAATAGAAGC
>NZ_SUME01000013.1 GCF_005048855.1 Sphingobacterium olei
CGGATCAACTGGCACAGCGTGCGAAATTTGCACTTGGCGTAAGTTTTCTGTCACCGATCAAGGATCTGCTCAATCTGGGCTATTCGGATGCCCTACAGGGCCGCTCAACCGGATACAATAAAGCGCTTCAGCATCTGCTGGCGAATGGTATCATGGGCGATTATCCAAACCAGACATTGGATTATGAAGCGGTGGTAATCGCCAAAGGCGGGCTATCGAACCTAATGGGGGTGAGCTGGCAGGAGACCGCACCGCGGGAGGTATCCCTAAGCTGGACGGTAGAAACAAACCGTTTCAACGCATTTTCGGATGATGTGGTGATCCTCCTGATGTACAATAAGGAAAAGTCCTTTTTCAGTATCCTAGAATCGGGTACACGTGCAGACGGTTCGCTGGATCTGACCTTTCCGGAAGTGTATGCAGGGGATAATGTCGTTGGATGGGTATTCACAGGAAATCGAGATGGCGTGAAAACATCCAGTAGCTACTACCTAGGCGAAATCACTGTCAGTTAAGTGACTGGTGATTGGTGACTAGGGGTTAGGTGGAAGGAGTTAGAGACTAGATCGTCCTAACTCCTAAAATCTAACTCCTAATGTCTAATATCTCACATCTAAAGTCTCAAATCTCAAATCTAATATCTAATGTCTAATATCTTATGTCTAACACACATACACTCTATCTCCGACGGAAATACGGAGAGAAGGGTACAAACGGAACCATCACCTTTAAGGGTGAACACATATGCCATACAATCGAGTTACCATGGCGAAATAATTTACAACGGCTGAGCTGTATTCCGGAAGGCCGTTACAAACTGCAGAAGACAAAGTACTATAAGCACGGGGAGCAGATCGGAATTCCGGCTGTGCTTGGTCGCGAGGCGATACTGGTCCATGCTGCTAACCACGCGATGGAAGAGTTACATGGTTGCATCGCTCCGGTTACGACGCTCACTGGGGAAGGTACAGGCGACGACAGTCGCAAGGCTTTAGATAAGCTGAAAGCACTGGTGTACAGCCTGTGGGATATGGAAGCAGAAGTGTTTTTGGTGATTCGGGGGCAGGGGTTAGAGACTAGGGGTTAGGAGCTAGGGGTTAGGAGTTAGAGGTTAGAGACTAGGGGTTAGGAGTTAGAGATTAGGAGTTAGAACTGTTATTCTCGTCTTTGCGAGGAGCGTAGCGACGCGGCAATCTTTTGTCTTTTGCAAATAAGATCGCGTCACCCTCGTGCCTCAGGTTCGCGATGACGTTTTAACGGTCATACATCTCAAATCTAATGTCTCAAATCTAATATCTCATGTCTCACATCTAAAACAAAATGAAAAACATTATAAACAAAATAAGCCGGGCACTACAAGTGGTACTGCTGGCTCCAATCAAGTTGCCGGGAAAGGCATTAAACATTTTAAAATACGTAGCCGTAGGGCTGGGGATTATCGAATCTGTACTGGATAAAGGGGAGAAGGAAGCAGAAACCCGGGATCAGGAGGTGCCAGACGACATGTCGCAAAAAGCCGAAGGCGATGAGCAGATCCGGAAAAGCGATAAAGTGATCGTCGGTTACATCGATGTCGGCGAGGAATCAGAAGAAGAGGACGGAAGAAAGGAAAGCGATGAATAGCCACAGCGGTAGTATGTTTCCGACTTTAGGAGGTAGCTGTTGTAGCATTATGGGGCTAATTCCCTGGACGAATCTATTGCAAACTATGGTACTAGCTGTAGTCGGTACACTCGTCAGCTATCTGTTAACCCGGCTACTCCAGAAAAAGGGAAAGTAAGGAACAGGGATTAGAGGCGTTAGCCAAATTTAGAACGCTCTACTTTAAAAGGTAGGGCGTTTTTTAATGCGTTAGCAGCAATTGTGTGATTTAATTACGTAATATTTTGCTTTCCCAACATTATTTGGTGTCGTTTTTTCAAATTTAACAGCTAATTTCGTATCTTTAACATAAACAATTCTACGTATAAGATGAAGCAGCGCAAGATGGCAATGGTGGTGAAGCATGTCGATATGAACGAGGAAGATGCATCAGATGTTGCATATTGGTTAAATAAGACTGTATCTGAGCGAATAGGAGAGGTAACTAGGTTGCGACTAGCGTATTATCAATGGCTGCTTGGTGATTACCCCCAACATATTGAAAAAAGTGTTACGAAAAGAAAATTATGATTTTCGAACAAGAGCTAATGATTTTATATCGAATAAACGCGCAACGGGTAGAGCGAAAGATTTAGGAGATATTGAAGAAATTAAAAAAATAAATAAAACTGATAAAACTAAATAACTAAATGTAATTGTAAATTTCCTACCGATGGATAATTAGCTTCTTTATATTTTTTCCTATCTTCGCTAGCAGTGATTATGCGATTAACTTTAATTATGAATAAGACAGATTTTAGGAAGCGGAAACTTAAGGCCTATACACTTACGGAGGTATTGGTAGTGTTGGTTATCATCGGGATTTTGATTCTCCTGGCACTCCCCAATCTACTTCCTTTGATTACCAAAGCGAAAAGTACGGAAGCTAAGATGCAACTGCAACATGTGCAGACACTGCAGCAGAACCATTTTTACGAAAAATCGAAATACAGTGCTAACCTGGAAGAAATTGGCTTTATACAAGAAAAGCTAAGCACAGATGGCAATGACGGCAAAGCGAATTACCGTATAGACGTGGTGAAAGCCGATCACAATTCTTTCGTAGCACGGGCTACGGCGGTAGTGGATTTCGATGGCGATGGTACCTTCAACGTCTGGGAAATCGACCAGGACAAGAATTTACGGGAAGTGACCGCCGACTAGTGATTGCGATTATCTTAACGGTCGGTTGCCTGCTGGGCATCGCCTATGAAGATTTTAAGAATCGATCCGTTTATATCTATTGGTTTGTTGGACTCTTCATTTCTTTGTTATGGATGGTGTTGGAAAACGGCTCTTTCGATCAGGTAGCTTCCAGATTTGCTGTGAATATGGTTTTTTGTGTGTTACAGTTAGCCCTGCTCAATGTCTATTTTTGTTTGAAGGAACGGAAATGGATCTGGATTTTTGATCGTTACCTGGGATGGGGAGATGTCGTGTTTATCGCTTGTGTAGCGTTACTATGGGATCTGCCGGGATTTATCATCTTTACGATTGTTTCGATCGGGTTTGCCTTGCTGATTTATGTAATCGGTATGCGTAAGCAGACAGCCACTGTGCCATTGGCCGGACTACAGGCGATTTTCCTGATTATTTTGTTGTTTCTGGAATGGATTAATTTCCTATCTTTAGACAGCGTATTAACCGTTAAACTTTTTAGCTAGTATATCGACCAAATGTCCATCACAGTACCGTACATAGATTCTGCAATCGCCAACCGTATCCCACGGGCCTTGGCTCGGCACTACCGTATCGCTGCTATTGGGCTGGATCAGGACAAGCTCGTGTTATGTACGGATGCGGTATTGACCGGACCACTCGAAGAGGAGCTGAATATGGTACTGGATATGCCCTACGAGCTACAGCAGGTGGAGTCCGAAATACTGGATACTTACCTGCAGAAATATTATTTTGAAGAAACCCAAGGTGCATCTGCGGTAACGAAAGTACTTGCCTTTAATGCTGATTTTTTGGACCGCCTGATTATGGAAGCCAAACAGCTGAAAAGTAGTGATATCCATATCGAAAGCTTTGAAACAAAGGGACGTATCCGGATCCGAATCGACGGCATGATGGTGGAGCGGTATACCTTATCCAAAACCGATTATCCTGCCCTGATCAATAAGATCAAGATCCAGTCGAATATGGATATTGCCGAAAAACGCCTGCCACAGGATGGACGTATCAACTATACGCAGGGCAAAGAGCAGTTTGATATCCGCGTATCGGTATTGCCTACGCTGCACGGAGAGAAAGTGGTGTTGAGGTTGCTCAATAACAATGCAGGGGATGTGTTCCTGGATAAGTTGGGTATGTCCGCCGATGACTATGCCAATTACCTGCACGGAATCAAAAAGCCCAACGGGATTGTATTGATCTCGGGTCCTACAGGATCGGGAAAAACGACGACCCTCTACGCTACACTGAAACATCTCAATAAAGAGACAACGAATATCCTCACGATAGAGGATCCCATCGAATATACACTGGAAGGTATCAATCAGGTACAATTGCGCGAGAACATCGGACTTACCTTTGGTGCGGCGCTGCGTACCTTTCTACGTCAGGATCCCGACATCATTATGGTGGGGGAGATCCGTGATCCGGATACGGCAAATATGGCTATCCGGGCTGCATTGACGGGTCACCTAGTGTTGTCGACGATACATACCAACTCGGCTTGGGGTACGGTGTCGCGCCTCATGGATATGGGGATTCCCGGCTTCCTGATCGCGAATACCCTCAACACGACGGTGGCACAACGCTTAGTGCGCTTACTGTGTCCGAATTGCAAGGAGGAGCAACCCATTGAAAAGGGACTGTATCCCAAGCAGTTTATTCCGTACTATGCCGTGGATCGCCATGCGGTGCCCAAGGGATGTGCAGCCTGTTACTATACAGGTTATAAGGGACGGAAGGCAGTTTACGAGATTATCCCATTGGATCAGGACTTGGCCATGGAGGTAAAGAAAGGAAATATGCAGGTCGAAGAGCTGTTGCGCGAACGACAAATCAAGACCCTTGGGGAGAATGCATTTGACCTGTTTGCTAATCAAGAGACCAGTATTGAAGAAATTTATCCGCTACTATTTAATTATTAACCATGTTTGTGTCGCGATTTTTTATTATTTGTATATGCTTATTTGCCGCTGTTTTGGTCCATGCGCAAAGTGTCGATGACCAATATCGGCAGGTGGAGCAACGGTTGAATGCACTCACGTATTCTGTACCGGGCTTGCAGGAAAAGGTAAAGCTATCGGTTTCGGGTGCTTCACTACAGGAGTTTGTACGCGCACTTGCCGAATCCAACGGACTGAACATCAATATTGATCCAAATATCAACCATCAGATTGTCAATAATTTTCAGGGTGAAACGGCACTTAATGTATTGCTGTTCCTGAGCAAGACTTATCAGCTGGATATCAATGTGATCGGATCGATCTTGAGTATCTCTGCCATGCGCAATGCAGCTCCTGTTATTCCCAAGCGGGAGATTAAAGCTTCCTATAATGCGGCAGATAATACCTTGAGCTATGAGCTGAACAACGATACACTAGCTAGTGTCGCCAGAAAGATCGGAGAGGTATCGGGACGGAACGTGGTCGTACCGGTGTCCCTACAGGGCAAGACCGTATCGGGCTATATGACGGCATCGCCCTTTGATGTAGCCTTGGAAAAACTGGCGTATGCCAATAGCCTTCGTTATCATCAAACGACTGATGGCGTATATGTTTTCGAATCGCTTGTACCGGGCGAAGAGCTCTTTATCAACGACAGTCAGGAGACAGCGGTACGCTACCGGGGCAATAGCACACAAGGGATGGGTGGACAACAACCTGGCATGGGTGGCATGCAACAGGGGGGCGGAAACTTTACCGTTTACAAACAGGGAAATAGCGGCCCACAGGGTAAACTCTTTACCATACAGGCAACGCGCTCATCGCTCATTGACCTTATTAAGCGCGCGGCGGAAGATGCCGGTATAAACTACTTTATCTATTCGGATATACAGGGGCAGGTGAGCACCAGCGTGAAGGACATCACCTTTGATAGTTTCCTGTCGTCGATCTTTCAGGGTACACCATATACCTACCGGATCGAAAACGGAACCTACCTGATTGGAGATCGTAAGGTAGAAGGACTGCGTTCAAGCAAGATTATCCATGTGAAGAACCGTTCCATTGATACACTGATAGCGATGATTCCGATGGACTGGAAACGGGATGTAGAGATTAAGGAATTCAAGGAGCAGAATATGCTGCTGCTTTCCGGTTCGGGACCACAGATTGATGAGATCGAAATGCTGATTAACAAATTGGACAGGCTGGTACCCATGGTGCTGATTGAAGTGACGCTATTGGATATCCGAAAAGGAACAACAGTGGAAACAGGGATTTCGGCAGGCGTATCGGATTCTTTACGAACCGGAGGTACCTTGTTATCGGGTATGGATTTTACCTTCGGGGCAGGATCCATTAACCGGTTTCTGTCGCAGATCGGTAGTAATAATTCGTTCAATCTCGGCAGGGTGGCACCAAGCTTCTATGTTACGCTGAAAGCACTCGAAGCAAATGAAAATGTAGAGATGCGTTCGGTGCCAAAGCTATCCACGCTGAATGGACACGAAGCATCGCTGAGTATTGGTAGTAAGCGCTATTACCGTACAGAGACGCAGAATGTGATTCCCTCGTTGCAATCGCAGAATATCATTACTGAGCAGTTTACCGAAGTAGAAGCTAACTTACAGATAGACATCCGCCCGGTGGTATCGGCAGACGATCAGATCACCCTTAACATCAAAGTTGATATTACAGATTTTATTGGTACACCGGCAGAAAACAGGCCTCCACCCACATCGACCAGTAAATTTGAATCGATTATCCGGGCACGGAATGAAGATATGATTGTATTAGGAGGGATCGAACGATTGGAGAACAGCGACTCAGGTTCTGGTATCCCAATCCTGTCGCGGATCCCGGTACTACGCTGGATATTTAGTAGCAAGAAAAAGACGACGAGTAAAGTGGTGTCTGTTGTATTTATTAAGCCAACGATAATCTACTAGCGCTTAGGGGATGGAAGCGATACGCAAGCATTATAGAATACCGGCCGCTATCGGCATTTCCGCTACCTTGGGGTCGGAAGCGGATACCTATGCGCTTTCACATTTGCGGTTTGGAAAAGAAGGTATCGATCTGGTGTCGACAGAATCCTTCGTGCAGCTGGAAGACCTCGCATCGTATTGCCTTGCTGAACCTTCCGCGGCGGTTAGTCTTTACCTCGAAGGCAAGGGTATTCTCGTGAAGGAAATTCCGCGCACCGCTGATACTAAATGGGATGAGGAACTGATCAGCCAGATTTTTCCTCATTTTTCAGCCGATAAGTTTTACTATTCCTATTTGGAAGGAACTGAATATTTCTGGGTAGCTATCGCTAAACGGGATAGGGTAGATGGTATCCTCCTTCAACTTGAAGAAAGACAAATTGCTGTGGTGCAGCTTTTTATTGGACCTTTTGTATTCGACGCCATCCTCAAGCAGGTGAATACCTACAATAAGCATTACCTATTTGCAGGGCATGCCATACAGACGGATGAAGAAGGTGTATGGAATGCCTATCGGTACGATATACAGCAGCAGGCCAAGTTTCAGCTTAAAGTAGGCAATAGACCCATAGATGCACAGTACATCGGGTCCTATGCCGCTGCTTTTAATACATTGATGCACGAATTTGTAAGCGACCGAAGCCTGTCCATTGACAGGTTGACTGAACGTTTTCAGGAAGCGCTGGCGAAGATCCAGTTTAAGAACAATGGGTTATTGCTATTAGCCACGACTTTTATTCTTCTTATACTTAGCACGGTGTTGTACAGTTACTATTATAGCGAGAATGAGGTATTGTCGGCTAGGACTACGCAGCAGGCTTCTTCCCAGAAGGATGTGGAACAGTTGCAGCAGGAAATTGCACAGCAGGATTCCGTACTCAAGGAGCTTGGCTGGAACGGAGGCGTGAGCAAGGCTTGGTTATTGGATCAATTGGGGGTGTCGCTTAATGAGGCGCCTTATGTATCCCTTACCGATATCCGTGTCAACCCACAACCCGAGCGTAGAAGAGGAGCAAAGGTATCGACACAGGATAATCGAAATAAGATCGTACTGAAGGGGAAGTGTGCTACACTCGATGGCCTCAACCAGTGGGTGCGGAAGCTAAATCAGGAGCCATGGGTAGATCAGGTGCAGATCACCCAGTTTACCGAATCACAGGTCTTTGACGATGAGCAGCAGGTATTTTCGTTGGAAATAATCTTTAGCTATGATGTGGGATAAGCTAAACTATAGATCCAAAAATAAGTTGCTGATAGCGGCCGCCGTGCTGGCATTTATCATCTGTTGGTGGCTGTCGTTTTCGAAGACTTTTTCGGAGATAAGCAGAAACAATCAGCTCACCCGGGCTGTAGGTGCTTCAGGCGTACAAGGCGACCAAGCCTACCAGCTGCAAAAGAAGGCCGCCAAACTGGATACCCTTATCCAGCATTACAGCATGGACTCCATTGCATTCGAGAATAACTTTCTTCAGGATGTAAGCCTTGCGATCGAAGGCCTGTCCGTCAAACTCAGTTACGATGGCAGCAGGCAACCTACCGAAAAACCTGCCGCCGTACTGCAAAAGGAAATTATCCTACAAGGAAAATACAGTAATATCATCAAAGCGGTAGCTGCTTTGGAGAAAGTATACTTTGTGAGCAGTGTAGTGTATCAGAAGGAAGGGTATCGGGTGGTGCTGGGGCGGGTGGTTCAGAGAAAGTTCTAATTGGGCGAGATTTTTAGATGAGATTTTTGTATTATCTGATCATTTTTTTTAAAAAGTATTTTGATTGCTTGTTTTTGTCATAATCGTTTTTTAATTTTAGTCACATGGTAACCTAATACGAATTAGCAGCGTCAATTATGCCGTAATACCGTTTACATATAAGAAAGGAAAGTCCTAATCCTAAAAAAGGAAAAGAAATATTATTCGTTTTTTGCTAAGTATTTCGTCTTGTTAATTTAAACGGCGTTTACTTATGTGAAAATAGAATTAAACTGAACAAAATTAACCGATATTACTATGAACGGTATCCGATACCTTTTTTCTATTGCCATTATGTGCTGTAGTTTATATGCTTATTCACAGAATAAAGTAGCCACTCCGTCTGCAAATAATGCAATATCAAATGCTGGCGGGGCAGCCAGTGAGGTCAGCGTAAACCTGTACACCGGTACGGCGAATGTAGGGATTCCCCTTTTGTCCTTGCCTAGTCAATCAATGGCCATCCCTGTTTCTTTGCAGTATATTGGAGGGAGAGGAATAAAAGTGCAGGACTATTCTGGCGAAGCTGGGCTAGGATGGAAGCTCTCAGCAAGTTCCATTACCCGTATAGTTAGAGGGTATCCTGATGATCACGTGGGTATTTATAATCAAACACTAAATTATTGGCAATTAGGTGGCTATCTTAACGGTAAGATTGGAAGTGTGAACGTAGCTTCTTATATCAAAAATGCATACAACACGAATACGTTGGAGAATATGCATACGATGTTGAATCTAAAAGGTACACCAGGTGATGTCGTTCCTACACAATATATCGATTCTGAACCTGATCTGTTTCAGATCACAACCCCCACTTTTTCGCTCAGTTTCACGTTCGATGAAAATGGCAATCCCGTATTTCAGACATTGGGCACGAATGTAAAAATAACGCATTCCAATTTCTTCCCCAGCTCGAGCGACAATTCTTCTTTTAAAGTCTTTGACGGGCAGGGAACCGAATACTATTTTGGTTCGACAGCTAGCGCGAGGGAAATGCACACCACAAAACTAAATAATAGCAACCGTACTTATATATCTACCTGGTACCTGGACAAGGTCATCAATACTCTGACCCATGATACCATTACCTGGCAATACATCACTGGCTCTTCTGTAGCTATTGATTATTATTCCTGGGGAGCAAATGTAAAGATCAGGAATTCCGACAATGCTATTGTTGATAAAGATACAACCGGGCTTGAATCAAATACGATGACCATTGTGCCAAAATACGTTTCCAAAATAGAATCAAAACTGGGCAGTATTGAATTTCTTTATAATTTACCATTTACGAGAAGTGACTTTCCTAATTATAAAGGATTAACATCTGTACGTTTAAAAGATAAATCAGGCATCCTCAATAAAGAGTTTAGGTTTGTCTATCAGAACGGTACACGTTTAATGCTGTCTGCCATACAGGAAGTGGATGTCAAGAACAGCACCGTAGTGCCTTATAGGGAATTTGTATATCATACCCGATCGTTGCCTGCCCGCTCTTCCTACCATCAGGATTTCTTTGGCTATTACCGTAATATATCGTCCAGTATAACTTTAGAGCAGGTTACTTTAAACTCTATCTCGTATAGGGAGGCCTTGTCGAATCCAGACTATGCCAAAGCATCGGTTTTGACAAAGGTGGAATATCCGACAGGACTGGAAGTAGCCATTAACTATGAAATGAACCAGTTCCTGTCGCCAAATAGTTCCAGCAACAGATACGGAGGGGGCCTTCGCGTGCAGTCGGTCAGTTCCATTTCCCAGCAGGATACACTTACCACAAGTTATAGTTATACTTTTAACGGTGAATCGTCGGGGCGTGTCCTTTCGGAGTCTTTCGATAACTTAGGCGCATTTAATTTTGATGCACAATTTACCTACGTAAAGTTTTTCTCTCATATCCCAGCGCTCTTCCATGATCTAAATGGGATATTTTTGGGATATTCAAAGGTTAAAGTGGTGATGCCGACCCAAGATTATTCCGTGCATAATTTTAGTAATCACGATACGGACCTACACGGTAACTTTTACAGGGACATGGTGAATGTTAGGTATACGGGACCAGTCACACAATGGTCGGGAAGTAGTACCGAGACTATTTATTCTAGTATCAGCAGGGCTAATAGGAGAGGGCAGCCACTCAAAGAGGAAAGCTTCAATAAGTTTGACCGCTTGATGTCGTCCGTTGAATATGAATACCACAATACACAATCCAACGAATTACGGTCTTTCGGCGTAACGGCATATTATTTTGGATATCCTCAGATTTTTAGAACGCTCTATTATACAAGACCGGAGTTCTTCTATCTACTCAAGAAGACTACAAAGGAGTATGTCCAACATAATAACTTGCCCTTGACAACGATTGTCAATTACGAATATAACAACTATAAACTGCGAAAGACATCTACAGTAAACTCGAAAGGAGAAAATATAAGTAACAGTTTTTACTATTCATCTGATCTAAGCAGTATTCCCCGTCTGGAAACTGGTGAACTGAGCAACATCACCAGTCTGGTAAATACTTATCACGCAAAAGACCTGCCTGTGCATACCATATCCGAGAATGTCACTAGGGGTACAAGTAATGAAAGCCATATTATTTATGACGCGATGCCGCGTAAGAAGAAGGAACGGGCCTATCGGAACAATGTCTTAAAGGACGAGGTGACCTATGAATATGAGGCAGGAGGACACCTAAGTTCGGCAAAAGAGGCCAAAAGTACAGCCGTGTCCTATGCTTATGACAGTGAAGGACGGCCGCTCGCAGAGATCAATCACGCACAGGCGTTATATCCTTCCAATATCACGGTACGGCCCACAAAATACTATGAATTCTTCTATGACGGTTTTGATGGGGCCAGCACCACGTTGGCATATTCGGGCAAAGGGTCAAAGACCACTCCTTATACCGTGCCATTTGTCAGGCCCAATACCAGATCCTATTTAATTGATTACCGCTATTATCAGAACGGAAAGTGGCATTATGTAAAGAAGCCGTATACTAATGGTCTTATTATTAATGAAGGATCACATGTGGATCAGGTGCGGGTTTATCCAGAAGAATCGGCGATAACGACATATACGTATCAGTCGTTAACCGGCATAAGCAGCGAAACGGATGCGAATGGAGTGACTGTTTTCTATGAGTACGATGGGCTGGGAAGGCTGTCTCTCGTCAAAGACAAGGATGGATATATCCTGAAAACCTATTGTTATAATTATGCTGGGCAGGTAGTCAATTGCAATCCAGCTGAAGTTAATAATCCGGTTGATCCCAATCCACCAGTTGATCCTAACCCGCCAGTTGATCCCAATCCTTCGATTTTAGATATTTTTGATTCGTCTTCAGGCAGAAAGATGGCAACAATCACTTCCGGTTCCACGAATCCGAATGATTATTCCTTTTCATCTTTTGAGTCTGCTACATATGGCAATCCAGGGTCGGGTTTTGAAGCACACAATTTTCACTTTTCGCATACCGTCGCATCTGTAGGGATAGATTATTACCATGGATCTCAGGCACTGGATATCTATAGCCCATACAATGGATTTATCGGTACGGGAAATGTATTGGATCCCAATAAGCAGTACATATGTATGTATTGGTACACTCCTTGGTCAGCTTGGGACGATGGTTACATTCGTGTCAAAGACTGGTTCACGGGGCAAAGTGAATTCAACGTCTTTTTCAATGAGGAAACAACGGTCGATGATTTTATGGTTTATCCGGACGGCAGTCAGGGATATGTCTATATCTATGACGAATTCGGTAACGTAGCGGAAACCGTTCCATTTTATTAAAAAATTATTGACCACATGAAGATATCGATTATACAAATATACTGCTACCTGTCCCTGCTACTTGCAGGGCAGGCGCTGAGCGCTGCTGGGCAGAGCGATACACTGAATGCCCACATCCAATCTACGGTCCCGATTGCGCCGGTGTCTACGGCACAGGCTGTACCGCAGGGAGGCATGATGCAGCCGCTTTCTTCCGGCTTACCCGTGGTCAGCTACGGATCGGCGCGGAACTTTGCCGTAAACGAGCAGATCGACTGGTCACCGACCAACAGCGGTGGTGCCGCCACTTTTTCGGTCACGGTGGAGCAGACACTTACCTCAGGCTATTATAATCCATTGAATACGGCGAGTGCTGCCGACGGTACACTGTATATCACCAATACGGGCTACCATTCGATCCTTAAGCGTACCGTAGCCGGTGTACAGACGGTATTTGCCGGGGGCAACAGTACCGCCTATGGCTACGTGAACGGTACGGGCACAGTTGCCCGTTTCCGCCATCCGAGCTTCCTGGCGGTGGATGGCTCGGGCAATATTTTTGTTGCCGACCAGCAGAACCACCGTATCCGCAAGATCACCCCGGCAGGTGTGGTAACCGTATTCGCGGGCAGCGGCAGCATAGGCTCTACCAACGGTACGGGCACGGCTGCTTCGTTCAATTATCCGATGGGGCTCGCCTTCGACGGCTCGGGCAACCTTTATGTAGCGGATGCCTACAACCACCGTATCCGCAAGATCACCCCAGCAGGTGTTGTAAGCACGTATGCCGGGAGCGGTACGTTGGGGCTTCAGGACGGAGCGCTTTTGACCGCCCGCTTCAACCATCCGATGGGGCTTATCTTTGATGGCAACGGAGACCTGTATGTTACCGACCGTAGCAACCATGCGGTACGCAGGATCAGTTCCGGCCAGGTAATGACCGTTGCCGGTAACGGTACCATCGGTAACGTGGACGGGCAGGGGAGCGCTGCACGGTTCAACTATGCCAACAATCTGGTGGTGGAGAACGGCAACATTTACATGGTCGACATGCAGAACCATTCCCTGCGTTACATTTCCCCCTCGGGCTATGTTACGACGGTCTCAACAGGAGGCCAGTTCACCAATCCCTACGGTATCTCCCGTACGCCGGATGGCAAATACCATATTACGGAGAACACCTCCAACCGAATCAAGAAAGTGAATATACAACCGGCATATAACATTAGCCCCGCACTTCCGAATGGGCTTACATTTGACCGTTCTACGGGCAAGATAAGCGGCAAGCTAGCGGAGGTTACGGTTAGCCAGAACTATACGGTGACGGCGCGTAATGCCAGCGGTACGGCCACCTCGATCCTTACGTTTTCAGTGGGCGGTTCGTCCGGAGGTGGTTCCAACTTCGGCAGCGGTGATCGGAACTATATTCTGGAGACAGTACCTAAACATCCATATAAGACTATCCAGGCAATGGCGGGGAAACCTGTTGATTCAGTGAACCACCATATACAGTACTATGATGGTATGGGCCGAACAATGCAGACAATAGCATGGCAGGTCAGTCCCACCAAAAAGGATTATATCAGTCATCACAGGCCAGATACGACAGGAAGACTGTCGGTCGGTTTCTTACCTTATAGTATCTCAAATAGCAATGGCGCTTACAGGTTACAGGCTGAAACAGAGCAGCTTTCTTTTTATACACTATCAGGTTGGGAAACCAATAAAATTGTACAGAACACGGCTCCGTTCAGTGTGAGTAAACTACATGATGGCAACGGAGAGCTTGTGCACGAAAGTGGATCGCCCGGAGTGGCCTGGCAACCAACGAGTCCCGGACTTCAGGGCGAAGTCAACAATACCGTCAAGCAAAGAAGCTATCTGAACAGCAGCGAGTCGCCTCTCAATAATACGCAAGTGGTTAATAGTGTTGCACGCTTTAAGGTGACGAGTTCTTCATCGGGTAATACGCTGGAAGTGGTTGGTCGCTATCCCAACCAGACGCTGGTAAGACAGGTAACACGAAATGAAAATCTGAAGTCTTATAACCAGAACGGAAGGCACGAAACATTCAAGAACAAGGAAGGTCAGATCCTAGTAGAAAGAACCGTAGGTCGTATTGATGGAAATCCACGGATGTTCACCACCTACTACGTATATGACGATAATGGGAATCTCGCTTATATTCTTCCTCCCGCAGCGGAACCGGACTATCTCGTTCCTGATATTGAAGCGTTAAACAAATGGTGCTACCAATATCGGTATAATGACCGTGGATTGCTTATAGAAGAACGAAGCCCCGGACTGGAGCCTGTCTATTACGTTTATAATGCAAAAGATCAGTTGGTCGCTACACAGGATCCCAAGCAGCGTGTAAGCCACGAGTGGTCCATTGTGAAATACGACGTTCTTGGAAGACCTGTTGTTAGTGGCTTTTGGACAAATAACAATACGGCTATATCTAGGGCGAACCTGCAGACGCAGGTGACTAACCATACCGTTCTTTTCGAGACCAGAAACACAAACGCCGCTACGCATGGCTATTCGAATACCGCATGGCCTACAGCTGGCGGGATGTCGTACACGTTGGTCAGTTACTATGACAACTATTCCGTTGTCGGGCTTCCGGCTAACTTAAATTATACCGCGATTGCGGGAAAGACCAGAATGGAGTACCCTTCGCGTTTGGGGACAGTCACGAAAACATGGACGGACGAATCGGCAGGGGCGGTACTGTGGACAGTCAACTATTACGATGATTTTGCCCGCTTGCTGCAGTCCAAATCTACCAATCATCTCGGAGGCGTGGATCAGGTGAACAACAATTACAATTTCGTGGGCGAACTGGCCAGCACGACACGGATCCATTCAGGTTCCGGAGGCCAACAGGTTACTGTTACGGACAGTCATGTATACGATCATGCTGGCAGATTACTGGAAGTCAAACAGAAGATTAATGCGTTAGAGGAGATAACGCTCGTATCGTATACCTATAACGAACTGGGAGAACTGGTGGACAAAAAGCTACATAAGCGTCCGAGTCAGACGAAGTTCCTGCAGAGCGTGGATTACCGGTACAACGAACGGGGGTGGCTGGTTGCCATCAACGATCCGGGGCTGGTTGTGGGTTCTGACTTTAACGACGGGGATGCCGACAGCAATCCCGATCTCTTTGGTATGAGGTTGTCGTATAATACGGATCCGATAGCTCCTCAATACAATGGAAATATTGCCTCTATGCAATGGAAGACGAGCAAAGTGCCCTCACAGGACGTTGCACCTCCGCAGATGGGTTATCAGTACCGGTACGATGACATGAACAGGATGACCATGGCCTTGTCAGAGAAGAATGGCACGGTAGATAATGCTCATAGTGAGTACCTAAAGTATGACATCAACGGCCGGATCAATTCCCTAGGGCGCTATGCCTTTACCGGAAATGCCAAACGGCAGATAGACAGCCTCACCTATAGCTATGATGGATACCGTAGTACCAAAATTGACGACATCAGTACGGAGGCTGTAGCTGTAAAGAACCTGGGTTATCACGATAAGGTGCAGCAGCCCATAGAGCATACATATGACCCGAACGGAAATATGATAGGCGATCTGGGCAAGGGGATCAGCATTACCTATACCCGGCGCAACATGCCCCGGACCATTACCTTTGGCACTAACCATAAGCTCGACTTCCTGTATGACCATACAGGCAAAAAACTCAAGGCAACCTATACGAACGGTGCTGCAGTATATACCATTGATTATATAGACGGCATACGTTACGAGCAGAACCAGCTCGTATATCTACATACTGCGGAGGGTCGTGCACGTAGAAACGGAAGCACCTATACATACGAATACGATCTAAAAGACCATCTGGGCAGTGTGCGGGTGACATTTAGACCTGACCCGGGCGATGCGACGCAGACCACGGCGCAAGTATTGCAGCAGAACAGCTACTATCCGTACGGTATGCCAATGTATGGCGATGCGGTCAATAACCTGAATCTGGCTTATGTATCCGGAGAGAAGAGTAAATTTCTGTATTCAGATAAGGAATTATACGATCAGGGCGGATTAAACTGGTTTGACCATGGATCACGTATGTATGATCCGGCTATCGGGCGTTGGTCGGCAATGGATCCGGCAGAACAATTTGCGAATCCTTATCTGGCGATGGGGAATAATCCGACCATATTTATGGATCCGAATGGAGAATGGATTCATTTGGCTATTGGAGCATTTATTGGGGGAGTATCTAATTGGTTGTCGAACGGTGCGCAATTTAATGCAAAAGGACTCGGTTATTTCGGTGTAGGAGCAGTTGCCGGAGCTATAGGAGCTGGTGTAGCAGGAGGAGTGAGTTCTGTATTGGCAGGAGCAGGTAGTTCCTTCGGAGCGGGCTTCATGGGAACAGGTGCGGTAGCAGGAACTAGTTTTATTAATGGTGCGACAATTGGAGCCTCTACGGGATTGACTTCAGGACTAATAGGAGGAACAGGAAATGGTTTGATCGAAGGCAAAACTTTTTCACAGGCTTTTGGAAGTGGATTAAAAACTGGGATGTTGGGAGCTGTTTCAGGAGGAGTTCTAGGTGGTCTTGCTGGAGGGGTGCATGCTTCTGTAGATGGACGTAGGTTTTGGGATGGAGCGACGGTCAACGATGTTGTTTTGCATGACCAAAATATAGTAGCTGTCACTCAGAATGGACGGAACAATTGTCTGCCTGCATCTGCAGAGTCGATAGACAGATCACTAGGTGGGAATTCAACTCAAAATTATTGGAGAAACATTGCAGGTGGAAATGCAGATACAAACCCTTTGAGAGATGCAGATTTTTGGTTGAATAGTTATGGAAACAATACTAACTATACAGTGACGGGGACTAGTAGTCAATTAAGTAACGCGTCAATTATTAGAAGTTTTTCTTCGGGTAATAGTGTTGCTTTTACCACCAATACAGGGGGAGCGGTAGCTCATTCCGTAGTTCTACAAAGAGTTACTGAAAGGACTATTACAAAGCTGACCGGAAGGATTATTAATCAATATATATATCGGGTGATGGATCCCGCATTCGGAAGTTTCAGGAATTTAACCACAGGAACCACCCAAAATCTTAATAATTTGCTTAATGTTTTTTATATTAGATAGCTATGAAGTCTGTTTTTATCTTGATAATTTTGTGTTTAGTTTCATTACGTGTGTATTGCCAGTTTTCTTATGAAAAAAAAATTGACAGTGTAGCTCTTCTTCAATATGAAGAGTCTCTGATGGAAATTTTTAAAAAAAATATTAAGCGATTTAAACACCTTAAAAAGGAACAGCCGCAGCGTTTTGTTCACCTTTTTACAATTATACCTGTTTATCCGGACAAACCATTTTCGCAACAGGTCAAAGATAAAGACTTTGTATTTGTTTATTCTCTTGATGACAATGGGAATAAACAGATTGCAACTACTTCTAGCTATTTGTTGAATTCGAAAAATCAACTTATAGGCGTATTTGGTTATAATCAGTTCTATAATGTGTTTTACGAAGGTGAATTATTACGAATGTACAAAGAAAATAAAGTGCTTGAATTGTTGTCCAACAATACTTACGATACGATTGCTTACCTCGATGGATCTAGCTCTGAGTTTTTAATAGCATTCAAAGATAACGAAATTGTCCTGTTGAAGGTAGGAAAAGAAAAAGTGGAGGAGTGCCCACTAGATGAGGTAAGTTCAAAACGTGATGAGAAAGAGTAATAGTGATGAGAAAGAGTAATAGCTATTTAATTCTTTTAGTGCGAGTATATGCAGTGCTCGTGCTTAATAGTGAAAAGCTCTTATCCTGTATGTACGGAGAAAATACAGAATACGGGTCAAGAGCATACCCTGTTTTTTGTAAGTTTTGCTATATTGTAAGGACTGGATTTATTTGTTTGGAACGAGTATAGAGGGCTTTTGGATAGTAAATTACATTATGGATAACACCTTAAAATGTATTTTATTCTTTTGTATAGTCCTTTTTAGCGGGTGTGATACAAATAAAGGACCTTCTTTGTCTGATAGATTTAATGTTCAGATCGAATTGAGTCCCTGGCTTACATTCGACTATCATTCCCGTGTTTTAAAACTGGAGTTCAGAAAAGATGACATATTGATAGATACAATTCGGTTTACGCAAGAGGAAGACGTTGGTATTAAAAAATCTTTTGAAAAAAACTGTATCGCTTTGATTGAGGGAGAGTATCGTATAGGGACGCCTCGAATGTATCCGTCTGACGCTATTCTGATGAAAATTTACAGAGATACTCGTGTCATATCTATGTTTCATTGTGTGCCTGACTATAAAGGAGTTAACGATATTGAAAAAAGGATTGCATCGTTCAATAAAGTTTTAGTTGATATTATAACAGAAAAAGAGGAATATAAAAAGATGGTGCAAGAATCCATGGATCGACAGGAAAAATACCATCAATATCTATTTTAAGTTAGTTTATAGTCATTTCTAAAAACTATTACTCATCTGGAACATCGGTAGGTACATAGCGATCAAAATCAACCCCACAACCAGTCCTAAAAAAATAATGATCAATGGCTCAAGCACCGTAGAAATAGTGGAGGTCTTGTATTCCACTTCCTCGGTGAGTTGGGTAGCAATCTTATCGAAAAAGAAATCCAGTCTATTTACTTCTTCACCTACTTTGATCAGCTGCACAATCTTACCGGGATAGAAATCAAATTTTGCCAAACTGTTGTGCAGACTCTCACCGTGAAGGATAAGATCTTCGGTCTGCAGCAGGGATTGTTGAATGGGATAGAAATCCGACATCTGCCGTACCAGCTGTATGGCCTGCAACAAGGGGGTATTTGTGCTTACCAGCAGCCGCATCGTATTGGCAAAGCGCGCCAAATGGATCTTACGGATAATGTCGCCAGCAACGGGAAGCTTCAAGAGTATGGTAGATGACCACTTGCGGTACCATACCTTCTTTCTGCTGCTGTATAGTCCAAAGGCAATTACGGCAAAGAACAACATGGCCCACCAAAAGGTTTGATCTAAAAAATTGGATACATCGAGGATAAAGCCGGTAATCCAAGGCAGCTCTCCGCCAAATCGGGTAAACACATCGGCGAACATCGGTACCACAAACTTAAGCATAAAGAATACTGCCCCCATAGAGGTACACAACACGATCAGCGGATAGGTGAGAGCGGATATTATTTTGCGTCGTTGCGCAATCTTATTTTTATAATAATCGGCCAGCTCTTTGAGCACTTCGCCTAACTTTCCGGTTTCTTCACCGATCTGTATGCTATAATATTCGTAATCGCTAAATTTCCCTCTTTTTTTGCGTAAGGCCTCGGAAAGGGGATCGCCCTGCAATACCTGCTCCCGGATTTCATGGAAGAGCTGCCCTTCTTTTGTTTTTTTTTGATCGATAAGCACCAATTCGAAGGCGGTCTTCAGATCGACTCCGGATAATAAAAGCATACTCAGCTCGATGTAGAACTCTTCTTTCTTTCGGTCGCCCAGCTGCTTACTGCCAAAGCTGATATCTTTATTGAGCAATGCCAACAGATCAAACGAAGGCGCCTTTTCGGACGAAACTGCTTTCTTCTTTTTATAGGATGAAATATCAATCTGCGACATAGGCTCTACTCGATGGGAATAACTCCAGTTAACTGTAGGGATGAATATTGTTTGTATATATGTAAAGGTACGGTTTTATCGTCGATCTGCAACGGAATGGTATACGACTGGATCAGGTTGCTTTCGAAATTTCCGCTGGATACAAAATCATACTGGGGTATGTCATAGCTGATCAGAAAGCTGTCGGTACGCAATGCATACTGCTCGCGGAGGATAAGGGAATCCAGAAAGGTATAATCGATGTATCCTACGGAATCTTTAAGACGCAATACCGCTTGATCTAAAAATATGCTGTCGGCACGATAGCTGTCTACCTTGATACGGTGCCGGAAAAGATCAACGGAATACTGATCTCTTTTTTTGATCTGCTGATCGGATAGTAAGCGGTTAAAGGTTGAAAAGGCGTAATAGGCAAATGCGCTTAATATCGCAACAAGCAACATCGCTATGGTTACTTCCAGTAGGGTAAAGGCGGCTAATTGATGTCGATGGTGTCGCATGCGTAAAAATAAATATAAAGCGTGTAATTTAAAGTTTTTTTGTTTTCATTCGTCGAGAAAGATTGCCACGTCGTACCTCCTCGCAATGACGATTATAGTGTTAGTGAAGACGTACAATCTCCGCGTCATTGCGAACCTGAGGTACGAAGGTGTGGCAATCTAAGTTGAATCTCTATAACACTGTCGATAACGGCATGATCGGCGAGGCGTTCGGCGTAGACGGTTACTTTTGTGAGGTCGGGGTATGCTGTGAGAGGTTCTTCTTCGAGGTAATAAACCACACTATCGATGGTCTGGGTAGGCGGAATGTCTTCGTCTTGCCGGTATTGAAATAGGATATCCTGCATCTGGGCCTGAATGGTTTTGGATTCCCGGGATCTGCTGCTACTGGTTAAGTTAGCAAAGATCATCATGCCTACGGCAAACACACTGAGCAGGATGACCATCGCAATTAGTACCTCGACCAACGTAGAGGCTTTTAATCTTCGTCGCGTTATCTTCATCGTCTTCATTCCAGCCAGGTTAGTATACTATTCGGTACATTCTTTTCTTCTTTTTGCCAGGCATAGCTCTGCAGGAAGAAGGGATGGCGTGCCGATCGATCAAGGTTGATATCGATCAGGAAGTTCTCGTACAGGGAGCTGGGGGTCTGCGTAATAAAACGATAACAGTACGTGCTGCCTCTTACGGTTAAGGGTTTCGTGTATTTGAGCATCCCAAATGCAATGAGCTCGCCCGTTACTAAACTGTTTTCACCTAGGCTCAGCATGTGGGGTACGGAACTCCGCTTTTCTTCATAAAGCAGGACACTCCCAGCGATGGAGCCATCTTTGCCTATCTTTAACGCTCTGCGGAACTCTTCGTCTTCGGCAAATAATACCAAGGCAGATGGATACGAGAGGTGTACTTCATCGCCCACAATAAGGGAGTCTGTAGCGAAGAGTTGTACACTTCCACGAAAGCCCTTGTCGACTCGTATGGTGGGGGCGATGCAGATGATGTGTTCTAGGGTGCAGTCGGCAGTAATATGGATCAGCGTGTCGCTGGATAGCATGATATTGCCTTCTATTGCTTGATTAGAAAGCCATAGCGCTGCTTCGCTGTAAACGTATTGCGTGGGCTCTTTAAAGGAACGGAAATGTTGGGAAAATTGAAGCATCGAAGGGCTTAAAAAAGTGCTGCTATCCAGTCCTTCGGTTAACGGCTGCAAACGTTGCTTATCGATGGCGGGTAAAGCACGCTCGCTGAACTTCTTTTTGCCTTCGATAATTTCTTCTTTTCCATCGAAAAACTTGCCGTCAACGAATGCGGGTTTGATGCCGGCTTGAGGCAGGTAAGCGGTGCCGATAATCGTGGTACGGCCGCTTACTGATAGGTTACGGTCTTCATCAGAAACATACAGTACGGTACTGTCGATGCTTTCCAGACCGAGCAGGAAAGCACGCTTAATGCTGTCGTGCTGATAAATAGCCGTCAAAGTTACTTTGTCATACAACCCCCAGTTTTCTTTCTGCACACGCAGGCTGTCGCCTGCATAAAGCACATCGGCCCATACGGTGTCACTGGGAGAAAGATACACCGATTTGGAAAGTTCGAAACCCGAGGTAATAAGATTTAATAAACGGTCCTGATGCTGGATCTTACTATCTTGCTGCCTGTAAAAACTGTATAGGTAGATCAGCGAACCAAGGATAATGGTAATGATCAACGAGATAATCAATGTAAGCTGTAGCGCCGAAGCAGTCAGCTTTTTACTTACTTGTTTTTCTTCGAAAACAATTTCTGCCATTGCTGTCCGATGTAATGACCAGTTCTCCTGAATATATTCTGATCGATGTATGCTTCTTTGGAGATTTCGTTGCCCTCTTGATAGTAGGTGGTGGAAAATGTACTATCCTGTGGTAGACGCATAACAACCTTCCCATTTCGTCTGCCGGCTTTAAGCTTTCCCATTTCCAAGGTATTGCCTTTTTCGTCGTACAAACTATATGCTCCGGTTTCTTGCCCTTTTTTCCAGTGGCTCTGCTTTTTGAGGATGCCGTCGTCGGTCCACTCTGTCCAGGTTCCGGTTTTTAAACCTTTCTTAAATTGACCTTTGTAAGCAAGTTCATTATCAGGGTAATAATGCAGGTAGTCTCCATGCAGTAATTTACCCGAATAGTCGCCCTGTGTTTCATGGATTTTGCGCGAAGCATACCAGAAATAGGTGTTGTCGGGCGAGGTCTTTTTGTGTATTTCTTTTGTCTGGAATATAATTTTATGTTGATGATCGGTATGGATAGTCACCTTATTATTGTCCATGACGTCCATATAGTTTTGTGCCCATAAGGGGCTACAGCATGTGATCAAGAAAATAAGGATTCCTATAAACTTCATTTAAATATGGTTTTTGTTTCGTTTTTATGTGTAATAATGATGCGGTCGGGCTGGATGTTACGGACGGTAATCTCCTGTTGCCGGTCGTCTTTGGCCATCATGTATTGATTGCCCGATATGGTGACAATAGCGATCCGTTTTTTATTTGACTCGTTTTCGATAAAACCCTGATAGCTGATATCGACCTGAGGTTCGGGTTCAACATAGACAGCATAGGGATCTGTATAATGCAGGTCGACTTCTCCCTGCTCTCCAATCTCATCGTCTGCTGCATCGCCACTGTTGTAAATGGGATCCCGGTAGTTGAGAGAAAGGAATAGGCTATCTTTAACTGTATAATAGTCAAGATCCTGGACGGCTATATTTACAGGCCTGCTGGCCATGATCACTTGTCCTTCATCACCGGAGACCGCGCTGAATACGCGGTAGATAACATATCCCCACACACCGACGACTACGGCTAATAAAATGTAAACGAGTGCCTTATTGTTCATTCAGCAACTATTTCAAGTTCTCTATATTGGTATTGACCGGCACTTCCATCGTTTTCTGGACGTACGCGCCAACTGTATTTCCCCGGTTTTAGAATGAGCTCAATCTTATTGTCATAGGTTAACGAATCAATCAGTGCCGCCCGAATCTCCTCAAAATTAGGCGATACGAGTTGGAAACGGTAATATTTGGCATCTTCGTGGTGCTCCCACCAAAAGGCAATAACGGAGTCCGTTGTCTCCAGATTGTTCATGGGGGCGACCAGTGCGACCTGTTCTTCTTCAAGCGGGTACTCAATGAATTCCGCACAGGACGTTAATCCGCCGAAAAGTAACACCACAAGTCCTATTTTAAATAAGTACATAAATTAATTCTTGGTAGCTAAAGATAGGGAATATTATCTATTTTTACCAGCCCTTGATGGCACCACCTTTAAATGCCTCTTCTGCAGCCTGAACAACTTCGTCGGATTGATATGATTTTACAAAATTAGCAAGCTTGGCATCATCCTTATTGTCTTTACGGCTTACAATGATATTCACGTAAGGTGATTTTTCACTCTCTACAAAAATGCCGTCTTTTTTGGCTGTGAGCTGATGACTTGCTGCAAAATTGTTATTGATCACGGCCACTGTTACCTTATCGTCGTCCAATGTACGTGGCAGTTGGGGCGCTTCCAATTCCAGGATCCGCAGGTTTTTATTGTTTTCCGTTATATCCTGCAGTGTTGGAAGTAAATTGCTGCCATCCCTTAGCTTGATCAGGCCGACTTGCTGTAGTAATAGCAAGGCTCTTCCCAGATTGGTGGGATCATTCGGTATGACAATCGTATCTTCGTTTTTAAGCTGCTCGATGGATGTTATTTTTTTGGAATAGCCTGCCATCGGATAGACAAATGTATTGCCCAATACTTCAAAGTCATATCCCCTGTTTTTGGCCTGTACATCTAGATAAGGCCTGTTCTGAAATACATTGGCATCGATATCCTTTTGACGCAGGGCTTCATTAGGCATGACATAATCATTGAATGTAACGAGTTCGACATCCAGGTTATATTTTTCCTTGGCGACTTTCTTTGCTGTTTCGGCCAATACATACTCCGGTCCGGCTTGTACGCCGACCTTCAGTACATTCTCGTTATTGGAATTAGAAGAGCAGGATAGGGCAATGGCAGCGATTGCCAGGCCTATTATTGATTTGAAGGCTGTGTTCATATGTGTATTTTTTAACTGTATAATAATATAACTTTAATATCTCGGATAAAACTAGTAGGCATTGTTATTTGCGATGATCTACGCGTTTGGACAGCCTATCGCCCGTGAATTGGATAAGGAAGACAATGCCTACGAGCAGAATCAGCACCATATTCATAATCAGCGCATCATACCCGACGTATCCATATTGATAACCAATATGCCCGAGTCCGCCTGCACCTACTGCACCCCCCATTGCGGAGTAACCGACCAGTGTAATCAGGGTGACAGAAGCACTATTGATCAACGCAGGTAAAGCTTCGGGAACAAGTACCTTACGTACCACCTGCATGGGCGTAGCACCCATGGCACGGGCTGCTTCAATAAGACCATGCGGTATCTCCAATAGGCAATTTTCAACAAGACGGGCGACAAACGGAGCTGCACCAATACTGAGCGGTACGATAGCAGCCTGCATACCGATGGAGGTCCCTACCAACATACGGGTAAAAGGAATCATCCAGACGATAAGAATGATAAATGGGATCGAACGGAACACATTCACAAAGAAGGCTGTCGTGCGGTATAGCGAACGATTTTCCATTAATTGGCCGGGACGGGTGACAAATAGAAAGATACCTAAGGGCAAACCGATACAAAAACTGAAAAATCCAGATGTAAAGGTCATAAATATAGTTTCCCAAGTGCCTTTTAATAATAACCAAAATATTCCTTCAGACATATGTAATAGCAATTGTTTAAGTTAATCGATTCGTAAGGATGGGTTGAGTAGATCTTTGGTAACCTGTGTTTGTGGATTTAAAAACAGGGATTCCACATCATTCTGTTCAATGATCTCACCCTGTGCAATGACGGCTACCCTGTTGCATATCGCGCGTACAACCTCCATTTCGTGTGTGATCAGGATGATAGTAATGCCCAACTCGCGGTTTATTTTTTTTAAAAGAGCGAGTATGGACCGCGTAGTGTGCGGGTCGAGGGCGCTGGTTGCTTCATCGCAAAGCAATATTTCTGGATCTGATGCCAAGGCTCTTCCGATGGCGACCCGTTGTTTTTGCCCACCGGATAAATTCGCCGGATATTCATCTTTTTTATCGAGCAGATCCACCAGTACGAGTAACCGCTCTACCTTATCCCGGATCACCTCCGTACGGGTACCGACAAGTTCGAGTGGAAACGCGATATTTTCGTATACGGTACGCGAGGAGAGGAGGTTGAATTGTTGGAATATCATCCCAATTTTGCGACGGACTTGAATAAGTGCCTTGTCCCCCAACGTAGCCAAATCAACCTTATCCCAGAAAATATGTCCGGAGGTGGGCCTTTCAAGTAGGTTAACCGTGCGGATCAAGGTGCTTTTCCCTGCACCGGATGATCCTATGATGCCAAAGATATCTTCTTTTTCGATGTGCAACGTAACCTCTTTTAACGCGACTACCCGACCATTTTTTTTATGAAATACCTTACTTACCTTGTCTAAATGAATCATATACTTTTGTAAAAGTATCCATCGTATACCGTATACAGGTAGCCTGTCGTGGATGTTTTTTTTCCAACAAAATAGTTTTATGGGGCTAAGATAAGGTGTTTAATTTATTTAATGTAATTAAATCTATAAGACTGGTCTATATTGTTTCGATATAGCGTTCGGTTTGAAACCAATTTGCCTGCTTATCGGCGGATGAAATGGGTTGTCGGGATTCGCTGTTACGAAAATGTTTGTGCGTGTCGCAATAAAAATTTTCTGCTTTTTACAATATTTGTGGAAAATACTTTAATTGAGATTGGTTTTGTCTTGTGAAAAAAAGCTATTTTTGCGTTTAAATAATGCACACTTTAATTTTGTGGTATATAAAATGGCAAAGATCGGGAGAGGGAACATGCTGTCCATATTATCAATTCTAATTTTATTGGAATTTACGTCATGTCAGCACAGCTCAAGCACCACCTTGGGTTATATTGCAACAGCTGATACGGCTGTTGCCGGATTCGACTCGACGATGATACAGCCAGAGCCAAAGAAAAGTCCATTACTGATTACAAAATGGGATTCTTTACAAAAGAATCTAATAACATTCCAAGTGGATAGTATCAATCCTGTTGATGTCAAATTGCAGAAACGACGCTTAAAAGATTCTTTGCGCAGAGAATTTGATAACAAACCGAAGCATGTTTACCTTACATTCGATGATGGTCCCTTAATCGGCAGTGCAGCGATTGATTCCATTGCTACGGCAAAGGATATCAAAATAAATGCTTTTTTGGTCGGACGGCATGCTAATATGAGCAAACGTCTGAAGCGAGATCTGGAAAAATACAGATCAAATCCACTGGTGGGTTGTTATAATCATTCCTATACGCACGGAATGAACAGATTCAGTGCATTTTATAGCAATCCAAATACGGCATTTGCTGATTTCGAAAAGAATGAAGTTGATTTAGCTTTAACGCATAAGATTATTCGCTTACCAGGCCGAAATATATGGATATATGACGATGTGCGTAAGATAGATCTGCAAAGTGGATCGAGTACCGCAGATTTACTGTATACCAATGGGTACAAGATCTATGGGTGGGACGTCGAATGGAGAATCCACGGATTAACCGGCAAACCGATACAGTCGGTAGGGGAGATATATCATCGGATCCGGAACTTTATGAACAACAAGAGTTCCTTGACACCTAACAACGTGGTTTTACTGATGCACGACGATATGTTTCAGAATAAGAAAGGACAGCTGTTACTGACAGCACTCATCGACAGCCTTAAACGCGAAGATTATCAATTTGATTTTATAGAAGATTACCCGAAGAGATATTAATCGGTCATATTCTTTATCCTTTGCGTAGATATTTGGTTAGAATTACAATCGTCTGTCCTTCTACTTTTCCTTCTATTTGTTCGGTGTTGTCGGCCACTAATTTTATATTCTTGACAACTGTACCCAGTTTTGCGCTTAAAGAAGACCCTTTTACATCTAACGTTTTGGTAAGAACGACCGTATCTCCTTCATATAATCGGGTGCCATTGGAATCCTGATGAAATTCTACAGTACCGTCCTGTTCGTGGTCACCTGTTTTCTTAGCCCATTCTAGGTTTTCGTCATCCAGATAAAGTATCTCCAGATTATCCGATGCCCAGCTCTCATTTCGCAATCGGCTTAATATCCGCCAGGCGACGACCTGTACGGCAGGGTATTCAGACCACATGCTGTCCGACAGCACTTTCCAGTGTTCTGAATTTAATTGTTCTTTTTTTTCGATCTGTGCCAGACAAGTCTGACATACCAAAATACTGTTGTCGCTATTTGCTACAGACGTAGGGGGTACTTCGTATATGGAAAGATTTTCTGTATACGAACATAATTCACATGCCCCTCCACTGCGTGCAATAAGTTGTTGCGCTAGATTCATCTGATTTTATTTTGCGCAAAAATACGAAATTAAAATCTTTTGAAGGCGTATTAGCAAATTCGAAAGTATCAAGGGAGTGTTTTGATCGTTGATTTTTTTTAATCAAACATTCCTGACGCAGTAAGAAAGTTGTGGCAGAGATTTTGTATTATTGATTAGAAAAAAAATATTAATCATTAAATAGCTGAATTATGAAATGGCAAGGTGGCCGTAGAGGCGGAAATATTGAGGATAGAAGGGGGATGTCTGGGGGACAAAAACTCACACTTGGAGGTATTGGTGGCGTGATCGTACTGGTGGTTAGTTTATTACTGGGCGGGGATCCTGCGCAGATATTGGATCAGATGGGCGGTGGTAGTGCGATGAATGCATCCCAGCAAGGGGAGTATCAATCTACTCCAGAAGAGGATCGACTATTGGATTTTGCCGATGTTGTACTCGCGAGCACGGACGATGTATGGTCTAGTTTATTCAAGAAAGCGGGAGAAACTTATCCTAAACCAACGATGGTCATCTATACAGAAGGTACGGCAACGGAAGGCTGTGGCTATGGACAGTCGCACTTTGGGCCTTTTTACTGTCCTGCGGACCAGAAAGTATACCTCGACCTGGGATTTAATAGAGAGTTGTCTGAGAAATTTGGCGCTAAAGGTGAGTTTGCGTTAGCGTATGTAATTGCTCATGAAGTGGGACATCATATTCAGAATGTATTGGGTGTGATGGATAAGACCAATGCTATGCGGGGGAAGATGAGCGAGCGGGAATATAATAAAATTTCGGTGATGACGGAATTGCAAGCGGATTTTTATGCTGGTGTATGGGCTCATCACGTTAATAAGCTTACCGAAATCGAGTTGACCTACGATGATATTGTAGATGGTATGCAGGCTGCAGCAGCAGTTGGTGATGATCACCTTCAAGAACAGGCGACAGGACGTTCCAATCCGGAATCGTTTACACATGGTACTTCGGAACAACGGGCATATTGGTTTAAAAAGGGATATGATACCGGAGATATTAATGCCGGTAATACTTTCAATGACCCAAGTTTGAAGTAAATTTCTTTCAGAAAGCCTATTGAATCAATAGGTTACAGCCCCGGATGTCTGCATTGTCAAAGCGACCGAGGATCTCGAAATCACCATTTTCGTGATATTTGCCCAAGTCCTGGGTGGCAATAAATGAGCAGGAGTAATAGTTTGCTAGATCAATGACATTTATAGCTCCTGTTTTTGTGTTGTCGAGCAATGTCAATGGATCGTTGGTATCTCGAATAAGTATCTTCATCCACGGAGGTGTTTTAAAAAGTCCGTGTCCGTAAGAATACCCTTGCGATAGCAACTCTGTCATGCCATATTCGGAATGGATGGTGGAAGTTCCGAACCCCTTACACAATAATTCGTGCAGCTCAAGGCGAACCATTTCTTTGCGTTGACCCTTCATACCTCCTGTCTCCATTACGATGAGATCAGGAAAGTTGACCGTGTATTTTTCAATAAAATCTAATAAGGCATAGGTAACCCCGATAAGTATGGTCTTTGTACCCTTGACCTGCAATTCTTGTAGTACGCGATATAGGTCTTCGTGGTTATAAAGAAAATAATTGCTTTCCTCCTGATGGGAAGATTTTATGAGATCGTCTACCATATAGATAAGACTCGATCCAGACCGTTCTAGATAGGATGGAAGGAGGGCGAGTATAGCCGTGTTTCTTATATCCCCATAGAACAACGCAAAGGCGTTGCGAAAACTCTTTTCGTATATCTGTATATCCGCTACGGGATGTCGGCTCGTCACCATTCCTGTAGTACCCGAACTGGTAAACGTAATTTCAGGAGTTTTGTCTTTGACGATAATCGACTGCGTCTTGAAAAACTGGATTGGCAGAAACGGGATTTTTGAGTAATGATCGACCCGGTCTGGTTGAACACCGAGATGGGTTACATATTGGCGATAAACTGGCGTATGTTCATATTGATAGTGGAATGTAGCCAATGCAGCCGCATTAAATTGATGATCATCTGAAATATCAAAAAGATGTGCTGCCATTTTACAAACATGTGATATAACAGGACAAGCTGCCTGCCGCTGGTAGGCAGCTTGTCCTATATTTCTTATAACATACCGCCACAGACCGGTAATACCTGACCGTTGATGTATGCGGAAAGATCGGAGGCTAAGAATAGACAGGCGTTGGCCACATCTTCTGCTTCGCCGGCACGTTTTAACGGGATATTAGCTTCCCATCCTGCAACGACTTTGGGATCCAATACTTCCGTCATCTCGGTGCGTATGAATCCCGGAGCAACAACGTTGGTACGGATATTACGGGAACCGAGCTCTTTGGCAAGGGATTTTGAGAAACCAATGATACCCGCTTTAGAAGCAGCATAATTTGCCTGTCCTGCGTTACCTTGCACACCTACCACCGAACTCATATTGATAATGCTTCCTTTACGATTTTTCATCATTACTTTGGAAACTGCTTTCGATACATTGAAAATAGACTTCAGATTGATATTGATGACATCATCCCAGTTTTCTTCGGTCATGCGCATCAATAGGCCATCTTTTGTAATACCTGCGTTATTCACAACGATATCGACGGTGCCGAAGTCGGCTACTATACTGTCTATTAACTTCTCTGCTTCGTCAAATTTTGAAGCATCTGAGCGATAACCTTTAACTTGTGTTCCAAAAGCTTGTAATTCCTGCTCTAGTGCTTGTCCTTTTTCTACTGAAGATAAATAGGTAAAAGCTACGTTAGCCCCTTGTTGGGCAAATACCTCAGCAATTTTACGACCTATACCTTTTGAAGCTCCTGTTACCAAAGCTGTTTTTCCCTCAAGTAATTTCATATGTATAATATTATTGTTATTCATCCTCAGCACAAAAGTGTTAAATTCTGTTTATAATCCAAAAATAAACTTTTATTAATATAGCCGGCATTTATAATAGAAGTCTCTGAAGTTTTCTAAAAATGTAAAGGAAATTATCGGTTTTTACAATTTCATTAGGGAAATGAGAGAATTTTGACAAAACCATTCGAAATAACCAATTCTGAATGTTAATTTTGCATCCAATTAAATAAACATGGGCAAGAAAAAACAAAAAACTGAAGTCGACGTAGTTCTTATTGGTGGGGGTATAATGAGTGCTACATTAGGTACGCTTATTAATGAATTAAATCCTGCTGTCAATATTGAGATATTAGAGCGCTTAGATGTTGTTGCTGCGGAAAGTTCGGATGCATGGAATAATGCTGGAACAGGTCATTCTGCCCTATGTGAATTAAATTATACACCTGAACAACCTGATGGTTCTGTGAAAATCGACAAGGCGATTACAATAGCAGAACAGTTTGAGGTGTCAAAACAATTCTGGTCTTACTTAGTTGAAAAAGGAGTAATTGCCAATCCAGAACAGTTTATCCGTCAGGTGCCTCATATGAGTGCTGTATTTGGAGAGAAAGATGTGAATTTCTTAAAAACACGCTATCAAACGCTGACGAAGGAAAACCTGTTCAAGGGGATGGAATATACAGAGGAGAAGTCGCTTTTGGAGGAATGGATTCCACTGATGATGGAAGGCCGTGATCCGAATGAACCTATCGCTGCAACAAAAATGGAGATTGGTACAGATGTTAACTTTGGGGTGCTTACCGAGGATTTGATAAATCACCTCGATAAAAAAGATAATATTAAACTTTCCTTAAATCAGGAGGTAAAAGATATTGAACGTGAGGACGATGGACGTTGGGAAATAGAAGTTAAAGACTTAAAAACGGGCGAGAAACGTGAGATTATAGCCAAATTTGTCTTTATCGGTGCAGGAGGCCATTCTCTATTGTTATTGGAAAAATCCGGTATCCCGGAAGCTAAAGGATATGGTGGTTTTCCGGTAGGTGGGCAATGGTTGCGCTGTACGAATGAAGAAATCATTAGCCAACACAACTCAAAAGTATATGGTAAAGCTTCAGTAGGTGCTCCTCCGATGTCGGTACCTCATCTAGATACCCGTTATATTGATGGAAAACAAGCGTTGTTGTTTGGACCATATGCGGGGTTTTCAACCAAATTCTTGAAAAAAGGGTCGTATTTCGACCTACCTGCCTCCATTAAATTGTCGAATATTAAACCCATGCTTTCTGCGGGATTAGATAATTTGCCATTAACGAAGTATTTGATTACGGAAGTAATGAAGAAACCGAAAGATAAGTTGGATTCCCTGAAACAATTTATGCCGACGGCCAAATTGGAAGATTGGGCAATTGAAAAAGCAGGACAACGGGTGCAGGTAATCAAAAAAGACCCTAAGCATGGTGGAATATTGGAATTTGGTACGGAAGTGGTATCGAGCGCTGATGGTTCCATTGCTGCACTATTGGGTGCCTCGCCAGGTGCTTCGACTTCGGTAGCCATTATGATACAGCTATTGAAAAAATGTTTTCCGGAGCGGGCAAAATCAGATGAATATCGTAAGAAATTAAGGGAAATGATCCCTTCATGGGGGAAGTCATTAAACGATGACCCACAGTTGTGTGCATACACAAGGGAAAAAACGCATACCGTATTAAAACTAAAATAAGTTAGACAAACTTATGGGGTGCTAAGAATAGAGATGACTCTATTAAAAGGCTGAGATTATACCCAATACCTGTAACAGGTAGGAACCTGATCCGGATAATGCCGGCGTAGGGATTAATTTCTAAATCATGTCTTAAAGCAGTTCCGTAAGTGTAGTTATCCTTAACGCACTTCAATGGAAATAATAATTGAACATATCGTTACCGCTTTCCAGCAAACTTCCTGGTTGGAAAGATTAGCTGTTATATTTGGAATCATTCAGGTACTGTTGTCCAAAAATAACAAAGTATCAAATTATTTTTTTGGAATACTCTCCATTACATTGAGCATGTATGTCCTGTTTGGTGCAAAATTGTA
Source organism: Sphingobacterium olei (assembly GCF_005048855.1). Lineage (GTDB taxonomy): Bacteria > Bacteroidota > Bacteroidia > Sphingobacteriales > Sphingobacteriaceae > Sphingobacterium > Sphingobacterium olei. The sequence goes on from NZ_SUME01000013.1 coordinate 32,848, forward strand.
TGCCGAAATCGCGCTCAATATGTATTACTTAATCATGAGTATATATGGTTGGTGGTACTGGACGACTAACAAGGTGGCTAAAGACCGACCGATCAGCAGTTGCAGTAAAAAGGAATGGCAGGTAGTAGGCGCCATTGTGTTCGGTGGCTTTTTTCTTTTCTATTTTATTTTAAAAGGAGTTACAGATTCTGACGTACCCATGTGGGATGCATGGGTAACTTCTACTGCATGGGCGGGGATGTGGTTATTGGCAAAACGGAAAATTGAGAATTGGATATTGCTAAATATCAGTAATTTCTTTGCTGTTCCTCTTTTGATCCACAAGGATCTTTATCTTTTTGCCGCACTTACTTCATTTTTATTCATCGTAGCTATATTTGGCTTTCTAAAATGGAAAAAGATCATGCGCCTTCAACTTAATTAATTTGCTATGATATCCCCTAAAAACAAGGCGCTGATACAAGATTATCAAGCGCAATCTATACAACATAAAAGACTAGTCGCTGAGCAGTTGGAAATGATCTATGAGCAGAAATGGTTTAATATATGGGTACCACGTAGTTATGGGGGATTAGAGCTGAGCATCATGGAAGGCTTTTCGTTGTTAGAGGAATTGGCTTACCTGGATGGCGGACTTGGATGGACGGTTACACTGTGTTCCGGAGCGAATATGTTTGCCGGATACCTGCAACCGGACAGTGCCAAAGCGATATTTTCGCGGCGGAAGGTATGCTGGGGCGGTAGCGGAAGGGTAGGTGGAGTAGCTAATCTCGAGGATGGACTGTATGAAATAAGTGGACAATGGCAATATGCTACGGGTGCGCCGCATCTTACCCATTTTACGTTGAATTGTTTTATTCATGAAAATGGTGTACCACTGCTTGATGAAGATGGTAATCCTGTTGTGCGGTCGTTCTTTGTGGATCGGGATAATGTATTGATCCACTACGATTGGGATACCATGGGGCTGGAATGTACAGCTAGCCATAGCTTTTCTATCGATAAATTATCGGTTTCTCCATCAAACTCCTTTACCATCTCTCCCGAGCATCGTTTGTCCTCCAGCCCTTTATTTGCTTACCCTTTTTTGCCTTTTGCAGAGATTACATTATTGGCAAATTACACTGGGATGTACCGCAGGTTTTTGGATTTAGTAGAAAAGTACTTTTTTGAAAAATCAAAGAATGAGGCCTGGGCAGATAAGTATGCTAAGGACCGCTTTAAGCTCGTAGACCGTAAAAGAATATATTTAGAACAGGAAATACAGTTGATACGGGAACATTGCGTCGTATCCTGGGAAAATTTTAAGATCGGACAGACCTCAAATGATGCTATCTTTCAACAAATTCATTTACAGGCACATGCTATCGTAAAGGAGATTAAAAGCAGTGTGTTAGAATTGTATCCAATGGTGGGGATTCATGGCGCGCAACGTAAAAATGAATTAAATATCGTGTTTCGAAATTTATTTACAGCCAGCCAACATAGTTTACTCAATATTGAAGATTAACTTTTGCTAATCTTCAATAAGTTGTTGTAAGTCTTGGTTGTAAACCAGGTTTTTCGCTAATTCGAAGAGATGTGCCTCAGACTCATAAAAATGCATCATATAACCGGCAGTGTTGACAAATACAATGAGATCCCCGATTTGAGGAAACGCGTTAAATTTGATCTTCCGTTTCAGGATAAATTCCTGTTCTAAGCAGTAAGCCCCAACTAAATACCCATAATATTCTTCCTCCTCACTGCCTTCTGTTGCCGGAAGGTGAATGGGATCCAGTAGGAAATCTGCACTTGAACTCCGTAATTGTGTACGGTTCATTTCCAATCCAATCAACAGTTCCCCATTGGTATCCGGTTTTCGAAAAGCTACTTTTGCAACCGTAATACCGGCTTGATCGAGTGTACTGCGCCCGGGTTCTATTCGGAGCTCGATTTCACGATCGTGAATAAGTTCGTGAATAGGGATCCCGTCTCTATTTTTGTATATTAAAATTTCTTCCAGAAAACGAGCTTTGTTCACTTCATTGTAATACGGGTATACTGCGGGTTCTCCGTAAATACGGCCATCCAAAATAGTCATTCCCAGCGGATCCCGGTCGTACGTAATGGGGGTACGCTGATACAGCACAGATGATTTCAGTTCTGCTAAAAAGGAATCCCACTCTTGTCGGGAAGATAAGTAATTGATCAGATACCCGCCACCAATATCGATGATCTGCGTTTCAATACGTTGGGCACGCAGGAGGTCGCTTAACGCAATGCATTGCAACAACGCTTCTCCACGCTGCGGAATGGAGTAACCGTTCAAATGAAAATGAAGCCCTAGATAGTTGAATCGGGGGTATCTCGAAGGCAAAGTCTGGCTGATCAATTCCTTTGCCAGATCGATGTCAAATCCAAATCTGCTCGACATTTTATGACCTATAAAATCAAATCCACTTACTCGGACCAAGATCGGAGTTTGCGTATCGAGTTCTTCGCAGATCTCATGGATTAGATTGCATTCATCTATATTATCCACCGTAATGGGGATTTGGTTTTTAACGGCTAACGCAATAAGCCTGTCGTTTTTAACGGCTGCCGTGAGCACGATATGATGAGGTGGAACACCTTCTTTTAAAGCCTGATCTAGTTCGCGAAAGCTTGCGGTATCTACCCCGGCGCCTGTTTCTTTGGCGGATTTCACAAAGGAAATAGCTTTATTCGCCTTGCGTGCAAAAAATACCTGGTGTTTGAGTTCGTATTTTTTAAATACAGCTTTAAAGGCTGTTATATTTTCTTCAAAACTGCGCAGATGATGAATGTTAATAGGAGAGTGATGCTGTTCTATCGCCCCTTGTATTAATTGTTTATTGCGTATGATCTCATTTACCCATGATGCTATTATGGGCGTTAAAGGTGTGTGCTTATAGGCTGTGCTCATATTGTTTCTTGTACTTCGTGGTTACTAAACTGGCTGTCTTATGCGCCCAGATATTTCCGAAATTATATGATTTTCGGGAAAGGGTGTCATTATCAAGCACATTACCTTCGGTGGGAGTGCCATAGACATATAACATCGAATTTTCTTTTCCGATTAGCGTTCCATCGGAATGGATCGCTATTGATCCGGTGTGATACGAATCATTGATGAGCTCTCGCACCATTCCACTTTTAAACAGATTGCCGTACAGATGGTTATTAGCAGCTGCTAAATTCGGTTTGGCAATCCGGCCGTCAATATGGTATTGAAATGTTTTCGTGTAGTAATCATTGAAAAGTTCGAGACCATTGGAATTGAACCGGAATGCCGGCAGCTTACCGTACTTGGCTTGTATGTATCCCGCCTTCAGCAGTGCATGGATTTTTTTACTGTTTTCGGCTGGGGGGCCAAAACTAAGCCTATTCATGTTGCTAGACCATTTTCTATCAAAATATTCGTGCGATTTTCCGTCCATTCCACAGAAGTTGTAAACTTTTGCCATTTGAAGCAGACATGCCCTGCAGGCGTGTACGGCAAGCATGAATGGGCTTGCCGAAATTCCTTTTGCAGCTTCCTCCTGCATATATTGTGTGATTTCCAGCATGTACTGATGGTAGTTCTCAAGCTGCGGACTATCAAGATCTTTGTTGGGAAAGAAAAGTTTGTCGATTACTTCCATTTCTGTTAGGCCATCATCCTCACGTGCCAGTCTGTTATAGGCATACTGAATTTCTTTCTGTAGGATCGGTGCAATATCTTTCTTAAAGGATATCTTATTTTCTCGGTTGCGCTGTCGTACGCTGTCTATATAATGGTCTGTGAAAAATATCAGTTCATATTTTTCCTCGGGCAGCATTCCACTCCGCGGTAGCATCATTAAATTATTGCGGGAATAAGGATAAAGTATCGGCTCTCTTCCTGATGGAATATAGATTAATTCATTATGCTGATATTCAAATCTGCCACCACGACCTTCGGTAAGGTGTAGGGCAACGTCTGTAAAAGTGAGTCCGTATCCCTGTATTGCGACGTCTGCTTGATCGGGTATAAGATCCAGTTGTCGGATAGGATAGGCGGAATTAAAGCAGGTCACATGGGCATGCTGCTGTGCGTTTTCCAAATAGGAATTGTGATAACTATTACCTGTAACTAGGAGGATGGACTCATATGCAAAAGGTAATCGTTGATTGTCGGCATATAATGTATAGGTGGAGGTCGATTCTATGATATCTTCGACTTGCGTGCTAATGAGACGGATCGAAACATTTTTCGGAACAACCTGTACGACATGTTGTAAGCAATCCATTAAATAATAGCCAACCAATTCCCGGGACGCAAAATCTCTGGGATTGACTTCTGGGCATTGCTCATGTTTATTGTGCTTAATCCACTCTGTTAGATTTAAACGCTGCGTTACGATTTGAGGTGCTTGCTGTACTTCCCATGCATCGATATTACCGATCGCATAGTTGATGAGTAAGTAATCAGGTTGATCGGGACGATAGTTTTGTCCACATGCAAAAAAGGAATTGGTATTGAAAATATGAATCTCCAGATTTGTAGTGCTTTCGGCATCTTTTAATTGTGCCAAAAGTCTTTCTAAGGCGTAAAATCCTTTTGGGCCACCACCTACTATAGCGATACATTCTGTTGCAGGTGATGGTCTTAGATCCTTGATTTCAATGGTTTTATCCGATATGATTTTTTTGGATTTTAACCCGTGTTGTGTAATATGTTTGGATTGCCAAATCATACATTTTTTATTTTTACGGTATTCGGAAAATGTCGACTGATCCATTCCTTATTGTAGATAGTATCCAAATACCTTTCGCCTCTATCGGCGAATATCCCGACTACAGAAGCTTTTCGCTCAATTTTGTTTGCTATCTTTTCAATAGCGGAGATTACAGCTCCAGATGAACCTCCCGCTAAGATACTTTCTTTTTGCAGAAGCTCATGGCATCCCATAATACATTCCTCATCGTGGACATGTATTACCTGCTCAATTAAATTCTGATCTAAAAACTCGGAATGTTGACTGGATCCCATGCCCGGAATACGGCGTAACTGCGGATCGTCGTCAAAAATAACCGACCCAACAGCGTCGACTGCTATAACTCTGGTTTTTGCTTTCTGACGATGGAGTTCTTTGGCGAACCCCATTAGCGTGCCACAGGTACTAGTGGGAATGAGTATATAGTCGGGAAAATAACCCAAGGATTGGTGAATTTCATTGACGGTATGTCGATGGGCTAGGGGGTTGTCGTGATTATGATATTGATTGGGGTTAAAGGAGTTTGGATACTTTGCTAATAATTCTTGGACTTTTTCTAATCGTGTCTTTAGATAACCTCCCTTACCGTCATGTTCGGTGACGGTGACGAATTCGGCGCCATATGTTTCCAATAGTTTGGCAGCTTGTGGATTAATATGCGGATCTACAACGAGTATTAATTTTAGACCATAGTATAGGCATATCTGCGCCAAGCCGATCCCCATGTTGCCTGAGGTAGACTCAATGATAATGGTATCGCTACTTATTTTCCCTTCTTGGAGTGCATGCGTAATAATTCGATAAGACGTTCTATCTTTAATACTTCCTCCTGGGTTCTGCATTTCCATTTTACCATAGAACTCAAAACCGTATTCTGCAAATATGTTTTCCAAATGTACTAAAGGTGTATTTCCAATAAGGGATAGTATCCCTTCCATTGTCTGATTTTTGATCATATATAAAGTGCTATTGCTACTTTATAACAATTTGGAAGTAGGTTTTGTTTCGCGCATTTCAAAGGCTGAGACCGGAGTGATAAGTGCAAAAACGTCCAAATCATATAACAATGTACCATCCTTACAAATTCGGCAAATGTCGCCTTAGCGGTTTTAACCTATTTCGTTAACAACGCACGAGCTGTAATATCAAAAGAATGCAGGCGCTTAGCATCGTCGAAGATATAATTTGTAGTGATGATCTCATCAACCTGATAACGAGCTATAAAATCTCCTAATTCTGAGCGAATATCATTTTCGGTACCGATAAAAGTGCATGATACCATGCTCTGTACCGCTTGTTCGATTTCAGCTATTCCATCGTAAATGGGTTTTTCGGTAGGAGGGGATAAGGGTATGCGTCGATTGGTAAGAATACCTGCAAACATGTTGAATAAACTCGTGGAAAGGTATTTCGCTTCGTCATACGAATCTGCTGCGACAATATTTACACAGACCATAGTATACGGTTCGTTTAATTGTGCCGAAGGTTTAAAATTCTTTTGATATATTTCGGTCGCTTGGGATAACATTGCAGGAGCAAAATGGGCTGCAAATGCATAAGGAAGCCCCAGTTCTGCGGCAAGATAGGCGCTATCTGTACTCGACCCTAATATATAGATGGGGATATTTTGTCCTTCACCGGGAAAGGCACGTACCTTGGCCTGGACATTGTTCTCATCAAAGTACTGTTGGAGTGCCAATACGTCATCTTTGAAGTAAAAGGAAGTGTTGAGATTATTCCGACGTAGGGCCATTGCCGTCACCTGATCTGTACCTGGGGCCCTACCTAGACCCAGATCTATACGATTAGGATATATACTTTCTAATGTGCCAAATTGTTCGGCAATAACCAATGGAGAATGATTAGGGAGCATAATTCCGCCTGAACCTACGCGGATCGTATTTGTCCTTCCGGCGATATGTCCTATTAATACAGCCGTAGCCGAACTTGCAATATGCTGCATGTTGTGATGTTCGGCAAACCAGATCCGGTGATAGCCTAATTTTTCGATATATTGAGCGCCGATGACCGATCTTTCAATTGCTTCAGAGGTTGTTGATCCTTTGCTAATTGTAGCTAATTCTAATGCAGATAATTTAATGTGATCCATATGTTGTTGTTTCTTCGTGAACCCGCCGGCTCCATGGAGTGTGGGTAAGCTTGTTCTCGCCTACGACCGGCCGAATATTTCATAATTTAAAGATACAATGAATCAATATAGACTTTGTAATTTTACTGTCTTTTATCGTGCTCTGTGTGCATGTATGACAATATGATTACCTGTCATATCGGTTGTAAAATAAAGGAAGTCTTTACCCCCGTCTTTTATTCTAAATTTTTTGCGAATATCGGCCACTTTCACAGGATAATTCTTTGTAGCAACGTTCGCTTGATAGATTCTATTTTCTTTCTTGAAATTGGACAGAGAATAAACCTGTTGGATTTCGAATATACGTCCGGGGAAATGATCTTTAATGTCGTTAGCAGTATACAAATGTGTGTGCTGGTGTAATTTGTATAGATCAAAGCGTTTCGCTATGGTTTTGAATGCACCGGCTTTGGTAACGGATACATCTGGGTCGTACAAATAATGCAGCGGATCGGAGGCACGAATTAATGTTACCTTTTCCTCTTGAATCGTGAATGAATGACGCTGTAACTGATCTTGAAAAATCCGTATTGCTGAAATAACTGCCTCTCCCTCATAATTTCGCTCTTGCACAAATAATAGTTCTTTGCAATCGCCATCCACACTGATCACGTATACCCGCTTAATATGTCGTAGTTTCTGCAAGGCCGCCGATATATCCAATAAAGGGGACAGTTTGCTGATAATGGTATGGGATTTTTGAAAGAATAGATCTTGTAATGCTACGATATTGGGTTCACAGTCTTCTAATAAAAAAACTTTTGCGTGGTTTACCCGACGGGAGGGGTCGATAAAAATATAATCCAGCGCGTCATCTTTTTGTTGACTTACATATGCGACACCATCTGTCGCGAGGCATATCAAATTTTGAACACCGAGTTCTATCGCATTCTGCGTTACGATTTCAGATAGATTTTTATTAAGTTCACAATGAATGACGACCTCGGCCTCTTGTGCCATGTAACAGCTATCCACTCCGAATCCGCCTGTAATATCGATCACGCGGGCACCTTTTGCTATAAGGGTTTGTTTTACCAGTGCGGTGTGTTCAGAAGAACATTGTTCAAGATTGATCTTGTCTGGATAATAAATAGGAGAGGAAAAAGCCCATGTCGGTAATTTACGAACGCTACGCTGCCAACCATCGATCTGAGCGGCTAGTTCTGAAGAATTCACATCTGGAAAAGGACTTTTCTTCAAAGCAATAGCAGAAGGTGATTTCTCTCTATTTTCTTTGATGAACTGCTGTATGTCCTTATCTAAAATGCGTTTATTCATCTATATTTCTCACTAGCATTTGGCAAGTGTAACTGTCCTTAAGTTCGCGAATTATTTCCTTATTTACTAATACTCTATCCAAAGTTTGTTGATTGTAATAGCGAATCGTTATCAATTCTAGACCAGAAGCTACGCTTACTTTATAGCGTTTTTCGAGATCCTCCAATAATTTCCACACATTTTCGCCGGTATCATCTATGCTCACTGAAAAACTGATCGCACTGTTATGCATCATATTTATTTTAATACGGTTTTGGTGGAATAAATTAAAAATATGACTTAAATTATCTTCAACGATGAAGGAAAAATCGCGTGGTTGAATGTTGATGAATACCTGATTGACCTTGAAAATAAAAGAAGGTACGGGTAAAGTTTGATTGGTCGTACGGATCTTTGTTCCATTTTTTTCCGGATTGATGAAAGAACGTACATTTAATGTGATTTTCTTATTCTGTAATGGTTTTATTGTTTTTGGATGGATTACTGTCGCCCCATAGTACGTCAACTCGATCGCATCAGTATAAGATAATTCGGGGATTAATTCAGTTTGGTCAAACCATTTTGGGTCTGCATTAAGTACTCCGGGAACATCTTTCCAGATGGTAATATCTTCTACATTCAGACAGGATGCAAAGATGGCGGCCGAATAATCTGATCCCTCTCGACCTAACGTCGTTGTGAAATTCTCGGATGTGGAGCCAATAAAACCTTGTGTAATAATGACATGCTCATCTAATATAAATGGAATATCCCTTCGAATTTTATCTTCCGTTTTTTCCCAATCCACGTTTGCCTCGGTATAGGTATTGTCGGTAAGAATGTAATCCCTAGCATCGACCCATTTAGCACTGATGTTGCTCAACTGGCAGTAAGCCGCCAACACCTTAGATGATAGAATTTCACCCAGTGAAACAATTTGGTCAAATAGATAGTCAAAAGAATCTTGGGGTTCTTCTTCCAAGATCCATTCCACTTCAACAAAACAATTTGCAATTTCATCGAATATAGGATGATTCTCCGTGTCGAATAATTGCTTTAATATATTGAAATGATCATTTTTAACGGCATGGAGCTGAACAAAGGCATCTCCAGTTTGGTCTACATAATTCTTCGTTACTTCCACCAGTTTATCGGTCGTTTTTCCTATTGCAGATACGACCACAAGAAGCTCTTGATCTTTGTATTTTGAAATGATAGCAGTGACATTTTTTATGCTTTCTGCATCTTTCACTGATGCGCCTCCAAACTTGAATACTTGCATTAATTCTTAAATATAATAGATTTATTTTTCTAATTTTTCTTGATACTTTCGATATACTGCTTACCTCGGATGTTTAATAAGCCGTGTATTTTCTCATATGGAATACGGACTTCCGTTGTACCTTCTGAATAGGGCTTGATTTCATATTCGTTGTAATAGAAGACAAGATGATTTTCTGTGAAACCAAAATTGTCATTGAGTTTAAATTTACCCCCTTCAAAAAAATAGGAGCTGTCCAGTGATGTCGTATCTTGGATGGACTCGACCTCAATAAAATATCGTTCTGCAATTTTAGTTAATTCTTCTTGTTTATTCTCTGCTAAAACATCAGTGAGCTCAATTTTTTCGGCTTTTAAAATATCAAAATTGGACCAAAATACGTAATTATTTCCATGTGCTCCTCCGGTATATTCGGAGAGCTTATTTTTCATGGAAAAGAATAATGGTGTATTTATCGTAATCAGGCACTCAATTTTGCGATACCAGGCAAAGTGAAGTTGTCTTGTAGCCTCATCTTCTACAAATTCATTGTATCCCATAATAAAGTTATCCGCCGCATCTTGAGCAGTGTTTTCACCTTCAATGAGGATATGAGGTTTTAATAAATCGTTGTACTTTTGAATACTAAATTGAGGATATCTTATGGAATAAAATGCAGTATCAATCGTATCGTTATGGAGGGCGAAATAGGGACTGATCTCATTGAAATCTACATAGCTAAATTGCAAGGTATCTTCCAAAAAGGGCAGTTTATTTTTAGCTGATGTCGATTTATCGTTATTTTCGATACCACAAGCCCAGATAAAAACAACTAACAATATAATATAGATGAGTTTATGCATCCAGTGAATAGCCATCTATACTGTTTTAAAATGTTTGATCACCCGCTTGCCGAATATTGTACTGCCTAACCGTACCATGTTGCTGCCTCGTTCTATTGCTAATTTATAATCGGAAGACATGCCCATCGAAAGTATATCGAACGTATCTTCCTTACGGTAATAGCTCACTTTCACGCCATCGAAAAGCATTTTTAATTCATAAAATTCTTCCTTAATTTCTTTTTCTTTATCGGTATTTGTTGCAATACCCATCAAACCTCTGATGCGCACGTTTTTCAGCTCGGCAAACTCCGCTTGTTGAAACATTTCAATCAATTCAGCATGGTCAAAGCCGTACTTAGTTTCCTCCTCCGCAATGAACACCTGCAAAAGACAATCAATTACACGATTGTTCTTTACTGCGTGTTTGTTGATTTCTTTTAATAACTTGAATGAATCCACAGAGTGGATCAATGAAATGAAAGGTGCAATGTATTTTACTTTATTGGTCTGAAGATGTCCTACTAAATGCCATTCGATGTCTTTTGGAAGTGCTTCGTATTTGTCTACGAGCTCTTGAACCATATTTTCTCCAAATAATCGCTGTCCAGCGTTATAGGCTTCTAATATATCTTCGTTGGATTTTGTTTTGGAAATAGCAACCAATGTTACGCTTAGTGGAGCCAATTCTTGTTGTATTTCTTCTATATTCGTTGTGATGCTCATGTATGCAATAATATTTTGGGAATGATCTATCTAAAAGCAATGATTACAATGCCTTTTCGTATTTTTGTACAAATTTACAAAATGCAACGCTTATTATTTGTTATAATATTTTCGTTTTTTTCAGAGAGTGTTCGTATCCAATGGTCTTCAAGAACCTTCGTGAGGTTTTCATGGTTGTTGGTGTTACCACTGATCGCAACGTCTTTTTTGGTTGTTTCCTGCAAGGGCGAGGGGACTGGCAGTCAACTGTCTGAACGGAAAATGTCTGAATTGATGACGGAGGTGCATTTGATAGATGGTTATCTTTCTACATTGAGCAAAGATAGTGCGGTTAAAGTCCTGCCTGTAATGTATGAGGAAATTTTTAAAAAGTATGGGTTGGATTCGACTACTTTTGCCAAAAACCTTAGTCACTATATGGGAGATCCAAATTTGACCGAAAAAATATATGGAGATGTGAAGAAAAAGTTGGAAGGATACAATAAAGAGATTATGGTCAAGGATTCATTGCGTAATGCGTATCGGCAGGATAGCATCAACAGGGTATACCGATTGCAAAAAAATGTGGATGATATGAGAAATCTTATTTCCAACGTGGTATTGGATACGACCGAATTGACATATGCTGAATATACAAGAATGTTTTATGACCACTCTGATGTTGCTATTCAAGCATATGGCGTTCACATCTCTCCACCGGTTGTTAAGGTGCCTCAAACACTACCTACCGATACAATACCTCCGATTAATGAAGATCGGCTTAATAGAGATCAGCCCATTGAACGATCTCCTGTAGAGGAATTGCCAGTTGAGTTGCATCCTGAGGCATTAAAGCCTTGGTCGGATACCAGTAGAAATGTTCCGCGTTCTGTACCAAATACGCTGAGGCCTTTACAACGACCTAAATTATTGTAGAAGTATGATTTATCCTCAAAACGCAATAGATAAGTTAGGGTTCACGGATATTAGGAATTTAATAAAAGAAAAATGTCTGAGTGAAGCTGGAAAATTGATGGTTGAGAAAATTCAACCTCAAGTAAAAATAGATCAAATAGACCGTTTCCTGCGTCAAACTCAAGAATTTAAAAATATCTTGCAGCACGATGCACCTTTGCCCGTAGATCATATTTATCCGATTAAGCCGTTGGCAGAGAAAGCAAAAATAGAAGGAAGTTTTCTCTTCGAAGAAGAATTGTACAGTATGTTGCGCTCACTTCGTACGGTCTACGCCATTATCCGATATTTTAATGAAAGAGAGGGGCAATATGCTCATCTCGAATTGTTGTTTGAACATCTCCCGATTGAAAAATCAATTGTAAGATCAATCGAAATGGTATTGGATGATCGGGGTAAGATGAAGGACAATGCCTCGCGTTTACTTCTAGATTTAAGTCAGCAGATTTTAAAAAGCGAACAAGAAGCACGTAAACGGTTGGATACTGTTTTTAAACAGGCACAAAGCAATGGATGGACTGCCGATAGTGGGCTGACGATACGGGATGGCCGGTTGTGTATCCCTATTCTGGCGGAAAATAAGCGGAAGGTAAAGGGACTGATTCATGATGAATCGGCTACGGGACAAACTGCTTATATTGAGCCAGAAGAGGTATTTCATCTGAATAATAAGGTTAGGGATTTGGAATTTGAGAGACGACGGGAGGTGATCCGTATCCTGACCGACCTGACAAGTGAACTACGTCCACATGTACCCCTCTTACTCGCTTATCACGGCCTGCTTACCAAGTTGGATTTTGTACGAGCTAAGGCGTTATTTGCAATAGATATTGATGCGGTGATGCCCCTTCTTTCGAAAGAAGCAGATGTCAACTTGGTCAATGCCAGACACCCCTTATTGTTTTTAAACGCTAAAAAAGGTAATCAACATCCGGTAGTGCCCCTGAATATTAAAATTGATGGTACAGATCGTATTATTCTCGTCTCCGGTCCTAATGCAGGAGGAAAGTCTGTGTGTATGAAAACGGTCGGACTATTGCAGTTGATGTTGCAGTCCGGTCTTTTAATTCCTGCAGATGAGACTTCTACGGTAGGCATATTCAAACAAATTTTTGCAGATATCGGCGACGATCAATCTATTGAAAGTGATCTGAGTACATACAGCGCTCACTTGTCGAAAATGAAACATTTTGCGGGCTTTGCAAATGCACGTACATTGGTGCTTATAGATGAATTTGGGACAGGAACTGACCCGCAATTTGGAGGGCCGATAGCAGAAGCCGTATTAGAACAATTGAATAAAAAAGGAGTAAGAGGAGTGATCACAACGCACTACTCGAATCTAAAATTGTTTGCAAGCCACGCGGAAGGGTTGGAAAATGCTTCTATGCTATTCGATAATCAACAGATGAAACCGCTTTATATACTCCAAACGGGTAAACCCGGGAGTTCATATGCATTTGAAATTGCCCAAAAAATTGGATTACCAAAAGAAATCCTCGAGGCTGCAAAACAGAAAATCGGTGTGCAGCAAAAGAAAGTGGACACACTATTGGTTGACTTAGAACGAGATAAAAAAGAGATATACGATACTAAGAAGGCTGTAATCCGACGGGAGAAGGAGGTTGAAGAATTGAAAGCCAAATACGAGTCCTTACAGGCATATATGGAGGAAAATAAAAAGGAAATTATCCGAACGGCCAAGGAAGAAGCAAAATCGATACTGAAGGATGCAAATAAGTTGGTCGAGAATACGATTTCTGAAATAAAATCTGTTCAGGCAGATAAAGATAAGACAAAAGAGATCCGATTGAGATTAAATCAGCAGTTGGATAAACATACCTCAGATTTAAAAGAGAAAGTTGTAAAACCTAAAATTGCGGATGTTGGACATGTGGAGCTACAGATAGGAGATTGGGTACGGATCGAAGATTCGGGTTCTGAGGGGGAGATTTTAGAAATAACAAAAGGCAGTAGTTTGATAATTGCTTTAGGGGAACTTCGTACGGTAGTGAAAAAGAACCGTGTTACGAAACTACGGAGTAAGGAAAAATCGAAAGCTATTAAACGACTGGGTAGCCTCTCAACGGATTCAGTAGCTGACTTTCAACCGGAGATCGACGTACGAGGGATGCGCACGGAAGATGCGTTGCAGAAGATAGAATTGGTGTTGGATCGTGCGGTGATGATAGGGTATCCGACGCTAAAAATAGTGCATGGCAAAGGCGACGGAATATTGCGGAAGTTTATTCGGGATTATTTGCGAAAATATAGCCATGTGAATAGATTTGAAGATGAGCATGCTGATCGAGGAGGAGATGGAATAACCTATGCGTACATCAATTAAAATTAACAGATATGTTTGATTGGACATTTAATGACAATACACAAGCTATTTTAATTTCCATTCTCTGTGGAAGTATAATCGGTTTTGAGCGTGAATTTAAAAATAAATCTGCCGGTTTTAGAACAGTAATCTTAATCTGTTTTGGATCAACGATTTTTACCTTGCTCTCTAGAATGGGTAATATTTCGGACGATCGGATAGCGGCTAATATCATTACGGGTATAGGCTTTTTAGGGGCAGGTGTTATATATCAGGGCAAGTTCAGTGTGCAAGGTTTGACCACGGCAGCGGTGATATGGACCATGGCCTCTATTGGAATGATTGTTGGGTTTGGCGAGTTTCAATTTGGCATAGCATTGACCATTTGTATGGTTATTATTCTTTCACTATTCCAAAAATTGGAACTGTATATGGCTAATATCTACCACCTAAGGACGATCCATGTAACATTTAGAGACATTAAAATAGACTACTTGGATGAATTTGAAAAGTTCATGTTGACACATAGCGTGAAATTAAACCGTAAAGGACTCGAGAAAAATGGTGGACATCTGACCGTTGTATATGAAGTAACAGGTAATCGGAAAAACATCCGGAGAGCTAGTGAAGAAATAGTTGCGTTAGATTATGTAGATCATTTCCGTAATCTTTAAAAAAAACTTTTCCACAATTCACAATTGTTAAATTTTGTTAAAATTTAAATTTTTCAGTAGTTGTACTGATAAAAGTGTAAGAATTTTTAATTTTCTTTGACGTTTTTTTTAATTTCTGAAATGGAGCAAAGTATTTTTTAAATAATACCTCTTTGAACCGAGGTTGATTTCATATTAAGTTTATGTTAAGTGACTTATAATGCAAAATCTCTTCTTAATTTTGCTTTCGATTTAACTATTTAAAAGAAATATGAAAAAATCTTTACTCTTTTTTGCTTTGGTTCTTGCCAGCTACGGTACGATTCAGGCTCAGGTTACAACAAGTAGCATGACGGGGGTGGTAACGGCTCAGTCTGGACAAGCAACGGCTGGCGCTTCTATTAAAGCTGTTCATGTGCCTTCTGGTACTACTTATGCTGGCGCTAGTAACGGCGTAGGTAGATTTAACCTTAATGGTATGCGGGTAGGAGGTCCTTATCAGGTGACAATTACCTACATCGGGCAAGATCCGGTTGTATACGAAGATGTATACTTACAGTTGGGACAGCCATTTGTCTTAAATCCGATTTTCGGAGATAGCGCGACTGCTTTGGATGAGGTAACGATAACTGGTACCCGAAGTAGAGGAATAAAAACTGGAGCAGAAACATCAATATCTAAAAATCAGTTAGCATCATTGCCTACTGTGTCACGGGGGCTTAATGATTTTACAAGATTGACGCCACAGGCAGATGTTAAAGGTAGCTCAGTTTCTATAGGTGGGGTAAACAATCGTTTTAATCAATTAACGATTGATGGTGCTGTGTCTAATGACGTTTTCGGTCTAAATGCATCGGGAACGAATGGCGGAGGAACAGGTACTAGTCCGATATCGTTAGATGCTATTGAGCAAATGACCGTTCAAATTGCACCTTTTGATGTTAGGGCAAGTGGTTTTGCTGGTGGCGGTATATCTGCCGTAACTCGTTCAGGTACCAACGAAGTGCAAGGTTCGGCTTATTTCTATACGAGAAATCAAGATTTAACGGGTAAAACGCCGAAATCACTTGTAAAAGAAAATGAAGAAGCAACTAAGCTAGCGGATTTTCACGAAAGACAATATGGTTTTCGTGTTGGCGGGCCGATTATTAAAAACAAATTGTTCTTCTTCGCTAATTACGAACGGACAGAAAATAGTATACCAGCTACATTTGAAGTAGGATCTGGTGCATCGTTGATTACAGTTGCGGAGGCTGAAAAAGCATTAGCCATCTCAAAAGGGTATGGCTATGATCCTGGAAGCTATTCTGATCTGACTTCTACTAACAACTCTGATAAAATTTTTACTCGTATCGACTATAACATTAACGATAAACACAAGTTGGCGTTGCGATATAGTTTAGTACAAGCCAAAGATCTACAAAGTTCTATTGGGGAGAGATCTGTAACATTTTCTAACGGAGGAATTGCCAAAGATCATACAACGCATTCGGCTACTTTAGATTTAAATAGTCGTTTCAACGATTCATGGTCAAATAATTTATTGATCGGATATACAGATGTATTGGACGATCGCGGTTCGTTAGGACAAGCTGCACCTCGTGTAGCCATTCAAATGGATAATAGCCGTAGCATAAATTTAGGACCTGAAGCATTTTCGACTGTCAATTTACTAACACAAAAAGTATTTACAATAACCAATAATACAACTTGGAATTCAGGATTGCACGCAGTAACTTTTGGAACGCACAATGAGTTTTATAAAATGTATAACGGATTTATTGGAAGTGCTTTCGGATCTTACACATTTAGGGATTCACCAGTTTCTGATGTAAACCCTGCGACAGGTAACCCTTTCACAGCCTTGGAGAATTATGAGCGCGGTTTAGCTAATAATTTTGCTTATAACTACAGCAACAATGACAATCCTAGAGCGGGGGCCGACGTATCAGCTATGCAGCTGGGCTTTTATGTGCAAGACGAGTTTCAAGTACAGGATAACTTGAAGATTATCGGAGGTATTCGTTTGGATATTCCAATTTATACGTCTAAGCCGCAAGAAAACACAGATTTTAATCAATCCATTATAGCCGTACAACACGATGTTCAGACTAATCGCATGCCCAAAGCAGCATTGATGTTTTCTCCGAGATTAGGATTTAACTGGGACGTAAATAGAGACCGCAGTACGGTTGTTCGTGGTGGAATGGGGTTATTTACTTCTCGCTTTCCATTCGTTTGGGCTTCTGGTGCGTATACACAAGATGGCGTCTTATTGGGTGGGGTAAATACAAGTGTTTCTGGTGCTCCAACAGTCAATTTTGTGCCTAACGTAGAAGATCAGCCAAAAGGACCAGCTGGATCTCCTTCAGGGAATATTTCGGTTATGAATAGAAATCTAAAAGTTCCACAAATAGCACGTTTTTCAGCCGCTGTGGATCAGGAGTTACCGTTTGGGATTCGAGGTACACTAGACTTTATGTATTCAAAAAATGTGTCTTCATTCAAGTTTACAGATTTAAATAAGGTTGCACCGATTGGTCAATTAGAAGGAGCTGATAATCGTCTATTATATCCTGCATATAATAGTAACCGTGTAATGCCAAATTATACGGAGGTAATTGAAATTAGCAATGTTAATAAAGGTTATTCTTGGTCTTCTACTGCGTCAGTTCAAAAGAATTTTAATTTTGGCTTATTTACATCGTTGGCCTATACATACACAGAATCTAAAGATTTGATTTCTGGAACGTCTTCTCAAAATCAATCAAACTTCTATCGTGTAGCTACGGTAAACGGTACAAACTCCGCAACAATCGGTCATTCGCCTTTCAGCACTGGTTCTAGAGTGTTAGGTACTATATTGTTTAATAAGGAATATTTACGTAACCTGGGCACAACTGTTGGATTGGTTTACAATGGTCAGTCTGGAGCTAGATACTCCTATTTGATACAAGGAGATCCAGGAAGACATGCTACGAGTAGTGCGTCAAATCAATATTCATTGATGTATATTCCACAAAGTCAATCAGATATTCAATTTGTGACAAATGGCGATCTTACACCAGAGGCGCAATGGACTATTTTGGATAATTATATACAAAATGATAAATATCTTAATAAAAACAGAGGTAAATATGCTGAAAGAAATGGCGCTAGAACACCTTTCTCTCATCAGTTTGACGTTAAGATTATGCAAGATTTAATTGCCAATATTGGAAATACAAAGAATAAACTTCAATTGTCAATTGATATTATGAATTTTGGAAATTTATTAAACAGCGATTGGGGTAAAATGTATACCGGTTCTGGTAGTTTTTGGGACAATGAAGCTCGTATAATTCAGTTTGATAGCTTTGAACCTGGAACAAATACGCCTCGCTATAAGTTGCGTGAAACGTTAAACAATGAAAAACCTTATGTTGTACAAGCTATATCTTCTAGATGGTCTGCACAAATTGGTGTGCGTTATATTTTCAACTAATCTTTAATTTGTTAAATTAAAAAATGGAAACGAATTGTTCATCGAAACACTGCCCTTCTATATTTTATTCCCAGCGGATAGGCATTTTAATATTAGATGTAACTTATTCTTTTTAACGATATCTGAAAATTTAATAGATTAATTAAATAACTCCCCCTTCCAAATTTTCGGAAGGGGGATCTTTTTACATTAATTCACCGTAACCCACCCGGTTCCCGATTTATGATCGGACCACCATGTTCTCGCGTATTTCTCGCAGAGGGAATTTCAGGCGCGGGAGGAACATATCCGTCTCCTTTTCTTTCGGTTGATGTTTCGTTATCCTCTTCTTCTTGCTTTTCTTGAGTTTCTTGTTCAGCTTTTAATCTCTTTAATTCTTCTGCTTTCTCTAGATCTTTTTCGTTCTCTTGCGTACTCATAGTAATCCTCCTTTTAAAGTTCGAAATTTGTGTTTTCATCTTCGATGTTAATTAATCAACATCTTAAAACCGCTTTTGTTTAGTTTTTTTTAAACAGGTCAACAAATTAGTAGTTTAATAGATAGAAAATTGCGTAAAAGCAAGATGTATTTTTTGAAAGAAATAACCTCGTATGATTAAAAATTCGGTTTCAACAAATATTTATCGTAGAAACGGAAAATATGTTCGACCGCTTCTTCGGGTGTGTCGACCAATCGGTAGAGATTTAAATCTTCTGCGCTGATATTCTTTTCTGTAAGCATGGTGTTTTTAATCCAGTCGATAAGGCCACCCCAGTATGCCTTTCCGACTAATACAATCGGAAACCGGGCAATCTTTCCGGTTTGAATAAGTGTGATCGCTTCAAATAATTCGTCCATCGTACCAAACCCTCCAGGCATAACAATATAGCCCTGCGAATACTTCATAAACATGACTTTACGAACGAAGAAATAATTGAATTCCAATAATTTGTCGCGGTCTATATATTTGTTGTGAAATTGCTCGAACGGTAGGTCAATATTCAAACCAACTGATTTACCTCCTGCATTGTATGCTCCTTTATTTGCGGCTTCCATAATTCCTGGACCACCACCCGAAATGACACCATAGCCCTTTTCGGCTAATAATCGGGCTATCTCTACCGTCATCTCGTAATATTTATTTTCGTCTGCTGTACGTGCGGATCCGAATATAGATACACAAGGACCTATTTTAGCTAACTTTTCGAACCCGTCTACAAACTCGGCCATGATTTTAAAAATCTGCCAGGAGTCTTTTACTTTGATTTCTTGCCAAGTTTTATTGGCAAATGAATTTCTTATTTTATCTTCTTTAGCCATTCTTTATAAATATTGTTATGTTCACAATATAATAATTTTTATATATTTTTACCCCATGAATTTCTCGTCGAAATTATTAGAGCAAGCTGTTGATGAGTTTGGTAGACTGCCAGGGATTGGAAGGAAGACAGCATTAAGATTGGTTTTGCATTTGCTAAAGCAATCGGATATGGAGGTATCTCGCTTTACACAGTCCCTAAGTAATCTTAAAGAAAATATTAAATACTGTAGCACTTGTTTCAACATATCAGATGAAGCGATATGTGAGATATGCCAGTCGTTAAAGCGGGATAAATCAACAATATGTGTGGTAGAAGATACACGCGATGTGATGGCTATCGAAAATACAAATCAGTACCAAGGGGTGTATCATGTTCTTGGCGGATTGATTTCTCCGATGGATGGGATAGGGCCTGCCGATCTTAAGATAGAGGGACTGATCGATCGACTAAGAAAGGGGGAGATCAACGAGGTTATTTTAGCCTTGAGTGCTACGATGGAGGGCGATACTACCATATTTTATCTTTATCGTAAACTGAAGGAGTTCAATGTACAAGTCAGCACGATTGCAAGGGGTATTGCGTTTGGTGGTGAATTGGAGTACGTGGACGAAATTACATTGGGTAGATCTATCGCCACACGAGTGCCTTATGAAAGAAATGTGAGCTAAGGAATAAGATCTTTTATTCGCTCTTCATCTTTGTAATGACCCAGATGAATCCAAAGCTGGTGCATATAAGGATAAAGCCTGTAATAGTCCATAGTGTATTGTAACCGAAATGTTCTGCTGTAAATGTTCCAAGAAAAGGAGATACAATATTTGCCGCCGCAAATGCCAAAGAATTGAATCCCATATAGGCACCTTGATTTTGCAACGAAGCCCGTTGTATGGCAATGGTGGCCGTAAACGGCAAGGTAAGCATTTCACCAACGGATAGGAAGAACATCGCGAGATATAGCCACATAATTCCAAAATCTAAATTCAACATCCAGTAGGAAAAACCGGCTATAGCTGTTCCCCAAAACATGATTTGTTTTACAGTAAAGCGGTGCTCTACGAGATGAACTAGTACCATTTCAAATAGTACAATAACAAAACCGCTAAAACCTAAAATAAGTCCTATTTGACTTTCGTTCATGGCATAAGCATCTTTATAGAATAGCGGTAAAGTACTTAGAAGCTGAAAAAAAGCCATTGAAAAAAGACAACAGAGGATATTGAATAATATAAATAGGCTATCGGTATAGGCATTTTTTGCAGGTTTGTCGGGAGATATTTCTGCTCTGATCGGTTGATCAATTTTAGTATTACCTTTCTTGTCTTTAAAAAAATAGATAAAAACGAGAGCGGCAACACCGGCGGCCATCGCATTTCCATAAAATATCCAATCGTAAGAAAAGGTTGCTAAAAAGCCACCTAAAGCAGGGCCTATAGAGAACCCAAGGTTTACAGCCATACGATTTAACGAGTATGCTTTTGTGATATTTTCAGGCTTGGCATATTTAGCTACGGATACCGAGTTAGCCGGTCTAAAGATATCAGCAACCAATGTTAGTATAAATATCATCAGTGCCAAACTTTCGAATGTTCGAAACTGGGGAGTGATCAGAAATAAGGGGATGGTAAGGATTAAACTCCAGGTCTGCACCTTGAAATTGCCAAAACGGTCGGTTAGCCAGCCTCCTAGCCATGATCCACATACTGATCCGAGGCCAAAACATCCTAAAACTAATCCAACCTGGGTTTTGCTAAAATTTAATTCAGATGACATATAAATTCCCAAAAAGGGAATTACCATCGATCCAGTACGGTTGATTAACATGACTAATGCCAGCAACCAAGCGGCGGGAGATAGGCCTCTGTAAGATTTTATATATAACTGGATTATTGTGTTCATCCGTAAATAATTCTAACTCATTAGCTGTCTGTCTGCGGTTGATGTCGTTAACCTAGCGTTTTTGTCATACTGGCGAGCGGACGGATCTAAAAAGCTAGGTAGTTGAGAGATCCTTCAGGATGACAATATTTAATGTGTAATCCCGAAGTTCATCCGCAAATAAATTTAAAAGATTGCGAATATAGCATTTATAATATATATTACGCTACGATTTGTCGATCCATTTCGGAAGATATGGTGTAATTATTGAATACGGTTCGTTTGCTTTTCGTAGCGGGATTGAATATGAAATCGATACGTCCTAAATTCGCACCCCCGAAACCCGCTTGATTAACTAATGTGATCTTGCCATCCAAATTTTTAACCTCGGTAGGTCTGTCCAAGAATGTATGGGTATGACCGCCAATAATTAAATCAATATCTTTGGTGCTGGTGGCTAATTTTAAATCCGATATCGTATCATCTTGATAAGCATACCCCAAATGTGATAAGCAAATTATCAAATCACATTTTAATTCATTTTTTAATTTGTCCGTGAGACGTGTTGTAACTTCTAAGGGATCTAAATAGCGCATTCCTAGATAGTTATTGGGATCTACTAAGCCTTCTACATTTACTCCTAATCCAAATAAACCTATTTTTATGCCATCTTTCACAAAGGTGATATACTCTTTTGTTTTTCCGGCAAGTGCTGTATCGGAGAAATCATAATTCGATGTGATGAACGGGAAGTGGGCGCTATCAAAATGCTTGAGTATGCCATTTATGCCATTGTCAAATTCGTGATTACCGAACGTTCCTGCGTCGTATCGGAGTTTTGACATTAATTCTAATTCGACTTTGCCTTCAAATAAATTAAAATAGGGGGTACCTTGGAACATATCACCCGCATCAAATAACATCACGTTTTTCTCCTCTTGACGAATCTGTTGTATAAGAGTGCTCCGGCGGGCGACACCACCGAGACCTTGTACTTTTGACCCATCCATAGGGAAAGGTTCGATACGGCTATGGACATCATTTGTATGGAGAATGGTAATCTGTATTTCTCTTCTGGCGCTTGCTTCAAGCTTATTGACATGATAATCAAAGGCGAAAAATGCGCCTAATGCTGACATTTTTCGAATAAATGACCTTCTATTTAATGATTGCAATTCTACCATCAAGCTGTGTGTTTATTTTCTTATTCTCTTTTGTTAACTGCTCTACGTATTCAATTAAACCTTCCCGTACCAGGATAGGTGTATTAATACGCTTTAACGGATTGCTCAGCCCCTTTACGTTATCTCCGCCATTCGCTAAATAATCATAAGTAACCAACTTATACGATTTCTCTGGGTCGATAGTTTTACCATGAAGTCTAATACTTTCCAGGTGGTCATCTTTTATCATTATGCTGAATCCCCCAATCGGTTGTCCTCCTGTACTAGCGATGAAATCAGCTAATATCAACAGATCCGATCCTTTTATTTCTAATATGGTGATCGTATTTTCAAACGGCATCAATTCGAAGATCGAACCTACGGTTACAGAACCCTGTTGCAGTTCGGAACGTATGCCACCTTTTGTTGAAAATGACATTTCTACAGTAGGATCAATTTTTTTTCCAATTTCCAGAAGTGCATCGGCAAAGAAATTCCCTACTAGAAATTCAGGTTCCGTGCGGCTTTTATTTAAGAATCTTTCTGAAAAACCTATTTGCCGGTTCATTTCGCTCTCCATGGCTGTCTTAAAGGGGGCATAATAACTTACAATAGACGTGTCTTCAGGCAAACCTGCATTGATGGTATAGGTGATCGGTCGGTTTTCGCGGGCAAGATAGGGACTCTTGCAGCCGATTAGAAACAGCCCAGCAACTGAAATCGTTAAAAAATGTAAGATGCGCATAGAACTTGTAATTCAACCTACGAAGCTAAGAAGAAAGTCAGTAGCAACAAAAACAAACGCATTAAAATATTGTAATGTTATCGTAATGTTGCATCGCAGATAATTCAACAAATGAACTATTTTATTTTCTATCTTTGCAGGAAAATAATTTAGGGATAATTTGGCATGTAGATTGTCTCCCTAGATAAAACTATCATTGATGTTAAAGAGATTTTTTTTTAGTAGCGTAACCATTATGCTTATATTTTCGCTCAGCAGCTGCTTCGATATCGTCGAAGAAATCAATTTCCAATCCAATGGCGCCGGAAAAATAAAAGCAACATTAAATTTGAGTAAAAGCAAGACCAAAGTCGCCTCATTGATGCTTTTGGATAGTGTGAATGGTATTAAGGTGCCTAGTAAGACGACAGTCCAAAAGGAACTGAATGATATCGTCCTTATCCTTAAACAAACGAAAGGGGTGAGCAATGTGAATTCCAGTTTGGATTTCAATAATTATATCGCGACGCTGGAATGTGATTTTAATAACGTAGCGGCTTTAAATGCATTTACCAAGACCTTGTCTACTAAATTTAAAACCAATATATCGGGCTACACTACCTATGCTTACGATGCATCAAATAAGGTATTTGTTCGAAAATATAATGCCTCGCAAGATGCAAAAAAAGAGTTTTTAAAATTGAAAGGAGAAAATCAAAAGGTATTTAACGACGCTTATTTTACGAGTATATATCGATTTGTGGATCCAGTAAAAAAACAACAGAATAGTAAGGCTAGTATATCAGCGAATCGGAAAGCGGTGATGCTAAAAACAGGAATACTGGATCTTATCAATGATAATACAAATCTCTCTAATACGATAGTACTTAATTAAAATTTGAAAAATCTTTATATCATGGCCCGATCGGACTTTCAATGATTTCAAAGTGTATTACCTAAGGTAACCGAGCTTGCGCATTAATGATGCCTTAAGAAATAACGAACAATATCAACTATAATAATATAAACGGATGAATACAAAACTTCTCTTTGCTACACTCTTATTTCTGATAGGGCTATCACAGGTCAGTGCACAAAATCATTTTAAAAAGCTTCCAGCCGATATTAATTTCCTAGCGACTTTCGACACTAAGAATCTGTTTCAATTGGTGGATACGAAAGATATCAACACGACATTGAACAAGTTAGATTTTTTTAAAAAATTAAGCGATTCGCTATCACAGGATATTTATCAGATTGAGGATCTAGGTATCAATCTTATATCCAAATCATATGTGTTTACTCGTCTTGCTGACAGTGTTACGTTTATAGGTGCACTGATTCCTCTTTCGGATGCTAAACGCTTTCAAGCATTTATACCCGGCCATAAGAAGGTACATGTCGTGGATGGTTTGCAGACTATTTATTCTGTAGATCGCAGTATTCGGATTAGCTGGGATGAAAATACGGCTTACGTACTGACCGGTGTCGTCAAAGACAGTTACTTGGCCAGAGAAGATGTCAAAGAGAGGTATGGTTTGACAGAAAACCCGTATTATAATTACTACGATACGGATGACGCCGTAGCAGAGAGCATCGAAGCTGCAGCAGATGCCGCATATGAATACGACTATGTAGATACGTTGGTTGATATTACGGATACAGCCTATGCTGTATTCGATGATGTAGCAGATTCTATTTCAATAGGATATGACGAATATGATGTAGTTAGTGATAGTAATTTAATAATGATAGATTCATATGACGATTATGATACGATTACCGATAATGATATGTTGGATTCCATTGGGTATTCGATCTATGAGAATCAGGAGGATATCTATCAGGATGAAACTAGCATGGCATATTATAGATGGTTAGCGGAAACAGATTCTATAAAGGGGGTGATTGCAAGTGAATGGGTCGATGCCGAGATGGCTAATATCATCACAGGTCATTATAAATCCTTCGTGGCGCCTAAGGGATTTGCCGGAAAATCCAGTAAGAATACAGTTGCACATTATTGGATAAGGAGTGTCGATGAACTGTATCAAAATTTTATGCCTACCGGTATCATAGAACAGGCATTTGGAATCGGATCACTTTCTAAATTGAAATATGGGTACGAGCAGGCAAATTTATCTTTTGATGTGGACAAAAATAAATTGAAATTGCACGGCGCATTGGATCTAGATCAGGAAACCGCCAAAATATTTAAGAAAATTTACGATAAGAAACTCAATCCTAAAATGTATAAATACCTAGATTGGGATGCATTGGGCTTTTTGTCTTTAAGTATGAATTCGGAAGCTTATCTGAAGTATATTCCACAGTATATTCAACGCTATTACGGAGCTTTTGTGCCGCAGTATCAAGAAGCTTTTACGGTCGGAGCTACGCTGTTTGATATTATCGTAGACGAGAAAGCCGTAGCTAAAGTATTCAAGGGTGACAATCTATTTGTACTTAATGGTGTAACAAAACAGGAAATTACCTATACCGATTACGAATACGATGAAGATTATAACTACACGCAAATCGAAAAGACAAAAATGGACGAAATTCCACAATTCTTATGGATGTTTTCCTCAGATGACATGCGTATCTTCGAACAGCTATTGGAGCTAGGTGTGCGTCAGGAGGAAGTACTGCTGGAGAACGGAATCTATAAAATTGGAAAAGTGTCTCGTCAATTCAGTAATTTCTACGTGTTGATGAAAGATGGTATCGTTTTCTTGGGCAATGATGAAAACCAGATCACAGCCATTAAAAATAATACATACAAGCCTAATGTAGATGGGCCTAGTAGGAAGGTGATGAAGAAGAATCGATTTGCGGCTCTATTCCATGTGAACAAAATACCGACATTAATAGCAGATTTGGATCTTCCGGTATCGAGAGACTTGGATAACCTCACGTCTGATCTCGCACAGTATGGTGATTTTTATATGATATCTCCGGGTATGAAGGGAAATAGTTTCCAAGGTGAACTGGGAATTGAATTTCCAAAAAAGGGTAAAAATGCGCTATACTTTTTGATAGATTTATTAGAACGGGTGGCCGTCACTCGATAAAAAGAAGGACAGTAGTATGATGCGAAAATTTTTCTTTGGACTCCTAATTGTTTTACTTCTTCTTATTGTAGGGATTTGGATTTTTTTTAGTGTTAGAGCAGAAAAGTCGTTGGATGCACAAGTGCATAAGGAAAGTGATGCGCTGATTCAGATTTCTGTCGATCGATTACTGGGAGAGATAGCTACAAATGCGGTAATGCATCCTTTTACCTATTTCGGAAAGGATACTTCCGGGCAATCGGAAGATGAGGTTGTAAAACGGATTAAGATCTGGCAGTCTGGATGGTCCGTCCCTGCTCGACTTATATTTTTTTCAACTCCGGAAGACTCTGCTGTCTTTTACAGTCTGCAGAAAATAAACAATGCCCAACGCTTTCGTGCGTTTGCCCTCCAAAGTCTGGGCATCCATGTGGATTCGCTTCTCGACCCGACAGATCTTTCGTATTTGGTTTCCAAAGACAAAAGAATTGCCTTGTTAAGCAATGAACGTAATTTTATTCTCTCTGTAGGAACTAGCACTAGTGATCGACGGGAACGCATGCAACATTTATTGACAAATGAGAATGGCGATTTGGTAAACATGAGCGCTATTGCAGGTACGGATTTCCTTGCAACAAAGTCGGATATCCTGTATAACAATCTCCATGATAGCACCCGTTTAAAGGTTGATTTCCAGAACGGAAAAATACAGGTGGAAGGACTATTGTATTCCACGTTATGGAGAGCCAATGCAAAAGCCAGAAAACGTATACTGCATGAAAATAATATCCTGAACGTGGCATTGGATGCAGATCTTCGCCCACTTATGCAAAAATATCAGTCGACCTTAGCCAATTTCAAAATCCCTGTAGATACTTTGCAACGCTATTTCGGCGGATATATAGACATGCAATGGAAACAAGGCGGTGTAGTACAAACTGACACGATAATCGCTTACGAAATGGACGAGAACTTTGAGATGACGGAGAAAAAGGAGTTGAGGGAGGAGCTGGTGCCAAACCTGCAGATCACGGTCAAGGCTTCTCCTCATCTAGCTAGTTATTTACCGGAAAAGATATTTTATAAATTCACGAAAAAGATAAAGGCCGATATGATCGGACTTGCTACGTCTGCCGACTTCGGGTTACAAGAGCAATTAGTTGACAATGATGCTTATTTTTCCTTCGTCATGCAGAACATGAAAAATGAAAAGTTGCTTTTGGACGGGCTTTCGTTACCCGAATATATTCACAGAATAGAATTGGATGCCACATACGTAGCACCTAATGCATCTTCTATATGGGGTCAAGTTATCTTCACACAATCACAGATACATAGTATGTATCAATTGATAAGATAAAGACCTGGTACCTGTTAGCGAGTAGATTATTTACTAACAGGTACTTTTATATTTACCTTTAAGATTTCACCAACACTGCCTTTTCCTGTCAATCCATAATCCAATCTGTTTAGCTCAAAATTACCTAGAAAAGTAGGCTTAACTGCGTTAGGATCAAAAGCAAACAAAATACTTATGGGCTTTGTCGTGGATTTGATTGTTAAATTGCCATTTACTTCATAACCATTGCTTACTTTTTTGAATTCGGTCGATTTGAAATGAATAGTAGGATATTGTTCCACATCGAAGAAATCATCGGCTTTGGCATGTTTGGTTTTTAGACGATTTCCGAGATTCAAGGTGTTAACGTCGACGTTAACGTCCATGTCGGCTCTGGCAAGATTATCGGGGTCAAAATGGACTGTTCCTTTTAATCCGCCGATAGTTCCACTTGCTTTTTTTGTTTCAAATTTAATGATGTAATCGTTGTCAATAATTTTCCAATCGACGATAGAATACATGGCCGAAGTACCGAGTATAAGGAACAGTATACCGAGGGTGAGGAGTTTGGTTGTTTTCATCTTTTGTTTTTTTTTGTTTTCATAGCGATTACGCTGTAACAAATATAAATTTAATTCTACTAACTAGTTATATGAACATGGATCAAAACTGAAATATGAGTTTAAAAATTAAACAACTGACAAAAACCTACAGCAACGGTGTAAAAGCTTTAGATAATTTAGATTTAGAAATCGGGGTAGGTATGTTTGGTTTATTGGGGCCAAATGGGGCTGGAAAATCATCTCTCATGCGTACTATTGCGACTTTGCAGACGCCCGATTCCGGTTCCATTTTTTTTGATGAAATAAATGTGCTCGAAGATCAAATGTCCCTGCGCAAAGTGTTGGGGTATCTGCCACAGGAATTTGGTGTGTATCCTAACTTAACAGCTGAAGAACTACTTCATTACTTTGCTCAGCTTAAAGGAATTCCTAATCGTATTGATCGAAAAAAAATAGTGGATGAAGTGTTGCACATTACCAATTTATATGAGGTGAGACGAAAAAATGTAAGCAGCTATTCCGGAGGTATGAAACAACGATTTGGCATCGCTCAACTGTTGCTCAATAACCCAAAACTCATTATCGTGGATGAACCTACCGCGGGTCTGGATCCTGCGGAACGACATCGCTTTCTCAATGTCCTGCGTGAAATCGGTACAAATCATACCGTTATTTTTTCTACGCATATTGTCGATGATGTTCGTGAATTATGCCACGAATTGGCGATTATCAATGGAGGAAAGGTATTATATAGAGGATCCAAACAAGATGGTGAAGCTTCATTAGAAGGGAAAATTTGGACTTGCACAATCCAGCGTGATGAATTTGACGAAATTAATTCAAACCATAACGTAATTTTTACCAATTACAATCAAGACAATACATTAAATGTTCGCGTATATAGCGACATTCTTCCGGGAGATAATTTTGTGTCGACAAAACCATTACTGGAAGACGTTTATTTTGTAACACTTAAAAGTGATCAATCTAATGTTTAGTACGATATTCTTTTTCGAAATAAGACGCTGGCTTAATACACCTGTATTTTACGTGTACAGCTTCGTTTTCTTTGCGGTTTCCGTTTTGGTGATGGCTTCGGCGTTAGGTGTCTTCGATATGGTCTCTTCGACCACTTCTAGTCCGGTTTATGTAAACTCACCACTAAATGTTAGTGGATTCCTGAATTCATTTACGACATTTGTTTATTTTTTATTGCCGACTATCGTAGGGGCAGCTGTATATCGTGATTTTCAATACAATGTACACCAGGTGGTGTTTTCCTATCCGTTGACCAAATTATCCTACTTGTCGGCGAAGTTTTTGAGTTCGATAATCATAACCGTATTGATTACATCAACCACAATAATCGGATTTTTTCTGGCACAATTTCTCCCCGGTGTAAATAAAGACTTAATAGGCCCTAACAGTGCATGGGCATATTTACAAGCTTTAGTCTTGTTTGTTATTCCTAATCTCCTGTTTTTTGGTTCGATCGTATTTGCGATCGTGACCTTTGCGCGGAATATATACATTGGTTTTATCTTTATTTTGTTATTATTTGTACTACAAGCCTTTTTAGAACAGTTAACCGCAAATATGGATAACCGCTATCTTACGGCTTTATTTGATCCCTTTGGTTTGGAACCAATTAGTTATTATACCAAATATTGGACAGTGGAGGAGCAGAATACACGCAATTTACCTTTCTTTGGAGTGGTCTTATATAATAGGCTGATTTGGCTTAGTGTAGCTGTCGGGATTATGTTGACGGTATATCGATGGTTTGCATTTACCCAATCTGCATTGATCTTTTCTAGAAAACAGCGCGGAGTACGTTTCACTAAAAATAATTTTGGGGGGCTCGTGAGGATAAAATTACCACAGGTTACATTCAACTATTCTTTTTGGTCGCGGTTGAAAACAGCGTGGAGTCTTTCCCATTATGATTTTAAATACGTCGTTAGGAATTGGACGTTCATTGTGATTATGATCATAACCGTTTTAATGGTATGGGTGACCGCTGGTGTAACGGCTCAGCTATTTGGAACGGAAACGTATCCGGTGACTTGGAAAATGCTAAATACGCTAGGTAATATGTATTCTTTCTTTTTACAGATTCTGATCTTTCTCTTTGCTGGCATGTTGATACAAAGGTCTGAAAACGCAAGGATGGCAAATATGTTAGATGCCACAGCTGTGCCTAACTGGGTTCTTTTTCTTACTAAGTTTATTGCCCTGGTCAAAATGACTGTCCTGGTGTTGTTAATCAGTATGTTCTCGGGAATTGCCTACCAGTCGTATGCAGGCTTCTATCAGTTTGAGATTGGACATTATATCACAGAGCTTTTTTTCTTGGATATGCTTCGATATCTCGTCCTCATCGCTTTTGCGCTATTTGTCCAATCCTTCTTTAAAAATTATTTCGTTGGGTTCTTTGTTTGTCTGGTAATTATTATCGGTACACCAATGTTGTCTAAAATCGGAATAGAACAAAGCATTTTTAAATTCAATACAGGGCCAAGGTATAATTATTCCGATATGAACGGCTATGGAGAGATCCGTACTTATCTCTACTATCGGTTGTACTGGTTGTTATTTAGTGGTGTTTTGGTAGGATTTACGTTGTTATTTTGGCGTAGGGGAATACTGACTGGCGTTAAGGAGCGTGTGTCCGTTGCATTTCAAAGAATGCGTCCGTACGTAGGCGTGTCGATTGGGTTTTTTCTCAGTGCTTTTTTCGGACTGGGAACTGCCATATATTACCAGAATAATGTAGTGAACCGTTATGTGTCAGCGCAGGATAGGGAAAAGGAAGCTGTATCCTATGAAAAGATCTATAAACGATATGAACATTATGCACAACCACGAATTGTGGACGTCAAAGTCGACCTGAATATCTTTCCCGATGAACGGAATTACGATGCCGTGATTATTTATAAAGCAGTCAATAAAAGTGCGACATCTATTGATACCCTATTTATTGATCACGGGGATAATTTACAATCTATTCAACTCGGGGATGGGGCTAAAGCTATTTCTATTGATACGGTTTTTAATTTCGATATGTACGAACTAGGTAGGACACTACAGCCCGGGGATACGCTATTAATTACGAGTGTCGTAAAAAATAAACCGAATAATTTCTTGTTTGACCAGTCTGAAATCTTGCGAAATGGTACCTTTTTGAATAATAGCATATTCCCTTCTTTGGGTTATAACGAAGCTATGGAATTGGTAGACAATGATATTCGTAAGAAGTATGGGTTGCCCGAAAAAGAACGTATGGCGGAAACTACGGATACACTGGCGTTACAAAATACCTATATTTCGAATGACGCGGATTGGATCAGTTTTGAGACAACCGTAGGTACATCCGTGGATCAAATCGCACTTGCCCCTGGTTACCTACAGAAGGAATGGACGACGGGAGGACGACGATATTTCCATTATAAAATGGACAAGGAGATGTTGAATTTTTATTCTTTTGTTTCGGCTAGATATGAAGTTAGGAAAGAGAAATGGAAAGGGGTAAATCTCGAAATATACTATCATAAGGGGCATGAATATAATCTCGATCGCATCATGGCTTCGATGAAGAAATCGTTTGATTATTATTCATCGCAATTTAGTCCCTATCAGTTTGAACAAATGCGGATCATTGAATTTCCGAAAACCCACGGCACATTTGCGCAAGCTTTTGCCAATACAGTGCCTTTCTCAGAAAGTATTGGCTTCATTGCCAAAGTGGACGAGGAGGATCCGAACAAGGTTGACTACCCTTACAGTGTTATTTCACATGAATTAGCGCATCAATGGTGGGCACATCAGGTAATAGGAGCGAAAGTAAAAGGAGTCACTATGCTTTCCGAATCGATGGCTGAATACAGTTCGCTCAAAGTATTGGAGCATACCTATGGGAAAGGTCAGATGCGAAAGTTCTTGAAAGAATCGTTGGATAACTATCTGTCTGGTCGAGCGGGTGAAAAACTGAAGGAGAACCCGTTGATGTATAATGAGAACCAACAATATATACATTACAATAAGGGAGCAGTGGTGATGTACACGATGAGTGATTATTTAGGTGAAAATAATTTCAATTCCTTTTTGAAGGAATATATCGGTCGAACTGCTTTTCAAGAAGCACCTTATACCACGTCTATTGAATTTGTTAAATTACTGAAGGAAAGAACTCCGGATTCACTGCAGTACTTGGTGCAGGATATGTTCGAAACCATAACGTTGTACGACAATGCCATCCACAAAGTAACATCTAAGAAAATAGCAGATAACAGTTATCAGGTAGATATTGAATTCAACGTGTCGAAATACCGT
Source organism: Sphingobacterium olei (assembly GCF_005048855.1). Classification (GTDB taxonomy): domain Bacteria; phylum Bacteroidota; class Bacteroidia; order Sphingobacteriales; family Sphingobacteriaceae; genus Sphingobacterium; species Sphingobacterium olei. The sequence continues at coordinate 65,590 of NZ_SUME01000013.1, forward strand.
ACGGATGAAAAAGGGAAACGCAGTTATGAAGATATAAAAGGTACTGCTATAAACGGTAGGAAGGATAAAAAAGAGTTACTGTCGCTTCCGCTTCAGGATTACATCGAAATAGGTGTTTTCGGTGAGCAAAAAGTACAGGGGAAATTTAAGGTGGATCACCAACTTTATTTAGCAAAGCATAAAATCGATAAAGTCAACAATAAGATCACGCTTTATGTGTCGGAAAAGCCGATAGAAGTGGGAGTCGATCCCTACAACAAATTGATTGATACGGATTCGGATGACAATCGGAAGAAGATTTAGAAGCAGTTTTTATTTAATAAAGCCTTTTTTGCCGATCGCTTTGACCTCATTGTAATTGGATAGGCTCTTGATCTTTTTAAAAGGACGATGTTTAAAAGACCTTTGAATATTTGAAAAAACGCGTCATTGCGAAGAAGAATGACGACCGCGAAGCAGCTCCGAAGGAAACCAATCTGCGTTTATAACATTTTCAGATTGCTTCCCTCGCTGCGCTCATCACAATGACGTTAAAGGCGCTTCGCTCCAGTCGAAATAGATTGGTCTTTTACCTTTTTATAGCATATAACTCTTCCCGTTGTGCTTTTACGACGTCCGAATTGATATATTCATCGTAACTCATCAACTTATCGATAATACCGTTTGGTGTTAATTCGATAACGCGGTTGGCGACTGTTTCTGTTAGTTCGTGGTCACGTGAAGTAAATAACATAGATCCTTTAAAATCTTTCATGCCGTTGTTCAGTGCGGTGATCGACTCCAAATCCAGGTGATTCGTAGGTTCATCAAATAACAAGAAGTTTGCTCCCTGGAGCATCATTCTGGAGAACATACAGCGCATTTTTTCACCTCCGGATAGTACCGAACATTTTTTCAGCACTTCTTCACCTGAAAATAACATTTTGCCCAAAAAACCCCGAATAAATTGTTCATCGGCATCTGGTTTAGTCGTATAGTCGCGCAACCAGTCAATTAAATTATCCGTTTTTCCGTCGAAAAAGCTGGCATTTTCGATGGGCATATCGGCAGGTGTAATGGTTATACCCCATTTGAATTCTCCTTTATAATCTTTATCACGGCCAGCAAGTATATCGTAAAAAGCAGAAGTGACAAGTGAATTTTCTGCAAGAACAGTAATTTTATCGCCTTTGTTGATCATAAAACTGATGTCCTTGAAATAGACTTCACCATTTATGGTTTTGCTTAACCCCTCGACTTGCAAGATTTGATCTCCTGGTTCGCGATCCATCGTATTGAACATAATTGCCGGATACTTCCGATTGGAAGGTTTGATCTCATCAATGTTGATCTTATCCAACGCTTTCTTACGTGAGGTAGCTTGTTTTGATTTAGAAGCATTGGCCGAAAAACGACGGATAAACTCTTGCAGTTCCTTAACCTTATCCTCCATTTTCTTATTCTGATCGGTACGTTGTTTCAGGGCTAATTGAGAAGATTCATACCAGAATGTGTAATTACCCGAGTAGATCGACATTTTGCTAAAGTCGATATCTACGATATGTGTACATACAGCATCCAAGAAGTGACGATCATGGGATACAACTAATACAATAGCTTCATAGCTGGCTAAGAAATCTTCTAACCAAGCAATCGTATTGATATCCAGATCATTGGTGGGCTCATCCAGAATTAAGATATCTGGTTTTCCGAACAAGGCCTGCGCTAATAAAACACGAACTTTTTCGTTACCGTCCAATTCCTTTACTAATTTGTAATGAAGATCTTCTTTGATTCCCAAATTACTCAAAAGGGTAGCGGCATTACTTTCGGCGTTCCATCCATCCATTTCGGCAAATAAGCTCTCTAATTCTCCGGCGCGCTCGCCATCCGCATCAGAGAAGTCCTCTTTCATATAGATCGCGTCTTTTTCTTTCATCACCTTATACAATTCCTGATTTCCCATCATTACTGTTTCAATAACAGGGAATTCATCGAATTGATAGTGATTTTGGTTCAACACCGACATACGTTCGCCGGGAGTGAAAGCAACTGATCCAGTACTTGGATCTACCTCACCAGATATAATTTTTAGGAATGTAGATTTTCCGGCTCCATTTGCCCCGATAATACCATAACAATTTCCGGTAGTAAATTTTAAGTTTACGTCTTCGAATAGCACACGTTTGCCAAAGCGAAGCGATAAATTAGAAACATTAATCATGTCGCAAAGATACGGTTTATTCTCTAATTATGGAACGATATCAAATCGTTTGCTTTATATAGATCTTCTAATGTTTTTTTGTGATTTACGTTGAAAAAATAGTTTCTTTACAGGAATTATTAACAATTATATTAGATATAACCGAAAAAAATGGAAAATATTGTTAAATCGATTTCAAATTTGGTCTGGAGTGATGTTTTTATCTTTCTATGCTTATTCACAGGCGTATATTTTTCTATACGCACAAAGTTTTTACAGGTTACCTATTTTCGGGATATGCTGAGGCTGCTTTTTGCTAAAAAACAATCCGACAAGGGAATTTCTTCCTTCCAGGCATTTGCTTTGGCAATTTCCGGAAGGGTAGGAACCGGGAATATCGTGGGTGTAGCTACCGCAATTTTTATGGGTGGGCCAGGGGCCATATTTTGGATGTGGACCATTGCATTTTTTGGATCTGCATCTGCTTATGTAGAGGCAGCACTAGCTCAGGTCTACAAGCAGAAAGATGGCGAGGAATTTAGAGGAGGTCCTGCTTACTATATCGAAAAGGGATTGGGAGTGAAATGGTATGCCGTTATTTTTGCAATAGTAACAATTATCAGCACTGGGTTATTGTTGCCTGGTGTGCAGAGTAATGCAGTAAGCAGTACATTGTTTAACGCGTTCAATTTTGCGAATCCAGTTTTTGAAATCGGAAGTATTGAATTGACCTTAAGTTGGGTAGGCCTTGGGATTGTCACATTGCTGGCTGTAATTATCATAGGAGGCGTAAAACGCTTGGGACAAGCATCGGAATTTATAGTACCCTTTATGGCAGGGGCTTATATATTGATGGCTATTATAATTATCGCCCTTAATATTACGCAAGTTCCGGCTGTCTTTCGACTGATCTTTAGTTCAGCGTTTAGTATAGATGCTACATTTGGGGGCGTTATCGGGATGGCCATTGCCTGGGGAGTGAAAAGAGGTATATATTCCAATGAAGCAGGACAAGGTACCGCACCTCACGCAGCAGCAGCGGCAGCCGTGAAGCATCCAGCTCAACAAGGATTGGTTCAAGCCTTTTCCGTATATGTGGATACATTACTCGTATGTACAGCGACTGCACTGATGATTTTATTTACAGGAATGTATAACGTAGGTGAAACATTTGATACTGCAGGGAACGCAACAGCTTATCTCGTAGACAATATTTCTGGTGTAAATCCCGACGGATTTACGCAGGCAGCTATATCACATCATTTTCCGGCTATCGGAAAGCAATTTGTAGCTTTAGCACTGTTTTTCTTTGCCTTTACAACTATTATGGCGTATTATTACTATGCGGAGACAAATGTTGCGTATATCTTTAAAGGCACATGTGCTAACATTTTTATTTGGATACTTCGCTTCTTATTTTTAGCAGCAACTTACTTTGGTACTATTAGAAGTGCAAGTCTGGCTTGGGATCTCGGAGACATCGGTGTCGGACTGATGGCATGGGTCAATCTAATTGCTATATTGTTGATGAGCAAAACTGCCATGAAAGTGTGGAATGATTATGTAAAGAAGCGTAAGAATGGAATAATGAACCCAGATTTTAATCCGAAAGAGTTGGGAATAAAAAATGCGGATTTCTGGGAAAACCGGGGACAGTAAACTAGTATACAGACAATATAACCGTTTATCTTGTCTGTATACTAGTTGTTTTAAAAAATCAGCGTGATTTGATTGATGATAAGTGCGCAATACAAAATATTTTAAAATGCCCCGGCGCATGTCGTTGCAAAAATCAAAACAAAGGTGATGACCAGCAGCACGAGAAAAGTGGTGTAAGGTGTTCTTCTCATAATTCTTTTAAATGTTTAGTTTGTTTTAAGTGAACACTAACACAAATGACGTGCCTTAAATAAAAAAACTTCAATTTTGTAACGAATTTAATGGTGTTTTATATTCTATAGATATTTTTTTTCTTTAAAATATGTTAAGATATAGCATAAGGTTAAGAAAAGTGTGTTGTTTTTTTTGAAAATTATGTCTACATTATGGATAGAAATAAAGACAGGTATTTCTATCCGCAATAAAATAGGTATTTCTCACGTGATATTTGATATCCTATAGATTCGGCTTAATAGACCACATCAATGGGATTATTTTTGTAATGCAACCTGGGTTTTTCAGCTTCTCGCTTATTTTTTAAATAACAACAACGGCTACCTGTTTTAGGTAGCCGTTGCTGTTTAGTATTAAATATAAATTCGATTAGCTCAATTTCACATTAATAGCATTTAGACCTTTAGGTGTACGTTCAACTTCGTAAGTTACGGTATCACCTTCTCTAACTTGGTTTTTTAATCCTGAAGTGTGTACAAACACATCAGCGCCACCATTTTCTGGAGTAATAAAACCAAATCCTTTAGTTTCATTAAAAAACTTTACAGTTCCTGTATTCATTATTTTTTTTATTAGTATTAGGACAAGGATAGGGATAATTATTTGTAATACACTATTTCCATACTAAAAGTATTTTCATATGACAAAACTTTTAAGGCATATATAACTTACTAGAGCAAAGTTTTCGATTTTTCATTTACATTTTGTATCTTTGTATGAAAGCCTTATACATCACCTCGCTTTAACTGTCTTCAACAAGTTTCATAAAGCCCGTTGGTCGCTAAGACATATCTTAATTTATTTATTTACATTATACACGTTTAATGGGGCAAAGCCAAATTACATTCAGAAAAAAAGAACAAGCAAAGAAAAAGCAATTAAAAAAGCAACACAAGCAAGAGAAAAAGGAGTTCAACAAACAAAACAATGACAAAGGAAAGTCCTTTGAAGAAATGTTTGCATATGTTGACGAGTACGGTAATATATCAGATTCTCCTCCTTTAAAGAAATATGAATTTAAGGAAGAGGACTTGTTACGTCCAGAAGTTGAGGACGAATACAATTTTGGAAAAGTATCGTATTATAATGACCAAGGTCATTATGGATTTATTCGCGATAATTTATCGAGACAAACAGTATATTTTAATGACAATTTAGTAGGGTTTGTATTGAAAATAGATCAAAAGGTTAAGTATAAATATAGGAGTTCTAAACAAGGAAATCAGGTCTCGGAAGTTATTTTGGAACCGTAAGATCATTTCGATTTACTTACAATCATAAACAATAAAGAAGCCAGTCTATAATCTAGATTGGCTTCTTTATTGTTTATATGATTTTTTTTCTTTTGTTATTTATTTATTCGATCCCATTTCTTTTATTACGTTGACATGAGAATTGAAGGCTTTTGCAAATGTTGGGAATTCGATATAGTTAATTTTGTATTCTACACAAGTCTGACGAATAATGTTATTGATCGCAGGATAGTGGATATGGCTTATTTTTGGAAATAAGTGATGTTCTACTTGAAAATTTAATCCTCCTAATAGCCAAGTTAAAAACTTGTTTTGCGTGGCAAAGTTTGCGGTGGAATTCAATTGGTGAATCATCCATTCATTTTCTATTTTTCGATTGTCATCTTCTACGATATTGAAGCTTGTTTCGGAAACCACATGCGCCAGTTGAAACACTATAGCTAACATCAGTCCGCAGACTACGCCTAATATTAATAATCCAATTAGTGTCTCAATCGGGCCTACAAAAATGATAGGCAAAATAATGAATAGAATCAGATTAATAACTTTGCTTATCCAAAAAATAACTTTTTCACGTATCGGGAAACTGAATGCATTATTATTCTTTCCTAACGAAGCTTTAAAGTACTTTTCATAATCTTGATAGAAAATCCAGGCAAGGTAGGAGATACCATAGAGTGCGAGGAAATAATACTGTTGAAATTTATGATGTTTCTGATACTTTTGTTCTTTATGTAAGCGCATGAATTTAACATCGATATCATGGTCTTCACCTTCGATATTTGTAAAGGTATGATGTGCTATGTTGTGCTTTAATTTCCAAAAATAGATATTTGCACCCATCAAGTTGGCGCTATAAGACAGAATGTTGTTGAACTTTTTGTTTTTGGAGAATGTATCATGCCCAGCGTCGTGCATCACATTAAATCCAATTGCGGCAAGATTAACCCCAAATAGAGCGCATAGAAGAATGCTGATCGCCCAATGTGGCTGTACTAAGAGCAATGTACTGTAAATCCCTAAAAAGCTAGCGAAAAGAATAATTCCTTTAGCTAAAATTTTCCGACCCCCAGTTTTATTGAGATTATTATTTTTAAAATATGTATTTATTTTTTCCTTTAGTGCTTTGGAAAATAATGTGTTGGCGTTGTTGAATTTAATTGTAGATTTCATTAAGAGTTGTAGTACTCTGTTACTAGGGAGTGGGTTTAATTTTTTATTATTTATCTATAAATCGAATATAAGTAACGTTATTCTGTTTTAAAGATAAGGAATATTATTGAGAGCAAGCATGTTAAGTTTAGTTAAATAAAAAAGGGAGTTTGATTTTTCAAACCCCCTTTTTTATTTCGCACTGTTAGATTTTAGTGTTTAAAGTGTCGCACGCCAGTAATAACCATCGCTAATCCTTTTTCGTTTGCCATATCGACAGACAGTTGATCCTTAATCGAACCGCCTGGCTGTAACACGGCAGCTATTCCAACTTCACCTGCTATTTCTACGCAGTCTGGGAAAGGAAAAAAGGCATCGGAGGCCATTGTACTGCCTTTTAAATCAAAACCAAACGCGTGAGCTTTTTCGATGGCTTGTTTCAAAGCGTCCACTCTGGAGGTTTGACCTACTCCAGATGCAATTAACGTCCCATTTTTGGCAAATACAATCGTATTTGATTTCGTGTGTTTCACAATTTTATTTGCAAAATATAGATCCTCTAGCTGCTTTGCCGTTGGTTTTATGTTCGTTACCGTCGTCATCAATTCTGGCCCTTCTATGGTATGATCTTTATCTTGGAGAATCACGCCATTCAATAACGTCTTGAATTGATCTGTAGGCAGATTAACTTCTTTTCGCACTAAGATAATCCTGTTTTTCTTAGCAGTAAGTACGGATTTGGCCTGTTCGCTATAGGAAGGTGCAATTAATACTTCGAAAAATAGTTTGTTAATTTCTTCAGCAGTCTCGGCGTCTACTTCCTGATTCGTAATTAACACGCCCCCAAAAGCCGATACGGGATCACACGCTAACGCATCTATCCAAGCTTGTTTTACAGTGGGACGAGAGGCTACTCCACAGGCATTGGTGTGTTTTAAGATCGCAAATGTTGGCTCTTCGAATTCATCGATAATAGCTACAGCTGCGTCTACATCTACTAAATTGTTATATGATAACTCTTTCCCGTTCAATTTGTCAAACATGGCATCTAGATCACCAAAGAAAACTCCTTTTTGATGTGGATTTTCTCCATAGCGTAATACCTGCGATTTTTGTTGGGATTGTTTAAAAACGGCTAAAGGTTCTTCCTGATTGAAATAGTTAAAAATAGCGGTATCGTAATGGGAAGACGTATTGAAAGCACGTTTAGCGAAAGATTTACGTTGTTCCAATGTGGTTATACCATCTTGTGATGCTAAAATTTGCTCCAGTTCGGTGTAATCTGTTTTCGAAGAAATGATGACAACATCATTGAAGTTTTTAGCTGCGGCACGGATTAACGAAATACCACCGATATCTATTTTTTCAATAATATCTTGTTCGGAAGCCCCAGAAGCAACCGTCGCTTCAAATGGATACAGATCTACTATAACCAAATCGATTTCCGGAATTTCGTATTGCGCTAATTGTTGTTGATCGCTTTCTAAAGGACGGCGGGAAAGGATACCGCCAAATACCTTCGGGTGAAGCGTTTTTACCCGGCCACCTAAGATAGATGGATAACTCGTTAGATCTTCAACACGCGCTACGTCGATGCCTAAATCTCGGATGAACGCTTCCGTACCGCCTGTAGAGTAGAAAGTAACTCCGTATTTATTTAGAAGTTGAATAAGAGGGGCGAGGTTGTCTTTATAATAAACAGAAACCAGTGCATTTTTAATCTTAACAGGATGATTCATTGTTCTTTATTTGAAGCCGCAAAGATACAAAAAATAACCGACCTGTGTTGTGTTTTCTTGAAATCAAATAACTAATTTCATTTTTATTAAGCGCGTTGCAAGATGTTCTCAAACTTAACAACTAGCCATTAACCGTACTTCTTCAATAGATTTTCGATCACTTTGGGATAATGTAAATGTTCTAGCTGTTGACCGTTGAATTTTATAGTCTCTAATGTGTCATCAGGTTCAACTTTAAATCGAGCTTGATAAATCACTTCGCCTTCATCAAAATTTTCATTTACAAAATGGATAGTAATTCCATGTTCATCGTCTCCAGCATTGAGGACAGCCTGATGTACGCGATCGCCATACATGCCTTTTCCGCCGTGCTTAGGAAGAAGTGCTGGATGGATATTTATAATCCTATTAGGGAAAGCCTGTAATAGACTTTGTGGTATCAACCATAAAAAGCCAGCTAGTACAACGAGATTGATATCTAACCTCTTTAGAAGATCTACGACCTCCGTTGTTTGATAAAAATCGTGCTTGTCAAAAACATGTGAGGGAATCTCGAAATTATCAGCACGCTGCAGTACATAGGCATCCGGATTGTTACTTAATATTAGAGCCACTTCAACTTCATTAGAATACTTGAAATGTTCCATTATTTTTTGTGCATTGGATCCGGAACCGGAAGCAAAAATCGCTATACGTTTTTTCACTCTTTATTCGATTTATTCAAATTAAAACTTTTCTTACCAAACTTAGATAAAATGCTTTGTATTCGCAAACTGAACACGATGAGTTCAGGTTATGGATTTACTCTGTTAAAATCACCTTTTTTAGGATTTCTTCACTGATAGCCTCAACAGGAACCGCGGAATTTGACAGAACGATTACAGCCGACTTGGCATCGGGAGCGATGCCGATAAAAGAACTGCTACCGGCAGTGCCTCCATTATGGTTGTAATAGATGATATCGTCTACCATTGACATATGCCATGCAAGCCCGATATCGGTGTTAGGAGGGATGAAAAATGTGAATTGTTTAGTCAGGGCCATTGCTTTTTCCAATGGAGATAAAGGCATCTGGAATTGAGATCGGGCATATAACAACATATCCTGGATGGTCGATTTTAAAGAACCAGTTGCCGCGAGAGAAATAAAGTTCCAGGTCGGTACAGTATCTCCTTGTACATTGTACACTCTGACAAGCTGTTGCTCTTTGGAATTTACTTTCTCTACGGTGTTTGTCATATGTAGTGGTTTGGTAATGACCTCTTCAATATTTTGAGCGTACGTTTTTTTGGTAATCATAGAAATTAACTCGCCTAATAAACCATATCCTACATTACTGTATTCGTATTCTTCTCCGACCTCCTTGGTTGCTTTAAAGTTTTTCAGGAAACTGAAGAGTTCTTTCTGGTCGTAATGTGCATAAGGATCGCTTTCCACGAATTTGCTGCTTGTGTTCCAGTTTAACGCCATACGTGGCAATCCTGAAGTGTGGTTTGCCAAAGATTTAAAGGTTATTTTTTGTAAATTGGGATTAGACTTTACCGAATCAGGTAAAAATTTAGCGATACTATCATCCAAGCTGATTACATTCTTTTCTACCAAATCAGCCAGAAGAGTAGCCGTAAACGTTTTTGTAATTGATCCCAGTTCATATAAGGTGGTTGCAATAGGGAGGGTATTGTTATCTTTTTCAGTCTCTCCATAAAAAAAAGTATTTACTTTATTTCTATGAATCACACCGATGACCAAAGACTGCGTATTCCCTTTTTGGATGTATGTGCGTGCCACAGAGTCGATAAAAAAATCCAAGGGATTTTGCACTTCCACTTTGGATATGACTTTTTCTTTTTTTTCTTCTACTTTTGCTTCATAGGGTTGAAAAGCGAGCGTATGATAGTTAAAATTGCTGTCTACACCCAATATGAATAATAATTTCTGGTCCCCGATCTCTATCTTATATCCCGCTATACCATTTTGATATTTTTCTGGAGTTGCATTTTTTATTGTACCTAATGAATGCAGCTGGTTTAATATCCCTTTTAATTGAACAGAAGATATGGTCTTTTTGAAATTTTCGTCGGCCATATTATAGATGGAGTCCATTTGTTTCGTATTGAATAGGTATTCAATTTGATTGTAAACGGCTCTGTTTTGTCTCTCTTCAATAGATTGAGCTTTTATTAATATAGTAAATCCGACTATACACAGCAGTGTACTGACTATTCGTTTCATATGCAAATGTTTGACTTTTAATGGTCATACGCCAGCCTACCGCAGGCTGGGAATATCCATAGCTAATATCGTTCCGATTGTTTTACGTTTACGTCGTATCTAAGGATATTTCACAATACAAAAGTACAAAAACAATATGCTATAAACCAATCGTTTGTTTTAGTCGAGCGTATCCGGATTTGGAAATGCTTACTTTTTCGCCGTTCAGCAATATACCTCGGTAACTTTCTTTTTCCATAGGTTCTATTTTAGCAAGCTGATCTACTTTAATGATAAATGATCGGTGCACACGTACAAATTGCTTACTGTCCAATTGTTTCTCAAAAGATGACATGGTTTTATTTTTGAGGAACATGCCGTTTTGCGTGTGGATTTTAACATAATCATCGTAAGCTTCTAAAAAGATAATTTGCTGCGCCGGAATCAGTTTAATTTGGGTCCCGTTTTTGACAACGATTCGTTCTAATGTCTCTTCCTCAATATCTGTCTTTAATTGTTGAAGACTTTGTTTCGGTTGCTGGTTACCATGGATATTTCGGAATTTTTCTAGGGCCTTTGAAAAACGCTCTTGATTGATGGGTTTCAGGAGATAATCGACGGCATTTTTTTCAAAAGCACGAATTGCAAATTCCTCAAAAGCTGTTGTAAATATGACGTGCGGGAGTTCGTCGATAATTTCCAGCATCTCGAACCCTGTTAATTTTGGCATTTGGATATCTAGAAATATCAGATCGGGTTTGTGTTGTTGAATGGCTTTAGCACCTTCAAAACCGTCACCACATTCCGTGATGACTTCAATATCACTTTCTTGTTCTAAATAATCGCGAATGATCATCCGAGCAAGAGGCTCATCGTCTATTATTATTACTTTAATCATTTTGAGGAATTTTTATGCGGGCAATAAATTTAGTTTCTGTTTTGTTGACGCTCAAAAGATCTGTGCGGCTGTAGATTAAAAATAATCTTCTGTGGATGCTGGTCAATCCAAAGCCGTTCCCTTTTTTATTCTGATACTGATCGGCTTCAAAAGGGTTTGAGATCTCTATCGTCAAGATGTTATTTTCCAGTGCAATGTGGGTTTCTATTAATACATCACCTGTTACATTATACAGGCCGTGTTTAATCGCATTTTCCATTAGGGGTTGTACGATCATGCTGGGGACTTTTGCCTGCAAAACCTCGTCATCATAATGGAAAGCCGTATTTAATCTATGGCCAAATCTAACTTTTTCAATTTCGAGATAGAGTTCAAGGTGTTTGATTTCATCCGAAAGGGAAATAAGTTGTTTGTCGTCTTTTCGCATTGTTCCCCGTAGAAAATCCGACAGCTGAAAAGTCATTTTCTTTGCCATATCCGGTTTTGCACCAATCAATGCAATGATCGAATTTAAGCTATTGAACAGAAAGTGAGGCTGCAATTGTTGACGAAGGTTGTAAAGCTCTGCTTCACGTACCAGACGCTCAGATTCTTCTTTACGTTTTTTATTTTCCTCATACTCTTCCTGTATATTCCAGGTGATATTGATTATTAGGATACAGAATAAAAGCAAGAAATTAATAATCGTACGGTAGGGAAGAATTTTATAATATTGTGTAATCGAAAAAGTATCTGATATTTGGTTGATAAGATATAGAGGGAGAAAAACACTCATTGCTGTCAAAAATAAGCAGATGAACAGTATTTTGAGATATTGATTCTTTCGGGGTAAGTAAAATTGTAACGAACTGAATATTAGATATGAACAAATTGTAATGCATAAAGCACCAAAGAGAGGCTCGTAAATAGATATGTCTTTGGATCTGTGCTCCAGCCAAACTAACATATATGAAACAACGAAGTATAGCGCAAAAATTATCCATGAACTCAGATGGATAAGACGCTTTTTGTTTATTTTTAATACCTCAGTAGAGTTTGACATTTTATGGATTAACTGTTTTTTATTGTTACATTTCCTAAGATAGAAGTTCCAGTGATATATAAATTTTTATTTTCGTCAAATGGATGGTTTATAATAACCCGACGGTCGTCATTTTCACTTAAAATGGACGAAATACTTGTCGAAACCATCCAATGTGGTGGAACAATAATCTTGGTGCTTCCAAATAGTTGAAAAACATCAATGACTATCGGTTGGGTAAGATCAGCCTGAAGTAAATTTATTTCTGTGCTTCCAAAAATGTTGGTCATACTTCCTCCCAAGAAGTTTTTGGATAGAATAATTTTTTTCGAACTCCCGAATATGGAATCTACTTTGAGGTAGTTTTCTGCATATCGATTATACGAATACCCCTTTTGCTCATTGGTATGAGCAAAAGGGTTTGAATCTGTTCTTTCATCCGAATTATTGACGTTTATGGGGTCATTCTCATCAACTCTTTTATCCCAGTCGAATTCATCTCTAAAGGGTGGAGTGGGAGGAACTGGGGGAGTTTCAGGGTCGTCCGGCAGGGACGGCAATTTTCTGTTGCGTTGGATCAAATAAATCCCTAATACGATTGCTAGCAATGGTATGAGTACTTTACCCGTTGAAAAATCCATCCAATTTTTCAACAAGAAAATGACCCCGATCGTGATCAATATGTAAGATGATTTTTTTTCAAATTTTGAATTAACACCTATTACGAGTCCTACTATAATCAATATGGAATGGAATCCGAACAACCAGGAAGGTATTAAAAAACCTAAGTTCAAATTTTTTAATAATAAAAATGCACCAAATAACACGATGAAGGCCCCTACAATGGTAGCACTTTTGCTATTATTTGGAGGGGGGGGAGGTGTTTGATAATTTCTCTTTGTTTTCATTTGTTCGTTGTTTATAGTCCAAATGTAGAAATAGCTACAGATATGACTAATAGCATTTAGGTATACCTCATTTATACTTCGGTTAATGACCTAAAAACATCGGTGAAAATAACACACTTCTTTTGTATTTGAAATAAGTAAATAAAAAAAACACTTTTTTTGGATAAAATTTGGACGTTTGAAATTAAATATTATATATTTATAACATAAAACATAGGATTTAAACTTAAATACTTACTAGACTAATGGGAGATTTTGAAAACAAAGAGCGTGAAGAGGTATTTTCAAAAAAGGTGAGAGCGGGTAAACGTACTTATTTTTTTGATGTAAAAGCGACGCGATCAAACGATTATTATGTGACAATCACAGAAAGTAAAAAACGTTTTGAGGATGGACAGTTTATTAAACATAAAATTTTCTTATACAAAGAAGATTTTGAGAAATTTGCAGAAGGACTAACAGACGTAGTCGCGTACATCAAATCTAATCAAGAAGTGGTTGAGAAGAGATATGAGCCCAGTCAAGATGATTCTGCCTACGAAAGTAATGGAGCATTAGTCGAAAAAGACGATTTTTCGTTCTAGCGTAAATCATTTAACTAGATATGAGCCACTTTTTGAGTGGCTTTTTTTTTACCTCAGACTACCTTTGTCTATTCCGTTTAAATAGGAAAATGTACAGATAAAAGTTTATTTAGTAGTTGCTGTTTATTGGCATTATTGAGTAGCCGGTAAACTGAGTTGTTTTAATTCATATTGATCTCACTTAAGACGAGTTAGATGTTCCATGAGAATTTTATTGTAAATATGTTACATGGTAATAGGAATACAATTGTTAATTTCGTGTTTCAATACATTATGATCAATTTTATGAAGACATTGATATGCAACATTTTTGTTGCTGCGTTATTTATAACAGCCTACCCCCTAAAAGCACAAACCAAGCGTTTAAATTTTAATGAGTCATGGGGCAATGGGTATACGGTTACAAAACCTGTTAACCAATATACGGGTTGGGCGGATGCTGAACATTATTTAGAGATAGACAAAGATAACCGTACAACGTACAAGGTAAATGTAAAGACAGGAGAAAAAAGTGCCTATGAGCGAGCTCCTTCTTCAGATGTAAGAGTGTTTGTCAAGGAGAATGATATTTACATTCAATTTGGACAGCAAGCGGCGCAAAGAGTAACGCAATCACCTGATCTAGAAGAGCAAAATCCTACCTTATCACCGGATGGAAAATACATTGCCTTTACTCGTAAGAGTAATTTGTTTAGTATCGATGTGTCGGGAACAAAAGAAATACAGTATACTACAGATGGCACAGATGTAATGTACAATGGTTGGTCATCGTGGGTGTATTATGAAGAAATTTTAGGACGACCCACAAATTATAAAGCCTTTTGGTGGTCGCCAGACAGTAAGCAAATAGCCTTCATGCGCTTCGATGACACAAAGGTGCCGATGTTCCCAATTTATGTTTCGAAGGGACAAAACGGTTACTTGGAAGAGACTCGCTATCCGAAAGCAGGACAGGATAATCCAGAGGTGAAAATCGGTTTTGTAAAAGTGGAGGGTTCTCCAATAGTTTGGGCAGATTTTAATGAGAAAGATGACCAATACTTCGGTCAGCCTTATTGGAGTTTCAATAGTCAAACAATCATGGTACAATGGATGAATAGAGACCAGACTAATTTGAAATTTTATGCCGTAAACCCGAAGAATGGAACAAAGAACGAAATTTATAATGAGGAGCAATCTTCTTGGATCAACCTGGATCATGATGAACGAATTACCTATCTAGCGGATAATAAGCACTATATTCTTAAATCTGATAAAACCGGATGGGCACACTACTACCTCTACACATTAGCTGGTAAATTGTTGAATCCGATTACCACCGGAGATTGGCAAGTTTCTTCTTTGCAATATATCGACGAAAAGAATAAGGTCATTTATTTTACCGCTCGGAAAGAAAATTCTGCAACAGTAGATTTGTACCGCGTGGATTACTCTGGTAAAAACTTCAAAAGGTTAACTTTTGGTGATTTCACACATAATGTCCAAGTCTCTCCAGATGGTAAATATTTCATCACAAACTATTCGAATGTAAAGGCGCCGAATAAGATCGCTTTATTGGATAATCAAGGTAAGGTATTAAAAGAGTTGGCTGATACAAAATCTGCTGATTTCGATGATTATAAAATTGGAAAAACAGAATATTTTACCATTAAGTCTGATGATGGTAAGTTTGACCTGCCGATAATTATTACGTATCCGACGGACTTCGACGTAACAACCGAATATCCTGTCATAATGAGTATTTATGGTGGTCCCGATGCTGGATCTGTACGCAATACCTGGAAAGGTACATCTAATCAATATTGGGCTGCTGAAGGAATAATTCAAATCGCCTGTGACCATAGAGCCTCGGGACATTATGGTAAACAAGGTGTTGCATTAATGCATCGAAATCTGGGAAATTGGGAACTAGTGGACTACATTACCGTAGCAAAATGGTTGAAGGCGAAACCTTGGGTAGCAAAAAACAAACTATTGATTACAGGACATAGTTATGGTGGATACATGACTTGCCTGGCATTGACAAAAGGAGCTGATTATTTTGACTATGGTATTGCGGGGGCTCCGGTTACAGGCTGGGAATTGTACGACACCCATTATACTGAGAGATGGATGGACACGCCTCAAGATAATGCTGAAGGCTATAAAAACGGCTCTATTTTAACTTATGTAGATAAATATAAAGGCGGATTGCGTATCATGCACGGTGATATGGATGACAATGTGCATATGCAGAATACCATTCAATTGGTGGATGCACTTACTGACCGAGCAGTGCCATTTGAGTTGATGATATATCCGGGCAGTAGACATGGATTTGAACGGTCTAAATCGCGGTATGACTTTAATGAAAGGGTACGGTTTTATTACCAATATCTATTGGAAAAGCCAGTGCCACCTACATTTAAATAAAATCTTTGCACTTTCTTTATAGGAAGCCTTTTTTATTTCAAAAAATCACCCCTGTGTGAGATTTATACAGATATGGTTCCGAAGTAAATAAATATGATATAATTTTCTAAACTTTTTGTTTTAAGATTGTTGTATTCCAAAAATTATATCATCTTTGCACTATTATTTAGCAACATGTTAGAGTTTCTTAAAGAAAGTACTTTTAAAGCAAACGATGTTATTTTTAGAGCTTTAGATATCTTAAAAAAACATTATTTTTCTATCGCCGGACTGTGTTTTATTCTGTTTGTAATAAGTCAGCTGGCTGCATATTTTCCGGTGTACTTTTTGGAGTCGAATATGATAGCAAAAGTTGTTTTAATGCTGTTGACTATTGTTTTGTTTTTTGGACTACAATTGGTGCTAATAAAACGGGCGATATTACTTTCGCAGGGTGTAGAACATAGTTCATTGATGCATTATATTCCTTCAACAAAACAATTTGTCAATTTTTTATTCGGACTTGTTTTGTGCTCCCTATTAACCGGTATCGTAACATTGGTGTCGGGAATTATCTGTTTTCCTTTGATTTATTTGGGCTTGGAGACGGATTTCGTCATCTTCGAAATTGTCCCTGTTTTGACGGGTATAATTGTAACTGTTTTGCTTTTGAGAATAACATTTTTTCCTTTTTTTATATTGGAGAAGAATGTGAATTTTTTTAGAGCGGTAAAACTAAGTGTTGCATTTACAAAAGGTAATTTTTTTAAGATTGTTACGCTGTTTTTCTTTTTGGCGTTAACCTCTATCATATCTTTTGTACTTTTGAATCTTAGTTATAATATGACTGCCTTATTCTTTATGGCAATTAGTATTTTTTTAATAGTTCCGTTGGTAAGTTTGGCCATGGCTGTTGCTTATACGGATATGGTCGAAGAATATAAAGGGGGTGATGATCCTGAGCTGTTCAAAAATATAATATAAAGGAGAATAAAAGCATTGAACAAAAAAAGAATAGCTATACTGGGATCTACCGGAAGTATTGGGACGCAAGCTCTTGATGTTGTCCGTGCTTTTCCCGATCGATTTAATGTAACTGTGCTTACAGCGAGTAATAATGCGGAACAATTAATTCAACAGGCGTTAGAATTTAAACCAAAAATTGTTGTCATCGTTAACGAATCACATTATCTCTATGTAAAAACATCCCTGCAAGGTCTGCCTATCGAAGTTTTTTGTGGAAGTGAGGCGCTGGAAGCAGCAGTTGAATTGGAGGAAATTGATGTTGTTCTAAATGCAGTGGTTGGTTCGGCTGGATTACATCCTACAGTAAATGCTATCCGTCACGGTAAAGATATTGCATTAGCCAATAAGGAAACGTTGGTGGTGGCCGGAGAGTTAGTAATCGATTTGGTGAAAAAATATGGTGTTAAATTACTACCTGTTGATTCGGAGCATTCCGCTATTTTTCAATGTCTTACTGGTGAGGAATTAAATCCCATAGAGAAGATATATCTTACAGCCTCCGGAGGCCCTTTCCGTGGGAAAGACCGTTCTTTTTTGGAAAATGTAACATGCGAGCAGGCATTGAAACATCCAAACTGGTCAATGGGTGCTAAAATTACAATTGATTCGGCATCATTGATGAATAAGGGACTTGAAGTGATAGAAGCGAAATGGCTTTTTGATTTGGAAACCGATAAAATAGATGTTATTGTCCACCCACAATCTATTATACATTCAATCGTACAGTTTCAGGATGGGTCCATGAAAGCACAAATGGGACTTCCTGATATGAAACTTCCTATTCAATATGCGTTAACTTACCCTGTTCGTTTTTCGAACTCATTTCCTCGTTTTGATTTTATGAACCATGGATCATTGACATTTGAGAAGCCCGATTTAGACACATTCCGAAATTTGAAGATGGCCTATCAAGCCTTGCGTGAGGGAGGTAATAGAGCTTGTGTCTTGAATGCCGCGAATGAAGTCGTAGTTGACGCATTTTTGAAGAACGAAATTTCTTTTTTGGGTATGAGCGACGTAATAGAAGAGACATTATGTCAGGTGAAAAATAGTACAACGTTACATATAGACGATTATATTGCCTATGATTCCGAAAGTCGGATTGTGGCACGAGATTTAATACTTAAGAGTAAAAAGTAAATATTTTAGATGGGAACATTCGTAATGGTTGGACAGGTAATACTAGCCCTGTCAATTTTGATAATATTACATGAGCTTGGACACTTTTTGGCGGCACGCATGTTTGGTATTAAAGTAGAGAAATTCTATTTATTTTTCGATGCATGGGGTGTTAAGTTGTTTAAATTCACTTATAAAGGTTGTGAATATGGAATTGGTTGGTTACCGTTAGGTGGTTATGTGAAGATCGCAGGTATGGTAGACGAATCCATGGATACAGCGCAACTTCAAGAAGAACCGAAGCCTTGGGAGTTCCGTTCCAAACCAGCTTGGCAGCGTCTTATCGTCATGTTGGGCGGTATAATCGTCAATGTGATTGTAGGGATTATGGTTTTTTGGATGTTAACGTTCAAATATGGACAAACCGATATAGATAATTCCAAATTGACAAATGGTATTGTACCTGGAATAATTGGAAAGGAAATCGGACTTCAGGCCGGAGATAAAATAATAGAAATTAACAATAGACCCGTCATTAATTATAAAGATTTATTTAGCTCTGAAGTCCTAATGGGCGATGCGATATTGACTATTGAACGAAACGGTGCACCACAGGAGATTCAGGTTCCATCTGATATTTTAAATCAAGTTGCTGATCATAAAACGAATGAATTCGTTGAACCGCGCCTTAAAATGATGGGAATCGATCAAATTCAAGGTGCTTCGGAAGCAGAGAAAATGGGGTTACAAAAGAACGATAGTATTGTTAGTGTAAACGGTCAATCTATAGTTTATTTCGACCAGTTTAAAAATGCTATTTTGAATCAAGCTGAAAAATCAATTTCATTGGAAGTACTTCGGAATGGACAATTAGTAGCTTTAAATGGTAATGTTTCTGCTGATGGTACACTAGGATTTGGAATCAAACCCGATCCATCTTTGGTACTGATCACTTCCCAATATGGTCTTATGCAAGCACTACCAATAGGCACGAAGAAAGCTTTCTCGGTTATTACAGATAACATCAAAGGTTTCGGTAAAATATTTAAAGGTGAGGTTCGCGCGGATAAAGCCTTATCCGGACCAGTTGGTATTGCAAAGATGTTTGGCACTGATGTAGACTGGTACCGCTTTTGGAATTTAGTAGGCATGCTTTCCATGGCTCTTGCATTCATGAATCTGTTACCAATCCCAGCATTGGATGGAGGACACGTTATCTTCCTATTGGTAGAAATGATCCAGGGCAAACCACTAAGTGATAAATTCTTAGAACGTGCACAAATGGTAGGTTTCTTTATATTAGTAGCACTAATGATATTTACCTTAGGGAACGACATTGTTAAGTGGTAGCAAGACCATTTGAAGATAATTAAAAAGAGCCATTCCCGTTAGGAATGGCTCTTTTTAATTATAAGCCTAGATTTTTTTGCTTTTATGGAAATCAGCGTATACTAACTATATAGGTAGAAAAGACGTATTATTTGGTTATAAAGAAGTATTTATACAGTGTGTTTTGGCGCTGTATATGCATTAAAAAAGAGGGATAAATTAATACGCTTTAAAACTTAAATAAATGGAAAGCATAATCACTAATCAAGATAATGTCAGGAAGCATAACCTTGAATCCGCACAGGACGACAAACAACTGGGTTTTTCAGAACGTGCTGTATCCATCGCCTTAGGTGCAATGATAATCACGAGATCATTTCGAAGAAACCCATTAAAACGTCCATTAAAATTGCTAACGGGCTCATATTTGCTTTATCGGGGGGTAACCGGTAAATGTAAATTATCCCAAAAATTGGATTGTACTGATTCATGTCATAGATCGAATGCTATTAATGTACAATCAGAAATTATCGTTAATAAACCGCGTGAAGAAGTATACGCATATTGGCGTTATCTAGCTAATCTTCCCAATTTCATGAAATACATAAAGCGCGTGGAAGAAAAGACCGATACAATCTCGCATTGGGAATTTGAATTACCCTGGGGATCGGATGTGCTTAGTTGGAATACCGTATTGGTCAAAGATGAACCTAACCAACTTATCGGGTGGCATTCGCAAACCAATGCGGTAGTTGAAAATAGTGGCAAAGTAGAGTTTTCGGATGTAATCGGTGGTGTGGGGACGATCATCAATTTAGTGGTAACGTATCATGCCCCGGCGGGCCAAGTCGGTAGGAATGTAGCGAATTTATTTACACCGACTTTTGAGAAACTTTTAGAAAGTGACCTGCGCAACTTTAAAGAACTGATAGAAACAGGTCAGTTAACCACTATTGAATCTTATTAAGTGTATTGGGGCATTTTATATTAATTGCTTCACATACACCTGTGCCATTGTGAAGCAATTAACAAAGAATATCTGCTAGTTGATTGTGAATATTACACTATCGTGGACGATCAACCTGCTGATGCCGTCGGAATTGTATTTTATAGTGTATGTACCTGGCTTTGTGAGGTCATAACCTTTTTTGAGATCGACTTTAGCTAAAATACTGTCGGATGGACTTATCGAAAGGTAGCTATTAGCAGGGGGAGGCATGATACGTTTGGCCATAGGTCCTAAGTAGTTTACTTCGCCGTCAGTATCCGATACGATATCTAAGTATTTACTCATCAACGGTTCAAAAGGAGTGTGCCATTTACAAAATTTCATTACGCTGTCTGTAGGATTATATACAGTAAATGTCATCTCAATGGGGTGATCCAATGAAATTGTGGCAGGTATGCTCAGTTTGGCTGTTAAGGAAGTATCAGTGGGCTCATTGACAGTAGTTATAGAATCTGTAGCGGTACTGCCTGTATTTCGTTGTGATGTATTACACGAGGACGCAATGGCTAATAATATTGCTGGTGCGAAGAATGATAGTTTGTTCATAGGCTTGTTACCGCAATTTTATTGCCATTGTTTTTATGTCATTAACAAATGATAAATTTATTTTTTGCGACTATTAGCGTGTTACAATCTAAATATACATCTAAATCATGTTCGGTGCTGGTATTATGCCTTCCATTTCATAAATCTGTAGTCCGAAATATGGAGCAGAAGCGATGATGTGATCGAAGATATCTGATATAATGTGTTCATATTTTATCTTTATTGACGGCTACTTTTTTTAATGTTTAAAATGTTTTTTAAATAAAATTTTGAAAACTTAAATAAAACACTGAACTTGGTCAAAATCTTTAGGGGTGCCTTAGTGCTGAGATTATACCCTTAGAACTTGATCCGGTTAGTACCGGCGAAGGGAAAAGATAGGTGTATCAAAATTTGATTTTTTGATATAAATGTACTGATCAAAGGGTTATTTTATAAACCCATACATACCTTCTCCATTCAAGTTCATTTCTGAAGATTTCAATTAAAAATTCAGGAAATGAAAGTAAATGTAAACAACAAGATTCACGAAGTAGACAGCACATGCTATCTTACAGAGCTGCTGCAGTCCCTATTAGGCGATGCTATCCAAGGGATAGGTGTTGCCGTTAATGACAACCTCATCCCGAGATCTCAACATGGTAGCTATAAGCTGCAGGAAAATGATCGTATTTTATTAATCAAAGCAGCACAAGGAGGATAGAAATGGCTAAGAAAAAAGAAAATCTACCTCAATCAGGAGCGTTGACAACTGGAGCTATCTCTGGTTCACGTAAAATCTATGTTGAAGGAACTACACCAAACATTCGGGTCGGTATGCGGGAAATCGTACTTTCCGATACGAAATTGAGCAGCGGCAAAGTTTCTCCTAATGCCCCCGTCACCGTGTACGACACGAGTGGTGTCTATACGGATGATCAAGCTGCCATAAATATCTACGAAGGTATTGCCCGTATTCGCACACAATGGATAGCTGATAGGGATGATGTGGAGCAGTTGCCGCAGATCAGTTCAGTCTATGGGCAGGAACGATTAGGAAATGCACAACTCGATGCTATCCGCTTTCCAATACAGCATCAACCTCTTCGGGCAAAAAGTGGGAAGAATGTAACGCAATTGCATTATGCTAAGCAAGGCATTATTACTCCAGAAATGGAGTATGTCGCCATCCGCGAAAATCAGCGCATACAGCAGGTCGAAGATAATGATCTGTTGCAGCAGCATACAGGAGAAAGCTTTGGGGCTAATACACCTAAGGGTATGATTACACCTGAATTTGTGCGTGATGAAATTGCTTCGGGCCGGGCAATTTTACCGAATAACATCAATCATCCAGAAAGCGAACCGATGATCATCGGACGCAATTTTTTGGTGAAGGTCAATGCCAACATCGGGAATAGTGCTGTTACGTCAAGTATTGAAGAAGAAGTTGAAAAATCGGTATGGGCATGTCGCTGGGGAGCCGATACCATAATGGATCTTTCTACCGGACAAAATATTCACGAGACGCGAGAATGGATTCTTCGCAATTCTCCGGTTCCAATCGGTACCGTTCCGATCTATCAGGCACTGGAAAAAGTAAACGGCAAGGCAGAAGATCTGACATGGGAAATTTTTAAGGATACACTTATCGAGCAGGCCGAACAAGGAGTGTCATATTTCACCATTCACGCCGGTGTCTTATTGCGTTATATTCCATTGACCGTGAGACGGGTAACAGGGATCGTTTCCAGAGGGGGCAGTATTATGGCCAAATGGTGTTTGGCACATCATAAGGAAAATTTTTTGTACACCCATTTTGAGGAGATCTGTGAAATTATGAAAGCCTACGATGTGGCATTTTCGTTGGGAGATGGATTACGCCCAGGAAGTATAGCCGATGCGAACGACGCCGCACAGTTTGCAGAATTGGAAACGTTGGGTGAATTGACTAAAATTGCCTGGAAACACGATATACAGGTGATGGTAGAAGGGCCAGGCCATGTTCCCATGCATCTTATCAAGGAAAATATGGAGAAGCAGCTGAAGGATTGTCAAGAAGCCCCTTTCTATACATTGGGACCGCTGACTACGGATATAGCGCCTGGTTATGATCATATCACCTCCGCCATAGGTGCGGCAATGATCGGTTGGTTTGGAACAGCCATGTTATGCTATGTGACGCCAAAAGAGCATTTGGGATTACCGAATAAAGATGATGTTAAAGATGGTGTGATCACCTATAAATTAGCTGCACATGCAGCAGACCTTGCAAAAGGACATCCCGGAGCACAATATAGAGATAACGCCTTGAGTAAAGCACGATTTGAATTCAGGTGGGAAGACCAGTTTAATTTGGCGTTGGATCCCGATACGGCTCGTGCTTATCATGACGAAACGCTTCCTGCTGAAGGTGCTAAGATAGCACACTTTTGTTCCATGTGCGGACCCCAGTTCTGCTCCATGAAAATTACACAGGAAATTCGTGATGCAGCGGATGAAGGTATGTTCGAAAAAGCCTCAGCTTTTAAAGAACAGGGAAGCGAAATTTATGGATAAAAGGCGTGTATGGGATCTATAACGGCCATTCTCCCGGGTCATCTGCTCGACAACGAACATGAAGTACTTTTGACCCTCTTCGAATCTGGGTTAGATGATCTTTATTTCCGTCGGGAGATGACTCGGGAAGAAATCCTGTACGTGTATGAACATATCCCTCCGCATTTTCATAATCGCTTAATCCTACCACTTGCCGCAGCGCAGTGGCGCCATGAAACGGGGTTCAAAAGATATCATGTTAAGGAAAAGCAGCGTGGCGTAGAAGGATTATATTTTGAACAAGAAGAAATAGGTGATTATAGGTTTTCAACGGCTATACATGGTTATTCGGCGGTGAAAACCTTAAATGATAGATACGAAATGATATTGGTAAGTCCGCTGTTTAATAGCGTGAGTAAATCAGACTATACAGCGATGGCTGCATCCGAGCGGATGAAATTTGAAAACAGTTCAGATAGCATCCGAAAAATTGGCTTAGGAGGAATTAGCTTGGAACGCATAATACAATTTCCAGAAATTCTTCAATCCTTTGATGGTATAGCATTGATGTCGGGATTGTGGCAAGTAGAGGATATACATGCCACATTCTTGAAAATTAGGAAACTATGGAAAGGAATATAGAACGATTACAGTTTATATCACAAGGAGATACAGCTGAACGACAGATAGTAGGTATTCATCATGCGCTCGATGTAGGTGTCAAATGGATACAATTACGTTTTAAGAACCAAGAAGAAAAAGCTGTTCGAATTTTGGCCGAACAGGTAAAAAGTATATGCATTCAGTATAGCGCTAAATGTATAATAAATGATTGGGTATCGGTTGCTCAACACGTAGATGCAGATGGTGTACACTTGGGATTGCAAGATGTCGATATTTCAACTGCTCGGTTACAATTAGGGAAGGGGGCAATTATAGGCGGAACGGCAAATACTATCGCAGACGTGCGGCAACGCATGTCTGAGGGTTGTGATTATATCGGCTTAGGCCCCTATGCCTATACATCAACAAAAGAGCGTCTCAGTCCAATTTTAGGTTCGGCTGGCTATCATACTATCTCGAGTCAATTGGGATATTCGAACATTCCTATTATTGCGGTAGGAGGTATTAAGAAGGCAGACCTGTTATCGCTTCAGTCCACAGGTGTGTATGGCGTCGCCCTCTCTACCGAACTTTTAAATGCAAACTTCGCACAGGTAGTGCAGATGAAGCAGATTCTTTCACAATTTAAAGCACACGATGATGTTGCACATAGCAGATAAAATATTTCAATCCAGACTTTTCCTCGGAACAGGGAAATTTGGCAGTCTTCAATTGATGCAGCAAGCGATAGAAGCATCGGGGAGTGAATTGGTGACGGTAGCACTCAAACGGGTAGACTTAGCCGAACATTCAGATAATTTGCTGCAGCATATTCCAAAACCGCAAGCCGCCCTATTACCTAATACATCCGGAGCGCGTGACGCTAAAGAGGCGATTTTTGCGGCTCAAATAGGAAGAGAGGCCATGGAGACTAATTGGGTGAAATTAGAAATTCATCCCGATCCTAAATATTTGATGCCTGATCCAATCGAGACATTAAAAGCGGCAGAAGAGTTAGTTAAACAAGGTTTCGTTGTACTCCCATATATACATGCTGATCCGGTATTATGCAAAAGACTTGAAGAAGTAGGTATTGCAGCGGTGATGCCCTTGGGTGCACCGATTGGAAGTAATAAAGGCGTATTGACAAAAGAATTTTTGTCTATTATTATTGAGCAAAGTCGAGTTCCCGTTATAGTAGATGCGGGATTGGGAGCCCCTTCACATGCCGCATTCGCCATGGAGTTAGGGGCAGACGCGGTATTAGTTAATACAGCTATAGCGGTTGCGACAGATCCTGTGGGCATGGCACAAGCTTTCAGATTAGCGGTGGAGGCAGGCAGAAAGGCATACGAAGCCGAACTTGCTGCAGCTTCTACGCTGGCACAGCCATCTAGTCCATTGACGTCGTTTTTAAGAAATGAGGAGGTATAAATGTTTCATCAACTATTTCAAAATCACAATTGGGACACGGTAAAATCAAGTATTTATCATAAGACCGCCAAGGATGTTGAAAGCGCATTGATCAAAAATGACCGATCTATGGAAGATTTCAAAGCGCTTGTTTCTCCAGCAGCAGCCCATTACCTAGAGGAGATGGCAACATTAAGTCAGACGATCACACAGAAGCGTTTTGGAAAGACCATTCAGCTGTACATCCCACTGTACCTCAGCAACGAATGTCAGAATATCTGTACATATTGCGCATTCAGTATGGATAACAAGATCCCACGTCGTACACTTAGCCCGGGAGAAATCCATATGGAAGCAGAAGTCATTAAAAGTATGGGTTATGAGCATGTCTTATTGGTAACGGGAGAGGCCAGCAAAATTGTAGGTGTAGAATTCCTGGAGCAGGCGATTCGCCAATTGAAACCTCATTTTGCAAATATCTCTATGGAGGTGCAGCCTCTCGAACAGGAAGACTATCAACGGTTAATTAAAGAGGGGCTAAATGCAGTTTTAGTATACCAAGAAACCTATCACCAGGACGTGTATAAAAATTACCACCCCAAGGGTAAAAAATCCAACTTTCAATACCGCTTGGATACGCCAGATCGTCTTGGACGGGCAGGAATTCACAAGATCGGTCTAGGTACATTGATCGGGTTAGAAGATTGGCGTACAGAAGCTTTTTTTACGGGTTTACATTTACAGTACCTCGAACAGCATTATTGGAAAACAAAATATTCACTATCTTTTCCACGCTTGCGGCCTATTTCAATGAAAGATGCTGTTGACGGAACAATAGAAACACAGCAATTCTACATGAAGGATAGGGAACTTCTTCAATTAATCTGTGCGTATCGATTGTTCAATGAACAGGTCGAACTTTCACTTTCTACACGGGAGGAGCCTTATTTTAGGGATCATGTTATCCCATTGGGTATTACAAGTTTAAGTGCTGGATCTAAAACAAATCCCGGAGGCTATATAGTGGAGCCCCAAGCACTTGAGCAATTTGAAATTTCGGACGAACGGTCTGCATTTGAAATGGTTAAGGTAATAGAAAGACAGGGTTATGAAGCCGTTTGGAAAGATTGGGAAAGGTGTTATGCTACGTAGCAATAATAATCGCTTTGCTCGTCAAATAGCGCTCCCTGAGTTCGGGTTAGTAGGACAGGAAAAGTTGGAGGCAGCTCACGTCGTTGTAGTTGGCGCCGGTGGTCTCGGAAATGTGGTGATTCCTTTTCTCGCTGCAGGAGGTGTAGGAAAGATCACCGTGATAGATGACGATTGTGTGTCGGTGTCTAATTTAGCTCGGCAGACTAGCTTTGGGTATCATGACGTGGGGCTATTTAAATCAGAAATATTAGCGGATAAGTTGAATGCGCAATATCAACAACAGATCGTGTTTCCACAAAAAACAAGACTTACCGCCAACAATTTTAAGGAGATCATTCCGGAAGCGGATCTCCTTATTGATGGAAGCGATAATTTTGATACCCGTTATCTACTGGCCGATATCGGTAGAGATCTGCGGACACCTTTAATCAGTGGAGCCCTAGGAACTTATGAAGCGCAAATTTGTGTTTTCAGCCCTTCACAACATATTGGATATCGGGATATCTTCCCCGAACCAAGCGATCAACAGCCCTGTGCTATTACGGGAGTATGGTCGCCATTGGTTGGTGTGGTTGGAAGTTTGATGGTTAGCGAGGCGTTTAAACTGATTGCCGGTATTGGTGATAGCCTAGCCGGTAAAATGATGCTCATAGACAGTTTTACTAATCAGGTGCAGGTTATTAATATACAGTCGGATAACACACTATCGCAATCGAAGATATCTACCGGAAAAATTGATTTTCATACGTTAATGGAATGGAAAGAACAGGAAGAACTGCTGCTGGTGGATGTGCAGGAACAACATGAGCATGAGGAAAATAATTTGGCTGACCTCAATATTTCGGTTTACGATCTGCCGCATTGCTGGGAAACTCATCTAGGACATGAATCTAAGAAAATTGTTTTCATATGTGTCAATGGTATTCGCAGTAAAATTGCCTACGAATGGATAAAAGATAAAATTTCACATTGCTATTATGTCAATCTGTCTGATAGATAGGGGTATAGAATAGATGATACATTAGTAAGTTTGTAACCTTTTAAGATTTATTTCTCGATCATTTTGATACGCATTTAATATGTGCCCTCAATCGAAAGGTTTTCTTTGGTATTCTTCTGTCTTTTCGAAATTTGGTCGTGTTATTGGTTAGATTTTCATAAATTTAAAAACGTGTTATTAAACAATGAAAGATTATAGTTTATGAGTGAAAGATATGAAGATTTTATTAGTCGATTTAAGCAACGGCTAGTGGAGCTATTCCACCAAGAATCTAATATAAATGAGTTAAGTATTGAGAGAGGTTTACCGCCTGAAGTGTGGACGGACATAATGGAACTAAGCCCGCTATCTGTTGCGGTTCCAGAAGCATTTAGTGGTCGTGGAGTTAAAGTAAAGGAGTGTTTAGGTATTTTATCCGCAGCTTCTTATGAGTCGCTTCCATTGTCTCTAACATTCGGAATAAATATTGCCCTTTTTTTAGAACCATTAGCAAAATATGGTCTACCTGAGATACAGGCTGATATATTCCAACGGTTTATTGAACATGGAGCGATGGGTGGACTAATGATAACAGAACCCGATTTTGGTAGCGATGCATTGAATATGCGTACGAATTTTACCACATTGGACAATGGGGAATATAAGCTTAAAGGGCAGAAACATTGGCAAGGACTTACAGGAATGGCCGATTTTTGGTTAATTGCCGCCCGGAAACAGTTATCCAGTGGAGAACTTGCTCGTGATATCGAGTTCTTTGTTACAGATAATAGTAAGACAGAACAAAAGATTAAGGTGGAACAATACTTCAACAACCTTGGGCTATATATGATTCCTTATGGATTAAATACAATTGATCTTACTGTCCCTGCTAATCAAAAGTTACAACCTCCGAGTACAGGTATTAAGATGATGCTTGATATTCTGCATCGTAGCCGCCTACAATTTCCAGGCATGGGGATGGGCTTTATTCAACGGATGTTGGACGAAGCACTGTCACATTGTATTACTCGAAAGGTTGGAGCACAAAAACTAATTGATTTAGATTCTGTACAATTCCAGTTATCCCGTATACAGTCTTCTTATACGTTGTGTTCAGGAATGTGTGCATACAGCGCCACTATGAGTGGAATATCATATGACCTGTCTTCAAAAGGGCTAGAAGCAAATAGTATGAAAGCGCTTGTAACAGATCTTATGCAAGAATCGGCTCAGATATGTGTCCAGCTATCAGGTTCTAGTGGCTATAAGATCGATCACATTGCAGGAAGGGGTATCGTGGATAGTCGACCTTTTCAAATTTTTGAAGGATCTAATGAGATGCTGTATACACAAATATCCGAAATCGTTATCAAGCAGATGAAAAAGCAGAAGGAAGAAAACTTCTATCTATTCATGTCTCAGTTTGAAAGCACAAATCGTATAGCTTCTCGTTTAAAAAAACATCTTAATTTTTCGTTGGAACATACGCTGGTACAAAGACAGATGGTAGTACTTGGTAAGGTAATCGCTCGCTTAGTGTGTCTACAGTATGTAGATCTCATGGTAGAGAAAGGGTTTCGTACAGATCTGTTTGAGAATAGCTTTAAACATATGGAAATGGATATCAAAAAATTGTTATCAGATCTTTCTGATTATAATAATGCTGTTCCTATCGTAGCCTATCATGAAGGTTCCAATTGGATGGATTACAGTGATAGTGATAAAAATGGCGAAATCGAATAAATATCTTAAACATATAAAGGATTTAGCGAAAAGAAACTTAAATAGAGGCGTACTCTTTTTAACGGAAAACGCTACTCGCAAAGAAGTTATTGTTTTGTCCTCAGGATTGCAATATGAGGTAATATCGCAAGGAGAGGGCGATATTCCAAAAATGAAATCCAAGGTTATTTGCCATTACAAAGGAGAGTTATTGGACGGCACTGTATTCGATAGCTCGTACAAACGTAATAAACCGGAAGCTTTTTTTGTGTATGAACTTATTCGCGGTTGGCAAGAAGCTTTGCAAATAATGCCAGTAGGTAGTGTTTGGAAGTTATATATTCCCCACCAATTGGCCTACGGTTTTGAACCCCTTACGGATACATCCGGTGGCAATTGTACACTAATTTTCCAAATGGAATTAATTGCCATTCTTTAGGGGTATGTCGTTACCACTTTGCTAACTTGCCAGCCGTCCTGCTTACGGCAAAGTGTAACGTGATTTATATCATTTTTTTTCGTTGTTCGTTAGAAAGAAGGTCCGTTTGAATTAAAAATTTTTTAATATTTTTTTTCAGAGTTTCGGACGATACCTGGTCATAATTTGTAAGTACGTTTTGGAGATCCTCTTCAATATTTTGTTTGTATCGTACCATTGCAGGTGCATGATACTGAATAGTTAAACGTAAAAAATGAATCTCAGTATTTCCTTTGCCGTCCCTGATGGCTTGTTCCAGTTCATCCCTTCCCTTTTTAAAGGAATTTAGCTTTGCTAAAGGAGAAGTAGCATGTTCGGCCCACATCGCATGATATGCTCCCGAATATGCCAGTTCTAAGACTGTAGGGTTTTTGATCTCTTTTATCAGGTCAAGCTGTTTTCTACAGATTTCTGTATTTGTTGAAGCTGAAGAATAAGCCTGACGCAATTGTTCCAAACTTGACTGCATTTTACTCGGCTGAACGCTGAATATAAATAAATAGCATAGTATTAATTTTGCCATAACTGATCTTATAGTTCTAACAACCGTTATGAGCCAAGAAAGTTTTCTTTTTTAACGCTGGTTAATAAACTGCCTGCTAATTCATGCCTGAGAATCTCAGTTTTAGTTTTTTCAAACAACATTTAGCTATAGATGTTGTTAATAAGGAGTTAGCTCAATTCGCTATTTATGGAATGTTCCATATAGCTGTTAGAAGACAGGTAATGTACTTATGAAAAAAAATATCTCTGATCAAATTGTAGAAATGCTCGTAGAGGCGGGCATAAAAAGAATTTACGCTGTTACGGGTGATAGTCTAAATCATTTAAATGATGCCGTTAGAAGAAATGGAAAAATAAAATGGATACATGTACGTCATGAAGAAGTAGGGGCCTATGCGGCGGCAGCGGAAGCTGAGTTGGATGGTTTGGCTTGCTGTGCTGGCAGCTGCGGGCCTGGACACGTACATTTAATCAATGGTGTATACGATGCGCATAGATCTCATGTACCTTTACTCGTAATAGCTTCAACAATAAACACACATGAGTTTGGAATGGATTATTTTCAAGAAACCAATACGATTAAACTCTTTGATGACTGCAGTGTATACAACCAAATGATTACTACGGCTCAACAGGCACCACGAATGTTGCAAGCTGCCATACAGCATGCCATAAGTAAAAGAGGTGCAGCAGTTGTCGGTTTACCGGGCGATTTGACCGAAATGGATGCTGTTGAGAATCTTACATCGACCCAATATTTTTGGACAAAACCTGTTATCCGCCCGAATGATGCGGAACTAGAACAGTTGGCAACTCTTATCAATGCGCATGAAAAGATAACCCTGTTTTGTGGTATCGGTGCAGAGCATGCACATCCAGAAGTTTTACAATTAGCCCAATACCTCCATGCACCTGTGGGTTACTCTTTTAGAGGGAAGATGAGTATTCAATATGACAATCCCAATGAGATAGGAATGACGGGATTGCTTGGAATGCCATCGGCCTTTCATAGTATGCATGCCGCTGATTTAGTCATATTGCTTGGTACCGATTTTCCTTATGAGGCATTTATGCCTACCAAGAATAAAATTGTCCAAATTGATACGGCCCCCGAGAGACTTGGCCGTCGTGCGCAATTAACTCTGGGACTCTGTGGTGATACTGCGGCGACTATTCAGGCGCTTTTACCGTTGTTAAATAAAAAGGAGAATGATGATTTTTTAAGGAGTCAACTCAAACTATATGAAAAAGTAAAAGAAAATCTCAATACGTATGTGAAGGAAACTGGTAAGGAAGATAATATCCAACCGGAATTCTTAACGAGCACTATCTGCACGTTGGCAAGCGACGACGCTATATTTACGGTTGATACAGGAATGTCCTGTGTCTGGGGAGCAAGATTTATAAAATCAACGAGATTGCGGACAATGCTCGGTTCTTTCAATCACGGTTCTATGGCCAATGCAATGCCAATGGCCATTGGTGCCGCATTGGCACACCCACATCGACAGGTTATCGCCTTATGCGGAGATGGCGGGCTATCGATGTTGCTAGGTGATCTAGCCACCATCAAGCAGTATCAGTTGCCGATAAAAATAATTGTATTCAATAATAGGACATTAGGCATGGTGCGACTAGAGATGCAAGTTGCTGGTTTGCCCGACAGCGAAACCGATATGCTCAATCCAGATTTTACTAAAGTAGGAGAGGCGATGGGTATACGTAGTGAGTCAGTACATATTCCCGATGAAGTCGAAGAGGCTTTACAACGTGCTTTTACATATCAAGGGCCTTATCTCTTAAATGTTTTTACCAATCCCAATGCCTTAGCTATGCCTCCTAAAGTTGAAGCAGAACAGGTTGTGGGCATGGTGAAGTCGATGACAAAATTGATGCTTGGCGGAAAGATGGACGAAGTATTTGAAATTATAAAATCAAATTATAAACATCTTTTTTAATTTCGACCTTTTCTTCAAGTAATTCTTTTTACACAGCACTCGGATATCCCAACCTCATTGGGTTTCGAGTTTACTAAACACGGATAGATCCAAATAGATCATTTTCATAAAACAACGATAGAGGTATCTTATGCCTATGGCGACAGCACAACGACAATGCTTTCGATAGCTAGCGCTGTTAACATAGGAAACATGACCAGAGTGATGGTAAATCTGGAACCAATGAACGAACAGTTTTAAACGCAATCGACAATCCGAAAACGTTTTCGCTTTTAATTCATTACAATCCTTTGAATGCTTTTTGATTTTTCTTTATCTTGTTCGTTGTTAACCATAAACCACATGATATTTAGATGATGAAAAAATTAAAATCAATTTTACTCTTAGCTTTAACAGGGACGTTACTTGCATGTCAGTCTACCTCATCAACAAATGGAGATCAGTTACTTTTGACAGCAGACTTCGTTGACCAACAACTTAAGAACGCCGTAGAACAATATCAAGTTATGGCCAAGCGGTTACCTCCTCAATCGTTACCAAAAACCTATTATGAAGAACAAGATTCGTTGGAAACTAGCTCGACCAGATGGTGGACATCTGGCTTTTACCCTGGAACATTACTTTATTTATACGAATATTCTGGCGATTCGACTTTAGCTGTCGAGGCTAAGCAAAAATTGCAGTTGCTCGAAAAAGAAAAAAATAATAAAGGTACGCATGACCTAGGTTTTATGTTGTATTGTAGTTTTGGCAATGCCAATCGTCTCATGCCCGATTTGCATTATAGAAGTGTGATGTTGCAAGGTGCAGAATCTCTAATATCGAGGTACAAAGATGCCGTTGGAGCTATTAAATCCTGGGATCACCATACCGATCAGTGGCAATTTCCGGTTATCATTGATAATATGATGAATCTGGAATTTCTGAATTGGGCTTCTCGTGAAAGCGGTGATTCCAAGTTTGCAAATATTGCTAAAATTCACGCCAATAGCACGCTTAAAAATCATTTTCGTAATGACTATAGCTCTTATCATGTGATAGATTACGATACCATTACGGGTGCTGTGCGCCATCGCCATACCGCACAGGGTGCACAACATGAATCTGCATGGGCACGCGGACAGGCGTGGGGATTATACGGTTATGTCATGATGTATCGAGACACTCAGGATTCTATTTACTTAAACCAGGCGGTACACATCGCAAATTATATCCTTAACCATCCGAATCTTCCAAAAGATGGTGTTCCATATTGGGATTTTGATGCCGAGAATATTCCTGATGCAAAGCGTGATGCATCTGCAGCTGCCATTATTGCTTCTGCGCTGCTAGAGTTACAAACATATGTAGATGGAGAACAACAAAATCAATATTTGCGGGCAGCCGAGAATATGTTAACCAACCTGTCTTCAGATGTCTACAAAGCCAAAAAAGGTAGTAACGGTGGATTTATCCTCACGCACTCCGTCGGACACCTTTTAGCCAATTCAGAAGTGGATGTACCACTAACGTATGCAGACTATTATTACGTCGAAGCACTTATGCGGTACAGGAATCTATTAGGGGATAAGAGATAATTAAGATAGGCTTAATGTATATATCCTTAAATTGAACCTAAAGGCGTCCAAAAAGGAAGCCTTGTATAGGCCAGTAAAACAAAACGATGGGGGATTGCAGAATTTGATTGGTTTAGAATAAACTGTTTATTCGATGATCGGGGGTCTTTAAGCTTCTAAATAATTTAGTATCTTTAGTCCTATTTTCTAATATTAAATGCCAAATATATCAATCTGTTTTTTCATCTGCTTCATGATTTCTACATTTTCCTTTGCACAGGTAAATTGTAAAATAGAATACTACTCAGGAGAAGACGGACTAGCACATAGTTCTGTAACCGCTGTCGTAAAGGATCAAGATGGCTTTATGTGGCTCGGTACTTGGAATGGCTTAAATAGATTTGATGGCAAGAATTTCAAAACGTACAAACCTACGTTAAAAGGTAATTCATATCTGGAAAGTAAAAGGATTGTACAGATTTTGGATGGGGAGAATAATCTACTCTGGATTAAAACCTATGATAAACAGATATATTGGTTTGATAAGAAAACAGAAGAATTTGCGTCGCTATCCACAATAATAGAAGAGCGCTATAAAAAGAAAATTCCATTCAATAAAATTTTAAAGGTTTCAAAAGATTATGTTAGGTTAGGATCAGTAGAAAGATGATTCGTTGTCGGAACTTATCAAAGAGGAGGATGAGCCGGATAAAAATATTCAAGCCAATGCCGTTGTGGCAGCAGACGGTACAGTCGACTTTACGACGGTACAGGCAGCCATTAATGCTGCCCCAAATAATAGGAAGACCTATTTCTATATCTATATTAAGAAAGGAGCGTATAAAGAAGTAATCACGATCTCTAAAAATAAAGACTATATTTATCTCTATGGGGAGGATGCTGCATATACCATCCTGATCTTTGACAACTATGCCAAACGACTAAGGCCTGATGGATCAGAATTTGGTACCAGTGGATCTGCCTCATTTTTTGCAAATGGTGATTTCTTTGTGGCAGAAAACCTGACATTTGAAAATACCGCAGGTATCGATGCAGGCCAGGCCTTGGCAATCAATATTGGCGGAGCACGATCTTCCTTTCGGAATTGTCGTTTTTTGGGACATCAAGATACCTGGTATGCAGGCAATGGTACGTTCCAATATCTTCGGGATTGCTTTATCGAAGGATCAGTAGACTTTATCTTTGGTGGGTCTACCGCTTTTTTTGATGAATGCCATATGCAAAGTACACGAAATGGCTACATTACTGCGGCTTCAACCCCAGAAAATCAACTATACGGGTATGTTTTTCAAAAATGTAAAATTATTGCTTATCCAACTGTTGCTGAAGGGTCTGTTTATCTTGGAAGACCTTGGCGACCCCATGCAAAGGTTGTATTTCTACAGCCTAATTTAGGTAAACATATCCGTAAGGAGGGATGGCACAATTGGGGGAATGCTGCTAATGAAACCACCGCTTTCTATGCTGAATATAATTCTACCGGAGAAGGAGCTAGTCCAAGTACACGAGTAGCTTGGTCTCGACAGCTGACAACAGAGCAAGCGACGAGCTTCACCTATGAGAAGGTGATCGGCAGCCAACATCCCGGTTTTATAGAAGATGATATCACTATAACGCCGAAATAAATGTAACAAAGTTGTGTTGAGCGAGAAATCAAACCTTTTTTACGAAATATTTGCCCCGAGGGGGAGATATAGTTCGTATTTTTAGATGAACGTAAAAACAATCTTTACACCAAAAGTAAGCCCTCATCTAGAAAGATGTTTTTTAGAAAAAATGCACATGAAAAAACTACTAATACTGATCTGTATTTCTTTTCTTAGCTTCGGAGCATTCGCCCAAAAAAAATATGTGCGAATGGTCGATTCAGAGATGAAACGTAATCCTGAAGCCTGGATGCTTGATTTTTCAAAAGCGCCGAAATGGAACTACTGTCACGGATTAGTGTCGCAGTCGATATTACAAACTTACGATAAGACTGGAGAGCGCAAATACTACGCGTATATTTATGATTATGTAGACACCATGATCAATGAAAGCGGTGATATATTGGGGTATAAGCCACAAGAATACAATATAG
>NZ_SUME01000014.1 GCF_005048855.1 Sphingobacterium olei
AACCTGTTAAATGCACTGGGACTAAAGGCTATCTGCGTCGTAGAAAACCATCATAATTATGCTTGGAAAGACAAGCTGGCCGATGGCCAAGAGGTAATCATACATCGGAAAGGTGCTACCCCCGCGCATAGCGGAGAGCTCGGCATCATACCGGGCAGTATGACAGCGCCAGCCTATTTGATTTCGGGCAAAGGAAGCGACCATGCATTATATTCCGCCTCGCATGGTGCAGGGCGGGCTATGAGCAGACAAAAAGCTAAGGAAAGCATGACCTCATCAGCAATGAAGAAGCAGCTTGTCAATGCAGGTGTGACCTTAATCGGCGGGTCGGTCGAAGAAAACCCATTAGCGTATAAGGATATTGAACAAGTTATCACCGCACAACATGAGTTGATCGACATCCACGGTAAATTTTATCCACGTATTGTTAGAATGAATAAGGACTAGTAATGAAGAAAATAACGATACAAATCACATATATTATCCGTATTTTATCCATAAAATCGGATTGAAGTGGTAAATTGTGTCCTCACTGAGGGCACAATTTACCACTATAGTTCAGCAACTCTAAGCGACATAAAATTGTTGGATACCGAGCTGCTTATTCACGAAGTTAAGCCTGCTGGCGATAAATCTCCGACAGAAACTCAGATGATTTTAAATCATAAAGATGCGATCGAATTCCTTGTGGATCCAGCGGATGAAATTGGTTTTAACCGTCATATTTAAAAATTTCACCCTTGTACAACATGGAGATCATTACCGCTTAGATCGGCTTTGTTCTTCTTTAACTTTTTGCCAGTACTTTCCGTCGAATAGACTTAGCCACCCATCGATGTATTTCAATCGGTTATTGATATCAGGGTCTAATGGTTTTTGATTCGGATGCTTTGTAGAATCGTATTGAACTTCACTGCCTGTTTTATCAATATAGAGCGCTCTTCCATCCCGAAAGGCTAAGGCTATATCATCTATAAAGGGGTCTATCCGGTCGTATACCGGTGGGATAATGGTGTCGCCCAGCTTGTTGATCTTGCCCCATTTAATGTTTTTATCTAAAAGGATTGTATCTCCATGTGCACGCATAGCACGCATTTGATCTATACGGTATTGTTCAGTTTGCACGGTTTTATATCTTCCGATTTCGCACCCTTTGCAAAAAGAAGCTAAGCCATTCACGAATGGGTGTACATCAGCGAATCTTGGAGAAATAACAATTTCACCATCCATATTCGCGAAGCCGATCACGTCATTTTCAGTACGCATCCGGACTAATCCATCATTTACTTCATCAGGGCCGTTATTGGGGGATGGAACAGTTAAAAAGAGTTTCTCATCTTGCTTATTGATTGCCCAGCTGCCTCCTTTACCTGAAACAAATCCAATGGTTTTAATGGTATCGGTAAAAACCATATGATATTTCCCAAGTGGAACTACCATATTTCCATCCTTATCTTTGTATCCGAATTTATCAGCTTCGGTCCGTACCATGTACAGATATTCGTCAGGGCCATACTGTCTTTTAGTTTGTGTACAGCTCATAAGCGGAAGCAAGAACAGTAAGCCAACAATTTTAAGTAATACTTTCATCGTAACTGATTTTGTACATATAAAGATCACCATGAGGTTCGATAGAGGAATAAAAGTACACGATACCAACTGTTCCGCCATCGGGAAATAGTTTTTCAATGTCTCCTGTTCAATAGCAAGCTCCACTTGTTTTTTATTGATTATCAGAGATCAAGATAAGAAAAATAATTAATAAAGATCGTTTAAGTATATTAATAATTGGCAGTGATGTGCTTTTTGTCGAGGCGCTTAGGTAGATCTATATTGCAATTGTAAAAAGTTTTACTATTGTTAATGTATACTTTAAGAATAGTAAAACTTTTTGTAAAACGTAAGTTTAATGCCTCGGTCATTTTCATTTTGATAATTGGTAATAAGTTAGCGCAACTCCGTCAACGGTATTAGCTCATAACTCGTACTACGTCCTCCCGCACCCTGCTTAAGCAGAACCTCTTGTTCTTCTAAGTTTTGTATATCCCGCAATGCAGTATCTGTTGATATTTTGGTTATTTTAGCCCATTTAGATGTGTTGAGCCTGCCTTCAAAGCCATCTAATAACTTATTGAGCATTAATTTTTGACGTTCGTTAAGTGTCTTTGTCGATAGATAATTCCAATAGCGCGCTTTGTTTAAAACATTATTCAGTGTTGAACCTGCTTGACCTAATGCTCGATCAAGACAGGATAAAAACCAACCTAACCACTCCGTAATATCTAAATCGCTTTTCTGCGTCCTTTCTAAAATATCGTAATATTGCTTGCGTTCTCGTTGTATCTGAAACGACATACTATAAAAACGCTGATGGTTCTCGTCTGAACGGGCAAGCAATAAATCGGTTAATGCTCTTGCTATACGCCCGTTTCCATCATCAAAAGGATGGATTGTAACAAACCATAAATGAGCAATCGCGGCTTTTAATACTGGATCGATTGCTAACTTTTTATTGAACCAAGAAAGAAAGGTTTCCATCTCTTGAGGGATAACCTCTGAATCG
Organism: Sphingobacterium olei; assembly: GCF_005048855.1. GTDB lineage: Bacteria > Bacteroidota > Bacteroidia > Sphingobacteriales > Sphingobacteriaceae > Sphingobacterium > Sphingobacterium olei. The sequence goes on from NZ_SUME01000014.1 coordinate 2,564, forward strand.
GGTGCTTGAAAATGAACTTTTTCGCGACCATATGCACCAGAAACAACTTGCATGGGCCCTGCATGCGGTGTTCTCCATGCACCCACTGTAATCTTATATAATCCACTTCGACCGGTTGGAAACATCGCGGCATGCCAACCAAAGAGACGATCTGTCGTCAATGGCTCTTGATAGTTTTGTGTTGCATCAAGTAGCATTTCGACAACACCATCTATATGACGATCGGCGGGAGCTAATGCGCCGATATCCATTCCTAATTTTCGGGCAATTGATGAGCGCACCTGTTCAGGATTTAAAAGTTCGCCCTCAATTTCACTTGTCTTTAAAACATCTTGTGTAAGCGTTTGCAGTACTGCTTCTGCTTGTAGGTCGAATCCAAGGCTTATCATTTGTCCCAATAGCTTTCCTTGCTTATGCCGTACTGATGCCAAAAGGGAAGCCAAAGTTTCCGCACTCCATGTAAAATTTGGCCATTGATGGTTTTGATAAATATACATAATTAATCACCGCATATTGCGCTACAAATATATCAGTTATTTACCGCACTATCAATATAATTACCGCAAAAAATACGGCGAATAATAGCTTTATTCATCGCGTATAAACAAGATGAGCTATCTAATACGAATCCGTCAATACTTTCAAAATCTCCTGATTGTACAATACATTGTATTTCGCGCGGATGAGATTAAATTCCGAAATATTGTAATCCAGCAAGGCTTTAGAATAATCCATGGATGAAGCCATGCCTATTTCGTAGCGTTCCTTCATGGCCTCGAAGCTCTTTTTAAGGCTGAGGCTCTGTGTCTGTACAACCTGGTATTCCTTGTGCGATCTGTTGTACTCCTGTCGGGCCATCAGCAAGATCTTTTCTTGATCTTTTAGCGTTTTGTCCAATTCGTTTTTTTGCAAATCAAGTGTAAGCTTGGCTCTATTGATATTACTTTTTGTCTTAAATCCATCGAATATAGGCATACTCAGCGACAGACCCAGGTATAGCGACTTATTTTGGTCTACCTGGTTCCAAAAGGGCATGAATTGACCGGTTAAATAGTCATTTCGTTCCGAAGAATAGTTTGTGCCATATCCACTTGAAAAGCTTAAGGATGGGTAATAGCCGTTCTTAGCAGTCTTCAATCCCAACTCCGCCTGTTTTATCCGTACCTGTGCCTGCTGGATAGTGGGCTCATCGGCAACTGCGAGGCTCCTGTTTAAATCCGTAGGCATCAGCTCAAATGGCGGTGTGGCTAATATGAGGCTGTCGGTGTAAGGCAGGTCTAGCAGTCGTTGTATATCCAGCGTTTTGCTTTCATAGGTATTTCTGCTCACCAAGACATTCAATTCATCCGTAGCGACCTGGCTTTCCGCCAGCGATACATCTACCAATGTTTTGGTGCCCATATCAAACTGTATTTGCTGCTGATCGAGCTGCGCTTTGGAATAATTGAGCTGTTCGAGACTGGAGCGATGTAGCGCTTGGTTAACAATGGCATCAAAGTAAAGTGACAGTAGCTCTAATCGCAGTGATTTCGTCAATCGACTAACCTCCAGTTCGCTGCTTTCTATGTCAAGCAATGCATTTTTAATCTGGTTAGATCTTGCGAAACCCTGGAATAGCGTCGCGTTCATTCTAACGCTGGCATTTGCGTTGTTAGACCATCTGTTGCCGGTAACGAGCTGACCCGCTATCTGATCGAAAGCCAATCCAAGGTTGTAATTATGGCCCGCACCGAGCGATAGCGTTGGCAAAAGGCTGTTTTTTGCATCGATACGATCCTGTTGTGAGAGCAGCAACTGGATCCGCGCTTGCTTAAGATCAATGTTCTGTTGCGCTAAGAGGGTGTAGGCATGGTTGATATCAATAGACTGCTGCCCGAATGTTAGTTGATGAAGAAGTAGGAAGATACCGATACATAATAGTATACGGTGGTTGAAGGGTCGGTATGTTGATTTCAGTTCGGATTTATGCATTGCAATAGAAGTTGGATGCAATATATAATTTATTCTGCAGGTTTCTTTTCCACTGGTGTTTGCATCCCTTTATGAAGATAATCCAAAAATTTCTGACGATACGTAGCGCCTACAGGGAGGCATCCATCGGTCGCTTTTAGCTGTATACTGTTCCCGTCCAAAGAGTCAAAATGATCCAAATTGATAATAAAGGATCTGTGTACCCGATGAAAGGAATCTGAAGGTAACAGCTGTTCTAGCTCCTTCAACCTTTCGGATGCGATAATCGTTGCGGTAGTTGTATATATGACAGCGTAATTTTCTGCCCCTCGAATATATTTTATTTCTGCATGCGTTAGCTTGATGTACTTTTTTCGTGTTGTTTTTAGATAAAGTATATGGCTTTCTTCTTCCTGCTTTTTTTTGGAAATAGCCTTATTTTTTTCCTGTCTTTCCCGTACTTTGTTGATGGCCATGGAGAAGCGATCAAAAGAAAAAGGCTTGAGCAGATAATCTACTACACCATATTGATAAGAATCCAGCGCAAAGTTGGAATAAGCTGTCACCATAATAACGTTCGGAAAAGAATAGGCTTTCAAAAAATCAATTCCTGAGAGTCGAGGCATTTCTATATCCAAAAAAACTAAATCTATTTTGTCGTTATATGAATCGATAAACGAGACAGCCTCGAGCGGGTCGCTAAATTCTTCTATGAGGTCAAGATAAGGGATTTTTTTACAAAAATTTCGTATCACTTCATGGGCGTGTTCTTCATCATCTATGGCAATATATTTAATCATTCTTTGGTAATTTTTAGGTTCACGACATAAAATACACCATCGTTATGGTACTGTAATATATAATTTTTTTTGTAGAATTTATCCAATATATTTTTGATATAGCGTTTGCCTATAGCGTATCCTTCCCGGGTATTTGTTGATTCGCTATTCGCTATTTTATTTTTCATATGAATTTCCAATACGTTTGGAGATTGCTTTACGTGTAATATGACAGGGTATTGCGGGTCATTGAAAACACCATATTTCATAGCGTTTTCAAAAAATGTCAGCAATATAAGAGCAGGGATTTTGTTTTGGTATTCAGTACCTTCATCTATGATATCAAAATAATATTTCCCGTTAAACCGTAAGGTGTTCAGGTGGTTTAATTTTTTGATATGCAGCAGCTCATCATTAACCAATACCGGATCGTCACTTTTGTTATCCTGCAACGAATGGCGCAATATATCCGACAGCAGCAGCACCGTTTCTTCAATGACGTGGTAGCCAGTAGAAATTGCTTGTGAATGGATGAGATTAAGTGTGTTAAATAAAAAATGAGGGTTGATCTGCGCTTTCAGCACGGCATGCTTTAGTTTTTCTTCTTCGAGTTCTTTTTGGAGCATCTGCTTCCGCAATTCGCCCTGCCTTCGGAAAAACCAGATTAGTGTTGCATATATCCCAAATCGGGTAAAGAGATCGAAGCCGCTTACAAAAAAAAACTTAAGGTTGGTAACAACCGGACTTTTGAAACCTATCCATTCTGCCATCAATAGGATACCGCAGCGCCGGAGTGCAACGCATACCAATAATGCCAGAGCTAGCCGCCAAAGCAATTCAAACACCCTTATACTATTTGTCTTTACCGGAAGAACAAATAAGATTAGTGTATAAAAAAATGCCGTGCCGGAAGATAAGTTAATTAATGCTTCCGTTAGTAAATTCCTTTCAATAAAAACGTTACTGAAAGCAAAGGAGAGCTTTAATGATTCTATACACCAATATATCACCCATATACCCAAGTGCATCAAAATTACTTTTGTTCGTTTTGTCATCATAATGGCGCGTTTCATGTACTGAGAGCAGGCGTTGGTGTATTTTAGTTTTATAGATGCCATAATAAGCAAATATTTGAGGTATAACAAATAAAAAATTATGAAAAAAATTTCTTTGAAAAACCTTAACTTGAGAGAAGTCGAACAATTATCCCGTTCACAATTAAAAGAGGTGCTGGGAGGGTTTATATCAACATCTGATTCGATACCCAGAACAACTATTGACTGCGCGGTAAGGTGTGAAAATTATTATTCGTGTAGTGGGAGGTAGCGTTCGTGTATTTTGACTTGCGTTTTCATGTAGATTCCGTAAATTGGAAACAACGAAAAATCGGTGGTACATTGTAGGTTATTAATGTATCAGGGCCTGTTTTTCTTTTTAAACGATACGATTCATAACGTAAACCAATTTAATTATGTATAGACTTAAACCTAAAAGACAAAGTGACGGATTACTTGTTTGCGCCAGGGGATCAATACAGAACAAGCGGATAACCATTATTTTTATCGTGATAGCATTTTTTCGGTTCGGATATAGCCAAGTGACTTCTCCAGAGCCTTATAAGTTATTCGTAACCCTCGAAGATGCGCCATTTGAGGATTTATATCTTTTTGAGTATACGGAAGATCGAAGAATCACACTTGAAGGTAAACAGATTAAAAAGGACACCTGGGAATTCACAGTTCCGGATAGCATAATCAGGAACTCCGAAAATATGAATCTAAAAGTGTCTAACTATGGTAGCATTAGCAATTCCATAACATCTGTAAGCTTTATTTCAGAAAAAGTGGGTAAGAAAACCCGAATAGGGAATCTGGGCGTAGAGGGTAAAAACAACTACATATTCGCGAAGTACAAAGAAAAAACTATTACGCCCGATCAATATATCATATTACGGACTCAAGACAGTAGAGATTCGCTGATCACCGCGGATCTGATAAACTTTAGCTTTTCTTTACTACCACAGAACAATGCCAATTCAGATATTATGATTAGGGCCGAGGCATCATCCTTTAGCAAGTTTGATGACAAGAAAAGATCTTACGAAGATTATCTAGAGTCATATTCGGCTATCGCAAAGCAATATCCCGATTCCAGATATTTGATGACTAGTCTTGCAACAATGCTTACGAAGTATAAGACTAAGGACGATATAAAAATCATTTATGATAATCTTTCCGATAAGCATAAAGACGGATATTTTGGAAAAAGAATAGAACGTTTTTTAGGTGGTAAATTCGAGAACCAACAACTACCTTCGCTGCATACAGATACGTATGAAAATATTGTTCAAGACAGCTCAAAGTTTAACTTAATTGTTTTCACGGCCTCCTGGTGTGTACCCTGTATTAAAGAGATACCTCTTTTGAAAGAGGTGTACAAAGATTTAGGCGAAAAATTGGAACTTACATATATCTCCATAGATAAACAGGAGGATGTTCCTGATTTTCTAAGATTGATGAGAGAACATGAAGTTCCCTGGAGAACATTGCTTTCCTACGAAAACACAGTAAAAATTGAAGAAAAATATTTCGTAGAATCGATTCCTCATGGTATTCTGGTTTCTCCTAACCTCGATATGGAGGTGATCGATGTTAGAGATATACATCAACGGGAAAATTTGTATAACCGGTTAATCAAGAACGATAATGTATATCTAAATAAATTTACAGATGGCTACGAAGAATAAAATGACTGTTCTGGGAATACTCCTGAATGTGCCGCGGGTTGCGTCCAACCGGTACAAGCTTTTAAGGGCACTGTATGGCTAAACAGCTACCGGGCTAAATTATTTAAAAGGTGTCTTAGCGAATTAAGCCACCGAACTTAATCTAAAAAACATGAAACTTATACACTGTTTATTCATTTTACTTATACATTTTTCGTTTAGTAAAGCACAAGATGATCAGTCCTTTATTATACGAGGTAAAATAGATACTATTCCTAATGCGATGTATGAATTGTACTATGAAAAGGATGGTGAAACCTATATTGACACCATATACCTGGATGATAAAAGTGAATTTACGTATAAAGGCTATATTTCGGAACCAACTAGATTGTTTTTATTCATTGAGAATACTTACGATAAAAGATTGGTTAGACAATATACAGCATATAATTTTTGGATTGAACCAAATGGCGAAATAAACTTTTTTGGAAATAAAAAATTAGGTGATAAAATTGTTAAGGGCTCTAAAATTGAATTATTTGCCATAGCATTTCAACAACAGTTAGATAGTCTTAGTTCTCAAAAAAAATCAAAGGAAGATTATAAACAGGCAGTAAGCGAACTATATAAAAATAGCATAAATAAATATCTCGATCATTATTATGCTGTTTGGCTACTTTATTCAGGACTTAAAAACAAAAATGTTGACGACATATACGCGCTAGACATTTATGAAAAATTAAAAGATGATTTAAAAAGCACGTATTTAGGAATCGATATCGCTAATATGATTAAACTTAAAATCGGAAATTCTTTTCCCGATTTTGAGATACCAGATGCTAAGGGCGAAATTGTCAATTTGAAAAAATTCGAAGGGAAATATGTACTTGTGGATCTATGGGCTTCCTGGTGTCCTCCCTGCAGAAGTGAACATCCCAATTTAGTGAATGTCTATAAGAAATATGCCGGGGAAGGTTTTGAGATCGTTAGTATTTCATTGGATGACTCAAAAGAAAAATGGCTACAAGCGATAAGCGAAGATAATCTTATCTGGACAAATGTCTCAAATTTAAGCGGAATAAAAAAAGATCCTATTTCAAAAAAACTTTCTGTAACAAGTATCCCCGACAACTTTTTAATAGATCAAAAGGGTTTTATTATAGCACGCGGGTTAAGAGGGGACAGATTGATAAAAGAACTTGAAAAAATCTTTGAGTAAATCAAACGTTACGAACTGTCAAGTAATTAATAGGTAATATGCAATGAACGACGAGCTAAAACAGCAGAATGGAAAGATTAGAGGGATGCGCTAAGATGGCAATACGAGCCATGCCGACATTTATACATTAATGGACGTGAGTTGCCGGTTAGCTATCGGATCAATGAATTGAAGAATTTTTTCTAAAGATAAACTAATATTAGTAGTAAGCCCGGACAGATTGCAAGCAGCCCCGGGCAAACAGAAGGATTTCTGTACAAAACCCTCCGATCGATGTTCCGGAGTGAGCGGACATCAATTATAAATTAATATATAAAGTTATGAAAAAGATCAGTTTAAAAAATCTGAATCTAAAAGAGGTAGAGCAGCTATCTCGCGAACAGTTAAAAAATGTGTTAGGTGGTTTTACTGGGAGTAGTGACGAAGGCACTGGAGGTATAACGGGGGATGAGACGGTAGATGTATGTGAGTATGTAGAAAACTTGTGTTGCGAAGGGAATGCTCCCAGTGTAAAATGCACCGAAATATCAAATTATTCTTGTAGCGGAGTATGGAGGAGATGTAGTTAGGAATAGATCCCTGATATTAAAGCGTTTTATGAAGACTTATATAATACTTGCCAGCATATCACTATGTTTAGCCAGCTATTCAATAGCCGAAGCACAGTCTTTGAACCAGCTTCATTTTCATGAAAAGATTGTATATACCATGCAGTTTGTGCCCGACAGCAACAATATGGCAAAAAGGCTGAGTGTCGATATGGAGCTGTTATTGAATAGCGATGTGGCTTTGTTTAGTAGTGTGTTGATGGGTGTTCGTGATACATTAGAATTGGGTCTGATAAACGGAATAAGTTCCGGTCCACTTGATCCGGACGGACCTTATTGGGACAACAAAAAGACAAATGAAGGTAACATAAGGTATACACTCTATAAATTTCGTGACAGTATACTTATAAAAGATAACTATACGCATAATTTTAATCAGCCAAGTAATGTGAAATTCTATTCGGAAAAGGTAAAATTAGATTGGGTTTTAGCGACTGATACAATGACCATTCAAGGGTTTCAATGCCAGAAAGCGTATACACAATTTGCCGGGAGAGGATGGACAGTATGGTTTACTTTAGATATTCCAATTGAAGAAGGCCCCTACAAGTTCCGGGGTTTACCAGGACTAATTTTGAATGCGGCTTCTGATGATGGTACATGGCAATTTGATTTTAAGTCATTTAACAAAATCCAGGTATCACGTTATATATATACCGAGGATGAGATCAAAAAAAGGTGGACCAGTAAGGAGAAGTTTTTTAAGGATAAGAGACATTATTTAGAGAATGCTACGGTAATGGACTTGCTAAGCCACCAAATTTTTATTTTTGATGATAAAATTAAAAAAGATGAAATTGCAAAAGATAAATTGCGATCAAAAGCGGATAATAACTGGATTGAATTAGCTTATTGAATTAAACTAATTAGTCTATTTTGGTTGTGTTCAGAATACTTTAATTTCATTTCGAACACGGAGTTTTTGTTATATGTTGGTTGTATAAACTTAAACTGCTAACCTGACCTAATATGGAATCATTATATCATCGGACGGATAATAGACAAATTCTAGCTTTATGAAATATATTTTGACTTTTTTTTATCTGAGCTTTTTCTATCTGTTATCAGCTCAGGAAGCTTTTTTTAGTAAACAGGCTATTTACAACCTGGTATACCAGCCAGACAGCTTAGACGTAGGTTCCTCTAAAAATATCCATATGGAATTATTGATGAACAATGAGTTTTCTTTTTTTCAGACGCTGCGAAAAAGACAGCAAGATTCCGTTCTCTGTTACCATAATAGTCAATCCAATTCATTCTCAAGAGGAGGGATAGTGATGAGGTTACCCTCCAAATTAAATTACGTAGTTAAAAAGTCATCTGACTCTATTTCTGTTTTTGATTCGGCTTTTGGTACGGATATAAACGGAAAGGAACCAATATATCATTATACTGAAACTCCCTTAAATTGGGAGTTAAAAGAGGATACACTCCATTATGCTGATTTCATATGTCAGAAAGCTGAACTTTTCTATGGAGGACGGAAATGGATAGCTTGGTTTACTTCCGATATTCCTATTTCTGACGGCCCCTATAAGTTTAATGGGCTTCCGGGTTTGATTGTTAAGATATCAGATGATAAAAATCATTGGAACTTTGAACTTGTCAGTTTTAAAGACGTAAGCGTCCGGCATACCATAAATTTTCAAAATTGGTATGTGGTACAAAAGAAAAGTAAGAAGCAGTTATTTGATGATAGAAGAACGTTTCAAAATAGCTTGATTACGCAATTAGAAAATCAGGGGGTAAACAAGGCAGAACCAGAATATGTGAAAATCAAATCATCGTGGGCCCACATGTTGGAAAAAGATAATAATTGGATCGAACTAGTTTATTAACACAAATGAAAGCAGGAATCAGCAGGTATTAGCATGTGCAAAGAATGACAACCACGAGAGCCTTTTTATATATCGTATTATTCTTTGCTATACAAACGAGTTCAGCACAGACCATTATTACCGGTAGACTGCTTGACGAACAGCAGAAGGCGGTATCGAATGTCAGCGTGTCCTATAAGAAAGTAGGCGGTGCAGCTATTTTCGGTTTTGCGAAAAGCCAGGAAGATGGTTCATTCAAACTGGAAATAAAGATAAACGATGTAGACAGTGTACAGCTCGATTTCAACCACATGAGCTATGCCAAGCGGTCAGCTGTAGTGGTCAATAAGACGGCTCATTATGCATATGTTTTGAAGCAGGAAGCCCGTCAGATCGAAGAGGTCAGAGTAGGCAATCTACCAATATACAAACGAAAGGATGCCATCAATTACAATGTAGATGCCTTTACTTCCAAACAGGACCGTGTTATCGGGGATATTATCCGGAAATTGCCGGGCATCGAGATGCAGGGCGGGCAGATACTTTATCAGGGAAAGCCCATACAGAAATACATGGTCAATAACCTGGACCTCATGGAAGGCCGGTACGGCATGATAAACAATAACCTTCCTGCTGATGCGGTAAAGAAAGTACAGGTGATAGAGAACGACCAGCCCATCAAGATACTCGATTCACTGGTGTTCTCCGAAAAGGCATCGCTCAATCTTGAACTGAAGAAATTCACCTCTACCGGTACGGGCAAAGTAGGGCTAGGTGCAGAACCCTTTCTATGGGATGGCAACCTGACCCCGATGACGTTCGGTAAGACCTTTCAGATGCTCAATTCCCTACAGGGCAACAATACAGGAAATGACGTAGCCAAAGACCTGAAAGCCTTCTACACCGGAGGTGGCTATTTTGCTAACAACGCTACGGTAGGAGATGGCCCCTCCTATATTTTCCTGCGTAATGTGAGCACCCCGGGGTTTGCGCAGGAGAAATGGCTCAATAACCAGATTTTCCTTGGTAGTACGAATGTGCTGCAGAAGCTCAAGGACGGCTTAGAACTAAAAGGCAATGTCTCTTATTATAATGACCTGAGAAACTTGTCCGGTTTTACAGCTACCGAAATCTTCACTGCAGATCAGACAATCCTGACCAGTGAAGCCATCGATAACCGTTTTCAGATCAATGTTCTTGATGCAGGGGTATTAGTAGAAAAGAATGAAAAGCAGGTGTACCTCCGCAATAGCCTGAAATACCATAAACGCTGGAACAGCGATGTCGGTAATCTCCTGTTCAACGAAACTGAGCAGATCGTACAGAGCAGGAAGTACGAAGACCGGGCCTTTCTGAATGCGTTTTCCATGGCCCGTTTTATCGGCAAGCAGCTTGTCAATGTAAAATCTACGGTAGAATGGCACCAGACCCCGCAGCGGCTAGCGGTTGCGCCCGGACAACTTGTAGACATACTGAACCAGGGTGATCCCTACGAGCAGATGACACAGTCTGTCCATTATTCCGGTCTACGGGCAGATAACGGTTTAAGTTTTATGCGCAGGATAAAGCGCTGGACGGTAGCTCCAAGCTTCGATGTAAACTATGAAAGAAGGAGTCTGGAGACGGGTATCGGGATCCGTGAGCACCAAAATCAGGAAGAGCAACAGTTGGGTGAAGGCTACCGGAACGACCTGCAGACCGGTCAGCTGCAGATGGCCGTAAGTTCCCGCTTTTCGTTCGAAAATGCCAGGTGGCGAATCAGTTTGACCACACCTTATTCGTTTTACCTTTATAACGTCACACAGCAGAATGTTCGGGCGCTATCCAGCGAAAGCCGGAACACGTTTAACCCATCTGCAACGGTTAGGTACGTGTTTGACCAATACAACGAACTCTCTGCCAATGGGTCCACAGGCAGACAGATCGGCGGGCTCGATAATTTTTACAATGCCTTTATCATTGATTCCTATAGAAGTATCCGACGCTACACTGCGAGGTTGCTTGAAAATACGTCCACAAGAGCAGGAATAAATTATAACTATAGGAATACACTGAAAGCTAATTTCGCCAATATGGGTTACACCTATACACAGGGAAGTCGGGACTACATTTTCCGCAATACGGTGGATTCACTGGGGCAATCGACTGTCGGAATTGAAGACCGCGAAAGCGCGAACAGCAGTCACAGCCTGTCGGGCGGTATTGCGCGTTTCTTCTCTCCGATAAAGACCGTCGTGAAGCTCAATGCAAATGTTGGAATGAGTGCATCCGATTACCTGCTCAATGATGTGATGGCCAAGCAGGAATCAAAGCGGTTTGGGGGGACACTGGAGATCATCAATAACCTTTCTTCCGTTGTATCCGGAGAGTATAAGGCTACCTACGGGCATAGCAGAAACGAACTGGCAGGCGGGAGAGCAAATACAGTGATTCACAACAATCACTACCTAAACTTATCCATTTATCCGGGAGACAGGCACAGCCTAACGGTCTATAACTCATACTATGGCAATAATGTGTCGCGGCAGCGTAACCAGTACTTTTTGGATGCGATGTACCGTTATCGTGTCGAAAAATGGAAAACAGATATTGAACTGTCTGCAATGAACCTGTTGAACAATAACCAGTATCTGCAGCAGTTCTCTACGAACTACCAACTTGTACAGAGCTATTTTGAACTGAGGCCGAGGCAATTTTTAATATCCACACGGTTTAAATTTTAAATACGATGATTTATATTTCAGCCCAGCTTGGCTCTTCTCTTATTATTAGCATGAGATTTTTTCTATTATTATGCTTTTTAGCATTTGCAGCGCAGGCGCAATCCCAAATAGATTCGAAGAACTATGACTTTGATTTAAAGATTATATATCAATTCACTCACCAGAATGATAGTACCTCTGCTGAATCAAAGAAAAGTCTTTTTACACAGCTAAGTATCGGCGATAAAAGAAGTCAATTTCAGACAATAGCAAAATTTGAAAGAGACTCTATATTGTGTTTAGATCCTTCGAATATGATCTATCATCGTTATGGAGGTATAAATCCTAATAATTTTTTGATTGAGAAAAAAGAAGAATTAATCTGTGTATATGAGCCGCTGAATGGGGTTGCACTGTCGGGTAATAATGAGTTGTTTTATTATGAGCAGAATAAAGAAGAGCTGGACTGGAGCGTTACTCAGGACACCGCTACTATCAATCAATTTGTCTGTCAGAAAGCGACTATTAATTGGGGTGGAAGAAGCTGGACAGCTTGGTTTGCAGTGGACATTCCTATTTCCGAGGGGCCATATAAATTTTGTGGACTTCCTGGTCTGATCGTGTCTATTTCAGATGGCGATCTACACTTTGTATTCGATTTAGTTTCCATACAGAAAGTGAAACATACAGCTTTGAGTTTTGATAAAATCCGTTCGGATTTTAAACTCATTAAGACAACTAAAGATGATTTTTACGAAGAGAGAAAAAAGCTAAGAAATAACATGGTTGGATATGCTTTATTAAACGGAGATAAGTTCAATGAAGACCAAAAGCGTAATATTCAGGAAAGCGCACAAAAAGACAACAATCACATCGAAAAGTATTAGTAGAAAATCCGAAACAGACCATTACGTACATAATCTGGCCCATTGCCAAATGGAACGACTCTAAAAAGTTTTTCGTCATTTTTATTAATAGCCCAAAAACCTTGCTTTGGAATGGCAACGAATCCAATGGTCTTGATTGTGTCGGTGAAGCACATATAATATTTCCCAAAAGGAATTACCATCTTGCCTTGCTTATCTTGATAACCATATTTTTCATATCTCCCGCTTGTGTCGAGAACTCCGTACAGATAATCATCTGGTCCATACTGTTTCTTAGATTGGAAGGAGCTCATAAGCGGAAGCAGGAACAGTAAACCAACAATTTTAAGTAATACTTTCATAGTATCCGATTTTGCATATATAAAGATCACCATGAGGTTCGATAGAAGAATAAAAGTACACGATACCAACTGTTCCGCCATCCAGAAATTGTTTTCCAATGTCTCCTGTTAAATAGGAAGCTCCACTTGTTTTTATTGATTATCAGAGGATAGTGAAACAAACAATGCTCCCAAAAGCATCTTTATCATTTTTTGGAATTAATTGTGTCTCTTTAATTTTAGGGGAGGGATCGATTATCGAATCGACTCCAGCACCATTATCAATCTGCAAAAGTAACCCGAATATTAAGTTCATAATTTACTGGTAAATTATGGAACTTACCTATGGTAAACTCTTTTGTTTTCAGATGCTTAAGGATTATTTCCTCTATCAACTTGTTGTCGATAGCTATTCGTCTGTTCGACTTATGTTCCACTACATCATAAGCATAACCTTTTTTATTGATTTTTCCGACAAAATAATAATCAGGATAGGCATGTTTTCCTTTCGTTATTTTTATAGCTTCCCATTGACTCGCATCTACTTCCTGTGAGGAAATCTTTATATTTATAAAACCACCTCTATAGGGGATCTCATCTAATAGTGTGGTTGCTGACTCCCTTGGAAAAACAAAATCAGCCAAAAAAGATTCTGTCAACTGCTCAAATTCATCTAAACTGACTTCGATAAATGTTTTCCGGTTTGTATTGTCGCTCATTGTTAGGCGCAGATCCGTTTTATCGTACCCCAATTTAAATGTTCGATGGATATATTTACCGTCTTCTTTTTTCGTTGCATAGTATCTTCGGTTAGAAACAAAACCGACATAGTCATTAAATATATCCGAAGATGTTCTTCCATTTACACAAATCATATATTGATAGGTGAGGTCCGAATGGGTTTTAAGGGCTATTAAGGTGTCACGGCTAACAGAAGCGAAATATTTTTCACCGAGGTAAAGACTATCTCTTGTGAAAATGGAGTCTATACGGTCGTGTTCCACACCTACGATTATATTGTCTTTATTATAATCCATTCTTAACGCAGTAGTGAGGCTATCTGATGGTTCAGGGATATATTCTTTTATAGGCTGCCCATTCGGATTGTGGCAGCTACACTGAAGAAGAAAAACAGTTCCGTAGAAAAGCTTGTTTAGGAATATTAGGTAATTTTTCATTGTTATGATAGCTTTTATCAGTTAAATCCTAGATTATGAGTAAATTGATCAAAATTATCCTGATTTCCAATTACATATGCCTCAACAAAATTAAAAGTCGAACTAAAAAAATCTTCATAATAATGTCCTGAATTGTCAGGGTTCTGCGGATCATAAATTTCATATTTTTTCACACCATATTCAACGTATACACTTTTTAGAATTACAGCATGACCATCGTTAGTTCCATTCCAATTTAATCCCAAAATTACGGAGCTCTCGCTAACTAAAGACGATGTCAAATCGTTTATTGAAGATATTCTAGAGACATTTTCAAACGATGATGAGAGTGAGCTGTAGGCGGCTTCATAAGGCACGCCATATTCATTAATAGGATAAGGCATTCCTCCTACTCCCACAGCATGATCTTGAACTGTATCAAATATATAACTATTATTAGGGCCAAAATATGTGGTACCACCAAATTTTTGATTATGAACCTCTTTAAAGCAAAGGATAAAACAATCGTGCGGAGTACCCGGAAAGACTCCCCCATACCCACCATACCCCCCTGTGCCGTAATCCCCGTATCCGCCTCCGTACCAATGTGGCCATCCGCCATTATAACCTCCATAATTACCGTAGTCGCCCCAACCATAATCTCCATATCCGCCAGGGTTATACTCACCTTCCGGCGGAACATATCCGTTTTGCATGGCTGCCCAAAGTTCTTCCCATGAGTTATACCCACCATAACTTCCGGTTCCGCCCTTAATACTATGCAAATGTTCGAGATCCAGCATTTCCAGTTCTTGGCCTAACTGGTCCAGATTTAGTTTTAGCCGTTTCATTTGTTTATATTTTAGATGTATAATAGATTAGTTTGTGTTCATAGTAGCTTAAATGGATTATCTAATTTTACCCATCATATTTATATGCGAGGCTATCTAAGGATTGGATATTTCCGTTTTTATCCTTGGTGTAGAAGATTGTCATTTTTCGCCGGAACAGCAATGTACGTCCGCTATTCATTGCCAGTGACCAAGTACAGGAATGTCTTTTGATGGCTTGCAAAAGATTCTCATGTTCAGGTTTTTGTGAACCTATGGGTTCGAGTAATGCCAGCATACCCGTTTTAGTCACTATAAATTGAACTGATATGGAATCCCGGAAAGTGGACTGGACAGTGTTTTCAGCAGACAATCCTATGATCTGGGATAATTTTTCGAGATAGGCTATTTCTCCTTCATATGGCTGGGGTTTAAGTTCTGTCGCGTAAGCAATGGCCTTGCTTGTGGTATCAAAATCAGCGATATAGCATAGACAGTCCTGTCCTAAGGTCACTGGCTCGTCAGACCCTGAATCACCAGCATATTGTAAAGGGGGGGTATTGTATCCAGATGTACTAAGATATAATACACCATGGTATTCGCGCTTTTCAATGATCACCGCGTTAGGAAATATCTTATAAGGTATTGCTCCGACATGGCCTACAATATCAGAATGCCCAATAATCTTCCCATCCAACACAAAAGCATAATGCTCGTATGGCCCGCCATAATAATCAGGTAAAGACGCCTGAGTTTTTTCAAGGTTTGTAGTTTTACCTTTTTGTGCGCAGCACTGCAAGCTTAACGAAATCAAAAGACAGCATAGCAAATAGTTCATAGTTTTCAAAATTTCGAAGATGACAAAAAATATATAGTTTAAATGTATCGTTTTGTAAATAAATTAGTAACCACTGCTTCTCTTATAGTAAACGGTTTGTCCAACATTATAATTGACATTCATTCCATCGTTAATATATGGTTCATAAAATTGTTCTTTAGTCATTCCTGTACGTTCATAGAATTGTGAGCCACCACCTTTTGCACTATATGTGTCGTTTGTTGAATCATACTTACCTGCATGCGTCGCTTCACCATTAGTAAATATCATGACTACACTAGCTTCTGACGGATCACATTCTTGATACCCGAATCCATATTCCATGCTCTCCTTCGTAATAGAGCCAAGAATATAAAATTCTCCGTCTGTCAATGCATACCCAAAGCAATTTGATGTAGCATTACTGTTACTAGGTGGCGTCATATTTTGGGTGATCGGATCTCTAACTAGTTGGCCGAATTGATCATAATATCCAACTGCTTTATAGGCAGTTATAGTTGACCCACTGGCACCTGTTAAATTATACATTTCCAGTAATAAGTTATCGCCATAGACGTCATATGGTATTACGATTCCGGTTCCATAACCACCGTACCCTCCATAATTTCCATACCCCCCTGTCCCGTAATCCCCGTATCCGCCTCCGTACCAATCTGGCCATCCGCCATTATATCCTCCATAATTTCCATAATCATTCCAACCATAATCTCCATAACCACCAGATCCACCAGGATAGTAATCACCCTCCGGTGGAACATACCCGTTTTGCATCGCCGCCCAAAGTTCCTCCCATGAATTATACCCACCATAACTTCCGGTTCCACCCTTAACACTATGTAAATGCTCGAGATCTAGTATTTCCAATTCCTGTCCCAACTGATCCAGATTTAGTTTTAATCGTTTCATTTTGTTTTCATTTAAGAGATATATAATAGATTAATTTGTTTCAATTGGATTAGACGTTTTATAACAGTGAGACCGAGGGCACTCCATTTGCCATGGTGAAGATCGATATGCTGACAGATCAACCTATTTATATCGCGGAATAAGATCGCTGGAGCTGTAGTGCATGCTATCTGCCTACATATCTGTGCCCATCCAGACAGCCATTCAGTGTCCGAGCTGTAATGTCCATGCTCTGCCAAAGCAAGCAGTTCGTTCAGATCGTCGAAATTGTTTTTAATCAACTTATCAGCGTCAACACCAAGTCTGCTGCCTTCTTCCTTGGACAGTCGGGCAGTCAGCTTCCCATAATCAGCATGAACTACCTCTGATGCTGCGCTTAGTAGGCTGTCAAATACAGCCAGTGCGACTATTTGGAGACAAAGGTAAAAATTGAATAGGGCATCCTGATCCATCGGGTTTTCGGCAAAGACTTCCATCATCAGTGCAGATATCTGCTTTCGAATTAGAGCAACCTGCGGAGGTGCTATATGGGCAGTATAGGGTAACGCAGGTTTAAAGGTATTGGTGTATACGCTGTTATTGGGTAGGTCTAAAAAAAATGAATCATGGAGGGGTAGGGGCTTATCAGGCCTTAGTGTCGGATGGGCAGTTATGAATGCCTCAATGGTCGATTGGTATAATTGTATCTTCTGCGGGGCCATGGGTCGCACGTACAGCTCCAGCCGTATATGTTCTCCCTGCTCCTGGCAGAAGTAGAGCGCGTAGCCTTTACAGCCAGCCTCTTTTTGCAACTGTTGCACGAGAGTCTCCAAACAGTTCTTTAGCAAGTTGGACCATCCCTGCCGGGTATAATAAATCGCAAAACAAAGAGGATAGTTCATTGCATTAGTATAGCTGGTGATGGGAGATTGCTGTCCTGACCCAATGCGGTTTGATTATTTCAGAGAACTTCGCTACTGAATAAGTTGCGGTGATAATTCGATTACATATCGCTCTATAGGCGAATATTCCGATGAGAGTGATCATATTTGCTAATTGGTTTTAGACAGTTTATAAATGCTGATTTTTTTTATTATTCATAAAGAAATGAAATATTTTTTATATTAGCAAACAAGTTTGAAAAAAAACTAAAATTCTAGATTATGAACCATGTTTAGACCTTTTCCAGTTGATAGGCAGTTAGATATGATGGATTGTGGTCCAGCCTGCCTCAAAACGATTTCAAAATTTTATGGCAAGTTTTATTCTTTGCAATATCTACGAGATAAATGTGGGCTATCCCGAGAAGGGGTCTCTTTTCTTGATCTGAGCCATGCAGCCGAAAGTATAGGCCTAAGAAGTATTAGTATTAAAGCTACTATTCAGGATCTGTATGAAAAAGTACCGTTACCCTGCGTCGTACATTGGGCCAACAGTCACTTTATAGTTGTCTACAAAGCAACAGCTAAAAAAATCTATGTTTCTGATCCGGCGAAGGGTCTGCTAAGTTATAGCCATCAGGAGTTTGTGAAAAATTGGTGTAAGCCGCAGTACGAGCATAAAAAAGGAGTGCTACTAGCATTAGAGCCGCAAGCAGATTTCAAGCTTATGCACGAAGATGAAAAACGGAACAGAAAGAAAACAATAGACAGTTTAATTGGGTATTTTACACCGTATAGGAAGAATTTTGCTAATCTGTTTGTCGTGATGTTTATCGTGACGTTGCTACAAGCCCTTTTACCCTTTATTTCTAAAGCCGTGATCGATGTGGGTATACAACGGCAGGATATCGATTTCATCAACATCGTGCTCATCGCCAATATTGCTATTATTCTTTCGATAACCCTTTCAAATGCAGTACGCGACTGGATATTGGTTCACGTCACATCCCGGATAAATATTGCACTTATTTCTGATTACTTAATGAAGCTCATGAAGCTTCCCATTACCTTTTTCGAAACAAAGATGACGGGCGATATCTTACAGAGAGCAAACGACCATGAACGTATCCGGAGTTTTATTATGAACAATTCGCTGAATACGATTTTCTCTGTATTAACGTTTGTGGTATTCGGCATTATTTTATGGATTTATAATACCTTTATCTTCTATACATTCTTGGCGGGCAGTACACTTTATATACTCTGGGTACTGGCTTTTTTGAAACTCAGGCGTAAATTGGACTGGAATTATTTTGAGTTAATTTCTAAAAATCAAAGCTACTGGGTAGAAACGATAGAGGGTATGCAGGATATCAAGGTGAACAATTACGAGAAGGCTAAGCGCTGGAAATGGGAAAACATACAGGCAAAGCTATATAAAGTAAATCTGAGAAGCTTAACAATCAACAATATTCAAAACCTGGGTGCACAATGTATCGACAATATCAAGAATTTGCTGATTACTTTTTTTTGCGCAAAGGCGGTTATCGCCGGGGATATCACATTCGGGGTAATGATTTCTACGCAATTTATCATCGGCATGTTAAGTGGTCCAGTCCAGCAGTTTGTTAGTTTTATCACTTCGGCACAATTTGCACATCTGAGTTTTCTGAGGTTAAACGAAATACACCAGCAACAGGAAGAAGACGAAAATACAGGCAATAACAGTCTGGCGCTCACGCAAGACAAAAGCCTGATGTTAAAGAATGTTTTTTTTCAGTATACAGCCAATTCACCTGTGGTTCTAAACGGTCTGCACCTATCCATACCTGAAGGAAAGATTACAGCGATTGTAGGCGATAGCGGTAGTGGTAAATCCACACTACTTAAACTGTTGCTCCGTCTTTACAAGCCATCACACGGCGAAATTCTGATCGGTAATATGAATCTCAACAATATTAGCCTGAAGCAATGGCGGGATAAAGTCGGTGTGGTAATGCAAGACGGGAAGATATTTAATGATACGATACTGAACAACATTGTATTGGACGATGAGAAAATCGATTATGCACTATTACGTCAAGCCGTCGAAACCGCCAATATTGCCAAAGAGATAGAACAGCTTCCCTTAGGTTATCAAACCATGATGGGTGAGCGTGGGCGTGGGTTAAGCGGTGGTCAGAAACAGCGGGTACTGATCGCTAGGGCACTTTATAAGAATCCGGACTTTCTGTTCTTTGATGAAGCCACCAACTCATTGGATACGATCAATGAGCAGAAAATTATTACCTCGTTGGAAAATGTCTTTAAAGATAAGACCGTCGTGGTAGTGGCACATCGTTTAAGTACGATCCGTAAAGCAGATCAAATTGTTGTTATGCGAAAAGGAAGTGTGGTTGAAACTGGTTCGCACGAAACACTTATGAAGCGACGCGGACTTTATTATCAGCTTGTAGAGTCGCAGGTAGACCTAGTCAGTAACATCACGGATAACTCAGCAGCGAAAGAGAATGAAGGTGAGCTGAAGCCAAAAATAGATAGTAAGATAATCGGAAAGATTGAGAACTATATAGAAAGCAATGAAGGTTCGAAAAGGATGGTATTCAACGAGCAAGAGTCATTTGAAATAAGATCCGAGACAGAAACCAAACCAACCGAAGGATAGATATGGAAACTGAAGTTACACCCGAAGAGTTTAAAAATGCCGAACGTACGGAGGAAGTTCAGGCAATCATTGATCGGATGCCCACCCGCTTTGGCCTACGGATCACCCTTTTTGTATTGGCGCTGGTGACTGTATTCTTTTCTTTTGGATGGTTCATCAGTTACCCGGATATTGTAACAGGAGCAATCACCATCAACGCTAGTAGTGCACCAGTAAAACTGGTTGCCCACACCTCCGGGAGATTGCAATTTAACAACATTCGAAATTTCAAAGAAGTAAAGGAGGGGGAATATGTGGGCATTATACATAATGCAGCAGATTTAGACGATGTAATAAAGGTGGGGCATCTGATCAGTGAATTTCGTATAAATGACATCAAAAGCTTTGATAAACTGGCTCTTTTCCCAAAAAATGTTTCGCTGGGTGAATTAAGTAATAAATATTTTGTTTTTCTCAACGCTTTTGCACAGATGGCACAGTACTATCAGGCAAACCTGTATGACAAACAAACTGAAGTATTAAACAAGCTAATTCAGGAATACAAGACGATTCTGGACATTACAGCACATCGAATTGAAATGAGCAAATCCAACATGGGGCTTGTGGGCAAGTTTTCAGACCGGGATTCTATTCTGTTTTCAAAAAGGGTGCTTTCCGAAGCAGATAACGAACGGGCAAAGATGACACTCATTTCAGCCCGGGACGCTTACCAAAATATGCTTAAGGAGTATGCCAATACCAATAGCCAGTTACAGCAAACGGAGAGCCAGCTGCAACAGACTGTGATCCAAAAAATGGAAAAGAAAAATCAACTGGAGCTCGGCTTGATTTCAGCCTTTACAGATCTGGAAGATCACTTTAAGATGTGGGAAGATAAATATGTACTCAAGGCGCCAATGGATGGTAGGGTACAATTTCTAAAGTTTTGGGTAGAAAGTGAATTTGTGCAAAGCGGTGAGCCGATTTTTACGATTGTTCCGCTGCAGACTAATGTGTTGGGCCAAATGAATTTGCCCATTCAAGGCGCAGGTAAGGTAGAAATAGGACAAGAAGTTATCATCAAATTGGAAGATTATCCCTACATGGAGTATGGAAGTATAAAAGGGATAGTATCTGCCATCTCATTAACTACCAATGTTCAAAATACGACAAAGGGAGCTGTAGAAAATTATTTAGTGAATGTTTCTTTACCAGAAAATTTGAAAACGAATTACGGATCTGAACTAGGCTTTCGTTTCGAGACCAAGGGCACCGGAGACATTATCGTCCACCAGCGTCGCTTAATAGAAAGGTTGTTTGACAATTTGCGGTATAAACTAAAATAATAATTATCTCCGTCTTCTATATCACAAATTTATTCTAGAAAATATACTGTAAATAAAATATTATAAACTTATGATTGTTCTGACCTGTATATCCGATACGGAAAACCCCGGCTACAAACTGTTGTTAAAATCATGTGACTACTTCGGTCTAAACTTAAAAACATTGTATAATGAAGGAGGATGGAAGAGCCATCGGCTGAAAGATTTCCATGTCAATAAATACCTCAGAACGTTAAACCCAAATGAAATAGTCCTGTTCACTGACGGTTATGATACGATGTTTGTCTCAGGGGAAGAAGAAATACTAAAAAAATACGATGCGATCGGGGGATCCGTCGTGTTTTCGACCGAGACTAACTGTTTTCCGCACGAGGCGCATAGACTCGAATATGGTGTAGGGGAAACTAAGTTTCAGTACCTCAATTCTGGCGGTTATATTGGCACAGTGTCAGCATTGTTGAGTCTGTTTGATAAATTTGACGCTATGCTTTCCTCTGGGATATTGTCGGAAAATAATTACCGTATGAGTAATCAATATCTATGGACAAAACTGTATTTGCTTAACCGAAAGGACATACGACTAGATTACCATTGTTCCATCTTCCAGACGTTCGTCAACCGGATTGATATTCTTCGTAAACCTCAGATGAGCAACGTATATCTTGAAGAAATAAATACCGTGTTAGATGACTTTTATATCGAAAAAAATAAGCTGTACAATGTAGTTACGGGGAGCACTCCTTCCCATCTCCATTTCAATGGCGTCTTGTTTAAAAATTTAATAAAAACCGGAGTTCTGGATGGTATCATACCTTGGAAAGAAGAAGTGAATAGTTAAATTTAGGTGCTATTTAGCTTGAAAAACGCATATTGTAGGTTAAACCTCTAGAGGAATAGGAGAAAAATTTTTATAAAGATTGCCTTTCTTTTGAATTTCGTTTTTTACGAAGCTAATCCCTTTTCTCGTGTTTTCTTCCATTATCATTCTGTTTGATATCTGGTGGTAAAAAAACATGGCTTCTTCCCGTAAATATTTAGATTCTATTCGGTAAAAATTCTTAAGATTGCTGATTTTTCTTGTTCCATCAGTTGACCACACCCCGCTTTCCCAAGAGTTCTCCAAAATCGAATAATTATACCGGAGTGAAAAATTTGAAGGTGTATTCGCTCCCAGCTTACTGAAAAGAATATTGTTTATCATTGTACCACTCATAGTTGTGTAATCATGAAATAGGAAAAGCAACTGCGAGCTGTATCCGTTTATATATCGGATATAAAGATCTTTAAGAGACGATCCTTCTTTCGAGTTTAGTGTTCGCTCCTTATTAGAATGTTGTATTGCGTTTAAGAACAAAGGGTTTGTAATATCCACTTTATTAATACCCGACCGCTCCAAGCGATGAATCAGGTCAATATCCTCAAAACCGTAATGTTTCATCCGCTCATCATACCCACCTATATTTAAAAAACTACTCTTTAACATACATATCCTACCTAGTACATCATTTTTGCGGAGCGGCACATAATAGGTGGTCAAAAATACGTCCTGCATGTTGTTGAACATTTGGTTTACGTACGTTGCAAACCCCGCTCCCGTAAAATTGTCTGCATCAATATTGCAGATAATATCGCCGGTGGCTAAAGAAACCGCAAGATTTCTTGAATGCGTCCAATCATAGAACTCAACAGAATCGATCCTAAAATAGACTAGCTTACCATTGTTTAATTCTTCCGAATAGTTTGATTTTATATATTCTTCCAGACCATCAGAAGAATTATAATCAAGCAACACATACTCGAGGTTTTCATAATCCATATTATCAGCTAAATTCTGCGGCAGCGTTTGCTTGAGATAGGATAACCTGTTCATGCAGGTCGTGCAAAAAGAAATTCTGGGATTATTCATTTATTAGGTTTTAAAGTTATTGGCCTTACAATTAGAACTACATTTATGTAATCCATATCTGGCTACAGATTAACTAGAAAAGATTTAAACATTGTTAATCACCCAATATTAGGTTTTTCCCCAAAATCTGTTTAAACTCCTCCCAACTTTTTCTCTTGCCTTACTAAGCAGTTGCTTTATTTCTTCAACAAATTTCGTTCATATCAGTTTGAGATTTTCGTGTCTCCGTCTCCAATCAACGTCAAGACACCGGAAACATTCCGACGCCAGCCTGTGGCCTTCTTGGTAATCTTGATTACGTCTGCAATTATTGCTTTCATTAATATTGTTACTCCGTTTTTATGTGTTTCTCGAATTCCTTTAGCCATAAAGGGGAAATGTAGTCATCTTGCTTTTGCGAAATGATACTTATTTCTTTACCTCCGATTTCTATTTTCTTGTTCTTGGCCATAATTACCTCCTGTCTATAGTGTTAGGTAGTGTCATAAATGGTTACTTTTCTCTTCCATCTCATTCAGCCAATCTTCTCCGACAGTTTCTTTAGCTTTTTTCACCATATCAGAGGGTAATTTTTTGATTAACTTATACACTTTCTCTGATTTAGTCTTTCCAGACTGAGTTGTATTTGTATCTTCGACAAAAGGGGATAGGATGCTTCGGTTCCATTGAATGGATTTTCCTTTGAACGCTAAATCTAGTTCAGCGTTAAAATATGATTTGATCAGCGAGTTTGTAAAATTATCATCGATTTTGAAATGCCTATTTAGTATAAGAATACAAAATTGGATTATATCTCGCTTTACTTGAGTTCTTGGAGTTTTACCTTTTCTTCGTGTAACAATATTCTTTATTTCCTGAGGTAATTTGGTCGATTGAGGCATTTTTAAATTAGGACTTAAGATTTGTACAGTCTTAATATTATAGATATGTTTTCCAATTGAAATTAATTCATCTAGTCGTATAGGTTGTTTTTTAGAAACAATTCTTGAGTAAGTATTTGTTCCCAACTCCGCATACTCATCAATTTCCTGCATCTCAATATTTAGAAATAACCTCATATCCTCTAGGTTGCTTATAACTAGGTCGTATTCGTTAAGCTCTGTTTTATTCATGTTTTTTAATAATTGAGTTTTATAATTTTGTTAATTCAATTATTTGTTTGTATCTTTGAATCAGTTAAATAAGCGACTAATATAGCAGTGGCGTAACCGCTGTTTTTACGATGTCACTCATAAACGAAAACCGCTAATTTTCCCTATGAGTCGATCGTGAGCTCGCTATCTATTGGATTTTGTTATCTTTGTCGATACAGTCCGATAGGGCGGGTCTCATGTCAGTCTTTGGGGAGCTACGATTTCGGTCGTAGAGGTTCTTAGCGGTACCACGTTCAAAGCATTGAGGCTCGCCCTATTGGTTTTCAGCCAACACCCCGTTCCTCCAAGCTTTGCCGAGTGTCATCGTTATCATAAATTTTTAAATTATGAGAACGAGTTTAAACCACATCTACAGTACCCAGCACCACCTCAAAGAGGTGAGACTTCGATTCGTATACCACATCCTAACAAAGAACAAAAAGCGTCCGCCAACCTAAGCGGAGTAAGTCGGACAAATAGGCGAAAGGGGACACCAAAACATCCCCATCCTTCCAATTGTCCGCAACCGGTCCTCATCATGTCCATACACAAGCGTTTGTATAGGTCAAAATGGTTTTACGGCAGGCTTCTTATGTTTCCAATCTAAAGTTAGCTGTATTTTTCATACCCTGCAAATCATGTAGTACATTCTCCGCTATAAAATAGGGGAGAGGATCGGTTTTTTTATTCCGTGAATGGCTTGCTAAGAACAGTATAAACCAGATTATGAAGTGCTAAAGGTGCATTCGGAATAGTATCAATTGATTTTTGAACAGTAAAGAACTCGTTCTTTACGCAACAACTAAAAGAATGCGAAAATTACGCAAAGGGGAGAGCTATGCGCTATTGCGAAGCGTTATTCCTAGTCAATTTAAAGATGCAATGTTGCGTCAGCCGCAGTCCCCGCACTCGACCGTGACGCCTGCTTCGCAGTCCTCTCGTCAGGATGACAGAGATAAAAGCCATAGAGTTATTAAAAATATACAGATTAGAGTCATTGGACTTATTCTGTTTTTTGTTTTATATGTGTTGTTTAGTGATGCCCAGGCGCAGTCGGGTCGTATACTCGGAGGAGAAGTACGCTCGGCTGCCAACGGGCTACCTATTGAAGGTGTGTCTGTCACTATAGGAAAGAAGTATACACTAAGCGATAAAGAGGGTAAGTTCAGTGTCACCGTCGCCGAGAAAAAAGGTATATTAAATATCAATCATATTGGATACAACAAGCAATCTGTTGCTTATGATGAAACGACAACATCCGTAGAGATCATACTGCAGCCTTCCGACAACCAGATCGAGGAGGTAGAGGTAATAAGCACAGGATATCAAAATATACCGAAAGAGCGGGCAACGGGAAGTTTTGAGGTTATAGGTAAAGATAAACTGAATATTAGTAAGGGTGGTAATATTATATCACGGTTGGAGGGGCTATCACCGTCCCTGCGTTTTGAAAAAAGGATACAGGGGCTAAATCCCTTGCAACAGCTCACAGTACGCGGTACGTCTACCTTTTATGGTTTTTATAATCCATTGGTAATTTTGGATAATTTCCCATATGAAGGCGATATCAATAGCATCAATCCCAACGATATCGAGCAGGTAACCATTTTAAAAGATGCCGCTGCGGCGTCAATCTGGGGTACAAGAGCAGGTAGCGGGGTAATCGTGCTTACCTCTAAAAAAGCAGGTAAAGATGGGCGTTTAAAATTGGGGGTAAACATCTCATCCCAAGTTGGAGAAAAACCAGATATCTATAAGATGCCCTATATGTCGAGTTCGTCTTTTATGGAAATGGAAGAGTTCCTTTTCAATAATAAGTTTTATGATTGGCAGATCAATGCTCCCGACAGGACAATATCGCCTATGGTTGCGCTATTGAATGATCTGCGAAAAGGTGCCATAGACTCTGCCGAATATCATCGATCAAAGGATGGGTGGAGTAAAAATGATGTACGCAATGATTACATGAAGTACGTGTACCGCCCGAGTTTTAATCAATTATATGCAATAAACCTTTCCGGAGGAAATAAACAGATGGATTACTTTGCAAGTGTGGGCATCGATAAAAATAGAAACAATATCCAGTCTTCCAATTATGAGCGCATTTCTTCAAAGCTGATGCTTAATCTACGGCCAATTGAAAGGGTAGAAATCAATATGCAGATGATATATGGAGATAACACTACAAAAAATGTGGGTACGGATTCGCAGATTTCTTTCGGATCACTCTATTCAGGAGGTGGACGGAGCTTTTATCCATACCTGCGACTGGTTGATGATCTAGGAAATGGTATTGATCTGGAAACGGTAACTGTTCGCAAATCTTATATGGATACGCTTGCCGGAGGGCGTCTACTTCCCGCTCCATACAACATTTTTAACGAAATGGAGGCCAGTCAGAATAAGGCAAGAACGCAGGATATGACTTTTAATATCGGAACAAAAGTAGATGTCTTGCCCGGACTAAATGGGCAGCTTTCTTACCAATACCAACAGTCGGGCTTAAAAATAAGCAATTGGCAAGGCTTCGACTCGTATTACACACGACGATATACAAATACCTTTACCGAGTGGACCGCCAATACATTGATCAACAATGTACCCATTGGCGACATCCTGAATCAGACCAATGGCAAGATTACAGCGCATTATTTTCGCGGGACTATGGCGTATGATAACGAGTTTGATGATGGCAGACATAAGATCAGTGCGTTGACCGGTGGTGAGGTTAAAGATCTTAATGATAGAAGCGACGCATATAATCTGTATGGCTATGATAAGGAAACCTTGGGATATAAACGGGTCAATTATGCCACCACTTATCGCCTGTTAAACGGTGTTTCCGGATCGGGACAGATCCATGATGGGGTCAAGTTTGAAGAGCTTAACCAACGTTTTCTTTCTGTTTTTGCTAATATGTCTTACACGTATAACAACAGGTATATTTTAAGCGCCAGTTTTAGAAAAGATGCTTCAAACCTGTTCGGGGTAAAAACCAACGACAAATGGCAACCGTTATGGTCAAGCGGTATCGCATGGGATATTGCCAAGGAGCCTTTCTTTAAATCTTCTCTTTTTTCAAAGCTAAAACTGAGATCCACATTCGGGTATAACGGTAATGCAAATTCATCATTTTCTGCCCAGCCAATTATGGAGTACAGTGGTACGCATAGCATTACAGGGCTACCTTACGCTTATATGGTTAGCCCGTCAAATCCGACCTATAGATCGGAACGCGTGGGGATTTTTAATATCGGAGCAGATTTTTCTTCCCGCAGTAATAGAGTGCATGGGACTCTCGATTTCTATCTGAAAGATGGAAGGGATGTGGTTGCAAGATCCATGTTAGACCCCACGACGGGATTTGAATCTCAGATTGTTAATCTAGCACATTTCGCGGGAAAAGGTGTGGAAGCAAATATCAATACCACCAATATTATGAAAGATCATTTCACATGGCAAACAAACTTTATTTTCAATTATCACCGGAACATAACACGGAAATATAATTATAAGTCCAGCCGGGCGGATAGTTATATGGGTGATGCCTATACGCCTAATCCCGTGGAAGGACGTGACCTCTATGGCCTGTATGCATACGCTTATGCCGGATTAGACCCTGCCACGGGCGAGCCACAAGGTTGGATGAATGGTGAGATCAGTAAAAACTACAACCAGTTTGCATCTGGTCCCGTAGAAGATCTTAGATTTATGGGGTCAACTGTGCCGTTATATTCGGGGTACTTCAGGAATACGTTTCGGTATAAACAGTTGAGTTTATCCACCAACCTACAATATAGATTTAAGTTCGTTTTTAGACGCGAAAGTGTGAATTATAGTGGTCTGGCGAATTACTGGACAATGCATCAGGATTTTGAAGATCGTTGGCAACAGCCGGGCGACGAACAGAGGACCGATGTGCCGGCATTTATTTTTCCGGTCAACAATTCACGGGATAGTTTCTACGCGTTTTCGGACGTACTTGTGGAGAGGGGCGATGCCATCCGGATAAAGGATGTGAACCTGAGCTATGCGTTGCCAAACATGAGGCAGTTAAAATTAAACGCTTCGTTGTTCTTCAATGTAGACAATATGAACATTATGGTCTGGAAAAAAACAAAATATCCGATCGATCCTGATTTTCATAAGATGATTCCAACACCACGTATCTACACATTCGGTCTATCGGTAAATATGTAAACGAAATACCATGAAAAATATAAAAATATACATTGCACTACTTACACTTGGCCTATGTTCGGGTTGTGAGAAATTCCTCGAAAAAAAGGCGGATATGAAAATGGCTATTCCTTCTACATTGGAAGATGCCGATGCACTGATGAACAATTACAGTATACTGAATCAAGGCTATCCTTATATAGGAGAGCTTTGTTCGGATAATTTTATGTTGACCTATGCCGATTGGAATGCACTCGCTATTCTCGAAGATAGGGAACTATTCATATGGGACAAAACTGTAGCTCCACCCTCTACGCAATGGTTCTTTCCGTACCGGGTGGTGTACAATGCAAATCAGGTGCTTCAGGTAGTGGGCGGTTTGGCCGTTTCTAGAGAGGCCTTGCATTTGAAAGGAACCGCACTCTTTTATCGTGCGTACGCCCACTTGAGTTTGTCCGAACTTTTCGTTGATATACCGCGAAAAGATGGAAGTAATGCTTTACAGGAAGCCATACCTTATCGGATGACACCCAATATTGAGGAGAATACCGGTAGGTCGAAATTAGGGAAGTTTTTCGAACTTCTGCTATCAGATTTAATCACAGCAAAAGATATTTTGCCGGAGTATACTAATGTACCTTCCCGACCCACACGATGTGCCGCAGACGCACTCCTTGCCAGGCTATATTTATATTTACAGGATTATCCTCTTGCACGGTACCATGCAAACGAGGCGCTTAAATCCAAAAGCAGTTTAGTGGACTTCAATACTTTAAATGCCTCGAGTAATACACCGATTCTACGATTCAATGATGAAGTTATATTTCAGGCCATTTCTACGGGGAGTGCCACCTATACGCGAACACGATGGAAGGTTGACCAAGATTTTATTGACACCTTTGACGCGAACGATCTACGACGTAAGATATTTTTTATCGAGAATGCAGATGGCACCTTCTCCTACAAGGGCAACTATGATGGTCAACTCAATCAAGCACCCTTCAGCGGATTAGCTGTGGATGAAATACTATTAATAAGGGCCGAAAGCAATGTACGCATCAACAAAATAGATGAAGCGCTAGAGGATATTAATACACTATTACTATCAAGATGGAAAAAGGATGAATACAATCCAATCGTCGAGCGGGATCCGTCGGAACTACTTCAAATTGTTCTCCTCGAACGTAGAAAAGAACTTATTATGCGGCAACGTCGTTGGCCCGATCTAAAAAGATTAAACATGGATGTTGCAACGGCCCAAACCTTAAGTCGCAGGTGGGAAGATAAAAATTATGAATTAAAACCCGGTGATATAAGTTATGTGCAGTTAATACCGCTGTCCGTAATAAATAATTCGGATCTGGAACAAACGAAAAGATAAGATGAAGATTTTTAAAAATATAGTGATCGTTGTATTTGTGCTTATTAATAGCGCAACAACGTTAAAGGCATCAGATTCTATCCCAAGGTTAGTCTTGGGAGTAGGCGATAGGATGCCCTCCCAGGATATGGGGCAGCTCATGAACGGAAGCAGGTTGCCTGCAGCTGTTGGTCTATCGCAACGCTTGGTTATATTGGATTTTATGAATACATCCTGTACAAGTTGTCTGGCAAGTCTGGAGAAATTAAGGAAACTACAGAATAATTTTGGAGATAGTCTGAAAATTGTTCTCGTAACTCCCGAAACTGGAGAGCGTGTTTCAAACTTTAGTGCTCGAAATGATGTTATTACACGGTCAGGGCTAGATGTTGTCGTTAATGACAGTTTGCTTTTTTCACTATTTCCACATCGGACGGTTCCACATACTGCCTGGATTCTTGACGGAGTGGTGCAGGCAATTTCCTTTACAGAATTTGTGGATAGCGCGCACGTGGCGGATCTCTTGAAAGCCGGTGAGATCGATCTTCCTACAAAAGCGGATTTCTTGCAATATAATGACGCTATTCCGTTGCAGACCAATATGCTTTACCAAAGTAAGCTCCCTAATTCTACTTTTGAAGGTCATCTTTCCTTTTCCAACACGAAATTTGGTCGATATATTGATAGCACAAATAGATTGGTGCGCGAGTATATGATAAATACACCAATAGTACCTGCCTATCTCTATGTATACGGAAAGATCGAGAAGCTCCCTTATATGAAACCCCATCGTATTGTTATTGAGTCCGTCGCCAAAGAGAAATTTGATTTCAGGCACAGCGTTGAAAAATATGAGGAGATCTGGAAAAGAAAATATAGCATTAGTTATGAAGCACTTTTCAGTCAGGAGACTGGATTGGATGAGAAGATGCGATGGATTATCAACGATCTGGATTCAAAAGTGAAATTGCGGAGTGCGCTGGAGGATAGGTTTGTGCGGTGCTGGATTATTACAGAGGGTAGATCGAAGAGAAGTAAGTTGCATAATAGACAGACCACGATTGCGGATTTTGCTTTCATGGCGGATTTGAATGCTGATATCCCGCCCATTCTGTATGATGTACCGGAAGATACGATGCTGTCGGGACGCAATTGGAACACATTCTCTGAATTGAAAACGTTGCTAAACGACAACGGATTAGATCTTATCGAGGAGGAGAGAAAGATTAAGGTGTTTGTTATGTACGACAAAAAATAACAAAAGGGCTATGATTTTTCATAGCCCTCATTACATATTAACGTCCAATCCAATTTAGGATTTTAGCGTGACGTTGTCTGTGTTATTACGTGTATTCAACGCTTCAAGCATTTCATTCTTTAAGTCATCGGTAATATCCGGTGCTCCGCCAACATTATCTGCCTCAATTGTACAGATTTGATTGTTGCCGTCACAACCTGGATTACCTAACGAATAACTTGAAGGTGAACCTGGTGCGTTTGGATTGTTTAATTGAAATGTAGCCATTTTGTTAAAAATTTCATTTCACAATACGTTTATCATTGGTCACAACATGTTACTGGCATGTTGGCCGCTGTGTCCCCAACTTTCAGGGTTATTGCTTTTGTACAATACAGAGGTCTTAGATATTCTTATCTCCCCGCCCCACGGGGAAAGAGCGCAAACTTACGCCAGCGCCATAGCGCAGGGCCCGTGCAAAAAGCGACTTTCTTAAAACCGCTATCCGCGAGCGCTTGCCTGCCCCCTATGGGGAGGTAGCTGATCGGCAATCGGCCGATGCTGTAGCTGTCGTCTTTTGCTGGCAGCTGCTGCGGTAGGAACCTTAAAATAGTGCTTCGTGCGTTCATATATACTTTTGTTTATGAGATAATCGTATAATAATCTCCCAGCTGGCCGTGCCCGATCCGTAGGGAGAATCTATACTGATAAATTAGGGGCGCTTGTTATTTCGGGTTTCCAGCCGAACACTGTCAAAGCGGTTAGAACGTTTAAATTCAGCCTGTAATACACACTGCTCAAGCGACATCAGGGGTGTGATCCCCAGTATATCCACGGCCTGCTGCAACCGCTGCATATGGTTGCCGCGGATAACCTCAGGTTCTAGCAGTAGCTCATCATATGTCTTAAGCAGACGCTTCTCGGATTCCTGCCGAAACCGCTCGGAAGTAGGCCGGTGTCCGTCTGGTACAAAATCAAATTCCACCGGCAGATGGATAAATTGGTCGTAATGACCACAGGTGTATTCCTTGGCCATGCCTTCAAATCCCGATAACAGTTTTTGAAAATCACGGTATCTACCTGGGTTTAATAGTTGCCGGAATTTCATCTTCCAGGGTTTCTCATCCGGATAGGCTCCGGTGATCAGTCGTGTACTGCCATACAGCCACTCCTGTATGGGGCATCCGTCGGAAATAAACCCATGCGGTAGATCTGACTCGCTTTCGATGCGTTCCCCAAACCGTTTCATGCCCAACGTTATGAGTTCGACAGGAGTGCACTGCCGGAGGGTTTTCCCCGGGTAAAGCATAGGGAGTATCTCGCGCATGGTCAGTGCGTGGGTGGCAGGTATACCGCTGGCCAGCGAAAGCGCAAGTGCGAGCGTGGTCTTGCCGGTGCAATAGGTGCCGCTTATAACAATTTTCTTCATGATTCTATTTTTTGAAATCCTACTTGAAACTTCCCGCGATAATTACCGACGGTCCCGCTGAGCGAGATGAGCTGCCATTTCTGGTTTTCCCTGTTCACCTCACGG
Organism: Sphingobacterium olei; assembly: GCF_005048855.1. GTDB lineage: Bacteria > Bacteroidota > Bacteroidia > Sphingobacteriales > Sphingobacteriaceae > Sphingobacterium > Sphingobacterium olei. The sequence continues at coordinate 35,504 of NZ_SUME01000014.1, forward strand.
CTGTCGTGGAACAGGATAGCTCCATCACAGTGATCTTCGAATATCGGACGGCCGCTTGCGAGTGTCAGCTGCCGCAGCCAGATATTCGGACAGCGGAGACGGTCTATTCCCAGCTGCGTGAAAAGTAAGGCCTGCATCAATTGTCCGAATACAATAAGGGCGTCGGTAGGCAACCACATATGGCGGGTAGATCCGATACCCTTTTCCATTGGGCTGCCTTCGGTAACGATGCTGCGGATATAGGCACTTGCACGGTTCTGTTCCGTAATGAGATTTACCTTTTCGATATGGATTTCCCGGTTTTTATAGCCCGAGGAATATAACTGTTCGCAGTCGAGACAAAGCCGCTGTTGGGGATCGAGATAGCGGTAATAGGGACGCTGGTGATCTATGGCAATTAGGATACTATTCTGTGTGCCGATTGTAATAGCAAAGGTGCTGCGGGTTCCCGGTACACTTTCAGCGCTTTGTGTACTGGAAACCACCTTGACACGGTAGGAAGTAGCCATAAGGTACTGCGGGCTGCGCAGCTTGATATGCAGGTCGCTGAGGGCAGCGCTGCTGATCTGCTCATTACTCAGGCCTATCATCAGGTACAGTGCATGGCTCGCCAGTTGCAGTGCCAGAGCCGTAAATTCGATGCTGCCGACATGCACCTCCTCGCCCCTCGGGCGCTCCGGCCCGCAGTAGTTAAAGGAAACCTGGCCTGCCAGCTCTCTGTCTTTTAAAATTCCCTCGTGCACCTGAATGTCGTAATAACGATAGCCTTCGGCGAAATATCGGACACTGCTGTCTCCGAGGACCTGGTCGATGTGTTGGAATTGTTTGCGCATATACTTAAGAATTTAATTGTATACACGAAGGTATAAAGCTGGGTGCATACCGGAAATGTGGATTTTTGGCCTCCACAGCCGGATGTTTACCTTTTTAGTAAGATTTTGTGAACTCTAGATAGAAGTCTCCCGAAAAACGGAAGCTTAATGTGTATCAAGCGTAGTATCTATCCGTTTATGGGAAATTTTTTAAAACGAGAGGACGAAAAAAGATGAGTAAAGGGGAACTGTCGGGGAATGAACTTGGTTATATTTGTTCGTAATCAAATTTGGGATTACAAATTATAAGCCTATTTAAGATAATTTACTAAACAATTAACTATGAAAGAAGAAAAAAAGAAGTACCAGCGTAACCTGTTCCAGTCACTTGAAAAAGTGATCGGCAGCCATGTGTATAAAGAACTGGAGGGATTGCTTTTTATGAGCTATAAAAGTGTTTATTCCCTTCGGCAAGGAAACAGTTGGTTAAAGTTTGAGGATGCCGCCAAGATTATCGAACATTTCGGCCTGCCTGTACAAGATCTTTTTGTAAACAAAACGGGACTTCTTGGGTTTTCCTATATCAGTTTAAAGGATTTTAGGGAAAATGGATACCGTGAATACTTAAATAGACTAGCGGTGAGTATACGGTTATTTGCTAAAAAAATACGCGCAGAGATGCTCTTCCTCGCCGATGAGATTCCTATTTTTCATTTTATGCCCCATAAGGAACTGATCTATTTCAAACTTTTTACCTGGGCGATGGAAAATCAGACGGATAGGGAGCGACCTTTGATGTACTATGAAGATTTTGTGAAGGATATGGAAGAGATGGACTTTACGGCTGAGTTTGAAAGTATCTACGCAGCGTATATGGAAATTCCATCACAGGAGATCTGGTCCCCGTCAACCATTGATTCCATGCTCTATGAACTGCAGCTCTATATCGAGTATAAGGTATTCCGTGAAAAGGAAGTTATCGGGTTACTGCATGATCAGGTGGCGCAGATCTGGAAAAATCAACTGGACTGGGTATCGGCAAGGCGTAAACCGAACGGTCAATATTTTGATCTCTTCTACACCAGAACCCATATCGGAGGCGGACGCATGTTGCTAAAAAGCGATGAAGATAGTACAGCGGTGATCAAACTGCACAAGATCAACAGTATCGCAACTTCTGACCGCTCATTTGTGCAGGAGCAGGAAGCGTCCTTCCGTAGCATCACTGAAAAGTCATCGCTGCTCGGCACGGCACCGTTGCCAAAACTACAGTTGATCGATCAGGAAATTAGACAACGGATCGAGCTGTCCAACGATATCGCCCATAAGCTATATATACAGACCTATGATTAAGATGTAGATGCCAGATAAATTTAGGGGTCAAGCAACTAAGTTTATAGCCGCTTAGGAACCAGTTCTGCTCGTTTTTCTAAATGCTATGTAGCCAGAGGTATGTTGTTTTGAGTTTCCATGTTCTTTACGTCCTTCGATGAGGGTGTTATAGAACGGAAGTTTTACTAAGTACAGCTGGCTGATCGGGAAATAATGAGCGTGCTCCGGGATAGGCTCCGGAGCACATCCTCTTATCAATGGAAAAGTACTTCCAGCAACTGATCGAACAAACGGTCAGGACCAATGACCTGCTCGAAAAACAGGCACAGGTTATCGAAAACCAAAAAATCGTCCTGAAAAGACAGCAGGAAACACTGCAGCTCATCGCCCTGCGTATGGAACGCATGGAGGAGATCCAGCAGCTCATGGCCGATATCCTGGACCGCGACCTGCTCAGCCTGTTAGAACAGCCATTGCTCCTCAAACCCCAGGTAATGGCAAAATTAGGTATCGCCGACTCCACCTACCGTGCCTATGTGGACGAAGGAAAGCTGCAGCCCATGTGGCTGGGGAAGATCGATTACTATTTTCCCCGTGATCTGAACAAAACCCTGCTTGCCTCCAAGGGCAAACGTAGGAGTTAGCGTAAGAAACGACAGGCAGTTTGTTTCAGACGACATGTAGTCTGCCCCGAACTACCTGTCGTTTGCTTAAAAGTACCGGGAGTTTTCTACATACTGCCATATGGTCATTACAAACACCGGTTAGTTTATGAAAAACTAAACGTAGTATCCGGCAGGCTACCATGAATTTATTGCAAGGTACTTGCTACTGATGGATGAATGCCCTACGTTTTTTAAAAACTGTTATAAGTTTATTACATACTCATTGCAGTTTGCCGAAAACTGCAATGAGATCTCGGTAATCTACCATGAGTTTACAGAAAACTACAGGCAGCCTGTCACGGACTGCCTGTAGTTTTTTGGAAATATACCTCATCGTACCGGGTGTATACCTATGATCGTGCCAACGGGAAAAGGCGGGAAAAACAAAAAAGAGGGGCTTTATTTTTTTACACGCCGGTATGCGTTGCTTTTTTCATTTTGCCCTATGGTGGTGGCTATGTTTGTACTGTTCAATGATATCGGAGACAGTTTTACTAACCGCTTAGGGCCTATAGCTTACGGTCAGAAGCAATTAAAAAATTAAAAGAATGGCAACAAAAATGAAAGCATTGATCGGCTTCGGAAGTATGAAGGATGATCAGTTATTATTAACGGCGACGACGATCCTGTCGGCCATGACGGGTAATACCAATTTTCCCGCTCCCACGCCAGACCTTGCCGATGTGCAGCTTCTGTTGGATGATTTTGGGGCAAAACTGGCTGCGGCCCGCAAGCGCGGTTCGCCGGAAGACACGGCGATCAAGGACGAGAGTATTCCGGCACTGGTATCGGCGCTGCAGAAATTAGGATACTATGTCAATGCGGTAGCAGACGGGCACCTTTCGACCCTGCTCAGTTCGGGATTCCCGACCAATGCGCCGTCCACGTCAAGCCTGCCACCTTCTATGGTGCTAAATGTAAGGCTATCGGATACTGCACAATCGGGGCAGATGCGTTTGGATTTCGCCAAACAGGCAAAAGTTCTGGTTTACGAATATTGTTATCGTAGGGTTGAAAGTCCGGAAGCGCCATGGAGCGACCGCCTAACGACGAGCTCTTCGCGGAACAATATCATCGCACCGCTGGCACCCGGCAACTACTACGAAGTACGGGTACGCGCGGTGAATACCAAGGGAGCGGGCGACTGGAGCCAGACAGCAACGTTTCTGGTTCGCTAATGACAATCGTTGTAAAACGTATTCGGCAGGGGAAGGAGAGTACCCTGTCCGAATGCTATCTCGATGGTAAGTTCATTTGCTATGGGCTGGAGGATGCGGTACGTGAAACGAAGATCAAGGGACGCACGGCTATACCGGCCGGTCGATATAGATTGAAGCTGAATACCCATGGCGGGATGAATGCGCGCTATAGGAAGCGGTATCCGAATCTGCACCGGGGAATGATTGAGATAAGCAAGATACCGAACTATTCGCATGTGTACATACATATTGGAAACAACATCGGCGACACTTCGGGGTGTCTACTGGTTGGTGACCGCTATAAGATAGATAGCGATGGCGACTATATCCTAGAGAAATCGGCCAAAGCTTATAAACGGGTGTATGCACTGCTGGTGGATGCGGTAGCACGGGGTGAGGTGTGGATTGAGATTGGTGACTAGGGGTTAGGAGTTAGTGACCAGGAGTTAGGGGTTAGAGACTAGACTGTTTTTCTCGTCTTTGCGAGGAGCATAGCGACGCGGCAATCTTAGAGGGGCTAGAGACTAGTGACTAGGAGTAAGGGATCAGGAATCGGAAACCGGGAAGCTGGAATCGGATCTCTGATTCCAGCTTCCGGTTCTCATATCTAATATCTCACATCTAAGGTCTCAATACTTAATACTCAATACTTAATACTAATGAAAAGCATTATAAACAAAATAAGCCAGGTACTCCAGGTGGTGCTGCTGGCACCGATTAAATTGCCGGGTAAGGCATTGAATATTTTAAAATATGTAGCCGTAGGGCTAGGGATTATCGAATCTGTACTGGATGATGGGAAGCAGGGGTCAGGAACCGGGAAGCAGGAATTGGAAACCCGGGATCAGAAGAATAAGGATCAAGGATTAAAGATGAATGCCGAAGGAACGGGCGAAGACGATGGAGGAGGGGAGCGATGAGGCAGTTGAATAATGTGCAGGCGGGTACGCTTGGCGGTACGTGCTGCTCAATCTGGAATAACTTCGACTGGTCCAATTTGTTTCATACGGTGCTGATGGCTGTAATTGGTGCGGCAGTAAGTTACCTCGTGAGTAGATTGCTGGATGGTAAGCGACGGCGGCGCTAGCCGCTTCATTTAATTGAAAACCCCCGATGTGATCGTACATCGGGGGTTTTTAGCTATGTAAGCTAGCTGGGAGAACATGAAAATATGAAATTATTGATCAATGCATCAGCGGTTTATAATAAAGTTATAAAAATAACGTTTAGTTTACTTGGAGGTAATATTATAAAGTTCCTATCTTTGCACCACTCCGCAAGGGAGGAACGGCCGGACCGCAGGGTCCGGCACCTGAAAAAAGAAGGGTTTAACAATATTTAAACGCGGAAATCGGAGAGAGGTTGAAAAAATAAATTTCACATTTATTTTGGAAGTTCAGAAAAGATTTCTACCTTTGCAGTCCCGTCGGAAACGAAGGGGGATTTTAAAAAAGATAAAAAGGGCCGAAAGGCTTTGAAATAGCAGCAGAAGCGCGATGCGGATGCGAAGAAAGTTCTTTAAGGAAATGATCATGTAACGTAACGAGTAGCTGAAGTTTTTGGCGAAAGTTAAGAACGATAAGTTAGCAATAACTGACCAGCCAGGTCAGTCCGGAATAGATATAAAAACAAGACAATTCTGTTTATATTATAAATAGTCTTGGTCTTACACTTCATTTTACTATGGAGAGTTTGATCCTGGCTCAGGATGAACGCTAGCGGCAGGCCTAATACATGCAAGTCGGACGGGATTCGGGACTTCGGTCGCGATGAGAGTGGCGCACGGGTGCGTAACGCGTGAGCAACCTGCCCATATCAGGGGGATAGCCCGGAGAAATCCGGATTAACACCGCATAACACAGCAGTCTGGCATCAGACCACTGTTAAATATTTATAGGATATGGATGGGCTCGCGTGACATTAGCTAGTTGGCGGGGTAACGGCCCACCAAGGCGACGATGTCTAGGGGCTCTGAGAGGAGAATCCCCCACACTGGTACTGAGACACGGACCAGACTCCTACGGGAGGCAGCAGTAAGGAATATTGGTCAATGGGGGCAACCCTGAACCAGCCATGCCGCGTGCAGGATGACTGCCCTACGGGTTGTAAACTGCTTTTGTCCGGGAATAACCCCCTCTACGTGTAGAGGGCTGAATGTACCGGAAGAATAAGGATCGGCTAACTCCGTGCCAGCAGCCGCGGTAATACGGAGGATCCGAGCGTTATCCGGATTTATTGGGTTTA
>NZ_SUME01000015.1 GCF_005048855.1 Sphingobacterium olei
CCTCCGTTTTCAAAGTAAGAATGGCCCGTTGACCTCCGAAATTCAGGAGATTTTTTGGCCCGCTGACCTCCGAAATAATTGGCAAATCAAACCGAATTAGCTGGCCCAGTGACTTCCGTTATAGACAACTGGTACAAAAACCAATGTAATGGGGACTGGGAACATGAACATGCAATTACAATACAAACATTAGATAACCCAGGATGGAAATTCTCTTTAGATTTAATAAATACTTGTTTAGAAGGATTTTTATTTGACTTGAATTTTAAAGAAGGTTTTAGTAATTGGTATCAGATTAAGTCTGATGGAGAAAAATATATAGGTTATAGTGATTTTAATAATTTAAACACATTAATTGAAAAGTTTATTTTCGATTTTGCAATTCCTAATTTTAAAGAATCTACTATAACATACGCTGTTTATGCTCCAATAGAAATTTTGCAGCAAAAGAAAATATACCTACCTTTAGAAGCAAAAATGGTAGATATGGTGAATTTTGAGATTATATCAATTCCAGAGTATGATTTTCAGGACTTAAAAGCTCTGGAAATTAGTGATTTTGAAAATTTGGATGATGTAAATGCGGATGTAACTTTCAAAGTTGGGGATATTGTTAAATGCAATTTAATTCAAATGTCTGATTATCCCACATTGGTGATTAATTAGGTATAAAAGGCTACTATCCATTTGGCAAGCAGAAACTTCGATTAAAGAATACATATCATAGTTATCTCTTAATGTTCGTCCTCAATTTAATGATACACAAGTATTATTAGCATAATACTGTTTTTACTATTCTATAGAAAGCAACTGATGACGTAAAATAACACAGCCTAATCTTTCATCGGATAGAGACGTATTGTTTTATTGAGCATAAGCTTTGCATGTCTTGGCATCCCTGATAATTGCATTTACCAAAAATAGGAGCTTATCCTTTATTGACTGTCCAAGATCCTCGATATCCTCATTGGGAAGCAGGTAAAGTCAAAACAGACAACGGTAAAACGCGTATGAACAATTATAATCGACCAAAACTTGATAACGACAAATCTAAAGTTAATTATTAATGGAAGAGACCTCAGAACAAAAAAGAAGACGTCTTTATGGTAAACAATATTTGGCGAAATACTTAGCTATTATAAAGAAGATAACGACTTATAGAAATCAGGAAGATATCCGGCTTTTGACGATTGTAGATACTGATATCATTCTAAGACAAACAGAGTCATTAGAAAAGGGATATATTTCAAAAATTCCTTTTAATAACAAGGAAGAACTGAAAACTATAATTAGAAGAAAATGCACAGATGAAACTCCAATATATTTATATACAGACCTGTCCAAAGATTGTGGGATAGTATTTCTTAATTCTATCAATGAATTTAACCTAGAATTTAATTTCGAAGATGAGCCTACAGGGTTAATAATTTTGATCGGCTTAAAAAGTGAATATAAAATACTGTTGGATTTTTATGAAGAAGATGAAGAAAGATTTATGGAAATTGAATATTATCGATAGATTGAAGCTAAAATTTGAGCATAACTGAAAAAGAAATAGAAGCAGTGTCTTTACTAGAAGCTTTGGAGCGCTATAAATACTTTATAAAGCGTAGTTGATCATACAGAACCAAAATCGAAAGGAGGTAGTGGAACACCAAATAATGGACAAGTGTTATGTCGAGATTGTAACATAAAAAAGGGTAATAGATAATGAAAGATAAAGTGGTTTTAACGTATAAAGATTTAGATGGTAGTTTTTCGGAAGAGATTATTTGGGTTGTAAAACTAGATGATAATTTTTATAAAGTAAATAATATACCTTTTTATGCTGGCAATTTAGCGTTGGGTGATATTATTAGTGTTGAAGATGACCAAGGTATTTTGTACTTTGATGAATTAATAGCGGTATCTGGAAATTCCACGGTTCAAATAATATTTTTTGATATTAAGCAATCGAAGAATGTTATAGAAGATTTAGAGCAATTAAATTGTAAATGGGAAAGTATGAAAGAACAACCATACTTTGCTGTGGATATACCTGAAAGTGTTGATTATCAAAAAGTAAAAGATCTTTTAGATATATATGTTGAAAGAGGGTGTCTTGATTACAAAGAAGCCTGTATCTCAGAGCACCATTTTGCTAATCTGCGCTAAGACATAACAAGAAATTGGAACTATATAATGCTATAACTAGCTGATTTTTAATTTATAGCAATTGGTTTCTAACGAGATCGGCCAGTTGAAACGTAAACACTTGCACAGCGAAAACAATGGGACAAGTTTTATCGACACAGTGGGCTATGATGGTTACAATGAACGGGGTTGGATTACATGGTTAAGTTCACCAAACTTTGGTGAAGTATTGAAATACAACCTTCCAAGCCTTTCGACGACGGATCAGCAGTACAATGGAAACATCTCCGAGCAACACTGGGGGCATGGCACATCCGGTACTCCTAATATGTTCAGTTATGGCTATGACAAGTTGAACCGGCTTACTAAAGGAGTCAGTACAGGCACCGTGATGAGTGAAGAATTAGCATATGACGATAGGGGCAACATCTTAACATTGCGACGCGACAACGGCACACCCACTCTATACACGTACACGGGTAATCTCTTGAGCTCAGTGAGCGGAGGACTCACGGGAAATTATACGTACGATGCAAATGGATCTATCAATAAGGACAGGACTGGGATGATATTTTCGCATACTCGACTTAGTCAGCTTCGGGCAGCTGTCAGCTCCAGTGTTTCGATACTGTATCTTTACGATGACGCTGAAATCGGACGGTGGAACGTAGTGGACCCGCTGGCGGAGAAATATGCTGTAGTATCTCCATATGCATACGGGATGAATGATCCTATCTATTTCATCGATCCTGACGGTATGAAAACGGAAGGTTACCTTACCAGAAATGAAGATGAAAACGGCAAATTGATAAAAGAGACAAACGATGGAAATGACGCCACTGTTGTTATCGCTAATGACAAGGTAAAAGACTTTTTAAAAGAGTTTATGGAGAAGGAGAAAGAGGGGGCTCAGAACTCGATGATGCACAATGAAAGTTGGATTCGACGTTATGGAGAAGGAATGGTTGCGTCTGAAAGTGATAATGTACCTGATTGGGCGCAAAAAGCTATAGGAGATTTGAAACCTATCTCGATTGCAGTGGCGGTCTTCGTCTTGAATTAGGGAAAAATACCCAAACCACGTTCAGGCTGTTTCGGAAAGATGGAACAGTATTTAGTCCAAAGCTATATACTTCGGGTTGGACAGGTGGTAGTGTTTCTAGAATACAAACACACAGCTTAGGTAAGGTGATTGGGGTTGCAGGGAAGTTATTAGGGTGGTACAGTGTTGGAGCATCTGGAGTGGATGTGTTAAAAGGGGATTTGTCGGTAACTCAGGGTGTAACAGATATAGGTGTTGGACTTTACGGAATTTTAGGTGGGTGGCCAGGAGCTGTTGTAGGAATAAGTTATGAAGCAGGTAAGCTATATGGCCCTAGTAAATGGTAACTTAACAAAAATCTATGTTTGATTATCTTTTTTATCGTATTTATTGGTGGAACAAAGTTGTTGTAAAAGAAAAAGATCTTTTAGTGTTTTCAACGTTGTTGGGCATCTCTGTTTTCAAGATATTAAACTTGAGCACACTTGTATTTATGGTTCTCATTTGGCGGGATGCTATCTCACATTATCATAAATGGATGCAAATAGTGTTGATGTGTTCGGTGTTGTTATGCGACTACTTTCTATATATCAACGGGTCAAAATATAAAAGCATAATTGAAAAGTTTTCTGGAAAAGGTAAAGCGCCAACTAAGGATGCTCTTCTAGTCGGATATATAGTGTTGACTTTTGTATTGTTTTTCTTGGTTGTTTTAACAGGTGCAAAGATGTCGAAATAAAAAGCCTTTTTTAGATTAAACACAGCCCAATCTTTCATCGGATTGGGCTTTTTTATTTATTACGCATAGGCTTTACCTGTCTTTGCATCCCTTATAATGGCATTTGCCAGAAAGAGGAGCTTGACTACTTGATCTTTCTCTTTGAGAAGCTCTTCTTGCAATTGGATGGTTTTTTCTAAACTTTATATTTACACTTTCTTCCAATATTTCAGCACCCCGTCAATGGATTCCTTTTCAAGCAGTTCATGGCGGATGCTGCACAATATCTTGATACACTTCTCGAGTTCGCTGATTTGGAACACAATTTTATATTCCGTGTTGAGTTTTTTGTAAACTTCCAATGCATCACGTTTTTCGTCGAAATATCCTTCATTGATCCATCGTTTTAAGAGATCGAGCAATGTTTTGTTGGTTTTTCGGGTGCTGCCTTTCGGCGCATTTTTCTTCTTCCAGATGATGCGTGTGCCTTCGCCGCTAGGGGAGTAGACGATATGGGAGAATCCTTTGTACCCTTCGTCAGGTATCCCGCCGGTATGATAGAGCTGTATATTGCCCGGTTCGGTGCCATTAGGGATGATTTTAGAAAACGGACACTTTAAAATATAGGGTAGTAGGTCGATCTGATCCTCGTTAAAGCGGTTCTTATCGCTGGGTTTGATAATGAATCCAAAGACATAGTTGTTGGCTTTGCCGAGCAAGAACGAAAGCTCATCATCAGTCATGCCGATTTCATTTAGCCGCTCGATAACCTGGCAGATAATGACATAGTCCATCCGGGACATAATGACGTCTGGCTTATCTGCTTTTCTTACGGATGGTCTTTGGATAACTTCGATCACACTATTAAAGATGGGCTTTAAGGGTTAAAAGTCGATTGAAATTTTTACTTTTTCGCCCAATCCTTTTTCAACGATGTCAAATAGTGTTTTTAAAGTTATATTATTTCCGTTATTCTCAATTTTTGAGATATACTCACGTTTTTTATCTACTAGATTAGCAAGTTCTGACTGTGTTAAGTGCCTCTCTTCACGAGCTTTTTTAAGAAGGAGACCAATTTTAAAAGATTCGAAGTCTCTTTCATCGGATGCGGAGATGGATAGCTATCCCCTCGCGTTTTCGGCGGGCGAAGGGACACTCACCCAATACATGAACTACATCGTAAAGACGAGGTATTTGGAGCCGGGCGCAGTGGCAGCCATGCAGGATGTAACCTATTATGACGACTTGGGCCGCCCGATGCAGATGATACAACTAAGAGCTGCGCCTGGTGCCGCGAAGGATATAGTAGTACCGATTACCTACGACAACTTCGGTCGACAGGACCGGGATTATCTGCCCTTCGCTACGGCCACGGGCGCAGGTGGGGGTTACAAATGGGGAGCTACTGTGCATCAGGCCGCGTTCTACAATACGCCACCCCAAGGCGTGGTGCAGATTGCTGCCTCCAGTGGTGTGACCCCATCTTTCAGCCAGCGGATCTACGAAGCGTCGCCGTTGGACCGGGTGATGGAGCAGGGCTTCCCGGGGCAGGTATGGCAGCCCGGTCCGTCCCGGACGCCCGCCACGGGACGGACGGCGGTAACGACACGCACCACGAATAACATGGATCCCTTCGAGAGTACGGCAACCACGCGGATGGTAACCCGATACATTGTGGTAGGAGGTCCTACACCGAATTCTGAAGGTATTTATGCGGGGGGTGAACTGTACGTGGCCATTCACCGGGATGAGAACTGGCAGGACTACGGGGCATCGGACTTCCGTAGCCGGCTGCACACGACAGAGGAATATACGGACAAGCAGGGGCGGGTGGTCCTTACCCGAACCTTCGAGCAAAATGGAAGTACGGAAAATATGTTGAGTACGTATTACGTATATAATGATTTGGGACAGCTGTGTTTTGTTCTTCCACCAGGGCTCAATCCGGATCGGATATACCCCCCCCCCCCCCGGCCCCGGGGATGTTGAAACATTCGGATACGATTATCGCTACGACGACCATGGACGGCTAGTGAAAAAAACACTGCCGGGTAAGGGCGAGGAGTACCTCGTGTACAACAACTTGAATCAAATTGTTGCCACGCAAGATGCCAACCAAAGATCCAAGAGCCCTCAGGAGTGGTCGGTAACGAAGTACGACGGGCTTGGTCGGGTAGCTCAGACAGGACTTTGGCTGAATATCGGCGACCTGTCGTTGGAAACCGTCCGTGTTGCGGTACAGAGCCAGCAGGCTCCGGCTACCTGGGAGGAGCGAAATGCGACAGGACCCGCCTATACTAACCGTTCCTGGCCAACGGGCGACCTTACAGTAACGACTGAGCAATTCTATGACGACTACAACGTATCGGGTTTCCCAGCAGCCTATAATAAGTCGGACAGCCATAGTAAACTCACCCATGGCCGCGCCACAGTATCGCGTACGCGGGTGTTGGCAACAAGCGATTTCCTGTGGCGGGCGACGTATTACAACGATCGGGGGGACGTGGTTAGGAATATCGGGCAACATTACCTTGGAGGGAGCACTTCGAGCACCAAGTTCGACGACACTACTAACGAATACACCTTTACAGGACAGTTGGCCAAAAGCATACGTAGGCACCACACTACCCATGCCACCACCCCGGCGGTGACTATTATCACGGAGTATGAATACGATCACCGTGAGCGGCACACTCACACGTGGAAAGCCGTGAACAACGGCGAACGCATCCTTTTGGCAAAAAACACCTACAACGAGATCGGTCAGTTGTATGCCAAAAAGCTGCATACGGATGGGATGGAGAACCTCCCGGAAGAATTGACACTGGGTGCTGTGGAATCGGTCGGTACTGGACAGAGCTCGGAGATGCTGGCGAGCAGTTCGATTACATTGACGCCGGGTTTCCATGCTGCTATGGGCAGCACGTTCCGCGCAGCGATCGGGGGCGAATCGGCCCAGGAGATACTGTACAGCTACAACGAGCGCGGCTGGACGACCTCCATCAACAATCCCTCGAGCGTTACGGACAAACAACTTTTCGGGATGACGCTGAACTACGCCAATAACCCGCAGGCCTATAACGGCAATATCGGTTCAGTGCAGTGGAATACGAAAGTATCAAGCTCGCAGACACAAACCCCATTGCAGACCTATACATATACCTACGACCAGTTGAACCGTCTGAAGAAGGCTGTGTATACCGCCAGCGGCAAAAACAACTATTTCAATGAGGAGCTTTCCTATGACGTGATGGGCAATATCGATACCCTAAGACGGAGCAATGGTGCTACCAGCTGGTACAACCATTTCAAGTGCCAATACGAGGGTAACAGATGGATCAGTTTGGCTGATGCTGGAACGGTTAACTGGGGCAACAGTTTTACCTATGATTACAATGGAAATGCAAAGACAAATACACGGTTGGGTATTACAAATATTGAATACAATTACCTAAATTTACCGAAGAAGTTCGTGAAGGGCTCGCAAAATCTAATCTATACGTACGATGCCACAGGTAAGAAACTGAGGAAGGAGCTGGGCAGCGCGGTCACGGACTATGTGGACGGGATCCAATATAGAAACGGTGCTATCGAGTTTATTCAGACGGAAGAGGGGCGGATCCTTCCCACTGGCAGTTCTTTTATTTATGAATATTTCCTCAAGGACCATCTAGGCAACACGCGTGCCATCATAGACCATACCGGAGCGATAAAGCAGATCCAGAACTACTATGCCTTCGGTATGGAGATGAATACGGGGGGAGGGCTGAACTCGGCTTCGAACCATTACAAGTACAATGGTAAAGAGAAGCAGACTGAGATGGGCCTTGACCAGCTTGATTACGGGGCAAGGTTCTATGACGCTGAAATTGGACGGTGGAATGTGCCGGATCCGCTGGCGGAGAAGTATACAAATCTGTCCCCATATAATTATGCGGTTAATAACCCGATAAAATTTATCGATCCGGACGGAAGGTCTGTAGAACTTACGGGCGAAGCTGCACAGATGGCCTTTACCGAGTTTTTGCGTGCGAACCCGGAACTTAAAGAGAAGAGGGGAGACGAGGATCCACCAACTAATTTTATTAACGAGAAAGGACAAGTTATATTGAGGACAGAAGATGGGAGTAACGATACTTATGTTATAAATGAAGGAAATACTCAAAAATTTCTTAACTCTATAGCGGCTTGGTCAGAAACGGGGAGAGATAAAGATAAAACTGTAAATGACTTTCTAGGCAAGATATTTGGAGTTAGTCTGGGCAAATATAAAAATAGTTTCATGCATTATCCTACGGAAATTGAAGAATATGATATGTCTTTTGAAACAGGTTATAAAAATGGATATGAAAAGGGCATCCTAAATATTAATAGTATATTGTTCAATACAGGTGGCACTGATGAAAGAACCAAAAGAAGCGGATATAATATTGGCTTACATTTAGGGAGACGGCATAATAAGGATGGCTGGATGAATATGTTTAATCCTACATTAAAATCCAGCCCTGCATTATATATAATTATTAATAATCAATTGCGGAAAAATGAAAAATAGGTATTCCTCTATGTTTTTGTTAAAAGGGCTTTTTTTGGTATTCTTACTGAGAGAAGTAATTTATTTTGTATACCAACTTTCGAAAATATTATCTTTAGCTATAACTTCAAAACTAGATGCTTGGTATCCATTGTTGATGTTTTTTTTGTTGTTTATGGTAGTTGCGGAGGTAATAGTTTTAAGAAATATTTCGAAAATAAGGATGAAAGCTCTTTTTTTTACTTTTCTATCTTTCTTGTTTCTTAATTTTTTTGTGAACATTCTGGAATCTTCTATATACATTGAATTAGGAGTTGACTATTTGTATGTAATTAACATCGAGGAAAAGATAAGTCATTACCCTTCAAGAATATTTCAAATACATGGTTATATTTTAGTTATTTTTACATTACTATATTTTTTTTATAATCGGAAGGAAAATATCAGGTAAGCTAAATTCCTTAAGCGAGTGTGTCAAAAAGGACGTACTGGGTTATGTGGCAAAATTGGAAGCTAAAATAGCGGAGAGCGGTTCAAGTGGGAAATTAGAGACCAAGCTACAAAAAGCTAAGGATAATGTAACTTCTATTAACGAGATAATTGGTGACTTGAATAGCTCATCTTCTGAATTAAACCTAATGGGAAGTAAAGAGGTTACTCAAAAGTTTACTTTTATAGAATTGGGTGTGGGTACGGAGGTTGGGTATGCGGAAAAAGTAAATGATGTGATAACTATGGGTATTACTAGTGATGCCAACGGCTTTCATGAAGCGGTACATGGATACCAAATTCATCAAACTGGAGGAATAAGACAATCAGAAAGACTTAATGTGGAAGTGCCTGCATATCAAAGACAGTTCTCTTTTGATTCAAGTTCTGTTACAGGGCTGTCGTCTGACTGGGGAGGGATTAGAGGTCGAAGTGATATAAGTAGGAATTGGGTGATGGGAATAAGAACAATTGATGGTTCATACCCGTATATGAGAGGGTTCAATTCCAAGGAGATGAAGGTTTTGTTGAATAAATTAAGAAATAAGTAGATGAGCGTGTTTTTTTATTCGTTATTCTATTAGGTAGTTTTGTAAGTTGTTCATTACCATCTAACATCATTGGTATTTACATTAGTCGTGATGGGTCTCGTATTCAACTGAAAGAGGATTCAACTTACTACTACGAGTACAGGTCGCTTGAGTTATTTGAACGTTCTTCTGGTAGGTGGGAAAAAGCACAAAAAAATGAGCTGTTGATTTTTAGCGATGTCCGAACAACCACAATACCGTTAGTAGTACAGGAAGATGAAGTAGAGCAAAATGCCGAAGGCAATAGACTGGTTCTGCAAGTGAACCTAGTAGATGGTGAGAGTCAAGGGGAGAAGATTTGGGTAATGCGACGGGCACTACAATTAATATAAATAGAGATAAAATTGAAAGTACGTTGTCTAGTAACCCTGGAGGTGATAGAGTTAAACTAATTACGGGGACTTTCGTTCATGAAATAGGACATAACTTAGGAGCTAGTCATGGAGACCCAGGTAGTATAATGAACCAGATGAATATGAATGAAATAAGTACTGGAACATTTAATTATAGTTATCCTTCTGTCAATGGTAGTGGAATTCGGGCGATAATGGGGAGAACGAATAATCCTAATTCTTTAGAGTCTATGTATTTAACACCCAGGGAGGTGAGGCGTGTTATTCAACATAAAGATCCAGGTGCTCCTGGGGCATTATATAAAGTAAGGTAATATGAAAAATTTCTTAATCTTTAATTTGTTGGTCTCTTTGATTCCTCTACTGTCTAAAGGGCAGCAGAGGTCAGCTTCTGCCACGACAGAAACGATAAGAATACAAGGTTATTTATTCATTGAAGGGCATCACGAAAATATCAGAGAAGGATCGGATATCCCTCGAAAATTTCTATTCATTCCTTCGGAAAAATTTAAAGAAGAGAGCTTTTATTCAGTTTATCAGCAAGAATGTCGACCAATACATAATGACCTATTCATCCCGACTTCTTTTATGGAAAGCGGTAGAGTGGTCGGACTAAACACATTTTTGCGGAGGGCATTAAATTCTCCACTACAATTGGAATTGGAAAACTCCGTGAATGATTCTTTTGAAGATTATCTGAGGCAACAAAGTGTTTTTTTTAAGGTTAAAGGCTCAAATAAAGAGTTAAATGTTACGTTTATAGATGGTGTTTGGAGTAAAGTTATTGTGCCTTTTAAATATTCTAATTCAACCTATATAGAGCGGTACAATATGAGTAGGTTGAAGGAGCTTGATAATAAAACAGAATCCTATGAATATTACTATTTATTAGAAACTAAAAGCTTTTCTCCTGTGTTTTTTGTTAATGATGATTCATTGTTTAAGGTGAATCAATAGGGAGGACGGGTCATACTGGAATAGCACCTTAAAATCGGAGACTATTTCTAACGATTGTTCGTAGCCTCTGGCGCGAGAACAGTAAGGTGTCAGTCCCGCTTTCTGCTTGCATGTCTTCCTAACCTTATGAAAATAAAATTTCAAAATATATTGTGTTTTCTTGTTTTTCTCATAAACCTTTTATAATTTTATTGAAAATCAATTGTTGAGAAGCATATAATATAAGAGACCAGTAATTAACAGAAATATTTTAACAACATAATAGTATTGACGGAACATACATTTAAATAATAATTTTCACTTTTACAGGAAAGTAACACACTGGGATATAATGTCCTGTTGATTGTTGTACCAAACTGTAATTAATTAATAACACGATCACGATCTATTTTTAGGCCGACCATAACTGACCATATCGAAGCGAATATCAATAAAAAAAGTGTAGTCAGCCGTCTAACAGATATATACTGGGTAGAAAATAGTAGACTATTGATAAAGATACTCATGAATCTGAAGAAAGTCTACGAAAATTACAAAATGAATAGAAAACACATCCTAAAATTAAAATAAACATGACACGTATTACTCTTGTGCTTTTGTCTATCCTCCTTACCGATATTGCCGTTGGGCAGGAATTCTTTTCCGGTACGAAGAATACTACCGGAACTATTTCAAGAACTGGGATCACGAATTTAGGGTTTGCCCAGTTTCGTAACAATCCAACCATCGGCGCTACTGTTCTGGAACATACGAATTTAACTGGTGACATATACATTAGAAGCGTGGGAAGTGTTCCGTCCGGTGATGTTGGTAATGTAATTATTAATGACAATGCGGGTTTTGTTGGTATTGGAACTACTAGCCCCAGAGAAAAACTTTCCGTCAACGGGAATATTCGCGCTAAGGAAATCAAGGTTGAAGCATCTCCATGGCCGGATTATGTGTTTGAAAGCGATTACAGTTTACTTTCCCTTGAAGAATTGGAAAGCTATATCCAAAAGAATAAGCATCTGCCTGATATACCGAAGGCAGAGGAAGCAGAGAAAGACGGTGTGTCTTTGGGAGAGATGAACAGACTCCTGTTAAAGAAAATAGAGGAGCTAACGCTCTATTTAATTGATATGAAGAAGGAGATTGAAGAATTAAAGACATCAGGGATCAGAGAAGGAGTAAGTGAGTAGATTAAGTTGACCTATTCTATGCCTATCGAAAAGATATAGAATTTTCATGTTTTTCAACTATCTGCAATAGATTAAAAAAAAGAAATCACTGAATAAAAATACATGCTTTTTAGGTTTGCGCCAGAAAATCGGAATATCAATTTATAACTCATGAAAATGGAAAAAAAAATAATATTATTAGTAAGTACGATAGGTTATCTCCTTTTTGCTCCTTCCCTATTTAGCCAGGTGAGGAATGATAACGAAGCCCTTCTTCCTGCCGAAGGCGTAATTCAGGAGGCGACATGGGGAACATACTTACTTGAGAACAGTGCTGCGAATAGAAGAATTAGGCTAGGAGTGTCTAATGATGGTTATACCAGGGCGGAAATATTTTTGGAAAACAATAATACATCTCATGGTAGGATTTATTTCAAGACAATCAACACACATACGCCTGCGGCAATCCGTATGACTATCCAATCAAATGGAAATGTAGGAATTGGTACTACTAATCCTACCGACAAACTAGCGGTCAACGGCAATATCCGAGCTAAGGAAATCAAGGTCGAAACCGCCAATTGGCCAGATTACGTATTTCAGGATGGATATGAAGGAATGTCCTTACCAGAGATCGAACTGTTTATAAGGCAGAATGGCCACCTGCCTGAGATGCCAAGTGCATCAGAGGTAGAAAAAGAGGGGATATCACTCGGAAAAATGAACAAGCTACTCCTGAAAAAAATCGAGGAGCTGACACTGCTCCTGATAGAGAAGAACCGGGAAATAGAATATCAGGGAAAAGAAATCACTGAAATGAAAGATAGTATTAAACAAGTAGAAAACTGGATTGAAAAAAATGATTAGGTTTATCAGATTTAGCATGTCGTTAATTGGATTGTTAATCTGCCAATATGGTACTGCACAAACGACAACTTTTATTAAAGATATTCAAGCTAGCAATACGACGCTTATAGAGTTGACAGATGCTTCCGGTCAGGCATTAAAAAAGGGAGCCTTTTATCGGATTAAGTTGTCCGTTCGGGCAACGGGTACACGTACTGGGGCCGAGTATTTAGCCTGGTACAATAATTTGGATAGCGTTTGGTTTATACGCATGGTTTCATCTGCTGGACAAACCTCCAATCATCCTTTGCTAGTAGTGGAGAATAACTTAGTAAAAGTCAAGACCAACCATTCCAATATGTATACTATTCGGGCTTTCGTTGAAACTTACGATGCTGCTAATATCAATTCGCTTCCACATCTATTTGGCTCTTCCTTCCAGTGGCAGAGAAATATTAATAACCTATCTTACACAGATGGTAACGTAGGGATTGGAACAGACTCTCCATCCGAAAAACTTGCTGTCAACGGCAATATCCGTGCTAAGGAAATCAAAGTAGAAACCGCCAACTGGCCAGATTATGTGTTTGAGAAAGACCACAAGTTGATGTCTCTGGATAGCTTAGAAAGTTTTATAAATAAAAATGGGCACCTGCCCGAAGTTCCCAAAGCAAAGGAAATTGAAGAAAGCGGACTTTCTCTCGGGGAAATGAATAAAATTCTCATGAAGAAAATGGAAGAGATGACGCTCTATATTATTAATCTAGAAGAAAGGGTGAAGAGTTTGGAAAGTAATGGAATTACCATGGAAAATAGTGGATTGAAATAAATTATTTTAAAATGTTTAATTTTTCAAATGAAATTGTTATTTTGTATAGCTTTTACAATTACACGTACAAGTCGCTTTTATTAACTGTTTAAGTTGTCAACTGGGAATTAACCTATAGAAATGAAACCTCTCTTTTTTGATCAGAAAAATATGCCGTACAAAAAAATGAACTTTAACTGGAAATGGATCAGAATTGCTCTCGCTGCATTTTTCTATTACGCTGCTGGCTTTACTATTTCTTTAGCCCAGGACTTCTCGCCGGTTCCTCTGTCCAAACCGTCACCAAATGCATCAAGCTTGGGTATTTACGGTGAAATCCCCGTATCACTATATACGGGCGTGCCGGATATAAGGATACCGATACACACATTGGGATCGTCCGGTATAGAAGTACCTATTTCACTTAGCTATCACGCCGGAGGGTTCAGGCCTGACGAACATCCCTCTTGGGTAGGCGCAGGATTTTCGCTGCACGGGGGCGGTGTTATCACAAGGCAAGTCCGGAATGTGCCAGACGAAAATGGTTTTGGTTTCGATCTTCAAGACTTCTCGGGAAGGGGGTTTTATGAGACGCATAGTGTACTTGGCGGAGCTAATTGGGCAGCCACATCGACACATAACATTCCCAATGGAAATTATATAGATAGAGAGCCTGATGTTTTTGTATTTAATTTTCTTGGTTACTCGGGAGAGTTCTTTTTGGACCACACAGGGGAGTGGAGAGTCCGTTCTGACTTTGCTATCAAGGTTGAATTTGAGCAGGACGACTTTATTTATAAATTTCCCGCTCAACACAATGTTCCTGTATCAGGTTCTGTGTATTCGTCACGTACCTTTAACAAATTTGTGCTTACGGATGATAAGGGTAATAAATATGTTTTTGGGACGTCGGATGCAATAGAATATTCAGTGGGTTTCACTCCCTATATGTTTGATTATGTTTTCTCCTCGATCGCTACCAGCTGGTATTTGGTGAAAATTATACCTCAGGTAGGTGAAGAAATAGACTTTGTATACGAAAGAGGTCCATACCAAAGTTCATTTAGTTATTTTGAAGATGGATCCCGCTGCTACGACTACTATGTCGAGCAAAGTGCTTCCTTCGGAAGGGTGCGTTTCGGGCTTGTAAATAACCAAGCTAACGGGTTATCGGGAAGTTTGATTTCTCCCGTGTATTTAACCAAAATTGAATCGCCGGGCGACAATCTTGAAATGCATTTTCACAGATCAAAAAGTAATGAACTAAGATATCCCGAGAGCCTCTACACGAGATATTTTGCCAATTCGAATTACCATAATAATACACCAAATAATCCAATTCCAGGCGAATTTCTAGCCATTAACATGACGAATGATATAGAATATTTTGTTGACAATCCAGGAGAGGCTGTTAATAATGGGCAGTATTCTTCAAGAATCATCTGGCTTAAACTAGATAGTATATCGTTTACGCATAAAAGCAGCTTTGATAATATTGATCTTAAATCTAAAAATGTTCGGTTTTATTACGATGAATCTCCAGATAGGAGGCTTCGTTTGGATTCGGTGGCGGTTGGAAACTACAATACGGTAGAGAGAGGGATATTTCGTTTCAGCTATAACGATATCGGCAATTTTCCGCTTTATGCGACACAGATTACCGACCATTGGGGATACCACAACTATATTCCCTTAGTAGACACTGGGGATCCCAATGTCTACATGTTCTTTGGTGCAGGGGTCGGGCAGGATCGATCCCCTGCTGTAGGTGCATCTCTTTTGGGTCTTCTAAAAGAGATAACTTACCCCACAGGAGGACGTACAAAGTTCACTTATGAAAATCATAATTATTCAGAGGTCGTATCGTCTGAGCATGGGAGTACCGGTGGAGGTAGCGGATATGATGAAACAGCAGGTGGGGCGAGGATTAAGCGGATCGAAAACTTTGATCAGAATGGGGGTCTGACTTTTAAACAGTTTTATTACGTAGAGGACTTTAATCCGCGAACTTTACAGGGAAGAAGAAGTAGCGGTATTTTGGCCCGTGAGCCAAAATACAACTATAGTTACGATGCTATTATAAACGGATCGCCTGTCACGCTAGGGGGCTATATGAGTTCTTCCATCGTTCCTCTGACAGGAAACTCAACGAAATCACATATAGGTTATTTTTCGGTTACGGTTAGAGAGCAGGACGGCTCATTTACTACACACGATTTTAGCAACCAGGCTCATGGCAATGCTGATATTGTTCCTTTCTACGTGTTTAATCCAGCGCTTATACCTAATATCCCATTCAGTAGCCGAGATTTTGAAAGAGGAAGGCCTCTGCGAGTTTTTAAATACGGTGGAGATGCGATGGACTACCGCATGTTAGAAATGGAACTGTATGATTACGCAATCGTAGGAGAAAATCTGAATAACCCCGTTCGGACAGTTCGATTAGATTTTACGGCTAGATGCGACGGCGGGGGCGGTGGTAATTATTTTTCTGGTATGACGGCCTATTATAATTATACGCATGCTTATCTGATGCATAACTATAAAAAGACAAGTTATTTGCCAAGCGGAACTATAGTTGAGGAAAAAACTTTTGGATATAATGACCATAAACAGAAGACATTCGAACGTATCCATACGAGTGATAACCGAATATCTGAATCTCGTTATACCTACCCATACACTGTTTCTCCGAGCAGCGGTGTGCAGCAAATAATGAATCAGAAGCATATGGTTTCCTATCCTATAACAGCGGAAAGATATACTGATGGTATATTTAAAGGGGGAAAGAGGTACAGCTATAACACTTTTGGAAGCAATGGTTTTGTTGCACTTTCAGCTATTGACGACAAGCTCGTCGATGGAAGTTATACTCCGGAATTCGTTTTCACCCGCTATGACCAAAAGGGTAGATTGCTAGAATCAAAAGAGAAAGGCTTTAGGCCATCTACCTATCTCTATGGATATAAAAACAATATGTTGGTTGCAAGGATTCAAGGACTAGATTATGATGAAGTAACCACTGTAGTATCTGTCGAGGGGCTTAGCGGTCAATACGGCGAAACGGTATTAGATAATACATTAGAACTGCTACATCTGGATTTACCTCCTTCTATTGTAAATTCCTATACGTTTCATTTTGACGGGCAGCTAAGGTCTATCCGGAATCCATCCGGGAAGGTGGAGTTTTTTGAGTATGATCCCATGCGTAGGCTGAAAGACAGGTTGGACATGGATAAAAATATTTTAGATAATTACCGCTATAATTTACGAGACGAAAATGTTCCATATAATGCTTATTTCAATCAA
Source organism: Sphingobacterium olei (assembly GCF_005048855.1). Classification (GTDB taxonomy): domain Bacteria; phylum Bacteroidota; class Bacteroidia; order Sphingobacteriales; family Sphingobacteriaceae; genus Sphingobacterium; species Sphingobacterium olei. The sequence continues at coordinate 16,940 of NZ_SUME01000015.1, forward strand.
ACGAGATCTCAATATTTTACAAAAAACAATTGCGGTACAGGTTATGTAGGAGGGAGCATTGAATATATCGTGCCGGAAGGACGATACTATTCATTTATATCTCAGGCTGACGCTGAAGCTAAAGCGCTGCAGGATGTGCAACAGAATGGACAGGCATATGCGAATAGCAATGCCGCGTGCGTCGTTTACATACCGCCCTGTGAAATTTTGCTTAATAGCAATTGGCAGCTATATAGTGGTCATGTTTATAGAGAGCCTTTTAATATCACGATAGGTTTTCTTATGATGCAGGCGTTATCTCCAGGTAACTATTTACAATCCGATTGGTACAATAACGGCGTTCTGATCGGTAGTATCGATGGTGATTGTGTGCCTACATCGACCAAATATGTTAGTAAAACAATCAACGGGCGGGACTGGGTCATATCATTGGACGCCTACGGAAACATTAGGATTCGCATACAAAATACAAATGCTTCTATTCCTTCTGTAGGGGAGGTGTTAGAATTTACTGATTTAGTATTTTAATAGATTTATAATGGAGAACTATTTTAACGTTGGAGAATCTAGCAGTTACGGAAAGCAAATATTTATAAAAACCGTCAGCTTACTTATGAAACGGATATTGACCTGTATATTGGCACTGTGTTTTATGTGTTCATTGTCAGATGCCCAAGATAATAACCTCGCCCTTGGAAGTTACAGCTCGCAGTCTGAGATCACCGCTTTAAAGAGCATCACACTGACGAACGGTTTCCATGTTCCCTTTGGAAACAACGTAAGGATTTACCTGTTGAATGCGCCTTTACTGACCAGTGCGCCGAGCAATAGCCAGAACTATGTTTTGACAAGGACCTTCAAGCAACCAGGTGTGACAGCTGCCAACATTAACTCCCCCCGTTCCATAGCAGACGAAAACCAAAGTATCCAATATTTTGACGGTCTCGGTCGGCCCATACAGGTGGTTGATTTGATGGCGAGTCCGGGTTATAAAGATATCGTACAGCATATCGAGTATGATAGTTTTGGAAGGAAGAGCAAAGAGTATCTTCCCTATGCCGCCCAGAGTAGCAATGACATAAGTTATAAAGTAGGAGCGAGAGAGCAACAGGCTGCTTATTACGCAGCTACCGGTAGCTGGGATGATCATGTAAAGAAGACGGTACAGCCTTATGCGCAGACTGTTTTCGAAAGCAGTCCACTGAACAGGGTGCTGGAACAGGGAGCGCCCGGAGAGGTGTGGCAGCCCGCTGTTTCCCGTAGCTCCACAACCGGACGTACCGCGGTTAGCGACTACGAAACCAACCTATTGAATGAGGTTCTTCTATGGAAGGTTAACGGAACAGAAGATGGCGCAAAGGCACAGACGGGTACAGTAAACAATTACTATCAACCGGGGAAATTGTACAAAACCGTGATGAAGGACGAGAACTGGACCTCGGGCAAGGCCGGCACAGTGGAGGAATATAAGGACTTTGAAGAGAGGGTGGTACTAAAGCGGGTATGGGAGAGCGGGAGCAAAAAGCTGGATACCTACTATGTTTACGACGACTTTGGCAATCTAAGGTACGTGATCCCACCCGGCTATACAACCGCTACGGTAACTGATAACAGCACGGATTTTAATGAGCTGGTGTATGCCTACCGATATGATCTCCGGCGCCGCCTGATCGAAAAGAAGATCCCTGGTAAGGGCTGGGAATATACCGTATACAATGACAACGACCAACCGGTACTTACACAGGATGCTGTGCAGCGTACGACCGGGAAATGGTCCTATATGAAGTATGATGCCTTCGAACGCATAACATCGACCGGTATCTATACCAATACTGCGCTGACCAGCCAGCTGCTGGCACAGAATGCCGTAAACAGCCACCCGTTGGTCAATGGTGTCAGGCCATTATGGGAAGACCGGGTTCAGGTTGTCAACTATACCAACAAGGCGTTTCCAACTGCTAGCACTGTCGAGTACACAGTCAACTATTATGATGATTATACGTTCAGTGGCGCGACAAACACAGCACTGCTACCTTCGGATATCACGAGGAGCCAAAGAACCAATACGCTTCTGACCGGTACGAAAGTGAGCAAAGACGACGGAACGGCACCGCTGCTTACGGTAAACTACTACGATGACCGCGGCAGATTGATCCAATCGGTATCGCAGAACCATTTAAATGGTACCGACCGTGTCACTAACGAATATTCATTTGTGGGCGAACTGACCAAAAGTACGCGTGTGCACATCGCAAAAGGTGTTACCACTACGATGGTCACCACGAACAGTTACGACCATGTGGGAAGACTAACGGCGAGCAAGCATTATATCAATGACCCGCAGAACGAAGTAACGTTGGCAGAGCATGAATACAACGAGATCGGGCAGCTGAAGAAGAAATCGGTCGGCGGAGATAATGACGGTAGCAACTACCATACAGCTGTGGATTATGCCTACAATGAGCGGGGCTGGACGACAGGAGCAAGCTCTCCGCAGTTCACCTACCAGCTGAACTACAATGTCAACAGTGCAGGGACTACCCTTGGCAATGCACAGTACAACGGCAATATCGCCCAGCAGCTATGGGGTCATGGAGCTGCTACGAACAGTACGTTTAGCTACAGCTACGACAGGCTCAACCGGCTGACCAACGGCACGAGCACAGGAACGACGGTGATGATCGAGGCGCTGACCTATGATGATATGGGCAATATCAGGACCCTTGCGCGCAACACCGGCAATACGACAGCGACCACATCGACAACCTATACGTACAATAACAGCAACAAAAGTAATAGACTGGCGAGCCTTTCAGGCAATACGAACACCTATCTCTACGATGCGAACGGCAATGCGACGAGGGACCGTACAGGTATGACGATCCGTTACAACCATCTGAGCCTTCCGGATTCGGTTTACAATGCTTCGGTCCGGGTCGGTTACCTTTACGATGCAATGGGCACCAAGCTACGCAAATACTCTACCCAGGGCGGGAACAGGGATTATGTCGGAGGTATAGAGTATAACGGTAACAACATCGAACTGATCCATATGGGCGAAGGTGTAGTCTACCGGAACAGCAATGGAACCTATACGTACCATTATAACCTGACGGATCATCTGGGCAATGTAAGGTCTACGGTTTACCGTAATCCAGCGAACAATAATGCAGTAGAGGTACTGCAGAAAGATGATTACTACCCGTTCGGCAAGCAGCGTGTTGCGGCAGCGGGGAATAATAAGTATCTTTATAACGGCAAGGAACTCCAGGACGAGCTTGGAGGACAGTATGATTACGGGGCAAGGTTCTATGACGCGGAGATAGGACGGTGGAATGTGCCGGATCCGCTGGCTGACATGTTCACAAATCTTTCTCCATATAATTATGCAGTCAATAACCCTATTCTAATGATTGACCCTACGGGAATGGCTGCAGATACGGTAAGGATACAAGAGGTGGTAGTGACGGCGAAAACCGATGCCAATATTAATGTATTGCAACCTGGTAAGCCTTTGAACTGGAACAATGTGGATTATCAGCAGATACAAAAGGATGCTGCTATAGGTACACAGCAAGGGGCCTTTTTCGCGGTTGAACAAACAGCTTGGACATTTATGCCTATTGGAAGAATTGGAGCTTTAGCTAAACCTTTTGCTCGCTTTTTCAAAATAGGTAAAAGCATACTCCCTGAGGTCATTGTACTCAATGCAAGCAAGATGACTAAGATACTGAATAAGTCCCATGCGTGGAATAAGGTTTCGACTGGCAGTGCAGATGAGGTCAAGGCAATCATGTCGGAAGTGCTGACCAATGGAAAGACTATGGAATATGCCAATACAGCGATGGGAGCTTCTAGTAAAGTTATGATGTACGGAGGAGAGATTGTTCAAGTTACAACAAATAATGTAGCAGGAAAGGTTGTTGTAAGCGATGCTTGGGTTATTACAGATCCAGCTTATAAATGGAAGGCATTACAAGTTTTAGCAAAATAGATTAGCAATCCAATGGAATTTAAATATTTGGAAGAATCATTGAAGAAATTAGATTTCAATTCTTTGGATCGTCTTTTTGAAGAATTGGATTATGAAATATTTGAGCAAATATTATATAGACTTGCTTATGATCCCGATACCGGAGATAGTAATATTTTCGTATATACCTATATGTTGAGACTTTTGGAGTTCAAAGAAGAATGGCGTATACATATATCTATCAGTAGGTTGATGGGAATGATTTTAAATCATATTGATGGGTGTGAATTAATAGGTTTATATCATGCTATAAAAGCGGATAAATTGAAACCGATGGATGCAAATATCCTAGAGATTATTTTGTACTATAATCATATTCCTGAAAAAATATTGACGGATGAAGAAGCTCTTATTTATTCTCAAAAGTTGCTTATGGTTAAACCTGATAGTGATATAGCGAAAGGAGAGAACTAGTTCAAGGCTAGATAATATGTTTAAGCAAGCCCAATCTGTTTAGGTCGGGCTTTTTACTTTAGTATTGCCTGCATCTTGTTCTTGGCGAGGAACGTATCGAGTAAGTCGAACACGTGCTGCTTTTCACCTTCGTCAAGCTGTTCGATATCCTGTATCCTTTCCACTGTCCGGCGGTCGAAGGCTGCGCTGCTGGCCTCACCTGCAAGGCAGGCGAGCGTCACGCCCAGTGCCGAAGCGATCTTCTTGGCCGTCTCGATGGAGGGCACGGCCTCGCCACGTTCGTACTTGCCGATCATCTTCCTGGACACGCCGCTCTGCTTTGCAAGATAGCCCTGCGACCATCCCTTTTCCTTTCTGAGTGTTATAATGATGTTGCCGGTATTCGTCGTCTAACAATTGCATTATGAGCCGGTTTTATGATGTATTTGTCATTACGAAATAAGTTAGTAAAATTGTATGTTTTTTTGAAAAAACATACAATTTTATATTGATGGAATGATAACAATAAGCTACATTTGTCATATATAGTTCCATTAAATTTTTTAAAAAAAATGTTTTTCGATGGAAACTGGTTTTATTTTGGATATGAATATATGAATCCGTAACCCGTATCCCATGGGTAACCCACCGATAGAATGGGTTACATAAGTATCAGATAATCAGAAGAAAGGCTGCAGTAATCCAAAGGAGTTGAAAAATGTAAGGCACCCCACTTTCAATAACCCCAAAATTTTATACGCTATATCTGTCACACGCCTCACAAACCGAAGCTAAGTAACATAATGGGTCATTATAGGCCTAAAGGCAGCTATAATGCCATTATATTAAATAGCCCCACGGCGGACGCTCGTTTGCACACCTCCCTCCGGTCAGGCAGTGTGCCGGCCTGCGGCAGCATGGCTATTGTCCATTGGGGAGTCTTCCACTCCCCAAACCCCTAGGGAACCTTCATGCGAAGGAACGAGCCCCGCAATCCCACCACACATACCGAAGCCCATTCCATCACCTGAAGGCCGACCTGTAGCCGACCAATGTCGTCAGGGGTTCGGGGAGATCATCTGTTAGGCCACCAGGAGCAGGAGAAGGACGGCCTGTCAAGGGAACGTGGAATAAAGCGGAGCGCAGTGAGCATTTATGCCGCGAAAGCCCTTTACCGGCCGAAACCTTCGGAGGCTACCTTTGCTGTAACAGATGAACAGACCAACCAGTAAAATACCGTTTGCAAAAACCACTTAAACTGCTATCTTTGGGTTGGAAAAGTTCTTTGAGACAACCGCTTTTGGAGTGCCAGCGAGTTCGGGAGACAGCGGAAAAGTTGCGGAAGGCAGTACGATTACGGTGCTAGGTTCTATGACGCGGAGATCGGGAGGTGGAACGTCGTTGATCCGCTGGCGGAAGCATTTGACGATCTTTCTCCATATAACTATGCTGTTAATAATCCGATCTTAATGATCGATCCTACAGGAATGGCTGCCGATACAACTTTTTGGGGAGGAGTGTTGGAGACTGTTAATATCGTAGGAAATAAAATCAGCAATTTTAGATGGCCGACTTCGACATATATTATACCGATATTTGGTGCTGCTGCAGAAAGCGGGAACAATCTTGCTGACGGTAACTATGTTGCTTCTTTAGGAAATTTTAGCACTTCTTTGGCTGAATTATTCACGGCAGGCTATCTAAGTCAGTACAGGATTGGTACGAAAATGATGTCATCGACGGCAGACGACATTGTAATTAACAGCTATAAATTCAGACAGGGGGTAAAAGAAGCGTTCAAAAAACATGCGCTTGCAAATGGCCGACATAATGATCTTGGTGTATCTGGGGAAACATTAGTAGAAAACGCTTTTAATCTTATTGAAAAGAATATATCAAAGTTGAAGCCTGGTGATAATACTTTAATAGGAACTATAAACGGAATACAAAAATCATTCAAGGCATTTGTTAAAGATGGAGAAATTATGTCAGTAAACATGTATCCACAGATATCAAATAGGATTACTACAGGAGAAATTATAAAATTTGGAAATATTTTATGGTAATAGAAAATCAGAGTATAACATTAATTGATGAAAAGTATTTATCTCAAAGTGAGGTCTTAAAACTCAGTAATTGTATAATAAAATGTATCGATCTTATTGGTTGTTTTGAGTTAAATACAGAAATGATTATAGATAATTGTATTATTGAGGAACTTAATATACATTCTTGTTGGTTTGTCAAGGGATTGAAGATGAGACGTTGCATTGTAAATAGCTATATTGATTATCAAATGGGAGGGCATAATGACGCCCCACTAGTTTTTGATCAGAATATTTTTATTGACTTTTTCAATTTTTTTGATTGTGAATTTAATGCTCCAATTGTGTTCACCAATAATATCGTTATGAAGGGAGCCAATTTGTTGGGAAATATAGGTGAGGGATTTGAGAACAGATTTAATAATGGTTGGGAAGCTAATAATAACTTGGGAGATATTAATTTAAATGAGGTTATATAGCGTAAGTTTATGGTATGGAGCAACTTGACGACTTTCTGCTATGCGTTCAGTATGGAGATGAATACAGGTTAAGGTTTTACTCAACCGGCGCGAGGAGGGGAATTCGACTTTATTTAATTCAGAAAGGAAACCGCCCGAATTACTGATATAAGTTTATAGTGGGTGATTTAATTAGGTGTAAATTATCCAAATGTTTGATTACCCTACATCGATTATTGACCTGAAATAGGATGTAATCAAGGCTTTTTTCATGTTTCAATGATGTAACAGATTCACTAGGAATGCTTTCTTCTAATCTGGTTGTTAACCTTTCTTCTGCTTGAGTTTTTCTTCCAATTCGGCAATCTAACCTGTTTTGAAGTAAGACTACTTGATCTTTCTCTTTGAGAAGCTCTTCTTGCAATTGGATGGTTTTTTCTAAACTTTTATTTACACTTTCTTCCAATATTTCAGCACCCCGTCAATGGATTCCTTTTCAAGCAGTTCATGGCGGATGCTGCACAATATCTTGATGCATTTTTCGAGTTCGCTGATTTGGAACACAATTTTATGTTCCGCGTTTAGTTTTTTGTAAATCTCTAGAGCATCACGTTTTTGGTCGAAATATCCTTCAATGATCCATCGTTTCAATAGATCGAGGAGCGCCTTATTGGTTTTTCGGGTGCTGCCTTTTGGCGCATTTTTCTTCTTCCAGATAATGCGTGTGCCTTCGCCGTTGGGGGAGTAGACGATATGCGAGAATCCTTTATACCCGTCGTCTGGTATCCCGCCGGTATGATAGAGCTGTATATTACCCGGTTCGGTACAATTGGGAATGATTTTAGAAAACGGACACCCTAAGATATAGGGTAGGAGATCGATCTGATCCTCGTTAAACCGGTTCTTGTCGCTGGGTTTGATAATGAATCCGAAGACATAGTTGTTAGCTTTTCCAAGCAAAAAAGAAAGCTCATCATCGCTCATGCCAATCTCATTTAGCCGCTCGATAACCTTGCAGATAATGACATAGTCCATCCGGGACATCATGACGTCCGGCTTATCTGCTTTTCTTACAGATGGTCTTTGGATAACTTCGATCACTATTAAAGACGGGCTGTAAGGGTTAAAAGTCGATTGAAATTTTTACTTTTCCGCCCAATCCTTTTTCAACGATGTCAAACAGTGTTTTTAAAGTTATATTATTTCCGTTATTCTCTATTTTTGAGATATACTCACGTTTTTTATCTACTAGATTGGCAAGTTCTGACTGTGTTAAGTGCCTCTCTTCACGAGCTTTTTTAAGAAGGAGACCAATTTTAAAAGATTCGAAGTCTCTTTCAAGTTCATCTCGTCTTTCAGTCCCTACTTTTCCGTAGACGTCGTTCTTTATATTTTTCCAACTTTTAGTTTCCATTTCTTTATGTTTTTGTTCGTAATATTCAGCCATTATTTTTAACGCTTTTTCGATCTGATTTTTCGGTGTTTTCTGGGTTTTCTTTTGATATCCGTTCATTAACACAACAAGCTTTTCTCCATCGAAAAAGCAAAATACCCTCCAGATGTTTGAGCCCAGCTGAATCCTCGCTTCATATAATCCTTCAGTTCCTGTCAGATGTTTTAAATAATTTGACGGGACACGTTCAAGAGTTTCAATAGCTTCAATTATTTTAAAAATCTTGTCCTGGGCTTTCTTTGCTGATCCGACAGAAAGTCCTCAAAATAATTTTTAAAAGCTATAACTTCTCTTACTGTCATAATACAAAAGTAATTTAAAAGTTACTTTTTAACAAATTTTAGACGTGTTTAATTTTTTCTAAACTCCTCCCACACCTTTTTGATGACGGCTTTTTCGTTAGCGTCTTTTGTGCTGAGGTGCTTGTATAGTTTGTCGAGGTCCTCAAGAACTTCGGCTTTTGGCGATGCTTTTATTCCTTCTAGTACCTCTAACACAAATGCAGGATCAGATAGCGAAACCACTACCTTGTCTACTTTGTCATGCGAATCGCTGACCTGCCAGTCGTCCGGTGGCGTAATATCGTCTATCTCGCATCCTAACTCATCTGCAATTAAGGGATAATCTGCAATATTTATTCGATTGGGAGAGTTAGGGTTCTCAGCAGATGATATATAGTTTTTACTTTTCTTAATATCTAGTGCCAATTGGTAGGCAGATTTTCCACAGACACATCTACGATACTTAATCTTATTGATGCTATATAATGAAAATTTGGTTATTTTCTCCATTCTGCATTTTACTACGTTTAAGTAGTTTTATATCGATAAATATTTCCCAGAATATTTTGCAAAAATCGAATAATTGGTTATCTTTGTGTTGTGACATCAGCTTTAAACGCTGTTTGTGACGTTATTAGTAGGCTATTGATGCTGAATCTTGCCCCTGAAAACCTAGGAAATTTTCACTAAACGCAAGAGGAGGAGTTCAAAGCCCAATCTCTACCTTTGTAATAGAAGGAGAGGTGGGCTTGCTCTTGTTCTCGTTTAGGGGCTTCCTAGGGCCTTCGGTGGGGAATAGGGTAAGATCCACCTCTTTTTTGGATTTTCCTTTCATATAGATTCATTGCTCAGTTGTCTTGATTGTAAACTTAATGAGCAATGGAAAAGAAAAAACAACGACTTAAAAATTTGATTGCACCGCCAGAATAATTTGACGGAGAAAAGCCAATTTGGCATATCCGGAATGCGAAAAATCAAACCGTATAATCTGATTATGAACACCGCAGAAACCGCATTCGGATTTTTTACAAACTATTTTTTTAACTGTAGAGGAACTTCTAGGAGTTAGGTGATAGGCATTAGGAGCCAGAGCCGAGCTGCCCTTTTAACCTTTACACTAACCATTAAAAGAATGCGGAAATTACGCAAAGGGGAAAGCTATGCACTATTGCGATCAATAGACATTGCCCCATTTAAAACCAGAAGATCGCTACTTCGCTGCGCTCATCGCGATGACGGAGACATAACAGGAGTAGTGCAAAGTAGGCGGTGCATACCGCCGATAGTATACCACACAAAGTTGGTGACTTTATTAATTTCTTTTATATGTGTGTTGTTTAGTGTTGCCCAGGCGCAGTCCGCTGGAGAGCGGGCTGTTAATGGGCTACAAGAGATCAGTACATTAGAGGTAGGCAATACAGTTCCCTCCGAATTCTGGAATAAAAGTGTTCATGTACTTTCCAATGGTGTATTGAAACATACTACGCTGGAATTTTATAAAGGAAAGCCGCTATTGATCGACTTCTGGAATACCTGGTGTACAACATGTATCGCACATATGCCCGATCTCTATAATACGCTATCGTACCAAAGTGGCCAAATGAATATCTTGTTGGCCACTCCCGAAGAGGGAGGAAAGGTCAGGTCATTTATGATGAAAAATGACTACCTCAAAGATCTGCCGATTTCAAGTTTGGTCGAGAATACCAATATGAAACGATACTTCGAGCATGGTACGGTGCCTTTTTACGTGCTGATCGGTGCAGATGGTAAAGTACAGACCATGGTCGGTTTGGCTGATCTTTCTCTGGAGCGGATCGATGAACTCGTTCGAAATCCGTCGCAGACCTACGAGAGTCAGCTTACCTCAGACGTTATCTCCTTCCCGGTATTGCTGGCTCAGCAATATTCAAAGCTGCCCAACTTTTTCCATTATTTCTTTCACAAAGGCGAAAATGCGGATTTGGGATCTGCAAACATAAAAAGAAAACAGCACGATAAGTTGTATTCGCTGAGTATGTTAAATATTCCCGCACGCAACATTTACCACACGCTTGCGAAAATATACTTTGAAACTAAGGGCTATCCTTTCCATCATACCTTCGTGGAGTACGGCACAGCAGTTGAAATGCTCGATGAAACCTGCAGCCTTGAAATATCCGTACCGTTGGAGAGTGGATTGGATATCATTCAGGAAAGCCTCGACATGTTGAATATTCGGTTACCGCTAAGTGGGCAGTTGGTCAAAAAGGAGATAATAGTTTGGGAGCTCTTCGATATTGATTCCAAACTTATGCCAACAGCAGAGATCCTGCATGCTGGTAAGTTTTCGCGTTTGGCGAATAGCCTTCGTCGCGAGCTTAATGATGGTCGTTTGGTATTCGATACAAGCGGAGATCGGCCGAATAATACAGACGGCATAGATAGCAGTAGCCCCACCACCTTGAAAAGATCGCTGGCTAATCTTGGGTTAGGTCTTAGGAAAATAAACTTAGTGGTTCCACATCTAATTATAAAGCAGAATGACACGATATAACCTCCTCCTTATATTTGCCGTCACGGCGAACTGCTTTGGGTTTTCGCTTTTTGGCCAGGAACTATGGATTAAGGAAAAAGATGCAGAGCGTCCTATCGCTGGGGCCTCGGTCCGGCTATCCGGCGATCAAACAGATTATATTTCGAACAGTGAGGGAAAAATTCAATTACCTCGGTATATTCAGGAACGTATCTTGGTATCGCATATGGCTTTCCTGCACGTCGACACAGTTCTGGAACTCACGCCTACTAAAGCAATCGCTACACTATATCTGCAACCTAACGCCCGCGAGCTGGAAGAAGTGTATGTATATGATGGATACCGAAAGATCCCTGCTAGGGAGCGTGTAGGTTCGTTCGATTTTATCACAGAAAAGGAAATCCAGCAACGGACAGCACCCAACCTGCTCGACCGGCTTGATGGCATGCTTTCGGGTGTTATGTTCGACCGTACGCGGGGCGTGGGCAACAGCCCTGCCAATCTGCGGGTACGTGGCCTGAGTACAATTAATGGAAGTCAGCAGCCGTTGATCATACTTGATGACTTTCCATATGAAGGGGAGATCACAAATATTGATCCGAATAATATTGCCACGGTAACGGTGCTGAAGGATGCCGCTGCTACATCGATATGGGGGGCGCGTGCGGGTAATGGTGTTATCGTCATCACCACGAAAAAGGGATCATTTGACCGGCCAGCAAAGGTTTCCGTACTTTCCAATCTGTCGATACAGCAGAAACCGGATCTGCGCTACGCATCCACAATGGATCCTTCGAGTTTTATCGATGTCGAACGTTTCCTGTTCGATAAAGGGCTGTACAATTCACGTTATACCTCAAGATCCAGACCCGGCTTGACACCTGTCATTGAATTGCTCCAGCAGCACAAATCGGGTTCACTTTCGGATGCCGAGCTGCATGATAAGCTGGGCATCCTTCGGTCCAGCGATGTTTACGATGATCTGGACAGATACGTTTACGACAGGGGTATCATTAACCAGAACCGTGTCGGGATCGATGGCGGAACCAACAAATTGGCATGGAACCTGAGCGCCGCTTATAACATCAGCAAGGATGAGCTGGCCAATGCTAACAGGCGCCTTTCGCTGCAAAGTGGTCAGCAGTTTAAAATAACGGACTGGCTGACCGGCACGATGGGTATCAATTATACGGAGCAGGTTGATGCCTCCGGCAGACAGGGTATATCGAATTTTTCCAATAGTGCAGGAGACCTATACCCCTATGCGGAGCTAGCCGATGAACAGGGTAATCCACTGCCACTGGTGAGATTTTTCAGAATGTCCTACCTTGATGAACTGGAAGGCTTGCCGCTACAAGATTGGCGGTATTATCCCCTGGAAGACCATAAGCATCAGCACATTCGCACAAGATACAGCGAAATATATCTTAATCCCGGCATCCAGATCAGTTTGCCAAGAGGCTTCGACGTAAGCCTAAAGTATGTCTATCAGCGGCAGGGTAGGGAAGTAATTAGGGATTATGGCGCCGAAAGCTTTTTTACGCGCGATCTGATTAATAAATTTACACAAATAGGTACTGATGGAGTACCCCGTTATAATATTCCCTTGGGCGGTATATACGATCAGACTGGGGGTTCACTGAATGTCCATAATGTCAGAAATCAATTAGGTTATCAGCTACGTACGAATCGGTTCAATATAGCTGCAATTTCGGGTTTCGAGCTCCGGCAGGCCGTCAGTACTTCCAGTGGTAGTAGATTGTATGGATTTAGTGCGGATAGGTATACCCATACGGAAGTAAACCCGTTGACACCGTTTCCGAATTATGTGACGGGCAGCAACCAATTTATTCCGACCGTCAGTGGCATTAGTAAGAATAACGATAGGTTTGTCTCTTATTATGGCAACGGTTCTGTGGAATACGCGGGCAAGTATACACTTGTGGGAAGTTTTAGAAAAGATGCGTCGAACTTCTTCGGTGTAAATGCCAACGATAAATGGAACCCACTCTGGTCGATCGGTGGTGCGTGGGATATCACAAAGGAAACTTTTTATACCAACTCGCAGCTTCCTTATTTGAAGCTGAGGACAACCTACGGTACGAGTGGTAATATGGCCTTTAATATGGTTGCCGCCACAACGATCCGGTATCGTACGAATTCTCCTTATACCGGGGAGCAGACAGCAGAAATCAGCAATTTTGAAAATCCTGATCTCCAGTGGGAGACGGTAAAAACGTTTAATGCCGGACTGGACTTTGCTTCAAAAAATAATCGGATCAGCGGAAGTTTGGAATGGTACCGCAAAACCGGCGAAAATTTATTTGGTAGCTCACCGATGGATTACACGGCAGGTATAGGTACACGTATTACAAAAAATGTCGCTTCCATGAAAGGAGCAGGTGTCGATGTTAATCTAAAGAGCCAGAACTTCGTTGGCCGGTTTGGATGGAACACACACATGCTACTAAGTTTTAACAAGGATGAAATAACGGACTATTACCTGTCCAATACTTTTGGTAATAATTTTGTTGGTCGGGTAAATACAGTTTCTGGTGTAGTTGGTAAGCCGGTGCACAGTATGATGTCTTACCGTTGGGCAGGTCTTAGCGACGAAGACGGTAGGGCTATGGGATTTATAGACGGAGAAGTGTCCGATAATTACGCTTCGATCACCGGATCAGGTACTGATGTTACCGATCTGCATTACCATGGGCCTACACTTCCTCGCTTTTTTGGCGCATTGTCAAACAGCTTTTCCTATGGTGGTTTTCGTATAGATATGCGGTTTACCTTTAAGTTACGTTACTATCTGCGAAAAAGTACTATAGAATACTATAATTTGGTGCAGCGTAATACCACACATTCGGATTATGAAAATAGATGGAAAAATCCTGGAGATGAAGTGGTAACAGACATTCCCGCTTTCATCTATCCCGCCACATCTGCCGCACAGAATTTTTATGTTAACGCTGAGCCCAATGTGTACGATGGAAGCATGGTGAGATTACAGCATGTTAACCTGAACTATGCCTTTGCAGAATCGGCATTTTGGAAAAATAAGAAGATTGATCTGCGATGTTTTGCAAGTATAGAAAATGTGGGCATACTGTGGAGAGCAAATACAATCGGACTTGACCCACAGGCAGGGTTTCAAAGTTTGGGATCTTTTCCAGCTCCTCGTGTTGTCACAATTGGTTTTACTTCAACATTTTAAACTATGAATAAAGTACCTATCTATTTATTTGTCATTTCAATTGTGTTTCTATTGTGTTCATGCGAGAAGTTCTTGGATGAGAAATCGGACGTTGCATTGACCATCCCGGACAACATAGAGGATCTCGATGCATTGATGAATAATTTGGCAAAATTCTCGGACGATCCACGAGGTGGCGAAATCTCAACCGATGATTATTACGTCTCCGAAGATGATTTTGATGGTCTCTTCAGTGAGGATGAAAAGAACCTGTATCTCTGGAACGAGAATGTTTATTTGGAAGACCAGTCTAACGACTGGATTATAGTCTATAATGCGATTTATTATTGCAATCTTGTACTGGAAAAACTGGAAGATCTGAAAAAGAGCGGCATCTCGGTGAATCCGGATCGATTTGATAAAGTCAGAGGGGAGGCTCTATACTACCGGGGCAAGAGCTATTTCAACGCAGCACAAATCTGGTGTCAGGCTTACGATGAGACAACGAGCAGTGTTGACCTTGGTCTGCCTTTGCGACTTTCCAGCAACTTTAACGAACGTTCTACACGTGATAATCTTGAAAATACATACCAAAGGATTCTCAGGGATCTTGAAGAAAGTGCCTCACTGCTTCCTGCTCAATCTTTGCATCCTACCAAAACCTCAAAGGCTGCTGCTTATGGTATGCTTTCACGTACGCTATTGAGTATGCGCCGTTACGAGGAAGCGGGCAGATACGCAGATTCCTGTTTACTGATATATGACAAATTGCTTGATTTTAATACGTTAAATCCCACATCCGCCACTCCTATCCCGCAGTTTTCCGACGAAGTAATTCTTGAGGGCGTAACAAGTGCTACAATATTGACAGAGAGTCGTTTGCGGGTAGATGAGAAACTTATAGGCTTATTTGATGAGGCTGATCTCAGGAAGCATATAAATTTTTCTAAGAGGAGCGATGGTTCATACCTCTTCAAAGGTACACTGGTGCCCTATATGCATTTCACCGGAATAGCATCAAATGAGATGTATTTGAACAGGGCAGAAGCATATTGTCGGTCAGGTAATTTATCGTCGGCACTGGATGATATCGATAAGTTGAGGTCGCATCGCTACCATGTAAACGATTATATCCCGTGGGACAGAGATCTTTCACAATTTGCTTTATTGGATAAAATTCTAGATGAGCGCAGAAAAGAACTTCTGTACAGGGGAATAAGATGGATGGATGTAAAAAGATTAAATAAAGAGGGGAGAGGTATCCTGATGTCACGAGGTTCTAAAGGTGAGGCAGATGAGCTGCAGCCTAATGATCCGAGATACGCCTTACCATTGCCAAGAACTATTATTGAACTTACCGGTATGCCTCAAAATTCAAGGTAAGGAGATCGGCGAGTTAACAACGCCCTTCAGATATAAACGATGAAAGCGACCGGAACCACATGATGTGACGGTCGCTTTCAATAATTACTGAAATTAAAAATTGCGTGTTTTTTTTGATAAATTACACCAATCACCTTAGTTTTTAAGGATTTCTTCTGGTTTGAGCGGCAGCTTTGATATCATCAGCATCATTATCGTAGACGGTGTCAAAGTGTTCAATCAAAGCCTCTTCGCTATCAACCTCTTCGGGCGTTGGCAACTGACAGGGCAGTGGGGGCAACTGAGAAGTAGTACACCCCGAAAGTGAAGGATCTGCCATTGTCCATTTTGTTGCATCAGTTATATCGCTTGGATTGTTACTGTTAAAGTACCAAGTGTTGTCTTGGATCTTGTTCGTCCAAGAACTTGCACCTACCGCTAAACCTAATAGTGCTACTCCCAGCACCAATGTTTTTGTTGTTTTTTTGATTAAAGTCATTTTAGTAAACTTAAATTGTATAATTTTTTAGTCTTTGGATAGCCCACATACCTAACCCAACCCAAACAGCATTGAATATCAGATGTGTGTGCCATCCCATTTCTTCGATCACGCCACCGCAATGGCAAAGCCGCTTCTCTGCAAAGAGCAGCATCAGGGCAATATAGAGTGTAAAGACGCCCATGAGTAGCGTAGATGTCCACAGCGCCCATCGCTGTGTCTTCCGCCAGGGGGAAACCAACACGATCGCCAGTAGGATTTCTAGAAGGGGAATACCCCAGCCGATAAATTCGGCATATTGTCCTAGCACCGGGATGTGCTTGTTACCCTTTACGAAGGTCTCCATATTCACTAATTTGTTATGCCCCGTAAACATGTACAGAAAGGCGTAGCCGTAGACGACTATCCAATGGCTCCGTTGAAATAGCCAGCGGGCTTTACCTGTGATCCACTGCCAGACCTGTTCTGTCCCTGCTTTGATACTGCTCTTTACTGTTGTGAGGTGCTTTTCCATTTATTGCGTTGTATTATGATCTGTTTTTCATATGGCGATCCCTCGACTGCTCCAGCCGCTGAACCAGGGTGTATTGACGCGCCGGCCTACCCGGGAATACCGCAAATTTTCGCCTATATAATCTTGTTTTCATATCGTATATTTATTTTTTTGTGTGATCTGCTTCGCTTTCTATATCGTTTATTCCGTAATAATGCCAAGGATCGGTGGTACTATCATCTCGGCATGTCCCATTCACCGTGAACACGGTATCTGATGTTGCACTATCCACAAAAGTGATGACGCAGCAATAGGTTTCGCTTTTCATTTTCAGATAAAGAAGTCCCCCCATAAACAATAGAATTATCCCCGATAGTGCTAGTATTATTTTTGTATTCGTGTTCATATTTTTCATTTCTCCTACGAGCCGTATATGTATATAAATCCTTGCGTTGTTTGCCAATCTCTTCCTAATTACCAACCACAAAGCTAAATTAGTTCATACTGCTAGGCAGCTGTTAGGCATAATCTAAGCGGTAGGCTGGTAGAATCTAATATTACCGGATTAGATCCATTCGTTTCCCTCATTGTAATGCCTATACGTATAGGGATAGCCTATTGGGAATTCATCGTACGCGTGCAGATAAGCCAATATGATCGGGCATATTTTTCGCCGGTTGAACAGCGCTACAATTGATCTGAAATCAAATGGATCGACAGGCGACTGGGTATATTCTGCCAGGCAATTTTGGATGCGTTCGCGGATTTCCTGTCGGGCCATTTCTTTTTCTTGCGCAGGTATAGGCGCATAGGTCAGATCATCATACCCCTCTTGGAGTTCTCGGATATAAAGGAGTTCGTCATCCCAATGCTTTAACGCGTAGCCCTCGCTACGGAGTACGGCGAATATACACTCGAGGCCCTGTATTTGGTTCAGATTGTCAAGTACGGGCGCACTACAAATGGTTGCCTTCGTATCGTAGGTGTATTGATCGATGTGTCCATGGCGGTAGGCAATTTCATAAAGTAGCGCCTCTGTCCCGTCCTCATCCACATAATAGTGAGGCTCAGCGCCGTTGCGGATAAGAAGTGAGCAGGACGTAAGCTCGACCAGCATAACCACAAGGGTATAGAAGACTTCGATATGATCATCGTAAAGCGGGGGGAATGTAATACTAAAATAACTGTCAAAATCAATTTCTTCTTCTGGGTCGGGATTCGGTACAATATATCTGCTGTGCGGTCTATACTGTTTGGTACCCATATCCGCCATAGATTGAATAAAGTTCTGGTACTGTTCCTGCCGTTCGTACATCATCATGTGGTAGTAACGGCTATTTTTCCACCCTTCGGGAGCGATTAAAGGGAGCAGCGCTGGTACGGCAGCATACAATTTTTCGAGTAATACAGCGAGTGCTTTCTTGTTAAGTTTTTCGAATGCAGTATATGGCATAACGGTATCATTTTAGGTCTGTTTGGATTGTTCTCTAAACTCTTTTGAGGTAAGACCGGTATGGTTACGGATAAAGCGTGCCATCTCACTAAAGCCACTGAAACCGGTCTGTTCGGCTGTGGCAGCAAACTTCTCTTCCTCGTGCATCGCGTCGCGGATAAAATCCAGCATTAATTCGTTGCGGTAGACCTGAAACGCACAGCCGTGGTATTCTTGATGCAGGCTGTTAAGGTGGGCGCCGGATACAAGGAGGGTCCGCGCAACGTCGGCGAGTTTGGCTTTTGCACCTTGATGCAGAATCAGGAGCGCCAATATTTCGCGGGCCTTTGCGATAAGTTGCCTGTGCTCGTGCGGGTCATCCGAATCATCCAGCATCTTAAACCGCGACAGGTTGATCAGGAAAGTAAGGTGTTTCAGCAGGATATATTCATTATCCAGTATATAGGGGTTAATTTTTGAAAACAATAGCTGCAAAAATTTGAGCGTAACGACACCGACACGTACATCAGGGCTTTTCTTGGAGGTGGTATCTTTCATGCGCTTGGAATTGATCAGGGGGCTAAGGAACTTAAAGTTGCGGTTGGCGGGTGGCCGGATCATACCGGCATCCAATATAAAACCGATCAGGATATGATGCCCTTTGGGCAATTGCAGATGATAACGTCCGGCTGCGAAATAATAATATGCGCCCTTTCCCTCAATGAGGTCGAATGCAAAGTCCGTTTCCGCTTGGCAGGCGGCTATACAGCCATTGCATTGAAGGGTATACAGCAAATGGATATCGGGCCTATCGACTGCGATAGGAATTGTGTCTTTCTCCTGAATCCAGCACTCGTAGTAATAGAGGTAGGCAAAGCGGCCATCAAATGTCTGCTCATAAATGGCATTCTTCCCAGATTCCCAATAGAGCGATTCCGCATGGCGCACCGTGTAGCTGAGCGGATGGACGGGTTCGGAAACCGGGATATAGGTTCCGTCAAGTTGTAATGCATAGGTTCTTTTCATCGGCTTTCTTCATAAGGTTAGTTGTAGGTAAAAATGAGTTAAGGATTTTTTGAATGATTACCGTCGTGGGTTTCGGCTCACGACGGTAATACGGGTTAGCTACTGATACGTTATCCGTATAGTCAATTGCTCGATCTCGGTGGGTTCCGTGCTACCCATTCGGTATTGCTGAACACTCGTTAGCCCTAGTATGACATCTTTCACCGTAGGTTCTTGTGAAGACGATGCCCCTTTATCAAAACTGATCAGTACATCATTTTCCCAAGAATCCGCAATCTGGTTTGCTAGCGAATTTCGAAATGCTTCAGGAAGAGATGCAAGCTCTTCTCCCTGTTTTTCGGTGAGTTCAAACCATACATGCATCCAGCCTACAAAGTCAGTTCTAATTTTGTAAATCTCTGCTGCCTTTTCCGTCGCCGGAAGGCCAAGGATATGCGATTGTACATAAGCAACCCGCACATTGTTAAAATTTTTATTCATAATACTACTATTTTATTTGATGTAAAAAAAAATGATATTAATGGTCTTTACAATGTGGTTTCTGGGACAAAACGAACGAGTTACATAAATATGTAAGTCGTTTTCGGGGTATTATAGTGAGTTACATTTTTATGTAACTGGATGCTTTTCCTTTTTCGGGATAAAGAGCGGAAAGCAAGACGCGCCTTTCAAGCTAATGCATATATAATCTATGGACTATACAATTATTTTAAGGTAAAATTTGGTATCAAAGTAGAGTTTTAATATCTTACAGGTAATAAGTGTAATGTGTAAGCTAATAACTCATAATAATATATTTTAAAGCCGTTAACTTTCTTTATGAACCGGATCCGCCTGAAAAAAATTGGACTTAAATTTTTATTGACTTTTTCTACAGTTTTAATTGCCGCCTATGTGATCAATGCCCGCCAGCATTTTTTCGATATATCAGAAAATTTGACGGCATCGCGATTTCGTATGATGTTATGGGGAACTGTGGTGCTATTATCATTTTATTTGTGCGTGCTAACGCTTGTGATCAATGTATATTTCGAGCATTTTAAAAACGGGCATCGCAGTAAGTTAAAAGGGATTATCTGGAGGTTTTTTTATGGCATGCTTGCGACATGTCCCGTGCTAGCTGTACATGCACTGTTTTTACAGATTCTTTTGGATAGACAACCAGCGGAAATTCTTTTTTCCTCCTATTGGACTACCGACTTCTTATATTTTGCTCCCTTTTTATTCGGTTACATCTTACTGATTTATTGCCATCCTAGCGCGATAATGTTTCGGGTTTGGAAAGAAAAGGTAGATGCTGTTGAGACTTCTTTTATCGAACTGTGGAGAGAGAAGCGGAATCCCGAATTTTTGCTGGAACACCTGCGCGCAGTAATTTCCGGCGGATATACAATACACCCGAGAAAAGTTCGCTTTTTTGATATTCTTTTTATTAAAGTAACAAGTGCGGGGCTGGTATTGTACTTTACTAATGGAGGGCAGATGCCGATTAAATTGACAACAACGGATATAGAAGATTGGAAGTTGTCCGGATGGTTTGTTAGAACGTCCAGATATTTCTTCGTCAATATGTTGTATGTGAAGTATCCACTCGACAGTATCAATTATTATAAAGAGGGAGACTATAGATACCTTACACTGGAGGACGAGACGATGAAATCTGCAATGGAAAATCTGTCCGCAGAAAAGACCAAGGAGCAGCTACGCGTGACACGTACGTTGGAAAAAAATGTGAAGGATTTTTTGAATAATATAAACCAGTTGGGAGAAGAGGGCTGGGAGGAATATATTGCCTCGAAGTAAGATTCTCCCTGATTTTAAACACAGGCCGTAAGAATATTGCTTGAAAATGATGATAAGCCTATGCATTTTAGGGCTTACGGGCAGAGCTTTGTTCAGGGTTTCGGTATGGTCGATAAGACTAAATAAACCATGTTAAATCTATTACAACGCATTTGTTTCCTCCTGGAAGCAACCTATCAATTATTAAAAGAAGCAACAGAAAAGCAAGATGATCACGCCCGGCTGGCGCTGGAAAAAGTGGAACCGAGTATTCAGGATAACGAACTGCTTGATATACAACAGGTACGGGAACTACTCGGGATTGGTCGCTCGACCTACTACCGGTTTGTGAGCCAAGGCAAACTGACCCCGAGGAAAATCGGTGGTCGCCCCTGCTATTATCTGGCAGATCTCGACGAGATGATCAAAGAAAGTAAGCGAAGGGGGAGGCTTTAAAGCTTCGACAGTTGTTCGGGAGTTGTTCGACACGCCTTCGGGTGTTGTTCGACTCGTCTTCGAGACCGCTTCGAGACTCCTTCGGCAGTTCTTCGGCTGCGCTTCGACTGTTGTTCGACTCGTAGCCGAAGAGCAGTCGAACACATGTCGAACACGAGTCGAAGCGGAGACGAACAAGATACCTGTCTGTCCCGAATAAGTGGTAGATATCTGGCGGATTTACCCACAAAATGGGACAATGTGTTCCGAATCGTACCATGTTGTCCCGCTTTGTCCCATTCTTTCATTTCAGGTGCAGTACACCGTAGTTTAGCCCTTGATATCAGCGATAAGCCTTGCATGCAAGCAACAGGTTTAACAAATTAACAACAGTCAAAATGGCTAGATTTTTA
>NZ_SUME01000016.1 GCF_005048855.1 Sphingobacterium olei
ATGCCGGAGCGGTATACAATGTCGCGGTGGCGAAAGGAAAAGATCCGAAGGACCGCGATGTGGAGGGCAGCTCAACGGATAACAACCCGCTTGACCCTACCGATCCGGATAACCCGCCGGTAGATCCGAACTGTCCTGAATGCACGATTGTGGAGATCGACCAGGAAGGTGCGATAGAGGTCATCAAAACTGCAGATCTTTCACAACGCTTTAGATATGCGGGTGAGCAAATCGCTTACGAAATTTTGATTAAAAACGTGGGAAATGTGACCTTGCATGATATAAAGGTAACAGATGCGAACGCGGATGATGTGAATGTAGGTAACATCGCTAACTTAGCCGTTGGTGAGTCAGTTACGCTCCAAGCATACCATACCATTACGCAAGCCGACATGGAACGTGGGTATGTGTCAAATGTTGCAATTGCTAGCGGTAAAGATCCAAAAGACAGAGACGTAATCGACGAGTCTGTAAGTGGAAATGTACCAGAAGCGGGTGATCCAATAGATCCGGATTGCACAAATTGTACTATTGCACCACTACCGTGGAAAGTAATCGAAGCAAACAACGACACGCCTGCACCGGTCAACGGTAAGGACGGTTCAACAACGCCATCTGTACTGGATAACGACATGCTGAACGGCAGTCCAGTTATCCCTGCGGAAGTGACCCTGACACCGGGTACAAGTCCACATACAGGTATTGTTATGAACCCTGACGGAACAGTGACGGTATCAGCAGAGACGCCTGCTGGTACATATACATATCCTTACACAATCTGTGAGGTATTGAACCCATCGAACTGTGACAATGCGGTCGTAACGATTCTTGTGGAAGCAGCGGTAATCGAAGCAAACAATGACACGCCTGCACCGGTCAACGGTAAGGATGGCGGTACAACACCAAGCGTACTGGATAACGACATGCTGAACGGCAGTCCAGTTATCCCTGCGGAAGTGACCCTGACACCGGGTACAAGTCCACATACAGGTATTGTTATGAACCCTGACGGAACAGTGACGGTATCAGCGGAGACGCCTGCTGGTACATATACATATCCTTACACAATCTGTGAGGTATTGAACCCATCGAACTGTGACAATGCGGTCGTAACGATTCTTGTGGAAGCAGCGGTAATCGAAGCAAACAATGACACGCCTGCACCGGTCAACGGTAAGGATGGCGGTACAACACCAAGCGTACTGGATAACGACATGCTGAACGGTAGCCCTGTTATCCCAAGCGAGGTGACCCTGACACCGGGTACAAGTCCACATACGGGAATCACAATGAACCCTGACGGAACAGTGACGGTATCAGCAGAGACGCCTGCTGGTACATATACATATCCTTACACAATCTGCGAGGTATTGAACCCATCGAACTGTGACAATGCGGTCATGACGATCGTTGTGGAAGCAGCGGTAATCGAAGCAAACGACGACACGCCTGCACCGATCAACGGTAAGGATGGCGGTACAACACCAAGCGTACTGGATAACGACATGCTGAACGGCAGTCCTGTTATCCCGAGTGAGGTGACATTGACCTGGTCTCCTGATAATGTGGAAAGCCCGGCTATCATACTCAACACAGACGGTACCGTTACTGTGCTTCCAGAAACACCAGAAGGTATATACGAATTCAGTTACCGTATCTGCGAGGTGCTTAATCCAACAAACTGCGACGAAGCAGCTATAACGATTGTAATCGAACCTGCACCGATAGTCGCAATGGACGATAACATTCAGATCGAATGGGATAGGACGTCTATCATTACCATGAGCGTGCTGGATAACGACGCATTCAATGGCGGATCAATCGACTTGAATGAAGTTACGTTGACTCCAGGTGTACCAAGTGATCCGAACCTGAGCATGAATGCGGATGGTACCATCAATATACCGGCAAGTACACGGCCAGGAACGTACACCTATCCATATACAATCTGTGAAGTACTGAACCCATCGAACTGTAGCACGGCGGTTGCAACAATTGTAATTGAAGCTTCCAACTTGTTTATTCCGAACGTGATCACGCCGAATGGTGACGGACAGAATGACCGCTTTGAAATTATTGGCAGTGAAAACTATGATAGAGTAGAGGTTACTATCGTAAACCGTTGGGGGAACGAAATATTCAGAAACGACAACTACGACAATAACTGGACGGGGCGTGGATTGAATGAAGGGACGTACTATTATATCATTAAGCTGTACAAGGGTAGCAAAGTGGAGCAACATAAAGGATGGGTTCTTATTAAAACACATTAAGAATATGTTCATCATAAATAATAACACGATATCGATGAAGAGATTAAAATTAAGGTATATGGTTTTGATCGGTATAACCCTGTTAGCAAAACAGGGTTATGCCCAGCAGAACATCCAAATGACACAGTATATATTCAATTCGATCAGTGTCAATCCAGCCTATGCGGGATATAAAGAGGAATGGTTTGGTCAACTGGGCCTAAGAAGTCAATGGACCGGCTGGGAAGGTGCGCCAAAAACGGGTATGCTATCGATCGACGGTGTACTTGATCCGGAAGATCGGAGACATGGAGTGGGCTTGGTTGTAACCGGCGATCAATTGGGAGCTCAGGCTGCGACCAGTATTTATGCTAATTATGCGCTTCGCTTACAGCTTGATCGTGCAGATGAGCATCGACTAAGTTTAGGTGTTGCTGGTGGTCTTACACAATACAGTTTGGATGGAAATAAACTGGATCCCGTTGACCGTATGGATCAAGTATTACCGGATGGGAAAATATCGACGTGGAAACCGGATATCCGTCTCGGCGCATACTACAGCAACCCAAGATGGTATGCTGGTGTATCGGTACAGGATCTTTTTGCAGGGACCGACAGTGATGATGATTTCCAGTTTAACCAAAATTCACTGGAAAGTCTTTCTCGAAACATTCATGGATACCTGATCGCTGGGGCTTTGTTTGAGTTGGATAGGGGATTACTGCTAAGACCGAGCATTTTAATAAAAGATGATTTCAGAGGACCTACGTCGCTGGATTTAAATGCGATGTTTATATTCAATGACAAATTTTGGATCGGAGGTGGATACCGCACACGGGCACGCCTGTTTGACCGCGATTATAGCGACTACTCGGTAAACAAATTGAGTTCACTTAACTCTTTAAGCGGAATTGCACAATTTTATGTGAGCCCTACGTTACGGATAGGTTATTCGTATGACCATATGCTGGGTAGGATGAGTGGCCTGCAACAGGGTACGCACGAAGTTACGCTGGGGGTCACTTTTGGACGTGTAGTGCGTCAGATTCTAAGTCCACGCTATTTCTAATAGAGAGCGTATATAATACTTGAATCAACGTGATGGTATCAGACTGTTATCAAGTTATAAAACAGCAGGATCATTGTTAAGTATAAATAGATTATGAAAAGAAAATATTATAAAAGAGGTTTACAGGCGTTAACCATTATGTTACTTCTTTTTGGAACAGAGATTGCCTCCGCACAAGAGCAACTAGGGCGTAGGAGCCGTGCAGAACTGCTCTACGATAAAATGGAGTATGCGAATGCTACGCTAGCTTACGAAAAGCTTGTGGATGTGAAAAAGCCGCGGACGGAAGACATGGAACGGCTTGCAGACAGTTACCGGAGAATCAACGAATACGAACTTGCAGAGAACTGGTATTCGCGTGTAGTGCTACAACCCGATCATAAACAGGAGTCACTGCTGCATTACGCAGAGGTGCTGAAAAAGAGGGGGCGCTATGCCGAGGCGAGTAAGCAGTACCAGACCTATCAGGAAAAATACGGGAGAGACGAAAGTATAGCCCGATATATACAGGGAGCCGACTCAGCTGTAGTATGGATGAAGAACCCGACTCTGCACAACCTGAAAAATGAGACAACTATTAATACCAGCCTTTCAGAATTTAGTCTGGTACCAACCAGTGGAGGTGTGATATATGCGGGGGAACCCCAAGGATTGTTAGACAACAAAAGTGGTATGACGGGGCAATCTTACCTGAAGGTGTATGCTGCAAATCGGGAAGGGAATGGAGAACTCAGTTATCCAAATATCATGGAAGGTGCCTTCAATAATGCGCTATATCATGTGGGCCCGGTCGCAGTAAATGCTGATGAGGATGTGCTCTATGTAACACGGACCTACCCGGGAAAAGAGGGCGAGAATTACCGGTCTGACGGTCTGAAGTGGCGTAAGCACAACTTAGAGCTGAAGATTTACAGAAAGAACGGAAACGGCTGGACAGAAGAGGATTTTGCCTATAACAACGTGAAGGATTATTCATTGGGACATGCATCTCTGAGTACTGATGGAAAGGTGCTGTATTATGCTTCTGATATGCCCGGCGGGCATGGCGGTGTAGATATCTGGTACAGTGAATTACAGGGAGACGGAAGCTGGGGAGCCCCAAAGAATGCAGGTCCTACCATAAACAGTGCGGGAGATGAAGTATTTCCAAGCGTATTCGGTGATACCCTGTATTTCTCGAGTGATGGTTGGGTAGGCATGGGCGGACTGGATATATACAGGTCTGTAGGCAAGCGCTCGACCTTTAGTACACCTGAAAACCTTCGCTATCCACTGAATTCGGCAAGTGACGATTTCGCTTACGTCGTGGCGGCAAATAGCGAAGATCTAATTTACGGTTACTTGTCATCGAACAGAACGGGAGGCCAGGGTGGCGATGATATCTATTCTTTTGTTTTTAATAAGCCGAAATTTATCATTCAGTTGGAAGGTATTACACGTAATAAAGAGACAGGAGATTTATTACCTGCCACGACCGTAACCTTATTTCAAAACGGGAAGGAGATAGCTGCGAAAGGTGTTACGGATAAGGACGGACGGATTACGTTTACCTTAAATAAAGGCGAACCTTATCGTTTATTGGCCGAAAAGCAGGGCTATCACTCGGATTCGACAAGTATTGAGGGTTTATTCCCGAGGCGGGACACTATGGTACGGGTCGTAATGAATTTACAGCCGGTCCATAAGGTGGGTGATAAGTTTGTTTTGGAGAATATCTACTATGACTTTGATAAGCACAACATACGTAGGGATGCAGCCCTGATCTTGGATCAGCTGGTCGCCACCATGCGTGACAACCCGACACTTCGGATCGAGCTATCAAGCCACACGGACAGCAGGGGCAGCGATAGTTACAATGAGAAGCTGTCACAGCGTCGTGCGCAAAGTGCAGTGGACTACATCGTGACCCGCGGTATAGCACGGGATCGAATGGTCGCGAAAGGATATGGCGAGAAACGGTTAGTGAATAAATGTAGTAACGGTGTTCCGTGCTCTGTCGCAGATCATCAAGCAAACAGACGTACCGAGGTAGAGGTACTGGCCTACTAGAGGACGACCTCATTTCAATTAGCAATAAGATCTACAATCATCCCCGATTGTTGTTTTTCACAATAAGTAATAAGAAGGTGTTGCCTCCCGGCAGCACCTCTTTATCGATGATTGGATGTATAATTAAAATTGATTTTCTATATTAATTTCCATTCTTTGGCGTAATTGAGCAATTGGCCTATCGTAGTGCAATTCACTTTTGCCATCATATTTCGCCTATGCGATACAATGGTATGATGACTTAGATAGGTTATTTCCGCAGTCTGGGCAATTGTGTTTCCGGAGGCGAAATACTTTAAAATTTCCAGTTCACGAGCGGTAAAGATGATCGGTTTGTTAGATATATTCTTCGTTTTTATTTCCTGGAAAATAGGGCAACGGTAAGAATTGCCTTTTTCGACTTCATTTATGCATTCCAAAAGAACATCTAGACCTGTCACCTTACTAATAATACCGTCGGGGGAATGACTTTCGATATGATGAAGGACAGGCCAGCTGGATGCGCTCGTAAGAAAAATATTCTTACATAACTTGTTGATGCGCTTAACATCGGAGAGAACAGCTAGACCATTGCTGTTCTGTAGGTAATAATCTAAAAAGAGATAGAATTTTTTACGACTATGTTCGCCTAAGAAACGGGTAAGTTCGGAAGCATTTTGGAAGGTATGAACCGTGTCAAACTTCGTGTACTTTTCAAGTAAAACGGAAAAAGATTCACCAAATAGTTGGTGATCATCTAGTACAATTGCAACATCATTACTCATCATTTTCTCGTTCAATTTTGGAAATAAAAGTGTTATTCAACAATTAAAACAGATAGCTCACAAAGATAGTTAAATAATATATGCAGTTAGTGGTTGAAAGAGTGACGTAACAATGTTAAAATAACTATAAATAGTAGCAAATTTTTGCTATAGAGATATTTCTGTTTAGGGTGATTTAATAAACTTTGGTTTCTTTGCACGAGAGTTTAGAACCAGCTATAGAGGTTAATTACTTTGTATAGAATAAAGGTTAAGTAATACTAACTATTTTAAAATGACTATCTAAAGCATGTACGTGTGACATTGCTAAATATACAATAAGTTTTTACAACCATCCCCGGTTGTTGTTTTTCATAATAAGTAGAAGGTGTTGCCCCAAGCAACACCTCTTTTCTTTAACCGATCGGGTAGTTATACTTTATGGAAAGTAACTCAAAAATTAGTCTTTTAGCAGCCACATCCGTTCGTTTACGTTATCATTGCCATTGTATTGCCTATTGATGGCTTCGGTTAAATTTTCGCTATTGTAGTTGACTTCATCGCTGGGGTACATCCACCGTATAGGAAGACGGTCGGCAGGCGTATTTTCATTCGACGCTGGATTGATCGCAAATGTCGGATACCCCGTGCGTCGATTTTCAAAAAAGGCGCTCAACGGTGATTGCAAGTACGTACTAAGAAATTTTTGCGTGATGATTTGCTCAATCCGGTGTTCGGTAGGGCCCGTTAGCTTTACGGCGTCCGTGACCGGAAATGCTTCGATATAGGTATTACTCATGATACGGTTGTGATGATAGGCAGGGATGTTTGGCGTATGGTCTGCCACAAATTGCATTGCTCCCTGTACGCCTGCAGCATAAAGGGTCTGCGCATCGCCATTGATCCAACCCCTCACAGCAGCCTCCGCAAGCAAGAACTGTACTTGGGCATAGCTCAGTAAACTCACCGGTTCGCCGGCGGGGATTTCGGTATACCGTGCGTTTACGCCGGAATAGTCGCCAGCGCTATGTATCGTGCTCAAGCTTGCATATGCGATTGCCGGATCGGTACCCTTATATGCGTCAAAATCGGAAGGTGTGTAACCCTTATCGAGCTGTGCCTCGGATGGCGAAGCGTAGTAAAACAGACGGTAGTCGTTTGTCGCTTTCAAACGGTTGATCAGTATATCCGACACCATAGGATAAATGATAAACTGGTTGCCCAGTTTATGGAATGGGTAGCGTTGGTTTTCCTGGTCGGAATAAACCAATTGGAAATTATCTGCATTGCTTTCGAATATGGGGCGATTGTTTACAATTTCGTTGAAGCGTTCTACCACACGCAGGTCGGGATCAGCCGATTTGCGGTACAAATTGATCAGTACTTTTAGCGCAAACGAATTGACCATTTTCTGCCATTTTACTGGATCGCCCTGGTAAATCAAATCGCCCTCAAAGTTTGCACCTTGGGCAAACAACCGGTTAGCTTCGTCCAATTCGTTGAGGATACCGATAAACACCTCTTTCTGCTCGTCATAGCGGGGTTTGATGTTTCCTTCACTTTCTCCTTTGAGCGCATCAGTGTAGGGGATATCGCCTACTTGCATGGTGGCGTTAAAAAATATATAGGCCCGTATGAAATGGCCGAATCCTTTGTAAGCGTTTGCTACTCCTTCATCGAGCTCATCGGTGAAGCCAATCAGCTTCTCCACGTCGATAAGCCGGGTAAAAGGACCGAAGCTGGTTCGGTCGATGCGATTGTATTGCTCGCCCTGTGCAAACTCGCTCCATAAGATGTATTTGTCGCGCATGAAATTTGCCATAAATCCCTTCTGGCTGCTGATATCGCTTCTCGTGATATCCAGCATCAATTTCGTTGCAAGCATTTGCGGGGTGGCTATGGTAAAGCCGTCGGGATTGGTGTTCAATTCTTCGAAGTGTGAACACGATGCCAATGCAGTCGTGATGCAGACTATAGTAGCTATTATTCGTATGTTCTTCATGGCTTTTCTAATTGTTTGATTTGTCAGGATGAGCAAGGTGAAAATTCAGGTTAAGTCCGATAAATCGCTGGGAAGGGGAAGTGAGGTCACTGTCAGCATTCCAATCGGGATCAGCAAACCGAAAATCCTTCGTCCAAAGAAATACGTTCTGGGCGGTCAGCGAAATTCGTGCGCGGCTCATTCCCCAGCGTTCGCTAAGTGAGCGCGGCACGGTGTATCCGATAGCTAGCTCACGGATTTTGATAAAGGTTGGGTCGGTAGCCCCGAAACGTCCATCGGCAAACCGGCGGGCATAGGTTTCGTAGGATACCGGCACATCGTTCGGCGCATATACGCGCGTGTCTTCCGTGATACGGCCGTATTGATCGAAAGAGACTGACCCCGAAACAACTTTTACCCCGTTGCCCACGTAAGATTTGTTGCCGTTGACCACTTCATCGTAGCGCCATTGGTTATCGCTATCGGGGTGCGAACCGGTGTCCCACATCTTATAAGCACTATAATTATATAACAGGCCGCCAACACGGCCATCAAAACTCAACTGAAGGTCAAAATTACGGTAAGTAAAGGAGTTGGTAAAACCCCAGATGAATTTTGGATCGCTATATCCAACGGCATAGGCGTATCGACCTTGCTGCGGAAGTCCGCCGTTCGTATGTACCACATTACCCTGTGGATCCCGCAACCAATCGGTGATGGTATAATTGTCGACACGTCCGCCGGCTTTCGTCCACAGGTTGTCTGATGAATAGACTGGATCTAACTCCTTGTAATACTGGTGTGTTGTTGCCCAGTTTACCGTAGCGTCCCACGTAAAATTACTTTGTTTCAACACGCCGGCATGCAGCGACAACTCTACGCCTCGACGCACGCGCGTCTCGTTGGTATTGATCAACGTAGAGGTAAACCCCGAGGAAGCGGGTATGGGAGATGATAGTTGTCGGTTGTAATTGAACACATTGTAGTAGGCGGCATCAAGTACTAAGCGATTTTTCAGTATGTTAACTACTGTACCCGCCTCCCAGGTCCGGTCGGTTTGCGGTTTGATGACTGCGGTATTGAGTTGTGATGGATAGTCGGCCGTATTTAAGCCATCCCAAACGCCTTGGCCGATGCTGTAATTTACATTGGTGCCGTACACACTGAGGTCTTGTTTTGAAACGGTCCAAGACCCTCTGAGCTTCCACATGTCCATCCAGTTTGGCAGCTTGAAAAACTCCCCAAGAAGCACACTGCTGGACACGGAAGGATAAAAATACGAACGGGTCGTGATGTCTAAGGTCGAACTCCAGTCGTTCCTGCCCGTCAGATCCACGAAAACCGCGTCTTTCCAGCCAAACGAAGCTAATCCGAGCAAGCTGTTTACTTGCTTACCATACCTGGACGTACCCACATCCGGACGCTCCACCGAATTGTTCAATGAATACACGCCCGGCACAATGAGGCCGCTGCGGGTTACACCCGAAAGCGATTGGTCTTCGTACCTATAGACAGATCCACCGGCAGTAAGGTCTATGTCTATGGTATTTAATAGTTTCTTTTTGCCATAGTTGAACAGCAGATCGGTATTCAAACTGTATCCCCTGGATTGGTATTGGCCAAACATCCCGTTCGCATGCCACCCCCGGGTGGAATAGATACTTGGTGGGTTACGGCGCGTATTTTCATTGGAATAGAAGTCGTAGCCCACCCTTGCGGTTATCTTGGCGCCCGTGAAGGGTTTGTAATTTGACGTCAGATTGAGGTTGGCCATATTATTTTCCCTACCATTTAATTTTTCGTAGGCAATCAGATACGGATTATCATACCACGCTTTGTAATGCCAATTTTGCTGTTCGTGTGGCACCACCCAATAATCGCGGAATTTGGTAACGTCATACTCCGGTCCGGTCCACATCAGCAATTGATAAATATACCCTTGGTCGCCGTATCCGGCACCTGTAGTCTGCGGGGTCATACTCCGGTTATACCCGATGTTACTTTGCAATTCAAATTTCTCGCTGACTTTCAGTTTGCCCGATACATTTGCATTCAGCCGGTTCAATTTCAGGTTTGGATATTGCCCTTTATTGTAAACGTGGTTCAGGGATGCCCGTACAGACCCGATGTCGCCGGACTGGGCAAAGCTGATGTTGTTGTTGGTCACGAAGCCAGGTTCGAGGAAGTTTTTTAGATTGTCCTTACCTCGTGAAGTAAGTTCCATCACTTCGAGCTGCTTGGTCTCCGGATTCCATTGTTCTTCCATGATGCCGATATCGAGTTTATTACCCCATACGTAGTCGACCGAATTATATGATCCGCCCAAGCCCGCGCTATATGATGTCTGTACTTCGGGCAAGGCTAAGTAACCCGCAAAAGCCATGTTGTTACTGTTTACGCTGATACCATTGCCACCGCTTTTGGTCGTCACGATAATGGCTCCACCGCCGCCGCGCACGCCGTAGAGTGCGGAAGCTGTCGCGCCTTTGAGCACATCGATACTCTCGATGTCATCTGGAGCGATTTGTTGTAAGTTCATGTTGCCGTAGGGTACGCCGTCAATGACCAGCAGCGGGTTACTCGATCCGCCGCGAAGCCGGATGTCGGGCGATTCATCGAATTCGGTACTATTTTGAATCCAGAGCCCCGCTACTTTACCGGTCAACGAAGTAGCAATGTCCACGCCTTTGACCTGCTGTACTTGTTCGCCGCCAATGCGTTGTACCGAATAGCCGAGTGATTTTTCTTCCCTTCGAATGCCAAGGGCAGTTACCACCACTTCTTCCAGTGCATCTTCCAGGCGCCCCAGTTGTACGGGGATAATTGTACGACCGGCTATTGGCTCTTGATGCGTTCGGTAACCAATGTAACTGAACACCAGTACGTCGTCGGTCTTAACCCCGGTAATCGTATAACGACCATCGTCTGTTGAACTGACAGCGATCGAAGTACCCCGTACACTGACGGTAACCCCTGCAATGGGGATTCCATCCGTGGCATCGACCACCGTACCCGTTACGGTTTGTTGCTGGCTGCTGGATTGGCGGTTGTCCCAGACGGTGCTGCCGGCTTTTTCTCCCAGTAAGCCCACTGCGAGCAGCGTGGCTAACAATCTTTTGATAAATACATGTTGTTTCATCTGGTTATTTTTTGTTTTCAGTTTTCAGTTTTCAGATGGAGCCTCTGATGATTATTTTAATCATGTCGGGTTCATATGGATTTGTTATTGTTTTTCGTTGCATCACTGACTAACCGTATACGACTGAGTTCAACGGGATGGATATCGTTATTTCCGTGCCTTTCGAGTCTGACTGTATGTTGGTTTCGCCATCCAGGTATTGCACTCGGCGGCGGATGGATTGCAAGCCCATCGTCGATTTGCTGCCAGTTGAGTTTTTACCGACCAAACCCGTTCCGTCATCTTTGATGGCCATGATGAGCTTGTCCGTTTCCCCGTAAATCAGGATATCCACGTTCTTGGCCTTCGCATGCTTGATAATATTCGTAATCGCCTCCTGGATGATGCGGAGCAATGCAATCCGGGTGTCCATACTGGCATGCTGTAGCGCATCGTCGTCTATATGGATATCTTTCTTATAGCGAGAATCTGGTAATGCAGTATCCGTAAGCAATTTGATTCGCTGTTCAAAAGTGTGTTCTTGTTGTCCGTCAGCCGTATTGAACCATTCATGGCTTTTGTTTCTGGCTACAGCATAGGCGCTGGTTAGTTCCGCTTGCATGGCAACCAGTTTCTTTTTTAGTAGGGCGTCCTCGGTGTCCATGGAAAGTGCTTCCAATTGATGCTTGATGCTGGCGATGGATGAGGAAAGCCCATCATGAAGATCCTGGCCAAGACGCTGCTGTTCTTCCCTTTTTGCTTCGTGTTTCATTTCCTCCATGGCGATAATCTGCATGTTGGCTGTTTCATTAAGTGCCCCGATTTGTTCCCTTGCCTTTCGACTTCGACGAAGCATGATTAAGTATATGGTCATTAAGGAGATCAATGCCATAAATGAAATGATGACTATCCACAATGTTCGCCTCTTATTTTCCTCAGCCAATTGCGTGTTGTTATCTTCTATGTTATTATACCTGACATAATCCCCGATAAATTTTCTTGTCTTTTCCCAATCTGCCGTCATGGACTTTTCCAACTCTACATAGACCTTGATGATCTCATCTGTATCACCTATATCTTTGGCTGCATCTAAAGCGTTGTTTAATATATAGATTTCTAAGTAGCTGTCCCCACTTTTCTGTGCTATTTCATAGGCTTGGTAGCAATGTTCGAGCGCCATTTTGAGATTGGTGCTATAATAGATAACCATTAGAAAATGAGCATTGATCTCCAGGTTTGAACCGCCAATCCGTTTTGCATCGGACATTAACTGGTGTATAAGGGGCAGGGCCTCCTCTTTCCGGCCAGCTAACACCAGAAAATGTGCTTCGTAATTCCGATTGTAGGCCAGCATGTATTCATCTTTATAGCGGGCGGCGATTTCCCTGGATTTG
Source organism: Sphingobacterium olei (assembly GCF_005048855.1). Lineage (GTDB taxonomy): Bacteria > Bacteroidota > Bacteroidia > Sphingobacteriales > Sphingobacteriaceae > Sphingobacterium > Sphingobacterium olei. Next base: position 12,607 of record NZ_SUME01000016.1, read on the forward strand.
TTGAGGTAATAACGAATGCTGTCTTCAGAAAGGTCAGGACCCCGGCTGATATACCTTATATATACCTCAGACATCATGCTGTCCTTTTCGAGTTTTCTTCCGGTTTGGATAGCCTTACGCAAAAGCGATGTAAGCTTTGCGTCATCGGAGATCCCTTTGTTTTCTACTTCGATCATATCCAAATATACACGGACAATATTTTCGGTATCATCGAGTTTTTGGTAGTACGGTAAGATTTTGCCAAGTAGTTCAAGCGATTCCGCATACAGTCCTTTCTTAAATAAAGCAAAAGCAATCACATGGTCTGCGGCTGTTTGACCGTGACGATACTTTATATTGGTGGCCATACGCTTGGCCTCCATTCCGTAGTAAAAGCAACTATCTGCATTTCTGGTGCGGTAAAGTGTCCCCAACCGGTTCAGCGTGTTGACCTTGCTGACGCTGTCCTTGATTGAGGATAACTTATTTAGTTCTTGGTTGATTTGCTGGATTTGACAAAGTGCGGGAGCGTTGCAAAGGCAAAACAGAAACAATAGGAATGGGTAAGTTGTAGGTTTTCGTCTCATAATTGATAGATGTGTAATTGTTTAAAATACTTTTTAATCCGGTTCTATCCCTCGCCGTTATCTTGCACATGTGGGGTGAAAGCCAAACATGCATCCCAGTATTACGATTGTGTCAACGGAATGGATATTGTTATTTCCGTGCCTTTTGAGTCTGACTGTATGTTGGTTTCGCCGTCCATGTATTGCACTCGGCGGCGGATGGATTGCAAGCCCATTGTCGATTTGCCGCTGATTGAATTTTTACCGACCAAACCCGTTCCGTCATCTTTGATGGCCATGATGAGTTTGTCTATTTCTGCGTAAATCAAGATATCCACTTTCTTAGCCTTGGCATGCTTGATGATATTCGTAATTGCCTCCTGGATGATGCGGAGTAATGCAATTCGGGTGTCCATACTGACATGATGTAACGCATCGTCATCTATATGAATATCTTTCTTATAGCGAGAGCCTGGCAAGGCAGTATCCGTAAGGAATTTGATTCGCTGCTCAAAAGTGTCTTCTTGTTCTCCGTCAGCAGTATTGAACCACTCATGACTTTTAGCTCTGGCTACGGTGTATGCTTTGGTTACCTGGGCTTGTAGCATGCCCAATTTAGCTTTTAAATGCGTATCGTCGGTATCCATGGACAAGATTTCCAGCTGATGCTTGATGCTTGCTATAGATGAGGAAAGCCCATCGTGAAGATCCTGCCCAAGACGCTGCTGTTCTTCCCTTATTGCTTCGTGTTTCATTTCCTCCATGGCGATGATCTGCAAATTGGCTGTGTTATTAAGGGCTTCGACTTGTTCTTTGGCTTTTCGGCTTCTATAGAGCATGGTTAGATAGATTCCCAAAACCACCATGATAGCTACAAATGAAATGATTAACAGCCAAATGGTTCGCTGTTGCTTTACTTTTTCAGCCCGCTGCAGTGCGATTCCACTATGTTCGGCCTGGGTATACGCGTAGAGCAAATTACTTGCTTCTTCCATTAAGCTCGTTTGCACGTCCCGCTCAAGCGTCAATGCACCGGTAAGCGATTCATAGGCTCCTCGGTAATCACCCTCTAACGCCCGCAACTTGCCCTTAAATTCTGCAACATCTGCTCGTTGGCTATCTCCGAAAGCGGTGGATGATTCGTATTTCTCAATATAGGAACGGAGGCTATCTTGATTCTTCAGATTGAGATGGTTTTCTAGACGAAGACGGATCAGGTTGCCGTCGATGAAGCCTGTCGGTTGATCTTTATAAATAGTCTTCAGAGCCTCTAGTTGGTGTAGAAGATTGCTTGCGCTGTCATACTTGTGCTCAAAGTTGGCTATGGAATGCGCAATATCTATCATCAACAGGTCGTTGTACAACATTTGGGTTCGGCCGAGCGAATCTTTGCGCTGGAGTGTAGTACCAATATGATGCGCTAAACTTGCTGTTTGATACACCGATACCGTATCCTTCATCTTAATATATCCAGCTAAAGCCGGTGATAAAATATACATGGCGTTCAAACCTACGGAGTGATCGATTTGATCCTCCTGCAAGAGCTTTGGTAACTGAGTTAGGTAGCTTTTCTCCCCTTCAAATACCTCAATGACTTTGTCGTATAACCTTAGCTCCTGATAAATTTTGCACTTTTGCAATTGTTCTACTAATGGATGTTTTTCTCCATATTTTTTGTATTCTTCCGTGATTTTTTCAGCATAGTACATGGATGCTCCCCTTTTTTTGAACATACGTGCATTGTTGAAAAAAAGGAAAAAATAACTTATGCGCGCGCGCGCATATTGTGGCTTGCTCCATGCGATTTTTTCATACAGGGAAAGAATATCCACCAGTTCTTTGATCTCAAAGTTGGTTCCCTCAGCCAACAGTTGGTGGGTCAGTGAGTCGGCCTTGACAAAATATTGTTGAGCAGATATGCTGTTTGCGTGGTATGCCTTGTTCAGCTTGTTAAATTCAGTCTGGACCTGAGTTGTCGATTGACCAAGGGCAGTAGTGAGCTGACATATGGTGAGCAAAAGCATAGAGATCAGGTGGGAATAGCGATTCCTGCTTGATTGAAGACGGGGTAGATTCATAACGTAAGGTCGAAACAGTTTTAAAGTAACGAAGGTAGTAAATCCTCTGGGTTAAATCAATGCTCTTTTCCAAGCTATCTTCTCATAGAAGATAAGATTTTAGTTTTCGGATGTCAAAATAGGAAGAGCGGATAATTTCGAAAGTAACTAAAGTTTGCTAAAAATATATTTTTTGATAACAAGTTTTTGCTATAAGTATGACAGACAAGCTTGAGTATTATTCTTCTTTCCTTTCTTTGTTCATAATATCTATGAAATAGAATTCAAGTGCCTTTCAGAAAGGTAATCTTGAAGGAATGAAAAACCAAAAATTACGTTATGAAATTGGATACGTTTTGTGTAGTTCAAAGGCCAAATTGATTGACAAGTAACTAGTAAAGTTTTAGAAATAATAATTTACAAAGAAGAGTGCTTTTTAAATACATGGTCTTACTATGAGCTTTATGAAATTAAATTTTTCTACCCTACAAAAGAGAATTTCGGTTAGCCCGGTCTTTCTATTATCGTACAGCTTTGCGATTTTTAATATTAACGCTTTTACTGGAAAATGGTTATACGTGAACCGTATTGTTAAACATCGAGTGAGCTATTTAAGCGTGATAATTTTTGCTTATAGCGAACGCCATTTATTCTCTGGTCTACGTGTATAAGTATATATTATCTGATACTATTTAATTTTTTATCTACTTAATTGAATCAAATTTTAACTGTTTGTTACCTATTAACTCTAATCTTATGTTAAGAAAACTAGCTTCTTGTATTTTATTCCTGGTTCTTGCCGCAGTAGGCTCTGTGTATGGACAGGTTAAAATTGGTGACGGTACGGCACAGGGTGATAATGCCGTGCCCAATCCAAATGCTGTGTTGGATTTAAGCAGTATGCAAAGAGGGGTACTGTTCCCTCGTGTAGAATTGACTGCTGTAGTAAATCCTGCTCCTTTGACTGAGCACGTAGCGGGGATGATGGTATATAATACTTCAACTCAAAATGATGTTGTGCCTGCTATCTACTACAATGATGGTACAAAGTGGGTTTTTGTTGGGGCTATGCAAGGTAGTAATGTAAGTTACGACCCCGCAACTTATGTTATTACCTATGTGGATAGTGGAGGTAATCCGCAAACTATTAATTTGGTACAGGCAATAAAGGGGAACGAAACAAAGACGCTTTTGATCAAGGAATCTGAAGGGCGTTATGTGTTTTATAATGAAGCTAGTATTGATGAGACAGGAAATCCGATAACGGGAGCAGGGGTAGTGATAGATATCCCTGCTTCTGTTATCAACCAGTTTGAGGAAGTGGTTAACGGCGGTCCTGTTACGGTTAACGGTACTACCTATAATACGATAGAGGAATACATCGAGAACATCGTAGCGGCGAACGAGACCAATACGACATTGATCGACAACAACGACGGAACGTACACCTACACAAGCGAGGACGGCACGGTAACGGTGGTCGATGTACCTGCTTCTGTTATCAACCAGTTTGAGGAAGTGGTGAACGGCGGTCCTGTTACGGTGGGCGGCAACACATACACCAGCATCGAAGAATACATCGAGAACATCGTAGCGGCGAACGAGACCAATACGACGTTAATCGACAATAACGACGGAACATATACTTATACAAGTGAAGACGGTACGGTAACGGTGGTCGATGTACCTGCTTCTGTTATCAACCAGTTTGAGGAAGTGGTGAACGGCGGTCCCGTTACGGTTAACGGCAACACGTACACCAGCATCGAAGAATACATCGAGAACATCGTAGCGGCGAACGAGACCAATACGACGTTAATCGACAATAACGACGGAACATATACTTATACAAGTGAAGACGGTACGGTAACAGTGGTCGATGTACCTGCTTCTGTTATCAACCAGTTTGAGGAAGTGGTCAACGGCGGTCCTGTTACGGTTAACGGTACTACCTATAATACGATAGAGGAATACATCGAGAACATCGTAGCGGCGAACGAGACCAATACGACATTGATCGACAACAACGACGGAACGTACACCTACACAAGCGAGGACGGCACGGTAACGGTGGTCGATGTACCTGCTTCTGTTATCAACCAGTTTGAGGAAGTGGTGAACGGCGGTCCTGTTACGGTGGGCGGCAACACATACACCAGCATCGAAGAGTACATCGAGAACATCGTAGCGGCGAACGAGACCAATACGACGTTAATCGACAATAACGACGGAACATATACTTATACAAGTGAAGACGGCACGGTAACGGTGGTCGATGTACCTGCTTCTGTTATCA
>NZ_SUME01000017.1 GCF_005048855.1 Sphingobacterium olei
TAAAAATCTAGCCATTTTGACTGTTGTTAATTTGTTAAACCTGTTGCTTGCATGCAAGGCTTATCGCTGATATCAAGGGCTAAACTACGGTGTACCGCACCTGAAATGAAAGAATGGGACAAAGCGGGACAACATGGTACGATTCGGAACACATTGTCCCATTTTGTGGGTAAATCCGCCAGATATCTACCACTTATTCGGGACAGACAGGTATCTTGTTCGCCTCTGCTTCGACTCGTGTTCGACATGTGTTCGACTGCTCTTCGGCTACGAGTCGAACAACAGTCGAAGCGCAGCCGAAGAACTGCCGAAGGAGTCTCGAAGCGGTCTCGAAGACGAGTCGAACAGCACCCGAAGGCGTGTCGAACAACTCCCGAATAATCCCCGAACAACTGTCGAAGCTTTAAAGCCTCCCCCTTCGCTTACTTTCTTTGATCATCTCGTCGAGATCTGCCAGATAATAGCAGGGGCGACCACCGATTTTCCTCGGGGTCAGTTTGCCTTGGCTCACAAACCGGTAGTAGGTCGAGCGACCAATCCCGAGTAGTTCCCGTACCTGTTGTATATCCAGCAGTTCGTTATCCTGAATACTCGGTTCCTCTTTTTCCAGCGCCAGCCGGGCGTGATCATCTTGCTTTTCTGTTGCTTCTTTTAATAATTGGTAAGTTGCTTCCAGGAGGAAACAAATGCGTTGTAATAGATTTAACATGGTTTATTTAGTCTTATCGACCATACCGAAACCCTGAACAAAGCTCTGCCCGTAAGCCCTAAAATGCATAGGCTTATCATCATTTTCAAGCAATATTCTTACGGCCTGTGTTTAAAATCAGGGAGAATCTTACTTCGAGGCAATATATTCCTCCCAGCCCTCTTCTCCCAACTGGTTTATATTATTCAAAAAATCCTTCACATTTTTCTCAAGTCGCCTACCTGTAAACAGTAGCTCCTCTCTACTCAATCTACCGTCGCGAAAAAGAGCGGCATTTGTCTCATTTTCCAAACGCAGTTCTTTAATGTTCTTCACAGGATATTTTACGTACAACATATTGATATGTACCTTATCCTTTATCTTCACAAACCATTTACCTAAAGGCCATTGCGCTAGCGAATCTTTCGAAAACTGAATCAGACATTTCTCTCCATTTGTTAGAATCGCAAAATAAAACCCATTTTCAAAAACGATAAATACGATATCAAATACTCTTATTTTTATACCATCAAATATGACCTCCGTGCTGATTACCTGACGGAGATGCTTAAGCAACACATCTGGTTTATGGGATAATTTCCAGAACTGTAGATCATCTATCGCCGACAAATCTACTTTTCGGGACTTGCCTCTAAAGAACCGCAAAGCGGGAAAGAAATAAAATAAGGCTTGGGTGGCAAATAGCGGAATAGCAAAATAGACAAAATCTTTCCTCCAGTAATTCGACTTTATGATATGCAAATCAAGATCTACACCTGATCTCCACGTTAAAATTACACCGGCGTGTACAAATAACCCGTGTACGACTATTATGGGTACGCTTGCCAGCAAGACATATAGCACGGTGCGTATGTATGTTTTAGAAAGCCACTCAGTTTTCCATGCAGATTCAAGGGTGACATTATACATCCAGTTTATCCAAAGCGCATAACAAAAAATTAAAATTATCGTGACGTGGTAAACAGGCCAAAATGAGCTTGCCTGCATGCGATCGGCCGGATCAAATATCAAATGGGTTAAATTGATGACATATGCCACCATAAAAAGCGAAAAAATAATTACAAAGCACTTTGCAATATATTTAATAATCATAGGCTGTCTTGTCTTACAGATAAAGATCTATTTAGTAGATCGGGAATACAGTTTATGACGAAAATACAAATAATAATTACAATCTCCAATTAAATTTCAAACACAATTGAAAATCAACACTTAAGCCAGGAGAAGGATCAAAAAAATCTTCGCTTTAGTCGTTTTTGCGATGTACAAAAAATGTACATCAGCAAAAAAAGCCCTAAAAATGATGTACAAAAAATGTACATCGTCTTTTATACCCCTTTAAACCGTTGTTTTTGCAGTCTTTCCTTTTTTATTTGCTGGTTCACAAAAAAAATAAAAATATGAAATCAAATTTCGACAACGTGGGATTTTCCCAAGAACAGACAAGAATCTTAAGCCTTCCATTGGCAGAACGGGCAAAAGAAACAGATTTTATCCGGCGTGATCCTGTTGACTGGATGGATGATACGTTCGATTTGACTGCGACCCAGTACGACCAATTGGTGGGCATGGATTCAAATCTTCTCAACGAGATCGCCACAGCTGTGGCGGATACCTGGGACAAGGGCAATCTTGTTAGCTTTAATAAAGCATCGCGTCCAGATTCAGACCAAAGTCCGAAGGATCTGTTTTTCTCCAGGCAAAGTCAGCAGCAGTTTACGTTCAGCGAGGAACCCCAGCAAGCACTGGAACAAGTGTCCATCTGGATACGGTATCGCTAAGCATATCGTGATCGCATAACCCATTTACCGTCATGAGCCGAAACCCATGACGGTAAATATTCAAAAAATCCTTAACCCTTTTTACGTGTAGTGCGCTACACCGCTATTGCTGTATTTTTTATGAATCAATTTATAACTTATATCAAACCCTTTTTTAATGACAACCCACAATCTTTAGACACACTGTTGGAACATACCGTTGTCCATACCTACCGCCGGGATATCGTTTACTGCCGTGAAGATGAGGAGCGCCCATACTGGTGTTACGTCATCGATGGACTAGTAGGGGCTTACCAGCTCGATGCAAAAAAGCCCTATCTCCATTGGGTAGCCGGTGATGGCCATTACTTTACAGGTACCAAACACGAGTACAGTTTCAACAGCCAGTCCCTCCGTATCAGCTTTCTTAAAAAAAGTAAGCTAGCCAGTATTCCATTGCCCATTATCCAAATACTGCAAGATCAAGACCCGACCATCCGACGGTTTGTGAGTATACTGCGGCAGCGTAAATCGACATTTTTTGATCTCAAAGCGCTTGTCATTGCCTATGATCCGACCATGCGCTATGCCAAACTTTGCGAACACCTGCCCCATATTACCGATCAACTAAACAACATACAACTAAGTGCATTTTTAGCGATTGATCGAAAAACACTTTACGAAAGCAAAAGGGAAGTCTTATTTGGGCGACCATAAAAAAATGAAACCGAGACATAAATAGTATTGACACACAAGGCAATACTATTTGCGTCGAGCTCTCATCAGCAATTGAAAAAAAATAAATGAAAATAGTCCCGTGAGACCCCATTTTAGAAAAAACAGACTATAGATATTTGTGATGTATATGAACGCACGAAGCAACAATTTAAGATTCCTACCGCAGCAGCTGCCAACATCAAATGATAGCTCCACTATCGGCCTCTTGCCGATGGGCTACTTCTCTATGAGAGACAGGCGAGCGCTCGGGGATAGCAGTTTTGATAAGGTTGCATTTTGCAAAGGCCCTGCGCTATGGCGTTGGCGTAAGTTTGCGCTCTTCCCCCGTGGGGCGGGGTCAGAAAATATTCAAGACCGCTTGCTGTAAAAGGCAATGCCCTCGGAAGCCGGAGGCACAGCGGCCAACATGCTTGTAACATGTTGTAACCTTATAAATCTAAGTAAAGATAGTTAAAAAATCGGAGGTCATTATGGCTTGGTTTTCATTGAATCCAAGCGGCAATCCTACGCAACCAAATAACTATACATTACAGTCGAGTCAACCCTCATGTAGTGGTGAAGATCAGATCTGTGCTTTACAGGCAAATAACAATGGCAGTGGCCAACCTGTAATAACAGATGCATTAAAGAATGAAATGATCGTCGCTCTACACTCGAGAACTCCATCTGCGAATGTTAGTTTGAAGGATGCATAGGTTTCCGTAACAGCATAAGTCTTTTAGGGCAAGGGGTTAGGTAATTCTAACCCCTTTTGTCATTTACAAGATCTCTTCGAAAACAAGTACTTCGATCTCCTCTTCCTGCAGCTGAGCCCTAAGTCCGTATCTCTTAAGATATCGGTCCAGTTCAGCGATGCTTTCGAATTCGGGAATAACCATTGTTTCCTTTGTCTTTACGTTATCCACAACAGGTGGGTATTTATCCGAATAATCGATTAAAAAAGCCAATACCCCAGTGCCTTCCATTTTCTGCCCCTCTCCTTCGGCTCCTTGTTTTTTAAATTTCCCGCTGATCACCACGCATGGCATTTTTCGCGTGCTCCAGTAAACGTTTAGACCTAAAAATCCATTCAGGTCATTCAATACCGCTTGTGCCTGATCTTCCTCCCTACGGTGATTCCTATCATAACGCGCATAGCACATCGCATTTTCCGCTAACCAGCGCTGACTATTTCCCGCTGTCCCAAAATTCTTGTACCGTGTTGAATCCTCGACCAGCCACACATAACGTTCGTTCTTCATTAAAAAATCAGGCTTTTTGATTTTACTCCAGATGGCTGTGTATGCCCCCGAGATGGGCATATTCACAAAAGTGGTTCTAAACAGATCTGTAATCGTATCCTGCAAATAACTATATCCTGCACTGGGTGTGGCATCCCTAAAACCTTCGAGAACAACAGACCCCTGCAACTTGGATGTAGGTGTTTCCACCTGAGAATCCAGATTGACAAAATCATTTTTTACGGGGAGTTTTATTTTGCGATCACGTGCTAATTTAGATAGGGCTGTATGATCTACAAAATCGGAATGGGTCACCGCCTGTAGTTTATTCTGATACAACCATGCCACATGCGGAATCCCCTGATGCGGGAAATATTTTCGCAGCAGCGTATCCCCATAAATGATGGGTAACTGGATACCATTTTCGGTTACCGTGGGATTGGTGTTCCAAAATCGCTGCAGAACGGCGCTATCCTGCCAGGATACCAGTACGATCTGTAAGCTATCGCCAAACTCTCCCTGTAGCTTTTGCAACTTGGGAAGGGAAGCAATACAGTTAACACAATAGGTATCAAAGAAATCGAGCAGAATGATCTTGTCCAATGACGCGTTCACAGATACCGGCACGCCACCCGTATGCAATGCAGTAAAGGGATGCATTGGCGGAATCGGCTCACCGATAGCAATCCGGCGGCTAAGATCTATTTGTTTTTGTGCCGTTGCCAACAAGGCAGAGCAGACAAAAATCAGGGATATTAAAAATATGTTCTTCATTATCTATTATTTTGAGGCATCCCGGTTTGTTCAATGACCTGTACCGGAATTTTCGCTGTATATTTTAAAGAATTGGGCGATAGCTCATATCGGGTTCCATTTATGATCCTGACCAGTCCCTTTGCAAAAGCTGGCTCCTGATTAAGACGGCGAAGGTCGGCCCAGCGAAGTCCGCGAAAGATCAGCTCCTTACGTCGTTCGGCTATAATATGCTCGAGCAGAGCATCCGGGGCGGTAATTTGCAGCTCCGTAAAGCCTTCCGCTTGTAAGCGGTTTCTACGTAACGTGTTCAGATCCGACAGCGCAGAACCATCTCGCCCCGTCCTTACCGCCGATTCGGCTCTTATCAGCAACATTTCACCGGTTGTTAGTCCCACAAAAATCCCCGCGGCGGTGTTGTCGTACGACCCTTTGAAAAAGTACGTATCTGGATCGAAGTCATGCTCCTGAAAGTACACCACCTTCCTGAGGTCTTCCACTTCATATGCATCATACAAGTTGCTATCAACACGTGCAAATGATTGACCCAACGGCCCTGCCAACATACTTGTAGCCGGGAACAGCACCTCGGTATTAAAACGGGGAACAGGTGCTGCGGAATTCCAATCCAACGTATTAAAGTCCAAAAGAACGGGATGGATCGTAAGCGCGGAATCGGCATACAGATAAGCCATATCATACTGCGCCATGTCAAGATACACACGAGCGAGGGCGGCATATGCCGCGGCTCGCGATGGCCGGCCGTCTACCCCCTCATTCGGCGGCAGTAACGATGCCGCCAGCTTATAATCTGCAAGGATCTGATCGTACGTTTCTGTTAGAGAAGATCGAACGGAAGCATAGTCGATATCGGGACTTAGGCGCAGCGGAATACCCAGTTCCCTATCGGCGCTTGCCGCATTATACGGACGAGCAAATATTCGAGCCAACTGATGGAATGCAAAAGCCCTGAAGAAATAAGCGCCACCCTTCACCCTATCAAAAAGTGCCGGATCAGTCGCGCGATCGACCTGATCAACCACCTCCAGAACCTGATTAGAGATATAGACTGTTTTGTACGGATTCGCCCACTGAAATACCGATATATTTTCTTCATCGCTCCATACATAAGCGTTGCGTTCGTCAATATCCGAAAGCGAGAGCCAGTCCGAGGTGTTCAGGTAGTAATCATCACTTCCAATCTCGACCAGCGTCGGATAAGAAGCGTTCATGGTGCTGTAATCATTCAACAGCAGATCGGCATGTTCCAGCGTATACGGTATTGCCATTTTCTGATCCGGCTTTACATCCAAAAATCCAGAGCAGGACGTACATACAGCAAGGCCCAAGATACCCGATAAGAGTTTAATATTAATCATATTCAACATATTAGAGATTTATATTCATTCCAATAGAAACAGCAAATGGATCTGGAGCAGTGCCGCCAAACTCGGGGTCGATGCCGAGCTTACTGGCACGCCATACCGTTCCAAGATTCTGCAGGTAGGCATATACCTTTGCATTTTTAATCCCTCTCTTGCCCAGTGCGCCCAGATTATAGCTTAGCTGCACATCGCGGAGCTTGATCTGGCTTGCCGGTTCGACAAGCGCCGAAGAATAATAATACAACTGGCTGGCGTAGTAGTCATTTGGATACCTAAAAACCGGCACATCGGTACTGTTCTCGTCTCCCGGATTCTGCCAACGTCTGGCATAGTCTGCGTGACCAATGCCTGAGTCGATGAAAAACTGGTTGTTAAACGATTCCCGTAGAAACTTGTGCCCAAGTTGAAACGCAATATTGAACGAACACTCCAATGACCGATACGAGAAGCTGTTACGGAACGACCCGAAATAAACGGGCATCAGTGTGCCGTGGTTTTCAAGTTCGCTGACCCGAGAGTCATTTACGATCGCGGCGTAATCTGTGGACACCTCCCCTTGATAGTATCCCCGTGGCATACCCGTTTCTGCATCCAGCCCCGCCCATGGGAAGGCCAATAGGCTATAGAGATCCATCCCTTCGATCGGTGTAAGTGCCAGGGTATTATACGGACCGGCTACAAAGTTGAGCCCACGGTCATCGCTCACATAAGACTTCAGTACCTTGGTGCGGTTGTAGGCGAATACCAGATTCGATATCCATCTAAAGTCCTTCGTGCGCCAATTTACCGTTTGCAGCGACACATCAACGCCCCTACCATCAAGGTCTGCGCTATTGATGTTGAGTGACGAAAAACCTGTTGTGGGATCGATCTGCGTACTGGCAATAAGATCTTTTGGCTTTTTGACATAGTACTCGATTGCACCCGAAAAACGTTGGTTTACCGTAGCAAAATCCAATCCCAGATTAAACATGCCTACACGTTCCCATCGTAGACTGGGGTTTGGAGGAGATTGCATCGTCGCATAGGGGTTTCCGGTAGTGTAATGCGGTGATGATGATACATTGATGATCGGATACGCCGCTGTGCTGTTATTCACGTTGCCATTGTAACCGTATGTCGCGCGAAGCTTCAACAGCGAGAAATATCCCTGCTCCGCAAAACCCTCGTTCGAGAGTATCCATGCAGCACCTACCGACCAGAACGGTTGTCCTCTATCATTGGAACGGACACCGAAAAGATTGGAAGCATCCTTTCTAAAACTTCCGCTTGCCACATACCGATTAGTATAAGTATAGGATGCATTCGCAAAATATGAGGTATATCTATTGGTATATTTCTCGGCCTGTGCATAATCTATCAATGTCGCCGTGCCGGCAATGCCGTTCAGGGCAGGCACACGTGCACCATACTGGACAGGCTTGAATGTCATGGCCTCCGGATCATAACCAAAATAGACCGATGAATTCATTTCACTCTGTATGTGCCTGATTTCTGCTCCGGCAATCGCGCTCCATTCATGCAAGTCATTCCATTTCTTATGAAAATCCAATTGTGCCCTCCCTTGTTGTGTGTTGTTATACCGGTGGAGCACTTCCCGGTAGTCGCCTACGGGAATATTCCAGATCACCTCGTTGGCATTCCATGAAGCATGGTAATTGATCCGTTCCCGCTGTACAAAGGCGCCCATGCCCTGCCAATTTTCGGTAGGCTGCGTAGCACGCTGATAGGCGTACATAGCCGATACTTTTAATGATGGTCCTATCTGGTAGGCCGCCTGGGTATTCATAAATGTTTCCCTTACGGTAGTGAGCGCATGTGTCTGGTCCAGCTCGGTCAGCGGTCTGTACTGCCAATCGAGCAAACGACCGCCAGCAACCGTATCCCGAAACGTAGGGTTACGCGCCACGGCATCCACCACCAACGGATTGCCATAGTCATCTGCCATCTGCAGATACGGGAAATTACGTGTCATCATATTGTAGCCCATATAAATGTGGCTATCCTTCCGCCGGGATTCGGTATAGCTAATCCCGACATCTATGGTCAGGTTCTCTACCGGCCGGAGCTGCGTATTATTACGCAGGGTCATCCTGCTGTAGGAAGAGGTGACCAGATCCTCCCTGTTATTGTCGTAGCCCAATGCGAAAGACGTATTCACCTTTTCGCCCCCACCCCTCAGCTGCGCACTGTACTGTTGGTTTACCGCAGGCCGATAGATATATGCGAGATAATCCTCCCGTGCATCCACCCCCCGTAATCGATCCAGCTCCAAGTTGGCCTCATCTTCCGTCAATGACCCTTGTCGCTGCTGCTTCAAAAGCTGGATCACGGGTGTTAGTCCTACGCTATAGCGGTTCATACGGCTGTTCCAATATCCTTTACTAAAAAGTTCGCTCTCTAGATCGATATAGTCGCTGCTGGCCATCTGTGGATAATAGTATAGATCGGGCTTCTGAGCGATCGTGACATTGCTGTTCACGGATAGCTGAAAAGGTTGGTTGTACTTCCCCCGTTTTGTGGTTACGATAATCACGCCGTTGCCGGACTGTGCGCCCCAGATGGAGGAAGCTGCGGCATCTTTTAACACAGTTACATTTTCAATGTCGTTCGGATTGATGTTGTTAAAATAACCATTAAGCTGATCAAAGTTGTTCGGATACGGCACGCCATCTACTACCACCAATGGCCATCTTTCCGAGTTGATAGTACTTACTCCCCTAACATTTATATTCAATAGTTTACCACGATTGGAGGCAAAGGATTTATTGCTTGATATACTTGGAACCACATCCTCTAATCGACTTACAAAGTCGGTGGATACCTTACGGTTAAACAAGGCCGAATCCACAAACTCAAAACTCCCGGTAGCCCGTTCTTTGGGGATACGCTGATACCCCGTGCTAACCACGTCGACTTCTTCGATCTGGTTTTCGGATGGTTGCAGCGTGATGTCTACGTATGTTGTCGTTTCATCGTAAGCGACAGTCTGTGCAGTATATCCAATGTGGTAGATCTTTAGTACTCCTTTGGCATCAGCGACAGTGATAGTGAACCTCCCCTCTTTGTCCGTTAATGTGTATTTATTACCAGCCTGTACGGATACCCCTTCAATAGTCTGCCCGTCGGCAGCCGAGCGTACTACCCCTCCGAGTGTACGACCCGACTGCGCCTGGGCATCACTAAACAACACACATGAAAAAACTATTATCAGTGTCAAGAACTTAAAAACATGGGCCATCGGTAGCAAACACTGCTTGCTTACTGACGTAATATATGGCACAAAGCTCGTATGGGTTTGCTGGCGTATGGATAGCAAGTTTTCCTTTACCTGCATATCCCGTCCCACTGGTCCGTCATTACGAGGAACGGAGTGACGTGGTAATCTTTCATACGGTTCTTCAGCAACGTCATCGCGATGAGCGCAGTGACTTGATAAGGACGTGCCAGTGGATAACACATTCCTACCGTTATCATCGTCATTACGAGGAACGGAGTGACGCGGTAATCTTTCAGATGACTCTTCGGCAACGCCATCGCGATGAGCGGAGCGAAGTGGCGATCTTTTTATTATATTTAGGGCACTGTCTATCGTTGGCAACAGCGCATAGCTTTCCCCTTTGCGTAATTTTCGCATTCTTTTAATGGTTAGTGTAAAGACCAAAGTCTTTACAAATTCAATAAATCAGTTGATCTATTCGGAACGCGTCTTAAGCTCTTTCATATCAGGTTAATCGGTATTGATTTACGCCTTTCCGGAATAAAAATAAAAGACCGACCCTCTACTTATTGCAGAGCAATAAAAATATATGATTAAAATCATTTGTTGTAATAGAATAAGATTCCTATATTAGAAGTGCAAACTTAATAATACAATGAACCGATTCGATTAACCCTATGACACAGTAATGTTTTCATATTGTTTTAAGAAGGTCGGCACAGACATCAAAGGAATGATGGTACTGAGATAAGTATCCGTTATTGCGAGGAGCGTAGCGACGCGGCAATCTTCACTTTCGTGAAGCATAAAGGTAATTGTTTATTGAAACGTGATAGCCCCCTCTCCTCTTTTGTCTGTATACTAAGATATTATTCAGGCGCACAATACACGTTCTTATAAAGGTTTTTAATGGAAAACCACGACCTAGAATCCTGGATTCTGGCGGGGTGTTTTGGGGTGTTTTGGTTTAAAATCGTTCTTGTCATAATTTTTATAGTTTATGATGAACGATGTTCTGCTCGTGAAGCTTGGAGGATCGTCTATTGACAAAATAATAGAGCGAACTTCACTGCTTCCGACCGATGGTACCGCCAGGAACCTCTTCTCTTCCTACACGAGGATTAGAATTTTCCACCGAAAGACTAACGTGAAGTCCGCCCTATTGAATAATACAAAGTTATAAATATTCAATAGAATGGCGAACCCACGGTCTTCTCGCTGGATAAACTGGCGGTTTTTCGGACGAGAGAGACATCGTTTATGACACACTTTATGAGTATGTCAATTAAGTCGTCATCTTATTTAACTATACAAAAATACAGATAGTTAAGTGAAAAATGAAACTTTAATATACTTTTTATAACAATAGATTGTATTTCAATTATTTAAAATGAAATTTGATAGATTTATTAAACAAATAGATGTAAATTATAAAGAAAAAATCTCGGCAGCTAATTTACCGAAGAAAGTTCTAGATAAGCTTGATTTAACACTTAGTAAGGATATAACGACCGTCCGAGGTTTGGATTTTTATCATATAGTGGCTTCGGTATCGCAAGATTTCGAAAATGATACAGTTAATGCATTTGAAGAATATTTCAAAAAAAAGAAAGCCAAAGATGATGCAGAGGCTACCGACATTGACAATAAATACAAAGCCTTCATAAAGCAATTTATAGTTTTACAGCAAGATGTAGCCAAAGGTGCAAAAATAGAAGATATACGATTGAGCAGAATTCTAAATCGTGAGATTCCAGATTTCTTGGCATGGGAAGTATACGCAATAGCGGTTTCAAGAGAAGTATCGATAGAAAGCGCTTTCGAGCGGTTGTATAAAGAGTAGATATTAAGGTGTCGCAAAATGCAACAAATAGGAAACAATTATTAACCAGTTTAAGTAAATAAGTATATGTCACTAACTGATTTTTTTAGAATCAACTTGCCCTATGGAATGAAGAAGAATTCTTCGGGAGAATGGTTTGCCTTTAATAGAGAGTATGTACCTCTCGGTTGGAATTCAACAAGAAATTCAGAAAGTATTTATCAAGAAAAACCATATTCCGAACACCCGATTCACACAAAGTTCAAAGGATTAACAGATAAAGCTATTTTAAACATTATTACTGATGTGGATGCTATTAAAAGAAAGGAAGATGGTGAGATTGAAAGTATTTTCTTTTATAATGACAGAACCAACCCTCAATCACACCCAGAATTCTGGAATGAATACTTTGAAAAAATTAAAGCTTTCTCAAAATTTGAGATAGTTGGATAGAATAGAAAATTATTGACCAAAAAAGACCAATGAACCCAAATTCGGTAACTTCTACTTGATAAAAACTAACGCTTTTACGGGAAACCGTAGGAAGGTTTGATGGGGATTGGATAGGTTTGGTTATTGTAAACAACAATTTGAAACAACCTAACTATTATAATGATTAAAGAAATATCTGTTAAAGAATATAAGGCGTTTGAAAATGCAAGTATTCCGATTAAACCAATTACCATTTTTTTGGGAGCGAATAGTGTTGGCAAGAGCTCCATCATCCAGTTACTCCTACTGCTCCAACAAACGAGTAAAGAAGATTATAAATCTTATAAATCAGCATTAAAGTTATATGGAGGATATGTAAACTTGGGTGGAGCGAAGAATTTATTTAGAAAGCAAGACACCACCAAAGACATAGAAATTAGTTTTAAAATAAAGGAAAAAGAGTTCAAGAGTTTTTTAAGAAACGAACTCTTCGAATATTTCATTGAATCAATTTCTAGAATACCAAAATACATCCCCATAAAAGCATTCTTAGAGATAAGAAACCGTGATATTAAAAGTAAGAAGGACTTTGAAGAATACCTAAATGTTTTAATTAAGATAATTTCCACAGAGCATTCTGCAAAAGAATTTGTAAATGAGGTCAAATGGTTTTTATCTTCTAGAAGTATTATTAGAATCGATGATTTCACCCAAAAAAGCAAATCTACGCTTTTAAAATCCTATTCGTTTTTCGAAAAATTATTGAATGAAATCAAAGAAGATGTATTTGAATTTAAATTTACTATAACCCATAGTAAAAACAAGCTTGTTACTAAAAGTTTTTCGCTCTTTAATGAAGACAAGTCAATAATTAATTTTAATGCAGAAAAAAAGATCTTCCAGTCTGATTTTATAAATTTTACTACGCTTGAGAACGAAGATCTTTGTAAAACAGTAGATCTAAACAACACAATCTTCAACCTTTTCACAAAAAAACACGATCTTACTTCTACAGCTACCTCTATTATCTTTGCGATACTTAAAAATTCATTAACATTTGCTAAAAGTGAATTCAGCGAAAGTCGGATTAATTATGTAAGTCCGTTAAGGGCGCATCCCAAAAGATACTATATGTTAGACAAAGCAAAAATTAATATAACATTAGATACCTTGGATGGAGATGCAGTAGCAGATGTACTTAAAGAAAACAGCTCTTTAAAGGGGAAAGTAAATGGTTGGTTAGATAATTTCAATCTTTCTGTAAATGTCGAGGAATTTAAGGAAGTAGTACATCATCTAAAGGTCAGTCAAAACAACCTAAGTCTTGACATAACTGACGTAGGGTTTGGAATATCACAAGTTCTACCGGTTATTATTCAAGGTTTCCTGTCTGAAAATAATTCGACAACAATAATTGAGCAACCCGAGATACACCTACACCCTAAAATGCAGGCTGATTTAGCCGATTTATTTATTGACATAGTAAAGAACGCAAAGAATAAAAAATTAATCATTGAAACACACAGTGAGTATCTATTAAAACGACTTAGGCGAAGAATTTCAGAAGGCATAATTAATTCGGAAGATGTCTCAATTTGTTTATTTAACCCTCAGACATCACACAAAAGTGGCTATATCAACACGCTAGAGATCAAAGAAAAAGGCTTTTTTGAGTGGCCAGAAGATTTTTACGGGGGAGATTTATATGATGATACAGTTGAGTTTTTGAAAAACCAAAATTAGCGTGCCTGTTTATACCGTAAGTCCAGACCTTCTATCAAGCATAGAAGAAGATGAAAAAATATATTTAACGGATATATTATTCGTATTTACCAGAAAAGGTTGCTCTTTTAAGGTTGCTAAAGATAAAAATGGAGAAGTTTTAGATATATACAAGAAAATAGAAAAAAATGCTGACTCCATAAAAGTATGGTTAGACCTAATGAGTTTTAAGCCCGCAAAGTTTGAAAGCATCGATGCAGACCTATCAGATATTGATTGCACTGAAACAAAATTTATGGAATTATGCGCTTTAACAAATAGCAGTAAGAATTTAATTGTTTATTCAAAACAGAATATAAAGAAACATCTTTGCGACAACAGCAAAATAAACTATAAGGAACAAATAATAAACGTTTTTGATAGAGATGAAGCTAATAATGCATTAAATCAAAAAACCGAAATTATTAATCAAATTCAGAATTCACAAGTTGCTATGGATAATTCTAATATCACTCACTCAACAAATGAAAACACAAAAAATTAACAAATCACAAGTAGCCTCGGGAGGTAGTAGTATTTCTAACTCAAATAATACTAACAACAATAGAGATTCAAATATTGATAATTCTAAAAGGGGAAAAAAAATTAGACGAGAAAGCTTAATCACCGGTTTCGTCGTAGGCGTTCTCGCTTCGTTGTTAAGTTCCTACTTGTACGAGTATTTCCTGAATTATTTCATCAATGACAAATAAGTTGATGAAATAATTTGACTCATTGGTTTAATAAAAATATGCAAGATAGATGGGATATGAATAAATTCATTATAAATAATTTTAAACCAAAAAAATAATTAAAGCCTGGATAACATTTAAAAATTCATACTCATGCCAATTACAGGATCGGATTTTGAAAACCTAGTGAAACCGTTTTTTAAAGCCATATTTGAAAAAATGGGATTTTTAGTTATTCAAGTACGTAAAAAAGATTCCGGCACTCAAAATGGTTTTGATGTAAGTGTACTTTTTTTGGATGACAATGAACAAGAACGAGAGTTTTTCATTGAATGTAAATATTATACTACGGCAAAACTGGAATGGTCTGAAATTTAACAAACAGATGCAATTAAGTGCTTCCGCACACAATCCTACTGCCTTTATTTTTCTTTTGCCTTTATGTGATCTTAGTAATATAAATCATCATGTCCAATCTGCTGCAACAACTAAATTTAAATATCCTGTCGTTTTTTGGACTCCAGATAAGGACATCGAAAAACTTGTTGCAATAGATAAGAACTTGTTGTACGAAAAGGTATATGATAAAGCCTTAGGAAGTTTGTCTATAAATGAAACTAACGAAATTGCGAGGATTAAAGCAATTATCTGTTTACTTATACAAAAAAAAGACGCGTTGCAATACGCTGATTTAATAAGAATCCTACGCTGGCGCCGGAATGTTTCCGGTGCCTCCCATAGAGTCATCAAAGCCTACAGTTAAATCATCCTGAATTATAAAATCGATCTACGGTACGGTTTCCCGCAAAAATCCCTCCTATCCGATAAATATAATTCCTCTATAAATAGATTCTCAAAGGCTGAGGAGAGAGCGATCAATTTGCATCTGTACATTGATCTAAGTTTGAAATTATTTCAAATTTATCAGATATACTTAGCTGTTTCAGTTGCATTTACCGAAAAACAATTATATATTAGAGGAACGATTATTAACAGCTAACCGAGTGAATGACATAGTGCGATAGTAGGATGATATTACGTAAGGATATATCGGGCTTAAACGGACATTTACGAAAAAAGAGCGATAATACATCCAGTTAAATTTTGGTATATGAAAATAAACTTCTACCCAATCTGTATTCTACTGCTCACCCTGTTCGTATCATGCAATCTGCCTGACGTGATCTCGATGAAATATTACTATAACAGTGGGAGTTACAAACACGTGTAATCGGTAAATCAGAATACACAACTTTTGGTAATTAAGCGTGCAGCAAAAATGGCAATAATGGTGCAGCGTTTTTGGCAATAAGGAATGCAGCATAATTGGCACTAATAAATACATAGTTCATC
>NZ_SUME01000018.1 GCF_005048855.1 Sphingobacterium olei
AATAGAAAAACGTTCTTGGACAAGTAAATTTTATAGCATACTTTTGAACTGGATTATGTATTTATTAGTGCCAAAAGTGCTGCACGCCAAGTTGCCAATTATGCTGCATTCTTAATTGCTATTTACACAGATATATCTTTATGGGTCATTGCGTCTTTGAAAAGAACAATAGCGTTATCTAATCTCCTGTTGTTAAATTCTACCAGACCTTCATCATTCTTCCTCCGCGCTTCGAGCTCACTAATTGCATGCGTACAGGAAGCTGATAGGATTAGTAATACGAGTATTGCGAGATAATTATAAGTGTTTGATTTCATAGTTAGTTTATTTTAACGCCTTACATCTAAGGTAATTAGATTCTTATTAAAAAGCAATAATGGGCGCGGACGATTTTCAAAATAAACCAGGGGGTCAGCATGTTCCAGTATCAAACAAAAAATCCTGAAGCGGGGAGCTTCAGGATTTTTAACTAACCAATTATTAACCTAAATTATGATGCCAATATCGTATCAAACAAAATGCCAAATTATATATCCGACAGTTGATTAACAAAAACGTGACAACCGCAGAATGGTTGCCGTTTTTTAATATGCTGCAGTCAGCTTCTCTGACAGAAGGTCATTTATAAATTTTGTTTCTTCTCAAAAGCTTTATTTCTATCTTTAAGGAAGCTGACCAATTGAAGCAACTATTGATAGCAGAATTTATGGAACTAAAATAGAAGGCGAGCAGCTACAGAAGAAAATCAAGAAATGTACAGATTATACAGAATGAATCCCTTGTACTTTTGGCGTTGGAGTTATTACCTGCTCGTCAGCAAAGATTTTAGGTATAAAAATTGGAAAGAAATAGAACCCAATAGAGTGCCATTTCAACCGGGTAGTATAAGGCAAGAGTTTTGATGGATAATATTGGCCCCTTGTCGGCGGAGTACGTCTGCCCCTTTTTCCGCCTGCGCTTACTACATTTTCTGATATACCTATTCCACCTCTTTTACGGTTTCCCGTATTGTCCACATCCGTTAGCGGAGTACCTTTGGTAGCGAACACAAGATGTTATATACTATGAAAGAAAAAACAATCATTACAATAATAGCTTCTGGATATGCGAAGGCTGTAGACCGAGATGAGAATATGATAAGAAATCAGCTAGGCAATACTCCAATTCAAATTGTTACCTCTTATAATTTGTATATTTGTCTGTGCACAATTAATATAAATGAGATATGTTAAATCAGAATTACAAATTATCATTTATGGAAATGGACAGATTGGCGATCAAAGCCAACTCCGAAAAATCCAAGATTTCCTTAGAGGCTATGCGTGCTCAGGCCAAGGATCTGAAAAACAAGAGCGTTTCAAAAGTGAAGAAGAAAAACTTCTCCTAGCTGCAGAGAAATCCAATTTTTTCTATGCTCAGGATATAGACGAAAGCTTATTTATCAGTGAAGGTGCAGAGCAAAGAGTGTATCGTCACGACGGATATTCCTGGCTTGATTATTTTAATAGCATTCTTCATTTAAGCAAGAACTTTTAAATCCCCATTATATATAATAGGTTTAAATAATCAATTATTGATTTTTAGGCCATAGTTTCCTATATTGAGTGCAAATTATTATAACCCTATGTTGTACTACAAGCGTATCTTAAGTGTTTTCGGCTTTTTATTATCTGTGTATTGTCATGCATCTTGTTCGTCTCCACATAGTAATTCAGATCAATTGACACAGGCTTTTAAAGAAGCGGGTAAATTCCAATAGCACTTTAAAAAACATAAAATAGGAGAGACGGATAAAACTGAAATTATTAAAAGGTATGGAGGTAAAAAGCTATATCTGAAAGACCAGCATGTTAAATTATATTAGAATGAAAGCAAACATAATTATAGCTTTGTTGATCTCACTGATGGCAACAACTGTGATAGCCCAACAAAATATACCAGGTTTTATCAGTAATAGTTATCTGCAAAGCAGTAATCTGCTGAGTAATGTTTCTTCACTTACTAATTATAGAAGTGGGAAAAATATACCTTCGTATATAGCCGAAGAAATTACTAATAACAATACGTACTACAAGATTTCTTGCCAACCGAAGGGAGCGAGCATCGCATCATGGGGTCTTGCAACTATCCGATGCTCAAAGAACAGTGGTGGCCCTCATGGGATAGTTTCAACGCTAAACAGCTACTATAATCTGTTGATCGTAGATGATGATGAGGACGATTATCACAAAGAGTTTGTGACAACCTCATCTGTACACGGAGGTTTCTTCTTTAACACAAAGAAAAATTATATTTATATTATCATGCTTTCAAGACCTGAACAACATTTTGCAATGGCTAAGATTGAAATCAATAATTTAACAGTAGAACAAATGAAAGCGTTTGCAAGGGATTTTATTAATAATACGGTGTTTCAATAATAATATTATACTATCTGTGAGGTATTTATTGCCTTGCAGATAGTTTCTACCAACGATTACAAGATACACTGCGCTCATGTTTATTGTTAATTGATAGCATACGAGTAAATTTACTATGAGTTTCTTCATGTACATTATGAGGGTGTTGCGAGGAGAGGAGACGCTTAGGAGTTCCTACTGGACTCATGACGAAGTAGGAGAACAATCTGGCTATTTCGTGTTTGCAAGGTTATCGAACGCATTGAAATCACGGTCTAGGTAAGCCTCCTCATCTAAGAAAATGATACCTGTTTGATAAGTCTCGGCGATGACTTTTTGATATTCATGCTCAACTAGTTTTGTAGCATAGCAGAAAGTATAACTGGAAATATGTACATTGGCATAGCGAATCAGTGAAGCCCTATGAAGGTCAAAAGAATAGTCACTAATGTAAGAACACGGCAAATCGATGCCGCAAACCGGTTTTACGGGGAGGTATTAGGTCTGGATATCTTGATGGATCATGGTTGGATAACTAGCTATGGTAATACAGAAAACATGCACGTGCAGATTGCGTTCGCAATGGAAGGGGGAGCAGGAACTGCCGTACCCGATGTATCCATCGAAGTGGACGATGTCGAAGTAGCTTATGCTAGGATGAAAGAATACGGGTACCACGTGGAATATGGACCTGTCGACGAATCTTGGGGTGTACGGCGTTTTTACGTAAGGGATCCGTTTGGAAAGTTGATTAATATCCTGATGCACTTATGATGAACTGCTATTATGCAATTAATCTAAAATTACTCTCTATGAATTTATTGCATGTTACATTTTAACCCGGAACAAATACCTACTGTGTATACCGAGGAAGATATTCAAGTTTTCTTCCTTGGCGATATAACTGAGCTTTATACCAAGCGTAGATGCCCTTCCATTAGGTTAAAAATAAAGAGGAGACGGTAATTATTATAGAATGAAGTTAGCTTTTTTTCTCGAAAAAAGTTCTGTTGAAAAAGTTCTGTCTGAGAATGAAGAGTTAAATATTCAGATGGCAGAACAGTTTGGTAATATTGCCGGAGGTGAGAAGTATTATGATTTCTATATGATGTTGGGAGTTTGAAATACGGTTTACCAGCATCCCTTATCGTAGGTTCTTTGGACTACCAAATAGTTTTGACGTTATAATGCGCAAAGTGTCCATCTTTACTGATAAGCTTCAGCTTATTGTTGATCGACTGTGCAATAATTATTCGGTCGAAAGGATCGCGGTGGTGAAAAGGAAGCTGCGTCACAAGCAATGTGTCCGCAAATTCAATTGGTAAAACATGAAAGCCATTTGTAGTTAACAACTCTTCTAATTCGCTGAAACTTCTATGCAAGACAAGTTTGCCCAAACTTATTTTGATAGCTACTTCCCACAGCGAAGCGATACTTATGAAGTTATTTTCAGGCGATTTCTCAATGGTCTTTCGGGCAGTATTGGAGATACTTTCATCGCCAGATAGATACCATAAAAAAACATGAGTGTCCAGCAGATTTCCCACCATTACATGTACTCTTTAAAGTCTTCCAATGGTTCGTCAAAATCTTTTTTGATGGTGAAAAAACCTTTGGCACTGCCAAATTGTGGTTTTAGAGCTTCCGTGTTCTTATATTTCTTCTTCTTGGCCTTACTTTCTAAAAATTCGATAAAATCAGCTACCTCTACCTTCATAGAATCAGGTAACGAATTTAGTTTCTTGTATAATAATAAGCTGTCCATAGTACACTCCTCTCTTTCTTCGAAAAAATAGTTAAACAAATATAACCAAAAAACAATTATTATAAAACGTCATCTGCTAGTTTTGTTTAGACTGCATTGGAATTGCACTTCGCTAAATGCAACTGGCACCATTAACTATATAAGTTAGCGGTTATCCCATAACATACTAATCAATTTCCCATTGTGTTAGATCATCGACCGGATTTGGTAACCTGCCTTCAAGCCATTCTTTCATATTGTCGGGAGTAAATTCCTGATCGGTGTTTTCGATAATCCACGACAAGAAGTTCTTTGGTCCGCCATTGAGATAAGGGGCAGGGGATACCGGGTAGAAGCGCGTAGGTAATCGATCCTCAATTGATAAGTAATTGACCACGCACGCTAACTCTTGGACTGTATGCCAAGCATAAGGATCGTCTATGTCTATCGCGAACTTTATCCACCAGAATCCTTCGTCGTAGTATCCGCTCGAGACGTTTCCTTTCACACTAGGGATTCTTTTGATGAAGGCGATAAGTTCGGAATGTGGTGTATTTCTCATAGTCAAATTTAAATCACGTTAAACCCTTTAGGAATCTTGGCGATATCAAGGTGTAACGAATCAGCTAACCATTTCTTATTTTAGGTACTGGAAACATACCAGCACCGTGGGGTTTTGATAATAGAGCCTGAGACTAGATTATTTTATCTCTATCCAAGCCCATTTACGTAAAGATCAAATAAAGCTTTCGAAGTAAGATTTACCTTAATATTCCAATAATAGCTACAGCCATCCAAAACAATTTTTTCATCCGTTTTCCACGTTGTATCATCAGATGCTTTGTGAAATATCTTATCAGTGAAATCATGGAATGCTTTCTTCTCCCACAAGCAATTAACAAAAATTATCTTATCTCCGTTTGCGTCAATATATCCAAAATACTGCCTTTTATATTTATTAAGTTTTTTATCAATTATCGGGCAAGAGCCGCCCTGGTTAATCTTTTCTATATTAACTCCTTTTAGCTGGTCTATCAAGAGCGCTTCGGCAAGCTCGATATCCGAAAGGGTTGGAGTAAATTTCTCTTTTAGACCATTTTTCATGTGCAGATAATGCTCCGAAAAAATCACCCCTTCATATGCGGATGTCCTGATATAAATGTTTTCGTAATCTATATCCCCAATACTTCCTTCAAGCTTTTCCGTCTGGTATACGGCGCAGGAATTTAGTATTAATACACAAAGTGTAAAGAGGGTGGCTAAATTGATATGTAACTTATACATCATCTATCGTGATTTTTCAGGCTTCTGTTTTATTAAAGTTATCAGTTTTGGTGAACATATCAAATCTATACCTTTCGAATCTACGGTTATCATAAATACCTCTATGGGTTACTCCTTTTTTAGGAAGGACTCGTATTTAATTATGCTTCTTTTTTTACTAAAAATATTAGCTTAGTAAATCTTTTTTTCCTTTATTCGTATAGTAAAAAACTAATAAATCTAACATTATGAGCCGACGATCAAGACGCATAGACGACCCCTTATGGAAATCCATTATAGAGCAGACCTTTGTTCATTTTCTCAGCTTCTTTTTTCCGGATGCGGATGATATCTTTGATCTGAACCGTGAGTGCGAATATCTCGATAAGGAATTTGAAAGCCTTTTTCCGCCTGAGCCCAATAACAAAGGCGTACGCTATGTTGACAAACTGGTGAAAGTTTATCTTCACGACGGGAGCGAGCAGTTTGTACTCTGTCATATAGAAGTACAATCGAGCAAGGGAACCGGCGACCTTGCCCAGCGCATGTTTGAATATTTTTACAAAATATCCGATAAATACAAAGTTCCGGTTACGGCGTTAGCGATCCTAGCCGATGGCAATAAAAGTTATCGCCCTGAGATCTACGTTCAGGAATTCATGGGCACAAGCCTTTCCTATAGGTTCAATAGCTACAAGATCCTAGATCAGGATGAGACCGTGCTCCGTGCAGACAGTAACCCCTTTGCGGTGGTTGTGCTCACAGCGTTAATGGCAATATTACATCGTAATGTTACAGACGAGGAGCTGAAAGAGATCAAACACGATCTTTATGAAGAAATGATAAAGCGTGAGATGAGTAAGGACACGCGTCAGGGGATATACGACTTTCTGGCACGTTATGTAAGTTTTCAAAAACCAGAAATGTTTATTAACTTTGAGAAAGAAGTAGAAACCAAACTAGGGAGGAATACTACAATGGGAACACGGGAATATTTATTGGAAAAAGCTAAGAACGAAGGTAAAGCCGTAGAGCGCGCCAATGCAGTAAAGCTATTGCAAGAAGAACGTGCCAAAGCCGAAGCAGAGAAATTAGCAGAGAAACTAGATTCAGCTTTAGAATTCAAGAAATTGGGAGTACCTGATGCTGATATTGCAAAGGCATTAGGCCTTAGCGTTGATCAGGTAAAGGCATTATAATATTCCTCTCCTAAAAAATATAATGAGCGTCTTGACAATTCAAGACGCTTTTTTTGTGCCAGTATATAATACATCATGTAATCTTTTACTAAGACGTTACCACTCCAATTCTTCCATCACCTATCAAACAAAAAATCCTGAAGCGGGGAGCTTCAGGATTTTTAACTAACCAATTATTAACCTAAATTATGAATACTAATATCGTGGCAAACAAAATGCCAAAATTTATAACCCGTAGCTGGTTTAACAAAACTTAACAACCTCAAAACTTCACTAAACAGCTGTCAATTTCATTCCAGTTCCACTTTCTGGCGAGTAACACAGTATATAACTTGTGAACTATTCTTCTAAATTCTTCAACAAGAGCTTTATCTGTTTAAGGTATTTTCCATAATATTTGTCAATCGTCCATTCGCAGAACAAAAGGACAAATGCTAACAACAAAATACCAATAATTGACGTTTTCCAGATAAAGTTAGGGTCTATAGCTAGTGTCTCCCTAAAGTTGACATATTTCATAAACCACTCAAAAGTTCGATTTTTTCCAAATATTACAAAATATAGGCCCAATGCCGAGGGTACAATAATATAGCAAGATATTTTATAACTTTCTACCGCGAACTTCAGTTCATAATAGAGTTGAATCAGGTTTTCTTTCGAGCTGAATACGTCATCTTTTTTCGTCATTTTATTGAACGCAAGAAAGCGGCGATAATAAAATAGATAAGGAATTAGCATCTGCAGTAGGAAAAAATAATGCAGCATTTTTATCTCTATGCTAAACGAATCATAAATCGGTATAGTAAATAAAAATAGGAAAGAAAGTGCTGAGAATACAAATTCTCTTTTGAAATTTCTACTAATTTTATCTGTGATCGATCTCGTTTTTTTTAGGCTCTCGGTTCTAATATTGACAGCGTTACCAGTTTGTTGGTTCCATTTGTTTTGTAATTCGTCAAAATTCATATCCATTATTTTTAATGATCTCTTGCAGTTTTTCTTTAGTTCTATTCAGTTTAACACGAGCATTCACTTCAGAAATGCCCAAACTTAAAGCAATTTCTCTATGTGGCATTCCTTCTAGGAAAAGGAAAATCAAAGCCTTTTCTATCGGATTCAATTCCTGTACAGCGTTGTAGAAATAATCCAATTGTACGTCTTTTTGTCGGGAATCTTCTTCCTCGATGTGGTCCATATCTTTGTCAAGAGGCTCTTTATCCACTTTACGGCTTTCTTTTTTGAAGAAAGTCAACGCCGTGTTCAACGCTACTCTATACATCCATGTCGCAAATGCACTTTTACCTTCGAAGCTATTGTACGCTTTCCAAAGTTGGAAGATTATCTCCTGTGTCAAATCTTCTTGGTCGTCCAACTGGTCCATATACAAGCGTGATACTTTATATAATATACCTTTATGTTGCGTGATGAGCTGTATGAATTCTTGTTCTTTTGTCATGGACCAAAAACGGTTATTTTTTGTTTCCTAGATTGATACACGTAATCAGAAAAATACACGGCACGTTACATAGTGAATTGTACAGGTTACTGTTCATTACTTTTAATCTATTTATCGTTACTTTCGAATAGTTAGTACGGAGAAATGAGAAATGTTACATAAATGGATGTGTTTTTTGTAGGGCAAGTACTGTATGTTAATACAGCTGTCACGGATGTTGCACAGATGAGGCAGCAGGTGGCAATGTTTTCAGGATCGCAGTGGGAGGCGCGAAATGGAAATACCTCCTATGCATATACGACATTTCCTGTTTCAACCGGGGTCGGCATCTAGGTAATTCAGCAATCTATTCTCTATTATGACGATTATACCTTTTCTGGCGCATCTCTACTCATCTCAAGAGAGATCAGTCCTAGTGTAAACACCTATTCATTGTCGACCGGAGAGCTGATATTTGATACAGAAGGTGGTGCGCCTACACTCAGGGTGTTCTACTATGATCAGCGAGGACATTTGGTTCAGACAGCATCACAGAACCACTTGGGCGGTAGTGATTACGAGACTAGTGTGTACAATTTCGCCGGAGAGCTGTTGTCCAGCAAGCGTGAACATTCGGTTACTTCTCTGGGTTCACAGGCAGAGATACTTACATCTTATGGACGTGACCATGTTGGAAGACTGACACATGTCCGGAAGAAAGTTGACGGGCAGCCGGAGGTGATACAGTCTGAGTTGCGTTATAATGAAATCGGACAGGTCAAGCAGAAGCTACTACATAGTCAAAACAATGGTGCAAATTATGCGACAAGCATTGACTATAGTTATAATGAAAGGGGGTGGGGTAAAAGGATCACTTCACCCTATTTTACCGAAGAACTGAAATACGGAGATCCTTCTGGTGGTGGGCAGGCGCAGTTCAACGGGAATATTTCCGAACGGTACTGGGGCCACGGCGCTACCGTGAGCTCCAACTTTCGATACGTATATGACCTGTTGAATAGACTGGTCGATGGATTGAGCACCACTAGTCAAATGCGTGAAGAGATAAGCTATGACAAAATGGGCAATATCATGACCCTACGCCGGGACAACGGTTCCCAGATCTCTTATATGTATACCGGAAATAGGCTTGATGCGCTGTCAGGTGGGATATCGGGCACCTATTTGTACAACGCAAACGGAAGTGCTATAAAGGATAGGCGAGACAGGCATCTGGGATATAATCATCTAGATTTGCTGCAAACTGTGAGTATAGGCGATACTGCGATAACATATACTTATGATGCCAAGGGTACGAAGCTAAGGAAGAGTATAACCATGCCCGGCAATTTGGTGCAAAGGGACTACATATGGGGCATTGAATATAATAAGAGTGGCTCATCCCTTTTGACAGTGGAGCGTATTATGACAGAGGAAGGATATCTTCAGAACATTAACGGGGTATATGTTTATCATTATAATATTCTAGACTACCAGGGCAATGTCAGGAGCACCCTGCAGATAGCTTCCGGAGCTGCAGTTGTGATCCAGAAAGATGATTACTATCCTTTGGGCAAGAGGTCCCCAATTTTGATAAGCGGTGTGAATTCTTATCTTTACAGTAGCAAGGAGATACAGGAAGAACTGGGCGGACAATACGATTACGGGGCTAGATTTTATGATGCTGAGATCGGAAGGTGGTATGTTCTGGACATGCTGGCCGATCATGCGCTGCAGATTGACAAATCTCCCTATTCATTTGCCTGGGGCAATTCGATCCGTTATGTCGACCCGGACGGTCTATGTCCCGAATGTGAGCTCTATCGGCCACATGCGGGGGAGGGCGATAGCTATATATCACAGGGAGGTGCGACCTATTTCTACTCTAACGGACAATGGACCAGAAATGGTGGCATGCTGCAAGAAGTCTTCATTGGAAAAAATAAAGATGAAACAGGAGCTGGAGCTTCGCACTTCATTAGTCACGGGCGGATAGCCCAAGTGCAGGCCGCGTTGGATATCATAGGGATGACGGATATTCCGATCTTGTCGCAGCTGGCTGAACTGACCGGTGCCGGAATAAGTATCTCGCAGGGAGATTATGTGAGTGCAGGGCTAAGTATTGGAGCTATGGTGCCGTTGCTGGGCAAGCCTTTCGAGGCGATGAAGCTTGCAAGGAGGGTAGAGCAGTTAGCTAAAGTCGGAAAGTTAAAAGTTGCCGGTCAACAACTAAGGAGATATGAGCGTAATTTGAAACATGGAACGAAGAATAGTGGGCGAGCTAACAAAGCACCTACTAATCCAGAGAGGTCTCTGGCTAATTCTTTAGAATTACCTGGTAACACTACAAGAAGAGTGGGTGCAGATAAATCCACGGGGGAATTCAATGTTTTTGATGAGCATACTTCGGGAGTTTTTCATGGACATTCGAGGACTTGGGGAGAATTATCACAAGACATGAAGAATATGTTGATAAAAAGCGGAGTTGTGAACACAAAAGGAAAAATACTGAAGTAATGAAATATCAAGATTTTAATTACAGTGATAAAATGGAGATAATTCGACTTCTGTCGGATAAGCGTGACGAGGTCAGGTCCAGTGCCATAGTAGGTATGGTTAATGGTGTTTCCGATGTAGAGTGGGTACAGGATAAACTATTGGAATTGGTGGATGATAAAAGTTTTTGGGTTGCGAAAAGTGCGATTACAGGTCTAGGTGATCTAGCGAGAATCCATGGGAGATTGAACTATAAAAAAATCCAAAATGCTTTTAAGCAAATTACGAGAGAAGAATTGCAAGCCCCTCTGAAAGATACTTTAGATGATTTTCGAATATTCAGTAGCTGGGGCACAGAAAAAAGCTGAGTTATTGGGAGAAAGATAGCGCCTAAGAGGACGTTCAGCGTTTAACGTATGGGTTTTTCCTGCAGCGCGTACCTCATCTGTCAGTTAGTACAAATTGTAATTAGACGATATGAAAAGAAAGAGGTTTATCATAGTTATTGCGGTTGTTGTTATCATTTCTAATCTTCCAGTGATAAATACAGAGATTCTGATGAAAATAGATTCTGGGCATTTTCGTTATGCCAATAACGACGCGTCTTTTACATATCTCCAACACTTTGATGTTTTTGTGCCTTGGATGAGCGCCGCGGGAGTAAGGGGGTTTATTGAAAATACAAGACCTACTCAGCAGAATATGGAAGTATTTCGACTTTATAAAATAAATCCGTTGTGTTTTTGGCGGTGGCGGTATTATCTAATGGTCAGTATACAGTTCAACTACAAAAGCTGGGATGAGATAGAACCCAACAGGGTGCCCTTTGTACCCAACAATAAGTGGCAAAAGTTCTAAATAGAGTACGATAAAAACGCTATTGAACTAGAACTTGAAGCGAAATTATTACATTTTTGTAATTAAAAATGAAGTTGGGAAGAGGAAGTGCAAGTGTTCTAATATGAGCCTCATATCATCAATGAATTTTTCCATAATCAAACGTTGATTTTATGTAGTGATTTATTTCATGCATGGGTTTGTTAGTTCAGGAGAGGTACTTAACTAAAGACGTCTTGTGTCTCCGCAAATTTATAAAATTTTATAGCGCGATGTTGTTGGTTACAGGTTCCGGCCCGATCATCCAAACCTTTATTACATTATAAAACGGAAACCAATCTCCGTCACTTTGCAGGCAAGCTCTGTGCCCATCCTTATATTGTTTAATTGTAGAGGATAAAAGTAATAGCTACTTAAAAATAAATTAATCAAGTTTTACTTTGCGCTTTGTATCTTTGAGCTGACAAGTAACTAGAAATCAGCCAGCTCAATGAAGAATCCATCTAAGAGAATAACACTTACTTTTTTAATGAACGCGCGTGAAATAATTAAGATAACGTTGATTTTAATGACACTGTCACAGGTGGTATGTCCTGTCAAGAATGTTTTTGCGCAATCTAGTTCCAAAATAATTGTGCACAATCCAGAACGGATTTTCTTCGACCAAATTAGGATTAATGAAAGTACCATCCAAAAAGGCAAAAAAGCGTATAGCAATATAGTCGAAATTAAATCCAGCGCGCCTAAAATTGAAATAGAATGTGAAATAGTAGGATCGTCAGAGCTTGCTATTCTAGACTGTGGGGACCTACGCGTGCAGTTTGTTATGGATACAGGAGCCAATGAATTTATGTTAAAATCCGCCAAAGGGAAGAAGCTGAAGCTTCAGGTTCAGCATGGCCCATTTGAAACCAATGTTATTCATGATCATATGAATCAGATATTCGATCGTTATCTTCAGTTGTATGGTGACTCTGTCGAAAATTTGAATAACGGAAAGAATATCTTTGTATTAAACAATATAAAAAAAACGTACGATATGTATACGGAACAAATTAACGTTCTTAGCAAAACCCCGAGCTACTATACACTTCTGAAGTTCCGAAATATTTTCAGTTCATCTCACAGTAAAGCACATCTGGACCTAATGAGTTCCACCTTGAGTAACCTTTCAGGGCAATTGGGGGAATCAGAGCTAGCTGTCAGTCTGACGAAAGCTGTTAAGGCAGAGATTGAAAGCATTGATAGAAATAAACTCGGAAATTCTGTTGGGATATTTTCTATATCGAAGCCTGATGGAACTTCCTTTTCGAATAAATCGCTTACAGGAAAGCCCTATATTTTGGCATTTTCGGCAACATGGTGCGGGCCGTGTAAAGAGTTTATACCCGTTCTGACGACATTGTATGATAAGTATCGAGACAAGGATCTTGAAGTAGTCTATATCAATCTGCATGATGATAAAGAGGCTTGGTTAAAAATGATTGAAGATTACAATATGAAGTGGACCAATGTTTCTGAGCTTTCGGAAATGTCACAAAGCGAGCTCGTAGGGCTGTTTAATGTACGATCAATCCCAAACTATATATTGGTGGATAGACATGGCAAGATGATTTACGAAGATAAGCAGCTAAAAGATTACGATTTTGAAATGTTGGAGCGTTATATTATCAAAGCATTGAAATAGAGATGAGCTTACCACTACAATAAATATCACCTACATAAACAACATACATCGTTATCAGCATTTCTAAACAAGTCCGCATAATGTTGATCTGGTTTGCGGCACAGCCGCCACTATTGATCACGTAAAAACTGCTTTACAGGATAGTATCGAGAAACCTCTATCACTTATCAAACAAAAAATCCTGAAGCGGGGAGCTTCAGGATTTTCGTAACTAACCAATTATTAACCTAAATTATGATACTAATATCGACGCAAAGAAAATGCCAAAATTTATAACCAATAGCTGGTTTAACAAAAATGTGACAACAGCAAAATAGTTGCCGTTTTCACCTATGCTGCCAGCAGTGGCCACTACCAGCTACTATCCCTTCTGTCGCTTTTTCCGTCTGTGAGCGCATATTGTCTATTAACGTCAGGTTTTAGGCGAAAAAAATGACGTTTTATTATATGCCCCAGTACTAATGAGATGGACTGCATTTGGAAGCATTTTTCTTTCATTTAAATGGCTGGATATTACGGATCGATTAGTTTTTAACGCCAAAAATTGCTTCCGCAAACTTTCCAATTTGAAATGTGTTATATTATTGCTGGCGCTTAGCCAGCTACTATTGTTTTACTTATGACTAAAATTAAAGTACTTGCTAATTGTGGCAACTCGCCTAAAAACACCTTTGTAAAGGATTTTAATGTTGCTTATACCAAAGGCGATATTGATGCACTGGGTTCAATGGTAAGCGATGAAGTAACCTGGGAATTACTCGGGAATAAAGTCATTTCAGGAAAGGCCGAATTCATAAAAGCTCTTGAAGAAATGAAGAAAAAGGAAGTGTTGGAATGCACAGTTGAAACGGCCATCAGTCATGGTAAATCTGCCTCGGCAAGCGGAAGAATGACTATGAGTGATGGAGATACCTACGCTTTTGCAGATATATACGAGTTTTCATCTACTAAAGGTAATCAGATAAAGCACATTAAGTCATACATCGTTAAAGTTTAAGAAGTGTCTATAACGGAAGTCACTGGGCCAGCTAATTCGGTTTGATTTGCCAATTATTTCGGAGGTCAGCGGGCCAAAAAATCTCCTGAATTTCGGAGGTCAACGGGCCATTCTTACTTTGAAAACGGAG
>NZ_SUME01000019.1 GCF_005048855.1 Sphingobacterium olei
TTCTGTTTATATTATAAATAGTCTTGGTCTTACACTTCATTTTACTATGGAGAGTTTGATCCTGGCTCAGGATGAACGCTAGCGGCAGGCCTAATACATGCAAGTCGGACGGGATTCGGGACTTCGGTCCCGATGAGAGTGGCGCACGGGTGCGTAACGCGTGAGCAACCTGCCCATATCAGGGGGATAGCCCGGAGAAATCCGGATTAACACCGCATAACACAGCGGTCTGGCATCAGACCACTGTTAAATATTTATAGGATATGGATGGGCTCGCGTGACATTAGCTGGTTGGCGGGGTAACGGCCCACCAAGGCGACGATGTCTAGGGGCTCTGAGAGGAGAATCCCCCACACTGGTACTGAGACACGGACCAGACTCCTACGGGAGGCAGCAGTAAGGAATATTGGTCAATGGGGGCAACCCTGAACCAGCCATGCCGCGTGCAGGATGACTGCCCTACGGGTTGTAAACTGCTTTTGTCCGGGAATAACCCTTTCCACGAGTGGGAAGCTGAATGTACCGGAAGAATAAGGATCGGCTAACTCCGTGCCAGCAGCCGCGGTAATACGGAGGATCCGAGCGTTATCCGGATTTATTGGGTTTAAAGGGTGCGTAGGCGGCCATTTAAGTCAGTGGTGAAAGACGGCAGCTCAACTGTCGCAGTGCCTTTGATACTGAATGGCTTGAATGCTGTTGAAGATGGCGGAATGAGACAAGTAGCGGTGAAATGCATAGATATGTCTCAGAACACCGATTGCGAAGGCAGCTATCTAAGCAGTGATTGACGCTGATGCACGAAAGCGTGGGGATCGAACAGGATTAGATACCCTGGTAGTCCACGCCCTAAACGATGATAACTCGATGTTGGCGATATACAGTCAGCGTCCAAGCGAAAGCGTTAAGTTATCCACCTGGGGAGTACGCCCGCAAGGGTGAAACTCAAAGGAATTGACGGGGGCCCGCACAAGCGGAGGAGCATGTGGTTTAATTCGATGATACGCGAGGAACCTTACCCGGGCTTGAAAGTTACTGAAGGATGCAGAGACGCATCCGTCCCTCGGGACAGGAAACTAGGTGCTGCATGGCTGTCGTCAGCTCGTGCCGTGAGGTGTTGGGTTAAGTCCCGCAACGAGCGCAACCCCTATGTTTAGTTGCCAGCACGTCAAGGTGGGGACTCTAGACAGACTGCCTGCGTAAGCAGCGAGGAAGGTGGGGACGACGTCAAGTCATCATGGCCCTTACGTCCGGGGCTACACACGTGCTACAATGGACGGTACAGCGGGCAGCTACACAGCAATGTGGTGCTAATCTCGAAAAGCCGTTCACAGTTCGGATCGGGGTCTGCAACTCGACCCCGTGAAGTTGGATTCGCTAGTAATCGCGTATCAGCAATGACGCGGTGAATACGTTCCCGGGCCTTGTACACACCGCCCGTCAAGCCATGAAAGTTGGGGGTGCCTAAAGCATGTGACCGCAAGGAGCGTGTTAGGGTAAAACCGATAATTGGGGCTAAGTCGTAACAAGGTAGCCGTACCGGAAGGTGCGGCTGGAATACCTCCTTTCTAGAGAACCGGTACTGGTGCTCGTTACGTTATTACATGGTTATCACTTATTACAAGATAAAGACACAGAAGAAAGTGCCCTCCCCGTTAGGGATAGGTTACCGAGAGGAGAAGATAAGCTAGTCCCGTAGCTCAGTTGGTTAGAGCACTACACTGATAATGTAGGGGTCAGCAGTTCAAATCTGCTCGGGACTACCAAGGGAGTACTGAGATGATAGATATGAGATATGAGACCTGTTGATGGTTTTCCTCTCGCTACATAATACTCACTACTCACTACTAATAAAAGGGGAATTAGCTCAGCTGGCTAGAGCACCTGCCTTGCACGCAGGGGGTCATCGGTTCGACTCCGATATTCTCCACATCTTTAGATGTGAGAGTCAAGATATGAGATATGAGGGACATTTAATGTTTCTGAGATCTAACATCTGATATCTCCAATCTAAAAGAAGAGTTCTTTGACATATTGAAAGAAAGAAAACACAAGAGAAGACAACAGTAGAGACAATACTGTGATGCGTCTGATGTCTATAACGGACCCTCGGTCAAGGCCGAACTGTTATAGACGTAGCATTGCATGTATATATATCAAAGCATCACCATAGTAGCAAAAGGGCTATGGATGAGAAGAAAGTAAATAAGGGCACACGGGGGATGCCTAGGCTCTCAGAGGCGATGAAGGACGTGATAAGCTGCGATAAGCTGCGGGGATTGGCAAATGCGAACTGATCCGCAGATTTCCGAATGGGGCAACCTAACATACTGAAGGTATGTTGTATGATACGCGAACGCGCTGAACTGAAACATCTAAGTAGGCGTAGGAGAAGAAAATAACAATGATTTCCCAAGTAGTGGCGAGCGAACGGGAAAGAGCCCAAACCCATTTTGTTACGGCAAGATGGGGGTTGTAGGACCACGGGATTGTATTGTCGCTATGAACTGGAAGCAGGTGGGAAACTGCGCGGTATGGGTGATAGCCCCGTACAGGTAAAGAATGACAGCATAGTGGTATCCTGAGTAGGGCGGGACCGGAGAAATCCTGCTTGAATCGACCAGCACCATCTGGTAAGGCTAAATACTCCTGAGAGACCGATAGTGAACCAGTACCGTGAGGGAAAGGTGAAAAGAACCCCGAACAGGGGAGTGAAAAGAACCTGAAACCGTGTGCTTACAAGCGGTTGGAGCGGAGAGATTCCGTGACAGCGTGCCTTTTGCATAATGAGCCTACGAGTTACTCTTTACTGGCAAGGTTAAGCGGTTAAGCCGCGCAGCCGCAGCGAAAGCGAGTCTGAACAGGGCGCACAGTCAGTAGAGGTAGACGCGAAACCTTGTGATCTACCCTTGGGCAGGTTGAAGTTGCGGTAACACGTAATGGAGGACCGAACCGATAAACGTTGAAAAGTTTCCGGATGACCTGAGGGTAGGGGTGAAAGGCCAATCAAACTGGGAAATAGCTCGTACTCCCCGAAATGTTTTTAGGAACAGCGTCGGCATTGAGTCTAGCAGAGGTAGAGCTACCGATTGGGTGCGGGGGAGTCAAATCCTACCAAATCCAGACGAACTCCGAATGCTGCGAAGATATGGCCGGCAGTGAGGCTTTGGGTGCTAAGGTCCAAGGCCGAGAGGGAAAGAACCCAGACCATCAGCTAAGGTCCCCAAATATAGTCTAAGTTGAACTAACGAGGTCCGGTTGCCCAGACAGCTAGGATGTTGGCTTGGAAGCAGCCATTCATTTAAAGAGTGCGTAACAGCTCACTAGTCGAGCGACCGGGCGTGGATAATAAACGGGCATCAAGATTATTACCGAAGCTATGGATTCATACTGAAAGATGTATGTCTGGTAGGGGAGCATTCCAGCGCCGGAGAAGCACCATGGCAATGTGGTGTGGAGGTTCTGGAAAAGCAAATGTAGGCATAAGTAACGATAAGGCGGGTGGGAAACCCGCCCACCGAAAGACTAAGGTTTCCTGATCAACGCTAATCGGATCAGGGTTAGTCGGGGCCTAAGGCGCATCCGAACGGAGATAGCCGATGGACAACTGGTTAATATTCCAGTACTTTTCTTAACTGCGATGTGGTGACGGAGTAGTGACACTGCCGCGGACTGACGGAATAGTCCGTTAAAGGGCGTAGGTATACATTTGGTAGGCAAATCCGCCGAGTGTGCTGAACCCCGATAGTACTGCAAAGCTTCGGCGGCGCAGATAGTGCAGGTAATCAGACTTCCAAGAAAACCCGCTAAGCTCCAGGTTAAGAAAACCCGTACCGTAAACCGACACAGGTAGTCGAGGAGAGGATCCTAAGGTGCTCGAGTGAATCATGGCTAAGGAACTCGGCAAAATGGCCCTGTAACTTCGGGAGAAGGGGCGCTTCCTCCACCTCGGTGGAGAAGCCGCAGTGAAAAGGCCCAGGCGACTGTTTAGCAAAAACATATGGCTTTGCAAAATCGAAAGATGAGGTATAAGGCCTGACACCTGCCCGGTGCCGGAAGGTTAAGAGGGGATGTCATCGCAAGAGAAGCATTGAATCGAAGCCCCGGTAAACGGCGGCCGTAACTATAACGGTCCTAAGGTAGCGAAATTCCTTGTCGGGTAAGTTCCGACCTGCACGAATGGTGTAACGATCTGGGCGCTGTCTCAGCCATGAGCTCGGTGAAATTGTGGTATCGGTGAAGACGCCGGTTACCCGCAACGGGACGGAAAGACCCCATGCACCTTCACTATAGCTTAACATTGGAATTGGGTACAGGATGTGTAGGATAGGCGGGAGATGTTGAAGCGGGTTCGCCAGGATCCGTGGAATCAACCTTGAAATACCGCCCTTTCTGTATCCGGTTTCTAACCCCCTTATGGGGGGGACATTGTTTGGTGGGTAGTTTGACTGGGGTGGTCGCCTCCAAAAAGGTAACGGAGGCTTTCAAAGGTAAGCTCAGTACGCTTGGTAACCGTACGCGGAGTGCAATGGCATAAGCTTGCTTGACTGTGAGACCAACAAGTCGACCAGGGTCGAAAGACGGACATAGTGATCCGGTGGTTCTGTATGGAAGGGCCATCGCTCAAAGGATAAAAGGTACGCTGGGGATAACAGGCTGATCTCCCCCAAGAGCTCATATCGACGGGGAGGTTTGGCACCTCGATGTCGGCTCGTCACATCCTGGGGCTGGAGAAGGTCCCAAGGGTTGGGCTGTTCGCCCATTAAAGTGGCACGCGAGCTGGGTTCAGAACGTCGCGAGACAGTTCGGTCCCTATCTGTTGTGGGCGTTGGAAGTTTGAGTGGATCTGACCTTAGTACGAGAGGACCGGGTTGGACTGACCGCTGGTGAACCTGTTATGCCGCCAGGTGTACCGCAGGGTAGCTACGTCGGGAATAGATAAGCGCTGAAAGCATCTAAGTGCGAAACTAGCCACGAGATGAGACTTCCTCATAAGGGCCGTAGGAGATGACTACGTCGATAGGCTACAGGTGTAAAGGTAGAGATACCATAGCCGAGTAGTACTAATAGCCCGAAGCTTTCCAGGCGGATAGTTGCTGTTGTCCTCCCGCATGTTTTTCTTTCTTTCGATAGTCATTAGATTAGATCTCAGAGCTGAGAGATATGAGATATGAGATCCGGGACCTCCAGGGGGGCTTCCATATCTGAAATCTAATATCTGAAATCTGACATCTAATAAAGATCTTCAGGTGCCTATATCGGCGGTGTCTACCTCTTCCCATTCCGAACAGAGAAGTCAAGCCCGCCAGAGCCGATGGTATTGCCGTAACAGGTGGGAGAGTAGGTCGGTGCCTTTTTTTATACAGAGCCCTTGCTGGAAACAGTAAGGGCTCTTTTTTT
>NZ_SUME01000002.1:0-415046 GCF_005048855.1 Sphingobacterium olei
CTATATTGTATTCTTGTGGCTTATACCCCAATATATCACCGCTTTCATTGATCATGGTGTCTACATAATCATAAATATACGCGTAGTATTTGCGCTCTCCAGTCTTATCGTAAGTTTGTAATATCGATTGCGACACTAATCCGTGACAGTAGTTCCATTTCGGCGCTTTTGAAAAATCAAGCATCCAGGCTTCAGGATTACGTTTCATCTCTGAATCTGCCATCCGGGTATAGTTTTTCTGGGCATATGATCCAAAGCTCAAAAGAAAAACATAAATCAGTATTAGTAATTTTTTCATCAAGATCTATTTTACCGTTTAATAAAGTTATTTTCCTCCAACCATTTTTCGCAAATACTTACCCACTCTTGTGTAGATCCTGGATTGTCTCGCAAAGCGACAGCATGTTTTCCGTCGGGAAAAATATGCAGCGAGGATGACACATCAAACATCAGCAATTGCTCGAAATATAGTAGACTATTTTTTGTACACACTGCATTATCATTAAAAGCATGTACAATAAATGCCCGTGGTGTATCTTTATCGACCTGCTTGTGTGCGCTATATCTATCTATGAGTTCTTGAGATGGTTTCTCTCCTAGCAACTGTCGCTTACTCCCTTGATGTGCATACTGCTCCATATCGATAACCGGTGAAATCAAAATCTGAAATGCAGGTATATAATCGTAATTGTCTGCTCCATCTCCCAATCTTGAAAAATCGTCCCGACAGGTGCTCAATGTAGCCGCAAGATGACCTCCCGCAGAAGACCCCATCACGCCCACACTTAAGGGGTCTATCCCCCATTGATGTGCATGTTGTCGTATCATACGCATAGCGCGCTGTGCATCCTGCAAAGGCGCTAGTTCTTTTTGCTGCACATCAACCGAATGTGGCAATCGGTGTTCGAGCACAAAAGCATGCATACCTAATGTATTGAACCATTTTGCCAATTGGTAACCACTCACTTGATACGCCAATCGCGAATATCCTCCTCCAGGAATAATTAAAACCGCCGCACCTTTATTTTCCTGATTTGAGGTAAAGAAAGCCTGCATTCGTGGTTCGCCGATCTGATATATCCGCTCATTGGCAATGCTATCCAAAACAACATGTCCTTTTGAATTAGGCATCATTCCTTTGGGCCATAAGTCTATACGTTCTTGGCTTTTTGCTGCAAGACAGATCAGAAATAAGGCGATAATAAAATTTATTTTGATGTTCATATATAATAAC
The DNA here is from genome assembly GCF_005048855.1 of Sphingobacterium olei. GTDB lineage: Bacteria > Bacteroidota > Bacteroidia > Sphingobacteriales > Sphingobacteriaceae > Sphingobacterium > Sphingobacterium olei. Next base: position 1,235 of record NZ_SUME01000002.1, read on the forward strand.
AATTATTTCATTGCAACACCATCATCCACAAATCCGGGATGCTGGCTACCCATGGTGTTTTCATACGTATAATCCGTTGCTTGGTTTGACGTAAGCTGGTGAGACCACGCTACTCTGGTATCCGGACTAGCCCCTTCACCTGCCGACTTATATTCAGCATAGAAGGCTGTCGTTTCATTGGCAGTCTTTCCCCAGTTATGCCATCCCTCGCTACGTATGTGCTTACCTAAATGAGGTTGTAAAAACACGACACTGGCATGTGGGCGCCAAGGTCTTCCAAGGTAAACTGAACCTGGTGCAACTGTAGGGTACGCCGTAATACTACAGTTGCGAAAAATATAACCAAAAGATTGCCCTTCGGGAGTCGATGCCGCCGTAATGTAGCCATTTCGTGTACTTTGTATGTGGCATTCATCAAAAAAAGCAGTAGACCCCCCGAAGATAAAATCTACCGATCCTTCGATATAACAATCCCTAAGATATTGGAACGTGCCACTTCCAGCATACCAGGTATCTTGATGTCCCAGAAAACGACAATTTCGGAATGAGGATCGCAGTCCGCCGATATTAATAGCAAGCGCTTGCCCCGCATTCATTCCAGCAGTATTGGCAAATGTTAGGTTTTCCGCAACAAAGAAATTTCCATTGGCAAAAAAAGAGGCAGATCCACTGGTACCATATTCCGCTCCATCAGGCTTGAGCCGTTTGGCATAGTTGTCAAAGGTCAAGATGGTATATTTGGCATCCTCTCCGTAGAGATAGATATGGTCTTTGTTTTTGGGAATAGTAATGACCTCTTTGTACGACCCCTTTTTAATATAAATATAGAAATAAGTGGTCCTTTTATTCGGCGCCGCATTGATAGCCTCTTGCACAGTTGTAAAATCTCCTGTACCATCTAGTGCTACGACCACATCGGCTTTTATCTTTTCGTTTGCTCCATTTAACTGATCGGGTGCTAATGGTGACTTCTGATTAGGAGCACCACCTGCTATCAGGACAAAATAAACAGCTAGCAACAGTACACTACAGGCCATGTTGACTATGCTAGAGAGATACACTTTATGATTAAACTTTATCATCATTAACTTTATAATAGACCAAATTATTTATAGACACATTGATGGTGTTAGTTTCTTACTTGAGAGCAACCTCGATTGTCGCTAAACGCTCATTTTCCGAACTACCACCAACAAATACTGTAAATTCACCTGCTGATACATCCATGGATTGCGAAGCTTCGTTCCACCATTGAAATTCCTTAGCAGATAATTCAAACTCAACAGCGACAGTCTGTCCAGCAGAAATAACAGTGCGCTTGAAAGCTCTCAAGGTTTTTGATGGCCCATCAACATCTCCATTCTTACGTAAATACACCTGAACAACCTCTTCACCATTTATTTTACCCGTATTGGTAACCGGAATACGCAACTTAATGTGCTCCCCCACTTTAATTTTTTTCTTATCTACGCGAGGTTTACCGTATACAAAAGTCGTGTAACTTAGTCCGTGACCGAACGGAAATAGAGGGGCCTCATCCATGTATCTGTAGGTACGGCCCTCCATGTCGTAGTTTTCAAAATCTGGCAACTGCTGTACATTTTTATAGAATGTTACCGGAAGACGGCCTGCTGGATTATAATCACCAAATAGTACCTCAGCCACCGCCGTACCGCCGGATTGTCCGGGATACCATGCTTGCAATATAGCTTCACAATTTTCTATTTCGGGTTCTAAACCGATTGGAGATCCCGAACAGTTTACCAACACCACTTTCTTCCCTGCATTTTTTAATGCTTTAATTAAAGCACGCTGTACCGCAGGCAGTTCAATATCAGTACGGTCACCACCTTTGAATCCAGGGAGATTTACCCCCATTTCTTCACCCTCCAAAGATGGGGAGATACCACCGACAAATACCACAACATCGGCATCCTTTACCTTTTCAACCGTCTTCGCTATATTGATTTCTTCTTTATATCCAAAATCAAACAGGAGCTGCGCATCACCCCTGTTATAGGTAAAATCAATCTGGATATCATACGGCTTTCCGGCTTCGACTTTTAAACCGTGCGACATTTTACGGCTACCGTGATTAGCCTTCACACCTTTGACTTCTTTATTATCAATCAGAAGGTTTACAATTCCATTGACATAGAAATCAAAAAACACCTCACCTGACTTTTCAGGAACAAAAACGGTATTATAGCGGGCCGAAAAATCAGTCAGCACTACGCCTGGTGCAAAGACTGTAGCCCCCATAGTACAAAAGTTAAATGGTGCTGTAACCCTTGTGCTCACATCCGGCTGTCCATTACGTTTCAGGTTATTCCAATAGCGGGCGCTAAAACCTGGACCACCCTTGGATCGGCATTGGTTGAAAACGCTTTCCAGAAGCGTTGTCTCCACCAAGCCACTGCCGCGTTCATATATTAACTTATCGGTTTTACCTAAGGCAGCCTTTATACCATCGAGGATAGTGATTGTGGCCGCTGGTGTACCGTTATAATTACCCCATTGCATAATAGAATCGTGCGCGTTGGGGCCGACCACAGCAACTGTAAGTCCGCCCCTCTTCAAGGGAAGTGTACCGTTTTTATTGAGCAATAAGGTCATCGACTTGCGGGCAATATCTAAAGCCAAACTATCGTGGGCCCGCGAAGCCACCACGTCGTAAGGGATTTTGGTCCATGAGACCTGGCTGTCGTCGTCCATCTCGCCAAGTTGGAAACGTGCAAGCAGTAGCCTACGCACCGACACATCGATAGCCAACTCCGTAATAAAACCCTGATGTACACTTTCTGCTAACGCTTTATAGCTTGATCCGCAATCGAGATCAGTTCCACTCAAAACCGCATGCGCTGACGCACTCGCCGCATCGGTGTGCGTCTCATGTGCACCTTCATTATAAAAGTCGCGGATGGCACCACAGTCTGCGACGACAACTCCCTGAAACCCCCACTTTTCCCTTAAGATTTGAATGAGTAATTGATTGCTTCCACAGCACGGCTGGCCTTCAAATCGGTTGTAAGCACACATGACCTCTTTAACGCCAGCATCCTTAATCAACGCTTCAAACGCAGGAAAATATGTTTCCCATAGATGCCGAGGTTTAATATCTTTGGCGTCAAAGGAATGTCTATTCCATTCGGGTCCGGAATGCACAGCAAAGTGCTTCGCACAGGCATGAAGCTTATCATACTTCCGATCAGCAGGACCTTGCAACCCCTTAACCGCAGCAACACCCAACACGCTAGTCAGATAAGGGTCTTCACCGTATGTCTCAATACCTCTACCCCAACGTGGATCACGGTAGATATTTATGGTAGGCGTCCACATCGTAAGTCCCTGGTAACGTCCATACTCACCTTGCGCCGAGTAGCACGTATTCTTTGCACGACCTTCGTCCGATACGGCGTTAAAAACATTGAAGACAGCATTCTGATCAAACGCCGCCGCCATACCAATAGGCTGCGGATATACCGTAGCAATACCAGTACGTGCTATGCCGTGTAGGGCCTCATTCCACCAGTTATAGGTTTTTATGTTTAATCGTTCAATCGGTTGAGATACATCTTGCATCAATGTGATCTTTTCTTCAAGCGTCAGCCGCTTAAGCAGATCTTCTACACGCACTTCAAAGCTAAGGCTTGGATCTTTGTAAGCCTCTTGCGCGTCTACGAAAATACTGCATGCCAGCAAAATCAAAATGGAAAAAACGTGTATCCATGTTATTTTCATATCGTTCTAGTATTTGTATTCAAAATGATTGTGAGGCTTTACCGATCTTTTTATAATCGCCCTCCAACTGCATTTACCATTATTCTGAAGGAATAATCCGTTCAACATGTATTTCATGTTTATAATATGATTTATACGAAGATCTAACAAAATGCGCAAACGGATTTATACTAATTCGTCTCAGCTGTACAAATTCTATTCATTTTTGTCGTCCAAAGTTTTTGCCGAACGTATTTTATTTTATGTTTGTGTATTGTAAACCAACTATCCATGAAAAGGTACGTCCTATTATATATTCTGCTAGTGATATTGATCAAATCCTTTGCCCAAAGCAAAGGGTCTTTTTCGGTAAAGCAGTACAATATGGACGATGGGCTAGCACATACACGCACAAAAAATATTATCCAAGATAGCAAAGGGCAAATTTGGATTAGCACGTGGAACGGCATTGATCAGTTCAATGGTTACAATTTTCGCAACTTCAAATCCTATCCCCACGATAAGGTAAAACTCAACAACAATCGGATCGAAGGACTCAGCGTCAATGCAGCCGGTAACATATGGTTACGAACCTACGGTTCGCAGGTATTTCTATTTAACAGTAAGCTGGAGGTATTCGAGGATATATTTTCCGACAAGCAACACCCATTGGTAAACGATATTAAGAGCTTGGCAAATGGTGCCACGTGGATCACCGCGCAGAATCATAATCTGTACCGGATAGATGATCGTAACTATACTGCCGAAGACGGCGTTCGTGTATTTGGCCCCACTACATATCCTTACCTAGGTAACACTATCCACAACATCTTTCTCGATAGCGAGGGTGACGAATGGGTATTAAGCAATAAAGGGACCTTCACGTACGGCAAGAAGAAGGTCAGTAACAACATGCCCTTTCATTTTATCACAGAATTAAACGGCACGATTTATTTTGCTGCTCGAAATGGCTATCTCGCCACATACCGGGACGGAAAGCTTGCACCCTTTGAGCTACCTTTTGAACTGACGGATATCTTTAGGCTCCACAAGCTGAACCCAGAGTTACTGGCAATTGTCACGGCAGACCAAATTATCATTTACCATACGCAGACTAAGCGCTTCAGCCGATTTGTACCACCTGCTGGTCAGGAATTTATATTTTCCGAAAAGACATTTTATGACAGCCATGGCCGCATTTGGGCATTCGCATCCGGACGACAGCTCGTTTGCTATGACACGAAGCGAGGTGAGCAGCACACCTTGCCGTATCCCGAACTATCCGGACTGTCGTTAACACCCAGCGCTATATTTTTCCTCCATGAGGACGAACACAGACAGCTATGGATACTATTACCCGACGGCGTATTGTGCGCCTATAACCCAGAACAACGCAAACTCGATCTAGCATACTATACACCACTTTCCGGGCAGCTTACCCATTATGCAGTATCTGCCCGAGAATATCTGGTAGATTCGCACAAAAACCTTTGGCTAAGCACAACGGATGGAATCCACCAGCTTTCATTCCGAGAAAAGAGCTACGAACGTATTGCGGCATCCGCCGATGGTGAGGTGAGGAGCATGTTCAAGGATGACCAGGATCGCATGTGGATAGGAAAGAAAAATGGCACATTAGCACTATATAATAAAGCAAATGATTATTTGGGTAACCTGACTTCTGCTGGTACAATCGTAAGGGATAAAAAAGCGGTGTTCGGTGCAAACGTTTACTGCTTTATACAGGATCACGAAGGGCAGATCTGGTTGGGTACACGGGATCAGGGTTTATTTATCTTACGCCCCAGAAACGCCCAAACGTATCAGGTCACAAATTATAAGCCGACATCCGATCCATACAGCATCGGTTCTGAATCTATATTCTCCCTCTATCAGGATGCGCAAAAGCGTGTCTGGATCGGGGGATATGGCGGTGGACTAAATTTAGTCGAAAAAAAAACTGATGGTACCCTTCGATTTGTCCACGCCGGCAATCGGTTAAAAAACTACCCTGTCGACCAGTGTGGTTTGGTGCGCTATGTATATCAATCCAAGAATGGAACCATGCTTGTCGGTACCAGTAACGGTCTGATCACTTTTTCAGGTACATTCCAAAAACCAGAGCATATCGGTTTCTTTCATAATGCATCCACAGCCGACCGAACCGACTGTCTGAGTAACAATGAGGTGCTGCACATCTCTCAGGATCGGCGGCAACAAATCTATGTATCCACTTTCAGCGGCGGCATCAGCATCACTACAGACTCGCCTAACCTGCTTTCCGACAAAATAAAGTTCAAAAATATAAACCGAACCAACGGTCTCATATCCGACCTATCCTTATCGGTAATCGAAGATCTTAAAGGTTATCTTTGGATTGCCTCGGTTAATGTATTGAGTCGCTTTAACCCGACCAACGAGCAGTTTGATCACTTCAGTAAAGAAAATTTGGGCCTCACACCGCTAATCAATGAGGCCGCCCCCATACGGGATCCGGATGGAAATATTATATTTGGCACCACCGACGGAGCCTTACGCGTGCTCACCGATCGCATGTTGCGAAGTACATTTGTGCCGCCAATTGTATTTTCCGCTATCCGTATCCAGCGTCAGGATATACAGGAAGAGCGCAACGTCGACGAAAATGGTATCCTGATGCTTGCGGAGGATGAGCGAAATATTTCGGTTTCCTTTGCCGCCCTCGACTATACCAATATCAAATCGATCCAATATGCCTACCGGCTCAAAGGCACCGATAGTACCTGGGTGTATCTCGGTCATAACCGGTCAGCCAGCTTTGTCGAACTGCCCGCTGGCAGACATACGCTGGAAGTAAAGTCAACAAATAGCGACGGCGTGTGGGTAGAGAATGTTGCGAGCATACAATTTTATATTACGCCGACATTCTGGGAAACCGGATTTTCGTGGGTAATTTACATTTTAGCACTTGCCCTGCTGGTGCTCCTTATTGTGCTTATTGTATCCTATATTATGCAGTTGCGCAAGCGAGTAGATGTGGAGCAGCAACTGACCGGACTTAAACTAAATTTTTTTACAGACATTTCACATGAACTGCGTACCCCTCTCACGCTCATCGCAAGCCCGATCGAGGAAGTTTTACAGCATGAAAAGTTATCTTCCAGCGGTCGCGCATACCTGCAAACGGCCAAGCAGAATACACATCGTATGCTCCGCTTGATCAATCAGATACTCGATTTTAGAAAGATACAGCACCAAAAAATGAAGGTGTATCTCGAGCAAGCTGATGTAGCAGCACTGTTAGAAAAGACTTTTAACAGCTTTTCACCAATTGCCCGACAAAAGCAGATCAACTATACCCTTGAGCAGGATATCACCTCTACACCACTCTACGTGGACGTGGATAAAGTCGAAAAGATCTTGTTCAACCTCTTATCCAATGCGTTCAAGTACACACCTGCGGGGCGGCAGATCGCCATACGGGCCACGGTAGAAGACGGAAAGTTGGTTCTTATGGTCACGGACGAAGGCAGCGGTTTCGATATGGGCAAGGCGAAAGGGCTATTCGAGCGTTACGAAACCAATGATGCCGACCCAAGCATCTCATCAGGCATCGGATTAGCTTTGGTGCATGAATTGGTAGACCTCTTGCATGGTCGTATTGCCGTGGACAGCGAAAAAGGAAAGGGTAGCGCTTTTACTGTGCGATTGCCTATCGCTTACGAAGCCTTTTCTGGCGATCCAAATATCGAACTAAAACTTGGTGATGGTGTTGCAGAACAAGCGCATACAACACCTATAGTGGATACTGCTCCTGAAACTACGAAGCGTACCAGCATTTTAGTGATCGAGGACAATGATGAGCTGCGCGACTTTATCCGTAGCATACTTGAGCAAGAGTACGACATACTGGAAGCCTCCGACGGGCGAAAAGGTCTCGAAATCACGTTGGACAAGCTACCCGATATCGTCGTAAGTGATGTGATGATGCCCGACATGGACGGTGTGGCCTACTTAGAGGCCGTCAAGAATAACGTTGAAACTTCACACATTCCGGTGATTTTACTAACAGCTAAATCCGCGCTGGACGATAAAATAAAAGGCATGGAGTATGGTGCCGATGACTATATCACCAAGCCTTTCCATGCCAGTTATCTGAAAGCCAAGATTGCATCCCTGCTCAAGCAACGCGAGCTGCTTCGGGAATATTATCTGGCACATAATAGTACTTTCGAGCCGACAACAGGTACAGCAGTCAAATCATCACCGTCATGGGGTCCCTCCGTTCCCAAAGTTACAGCATATGATGACGAATTCATCCGTAATGTGATTCAGGGTATTGAGGATAATATTGAAAACACCAACTTTAAAATAGACGATCTGGTAGCTGGAATGAATATGAGCCGGGCAGTATTCTACCGAAAGATAAAAGCCATCGTAGGTCTTTCTCCCGTCGACTTTGTGAAAAAGATCCGTGTCAAGCGTGCAGCACAATTGCTGGAGACCGGACAGTTTACTGTCGCGGAAGTCGCTTATCAAAGTGGCTTTAGCACATCGCAATACCTCAGCAAAGTATTTAAGGAAATGATGGGTTGCACACCCACAGAATACTTAAAAAATCTCAAGAACAAGTAATTTTTGATTGTTACAGTCTATTTTTTACCATACATAGTCGGACGAGTTCGCTTTTCACAGAAATAGGACAAATAATCAGAAACCTATCTTCTGAATGAATATTGCACATATTTGATTAAATATTACCCTCTCTTTCGGTCGCTAGACCGCACATTTGTAATAATATTGTTATAAACCTCCAAATTCTACTGTTAAAATGGCTATGTATTTCACGTACGTAAACGCATTAAATTCTTCTTAGCATAAGTGCTAAACCATACTTACATCTTCATGTAAGCATTACTTTTTATATACCTATTAAATGAGAACCTAATCAAATATAAATCAATGAAAAAAATGAATGTATTAAGAAAAGAACGACTTGTCTTCCTCCTATTCTCCTTCTTGATGATGAGTTCGTGGGCTTTTGCACAGACTACTGGCATAAGCGGTCAGGTCAAAGACAAATCTGGAGAACCGATTATCGGCGCTAATATAAAAGTGAAAGGCGGAACAATTGGGACTACTACGGATGCTAACGGTAATTTTACACTGTCGGAAGCCCCCGTGGGTAGTATTCTTGTAGTCAGCTACACAGGATACAATACCCAAGAGTTTCCGACCAATGGTCGGACAACTGTCAGCATTACGATAGAAAGCGAGGATCAGGCCCTTGATGAAGTCGTAGTGATTGGTTATCAGACGGTGAGACGCCGGGATCTTACCGGTTCGGTTGCGTCGGTTGGGGGCAAAGAGCTGGCTACCGCTCCCGTTATCAATGTAGCACAGGCACTACAGGGTAAACTACCCGGTGTCAATGTTATGTCTCAGGATGGCCGACCAAATGCAAATGTATCCATTCGGATCCGTGGCGGGGGATCGATCTCCCAAAGCAATGAACCGTTAGTATTGATCGACGGAATACCCGGAAATATTGCCGATATACCAAGCGATATGGTAGCAAGCGTGGATATCTTAAAAGACGCTTCATCCACAGCAATCTACGGTGCCCGCGGAGCAAACGGGGTTGTACTCATTACCACCAAAAGGGCAAAAGCTGGAAAAAGTACCATCACCTACAGCGGCTTTGGGAAATACAATACGCCTACGGGCTATATGGATGCATTGAATCCCTATGATTATCTAGCTTTCAAATGGGCCATGCTTGATGCGTACGAAGAGCTGGATTATGTTACGCCATTCAAGGAATTATTTGCTATTGGGGACCAAAAGGGAGCTAATACGGCCGGTATAGACGCATATAGGAATGTCCAACCGTATAACCTTCAACAAGAACTGTATGGCAGTTCCTTTTCCCACAACCATGATCTATCTATATCGGGCGGAACAGAGATGACTAAAATATTGGTTGCAGCTAGTTACATGGATGAAGCTGGGATGAAATTAATGTCGAATTCCAGAAGGGCCTCCGCTTTCTTTAAGATTGACCAAAAGATCAGCGATAAACTGAACTTTAACATGGACCTACGTTATACAGACAGGCGGAATCAAGGCAATGAAGGGACTACAAGTGGCGCAGGGTCTATTCTATCGTCTGCCTACCGGTTTCGTCCTATCGCCATTTCCGATATCTTGGGCAATACCGATCTACTTGCGCACGCAACACTGGGTGAAGAGGCCTCGGTAATGTACGGTGTAACTAACCCCGTGAATAGGACTAAGGACATCGATAATCTTGCATTTGAACAAAACTTTCTAGGTACAGCAGGCGCAAGATGGAATATTTTGGAAAATTTGAGCTATTTCAGTGAGTTAACTTTATCCCGCAGGTATACCAAAGACCGAAACTGGCAGGGAAGTACCACGGATCCCAATTTTTTTGTATCTAGCGGAACCATGGAAACTATGGATCGCGTAATCTATGCCGGTAATGCCGACTCTAGGAGAGGCGACAGATGGGGTTTACGCTGGACAAACACACTAAATTATGACGTACTCCAAAATAATACACATCGGCTTACCATTTTAGGTGGTCAGGAGGTAACGACAGGGGGCGGTAGCGATATGCGAATAAACGCGTTACGCTTCCCTTCCAATTTCAAGAAGGAGAATGCCTTTGCGATGATGAACCAGTTTGATAGCAGCATTGCGACCAACATGACGGTAATAACCTCAGAGGTGACCCCAGGTCGTATTCTTTCCTACTTTGGTCGCGCGAACTATTCGCTCTTAGACCGTTACCTTTTCACTGCAACAATACGCGCCGACGGTTCGTCCAAGTTTTCACCAGAGCACCAATGGGGGTACTTTCCTGCTGCTGCAGTAGCGTGGAGGATTTCTAACGAATCTTTTCTAAAAAGCCAGAGCTGGATCAACGATCTGAAACTGCGCGCTTCCTACGGTGAAGTCGGTAACGATGCCATAGATCCAAATCAATGGAACCAACTTTGGATCGCAGAGACCGATCCACGTAGCCAAGGCGCTTTGAATAACTTACTCCAGCCATCATATGACTTAGCTTCACAACAATTTGCTAACCGCAATCTTAAGTGGGAAACGACCGTCACCCGCAATTTAGGTCTCGATTTCACCTTGTTTGACAATAGGTTATCGGGTATGATTGAGGTGTACAATAATAATACAAGAGACCTTTTGATGCTCACAGATATTCCGTCTATTACCGGTTTCAACACCAGTTATGCTAATGTCGGACAAACAAGCAACAAAGGGATAGAGATCTCCCTATCGGGTACAATTTTTTCGAATAATGATTGGAATATCAGCGCGGGCGGTAACATCAATTTTAATAATCCCAATGTAGATTTTCTTGCAGAAGGTGTTCAGAGTGCCTACGGTACACAGTTTTTGCAATCGAACCTTCCGAACAATGACTATCTACTAGAAGAAGGAAAGCCGGTCGGAATTGTCATGGGTTATAAAACCACGGGTAGGGGTTTCTACGAGACCGGCGATTTTACCTATGATGCGACCACAGGCAGCTACACACTCAACGATGGGATTCCAGATCTATCCCCTCAATTTGTCGCCCACCACAAAGGCGTCGTACCAGCTGGCCAACAAGCTTATCCCGGTATGCCTAAGTTTGTCGATACCGACGGAGACGGTATCATCGACACCAAAGATTATGTGGAGATTGGCAACATGACACCGAAGCATACGGGTGGTTTAAACCTGAACGTAAGTTACAAGCGTGTTGACCTTGCGGCCTACTTCAACTGGAGCTACGGTAATCAGATCTATAACGCCAATAAGCTCGCTACACTGTATAATGGTAATAAAGGCGGAGGTCTTTACGGAAACAAGCTTGACATCGTTAATGACGGTTACAAGGTCTACGATATAGACGCGAATGGCGATTTAGCCCGAGTAACGACGCCGGCAGCCTTAGAGGCGCTTAATCAGCATGCGACATTGCCATTGACATACATGCATCAAGGTTATGTAAGCGACATCGGCATTGAAGATGGGTCCTACCTCCGTCTGAACACATTGACCTTAGGATACAATATGCCATCACAATGGTTGAGCAAAGTAGGCATGAGCTCGTTACGGATATACGGCACAGTATTCAATGTGGCTACGTTGACGGGCTATAGCGGTATCGATCCGGAAGTCAATGCGAATCCAAATATCAACAATGCGCGCTATCCGACACCGGGCTTTGACTGGGGAGCTTACCCACGTCCACGGCAATACACTTTTGGATTAAATGCATCTTTTTAAGCAAGATTATTTATTGAAATTTTTAAGATGAGAACGATGAAAAAATCACCTATATATATATGTTTTGCATTGACGTTAGCAATGTTTACACAGTGCAAGAACTACCTGGACGTTAATAACCCTGGCGAGAGCGATGATGCATTCGTGACCTCTAGCCCCGAAGAGACCTACAAGACATTATCTTGGTGTTATGGCGAATACCGTACGAATGTAGCGGCTGGCGGAAATTATAATTTTCAGGATCCTTTGGGCTCAGATGCAGAGTACATGAGCGAATTTCCTACGGCAAATAATGTTATTGCCCGTCTACAACCTGAAGCTACGGCGATAGGCAGTCTGGCCACGCAATACAACAGTTTAAATATCATTTTGGCGCGTGCCGCCCGTATCGCAGATGCCATAGAGAAGAAAGGTGTACTTGAACGAGCAGAAGGTACGGATGTATGGACTCAGCTCTATGGCGAAGCGAAAGCCATGCGCGCATTGTGCGGCTGGGAGCTGGTACGCCATTTTGGCGATGTCCCGTTCGGTTACGAGAATCAATATGTACAAGACTATGAATTAACTTCCCGTTTTGAAATAATGGATCAGTTGATCGCCGATCTACAAGCCGTAGAAGCCCGTATGTACAGAATCGGGCAAGGTAACATTACCACCGAGCGCTTGAGCCGTTCCTATGTACACGCGCTTATTGGCGAAATTGCCTTGCATGCAGGGAGCTGGCAGACCATCCGTACGGATATAGGGGGCCTGTATGGCGATGTGCAGTTTGAAACCAAAGGCACGGATGACGGGCTCTGTAAATACGCCCGTCGTACGGACTATCTAGATTATATCCGCATAGCCGAACAATATTTAGGAAATGCGGTTAACGATGCGGAGATACGGGGTCCTGTCAACTTGATTACAACAGACTCCCGGGCGGTCAATAACCCATTTCAGGCTGTATGGCAACATATCAACTCCAGAAGATCTAGTCCAGAATCGCTGTTCGAGATAGCCTGTGCGCCGGGACAGAGTTCGGAACACCCTTATTCCCAAGGTCGCCCCGGCTCCAATAACGGTGCCGTTGCTGTACTAAACACATTTGCAGCAATCCGTATTATTCCAGCTTTCTTTTACAACGGCTATGAAGATGGAGACAAACGGCGCGACGTAAGTATGGTCGTAACGGGTAGTGACGCAGCCACGGGTAGAGAAGCGTTGATGCCTCTAGGTGCGGGTACGCGGATCGGAGGAGGCGGACCAGCAATCAATAAGTGGGATCAGAACCGGGGCGACAATCCACTAATTCCGAACAATGGCAATCGTGCATCAGGCATGAACTATACGATTATGCGTATGGCCGATGCGATGTTATTGCTCGCCGAGGCCAAAGCAGTGCTTGGTACGGACAATGCAGGTGCAGTCAATTTAGTTAACCAGATCCGTGCAAGAGCATTTGGTGACAACACGCATAATATCTCTGCGCTATCCGGTGAAGCACTCCTGGATGCGATCTACGCGGAGCGAAAACTAGAGCTATTGGGCGAAGGGGATATCCGCTGGGATATGATTCGCTCCGGAAAATTTAATGAAAGAGCAATCGCCGTGCGCCAACAGATGGAAAATATGATGGCAGGCCTGGCAACCAATGGCTATTACACATTTCCGAGCGGACGTACAATATCAAACTATATCTGGACGAAGCATGTCCAGGTAAACCCGGGCAGCACGGCTGCTGTGGTAACCCAGGAAAGCACGGATCCGAATAATCCAGCATTATACCCCGGATGGAGAGGGATATATAATTGGAACGCAGCTGCGCATGCCGCGGTTTCTGCCAAAAATTTAGCTATCAAGGGCCTATACACCTATATCGATCCCGACGGAGCGGAAGCAGCTGCTTTGGTAGCTGATGGTTACACACGTGTCAATTGGGGCATCGCGATAAACAGCGGGACCAATCCGGCAATGTACAGAGCTGCGATCCTCGATGGTGTAGTAGGGCGTGAAACCAATGCTCCTCGGTATTATCACCCTATGCCCCTTACGGTTATTGATCAGTCAAAAGGTAAAGTTACAAACGGATACGGGTTACCCAATAGATAGGTAACGTATCAGACCTGAAATGTAGGGCTATATAGGCTCCGAGAAGATCCCCTAGATCTTCTCGGAGCCTTTTCTATCTGCCTACCATTGTTTTACCGGCGCGTGTGTGCAGGCCGCGTGCGTAGCATATCGGCCTTAAGCTAGTAATCTTATGATGGTCGTCGACCGCTAAATTTTAGTTTCAATTTCATCATTATGTCTGTCTGTTCATCATCACCCAATTTGAAAACATGTCTATCAAATTCAATAAAGCCGTTTTTCTTATAGAAACTAATTGCTCTTGGATTTTCTTCCCAAACACCTAACCAAACATAGTCAGCCCCTTTTTGTTGGGCAACTTCCATAGCCTTTCCATACAGGATTTGTCCGACTTTTTTACCATGAAATTCTTTTAGGACATAAATTCTTTCTATTTCAATAGCCTTTTCGTCTTTTAGTTCTGTTTGAGATGCTCCAAAGTTTATTTTCAAATAACCAACTACTTTATTTTCAGATAAGGCAAAATAGAATGCTGAATTTTCATTATTGACTTCATCTGTCAACGTTTCAACAGAAAACCCCTCGGCTAAATATTTTTTCATATTTTCTTCGGTGTTACTCCGAGAAAATGTTTCTGAAAACGTCTCCCTGCCGATTTTTTGCAATTGCTCAATATCGTTTAATGTTACTTTGTGTAATATTATTTCCATTGCTGTACTATTTTTAAATAACCTTTCGTAATCAGACGAACCTCTATTTTGATGTGCCCCCAGTTCCCGGAGCTGAAGCTAAAAATGAGAGATTTTTTTAAAAGAAAAGAACTTTTCTAATCCAAATCGACAAACACAAAGGTAGGCACGTACCTTCACTATCTAACACAGGTCCTCCACTAGCTCCTGCTGCGTAATCGGCAGAAATAGTGCCGCGATCAAAACTCAAAGGTAACGAGATTATTACATTGTACAATAACGAATCGAATGTATTATCGGATCTAATCCTTTTTAAACCATCAAAAAAAAGATAAAAATATTATTATCAAACTATTAGATGAGTAGACGTTTAACTAATGTCGCAATGTACAAATTGCATATTCTTTTCACTGTATGCGACTTAGTAAAGCCAATTAAAAAAGCGCGATCCTTCTTACAAGATCGCGCTTTTATTTACTCGTTTTTCCTTAGCTTTCCGAGCCATCCGCTTACACCGTAGCTGACTAATGCTCCTATCGCAGATAGTACAACTGTTTCTAAAACACCTCCCCATGTAATAGAGGCCCATACCGAACAGAAGGTACCACCCAGTGTACTGATGCGCACTTCGTTAAGTTTCATCAGCCTCCTCCTTTCTGTCCGGCTCTGGCCTCTCTTCAGTTTCTTCACTGACATCGATGTCCGCATTCCCACTTTCCTTATCCTTCTGGCTCTCTGATTCGGGCTTTCCGTTATCCAGCACGGACTCCAGTATCCCCAAGCCCACCGCGACATATTTGATAATATTCAATGCCTTTCCCGGCAATTTAATTGGCGCCAGCAGTATCACCTGTAGTGCCTGGCTGATTTTGTTTATAATGTTTTTCATAGTATTTAATATTTAGATATGAGATGTTAGATTTGAGATACATAACCGTTATCACGTCACTGCGAGAATTCACGAAGCAGTCTTCCACTAATTACTTTATAGATCGCCGCGTCGCTGCGCTCCTCGCAAAGACGAGAATAACAGTTCTACCCCCTAGTCACTAACTCCTAACCCCTAGTCTCTAACTCCTCGAAGACTGCCACGTCGTATTCCTCGTTCTGACGACAAAGACACTTCTAACCCCTGATCACCAATCTCCATCCAGGCCTCACCGCGTGCTACCGCATCCAGCAGTAAACCGTACAACCGCTTATAGGCTTTGGCCGATTTCTCCAGCAAGTAATCGCCGTCCTCATCCTTTTTGTAGTGGTCACCGACCAACAGACAGCCCGAGGTATCGCCAATATTGTTGCCAATATGTATATACACATACGAAAAGTTCGGGATGTCACTTATCTCGATCATGCCGCGGTGCAGAGTCGGATACCGCTTCTTATAACGGGCATTCATACCCCCATAGGTATTTAGCTTCAATCTATATCGACCGGCCGGTATGGCCGTGCTGCCTTTGATCTTGACCTTACGGACTAAATCCTCCAGCCCATAGCAAACGAATCTGCCGTCGATATAGCATTCGGACAGGGTACTCTCCTTCCCCTGCCGAATACGTTTTACAACGATTGTCATTAGCGTACGATAATCGACACTGCTTCGCTCCAATCGCCAGTTCCCTTGCCATTTCGTGCACGCACCCTCACATAACAGCGGTCACCTGGTGCCAATCCTGAAATATAGTTCGCACGGGAATTGGTCGTACGGTGCAGCTCACCCCACTCCGGATCGCTATTCGCATCCAAAGAGATAGCATATTGATATTCGTATTCCCAGGCAATCCGCAGCGATCCAAACATGAAGCGCAGCTCACCACTTACACGCCCGTCCAATAACCGTAAGTTTTTCGGAATACCCGGATATGCTGTGGATTGTGGTGGCGGTACCAACTCAAAGCCCGAACTGGCCAATATCTGACCATCACCTTTTGCCACGGTATTCACATAGAAGGACAGCTCCTTCATAGCCTGCAGCACCAGTGCGCGGGCATTATCCTTAGCCTTAATCTCGAGCTGACTGCCCCGTTTACTCGCGATTTCATGTTTCTCCCGGTAGTCGTTGACGATCACGGTATAGTCGTCCATTGTAGGCCGAGGTTCCGGAAAATTAAGATTATCGGTCATAGAGGCGAGCGTACGCCCGGCCAGTGTAGAAAGGGAGTAGTCATCCCATTTCTCGTAACTTTGATATATTGTTGCTTTACGCATAACTGTATTGTTTGATGTTAACTGATTGTGTTCTTTTACTTGAGGGTGGACTTACTGGATCCATCCCTGTTTGGATTATTTCGTCGGATGGTTCCGCACGAATCTGATTTGCTTTGGATTCAACCATTTTTTTCCTCCATGTTGATAATGATCCAAAAATGTGGAAGACCATAGGGAGAAAAGATTTTTCAAACAACACCGTACAACAAACAACAACTCTAGTAGAAATGCCATACAACACCTTACAAGCAACAGGTCGGATATGCATGGAAAAATGGCTTGAAGGATACCTCTCACGTGAAATGAAGTACGCCTTACGCCAAATGAGGTACGTCATATCCCACGAAGTGTACGTCATATCCCACGAAGCATACGTCTCGTGCGAGATGACGCATACCTTACACGAAATGACGTGCGTCTAAATCCGGAAAGCATATGGCATAAACCACGGGGTATATGCTTCAGACGAGACGAGGTACGTCTAAAAGCAGGAAGCGTATGCCCAAATCCACAGCGTGCACCTCATATGTCACGAAGCATACACTTTGCGTGAGATGATACACATCTTAAACGAAATGCCATCCATCTAAATGCAGGAAGCATATGTCCAAATCCACGATCTGTGCGTCATACGCCACGAAGCATACACTTTATGTGAGATGACGTACACCTTAAACGAAACGACGTACGTCTAAAAGCAGGAAGTATATATCTAAATCCACGATCTGTACGTCATATGCCACTGAGCATACACTTCGCGTGAAATGATATACATCTTAAATGAAATGGCACCTGTCTAAATGCGGGAAGCATATGCCTAAATCCCCGATCTGTACGTCATACGCCACGAAGCATATATCTTAAATGAAATGACGTACCCCATAAATGAAATGAGGTACGTCTAAATACAGGATGGGTATGCCTAAATCTGCGAAGAGTACTTCCCTTAACTCCTAGTCACTAACCCCTAATTAAACCTTTCCCTTCGGTACGCTGTACCAGAGCCGCGCAGCATCCACCTCGGTCTTGATCAAACGCTTACGTCCGTCGCGTTCAATCTTTGTGAATTGACCTTTTTTGCGCATATCAAAAATTTTCCAGCGACTTACACCGAGAATTCCCATGGCCTCTTTAATCGTCACGAGTTCTTCCTCATCATAAGATGCCGCATCCCGCACATTGCATTCTTCAGGTACGGCTACAGATGCAGATACAGGTACGTCCTCGTTTGTTGAAAGTTGCGTTTCTAATAGATTATAAATAAGATTTAATGTTTTAAGGCAATTGGTAAGTGTCTTAAAGATTGCCATCATCAATTTAATCATGGTTCCGTAGTTTGGACCACTTCATGTACAAGTACAGCTACATGCTTTTCGATGGTATTGATTCGGATAGCACGACCATTTCCGACACAGATAGGAAAAGCAAGTCTACCACAATGCGGTAAAGTTTATAATTAATTTATCCTTCCTAAGGTACCATTAATTATAAATTTTCCCATAACAGGTTGAAGGTAAATCCATCGGAAATATAGATTATAGCAGTATTCGAGTGACCATTATAGCTTTTGCTGTACAAGCCAAGCTACATAGTCAGGGAGATAGGCACCAAGATAATAGGGTAAGTTTAACAGGAGGTAAGGCTTTTTTCCCGGTGTTGTCGTTTTTTCCAGCTTCAATTCGCCTGCATACATACGAATGGCAAAAGGGTGGCCCACCGCTTCGACGTATAAGTGCAAAGATTTGAGGCTTCCGGTTGCTCCCGACTTTATTTCGATAGGAATGGCGATGTCCTTATAGGGGTACAATATATCTACTTCTGCACTTGATTGTGCTTTTTCTCGTACCCAAAAAAGAGGGGGACGTACCACAGTGTGTTGAAGGGAAATCATTTCTTGTACAATCAGATGTGGAATCAACGCACCCTTGTAGGACTTATTGAGATCATCAACTGCCAGCATGTCCCCTTGTACACCTAATGTATAATTGACAATTCCGGTGTCCAGGAACTGTAACCTTGGTGATTTCTTGATATCTTCCTTCAAGGGAGGTGTAGTATCCGTTGTGGGATACACTAAGGAAATGATCTTTGCCTGCTCAAGTGTACGGAATGCTTCTCCAACCTCTCTTGACCGGTAATTCGAGTTTCCAAATCCCTGAAATTTTACGCGTTCATCTAAATATAGAGGTCCAATGTTCATTAGGTGTTTGATAACTCGTCTTTCTGTGTCATTTTTGGTGTACTTCTCCACGTCATCCTTGTAGGTTCCCCAAATGCTTTCATAGACAGCGGGAAGATCGGCTAAGTTATTATGGGCTATATCTGTTTTGACAATTTCAGGCATTCCGCCTATGATCGCATACCGATGAAATGCTTCCATCAACGCGGGGTGGGCAGCAGGGGCCAACGGTATTCGCTGCAACTGATCCAAAAGAGCTGTCCTACCCGTTGCATGGAGATACTCTTTAAAGTTCAAAGGATAAAGATATAAGTACTCCACCCTGCCCACTGGGAAACTCTTAACATCCCTTATAGCAAATTCCAGTAGGGATCCCGCACTGATGACATGCAGGTTTGCAACATCCTCATAGAAATAACGCAAGAACTGAATAGCTTTGGGACTTTCTTGTATTTCATCAATAAACAAGAGTGTCTCGCCGATGTCAGCAGTAGGAATATTATTTGTCAAGAACAAAGCTTCTACGATGGTATTTACGTCGTCAAATTGCAGGAAATAGCGTAAGTCTGCCTCGAGTTCAAGGTTTAAAATGATTGTATGTTTGTAAACTTTCGCGAACTCACGTATCAGCGTGGTTTTACCCACTTGTCGTGCCCCTCTTACAATAAGGGGTTTCCGATTAGATTTTTTTTTCCATTGGTTTAGATAGACAATGACTTCTCGATGTAAAGACATAATTATTAAATTACTTCCATACAAAGATAGCGATTTGTAACAAAATAAGGGTTGTTTTTTTGATTATTTGTAACAAAATAAGGGTTGTTTTACCTAAATCATGTTACAAAATCAACCCTAATTAATCAATCTGATTCCAAATGTTGTAGTGAGAACTAAATTTGCTTATTCCACATCCTTCCATAACACCATAACCGTAAACACCTTGGTATCATCGATGACGTCGATCCTATTCTCTTCACCATAGATCTTCAGCAGGCTTTTGATGAGGGGCAAGCCAAGCTGGGTACTTTCTCGGCTAGTGGCACGGCCCTGCTTTCGGAAATTGGTGAGGCACATATGAAGCCTTCCATCCGGCAGCAGATCCAACGTGAGGTGTAGGGGCCTTCTCGGGTCGTCTACGATACCATATAGGCAGCAATTTTCGGTCAGCGTCATGAGGAGCATGGCCGGCACTTTGATGTTGTAGACCGCTTCCTTGACACAACGGATAACAAGGCGCAACTTTTTACTGCGCTGAAGACGATATATTTTACACAGATTCTTCAACTGCTCCAATTCAGCACCTAACGGGTGGGTCTGCTGGTCATGAATGTCGTTGTAATATCGGAATATCTGCATCAGCGGCTCCGCGATCTTCGCAGCTCTATTCGGTTTCTTTATCGCCAGGATTTGAAATGCAGATAAGGTATTCTTCAGAAAATGCGGAAAGAAGTGTGAACGGAGCACCTCTGCCTCTAATGCGAGCAGGTTATCCCAATCGATCTTGGCACGGTCGATCAGATAACTCATCCAGCCCAGAAACGCAGGCAACACCAGCAAGGAAATAACTTCATTCAGATTCGAGATTTCCCAATCTCCTTCATGCTCCCAGGTAGCCGCCCCCAGCCAAACGCTCACGTATAATAAGCCAAAAAAAACGATTCCAATAGTGACCACATACAGAATCGGAAGGTATAGAAAAGGCTTTCTATAACTATAGGAGATGGGGGCGATGAGGTAACGCGATAATGCAAAAAGGCCTATATTAATGGCGAGCATGGCTATGAAGTCATTCCACCCTGAAAAGGCTGCTGCGCATAAACCTAGTACGATCCAAGCGGTTACAAATATGGCTCCGCACCACAGGATTATTTGCGTTGTTTTATAATTCGATTTCCGAAAAGGCATACATGATTATTAAGGCGACTTTTCACTGGCTATGAATTTTTCGATGTAGGAACGGCGACTTCTGTTCACATCGACTTTTACTCCATTTTTGAGTTTCACAGCGCTTAACGAAATATCCTTGACATAATCCTTATGGTACATCACCGAGGATGTTACAAATAAAAAAATATTCAAACGTTCGTAGTCTTGATAGAAAGCCTTTAGCGATGTACGCATACTTCCCAGTAAATAATAATGACCGGTAGGATCCAGCCCATAAAAATCGATCTCATTTCCTTCCCGCTTCTCCTCTTTGACTTTACGCTTAACCCTGACGATATCTTCCAGCGCCACTCTGGTCAATTCCCTTACCGGATGCCCGGCATGCTCCTTGTCGTCATCCTTCTCTTCTTCGATCCGTTTGTCGTGGGGTCGCCTTACCAAGATAGAAATAGGGTCCTTCAGCCGCCAGGTTTCCCGTTTTTGTAAATCCCGTACCAACTCATGAATATCCTCCTGGAACAGGGGCTTCTTGAAAAAAGCATCCGGACGGACATCGTGTCCCTCTTCGGCATGTTTTTCCCGGTAATCCGAGCATAGGATGATAAAGCGGACATAAGGGCGTAACTTACTTACCCCCTCGGTACCCAACATACCGTCTAGTTCGACATCCAAAAATACAAAGTCAACTTTTACTGGACGGTTCTTCAATGCTTTTATTGCGGCTTCGACAGAGGTGTAACACTTCTTCTCCACATGGAACAGTTTTGTCCCCATAATCACCCGTCTCATCTGCTCCTGAACAAGCGGGAGGTCTTCTATAATAATTGCTGAAAACGTAGACATTCTGGTTTCTTGTTTTACTAGGTTGTACCGCTAATTTACAAAAATCCTCATAAATGTGTCGGTTTTCACCAACAGTATAGCCGATCAATGCTGTAAAAGCCATATTTACGGTATTACAAACAACTAAACACATGAACATAAAAAACAAATCGCTACGTTACACTGCCCTCATTGGCGGTGCATTTTGCCTATTTCAGACTCTTCCATTTTTAAGAACAGAGTCCCAGCCACAGACCGTCGAAGTATCCGACGCTTTACTTCAGGTTCGTCCCGACGTTTTCAAGACCAAGATTCTTTTTTCCAGGGATGAAGCGGCCGCCGTTGCCCCGGCCGTACAAGCAATTATGGATCAGGAGTAAGCATAACGGTGAGCTGGTACCGCCGTCTGTTGTCGAAGTGTTGGGAGTTACACATTCTCATCAGCGTATTGTATAACCTTGCGCATTTGTCGAGCAGTACATTCGTTGTCGCGTGGGGTGTAGCCCCGTACTTCAACAGGGTATGGGAGCCTATGAAAACCACATCGTTTGTAGCGCGCTACGCCGAGTGGACCGGTATCCATGGTGGATACAGTTTTTATAGTCCTTCGGTAGCGAGTACGTACCGCAGCCACTTCCATATTGCCGACCCTAATGGTGAACTGCATTACTACAGTCATCCGCTATTGCGCAGCCGTAGTTCGAAGATCCGCTACCGCAGCTTTATGGACCATCAGCAGGTCTGGATAGCCGCAAAAGAACATAGCAGTGAAGTGGACACGGCTTTTGCCTACGCGGTACAACGGTCATTAACGATGCAACTGGCCAAACGCTATCCTGGCAGCCCGGTCGTACACCGGATTATGGTGCAACATATACCGTCACTACGGGAGCATACCGAGCAGATGGAACTGAAAAAGCAATTAATTAACCTTAAGACATACCGATATCAATACGACAGCCTACATAACCAATTGGAACCGCCTATTACCGCAGGGGATCGGATTGATCCTGGGCTGGGAGATGATCCAACTTTGGCCCGATTTACCAATACTGTATGGACAGGATGGGATTATCGACAACCGTTTGCTCCAGTTGCACCAATCGGATACAGGTTGGAACATCTATATGGCAGCAGATTATCTTCGATGTATTGCGCTAGCCTACCTCTTCTGTTGTGCAGCGATGACGTTGCAATATCGCAGTCGCCTCTTCAGTTTTCTCTTATTGATACTGCATCACGGGCTGTGGATCAATGATCCCAACTGGTCTTATGGCGTAGACTATCTGGCACAGACCGGCCTGCTGATCTGCTGTCTTTCCTCCACATCTCCGTATACCTTAAAACTGTTACGTTGGCAGCTCACGGTGGTGTATCTGTTTGGTGGATTAGGCAAAGCCATCGGCGCGAGCTGGTACGATGGAGAGGCGCTATGGCGGGCCGTACAACAACCCTTTCCCGGAGCCCTGTTCTCTATTCCGACCAAGTGGGGAGGTTATAAGGAGATCTGGATAGTAAGCGGTTGGTTTGTTATCCTGCTTGAGATGTGCTATCCTTTGATCTGGCGAGCGGGTTGGTACCGCCGTGCTCTTTTAGTAGGCATTATCGGGCTACACGGTGGCATCGCCTTAACCATAGGATTGTACCATTTTGCGAGCCTCATGATCTGGTATAACCTATGTGCTTGGTACTTCCCTTACAAAAATACGATCATTTCCAATTATTCACCCCTTGAAGGCGAGGCGAGGTATCTCGCAAGTACGATCCCTTCTGCACCGCCTTCAATACAAGGAAAGGAGGCTAAAGTCTCTGTAGAGACTACGCAAACATCGCCGATCAGTTTGATGGCGAAGAGAGCAAAAACCAAACACTAAACAAAAACTAACGAATTATGAGCAAATATTACAGCAAAACAAAGGCGTTTAACCTGCTCTTGAACTATTGGTCTAAACATCGACCAATAAGCGAGGAACACGCACTGTGGTTAAAAGAAAACTGCACCGCGCATATTGTCAAAAGTGAACAGATACTCTATGTGGAAGGCGATCGCCAAAAGAAAATCTATTTTGTTTCGGAGGGAATCCTAGCGCGGCGGAAGCTTACTCCCCAAAAAAAGAAACAGCAACTCTTGGCTATAGCCCCGCCAAGCTACGGTCTATTTACCACTAAGCACACGCATAGCCTAACGCCGGCGGAAGGCGATATCATAGCCTTACGTTCCGGTCTCCTTGTGTCCATTCCATATACCAGCTTAGCACTTGAAGGCTTCAATCACCTTGGACTGGATGAATTTTCCAAACAGCTGGTCAATAAGAAGAAGGCTATGCTGGACAAATTGCGCCCCTTAGCATTCGAGCGGGATGCTATGCAACGTTATCTGCGCTTTGCCCGTGATTTACCAGAACTCTGTTCTATACTATGGCAACAGGAACAGGCCGATTTAATCGATGTATCTATCAGCACTGTACAACGAGGCTTTAGCCGTTTGTAAAAAATCACCCCAAATCTCTTTCTCTAGGAGCATGATCTCGGGCAGATTTTATTACCCAACTTTGAAAAGTGAGACATCGATATAAACAATATAGCGAAGTAGCTAAAAAATACGGTTGAGCGTATCGGGATGGTAGCCACTATTCCGGTGGTAGAGTTTCGACAAGGTAGACAACGGCAGTGAGACCGGCTACTGCTATCCGCCGATACGTTGGTTGGTCACGGATGTCGAGACATAGGGACGCGGGTACGGCGATATAGTACAAATAAAGCCAATGGGCAGGCTGCGTCGAAGACGCAGCCCAGTCCGGGGCCAGATAAAAAAAATGTAGTAAAAGAAAAATGAACAAAATATGAACCGCTATCAGACAGTGATATTAAAAAGCAAGGCTGTCCTCGTAAAGTTAGAGAGGCTTGCACAGTCCCTATGGACAAAGCTGCATGGGCGGTACATATCGAGTTGTGGTGTGCAGGAACGTATGGTATGGGTACTGCTATGCACGCACGCCTATCTTTCTCCCTGCGCTCCGCAGAGAACCGCGAATAGAATCAAGTATCCGCGTAAGCATGCGCTTTTCCGGCGTGTACTGCCGACAATTTAAAACACGGGTCAATCGCGTTTCGGGGAGAAATGCCTGGCCGATACGGAACCCTCCGTTGTAGACCACAGAGGCAAAACGAGGTATGCAGATACAATAAAAAATAATCTATAAACTTTAAACATCATTATTATGATTACATTAAAAAGCAAGGGGCTATTTGCCTCACTAGCATTATCAGTTTTATTTATGGTCGGATCGGTAGCTACAGCTCATGCAAACGAGCCCGACAAGGAGAAAGAAAAAAAGAACCAGCCTAAGGTGGAAGCTAAAACGCTTGCGCCGCAGTGGTTTGTTTATTCGGCTTCTAGCCACCCGACAAATGCATCGGATGCTAAAAACCAAAATAACTACACACCAGTAGGCGATCCTTCCGATCTGTGTGACGGTGCAACAAATTTGTGTGCTATTTTAGCCGAACCAGATTTGTCAAATCCATCAAATCCACGTCCACTTATAACAGGACAACAGATCGAAACGGAAATTGACAATTATTTCAGCCCTTCATCGCCACATGATGAAGAAATGATCGTCCAAAAAAATTAAAAAAAGGCGGAGCAGTTCCTTACAACTGCTCCACCTTTTTATTTATCCGCATTTAGTAAGATCTCCTCTCCCTTCAAAAACCGCTGCAAATTCTCCTCGGTCACATATACGCCGTTTGTCAGATGTTTTACCACTAAGTCTTTATCTATCCAGACAGCATAAGGTACGCCCTTTCGGGGGAAATGTCCTTTAAGTAATCGATCACCCACTACAGGTACGATTTCAATCGTCTTGGTAATCGGATTCATATCCCAAAACCTTCGGATGCTAGCACTATCCTGACTGGTCACCAACAATACCTCTAGTTCGTCGTTATATTTTTCCTGATAACTTTGCAGTTTAGGCATACCTGCGATACACGTGCTACACCATACAGACCAGAACTCAATTATAACATTTTTTCCTCTTATAGAGTCATATTTTAGACGGTGACCATCCAAAAATGAAAGCGAATCAAAAACCGACACAGGCAGTTTCTCTCCTATTTTTATCTCTTGTCCATACAATTGCGGGAGCATTCCCAGTACGATGACAGCTATATACACTAATTTCATTATTTCTACCTTATTATTTCAAAAAAACAAGTACACTTTGTGGAATCGGGATATACATTTTATCCGCGGTCAACCGATATGTTTTATCATCCAATCGTCTTATGGATTCGATTTTATACATATCGTCCGTCGCTAATCTTCGTATATCGATCCAACGACACCCCTTACGAATGAGTTCCTTCCTTCGCTCTTTTAAAACTATAGCTAACAATTCCTCATTAGGCGTAAGTTCGTAAGGAAAAGATTGGTTCTTTAATAGCCTATGTTCCAGAAGGCTCTTTAATGTCATTTTTGCATCAACAAATTTACCCAGGCGGGCCAAGCATTCTACCTTGATCAAATAAATATCGGGAAGAAGTACGCCCCAGAAATCATAACCCGAACTGTTGCCCCGTCCGTCGTAGTCACCTTTGAATTCTACCCACCCTTTCGCATTCTTCACATAAAAAGCTTTCTTTCTGAGATCTTCATCCCCGTAAGCAGAATACAACAGTGTATCTATCCTGCCTATAGTCCTTGCTAATAATGGAGAGGTAGCCGATCTCGCCTGGAAGATCACTTCCTTATTGAATCTCGGAAAAGGCGCCGCTGCATTTAGGTCAATCGTATTAAGGTCGATCAGTTCGTTTTTAATTTCTAGACAAGAGTCGGCATATGCCAAGGCTTCCGAGTATCGCCCCAAATCAAGATAAACTTTGGCCAACATACCATAAGCCGCAGGTTTTGACGGCCGGGATACAATCATCGGCTCATTAGGCAATAGTGAGGTAGATGCATGCAAATCGGTTAAGATCTGCGCATACGTCTGATCCAGCGAAGACATCACGGTAGGCTCGCTGTAACTACTTTTAAGTCTTAACGGTATACCTTGATCACTCCCACTTACCAATTTCGGATGAGGCGAATGATGTACAGCTACCATATAGTTTCTATAGCCTCGAAAAAAGAATGCCGTTCCCTTAATCCGGTTATAGTTTTCCCTATCCTTTTGGTTGATAACAGTAGCTTGGTCGATTCTCTCCAACACCGTGTTTGCAAATAAGATCGAACGGTATTGGCTATTGATTATATCGCGATAATCGACTTCATGCTCCCAGATATAGGAATCACGCTGTTCCTTAGACGCTAAGGCTTGCCAATCTTCCGTTGCAAGGTAGTAGTCGTCACTAAACACTGCTGAAGACAATGGATAATTATTGTTCATAATGGCATAGCTATCCATTAGTCCTCCTAAATCTTCCAGACTTTCAGGTATATCTATAGTTTCATCCGGCTTTTTTTCCAGAAAAGCTGAACAGGAAGGACACAGCACAAGACAAGTCATTAGAAATGGTAGAATCGTCAAGATCTTCATGTTTATTTTTCTCATAATTTTAAAAGTTAGTTTTAATGCCAAAGCTCCATTGTATTGACGGTCTGAACCCGTCTTTAAAATCAGGGTCAACTCCTTCCTTATTGCTTTTCCACCATACCCAATTGATCTGGTTTAGATTACAAAACAGATCGACAGGTTGTAAACCGCGCCGAATAAGCTTGTTCATATTTATCTGATACGACATTTGCATGTCATTAAGACGAATACTTGAGCCATCCAATACGGTCGCATCCGAGTTTAGGTAAAATTGATCTCTCCTCGTATTGATGGGATACTGCAATGAAGGGACATCTGTCGTTTGCTCATCGCCAGCTTTCTGCCAACGTCTTAACACGTCCGCATGTATATCATTATTGCTAAACATTCGTTCGTAAAAGATGGAGTTCTTTCTGAATTTATGCCCTAATCGATAGCTCACATTGAAGGAAAAGCGAATATCACCAAAGGAAAAACGGTTCAATATATTACCAAAGCTTTGAGGAACTGCAGTACCGTTATAACTTTGATCCAATACAGGACTCAATACCAGTCTGCCATAGTCGGAAGAGACAGCCCCTTCTACATAGCCCTGTGGGTTTCCCGTTTCAGGATCGAGACCTGCCCACTTAAAACTAGTAATAGCGTATGGATGATATCCTTCCAATATCGAAAGGACGCTACCGTCACTGACAAACCCTATATACGTTTCCAAGCCAGCTCCTAGATATTTTGCAACGGTATACTTTGCCAGACTATATTGCGCCAATACATTCCAGTTCAGTTTTCCAAGCCGCAAAACATCGAAATCTAGAGACGCGTCGATACCACTTCCATCTATATGCGCCGAATTTTTTGGATTGGAAGTATAACCCGTTGTCGGGTCCGTTGGTTCAAATGCTATCACATCCCTTGCTTTCTTTTCATAAAACTCTAAATTCCCCCTTAGCCTCTTATCTTTTGTAGAAAAACTAATACTGGCATTTAGTGTACCTATTTCTTCCCACTTAAAGTTTGGATTGTACCCACCCATAATGCTTGTTGACGGAATTTGTGTAATCTGTAGGGAACTTGCAGAATATCGTATTGTTGGAAAAGCAGATACCGACTTATTGATATTCCCACTCTTTCCGTAAGTAACACGAACGTCGAATTGGGAAAAGGGCAAATTAAAAAATGGCTCTTCGTGCGCTTTCCACAAGGCCCCCGCAGACCACAAGGGGTTCCACTTTTGATTAGTCTCGACGCCAAATAGATTGGACGCATCACGTCGCGCGCTGAAGCTTACGGTATAACGATTATATAAACTATAGTTAATATTGGTATACAATGACACATTTCTATCGTTGCCTGCCCTATAGCTTTCTAAATAGGGTATATATTGGCTACCTGCTAAATTGGCAAATGTCGGATAGAGCGTCTGGTAGTTAATTGCCGTATGATTCCATTTCTCATTAAAGCCATATACCCTATTCTCGCTATTCAACGTCCGAGACATCGATATCTCCCCGCCTAATAAAACATCCAAGCCATGCGCAGCCCAATTCTTGTTTCCTGTAATCTGTGTTCTGAAATGATGGACGTAATTTCTTTGATCCCCTTTATCAAGAATCCCTTCATTGGGGATCTGATAAATCGGGCTACCATTTTGGATGCGCGTGAACCTATTGACCAGATCTCTTACTAAATACGTCTCCTCATCGTAGTAAAAATGCCGATTGTTGGTCATAAGCGACCCCCGATAACTGACAGCAGATGTAATAAAATCAGCGATTTTATATTTAAGTCCGACATCAGCAATGATATTTCGCTGGTTGCTGGTGCGATCTGTAGATCCTGATTCCCTCAGCGGGCTGAACTTCCAATCGTGCAGCAAACCTTGACCTGCCGTGTCGGTGAATATTTTTCGATAGTAGATATCCCAATCTGCGGGATTGCCCGTATCATCCAAAAAAGTTAGATACGGTGATAACCTTTTTCCGTTGACATTCAAACTGCCGTAGCTCCCAAGGCCATTTATGCGGTTCTGTGCGTCCATTAATCTGACACCAAAATTAATCTCTAGGGAAGCGTTAGGTCGAATGGTATTGTTGAGCATAAAGGACAAGCGACGACTGTCGTTGTCACGGATATTTTCAAGACCTTTTTCATAACCAGCTGTAAATATCGTCATGCTTTTTTCGCCTCCATAATGCAAAGAAAAATTAGTACGGACATTCTGTGCTGTCCTATATACATGATCCATGTAACCTTGTCTGATATCGCCCAAGCCCCATTTGGATACCTGAGCTTGAACATCCTGATCGGTCACCTTTCCTCTTTTTTGATCCAACAGCAATTCATACAAAGGAGAAAGAGCAGGCCTGCGAAAATCGGCCGTATCTGCCAGCCCATGTCCAAGTGAAAACATGTATTGTTCAAAACCTAGGAAATAAGCTGTAGATAGAATCTGCCTATTGTTCATTAGGTTAGGTCTAGCCATTAGTGTAGTATTGGCATCGACAGTAGTTTTTAATCCCGGACGTTTTACTTTTTTGGAATTCAATACGATTACGCCATTTCCGGCTCTTGCCCCCCATATGGATGCCGCTGAGGCATCCCGGAGGATATTGACGCTTTCGATCTCTGCCGGATTGATATCATCCAGATCACCTTCATACGGAAAGTTGTCCAATATAATAAGCGGTTTCGCAACGTCTTCACGCAATGCGTACATTCCTCTTATCTGAATACGCTGATCATTATCACCCCTACTTTCTACCAAAAAACTCGGACTCACAAAACGTAGCCGCTCCGTCATAGATCCCGACACGTTGAGCTGCAGGAGCGTACTATCAATAATGACAAACGAACCCGTTGCATTACTTCGTTTAAGGCGCTGATATCCGGTATTCACCACCTCAACTTCTTCAATCTCGTTTTCGGCTGGCTGTAATCCAATTTCTAGTATTGTAGTCGTTTCATCGTAAGCAAAAGATTGCTCGGCAAACCCGATATGTTTAATAATTATCGTTCCGTTGGGCTTATCCACTAAGATGGCAAACTTACCTTCTGTGTCTGTACGTGCTTGCAGCTTATCCGAACTAACAGAAGCATTCGTTATCGGTTGCCCGTCGGCAGCCGAGCGTACCACTCCTCCGAGGGTACGGCCCGACTGCGCCTGGGCACCACTAAACAACACACATATAAGACCTAGTATGAAGCTGAACAGCGTTCTGCTTTGGTTATTATTTGATCTGAAAAGATGAGATAGCCGCTTCAAATAGCACAGTCCTCTCCCACCCTTAAAAAATATATTCATTTTTTTTAAGGTTAATGGCGTGACCTGTGCTTTGCCTTCGCTAGAGTTTTATAGCGCTATTCACTTCTACCTAAGCCTACAGCTCAGGCCACCTATAAATAATTTGATTGATTAAAAATCGAAATGCGGTTTTATACATCATCAGGTTAATTTCGGTTATCTTACACGCATTCATCGATTGAGATGTCCGCAAATGCGGACAAGCCCTGCGGAGCTACTCCGGGGCGGTTTTTAGATTTTTGTAAAGTTGTTTTTTTGTAATTTTCATAACTCACTTTTATTTAAGTGAGTCTCGTGATTGCAAGGAACTATAGCCGGGCTCCTATCAACCGTACTGTTAGCTTCCGACGGCTTAGGAACGGTAACGATAGGGCCCACACGCTATAGCGTATATCAAAGATATACAAAATATTGTAGTGGGCATTAAAACCTATCGCCTCGTCCTACTGAAATGTCGGAATTCACAGTCGAGACTCTTTTAGTCTAATGCCATAAATTGAGAAAATCAATTTATAAAGCAAACATAAACAATACTTTAATTTAAAACAAATTTTTTCTATTACATTTTATAAAACCAATATAAACGACCTTGCTTTTATGAAGCAAGTCGTATATGTAAACTCAATTTCCCTCCATATAATAAACATGATCCGCCTATTAAGAACATATTTAGGATTCAGCACGAGAGATATCCAAAAGATACTTGAATTGGAAGTTGATGGAAATCTGTTGGGAGCAATAGAGAGTAGCAAAAACACTGCGAAATACCATGATCAGCATCTGAATAAACTGGCACGAGCGTTTACCGAAAAATCATTCGAATTAGGTTATAACATCACGTACACCGTCAGTGACTTTTATCCTCCTGCTAGCTTTAAGGAGGAAATGGTCAAAAAAATTATTATCAAGATAGAACCCACAGAACTGGGACCGACGGGTACGCTTCATTTACTTTTAGTCGAAAATAATGACCTATTCTTTGACGAATGGCATACGTCAAAAGAAATCGCACACTATTGCGGTGCGCAAGCTGGAAAAAACTGGGAAGCGAAGGATTTCACCGCCGTGATCGATAACGCTACAAAAAAGGGTACGCTTATAAGAAAGAGTGAGGACGAAGCGCTATTTAAAAGACCATAAACTGAATTTCAGATGGCCAAACCAATAAAAGAAGATAGTCAGACCTAATTTAAAACCTTGTAAAATGCTTCATATCTAGCGGTTCGGTTTGTATATGAAAAGCATTTTAGCTAAATTTGGTATGTAAACTACATAACTATGAATGTATTATCACTTCGAGAGCAGGTTAAGAGAGGCTCGATGGCTGTGAAGGCACTCAGGGCTAGCCGATTGAAAAGCGGATTGCCCTTCATGATTAATGTGAAAGGTATGGAAAGAAAACTGTGTTATATGGAATATCCTAATGGTAAAATACATCTGGTAAAACAGTCTAACAATGGCAGTGATTTTGAGACGATGCATATTTTGGACGAGTCGGAAACAATCCAGTTTAGACACCGTTTCGACCTATATTAATGCCCGAGCTTTTTGTAATAACCGGGTCTAACGGAGCAGGCAAATCTACCGTAGGACCGAGTTATTTTCCTGACAATTTACAGGATGTTTTCGATGGGGATAAGCTTTATCTGGAGAAAAGATCGGAACTGTGGAGATCAGGCCTACGTGTACAAAGAGAACTAACCAAGCAGGCATCAGAATTTGTAGACCGCACATTTAACTCACTAGTAGAAACCGCCATTTCGCACTCGTTAGACTTCGCATATGAGGGGCATTTTTCAAAAGATGCAAGTTGGGATGTGCTACACCAATTTAAAAACGAAGGATACATTATACATTTGATTTTCTTTGGCCTTGATAATGAAGAAATTTCGTCGGACCGTGTTCTGATCAGAGCTCAGGAAGGAGGACACTATGTTGATCCACTAACCTTGAGAGAAAATTATTTCGGAAACCTCAATCAAGTCGATGATCGATACCTGTTATTCGATTCGTTAAAAGTAATTGATACCTCTGAACTTGAACATAAGGATTTGGTATTTATTTTAAATGGAAAAGTGGTAGAAGCCTTGGAAATCTCCCAACAGCCAAACTGGCTAATACAGTATATGCCTAATATCGCTCGCTTGGCGGGATTCAAATGAACACTACGCTAACAATTGGTTGGAATTTACAGTTAGTTTCAAATAAATTTATCTAGGTTTGAAGCGACAGCATTGATGCTATGATTAACAAAAAATCAAAATACCTTGTTACTTTTCCTGCGTTCTCGTTTGACAAGATTGCCCTATATTATAAAATCAGGAAAGAAAAAGGAATATCAGCATTTGAGTGTTCTTTTCTGCTGGGCAAGCATAACTTTTTTATACGGGATACCGAAAACCCTTTTAAGCCGACACTGATTGATCCGGAAGATAGCGCACAGATCGGGAAGATTCTCTTACTGGAAGACTACAACCCGCCCGTTACTCCTCTCGATCTGTATAAACTGAATGTTGAAGAACTCAAGATCGACCGGAAGCGAATAAAACGGGTTATAACAATAGAAAGCGATCAGGATCTACCGAACAAGTACCTGGAAATCTGCACGGAGGAAAAGGAAGATGAGCTTGAAACACCTCTATTTCTTAGTGCCTATGCAGAAGTACAAACTGCCTTTAGAGAACTACTGGAGCAAGGATATTTCAATCATACGCGCACAGCCTTGGAAATTTTTGAAACATTTAGGGCGATGGATCAATTTGGACCAAACTTCCATCCACGGTATCTCATCCAGAACATCCGCTATTTTGTCAATAAGAAATCTGGGGAACCTATTCTCGACAACAGCCGAACCAATCTTTTTTCAAGACGATTATTCGTTAAGCCTATAGACTTCACTATCGACCGGGCCAAAGGCGAGGTTTCCAACTCATTTGCAGCGTTGGGTATAAATTCTTTTAGCGAGGCGGCTGATTGGGTCAGCACTTTAAATTACCGGCGAAACACCGATAAAAACAACCCACTATGTTTATTCGAAGACAACTGCGGCACCTGTAGCACCAAACATGTCCTACTGAAAAGACTGGCCTATGAAAACGGACATCCAGAGCTGCAATTGATGCTGGGCATATTTTACATGACCGCCAAAAACACGCCAGCTGTTAAAGACGTGTTAAAAAAATACAATCTAAAATATATCCCTGAAGCTCACAGTTATATTCGCGCTTACAACTATATACTCGACTATACCGGCATCGGTATCAATGAAACCAAATTTGAGCTTGAACTACAGGCTGAAGTCGAAATACAAGCAGACAAGGTTACGGATGCTAAGGTGTCTTACCATAAGGATTATCTAACAACATGGATCAAGAAAAATGGAGTTTCATACGATCTTGATGAATTATGGAAGATCCGTGAGGAATGCATAAAAGCAATTACACGTCGCAGTGCTACGTAAAGATGCTACTTAAATATCCATCCACAGCTGGCACAGGTTTGTAACCCAGTCTCTATAACCTCTTGTCAGTAGTCTCTACTTTTAAGTTGCAATTCCAGTAGCAACTCCACTGCGTTTGTGTTACAGGTACTAGAAGGAATAAAAGCATCACCGAGAGCCGAAGTTCTTGAAGATCTGGACAAACTCTACAAGCACCTTAGCACAAAGGACACTACCGAAAAACCGTCATCAAAAAGGTGTGGGAGGAGTTTAGAAAATAATTCGTATATTTGACTATAAACCTTAAGCACAAGGGAATATGACAACGATAACTGCAAAAATATCAAATGAGAAAGATGTAAAAGTTCTTAAGGAAATCTTAGAACGTTTCGGCATCCAATATATTATTGATGAGTCTGCTGAGGATTATACATTTTCGAAGGCACAAATTGCCGATTTTGAACGTTCTCAACTGGAGTTTCTAGAAGGAAAAACCACAGCTAAAAGCTGGGATGATATAAAAAAAAACTAGATCGTGTATACTCTTAAGCTATTAAAAAGAGCCGAGAATGAACTGAATAACTCCTGCGATTGGTATGAAGAACAAAAAAAGGGTCTAGCTCGTCGTTTTCTCAAAGAGTTGGAAATCCGTTTTAAGTTAATAACCTAGAACCCCCGACTATACCAAATCCAAGGTGATGGGAACTTGCGTCTCGCTCCCCTCAAAAAATTCCCATTCGTTATTGTCTATTGGTACGACGAGGCCTTAGAAATAATATTCGTAGTTTCAATTTTTCACACAAGTAGGGAACCTATTGTCTAGTTTTGCTGTGGCAAAAAAAACTGTAGCGTTGATCGAAGTTATCCAAAGACCATCCGTAAGAAAAGCAGATAAGCCAGACGTCTATAAGAAGATAAAGGCCGAAAGTAAGATCTCTTTCACGGTAAGTGAATTGGAGAAATGCTTAAAAACACTCTGTGGTAGTCGCTGTGCTTTTCTTGAAAAGATTCTCTATTGATGGGATTTTGAAGTATTGGAGGGATGTAACACCATGCCATCTACCAAAAAATATTCCCCGCCCATTTTATCAAACCCCTTGATTTTGGGCCTAGCCGGTAAAAAGCTGTTTATTTCATCTTTAGCTGCGGAATAGGCCATGCGGTTGGTAGTCGAGATATGGGTATTGGTATACGCTATCTCCGAGAAAGGACGTACCGCGGTCCCCTGGATATAGGTCTGGGCCTTTGTTGCTAAGGTGTACAAAATGCCTGCTATCAATATCATTAATATTTTATAACTTTTCATTTACTTTTTTATGTGGTAAATTTAATTACAAGGACTAGGTGTAGATTATGAATCTTACGGAATGTAATAGCACATTAGTTTATATTTCATTGGTAGTAGCTATCAAACGTAAAGATAGATTGGATTCAATATCGATAGAATAATTTTAAGTCGCAACCCGCGCTATCCTGTATATCGAAATATAAAAAGTAGTAATAAACCAAAAAAAACTTGCTACCGTGAGCGTTCAAATCGTTCAACGAACAGGATAGCGCAGGTTGCTAACCTTCACAATCTTTCCTATCTTGAAAATCACTGCTTCCAATTAGTGCTCAAGCTGATCAAAGTATAATCCACACCCATGATAAAAATAGTCTTTTCCTTTTTTCTCCTAATTGGAATCAATCCCCTATATGGCCAACACATCGAACAGGTTCTTCGAGATGCCCGAGAACATCATGAACTTAACCTGCAGGAAAAGCTTTACCTGCACCTCGACAAACCAACTTATACGGCTGGTGAAACGATCTGGATCAAAGTGTACTGTACAGTGGGTGTGGAGAATCTGTTATCAAACTTGAGCGGCATCACAGATATCGAACTCATTGACCCTGCACACAACATTGTCAGTGCCATAAAGATACCATTGGTCATGGGGATGGGCATTGCCGATATTCAACTGAACGATACCATCACCGAAGGCTCCTATCGATTACGTGCCTATACCAGCTGGATGCGCAACGCCGATGAGCAGTTCTTCTACGACCGTACGCTGCACATCAGCAATGGCAGATCGGACAATGTCCTGACCGCTACCACTCTCCATGCCAACAACGAAAAAGGCACTACCTATGCTGTGGACCTAAAGACGATGAGCGGTGTACCGCTCCAAGATATTCCCGTGCAGTTCGAAGTGTTGCACAATGGAAAGGTCGTAGAGAAAAAAAAGCAACAAACAGACGGCGGCGGTGTCACGACGGTGCTGCTTAACCATAAGTATGAAGATGCTATCATACGTTATAGTTTTGAAACGCCCGAGAAACTTACCATAAACAAGTTCATCAAGCCCCTAAACATCCGGACGCAGAACTGCGTGCAGCTCCTGCCCGAGGGAGAATGATCCCTGTACAGGGTATAGAAAGTATCGAAGTATTACGAACAATGCCTTACAAATTTGCTTATGGAGCTCAAGATGAAAAGAGTATGATCTTCGTTATTACTACCAAAGAAGGCGGCGTGTCCTTGAACAAGGCTATAATTCCTAAAGGAATATTGACGATTACTCCTACGGGGTTATACGCAGACAAAACCTTTTACAAACCTACATATGAAGCATCAGATAATACAAACGGAATTAAAGACCTTCGTACAATGATACACTGGGAACCCAGTATCGTTATTAATAAATCCGGCAAAACAAGCTTTGAGTTCTATACCCCAGATACAACAGGAACATATCGGATTATCATCGAAGGAATAGATATCAATGGTAGAATTGGAATAAAAACTGTGGATTTCAACGTAAGAGAAAAATAATAAGTTAAGAACCAAGGTTCGGTTTGTAAATGCAAAGCCTTTTAGCTTAATTTGGTATTAAAACTAAACAACTATAAATGTACTATCACTTCGAGAGCAGGTTAAGAGAGGCTCGATGGCTGTGACGGGTTATAACAATAGAAAGTGATCACAATCTACCGAACAAGTACCTGGAAATCTGCACGGAGGAAAAGGAAGATGAGCTTCTACTATATGGTTGTCGCTAGATACGCATTTCGTTATCTTTGGGTGTTATCTATAATGCGAATCGTATATTAGTTATGAAAAACCAACAATGAAACAATTTTTTAAGGAGCTATTCGAATACAATCATCATACAAATCAAAAGTTGCGGAACATTTTTAATGAAAATCCGGCCAGAACATCAGAAAAGGCTATAAAATTATATAGTCATATCCTTAATGCACACCAGATTTGGAACAATAGAATTGAGCCACAACAACCTGTTTTCAGCGTGTGGGAAGTGCATCCGATTGAGATCTGTAGCAACATTGACAAAATAAATTATGAACAGTCACTGCACATACTGGATAAGCTTGACCTAAACGGCACAATTAATTATAAGAATACCCAAGGAAAGGCCTTTACGAATAGTATCAGCAATATACTTTTTCACGTTATCAATCATTCTACTTATCACAGAGGTCAGATCGCAACGGAATTCAGACAAAACGGACTTGATCCTTTGGTAACGGATTATATCATATACAAAAGATAAATTGTCCGAAATTAATTGGATTTTCATGAGAAATCGATGATCTATCGCCAACGCCGGTTACGCGGAGAGCTTTTATAATGGGCAGTTCGCGCACGCGTATGCCCGCAGCGCGATATATCGCATTGACCAAGGCCGCAGTAGCCGGACCCTGTGCTGCTTCTCCCGCACCGAGCGGCGCTTCGTGCGGACGGTCGATGATATCAATCTGTATAGCTGGAGCCTCCTGAAATCGTAAGATGGGATAAGAAGCCCAAGTCAGGTTGGTGACATGTGTGTCATCAAAATTGACCTCTTCCATAAGGCCCCAACTGATGGACTGCACCATACCTCCTTCAATTTGATTCTTCAACCCGTCGGGATTGATGACTTCGCCGGCATCGACGACAGCCCACAATTTATGTACAGTGACGTTGCCTTTGCGGCTATCCACACTAACGTGCGCAGCAATAGCACAATAAGCCGCTGCGTTTTTATACCGCGCGAATGCCACACCGATTCCCTCGCCATCGTGGCAGTTGACTTTCCTGACCTCCCTCTGTAGCATACGCAAGCAGTCGGTAGCCCTGCTATCGCGGAGGTGGTTAAGCCTGAATTCGATCGGATCGGCGGCTGCCTTCTCGGCCAGTTCATCCATGAACGCTTCAATTGCAAAGACGTTGGCATAGGCACCTAATCCCCGTAACGAAGATCTGCGTAGCGGGCCGCGGAATATATGCGAACGTAAATGCATATGTGGGATGATATAGTACGGTTCTGCATTGCGTGTCGCCCCGCCCCGAAATCCCGATTTGGCCGCCCCATGTCCTTTTTCGATGTACCAGGCAGGCAATAGATTATCCGCATCGCCACCCGGCCTGACACCATGGTCATCGGACCACAGATCATATTTCCAGCCCTGGATACGCCCTTCACGGTCAAGTGCCGCTTCGAGCTCCATCGCCATCGCTGTACCATAGGGCTCCCAGGCATTTTCCTCCTCGCGCATCCATTGTAAGCGGATATGCCGATCGGGAAATTCCATGGCAAGTAAAGCTGCTTCAGCAGCAACATCGTCTGCACCGTTATGCCCGTAGCAGCCCGCTCCGGGGACACCCTTGATGTGTATAAGCTCTTCCTTCAATCCGAGCAAGCCAGCGATTGCCCCACGCAACGGGTAAACTCCCTGACTATGTGTCCATACCGAAAGCTTACCGTCTGTATAGCGCGCAATCGCGCAGGAAGGCCCGTTAGCGGCATGCATGATATACGGTTTGAAATAAGATGCTTGATGCCGCACCACTGAATCTGAAATAACCTGATCGGACCAGCCTTCGCTCTGCTTATCGGTCTTTGAATCTGTCGGCAGGGATCTGATATGGTCGCGAAGTAACTCCCCCACAGGCAGTGCTTTTTCGAATTTCCATGTCAAATGTGGTGCTACAGCCTCCGATAGTGTGATCGATTTATATTCATCTTCTGCTATTACAGCTACGAGGCTTCCGACGCGAACCAATTTCGCTAAACCGGGAAGTTGTGCGATAGCTCTATCATCGATCGCAAGAAGTTTGGCACCGTGCGCCGGTGGGCGGACGATACGTGCGTGGACCATCTCTGGAAAACGTAGGTCGTGAATAAAATGCGGTTCTCCTGTTAAGATGTGCTTGATATCCATCCGCGCAATCGACTGGCCGACGATCTTGCGACGCGAAGTAGCGTATAAGGGTACATCGGAGGAAATGGATGCCGCAAACTGTTTTCCTTTCAGTAAAGCATAGATCGAAATCGATTTGCCCCCTCCTTGCACCAGGCCATCCTGCAGTTCCAGCGATCCTTTTGCCAGAGCAAGTTCTTGGGCTGCCAGATCCAGCAGCCGTTCGCGGGCGGATGCTGCCGCTTTGCGGACAGACATGGCGCTGCTTTGGATGGACATACTCCCTGCAGTATAACCTTCATTGGGCGTGTACTCCGTTTCGGCCAGATGAACATCAATAGCGGCAATATCCATGTTCAATTCCTCGGCAGCAACCTGGGCTATGGCTGTTGTGATTCCCTGCCCCAGCTCCATCTTGCCTGTCCGGATGGTGACACGGCCATCTTCCCTAATCGTCAACCAGGAATCGATCGCTTTGGGATCCAAACGTGCATTTTGTGTGTCAGGCGCCGACGGATCTAAGGTTGTGTCTGCCCTTAACCGCGAACTGACCACACCCGACATCGAAAAACCGATGGTTAACATGCCCAGGGATTGGATAAATTTCCGTCTACTATGTTGATCTTTGTGCATGCTATTTAACGATCTGCTAATTTCTTAACAGCACGAATCGCTCGTGCATGCACACCACAGCGGCAGATGTTTCGCTGTAGTTCGGCTCGAATTTCTTTTTCTGTGGGATGTGGATTACGGTGGAGCAAAGCGACAGACGCCACCACCAGCCCGTTGGTACAATACCCACATTGGGCTGCCTGCTCCTCAAAAAACGATTGCTGTACAGGATGAAGCGATCCTTCTTCTCCACTCAGGCCTTCCAAGGTTGTAATTTCGGTCTCTCCTACATGCTGAATCGCATAGGAGCAGGAGGGCATGGCTACGCCATCAAGCAATATCAGGCACGCGCCACACTGTGCCAGTCCACAGCCAAACTTGGGGCCATTGAGTGATAGATCATTCCGCAGAATATACAACATGGGCGTTTCCGGATCGGCTTTCACGCGGTACTTCTCGCCATTGACCCGGATCGTAAATGTCTCTTTCATGTTTATTGAAATTAGGCTCTTCAATTATAACGCATTTAAGGCTAAATTGTTATAATTGGGGGGTGTTAAGAAATACATGTATGTTTACGAGACTTTGAGCCTTCTTTTCCGGTTTCGAGCTCACGAAGATGGTGATTACATATTTAACACCACCCAACGGTGTCCGTCCGGATCGGCAAAACGCATAGCCCACCACCCCTCCTTCATCTCTTCGGGTGGGCTGATAATATTTGCGCCAATTGCATTGAGCGCTCTTTCCCATTCTAATACTTCTTCTTTAGTGTCTGCAGAAATACTGAAATTCACTTCATTGCCGTTAGCCGTATCCGCAGACTTCGTCTTTACGCCCTTTTCAAACCGTTCAGTAGAAAATAGGTTAAGGATGAAACCGCTATGGCCTATGGTGAGACTAATAAAATTATCTCCATCGTGAGTTTGATCCCGTACGGTAAACCCTAATGCGGTATAGAATTCTTTGGACCTATTGATGTCTTTTACTGGGTAATCGGCCCAGATTTTTGAGGGTTGTGGTGCCATAAGTTTAATTTTGATTACCAAAAATATCGGTTACTAACTACAATAATCTTACCACAAGACAAGAAAAGAAAGCACCTTTCGGACAATAGATCCTTCCCAGCCGCTTCATGAGCAGATGACGAAGTTGATCCGGTTGAACGAATAGAACGACTTCGATAAAGCCAGAAAGGTCCAAAAGCATTCATCCGGACCTTTCTGGCTTGCGTATTTGCATTCAATTATAACAAATTAATAAGTCCTCCCCGCGAAAAATGGTAACTTAAGGAAATTTCATGTGTTCCATTGCCCGGGCTTGCCATCATGGTATTTCCTACCCCAAATTGATAGCCATAACAAAATTTAAGCTTGTTATTGACCGCAAAGGAAGCCAGTACACCTAGATTTCGGGTGTTCATGTAGTTAGCACCGATACCAAACTTACGGTTGAAATAAGCCATGGCAGAAAAATTTATTAACACGTCTTGATCCTGCATTACGGAAATCCAAGTGTTGGTCTTTATATGGAGTCCGGGATCCACCTCAAAAAGGTATCCCCCTGTAAAGGAGTAATCCTCTCTAAAAATCTGTACATCCTCAAACTGTTCACCCCCGAGTCTGGGTAATGTGGCGCCTACATAAAACTGGTCTTTTCTGTAGTAAAGAAAAGATAAACCGAATGTACCGACCCTTTCGTTGATATCGGCCCGCAGCGCTTGGTCGTAGCCTTCTACTAACGACGTTCTCGCTTGATACCATCGGAGGCCCAGTCCTACCGTTGCACCTAAATAATCCTTTTCTGACAGCTTTAAACTGTAGCCATAATAGGCGTTAGCCTCGGTATACCGCTCCGGACCTATCTTATCGTACAATACATTAAAACCAACGGATGAACGTTCATTAGCTGTTTTGATATGCCCCCCTGCTAAAATCGTGGTCGGAGCGCCATCTACCCCCATCCATTGTTTTCGGCCGACAGTGTAGAGCTTGGCCTGATCGGAAGCCAGACTATATGCTGGATTGATCTGCTCGGTATGCTGCTGGTACTGCAGGTAACCGCCCAGCTGTTGGGCGTTTACCTGCAATGTAGCGCCTGTACCTGCCAAAATAAATAGTATAAACTGTTTGATATATGCTGTTCTTTTCATCTGCCCTATTTCTTTAAATAAAACCATCCACTTTGATCTAAGCTCTTGCCGTCCTGTATCCACTCTAACTTGAAGAAATAGGTGCCATCCTCCAATAACTGTCCGGATGAAGTACGTCCTTCGAACGCGCGGTCTGAATTGTTGTAATCAGTAATACTGAATAATAATTGCCCTTGACGATTAAATATCGACACCTTGTTCTCTGGATACCGCTCAATTTCTTTAATCAGCAGAATATCATTGGCCCCGTCACCGTTGGGGGTAATTGCCTTGGCAACATCCATCGTTGGTAACGCTAGAATTTCCAACTCTTTGCGAACTGACACAGCAGGTTCCCATAGCTGGTCGCCAGGTTGATAGGCGACGATACCCACTCGTCCGCCTTCATTAACCGTAATTTGGTTGTTGGACACGATAGCATAAAACAGATCTTCCGATTCTAGCGTAACAGGTAAGCCCGATGTGCTACTTACGGTTGGCTGATAAGGCTGATCGCGAACGGTTAACGTCGGGAGATCTTCAAATTCTATCACTTGCTGTCCTTTATTTACAACCAAGGTTTTTGTTACCGGATCCGCAGCGTTCCAAGATATATTACCGCCCTGTTTTGCTGTAATGTTAACCGTTCCTACACCTACTAATTTCAACTGTTGATTCTCCACCTGTACCACTTGATCGTTGTCAGTCGTATAGGAAATACGTAGTCCCGATGTCGCCTCCGCACCTGGTGAAATGTGCGCGGCATCGAAAGTGACTGGATCTAAGTTCTGGAAATCGATCTCCTGATCCTCTTTTTCCAGCGCTACCAAAGCAATATTAGGTTCTTCTTGCGTCACCATACCTTCACCAAGATAAAAACTTGGATAGGGTGGCTGGTTGTACGCGCTATTTTGCCAAGCGATTGCCGTACGATACTGCGAATCGTGCATTAAGGTATATAATTTATGCTCCGTCGGTATGGCAGTTGTAAATATCATCAACTCCTTACTGTCCGCTGTCCGAAAAATAACTTCCTCTCGCCAGTCGCCCAAGATGTCGGCGCTCAGGTTCGGTGTAGCCTTGCTACTGTTATTCGAAGCCGCATTGTACGGCGCAAAATTTACCAGGTTCTTTTGCGTATTGGTTAACCAATCCCATTTA
This sequence comes from Sphingobacterium olei, assembly GCF_005048855.1. GTDB lineage: Bacteria > Bacteroidota > Bacteroidia > Sphingobacteriales > Sphingobacteriaceae > Sphingobacterium > Sphingobacterium olei. The sequence continues at coordinate 44,482 of NZ_SUME01000002.1, forward strand.
TAGATATTAACACCGTCTAGCAGTTCACGCAGTAGGTCTCCATCCCACCAGATACCAAAATTCATTGAACCTGGACGCGCTGCAGATACCTGTGTACCATTTACATTATACAATACCCCCCTTGAACTCCACAATTCAAACCCCGGATAACGAGGATCGATATCAGCGGCCATTGCCCGACCGATATCTCCCGTTGTCGGGATTCCAAATATAGTTTCCCCTGTGGTGCCGTCGACCAGTGTAACACCGAGATCTTTATAGCTACTTGGCGACTCGTGCGGCATCCAGATCAGCTGCTTATCTTTACTAGGATCCATTTGACTTACATGCAATGCATCACCGTGACCACGCGTTGTAGTATACAATTTCTTACCATTATCGTTAATAACGGAAGCCCCGTTGATAATCTCATCTTTACCGTCGTTATCGACATCCGCTACGGACATTTGGTGATTACCCTGTCCGGCAAAGGATTCATTGCCACGGACGTTGGAATCAAATGTCCACCGATGTGTAAGCTTGCCGTCTCTCCAATCGAATGCAGCACGCACCATTCGCGTGTAATAACCACGGCCGAAGACCATACTCGGACGCTCACCGTCCAAATAAGCAACGGCAGCTGTAAAGCGATCCACCCGGTTACCATAGCCATCTCCCCAGTCCGCAACGCGACCACGCTCGGGTATATAATCTACGGATGCCATCGCTTTACCGGTTAACCCGTTGAATACAGTGACGAACTCCGGGCCGGACAGAATATATCCAGCATTTGTTCTGTGGTCGGCATCGGCATCTCCTATAATGGCCCCTGTACCGTCTACTGTACCGTCGGAGGTACGAACTGCTAATTCAGACTTACCATCCCCGTCAAAATCAAAAACCAGAAACTGGGTGTAGTGTGCGCCAGCCCGTATATTTTTTCCCAGGTTTATGCGCCATAACTTCGTACCATCCATCTTGTACGCGTCAAGATAAACCAGACCGCGCTGACCTCCTCCCATATCTCCAGTAAGTGTGGGCTCCCATTTGACGACAATTTCATATTCACCGTCCCCGTCTAGATCTCCTACACTAAGATCGTTGGCGGTATGGGTATAGAACTGTCCATCTGGAGTAACTCCTGTTGGCGGCATATCCATTGGAATAGAAAGATATCCCTTGCTCCAAACCTCTACCGTCTTGGACGGTTCTCCTTCTTCGTCATTCACAACAGGAACTACCGTATATTTCCCATTTTCTTCAGTAACATCCTGATAATTGGTTGAACCAACTATGGGTTCGGCATTTAACTTCAGGTTGTCTCTATATAAATTAAAACCAAGATCCATCGTCTCATTTCCTAACAAACGCCAGCTTAAGAATACACGATTGGCTGCCGGACGAACAGCTACTAGGCCTCTGTCCAACGTCTCCAGCCATCGGGGCGTCGTGACCACCTCGTCTGGTTCGGGTTCGGGTTCGGGCTCTTCGGTTTCATCCACTACCAAGTGGTACCGCTGTACAAAAGGTCTTTCATTTTTTGTATAAATGATGTATGGCTTACCACTTGCCGACACACTCATCGACAGCCGGGCACCGGCATCTACAACAGGCGTCTCAGCCGACTGCTCCAACTTCAGAAAACTTGCTGCCGTCAAAGGAATGGTAGGAGATATAGCCGCAATCTTGCTTTTTGTCAAATGATACACATAGATATTGCCCCAGCTTTCCATGTGGGATATGGTCATATTGCCCGCAGCATCTACAACAAGCTGCTCATTCACCGAGTTTGCATGATCGGCCATCCGCAAGTTGGTCCAAGATGGATCCGCTATGGGTGAATACACCAAAAATGGCCTGCTGCCCGATCCGGTATTCATAAAATAGACGAAGACCATATCGTTAGAAATACCCATCTGGGTATAACGGGCAGAACTTCCCTGCCCGGAAGAAGTGACATCTCCCAGAGTCTTCCAACTGCCCGCATCGAAATACCTCACCTGAACAGCTCCCACTTCATCCGGATTATTCGCGCTCCAGGCATACGAAACAAAGGGACGGTTTTGGCTGTCAAATGCAACCGAATACCCAGCCGCTCCATAACTAGGAGCACCTTCTATAGGGATGGCTCCGCCTCCCACTAATTCCCATGCTCCACCTACAAAACGCTTTACATGGGCTGCCCCTTTACGCGTGTTGGTTGGAGTTTCACCATATGCAATATACAGGACATTGTTCTTGTCAAACGCAACGTAATGATTCACCTGGTCGCGTATGTTATTTGTACCCCAAGGGCTTATACCGCCTGTGCTAACCTGTAGGTTAGCGGCATTGTCACCCAGAGGCTCCCAACTTTCCGCCGCTTCCTTATAGTAAACGATCTTCAGCCTGTGCCCGTCACTGCCGTCAACATACGAGCAATAAAGCACATTATCCTTACCGAGCCACAGGTATGACTGCGCAATAGCCTGCCTATTACCGCTGTTTGTAAACTTGTAGTCAGTCAACGCTGCCCCTACCTGTTCCCACTGTCCGGATGCATTTCTTTTCTTAACAACCAAACCATCCGCCGAACTTGTAAAAACAGCGTAAGGAACTTCTACGCCACCTTCCACTCGACCTACCGCAGACCCGTACGCACTCGCTACATCCGAAATCTGGTTATCACTACCCATAATTTCCCAAGTATTTGGTATAAAATCAATCTTCGGGAACAGGTAGCGTTGTACAAAAGGTCGTTCATTTTTCGTATAAAGGATATAAGGGTCTCCACTTGCCGACACACTCATCGACAGCCGGGCACCGGCATCTACAAGTGCTGTCTCCGCTGACTTCTCCAACGTTATAAAGCTTGCTAACGTCAAAGGAGAGGACGGGGTAATTTCGGCAATCTTGCTTTTTGTCAAATGATACACATAAATATTGCCCCAGCTTTCCATGTGGGATATGGTCATATTGCCCGCAGCATCTACAACAAGCTGCTCATTCACCGAGTTTGCATGATCGGCTATCCGCAAATTGGTCCAAGATGGATCCGCTATGGGTGAATACACCAAAAATGGCCTGCTGCCCGATCCGGTATTCATAAAATAGACGAAGACCATATCGTTAGAAATACCCATCTGGGTATAACGGGCAGAACTTCCCTGCCCGGAAGAAGTGACATCTCCCAGAGTCTTCCAACTGCCCGCATCGAAATACCTCACCTGAACAGCTCCCACTTCATCCGGATTATTCGCGCTCCAGGCATACGAAACAAAGGGACGGTTTTGGCTGTCAAATGCAACCGAATACCCAGCCGCTCCATAACTAGGAGCACCTTCTATAGGGATGGCTCCGCCTCCCACTAATTCCCATGCTCCACCTACAAAACGCTTTACATGGGCTGCCCCTTTACGCGTGTTGGTTGGAGTTTCACCATATGCAATATACAGGACATTGTTCTTGTCAAACGCAACGTAATGATTCACCTGGTCGCGTATGTTATTTGTACCCCAAGGGCTTATACCGCCTGTGCTAACCTGTAGGTTAGCGGCATTGTCACCCAGAGGCTCCCAACTTTCCGCCGCTTCCTTATAGTAAACGATCTTCAGCCTGTGCCCGTCACTGCCGTCAACATACGAGCAATAAAGCACATTATCCTTACCGAGCCACAGGTATGACTGCGCAATAGCCTGCCTATTACCGCTGTTTGTAAACTTATAGTCAGTCAATGCTGTCCCTACTTGCTCCCACTGTCCGGACGCATTTCTTTTCTTAACAACCAAACCATCCGCCGAACTTGTAAAAACGGCATAAGGAACTTCTACACCACCTTCCACGCGACCTACCGCAGACCCGTATGCAGTGGCTACATCCGAAATTTGGTTATCATTACCCATAATTTCCCATATATTTTCAGGGGCACTATCATCAATAGATATGACATTCAATTCAATCAACCCGTTGTATACGATCTCCGCGGTGGCATCAGCCCCAGCTTTCACGGTATGCAGCTCGTCATCAGTAGCAAATAAAGTCTCGGTTACTTCCACCCTACCCAGTTGATCATACAAGTCGGCGACTAAGTTGTTCAGATCTAGAAAAGCTACCCCCTCTGCGTCGGCCACTTGTCGTGCCCATAGGCCATGAGTCTCCAAAGAGCGACTTACAAAAATACCGTCCTCATCCCATCTGTTTCTAGGCACTAACGACGCAATAACAGGCGTTGCCCCCTTTGCTTTTGCTTGTTGTACCATCTGGCGCAAGTACCAGCCGTAGCTGTGTACCGTCTCTACCTGTCCCTGCGAATTGGTAACATTTTGTATGTTGTCTCCGATACCGCTTAAACTGGCTTTACCCTCTCCAGTCACAGCGCCTCCATCGTTATGTCCAAATTGAATAACGAGCACATCTCCCGCCTGTAATTCTTCTAAAACAGCGGGAAATAAATCTCTATAAAACGTCCGGCTACTTGTCCCACCCATAGCGTGGTTGAGCACTTCTAGGTTTTCGTTCTGATACGATGTCTCTAACGAAGTGCCCCATCCCCATTCATAACTTTCGGGAGTCGGATTCGAGCCGTTACGTACTGTCGAATCACCTATCAGTACCAAGCGAGTCTTCTGTAGTAACGAAAAACCCACTGATATGGCGGCGGTCATCATAATGACGCCTAATATTAAATAATGCCTTTTCATAATTCTAGTTTACTTCCTTTTCATAATCTTTTTTCCGCTCCTCTACTACTTCTCCTCCCATCGAAATGGCAAATACCAGTTTTCTGGACCAATCACCTTTGTCCGTGAACTCGATTAAATATTACTACTTCATGTAAAAAATTGCATAATGTAGGGCTATACACGTTCCGAAAATACAACCGAAGATGACCTATGCGAAGTGTGGTAAGATATCTTTACATAATCTAGATAGATAGTTTTATTGAACTGCGGGATAACTGTTAATACAAAATTGATCGCATTGCCGCCACTGTTCCTGAGCTAGCATATAACCTTGATATATTGCATTCATTGCAGCGCCAAAGGCACTTTGAGCACTGCTAATACATTGCGTTCTAGAGTAACCCGGAGGTATATTATTACAAGCGGCTAATGCAACATTAAGCTCATATTCGGCGCTTAGTTCATCGTACCAATACGAATCTATCGATCTATAATAATCATTTTCACAGTACATGTAACACTCTTCTAGAATAAATTGAGGACACAAAACAGTATCTAGACCGAAGTATGGACAAGGCGGCGGAATGAAAGAAAAAGAAGATTTGCTAAAAGCGATTCCCTTTTTTGGTCCTGCCTTAATTTTCAATTCGGTCAAAAATTCCTTCTTCAACACATTTATCGAATCTTGGAATTCAGATAAAGCTAGAGTATTGTTCTTAAGTTTTGAGAAAAGCAGATTGGATACTTTTTCAAATTCAGAATTTATATTTACTTCTACCTTACTAGATTCAAATTTCTCTAATTTCGGATCGTCTACTAGTTCATAATCAGAATTCATCTTCATACAGCTAGAGATAAGAATAATAATTGCAAATAAAATTAGTCGTGTTTTCATTACATTAGGATTTAGTTAAAAAATATAAGTCAGTTATTCTTTCCATCGAAATGGCAAATACCAATTTTCCTGCTGCATCAATTTGCTGCGTACCGCATCCGCATTGGGGTTGCCATCTTTACTCAATTTGTTATAGACCTTGTCTGCCAAGTAGGCGGGATCACTACGCCTTAGGGCAATTCGTAATAGGTCTTCCCAGCGACTTCCTTCAAAGGCTTGCTCCAACGCAGACTCTTCGACAAGATAATTCTCGATGTGTATCAAACTATCCGCAGGATTTTCAATTACTCGATTTCGTAGGTAGGCACGCCCGCGAATCCCTTCGTTACGATGCCAAACACCCCTAAAATATGGCACTTGCCCCATCCTGGCATCAAAGTCATAAGGCCATGGAAGTTGGGTTTGCTGTAAATCCGTTTTATCGGAGCTAGCTGAGTTATCATAATTTGTCCGTATTCCATTGTTCAGTAATGCGTATGCTACTTTATGCTTGCCATCCCGATTAGCGGCCTCAGCAAATCTGAGGTGTAATTTCGCTGCACGATAAAGGAACCATTTTCCACCTTTATTATATTGGTCTATAGGGACCAAAGTTCCTAGAGCAGTGTATTGGTCTAAATATTTTGTGACAACAGGCATACCGTCGGCATCCGCTACGGATAGTACCTTGCGTCCATCATAGGGCACGCCATTCCACTGCGTTTGATTATCCCATTGATCAATGATCTCTTGACTCGGCTTCAAAAGGTATTCGCCCCCGTTTATCGCAAAATATCGTATAAACGGATTGCCCTGACCAAAGTTGCTAGAGAAGGGGAGCGTCCATACCCATTCGGAATTCCATATACCATCCTGCGTGCGTGAAAACATAGAACGCCAACCTTGTGTTTTGCTATTTATGAATGTGCGTACATCCTGCTCACGGTTGCGCAGATAGCCTATCGAAAGATCATTATTATCTGTGACAGAGCGTTCTTTCAGTTTATAATAATTGAATGTCCAATCGTCATTACCCTGGTTATCATAGTAGGTCATGACGTTTTTATATGCATCCGCTGCTTTGGTATAGTCATTATGCCAAAGATAAAGATCTCCTAATAGCGCATATTTATTGATAAAAAAGCGTTCCATAATAAATCCATCTACAGATAGGCGTAGTGATTCATCGGTGTTATATATGCGCTTCGACGGGATTGCCTCCATATCGGCAATCAGTTTTGGCAACAGCTGATTAAACTCCATAAATGAATACTTACTCTGGTCCAAAACCTCATCCATATTTTCCAACGGATCGGTCACATAGGGCACTTTGCCAAAATGTACGCCGAGTTGCAAATATATCCACGTGCGTACGGCCATAATATCTGAATAACGTGCGCTGTATTGATCTACGTCCAACTTATTTTCATTTCGCATAGCAGTGAAATTTTTGAGCACATCATTACATGTAAGAATGACCTCATAAAACTTACGTGGATTGACATAGGGATTATTTGCACTGATGGCTGTCACGTCATTCAGGCTTAATTCATGTAAGTAAGGGTCGGCTTGAGGAGTGACCGTAAGCAAATCTGCCCGTAACTCATTCCAAAGCACGTGTTGCTCGGCCAATCCTAAAAACTTCCCGTACACACCGATAACCGCAGCATCTGCGTCAAATATATCACGGTACATCTGGTCTTCCGTTAATACTTCCTTCGGTTCTACTTCCAAAAACTTGGAGCAAGAGGAAAGGTTCACCCCAACGAGCACTACGGCTGTCAGTATACCGTATAGATTTTTACGTTTCATAATTTGTAATACTTATAGTTTCTTCTATCCTATCTATCTCGTTAAAATCCAACACGCACGCCGAGCTGGTATGTTCTAAATTGCGGCGTCAAACCAATATCGATACCTTGACTGAATATCGAATTATTGGCGCTAAACTCGGGGTCATAGCCCATATACTTTGAGAAAGTAAACAGATTATTAGCCATCGCATAAAAATCTACCGATTTCAACACAGCGCCGTCAATAGGCAATCTATAACCGATGTTTAGCGTGCGAAGGCGCAGATAAGATCCATCTTCTATCCAATGATCCGAGAACTCCGCGTTATCTAAAGGATCGCCCCAGTAGGCGCGGGGTATGTTGGTCTCTTGCCCATCTTGCTTCCAGCGGTTGCGCAATGCCTGGCTTTGGTTGTCATAATTGGCACTGCTTTCTAAACGGTGACGCGTTGCGTTATACACGTCGTTGCCGATAGAATAGGTAAATAAGGTGTTAAACGTCCAGCGCTTATATTGCAAAGCTGTTGTAAAGGATCCGAACCAGTCGGGGTTAGGATTACCAATAACCACCCTATCACTCGCATCAATAATTCCATCACCATTTTGATCAACAAACTGTCTGTCGCCCCCCTGAAAAGGTAGCAAGGTTCCATCGGACAATTGGCGACTCAACCCGGCGTTACTAGCCTCCTGTTCTGTGGTATAAATGCCGGCCGTCTGCAAGCCGTAAAATTGATTGGCAGCACCGCCTACTTGCGTGATCATGCGCCCCCCATAGAAGAGGTTTTCAAATGATCCATCCGGAAGGTTAGTTACCTTGTTTTCGTATTTAGCCAGCTGTATACCGATATCAAATTTCGTGTTTCTATTTTGCACAACACGTCCGTTAAGTCCTAACTCGACACCACGATTACGCATTTCCGCCCCATTACGAAATACGACATCCATACCCGAATAAGCTTGCAGTGCCTGGTACGTCACGAGATCTTTTAACGTATTGTTATACACATCAAGCGTTAAGTTCAAGCGTTCTTCCGCAAAGGAGGCATCTATGCCGATGTTACTCTTTAGGGCACGCTCCCATTGCAGATTTGGGTTCCCGATATTGCCTCTAATTAGTCCTTGTACGCCCAAAAAATTCTGAGAAATATAAAATGACTTCGAAGAATAATCGCCTATATCATCGTTACCACTCAGACCAAACGATCCCCTGATTTTTAATAATTTTATCGCAGATGATTGGAAAAAATCTTCTGCGGATACGACCCATGCCGCAGTCAATGCTGAGTTAAAAGCAAGTGCATCTTGTCCAAACTTCAGAGCAGTATGCTGCGGATTTTCACCAAATCGCGATGAGCCGTCAAATGCCACATCCCACGATAGTAAATATTTGGACTTATACGCATAATTATTATTCATGTAAACGTTTAGCCAGTTCCAATTACCGAACCCGCCGCGAACTTGCCGCAGTAGGTTGCTACCGGCGCCCAAGGTAACGTAGTCATCATTGGCGGAATTAAACCCTAAACCGTAATCATATTCTGATTTGTTTGTCTGTATGCGAATACCGGCCCTCGTATTGAGCTTATGATTTACACTAAACTGATTGTTGGCATGTAGATAGGTGTCGTTAAATATAGAAAACAACCGTCTTACCTCCGCTCCGGATTGATTTCGGACCACGCCCGTAGGAAGGTTTTCAGCATATACACCGATCTCGGGCAAGAAAAAGTTCTCACGCCCCTTGTCGTATACCAGACCTGCTATACTCTTGATCGCATAACGATCGTTAAATTTGAAATTGAAATGGAAATTACCCGTAAACCGGTAGCTTTGATTATGACCTATGGTCTTATCACTCACCAATACAGCGGGATTAGTCTGACTAAAAATATCCACACCTGAATAAAGTGGAGACATTTGTCCATCAGCACTTGAAATATGGGTGGAAAGAATAGGTGATTTTACGAGGGCTGTGTATAAGGGGCTATTATACGAATCAATACCCTGCGTACGAATATCGTGTCTATTTAAATTGAACGACAAATTCGACTGAACGGTAAACTTCGGCGATAGATTCAGATCTGCATTCAGCCGCATCAGATACTTGGACAATTTATCCGTGAGAATGAGACCATTGTCATCTACATACCCGGCCGAGAGTGCATACTTTGCAATATTATCTCCACCGCTCACTTTTAAAAAGTAATTTTGACTCACACTATTATCCATGACAACCGACTGCCAATCGGTATCGTTGAAATAAGTATAGTGATCTGCCGTATTTGGTTCTGCTGCAAAGTAAGGCTGTTGCGCTATAGCGGCCGACGACAGCCCCTGAGTACCCAATAACTCGGAGATGTAGCTTCTATAATCGTTTGAATGAAGCAGGGGTAGATTCTTCGGCTTTTGGTTAAAACTGGTATAGGCACCAAAATTAATGCGTGTCGCCAGCTCTGAAGCGTGAGATGTTGATATGAATACCACACCATTACTCCCTTTCGTACCGTAAAGCGATGATCCATCTTTCAAAACGGTAATATTATCGATATCCCGGATATCGATATTGGCTAAACCCGATTCGAAATAGTTGCCCACAATGTCCGCACTGTAATCGGCATCTTCATAAAGCATCCCATCGACTACTAATAAGGGTTTGGATGTACCGTACAAGGAATTGATTCCTCGGATGGATAAATTTGAGCCACTATTTGTACTACCCGAGCTCCGTATAGCATTCAACCCAGCCACCTTTCCTTGCAGGAAGGTAGCCGTGTTTTCATTCGTAGACACATTCCATTGATAGGGACGCAAATCGACTACATCGACTGCACCTGCAACAGCAAGCTTATTAATGTTTTCATTAAAGACCACAGCGGTGCGGAACAATGGATTATATCCTTCTTCATAAAGTAAGACCTCTACCGTAGACTGTTCTTCGTGTACAAAAAACATGTTTTCTTGATGTCCTGCGTACTGCACGGTTACCTTAACACCGTCTGTGGGTACTTTGATTGTAAACGCCCCGTTATCATCTGTAATGGTCGCGGAGAAACCGTCTACCTGCACGTTGGCACCGGAAACCGGTAACTTCGTAGCGGCGAAACGCACTACTCCGCTGATTTCTCTCTCCTGTTTCCCTTTCCAAAAGCTATGGACTGTCGACTCGGCGCGGTGTGTACTAGCCTGTACCGGTAGCCAAGTGACTAAGGCCAATCCTCCAATAACTAATTTATGTATTAACTGCATGTTCTAATTGGTTTTATTTTATTTCACTTTAGGCACAAAACGCAGGTAGTCCAATACGACAGTGTTAACGCCATTGGCCGTAGAGGCTGCTGCCATAAGCTGCGCCATTACCTGTTGAAATTCGGACAGTTCAAAAGACCCTACGTACACCTCGTCGTAATTCATCAAAGGGACATCCGTATAAGGAGAAAGATACATTTCATCACGTGTTGGTGCGCCTAGAACGCCCGGGTACTCCTCGCCTAAAATGCGTAAACGTTGTTGAAATACGTTTGCTTGGATATCGTTTAAAGCTCTCCAGTACACGTCGTAGCTCGTACTTAAAAAATGTGGCAATCTATAGTTTATCGTAAACATGGACACACCATGATTTTGGACCATAATATCGCGGAACAAAAGGCCATTCGGATCCTGTCGATCGCGGTGAAAAGTATTGCTGGGTCTTGAATGCGAGAAAGACGAAGGCTCCTCACCTTCAACCTTAAACGAAGCTAACTTATTGGTCACCCCCTGCGTGTTGTCCAACAGCGCCGCATCTAATACATGCACATAACCATTACTCAGCTGAATAGATTCGACGATCGCAGATTTATCGACCACAAGCTTTCCTCCTGACATAGTGGTCAATTCCGAAGGAAGCCCTTCTTTATTGTACGCCCGTCTAACGATTAGGTCTCTAGCTACGTAGTAACGACTTATTTGTATGGAAGAGTCGGCCTCATTCCGGTAATTCACATAAGGCAAAAATGCAGATACATCTTTATCAAAGGCTACGTCTTGCAATACAAAATAGGTAAAGCGATCTTTTTCTAGACGCACATCACCTACAAAGTGTAGAAACTCGTTATTCAGCAGACTATCCTCTTCGCTGTCCAGCAGGCCGTCGTCATACAACTTGTAGGTGCTAAGACTTGACAAAAATTGATTTTGCTTATAATCTTGTTGGGCAGTAATGTATTCCCAAAGATTCTGCTGCGGCATAAGTGGTGCAGCCAATATGTGGTAGAGACCATCACTGCTGCCTTGATTTGATTTTAAAAAAGATACCTCGCCTATCCGAGACGACAGCATGTCTAATATTTTACCATTGAGCATGGTCAATTGAATCGTATCCGCGGAGGTATTGAGGCGATGTGTAGATACCGCAATGTGATTTTTAACGAAATTGCTTAATGCTCCTTTATCACTTCTTAGTTCGGCAGCTATCGCGCCAATGCTTTGGTTGTCTGGAACAAAAATCGTATACGAGTTTGTCCCATCCAGCTCGACGCCAAGATCTGCCTCCTTAAGTAAGGAAAGAAACGTAGATGCGCCAGCCTCATTTTCAAGGCGCTGTATGAGGCTTTGATTGATATCCGTTAATCCCTCGTTAATGTGATCTTCCCAAGGGTCCCCGCACTGCTGCAGGAAAGAGGAGATCCCGAGTAAAGCAATAACATATATAAGTGTATTTTTCATCGTATCTGTTCAAAGAAATTAAATAGGATATACTGGGTTTCCATTCGCATCGAATTGGGGATAGATCTGTTCCATATCTACCGGAATAAAATGTATCATGTCTAATTGCAATTCTGCTGCTCGATTCGTTTTGGTTTCCAAACGAAGGATGTGTCTGTCTGTAAAATCAATATCAATAATACCTACCATTTTACAATTATGTACATTCGAACCGGTAGTGGTCACTCTTTTATATCCAATAGCCTCTAACTCTCGTGGATTTAATGTCGTATTCCTATATTCACCGGTATTTAATTGACGCGACAGCTGTACGCCATTTAGGTAGATATCAATCATATTAGGTCCCTGATTAGATTCTACCCGCCGCCATGCAATCCATACTTTATAACGCCCCTTGACGATCACAGGCGTGCGCATTTCTACCCACGGTAGAACTGCCGTACGCAAGTTAAAATTCAATAAATCATCATTCACTGCTCCAGCACTGTTTCCTGTCTGCGGATATCCATAGTAATAATTGCTCGTGTTAGCTAATGTAATGTCTTTTATCAAGTTATAGGGCACACTCATGGACGCTCGTTTGTAAATACCTGCTGTTTTCAATTCGGGTTGGTTAGCCGGATCCCAATAAATAGGGAAGGGTAAACGTTGTTTAATAAAAATATTATCCTTTAAGTAATGTAGCACTCCGTTTTTGGTGGTTACGTCACTTTTTGTACGGTCTACCTCTGCGCCTAACTCAATAGTACCCAACCATTCTTCTTCATTTATCAGCACGCGCTCCTTATCTACTTTGACCAAGACGATTTCGTTGGGCACGGTAGTCGTATGCGAGGACTGTAACATCAAATCGGAAACGTACTTGAGATCTTTCACGATGTGATAAGACATATGCATATACAAACTATCTGTTGTATTTCTAGGATTGCCTGTATGCGAATACTTATCCTTTAGGTCCTGTAAGTTATGAAAACCTCGTTGCGCAAATACCTCGTTCGTCACGGTAAGCACCGAAAAATATTCGTTGGCAGCAACTTTGCCAAGTAAAACATCAAGACCCGTGGCGGCTAAGGCTTCTGCAAATAGGCTTAGATTGGGGTCTGCCTGGATCTGTTCAACAAGCGTCCTTGTGATAGGTGTAAACACCTTATCTACTCCGTGCACAAGACCATTACCTGTGCGCTGGTTAGGCAGTAGAATCGTCGATTCTTTATTCAACACGATTTTTGCCTGGCCGCCCTCACTAACGACAGAGGTCGTAATAAATAACCCTGCGACAGAATTTTTTGTAATTTTCCCATCCTTAAAATTGCCCGTCGAAACGGTATCTTCGACGATGTGTTGGGTCACCAGAAGCTTAATCTCTTCATCCGCAAAATCGGCCAGGGATTCCTTGCCTTGTTCCTGTAGATACCGCTGCACCGCAGCATTATTCGGAGCAAATACCGTGTATGTGCCCCATGCATCTAGGTAGGATGCAGCACCAGCCTGTTTCACTGCATCATAAAACATCGTATAATCCGCACTATTTTTTAGAAAAGAAGCGATGTTGGGCGTTTCGTCAGTAGTTTGTGTAAAATCTTCCTTAAGGCAGGAGCTTAATGTTAACAACATGCACACTCCGATTAGAAGATGTACAATCGATTTTTTTCTCGTATTCTTTTTCATAACCTGATTTATTAATTGCCATAAAATGGATTTTGAACTAGCGCTTTATTCATCTGCAATTCTGTAAAGTAGATTGGTAAATAATGGCTTCCCGGATCCCGATACTTATTCAACATAGCTTGTTGACGATCCGGTGGAGCATATGACATAACCATGTTGGTAATTAAATCCAGTCGAGCATAGTTATTGCGACGGGCGTGGCGCAGTACATCAAACCACCGCTTTCCTTCGTAGGCAAACTCTCGTGCACGCTCATCCACCAAAAAGGACGTAATACCTTGGAAATCATTTTCATTTGGCGCCAGATCATTGAAAACCAACGCATTGGCTCGCTCTCTCACCTGATAGATCAGTTCTAGAGCCTTTTCCCCTTGTTCCATACCATTCAGCGCTTCTGCTTTCATCAGAAGCACATCGGCATAACGATATACAAACCAGTGGGTGTATGACTCCTCTAATGTTTTGCGAACGTCTCTGTTGATAGCTTGATATTTGTAAATCTGTCCTGTCGAGGCATCCAGCGAACCGCGATTGCCGCGTATGTCGAAGTTTTCTGGATCTGTCTCATCGATCATATATAGGTTTTCGTACACATTCTGCCCTACCTGATATCTCGGATTCAGACTGAACAACGCTATAAAGTTATTCAGAAACTGTCGATCGTACTGCAGCTCAAATATGCCTTCGATAGAGTTTCCGGTAGCAAATAAAACATTTAGCCAAGAAGACGGATTGCCCGGCACCAAATCAAACTTACCTGAATTGATGAGCACATCACAAGCCGCGGCAGCCTTTTGAAAATCATCCTGCCACAAATAAACATCTGCCAATAGCGCATTTACCGTATATTTCGTCACTTTTCCTTTGTCCGCCGCAGTCGTTGTCCCGAATGTCTCTTTGACCATGGGTTCGGCACGTACCAAATCTGCTACTACCGCAGCGAAGATATCGGCCTGACCAGATTTTGCTATATTTAGTTCTTCCTCGTCAGACGCGGTATAATTCAGCTTCAACGGAACATCGCCCCATATTCGTCCTAAATTTAAATACATCCATGCCCGTATAGCCAATGCCTCGCCAATGTATGCGTCTAGATCTGCTTGCGTTAACGTTGGGTCGATGTCTTTGACCTTTGGCGCATTTTCAATTACATTATTACAGAAATTGATAATCCGGTAGAATGGTGCCCAGTGAACAGAAGGATTGGAAGAATTTAAATTGGCATAACGGTACTCATCCAATTGTAGATTGGTAAAAGTGGTGAGCTCTACCATATCCGTCCGCAATTCGCCATGCACAAATAGCTGCTCCGCCAGATTACTGTTGAGGAGTGAAATATAAATGCCATTAACCGCCGACCGCACATGCTCTTTGGTTTGCCAAAAATCCTGAGCTACCAGACCGTTTTCTGGTTTTATATCCATCCATTTCGTGCAGGATCCGGATAGGATACCGCAGCAAATGATGGACCATGTGATATATCTTTTTATCGTTTTCATAACTTTTCTCGCTTTTAAAATCTTGCCGATAATCCTATTGTATAGCGTTGGGTAGGAGGCGTACGGGAGTCATCTTGCGCAAAACCAAAGATTCCGCCTGTAATGCCGACCTCCGGATCCTGTCCCAAATATTTTGTCCAGGTGAAGAAGTTCTCGCCAGTGCCAAATACCCGTAAATCACTCATGCCTAACCGCTTGCTGAAATCATTAGCAAAACTATAGCTCACGGTGGCAGAACGGAAACGGAGAAAGGACGCATCCTGTACATAACGATCTGAGCCTAACCAATTGTAGCCTGCTCCCATCAGCGCGCGCGGCATGTCGGTATCATCACCTGGGTTACGCCAGCGCCTTAAAACAGCGGTGGATTGGTTGCTATACCCGGCCATATTCGTCGTATTCATCATCGCACGATTGACCACGTCGTATCCGAGACGAAAGTTGAAAAATAAATTTAAGCGTAAACGATTTTTGATCGTAACGGAGGGACCAAAACCACCTGTGTAACGTGGATTAGAGTTGCCAAGGTATACGATATCGCGCTCATCTATACTTCCATCGTGATTAATATCGGCATAGCGCGCATCGCCGGCTTCAAATTCATAATCTGTAGCGGGATAATTAAATCGCATATAAACAGGTTCTCCATCTGGGCCCATGATAGCGTTGCCGTCGACATCTCGTGCTATAGTTTCTTCTTTTGTGGAGTATACCCCTTCATATTTATACCCGAAGAAGGAACCGATTGGATTACCAATTTGCAAGAAACGCTTATAATCACCATTTACAAGTCCGTTACCACTTTCGCGCACAAAAAACTCAGGGACTTCACGTACAATATTTAAGTTTCGGGCGATGTTGAAGGTAAAGTCTACAGAAAGATCTTTTCCTTTATAAGGCGTTGCATTGATGAAGACCTCCCAACCTTTATTATCCATTCGGCCGTAATTAAAATCAATATCTCCGTATCCTGTTGTTGAGGGAATTCCTAAATTTTCAAACAACATATCGGTCGTCTTATTGTGATAGTAATCTACGTCTACACGGATCCGGTTTTTCCAAAACTCAATGTTGAAACCAAGGTTCTGGCCCTTGACAGTCTCCCATCTTAGGTTACGCAACTCCATATTGGCCGGATAGACACCCGCTTCACCCAAATAAGTGCTTTGAAAATTTACGATGTTACTAAAATACATATACTCGTAACGAGGTGCGCGGCCTGACTCACCGTAGCTTGCGCGTATGCTGAACTCATTGATAAAGGGAATTGCCTGCATGAACTTTTCTCCAGAAACGCGCCATCTTGTGGAAATGGACGGAAAAAAGCCCCAGCGATTATTCGCTCCAAACTTAGAGCTCGCGTCACCTCGCAATCCGGCGTTGATAATATATTTATCGTTCAACTTATACTGTGCGCTAAACAACCCTCCAACAGACTTTCCTTCGTCGAACCCGCTACCCGGAAGTAGATCGACATTCTGCGTTCGTCCACTGTTTGAAGGGTCTGTAAGTAAAGTAGACGCTGTATTGGATATCATATTCTGATAGCTTAAGCCGCGTGCTTCATCCGTTTGCCAGGAAACTAGCATTTGCAAATCGTGCTTTTCGTTCCGTAGGGGCGTATAGATCAGATTGGACTTTGTCTGTAAGCGAAAACCATCCCGATCTGATTCACCGGCTCTGTTTACGTTGGTTTCGGTATACGGACGACCGGTTGCTAGCTGTGGCAAAAAGTTGTTAACACGTGAATTGTTAATATCAAACATGACTTGAAAGTCGCTAGTCAGTTTAGCAGGAATGATGTCGTATCGTAGATTAAACACGGGTGTAATGCGCTCGCCAGAATGTTTGTTGGTGGCGTACTCTGCCATTGCTGCCGGATTGTATGTATTAGGATAGGCCCCCTGTATATTGCGGTCTGGCGAAAAATAGACCGGCGTAATATTACCGTATGGATCGTACTCATACAGACTCATATTAGGCATCTTGATATAGGACATTCCGCGAATAAAGTCTTGGTTATCTTTTGAGTTGACATAATTCCTATCTGTCGCGGTATGCGTGTAGGCGATATCCGTTCGAAACTTGATACGGTCTGAAATTTCGTAATCCAGGTTCAACCGGGCAGATATGCGCTCTAGCCCCGTACCAATGGTTACACCTCGTTGCCCCAAATAGGCTACGGATGAATAGTAGCGAGCCTTCTCTCCTCCACCTTGAAGCGAGAACGTATGATCGTTGGATAGACCTGTCTGCGTAATCGCATCAATCCAGTCGGTATTCCTGCTGTAGTTGTTAAAATAATAGACGTCTCCGGGATCATATGCAAATTCGCGCGATGTAAACGTATTAAGCGGTTGCCCGGTGCGATTCATGAACATTTCAGGAATCAACTGCGAATATTGGTTACCATTCAATAAAGGTATCGCGCTAGGTAAGCTGGATAGCGAACCGCGGAACTGATAATTGATCGTTGGTTTGGACTGTGTTCCGCGTTTAGTTGTAATCAATAACACGCCATTAGACGCCCGAGAGCCCCATACGGCTGTTGCGGCAGCATCTTTCAGTACCGTAATTGTTTCAATATCTGCTGGTGCAATATTTAATAGCTGTGCATAACCATCTTCATCTGCTGTTCCGAAGTTGAAGTCTCCAGGGATGCTCGTCTCGTATGGCATCCCATCGACAACGATCAACGGCTCCGCACTGCCGCTCAGCGAAGCTGTACCCCGGATACGGATCTGCATACCTGAGCCTGGATCACCTGAATTCGCGGCAATATCCACCCCAGGTAAACGCCCCTGTAAAGCCTCGTCAATGGATGCTGATTGCATTTCTTGCAGCACTTTGGCATTTATGGTTGCTGTAGCGGTCGTTAAATCCCGTTGATTGATATTCAATAATCCGGTGTTTGTTCCGCTCTGTTGTCGGGAGATGGTTACTTCTTCAATCTGACTGTTGTCGGCAACAAGCTGTACATTGATTTGCGATTGGCTTCTAATCTGCATATTTTGAGGAAAGTAGCCAATAAAAGATATATTTAGCCGATTTGCGCTGCTTTTTACGGTAATGGCGTAATTTCCGTCCATATCGGTTGTAGTAGCTGTTACGGTACGGTTGTCGGAAGACAGTTCAGCAATCGTGGCGCCAACAATGGGTTCCTTGCTCTGCGAATCCGTAACACGCCCCCGCACAACGGTCTGCGCATACACTGCTTCTGTGCCAATTAGCAGCAAACAGACCAACAGACATAAACTATATTTAAACTGTAGATTCATCATTAGGTTATTCATTATAATTGAGGTATCCATTTAACTCATGTAAAACAATACGATTGGAGATATATAGGTCAGTATTATTTACTACGGATATTGATCTTCCCTTTTTATCCACAATACGCAAATTCTGAGGTGCATTGTTAATACCTACAATCTGGGACTGATCATTTTCATCTTTCATCATGGTTATCGCGGATAGAATTTCACGATTACCATCCGGCGCAAGATTGACATTACTAAGCATATGGTACAGGATAAAGCGTTCGACCTTGACCCGCTCTGCTAGATCAGCAGTTAACGGATTAGCCGGTAACAACCCGTCATCTATAGCCTGTTGAACGGCATCATTATTGGGCATCAAAAATGTGTAAGAAGATCCTGAAGACACCCCTTTTATTGTTAAATCTGCTGCTACGTAAAGCGTCGAGTTTATTAAGTAATCCCTGAAACGACCTAGCTCGGGATTTTGTGATACAATTCGCTGAATAGCCTGTCCTGAGGATTCTCCAGAAAATTCTAATAGGTTGTCAACATAATAGATACGACCGTTGTTACCGAATTTTGCCGAACCCACGATTTGTACGGGCTGATTCAGTAATTCATTGCCAGCGGCGTACAGTTTTCCGTTACTCCACTTTATATATTCACCAGGAATGGAATTATCACCAGCCTGGATAAAGCCACTTGTGTTTGCAATGTTACCCAGTTCATTATTTGGCGTCTCCACGATATGACTATATAGGATTCTTTGGAGACGTGGTTCTGCAACACTATGCCCCTGTACGTTTCCGTTACGATCTCTCCATGTCCATGAACTGATTCGGTCATCGTATAAATAGCCCAACTGGCTCAACAATCTATCTGAGAACAGAAACACAGTAAATTCTTTATCGGGATTAATAATTAGTCGTCGATATTCCTTATTTAACAAATTCAACATCAGAGAATAGGCGGGATCCAAAACGATATGCCTATACACAGTATTGAATAGATCCGATTCTTGCATCTTGGAAGTACCGTATAAAAAGCCGTTGCTTAGTATCTTTTTATCGGATATATCACTTAATTGAAAGCGGGCCGGCTCTTCATGAATATTTGTTTTTTCGGCGAATTGACTCGGCCATACGGCACTTTGCCAAAACAGCGTATTGACAAAATCGGCCAGCACAGTCTTCGGTACATTGCCTAAGGTTTTATAATGCTCTAATAGCACATTTCTGACCCAAGGAATAAGTACGTCATTCTTAGGAATAAATAGCGTATAGGCGTCCATCTGTCCATCGTTATCCTCCATCTTTAGGTAGTTCTCGTTATTGGGAGAGAAAGCCAACATCGGGTCGTATGTTTTAATATACACCTGCGCGGTTTGGCCCGTGCGGTATTCGTAGGTTTTACTCGCTGCCGCATTGGGCTGGTATGTTACAAAGTACGGATTTAGAATCGAATCCCTGAAGAAACTGTAATCGTCATTTTGAGTGATGTATTGATCTAAGCTGAGTTGTGGTAAATTCACCGCATCCACTTCGTGAATAATGCCGTTTTCCGCAATGATATTTGCCTTTACAACCTTAGACCCCATAAAGTTAAAATCGGTCCAGTTCACATTTGGATGGAAAAACGTATAGTCGCTAGCCGTTAGGTTATTTAATGCCGCATATTTAGAGTGAAAATAGGTTACATATTTGTTATTATTATCGCCGTCGACATAATAAGGTGTTCCAAATGAAACCGTCATGTTATTACGGTTGGAAGCTGCGACAACTAATTCCTGTTCCACGCCATTGATTTTTACGACTTCTTTACGGAAACCGTCATAGTATGCCGTTCGTCTCCGAAAGGCCATCCCTTCTACCCATCCTAAATTGGATTGATAGTCGGAAATACGATCTGTCTTGAAGGCATTATACACCAATGCATTGCGCACAATTTTCTCTGCCATCTCTACAGAAATGGCTTCAATATCGGCAATGCCCTGTTCGGTTAAAAAACGTTTAACAGCCTCATCATTAGGCGCAAAAAATGTCCAATAGCCCGCTTGGTTTAGGGTTTCTTGATAGCCCGCTTTATCGATGAGCTTCAGAATCATTGAAAATCTCCCTTCCTCTTGCAACTTGGAATAGATGGCAGACTCAAGCCAATCCGGACGGCCATAAAATTCGTCGAATGCCGCTTTTCGACAACTGGAGATCGTTAAGAACAAGAGTAACCAGCAAAGGGAATACTTGTTAAAAAGCATAAACATAGTTTATTGGGTTAGTTAAAATTTAATTCTATTACAATTGGCAGCTCAAAAAAATATAGTTGTCAGCAAAACAATTAAAACGTATCAGCAAAAATTTGTTATTGATGAAATAATCTATCAATTGGTTTAAACAAATGTAACATATACCCCACACTCCCGCAACCTGCGCTATCCTGACAAAAACCTATATAAAGAGGATAAAATACTACAACATCAAAAACACAGCCG
Organism: Sphingobacterium olei; assembly: GCF_005048855.1. Taxonomy (GTDB): domain Bacteria; phylum Bacteroidota; class Bacteroidia; order Sphingobacteriales; family Sphingobacteriaceae; genus Sphingobacterium; species Sphingobacterium olei. The sequence continues at coordinate 65,411 of NZ_SUME01000002.1, forward strand.
CTGAAACTGTAGCTAAAAGCATTTATTAAGGATAAAGCGACGTTTAGAAACTTAAATTAAAGTTCAAATAAAAACTTCCAATTGCAGTTGTAATTGGAAGTTTTCTCTATTTATTAACCTAATTTCCATCCGGTTTAACCACGGAATTTTTACCGCTGAGCGGCCAGAACCAATCTTGGAATGGATCGGGATGCGCTGGATCGTAGCCTTTGAAATCAATCAAATATTCTCTTAGTCCAATATCGTTCGAAACAATTCCCTGCAATACCATCTTCGCGATCTGATATGCACCATACGTGTTAAAATGGGTATTGTCTTGCAGGGCTTCTACCTGGCCGGGGAAGGTATTAGCGGGATAGTGCACCAGCGCATTTTTTGATCCTTCTACACCTAAAGCGGTGTAAAAGACAGATGTCATCGCATTCAGATCGATTAGAGGTACCTGTAGCGCTGCTGCAACCTTGCGCGCTGCATCCGGAAAATCCCCTAGGGTATGTATCAGCTTACCATCCGCATCGAAAGATCGTCGGGCTGTCGACGTGACAATAACTGGCACTCCTCCCTTGGATCTAAACTCATTTACGAAAAGACGTAATCGCTCGGAATAGGATTTATAGGCTCCGGCATTTTCTCCCTGCTCCTTCTGATCATTATGACCAAATTCGACAAATAAATAGTCGCCGGGTTTGACAATGGATAGAATCTTTTCCAGCCTACGCGAAGAGAGAAAAGATTCTAATGCCAGTCCAGATTCGGCATGATTGGCAACGGCGACATGTGTATCGAAAAAACGTGGAATCATCTGCCCCCAGGATGCCCAGGGCTCATCTTCCTGATTGACAACTGTAGAGTTTCCGGCTAAGAATACGGTGACCACATCGTTTACTTTTTCAATTCGAATGCGTTCGATGTGATTTTCACCCTGAAATTCCAACGTCAATTTATTATCCCAGTCTAACTTTTCGACCTCTCTCGGTTTCTTTAGTCCGACGACTCTACCTGCACTGATCTCGGGGTTCTTAATGTGCACCACAAAAGAACGTTGGAGTCCGGTCTGATGGTCTATTTTTTCATGTTCCAACTGTAGGCGTTTGGACTCAGATCGTACCGTACTGCTATAGACCTTACCGATATTCTTGTAGGTTATCGTTACTTTATAATTGCCTTCCGGCACTTGTGCCGAAAAATAAAAAGGCTTATTGCTGGATAGGTATCCTTTCTTATTCTTAACTATGGTTACACTGCCCTCTGTCCCCAGGTCAAACCCATATCCTTTCTTAGAATCATAAACAAGCGGATGCTTAATGGTAATCTGTGACCTGCTTTTCTTGGAAAATGAAAAATCCATTAGCACCTCCTCGGTGCGCGCAAAGCTGCTTTGGATACAGATTATAAGCAACAGGCTTATCGCACTTCGGGTAGTTGTTAAATTCATGAGATGTCAAGGAATTAATAGCGGATTATTTGGTTCATTGTTAAGTACGAAAATAGTGGGTTAATTTGATTTCCGCAACCTGAGCCGTCCTGACCGCCCACTCAACGCAAAAAAGCGTACAGTTGGGTATACTGCACGCTTAAAAAGTGTTATAATTGCACCTCACATTCGCAAGGACGAAGATCTCAGGATCTACCTCTAAAATAGCGCAGTTCTATAATATCATTTGGAATGGGGTGACTGTTCCAATGCTGGTGTATGACTAAAGCGGCGCCTATTGCGGTAGCTTGCGCCATGGAAGCTGCATAGACTTCGGCATCGGTAAATTCCCGTGCCAGCAAAGTCATGTAAATGTTGTTCTTACTGAAGCCGCCGTCTACAAATATTCTTTTTACACCTTGTGCCGAAAGGATCAGGCGGGTGGATTCCACCTGCGCATTCACTAAGTCGATCACGAGTCCATGATAGGCCTCTGCGACGTGTGCATACTGGCTTAAGTCTCTTTTGGAAAAGGTATCGAGACTTGTAGACGAATTTTCTTCTTTTAGCTTATCGATGATCGACCAATCGATTTCGATGCTTTTAAATCGAGCGGTTGTTGTATTAAAGTGTTCTGCAATCCGCTTGGTCTGCACTTCGTGTTCGTAACCTGCAAATAAGCGGGAAGCTTTGACTGGTGTACCCGCATAGGTTAGGTAAAATAGGCAATCTTTGTCCAACTGCTCTTTGGTCAGCGGACTATCGTTAAACGGATTGAGTGAAATACACCATGTGCCTGTCGATATAAGGACAAAGGGCTCATGGAAATTAAGCAGATACGGAATCAACGCCGAAGAACTATCGTGCAAGCCGACACCTACCTTGTAGGTGCTACCAGGAAAGGTAGCTGGAAAAACCTCATCTCCCTGAACAATAGGCGCTAGTTTTTGTGTAATTCCGGTATCTTTTACCCATTGGTGGTAATCTTTGGCATCAAAATCCCACAATGCGGTATGACAGCCTATGCTGGTCATATCCGAATACATCTGTCCGGAAACTAAAAAACTCAGATACTGGGGTAAATGTACGGCGTATTTCATTTGCTCAAATACGTCGGGCTTCTCGTTTTTGATGCGATATACCTGCAGGCCAGAATTGAGACTGCCTAATGAAGGGGAAGCCGTTGTTAATGAAAACTGTTCAGCTCCCCCATACTTTACATGAAGGTCTTTCTCTAATTCCTGAGGATATTGTTTAAGGTAATTATAGAGTGGCGTAAGTGGGTGTCCGCTGTCATTGAGGTACACAAAACTTGCGCCATATGATGTAAAATTGATGGCCTTGATATCGAATTCGGTACGTCGAAAGACTTCGTGCAGCGAGTCGAAAACGGAAAGCCTTAAGCTTTCCAGATTCTCACAAGGATCACCATCTTCATCTTCTGTTTCTAAAAAGCGGGCCGATTTCTCAAATACAATCTGATAATGTTCGTTGAATAAAAAAAGTTTCTTATTGGTCTTACCTACATCAAAAATTGCAACAACCGGAATGCCCATGATAAATTAAAAAGTGAAAATTAAAAATATTAAAAACTGCTATAAACCTGTAGCGACGGAGTTGCTACCCCGTTCTTCTATCAATTTTGTTCTGACAGATATGTCTTCAAATAATCCTACTGGATTCAAAGCGCCCCCACTACGTAGTCTGGCCTCGGCAACGATCGAGCGTACATCTGTACGGAAAACACCTTGTAATATTTCCTGTGCTTTTACCACATCATTAGCTTGCTGCGCCGCTTTTAATGCGTTACGATCTACCATCAATGCTTGTGTATACGCTATCTTGATCGCTTCTACGGATTGTAATAGATCTACCAAAGGATCTTTTAAGTTGTGTGAAGCATCAATCATCCAGCCCAGTCCGGTTGCGTGGTCTATTCCAGCAGCATCCATCCCGTCAACGAGTTCATTGAAAATTAAAAACAACTGATATGGTTTGATACTACCTGCTGTCAAATCGTCGTCGGCATACTTGCTGTCGTTAAAATGGAACCCGGCTAATTTGCCTTCCATCAATAAAAGGGAAACGATTTGTTCAATATTTGCGTTGGGCAGATGGTGCCCTAAGTCGACAAGAGTATAGGCTTTATCTCCCAATTTGTTCGCCAGCAATAACGATTGTCCCCAATCGGCAATGGTCGTAGAATAAAAATTGGGTTCAAATGCTTTGTATTCTACAAACATTTTCCAGTCTTCTGGGAGATGTTTGTAGATTTCTCTTAGACTTTCCAAGGTGTTCTGGAATGCTTCCCTGAAATTCAATTGTCCGGGGAAAGAAGAACCATCGGCTAACCATACGGTAAGTGCTTTGGATCCTAGTGCAATACCATGTTTGATCACTTCTATATTGTGATCAACGGCCTGCTTTCTTACATTCGGATCTACATGCTGTAAGGATCCAAATTTGTAACTGTATTCTTGTCCCGGTTGATCCTGGAAAGTATTCGAATTAACGGCATCAAACACCAAATCATACGATGCTGCAAGGTCTTTTATGTTGTCGGCATCTTTTGGGATATCCCACGGTATATGCAATGAGATCGCGCCACTTGATTTATTTAATGCGTGCAACAAACCTACGTCTTCGATTTTCTGTTCTAATGAAGAAGGTTCGCCTTTGCCTGTAAAGCGTCCGAATCGTGTGCCACCGGTACCCAAGGCCCAACTAGGGATAGCAATCTGGAATTTCTGTACCTTTTCCAAAAGTGCTTCTACATCGGAAACATCCTCGGAAATATAATTAAAAGCGCGGCGATGTTTCGCATCTAGCTTTTGGTTATGTTGATCTATTACTTGTTGTTCTATTCTCATCTTTCAAAGTAAAAAATAAAAAGTAAAAACTGTACTCTTTCGAATTAAAAGTTAAAAACGTATACTTTCTATTGGTAAATAAAGGCGTTGGAAAATGTAAAAACGATTCCCAACACCTTAAACAAACAAAAATGAATTATCTTGTAAATGCCATGGCTACACCGCCATCGACATTCAATACGTTTCCTGTTGATTTATTTAGCAGACCTCCTGTAAAGGCAAAACATGCATTCGCGATATCGTCTGGCAAAATGATTTCATTCAACAAGGTACGCTTCGCATAATATGCAGGAAGCTCTTCAACCGTAACGCCATATGCCTTTGCACGGCCTTCTGCCCATCCGCCAGCCCAGATATTACTGTCTGAAATCACGGCGTCTGGATTTACTACGTTAACCCGAATGCTTGCGGCGCCCAATTCGGCCGCATTTAATCTACTCAGGTGTAACTGCGCCGCTTTTGCGCTACCGTATCCGGCATTATTTGGACCACTGACGAGTGCATTTTTACTGACGATATTAATAATATCACCGCCGACTCCTTGTGCTTTCATGGTACGTGTAGCAGCTTGAGTCACTAAAAATTGACCTTTAACCAACACATCATATAATAAATCCCAATCTTTTTGGGTATGGTCTTCGATCGTTTTGGAAATAGATAGACCCGCGTTATTCACAATAATATCGACCCCACCGAATGCCAATGCTGACTTGTCGAGGGCTTTTACAATCTGTTCTTCATTGGTTACATCCAGTACTGCGGTAGTAACTGCATCTTTTCCAAAGACTCCGATAAATTCTTCCTCTGCTGAAGCCAATCGCTCGGCATTCATATCATTCAGAATTACAACGGCACCTTCACTAGCAAATTTCTTTGCAATCGCTTTACCGATACCACCAGCACTACCTGTGACTAAAGCAATTTTTCCAGATAACGCCTTTGGCTTTGGCATACGTTGCAATTTAGCTTCTTCCAACAACCAATACTCGATATTAAATGCTTCTTGCCGCGGCAACGAAGTATATTCACTGACGGCTTCGGAGCCCTTCATCACATTAATGGCATTGGTGTAAAATTCGGCTGCTACGCGTGCAGTTTGTTTATCTTTAGCAAAAGCAAACATACCCACACCTGGGTACAGGATAATTACCGGATTCTTATCACGGATAGCAGGACTATTGTCGTGCTTGCATGTTTCGTAGTAATTGGTATACATCTCCCGGTAATCTTCGAAAAGAGGAAGAAGTTTGGCTTTGATAGCCTCTGCATCACTTAAGTCTTCTCCTTTGTCTAGATTTAAGATCAAAGGTTGAATCTTGGTCCTTAAAAAATGATCCGGACAGCTTGTTCCTAACGGTGCTAAACGCTCTAGGTCATTGGAGTTAATATATTCCAGTACTTTATCATCGTCTGCAAAATGCCCGATCATATGGCGTTCGCTAGAGCAGAATCCTCTTAAAATAGGAGCTAATTTAGCGGCCTGTTGTTTACGGTCATCTGCAGCAAGGCTCTCTACTTTTTGTCCACCAAATACTGGGCGCTTTTTACCGTAATTCTGTTCTAAATATTCTGCACAGGTCTCGATAACATCCAAGGAATTTAGATAGCTTTCGTAAGCGGTATCGCCCCAGGTAAACAAGCCGTGTGACCCCAACATAATTCCACGGATTCCGGGATTCTGATCAAGACAGTCGCGCAATTGCAATCCAAGATCAAAACCTGGCTTTTGCCAATCTACCCATCCGATTGTTCCGTTGAATAAATCCTGCGTGATCTGCTTACCGTCCTTTGCCGCAGCAATAGCTATGGCTGCATCGGGATGCAAATGGTCAATATGTTTGAACGGCAAAAATCCGTGCAACGGTGTATCGATAGAAGGAGCTTTGGAACTTAGATCGAAGATACAATGGTTGAACAATTCGACCATTTCGTCTTCGTGTTCGATACCTCTATATACTTTTTCAAGATCGCGTAAACGATCAACATATAATGCGGCAAGACCTGACTTTTTTAATGTTCCGATATCTCCTCCTGATCCCTTGATCCACATCACTTCTACAGCTGCCCCGGTTAAAGGATCCTTATCTAGGAGCTTACATGAGGTATTACCACCGCCATAGTTAGTGATTCTCAGGTCGGATCCCAATAGATTGGAACGGTATAACAATAACGCAACTTCGTCCCCTTCAAGCGATTTTGCCTTTTGTTCGTCCCACAAGTAATTTACGTGTTTATATGTTTTCACACCAATATAATTTTAAAAGTTATTATTCTAATGTTTTCGCAAATCCAACAATACAGATGGATAAAATAATGATGGCAATACCAGCGATGATGGAGCGGTAGGTAGCCTTACTCACGCCTTTCCATTCTTTCAGGAATATCCCCCATGCATTTGAAATCAAAATGATAAATGCCATATGTAGAATCCATGAACTTGCGCCGTTTCCTAATCTACTTTCACCCATACCGTAGAAGAAAAACTGCAAATACCAAGTTGTACCCGCTAAGGCACACAGCAAGAAATTCTTACCCAATGGAGCCGACGATTTCTTATAATCTGAGAATGTCTTATTTTTCGCCAAAAGATACAGGCACCAAATAAAGTTTGTCGTAAATCCACCCCATAAAATCACGATATAGGTGACATTATTCTGGTACAGAAACTCACCATCATTGGGGTTTGCTGCCTTCCAAAGTTGATTGGCCACATCTGCCATAGGCTTGCCCGATTCAATTCCAAAATTAAAACAGGCACTCAGTATTCCTGAGATAATAGCTACGGTAATACCCAGCCCAAATTTATATTCTAACTGCACTTCACCAGAAAGGTTGGCGAGGCCTCTCTCTTTTAGTACACCGGCTTTTCCACAGAGGTAAATTCCCACGATACAGACCAATAAACCGACCATCACACAGATCCCCGCATTGGTGGTAAAGAAATAATCTATACCGTGCTTTCCATCGGCCTTGTTAAAAAAATAATAAATCGCAGGCATGAGGGAACCAAAAACCATACTTAGGCCTAAAATCACACTGCTTCCTAAGGAAACGCCGAGATAACGCACACCCAGTCCATAGGTAAGTCCTCCAATACCCCATAGCAAGCCAAATAAAAAGGTATATCCCAAAATACTTGAATCTGTATTCTGGATAATCTCTACAAAATTCGGGATCGTTAAATACGCAGCAATTGGCGGTACGATGATCCAAGAAAATAACCCTCCAAGAATCCACATGGCCTCCCAAGACCAGTCTTTGACTTTCTTATAAGGTACATAGAAGCTCCCTGATGCAAACCCCCCGATAAAATGAAAAATTACTCCTGCTATTGCGTTCATAAATTATTTAATATAATGTAGATTTATAAATGTGTCCCAAGATAAAACAGTCTGCCCATACAACTGTTATGAACTGTCATGTCTTGTTAGGGAATCCAGATACGCTTTTTCTAAAATACGAAAGCCCTTTTTTAGGGCTTTGCACTGAGTAATAAGCGAATAAAAAGAAAGGGTTAAAACTTTTCGGATTTCTCCTTTTTGTTGTTGTTTGCACTTTCTATTGACTCGATGATTTTGCCGTTTATTTTGAAATTAGAGAAAACAACGTTTTCTGTGTAATTGCTCTGAATAGGAACATCGACTCCATTAATTGACGAATTAATGACCGTAAAATTGGTTATTGGAGACTCTTTATAGGCATCTATCAAAACACCAAATTTTCCGCCTTTTTCGACTTGTAGATTCTCTATCCATACATTTTTAATTTGTGGAAGGTGGTCGCCGGGATTCTCGTAGAACATATTAAAGCGAATAGCGGCCTCTTTATATGTACCGACCTTAATATTTCTGACATATAAGCCGTCTATTGTTCCTCCTCTTAGTGAGCTTGTCTTCAATCGGATAACACGATCTAGCTCTGGGCTATCCATCTGAAGATTTTGCGCGAATATATTTTTTGCGCCTCCCGAAATTTCACTTCCGATCACTATACCGCCATGGCCATCTTTCATGATACAATTTTCTATAATAATATTTTCGGCTGGAACTGCTACATCCCGTCCGTCTTCATTGCGTCCGGATTTTATAGCAATGCAATCATCGCCCGTATCAAAATAACAGCCTGTTATGAGTACGTTTTTACTAGCTTCGGGATCACAACCGTCATTATTAGGACCGTGGGTAATGATCTTCACATCGCGTACGATAACATTTTCACACAACACGGGATTGAGGTTCCAAAAAGGCGCATTGTTGATAGTAACATCGGCTATGACTATATTCTTCGATTGATAAGGTTGAATGAATGGAGGTCTCAAGAAACCTCCCTCTCCATATATACGTTGCTCCACCGGCACACGGTCTTTCACCTGTTGTGTTAGTTGCTTCACAGAGGCCAATTGACTGTCCATTCCATCGACCCAACCGTATTCTTTTTTTGCCTTCCACGGCCACCAATGCGCATTATCAGCATTACCATCTAATATTCCATTTCCGGTTATGGCAATATTCTCCACCTGATAGGCATAGATAAGGGGTGAATAGTTCATCAGATCCATACCCTCCCACCTGGATCTTACCATTGGCAAATAGTCTTGTGGATTACGGCTGAATATAATTTTAGACCCGTCTTCAAAATGCAGATTTACATTGGATTTCAAATGGATGGCTCCGCTTAAAAAGACACCTTTTGGAACCACCACTTTTCCGCCGCCATTTTCAGAACAGCGTGTGATGAGGTCATTGATGATAGCGGTATTCATAAATACACCATCACCTTTGGCACCATAATCAGTTATTAAATAGGCTTTATTTGCAAAAGTAGGTGCTACAATTAAAGCTCTAATACTGTCTAATTTCGTCCAAGGATCACTATCATGCTGTTGTGAACAAGCTTGCAACGAAAAAACAAAAAGAGCGAGAAAGAGTAGCGGAAAAAATCGATTCATAACGGATAAATTTATTGACACGGTTTATGTTTAAAGTGCCTAAAATATGGAAAAATTTGGACAGTCAATGTATATGTAAAAAAATAAACGTCTATTCCACAAGTTTTCCTTTCGTACTACGTCTCACTTGATCTAGGGTTACCCCAGCATGCAGTTCAACGATTTTGAAGCCACCGTGAGGTAATACATCAAAAACTCCTAACTCGGTTACGATTTTCTTTACACATTTAGTACCTGTTAGCGGCAACGTGCAGGCGGAGAGTAATTTGGACTCACCTGCTTTATTTACATGCTGCATCGCTACAATAATATTTGCGGCACTGGCAACAAGGTCCATTGCACCTCCCATGCCTTTTACCATCTTACCGGGAATCTTCCAATTGGCGATGTCGCCCTGTTCGGAAACTTCCATGGCCCCCAAAATAGTAAGATCAATTTTACGCGAGCGAATCATACCGAAGCTCATCGCCGAATCAAAGAAAACAGAACCGGGCAAAGTGGTAATGGTTTGCTTGCCTGCATTGATGTAATCCGCATCCTCGTCTCCTTCATATGGGAACGGGCCCATACCTAACAAACCATTCTCACTTTGTAAGACTACGTTGATGTCATCTGAAATATAATTGGCTACCAGGGTTGGGATACCGATACCCAAATTTACATAATAACCGTCTTGTATTTCTGCGGCAATACGTTTGGCAATTCCATATTTATCTAGCATAATTTTAGTCTTTTGATCTGAAAGTTCGCTGCTCTATTCGCTTCTCATAATTTTCGCCTTGAAAAATCCGGTGCACGTATATTCCGGGTGTATGAATAAAATTAGGATCTAATACGCCGGGCTCTACCAGTTCTTCTACTTCGGCAATGGTAACCTTACCGCACATGGCCATTGCATGGTTAAAATTCTGCGCCGTTCCCCTATATACTAAGTTACCCATACGATCGCCCTTCCAGGCTTTTACCAGTGCAAAATCCGGCTCGAATGCGTATTCCATTAAATATTCCTTTTCTACGCCGTGGAATTTAAATGTACGGACTTCTTTACCTTCGGCCACTTCTGTACCGACACCTGCGGGCGTATATACCACAGGAAGACCATACCCCCCTGCCATCAAACGTGTGGCTAAGGTTCCTTGGGGAACCAGCTCTACTTCCAACTCGCCACTCAACATCTGCCGTTCAAATTCTGCATTCTCACCGACATAGGAAGCGATCATTTTTTTGATCTGTTTACGTCCAAGCAAAAGTCCTAATCCAAAATCATCTACCCCAGCATTATTACTGATACAGGTTAATTCCTTAAGGTTCTCCGCTATCAACGCAGCAATAAGATTTTCCGGAATGCCACACAATCCAAATCCCCCAACAGCGATTGTCATTCCACTGCTAACCCCTCGTATTGCTTCGAATGCATTTAAAACACTTTTATCTACCATGGTTTATAAGGATTTATCCTTTTTGGTTCTACCTAATATCGTATTTTATTTGGAGCTATGCAATATATTTTCAAAATTTATGTTACATTTAAATAAATACACTATTTATCTATGCTAAAATTTATACATGCACTCACGTTTCTTTTGTTCATTTCATCTGCTTTTGGGCAAAAAATCAATCTTCAAGAGGCCTTGACAAAAAGCTCCATCGACAGTCAATTCTATTATCTTAATATACTCTCACGTTCGCAGGATGCGGATTTTAAAATCATACGTAAAACCAACTTAGAGCGTGTACGTCAAAACACGCGCGATACGCTGAAGACATTACGTACGGAAATCCAGAACTTGAAACAATCGAGTTCGTCTTCTGTATCTGCCAACCAACAACTAACAGACAGTGTGCAAAATCTGCAGACGCGGTTGGATGCCGAAAAATTAAAAACAGACAGTATATCCTTCTTTGGTATCGACTTCTCAAAAAGCGGATACCATACCCTTGTTTGGATCTTGATCATCGTACTTGCCGTAGCATTAATAGCGACACTCTTTGCTTTCCGTACAGCAAAGGTAGATACTGTAGCTTCTAAAAGGAACGCTGAAGAATTTCAAGAGGAACTGCATGCGTACAAAAAGAAAGCATTGGAAAAAGAACAGCAGTTAAAAAGACAGCTACTTGATGAACAACTAAAAAGAAACTCTTAATTTAATCGGGGGTTTCTCTATTATTAAATACGCAAAGTCGCAGACTCGAGATTGAGCAAATAAGCGGTTTAAAAAAAAACATTCATTTATTTAATGAAGAAGTTTTGCTTTTAGAATGATAAAACTTATTTTTGCATTCCAAAATACAGATCGAATAATCTGTAATTAAATAGATTAATAAATTTTAGTCCCTATAATATGCCCAATATTGGTAAAATAGCACAGATTATCGGCCCAGTGGTTGACGTCAACTTTGCCGACAATGAAAATCTTCCTAAGATTTATGATGCATTGTACATTGAGAAAGATAATGGACAACGTGTCGTTTTAGAAGTTCAACAACACTTAGGCGAAGAACGTGTTCGTACAATTGCCATGGACGCAACCGAAGGTTTGGTACGTGGAATGAAAGTAGTAGATACTGGTGCTCCTATTAAAATGCCTATTGGCGAAGAAATCAAAGGTCGTGTATTCAACGTAGTTGGTGACCCTATTGATGGTATTCGTGCATTGGACAAAACGAATGGCCGCTCTATTCACAATGTACCGCCAAGATTTGAAGATCTTTCTACTGAATCTGAAATTCTTTTTACAGGTATCAAGGTTATTGATTTATTAGAACCTTACGCTAAAGGTGGTAAAATCGGTTTATTCGGTGGTGCTGGGGTAGGTAAAACGGTATTAATCCAAGAGTTAATCAACAATATTGCAAAAGGTCACGGTGGTCTTTCTGTATTTGCAGGTGTGGGAGAGCGTACACGTGAAGGTAATGACTTATTACGTGAAATGCTGGAATCTGGCATTATTAAATATGGTGAGCATTTCATGGAAGGCATGGAAAAGGGCGAATGGCCTTTGGACACCGTAGATCAGGAATTGTTGAAAGAGTCTAAATGTACTTTTGTCTTTGGTCAGATGAATGAGCCTCCAGGTGCACGTGCTCGCGTTGCTCTATCTGGATTGACAATTGCGGAATATTTCCGTGATGGCGATGGCGAAGGACAGGGTCGTGATGTATTATTCTTCATCGATAATATCTTCCGTTTTACACAAGCGGGTTCTGAGGTGTCGGCTCTTTTAGGTCGTATGCCTTCAGCCGTAGGTTACCAACCAACATTGGCTACAGAAATGGGACTCATGCAGGAGCGTATTACTTCAACTAAAAACGGATCTATTACTTCGGTACAAGCGGTATATGTGCCTGCCGATGACTTAACTGACCCTGCACCAGCGACAACGTTCGCTCACTTGGACGCAACGACAGTATTGTCTCGTAAGATTGCAGAGTTAGGTATTTATCCTGCGGTAGACCCTTTGGATTCTACTTCCCGGATTTTATCGCCAGCAGTTTTAGGACATGAGCATTATAATACGGCACAACGCGTAAAAGAAATCTTACAACGCTATAAAGAGCTTCAGGATATTATTGCCATATTAGGTATGGATGAGTTATCCGAAGAAGATAAATTAACGGTATCGCGCGCACGTCGTGTTCAACGGTTCTTATCTCAACCTTTCCATGTTGCTGAGCAATTTACAGGTTTGAAAGGTGTATTAGTAGATATCAAAGACACGATCAAAGGTTTCAACATGATCATCGACGGAGAGGTAGATGAATACCCTGAAGCAGCTTTCAACTTGGTGGGTAATATAGAGGAAGCAATCGAAAAAGGTAAAAAATTATTAGCAGAAGCAGTTTAATTAGATAGGAGACATTAGATAGGAGATAATAGACAGCAGAATCTCATATCTACTTTGAAAGCTAAGCGTTCTCAAATCTCACATCTCAAATCTTGTATCTAAAAAAATGAAATTAACAATTATTACTCCAGACAGATTAGCATACGAAGGCGAAGTAACTGCGGTTACGGTTCCGGGTTCTGCAGGGTCTTTTCAAATTTTAAAGGACCACGCGGCTATTGTGTCTACATTAGACGACGGTAAGGTCATTGTCAAAAAAGGTAATGATGAACAAGTGATCATTATTAAAGGTGGCGTGGTAGAAGTAAAGGACAACAATATCATCGTTTTGGCAGAAGGAATTGTGCAAGACTAATAAAAAATAACACGAGATAAACAGCCCTTAAGACTTCAAGTTTTAAGGGCTGTTTTTTTTATAGTTTTTTTGATAAAAAACTAATTTCAAGAAGAATTTTGACTTTTTGTCCCTTTTCTTACAACTTCGAAAAATATACCGATTTTAATTCTAGTCTACAGGTAAACGAATTTAAATTTGTATATTTAAATAAAATCAATATTTAATTTCAAAAAAGTTATAAAATCAAAATAAAAAACTTTTTAAAAATAATATGAATAGCTATTGTAAAGAATCTTAATTCGAGCTAACTTAACAATGTTATAATTTTGATTGACATAAGAGTTTTTGGGGAGGAACTTTTCATCACATAGAAATCAGAAAAAATGCAGTACTACAATCAGAACACTTTAATTTATTTAAATGGCGAGTTTGTGAAAGCTCATGGTGCTGTCGTTGATCTATTTGGTCAATCACTTCATTATGGATACGGAGCATTTGAGGGTCTCCGGTCATACAGTACACACAATGGCACACGGATATTCAAAGCTGAAGAACATTTTGAGCGTTTAGAAAAATCCTGTAATGCCATCAATCTTCCCTATTCTTGGAATAATAGGATGTTGATCGAAAAAACATATGAGCTATTGGCGGCGAATAATTTAAGATCCGCTTACATCAGACCATTGGTTTTTTCCGGTTCCAATATGCATTTGATGACATCCACCGATGCAAATATAATGATAGCTGCATGGGAATGGGGACCATACTTAGGTCAGAATTTATTAAAAGTAAACATTTCCAGTATCGAGCGTCCTAACCCAAAGTCGTTTCGCGTAGATGCCAAGATATCGGGACAATACATTAATTCTATCATGGCTACCAGTGAAGCCATCAATAATGGTTTTGATGAAGCTTTACTCTTAGATCAAGATGGTTGTGTGGCGCAGGCTTCTAGTGAGAATATCTTTATAGAAAAGGATTTCAAAATCTATACCCCCCCCCTGGAAAATATTTTTCCGGGAATTACCCGTCAGACGGTTATTGATATCTGTAAAGATCTGAACTTTGAAATCATCGAGAAAAAACTAACGATAGATGATGTCTATCAGGCCGACAGTGCTTTTCTAAGTGGTACAGCGGCCGAGATCATCGGTGTAAAACAAGTCGATCATGTTATATATAAAGAACATTGGGAAAACACGATAGGAGCATCTATCCAAAGAAAATATAAAAATTTAGTATTAGAGCAAGAGAATTATGAAGTCATCATCTGACAGTACAAACGTATTAAACAAATATAGCCGCATTTTTACACAAGACAAAACACAACCGGCAGCCAAAGCTATGCTGTACGGCATCGGATTGACCGATGCGGATATGGAAAAAGCGCAAGTGGGCATTGCAAGTATGGGTTACGATGGAAACACCTGCAACATGCATTTGAACGATTTGGCACAGGTTGTAAAAAAGGGTGTATGGTCGAATGATCTGGTGGGTTTAACTTTCGGCACCATCGGTGTCAGTGATGGGATGAGCAATGGTACAGATGGTATGCGCTATTCATTAGTATCACGCGATGTAATCGCAGATAGTATAGAAACGATCTGCGGTGGTCAATACTATGATGGCTTAATAGCTATTCCGGGTTGTGATAAAAATATGCCGGGAGCTATTATAGCAATGGGCCGTTTGAATCGCCCTGCTATTATGGTATATGGCGGCACGATTGCTCCCGGTCACTATAAAGGAGAGGAATTAAATATTGTATCTGCTTTTGAAGCATTGGGTAAAAAAATTGCAGGCACAATTTCGGATGAAGATTACGACGGTGTAATCAGACATACCTGCCCCGGGGCAGGTGCATGTGGAGGTATGTATACGGCTAATACAATGGCTTCCGCTATAGAAGCGTTGGGAATGAGCTTACCTTACTCCTCTTCCAATCCGGCAGTGTCTACAGAAAAACAGAACGAATGTCTTGAAGCGGGAAAATACATCAAAATCCTTTTAGAAAAAGATATCAAACCGTCTGATATCATGACACGGAAAGCTTTTGAAAATGCGATTCGTACTATCGTCATATTAGGAGGTTCCACAAATGCTGTGTTACATTTTATTGCTATCGGCAAGTCCGTGGGTGTGGACATTACACAGGATGATTTCCAACGGATGTCGGATGAAACTCCAGTATTAGCGGATTTCAAGCCATCCGGTAAATATTTAATGCAGGATTTACATCAATATGGTGGTGTACCTGCTGTATTGCGTTATCTACTAGACGAGGGTTTGTTACACGGGGATTGCTTAACGGTAACGGGCAAAACACTTGCTGAAAATTTAGAAAATGTAAAATCGGTGATTGACTATAACCAACCTATTATTCAAAAATTGGACAACCCGATTAAGGCTACGGGGCATTTGCAGATTCTATACGGTAATCTAGCAGAAAAAGGTTCTGTTGCGAAAATATCAGGTAAAGAAGGGGAGAAATTCAGCGGTCCTGCTCGTGTATTTGATGGCGAACATGATTTAGTAGCAGGTGTTTCATCAGGCAGAATTAAACCGGGCGATGTTGTCGTAATCAAGAATGAAGGCCCTAAAGGAGCTCCCGGAATGCCTGAAATGTTGAAACCTACAGCTTTAATTATCGGTGCGGGGCTAGGCAAGTCTATTGCCTTAATTACCGACGGTCGTTTCTCGGGTGGTACCCACGGTTTCGTAGTAGGACACATCACTCCGGAAGCTTATGAAGGCGGGCTGATCGGGTTGGTAAAGGATGACGATATTATCGAAATCGATGCTGTAAATAATACACTGAACCTAAAAGTGTCGGACGAAGAGATTGCTAACCGTCGCGCTACATGGACACAACCTGCGTTAAAAGTAACAAAGGGTGTATTGTATAAATACGCAAAAACTGTCGCAGATGCGGCACAGGGGTGTGTGACGGATTTGTAATCAGACATGAGATAGGTAGACGTGAGATGTTAGACAATTTTATAACGCCTATCAAAACGGTAAGATTATCAATTTATGTACTATTAAATAGAAAATAGAGAGGTTAGACATATCTCAAATCTAACTTCTCAAATCTAATATCTAAATACTAAGAAAATGAGTACACTGGAAAAAACGGAAAAGGAACAAGCTGCTCCCGCTACAATACAACAATTGAGCGGTTCGCAAGCGGTTTTAGAGGCCTTGATCCACGAGGGGGTAGATACCATTTTTGGATATCCGGGTGGCGCTATTATGCCAATCTATGATGCATTGTATGATTACAATGATAAGTTAACCCATATTCTCGTGCGCCACGAACAGGGAGGAATCCATGCGGCACAGGGCTATGCACGAACATCAGGCCGTGTGGGTGTCGCTTTTGCAACAAGCGGTCCCGGTGCTACCAACTTAGTAACCGGCCTAGCTGATGCTATGATTGATAGCAACCCTATCGTCTGCATTACCGGTCAGGTCTTCGCTTCCCTACTCGGAACCGATGCTTTCCAAGAGACGGATGTTATTAATATTACGACACCTGTTACAAAATGGAACTACCAGGTGACGGATGCCACCGAAATTCCCAGTGTATTGGCAAAGGCCTTCTATATCGCGAGTACAGGGCGACCAGGTCCCGTATTAATCGATATTACTAAAAATGCACAATTACAACTATTCGATTATCATGGATACGAATTCTGTAATCATATCCGTAGCTATAGGCCTAAACCTATTGTCCGTAACGAATATGTTGAACAAGCAGCCCAATTGATCAATGAGGCGAAAAAGCCATTTGTGATTTTCGGCCAAGGGATTATCTTAGGGAAGGCAGAGCAGGAATTTAAAACCTTCATCGAAAAAGGGGGATTCCCTGCTGCCACAACCGTAATGGGACTGAGTGCACTAGAGACAGATCACCCGCAACATGTGGGCATGCTGGGTATGCATGGAAACTATGCACCTAATGTCATGACCAATGAGTGCGATGTGCTAATTGCCATCGGTATGCGATTCGACGATCGGGTTACTGGACGTCTCGACAAATATGCGAAACAAGCTAAAGTGGTTCATTTGGATATAGACCCTGCTGAGATCGATAAAAATGTAAAAGCCACAGTACCGGTTTGGGGAGATTGCAAGGAAACCTTACCGCTTTTGACAGACTTAATAAAAAGAGTGGATCACAGCAAATGGTTGCAACAATTCCGCGAACTCGAAAAAGAGGAAATTAAAGAGGTGATCTACGATGAACTTAACCCAACGAGTGAGGTGCTTACCATGGGTGAGGTTATTAACGTATTGAACGAGCTAACCGGAGGTAATGCAGTAATCGTTACCGATGTCGGTCAGCATCAAATGGTGACCTGTCGCTATGCTAAATTCAATTCGTCCAACTCCAATGTTACTTCAGGAGGATTAGGAACAATGGGATTCGGCTTACCTGCAGCTATTGGCGCTTGGTATGGTGCTCCGAAGCGCGACGTAGTTGCCATCATCGGAGATGGTGGTATACAAATGACCATTCAGGAATTAGGAACAATTATGCAATTTGGCGCTAAGGTCAAAATCCTAATTCTAAACAATGAGTTCTTAGGTATGGTGCGTCAATGGCAACAGCTCTTCCACGACAAGCGTTACTCTTTTGTAAATATTACGAGCCCAGACTTTGTCGCAGTGGCAAAAGGGTATTACATTGACGGAAATAAAATTTCGGAACGAAAAGATCTACGTGATGCGCTAAAAACGATGTTAGATCACGATGGCTCGTACCTGCTGGAGGTAATGGTAGGTAAGGAAAACAACGTATTCCCTATGGTGGCACAAGGCACGTCCGTATCGGAAATTAGATTGAAGTAAAAATGGAAAAACAAGAATATACCATCACTTTATATACAGAGAACTCTATTGGTATGATAGGACGTATCTCTGGGATTTTTTCTAGACGTAAAATCAACATCGAGAGTTTAAACACCTCCCCTTCTGAGGTGGAGGGTATCCACCGCTTTACGATTTTAATTACAGAATCCGAAGAGGTCGTGCGTAAGCTATGTCGTCAGATTGAAAAACAGGTGGAAGTATTAAAAGCCTATTTCAATACAAATGACGAACTGATCTGGCAAGAACAAGCCTTATACAAGGTACCGGCACATGTGATTGCGGAGAAGGCCTATGTCGAGCGGCTATTGCGCCAATACGGTGCGAACGTAGTCGTAATCCGTAATGACTATATCGTTTTTGAAACAGCAGGTCACCGTGAAGAGATCGATAGATTGACAGAGGAACTAGGAAAATATAATCTCATCGAATTTGTACGAGGTGCACGTATAGCGATTATTAAAGAAAGCGCTGGTTTCCACTCCAAATTGATTCAATTTGAGAAAACAGAGCCATCGCAGGAAATTGTAGAAAACGAATTCCTTGATCAACAAGACAATGTTTTTACAATGTAAAAAGGGTTAAAGAACAAGGATTGATGGAATAACGATCTAAGAAAAATCTCGTTACTCAATACGTTGTACTAAATACTCAATACTAAAGAAATGGAAAAAACATTCAAATACATTATACAAGCGCGCAAAGCCTTTATCCGATTGGTCGATAGTCTAACTGTTGAACAATTGAACCATATTCCTGCGGGTTTTAACAATAATATCATCTGGAATTTTGGACACATTGTCGTGGCAACCCAAGGGCTGTGTTATCTTCGTACAGGAGTACAGTCTGACTATATCGTTAAGTATGGCGCGGCTTATACTAAAGGAACGAAACCAACATATAATGTCTCACAAGAAGAAGTCGATGACTTAAAAATACTGGCGATCCAAACCGTTGAACAGATTGAGAAAGACTATAATGCAGGTATTTTTACGGACATCACCCCCTTTGCAACAGATACGTATAAAGAGGTCATGCCAACTATTGAGGATGTCATCACGACTACGGTAGGTCATGACAATCTTCATTTTGGTTATGCTCTCGCACAAAGAAGAATAATCAAAAAGGATTAAGGAACAAGGAATAAAGAACAAGGATAAAAATTAAAAAACAAGAGATTACAATAGAAAATAGAGGTCATTAGTAAACTCTATAGGAATCTCGATACTTTGTACTAAATACTAAATACTGATAAAAGAAAATGGCAAATTATTTCAACACGTTACCGCTTAGAGAACAACTAAGACAATTAGGACAAGCAGAATTTATGGATTCATCAGCATTCGCAGATGGTGTACAGGCTTTAAAAGGTAAAAAGATTGTAATCGTAGGATGTGGCGCTCAAGGTCTAAACCAAGGTTTGAACTTAAGGGATAGCGGATTAGATGTGTCTTACACGTTACGTAAAGAAGCTATTGAACAAAAAAGAGATTCTTGGAAAAATGCAACGGACAACAACTTCAACGTAGGAACATACGAAGAATTAATTCCTACAGCGGATCTTGTGATCAATTTAACTCCAGATAAACAACATACATCCGTCGTCAATGCCGTAATGCCGTTGATGAAACAAGGTGCAACCTTATCGTATTCACATGGTTTTAACATCGTGGAAGAGGGTATGCAAATCCGTAATGATTTAACTGTAATCATGGTGGCTCCTAAATGCCCTGGATCTGAGGTACGTGCAGAATATCTAAGAGGCTTTGGTGTGCCTACTTTGATCGCCGTTCACCCCGAAAATGACCCTCAGGGTAAAGGTTGGGCTGAAGCTAAAGCATACTGTGTGGGTACAGGTGGCGACCGTGCAGGTGTGTTGAAATCCTCTTTCGTAGCTGAAGTAAAATCTGACTTAATGGGTGAACAAACTATCCTTTGTGGTTTGTTACAAACTGGTTCTATTCTTTCTTTCGATAAAATGGTCGAAAAGGGAATCGACGCAGGATACGCTTCAAAATTAGTACAGTATGGCGTTGAAGTAATCACTGAAGCATTAAAGCACGGTGGTGTAAGCGGTATGTTGGACCGCTTGAGCAACCCAGCAAAATTGAAAGCTTTCGAAATTTCGGAAGAATTAAAAGATATTATGCGTCCGTTGTTTCAAAAACACCAAGATGATATCATCTCAGGTGAATTCTCAAAAACAATGATGGAAGACTGGGCAAATGGTGATGCAAACTTATTGAAGTGGAGAGCAGAAACAGGTGAGACAGCTTTTGAAAAAACGCCGGCAGGTGATGTAAAGATTGCTGAACAAGAATATTTCGATAACTACACGCTAATGGTTGCTTTCGTAAGAGCAGGTGTTGAATTGGCTTTCGAGACGATGGTTGAGGCGGGTATTAAAGCTGAATCTGCTTACTACGAGTCGCTACATGAAACTCCATTGATCGCAAATACAATTGCACGTAAAAAATTATTTGAAATGAACCGTGTTATTTCGGATACTGCCGAATACGGATGTTATTTATTTGACCAAGCTTGTAAACCGTTATTGAAGGACTTCATGAAAAAAGTAGACACGGATCTGGTTGGTAAAAACTTTAACGATGGGAAAGACGGTTCCGTAGATAATGTGAAACTAGTTCAGGTGAATGAACTTTTACGTGACCATCCCGTCGAAATCGTGGGTAGAAAACTACGTAAAGCGATGACGGCAATGAAAACAATAAAAACTGTCTAAATTTCCGTAATTTAGATGGTAAAATAAGGGGTAAAATTGCATTTTTTCATTTTACCCCTTATAAAATTTACAACAACATAGAGAAAGAGAAAAACATGGGAAAAACATTAGTCGAAAAAATTTGGGATGCACATGTCGTCAAACGTCAAGAAGGGTTTCCAGATATTTTATATATCGACACCCACTTGATCCATGAAGTAACGTCTCCTCAGGCGTTTGATGGATTGCGCAAGAGAGGTCTTCCGGTGTTACGTCCACAACAAACTGTAGCAACAGCCGACCATAATGTCCCTACTTTAAATCAACACCTTCCTATCAAAGAAGAACTATCCCGTTATCAAGTGGATATGCTCACTAAAAACTGTGCTGAATTCGGCATCGAGTTATATGGTCTGGGCCATCCTTATCAAGGTATCGTTCATGTTATAGGGCCTGAATTAGGTGTAACCCTACCTGGAAAAACCATGGTATGCGGCGATAGCCACACCTCTACCCACGGTGCATTTGGTGCGATTGCTTTTGGTATCGGGACTTCCCAAGTAGAACAAGTTTTTGCCACGCAATGCCTGTTGCAACAAAAACCAAAAACGATGAAAATCGAAGTTAATGGTGAATTGGAGAAAGGCGTAGGTGCAAAAGATATTATCTTATACATTATTGCTAAAATTTCCGCTGCTGGGGGTACTGGATACTTCATCGAGTATGCTGGATCGGCTATTCGGTCCTTGAGTATGGAAGCTCGAATGACTATCTGTAACATGAGTATCGAAATGGGTGCACGCGGCGGACTGATTGCTCCAGATCAAATTACATTTGACTATGTAAATGGTCGCGAATTCGCTCCCAAAGGAGAGGAATGGGAAAGATCCCTCGCTTATTGGAAAACATTATATTCGGATGATGACGCAGAATTTGATTCCGTGTTGACATTTGATGCAGCAAATATCCAACCGATGATTACCTACGGTACAAATCCGGGTATGGGCATGGGTATTACAGAACAAATTCCTACAACCGTTACTCAACCCGAATCCGAGCGCCCATCTTACCAAAAGGCATTGGATTATATGGGATTTCAGGATGGTGAAGAAGTCATCGGAAAACCTATTGACTATGTCTTCATAGGAAGTTGCACGAACTCTCGCATTGAAGATTTACGTGAGGTAGCTGCCTTTGTACAGGGAAAACAAAAAGCTTCTAATGTAGAAGTCTGGATTGTACCGGGTTCTAAACAGGTAGAAGCGCAAGCAAAATTGGAGGGTATCGACAAGGTATTCGAATCAGCTGGTTTCCAATTACGCGAACCCGGTTGTTCAGCCTGTTTAGGGATGAACGAAGATAAAATTCCAGCGGGTAAATATTGTGTTTCAACTTCGAATAGAAACTTTGAAGGTCGTCAAGGCCCAAATGCACGCACTCTGCTGGTGAGCCCACTTACCGCTGCTGCTGCTGCTGTCACAGGCAAAATTGTCGATGTTAGGGAATTAATTTAGTATTGAGATATTAGTATTGAGTATTGAGATTTTGATGGTAAAAGCTTAAGCCATACCTGCGGTCTCTCTTTGCCATTTGACTTTTTACTTAAAAAAAAATGAAAAAATTTGAAACATTAAGCTCAAGGGTAGTGCCCCTACCGATTGAAAATATAGATACGGATCAGATTATTCCGGCTCGTTTCTTAAAAGCAACGACCCGTGACGGATTTGGAGACAACCTGTTTCGTGATTGGCGATATGAAGCAGATAATCTACCAAAGGCGGATTTTGTATTGAATAATCCGACTTATTACGGAAAAATATTAGTCGCTGGTAAAAACTTTGGTTGCGGATCTTCAAGAGAACACGCCGCCTGGGCGATTCAGGATTATGGTTTTGACGTTGTCGTCAGCTCATTTTTTGCGGATATATTTAAAGGTAATGCCTTGAACAACGGGGTGTTGCCGATTCAAGTTCCAGATGATTTTTTGAAAAAGATTTTCGATGTGGTATTTACCAATCCTGCAGCCGAAGTAGTCGTTGATCTGGAAGCTCAGAGCATAACACTCCCTGCCACAGGAGATCAATATATTTTTGAAATCAATCCTTACAAAAAATCGTGTTTGATTAATGGATATGATGATATCGACTACATCCTAAGTCAAAAAGATTTAATCGAAGAATTCGAACAAAACAGATAATGCCAATACCTTTTGTCCAGATACAGCACCTCACGGTTCAATACGCCACACAAATCGTATTGAATGATCTTTCGTGGACGATCCAGAGGGGACAACAATGGCTTATAGGTGGCAAAAGTGGAACAGGCAAAACAACCTTAGGTAAGGCTCTTGCAGGTCTGACAAGGGCAAGTGGAAATACACGAATTCATTTCGATACGACAAGTCATTTACCTGCAAAAGCATACTATATTTCCAATTGGTTTCAATTCACCAATCTGGAAGGAGACCGGAATTTCTATTATCAGCAGCGCTTCAATAAACACCAAGGGCAAGATACTTTAACTGTAAAGGCTGAGTTGGAACATTTCGCGCAGCAGGAGAATTTAGATTTTTCGGAGATAGAAAACAGATTGATCGAATTTGGCTTTGCCGATGTGCAGCAGTCACAATTGATCGAACTTTCGAGTGGTGAACACAAAAAGCTTCAGTTAGTGAAAGGTCTATGGCTTAAACCGCAGCTTTTAATTGTTGACGAGCCTTATACCGGCTTGGATAAAAATTCACGAATTATATTAAACCGATGGCTTGATGAGCTAGCCGAGGAGGGTGTACATTTAGTTATTATCAGTAATGACACCCGCCTTCCGAACGCCATTAATCGTTTCGCGCAACTCCGGGATGGTAAAATCGATGAGTTGGCCAGTCCTCTTGCGTTTGCAAAAGAAAGCATACGTCAACTTAGAACTCTGCCGACTTTCTTAAAAGAAGTCCCACATACACCACATGATACTATCGTACGATTGAATAACGTGCATATTCATTATGGTGAGAAAAACGTATTGAAAAATGTTTCATGGGAAGTGAAGATCGGCGAAAAGTGGGTTTTACAGGGCCCTAATGGGTCTGGTAAATCTACCTTGTTGAGTCTGATCAACGGTGATCATCCGCAATCTTACGGAATGGATATTCATCTGTTTGGTAATAAGAGAGGCTCAGGGGAGAGTATTTGGGACATTAAACATAAAATTGGAATTATCTCTCCGGAAATGCATTGGTATTTTGACCAAAATGCGACGGTGTGGAATACCATTGCTTCTGGCTTTTACGATAGCATCGGTTGGTTTATCGATGTTAAATTTCAGGAGCAAAAACAGATTGAAGAATTGATGGATTTTTTCGATTTAACGGAATACAAAAATCAATTGCTTCATACCTTACCGCTGGGCAAGCAACGCTTAGCATTACTTGCAAGGACAATTATCAAAAATCCACCTTTATTGGTACTGGATGAACCTTGTCAGGGTTTGGATAGTGATCAAACCCAATATTTTAACGATGTAGTAGATGAATTGGCGCAGCATGGTAAAACATTAATTTATGTGGGTCATTACGAGAGTCAACTACCGAAATGTATCGAGCAGCGAATTGTATTAGAACAAGGCGAAGTCATAGCCGTAGAAAATATATTAGAAAACGTTTAACACTATAATGAAGAAAAATATTCTTATTATTCCAGGCGATGGAATTGGACAAGAAGTAACTACTTGGGGAAAGCAAGTATTGGAAGCTGTAGCCCAAAAATATAACCATGAATTTGTTTTTGACGAAGCTATCATGGGTCACACGGCTATTGAAGCGACTGGTAATCCACTTCCCGACGAAACCCTGGAAAAAGCAAAAGCTTCAGATGCTATTTTATTTGGTGCTATTGGTCATGCGAAGTATGACAATGATCCTTCAGCAAAAGTACGCCCAGAACAGGGTCTTTTGAAAATACGCAAAGAGTTGGGACTCTATGCCAACCTGCGCCCAATCTTATTATTTGATGAACTATTAGACGCTTCCAGTTTGAAACCGGAGGTGTTACGTGGAACAGACATCTTATTCTTCCGTGAGTTGACGGGTGATGTATATTTCGGCGAAAAAAGACGCAATGAAGATAATACATTCGCTTCTGACCTGATGAACTATCACCGTTACGAAGTAGAACGCATCGCACGTAAAGCATATGATGCGGCACGTACACGTAATAAAAAATTATGCTCCGTCGATAAAGCGAATGTACTGGAGACCTCTCGCCTATGGCGCGAAGTCGTACAGGAGATCGCACAGGAGTATCCTGATGTAGAAACTGAACACATGTTTATTGATAATGCGGCAATGCAGTTGGTAAAGAATCCGAAAAAATTTGATGTCGTATTGACGGCGAACTTATTTGGCGATATATTGACAGACGAGGCTTCACAGATTGCGGGATCTATGGGTATGTTAGCTTCAGCCTCTATTGGTGACGGGACAGGCTTTTTCGAACCCATCCACGGTTCAGCACACGATATAGCAGGTCAAAACAAAGCAAACCCATTAGCTTCTATCCTATCTGCAGCTTTGATGCTCGATATTGCTTTTGGTTTACAGGAAGAGGCGAAGTTGGTGACTACAGCCGTAGCGGATACATTAAAAGCGGGTTGGAGAACAGGTGATATCGCAAATGCGGAGACTGCATCCAATAACCTTTTAGGCACAAACGAAATGGGTGCTAAAGTTTTGGAGTTTATTAAATAGTATTAAGATATGAGTATTGAGTATTAAGATTTTGGCTATGCTAATTATGGCTTACTGTAAACAGTTTTCTCCTATCCAAATGATGGATAAAAGGTAATCGTCATAACCTGCATCACTTTATAACTCGATGACATCTTAATGTATACTTTATTAATTTTTTAATTTAAAATTATGTTACACGATCCGAATCACTTATACATCTTCGACACGACGCTTCGCGACGGTGAGCAAGTTCCTGGATGCCAATTAACGACGATAGAGAAAATCGAAATCGCTAAAGATCTAGAACGGTTGGGCGTTGATATTATTGAAGCTGGATTTCCGGTATCAAGTCCCGGCGATTTCCAATCGGTAGTCGAATTATCCAAAGCCGTAGACGATGTGATTATTTGCGCCTTAACCAGGGCCAATAAGAACGATATCGATGTAGCTGCTGATGCGCTAAAATATGCCAACCGTCCACGTATACACACCGGAATTGGCTCGTCGGATATGCATATCCAATACAAATTTAACAGTACCCGGGAAGAGATTTTGGAAAGAGCTGTAGCGGCTGTGAAACATGCGAAATCATATGTCGAAGATGTCGAATTCTATGCCGAAGACGCCGGCCGTGCTGACCTGGCCTATCTTGCTCAAATGATCGAAGCTGTCATTGCTGCCGGTGCCACAGTAGTGAATATTCCCGACACAAATGGCTATTGCCTACCCGATCAATATGGTGCTAAGATAAAATATCTTACAGAGCATGTGAAAAACATTGACCAGGCTATCATCTCGGCACATTGCCATAATGACCTTGGGTTAGCTACGGCCAATTCTATTGCTGCAGTGCAGAATGGGGCTCGGCAGGTAGAATGTACAATCAATGGTATCGGAGAGCGTGCGGGCAATACATCATTAGAGGAGGTAGCGATGATCTTAAAAGTACATAATCAATCTTTTGGAAATCTGAGCTCCAATATTGACAGTACCATGTTTACCTATATTTCACGAAAAGTGAGCGACATGATGAACATGCCTGTACAACCCAATAAAGCTATTGTGGGTCGAAATGCTTTTGCCCACAGTTCGGGGATCCATCAAGATGGCTTCTTGAAACATCGTGAAAATTACGAGATCATCCGTCCGGAAGATGTTGGTTTAGAAGAAGCTGATATTATCTTGACTGCACGATCAGGTCGCCATGCGTTAAAACATCACTTAGAACGTTTAGGCTATCACTTGGACAAAGAAACCTTGGCCAATACGTACGAGCGTTTCTTGATTATCGCAGATGCAAAAAAAGACATTAACGATGAAGATCTGCTTTCCTTAGTTAAATAATATAGAACAAGGATGAAGGAGTATAAAATGGACTTATCAACATTAGAAATAGATTCGCTACAAGCCAAAGAACGTATAAAAGACGTTGTAACGCGCACACCGCTACAATACAACCTGCACCTTTCTGAAAAGTATGGTGCAGACGTATACTTAAAAAGAGAAGATCTTCAGGTCGTGCGTTCGTATAAATTACGTGGTGCCTACAATAAAATCGTGAGTCTATCGGAAGAAGAGAGATCACGTGGCGTGGTATGTGCCAGTGCAGGTAATCATGCACAAGGGGTGGCCTTGTCATGCAAAAAGTTAGGCATCAAGGGTGTTATTTTTATGCCCGGACCTACACCCCGTCAAAAAATCACTCAAACCGAAATGTGGGGAAATGGGCACATCGAAATTGTACTGACAGGCGATACCTTTGACGATTGCCAGAAAGCAGCGACAGAATATGCTACCGAACAGGGTCTGAATTTTATACCACCATTTGACGACATTAAAATCATTGAAGGGCAAGGGACCGTAGCTGTTGAAATATTAGAAGATCTTCCTGATCTAGATGCAGTCTTTCTCCCCATAGGAGGTGGTGGGCTATCCTCGGGAGTAGGCTATCATATGAAGAAAGTTGCTCCGCAGGTAAAACTGTATGGTATAGAACCCGAAGGAGCTCCGTCCATGCAAGCAGCCATTGCACATGGAGGTCCCATCGAGTTAGAACACATCAACAAGTTCGTAGATGGAGCAGCCGTCAAAAAGATCGGTGCATTAACCTATACCATCAGCAGTCAACTATTGGATTCTGTAAAGTCTGTTCCAGAAGGCAAAATCTGTACCTCGATTTTAGAACTTTATAACAAGGATGCCATTGTAGCTGAACCGGCCGGCGCACTGTCTATTGCCGCATTGGAGTTCCATCAGGAAGAAATCAAAGGCAAAAAGGTGGTCTGCATTGTTTCTGGTGGCAACAACGATATCGATCGGATGAGCGAGATCAAGGAGATGTCTTTGCTCTATGAAGGATTCAAACATTATTTTATTGTACGATTTCCACAACGCCCCGGTGCACTACGTCTTTTAGTCACCGAAGTACTTGGCCCTAAGGACGATATCACCCGTTTTGAATACATCAAAAAGACCGAACGTGAACGCGGTCCCGCATTAATTGGTATTGAACTCAATGATCCTAAGGATTATATCAGCTTTATCGAACGCATGAAAATGTATAAATTCGATTTCATCGAAGTCAATAAAGACCAGACCTTGTTTGAGTATTTGGTATAACTATTACAAAAAGAGGCTCTCTAAAAAGGTCTTTTAAAAAAAGATAAGAAGGTTCCCTTTTTGGGACACCTTCTTTTTGTTTATACGGACAAT
This sequence comes from Sphingobacterium olei, assembly GCF_005048855.1. Taxonomy (GTDB): domain Bacteria; phylum Bacteroidota; class Bacteroidia; order Sphingobacteriales; family Sphingobacteriaceae; genus Sphingobacterium; species Sphingobacterium olei. Next base: position 93,854 of record NZ_SUME01000002.1, read on the forward strand.
TTTTCGCAAACATTCAATCACTTTTATTGTTTCACTATATAGACTAAATCGAATAAAAAAATGAAAACAACACTTTTAATTATGATGACGATGGTGTGCACCATTGTATTTGGACAGACTGACAAAAGTAAAAGACCTAGCCCGCCAGACAGCGTAATAGTGACAACAGATGATGGTCTTACAATGGAGATACATTACAGCAGTCCTTCACTAAAAGGGAGAGAAATAGGAGTAGATATTGTGCCATTGGGGCAAGTATGGCGCACGGGGGCTAACGAAGCGACTACTATTGAGTTTGACAAGGATGTACTGATTAATAACGAAAAGCTCGCCAAAGGTAAATATAGTTTATACACTCTCCCTGGTGAGATGCAAACAATACTCATATTTAATAAAACGTGGGATCAGTGGGGTGCAGGCAAATACGATGAAAAGCAAGATGTCCTGCGTGTTGCTGTAATTAACAGTAGTGGAGCCACCGCGCAGGAGCGGTTTAAGATCAATGCAGATAAAACGGGTAAGGTCACATTGGCATGGGGCAATTACTTATTACCGTTCCAGGTTAAAGCGGCTCAATAATAAAGGGTAAATTTTTAATGAAGGTGTCTAAAAAGTAAATTACGTCGTCATTTCGACGAGGAACAAGGAGAACCCCAGAAGCGCTCATCGAAGATAAATTTAAAACCGAGCTCGCAAGCTCGGTTCTCCCTTTGGTCGAAATGACGATTACACGCTTTATAAGAGTTTTTTAGACAGCTTCATTTTTTTTATTAGGGACACTGACTGTAACAAAACCAAAAATATGCTTCAGAAAGCCATAGGAGGATATTAATCAAAAAATATTATTTTTTTTTTGATTGTAACTTTTTTATGTATACATTTGAATTATCGAATAAATTATGATTTTAATTTATTTTTGATAACGAAGCTAAATCGATTTATTTTTAGCCTCTTAAACTAGAGAATAGATAACATTTGGATTTTAACCTGTCTGAATTATGATTAAAAAACCAAGCACAAAAATTATTTTATACTTATGAACCGATGCAACAGATAGACTATAGCAACATATTGTTAGTACAAATTTGCTAAATCGTATTAACAATTCTAAACTAAAAACTAATAACCAATTGAAAATTAAAATATGATTTCGTCAATGCATGTCCATCTCGCACATTTAAAAAATCAATGTCAGGATCCTTCAACGAAGGTCTAGTCATACCGCGATCTAAATAAATTTATAGAGTATAATCGTCAATTATAATAAAACTAAAAACCTAAATTTATATGAAGGAGAAATTTCCAAGTACATATAATGTCGGTATTCCTGCTGTGTTTTTTATGCTATTACTTCATGTTCAGCTATTTGCTGAATATAAAGAAGGTGTTGCTAAAGCAACGAACTCGCTGAATATAGTGCAGGATACTGTCCCCCAGCTTTTAGACTCGGTCTTTGATCTGAACTTTAAGAATATCAAAGCAAAGTCTGTACATAAGCCTATTGAAGACATTGCGCTGTATGGTAACGCTACGATCCCCCAACTGTTGAAGGGAGAGGCAGCGGGTCTGTATGTTAGTGAGCCAACAGGTGAACCGGGCACACCCAATTACATGTTTATCCGGGGGATTTCATCGCCGATATTCGGTAATAAAGATGTATATCAGAATCAACCACTCGTGGTTTTAGATGGTATACCGATGATCGGCCCCCATCCCTTTTCTTACATGATTCAGGCCTATGACATTGATCGGATTGGACCGGAAAACAACTTGTTGAGTAATATAGACGTGGATAACATTGCCTCCATCGAGGTGTTGAAGGATATGGCGAGTATAGCGATTTACGGCCCTATAGCTGCCAATGGTGTTATTAAAATCACCTCTAAGAAAAGTGCCAGCGACAATCGAAGAAGAATCAGTGTCAACAGCTTTGTCGGAATGGCCAGCAGACCGCATGTGACCACCATTAACGGTGACTATGAAAATCGATTTAGACAGCAGTTTTACGACCTATATACCTCCAACGGACGTTACAATGCCGATGATACCTATCCTGTATATTTGAGCGACTCTTTGAATAACCGTTATTACGGGCCTTCAAATTGGAGCGATAGCTACTATAATAACGGGCTAAACTATGGCATAAATGCGCGTTTATCAGGTGGTGGAAAACGGTCTAATTTCCAGTTCTCGCTGGGCACGTTACAAAATTCAGGGATCGCCGAAGATACCAATTTCAAGAAGTACAATGCTCGGTTTCAACTGGATCTGCAACCACTCAAATGGTTATTTTTCCACACCACCATCAACGCAGCACGTCTTGACAGGAACAGAAACAAAAACCTCCGAAATCGCTATGCCATGCTTTCGTATCTACCCGATTTAAGCGCGCCATTGGCTCCCAACAAAGAAGCTTATGATAGTTATCGGTTGATACATGACAAAGGTTTTGACGATAACTTTTCGAATATCTTAGAAGGCAATATGGCACTCAATGTACAGTTTGGATCCTTCAAACTTAAATCAAGCATGTCGGTTGATTATAATGAAGGATTTCGTGATCTTTTTCACCATAGCGACCTGATGGAGGGCAACAGCTTTGCTTCAAACTATTACGGCTATAGCCAGCGGTTGATGTATGATAATGTAGCTTCTTATGATTGGGAAATGGACAACAGCAGCCTTTTCTTGGAAGCCGGAAATGTCTTACAATGGGACCTGCATAAGTACAATTACGCCTATGCTTACAAAGGGATTAATAATAATATTAAGATAAACCTTTTGGATTCTCGACCGCAGATCAATGGTCGTAACAATCCAGATTTCTTAAACCCAACAGCTTTTCCAAGACAGCTTACTTATAAGTTCTTAGACCGTACACGCCACAACCTCGTATCGTTCTTCGGTCGTGGAACCTATAACTTAATGGACAAATACTCCGCCAGTTTATTACTCCGTTACGACGGGTCTTCCAATGCCCAGCCAACTAGTCGCTGGCTGTTTACACCGTCTCTCGCGTTGGGATGGGACATTAAAAAAGAGTTCTTAGAAGATGATAATGCAATCCAAGGTTTCAAACTTAGGGCCAGTGCCGGAAGACTAGGCATCTTAAATATGTACGATAATATCTCGCAAGGGCCGAATTATACGGCACAGATTGGTTACACCGGAAATGTTATCGTACCGGCATATAACGGGATCGCAGCCCTAGTACGGCCGTATGAAGATGGATGGGTTGGATATAATATGCCCTGGGCCTATACCGATCAAGCGAATGTGGGAATTGACATCCAACTGTCCAAACGAAACGCGTATATTACCTTGGATGCTTATATCCGGGATAATAAAAATCAAGTATTAACTCTTCCTGCCTACGCAGAATATGGATATGAATACAGTTTAGAGGCAGGGATGGACGTACGTAACACCGGGATCGAATTAGCTTTTGGCGGAGATATTATTACTGGTCTGGAGCGGAACTTCCGGTGGCACTCCGGGATCAACGTGGGCGCCAATAACAACAAATTAACCGGATTGCCTGGCGGGCTGGACGAGGTGGTCATTCAGAACCGTAAACTTAAAGTTGGCGAACGGATCGATGCTTTCTGGGTGCTGGAAAACGAAGGAATTTATCGAACGGATTCCGAAGTGCCGGAAATAAACGGTGTAAAGAAAAACTATAATGGAATAACCTTTAAAGCTGGCGATCCCGCGTGGACAGATCAAAATGGTGACAACCGCATTTCTTCCGAAGATCGGGTGATGCGTGGTAATCATATTCCCAAAGTAACGGGTTCATGGCAGAATGATTTTTATTACAAAAATTTCGACCTAAAGGTTAATTTGTATTTTAATCTGGGACGACAGATTCTCAATCAGGAAATGGCAAACCGTTTTGATTTTATCAATAATGAAAACGCAAAGAATGTCAATTCCATTAAAGAAATCACGTATTGGGAAAAGCGTGGCGACTACAGCAAATATCCATTATACAATCCATGGAGCACCGTGAATGCCTACCAATCTTCGCAGGATTTATTCCTCGAGAATGGCGCTTTCATGAAACTAAGACAGGTCTCGCTGGGTTACAATTTCTCCGACCTCTTGGGATCACAGCTGGGCGGAGGCAAATTATACGCTTATATTGCAGCAAACAATCTCTTTACGATTTCAAACTATTCAGGACGCGACCCAGAAATCGCGAATTATCTGGGGTACGACGAGGGATACAATATGACTATTCCAAGGACGTTTTTAATGGGTTTTAAATTGAATTTTTAACATAGCCTCATGAAAAAGATACTTTATTATTTGATGTTCTTGATCCTACTATGTACAAGCTGCAACAATATGCTTGACATTGATTCAACACGGGTGGTTTCGGAAGAAAACATGTGGGAGAAAATAGAAGATACCCGAGCAAAATTGATGGGCGTGTACGCCATGACTAAATCCGCCCTAGTAGATCGGAATGCCTTTTGGCTATACGGGGAAGTACGGAGTGGCGAGTATGCGATACCTTCACGAATGGACTTACGGTCCATATCGGCAAACGAACTAAACGCTAACGATCCAACATTAGAAGCATTGCGCAACTGGCGTCGATGGTATGCCGTAATCAACGAGGCCAACATCTTTTTGGAGCGTGCACACGAGGTGCTCGAAAAAGACGAACGTTATACACAAAACAATTTAAATGTGGACATGGCGCAAGCCCGATTTTTGCGTGCCTTCGCGTACTTTAACATGACCCGAATATGGGGCGATGTGCCGCTGATTACAAGCTCTTCGGAAGGCAGTTTTACTTCTAAAAAACGGGAAGAAAAGGAAAAATTAATGGCATGGATTGAACTGGAACTTCAACAGGCCGCCGACCATCTCCCTGTGCGATATAGCGTAAACGAGCCGGAGCAACTGGGCAACTATTACAACGAAGCGACATCTCGCTGGGATGGCACATTGGCTACCAAAATAGCAGCCTACGCCATCATGGCGCACTTGGCAGCCTGGCAAGAAAATTATCCCGATGTGGCATCCTATACGGCTTATGTTATGGACAATTATACGAGGGCCAATATCAACTATGTAGCCACGTCAAGTTTGGTCTCCCCAAGTGGGTTCTTTTTTGATAAACACAGTAGCCAGATGTTTGCCTTCCCCTCTATTTGGGGTCATGTGGAAGCTAATTTCACAGGTCAAGTAGAGGAGCTTACTCTGGCCGCTCCCGTTGTGAATAAAAGTATCCCGGATATGTACTATACAAAGGAGACTATCTCTTCTGTTTTTAATGAACCAAAAGATGAACGCTTTAGCATAGATACGTTAGGAAATCCGGTTACTGAAAATTATTTTAGAAATTTCAATGGCCGCTACCCTATTCTCAGTAAGATAAAATGTATTCAGGGCGGAAATACCGACCCTTCCTTTCGTATCTTTTCAAGTGCGCTCGTTTTTTCGAGGCTAGAAGATATGGTTCTGCTGCGCGCCGAAGCACTAGCTGTGCTGGGTGATCGGAATGGAGCAGTGGAAATGCTGGATCGAATCCGTGAAAATAGAGGCTTAGCATTATATTCAGAGGCCAACAACGGCGATTTAGTAGATGCTATTTTCAAGGAAAGGCGTCGGGAATTAATGGCTGAAGGACATCGCTGGTATGACCTTGTACGATACCATAAAATTAAAAACAACGATCCAGACTTTGTACAGTTGATTAGAGAAGGCGGCATTTATTGGCCTATTGCCGAATCCTTGCTCCGGCAGAATGTTCTTTTGGAACAAAACAACTACTGGCAATAATCTTCAATAAAAAAAGAACTATCATGACACTCCGAATATTATACGCTTTATGTTGTCTCTTAGCACTTTCCTGCGCCAAGGACGACGGTTTCTATAAACATGAGTTAAAAAAAGAACAATTTAACGGAAACATCTATGCATATCTTAAAAGTAAGCCAGGTGTGTACGATTCAATCATAAAAGTTGTCGACCGAGTTGGACTCGACCAAGTGTTGACCAACGATAGGGTAACTTTATTTGCGCCGACCAATGAAAGCTTTAGGCTGGCAATAGAAAACCTAAATATCGTTCGCCGACGGGCGGACCAGTCTAGAGAATACCTACTAGATGTAGACTTGGCACATCTAGACACGATGATGTCACAGTATATTGTACGCGGTAAGCTTAACGGCGATTCGCTGGCATCCAAGGACGGCAAGTCGTTAAGCGATTTCCGTTATGGGTATCCTATGCACGGAAAATTGAAGGAATCATACTCCTCTGGTTACATCCATGGAGGCCCCTCGGTTATCGAATTTAGCGATACTAAAAACAGCTCCTTTATACGCGATTGGGTAACGACCAGTACCGCATCGATTAATATTGAAACTACGAATGGCGTCGTGCACGTGTTGTCACCCGATCATGTGTTTGGTTTCGCCGATTTCGTGAAGAGATTGACTTATGAACCACCTCCACCGAATTTATTTGTCACCGTAGGTGGCACGTTTAGCGCATCAACGGAACATAGTGGAGGCCCCAATGCACAGGAAGCATCAAAGTACGTTTTCGACGGGAATGCACAAACCAAATTCTTAGTGAGCTTTAGTAATTCCATTTGGATGCAAGCACAATTAAATGAACCTTCCGTGGCCAACGCCTACACCTTGACCTCCGCTAACGATGTGCAAGATAGAGATCCGATTGATTGGCGGCTGGAGGGTTCTCATGACGGTTCGACTTGGGTGCAGTTGGATTCGAGATCCTCGGAAGAATTTGTAAATCGGTTTATGCAACGCGTGTTTAGAATCAGAAACACGGTAGCGTATACCTATTATCGTCTGACCGTTACGCGAATACGTGCAGGTTCAACCTTCCAATTGGCAGACTGGTCCGTAAATTACGAAGAGCTACTATAAAACAGATGAACTTAACGATAACCTAATAAGATGAAATATATAAAATACAAGGTCTTGGGAATAGTGACAAGTGTCTCTTTCGTATTCGCATCCTGCACAGAAATATATGACTTACCAGAGGATAAGGACTTTATCAGTGAAAATCTCACTTATACAAACAAAGTATTAGAACCCAGGTTAGGGATGACCAACGTAATGAATCCGTTGAACGCAAACAATTCTACCCTACCTATCGCTTTCGAGATCATCAATCCACGTTTTGGTGACGGTAGACCCGTAACTGACTTTTTACAGGTCGTACCGACTTATGAATGGATTGCAGAATATGATGGTGAAGAGACCTCGCTACAGGAAATTGAAAATAAACGGCGTTTAGTGGACAAACCACTGTTTGAAGTCGACGCTGGAGGCCGCTTTATTATGCATGCCGCAGCTACAAATGAACTTGTGACACCTCGTCCTGTAGACACCGTACTAAAAACGCAAGATATCCGCTTTTTTGACCTAAAGCTTAGTAATTCTGGTGGCATACGGTACGTTAAGGATTTTCAGCTTATTCCCTGGCGAGAAATACCTTACGAACCCTCAACCGATATCAACCCGTACACAGGTGGCATCGCACCAGATCCCAATGCCCCGAATGATCCGAGAAAAAGAGCATACATTGTACCTTCGTTTATATCGAATATTATAGGCGAAACCACAAATGTGCCCTTAGTGAATAACACTCAAAAGAAAGATATAGTCGTTTATATCCGTCCTTTTGAAGGTGGAAATGGAAATAAACTGCGCTTCAAATTTTTGAACAAAGACAGTATTCCGATCTATCCGCTGGAATTCAATGAAACCCGCTGGGACGAATTGGTACATGGATTTAATAAAGAAGTTACTGATGAATATGTGCAATACGATGTTGCCTATCCTGTACCATTAACATCAATATTAACGGACTATTCAGCTGGTAACCGCGCTTTCTTGGAGTTTGGGTATTCCCGTATCGGCTGGGGCGGCGCTCGGCTTGTTGCCAGATTTGGCCTGAATTTTAAGATCTTTAAGAAAGGCGATTGGGAAATCGTATTTCATTTCAAAAACGATAATCCAAAATTTGACAACGAATAACAAGGCTTTTTATGAAAAATAAAATTATATATAGCATACTCCTATTTTGTATGAGCCTTAGCCTTTCTGCTACGGCACAAACCACCGTGAAAGGAAGGGTGTTGGACGAAAACGGCCAAGGCCTAGCCAATGTCTCCATTAGGAATGCAGCCACAGGCCGATCTCTCATTGCTTCAGATGCAAACGGAGGATTCACAGTATCTGTCGGTCCAGGCACCACCCTACTTTTCAAGTTGGTAGGTTATGGTGACAAACGGGCAACTATAACAAACGGACAAACCACGTTAACGGTCAATATGGAGCCATCAAGTAGTGAGGTGGAAGAGGTAGTCGTAACGCGCGGTTATGTAAAACGTCCAAAGGAAACCTCTACCGGAGCATCAAATATCATCACAGCAGATGATATCCGCGACATTCCAGGATCTTTGGAAACCTTACTGCAAGGAAGGGCACCGGGACTCAATATACAGGTGAACACCGGTGCACCGGGATTTCGTGGTACAACCCAGATTCGTGGTCTTTCTACTTTAGCGACGGCAGGGTCGGGGAATGAATCTATACTGATGCCGACCTCCCCCCTATATGTTATCGATGGCGTACCGTTGGATGCGGATAGGGCATCCGAAATGGGCTTACAGCAACAAGGTCCAGGTATCAGTCCGTTGTCTATGATACCGCCGGAAGATGTGGAAAGCATAGAGATTTTGAAAGATGCGCAGGCTACTTCGCTCTACGGCTCATTGGCCGCTTATGGGGTAATTATCATCAATACCAAAAGAGGTAATTCGGAAATCCCACGGATCAATTACGTCAACAATTCATTTATGCGCACACCCCCAAAATTACGGGAAACACTGGGGGGTAATCTCGAGCGTAGGCTCAAGCTCCAGCAGATCTTTGGCAACGCATTGACTCAGGCCGATATAGACCGAATCCAGCAGACACCACATTTATCGGATAGTTTGAACGCGTATTTTAATAACTCAACGAATTGGCAGGACTTGTATTTTCAGACCACATTTAACCAAAGTCATAACTTAAGTGTCGATGGCGGTAACAATGTGCTTTCGTACAAAGCCAACATCGGTTACCATACCGAAACGGGAATTATCCGCAACACGGGTTTTGACCGCTATTCGACCAACCTTCGCATGGACTACAGCCCAGACACCAAGCTTCGCTTCACGGGTCAGGTGTTTGCCCAATTAGGTAAGATAAATAAAGGTGACGGTACCGGCATATTGCAAACGGGTGTAGCTTCTGGCGGAATGTCTTCTACCTTACTGCCGCCGCCTTCTTTCTATTCGGCGTCTTCGGAGTACATCTCTTCCATCAGTACAAAAAATGACAATGCCGTTCGACTTATTAGACCCTATATTGAGGGTTCTTATGAAATTCTAACAGGTCTGCGTCTCACCTCAGCACTAAGTTACGAATTCGTCTCCAGTACGGAAGATACATTCTCGCCGGCAGCGGCTAACAATCAGTTTTCGAAAGTCTATTCTTTTGCTGGAAGGCAAACGCAACTGTATAGCCGTAGCTCGCTGAATTACAGCAAATCCTTCAACGAGGCGCATAATATCTTTATCAACCTCTTTAATGAAGCACGTAATGTGACCCGCCAAGATTTCCCGATCCAACCTGATCGCACACCTAATGATGGTTATCAGGGTCCATTGGGTTATGATGGGTATTTTTCAAGGGGTGGAGGGTTATTGGACAATTTCAGAAACGAAAAAGCGTTGTCCTTTGCCTTGTCTACTTCTTACGACTACAAAAGAAGATATGTCGTTGATCTTTCCTATCGTATGGATGGCTCTTCAGGAAACGGTTTTGGAAACCTTTATACGAAAAACCCCGCACTCGGCCTACGTTGGAATGCCCACAATGAAGAATGGGTAAAAGATAATGCCTCCTGGATAAGCCTAGCGTCTATACGCGGTAGCTGGGGGATCAATGTGATGCCAAACAGTACATTGGAGCGGATTTACGGCCGCTACGACATCTCGGGCAACTACAATCAACAAGCCGGGATAGGTATCAACTTTGGTCAGATTCCTAATCCGAACTTGAAGCCTACGACCTCTATGCAGTATAACTTTGGGTTAGACATTGCATTGTTTAATAATCGCATCGATTTTGTCTATGATACGTACTACAAAAAGGTAGATAACCTGCTCTTTGATCAGTTTTTAAATAATACCGTTGCGTTTAATGTGCTGGCGTCCAACGACGCTGCGATCGCAAACTATGGGCATGAATTAATGTTAAATGTTAGACCTTTACGCCCAGGAGGCGATTTTAATTGGACGTTTTCCATCAACGGCGCACTTAATAAGGATGTATTGTTAAAATTGCCTGCGCATTACGGTGGACAGTTTATCAAATTCAACTCCGATAATCTCAACGGACAGCATAATGTATTCCGGGTCGGCACGGCCACACTTTCAAACTACCTGTTGATCAACCAGGGGGTATATGCTAGAGACGAAGATGTACCGGTGGATCCAGCTACTGGTTTGCGCTACAGAACGATTGATGGCATTCCTTTCCAGGCTGGAGATCCGATTTGGCAAGACACAAACGGAGACTACATTCATGATGACCGTGATATGGTACGAACGGGCAATTCACAGCCTCTCATCACTGGGGGCGTACAGAATACCTTTACCTATAAAAATTTCCAGTTTAGCATGTATGCGTCATACACGGCCAAGCGTACCATTTTAAATAATGCATTAGCCGAGCGCATGGGACTCATGGCCGATCCTTTTGGAAAGGACGGAGATAATAAAGTCGTGGTACCGCTTGATGAATACGATATGTGGCGCCAACCGGGCGATATTGCCAAATACCCCTATGCCTACGCCTACACGAGGAGTGGAACAGTCCGACCATTTCGAGCTGATCAAAGCCTTTGGGCAGAAGATGGCACCTATTTTAAAATTAATAACATAATCCTCGCCTACAATTTTAGCCGCGACGCCTTGAGACGATATGGACTACAACGACTGCGCGTATATGTCTCGTTGGACAATGTGGTGACTTTCTCCAGCTACAGCGGACCAAATCCGGAGAACGTGACGAGTATGGGAAGGGATCTTTCCAATGGATACCCCATACCTAGGACATATAACGTAGGTTTAAATCTTTCATTCTAATTATGCCATGAAAAGAAAACAGTATATGAGATACGATAAGATAATCAAAAGATTGCTCTTGGCAGTGGTCCTTTTGATGACAACCGCCTGTCAGAAGTATTTAACAGTAGACCCGATCGACCGTTTGACCGGGAATAACTTCTACCAGTCGAAAGAAGACGTTGAAGCGAATATGGCCTTTATGTACGCTAAGTTTTTTGAAAAAATACGAGAAAGCTGGGTTATGGGGGCCACGGGAGAAGCGCGCTCAGGCGAAATCCGGGCAACTGTTAATGCGGGCGATTCAAGGACGCGTCCGCTTGACCCCGAGGAGCGTACGGTCGTGGAAGTATTAGGCGCCAATGCACTACCATTGGCAATTAATTCTACGATGTTTAGTGATTATAAACTTGAAGAAATTACAAAATGGCAGGGCTATTATCAGGTTATTCAAAGTGCCAATATTTTAATATCCAAATTGGAAGAAGGTATTCCGGGGGTAGACGGTGCCGATCAGGCGCGTTATACCGCAGAAGCAAAATTTATCCGTGCCTTCACTTATTTTTGGATGGTTCGTCTATATGGTGATGTGGTGTATTACACCGATCCTTATTTTTCGAACTCTCTACCGCGTGAACCGATGGTATCGGTACTCGATAAGTGTATTGCCGATTTGGCTCCTCATAAGGATCAGATGCCTTGGACATTTGGTGATCCTGCCGAAAGAGGCGCGCGTCCGGGACGAGGTGCTATTATTGCGTTGCTGATGCACATGCATGCCTGGAATGCTTCTTTTGATCGCGCCAATAGCCAAGCACACTATACAGAAGTAGCTACATTAGGCAAAGAGTTGATCGACAGCAAGGCACATCGTTTATATAGCCTGACGGAGCAGAACTGGGCTGAAGTATCAAAAGGGAGAACAGAGGAGTCCTTATTTGAATTTTACCGCAGCATCAACTATGGGGACGACACATGGATTTCGGAACCTTCTTGGGACACTTTTAATGTCAGAAACCATTATCAATTCTGGAGCCACTTTTTAAGATGGCCATACCTGTTCCCTAGACACAATAAATCGATCAGCGCGGCCTACTTTGTTTCGGAGTATATGAACAGCATCTATCCGGAAGGCGAACCAGACCTACGCCGCGACATGTGGTTTGACGACATTGCTTCGGATAACGGCCAATTTGCGCTCAAAAAGTTTGGGTACAACGTGTTTACGTCGGGCAATGAAGAAGGATACCCTGCAAATTCTATTATCATCTTTCGATATTCAGATGCGATCCTTTTGCAAGCAGAGGCCCTTGCTGAACTGAACCGTGACGGTGAAGCCATAGCATCAGTAAATCTGGTTCGACAAAGAGCCGAGGCATCGCCATACTCTGGTGGTGGCGGTAACGACCTGAAAGATTTTATTTATATGGAACGATGCCGGGAACTGATCGGCGAAGCACACCGCTATTTTGATCTGATACGTACGCGACGGATCCTCAATACCGCATGGACGATGGCACCAATGAACTTGGATCAATATAACAGAGGAGCATGGACGTGGCCTTTGCACCAAGATGCAAGGAGATACAATCCACATATCGTGTTGAATGAATATTGGACAACAACGGGTAGATAATTATGAAAGTTATGATGAAATTAATAATAAAAAAGGTTGTGCTAATCTTCGTCTTGACAACGCTGCTGTTTGCTTGTAAGGAGGACGAATATTATACAGATGGTGGACGCGCAGAAGCTGTCTTCGATGGAACCATGATGGATTATCTAGATGCTAAGCCTCGTGAATTTGATACTATCGCACAGATTGTGCGTCTGGCAGGCTTGGAAGATAAATTCACAAATGATGAGTTTACATTTTTTGCACCCCGGGACGAGGATATAAAACATTTGATCGGTTCTTTCACGGCAGGGGGACTAAATGCCCAGCTGTATGCCGCCGGCTTGGATACGATTAAAGTATTGAGCGATGTGGATCCTTTAATCTGGAATTTTTACCTGCATCGGCATATATTCAACGGTAAAAACAAACTGGCGGATTATCCACAGGTCGATTACAGCCTGATGAACGTATATGGTGGTCAGTATTACCAATCCCAAGGCGATGCCGTTTGTAATATCGGAGTGGTGTTTAATGATGCCAGAAGCTCTGACGGCAAATCGGTATTACGCTATATGGGATATCGGCAACTGCATATCTCCTACATCAGCGATCTATCTAACCCAGATGTATTTGGTAGGGTTGCGATAGCGTCGTCTGATATACAGCCCTCCAATGGCGTGGTACATGTATTGGATTATACAGTGGGCCAGTTCGGACATAACAACTCACATGTAATAGCAGATATTATACAAAGCAAGAGGTAATGGACACGGATTCATGTTTCCAAAAGAACATTCACAAACACGAATAATATTCGATATGACCTATAAGAGGCAAATTATACATATATGAAAAATGCAGTTATAAAATATATTGTGGTGGCACTTTCCCTATCATTTTTGACCACGGGCTGTAGGAAAGAAGCGACATTTTTTTCCGAACCCTATGGGCCCGGAAAGGAGACGTTGGGCGTAGTTTTTGATCGCTCCTTAACACCTTCGCCGGCAAGCGGCGGTGTAGGTACGATTGTCAAACTCAAGGTATCGGGGCTTTCCGATTACCGGGACAAAGCAGTTGTCAAATTTAGTGGTCAAGCCGCGGAAATCGTCAGCCTCAATGGAGAGGAACTACAGGTAAAGGTCCCTGAGTACGCAAGCACGGGAGTTATGTCGATTACCATTGACGATGTTATCATCTTCGGACCGGAGTTTGAGGTAGATGGTAGAATAAAAATTGACCCGACCTGGGAGGCAAGGCAGGGTACAAATAATTCGGTGAATGATAGGTTCGTCACGCAGGATGGAAAGGTGATTTATATCGGCAATTTTACAGACTACAACCGTAAAGGCTTGGTAAGACCAATCAATCGATTGGTACGGACTTTTTCGAACGGTTCTTATGATGTGAGTTGGCGGACCGGTCTTGGTGCAAATGGTGCATTGGTAGCCATCACACAAATCGGCGACCGTTATTACATTGGTGGATCGTTCTCAGGCTACGACATGAAGCGTGAAAACATATCGAATTTGACCAGTTTGCATCTCACTGGGGGGCTAGATTCCGTCGGCATCAAACCTTATAGGAGACCCGATCAGTCTGACACCACAAAATATGTCCCTAGATTTAACGGTGGGTTTAACAGTGCCGTTCACCGACTTTATCCGCAGGATAACAAACTTATCGCCACGGGGCATTTCAGGTATTATGTGAGCCGCCAATACGACAAACCGAACGCGAGGGAAACGCGGGATACGACGATTTTGGACAGCGTCGAAATACGGCAAATTGCACGTTTAAACTTAGACGGTTCCTTAGATAAAACATTTCGTTTTAATGGTAATACTGCCTTTCAAGGTGCCAACGGTGATTTAAGCACGATAGTGCATGAATCGGGACAGCATCAAGGCAAGATTTTAGTTTTTGGACAGTTCACGCGCTTCGACGAAAAAACCGTAGGCTACATCACCCGCTTGAATCCCGATGGCACCATCGACAATACCTTTAATGCACAAGGCGTGGGGGCGGATTACTTCGTAACGAACGTGACCTACAATGCGGAGACCAATAAGTACATTGCATTAGGACAGTTTATGACGTATAATGGCCGACCGGCTCGAAGGATGGCATTACTTAATGCGGATGGCTCATTGGATGAAAGCTTTCAGGCTAAGGTGTTTTTAGGGGGATTTCCTACTTATGCAAAACAGTTAAACGATGGGCTGATTATGGTATCCGGACGGTTCCTAACCTATGGAGGTGTAACCCGAAATGGCTTTATGCTACTCAACCCAGACGGTAATTTAGCAGAGTCGACACTAAATGCGACGGGACAGTTCATAGGCTCGGTGTACCAAGCTGTGGAAACCACTTCCGAGGACGGGAAACGGGCATTGCTTTTGATGGGCGAATTCCAGAAATTCGACAATAAGGATGTTTCCAATATAATTAGAGTGACTATAGAATAAAAATGGGATTATGAAAATGGAAAAGCTACAGAGAAATATTAAACTGCTGCTAATAGCCTTCGCAACCTTAGGTCTTTTAGGCCAGTGCAAAGAGGAGTTTAGCAAGACAATACCCCCACAAAACGAAGAAGAGGACGTGGATGTGGTATATGGAGCGCGAAAGGTATTATTACTAATTGTAGACGGCGCACGCGGGCAATCAGTAAGAGATGCCAAATCCCCTACCCTAACCAAATTGCTACCGAACTCCATCCATACCTGGGTAGGATTAAGTGAGGAAAATGCGCAGGGCATTGCGGCAAACTGGACCGATATCTTTACCGGTGTAAATTATATCAAGCACGGCGTCGTAGATAACAACTTCGCTACCAATAAATTGGATATTTACCCGTCTATTTTTAGCCGGATAACAGACTTTGATCCGGAAGCCAAAATAGAGATTATTAGCCCCAATCAGCAATTTTTAGCTAATTACGGGACAGATGCTGAAGCAAAGCTTGCATCCGGTGATGATGACGTTAAAAACAAGGTAATAGCCAGCATAGGTGAGGAAGACCGCTCTTTAATTACTGCTCACTTTGAAGATGTACAGAAAGCGGGTATAAGCAGCGGATTCGACCTGTCGCACAACGCGTACAGGGAGGCCATCAACAGTTTTGATAGCAAGGTTGATGAGATCCTGAAAGCACTGGAGCAGAGAGAACATTATGCACGTGAAGACTGGTTGGTCGTTATCACCTCCAGTCAGGGTGGGCATTTTGATATCCCGGCGGGAGAAAATGACAACACCGTGTTTAGCAACCCATCGTTGAACACCTTTACGATTTTATACTCCCCGAAATACAATTCGAAATTTATCGGAAAGCCTTACATTGGGAATAAGCTTTCGGGTGAGTTTATGCGTTTTAACGACGTTAAATATGCGGAACTGCAGGCTGAAAACGACCTTTTCGATCTTGGATTAGATGATTTCACGATAGAGATTAAAATCAAGAAAAACAGGGGGGCAAATAATAACTATCGATTCAGCCATCCTTCGATAATTGGGAAAAGAGAGACTTGGCAAGGAGGCTGGGATAGAGAGCTGATGAACGGCTGGGTTATCCATCTTTCAGACAATTTTTGGGTATTCAATGCCCGTGGTCATACAGGGTATGGGGAGGTCAAAGCGGATCAGAATCAACGGCTGAATGACGCAACCTGGAACACTATTACTGTTGTCGGCCTGCACAGAGAGAACGAGCGGTTTGTACGATTATACACCAATGGTCAATTTAACCGGGAGGCAAACATTACCGGTTGGGGAAATCTAGATACCCGCTGGCCGCTACGAGTCGGCTTGTTACCTACACGTGAAAGCTGGCGTTCGGACGCGTACCTAGCCGACGTAAAGATCTGGAACACGGCGATGCCAGAGGATATGGTACAGCAGTTTAGCTGCGATATTGGAGTAGATCCAAATCATCCGTACTACGCTAATTTGGCAGGATACTGGCCGATCATGGGTGGCAGCGTGGATGGAATGCTTCTCGACGAAGGGCCATACGGTGCTAACTTGAAACTGGGTGACCCCGGCTATCCGAGTACACAGCTTAATGATTTTATCTGCGCGCCTTCAACGACCGAATTGGGCCAAATGGTACCACGGACATATGATGTGTCGGCGCAAATCATCAGTTGGTTAAAGGTGCCTCGCCAATTAAATTGGCAGATGGATGGCCGGGTATGGTTGGACAAATAATTTATAAGATGATGAAAATATTTAAAATATTCGCACTGATAGTAATAGTAGTCTACAGCTTCGTCGCCTGCCAAGAAACAAATCTCGAAGATTTTGACTTGCAGGCTGGTCAAGGTGTGCAGGTAGCGGCAAGCACCAACATTGGTACGATCGCAAAAACAAATGAAACACTCACTATTCCAGTAAACCTAAAATTGAGTGGAGGTGCTTCGAAGGCTTTCGAGGTGAGCCTGCGAATCAATCAAGATACCGTAACCAAGCAGATTCAAGAGGGCAAATTAACAAATGTCACTGCTATAGCATCAAGTTCAATATTGATTGATAATGTAGCCAAAGTGAATTATGGGTCGGACGTGGCACAGTTCGAAATAACGGTAGCTAGAACGGAAGTAGAGAAACATTTTGGAAAAAAAATAGCTATCGGATATACCATTGATAACGTTGGAAAAGAGAATAGCGTCGATCAAACTCAAAATACGGGTATAATCGTTATCAATACTTCTGAACTTTTGACCGTGGACGACATCCATTACATCTCTTTACAGACAGGTGGCAACATTATCGAAGTTAAAGACCGACAAAACTATTCGGCTAGTTCGGGAGGAATATCAATCCCATTAGTGGTTAATTTGGCAAGCTTTCCAAGCAGCGCCTTTTCGGTCGCCGTTGCCATTGATACGGATACTGTAGACGCGCTGATACTAGCAGGCACTTTACCTGCAAATACCGTAGCGTTACAGGAAGGCGAATTCACGGTCGTCGAAAAGGTCACCTTCCCGAGCAATGCTAGCGAAGCTACATTTGCACTTGACGTACCTTGGACAGTTATCAATAATAACCTGGGAAAGCAATTGGCAATTGTAGTACGTCTAGAAAGCCCGACTTTGCACATTCTCAATCCGGAAAAAAGCTATACTACTATTTTGATCGACTGTGACAATGTCCTTGAAGAAGATGTAACACATCTAGGGGTATTTTCGGTTAATAGGGACAATAACGGTGGTCCCGACGCTAACGAAGGATCGAAAAAAATGGTAGATAACAACTTCAACAATAAGTTCTTGCAAGCGAACTTTACGGGCGATTTAGTATGCACGCTCGTATTTCCCGAACCACAAAAGATAGGTGCTTACACCTTAACTTCTGCAAACGACGCTGCATCGCGGGATCCTAAGGAATGGAACCTGCAAGGGTCTAATGATGGTATTAATTGGACGACGATTGATAGCCGTTCAAATCAGGTATTTGCTACCAGATTACTGACGAGACGGTTTAACGTCGCATATCCCGTTTCTTACACGCATTACAGACTCAATATAACGGCTATTGTCGGCGGCACAAATCTATTCCAAATTTGTGAATGGCGAATGATCAAAGTTCGTTAACCTTTAACTTTAAACGTGATGATTATAATCAAAAAATATTTGTACGTGGCCCTATCCTTAATGATAGGCTTCACTTCCTGTTCGAAAGAGGAAAGCCCGATCATCGATGAAGAAGGACTCCTTCCGAAACCAACTTCTTCTTTTACTTATACTATACCCGATCCTAAAGATCCCTTTACTGTTAAATTTAACAATAGTTCTACCAATTTTGTGAATAGCAGATGGTCATTTGATGACGATAGCACTTCATCAGAGGCCTCCCCTACACACACCTTTCTCAAAACAGGAATTTTTAACGTAAAGTTAATTTCACTTAACGAAGAGGGCTATTGGGCACAACGGGAGGAAACGGTAAATATATTGCCTACAGAATTAGTAGAGCTAGTTGCAACTCCTTCTGGAGAAAATCTTCGTATGTCGTACAATACAGACATGACCATAGGAAAAACAGATTGGTTTGTGAAGCGTGGAAGCGCAAACTATGTACAGCAATCGGAGAACGCCGATATGGAGGTCAACATACAATCGGGTGAGTTTGTAAATGCTTACGTGATATTGACAACACCAAAAGGATCCAAAACGAGGCTTGATATGCTACTGATGAGATCTGGGATTGTCAAGGATCTTACAGTGTATGAAAATGAGTTTTCGGTATCGCATGAAAACGACGGAGGTAAAGAGGCAGGTGAAGGATCACTAAAGCTGATCGACAATAATATTAATAGCAAATTTTTGATTTTCAGGATAGATCAAATTGGCGGTCCCTTCCATTGGCAGTTTGAGTACTTCCAGCCACAGGTCATCAATGCATACACAATGACGACAGGGAATGATGCACTCGGACGTGATCCTAAGAATTGGGACATGCTAGCCTCGAATGATGGCACAAATTGGGTAACATTGGATAGCTACAATGACTATATCTTCCCTACAACCGGGGGACCGGATAATAATGGACGTAAGGCAACTTACACATTTACCTTTGATAATACGACGCCATATCACTACTATCGTCTTCAAGTACGGGCTGTAGGGTCGGGCACGCTATTTCAGATGGGAGAATTCAGGATGTTACAATTACCTGAGTAGGTTGATATTTAGTTTTATTTTTTTAAGCCCCCGCCTACTTAGATAAGCGGGGGCTTAAAATTTTTATTTTCTTTTCAAATGCTTTTCTAAAAACTGATCCTGCTCCCAAAGGACATGTAATATACTTTCTTTGGACTGGTAACCGTGTGACTCAAAAGGCAATAATACCATGCGGACAGGTGCTCCCAGATTCTTTAATGCCTGAAAGTAGCGCTCCGTCTGTAATGTAAACGTTCCTGGATTATTGTCTGCTGCACCGTGGATCAATAACATGGGAGTTTTCATCTTGTCGGCATGCATAAAAGGAGACATGGTATTATATACCTCAGGTACATCCCAATAATTGCGCTGTTCCCTTTGAAAGCCAAACGGTGTCAAGGTACGATTATAAGCGCCGGAACGTGCGATGCCGACAGCAAACAAATCCGAATGTGTCAACAGATTAGCCGTCATAAAAGCACCGTAGGAATGTCCGCCCACACCGACCCTCGTACGGTCAATATACCCAAGCTTATCTACTGCATCGATAGCCGCCTTTCCATTTGCGACAAGTTGTTCAATAAATGTATCGTTGGGTTCGTCCGTACCTTCTCCAATAACTGGAAAAGAAGCATCGTCTAATACCGCATAGCCTTTGGTTACCCAATACACAAATGATCCATAGTATGGAAAGGTGAAGTCATTGGGGTTTGCCGTATTCTGCCCCGCAGTACTCTTGTCTTTATACTCTGTTGGGTATGCCCAGATCAGCAGAGGCAATTTTTCCTTTTTGTTCCTATCGTATCCAGCTGGCAAATATAATGTTCCTGTTAAGTCTACGCCGTCGGCACGTTTATACGAAATTACTTCCTTGTAAACATCATCTAACCCTTTAAATGGATTTTCAAAAGTAGTTAGCACAGATGATTTACCGGATTTAATGTTTTTAAGAAAATAGTTCGGATATAATGTCGGTGACTCTACGGATACGATGATATCTCCTTTTGTTATATCAACGAGATCGATTATCGTTTCTTTTTTGCCTGGAGTAGCAGAGGTATACAATCTTTTTTTTGCGCCCGTCTTTAGATCGTATTCATCAATAAAAGGAAATTGCCCCTCTTTTGTAAAACCATTTCCTACCCAATAGGTTTTCTGTTTATGGATAAACATAACCTGTCTTCCATATTGATTTCGATGCATATGGACATTGCCCGGATCACTATATGCATCTTGAGAGTTACGATCTAAAACTAATTTTGACGAGCCTGTAGTAGGATTCAATAAGAATGTCTTTGCACTACGAGTATCGTACCAAGAGGAATGAACCAATGTATTTTCTTCGTCACCCCATAACACACCGCTGTAGCGATCGATTAATTTAGTCAAAGATGTTGGTGAACTGGAAAATGGTGCATCCCACGTAAAAAGTTCATCCCTGAATTCAACTTTCTTGGCGGCATCCCCTTCATCCAACGCCTCGACGTAATATAAACTGGATGGTTTGTCGCTTCGCCAACCCATCGATCTTTTACCTTTACGCGTAGAGGAAAATCCTTTTGGCTGAACTTCTATTAGAGGAACTTCGTTGACGACCTTGATCAGGGTTCCAGCTAGATCGTAAACCTTTGTTTCCTGTGGAAATTGATAATAGGGAACGACATAAGAGAATGGCCCCTTAATCGTAGTAAGCAATAGGTAAAGTCCGTCTGGTGAGAATGATTTCTGAACAAACATGTCGCTATCCATAAATTTAGTCTGTTGCCCGTTGAGATCTACGACATACAGTTCGGCGTTTACTAGTGTTTTAAAATTTGATTCATCCTGTGGATTCTTCAACAGATCCTGATAGGTTCGCAATTGCGAAATTTGCCCCGTACTAGTTGATACAATGGGGCCTAATGGCAAATCTTTACTGCTGTCGATCAATTGCTTGCGATCTCCGTGCAATCTCATAATCAACAATTTGGAGCTATCTTTAAACCAAGTATAGGGTGTTCCTAAATTAGCATTCAAATTGTCGGCTGTCAACCTTTTGGCTTTTGCGTTCGACAACTCAACACACCATAGCTCTACACCTTGGGCTGTAGTGTGTGTGAAAACCAACATCTTGGAATCTGGTGAGAAGCTGACATGTGCTATCTTTGCCTGCTCTGGTAGTCCTGAAACGGGTATATCAGTTTTCTCTCCTGCTTTTTTAATCCTTAAATTATTCGAATAGGTAGTGGTACTTGATATATTCGTTAGTGGATTGATTCGTAACCCTCCTAATCGCAGCTCCTCTTGATTAAGTTCGTCTAAGCTTTTATATGTAGAACGATAAACAGACACAATCCAATTTTTATCCTCACTCATGCGGATAGTTGGTGGTCGTTGGTAATCAGCTAGCGCTAATATTTCCGAAGAAGGCAGTTGATAAGTAACATTTTCTTGTGCATAAATTTTAAACACAAAGAGAAAGAACCAAAGAAAGAAGAATTTGTTCATTAGAATGGATTATTTCATGTAAATGAATGACTTAATTTTAGTATTATCAAATCATTTGGAAACTCCTATAAGTTTACTTATTATTTTGATATAACCTGCAAAAATTAACTGGTTTTTTTTGCATAAATTAGTCATTTTTTAAGTGCAGAAATCCAACTGCAAGAAGGTATTTTAAAGTTATCCACATATCTTGCACACTGTAAAACAAATCATTACACAAAAACCACCTTCACCAAGCGCATTTCTGTTGAAGTTGTAAAATTAATGTGGAAAAGTATAACTACCGCTCGCGTATAAAATATATGATATTTGTTTAACAAGAGATTTTGACAATCTCGAAAAATCATAATTCATTAAATACATGGTACCAGAGGGTTAGCTTCTTCTGTTACTTTTAAACTTAACTATAACATGGCAAGAATCATTAAATTCGAAAAAAATGACTGTGCTCCATGCGCACAAGTATCGGCTTACCTTGACAACAAAGGTATCTCTTACGAAACGGTTAATCCTTTCGATGAACCTGAATTGGCAGTTAAGTTCAAAGTAAGAACAGTACCTACCGTACTTGTACTAGAAGAAGACGAAATAAAACACCGCATCATAGGATTCAGACCAGAGGAATTAGAAGCAGCTATTGCACAATAAGAATTTCGTACTATTTAAAGCATGACTGACATGACACATTTATATTACGATAGCAGAACGGGCAATGTACAGCGCTTTATTGACAAAGTGATTCAGATTACAGGCTGGACGGCACACCGCATCCATAAGGATATGGTTGTTGACAAGCCGGGACACCTTATTACCTTTACAACGAATTTTGGCAAAGTGCCCCCGCTGACTGAAGAATTTTTACAAACACAGCACAGCAACTTTTTTTCAGTTACATCCAGCGGTAACCGCAACTGGGGAAGAAATTTTGGCGTTGCTGCAGATAAAATTGCAGAACAATATGATATTCCAATGGCTTTCAAGTTTGAGCTGTCGGGTACCATGGAGGATATTAATCAATTTATAGACATCATAAAAAATCAATACTATGATAGCAAACGAGGTAGCAAAAAACTGGATATTGCTTAATAACGAAATCATGATTAAACATGATGACGAGTTCAGCCTTCACAAAGATAAAGAGGCTGTTCGCGCCTATTTCCTAGAGTATGTTAATAAGAATACGGTATTCTTTTACAACCTAAAGGAAAAAATTGATTATCTGGTAGAAAATGATTACTACATCGATTTCTATCAATGGTTTACGTTTGAACAAATGGAAGAAGTATACAATTTTGTATATACTAAGAAATTCCGTTTTCAATCTTTTATGGCGGCTTTCAAGTTTTTCCAAAGCTACGCACTACGCGACGATTCCGGAGAGAAATTCTTAGAGCGCTATGAAGATCGTGTTGTGGCAGTATCCTTATTTTTAGCACGACAAGAAGGAGTTGAAAAAGCAATCCAATACGCCGAAATAATGATCAATCAAGAATATCAGCCTGCTACCCCGACATTCTTGAATGCTGGAAAAAAACGTTCTGGAGAACTTGTTTCATGTTTTTTGGATGAAATAGGAGACAATTTAAACGGTATCGGCTATGCAGTCGATTCAGCGATGAAATTGTCTTCAATAGGTGGAGGAGTTTCATTTAATATCTCAAAAATTCGTGCACGAGGTGAAGCAATTAAAGGTGTAGACGGTCGCGCAGGCGGTGTGTTACCCATTATGAAGATTATGGAAGATACATTTTCCTATGCCAACCAGTTAGGACAACGCCCTGGTGCTGGAGCGGTGTATTTAAATATTTTCCACTCTGATATAGAAGAATTTTTGGATTGTAAAAAAATTAATGTCGACGAGAAAGTACGTATCAAATCGTTGTCCATCGGTATTATTATCCCTGATAAATTCATGGAATTAGCCGAGAAAGACGAAGCGTGCTACTTAATCTACCCACATACCGTAATGCAAGAGTATGGCAAACCTCTTGATGAAATGGATATGGATGAGATGTACGACGAGCTGATCACCAATCCAAACGTAAAGAAGAAAAAAATCAATGCTCGTCATATGTTGGTGAAGATCGCACAAACACAAAAAGAATCGGGCTATCCCTATATTTTCTTTAAGGAAAATGCGAACCGCGCACATGCACTGAATGGAATAGGAAAAGTAAAATTTTCTAACTTATGTACAGAAATCATGCAAGTTTCAGAGGTCTCTGATATTGAAATTTATGGTAGAGAAGATACAATCCGTTATGGTATTTCATGTAACCTCGGTTCATTGAACATTGCAACGGTAATGGATAATAAGCGTATCAAAGAGACGGTAAAGACCGCAATGCGATCGTTGACCGTAGTATCTGATGTGACTAATATCGAGATGGTACCTTCCATTGCAAAAGCGAACCGCGAATTGCACTCTGTAGGCCTAGGTGCTATGAATTTACATGGATTCTTGGCAAAAAGCTTCATCATGTACGAATCGACCGAAGCTCTAGATTTTGCGAATACATTTTTCATGATGATGAACTACTATTCGCTAGAGGCATCTATGGAGATTGCAAAAGAGCGCAACAAAACATTTACGGGTTTCGAAAAATCAGGTTATGCCGATGGTTCGTATTTTGATATGTATCTGAACCGCGAATACACCCCTAAAACAGATAAGGTCAAAGAACTATTTGAAGGCGTACATATCCCAACAATAGACGACTGGGCTAACCTGAAGGGACAAGTGCAGGAACACGGAATATATCATGCTTACCGCTTAGCGATTGCCCCTAACCAATCTACATCTTACATCATGAACGCGACGGCATCGGTAATGCCTGTGGTGGATATCATCGAGGTGCGTGAGTATGGAGATAGCACAACCTATTATCCTATGCCTTATTTGACGAACGATAATTACTTCTACTTCAAATCAGCTTATGATATGGATCAATTTAAAGTATTGAAGCTGGTTTCTGTCATCCAAAGACATATCGATCAAGGTGTATCGACTATCCTTCATACGAATTCGAAAGATAGTACGCGCGACCTATCAAAATATTATATCTATGCGCACAAACTAGGCTTAAAATCCTTGTATTATACTCGTACACGCAAGTCAAGCATTGACGAATGTGTATCGTGTTCAGCATAAAAGTATATTAACTACTACATAAAACACAGGAGCTGAAATAGAACGGTTTATTATCGATCTATTTCAGCTTCTTTAACAAATAGAATACGTAATGAGTAAACAATTCACAGCGGTAAACTGGAATACCCCGGACAACGATTATGCACTAATGTTTTGGGAACAAAATATCAGACAATTCTGGATCGATACAGAATATATTCCTTCAAAAGACATCGACAGCTGGAAAGGCTTGAGTTGGGACATGAAAGAATGCTATAAAAAAGCTTTGGGAGGCTTAACCTTATTGGATACGTTGCAAAGTCATACGGGTATGCCTAAAATTATCGATCATATCGATTCATTGCAAAATAAAGCTGTACTATCTTATATGTGTATGATGGAAGCTATACACGCCAAATCGTACTCCACTATTTTCACCACCGTATCGACAACCAACGAGATCAACGATGTCTTTGGTTGGGTGTCGGACAATAAATTCCTACAATATAAAGCCGGAACTATCGATAAGTATTACCGCGCCATTGACAAAGAAAATGTATCTGATGAAGAACTATTCATGGCATTGGCCGCCTCAGTATTATTGGAATCATTCTTATTCTATTCTGGTTTCTTCCTTCCATTGTGGTTATGTGGGCAAGGACAGATGGTGGCCTCCGCAGATATTATCAAAAAGATCGTTGCGGATGAATCTATACACGGTGTATTTGTAGGTTTGATTGCTCAAGAAGTATATGCAAAGCTTTCCAATAAAGAACAAGTCAAAGAGAAATTCCTAACGCTGCTAAATGACTTATACGAAAATGAAATCAAATATACCGAAGAGTTGTATACTGTTGTAGGTCTTACTGCGGAAGTAAAGGAATATGTGCGTTACAACGGGAATAAGGCCTTGATGAATTTAGGATTTGATCCGATTTTTGAAGTAAAACAGGTAAACCCAATCGTATTGAATGGATTGAATACCGAAACGACTCAACACGATTTCTTCTCTAAGAAATCAACAAACTACGAAAAATCGATGGAGATTGTCCATTTAATGGATGATGATTTTAAAATGGATGCTACCGTAGAGGTATAAGAAATGAAAAAAGGGAATTACACTAAATTCCCTTTTTTCATTTCTTGCACCATATAATCCACAGATCTGGCGGAAAAAGCCATGTACGTTAACGATGGGTTTTGGGTGGAGGTAGAAGTCATCGCTGCACCATCAGTGACAAATACATTGGGTACGGCATGCAACTGATTCCATTTGTTCAGCATCGAAGTTTTTGGATCTAGCCCCATACGTACACCTCCCATCTCGTGAATATCTAAACCTGGAGCCTGCGAACTCTCATTCCGTTGAATATTTGTAAACCCTGCTGCGACAAACATTTCTTCCATCGTATCCAGATAATCCTTCTTCATCTTCGCATCATTGTCATCATAATCAACAGCGATTCTTAGTTGAGGTATACCCCAATCATCTTTTTTATCCACATCTAGTGCAACATAATTTGATTCTTTTGGAATGGTCTCCCCCATCATATGGGATCCCACGCCCCAATTACCCCATGTTGGATTAAGTAACGATTCCTTTAAGTTAAGTCCTAAACCGGATTGATCGGAATTTGACATTCGCCAAGCACTAAAACCTGCAGCATAGCCTCTCAAAAAGTCCGTTTCTTGTCGATGAAGATTTCTAAAACGAGGGATATAACCGCCCCCAGCAGGACTGCGCCCATCCGTTTTATACTCCAATAAACCTTCATATTCGCCATATATACGTGCACTATAATTATGAAAGCCGATATATTTCCCCAGTGTTCCGCTGTCGTTACCCAAACCTTCGGGAAACCGTCGGGATTTGGAATTAAGCAAGATCAGGTTGGTATTCAATGCTGCTGCATTTACAAAGATCACTTTTGCATAAAAATCTATTTCTTCCTTTGTATTGCTATCAATCACCTTGACGCCTATCGCTTTTCCTTTATCATCATCGTACAGAATGGAATCTACCACGGAATCTGGACGCAATGTTAAATTGCCAGTCTTCGCAGCCCATGGCAGAGTCGATGAATTAGAGCTAAAATACCCGCCGAAAGGACAACCACGTTGGCATAAGGTACGGTTCTGACATTGTACGCGTCCTTGGTCCAAATGAATCTGATTCGGCTTTGATAAATGTGCGCAACGCGCTGAAATAACTTTCCTTCCCGGATAAGCCGATTCTATCTTCTGCTTAAAATATTTCTCGACTACATTCAAGGGGTATCCTGGCAAGAATTCGCCATCGGGTAATTCGGGTAAACCATCCTTGTCTCCGGCTATACCTGCAAAACGTTCGACATGATCATACCAAGGCTTTAAATCTGCATATCTTATCGGCCAATCCACTGCGAAACCATCACGCGCCGGACCATCGAAATCAAAGTCAGACCAACGCTGTGTCTGTCGAGCCCATAATAAGGACTTTCCTCCTACTTGATAGCCTCTGATCCAATCGAATGGCTTTTCCTGTACATACGGATGCTCTTTATCCTTCACAAAAAAATGTGCTGCATCCTCATGAAATGCATAACACCTATTCACAATAGGATTCTCCTTTTTTATTGTATAAGGTAGTTCATTACGGTGTTCGAATTCCCAGGGATACATATTCGTTGTCGGATAGTCTTTGACATGCTGCACATCTCGTCCTCTTTCCAAAACCAACGTTTTTAATCCCTTCTCGCATAATTCTTTGGCAGACCACCCACCACTGATGCCCGATCCAATCACAATCGCATCATACTTCCTATTTTTTATAGTGTCAATATTCAAATTTGCCATCGAAAATTATACTTCAATTTTTACTGCTCCGTTATATCTTCCCGGAATCAATTCATAAACTAATTTATTTTTCATCACATATTCGGAATTCATATAACCTTGAATCGTACGACGCTTCAGGAGGTGAAAAAATACATCATCCTTTGGCACCCCCTCAAAGTAAGCCAAAATTTCATCCGTAGATCTACCGTCTAATTTCTTAGCGGATTTTAACCCGGCTATAAATTGTTCCTGCTCTTCCGGACTAGAACAATCATCAACCATCTTCATGACAAAAAGATGCAAGTTGAGTTCTTTAGCTCCCGGACTGTCCGACGACGGTATAATTGCTTCTACAAGCTGCGCTAAAAGGGCTTCATCTTTGGCTGTTAATTTTATCGTGTTAAGTTGGATAGAACTACCGCCGGTATCTGTTGAACAAGATGACGCGATTACCATACCTCCGGCGACAAAAAATAGTTGTCTTATTGCTGTTCTTCTATTCATAGAATTTTATAATACGGAAAACTAAAAATACAATAAAGTTATTAAATTAATCTGCTAAATCGTTGAACGATTCCAAAAAGACATCTACACCTATAAATGTACATCATACATTTGCAAACAATAATCCCTTGACTTCCTGCAAATTACCCAAGATATAATCTGCTTTAGATAATTTTTCGATTTCCGATCCATATTTCGTCACCGCTATACAAGTTAACCCGGCTCCCTTTGCTGCAGCACATCCTGTCGATGTATCTTCTATTGCAACAATATTTCCCCGGGGAAGACTTAAAATCTCCGTAGCCAACAGATATGGCTCTGGATTTGGTTTTGCATGTACAACCCTTTCTCTTGTGATAAAAAACTCGAAATACTCCAACAAATCATGATGGCCCAAAACAGTATCTACCGTCGTTTTATAGCTCGAAGTAACTAATGCCAATCTTATATTTTCGGTTGCTAATTTTTCTAAAATTTCATGAGCGTACGGCATAAGTCGAATAGTAGTCATATCCGATTTAGCATAATTAGTACGGGTTTCTTTCCACATAAACTCTTCTGTCGTTGCTATCCCATAGCTTTCCATCAGCATGCCGACATTACGCGCCAAAGTATGTCCGGCAAAATACCGTATCCAATCTTCAAAGGTAATTTGGAGACCAAATTCTTTCGCCAATATTGGAGACCAATTACTATAATAAAAATACTCAGAATCAATTAATGTTCCATCTAAATCAAATAATACGGCGTCTAATTGTGCTATCATATAATTTCTCTTTTTCTTCGCAAAATAGGAATTATATACTAACGATTTTGCACTAGCAGCATTACTTTTATTTTATCTATTTTTGTTTATACAAGACATGCAGCGCATTCATGTATATATATTAGAACGAATAATAAAAAAATAAGCAGATGAAAGTAATAGCCGTAGGCCGAAATTATATAGATCACGCAAAAGAATTAAATAATCCAGTTCCCGAAAAACCCGTAATTTTCATGAAACCGGACACCGCTATCTTGAAGGACAATAAAGATTTTTATTATCCAGAATTTTCGAAGGATATACACTATGAAGTTGAGGTGGTGCTTCGGATATGTAATGAAGGAAAGCATGTATCCCCAAAATTTGCTTATAAATATTATGATGCACTAGGTTTAGGAATCGACTTTACAGCTCGGGATATCCAATCTATACATAAAGAAAAAGGATTACCTTGGGAACTCGCAAAGGCTTTCGATCATTCGGCTGTCATAAGCAATTTGATCCCAAAGGAGGAATTTGAAAATGTAAACGACCTGACCTTTTCGCTGTCAAAAAATGGTGTAACTGTTCAAGAGGGTAATACGCAAGAAGTTATGTTTGATTTTGACAGCCTTATCGTCTTTATCTCGAAATACATCACGTTGCGTAAAGGTGATTTAATTTACACGGGTACACCCGCCGGAGTAGGTCCGGTACAAATTGGAGACAAACTGGAAGGGTTTTTGGAAGGTAAGTCCATGTTCACCTGCAATATAAAATAGTTATGCATAAACTTAAATTGGCTATTGGCTGTGGCATGCTTTATTTTTCTGCAATCGCCCAGAATAACGACATAATCACCTCACGGAACTATCCTCAAGGATATTTTCGTAATCCATTGAATATTACTCCGGACGCTTCGGGGACATTTGGAGAATTGCGTTCGACACACTTTCATGCAGGTGATGACTACCGCACGCAGCAGAAAATCGGTCTTCCATTACATGCGGCAGCAGAAGGTTATGTCTCGCGTGTCCGCGTGCAAATCGGAGGTGGGGGTAATTCGGTTTACATCGATCATCCCAATGGGTATACTTCTGTTTATCTTCACATGGACAGTTTTAACGATGTGCTCACAAACATCGTCCGTGCAGAACAATATAAGCAAAGGCGATTTGATGTAGACATCATACTTGAACCCGGCCAGGTAAACCTGACGAAAGGGCAACGGATTGGAAATGCCGGAAATACCGGCGGTTCTGCTGGTCCGCATCTGCATTTCGAAATTCGAGATACTAAAAGTCAGCACCCTTTAAACCCTCAATTATTCGGATTACATTTCAATGATCATTTTAATCCTACAATTCATGGCGTTACAATTTACGATCTTAATGAGGAAATTTTCAATGAGCATACGCCTAGACGACATCAACAGGTAAAAGCGACCAATTCAAGTCGATATACATTAGCTTCGCCTTCAGTAATCCCAATAAATGGTAAATTCGGTTTAGGAATCAACACCATTGACAGACATCGCGCCGGTGGATTTCAAAATGGAGTATATTCGATTGAGCTATTTATCGATGCAAAACCTATTTCAACAGTCCTCTTTGAAGAATTGGATTTCAATACTTCAAGGGGCATTCATTCTTATATCGATTATCCATATTGGAAAACGACAAAGGCTAAAGTGCAGAAAAGCTTTAAAGATCCTGGTAACCCCATTGACATTTTTAAGCTATTAAAAAATAGGGGAATTATCGAGCTAGAAGATGATCTCGTCCATGACGTTAAATACGTAGTGAAAGATGTACATGGGAACTGCAGCGAATTAAATTTTAAAGTACAAAATAAAGCGACTTACAATCCAAAGGTGAGTGCACCGTCAAGCATCCAAAGATTTGCCTATAATGAAGACAACAAATTCGAGGCACCCAATATTAAAATAGACATGCCTATAGGTGTATTGTACGACCATCTCGACTTTCAATACAGTGAAGGGCTTCAGGTGGCTACCGGATATTCTTTATTACAAAAAGTACACAACAGCTTCATTCCACTATTTACTACGTATAAATTAAGTATTAAGCCAACTAACCTCCCCCCACATTTACAAAACAAAGCCTTAATTGCTTCTGTTGAGTCTGGTTCTGAGGGAGGCAAATTTGAAAATGGTTGGGTAACTGTAAATACACGTAATTTTGGAAATTTTTATGTCGCTGTAGACACGATTGCTCCTTCAATTACACCTCGTAACCTCAGTAATGGCAAAAATGTATCCGCCCAAACTAAGATAGACTTTACGATATCTGATAATTTCTCTGGAATCCAATCTTTTGACGGTTATATTAATGGGGAATGGATATTAATGGAATACGATTCCAAAAACAGACATCTTTGGCATCGCTTTGATTCTTCGCTACCCAAAGGAACCCATACATTTAAACTTGTTGTAACAGACTGGAAAGACAATGAAAAAGTTTATGAAGCAAAATTCACGAAATAACATAAAGATTATGGATCAAAGACTATCCTTATTCTTTATTATTTTATCTTTAAACAATAAACGACATGGCAGCACTACAAATAGGAGATAAAGCTCCTGAGATCACCGCGAAAAATCAAAAAGGTGAAACGGTACAACTTTCAGAGTTCAAAGGCAAGAAAGTTATTTTATATTTTTACCCGAAAGATAATACACCGGGATGTACGACCGAAGCATGCAATTACCGCGACAATTACCAAAGCTTGGTTAACGATGGGATTGAAGTAATCGGTGTCAGCATTGACAGCGAACAATCACATCAAAAATTCATCGCTAAATTTGATTTACCTTTTACGCTATTAGCTGATGAAGATCAAAAAATTGTTAACGATTATGGTGTTTGGGTTGAAAAAAACATGTACGGTAAAAAATATATGGGAACAGCCCGTACAACTTTTATCATTGACGAAAACGGAATTATCCAGCACATTATCAAAAAAGTAGACAATAAAAATGCGACACAGCAGGTTCGGGATTTGTTATCCCATCCTTAATCTTTGTTCTTTTATCTTTGTTCTTTTAGTTATATTTGCCACTTATGAGCAAGCAAACAGACGACTTTTTCAAAAATATTATTTCTCACGCTAAGGAATACGGATTCGTATTTCCTTCAAGTGAAATTTATGACGGTCTAAGTGCCGTTTATGATTATGGTCAATTAGGTTCGGAATTGAAAAATAACCTAAAGACGTATTGGTGGAAATCCATGGTGCAATTGAATGAAAACATTGTAGGTATTGACGCGGCAATTTTCATGCACCCTACCACTTGGAAAGCTTCCGGCCACGTGGATGGATTCAATGATCCAATGATCGATAATAAAGATTCTAAAAAACGTTACCGCGCCGATCAGCTGATCGAAGATAAAATCGATCGGTATGAAAAAGACGGCAAAACAGATAAAGCAGCACAATTGCAAAAAGATCTAGATGACGCATTGAATGCAGATGACCTCGTCCGCCTGAAAGCTATTATCGAAGAGCACAATATCGTTTGCCCTATTTCAGGAACTAAAAACTGGACTGATGTTCGTCAATTCAATTTAATGTTTGCTACGCAGATGGGGGCCATGGCTGATGGTGCAGAACAAGTATATCTTCGCCCGGAAACTGCTCAAGGTATTTTTGTAAACTTTCTGAATGTACAAAAGACCGGAAGAATGAAAATTCCCTTTGGTATCGCACAGATTGGTAAAGCTTTCCGAAATGAAGTAATTGCCCGACAATTTATCATGCGGATGCGCGAATTCGAACAAATGGAAATGCAATTTTTTGTACGCCCGGGTTCAGAATTGGAATGGTATGAGAAATGGAAAGACGCACGCTTAAAATGGCATTTGGCGTTAGGTTCTAATCCAACCAAATACCGTTACCACGATCATGTAAAACTTGCGCACTATGCGAATGCTGCCGTGGATATAGAATACGAGTTCCCATTTGGATTCAAAGAGGTGGAAGGTATTCACTCCCGTACTGATTTCGATTTGAAACAACATCAGGAGTTCTCAAAGAAAAAAATGCAGTACTTCGACCCAGAGATTAACCAAAATTACATTCCATATGTAATTGAAACTTCGATCGGTCTGGATCGTCTTTTCCTAACCGTATTGGCAAATTCTTTGGTACAAGAGGACCTTTCTACCGAAGAAAAAACAGATTCCCGTACGGTATTGAAATTCCATCCTGCTATTGCTCCGGTAAAAGCGGCTATCTTACCTTTGACCAAAAAAGATGGATTGCCAGAAAAAGCCCGCGAGATCATGGCTAAATTGAAACTAGATTTCAATATTCAATACGATGAGAAAGATGCAATAGGTAAGCGTTACCGTCGCCAAGATGCAATTGGTACGCCTTACTGTATTACGGTAGATCACCAAACACTGGAGGACAACACGGTTACTATTCGTCACCGCGACAGCATGCAACAAGAGCGCGTGAATGCAGACGAATTAGAAAAAATAATAAGAGATCTGGTTAGTTGGACCAGTTTGCTGAAACAACTGATCTAATACAGATCTATTTATACAAAAAAGGTAGTATCATTGTCAACGATGCTACCTTTTTTCGTATTTCTAACATTATAAAATGTTCCTTAAAAGATCTATATAGAACCTTACCCCCTCTTCAATCTCATCGAGATATATAAACTCATCGGCTGTATGCGAACGCGCCGAATCTCCCGGACCTACTTTTAACGATGGTATAGTCAACAAGGCCTGATCACTCATTGTGGGACTACCATAAGTCTCTTTACCTAATTTTATACCCGAAAGGACGATAGGATGTTGCGAATCTATCGTTGAAGGGTTTAGCCGTGTAGAACGTGCTGTTACTGTCGATTGCACCTGTGATTGAATAATGTTTAAGACTTCCTCATTGGAATATACGTCCGTTGTGCGCACATCCACCACAAACGAGCAAGAAGCAGGCACAACATTATGCTGTGAACCGGCGTTGATCATCGTTACAGACATTTTTATCGGGCCTAAATACGATGATGTCTTTTCAAATTGATAGTTTTTAAACCAATGAATATCTTCTAGGGCATTATATATTGCATTCACGCCTTCCTCACGGGCAGCATGTCCGGATTCGCCATGAGCAACACAATCCAACACCATCAATCCCTTTTCAGCCACTGCTAAATCCAAAAGTGTAGGCTCGCCAACTATCGCAAATGCACAGGGAGAAACATGTTTATAAGCTTCTTCAATACCGTTTTTTCCAGACACCTCTTCCTCAGCTGAAGCAATTAAACAAATATTATATTTTAGGTCACTTTGGGAATAATAATATAAAAATGTAGCAATCAAGGATACCAAACACCCTCCGGCATCGTTACTTCCCAGTCCATACAATTTACCTGTTTCTATCGACGCTTCGAAAGGATTTTTGGTGTAACCCGGATTAGGTTTGACCGTGTCGTGGTGCGAATTTAACAACAACGTGGATTTGTCTTTATCAAAATATTGATTGTAAGCGATTACATTATTGCCCACGCGATTTATTTTTACACCTCGGTTGGTTAAATATTGTCCAATCAAAGATGCGACTCCCTCTTCATCTCTACTAAATGAGGGTATCGCGATCAGCTGTCTAAGCAAATTAATGCTATCTTCAGTTAATTGGGCAATACTAGTCATTATATAAACCTCCCGCTTGTTTGGCGGAGAATTTGATTCCTTTTATAAAAGCAGAACTAAATCCGTTGTGCTCCATCTCATTCAAGCCGGCAATGGTACATCCTTTCGGTGATGTGACCTTATCGATTTCGCTTTCTGGATGGCTATTCGTTTGCAACAACAAATCTGCGGCCCCTTTAGCAGTTTGTATAGCCATTTTCAACGCATCGTGTGCATGGAAGCCTATTTCCACCCCCCCTTGCGACGCCGCACGAATACTACGCAGGAAGAATGCTATACCGCATGCACATAGAGCGGTAGCAGATGTCATCAAATCCTCGTTGATCACAACTACTGAACCTACTGTTTCAAACAGTCTTTCTACCACGGCAACTTCCTCTGAAGTGGCAGTATCTGTTGCGATACATGTCATTGACTGACCGATAGCTATCGCAGTATTGGGCATCGCACGTACCACTACTGTATCTAGTCCTAACACCTCTTTGATATGAGCGCAAGAAACCCCTGACGCAACAGAAACTACAATTTGGTTGGGTGATAATGCGGAATGGATTTCTTCCATTACCTTGCGAATCTGCTGCGGTAAAATGGCTAAGACAATCACTTCAGCTCCTTGAATGGCTTCTTGATTATTTGCGCTTACATCAAACCCCAATTCTTTCTCTTCTTGAAGAGACTGCAGGGTACGCCTTGTCAGCGTAATATTATTTGCTTGATATTCATTAGATTTTACTAACCCTTTGGCTAGTGCTAATCCGATATTACCCGATCCAATTATGGTTACTTTTCGCATACAGTTTAGTTTGATTATTTTATTGCTAAGCAGGTACCAAATTTACCTTGCTGAAATAAGTGTAAATTTAAAGCGTGACCAATGTAAACATTTTTAACGCCTTTGCTAATCGCATTAAATGCATTATCCAATTTTGGTATCATCCCCTCACTAATGACGCCCTGGGATTTCAACTTTTTAAAACTTTCGAAGTTGATACTTTCAATGACAGAATCTTCATTACTAATATCGCTTAGTACACCATTCTTTTCAAAACAATAAATCAATGAAGTTTCATACAACTCCGAAAGGGCCAACGCTAGAGATGAGGCTATCGTATCTGCATTTGTATTGAGTAGTTGTCCATTTCCATTGTGTGTAATAGCCGAAAATACTGGAGTGAAACCTGCATCTAAGAATTTCTTTATGGACAATGTATTTACCGAATCTGCTAAAATATCTCCGGCAAAGCCATAATCGATATCCTTTACAGGACGTTTAATCGCTTTAATTACATTTGCATCTGCACCACTTAATCCCAAGGCGTCACAACCGTACTTTTGCAACGTTGCGACAATATTCTTGCTTGTAAGCCCCGCGTATACCATTGTCACTACATTCAACATCTTTTCGTCAGTGATACGGCGACCGTCGACCATCTTTGCTTCAAGTCCCAAGTCAGAAGCTAAGCGTGTAGCGATTTTGCCACCTCCATGTACCAATATTTTTTTTCCAGGAATAGCTGCAAATTTCTCGAGAAAAATCGCTAATTGATCACTATCATCAATTATATTTCCACCAATCTTTATTATATGTAGTGTGCTATTTGACATCTATAATCTTAATAGTTTATTATTTTAAATTTTCCAGTATACGCTTCAAAACCACCTGTGCTGCCCACACCCGATTACTTGCCTCTTTAATAACCAAAGAATTAGGGCCATCCAATATTTCAGAAGAGAGTTCCAGATCGCGTCTTACCGGGAGACAATGCATTATTTTAGCATCATTCGTTAATGCTAACTTCGCGTTGTCCATCATCCAGTTTTCATCCACTGGATAAACTTCACCATATTCTTTATAAGAAGACCAATTCTTTACGTATACAAAATCCGCATCAGCCAATGCTTCTTTCAGATTCGGTATAATAGTGGCTCCTTCGGTAAAATCTTCATTTAACTCATAACCTGCCGGATGGGCTATCGTGAATTCTAGCAGATTTTCCGCTTGTGCCTTACACATCCACTCCGCAAAAGAGTTCGGAACCGCTTGTGGCAACGCTTTCACATGTGGCGCCCAAGCTAACACTACTTTTGGTTTGATTGTCTTTTTGTATTCAGTAATCGTAATAAGATCTGTCAAGCTCTGTAATGGATGCCGTGTAGCACTCTCTAAAGAAACTACCGGAACTCCGCAAAATTCAATAAATTTATTGAAGAGATCCTCATTATAGTCTGCTTCCTTGTCTTTTAAAGAAGGAAAAGAACGTAAACCCAAAATATCGCAATATTCACCCATCACAGCAGCGGCTTCACGGATATGCTCCACCGTCGTACCATTCATTACGACCCCATCTTGCGTTTCCAAAGCCCAACCATCTTTATCCATGTTCATGACCATTACGGTCATGCCTAAATTCGTAGCGGCTTTCTGTGTGCTAATACGTGTACGCAAACTTGGATTTAAGAATACCAATCCTAAGGTTTTATATTTGCCTAATGTTTCATTTACATGCGGATTGGCCTTTAGTTCAAGAGCCTCTTTTACAATACTGTCCAAATTATCAACATCAGCTACTGAAAAAAAATTCTTCATATTTAAAATGTATCATCGATGAGCATTAGCTCGGTTAAAAACTAAACCTCTTATTTACGCTTTTAGACGCTCGTCTAATGCGGTTAAAAATCTATCGGCAATCTCCTTTGTAATATTGAGCGCTGGCAATATACGTATCACATTAGGTTTTGCCTCACCTGTGAAGATTCTATTCTTCGACAATAAATCCTTTTTTACTGCGGAGAGCTCCTCTGGAAGATCAATACCAATCATCAATCCTCTACCACGAACTTCCATTACCTTATCAAATTTCCTTAATTCCCCAATCAAATATGATCCCACTTGAGCCGCATTTTGTAATAGATTATGCTGTTTAATGACCTCCAAAACAGCAAGAGCAGCTGCACAGGCTAGATGATTACCACCAAATGTAGTACCTAACAAACCAAAAGATGCTTTAAATTTTGGCGCAATAGCAATACCCCCTATCGGAAATCCGTTACCCATACCCTTGGCCATCGAATAAATATCTGCGTCAACACCGGCATAGTCATGGGAATAAAAATCTCCTGTACGGCCATATCCACATTGTACAGAATCCGCAATAAAAACAGATCCATACTGATCACATAACGAACGAATTAATTTTAGAAACGGAATGGAAGCCTCGCGAATACCACCTACACCTTGAATACCTTCTATAATAACTGCACATATCTCTTCTCCATAATTTGCAAATGCATTTGACAATGCATCTTCATCATTAAAGGGAAGGAATACCACATTATCCGTCTGATTTACGGGAGCTACAATATTTGGATTATCCGTAGCCGCTACAGCCAAAGATGTACGACCATGGAATGATTTACTAAAAGCGACAATTTTTTTACGCCCGTTATAAAAAGAGGCCAATTTCAACGCATTTTCATTTGCTTCAGCTCCTGAATTGCATAAAAACAACGTATAATCTTCTTTGCCAGACACTTCGCCCAATTGTTCTGCTAAGCGTTGTTGAATCGGGATCTCTACAGAGTTAGAATAAAAACCAATTTTACCTAATTGATTTGTCAATGATTCCACATAATATGGATGGGTGTGACCGATGGAAATAACAGCGTGGCCACCATATAAATCCAAATATTCATTACCTTCTGCATCCCAAACGGAAGAACCTGAAGCTTTAACAATATTGATTGGATTTATTGGATAAACGTTAAATAAGTTCATGAATAAAAATATAAAAGGCGTGTATAGCCGGTTACAAATATAAGTAAGACAAAGCTTAAATAGCTCATCAATAACAAAAAAAGCCTATCATCGCTGATGATAGGCTTTTTTAATCTTATAGAAAAAAGATTAGTCTTTTTTCTCTTCCGTAGCAGGAGCTTCTTCAGTTGTTTCAGCTGCTTCTTCAGCTTTCACTTCTTCAACAGCTTCTACAGGAGCTTCAGCACTTTCAACAGCTTTCTTCTTAGAAGAACCGCGACGTCGTGTAGATTTTTTCTCAGTTTTAGTAGTAGCGCCGTATACTTCATTGTAGTCAACCAATTCAACGAACGCCATTTCCGCGTTATCACCTAAACGGTTTTCCAATTTAATAATACGTGTATAACCACCTGGACGAGTAGCTACTTTTTCCGAAATTTCGCGGAACAAGATCGTAACAGCGTCTTTGTCTTTTAAGTAAGCGAATACCGTACGACGAGAGTGGGTCGTGTCGTTCTTAGATTTTGTAATCAATGGCTCAACATATTGACGCAAAGCTTTCGCTTTTGCTAACGTAGTCGTAATACGCTTATGTTTGATTAATGAAGTCGCCATATTAGCTAACATCGCCTTACGGTGACTGTCAGTGCGGCCTAAGTGATTTACTTTTTTTCCGTGTCTCATTTTAGTTTTGTTTTTTTGTGCATACCGTCCTGTTTTGGACCAAAGACTAAGGATTAAAGGGCAAGGATATTCTTAAAGGGCATTTTTATCCTTGTTCTTTTCTCTTTATTCTTTATTCCTTAAAAAGGGGAATTATGCATCAGGTCGCTTATTATTTAATTAATTATTCTTCGTCTAATTTGTACTTAGACAAGTTCATTCCGAATGATAAACCTTTCGATTTAACCAATTCTTGAATTTCGCTTAATGATTTTTTACCAAAGTTACGGAACTTCAACATATCTGCTACGTCATAAGTTACTAACTCCGCTAAAGTACGAATATCAGCCGCTTTTAAACAGTTCAATGCACGCACTGAAAGATCTAAATCAACTAATTCAGTTTTCAAGATTTTACGCATATGTAAAATTTCCTCGTCTACTACCTTAGTTTCTTCTTTAGTTTGAGACTCTAACAACATATTTTCGTCAGAGAATAACATAAAGTGTTGGATTAAGATACGAGCAGCTTCTTTCAAAGCTTCTTCAGGGTGAATAGAACCATCAGTAGAAATATCTAACAACAATTTCTCGTAGTCAGTTTTTTGCTCTACACGGTAGTTTTCAATGGTATATTTCACATTCTTGATCGGAGTATAGATCGAATCGATCGCG
This sequence comes from Sphingobacterium olei, assembly GCF_005048855.1. Lineage (GTDB taxonomy): Bacteria > Bacteroidota > Bacteroidia > Sphingobacteriales > Sphingobacteriaceae > Sphingobacterium > Sphingobacterium olei. The sequence continues at coordinate 133,765 of NZ_SUME01000002.1, forward strand.
ATTACACCTACGGGACCATCTGTTACTTTATTTTCTTCAGCATTCACATAACCACGTCCTTTAGAAACTGACAATTCAACTTCAAGCGTAACTGAAGTTTCCATGTTACAGATAACTAAATCTGGATTTAACACTGTAAAATTGTTAGAAAACTTAGTGATATCACCAGCGTTGAACTGATCTTGACCATTGATAACTACAAAGATTTTCTCACTATCTCCTTGCTCACCTGATTTTTGAAAACGTACTTGTTTTAAGTTTAAGATGATTTCGGTTACGTCTTCCACTACACCTTTGATCGTAGAGAATTCGTGCGAAACGCCAGAAAACCTTATCGACGTAATTGCATATCCTTCTAGTGAGGACAATAAAATACGGCGCAAAGCATTACCAATAGTTACACCAAAACCTGGCTCTAATGGACGAAATTCGAAAGTACCATCAAAATCTGTTGATTTTTGCATGATTACTTTATCCGGTCTTTGAAATGCTAAAATTGCCATTTATATTCTTTTAATATTTTTTTATAACAATAAGTATATCTTAATAGCATATGCATAATCCAAATTTCAGATTATGCATATATCTATCAGTTATTATTTAGAGTATAACTCTACGATTAAGTTCTCTTTAATATTTTCAGGAATATCAGCTCTTTCTGGGAAAGTAACAAATGTACCTGTCAAATCGTTTACGTTCCACTCCAACCAACCAAATTTATTGATTGCTCTTCCTGCTACAGATGTACTGATAGCTTCTAAAGATTGTGAACGTTCGCGAACAGAGATTACATCACCTGGACGTAAGCTATATGATGGAATGTTAACTAAATTACCGTTAACATTGATGTGCTTATGTGAAACTAATTGACGAGCAGCAGCACGAGTAGGAGCAATTCCTAAACGGTATACTACGTTATCTAAACGAGCTTCTAATAACTTTAAGAAGTTCTCACCCGTGATACCTTGTTTTGCTGATGCCTTTGCAAATAGATTAGCAAATTGACGCTCCAATACCCCATAGGTATATTTTGCTTTTTGCTTTTCTAACAACTGAATAGCGTATTCAGATTGTTTACCTCTTCTCTTTGACGGTCCATGTTGACCGGGAGGATAATTCTTTTTTTCTAACGCTTTATCTGGGCCAAAAATTGGCTCTCTAAATTTACGCGCGATTTTGGACTTTGGTCCTGTATATCTTGCCATTTCTTTTTTCTGTTTGAAGTATCTATCAGTCTATAACTGACGAAGCTTATCTTAAACAATAATTTTTATTAAACTCTTCTGCGTTTTGGAGGGCGACACCCGTTGTGAGGAAGTGGCGTAATATCTTTAATGATAGTTACATCGATACCTACCGTTTGTAATGTACGGATCGCCGATTCACGTCCTGCCCCGGGGCCTTTAACGAATACCTCTACTTTACGTAAACCCAAGTCGTGAGCAACTTTACCACAGTCATTAGCCGCTTGAGATGCTGCATACGGAGTGTTCTTTTTAGAACCTCTGAAGCCCATTTTACCAGCACTAGACCATGAAATTGTCTGACCTGAATTATTTGTTAAAGTAATAATAATGTTGTTAAACGTAGCGTTGATATGAGCTTGACCAACAGGCTCGATAACTACGATACGCTTTTTGGTAGCTTTTTTAGTTTTAGCCATTTCTTAATTATTTAGTAGCTTTTTTCTTGTTTGCAACTGTTTTACGTTTACCTTTACGTGTACGCGTATTGTTCTTCGTACGTTGACCACGAACTGGTAAATGTTTACGGTGACGTAAGCCACGATAACAACCAATGTCCATCAAACGTTTGATGTTCAATTGAACTTCTGAACGTAAAGCACCTTCTACTTTGATCTCATCGTTGATGATCGTACGAATAGCAGATAATTGATCATCATCCCACTCTGATACTTTTACGTCTTGACTGATACCTGCCTTCTCTAAGATATAAGCAGCAGTGTTGCGACCAATACCGAAGATATACGTAAGGCCAATCACACCTCTTTTGTTTTTAGGTAAATCTATACCTGATATCCTTGCCATATACTATTTTAAGCGATTTTGTTAATAAATTATCCCTGACGTTGTTTAAATTTAGGGTTCTTTTTGTTGATCACAAAAATCTTTCCTTTACGACGGATGATTTTACAATCCGCACTGCGTTTTTTTACTGATGCTCTTACTTTCATTTTACTAATTATTTAAGCTCTATTAGAGCAAAACTTTATTTATAACGATAAGTTATTCTTCCTTTAGTCAGATCATAGGGAGACATTTCCAACTTTACCTTGTCTCCGGGTAAAATCTTGATATAGTGCATACGCATTTTACCAGAAATGTGAGCAATAATCTCGTGTCCATTTTCTAATTCTACACGGAACATTGCATTAGAAAGTGCCTCTCTAATTATACCGTCTTGTTCTATTGAGGCTTGTTTAGCCATATGTCAATTACTTATTTACGTTGTTAACAGCCTGCACAAACAGGAGTGCAAAGATAAATAAAAAATATTGAAAACCAATTACTTTTTATCCAAAACTTTCTCAACATGCTCAAATGATAACAACACATCAGGCTGACCTTTACGTATTGCGACCATTTGTTCGAAGTGAGCAGATAACTTACCATCCTGTGTACTTACAGTCCATCCATCATCCCAGAACTTAACCCCAGCCTTGCCGGCATTAATCATCGGCTCAATACAAATTACCAAACCGGGTTCCAATTTAGGACCTGAACCTCGCTTTCCATAGTTCGGCACTTCGGGCTTCTCGTGCAAATGAAGGCCCACACCATGTCCTACTAACTCACGAACAATACCGAAATTATACGGCTGAACATATTCTTGAATTGCAGAAGAAATATCCCCTATGCGCTTACCTGCTACAGCTTGCTCTACGCCTTTGTACAAAGCATCCTTTGTAACATCTAATAGCTGCTGAGCTTCTGCTGAAATCTCTCCTATACCAAACGTGTAAGCCGAATCACTAATGAATCCATTCAGATTGACACCCCCATCCACTGATATCAAATCACCTTCCTTGATTACGTAATCACTCGGGAAACCATGCACGACTTGATCATTCACAGAAATACACAATGAATATGGAAATCCATGATAATTCAGGAATGCTGGTGTACCTCCATGGTCATGAATGTAATCATGTGCCAATCTATCAAGAGACAACGTCGTAATACCCGGCTTTATTTCCCTGGCAATCTCAGCAAGTAAATGCGAGAGTACATTTGCAGACTCTCGCACTTGCTCAATCTCTTCTTCTGTTTTATAAATTACCTTCGACATTAAAGATTAAATAGCCGATTGATCATATCCTTCTACAGCAGCTGCTGAACGGCCTTTCACTCGACCAGTCTTCATTAATCCATCGTAATGACGCATCAATAAATGACTTTCAATTTGCTGCAATGTATCCAAAACTACCCCTACTAAAATCAATAATGACGTGCCTCCGTAAAAGTGTGCAAATTGATTATTTACACCAAATAAACTGGCTATCGCTGGCAGAATGGCAATAATCGCCAAAAAGAATGCTCCTGGAAATGTAATACGAGAAATAACATTATCTATAAATAGATTTGTGTCATATCCCGGTTTAATCCCTGGAATGAATCCACCATTTTTCTTCATATCCTCAGACATCTGTTGAGGGTTAACCATGATAGCAGTGTAGAAGAATGTAAATGCAATAATCAAGATTGCAAAGGTTACATTATACGTTACCGAAGTATAGTTACTCAAAGACGTTAAGAAATCCGATTGAATATTTGGAAAAAACTGCGATAAAGACATAGGCAAGAACATAATTGCCTGCGCAAAGATAATAGGCATTACCCCCGCCGCATTCACTTTCAACGGAATATACTGACGTACACCGCCTACTTGTTTGTTACCAACAATCTTCTTAGCGTATTGCACAGGAATCTTGCGTACACCCTGAACTACCAAAATAGTAAAGATAACAACAAAGAATAGTGCAATAAACTCTAACAATAGGGGAATAATACCGCCACCACTAGGAGCCATACGCGAAGCCCATTCTGCAGTAATACCAGCAGGAAGCTGTGCAATAATACCCGCCATAATGATCAACGAAATACCGTTACCGATACCTTTATCAGTGATTTTCTCACCCAACCACATCACAAACAACGTACCCGCAGTCAAAACTACAGCAGAAAGAATAGTAAACATTGGATCAGCAATTGTTTTAGCTGCTGGCTCAATTTGTGTTCTCACATAAGCTACCGCTTGTACCAAGGTAATAGCTAACGTAAGGTAACGTGTAATCTGCGTCATTTTTTTTCGACCAGACTCACCTTCCTTTTGCATTTTTTGAAAAGCAGGAACTGCAATCCCCAATAACTGTACAACGATAGATGCAGAAATATAAGGCATTACACCTAGAGCAAAGATAGCCGAACGGGAGAATGATCCCCCGGCAAACATATCCAATAGACCTAGAAGGCCTTCTTTTTGCCCAGTAACTAACGCATCTGGATTAACACCTGGCAACACCACGTGACATCCAACACGATAGATGAGAAGAAATAGTAAGGTATTTAAAATACGCTTACGTAGATCTTCGATCTTCCATATATTGGTTAAGGTTGTGATTAGTTTCTTCATGTATTAAAGTTTAACGATAGAACCACCTGCAGCCTCAATCGCTTTTTGTGCAGAAGCTGAAAATGCATGTGCTTTAACTTCTACTTTAGCAGTAAATTCGCCACGACCTAATACTTTTACCAAGTCATTTTTAGAAACTAAACCATGAACTTTTAACGTATCAAAATCAATAGTTGTTAAATTAAATTTCTCGACAAGACCTTGCAATACATCTAAATTAACTCCATTGTATTCAACACGGTTGATGTTCTTGAAACCAAATTTAGGCACACGACGTTGTAAAGGCATTTGACCTCCTTCGAAACCGATTTTTGTACTGTTACCAGAACGAGAACCTGCTCCTTTGTGACCGCGTGTTGAAGTACCACCACGGCCAGAACCCTGACCCCGACCAATACGTTTTTTACTTTTTGTTGAACCAGCTGCTGGTCTTAAATTACTTAAGTTCATTCTAAACTAAGATTATGTTGCGCCTTCGCTCTCACTAAACAGGACACAACGATTAACAATTTGATTATTAACTACTAATAGGAAAGGCACAAAGTACCTCTCCCTTAGTATATTTTAGATAGTCTCTATCGCTACTAAATGGTTTACCTTACGTACCATACCGATAATAGCCGGTGTAGCTTCAACTTCTACTGAGTGATTCAATTTTCTTAAACCTAATGCCTCAATAGTTTTCTTTTGGCGCTCGCTTCTGTCGATAACGCTCTTTATCTGGGTGATTTTGATTTTTGCCATGATAATTAACCGTTAAATACTTTGTTTAAATCGATACCACGGTGTTGAGCCACTGTATACGCATCACGCATACTCGCTAAAGCGTCAACTGTTGCTTTCACCACGTTATGTGGGTTCGACGATCCTAATGATTTAGCTAATACGTCTTTGATACCAGCTGATTCCAATACCGCACGCATCGCACCACCGGCTAATACTCCTGTACCGTGTACAGCTGGTTTAATCAATACAGATCCACCAGAATACTTACCGTATTGCTCATGAGGAACTGTACCATTGATGATAGGAACTTTCACCAAGTTCTTTTTAGCATCATCGATACCTTTCGTAATTGCTTCAGTAACCTCTTTTGCTTTACCTAGGCCATATCCCACGATACCGTTTTCGTCACCAACAACTACGATAGCAGAAAAACTAAATGTACGACCACCTTTAGTCACTTTTGCTACGCGTTGGATGCTTACTAAGCGATCTTTTAATTCAATTTCGCTTGATTTTACTCTTTTTATGTTGCTTAATGCCATTTCTATATTGATTAAAAGTCTAAACCGCCTTCGCGAGCACCTTCAGCCAATGATTTAATACGGCCATGGTATAAGTACCCATTACGGTCAAAAACTACTTTGCTAATACCTGCTGCTACAGCTTTCTCTGCTACTAATTTACCCACTGCTTTAGATTGCTCCACTTTATTACCTGATGCCGCAAAATCTTTCGAACTGCTAGAAGCAGAGACTAAAGTCTTTCCTGTTGTATCATCAATAATTTGTGCGTAGATACCTTTGTTACTTCTAAAAACTGATAAACGTGGACGTTCAACTGATCCAGTCAGGTTCTTTCTTATTCCTTTTTTAATTCGCTCTCTGCGATTTGTTTTACTTCCTGCCATGGTTATTATTTTTTAGCTGATTTACCTGCTTTTCTTCTCAATACTTCACCTGCAAACTTAACACCTTTACCTTTGTACGGCTCTGGTTTACGGAAGCTGCGGATCTTAGCTGCTACTTGACCAATTAATTGCTTGTCAATAGACTCTAACGTGATAGTAGGATTTTTACCTTTATCAGCAGTTGTTGTAATTTTAATTTCCTGTGGCAATACAAAAACAATCTGGTGAGAGAAACCTAATGTTAACTCTAATGTATTACCAGTGTTTGAAGCACGGTAACCTACACCGACTAACTCTTGCGTAGTTTTGTAACCTTCTGTTACACCCACAACCATATTATTGATTAATGCGCGGTATAACCCGTGTAATGCTTTGTGCTTTTTTTGTTCAGTAGGACGACTTACTACGATGTTACCATCTTCTTCTTTTACTGTAATGTCGCTGTCTACTTGCTGTGTTAATTCACCCTTAGGGCCTTTCACTGTTACCAGATTCTTATCTGATACAGCTATCGATACACCCGAGGGGATAGCGATAGGCGCTTTTCCAATTCTTGACATTTCTTTGTGTGTTTTTTCCTAGATTAATAAACGTAACATAAAACTTCACCACCTACGTTTTGTAAGCGAGCCTCTTTATCTGTCATTACACCTTTCGATGTAGACAAGATAGCGATACCCAAACCATTTAAAACGCGAGGCATGTTGTCAACACTTGCATACTTTCTTAAACCAGGTTTACTCACACGTGTCAATGTGCGAATAGCCGGTACTTTGCTAATTGGATTGTACTTCAAAGCGATTTTGATTGAACCTTGAGGTCCCTCTTCGATGAATTTGTAGTTAGCAATGTAACCTTTATCAAAAAGAACTTTAGTAATTTCTTTTTTTAGGTTCGATGCAGGAATTTCAACAACCCTGTGGTTGGCCTTAATGGCATTCCTTACTCGTGTAAGGTAATCCGCTATTGGATCTGTATTCATTATGTAATATAAAATTAGGATAATGGTTTCTTTGGCTAACCTAAGCCATTGACCTACTATCTGTTAATAAAATTTGCAAAGTAAACCTGTTTGAACATCCTATAAAATTATATACAGTTCAAGGCAAGCTTCATTACTATTAAAATAGAAACCGAGTGTATCGAACTCATTTATACGAATGAATTTCGATACGAAATAAATAACTACTTCAATGAAAAAACCCGATAAACCATTTTTCAGGTTTATCCGGGCAAAAGTAAATATTTTTTTTAAATTACCAAGAAGCTTTTTTTACTCCCGGGATCTTTCCATCTAATGCCATCTCGCGGAATGTAACACGAGAGATACCAAATTGACGCATATATCCTTTAGGACGACCCGTTAATTTACAACGGTTGTGTAAACGTACAGGTGAAGCATTCTTCGGTAATTTGTCTAAAGCTGCATAATCACCAGCCGCTTTCAAAGCTGCACGTTTGTCTGCAAATTTAGCTACCAATTTTTGACGCTTTACTTCGCGTGCTTTTAATCCTTCTTTAGCCATTGTTATTCGAATTTTGATTTTTGAACGGTAAACCGAATTGCTTTAATAATTCCAATGCTTCGATATCATTACCCGCTGAAGTTACAAATGTAATATCCATACCTTGGATTTTATTGATTTTGTCAATGTTAATCTCAGGAAAGATAATTTGCTCGGTAATACCTAAGTTATAGTTACCTCTTCCGTCAAATCCTTTGTCGTTGATACCACGGAAATCGCGGATACGCGGTAAAGATACTGCGATCAAACGATCAAGGAACTCATACATATTGTTGTCACGTAATGTTACGCGAGCTCCAATTGGCATGCCTTTACGTAATTTAAAGTTCGAAATATCCTTTTTCGATTTAGTAGCGACAGCTTGTTGGCCAGTAATTAACGTCAATTCTGAAATTGCATTGTCAATTAATTTCTTATCAGCTGTAGCTGCTCCAATACCTTGTGATACGACAATTTTCTCCAGTTTTGGAACTTGCATAACACTTTTATACTGAAATTTTTCTTTAAGCGTCGTACGGATTTCTTCCGCATATTTCGCTTTTAATCTTGGTACGTAAGTCATTATTTAATCTCCTCCCCTGATTTTTTTGCGTAACGAACTATTTTACCATCTGCATTCACTTTACGTCCTATACGTGTAGTTTCACCTGTTTTAGGATCGATTAAAGCTAAGTTTGAGATGTTGATAGCAGCTTCTTTCTCAATGATACCACCATTAGGATTAGCCGCACTTGGTTTAGTGTGTTTTTTTACGATGTTAGCGCCTTCTACGATAGCTCTGTTTGCATCCACTAAAATTTGCAATACCTTTCCTTGAACACCTTTAGAATTACCAGCGATAACTTTCACTAAATCACCTTTTTTAATTTTGATTTTGTGTGTAGTTGTTGTTGTTTTTTTGTAAGCCATAATTATAAAACCTCCGGTGCTAGTGATACAATTTTCATGAACTGCTTCTCACGTAATTCTCTTGCAACTGGGCCAAAGATACGTGTTCCACGTGGTTCATCGTTGTTATTTAATAATACTGCCGCGTTGTCATCGAAACGAATGTAAGAACCGTCTTTACGACGTATTTCTTTCTTCGTACGTACGACTACTGCTTTAGAAACTGATCCTTTTTTCACGTTTCCAGAAGGTAGAGCGCTCTTAACGGTAACAACAATTTTATCACCGATAGATGCATAACGCTTACGCGTACCGCCCAATACACGGATTACTAAAACTTCTTTAGCTCCGCTATTGTCAGCCACATTTAGTCTTGATTCTTGTTGTACCATGTTATTTAGCTCTTTCTAAAATTTCAACTAATCTCCAGTTCTTTGTCTTACTCAGCGGACGCGTTTCCATGATTAATACCGTATCGCCGATACCGCAGGTATTAGTTTCGTCATGAGCTTTGAATTTAGTAGTTTTCTTTACGAACTTACCATAGATAGGGTGCTTTACTTTACGTTCAACAGCTACTACAATGGATTTGTCCATTTTGTTGCTAACTACTAAGCCGATTCTTGTTTTTCTTAATTTTCTTTCCATTTCGACTTAATTTTTATGCCTCAGAGGCTGTTTCAGATTTTTCAGCATTCTTACGTTTCGTGATCTCAGTGGAGATACGAGCGATAGACTTGCGAGCTGCTTTAAGAACGTTTGGATTCTCAATAGCAGAAACAGCATGTGCAAATTTCAATTTGTTAAGGGCAGTCTTCTCTTCTACAAGGCGAGCTGCTAAGTCCTCTTTTGATAATTCTACGATTTCTGAATTTTTCATCATTTTCTAATTTTTGACTGATGGCAATGAAACGATCTCGACAAGTCGAATAGTTTCAGCTGGCTTCTCAGTTGTGTTGGGTTATCAATTCTGTTTATATAATGCCTTACGGGTAACGGCCGTAAGGCTTAAACTATTGACATTACCAAACTCTATTATTATGCTTCTACGTAATCTCTACGTATCACAAACTTAGTTTGAACCGGTAATTTTTGAGCGGCAAGGCGCAATGCTTCTTTAGCTACTTCTAAAGGCACACCTTCTGCTTCAAATAACATACGGCCTGGGCGTACTACTGCCACCCAGTATTCAGGAGCACCTTTACCTTTACCCATACGTACCTCTGCAGGTTTTTTAGTAACGGGTTTATCAGGGAAGATACGGATCCATACTTGGCCTTCACGTTTCATAAAACGTGTCACGGCGATACGAGCTGCCTCGATCTGACGGCTAGTGATCCATGCTTGCTCCAATGTTTTGATACCGAAAGAACCGAAAGCTAATTCCGCTCCACGAGAAGCGTTACCTTTCATACGGCCTTTCTGCATCTTTCTGAACTTCGTTCTTTTTGGCTGTAACATGTTCGTATTTATTAATCTGTTATTACAGATATTTTAAAATCTAAATTATTTAATTAACCTCTTTTTGCTCCACCACGGTTACCACCACGATTGTTGTTGCTGTTGTTGTCACGACGACCGCCACGGTTTCCACCACGGTTGTCGCGGCGATCAGCACCACCTTCGTTACCACCACGTGATTTTACGCCTGAAGTTTGGCCGATGTTTGGAGATAAGTCACGTTTACCGTAAACCTCACCTTTACAGATCCAAACTTTGACACCAATCTTACCGTATGTAGTTAATGCTTCAGCTAAAGCGTAGTCGATATCAGCACGCAATGTGTGTAAAGGAGTTCTTCCTTCTTTGTACTGTTCGGTACGCGCCATTTCAGCACCACCTAAACGGCCAGAACACATGATTTTGATACCTTCTGCACCCATACGCATCGTAGAAGCGATTGACGTTTTCATTGCACGACGGAATGAAATACGCGCCTCTAATTGCTTAGCAACACCTTCAGCTACTAATTTAGCATCAAGCTCAGGACGTTTGATCTCGAAAATATTGATTTGAACATCTTTCTTAGTCAATTTTTTCAATTCTTCTTTGATCTTGTCAACTTCCTGACCACCTTTACCGATAACGATACCTGGACGAGCTGTATGGATAGTAACTGTGATGCGTTTCAAAGTTCTTTCAATAACAACTTTTGCTACACCACCTTTAGCGATACGCACAGAAAGATACTTTCTGATTTTCTCATCTTCAACTAATTTATCGGAATAGTTTTTTCCTCCGAACCAATTAGAGTCCCATCCTTTGATGATCCCTAATCTGCTACCTATTGGATTTGCTTTTTGTCCCATTCTATAATAAATTAGTTGTTAACGTTATTTAAACTATCTACTACCAACGTTACGTGGTTTGAACGCTTGCGAATTCTATATCCACGACCTTGTGGAGCCGGACGTAATCTTTTTAATTGACGGCCTCCGCCTACTGATACTTCTTTCACATACAAAGCAGAGTTCTCTAATGAAGTTCCTTCATTTTGAGTTTCCCAGTTTTTGATCGCTGATAATAATAATTTTTCAACACGACCAGCAGCTTCTTTACTTGAGTGCTTAAGAATGTATAAAGCATTTTCCACTTTTACGCCACGGATTAGATCCACTACTAAACGCATCTTGCGAGGTGAAGTAGGGCAGTTCAATAACTTGGCAGTAGAAGCTCCTCCTACTTGAGCTTTTTCCTGCTCTTTGCGCTGTCTAATTAAGACAGATTTTTTGAGTTTTTTTGTTGCTTCCATTACCTATTATTTTTTCTTTTCTGCGTGGCCTCTGAATGTACGCGTAGGCGCGAATTCTCCAAGCTTGTGACCTACCATATTCTCTGTTACATAAACTGGAATAAATTTATTCCCGTTGTGCACTGCGAAGGTATGGCCAACAAAATCAGGGGAAATCATAGATCTGCGAGACCATGTTTTGATAACTGACTTTTTGTTAGTTTCATTCATAGAAAGAACTTTTCTCTCTAAGTTGTGATCGATATAAGGACCTTTTTTAATTGAACGAGCCATTATTTTTTCCTTCTCTCAATGATGTAACGATTTGATATTTTCTTCTTCGAACGTGTCTTGAAGCCTTTAGCTAACACACCTGTACGTGAACGAGGGTGACCTCCTGAAGTACGACCTTCACCACCTCCCATAGGGTGATCTACCGGGTTCATAGCTACACCACGTACGCGAGGGCGACGACCTAACCAACGTTTACGACCTGCTTTACCTAATACTTGATTAGATTTTTCCGCATTCGATACGGAACCGATAGTCGCAACACATGTCAATAAGATCATGCGTGTCTCACTTGAAGGCAATTTAATGATAGCATACTTACCATCACGTGCTGACAATTGTGCATATGTACCAGCTGACCGTGCTATTGAGCCTCCTTGACCTGGGTTCAATTCAATATTATGAATAATAGAACCTAGCGGAATATTTGCTAATGGTAATGTATTACCTACTTCTGGGGCTACTTTATCACCTGCTACAACAGTTTGACCTACTACAAGGCCAGTTGGAGCAATAATGTAACGTTTCTCACCATCTGCATAATGCAATAACGCAATACGTGCAGTGCGGTTTGGATCGTATTCGATCGTTGCTACTGTTGCGGGGATATCTTTTTTATCGCGTTTGAAATCTATCAATCGGTATGATTTTTTATGTCCCCCACCGAGATAACGCATAGTCATTTTACCGGAGTTATTACGACCGCCTGATTTCTTGATTTTTACTACCAACGACTTTTCAGGAACGTTAGTTGTAACATCAGAGTAGTCTGCACCTACTCTGAAACGAGTACCAGGGGTTACCGGTTTGAATCTTTTAACTGCCATTTTATTTATATAACACTGTAAAAGTCAATAGTTTCACCATCTTTAATTGTAATGACGGCCTTTTTATATTTAGGAGCTCTTCCAGATACAAAGCCTGCTTTCGTGTAGCGGCTCTTTGCTTTACCTGCAACTACTGCTGTATTCACTGCTAATACTGTAACACCGAACATTTCTTCAATAGCTGATTTAATCTGAATTTTGTTTGCTCTATGATCCACTTTGAAAGCATAACGGTTTAATTTCTCCGTCAATATTGAAGCTTTCTCAGTTAAGATAGGTTTTTTAATAATTTCCATATTACTTAGCTAATGCTTCCTCCAAAGTTTTAACAGAATCTGCAGTCAACAATAATTTAGTAGCATTTAATACATCATATGTATTTAAATCTGATGCTACAATAACTTTTGCTTTCTTCAAGTTTCTGCTTGATAAATAAACATTGTTATCATACGCTGGCAAAACCAATAAAGTTTTTTCGTCAGCGATGTTCAACGCGCTTATCAAAGACACATAGTTTTTTGTTTTGATCGTATCGAAGCTTACTGCATCCAATACCACAATGTTACTTTCTTGTGCTTTGTAACTTAACGCTGATTTACGTGCTAATTGCTTTAATTTTTTATTCAATTTGAAGCTGTAGTCACGAGGCTGTGGACCAAATACCCGGCCACCACCATTAAACAATGGAGATTTGATAGAACCCGCACGAGCACCACCTGTACCTTTTTGTTTGTGTAATTTACGAGTAGAACCCGCGATTTCATTACGTTGTTTCGATTTGTGAGTTCCTTGGCGTTGATTCGCTAAGTATTGTTTCACATCTAAATAGATCGCATGGTCGTTTGGCTTTACGCCGAATACTGACTCAGGCAGTTGCACCTTGGCACCTGTTTCTTTACCTGATAAATTTAATACTTTAACTTCCATCTCTACTATTTGTCTACGATTACATAAGAACCTTTAGCTCCTGGAATGGAACCACTAACAACGATTAGGTTTTGATCTGCATAAACTTTCAATACTTGTAAGTTTTGAACTTTTACCCTGTCACCACCTGTACGACCTGCCATGCGCATTCCTTTGAATACACGTGAAGGCCAAGAAGAAGCACCTAATGAACCTGGAGCACGTAGTCTGTTATGCTGACCGTGAGTCGCACCACCTACACCACCAAATCCGTGACGCTTCATTACACCTTGGAAACCTTTACCTTTAGAAGTACCGACTACATCTACGTACTCGCCTTCTGCAAAAAGTGTTACATCCACGATGTCTCCTAGTTGTTTCTCATCTTCAAAAGTTTTGAATTCAACTAGTTTACGCTTAGGAGTCACTCCTGCTTTTGCGAAGTGTCCTTTCAAAGGCGCTGTCGTGTTCTTTTCTTTGGCATCATCATAGCCTAATTGAACAGCGGAATAGCCATCCTTTTCTTCCGTACGTATCTGCGTAACCACGCACGGCCCAGCCTCAATTACTGTACAAGGGATATTCTTACCCTCTGCGTTGTACAGGCTGGTCATTCCTACTTTTTTACCAATAATTCCTGACATGTTATAAAATAAATTAATTAAAGTCCATCGAAGCAGTAGGGCTTCGCTCAAGACACACTATCCCCATTAAGGGACTGCAAAAGTACAAACATTTTTATAACTATCAAATAATTAGTGAATTATTTTTTTATTTTATATCCATATACCATACAGCAGCAGATAAGATAATAATAAATTTAAACAAGCTGTATTCCGCCGGTGTATTTCCACATTTCAAAAACCGACACTTTATCTATTTCGATATGTCAATATGAAACAATGGTGATTTTATTTTTTGTGAAACTTAAATGACAAACAAATTTCACACAGGTATAATGTAGTTATTATGTAGGTATACCATAGCTTGTAGATATACATTTTATATACATAAAACTTACATTATTTATTCATTATATGTGTATATCCTCTATTTCCATTTTAGAATTTCTTACATTTAGCTTAACCAAAAAAAAAGGCGATATCAAACTAGAAGGTAATATAGGTAACCTCAATTTTCACAAAACAGACGACCAATATCGGGTAAGGCAAAAGGTCGGTAAGAAGAATAAAAATGAAATTAACAACATAGCCGAGCGCTCTAAAGAAAACGCATCGGAATTTGGTCACGCCGCCTCCTTTGCCAAAGAAATCCGCTCAGCCTTAAAAGTTACTATGAAAGACCATTATGAACTATTTTACGAACCCTCCCATATAACCCGGCTTAACAAGCGACTACATCTCATTTTGAAAGCAGACGAGGAAAACGAGCGTGGAAAACGACTTGTCAGCCCAGTTAACCTTAAACTTCTAAAAAATTTTAGTCTTAATATCCATTCTCCCTTTAAAGATGTTTTCCTATCGCCGATTGAAATCAACTAACGTTGAAGGGTTCCCTGTGCCACAGCTTACTCCCAACAGAAACTGCCTAGACTTCCTAGAAATTTTTCATGACTAGGAAGTTATTCCTTTCAACAAAAAAGGCCGATCACTACGATCGGCCTTTAAGAATGTTTTCTATTTCTAAAACTGTCCGGTGTTCAACATAACCAGGGTACAGCCTTCTATTGTTGCAATGCCCACTTCTTCCAATTTTCGCTGTAAATCCGGATTTTCGGAGCCTGGGTTAAAGATGACACGTTTTGGATTGGTTTGTAAAATATAGTCGTAATAAGGAGCTTGATTTTGAGGACCTACGTACATCGTAATGGTATCGATATCCGTATGGATAGTCTCTGCAGGTTCTATCGCAACACCTGCCACTTCGCCTACCTTACGCCCCACATTGACTATAGAATGTCCTTTGCGCACCAATTTATTCGCTACCAAATAAGAGTACCGAGTAGTATTAGTAGTTGCGCCTAAAATCAAAGTTTTTTTCATCTATTTATTTTTTAACGGTTGATGAGCGCTCAATGTAAATAATAATTGCCTTATGTATCAAATACTATTTACATCTTGGTTTCATATTATATAATTAATTAACAACAAAATCTCCATTTGCATTATAAGCATTTTGTCTCAAAATAGGCATTTCTAAGATTTTATACAAGTCATCCAATTGATTTAAGCTACTATTAACAAAATTTGACAAAAGAACAATTGTGATATCATTTTTTAAATCCCGGACATAGAGATTTTTAAACCCATGCCACCAACCGGTATGATAAACGATTTGTCCGTTTGCCGGTGTAAATGTACGCCAGCCATATCCATAACTAAAGACACCTTTTTTTGCATCACTTCGCGGAACGTATGCAGAATCCAAAACTGATTTGTCCAACAACCTCCCTTCACGTAGGGCGATATCCAACAAGTACATATCTTGTATAGTGCTATAAGTTCCTTTATCGCCTACGGGTCCGTCCAAATAGTCTTGAACCACCGAGCGCCGCCATGTACGATCATGCCCTATTACATTAGTTGGAATTTTTTCATAGACCGCTTTGGACAAAACTGCAGTATTTTTCATTCCCGCTGGTTTAAAAACATGTTCCATCATGTAAACACCAAAATCAAGTCCCGAGACCTTCTCCACTATCCCGGCTAGAAGCATGTAATTGGAATTATTGTAATGGAATCTTCCGTCGGGCGCACCATATCGATTAGGTTTATGCTCGATCAGCAAATTGATAGCATCCAAATTGCTCATTCCCTTCTTCCGATCAGGCCATAATTTCTCTACAAAATACACATAATTAGGTAAGCCTGAACGATGTGTCAACAATTGCCTAACCGTTACACCTTCAAAGGGGAAACCGGGGAAAAATTCACTTACCTGCTGCTCCAGTTTAACCTTTCCTTTTTCTACCAACTGTAAAACAGCAAGGGCTGTCATGGGTTTAGAAACAGAGGCAAGTTCAAATTTAGAATCAATTTTCAGGCTATCTCTATGCAGATAATCAGCCCATCCAAACGAATTCTGATAAATGATTTTACCCTTTTTGGCCACGAGCACATTTCCATTGAAGCCAGATTTCTTATGTAATTTCAACATAAATTCATCAATCTGCCTATTGGCTTCAGCCGGATCATACACTAAAGCTATACTATCAAGTTCTGCTTGCTTCTGCACGACTTCCGCCTGTTTTTTTTCGGTACTTGAACAACCAGACAACCCAATAAAAGAAAGAATAAAAATGAACTGAAGTAATGTAAATCTCACTAATAAAAATATTTTTCGATAATTATCAAGTCGTATGTTTACGACAACAACTAAAAAAGAAGCCACTTTATTATCTAAAGTGGCCCCGTATTTTGACTAAAATTCGATTATGCTAGTAAACGGATCGGAGCTTCTAACAACCCCTTCAATGTTTGCAGGAATTGCGCGCCGGTAGCGCCATCCACCACACGGTGATCACAGCCTAACGTCAGCTTCATAATGTTTCCTGGAACAACAGCACCATTCTTAACGACAGGAATCTGCTGAATAGCACCTACAGAAAGAATAGCACCATCAGGAGAATTGATAATCGAAGTAAATTCATCAATACCAAACATACCTAAGTTCGACACGGTAAATGTAGATCCTTCCCAATCTGCCGGCTGAAGTTTTTTCGATTTAGCTTTCTGTGCAAAATCTTTCACTTCTGCAGAAATATGCGATAAAGATTTACCATCAGCGAAGCGCACAACAGGAACTAACAAACCGTCTTCTACAGCCATAGCTACACCAATATTTGTATGTTCGTTAAAGCGTATCTTATCGCCTTGCCATGAAGAATTAACTGCAGGATGTTGCTTCAACGCAATAGCTACAGCTTTAATAACGATATCATTAAATGACACTTTTACTGGAGCTACATCATTGATCTGGGCACGAGCAGCTATTGCATTATCCATATCTATACTTATCGTCAAATAGAAATGCGGTGCAGTAAACAACGACTCACCCAAACGACGGGCGATTGTTTTGCGCATTTGCGAAACATTTGTCTCAGTATATCTTTCTTCTCCAACATACTGCGGAATACTTACTGCTTTCGTTTCAGATTTAGCATTTTCCTGAGATGGAGCAGCCTTAGCTGTAGGAACAAAGCCTTCTACATCTTTCTTAACAATGCGACCACCATCTGCAGAACCTTTTACATCATTTAAATTGATGCCTTTATCTTTCGCAATTTTACGTGCTAAAGGAGAGGCTTTTACGCGTGAATCATCTGATAACGACGACGATTCAGAAGCACTTGCGACTGAAGAAGAGTCAGACGTTGATTTCGCTTCTTTCGCTTCAGGTTTTTCTTCCGACGCTGCTACAGGTGTAGATTTTTGATTCAATAAAGGTGTAACGTCTGTACCTGCGGGACCAACTATAGCGATAATATCATTCACTTTCGCTGCCTCTCCAGCTTCTAAGCCGACATACAATAAAGTACCATCAGCATAAGCTGTCACTTCCATTGTCGCCTTATCTGTTTCTACATCTGCGATCGCATCATCAGATTTTATGGTATCACCTACTTTAAAATTCCATTGAGCAATGACTCCTTCTTTCATGGTGTCACTTAATAACGGCATAGTGATAACAGTACAATCCAATTCTTCAGGAGTTACTGTTTTACCTGTATCGGCCGTTTTTGATTCACCTTCCGAAGAAGAACCACCTTCTTTTTTTTGTTCCTCTTTAGGAGCTGCTTCACTTGATTCACCACTCAATAAAGCTTTGTAATCTTCCCCTTCTTCACCTAAGATCGCGATGATAGCATCTACTGCTACTGCCTCACCTTCTTTTGGCCCTATATACAACAATGTGCCTTCTTGATAAGACTCAAAGTCCATTGTCGCTTTATCTGTTTCGATCTCTGCAACAAGATCTCCAGAATTAACTTTGTCTCCAACTTTTTTGTGCCATTTAGCAATCACACCTTCAGTCATGGTGTCGCTCATTTTCGGCATTTTTACTACTTCAGCCATGTATTATAGTAGATTATATCTTTAAATGTTAAAGTAATTAGTATGAATTAGTCCAATATAAAAGGATAATCCTCTTGTACATAAATATCGTTGTACAGTTCATCATCACTAGGATATGGAGATTCCTCTGCAAATTTTACAGATTCTTCCACAATAGATTTGATCTCTGCCTCTACTTCCTTAAACCAGGTGTCATCGGCATAATTATTTTCTAAGATAGCAGCTTTAGTAGTAATTAATGGATCACGACCTTTATACTCTTCAAGTTCTTCTTTCGTACGGTATTTTGCCGGATCAGACATCGAGTGCCCTTTATAACGGTAGGTGCGAATTTCTAAGAAAGTAGGGCCTTCGCCTGCGCGTGCGCGTTGAACAGCTTCATCCATTGCATTATGCACTGCTACGACATCCATACCATCTACAGGCATACTCGGCATATCAAAGCCTAAACCCATTTTGTAGATATCCATCATATTCGTCGTGCGTTTTACAGACGTACCCATGGCATATCCATTGTTTTCACAAACAAATATTACAGGCAACTTCCATAACATTGCCATATTTAATGTTTCGTTGAAAGCACCTTGACGAACAGCACCGTCTCCCATATAACATACATTCACATTATCGTTGCCTAAGTATTTTTCGGCAAATGCTATACCCGCTCCTAGCGGAATCTGACCGCCTACAATACCATGCCCCCCCATCATCTTGTGCTCTTTCGAGAAGAAGTGCATCGAACCGCCTTTACCCTTAGAACAGCCCGTAGCTTTACCATATAATTCAGCCATGCATGCATTTGCAGATACACCTTTTGCTAATGCGTGTGCGTGATCACGGTAAGATGTAATCAATGAATCTTCAGGTTTTGTTGCCGAAATAGTACCAGCCACCACCGCTTCTTGACCAATGTATAAGTGACAAAAACCACGGATTTTTTGCTGTCCGTATAATTGACCAGCTTTTTCTTCAAACTTACGCATGAGTAGCATGGATTTATACCACTCTAAATATGTTTCTTTTGTTATAGGTGTTGAACTCATTTTATAGTCTTTGTTTCTTACTAAACTGATTACAAATCTAATAATTTATAACGACATATTGGACAATATTTTAGCACGAAATAGCTGTTTTCTGTCAAAAAAGTATGTCTTAACTCTCTAATTCTCTAACTCTCTAGCTTTCTAACCCTTTAACAAACCTATCAATTCACTTGCCTTTAGATTTTGCTGCTCGCCTGTTTCCATATCTTTTAGTGTTACCTTTCCAGATTGAATCTCTTCCTCTCCTACCAACAACACATATGGAATTGCCTTAGCATCAGCGTAGCTCATTTGTTTTTTTAATTTTACCGCCGCGGGATAAAGTTCCGCAGCAATATTTTCTTGACGCAACTTATAAAGTAAAGGTAATGTAAAGGATTCGGAATGTTTATCAAAATTCACAATCAACAGTTTTGTACTTGCCATCGTCTTTTTAGGGAATAGATCCAACTCTTCCAAGACATCATAAATACGGTCAGCTCCAAAAGAAACCCCGACTCCTGTCAAGCCTTTTAGACCAAACATTCCAGTTAAATCATCGTAACGGCCTCCGCCACCAATACTTCCCATTGCGACTTCATTGGTCTTAACTTCGAATATACATCCCGTATAATAGTTCAGTCCTCTTGCCAGGGTGATATCCACCTCGACCAGCGTATCCAATGTATTTTCGGATTGTTCGAATTGCTTCACATACTCGAATACTTCCTCAATCTCCGCAATCCCCTTTAGCCCATTTTCGGAAGAAGATAAAACAGATTTTAATTGTTTAAGCTTCTCATGATTAGTCCCTTCTAACAAGATAATCGGCTTCAGCGTCTCTAGATCAGCTTCTGTAAAACCTCTTTCCAGAAGCTCCTTATTTACACCTTCCAAACCAATTTTATCTAACTTGTCTATCGCCACGGTCATGTCGACAATAAGCTTCGGCTTACCTATCACTTCTGCAATTCCCGTTAATATTTTACGATTATTGATTTTAATTGTAAAATCTATTAGCCCTAGAGCCTTTAACGCCTCTTGATAGATTAAAATAAACTCTGCTTCATTTAACAAACTGTCGGAACCTACTACATCCACATCACATTGATAAAACTCCCGATACCGACCTCGCTGAGGTCGATCTGCTCGCCATACGGGCTGAATCTGAAAACGTTTAAAAGGCAAAGAAATATCATTCTGATGCATAACGACATAGCGTGCAAATGGAACTGTTAGATCATAGCGCAAAGCTTTTTCCGAAAGATGTGTAATAAGTCTATTGGAGGATTTGGACGCCAACAACTCCGAAGGAGCTTTTGTTAAGTAATCCCCGGAATTCAATATTTTAAAAATCAATTTATCGCCTTCATCTCCGTATTTTCCTGTCAGTGTAGACAGGTTTTCAAAAGAGGGAGTTTGAATTTCATTATACCCAAACTTTTTAAAAACAACTTTCAGGGTATTAAAAATATGATTACGTTTCTCCATTTCGATTGGAGAAAAGTCTCGCGTACCTTTTGCCAAAGAGGGTTTTACTATTGCCATAGCGCAAAGGTAATATAAGAAAGTGAATAAGAAAAAAGGAATTAAAGTTAAAAAGAAGCGCTATATCGATTCGATAATCCTCAGAAATTCACAGGCACGTTCCGCTGCCAGCTTTTCCGCACTCTTCTTATTGAAATCACGCCCTAAGCCACACACTTCACCATTTACCTGCACTTGTATACTAAACATCTTGGACGATTCTCCTTCAGGGTTATCTGTTTGTACAAATTGTACATCCTTACCTTCCTGTTGGCACCATTCAATTAAACGGCTTTTAAAATTTGTCTCCGTATTCTCCAGTGTGTGTATATCAACGTGGGGTTTTATAATCCGTGACAGCAAAAATTCTCGAGTAAATTGATACCCCTTGTCCAAGTACACTGCGCCAATCAAGGCTTCAAATGCATCCCCCAGTAACGAGCCTTGTTTATTTGGATAGCTTATCATCCGCGCGTCGTACTGAATTAATTCGTTCAGTCCCAATTTTCGGGATAATTGGTTTAAATTGGCCCGGGAGACAATTTTTGAACGCATCTCCGTCAAAAAACCCTCATCCTTATAGGGATAAAGTTTAAAAAGCAATTCGGCTACAACAGATCCTAATACAGCATCTCCCAAGAATTCCAGGCGCTCATTGCTGTTTTTCACACCTTCCTTAATTATTTTCGCAGCAGACTTATGCCGAAAAGCCATTTGATATAACTTAACATTACCTGGAACGAATCCAAGTAAATTCTTAAGCTTCTTAATATAAGCTTTCTGAGGCGACAAATAGAGCTTGTAAATACTTAAAGACATGTTTCTTACTATAAGAAGAAATAGGTAGCTGCAAAACTACCTATTAAGATCTTTAGCCTAACCACACTATTAAGCTTTGTATTTTTTAATCACAACAGAAGCGTTGTGACCACCGAATCCAAAGGTATTGCTCATAGCGGCATTAACCACGCGTTTTTGAGGAGTATTGAAAGTGAAGTTCAATTTATTATCCAATTCTGGATCATCCGTAAAATGGTTAATAGTAGGCGGTACTATATCATTTTGAACAGCATAAATCGACGCAATAGCTTCAACAGCTCCAGCAGCACCTAATAAGTGACCTGTCATAGATTTAGTCGAACTAATGTTCAGTTTATAAGCGTGTTCACCAAATAATTCTTTTATGGCTTTAGTTTCACTAATATCTCCCAGAGGAGTTGATGTTCCGTGTACGTTGATATAATCAATATGCGTAACGTCCATATTAGCATCCCTTAGCGCATTAGTCATCACTAATTTCGCACCCAAACCCTCGGGGTGCGGTGCGGTAATATGATTTGCATCGGCACTCATACCACCTCCTACTATCTCCGCGTAAATCTTCGCGCCTCTTGCTAGCGCATGTTCAAGACTTTCCAAGATAATAGTACCCGAACCTTCACCCGCAACAAATCCATCACGATCTTTATCAAAAGGACGCGAGGCAGTTTGGGGATCATCATTTCGAGTAGATAACGCATGTAATGCATTGAATCCACCTATCCCAGCTTCATTGATAATGGCTTCCGAACCTCCTGTAATGATTATATCCGACATACCAGTTCGGATATAATTAAACGCATCTATCATAGCATTTGTTGAAGATGCACATGCAGATACACAAGAAAAATTCGGCCCACGTAACCCATAACGCATGGAAATATGACCTGGAGCAATATCCACAATCATTTTGGGTATAAAGAACGGATTAAAACGAGGTGTACCATCCCCTTTGGCGTAAGCGGATACTTCATCGTAAAAGGTCTTCAATCCACCAATCCCAGATCCCCAAATGACTCCTATACGATTTGTATCCAATTGCTCAAAGTTCAAACTAGCATCTTTTACCGCTTCATCAGTTGAAGCAATAGCATACTGTACAAAAGGATCGACCTTACGTGCTTCTTTTCGATCCATAAATTCATGCGGATCAAAACCCTTTACTTCACAAGCGAATTGTGTCTTAAACTTTGATGCATCAAATTGCGTAATAGGAGCAGCACCACTTACACCATTAAGCAATCCATCCCAGTATGCTGGAGCGGTATTGCCCAATGGTGTAAGAGCGCCTAATCCTGTTACAACTACTCTTTTAAGCTCCATTTATTATGTTTGGCCTAATAAAATTAGTTAGTTAACGTTTTTTTCTAAATAAGCAATTGCTTGACCTACGGTACTGATATTTTCAGCTTGGTCATCAGGAATTGCAACGTTAAATTCTTTTTCGAACTCCATGATCAACTCAACTGTATCAAGTGAGTCTGCACCTAAATCATTCGTGAAAGAAGCTTCCGGTGTTACTTCGTTTTCATCTACACCTAACTTTTCTACGATAATTGCTTTTACTCTTGATGCGATATCTGACATGATTTTATAGTTTAATTGTTTAATAAATCTGTGCAAAGAAAAATAAATTTCCCCAAAAATCAAACTCTTTTGATTCCTAGCGAAAAATAAAGAACAATAATTTTGAGTTTTGTGCCCCTAAATGGCTCTAACAAACCTCTTTCAATATTAGTAAAAGAATTATCTTTTTGCAAATATATTCTAATTTAATATAAATATTACACATCGGCAACACAAAAACCTTTCATAAATTGTATTTTCGTAAAAAATCAATACTACAAACACCTTGAATAAAATAACATTCAAATTAGAAACAGATTTTGATCTTGAACTGGATTTTATTTTAATTGGCGTCAGTTCTTCTCTCCGTGATTATAGACTTTGCCATTTCATTAACAAGCATACCGGACTTAAATTCATCTACGGCAAAGAAGACCCTTTGGATCACAATAATAATCTTAAAAATAAAAGCCAAGAAGAATTGGATTATCACATTGTATTCGAAAAATCAAAGAACAAAAAAGATAATATCCATCATTTTCCGACGTATAGATATTGTAACGACTCCTATGAATATGAGTTTTATATTATAAATAACAAAAGTGTTGAAAATGGCATCCTATTACCTGAAGCAGCTAATTTCGATTATTTCTTAATCATAAAGCATTTCATCGATGAAGAGGATTTAGAAACTCTTGTCGAGAACCTGAAAAAAGTAAAAGATATATTATTAGTAAAAGAAATTGACCCAATAACATTGAAATCTAAAGAAAATCTAATATTTTAGCGAATTATTTACAAAGTGTAAAAACTACACATTGTAAATATCAGCCTAATTAATGATTCCTGAAAATTATCAGGCACTTATAACAAAGTAAAGAGGAACAAAAGAATACTTACATGAAGAAGATTCAAAAAAGAACAAAAATAGTAGCAACTCTAGGCCCTGCCTCTTCCAATAAGGAAGTGCTAACACGCATGATCGCCAAAGGCGTTGATGTGTGCCGTCTAAATTTTTCTCACGGGAGTCAAGAGGATCACCTAAAAGTTATCAATACTATCAATGAAATTAACGCTGAAAACCCTTTCAATGTTGGCATCTTAGCAGATTTACAGGGACCTAAGATCCGTATTGGAAAAATGAAAGAAGGCGGCGCCATATTAATCAATGGATCTACGGTAGAAATCACTACACACGAATTAATTGGAGACGAAAATCGTATATATATTACCTACGAAAATTTTCCTAATGATGTAAAAGAAGACGAAATCATCTTGTTGGATGACGGAAAACTCCAATTACGTGTCATCAACACCAATCATTTAGATACGGTAAACTGTGAAGTGGTCCATGGTGGTGTTTTAACTTCAAGAAAGGGCGTAAATTTACCAAATACAAAAGTTTCCATTCCTTCATTGACGGAGGAAGATTTAGACAACCTTAACTTTGCATTAGATCATGGTGCAGATTGGATTGCTATGTCATTTGTCCGTTCTGCAGAAGACATCAAACAAGGTAAGGCAATCATCGCCGCGAAAGGAAGCCATGCGAAAATCATTGCGAAAATTGAAAAACCAGAAGCCATTGAAAATATTGACGCGATTATTGAAGCTACAGACGCAATAATGGTAGCCCGTGGTGATCTGGGTGTTGAATTACCAATGGAAGAAGTTCCGGGTCTTCAAAAAATCATTGTTCAAAAATGTCGTGATTTATCAAAGCCAGTAATTATCGCAACGCAGATGTTGGAAAGTATGATCACGACACCACGTCCTACCCGCGCAGAAGTAAACGACGTCGCAAATTCCGTTCTAGATGGCGCTGACGCTGTGATGTTAAGCGGTGAAACTTCAGTCGGCGAATTCCCTGAAATTGTTATCGAGACTATGGCCAAAGTGATTACACATGTAGAATCCACTTCTTACCCTTATTACAGTTCTAAGGAAGATACCTATATCGATATCACTAAAATTCCAGACGCAATCTGCAGCTCTTCTATTTTCTTAGCGGAGAAAACAAAAGCATCAGCAATTGCCGTCATGACGACATCGGGATATACAGCAATGGAAATTGCCAGCTACCGCCCTGACGCTAATATTTATGTTTTCACGGGCAATAAAACTTTATTGCGTCTTTTGAGCTTAGTATGGGGGGTCAATACGTTTATTTATGAAAAATACGAGAGCACAGATGGCACTATCCAAGACGTAAATGGTTTACTTAGAGAATATCAATTAGTAGAACCTGGTCAAATCGTAATTAATACTTCTTCAACTCCGCTACACGAAAAAGGAAGAACGAACACTATTCGTATATCCGAGTTAAAATAATAATCTAGAATACAACATATAACAGAAAAAGCGGAACTTCATATGAAGTTCCGCTTTTTCTGTTATATGTTTATAGATTCGGAAATATTTTCGTTTAACTGTTCGTATATTGTGCTAGGGAACGATTAACACCTTTAGCATATTAATAAACAGGAGCTTAATCAACTATAAAATAAGCTGTTAAATAGTGTTAAATGCGCATAAACAGCTATTTTCATTGCTATTTTTGTACGAAATGACAGCTAGGTTCGTGAATTCATCGAGCTCTCATCATTGAAAACTTAGCGACCGCCGAAGGCAGCTGCGAAGCAACTTTTCTCGATCAGGTTTACGTATGGGGTTGTGGGGCTAATTAAAACCGGTCTCATTGATGCTAATAAAAACAGACAAGAGATCAATAAAAATAAATAGATGAAAAAAAGAAGTATTGCATTAATAATATGGTTAATGTCGATTGCCTTACTAGGTGTCGTCGCTATGCAGTATTATTTTATTCGAGAAACATACCAACAAAAGTCAAAACTATTTGACGAAGGTGTGATGGCTTCATTAAATGCTGTTTCTGGACTCATAGAGCGCAGAGAAATCTATCTTTTTACTCGAGAACAGCAAAAAATGAACCAAACAAAATATTTAGAGGATCAAGAGAAACAACGAAAAAAAGAACGTCTTTTAAGTGAACAATTGGACATTCAAGAAAAAATAAAAGTGCTCCAGCAAAAACAAATCGAAATCGAAAACCGATTCCGTGATGCGGAACGTGAATTAAAAGACGAATATGGGAATGCAGTAGAATTAGAGAATTCGTTTTATGAAACCTATATCCGGCGTCCGGCATATCAACGATATGTAGATATTCAAATCAGCCAAGGACCTAGCCGAGATGGAAATTTTATCAATAACGATGTAAGCATTGTCGCGACCGTAAATGTGCCACTTATTGCGGCAAAAGACGATAGTGTCCGATACGGCATACCGATAATAGACGGTACCACCGGAAAAGCAAAGCTCTACACGATCGTTCTCCCTCCGAAATCCAGTGATAAAATCGCCTTCGAATTATACAATTATGAGCGAAAACTAAAAGAATTAAATTTACGGAAACTGGAAAGTGCATTTAGCTTAGAAGATTCCGTTGCAATTTTGGGCGGTAAGAATCCAGAGTTGGTAGAACAGGTAGCTATTGCCATGGAATTAGCAAAAAAACCACTTCGGGAACGTATTAATATTACATCAGTACAGCGATTGATCAAAGATGAACTGGATCGCCGCGACATTCACACACCATTCAATATCGAGATTAGAGACAGACACAACAACAATCTAATCTTTAACATCCAAACGGCTGCTAATTTCAATTCAACAGAAAAGATTACACGCTATAGCACTCCGCTTTTTCAGGGTGACGCCAACAATCAGACGCCCGGGCTGCTGTCCGTATACTTTCCGAATAAAAAGTCTATTATCGCAGACAATATGAGCTATCTTATATTGCCTACACTGGCATTATTCGCATTATTGATAGGATGTTTCGTATATACACTTAGCATCATTTTCAAGCAAAAGAAAATGTCAGAAATGAAAACTGACTTTATCAACAATATGACGCATGAATTCAAGACACCTGTCGCGACGATAATGATTGCGAGCGAATCTCTGCGCGACCCCGAAATCTCATCCGATGAAAAACGGGTAAATAGACTAGCTAACATCATCTATGATGAAAATGTCCGTTTAGGATCACATATCGAACGGGTATTAAATATTGCGCGTCTAGAAAAGGAGAATCTAAAAATAGAGCGTGTTAATGTTGAAGTAAATGACTTAGTATCAAGCGTATTGGACAGCATGCAACTGCAGCTTCAAAAAGCAAACGGTAAAATAAGCATCGATTTATCTGCCGAAAAAGACATTGTAATTGGTGATGAATTGCATCTTTCTAATGTAATGTTTAACTTAGTTGACAATGCGATAAAATATAGTCTTGAAGCTCCTGAAATTACCGTAAAAACATATAACTCAAAAGGTAATATTATATTAACGGTGGCAGATAAAGGCATGGGAATGACCAAAGAACAGCAAGAAAAAATATTTGATCAATTCTATAGAATTCCAACTGGAAATATCCACAATGTCAAAGGATTTGGATTGGGACTGAGTTATGTCAGCGATATAATTAAGCGATTAGACGGGCGTATAGAAGTGAAAAGCGAAAAAGATAAGGGAACACAATTCGAGGTCACCCTTCCTCTGAAATCCAATTAATGGAGGTTACAAACTTAAAAATAATTGTTATGCAAAAGATATTATTAGCTGAAGATGATCCTAATCTAGGGGAATTACTAAAAGATTATCTAGAACTAAAAGGCAAATATGATGTTGTACTGTGTCAGGATGGGGATCAAGCTTTGGAACAATTCCGAAAAGAACGTTTTGACCTATGCATCTTTGATGTGATGATGCCTAAGAAAGATGGATTTTCGCTAGGTAAGGATGTACGTAAGATGGACCAAACCATTCCAATAATATTCGCTACAGCGAAGGGTATGATGGAAGATAAAACCCAAGCTTTTGAATTGGGAGGAGATGATTACATCACCAAACCATTTCGTGTAGAAGAATTATTGCTACGTATACAAGCATTGTTAAAACGTGTCAGTAAAGATAAGGAAGAAGAGCTGGCAGATAAATTTGAGATCGGGAATTACTTCTTTGATTATACCAGTCAAGTGGTCACATACAAAGGCCAGCAACAAAAGCTTTCTACGAAAGAGGCAGAGTTATTACGCCTCCTGTGTCTAAAGAAAAATGACGTATTAACACGTGAAGAAGCTTTGGTAAAAATATGGCATGACGACAACTATTTCACAGGCAGAAGTATGGACGTTTTCTTGAGTAAGCTAAGAAAATACTTAAAAGAAGATCCTAACGTAGAAATTGTTAATGTCCACGGCAAAGGATATAAGCTACTTGTAAGCTAGATTAAAAGTAGCTTATATCCTTGCTCTTTTATCTTTTTTTTATTCTTTTTTGTAATATCAATTTTTATTTCGATATTAGCAGCGCTTATAGAGAAAGGCAGAGGGACTAGACCCGTTGAAGCCTTAGCAACCTGTCTCTTGACAAGGTGCTACATTCTACTCCGAAGGGGAAAGATAAGCTGAAGGAACTAATCTAAGTCTCTTTCTCTTACAGCAAAAATTTTTATACGTAAAAAATTAAAACAGGGATAAGAGTATGTTAATTACCAACAACTTAGGGTACCCAAGAGTGGGGCCATTCCGCGAATTGAAAAAAGCCAATGAAGCATATTGGGCTAAAAAGATTTCTGCGGAAGAATTATTACAAGCGGCTAAATCTATTCGCGAAAACAACTGGAAAACTCAAAAAGAGGCAGGAATTAATTTAATTCCTTCGAATGATTTTTCTTTCTACGACCAGGTACTCGACTTGTCATTGACTGTGGGAGCTATCCCAGCACGTTACAATTCGCTGTTGAACAAAATCGACCGTAAATATAATCTAGATTTATATTTTGCAATGGCCCGTGGTTTCCAACAGGAAGGCGTTGACGTAACAGCAATGGAGATGACAAAATGGTTTGACACGAATTACCACTATATTGTCCCTGAATTTACTAAAAATCAAGAATTCAAATTAACTTCTGAAAAATTCTTAAATGAATACAATGAGGCTAAATCATTGGGCATCGAAACAAAACCTGTACTAATTGGCCCTATCACTTACCTTTTAGTTGGTAAAGAAAAAGAAACCGATTTCAATCGTATAGATTTGATCGACAAATTAGTACCTGTTTACGAAGAAATTTTATCGAAATTAGCGGAAGCGGGTACGCAATATGTTCAAATCGACGAACCCTTCTTAGCACTGGATATTGATGACGCAACACGCGCTTTGTATGGCAAAGTGTTCGAAAAATTAGCTGCTGCTGCCCAAGGTATCAAGTTAGTTGTAGCTACCTATTTTGAAGCATTAGCCGACAACGAAGAAACGGCATTAAATTTACCAGTTCATGCGCTTCACTTAGACCTGGTTCGTGGCGAAAAACAATTAGACACGGTATTAGCTAAAGTGCCCGCTACATTAACACTTTCGTTAGGCGTAGTTGAAGGACGTAACATTTGGAAAAATGATTACGAAAAATCTTTAGCATTAATCAATCAAGCGGTAGATTCATTAGGAAAAGACCGCGTATGGATTGCACCTTCCTCTTCATTATTACACGTTCCTTTCGACTTGGATAATGAAGACAACGAAGAATCGCTTCCAAAAGAAGTGAAAAACTGGTTGGCGTTTGCCAAACAAAAACTAACAGAAGTCAAAGATCTAGCAATCTTGGCTGATGGTGAAGTTGATGCTAAAACAGCTGAACGTTTTGAGGCTAACAAAGCTGCTGCTGAAAGCCGTCGCACCTCACCTTTAATTCATAAACCCGAAGTAAAAGAACGTACCGCAAATATCACAGATGATGATGCCAAACGTACGTCTCCTTTCCCTGCCCGTAAAGCTGCTCAACAAGCAAAATTTAACCTACCGGCATTTGCTACAACAACGATCGGTTCTTTCCCTCAAACGAAAGATGTACGGAAATGGAGAGCTGATTTGAAAAAAGGAGCTATCTCTCAGGAACAGTATGACAAAGAGATTGCAGAAGAAACCGAAAGAACAATCCGTTTGCAAGAACAGTTGGACATCGATGTACTAGTACATGGAGAATTCGAACGTAATGACATGGTAGAGTATTTTGGTGAGCAATTAGCAGGTTACGCATTCACGAAAAACGGATGGGTTCAATCTTACGGATCTCGCTGTGTAAAACCACCCGTGATCTATGGGGATGTATACCGCCCGGCAGACATGACCGTACGTTGGTCTTCCTATGCGCAAACATTGACCGAGCGTCCAGTAAAAGGAATGTTAACCGGTCCAGTTACGATTTTGCAATGGTCTTTCGTACGTAACGACCAACCTCGTTCTACAACGACTTACCAAATTGCATTAGCAATCTTAGATGAAGTACAAGCGTTAGAAAAAGCGGGAATCAAAATTATCCAAATTGACGAACCAGCCATTCGTGAAGGTCTTCCATTACGTAAAGCTGATCAAAAAGATTATTTAAATTGGGCCGTCCGTGCGTTTCGTGTTTCTTCTTCGAATGTAGACGATGATACACAGATTCACACGCACATGTGTTATTCAGAGTTTAACGACATTATAGAAGATATCGCAGCAATGGATGCTGACGTTATCACGATCGAAACTTCACGTTCGCAAATGGAATTATTAGATGCTTTTGCAGCTGATTTCAAATACCCTAACGATATCGGCCCTGGAGTATATGATATCCACTCACCACGTGTACCTAGTACAGGGGAGATGGTCGAATTATTACGAAAAGCAAAAGCTGTGGTTCCTGCAGAACAACTTTGGGTAAATCCTGACTGCGGATTGAAAACCCGTGCTTGGCCAGAAACCAAAGCGGCGCTAGAATCTATGGTTGAGGCTGCAAAAATCTTAAGAGCAGAATAAATTTTTAGACTTAGCAATATTAAATATCACATCCCGAAGTGTAAGCCTCGGGATTTTTTTATCCCCCTTCCTTTTATTCATCTGATAATAAAAAGGTAAGTCTACTAAACCATCTAAAATTTTGGATCTCGCTTTTGTACCATCCGGAAACAGCGACTTCATCTGCAAAATATAAACAAAATTGCCATTTAAGATGTTATTACAAAAGGAAAGAAAATTACATACTTATGAAACGTCAAACAATAATCCCCATTTCACTCGTAGCATCGGTTTCCACATTACTTACTGGTTGTTCTATTATTGAAGGTATCTTCAAAGCAGGTGTATGGACGGGCATAATTGTCGTAGTATTGGTAGTTGCGCTGATTGTCTGGCTAATTGCAAAGATAACAGGTGGAAGAAATAAATAACACACAGCGCTGGATCAAATCGTCATTAAATATAAATTCCATCATAGTACATGACAGAGTTTAACATAAATATTATGATATTTGCATGCTAAACCCTATCATGTTATAATCATGTCAAAAAAAATATATTTTCCTTACAAATCACAGTATCCGTCAATAGCTGACCTTAAAAAGAAAGCAAAAAAAAGAATACCTAAATTTGCTTTTGATTATCTTGAAGGTGGATGTAATGAAGAGTTGAACCTAGCCCGAAATGAAAGTGATTTCGACGATATTCTGTTAAAGCCACAATATCTACATGTAGCAGATGATATTGATATGTCTGTAGAACTATTCGGCAGGCGCTACAGTGCCCCATTTGGTATATCCCCTATCGGACTTCAAGGTTTGATGTGGCCAAATGCACCAGAAATATTAGCGAAAGCCGCTGCAAAACACGACATTCCTTATATGTTAAGTACCGTATCAACGAGTAGCATAGAGCGAATTGCGGAGGTATCAGATGGTAAAGCATGGTTTCAGCTTTACCACCCAACTGAAAATAGACTACGGGATGATATATTAAGAAGGTTAAAGGATGTCCAATGCCCTGTTTTAGTGGTATTGGTTGATGTACCTTCTTTCGGATTACGGTACCGTGAAATTAAAAGTGGTTTATCCATGCCTCCGAAAATGAATATCTCTAATATTCTACAGGCGATGGTTTGTCCGACCTGGGGAATTAAGACTTTGCAACATGGCATTCCCTCTTTTGCCACATTAAAACCATACATGGAAAAAGGGTTGGATTTAGCCCAACTGGGACAATTCATGAATAGGACTTTTACCGGAAAGGTGAATGTCGAAAAAGTAAAGGCTATTCGCGATATCTGGACAGGACCCCTCGTACTTAAGGGCATCACCACTGACGAAGATATGCAGGCCGCAATTGCGATTGGAGCAGATGGTGTAATTGTTTCTAATCATGGCGGTCGCCAGATTGATGCCGGAGAATCTTCTATTCATTCCCTGATTAAATTGGCAAGTAACCCAGCGTATAAAGAAAAGATAAAAATTATGTTGGATGGTGGAATCCGTTCAGGTGTGGATTTAGCCAGAGCACATGCCGTTGGATCAGATTTTAATTTTATGGGTCGGCCATTTATGTATGGTGTGGGAGCTTTAGGTGATGACGGTGGAGAAAATACCATCAACCTTTTCAAAGCACAGCTTTATCAGGTTATGCAACAATTATCCCTGGAAAATATAGAACAGCTACCAACAAGATTAATAAAATAATACACGTAAATGCCTCATTAGGCTCTTATCTTTGCTTCTATGATAACAGCAGACAGATATCACGATATCTCCTGTGGCCATCGTGTAGTCGGCCATGAAGGAAAATGCCGGTTTTTACATGGCCATAACTACCGTATTCATTTTACGATTACCGTGTCTGAACTAGACGCGGTTGGACGTGTACTGGATTTTTCCGTCATAAAGAGCCGTCTATGTGAGTGGCTAGAACATCATTTCGATCATAAATTTTTAATATGGGAAAAGGATGAACTATTACAGCAGCTTCTTGAAATTCAAGAAGAAAGTTTGGTAATTGTACCCTTTAATCCCACAGCTGAGAATATTGCTAAATATTTGGTAGAAGTTATAGGACCGAAACAATTGGCAGATACGACCGCAAAATTAGTTTCCTGCAAAGTGGAAGAGACCAGCAAGTGCTCAGCGAGTTATAGTATCAGCTAAGAATACATAAACTCGTTTATGTTACCTCCAAAATAACAGGACAATGATCTGAATGTACCGCATCAGGTAGAATACCTGCGTATGAAATATGATCCAACAAGGCCGGAGAAGCCATGTTATAATCTATGCGCCAGCCTAAATTCTTCGCTCTCGAACCTGCACGATAGCTCCACCAAGTATAGTGATGTGGGTCAGGATTAACGTGTCTGAAGGTATCAATAAATCCCGATTGGACAAAGTTCTCCATCCACTCACGCTCGGCAGGCAAAAATCCAGACGTGTTTGCATTAGATTTCGGATTATGGATGTCGATGGCACGATGACAGATATTGAAATCACCTGAAATAACCAATTTAGGTTTTTCGACAATTAGATTATCTGTATATGCTTTAAAATCATCCAAAAAACGGTATTTGAATTCCTGACGGACATCTCCGGTAGTACCGGAAGGAAAATACGTGCTCATTACAGAAATATTGTCAAAGTCAGCCCGAATTATTCGTCCTTCAAAATCATAATCTTCATGTCCACAACCATACTCAATGTGGTTAGGCGTTATTTTTGTGAATATCGCTGTTCCGCTATATCCCTTTTTTTGAGCAGGGTACCAGTAGTGCTCATAGCCCATTTGTTCAAGGTAAAGTACTTCAGGAACCTGATCTACAGTTGCTTTTATCTCTTGCAAACATACGATATCCGGATTTACTGCTTTCAGCCAGCCTAACCAATCTTTTTTAAGGGCAGCCCGTATTCCATTGACATTATAGGTTACGATTTTCATCTAAATTATTGTTTATTCAGTTATATCTGCTTCCAAAAGCATTATTCATTATCGATAGTTTTTCAAATGAATTCATGAAACACTCCACTAAGTTTCATCTTGCCTTCGGCGGTTTAAAATCATCTATCAATTAGCTCGGTTTTATTTATTGAACAGTATAATATTTGGATTTCAAAGAGTCAAACAATTTGGTAAAAAAGCCATTCTGTGGCGGCAATCCGCTGTTTTCACGTTCCAAATTAATAGCCTCTCTTCGTGTCAATATCCGCATTGCCATTCGTTCATTTTTTAATGGGCGATCAAAAGAGTCTGTTGCAACTACAGCTATTTTATCCACAATTTCAAGTCCTGTCAAAAGCTCTCCAAAAACGGTATAATTTCCATCGAGATGAGGGGTTCCTCCTACTGATGAATACACTTGCCGTTGCATAGCTGATAGCTTATTACCCTGCATTCGAAATTGTTCCAAAGAATCTAGTCCTGCCTGTGAATATTTACGCCCTTGAACGAAATAGAACTGTGAAGCAGAAGACTGCTTAGCAGGATTATTATCCCGAGCAGCACCAATGGTTCCTTTTTTATGGATTAAATCCGATTGAATTTCAGCCGGGATTTTATAATCAAGTCCGCCATTACCTAATTGCACACGATCTGCCGCATATCTAGAGTCTGGATCACCTCCTTGTATCATAAAATTATGGATAACACGATGAAATAACAAAGAATCATAAAAACCCTCTTTCGCCAACTTTACGAAGTTGTCACGATGTCTAGGTGTTTCATTATATAACTTCAAAATAGCATTTCCTTGGCTCGTAAAAATGTTAACATAATAATGTGTAGGCTTCTGGGCATGCACTACGGTACAAACCAGTAATAAAAGGACAGTGAGTAATTTCCTCATCTATTAAATAATTTCTAATTCCTGAAAATAATCTATAATCAACGACTTCATGATCATTTCCTGTTCTAATAATGTATAATTTGGAACAGGTTTTACCAATTCCCAGTGCGGCCAGCCGTCCTCATCCAGTCCTTTAAGATCATAAAAACCCATAGCACTAAACAATCGACATGTCGCGATATGCATAAGCTCTTCCTTCTCGCGCTTCGAAAACTTTTTTGGACCTTGTCCCAATTCTTGTACGCCAATCAGAAAAAGCATCACTTTCATGTCGGGTAGTTCCATATCAAAGTTTTCGGCGATGACACCGCGCAACTCTTCCCACTTTCTATTTACTTCTGCAATCTTCATATGATAATCCAAAAGTAAAAATTATCTTTGATGAACACGGCAAAATACCGGGTTAAAAAATCGAAACCGTAAACTAATTAACAACATTCAACAAAATACCGAATTGACCGAATAAAAACTAAGATTTTGCAATTGACTTAATCAATTCTACACATCTTTTTTCAATCATTTCATATACGGGTAGAAATAATGCATCGTCAAAATAAGGATCCGGTACAATATCATTATCTACAAACAATTTAACTTTCGCCCTTTCCTGAGCATTTTTTGCTTGCGCTAACACATCTTGTAAGTTCTGTCTGTCCATGACAAAGATCAGATCATACTTATCAAATAACTGCGTTGTAAAATGTTGTGCGCGTTGCTGAGAGATATCTACTCCGTATTTTTTTGCGATAGCTATCGAACGATGGTCAGGCGCATGCCCAACGTGCCAATCACCAGTACCTGCTGAATCAATTTCCCATTCCAAATTTTCCGATCTAACTAAGTGTGACATTATTCCGTGCGCTAGGGGTGAGCGACAGATATTACCCAAACAAACCATTAAAATTTTCATGTCCTAAACTTAGAAAAAATGCTTTGCATTCACGAACTGAATGTAATAACATAACCATATATCCAAAGCTGTAAATAAAAAATGTGGTTTCCCGAAGAAAACCACATACTAACAATATAAACTATTTATGAAAATTAATATTCAATCGGCACATTAAATTCTACTCGACTGCCTCTTTCTGGAACACCCGTTACACGTACTATATTACGTTTCGTATTTCCGAGTGCCGTTTCCACATCGTCCACATTATTTACGGGTTTGCCGTTAATTTCTGTGATGACCAATCCTTTTTCCACTCCAAAATACTCGAATACACCGCCGCGATGTACCTGTGTTACCACTACACCCGAACTAATTCCCAGTTCTTTCTTGCGGGAATCTGTAGCCGGAATAAAACTAGCACCTAACTTATTGTAGATTTCTGTCGCACTGGCACTGCTACCTTCTTCTTCCGTTTTAGCCTTCGCTTCTTCTCCTTTCAAGGTAATAGTCGTTTCCCTTTCCTTACCCTCACGCTTATATGAAATTTTCACTTTATCGCCGGGGCGTAATCTAGCTACACGTTCCTGCAAATCAGATGAAGAATAAATTAGATTACCATCAATTTTAGTAATGATATCACCTTTTTTTATTCCCGCAGCCTCTGCTCCGCCACCTTTTACAGCGTCAAAAACATATAGTCCAATAATATCCGTCACACCAAATTCTTTTTTCTGATCCGGCGAAAGTTCAGAAACATCTCTAAAACTGACGCCCACATATCCCCGCTTCACGCTACCGAATTCTTTAAAATCGTCTAAAATCTTTTTGGCCAAATTGACAGGGATCGCAAACCCATAACCTGCATATACACCCGTTGGAGATGCAATGGCCGAATTGATACCAATCAACTCCCCTTTTGCATTTACCAGTGCTCCACCACTATTCCCTTTATTAATTACCGCATCCGTTTGAATGAATGACTCAATCGCCGTATTTACGATTTGTTCCTCTTGTCCTTGGCCCTGACCGTAACCATAGCCTCTAGGCTGTTGTTGCGATTCGCCCAATATTCCTATCTGTCGACCTTTCGCGCTCACAATACCCGCTGTTACCGTAGACTGCAAACTCAAAGGATATCCCACTGCCAACACCCATTCGCCAATCTGTACGTTATCCGAGTTGCCCAATTTTACCATTGGCAAACCTGTACCGTTCACTTTGAGAAGCGCTAAGTCGGTATTGGGATCTTTACCAATTACTTTCGCCTCAAATGTACGTTTGTCAGTAAGTTGCACCTCAATTTTATCTGCATCTTCCACCACGTGATTGTTCGTTACGATATAACCATCCGGTGAAATGATCACACCCGACCCAGAAGCCTGCTGTGGTTGACGCGGTTGCGCACGTCTTTGTTGCGGCATGCCGAAAAACTCTTCAAACATATCAAAAGGAGAACCTCCACCTCCACGCTGGGATCCGCGACTTGCCATCGTGACTTTAATATGAACAACTCCCGGAGATACTGCAGCAGCAGCCTGTGTAAAATCTAAATTCCCACTTGAAGACACCATATCTTCCGCCGGATTATTCGCGTAGTAAACCTTTTGTCTTTCTTCAAAAGACATGTTGTCCATCTGCTTAGTTTCAAACAGCTTATAGCCTCCTACTGCTACAGCTCCCCCTAAGACAGCTGTTAATAAAGTGATTCCTATTTTCTTCATATTTTATTTGCTGTAATAATCTTAACTTTGTTAAAATTTAGTCTGTTACTTATTCTCAATTGTGTATATTCAAATGTAATACCATTGACAGCCATCATGCAAGTTTTGTCAGTTAAAAATTGTTAACAAACCAGCGTCACGGTTCAATTTAACAAGATTTAACACAGATCAAAAACTTTGTAACAAGAATATTAATTTTATAGTGGATTTTCAAATTATGCATAAAAAAATAAAATTTTTTAAATATCAGGGTGCAGGTAATGATTTTATCTTGATTGACAATAGAAAAGGCTTTTTTGACCGTGAAAACGAAACATTGGTACGCGATCTATGTGAAAGAAGATTTGGAATCGGCGCAGACGGGTTAATGCTTCTTCAAGATACGAAAAATTATGATTTTGAAATGGTCTATTACAACGCAGACGGGCGTGAGGGTACCATGTGTGGTAATGGCGGCCGATGTATCGTCGCTTTCGCCAGAGATCTAGGTCTCATTCAAAATAAAACTGCCTTTTTGGCAGTAGACAGCGAACATATGGCAGATATTTACGGCACACAGGTAAATTTGGGGATGATCGATGTTGCTCAAGTTAATCGCGATTCGGACGCATATGTGCTCAATACCGGTTCTCCACATTATATTAAGATAGTCGAAGATTTAAAAAACTTCCCTGTTTATGATGCAGGATATGCAATCCGAAATAATGACAGCTATAGCGTTAATGGTATCAATGTAAATTTTGTTGAAAAAGAAGGAGAAGGCTACTTTCTGCGAACCTTCGAAAGAGGTGTGGAAGACGAAACCTATGCCTGCGGCACTGGGGCTACGGCTGCGGCCATGGCTATGGCAATCCACGAAAATAGAGAAGGAGATATAGAATTTCCTATACGTGTAATGGGGGGGCAGTTGTACATTTCTTTTCACAAAGAAGGTAACACATTCACGAATGTATTCCTTAAAGGACCAGCTACTTTTGTTTTCGACGGTGAAATTTAGTTTGTTTTATTTAAGACTTCCGCCCTTAAACGTGAATTTATCTGTATATTAGAAGCCTTTTTTAAGGGGAAATTGGTTTTGATGCAAAAGATAGATAATTCCGTACCGTACCGTTTAATATATTCATTAGGAGAACATCCTTATTTAGGCTATTTAATTGAGCCTCATATCGTTCAGCTGAACTCCAATGGCTCAGACTCCTTATCATACAAGCGGGTTTTTACCAATACGGTAGATGAATTTAAATCGGCTTTAGACGAAGACGATTATAAAATAATCAAGCTTTTGGATGAAATTGAGCAAACACATGTCATCAAGCGATTTCATAAGAAAGCAATCCGTCCAATGGACTACTTTTCTAAAGTTTTTGACCAAAAGCTGTATGGTTATATTCGTCCTAAACTAGACCAAAAAATGTTAAAGGCATTGGAACTTATTGGCAACAAGCCTTTATTTCTGATGAGTAAAAAAGATGGATACCCCGCGGATCAAATACTTAAAATTGCGGATCAACCCACTTCCATTCTCTTTCATTTTAGACGTAATGAAGAAGAAACCCGTTACTTTCCTACACTAAAATATAATGGACACCGTATGGAGTTTATGTTCAAAAATGCGGAAGTAATTATCAATCAACAAGCCTGGCTGTTATTGGAAAACACGTTATATCATTTTGACCAACCTTTGGAAGGTAAAAAGCTCAGCCCCTTTTTAAATAAAAGATATATTGCTGTGGGCCGTACTACAGAACGAAAATATTTCGAGACTTTTGTAACTGGATTAATTGAAAAACATAATGTATATGCAGAAGGATTTGACATTAAAACCATTAAAGAAGATGCTATCCCGGTTTTAACGTTAAATTATGTGGAAGAAGGGGAGTCCCATCTCAAACTTTCTTTTACCTATGGAGATTATTCCTTTTCGGCCGGGGGAGAACATAAAGTTTCAGTCCGTATGCTATACGAATCGAAAGAAGACCTGTATACCTTCATCCGTATCAAAAGATCAGTTAGTTGGGAAGAAAAACAACGAGAAATCCTCCATGTACTCGGTTTAAAAAAATTAGATGCCTTATTTGGAAGCTACATCACCGATCACGGAAAATCTATTTTTAGTTGGCTAAATGAAAACCAGAATGATCTTCTTGAAAAAGGTTTTATAATTCAACAAGAAACGGGTGAAAAAAGCTTTTTTATCGGAAAAACCTCCTTAGATATAGAAGTTGGCGAAGATAACGATTGGTTTGATGTACGCGCTTTTGCCAATTTTGGCCCCTATAAAATACCTTTTATTCAGCTTAGAGATCATATCCTAAATCGCATTCAAGAATTTGAATTACCAAACGGAGAGATTGCCATTCTTCCTGAAGAATGGTTTGCACAATATGAACACCTCTTCCATTTTTCCGTAAAGAAAGATATGCTGCAATTTAATAAAGCGCATATTGGCCTGCTACATGAAATTAGCGAACATACGGCACTTACTATGAGCCGCAAACTACAACATCTTTCTAATTTTGAAAAAATCATAGCTATTGATCCCCCTCTTCATTTCAACGGACAGCTAAGACCTTACCAACAAGCCGGTTATAACTGGTTTCATTTTCTGCAGGAATTCAAGTTCGGAGGTGTACTAGCCGACGACATGGGACTTGGAAAAACCGTACAAACATTAGCATTTTTACAGAAGCAGAAAGAAGATTTCAAAAGCACTGACCATGCCAAGACCTCTTTATTGATTCTCCCCACTTCCCTGGTATACAACTGGCAAAAGGAAGCGGATAGATTCGCTCCTAAATTGCGTATTTTATTACATACCGGATCCAATCGATTCAAAGATCCTTATGCATTTTCACATTTTGATCTCGTGATTACCACTTACGGCATAGTACGGTCCGACGAGGCGATTTTAGGAAAGTTTTTTTTCAATTACATTATTTTAGATGAAAGTCAAAATATTAAAAATCCAACTTCAAAATCGTTCAAGTCGATAAAAACACTCAAAAGCAAAAACAAATTAGCACTGAGCGGAACACCTGTTGAAAATTCAGTTTCCGATATCTGGTCGCAAATGCACTTTACTAATCCAGGTCTTTTGGGAAGCTATGCATTCTTTCAAAAGGAATTTGTTGTACCCATTGAGAAGAAAAAAGATGAGGAAAAAGCGCAAAGGCTTCAAGCCATTATAAAACCTTTTGTTCTCCGCCGCACGAAGAACCAAGTCGCCACGGAACTGCCACCTAAAACGGAGCAGATCATTTATTGTGAAATGACAGAGAAACAGAGCGATATGTACGAAACCACGAAGTCAGAGTACCGCAATGCACTATTAGATGGAATCGTACAACAAAATGGAAAAACGTCACAGATCACGCTATTACAGGGATTAACGAGGCTGCGGCAACTGGCTAATCATCCAAAAATGGTTGATGAAAATTTTGACGAAAATTCAGGTAAATTCCAAGCAGTTTTAGAAATGCTAGAGTCTATTTCTTCGGAACAGAATAAAGTGTTAATTTTCTCTCAATTTGTAAAACACCTCCAGCTTTTCAAAGCACATTTTGACAAGCAAAAAATCAAATATGCCTATTTGGACGGCGCAACAAAAGATCGGGCGGATGCTGTGCAAAACTTCAAGGCAAACAAAGACACAAAAGTATTTCTGATATCAATCAAAGCCGGAGGTGTAGGATTAAACTTAACAGAAGCCGATTATGTCTTTATCCTCGATCCGTGGTGGAATCCCGCTGTGGAACAGCAGGCTATTGACCGAACACATCGCATCGGACAAACACAGAATGTTTTTATCTACAAATTCATCAGTAAAGATACCGTCGAAGAAAAGATAGTGGCTTTACAAAACCGCAAAAAGTCAATCGCTACGGCGTTGATCACAACAGAAGAAAGTTTTGTCAAATCGTTATCTCCCGATGATTTGAAGGAATTATTAAGATAACAGAAAACATATATTTTATGCTTCTCTGTTATCGACAAAAGTAATTGGCTTGCGGCTTAACGGATTGAAAACCGATCGCTGCAATTCCTCAAAAGCGACAAACTCGATCTTTGGCGCAACACGCAACTTAGCGCGAAAATGATCCTTCACTTCATTCAAAAATTCTTCTGATATATCGGAAGAGGATACACGAATAATGATCTCGTCGGTCCCAATTTCATTATTTGAAATTTCAATTTGATGAAGCAAAATCTGGGGAAAACCAGCTAAGAGATCATGCATTGCCGGTGGATATAATGTTGTTCCCTTATACTTCACCATATGTTGTTTTCGACCTTCCACCGCCCCTATTCGATACGTATTACGTCCACATGCGCATGGTTCTGTATACTTACGTACAATATCACCAGTTTTGAATCGCAACAGAGGTAGTCCCTGCACACCCAATGTTGTGACAACTAACTCTCCGCTCTCGCCATCAGCAACAGGCTTGTCTTCATCATCCAATATTTCTGTAATAATCAGCTCTGGCTGAGCATGGCCTCCCTGAAAATATTCACATTCCGTAAAAGCGGCGCCCATCTCCGTAGAAGCATAAGTGGAATACAATTTTATATCCCATTTTTCCAAGATCCGCTGCGTTAGCACGGTGTTGTTCAACTCTTTATCACGAAGCGCTTCACCTATACAAATCACACCCTTTACACTTGATTTTTTATAGTCAATATCATGCTGCTCCGCAAATTCTATCAGTTTTAAAACAAAAGAAGGAACAGAAACTAAATAATGCGGGTTGTATTTCAGAATAGAATCCCATTGCATCTGCGGAATACCTGATCCAACGCGAATAATCCCAACGCCTAATTTTCGGAGACCCAAAAAATAAGCTAATCCAGCCATAAATCTACGATCTATCGTAGTCATCAGCTGCACCACATCGCCTTTTCGAACACCTGCAATTTGAAAAGATTGCATTTCATTTTTCGCCAATCGCTCTAGATCCGCATCCGTTAGACCAAAAGTCACCGGTGATCCCAAGGTACCGGAGGTCGTACAGTAATCGACAATTTTATGTTGAGGAACACAAAAAAAATCATCATTGTACAATTGTAAATCATTCTTGGAGGTGAGGGGTAATCTTTTCAGATCTTCTATCGTTTCAATGGATTTCACGTCAATTCTGTGGGTAGAAAACAACTGCTTATAGAATGGAGAATGATCATCCAGATACCGCAACTGAAGTTTTAGTAACTGCTCTTGAAAGTATTTAATTTCCTCCATCGAACGGTAGGCTATCGTATTCTCATCCATCTTAAATGCTTCTATTTCTATATTGGGACACGTATATCAACATCAGGCATGCTATACACACAATGCTAAAATTACCCGAAGATAATAAACTACAAACAAATCAAAGCCAATTATTAAATCCAGATATCAAGAAAATAACGATTCCCGGATATGACGAATTAGATAAGCATGTCCTAAAATTTCGGCACAAGTAGCTACCGCACCTATAGTAACTCCCAAAATTCCATGCATATTTATCCCTTGCCCTGTAAAATAAAGATTCGGAATTTTTGATTTCGGAGAAATCATTGTTCTCAGCGGATCATTGTAATCCTTTAAAGGTCCGTATAAACTTCCTTCAAAATTACCGATATAATCACGATAAGATAACGGTGTAGAGGCATAGCTTGCTTTAATAACTTCACGAAGATGAGGAATTTCCTTTTCTACCTCGGTCACCATTTGATCTATTTTTTGTAGTTTGAATCTTTCATATGACGCTCCCCGAACCCCGATATCTGTAACGGTATTCAACGTATCATTCCACTCCCTTACTTCATCAAACCGCATATAGGTGAGAACGGTCACCGTATCCGCAAAACCTACATTTTGCTTGTCTTCCGTCATAGAAAGCATATACATTGCTGGCCAAGTGGTTGTTGAATATCCAGACGCTGACCACACCGAGTCCGAATTCAGATGATAAAAAAGATTAGATGCGCTATACCGAACTTTTTTTTCCATAAGTACCAGATGCACACTAAAAGAAGACACTGTAACAGGCAACGCTGTAATACGTTCAAAATAAACGTTACGGAAATGATTCCGTCCTATTTGACGCAATGTTAATTTCGGATCTGTATTTGAAATAAATAAATCAGCTGCATACCGATTACCCTCCGTCGTTTCTACTTCAGAAATTTTTCCCTCCCTTAAATGATATTTTATAACTTTTTGGCGTTTGTAAGCTTTACCCCCAAGTTTCTTGAGTTCCCGAATCAACAACTTACTAATCTGACTTCCACCATCTACACAGCGAAAAGCACTTAGTATATATGAATTAACAGAAAGCGCATGCACATAGAAAGGTGTTTTCGATTCCTCTCCCGCATACAAAAAACTAGTCCCCACCAACACCGCTTTCAGTTTTTTATTAGCCGTGAGATCGTCAAAATACTTCTTTACGCTTAAATCTAACACCTGTTTCGAATAGTCCTGTTTATCTTCGAGATTGTATAACGGGAACGCCTTACATGTATCCTGTAAATCCGTTACATACTTTCGCAAAGCGACCTCTTCATCTGGAAAATAAGTCAGCAGTTCATTTACAAACCTGTCATATCCCTGCGCAATGGG
The DNA here is from genome assembly GCF_005048855.1 of Sphingobacterium olei. Lineage (GTDB taxonomy): Bacteria > Bacteroidota > Bacteroidia > Sphingobacteriales > Sphingobacteriaceae > Sphingobacterium > Sphingobacterium olei. Next base: position 178,120 of record NZ_SUME01000002.1, read on the forward strand.
ATATCTATTTTCATCGTCGCTAAATAGAATCTCATCAAAAACTGTTGGCATACGCTCCAGTTTCAACGATGACATTATGCCAAGATAGGCGAAATATTGAAACAAGTTTTGTCCTTCATCCAATCCGCCTAAGTAGTGTACTCCCGTGTCAAATATCTTCTTATTCCGCGAGAAAGTTTGCAAATTGCCTCCAAACTGATTATTTTTTTCGAGAACGCAAACGCGATAACCGTGCTTGGCCATCACGACAGCAGACACCAGCCCCCCCAATCCGCTACCCACTATTATGATATCAAACTCTTTAAGGTTCATATTACTTTCTTGTAAAGTTCAATTTTGTTTCCAACACAGTTTTTTTCGAAGCCTTGTTGGATCAAGAAATCAAAATCATTCAACGTGTTTACATTTATTATGTTTGAAAAACCAGCAAAATCAATCGCTGCTATTTCATTAACCCGCAACAGACATGATATCAACAAAATATCGCCCAATTCGATTTTCCCTTCGAATCGAATGCATCGGTGCTGCTTCCAATAAATACTGTTGGCCACTTCTCGTTTTTCTTGATCAGCTATGACGCCCACCAATTTTCTAGCCCCATCCTGTAAGGACAGTAAGTAATCCAATTCGCCATAGGTATCAGAAATATGCACTACGACATTATATTGTCCAGATATATGTGCATTCAGATCATAAAAAAGCATCTTATTCGTTTCCAAACTTAACCGCACAGACTGCATTATCTCCTGATCCTTATAGAGGTAGGCGATATTTATTTTGGATATAAAATAATTCTCATCTTCCAATTCTCTCCTCAATATTGTGTATTCCTGCCGAAAATAGGCTGATATGATTTTCGTTCGATCTGGATAGGAGACCCCAAAAGTAAAATCGTCAATTGCTATCCGTTTGCCGATAACGTAGGTCAATTTTCCGCCAAATATCATGAAATCACCCTTTGGCAATACATCTCCATTTCCGTGTATATAAACAGGAAGGATATCCATTTTAAGTTGTTCCGCCAAATAAAACGCGCCTTTGTGAAAACGTCTGATCCTATTATCATAAGAGCGCGTTCCTTCTGGAAAAACAACAACCGAAAAACCGTCTTCAACTTTTTGCCGAATAAAATCCAAACTTTCTTCTACTCCCTTGCTTATCGGATAAAATCCCAAAGCTTGAACAGCATTTCCAAAAATCGGGGATCTCCAGACCCAGTCGTTTACCAACACTATCATCTTCGGGATCAGCATGCCCATTGTAAGTGTATCTAAAAAAGAGCTATGATTAGCAATAATAACAGCTGGTTTTTTAAAATTTTCCCGATACAAGTTAAGGGTCTTCTTGCGTGTTAATGGATGGAAATACAACACCGACTTCATGAACGTCCCTGTCATGCTGCGGAACAAGCTTTTCTGCCGCTCTTTACCTATCGGAAGAAGTGGAAAAATAAATCTCCCTACACCCGACATGATCAAACATCCCAAACCATAGTAGGCAAAAAGCAAAATAGAAAATAATAAGATGGTTAACGTAAAAGGAGATTTTCCTTTTTTTGCGCGATCAGAAATAAAAAATCGGAATAATATCGGATAGAAAACAAAGGTGATGATAACCGCAGCAAACACGCCGATTAGCGACACAGAAGAAATAGAAATCAATGCCGGATGTTTGGCAAATATAAGTGCACCGATCGCCAAAACAGTTGTCAAAACAGCCAATAAGATTGATGTGCGGTAGATTTGTAATTCGTCCTTTCCTGTGGAGTATTGTTTTTGAAGTGCCGTTGTCATGAAAATACTAAAATCAACACCATGTCCAAATATTAACGTACAAACAATGGCACTGAAAATATTGAATTCAAGCCCGAAGATCCCCATTAAGCCAGCAGTAACTAACCCCGTCAGTCCGATCGGGATAGAAGCCAGTAAAACCAATTCTATTCGTTTAAAAAAGAACCAAAGTATCAGCAAAACTGCCACAAATGAGTAACCGACAAGCGAATTAAAATCGTCTCTAAGTTTTCCTAAATATGTTTCGTTTAATTGCTTCCTATCGACCACGACCACACCTTCCAACAATTCCAAGGACCTGATAACTTCCTTTCGGTGCACTTCCTCCAATTTTACCAAACTCGATACCGTAAAAAATTGTCCTTTGTTTGCTACAAAGTCTTTTAACCCGATATTCGGTACATCCTGAAAATCGCTATAGGTCAACGGTGTAAAATCCTTTGCCAAAAGGTTATAAAATTCCTGATGCGCATCAGCGTTAAAACCGTAAGCTGCTCCTTCTCGTTGCAGCTGTCTTTCCAGCGCTTTTTTATTGTGATACTGCCAAAAAGAGTTCCACTCCGCGATCTGTTGACGCTGATCCCGTGCAGACCGCAGCAGCGTATTGCTATTGGAGAAACTAATGACTTCTCCACGTTCTTTCGCAGCCAATAATAGGTTGGCAACTTCTGCATTACGGTCTAATGCTGTATCTAACGTATTTCCGGTAGCCACTGCATACAAAGACTTAGCAGATGAATTCGTTAACTTGTCAAGCTTTTGCTCCACCTCTTTCAAATCTGTCGGGATATAATTCAATGCCGACAAATCATCATTAAAAGTGATATTACGACTCGTAAAAAAACTAACAAAAATCAATAGCAGACAGACTCCGATCAGGGCCTTACTGCGTTCAAACGGGAACGCTGCAATTTTATCTATAAAACTGTTGTGTATTAATTCCTTCTTTGCGCTATAAAGATGGGGGATGATCAATAACGTGAATATCGCGGAAGAGAAGACAGTGATAGCTGCGAAAATACCGAGATCTATCAGTGCATCAGAATGTACAAACAACAAACATAAAAAGGCTACAGAAGTCGTCGCCCCACTCATGATAAGGGGTTTCGTCAATTCCTTATATAAGGCTTTAACGTCCGTATTCTTCTTATAATGTGTCAGCACATGCAGTGCATAATCTATCGTTATACCGATTAAAACTGCTCCTATGCTTATCGAAATGGCGGATATCACTGGCTTATATACATATATACATGCTAAAGCAAACAAACCTGCGAAAATCGTGGGGATAAACACGAGTAACGGAATATAGATCCTACGGTAAAAAATGACCAGAAGAATCATCAAAATACTCATTGAAATCAGCACCGTCTTCGCAATGTCTGATTTTATCTGATCAGCATTCGCAACAGCCACTAAGGTCGAACCGAAATAAGAAACGTTAGCCTTATTTTGATATTTAACATTCAATCTCTGCTGTGTCGTATATAATTCATCCGTAAAAGCTTTATTATGTTCCGTTTCAACACCGGTATATTTAGGAGTTAGAAACAGAAGCACAGCACTGGAATCCCTAGAAGTAACAAATCCATTGTACAATATAAAATGCTCTCCTACATTTATCTCCTGCAATTTCGACAATCCCAGAACGGCCAATCCTAACGGATCCTTTTGAATGAAATCGGCAGCCACAAATCCCGTAGGTGAGATCAATGTTTGATAATTGGCAATTGCTTTTGCCTTTATTGCTGCGGGAGCAATTTTTTTCGCGATGCTGTCATAATCCGTTGATGTTAAAAAAACCGGCAGATTTTGGAAAACGAAATCATATGTTTCCCTGAGATCTTCATTGCTTATTTGTCCTATGATTTCAGAAATATACAACGTATCCTGTGATAGCGTATCTGCAATTTCCTGGGCTAGGGAAACGACATCGTCGACGCTACCTTCATCTCCCTTCTCCAAAAGAACAGTGATTTTATCTGAAAAATTGATTTGTTGGATTGCTCTGGTCGTTAGGTTCGATTTCTCACTTTTAGGAATAATCTGTGTGATATCCTCTTCAAAGCGAATCTGGGATGCTAAATATCCGGAGATGAAAAGAAATAATGCGGTAACACCACACGAAAAAAAACGATTTCGTTGCACCCAACAATAGATATGGTAAAATACGTTGTGCATTAATCAGCAGATACAGCCTTATTATTTCTTAATTTGATCAGCACATAGCTACCAAAACCGGTCAGTAATGCCATTGCTGTAGCTAAGATAAGACTCCCTACTAAATATTGAACTAAATGGGATTGAATAATTGCAAAACTAATCTCATCGGGATGGAATAAACTTTGCTGTTTTACCGAAGGTATCAGCAAACTTCCGACCGCTAAGGAGCCGTATATAATTATGGGGATAAAAGGGGGAAGACTAATATTTGAAAAGGTAAAAGCCAAAATTTTATTCAAGCGCAAAAAAACAGACAAAGTAATCACTATAACTGTCTGAAAACCCCAAACAGGTGCTATACCCATGAATATTCCTAGGCCAATGGAAGCAGCCATTTTTTCAGGGGAATCGTCACTTCCGAAAATATTTTCTTTCACAAAATCAGTTAGATTTTTTTTTTTGAAAGAACGGATAAAATTGCGTGGAATAATATAGAAAAAGGTTAAGAACACCAATACCGTATTCAACACACTGATTCGCGTAAAATCCTTGAATGGTCTAAAGTGGGATACCCGTTCCTCCGGATCATACAACACCCGAATAGGCACGTTTTTTACAGGAGCACCATTCCAGGCTGATCTTACGATTATTTCTATCTCAAATTCAAATTTTCGCGTGTAGAAATGGTCCGGAATTACAGCTAACGGATAGGCGCGATATCCGGACTGGGTGTCGCTCAACTTAATTCCAGTCTCGAACCAAAACCAAAAGTTAGAAAATTTGTTCCCAAAACTACTTTTTTTGGGAACCGATTCATGCGACATATTCCGACTGCCTATCAACAGCACCGGTTGTGCAGCTTCACTTATTTCCTCCACGAAAATGGGTAAATCGCTGGCATAATGCTGTCCGTCAGAATCGATGGTTATGGCGTAATTGAAACCTAATTCTTTTGCTTTTTTTAGCCCCGAGCGCAAAGCCATCCCCTTACCTTTATTCTCCGAAAAAGTGATGTGATGCAGTTGCGAATAAGTCTTTAGGATTTGTAAGGTATCGTCTGTAGAACCATCATTCACAACAATGATCTGATCGGTATATGCTAACACCCCATCCAAAACACGTTGTAGGGTTTTATGGTTATTATACGTCGGTACAATGACCACTATACCTAATCGGCTCATTTGTATATGGATAGGCTCATGCATCTTTAGCGCTTTTATTTCGATAACTTGTCAATTTCTGAAGCGGTGAAAACTGCAGAACGTTTTGTCGCATATCGTTTTATAAGACCTTTTACAGCAGTATTTTGAGCAGAAAAATTCGCCAAGATCATTTTCTTATCAGTCTCGATATCCATCTTATATTTGAGCATCTTAGGCGTATTCTCTTGAATAATCAGACGTACTAATCTAATCTCCACATTATTCGGAGCATTCTCTACAGCCGCTTCTATATCTTTCACACCAGCCACAAATAATTCTTTCTTATCGTTTTTCTCCGTAGCATACCGTGCCTGTAAACTATATACAGCTCCTTTATAGGCTTGGATAACAGGGTCACCTTTATCATAACCTTTCAATAGATTATAGATGTGTTCGGTATTTGCTTTCGAATTTTCCGCTTTCTCAAAATCGGCACGAATAGTGCTCAGGTCAATTGGAGAAATCCAGAAACAGGAAAGAACTAAAGCTACTAAAATTTTCATATTACTTCAATCTATACGTACTTATCAACTTCAACGCGACGGTGTTGTCAAAGTAGCTGACATTTTTTACTTTATATTCTGACTCTCCGGATCCCGAAATGTCAAGTTCTAATTTTAGATCAGGGTTAATTTCTGGATTAATCAGCGCCATGAATTTAACATTCGAAGCTTTGTGCATAAAGAGCGGCTTTTCCACTATACTTTCGGTTAGCTCTTTAATAATCTGAATCATGCATACCCCCGGAGTAACAGGATGATTTGGAAAGTGTCCTTTAAAAATATCATGGTTTTTATTCAGCGTAATGCACGCGATATATTTTTGATCATCGATCTGCTCCAACGCCCGCAACGTATAAAAGTCTTGTAAAAGCATATATCCTCTTTAGCTTTCAAACTTAGATAAAATGCTTTGCATTCACTATACCAAATAAAAAAAACACCAATTGTAATCTGCTTTTGAGATTCAATTACATCCCATTAATTAGGCTTATAATTCAGATTTTACAGTTCAAAAACAGCATCAGCAATAGCTTCATTCAACTTATGATTACTAAAGACAAATCGGGTAAATCCATTGGAGTTATCCAATACCTTTACTTCAGAAACCTGGTAGCTAGACTTATCAAAATAAAGGACGAGCTGTTTCATCGCTTTTTTCACGTCCTTTGCTATAGGATCTAACTTAAGAATATACTGCTTATTGGTTTGGAAATAAGAAGATGAAAACTCGTTACCTTGATAGATTCCCCCGTTCATATTGGATTGGATAGCCTGACTAATTTTTTCGAATTATTTCACCCAGTTCATATCCAACTGGAACGACTCTCTCATCCAGCTTAGCAGCCAATTGTTCGACATCCAATTGGTTTTCCCATTTGGAAACAACTATGGTAGCAACCGCATTTCCCACAAGATTCGTCAAAGCCCTACATTCGGACATGAATTTGTCTATACCGAGAATGAGCGTCATACCAGCTATGGGAATTTCCGGCACCACAACCAATGTCGCAGCCAGTGTAATGAAACCTGCACCAGATACACCGGCCGCTCCCTTGGAGCTCAGCATGGCCACCAACAGGAGTAAAACCTGCTGTTCCAGAGCAAGATTAATATCGCAAGCCTGCGCAATAAACAATGCAGCCAGCGTCATATAGATATTGGTGCCATCTAGGTTGAAAGAATAGCCTGTCGGCACCACAAGGCCGACCACTGGCTTGGCGCATCCCGCCTTTTCTAATTTATCTATCAAGCTGGGTAGTGCCGATTCACTAGAACTCGTCGCAAGTACTAGCAAAAGCTCATCTTTAAGATATCGAAGCAACTTGAAAATTGAAAAACCATTATAATATCCTACTGCTCCCAATATAACAACAATAAAAAACGCTGAAGTAACATAGAAAGTTCCAACCAATAAGACTAGATGGGTCATTGAACTTACTCCATATTTACCAATGGTAAAAGCCATCGCACCAAAAGCACCTACAGGAGCAAGCTTCATAAGTATAGCTACTATTTTAAATATTGGATGCGCTAACGCAAGTAAAAAATCCAAAACGGGCTTGCTTTTTTCGTGTGTTAACGATATCCCTATGCCAAACAATATTGCAGTAAACAATACTTGAAGGATATTAGTACCGCTCAATGGACTGATTAAAGTTTGTGGAATAATATTGAGAATAAAGTTCAAAATACTAGATTCCTTTGCTCCTGTAAGATATTCCGAAACGCTACTGATATCTAATGACGCAGGGTCAATATGCAACCCTTTACCAGGTGTCACCAGGTTGCTAGCGGCCAACCCTACGACAAGAGCTATTGTTGAAAAGCTAAAAAAATAGCAAAAGGCTTTACCAGTCACACGTCCTATTTTTTTCATATCTCGCATAGAGGCTATGCCTGTTGATACGGTAATAAATATCACCGGAGCAATGATCATCTTTATCAACTGGATGAATCCGTCGCCCATTGGTTTCATGAGCTCCCCAGCGTGTGGATAAAAATGACCAAGCAATATTCCACAAACAATAGCAAATAAAACTTGGAAATATAGTAACTGGTAAAACCTAAGCTTTCGTGGATAAGCAATAGTGGCGGTAGAGTCTTTATCTATTATCATAACGTATATTTTACTAATACAGTTTTACAATGTCGGTTATTGAAATCGGTGTCAAAATAAGTTCAGCTAAGCAAAAAAAAAGATAGTGCTTCTTAGAAATATAAAATCTACGATCTACGGGCAAGTCCGAAAACTAATTCCCATCATAAATATACCACAGAAAGCTATAGCCTGCAGCATCCTCAGCAAGGGTAAATAAATCGTTTGAAACTCTTTATTTTCTTACAAAAAAATTATAACTCAAATTTCCAACGTGAGAAAGCTTCTATAGCTTCATAATCTGCTAACCCCAATTTATGATACAACCCGGCAGTTTCGCGCGTGCGATCTTCCGCTCTTACCCAAAATTCACGTGGATCATCTCCAGGGAATACAGGCAAGTCTTTCTGTGACTGATGCTTAAAGATGGCTAATCTTTTTCGCTTCGTCTCCTGAGGCGAAAGAGGTACTGCCATTTCGATCTCGTTAACTGGATATTCATGCCATGCACCTCGGTAAAGCCATAACCAACAATCCTTTGTCCATTCTTCTGTCTTCCTTAATCTTAACATTGCTTCGAGAATAATGTCAAAACACACTTTATGTGTACCATGTGGATCAGCAAAATCGCCTGCTGCAAAAACCTGTTGCGGCTGTATATCACGCAGTAATTTCATTGTTTGCCGAATATCGTCTTCAAAAGAGACCTCTTTATGGAATTTACTTTTGTCGTAAAATGGCAAATCCTGAAAATGGATATTTTCATCTGCTAACCCGACAAACCTCGCTCCAGCAATCGCCTCCCCTTTACGAATGAGCGCTTTAATCCGACGAATGATTTCCGGATCGGTCTGGTTTGGACGCTTGGTCGCAAAGAATGCTCTCACATGCTCATAGATGTTCCTTGTAGCACCGTTATCGTCATCTATGGCTTTTGCAAAATCTTGTACGAATTCCAGATAACGAATTACATCATCATTCCAGACAGCCATATTACCCGAGGTCTGATAAGCCACGTGCACGTTATGTCCTTGATCTGCCAAACGGATAAACGTACCGCCCATAGATATAACGTCATCATCGGGGTGAGGGGAGAACAAGATAACATTCTTACGGGCCGGCTCCGCTCGCTCTGGACGGTGACTATCGTCCACACAAGGTTTTCCACCTGGCCAACCGGTAATCGTACGTTGCAGTTCGTTAAATATCTGGATATTGATTGTATATGCAGGGCCATGCGCAGTGACCAGCTGCGCCATCCCATTATTATTGTAGTCTTCGTCTGTAAGTTTCAGTATCGCTTTATTGAGCTTCATCGAAAGCCAGACCACCGCCTTTTTGGTCATCCCTGACGTCCACACCACATCATGGGCCAGCCACGGTGTATCAAATCTAGTCAGTAGTGAGGCCGCATCTTTATCCAGAATAACCTCTACTTGAGCCGCGAGCTGCAGGTAGGTCGCGGGTATGTCAGCCGATATTTCTCCTTCAACAGCCTGTTTGACTATGGCAGCTTTCTTTTCATTCCAGGCCATAAGCAAGATTTTCTTTGCCTTAAAAATAGTGCCTACACCCATGGTGATCGCTTTGACAGGTACATTCTCCTTGCCACCGAAATCGCGGGAGGCATCTCTGCGGGTCAGATCATCCAGGGTCACCAAGCGTGTTCCTGAATTAGGAGCGGATCCTGGTTCATTAAATCCAATGTGCCCTGTACGACCGATACCCACCAGCTGGATATCTATCCCACCATAGCTGGATATCTTGTGCTCGTACGACTCACAGAATGTATGAACCTCCTCTACGGGTATTGTCCCGTCAGGTATATGTATGTTTTCTTCCGCTATATCAACATGATCAAACAGATGACGCTTCATAAAACGGACGTAGCTCTGGTCCGATGTAGGAGACATCGGAAAATATTCGTCCAGGTTGAATGTCACTACATTCTTAAAACTAAGTCCTTCCTCTTTATGTAAGCGAACCAACTCTGTGTAAACCTTAACAGGCGAAGCTCCAGTTGCCAAACCCAGCACAGCTACTTCTCGCTTCTCTTGTTTTGCAACAATCAATGCCGCTATCCGAGCAGCGATTTCTATCGAGCCTGCATCCTGGTCAGCATATACTGAGACCGGTAGCTTCTCAAACCTTGTCTCTTCCAATAAATTTAAACGTGCCATTTTACTTTACCAATAATTTTTTGTCATCGACTTTTTCCAATACCGTGTAGATAGTATAAAGAGCTCTAGGCACATGAAAGCATCCTTTCCATTTGCCTCCTTTCAGTGTTAATAACGGTTCTCCTTGTCTATTTAAATACCCAAACCATTCCCCATAGGCAGAATCCGCAAAATGCTTGAATGTATAACGATCTAATTTTTCAAACCATACTTTACACTTCTCATTTCCGGTATAAGCATAACCTTTGGCCATACATACCAAAGCCTCGACATGGACCCACCAAAGTTTTTGGTCCCATTCCAACTGCTGCGGAGGTCTATTCAAGATATCCTTGAAATAAAGAATACCTTCATATTTATCATCCCAGCCATACTCTAGTGCACGTAATGCAATTTCCACACACTTATTCATCAGCGTCCGGTCACCCCTACGATCTGCCAAATCCATCATAAACCACATGGCTTCAATGATATGCCCCGGGTTGACTAATCTCCCTTCGAATGTATCCGAAAAAGACCCATCTAAATGCACGCTTTCCATAATCAAACCTGTATCTGCCTGATAAAAAACTTCCATCACTTCGTGAATAACTTGGTCGATCAAATTTTCTACCGTGTCCGTACCGACAATATGTTCAAGCTCCAAGGACAGATTGCTCAGGATCATCGGCAAAGAAAATCCCTTTAGCGATCGCGTATCAGGGTATGCCTTGTTATATTTTCCTTTAGGATTAGTCTGCCGCTCCAATATGCGTTTGAACGTATCATGTGCAACCTGCGCATATTGATCTTCTCCCGTAATTTTGTACAATGATCCTAAGCCCATACTGGCAAAACAATCCGAAAAAATACTATGAGGCTGCACCAGGGGCTTGCCCGCTTGGTCTAATGCAAAGTACCAATCGCCATTTTCGTCCCGCCCATTCTTCAGTATAAAAGAAGCTCCCTGTATGGCCATATCCTTCCACGTCTCATTTTGCTCTACCTGGTTATATAGCATAGACATTGTCCACACCTGCCTCCCTTGCAACCACATAAATTTGTCCGTATCGAAAACACGACCATCCCGCTCTAAGCATGTAAAAAAACCACCATGTGCGTTATCATTTGAGTTTTTCACCCAAAATGGCATTACGTTTTCCAGTAGCTCTGCTTTATATCTATCTACAAATTCCTTCATTTTTCTTCAATACTATTTCAATGTTTCTAAATATTCCCTATACCTGTTGTACAAATGCCCTGCTTGTGTGTAAGCTGACTGTGGGCTCATAAAATGTGAAAACTCAAACGTGATTGCTTTGTCGTATCCGGCCTTCCGTGCAGCCTCTAGCTTTAATCGCAGCTTCTCAAATTTGATTGGCAAAAACTTGATGGGCATATCACGGTCAAATGACTCTGCATTCGTCCAGCACTGCATCTTATATTTATCCGCCAACATCTTATTCACCGCAAAGAAGTCTCCTAACTCATGATAGTCAATATGACCATCTTGAAATGCTACCGCATCGACAGCATGATGTATTTCATGAAAAATTTCGTTCCATTCGTTCTCATGCTCTTTGATAGATACAGCATCTGTCTTTGTCAGTGTCGAGGATGCCGCCATGACGGCTTTCTTACCATCTATCCATGGGGATATAAAAGTAGGCAGGTTGCCGCTGACGGCTTTACATTGTTCACCCAGAATACGGAAAGCACCGGCCGCACCTTTCGTTTGGCGACTGATCTCCATACTCAGGTACCACCCACCAAAGCTTTCGTAATGTCCATACTTCTCCCAAACCTCATCTATCACAAATCGATTGGCATCGATCTCATGTTGCATATCACCTGTATCCCAATATTTTCCACTGTCGTATAGACCAAAGAAAAACTTGATACCATGTTTATCCGCCAACTGCAAGAACATCTCTACTAAATCTGCAGGTGGTTCATAACATTCCATGCTATCGATCAGCCAAGAGGATGAATAGGTAATGAACCTACGATATCCACTCCGAATCAAGATGACCGTATCAATTCCTACAGCCTTCATATATCCAAAATCACGATCCCATTCTTCTACGCCCCAGTTTTGGTGAGGTATATCATGGCTGATCTCATCCAAAAAAGTTCCTGTTATCTTCATCTATAAATATTTTTTTTCTTTCAAATAATTCACCCAGCGGATATAAGCCTCCGTATTGACATGTATGCCATCCATCGTATATTCCTTCTCCAATACATCGTCATCCGCCAGCTCTTCCTTAACATTGACATAGGTCAGATTATACTTGTGGGACAGCTCTTCTATACCCTTGTTTAAATTTCTGATCAGCTGTTCTTTTCCAAACAAGTAGTCATATTTCAAAACCGATTCATTGAGAGGTAAAATGCTTTGGACGTATATTTTTGTCTTAGGACTTACGCTGAGGATGATTCGGATGATCTCTTCATAATTTCTCAGACTCCATTCGACAGGCAGTCCACCTCCCACATCATTGATCCCCATCATCAAAAATATTTTCTTCGGTTTTGACTTCACAACATCAGCAATACGGGCTTTCATACCAAATGTATTATCACCTCCTATCCCCCTATTCCCGACTGTATATTTACGTCCGATCAACTCTTGCCAAGGTCCTCTTTCTGTAATACTATTACCAAAAAAAACAACGTCGTATCTCGTCCCCTCAAGTTCCTGATATAATTTCTCCCGACCTTCGTAGTACCAATTGTTATAGGTACTGTCTTGAGCATATAGCTGTACAATCCCCAACATTCCTAACACAATCATTGCGATCTTCTTCATGATTACAGTGCTTTTACTTTTTTCAAATAATTAACCAACTCCACGTAAGCAAATACTTCCAGATGAATACCATCCGGTGTAACATCTGCTTTTAAATCCCCATTGTCATCCGCAAAAATCTGATGCAGATCCACAAAATGAATGCTTTTCTGATTTTGGGCAATCGATTTCAACCCATCATTCAAAATCTCGATGTCGCTATTTTTCACCGCTTTGAACGACTCTATTAATTTACTCGGATTGACCGGTAAGATACTATTGAGATAAATGATAGTTTTAGGCGACTCTTGTTGAATTATACGCACGATACGTATATAGTTTTGGACAATATTTTCTGTCGGCACACCTCGCTTCAGATCATTGATGCCTATCATCAAAAACACCTTCTTAGGCTGATGACGAACAACCTCATCCAATCTCGCAAATACACCATAAGAAATATCGCCACTGATCCCTCTATTCAACACTGGTTGACCAGGTATGATATCGTTCCACTTGCCCGCATCGGTCAAGCTATTCCCTAAAAAAACAATCGCACGGGGCAGCACAGGCATTTGTCGGTACTGCCCTAACCTCTCCATATAACCCGAAAACACATAGTTGCTATCAATAGCAACCAGACTTTGTGCCGAAACACCAAGTATCGAAAACCATAAAGCAACACCAATTAAATACTTCATCTTTATCTCATTAAACATTATGAACGCCAAAACCATTTCCTATCTGTTGCCACATTCGTTATCAACACCATCAAAAAAACATAGAGTGCAGTCCTCACTAGCCATAGATAAGGGCTTACATCCATTAACTGATCAAACACAGGAAGCATATATAGCAACCCCAAAATAGGCGTAATGCAAAAAGCAGACACACAGTAGGCAATCATCGGATTTTGTCCATTTTTCACTATTGCAGATATCACCCTATTGTTGGGAAAATTCTTGGTCAAATAGTCACAGAATATGTAGAAGACAAAAGCCAGCCCGCTGCTCAAAAACCAATAACTGAAAGAAGAGGGGTCTTTCTTTATTCCTCCATCCAGTGGCTCGAAAAACAAGGCTACAGATGCAAACCCTATTCCCCAGCCTATCAATAGTCGATAAAAAGAGAATTGACCGTTTTTATTTCGTTTAAAAAATAAATAGAACGATACTACAAACAGCATATGTCCAAGCAAATTCAGATGTAGTAAGCGCATATACAAGGTGACCATATGAAAAACCACAAATGCCAAACTTAACAGGCTTAACAATCCAACTTTTGACCTGTCCTCTCCAGAATAATTATTGTTCGCTATTGCTTTATGCTGTATCAGCAGATCGCCCAATATAGACCCCGGCAACACGATGCATAAATATTTCAAAAATGAAAAGTTATAGAACCAGTTGACCGACGGGTGGAAGCTCCATAATGTTTGTGTCCAGCTAGCCTCTACATCCTTTGAGAACCAGACCCCAATAAAAGCAACAAGTATAGCCAATCTCGCTACAAAACTACCCGCTGTCAGCAACCAGCATAGGGATCCGAAGATGGCCATATTGGCCAACACTAAAATAATGATATTACTCTTCGCCTTGTCAAAGGCATTGCCCACAACGGCACTATGGTAGCATACCAAGCTACCAATCAATAGAAATCCCAGAAGCTGTAGGCCATATTTCTTTACTAGACTCCCATCAAAACGCATAAAGACCAAGAAGAAAGCAAAAAATGTAACCAATGCAGTCAAGTAATTGATCCAATTCGCAGCTGTTAAATTTTCGGGCGTTAAATAAGCTAGTACAATAGCAAAAAACACCAGCAATAGTCCCCTACGCATCAAACCAAATAAAATTGTCCCGTACTGCTTATTTAGCAGCTTACTTCGTAATGCCAAAGGAAATGCTGCCCCCATAGAAAACAAAAAGAATGGGAATACCAAATCAACCCATGTGATTCCCGGATTGTTAGGGTTAAATTTAAAATCTGGAGGTCCCACCTGTGCATGATACATCCATCCAGGGAAATCCCTTGTCCACGGGATAACCGCAGCCAGCACCATACCGATGATGGCAATCCCCCTAAGGAAGTCTATGCCGTAATTCCTATTGACAGTCATATATTCTATCTCTTTTTACTTAAAGATTGTGTATATACCTTACCAAATCGATCCGTTATACGAATCTCTATATCATAGTCAGCATTTATTGCTGTTGTACGAAACAAGTGTTTAGTTGAAGAAGGGCTTATCCAATCGTACTTTAATTTACGCTTATCCGAAAACAACTCTTTTGCTAATGGATCCACTCCTACATACTGCTCCATACTCCCTTTATCGATCCCGTTCTCCAACCACTCAACTTTCCACTTCGGATCGTAGTTCCACACATTTGCTATTACGCAGTTTGTCTCCTCATCGTAATAGGCCCGCAGTTGATGCGATCGATCGTAACCAGCACTCTTGTAGTACCATTCTACTTCATTACCACTGACCTCAAATACAGCATACCCACTTGGGGTACCGTCTGTGCATATATCCGCCTGCCACCAGGTTCCACTCGCAGCTGCAGTAACATGTTCGAAAAGATTTTCTTTATGGACGACGTTTAAATTGCAATGCATATGTCCTGATAGAATATGGGTATTATAAGGAGAGAGCACATCGTATAAAGCCGATGCATTAACCGTCTGCCCGCCAATATTCGAATAGTTGTAGGTAAAAGACGAATTATTTTCTCCTTGACGGGTTGGGATATGAAGAATGAGAAAGAGCAATTGATCTTTCGAAACGTACGACAGGTCTCTTTCAAGCCATTTGAAAGTTTTTTCATCAATATAACCCATATAAAAATACTCTCTACCAATAAAGAAATTGTTATTCAATACGATATAATGAGTATTACCTTTATTAAAAGAATACACCGTCGGACCAAAATGCTTGTTAAAGTGTCTCTCGGAGGTTTCATGAGAACGTCCCCAATACGCCATATCATGGTTTCCAATCGCCCGAAAGAAGGGCATAGGCAATGACTTCATGGACTGGAGATAGTAAGGAAACAAATCCGGTTTGTCTCCTACGATATCCCCTAAATCCAACCCAAAAACATCTTCGGATGTATACTGACGAATTGTAGCATGCATATCCGAAACGATGTGTTCTCGATATAGATCATATTCCGCTTCACTTGCAGCCTGCACGTCTGTCTGTGCAAAAAAAACATGATTAATATCATCCTTTTGGTTTTCTATCAAATGAAAATTGTAAACTTTTTTATTTACATCCATCTTTTGAAAGAATATAGGGACGGTACCCTCGTTTTTAACCAAATAGCCTTTTGGAACCGAGATTTGCACATACTGTTCATCGGCACAAACTTCTAGTTCATAGTATCCCTTTTTTGTCGTTTGAGCCATATGAACACCACAGCTTACAACTACACTTTCAACCCCCTCTTTTTTGTCATCAAGTACATATCCAGAAATACGGGATTGTCCATGCACGTGAGCAAAGCCAAATAGAGAAAGAAAAATGAAATAGAGTAATCTACGAAAAACCATCACAAAAATTACTTAACAAGGTCTATAGGAACTAAAATTAACGGTGTTGGTAAACAGGAAGCTCCTGGAGGAGAATAAGTAAAGTTAATCTCTTGAATATCCTTCGTAGGATCTGGCTTATATACACCAAGCAAAATCGCTTCAGGAGCCGCTTTCGTAACCAACTGATTGGAAGGATACTGAATTACGGATTTATTGCCCTCCTGATCGAACATTTCCATGGTCAACCCCATGCCGCCACACCATTGGTTATCCGCCGATCGACAATTCCAGGTAATCAATGCCAATCCTTTGCCATCCGTACTTTTCCATTTGATATGGGTATTGTACAACACACCATAATTGCCTGCATTTTTCGCAAATTCCTTTCTGTCACCTATTGTCCCTGTAATCCAAGGGTCATCCTCTCCATCCGCTACGATCAATTGGGATACTCCATCCTTTGTATCTACGATATCTTTATTTGTGACTTTATAGTTAGATATTGGAAATATACCGCGACCCGCATTCACATGGCTAAACGGTATGATCGTATCAATCTCATGAAAAGCATTCGGACCGTCCTTCTCTGGCGATGTTTGCAGCACGCTGATTAATCCAGGTTGATCGACAACAAATTCATAAAATCCATGAACCAACTCATCGTAAAGTACCACGTTCTCCTCCAATTGCTCGTCAATCGCAATGACTTCTCCCGGTTTGACTGTCCGAACATGATTCTCCACATAAGAAGTGAAATAGTCGTATAGACCTTGCTTGCCGATATGGAAGTAATTCAGGCTCGGCTTTTGAGAAGAATATCTCAACATCCTCAAATGCATATTCTCCTTACCCATATTCTTTATTACCGCAGTTATTTTCCTTGGTATTTTTTGAGGTTCCTTCACGCCATTCACATTATATACGTACAGTCGCACCGCACCTGGATCGACACTTTCCTGCATGGCTATTGCTTCTGGAATACGTATATATTCAGGATCATCAGAGATGATATATTGCGGGCCTGGAACTACCGTTTTATCATAGCTGATCTTTGGGAAATCCATTGTCAGGAAGTCATCCAACACCACGACATCACCGCGTTTGGCAGACACCAGTATTTTAGTTATTTTATCCGCAGGGATCTTGGTTTGGGCTGCTGCACCTTGTACAAAAACCGCAACAATCAGCCCTAGTAATATACTCGATTTCATCATAAAAATTAATCTTCTAAACCGGCTTTAACTTGATCCCACCATCCATAATTAATGATATGGACGATATCAAAAATCATCGATCCCTGAGACTTTTTGCGACACATCTGCAATGCCTTGACAAACTGTTCTGGCTGATCTTTATATTGTTCCACATACAACCCTGCGTAGACAGGTGTTTTGCCCATCGTCACACGATTGACCAATTCGGCAGCCCCTTCTACCGTATACCAGTCTTCTTTCTTCACGACAAGACCAGATTCTAGAGTTTTCTCTGTCGTATCTGCTTGTGCCAATAACTCCGATTTTTCTACTTCAAAATAGTAGTTACCGGTCGTAAACAAATCTAAAGCCTCTGCATATCCATAGTCTTTGTACTTAGGTGTCGCCCAGTCAAATTCTTTGTCCGGATCATATTCCTTGCTGGCGAAGTTCACACCCACATCAAAATACAAAGGATACCATGAACCCGTGTAGTCACCAAAGACAATATCGGGATTGATAGATTTCAGCTCTTGCCGTGCCGTATAGACAAAATCGTGGATAACCTTAGCTCGCCATTCTAACCAATCTTTATAGAGTGGTCCTTCTTTCCGTTTGGCTTCCTCAAAGTAAAAAATGTCATTTGGATAATTTTCTACTGTTTTACCAATATAGCTTTCAAATATTTCCTTGCTCGCAAGGGAAAAGTCAGCATTCAGATCATCAAAACGCACTCTATCTAGGATTATTCCATCTAGTTTGGGATACATCGCCACAAGCTCCTTGAGAATCGAAAGCTGGTATCCCTGTACTTCTGGTAAAGCGGGATTCAACATCGTAGAATACTTGTTCTTCTGCGCAGATATAGGGGTCAAGCCTTGAGGAAGATAAGACAAGGTTTGCCATTTCGCCTTAAGGCTATCGGCATACACCACACCCCGGTCGAAGAAATTGTGCCCAGCAACAAATACATTGGTAGAGGCATGCACTTTCAACCCCAATTTATGTCCTTCTTCTATAAAAAAGGCCAGCATATCCCATGTGGTATCTTTGACTACATTACTCTTGCCCCACGACGTCATGACAGGAGCTATTTTACTGGGATACAAAACTTCGCCCGTGATCGGCTTCACATCGATCACGACATCCGTAATACCTACGTCTTTCGATTTTTGAAGATAAAACAAAATAGAATCTTTATCACAAAACCGATCAAAGTTGGCCGTAGCATCAAACCACAAGATATTTCTATCTTCGAATTCTTTTCCTTGACTTCCATCGGGTGTACATCTACTGAAAAGTACTCCCAAAGCCAATATCATACATGCAATCAAATATCTCATTCGTATTATTTCTTTGTTTTTAATGCCTTATCATCGAGATAAGGCGCTATAATAGATTCCCATATGTCATACCCATTTTTATTCAGGTGTATCAGATCTTCCACAAACAGTTCTGGACGGAGTACACCCTTTTGGTCATACAATATCTGGGCTACATCGACATATTGAAGATGTGGTTTAGTTTCTGTATAATTTCGCACGAGTTGATTGGCTTTCAAATAATTAGTCTGCCATTTCACACGAGCGGGGCTAGGCTTGGTCGATAGTATACTGATCCGGGTACCGGGCAGTTTTACCTCGACTAAGCGAACAAATGTGATGACATCCTCCAAATACTCCTCCGGAGACATTCCTGAAGCGATATCATTGTCCCCCTCGTATAAAAAAATCTGGCATGGCTTGTAAGGCATCACCACCCGATCAAAAAAGTAAAGTATATCAAACAGCTGCGAACCACCAAAACCCCGGTTAAGAACCTGATGGTTCGGAAAAGACTCCTGCAGATGATACCAACGCGTAAAAGAAGAACTTCCCACGAACAGGATACCTCCAGTTGCAACGCCGTTCTTCGCATCTTCAACTTCGAATTTTTCGATAGACGGACTTAACTGCTTGATTCTTTCCCGATGTTGTTCGGCGACTTCTTGCGCATAAGATGTACCTATCATCAAACCGAAGTTCAACAATAGCACAAGTATTCCGATACTTCTCCTCATCATTAATTCCCTTTAATACCTGCCTTGACCGCATCAAACAAAGGCTCTTTGAGCTGATTGTATTGCGGGGCATACATGTGTACCACATCGAACAACATAATACCGCCGCTGGTCTTGGACAAGACGTAACGAATAGCTTTCGTGATCTCACCCGTATTGGCATAACTGACATTACCGATATCTAGACTACCAAATAGCGGCACTTTATTTCGAGTGATATAAGAAGCCCCATTCAGTGATCCTTCGATGCTCCACCAATGATATTTCATGGTCGACGTAACAGGGTTATCAGCCAACTTAATTTGCGTGAAGTAATTGCCGGTCATCAATATATCCATCTCTTCGGCATAACCAGTAGCACCATAGCCCGGTGACGCCCAGTCAAAGCGAACTTCAAAGTCCTGAAAAGGATCGTAATCCTTACTAGCCCAGTTTACGCCCACTTGATAGTATGTGCTGTACCAACCGCCCACATATACGCCAAACTCTACATTGGGTTTGATCGTCTTGACAGCCGTCCGAGTTTTAATCATAAAATCTTTGATGACCTGTGCCCGGTAAATCAACCATTGTTTATAATACTTACCTGTTGTTGCTGGAAGTATTTGTCCCGAATTTTCCCGCCAAGACGAGACAATATCAGTTGGGAAATTCATGTTTTTCGCCTGTGTATCGTTATATTTAGTTTCCAAAAATGAAATAAACTGCTGTTTACTTATCTCCGAAAAATCAGCAGAAACATCTGTATAGCGACCATAATCCAAGATCATCCCGTCTAGATCGAACTTACGTACAATTTCTTTTACAATATTTAAAGCTCGTTCCTGAACCTCAGGAGCGGCAGGATTGACAAAAATATTTTTGCCCGTTTCGGAAATAGGCCCTAACTCACCTGCGGTATTCTTCACCACAATCGACTCGTACTTGCTTCTATAGGTGGGGTTATCATAGACATAGCCAAATCCCCTACGATCACCATCTACAAAGGTTGTTATGGATAAATACACTTTAAAGTTTCTTTTCTTTGCCTCCGACACTATAAATGGAACATAATCGGTCAATCGGGTCTTTCCATCCCGTTGGGTAACCTCCGTTGTGTACTCGCTGGGATACATGGTATAGCCTGAACTTGCTTTTACCCCTACAACCAAGCCTGTAGTTCCTACATCTTTTAGTATATCCAAGATTTCAGTGATTCCCTCCTTAGTATCAAACCGTCCATAGGTTCCGAAAACATTAGAACTGGCGTCGACCCAAACCAATACTTCTCGCTTATTTTCAATTGGATCGGGATTTTCCGTATCCGGGCCTTTCTTATCAGGGTTCTCATCTTTTGAGCAGGACACCATTGCGAAGAGTGCAATTGCCCAAATAAATAATGTATGTCTCATATCTTAAATTTTTAAAGGCAACACGGAATATGAAGTTCCGTATTGCCATAGTTAACCGCTCGTTCTGTTTACTGAATATCCACACAATCAAACTGTACGCCCACCACATATCCGTTGGTAAACATAAAGTATAAATACAAGAAGTAGCCATTTTCAGAGACCGTCATCGCAACATCGCCGGTTCCATTACCATTTTGTACATTTCCAGCCACCCATCCGTACTTGCCCTTTTCGGCAGCCCATACTAATCCTGGAGTTGTCGAAGGAGAAAGAGAAGGATCACCGGAAAACCCACCATCAACATCGATCAGATACACCTGATCTGCGGAACCCCAAGGCTGGCCATTTACATGGTTGTATGACACAAACTTCCCATTGTTGAATGTTATATAATCTACCGCGTTACTGATAAAATTGGTTCCTAACTGGCTTAAGGTAGTCATGACGGAGTTGGTCGCGCCATTTACCCTAGCCAAACTGTTACTTATCGGATTACTGCCGGCATACCCAACAGCAAAGTATTCGCTAGTGATGCTTGTTGGCGAGGTATAGATCACGTCAATATTGTTGTTACTCCAAGAATATCCCGATATCGTGACGATTTCGGGTGTTTGCGACACCAAGCTCCCGTTCACTACTCTCCAGCGGGCGAAATTGCTAGACAAAGCCCCCACTACCGGTACAGTAATGATAGCGTTGGTATTTACATCTCCGATAATAGACAACTTTCTACCATAAGCACCAGTGGTAGTCCATGAGATAAAGGATTGAGGGGCACTCGTCACCGAAGATAGCTTCCATATATTAAATACATTACCATCATTTTGAGTCAAGTTACACACAAAAATATTCCCTGCATCATCTGCTGTTGTATAGAAATTACGAAGACTACCTCTAACAGGACCTAAATCAATTTCCCCGACTTTCGCTCCGGTAAACGCATCGATGTAGATACTATTCTGATCTCTTGTATTCAATACCACGTAGCGACCTGTCGCTGCAATACCACCCGTCATATTGTCTACCGAAATACCTAAGTCACTTTTCAGCTTTTTCGCAAACATAATCTTAGCACTACCGGGACGAATACCTTTAGCCAATTTCACTGCCTCAACAACCTGAAGCGTATACTGCTTGCTTGCATTGCCTACAGACGAAACCGTAAAAGGTTTAGGAGAGCTCAAATCAATATTTCCGTTATTTGCTACAGAGCCGGAAGAATGTCTATTGATTGTATAAGATAACTTTGCATTATTCATGACCGTCCCTGGTACGAGCGAAAAATTGATATTACTGCCAATAATAATAGCAGATACTTCCTGATTATCTCCATTTACGTCTTCAAACTTCAACGTTGCATTAGAAACATCTGTATTGCCTTGCTTATTCGCGATGACGGTATATGTTTTAGTCAAACCAGCCCCAGATGTGATTGTTAACTGTTTAGGTGTCGTGAGATCCCAAAGTTCACTCAATGAAGGGGAAACTGTAGCATCAGCAGGCACTGTGGCACGTAGAAACAGCTTAGACAGATTTACCTCATTATCCGAATCAATAGGATGATAATAATCTACGTCTATATAAATTTTATCATCAACTACCCTTGCTTCAAATAAACGGTCTCTCCCTCTTCCATCATGGGTAGCAAATATATCACTGATGAGATTTTCCTCATACCGGTCTCTATATTCCGGCTTTTGGCAGGATAATATAGATAGCGTCCCTATTAGAAAAAGGAATATCTTTATGTTTTTATCAAGTCTTTTCATTTTATTTTTTCTAACGTTATTACCATCCTTTTATTTGATCTAAGGCATTGTTTCTTAAGTCTTCTGCTTCGGGAATAGGCAAATAGTACAATGCCCCGGTAAAGCTCCGGTTTGTATTGTCGGCAGATACAACTTCATAACTGAATGAGTTACCTGCCGGAACTACCTTATGTCCTGTAAACTGCACCCCATTCAGTACCGTGTGGGCCTTTCTCCACCGTCGTAAATCCCAGAACCGATGCCCTTCAAATGCCAGTTCTACTATCCGCTCATGCTCGATCAACTCCATAACACCGGCCTTGGTATTTGAAAACACATTGGGAAGACCTCTTTTACCACGAAGCGTATTAAGCGTACCTACCGCATCGCCCAATTGATTTGCTCCGGCTTGAGCCTCCGCTAATATCAACAGCACTTCAGCGTACCTCAATTCTATCCAACTTTGTGTACTTCCATTGACAACAAAATTTGTATTTGTTGAATCCAATAATTTCCTAGTATAATACCCAGTCACAGTACGCTTCGGGTCTCCTGATAGACCGTACTGCACGATACCTTCTACCGCGTCCGCCTCCGTTGTATTAATTGTTCTATTCTTCCATTTGGCTCCATTGAACAGAATCGTCGCATAAAAGCGTGGCTCTCTGTTTGCATATGGATTTGCTTGGTGAGTAGGGTTACCCCAAGAAAACTTGGTTCCATCTTTCATCTCAAACTCATCCACCAGCTCTGCTGTTGGAACACCGTAAACCAGTGTACCTGCCGCATCTCGTGGTGGAGCAAATCCAAGATCGTATTGATGTCTTACTAATGGCGCAGAAAAATCCACGCGAAAGATGGCTTCTTTCGTGTTTTTATTATGAAATATTGAGGCAAAGTTAGCATCCAATTCGTACAATCCCTCATTTGCCAACTTGACCACTTCATTGGCCGCATTCATCGCATTGGTATAATAGCCCAACGCTTTTTCCTGCGGAATACCAGTCAATGGATCGGAGTTGAACTGTTTCCGATCATTTTCCGCTATAGATGCCGCATAGATCCAAGCGCGTGCCAACATGCTGTACGCTGCTCCTTTAGTAGCCCTTCCTGACAAATTGGTTTTATTCAAATGCTCCGCTGCAAAGGCAAAATCTGCGGCAACAAAATTCCAACCATCTTCTTCACTAGAGCGTGCATGGTCTTTCGTAGCGTATTGTGATAAATTATCCAATAAGATAACACTACCATGTAAGCGGAGCAACCAAAAATAGGTATACCCCCTGACAAAACGGGCTTCAGCCTCATACTTCAATCTATCTCCATCGGATAACGATGATTTAGTATACAACCCATCCAAAAATTCATTAATTCTACGAATTCTGGTATATCCATTACCCCAGTAATTGATCCCTACACTACCCGGACCGAACTGATTGGCATTGGAAGCAAGAATATTAACTGTTCCGTTTCCAGCTGTCGTCGAATTGTACTTCATGATATCCGTCAAAGCATCGGTAGCATTATCATAACCTAGATTCGATATTCGACCAAATTCAAAGGTCTTAAACTCAGCATACAGGCCATTCACATACATTTCTATTGTGGACGGATCGCTCCAAATTAATTCTTCCACATATCGATCTTGCGGTATTACATCAATATCACAGCTTTGAAAAGGTGATATTCCTACTATGAAAGCGAGCCCTGCAAGAAATCGGCTTATTTTTTTTGTCTTTTTCATCGTCAGTGTTTTTAAAAGGTAATATTAGCGCCAAAAGCATATATACGTTGCTGTGGATAAAAGCCGTTGTTGACATTCGGCATTTCAGGGTCCAAATATTTCAGGTGGTCCCAAGTCATTAGGTTAGAGCCTGTGAAATGTATCCTGAGCGTTTCTATCGAAGCAATTGACATCCATTTTTTTGGAAATGTATAGCTCAATTGCAGAGACTTTAACCGCAAATAATCGCTTCTTCTCTCCCATGCGGAATTTTTATGGGCATTGTGGGGAGAAAACAAACCTCTATTCGCCGTGAGCCTTGGGAACTCAGCATCGGTATTATCCGGCCGCCATGCATTTTCTACTAAAAAGTAAGGTGAATTTCCATATCCGTAAAATGTCCGGGTATAATTGGTGTTATCGTCGACCCCACTGGCATAAGTTCCCGCAAGATTTACACTAGATAGACCGGCTCCTTGAAACAAGGCCGCCAAATCGAATCCTTTGTAAGATAAATCGATGTTAAAGCCATACATAAGTTCTGGTACATTTGCCCGTCCCACATAAGTCATGTCGTCATTTCTGGTGATCTTTCCATCACCGTTCAAGTCCCTATATTTGAAAAAACCAGGAGCAACTACGCCCGATGAAGGCGACGGTGTATTTCTAGCTTCATCCCAAGTCTGTACCATACCGTCTACGATAAAACCGATTTTTGTACCCAACGGTTTACCGATCAAGCTTTGCCAAGAAGTAATATTATCCCCTTCAGCGAATTTCAAGTATCGGTTACGAGACCAATTCAGATTACCAGTCAAACGAACCTTAAAATCCCCGAAGCTTTCGTTGAAACGAAGCTGTGCATCAAATCCCCGATTATCAAATTCTCCAATGTTTACAATGGACGGATAGTACCCGCCAATCGACATAGGATAAAGCCCAGTAGGACTTCCTAAGATATCTTTTGTGTACTTGTAAAACCATTCAAAATCAAATCCAAACTTTCCATTCAAAAAGATGGACTCAAACCCTACATTGTAGGTAGTCGTGGTTTCCCACTTCAAATCAGGATTGGATAACGCATTAGTAAATACCGCTCTAACAGGCTCCCCGTCAACAACAACCGACGGACTAGCCGTTTGAGAAAGTGTCTGTAAATATGCAAAACTTCCGTATCCCTGACGGTCATTTCCTGAGCGCCCTACGGAGGTTTTGAATTTTAGATAATCAAGAAACGAAAAGTTATCCGCAACAAAATTCTCTTCGCTGGCTACCCAAGCCAGTCCAGCCGCAGGAAAGATCTCCCAACGATACTGTGGCGCAAAATTTATCGACGCATCCCAACGAGACACAGCTTCTAGTAAGTAACGTCCCTTGTATCCATAATTCAATCGTGCAATATAACCAGCTCTCGAATCCACCAATCCAGATGAACCCGTAGGTCTTATCTGATCATCAGTAGCAACGCTACCATAATCCATTTCTTGAATCAGCGTAATCGGCAAATTACTGACACCTGCTGAAAAGATATTACTGCTTGCTTGAGACCAGTCGTAAACCAATAGGGCTCCTAACGAATGATCTTCGTTAAATGTTCGGTTATAGCTAACTGCTGGTTGGAACGATTTACGATAATTCGCACTATAGTTCTGCCTCAACGTATTTTTTGTAATTCCCGGCAAGGTATTCATGTAGAGAAAAGTTCCTGTGACCTGATCCCGTCCTAACCCCATCGTTTCGTAGGGGGTCAACCAACTTTTTTGTTCCCTACCTGCCACATCATAAGACGCAATAACACGAGCCTCTAATCCTTCGACTCCCGGCACCTTCACGTTCAGATTTGCCGTTCCCTCTAGTACATTTCTCCTCGTTCGTTGGTATCCAGATTTTTCGACTGAAGCAATCGGATTGACGTATCCTCCATTGGCATTGTAGGTAATAGGCAATCCATTCTCCGCATACATGGGAACGTTGGGTAACATTCGTACTGCTTGATCAAAAGGGCTCGAAAAAGCTCCATGATCGGGAGATATACCCGGCGTATTTGTCTGTTCTTGACGCAAGCCCAGATTAACGCCTACCGTAATGTAGTCATTGATCTTCGTCTCCACATTACTACGAATATTATAGCGCTTGAAGTTTGTATTCTTGATAACGCCGTCCTGATCCAAATGAGCAATTGCAGTAAAGTACTTAACGCGATCGGTACCACCGTCAATAGTTAGACCATGATGTTGTGATTTACTATTATTTGCCAACAGCATACCTACCCAATCGGTATCACCGAGTAATGGATTTGTATTCGTCCCATTTCTGACTGCTTCAATCCATTCCGGAGCATAAAGATAAGGTATGGCGGCAATGTTATTCTGCTCACGGTAATCATTATCTACTTCAATAGCCTTATTAAACCACTCCATATAGTCTGGTCCATTCAAATATTTAGGAAAACGCGTATTTTGCCCGATATTTAATGCAGCATCATACGAGAAACGCGGTTTACCTGTATTTCCGCGCTTGGTCGTAATCAGGATAACTCCGCCGGACGCCTGAATGCCATAAGTGGAAGTAGCAACAGCATCCTTCAATATCGTAACCGCCTCGATCTCTGAGGCATCCAAATGACTAAAGGATGGTCTTTGAATACCGTCAATAATGATCAAAGGCGTTCTATTGCTCCCGTACGTACTAATACCTCGTACATAGAGCGTTGCATCGTCGTTCCCTGGTCTTCCCGAAGTCTGCAAAGAGACCAATCCCGGTAATCGCCCTGCCAAAGTATTTGTAATATTCATAGCAGGGGCTTTTTTAATTTCGTCACCATTAATCTGGGCAACAGAACCAACAACATCCCTTCTTTTCTGCGTACCATAGGCAACCACCACGACTTCATCGATTTCTGAAGTTTCGCTATCTAACGATACAGTTACCGCATTACTATTTGTAATGGTTAAAGACTTTGTTTGATAACCAATATACGTTACTTCGATTTCTACAGGATAACGCTCTACATTCAATCGAAAGGCTCCACTTCCATCGGTCAAAACCGTTTTCGTTGTTCCACGCTGTTTTACAGTAGCTCCTGAAATCGGAACATTTTGATCTCCATGAACAGTTCCGCTCACCTGAACCTGTGCTTGAACGACAAAAACCTGCATGAGCATGAAAAACAAACAGCATGTCTTAAAAAGATAAGACGATTTAAAGTTTAAATTCATCATAATTAAGGGTTTAAAATTTATTTTTGTTGTATAATATTTCCTTTATAATCTACATGCTGGTCGAAAAGCTGAAGGTGTGTATCCAGCAAAACGGACGTCCATCTACGGGTGAGCAATGTTGCGGCTTCAACAGGGCCGCGAAACCCTTCCTTTCGAAGCGTTTGACCGATCTCTGGGAGCGTCAATTCTTTTTTAACGTAAGCTAAAATCTCTTGCAATCCTTTTACCGTAAGCGCCTCACCCGAAGCATTCCAGTTGGATTCCAATTCTGGGTAAAACAAGCGTAAACCCTGCATTAATTCGTACTCACTGATTTCCCTTTCTGGATAAAACCAAGTCTGATTTGCCCATTTATACGGAATACCCGTACCTTTCAAGACGCCCGTAGCACCGATTTTATGCAGCACTTTGAATTGAGGATCTGTGGGTGGCACATCTATGTAAGGCATGATATACGCCTTGTGATCCAGCAACGTCGATTGTACATCTCGGATAGATACTTCAGACGGTAATTTGCTTTGTTTTACGGCTAGCGCCGCTAAAACACCCGAAGCCTGACCGATCCCCAACACCACAGGCTGTAGACGTGTCGCGCCATTCACAATGTTACTTACCCCTATACTTTTCTCTGCCACAATTAATCCCTCATAGCTCTTCGGTAGCAACGCCCCAAGAGGTACATTATAAGAAGGTACACGTATCTTGACAAAATCGATTTCTGGAGCATTACCATATTTATAATGATGGTGATCCACGGTGTAGTCGCCCACAACCACGCCCGTACGGTAATACGCTTCAGGCGTATCAAACGGAGTCATGACATGCTGCAGAGAAAATAACGACTTACCCTGCAATCTCCTGGACTCCCTGTGGTAAGGGATCATCGGAAAACCGTCTTTTGTCGGATATTCATCAAAATCTATCCCCAGGTTTGTGAAACCAAGCTCCGATTGAATGTAGTAGACAAACCGTAATGTCATCTGCTTCGCTTCCTCCAATAATTTCTCTCTTTCGTCCGGTGTCTTTTCGATGATATTCAAATAGATATCGTTCCCCTTTTTCGGCCAATTGATCATAAATTTATTGTTAGGCAAGCGTCCATATGTCAACATCTTAAAGCAATCATTATTGTCTTTATTTAAGGTGGCTGGATCCGACACATCACAACTTCCTGCAAACTCTTCCTTGTTATAGTTTTTTGGCTGTTTAATTGTCTTATTGGCTCCTTTTCCAAAATCTTTCAGGGTCACCACATAGGTCAGATCCTGTACAATATCATTCGCTTCTGCCAAAGCATAAGGTTCATTGGTCAAAGACTTACTATCCATACCCAAATAATAGGGCACTTGCAGTGCAACCATTATATCCCCAAGCTCTGTTGCATCAATCAACACCTTTCCTTCGATGGTCGTGGTCTTACCATTTTTTGTTGTCACTTTTAAGGTCCAGCCCTCATTTACACGTTTTACGTCAGACCAACGAGACTCGAAAAAAACTTGGATATTTTTCTCCTCTTTCACCATCCTTTGCAGAATACTATTACCGACAGAAGGTTCAAATAAGGTTTTACTCACCCATCCCGTCTGCACCTCTTCTGGCCCTCCATAGTGTGCATAAAGATGTTCACGAAATTCACCCCACAAGCCTGATGGCAACTGGTGATTGCCATCTATGGCAGAAACACCTGCCGATGTCAACATTCCTCCCAACCAAACCGTCCCTTCTATCACGATAGAACTTACACCTAGTCTAGAGGCCTGAATCGCAGACATCGTTCCACTAGCACCGCCACCGACGATAATCACATCCGTTTTTAATTGAGCAAAAACCTCCTGAAAAGCAAAAAAACTAAATACAAAAAATATAAGTACACGCATAAAAATTATTTTTTCTTAAAAACTAAGGCACTCTTGACTGTCCTTTCTCCTGAAGGATCAGAAGGTTTGATCGTGTGTTTATTGTTTACATATAAAGTAGAAGAACCACCGCCATCTAAATTTATGGCCCCCTTACAACCTAAATCCATCATTTGATTGGCAACCTCTAGTAATGTTAATCCCGGGACAGATTCCGTTGTATTGCCACCTTCTGCAACAAAAACTAAAACCAAACCATTTTCCAGATAACCAATCGCCGTCCTAGGTCTGGAAGATGTATTGTCTACGGATATCATTTCCTCTTTATCTGTCAATCTTATTGCACCATCTTTGACCAACATAGGAGATCCACCGATCGCCGAATGAGCATCCCATAAAGTTCCTCCGGTGGGAAAGCTGGCTGTAGGCATAGGCTGCGGGATAGTTCCTGCAGCATTGGAGCTAGGCTGAGGATAAATATAGAGAGGGCCTTTATTCTGAATACTATACACCCACCCTACAGTAGGCTTGTTATTTATGTCTATTCCAAATGCAGCTCGTGTTGGATAATACGCTGTATTTTGCCCATTGTAAGTCTGATAAATAGCGCGAATATTGTCTGATAAAATCTCTGCATTATAGCGAACCACGCTCAACGATGTCCCGTCCCAAAAATATCCACCATTCACTGCTGCATATACTGTACCCGGCTCATCGTTGTAATATGCGGACACCCTTTTGCCATAGATAGCAGAAGACAATATTGGTTTCATCTCCACTTTAGCTGGATCAATCACCATCACATACATATTTGTTTTCTTGACACCAACAGTCGTATTGCTTTTATACAAGTCTACCCCGTTCAACTCGTCGATTCCCGACTGCTTTATCCAGTGATTAGGAAATTTCACGGACTGGTCTTCTTTTAGAGGATTCTGATCAACTAAAGCAGGTATCTCTTTGGTGATATCTGATTGGCAAGACACAGATAACAACAAAAGGATATGCAATAAAAATGAATAAATCGATTTCATAATCACAGATATAATTAGACTACTAAATAAGAAAAAATATTTTAAACAAACAACTTATTATTAATTTTTTTTAAAATTAATGCTATAATTAGCATATATTATCAATAACGATAACAATAAAGTAGATTTATTTATATAAAACCGATAGTTAGCTGCAACGATTAATCGGCCTCCTCGGGCTTACGCAGGGGCACCAACCAGGTCACAATAAAAGCCGGAATAGTCGCAATGAGTACCCAGATAAAAAACTCTTTGTACCCCAGATAATCGCTCAGCAAGCCACTTACCATAGAAGGAATCATAAAACCTAGGTTCATTAGACCACTGCCAAAAGCGTAATGAGCCATCTTATAAGGCCCGGGGGCAATATTCTGCATCATAAACAAAATAAGCCCTACAAAGCCAAACCCATACCCAAAGTACTCAATAACAACCGCCGTACCGATAGTTAACAGATCAGTAGGCATGGTAATGGACAAAAATGCATAAGCCGCAAAAGGAAGGTTAAAAAACGAACACAAAATCAACAAAGTCCGACGGGAAAGCCCCCTATTAGAGATGTAATAACCTGCTATTATAGAACCTAACACAAAGGCTGCAGCGCCAAAAACACCATACATCAAACCTATATCGGAGGTACTGAGACCTAACCCGCCTTCGGCGCGAGATGCTTTAAAAAATAGAGGTATAATTTTGATGGCCTGTCCTTCGGCAAATCGATAGAATACAATAAAACACAAACTATACCACACGTTCTTCTTTTGAAAAAAAGTAATCACCACGTCTTTCAATGTGTCGAAACCTTCTTTGAGCGAACTTGTTGTTGCCACTTGCTGACTGGAAGGAAGCACACGCATATTATACAAGCCCAAAAACACCATAATAACACCATAGACAAACATGACGACCATCCAAGCATTGGCAATACCGATTGTTGTTTCTAGTTCCCCCGCCAAATACACCAAAGCACCTCCAGAAAACACCTTAGCGATATTATAGAAGGCACCCTGCCAACCCACATATTTAGCTTGTGTCTTCGCACTGAGCTCGTTGAGATACACCCCATCAGCTGCCGTATCATGGGTCGCACCGCTGATAGCAATGATCGTCAGCACAGCTATCGAAAAGGCAAAAAAGCTATCCAGCTGTAAGGTTAAACCCACAAGTCCAAAGAGCACCCCTGTAAAGATCTGCGTGGTATATACAAAAAACTTCTTCGTTTTATACAGTTCCAAAAAAGGGCCCCACAAGGGCTTCAAAGTCCAGGGCAACATAATCAATGAGGTCCAAAAAGCGATCTGGGTATCCGATACACCCATATTCTTATACATAAGAGAACTAGCCGCCGACAATGCCACAAAGGGCAGCCCCATCGCAAACCACGTTGTCGGTATCCAAAATGCCGGACTTAGTTTTTTTGTTTGATTATTTTCCACGTTACCTGAATTAATAGTATTTCCTATAGAAGAACTTAGTTATCACAATTTGTTTATACCAGCTTAACAGAAACAGCTGAAACAGAATTCAATTTTATAAATAAATTTTATTAAAAACAACTAATTATTAATTTTTTTTAATATTGTTCTATTTTTAACAGAGAAATGCTTTAGAATAGCGGCACGAATCGTAATATTTATTATATTTACAAGTTCTATTGCACAAAAGATTTATTTTAACTATGAGCTCCAGTTTTCTCTCCGATCTTCATAAGGCTAACATCAGTGGTGTTGCTTATAAGAATATACAACTTAAGAAGAAATTATTAGCTTATTTCGCCACACACGAATTAGGAACCATCGCAGAATTGAGCAAAGAATTTAATGTCAGTATCCCGAAGATAAACGATTCCATAAACGAGCTTATCGAAGAAAAATTGGTAAAAGACTATGGTAAGCTAACTTCCAATGTGGGCCGAAAACCAAACAACTATGGTCTGGAGGCCAATTCTGCTTATTTTGTAGGTGTTCAGGTGAGTCATGATTATTTGAGCATAGCGATGATCAACATGAAAAAAGATCTCGTCGCTCACAAAGATGAGATCCCATTCCACCTGGAAAACAATGAAAAGTCTCTCAATAATATCTGTAAGGAGATCAACGACTTCTTCAACAAGCATAATGTACGGAAAGAAAAAGTGCTGGGGATAGGTGTTAATCTGTCCGGACGCATCAACTACCGCACTGGTTATTCCTATAGTTACTTCAATTTTTACGAAGATCCACTTTCCAACTATTTTGAAAAAGAACTCGGGATCCCGACCTTTTTGGAGAACGACACAAAAGCGCTGTCTTACGGTGAATTCTCGAGCGAACTGGTGACTACTGAGAAAGATGTTTTATTTATCAATGTGGACAATGGCATCGGACTTGGCATTATGATTAACAACCAATTGTACTATGGAAAATCTGGATTTTCGGGTGAGTTTGGACATATTCCCATCTTTGATAACGATATTATCTGCAAGTGTGGCAAAAAAGGATGTCTGGAAACAGAAGCTTCAGGGTATGCGCTTCGTAACAAGGTACTGCAAGAAATTCAAAATGGAGCATCAAGCCTCTTGACAAAAAAATTCCAAAACGTAGAAGACATCCGGCTTCACGACATTGTCCACGCGGCAAAAAAAGATGACACCTTGTCTATTGAAGCCATCAACGAAATTGGCGAAAAATTGGGACGGGGTGTAGCCGCACTGATCAACATCTTCAATCCCGAACTCATTATTATCGGGGGTATATTGGCCAGATCGGAAGAATACCTTAGCCTACCTTTAAAAAATGCAATCAATAAATACTCTCTATCCATCGTCCATAGAGATACCAAACTTATTGTATCTACACATGGTGAAAAACATGCGGCAATAGGTGCTTGCTTATTACTAAGGGATCGACTTTTAGCGATTACAGAAGGCGTAATATCCTAGAGATTTAAAATCGCACTAGCTCACCCTTTTCTT
Organism: Sphingobacterium olei; assembly: GCF_005048855.1. Lineage (GTDB taxonomy): Bacteria > Bacteroidota > Bacteroidia > Sphingobacteriales > Sphingobacteriaceae > Sphingobacterium > Sphingobacterium olei. Next base: position 211,544 of record NZ_SUME01000002.1, read on the forward strand.
TTATGAACTAGATTTTTACAACTCAAAAATAGCATCAGCAATGGCTTCATTCACCCGATGATGACTAAAGACAAATCGGGTAAACCCGTTAGCGTTATCTAATAACTTTACTTCAGAAACCTGGTAGCTAGACTTATCAAAATAAAGGACGAGCTGTTTCATCGCTTTTTTCACGTCCTTTGCTATAGGATCTAACTTAAGAATATACTGCTTATTGGTTTGGAAATAAGAAGATGAAAACTCGTTACCTTGATAGATTCCCCCGTTCATATTGGATTGGATAGCCTGACTAATCTTCTCAAACTGCTTGCTGCGCGACACATCCATCGTTTTTTTACTACCCTTTTCTTCTATCGTGATTTTTTTATCTTTAAAAATTAAGGCAGAAGAGACTGGATTACGGTAGATCCAAGCCAATTTATCTGGATTCTTCACGTAAAACTTGCCTGAGGAAACCAGTTCATTCTTTACATAGCTCACTTTTTTATACTGTGTAAAATCGGCCGCTAATGTTTTCAACTGAACGGACTTACGCATAGCACTTTGGAAATTTGCGATATCTGAAACTGACATTTTTTGCTCCTGGGCGAAACCTATCGACATCCAACAACAAAAAAAAGTAAATACAACTATATTAATGTTCATACGCCTGCAAATTTAACAATTCATCGACCGTTACCGATTCGAAGTTTTCCTGCTGCATGTATTCTAAGAGACGGACTACCACACGAAGCGTCTTATTCGATGTATCGTGAAACAAAACAATATCTCCCGGCACCAAACGTCTTGACACACGATCAAATATTTTATTCTCATCCGTAATTAGGGTATCCAACGAACGATTACTCCAACCGATCACATGATGTTTAGTCTCTTGGACTGCTTTAGCGACAGAAGGATTAGTTACACCAAACGGCGGCCTAAAAAAACGTGGTTTATGCGGCACAATATCATTAATAGATGCATCACAACTGTCAATTTCCTGTTCCACTTGATGTGCATTCAAAAAACCAAATCCTTTAGAATGATTCATCGTATGGTTGCCGATCGTATGCCCTTCTTCTATAATTTTTCTAAAGATATCCGGATGTTTATTAATCTGTTTTCCAATACAGAAAAAAGTGGCTTTAGCTTGATACTGTTTTAGTAACGTCAAAATTTCAAGTGTCATCGGGGTAGGCCCATCATCAAAAGTAAGCGCAATTCTTCGACGGCTTTCACGTTGTTTTTTATAAAATACATCTGTAAAATAGCTTTGTCGGACATCAAAAGAACCCCATGTCGTAATGCCCAACCATACGAACACAACCAAAAACACCCACCACCATGAGCTAACGGCAAATAAAGCGAGTAATGCGCTTATAATTCCGAGCACAAGTAAAATGGGGACTATGTTTTTATGTTTCCACATGGTGCAATAAAGTGAGGCTATGATCTTTTCCCAAGTATTGGTTATATAGTAAAACATAGTTCAACGCAGAATGTTTTACTGCATTCCATTGAATAGCTTCTGGGATGATCTGATTCTTTAAAACAAACGCAGCCGTAGCTAGTCCAAATGCGGCCGCTACATCCGATTGCCCAACAAGATGCTTGTAGAAAATCTGCGGTTTGTCCGCGAATAAAGTGCAAAAGGAGGTATAGTATTTATCGTATACCAAATCGCCATTATTGCCTATGACAACTGCAGATATATCTGCTAAAGAAATTTGATTTCGGGTTAAAAAAGACGTAACAAAGTCTGTGAGCTCCTCTGTTGCTGACTTATTCTGGATAGATACGTCTAAAATTTGGGCATATGTATTGTCTTTTTTTGCGGTACTCAACGCAAAGAAGGTTCCACCCTCTCCGAAATTGACTCCTGGAGATTGCGAATCCCTAAGCTTTTCTTCTGTTCCATTGGCCTTCACCTCTTGGACTAACTGCTTAAGAACAAAAGTCTGCCCAGCAATTTCGTCTATTCCACCTACCAAAACGTGATTTGCTTCTTCAGATTCCATTTGTATAAGGGCATCCAATAAAGCAGATTCAAACGATGTCGCTCCGTTCACATAGGTAAAATTGTACGATTTACATCCCAATCTTAGCGCAATCTGTGCACCTACAGTATTGTGCGTAGATTGAATAAATGAAGTAGGCGTCAAAAACTGTTCATCATTATCCAACACATTCCTCAGAAATTTTTCGGAATCCTCCAAACACCCCAAACCCGTACCCGTGATAATCGCATCTACCTGACCCATCGCTGCGTCATCCAAAGCTTGTTGCGAAGCAAATATCCCCATTTTAATCCCCTTTGACATCCTTCGAATCATTGCCGGGGGTATGAGTTCTTTATAAGAAGGCTGGATTGCCATGGTCAACGGATTGCTGATCTCTGCTATATGGGTAAAAGGATCATCGCTCCAAGTACCTTGTGCATTGACCGCTCCTATTCCATTAATATAACACGGATTCTTCATTAGGCTTTTGAGAATATTAAAGTAGAACAATTTCCTCCAAACCCGAAGGAATTGGACAATACATGATTTACGGATTGGTGAAGTAATCTCATTTGCGGCAACAATTGAAATTCTTCCATCGGTGTTTCGAAGTTGAGATTCGGAAATAGGAGATCATTTTGCAAGGCCAATATACTATAGACCGCTTCTATTCCTGCTGCTGCAGCCAATGTATGCCCCGTATATGCTTTGGTCGAACTAAATGCCGGCACCCGCTCACCAAATACCCGAATCAAGGCACGGCCTTCCGACAAATCATTATTTGGTGTTGCCGTACCATGTGCATTGATGTAATCAATATCCTGCGGACTTAGTCTAGCTATTTTAAATGCTTTTTGCATCGCCAGGTACGCTCCTTCACCATTTTCGGACGAGGCTGTTTGGTGAAAAGCATCGTTGGCATTGCCATATCCCGAAAGATAAGCAAGCACTTTTTTATTTTCCTTTCGGACGATTTCATCCGATTCCAGGATCAAATATGCTGCTGCTTCACCCAAATTCAAACCTTTTCGGTTTTGATCAAAGGGTTTACAGTAGGTATCTGACAGAATCATTAGCGTATTAAATCCATTCAATGTAAACTTGCTCAATGCATCCGTACCTCCTACAATCACGCGGTCCAGTCTACCGGATTTAATCAGTTGAGCACCCAACATGATGGCATTTGCAGCAGATGAACAGGCCGTACTTATCGTCGTAACGAAGCCCTTCAGGCCTAAGTGGTCGGCGATATGTTGAGAAGATACACCGGCATCATGACTGGCAATGTAGCGATGAAGCTCGGGTCGGTTTTCGTATGCGTAAAAATACTTCTCGGTGATATCCATCCCTCCGACACTCGTTGAAGAAACCAGTCCGGTCCGATAATTTTGTGATGTCACGTCAATCTGAGCATTTGCTACAGCCTGTTGGGCGGCCAAAGCCCCTAACATACCCGTACGTGTCATACTATTATCAATCGGGAGATGCAATTTTTCGCTCAACTGCTCGTTGGATAGCTTTATCTCCCCTACGCGCACCCTATCCCGCAAAGAAGTCTCGAAATTATCTACCTGAGTAATCCCTTTCTGTGCATTGCGTAAAGAATTGAGATTATCAGCCACCGATAATCCGATAGCCGATACGATTCCCATACCTGTGATAGCAATACCGTTCTGCATATTTAGAGCCTGTTTAAAATTTTAACAATAATATTTTAGTACATGACAAAAAATCTGTCACCGTCATTGCTTCGTCGTACCTTCTCGCAATGACGCGTTTTGCTTCGCAGAGCACTTCGTGGTTTTTATATGATTTTCATTTTTTGTCATGTAGTGAGCAATAAAATTTAAACAGGCTCTTATTTTGTTCGGTTTTTAGCAATATATTCTGCCATGGTATTTACAGATTCGAAGATGGATTTACCTTGTTTAGGATCACTCAATTTAATACCATATTCTTTATCTAAAAGTACAATAAGCTCCAATGCGTCAATAGAATCCAGACCTAACCCATCACCAAATAAAGCGTCAGAATCATCGATATCAGCTACCGCAACATCCTCCAAGTTTAATACTTCAATGATTTTACCCTTTAGTTCCTCTTTTAACTCTTCCATTTTTAATTTTTAACTAATTGATTAATATTATTTATTGTATGTAGCTTAGTTCCCGAACGTTCAACAAGATACAAAACTGCTTTATAATTTTCTTCGAAAAGTTCAACCCAGCCACATAATACTTTTTTTGCCTTCTGGCTTGCTAATAGATACGTCGCATAGTTGAAAATCGTGGTGGCATCGAATGCATCACTCACGAAAAAGACCTGCTCGGATTTCATACCATGGCGGATACTAATTTCACCTCCACATATATTGGCCAACGTATATACAAAAACAGCCGGACTCGGATAAAAATTAGCGGCATCTTGAATACTCTCCTGATGCTTTACATCCGTATCCAAACTTCCCGATTTATTGGCCAAAACCAATGCAATATCTTCTTTATCCTCCTCATCTCTTAACAGCACTTCGGCGGATAAAAAAGCCAGTTTGCTTAGATTATCCATTTTGTAAAATTTGGGATAATCTAGCTGTTGGTACTTAAAAGCCTGCTTGATAAAATCAGAAAATTGAGCTTCGCCTGCATGAAAAATAACATTTCCATCAACAGAAATAAGTCCCTTTTCTATTTTACAATAATGCGATATGTACAATGGACTATCCATTAACTTTTTTTAAAATTGCTGCGGCATTACTACCACCGAAGCCCGAAGCCGTTTTTAACATATAGGTTAACGGAACATCCATCTTTTGGGTGATGATATTGACATCCTTCGACGTGCCCCTACTTACAAATCCTTTGGTGGGGATCAATTTGTTATGCTGCAGGGATAGAATAGAAACAATTAATTCCAACAGCCCAGAAGCGCCTAGCGTATGTCCATAATATCCTTTCAAACTATTGACCGGAATTTCATGCATTCCCAAACGGTCAAAAGCGATTGCTTCCATTTCATCATTATAGGATGTAGCTGTTCCATGCGCTGATATAAAATCAATCGCAGAGGCGTCGATACCTGCTTCGTTCAACGCCGAAGAAATACTTCGATATAATCCTTCTCCCGTTCTCGAGGGGCCCGAAATATGATTGGCATCGTTGATCGCCCCTTCACCTACAATTTCTACTAACGCATGTTCCGGCGATTTGGTCACCAAAATAGCGCCAGCAGCTTCGCCTAGTGTTACACCATCACGTTCTGCATCAAATGGTTTGCAGGGCTTGGCACTCATCGCTTGAAATGCATTAAATCCAGATATTACGAATTCGCTTACCTTATCCCCCGCCAGCACGAAAACTTCATCAAATTGTCCCATCTGTATCAACCTTTTCGCAACCGAAACGGCTAAAAGTCCTGACACACATGCATGTGAGACTACGATAGGCGCTGTAATAAATCCAAAAAGACCCGCTACTTTAACAGCCAGCTTATTCAACTCTGCCTCTTCTGATTTTCCCTCCGATAAAAAATCTATATTCCCTTTCGTTGTTGACAGAATAAATCCTGTTTTTGCATGTAGGATTTTTGATCTTATCAGCGGTTTTAGCGCCAAATAGAGCATGGTTTCCAAATAAGTCAAATCTGGCTGAACGGTTGGAAGATTTTTTATTTTCGCCGTATAGATATTTTCAAAACTCCCCACTGTATGCACATCAATCCCGGTATTCTCTTCCAATAAGGCAGTCCAATTGTGCTGTAAATCCAAACCTAAAGGAGTTACACAATTCATATCCGATATGTATATAGGAGAAAACACGCTATAATAAACCCATTTTTTTCTTCCAATCCATGATAAAAGCCGGTGTATTTAACACTAGATTGTTCGCTGCATCTAAAAAAACCTGAACAGTTTCTCCGGTACATGCCAACTGATTATGCGCATTAAAAATACGATACCGAAAGATCAATTTAGCCGTAGGTGTATCCACAAAGGTGGTCTCAATACGGCATACATCACCGTACCGAAGTGGCAATTTGTGCTCACAGATTGATTTTACAATCGGTGTAGTATAACCTTCACGTTGTACCGTAAGATAATCTATTCCATGTAACACGCCAAAAGCTTCTCTTCCATCTTCGAAATAAGAAATGTAGTGACCATGCCATACGATACCCAACGAATCCACCTCATTAAAGCGAATACTCACTTCTTTCGAAACGCTGAGGTGAAGAATTTCGTTATATAGTTCTTTTCTTTTTATCATATATAATGGCTATGGCTATGGTAAGCCCGAAAAACAAAAATAACAAAATAATCTCAGGCATGATGTCTATCCATGATCCATTCCGAAGCAATACATCATAAAATCCGTTCAACGCCCAATTCATCGGTGAAATCTTAGAAATAACTTGCATTACCTTGGGCATAATAAATACGGGAACCCACACCCCGCCAATTGCCGCCAATATCACAACGAAAGTAGCACCAAAGGGTGCTGACTGCTCTTGTGTAGTCGCAATCGTCCCTACAGCTATACCTGTTCCAATCGCAGCCAACCCAGAAAATATCGCTAACACCGAAAGTTTCAAAAAGTTATTGTCTATTTCAAAAGCCGGAATCCCCATTAGTGGAAATAAGTAGACACCAACGGCTAACATCAGATAAAACTGTATCAGACTAATAAAAAGATAGCTAATCGTTTTACCCAAAATAAATACATAATAGGGAACAGGATTTGTAATTAAGCGAATCATCGTACCCTGCGATTTTTCCTTTACAATATTAATAGATAACGGAACGATGATAAAAAATATCGCAAATAACGTCCATGCTGGTACATTATGCTGGCCGGCATCGGGTTTTATTTCTTCGCCTTCCTTCTCAGGACCGATTTCTTTAAAGGAGATGAATGCTTTCTGTTCAAATGCATCGTCTACCTCATCGCTGAGCTGCTCCTGAAATTTAGCATAGATGCGTCCCGTTTCGATCGTGGCAACTAGTTTATCAATAGAGCTTTTTACTGCGGTTTTGAACGAAGGTTGAGTCGCGGGGTCAAAATATAGTCTAATCTCTTTGCCGGCTACCGGTAGATTTTCAACGGCTACGGTATCTTCCTCTGCATAACTGAATTCGCTCATAATGCGATCCACATTCTGCTGCACCTGCCTGTTCAAATCCGACGTCATATTTGCAGGTAATACAATCGCGAGTTGGAAATCGCCCTTAAATACGGCCTGTTTCGCTTCTTCTTCTATGACCGGTATACCGTTTATTTGATTGACTAAAGTAAAGTTTCCTATTGATCCCAATTCCTTTTGGATAGCATACGAGATAGAGTCCTGATCATTGTCTACCAGTAATACCGGAATTTTGGCACCTGTCAACGAATCAAAAGATCCTTTTTGCACGACGGTAATCGTGATAAGAAGCAACAACGGCATCACAAAGAGGATGATGAGCCCACCGATATCCCGTATTTGCAATAGCAATTCTTTTTTGACCGCCATTCCCAGTTTATATACCATCTCTAAGCCCCCTTCCTGTCATTGCAATGAAAACATCTTCTAAATTTCGTGCATCTACAACCGAGTTAATCAATGCATTTGGTGTACCTTGAGCGATTATTTTACCGCCCTCGATAATAGCGATCCGATCACATAATTCTTGTGCTTCAATTAAGTGATGAGATGTATAAACAATGGTTGCCCCTTGCCCATTAAGTTCTTTTAAAAAATCAATAATTGCATTTTTGGATTGTACATCGACCCCTACCGTAGGTTCATCCAGAAAAAGCACTTTAGGACGGTGCAGCACACCAGCCAGTAAATTTACCCTCCTTTTCATACCACCCGAGAATGTCCCTACCTGTTTGTTCGCGAAACGCGTCAGTCCCATCTTTTCTAGTGAAACATTGACTAGTTCCTTAAGACCTCGTCCTCTCAGCCCATGCATAGCCCCAAAATAACTTAGGTTTTCATGCGCAGTCAGGGTAGGATAAAGCGCGTACTCCTGCGGGACTACACCAATAGATTTACGTATCGCTAAACCATTTTCTTTGTAGGTCTTCTGATCAATGGAAAAATGTCCCGAAGTTGGTTTTATCAGACCGCAGAGCATAGAAATCAATGTAGTTTTACCTGCTCCATTTGGTCCTAAGAGGCCAAAAATTTCGCCTTTTTGAATATCCAAGAACAGATTATCTACAGCCACGAAATCACTGTTCTTATATTGTTTAGAAAGGTTCTCTACATGGATAATAGCCTGTACGTCCATCAAACTACTTTTTTAAGTTTTTTAAAAAATGCTTCTTCTAGATCAGCTAATTTCATTAAATCCGTAGATAAGGCCACATACATATTTTCTTGGTTACTACGTTTTTTATAAACACGGGAGGCCGCTACAGCAAAATCACGCCATAAGTCACCGATTTCAGTCATTTCTACCGAAAGCTGAAGCAAACGAGGGTTATTGATCTTTTTACTCGCTTCCTGCAAGAAAGCCGAATAAATATAGCGAAAACCTCCTCCGCCCGTACCAATTTCCTCTTGCATACGTACCATTTGGGCTAAATAATAATTTGCTTTTGCAACGCCATGTTTCTTTGGCCATTTTAATATTGCACGGGCTACCATCCGCATTCCCCTAACCCCAATGATAGGCACAGGTGCCAACATATCATTACAGGTTTTTTTAATGGATTTGAGGATTGCCCTCTCCCAATCTATCGTTTCTTCCCGTGGGATATACGTTGGATAATAGATATGTCCCTTTGGTGCTAGTACACCCTTCGAGAAGCGAACTTTTTCCAATTCCTTATCTGTCAAGCGATTTACACCCTCCATGGTTGGATCACTGATCAGATATTCATGTTCCTCTTTTCCATATACAACAATATTGTGGGCATTGAAATGGAAACGGTAATCGTCGGGAAAATAAGGCAGATGATATACGCCCACTTGTAATCCCGAAGGAATATTATTTTTTAAGTTATCATCCAGTTGCTGTTGCGCCCGCTCTTTACTCGAAAACTTTTGACGTTTTATTTTAATGCCTAACCGACGCGCCATTCTTCCGAATATCCATCCCGGCATAGGCCTATAGCTTAATCCGGGGGCATTGCTAACCCTTAAAAAGGGAAGATATACATAAAACAATCCTGACCCTAAACCAAAAACCATCGGCTCACTAATATTTAAGCCCTTGTTGCGCAATAAATTTGACGCAACACCATTTTCACAATGAGCCGTTTGGTGATGTGTAAAATCTAATTGCATTAATCTCCTTTATAATTTTTTAATTCCTCCACAGTAATTTCGAACACGTCTGCATATTTCTGCAATTGTTTATCTGATAACTTTCTGAACGCCTCGGGTTTATTATGTCGCTTCACGCGCCATTTCCAATACCCCGTATATTCAGCAAGTAAACCCCAATCCATCCGGTTGAGTAACATAAAGTATTGAATTGGGCTGCTCAACCCCGCTTTAACATCTGCCCTGGCCCTGTTTATTTCTTGCTGCAAAACTTCCATCGTATGGTCTTGCACGATATTTTTGGCTTCCCAACCCGTACTCAATGCCGTTGTATATTCGCCATTTTCATCCAGTGCATAATACAACTCCCGCGATCCTTTTTGAACTACTCTTCCATCATCCTGTGGAACTTCAGATTTCTTCATTTATTCCTCTTTTTTAAAAATAAATTGATCTCCGCCTCTGCACAACGTTTTTCTCCGATCCTGCTGGACACCTGCATGGTACAGATACTGTAGTCATGCCCATCAAACTGCGATGTCAATGTCGCTTCCGTAATCAATAGATCTCCTACCTGCGGAAGTGCTAAAATACGCAAACTTTTTATGCCCGAAATAAATCCAATCGCCCGCTCGTCGACTTCCGCGTTGTAGTCCTTCTCATAATAGGTTTGTCCGACAATAGAAGAACATACCTGAGCCATATTTTCTACTAACCCACTTTCTTGGAAAAGATCATCAGCTAATAACACATTGTCTGCCCGAATCAAAAAATGGCATATTACATGGTCGGGCGATATTTCTGCGATGTGATCTACCATAAGCATGGGCTTTCGATGTGGTAAAAATGCCTGTATCTCGATGATATTATCTGCCGATGACATATTAACTCGAAGCTATAACCGTTTTCATTTGTGCCTTTCCAATCACCTCACCCCTTACTTTGGAGGTGATATTCACTAAGGTAACACCCATAAACTCCTGAATAATCTGTACTTCGGTCTGTACTTCATCACCCACTTTTGGCAAGGCAAGCAATTCTACACCCTGCATAGATCCGATATAGCCTGTAGGAGCTTCTTCATTTCTCCGGAAATAATCAAAGCCTGTGTGTAAAGCTACCGATTGCGCCATATGCTCTAACAATCCACATTCTTGAAGCGTTTCAATATCAACAAACAATGTATCGGCACGAACATGAAGACCAGACAAAAGGTAATCTTCCACATAGGTATATAGCGTATCTACCATAATGATAGGATGCCTCTGCGGGATTAACTTCAAAATTTGATCGTCATGGATGGGCAAGTTCATATTTGGACTAACAAACGGTTAAATAAGCATATGAATACGTAAATCGTGCACTTTCGGGAACACACAGATAGATGTGCTGCCCTTTTTTTAGCTTGCCCGAATTTACGAGTTCTTCTAACATAAGATACACCGACCCTGCCCCTACATTTCCTATGGTCTTCAAATTCAAAAACCATTTCTCCCGCGTAAACTCGAGTCCCGCGTTCACTAATCGTTCGTAAAGTCCATCTACAAAATAGTGCGAGGAGACGTGCGGCAAAATATAATCTATATCATTTGGCGTGATATGATGTTTTGCCAGCGCATGTTTGGTGCTTTCCACCCCTTTATCCAGGATATATTTATCCAATAACTTGGTATCCTGCTTCACCGCAAAAATGGATTGATTCAACCACTCTTCAGCAGGATAATCACTGAATGATTTTAAGGAGCCATCTTCTTGTTTTTCCGAGCCAGCATACATACACACCTCCAGTTCATGCGCATACGAGTACCCTTCTATCCATTCAATTTTTAACGGCAATTCCCCTTTCGGTTTATTTTGCAATAAGAACGCACCAGCACCATCGGAAAGCATCCAACGCAAAAAATCTTTATTGAATGCGATAATAGGTTGCTCCTCCAATTCCTTAAGATTTTCAACCTCCTTATTGAAATGATCGGCTAACATCCACGAAGACATTCGCTCCGACCCCGTACACACCGCATTGGTCGTGTTTCCGGACTTTACAGAAAGATAGCCAAATTTCAATGCGTTCATACCCGCACAGCAATTTCCGGAGGCGGAATTCACTTCTGATTGGCCATTTTTCAATTCGCCATGAACCATTACCGCGTGAGAAGGCATCAAATAATCTGGAGAAGATGTACCACAGGAAATCAATTCGATTTGATCGCCAGAAAATTCATCATCCAATAGATTACGAATTGCATTAGCCGTCAGCTCTACATTTGTGTGAGTTGGCTTCCCCTCTTTAGTAAGTGCGTAATATCGGGTCTCTATACCATTATTTCGCAACACAATCCGTCTTGCTTTCGATTCGCGGTCATTAATCTTTCCTAGATAATCCTCCATTTCGTCATTAGAAATAGGATCATTAGGCAAAAATTTACTGATTCTATTAATATATACTTCGTTCATTTAAACTCCTAGATAATGTGCTCTGTCTTTTTTAATTTTTATAAAATATAGTGCCGGATATAATATTAATTCTATAACAAATACAATCGGTGACAACACATACAATGCCAATATCACATAATATTTAAACATCGTTACCAATGCTTTCCTCTTTTTAGGATTCCTTAAAATCAATTTGGACCAAATATCAAACATACGGTTACCTTTTTGATCCATCGAAACCAAGAAGAAGCTAAATTTTACCGCCCCATTCTCTACCAATTCATTTTGCAGCTTTTCAAAATTACCATTTTTTAAATAGGGAATAATTATTCTACCAAATTTTGCTGAACTTTTAATTTCCTCCTCGGAAACTCCCGGCATCGGAAAAACTCCAAAAGCTTTCTTTTTCACTCCTGAAAATAACCAGTCTACAATGGTAATGACAGAGATTAAATTGGGATGCCGATCCGTTAGCGCAATGTTCCCGACTAACACACCTCCATTGGATACGATCAGCGTTTTTACCTTATCCTGCGCTTTTGCCCACATGTTACGGGTTCCGCTTACCGTAATGATCGACCTTCCCTTAAGCAAAGGCATGGCATATCTACTTTTCAAAAAAGAATTGATGGGAATAGAAGGACTCAGATACCATACCTGATAGTGAAACAATACTAAATCGTATTCTTTTTCCATAACACTTGGAGAAGGCGGGTGAATTTCTTCGGGAATCTGTTGAAATGTCTCGGGGAAAGTATTGAAAAATGCACTTCCTGTCCAGGGGAAAGGAAAGGAATGCACCATTTTTATCTCATAAACATCTACATTGATCTCCGGATCGGCTAGCATTGGACCACAAATAGATTGTGCAATTTCCTGCAGTTGTCCAGACTGACTAAAGTAGATTACTAAAACGTTCTTCATCTGCTGTTACTATTTTCTCTTCCAAAAATCAAAGAAATTAAACCATTGTAAGGGATATTTTCTTACTATTTTTTCTACACTCGCCGTGTATGCTCTCAGTACCGATTGTGCATCCCTACGTTTGACACCTTCCGCCACACGCGCATACAAATGATAGTGGAGATTAGATTCCTTCATCACATATACAAAGATCACAGGCACACCCAAGCGAGACGCCAAATGAAATGGTCCTGCCGGAAAAATAGCGCTCTTACCTAAAAGCTCTCCTTCCAGCACTTTAGATCCATCAAAATAGCGGTCTCCCGTAAAACATATTAATTCATTATTCGATAGCGCATCATTTATATCAAATACATGCGACAAGTCGTCTTTAATAAAGATATATTTAATCGTGGATTTATCGGCAATACTTTGCAGATATTCTTTGATGATTGAGACTTCCTGGTCTACCGTAACCTGATTGATTTGAAAATCTACATTAAGTTCAGAAAAAAAACGTTCGGAAATTTCAAAATTACCAACATGTGCACTAATTAAAATGCCTCCCTTTTTCTCTTCCAACGCTTGTTTTAAGTGCTCGATGCCGTCAAACTCGTATGTAAAACGGTTCCTCAATCCTGAAGAGATGGCTACTTTGTCTATGATAGTCTGTCCGAATACGAAGTAAGTCTGGTAAACTTTCCAGAAAGACGTCCATCTTGAAAAACCTTGACGTTTATGGAGATAGTAGAAAATTTCTTTAAAGTTAGCCGGGTAGAAAATGAAATAATAAAATGCCACAAAAACAAGAAGTCCGTAAGCAGTACGGACGCCAAGTTTTCTGATCAAGAAAACAAATATTTTATAGCCAAGGAGTGTTCCTTTAGACTTTCCGTCCCATTGGCTCATATTATATTCAATTATTTCGCCGCGATCTTCTTTTCAATCACATTATAAAAATCTTGGAAGGTCGTCATACCCGAAAAGTCAGCTTCTCCCAATTTAACTCCAAAATTTGATTCGATCAAAACGACTAAATCCACATAGTCTAAACTATCCAAATCTAATGATTCCTTTAATGGGGCACCTGGTTTAATCACCTCTTCATCCACCTCAAATTCTTCAATCAATATGTCGTTTATTTTCTGCTTAATATCTGTATTACTCATTTATTTAAATCTCTTAACCACTATCGCTGAATTGGTACCACCGAATCCAAAAGAATTAGACAAATATATGTCAAATTCTTTTTTAATTGTTGTAGAAACTAAATTTAATTCTTTAACGTCATCATCTGGCGATTCCAGATTAATATTAGGTGCTATGAAACCGTTTTGAAGCATCAATGTTGAATATACAATTTCACTTGCCCCTGCCATCCAACATTCATGCCCAGTCATTGATTTAGTAGAACTTACATAAGGCTTTTTACCAAAAACCTCCAAAATAGCTTTTGCCTCATTGGCATCTCCCAGTGGCGTGGATGTGGCATGCGCATTGATATACTCCACTTGTTCAGGGAATATACCAGCCTGTTCAAGGGCACGACGCATGGCAATAGTCGGGCCTTCGATATTTGGTGTGGAAATATGTCCACCATTTGATGAAAAACCATATCCCACTACTTCAGCAATAATAGGAGCGCCACGGCTTACAGCAGATTCGTAACTTTCTAAAATGATTGTTGCTGCCCCTCCACTCGGAACAAGCCCCGTTCGGTGCACATCAAATGGACGGGAAGCTTTTTGAGGATGATCGATATCCGTTGCAAACACGCCTAATCCATCAAAGCTTGCCATTGCATAGGGGTTTATTTCCTGTGCACCTCCACAAATAATAACGTCCTGAAGTCCTTGTTTAATAAACATGAACCCGAGGCCTATTGCGTGAGAACCACTTGCACAGGCGGCACTGATGCTCATGTTAACGCCCTTTAATCCGAGAATGGTCGCTAAATTCATGGTTACAGTGGAGTTCATTGATCTGAAGATAGCGCCAGAGCCAATTAATTGGGTGTCCTTCTTTTCCCTAGCAATATCTGTTGCTTCGATAACGGCCTTCGAAACGCTATCGTTTCCAAATAATATCCCGACTTCGTTATGCTCAAAATAAGACATGTCAATACCGGAATTTTGTAAGGCCTCCATCGTAGCCATGTACGCATATTCGGATTCTTCGCCCATACTGATTCGCTGACGACGACTTAATATCTTTTTCAGGTCGGGAGCTGGAACCATCCCTGTAAGTGGTGATTTAAATCCAAAAGAAATCCGCTCCGGGTCGACCACAATACCGGATTTACCTTCAAAAAGCGATTTCGTTACCTCGGCTAAATTTGTTCCTATACAGGAATAGATGCCCATTCCTGTAATCACGACCCGTTTATCCATAATTACTTAAGAATAAATACCTCCGTTAATATTAATAACTTCACCTGTAATATAGCTAGATTTTTTTGAAGCCAAAAAAGAAACTAGGTCTGCTACCTCTTCAGCCTCTCCAAAACGATTCGCCGGAATCATCTTTACGAGTTCCTTTTCATCCATATCCGCGGTCATATCGGTACGTATAAATCCTGGAGCCACTGCGTTGACTGTGATATTTCGTTTAGCAACTTCTTGCGCAAGCGCCTTCGTAGCGCCTATAATTCCGGCTTTCGCTGCCGAATAGTTCGTTTGTCCTGCGGTACCCTTCACCCCCGACACGGATACAATATTAATAATACGCCCATAACGGTTACGCAGCATTTTTTGGATAAAGAAATTTGTAACATGAAAAAAGCCATTAAGCGAAATATCGAGTACCGATTGCCAGTCTGCTTTTTTCATCCACATGAATAAACCATCCCGCGCTATACCTGCATTATTAACGATGACTTCAACAACAGCTTCCGGGTTTCTATCAACCCAAGATTGTAATGCTGTTTCTACCGCTTCGGAATCCGACACATCAAATTTTAGTATCTCTCCTTTGCCACCAGCTCCTTCAACTAGTGATAGGCATTGCTTCGCTGCTTCCTCATTACCTTGATAATTAATCAAGATGTAATAGTCAGAATCTGCGGCCAATTTTTCACAAATTGCGCGTCCTATCCCTCTAGAACCTCCCGTTACTAATGCACAGATCATACTGATAAATTTACTTCATTAAATATTCCTTTACCGCTTTAATAGCCGGGTAAAGCGGTTTGTCATCTGAAAAGACCGGAATAATCTGACGAATATCCTCATATATCTTTTTCGTTCTTGAAGATACTAAATTTTGATAAGATAAAATGTCAACAGCTTGTGCCAAAGATATCATTTGAATCGCCAAAACCTCATAGGCATTGATAATGACTTTATGGGTGATCATGGCCGCATTTGTACCCATACTTACAATATCCTGATTATCGTTATTATTCGGAATACTATGCACATACATCGAATTGGATAACGTTTGGTTTTCGGCTGTCGTTGATGTAGCTGTAAATTGCGCCCCTTGCATTCCGAAATTAAAACCCAATTTCCCCATATTCACAAATGGAGGAAGGATCTCGTTTATTTTTGAATTCATCAAGTAATTCAGCTGACGTTCAGACAACATAGTCAGACGGGTAATGGCCAACTTTAATTTATCCATTTCGAGAGAAATATAGTCTCCATGAAAGTTCCCCCCGTGATACACATTTTCATCTTCTACTGAAATAATGGGGTTATCACTTACCGAATTAACTTCATTTTCCAACACGCTGCCCACACCACCGATTGTTTCCAAAATAGGTCCCAAAATCTGTGGTACACAACGAAGTGAATAATATTCCTGTACCTTATCTTTAAAAATCTCTTCAAGATTATTGCCCGAGTATAAATCATCTTCACGTTTACGGATCAGCTGACTGTCACTGAGATGTTCGCGCATCATGCGGGCAATATCCTGTTGACCTTGATGCTTTTTGACTTCATTGAGCGTAGTCGAGTAATGATCATCATGAGCTTTCGCCAATTCATTCATAATAGACGACATCTCCACCGACCATTTCAACAATTTCTTCGCATGAAAATAGTTGACTAATCCTGCACCAGTCATCACCGAAGTCCCATTAATCAACGAAATACCTTCACGAATGACAACCTCGATTGGCGCTAACCCTAATTCGGCAAACACAGTCGCTGTTTCCCTTCTTTGACCTTTGTAGATCACTTCACCTTCGCCAATCAGCGTAAGTGCCAAATGAGCAAGCTGGACTAAATCGCCGCTTGCTCCTACACCTCCATGTGCAAAGATCACCGGTGTGATGTCCAGATTAATAAAATCCTGTAGCCGTTCAACAACACTGATATGAATACCTGATTTACCTTTTGAAATATTGCTTAGACGAGTTAGCATTGCGGCCTTCACCACATCCGGCGGCAACAATTCCCCAGTACCTGCAGAGTGGCTGCGAATCAAATTATATTGTAATTGAATGCGGTCAGAATCTTGGATCCGGTATTGAGCCATGGGGCCAAATCCGGTATTGATACCATAGATTATTTTATTTTCGATGAATGATTTTAAAAAATCGTGACTTTTTTTCACGACTTTGCATGTTTCTTCAGAAATAGTAACTTCTTGTTGACCCAGTAAAATATTTGAGAACCCTTCCAGAGTCAATTCTTTATTGATGGCAATCATTAATAGTGATTATTATAACTTTTCAAACTTAAGATTATCTTCTTTTCGGTTAAGATAATATGTTACTTTTGCTCTCGCTTTGCATCGCAAAAGTAACATATTTAAATTTAATTCTTTAGGAATGAGTATAAGTGATGTTGATATTTTAATCATTGGCGCCGGTCCCTCCGGGTGTGTTGCCGCAGGGTATCTACAAAAGCAGGGAGCAAAAATAAAAGTAGTTGAAAAAACAAAATTTCCTCGCTTGGTTGTCGGCGAAAGCCTAATCCCCCGTGTGATGGACCATTTTGATGAAGCAGGATTGTTTGATGATCTGAATATGCAAAACTTTCAACCAAAACCCGGAGCACGTTTTATTAAGGGGGATATTATCAGTATTTTTGATTTCAGCAGGAAATTTGGTGACGGTTGGGACTGGACATGGCAAATTCCACGAGCAGACTTTGACCAAGTCATGGCAAATTCCCTTATAAAAAAGGGAGTAGATATCGCATTTGAAACTACTGTTACCGATATTACATTTCAGGGAACAGATTCTATAACAACCCTGGTTGATAAAAAAGGAAATTCGTCTCAAATCAAAGCCAAATTTGTCATTGACTCTAGTGGATATGGCCGTGTATTGCCGCGGCTACTACACTTAGACAAACCTTCTCAACTCAACCCACATTCCGCTATTTTCTCGCATGTAAATGACATCAACAGACCGGAAGGTACAGAAGGCACACAGATCTCATTCGATGTTCTAGACACCGAAGTCTGGTTATGGGTTATTCCTTTTTCCAATGGAAACACGAGCCTTGGAATTGTAGCAAACACGGATTTTATCGACAAACTATCTACTGATGGTGATACGACCGCAGCATTGCGTAAAGCGATCCAACTATCTGATTTTTACGTGCAACGTTTTGCAAATACCTCATTTTTATTCGATCCTGTTCATCTGAAAAATTATTCAGCTGCAGTAACCAAAATGTACGGCGAAGGATTTGCACTAACCGGCAACAGTTCAGAATTTTTGGATCCGGTATTTTCTTCGGGAGTTTGTTTTGCAACCGAGTCGGGGATTTTAGCTGCTAAACTAGCTTGGAAACAAATCAACGGCGAAAACGTCAATTGGGAGCAAGATTTTGCAGCATATATGCAAAGTGGAATAGACGTATTCACGACCTACGTAAAGGAATGGTACACCGGAAACCTACAAACCTTATTTTTTCATCGACCTGAAAATCAAGACGTGAAGGAGAAAATATGTGCTGTACTTGCTGGATATGTCTGGAACGAAGAAAATCCGTTCGTCAAAAAACATGATAGGGTGATCCGAAGTATGGCTTATCTTCTAAAAAACAATCCTGCTGCGTTCAAAGAAGTAATCGGCGAATAAGTAATACATGAAAAAAGCAGATCTATTATCTGCTTTTTTCATGTATTACACTATTTACAATATCGCTCGTAAATTTGCTGCGCTTTGTTTTACATCGTCTTTGTTATTCTCCCAATTGTACTCATACTCTGCGGAGAGCATCCCCGAAAACTTCTGACGTTTTAACTCGTTAACAACTTCCTGAAGCGGAAGTTTTCCTGTTCCCCAATGCACGTCATGTGCTTTTTTATCTCCAAAAGTATTCAAATCCTTAAAATGTAAATGAAAAAGACGACCCTCCAGTTGTTTTAAACATGCTACCGGATCTAACCCTGAACGCATCCAATGGCCAACATCAGCTGCCGCTCCCATACGACTGCTTCTACCGTTCAGCGAAGCGAGGACAACATCCGGTGTCCAATATTTCGAGGGTTGGGGATGATTATGAAGTGCTGCCTTAATATCGTATTTATCACACAATCTAGAAATAATATCCAAATGTTCCTCTGCAGGCTCGACATTTAGCACTTTTACGCCCATATCTTTAGCGAATTGGAAAACCTTTTCCCACTCTTCCTCATTTTTAGCACCTACCACCCCGAAAGCGTGTAGGGTAATATTCTTTTTCTTTAACAAATCCTTTACCAATTTTCTTCCTGATTCCGAAAGTCCATATCCCATTTGTTCGGTACTTCCTGCACCAATTATTTGACCCGGAAAAGCTTCTACATAACGTAAGTCGCAACTATCAATTTTGTCCAAAGCTTCTGCAAAGGTGAAAAGCTTGAATGTGTAGGCCTGCGAACCTAATTTCCAATCTAGTTTTTCCTCTGGATTTGCGTTAGAAAAATTTTTAGTAGAAGAGCACGATGTCGTCGAGATGGCAAGACACCATACGATCAATAGGTTTAGAAAGGTTGATTTTATCATGATTGGGGTTTAAGTATTAAAACTTCTAAAGTAATAAAAAACGCTAAGAAATAGGAATTTCTTAGCGTTTTTTATCATGTGATAATTCATTCAGAAAAATGGGGCAAGGCTGCTTCGATTCGCCCAATTACTTCATTTTCTTCTAACAGTTCTGCTATTTTAAAAACATCCGGACCAAATTTCCCACCCACGAGCATAATACGAAAAGGCATCATTAACTCACCGACTTTCATTCCAGATGACGCGACTTTTTCCTTAAAAAATAGTTCTAACGCCGATGCTTCCCAAACAGGCAGCTCAATTAATTCGACTATTAATTCTTCAAAAAAAGAGGTTTTCTGCGCATTCCATTTCGGCTTAATCGCCTCCACATCGTAGGAATTAGGCCGCTGAAAGAAAAATGATGTTTGCGTCCAAAAGTCTGAAATATATGTCATACGCTCTTTTACAGCAGACAGCACCCCGTCTAAAAAGACCGGATCAACTTTTTCTATTCCATGTTCAACCAATATATTCCGCATTTGCACAACTAGCGCAATATTATCGGTTTGTTTAATCCATTCGTGGTTGAACCATTTTGCTTTTTCGAAATCAAATTTGGCACCGCTCTTACTGATACGTTCTACTGCAAATTTTTCAATCAATTCGTCTTTGGTAAAGATTTCCTGTTCTGTTCCGTCGTTCCACCCCAACAATGCGAGCATGTTAAGAAACGCCTCAGGCAGAAATCCGAGTTCCCGGAATCCTTTTGTCAGGTCACCGGACTTCGGATCAGCCCAATTCATTGCATATACCGGAAAACCTAATCGATCACCATCGCGTTTGCTCAATTTACCATTGCCATCAGGCTTTAAGATTAGCGGTAAATGTGCCCACTCTGGCATTTCCTGTTTCCATCCCAGATATTCCCACAACAAAATGTGTACAGGAGCAGATGGTAACCACTCTTCACCCCGAAAAATATGGGATATTTCCATGGCTTTATCATCCACTACGACAGCTAAGTGATACGTAGGCATCCCATCCGCTTTTAACAGGACCTTATCATCGACTAGTTTTGTTTCGAAAGAAACTCGACCGCGAATCATATCTTCAAAAGATAGCACTTCATTTTCAGGCATTTTAATACGTACCGTATAAGGAACTCCCTCTCCAAGCAACATTTGAACTTCTTCATTTGAGAGGCTTAGTGAATTTCGTAGTTCGGCTCTATTTTCGTGACTATACCTGAAATTCGGATGGATTTTGCGTTGTTCTTCCAATTCCTCTGCAGTGTCGAACGCATAGTATGCATACCCATCCTTTATCAATTGTTCTGCGTATTGACGGTAAGAAGGTTTCCTTTCACTTTGCCTATATGGTCCAAAAGAACCGGGTTTATTTGGACTCTCATCCGGCTCTATACCGCACCAAGCAAGACATTCTGTAATATATTCTTCCGCACCAGATACGAATCGTGTCTGGTCTGTATCTTCAATACGTAAAATAAATTCACCTTTATGATGACGAGCAAATAGATAATTGAACAAAGCCGTTCGTACTCCTCCTAAATGCAATCCCCCTGTAGGGCTGGGTGCAAAGCGCACCCTAACTTTCTTTTGTGAACTCATACAGCAAAATTACATATTTATCGTGGATTTACTTTAACAATCGCTGTAATAGAATAGTTTCTATGCAATAAAATTTTTATTTTGCGGTACGATATATATATCATGAATCCATACAGGTACAATAAACAACTTTGGAAATTCCTTCTATTGTTATTCGCAGTAATAATAGGGGTCGCATCGCTCGTGTATACAAACTATCTTGTGAAAAGTTTATCTAAATCAGAGCGCACGAAAGCTGAAGTATGGGCCATGAGTACAAGGAGCATCGTCACTATGCCCGATGTAGATGATCAATTTATCAGTTTCATCTATGCCGTAAGAGATAGTCTTACGCTACCTGCTATCATTACCGATCAAAAGGGAACCATTATCTTTTGGCGGGATCTGGATTCGAACAAGACAAATATTCGCTCAGAAGACAGTATCCAAGCTGATTTAGCATACGATCCGGTTTATTTTGAAAAACAGCTAAATGGAATGAAAAGGATGCATTCTCCTATTGTGATTGATTTGGACACTGGAGAAAAGTGGTATGTATACTATCACGATTCGGATGCACTACGGCAGCTTCGTATTTATCCTTACGTGCAAATATCACTTATCGCTGTATTTCTTATCATTGCCTATTCTGTTTTCAACTCCATTAAGAGATCCGAACAAAATCTCGTTTGGGTAGGTATGGCGAAAGAAGCGGCTCATCAATTGGGAACGCCGATCTCTTCATTGATGGGATGGTTGGAACTGATCCGCATAAAATACGAAGCCGAGGATGATAGTGTCTTGAATGAAATGGAACGTGATGTACAACGATTGGAAGTAGTGGCAGATCGATTTTCCAAAATTGGCTCCACCCCTTCTCTCACCAATCATAATGTATACCGTGTCATCAACGAC
This sequence comes from Sphingobacterium olei, assembly GCF_005048855.1. Lineage (GTDB taxonomy): Bacteria > Bacteroidota > Bacteroidia > Sphingobacteriales > Sphingobacteriaceae > Sphingobacterium > Sphingobacterium olei. The sequence goes on from NZ_SUME01000002.1 coordinate 233,569, forward strand.
TACGTAAATTATTTTCGTGTGCGTACCAGTGATAAGATTACATTTGTTATTGAAGGCGACAGACATGTGGAAGCGATGTTAAACATCCAATTATTTGACTGGATTATTGAGAATTTACTAAAGAACGCCGTCAATGCAATCGAAACCGAGGGAAAAATTACCATAAGCATTTCAGAAAACATTGCAAAAGAGGAAATTTTTATAGACATTAGCGATAATGGCAAGGGAATTGCTCGTACAAATTTTGAAAACATCTTTCAACCAGGATTTACCACACGCAAACGAGGATGGGGACTTGGCTTAAGTCTTACCAAACGAATGGTGAGCTACCACAAAGGACAGATCTTTGTAAAGGAATCTGAAATCGGTAAAGGAACTACATTTAGGATAATATTAAAAAGCAACTTACGCTATGAACCAACTCAAGTCTGATGAATATCCAGCTATATACAGTGATTATATTGAAACCATAGTTGGCGATATAAAAGAAGAACTTGTCCTTCAGATTGAATCTTTTCCCGAATTTATCCGCAGCATACCCGGAGAAATGGGAGAGTATGCCTATGCGGAAGACAAATGGACTGTAAAAGAAGTGTTATGTCATATATTGGACACCGAGCGTGTGATGGCCTATAGAGCATTGCGGTTTGCAAGGAATGATATGACTGCTTTGGCGGCTTTCGAACAAGACGAATTTGTAGCAAGCGGACGTCATAACGAGCGTTCTTTTGATAGTATTATCGAAGAATTCATCCACTTGAGAAAAGCGAATTTGATTTTCTTCAACACGTTGAACGAAACCGAGCTCAACCGTAAAGGAATGGCGTCAGACCGCTTAATCAGCGTGCGCGCATTTATTCATGTTATCGCCGGCCATTTGAACCATCATCGTATCATTCTTCAAGAACGCTATTTAAAAAAATCAAATGATCTGGCTTAAAAATTATTCTCTGGAAGAAGTCAACCGTATTTTTGATAAATACATGACCCAACTGCTTGAAATTAAAGCAACGGCTATTTTAGATAATGCTGTTATTGCCACCATGCCCATTACAGATAAGGTAAAACAACCTTTCGGAATCCTTCATGGCGGAGCCTCAGTGGTACTAGCAGAATCGGTCGGAAGTGTAGCATCGAACCTTATCATCGATACCACGAAATATGTGGCTGTAGGGTTGGAAGTAAACGCCAATCATATAAAATCGGGAATAGCAGGGGTAGTAACAGCGACGTGTACGGCTGTTCATATTGGAAAATCTACACATGTTTGGGATATTAAAATACATAATGATCAAAACGCATTACTATGTATATCTAGACTTACGGTAGCGATTGTAGAAAAAAAATAATATTTTTTGAAAACATTTTTACATCAACATTGTACTACTAATATAGATACCATTCATTGGTTTTATGATACGGTTTAGGTTTAGAGAGACTTCGCCCATCGGAGTCTCTCTATTTTTTTACAAACGCATGCAAACGATTGTTTACTTTATTCTATTTCTATTCTCAATTTATTTTATTAGTCTTGTGGTAGGAAACATACTATGACCGGGTGAGCTTTATTACCTTATGACCTACTTATGTGTCCTCGAAAAAAATACTTACATAAATCAAAACGATGAGTTCGATCAACACTGGAAAAACCGCATTCCGCCCCATGGCAATTTGTTGCGCATTATTTTTTATTTTAGGATTTATTACATGGGCCAATGGCACATTAATTCCATTTTTAAAGATTGCTTGTAATCTAGAAACTGATCTTCAAGCTTTTTTTGTAACCTTCGCCTCCTATATAGCCTACTTTTTTTTAGCACTTCCAAGTTCTTGGATACTCAAAAAGATAGGATTTAAAAACGGACTTGTAGTTAGTTTAATCATTTTAGGCTTAGGTTCGTTGATTTTTATCCCTGCCGCTGACCAAAGAAGTTACGGCTTGTTTCTAACAGGTATTTTTATTCAAGGATCAGGAATGGCTCTATTGCAAACGGCGGTAAATCCATATTTAAGCATTATCGGTCCCATTGACAGCGCCGCACAGCGTATTTCAATCGCCGGTGTTTTCAACAAAACAGCTGGTATCATCGTACCAATTGTATTTGGATCTCTATTCCTGAAAGACGCAGAGAAAGTAACAGAAAAATTGAACGCTACGACAGATTTAGTAGCTAAAAATGTTATTCTAGATGACTTACTACAACGTGTGCATACGCCTTACATCGCGTTAGCTATTATTTTTGTACTATTCGCCATCTTCATCAAATTCACTTATCTGCCAGAGGTAGATGTGGATGCAGAAGAAGAAGTATCTCAGGATGATACAGTGATTCATTCCTCACAAAAAACAAGTGTAACTCAGTTTCCTCACCTTTTCTTAGGTGCATTTGCAATCTTTTTCTGTGTTGCAGTAGAAGTAATGGCAGGAGATATTATTGGTGTATATGGAAGAGAATTGAACGTAAACACTTTTTTCGTAACCTATGCTACTGCCTTTACACTTGGATGTATGCTATTGGGGTATGCTATTGGAATCATCACCATTCCAAGATTTGTTACCCAACAAATGGCTTTACGAATCTGTACCTTAGTAGGTATATTATTTACGTTAATATCAGTATTTACCACAGGAACAACTTCCTTCATTTTCGTTGCGTTATTAGGTGTAGCTAACTCGCTAATGTGGCCTGCTATTTTCCCATTAGGAATTAAGGGATTAGGAAGATTTACTAAAACAGGATCTGCCATAATGATCATGGGTATCGCCGGTGGAGCTATTTGGCCTTTGGTATATGGTTATCTGAAAGACAATTTGGGTATCGATTTTCAACATGCCTTTTTATATGCTATGGTTCCGGCGTATTTATACATTTTGTATTTTGCCACTGCTGGGCATAAAGTCGGCCAGAAAAGAGCATAATCATCTGTTAAATTATTACATTAGATGATATCTTTTAGAGATATCATCTAATGTAATAAATCTCTAGGCTTTCTCTCCCGCTAACTATTGCCAGCAGACTTCAATACGATCAGGTGAAAACTGATAAAAAATCCAAATAATGAACTTACTAATGAAAGCGCATTTCTTCTTCTTCTTACTATTTGGCATTTCAATTGCAAAAGCACAATTCGTAGAATCTAAAGATCCAAAGCCAATAGATCCGCAAACGTGGGATACCCTTAAAGAAACCATAAATTTCTCCTTTATAGATACAGAATTTAGCTTATCAAAAACCGCCCCTCCTGCTGACGAACATCAAATTCGAACATGGAATGCAAAGGGCTGGAAAAACGAAACGATTCACACACAACTCGCATTTTGGAGTACGGAGGATTTTAAGAACGTCAGACTTTCTGCTTCTGCACTGCGTTCCGATCAGGCTATAATTTCTGCTGATCATATTAAAATCAATCCCATTACGTACGTGTTATCGGATTTGCCAGGAGATTTAAAAAACGGATGTGGGATCAACATCACATTGGATTCCATATTGGTAGCAGATCGGATTGACAACAGCCAAAGCTTCATTTATGAAAGAAAAGAAACCCGTCCAATTTGGTTAAGTATTACGATTCCGAAGAATACACCAGCAGGCCTTTACAATGGCAAAGTATACGTCAATACCGGCAGCAAAGAGGTAGCGTTAGATTATTCCGTAGAGGTAGCCAACCATACGCTGCCTAATGCCAATGATTGGTCTTATCACCTAGACCTGTGGCAAAATCCATATTCTGTAGCCCGATACCACGGTGTGGAACCTTTCTCGAAAGCACATTTTGACAAATTAACACCTCATATTAAGCTGTTAGCAGATGCAGGACAAAAATCAATTACCGCAACATTGATTTACGATCCCTGGAATGGTCAAACTTATGATAAATACGATGCCATGGTAAAATGGGTAAAAGCAAAAGATGGATCATGGCGATTTGATTACTCCGTATTTGATAAATGGGTCGATTTCATGCAAAATCAAGGGATCGATAAATTCATAAATTGTTACAGCATGATTCCCTGGAATCTTTCATTTTACTATTTTGATGAGTCGACCGATAAAATGGAAGTACTAAAAGCCAAACCAGGAGAAGAGGCTTATGAACAGCATTGGTTACCCTTTTTAGTAGATTTCGCAGCACATTTAAAACAAAAAGGATGGTTTGGGAAAACCACCATTGCAATGGATGAGCGTCCGATGAAGGATATGTTAGCAGCTATTAACATCATAAAAAAAGCCGATCAGGATTTTAAAATTTCGTTAGCTGGTGCCTACCACGAAGAATTAGCACTCGACCTCATTGATTATTGCATTACACTAAACGAAAATATGCCCGCGGACATTTTGGCAAAACGCAAATCCTTGGGATACAACACCACAGCTTACACCTGTTGTTCGGAGATATTTCCAAATACCTTTACAAACTCAGGTTATAGTGAATCGGTTTGGTTAGCTTGGAACTCGGTTGAAAGGGGTTTTGACGGATATTTAAGATGGGCATACGATTGTTGGAATGCAAACCCCAATCAAGATACACGCTACGGAACCTGGCTTGGTGGCGACACCTATTTGGTCTATCCAGATAATACAACCAGTATCCGCTTTGAACGATTAAAAGAAGGCATCCAAGACGCTGAAAAAATCAAAATAATACGCGCCTATCTACGTGAAACAGCGAAAAAAGATGATCTAGAAAAACTAAACGAACTCATTTCGACTTTCAATAACAAAGATATTAAGCAAGAATTGATTCCAGAACACGTTAAAAACGGAAAATCTTTCTTAAATTCACTGTAAAATTATTCACAATGAAGAGAACATTATTGAGCATATTCGCTGCTTCAGCACTATTTTTTATGCTACAAACTGCGGATGCGCAGGTAAAATTACCTCCTGCCAGTAGTACACAGACCATTACACAAGGAGTAGGGATCAAAAAAATTTCCTTGACCTATCAACGACCAAATATCAACGGTCGTGTTGTATTTGGGGAACTGGTACCTTATGGAGAAGTGTGGCGTACGGGCGCGAACAACATTCCGGCCATTACCTTCGAAGAAGAAGTAAACATTGAAGGTAATAAAGTACCCGCTGGTACGTATGGTTTGTTTACCATCCCTAATAAAAGTGATTGGACCATTATTTTGAGTAAAAATGTACAACAATGGGGAGCATACCAATACAAACAAGAGGAAGATTTTTTGCGTTTTAAGGTAAAACCCCAGGCAACATCTCAAAAAGTAGAAACATTTACGATCAATTTCGGCGATGTGACTCCTAATTCCACGACCGTCACATTGGCTTGGGAGAATACACAGGTCGCATTTAGCATCAAAGTAGACCAATCTACTGAAATTATCGCCTCGTTAGAACAGGCTATGCAGGGAGAGAAAAAACCATATTTTCAAGCTGCTCAGTATTATTACAATAACGGACTGGACATCAAAAAAGCTACTGATTGGGTAAATGAGGCAGATAAAGGGAATGATAAAGCACCATACATCAAATACTGGAAAGCTAGAATTCTTTTAAAAGCTGGTGATAAAGCTGGTGCAACCCAAGCTGCTAAAGAAGGAGTTGCCATCGCCGAGCAAACAAATAACGGTGAATACATTAAATTAAACAATCAAGTGTTGAGCGAGATCGCTAAGTAATTGGTGTTTTAAGATTGCTTCGTCGTCATTCTTCCTTCTCGCAATGACGGGGAGATGAAGCCTTGTTGCGATGACATGATAGATCAAAAGCACGTCTTTGCGAGGAGCACTGCGACGTGGCAATCTGTGCTTTTGCCCTAAATATTGCTTCCTCGTCGAAATAGAAATAACGTTGCTAGTTGTTCGTCAGAACGAGGAATACGACGTAGCAGTCTTTCTTAACTTAATACGCAAATAGGTTGCCTGTCTACCCCAGGCGGACTTCCTTGCCGAAATGACGACTCTGAGGATCTGGTTTATTTTTTATAGCCTCCCTCTTCTTTGTTCAAAGCATCATATAAAATCTCTACGGGATGGTACGCCCGCTCCGAAGTTCCATCCTTGATCTGATGCCGACAACTTGCTCCAGGCGCTACAATCGCATGTTCGGATTCCTTTTTTCTCACAGCAGGGAAAAGAACCAATCCACCTATTTGCATGGAAATATCAAAATGCGCTTTCTCATATCCAAAAGAGCCCGCCATTCCGCAACAACCTGACGCAATTGAAGTCGCAATATAGTTCTCCGGTATGGAAAGAACCTTTTCTGTAAACTGTTGTAGCTTCCAAGCCTTTTGCTGGCAATGAGCATGCACAAGCATTGCTTTTTGAGACATATTGAAGTCTGTGGATGATATATTCCCTTTCTCAAATTCCTTCCAAAGAAACTCTTCTATAATCATGGCATGTGGTGCGATTTTTTCCGCATCTTCCAAGAGGTGTTCATCCACCAGGTCAACATATTCATCCCGAAAAGACAAAATAGTCGAGGGTTCGACACCAACCAGCGGTGTTTCACTATTAATCCGGGAAGCAAAAATCTTCACATTTTTATTGGCCAGTTTTTTGGCCGCACGCAGCATACCTTTTGAAATTAGCGCACGTCCACTGAATGCGTGATCTGTTATTAAAACTTTATATCTCAATTTCTCTAACAACAAGATGGCTTTTTTACCAATTTCTACATCGTTATAATTCGTGAATTCATCACAAAAGAAATAAACAGTTCTTTTTATCTGGGACACGTCATATGCAGGTTTATCACGGCGCTCGAACCATTTTCGCAAAGATATAACGCCTACTAAAGGAAGATTCCGCTTTTCTGAAAAACCAACCATACGCTTGATAAACCTTCCGACCAGTCGGTTTTGAACAGACCAGTTGTACACTGCAGGCATATAAGAAGCCATCTGTGTTACCTTATCTACCCATCCCACTAAGCGTGTACGCATCGGAAGACCATTAGCATCGTGATAAGCCTGTAAGAATTCTGCTTTAAGTTTAGCCATATCCACACTCGAAGGGCATTCCGTCTTACAGCCTTTACAACTTAGACATAGATCCATCACCTCTTTGATTTCAGGGTGGTCAAAGGGATTCTCTTTCGGCGAATGCGTTAAAAACTCCCGTAAAATATTAGCCCGCGCACGGGTTGTATCTTTCTCATCTCGCGTAGCCATATACGACGGACACATAGTTCCTCCAGACAAATGAGACTTGCGGCAATCTCCAGAACCATTACATTGCTCCGCATGCTGAAGAACGTGTTGTGTCCCATAACGAAAAACAGTTTTTATCGTTCTGTTCGGTTGATCAGGAGTATAGCGCAGGAAGGAGTTCATTGCCGGAGTATCCACTATCTTCCCCGGATTAAACACGCCATAGGGATCCCAGGTGTATTTAATTTGTTTCAGTAATTGATAGTTCTGCTCCCCTACCATATAAGCGATAAATTCGCCTCTCAGCCTACCATCCCCATGCTCTCCACTCAATGAGCCTTTATATTTTTTTACAAGTTTTGCAATCTCGAAAGCGATCTCCTTAAATAATTGATTGCCCGTTTTAGTTTTCAGATTCAATAACGGTCTTAGATGTAGCTCCCCGGTCGCAGCATGTGCGTAGTGAACAGAATATAAGTTATAACGCGATAAAATCTGATTAAATTCAGCGATATAATCGGGCAAATCCTGTACATCGACAGCAGTATCTTCGATCACAGCCACTGGTTTTTCGTCTCCGGGTGTATTGCTCAAAAGTCCAAGTCCGGCTTTTCGTAAATCCCACACCTTCTTCTTGTCCTCACCGAGGATCAGTGGAAAATAATATCCTAGCCCTTCCCGCCGCATATGCGTTTCCACTTCATTGGCTTTGCGTCGAATCTCTTGCTCATCACTACCGTCGTATTCCACAATAAGGATTGCAGCAGGATCCCCCTGTACGAAAAATCGGTTTTGAGTTTGCTCGAGATTACTCTTTGTACACGACAGAATATAATTATCCATAAGTTCGCTAACAAGTGGCCCATGCCGAAGAGCAACCAAGTTTGCGCGTAACGCTTCTTCAATACTATAGAAATGTACACATAATAATCCAGAAGGATACTTGGAAATCTCATTCAGGTGCAATTTAACCGAGGTGACAAATGCTAGTGTACCTTCCGATCCGCAGATCAGTTTCGAAAAATTAAACCGACCTCCTCCTGCGGTGAAAGGATCCGTATCGACTAAAATATCTATCGCATATCCCGTGTTTCTTCGGTCAATAGACGGTTTTGGAAACTCCGATCTAATCCATGCCTGATTTTTATAGTCACCGAGTATACTTCGAATTTGTGTATACAATCGTCCTTCAAGTGTGGTATCCACGCATTTTTCCGTAAACTCTTCGAAGCTTAAATCTTTAAATAGCACTTTGGACCCGTCGCTCAAAAAAGCTTCGATCTCCAATACATGCTCCCGGGTACTTTTGTAGATCAGTGAGTTGGATCCGCAGGAGTTGTTTCCTACCATTCCGCCAATCATTGCGCGATTAGCCGTAGAGGTTTCCGGGCCGAAAAAAAGACCATACGGTTTCAAAAACAAATTCAGTTCATCCCGAATTACTCCTGGCTGTACCCTCACCCATTTTTCCTCTTTATTGATTTCAAGTATCTCCGTAAAATGTTTTGACACATCCACCACGATGCCAGAACCCACCACCTGTCCAGCAAGAGAAGTACCTGCAGTACGCGGTATGAGTGAAATTCTATTTTCTTGCGCAAAAAATATAAGCTTTTGAATATCTTCGGAAGTCTGGGGAATAGCCACGGCCAAAGGCATTTCCCGATACGCAGAAGCATCCGTCGCATACAGAATACGCATCGTTTGATCCATAAAAAGATCTCCTTGGAGTGATTCCTTAAGATGTAATAAAAGTTCTTCCAAAATCTGTCAATTTAGGAACCCTTGATCTGCGTCGTATACGTGCTTTCAAAAATTTTATCCGCATTATTTGTCTCAAAACCATCCCTGCGATGATGCGGTTGAATCTGGTCCTTCGGTATATCTTTATGCGCAGGTAGGACACTACGTTCGGCAAATTCGACGTAGCTACCCGCAATTTCCAGCGACTTTCCATCCGCAAATTCGGCTTCATAGAGTGCCGACACCGTACTACTTTGCCGTAATAACCCATCATCGCTTGTTTTAATAACTCCCCCCGAGGTATTGAGCTTCACTCCGACACTGGTCAAGAAACTATTAAATTCTTCCAGCGTATTGTACCCATCTTTCAATTCATGAATACTAATCGTATAATGATTAAGGTAATAACGGTTATATATCACCCATGCCGCATATTCGCTTTCTGCAAGTAAAGCCTGATAATCTTCCGAAGTAGGCAAATCCCACAACGGTGTCTGCAAAAATTCAGCCACTGCGTTCCCATTTTTTAAGTCCAATCCATCTATGGGATCAGACTTAATGCCTTTTGTATATCGGTAAATAATAGCCTGTGCAGTTTCTGATAAATCTGCTACCCTCAGCTCAGACACGAAAATACGTGGATAATGTGTTGCTGGAGGCGAGTACCAATATGCATCCAACTTCTTACCCTCGAAATAGTAATAGTCTCTTTTAGTATATCCGTATTTTAAGAATATTTTTTCAAAAGACTGAATCCCCAGATGAGGAACACCTAATGTTCTAAAAGCAATATGATCGTTGACAATATCATCTTGAGATGCGATAACACCCTTGTCTAATAAGGCTTTCGTAATTTTGTCGACATCAGCGACATTTTGGCGATAATGCTCGAACAGGTCATTCAAGACAATATCTAACGGATTATTTTCATCAAAATGCATAGGACAAAAATTTAGTTTATATCTTCTGTAAATCTAAGCAATAGCTTTCTTATTCACATTACAATATAACAAAAATTGAACTTTATTCGAAAAAAATAAGGTACTACAAAAATTTATTCTGAATAGTCGACACAGAAGAAAATATTACAGTTCCTCCCGCAGAATTTTTTCCAGTTCTTCAGGAGTAAGGTTCATGTTGATATTCCCATCTTTCGCAAATGAAATTTCTCCGGTTTCTTCGGAAACAATCACCGCGACAGCTTCCGACACTTCGGTAACACCGATCGCTGCACGGTGCCGTAATCCAAATTGAGGAGGAAGATCCTCACTGTCTGAAAGGGGTAATACTGAACTCGCAGTCATCACCCTAAAATCAACAATGACAACGGCCCCATCATGCAGGGGGCTGTTCTTAAAAAATATACTTTCTAATAATCTTTTAGACACTGGGGCATCAACATATTCACCACTTGTTTGGTAATATTCCTCGTCAAAATATTTAGAAAACACGAGCAAAGCTCCCGTCCGTGACCTTGACATACTTTTACACGCCTCGATAATAGGTTTGATTTCTTCCGAACGATCCTGTTGTGTTGTCCTTTTACTTGCCAAGAAACTCCAAAAGAATTTCTTTCGTCTCAGGGATATGTTTTTACCGATATGGAGCAAAAACCTCCGGATTTCCTGTTGGAATACCACAATTAGTGCAATAGAGCCCACGGATATAAAACCACCGAAAATCTCGGTCAGCAACCGCATTTCTAATTGTTTTACGACGAGAAAAATACCGTAAAAAAGACCAACTCCTAAGAGGATATTCACAGCGATAGTCCCTTTGATCAAACTGTAGATATAATAAATAATCACAGCAACCAAAAGGATGTCTATAATATCCAATAGCCGAAAGCCCTCTAATAAATTGAAGCCTAATCCATCCATATTCCTACGCAATTTATAAAATTCCTACAAGATTCTCGTTATCTAGCTGCTACAATAACTGCAAAAATATCTAAGTTTGTAGTTAGAAATAGGAATCATGACGAAATTATCTGTTAACATCAATAAAATAGCCACTCTTCGCAATTCTCGCGGCGGAAACACGCCAAACGTATTGACTACGGCTTTAGCGTGCGAACGATTCGGGGCAGAAGGCATCACTGTACATCCTAGACCTGATGAAAGACATATCCGATACCAGGATGTATACGATCTCAAAGCTGATATCACGACAGAATTTAATATTGAGGGGAACTGTCAAGAGCAGAAATTTGTGGACCTCGTGCTCGCTAATAAACCTACACAGGTTACGTTGGTGCCTGATGCATTAGGTCAGATTACCTCAAACCACGGTTGGGATACCATCAGAAACCGGGCGTACCTTACCGATATGGTCAGACTCTTTCAAGATCAGGGTATTCGGGTGTCGATCTTTGTAGATCCCGATGAAGACATGGTAGAGGCAGCAGCCGAAACCGGAACTGATCGTATCGAATTGTATACCGAAGCCTATGCTGCAGAATACGGGTTTGATAAAGACAGAGCAATTCACCCATATTTTAAAGCTGCCTTAAAGGCACGTGAAGTAGGTTTAGGATTGAATGCGGGTCACGATCTGGATTTAAACAATCTAGCGTATTTCAATCAACACATTCCTGGATTATTGGAGGTAAGCATAGGGCATGCACTTATATCGGATGCGCTGTACCTCGGCCTAGAGGAGACCATCAAACGATATTTAGCGGCGTTAAAATAGTATTGAGTATTAAGTATTGGGTAATTAAGAAGATAATGACCTCATAGAGGTCATTATCTTCTTAATGAATTCCTCTAAAAATTCTATTCCAACGGATTTTAGATAAAAAAGTACCATCCTTATCCCAGCTTAGCCATGTAAATAATGCTTTACCCACAACATGATCTTCAGGAACAAATCCAAATTCTCTTGAATCCATAGAATTGTCTCTATTATCACCCATCATCCAATAATAGTCCATCTGTATCGTGTAGCTATCTGCTTTGGTCCCGTTCAGGTAGATACCATCAGCTCGTTGCTCTAAAGTATTCCCTTCATACACTGTAATTAGTCGACTATACAAAGGCAAGGTTTGCATATTTAATTTAACTACATCTCCTTTTTTAGGAACCGTTAACGGACCAAAATTATGGAAATTCCAACTATATTCTTCTGCATGAGGAAAAGATGATTCGGCATTTTCAAACGGAATAACCTGTTTTACATTCGTCCACGATTTTACATCTTCTATTTCTTCGTCAGTCACATATAAGACATAAGGTTCAGCCATCCCCTGTATAAAGTCATATCTTTTATCAATTAGACGTTGTGGGTTAAGACCCGTTCCATCCGTATAAATAAAATAAGCCGATTGCACGTCAGAAGACCCAAATCCGGGCGCACCGTTTACAATCAATTTAGCATTCTTCATTTCGACAACATCTCCTGAAATAGCTACAGCCCGTTTAATATAATTCTCCCGTTTATCGACAGGTCGATTAAATGGCGCATCAGCTTCCATAGGATAGTTGAAAACAACCACATCATTACGCTCAATTACCTCAAAACCGGGCAGACGTTTGTACGGAACATGAACTAGTTCCGAATAAGCCTTACCGCCGGTAATGGGCATGGTATGATGCGCAAAAGGAAAAGCAAGTGGTGTGTTGGGAATCCGCGGGCCATAGTTCAACTTACTCACGAAAAGAAAATCCCCTACTAATAATGATCGTTCCATAGATCCCGTAGGAATCATATAAGCTTCAATCAAAAATCCTCTTATCAAAGAGGCCGCTACTGTGGCAAAGATAATTGCATCCGCCCATTCGCGTGTAGTGGATTTCTTATATGGGTATTTTTTCTTAAATTCTTCCGTATTAGGTTGGCCCAGATATTTAACATTTGGATCCCGTCCCCACATTGGTAATACAATAAAGGGAATTAATACAGCAGCTGCATTTTCCCAAAAACGCTTTTTACCAAACGCTTTGATAAGATCTAAATATAGCCCATAAAAAATGAAGATATTAACAATCGGAACAAGTAGTAAAATCACCCACCAAGTTGGTCTAGCAACCAACTGAGCCATTACATATTCTCTGTAAAAAGGCACGATAGCCTCCCACCCTTGCTTCCCTGCCTTCCTGAAAAGTAGCCATAGGCCATATAAAGCAACTATTGTTAATACCCCAAAAATGATATACCACATATAATTAATAAGTCAAAATTAAAAAGTCAAAACCAAGCTTGCCTGCCTCCCGCAGCATAGGCGAGCCCATTAAAATTACTAAAAAGTCAAAAATCTACCAATCACTAGTTACGAATTACTAACTCCTAACCCCTAGTCACTAACTCCTATCTCCTAATACCTGATTAAAGTCAAAAATTTCAGTTACCTGAAAGAAACCCTTCTTTCCTTGCAGCCATTCCGCAGCAATAACTGCCCCTAGGGCAAAACCATCTCGATTATGCGCTGTGTGTTTGAACTCAATCTGATCGACCTCCGAACTGTATAAAACAGTATGCGTGCCGGGAACCTCTTCTATTCGCAGACTTTCAATCAACAGTTCGTCTGCCTTTGCGATCATCTCTTCACCTTCGCCAACCACATCATTCACCCACGTATTCTTTGTAGAACTATTTTCTAAGATCCCCTCTGCTATTGTAATCGCTGTACCACTAGGTGCATCCAATTTGTGGATATGATGTATTTCTTCTACCTGCACATCGTATTGCTTATATGGGTCAACGGCTTTGGCCAATAGTTTATTGATATGGAAAAAGATATTTACACCAATACTAAAATTAGATCCGTATAGCAATGATTGGTTAGATTCGAGACACGTCTCTTTTACTTCTTGGAGATGCTCATACCATCCTGTCGTGCCTACCACAAGTGGCAAATTAGCCTCAAAACACAGGCTTATATTTTCCAAAGCTGCGTGAGGCGTACTGAAATCAATCGCTACATCCGCTTCTTCCAAATCTTCCATACCAATAGATGGTCGATTGTTCTCATCCACAATAAGTACCACTTCGTGTCCTCTCTTCATGGCGAACTTTTCAATAAGTTGCCCCATTTTGCCATATCCTAATAAGACTATCTTCATCTTTCTTTGTTCGTTTTTTATGGTAGATGCGTGTTTTGGTTCTTTTATTTTTGTGCGCCAGTATTTTTACACCGCTAATATACTAATCCTGAATATATTCTACCAATTAACTATCGAATGTTAAATGTTAATTTAATTCCCGGTACAAATTGATTTTTAAGTGGAGATTGATATCCGACATAACCTGAAGGCATAAAGGTTGGTGACACTTTTACACTCAAATTATCGCCCATATTGTATCTATTTTTCAACATGGAGTTCACATACGCTTCCACGACATTTAAACCCCAAAACCCGACCGTAGCAAGGATCGTCAGATCCCGGTTACGACGTGCATTATCTTTTGACTGGATAAGTCCTTCTAAAGTCCACCGTTCTAAATCAGGATCACTAACATCTCCATTGAAGTCAATCCTATACTGTGCTTCATTCAAAAATTTCAGATAGTACCATTGCCAATAATCGAATGTAAAATATGCTCCCACAAAACCACCGTAAATAATCGGCACCTTGATCCACCAGAGACCGCCATTGGTATACTGTCCCCAACCAGGTAACATCAATGAACGTTTCCAGGCTACACGTGACACTTGTTCGATAGCCAGACGAGTAGAATCTTTAAGAATATCTTTATAATAAAACTTCGCACGTTCCTTTTCCGCCTTTTCTCTCGCCCTTCGCTCCTGCCTGGTCTCTTTTTTAACGGTATCCTGTGCAACCGAATCCACGGCCATAGTCACTGAATCCACTTTTAGTGCCGTTGAATCCACATTTTGTGCCGTTGCCGGAAAGCAGGCACAACCGAATACAAAAAAGAGAAAACAGATTTTATACATTACCAATCTAACAATTCTAAGATGCGGCTCAAATCATCCTCCGAGTCAAATGGAATTTCAATCGCACCTTTTCCTCTCGTATTTTTCAAATTCAAACGTACACGTGTTGAAAATTTGGAAGCTAAATCGTCTTCGATTTTTTGATATTGAAAGTCCAATTGCTTCCCTACGTTTTGATTCTTTTTCGGTTTTGTCTGTTGCTGTATATTACGCACCAATATTTCGGTCATCCGCACAGATAGCCCCTTATCAATGATCTCTTGGAAAACGAATAATTGCTTGTCCACTTCCCCTACGTTGATCAAAGCACGTGCGTGTCCCATGGAAATCTGGCCATCACGTATACCCGCTTGTATCGCTGGAGGCAACTTCAATAAGCGTAAATAGTTTGTCACGGTCGACCGGTTTTTACTCACCCGATCACCTAGTTCTTCCTGTTTTAGGTTACACTCCTCGATCATGCGCTGAAAGCTCAGCGCCACTTCGATGGCATTCAGGTTTTCACGCTGGATATTTTCGATAAGTGCCATCTCCAACATCTGTTGGTCGTTGGCCGTACGAACGTAAGCAGGCACTTCGGTGATATCCGCAAGTTTAGAAGCACGTAGTCTTCGTTCACCACTGATAAGTTGATATTGGTTTTTGCTGACCTGTCTTACCGTGATAGGCTGAATAAGCCCCTGTAACTTAATAGACTCTGCTAATTCTTGTAACGCCTCCTGATCAAAATCAGTTCTCGGCTGAAAGGGATTTACAGCGATTTGTTCAACCTTAATAAAATTGATACTTCCTGCTGCTGGCACCCCAGTTTTGGTATCTGTTGCTTCCTTTTGATCAGATTTAGGATTTATCACAACATCATCCTGCAATAATGCTCCTAATCCTTTTCCTAAACCTGTTTTTCGTTGTAATGCAGCCATACTATACTATCGCTTGTTCTTTATTTTCTTCTACTAAACCATTCTTTTGCAAAATCTCACGCGCGAGATTCAGGTAATTGATGGCGCCTTTACAGGATGCATCGTGCATGATTACGGAAATCCCAAAACTAGGAGCCTCACTTAATCTGGTATTACGCTGTATAATTGTCTCAAATACCAAATCGTGGAAATGTGTACGCACCTCCTCTACCACCTGATTAGACAAACGGAGGCGGACATCGTACATGGTTAGTAGAATGCCTTCTATTGCTAAATCGGTATTTAGACGGTTTTGGACAATTTTTATCGTATTTAATAATTTACCCAATCCCTCTAATGCAAAATATTCACATTGAACCGGAATAATGACCGAGTCCGATGCTGTCAAGGCATTAATCGTGATCAATCCCAATGAAGGAGAGCAGTCGATAATGATAAAATCATAGTCATCTTTAATCTGCAGGAGCATTTTTTTCATTTTATACTCGCGTTCGTTCAGGTTGATCATTTCAATCTCAGCACCTACTAAGTCAATATGTGCAGGCAGCAAATCTAAATTAGGCGTATCCGTACCATGGATAGCCTCTCTCGGATCTAAATCATTCACCAAACATTCATATACACTGGCTTTAATAGCTCTTGGATCAAACCCGATACCTGACGTCGAGTTTGCCTGAGGATCTGCATCTACCAACAATGTCTTATACTCCAAAACCGCTAAACTAGCCGCTAAGTTAATAGAAGTCGTTGTTTTACCTACACCACCTTTTTGATTTGCAATGGATATTATTTTTCCCATAAGATACTGAATCTTTACCTATTAAATGTATACTTCATGTTCTCGCACCAAATTTACATTTCAATAACTTACCAAATGCTTAAATGATGTTAAAATTGCTATTTTTGAGAACATTTCTGAGCTTATAACTCAGCATGCTAAGATACGAAAAATAGATTTACCATTTACATCGTCATTCATTGAGAGACATAAATTACAAAAGCACAATGAATTTAATTATTTCGGGAACAAATAGATTGGGAAGCAACTCGTTAAAGGTGGCCAGATATTATCAGGAACAGCTACAACTACGAGGTGAAGAATGGGAAATATTTTCGTTGATTGACCTTCCCCACGACATCATTTTCTCTGATTTGTACGGCAAAAGAAGTGAAGGTTTTGCGCATATACAGGAAAAGATTTCCGCCGCCCGTAAATTTATTTTTGTCATTCCGGAATACAATGGCAGCTATCCAGGCGTGTTGAAAGTGTTCATGGATGCCTGTGCATTTCCTGCTTCATTTTATCAAAAAAAAGCGATCCTCGTGGGGGTGGCAACTGGAAAATACGGAAATATCCGAGGTGTTGACCATTTTACAGGTGTCTGTAATTATATGCGGATGCATGTTCTACCTCTTAAGATTCATATTCCACATATCCAGAACGAGCTTAACAATAACAATGAATTCATTGACAGCATCACGGTCAAATTCATTGAGGAGCAAATTGAGGAAATTATTCGGTTTTAGAAGCTCTGTACACGTACGCGCTCCAATATATTTTCCAGTGAATAATTAAGCAGTACATCGTGTATGGGATATTTCCCAAGTGTATCCTTTTTTTCCTCGTAACCAAACATGTCCCATTCACCATTGTGGTACTCTAATGCGGAAAGATTTTCGATCCAGTCGCCCGAATTCATATACACACACGAACCTTTCTTCGTGACCACCGTACGGATTTGTGGCTGATGGATATGTCCGCATATCACGTAGTCGTACTCACTTTCAATAGCCAGCTCCGAGGCGGTCTGTTCGAAATCCGAAATAAATTTCACTGCCTTTTTCACCGAGTTCTTAATTCTTTTTGAGAGCGAGTATTTCTCCTTTCCAAATCGGACAAGGATCCAGTTCATCAAATTGTTCAACCCAATAAGCCTATCGTACCCCCATCCGCCTAACTTTGCCAACCACTTGGAATGTTGAATAGAAGCGTCGAATACATCACCATGAAATATCCAAGCCCGTTTATCGCCCAAATGCAGCACCAATTTATCCACCAACTGGATATTACCAAAATGTATATTCGTGAATTTTCGCAGCATCTCATCATGATTGCCCGTGATATAGATTACTTCACAACCTTGATATGCCATATCAAACAGATACTTAATCACTTTCAGATGCTGATCAGGAAAATAGCTTTTTTTAAACTGCCAGATATCCATGATATCGCCATTCAATACCAGTTTTGCAGGTTTGATAGAATACAAATAGTGGAGTAACTCTTGTGCCCGACATCCATAGGTTCCGAGATGTACATCAGAAAGTATTACTAAATCGACTTCTCTCTTCATGTATACAAAAAAACAAAACAACTGTTAACTCATCATTTTCAGATAGTTAAAAAATCATCAAGTTTTTGAATAGATTGTTTTTAATGAAGGTTTATTTTATACAACTTCAAATGCCTGAACATACCCTAGGCAATGCCTTATAAAGAAGGGCGGCATCATAAAAAAAAGAGCTTCTTTGCAGAAACTCTTTTTACGTGGGGATTACTGGGTTCGAACCAGTGACCCCTACCTTGTCGAGGTAGTGCTCTAAACCAGCTGAGCTAAACCCCCATTTATATATAACAAAAGCACCCAGTGGATGCTTTTTGTGGGAGATACTGGGTTCGAACCAGTGACCCCCTGCTTGTAAGGCAGGTGCTCTGAACCAGCTGAGCTAATCTCCCGAGTGCTGTTTGTGGAGAATACTGGGTTCGAACCAGTGACCCCCTGCTTGTAAGGCAGGTGCTCTGAACCAGCTGAGCTAATTCTCCTTTTGCTAATAGCGTGTGCAAATATAGGTCTTAATTTTTAGTTTCAAAATATTTTACAAACATTTTTTACAGTCTCTACACAATCAACTAAAAAACAATTACATAAATTTTAGTCATAAAATTTCCAAGAAACACCGAAACGCAAGTTAGCGGGATTCATCGGATATCGTCGCACAGTATAATACCCTTTGGGGTAGATATGTTGGTTGACAAAATTATAACTGATAAACAAATTTACACGCTTAAGATTTGCCGTAGCCCATACATCTACAATAGGATAAGTAGAAAATTCCAGCCCCACATTATCATTGTAAAACTGTCCAGCATTGATGGCATAGGAAGGTGTTTTAAATGGTGTATTAAATTTTCCATCCACCCCTATTCTAAAATCCAGCACTTTGTAGGCGACATCACCATAATAAAGACTATGCCAGGTATATAGTTCGGGAGTTGCCAGCACATCCATTGCATCCGATTTCTGATACACCACCAAGTTATCCAAACTGAAATTGCCAAATCTAAAGTTTTGCCCTACACTTAATTTCAACAAATTAAGATTACCATATTGAGCCGGTTCAACCAACTTCTCCAACCGTTCATCATCGTTCGGATTAGCCATCTCCCTAAAATAGAGGTAATTGCTAATTAAAAAATATTCCGCTTTTCCAGAGAATCCGATTTTATCATTCTGATACTTGAACGATAGATTTTGCGTCTTTTCCTTATCCAGACTGCTCGACCAGCTGTGGTAGGTGTAGTTCATCCTGGAAAATGTCATTTCGGGCGACTTATTTTGCGAATACGCACCGATGGAAACCCGACCTATTTTATCCCCTACAAATACATCGGCATTTGCTTCATAGAGAAAATCACCCACATTTCTTCCCAGTACAATTTGGTTTACAGCCAATTTCAAATTTACTTTATTACTGAATTGGTAACTCAGATCTCCTTTAACAGCACTATTTTGGAAAAAATCATTTGACAGGCTATCTTCATACCAGATTAAGTCATTTTGAAAACCAAGATTCAGTTTCGCCTCATTTTTTAACAACGATTTATTCCGTAAATAAAAAGAATAGGTAAACTCATTAGATATCGTTGTAATTTTGGTCGTATCGTGCACCAAACCGGCATTTCCAAACGGAAAGGCACCATACATATCCTCTTCATTTTTGAAGAAAATATACTTTCGCTGCCGAATAGATGAATTGTGTGCAAATGCATTAGTCGGGTGAATCTCCATTTCAGGTAGCCCCGCATTTAGGGTATCCAACCTTCCGATATAAAACGACTGACGTAGAAAGAGTCCATTGTCTAACCATTTATTGTATGGTCTACTAGCCTGCTGCCCCTTTAAACGCGTGGTAACGCCGTACAACGATGAGACGTCGTTATCCCTGAAAATACTATCATTGATAATCGAACCATTCTCGGTCGCATCGATTTTGTTAAACGCCGCATTGACCAACATATTATAACGTCGATTGGGCGACTCATACCATGAAAAAACTGTTCCTTTGCGATCCGAATACGCCTGATTAAAATAGTAACCATCCGTATTGGTAGCTTCGTATTGCACACCAACATTCCAATTCGGATTTATATTCTGCGCCAATTTTGCCTTAAACACCTGATCATCAAAGAGAAATCCAACTGCATAGAGTTCCGAATACCTCGCTCTGGCCCTATAATAGATTACCGAATCAGACGTCAGCAAGTACCTTTCCAATGCATGAAAACCAGGCTGAAAACCAATCGATTTATTCGGATTAAAAAGCAGGTCTCTCGTCGCTAATCCATACGACCCCAAATGTATACTGGGATTCCAGGGATGATTCTGCGGATTGTAATATTGGAAATTATAGTGTGTAGTATCTATTTGCTTAGTATGCGACGCATTTTTCAACATATTCAACGTAGCATACCGTACGTATTTTGCGCTAAAGACCACTGAATCCTTTTTGTTATCCTCCAATGCACGCGCGGAGTCCAGCGCACTGCTAAACTCCTCATCTACCTGGGCATAGCCTTGCGAAGTTACGCCCACCAACACAATAACACTAAAAAGAATGCGTATCAAATACTTCATGTAATCTATTTATTATCCAGCAAACTTAGATAACTTGCGGTTTATATGCAAGCGATTAACTCCTTTAGTATCGCTGTGAGTTTTGGTTCAGCTTCGGCGGCCACAGCAACAATTTCAGTCAACGACACCGGCTTTAAATCGGCATGATATCCTTCATCCGTAATCACGGATATAGCAAAAACGGGAAGCCCCATATGATTCGCTACAATTACTTCGGGCACCGTACTCATGCCTACAATATCACCGCCTATAATCCGCATGTACCGGTATTCCGCTCTTGTTTCTAAATTAGGCCCTGGAGTAGCGACATACACCACTTTATGTGCGGTGACGTTCAGTTTTTTGGCAATTTCTAAGCCCTGCTGCAACATCGTTTTGTCATACGGTGCACTCATATCCGGAAATCGGGGACCAAAATCATCATCGTTGGATCCGCGGAGTGGATTATCCGGCAGTAGATTAATATGATCGTCAATAATTCCGATATGTCCTTTTTGGATAGCCGGATTTAAGGACCCCGACGCATTCGACACAAATAGTTTCTGCACACCAAGGGCTTTCATAATCCGTACCGGGAAGGTAATTTCCTGCATGTCGTACCCTTCATAATAATGAAGACGGCCTTGCATAGCCACCACACTCCGGCCATTCAACGTGCCAAATATAAGTTTACCGGAATGAAATTCGACTGTGGAAATCGGAAAATTGGGAATATTAGCATACATGAGTTGATACTCAACCTCAATTTCATTGACCAGCTTCCCCAGGCCGGTGCCTAATATAATTCCAAATTCGGGTGTAAAGTCGCCTATTTTACGGCGTATAGAAGATACAGTTTCGTTTATTAAATGATACATGCGTGCAAAAAACTAAGACTCAAACTTAACGTTAATTTTTTGCACACACAAGTCAGCATTTCCCCTATCTAAGCGAAGCCTGCTTTTCCAAAGACATCCGTCCTGGGGACGTCACCAATAACAACACACAGGTTATTACCGCATTATATACGATCAGTTCAAATCCAATACGATATGTTGTATAAGGTATAATATAATAGGTATTCAGCACAAACAATAAAACAGGAGAAAGCACACAAAAGAAAGGCACCAGTTTATCGTTCACCTGCATTTTGGTCAAAATCCCAAAAGCAAACAACCCAAGAAGCGGGCCATAGGTATAACTAGCAGCAGTGAATATAGCGGTGACGACCGAGTCATCGTTTATGATCCGAAATCCCAAAATTACCAATAGCATGATGAAGGAAAACACGAGATGCACGATATTTCTAGACCGCACCAATTTAGGATCATTCGGATTCTCCTTTTTATTGAAATTAAGAAAATCAATACAGAATGAGGTTGTTAACGCCGTAAGTGCCGAATCTGTTGTAGCAAAAGTCGCTGCCGTCAATCCCATCATAAAGATGATCCCGGCTACGAGTGTCAAATTATTCAATGCAATCTCAGGATACAAGTAATCCGGTGTGCGCAATGCGCTGATATCAATTCCTTTCTCGCCCACGTAAATATAGAGCAATGCCCCCACTGCTAAGAAAAACAAGTTAATCACTACAAAAATCCCTGTGAAGGTCAGCATATTTTTTTGCGCTTCACCGATGGTTTTCATACTTAAATTTTTCTGCATCAGGTCCTGATCCAATCCGGTCATCGCAATGGTAACGAAGGCTCCGCCGATCATATGTTTCCAAAAATGGTTTTTATCCCCCAATAGGTTTTCCCAGATAAAAATCTGCGAATAGGTGCTATCTTTTACCTTTTCAAACGCTTCAAAAACCGAAATTCCCAAACCATCTGCCATAAAGAAAATAGAAAGTATTACGGCTAATAACAAGAAAAACGTCTGCAGCATATCCGTAATAATTATGGTCTTTAGTCCCCCCTTATTCGTATAAAGCCAAATTAATAAAAGGCACACCGCTACCGTCACAGCGAAGGGCACATTCCATGCATCAAAAATAAATTTCTGAAGGATAATTGCTACCAGATATAAACGAAATGCCGATCCAATCGTACGGGATATCAAAAAGATCATTGCTCCAGTTTTATAGCTCCGATGTCCAAGTCGCTCTTCCAAATAGGTGTAGATAGACGTTAGATTCATACGGTAATATAGTGGAAGTAATACGTAGGCAATCACCAAGAAACCCAGTGCATTTCCCAATACGAACTGAAAATAACTAAAATTAGAGAGGCCTACAGCTCCCGGTACAGAGATAAAGGTTACACCAGATAGGGCTGTTCCAATCATTCCGAAGGCGACCATGTACCATTTCGAATTCTTGTTTGCAACGAAGAACGTAGCGTTATCAGATGATTTCTTGGCTGTAAAATGCGATACGCTTAATAACACACCAAAGTAAACCACCAAGAATGCGAGAAGAGTTATAGGAGACATATGTTAATGTTTAGTCAGCTGTTGATAATTTTCTATGGCCTTGCGCACATTTCCAAATTCTTCAATCAAAGCCGTCGCAGTTTCTTCATCGACGCCCGTTTCGGCCATCACCATCCGCACGCCACGGCCTACCAATTTATGATTAGAAAGTTGCATATCAACCATTTTATTACCTTTTACACGTCCCAATTGTATCATCACAGACGTGCTAATCATATTTAAAACCAATTTTTGCGCTGTACCAGCTTTCATCCGTGTAGATCCTGTTACAAATTCAGGTCCTACAATCACTTCCACCGGAAATTGTGCCTCTTTGGCTATAGGCGAATTACCGTTACAAACAATACAACCCGTTACCACACCGCTTGCATTCGCTTTCCGAAGCCCACCTATTACGTATGGAGTCGTACCCGACGCGGCGATACCAATCACTACATCATTTGAATTAATGGCAAACTCTTCCAGATCTTTCCAAGCCTGTTCCATATCATCTTCGGCAAATTCTACTGCCTTACGGATCGCAACGTCTCCACCCGCTATCAGTCCAATCACCCAATCAAATGGCACACCATATGTCGGAGGACATTCCGACGCATCTAATACGCCCAATCGTCCGCTCGTACCCGCACCTATATAAAACAACCTTCCACCCGATTGCATTTTTTCAACTGCGATTTTTACCAAAGACTCTATCTGAGGAATCGACTTTTCAACCGCCAACGGAACTGTAGTGTCCTCCTTATTTATATTCGTCAATAACTCAAGAACAGACATCTTGTCCAGATCTTGGTAGTTCGAATCTTTCTCTGTCGTATTTATCATTTTATTAGAGATTCTGATTACTGTAGTGGGTAATATTTCGTAAATATGCAAAATAATTATAAAACATGCAAAAACACGCAGAACTATTCTATAATTTTTCCAGTAGCACGAAATTATAATTTTTTAGCTTTAATTCACGTATTAATTCGTCAAGAAGATTGTATAGTTTATCTTTTCTTCTCTTATCCGTACCGAGATGAATAAGAATAATATTTCCATTTAGTCCTTTTTGGGCCTCTAAGGCATACAGTTGATTAATAATGGCCTCCGTCGTCACATAACGGGATTGCATTTCTGGATACGTATAATCCGCAACCGTCCGTATCCCGGGCGTAAAATTATAAGTCTGTATACCCAGCCTATTCGCCCAGTCCACAATTTTGTCGTTGTACCATTCATAAGGCGGAATAAACTTGTCAATCTGCGTGACACCAATTTTCGTCAATCGATCTACATTTCGTTGTAAGTCCTTTTGAAAGTCAACTTCATTAAGCAGCAAACTATCTCTATTTTCCCAAGGGCTATATAGCAAATGTGCATCCGAATGCGGTCCTATATAATTTCCGTTTTTAAATAGCCGTCTTAATGTTTTAGTATTTTTCTCAACAAATTCCCCTGTAACAAAAAAAGAGCCCTTTACCCCATTTTTATTCAATGCTTTTTCAACAGTTGCGATACCATCCCGAAATTCGTGCCCCGTAAAGACCAAACTTATCTGTTTTTTACTCGTATCGCCCCGGACGATCGCCCCATATTTATCTTTTATTTTCAACGACTGACTTTTACTTTCCTGGGCAGACAACAGATAGATTAACGAAGCCGTACCATCCATGGTTGGTTCGTTGGTACTGTAATCACCAAAGTCATCATGATACACAACTAGATCACTTTGAAATTCAGCGTATTCATCTTCTTCCAGTAATTTAATACCGATCAGACTGTTGTATGTCGCAGCGTATACCGGACCATCTACCAAACCACCATCAATTGGGTACTGATGGAGATGCGTAAATGCCGAATGCGGATCTACAGGTGTATCTCCCCAAGCGGGCAATCCATACACCATAGAAGTGCCCCATGGATTCACACCGAAGAGCCAGTCGATATTCGCCTGCTCCAATTCATCGTAGCTATCATCTCCAGAAACCGTACGGTACCACATACATTGAATGGCAAAAGAAGTGGTCAGGTTATTACTGCACCAAATAAAAGGAACACCCCTGAAAAATACATTTTGCTGCGCCCGTTCCCAAACGGCATCAATCCCGGCCTTATAATAAGAAAGCACTTTGGCTCGGTCATCTCCCTGCAGTTTCTTAGCAAGCTCATAATGCCCTAAATTAATAAATGGATAATACTGATAGTGATTAGCGGTATCCCGTATCATCCAAGGCGTTATCTTTTCCTGCGCAGCATACGACAGTGCAGCATCTACATGTTTTTTGTCACCAAAAAGGGAATACATTTCGATTTCTGCCAGTTCCATATCATCCACCCAATTATCCTCAGCATAGATATAAGGTGATTTAACGGAAACAGTCTGCGTCACCCCCGGTTTAATGTAACTGTACGCATAAGCAGTCTGCGCTTTCGACCTTAGCTGCGTGCTATACTTCCGATCTACCGCATCGAATAAGTGATGTCCCAATGCAAACGCACTTACAAACTTGGCTGCCGTAGAACTCGTGCCGGTCGTATTATTTAGAAACTTACCTCTTTGCTGTGGCTTACCATCAATAAAATATACCGGTCTTTCAAATCCCCTTCCATAATAGGGGTCTTCGCCCGGCATACGTAATTTAGTGTGATCCCTATCGTCTGCAATCTGATTAAACATGATGTTGGGCTTGGGGTGCATCTTCAACAACCAATCCAACCCCCATTTGGCTTCGTCTAAGACATCGGCCAGTCCATTGCTTCCATCCAATCCATTAGCCTGCTTTTCGTCTGAGAATACGTCTGGGAAATCCCGGTAAGCTGCCAAGAGATGATAGGTCGCATTTGCGGATGTAGTTGCGTACTGCAGGTAGTCCGACGCATCGTGCCAACCGCCACCTACATCTACATGGGTACTATCAGGTAATCCTACCGACTGCGCATAAAGCGTAAAACCATCGTGCGTATGGCAGCTGTCTTGAAGAAATGGATTGAATAGTGTACGCTGTTGCCGCATATAACGCAAGGCAAAATCCGCGGTACCTTTGTATACTTCTTCATTAATCCTAAAAACAGGAGATTTTATATTCTCAACACGCACGTAATACGTTCCGGATTGTGTCCAGCCCGAGAAATCCAACCGGTAACCAGATGCAAAAGGCCCATAATGTCCAAACCCCTTTCCAGCTTTCCCTTTGAATACCGTTTTATTCGATTGGCTGTCTATAATTTCGAATTCCTTTATCTTTTCATTTCCCTTAGATACCCATACAGCTACCTTTTTAGATTCGGGTAGGTAGCCCAGCTGGTTAATTCGTATCCAAGCATTCTCCTGCCCCTTGGCTAAGGACAACAATCCGATAAAGATAGCTAGAAACAGGATTCTCTTCATGCCTTTAATATTGCAGCAACACAATCTTACCATCCATCGTACTTACCACTACCTTATTTTTAAGTACCAAAGGCGGATTTATCATTGCATTTGAAATTTTATATTGCCAGGCTACGTCACCAGATTTAGGGTTTACAGCAGATAGTAGACCCGAATTGCTTGGTACAAACACCAGCGAGGATGAACTATATATAGCCGTCGGCACGATATCGTAAGGCAGCTGTAAGGACGATTTCCAATCGATTGTCATGGAATCCGCTTTTGCAGATATGCCCACCAATTCCCCGTCCATCGTCTTCGCATATATGAATTTCTTATCCCGCGACAGCCCCATCGATTCCCTTACGCGGTATAACTCCTTCTTTTCCCGCCATATTACTTTACCGGTCTGCAGCTCCAAGGCCGTCATATACCGATCCGGTGCAACGACGAAGACACGATTGTTCGCTACCACAGGATAGCATGCCGCTACCGAAAACATGCGGTTGGCGTGTCCATTATTCCACTCCCACATCAGCTGTCCCGTATTTACATCAAGCGCATAAAAGCCATTTCCCCAGCTTCCGAAAATCACCTTATTATCTGCAATCGTAGGAAGGGTAGACACGTAGTTCTTCACACCTTCAAATGTCCAAACCACCTTTCCCGTAAGCAGATCCAGGCAACGAAACACGCCGTCCGAACCACCGATATAAGCCTTTCCTTTATAGAGCTGCGGAGAACCCAATACCGCTTTCGAAGTTTCTGTTTTCCAACGCACAGTACCCGTTTTGGCATCTAATCCGTAGATAAAATGGTCTGAGGAGCCTACAACTACGATTCCTTTATCTACGGCAGGCGTAGAATAGACCTTACCGCCCGTTTTATAAGACCACATCTTTTTACCATCAGCTAAACGGAGCGCATATACCTCCCCAACAGTATTCGCGGTGAACAATAACTTGCCATTAGACGTGATCCCTGCACCGATATCGCCGTGATCTTGGTATTCCCAGAGTAATTTTGCTTTACTCTTATAATTTACCGAATAATCCGGACGTTTTACAGCTTGCCCTGAAACATCTTGGAATTTTTTCAGTGGCAGCTTTAACCAATAATCTTCTGTGGACAGCAGTGGTCTACGCGTTTGGAAAAAAATGGAATCCGGCTGTATCGTTATAATATTATAGCCCCCAACTTTCTCCTTTGCCTGTAGGTTAGAACGAACCATGACCCCGGGGATACCTTCCCAGTCGTACAGCCTGTTTTGATGGCCATGACCACATGTTGCCACCTGAATATTCCGTTGTTTCAATCGGTCTATTTTTTCAAACCAATTATTTAGAGAAGAGTCGAGAGGATAATGGTTGATGGCTATCAATGGCGTTTCTTTATCTGGATTTGCTTTGAATACCGAATCCATCCACACCAGATTTTCACGTGGAATCTGTCCGGGGCTCATCCGCATATTAGGTCCCGATGTGGTCCCGATAAATTGGATCCCCTTGTGTTCAAAAAAGAAAGATTCAGCCCCAAATACCTTTCGAAAACTATTGGCACCACTCTCGGACCAGTTGCTATCGTGGTTGCCGGGAATAACGTACAAGGGTAGGTTCAGGCTGTCCAAGATCTGCTTCGCTATCGCCAATTCTTCATCCGATCCAAATTCGGTCACATCGCCAGACAGGATGACAAAGTCAATATCCTTTAGTTGATTCAAATCCTCTACTGTCCTTCTCAGATCGTCTGCCCCCGTACTACCGCCTACATGCGTATCGGTTACTTGGGCAAACTTGAAGGATTGGGCAAAAGAGGTTCCGCAGAATAAACTAACTGTCAGAAAAATAAAGATCTTAATCATAGGGGAAAATTGAGTCTTCAAAAACACGAACAACATCATTAGGGCAGCTCTAGAAGAACTGCCCTAAGATTCTATTTTTTCTCAACTGTGTTAGTTGGCTTACTTTCTAGATTATCTAAATTTAGTGATGTTACACAATAATGTCCAGATTCGGTAACATTCAATTTCGAATCTGTAGTCACTGCTACCACTTTACCGACGGCTTTTAAATCAGAGAAATGGTAAACAACGGAGCGCACATTGCCACTGGCCGCCGTCCAACTTAATTCATTACCGTTGATCTTTACATTTCCGGGTACCGCAGCTGGAGCAGCAACTTCTCTACCGGCAAACGGCATCACCGCCTTGTGGCTATATAGCTCAGCAAGCTTGTCCGTAACACCTATCCTGTTTGCATATACATCCCGTGCACTATACATCACGCTACCTACGGCCTTAGCGTTTCTTTTTGTCATATCAAACTGCCTGACAAGCTCTTGAGTAGATTGAAAAGCTGCGGGGTTTCCTGCAGCGCCGAATCTATACAAAGCATGACCTATTACCAACTTCGCACTAAAAGAAAATTGCGCCCAGGTTGATAAGTTCAATTGAAAATCATTAGATGAATTGCCTATTTCCTGATACAACTGTGGTATCAATATATCCACCCAACCTTGTTTACACCATTTTTCCAAGTCGGCGTACAAAGTATTGAAGTTATATGTCTTACTCGCTGCAGGCGAAATTGAAAAAACGACCTGAGGTTTATTTGCTACTACAGTACTATGGATCAGCTCAATCGCTTTATCTACATTATCTCTTCTCCATGCCTGTATAGTCGAAAAGCCAGTCCCCATCGTTTCATAAAGTGGCTGATCGGAAACCATCGTACCTGCTGAAGAAGGATCTGGATAAAAATAATCATCCATATGGAGTCCGTCGACATCATACTTGGTGATGAGATCCTTTACTATATCTGCCAACCGCTGTCTCACCTCAGGCAAAGCCGGATTATAAATCTGTATCTTCTCATGGTCAACCACCCATTCTGGCTTTACAGCAGAATGCAAGGCAGGATAAGCTGTACCCGATGCGGCTCTTGTAGCAATACGATATGGGTTAATCCATGCATGGAACTCAATTCCTCTTGCATGGGTTTCATCTATCATAAATTTAAGCACATCGTAGCCTGGGTCTTTTCCACGCGTTCCGGTGATATTGCCACTCCATGGTTCATAAGCCGAGTTGTAAAAGGCATCCCCCATACCCCGAACCTGTACAAAAACCGAGTTAAAACCTAAACTCTTTAAATTATCCAGCATGTCGGTATAGCTCTTCTTTTGCACAGCAGCATCATATGCTGTATTTGCAAAATCAGATGTTCTCGGCCAATCCAGTGCCCATACAGTAGCAATCCACGCACCCCTCATCTCCTTCTTGGGCAGTGTCAGCGTAGAAGGCTCGGGTCCCGGTGGATCCGGATCGGGCGTACCCGGCCCATCTGAGTCTTTACTACAGCTGTTGAAAATCAATGCTGCATATAGCAGCATTGATATATAAATCGAAAATCTTCTCATCATTATACTATATTAAAACATGAGGGTGTATCATCAATCTAAGGATATCAAAAAAAACACGTCATTGCGAGGAAGAATGACGAAGCAATCTTCGTTTTATCTTGTTAGATTGCCTCACCATCGTTCCTCCAGTTCGCAATGACGATGATGTCGTAACTTTTAATACTCCCTCATGCCATATTTATCTACTAATCTTCAGTGAGCACTTTTTTAGGCACTTCAAAGAACACAAATCCAGCATCGAGTGTCGCCGCATATAATAATAATTTGTCATCATTACCCTCTCCGTCTTTAATAACCGCCCAACCCGTTTGCGAAGCTGGGTTAATATTTACCGGCCCATCCAGACTGTACGACAGTAGAGGCCCATCCGCAGAGGCATCTAAAAACCTTAAACCGTCGTCTACTGTTTCACCCCTCGTAATGTTGTACACCTGGAAAACAGTACCTTCTTGTCCAGTTCTTGCAGCAGTGACACCCATAATGTACCTTTCTCCATTAAAGTTAACAACACGAACATCACTTAGACGAACTGGGAACTTGGTTGCTTGATAAACGACGTTAGCCTGTTCACCGACTAGTCTTACAGGGCCGTCATGTCCCGTAAAGATATACTGCGAAGAATTTGGAACCTTATTATAAGAACCCCAAGAACCTAACGCAGCAACACCTGTCTCAAAGAAAACCGGAGCGGATATCGTTGTGTAATTCGTAACATTGTATTTTAGGATGCGTAATCCACCATTATCTACAAAATATATATTTCCATTGCCATTTTCATCCAGGTTTACGGACATATTGTCTCCAAAGCGGTAACTTGCTGGTGTTGCTGCAGCCGTAGTAGTATTCAAAATAACTTCTGCAGGTTGAGCCGGATCAGTCCAATGATAAATTTTAAGCGGAGATGCATTGCTACCGGATAAACTTGCCACATAAATATGATCGCCCGAAATAGCACCTGAGTGCATGGTGAATGTTCCTCCGGCGTAGCCTCCTGCTGGCGCACCCAAAGGAATAGGAGTAACCACATTATTTCTAAGGTCGGACACCCTTAACACATGTGCATTATTCCCACTTCTATCTACTACTAGCACGTAGTTCTTGCTAAAACCAGATCCCCTCACCAATCCTCCTGTAAACTTATCATACTTTGCATTGCCCCCTGGATTATTCGAATAATCGTATGTAACAGCTTGAGTGAACTCTGCACCAAAAACCGGAACCCTTAAGCGCAATCGCGCAAAGTATTCACTCGATCTTGGATTATTTACTACCTTTAATACGATTGATCGCTCAGATTCGCCTTCCTGAAACACCACCTCATAAAAGTCCTTTTCTAATCGGGCACCATCAGAACCTTGTATCTCAAATTTCAAATTGCTAAAATCAGTATCCGGATCAATTCTAGGGAATGAGATTTCCTTCTTATCATGATCTATTGTACCTTCTAGTGCGATATCGCCGTTAGATCCAGCATTCACTAATCGAATAGATTCCAATTTTGTGAACTTACTGCTGGTATCCATTTCAGACGGTAAATCATCCTTACAAGAGTTAAGCGTAAAAAGCAACAGTAAGCCCAACACCGTACTTGATTTAAAAATTATATTCAACATTTTCATAATATTAAAATTATATATGATCAAACTATATGAAACACACTGTAGTGAATTAATACCATCCTTCAGTTTGCTTCAATTCATATCCTCGGGTTTCATAATCATTAATTTGATTTAAACCTACAGGCTGTAGATATGGGTTGAGATTAATCTGGTTTAAAAAAGGCAACCTTCCGCCAGTATTGGTATGCCTATAGAATCCCATCATCATGGAAGCATTTGAACCATTATATGTTGTCTGTGTACCATCTAATTTCACGACGGAAAGGATACCAACATTGGCAGGTCTCAACTCACCAGGTAACTCTGTTGGGAAATTAACCCAGCCACCGGATAATAAATCGAGGTTATTATCTGTATCTAAATAGTCTATTTTAGACCACCTTCTTAAATCAACTAATCGTGAATGTTCGAAAGTAAACTCCATACGGCGTTCACGACGTATCTCCCAAAGTAAAGTTGAAACTCCCGGATCACGATTCGGGTCATTGGGCAAATTACTTAATTGCAAAGATGCTGTTGGTTGAACACCT
This sequence comes from Sphingobacterium olei, assembly GCF_005048855.1. Taxonomy (GTDB): domain Bacteria; phylum Bacteroidota; class Bacteroidia; order Sphingobacteriales; family Sphingobacteriaceae; genus Sphingobacterium; species Sphingobacterium olei. Next base: position 265,508 of record NZ_SUME01000002.1, read on the forward strand.
CTGTCAGCCGCTTCCTGATGAATTGGTCTGCTCCTTATCTTATTAATAGTTTTATCGATATCCGCTTGGGTAACCGCTTCGCCACCGATTGTGGCCAATTCCGCTTTCGCCTCAATCCAGTTCAGCAGTACTTCCGCATAACGCAAAACAGGGTAATCCGTATCATTATTGCTACTTGTAAACTGAGGTAATGGTGCTAACCCATCCACTTTTACTCTTTTTTCAGACTCTCTAGGCAGAAACTTCGTTGCGTATACTAAAGACGCCCTATTTAGCGGCTCTGGTTTGCTATAAAATGTGGCTTCAAATCTCGAATCCCGAGTTTTGATAAGACTTGTCAAATCAAACTTATTTGCATCTGTTAATCCTGAAACTTGATATGGGCTGCCGTCAGCACAGATATAAGCCTTAATTAAATCCGTTGTCGGCCCAACCGCTCTGGTTTCCACTAAATTGCTATAGGACGCCACCGAATGCGTTACACCAATCGCAGCATCATACGCCCGGTATAGTAGTGCATCCCGGGTACCATTTGCGCCAAGATCTGTAGAGGTAAACAATGATTTGTAATCCAATACAATATCGTATCGCCCACTACTTATGACAAAGTTACCGGCATCCAACGCTAAATTAAAGAATTTCGTTGCACGTTCATTATTGTTATAATAGTATTTCTGCCAAGAAGCTTCATATAAAGCAAGACGTGTTATAAACCCAGCTACTATATACCGATTAACCGTTCTGAGTCCATCGTTCAATCGAACATTTTCATACGCATAAACCAAATCGTCATATACCGCATCCATTATTTCATTACGTGGGGTACGCGGTTTATACAGCTCATCCAATTCGTTTGCAAATATCTCCCGGTCATAATATGGGACGTCGGCGTACTGCAGGACCAGTTCAGAGTAGCGCATTGCCCTAAAAAACCGACCTATACCCAACCAATGCGCTTTAGCCTCATCCGATAAAACAGACGAATTTGCCTTCTGTACTCGGTCAATCATAATATTAACTGATCTAACCGTAGTATAACTCCAAATACTGCTGTTTGGCACCGCGCGGGTCACGTTTGCTTGATTGCCAAATGTAAGTACATCATCGCTGTTTGTAAAACTCAATAGCGCTGCCCCACCCTGTGCATCAAAATTCACTCCGTATCCAACAAAGAAATTCGTGTAGAATTGGTTTGCGTACAATCTCACATTTTCTTCTGAGTTCCAAGCCGTCCCGTCAGTTTCACCGGTAAGCTGAGGCCTGTCCAAAAATTTGTCGCAACTACTAGAGGCTATTATCATAGTAGCTAATAGTATTATATATATAATTTTCATATCTTTTCCACTTAAAATTAAAAACCAATCTGTAAGCCCATTGAAGCCGATTTGAATGCCGGATTGGATGTACTTGTACGACCTAGATTATAGTTGCTTTCCCTTAAAGACGAGTAACCGGAAATTGCCTCCGGATCAATAGGCAAGCCTCTTAAATTGTCAAAAGTGATAAAGTTTTCCAAAGAGACATATATCCGTGCATTTTTCATCTTTGCACGGCTCAGGACGTTTGCTGGAACATTATACCCGAAAGTTATATTTTTCACTCTTAAGTACGACATATCCAACATATAACGTGACTGTGGACGCATCGTGTAGCCCTGATCAGACTCACCAAGATGCCAAGCTCTCGGATAGAATGCATCGGTACGATCCTCGCGCCAGTAGTCAGAAGCGATCGCCAGCGGCATCGCACCTTCTTTCGCAGACCAGCCCGGGATGGCCAATTGACCAGATCCCCAGATACTTCGTTTACCAACTCCCTGCAAGAATACCGAAAGATCGAAACCTTTAAAGTCAGCTCCTAGTCTAAATCCATATTCGTAACGTGGTGTGGTATTTCCAATTAACACGCGGTCCCCTGGGTTTCCTACCGTATTAGTACCATCATCAATAAAACCATCTCCATTAAGATCTTTAAATTTTACATCGCCTGGAGAAATCATCATTACGGCGCCACCATCCTGAAAATGCGTTTGATAAACCGGATTGTCCCCTGCTAGCACGTTTACAGTTTTTGCAGTACCGTTTCGAATAATAGTCGTCGTCAAAAAATCGCCGTTGGCATCATAAAGAAAATCATCCTTTTGATATAACCTATCTGTTACATACCCAAATACATCACCGTACCTGTTTCCTGTGGAAAAAGTACTACCTAACGTTCTGTCCTCTGGCGCGATATTCCAATCGGCTCCTCGCGTAGTTATACTTGTTGCATCAGAGATATTAGCATTGACCGTTAACCGTAGACCATTTTCGAAGCTATGCGAATAATCAGCTGCCAATTCCCAGCCTCGGGTCCTTAAGTCACCATAATTGCCTCGCGGAACGACAGCTCCTAATGTATTTGCAACGCTCAAACCTTCTATTATCATATTTTTAGTATAGCGTTGAAACCAATCTGCAGACAACCCTAGCCTATTATTAAAAAAACGGAAGTCTCCTCCGATATTGAGGTGCTCTATACGTTGCCAAGCAATATCCGGTTGTACAGAAGCAGGCGTTCCCAATTGATAAACCCGATCACCAGTATTACCTATCCAGCTATTTTGGGTAATTGGCATAACAGGAACATATTCGTCATTTGGGATAGATTGATCTCCAATAGAACCCCAAGATGCCCGAAACTTTGCAAAAGACAAAACTGGGTTAAGGCTTTCCATAAAGCTTTCATTAGACAATACCCATCCGGCGGATAATGAAGGAAACCACTGCCATATCAGGTTTTTAGAAAGTCTCGAGGAACCATCCCGTCTTAAATTTGCTTCAAATAAGTACTTGTCTTGGAAGGCATAGTTAAAACGTCCGAAAAATCCAACCTGCGAATCCCATTCATTACTGCCCGTGACGAATTGCTCTCCAGTAGCAAACTGAAACTGCGGATTGTCCGGGTTTAATAAAAAATTATTTACCCTTGAAGTATGTCCTACGATATCATAGGCCACAATATTGGTACCCGCCATAAACTTTAGTTCGTGCGAATTTCCTAAGTTTAAGTTATAGGTCGAAAAAGCATTCACAGTATGTCGTTGTGCACGCAGAGAGCCTCGCGATACATACGTGTTATCTTTTGTTGTGTGATCTGCAATTGGGAATTCGTAGGCAGGGACTCCGCCATCCTCGGTAACGTTACCGGCTTCATCTACATATATAGGATTTCCCTCGGCATCCCGCGCGGCATTCACTCCGTACCACGTTGATTTTGCTTGCACGTAAGGTACCGCAGCGGAATTGAAAGTATTTTCGGAGTTATATGAATAGTCCGCCACCAAGTTCCAATTATTGGTAAAGTCAATTGTAGTTCCTAAATTTAAATTCAAAAATCTGTCATTTTTTATAGATGGTGGAGCGGCACTCGCTGAAAAAGCTGGATCGATAATATCCTCACCATTTTCTTGAACCCCTATTGGAAATAAACGACTCCAGCGGTATAAATATAACCATGGATCGGCACCAAAACCACCTGTATTTAAGGACGTCGGGTAGCGCTTTCTAGCCTCCGCAAACATCGCCCCTCCGCGAACTGTCAGAAAGTCATTTACTTTAGTAGAAACTCTTAGGGAAGGGTTCAAACGCATATAATCATCATATTGCGCCGCTTTCATCATCCCTTGCTGTCCCACATAACCCAATCCCAAATTATAGGACGTCTCGCCCCGCCGTCCATTTAGGCTCAGATTGTGTATTTGCGAGAACGCATTATTACGGATCATGGCATTAACAGGATCATAGATCCGTACACCAAATTTTTGCACACCATCCCAGTACCAATCGCGATTATATACGACAGGGTCGTTGGGACCGACGGTGCTTCCGTAAAGCTCTTGCCATTCCCGTATTCGTTCCAGACTTGTCCGATCTATTCGCCAAAATCCGCCAGCAGGACCGGCCTGTCTCATATTCTCATGCGCATCCAGTGAATACTCTATACCCTCAATACCTGCCAATTCAATTTTTTTAAACGGCGACTGCATGACGAAATTATTTGAATACGTCACTTCGGTTGTTTCTGTTTTCGACCCTTTCTTTGTTGTAATTAATACAACCCCAAAAGCAGCCTTCGAGCCATAAATAGATGTAGATGCAGCGTCTTTAAGAACCGTCACTGTTTCAATATCATTTGCATTCACATACTGGAGACTGGGTACTTCGACATTATCAACCAGTACTAATGGCTGACTATTTCCCCGAACAGAACCGACCTGACCACGAATACGCAACAATGGATCCGACCCCACTTCTCCAGATGGTATCCGAATATTCAATCCCGGAATAACGCCCTGTAAACCACGAGCGGGATCGGGAATAGGCCTATTTCCAAACACTTCATCTGCATTGACAGAAGAAACTGCGCCCGTTAAATGCGCTCTTTTTTGTGTACCGTAACCTACCACAACCACCTGCTCTAAAGAGTTTTCTTCTTCTGCAAGCACAACGTTTAGATTGTCAGAAGATACTTTTACATCCTGCGATTTAAAGCCGACATACGTGAAACGTAAGATCGATCCCTGCGGTGCAGAAATGCGGAAACGTCCATTCTCATCTGTCGACACCGATGTGGTACCTCCCACAAGGGCAACTGTTACTCCGGAAAGTGGCCCACTAGCTCCCGAGACTGTCCCCTGGACAGTATTTTGCACTTGCCTATTCGGGCTATAGGCATCGGCTGCCGAAAGATTAGAAGATATCGCTACTTTCGCGGCATACGCATCGGTAGAAACAACTAATCCCAAAGCAATAGAAAATAGTAAAGATCTTCTCATTGTTAGTTTGTTAAATAATGTTTGACTTCTATCACAATTTGGTTTAAAAAAATGCAGTATTCCTAATGATCTAAAAACAAACCGCTCAAAACCGAATCTAATTTAGTTAATAAATGTTAAAAACAAAATAAATTATGCATTTTTTATCACCTTTTAATTTTTATATCGAACAAAACCGCACTATCAGTACCGAAATTGTTTCACTTCTCTATTCGAAATCTGGATAGAGCAGGTACTTCTTACGCATCTGTTTGTATGCGGTCAATTCAGGTTTCCACGACTCCTTAATTTCAGCTTCCGTTTTTCCCTCCAAAATCTGCTTGCGGAGTTCATCTGTACCCGCTAGTTTATCGAAGAATTCTGCGCGTGCAAAAAACTTGGATTTATCTGGCATCTTGTTATAAAAATCGAGCACGTATTTCAGTGTGAACTGCTGACTATCTGCATCCAATCCTCTTAAATCTACGCCGTACAATTTCTGACCCTTCCCTTCTACATGCTTTGCCATGCCAGCTTTCTCCCCTGGAGTATAAGAGAAATCACCATAGATCGGATCATTATGGCCCACTACCTGAAACGGCCAATCAGTCCCTCGTCCTACGGATATATCCGTACCCTCAAACAGGCAAAGTGACGCATACAACCGCACCGACAAATGGTTGGGTAGACTTGGTGATGGAATAACCGGTAATTCATATAACGATGAATGGGTATAATTCTCGACGGGCACAACCGTTAATTTACATTGCTTCCCATTCTCCAGCCATTTCTCACCATTAATCATTTTTGCCAATTCACCAACGGTCAGACCATGTACCATGGCAATCTTATGAAAGGAAACATTAGATTTAAACTTATCGTCTTTACGCACCGGCCCATCTACCTGATCACCACATGGATTCGGTCGATCTAATACGATCAACTCCTTATTATGCTTTACACATAATTCCATGACACGATGCATGGAAGTGATATAGGTATAAAAGCGTGCCCCAACATCCTGCAGGTCAAATATCATCACATCGATGGATTGTACAATGGAGTCTTGTTTCTCATTTCCGCCATACAAGGTATACAATGGCAGACCCGTTTTATCGTCAACATCGTTACTTACTTTTTCACCACGTTCTACCGTACCTCTAAATCCATGCTCAGGGGCAAAGCCAAATCTCAAATCCACCTTTTCGCGCAATAATACATCGACCAAGTGCTCCTTTTCAGCGCCTACAATAGAGGTTTGATTGCCCATAAGCCCTACTTTCTTACCTTTTAGCAAGGGTAAATAAGCAGAAAGTTGGTCTGCAGCTGGAATAATGCGCACAGCTTCTGCGCTCGTATCTGTTTGTGAAGAAGTATTTGTAGAATCATTCGACTGTTGTCTCGTCGTACACGAAGCCAATACAACGAATCCTAATAATAATGCCGTAGAAAAGCGTATGATCATAATTCCAATTTATGTTAGTCATTAATTAGTTGTACTCAACGTGCTATAAAACAGCATAATCGAAGTAAACTGAAACTAAAATAATACAAATCATGCACAATACAGCAAAATAATCACATTTTTTAACAACAAAACGCACAAAACACCATTAAAACACGCAACACTATGCAATATGTATTTACAGGGAAAAGCTAAAAAGTGTTAAAAAATGTATATTTCAAGCCGAAAAACCAATTTATTAAAGCTTTTAGCATTGATCTTCGTGTACAAAATACACAATTACGTAACTTTTCAATTACAATAAAAGATATAAAGTATATTAGTAACAAAAAAAAGGCTTTCCGTTAAGAAAGCCTTTTGAAATTTCAAAAAATGTATTATTCAGCAATGTCCCACCAAACAGGGTATGACCATACATCATCGCTTAGCGCATTTGGATGAGAATTAGCAAGATTCTCCGAATTGTAGTTGATTTCATGTGAAACCTGGCGAACACGTCTAAACTGCTTTCCTAATGGGATTTTAACTTGAGCAGCGGCTGTTACCGTATATTCATATGGCACCGCCCAACCTGGATAAGATGTTACACTAAAATCATGTCTACGCATATCGTTCCAGTTCTGTTGAGAAAATGAAAGTGCAATAAACTTTTGCGTCATAATCTTTCCTAACGTAATATTACTAGCTGTACCGATACCATTATCTAAGAAATTATCAATTTTAGTTTGTTCCATAGGCGATTTACTTGGATTGATATTTCCGTATGTCGACAATTTGGCATTCATCAGCTCAATATGCGCTTTTATGCCTTCTCGATATGCTGTAAACGCTCCACCGTTATCACCCTTCTTCAAAAGTACTTCTGCCTTGATAAAACACATTTCTGGATAAATGAGCAAATGCGTGGGTGCATCTGGGCGTGAATAGAAAGTACCAGTTGACACAACCGTACCATCTGCCCATCTAAATATATCACTAACATCTTGATTATAACCTAAAGAACTACTGCGAAAAGAAACGTATACGGTGTCACCCCATCTATTTTGATTTGCAGAGTTCACGTACCAAGAATGGGGAGTAACCGTTCTGTTATTAGACTGGATCTCGTTCGCAGTAGCATTATAAGATGGATTTATCGGCCCCGCATTCATTCTAATATCAGATTGCATATCAACACCTTTCGACCGAATAAAGCGCTTAGGTATGTCGTATTGCGCCCAAGGAATCAACTTGTCAGCGCGAGGATCCTCAATTCCTTTATTATCGAAATTTGTCAATATATTTTCATACCATTTAGTAATGCGAATATTGCTATTCATTCCCACATTATCAAAAACAATAGAAGCCATGAGCGGATCACCGAACAAGATATCTCCAACATTGTCGCTAACCACGTCTACATGGTTCACGATAGTGCTTTCACCGGTAGTTTGCGGCGCCTTTTCCAGCGCAGCTAAGACCTCGTCAGGATTATATATACCGGTTTTTTTTGATAGGTTATTTAACCATCTTGCCTTTAAACCATAACACAATTTCAGCCACTTGCTTACATCCCCGCCATTCCAACTGTCTCCTTCAGATAACGCGGTTGCAGTAGAAGGTTGTTCCATTTCAAAATAAGCAATTGCTTGTTCGATATCTGCTAAACAGCCTTCGAAAATAGTTTTACCATCATCAAACTTTGGCGTTATAGACTCTCCTAATGCTTCAGTATATGGCATTTCCCCATACCAGTCCGTCATTAGCATAAATCCCATAGCGCGTAATACCTTTGCAGCACCCAAATAGTGATAAGCACTCTCTCTTTCTGCTCGTTCCTCCAAATCTTTTAGGTTAGAAGCTGCTGCTACGAAAAAAAACTGATAAGGAGTTGTAGACATACCTGCGATAGGATTCCATCCAGCAGCCATACTCTGTTGTGCTGTGCTACTTACAAAAGTAAGCTGCTGCGTCACATATCCCGCCCTTGCGCCCGCAGTTCCTTGGGCATATAGCAAATGGTGTTGTATCCAAGGCAATCTACTTTTGACTGTAGCTACCGAATTTGAAGGCGTATTCGGATCCTCATTAATATCCAACCAGCTTTGCTTGCACGACACTAAGGCAGATACAACAAATAATGTTAATATAATATTTTTAAATCTTTTCATCACTAAGCATATTAAAATTTCAAATTCAAACCAAAAGCAACCCCTGCAGTATTAGGCACACCATTAAAGTCGATACCCACAGAGCTCGACCCTACCACACCCGAACCAGCAGCGGATGTTTCCGGATCCATTCCCTTGTAGTTCGTTAACAACCAAAGGTTGGTTCCGGTAAATGTAGCTGTTAATCCTTTGATAGCTTTAGACACCCTAGCGGACTTTAATAATTCGTTAGAGAAATTATAAGATAAAGAAAGCGATCTCAATCTCAGCCAATTGGTATTTGTCATAAAATTCGAGCTTTCTCTCGTGTAAAAATCAGACCAATAATCCTGAATAATCTTACGACCACTAGTCTGAACGCCACTGATATCATAAAATTCCCCAGCTTCATACGTAAAAGTCCGATCTTCAAATATTGGAGCTTCTGCGGTACCACCGGTGCGTACAGCTCCAGTTAAATTTAGCACATCTCGATCCATTGATCTCGCACTCATACCGTTGATAGTCATAAAATAATCGGTTCCATTATAAATATCTCCCCCAATTCTAAAGTCAAAAAGAAAGGATAGGTTCAAATTTTTATACTGGAAACTGTTGTTAAAACCACCAAAAGCCTTTGATTCACGATTACCAATATTATAAGTGGTTAAGTTGTCGCTGGTAGGCATTCCGCTATTTGCGTCTAAAATTACACGTCCATCATCAGTCCTATTCCACTTTGAGCCAGAAATTGCCATAAAATTACCACCATTGAACGATGCGGCTTTTGCATTTCCGACTTGCACGTCCGTGACATAAAGCACGTCAAGTCCCTGCAACAAGTTATCAACCCTTCCTCGGTTGCCTGAAATATTTATTGTAGATTCCCACACAAAATTTTCCTTGGCAATTGGCTTTCCTGTGAGAGACAATTCCATACCTTTGTTGTAAATATCTCCCGCGTTCACAGAGGCAAAAATATAGCCCGTAGACTGACCTGTCCTCGGAGATAAAATTTGATTATATGAGTTATTCGTGTAATACGCATAGTCTATACCCAATCGCCCTCCAAAAAACCTAAGCTCTGCGCCGATCTCGAATGAATCTGTATTTTCAGGCTTTAGATAAGGATTCCCTCTTTGCCAGTTGTTTCCAGTTCCAACTAAACCGCCCAAGAATTCTCTTGGAGGCCATAAATACGTATTTGTTACATAGGGGCTTGCGTCCTTACCCACTCTCGCCCAAGACATTCTAATTTTACCGAAATTTAACCAACTCAAATCGTCAATTAATTCAGTGAAAACAAAACTACCTCCAACCGAGGGATAGAAGTAAGACCTGTCGGCAACAGGAAGTGTAGATGTCCAATCATTACGTCCTGTTACGTTCAAGAATAACATATCTTTATATGATGCACGGAACTCGCCATATAGACCAAATAATCGTCGATTCGAGTTCACAACCCTCATAAATTTATTAGCGTCAATAATATTACCAAAACTAAAGAAATCTTCGACGCCAAAATCATACCCCATTCTACCGTTATTAGTTGTCTTCGTTTGTTCTGAGAAAAATCCAACCAAAGCACCTAAATCAAAGTCACCGACTTTCTTATTAAAATTAGACATCAAGTTTGACGACCAATAATTAAACTTTACGTCACTTTCTGACATCATTCCGTTCTGCCAAATATCTTTAACAGCGCCCTGAGCACCTATAATGGTAGAGTTTTTAGTCAAATAGCTATCAATACCCGCTCGGTAAGAAACATTCCACCAATCAAAAACATCAATATTTGCATTGATATTACCGGTAATACGTTCCGTATGGTCTGTTAACTTATTCTTATTTATAATCCAATAAGGATTTTCTATGTCATCCCTAAGTTCTTGGATACCTTCAAACATTCTGAACTTTGTACCGTCTTCGTTTAGATATCTTGTCATATCATCACTGCGAGACCATCGGTAGATTGAATTCATAGCTCCGGTACCACCCGAATCATATAACCCTGCCGACGTTAAAGTTTTGTCGGTATTTGCCAATGAGTAAGCAACGTTAGTACCTACTGTTAATTTACCGTACTTCTGATCTCCATTAAAACGAAAAGTAGTCTTATCAAATCCAGTATTTGGTATAATACCAGTTTGATCAAACCTAGAAGCAGACAAATAGAACGACCCGTTCGCATTTCCTCCGGCCAAACTCAAATTATTATCGTAGGCCGCTGCATTTTGAAAGAAATCCTCAATATTATTATAAATCGTCTCCCCTGCAGCAAATTCTTCTCCCCACGACTGGGTAGTATATGTATCCATTACACCAGCTGCATTATAGTATCCTCTTTTGAATCTATTCTGTTGTTCTGGAAACCTATTTACCCAATTTGTAGAAGCTCTGGTAGAAAAGTTAATTTCCGCCCTTCCCTCTTTTCCCTTCTTTGTGGTTATGATTATCGCTCCAGCTGCGGCTCTAGAGCCGTAAAGTGCAGCAGCTGCCGGCCCTTTTAATACCGATACATTCTCAATATCCTCTGGATTTACATCCATGATCCTATTACTGTTCGTGGTAGCCGTTGATGTAGCCCCGTCAAATGCGCTATTACCTCCAATAACAGTAGAGTTATCATAAATCACTCCGTCAACAACAAAAAGCGGTTGATTATCTCGCTCTAGAGAAGTCCCACCTCTTAATATAATCTGAGCTCCAGCTCCAGCTGCTCCTGAAGTTTGTGTAACATTAACTCCTGCTATTTTACCGGCTAGCGAGTTAACCATATTAGGACTCTTATTCTTCATCAATTCTTCTGCATTGATATCCTGGACTGCGTATCCCAAAGCTTTTTTCTCTCTTCTAATACCGAGGGCCGTCACAACCACCTCGTCCAATGCTTCTTCTGTCGACATAAGCGATATATTATATACACTACCATCTCCGACAGTTTGCCTTTTTTCTTCGGAACCTATAGCTCGGAATACTAATACTTCTCCTGGCGCAGCCTGAATCGAGAAGGAACCGTTTTCGGAAGTTTGCGTAGAACGTGTCGTCCCTTGCACTGTTACCGTTACGTTCCCCAATCCTTCACCAGTTGCAGAACTAACACGTCCTGAAACCGCTTTTTGCTGGGCCATCAAACAGGTTGTGATCATAAACAACCCGATAAAAACTAAGAGTAATTTTTGTTTCATACGTTTGATAGTTTGTTTGTTAAAAAATAATTAATTTGTACTGTTACAATCAAAATAACTGGATTTATCATAAGCTTAACGTGTACAATACTACTGAAAAAAAAATAATCCTGCATTATTTTGCAAGATTATTTATAATCATTAAGGAATTTGGAACAATTACAAATTAAAACTGCTTAAAATTCACATTTAACACCGTGATTATGCTTCTTTTCAATTTTTATCCGCAAATTAACTAAAGACGTGTTTATTCAGAAGACCACTTTTTGTAACATCCATCCAACTTCTTTCTCTCAAAATCATCTAGCTAATGTAAAGATCGATTGAACTGTCATTTCAACCAAAACCGAATACAGCGACGAGGGGGACTGACACACCTTTCTCTTTAACTTCCAAAACCTGTTAAATCAAGAAATCGGAACTGGACAAGTCCACATATGATGTGTGCTATACCTTTGTTTTAGACAATCGGTACTAATTAAGTAACCGTATCTAGAAATAAAGATATAGCAAAAATGAAAACAAGAAAAAGACATATAATTGGTTACAGCCTGCAGATTTTTCTGCTGATCTTTTGGCTGTACGTTGCACTGGATAAACTGTGGGGACTAAAAGCTTTCCACATTTCATTACTGCGGCAACCCTTTCCAAATTGGTGGGCGGATATACTGTATTGGAATCTTCCACTATTCGAACTGGGAATAGCGTTATTGTTTGTATTCGCGTCGTCATCGCGAGGAAAGAATGACCGACGCGATCTTTTAAATAAACAAAGATTGCTTCCTCGCTTCGCTCATCGCAATGACGTGGTTTTTAATCCCTACCTCCTTTCCGCCCTACTCCTATTGATCTTTACCATATACATCGCTTTAGGTGTAGCCGGTCTTTACGCCAAAAAGCCCTGTGGATGCGCTTCGGTATTTTCTGGGCTATCATGGGAATGGCACCTGCTGGTGAATATAGTGTTATTGGGGCTATCGACCCTCGGTTGGTACTTGAGTGGCCCAACCAACCCAATCGATACAGCTATACGCTATAAAAAATCCATCAAGCTGTTTTGCACCTTCCTATTGTTTGTCTCGATACCGGTCTACCATATTGTTTTAGTTGTTCATAAGAGGTTCCCAAGAAAGTTTGCTCCCTTCCCGGGTAGGCCGGTATGGGTATAAATTATGATACGTGCCGATATACCCCGTAAAAAGTATATCCGGGGCTTTAGTGATCACTCCACCCCGTTAAAGATTGAAGGGAGATCAGCTGTTACTCAAAACCAGTAATATGGAAAGTTTAAAAAGCTACATAACAGCCATAGTGGCCGTAGCTGTAATATTAGGATTCTCGGCATTTAAAGTTGCAGAGAAATTTACTCAACCGCAAAGTGGTTGGTATCAAATATCAGTCAATCCGTCTGCACCAGATGACAAATCTCAGCAGATAATAGGAGGATTTGAGAGCGAAACTGCTCCCAATGAAGAAAACTGTAACCTCGAGTCTGAGGAAACACCTCCTTGTCAAGTTCATTTAAATCTGACGAATTTCTCCGGAGCCGCAACTCCAGCAGGGCTATCGGTCAGTGACGCAACAAATCCATCTACCTACAATGGTGCATTGGATATGAGCCAATCTTCGGATGGCTATGCAAGACAAGAAGAAGAGTAAATAACTAGGGTGTTTTAAGGATGTAGCCAACCCGCGTAAGCAGGTTGGCTATGTTCTTTAACAATAAGTCAATTTTGTTCAATTCCCGACAACTCAATAACATCGTCCGGAATCCGCCAGATATACTTCCCTGAATTGGGGAGCAATTCGTAAGTTGTCCCGTTTACCTCTTTTGAAACCTTTCTTGCAAAAGCTGGTTCTTGGTTTAATCTTCTTAGGTCTTCCCATCGGAGGCCTCGAAAAGCAAGCTCCCGCCGCCGTTCCCTGATAATCTCGTATAATAGCGAAGATGGCTCGTCTATCAACAAAGGGATGTAAGATCCGGTCTCAAACCGTTTACTTCGCAATACATTTAAATCTGCGAGCCCCTGATCCAACTTGTTTAGCCGAACATATGTTTCCGACCGGATCAAATAGAGTTCCGACGTGCTCAGGCCTACAAAAAACGGCGTTGATCCGTGATAAGATCCTTTAAAAAAGATATTATTGATACTTCCCTTGTCATAAAAAACTACTTTACGGAGATCGGCTTCTTCATATAGATCATATAGCTCGGGATCAATGTGCATCCTGGCTCTGCCCAACAAATTAACAGCGGGCGCATAACAAAAGAACAGCACCTCTGGGTTACTCTGTCCATAATCCGCTTCAAAGGGCTTTGCGGTATTCAATGTATTATAATCAATCAACTCGTCTGAATAAGACAACGCCAGGTCTGCGTATGTTAATGCAGATTGATAATCTCTCATCAATAGGTACACTCGTGCCAACAGCGCATAGGCAGCAGGCTTTGATGGCCGCATCTTCGCTAGCGGTGTAACAGGCAATAGATCTGCGGATTCCTTCAGATCCTGTATGACACGAGCATATGTCTCCTTCACGCTATTTCTTTTACTTCTTAGGGTAATATCCGCTTCCAGCCGCAGCGGTAATCCCAATGGATCATCTGTATCTGCCGAAAACGGTTTACAGAACACCTGAGCGAGCTGGTAAAAATTCAAAGCGCGAAAAAACAAAGCCGAGCCCTTAACATTTTTCCATTTTTCGCCTGTCTTTTCTGAGGCATCAAAGGAATCTATATTATCCAGTACCAAATTGGTGTGCAGTATCCTTGAATAGGCATCGTTCCAGTCATCGCCGTCCGATCCTTTATAATAATTAAGATTCCACAGGTATGCTTCTTTCCGCGGAATGTTAGTGAGCGCCTCCCATACGGCTGTAGTGAGATAATATTCATCGGAGCCGATCAGTCCGAGCACATGTGCGGCATTTGAATTCATTTTGGCCGTTGAGTTGTCCATCAGCGCCTGATAATCGTCTAAAGAGCGCATTGTCCCTATGCTTCTATCTGATTTTACGTCTAGAAAATCTTCCTGACAACTGATCAAGAAAATGGATATTGTATATAGTGTTATTACCAAACATTTCATATGTAAACAACTTATCTTTTACTAAAAACCTTTCTGTTAAAACCCGATCCGAGCTCCGAAGGAGAAGCTCAATGGATTGGTGTACATCCGATTGATAAAATCTGGATCCTCATTACCGAGACCGGCATCTTTTTTCCAGATGAGTCCGAGGTTACGAACATAGCCGTAGATTGCCAAGTCCCTCGATCTAAATTTTTGACTCCATTTTAGCGGTAACTGATAATTAAAACTGACATCCTGTAATCGTAAGTGTGTCCCTTCGCGTACCAACACCTCGGAGTTACCATAAATATTGGATATAGCAGCCGCATTCGTAGCCGGCATTTCTCCGACCTCGATTTTCCGGGGGACAGCGGTTATCAGCTCATCGCCGGGTTGTTGCCATCTATCAAAATAATCGCTGTGATATCGTGCATAGAATTCACCATCAGGCTCCATTGATTTCCTACGTACCACGTAACCTGCCTTCCACGATAACAGAAAACTGATTTCAAGCTTTTCAAATCTAAATGTATTCATCAGCGAGCCGTACCATGTCGGTACACCGACACCGGCATTTTTCAAATCTTCGCGGGTAAGCTGCTGGTTATAATAAACATTATAATCCGTAACGGCCTCACCGTTATACTCCAAAACAGGCAGGCCATCGTTATTTAAGCCATTC
This sequence comes from Sphingobacterium olei, assembly GCF_005048855.1. Classification (GTDB taxonomy): domain Bacteria; phylum Bacteroidota; class Bacteroidia; order Sphingobacteriales; family Sphingobacteriaceae; genus Sphingobacterium; species Sphingobacterium olei. Next base: position 280,838 of record NZ_SUME01000002.1, read on the forward strand.
CAAGGAATACTGTAAATAACATCGCGGGAAATTCCGGTTCGGGGTGGCGGAGCTGGATAAAAATAATGATACAGTGCCAGGTTACCCTGATCGTAAAAGTTCATCACCCGATTACTCGAATAACTGACCATAACATTTGTAGACCATAAAAATTTACGATCGATGTTTCTGGTACTTACATTTAGATCCATCCCTTTCGTCCGTATATCCGCATAGTTTATTTTATAGGCTCCGTTAACCCCGGTAGTCGGGTCTAAAAATGTATCCCCGATCAGATCTCTCCCATTTTTGACGTAGTAATCCAGATTGGTCTTTATCCTGCCGTTAAAAAATGACAGATCCGTACCCATATTAACTGTGCTGACCTTTTCCCATCTAAGCGACGGATTTCCGATCGAGTTCAGTGACGCCGTAGCAAGGTTTATCAAAGACTGTCCGTGCGATATGGTCGGATAGTGGGTGATGGTTTTGTTGACGTTACCTGCTACGCCGTAGGTTACCCTCCATTTCCACGAATCGACAAAGTCGACCTTCGACATAAACTTTTCCCTGTTCATATCCCACATCCCTCCTATAGACCAGAGTGGCACCCCTTTTTGATTTGCTTTTACACCAAAAAGATTACTGCCGTCCCAACGGAGACTAGACGTAAGGGTATATTTGTCCAGCACGCGATAACTACCATTGAAATAATACGAAAGATCTCGATTTATGTACTGCCTGTGCAATTGTGAAGCACTTGGTATTCGTTGAAATACCGTTCCTGTAGGACGCGTGGCATAGCTCTGGTTGAAATTATATTGTGCGCTGCCCGTCCAGTACTCACTGTCGTAATTATAGAGCACCGAAGACGGCAGCATCTCCGTCTGGGCATGCCTAATTTCGGCCCCTCCTAACGTAGTCAATTCAGTATATGTCCATTTTTTTGAGTAGTTCGCCTGTACCCGTCCGTAGTGAGATAAGCGTTCTTGCGGACTCGATGTACGGAAAATACTGTTGTGGGGAATGATCCGTGTTCCATTGGACTGCGTGAAAGAATTGACGAGACTACGTACGTAATAGCTGTCTTTATCGCTCAGCGTCCCACCTCCGCTATTTCCTAAAATGCCCTGATATAGCATGCTTAATTTCAGATCTTTATACAGCTTAAAGTCAAGTCCGATACCTGTTCTTAGTTCTTTAGAAAAGGATTTATTAATCACCTTACCCCGATCCTCTAGCGGACTATAGGTCCAGTCAAGCAATCCCTCGTTTGCGGCGTACAGGGTATATGCATACCTAAAGTCTTTTGGGATCGACATCAGATCACCATATTCATTACGTAACTGAAGATATGGAGATACCATCGACGTTCCGCCCTGCAATATAGCAAGGTCGTTATATTCCACACCGTTGCGTTCAGCATTTTGATTTACAAAGGCGGCATCCACCATCAGGTCTAACCAGGGAAATACTGTAAAATTATTTTGTAGACGGGCATTGAAGCGGTTACTATGATTACCAACCACGTCCTGCCGATCGCTTTGATACGAGGTGGTGAATAGATAACTGGACCTCGCGCTCCCACCGTTCATGCGTAAATTGTATTGATCCAAAATTCCCGGACGGTAAAGGTGCGTCATTGCCTCCCTTCGGGTATCGGTAACGGACATTATGTTACGTCTTTTCTCCAATTCAGCCTCGTCTATCAGACCCTCCTCCAACATTTTCAGGTAATCTACATATAACGGGACCGCTATATGGTTTCCAAAGGTAAATAGTCCTTTGTCATACCTTTCTTTTTCAATGTCCATCACTAAGGAGCTGGGCAACCAAGCGGTACCGTACGTTAAATCCGGAGCCTGGGACAGCCGCTTATTGACAGTAAAGTCGAGCCGCATTCGTTCGTTCTTGCCACCTTTTTTCGAACTGATGACAATCACCCCGTTTCCTGCACGTGCCCCCCATATAGAAGCTGCCGACGCATCTTTGAGTACTGTTATACTCTCCACATCATTTGGGTCGATATTATCTATACTACCTTCATAGGGAAAGTTGTCCAAAATAATCAAAGGTGTTTCATCCGATTCGATGGTACTTATCCCCCTCACGCGGATGTCCGATGCAGAAGTACCCTCCGGATTTACAAACTGTACACCCGGCAATAAGCCTTCCATACGCTGCAAGACATTTCCTCCCATCGCTCTATTGAACAGTTTATTATCTACATGCACGTATGAGCCCGTCGCTCTTTCCTTATCTAGGGTGTAATAACCTGTATTTATCTGTACCTCTTCCAACATGTTCCCTTCTTTATGTAAAAGCACCATGGTTCCCATCTTTGCATTTGGTTTAACTGCAATAGTGGTATCAATAAATCCGATGTGTGATACTTTTAAAGAATCGTCCGCTGTTAGGATTAGGGCAAATTGACCTTGCTTATCAGTAAACGTAGTACGGCCAGATTTTATCAGGGAAAGCGTAGCATTTTCTAAGAGATCCCCTGTGGCGGCATCTTTTACAGTTCCGGTGAGGGTCTGCCCCGATCCAACCCGAACAAGTGCTAATAGGAATAAGAAAAAAAGAATTAAATGTTTCATCTTCTCCCCTCCAATCCTTCCATATGTGTAGCTTCAAATCTATTTACGATATCTACAGGTCTACCTTCTAAAATTCCTCGTATCGCAGCATCGTCATAGCCGCGTACACTGGGACAGGCCAGATATCTGCCCTTATATATAAATATGGGATTACCAACTACAGGACGTTTGAAGAAATGTGACTGGAGGATAAAGTAATTTTCGCCCACCACGCAGGGCATATCCCAGCCTCGGTTTTTAATAAAAGCTGCTACCTTTGTATGGTTGCTGTTATGAACCGGTAACACCATTAATTGTTGTCCGTAGTCCTGTTGTAGCTCGTTCCAGTGGTCAAGCGCCTTTACACAGGGAGAGCACCATGTTGCCCAAAAATCGAGAACAATGAGATCTTTGTGCTGATATTCCCTCAACGTGACGATCCGGCGTCCGCTCTTTTCATTAACGACCTGCAATGGAAGCTCCCAGATACTGTCCGGAATACTATCACCCAAGAATGGCTTATCTATGAACGAGGTATCCTTCTTAAGGAAAACAGTTGACTTTCCCCGGATCAGTTTCCCGTCGTATAAGGCCTTCGTTACCGCACCAAAACTGTGGAAACTGACACGGATGCTATCATCGCCCCAGTGCGGGGGTATCACAAAATAGCCCGCGGTATCCGAAAAGACCAGTTCTCTAGTCTTACTTGTTAACCGTTCAATCTTTGCTCCTTCTATTGGCGTAAAGGCTGCATCCGAGAGGACACGACCTTGATATTCAGTTGGTGGCCCCTCCACAGCCCGCTCTCCAGCGGACTGCGCCTGGACATCACTAAACAACACATGGAAACATAATATAAATACACAGCAGATTGCTGATCCCTTGCTTAATAACATTCCGCTGCGCCACGATAAAACCACCGTAGAGCTACTAAAAGCTTGTACCTTTCCGGTGGCTTCCCGATAGGGGGATACTAACTTTGTACTGGCTTCCTGATATCGGGTTGGTAGCTTTTTAGTAAGTCTTTGGTAAGTCTTTAGTAAGTCTAGGGTATACTTTTGGTAAGTAACCCGTATACTAACAGTAGCTTTTTGGTATGTCGACCATAGGTAAACCGTATTTTTTTTGAGCTTTGTTCTAACCAAGTTCTGCCTTGCGTCCTCCTTTCTCCCACCTTTGTTCTGCATTTCCGGCTTGGCGCTCTGATCATTGTCTGATCGCGCTCCGATCGCCATCGGAGCACGAAGCCGGCGGGAAGCCGTACTGAAGCCGTGGCGATCGAAGGCAGGGCGAACTTGGTAGGTATCAGGTAGGGTGTTGTCCCGAGACTGCTCCTCGCCTAGTTGGCTGGTTCCTATGGTTAATATAGCCTTATTGTCTGTCGATCCTTTGGCATAGAGGCAAAGAATAAGCAAAGAAATACCAAACAAAAGGCAGAGAAACGGCAAAGGATAAGCAGAGAATAGGCAAAGAAATACCAAACAAATAGCAAAGGAATAGCGAACAAAGTCCCTAGATGGTACAAGCTTGGTAGGAACCTGAGCTTTTTTGTCATTGCTTTCTCCCGGAATGCGTTTGCTTTTACGCAGCTCGCAATTGCGAATATCGCTAACGTGTTCACGAATGCCGTGTTTGCGTTTGCTTTTGCGGCACTTTGGTTTGCAAGCCACGTTTTTGAAAACCCATATGCCGCTTTTGTAATTGCTAATCACGCTGTTCCAACTGCATATGCGGTTAACGCGTTTGCCAATGCGGCTAACGAAATTGCTAACGCCGTATTTAGGTTTGCAAATGCCACGTTTGTGTTTGCGTTCCATTTCCTTTTTACCGTTCGATTTTGTTGCCAAGCTCTCTTTTAACTGGCGAGTATTCGGGACTTCTTTAATATTAAAGGATTCTCGTCCTTCTAATATGTTGTCTTTTGTGTTTGAGAAAAGGGCATACCTCTCCCCTTTGCGTAATTTTCGCATTCTTTTAATGGTTGGTGTAAAGCTTAGTAGAAAACAGTCCGGCTCTAATTTCTAGCCCCTATCCCCCTTACAGAGTCTCTACAGTTCAAAAATAAATTGATGCTATTCGGAACGCGTTTGAAGCTGTTTCATCATAGGTTAATCGGTATTGATTTACGCTCTTTCCAGAATAAAAATAAAAGAACCGGCCTTGTTTTTTATAGAAAAACTATACAAATTTTAGAAACTTAGTTTGTTCTGATTAAATAAAACCCTACCTTTAGTTTGTGAATAAAAAAGTGAAGACTGACTTTTAACCTATGAACAAGCATTTATTTGCCTTATAATATGTAAGAGGTCGGTTAACAAACTTCTCGGAAAAGGAAACGCCTCACGGCGTAGGTATGCTTGAATATCAAGCCTACTTCTCCCTTTTTCTGTTGAAGAATGTTATTTTTTCTAGCTATTCGGGTGCGCAGTACACGTTCTTTAAAGATTGTTTAATGGAAAACCACGACCTAGAATCCTGGATTCTGGTGGGGTCTTTTGGGGTGTTTGTTTGTTTCGCTCTCATAATTTAAAAGTTTATGATGTAGAACGAAGCCCTCTCTGATGTGTATATGGTTCCCCTTAAAAACAGCAAGGGGTGGCTCACACTTTAGAGTCACGGGTGACCAACCCAGTAGCTTAAAAGCCTGCAAGAGACTCATGAAGTACTTCCACCTAAAGCATACGTGAACCACCACCATGCCGTTGACAAAAGTAAGAAACTTTTTTAAGCATGGGGCGATATCACGATTCTCTCGATGGAATTTGGTCGTTCGTGACTCGAGAAAACATCGTTCATCAAGGCTTGTTGCCATGACTTTCGTATCGCTGACACAAATATAAAAACAATAATCAATACCACCAAACATTTGGTGGTTTAATTTATAACCATGGGTGAAATTTATCAGACAAAGGCTATCTTCCGAATCGAATACGAGTTGATAAAAAATATAAAAACATTCCGCGATGACAGAGGATGGTCACAAGAATTTTTAAGTAGTAAAATGGGGTTTGCAATAAATTTTGTGGGCAAATGTGAATCATTAGACCAGCCCGAGAAATACAATCTCCGACATGTCGGGATATTTCAAAAAGTTTTAAGCCTCAAAAGTTTAGATGAACTTTTTCCGGACGGTATACCTAAAGATGAGCAAATTGTAATCCGATATAAAAAAGTACCCAAGAAGAAGGCTGACGGTACTCCGTCCAAGCTGATGGAAAATGAGGTGGTTGAGATTGTTGTTGCCGATGCTGATACAAAGGCGGAGGTGAATAAACACAATAAGAAGTAAAATTTGAAAGGCACCGATCGTAGCTTCCAATCACAACATGTTATAAGCATAATATTTTTAAGGTGTCGCAAAATGCGACACCTTATAGCAACAAAAAAACCACAGCATGGCTAAAAAAGAACAACAAATTATACATCCTGATGGTATCTTAGCTAATAAGATATATCTGCTACGGCGCGAAAATGTCATGTTAGACAGAGATTTGGCGGATTTATATGATGTGACCGCAAGGCGTCTACGAGAGCAGGTTCGACGTAATATCGAGAAATTCCCGGAACATTTCATGTTTCAGCTCACTAAAGAAGAAGTTGAAATCATGGTATCGCAAAATGCGATACCTTCACGTCAGCATCTCGGTGGGGCATTGCCATATGCATTTACAGAACACGGGGTACTCATGCTGTCCAACGTATTGAAGAGCGATCTGGCTACGAAGATGAGCATCAAGCTGATTGAGATATTTGTGCAATTGCGGAGGAGCCTTAACTCCTACTCAGAGTTAAGACTAGAAATTGAACACATAAAAAAGAAACTCAATAACCAAGATAAAAATATGGAAGTAGTCTTCCATTACCTCGACGAACTGGCCGACAAGAAACAACAACCCGAAACTGAACGTAAACGGATTGGATATGAGGTTGGAATAAAGAAGTAACTGAAATGAACCGACATGCTTCCCGATACTACAAATCACTTCGGGAAAGCAAAAAACACTAACAGCAATAATGAAAAGACGAACGTCTTAATAAAACACTCGCTGCGCAGGAAGCTACGATAGCCACACAAAAAGAACATATCTCATTACAACAGCAAATGGTAGAAAAAGTGAGTATTGCACTTGACGAGTTAAAAAAATTATAAAAACAAGAATTTCAAATTTTTATACAGTGCCCGAAGATGATAAGCAACAGATTGTCCCAGTACTTGATGCTCTCATAAGGGACTACAAAGCAAGAAAAGCTAATGTGCAATAAATCACGAAACACAATCTAATGACCGGGCTTCGTGCTTTCATAAAAAGCTGACAACTCTTTTTGAATCTCAAAAAATATCTCGTCAAGTGTTACCCCACTATGATGATGAGGAAACAGAAACATCAATTGTGTTAAAGCCTCTTTTTTCCATGCGTCGATCTTTGGATCTAATCCTAAAATATATTTTTCAATATTGATTTGTGTTAAACGATTGCCAACAGATTTTGATAACAGCTCAACAAAAATATCTACACTTTCAACCGGATCAGGCCAATCATTAATAGTGTCTAGTATAACCTGAATATCGTTGCTTAACGAAATAGATATCTTGTCTGAATCTGTAAGAGACATCAGTGATTCTATAGAGTATTTCATCTTCTTTATAATTTTTTAAACGCTTTCTGATGCCAATAATTATATTTTGTTTTTACATCAAAAACCTGTCCTGTATTATATTCCTAAAATGAATCTTCATTTTTTAAACCCGCTTCATAAACCTTCATCCAGTCTCCTTTCGAAGCCGCATTTAACATATTGAGAACTCAAGGAAAGGCGGTAAATGAACTCTTTAAAAACATGTTTGAAGGCAGCTATTCTTAAGAAGTATTTGCACGCGCAATTTTCTTTGGTCTTGAGCCTGTTGTAATTCTTTTTGAATACTTTTATAGCGTCCGCTCCGACCAGTGATAGGAAACAAGGAAGAATCGAACACCTAGTTAAATAGAGTTTCTTCGGCGAGATGTTTCGGGTATCCGACGTTCCGAAAACACACTACAATTTAGTATACGATTTACAATTAAAATTGCAGTCCCCACAGATCTATCCGCTATATCTAATTACTTTCTTTAAAAAGCCTCATAATCAATTTTACTTACATCTGAATAGTTTTCCCATCCGAAGTCTGGGAAAACCGTTTTAATCGTACCTATCTTGGAGAACACGTTTTCAAAATATCCGTCGCTCAACACAGCTTCTATGGATGAGTTAATTCCCTCATGAGATAAATCTTCTACAATAAGCATATCAGTAGACCAAAAATATCTATCCCTACTACCCACCATCAATTTATTAATATTAGCTAACGTAAACAGTGTACCAAAGTACACACTTCCATCATCTAATATAATATTTATATCAAGATTATCGTCATATATATCTGACACCTGATACGGAGCTGGAAATAATATCTTGAAATCCATGTATTACTTTTTTAAGTTTTTATGTAATTCTATTAATCGGTTTATTACAGCTTCTTGATTAGACCTTATTAGAATACCCCCACAATCTCTATACCACCATTACCTGTATTTTTAAAATAGACACGTGCCCCACCTCGGGATCGGGCTTCGAAAATTCCATCACCAATGGATTTACTTCCAATTCCGCTACAACTGATATTTTACCAAAATACAACAATAAAGAAAACTTACCTGTGTTTTTTATAATGGCTGCTTCCGTTGCATCAACTGCTCTAAAAACTGTTGTTCCCGTCTTAGTGCCAAATATATTCTACTCCTTAATTTCATCTTTTTTAGGTGGTCGCACAAGGTTTACAAATCTCTCCTCAATTGCCCCAAAGGATTTAAAATTCTCTCTTGCTTCTCGTAAAGAGACTAAGTTTGGTCCGCCACTATCATCAATATGTTCTTCTTGATAAAAATCTTTTTGCCAAAAACAAACTGGACAAATGTCAGAAATCACATCAATATCAAGTGTTAAAAAGCCACAACAGGCACACTTAGTTTTATTAGTTTTGTCCATATTATTTATTCCATTTAGCAACCTGTTCTGCCCAGTATTTAGCAGGGTCATTAAGTCTTCTATAAAAAGTTTCTACAACACCATTAGGCCTCATTATTCCAAATTCACCTGTCCTCATATTCATTCTGAAAGTATATCCAGCTGTATTTGTAAACCCTTGAATATTCCCACCCACAGACCCATCTAATAATGAAAGTGCTCGTTTATAATAAGCATTTTTTGTAACTGCCCCCCATTCACCAGCATGCTTTCCAAAATGGTATTCAAATCTGGAAAATCTACTATATGCCTCTGGTAAAAGCTTCATTCCCCCCTTAGTGGCAAATCTTCCTAATATTTTGCCCACCACCAACGAGGTAGTCTTCGCCATTGCAGCCCCGCCGATGAAGTACGTTTCGGGATAAACTACCTCCAAGCCCTTGGAGTCTGGTTCCCACCAGATCCCAGGCCCTAAACGCTGTCTACCATTATAGTTATGCACCGTAAAAGATGCATATTCATGATGTAATATATCATATTCATTTCCGCCTTCCGTACTGACGAAATCATATCCCCCAGTCTCTTTATTATATCTGTATTCGTTAGGCGGATCCTCTCCATCTTCTTCCCCATACATCATGCCCTCAAGCCGTTCACGACCCTCAGACATTGCCGCAGACATCCGTGCCCACATCAGTAACGCTTCCACACCTTCCGGCGCCATACCATCCGGATCTATAAACCGGATCGGGTTGTTAAATGCATAATTATACGGAGAATGCCTGCGCATCTGCTCCGCCAGCGGATCAGGTACGTTCCACCGGCCTATTTCAGCGTCGTAAAAACGCGCCCCGTAGTCGAGTTGGTTTCCCAGCTCCGGCTGTGCCTCCTTGCCGTTGTAAATGGTACTTATCCGCTAGTGACTTTTTCAACATTACCCCGTTGATTCTTATAGATCTGGGTATTGATCACCGTAACTATCCTTAAAACCCTAGCTGTTTTTGTATTTTATCCAATCATCGAGTATTTCTACAAAATATCCCTCGTCATAATCTAAAAGGTTGTCCACATTTATAAAACTACAAAAAAGATCATTGTCAGACGCCCATTCTATAATTTCCTTATCCGTGTTATATTCGGGAGGAGATGTTAATTCTATAATTGTGCCATTTGACGAGCCATACGCAGGAACAAATGCAAAAACTTCCTTTTCTGAACCTTTTACAGATATAAAATAAGGAGTAATAATTTCAAATTTGAAATTATATGCTGCTTTTTGCCAATTTTCTCTTGCTTTAAGTATGTGTTCCTTATTTACGATCATAAATTTTCAATTTTTATAGTAACTTTTGTTCCGCTTGGAATAGTGTAATTGATATGTGGATAACTATGTGGATTTGGAGACAGATGCGGGCCTTCTATTCTTTGTATTTTACCGCCAGCTTCTTCTATCAGCTTTATAGCTTCACTCTTCGTAGGAATCTTTCCTGATAGGTTCTCTATTGTACCACCGCTTTTAACCCTGCCTACTAAGTTTTTCCACACTTTTGTTCCCGTCCATCCCCATTGCGTCTGTACCGCCTTAGCAGCTTTTACAAATCCTTCCCCCCCTATCCACTCTCCAGCTATTCCAGTTCTAAGTGGCTGAACAATATACCCATCATTATCTACATCATAAACTTCACCAGTTTCTGAGTCCGTATAAGTCCTTGGCGAAATCAGTCGAAATAGCATTTCCACAGGATCATCTAATTTTTTATAAACTTTTTGTCCTGCCAAAATTTTGTGCTCGGCTTCGGAGGATCTTCCTGATCGTCATCTTCCCCATACATCATAGCTTCAAGCCGATCACGACCTTCAGACATGGCCGCAGACATCCGCGCCCACATTAGCAGTGATTCTACTCCCTCCGGAGCCATGCCATCCGGGTCGATAAACCGTATAGGGTTATCGAAGGCATAGTTGTACGGAGAATGCCTGCGCATCTGTTCCGCCAATGGATCCGGCACGTTCCAACGCCCGATCTCCGCATCATAAAAGCGCACTCCATAATCAAGCTGGTTTCCAAGCTCGCCCTGTACTTCCTTTCCGTTGTAAAGATAACGGTTTATTCCACCGGTAAGTATAGCCTTTGTCTTTCAGAACGTATAAAAGTCCTGTTTCTGGATCACCGTTCCCGTCGTGGCCGCGGTGCACTGCAGCACGGCACGCACATTGCCTAGATGGTCTGGGAAAGTACCGGAAACATTTGCTATGTAGAGCTTCCCTTCGGTCGGTTCCGCCCTAGCCCAAGGGCGGGGTCAAACCTCTAAATATTTAATTAATTCACCTCTTTTTATACTCACAATTTCAAAAGGATCATGGGTAATTTTATAAACCTCATTGCTTCTGGTAATACCAATAAAATCGCCATCTTCTAATTCTCGTATATGGAAATATTCAGTACCATTTATGAATGTACTATATATGTCGGATGAATTTATGTGCTGTACTTCTTTTTTTGTTAAAAGTGATAAAATTTCAAATCTAACTTTATCACCTCTTAAGACCTTTTTTACATCACTAAAGATAATCGTATTTGGATCAAATTCATAATTCGAGATGTTTTCATCCACCACATAAGCATTGAAAATACCGTACGAAAAATAAGCTGACACCGTCAACATCTTCCCAGAATATAAATCTTTGACTCTAATATTTATCAGCTTAAATGCCTCACCTAAACGATCTTCAAATTTTTTATAAAAACCAGAAGTAAAACTAAAACTAACTAGATTAGGAATATCCGTTTCATTAAAAGTCACTCCCGATATGAAATCAAGCTGCTGTTCATATCCTTTAAAATTTTCTCCCATCAAATGGAAAAAAGATTTAAAAAAAAGAGTTTCCCAACTTCTGACTTTCTTTCTTTTATGATTAAAAAAACCGAACATACATATTATTTGAAAGTTGTAAACCAATTATACTTGTTAAACCACCCAACCTCGCTTTTAAAACCTGCTCTCAGAAAATTATATCGATATGAATCGATCAATGAATGTTGTACTGTATTCAATTTCCAAACATTTATAGGATTATTTACTAGCCAATTTGGTAGATTATAAGCCCTTTGCATGCGTTGTGTAATAAACATATGACTGAACTCAGTGCTTATTCTTTGACTGCCTGTAGCTGTTTCTAATATTTTTAGTGTTTCTGTCCCCCCCGTGCAGTCTCTTATATTTTGCAAAGCTATATCCTCCCTGAAGAAATCGAGATCCTAAGAGCTTCAGTCCAAAATAAGAAACCGTCCTCGCCATTGCAGCCCCGCCGATGAAGTACGTTTCGGGATAAACTACCTCCAAGCCCTTGGAGTCTGGTTCCCACCAGATCCCAGGCCCTAAACGCTGTCTACCACTATAGTTATGCACCGTAAAAGATGCATATTCGTGATGTAATATATCATATTCATTTCCGCCTTCCGTACTGACGAAATCATATCCCCCAGTCTCTTTATTATATCTGTATTCGTTAGGCGGATCCTCTCCCTCTTCTTCTCCATACATCATGGCTTCAAGCCGATCCCGACCCTCAGACATTGCCGCAGACATCCGCGCCCACATTAGCAGTGATCCCACACCCTCAGGAGCCATACCATCCGGGTCGATAAACCGTATAGGGTTATCGAAGGCATAGTTGTACGGACTATGCCTGCGCATCTTCTCCGCAAGTGGATCTATTACATTCCACCTTCCTATCTCCGCATCGTAAAAGCGCGCTCCATAGTCGAGCTGGTTTCCCAGTTCAGGCTGTGCCTCCTTGCCGTTGTAAAGATAACGATTTATTCCTCCGGTCAGTACAGCCTTCGTCTTTCCAAACGGGTAGAAGTCCTGTTTCTGTACCACTGTACCTGTAGTGGCATCTAACTATCTATTTTATAAACAACTGGTTCCTTGTCAAAACCATCATAAAACACGTGTAATCTACTACAATTTGGGCAATGTACAACAATTGCCATCTCACGGTACAGCTCTTCGGCCTTTATTTCTACATCAAAGTATTTCTCAAATGACACATCCGAAATCATTAGATATTGGTTAGGACTTGGTATTTCCCCCAAACCAATTACATATTCACAAACACATCTTATTTTTGGCATGGTAAAATTATTTTGGAATTGTTATGATATTTTTAATATTAGTTGCTCCCGCCCCCTGCACTCTCTGCAAAATATTATTTAATTGTGTTCCAGTAACATTTGTTTTGGAAAGGTCTATAATAACACCCACGGTTTGAGAATTCTTTCTTGCTACGGCAGAGACGATCGCGTTTACACTATTCGTTACTGGTGTATAAACATCATAGTTTACTCCATTCACGACTAAATCGGATGTTTGTCCTCCCGCTCTAGTACCAACAGGCTTTCTCAAAAAAACTCGATAACCTTGACTCTTCATATAATTTGCAGCAGCAATCTCGCTTGCCGAGAAATTTCCTCCCGCTTCAATAATTAAACTACCTGTGCCCCAATTGTTAGGAAGCCATCCTCCCTTTAGGCCTTTTACCGCCTTCAAAGATTTTTCTCCACCGAATCCAGAGAATAAAGTCCTAACCGCCAGTAAACCTTTATTAAACTTGGTCAAAACATCATATTGCCAATCAATAGATTCTTGATTAAGTTTAGCAATTTCTTCTGCGGATAGCTTTTTCTTTGGAGGATCTTCTTGATCCTCTTCTCCATACATCATGTCCTCAAGCCGTTCACTGCCTGCTTCCATGGCTGCAGACATCCGGGCCCACATTAGCAATGATTCCACCCCTTCGGGAGCCATCCCATCCGGATCGATAAACCTGATCGGGTTGTTAAATGCATAATTATACGGACTATGCCTGCGCATCTTCTCCGCAAGTGGATCTATTACATTCCACCTTCCTATCTCCGCATCGTAAAAGCGCGCTCCATAGTCGAGCTGGTTTCCCAGTTCAGGCTGTGCCTCCTTGCCGTTGTAAAGATAACGATTTATTCCACCGGTCAGTATAGCCTTTGTCTTTCCAAACGGGTAAAAGTCCTGTTTCTGTACCACTGTACCTGTAGTGGCCGTCGTGCGCTGAAGCACGGCACGCACATTGCCCAGATGATCGGGCAGATTGTAGTGGTAGGTATAGATACCTGCGGCATTCTGCAGGTAACCTTCCCCGGTATGGATCATCTCAATGGCACTTGAGCCACTGCCCACCTTGCTGTATTCGATACCACCTATGTAATCGCGCTGTGTCGTCGTACTGCTTACCGTAGCGGTTTTCCGCAGTTTCACGCCCAGTGCGTCGTAAAGGTAAGCCACACTTGTACCCGTCTTGGTCGCTGTCTTTGGCAGGTTAAGATGGTTATAGGTAAAGGCCATACCGGTTCGCTCGCTGGTCGCATTGCCGTTCAGGTCGTACGTGTAGCTTCCCGTGAGTCCGCCCGACAGGCTGGCCAAACGATTGCTCTTCTGGCTGTTGCTGTAGCTGTAGGTCACCGTCGTGCCATTATCACGCTTCAGAGTCTTGATATTGCCCATATCGTCATAGGTAAGCACCTCGCTCATGACCGTGCCGGTACTCGTACCGTTCGTTAAGCGGTTGAGCCTGTCGTAGCTATAGCTGAACGTACTGCCGGTGGTCGCTCCATGCCCCCAGAGCTGCTGCGAGATATTACCGTTGTACTGGGCCGTACCGCCAATTCCGGGAAGTTCGTATTTCAGTTCCTCGGTAAACTGCGCCGAGCCGATCCTGGTCGCCCACCCCCGCTCGTTGTACGCATAGCCAATGCTGCTGATAAAGCTTGTTCCGTTTTCACTGTGCAGCTTTTTGCTCTTTAGCTGCCCAATCTCGTTGTATTCGTTTTTTGACAGCGTCACTTCGGCCTGGCTGTTGATTTTGTGTTTCGTTGTAAGCAGCCTGCCGCCATGGTCGTAGCTATTGGTTGTCAGTACTGTTGTCACCGCTCCCGAAGCTGAGGCCTTATGCTCTCGCTTGCTGGTCAGCAGTTCGCCAGGGAAATTGTACGTGTTGGTGATATAATCCGTACCGCCCAAGTGGTTCTGGCTTCCCGTCTGGATAACCCGTGCCTTGTCGTCGTAATAACTGACCGTTAGCAACGGCAGGCTACCGTCATCTTTGTAAACTTTTGTACCCGTCTGCAGCCCTTTTGTCTTGGTACTCTTTATAATCGATTTCTCAGGAAGCAGGTAGCTGCCGGCAAACAGGTAGTTATCGTAGTAGTTCACGACCAGGGGCTGTAGGTTCGTGTTCGGGAAGGTATGGTTGCTGTACAGCGAATCCAGCCGGCTTTCCCAGCGCACGCCATGCAGGTCAAAGAAAGCCGTAGCGGCCACTTGTGCTGCGGTCTGGTTTGCATAACTGGATGTATGGATACCCGTCTCGGTTACCCGGCCGTACATGTCATACTTGGTGTAGACCCACTTTCCCTGTGCGCGATAGATGGCATCCTGCGTCAGCACGGGCAGGTCGCCTTGGTTGTACACCGTCCACTCCCAGCCCTTGCCCGGCACCTTCTTTTCCACCAACCTCCCCCTGTTGTCATACCGGTAGGCGTACAGCAGTTCGTTGAAGTCGCCACTGTTGTCCGTCACGGTCGTAGCCGTGTAGCCGGGGGGTATCACGTAGCGCAGGTTTCCGAGGTTGTCGTACACGTAGTAGGTATTTAGCGCCTTGCTGCCCGTCTCCCATATACGTTTCAGTACCACGCGTCCGTCGGTGTCCTTGTACTCGTCTACCGTGCCGCCGTTACCAATGGCTGCTACCCAGTTCTCATCCTTTACCGTGGTCCTGTACAATCGGCCCGCCGGGTAAAAGCCCGTACCTGTAGCCCCTCCGGCAACCACGTCCCACAGACGAACATCGTTCGCCGTGTTCAGCCCGTATCCGGTAACCACGGTACGTCCCGTAGCCGTGGCCGTGCCACGGCTGGCAATCGGCTGCCAGACCTCTCCCGGAGATCCCTGCTCAAGCACACGGTCCTGCGGGCTCCGGTCGAACACCGACACCGCGTAGGGGTGGGCGGTCTTCTTTACGTGGCTGTCCCATCCAGTCGGCTTGTAGTAGTCCAGCTGGCTGGCCTTGGCCCCGGGCTTGTAGCTCCCGTCGCTGCCCGTCTGCTCGGCATAGGGCAGGTATTTTTTGATTTCCCGGCCAAACTGGTCGTATTCGGTATGCTGAACGATGTCCTTCTTGCCAGGGCTGGCCTGCCAGTCTACCGTCTGCAACGGCCGGCCCAGGCCGTCGAAGTACTGCACCCTGCGGTTCACCGAGTCTACCGGCTTGCCCTGTAACTCGGCAACCGAGCCATAGGCCCGGCGGGGGGTGCTCTGCACGATATGGTTCTGCCCGCTGCTCGGCGACTGGGCAAGGATCTCCTGTGCTGCGGTGCAGCACAGGAGGATCAGGATTGTTGTCAGGTGTCTTTTCATTTTCTTGGTCATGACAGGGTTCAATAGGCAAACTTTATGAAGACTTCGCCGTCGTAGGTCTCCCCCGCCTGCAGCACAAAAGAAGTGCCCGTCTTCACGAAATCATTGCTACCGTACTGGTACGGGGGCTGGCCACCGTAAAAGATGAAGTGCGGACACCCGCCCTGGTAGTTCACGTCAGCATTGGTGCGCATGCTGACCCGGTATTCTCCCGGCGGAAGGTATATCGTGGCATAGTCCGGATGCAAGGATGACGAGCTGAAACGCTGGCTGGCCACGATGGATCCGTCCTGGATAAAATCTATGGACAACAGATCTGGATCGCCAAAGCCTGTACTGAAGCCAAGGTACTGGTACAGCCTTACCGCGGCCATGCCCGATGTCGGCACCGGCGGAACTTCCGGTGGGTGAAGTACAGGTTCGTACCAATTCCCTTCCTCCCTTGCGGCCATTTCCGCAGTCGCCTGGCCGTAGGTCGTTATATACTTCCCACCGGGAACGGACCTATTGTAGAACTGCCGTACGCCAGGTGAGATCTCGCGGGTGTACGAGCGCATGAGGGGGATATTGGCGTAGAGCATGGTGCTTGCCCAGGGCTGCGCGGGCCCTTTCATCCGGTACTCGTAGCGGTGCGCCAGCTTGCCGTCGCTGTCCTTTTGCAGATGGAGCCTGCCGATGCCATCGTACTCATAATAAGTCGTCAGCCCATTGGCGTCCGCCTGCCGGCTCATCCCCACCTGTGGCTTATAGGTGTAGGTCGTAACCGTACGGTCTGAGGGCAGGGCCGTGCGAAGCCCCTCCAGCAGCGTCTGCAGGGGCGCGTCGCCAGCAGGGTTGACAACGGCACTGTTGTTCTTGTACGACGCGGGGACCTCGCTGTACTGCACGCCTTCGAGCACCGCTACCGGATAGCAGTGCCGGTATCCCCATAGGTACGAAACAGGCTTACCGTCGAGACCCGTCTGTTGCAGCACGTTACCGTACTGGTCGTATGCGTGAAAAGTCATCTCCGTGCGTAGCGGCGCCCCCCCTACCGAACGCTGTACCGAGGACGGCGCGATCAGTCCCGCTCCCACAGGGAAAGTGGCATAGTTGGTCTTTGTTCGGGATACCTCGCCACTCCTCGACTCGATCTCCTCTACGGGCTGGCTAATCCTGTTGGCCGCGACCATGTCGGCATACACCGGTGTGCCAGTAAAATGATAGGCATATTTGATTGTCTTCAGGGTTGTCTGGCCCTTGCTGTCCGTGGTGCTGATGCTCGTGGGCTGCAGATAGGGCAAGCTGGCATAACTGTACTGGCTGACCGTCCGCAGGCTGTCCACTCCCTCGTACACCGTCTCGGTTACCTTGTTGGGCAAGTACCCTTGCCGAGGCGATCCCGTACTGTCCGTACACATAGTTTGGGGACGGGTCGAACCAGGCACTGTAGATGTTCTCCATCGTGCCCGTATAGTACCCTTCTGCTATCACGTAAAGTACGCGCGTGAAGCTATAGACCACACGGATCTGCTCCGGCCGCAGGTAACGCTGGTATTCGTATTCCGTTTTGGAAACACGTTCGTACCCCGGGACGCCCTGCCCCCGCCCCCTATAGGCCGTGACCGACTTCTGCAGGCCCATCAGCCCGCCCGTCCGAATATACGGTATATTCGTCTCCGGTATGCGGGCAGACGCGTACATCGGCACATCGAGGGGGTCGTAAAAATGATCGGGTGGGAAGTACTCGTGCACGGTCCTGCCGGTCTGCTCCTGGTCCTGCCGGTACTCGGTCACCTTCTGGTAGTAGATGGGCGCCCCATCGGAGTAGTTGTAGCTAAGTGCGGACGCCGGCCGGTAGGTGGTCTTGGTCTCTGTCGCCAGCACTGCCAGGCATTCCGCGGTCTCGCAAGGAAAGGGAGGTATCATAGACCCCTGCAGATAGGCTACCTTCTGTTCGTAGCTTGTAGCGCTGTAGTGGAACCTGCCGTTCTGCGTCTCCCTGACCGGCCGGTGCATCAGCAGGCCGGTGCCCTCCTCGTACATACCGTAGCGGTAGTACCGCTGTCCCTGATGTGTCCCGTCAGCATCGTAGTGGTTGATGGCCCGGATACGGAGCCCGCCGGACAGCTGGGGCAGGAAGCTGTGGATGCCGTAGCTAGGAATGGGATCCACACGGCGGAACTCCTCGGTGTACCTGTTGGCCTCAAAGTCGAAATCCGTGATCCCGCCGGTGGGGTACACGATCCGGCGCAGCACGCCCCGCTTCATGGCATTCTCGTCCGGGGCCTCCGCCCAGTCGTCATCCCCGATCTTGAAGGGGATATTGACTGCAAAATTGTTGCACCAGCCATATATATCGCGGTAAAACCTGGCCAGTTCGAAGCTTATGGTCGGGAGCGACACAGGCACGTTTTCGTCGACATTGACATAGTCTATGTCCTCGGTAGATGCGTTCGGGTAGCCCCAGGCATCGTGCCCTTTCAGGTGGTTGCCGTAACAGAACTTATTCGTATAGTAGAGTGCGTACCGTTCGTAGGTATCCGTGCCGTTTCGTACGTGCAGCGAGTCCAGGTACATCGTGCCCTGGAAGTTCGTACCGTTGTAGAACTTGGCCGCCTCGACATAATATGGAGCGGTGTACGAATGGAAAAGATGCAGCGACTTCACCTCGGTATTGTTCTGGTCCAGCACCCGGATATAGTTCAGCTTGTCCCCGCCACTGAACTGCACCTTGCCGCCACGGAAGCTGATATCACTGACCGACAGCCCGGCCACGTTCGTGCCCTGCACGCCGGTGCCCTCGTTCTTTTCATAGATCCTGTCAACCACCTCGTCTCCGCTGTTCAGATGTGGCACGTGGAAGTAGGCCTTGCTGGCACCCGCAGGGGATACCATGTACTTGGGCGAAGATATCTTGTAGAAAGGGATATTGGCCGTCAGGTCCTGATAGTTCCAGAGCGGGTTGTTCATGGGAGAGGTGCCGGAGGTAAAGTGGTTGCCCGGCTCCAGGCTACAGGGGTCATCGTTGTAATAGTACTCGATCAGGTCGTGGTAGGTCCGGTACCGCGCCACGGTCTTGGCGGTGTAGCTGAATGTGACCTCATCGGTACCGTTGCTGCTGACGATACGTCGGCATTTCCAGGCCGAACGCACGCCACCCCCTCCGTGAGGCTCATCTACGTCGGACATCTCGATGCCCTTGGTCAAGGGCTCGCCCGGACCGGGATCGCCAAAGTAATAAATCGTCCCGTCCGTGTCCGTGATAATGAAGGCCCCGTCATTATACTGGATCTTGATGTTGTCGAACGGTACCGGGACAATCGTGTAGCCCGTCCCGGTGTCGTTCTTCTGGAAATAGAACGAGCCCGACTTGCCCAATAGCTTGTAGCTGAACCGGTCCGGAGCGCCATCGTTCCAGCCCGAGGCCAGCTGGTACATATGGTATTGGTTACTGAACGGAAAGTCGCAGCCCGGGCAATTGGTGGGGTTGGGATAGAAGGCCCTTATCAGGGAATTGTTGATATAGCCGCTATGGCCACCTGAAAAAAAATCGTCCAGCCCGTTGACCGTCCGGGCGATCTGCAGATCCGAACTCAGCGACCAGCCCATGCCCGAACGCGTCGACTGCTCGTTGATCTTAAAGCCCCCGGCATGGTACTCCAGCGCGATAGGTAGCTTTAATCCGCCTACGTTGATCTCGTAGAACGGGATGCTGATATCGGGGAGCCCGGTGTTCAGGTTGATAGGATAGTTTACCATCTTTGTCAGTGCGGCCGCCTCAGGCGATACGGGAACAATGTTATTCGGTTGTGCGATAAGCAGCTTCGTACAGACAGCAAGTACCAATAATGTGTGCAGAATATATTTTTTCATTTCGAATGGCTATTTGGCTTTATGTTCTTGTCATTATAGGAAAAATAACGCTCCAGTGTCGTGATTTGATGTCCCCGGCATTGAAAGGATATGCCGGTCATGGAAGTAAAACAATCGTGCTGCTTCATATTTAAGTAATTTTTAAGTTAATATCGATAAAAGACACTACTTCCTTTATGAAAACCTACGGCAACAGGCTTACAGCGCATCTATCACCGGTAGTTTTTCATAAAAAAAATAGTCTATTACAACTAACGTAAAAAAAGAAACGGAAAATAAGAGGGATTCAACCTACACAATAAGGACAAACAGCACTACCCGAGAGTAAATAGCAATAATAATAAGTTCGATACTTCTAATATATGAAATAAAAATAAAAAACAAGAATTTTAGTCTTAATTATCACAATTTCAGCTATCTATCGCATCTAAACCTCTTGAATATAGATGATATCGCTCCAATTTATCTATAAAAAAGCCTAAACCATTAAAATACGCTTTCGTACATAATGACTACACAAAAGAAATCCCGCCGAAATTTGAAATCTTTGATGACCGGATTGAAATCACTTCGGCAGGTTCTTTACCTGACGGATTTAGCGAAAAAGAATTCTTCGAAGGGATATCAGCCCCTCGCAATAAAGAACTCATGCGCATATACCGGGATTTAGAACTGGTAGAGCCGCTGGGATCCGGGGTACCGCGTATTTTGAAATCTTATGACAAAAGTTGTTTTAGGTTCTTTCCCAACTTTATTCGCATGACATTTCCTAAATTTATGGGTGGTCAAATAGGTGGTCAAGTGAATAAAATATTCCTTACCAAAAGGCAGCAACAAGTATTGGAACTGATAAAAGAAAATCCGGCTATTTCCCGTAGTCAACTGGCATCTAAAGTGGGGATAAATGAGTCTGCTGTACAGAAGCACATTGATACGCTTAGGGTGAAGAAAATGATCGAAAGGGAAGGCGGGAAAAGAGGTTACTGGAACGTTAAGTCCTGAAATAGTAATGCAGCGAGAAGCTAAATAGCGAGAAGGATAATTTGGAAACCAGCCCCTGCGGATGTGAATCTTTGTAATGGAGCAAATAATAAGCTCAATATCGGGCAATTTGAGGCTCAAAAAGTTGAGTATTCGAGCTTCAAATGGATGAAGTTTGAACTTATCGTTAAAATAGGATCAGAAACCTTAATAAATAGACTCCTTTATCCACATAGTGCTCGACGAACGAGGCCAACTTCGCGACACGCATCCTCTTTTACCGCCAGTCATTTCTTTTAATATATCATATTGCTCCATTTCATCAATAATTTTGTAGGCGGTTGGCATTGATACACCTGTAAATTCTACTACCTGTTGTGCGTTAATGATCGGACGCTGATACAAATGATCTAATATATTGAGTAAATGATGACTTCGTGTACTGCTCTCATTTTAAATAGGATATACAGCTATTTAAAATTTAGCAAGCTAATTTAAATAAAAAAACCTTATTTAAAATTTATGGATTAATTTTAAATAAGATCTGTAAGCCCGTCCCGTATACCTCTTGTCGGAAGCTATCCTTCGATTTAGATTGCATTTTCTAAATCATCCTATCTAGAAGTCGAGCCTTCACCTTCAATAAGAAACAGCCACTTCGTGATACTCCACCGTAGCCGCGTTCATTAGCGCTTTAGCAATATACAGTTTGTCACCATTCGTTAAGAGTGAAATCGAGAAGGCTGATGTAATGCCAATGGCAAGCGGTTGGGCTTTCCATTTCTGCATAGCGGGATTGTAGATGTGTAGAAGGACTTCCATATCCGCATATTCCACTAATCTATGGTGGAGACACTTCCCAATCCCGTACAAACTACACCGTAAAAAGTTGGAAAGAAGCTTCGGATGGAGAGGGGTATGACTAATCTGGCGTCAATCTTGATGCACCAAGCAAAGAACTTTATACACCAAGTTTCAAACTTTGTCCATCAAGATTAAAAGATGTCGCATCAAGTTTACGGCAGGCTAAGCCAACATTTAAACATGATGCATCAAGTTTCTAATAGGCGTTAACCGGCAAGAAACTTACTGCAGCAACATACAAACTTGATGCGCCTTGACACAAAGATATCGCTACAAGTTTCAAACTTTGTCCATCAAGTTTGAAACTTGATCCGTCAAGATGCAAACTTGTAGCATCCCAACGCATACTTGTGTCTACCTACATTACACTTGATGCATCAAAAATGA
Organism: Sphingobacterium olei; assembly: GCF_005048855.1. Lineage (GTDB taxonomy): Bacteria > Bacteroidota > Bacteroidia > Sphingobacteriales > Sphingobacteriaceae > Sphingobacterium > Sphingobacterium olei. The sequence goes on from NZ_SUME01000002.1 coordinate 302,937, forward strand.
CAGTCTTGTAGACCTGATTGCCCCGAGATGTACCAACTTCTGTAGCCATGCCGTGGATAGAACGTCCGGTCTTGCCAGATAGTAATCTTCATGCGGCTAATGATTTACCGAATGCAAGGTCATTTCGATATGGTGTATGCCATTTTCCATTTTAATGGATTGGCCGTGACGTACTTTGCCATTAACTTTTGAAAGTTGCATATTGTCTGGCGCAACAACGGTCGCGCTACTGCCAACTGGTATCGCAACTTGCATCCGGAGCTTATCTTGTTCCAATGTCCAGTCAACGCCGACGGGGCCGTAAGGGCTATCTATAGTCGATTTTACCCAGGTTATGCCTTTCGGTATCTGTGGCGAGATGCGTACGTGCCGATAACCGGGCTTTTTTTCATCGACGCTTATACCGCCTAATGCTTGATAAACCAGGAGATCAAATTATGGGAAAGAACGGATGAATAAAAGTATATTTCGTAGGTTTGTGGGTAAAGGACCAAAATTATAGATACGCGTGTTGACAGTTACAAGAATTTTATTAACCATTATCTGTTTATTATCTTCTTGCCTTGCTATGCACGCCAATATGGAGATAAATTCCTTATTGAAAGACTTGGATCAGGTCTTGGTGAAAGTAACATCCGATGCCAACCTGGGCGCGCTAAAACCGATTATTGAAATTTCGGACGATGCCACAATCCGACCTGCATCTGGTGAAATAATCGACGTTTCGGCAAATAAAACCGTAACCTATACGGTCACTTCGGCATCGGGGCAACGCAGGGAATGGAAAGTGGAATTTGCCGTCTATGATTCTGAAATCAGCGAATACGACACGTATAGCATTTCAAGCATACTAAACGGCAGGGTAATGCAGATAGCGGGCGATAACAACTTCAATGAAAAATATGTAGAGGATGCGGGGGTAGATGTCGGAAATTCTGACATAACCAATGGAAAAAATCTTCAAAGATGGCAGGAGTGGGATATTATTTATCATGCTACAGAAGAAGACATAAAATATTATAAATTCAGGAACCTCCATAGTGGAAAGTTCTTAACTGCAGGTGCTGCCGCTGGGGAGCAACTGAAACAGAAAAGAGCGCCCGCAACTTCCTTGGACGCACAACTGTGGAAGATAGCGGAAATCAATCAAACCGGAAAATATGAAATATCGAATAAAACTAATGGGCTGTATGTTTCCATGACCAGTACACCAGATAAGGTATATATTACGCAGGAGCCGAAAGCGGATGATGATCGGCAGAAATGGGATATCGTAAAACTATCAAAAGATAGCTACAGGGACGATGATGTATGTCATTTCTTTGAACGCACAACGGGTTCGGTTGCGTTCGATCAGGGAAACAGTATTCCGCTTTCTGACGGTAGGGTGCTATGGGTAACACAAGATGCGTGGCACCACGGTTCAATGGCTCCTAACGGCAACTTGTATGGTAACCATTTTATATCCTATACCAACTCGATTATTATTCAGCCTTCTAATGACGATTGGAATCCGGCTGCTCCAATGATGACGGCCGACGGGCGGTCCAATGGAGGGGTTGGCAATTTAATTCCTAAATACCCCGGTAAAACCTGGAGCTGGCCAGGAGCCGGAGTTGAAATCGATAATGTGGTGTATATACACAATACGGAGGGCGAGGGTCTGGGATCGGAAAACGATCACCAATCGCTTTATAAACTGACTCCTATTAGTTCCACCCACTGGCAGACCGAGCGGACGACACCTGCGGGCTTGACTGCTTCGGAAAAGTTAATGCGGTTTGCCAACGGAATGGTGAAGGCAAATGATGGTTATGTATATGTGTATGGTAGCCGCTCCATCCCGGAGAGCTTTGGATACAATACATATCTCCATGTTAGCCGGTTCCCACAAGATGATCCACAGAATTGGACTTTCTGGAACGGAAGTGCATGGGTAGCGACAGCAAGTACAGTGTCGACGGCCCACGTAAATACGGGAATGGGGACCAACTATGTCAGTTACCTTAATGGGAAATATATACACCTTACTATGGATCAGGGGTTCTATTGTGGGATATCTTCTATTAATATGTATATTTCCACGGCTAGTAGCCCAATAGGGCCATTCACGCCAAAGAAATTGGTCCATACATTTACCGAGTTCTACAAAGGACAAAATGCGAGAGTTTACACCCCCTTGATTCATACATCTTCTGATAATGGGAAAGATGAACTATTGGTTACCTACAGCATGAACTTCGGTGCCTGCGTGGACACTGGAGATGGGGCAATTAAAGAAAGCGACGGCAATTACGACCCTTATTATTACCGGGTAAAAGGTGTACGTATCCCCTACGCCATGTTTGACTTATAGCTTAAAAAAGTTAAGAGCACCCTGCTTGAGAATATCAAGTAGTGCGCTCTTACTTTTATTTCTCAAGAACTACGGATTAGTTGAAAATAGAGAGGCACTAGCCACTAAAGCTCTCCTATTCATTTTAAGCATATCGCATACCCATTGCGCAAAGTCCTCTGGTTGTAAAACGCTTTCCGGATTACCATCTGTAAGTCCACCCTGGATACTCATATCAGAGGCAATGGTACTTGGCGTCAATGTAATGACGCGGATATTTTCTTTACGCCATTCGGCCATCATAGACTGTGACAGGGAAACAACAGCTGCTTTCGATGCGGCATAGGCAGACATGTTACCGCCTCCTTTCAAGCCTGCTGTAGAAGCTACATTCACGATATCACCCTCACCTTTATCTTTCAAAAAAGGATAAACTGCTTTTGCAACGTAATAGACACCAAAAAGATTTACACGAATAACATCTTCCCACTGTTTAGAAGACATATCTGCGATCTTACCAAAATCGCCTACCCCGGCATTATTGATCAGTATATCTACACTTCCTAACTTTTCGACCAACCTCTTGACACCTTGCTGAACAGCAGCTTCCTCTGTTACATCAAATACGGCATAGGCTGCATTAACGCCAATATCGTGTAGTTCGGCGAGCGTGACTTTCAAGTTCTCTTCATTACGCCCCGTAATTCCAACATGTACTCCTTCTCTGGCAAGATACAAAGCAACAGCTTTTCCTAGACCTCTACCTCCGCCGGTAACTATTGCTTTTTTCCCTTTTAATGTAGTTATCATATGTTTTTATAAATTTATATCAGATAAGTCCAAAAATAGAAAACACCAGTTGTTAGAATGTTAAGATTATGTAATTTCATTAATTAAGAGCCTGAAATCATTCATGACACAGGTTAAACCCCGTAGGGCTGAAATATTCATCGTATCCCGGGTTCACGTTATTGAATATGGTATAATCTCGAAAGAAAGATTTTAAGCTCTGCAGCGTTTCCCGAAGTTTGAAAAAAGAGTCCAGTTGCGTTAGACAACTGGACTCTTTTGCAACCTTAAATCATTAAGGTTTGGAAACCTTAAACTCTATGGAAAAGTCTCCCAAAGCACCGGAAACAGGTGGTGGTGTGCCGGTGACCTTTATCGCTATATACAGATCCCTGTCCGCAGACCACAAAAGGGCAACATCATTAGGCTTCAATATGGTATTAGCGGCAATCGTTCCAAACAATCGGTTTGACTCCGCAACAGTAGAATTGTTATACGCTGCAGCCATTTGCTCCCTATCCATCTCGTCCAAACTCTCATATAGGGCAACTGATTCTGCATTAGAAGGCAATCTCTTGAATTTGCCAACATTCCGAATCGGCCATTGGGCAATCTGCGACTGCCACGCGGATGCAAAGACCGCAAATCCATCACCATCAATGGTGAACAAGTTGCCCCTTGACCCGGCACCCAATGCATAGGCCATATCAATATCCTTGCCAACCCGCCGCGGCACATCACCGATAAGGAATCCCCGGGCGTACTTAAAATCGACATATATAGCATCTGTATAACTGACACTGCTGAAAGTCAAGCTCGTCCGTTTTATGGCATTCAGATCCACAACCTCCGGCTCCAGATAGAAGTAATCCAGCGCATTGGGATGCGGGCGATATGTCGTCCGTATAGTGATCGGTTCATCTGGATCAACACCATGCAGCGCACCGATCGTAGATGTGGATTCGGAAACAACTTTCTGCTTCACGCCGGCATGGTCTGTATATTCGATTTCAGACCCATACAGCGTCTCCAATAACCCCTTTCCATTCCACACAAGTGCTATAGAGTCGGAGGGAAAGAACACGCTGTGACTCAGCTCTCGCTCTTTCAATGTGGCTCTATACACATCACCATACACCGGAATACTCAATTCCATCAGCAACGAACGGTTTCCCTTTCGGTCGGTGGTATAGGCATTGAATATATAGTCCCGCTCCTCCAGATTATCAATAATAACAGACTGTTCAGCCACATTGTGGTCTATGGCCTTCACCACCGAGTCTGTTTGGCTCCAGCGGATGATGATATCCTTGGCCTCGCTGTCTGTCGGTGTGACCCACCCCACCAGCGCGCGGTATTCTCCGGGTTGAACCCAAATCGAGTCAGGCTTTCCGATATAATTTCGATCAACGACAAAATCCTTATAGAAGTGATCCTGCTTTGTACAGGAGATCAAAAACAAGACCCCTGCACAAAAAATACCGGCAATCAATGAAATACTATTCTTTCTCATAACATGTTAGTTTCTTAACGCTTCGCTTTTATCATTTTGTTTTTTATTCTGTCGGCCTTCCCCAAAACTCCAGCTCGGGAAAATATACCTGCGTACGAGGCTCCCAGGTGCTGACCGTTTCGATACGGATATAGCGTACGCCCGGTATCTCTAACGGGAAGTCGAAATCATTACCTGCTCGCGCAGCCTCCAAATCCTCAGCTGTCAAGCCAGCGTTTAAGGTAGTAGGCGGTAAGCCCGATGGTCGCCAATCATCCCATTCACCCAACAAGATCCAGGTGCTATAATCCGTACTAGGCGTATTACTTCCCCATATCCGAATATGCTTTGCATTGGCAGATTGGTAGTAGAGGTTATTGTTTTGCCAATATTTGAACCGGCTGAGCTGATAAGGTTTGAGCAGGTCGATGGTAACGGTCTTCGGCCAGTTATTATTGGCAACAGAATAGTATCCGTCTGCCCAGGTAGCTTTCAGGCCATCGAACATCCGCGACTTCGGATATGTAGTTGATGTAGGTACTGCATCCCCCGTTAGATCAACGGAGAAGTGCGCAGGATTTTGATGCGAGATAGGCAATTGAATTTCTTCCCAAGGTTCAAAAGTAAAACTGACCGTATCGCTAAAATTCTGCCATCTGTCCCGGGTATAGATACCGAATTCGGTCTCGACAGGGGCCTGCCCGCGAAAATTAAACTTGATGTCCTGGCTTTCGGTAAAAAAGACTTGCATAACGTCATTAACACCTGTTCTGGCGAACACATCCACCCATTGTCCTGTAGCAGGATCTTTCTTTACCACGCCAATCAAAAGCACTGCTTTCGTAGGATTCATACCTGTTATCTTGCCACCTCCCCAGTCAGCTTCGACGTTAATATCGGCCACTACCTGCTGATAAGGAGGAGTCTCTGGATGTATCGTAACATGGATAGGTGCCGATTCTTGCTCGTCTTTCCCGACAGCATAGATAGCTATGGAGTACTCCTTTGATTGCGCAAAACCGTCCACCAGTAGTTTATTGTCAAACTTAGACACCCTGGTCGTTCTTGTCAACCCATGCTCTATCGTATATACAGCCTTAACGTATGCTGTATTCGGATCGTCCAGCTTAAAGCGAATAGCCGCTGCGCCAGGCAGGTTTTCAATGTCATATTGAGACACGGGGCTTGGTGCTCCTCCGGAGAATAGAGGAGCATGCTTCTCCTCTTCACACGCGAACAACACAAAGAGTGAACATAAAATAATCGATAATTTCAAAATTTTCATAATATTGCTATTTATACCTTAATGAATACTAAAGTAATTCCTTTCTTCAAAAAACTTACCATCCTGGACTTTGCAACAGGTTTTCATTACGCAACAATTCGTATTCGCGGATTGGCATAAAATAATCCCGTTTCCTAAATTGACGTTGGTATATCACCGTCTGCGTGTAAAATTCCTCGGAAGTCACGCCTCGTTTGTTCCATCCCAATACAGGTTGGCTGAGCACGGTTTCCGCCATCTTCCAACGCAATAAATCCCAATAGACCTGCGACTCGCTGTTCAGCTCAATACGACGCTCCTGCCGAATGATGCCACGCATTCCTTCTTTGGTATTGTACCGGCCCGGTGACCTTGACCAAGAACCATCCCAAGACTCTTGCACCGTCGGCACGCCGGCCCTGGCACGTACAGCATTTAAATGGCTAAACAGTGCACTGCTGTTCGGTCCGTTCGGACCTTCGAATTCGTTGATAGCCTCAGCATATAACAAATAAATGTCGGTTAAACGCATATTTGGAAACAAATAGCTACTCACGCGATAGGTAGCGACATCTATAACATTTGTATAGTTGATCGGTTTCTTTGGATAATAACCAGTCGGCGAGTGTGCAGATGTTTCCCTTACGGACGTATACCGACCTCCCCTGATTTGCAAATGCCAGTTATTACCTTCCGTGTATACACCTTGCCCATACCATATCCCGCCATCGAAACCGATATTGGCGTAAAAACGTGGTTCCCGATGAAAGTGTAGCTCTATTGTTTCGTACCCTTGTTGGACATGTTGCTTATTTGCGATATCTCCTGTTCTGAACTGATACCTATTGTCATAGGCCCAGGTGTTGTCCTGATCGATTGGCAAGCCCTTATCGGTATAGAACATCTCCGCAATCTGCAATGGCGGACCATACGCACCTGTCGGGCCCGTACTGGTCGAATTGGGATCCCATGATCTCGGTGTTAGTGCACTTTGGAGTGCCCACGCATTGGTATTCGGCCAGATGACCTCACCACGGATATTCGCGTCGCGCGAGGCAAAAGCCTCCCGTATATTCATCTCGTATTGTGTCGTATCGGATAGTGGTAGGAGCCCAGGGTCGAACACAAAAAGCGGCATACCGATACTCGTAGCATTGTCAATTGCTGCTTTAGCAGCCTCCATGGCGCGTTGCCACTTTTCGGCTGAATAGGTCTGGTTAAACAATTGCCCCAACTCCGGATCGATGTAATCGGCATAATCCGGATTGCCGTTGAACAATGGGCTGGCGGCAGTCGCCAGCAACTTGGCTTTCAATCCTAATGCCATCATGGCCGTGACCCGTCCGTAATTTGCCCGATCAATCTGATTCAAAGGAAGATTAGGCAGAAAAACCAATGCTTCATCCAAAAGCCCGACAATATAGTCCACACAGACATCCACCGGCTCCCGTTTGATCCTTACGGAAGCAACAGGGGCATCAATCGGCATATTTTCACGGATCAAAGGGACAGGTCCGTACAGCTGCATCAGGAAGAAATGATAATAGGCTTTTAGAAACTTGACTTCAGCCGTCCATACTTCACGCTCAGCGGGTTGCATATCAGGCACGTTACGAATATTTTCCAGGAAAATATTACAATCTCGAATACCTTGCCACAAATCCTTTCCTCCTGCTCGTCCTTCCCAATAATTCAGCAGGGGATTTGATACATTTTGTTGCCCCATCACAAACCGGGATGTATTGCTCTCGTTGTATGCCAAGGGCCACATTTCGAACCCTGCGTAAGACGGACTGGACGAAGTGAGTTCCCCATGCTGGGGCAGGTAAGAATAACAGGTGTACAGATACCTTCTTGCTTCAATCCGCAGTGCAAACGAATGCTCGATTGTCCGCACATTATCAGGCACAACATCCAGGTAGCTGCACCCGGACATACACAGCTGTAGGGTTAAGAAAGCCAGTGCTATTTTTCTAATTTTTTTCATAAACGTTTTCTTTAAAAATCAACCTTTACTCCTAAGTTAAACACACGCTGAATGGGATAATTCATACCTCTGTCTGCCATTTCCACATCCCACAGCTTGAACTTACTGAATGTCAGCAGGTTAGACCCACTGACATACGCGCGGAGGTTTTTAACTCCTATGTTTGCCAATATGCCTTTGTCTTTGTTAAAGGTGTAGCCGATCTCCGCCGACTTCAGACGCATAAACGAGCCGTCGCGCATCCACCAGGTGCTAGTCACCTCATTGTTAGGAGCTCCCGATTCCCAGCCCAATCTTGGAAAGAGCGCATAGGGATCCCGATTGTCCAAAGACCAATGATCGTCTGCATAGACTTGTAAAACATTATTCCTCATCCGCCCATTTACAGTTTCCACCACACCATTGTCAACATATACATAGTTTCTAAAAGGTCCGGTAGCTGCAGGATCGATGAAGAACGTCTCTCTTGCTAGACCGGTAAACAAGACATTGAAATCAAAACCCTTAAATCCTCCAGAAAGCGCAAATCCGTAGTTGATCTCCGGAACAGTTGGATAGCCCAAAGGCACTTGATCCAAGGTACTGATGATGCCGTCGCCATTGACATCCATATATTTGATATCACCAGGTATGACCTCACCTCCTAACTGTTGCTCGGGCGAATTGCGTATCTCCGCTTCGTCACTAAACAATTTCTCTGCGATATATCCTCTTTGCACACGTATCGGATAGCCTGCACGGAATAGCCAAGGATGTGGATACGCCGGCTCCTCATAGACTATATATTTATTGGTCGAATAGGTAAAATTCATCATACCCTGTAGCCACAGACCATTATACCAGCTTTTCTTATAGGTACCTTGCAAATCAATACCAGACGCAGACGCTTCTCCGATATTGGCATGGATAAGAGCTGAGAGACCCATCGTTGCCGGGATATCGGCACGTTCCATAAAAATACTTTTTCGTTTTTCGGTAAACCAATCAGCTTGGAGCTCAAATGCATTATTAAATAAACCCAGTTCTAAAGCCAGGTTGGTTTTAGAAGCTGTCTCCCAAGAGATTTCCGCGTTTGGATAGCGGGATACATTGATACCGGCTAAGTTTTCATCCATGCTGGGGCCAAATGTCCAACCTCTAGCAGCATCAGTATTGACTTCGGAAAGATAATAAAAACGTTGACTCGCCGAACCGATAGCATCATTACCCACTAGGCCGTATGTAGCCCTCAGCCGGAGATTAGAGACAACGGGTGTCAAAGGCTCGAAAAAGTTCTCCTTCGACACATGCCAAGCGGCGCCGGCAGACGGGAAGAACCCAAAGCGATGTACTGTCGAGAATCTTTCCGAGCCATTATACCCAAAGTTGGCTTCAAGATGGTACTTGCCTAAATAGCCGTACGCTAATCGTCCGGCCAAACCTATGTTACGGTGTGGCAAGGATAATTGCAGGCTTCCCGCATTCCCTTCCTGTTCACTGTTCATCGTCCCCACCAACATCCCGGTGAGTGAGTGCTCCCCAAACTTACGGTTGTAATTGGCTATACCCTGCAAAAAGAATATAGAAGTTATATCTTTAGTTCCTTGGGTATATCCCAGAGTTTCGTTACCTGAATCCGCATTTAACGGATTGTATAGATTATTTCCATTTTGATCTACTCCCATATATTGATACCAAAACGGTACATAAGACCTTCTGAGTTCATTATACGCGTAGCGTGTCGTGGTCACACGTCCGGTAAAAGAAAGGCCTTCCGTAAGAAAATCAAGCTTTTGATTTAACTCGACCTGTGCTTGCATTCTAGACCTGAAATACTCCCGATAACCCTTGACCATCTCTGCATATGGATTCAAATAGCTCGGCTCATCTGAAGTATAGGAGTTACCGAACATAATATGATTCAAAAACTTATAGTTTTCGCCGGGAGGATAGTAGGGCATAAATGAGGTTGGCACCGCCCGCATTACATCCCGGTATACCTTAGTCGCACTCTGCAACGGCCCGTTGTAATCATCAAAGGTACCGCTCAACCGGACTTTCATCTGTGTACGGTCTGTTAGGTTGATACTGACATTGCTCAGTAGGTTATACGTCCGGAGATTAACATTATTGTTGAAGTTGGATACTTTAGGCACCTTAAGGATACCATTATCCTGGTTAAAAGCACCAGAGACAAAGTATTGCGCAATAGAACCTCCCCCTCGAATATTCATATTTACCCGCTGATTCATCGCAAAATCATTGATCAGTTCATCCCGCCAGTTTACCGCAGGGTATTCCAGCGAGCCTCCGGGAGGGGTATATTCGATTTTTCTCTGGCTATATACGGTACCTTGTCCTGGCATCCTGCTTAATATCGCGTCATTAGCGAGCTTCATATAAGTAATCGGATCTACTACGTCTACCTCGCGGGTCGGTGTCGAAAGAGAGTTCTCCACACGAACAAACAGGTTCATGCTTTCACGTCGACCTTCTTTGGTCGTAATTAATATAACGCCATTCGCTCCACGAGCACCATATAGCGCCGCCGCAGAGGCATCCTTTAACACAGAGAAGCTCTCGATATCATCCACTTGCATCCGGGCCAGGTCGGTAGTCGTCGATTCAATATTGTCGATCAGGACGAGCGGACCTTGATTATAGCCAAAGCTCGTCACACCGCGGATAAAAAACTCGGCATTGTCTGCGCCCGGTTCACCCGTACGCTGAAAACCGATAATCCCTGCCACCCTACCGGCAAGAGCCGTGGTAAGGTTACTGGAAGGAATTTTTAGATCTGAAGGGTTGACCGTGGTAATTGCACCAACGACATCCTCCTTTCTGGCGCGTTGACCAAAGGCTGTGACAACGGTTTCTCCGATCAGGTTCGATGCTTCGGCAAGCCGAACATCGATCTTGGTTTGGCCAGCCACGGTAATCTGCTGTTGGGTGAAACCTACCATACTAAACGTCAAAACCGCATCTTTGACAAATTCATTAGGTATCGCCAAAACATATCGACCATTTTGGTCTGTTGTGGTTTCAATCCCAGAGCGAAGCCGTATGGTTACCCCCGGCAGTGGAGCACCTAGCGTGTCGGTAATTTGTCCCGTAATCTCTAAAGGATCTTGCAATGCAATCGATATACTGCTAACATCTTTCTCCGTCGCCATGGAGGTGGAGTGAAAACTGAGAGTTAACGCAAGCAGCAATAAAAAAAGCCATTTTTTCATAAGCTAGATTTTAAATTAATAAATATGGTTATCAGTGTTTTTCCCTTAAAAGACAGAGATTTACATTTGGTTAACACAAGTATAGTAATTAATTTTTCAATATTGCATTATTTTGTAAATTATTTTTTAAAAACGCACAAAAGCGTTATAAAAACAAAACGGAAAGCCATAATTGTGCTTGATTGCACACAACAGCATCTTTATGCAATAGAAAATATAGAAAAATGAAACAAAACGCATTCAAAACCTGCCGAATGGGAAGTTGTGCACTTTCCGCAGGCGTTATATAAGTTGCGTAGGTGCTATGTAGCGGCTACACCGAAGTTAATACGAATATATAAAATAAAGTGAAGTCAATCATTCAGTTTGAACAGCAAGAAAATCAATTATTCCTTGCTGTTTAAACCGAACTGCAATACTAATCCCACCACAGCCGCGTAGAACGGGGCACTTCTGTAGGCACGTTTTGTCCGTTTTTATTCGCCTCTCCTTGTGGATAATCCAATCTACGGATAAACGTCTCCAAAGCAGCGTTTTCGGGCATCGTAAAATCTTTGTATTGATAGTCATGCCGACGAGCATCATTCCAAGCTTCTGCATTTAAATAAGTAGCAATATATTTTTCTTTGAAAATAAGCTCCAAGGTCAATCCAGATTCGCCCACAGCTACTAAAGGACTAGCCAAATAGGTAGCTTTATCCGCAGCAGCAACCTCCAACTTATCCATGTTAGCACCTATTCCCGTCAAATAGGCAGCATAAGCACGTGGACGGTTTCCGGCGGCGAGCGCAGCCTCGGCTTCAATAAATTTAAGCTCCGCATAAGTCACTATCCATAAAGGCGCTTCGTCTGATGTCCATGGCGAATTACGTGAAATATAATTCTCATCATGTCGGGTGTTTCCTTGTGTCCCCCTATTTCCCGCGCCATTTACTGTGCCGATATAGATACCATCGACCGTTAGATCCGTAATCTTTGGCAATCGTGGATCAAAAATCCCATACGTGGTACCGTCCAGATGCTCGATCAATTGCTCCGACAACCACCCTCCAAGCGATTGATTGATATTACTCAGCGATACACCAGCCCAATTGTTGCGCGTATTAAAAATGCCCATACCCGCATCTTCGTCATTTGAAGTAAATGAATTATCCACGGCATCCAAAACCGCTGTCGGATCGTAGTTACTCTGCTTACTGAGTTTATTCACTAATCGTGCTTTTATTGCATAGGCAAACTTTAACCAAAGCTCTCTTCTAGTGGTTGCATTGAGAGAAGGTCCGTTGTACACGAGGTCATTAGCTGCTGCAAGCGGCATCGTAGCTCCCGTTTTGGACAATTCGGCGATGGCTTCATCGATCAGCCCCAAGGTACTTTCGTACACAGCTTCCTCCGAATCGTACTGCGGGTAAAAATTATTGATATCAAACGCCTGCGAGAACGGTGCTGATCCCCAGTAATCGTTTACTATGGCCAGATTATAAGCGATCATTAAATTTGCTACACCAAGGTATTCGCTGGCACCGAGGGTTACCGCAACCTTCTTCATTTCGTTTGCATCTGCCATAGCAAAATACAGGGCATCCCACAACGAGGTGAAATTCTGTGTTTGATAGGTGTCGCCGGCACCATTTGCAGCAGGACTCGCCGTATATTGCACAAAAGGAACGATTGCACTCGCTGCCGAATAACTGTTGATACCGATCTTATAGGTCGACGTGGATAGTAACGAGGGAAGAGTCGGCTGCACTACCTGATTCGGATTATCGGCTAAATCATCAAAATAGCCTGAACAACTTTGAAGGCCAACCGTCAATAGCACGGAATAGAAGGAATATTTTATTACTTTTTTCATGTCAATTTTGTTTTATAATCCTACACTAAGCGTAAACATGATTGATCGGGCGGTGGGGTAGGTGAAACCTGCCGAACTATCTACATTACTTCCACTTTCATATGAACTCGATTCGGGATCCACTCCATAGTACTTGGTCCATAGCCACAGGTTGTTACCAGTCACCGTGAAAGCAGCTGATCTCAACCCTCTTTTGGGAAGCCAAGCTGAGGGTAGATTATAGGTAAGGCTTGCAGATCTTAACCTAACCCAGGAAGCATCGGTGACAAATGGCTCGGATACATTTCGATAAAATCGGCGGTAGTACCCCTCTCCATAGTCAACTCCATCAGGGCCCATTTTTTGACCCAACCAAACTTCTTTGGTATTGGGAGTACCATCAGCAAGTACCCCGTCAATGATCTTAGTTTCATTTCGGTCAACAGTGTAATCCGGCATACCGAAGGCGGTATAGAAGTTCTCCAACCAATTGTACCTGTCAAAACCTAAGCGCGCGTCAAACAGGGCGTTTAAGCTAAACTCTTTGTAAGTAAACGTATTTCCCAATCCCAAAATCCAGTCTGGCTGTGAATTTCCGAGCACTTTTTGTCTAGAACCAGATAACTGTGGAAACCCGTCGGCACCAATTAATAGTGGTAAAGACCGGTCAAGAAATTCCTCATCATGCGGCTGATCACCTGTATAGCGCAAGAAGTAACTGCCGTAGATATTACCATATTGTTCTCCTTCCATCAAGATCTGCGTGACTGCTGCGTTACCATAACCCCTAGCAGAGCCATATGTTATGGGCGACTCTAGCGAAAGTATTTTATTGCGGTTGGCCGATACATTGATATTGGCATCCCAGGTAAACACCTTGTTTGTGATAGGCTTACCATTAATCACCAGTTCCACTCCTCGGTTACGCATATCACCCGCATTGACCGACGTGGTTACATATCCGGTAGCAGGAGTAATCTGCTGACGCACGATCTGGTCTTTGCTTAAGGAATAATAATAGGTAAAGTCCAATCCTAAGCGATTGTTGAACCAGCCCATTTCCAAACCGGCCTCGTAGGTGTCGGTGAACTCCGGACGAAGACCGGGATTGCCAAGGTTGGAGGAAAGCGTCAATCCGGTATACCCGGCAGGAAGGGAACTGTAGGTGCCAAATCCCGAAGAAATAGCATATTCTGAAGCATCTTTACCTATCCGTGCATACGAAAGGCGTAAACGGCCGTTTGAAATGACAGACGGCAGGGGCACATGATCGGCGAATACGTAACTCAAGCTCGCCGAAGGATAAAAAAACGACCGATTTTCCTTCGAAAGTGTAGAAGTAACATCCGTACGCCCCGTTAGCGTAAGGTAGAGGTAGTTCTTGTAATCCAATGTCGCCTCTCCAAAAAAGCCCATCAACCGGTATTCCCGTGCATTATGGGCTGTTGATAACACAGCTGCGTTACCTAACCTAAAAAAATTATATATGGTGAGCTCGCTACCTAACACCCCGACCTCGTTTACCCGCCGATCAAACACCTCATGTCCTAAACGCAGTGTACCCTTGAGGTCGTCTGTAAAATTGGTATTCAAGCTGGCCACAAACGTACTATTAAGCGAACGGAAAGTCGTATTATATTCACCCACAAAACCGAGTTGATTATCATAAGTGCGCTCACCGGGAATGCCCATCGGACCAGGCGCTGTACGCAAACGATTATCAGAATAGGTGTCTAAACCGAAGCGGTACATGATGTTCAACCAACTTGCGGGGTCGTATGTTAAGGTAGCACCTCCAATATAGCGGTTGGTCACACCCTTTAATTTATTCGTCGCGGTACCATATATTGGATTATTAGTCCCGATCCAATTTTGTGTTCCATCTTCATTAAGATAATCGCGCACATCATACCGAGGAGACCAATAGGCTAATCCCTCTCCAAAGCGATCGGAACTGTAAGTATACCCTCCTGCATTACTGAAACTCATGTTTACCATGGTTTTAAATTTAGGACTGATCGTAAAATCTGTATTTAACCGCCCCGAAAAATTGTTATAATCTGTATTGGGCATCATCCCCTGCTGAAAAAAATGGGACACCGAGGAAAACACGCGAACCACATCATTACCACCGGATACCGAAAGCGAATTGTTAGTCTGCTGCCCCGTACGGAATGCTCGATCAAAGTTGTTGAACAACTTGTCGGGATGGGTTGGATCAATCTCCTTGGCTTCCGCGATTGTTGGCCCCCATGCCGGACCAATTCCTGTTGCCGGATGCGTGTAAATTCCTAATACGCCTTGGGTGTACGTTGTCTGTACAGCCGGTTTTCGCAATACTTGATCAAATCCGTATGTACTTGAAAAATTTACAGAGAATCCACCTGTCTTACCTTTTTTTGTCGTAATGACGACCACACCATTTGATCCACGGAGACCATAAAGCGCTGTGGCCGCGCCCCCTTTCAAAATATTCACACTTTCAATATCCTGGGGATTAAGATCGGAAACCCGATTGGTCACACCTCGTGCACCAGATCCAGATCCCCCCGCCCCTAAGGTTGATGTGGAGTTGTCGATCTGTACACCATCAATGATGTATAGCGGATCACTAGGTATATTAGGATCAATAGAATTTACGCCTCGTATACGCAGATTGGCACCTTGCCCCGGTCCACCACCGGTACTGGAAATTGTGACCCCCGCCACTTTACCTTGCAATGCGTTCAATAGATTCGGCTGTCGGTTATAGGTAAGGTCTTCTGAATTTACTGATTGCGCCGCATACCCCAGCGAACGTTGCGAACGCGCAATACCAAAAGCTGTGACGACAACTTCATCGAGTCCCGCTGAACTCGCTTCGAGTACCACATCCAATGTTGCAGAACTACCCGCAGAAGCCTCGTGAGCTTTCATACCCACAGAACGGAATACCAACGCACTGGTAGTACCCGGGACCCGGATGGCATAACGCCCTTCATTATCAGTCTGTGTGCTAACCGCGGAACCTCGAACGGAGACCGTAACGCCTTCCAGCGATTGCCCATTTTCATCGACTACGCGGCCGCTAACCGTCCGCTGCTGCGCAAAACCGATCTGGAACAGCCAGCATAGGGCAAAAATAAGCCCACAGAACTTGTTAAGTGTAACTTTTCTCATAGCAATCCTTTTTTTTGGTTAAATAATATTAAAATAAAACATTAGTAGATTTTACTCCTTATTCTTCATATAATCATAAAATTGCAGCGACACATTTGCCAATGTCTTCTTCACCGCGTTATCTTTCACATCTGCAGACAGCAGCACGAGTACATAAGCCCGTCCATTAGGCAAGTACACAATTCCTGAGTCGTGAAATATCCCTGCTATCGACCCGGTCTTATGTGCCACTTGAACATCTTTGGGCAGCTGTGCCGGAATAACACTATTAAACTTTTGCTTCTTCAGGATGTCAATCATCGCTTTACTTGCCTCTGTGTTAACCATCGTACCTTTAGCAATACGTTCGAAAATCAGCATCAGATCATATGCTGTAACCTGATTGTTCATGCCTTTCTGAAAGGCTTTGGTATCTTCGACGCCGCGCAATACCTGAATATCATTCGCCCCGATACTCTTCATCGTCTTCATCACATTCTTAGCCCCAACCTGATCAATGACAATATTAGTCGCAAGGTTGCTACTCTCCGTAATCATACGGAATATAAGATCATGTCGCGTTATTTTTGTACCCACTCGCACATACAGGTCTCCTTCACTATCGGTATTTGCCGGCAACGAGAATTTGCTCTTATCGACAATACTTTTGAACTGGTTGTACACCGTAATCGAATCCGATAAAGAAAATTTCCCCTCTGCAGCTTGTTTGAAAGTTTCCACCATGACAGGTGTTTTCATTGTGCTAGCGGCATGAAATAACTCATGCGCATTGAGCGACAGCTGCTCTCCGGTCTGCAAATCCATAAATGCATAGGCAAATCGGCCTTCAGGTTGTTTTGCCAGTGTTTTTTGGATGCGTGATTTCAAATCGGCCGTATCCAATATAGCTCGCTTATCAGGAGTTAGTGCTACGCGTCCCAGCGTACCTTGCCCACCGGACCGCTCCCCTACAAACCGGCCTTCGCGAATGGACTTGTCGGCATTCAGTACAAACGTGAGGAAAGGCCCCTCTCCTCGATCTGGATTGTCATAAACCAATCGGAACATGTCTCCGTGGAAATAATGTAAAGTCCCGCAATACTGCGGTGATTTGACAAAATCGAGACGCAGTGCCGAATCGCTCACCATACTCACCGTCACACGTCCAAAAAGATCGTCACGGTAAACACCTACATAATCTGCCAAAGGCAGTGAGCGCTTGAGCATAGGGTCGGGAACTACTTTTTTATCGGCATGCTCCGTCGAGTCTGCTCGTCCCTGTGAACGGTCTAGCTGTTTTTTGTAGCCGGCTATCCAGTCAAAGGATTCGGCCCCTAGGTAATAATCGAGCACCTGGTTGATGATCGCCCAATACGCCCCCGAAGAAAGCTGATTCGTCAATACCACCACGCCGAGCCTCTTTTCGGGTACCATAGCGATCTGCGACACAAAACCGGTGAGTAACCCACCGTGGCCTACGACTTGCTCGCCACGGTAATCATACGTACGGAACCCCAGCGCATATCCATAAAAATGCTTTTGATTAGGTTTTAGCCATTCCGGTTCTTTACTAATGGGCATGGTACGCACAATTTTCCAAAGTTCGCGGGTAGCGGTAGGCTTGAAAATCCGACCATTATTAGGTGTACGCCCTGAATCCAGCTGTGTAATCAACCAATTGGACATATCGACGGCCGAAGATGCAATGCCGCCCGCAGGATTGCCGTTGTCACCGATATTACTTTCAAAGTAGTTTTCAACGACACGCAACTTCCCATTCCGCCGCGTGTGCGCATAGGCTATATTAGGTTGTTTCTTCAACGTCGAATATCGGTTAATACTATTGTGCATACCAACTTTGTCAAAAATTCGAACCTTAACAAAATCTTCCCAAGACATACCAGAGACAGCCTCAACCAATTCGCCCGCTGCCACGTATAAAATATTATCATACGCATATACCGATCGGAAATCATGAGCCAACGGTACATCTTTGAGCTTCTCCAACAATTCTCTGCGACTGAAGGTAGAAGGCGGGAATAGGAGAAAATCATTTGCATAAGCAGGTAGCCCACTGTGATGTACAAGCAAATCCCGCACGGTCAAATGTGTCGTTACGTAATCATCCGAAAATTTGAGATAAGGAAGGTATTTCGTAACCGGATCCTCCCAACCGAGCTTGCCTTCTTCCACGAGCATAGCCAATGCTGTCGCCGTGAATGCCTTACTATTAGAGGCGATAGTAAATAAGGTATTTTCATCAACCGGATCCGGACTACCCATCCGCTTTACGCCATATCCCTTGGTCATCAATACTTTACCATCCTTTACGATACCCACACCAACTCCTGGCACATTAAACTCCTCCAGCACACGATTAATATATTCATCCAAATCTGGAGGAAGATCTGGGTCTTGTGCCATCGCAAAACTTACCGAAATACTACAAAAAAGCAGCATTAAACTTTTTCTTAGTCTACTGGTATTCATAATTTAGTATCTATTAAGGTTTTAAATGTTTTTGAAGAAAATCGGCTATCGCTTGATCCACTAACACCTGATTTTTGTACAACATCCAATGGTGTGTATCATCGGGTACAACAATGGCTTCAAAGGGTTTTCCTTTTTGCTCGAACCGTCTAATGAGATCAGTTGTTTGACCGAAATCGACATTGGCATCATCATCACCATGAATGAAAAGCACCGGTGATGTCCAACTATCCACGTAGGACACCGGTGAAGATGTGATGGCCAATTCAATCGCTTTTGCCGCATCAGGGGCAGGTTCCGCACTAACCAACGGGGTGCGACCGATATAATTGTGTACGCCGTGGATGTCTACCCCTGCGGCAAACAGATCCGAATCTTTACCCAAAGCTAGCGCCGTGAGGAACCCGCCGTAAGAACCACCATACACACCTATCCGCTTATGATCAACTTGAGGCAAGGCCGCTAGCCACTCGCCAGCTGCTTTTATATCCTGATATTCGGAAGCTCCATATCTTCCCGCAAATGGGGGCCTATGAAAATCAAAGCCATAGCCTATCCCTAAGCGGTAGTTTACCGAGAGGACGATAAAGCCGCGACTGGCCAAATATTGGTTCAAGGCATAGGTATTGGAATAGTAGTCGCCATAATGCCAACCCAGCAGCATTTGCCGTTGGGGACCGCCATGGATAAACACGACTGCGGGCTTCTTGCTAATCCCCCCTTTCGGCTCGAACAGTTGCGCATAAACCGTCACACCATCCGCGGCTTTAAACTCGACACGTTTTGGGACCACTAAAGTGGCGCTTGCTAAAGAGGCCGGGATTAAGTGTTCGCCGAGTAGTCGTATATCTCCTTTGGAATTAGGCCAGGGAAGTACTGCAGGTACAGATGGACGCGTGGCCGTCGCGCTAAGGAATATAAGATGCTTCCCGTCCCCCGTAATGGTAGGATACGTTTCTATACCAGTTCCTGGGGTGACGACCTGCATATCAGCTTTATCTACTGCTGTACGGATGAGATGTCGGCGGTCAATGTCGTCTGCATCCGGCCCTGTATTTGCACTGGCCAAAAGCCAGTTCCCATCCGGTGAAGGCTTAACATGTTCTACCATGAAATTACCAGGTGTTAGTAACAGAGCCTCTCCACCGCCTTCTGGGATCGAATATAGATGTTGCCAGCCATCATGATACGACAGAAAAGTGATCCGTCCTTTGCTTGACCAAAACAGGTTGCCACCTGACGCAGAACCTTCCGGCGTTTTCGGAGAACTCCACAACTGCTTGACATGCCCATCAGCTACATTTGCCTTCCAAATGGACCAGGGACTGATCGTCGGAGCCAAAATCGAATCGGGCGCTCCGCCACCTGCCTCTCTTTTAATAAAAACGATTTCCTTCCCATCTGGCGACCATTTTGGCGATCCATAACGGGCAAAAGTTGGGGAGATCCACTGAATAGGTGTTTTCTTATCACGATATACACCAAGCAATGAATGGCCACCACGTGACGAAATAAATGCTAAACTTCTACCGTCGGGCGACCAATCCAGAGAACCAATGGATCCACGTGCATAGAACAGCTGTTCGGCTTTGCCCGAACCATCGATCGGACATACCCACACCTGCCCTTGGCGTGAAAACGACACCCGCTTACCATCAGGCAAAATTTCGGGGTTGTCTGCATCCGCCAACAACTTGGGTTCACCTCCCATAAAGGGTACACTCCAGATCTGTACTTTCGTAGCAACGGGCAGGGAGGCGGGATTACGCGGCGTACTCGAATTGGAGCCGCCGTGGTCTCCTCCTTTAACAAAGACCGCCCACTGCCCATCGGGGGAAAGCTGTAGACTCGTGATTTCATCGCCCAGATCCTCATCATAAGCAGTTAGTTTACGGAGTTCGAATTTGGGTCCTTCGGCCACATAAATGTTGCGGCGTCCCTGTTCGTTAATAGCCACCGCTATGCGCTTGCCTGTAGCCGCAGAGACTAACTCGGAAGGGAATGGATAGGAGGTAAATTGTTCCATGGTAAGCTCCTGAGCCCAAAGGAGGCTATTTGTGCAAATCCAAAGAAGGAGTAAAATCAAATATTTCATAAGTTATGTTGTTAATTAATATATTCTGCCATACCCGGGCGGTATTCTTTAAGAAGCTGTTGCTTGACGGCTTCCTCCGTAAACGCCACCGGCTTCAATTTGTCATTAACAAACAACTCCAGCTGATCGTTATAATGAGGGGAATCCGTTTGGTTACTTTGTCCGTAAGCCAACACCGAATATGCACGGGGCGTATCACCGAATTCAATGGCTAGTATCCAGCAGTCGCCTCCGCTCACTTGACGTTTCTGTTTGTGCTCTTGATGTGTTTCGAAGTTCAATACCCTGAAATTACCCATATCGCCGGAACCGCCACCTACAGGATATTCCTTGGATCCCATACGCGCCCGATGAACATCCCCCCAACGAACGTCCCACGATCCAAATTGCCTTTTACAGTTGTCTACCGCCCATTCGAATGCATCAACAGCACGGGATGGACTGGCCAGTCCATTCGGTGTAGTTGTAGGACGCTCTGGAGACCAAGGCTCGGCAAACAACGAATCTGCTTCGGCAGAATATCCAGCTGAGACAGGTGTTGAAGGCACCGTGTTTCCACCGTTTGAAAGCCTTAAATAACGGTGCCACCAAATCTCGAACAACAGACCTCCACGGCTATCCGCTGCTGATGTATTATCCCAGCCATCCAAAAGGTCTATTGCTTTGGCCACTTCTCCTGCCGCTCCGACTCGCTTTACCGCAGCGACCAAATCGTCCTTTACCCGATCAGCAAGCAACATACGCTTGCTATGTTTCTGCCGGATAACATCTTCCAAAGAAAACTTACGCTCGTTGGCAATTAATTCAAGCGAATGCTGACTCCGTAAACGCAGCTTCGGTTCAGGGAAATTAACCGGAAAGTCCGCAGGATCAAATATGGCATTCAGATTGGTATAGTGGAAGGGATCATTTTCGTTACGAAGATATCCACCTTCAGGGTTGGTCAATTGAGGTAATGCATCCCACGGGACTATTGTTTTCCAGATCTGATCGGTACGTGTTGCCAAAACGGCTACGGTATCTCCACCTGACAGATGAGGTAAATTTGGCACCATTGCATTCCATACATAAAAAATATTACCCTTCGCATCTGCATAGGTAAAGTTAGAAGTTGTCTTGGCGTGTAATCGCATCGCTTCCTTCCACTCTTCGAGATTACGGGCCATCATCATCCGTAAAAACTGCTCGCTGGTTCGGTATTCACCATCTCCGGCAGTTCGGATGATATAGATATGACGTTCGTCACGATGGATGACAGGACCGAAAGGGGTGGAAACAAATTCCCGCTTCGCCTTCGCCACAGTATCTCCATCCTTGTATGCAACAGTTACTTCCTTCTTTTCAAGGGGATGTGCTATACCGTCTAACCGAAAATGATCTGGACGGCCAGAAACGATTTCCAATGCATAAATTTCATCAATATCCGGATAATTATTGGTCGTCGACCACCCTAAGTGTTCGTTGAATCCACCAATAATACCGATGGGACTACCGATGCGAAAATCACCGTAAAAATTTAGCTTTCCGGGTACAATCAGATGGGCTTCGTAATAACCGGCACCCCAGGATAAATGTGGATTACGAAGTAAAATCGCCTTTCCGGAGGTGGTACGGCTTGGTGCCAGTGCCCAGGCATTGGAGCCATCATCGGGATGACTTTTTTCATCTCCTAACGGCAACCGGGCCCAAACTGCGTAATTTGTTTCGCTTTCCAACGTATGCCGCTGTTTCTGCCGTTCGATATAACGCTTGACAGCTGCGTTACTGTGTCCCCCTATCCCCTTGGCGTGCACATCAGTTCCCGAGAAATTGGGTTTCATCCAGGTAGGGAATTCTTTCGGATGTAGCGTTATGTAACGGTTTACGCCCTCGGCAAACCCTTCCAACATATCGCGTGTATCGACGTGTAACAACATAAACGTTTCGGAAGCACGTGCATGTCTCTGAAGTGCGGCTGCATCCTCGTCAATTTGCATTTCTGGGTTGCGAGCGGTATGGTAACGCCCCCACTCGCCCCGTGCTTGCACTAAACCATCAACCACCTGCGTTCCGTAATCTTCTAATTGAAGGTAGCCCATTGCATAACCCGCCGCTCGCAGGTTGTCCGCATAAATGTGTGGTACACCAAATGCTGTACGCCGGATGATAACCTGATCCGACAACGATTGAGCAGAAACAATAGATGGAATGCTGAGAAAAAATAACCACAACATAGATATTCCTATTACGGGCCTATACTTCATATCGGTATTTTTTATATTATTTAATGGTTTTTGCATTTTGGGATTCACTAGGTCGGTGCAAAGCATTAATTAGTTTAAATGTTTCAGGGATAGCAGATTCCATACGATGTACAACTTCGTTAGGGATATTGGCATGACTGAATGGTACTACTTTCACATATTCCTGGATGTCGCCGGCATTCCGTCCATATTTATAATCGTACGTAAAACGTCCCAGACTGTCCGTTTTGACAGCTGTATTATCGGGGTTAGGCACACTGATAAAAAATTCACTTCCCCTTAGATTACCCGATGGGTTGAATAAACGCTTATCTTTCAAATAGGCATGGAGCTCATGGGATACGTTTTCGGCGGGATCAATCAGAACGACGTTTTTGTCCATTAAGGGTCGGTAGATATACTTACCATCTCGTTGATAACTATAAAGCTCACCAAGAACTTTATGAATTTCATCGGTGAGATAAGGGTAGTGTGTGCAGCCTAACAGCAAGGCCTTTAGCGGTCTTGCACTAGGTTGGTTCCGTAATTGTTCCATCAGAGACACTAGATGGTAACGTATATAGTTTTCGGTAGAATTCAACTGAAGAATGTTGCAATCCATAGCTGATTCGTCATCACATAACATATCTCCATCACTAAAATCGAACGAATAAACATCCATTAACGCTTTGTCAATGGCGTATTCGGGATGCTTTAAGCCTGGCCCACGGTAGTTTGAGCGGGGTGATGTGGATTGGTGGTTGATAAAATCGGGTTCTTCATCTACGGCTTCGGCCACGCCATGCCCGCCTTGGCTATAGACCTGAATATCGCCGGAGTACCCCCGCTCATTCTTAATGCGCAGAATCGTACGCTCGTATCCCTTAGAAGCGATGGTACCTACGGTAGCAAAGACACCAATAGAACCATCCTCCGTTGGATCGAATACATCTAAGGCTCCTCTAGCTCCCGCATCGATGACTCCAATAACCGGTATATCTATTCCCGCTTTCTGTAGAAAGGCTTCGATGCTCTCTTTTCCATAGGCAGTAGCCGTATTGCAGGCGACGACCAGCGCTTTGATTTGTTGTTTCTTACCGAGAGGGGACTCTGCTTTTGCATCGGAATAATACCGATCCGACAGTAAAAACTGTACATCCTTTAAGATGTGCTCGATCAGCAGATCGGTTTTATGCTCACTATGGTAGTTACCGTAGGGCATGTTAGCCTGGTCAGCCAGATAAATAAATCGTTCCTTTCCAAAATCGACCTGACCATCACTTCCCGTGGTTTGATCGGTGTTACCATAGGCATCAAACCGTACGATAGCATCCAAGACGGTCAGCCCGCCAGTTCCCGAATCAAACACACCAATGGGCAATTGGGCGCCATCGGCCTGGTATCTATGGAAATCCACATAATAGAAACTCCCGGTATCAACTAAAATAGCCTGTTCAATGGGTGTAAGTGGATCCTCATCGTTCCGGGCAGTATTTGTACAGCTGTAATTACCTATTGTCAGGCCGATGATGATCAACCGTCCAACCTGTTTAATGAATGTTGTTGTCTCCATAGTATTTGGTTCTTTATCTGTATACCAGCTATCGCCTACTGATAGTTTATTAAGTATAATGCTGTTATCAATACCGGCAGCACTATCATCTCCGCGCTTATCAGCCACAGCTTCAGCCCCCTTGTTCGGACGAAAGGGTCGTTGGGACTTGATACCGTAACTTCATAAGTATCTTGCAACGTAGCGATACGTTGTCACAGTCTTTCGCATTGGTAATTAATATGGAAATAGAGGCAAGCCATCTTTTCATAAGCTAGATTCTAATAATAAATATTGTTGTCGTAGTTATCCCCTTAAATGGCAGAGATTTACATTTGGTCTATACAAGTATAACAATTAATTTTTCAATTATGCATGATTTCCTTTATTTTTTTTAAACAACTGCACAAAAGTGTTATAAAAACATTTACAATCATGCCTGATTGCACCTATTAGCATCTTTCTGCAACAAAAAAACAGAACAAAATCGAAATAAAACGCATTTTTTCAGGGATAGTTTCGCAAGAATCTTTCTATCCGTTTTACACGGGTATCCTCTAATAAAAAAGAGCCTGAAATCATAAACTGACACAGGCTCTTTTCCATTTATCTCGCGATCTTACTTATTTTGCAAATCTGAAGTTTGAAAAATAGTAGACCATATCTGTTGCAGGCAGGCTGAAAGTTAATGTAGGCTCTCCACCAATGTTAATGACAACAACCCTATTGTGTCTATCTATCAGGTTTGATAAATCAACAGTGACATCTGTCCATTTCTCCAAATTCTCATCGCTAATCCTGAAGGCGTTGGCATCGGGAGCCCAATATTCTTGACCAAAAGAGCTTTCTGTATTGAATGCCCAGGTGTAGTTCATAAATCTGGGCCATATTCGCTGATAAGGACCATAAATGCCATTATACGTTGATTTAGCTGGCATATACACTTTAAATTTAAGATATTTGTACTCAGCGATATTAAAACGATACTCTTTCGGAAGCACAAAAATAAAAGATCCATTTTTCCCTTTCAGGGTGGCCTTAATGGGATTCACGATATTCGTTCCCGCCGGGTACGAGGTGGCGGGATTGACCAAGTCCAGTGCCCAGGCCGTAGCATCCTGTATTTTTCCGTCTAAGAAAAAGTTCATAGGGATCAGCGATTCATCTGGTGTTGTCACCCACTCGATAACTCCAGCTTCATCAAACGGTCGTAAGAGGTGATCTATTCCCAATGAATTAGGCACGTATTTAACCTTCTTGATAATACCTAAGTTTAACAAATCGACCATGGTTTGAGCGTTTGCATCTGAAATCGGAGAAACTTTTCGGATGAAGGGCAGATAATCACCGCCACCAATGACTTTGCTGATGTTGTTACGGTTATAGCTAATCGTTTTTAGATCGAAGATGTCGCCTCCTGTTAGATCAAGTTCTTCTATATTAGGAAAATAAAACAAGTCTTGAAGCGTATTGGTATGCACTGGAAAAACCAGCTTCCTGTAAGACGATACGCCCTCGGAGGTGAAAACCGTAACACCATTGGCCGCTAAAATATCTTGCTCTGCGGGATTAAAAACGGTAGAACTCGTCGGCATATTTATATTCAGCGAGGTTTCAATCTTTAAGGAGTCCAAGATTGTCGTGCCATTAACTTTGGGAATGACATTATAACTTAGCTGTATGTTAAACTGCTCACCGGCATTCAAATTCGCAGCAAAAATCCGTGGATTAGCGCCTTTATTTCCGGTTATTTTTTTCCCATCTTTATCCGTGTATTCGTAATCTACACTTCGATACTCCAAAAGAATAGATGATAATGCACTAGGCCAATCGATCACAGCAGCATTCGGCGAGGTCAATACCCGGGGAGATGCAACGACAAGATTGTCCCAATCGCCCGAGGTGAATGGGATAACCGCAATTTCTTGCGGTACAGATTTATTATCGTATTGATCCACAGTATAAACTTTAATCCGATACAGCTTTGGCTGCTTCAGATCAGGAACATTGATCCAAGACACGAGAGAATCAATAACCACTTGTTTGCCATCGTACTCAATAACGGTTTTCGTAGACTTCCCCATCGAAATCTGCTTCGAGGGAATCCTACCTGCTTTCATCAAATCTAGTTCCACGCGCTCAAAGCCTATTTTAGCGGATATGGTGTCGTATTTTGCGGGGTATATCACCTCTGTTGAGTAGGGTTCAACGTTATCATACATTCCCTTACAGGCGAATATTAAGTTCAGGACACCTACGAAAGACAGGTAGATGATCGCATTCTTTGATAAATTTTTCATAATTGAAAATTAATTTCTTTTTTTACCATACAGGGTTATTTCTGACAAGCAATTGCCGTCTTCTAGGGTATAGTTTCCGTTAAAGCTCTTCACCGCTTCATACCTGAACCATCGTGTTGGTTTGGTATATGCGGGCTCGTCAGGGTACATATAAGCCATATCTCCGGCCTCCCCTTTCTTTACGAACTCCAGCTCTGTCAAACCTTGTGGAACGATAATTTTGTTTTGCGACACAAACTCCCAGGAACTAGTAGCGTCGTCCCAAATGTACATATTGTACATACCCACATTTTCGTTGCGGTAATATTGGCCTCTCGCAATATTTGCCAGTCCACCTGAGTGGCGCTGTACTGTGATAATACGACTCAATTCGTAATAACCACCCAGATCGATGATAAAATTCCAAGGCATATTCCCATCTGCTGTTCTTCCTGTTTTTCCACGGCTATTGGTATGCATAAAATTCAGGTTGTCTCCCCGGTCAATCAGATCGTCTATGACATATCGGTTACGCCCCTCCAATCCATTGCCAAATACCATCGGGACACCACCGACCGAGTCATTCGGGTTAGGCAGTACCCATTCTGATTTTGGGATTTTATTGTCCTCAAATAAGGAAATGCTACCTTTATCAATAGTTTCGGTGATGTTACCGTACATATCTTCTACGCGCACTTTCACACCTACTTTTTCTGTAGGTGGTAAAAATAAATCGTTGACAAATCGCCGATCCTCTTCCAAATTGGAAGAAAAAACAGAAGTTAGTGTACGTGTAGCACCATCCTGATTAAAGGTAAAATCTACATACACATTGATATTTTGTTTGAGCTCATTGGTCCAATCTAAAAAGAAAGAGCTAAACCCAGGCTTCACTTCCATAGAATTCGCGACGCGACTAAAGGCCGGCTCTAACGGCGTAACACGAACATCCAATGCCTCCGATCTATTGCCAGCTCGATCTACTGCAAAAAGCTGAACGGTGTATTCGTCGCTACTCGGGAACCCATATACATCCAATGAGTCGACAAAGTAGGAGGCCGCGAATGTAAATGCCTTACCCTTTGGATTTTTATAAACCGCCTCTACACTCATTAGATCTTCATCATCCGGCAGTGTATAAAAAAATCTAGCCCCCCCAAAAAGGGCTTTATACGTTTTTAATGTAACCTTCCCAGGTGCGTTCCCGTCGTCGCTATTGGGTTTAAAGCGCTCAAGTTCTTCACAAGAAAACAACAATAGCGAGGCGAGTGTTATATATAAGAGTTTAAGATTCGTACTTTTCATAACTGCGTAATTAAAATATTTCTTTGGTTAAGTTTACCACCCTGGGTTCTGAATCAGTTGCCCGTTGGTATTCATCTCATTAAGGCTTATCGGCCACAGGCAATCGGTAATGGTGAATCGACGTTCTTGCTTCACTTCCAGCACAAAAAATGTTACAGCTGTGGTGCCAGTATGCGTCCATCCCCATACCGGCGAAGAGAATGCCGAGGTCGCCTTTTTATGGCGCCACATGTCCCAGAAGTGTATTCCCTCAAACGCAAACTCGATACTTCTTTCCTGTAGAATAATATCTCGCAAACCCTCTCTAGTGATATGCTTATTAACTGTTCTAGCTAATGATCCGTCAGACCAAACAGTTTCGATATTGGGTATGCCAGCTCTAGTCCTCACTTTGTTTATCTCATCATACACCTGCTGAGATGGCCCGGAAAATTCATTCAGTGCCTCCGCTTTCATCAGATACAGATCTGCCATCCGGATAATGGGATAAGGGAATTTGATCGTACGTTGCCAAGCACCGGATTGCGACTCGGGATGTACCAACTTCTGCGTACCGATACCAGTGGTCATGAAGTCGGTTGTATGCTGTGACGAATTATAACCGCCATGGGAATTGCCAAACATCATTGTATTTATCCGTACAGCATGAGACCGCCAATATCCCGCCGTGATGCCCAAGTTTGCATAGAACCTAGGCTCTCTGTTCATATAGAGTTTTATCGTTTCGGCTCCCGGCTGCATATAACCATTCCAATGCGGGTAATTAGGCTCCAGTTGACCCGGAGTTCGGGTAATTTCATGTTTATTATCGACATCGTAAGTGAGATCTTCTTCAATCGGCAACCCATTCTCGGTGTAGTAGCGCTCGGCCATTTTATACGTGGCAGCCATCCATTGCCAGGAGAAACTGGAGGAATTTACAACCCCGTCACCGTAGCCTTCCGGTAAACGGATATTGCTAGAATGTGCAAGCTCTCCCGAATTGTAATAATCCAGGTTCGAATTGCCCCAGACCAACTCTCTATTCCAGGGATCTACAATGAGCATTCGCAGATCATAGAGGGTCTTCATCCGCTGGTTATTAGCTTCAAATGCAGCTCTGTCGTAAATAAAGGGCTCTCTTTCGTAATGGTACAATCCCAATCCGTTTTCTTCACATAGCGAAATAGATTCATTGAGGGCATCGATGGCATCTTTCCATTTCTCCTTGTCTTCCTGTAAAGGAAAGAAGGGTTGCCCATCCTTGTCCATAAAGTCGCCAAAGTATTCCTGATTACCGTTGAAAAAAGGGCTCGCACGAAAAACCAACACACGTGCTTTAATAGCTTTTGCGGCAACTTGATCAATTTGACCTAGGTTATTCGAAGTGGCTCTTTCCACTAAACTGGGGATGGCCTCATTCATTAAATCTAAGATAAAATTAAAGCACTCTTCAACCTTCGTTCTGGGGAGAAACAATTCTTCTTTTGTAGATTCTGGAGAGGCCATGGTTTTTGGGATAACAATAGGACCATATCGCTGTACCAATAAAAAAGCATAATAGGCTTTCAGAAATTTCACCTGGGCTTTCCAATCGGCTTTTTCGCCATCGGACATATCGCGAACCTTGTCGATGTGCATTAAAAACACATCTGCTTGTCGCATCCCTTCATAAAGGGGTTTACCGCCCTGTGTACCAGACCAATATCCAAGTTGTGGAGAGGACTGAGACTGTAGACCACGCATGATCCGCATCGCCCGGAGGTCGCCATTATTGTTGTTCAGATCTAACCGCCCCACCCATTCATCTCCGAGGGTCCATGACGTAACATGTGTGCGCTCATCGTTTGGCAGGTAACTGTACACTTTTGCCAGTGCATTGTACGCATCAATCTTGATATTGAAAATATCTTCTAGTTTTAATGTATTATCGGGCACCACATCGAGGTACTTTGTACAAGAACCCAATGTTATCATGGTAGCCAGTAGTATGTATGTAATTGCTTTCATCTTTTTGGTTCTTTATTATTAATACGTTAATTGAATCCCTACATTGAATCTCCTATTTGGTGGATAACCTAATCCATTTCGTCCCACTTCAGGGTCCCAAAGCTTAAAGGGGCTGATCACAAAAAGATTCTCCGTACTGAAATAGATACGGCTTCCAGGATTTATACCAATTCGCTTAAGTGTTTTGGGACTAAAACCTATCTCTAAGGATTTCATCCTTAAAAATGACCCATCTCTTAACCACCACGACGATTGCCTCGTATTATTGGCGAGCGGTTCTGTCGATAACCGAGGCCAAAAGGCGTGAATATTTGGATTGGTCTCACTCCAGTAATCATCGGCAATAATGGATAATGCATTTCTTCTAAATGCAAAAGGTGCAATACCATAAGATCCTGTACCGGAATTCGATTCGTCTGTAGCATTGATGAAGAAGGAGACATTTCTATTTCCTTGGAAGAAAAAGGAAAAGTCAAAACTCTTATAACCCATGGACATACCAAAGCCATATTGAATCTCTGGCACAGTAGGATACCCCATCGCTACACGGTCATTGTCGTTAACGATACCATCGCCATTGATATCCTTATACTTAATGTCGCCTGCCATGTATTCGCCAAAATCTTGTTTAGGTGAGTTTAAGATTTCATATTCGTCTACGAAAAGACGTTCGGCCAATAACCCCCATTGTTGGTTAATGTTTTGTCCTTGTCTTTTCAGGTAGGTATCTGGATAGTCACGCTCATCCAATTCTAATAATTTATTAACGGCATAGGTGAAATTTGCACGTCCGGAGATCCATAAATCCGTCCCAAAGAATTTCTGGTAATCAATGGACCCGTCGAAACCTTGTGAACTAACCTTCCCAACGTTTCCACTCACGCTGGCTTCTAAACCCGCGGAAGCAGGAAAGTTCTCTCTATTCATGTAGATCTTGCTCCGGATATCTTTGAAGAAATCACCCGTAAACTTAAGCGATTCATTCATAAAATTCATCTCTAATCCGAGGTTCCATTTTTCAGATTGCTCCCAAGTAATGTCCGGGTTAGCGTATCTATTGACATTAAAACCCGTATAGGCATTCATGAAGCTCGTGCCCCAGCGGTATGCCCCGCCACCAAGGGCAATATCGGAGAGGTAAAAGAAGCGGCCCGAACGTTGCGCAATAGCATCATTACCCACCAACCCCCAGGTTCCTCTAATTTTGAATGTACTGATGGCACTTTTCAACGGCTCCCAGAACTTTTCGTTAGAGATCATCCAGCTACCGCCGAAGGAAGGGAAGAACCCATATCTTTTCTCACCGGTAAATTTCTCTGAGCCATTAAAGCCATAGGCTATTTCAGCAAAATACCGATTGTCGTAGTCATATGTTAAGCGCCCGGAATTACCCATATTACGCTCTGGCAAGGTTTCGTAAATCGATGTACTGTTTCCTGCTGTCAGTAACTTTTCTTCCATCATCCCTACTGTCATGACCCCCACATTATGCGATCCAAAGGTTCGGTTCCAATTCAATCGGGCTTCGAAATAATAATGTCCATTTGCATCTCTTCCCGGAATGACGTCGCCTAAATAAGCTTGGCCTGTAGTAGGATTCAATGGATATAGCGTATAGGCTCCAGTAATCTGATTATAATTTTCTAAGTCATAGAAAAATGGAAAGTAGGTACGGGTACTGGCGTATCTACTCCAGGTGCTAACGGAAGCCTTACCCTGAATTTTCAAGCCTTCGGTAAGAAATCCAAGGTCTTGGGATAGTGTTGCCTGCGCAACGATGCTGCTTTCATTTCGATCTTCATAACCACGCACCATTTCGGCATAGGGATTCACTTTCACGTTCCCCGCTACAGAAGTACTTCCAAAAAGAATATGATCGGTAAATTCATTGGCCGGATCAGGCTCATAAACAGCTGGAAAATCGACCGGATTACTGTTCATAATCATCCTGAAAATATTACTTGCCGATTGGTAAGGACCGGTATACCGATCAAATCTTCCCTGGATCCGGGTATCTAAGGTAGTTGTTTTGGTCAGCTTTAGAATCACGTTCGACCGGATAAATAGCCTGTTGATGTCAATGTTGTTATTAAAGTTATTTCTGTTATCTACCTTTAACAAGCCTGTTTCTTTATCGAAACCCGTTGACACGTAGTAAGTCGCTACCTGACCGCCGCCAGAAAGATTTACATTGGCCTTGGTATTCGTAGTAGACGTTTTGAACAAGGTATTAAACCAATCCACGTTGGGAAAAATCATCGGATTTTCGCCGTCTATAGTCGACTGGATTTTCTGTTGCGTATAGTAGGGTCCTAAAACGGGGCTCCGGGTCACACGGGCTTCGTTATACAACCTCATGTAGTCTATTCCCCCGATCATATCAACCATCTTCGTCGGAGAAGCCGTATTCACATCTACCCGGGCATTCATTCGTACAGGCCCTTCTCTACCCGCCTTGGTTGTAATCATAATGATACCGTTTGCTCCGCGGGCCCCATAAAGTACTGTCGCAGAAGCATCTTTTAAGATGGAAAAGCTCTCAATATCATCGGGTAGTAGTCTAGAAAGGACATCTGTAGTTGATTCGAATCCGTCGATAAGGATTAGTGGAGAAGTTTGGTATCCAAATGTAGTGACACCGCGTATAAAAAATTGCGCATTATCGGCCCCGGGTTCTCCAGATGTTTGATAAGATATTACACCGGGTATCCTTCCTGCAAAAGATCCAGTCAGATTGGAGGCTGGAATTCGTAAGTCGGCGGCTTTCACCGTCGTAATTGCCCCTACAACTGAAGATTTCTTTTGTGTTCCAAAAGCAACGACCGTTACCTCGTCAATATTACTACCATCTTCGTACATCGTTATTTCCAAGATGTTTCGTTGATCGACGATCTGACTTATCGGCGTCATACCAACAGAGGTGAACGTCAGGCTGTCGCCAACATTGGCTGTAATGACGAATTCCCCATTGGCATTTGTTACCACAGATGGGACTTTATTTTTCAGGACACTTACACCTTGCATAAGCGCTCCATTGGTTGCACTCTTGACAACGCCAGTGATCTGCTTCTGAGAAAATGCAAGAGCAGGAGCAAGTAGAAAAAGTGTAAAAAACAGCAACTTTTCTTTAAGTCTTTCCATAAAAAATTGGTTTAGTTTTGGTTTATAATAATTGTTGGTTTATAGTAATTTCGGTAATAAATATTATTAATAATTCCTTTAAATATGCACTAGGTTTACTTTTTTGTAATTTGGCTGTTACAAAATACGATACTCAAATTTATAGCTCAGTTGCTACAAAAAATTGCATATATGTATCAATAAATTGATTAATTGTCTCAATTTGTATTCGCGGTATCTGTCGATACCGTTTAACAGAGACAGGTAGCTATTTTTCATCAAAAAAAGACACTACCTATTCGCTAATTTCTCTCTCAGGGTTGCTTCATGGGTAAGATCAAGACGCAACGGGGTAATGGAAACCATATCATTTTCGACAGCCCAGCGATCGGTGCCTTCATCCGCTGGCTCTAATGGTGAAACGGTAAACCAATAATGTTTCCGCCCCATAGGATCGGTACCTGGCACGATCGTACCATCATACAACCGGACAGATTGCCTAGTCCACACAATATCCGTTGGATTTGGCGGGAAATTAACATTATACAAAGCCAGTGCTTTGTCTTGTAGTAAAAGCGCCAATGTTTTTTCGACGTAAGGTTCTAACGACTCGAAGTCGGGCTCAGTTTTACCCACAGGTGTACTCAATGCAATACCTTTGATTCCAAAAAGTACGGCCTGCTTAGCGGCGGCCAATGTACCGGAGTGCCACATGGAATTTCCAAGATTCGGGCCCATATTTATTCCAGAAAGTACTATATCAACATTGCTCCACAGATGCATGCCCATGGCTACACAATCGGCCGGTGTGCCATTTACCCGATACGCTTCGATATCTTTAAATTCTATCGGTGATTTTTTATAGCTCAATGGGCGTGAGTGTGTAACGGCATGCCCCATGGAAGATTGCTCAACATCCGGCGCGACTACCCGTACTTCCCCAAATTTTTTAGCCACTTTTGCGAGGGACGCAATTCCTGGGCTATAAATACCATCATCGTTTGTTATTAAGATCCTCATAGTTTTTAAGCAGATAAATATTTTATATAACTAACAACAAATGACCCCAGGTAATTGTTTATGTATAAATTCTATCTATGCAACAGGCAATTTTATTACATAACCCGGGAGCCGGAGAAGAGGATCATTTGAAATCGGATCTTGTTAAATCTATTGAAGCGGCAGGTTTTGGGTGCGTTTATTTTTCTGTCAAAAAGGAAGATAACTGGAAAAAACAGCTAGACCAAGCCGATCTTGCCGTGGTAGCCGGTGGAGATGGCACCGTAAGAAGAGTTGTAAAAGAACTTGTGAAAAGAAATGCGCTCGACAAAAAAATACCTATAGCCTTGCTCCCGATGGGTACCGCCAACAACTTATGCAAAACTTTGGGCATTAACCGGGGGCTCGATTCGAAACATCATATTGAAAACTGGAAGAAAGCTAAGCTCCAAAAATTTGATATCGGCGTCATTAAAAATGCCGACACAACGGATTTCTTTTTGGAAGGCGCCGGATATGGTGTTTTTCCGAAACTGATCAAAAAAATGGAAACTATCGACATGAGCCATGTTAAAACGGCAAGAGACGAACTACAGCTTGCTCTCGAGGTGCTGCATGACATCATTTTATCCGCAAAAGCAACCCGCTATTGGATAAAGGCAGATGATAGCGTGTACCAAGGTAAATCTCTTCTATTGGAAGTGATGAATATACAATCGATAGGACCAAATCTGATTCTATCCCCCGACGCTAAAACCGATGATGGAGTTTTTGATGTGGTAATTGTAAACGAAGAACAGCGTGAAGACTTTGCTCGCTATATCAAAGAGCTGATAACCAACGAAAAGGCAACATTTGACTGGAAAACTTTTAAAGCTAAAACCTTATCAATCGATAGCGAGAGTAAACATATGCATGTAGATGACGAACTAGTACTGCCATTGAAAAACCCGCTTGCTCTGGAAGTAAGGGAAAATGTTCTTGAATTTTTGATTTAAGTATCCTTATCTTTATCATATAAAATATAATTAGAAACATGAAATTAGTTAAAACCACCATTTTATTTGCTACCCTCCTTTCTGGACAGATTGCTCTAGCACAATTTAAACAAGCTCCCTTACCTTATTCATACAACGCCTTAGAGGGCGCAATCGACGCGCAGACCATGGAAATTCATTATTCGAAACACGGCGCTGCTTATACGGCTAATCTCAACAAAGCATTAACGGGTAGCCCTTTGGAAAAAGAAAACCTGACCGCTATATTATCCAAGATTTCTACGAACAGCCCGGCGGTAAGAAATAATGCCGGCGGTCATTATAACCATGAGCTTTTTTGGACCATACTAACGCCAGAGAAGAACACGCAGCCTTCTGAAAAATTGGCTAAAGCGATTACTGCCACATTCGGTTCGTTGGATGCCTTGAAGGAACAAATAAGCAAAGCTGGTGCAGACAGATTTGGTTCGGGATGGGCTTGGTTATCCGTAAGCAAAGGCGGCGAGCTTTTCGTCTCCTCTACACCAAACCAAGACAACCCTTTAATGGATGTAGTCGAAGAAAAAGGAACTCCGATCCTAGGTATAGATGTATGGGAACACGCTTATTACCTAAAATACCAAAACAAAAGACCGGATTACTTAAGTACAATATGGACAGTAATTAATTGGAAGGAAGTAAGCAAAAGATACGAAGAAGCACTTAAAAAATAAGTGTGTTCTTCTGGTTAGATAAAAATCTCTGGCGAAAACCGGAGATTTTTTGCTTTAAAAAACAACTACCGATAGATCGGCATAAATACAATGCATTCCAAAATGCCCGTTACAATAACTACTCTTGAATAAAAAAATATGAGTAATTATTACGAACTAATCACTTGCACATAAAATAATTGGTGAAAACGGAAATTTTCTGTACCTTGACTCAAAATTTCTTGGAAATCAAAGGTTAGCATAATTAGCCTGCAATTATTAACAGGCGGATAATCCGCAATTATTAGAAATGAATCCTCGGACAACACTATGGCAAACTTCCTTGATAAGGACAACTAGTCCTCCGTATCATGCTTTTATCACAAAGCTAAGGCTTTCTATCTTCGGAATCGGCCAAGATCAAAAAATATCTGTTGGTCTGATTGTTGTACAATTTAAGACTTTTGTAAGTAAATGGGTTGCGCCTGCATCCGACAGAAAGACTTGTACAACAGCGTCGAATACACTTCATTCGCAGTGTGCTTTAAGAAAACACGTAAATAAAATAGAAAACAAAAGATGATACTCGGAGCTATAAATTGGTTTAATAATGAAAAAGGCTTCGGCACGATACAAACAGCCTGCTCTGGAACGGTCTTTTTACATATCAATAGTTTCTACCGAAGACCTATAGACGAACTCAAAAGAAAACAAATCGTTGCCTTTAAAAAAAAGACTACAACAGATCTAGGTGAATCACGGGCAACAGGATGTAAACTTTTAGAAACGTCGGCAGACTTTGGGATTTTAATGACCTTATTAGGACAGAACACGATGGTCGACATTAGAGCGGGAAAAGGAAATAAAGCTTCTGAACACGACGAGGAACACTATTGTCTTCTTAAACACGGAACCCTACAACTTTTCAACGGTAGACCCGAAAGAAGTTTTATAGATACCGTAATTCATTATTTTGACAAACAGCTGGAAGAAGCAAAATTTATACAATTTTGTACATATCTTGAACAAATAGCAATTCCGTTAATAAAAACAGACGACCGCGAAATGCTGGAACAGACACTCTATTGCCACTTCTATGCAAAGCTAACGGCTGGAATACTTTTTCAGGCCTGGAAACACCACGCATTCCGATACATTGCGTATACGGAAGGCATGGATTATGAGATACCAGAGGAGATTGTACTAGCACACCGCGACGAATTGGATGAGTCCGACTGGAACCGAATTCGGTTATATAGCTACGGTCCTACTGTTTTCCCATTGGAATAGTTATTTTTTTGTAATGAAGCCAATGATGAACAATTAATATGAATTTCAGTTTGTGCGCTGTACGCTCTTTCTCCTCGTTATTTTTATTTTACTTTCAAACCCATTTGAAATTAAATAAAAATATCTTATTTTAGAGGACGATCTCAATAACCACATATATTATGAACATATCCCTTAAAGAACACTCCTTCAAGACTTTTGAAAATCCTCAAGGTTCGAGTTTTCATGAAAGAATGCTCATGCACCAACAATTCTTAAATTATCTGGGGAAAACCGAAGCCATGAACTACAGGCTCGAAATCGCTTCAGCGTGTCATTCAGAAGTGGTGCTCCGGGGGGGAAACCATATAGAACAGGGGAATTACATTAGTTTTGTATGCAACGATTACCTAGGCTTCACACAGCATCCGAAAGTGAAAGCCCATGTCATCCAGCAGATAGACAAATATGGGGTGGGTTCAGGCGCTTCACCCTTGATTGGTGGCTACTATTCCTTCCACCGAGAATTAGAGGAAAAGCTCTGTCGTTTTTTTAACAGATCGACAGGTTCAGCACTCGCCTTTACCACGGGCTTTACCGCAAACAGCGCCAGTTTACTAGCTTTGTTAAAAAAAGAAGATATTGCTATCGTAGATATGGCAGTACACTCCAGCGTTTATGAAGGGCTTATGGGTACCAATACAAAACGCTTTATGCACAATAACCTAGAATCGTTAGAACTTGCTCTTAAGTTATCAAAAGACAAATACAGAACAAAAATGGTTATTATCGATGGTGTGTACTCACAAGATGGCGACATTGCTCCACTAAGCGAGATATATGCACTATGTAAAATGTACGGGGCACTCCTGATGATGGATGATGCCCATGGCATAGGCGTATTTGGACGTACTGGAAGAGGGATCGCCGAAAATCATGAACTCTTGGAAAAGATCGACATTATCTCCGGCACCTTCAGCAAATCGTTGGCAAACGTCGGTGGGTTTGTAATCGCACAGCCTGAAGTGATTCAATATTTACAGTTTCAATCACGGCAGTACGCATTCTCGGCCGCAGCTACTCCTGCCATAACGGGGGTGGTAAAATGTTTAGAACTGATCGATGAAGAACCGC
The DNA here is from genome assembly GCF_005048855.1 of Sphingobacterium olei. GTDB lineage: Bacteria > Bacteroidota > Bacteroidia > Sphingobacteriales > Sphingobacteriaceae > Sphingobacterium > Sphingobacterium olei. Next base: position 341,132 of record NZ_SUME01000002.1, read on the forward strand.
AATGGAGAGACCAACTCTGGGCTAATATCCGGTATTTCAAAAATGGACTGACTTCTCTTGGATTTAACATCGGCAATACCGAATCAGCCATCATACCCGTAAAAATAGGGGCCCCGGAACAAACCTGTAAGGTAGGTTCTGAATTATTAAAAATGGGTGTATACACCAATCCAATTATGTACCCGGCCGTCTCCATGAAAGATTGCCGTATCCGGATGAGCGTATTGGCTACCCATACCAAAGAACAATTAGACAAAACTCTTAACAGTTTTGATATGCTAAAACAGAAATTTAATATATCTTTAACACATGATTGAGAACAAGAAAACAAAAAAATCTTTAATCACTAAATCAAAGCTACTAAACGCAGTAGAAAAAGTACTTACGGAAAAAGGTTTTACGGAGTTAAAGGTGCTTCCGATATGTGAAGCTTCGAATGTAGATAAAAAATTAATCTATTTCCATTTTGGAGATCTAGAAGGATTGCTTACAGAATTTCTCCGCAGAAACGATTTTTGGCTATCAAAAATGGAAGTTCCGAAAGAGATGAACAAAGAGACGGTCAAAGATATCTTGACCCAACAATTTTCATCTATTTATGACAGTGATCTATTAAAGCAGCTATTGATCTGGGAATTAAGTGAAGGCAATGAAACGTTGAAAAAAATTGCCCGGGACCGGGAAGACATCGGAAACAAAATGATCGATGATTTTATTGGCCAACAGGATTTCAAGACGGATGTCCCTCCATTATTGGCATTGATTGTAAGTGGAATTTATTACCTCACTATACATTCGTCAATAAACGGGAGCACATTCTGTGGAATTGACATGAATACAGAAGCCGATAGGACTCGTGTACTTAACACCATTACGGGATTGATCGACCGGATAGAATAACATCCCTAAATATCGGTCCTTTTCGCGTGTGTGATTGTAAAGACGATTATTTTTACGTGCTTTCTATGCATACGCTCATCGCATTGCTAGATGCAATGTTGGAATTGCTATGCTTTTAAGTTGACGAAGTGACTTTATATATACATATGAAACTTATCATTTTTGATTTAGATGGAACACTGATCAATACGCTAGACGATCTGGCTGCAAGTTGCAATCACACCTTAAAAGCACATGATTTTCCAACACACCCTACTTCAGATTATAAAATGTTTGTAGGTAACGGAATACGGACACTAGTCGAACGGGCTTTACCAATAGCGTCTAGAAATGATGAAACAATCGACAGGTTGAAAGTGGAATTTACAAGATATTATAACCTGCACGCTAAAGACATGACACAGCCCTACGATGATATTGTGCCATTATTGCATGCCTTAAAAAACCACGGATTTAAGATCAGCGTGGCATCCAACAAATATCACGAGGCTGTAGTACACCTCGTCGACCATTATTTTTCAACAATTCAATTTGACCTTGTCTTAGGTCATCGAGATAATCATCCGGCCAAACCTGATCCTGACATTGTTTTCGACACGCTCCGAGTATTAAATGTCGGTAAAGAAGACTGTTATTATATTGGAGACTCTTCAGTAGATATGATAACAGCAAAATGTGCAGGTGTGACTGCTGTGGGGGCAACTTGGGGTTTTAGATCAGAAGTAGAACTCAGAGAAAATGGCGCAGACCATATCATACATCACCCACTTGACCTGCTAAACATGATATAACGACAATGTGCAGATACCAATATCTTTTGGGGACTAATATATTAAACACATAATATTCGGGACAGTCCCTATTATAACCAATCGGGATAAATCTTAAATATTTTTTCCGATGCAGTTATAAACAGATATTCTTTTTCTTTCCCCCCAAAACATACATTAGCCGTCCAATTTGCCGGTATGTCGATATCGTGTATTTTTTGGCCTTGGACATTATAAACTGTTACGCCTTTACCTGTTAAATAGACATTGCCTTTACGGTCAATGGTCATCCCATCGGAACCTTGACTGCAAAACAGTTTCTTATTAACAAGGGTTCCTTTTTCATCTATATCGTACACATACGTCTTATCTGCTCGGATATCGGATACATAAAGAAGTCTTCCATCCGGCGTGCCTACGATTCCGTTAGGTTTAATGAAATCTGTATCCACCTGGGTCAGTACTCCTTCCTTCAATAAGTATAAAGCTTCTTCTTCAATTTCTTTCCCCTTACGGATCCAATACTCGCGTTGATAATGGGGATCGGTGAAATAATACTCTCCGGCGGGAGAAATCCATACATCGTTGGGCCCATTGAATTTTCTTCCGTTGTATTGCTCCAGTAACACTTCTACGCTGCCCGTGGGAGCTATCTTCCACAATTCGTTTTTCTCATCAGCACAAGCTATAATATGATCTTCTTTGTCGATATATAATCCATTTGACCGTCCAGCTGGTTCTAGAAAAACAGCTAGCTCGCCTTCAGTAGTATACTTCCAAATTCTATTATTTGGTTGATCCGTGAAATAGATATCTCCTTTGGAATCAACGGCCGGTCCTTCCGTAAACGAAAATTGATCGCTGATCAAAATAAGTTCGCCAGGGGTTTGCCCTTTTACGTGTACGATGCAGGCAATGAGCATAAAAGTTACAATTAATTTCATCCTTAAACTTAATTAGATTTTTCAACTTCAGTCTTCAATTTTTTAGGTAGTGCTTTTACAACCAAATCATAACTGTGATCGATCAATTTTTTTAAGAATTCATCATCAAGCTCGCGGTTTGCATATACTGTATTCCAATGCTTTTTATTCATATGATACCCCGGTACAACAGTCTGTTCATATTGCTGTCGCAGTCCTATAGCATATTCTGGATCGCATTTGACATTAAAAGACAACTGATTGATCTGATCCAGTCCCACCAATAAGAATACTTTTCCCACGACTTTGAACACTAACGTATCCGGACCAAAAGGTAACTCCTCGGTAACACCCTTTTTTCCCAAACAATATTGGTGAAGCTCTTCTATATGCATAACCCTTGATCTAATATGAGACCAATTTAGTAATAAAACACGACAAAAAACAAGTCACCAATAACTAGTTACCGGTTACCAATAACGCTACGAGCTCATTCTGAATTTCCTGTCCTTTATCTTCATTATACCAGCGTTGTAAGGCTTCTTTTATTTCATTAAAAGATTTTTCCTCAGATTTCATAGACTGAAAAAGGACATCCGCTTTTTCGGGTCTTGGTCCCCAAGTGGCTAAATCTTCGTCTGCTGCATTACGGATCACAAGCTTTGGAATAGATTTCCCTCCATTCGTCAAGTAATCATTAATCAATAATGGTGGAGAATCCCGCAATTGGAGATCCAATTGTATATGTGGATTATCCTTTACCATGTTATAAATTTGAGGGACGGAATGTGCTGCGTCGCCGCACCACGGCTCTGTAATTAAAATCCAGTGCTGTGGCTGTTGAATAGTATGGATAATAGATTTCGCATGTGTATTTGCTTCAAACTTTTTCAACCAACGGTTCATTCTGGACCAGTTCAACTTTGTATAGCTTAGATATTCAGGATCAGCATAAGTAGGGTGATCTGCCGGATTTGTCAATATAGCCTCAAAGTAAGTAAGGTATTCTTCAAATGTCATTATTTCAATTTTGATGCAAACTTAGATAAAATGCTTAGCATTCACGAATACCCAATAGAATACACATAATTCGTAATTTACCGAAGTAAAAATCATGAAAATGTTGCAATTCATTTAACACTATTTAATACTTCTCCTTCTATCTTTGGAAAGATATCAACCAATTCAATGAAAAGAATTTTCGCATTTTTCATATTTCTATTCTTAGGGCACGTTGCCATAAGTCAGGTGGCCATTTCAGGAAAGATCGCCGACCAAGCTGATGATGGCCCGTTAGCCAATGCGTCGGTCGTTCTGTTAAATCAAGATTCAATCATGAAGTACTTCGTACGGGCGGATGAAAACGGGAAATTCCAAATAAAGAATGTAGCACCCGGATCTTACTTGCTCTTGGTTTCTTATCCTAAATTTGAAGTCTATTCTCAAAAAATAGAGTTAGAAAATAAAGATCTTAATCTCGAAAGTATTAAAATCAGTTCACAGGCGAATCTTATCGAAGAGGTAATCGTTAGGCAGAAATTACCTATTACCTTAAAAGGAGATACGATTGAATACGATGCGGGAAGTTTTGAAACGGAAAAGAACGCAAAGCTGGAAGATTTACTCCGAAGGTTACCCGGACTTACTGTATCTGCGGATGGCGCTATCACTGCTCAAGGAAAGTCTGTTTCGAAAGTACTGATTGATGGGGAGGAATTCTTTGGCTATGATCCTAAGATTGCTATCCGAAATGTGCGAGCAGATGCAGTAGACAAAGTACAGGTCTATGAGCGAAAATCAGAACAGGCGGAGCTTACGGGCATTGACGACGGTGTACGATTACAAACGGTCAATGTAGTGCTCAAAGAAGAGGCCAGAGAGGGTGTATTTGGTAATCTGGAGGCTTTATATGGCACTGATAATCTTTATGCAGGCAATCTTTTTGCAGCCAAATTCAACCGAACAGAACGCATGGGCGTAACCGCCAACACGAACAATATGGGTGCATCGGGCAGAGAAGGAAACCTACGCATGAATAATCAGATACAGGGCGAACCTGTCTTCACCTCAATAGGCGCGAACTATGAAAATCAATTTTTTGACAGAAAGCTGAATGTAAATGCGAACTATAATTTAAATGATAACAGCAACCGCAACGAGAGAGACAGCTTTAATAAACAGATCCAGTCGAATGGAGAAGTGAGGGAAACGACCCGTACTTCTCGATCCATGAGCAACAATCAGTCTCATAGTGTCCGATCCCAGTTCAGAATACGTATCGACTCTACTCAGAATATGGACGTGCGTATCAATGCAGGTTTATCCCAACAAGAAAGTGGAAACAGTTCCAATAGCAGGACGCGTGGTGAAGGAGGGAACGATATTAACGAATTTGAAAGTGATCAAAATACAAAGACAGATAGCAGATCAAACGACATTCGCTTAAACTACAGAAAACGGCTGAATAAAAAAGGAGCTTCCTTAAATGTACATGTAAGCAATGATTATTCGAAATCGGACTCCGAAAATCGCACGGACGAAACGACAACACAATTTATAGAAAATACAGAAACAAATATCGACCAAAGACGATTGGGTGATAACTATTCCAACAATTTCTCGGCGGAGGCCAACTTCGGCAATCGCTTGAGCCAACAGATTAATTACTCGTTAGGGTATAGCTTTTCGAACTCGAATAGGAAGAATTTTCTTGATGCTTTTGATCTCGACGCCAATGGCACCCCATCGGAACTCGATCTCAATTATTCGCAGCGCCAGCATGATTTTTCGACCAATCAGGGAGTTAATGCGACGATGAACTTCAACCATGAACTTCTTAATATCAATGTGTCGAACAAAACGCTTTATAAAAATCAAAATCTGGAAGACAGCTACCGTGATGTAGACTTATCGCGGAGTTTCTGGGACAATAGCTTCAATATGGACATCAACTATCGACTTTCTTCCAGAAAGAATCTACGGGTTTCTTATCAAAATAGCAATACTATTCCATCTTTCGAGCAGCTACAGCCCACGCAACCCCGACGCAACGAATTATTTATACCCATCGGGAACCCCGATCTGGAGCGAGCAACAAACAATAATTTCCGTTTAAACTACAATACGATCAGCCTTTTAAAGGGCACCAATCTAAACCTAAATGGAGATATTGGATTTGTTGTAAACCCTATCATCAACCAACTCCAGATTGATAGGGAAACCAACGTAACAAGAAGCTCATACGTAAACATCAATGACAGATCCACTTGGCGTGCCGGCATGAATGGGAATTTCAACAAGCCTATGTTTAACAAGCAGGTGCAGTTCAATATTTTCTCCAGCCTTAACTATCAAAATAGCTTCAGCTTTATAGAGAATTCAGATTCTGAGTCATTCGAACTTAATAATCTTCAGAACACCAACGGAAACATTGGCCTAGGATTGAATGAACAAAATTCTAAAGGGTTCGATTTTGAAGTCAATGCTCGTATCGGAGCAAACAATCAGCTTAATAGTTTACGGTCGGATCTCAACTACACCAATATGACAGGTAGCAGCGCTGGCTATATTAAGTACTTTTTCCCGTGGAAATTCCAGGCGACGACCAATGTCAACTATTCGTACGAAGGACCAACTAAGCTCTACCCTCAATCCATACACCAATTCTACGCGAATGTAGAGTTGAGCAAAAAACTATTAAAGAACGAAAGCTTGGTAGCTAGCGTTAAAGCATTTGACATCTTCAATACGTTTAACAACGTCAATAGAAGCATTTCTGACACGGATTTCACTGAATCAAGGCAACTTATATTGACACAGTACGTACTTGTTGGATTAAAATGGGATTTTAACAAAAATTTAGGTAAAAAAAATGACTAGGATATTATTCGCTCTACTGACTTTATTCGTCATACACGATTCACAGGCGCAGTATGCATACTTTGCCACACATGGCAAAATATCATTCGAAAAGATTACGTATACCAGAGCACGGATGCGTGATCTAATGGCAAACATGGATGCCGGCAACAACGCGGGAAGAAGGCAAGGCGGAGGTGGCATGATGCGCATGGGTGGAAATCTTGACAATATGCCGGAATCTTCTACCCAATACTTTGAACTTACGTTTGATGAAAAGCAAAGCTTGATGACGGCAGTCGAAGATAACAGCAACCAAACTGGGGGCGGGCCGTCAGGAAGAGTAACAATGGGCGTTTCTGGTGGAAATCGTGGGTCAAGGGGGGGGATGAACATGAGTATGAGACGGATGGGCGGTAATAATAGTAAGGTGCTTTATCAAAACTTAAAGGATCAGACCGCTGAGATACAAGTTGAAATTGATGAAAAATACATACTTAATGATTCACTATCACCCATTACATGGCGCTTTACCAACGAATATCGTACGATTGCCGGTTATGAGTGTCGTCGGGTAAATGGTGCAACTCCGGACTCATTGTATCTCATCGCCTATTACACGGATCAGATACCGGTTTCTACCGGTCCGGCTTTAAGTCATGGCCTCCCGGGAATGATTATGGGATTAGTTATACCCGAGATGCATATACATTATTGGGCGACTAAGGTAACCTATTCTAACGAGCTCGTTCCGACAAACTGGAAGGACAAAAAAGTAAAAAGTATGGGGGTAAACGAATTTTCAGAAAGCTTTGGGCGTTTCTTTTCACGTGGACGAGAAGATAACAACACATCCAACAAAAGATTAATATTAGAACAGCTCATATATTAACAGTATCGCAAACGAAGAAAATGACAGTTTGTCACAAAAACATGTCATATTTCCGACAATATGGATCCTATTTTCTTGTATAAAGCGGCTTTTACTTCTTGGCATAAGGGTTGTTATATACGAAACAACTATTTAAATTAAGTAAAAAACAAAATACAAGATATGTCAAAAATTATAGGAATCGACTTAGGTACTACCAATTCATGTGTTGCTGTGATGGAAGGTAACGAACCGGTAGTTATTGCCAACAACGAAGGTAAACGCACTACACCTTCTATTGTTGCTTTTGTAGATGGTGGCGAGCGAAAAGTTGGCGATCCAGCTAAGCGTCAAGCTATTACAAATCCACATAAGACTATATATTCCATCAAACGTTTCATGGGAACTTCTTTTAACGAAGCACAAAAAGAAATTTCTCATATTCCTTATAATGTTGTTAAAGGTGACAACAATACGCCCCGCGTAGAAATCGACGACCGAAAATATACACCGCAAGAAATATCTGCAATGATACTTCAGAAAATGAAAAAAACAGCGGAAGACTATTTAGGTCAAGAGGTAAGTCGTGCGGTAATCACTGTACCAGCATACTTCAATGATGCACAACGTCAAGCGACTAAAGAAGCGGGCGAAATTGCAGGTCTTAAAGTAGAACGTATCATTAATGAGCCTACAGCGGCAGCTTTAGCTTATGGTCTTGATAAGTCAAACAAAGACATGAAAATCGTTGTGTTTGACTGTGGTGGTGGTACACACGATGTATCTGTACTAGAGCTAGGCGACGGTGTATTCGAAGTAAAATCAACTGATGGTGATACGCACTTAGGTGGAGATGACTTTGATAATGTAATTATCAACTGGTTGGCTGAAGAATTTTCAAACGAAAACAACGGTTTCGATCTGAAAAAAGATGCAATGGCATTACAACGTTTGAAAGAAGCTGCTGAGAAAGCAAAAATTGAGTTATCAAGCACTTCTTCTACAGAAATAAATCTGCCATATATTACAGCTGATGCTACTGGCCCTAAACATTTGGTTCGTACATTATCACGTGCTAAATTTGAAAACCTAGCAGCAGATTTGATTAAACGTACGATCGATCCTTGTCGTACAGCATTGAAAAATGCAGGTTACAGCACGTCAGATATTGATGAAATCATTCTAGTAGGTGGATCTACCCGTATTCCTGCAATCGTAGATGCAGTTAAGGCTTTCTTCGGAAAAGAGCCTTCAAAAGGTGTTAACCCTGATGAGGTAGTTGCGTTAGGTGCTGCTATCCAAGGCGGTGTATTGACAGGTGAAGTAAAAGATGTTTTGTTATTAGATGTCACTCCGCTTTCATTGGGTATCGAGACGATGGGTGGTGTAATGACAAAATTGATCGAAGCGAATACCACTATTCCAACTAAAAAATCGGAAACATTCTCTACGGCATCTGACAATCAACCATCGGTAGAAATTCACGTATTACAAGGTGAACGACCTATGGCTTCTCAAAACCGTACACTGGGACGTTTTCAGTTGACAGATATCCCTCCTGCTCCTCGTGGCATCCCACAAATTGAAGTTATTTTTGATATCGACGCAAACGGTATTATCAAAGTATCTGCTAAAGATAAGGCAACTGGCAAAGAGCAGAACATCCGTATTGAAGCCTCTTCTGGCTTATCCGAAGAAGATATCCAAAAAATGAAACAAGAGGCGGAAGCAAATGCAGAGGCTGATAAAAAGGTAAAAGAAGAAGCGGATAAAATCAACGGTGCCGATGCCTTAATCTTTTCTACAGAGAAACAATTGAAAGAATACGGTGACAAAATTTCTGCGGACAAAAAAGCACCTATCGATGCAGGTTTAGAAAAGTTAAAAGCAGCCTATGCAGCTAGAAACTTTGCCGACATTGATACGGCTTCGGCTGAATTGCAAAATGCATGGAACGCTGCTTCAGAAGAAATGTACGCAGCGTCTCAAGGTGGCTCACAGCCACAAGGGGATGCAGGTCAAGCTAACACGGGTAGCGCTGACGCTAACCAAGGTGGAGCTGATGATGTACAGGATGTAGATTTCGAAGAAGTGAAATAATTCACTTTTTTACATAACAAAGAAAGCCCGAAGATTTGATCTTCGGGCTTTCTTTGTTACCAGGACTTTTAAAATAACTTCGTTGGATAGGTTCCGTTTTCTATTAATGCTGAAATCGATTCCTGTACAATGGGCTTATCTTCTTTGTAGGTAACACCAAACCACTTGGCAGAGGTCGGTATCACTTTGAAGTCAGCTAATCCCTGCCTAACCATATAATCTGGTACGGAAGGGATAAAGAACTCTGATTTCGGATTATCGCCATTTTCTTCCACAAACTTAGGAAACATATCCAGTGCTATTTCAAATACCTTTGGTGTGAATCCCCAAAAATTCATAGACACCCGTGATTCCGCATCAAGATCATATTGTACCCCGTTCTCTTCGTAAACAATCTTTCTATTCCCTGCTTCATCAGACACGTAAAAAATATTTGTTCTTTCTATTACCGAAGCCATATTGCCTTCATCACTTACTTCGCATACGCCGCGCGATACATATCCGTAATCTGAAAGGGTATTACCCACTTTAAAACCTATTAATGACATATGGGTATCAGACACTTCGGAAGTAAGGAACTGACCCATTTTTTGAAAGGCATCGGTACCATAGAAGTCGTCGGCATTGATCACACAAAATGGTTCATGAATAATATCTTTTGCACTCATCACAGCGTGAGCTGTACCCCAGGGCTTTTCGCGTACGATATCTTTGTCTACACCGAATTTACGCAGATCAAAATCTTGGAATGCATAGTCCACCTCTATTTTTCCCTTTAATTTTTCGTCAAATTTGTCGCGCATGGTGGCTTCGAATTCCTTACGGATAATAAAGACTACTTTGCCAAACCCTGCATTTATAGCGTCATAAATAGAATAATCAATAATAGTCTCACCATGAGGACCAAAACTATCCACTTGTTTTAACGAACCATATCTGCTTGCCATACCCGCAGCGAGTACTAGTAATGTAGGTTTACTCATATTAAAATTTCCTTGTTAATTCTTTTCAATAATCTTACAAACATAAAGATTTTGAGACTATTTCCTTTTAAATATTGAATTTAATATACCGTTAGCAATTTTCCCCAACAACTTAGCTCCCTCTCGGGCAAGCGTACGACTTGCTTGTGTCTGAGCCGCCTCCAGAGGTGTCTGTCTCCGTGATGTAGAGCTTGTTTTGGATCTTTTTGTTTTAGCGGCCTCTTGCAGGGCTTTTTCTTGCGCAAGTTGTGCTTCTGTTGCAGATTGACGTTCCATGATAATTTCGGAAGCCGTACGCCTTTCTATTCGTTCCTGATATTTCGAATAGTACTCGGAGTTTCTAATGATGTTATCGTACGTCTCAGGATTAGCCGGCCCCATCACACCCCGAGCTGGAACGAGATGTGTGGCGACAACTTCCGTCGGAATTCCTTTATCATTTAACACCGTAACAAGTGCCTGGCCTGTACCTAACGAGGTAAGAATTTTATCTATTTCATAGAATTCGGATGTAGGATACGTTCTCACCGTCTTACGGAGGTTTTCAGCATCGTTAGGTGTAAAGGCACGTAGTGCATGTTGGATTCGATTTCCCAACTGCCCTAAAACACTCTCCGGAACATCAGTAGCCGCTTGTGTACAAAAGAACACGCCTATTCCTTTGGATCTGATTAGCCTAATGATCTGTTCTACCTGCATTAAAAATGCTTTAGAAGCACCACTAAAAAGCAAATGCGCTTCATCAAAGAAAAACACCAATTTGGGTTTATCTAAGTCCCCAACCTCTGGCATCTTTTTGAAAAGCTGGGCCAATAGGCTTAAGAGAAAAGTAGAAAATAACAGGGGTTGATCTTGGATATCGGCTATATTTAGAAGTGTAATCACACCTCTACCATCCACTTTGCCGAATAAATCCTGAATATCAAATTCTTTCTCACCAAAAATATGTGCGACGCCCTGCTGTTCAATGGCAACTATTTTTCGCAATATAGCGCCCGAGCTAGCCGTACTTATCTTTCCATAATCTGCTTTGATCTCCTCTGCGCCGGCGCCTTCAGATAAATATGATAATAGTTTTTTGAGATCGTCAAGATCGACCAACGGTAATTTGGTATCACCCGCGTATTTGAATATAGCACTAAGTACACCCGACTGCGTTTCATTAAGATCAAGAATCCTGGCGAGAAGTATTGGTCCAAAATCTTCAACGGTAATGCGCATAGAAGACCCTAATTTGCCACTGAGCGAAAAAATCTCTATGGGAAACGATGCAGGAACAAAAGGAATGCCAACGAGATTGCCCCGCTCCAATAAGGCATCATTCGTATTGCCAGGTTCAGCCAGTCCCGATAAATCGCCCTTGACGTCTAGCATAAATACCGGCACTCCTGTATCCGAAAGCTGTTCCGCCATCAGCTGTAGCGTACGTGTTTTTCCCGTACCTGTAGCTCCAGCAATAAGCCCATGACGGTTCATCATCTTTAATGCCAAATTCACTTTCGCATCCGTAATAACTTCTCCATCTAGTATACCCGATCCCAATTGTATAAACGATCCCTTGGGGTTATAAGAGGTATTAATTTTGTCGATAAACAGCTGATTCATAATATAATTAGTAAAATTTACGTTCTTAAAAATTTAACACAAATACCTATTGAACGGAAAACTTCAATATATAATTTCGCAAAAAACCAAAGTTTCAGCTATCGAATTTATAAATATTTGAAGAGATTATTGCAATATTTAACAAAGCAAGGTTTTCTATATTAACAAATCGTTAATTTATACAGATTTTATAAGAAGTTTTGTAATATTTATACCATATGATTAAAAAAAACCTTGTTTTTTTAAGGAATAATTCTATTTTTGTGAAAGTCAATATAATCAAGATAGATGTATAGTAAGGCATATAGGATATTATCAGCAAAGATTTGTTTCTTTATCTTCTTCACGAAGATGCTGATTTCTGCTACGCCGATTTTTATTGACAACGTTGACCAAGGAACGATCCTTCAGGTAGTCATGCAATTGGAAATTGAGAGTGCAAAAAACAACAGCAACTCCAATAGTGAAGATCTCCATGAACACGGCGTGAAAGTATTCAAACCAGATGCAATCGATTTCTTGGCTTTCAATCCTACTATTGAAAGTAACAGTAAGAGTCTAACTTATCTCCGTAACGAGCGAAGTATTATCTCTTATCATCCTTCGGTCCCAACACCGCCTCCTAACTGCTAAATTCTTGCTTCGTATTTGATGATCTGTTTGCGCTAATAACTTAGCGAAACTAATCTGTTGTGATTTATTCAATAAATTTTAAAAATAATTTTATAAAAATTATGTTAGGAACTCGTATGTCTGCTTTTCTAAAATTATCGAAAAGAGACTTAAAATATGACTTACCAGCGAGTATTGTTGTATTCCTGGTAGCTTTACCCCTATGTTTGGGTATTGCAATGGCATCCGGTGCGCCATTATTTGCCGGAGTATTAACAGGGGTTATTGGGGGGATTGTGGTAGCGTCTATCTCGGGTTCCCCACTTAGTGTAAGCGGACCAGCCGCCGGATTAACTGTTATCGTATTAGGTGCCATCCAAGATCTAGGTGCATATGAAACTTTCTTATTGGCTGTATTGATTGCTGGAGCTGTTCAACTGGTATTGGGCATTTTGAAAGCTGGAATGATAGGGAACTATTTTCCCTCAGCCGTAATATTGGGAATGCTTGCTGCAATTGGTATCACCATCATACTAAAACAATTGCCTTTGGCAGTAGGATTATCTGAATCTCACGCTTTTGAATTGGATAATGGAGGCGGCATCTCTGCTTTCACGGATACTATCTTTTCAGCAGTAAATTGGGGAGCCGCTATAATCTGTTTTTTATCGCTAGCAATTCTCATATACTGGCCAAAGATAAAAACGGTAAATAAGGTTCCAGCTCCTTTGGTTGTCGTTCTTGTCGGAGTCGGACTAAGCATAGCATTCGCAGGCAGTTCTTGGGGGTTAAATCCAAATCATTTTGTATCCATTCCTGTGGTTTCCTCATTTACCGAATTTACTGGATTATTTATTTTTCCTGATTTCACGCAGATCTTAAATAAAGATGTTTGGATAGTGGCTGTCACCATCGCAATCATAGCCAGTTTGGAAACACTCCTGAGTATAGAAGCAGTAGACAAACTTGACCCCTTCAAACGCAATTCTCCTACTAATAGAGAATTAGTAGCACAAGGTATAGGCAACATGACAAGTGGTCTATTGGGTGGTTTGCCGATGACCTCCGTAATCGTTCGCTCATCGGCAAATGCAAATGCCGGAGGTAGAACTCGTCAGTCGGCCATCTTTCATGGTATTTGGTTGCTAGCAGCCTTGGTTGCTATTCCTTCTCTTATCAACTTAATCCCACTATCCTGTTTAGCTGCCATTTTATTGCACACAGGGTATAAACTAGCTAACCCTGCGCTTTTCAAAAAAATATACCATAAGGGCCTAGATCAGTTTATTCCTTTCGCGGTCACCGTAGTTGCAATTGTTGCAACGGATTTATTAATGGGAGTTGGAATAGGAATTGTTGTAGCAACATTCTATATTTTACGTGCCAATATGCAAAATGCATACAAGTTTAATATTGAAGAAACTGATTTCAAAAACGAGGCTACGTTGACATTAGCAGAGGAAGTTTCGTTCCTTAATAAAGTGCCGATTCAACAAAAACTATACAATCTTCCAAAATCGGTAAACCGCGTGGTGATCGACGGACATAATAGTAAATTTATAGATAAAGATGTTATTGAAGTGATCAAAGATTTTGAACAAAATGCCTTGAGCAAAGGACTCGAAATCGAACTAAATGATGTAAACTATAAAAAAAAAACATACCGGAAGAAACAAAAACTTCAGAAAGTAATTTAAAAAACTAAACTAAATGCTGTATATTGAATAGCATTTACCGATGCTATTCTAAATTTAAGAATATGGGAAATAACGAATTAGAATTAGGATTTAAAAAAATTTTAGACGGAAACAAAGACTGGGTTAATTTTGTAAGTGGAGACACAACCGGTCGTTTTCAACAACTAGCAAAAGGCCAAAGCCCAGAGATATTATGGATTGGGTGCGCAGACAGCCGCGTACCAGCGAATGAGGTGACCGGTAAAAAACCCGGAGAAGTGTTTGTACATCGCAACATCGCAAACTTGTGCGTTCACTCGGACATGAGCATGCTATCCGTTCTCGATTATGCAGTTAATGTATTGAAAGTAAAACATGTGATCGTCGCTGGTCATTACGGATGTGGTGGCGTTGCGGCTTCCTTAAGCCGTAAGCAGTTTGGTATTATCGATAACTGGCTGTGCCATATCAAAGATGTATATAGACTTCATGCAGCAGAAGTTGATGCAATTGAAGACCCAGAAGAGAAAACAAACAGGTTGGTCGAATTAAATGTAAAAGAGCAAGTATTTAATCTATGTACAACATCTATTGTGCAGAATGCGTGGAAAGATCGTGAAGATCTGGCTGTACATGGAATGGTCGTTAACATCGGAACGGGTGAATTAATTGATTTGGATTCTACATTTACAAGTAATGAAGATCTAGGAGATGTCTTCGCTTATAAATAGGATCCGACAAAAAACTCCGACAAAAAACTTGTCGGAGTTTTTTTTTGCTTAGATTCTATCTTAAAATAGTTCCTTGAACGGTAACGCCCTTGACATACGGATCGGCGTATTTGCCAACGATTACGGCAAACTCTTCCCGGCTTACTATCCTATTCTCATCAAATTCACCGGAAAACTTTAATTTGTTAGACCAATCCTTTTGGACTTGTGCATCCATTTCTGTCCCTCTGAAGCTCACAAACCTGACCAAGCTTAAAAGATCCTTCCAAGTTAGATACACACCGTCATTATCCATGAACCACAACTGGCTCCTGGAATGTAATTGATTGAATATGGGTTTAATTTCTTCAAATCTTACGCTATCTTTGGAATCAAAAACGTAGCTACCTTCTTTTTTCCTTCCAGTCAAGAGACCGGCGAGATACATTTTTTCAATTGCACGGTAATGAACATGAGACGTCGGGATGTCATGAAGAGGCAACAGCCTCGCTCCATATGTAATCAATTCGGTTTGTAACTTCCGTACGTCAATCTTCTCTGTTGTAGTTTTGAAAAACGCGCAATATGCCGCCGTCGCTCCCATAGCTTGACCAAGTTGCGCACGCAGAGGAATGCTTTCTGCATTTCGGGCAACCTGAATCAGATATTGTGTCGAAAACAGGTTCTGATTTGATTGGCTCAGTATATTATTCAAAACATAGGAATACACAACACTGTCTACTTCACCTACGGCAACCGTAGTACGTGATAGATCCAGCGAATGAGCATCTGCACGGGATATTCTTCCGGGTTTATAATAACCTTCCATACCATTCACCAATGATCGTAATTTCCCTTCTTCCGTGGCGTCAATGATAGCACGTATGGTATATTTCTGCTTGTTTGATAAGGTTACTTCCCAATCTTTTTTCCTTCGCAACACGGATTGCACCGACAAAGCCTTCATTACGGTGAGATTGGGCTGCGTAGAAATGATCTTTTCCAACGCATTCATTGCTAGTCGTGGGTTGATATCACGCTTTACCATCTGTCCTATAGAATCGTTGACGTATTTACTCATTGCTATTTTCATCAACATATCCATCCAAATACCTCCATCTAAATTAGCATTAGATAAAATGTTAGTGTCTCCTATAGTAAGTGATGGCACCATTTGCTCCTGCTCCAATACCCAAAGTGTGGGAACGCTGGATTGTGCACTTTGTACAGCAGCCGTAAAGGCTTCTATATCCGAACCATACACCAGTAAGGTTGGTTTAGCTTTTTTTTGTGCCATTAATAGTGCGGGACTGATAAGGAATATAAAAATATAAAGACGAAATTTCATTTGTGTGATATTTATTCCGAAAATACATAAAATTAATTTATAACATAAATGGAAACTTTCCTTGTGAAAAAAAGGAAAGTTATCTAAGTTTGCTACATGATAGAAGAAGAAAAATCATTAAATTTTATCGAAGAAATTATTGAAGAAGATCTTCGTAAAGGAACGCACGACGGAAGAGTCCTGACGCGTTTCCCTCCCGAACCTAATGGTTATCTTCATATTGGACATGCCAAATCAATTTGCTTGAATTTTGGCTTAGGGCAAAAATATAATGGATTGACGAACTTACGCTTCGACGACACTAATCCTGTTACAGAGGATGCCGAGTATGTCGAAAGTATTAAACGTGACATCCAATGGCTTGGATTCCAATGGGCACAAGAACTATACACGTCTGATTATTTCGACACATTGTACCAATATGCTGTAGACTTAATCAAAAAAGGATTAGCCTACGTAGACGACAGCACGGCGGAGGAAATCGCAGCTTCAAAAGGCACCCCTACGGAACCGGGCATGCCAACCCCATACCGTAGTCGTTCCGTTGAAGACAACTTAAGGCTCTTTCAACAAATGCGCGAGGGTAAATATAAGGACGGAGAAAAGGTATTACGTGCGAAAATAGATCTGGCCAACCCCAATATGCACCTTCGCGATCCATTATTGTACCGTATCAGACACGTGTATCATCACCGTACTGGGGATAAATGGTGTATTTATCCGATGTATGACTTTGCACACGGACAATCGGATTCGATAGAAAAAATTACGCATTCTATATGTACGCTGGAGTTCATCCCACATCGTCCATTATACGATTGGTGTATTGAGAAGTTAGAAATTTTCCCGTCTAAACAATATGAGTTTGCCCGTCTCAACATGACATACACGGTTATGAGCAAGCGTAAATTGCTACAATTGGTAAACGAAAAATTTGTTGAAAGCTGGGATGATCCTCGCATGCCTACAATTTCAGGATTACGCCGAAGAGGGTATACAGCAGCAAGTATTCGCAACTTCTGTGATAAAATCGGTGTTCAGAAGCGTGAAAATATGATCGACGTCAGTCTGCTGGAATTCTGTATCCGTGAAGATTTAAACAAAACGGCATGGCGTCGCATGGCTGTATTGGATCCCATCAAATTGGTGATCACAAATTATCCAGAAGGTCAGGTAGAAGAATTGACTGGTGAAAACAATCCAGAAGCAGAAGGAGGAGAAGGATCTCGTCGTATCCCTTTCACGAACCAATTATGGATTGAGCGTGATGATTTCATGGAAGAACCGCCAAAGAAATTCTTTCGTCTGGGAGTCGGTTTATCCGTGAGGTTAAAACATGCCTATATCGTAGAATGCCATGATTTTGTGAAAGATGCCGATGGAAAGGTTATCGAAGTACACTGTAACTACATCCCGACCTCCAAATCGGGTGAGGATACCTCAGGACTAAAAGTAAAAGGAACGATCCACTGGATATCGGCACCTCATGCTAAAGAGGCTGAGGTACGCCTTTATGATCGCTTATTCCATGATGAAAATCCGGCTGCTGCAGATGATTTCAAATCTTCTATTAATCCAGACAGCTTACAAATCATTAACAAAGCTTATATTGAACCTGATCTAGCTAGAGCACAGGCAGGTAAAGGTTATCAATTTATCCGTTTAGGATACTTTACACTAGATACCAAATCTTCTCCAGATCATTTAGTTTTTAACCGCACGGTAACGCTAAAAGATTCCTGGGCAAAAGAAATCAAAAAAAGATAATATAAATAAGGAGGCCAATACCTCCTTATTTACCTTCTATTGAAGGTGGTAAATTTTCTTATATTTATCATTCAGTGCCACAGTAGCGGCCAATAGTTCTTCATCATCCGCATCCGATAATATCTTTTGATAATTATCTAAAGATGCAAACGCCAATCTCAAGCCCCTTCCATCCAAAGCAGCATTTTTATCCTGCATTACAGCATAATTATAATTCATTTCTTCATCAACGAATCTTAAATTTTTACCCGTAAGCAACCTAGCTTTTTCCAGTTCCTTTGTTTTATAGAGCGTATCCACGATAACACTGTTGAGGTATGCCTGTTTCATACTTGACACCTTTTTAGGCATATTGTCGTATGCGATCAAAGCGACCTCTTTTGCCTTGTCAAATTTATTTTCGGTCATTAAAGATGTCAAGGAATTCAAAAAAACATTACTCAAAATAAAATTCTCATACATAAAATTGGAATCGGGATCAAAATGTTCTAAAGTATGTATATTCCCCCATCTATATTTTTGCGTTATATTGCGATGCAAGGTGTCACTGTTTATTAATGTAATTTCATCCGATATCTGGTTCAACTCCACGGGCATTAATCGATATACAAACCCTTCAGAAACTAAGTATTTATCCAATCCCATGAGGCTTTCTTCAGGAAGCATCATACCGAAATAAATAGGCCTCTCCCAATTGTTATTGGCCAATATTTCCATCATACAAAGTTCCGCCCGGCTTACATAATCTTTATTGTAGATCCATTCCATATGGTCTGGGATCGCCTTCTCCCAATCCTTTGGCACAACCTTATTTCGAATCACAGAATCCTTATCTATCGGTAACTGTATTTTTTTAGTAGGGAGTATATTGACGTATTCGCCATTCTGCATCTGGATTTGGTTATTTCGGTTATCCGATAACATAATATCCACCAAAGTCCTTACATCCGTATGTGTCTCTATGTTCATATCTACCACAGGAAGACCATCCCTAACTCCTTTTGCGATCTTTGATACCTCAAAATTTAAAGGCAAACGCTTTGCCTCATTTATATCTTGCATAGATTGTTTCACATACCAATCCGATTGCAAATAACTTAAATTGACAATACGCACATCGGTACGAATTCCCTCGACCTCCTGCAAATACCATAACGGAAAGGTGTCGTTGTCGGCATAGGTAAACAAAATAGCATTGGGTTCACAGGATGTTAAATAGTTGAAAGCAACTTCCCTCGTCATCGCTCTATCTGCTCGGTTGTGATCATCCCAGTTCTCGGTTATCAAAAGCCCAGGACCGACAGCCAAGCAGATCGCAAGAGATAAAAGGGAAGCAGGAATCAACATGATCTTCCGCTTCATGATATCGATCATGCCAAATACCCCTAAGCCTATCCAAATGGCAAAAACATAAAATGAACCTGCATAGGCATAGTCTCGCTCGCGGGGCTGCATTGGCGTCTGATTAAGATAAATGACGATAGCAATCCCTGTAAAAAAGAATAGAAGCGCCACAATCAATGCATCCTGTTTACGACGTTTGATATGCCAAAGCAAACCCATTATACCTAACAGTAGCGGTAGGAAAAAATAATTGTTTCTTGAAGGATCGGATTGCATGGAAGGAGATAATGCTTCTTGTCCACCGAGACGAGCGTTATCTAAGAAATTAATTCCTGAAAGCCAATTTCCTTCTGTATACGTACCATGCCCTTGTTTATCATTTTGCCTTCCAGCGAAATTCCACATAAAATAACGCATATACATATCATTCAACTGATATGAAAAAAAGAAATTCAAATTATCCGCAAAAGTTGGTGATTGCGTTGGGTTTAGATTTAAATAATGCTGATAATAGGCGGTATGTTTTTCGCTATACATCCGCGGAAAAAGCGTCTCTTTGTCATAGGTATATTTGCGATTGGTTTCAATTTTGGTGTACCCGTTTTCATCTTTGCGATAGGTATATTGCGTCTGCGCCTCCTTTACTTTTGCATCAAAACTTGAACCTTTCAACAGGGGTTCACTGGCATATTGTTCCCGGCTTAAATAGCCTAAGAAAGAGAACACATTATCCGGGCCATTATTATTCAGCGAAATGTTAGTTTGGGCACGTATCAAAAGCATAGAATATGAGCTGAACCCCACAAGAACAAAGCAAATTCCTAAAACAACAACATTCAAAATTGGTTTGGTTCTGCGAATTGAATAAACAACCCCAAAAATCAAGGCTCCAAGAATAAACGCCATAAAAATCACGATACCAGATCCGAAAGGGAGCCCCAACGTATTGACAAAGAATAGATCAACATATGCTGCAGATTTTACCATATACTGCACCAAACCCCACAGTATAAAAGCCAATATCAGTATACCCAATCCCAAAGATTTCAAAATACCCTTCCAGGTTATTTGCTCGGTCTTTCTAAAATAAATTACCAACGCCAATGCAGGGATAGTAAGTAAGTTTAATAAATGCACACCGATAGATAGTCCCATTACATAGGCAATCATAAGCAGCCATTTGTTTGCATCGGGTTCATGGGCTCTTCTTTCCCATTTTAAAACCAACCAGAATACGACAGCAGTACATAAAGACGACATGGCATACACTTCAGATTCTACCGCTGAATACCAAAATGTATCCGTAAAACTATAGGCTAAAGCACCAACCATCCCGGCTCCCATAATTTGCAGTATATGCCAATTGGTACCATTACCTTTCTTGTCGATTATTTTACGTGCTAAAGCGGTAATTGTCCAAAAGAGGAATACGATGGTTAGTCCACTACAAATTGCAGAACCTATATTCATCCAAAAAGCGATACGGGTAGTATCACCGAAAGCAAAATTAGAAAACAAATTCTGAAGCATTAGAAACAGTGGAGCTCCGGGCTGGTGCACAATTTCTAATTTATACGCCGAAGCTATAAATTCGCCCGTATCCCACCAACTGGTAAAGGTATCAGCAGTGGCAATGTATACCATCGTAGCAACAGCCCCACATAGCCAGCCTACAAGATTGTTAATTTTAGCGTAGTTCATATCCTAGGAATTAGTTGTTTACGATTAAAGTTAAACACTAGATCCTGTATATCACATGGATTAACACTATTTAACAACAAAAAAGAGGCGATTGCCTCTTTTTTGTTGTTAAAATAACTTCTCTACGATTTTTTTTGTTGGCCCAGGATTACTCATGGTATAGAAGTGTAATACCGGTGCCCCAAATTTAATCAGCTCCTTACACTGCTCCACAAGCCACTCCCCACCTACTTGCCTTACATCGGCATTAGTCTTACATTCGGATACTGCATCACTGAGTTCCTCTGGAATATCCAAATGAAAAATCTTTGGCAGCGTAATCAGCTGCTTTTTCGTCGTCAATGGTTTCAGCCCCGGTATAATAGGGACGTGAATACCGTTATCGCGGCATTTGGTTACGAATTCTTTATACTTTTCTACATTATAGAACATCTGGGTTACAATAAATTCCGCACCCATATCTACTTTCTTCTTCAACCATTTGAAATCTGTATTGAAATTGGGCGCTTCAAAATGCTTTTCAGGATAGCCGGCCACACCGATACAAAAGTTCGTTTTTTCAGAAAGCTCAATATCTTCGTGAAGATATTGGCCACGGTTCATATCCGCCACCTGTTGCAATAGGTCGGTAGCATACGCGTGCCCACCTGGTGTAGGAATAAAATCCGAATCCCCTTTACGTGCATCGCCGCGGAGCACCAATACATTGTCTATTCCTAAGAAATTAAGATCAATAAGTGCGTTCTCCGTTTCTTCTTTCGTAAATCCGCCACATATCAGATGCGGAACAGCGTCAACCTTATATTTACTCATGATCGCTGCACAGATAGCTACAGTACCCGGACGCTTGCGGTACGCAACTCGCTCGAGCAACCCATTATCATGTTGTTTATATAGGTAATCCTCGCGGTGATAGGTAACATCGATAAAAGGGGGTTTGAACTCCATAAGTTCATCCATTGTCTTGAAGATACTTTGAATACCCTGCCCCTTTGCGGGAGGCAACAATTCAAAAGAAAACAATGTTTTTCCTTTCGCGTTTTTTATATGATCAACGATTTTCATCTAAATAAATTATCTTAAAGGTGATGAAGCGTGCATGAGCTATATTTAATTACCGTCTTTTTGTACGGTAACTCGTGCAGATTTCATTTGATTTTTATTGTTTTAGGCTCAGAGAAAACGCACAGGTATCGTGTTTCTTCAGCTTATCTTTCCCGACCGAAGACGAGTAGAATGCAGCACCTTGACCAAGTGTCAGGTTGCTAAGGCTTCAGTGGGTCTATTCCCTCTGCCTTTCTCTATAAGCGTCGCTAATATCGGCAATAAGAAGTAAAAAGTCAAAATTATTTTACTCCCTATATAAATCTACCAGTCCTTCCGGCAACTCTACTTCGATGGTTCCCTCTTCTCCGTCTATTCCAAGGATCAGATCATCGGAAAGCGGAAACATCAATTCTTTGCCATCCATATTGACCGTAGCGATAAACTGCTGCGGCATTTCCTGTACAGCGGTAATCTCGCCCAATTCACCGTGATGTTCATCTATGACTAAATAGCCTATCAGATCGGTGTACCGAAAATCATCTGGATCACGCACAGGCATCTTATCATTTGGCAGATAGATTTTTTTACGCAATAGCGGTTGGGCCTTGTCGATATGATCGATATCTTCAAACGTAGCGTAAGCTGTACTATTTTTTTGTAATTTCAATTCATCCACGAAGTACGGGATAAGTTTCTTGTTCTCCTCGACAAAGAGCACATCAAATTCCAAATCCATATAGTCTTCAAACTCAAAAAAGACCTGAACTTCACCCTTTAGACCTCTGGTCTTAGAGATATAACCGATATAAAAACTTTGATCTAGTGTCATGTTGTCATATAAAAAAAGCCGGTTCCTAAGATCCGGCTTTCCTGAATACTTTGTGAAAGATTAACCTTCGGTTTCTTCTGTGTTCTCTGCGCTTTCAGTCACTTCTGAAGCCACTTCTTCTTCAGCAGGAGCTTCTTCCGCTACGGGAGCATTTTTCGCTGCGATAGCAGCTGCTTTTTCTTCTTTTTTCTTAGCTTCAACAGCTAGAGCAGCTTTTTTAACCTCCTCTTTAGTTTGCGCTAAGCCTGATTTTTTACCTGCGATTTTAGCTTCGTTAGCTTCTGTCCAAGCAGTGAATTTTGCTTCAGCAGCAGCTTCGTCGAAAGCACCTTTTTTCACACCGCCCTGTAAGTGTTTTTTGTAAAGAACGCCTTTATCCGAAAGGATAGTACGAGCTGTGTCAGTAGGTTGTGCTCCTTTATTCAACCAATCCAACGCTTTTTCAAAATCCAAAACGATAGTCGCTGGATTTGTGTTTGGATTGTAAGATCCTAAACGCTCAATGAATTTACCATCACGTGGAGCACGTGAATCTGCTACTACTACGTGATAAAAAGGACGTCCTTTTTTACCATGTCTTTGCAATCTGATTTTAGTTGCCATGTTTAATTTAATTTATGTATTCAACATATCCCCCGTACAATATATAAGAGGGGACGCAAAGATAGTAATTATTTTTTAGATTGATAACTCGATATAAAGATAATTGATTTGGGCAAATAAAAAGACCCAAATATTCTGTAACTTCAACATTCCAAATTGACAGTTTCTAATGGCTAAAATAGCTCCTCTAAAAATATTAAAGGCTTCTGCAGGCTCGGGTAAAACGTTCAGTCTTACGGTACATTACCTGACCTTGTTGCTTTCCAAAGAAAACAGCTATCGTGAAATATTAGCCGTCACTTTTACGAATAAGGCTACTGCTGAAATGAAAGAGCGCATCTTGGATGTGCTTCAAGCGTTGGCTATCGGATATGACAGCAAAAAAATCAACGATTACCGCAAACTATTGTTAGCGAAATTCCCAACATGGGATCAGGAAACTTTACAGGAAAAAACATATCAGGTCTACAGAAAAATATTACACGACTACAGTCATTTCACCATTAGTACTATTGATGGCTTCTCCCAAAAGGTAATCCGCAGTTTCACCTATGAACTCAATCTAGATGCGGGTTACAAAATCGAAATGAATACAAACAAGGTAAAACAAGACCTGACCGTCATGCTCAACCAATTATTGGATGAGCGACCAGACTTGTTGGAGTGGATTATCGCCTATGCCGAAAAGAAAATCACCAACAATGAGAATTGGAATTACCGCCAACAACTCATGAAACTTGCCAGTTTGATTTTCTCGGAGAATTTTCAGGAATTCGATGGTTATTTGAATATTGCTGATGCCAAAGAAGTTTTTAATTTACTAAACAAAGAAGTAGATGCAACAACGAAGACCTTCCTCGAAGCACTCAGTCAAGCAATAACAACTTTTAATACGTTATTTAAAAATTTCGGTCTCGGAGCGGATGACCTGAAAGGAAAATCCCGAAATAAACTCTTCTCTGCAAGTAAGACGGATTCCAATATTTCGAAATTATCCCCTACAGACTTGCAAAAAATATTTGATAAATTCTTGGGACTGATAGATAATGAAGATGCCTTCACCGACCAAAACAAGGATGTGAGGTATGATATCATCCAACAGCTTACGCCTGTACTAAATAGTATCGCAGATCTGTATCGCTATTTCCCCAATTACCTCGCTTATCAAGCCGTACAAAATAACCTGTACTATTTAAGACTGCTCAAAGAAATGAGTGACCTATTGGGACGATGGAGAAAGGAAAACGGTGCACAATTAATTTCCGACTCACAAATATTATTGAGTAAGCTGGGACTAGACGAGCATAACGATCCGACTTTCATCTGGGAAAAAATAGGAAATCGATACAATTATTTCCTATTTGACGAATTTCAGGACACTTCACGTATTCAATGGAAAAATTATAGCCCGCTCTTAATCAATGCACTCGGAAATGCAACTGGAGAATTAAGCGAACACCTCATTGTAGGCGATGTAAAACAAAGCATTTACCGGTGGAGAAATGGTGATTGGCGGATCCTACTCCATCAAGCCGAACAGCAGGTAGCGGATACGTTCCACCTCATGCCCGATAAAAGAACCAGCTTTATTGAAAATGGGGCTTTAGAAACGAATTTTAGAAGTCTGCCCAATATCATCCGGCTAAACAACTACCTTTTCAAAACGATTCCATATAAACTACAAGCTATACTGAACGAAAAGGTACTCGATAAACTGACTGCAGAAGGCAAAGAATGGTGGCGGGAGTCAGGCAATGACAATATGCTTATCAATGCCTATGAAAACAGTCAACAGCTCATTCCTGAAAGTAAACTAACCGACACCTTAAAACCGGGCTCTATAGACATTCTTTATTTTCCAGTCACTTCTGGTGCTTGGAGAAGAAACCAAGTGGAAGAAACTTCCATTGAAACATTGTGTAAGCAAGTAGGTGAATGGATCGGAAGTAAGCGATATAAAGCCAATCAAATCGGCATATTGGTACGTAGTAATGCACAGGCTAGGGTAGTGATTCAGCATTTGATGGATTTCAAGAACACACATGCGATAGATTTTGAAGTCATCTCTGGAGATGCACTTGCACTGATCTCCAATGATGCTATATTATTGTTGATTGAAACGCTCAAAGCCTTGGTATACAACTCGGACAAGCATATTATACATCGTGCAAAAATAGCCTACTTGTATCACGTCATGCAACACAACATGAGTTTTGACGATGCTATCTGGCTCGATTTTAAATCCAATGAGATCAGGGATCTGAACACGGTTTTACCCGATCAACTGATAAACAACTGGGAAAACTGGCAAAAGCTACCCCTGGTTCACTTAGTCGAAAAACTCATTGAAATCTATCATTTAACAGAAAGTGGAAACATCCACCTACCTTATATCTTAGCATTTAAAGATATTGTTACCTCTTTTTCCACCAATGGTGAGCGTGGTATTATCCAATTTTTAGACTTTTGGGAAGAAGATGGTAACCGTGCCGTTCTTCCTTCTAATGGAAAAGTAAATGCGATTGAGGTTACCACAATACATAAATCTAAAGGACTAGCTTACGATGTGGTCATGCTCCCTTTTTGTTCATGGGATCTGGATGGAATGACAAATGGTGACTTCTGGATACAGACCCACGAAACGCCTTTTGCGCAATTAGGGAAGTTACCCATTAAATACAATGGACAAGTAGGGGGGTCCATCTTCTACAAACAGTACTTTGAAGAAATGCTCTTCAACTATATGGATGCATTGAACACGTTATATGTAGCAACTACGCGAGCTATTGAGCATCTCTATATCTCCGCTCCCTTATTCAAAGAGACGGTAGACAAGAAAACAGGAGAAATTATGGGGTTCGAAATCAAAAATGAATATATCAGCGATTTAGTATATCAAGTGTTAGATCATATCGAAGCACCTTTCCGAGTGGAAAATGGAGAAATCCATGTTCAACACCCTATCCCCCAGGAAGAGGAGGGAGCTATTTCTTCTGATTTCATTGCGTTAGATCGTTATCCTGTTTCAAAGGAGCTGGAAAAAGCCTTGGAAAAATCATCGAAGCGCACCATTAACAATATCCTAATGCTTGAAAAAGCTTCTCAATATGGTATCTTGGCGCATGAGATTATGTCCGAAGTATCAACCGAAAATGATGTAGATGCACTGGTCGATAAGTATATTGAAGAAGGAGTCTTATCCAAGGAAGAGCGTCCATATCTTTTGAACGAGATACAACAGATATGGCATCACCCCGAAATCAACAAATGGTTAGTGGGCAATTATAAAATATGGAATGAAGCGAGTATCATCACGGCAGATGGAGAGACGATACGTCCAGACAAGGTATTTACGAGTATCGAAGAAACGATTGTACTCGATTTTAAATTTACACAAGGCGATTATATCGGACATAAATCCCAAGTCGACAAATACACCAAAACATTACATGACCTTGGTTATAAAAATGTAAAAGGATATTTGTATTATGCCAAGTCCAATCAATTAGTTGAAGTAATCTAATCATGAACAAACCATTTTTACGACACGTAGCCGAAGATATCAAGAATCGTTTTGGAAATGATTTACCGGAGATTGCCATCGTCTTCAATAATAAAAGACCAATCACCTATCTCAAAAAGCATCTTGCGGATGTCTACGGACAAGCCATTTGGTCTCCACAGTTCTTTACCATACAAGAATTTTTCAGCCTTTCGACTTCGGCGACTGAAGCATCTTCATTGAGTCAATTCTTTTATTTGTACCAGCTGCACAACGAGCTGTTGCAACATGAAGGGCATGAATTGGAAACATTGGAAGAGTTTTATCCCATAGCGGAAATCATTCTCAGTGATTTTAGCCAACTGGATTATGATTTGGTTAATATCGATCATATTTATATGGAGCTGTATGATACGACCAAAATCGATCTGGAGTTCCAGCATTTCACGGTCGAGCAGCAGCATTTTATCCGTCAGTTTTGGCAGTCCTTTTCCATTGCTGGACATACCGGCATTCAACAACGCTTTTTAAAATTATGGAAAAGGTTACCTATCCTATATAAAGCCTTCAAAGAAAAACTACGACACGAAAAGCAATCCAATTATCCGACCATCTATCGCGATCTTGCAGAAGGAAGAGCCGAAAATCAACACGTTATCCAAGATTTTAAACAGGTTTTATTTGTGGGCTTTAATGCACTAAATAATGCGGAAGCCTTTTTGTTCAAGCAGTGGCAGGAAGAAGGAAAAGCTTTATTTTATTTTGATGCAGATGTTTATTATCTGGAAGACAAACAGCAGGAAGCAGGGCTATTTATCCGCAGGAATATCTATCAGACCGGTCTAATTAATGCGTTAGGAGAGAGTCCTAATATTCTTGGCAGGAGAACTGCCGACGTACACTTATATGCTTCCACCGGGAAAGTAAGCCAAACCAAACTCTTACACGAGATTTTGGAACAAACGGAAAGCTCCGATAAAACCTCGGCTATACTGTTGGCCGACGAAAGCCTACTGGTTCCTCTATTGCAAAGTTTGCCCGATGCCACACCCAATATTACCACAGGCTACCCATTGGTACAATCTCCCCTATTCGGCATATTGGATCTTTGGATGGATGTACACCAAGACATTTCCTACCTCAAAAAAGACAAAATCTCTTTTCAGGCTGTCGAAACCTTTATCAATCATCCCCTTACCAAGGTGTCTAAGAAGGAAAAGCTACAGCTGCAACAATACATTGCCGATAAACAGCTTTATGAAGTGGGAGTAGATGATTTGATCATCAAGTCATCTGTACTCCCTAATTTCTTTAAACCGATTATAAAAAGTGATGAAGTAATACCCACCTTGATTGATTTGGTAGATCGTCTACTTAGCTCCATTGCAGAACAGGATCGCATACGTCAAATTGAAAGTAACCTTTTGGTGGAAACAAAAAAAACCTTATATCAACTCAAATTGGGATTTGATAAAATTGAACCACTCAGCATTTCCTTTCAAATCGGATTAATTAAGAAAGCAATAGCACCAGTTAACTCGGCAATAGAAGGTAATCCGCTTAAAGGATTACAAATTATGGGATTATTGGAAAGCCGCTGTCTGAATTTTGACAATGTCTATATTCTTGGCGCAAATGAAGGAATATTACCCAAAACTTCTAATTCGCCTACTTTTCTTCCTAATGCTCTGAGGAGAGCTTATGGTTTACCTATTTTAGAAAACCAGGATGCGTTATCAGCCTACTTGTTTTACCGCCATTTTCAATACAGTGATCATATACATGTATTTTACAACAGTATAGTCGACGAAAATAGTACAGGAGAAGAAAGCCGGTTTATTAAACAATTGGAGTTTGAAAGCAAATTTAATTTTATAAAGAAAACACAACAGCAATCTATTTTCTTCCCGTCACCTCCAACAGAGCTATTAGTAGAAAAAAGGGGAAAGGTATGGGATAAAATGTATCATACCTTTATTGAAAGAGGTCGCAGAATATCTGCAACAGCATTAACAACTTATCTGCAGTCTCCGCTACAGTTTTTCTTAAAACATGTCGCCGAAATTAAAGAGCCCCCCTCCATTACCCAAGAATTTGAAATGAATAAACTTGGAACGGTTATTCACGAGGTGATGGAAAAGATATTCTTGCCTTTTAAGGGTATAAACGAATTCACGCCTACTCAGAGGTTGAAAGAAAATTTAGCGGATGTGGATGCGTTAATTGTGCGCGAAATCGGAAATCAATATTTGTCAGAGTTCAAAAATTTGGACGATTTAAATAGTTTGCAACGAATCATGCACAAAATAGCGAGCGAATACGTTAAAATGTATCTGCAACATGATATGGAAAACTATAAAGCTTTTAGAATTATTGAATTAGAAAACGACGAAGATTATATCTTAGATTTTCCGATACATATATCTGGAAAAACAGAAACGGTAAATCTGTACGGCATCATCGACCGTGTGGATGAGGTAATAACACACGATAATCTAATCAAAACCCGAATTGTTGACTACAAAACCGGAGGAGACCGTATTATTTTCAAAGAAATAGACAAAGTATTCGCTGCTAATACGGAAAATAAAGCCCTTGTACAGACCCTGTTTTATTCCTACGTTTTCGAACAAGTAACAGGTCGAAGGAATTTGGAGCCGCATCTATACGTTGCGCGGAAAATGCGGGAAGATGGAACACTATTTAGTGGCAAATTCGGAGTAATGGAAGGTGAGTATTTAATAGAACAAAAGAAAAATTTTGTGGATTTTCTAAAAGCAACTCTAGAAGAGATATTCAATGCTGAAATTCCCTTTCGACATAATCCCGACGCACATATTTACGAAAATGATCCTTATACCCTATTCTATCGTAACACACCCATGCAACAAACAGACGAAAACCTTTTATGACAGTTCTAATACCAGCATTAAATGCATTTCTAGAAAAACGAAAAAGGGTAGCGAATGCCACCCTTTTCTTCCCTCAATTTAAATAGGTTTACCCTATTATTCTTTTGTGCGCTTGGAAATAGCACGACTGGCTCTCTTTTTTGCCATCTCAATCTTATAATCAAGCCATTTATTTTTAAATATCTTACGCATAGTGTCATCGAAATAGCGTGTGACAAACAGATTACGTGCACCTTTCAATTTCTCGCTCACAGAATTAGCCAACGCTCTCACAGATATGGAATATCCCTCTGTTTCATACTGAATATAATGCCACCATCCAGCCGGCATATAGAGCGTATCTCCCGGATAAATAACAGCCTCATAACCCTCCAAATATTGCAAGCCCGGATAATCTTGTTCGCTGCTCTTCTTTGGATTTGCAATACTGTGAAAATTGTATGGCAATTTATACATCAGATCCGATTGATCATTTGGAAATAGCCAGACTCGTTTTGCCCCTTGAAATTGAGAAATAAATACATGCGACATATCAATATCAAAATGATTACGTGTCGCAGATCCTTCCCCTCCAAAAAACATATATGGAAGCCATTGTATCACCTTACCTCCGGTTACGTCATTATATATAATATCCTTTTTGAGTTCAGGTCTGATTTTCATCAGATTGAACAAAAAAAGACGTAACTCGGTTGGTTCATTACTTATCGTATCCAGGTATTGTCCAAAGCTCATTCGGCCTATCGGCGGACTCGCAGCATGGTTCTGAGATTCTTCCTCTCGTCCATACACATCTATCTCTTCATTGCCCGCTATTTCCTTGAAATAGTCATAACTCCACTTCGTCCAACAAGGACTATCTTTGCTAATGAAATCCTTGATGATAACCGGTTGGCCTTTATTAAGATAATCTCTCACAAAGTCCTTTGGAGTCACTCCTGAGATACTATTAACTGGTTCTAATTTCAAAATATTCCCTTTAAGTACTTATACAAACATAAAAAAAATATTTCTGCATTCTATTGTCTTTAAAGAATTCTCTTTGAGATTTCCCATGTACATCCTCATTAGACAATATGTAGAAATATTTTAAAACTTTAAGTGACTCATATCACTTACTCATCAGTATAATTAATAAGACCATAGATCTTGTTCGTAGTCCATCAGTGTCTTTTTGATACGTTCGGATTCAAATAACCTATCGATATCATCGCGAATATAATCTTTGATCCGCAAGTCATCCGTATTCGACTGCTTGACAATATAACTTGAGAATAATCTTTTAACAAATACGTCATCATAGCTCAATCCTGTTGCGTCATTATGCCTATTCATCACCTCCTTATTGACAAATACGTGGCGTGCTTCTGGAAAATAAATCCAAAATGCAGGCGTAGGATCAACTGTCATCGTTAATGAACCGTTATCGACAGGAAAAGGGACATCACTAGACGGAACTTCCGCTGTTTCCGCTGTCTCGTTTTGGGCCGGAACAGCAAAAGGATCAAACGGATCATACCCAGATTCTACATCCGCTCCTCCATCACTATTTACCGGCAAACCTATATTTGAGTCCATACCCGGGATATTTGGTGTGATTAAAGGAGCGATGCCGATAATTCTTGGTTCAAAAACAGATCGCTGTTTATCAAAAATCCAATCCTCTTTAATACGAAACTTTACCACATTCTCACCACTAAACGCCCTGCTTTCGTAGTGAGAACTAATCACTTCATTATTTTCATTATACTCTTCCACCAGCACACTATCTCCTCCCAAGCGAGCCATCACTTGATCTGGAGGTAGTACGTTCTTAAAACTATCTCCATTTGGGTCATTTTCAGTAGGTGTAGGATCGTAAGCTGTTAATTCGCCAGCTTGTATAGCCTTTACAATAACATCCATAAGCCTAGATTTTGGTGAAGCAAAAGCCTGATTCAACTTCTCTCTAAGATCAATTTCCCTCCACACCCGCTTACTAAAAGCTACATCCGTCTGTCTGATAGTAGCATAAGGAACGACCTTACGATTTTCGATATCGGTTTTCACAACGTATCCATCCACAGGTGGATCATCTGATACCTGAACCGGTTTTGTGCTATTCGACAAATTCTCCTGTTGAGCATATGTACTCAACGAAAATCCTAAGACAGCTACTGATAATAATATCTTCTTCATAATAGCTATTTTGTTCGTATTAATTCGTTACCTGGAATGTAATCGCATCCAAGTTTTGTGCTACCCCATCTGGCCCAACCCCAACAATATCGTAGATCATTACAACAGAACCCGACGTAATTCCACCTAGCGCCGTTTTCATCGCTCCCGAGAACGAAGCTCCAGAAGACTGATAAGGCCCTATTGGATCTACTCGAGGTTTAGCAATATACATATTAAACTTCGTGATACTAAATTTAGCATCAAATTCAAAATTATCCAACGATGCCGAAACGACATTTTGCCCTCTCAATTGTGCTGCAGATACACGCCCACCAGTTTTGCCTGCTATACGAGCAGTCGGTTTAGGAATACGTTTCACACGAAACTTTGTACTACCTAACTGTTGTGTCTTGTCTCCTATTTTCGCAGAAACATTGATAGTAGCCTCGCCTGTAGAAGTTACCCGTGCAGTATATTTGCCGCCGGATCCAGAAATCGAAACATTCGAACCCGAAACAAGCAAATTCTCTTTTGGGATACCTGGTGCCGATACCGAAATTGGATTATTTACACCAATATACAATACGTTCATCGCATCCGGGGAGACGACAGCTGAAGGACGGGCAACCTGATAAGTCATCGGTTCTGTTTCGTACGTTTTTACCGTTCCATCCGTTTGCTGAACACGAATAGTACCTCTCCAATTAAACACCCCTTCACTAGAGGTGTTAACACTGTATGTTCCTTGTCCTTCTGTAACGGGTAAAGCGCTTCCTCCTACAGAAATCTGAGGCGAAGACTTGGAATCATAAGCGGTTAAAAAAACTTTTGCAGTATAAGGCTGACCCTGTATTAAATACGAGGTAGGTGCAACGGCTACTGCGGCAAACTTATCCAAGTTTACGACTGCCTGATCCATCTTGCCAAAAATATGCTTTACGACTGCGGATTCGGCATTCTTTGCATCTGCATTAATTTTTTCTAAGGCTGTGATAGCTGCCGTCAATGGAATACCGTCGCCAAAATTAGCTTGTTCCCAAGATTTTTTAACACCACCACGAGGTGCAGGATCTTCCGCAGATAAAGTAAAGCTTACCTCATCATTTGTTAATTTTTTCAATTCTGCAGCAGTAGAATTGATCATACTTCTAAGTTCTTTACCGCGCCCTTGATTAATCATCAATCGTGCGGAAATATCGGTACTGCTTCTGAACTGAACATCACCTGTTTCTTCATTCATACCGCCGCCTTCCGCGGTCAATAACTGATTATACTCCTTAAGTTTGGTGGTCAATTTACCAACCAAAGTCTGTGCCTGTTCAGCCTTCGTCAAAAGAGGCTGTGCACGTTCAGGGTTCTCTTTCATTTTGGTTTCTCGAAACGCGAGAAACATATTATCAATACCTGATTGCGTATTTTGCGTTGAGGTATTTAAACTATTACCAAGATTTTTAAACGCATCTAATATCGAATCACTTACATTTAGTGCTACTAAGCCTAGCAACACTAAATATAAGATACTGATCATCCGTTGCCTTGGTGTCTCTTTTTGTCCTGCCATAATCTGTAATTTCCCTTATTCGCTTTCTAGATCAAACTACTATTTATGAACGATTCGCATTCATAGCAGACAACATATTGCCATATATGGCATTCAACGAGGTTAAATTTTTATTGAAAGTACCCACCTGTTCTTTAAACTGTAACATATCAGCAGAAGATTCATTAAAGGTTTGCAAATCTGCTGCCGCGCGCTCAAAAGCATGGCTCAATTGGGAAGCTCCAATGGAAGCCGCATTTAATTTGTCAGCAAATTGATTGGTAGCCACAGCTGTATCCGCTGCTTTAGAAATGGAAGCTACTTTATCCCCGAATGTACGCAGGCCATCTCCTAGATTACCGATCAAGTTTTCGTCGATCTTCGCATCTTGCAACAGTCTATCCAAGGCGACGGTATTGCCGGTCGCAACAGGTTGAGCTATATTTGGAAATGCGCTTCTTGTTGGCAGTTCGCCACTAAATTCCTCATCCAACTCTGGATAAACACGCGTCCAATCCACATCTTTTTCTGCAGACATGAATCCCATAATAAAGAATAAGAAGGCTTCTAC
This sequence comes from Sphingobacterium olei, assembly GCF_005048855.1. Classification (GTDB taxonomy): domain Bacteria; phylum Bacteroidota; class Bacteroidia; order Sphingobacteriales; family Sphingobacteriaceae; genus Sphingobacterium; species Sphingobacterium olei. The sequence goes on from NZ_SUME01000002.1 coordinate 375,464, forward strand.
CGCTAGACCAATGCCAATCATCCATTCACCGCCTTTGAAATGTAATATTTTAAACATTAAACCGATAATAACTACTGTCGCACCCCAATTGATCAATGTATTGATACTAAAACCGAATTTCTTTTTCTTTGCCATTTTTTCGTCGATATAAATTTATAATTTCAAATAGTTAGTAAGCTACTCCTGCATACTTTGTTACAGATCTAAAACCAATGTATGATTTTGCTGTATCTTGATACTCGTATTGTCTCGCCGAATTCTGCAAGAAATATCCTACATCTTTCCAAGATCCCCCACGTACTACTTTACGTTTCATTGTCTCGTGATCTGTTGGTTTCGCATGATAGGTATAAGTTGGGTTCATATCATGCACAAAAGAGTATGCGGACTCGTTATAACTTGATTGCGTCCATTCTGCCACATTGCCAGCCATATTGTATAATCCAAAATCATTTGGAAAATATGCATAAACCGGAGCGGTGTAAGCAATCCCATCATCAATATAATTTCCTCTTCCGGGTTTAAAATTAGCCATTAAACACCCTCTTGCATTACGCGCTGAAGGACCGCCCCAAGGATATTGCATACCTATCTTACCACCTCTAGCTGCATATTCCCATTCAGCCTCAGATGGAAGTTGATAGTCAAATCTCGGATTTTCTTTGTTTTTGGATGCTGCATTATTAAACAGCTGGGTTCTCCAGGAGTTGAACGCCTGCGCCTGTCTCCATGTTACACCTACAACCGGATAATCGTCGAATGAAGGATGGGAAAAATATCCGTTTACCATCGGTTCGTTAGCCGCGTAACTAAAATCGGCTAGCCAAACAGTCGTATCTGGATAGACCAACATGGTATCCCGCATAATAAAATCTGACCGTGTTTTATTGGGATCTCTTTTACCATCTACCGCAGCCCGCAAATCATACCATTCATAATGATATTTCAATAGACGTACATCTAATTCATTCTTTCCAAAGATGCGGTCTTCTCCCTGATAATACATACTGGACAATCTTTCTTTCTGATTTTGATCGGAGGTTCCCCATGGCGACTTTTTATACACTTTATCCCAATCTATAAAACGTTCGCCATTGGTGCCCTGTATAAAGTACGTATCATCTCCCAAAAAATTGTGGATAAGAATCGAATCACGAACCCAATATACAAACTGTCGATATTCGCTGTTGGAGATCTCTGTATCGTCCATATAAAAAGGCGCAATTGTAACCTGACGATTTTGAGCGGTTTGGGAGAACGTGATATCTTCATCGGACTGGCCCATGATAAATGTGCCGCCAGGGACCAATACCATCCCATAAGGGGTTTTATTAGCCTTTAACTTTTCAAGTCTAACACCCACTAATTCGCCCGAATTACCTGGCCCTTTACAACTGATATTCACCATCGAGGTAAACACGATTAAAAGACCAAATACAATTTTATACTGTTTGTAATTCATAAAAATTCAATTCTAAGCTTAATTTACCATAATCCGTTCTCAAAAAGCGTGTACAACTACAGGTTAAGTTTCTTACCACAAAGCACGCACAAAAAAAAACAAAAAAATGTGAACCTAACACTACATTTAACATCTTTTAACGTAAAAACTTCTGAATATAAAAAAAAGTAGTGACTTCACTACTTTTTTTTCTGAAAGATTCTATTTCAAAGGGCTCCCAAGAACCTTCATGTAACTTTCATCTTTGCTAATATTGCTCCTAATCATACAAGTTCTATTTATTTACCTGCTTGATATATTGTTCAACTGCCATAGTCATACTCGGCGCTGCTGGTGTTGGCGCCGGGATATCGAGGATCAAACCATGATCTAAAAGAGCCTGTTGTGTGCTCGCCCCAAAAGCAGCTATACGGGTATTATTCTGAACAAAGTCCGGAAAGTTGTCATATAAGGATTGTACACTCGAAGGACTAAAAAAGACGATCACATCATAGAAAACATCTTTAAGATCTGTAATATCCGTTATCACCGTACGGAATAAAACGGCAGGTGTAAAATTATAACCGTTCTCCTGTAACCACTTTTGCGTTTCTTCGTTGGTAACATCAGAACACGGGAACAAAAAATTTTCCTTACTATGTTTTTTTAACACTTCTTCTAGATCCTGTGCAGTCTGCTTACCGAAGAAAATTTTACGCTTTCTATACTGAATATACTTTTGCAAGTATAACGCGATAGCTTCGGATATACAAAAATATTTCATCTCTGCAGACACTTCAAAACGCATCTCTTCACATACGCGAAAGAAATGATCTACTGCATTTTTACTTGTAAATATGACAGCAGTATAATCCGCAAAATTGATCCGATCTTTACGAACATCTTTTGCTGATACACCTTCAACATGTATAAATCCACGGAAATCTAATTTCAAATTATACTTTTCTGCTAAAGTAAAGTATGGAGACTTGTCATTTTCAGGTTTGGGTAAAGTGACTAAAATGCTCTTTACTTTTTTGGCTCTTGCTACATCAATCTGCATAAAATTCTTTTCTTTAATTACTTAGTGCTTTCACTAATATTAAAATCGGCGTGATTTCGAGACTGCAAAGATAAAGAATTAAATAAAAGATTGAAAACTTATGATTACCTAATAATCCCCAAGCTGTTCGTAAAAACCTATACAGAAACAGAATAGATACAATTATCAAAAACAAAATTAACAAAAAATTAAAGTAGGACGTCGGTAAAAACGTAACAAATAGCAACATCGGCATCAAAAAAAGCATACTATTAAAATACACCAAGTAAAGTATAGTAATGTATTCCCGCACCATTCGTTCAATTTCAAAGATGAAAGCGATGATACGAATAATTAATATTTTAAGCCCAAAAAGTAAGGCAACTATTCCCGAAATTTTAAGAAAATTCACTGGATTAAGCGAATTTATATCGTCAAATCGTGATTGATAAATCAATAAAAACAGCCCCAAGGACAAACTAAAGATTATATACAAAAAGATATAAGGCCAAGAGGTCATCATGTTATCTTCTTTACTAATCTGCTGAAGCTCCCGCTCGTTATAATAAGATTCAATGATACGCTGAAAATCTACAGGAAAGAAAAATCGAATCAGTCCAATACCAAGGATTAACAATATCAATACACCAATTATCCAATCGGGTCGCTGGGCTTTAAGGAATGAAGGAATAATATTAATTCTTTTTTCTTCGATTAAATGGTTCGAAAATGTAATCCATCTCATGAAATCGTTGCCTTTCACAATAAGATTATCTCGATATTTTTCCACAAAGTAGTGTGCTCTATCTGGATTAACAAAAAGTAGATCTAAATAGGAAGCATCTACGTTCTGATTAAACCCACTATCCAACCGAACAGCTGTATCTTCATCTTGAGATAAGGTATCTTGATTTTGAGAATAACCAATGGACAGCCGGGCTTGCGAGTTCACCGTATGTAAACCGAACAACCATAAAAATATAGTCAACAGATAATGCCATTTTTTTATAGGTTGCCGTTTCGTGCCTAGCGTATTCATTGCTCCCAAACTTAGATAAAATGCTTTGCATTCACAAGCCCAACATCGTGAACTCATACATACTATTGAAACCGATTGGCGGTTAAAGGCGCCTGCGAAACGCATAGACGCGAGTAATCTACTTAATCACCTGACGATAAATATCCGGAAGATTGCGGCACTGCCCATTGTAATCAAGACCATAACCCACAACAAATTCTTTCTCGATCTCAAACCCTACGTACATGATATTATCAAATGGATAGGTTAAACAGGAAGGTTTTAGAAGTAACGTGCATACCGCAACGCTGTTCACCCCCAACGCTTCCAACGCATCCATCGTATGTTTTAATGACTTACCGGTATCCACTATATCCTCGACAATGATTACATCTCTTCCCTGTAAATCCATACCTACACCTAACAATTCGCTTACCTTCCCCTGATCGACCCCGTGATAGGACGCCAGTTTAACAAAAGACATTTCACAAGGCACGTGCACCTGCTTCATCAGATCGGCCATAAACATAAAACATCCGTTAAGCACGCCGAGAAATACCGGATGCTTATCTTCATACTTTACATTGAGATCAATGCCTATCAAACGGATACGTTTCTTGATCTGATCGTATTCTATAAACTGTTCAAAATATAGATCGTCTATTTCTATGGACTTCATGCTTAATTCCTTTCTTTATCAAACTTAGATAAAATGCTTTGTATCTATTTATTGCGGAAATAGTTTATCCAAAATAGATTTTTTTGTTTTTTCTTCCATCTCGATATCACGCATGATTTGTTCATGTTCGTCAATTACATCCAAATCATACGTAGCTGTATCCCTCATTATGGGCGCCGCTGGCCTTAATTGGGGTTGTAAAACGACTTCATAGAACCCATAATTATCGGGGACAGAAATGTTTTTCAGTTCACCCATTTTATGCATGATATAGCCATAGGTATTAAAATGCCGTTGTACCCATGGTTTAAGCTGGCCGGTATAATCGAACGAGTTCAAGCCCGTTTTTGGGCGGGGAATAATACTGGACAGAAAGAGGCTTTCGCCTATATTCAGGTCGGCTGGCTGCTTTAAAAAATAATAATTGGCTGCTTCCGATATCCCATATACATTCCTTCCCCACTCAATCACATTCAAATAAACCTCAAATAACCGATCCTTGCTCACCTGCCCAGAGGATTCCATGAGCCAGACCAATAGGATTTCTTCCAGTTTCCTATTCATCGTTTTTTTTCTGTTCAGAAATACATTCTTCACCAGTTGCATAGAGATGGTACTAGCCCCCCTTTTAAATTTCTTCTCTTTAATATTTGTCGCTATAGACAGTTTGAACGCTTCTTCTTCAAATCCATTGTGCTTGTAGAAGAAAGGATCTTCTGTGTTCCGAACTGTTGTTTTCAGGATATCTGATATGCTATTTAAAGAAACGAATTTCGGATTCTCCGGACCGACAACAAAAGTTCGCAACATCGTCGTATCATCATATGCTTCGTACACAAAGCTGGAATTCAAGCTATTGATATCTGCCTTTCCCCATTTCACAATTTTTAAATCTGCATCATCGATACGCGACTCAAATATAAGATTGTCAGGATCGTCCAATACGACCGAAAAATCCAAATCATATTTCACTTCGCCTTCTACTTTTACACCATCCAAACTCTCAAATAGACCCTGCGGAATGGCGTCAAAAAAATGCTGGACGTTGAACCTGCCGGTATGTATCGCCAGTTCAAGTTTCCGCTGAGGCTTTAATGTATATTTCAATATCGGGCTTACGGTAAAATCTTCTACTGTTACACGGGTACCCTCGCTCAAGGCTATATAATCATTTGCAACCTGAATCCCCCCCTCAGCTATGCCATGAGGAAGAACAATGTCCTGATCGGATAATCGATAATGATTGACCACAAGATTTTCGTACTCCCATCCTCCTTCGAGAAACAACAGGTTCTTACTTTGTTTCTTAATCCGGTTGAGATCGAAAACCAGCTTATCGAAACTTACTTTCAACCCATATTTACTCTTCAAGAAAGGAACTTCCGTATTTTTATCTTTTGCAGAAATGGCTACTTTGAGCTGCTGTGCGTCTCCGTCGACATGTCCGTTCAGTATCCATTCGGCATCGTGTTCGTTTAAGAACATACTGGTTTCAAAATCTCCATCATCAATGATTGCTTCTGGAATCCGAATCTTTTGCGATGTATTCTCATCCTTATAGGAGACTTCAACGTTCACCATTTGCATGTCATTCGGTATTTTCGAAAATACCTGCTTTGCAATTTTTTCAACGAACTCCGCAAAATTGCGTTCTGTTGGCTCTTCTATGACGGTTGTGTCCTTTTCTTTTTTTCGGAACAAAAAGTCATAGTTGCTCACCGAATCTTTCTTGACAAAGGCAACCTTTCCATCGTACAAATGGAGAGCTGCAATTTTAATATTGCCAAACAACAACGGAAAAAGTCGGATAGAGACACTCAATTTTTGGATCGTCGCCAAGGTATCCCGATCTTCGGGAACCACAACAACATCTTCCAGCACCAACGTACGAAGACCTTCAAACTGATATTTTTGGATTTGAAGATCTACTTTATATGTCTCCTTAAGTTTACGTTGCGCCTTACTAACCGCTTCCTGAAGATAAATATCTCTTTTAGACAGACCTACGGCTACTCCCACACCCACTAGTACGAGTAAGGTAACGACAATTATTCCAATCCATTTTTTTTGATTGGCGTTTATTTTTGGCAGATACTTATCTAACATGCTCATTTAAAAATTCTCCAATAAACTTAGATAAAATGCTTTGTATTCACAAACAGGACTATTTCGGACGGAACTATAACAAATGAGGCACTTTTAACTGCTTATCTAGCCCTAATCGTGCACGGAGGGAATGCATAAATTTGTCTCCAGGGTCCGTTTTAGCAGTGATATAAGTTGGATTCATTTCTTTCCACCAAATCGTACCGTTGAATGCCTGGTATTCGTGATGACCTATCACATATTCAATAGCATATTTAGAACGTAAATATTTTATTAATTTAGTATTGGAATTTAACTGTGCTTCAGTAAGCGGGTTTTGCGCTGATCCAATATTTTCAATACCAATAGCACAATAGTTTAAGCCAATAGTATGTCTTGCAAAGAAATTCTCCGGTAAAAGTTGATAAATAGTTCCGTTTCGTCCAATCACAAATTGCGTGGACACATTGAGTGTGCTGGCCGTCTGTAAGTCTTTCCGTCCGGGAAGATACACTGGATTAAACGTTTTGACCGTGGCGTTTACGCTCATATTTCCCGTCCAATGCACCACAACCATTCGAGGGATGATCAATGCGGTATCGGTGTGTACTCCGTGACGCTTCAGTAAATATTCCAAAGACAGGCGCTCCCGCTCCGAATTCCAAGTAATAGGACGTTTATAGATAAGCGGTTTCTGCTGTGCTTTTAGGAGGGAAAAACCAAAAACACAGATCAACATCAAGAATATTGCATATCTACTTAACACTTTTCGCCATATATTCGCTCTCGTTGCCTAAGCGGTCTATTGCTTGAACGGCTACAGCATTCAAATTTTTACCATTTTTGGACTTTCCAAATTCCATCGCTGTGATATTTGCGTCCAAGATCTCTGTTTCCCAAGTATCGCCATAGCGACTGTAAAGCACCCAATGGAAAACTTGATCGGGTTGTTTATGTAACCATTTAGCAAAAATATTGCCGTTTTCCATTGTCAGCAATAACGTGGGTTGTAAAAGCGGATTGGCCGCCAGCCAAGGACTTTTAGGAATAAGCGATTTTTGCTTGTACGGTCCGTTACTAATCCGGCTTAGCATCGCCGGGCTCTTTGTAAGCCCAGCTATACTCCAATGTACTGCGCCCACACTGTTTGGTGTAATTTGTCGTGTCGCCTCGATTTGGTTCACAATCTCCGTAGGCTTGTCGGATACGCTTACACCTACCGTGTTCAGCCCTGGCCATAGATGACGGTTGTGCGTATTTTCTGATTGCCACCATTTCAGGAGTGCGGTAAAGCTTTGTTTCGAAGGATTAATAGGCCAGTACAACTGAGGTGTAAAATAATCAATCCATCCTTTATTCAACCACAACTTGGCATCTGCATACAATTCATCGTATTGTGAAGAGCCTGTAACTCCGGCTGGATAACCGGGCTTCCAAATGCCAAAGGGACTAAGTCCGAATTTGACATAGTTCTTTTCGGCTTTAATATCCGCATATACGCGTTCAATAAATTTATTTACATTATATCGACGCCAGTCTGCACGCGATAAGTTCCCGCCTGCATTACGATACGCATTCCATGTTTTGTTATCCGGAAAGTCTGCCCCCCCGTTGTAAGATGCGTAAGGGTAGAAATAATCATCGAAATGAACCCCATCAATATCATAGCGCTTCACAATGTCTTTTACAACGGCAGCGGCGTGATCTTGCGTGCGCTGATCGGCAGGATCAAACCAATACATTCCATTTTTTAACCGCACGACGTGGTCGGATGCACGATTGACCATGGATTGCTCGGTTACGGATCCACCATTGGTATGATGGGCGCGATAGGGATTAAGCCAAACATGTAGCTCCAAACCTCTTTTATGCGCTTCTTCAACCCAAAATTCTAACGGATCATAGAAAGGGAACGGTTTTTTGCCGGTTTCGCCAGTCAGAAAATACGACCAAGGTTCATATTGACTTTGGTACAATGCATCAGCAGATGGCCTGACCTGAAAAATAACCGCATTGAAGTTATTAACTTTTAACATATCCAACAGCTGAACAGCTTCCGCTTTTTGCTGTTCTGTAGAGAGGTTATTCTTGGACGGCCAATTAATATTCGCAACGGTCGCGATCCAAGCCGCACGAAATTCGCGTTGAACACGAGGCAACGTTACTTTAATAGATGTATCTTCTTCTTTTGTATCTTCTTCTTTAGGTGTGACCACCTGTGTATAAACTGGCGCACGCAACGCCTCTTTGGCTTTCTCAGGAGTTTGCTCTTTCTTTACTGTATCCAACTTCACAGATGTGACCGTACTTTCGACAGGATTAATTAACGGAGTTTTATTACGTTTAGATGAGCATGAATAAACTAAACATGCCACAATCCCCAATAGGGTCAAAAACTTGATAACTTGAATCTTCATAGTCTACAAAGCTACGTTAAAAAACACAATAAGATTTGCTTCATAATTAAAATCACGCTATTACCATGATTTTTTTACAATATTTAACGCTCTAAATTTTCAATTTTACTCCTTTTGTGATCCCATTATCGCTTTACCTTTTAGAAAGACGTGCTTTATTTCAAAATTCGCGTTAAATACCAAAACATTAGCTATAGACCCCCTATTCAGATTGCCTATTAACGGATTTTTGATCAATCGTGATGGGTATAGGGTCGCCATCCTTAGCGCTTCGTCCAACGAAATACCGGCATGATTCACGCAGTTTTCGACGGCTTTTAATAACGTCAAAGCAGAGCCGGAAAGTGTTCCATCGGGCAGAACATAATGATCTTTTTTCAGAACATGCTGATAAATACCTTTACGGCAAGAAGCTACCGCATCCGTGATAAGAAAGAGACGATCTCCCAAAAGCTTTTTACTTAATTTGACCGCTTCATAATCAACGTGAATACCATCTACGATAATAGAAGCACTTACTGTTTGGTGATTGAATACAGCTCCGGGAAGTCCCGTATTACGGTGGTGTAAGACTGACATCGCGTTCCAAAGATGAGTAACCGCATCGATCCCTTTGTTAAAAGAAGCTGACGCCTCTTCGAAGTTCGCTGCACTGTGCCCTGCACTGACCAGCACCTTGTATTGTTTTAATACATCCAAACACGCATCATCGAGTAGTTCTGGAGCTATGGTGATCATCTTGACAACATCATTAGCGTCCAAAAGCAGCTCGTTTATCAGGGTTGGAGAAGCGGAGATAACTAAATCTTCGGGATGAGCTCCTCGCTTTAGCGGATTCAAAAAAGGACCTTCTAAATGTAAACCCAAGGCAACCGTTGGATCTGATTGTTTAAAAATAGTAATGGCTTTCTTAAATACCTCCAACGTATTGGTCGCTAACGTCAAATAAAAAGAGGTGCAGCCTTGCAATAAAAGCTGTTTTTCAATAGCATATAGTGATTCTTGTGTCAGTTCGGCGGAAAACAGCTGATCTCCGGTTCCGTAAATTTGCAAATCGATCATTCCTGGGCAAATGTAAGCTCCAGCGACATCCAAATGTTCGTAATCTTCTGGAATCTGATCTATAGGGACAATACCGACTATATGCTCTTCATCCAATAATAAACTCTGCTGTTTAATAACAGCATATTGATTATAAATGATCCCATTGATCAACGCTATTCTGCAATTCATCCTGCAATATAATAAAATGTGCAGCAATTATTTGGGCTTTACACACTACCGTCGTAACTTAGCGCTATGGACCAAGATCAAAAGACAAGAGTATCGGGATCATCGAAATTTAATATTCGTGCCATGCGAATAATGAACCTTATCGCTATTTCGGTATTCATCTTGGCTATTGTTTATAAAATATTCTTTTCAAAATAAAATAGATCATGTCACAAAAAGAGATTTTAAATACCGAAAAAGCACCCGCTGCTATCGGCCCTTACAATCAGGCCATCAAAGCCGATAAAACATTATATGTATCCGGTCAGATTCCGTTGATTCCGGAAACGATGGAATTGGTAACTTCAGGCGTGGCAGACGAAACACATCAGGTATTGAAGAATGTAGAAGCTATTCTGAAAAACGTAGGATATGGATTTGAAGATGTGGTGAAGGCTTCGATTTTTCTGAGCGACATGGGCGATTTCGCTACGGTTAACGAGGTGTATGCCCAATACTTTAATGCCGCACAGCCGGCACGCGAATGTGTAGCGGTAAAAACACTCCCCAAGAACGTAAATGTAGAAATATCGGTTATTGCCTGGAAAGCGTAGTGAAAAAAGAAATACAACAATCGGAAAGCCGCGGAAAGTACTTCTTAGCGGCTTTTTTAGCACCCCTTATTTGGGGGTTTATGTCTATTGCCATTCGATGGGTAAAAAATTACCCTGCTGAAGATATACTTTATTACAGAATCCTCACGGCATTAGTTATCCTGTGGAGTTTTATCTTAGTTTTCCGTAGATCTGTAATGCATACGGACATAATCCACTATCGATCGTTGCAGCCCACGGAAAAGAAAAGAATTATTTCGTTGACCTTGCTTGCGTCTGTCCTGATATTCGGAAACTGGTTTGCATATATCTATGCCGTTAATCACGTTAGTATACAATCCGCAGCTTTTGCCTATTTGATTTGTCCCCTACTAACAGCCGTTTCGGCCTATATCCTGCTGAAAGAGCAATTGTCGGCGGTCAAAAAAGTAGCATTATTATTAGCTATGATCAGTGTGGGAATGCTTGCTTCGGGTTCGATAACCGAAGTAATATGGTCTATTTCAGTAGGTTTGTTGTATGCATTGTATTTGGTCATTCAGCGCGTAGCACAGGGGTTTGATAAACTCAATGTACTCGCTGTTCAGCTATTCATCTGTGCTGTATTCGTCATTCCTAAGTTGATCTTCAATCAGCACAGCATCCCCGATTCCGCTACTTTTTGGATTACCATCCTCGTCATTGCCGTGCTATTTACGATTATTCCACTTTATATGAGTATGTATGCATTAACAAAAATTTCTTCGACCACCACAGGTGTACTTCTTTATATTAATCCATTGATCGCGTTTACCTTAGCCGTTATTTATTTTAAAGAAATCGTCGACCCCCATAAATATATCGCCTATGCCATTATTGCGCTTGCCATCATACTTTTCAATTGGCAAACCGTAAAGCGGTTATCTAAAAAATAGTTTAACTTCCCGGATTTGCAAAAAGTTAGCACCTCATTTTGTCATGCCTTGATTTAAGAATAGCGACCGATTGTTCCATTTCGGAGTCATTTAAATGACCAAATCCCAAACGCATAGCCGTCACTTTAGCGTTTTGATACAGTAAGGTTTTGGGAATAAAAAGATCATCCTGGATACAGCTATTGGCAAACTTCAACAACGAGAACGGAACATTCCATTCTGTCCACAGGGCCAGTCCTCCTGTGGGCTTTTTAAAAGACACCACTTCGGGGAGCAAATCCACTAATAATTCGCAAAACAGATCACGCCTTTCACGATAGACCTTAAGTGACTTTTTCAAATGACGATTGATATCTCCTTCTTCGATCATTTCCCCTAAAGCCTGCTCCATAATAATATCTCCTTGCCGATCTATAATCCCGAGATATTTCCTCATCTCACACATTAAATTATACGGAGCCACCACAAAACCTGTTCTAAAACCGGGAGCCAATGATTTGCCAAAAGCCCCGATATAGATGACCATCCCCTGTGTATCTGCACTCGCCAGAGGCATTACGGCAGATTGTTCATATTGAAAATCGTAATCATGATCGTCTTCTATAATCACAAATCCATATTCACTCGCCAATTGTAATAAAGCTATTCTACGCTGCGCACTTAAGGTAACCGTGGTAGGGTAATGATGATGCGGGGTAATATAAATCAACCGAATGGAACCCGGTTCAAAATTATCCCTGATATAGTCTACCTGAATCCCCTGATCATCTATCGGTATAATCTGTATACGGGCGCCAGATTTCTGAAACACCATATTGGCAGAAAAGAAACTCAATTCGCCTACAAGCACCAGATCGCCGGTAGTAATCAACAATTGAGAGATAATATATAAACTCATTTCTGTACTTCGGGTAATTAACACATTTTCTTGTGTGATGTGCAATCCCCTTGAAAGATTGAGATAGGTGCTCAATTGTGCTTTGAAATACTCGCTTCCTTCTTGATTGTACATGCCTAACTTTTTACGATTACTTTTACGTTTCATCGTTGCACTATAAATACGGGATAGATTATGCATCTGCATGAGCCGGATATCCGGAACACCATCATTAAACCCGTAGCTACAGTGTGAATACTCAAAAGGACTGTCCAATATATTTGATTTGCTGAAAAAATAACCCGTCTTTTCAGGATATTTTGCCAACGATACCGGCATATCCGAGGTTTTGACCGCTAATCCACCTTCTTCGGGATTAATCACAAAAGTACCTTTGTTGGGACAGACTTCGACCCAGCCCTGTGCTTCTAGTTCTGCATATATTGCTGTCACTGTCTTGCGATGAACCTGTAGGACATCGCTCAGACTCCGCGTACCCGGAAGCCTAGAGCCTATCAACAAATGACCTCGTTGAATGGCATTAATGATCTGCTGGGCCGCCTGTATATAAACAGGGCTCGATGCATTCCTGTCTAACTGGATAAAACTCAAAAAAGGTAAATCAACCGGACTACTCATATTATAAAAACTGGCACACTCGAATTAGCCGGAAAGATACGACTTTTGCCAAAACTAAAACAAGAACACGATAAAGTTCTATAGAAACAACTTAAAACACAATCCTTACAATGTTAAAAAAGTCAATACTATTTTGTTCTCTTATCAGTCCTTTGATTTCTATCGGGCAGGAAACTACGGTTGATTCCACGGTGTTACATGAAGTCATCATATCTGAAAACAGGTTACAAACACCATTCAATAAAAATGTACGAAACATACAAATCATTACGAAGCAGGAGATTGACCGCCTTCCCGTAAAATCCATTAATGAAGTTCTTAGTTTTATTGGTGGGGTAGATATACGACAACGCGGACCATTCGGAGCACAGGCTGACATCAGTATAGATGGCGGTTCGTTCGAGCAGGTCTTGGTGCTGGTTAACGGAATAAAAGTTTCCGATCCGCAAACAGCCCACCATTCGATGAATATTCCTGTATCCATAGAAAACATCGAACGGATCGAAATTCTACGAGGTCCCGCTGCTCGGATATACGGTATCAATGCGCTCACGGGGGCTGTAAATATAGTGACGACAAAACCCGAACAGTCCAGTATTTCGGCTCATGCCTATGCCGGTTCATCTTTTGAGGAGAAGGAGGAAAATGATGGCGAAGGATTATATTGGGGGGGCGGCCTACAGGTAGGGGGCAATCTTGCGTTCAATACGCATCAGCACATCGTCTCTATTAGCAACGATAAATATAACGGACAACGTTACAACAGCAGTACAGAAAACACTAAACTATTCTATCAAGGCAGGTTACAGATCGACGAGCGGAATGCGTTGGACTTAACCGCGGGGTACCTTTACAATGAATTTGGCGCCAACGGTTTTTATGCCGCTCCCGGCGACAGGGAATCCTATGAAATTGTAGAAACAAAATTAGTTGGTATCTCATCAAGTCATCAAATCAGCGATAGGTTTAGTCTGCGCCCCCGCGTGAGCTATCGCTATAATGCGGATGATTACCGCTATTTTCGACACGATTTAAATACCGCACGGTCTCAACATCATACGGATGTGCTATCAGCAGAGGTAAATTCGATCTGGAATACTTCCGTTGGCGACGTTGGATTTGGTTTGGAAAGCCGCTCAGAAGAGATCAGCAGTACGAACATCGGCGATCATCACCGATATAATCATGGCGTGTATGCAGAGTTTAAGACCGAACGCATCAAAAACATGATCTGGAATGTCGGAAGTTACCTGAATTACAATACCCAATACGGATGGCAGGTTTTTCCGGGTGTAGATGTGGGCTATCTATTCCATCCCAGATGGAAATTGGCTTTCAACATCGGATCAAGTCAACGCATCCCCTCTTTTACCGATCTATATCTGGACCAACGCTCAGCAACAGGTGGAAACATCGGAAACCCTGATCTGGAATCGGAAAATGCCTGGCAATATGAATTTTCCCTGCTCTACAAGAAATCTAATCTTGAATTGCAAACAGGATATTTTTACAGGGATATTTCTGGATTTATAGATCGGATAAGAGCATCTGTAGATGAGCCTTATGAACCATTCAATTTTGGCAACAATAAAATGCAGGGATTAAATTTCAGAGCCAGTCAGGCGGTACCGATTCATACCAGATCGCGATTCCACTACACATTAAGCTACAACTTTTTGACTCCGGTAAGTACGGTAAGATCTGAGGGGATGGATTCAAAATACAGCCTCGAAAGCCTGAAGCATCAATTGATGCTCAGGACCACGTATACACAAAATCAACTGAGTGTAAGCTTCAATAACAGGCTGTTGAAGAGAGAACAGAAGGCTGCCTATTTGATATCAGACCTGCGGATTGGATATGATTTGTCCAAACTCTCCTTCTATACCGATATTACCAACCTTTTCAATCAATCGTACATCGAAACAGCCGCCGTGCCTATGCCAAGAAGATGGTTTGCACTCGGAGCGAAATACAGATTGCCGATACTGTAGCATAATCGAGATTATTTTCGTTATGTTACGGATACCCATAAGTAGGAGATTAGGCTGTAAACCATAAAAAAAAGATGATGAAAAGTATATTGTTTGTTGTTGTATTCACAGTGATCAGTCTTACGGCTTGTGAAAAGAGTAATTCGCAAATGCAAGGTGTTGACGAAAAAAACCTAACAGAACTTCGCGCTCAAATATCAGATATTGTTGATACGTCTAAATGCATCTATGCAGAAAACTGGAATTTTACTGCTATCGGCAGAAAAGCTTGCGGAGGCCCCAAAGGCTACATTGCGTATCCCAATACAATAGACATTGAAGCTTTTTTAAAACTTGTACAAGAATACAATAAAGCCGAAAATGACTACAACAAAAAATATAATATTGTGTCAGACTGTATGTACGTCATGCCTCCTAAAGAAGTAACCTGTGACAATGGCAAACCTATTTTAGCTTACGAAGGCGGACAATTGTAAATCCGGTAATTTGATATCGGATCTCCCATACAAAATTCTTAAATTAGCCATTCAATAGAATGGCTAATTTAAGTTTAATTACCCCTATAGAATATCTCAAAGGTGTAGGCCCCCAAAAGGCGGATGTACTCAAAAAAGAGCTGCAGGTATTCACTATTGGCGATTTATTACTGTATTACCCTTTCCGCTATATTGACCGGACAAAATTCTATAAAATACAACAGCTTCATCCCGATTTAGTCGGGGCACAGGTATTAGGGAGATTAATCAGTCTTCAGGAAGTGGGTGAGAAACGATCACGCAGGTTAGTCGGCCAGCTTAGGGATGATACCGGTATGATAGAGTTGGTGTGGTTTCAAAGTATTACTTGGTTAAAGAAAAACCTAAAAATTGGTTCCGCATACATTATCTACGGCAAACCAATAGAATTCAACGGACAGCTATCCATTACACATCCGGAGATGGATCTTTACAACTCCCAGGAGAAGAAAGTAGGGAACATGAGCATGCAACCCGTGTATTCTTCTACTGAAAAGCTTAAAAAATTCAGTCTTGATACGAAAGGCCTCCAGCGCCTGCAACAAACTGCTCTAGAAACCGTTTTTCGCACACTTCAAGAAAGTTTACCAAACTATATCTTGGAACGCCATCAGCTGCTTCCCTATCCACAGGCATTGGTGGCTATCCATTTTCCACAGCATGTGAATGACTTGAATGCAGCGACCAAAAGACTTAAGTTTGAAGAGTTATTTTTTATTCAGCTGCGTTTATTACGCAACAAACAACTCAATACGCAAAAATATAAGGGGCATCGATTTGATCGGGTTGGAGATAAGTTCAATACCTTTTTTACCAAAAGACTACCCTTTCCGCTTACGAACGCCCAAAAGCGCGTTGTAAAAGAGATTAGACTGGACACCAACACCGGATCGCAGATGAATCGACTGGTGCAGGGAGACGTAGGATCCGGTAAAACAGTGGTTGCTTTGATGTCCATGTTGCTTGCCGTAGACAATGGTTACCAGGCCTGCATGATGGCACCTACCGAGATACTAGCTAATCAGCACTATATTGGGCTAAAAGAACTGCTCGGCGAAGATATCTGTACGATCAAATTATTGACGGGATCCACCTCAGCAAAAGAACGTCGCATACTACATCGAGAACTGGAGGAAGGTACGCTTGATATTCTAATTGGGACACATGCACTGATAGAAGACAAAGTAAAATTCAAAAATATAGGTTTTGTAGTAATCGATGAGCAGCACCGATTTGGAGTAGAGCAACGCGCCAAACTTTGGCGCAAAAACGCCATTCCACCACATATGCTCGTGATGACCGCAACACCTATCCCCCGTACATTGGCAATGACATTATATGGCGATCTGGATATTTCGATTATTGATGAACTGCCTGCCGGACGGAAGCCCATAAAGACGGTTCATTTTTTTGAAAGTTCACGTTTGCGCATGTTCGGCTTTATGCGTGATGAAATCGCTAAAGGAAGGCAAGTTTATGTCGTATTTCCATTGATCAAGGAGAGCGAAAAACTAGATCTGCTGTATCTGGAAGCCGGATTAGAAAATCTACAGCGTGAGTTTCCATTGCCTCAATACAAAATCAGCATCGTACACGGAAAGATGCCAGTAAAAGACAAAGACTTTGAAATGCAACGATTTGTCAAAGGTGAAACCCAAATTATGGTGGCGACTACAGTAATAGAGGTAGGCGTTAATGTTCCGAATGCGTCGGTTATGGTGATCGAGAATTCCGAACGGTTTGGTCTTTCGCAATTGCATCAGCTACGGGGTCGCGTAGGCCGCGGCGCGGAGCAATCATATTGCATACTCATGTCGGGAAACAAATTAAGCAAAGATGGCCGTCAACGCTTACAGACAATGGTCCGCACCAATGATGGATTTGAAATCGCAGAAGTTGATCTTCGATTGCGTGGACCCGGTGATATTTCCGGAACACAACAATCCGGTGTACTAGATATGAAGATCGCAAATCTAGCCAGTGATCAAGCTGTGCTGACAGAAGCTCGCGCAACTGTAATAGAGATATTCAACGAAGATCCGTCACTTTCTTCCGAAAAAAACAGATTGCTGGTTGATTACTTCAACCGACGCTCTCCTCTTTTCAATTGGGATAAAATCTCTTAAAAAACAATTACCTTTGCAGTATTGTTAATTTAAAGAGAAAATAGCATTAAATGGCAAAAACGAAAATATACGACACCGCAATAAAGCCTGAGACAGCAGTTTTGGTCTCTGTAATAACACCCCATGTATCCGAAGATACAGCAAAAGAATACTTAGAAGAACTCGCTTTTTTGGTGGAAACCGCCGGAGGCGAAACGAAAGGTATTTTCACCCAAAAACTAGCTTATCCGGATCGCGCCACTTTTGTTGGCAGCGGAAAACTAGAGGAAATTAAAAATTTTATAGATGCTGAAGAAATAGATATTGTCGTATTTGATGACGAATTATCTCCATCTCAGTTACGCAATATTGAGAAATTTCTCAACATAAAAGTGCTCGATCGCTCGAACCTGATTCTGGACATCTTTGCAAAACATGCCCAGACTGCCCAAGCAAAAACACAGGTAGAACTGGCGCAACTACAATACTTATTACCGCGCTTGACGAGACTCTGGACCCACTTGGAACGCCAGCGGGGCGGTATTGGTATGCGCGGCCCAGGTGAAAGTCAGATTGAAAGTGATAGACGGATGATCTTAGATAAGATATCCTTATTTAAAGAGCGGCTCAAACAAATCGACAAACAAAACGAAACCCAACGCAAAAATCGTGGCGAGATGATTCGTGTAGCATTGGTAGGATATACAAACGTAGGTAAATCGACCATTATGAACATGATTTCAAAATCGGAAGTCTTGATTGAAAATAAGCTGTTTGCTACGCTTGATACGACCGTACGTAAAGTCGTGATTGATAACTTACCTTTCCTACTATCGGATACTGTTGGTTTTATCCGCAAATTGCCCCATCACCTTGTCGAGTGTTTCAAATCCACATTGGACGAAGTGCGTGAAGCAGATATCTTAATACATGTAGCAGATATTTCTCATCCTCATTTTGAGGATCACATCCATGCAGTGAATGAAACTTTGAAAGATTTAGATGCATTAGATAAACCTGTGATTACAGTATTCAATAAAATTGATGCATACAAACCTCCCATTGAAATCGATGAAGACGGAGAAGAAATTAAGGTTACCTTAGAAGATTTTAAAAACTCCTGGATGGCTAAGAATTCAGACCCTGCTATATTTATTTCAGCTACAGATAAAACAAACATTGAAGAGTTCAAAACAAAGCTATACGAAATCATTGTGAAAATGCATAATGAGCGCTATCCATATAACAATTTATTGTATTAATGCTATCGGTGGGTAGATGGTATCTACAGACCTTACGTCGCCGACTCAGAAATTCGCCGAATTAATAATTTAGGCAAATCGTATTAAGAAGCAGTTGTTTACATTGAATCAAAAATTAAAAGACCTACAGCTTTAAAATGAACAAAAAAGTACAGTTTATTGATTGGGGATTGGTAGATTACCAAGAAGGATGGACTATGCAAGAGGATATATTTGCAAAGTCTCTTGCTATAAAACATGATAATAGAATAAACGATACACAGGCTCCTACTCCTAATTATTTGATTTTTACAGAACATCCTCATGTATACACGCTTGGCAAATCAGGAAAGCCCGAAAATTTACTACTGGATGAGGCGGGCTTGAAAGCAAAGCAGGCTACATATTATAAAATAAATCGCGGAGGCGACATCACCTACCATGGCCCCGGACAAATTGTAGGATATCCTATATTGGATTTGGATAATTTTTTTACGGACATACATTTATATCTGCGTACGCTAGAGGAGGCCGTTATTTTAACTTTGGGAGATTACGGCATCGCAGCGGGTCGTTATTCTGGATATACAGGTGTATGGCTTGATCCCAACAACGATAAAGCCCGTAAAATTTGTGCAATGGGTGTGCGTGCATCCAGGTGGGTCACCATGCATGGTTTTGCCTTTAACGTCAACACTGACCTGGATTATTTTGGAAATATTGTACCATGTGGAATAGACGACAAAGATGTAACGTCCATGGCAAGAGAACTGGGATATAAACTGGATATGGCGAAAGTAAAAGAAACATTAAAAAACCACATAACCTCCCTGTTTGGGATGGAATTAGCTTAGTTTTCTTTTTTTAAAAGGAGAGGGTAACAAACATTAGATTGTGATGATACATAATAAACAATTTGTAAACATTAAAATTGATTATCATGAAAACATTAGCTACAATCAAATTATTCGCAGTAGCAAGTTTGCTCTTTATTAACATCTCTTGTAAAAAAGAACAAGAAACCATGCGATTCGCTGCACCTAATGCGGCCAATTTTCAAAGTCTACGTAATAAAGCATTACATGACCTCACACAAAACAAAACGTTTAAGGCAGAAGATGGCGTAGTATTTACATCTACTAAAGGAACAACAGTAACCATCCACGCGAGTTGTCTAGAAGATTCTGAGGGCAACCCAATCACCGGAGAAGTACAACTTTCTTTCGTCGAAATCTACGATAAAGGAAATATGGTTGTCACCAATAAGCCTGTAATGGGACGGAATCAAGATGGCGATTTATTACCTTTAGTAACAGGTGGAGAGTTTGATATTCGAATAACGCAAGGTAATAAAATTCTAAAGCCAAGATGCAGCTACAATGTAACGGTTCCTGCTAACTTGACCGGAGACTTAGATTATGGTATGATTTTATGGCAAGGTAACATCAATGCAGATGGCAACTTGGAATGGGATAACGGAGATAACGCAGGAGGTCAAGAGCAAGGCTTAAGAGCCGATGAAAAAACAAACTCATATAACATTTGGAACGGTCAATTTGGCTGGACTAACGTAGATCGTTTTTATAGTCATACTGGCCCTAAAACACAGATTAAAGTCGTCGTACCAAACGCTTACAATAATGAAAATTCCGCGGTATACCTTGCTTACGAAGATCAACCCAATCTACTTGCTCAATTAGATACATACAATCAGGCGGAGAAATTCTTTTCCGAACACTACGGTTTCGTTCCTGTTGGCATCAAACTACATGTGATTTTCACGTCAGAAAGCAATGGTTCTATTGCCTATGCGATCAAAGAAGTAACAATTGCAGACAACTCGGTGATCAATATCAATGAAAGCGAACTTAATACGGCGTCGCAGTCCCAACTAGTCGCATTAATTAACGCGTTAAATTAATAACGAGGGCATTTAAAAAGTTCATCGCCTTCAAAAAACCCATCATTGCGAGGAAGAATGACGACCACGAAGCAGCTCCGAAGGAAACCAATCTGCGCTTTTTAACATCCTCGTCATTGCCTATCTACGGTAGGTAATGACGAGGATGTTATACTTTTTGCCCCCTTATGCACCGATTTGCCGAAGTTGCAATATATCTTCCAAATAAAACATATCGGTTTCCTGATACCGTGTTGCAATGGAGAACTTGATATGATCACAATGTGGTAGAAAGATTTGTTCCACAAGTTCTACGGTATTATTTTGTTCTGAAAGATGTCCTAAAATAAGATGTTTCAGTCGAGAAGATCGATACTGTAAAAACAGTTCCAATGACGTTTTATTTGAAATATGTCCCCATCCACTACGGATGCGATTTTTAAGATAATAAGAATAACGTCCTCCCTCCAGCATTTCTTCATCGTAGTTACTTTCTAATAATAACACGTCGGAATGTTGAATGACGTGCTTTACATTATCACAGCCGCGACCTAAATCCGTCATAATACTCACATTTGTCGATCCATCTGTGACGACGAAACTACAGGGTTCTTTTGCATCGTGAAACTTCGGGATTCCAAGCACGGAGATTTCACCGATGTTAATTCGTGCATTCGCAGCGATAATATGCACTAAATGAGCGGGCAGATGAAGCCGGGATCCCTGACATGTACCAGCGGTCCAATATACCGGAATCTGATATCGCTTGCAAAAAACCGAGAGACCTCGTATATGGTCGGAATGTTCATGTGTAATAAAAACAGCTTTGATCCGTGATGGATCTATTCCCAAATTACCCATTCGCAATTCGATATGTTTGGTATTAATACCGACATCAATCAACACAGCATCTTCTCCCTTTGCTACATAATAACAATTTCCATTACTTCCAGAAGCGATTGCACAATATTTCATTTTTATACACAAACTTATATTAAATTGTCTTGTTAACTAACATTGTATTACTACAAACTGCCACTAACATTCTGGCAAACTCAACGGAACCTTAATCGCTAGTCCACCATCAGCCGTTTCTTTGTACTTTACATTCATATCTTGCGCCGTATCCCACATGGTACTTACGACTGCATCCAAACTTACCTTTGCCTTGTCAGGATTGGATTGCAGAGCCAACTGAGCTGCAGTAATCGCTTTTATGGCTCCCATTGTGTTACGCTCAATGCAGGGAATCTGTACTAAACCACCGATAGGGTCGCAGGTTAAACCAAGATGATGTTCCATAGCTATCTCCGCCGCCATCAATACTTGCCGTTGTGAACCACCCAAACATTCTGTCAGCGCACCTGCCGCCATGGCCGAAGAAACTCCAATCTCTGCTTGACAGCCTCCCATCGCTGCAGAAATCGTAGCTCCCTTCTTGAAAATAGAACCTATCTCTGAAGCCGTCGCAATGAATTGTATAATCTTATTCTCGTCATATGCATCATAAAATGTAATATAATATTGTAAGACAGCTGGGATTACACCGGCCGCTCCATTGGTTGGCGCGGTAACTACTCTTCCAAAAGAAGCATTCTCTTCATTCACCGCCAGGGCAAAACAACTAACGCAATCCAATATATAACCAAAATCTTTACCTCCTTCACGGATGGCTTTAATCCAGGTATCATAGCTGTCGTAGGTTCTGTCTTTTGTAATCCGTTTACTCAATTTAGCTGCCCGACGTTCAACGTTCAAGCCTCCCGGCAAAATTCCCGAACTATGACATCCCTTATAAATACACTCTTTTATCGCATTGAAAATCTGCAAAACACCTGTTCTTGTATCTTCCTCTGGTCTCCATGCTAATTCGTTTTCGAGAACTAGCTCCGATATTTTCAATCCGGTCTTCATGCACCAAACCATGAGCTCCTGCGCTGTATCTATCGGAAAAGGTAAATCTATCTCCGATAACACGCCCTGAGAGTCATTTTCTTGGATAACGAAGCCACCACCTATGGAATAATAGGTTTCCGAAATCGCTTTACCATCTTTCAAAAATGCCTGAAAGGTAAGCGCATTAGGATGAAATGGTAGACTTTCGTGATATAAAAACAAGAGATGATCGACATAGAGAAAGCTTATTTGATGCTCACCAGCTAATAGCAGTGTCTTGCTGGACTTGATTTGCTCGATTTTAGGCATCACTTGAGACACATCAAAGGTAACCGGATCATCTCCACTAAGGCCAAGCAACACGGCTATGTCTGTACCGTGACCGACACCGGTTTTCGCCAAAGATCCGTAAAGCAAGACATTCACTTGTTCTACATTCTCTAACATGTTTTTGTCTTTCAAAACTTTTACAAATCGCTCTGCCGCCCGCCACGGTCCTAACGTATGTGAACTGGAAGGTCCAATACCGATTTTGAACATGTCAAATATGGAAATTTGTTCTTTAGCCATTCTCGTATTTAAGTTTCACAAACTTAAAGAGAATAAACCAAACAAATAATTGTTCTTGAAAAAACCTTTATAATTTGCCGCAATACTCGCTATTATGAAAATTTATGCGAAAATTCTCGATGACTATTGATGACAACGCATTCAAAAAAATAAAAGCACTATTGGGAAACATTGTATATATCAAAAAGGTCAGCTCGAGTCGCTGACCTTTGATCTATTGTTTACAGAAATTCTTTTATAGACCTTTTCCGTATGAAAATTCCTTATTGACAGTTACAGGCAACTTACCGGTAGGTTTCAATTGCTTTAAAATAACTTTTAACGCTGCTCGCTGCATAAAACCTTCATTTTGATAAGCAAGCAAAATTGCACTACTTCGATCTATTTTTATAGCGTTTAGCGCATAAGGATTGGTAAACATAACAGTAATCGTGCGTCTACCTGCTATTCTATCGACGAATTTTTTTACCGGTTCTTTGATAGGCAGTTCATTTCTAGGTCGCAACCGATCGTCATGAATTGCCATCAAAATTTGTTTGTGACCTCTTATCTCTTTAATCAATTGTTGCAGTTGCTCTTCGGATTCTTCTCCTGTGATATAGTAATTGGTGACATTCGAAAGTTGGAGACCTAGTCCTCTCTCGAATTCTTGCGCAGACTTAATTCCTAAACTCACTACCGCAGTACTTTTTTTTGTGTCAAAAGACTGAATGCGTTTATTAGATTTCAATAGTGTAACGGAAGCATCGGCCATACGTTGAATAAGCGATTTGGTAGAAGCTCTATTCAAGTCACTTACCAAACCATTTGTATTTATCGGTCGGTAATTGTTCAATCCTAACCAGTATTTTGAAGCAAGAACTTTTTTGACTCTCGCATCAATATCAGTCTGTCTAATGCGTCCGCTTTTAATTGCTTTTTCTACTAAGTCGATAGCGCGTGCGCTATTTTCAGATATTTCCAACAAATCATGCCCGGCTTCGATAGCCATGACATCTGCTTCACCATTCGGAAAGAATTTCTTGACTCCTTTCATATCCATGGCATCTGTAACCGTAAGACCTTTAAAACCCAGTTCATTACGAAGAACATCCGTAACAACCTTTTTCGAAATGGACGAGGGAATATTAGGTGTGGCATCCATAGCAGGAATATGCATATGCGCAACCATGACAGCTGGAGCCCCACTCTGTATTAATTGGCGGAACGGGAACATTTCTAAAGTATCCAAACGTGTTTTAGAAAAATTCAACTGGGGAAGGTCATAGTGCGAATCGACATCTGTGTCTCCATGCCCGGGAAAGTGTTTAATCGACGCAATAATACCACCATCAACCATACCGTCCATATATGCCTTTGCTTTACGCGCCACATTTTGCTTGTTATCGCCGAAGGAACGGAACCCGATGACTGGATTGTTCGGATTATTATTGATATCCACTACAGGTGCAAAATTAAAATGCATTCCGATTCGTAAGAAGTCTTTAGCCACCTCGCGGCCCATTTCATATAGAAGATTATCATTCTGCATCGCACCCAATGTCATCTGATATGGAAACGAAAGTGTAGAATCTGGTAAACGCATACCTATCCCCCATTCACCATCAAAAGTAATCAGCAAAGGAACCTTCGTAAGTTTTTGATACGTATTATACATGTTAGCGTGACGTACAGGTCCTCCTTGAAATACAACTAGCCCTCCGAGCTGTTCTTTTTCAACTATCTGTGCTACAGAATCAATATACTTCTGCCCTAGGTTGGTATGCGCTCTTACTAAAAACATTTGTGCAATCCGTTCTTTAGGCGTTAATACATTGAAAACAGAATCTACCCAGTGATGCTGCTTATTGATAAACGGAACAAAATCAGGCCTCTTCTGTGCTTTTACGTTAACCATAAATAGCAACGCCAACACGTGAGTTAAAATTATTTTAAACATATAGTCAATAGTTTACGATACGAAGAAACGCATTATAATTGTATTTATAAAGTTTTGTGCGTTATTTTTTGCAAAAAAGCATAAAGATGCAAAGCCGTCAAAGGTGGTCGCAAAGTCATCAAAGGAGATTGTATCTTTTTTCCAATAACCTAGCAATATCTACAGAATTATCGATTTCGCCGCAGGCTTCTTTTTTCCAAAGCATATCAATAATCAACAATAAATATTGCGTTTCCAATTCCGGATTCTCGTAGCCCAATTCCACAAAAGCGCGGTGAATAATGGGTTGAACAGGCTTCATAAACTGTTCGTGCTGCTGCCTAGAAAATGGAATGTGCGATAGTCGTTCCTGGAGTTTCCAAAATAGCGGTTCTTCGGCAACCAGTTTACTCGGCAAAAAAATCATATTTTTCAAAAAATCTTTTGCACTTTTATAAGTCATCATACCTTTGTGGTATTGTAATACGCGTCGATACCCCGATTTGATCAAGTGAGCCAAAAGCGCATCTTTATTACCAAAGTGCTTAAAGATCAGCGCTTCAGAAACACCGGCTGCCGCAGAAATCTCTTTTGTCGACGTATCTGCATAGCCCTTCTCCGCAAATAGACCTAACGCCTTCACCATAATCTTTTCTTTACGACTCAACATCGATTCCTTCATTTTATAAAATACGCTTATTCTTACAAACTTAGATAACTTACCCTTTTTTCACAACAAAAACTATCGATCCAATCCAAAGATGAGATAATACTGATGGTATCAAAGCCAGGAATTGTATCATTTTCATGATAATGAAGCTACCTAACAAAGATTTAGCTATAATTACATTCACAAATTACTAACCTGTGAATACTGTTAAACTAAAAAGGTTGATTTTTGTGCTGTTTTTATTTTGCGCTGTGACTGCTTCGGCACAGCAAAATATTTCTGGCAATATTATCGACAAGACAACATCTGTACCACTTGAAGGCGTAACAATACGTGTCATCAATACACAAGACTCGTCTACAATATCTGCTACTACGAATAGAAGTGGTGTTTTTACGATAACAAACGTAAAAAAAGGCAATTATCTTGTAGAAAGTAATTTTATAGGCTTTAAAACCGAGAGAAGAGCAGCAATAGTCGATACCAAACCTCAACATCTATTGTTCCGACTAGAACCGGCGGAGATTGAGATAGAAGAAGTAGAGATCACTGTCCCGCAGGCAGTAGTGCTCAAGGGAGACACTATGGAATTCGACGCCAGGAACTATGCCACGCGTGAGTTTGCGGATGCAGACGAGCTGGTAGCTCAAATCCCCGGTGTACAGATGGATGAAGACGGTAATGTCACCGCTCATGGGGAACAAGTGACCAAAATAATAGTAGACGGAAAAGAATTTTTTTCTACGGATCCCAGGATAGCGTTAAAAACCCTTCCCGCGGAAATCATTGCCAAGATTCAGATCATAGATGAAAAATCAGAACAGGCACGGTTTTCCGGTTTTGATGATGGTAGCAGAAGTAAAGTTATCAATATTGTCACTAAACCCGATCGACGTCATGGATACTTTGGAAAAGCAAACGGAGGAAAAGGTGATGGAGATAAATTTGGTTTTTCAACGAACATCAATAGCTTCGACGGCGATAAAAAAATCGCCATAAATATGATGGCTAACAACATCAATGAGACCAACTTTTCAGAACAAGGCCGCGGAGGCGGACGTAGGGGAAATAACAACACCGAAAGGGGACTATCAGATACCTACGCAGGAGCAATTAATTTTAATAACGTATATTTCGATAAGAAATTGGATATAAGTGCTGATTATAAAGTTGAATCCGTAACAACAGAAACCAATACATTTTCAAACATAGAATATCTATCCGACTCACGCGCCAATCAATTCAGGGAGCAAAATCAACATTCAGATCAAAGAAATACAGAACACAGGGCCAATTCCAGAATTCGCTGGGAAATCGATTCCGCAAACCGCATTGACTTTTCACCTAACCTCTCTTTTACGAAAACGAATCGTATCAATGATTCTTATAGTCTTACGACGCGGGATAAAGAAGATTTGATCAATCAGTCTGACCGCTTTGGTGACAATGAAAATAGCAATTTTTCTGTCGGGGCTAATCTTACCTTTATGCACCGGTTCAAAAAAAACGGAAGATCCATTTCTTTAAACCTAAATGGAAATGCAAATATGAATGATGCAGCGGGGCTAAATCTTGCAACCACGGAATATTACAAGGATGCACTATTGAGTCGTATCGATACCAATAACAATAAAAGCGTCACCAATGGATATGGCTCGGGATTTAACAACAGAATATCCTATACCGAAAACATTTCCGTGCGGAGCCGCCTTCAATTAAACTACAATTTTAGAAATACGTCGAATTACTCGGATAGGGAAACATTCGAATTCCTAGCGGAAACAGGACAATTAGGTGAATTACGTGATAGACTGTCAAACGAATTTAGAAACGACTTCCAATATCATAGTGCAGGGTTGTCCTACTCTTACAATAAAAAGGACTCCTTACGTATCCAAGCAGGTCTTAATTACCAGCACGGAATACGAATAAATGAACGAACCGTTCCCATTAATTTACAGACGGAAGCAAATTTTGGAAGTTTTCTGCCGGAATTCACAGCGGTTTACAATTTCAGCAAGGCAAAAAGTCTAGAATTCAACTACAATACAGCTACTAATACACCATCTATCAATCAGCTGCAGGATTTTGTAAATAATCAAAACGAGCTACGGATTACGAATGGTAATCCAAATTTAGAACAGGAGTACAACCATAGGTTACGTTTACAGTACAGGGATATAAATAGGGAATCGGGGCGGAGTCTGACAACTAATGTTGAATTGAATTACACCAACAATAAAATTATAGAATCCAGATTGATGACAGATAGCATGATCGTTCTTTTTCCAGGACAAGGGCTGGAGGATGACATTATATTAGAAGCTGGTGGACAGTATACCGTTCCCGAAAATGTAGACGGTGCATACACATTACGTCTACGCAACAGCTATGGTCTACCAATAAAGAAACTCAAGCTTAATCTTAACCTCAGTACTAATTTATTCTACAACAACGACTACGCCATTATAAATGACGAGCTTCTCAACAGTACCAGATATGGATTTGGTCAGGAAATCGGATTTAATACAAACTTCAGCAAGTTATACATCTTTCGTTTAAATTACAATATTAATGCCACTTATAACAACAATCCGATGACGGAAAGAGGTACGTATAATGTATATGTACATCGGGTGAATGGAAGCGGGACGGTCGAATTATTCAAAAAATGGGTCGTCGCATCAAACCTAATGTATCTGTACAATAGTGGCATTTTAGGTTCCGAAGGGATAGTCACCAATATCTGGAATGCTTCTTTGGGTTACAAATTATTTAAAAAACAGAATGGCGAACTGGCGATCAAAGGTTTTGATTTGCTGAATAATGCGCAAAACATAAACCGTAATGTAAGCACCGCTTCTATTTCCGACGTTACGTCGAATACCCTGAATAGGTATTTCTTATTGTCATTTACGTATAACCTGAGAAATTTTGGCGGCGGAAGAGGTGGTGGACGAAATGAGGGGGGAAACACAAATTTTTAATAGGCTAGCTAAAGGAGCATCCCTCCTTTTTGGACAAATTGTTCTTTCTTGTTCATAAACTCGCCCCTATCAATTGCCTTAGTCGCCCGTGAAATAATGGCTGTTCTGTACCCTAGTTCCAACGCATCCATTGCCGTAAAAAAGACACAGAAATCTGCGGCCAGTCCACAGACGTGAACTTCGATAACACCGCGAGACCGTAAGTAGCCGTGTAGACCTGTAGCCTTTCGTTTCCCATTATCAAAAAAGCCACTATAACTGTCAATCTGCTTCTCCATTCCTTTGCGAAAGATCGTCTCAATCCGATGCTGATCCAGCGTTTCGGCAAGTTCTGCTCCCAACGTACCCTGCATACAATGGTTTGGCCAAAGAGTCTGTGCGACACCATCCAGGTCAATCACATCAAATAGGTTATGCTCCGGATGTTGCAAAGCAAAACTTTGATGATCACTCGGATGCCAGTCTTGTGTGGCCACCACCAAATCATATTCCCGTTGCAATTGATTAATAGCTGGAATAATCTCATCGCCTTTGCTGACTTCCAAAGCACCTCCGGGTAAAAAATCATTTTGTATATCTACGATAATGAGTGATTTCATCTGCTACGTTTTAATGTATGTTCATTAATGTATGTTCATTTTTTCCAATTAACCAATATTTAACATATATCCTATCCCTCTTACATTTGTTATTTTAATTCGTTCATCTTTCGATAAATATTTTCGTATACGGCTAATAAAAACATCCAAGCTTCTGCCCGTAAAGTACGTATCATCATTCCAGTACGCTTTAATAATTTCTTCGCGCGGCACCACTGTATCTTTGTTTTCGAAAAGTCGTCTCAACAATTCACATTCCCGAAAAGACAACTTTTCCTTTTCATCACCGTAGGACAGCAAATTTTTCGTTGTATCCAGCACATAATCCCCGATTATATACACTTGATGAACACCAATTTTCCGTCGTTTTACCAAAGAATCTATACGTACAATCAGTTCCTCTATCTTAAAGGGCTTTCGAACATAATCGTTTGCGCCCAGCTTAAAGCCTTGTACAACATCCTCTGTTTGGGTCATGGCAGATAAAAAAAGAATCGGAATTTGAGGATCAAGCTTTCTAATCTCCGTCGCGACAGTGAAACCATCCATCAGCGGCATCATAATATCCAGAACTACGATATCCGGCTTTACTTTCTTAAAAGCTGACAGCGCCTCTTGGCCGTTCTCCCGGTGACGAACAGAGAATCCCTGATCTTCTAAACTATCCGTAACGATCATAGCAAGACTTTGTTCGTCTTCTACATACAAAACATCTATCATATGTTTGATTTGGGTAAGCTGATTATAAATGTTGTACCTTTTTCTAAAGCACTTTCTACTTCTATAAAACCATCATGCTGTTCAATCACCTGCTTCACATAGGCCAATCCTAAGCCAAATCCCTTAACAGAATACAGATTCCCTGTAGGAACTCTAAAAAACCGATCAAATATATCCTTATGGTAAATTGGTTCAATTCCCAATCCATTATCCCGGATTCTAATTTCAACATCCTTGTTCCGCTCAACGATAGAAATGACAATATCCACATTTTCAACAGAATATTTAATCGCATTGTCAATCAAATTCGAGATTACATTTTTAATGTGAGCTTCATCGGCATCAACGAATACCGGCTGAAAAGTTGACGTCAAGCTAAATCGCACATCTTTCTGCAGACTGATCTTCGCGGTTTCTATACAGGTATTTATCAATTTAATGACATCAAAGTTGGTAAATTCTAGTTTCACACCGTTGGCACCATTCATATCAAAGTGCAATACGCGCTCTATCATTTGTGAAAGGTGATCCAATTCTTTTCTTGAAAGATCAAGATATTTTTCCATTCGTACACTATCGTCTTTCGCGCCATACCGTTGTACGGCCTCTATGGCAGCCATCACCGTGGCGACAGGCGTCTTTAATTCATGTGTCATATTATTGACAAATGTCTTATGCATAATTGCTAACTTATTCTGTCTATTAATCGTCCACAGTAGATAGATAAAACTGCCCACCAATGCGAATACCAATACCGTAGAGAGTACTAACTGCCAACCCATCTTAACGAGAATATAGGCACTCGGATCATCAATTTTAGCAATTAAGAACTCATTATTGTGCGAATTAACAAGTATAGGACGAGTTGTCAAATTCCCGAATTCATCTGTACGGGTCTGCACGTTTGAAGAATGCTGAGGTAAGGAATCCAATGTTTCCAACTCGATGTTTACCGGAACAGATATATTCTTTGATTTAAGAACCTTGTCCATTAGTACATTCATTTGTCGCAAAGTGGTATCATTAAACTCGATATTTTGCAGCATAAAAGAAGGAAAAATTTGGGTCGGTTCTTCCTTCTCAGTCGGACGGATACGTTTACGCTCGAAAGTTTTTCGCCTCTCCCTTCCCAAAGAGTCCACAACTGCCGATAGCTTCTCCCTGTTTAATTCAGGATATAATTCAACAATCCGACTGATGAAGCGATTATCGTTCTGTCTATTATTGCGCGCTCGCGTTTCACGAAAGCGTTCTTCATGATCATCGTAATATGTCTGAATAACATTAAATAAACTCCGTTCAATATCAGACACAACAAGTTCTTGCCTGCTCTTGTAACTACCAAATAACCAGGTCGACAATACTATGATAATTCCCACCAATGTGAGGACTATCATCAGCATTAGTATTTTATACTTATTTAACATTATTAAAACAAATTTAAATTGTTAGATTTGCATCACACATGACAATTACCACATTTAACATATTATAACACATATTAACAGTTGGTAATATTTACATTTGCATGTCAATAAATAAATATGAGGCAATTATTACTTTTTAAATATATTTTTCTTACTTTCTCATCACTTATAATTATTACACTAGGGAGTTGTGACAAAGACATGAGTGTATCTCTAGGTAATACGAACGAAAATTTCGGAATTACAGTTGTAGATTCCATTACGGTAAATGCTTCAACTTTTCAGATGAGTAATCTGCCTTCAGCTGGAACAGGCACCATATTGGTCGGAAAAGCTTCGCAGGAAGAAATAGGATCGGCAAAATCAACATCATACTTTAAACTCGCGTTTACGAATTTTACGAACGATATTCCTACTGATGCAGTTTTTGATTCTATTAATCTTGTAATTAAACCTAAAACGAACAGGTACTTTTATGGCGACACCACTGTTGCACAAAAAATAACGGTACATCGGCTTACTGAAGCATTGGAAACAAAAAATATAAGTTCGACTGTGA
Source organism: Sphingobacterium olei (assembly GCF_005048855.1). GTDB lineage: Bacteria > Bacteroidota > Bacteroidia > Sphingobacteriales > Sphingobacteriaceae > Sphingobacterium > Sphingobacterium olei. The sequence goes on from NZ_SUME01000002.1 coordinate 407,503, forward strand.
ACGGAAATATCACGCCAATCTTTGTAACCGGGGCAACAATTTTTTCGGATCAAAAATTCGATTATGATGCTTCACCACTTGGATCCTTAACGTTCAATCCTTTTGTGAGATCTATAGATACTTTGGACATTAAACTAAATAGCGCTTTGGGGAGTGAAATCTTTGACATGATCGTATCCAATGATTTGGATGTAGCCTCAAACGAAGCTTTTCAACAATACCTTAAAGGTCTTGTAATTGTACCAAATGATCAAAACACGGTTATTCTGGGATTTAGTGATACGGTAACGGTCAACATCAACTATTCCTACATCGGGAATGATGGCTTTAATAAACGCGGCGTAAAAAGTATCACTACAGGAGACCGAACATTTCAATTCAATAATATTGAATACGACCGTACGAACACACCTTTTGCTGCTTTAAATACGACCAACAAAGAAATAAAAAGCAGCCAAACTAACGGGCAGGTATTTCTTCAAGCGGGCACAGGGGCTGTAGCGAAATTGGATATTCCTGCGTTAAAAGAATTCATGAACGAACCCAATATCTCAATTAATAAAGCTCAACTCATTGTAGAAACTACCGGAGAGTTTTTCTTTAATCCCTTTCCGAACCCTTCATCTGTGATGCTTTTAATTGCAAATGATAACGGGATTCCTTTCTCTTATGTACGTACTCCTTTTTCCACGTCCATTCAGCAGGTTCCCTATATTAACGGAAATTCCATGGGAAGAAATGCCAGGTATGTATTTGATTTAATTGAATACATCAACACTGTTAATAACGTGGAGAGCTACAATACCTCTTTATTTTTGACTTCGTCTACACCAAACCTATTTAGCACAGTAAATATGGCATTGATAGCGACAGAAAACAATTTACCAAAAATTAAATTAAACATTGTATATACTAAATTTAAATAATTTATGAACAAGAAAAATTGGCTATTCTTATTTTTAGCCTGTACTATTGCTTTCACATCTTTGAATTCTTGCAAGAAAAGTGACGATGAAGACTCTACAGATAATGGTCCTACTGAATGGAAAAGAGCTGCCGTTTTTGGAGGTGACCCAAGAAATCAGGCTGCAACATTTACAATCAATGACCAAGCTTTCGTAGTAGGCGGTCTCTTAAGAACGAACACCATATTGAGTGACACTTGGTCTTTTAACGGTTCTGCGTGGGAAGAAATAGCTGCCGAGTTCTCCGGAGATGCTCGTCGCAGCGCAGTAGGATTTGCGGTAAATGGCAAAGGATACGTCGGATTAGGATATAATGGTACTGCAGCACTAAAAGATTTCCACCAATATGATCCAGCGACTCAATCTTGGAAAAAAGTGGCTGACTTTCCAGGCGAAGCCCGTTTCGGTGCCACTGCTTTTGCATTGGGAAATTATGCCTATGTTGGTTTGGGAATGACCCCTACGGATAAAACATTCAGTGATTTTTACAGATATGATCCAAGTAGCGATTCTTGGGAATCGGTAACTAACGTTCCTTTTACCTATAAGAAATCTCATGCTTTTGCCCTTGTTATTGGAAATAAAGCTTACGTTGGTGGAGGTATCAGTAACAATCAATATCCTGAAGAATTCCATTCATTCGATGGAACGAACTGGGTTACACTTAACCCTATCAGAAGAGATGATAGCCAGTATACGTATGACTTAACTCGTCAGAATGCGGCTACATTTGTGATCGGAGACTATGGCTATGTGGTAGGCGGTCAAAGAGGTTCGGTATTAGGCAATGTATGGAAATATGAACCTTCATCAGATTCATGGACAGACAAACATCAAGCCCTTACTTCTGCTGGCGCTTCGGCCAGAGAATCAGCAGTAGGCTTCTCTATTAACGGCAAAGGTTATATCACTACAGGTGGCACAAGCAGTAGCAATAGCTCTAGATTTGATGATACTTGGGAATTTACCTCTGTAAGATAGAAGAAATAGACATCAGACTCATAATAAAAAGCTAGTGCACTAAAATTTGCACTAGCTTTTTATTTATAATTAAACGTTACATTTATCCTATTAAATTTTTCTTTGCCAGTAACTCTGCCACTTGAACCGCATTTGTTGCAGCTCCTTTTCTAAGGTTGTCCGCTACAATCCAAAGATTAACCGTCTTAGGCTGTGATTCATCACGACGAATACGTCCAACAAAAACTTCATCTTTACCGTGTGCGTCTCTCGGCATAGGATACTCCAAATTTGCCGGATTATCCACAATAAGAACACCATCTTGCGCAGCAATAACCCTGCGTAATTCATCCACCTCAAATTCGTTTTCAAATTCAATATTTACAGATTCGGAATGACCTCCTACTACAGGTATACGCACGGTAGTAGCCGTCACTTTAATGGAATCGTCTTGCATAATCTTGTTCGTCTCTTTGATCATCTTCATTTCCTCTTTTGTATACCCATTCTCCTGGAATACATCTATATGAGGAATAACGTTCATGTCAATTTGGTAAGGATATGCTTTTTCTCCTTCGATTCCTGCACGTTCATCATTCAATTGTTGTACCGCTTTCACCCCGGTACCTGTTACCGATTGATAAGTAGAAACTACTACACGCTTAATTTTATATTTATCATGCAACGGTTTAAGTACAACCACCATCTGTATCGTCGAACAATTTGGATTGGCAATAATTTTATCCGTAGCAGTCAATATATCTCCATTCACTTCCGGAACAATTAATTTTTTGGAGGGATCCATTCGCCAAGCTGATGAATTATCAATTACCGTAATTCCTGCGTTTGCAAATAATGGAGCATATTCTGTAGAAGTACCGCCGCCCGCAGAGAATAATGCCACGTCCGGCTTTAATGCAATAGCTTCTGCTGGTGTTACTACCTTATACTTCTTCCCCTTAAATTCAATTTCCTTTCCCTTACTCCGTTCTGATGCTACTGGAATTAATTCTGTTATCGGGAAATCACGTTCCGCTAATACGGTTAACATTTCCGACCCGACAAGTCCTGTCGCGCCCACTACAGCTACTTTCATAGTACTTAATTTACTTATAATATATTAAAATTTTTTTTGATTAACCGACCTATAAACTTTAGTTGTCAAACATAGTAAATAATGATGAGCATTTTATATAATCCTTAAAATTTTTACACTAAATCAGCTTATTTTTTAAAAAATTACAAAAAAAAGCAACTTAATTTACAAAAAAGCACAACCCAAGTGCTATTTAAGAAACATCACTTTTGCGCGCCATTTGGTGAACCAAGATCAATTAGGTATATTTACATTATAACTAACCAATTATAAGATTGAATCATAAATGATATTTTTAAAAAAAATATTCTTTCTCCGTTTAAAATGGATTTTCATACTATTTACCCTGTTTTCCAAGACCGATGTAAAATCACAATCGAATATGTTGATCATCAATGAAATAATGGCCAACCCTTCAACTGGTGAACTTCCTAACTACGAATATATTGAGTTACTTAACGTTGGAGATAAAACTATAAACACCTCCAATTACACGGTATCCATATCAAATACAACGATAGCACTACCAGAATATTTTTTACCCCCTAATCAATATGTATTATTGTGTAGTCGGGCAGCCCAACCATTTTACGAAAAGTTTGGGAATAGTTTGGCTATAGACAAATGGCCAGCTCTCGCTAATAGTGGAACCAACATTACGTTAGCAGGAGAAAATAATATAGATCAAGTTAATTACACAGACAGTTGGTACAAAAATTCCAGAAAAAAAAATGGTGGATGGAGTCTAGAACGCATTAATGCTAATTTTCCGTGTAATTTCGCATTGACCTGGCAGGCATCTGAAGCGCTGGCCGGTGGCACCCCATGTAAACCGAACTCGATAGCTGACCGATCTTATATTCCCGAAATTGAGATTTTATCATCGAAAATAGAAGACAATATGATCACATTGACCTTCAACATTCCGAAAGCTTATCTTGAAAATTTAGAAAGGGATCTATTTATAATAGATCATAACGTTGGATTGCCCACAAAAATAGAATGGAAAAGCAATACAGACAGTTTATTACTAATTTTCAATTCTGCCTTTGCCGAATCTTTTGATTATACACTTACCTTATTTCCTTTTAGTTGGTGTGGAAATAATTCTTCTGAAAAAAAACAACATCTATTTTTACCGGGGGATGTTGCTTTTAACGATATTATCATTAATGAAGTCCTTTTCAATCCAAAAAATAACGGAGTAGATTTTGTAGAGATATACAATCAATCCAATAATATTATTAATTTACAAAACTGGAAGCTGGGGAATCGTACCATTACAACAAATCGCTTACTGTTCAATCCACAACAGTATCTAGTCTTTACAACGGATAAAAATAATATTCTAAAAAATTATCCATCTGCGTTATCCGAAAATATTGTAGAGATAGCAAGCCTTCCCCCTTATCCCAATGAGCAGGGAAACGTCACACTTTTTTCTGATCATATTTTAGTAGATTCACTCTATTACTCCTCCAATATGCATCAACCATTCTTAACCAATGTAAAAGGCATTTCGCTTGAAAGACAATCCTTTCAAGCACCCACAAATAGTCCGCAAAACTTTATATCCGCATCGACAATAGCAGAAGGAGCAACCCCTGGCTATGCCAATTCAACAAATGTGGATAACTTTTTTCAAAAAAATAATGTATATCTAACCTCAAAAATTATGTCTCCTGACAACGACAATTTCGAGGATTATTTGGAAATTATCTATGAATTGTTAGCTTCAAACATGATGCTCAATGTCACCATATTTGACGATCGAGGAAGACAAATCAACCGATTGATTCGTAACCAAAGTACCGGTAATTCAGGAAAAATACAATGGGATGGGACTTCTGAAAACGGACAAATTTCCCCTTCGGGATTTTACATTTACAACGTAGAAATATACGATAAAAATGGGGGTTACGAAATGTACAGTGGAGGTTTTGTGCTCACTCGCAAATCGCTCATCCATTAACAAAAACGCAATAAAAGACATATCTTTGCAGCAATGAAACCTGCATGAGCTACTGCTCAAGAAAGACACTGAGCTACCGTTGAAGGAAGCTGCAAAGCAAACCGAAATCTTGGTAGCCATTGAGTGCATTCAAGTAGTAAAAAAAACAAAATAGCTCATGCAAGCTTCACTTTTAAACGGCAATTTATTTAGATGAAAGAAACAATTATCATTCTCGGCGCCAACGGCCAAATTGGGACAGAGCTTGCAATAGCTTTAAGAAAAAAATTTGGAGACCAGCAGGTTATCACTTCAGATATACGTGAGCCGCAAACTTTAAGCGAAAATGAAATCTTCGAGCCCGCTAACGTTCTCGACAAAGACGGGCTCCAATCACTTTTTTTGCAACATAAGCCTACTCAAATTTATTTATTAGCTGCAATGCTGTCGGCTACTGGAGAACAATACCCGCAAAAAGCTTGGGACCTCAACATGAATGGATTATTGAATATATTAGATCTAGCAGTTGAATTGGGTATAAAAAAGATCTTCTGGCCGAGTTCTATAGCCGTTTTTGGTCCACATTCACCTAAAAAAGATACGCCCCAGTACTGTGTTATGGATCCCAATAGTATTTACGGTATCTCCAAATTGGCAGGCGAACGACTTAGCGAATATTACTACAACAAACACGGATTAGATATACGCAGTATTCGTTACCCAGGTATTATTTCATGGAAAACACAACCAGGAGGAGGAACCACCGATTACGCTGTTCATATATTCTTTGAAGCGCTACGAACTGGAAAATATGAATGTTTCTTGTCAGAAGACACAGCGCTACCAATGATGTATATGGAAGATGCTGTACGTGCAACCATACAGCTCATGGATGCTCCTGCAGAAAATTTAACAATCCGCTCCAGCTATAATTTAGCGGGCGTAAGTTTCACACCCCATGAAATTGCGGAAGAAATTAAAAAAATTCTTCCTAATTTTGAGATGTCTTATAAAGAGGGAGATCCTCGCCAAGCAATTGCCAACTCATGGCCCCAAAGTATCGAAGATGATTATGCGCGTAAAGATTGGAATTGGGAGCTAAAATTTGATTTGACGGCAATAGCAACAGACATGATCAATAATCTTAAAACAAACGAATAATAAAATGGGTAGAGCTTTTGAATTTAGAAAAGAAAGAAAATTTAAACGCTGGGCTAAAATGGCGGTTCAGTTCACACGTTTAGGTAAAGAAATTGCAATTGCCGTGAAAGAAGGTGGCCCACATGCAGAAAATAATTCTCGACTACGCACCGCAATTCAAAATGCCAAGGCAGTTAACATGCCTAAAGATCGTGTGGAAGCCGCAATAAAAAGAGCTTCCGAGAAAGATTCGAAAGGTTATGAAGAATTTGTTTACGAAGGATACGGCCCACATGGGGTCCCTGTATTAATAGAAACGGCTACCGATAACACAAATCGTACAGTCGCCAATATCCGAAGCTATTTCACCAAGGCTGGGGGATCCCTAGGCAAAACAGGGTCACTGGACTTCATCTTTCAACGTAAATCCATGTTCCGCTTTCCCGCGGCCGAGGAATTGGATGTAGAAGAATTGGAGTTGGAATTGATCGACGGTGGGTTGGAAGAACTATATGTGGAATCTGATGAAGAAGGAAACGATATAGTAGTCGTACAAACTTCTTTCGAAGATTTCGGCAATATGCAAAAATTGTTAGAAGAAAAAGCAATAGAAGTGACATCTGCTAAGCTGGAGCGAATTTCCTTAACGCACTCTTCTTTGACAGAAGAACAAGCCGCAGACGTACTAAAACTGATCGATAAGATTGAAGATGACGATGATGTGCAGGCGGTATATCATAATATGGATTAAAATTTGAGCTTTGTTAGCGACAAAAAAATGAAAAGAGAGGGTCTATCCCTCTTTTTTTCATGCTCCTCAAAGGCGGGAAAGACCGCTCAGTCAATTTTAATCGTTGTTGCGGAACATTAATCACGTGGGTTTTAATTGTCTTTTCAATTCGTTACATTTGTAAATGCTGACTTTCGAAGATTTTTTTGTTAAGAAAAAAATTGATTTGGGCGCTTTAAAGCAATCTAATTTACCGCTTTATGAAGAATTCAAAAGCCATTATAATGCTATGGGCGAAAAAAGTTTTGATCATAGCAAGAAATTTTGGTTCAACAAACTCAGAAAAAGCTACAGATTACAAGAAGTAGAAAGTCCTAAACCAATAAATGTCCTTACTAGACCTGCAGCGCAATTTAATGTAAAGAAGGGAAGCAACGATCCTATATTAGTAACTGAACTTACCGACACAGCATCTAAAACAGTAGCTTCTGCAGCGGAGCTAGTTAACGAGCAACAAGAAATTAAAAAGCCAACAGGTTTCAAACCTCGCTTTAAAGCGGATGTAACTAAACCGGTTCCAACCGAACTGAGTACAAACGAAGAAACCGAAAGTAAAGCTTCCGAAGAAGCTCCTGAAACCAGTAAACCTACAGGCTTCAAACCTCGCTTCAAAGCGGGTGTAACTAAACCGGTTCCAACCGA
>NZ_SUME01000002.1:415056-760836 GCF_005048855.1 Sphingobacterium olei
ACTAAACCGGTTCCAACCGAACTGAGTACAAACGAAGAAACCGAAAGTAAAGCTTCCGAAGAAGCTCCTGAAACCAGTAAACCTACAGGCTTCAAACCTCGCTTCAAAGCGGGTGTAACTAAACCGGTTCCAACCGAACTGAGTACAAACGAAGAAACCGAAAGTAAAGCTTCCGAAGAAGCTCCTGAAACCAGTAAACCTACAGGCTTCAAACCTCGCTTCAAAGCGGGTGTAACTAAACCGGCGACAGACTCCGATACAAAAAAAAATGATCAATAATAAAACACATACTCATGCTTAAAGAAGAAAGACAAGCCTACATCGTTCATCAAATAAATCTGCACAATAAAGTACTTTCATCGGATCTAAGTGTTCAACTGAATGTTTCCGAAGATACTATTCGTAGAGACCTGAATGAGTTGGCCGAAAACGGACAAGTAATCAAAGTATATGGCGGCGCACTTTCAAAATCTTTTCAATTCCCTTTCCAAGAAGGAAACGTATATGCAAAAGAGGGTAAAAAAGAAATTGCGAGCAAAGCACTATCATTGATCACCAACGGCATGACTGTTTTAATTGGAGGGGGCACAACAATGATAGAATTAGCTCGCCTTATTCCGAATGACATACAATGTACTTTCTTTACAATCAGTCCTCTGGTGGCGCTCGAATTAGCTGAAAAGGAGAACATCGAAGTTATTCTAATTGGCGGTAAGCTATCTAGAAACACGAATATCGTCACCGGTTCACAGGTAATTAACGAACTCGCAGACATACGTGTCGATCTCTGTTTATTGGGCACCAACAGCCTTTCTGTCGAAGAGGGTATTACCGATTCAGATTGGGAAGTTGTACAGATCAAACGTGCGATGATCAAATGTTCTAAACATGTTGCGATTTTAAGTATCGCGGAAAAACTGAATTCCAATCAAAAGATGCGTGTAGCACCGCTTAAAGATGTAAGCTATTTAGTTACTGATTTATCGCCTTCTGACAAGTCATTAAAAGAATTTGAAAAGTACTTGTCCGTTATATAGCAACGGAATTTTCTAATGGAGAGCTTATTATTTAGATCGTGAACGAAGAAGAAAATTCACTAAAGAAAAAGACACTAAAAAATTTTTTTTGGAGTGGCTCAAGCAATTTAGTCCTTCAGATACTAACTTTAGCCTTTGGGATCTTCTTATCTCGAATTCTTTCTCCCACGGAGTACGGAATTGTAGGAATGGTCCTTATTTTTACGTTAGTTGCCACTTCAATTCAGGAATCCGGATTTTTAACAGCATTAATCAATAGGAAAGTCATTGATAAAAGAGACTACAATTCCATATTTTGGTTCAATGTTTCTTTAGGTACATTCCTCTATATTTCTCTTTATTTTCTTGCACCTACTATAGCCGCTTTTTTTGATGAGCCGAGAATCGTTTCCTTGGCACGATATTGTTTTATTACTATTCTATTTTCTAGTTTTTCCGTCGCTCAAAATGCATATTTACTTAAAAACCAACAAATAAAGCATCGTGCCTTCGCTGCAATAACCGGATCTATTATATCCAATGTTGCCGGGATTACACTTGCGCTGCTTGGCTATAGCTATTGGGCATATGCAAGCATCAATGTCGTGTACCAATTTATCGTCATGCTGTTATTCTGGCACTATTCCGCCTTCAGACCAGTTTTTACATTCAGTCTGACACCTATTAAAGAAATGGCTCCGTTCAGCTTAAATATACTAACTACTAATATTGTGAGCCAGATCAGCAATAATATTTTTGCGCCCTTATTGGGAAAGTTTTATAATACCATTGATGTCGGGAACTACACACAGGGAAATAAATGGACAACGACAAGCCAATCCGTAATATCGGGAATGCTCCAGAACATAACGCAAGTTCTATTATCCGAGGTCAGGGATTCCAAAGAACGCCATAATCGGATATTTATTAAGTTAGTAGATTTCACCTGTTTCATCGCCTTTCCCTGCATGTTTATATTATCATTATCTGCCCAAGACCTCATTGTAATTTTGATTACGGAGAAATGGATTGAAAGCGCTGTATTTTTACAGTTCCTTACATTGGTCTCTCCCTTTTTGATCGTATCGATTTTGTACACACAGTTGATATTAAGTAGTGGAAAGTCCGACATTTACCGAACTATAACCATCTCGCTCTGTTTATTACAGATCGCTCTACAGCTGATAATTTACCCCTATGGCATAACAACAATGATTGCAGGTTATGCCGTTCTAAATATAATTTGGTTATTGGTTTGGCAGCACTATGTTTGCAAGATCACCTCAATTCCTTATTCGCTTCTATTCAACATGGTGGGGAAATACAGCTTAATAACAGCCTGCGTTATATTAGCAACTCACTTCATCACCTTAAATATCGACCTTATTTATTTCCGCTTTATAAGTAAAATTTTCATTGCAGGTGGTATATATATTGGAATAATGTATTTGCTAAAAGCAGAAGCATTGAAAGAGGCGTTGGAAATAATAAAAAAAAGAAAAATATAAAAACATCAATTATTATTATTTTTAAAACAAAGCCCTAGATTCTAAACATACAATGATATCTGTACTCAGCTAGACTTATAAAAAGTAACGACACTATTTTACGTTTTACATCAACTCATTTTAGTGTGTTAATTTTTGTATAAACGAGAAAAATAGGAATTTTGTCGGCGAAATCCCTATTTTTACTTGACATTTTTGAATTAATGTTAAGACATATTCGCCGAAAAATAGATCGCTAATGAAAAAAAAATACAAAAACCTCTTCAATCTAAGACTAATGCGAGGCATCATCAGTCTAGCTATAAAAGGCTATTTATTCGAAAAAGGTTGGAATCGATCTTACATTAAACGACAGTCTATCACCAATGAAGGTCAGGTAATTCCGTGGCTAACATATTCTTTTTTAGATTTCATTGAAAAACGGCTCTCCAATGAGCTGATATTTTTTGAATTTGGTTCCGGGAATTCTACACTATATTTTTCAAAACATGTAAAAAATATTTATTCCATTGAACATGATAAATTCTGGTTTGAAACGATAAAGTCAGACATTCCTAAAAACGTCACTCTTAATTATGTATCAATTGAAAATGGAGAATACGAGGCTACTCCTTTAAGACAAAATGTTCATTATGACATCATTTTAATAGATGGTCGCAACCGAGTATCCTGTATTAAGAATGCGGTCCAAAGACTAACTAAATCGGGGGTCATTATTTTTGATGACAGTGAGAGGGCAAAATACGCAGAAATTTTTCCTTTAATGGAATCTCTGGGCTTTAAACACATTCCTTTTACCGGAATCGCTATTGGAGCTATTCATGGGAAAACCACATCCTTATTCTACCGATCTAATAATTGTTTAGGAGTATAAATGTCTGTCGGTGGCTTTCTTAATCGTTTAAACTCCTATTCTTAAGAATGTTTCTATTTTGAATTATTGTAATTGCAAATTATTATTTTGATTTTTATAACAATAAAAAGTAATTCCAAATTATGCAGGATTTAAGTCCCATAATACTTTTTGTATACAATCGTCCTTGGCATACAAAAGAAACACTAAATACATTAGAAAAAAGCAATCTTGCTAAAGACTCCATCTTGTATATTTTTTCGGATGGGGCTAAAACATCTAAACAGGATGAGAAAGTTAATGAAGTCCGAAGAATAATCAGGGAAGCATGGGGTTTTAAAAATATTTATGTCATTGAAAGAGAAAAAAACATCGGCTTGGCTGCTAATGTGATTGACGGCGTTTCTACAATAATTCAAAAACATAAACGGGCTATTATCTTAGAAGATGACGTATTACTAAGTCCCCATGCGCTGCAGTACTTTAACGATGCATTGAGATTATATGTTAATGAAGAAAAAGTAATGCATATTGGCAGTTATATGTATAATATTGACAAGACGGGCCTCGACGAGACCTTCTTCACAAGATTGGTTTCCAGTCAAGCATGGGCTACATGGGATCGGGCCTGGCAACATTTTGAACCCGATACTGAAAAGTTAATCGCGCAATTCAATCGGAAAAAGGTAAAGGCCTTTTCATTTGAACATAGCATGAATTTCTGGCGTCAGATTAATCTTCAACGAAAAGGTCTGATTAACTCCTGGGCAGTACGGTGGTATGCCTCCGTCTTTTTACAAGGAGGTCTAGGATTACAATGCTCGTCCTCGTTAATTACCAATATTGGGCATGATGGTACAGGTATACATTCCGCAATTAGCGATATGTTTGATACCGAAGTAAAAAAGGACAAAGTAACGCATTTTCCAGCTGCTATAGTAGAAAATGTACAAGGTTACCATGCGTTGAAATATTTCTTCAAACATAGGAAAGGTTCCCTAATGGATCGATTGAAAAGATGGTTAAAAAACAAATTACATAATCTTTCCACACGATGAAATATCCTTTAGTTTCCATTATAACTATAGTTTACAATAACGTTCGGGATATCGAATACACCATAAAATCCGTACTTGAGCAGACGTATAAAAATATAGAATACATTATCGTGGATGGCGCATCTACGGACAGCACTCTTGATATAATCAAGACATATAAAGATCGGATATCGAAAGTTATTTCGGAAAAAGACAATGGTATCTATGATGCCATGAATAAAGGTTTAATGGCCGCAACGGGCGATTATGTTCTATTTTTGAATTCAGGAGATGAACTGTTCGATTTAAATACGATCCAACAAATTGTAGAAAAAGGAAATAATGCGGATATTATCTACGGCGAAACTAAACTCGTGGACGAGCAACGTCATATCGTTGGTGATCGCAGACATGCAGCTCCCAAAACATTTGATTGGAAATCATTCCGTTATGGCATGAATGTGTGCCATCAAGCTATCTATGTGAAACGGACGATTGCAGAACCCTATGACCAGCAATATCAATTGAGTGCAGATATCGATTGGGTAATACGCGCTGCAAAAAAGGCTAAAACTACGGTAAATATTCATCAATATGTAGCGAAGTATTTGGTGGGTGGTATATCGCAGAAGAGACATCAACAAAGCCTCAAAGAACGTTACCAAATTTTAAAAAAACACTACGGAACAATTCCAAACTTTATAAATCACTGCATCATTGCATTCCGCCTACTCAAACACCGCATCATACATGGCAAAACAAGAGAATGATTTTTTTAATCCTGAATTACTAATAGAGCTAGCGAATTCGAAAATGCCATTTGGAAAATATCAAGGATGGTTACTATGCCGTTTGCCGGAACCTTACTTAGTATGGTTTCATAAAAAAGGATTCCCTCCAGGAAAACTAGGAATCCAACTGGCTACGCTATATGAAATCAAATTGAATGGTCTTGAGTATCTCTTAACGCCTCTAATTAAGAAGTAATATTTTTTTCCTAACTTTGTTGGTAGAAATTTTTAACATTAAACGCCGTTTGCAGCGGTATCAATGAAAATATGGCACAATATCAAACATTGCTGTACTACTGTTACAGCCCTATCGAACATGCAGAACAGTTTGCTGCAGATCATTTAGAATTTTGTAAATCACTAGGCTTAGTTGGTCGAATTATCGTTGCCGATGAGGGGTTAAATGGCACAGTGTCTGGCACACCAACAGCTTGTCAGGCTTACATGGATGCCATACACGCGGATACCCGTTTTGCAAAAACAGATTTTAAAATTGACGAAGTAGAAGAACCTTCCTTTATTAAAATGCATTGCCGCTACAAATCTGAGATCGTACACTCCGGACTTCGAAATCCTGAAATCATTGATCCAAACAAACAAACCGGTATACATTTGGAACCCACCGAGTTTATGGAGATGAAAGACCGTGATGATGTAGTCGTACTGGATGTGAGATCAAATTACGAACACAACGTAGGTCGCTTTAAAAATGCAGTAACTCTAGACATCGAAAATTTTCGGGAATTTCCAGAGAAAGTTAAAGAACTGGAGCAATACAAGGGCAAAAAGATTTTGACCTACTGTACGGGAGGGATCAAATGTGAAAAAGCTTCTGCTCTCCTACTACAAGAAGGATTTGAAGAAGTATATCAGTTGCATGGCGGAATTATCAAATATGGCAAAGAGGCAGGCGGCAAAGACTTTGAAGGGAAGTGCTATGTTTTTGATAACCGAGTGACAGTTGATATTAATAACGTAAACCCTGTCGTCGTTTCCACGTGTAGAAACTGTGGTACAACAACTCCCAAAATGATAAACTGTGCAAACGCGGAATGCAACGAGCACTTTACGCAATGTGATGAATGCGGGTGGGAAATGGAAGGCTGTTGCTCAGACAAGTGCAAATCAAATCCACACAAACGAGAATATGACGGAACAGGGTATTATGTAAAAGTGCCTCAACCGGTAAATCTTGAAAAAATAAGCAAGCGCAAGCATAAAAAATTCCCTTCTAAAGAGCAAGCGTAATCAAAAGGGGCTGTATCAAAAGAAAACGTCATCGCGAGAAGGAACAATAACAACGAAGCAATCTATATTCACGTATTAAAAAAGGTTGCCGCCTCGTGCCTCCTCGCAGTGACGATGATGTCTTACTTACGAAAGCACCTTGGTTATTTTTTAAATTTCCACTGAACATAATTTATATTTTTATCAACAGCGAGATATTTTCGTTCATAATATGTTTTAATAGACAATACCTCATCTACTAAATCCGACTTGTACAGATCCGTTGTTTCTCTATTTTTAGGAGCTTCTAATAACGTTAATTGTTCCAGTGTATAGGCATAAAATCCATCGTTGTCCGTTTTTAGATGCATCATCCCCTCTTCTTTAAGAACAAGCTGGTAACGCTCTAAAAACCTAGGATTTGTTAATCTTTTCTTTTCTCTGCTATCCTGCGGTTGCGGATCAGGGAATGTAATCCATATTTCCGACACTTCATTTTCTGTAAAAAATTCTAAGATTTTCTCAATTTGAATACGCAAAAATCCCACATTGGCAATTCCTTCCTCCAAAGCCGTTTTTGCACCTCTCCAAATACGGTTTCCTTTGTAATCTATTCCGATAAAGTTTCTGTCCGGGAATAGTTTTGCTAAATTCACGGTATATTCCCCTTTGCCACATGCCAATTCCAAAACTAAAGGTTTATCATTTCCGAAGAACTCGGAAGACCATTTTCCTTTATATCCCAAACCTTCGTCCAATTGAACAACATTTTTGAATGTCGCTACTTCTGCGAATTTTCTTAATTTATCCTTACCCATACCAAATATTAAATCGCAAAAATAACCTTATATTTGCAGGAATCAATAATTTATCGTGGAAAAAGAAGCAAAAATATTTGTTGCAGGGCATAGAGGAATGGTCGGTTCAGCTATTCACCGCAGATTGATGGAATTGGGATATACCAACATTCTAACCCGAACCTCTAAGGAGTTAGATCTTAGAAATCAAACTGAAGTTGCCTATTTTTTTGCTCAAGAAAAACCCCAATATGTTTTTCTAGCAGCCGCAAAAGTAGGCGGAATTATGGCTAATAATATTTACCGCGCTGATTTCATCTACGAAAATCTTGCTATTCAGAACAATGTTATCCATCAATCATATGTAAACAACGTTCAAAAATTAATGTTTTTAGGTTCTTCGTGTATTTATCCTAAATTAGCGGCCCAGCCTCTTAAAGAAGATTATTTATTAACAGGCACGTTAGAACCTACTAATGAGCCTTATGCTATTGCAAAAATAGCCGGCATAAAAATGTGTGAATCCTATCGCGCCCAATACAATTGTAATTTCATTTCTGTCATGCCAACTAATTTATACGGCATAAATGACAATTACCATCCACAAAATTCTCACGTCTTGCCCGCTTTGATTCGTCGCTTTCACGAGGCGAAAGAAAACAACTTTCCTGAAGTTACCATTTGGGGCACAGGCACTCCCCTTCGTGAATTTCTGTTTTCCGAAGATCTTGCTGATGCCTGTATCTTTTTGATGAAAAACTATGATGGAGAACAGTTCGTGAATATTGGAATTGGCCACGACATTAGTATCAAAGATCTCGCTTTACTTATAAAAGATCTCATCGGATATAAAGGTGAAATCACATTTGATCCCTCCAAACCGGATGGCACGCCCCGCAAACTAATGGATGTGTCCAAACTTCATAGCCTGGGCTGGAAACACAAAATCCCTTTGGAAGAAGGGATTAAACGTGCATACATTGATTTTAAAGAAAAAGAACTTTAATACGTTTCACCACCTGGCGCAACACCAAAATTAATAACATCAGGTTCTTCTTCCAACGGAGGAACGTCCTTGTGTTTCTTTCTCTTCTTGTTAGGCTTTACGAACTCGGTTATTTTAGATATCACACCCGTAACACTATTTTGATTGATTTGTCCTGCAGCAGTTTCCGATGCCAACAATACTAAAGACTTTTTCAGCCAACCTGATTTCTTAAGAAATGTCTTATTCAAGACAAAGGGAAGTCCCAATTGTAGCGTACGGGTCAACCAATCAGAACTACTTCCCTTTTTCATATTATTATCCGAATCCATGTTAGACGCTGAAGATATCAATCCCTTTACCAATCCATAACCCGGTATCTGCGATGTAATCGTGCGAATCACCCGATATGGAGTCTCCAATTTTGTGCGCATCAACGTATATTGAGTATCCAAATAAAGCTCCTGCTCGCTTTTCAACTTTTTCAGGCGAGCGATCTCTAACTTCAATTCAACGATATTATTTATTTTCGTACTCATGGTTCAAATCCTTTTTAATAATTTCTTTAACATCCTTTTCAACCTTTTCCGCTAAGTCAGTCAATTCCTGATCGGCTTCCTCTCCTTCCACATGTTCATCATCTTCGTTCCACTTTCCCATGACTTTCCGAATGGTAATTTCCATCACTTTTGCTTCTAATTTAGGTTCAAAAAGTTTGATTAGCAACAACAACACCAAAAAAATACCGCCAGTCGCTAAAAACCCAAAAGAATAACTTCCTAAAAGTTCGCCCAAATAAAAACCTAAAGCCAACGAAAAGAAAAAAATGATTATTAATAATAAAATCAATTTACTTACATCGACGACCAATGCGCCTATTATTCGCGAGGACTTCGCAATGACTTTTAGTCTGACTAAATCGATCCGAGTATCTACATATTCTCTGATCTTTTGAAAACTCCCCGAAAATGAAAATTTTTGCTCTTCCATGCTCTTGCTTTTATAAAGAGCCATGTTCTTACACAGCTCTTTAGATTAAAATTCACGCCCGACGATTTTCGCCGTCTATTTAAGCATGTTCTTCTATTTCGTCTTCTAAGATAACATCGGTCTTTGAAAGTTTAGTCTTCACTACCGAAACAATTTTTTCTCTAAAATCATTCAATTGATCAAGTTGCTCTTCAGCTCTTTCCTTCAAAGCTTCGCCCAAGTCAGCTAAGGACTCATTAATTTTGTCTCTTGTCTCAGCACCCTTCTCAGGTGCAAACAAAACACCCAAAACAGCTCCTACAGCAAGTCCTGCTAGCAAAGCTGTTACAATTTTTCCGCTATCGTTCATTACTATTTAATTTATTTTCTATCAATCTATTCCTATATTAATTAAACAACTAAAATCCAAAATCGTTTAATTTTATTTGCATTTTCATGGATCACTCCCTTAAGTTACGAATTTTATTGATTTTCAGCAAAATTAAAAACGATTATAATTGCATATAACAGCAAATTTATCTAAGTTTAAGAAACCTATTTATTTAGATACATGTTGGTAAAAACCTTTGGAAGCGCCGTCTATGGAATTGAAGCGACAACGATCAATGTAGAAGTGAATATTTCTACAGGCACGAAATATTATATAGTAGGCTTACCGGATAATGCTGTCAAAGAAAGTTGGCAACGTATAGAAAGTGCTATTATGGCAATAGGATTTCGAATGCCTCGACAGAAAATAGTGGTCAACTTAGCTCCGGCCGATATTCGCAAGGAAGGCTCCGCCTATGATCTTAGTATTGCAATCGGAATACTAGCTGCATCTGGACAAATTCTGAATGAAGAAATAACGAATTACATTATCTTAGGAGAACTTTCGCTCGATGGATCTATCCAATCCATAAAAGGAGCCCTCCCTATCGCTATTCAAGCTAAAGCGGATGGTTTTAAAGGTATTATTTTACCTACTGCCAATGCGAGAGAAGCGGCAATCGTTTCGGACTTAGACATCTTAGGTGTAGAACGTTTGGATCAAGTTGTCGGCTTTTTTGAAGGGAAAGTACATCTACCCCCTACAAATGTTAACATTGATGATGAGTTTGCCAATAAAATAAATAATTACGAAGTAGACTTCGCAGACGTAAAAGGACAGGAAAATATTAAGAGAGCCTTAGAAATTGCAGCATGTGGAGGACACAACGTTATTTTAATAGGCCCTCCAGGGGCAGGAAAGACGATGCTGGCTAAACGATTGTCCACTATTTTGCCGCCCCTAACCATAGAAGAATCACTCGAGACAACCAAGATCCATTCTGTGGCCGGAAAATTTTCTGCTTCTGAAGCACTGATGACCATACGACCTTTCCGCTATCCACATCATACTATTTCGGACGTAGCGCTGGTAGGAGGAGGTGCAAATCCTCAACCAGGTGAGATTTCTCTAGCACATAATGGAGTTTTATTTTTAGATGAATTACCCGAGTTCAAAAGAACAGTGCTTGAAGTCATGCGACAACCATTAGAATCCCGGAAAATTAGCGTTTCCAGAGCTAAATTTACCGTGGAATATCCGGCAAGCTTTATGCTGATTGCGGCTATGAATCCCTGCCCTTGTGGATATTTCAATCATCCAGAACGAGAATGTATTTGTGGCAGTGCTGTGGTGCAACGTTATCTCAGTAAAATTTCCGGTCCCCTTCTTGATCGTATTGATCTCCATGTAGAGGTTACTCCCGTCGAATTTAAAGAATTATCAAATGGACGATCGGCAGAAGATAGCGGTGCTATTCGTCAACGCGTCATCGGTGCAAGAAAGATTCAGGAAAAGCGCTTTGAAAATAATGCACATGTACACAGTAATGCCCAGATGAGTTCCAAATCTGTACGTGACATCTGTCTTTTGGATGATACGGGGAGAAAATTGTTGCACGCAGCAATGGAACGTCTTAATCTCTCGGCCAGAGCATATGACCGTATTCTAAAAGTTGCGCGCACGATAGCAGACATGGAAAGCTCAGAAAAAATTCAACCTGCACATATTGCAGAAGCCATCCAATTTAGAAGTTTAGATCGAGAAAATTGGATGGGTTAAAACTGCTCGACAAAATGCCGTATTATCCATGGATACAATAATATCGTAATTAAAACTCCCGCTAAAGCACCAAATAAATGTGCATCGTGGTTGATGCGATCGTTTGAATTTTTAGATGCCCAGATACAATATATTATATATAAAACGGCAAATACATAGGCTGGCATAGGTATCACCATGAAAATACCCAGCATCGCTTTCGGTTGAAACAAAATATAACTAAAGAGCACCGCCGAAATAGCACCGGAGGCCCCTAGACTATGATAGCCTGCGTTATTTTTTTGCTGAACAATTGTTGGTATGTCACTTAACACCAAACTTACAATATATAAAAGAGCAAAATAAAAGTGACCAATGGAACCACTTGCCAACACAAAGAAATGCTCTAATGCAAAGCCAAAAAAGTAAAACGTAAACATGTTGAACAACAAATGCCCCCAATCGGCGTGAATTATCCCACTTGTAAATATGGTATAAAGCTTTGTTTTATCACGATGTATGCTATAAGGATGTAACATCATCGTTCCATACATCTGCGGATTTGAAAAAACATAAATACTAGTCGCTATGGTAATAGCAAAGATAATACTAGCTACTGGTGTAGCATACAAATACTCTAAAATCATATATTAAAATCGGTCTTCAACTAGGAATACATATAGTTCTTTGGGTCCGTGTGCACCAAGTACGAGCGTTTTCTCAATATCTGCTGTTCGACTAGGCCCGGTAATAGTAGTAATCATTGACGGCAATTCGCCTCTGTATTTTTCTTTAACTTGCAAAAAAGCATGTTTAATATCCATTACCAACTGAGAAGCATTAGCAAATACAATATGGATCGGTGGATAAATACTCAAACGGCGGCCTCCGGCGTTCGCATTTGAGATCATAATACTTCCATTTCGAGCGATTAAAGATTCACAAGTCGTGATACTTGCTTCGGCCTCTTCAAAATTGCTGTCGGAAGTTATCATTGGAAAACCATAATGTCTCAACAACTTTTGGATCTCGGGCTCCCACACATGAATTTTAGTAATATTCAGCTGCTCCACTAAAGCAATCAAATTTTCAATGATGGAAATCTCGCCGTCACAATAAACAAAATTACCGGCTACTGCTGTAAACTCTTTTGCAAAAGTCACGTCCAACGGTTCATCTTCATCTTTGTAAAGAGGAGCATCTTCAAAATCAGGATAGGGATTGTCTCGCTTTTGCAACAAAGCTTGCCTTATCTGCTTCAGCATTCGCTCCTTGGCGGTTGTATTTCTGATATTCATGACAAAAAAATAAGTGCACTGTTACTACAGCACAGCTCATTTTAACTATTTTTCTTCGTTTATTTTTGGCACCTCTGGACTTACCGCATCTTCAGGTATTGGAGGCAAAGGTAATTCCGTGGGAGGAACACCTCCTCCATCGGCACCGCCGTTTACAAATTCGTCATACGTAGTACGGTTAGAAAATGGACGTTTTCCTAATATCTCTTCTAAATCCGCTTGAAATAGTATTTCTTTTTCCAATAATTTTTCAGCAATCTTAATCAACCCCCCTTGTTTGTCCAGCAACAGTTTCCGGGTACGATCGTATACATTCGCAATCAAAAGACGAACCTCTTCGTCAATCAATTCAGCCGTTTGATCCGAATAAGGTTTTTGAAATTGCGATTCACCTCCACTGTCTCTAAAAGAAACATTCCCTACTTTTGCATTCATACCATATACAGCAGTCATTGCATAAGCTAACTTTGTGATACGCTCTAAGTCATTTTGAGCACCGGTACTAATACGCCCGAAGGTAATATCTTCTGCCACACGACCACCCATTGTCATACTCATACTGTCCAAAAGCTGCTCTGTCGTATAGAGGAACTGTTCTTTGGGTAAATATTGCGCATAACCCAATGCTGCTACGCCACGTGGAACGATCGAAACTTTCACCAAAGGATCTGCATGTTCCAAGAACCAACCTGCAATAGCATGTCCCGCTTCATGATAGGCTACAATTTTCTTCTCTTCTGGCGATATAATTTTATTTTTCTTTTCTAAACCACCAATTACTCTATCCACCGCGTCTTGAAAATCCTGCATATCAATTGCTGATTTCCCTTTACGGGCTGCGATTAAAGCGGCTTCATTACAAACGTTCGCAATTTCAGCTCCTGCAAAACCTGGCGTTTGAGCTGAAAGTTTTTTAGCATCTACTTCTTCCGATAATTTTAACGGTTTTAAATGAACATTGAATATTTGTTCGCGACCAATTAAATCGGGCTTATCTATCGAAACTTGTCTATCAAATCGACCGGGACGCAATAATGCAGAGTCCAACACATCTAAACGATTGGTAGCGGCTAATATGATGACGCCGACATTTGTACCGAATCCATCCATTTCCACTAATAATTGGTTTAAGGTATTTTCGCGTTCATCGTTTCCTCCCATTACTGAGTTTTTACCGCGTGCACGACCAATTGCATCAATCTCATCGATAAAGATAATACACGGAGCTTTCTCCTTCGCCTGTTTGAATAAATCACGTACACGTGAAGCACCTACACCCACAAACATTTCTACGAAATCTGATCCGGACAAAGAGAAAAAAGGCACCTGTGCCTCGCCTGCCACGGCCTTTGCTAATAAGGTCTTACCTGTTCCCGGAGGGCCTACAAGAAGGGCTCCTTTAGGAATCTTGCCTCCTAAATCAGTATATTTTTTGGGATTCTTCAGGAAATCGACAATTTCCATTACCTCCTGTTTTGCCTCCTCTAGTCCCGCTACGTCATTGAATGTAATGTTGATTTGCGATTCTTTATCGAATAATTGTGCTTTCGATTTACCAATATTAAAAATTTGGCCGCCTGCACCACCTCCACCACCATTCATTCGACGCATCAGGAACATCCAAAGCGCAACAATAATGACTAGAGGTAGTATGAAAGAAACAAGAAATCCACTCCATGGACTATTCTTACTTCCATATTCTACAGTTACTTTATTTATGCCTTCCGGTAAATTTTCTTGAGAGGCGTTTAGCTTCGACTCAAATATCTGATCCGAACCCAACGTAAAGGTATATTGAGGTCCTGACGATTGAGATACCATTAGATTGTTCTCCGATGGGGCTACATCCTTATATTTGTCTTCTTTTAACCGATCTTTCTTAATATAAACCTGTACTTCCAGTAGATCGTTACCTTTAAGCGCGACCAGCTTTTCAACATCACCCGTCAAAAGCATATTTTTTTCAAAATTTTCGTACGTGGTTTCTTTTGCACTACTACCACTGAATACGTATTGAAGCGCGAAAAAGCCTAATATCATCGCGATATAAAGCCACATCATATTAAACTTCGGTGGAATAGGCGTTACTTTTTTATTTGGAATTTTCTTCATTATGTATCTTTCAGTCTCTTATTTTATTATATTAACTAGGCGCTTTGGTAAGATTGGACTTCTGCATCTCCCCACAAATCCTCAATGCGATAATGAGACCTTTTATCTGTCTTGAAAACATGTACTACGACATCCACAAAATCCAATAATACCCACTCTCCATTTCCATGCCCTTCTTTATGCCAAGGATCCTGGCCTAAGCTTTTGAAAACTTCGTCTTCCACACTTTTTGCAATTGCATTAACTTGTATATTAGAATCTGCGTGACAGATGACAAAATAATCCGAAATTGTTGCATTTACTTCTCTCATATCCAATCTCACAATCTCATTACCCTTCTTTTCCTGCATCCCATGAACTACAATTTCCGCCAGTTTTGCAGACAATTCTGAATTTTTCTTTTTACTCATTAAGAATTATTATAGCTTTATTAATTCATTTAAATATTATTCTTTTGCAAAATAACACATTTTTTGGACATTCTAACGCTCAGAACGTAATTGTTCTAACCGAAACAACTTCTACGAACGATTATTTAAAACAATTATTGTCAAATTTCACGCCACTAGAAGAATACACTGCCATTATGGCAATAAAACAAACGGCAGGCAAAGGACAACGCGGCACGACCTGGATTGATCGACCGGGTGAAAGTTTAACAGCGAGTTTTATTTTATTCCCCCAAAAACTAACGCCTCAAAAAAATTTTTATCTGACAATCATCTCAAGTCTAGCGGTTTATGATATCGTTTCCATACATATTCCTTTGGAAGTTCGTATCAAATGGCCAAATGATATCATGATCGGCAACAAAAAAGTTGGAGGAATATTAATCGAAAATAAAATTTCACATTCACAGATCAAGCATGCAGTTGTAGGAATAGGATTGAATGTATTTCAGTCCCAATTTCCTTCCGAAATTTCATTTAAAACAACTTCGCTCCATAAAGAAAACCCATTATTGCAAAAGACAATATTGTCATTAGTGACCGAGATTCAAACTAAACTAAAATTTTACAATGAAATGTTATTAAAAGAGCAATACGACGAATTATTAACACGATACAATCAACTTTTATTCCGAAGGAACTTAAACGCTTTATTTACCGTGAACGGAAAGACGCTAGAAGCCCGCATAGTACAAGTATGCGAAGATGGATTACTGGAAATGGAGTACAGACAGGAAAAATTAAAATACGACCTAAAAGACATAACATATCAGCTATAACAAAAAAATTACTTGCTGATGGATAGGGTTAAATGTAATTTAGCATTAAACTTTTAACTTTATTTAATGTCTTAAAATAAGGTTTAAACACGAAAAATGATGATGAAAAAAATTAGCTTACTTATCGTTGCTGTTTTATTAACAATAACTGGAGCGTTCGCTCAAATTCACAATCCGGTAAAGTGGTCTGTAGCTTCAAAAAAGCTGAACAGTAAGGAAGCCGTAGTATTTATTAAAGCGACCATTCAAAACGGTTGGCACATATACTCTCAAACAGTAGGAGAAGGCGGCCCTGTCCCTACCTCCTTTGCGTATAAGACTTCTAAAGATATTACATTGAATGGTAAGACCGCAGAACCTCAGCCAAAAACAAAATTCGAAGAAGTATTTAAAATGGATGTGCCCTATTTTAGTACAGAAGTCGTATTCCAGCAAAAAGTAAAATTAAATACTTCGAAACCGACTTCGTTAAGTGGGACGGTTGAGTTTATGGCTTGCGATAAAACACAATGCCTTCCCCCGGATGAATATAATTTTACAGTCACAATAAAATAATTACGGCTCTAATAGATTTGAAAAGGCAGTTTAATACTGCCTTTTTTTTATTTTTACCTGATTTTATTTCGCATTCATGAAATACCCACGGACACAAAGCATCCCAACACGAATGAGAATAAATCGTAGATATTCCCTGCCTGGGATAGGTAGGCATATGACCATCAAAAAGTCAATACAATACATATGAAAATTTACAAGTACCTTCTGTTACTTACATTAACAATATTCGCTTTTTCATTTACTTTCTCGTTCGCTCAAGAAGACACGCTCCTCTCTTTCGATGACATCGAATTTACGGATGGTACAGTTTCCGACACCAGTTCCCTGGTAGCAGTTCCAGAAGACATCGTTTTTTCGGACGGTACAGATAGCATCCATCAAGATGATGCAAATGCAGAAGCAGAAACAATTACATTGGAAAACACAGACAAAAAAAATGAATCTCTTTGGGGTATTTTTATAGCCGGTTTGATTGGCGGCTTTGCTGCGTTTTTGATGCCCTGCATTTTCCCAATGGTGCCTTTGACGGTCAGTTTTTTTACAAAAAAATCGGGCAGCAAAGCTCAAGCAGTAACACAAGCCTTGTTATATGGTATATTTATCATCGTTATCTATGTTGCGTTGGGGATGCTTATTACTATAGCCTTTGGCGCAGAAGCCATGAATCAGATCTCCACCAATGGGGTATTCAACTTCCTATTCTTTCTGCTTCTTGTCATTTTCGCAGCATCTTTTTTTGGCGCTTTTGAAATTACACTGCCGAGTTCTTTCGTTAATAAAATAGATTCCAATTCAGATAAAGGCGGGTTGTTAGGTCTATTTTTTATGTCAGCCAGTCTCGCTGTAGTATCTTTTTCCTGTACAGGCCCTATCATAGGAACGTTATTGGTTGAAGCCGCTACAAAAGGTGAACGTTTAGGACCTGCAATCGGCATGTTTGGTTTTTCATTGGCTTTGGCCATTCCATTTGTATTATTTGCGATGTTTCCCTCCATGCTCAAATCATTACCCAAATCGGGAGGTTGGTTGAATAATGTAAAAGTTGTTTTGGGATTCCTGGAACTGGCATTAGCATTGAAATTCCTATCAAATGTAGATTTAGCCTACAATTGGCAATTGCTGGATCGGGAGGTTTTCCTCTCCCTTTGGATTGTGATATTTGGCTTAATGGGTTTATACTTAATCGGTAAAATCAGATTTGCACATGATAGTCCCTTATCATATTTATCAGTTCCACGCACTATGCTAGCTATTATTGTATTCTCATTTGTCGTGTACATGGTCCCCGGACTATGGGGAGCACCATTGAGATCAATAGCCGCCTTCCTACCTCCGATCGGCACACAGGATTTTGATGTGTCTGCAGGTGTCGGAACAGGCAGCAATCATAATGCGGATGCGGTTAACAGGAAACATTACACCCATTTCCATAGTCGGACTACCATAAAGGGATTTGATCCCTATTACGACTACGATGAAGCGTTAGCTGCGGCACAAAGTCAGCAAAAACCTTTGTTGATAGACTTTACGGGATGGACCTGTGTAAATTGCCGTAAAATGGAAGCGGATGTATGGTCAAATCAGAAGGTTAAAGACCTCATCAACAACGAGTTCATTTTGGTGGAATTGTATGTAGATGAGCATGATCTAAAACTTCCAGAGTCAGAACAATATATATCACCTCAAACCGGAAAAAAAATAAATACAGTTGGAAAAAAGAATACGGATTTCCAAATTACTCAATTTCGTAGTAATTCGCAGCCTCTATATGCCATCGTAGACAATAAGGGAGAACTTCTGATTCCCTCCAGCGGAGCAAATTACGATATTGAAAAATATGCGGAATACCTGCAATCTGGAGTCGATGCCTATAAAGCGGCGAAATAATTATAAAAACCGATTATAATTGTATTGCATATAAAAGCAAATTTATCTAAGTTTGAACATATGACTAAAATAAAAAATATAGCAGTTTTAACATCAGGAGGAGATGCGCCGGGCATGAACGCGGGCATCCGTGCTGTGGTAAGAACAGGAATATATCACGGATTAAATGTTTTTGGAGTAAAAAGAGGATATGATGGATTGGTAAATGGAGAAATAATTGCCATGGATGCCAAATCCGTTGCCAATATCATCCAACGTGGCGGTACGGTATTGAAAACAGCAAGAAGCGAAGAGTTTAAAACTTACGAAGGTCGTAAGCAAGCATACGAAAATACTAAAAAACTGAATATCGACGCCCTTGTGGTAATTGGTGGCGATGGCACTTTTACAGGGGCATCTAAGTTCATTGAAGAATTTGACATTCCAATAATGGGTATGCCGGGTACGATCGATAACGATCTAGCGGGCACCGACTTCACCATTGGTTACGATACCGCGATCAATACTGTAGTAGACGCCGTAGACAAAATTAGAGATACGGCAGAATCTCATGACCGTCTATTTGTTGTTGAAGTGATGGGTCGTGACTCTGGCTTAATTGCCTTACGGTCTGGTATTAGCACGGGAGCAGAAGCTGTTCTTATTCCGGAATTGGAAGTAGATTACGATGCAATTATGAAGCGGCTTGATAAATCACGCAAAAACAAATCTTCACGCATCATCATCGTTGCCGAAGGGGATAAAGAAGGAGGGTTAGTCGTAGCCGAAAAAATCACATCGAACTTTCCACACTACGATGTGAGGGTATCCATATTAGGACACATTCAGCGTGGTGGCAAACCCACCTGTATGGATCGTGTCCTGGCAAGTCGTTTAGGTGTTGCGGCAGTAGAAGGTCTATTAGAAGGTCGACGTGGTGAGATGGCAGGATTAATATGTGGCAATGTACAGTTCACTCCTTTCAATAAGGCTATAAAACACATCAACAAAATAAATACTAATCTGACACGAATAGTAGAGATTCTATCGTTATAAAAAACAAAAGGGCTTTAAAAATTTTAAAGCCCTTTTGTTTTTTATGTCTATATCAGGGTTAATTTAGTAATTCAGCCAACTTTTCTTCCAAAGCTGCCCCCCTCAAATTGGAAGCAACAATTTTCCCTTCTTGATCCAACAGATAGTTTTGAGGGATGCCACGAATAGAATACAATTTTACCACGTCGGATTGCCAGCCTTTAAGATCAGATACCTGTGGCCACTGTGCTAATTCATCATCTGCAATGGCTTTCATCCAGGCATCTTTTTTACCCGGATTATCCAAAGAGACACCCAAAATTGTAAAACCTTTATCTTTGTATTTGTTATAGGCCGCCACAACAACCGGGTTCTCATGTCTACATGGTCCACACCAGCTTGCCCAAAAATCGACTAGTACATATTTTCCGCGTAACGATGAAAGAGATAAATCATTCCCGCTTGTATCCGGCAATGTAAAGTCCGGAGCTGTAGCGCCTACTGCTAACTTACGCATACCCTCAATCTTTTCTGTGATCGATTTTCCTTTAGCGGAATTTTTAAGATCGGCAGACAAATTTTGAAATGCGGGTTCAAAGCTTGCTATAGTAGCAGGAGTAAGCATTTCATCCACCAAGTTTAAGGAAATATAGCTTTTCGGGTTATCCTTTATAAATTGCTCATTTAATGAACTTTGTAATTTATATAATTCCTGTGCTCGACCTTGCAGTTCTGCAATATATGCCTCATCTTCCTTTTTCTCTGATGAAGCCGCTGCATATTCGGTATTAAGTGCTTTGAAACCTTCTTCTACCTGCTTCAGTTGCACTTTATAAACAGTCATTTCTTCATTAAGCGCATTACCTGAAATCGCAGCATTTTTGAGGTCTGCTCCTGTTACGTTAATAACACCTTTAGAAAGATACAACGAATTAACATCTGGATTTTGCAACTCGCGAAGCGGAAGTCCCTCTGGAGAAAGAATCAAATAAGCTTGCGTAGGTTCTTGTACCGTTCCGTTAAATTTAAACTCACCATTCGCAATATTAGCCGAATCTATTAACCGCTGGCCCTTATCAGCATATTGCATATATACCTTAGCAGGTGAGTTAAAAGATCCTATCTTCCCTTTTATCGTATAGTCTTCCTGAGCAAATAATAGAGACGGTACTAAAGCCGCTCCCAATAAAATTAAATTCTTCATATTATTTAACTGTAATTTTTCATTATTTATTGTGTTACCATCGGCCACTTGCTCCACCGCCTCCGAAGCCACCGCCTCCAAAACCGCCAAAGCCACCACTTCCGCCGCCGAAACCTCCGCCCCCAAAACCACCTGATCCACCGGACCGACCGCCTCCACCAGCTAATCCATGTAACAAAGCCCACCAAAATAGATCGGAAGAGCCTTTACCATTCATCATACGGCCACCTTTATTCTTCCCGCCGCCACCTCCTTTAGAGATAAGTGCGATAATGACAAAAATAATAATAACAAGCAAAAAGCCACCACCTTTTCCACGAGAATCCCCTCTTGCCTTCGGATCTGCCTTATATTCACCTTTGGTATAAGCAATTATCGAACTCGTTGCCGAATTTAAACCATCGTAATAGGCATTCCGACGAAAATTCGGTTTAATATCATTTTCAATGATCCGGAATGCAATTGCATCGGGTACAGCACCCTCAATGCCATATCCAGTCTGAATGGTAACGGCACGATCCCCGAGAGCAGCTAGAACCATAATCCCATTATCATATTTTGATTGCCCCACACCCCACTTTTGAGCTAACCGTACCGCATAGTCGGCTATATCGTATCCATTGGTAGAATTTATTAAAACTACCGCGATCTGAATAGATGTACTATCTTCAAAAGCGAGAAGTTTCAGCTCTAAATCATTTATTTCACTACTGCTTAACGTATTGGTGAAATCGCTTACCAAGCTATTCGGTGCGGACGGTAAATCCTGACCGAATAAAGGAGTAGCATGTAATCCGATAAAAAATAGTATAGTAAATAAAGTCCTGATCCTAATAGTAACGGCTATAAAAGTTGTTCTCATTATGCAATTAGTGCTTTCCAAAATATATATCGTTAGGGAGTTCGTTAATATCATCCTCTTGTCGAGGGAAAAATTGCTGTAGCTGATCCCCAGCTTCGTGGATACCGTCAATGAGACCATTTACATAATCTCCGTTGCGAAAAAATGAAACCATTTTTTCCTTCGTACTTTCCCAAAAATCATGTTGCACATATTGATCAATACCAGCATCTCCTATGATCGCAAATTGATGATCCGCTACGGCAAGATAAATGAGCACACCATTCCGAAGTGTGGTCTTATGCATTTCCAGTTCCTCGAAATACGCTTTTGCCTTGGTAATAGGATCCACGTCACCTACGATATTCTCTACTACTACCCGGATTTCGCCAGATGTTTTGTTTTCAGCCAAACTAATGGCATGAACTACCTTTTCTTGTTCCTCTGCGCTTAATACTGCCATTTTTATTCCTGATTCTCCTTGGCTTTATCTTTCTTCTAAACTATATATTTTTTTATCCTAGAATGAAACTGTCGGTGCCTTATCAGCCCCCTCAGTCGCTGCAAATGTACCTTTAGCCTTAAAACCAAAAACACCAGCCATGATGTTATTTGGGAAACTTCTAACCGTCGTATTGTAATCTTGAACTGCTTCATTATACGCTCTACGTTCTACAGAGATACGGTTTTCAGTACCCTCTAGCTGTGCCTGCAATTCCTGGAAATTCGAATTAGCTTTCAAATCAGGATAAGCTTCCACACTCACCAATAATCGACCGATGGATTGAGATAGTGCATCTTGCGTTTGTTGATAATTTGCAATCGCTTCTTCTGATAAATTAGAAGGATCTACTGTTACCGAAGTAGCTTTAGCACGTGCCTCTACAACTGCTGTTAGCGTGTTTTCTTCATGTTGAGCAGCCCCTTTTACGGTAGAAACCAAATTGGGAATCAAATCTGCACGCCGCTGGTATGCATTTTCCACCTGGGCCCATTTTCCTTTTACATTTTCGTCTTTTGAAACCATCGTGTTGTAACCACAGGAACTAAAAGAAAGGGCTGTAAATAACCCCGCTAAAACGACTAATAATCTTTTCATGTTTAATTTTTCAAACTATATTTCCCTAAAAATACAAATAAAAGTTAAGACAATGCAAATGCTAAACACTGTTTATCCTAAATTTTAACTTAATTATTACCTTTGTACGTTTTGGGATAAATACCCACCAGCTACTCATGCAAAAAGAAATAGAATTAGCGATTGCTCCTGATTTCATCAATGACGAAACATACATTATAGAACAAGGTGCCCGAAAATTAAAGGTTGACAAAAAACGAATTAGAGGCCTCCATATCCGAAAAAGATCTATAGATGCGCGGAGTCGTCAAGTGGTCTATCGCATACGTATTATTTTTTTTATTGATGAAAACGTCGCTGTAAATGTATTCAAAAGTAACCTCAAAAAAGTTAAAGATGCTAAACCTGTTATTATCATCGGTGCAGGCCCCGCAGGACTTTTTGCTGCATACCGTTGTATAGAACGGGGATTAAAACCTATTGTAATAGAGCGAGGTAAGCCCGTACAGGAACGGAGAAGAGATCTGGCAAAAATAAATCGAGAGGGTTTCGTAAATCCTGAATCCAATTATTGTTTTGGTGAAGGCGGTGCCGGAACATATTCCGATGGCAAACTATACACACGTTCAAATAAACGTGGTGATGTACATAAAGTATTATCCATATTTGTCGAACATGGAGCGACACCAGATATATTAGTAGATGCACGCCCTCACATCGGCACAAATAAATTGCCCCACATTATTGAAGATATGCGTTTACTTATCATCGAAATGGGCGGTGAAGTGCACTTTGACACCAAAGTGATCGATATTAATGAAGCCTTCGGCAATGTGCAGGGTGTAAAGACAAACAGGGGTCAAACTATCAATGCCGAATATGTAATTGTGGCAACCGGACATTCTGCAAGGGATATATTTGAACTATTTCGTCAAAAAAAATGGCTATTAGAAGCGAAGTCCTTTGCCTTAGGTGTGCGCATTGAGCACCCTCAGGAAATCATTGACAATGCACAATACCATTGTGTTGCACGCCACGAAAATCTACCCCCTGCTTACTACAGCCTGGTAGAACAAGTGAATAGCAGAGGGGTATTCTCGTTTTGTATGTGTCCCGGTGGAATTATTGCCCCCTGTGCAACAGACGACGGAGAGATCGTTGTAAACGGATGGTCACCTTCCAAACGTAACAATCCACATGCTAACTCCGGAACAGTCATCCAAATCAATATAGAGGACATTCCGAATGCTGCTAACAACCCGTTTGCCCTATTGGAATTTCAACGGCAGATAGAACAAAAAGCTTTTCAAATTGGAGGAGGTAAGTTAGTCGCTCCAGGACAGCGAATGGTAGATTTTGTTGAAAATAGGATTTCTAATAATTTGCCCTCCAATTCATACAAGCCAGGTACCCGCTCAGCAGATCTAAAAGAAGTTCTTCCTGGCTTTGTACATGATGCCTTAAGAGGAGCTCTACCAATTTTTGGCAAGAAGATGCATGGATATTATACAAATGAAGCCATCTTAGTAGGTGTAGAATCCCGCACATCTTCGCCTATCCGTATTCCCCGAGATAAAGACACCCTACAACACCCACAAGTCCGTGGCTTATATCCGTGTGCAGAAGGCGCAGGGTATGCCGGAGGCATTGTATCTGCCGCAATTGATGGAATCAATTGCGTGGACGCGATACAACTTTAACTTTCCGGTACCCCTTATATTCAACACACGACAAAGAACCGAACCAAGTTATATTTTTATATGGTATTTATAGGGGAATAACAGGGTGTTTATAGGGGTATTACATGGGTAAAACCATATAATATCCCTATAAATATTATTTTATATACATATATATATCTAGTTAATAAATAAGTTAGTCGTGTATTGATCAGCAGAAAGAGTAAGGACTGTCTAATTTTTAAAATACCTATTGACAGATAGCAAACGATATTGTAACTTTGTAGCACAATCAGCGAAAGTAGCTCAGTTGGTAGAGCACAACCTTGCCAAGGTTGGGGTCGCGAGTTCGAATCTCGTCTTTCGCTCACAAAAAAGCCTTCGAAAATTTCGAAGGCTTTTTTGTGAGCTATAATTAAACCTTTTAGTAGCCCCGAGCAGAATCGAACTGCTATCAAATGTTTAGGAAACATCTATTCTATCCGTTGAACTACGGGGCCATTTTCTGCATACAAAGATTTCAAAAATTACGACCAATAACAACAACTATTTTTATTTATTTCGAAAATTACGATAATAAATTTTGACTATAAATATACTATAAAAAATATAGATAACAACGATATCCCATTGAGATTTTTGATATCTAATTATCATATTTATGAGTACTTTTGTGGCACAATTAAGAAAAAGAAAATAACTATGAGTTTTACAGGTAAAAATTTCCCAAACATTACAGTAAGTGCAATCGATTATTTAGGTGACAACCTATCAATCAACATTTTTGAGAAAGCTCAACAAGAAAACAAAAAAGTCGTATTATTCTGGTATCCAAAAGATTTTACTTTTGTATGCCCTACAGAATTACACGCGTTCCAAGAGGCTACGGCCGAATTCGAAAAGCGTAATACAATCGTTATAGGTGCTTCTTGTGACTCTAATGAGGTACACTTTGCTTGGTTAAATACAGCTAAAGACAACGGCGGAATTGAAGGTGTTGAATACCCTATCCTAGCAGATACTAACCGCAACTTGTCCAGTATCTTAGGGATTTTAGACGTGAAGGAAATAGAACACCCAGAGTTTGGTACTATTGCCGAAGGTGATGCAGTGTCTTACCGTGCAACCTACTTAATCGACGAAACGGGGAAAGTATTCCACGAATCAGTAAATGATATGCCCCTAGGTCGTAACGTAAAAGAATATATCCGTCTTATCGATGCATATACGCATGTACAACAACATGGTGAGGTATGTCCAGCAAACTGGGAAGAAGGTAAAGACGCTATGAATGCAACCCGCGAAGGAGTAGCTTCATACTTGTCAATGAATTAATTAAATACACTATCAAGGGGGGATCGTCCTACCCCCCTTTACCAAAAATATTATCATGTTAAAAGAATTAGAGAACGACTCGTTACAAGAGGCTGTAAGTAGCGGCGATACGGTAATGGTACAATATTCTGCGTCATGGTGTGGTAATTGCCGCATTATGAAACCAAAATTCAAGAAACTAGCAACGGAGAATGAGCAAATCTCTTTTATCATCGTCGATGCAGAAAAATTTCCTGAGTCAAGAAAATTAGCTAACGTAAATAATCTGCCCACCTTTGCTGCCTTTAAAAATGGCCAATTGGTGAATCAAGTGCAAACGAACAAAATAGAAGGATTAATAGATTTATTAAATGAAGTTACCAGTAATTAAGCACCTAACCGATTTTATTGAACAAAATGATGTCGACTACGTGTTAGAAACTATCGAGACATTAGAAGCTTTGACAGAAGTGTCATCTTTAAAAGACGAGGAGCTCGACGTTATTGGTGAAATGATTTCGAACATGTATGGTGCCGTAGAGGTAGATAAACTGATAAAAGAGGGCACACCTAAAAAAGAAGCGTTGAATTCCTTCATGAAACGTGTATTAGGATCTATAGATAAATAAGCATTTGTTCATAACTTATTTTGTGTGGAAAATTTTTTTTAACAGTTGTACCATTATATTATTCTTTTTATAGTACTTTTACTATAGTTGAAAGGTTACTCCCTTAAAGCTGGTGAGTTTGAACTGAACATGCATTTAATACCACTACATTAGAAGCATCACTGTTTTAAGACAAAAAAGATTTTTAATTGTTGGTAAAAGGAATCAAAAGTAAATTTTGATTCCTTTTATTATTTTTGAGAAGTCATCAAAGTCATTATGAGATTAGAATATTTAAGTTTAATACTGTGTATGCTATTCGGCATGCATATATCTGTCGCTCAACACACTTCCCTATCTTCTTCGGAGATCAAGTTAAAACTTGAAAAATTAAATATATTAGGCTCCGTTCTCTATTTTGCGGCACATCCTGATGACGAAAACACCAAGCTTATCGCTTACCTAGCGCAAGATAGAAAATATAAAACAGGATACTTATCCTTGACAAGAGGCGATGGTGGCCAAAACCTCATTGGCACAGAACAAGGTATTGAACTTGGGTTAATCCGTACACAAGAGTTGCTCGCCGCTCGGAAAATTGACAAAGGAGAGCAATTTTTCACCTCTGCTTATGACTTCGGATTTTCCAAAACGCATCAAGAAACTTTCGACTTCTGGGATAAAGAAACTGTTCTTAGAGAAGCAGTCTATATTATTCGCAAGCTAAGGCCGGATGTGATCATCAC
Organism: Sphingobacterium olei; assembly: GCF_005048855.1. Taxonomy (GTDB): domain Bacteria; phylum Bacteroidota; class Bacteroidia; order Sphingobacteriales; family Sphingobacteriaceae; genus Sphingobacterium; species Sphingobacterium olei. The sequence goes on from NZ_SUME01000002.1 coordinate 441,896, forward strand.
CCGTTTCCCTCCCGACGAACGAGGTGGCCACGGTCATCATCAGGCTTCCGCGATACTCGCACACGAGGCCTATTTAGCCGCGGCGGACGACAGCAAATACCCTGACCAATTTACTACCGTAAAACCGTGGAAGGCCAAACGTTTGGTCTGGAACACGGCCAACTTTGGAGGAATGAATAACACTTCTGAAGATCAACTATCGATCGACATTGGAAACTATAACCCCTTGATAGGGATATCTTACGGAGAAATATCTGCAAAAAGTCGCTCCCAACACAAAAGTCAGGGATTCGGCTCAGCTTCAAGTAGGGGGAAAAGTATTGAATATTTTGAGCATGTAGCAGGAGAAGAAGCGAAACAAGATCTCTTTGACGGAATACTCACCTCATGGGATAGAGTACCAAAATCAACCGGTATTGAGCAATTAATAAACAAGATAAACACACAATTTAATTCCAATCATCCGGAGAACTCCATAAATGATTTAATCCTCTTGTTAAAAGACATCCAAAAGGTTGAAGACAACTATTGGGTAGCCGAAAAATCAAGTGAGATCAAAGAATTAATACTGGCTTGTGCGGGTATCTGGATAGATGCAACAACACCTAAGACACGATATGTGGCCGGAGAAACGGTTCCTGTAACGCTTGAGGCCATCGTAAGACGTCCTAATGTCGCAGTAGAGATTCTTTCGGGACAGCAGACAGCGAGTTTAAAAACAAATGAACTGTGGAAAGAATCCCAGAATGTGACCTGGGATTATACCACACAGCCCTATTGGTTGGCCAGTCCACATACGCTTGGGAAATTTGATGTTAAAGTAGAAGATGTCGGCTATCCGGAGAATAAAAACCGTCCAACTGTTACGTTCCATTTCCAAATCAACAATCAGGAAATCGACATTGATCAACAGGTCCGTTTTCGTTTTGTAGACCCGGTAAGGGGAGAGTTGTATCACCCAATTGCGATCATGCCCGACCTAACGGCTAAACCAAGTCTTACTTCGGTATTGTCGAAAAATGGGGAGTCTCAATCGGTCGAATTAACTTTTGAAAACCACCATCCGTCTAAAAAGGAATACCACATTACTGTTAACCATCCTATCGGCTGGGCTGTGGACCAGCAGAGAATTTTGTTAGATTTTAATGAATCAGACATCATCTCCAAAACATTTACCCTCCAACCTAACGGCGATAATCGTCTAGATACAACTGATTATCTATTCTTCTCCGAAAATGGGGAAACGATATCGGATTCCAAATTCATTCAGTACGATCACATTCCGAATATTTCCTGGTTTCCGCCTGTAAAGATCGTATTGAAAAAGGTAGATCTTATAAATCCAATAAAAAGGGTAGGGTATATCCATGGAGCCGGAGATTTAATCCCGCAATCGCTTTCGGCAATCGGAATCGATGTAACGGTGCTAAATTCAAATCAAATCACCAGTGCTCACTTAACACAATTCGACGCCGTAGTTCTAGGCGTGCGCATATTTAATGTCAATGTAAATAGTTCACGAATTCTATCTGAATTATTAGATTACACTAAAAATGGAGGAACGGTATTGATACAATATAATGTCAATAGCCGTCTTCAAACCAGCAATCTAGGGCCCTATCCTTTTAACATCACCCGAAATCGTGTTACGGAAGAAAATGCACAGGTTCATTTTGACAAAAATGATCCAGCACTTAATTTTCCAAATAGGCTAACGGACGCCGATTTCGAAGGATGGATACAAGAAAGAGGCTTATACTTCGCAGATAATATAGACAAAAACTACCGTACTCCGCTCGTAATGAATGACAAGAATGAAGTGCCTAATAAAGGTTCTTTGCTAATTGCAAAATATGGCGAGGGCAAATTTGTGTATACTTCTGTATCATTTTTCAGACAATTACCGGCCGGAGTCCCCGGAGCTTACAGATTATTTGTAAATTTACTGACTAAAGAATAGCATACTACATCTTCTCGATAAAATAAATTCAAAGGCAGAGGAGAAATCAATATATTTGCATTTTATAAAAAGCAAATATCTTTAAGTTTATAATATGGAAAATCAAGTAACTGAAACTAAATCTTTGAACGTAAAAAGTTTAATCTTATTAATAGGAGTAATATTTGGTGCTTTAATATCTTTCGCCGCGAATGATACCTTCTTAAGTATTATCGGTGGAGCTGTGGTAGGATTGATTATTGCTATTTTATTCAACTCGTATATATTACCGCAAAAACCGCATGACAGGTAAAGGATTACCACCATTCATACGTAGCTGGCGACAATTCTATATTCTAGTTGTAGCTTGGCTCGTCGTGTGTATCTTATTCATGTATCTGTTTACCCTATACTATTCATGAGTACTATTGACTGGATAGTACTCTTTATTACGTTACTTTTGATTATTCTTTTCGGAATATTCAAAAGCAGAAATATCAAAAATATTGACGGTTATCTACTGGGAAACCGTTCTTTACCTTGGTACAATGTAGGTTTTTCCGTGATGGCCACTCAAGCTAGCGCCATTACATTTTTGTCCGCACCGGGTTTAGCCTACTCTTCCGGGATGAGTTTCGTACAATTCTATTTCGGTTTACCACTAGCGATGATCGTACTCTGTATTACCTTTGTCCCCATATTTCATCGGCTTAAAGTATACACCGCTTACGAGTTTCTAGAAAAACGATTTGATATCAAAACCCGATCACTTACAGCGGCATTATTCTTAATCCAACGTGGCATATCTACAGGTATCACCATCTTCGCGCCTTCCATTATATTGTCTACCATCTTACATATTGATGTAACATATACCACCTTGGTTATCGGGAGCATGGTGGTGTTATATACGGTCTATGGGGGGACAAAAGCGGTCTCTTATACGCAACTCTTGCAGATGGCTATCATATTTAGCGGCTTACTTGCAGCAGGATTTACGGTCATACACTTATTACCGGCTGATATTGGGTTAAAGGAAGCACTTCATATTGCTGGGAAATCGGGCAAAACGAACGCCATTGATTTTACATTCGATCTGAGCAATCAATATACGGTATGGACTGGGTTAATTGGAGGCTTTTTCTTGCAACTGTCTTATTTTGGAACCGATCAAAGCCAAGTAGGACGATACCTCACCGGTTCTTCTATTCGCGACAGTAGACTAGGCTTATTGATGAATGGTCTGTTGAAAGTGCCCATGCAATTCTGCATTCTATTAATTGGGATTCTCGTATTTGCCTATTATCAATATCATACTCCACCGATTTTTTTCAATGAGCTGGAAACAGACAAATTGCTCAAAAGCGAATATAAAAACGAGTATAATGCGATATTAGAGACTCATCAGAAATTAAGCGCTGAAAAAACGGCTGTTATTCATGAGCTAACCAAAGGTGTCAATCAGGATAATGAAGGACAAGTAGATGCAAGCAGAGAAAAACTCGCTCAGCTCAATGAAGCGGGGACACAATTAAGGGAGCAGGTCATCACGTTAATAAAGAAAAACGACGCCACTGCGGAAACGAACGATAACAATTATATCTTTTTATCCTTTATCACCTCTACATTTCCCAAAGGATTTATCGGTCTTCTCATTGCTATTATTTTTCTGGCGTCCATGGGAGCCACCGCAAGCGCGATTAACTCCTTGGCTTCGACTACCGTGATCGATATTTATAAACGCTTCGTTAACAAAAATGGCTCGGAAACAAACTATTTAAGGGCGTCACGACTATTTACACTTTTGTGGGGTATATTTACGGTGATCATTGCTTTGTATGCCAGCAAACTAGGCAACCTACTCGAAGCAGTAAATATTCTAGGGTCTCTCTTCTATGGTACTATTCTTGGTATTTTTCTAGTTGCCTTCTATTTCAAGCGTATAAAGGGGCAGGCGGTCTTTTGGGCAGCCCTTTTATCCGAGGCAGTTGTTGTCACGATATGGAAATTAGATGTCATTGCTTTTTTATGGCTCAACGTAATCGGTTGTGTTGCGGTGATCCTTATAGGTTTATTCCTACAATCTATTTGGAAACAACGGAATTTTCAACAAGCAGAAACAGATTAATAGTATCTCTTATAGATATTGTATAAAACGGTTCTGTCATAGGCCGTCAGAATTCCGTTCACTTCTTTAATAATAAATTTGCGTTTAAAAGCCCTAATAGCCGCCTCCTCGTTACTGACATCGTATCCAATTATCTTGAGTGCATCAACGGGGTTGAAGTTAAAAGGAGGCTGAATCAAAAAACTTTCGTCATACCAAACACCAAATCCTCTTTCTGCCAATAATTTCCAGGGAAAAAACACATTCGGATCGTCTTTTCTAGTGGGAGCAATATCTGCATGTCCGATGAAGTTAGTGTGCGGAATAGTATATTTTGTCTTCAAGGTATCAAGCAACAGCAGTAATGAATTGATCTGAGGATCAGGAAAGGGTTCCCTTCCATTATTATCCAGCTCTATTCCTATAGACATGGAATTCATATCCGTGATTTGGCCCCACTTAGATCGTCCTGCATGCCATGCCCGCTCATAATCGTTGAGCATCTGTACAACTCGTCCATCACGACCGATAACATAGTGCGCACTTACTTTCGAATGCTCTACCTGAAATGTGCGGATGGTCTGTGTGATACTATTTTGGGAAGTATGGTGAATAATGACAAAATTGGGTTTACGCAAATCATAATGAATGGCGCTAGTCCAATCCGCGCCCTTGTGTATCCCTGTTCTTTTTTGTTCTTGTACCTTTTCTTCCGGAGTTAATATACGTTCCGAAAACCTTTGATCTAATGGCAATGTGTCTACAGAGGGCTTCAAGATCACTATTGGAGAGTCCAATGTTAAATTTACCGCGGGAACAAAGGTATCCAGTCTGCCGAGTATATCCACAGGCTTTATAATCGACGCAGACTGTAAAATCTGCTTTTTTGTTCCGCACCCCACCAAACTGAGAACAAATACCAATACACAAAGCAAGTTTAATTTCATTCCTCCGTCGTCATGTTATTTAGGCAAATTGTAAATAATACCCAAGGACAATGCCTGGCTAAACTGCACCTTAGCTTTGTCTTCTCCCTCAACAATATAACCGCTATCATATAAAACTATCCCCCCTAAACTTACATTCACCAAATTGGTAACTTTTGCCGTAAGCGTAGCATCTAGTCGATGATCGGGATCCCCTATATCCTTATAGTCAGCAAATAAATTATAACGTGATTTTAGATTAAGGTTTTTTGATAAATTTCTATCCAAATTAGCTGTAATCTGGAAGGCCAAGTCATTTTTGAAATTCTTCCCTCCTTCAACACCAAATCTTTCTTTTTCCCCTTCAAGAGGCTTTAATCTATTATCCAAAATTAACGTCTGTCTGGCTGTACCCGTGCCTAAACGCAAAGAAAAGGTATTGTCCGGCTTGTACTCTAAACCAAAAGACTCTGTAAAATATCCCGGTGCCATAAAATTACTGGTAATGGTATCAATAACTTCAATAACCTCTTCACCTTCGGTTCTCTTTGTATATCTATATCCCGCATCAAATTGCGATTCGAACGTAAAAGAAAAATACAACGCCCAACTTTTCGCCAATTTATAGGCTAATTTATTATCCCAAAAGATCCGGTCATTATTCTTTTTAGCTAGCTGATCTTTATTCTTGATCTTACCGTATCGTAAATCGATCTCAGAAACAAAATTGAAATTATCTCTAGTATAATCTGACTTATGCCATATATTCCCTCCTAAAGAGACTGAGTTAACCCCTCCGGCACTCCAATTATCACTAAAAGAAGCTTGGTTCGCGTTGATACCAAACTTTGTCCAATGCTTCCAATAGTTTACTTCCAAATTTAGCTTTGGAATAGGTACATTAATCGGGTTGATCTTTAAGCCCTTAGTCGTATCGCTGTCTGCGATATTTGCATCCGGCTTTTCCCGCAGATCTTTCAGATTCACTTGAGCAATTGATGCGAAGCTACAAACGCTCAGTAAAAAAAATAGAAGTAAAGATGTATGCTTCATAAATGGTGTTTTATTTTTCATCGATCAAATGTATGGGTAATTTTGGTAAAGGTCTATAATTTGGATTTAATTTAAACGTTTCATACTTACTTTTAATATATTCTGTCATTTGGTAATGCCCTGCTGTTTTTGCAAAAAAGTAGGACGGTCGGTACCGCAGCATAAAATTATCTAATAAAGTACCTTCTAGCCCCGTAACACTTGTAACAATTTCCTTGGTAAACCGTTGATCGATTACATTTTCTTCATATTCCTTTTGAAAAAATTTCGTCAATCTGCGAGCATTTTTACCTTCCTTACTAAGCAAATTGTACACCGCGTTTATGCTAAGCCCCGCTCCGTTCTGACCCACAGAAAAAATATCGCCCGGATCGGCCAATTTATACGCTTTATCATAGTCTTTACGTCGTTGGGCCAGGATCTCTTCCGGAGACTTTTTACCTGTCACCGTTACGGGGTCAATGTAAATCGTCGCTCGCTTCAGATAAAACAAAAGTACCTTCTGCCCTTCGTAAACCAAGGTATCGCTATAATAATTTTCTTTGCTCGCAATTAAATAATCTCCCATTCTCACATGGATACCAAATTCGCCTCGCAAATTGTTGAATACGTTCTCTCCTGTACGGGCATTGATAATCAAGACTTTACCGATACGCTGTTTGGTATCTGCATCAAAACCAATCCCCTCCACCCTTTCTTGCGAACTCACGCAAAAAGGCAGAAGAAACAAAACGAGTAAAAGTTTGATTTTCGCTCTTAACATCACAAATGTAAAACTACATTTTTGATTAGTTATTTATCTACAATTTAACAACTTTTAAAGCTATTTAGAAATTACCAACAATTGTCCCACCGAAAGGTTATCGGATCCCATTGCATTCAACTGTTTGATTTGATCCACAGAGACATTATAGCGCGTACTCAGCGAATACAAGGTCTCAGAAGCCTTTACTTCGTGAATAACCATCGCAACAGGAGACTTTATTTTTTCTGTTTGTACAGGCGGTGCAGTATCCGTCTTGACTTCAATGATACTGACGACTTTCTCTTCTCGCTCTTCTTTCTCTACATGCGATTCAGCACGATCATATTGGTGTAACTGATAGCGCTCTATCAGATCAATCAACAGTTCAGGGTAACGAGGATTTGTAGCATATCCAGCATCTTTCAAACCCCGTGCCCAGCCTTTATAATCATCTTTATCCAAGGTAAAGAGCTTTTCATATCGCTTCCTAAGCAAAAATTGAGAATGATCTCTAAAAGATTCTTCGGGGTCACCGTATACCCTAAAACAATCATTAGGATTATCATCATCTCTAGCGATACTTTTCCCATTCCACACTCCACCACATTTAATACCGAAATGATTATTCGCCTCCCGGGCAAGGTAGCTGTTACCATTGCCGGATTCCAGCAAAGCTTGTGCTAATTTGATACTAGCAGGGATGCCGTATTGGTTCATTTCGCGTATCGCGATGTTCTTGTACTGATCGATATAGGTTAGACCCGAAATAGACGTCGGTTTTGTCTTTTTATTTGTGTTTACCGTTCCGGTATGTCCGTCGTTTCTGTCATTCGGATTCCTCAGAACAGTTCCTCGCTTACTCGCACAGGAACTTAACAGAAGTGCAAAGATTAATATAGCTAGATATGATTTCATCGAATACGAAGATACGCGATTCTACTTGATTTTTAAATCATACTGATCAAGATCATACCGATTGATCGTAGATAATACCCTACTTTTCCAATCTCCACTGACCGAATATCCCGAACGGGCAATACCCGCTATCCAAGATTGGTAATCTGTGGAAGAGCGACTTTCGAATAAGGATTGGGTGGCTTTCTTTCTTTTTAATAAAGCTACGAAATCGCGGTAAGAAGATAGTACAGATTCATATCCTTTATAAGCAGAACGAATCACCGAGCTGCTGTTTTGACCTTTGATTCCGAAGTGATTGTTTAAGTGTTTTGCAATTTTACTATTCCCGTAAGCACTTTCATGAATAGCTACTGCTAAAATCACAGATGCTGGCACACCTGTTTCTCGCATAAGTTGTTGTGCAACGTCCTTGTATTCATCAATATAACTCGAAGGTGAAAATTTCTTCTGACCAAAAGTCATTGTAATTGACGACAGGCACAATACAATTAACAGCAACATCCTGCTGCATAACGATTTTTGCATATCCTTTTTTTTAATTCAACAATTACTTTTTGCGTAACACAAAAAGTCCATCTCTGATTGGCAAAATCAATTTTTCAACCCGTATATCCTTTGCCAATGTACTATTTAAATCAACAATCCGCTGGGTTTGTGCATCTGGCATTTCGTCAAAAACCTTGCCTTTCCACAGCACATTATCAATTAAGATTAACCCGCCCGGAGGCACACGGTCAATCAACATATCGAAATAAATTAAATTCCTCTTTTTATCCGCATCTATAAATACCAAGTCGAAATCGCCTTCAATCGTAGGGATTACACTCCCGGCATCTCCTATGTGGTATTTGATATTCCTGGCATATCCCGATTCCAAAAAGTAGCCGGAAATACGCTCCTCCTGCTCTTCATTGATGTCTATCGTGTGTAATACACCTCCCTGCTTTAACCCCTCCGCTAAACATAACGTCGCATACCCCGTAAAAGTACCTATCTCCAAAATTTGCTTGGGCGAGACCAATTTACTCAGCATCGAAAGCACTCGTCCTTGATAATGCCCAGATAGCATATGGGGCATAGTTTCTTTCAGATAAGTCTCCCTATTTATCCTTCTCAACAATGCGTTTTCGTCATCGCAGGTCAGCTCTAAATAAGAATTTATTTGATCTTCATTTTGAAACATACCTGCAAATGTACTGAACTTATTTTATATCGTGTATATTCTGATGATTTCGGGATGACAATTCCACAGGTATTGGATTCAATTGCAAACAAAAAAAAGCCTCTATTTAGACTAAAATAGAGGCTTTTTACGTAGAAAGAATAATTTCAACGCGTTAATCTAACGAGGCAGTAATCAGTCTCAGAAACTCCGATCGTGTAACATCATTTTGAAAAGCACCGGTAAAAGCCGAAGTTGTCGTCACCGAGTTTTGCTTCTGCACACCTCGCATGGCCATACACATATGTTTACATTCGATCACTACTGCTACTCCTGCAGGGTTCAATGTTTGCTGGATACAATCGCGGATCTCATTCGTGAGGCGTTCTTGTACCTGTAGACGACGAGCGTAGATATCCACCACCCGTGGAATCTTGCTTAAACCAACAATATGACCGTTAGGGATATAGGCGATATGGGCTTTACCAAAAAACGGCAACATGTGATGTTCACACATGGAATATACCTCAATATCCTTAACCACCACCATTTGGCTATATTCTTCTTCAAACATCGCACCTCTCAATACTTCTGCCGCATCGATATCATAACCGTGCGTCAAAAACTGCAATGCTTTTGCCACGCGTTCCGGTGTTTTGAGAAGACCTTCCCGATTTGGATCTTCGCCTAATGCTTCTAAAATATCTCTATAGTGATTTGCTACACGTTCCACGTGTTGTGTATTGTACTGGTCTATCTTAACATAGCCATCTAATTCTTCATTGAAATCCGTAGGATTACTCATTTCTAATTGATTTTTATAATTATTCGCCGTAATATTCGACGGCGTTATTTTCTGTTTCGTGTAATCTAACACAGTGTAACTGGACGCCTTCCGCTTCAAAAAACGGTTTGAGTACATGGAATATCTCCATGCCAATTACTTCTGTAGACGCCATCTTGCCTTGCATGAAATCTACATCCAAATTGACATTTTTATGGTCTAATTTCTCAATAACATGCAAATTGATTATCTTTTTCATTACCTTCAGGTCGATCAAAAAACCAGTCTTGGGATTAATTTCGCCTTTTACGGTAACAAATAGCTCGTAATTATGTCCATGCCAATTGGGGTTCGAACAGTTACCAAATGTTTCCTCATTCTTTTCCAAAGACCATTCTTCACGATGCAACTTATGCGCCGCACTGAATCGTTCTCTTCTTGTAATGTATACCATAATGCAAAGATAATCCTAAAAAACTATATTTTAGCACTTCAAATCCATTACTCTATAATATGACTATATTAATAGTAGCTGCTACAAAAGACGAAATTCTTCCTAGCATTCCTTTGTTGGAAAAAAGAAACATCCCCTATTTAATAACGGGGGTCGGAATGGTTGCTACAGCCTACCACCTTGGACAAGAGCTCCTTAAAAATAAATACGATCTTATTCTCAACGTTGGGATAGCTGGGGCGTTCGGCAACAATAAAAATATCGGAGATGTGATTTATATCAGTAAAGATAGCATTGCTGAATTGGGCGCAGAAGATGGCCAGCAGTTTTTATCCTTGGAAGAATTGGGATTTGGAACTTCTTCTTGGAGTGGCGTTATTCCGTCCAACATTGTTCTGGATCTACCGCAAGCGGAGGCGATAAGTGTCAACACCATACACGGCAACGAAAAAAGTATCCTGAAAATTAGAAACCGACTACCTCAAATAGAAATCGAAAGCATGGAGGGAGCAGCAGTATATTATGTGGCTTCGCTGGAAAATACAGCAGCAATACAGGTTAGAGCTATTTCTAACTATGTAAAAAAAAGAAATAAGACAACTTGGAATATCCCACTAGCTATCGAAAACCTCAATCTTTGGCTACAGAATTTTATCGAGAACCAGTACACAACTATTTATTAGATAGTCGCAAACGCTTATCAAAAATGACACACATCATGCTTTTTAACACCATATTCATTGCGAAATATCAATTTTAAATAGTAGTTTTGCGTATTCGACAAAAAAGACACTATTTTACAAACTGATGAGAGAAATACAATTCAGAGAAGCACTTCGTGAAGCTATGAACGAAGAAATGCGTAAAGATGAAACCATATTTTTATTAGGTGAAGAAGTTGCAGAGTATAACGGTGCTTATAAAGTAAGCCAGGGTATGCTTGATGAATTTGGAGCAAAACGTGTAATTGATACGCCAATTGCAGAATTGGGATTTGCAGGTATCGCTGTAGGTGCTGCTATGAACGGCCTGAAACCCATCGTCGAGTTCATGACATTCAACTTCTCTTTAGTAGCAATCGACCAAATAATCAATGCCGCTGCGAAGTTACGTCAAATGTCAGGCGGACAATTTTCATGTCCGATTGTATTTCGTGGACCAACAGGTAATGCAGGACAATTAGGTGCTCAACACTCACAAAACTTTGAAAACTGGTTTGCAAATACGCCCGGTCTAAAAGTAGTTATTCCTTCTAATCCATATGACGCAAAAGGTTTGTTAAAATCTTCGATCATTGATCCTGATCCAGTAATCTTCATGGAATCCGAAGTCATGTACGGTGATAAAGGAGAAGTTCCTGAAGAAGAATACTACTTACCTATTGGTAAAGCAAATGTAGTAAAAGAAGGTACTGATGTTACTGTTGTTTCTTTCGGAAAAATGGTTCCTCGCGTAGTAATTCCTGCAGTAGAAGAGTTGACCAAAGAGGGAATCAGCGTAGAATTAATCGACTTACGTTCCGTTCGTCCAATTGATTTCGATGCAATCCTGACTTCTGTTAAGAAAACTAACCGACTAGTAGTCGTAGAAGAAGCATGGCCTTTGGCATCTATCTCCTCAGAGATTGCTTTTCGTGTACAAAAAGATGCATTTGATTATTTGGATGCGCCTGTAACGCGCGTTACATCTGCAGATGTTCCGTTGGCTTATGCACCTAATTTAGTGGAAGCTTCGTTACCAAGTATTACTAAAGTAGTAAAAGCTGTTAAAGAAGTATCTTACTTGAAAAAATAAGAACTTAATTTATTATAAATAAAAGAAGGTTGATTTTTGAATTCAAAAGTCAACCTTCTTTTATTATCGTACTATTTGATAATCTTCTTGGTTCTGTTTTTCATCTCTAAGCGGATGAATTCATTTTCCTTCCATGCTCCCTCGAGGATATTGTTGTCCATGCCGTGGAGCTTAAAGTCAACATTCCATTCTTTGGGCCAGGTTGGTAAAACATATACTTCATCGCCTACTTCCTGCATTAACATCTCCTGCAACCCTATCATACCACTTCCGCCCCAGTTATGATCTGGTACCCAATCAAAACCCGGACCCCAGAATGCCGGGAATCGTCTCCCGCTATCCTCCAATTTTTTAGACAGCAAGTCTTTTGCCTCATCGATCAGACCTAGGCGGGCTGCAAAGATATTATGCTGTCTCCACCCGACATGGCTTCGAAACTTTTGCACATCTGGATCTAACAGATAGGTATTTTTTGCAATCGTTAAACTATCGCGACCGACACCGAACATATCCCAAGGAAATACGGGGTACAGTTGAGGAGACTCCGTATTATTCATCCTTTCCCACACGATCGCCGGTGCAATTAGGGCCGTCCCATTTATTTCCCGAAAGGAAATCTCCGGCAAACGATCTAAAAACTTCTTCCAAAATTCCTTTCGTTCCGTTGAAAGTAATGTTTCAGGTAATTGACTTAGCTCCGACGCCACTCTTCGTAACCCGGCCAATGTGCTATTCGGGTTATACGCCATTTTATAGGTCTCAGCAGCGGTGCCTGGATAAATAATAAGTTTGCCTTTTTCGTCCAGTGCCTTACGTCCACGCCGATTGGCTAAATACTGATAATGTTCATCAAAAAACGTTAGCGAACTTTCTATTAACGGGATATACTGTAAAATATCCTGTCGCTGATATCCGTGATACTTAAGAATCATATAGCAGAATTCCAACACATTATCCCATTGATATTCCAACCACGCATTATATTCGATCCCGGCATCAAAATTCGCAGGTCTTTTCCAACCGTACTCGGCAGGATTTGGTAACCCAAAGTTTTCCAGTTGTTCGGTAAAGCTTGCCCCTCGATGTCCCCAATATATTTTTGTTCGCAGCTCGGCATTAGTTAACAAACGGTTGTAGAACTCAAATTGAGCAGGCATCATATCCAGATCTCCGGATCGCAACATGGGCCAATAGACTAACCGTTGGTTTTGAGCTGTAAATGTGCCTCCGCCCCAATTCCGGAAGTCAGGCGTAAAGGTATAACTAGAGTCAACAAAGACCGGATCATAGGTAAATAGTCCGCCATTGAATTTCGTCGGATATTCCCCATAGGCGTTACAGGCCAGCATATACCGGAAAAGTTGATAGTTGCGCCCTATCCTAAATCCCAAGTCGGATTCATCTTTCTCATAATTAATTTTGATATGGCTTCTATTCCAAAAATCTGCCCACCAAGTTAGTGTCTTCGATTGCGCCAATTTTGTTGTCGGGTTCTGAACACGCTGCGTAACGGTAGATTTCCATCCCGCAAGCGAATCTTGCGCATTGAAAAGCGAAATTTGAAAACGATTGGATCTAGCAGATTTACTGTCGAAACGCCAATATTTAAATGCCGTATTCTGGTATTTCCCAAATCCAGTATCCTTAAACGTCAAATTTCGCAGGGCAAGAACTCCCCCAGAAATACGTTCTTTCAACGGATTAACTAAAGAATCCTTATACGCTATCAATTGTTGCTGCTCTACCACCGTGTCAAAAGCAGTTGTAGGCAGATTGTGATGGTAAAAATAAAAAAACGATGGCGCCACTTCAAACCGATCGGCCTTAGTAACTACTGTTGTCGGAGGAGCCCACTTCCATGAATTCATATTGTTTTCTCTTCCTTTTGGGAAGAGATCTTCAAATCGCCAACTCTCATAGAAAACTTCACTTTCGATTTTTTGTACCCCGTTTACATGAATGTTAATAACAGACGAATAGACATCTACCCAAAGTTTAATTTCAGTTTCCTGTCCCTTCTTTCCTCCCCGAATGAGAATATCGCCGGTTTTTAAACGCAACAGCTGACTAAAATTATCTTTCAAGGGATTTGGCGATAACCTCAAGCGGATCCGGCCCTGTTTAAGTAAGGTATTATTCTCATCAAATGAACCGCTCTGTGCCATATAAAATAAGATATCATTGTCTTCCACCCACACATTCAGACCGATATCTTTTCCCCCGAGCGGCATGGATTCAGCAGCATTTTTACTTTGGGTTGTCCACTGTATATTATATTTCTCCAGATCCGTTTGCCCAGATAGGCTTTCAGTTCCCAAAAACAACAGTAGAAATAGATATCTCAAACTCATACTTATTATTCAATTTATTCGATGTACAGAACTTCAATTATCCCCTACAAATTTGCGCCGTAAACTAGTATATTATCTTATACTTGGAAGCCACACCGACATATCGCCAAACTCCCGATTTCCCCAAGCAAAATAAGGCACCAATTTGATAGGCACTTCTTTTTTAGTGCTTACCGCCACCTCACGGTATAGACCATCCCAATCCTTATCGTTCTCAAGCAGCGCTTTGCCTTCCAAAAGTACAATATCCTGATTATGAATTTGGCGCACTACGGGTTTAAAATCGTCAAACAATTTGACTTTTAAATCAAATATATCTACATCTGCCGCTACGTCTTCTTTTTCCAAACAATACACAACAGGTCCGCGCATAACAGCCACCTGCCCTCGGCTCTCTTCCACTAACGGATTAGATTCCATAAAAGCTACTTCCATTGGGATTGTAATTTGGATAACGTCACCTTTTTTTAGCTGGCCATCCAGCAAAGCATATCCCTTTTTGTTCTGAAATGCGATAGCTTTTCCATTTTTAACGACATCAAAACCCTTAGCCCAGCCCGGTATGCGCAGTTTTAAGGTATAATTAGCAGGAACATCTTTTACCTGTAAGGCAATTGATCCATCCCATGGATAATTTGACACCTGCTCTACCTTAATGGCTTTTCCATGATGCCGCGTATCCAATACGTTTCCACCGTACAAGTTAACCCATATCTGACCTTCTGCCACGCTATATGCATAATTGCTTACCTCAGCGACCGTACGTACCACATTGGGTGGGCAACAGTTGGACAATGAGATATAAGGTACTCTCTTTTTAGACCACCTTTGCTGAAACGGCAACTTATTCGAATAACTCAACGGATTGGTGTACAAAAACTTATCTCCATCCAAACTAATTCCAGACAACACGCTATTATACAATGCCAGTTCCATCACGTCGATAAATTTCGCATCTCCGGTGAGATTGGCCATACGCCAGTTCCATAACACATTGCCGATATTGGCGCAGGTTTCATTATGTGCCGTCAGGTTAGGCAATTGATAGTCTCGACCAAATGCTTGATGTATTTTCTGCACATCTTTTGGATCATACGATGTTCCATCCGGCGAAGTGCCATCATATAACGAACCAACACCCCCTGTGATATACATTTTAGTCTGTGTCATGTCGTCCCAGATATTAAATAGACGATTGCTGAGTGTGGTGTCTTGCATTTCCGCACAAAGATCAGCTACACCGGCATACAGGTACGTGGCACGTACAGCATGCCCAATTGCTTTGTTTTGTTGCCTAAATGGAACACGGTCCTGATTATCATCTGTTCCATCTTCAATTTCTCCCTTGATATCAATCAAATGTTTGGCTAACTCGAGGTATTGAGGCTGTTTGGTGGTACGATAGAGTTCGATCACCCCCATATAATGGGAAGGGCAAATCGCATTACGCGCCAATGTCGGATTGGACTTTTTGTAAAAACCGTACAAATAGTCCGCAGCTCTTACCGCGATATCCAGAAGATTGGTTTCCCCGGTTACCCGATAATGTATGCAGGCAGCTGTCATCAAATGCCCGATATTATAGGATTCGAAGCTCAGGCGATCCTGAAATTCGATATTTAACCCGGCATTTCGCTGATCGATGGTGGCCTTTGTATAGATATATCCGTCAGCACGTTGTGCTTTGGCGATCACGGGGATCACCTCGTCCAGCAACTGGAGTAATTTTTTGTCCTTAGTCTGCGCATAGATGGCACAAACAGCTTCCAACGTCTTATAAAAATCGCCATCATGGAAGGAGGGGCCCTTATGCTCACCGGTCTGTAAGCCAGCCGCAATTTCAAAGTTGCGATAGGCATGACTGATCTCCGCATCGGTATACACATCCCATAAATGCGGCACCATACGATCTACACATACGGCTGTACGATCTGCCCAAAATCCCCTTGTCCATGATACATCTCCCATGTTAATTGCTTGCTTTACAGCAAAGGGACTATCAGATGTATTCGTTATGGCTTTGTCCTGTCCATTTGCGATAGGCGCGCAGGCAAATGCAAGACCACATATATAAATTACTTTACTCCAGCTCATATCTGTAATTCTTCTTATTTTCGTTTATACCAACGTAGTTTCACGTCACCTTTCAGTCCTGCGGGTTGTAATCCTTTGAGAAATTTCGGTGTAGCAGTTGTCTGCACAAGCTGTTCTTTTGGTATTTCGCGGCTTTCATAACCAAAGCGATTACCCCAGGTATTATAAACTTTTATTTCCAACTTGTTTTTACCAACCTTTAAATAGTCCGTCACATCAATTTCGTAAGGCTTCGTCCACACTACACCAACAGGACTATCATTCAATACCACCTCTGCTAAATTTTCCACATCATCCAACTCCAATACGACACGTTGCTTACCTATTTTTTTGCGTTGGTCAAATGTTAAGCTATAGCTTCCCATCCCGGAATGGTAGCGTATATCTTTTATCGCGGAAGTCGTCCAAAGATCTGGTATCTGCTGTACGATCGGATCGTGAGGAACACCAGCGAGCTGGACGATCCATTGTCCTTCTAACGTATTTACCTTACCCTTCTCCCATTGTGGCAATGAAATCTTCTTTTCACTGAACAGAACAAAAAATGATTGATAGGCATCGAACGGCAGCGTAAATTTCGAGCGTCCTGCATCCACCGTAAATGCTAAGGAGATTAATCTATCCTGAACCGCATCATATACATACGCGTGTGAAGCTTGCGCTCGAACCGAAAAAGTAGCCTGATGGACTACACTATCCTGATTGGAGAAAAAATAACTATCTCCTCCATCAAAACGACGATGATTCCATGCGATAATCTTGTTATTTTTATCATTGATGAGGACGTCTTCCTCGATACCCAAGTCCATAAAATTATCAGATGAATAAGTTCCCACGTAGACATTCCCTTTACCAACGGCTTTATATAACAATGATCCTTTAGCTAGCATATTTCCAAACAGCTTATTCACTATATTCGTAAAAGCAAGTGAATCCGCCGTAGATACATGTCCAAGTAGTGCTGTCGGCCTTTCATGGAAAAGCACAGTAGCTCCTTGTTCAATAAGCGCATTAAATTTTTCAAGCACAGCCAACGAATAGTAAGCAGGATTTGGATTCAAAAAATGCTTACCCGGCACCACTAATAATCGGTAGGCAATATGGTCTGATAATAGCACTTCGCCATCTACTACCTTTGCGTTTTTAAGCAATACATCCGGATTGAAAGAATCATAAGCATAACCACGCAACGGGTCTATCCAATCGACGGGGTTATACATATTAGCCGATGTACTGACTGCCGTTATCTTCTGCATGGGCTGTCCTTCATTACGTAATAAAGAATCGGTATGATTTACACGAGGTTCGCCAATGATGCCTGGAAGCGTGCGCACAAGCCGATCCGGCAAAATCGATCGTCTCGGCATTTCTTCGCCGATAAATACAGCGATATCGCGCACCGGCTTTCCATGCTGCAACAGCTGCTGAGTGCGTATCGCGTAATCTATCCAAGCCTTTCCAGGTTTCCACCACGTCTGATCACGTTGAAAATAGGTTCCTACACCATCTAAAGTCATACCCGGTTTACGGTCCATCCATGGGTTGTGTACATAGACATGATAGGCCAAGTTGTTTACCCCCAAAGCATAGTTTCTATCTTGCAATGATTTTAACAAACGCGGATGTTCATCCCATTCCATACGGATTTGCGTAAATGCTTCAGACATTACGATATTCTTTCCATAAATATGTCCTCCCGAAACGGCATCCAATATATCATTCGGTTTATCATGTGAAGGGCTCCTAAACCAAAACTCGCCCATCGTACGATCCGTGTAGGTAAAATGCGATAGACCATCACTTGTCATAATCGGAGCGGTTGCCTCTGCGGTAAACTCCACACCATATTTGTCCGACATCCGTCGTAAGGTCTGAAAACCCTTTTCCTGCAGTAAGTCATTAATCGTTTCTCGATAATCGTGTAGAAAGGCTTCGGAAGCTTCTGCACTATTTACCACATAACCGGCCAATACAGGGAGGTACTCTGTTAGGTCGTAACCTCTTCTTTCTCGAAATTCGGCTTGCATATGTCTGGTCCAGTTTTGGCTTCCCGACTCCCAGGAGTCAATATGAAATACCGTTAACACGTCATTCGACAATTCGGGACTAACCGACTGCTTGGCCTTGCCAAACCATTGTTCAAACTGGAAAGCGACAATATCTGCATCTAATTTATCGCATTCTAGCCCTTTCCCTGCACCTGCGGTTTCATTTTTGTGTCCGGTGGTCGTATGTCCAATACGTAAGATTCTCCACGTTCCTTGCGGCAATGCAACTTCGACTGCATCATCAACTGTTGCAGGCTGTAGGCGTACCATATTTTCACCCTTCAAGATGCTTTCAGGGTGCACGTCGGAAGCAGTTGTTGGCAACGATACCCGCCAAACCTCTCCCGTTTTCCCTTCGAACTGATTTATCTTTGCTTCTTCAAAAAGGGTAATTCCCAAAAGATTAATCGAAGGTTTCCATTTTGCCGCATCCAAATCCTCTCCACCCGGCTCTGAGCCTGCAGGATCAAATACAAATCGAAAATGCTTGGCCTGCGTATACGGTATCGTATGCGTTACGCCGTTGTCCCAATCCAACCACCCTGTACGAGGGGATTGCAAACGGATCAACTCTTCGAAGTGCTGCCCATCATTGCTAATCAATATCTTAAATCTATTAGCACCGTAGTTATTTGCTTTACGCTGGATCCTTATCGCGTTGCATGGAAAAGGTTCCATAAATTCATACTGAATCCAACCGGGCTGGGAAGAAGAAAAACGCTCGGAATTATCCCTTAGGGCTAATCGTTCCAAATTTTCATCGTAACTCGTACTGACCTTTGGGGATTCGTTATAGCTGATCCTAAACTGCTTTGCAAGTGGAATCGCAAACAATTGAATATCCTGGTAATAATCGTGAAGTTTTTCCGGTTGCGGTAAATGGATGTTAACCCTCCCCTCTTGCTGAACATGTATAATCGTGTCGGCATACACCACTTTCTGCATAGACGTTTCGGGTGTAATCCATGGTCCTCCGGCTGTCGCGAAACCATCATTCGGAAAGAGCGCAATCTGTATGTTGTTCTTCTTGGCTTCCTGTACAAGGTAGCGGAACATCTCCCACCATTCGGGGGATAGTGTCTCTGCAGAAGGCTCAAATAAAGGAGGATCGGTCTGTGCTTTGATCGGCGTAAAATAGGCTCCCGCAATGTTATTAGCTGCCATAGCCTCCAAATCGGCTTTTATTCCTTCTTTTGAATAGCTTGCATGCATAAAGTACCATACAACCCATGGCTTAGCTTCTTGATAGGAAGTAGAAGAAAGTGGCACAACAGCAGACGGAATACCTTTGATCTGTGCGTTGCTTTGTAGAATAAAGCAACTAAAAAGTAACGCAATACCTATATTTAGATTCTCTTTCATTTTCTTTCTATCATATTTTCTAATAGCGTTATATCGCTTTTAGAGTTACTTCCTACAGCCCTTGGATTTGTCCCGACAGTCGCACTGCACGTTTTTAATTACTAAACACGGATTTAACATCTGTATTCTTCTGCACGGGAATAATCCGAAACCCATAGCTGTAATTTTGCGACGGAATTTGATATTGAGGTAAGGGTTGGGAAACGTCAGTCCAGCTATCATTACCGCCGACTCCCATCGTTTTGAAATCTACGTTTACGGTGATCTTATCTTCTTTCTCCAGTTTAAACCAATGCTTTTTTTCTTCGATCTGCTCATGCGAATAAGGCCATGCACTAACATTCAGCGGCTGATTCCCCACAATCAAAACACCGGTATCTTTCTTCCGCATAGCAAACCAACGCACATCCATGCGATTTCCATTTTCCTGCGGCGTGAGATAAGGCTCCATAAATTTTTCTAAATTCATTTCATAAACCCCTAAATCAAATCCGTATGCACGATCAGGGTAAGTTTCCATCTCACCCAACCCGTAGTATTGCACCTGTTCAAAACCAGGGTTCACACCCATTTTCAGACCCACTTTCGGTATATTCGGAAGTCCTTCTTTTACGATCAACTGGTACTGTATATTAACAACTCCTCCTCCATCTACATGATAAGAGACGCGTACAACGGCAGAGTCCTGCGGTAAAACATAAGTCGATTCTACAAGAAATGCATCCTTTTCCTCCTTGGTTGTCATCTCGCGGAAATGAAGTGCGTTGTACCAATATTTCAGTTTATGCTGCGGCTTCCATCCCCGTCTTTCATTTTCAGTAGCGGGGCGCACGAAGTTTGGCAAGATCGCTTCTTTGATTACCTCTTGTCCCTTGGACGTATAACTCGCCAATGCGCCGTTATTCTTGTTAAACCGTACTTCGAAACTGTTGCCTTTTACCAGATATTGATCGGTTGATTCCACGATATCCAATTTTCCTGAAGCGGCTTTCATTGTCGTAGCAAATTTCTCCAATGATTTCCAGCGTAATTGAGATGAAGACACGACAAATCCGGCCTTTGCCCAAGTTTCATCTGTCCGCAGGCGGAACTGTACATCAATCTGATACTCTCGGTTTTGTTTAGGTTTCACCTGCATATATTTAGCCAGGGATAGTCTTGAAGAGTCGCCTGCTGCTAAAGAAACCGGATCTGTTTTTACTTCACTGACAACTACCCCATTTTCACGGATCAATACATAAGGTGTATAATAGCCTAAATCAAGCACTGCAGCTCTGTTCTTAATCTGCACAATCAGCTCAGCGGTATCTATCAACAACACTTCAGCTGGTTGATAGATACGCTTGTTGTCATACATTGCTGCCTTCGGTCTGCCCCAAGAATCGACAATACCGTTCAGATTGAACGCGCCATTATGAATCTTCTCGCCAAAGTCCCCACCGTAAGCCAGCACGTCGCCATACACACTGTCGCGACGGATTAAGCCCTGATCTTTATAATCCCAAATAAATCCACCCACGAGCCGAGGGTATGTTCTAAAAATATCCCAAAAATCCCTCATATTGCCCGTCGAATTACCCATAGAGTGCGAATATTCAACAAATAGAATAGGTCTTTTATCGCCATTATCTTGGTCGAGCAATAATTTTGGTGTGTGTATGCCTGGATAAAAACGGGATACCATATCAACATAATACTGATCCTGGATATTTTGGGTACGATTCGCATGATCATTGGACTTTAGATAGCGTGGATCCGATGGATCGATATAACCAGGCAACTGATGGCTGCCCATGGCCGGTTCGTAATGAACAGGCCGCGTAATATCAAAATCATGAATCCATGCAGCCATTGCCGCTGTAGTCGGTCCTCTTCCCGATTCATTGCCCAGCGACCAAACCACGATTGAAGGATGGTTTTTGTCCCGCTCCAACATACGCATTACCCGTTCCATATGAGCCGACAACCAGCGCGGATCGTTCATTAACTTGCCCCCTAGACCGTGGGTTTCGAGATTAGCCTCGTCCATTATCATCAATCCGTACTTGTTGCACAATTCATAAACGTAGGGGTCATTGGGATAGTGTGACGTGCGGATCGCATTGAAATTAAACGCCTTAATCTGACGGATATCTGCTTCCATATCCGCCCGCGTCAAGGCTTTACCACGTACAGGATGGTGATCGTGACGATTTACACCATAAAAATATGTGGTTTTGCCATTGATCAGTAGTTTTCCGGTAGTCTTCGAAAATTCTACACTTCGGAATCCTACGTCGCAGCTTTTGGCTTCCAATAGCTTATTGTTTTGGTCATACAATGATATAACCAATTGGTACAGATTTGGCTGTTCAGGCGACCATTTCTTCGGGTTTTCTACAGTCGTTTCCAACAAACCAAATTTCACATTATCCAGTCGAGGATAGATCTCATTGAAGATCTCAGTCG
This sequence comes from Sphingobacterium olei, assembly GCF_005048855.1. Classification (GTDB taxonomy): domain Bacteria; phylum Bacteroidota; class Bacteroidia; order Sphingobacteriales; family Sphingobacteriaceae; genus Sphingobacterium; species Sphingobacterium olei. Next base: position 464,081 of record NZ_SUME01000002.1, read on the forward strand.
CATTCTTTTCTAATCCGTTTGCAAAAAGAGGTTCACCATCCGCTCCGTACAGCTGTGCCTTTACTGTAAATCCGTTGATGCTGTCGCCGGAAAAATTATCAATCTTAGGTCGCAGGGAGAATTTGGCGTGGGTATAATTTTCATCGAGCTTGGCCTGCCAGTGAAAATCCCCGATACGTACTTTTGGCTCTGCCATCAAGAAAACCTCGCGTTGTATCCCGCTCATGCGCCAATGGTCTTGGTCTTCCAGATAAGAAGCATCACTCCAACGGATTACCTGTACAGAAATTCGGTTTTTGCCTTTTCTTAGATAAGGTGTAGCGTTAAATTCAGATGGCAAACAGGAATCTTCTGCATAACCGACATAGTGTTCATTAATCCATACGTGGTAAGCAGAACTCACTCCACCGAAATGCAATGTCACATTCATGCCGTCCCAATGTTCGGGCAGATCAAAGATCTTCTGATAAGATCCCACAGCATTATAATCCGTCGGTATACGTGGAGGATCAATAGGCTTGAAAGGGTAGACTGCAGAGCGGTAGATCGGAATATCATAGCCCTGCATTTCCCAGTTGGAAGGTACCTGAATCTTATCCCAACCCGTCACTGCCTGTAGGTGAAAATCCTTAGGAGCATCGGCAGGCTTCGAAACAAACTTAAAATCCCACATCCCATTTAGAAACAACAAGCGTTGATTTTGCTCCCGATTATTCTGTAAAGCCTCTTCGATACTCGCATAGGAATATGATGTTGCCCGGGCAGGTTCTCTATTGATCGATGTGATCAGTGGATCTTCCCAAGCCGACGCAATCTTACCGTCCGGTACGGGTGGAATTACCGCAGGTTTACCATCCACGGTTTGTCCATTTGCTATGCAACTACCCAATATGGTAATAAATAATATGCTTAGTTTTTTTGTCATTAATCTTTCCATTTACGGTCCTATATCTTCACGATTTTTGCTGCCTACCGGAAGACGGGGATCTAAACGCTTCACACTTACGAATAAATCGTTCATTACATGCAGGATGATAAATCAAACTATAACTTATAGTCGATTTCGTATGCCACACCTGCCCGTACTTCTAGGGTATATGTCTCCTTATTCAATTGGACGATTGTGCCGTTCTTGGACTTCGGTTTTGTTTTACTCTTTATCTTTAGCGTACCGATTCCTGTAGGAGATTGCACTTTTATCTTAGTTGCAGAAACATACAGATCGATCTCTCCCGCAGGTGTAGGCACTTTACCTTCCATCCATTGCAAAGAAGCCAAATACGGCTCAATTTCATAGGTTTGGTATCCGGCCGAAGTTGGTTTCACCCCTAAATAATATTTTCCCAAAAGGTAGATCGGACTTGCTCCCCAAGAATGGCAAAGACTTTTTCCAAACTCACGACCATACATGGTATAATGTTCTGCTCCCGATTTAGCGGGGTTGTATTCCTCCCAAAAAGTAGTCGCGCCAAGCTTCAGCATCCCTCCCCAGTACTCCTTTATTTGTCGCATGACATAGTCCTTTTCCCCCATTGCACAGAGAGCTTCCAATTCATAGTAGCGCATATAGGGTGTCATGATCTTTTGCACCTGATCATTTAACAGTACATTAGTTTTGATCCCTTGTTGTTGCTCCTTGGACATATAGTCGAAGAATATCGCAAACATATTGGTATAACGGGTCACGTTTTCTGTCTGTTCTCCATTAATTCGGCTGTGTACGAAGGCCTGTTTGGTCGGGTTCCAATAGTATTCGAACAGTTTCGTCTTTAATGACTTCGCTTCCTTGGCATAAAAATCCTGATCGTCCTTTTGTTGCAACAATTCGGCACATAGCGCCATTGTCTCCAAGCTGCGGCACAGCAACAATTGCTCGAAACTAACCTCTCCCTTTTTACTCAGACCGTCCGCCCAATCGATAAAAACCCAATCTCCGGAGAGACCTTCCATCAGTCCGTCTTTGTTGCGACGTCCCAAACAGAATTCCATTAAGCTTTGCATACGGGGATATACCGCTTCGATAAATTCCTTATCTCCTGTATACTGATAGTAGTCGTAAATGCTCAAAAACCAATAGAATGTGTAATCCATAATGGTATTGATATGCGTCATGGTCGGTTCTTTACCCCGCAATGCCAATATTGTACGCTTCACCGTTTCGGAATCAAAGCCTAAATAATAATTCATCGCATAAGATTGGTAGGCATCGCCACTCCAGATCCAACGATCCCTTTTTATGCCATCGATATAAAACTCACGCGATGTCAACTCCATCGTATATTTAGCTACTTCCCAAATGTTGTTGAGCTCTTCATCCGAGCTTTTGAATGCTCCTCGGTCTTCCACAGGGAGGTATTCATATTGCATAGACACCTTGTCATAGCTGATATTTCCCTCCTTTTCGATGTAGACGTAGCGAAAGGCTTTAGACAGATCCAACGTGCTATCGGTTGATGAAGCACGCGATACATCGATATAATCTAAGGTTTCACACGTCGCGATGCCCAAAGCCTCTTCTTTTGATTCGCCATAGTACACAGACAGTTTTCCGTTACCTTTTAGCTGGTGAAAGGTTAGAAAGCCAAACGTATTCTTACCGAAATCGACTAATGTACCTTTGCCCTGTTGTGTAGTCGATATAGATTCTTCCTGTCGGGTAGGGAGCTTAAATTTAGAAGGGAACTGCGTAGGTTGATCAAAATTCCAGTAGCCTGCTTTGACATAGGTCGTACCCGATTGATCAGAAGCCTTTCCTGTCTCATCGATCCATTCTTTGTCCTCAAACGTAACTAACCAATCTTTGTTGGTATTCACGGTTTTACCTGAGACGTATAAGGCCGGTACCTGCCCTTGGTTATAAACCTTAATATTTACTTTTTGTTTTCCTTTTTTAAGATCGATCTTTGCAGGCATACCAGGTAGCATTTTCCCATTCACCTTGACATTGTACTTTCCTTCGGCTACGATCGTTATCTCTTCATCCGCAGGTACGTCAAACTCCTTGTGGAACTCTACCAATACATAGTGGCTATCCATTCGCCAAAACGGCGGAAAGAATGTTCCTCTTTCTGTTCTGCGATTTTGCATATCGTTGCTTAACCATACCTCAAAATCACCAGGATACCAGATCCAGGTAGCTCCCTGCTGTGCAAACAGCGTAACAGCGGAAAACAAACAACAACAGAAAGACGTAATTTTCTTTATAAACATGATATCCATTTTAATATCCAATTGGCTTCGCATGATGTCTACGCATACTTCTTCTTCACTGAACAATTGAGTTTGGCGTTATCCATCAAATACAAACTTACCTCAAAAGCCCCTTGTATAGTTATAAGATTTTCTCTAGCTATTATATTATGTTAGCATGGGCATACTGCTTTATTTAATCGAAACAGGTTTGTAACCTTTTGCAGCATACCATAGAATCACGGCATAACATACCAATGGAATTACATACCCTATCTGTGTATTATCATTTGCATTGTCTATAATATCCCCCATGAGGAAAGGAAAGATTGCTCCTCCGACAATGGACATAATCAGCCACGACGATGCTTGTTTTGTTTCGTTACCCAAATTTGCGATACCCAATGAGAAGATCGTGGGAAACATAATAGACATAAAGAAGCCTAAACCACCCAAAGCGTATAAAACCACCATACCTGATCCAAAAACAGCCGTGGCCGCCAATAAAACAGATACCAATGTGTAGATGGATAATAGTCGATTTGCCGTAGTGTATTTTAGAAGAAATGTGCCAACAAACCGACCGACCATAAATAAAAGTCCGTACACACCCAAATAGTATCCTGCTGTTTTTTCATCTACACCAGCCCCTTGTTGCGCCATACGAATAAAAAAACTAGTGACACAAACTTGAGCTCCTACATAGAAAAATTGAGCCACAACGGCAAAAGTCAGATTCTTATGCCGTAGCACGGCAAATAGGCTTTTCTTTTCGCTACTTTCTCCTACTACCGATTGCGTCTCCTTAATCTCCGGAAGCTTCACAAACATGAAAATGACAGCAACCAACAATAAAATAACTCCCAATACAAAATAGGGCAGTTTAACGGAAGAAGCTTCTGAAGCTAAATAGGTCAAGCGTTCAGCTTCCGCCATAGCCTCCAATTCCGAAGCGGTATAGCTTGTTCCCGAAAGAATGAATACCGTTCCTAGAATGGGTCCTAACATCGCTGCTAACCCATTAAATGAAGCAGCCAGATTGATACGTTGTGTGGCCGACTCAGGAGGCCCCAATATGGTCGCATAGGGATTTGCCGCGGTCTCCAATACAGCCAGCCCACAACCAATAATGAACAACGCCACCAAAAACAGTTCGTACATTCGCGCGTTGGCGGCAGGAATAAACAGGAAAGCGCCCAATGAAAAGGCGAGGAGGCCAATAACGATTGAAACTTTGTAGCCCAACTTACGCAATAGAAGTCCCGCAGGTAGCGCCATGATAAAATAAGCGAAGAAAACAGAGGTATCCACCAGAGCGGATTGACTATTGTCCAGCTGACAGGCCTTTTTCAAATGCGGAATCAACACACCATTCAAATTATGGGCAATACCCCACAAGAAAAATAAACTAACAACAAGTATAAAAGGAAACAGATAATTCTTGGGATTACCGGTAACGGTCACTTTTTTAGTTGAATCGATATGCATACGTCAATATATTGAAGGTTATTTAGAAGTTGTTTCTTTACGTTTGGCCAGCAAAATATGATCCGCTACCAATACGACCTGCCCATGCTGGTTAATCACCTCGACATGCTCTACCACAGTACCGTATTCTGGGTTCTTAGCCTCCGATTTTTCAGAAATAGTAACTTCCACGTGAATGGTGTCGCCTATGAAAACCGGCTTTACAAAACGTAAACGATCATAACCTTTTGAAAAGGCTTCCGGGTTGATCACGGACGCCGTCAAACCAATACCGATGGCAAAAATCATCGTTCCATGGGCGATCCGTTGACCAAAGGGCTGTGTTTTGCACCATTCTGCATCCATATGATGCGGAAAAAAATCGCCGGTATGGCCAGCGTGAACCACAAAGTCAGTCTCTGTAATGGTTCGCCCCAATGTTACACGTTTATCCTCCAACGTGTAATCTTCGTAAAATATCGATTCGAAATGCATATTTTTAGATGTTAGTATTTAGATATCAGAACTATCCACGTTCTTAGTCTTTTATCGTTATTCTTTGTTTTTTAAACCTTGTAATTGACGGATTGTCCGCCTCTCGCACTACTTTGATATGCAGCTTCCACCACCGCCATGGTATCAACAACATCCTCCACTGCAGCCGGTAATACGTTAATTTCGCCTAATTTGAATCGCATCAAACTTCCCATGCTACCGATAAAAGCATCCGGAAACCACGAGCCTTCAATCGGAAAGGTTACCCACTCGCACTGTCCATTTTCATCTTTGATACCATATTCAAATGCATCCGGCACTCCATCGGGATAATTCATCAACAGGCCCATCTTTGCTTTGATAGCACCTTTAGTACCTTCCCATTTGATATAACTCTCCTGATGTCTCGCACCAAAGTCGTGATCGTGATTGGTATTCACGACAGCATGTACCGTATCACCATAGTCAAACAACAAGGTTGTTCTGCTCGAAGATAAAGCCTTTGCAGGGTGTTTCAATGTCTTGGCATATATGCTTGCTGGATTCCCTAAAAAGGAACGGATCAGGTCGATATAGTGTACGCTATGGTATAGTATTTCGAGGCGGGGATGTACCATGACATGGGGAAATAATTCCCAAGGTGTCTGCACCGTGACCCGCACTTCCATATCGTAGATCTCTCCAATATATCCCTTTTCGATTAACCAGCGCGCAGCATTCACAAACGGTGCCTGTCTTAACTGGCAGTTGATTGCCGCAACTAGACCTTTACGTTGGCAAACTTCTAAAATAGCTTTACTTTCGGAAAAATAATCACCCATGGGCTTCTGTATCAATACCGCCGCCCCATTGGGCAACGCTTCCAAAGTTTCGATAAACTGGCTGGGCATGATCGTAATATCATAGACGGTATCTGCAGGAGCCTGCGCAACGGCATCAGCTACCGAATCAAATACATGGGGTATAGCAAACTCCGCTGCCAAGGCCTCGGCTTTAGGCTTCGTACGATTTACGATACCATACACCTCAAAACCCGCTTTTTTGTAAGCTGGCAGATGGGCATCCTTCACAATGCCTCCCGCTCCAATAATAACAATAGGTAGCTTTGTTTTAGGTAATATGGCTTTGTATTCAATGTTTAACATAGCAATGAATTTATTTTTTCTGCGTGTATTTGTTCTCAATGGCCATCAAGAGCTTTCATGGTTTTACTGTTACCACCACCTGAAAGTTTTTCCTGAGCTTCTTTTAAAAGGGTCAAACTGTCTTTCTCACTGTGGATAGCAGAAGTAACGGTATGATCAATAATATGTGCTACATCAGACCAGTTCGCTATTCGCGGTAGCGTACGGGCAGTTTCGTGGAGCGCAGCGAGCTTATTGTAAAACGGAATCTGGGCATTAATATCGGCATCATACCAAGTCGAATAACGACAACCGACAGCACCTCCCAATGACAGGGCTTTATCCTGCTCTTTAGCGACTGCAAAACGTATAAAGTCGTACGCCAATGCTTTATGTTTACTTCCTTCGGCGATCGCATACAGCCAGTACACATTGAGTGAAGGTGCAGAAATATTTTCATTAGCCGGTATAGGCGCAATCTCTACTTGACCTCGCACAGTAGACGCCGAATCAATTTGAGCCCAAGAGGCAAAACCAAACCAATTGACCATCATCGCGACTTCTCCCCTTGCAAAAGCCTCTCCCGCCTGCACGGATTCGTATGTTACCGAATTTGGATGCAAGCAACGCCTATCCCGAAACAAGCTTCTGTAAAAATCCAGAGCCTCCACCGCAGTCGTTTGATCCAGACTTACCTGTCCATGTTTATCCAGCAATTCACCTCCTCTGGACCACAGCTGTATACAGAAGTCAAACACCGCATTGTGTCCATCGGGATAACCGGCAAAGACAGTTCCATACAAATTGTCCTGAGGTCTTGTAAAGAATTCGGCAACCAAAAGAAAATCTTCCCACGTTTTTGGAACAGCTAATTCCCGCTTATGCATATTGAAAAACTGTTGCTGTTCTTTTTCACTTTCAAAAAGGTCTTTACGAATTACCAAACATTCCGGACCATCATGAAAAGGAAGTCCAACGATCTGTCCTTCAAAATTTTGAAATCCTAGCAAGCTCGAACTCCATGCTCTAGCATAATCCTCGGGAGGATTACGATTCAAGTACTCATTTAAAACGTGTAAGTCGCCTTGTTCAAAAGCTTGTGCAATCCAGTCGGTATTGATATGCACAAGATCCCAATTGCCATTACGAAGCCCATGTTGCACGAACAGGGTATCGTATAACTCTTCTAAATCCAAGGGTACGAATTCGATATCCACATCTACCGCATATAGTTCCTTATATTGATGCCAAAATTTAAGCAAAGCTTGCTCAAAAGGATCAAATTTTCTAACAGCGAAACGTAATTTAGCCATACAGTTCGTTTATAATTTTTTGGTTATGCTCCCCTAATTTAGGGGATCCCTTGTCCGAATACAGCACTTGCCCATCAATTCGTATCGGACAGCGGGTCGTAGCATAGGAAAACCCATCACCCATAGTGACCTGTTGTATCATATCCAGCACCTTAAAACCATCGTGTTGCAATAATCGGTTCCAATCCAGCACATCAGCGCACCATATATCAGCAGCTTCTAAAATTTCTAACCAATAGCTTGTTTCTTGCGTTGCCAGATGCTGCCCCAATATATCTTTGATGGCATCGCGTCGCACAAAAGCCTGCTCGCCATCTGTAAAATCGGTCAAAACTTCACAGCTCAACAGTTTTCCAAGAAAGGGAATCGACCCCATAGCCAAGGCGAGAAATCCATCTCGGGTCTTGTATATCCCATAAGGTGCTCCGAGATAGGCATGTGCATTACTTACTGCTGTGCGCTGCGGCAATTGACCTCCATCTCTAAAGTAGGTGGTAACCGCTTCAAACTGAATATCAACAGCCGAATCTAACATGCTCACTTTAATGTGTGCACCCAGATCATGCATGGCTTTTCTATATAAACAAGACAGTATGGCACTACTGAGGTTGGCTCCAGCAAACATATCGACAATAGACAAACCCATAGGGACCGGGCCATTGCCTTCATTCCCACTTAGCCAGGTCATGCCTGTAATTGATTGCAACAATAAGTCCTGTCCCGGCTTCTTGGCCCAAGGGCCTGTCTCACCATAACCCGATATCTCCCCATAGATTACCTTCGGGTTAATTTCGCTTACCGTGGCATAATCAAATCCGAGTCGTTCCATGACGCCCGGTCTAAAGTTGTGCATCACCACGTCCGCCCGTTCAATAAGCTTGATGATAATGTCGCGATCCGCTTCATCTTTAATATCCAAGGCAATACTCTCTTTATTGCGATTGATCGCATGGAATACCGTTGATGTTTCATTAAGTACTGTATCGGAGGTGTACATCTGCCTGCAGATATCTCCCGTATCCGGCTTTTCAATTTTAATCACTCGGGCACCCAAATCCGCTAATCGCAGACTCGCGAGAGGTCCTGAGAGAAATTGACTAAAGTCTACTACTGTAAAATCGGTTAATGGCAACATATCAGCTTTGCAAATAATCTTTTTTAATTTTTTCGTTATCTTGTCCTACCTGAGGCGCGGGCTTGTCTGTAAATAGGTAATGTCCATCGATGCAAAATACACTCCTCGTGGTTTGTAACAACGTGTCATCGTGTAGCCTTATGTTTTGTATCATACGTGCGTTGGCAAATCCTTCACTGTTCAAAAACTGATGGTAATCATTGACTGCCATGCACCAAATCCCCTCAGATTCGAGCAGAGATACCCATTCCGTTGCCGTCTTCTGAAGTACAACGTCACCAATTTCCTTCATAATGATATCGCGTGCAGAAAACCATTTATCTTTTTGCTGGTAATAATCTCCGGACAGATTCAAAATACTTGCCAAAAATTGCAAATTTCCCATAGCTAAGGCAAGATAGCCGTTTGCCGTACGATACAGCCCATAGGGAGCACTTAAATAAGCATGTCCTCCTCCGCGCACATTACTACGTTGCGGCAGCTTACCTCCGTCATTCATATGTGTCGTTAATACCTCAAATTGCATATCCAATGCAGATTCCAACAAGCTTACTTCTACCAATACACTTTTATGTGTACGCGAACGTTTCAACAGTGCCGCCAATATCCCTTGTGTCAAGTGGGTAGCACAATACATATCGATGACAGCCAAACCAAATGGCACCGGCCCATCATTTTCGTTCCCCGACAGCCAGGCTAATCCCGACATCGATTGTACCAACAGATCTTGTCCCGGTTTCTTGGCCCACGGCCCTTCTTTGCCATAGCCTGTTACCGTAGCGTAGATAATCTGGTCATTAATAAGGCATACATTCGCATAATCTAAACCCAACTTTTCCATGATGCCTGGCCTGAAATTATGTGTAATCACATCTGCTTTCCTAATCAATTGCTTGATGATGGCCAGATCTTGCGGATTTTTTAAATCTGCGGCAAAGGATTCTTTATTTCGGTTGATTGTGTGAAACACCAAACTGCTATCATCTACAAATATGTTTTTAATAGCAATCTGTCTACCAGACTCTCCTGCGCCGGGGCGCTCGATTTTGATCACGCGCGCGCCTAAATCGGCAAGACGTAATCCTGCAGTGGGTCCCGCCATAAACTGCGAGAACTCCAGTACCAACAATCCTTCTAATGGTCTATTCATTACTTCCAACTAATTGTAACGATTCTTTATACATGGTATTCAGCGTTGCTAATACTGATAGTTCATCACCACCATTTCTTAAATATTCAACCACTACATCCCCAGCATGATCTTGAAAATGCATATGACCATAATATCTCGGCCTTAGAAAAGCACGTTCCAATGTAGGCAAAGTTTGCCCAAAGAAATCTGCTGTCCGTCTATTTACCTCTTCGTCTTTCCAAGCCTTCAAGTGGCCAGGTTGTCCTCCATTTTCGACGTATATTGTAGCCTGTATTTCGGGTGATGCCACGAACTCCGCATATTTAGCCGCAACATCGATATGGTTTGATTTGGACGATATCGCTAATCCCGCTCCACCGAGCGTACTTATCATCGGCCCTTTTTCTCCCAAAGCGACCAGATCGTGGAAATGCAAGACTTTGCGTCCATAGCCATCACGCGAATAGTTAGAGTACCCGTACGCGAAAGGACAGTAAGCAATATCGTCATTGTTTACCATATCCTCGTATACCATAAAAGGATTTTTGTTATAAAAACGCTCATCAACATGATCAGCCAAGGATTTAAATAGTTTTAATGCCTTAACTCCAACTTCTTCGCTGATTATGCGCTCGGTAGTCAGGCAGGGGTCTTCTCCCAGTGAGCAGCAAAACATATAAAAACTCATCAGCACATCAATAGGAATCAGCGCAAAAGCCACTTTTCCTATTTTTGCCAACGCCAACAGCTCATCAAATGTTTTTGGAACCGCAATCCCTGACTCGGCCAACAAATCTGGCCGACTGGCCGCTACCGGCGTAGCCGCGTCAATGGGTAACGCCCACTGTAATCCTTCAAAATTATAACTGGTGTACGACTTACCTACACTATTTCCCTTCTGATCTTCCAAAAAAGCTTTGGAAAGCACCTCATCGAGGGCAACAACCCTCTTCTGCGCCGCAGCATGTCCCGTCCATGGATGATCAATGACCATAAGGTCGTATTCCTCGGATAGCTGTGCGATTGATTTATCTGCAAACTCCTGTAGGGTACGCTTCCTCCAAATGATTTCTACATTTGGATGCAATTCTTCAAAACGCTGCGCTGTCGCCACCATGGGCAACAGACCACGTGAATGCCCCCATGTAATCCCCTTCAATTGGATTTTCTTATTCATATGTAAATAATCTATTTTCTAAGTTGTTGTATAACGGCCTGTGTATTCAAATATAAATATATTATTTGAATATAAATTATTTAGATCACAAAGGCCTTGTTAATCACAAACAAGGCCTATACTCTTTATGTGTTCATACTATATTTAATAGGTCGTATTTTGTCCGAACTCAGCAGGATTGGCGATAGCATCCAAGAAAGATTGCGGAATCGGACGTACAACATGCTTAACTGGATCAAAAAACTGTATTTCCGGATTTGTTTGACGTAAATATGCTGTCGTCAATTTACCCATACGTTTCAGATCATACCAACGGGTTTGTTCTCCCGCAAGTTCCCGGCCTCTCTCAGCCAAAATAAGATCAAGAGAAACATCTCCTACACCCACAACCATCTCGTCTTGTCTTCCTTGTACAGCTGCACGCTTACGGATTTCATTGATATAAGTCTGTGCTTTATTTACGTCGTTGTTTGCAAGAAGTGCTGCTTCCGCAGCAATTAGATACACCTCACCTAGGCGAATAATCGGAACATCACCCATCCAATATTGGCGATCGTACACCCATTCTAGGCTAGAAAACTTCTTTAAAGACGGATAGACTTCTCTATGATAGATAGCCATGCTATTGCTTTCGGCAGTTACCCATTTACCTTCTGCATCAAACCAATCTGATGGGTCAACGATCCAAAATGGCAGATTTGCTTTTTCGGAAGCAGACATCACCCAGTTCGATGTCAATAGTGACAAACCATCCAACCAGCCGTCAGCATCGTTATCCACCATATTTACCAAACCATAGTGATTAATAGCCCGATTACCTTGTACCAAGCTGCTTCCTGTCGCTGCTGTATTTTTTATCACACGACCTATCAAATTTGGGTTTTTACCATACTGCGTCACCATATTCTGGCTAATCGTTATATCTCCCCAAGTGGCATTGTAAAATTCGTAAAAGAATGTTTCATTAAATCTGCTATCAGCCGGATTAGCTACTGGCTCGAATAACTCTGTTAGTAAATACTTCGTAGGCTTAAAGCTACGGCTATTGGCCCTTCCCAGCCATGCATCATTTTCTTGTGTACCCCATGGAGCGCCCGTTGTTCTTGCATCCATCAAATAATATTGCCGTGTTCTTCCCCGATTCCATCCCTCCGGATTACGACCATCAATATGATCGATAGCTTCAAGAAACAAAAACTCAGTATTGTTTTTGTTATTTGTGCCGTCCCATAATTTAGCAAAGCCTGAGCGTTGCGCATCGGATTGATAGAGCGCTACCCCATATTTTCCGGCATTGTTTATCAGCTCCTCCGCGGCTTCTAAAGCCTGACGGGCATACTCTTCTTTATCGCCTAATCGGGTACGCTGTAGTAAGGCTTTCGCTAACATAGCATACGCCGCTTTTTTAGACAAACGGCCACGTTCTGCGGCGGTCTTATCGGGCAAGTTTGCCGCTGCAAATTGCAAATCTGAAATAATCAATTCGTAAAATTCTTCTTCGGAACTCCGCGTTGGACTATTCTGGGGTCCTGATACCGTAGAAGGAATAGTAGTCAGTGCAACACCTCCAAACTGCTCTACCAGATGCCAATTTGCCCATCCCCTTAAGAAATAAGCTTCGGCGACTTTCGCATTTCTTTCTGCATCAGTATACTCTTCTACTAACGGCGCATAGTGAATGGCCGTATTACAATAATTTACTGTCGCATACATACCCTGCCATATCGTTCTCAACGTTCCTAACTCCGCATTCATATTACTATTATATAATATAAATCCATTCTCACTATTGGCAACATTGGTCCACAGATCGGTACCCATCTCCATCGCGCCAATTCCATCCACTTTTCCATAAAAGTAATACAGTCCGTCGTAGCAATAGTTAATTAAGCTCTCATAGCCATCTTTATATTTATAGGCTGTCTCCACGTCGACTGTAGAAGGATTCCATTCCTCTAAAGAGCAAGAAGAAAACCCAAAAACGAACAACACATACAGCGAAAATTTATAACATATATTTTTCATCGTCTTATTTTTTTCAATTATTAATACCACATCAACTCCGTTTTTAGAAGGATAGGTTTACACCAAATACCATCTGTCTGTACAGCGGGAATTCATCCGACGCACCGGTTTCAGGATCCATCCCTTTCAGTAGATGACTTCTCGTAATGATAATAGGATTGAACATCGTACCGTACACACGGCACCTTCCTAATCCAATTCCTTTTCCGATATTTTCAGGTAACGTGTATCCCAATGTAATGTTCTTGATTTTAATAAACGAACCATCAACTGTATTCATACCCAAGAGTGGGTTGGAATGATTAACTGTCCTATTAATGTATGGCCTCGGGTAATCATTGGTTGGATTTTCTGGCGTCCAATAATTGTATGCCGAAGGCATGTTAATGGCCCTATAGTCAAAATAACCCAATAGATCAGCATCTATATGTTGCCCCCATCGTGCAATCGTAAAGATGTTTAGATCAAATCCTTTATATAAGAAGGTATTTTGCCAGCCCGCTGTCCAACGAGGATCCCCCTGTCCTAAAATAGTTCGATCGTTTGGTGAAATAGAATAGGGATTTTGTGCCGTATACTCTACAGGTAGTTCTCCCGAATTATCCACCCACACGCCTTCATTGACTCTTGTCAAGTTAGTCTGCGTCTTGACGTCTCCCGGCAGCAAACCGAACGCCGCAGCATCTGCAGCCTCGTCCAACTGCCATATCCCCAATTTCTTGTAGCCATATAAGGTCTTGCTCGGTTTATCCATAAACAAACCCAAAGAAATCAGATCGTCCATCGACACCCCACTACCCAAATCTATCGATTTCACGCGTTCTTTGTTATAGGCGAAGGTCACCGTAGAGTTCCATTTGAACGATTCTTTTGCAATATTCTTGGTAATTAACGTCACCTCAATACCACGGTTGTTCATACGTGCAAGATTCGCGGTCATTTGATAAGATTGTTTTGGGGTAAATCCACCACTTGAAAACGGCAAATCCCTCGAATACAACACATCCCTCGTATCGGTATCATACAATTCAACTACAGCTTCTACCCTATTATTGAATAATCCCACATCTAGACCTATATTAAAGTTGTATGATTTCTCCCAAGATAGTAAAGGATTACCTACCGCACGTGTCAACACGCTGACGGGTAGCACTCCACCTCCAAGATTGATCTGATCTAAGCCTGTACTGGTCACCTCTGTCAATGTGGAATATGGAGCAATGCCGGAATTTCCAGAAACTCCATACGATGTCCTTAGTTTCAAATTGCTAATTACATCCTTTGTGTTTTCCATAAAGCTTTCATCACTGATTCTCCATGCTCCTGCCGCAGCTAAGAATGTATCCCAACGTTGCGCCAACTGCGATACACCATCAGTACGCTGTGTCAAAGTCAACAAATAACGTCCTTTATAGCCGTAGTTGATACGTGAAGCAAAAGACATACGTTTAGACGTCGAATAGCTCGAGCTAACGGCAGGCACCGTTCCGCCTTGTAGACTGTAGTACAAATACTCGTCGTACAAAAAGCCTTCGTTGTAGGCAAAAGAGTTTTCGGACTGATTATTTGCCCAAGAAGACACTAACGTTGCAGATAGGTCGTGGTCTTGTCCAAATTTGGTTTGGTAGTTAAGAATATTCTCCCAGACATATCCGTATCCTAAGTTAGTGGTATAGCTTGCATTTCGAACTTGCGCGGCACTACCGGCCAGCATCATGTAGGTACGATCACTATTGAATATCCCTGTCCTAGAATTACTTAGCGTCGCCCCTAATATAGAGCGAAATGTCAGCCCATTTGTAATATCTATGTCTATATACGGGTTGACCGTAACGACTAAATTCTTTGAATTGTTTTTCAACGTGTTCGGAATATCATCTGCGAGCAAACTTGGCATAGTCAATCCCTCAATCGGATACACATTGATATTTCCATTTGCATCATACACATCACCCACGGGAGCAATATCGAAGGTTTTATTCATACGGCTTGGACGCGATTCATTATCTCTCCACGTCAAACCCGATACGATCCCGCCCTTAAACCAATTACCAATTTTATTCGTCGCTCCGGCACGTACCGTAAATAAATCGGATTGATCGTTTCGGTAGATCCCTTTGGTCGAATTATATCCCATCGAGAAAAAGCCTTGTGTTTTCTCTGTTCCACCATTGACCGACAACAGATAATTTTGCTGTACACCGGTTCGAAGTGTCTCATCTACCCAATTTATCCACTTTCCCTCATCGATATACCTTCCGATCTGCTCGGGATTTAAGCTCCAGGCTGTCAACAATTCATTTCTATCGTTAGCATTTCGGCCATTTGTCGACACAAAGCTATCTTCTAAATATTGAAGCCAGGCATCCTGCTGTAAAGCTGCAGGATAACGTCCATTCGAATTTATCCCTGCATAGGCATCTAGGTTAATGGATACCCGTCCTGCCTTGGCCTGTTTAGTCGTGATGATAAATACTCCATTGGCACCGGCAGAACCATAAATCGCTGTAGAAGAAGCATCTTTAAGCACTTCTACACTTTCGATATCATTAGGGTTCAGATTGGTGATATTCCCGGGTATTCCATCAATAATGTACAAAGGGCTGCTACCGGCAGTCAACGACCTGTTACCACGCAGCAAAATACTGGCATCCGAATTAGCCCGACCAGATGAACGTGCGATATCCAATCCTGCCACGCGTCCCTGCAAAGCCTCAATCGGATTGGCAACTGGAGCCATAGCAATTTCTTCAGCCTTGACGGATGAAACCGCTCCCGTCAAGTCACGTCGTTTTACCGAACCATAACCAATGACGACCACTTCGTCCAATACTTCATCGCCTCCCTCAAGTATTACAGTAAGCGTGGTATCTCTTGTCACATTAATTGTCCTTCCAGTAAAGCCTACTGCTGAAAAACCGACAATGCCCGGTGCGGTAAGTTCGATTGAAAATCGCCCCCCATTGTTTGAAACAGTCTCCTTTCCTTCGTAATTAATGGTGACTCCAGGGATACCTTTCCCCTCAGCCGTGTTTATCTGACCACTGACTTTAATAGATTGTTGCTGACTTATAGCAAGATCTGCTGCCATGACAAACGGATAGTCTACAAAGCACAAAGCAACCGTTATTAACGTCAATAGCAGTACTTGTTTAATTGATTTTATCATAGAAATTATGTTTATGTTGTTAGCCTTCCTTAACGAACATACAGTCCCTCAAACCATTCGTATAAGA
Organism: Sphingobacterium olei; assembly: GCF_005048855.1. GTDB lineage: Bacteria > Bacteroidota > Bacteroidia > Sphingobacteriales > Sphingobacteriaceae > Sphingobacterium > Sphingobacterium olei. The sequence goes on from NZ_SUME01000002.1 coordinate 480,374, forward strand.
AAATACACCTTAATTTAAATTCAAATTTATCGCTATACGCCGTGCAAATCGTAAACATATTTATCCAATTATTCTAGCATGTTATCATAAAAATGATACCATATCATATTACATATTACAACATACATCCGAACCGTAACTGCATGATAAAACCAAAACCTGACTTAAAACAGTTTGAAATTCAATAAAACAACTAGTTAATAGAAATTCCACGAAATAAATGAAAATTAACAACCGACTCATCCTATGTCAATTATTCAGAATTGTTTGACATTATTCAAATCAATTGCTGTCACATAATTATTTTTATATCTTAGCACTATCCATGATCAAAACCGATAAATACAAAGCTCCAGCCCTGGAAAAGGGCTTAGATATACTTGAATTTTTAGCAGCACAATCCACAGCGCAGTCGCAGGCCGAGATTGCTCAAGGCCTGGATAAAAGCCCCAATGAGATATACCGTATGCTTGCTGCATTAGAATCTAGGGGATATATACATCGCGATCAAGTTTCCACGAAGTATGCATTGACCTTAAAACTGTATTACCTTTCACACCATGATTCTTTTATTGATAAGCTTCGATCAGCAGCCTTACAAGCGATGAAGGAAACCTCCACATTGATCAAACAACCCTGCCACTTGGGGGTATTATACAATGATAAGGTCATGGTCGTTGCATATAGCAAAAGTCCATCGCCTATAGCGGTTATTATCGAAGAAGGAAACCTGTACTCGGTTTCACAGACAGCTTCAGGAAAATTATTATTGAGCTTCTCGGAAAGTACAACGAAAGAACAGGCGCTGAAAACCGATAGTTATTACCAAACGCTTTCGAAAAAACAACGTGAAGTTTTTGAAAAGGAATTGAAGCGTATTACAGTAATGGGGTATGCTGAAATGCCAAGCCACTATGCTCAAGGCATTATCGACATAACAGTTCCGATTGGCAACAGCACATCGGGTATCATTGCTTGCCTTACGGTTGCCAAACTTCTCACTCTGCAACATGAAGATGAGATTTCTAATGCTAAGATACTAGAAGCTTTATTACGTTGTAAAACGGAGATTGAAAGTAATCTGGGTCTGTCTTAAAAAAGAAGCTGCCTCCTATCTTTGTCTTGGACAAACATAGGAGGCAGCCCTTGTATTCAAGTTTTCTTACGCTTTTAACTATTTAAACAAAATATATAAGGCGATCATTACCACAAATAAAATACCCCAAGCCCATTTCACCTTTTTTGATGGTTTTTCCAATGTTATAAACTGCTGATCCAGGTGTTCTAATTCGTACTTAGATGGCTTTACGGCCAAAGAGACTACTATACCAATACATACAAGTGCTACGAACAGATAGAAAGAGAGCATTAAATAATGTGGCCAAAAATCATATTGATCTTTCGGAAACACCCAAAGATAACAGATGCCTATCCCTAGACTAAGTACTGATCCAAAGGTTAGCAAAGTGTTTACCGCAGCTTTATTCGTCCGCTTCCACAGTACGGCCAATAAGAATACCGCAGCCAGTGGAGGAGCTATAAAACCCAGAATAGATTGGAAGACGTCGAAGAGATTAAGTCCCTTAATCTGATCGATGGCAATTGCCATCAAAACGGCAACCAAACATCCCACGATAATCGTATAACGCCCTACTTGTGTAATTTGTTTACCTACCGCATCCGGATTAATATGTTTGAGGTAAATGTCCATTGTGAAGACTGTACTCAGCGAGTTAAGCGACGATCCAATTGTCCCAACCAATACGGCAATCAATACCACGATGACCAAACCGTTCAGTCCAGTCGGAAATAAATTTGTCACCATCGTCATATAAGCCAGCGCCGGATCTTCTAAACCCGGAAAAAGTATATAACAGATGATGCCCGTTAGAATAAATAATGGGAGAGACAAGATCTTGAGCCATGCAATAAAGTTCACGCCCAACTGTCCCTGTTCCAAGCTTTTAGCCCCCAACACCGACTGAACCATCGCTTGGTCGGTACAGAAAAACGCGACTGCAGCAACGGGATAGCCCAAGGCAATTGCATACCAAGGGTAATCGGGATCATTCGCCGGTCGGATCAGCGACCAATAACCGTCTGGTGTTTGATCAATCAAGGCTCCGATTCCTCCTATCTTGGACAGGCCTAAAAAGGTCAATAAAGCGGACACCAGTATCAATAAAATCATCTGAAAGATATTGATTTTCGCTACCGTGCGTAATCCTCCGGTATAGGCAAATAGCCCTGCTAAAGCTACCAGCACAATGACACTTTGCCACATCGGAATACCCAAGATCTGTCGCACAAGAAAACCTCCTGCAAATAACCCCAAGGATAACCAAGAAATCAACATCTTGACCAACGAGTACCAAGCTAAAATGGTCTGGGTTTGTGAACCATAGCGATTGCCCATAAACTCTGGCAATGTTCGTACATTCGAAGCCAAGTAGCGCGGAGCGAATACGACGGCTAACAGGAATAGGAATACAAATGCGTACCAATCAAAATTGATGGCGACAATACCTGTCGTATAGCCTACTGTGGCAAATGCAAGCAACATTGAGGGGCCCACATTCGTCGCCCACATATTGAATCCAATGCTATACCAACCCAACGATTTACCGGCCAAAAAGTGTTCGGCACCTTCTTCTTTCTTGCGCGAAGACAGCAATCCGATAACCAACAACGCAACAAGATAACCGATAACGATAATATAATCGTATAGGGTTAGTTTTTCAAGTATGGTGTTCATATGCGTGTAATTTATCTTTTAACGATCATGAATATTTCATCGTACGTTTATTGGATTAACACCAAAACGTTCAAGCAAATCTTTCGGCCTTACGGGCTTACCGGTCGTCAAAGACTCATCCATGGCCTGTAACAACGCAATCGTACCTATCCCCTCTTTCATATCCGGGAAAGCAGCCGTCCTGTTTTGAATCGCCTGACCAAAGTGTTCCAAATAATTTTGATATTCACCGGCATGATGGCTTTTACCTTCAAAACGAAAGTAATGTTTTAGCTTATGCTCCCATGTTAAAATACGTTCCTCACCTGTACGGTCTGTAATAGCATAACGCAAATCCATATAATCGGCCTGACTAGCACCTTCTGTACCACGTAGGATACAGCTCATCTCACTATCCCGAGTTACTGGCTGTACCGGACCTGTATAAGCACCACTCACACGAGCAATTCGACCATCTTCAGCTTTGAAAATAAAATGCATCGTATCGTGATTCTGCAATCCTCCTTTTTTTCCGTTTGCGCTCAGCATACCATAGCCCATCACCTCTTCAATATTGGGTAGGTACCAGCGTATAAAGTCTACCGGATGACTGAGACCTCCATACAGCCATTTGAATTTTGCCTGCAATGACCATGGCTTGTCCAAAAACCAACGGTGATCGGCATGGTAATAACCCTCAATAGTAATGAGATCTCCAATAAGTCCGGCTTCAAAGTCCTGACGTTGTTTTTTAACAGGCTCAAAGAAACGCGAACTCTGCCCCACAAAAACTCGTTTGTCTTTCTGTTCGGCTAGGGTTAACAGCGCATTGGCATCCGTTAGATTATCGATAAACGGCTTTGTACAGATCACATGTTTGTCGTGCTCCAATGCTAGCTGAATATGCGCAGCATGCAAATGATCCGGTGTATAAATTGCGATGGCATCAATATTTGGGTTATTGAGCATATCATCATAATTGTTTGTATAGGCATGGAAATCAAATTCTTTTGCCCGTTTACGGCCCAACTCTTCATTCAGATCACAAACCTGTACCAACTCAATCTGCTCACTCTGCAATGCTGCTGACATCGTACTGCGACCTTCTCCCAGTCCTAAAATACCTAATCTTAACTGTTTCACTGTTTGCTTATTTATTTTTTATAAAAAATCCATGTTTCATCTGCTGCCGTTCCTTTGATCCCCTCCTGAAAGCCACCCATCAGCTTATTCCATTCTACAACCTTCGGATTGTCCTTAATGGTCAACGGATCGATATCCTCAAATCGACTGCCTTTTGGAAAAGATATATACAACATCAATTGGTTGTCCTTTCTGTATAACAATACCTCTTCAAATCCAGCGTTACAGAATCCGTTGGCGACCTCTGGCCATTGTTCGAACTGTTTATCGTGGTAATCATAATACATGTGCTGCTTCTTCTCATCATCGATCAACTTAGTCGTTAGCAAGACATAATCTACATCTTTCTCTTCTCCGGTATCTCCACAGCGGGAGCGGTCGAAGGTGTAAAACAAATCATCGAATACCTTAAATTCGATCTTTGGATAATTTGCAACCCAAGCACTGGCTATTTTTTTACCGATCCCGTCATCGGTCTTAATGAGACGATAATCCTTCCAACGGTAGGTCTGTTTAGCATCTCCTCCTTGACCGCTTACAAATCGAGCCAGCTCATCGTCGGAGATCTGGCCGTTCGGATCATAAACCTGTACAAAAACAGGCTTTGTGAATGGAACATATACATTAAATTTTGCTGATGCCGAAACTTCCTTTTTGTACGGCAGTAAATGCCGATATGCGGCTTCTAACCCCGCATTCGCTATTTTATCAGACGAAACATCCGGGCCATTATTCTTCCATTCGACGGATGGCCCGTTTGCATTTTGTAGTATTTTATATTCGGGAAACCAATTGTCCGATACATTCATGTAGGCCGAACCTTCGTCGGTATACAGATAAAACCAATGGTCGGGAATATGGGCATAGGGTGACACATAAATACTGTCTATCCGATTTTCTTGGATCTTAGTTCCGGGTTGGGCAGATAAGGTGTAAATACCTGCTACGTCGTACATAAACTTACCGTACCGGCTGATTCGATTACGCCGGACGCTATTGTTCTTCATACTATTGACCGTAGGTGTCCAGCCCCAACCTAAGCTAATACCTGTGTAAGACAAATCACTTAGGTCATTATTAGAAATATCAATATTACGTACAAAACCGGCACCAATGCCTAAAGCACCCCAATCTTCGTTAGCTACATTGTTAATTACATTATTGCGTATCATCACCCCATCCGTTAGGATCCGTTCGTCTTTTGGAACATACGGCAGATGCGCCTCGAACTGCTCATCCGAAAATTTCCCTAACAACACGGCATTACCCCCTATGTCTTGTAAGACACTACCGATTAATTGGTCCTTAATGTTACCCTCTTCATAATCTACACCTGTCGCAGCCAAATGTTGGAAGTGACAACTGATCAATGCAGTATACGCAGTATTTTTCAAGGCAACCGCTGCCTTCGGCCGCCCCACCCAGGCTTGGTTTTCCAAGCCTTTCTTATCGGGAGTGCCCGGGATCTGCAGCTTGTAAGCATCTATAAAATACATGCCCGCTTGAAGGGCGACATGTCCATGTGTATGAGGCCGCAACCAAGAGGTGTGCTGAAACTGGATACCTTCTAAGCTAATATGTGAAACAGGCTCTTCTTGTGTGCCTGCAAATTGCAAAATCGTCTCCAGATAGGGAACGATGATCTCCACTTGATTGAGGTCTTCATCAGCTTTTTTATAATAATAGATCTTATGGGTGTCTTCATCCAAAAACCACTCGCCTGGCTGATCTAAAAATTGAATGGCATTGACCAGTCGAAATGCTGAATTCCCATGCTCTGCCGACAGCCATGGTTTGGGCCAAGGGTGTTCGCTTTGAAGTTTGCTTTCCGGTTCATGGAAAGCCAGGATGATACTATCTTTGGTTACTTTGGCATCTTTTACACGAAGTTGCGCAATAGCCCACCACTGGTGGATAAAGAACTCCATGCCTTCTTCAAATTGGAAGTTTTTAAAGACATTCGGAATAGTGGCAGTCTGCTGCTCAAAGTTCCAATTCAAAATCCGGGGTAACTCATAATCGTGGTGGCTCTCTGCTCGTATTGCTTTCTGATCACCTACCCACATTTGACGAAACGGAAAAAACTTTCCGCCTACACGCGGTGCATCTGCAACATAGACATTCTTCCCCACTTTCTTCCACCCGCTTACAGGCACTCCTCCAGAAAAAACAACATCTTTACCAATAGCTTTGATGTGGGTTGGACTTTGTGCTGTTCCGCTATCTTCCGGTCGAATTAGAATGGTTTGTGCGGGACGGTATACCCCATCTTGCAGCAAGATCTGTACACCTTGTGCTACTTTTGGATCTCGCAGCCTTCTCCATTCCCGCACCTGTCGCAATGCATCTTCTAATGTCGCAAAGGGAGATGCGACACTGCCATCCCGTTTAAGCGACTGGGTCTTAGCACCGACATGAATATCAGTCGCGACAGCCTGATTACCAACAGATAAAGCAAGAAGAAATACTAAAAACAGAAATAGTCTATATTTTGTTCTATTCATTTTCGTTTCATTTTTTTATAACTATACATTACGTCACTTCGACGATAGGAGAAGTCCAAAATCACACGACTACCTTAATCTTTCTAACTAACTACTTACCAAACCTTTATATCCTCCCATAATTCTTCCAACTACGATTCACCTTATTTTTTGAGTTCCCCTTTAGACTACTTCAATGTGACCTTCTGTTCTCCTAATACGGATTTAATGGTCAGTGTTGCTCCTTTCGTTATATCTTGTCTAGCCACATAAGCCACCGCCAATCCTTTATGTGTTTTTCTAGTTGGGCGACTTAGTCCATTCAAATCTGCTTGGAAACCGTTATCCGTTCCTAAAATCTGGCTATTGCTATCTCCCGAAAAGGTTAACTCTATATCCTGATTTGGCACCAACTCACCCTTCTCATCGCGCAAGTCCACGGTTACGAAATATAAATCAGTTTGGTCTCCTACAGCATAGCGCTCATGTTCTACTTTTACCCCCAACTGTGTAGCTTTTCCCGCAGTTCGCTTGACGACCTCCTGTACAGCTTTACCATTTTGGTATTTTACCACTTTCAGTTCTCCTGTTTCAAAGGGCACTTTCCATGCAGCATGCAATTGATCTGCATTTTTAGTTGCTTTACCCAAAGACTGTCCATTCAGAAACAGTTCAACTTCATCGGCATTATTATAATAACACCATACATCTACCGTCTGGCCAATGCTCCAGTTCCAATGCGGTAAAAGGTGCAAGACATCTTTTTCCGTCCATTCCGACTGGTACATATAATACACATCCTTAGGCAGACCTGCTAAATCTACTATGCCATAATACGAGCTACGTGCTGGATAAGGGTATGGCACTGGTTCACCCAAATAATCAAATCCTGTCCATACGAAAATACCTCCTAAGAAATCACGCTTCTTCACCTCCAACCACGCTCGCTCGTGACTTGTACCCCAATACGCTGCTACATTATCATATGCCGAAACGGTGAAGTCTGCGTTTCCGTTAACGACATATTTATCCTTGCTGGAAGCTGGCCACAGCTGAATCGTATCGTGCAAATTATCATACACTCCTCTCGTTTGTAATGCGGAGGTTGTTTCTGAAGCAATCAGCGGAACCCCTTTAAACTGTATCGGTAATTTATCATAGTCAAAGTACTTGTAATTAAAACCCAACACATCTAACGTCCTTGCCTGTGCGATAAAGTTTTTTTCGTACTCCGTTTCCGTCAAAGCGACAGTAACTGGTCTTGTCGGGTCCAATTCTTTCACCACTTTGCTCATTTCTTGCGTGAAGGCGATACCTGTGCTATCAAATTGTTCACGGATCTCGTTACCAATGCTCCACATAAAAACCGAAGGATGATTGCGATCGCGTTTGACAAAACTAATAAGGTCCGGGATATGGTGCTCGTCAAAGTCAATATTATAATCGAACCTGTTCTTACGTTTCTTCCACATGTCATAAGCCTCGTTGTACACCAAAATGCCCAATTCATCACAAAGATCCAGTAGTTCTTCAGCGGGCGGATTATGCGCTGTACGGATCGCATTGACGCCCATATCTTTCATAATCAACAGCTGCCTTTTTGCGGCAGATTTGTTGAAAGCTGATCCTAAGGCTCCCAAATCATGGTGCAAACATACCCCTAACAACTTCAACGGCTGGTCGTTTAAAAAGAATCCGGTTTGCTCATCAAACTTGAAATTCCTAAAACCCACTTTGTAGTGCAGTTCATCCACAACTTTATTGGTTTCACTCAATAAAGAAATCTCTAGCTGGTATAGATTCGGATTTTTAGGATCCCAGAGCTTGGCCTGGGATATCTCCAATGTCTCATCAAAGGTGCCTTTTGTAGCCGTTATATTCTTCTTCGCCACTACCTTTCCTTGTGCGTCTATCAACTTTAATACAGCTTGTACACCTTGTCCCTTGATCGCCGATCGAACACGCACTGTACTCTTGGCGACAGCAACCATAGGTGTCGTGATAAAAGTTTCACTTCGCAAAAAGTGTGAAGGATTGCGCTTCTCTAAGCGTACATCCCGGTAAATCCCTGATCCTGAATACCAACGCGAGTTGGGCTGTAAGCTATTGTCCACCCGGACAGCAATGACATTTTTCTTGTTTCCAAAATTCAAATATTTTGTCAAGTCATGCTCAAAAGAAAGATAGCCATTGATATGCTTTCCTAAGTAAACACCATTAATCCAAACTTCCGTATAACGATATGCTCCCCCAAAATAAAGTACAATATCCTTTCCCTTATCCTGCTCATTCAATGAGAAAGATTTACGATACCAGCCTATTCCTCCTGGAAGCGCTCCACCTGCATTACCCGCAGGATAGTCCGCTCCAAAATCAAACCCCATGCTCCAATCGTGAGGTAAGGTAACCGGATTCCACACATTATCATCAAAACCGGCATGCCTAAATGTTAAATCATCATCCAGAACAAAGCGCCAATCTGTATTGAAGTTAATAAGCTCCCTAGCTTGTCCGAACGTCCATTGAGAAGCTGCTAAAAAAACTATAAATGTTACTATCTTCCGAATCATATTAAATTTATTACCCATTTTCTGTTCACTGATCTATTCAAAAAGTTAAATAACCCTATTATTACTCCTTTACAAAATTCAACACACTCTTGCCGATATCCTTTGATGTCGCCAAGGCGATCCCCCTATTACCGTCCTTATCTACCGCGCAATAATAGTGATACACTATCCCTTTGTGTTTAATTACAAAAGATTTGTGCGCATACTGTGCATCGTACGGTTCCGTAGAACTGATCAAATCCTCACCTTCCCAATCTGTCCAGTGAATCAGATCTTTTGAGGCTGCGAAACGGTTGAATGCCCCCCCGCGGTCTTTCCAGAATGCACCGAAATAAAACATAACCCAGGTATTGTTAATTCGCTGAATCATTGGATCTCCCGTTATACCTACGGGATGATGTACGACAGGATCTTGAAGATAGCGTTTCCACTTCACCATATCATCCGAAACCGCCATGCCAATACGTTCATACCACCGTGTTGGCTTATTATTCTCCAACGAATCACCTACCGCGTTGTAGTACATAATAAAGCGGTGCCCTGTATTTCGGCTGGGGTCTTCGATTATATAGCTCTTGAAAAGCTTATGTCTATTCTCCCACCAACGGATATCGACATCTTCACTGCTTAATACAGGCTTATCTATTCTGTTCCAATCAAAAGGCCTATTAGGCGTTTCCGTCGTATAGGCGATACCCAATGACAGTGGCTCTGGCTCATAACCCTCAGAAGAACCTCCAAAATAGGACATCCAATATTTGCCCTTGTATTTTTTTAGTTTATAGCTTCCTCCCCATTTCGTATCGATCAACGCATTGTATCCTGCCTTTTGCTTGGCATCCCATTCATCACCTTCCCCCGCGGTCAATTGCTTCCCCAACGTCTTCCAGTTCAATAAATCGGCACTTTCCGCCAAATAAGTTTCATATCCTACACCATCAAAGATAATATAGGTCATATACCAGATATGACCGATCTTGTATACCGAAGGACAATCCATGAGATGCTTCTTTGTCGATGGTACAACGACTAACCCATACTTATATGGCGTTTTGACAGCATTGTAAATGTTCTGCATTTCCGTTGCAGAAACTTTCAAGTCTTTATTTTGTCCCCATACGGGTTGAAAAAACAAGAACGAGAGAAATATATAAAGTAATCGCATCATCTTATTCTACTATATGATAAACTCCAGAACCCAGGTCAATACTCACGTTATCTCCAACGGTCGACAATATAGATTTCTTCGGTGTCTTACCATTTATTTTGTACTTGCCGACCTTCGGCAAAACGACCTTTGCCTCTGTTCCAACGGGAACATGAATACGGTACGTATGGCCTTTAATTGTTAATTTACGATCTAGCATCACCTCACCGTAAGGCGTTTCATATGTTACTTTTACGTCCGCTACTTTGTCCAGCAGACGTGGCTCGATAACGAGGTGTTTAAAAGCAACTGAATTAGAGGCTTGACGAATACCACCTAAACTCGCATGAAACCACTCCATCAAATGACCGAGCATAAAATGATTATTGGACACATTAGGCAAGGCTGCCCAGGACTCCGTCAATGCCGTAGCTCCTTTTCTAATCTGATAACCATATCCCGGACGGGTATCATCTTTATGCATGGCATAAATCATATCGTCTTTATTGTTATTTGTCAGTGCCTGAATCAAATATCGATGTCCGACATCACCCGCTGTAAACGAGGTATCTCTGGACGAAATATCCTGCAATAGTGCCTGCAAAACTTTTTCTTGATTTTGCTCATCGACCAATCCCATATAAATAGCCATGGCTTGAGCTGTCTGGCTCCCCGTAGCGTACTGACCTTGCTCAGCTTTGTAAAATGTGTTGTTAAAAGATGTATAAACTTCGGTGCGCAATGAGTCGAAGTAAAGTTTGTCATCTGCATAACCAAGCTCTTCGGCTATGTGTCCCATTACCGTTAAATCGTAGTAGTAAATCGCTGTACCTGTCACACCATGTGGTGTCAATTGAGAAACTCCGGGTCGTTCCGGGCCAATATCATACCAGTCGCTCAATCCCTGATAAAGGATATTATCTTTGGCTTTGGACTGTAGATAAGCGACATATTTCTTCATCATACTATAATTATCCGTGAGATAGGTTTTATCACCATACCATTGATACGCATACCATGCCAATAGGATGGAACTACTTCCCCATTCGGGTGAGTCCCTAAACATATCTCCACCCCAGTCGAATTGCACGTATTCAGGAGCTATCTCCGGTACAAGGCCATCTGCTGTTTGCGACATGCGCATATCACGCAGGGCTTTAGCGAACAACGTACCTCCATCAAAATTGTACTGCACCGATGGCCCCATTAGATGTAACTGTTCTAACCAGCCTAATTTCTCCCGGTGTGGACAATCCGTAAAAACAGAGACCATATTGCTTTGAATACCCCATTTAATTAATTCGTGTATTTGATTAAATAAGGTGTCTGATGAAACAAATGTACCAACGGTCGAGGTACTGTTGCGGATATGATGCGATTCGATATGTAGCATATCAACCTGACTTCCTGCCACAGGCATCTTGATGACTTCTGCATAGCGTAGTCCATAATATGTAAACCTCGGAGACCAGGTCACTTCTTTTTCCTTGCCAAATATATACTGGTAATAGTAAGGACTTCCTGTATGTTTTTGATTAGCAGAGCCATCGGCATTCAATAATTCTGCCGGATATACCCGAATCGTATCGCCTTCATTCCCACGGATCGTTATCGATACAATTCCCGAAGCATTCTGCCCAAAATCGTATACCTCGCTTTTACGTGATGGTACGATTTGATGTGAAACGGGCTTAAACGTTTCCATCACCTTGGTGGGTGCTATTTCTTGGGCACGTAAAGCCGGTCCGCCGACAACGATAGCCTTCTCCCATTTGGAGTCATCATAGTGTACGTCGGTCCAATCCTTTGGCAGGATACGCGCATCAAAATCCTCTCCTCCATACATACTTGAAAATGCAATCGGTGAGGCATGCACCTTCCAGCTTTCATCCGTTTCTACCGTGTCGGATGTACCATCTTCATATACGGTCACTACCTTCATTTTTAGCTTCGGCAGGCCAAAAGCAACCTTATGTTTTTGGTAACGCCCCTTAATTGGCGGTATATAATAGAACCCATTTCCTAGAAGTATTGCAAACGCATTTTTCCCTTGCTGTAGCGAAGTGGTTAAATCGTAGACTACATAGTATGCTTCTTTGTCGTATTTCGTCCATCCCGGTTGCAAGAACGCATCATCTAAACGCTTACCATTCAGCTGTAACTCATAATGTCCCAATCCAGATACATAGGCATAGCTTGATTTTACTTTCTTGTTTAAGGAGAACGTTTTACGAAATACAGGGAGATCGTAATTTTTGTCAATCCGAAGTTTGCTTGAGCTTAAGGGAAGGGGATTAACTAACGAATCCGGCAACTTCTCACGCGCAATCCACTCTGCTTTCCCCCAGTCTGCTTCGGTGAGCAATCCCATATGAAAATGACAAATTTCACTTTTAGCTCGTGCACCATAATTATCTTCGACTTCGACGAATACATAGTAGGTTGTCCCTGCCTTTAATGCAGATCCTTTATACTTTATAAAAAGTGATTGATCAGAAGAGATATTCCCCGAATCCCAGGTTTTGGCGGCCGTTGCCCTTACCAACTGCGCACTGTCTTCGCTCACTACAATTCGATATGATCTTTGAACGACGTCTTTCTTTGCACTCGTCAATTTCCAACTAAAAGCAGGTGTAAGCGTATTAATTCCCAATGGATTAATACGGTTCTCTACCGTAAGTTCCTTTATTCGTAAATCCGCAAATAAGGAGGCAGAGATCAATAAACAGACACATAAAAGAGAAACTATCTTCATAAAATCGATCAGCTAGTTTATAAATTCAACATTCCTTTGATTCAATCCAGATACATTTACGGTATCTATTTCACATTCCACACAGTTGATACTGCTGTTTTCTATTATAATATCTTTGGCATCCTTAGCCACAAAATACCGTTCTGCGGCAGCGTGAATATTAGAGAAGCGTACGTTTTCCAACATGGATTCCGGAATTCCATCTATTTTAATGCAATCAGCCGCCTTTTCAATCAGAACTTTCCGTATGGTGATATCCGAGAATCTCGGCGTTAATCTGTTCGGCTTCACCTGATGGTCACGACTTGCGGCATTACCCACATGCGTCGCACTGCCCAGCATATCCCAACGGAGTGCCGAATGCACAACATTCATCCGTATGTTTTCAAAAAACATATTATTGCCCCCTCCACCACGGGGTCTCCGTGTTTTGAAACGTATGCCCACATCTGTACCATCGAAAGCACAGTCGTGTACGTAAACTTGTTGCACTTGTCCTGCCGTTTCACTGCCAACAGTAAGACCACCATGACCTCGTTCCGCCAAACAGTAACGAACCACCACATTTTCTGTGGGTCGGTTAACACGGAGACCGTCGTCTCCCCTACCTGCTTTCAAAGCAATGCAATCATCTCCAGTATTAAATGTACAATACTCAATAAGCACATTTCTCGAGGATTCGATATCTATACCATCTCCCCGCTGAATACCGATTGAATGGATATTAACCCCTCTAATGATCACGTTTTCGCAATAAGTAGGCACAATATTCCAAAAAGCCGACCGCTCCAACGAAATACCTTCAATAAATACATTTTCACAATTAATGGGTGCAATCAGTGCAGGCGGGAAAATGTAATCCGCTGTTTTTCCATCGTAAATTCTATTTTCAACAGGTGTATCTGCGAGTACTAGATTTTCGATGACGTCGTGTGTCATAGTCCGTTCACGCACCTTACCCTTCCCCGGACCTATTAATTTACCTTTGCCCGTGATGGCAATATTTTTCGCATTGTTGGCGTAAATACATGCCCCCAACGAATACAACTCTATGCCTTCATTACGTGTAAAAACAACCGGAAGAAAGGCTTCAATTTCACTTTTAAATTCAATCAATGCATCTTCCTCCAGATACAAATGAATATTCGATTTCAACTCCAGTCGACCTGTGAAATGGTTCCCTACCTTAACAATCAATGTACCTCCACCAATATTGGCTAGGGCATCTATTCGCGGTTGTATATCATCTCCCGGAAAAACAGAATCTATTACAGGTGGAAAATCCGGACGTTGAAATACCGCATCAAAATAGGGAGAATTTACTTCCGCTATTTCTTCCGGCATATGAGCAGAGCCTACCTGCGCATAGGACAATAATGCTTTATCCAGCTGCTCATAATTCAGCCTTTCCGATCCACATCCTGCAAAAAGGAAAACGAGTACGCACCAAACGTTTACTGTCTTCATCTATTTATTTTTTTATATACCCTGATCTCATTGAAATACACGTTTCATATATCTCGTATTTGCCCCAAAATTTTCTTTTACCATCCGCGGAGATAAGCTGGCATCACGCGAACGTTCGATCACCAACCATCCTTTCCAGCCCATTCCGTCTAAGGCAACTTTCACCTCCGGCATATTCAGTCGGGTATTGTTTTCCAGCCATACGCCGTCTTCATCGGTGCAATGGATTTGGCAAATACGCTTCTTACCTAAGATTTTCAACTCACTGATCAGATCGCGCCCCTCTTTTAATGGATTTGAAAAGTTGAAATAGATCTGTATATTTTTAGATCCTATTTCTTTTAACAGATCAACTTCTCCCTGCGCGTCCAAGGCCGTCTCTATGCCGATGACTACTCCTGCCTTTTTAGCCATTTTACCCACTATCTTTAATCGTTCCACGATCGCTGGGCGTAATTCCGGATTTTTAACCAAATCGCCCTGCACTCCCAAAGGCAAAAAAGCAACCTTCACCCCCATCTGCTGGCAGGTCTTCAGACAATCTCCTACCATTTGTTGATAGGTTGGCCGCGTAGCAAAAGATTGCGCGTAAAAGCCCGTCATGGCCAGTGCGCAGATGGATACACCGAGTTCCCTGGATTTCGCCAAGAATGCTTCCCGTTCTTTTGGGTCTGCTAAGATGCTGTCGAACGTGTCCCGGTTACCCAATCCGCCCATATCAACCTCCAGTCCGTCGGCACCTATTTCCTTTGCTAGCTCAAAAGCACTCAGCTTTTGACGCTTTAAAATCATCAGATCAATGACTGCGATCTTGTAACGGTGTTCTTTAGCCGACGAAGCCAAAAGAGCCGTAGGCATCAAACAAGCCGCTCCAAAGAGCGCTGACGTTGTTATAAAATCTCTTCTATTGAATTTTTCCATAGCTCTCTATTGAAACAGTTTTTCCAAATTTTCAAATCCATGTATCGCATGAGCCGGTAAATTTTCTCCCCTGACACCAAATACATATAGCGCTGTTTTTTCCTCTATTGTGCAACCAGATTCATCATATTCTCCGTCCGAACTTTGCAGTCCCGTGGCCTGTAAACTAAAATGCTTACCTAAGAAGTCATATACCGGTTTACGTTTCGAATAACCAAAATCGTGACCATCCTCGGGCAGGTGCACGTTATATACATTATTCTCCTCACCATAATAGCCATATATCTTCTGCAGGTAAGGGTAGTCGTGCTGGGGCATATGTGCCGTCCAGTCCTTACCGTCGGAAATAACCAATTGTGGCCGCGGAGCCGCCATAGCCGCCAGTTCTACATTATTGGTTCCTCCTCCGCAGGCGTGAATGGGCAATCCGCTTTCGCAAGGACAGCCCCCATAAAAATAGGAGGACAACGATACTACGGGAATACTTAGCGTAATACGTTCATCAATGGCCGTCATGAGGACAGCATGACTTCCACCACCAGATCCTCCACAGATGCCAATACGGGTGGCGTCGACCTCTTTATTTTCCAAGATATAATCCAATATTCGAATTCCGCCCAATGTCTGCACAGTGAGTGCTAGGCTCTTTCTATGGTCTTCGGCGTTGAATTGCAGTAGCGACTCTCCCCAGGCAAACAGATCGTAGCTGATCGCCATGCCTCCCATTTTAGCAATCATTGCACAGCGGATCTGCGCATCTTTACGGTAGCGATGATCTGCCCAATGCCCATCTGGACTCAATACAACCGGAATCTTTCGTTTGTTCTTTAATGGCGTATAAAAGGATCCGTTGACGTATACTCCCGGCAAAATTTCCAACGCAAAATTTTGTACCGTGTAGCCCTGAAAAACTCTTTTCGCCGTAAGAATGGGTTTGGAGCGCAGTCTTTCAGGCATTGGCGACAGCCGAAGTGCTTCATACAGCGCTGGTCTAATTTGATTTTTACGCAACTCCCAAGATTCCCGATCGTGATACTGTGCGCCCAATTGATCCAGGTAATCCCAACCCTCCTTGACTTCCCACCGGTAGTACTCGTATTCTTTTAGCTTGTATTTCCGGTCTCCCTCCTTATTTACCTTCATATCCAAAGGTGCAAGTACATTTTTTAAGGTCTCCTCTACATCGGCTCGAAAGCGCCATGCTGCATAATTCAGCCATTTTCCGTCGACTTGCTCCTCATTATATTTTATCGTAATATCATATCTTTTTTCAATTAGCTCGATCACCTCTTTTAAGGGTTTACGGTATTGATGGTCCGAATCCTGCGCAGAAACAACTTTGCTTAAAAAGACCAGTACACACACCAAGAGCAGATATTTATTCATAAGAGCCTCCTTTTTCTTTTTCAATTTTCTGAGAAGCTTTCCAACCGTTGTAGAATAAATTGGGATCTAAATCGGGTTTCGGAAAGAACAGACTGGCCACATACCCCACGATAATAACGATCAGGTGACTGTATACACCCAACATCAATTTATTATGCGTAAAATTAAACTGACCTAAATCCAATAGAACAAGCTGCTCTCCGCCAAAATCTATTTCTGTACTGGTCAGAAAAGCATATGCCGTAAACAAAATACAGACAATAATGGCAATGTTAACACCTTGACGGTTCGCGCGGGTAGAAAATACACCCAATAGAAAAACTCCGACAATACCGCCCGAAAAAATGGCGTATAAAGTAAAGATAATTCCCAGGATACTCTGGCTGCCTAAGTTAACGTACACGAAACCAATTACAACAGAAATTAGGCCGGCGATAGCGACCATCCATCTACCTGCTAATAAATAGCTTCTGTCTGCCAATTTAGGGCGCAACTTTCTATAGTAATCTTCAACTCCTACAGCAGCCAATGAATTGAGATCGGCACTTAGGCTACAAATTGCCGCAGAAACCATGGCCGCTAAAATAAAGCCAACTACCCCTACAGGCAGGTTGCTCATGATAAAGTATGGGAATACACTGTTAGGCCCCACATCATCGGGTAAGCTGTGCTGCGTATAATAAACAAAAAGCGCCGTGCCGATAAACATAAACAAAGACCACACCGGTACGGTGAGTAAAATCCCCAATAAAGACGCCTTTATCGCAGATTTATCCGATCTCGCCGTTAAATACCGCTGTATGACCGTTTGATCTGTTCCATATTTCTGAATGGCATAGAACATCCCATTAATCGCCATAACCACAAATGTCAATCGGGAAAAGTCCAAATCATACGGTCCAAATCCCGTCCTTCCGTTTTCCGAAGCAATGCGCCATATTTCTGGCAGACCGCCATGCACGGAGAATATCAGTACCAAGAGACATAAAATACCGCTAGCGAACAACATAAACCCCTGAAAAACATCTAGCCATATCACCGCTTCAATTCCACCTAACAGGTTTACAATAACAATGATGGATCCAACGACAATAATAATCCAATAGGTATTGATATTCGTCATACTTGATAGGGCTATTGCCAACAGGTAAAGTACAGTTCCCATTCCCGAAAATTGCCTTAACACAAACGCAATGGAGCTGTAATAACGGGCAAAATTGCCGAATCTCTTTTCAAAATATTCGTAGGTACTCAGTCCGATTACCCTTCGGTAGAGCGGTACGATGAACCAAACCGTTCCCAGAAGAACGATGGGCACCATTAGCCCTTGTACCAAAAGAATCCAGTTGTGCGAGTAACCTTCTGCAGGGTACCCCAAGAACGTAACGCTGCTAATCAACGTTGCCAATAAAGACATACCTATTGCCCAGGAAGGTACACGTCCTTTCGCTGAGAAATAATCAGCCGTCGTTTTTTGGTTCTTTGCGTACCGCAATCCAAAATAGAGCGTGATCAGCAATACCACTACAATAATACCGTAATCAAAAATGCTCAAAATAGGTTTATTCATTATAATTTGGTTTTATTTGCGCATTAAAATGCCCAAAGTTCATTCGTCCAAGGATAACTCCCCGGCTTTAATGTAACAAATAATTCTTTATCCTTCACCTTACTTTTAATCAGGCCCGGTTGTATCTCCTGCACCGGAGTCATTGCTTCAATGCCCAACGCCATCAATATCTCATACGATGTAGCTCCTCCTTCAATAACCAGATCCTTTATTGTCACCCGATCATATACCTCAGCCACAACCTCAGCCATGGTTTGCCTTATTTCACCCGCACTCCCTCGTAAGCTTGGTGAAACAGCAAATACAGCCTTTGTGTTTGCCTCGAGTTTTTGAACCAGTTCTTTCGCTATGCCATCCCTCTCGTCCAAATAAACCACATATTCCGGGTTTACTTCCGCAATCCGATTGTTATTATCTTCATGTGCAGAACCACAAACATACAATAAAGGATATTTCAGCACTACATGTTTTTCTGTTTGATCTTGGTATAGCTGAAATTTTTCTCCTAATAAAAGGTTAAAAAATGCTGCACTTCCCGCCAATAATTTACTGTCAGAAATATTCCGCACCAATACCTCCAGCTGTAGGGTATTTTCAATTTCGGGAACGACGATTCCTGTTTCTACATAAATAGTGGAAAAATCACTAACGAGTTTCCACTCTGGCGTACCCAGAATAGCCAACACCTGGCTTTCGTTAACCGGAAATTCCGGATCATCCGAAAAGCTCGTTTGGTTAATCCATTTCCCATTCACGATGTAGTGCCCATTTTTGATTACCCGACCTAAAGCCGGATTTACAGGACAAAATACGGCTGATTCAAAACCAAAATAATCCTTATAAAATACGAGTTCTCGTGCAATATGCCCCCGAAGTGCCGAATCGAACTTAAGATAGATAAATCCAAATACCGTCCGATCCAAATCGCCAAACAGCGATTCCAAATGTGGCACCACCTGTTCTGTTGCTAACGATCGGGTGTTCGTATTCAATACCAGTACGTCTACCATTGCGTTTTGATCCAATCGATGTACAATATCCACAGTTAGATTATACCGTAGCGCAATCCCTCCAATCTCCGCTGCTCCGGTCAAATCATCTGCAATTATTAACATGGCGGCCATATCTGTTACTTATTTTGCGTTAGTTGAACAGCTGATTCAATCGCTAAAATCATTGCGTCTGGGCTCGCAACACCTTTACCTGCAATTTCGAATGCCGTACCATGATCTACCGATGTCCGGATAATAGGTAGCCCCATGGTTATATTTACCCCTTTTACACTATCCATCTGTTTCTTCTCCGCATTCCACTTAAACCCAGTCAACTTAAACGGAATATGCCCTTGGTCGTGGTACATGGCTACAATACCACCATAGTGGCCTGTTGCCGCCTTTGAAAACAAGGTATCAGCAGGAATCGGCCCTTCCACGTCGTACCCTTTGGATTTTGCTTCGACAACGGCCGGAAGAATCTCTTCATCGTCTTCCGTTCCAAATAAACCGGAGTCGCCCGCATGCGGATTTAGACCGGCAATACCTATTTTTAGATTTGTCTCACCCAAACTGATCAAACCATGATGCAACAAATCTACTACTTCTACAATCCGGTCCTTTTTTACCAGATCACATGCTTGCCGCAGTGAGACGTGGGTAGAAACATGGATCACTTTTAAATTGTCTTCTACCAAGAGCATCGCATATTTCTTCGTCCCGGTATAATGCGCATAAATTTCCGTATGCCCCGCAAAATAATGCCCCGCCTCATTAATGGACTTTTTATTGATCGGCCCTGTTACTGTGGCTTCAACCTCGCCTTTTAAGGCCAGATCGATAACCTTAGTTACCGATTCAAAAGAGGCCTTTCCCGCTTCAGCCGAAATTTCACCAAAAGTGATCTTGGCCATATCCGTGTTTTTTAAATCAAAAACATCTACTGTTCCCAATTCAAACTTGGCTTCCGATACCTGCTGAATACGATGGATAGTCAATTTCATTCCCAAAACCGTTGCGATATGTTCGAAAACGGCTCCATCACCTACGAGCAATGGTCTACATATTTCATGAATATGAGGGTTTAAAACTGCTTTTAAAGCTATCTCGGGACCAATACTAGCCGGATCGCCCATGGTAATTCCAATGATAGGTTTAGACATGATTCGTAATATTCAATTTTATACTGTCTTTATTAATTAACTCCTGAAAAGCGGAGATCAGTTTACTTTCCTCTGCTGCATCCAGCGCTTGTAATGGTGGCATCATATGGGCATCACATAAGCCCAGCTCTTTCATCAGGACTTTTAACGCCCACAGGGATTCACCCAATGATTTATCCGTTTGATATAATGCACCCAAGTCGTCCGATTGCTTCTGCAACGCGTAGGCTAAATCTACATCACCATCCTGTACAGCGGTGCACATCTGCCGATAGATTGCGGGCGCAAAGTTACCCGAACTGGGCACTATGCCCGCACTACCGTTTATCATAGCGTAGGCTGACTTTGCTGCCCACCCCATGTAATGTTTAAAATCCGCCCTGTCGGCCCATAATGATAATGACTGATCTAAGCGCTCTATACTTCTTTCCGAGTCCTTAACCCCAACAATTTTTGGATGGTAACTCAATTTGTCCAATAAATAAAGGGGGATAGACATATGGGTCGTAGCAGGAATATTGTAGATAATCAAATCAGTAGGAGATTTTTCAGCCAACTGCAGAAAATAATTCTCCATCTGCGCATCTGACAGCTTATAATAGGTGGGTAATGTAGCTGCGACAGCTTTTACGCCTAAATCGTATGCCTGTTGCGCCAAATCAATAGATTCCTCCAGTATATTGGAGGAAATACCCACGTAAACTTGCTGATCCGCTACCTTATTTGCTAAAGCTGCATGCAAGTACTTTTCTTTAAAGGCGTTGGACAGGGAAGCGGACTCCCCGGTCGTTCCCAATATAAAAGGGATGGCATTATTTGCATATAAGTACGAGAAAATACGTCCTACAGCATCCTTATCTAGGGTACGATCCTGATGGAGCGGAGCAACTACAGGAACAATAGTATCTTTCATTTTATTTTCTTTCATAAATTAATAAGCGGCATTAAAAATGGATATGGCATCCGTCAATGTAATCTCTCTAGGATTGTTGACCAACAATCGTGTAATTTTCATGGCATCAGCTGCCATTTGGCGAATAGCCCCCCTTGGTATATCCAATTCACGCAACCGCGCAGGTATGCCACAAGCTTTTATAAGTTCTTTTATTTTGGTTATTCCCGCCTGTGCAGTTTCTTCATCTGTTCCTTCTCTTTTACAGCCCAGGGCAATAGCTACCTCAGCATATTTCTTTGGACTTGCGCTATAATTGTATTCCATGACATAGGGTAATAATAGCGCATTAGATAGTCCATGTGGCAGGTGAAACGAACTCCCTAATGGGTACGACAATGCATGAACCCCAGCGGTATTAACGGGACCTAAACAAAAACCTCCCAAGATACTGCCCAGAGCGACCCGACTTCTAGCTTCTTCATTATGCCCATTATTTACCGCTTCTTCTAGGTTAGCAGCAATCAGACGCATTCCTTCAAAAGCGTACATGTCAATAAATGGTTGGGAAAACTTATTCGTATACGCTTCCAAACAGTGTGTCAGCGCATCCAAACCGGTGGCTGCTGTAATCGACGCTGGCAGGCTTAGGGTCAATAGAGGATCTGCATATACCATATCTGGCACTAAAAAAGGACTGATTATACCCTTCTTCTGTCCTTCGTCATCGACTAAGATAGCGTTTGGAGAAACCTCGCTCCCTGTGCCCGATGTAGCTGGCATACATATCAAACGTTTACCTCTCTCCTTAAGCAATCCGTTTCCAACAATCTCTTCTAAGGTTTGGGTATTGCCCAATTGTGCAGCAACTAATTTTGCAACATCCAAAACACTGCCTCCGCCTATACCTATGACCGTATCCACATCAGCAGACTGGAACCTTGCCATTATCTGCCGAAAATCAGCAAAGGTAGGTTCTTGCACGATGCTCGTATCCACAATAACTTGGACAGCATGATTGCGCAACGTCTGAACGAAAGGTGCTAACTGCTCTTCCAAAGGGGAAATGGTCATCACGATGACCCCCTTACATTGCATCTGAACAAGGTCTTCCTCCAGTTGTTTTAACACTCCGTTTCCGAACACCAATTGGCCCGGAAAATTAATTTTTAACACACGACTCGTTAACATATACAATGAACTATCAGTTATTCTTCTTCTGCTTTATATGGTTCTTCTTCTGGTAAACTATATCCGTTCACTGTTGGCCATATTCCATTTTTAATCTTTCTCTTTTTTAATTTTGCTGGATCCACGACCACATGTTTCATTTTTTCACGTCGCCACGTATAGGCAAAATGTAGAAGTCCGTCTTTCGTCTGTATAACAGCAGGATAGGAATACTGACTGATCGGAGAATCCTCCAAGATCAGTACGGCATCCCAGTTTTTACCATCTTTGGAAATAGAAACATTCAATGGTGTCCGTTTGCCTTTCGGACTTTCCGGTGGAGGTAGCACATGATTGTAAACCAGTACATGGGTACCATTTTTCATTGTTACGGCATCTGTTCCCGAATTGTTATTGGGTAAGCTGCTCTTGACCAACGGAGTCCAGGTCTCTCCATTGTCGGTTGACCAGGATTCTACGATTGCCCAATTGCGACTTCTTGCCAGGATCTGTAATTTTCCATTTCCATGATCCAAAACACTGGGTTGAATGGCATTTACATCGTCTACACCTCTTGCTATCGGTCCTACCTTACGCCAGGTTTTGCCAAAATCAGCACTAATTTCGAAATGAATATTCCATCCGTTTCCTTCGGTACTTGTCGGACTAATTAGGTTACCATTACTTAACAAAACAGGTTTATTTTTTATCGGCCCCAAAATGCCGTCCGGTAATTTTTCAGCATCCGACCAGGTTTTCCCTCCGTCTTTGGAACGCTTCAACATGCCCCACCATTCCGAAGGTTTGGGGCCTACCTTATAAAAAAGAAGCAAGTCTCCATCAGGAATTTGATAGAATACAGGATTCCATGTGGGCAATCGGCGACCATCTTGCTGGACACCATCAGCAGCAGATTGCGGTGCTGTCCATTGACCGTTCTCATATCGGCATACATAGATTTCTACGTCCGGATTACGTTCGTGTGTTCCGCCAAAAAAAGCATAAACCAGTCCCTGAGGAGTTTCGGCCATCGTTGCCGAATGGCATGATGGGAACGGCGCAGATTCATAAACAAATTCGTCTTTTACGATCCCTTTTCTCCATTTGTACAGCGCATTTTCCTGCGCTAACGATACCGACAATACGATACAAAAAACTATTGCTGTGGTCAATTTCTTTCTCATTTACAATTTGGTTTTGAATTGATAGTGTCCTGATCCGATTTCCACTGTCACGCTGCCGTTTTGGGATTCCAGGATATTAAATATGCTATTGTCCTGAATCTTCTGTCCCCCTTCGGTAATAGATTGTAGATCTTTAGCAGGTATATGTAGAATGGCCTTTGCATTCACGGGAATACGAACCTGCCATTCAAAGCTCGATTTCGATTTCACCCAGTGCGATTCGATCATACCCCGCGAACTGTTATAGGATGCGTTAACAAATGTCAGATCACCAACGATTTCAGGCTTCATTATAATAGACTGAAAAGCATTCTCGGTAGATTTAATACCAGCAAGATGCTCGTAATACCACACCAACAGATCACCAAGCATCATCACATGATTCTGGGAATTCATCTTGGGATGCGCTGTATTCCCATTCCATAATTCCCAGATCGTTGTTGCACCGTTTTCGACCATATACCCCCAGGAAGGATAGGTTGTATTGGTTGCCAATTTATAGGCCAAATCTGCACGTCCCATCTCTGTCAGTGTACGCATCAACCATTGT
Source organism: Sphingobacterium olei (assembly GCF_005048855.1). Taxonomy (GTDB): domain Bacteria; phylum Bacteroidota; class Bacteroidia; order Sphingobacteriales; family Sphingobacteriaceae; genus Sphingobacterium; species Sphingobacterium olei. Next base: position 504,501 of record NZ_SUME01000002.1, read on the forward strand.
ATACCCACAACACCTGTACTCAGGTGTCCGTTATTTTCGACTTCAATGTTACGGACGATCTGTTTCTCGAGTTGGGTCTTGTTTCCTTCTTCAACCAAGCCAAAGTACAGCGCCAGGATATTCTCTGTGAGTTTGTTGTCTCCATAAAAACCTTCAGTATGATAAAACCGTTTGTTGAAGGCCTTTTTCATGCCATCGGCACTTTTTTCAAAAGAAAGTTTATCGTCATCCTGTCCGACTATTAAACTAAATCTACTCATCAGATTCAGCAAATAGTAATAATTGGCGCTAGATATCAGCGCACTAGGATACTTCTTGTCCGCAATCTGTCCACGACCTGCTTCGATCGATACCGGAGGGAAACACCAATCTCCATAGCTGTCCTTCGTAATGATACCCTCCGTATCCATATAGCGTGTAGCCATGTAGTTTATCCACTTCTTCATAGCAGGATAATGCTGCTCTAGCACACGAATATCGCCCGTTTGCCGGTACAACATATCCGCAATCATCAGGTAAGTGCCCGGCCAGGTGATGTTGTCACTGTAATACCGCCAAAAAGCCGGAGCAACATCTGGTATGGCACCATCTTCCTTTTGAGACAAACGGATATCTTCCAGCCATTTGATATAAAAGTTTGTGTTATCAAATAGAAAAGTCTCTCCATAGGCTGTCACAGGGCGATCTCCCAGCCAAGGCTGACGTTCATTTCGCTGTGGACAATCGACGGGCATACCTTTATAGTTAGATGCTATACCCCACCACGCATTTTGATGAATTTGATTTAATAAGATATTGGAAGATGTAAATGTGCCCACTGTTTCCATAGCATCATAAACAAAACGACCTACAAAATCGGTCTTGGTCGGTGTACCGGGATATCCACTTACCTCCACATAACGGAATCCGTGGTACGTAAAACGGGGTTCCCATTCTTCTACCTCACCTCCACGCAATGTATAGTGATCTGTGGATTTGGCATCACGCAGATTCGTCACAAAAAGCTCGCCATTGTTCTCCAACGATTCTGCAAAACGAAGCGTTACCCTAGTGCCGCTCTCCCCTTTTACTTTCATCTTCACCCAGCCCGAAAAATTTTGGCCGAAGTCAAGGATAAATCGACCATTTCCTTTAGGGGTCACCGTCACGGGGACGATATCCTGCATTACCTTCATGTGTCCATTCAGCTGTGCTTCGTAGGTACCCCCCGGTTCCTGAACATATTCAGATGGCAACCATTCATGTTCATCGAATCCCACATTTGCCCATCCGGACAATTCTTTACGGGCATCATAATCTTCTCCATCATATTCATTGTTTGCGGTGATGGGGCCGTTTGCTGTACCTTTCCATGAATCATCGGTTTTGATGGTTTCTGTAGAGCCATCCGTGTAGGTAATCATCAATTGAAACTGTAACTTCGGAAACCCAAAGGTTTTGACTTTATATGGCTTGGCTTGTCGCATGGCATAAAAGCGTCCGTTTCCTAAAACTACACCCAGCGCGTGATCACCTTCGGTCAACCTATCTGTTACATCAAACACGTTGTACTTAATATTTTGCGTATAATCCGTCGGTGAAGGTGCTAATACCTGATCCCCCACCTTCTGACCATCTATATACAGTTCATACAGCCCCATGCCCATGATGTAGGCTATGGCTTTGTGAACTTTTTTTTCCGTCTTGAATTCTTTCCGAAGATAACGCGCCGATAACCGGCCTTCCTCCACATTGTCGGTTGGGAAATAACGGTCGAACCCTATCCAACGTCCCGTCCAGTCTTTATAGTGCAACAATCCCATGGTCCACTGTGCTACATTTGACCATTCCGACTCCCCTTTATTTGTATAGACCTTGACCTTCCAGAAGCATTCATTCCTAGATTTCAACGGCTTACCGTGATAGATCACCTGTATAGAATTAGCAGAAGTTATTTTCTCTGAATCCCACAGGTCGCCAATATCCTGTGCTAGTTTTTCGGGAGAGGAGGCTACAAGGACATGGTAAGCAAGCTGCACCACATTTCTTTCGTCCGTAGCAATCTTCCAGCTCAGGTGAGGTTGCAACACATCCATACTGATTGGATTTTCCAACAATTCGCAACGTAGAGCATCTACTCTGGTTTGTGCAAAAGTGGTTAAGCTTAAACACAGCAGGAAAATCAAACCTATACTCTTCGTCATCTCTTTCATTTTACTACTCTCCCGAAAAATCAAAATACAATATCATATGTAGTGCTCTTATCGGCTCTTTCTCAAAATCGTAATACACATGCTTCATTCCCATAGGACCTGTTGTTTCCGGCTTTTGGGTTTTAGTTCCAATAGCGGATATCCCATTCATGAACGAAATATCTCCATTCGGAAAAGTAGGTTCCATATTCTTCCAGTCCGTATCTTTCTGCTCTTTTGGCGTAAACAAGCGTAAGAACACATCCTCCCTATCCGTAAATACTTTAAAAGACTGCTCCTTTGTAATGAATTCTGTCCAGTACATATTGCTATGGTATCCTTTGAATTCCGGATACTGAAACGGGACTTCACCCGTAGCTACATCGTTATAATCTTTTTTCCATACTCCAAATTGGTTCCCTTTCATGCGATTTTTCCACACCCGATACGGTCCCATTCCCAAATATTCTACCCCTTTAATTTGATCTTCGGGAAACGAAAAGTTTACACCGACAAACCTCGTGAAGTAAGCCTCTGGAAAATACTGCACATGCATTTTTAATTGACCCGAAGCCGAAATCTCCCAACGCAGCGTGTTATAACTCTCCTTCTTATCAAATGTCGAGGCAATAATTACTTTATCACTTTCTTCGGTAATTGTAAATCCTTTAAAATTATTCACAGCTTCTTGCAGCACAGGACCATTCGAAAATGGTATACGGCCCTTTGCATTGTCGACCTGTTCCAATAGTCCCGTCGTCTTATTGATGCGATATGTTATCCCGTTGGCTTTAATCACGTGACTATTCGCCTCTTCAGACACCTGAATGGTACCATTCCCGACTGTAATTAGTTGTTCTGCCGTCGTAGCTGGTCGTATGATCGGAAAGCTCCAGGTATAAATTTCGAGTCCATTTACATCTTTAGCCGTAATGTACAGCGCGTCGTAGCTACGCCAGTCCGTTGGAAAATTCACTTTCAATATACCTCTATCATACGGCTTGATATCTGGTGAAACAACAGTACCCGTTTGACTGTTTTTGTCTTCACCAAACCTTCCTAATTTCCGTAATTCATACGAAAATGTGCATTGATTTATATTAGTAAAAGAATACCTGTTCTCTATGTGGAAAGCACCATCGAAGTCTTTTGTCATTTCTCTTTTTTCAAAGAATATCGGGCTCCAAACCTCTTTTATCGTAAAGAAACTGCCTTCTTTTTCATAATACGGACCTACAATGCCATCTGCACCGTGGTTACCATCCGTATCAATACTGTCCTGCTTATCTGTCCGAACTACCCCCTGATCCTGAAAGTCCCATAGGAAACCGCCGGCAGATAGCGGATTTGCCCACATCGCCTTCCAATAGTCTTCTATCCCCGCGCCGTGACCACCATCAAACATGCCATGCAAAAATTCTGTTGGCATGACGATGTTGTGTCCGTGATCATAGGTTCCTATGCCATAATTATATTCGCGGTAGTGGGTTGTTTCGAATCCACCATATACTGCCCAGGGATAAATTAACGGGCGCTTTTGCAGATCTTCTTCAAAGAAGATCGTGTCCAGTTCGGGATTATGTCCGCCCTCGTTTCCATTTGCCCAAAAGATAATCGACGGGTTATTTTCAGAAACCACCATCATTTCACGCAATAATTTTGATCCCACTTGCGTATCGTAATGTCCATGCCAACCTGCCAATTCATTCATCACATATAACCCCAACGAGTCGCATGCTTCCAAAAAATGATTATCTGGCGGATAATGCGCCATACGTACCGCATTCATGTTCATTTCTTTCATGAGTTTGACATCGTGAACGCTAATCTCTTTACTTGTTGTTCTGCCGGATTCCGGATGAAAAGAATGACGGTTAACACCCTTAAACTTTATTTTTACCCCATTGATAAAGACCCCATCGCGTTCCCTGACCTCAACAGTACGAAATCCCAACTTTTGTTCGATTTGGTGCAGTGTTTTCCCTTTTCGTAATAATGTGAATTGAGCCCGATATAAATTGGGAAATTCCGATGACCACAATCTTGGATTAGAAAACGTAGCGTCCAACCAGGCCTCCGTTCCATTCAACTGCTGTTCAATAGCCGATCCGTAAGCATTTCCCTGGTCATCATAGAGTTGCATACGAACCCTATCCGCAGTACCTTCCGTCCGAATTTTTGCACGAAAGCTCCCGTCTGCCTTTGCGTCCAACGACACACGGGCGATATGATCTTTTGGAATAGCCTCAAGATACACGGGACGAAAGATTCCGCCGAAAATCCAATAGTCAGCTTCCCGCTCTGCAGCATTTACCGATTTATTGGCAGAATGCTTAGCGACATTAACCTCCAAGATATTCGTTTTTCCATACTGCACTAGGTCGGAGATATCATACCTGAAAACGTAAAAAGAACCTTGATGAATTTCGCCAGCTAATTTTCCATTGATCTTGACTTCCGTATCGGTCATTGATCCTTCAAAAACGATATTGACCTTCTTGCCTTTCCAAGACTTATCCAGCACAAAAGTGTGCTTATAGCGGCCCGATTCCTTACCCTTATTTTCTTCCTTATTGAATCCGTAGTTGTACTTACCGAATCCTTGCATCTCCCAATTAGATGGCACAGGGATCTTTGTCCACGAACCCGCTTGACGGCCTTCGGTCACGTAAAAATCCCATAAAGTAGTATTATCTTTACCTCTTCCGGATAAATATTGTGTTTCGGTCTTCTGGGCGAGGATGTCTCCCCCAATACACATGGACAACAGTAAAGATAATGCTATTTTTAGGCCAAATTTCATCGTATATAAGCTATTTCAGTTTTAAATTTTTATTGGGATTGTTTGTTCTAAAGGGTGCCGCCGGCAATCCGGTGCCGTTCACGAGATTAGGCTGTGCTGCCTCATCCCACGCGAAACGCACCTGCTGAATCTGCGGCACGTTAGCGCTTTCCAATACAATCGTTGCGTTCCGAATAACCGCATCGGCAGGATAATACTTATCATCTATCCCCGCTACTTCAAATCCAGTTAATGGCTTTCCATCTACTGCCTGTAAGCCATCGCCAGCACCGCTAAAATGAACCAAAGCTTTCTTGCCTTGGTATGTCACCTTCCGGAATTCAGGGCCGTCTGCGGGTATGTCTTTTTTGTAGGCGTACTTTAATGCTTTCAGCGCATGCCGACGTCCTATTTCCCATTTATAGTTGGGATGTATATCGTGTACATTATCGGCCAGATCAGTCGTAATGATACGGGCGGTATAAGGAATCTGTAAAATCAGGTCCTGTGCCTCCCGAAATTCAGGGAGTACTGTTCTTGCCATCCTAACCTCTCCCTTCTCGTCTAACGAATAGTGAAATGGTGCAAGTTGCGTAAAATAGAACGGCATTTTCGGATTATGCCACGCATCTCTCCATTCCGTAATCAACGCGTTCAGCTTATAGGCATACTCCACCGTCTCTTTCAAAAAAACATTCGTTTCTCCCTGATACCACACAAAGCCCTTAATCGTGTAAGGTGCGAGCGGTTCGATCATGGAATGGTAAAATTTACCCGGGTCTCCGTCCACTTTTTTATCTTTAAAATAAGGAGAAGCCTGCAGCGCCGATTCCGACAGCCAAGGTTCAATGCGGCTACCGCTCACCGCCGAAGAGATAATCCCGACCGGTACTCCGAGTTCTTCCTGAAGTTTTTTACCAAAGAAATAAGCGGGTGCGGAAAATTGACGTAAAGCCGAATCCTGCGCTACACTCCATCCCTCATAGCGGCCATCTGGTTTCGCTAGGAACTTTCTGCGAACTAAAAAAATCCTTATCTGTGCATTGTTAGCTTCCGCGACAGCATGTTGAGGAAACTCCCCTTTCAACGGCGCTTTTTCCTTGGCGATCTTACGCATGGGATACTCCATATTGGATTGTCCAGAACACAGCCAAACTTCCCCCACCAACACATCGTTCAATCGAATTTCATTTTTTCCACGAATCCTCAGCGTCTGTCCTACAGAGTTTGCCTTCATGGCTTTCAGCTCTATTTTCCAGTAACCATCCGCGTTTGCACGAGTAGATTTGCGTTGCCCATCGAATTCCACCACGACATCTTCACCTACGTCTGCGGAACCAAAAACCGAAACGGGTTGATCCCGTTGCAACACCATATGATGCGCAAACACATTTGGCAATACAATATCAGCTTTCGCTGATACGCAAAAAATAGCCAAATATAGGAATATGACGACTCGTCTCATTTAATTTATCTTTTCTGCCTTAAAGGAAAGAATCTTATATACTGCCTCGGTAACCGCCGTACCTGGACTCTTAACATCAAATTCCTGATCGGTCGGTGTATCGGCATCTGGATAACGTCTCACATCCCCTGTGCGGAAGGACACACGACTGATCTCGCTTACGGGTTGGAAGAATAAGCGTGTACCCTTCTCTTCGCCATTGATAGACATCTGGAAAGAACGTGTAGCGACATCTGCAGTTAATGTGACCACATATTGCTGCCCTGCTTGATACATCTGAACGCCAGCATTTCTGTAGCCCGCCTTGTTTTTAATCGATCCATCCGCATCGAAGATCAAACGTGCCGCAGCTAACCCTTTGTTGTCTAAAAGCTCGATCTGAAGATTCCCGGTATCGGCCTGCTCTGCTGTTATGACAAATTCAACTTTAATTTTTTTGGAAGCTGGAACCACACGCTCCGCCTTCGCGTAGTCGTATGGATCTTTGTCGCGTAAGACCAGGGCATTGCCTTCTATCTTGGCGCTTGCCCATAACGGGCTATAAATATTCCATTTATTATAGGCTTCACTACCTCCGCTTGAGAAGTCGTCTGTTACATTTTCCTGCACAGTCGACGCAAGAGGCACAGGCACTTTCGCTACCCACATATCTTCTTTATTCATGCTGTACGTCAACCACATATTGTTATCCGGTACAACTCCATTTCCTTCCAGAATACCCCGAACATACTGTGGACCGTATGATTTGTAATTGCCTCCATAACGCATTGTACTGATCTCACCATTCAACAGCATGAGATCCGTATAATTCAGTCCATCGCTGCTTGTCGATACTGCTAAAGGCCAACGGAACTCTGAAGGATTATAAACCGTAGCAAAGCGGCCATCTGATGTACGCTGTCCCCAGATTTTTGCGTTACTGTTGACAAAGCCCGGAGCACGGAGTGGTGTAAACGCCCAACTTCTGCCTCCATCTTTACTCACGGAAGTCAACGCATGTTTCCAAAGGCCAATTACATCGCCGTTGTTTAGGTGATAGTACGCAAACGCTTTAATAGGCCGACTGTACGGCACCAAAGGATCATTACGATCAGCCTCCTCTACCCACTGCTGCATCATTAAAGGTTGCTGCATCAATTCCTTGCAGGCTTGTACAAATGCCTTATCTTTACTCGTTGTATAAAAAGGATATTTAGCTAATTTTTGATTGAACGAAGAATTGAAACGGATAAAGTAGATCGGTCCAAAAGAACCATCAGCATTGATTTCCCGGACGACACGACCTATGCCATTTCCATCGTTGGGATCATCTTTGGCATCGAGTGCGACGCCATAATAACCGATGCTAAGCAATTTGCCATTTTTAGACGTGTAAAAGCCCATCCGTTGATGCATGATCGCATAAAGATCTTTACCAGCCTTATCGGTGCGCCCCGGTTTCGTAAAACCTTCCGGGACCAAATAGGGCGGAAATAGTTCTACGGGAGCGGTCCAGCTATAGCCATCTTTTGACGTTTGCAGCAAGCTTTTTCCATCCGCGATGTGTTCCCCAATAGGATTACTCAAAAACTGCAGGTAATACGTATTGTTCCAATACGCCAGAAACGGCTGGTGATTATAGGTAAAACCGTGACCACCCGCAAGTTCCGGAAACTCCCTATTTGCACGGAATACTTGAATATTATGCGTACCCACGGCAGGAGTTAGTTGGCCGTGATGATAATCCACGTTTGAAAGCGTCTTGCCCACATAACGTACCGTATCTTGCGCAAATGCTTGCTGCACCAATCCCAAAACAGCTATCCCTAATATTGTTGACTTTATCTTCATTCTTTTATTGCTTATTTGCGAATCAGCTTATCTGCGTCTTTATCTACTTAATAACTTTTTCAAATCCTTCCGTGATGCTTTAAATATCGTTCCGTGCTTGTGTCCTTCAGGTACAGAAATTCTGTCATTTGCCTTTTCAAAAGTTTTAAAATCTTTCGTGGACACAGCCTCGTAACTTTTACTGCCATACGAGTCGAAATAAATCAACCACTCGTCCTTGATCTTGATCACAGAAGGGCCTTCCGTCAGGTAATCCGAATAGGGTGCAGAAACATCGGTATACGGTCCCAGTGGATTATCTGCAAAAGCAACTTTCAAATTTCGGTTGGGGCGTGTATTATCTTTCAATACCAGTACATAATCATCTTTGTCCTTTTTCACAATGACTGCATCAATAATGCTGAAGCCCGGATCAGCAAATAACTTCGTGGGCGAAAACGTTTCAAAGTCCGTCGTCGTCGTGTAGTACATACGCTGATTGTTATCCTCCGGTTCTATTCCACGTGGAAACCGGCCGGGAATGGTAGAAGCCCAAATGATAATGAACCGATCCACATCCTCATCGTAAAACAGTTCTGGCGCCCATACATTTACCGTAGTCGGTTCGTGCTCCATAACCGGAAGAATCTTTTTGTTCTCCCAATGGATTAGATCCCTAGATTGCGCATAACCTATTCCTTTATCTCCTTTCCAGGCGATTGTCCATACCAGATGGTATACCCCCTGTTTATCGCGCACCATCGACGGGTCCCGCATTATTTTTTGAGAACCCAGTTCAGGTTTCAAATAAATGCCGTCAATCGCGTTCCACTTGTAGCCATCCGTACTGTACAAATACCGTAAACCCTCATCGGCGGGTTCATGAAAAGATGTAAACATGTACACATCCTTTTGGCAAGACGCCAAAAGGATGATTATACTAAAAAAAAGAATGTTGCGGATCAGGCCCATCTAAATCCTCCTATTTAATTTTTACTTTCTAAAACCAACACCCAGTCATTGCCATCCTTCTTACCGCCTTCAGGTTGAAAAACCTGAACACCTTTATTTTCGACGTCGCCAATGGCCGTTTTCTCCCCATTACGTGGGTTAAACCAGGATGCTTTCACGTTATCACCCTTTATCTTACCCATATTTATCTTCATCTCCCGACCATTGTAGTTGTAAATAAAGGCATAGGAATCTGTACGGGTAGCCAATAAGCGATCATACTTTTCACCGTTTTCCGCTACGATAGACTGATCCGGTATACGATTGAAATAATCGTCTTGGGAAAGCAGAAGCTCTTTGAGGTATTTCATTTGCCCTGCCCCAGGTGCATGTATGGCCTCCGACCATAATTCCGTCGAACCGTAAGCAGTCGTGGTATCTGTTTTGGAATGCATTTGCATCACGGAGTTTTGACCGTATGTATAACCAAATGCCCCGGCAAACACCGACCAATAGCCGTATCGGCGTACATCTGCGTCATTCCAGCGCGGCTGTTCGATATCATGCAGACCATGTGGTATGCCTTCGTACGATGGTTCGCCATCAATCGTCGGTTTGATCGGTTTTAAGTTCCAATCCACTTCCATGAACTTCCAGTTGTCTTCGCCGTAATGCTTCTGTTCGTTTGCAGACGTATCTTGGTCGTACCTTCTGTGACCAGACTGTACCATGTTAAAATCTAACCAAGGCTCGTTGTGAAACCAGTCTGAAGAGGCTGTACGTCCACGCGGGTGGTACGTGATCAAATTATTGGTATCAATCGCGTTGATCGTCTTACCGATCTCCTGCCATACCTCGAGTGAATCCGTCGCTTTGATGTCGCCACCATTTAACCATACAATATTTTGCTTATCCTTCCAACGTTCCGCAAGAAAAGTAGCATACACCTTTGCTTGTTCCGGAGAGACCTTTCCATCTTTTACAGGAGAGCCCCAGACCGGCACCAATGCCATATAAATTCCTTTTTCAGCCGCTTTATCAATCATAAAATCGACATGGTCCCAATAGTCGTATTCGTCTGCATTATCCGGGTTATTACCTTCCGTAACCAGTGGACGGGCGATGTCGCTATTGATCATTGCCGAATCACCATATACATTGACAGCAGGCACGGTATGTAGTACCATGGCTTGAATCACATTAAATCCCTTTTGCTTTCTATCTTCCAGGTACGTCTCTGCTTCCTCACGGTTCAGCTTACCAAACAATAACCAGCCGGTATCGCCCAACCAGAAGAAGGGTTTGCCGTCTGCTGAAGTCAGGTAGCGTCCGTTTTCAGAAACCTTCAAAGTTGATATTCCTGTTGATTCTTGTTCCGACTCGCAAGAGAACAATGCGCCTGCCAATAGAAAAGGGAGTAATTTATGCCCAAATGCCTTCATACGTGTTGTGTTATATTCTTAATTTCTTATTCTGCTTATTATCTTTTACTGATCCAAATGACCAAATCCGATGTGTTAAATTTTTTGGATAACGGCTGTTTGTCCACATTAATCCGCTCCGATCCCAATAGTTTTCCCGTTTTAGGATCCACATAATGTACGGCATAAACCCCTTTCAGCTCAGGGAAGAGCGTCTTCAATTGGTCCACCTTGGGTTGAAAGACGATAGCGCCTTCCTTTCCTTTTAAAATCCAATGATCTTCGATGGACTCCGCTTTCATCGTCGCCGCTGCCCGATAGAATTCCCCGTCACCAACTAGAGGTAGATTGGCCATCGATCCTCCTGCCATAAAAATGGCCCAAGCCATTTCTGGATAGTTGGGGCCATGGTAGGTCACCGCTTTATCCGGATACGCCTTGCGATACTCAGATACTGCCCGGTATACCTGTTTTGCGGAAGTTTTCTTCCCAAAACCATGCTGTCTCGGTGCGAGGTTCTTGCCGCCTTCTGGGGCGTGCGTCGAACCATCTTCCTGATAGTGCCAATAGCGGATATCGATCACATCAACGGCGGCAGCACGCTTCGGGTCGGCCAATATCGCATCCTGCACATCCTTTGGTGTGCTGAGTGCAATGATGGGGCTTTTTCCCGTTTCTACTTTCCACTCGTTAATCACGTCAATCCAAAATGCTGTGAAATGTAGCGGACCTGTATATTCTGCGCTGATCAGTTGAATAACACTACTATTATCTTTGAAATTGTCCAAACATTGACGGATGTAGGCGCGATGTAAAGCACGGCGTGCCGGATGCTCCACATCATAAAACTGCTCGGCCATAAATATGCGTTTATCGCCGGCGTAGGGTACCGGTTCAGGAAAACCTACTTCATTGATATTATTAGCCGTACGCCAAGGAAAGTCGGTATAATGTGCTCCGGCCTCCAAGATATTATGTTGAAAATAATTTTGATGAAGCAATATGAGTCCATTTTGGTCCGCCAGATCAGCAAATTCCTTTAGACGATTCCAGTAGAATTTGTTGTATTTGGTCAAATTGTATTTGGACAGGCCGTCGTACGCCAATCCCATTCCTGTACGCGCAAAAGGGAGTTCGTAAAACGGAGGCCATACTTCGCCATTTATCCGACGAACGCGTTCGTGATCATCTCTACGACGATCATACCACAGACCGTAATTGTGATCTATACTTAACACCTGGTTGGCTTTCATCGTTGCCGCCACTTCTTCCAGATCGTCGGTAAGACCAAGACCTGTTTCACCAGGTACAAAGCGGGTAATATGCGGTTTTGCTTTTTCTATACTGTGTGGCTTGGCCGTACTGCTCCACCATTGAATATCTGTCTTTTTACCGACCAGCACCTGTTGATTACGTTGCAACCAACCATTTGCCACGGTCATGGATCCCTGCGCTGTATGCGTAACGGGCTCTTTATAACCCACTTGATCTATCGTGCGCAGGCCCGAGGTAGAAATTTGCAAAGATTGACGGGTTTTAGCTTCACGGATAAAATCAATCAATTGTGGATTAAGTTGGTAAGCTTGTTTTGTGAGTTCCATAGCCACACTGATAGACGGTCTACTAGAGGCTTCTGTCAATATTGGTAGAAGGATAGTTCTCTCTACAGCAGTTTGACCAATTCTATCTTTGAGCTGTGCATAATACAAACTTTTAGGTTTAACATGTTCGTTGGACTGTTCCCAGTGTCCATCACCCTGAAATTGTGCCCATACGCCAAAGGCCCAATTTTGCGCAGTTGGCGGCTGATAACATTCTACCAGAGCAGCAGAAATCTGCCAGAAAACCGAATTAGCGGCAGCCCATCCGGCACCTTGACCATCTTGTCCTCTATTTTTATAACTTAACGCTTGCCCGTCGATATCGATCACATCGAACAAAACCCCCGATGCCCAGCTGTCTATTGCACCGCTAAAACTATACGGCTCAACGGCCTGACATTGCACAAAAGCATTCGGTCCTGCAGCTGCATAGCCTACTGCAAAGTCGTGGTACCCTTTTTCGGAATATAAGCGCTGAAATAAACATTGTTGACCTTTTGTGTAGAAGGTGTACCGCCTTTGTCCACCAATTTCTGACACTGGATCCAGCGAAATACAATCCTCCACGGTCACTTGCTTTGCCGTAGCTAACACATAGACCGCGGAACCTGCAAAATGCTTAAACTGCATTTGGCGCACCCAACTGTTGGCTGCATTTTCAATGGTTACGGCCATCCAACGGTGATCTTCATCCATTGCATTCGAGCCGTTGTAGGCCGACTTTAGTGTCATATTTTCTACACCTACATGTTCAATCCTTCCGTTCCAGATATATTTTTCGACTGTTGCACCGCCGTATTGTTGATCCAACGCTGTGGTAATAGGCACATCCAGCTCGATGGTATTGCCATTTACGGCCACCACATTTCTATCCCATGATATCTCGATTCGTCCAGGTTTCCAGCCCAACGAAGTGATTCCACCCCCAAAATGGTCTGTACCCAGTATATTAATCCATTCTTGTGTAAATGGCCTCTTGACCATTACTTTGTCACCCACTTTGAATTGGGCGGCATGATCAACAGCCATCTTCCGTGCATTTACCGGCACATAAGCAGATGTTACATTTGCCTTCGCTTCGATCTTTTGATCTACGCTCCCGGCGATACGGATTAACGTCTCTCGACTTTCACCGGTACCCAACAACACTGTACCCTCGTTATCAAAGCCTGCACCTCGCAACACCACACCTGAGCTGTGTAATTTAAGCGATCCGGCTAACTGATATTCACCGGCCTCCAATAAAACTGTACCGCGGAATCCGTTTTTGTCTAACGGCAGGCCCGAAACATAGTCAATAGCCGCTTGTATCCGCGTAGTTGCATCGCCACTTTTTTGCGGAACGGCAATTTTCACCGGTACGTCTGGTATGGCGACATTGCCGCTTTGGTAACCCGCATAGGAGAAATCAGGAATCTGGTTACCCAGGGAATCTAGGACATACTGTAACTTACCGTCCGAAGACACGCTAACTGGACTCACCTTTTTTTGCGCAAATCCTACAATAGCAGAACAGCACAGAAGCACGGAGAGCGCAAAACGCGCCGCCACACAAGCCAACATATATATATACCGTTTTTTCAATGTAATTTCTCTGATTAATCTGGTTTAAAGCTTCACATTATCAATTTCTTAGCACAAACAAACTTAGATAAAATGCGCTGCATTCACGAAATGCCTGATAGAAAAACACACCACTCGTAATTTTCCTTTCCATTGATCTCACCTCTGCCTCTGAGGCCTTGTTTAGAGCGGAATATACAGTTTCATTTCGCATAAGACATGTTGTTAATTGCTTCTCCCTCAAATACAAACTTACTTTAAAAAGTAGAATTGTCTTTATAGCATTTTCTCTAGCTATTATAGTATTTTACCAAGGGTGCTTGATACCATTAAACTGAAGCGCAAAGATGGCGGGAGCATCAAAAAAGGCCGCAGAATGCGACCTTTTCGAAATAAACCAACTAATAATCAACCCTAGCCGTGTGGGAGACACACGTACATTAGGGTCTAACCGACTTAACGGGAACCACCCCGTTTAGAAACTCTTAACTTTCTATTTACTAGCTAAGCTATTTAAATAGATCTCAATATTTGCATACCCCGATTCGGTAATTTTAGCTGAATCCGATGCATCATTTGGATTTAAGCCCATACGTTTTTCTACATCATCGGGGATACCATCGTTGTCGCTATCTTTATAGGCTTTTCCTTTATATTCCGGATACCCCCCCACTTGTGAGATATCTGTTATAATACCGATTTTATACGAATCTTTTGCTAATCTTCTGTGTTCAAAATCTTTTTCTGGCAATGTGACGTTTTGTAACGGAGTCGGTTTACCGTCACGCACTTCTTTCACGATACGTGTATCTACAGGATCTCTTTTGGGTAAAGTTGCACCCGCGTTCTCCAATACATAGCCATAGGCATCCTGAGCGGAAATTATTTTCATATCTGCCATGGGTAGTGGCTTGGCTACTTTCATTGCAGCAAAGTACGGGGTAGCTTCCTCAAAACTCATTTCATTGCCCGCTTTGTTTTCAAGTTGTACTCCACCATTCCAATTGTCTGCAGTTACTTTTTCATTTCCGTCGATTATATTACCTGCTACATAAGCACGACCAAATACGACATACGGTAATTTACTTCTTCCTGACTCAGGTTTCAAGATGCGATAGCTAATTGGCTTTCCAGTCGGTGTTGCCGGTCCTGGTTTAAAGTAATTGTTGATGATATTGTATTGTGCAGTATAATCTCCGCCGTCAATTGCGCGGTGCACCCAGTTATAGATTACATTATTCGAAAAATTGAAAATGCCGTTCCAACCTATGGACGGATTTCTGGCGGCGTTGTTTGCCCATAAATTGCGCATAAAAGTACAATTCTCACCGCCCAGCGTACTGCCAAATGCATGGTTATATGTATCTAAAGCCTCCGAAAATATAGAGTTTTGTATCGTGATATTGACAGTCCCCAGCTTCACTTCTTGCTTCCCGGTGCTATCATTATACATATGGCGGTACATAGACATGTTTTCATCTAATCCCCAACTTGCAGAAACATGATCAATCATAATATTTCCCACGGGGTTACCACCTATGGCATCATCCCGTCTACCTACAAATGTTTCCCCTCTTCTAAATCGCATGTGACGGATAAGAACGTCATGGGTATCTATCCATACGGATTCACCCGCTACGCAAACACCATCGCCGGGAGCAGATTGTCCTGCAATGGTAATGTAAGGTGCACGTATGATAAGGGGTGTTTTCAAACGAATAATTCCGGCGACATTGAATACGATAATTCGTGGGCCTCCTTTTTCACAGGCTTCTCGTAGTGTACCCGGTCCATTATCATCCAGGCTGGTTACGACATATACCTTGCCTCCACGTCCGCCAAACGTAAATTTACCTCCACCCTCTGCTCCGGGGAATGCAGCAATTTCCGCCTGCGGAAGATCTGTTGGTCGTCCCGCCCACGGAATATACGGTTTGCCTTGCTTGGCATATTCTTCGATAACCGGTAAAGCCTTTATCCAAGCTTCATCCGACTGCTGTTTGGCCCTTGTCATCAACTCGTCAGATGCTTTCTTTACATCCGCCGGAATTTTTGGATATTGCGCCTGTGCTTCGTACTGTGCGAATAAACCACAAATCATCAGCATTAATGGAAATATTGTTCTCCTCATCTTTGTATCACTTACTATATAAATCAAAATTATTGTTTGTGCTTTTTGTAGTCTCACTAATTTATAATTGCAACTCAAATTAACGTACTTTTAGCACGTTAATCGTAGCTGTGGTTATCAATTTATTCTACGATATTAGCATCCCTTTTCTACTTCGCGAGAATATGTACTTGCCTAGTCATCCGATGCCCTTCGCTATCTGTCACCGTAAATTCAAATGAACACAAACCTTCCTTGCTAGGCTTAAACGTAACCATATTATCGTGTACGGTAGCCGTGCCGTTTACAGTTTTAGCCACGGTATAAACTGCCTTTGCTTCGAAACCACGCGAAAGTTCTTTCACATCAATTATTACATCGTTGCCGTTTACCGCGTTATAATGTGGTTGTGCCATCCATTGCAGGTAATGATCTAGATTGGTAAAACCGTCTCTGTCCACATCGGCATTGGCATCGGAAAAATCACCCGATGGCGAATGGATGTTAAAACCGTGAATCTTTTCCCACCAATCCGGGAGACCATCGCGGTCGCTATCCCATTTTTCGTCCCGCTCTGTAGTCGGATAATCTTCATAGCCCCCGGAGTCTTTTTCATCATCCGGAAACCCCGGTTTACCGGTCACACTTCCTTTTACCGAAAATGTACCGGCCAATGTTTCCTCGACCATACGCTGATCATGGGTATCAAAGTAAGGTTGCGTCGCACCTACATCAGACAATACCATTTTGTAGGCGTGCTTGGCAGATTGCGTGGTAACGGGCGCATCAAAGAATTGTTCATCTACAAACGTTTCGTATGTTTTGGTGGCGCCATTACTGTAGGTTGCTTTTCTTCCTCTATCCTGTGACTGTTCATCAAATACTCCCGGCACCACATTACCGGCAAAATAAACCCGCTGTGTTCCAAGCCCTATGTTTTCATGCTGCTGATTATAGACCTCCGGCAGCCTCGTCGTACCTGCCCCTGGTTTATAATAGTTATTTACGAAGTTTACCTCATGTGCTCCGCCGTCGGTGGCTCTACTACCCCAGTTGTATACCACATTATTACGGATATCCAATAAGCCCGTCATATAGTTATTACCGTCGAGTCCACCCCCTAAACTCCAGTTACGCCCGTAACAATGCGCGAGCAGGTTATGATGAAAGCTCCCTTTACTACCGCTAATAGTCGCAGCGTAACCGTGTTCTTTACCTGCTGGATAGTTTTTATGTCCGGCAGCATTCAGTGCTTCAGATATCAATGTACGCTGTAAGGTTATGTTTTTTGCACCGCGCGAGCTGAATGATTCGTCTATTGTCCAGCTAATCGAACAATGGTCCATAATGGAATAGTTTCCGTTCATGCCCATACCATCCGCTGTAGGACCAGCACCTAAGCGCAATCGTATAAACCTCACTACCGCATCGCTCGCCCCGATACCAAATGGAGCCGAACGGATAAGGATGCCTTTACCCGGAGCCGTCTGCCCGGCAACCGTCACGTAGCGGTCGCTTAGCACTAACCTTGACTTCAGTTCGATAACCCCACCGACGTTAAATACAATGGTACGCGGACCGATGTCGTTGGTAACCGCCTCTCTCAAACTTCCGGGGCCGCTATCATTGAGGTTGTCGACATATACTACCTGGCCTCCGCGGCCTCCACGGGCCCAGCGGCCAAAGCCTTCTGCTCCTTCAAAAGCCAGCTGTGCCGTTCTAAATCGCCACACCTCACCTTTATGCATCTCGTCTTTGCTAACCACCTCATCTATCCGCCAGTAGTAGGTATCCATACTGTAGAGATTGTTGATTGCATAGGTCGTGTCGGCCTTAGGTTGGTTTCCTTTAAACAAGGGCGAATTCCGGTCAGCCGATGCTACTGCCAGGGAATCCTTGCCAAAATAAATATCATGCGATTGCGCGCCTTTGGCAGATTCCCACCTCAGTGTATGTCCGCCCCCAATAGGTACATCCACATGTTCGTTCCCATTTACCGGTTCGATGGCTCTGGCTAAATCGGCGACATCCGCTGCATTCAGGTAAAAGCCGTTAATGATCACATTTTTTATCGATTGTGCGCCAGATTCTACTGCCCGGAAGGATACTACCACATCTTCATTCTCCTTTACATCCAATACCAGTCTTGCGGAAGCGATGTCCTCGATCCGTTCCAAGCGAACCGTTGGAAGTAGCCCCGATACCTTTTGAACATTATTCACATAGATATCAATGGGACAGGCCTCTTCTGCTTCTAGGTTATCGGTCATATTATGAAAAGTCTGTAAGCTGTGCTGTCCTTTTGGTAATCCCTTAATAATAAGATCTATTACCGCACCTTCGGCGAAATCGCCGCCTCCTACCATAACGCCATCGTTTGTAAATCTCGCATCAAATAATCCTTTCTGCACAGAGGCTTTATAATAGGTTGGACTAAGCGGTCCCCCTCGTTTTCCCTTTTTCACGCTAAAGGTCGGTCCGTTTACGGTGACTTCATCAGCGAGCGGCTTGCTGACCGTCCAGTGGACATGGCTTGAATTACCATGGTCGTACTCCACCTCTTGAGGGGAGCGGCCATTCATATTGAAATCTACTTTTACATGAGGTTTTGCATCTTGTCCTTGTACAAATTTTATTAGACAGGTCAGCATTAGAATGCCGAAACCACTATAAAAAATACTTTTTATCTTCATTTCTTTAATCCTCAAAATAAATTTCATATGCCAACTAAACTATATCTACTCTAAACCAAAATTCAATAAAAGAGTTGATCGATGTGCAATAGCTAGTCGCTAGATCTATAACTGCGGTTAAGGTAGACAGAATGTATATGCTAATATTGTCTACTATTAGCAAGTTATTGTACGATGTTAAACATCTTCCCAGCAGAAGATACTGAAAAAACAAATCCGCATCTGTCGGAAGACAGGTGCGGATTATACCTTAGAACTTAGCTATGTTTAATTCTGTACCTTAGTACTGATTGCTAAATATGGACGTCTATCAAAATCAGCTGAAGTCTGATTAACTAGCAGGGCCCCATATTTTCCTTCAGGAGTTAAAAAATAAACCATGCAACCTGGACCTAAAGCAGAATCCCAATTTGTTACATTAGTATGCGTTAAATTAATTGTCCGTTTTTTTGCTTCCTGCTCGATCATGCTTGAAGACGCCAATACATCGTTAAAGGTACTCAAACTACCTGTTATAGGTGCACTGAACAAGGTTTCCCTCTTTTCCCAACTACTAATATCATATTCTGGTAAAGGATTTACTGGAGTACTAATAGAATACAAATTGAAGGCAGCTCTATTGAGGTGGGCAGGTCTAGTATCCGACAAGACATAAATCCCGAAATCTATATCGGCCGAATTGGCTTGTCCTTCTGCGTAATTAAATGACCTTCCTTTACCTAGAGAATAAAAGGTATTTACATCGCCTCCTCCCCAAGGGGCATATACTGTCCTGCTAGCTAAATGTGTATAACTGGCCGTACCTTCTACGGTGACGGTTTTATATCCATCACCAATATAGATGTTTTTATCGTCCAGTGCCCATATTCGAAATGTAGTTTTACCGTCCCGTGCCATCTTAAACTTGATCTTGCCACTATAGGATCGTCTTTCATGCTCCTTTGTTGCAAACTCCCTTGTAGCAACCTGACCGGCGCCGTTGCCCCGTGTACTATCTACTACGATCTTAATCATATCTTTGTTTGCAGAACTTATCGTAAAACTGATATGTACACTATCTCCATCATTTACCCTTTTGTAGTCTGTTACAGCGTAGGGGCTATCATCGTGAAAAGTTACATTCACATCCTTAAACATAGTAAATATATTTTCAGACTCCACGCTACACGAAGAGAGTGTTGCCAACGTGATGACAGTCAAAAAAGCCAATATTTTATTTCTTTTCATTTTTACTGATTTAATTTTCTTGAATACACATCGTTAATTATCTAAAGGATCAAAAGTTCCACCTTCCCATCCAATCGTCGGATAAATATTCACTCCTCTCCATACGAAATCGTTGTGAAAAGTATAAAAATTATGATACTCCGGAATATTGATCACTCCATACCCATTTGGCTGAGGAAGAACTACGGTAGTGAAGTAAGTTTCGTAAGATTCCTTATTATTAATATCGATGGTCTCCCGCACTCCACTGTTTAAATTCGCGGCCGTAAAAGGGTCGTTCACTATGATCTGTATCGTTTCCAGAGGTTCTCCCGACAGCAAATGCCATCTGCGCGTACGGCGGAGGTCTGAGTTGCGTTTATTTTCAAAGGCAAATTCTATCATCCGTTCGTTTAGAATAAGATCTCGCATCTGGGCTGGACTTCCAATGGTACCCAGTCCATAATCATTACTTCCTGCCTCTATACCCGCACGCTGTCTTATTTCCCTTACCAATCTTTTTGCAGTTGCCATATCTCCGGTCTCATTCGCGCATTCCGCATAGTTCAGCATCACCTCGGCAAAACGCATTTCGATCCAGTCCATTCCGCTTCCCCCGACGCCATTTTGAATTGGGACTGTGGCAGCAGCTAGTCCGGGTGTCGTGAATTTTTTTGTATAAACGGCCCAGTTAGCGCTCTCCGTGACACCGTTATTTATAGCACCCTGATAGTTCCATTGAATTCGATTGTTATTTGAACTAAGTGGGTAAACACTACCGTTGTGGGCGAATGTCGCTGTAAAGCGTGGATCTCTGTCTTTCCAAAACAAGACCTCATCGTATGCATAATTACCCTCTCCAATAGGACTACCATCCTTCATAGGATAAGCCTGTAATAATTTCAGAGTAGCTCGGTAACCTATGAAAGGTGCCCCAGCTTCCGACGTTGGTCGATTCTTTCGTTCTTCGTCATGCCCTCTATTCTGCCTAGAATTTGAATAAGGTCTAGAAATTATTGTTTCCGGATTTGACGCCCCTGGCGCGATTCGGAAAATGTTTCCGTATTCCGGGACCAGGCGATGTCCTTTCGCAATACACAGATCATATGCAGTCTTATTGGCTTCCAGAGCAGTTTGCCATCTAGCCGCATCGTAGGAATGCTTTGGATCGCTTACTGGGTTGAATTGTGGACTAGACCAATACAATAAGGCCTTTGCTTTTAATGATGCAGCAGCTTCTGCAGTAAGACGTCCCCAATGATCACCCGTTGTAACGTAATCTGGGTCACTTAAGTAGTCAACAGCCTTAGTTAGATCGTCAACAATTACTTCAAAGCATTGGCGTGCACTGGCACGACCATTTGCCTCTATATTTGCCGGATCCTGCGGCTCCAGTACAAGTGGTACACCTCCATAAACTTTACACAATTCCAAATAAACCATCGCGCGCATCGTATGGTATTGACCCAAAAAATGTCGTTTCCTTGCTTCGTCTATTGGACTATCGGGAATAAACTTTATGGCATTGTTGCACCGTGCAATATCAAAATAGCGGTTAGATAAGTAATTATTGTTATAAAGATTTCCAACATAACGTACATCGTGATTGGTTAATGCTGCACCAAAAACTCCCATAGCCCTCGCTCCCCAACCGGCATTTGACGCATAATAGCTTTCATCGCTTACTAAGTGAATATCAAAACGATCAGGTACCGTTTGATAAGGCCAGCGTGGAATGATATTGTCGTAAGTTTTATTTAAATGCATATCAATCGATCCCTCCGAATTCCAAACGACCTCTGATCCTAGCCCGTTTCGGTTTTTCAGCAGGAAAAAGTCGTCGTCATTACAGGCGACGAACATGCCTGAGATTAATAGGATACCCAATCCTCTCTTCAAAATTACCTTTATATTCTCTTTCATAACTCTATTCTATTATAAATTAGCAGTAATACCAACAGAAATGGTACGCACTGTTGGATAATCATAAGCATTTCCGGTATATGGATCTTTGTAACTAAATGGGTTGACTAAGGTCCACAGATTATTACCGGTCAACAAAACACGTGCATTTGACATACCTATACGACTGGTTACATTTGTAGGAATTTTATAGGCCAAAGTCATGTTGTTGATACGTATTGTGGTGCCATTTAATGCCCAGAAATCAGCATTTGAATTAATTAAAGGATCATCTGCTCGGGGATAGGTACCTTCCATTGGGTTATCTGGAGTCCATCGATCCTTCCAAAAACTCATTACATTTCGGCCAACTCCTGCTTTCGCTCGTGCGTTACCATCTATAAATACCTTACCTCCAAATCTCGTAAAAACATTGGTATTTAAACTGACGCTTTTGTACGATAAATTAACGGTTAAACCCGATGAAAATGCTGAGTTTGTCCGGTCAAACAATAGCGTTTGATCCAAGGTACTTATTGTACCATCACCGTTTGTATCCTCATACATCAACCATCCCGGCTGTGGCACTGTACCATTGATACGGTAGTTTGGATTTTCAGCAAGAAAAGCATCTACCTGATCCTGCGTACGGAACATGCCCACGACTTTATAACCTATGTTATTATTGTTATATACGTTGGGGTCTACTCCAAATTTGGTTCCCATCCAACTACCGTCGGAAAGGTCTGAGACACGGAAATCACCTGGAGCATAAAGCACCCTAGTTACAATAGAATTACCCCATCCAAAGTTGATGTTTGTACTGATGTTAAAATCGGGTCCAATTTTTGTATTGTAACCAACTGTAAACTCAGATCCCCAATTGTAACTCTCGCGATAATTGATAATGGGAGGAAGAAGTCCCGCATAATGAGGCGTTATTTCATTCCCTCCTCTATCAAAACCATCGAAGACCTTGTTTTGGAAGAACTCCATTCCAATATTTAATTTGTTGTTAAACATCGAGGACTCTATACCAAAGTTAATGGTACGTTTTTTCTCCCATGTGATAAAAGGATTCGGATATTCGGCAGGATTAAGCCCAATCCCGTAATTGTTCTCACCAAACATATATCCATTGTTCAAATCTAAGTTATATCGATCTTGCCATAAACGCTCAGCAACCCTGTCATCTCCCGCTATACCGACATTCGCTTTAAGTTTGAGAAAATTCACAAAAGATACATTTTCCGTAAAAAAATTCTCTTGGCTCACAACCCAGCCGAAACCAATACTGGGAGACAAACCCCAACGATTACCACTAGCAAAATTTGAAGAGGCGTCGAGACGAGAGACAAGTTGTACTAAGTATTTTTTATCAAAATCGTAGCCTACACGACCAAAGAAAGATCTTTTTGTAGTTTCATTGATAGTACGACCACCTATTGGTAAAACGTATCTATTCTGATCAAATGCCCAATAATCATCTGTACCAGGAATAAGTTGATTATCCCAACGTCCAGAAAAAAACTCATTATCACTCACCGTTTGCTCACCTCCGACGACAGCATCCACACTATGCTTACCAAATGTGTTGGCGTAGGACAACGTAATAAATCCTTGATAACTGTTATCGCGGGCTAAACTCGTTGTTAGGCTAGCACTTGTAGCGGCAAGTCCATCTCTCTCATGGTTTTCAGCCGGTTGGGAAGAGTAAAACTGATTATTACTACCAATTGGCTCGAAAGCATATAGCTTATAAGGCGCATTGTATTGTGAACTGGTCGTATTACCCCCGCCCTGGGAAACTTGGAACTTTGCTGTGAATCCTTTTAAAAATTTTGGTTGATATGTTAGGTTCGCGTTAACCCGATAATTTTGCAATTTGTTTCTTTGATACGATCCCGAATTCAAAATGCCCAACGGGTTCCGTGTTCCGGTACGATCTACAAAGACAGGCTTTCCATCTATCGTAAGTGGAATCCAATCCGGTGTGGAAAGCATTGCCCCATAGAAAGCCTGGTCGGTTGCATTCAACCCGTTTTTGCTATCTCGCACCCTATGATCCACGCTGAAATTGATATCGGCCTTTAGACCTTCTAAGATCGTAGCAGTCAATCCACTCCGCATAGTATACTTATCCTGCTTCATACCAGCATAGTTTGCATTCTCGTTTTGGTAGCCGCCTCCTACAAAAAAGGTCACTCGCTCACCACCACCTGAAACACTGACATTGTGGCGTTGCATAACTGCCGGTTGCCACAGTTGATCCAGCCAGCTTTCTGTATTAAGTCCCTTCAAATATTCCAAATCCTGTAACGAAAAGTAGTCACCAGCTGGTGAATTATTCGTCCTAAAGCCTTCGTTAAGAAACACACCCAACTCATATGCGGACAGCAGGTCGGGCTTTGTAGCCATATCGGTAACACCCAAGTAACCATTATATGAAATGCTCGGTTTTCCTTGTTTGCCTCTTTTGGTCGTAACCAAGACTACCCCTTTTGCTCCAGCTGCACCATAAATGGCCGCTGAAGCATCTTTCAAAATTGAGATGTTCTCAACCATAGAGGCATCTAGGTTATCAAACACATCTGCATCCACTGTAATGCCATCAATAATATAGAGTGGTTCTGACGTTGCTCCTCTAGGCGCGTTACTGGATATACTGGATCCACGAACATTCAAGGATATTCGGGCACCAGGTCTACCAGACTCCTGACTTACGCCAACACCTGCAATCCTATTCCTCAAAGCGCCAGCGATATTCGGCGCAGGAATATCCATTAATTCTTCACCACTAATTGTAGCTACAGATCCGACAATCTCTGAACGTCGCTGCGTACCATAACCTGTAACTACAATCTCATCCATTGCATTATCAGAGACCTCCAACTTAATAGTGACATTCTGTTGTCCGGCCATATTTACTTCCGTGACTTTATAGCCTACATAGCTTACAACTATGATAGTATTTCCTTCAGGTAAATTAATGCGAAAAACTCCATTCTGATCTGTTTTTACTCCAGTCTTAGTACCTTTTACAAGCACCGTAGCACCAACCACAGGATTACCATCTTGATCGACAACCTTTCCCGAAACGTTCACTAACTTATTGACGGTCATGGCAAAAGGATTGTTTTTTTCTATCGCAGCGATACCCACTGCCGGCATCGCAATAATGCCTGCTAGAAAAAGCCCTTTAACACGCCGCGGAAAAATTTTTCCTAAACAGGTTCTTTTTTTCATATGTATATTATTTGACTTTTAAAGCCTATATGGAATATTCATGTGTGTCTATATTTTCGGAAACATGAACATTTCATACCTTAAATTACTCTTATTCGTAAAACAATTTATAATTCGCAACCAACTGACTATGGCCTCCACCTTGGATCCCCAACCGTAAACAAAGCTTCCTCGATAATCGTCAGGTCGCTATTGGCAAAGTTGGTTTTATCCGGCGCTGCAAAAACCTGTTCCGAAGACAACGAAGAACGTACAATACCTGCTGCTGGCAACCCCTGAGTCGCCGACGTGCCCCAGGTTGCATCAGAAGTAGCGAAGCTATTCGTTCCGGAAACCGAAGCCGGAGTCCGACTATTAAACGAACGCCCACCTGTCGTAAAACCAAATAGTGTATTGCTGGCGGTAAAGCTACCAATCGTACTACCTGTTCGCGCAATATCAAGAATAAATCTATTACTGTGAGGCGCGCGAAAGAAGGTCGAACTTTCTATCAACATTGAATTCAGATCAGTACGCACTGCAGAATTATATCGTCCAATCCACTCTGCATTAATAAACGTAGAATTTGTTAACTGGACATTGTTTACAGTAGCAGCCTCATGGTCTACGGTCCACACACCATAATTGCCAATATTCAGCACAATAGAGTTATTAATCACGTACTCGTTCACCGATTTCTGTCCTTCAGACTGTAGACGCATCACACCGCGTAGCTCGGACATTCTACAAGCCTCAAATTCAATTTTGTTAACTGCAGCCCCCTTACTGATGTTAAACACATAACTACCACCGATGTTGCCAGTAAAATGCACGTCTTCGAACTTAATTAGCTCCATCGTTCCCTCTACATTAAAGGAAGAAGACATCTCAATACGGGCTTGCGTACCGAAGCCCGGCTCGGATATCAAAGTCACCCCACGATCCAACGTAAAGCTCTCGATGGTATAGGTCATTCCGCGCTTCAGTGCAATGGTACTACCGTCAGGCACTGTATTCAACGTGTTCTGCAAAATCATCGGGTCGCTAGAAGCACGCAAATCAATATAGCCGGCTTGCTCTACAGACGGTTTAGTGGCAAATTCCAGTACACCTAACGATCGACCATCACCCCGTAAGAGCTCAGCCACATAGTTGTTTCCCGCCGATAGCCCTTCAACTAGCTTGGAGATTGCACTTGGATCTTTTACATCGAACTCCTTCTTATTCCCACCTTCAGCAGTTTCCACAATTAAGGAGGTCAACTCCCCGTGCCTCGCCCAGCCGAGGATAACTTCTTCGTCGGTCAGATTCCATACTTTAATCGGTCGAAAAAGATTGATAGGCTGCAGTTGAAAGCTCGGTGTACTCACCCATTCGGAAGCACCTGTGCCGGTACTCGATACCGTGCGCACACGAGCGAAGTAATTTTGCAATGGTGTAATCTCTTCATCGCCAAGGAAAAACCAAGTAGAATCGGTTACAAAATCAAAGGCATTTTTACTCGCATCACTAAAGGAGGGATCCGTAGAGATCTGAACCTCATAGGAGACCGTCACTTGACGCCCCTCTCCTTCCCAGGCTGCCAGTCCTGGATTCCAGGTTAGCCGTAGGGACGTGTCCGCATGCACAATGGTTATGCCGCTCGTCATCTGTGTTAAACTCACCGGCGGATACACTGTTTCTTTATTACAAGCGTTTATAGCTGCAATAAGAGCCCCGAAAAACAAGGTTCGATAAAATAGCCTCAGTGCGTTAATCTTTTGAAATTTCATCATGATTAGGTTATTTAATTAATTTACTACTTATATAGGTTTTAATTTATTATCAGTTCCCTCACAGAAGTGCTTCTATAACAATATAAAAAGACAGCTCCTATTTCGACCTAATAATAAATGGGTTTATAAACATGTTCTATTTACGTTCCGTTGGCTAGAAAAAGAACGTAAGATTATTAAATTGATTCTTGTCAGATATACGCTGTTCCGCTTAACTTATAACGTACTCTTCTTATTCTTTATCCTTTCCTGCCATTTCGCTCCTTCTTCTTTCAGATCGTAGCCCTCCTTGGCCAAATAGTTGTTAATCCGTCCCTTATATTTACCAAACACGGCATGCTTCTCCTTTGATCCCGGTTCTGCCATGGCCAACTCTCTTGCCTCAGTTAGGTTCGACAATACAAATTGCTTTTGCTCAACCGTCAAACTTGGAATCATCTCCTGAAAAGCTATATAGGTCTTAGGCAATACACCATAGGTCATCCCATTTTTCACGCCCTCTACCTGCTCGTTTGTCAACAGCTTGGACAAGTTGGACACATACTTCGCGTTCATTTTTTTCAGCTTCTTCGCTTTCGACTGTTCTAACTTAGCGATTTTTGCTTTTTGAACCTCGCTATCAGACTTGAATTTTTCTTTCAGATCTTGTATTTCTCTTTGCTTTTCTTCATGATGTGTATTCACCTGATCGTATTCATTTACCACGAGCGTACGTACTTTGTAATACTGCGCACTATCTTGAATACCCAATGTCGCCACGATCTTGTCTGCACGGTCTGTAATGACTTTTAAATATTCCTGCCGGCTATCCTGAGCCGATACCTTATTAAATGCAAAGACAAAAAAAATAAAATAAAATGTTTGCAACCCCCTCATCTGTTTATAATTAATTCTTTAACTCATCTATATTTTAACAAAATGCTCTTTCGAATGTAACATAATAATTGATTCGTCTATCAACTTTTCATTACCACTATCTATAATTGATTAATTCAAAGTAACGGATTCTTTACGCAAGAATACTATGCCCGATTATCCATTTATTATACAATATTATCAGATCAAATAAATCAGCATCTCGCAGTACACCTTGCCTGCCAGCTACTTAACAAGCTGTAAAGCTTTTCATTTTTTTTAAATATTGCATTAATTTGGTGTCTAGATTACATTTATTTTTACAAAATAAACCTATTGTTACGTATTATTCATTTGAAAATATATCATGGTACTATTTTACTTTTCTATAAACCCAATATCCTCCCCCCACGGCGAACAACAACAGAATTACGCCCACTCCCAACTTCGTTCTCGTCGCCGTCTTCATCCAGCTGTACGCGCTCGTTCGTTCGTTACTGTCCGCGACACTATCCCTGGTAAGATGCTGCACTTGCCAGTCCCAATTGCATTGATGCATATCCCTGTATTGCATGGCTCCGCGGTATGCGGAAAGGCCACTGTCAGGATGAAAGTAGAATAGGCTATCCGTCCAAAAGGACCAATGCCTGCCGCAGATGATCCCAAACCCCTCTTCTTTACTGGAAGACTATAGTTTTACAAGAGAAAGTCAGGAAGGTACGTGTAATTCCAGCGGGTACATCACCCAAATCATAGGTCATTGCATCAATCATACATTGGAGGTCTGTTTCTAAATAAAACACGTCATAAGTATCATTATCAAATAAAGTAACATAGAATTTCGTCTGATTGAATCCGTGTGTAGGCTCATAACTAAACCATAATTCAGTTTGTGCTTTTGCATTTCCAGTGAATGAAAGCGCCGCAAAGACAATTGCGAACGCGAATAAAATTGTTGCTTTCCTCATTTTGTTTATATTTTGGTTTAAAACCTAAAATAAACATTATTTGTACTAATTCTATATATGATATTCGTCACAAAATGAACAATATTATCATCCTGAATATCAAAGAAATACAAATAATATTATTTATCAATTGAGGGCTGGTTGTTTAGAATCAGCTAAGAAGTTCCAAAACCTAAAGATCCACATTCAAACGACCAATTATTACGCCACTCAGTTAGGCAAGAAGTTATTACGATCGAGTGATGGGGATTAAACGATAACAGCAGTCTAAAAAAAATCCAGATGGTTACATTAAATCATAATGTCTAACCAAGTATTTTAATTTTTCAATTTCCTCAATGGACAGCTTTGTAAGCTTCGTACGGATTTCCCTCCTTTGATATCATCAATATAAGATCTGGCGCAGGGCAAATAAGCCCGGTCGGTTTATTTGCTACTGCAAAGTACCTCAACAAAACGGGAGTGTTATTATCCTTTTAATATCTACCATTAAAGCCTGATTTTCATGTTATATGTTTTTAAATTGTAATAACTTTCATTATGCTGTTCGCTATTTTTGGACTGATCCTGTTTATAATTCTCAAAGTTTTATTTTATGGTTGTTTACCTCGTATCTATTATTTTGATCCGCCTTCCGGAAGAACCTCCTGTAATTCATCTTTATTAGGTAAGTTCGGACTAGGATGATTTAATTTTCTTTACGCTAATTTACTCTTCTTAATGACATCGATTATTTCGCTTGAAATGGCGATTAGTCCTTCTTCGATTTGGCTCGTGAGTGAATCCAGATCGTTAAAATCTGGATTTTCAATCAATACAGCCTCAAGAATAGCGTATTGGGGTTTGGTTGTTCTGTCTTTATTCCACTTAGTCGTTTTGAAATACTGCCAATATCTTTCTTGAATCGGAATCGTCTGTCCTAAAAGCCAAATTTCAAACTGCATTTTTGTATGATTTAATACAACTCCCATTTTTAACTTCCTCTTCTTCAGAAAGTCATTTGAGTAATAGAAATATGTATAGTCCATATATCCTTGAAAGAGACTTCCAAATGAGTAACTCTCGGAAAGGCTTTTTGATAAAGCTGTTCCAAGTCTCGTCACATACTTTACAAGTGCTGTGTATGCTTCCTGAATGTCACCCTTTTTAAGCTGTTCTTTGTATGTGTCTACGTAATGGTTTAAGTCTTTCATCAAAAATATCTATTTGTTATGCCACTTCTTGTCATCCTTTCTGTCGGTCTGCTCGACTTGCACCTAAGGGATTGGGTATTACCAAAGTGGAAAGTTAAGAGCACTAACGTTCAATACAATACAAAGGTATAAAAAAGTTGACGTTGAATTAAGCACCTCCACCCCCGTTATGCAAAAACCGATCTCAGCAGGACTGTATAAAGTTTTCTTTTTACTGTATTATATTGACATAAAAAAATTTTTAATCTCTTTAATAGAGCAGGCAATAATAGATTAATCAAGGATCTAAACAACGGTGTAGATCTCTTCTATTATCGACATAACAATGTGTTAAACATAATTGTTACATTTATTTCACTGCTCTTATTGTATATTTAACTACAATTTATAAACAAATGATAATATCCTATCACGAATAACATGAAAATGAAAACATCCTATAAAATTGCGATAGCAGGCCTGCTTGCGTTATCGTCTTTCTATCCCGCGGACGCTCACGCGCAAAATAGACAACCCGAAGTCGGACAAATACCTCCACATCCACCGCGATTGCCCGAAGGTGCTATTCCGGCATTTCCTGGAGCATGGGGAGGCGGTATGTTTACCACTGGAGGCCGCGGAGGCCAGGTGATTGCTGTTACCAATCTCAACGATAGTGGCCCAGGCAGTTTCCGTGCCGCATTAGAAGCAAAAGGGCCTCGTATTGTGGTATTTCGTGTAGCTGGTACATTAAAAGTAAATGGTGATCTCAACATCGATCAGCCAGATATCACCATCGCAGGGCAATCTGCCCCCGGTGATGGCATTTGTATAGCTGGTACACTTAATATCAACACGCACAATGTCATTGTACGACACTTACGTGTACGCCGTGGTGTTCCCATGGGTGGTCAAGGTGATGACAACATAGGGGGCAATCCGGACCATCACATCATCATAGATCATTGCTCAACAAGCTGGGGCATGGATGAGAATATCTCCCTTTACCGTCACATGAGGCCTTCGCTCGACGGAACCACGCAGATAAAAGACCCAGCAGAGCATATAACAGTTCAATGGACCATTTCCAGTGAAGCGCTCGATGCCAAGGGACATGCTTTTGGTGGTACTTGGGGAGGAGATCCTTCTACGTTCCATCACAACTTATTCGCAAGCAACACAGCTCGGAATCCATCAATAGGGATGTCTGGTCCGTTTGATTTCCGATATAATGTGGTGTTCAACTGGCGTCATCGTACGATGGATGGCGGAGATGAAACGTCAACGATCAATGTCATCAATAACTATTACAAGCCAGGGCCTGCAACGAATGACAACATGCGAGCAGTCTTTGCCCGCATAGAACAACGAAGCATGTACTCTCCCGGTAGTGCATGGCGAGAAGGCGAATGGTATCCAAAAGAATCAAACCGTCCCGGAAAATGGTATGTGGCCGGCAACGTTATGCACGGCAACGAAGAGGTAACCAACAACAACTGGGCCGGTATACGCGTCAAAGAAACGAAAGAATCGGTCATCCCCAATGAAAGTGAAGCCGAAAAATTTGCTCGTGTAAATACCCCATTTGTAGGGTGGCCTGTAGCCCCACACCAGACAGCGGAAGCTGCTTTCGAATCCGTTTTGGCAAAGGCTGGTGCTACGTTGCCAAAACGTGATGCGGTAGACACACGTGTTACAGAAATGGTACGTACAGGAAAACCATTGACAGCAACAGGTATTATCAAAGATATAGCTGAAGTGGGCGGTTATCCTAACTTAACGTTCAATCCTGCGGACGTACCCGTTGATACCGATGGCGACGGTATGCCCGACGAATGGGAAATCAAACATGGCCTAGACCCTAAAAATCCAAAAGACGGTGCGATCGATTCAGACGGTGATGGTTATACCAATGTTGAAGAATACCTAAATGGTACTAATCCCCAGGAAAAAATCAATTACCGCAACCTAGGCAACAATGTCGATACGATTAGTTAAGCAAATAGTTTGACTAATTTTCTTTCACCATACATAACATCAAAGCCCAGTCTTTTTATGATTGGGCCTTGGTATTCATATCAACCGTCATTTTTTATACCATCTTATCATGGTATAAAAAGAAAAAAAACAGCAAATAATCGTACTGATTTTCAACAAATCACAAGAAATAATTTCTTGAAAAACAAAACATTACATAGATAAATCAGCAAAAATGAATTGAAATTCGTCAAGAAAATATTACATAAATTATGATATTTAATTATTTATCTTCATACATTCATGGCAAAAATGTACTACTTTTGAATTGTTAGCAGCTATAAACAGAGGGGAGTAACGATTTCATGAAGCCACTATTTAGAAAAGTTCCTGTACAATACGAGAGTTCTTTCTCGGCACGACATGATATCATGCCCAACTTCGGTAATGTCTGGCATTATCATGAGGAACTAGAACTTCATTATACGATTCGGGGCGAAGGCATTCGCTTTATAGGAGACAATATAAGCAGTTTTGCGCCTGGAGAAATTATTTTGGTGGGCGAAAAACTATCTCACGCCTGGCGTTGTAACGAAGAGTATTACCAAAACAATCCCGACTATTCGATAGAAGCCATTGTTATGCAATTTCTTCCCGATTGTTTTGGAAAGCAACTGCTTGGACTTCCAGAGATGTTCTTATTACCCAAACTTTATGAAAAGGCAAAAAGCGGTATATTGCTTAAAGGCCAGACAAAAAAACGGGTAGCCCAACTCATGCACGACTGCGTGGAGGAAGAAGGTATGGGGCGTGTCATCACGCTCATGAAAATCCTGCAAACAATGGCCGAAAGTGATGAATACGAAACGATTGTTAAAACACAGAGCGCCTTTCTTCACTCAAATGAGGCAGACAGTATCCGCTTGAACGATGTGTTCAACTTTACTCATGCCAATTATAAAAATGATATATTGCTGGAAGAGGTAGCCGGTGTGTCTAACCTCAGCGTGACCTCATTCTGCCGGTACTTCAAGATGATGACCAAAAAGACCTACTATGACTTTTTGATTGAAATCCGCATCAGTCATGCCTGTAGGTTGCTAGTCGAAAACAAGTTGCCAACCGAGGTAATCTGCTTTGAATGTGGATTCAACAACGTTTCAAATTTTTACAGGCATTTCAAAAAAGTAACGGGTATAACACCATTGGATTACAAAAAGAAATATCTACATCGGGTATAACTACCACCCTACTGCACATCAAGATTATCGACATATACATCCTTTGCATCTGCCGCGAAGAGCTTTACAATATATGTACCTGCATTGATCATTGTTGACGTATTCTCATCCAGGTAATTCCACTTTCCTTCTCGTGTAGGTTCGAAGCTAACAGCGGTTTTCGGTTTTAGGATAGCCCCGTCTTTAGCCAATACCTCATAAAATCCAGACTTTGTCTCTTTACTCGAATTATGATACTTGAATGTAAGGGCGTAGATATCGGCTACGCCTACTTGAATTTCCCAGGCAACATAACCCTGATCAGGTGCCATATATTGCAGGCGTTCCTGCCCCTGAAAATCAACCCGCCTCACATTAACCGAAATTTGCGATAGATTGGCTTTATAGCTGTCGGTTTTCTTCAGATCGTAGGCAGGCTGTAAGCCGCTTTGCACCTGAAATGCGCAAATGGCATCGGAATCCACATCCGGGAGCACAAGAACCTCTCCTTTATTCACTATTTTTCTAGACACCAGAAGTTTCTCTCCCGTACTCATCACTACGGTATCCCCGGCATTTTCGTATGTCGGTACCAGCGATTTCGAAATTACATAAAAAATGGTAGGGTAATTAAATGTGAACGATCGCTTAGCTCCTGTAGTTTGAAAATAATCTGACCCGTATAAAAAGGCGGGAAGTTGGTGAAAAGACGAGTCGATATCCATCCAGGAATTCAGCACAAAAGGATCGGTGTCCACAGGTGTAATATTAAAATGACTTGATTTCGTTTTGAGAGTTTCCTCCCCGCTTTTAGCTACGGCAATAGCCTGAATAAGCGCTTGACCGGAATAGATCCGGGGGAAATTTACCACAATCTTTCCGTTTTCAACGATAACTTTATAGGTACGTTTCAAAACTTTATCATGACCTACTTCTTTCCAAATATCTAGCTTATTTTCGACCACCATCCCGTTGATAGCGACATCAAAAAGTCGCCATCCAGTACCATCTTTTATTCCTCCGGTGCCAATCCAGGGTTCCGCAAAATAGAGCTCCACCATATACTCGCCATTTTCTACATCAAATTCAAACGCTAATTTGTCTTGCCCATAGCGGAAGGTCTGAAACAAGGCCCAATCTTCTGTCCCTTTTATCGGGTCAAAAACACGACGCTGGCTCGCAAAATAGGAATTCACGTTATAGTCATCTCCCCATGACCGGGATCCCCAACCGTTCTTGCTGGAATAAGGCTGGTCTGCGGCCCAGGTTTGTCCAAACGTATCTATATAGGTATTGCCCCCACCGTTTACCCGGTACAGATAGGTAAAGTTCTCTTGTCCTTTGAGTAATTCGGATTTATCCACTAATAGCTTGTAATTGGGACTCTTGGGCAGATGATGGAGGAGAATGGTATCCCTAGCTACAACTTTCCCCTTTATTTTCCCTTCCGCCAGCAATACGTTATATTGTATATCCACGTCATTGAATTCAAAATGCTTGCCCAGCCCCGGATTGCTGCGTTTGCCCAACGACCGATTATTGATGTCGTTGAAAAGTTCCACCTCATCGCAATTTGAATATATTCGAATATTATTCTTCACACCCGGTTGCCTCCATCTATTCGGCCAGGTATGCATAGCAATATAGACCATAGGATCGTCCTTTGGCGCATAATGCGAACGGTACATATAGTACGCATCCAATGGCTCTCCCCAAGGTGTGAGTATGCCTTTGTAGTTAACCGGACCGATTTTGTCCAGATCCCGAAAGCCCTCTCCTCCCTGTACACGGCCGGGGTTGTCGTGTGAATTCCACAACCACAGGTAATGTCCGATGGTTTCGTTTTTCACCGAATCCGCTAAACGGATTTTTGTCTGTAGGATCTCCGAGAACCGTTCTTCACTGTATTCATTATGATTTGGCAAATAAGGGCCTTCACTGTGCAATTCCAGACTTCTCCAAGCTCCGTACTCACCAACCAGCACCTGACGCTTCAGATCCTCTCCATAGGTATTATGGTGCCCCCCATAGGTTCCGGTCCAATTCTGAGGCACATCCCAATCCGTGCCGCTACCGCCGTTACAGGTAGTCACCAGGCGCTGAATAGACGCAGTAGGATCCATACTACGGATAATGTCCGTACACTCCCGTGCGAATTCCTCGGGAAGCGTACTTTCGTTTTCTAATCCCCATAAAAATATGGAAGGACTGTTCCTTCGTTCTTTCACCCAATCACGGAGTAAATTTTTAAAGTTTTCCCGAAAGGCTTCATTGTCAAACCAAATGTGTGCCGCCATCTGTGTCCACAATAAAATTCCATTTTCATCCCAAAATTGTTGATATCGCAAATTGTGCGGTTGATGTGCATCCCGGAAAGAATTAAATCCTAATGATTTCATTTCCCGAACACGTGCAGAAATTTCTTCGTCCGCAAAAGCATGCGAATTTCCGAGTTTATGTTCGTATTCCGCAATTCCGTGTATAAAAACTGCCTTATCGTTTACAAACAACTGATTTTTTCCGTTTGGCAACAGCCCTTTTGGCCAGCTGATTTTACGGATACCATAAGGCGTAATGAGCCGGTCTAATATCGTTTTACCATCAGCTATCGTGGTCTCCACTTGATACAAATAAGGCTTATCGGGAGACCATAAGTTAGGATTTGAGACCTGTAGACCGTGTAATCTAAATTCCGCTTCTTTATTCGCAGCAACGGTTACTATCTGCGACGATTTTGCAACCTCTTTACCCGCGGCATCCACTACGCGCGTTTCTAGGGTTAGCCTTCGTTTACGAAGAGACGTGTTATTGACCTCCACGGTTTGTTGAATGACTGCTCGCCGCCGGTCGACCTTTTCGTCATTCCAGTAATGAACGCCAAATGGAACGATATTTACCTCGTTCTTAATAATTAAGGATACTGGCCTGAAAATACCGAGTGGTTGCGAGCCTTCCGAAAATCCCCGTTCCGGTGAACAACCGCCATCTACCCAAGGGAGATCGCGAATATCGGCAGGATGATCGGCCCGTACCGCGAGAATATTTTCTTTACCATCTGTACGTATGGCATCCGTTACATCTAGCGTAAACGTGGTGCGTCCGCCTGCATGATAACCCACGCGCTTCTCGTTGAGCCACACCGTAGCATAGGATCCTACACCCTCAAAAAACAGGTAATATCGCTTGTTATTTTCTTTACTCTTCAGTTTAAACGTTTTCCGATACCAGGCATACCCATGTAAATTGCCGTGTAGCTGACGTCGGTAGCCACCGTACTGATCCCAATTATGCGGCACCTGCACCTGCTTCCATTGCGAGATCGCATTGAAATCAAGCCGTTGGAACCCCTCATATTTAGCCGTATCCACTTCGTCCATTACAGTAGTCCAACCTGTATCTAGTGAAATCTGCTCGCGTGGAATCTGCGCATAGGAGATAAATGGGAAAATTAGAACCAGAATAAAATAACCGTATCGGAACATATTAATTTATCTGTTTTAAATTTGAATCGAATCTGTAGGTCTTTCCTTTTTCCGTATCTAGCTGGATAGTATGGTCTTTGTACTTTAGTAGTAATGGCTTGCCGGCTGTGGACCGCACCTGCAACGTGCTCAACGTATCATCGTCCCAAACCATGTCTACTTCAAATCCTCCTCGTGCTCTTATCCCTTTTATACTACCCACAGCAAGGTACGCCGGCAAAGTGGGTAATATCTCGATGTATGAAAGATGGCTCTGGAGAAACAATTCGGCAATTCCTGCTGCACCACCGAAATTTCCATCAATTTGGAAAGGAGGATGCGCATCAAAAAGATTTGGATAAGATCCGCCATTGCTATCTGCCGGACGCAACAGCATTTTTATCATATTCAGCGTATGATCGCTATCTTGCAGGCGTGCCCAAAAATTGATTTTCCAAGCCAGGCTCCAACCCGTCCCCTCATCGCCACGCATTGTCAGCGTTTGTTTTGCCGCATCCATCAATGCCGGTGTCGCTTCTTTGTTGATTTCATTCCCAGGGTGTAATCCCCACAAATGGGATACATGTCTGTGTTTGTTTTCTGGATCGTCCTTGTCCTCCAACCACTCCTGTAGCTGTCCGTATTTCCCGATTTGGTTAGGCGCAATCTTCGCGTGCATCTGTATGATGGAATCCCTTAGAGCCGCATCGCTATTCACTATATCCGACGACTGTATAAAGATGTTAAATAGGGCCCGAATAATCTGATGATCCATTGTGGGGCCTTTGACCAAGCCGCCGTTTTCGGGCGAATTTGACGGCGTACTCACGAGCCAACCAGTTGATTTGTCTTCGACAAGTACGTCTTTGAAAAATAAGGTCGCCCCTTTTATAATGTCGTAGTAATCTGCTATAAATTGAGGGTCTTGATTAAACTGATAGTGTTCCCACAGATGAGTCACCAGCCAGGCTCCGCCCGTAGGCCATATGCCATGATTGGAGTTGTTAATGGGAGCTGTACCACGCCATATATCGGTATTATGGTGTAGTACCCATCCCCGCGCGTTGTAGTACGATTTAGCGGTTTTCGTACCTGCAACCTGTAGCTCCCGAATCATCTGAAATAACGGCGTATGCAGCTCACGCAGATTCAGCACCTCGGTTGGCCAATAATTCATCTCTAGGTTGATGTTGGTGGTGTATTTACTTCCCCATGATGGTTCAAGCTGGTGGTTCCACACGCCCTGTAAATTGGCGGGCTGTGTACCCTCGCGCGAACTGGCAATTTGTAGATATCGGCCATACTGCACGTAAAGTGCTACAAATGAAGGATCGACATCCTTATCGAAATTGGTTAAACGCACGTCGGTCGCTAGTTGGCTTTGCTTGCCTAAATCGATCGCAAAACGATCGTAAAGATGCTTATAATCTTTCCGATGGGCCTGCGCGAATTCGTCGAAGGATTGGTGGGCCATTCTTTCTTGTACGGCCAACGCCTTTTTATAACCATCGCCTGTAATATCCTTGTAATTCACAAAATTAGTCGCCGCCGAAAGGTATACATAGGCCTCATCGGCATCTTTGACTTCCAGCGTATTGTCGACCATACGAGCAGTACCGTTCTTTAACTTAATACGGACAACACTGACACCAACCAACCCGCCGTCCTTAACATTTACCGTTAAGGAAAGCGTATTCTCATCTACTTTCTCGATCTTATGCTGCGCATGCTTGGTTCCTAATGCAAGCTTAAAGCTTATACTTTTCTTTTTATTTGCGGCAAGTTGGATGCCGATTGCCTGATCTGGAAAACTTGCCAGATAGGTACGTCGGTATTGTACTCCCCGAGTCGTATAAGTTACCTCCGCTAAACCTTCATCCAAATTCAATACCCGCTTATAATCCGTCGCGGTTTCATGTGGAAAAGATAATTTCAGTACGCCAAATGGTTGATAAGACGCCTGATAACTACCCACTTTGGGGGGATTCGCGTCCTGTACGTGGTATTTCCAGTGGCCGTTTAGGGAATGCTTAAGCCCCTCACTATCGACCAAGCCAATGTGCTGGGTTGTATCTTTGTATCCAGCAATTCCACCCTTACCGAATAAGTTAATCACCTGAACGGCTATCACATTTTTCCCTTCATGTAGCACATTTTTGGGTATTTTATACCCTCGTTTAACAGCTTCACCCTTGGTATTTCCAACCAATATGCCGTTAATGTAGGTATAATCAATATCCCTAACGCGATTCAGATCGAGTACCCAGTCTTTTAATAAATCTGCTTTGGATAGATCAAATTCTTTGCGAAACCACAGGGCGCCATCCAGTCCTTCCAATCCCACCGATTCCCACCCCTCATAAGCGGGAACAACTAAGTTTTTCCATCGGGAGTCGTCAAAACTAAATGCTGAAGGACCATCCTGTTGTCCAGGTATTTCACTTACTTTCTTCAGCCATTCGCTGTTATCTTCGGTCTCACTTTTCAATCCCATGAATTCACTCATGGCCAATTCTTCTGCTCGCTTCTGATTGCCAACCTCCAGTAAATAACGAATGCTATCTAAATAATGATGGGCATTCTTTGCATTATAATTACGCGGAGCACCTGTCCAAAGGGTTTCTTCATTAAATTGAATTTCATCTTCAGCTACGCCCCCATATATCATCGCCCCCAGCTTACCATTTCCAATAGGCAAGGCCTCTTCCCATACCTTCGCAGGAGAAGAATACCATAGTTTATATTGTGCAAATGATAAGTTTGCACAAAACAGAAGTAGGAATAGTAAAGAGAAACGCGTCAAATACATGTGATCTTATCTAGTTATGTTATTTTGGATTTTCAAGGCTTTATTTTCTCCTTTTATCAGCTGCTTTACATTGGAAAAATTGTTATTGTGAACAGAAATATCTGCATTTTCACTTCCAATCAATTCGAGGTATAGATTAGTCCCAAGATAAGGGAAATTATTTTGGATATTCACATACTTTGCCTCTTCCAATACGATCAAAGCTTTATCTGGATGTGGCGTATAGTTCTGAACTTTTTGGATATCCATAAACTCCACATTCTTCACTTTAATCAATGGCTCATTCGCAACGTCTACCTGCACATTCTGAAAACTGATATTTTTGGCATTCTCCAATGAAAAGCCGGATTGCGCTTGCATGTTAATATTTGAAAAGCTGACATTTTCAACAGGCATCTCCAAAAGTCCTCTTATAAGTCCTACGCGATTTGTATTTCCCGCCATATCGCTAATGAAAATATTCTTAAACGCAGGGGTTCTTTCGGATACCGGTTCTACTTCTGTTGTGGCATATTGCATATCCATCACGATCGCCTGATCGCGAATATTACGCATCACGATATTACTTACGCGGATATTTTCTACCACTCCACCGCGTCCTCTAGCCGTCTTCAGGCGAATACCGCGATCTGTTCCATCAAAAACACAATTCGAAATAACGATATTTTTTACACCTCCCGACATTTCACTGCCAATGACTACCCCGCCGTGCCCGCGTAGCATGGTGCAGTTCGTAATGGTGTAATTCTCTGCCGGAATATTTACTTTTCTTCCGGATCGATCTTTACCCGACTTAATCGTAATACAATCATCTCCTACACTGATATGACTATTCGCGATATGTACATTTTGGCAAGATTCCGGATTAATCCCGTCCGTATTAGGTGAAGGCGGATTATCGATCGTGATACCATCGATCGTTACATTATTACAATACTGTGGATTGATCGTCCAAAACGGAGAGTTCTGGATTTTTATATCTTTTATCTGCACATTGTTGCAGTTTAAAAATTGTATAAACGGAGGGCGCAAAAAACCTCTTTCTACCCAACCGGGTAAATCTGGAGCGAGTACATCCTTATTCAACCGTTTGAATTCTTTTTGCCACTTACTGTCTTCCGTCAACTTTTTGACCTCAACCTCCGAAAACCGCCACCAATTCTTACCATGCCCATCTATTAAACCTCTTCCTACGATGGCGATATTTTCTAACCCATTGCCATAAAATAAAGGCGAAAAATTAGTTACTTCGGTGCCTTCCCAACGGGATTCTACCATGGGCAGGTAATGATCAAAATTGTCACTGAAGTGTAGTTCTGCTCCGGCTTCAATATGTATCGTGATATTACTTTTCAAATGAATAGGGCCTGTCAGGTATTTTCCTGCCGGAAAATAAACCGTTCCGCCTCCTTTGTTCGCTGCGGCATCAATCGCCTTTTTTATTGCCTGTGTATTGATAGCCGAACTATCATTTTTCGCACCAAAATCCATCACGTTAAAGAATTCCTGTGCGCCTGCCTCCGCTCCAAATAGGAAAGAGACACCAATTAAAAATCCGGTCAATAGTTTTTTAAGCATTTTAATTTAAGTTTATTTTAATATTCTTTAGCTTACTTGCATGTGTAACTTGATGTCCATCTGCATATACTGTAAAGCCTTTTCCTTTGTTGTATTTTTTTCCATCTTCATCCCAATAAATGGCTATATCTTTTCCATGATACCTTAGGTTAGTCAACGCAAAATATGTCCATTTTCCGGAAGGAATCAACGGTTTTACTTCCAGTATATTTCCAACCTGTGGTTTCAGTCCAATCAAATCCTGTATGATCACATCCACGAAGGTGGAGTGATTATAAAATTTGCTTCTTGGATCGTCGCCCTTCAACCATTCGCCTGTAATTTCATCCTGATATTCGCCGATATATGGTTTTCCGTCCATTACATGCGATTGCGCATATTTCTGTACCTCTTGATAGAAATCCGTTTTCTTGACCTTTCCGTTGTGTTTATAATCCGCCAGCAGATTGGCCATACCTCTTAATGTCTGTGAGGTTGCAAATGGCCAAACTGCACCATCCCATTCGCATCCATGCCCGGATCCTCTCGTCCTAAAGGTTGGCTCTCTTCTTTCGGCTGTCGTTAAGCCCCAAGGTGCATTGAAACCAGCCGTATCCAATATCTGGTTCCAAGCTGCGGCATATTCCTTTTTGTCGGCTGGGATATGAAAATACCAAGGAATAAAACCTATTGCCTCCCGTGCATTGTGCAAATCGCCATTCGGTAATTTCGTCTTAAAAAATTTATCTTCTTTATCCCACAGTGAATCGATTAGTTTTGGCTTTAAAGTATTCGCTTTTTGTTGGTATTTTACTTTTAAATCTACATTACCTACAATTTCTGCAATCTCAGCTAGGGCTTTTGCATTGGCATACATGTAACTGTTGATCGTAGGACGCATATTTTCATCTCTCCTGCTTCCGGAAACAGATTCTTCCATCCCGTCCTTTACATCGTGCTGCCAAAACAACCCATTAGGCAACTGGCGCTCTTCCTCCCATTTTTCGTAATCCAGGTCTAAGTCCTTTATCCGACTGGACAGATAGGATGTATTATTCGAAACCTTATGATAGGCCAGCAGGGCATCCGGCAACCAGGAACTGAACTGATGAAACCGAGGTCTTGATTCTCCCTCATCTGCTTTGTAAAGCCAGAAATCAATGTATTCTTTTAAAAAATCGTTATTTCGCAGCCAGCGCCCTTCGTAAAGGTGGTGTGCTAATGCGCAGCTGATGGAATTGAACTTTCCGGCATGTTTTACCGGTTCTATAAACTCGGTTACAATTGTTCCTTCGGGTGTAGCCTTAATGTGCTTGCGGTATGACCACCACCGAAAGTAATATATCTCTTCTATATTTTCGTCGGGGCATTCAAAAAGAGGGACATTGGCATTAAGCCACTCTCCAGAGCTTTTATTATCGATTAAATTAATAACCGCTTCGTTGTCCTGGTTATTAAATTTCGTCACATATCTTTCCAATTTTGTTCTGAGATCGACCTGCCCTATGGCTAAACAGGGTAATAATAATAACAGAAACAATGAATGTCTTCTCATATTTACTTTCTATTTACAGTTTAGTTTCTTGATAATACCCAAATAAATCGTCCAAATCATCTCCCTGATTGTCAATATCGGCATTATAAGGATGCAATAATTCGTTATCATCCACAAATCCTAAAATCACAGCTTCTCCTTTAGGTAATTTAAGTTCATGTTGACCGGCAGGAAAAGAATAGGTGTGTATGTCGATCATCGGCATATATTGCATCCGCATTGCATTACGGATCTTCGTTTCCGCCTGTCCGTAGTCATTCGCTGAAGCATCAATTTCCAACACCGGTTTTGGCGCAAAAACTTTATCCGTACTATTAAAATATCCGACCAATACCTTCACATCTTGTTTGCTTTCAAATTTCAGCGAATAGCCATTTAATTTTTGATCTTCGGAGTTAACCGTAACCGCCTGCAGGCCTTCCAGTTCTTCCGGCAGATGAGTCACAACCAGCTCTTGATCCACGTACAATTTGGCTCCCTTCTTTAAAGGGGTAAAATGCGCATTGCTCAACAACTTCGCCTCGCTACTTACATACTGTTTACTTTCCTCCTCTTTCGCATCTCCTGTATTGGATAAAGAATCGATCGCCAATTTAAAGTTATTCAATTCTGTTTCAAAAACAGGTAAGACTTCCGTCCAATGTTTAAAAGTTGCATCTACGCCTCGTAAAGGTATTTTACGTTGCTTTGTTTGCATGCTATTGGCATATAGATAAGAATCCGCTGTCAAATTTGTT
This sequence comes from Sphingobacterium olei, assembly GCF_005048855.1. GTDB lineage: Bacteria > Bacteroidota > Bacteroidia > Sphingobacteriales > Sphingobacteriaceae > Sphingobacterium > Sphingobacterium olei. The sequence continues at coordinate 547,486 of NZ_SUME01000002.1, forward strand.
AGTATGCTATAGGCTGCTAAACTCTTCTCTAAATCAGGAACGGCAGCCCGTAAGGATTCGACCTCCCGGGTATATTTATAGGCGAGTACCTGAACGGCTGCTTTTACCTTATAGCTATAATGGTCAGCCATAGCTTTATGAATATACACATCATTTAACAAACGTTTAAATTCGTTAGTATTCTTACTTGCTTCACCGATCTGCTCCACCAGTTCTACGGCTTTTTTTCCATGATTAACAATTTCATCGGCCACCTGAATGGGTGTCTCCCCAATATGGGGTTCACTTTTGAATTGCTTTTCTGCATACTCAATGATCATTTCTCCTTCGGGTGCTTCCGATTCATATAACAAAGTAAAGAGACCATACCGAAAAGGGCTGATCAGTTGTGTCATAAGCATACCCAATGTGGAGGTCTGCCTATTACCATCGGTAATACCGAATCGCCGTAAAATCTTGGGAGATATCTCTCCTATTTCTTCCAACGCCATCAACAGTTTACGCGCATTCTGCTCCGTAATACCGTAATATTCTTTCAGTTGATTGGACCAAAAAACCTGTTCTTCTTCTTTGCTGCGATCCACCTTCCAGGCATACCTTGCCCATGCTTGGTACCATACCCAATCCCGATCTACTTGCAGCAATCGCTCCTCCGTTTTGTCTGCGGTATAGGGCCAATCCCAATACGAAGCCTGTGGATAAATGTGGATACCATTGGAATGGTAGATGTCGTGCATGGCGTGTACGGATTTCTGAATAAAATCCGGCGATGCATAACGAAATGGTTCTAAATTTGCCAAGATATGTACATTCTGTATGTGTACAGTTCCCATCGCACTGAGGCTCCGATGGAGCTCCGCCCATTTTCCACGGGGTGCATATGTCGTAAGTGCTTCCCCATTATATTTGGCCATCGTATACAGATTTTTATATATTGACAGGGATTCTTTCATCACCGCCGGTGCATCCGTGTCGTGTGCCCGCAATACAATAGGCGGCTCTATTGTACTGCCAATTGCGTTCAGCCCATCTTTCACTCCGGGGATAATGGTCTTCGTAAACCAATCAATATCATCTTGGCCTACGCCTTCCATCGCTTCTCCCAATGTAACCAGCAGACCTACATTTGGATATTTTTCTACAAAAGCAGCAATGGACTTACGCGTATAATCGGATATCAATGGGGTAATAACACGGTTTCTTTCCTGTGTCTTTAGGTTGTGTTTTTCAGCAAAAGGCTTGGGTAATATAATATTATAAAACATCTGAATTACCCAGATACCTCGCTTATTGGCCTCCTGTGTTAAAAATCCAAACATTTCCTCGTTCTTGGCAAACGTTTCATCATCCACTTCCAGTGCATACGGATAATCTTTCAACTTTACCAATGAGGAAAAAGGATGTCCATTCCATAAATATAAGGTGTTGTATTTATTATCCAACATCATATCCAAATAGTTCAGCCAAAGCTCTTTATCATAAAACCAGGGGAAAAGATCTTCGGTATACGGATATTCATAAACATCTCGTCCGGGGAGATAGTCCGTTTTCTGCATACCAATAGCGGTACCCCGCAGTACCATTTCAGGCGCATCATGATGGGCTATCGCTTTTCTATCGCTATAAAGGCTTTGATTAACCACCTCGAGACAGCCGTACAGGAGGCCGGCTTCATCTTTTCCAATGATCAACAATGGAGATGACGCATCTTTTCTATAAACTACGAAAGACTCTTTGCTTTCCAATGTATTTAAAAGTGCAATAGGCACCATTTTGCTCACCTTCGAGGTGGGTGTAACTAACCCCAATATCACATCATCACCACGTAGAGAACGGTCGGGCTGGAATGACTTACGCGCATTTGCATCTATACCTAGAAAACTACCTAAACGCTCCACACTATAATTAAAACGCTCCATATTACTGACACCCTGCGTTGAGAAAAATAAATTCTTTCCACCAGCGCTTAAGTCAAATACGGACAGAAAAACGAAGGAAATTATCAATAAAAGCCGTCTCATATAAATTATTTCTCTATACATCTATTATAATACCCTACAAAAAAGAATAAAACTACTCCCCTTACTTTGATTGTGTAAGTGGAATCTGTTTAAATACATTTATTATAATTGTCAACTCAAAAAAACGCAATTTTGTGCTTTTATTCCTGTTTATAATTATCTACTTATAACAAGATGTTATCATAAGCTAACCCTAAATTAAGCCATTATTCTATATTTGGAGATAATATTTAATCAAATTTAGATCAACTATGCGCATGATATGAACTTAATTTTTTCATTTTTTAAGCGCGATTAGCTCAAAAAAACGCTATCTTTCCACATTGACACGCTAAAATTTACACAATGAAAAAATTAAGTTCCTTATTGTTACTAGTCTGTTTTACCATTTATACACATGCGCAAGAAAAAGTATTATTGCGTCTAGCTCCTCAACAGGGAGAAACGAAAATGTATGAAATGATCATGAAATCGGATATAGAAGGTCCACAAAGTATGATCATGGATATGAACATGGGTTTAACGATGACAGCAACAGACGTTACTCCCGAAACGATAACATACGAATCCAAATATGTAAAAATACGTACGGATATCAACGCTGGAATGATGACGATCTCGTATGACTCGGAGAAAGCAGCAGAAAACCAAATGGAAGAAATGATGGCCTCCCAATTCAAACCGCTATTGGAAAGCACACTTTCGATCGTGATGGACAAAAAAGCAAAGGTCATCAGCATGGATTTTCCGAATGTTCCGGAAGAAGCATTTGATAGGGGCAGCATACAAGGGATGTCCGTTTCTTTCCCTGAACATGAAATTGCTATTGGAACGTCTTGGGAATCAGAAATTGAATTACAACAATTAGGCGCCAAGGGTACAACAACCAACACGTTGGCTGAGAAAACAGCGGACGGATATCGTATCGACGTTTCAGGAACATACACCGATGCCAATGGCAATTCGATTGGTACGGCAACGGGGCATTACGTTCTGGATTCAAAAACTTTTTTCACGAAGACCTCTAATGTTACATCTGAAATGGAGTTTCAAGGATCAAAAATTACATCTATAGTAGAATTAAGAGAGGTAAATAAATAGTTATATTCCTACATAACATAAAAGGCCTTTCAAAAAATTGAAAGGCCTTTTATGTTAAAATTCGTATGATTAAGCGTTCACTTCAGATTTGTAAGCATCTGCAGTTAATAAACCGTCGATATCTGCTGGGTTTGCTAATTTTACACGGATAATCCATCCTTCGCCATAGGGATCAGAATTTACGAGTTCAGGAGAAGCATCAATTGCATCATTGATGGCTAACACCGTAGCTGTAGTTGGCATGAATAAATCTGAAACAGTTTTCACGGCTTCGATTGTACCAAACACCTCATTTGCTGCCACTTCCTCTCCTACAGTATTGATATCGACAAATACGATATCGCCTAATTCACGTTGTGCAAAGTCTGTAATACCAATTACAGCCTCATCTCCTTCTACACGAACCCACTCGTGATCCTTTGTGTATTTTAATTCTGCTGGAAAATTCATTTTGTTTTGTTTTTTTCCAAACTTAGATAAAATTGCTTTTTTTAACAAATAATAGTTTCTGGTTTTTATATTTATGGAATGAATTCTCAAATCCAAAAGCTTTACGACATCGGTAATAAGCGCGAACGCTTAATCATAGGTCTAATGTCGGGCACCTCCCTAGATGGATTAGATATTGCGCTCTGCCGCATCCAGAATAGCGGTACGGATACCCAACTTGATCTTCTTCATTTTGCTACGCTGGAATATACTTCTGATTTCCGAAAAAAAATACGTGGTGTTTTTGCAAAACGAGAAATCGATCAACAGTTATTATGCGGATTAAACTCCTTTATCGGTGTTGAACATGCGGGTTTGATCAACCGGGCCTTAAACGAATGGAATATGGAGGCCAGCCAAATCGATCTTATCGCAAGCCATGGTCAAACCGTATTTCATGCACCACAGATATTGACTAAAGATCCATCCCTTCCCAACAGCACACTGCAAATCGGAGATGGGGATCACATCGCTGTTCATACGGGGATCATTACGGTATCCGATTTCCGACAAAAGCATATTGCCGCCGGAGGCGAAGGAGCACCTTTAGCGGCTTACGGCGATTATTTATTGTTTACAGATGAAGTAGAAAACCGTATTCTACTAAATATCGGTGGAATATCGAACTTTACCTTCCTGCCTCATACTAACAGTGATCTAAAATCTTTTGCAACAGACCTTGGTCCGGGCAACACGATCATGAACCAATATGTGGCGGCACATTACGGGATAGAAATGGATAAGGATGGAAAGATTGCGAAACAAGGCACGATCCGTTATGAATTACTATCGGCTTTAATGGCCGAAGAATTTTTACAGCAGGACTTCCCGAAAACAACAGGACCGGAGCTGTTCAACCTCGACTATTTAAGCCAGATACAACAAGAAACAAATACAGGCTCGCTAAGCCATCCGGATGTGTTAGCTACGCTCAATGCCTTTTCGGCAAAAGCTATTACAGCGTCAATTCTGAAAGTGACGAAAGGGCTTGAAAATGTAGCCGTATATATTAGCGGAGGCGGTATTCACAATCCGCTGCTAATGGAAAATATCCGTCAGGATCTTCCTTTGTTGAAAATCGAATCCATGCAGCAAATAAATATGAATCCCGACGCGAAAGAGGCCTGTTTATTTGCCCTGCTCGCAAACGAAACAGTGGCCGGGAGCCCAGAGCATGTCGATAACATTAAAAATTCTCCGGCAATCTGTATGGGTAAGATTAGTTTTCCTAGCTAGCGCTTTCTTACCGCATGCAGGTATTGCGAATTTGCAGATTTGCAAATTCACATTTTTAACTATCAATGGCCTCATGAATGAATACCTTGAACGGATAGATATCTTTGCAGGTATTGATAACCTTATCTAAGGCATCAGGATTTTGCATTTCTTCGTCGGAAAACTGTTTATATAGAATAAAACTCTTGAGTTTCAATAATTCGATATTGGGATCGTTAGGATCATAGCCTGCTGGTGGACGTACCAATTTGTCTTCTTGAGACAAATCTTCTGGTTTCCATCCTCCCGCTGCTAGCGCATTGACAAATTCAACGGCATTGTAATCAATTTCTTGACGGATCGCATCTAGATGCTCTTTTTTAGGTCTCCAGTAGCCCGCGGCTAAAAAGTTATTCCCCGATTCAATATGAACATAATACTCCGGTCCATCTAATTTACGACCATCAATCGATATACCTGCCGCCAACCAGCTTTTATACGGTGTCTTGTCTTTCGAAAATCGGATGTCTCTATAAATCCGAAACATGCATTTAGAAGCTTTGATATCGGTATTGATCTGCAGATCAAACTCCGACAACCGCTGAATCATGGCTTCGATAAATTCCTTTACATTCTGATTAGCGAGATCGTACTCTTCTTTATGTTCCTGAAACCATTCTCTCGAGTTATTTTTTTTGAGGTTGCTTAGAAATGAAAAGGTAGATGAGCGAATAACCATAAGTAGATATTAGATTTGAGATATTAGACTAATAATTCAAAATTAAATTAAAAAAGCATAGTATTAAATTATTCTAAATTCTTAATTATTGAATGAGTAACAAAAAAATAAAAACCAATGGCGCAGCAATCAACAATCCATCAAAACGGTCAAGTAAACCTCCATGTCCGGGTAGAATCTTACCCGAATCTTTTACACCAAGGCTACGTTTAAGCATGGATTCTACTAAATCCCCCAAAGTTCCAAAAACACCTATAATGATAGACATTGTCGCCCATTCCCATTTTTGCAATGAACCAAAATACTGTGCCAAATTAAGCGACACAAAAAAAGCCAGCACGATGCCTCCGATAAAACCCTCCCACGTTTTATTGGGCGAAATCCGTTCAAATAATTTGCGCTTCCCAAAACTCCTTCCTGCCAGATAGGCACCGGTATCATTAGACCATAATATAATCATGAAGCCCAACGGAATATACGGATTGTATTCGCCTTGGATAAACCCCAATGAAAGGAAGAATAAAAAAGGAAAACTCGCATATATCACACCGAGAAAGGTGTACGCAATATCATGAAATGGCTGTGCATGTTTTTGAAATAAGGATACAATGAATACCGCAGAAAATAACGGTACGAATAACCAAACTTCATTCAACGGAATAATGCCGAGACAATATAGACTTACTAAACTTCCGAGTACCACAGCGGTAATTAACCCTACGCTTATATGGGGTCGCAAGACATCGCTTTTCACCATGCCGTAAAATTCAAATAAACACCATGTACCCAGCAAACTAAAAAAAGCAACAAAACTATATTGACCTAATAATATAGCGCCAATCACAACGGCTATGAAAAAAAATCCGGTAATAGCTCTAGTTAGCATCTTCTGGATTATAAGAAGTTGTACCGTAGTCACCGATTAAGGCTTCTGCTTCTTGCACATGTTCTTGTGGCACATATAATTCTATTTTCCCAAATAAATAGGAAGAATCCTGCTTATTTAGCAACACCGCTTCTACTCCGTTCTCTTCCAGCATTTGCTTTACGATTTCGCTTTCAATAGCGTTGTTATACGATTTTATCTTAATCCAACCTTTCTCCATCTATTACTCTATTTTGATGTACATGTTTATAAAAATACCAGCCTATTACAGCAGTAAGTACTAAACTGCCAAGATACACAATTATTGGATAGGTTTCACTAGCCTGCAGATCTGCATAGGTCTTCCCCTGTCTAGTGTATACGTATGCCAACACCGTAACCGATGCATTATTTAGAAAATGACAAATAATAGGGATCCAAATATTGCGCGACCAAACCAGCATATATCCAAAAAAAACACCCAGTATCAATCGCGGGAAAAAACCATAAAACTGCACATGAATGGCACTAAATATAATTGCCGTTACCCAAACCGTGATATGGTGATTTTTGAATACCCGTTGAAAAATATGCTGAAGTGATCCACGGAAAAAGTACTCTTCGGCAATAGCAGGTAGTACTGCCATGATCAAGATATTGAGCAGCAACAAACCTATACTGTCTACCATGACGATATTCTGCGTAAGAACGGCCATGTTATCTTCCTGTGCACGCATCCAATTTTCCAACCCATCCATAGAAACTGGCAATTGCATACGCATATTCCACTCCCCAATAAGCTGCATCAATGGCGCAAAAGCGAATAATAGCACCGCAGCTAATATGTAGTTCTTTATGTTCCCAATTTCTTTTGCCGGGAAATAGGTGTAATAGCTTTCTATTTTTTGCAAGAAAATTGCTGGTAATAGAAATGTACTGATAGAACTGCTTGCCAGCAATAAATACAAAAAGGTGGGGTTACTATTGTTTGTATAAATCGAATTACTATCGTTAATGATTGTTTCCCAATCTCCGGTAATCATAATACTGCCTACGAGTACAATCACCTGTACCGCAATGCTTAAACCGATGGTAAGCCCCACTAAAATAAGGAGCGACTTCCATGGTGAGTTCGGTGATACCATATATTCATTCATAATTTAAAGGTAGCTATTATTTTAAAAAACAAATACCATCGTCATCGAGGAGGAAGAATGACGACGACCAGATAAGACTGCCATGTCATACTTCCTCGCAGTGACGTAACATTTTACCTCTTCTTTTTTTTAATTGACACGGATCGGATCCGCTGGTTTTTTGATTTCGTTATACGGATACGTTTTCATTTCTTCCAAAAGAAGCTGAACTGTCTTTTCCAATTGTGGATCTTTGCCTTCTAATAAATCTTTGGGCATTTGTTCAATGAAAATATCAGGAGCTACGCCTTCGTTTTCAATGATATAATTTCCGTTAAGATCAAATACACCAAAGTTTGGTGAGGTAATACGTCCGCCATCCAATAAGGGAGGGTACCCCGAAATACCGACTAAAATTCCCATCGTCGTACGACCGACTAGCTTGCCTAGACCTTTGAAGCGAAACATATACGGCATCATATCTCCTCCCGATCCTGCATTCTCGTTGATGATCATGGCTTTAGGGCCATAAATTCCGTTACCTGGCGTGGTAAAACTTTTACCGTCGCGAATGCCCCAACCTGCAATTAGTTCACGGGACAAAAGATCAATAACGTAATCTGCTACAGAACCTCCTCCATTATTTCTTTCATCCATTAAAAGGGCTTTTTTATCCATTTGAGAGAAATAATAACGATTAAAATACGTATATCCTTCCTGCCCCGTATTCGGCATATACACATAAGCGATCTGCCCGTTACTCAATTGATCGACCTTCTTTCGGTTATTTTCTACCCAATCCATTCTTCTTAATGCAATTTCATCCGTAAAAGAAATAGGTTTTACGACAACATCCCGTCCTCCTTCATATGTTGGTTTCGAATTAATGCGCAGCGTAACCTGTTTATCTACCCGCTGTTCCAATAACTTATAAATATTCACCGAAGCATCTAATTTCACCCCATTTACGCCGACAATATAGCTTCCTTCTTTAATATTCAGCCCTGGTTCTGCCAATGGCGCTTTAAATGCCGGATTCCAATCTAATCGCGTGAATATTTTATTAATCTTATACACACCATTAACACCCTCTAAATCAGCACCCAACACACCTGTACTTACGGATGGCGTAGACGGCTCATCCCCCGGATAAATGTAATTGTGACCGACCACCATCTCACCCATCATTTCGTTAAGCAAATAACCTAGATCGGAACGGTGATTGACATAGGGTAGGAATTTCTCATATTTGGTTTTCATAGCTACCCAATCGGCACCGTGCATATTCTCTACATAGAAAAAATCTTTCTGGAGCGACCATACTTCATTAAACACCTGCTTCCATTCCGCAGCAGGATCGACCTCATATTTAAAGTCGCTTATATTTAACTTACCGCTATCTGGCCCGGGTTTCTGTCCGGCAGGCACGATAAAGTAATCTTTGCCATTGGAATAGATCATCCGCTTACCGTCTGCACTTATTTCAAATCCCCTCACGTTTTCGATCAACGTTTTATTTTCCAGTTTATCAAGGTCGTACACACCTAACGTACCTCCCCGACGGTATGTCAGCATTTTATCTACGCTACCATCCAGGTTATAGTAGCCTGCGGGTAAAGGCAAGGCCACAATACGGTTGTTAATATCTTCAAAATCTACATCCAGTTTTTTAACGGCAACTTTTTCCTCAGCCGTATCCTTTTTGTCGTCCTTCTTTTTACTTTCGTCCTTTTTTTCTTCTTTTTTGGGTTCTTCGGATTTGTCTTCTTTTACCGTTTCTTCATCACTTTCATTTTTAAAAATAGATGGTGTCTTTTTCGACAAAATAAATGCATATACACTATAATTAGGACTGCGCTCATAGGCACTCATATGCAAGCCTGAATTGGTTAACCCTGTATTGGTACTTGCGGCAAAGAAAAGATATTTACCATCTCTACTGAAAGTCGGACTGCCCGCCTGACTCATGCCGTCGGTGATCTGATGGCTTTTGCCGCTTTCCAAATTGTACATGAAAATTGCATTGACACCGTTAATTAACGATTTAGAATAGGCAATCCAATTGGAATCAAAAGACCATGCCGATTCGAAGTGATTACGGGTACGACCCAATGTAGAACTTAATTTGTCCGAATCAACCAACGTGACATTTTTACTGACAACATCTACGTAATATAAGTTAAGATGAGCATCGTTGAAAAACAACTTTTTGCTATCGGGCGACCATTGCGGCTGAAAATAAAAAGGCCCTGCTCCCAAACTAATATAAACAGGCTCGGTTACCGCTTTTTGGTCGCGAAGAACCAATTCATATTTTCCATTTTTATCGGACAGGTACGAAATCCACTTTCCATTTGGAGACCAAGCCGGGAAACGTTCATGACTCCCTACTGCATTAGAAATATTTCTGGCATCGCCCTTTTCTTTCGGCACCGAAATGATCTCACCTCGGCTTTCAAATAGCGCTCTTTGTCCTGTAGGAGAAATACTGAAGCCTCTAATATCTTGGTTCAGGTTTACATAATGCGTTCTTTTATACAATGCGTCTGCATGTACGGCAATGGCTAACGAATTTACATTCTTAGCATTTACGTCCAAAATATGAATTCGCCCTGCATATTCAAAGGTCAGTTCATTTCCATTTCCCTGCAATGTACGCACATCGTAATCGGTGTAGTCTGTCAGTTTTTCTACCTTCTTTGATTTTACATCATAACTGTAAATATTAACAATTTTATCCCTATCTGATAGGAAATAGATTTTATTGCCTAACCAAATCGGTTTTACATCGTTACATCTTTCGCCTGGAATGACTTCTACATTTTTGGTTTTGGTATCAAAAATCCAGATAGAAGGCATACCTCCGCCTCTATAACGCTTGAATGCGACACGATCCCGTTCGGTGGGATCTCCATTTTTGATATAAGCCCAGTATCGACCGTCTGCTGAAGGAGAGCCTTGATATGCCTCTGGCATCAGCAATGGTGTAGCCAGCTCACTACTCAAGCTTGTTTTGTATAGACGTGAACCCAAGGAATAGTTAAATTCACGTGTAGTGGTAAAATAGATTTCGTTGTTATTTAACCAGCCTCTTACCACATCCGCAGAAGGGTGAAAAGTAACACGCTTGGGTTCTCCACCTGCAACGGGTACGACATACACATCTGTATTACCATCGTAATTACCTGTAAAGGCAATCTGTGATCCATCGGGAGAGAACACCGGATTCTGTTCTACACCTGGGTTTACGGTAAGTCGTCTTGGATTTTGGCCATTTTTATCGGCAACCCAAATATCACCTCCATAAACAAAGGAAACGTGTGTCTGACTTATGCTCGGATTACGCAAAAGCAACGTTTCTTGTTGTGCCTTACTCTCATTTAGGTTAACAAAAGCGAATGCAGCACTTAAATAACAGGATATTTTTTTAAACATATACAGATAAGAATATTAAGCAACAAACTTAGATAATTTTATGTTGGAAATATATTTGATTTCCAATTATTAAATCGATTATATCCAAGTTGTTGCATATTTATCGGCTCATTACACTTCGTTTTAGCGAATTATCTTCAGTGAAAGCATCTCATATGGGTTCATAAAGTACGACTGAGGATTATTAAAATTGATCCAGTATTTCCAAAGTAAAAATCGCAAAAAAAACGCCGGAATATAATTCCAGCGTTCATATTTTAAATAAAATTTCCTTAATCTTCAGAAGCGATTTCCTCGTCAACTAAGATACGTCCACAGTGCTCGCAAATAATAATTTTTTTGCGTTGACGAATTTCAGACTGCAATTGAGGTGGTATCTTGTTGTGACAGCCTGAACAGCTATCGCGCTCGATAGAAACAACAGCAAGGCCATTGCGGTAAGAATTACGAAGCTTATTATACACCTTCAACAAACGCTCTTCATTGTTTGTTGTCGCATCTTCTGCTTTTTTCAACAATGTATCTTCTTCAATTTGTGTTTCTGAAGTAATTGTTTCCAGTTCCTTTTGCTTAACCTCTAACTCAGCTTTGTTAAAATTCAGGTTGTTTTCCGTTTTTTCGTAGCCTTCCGTTTTGTTTTTGATTTCAAACTCGGCTTCTTTTATACGTTTTTCACACACTTGAATCTCAAGGCCTTGAATTTCGATTTCTTTAGAAATAGCATCATACTCCCGATTGTTTTTTACTTCGTTCAATTGACCTTCGTATTTCTTGATTGCCGACTGTGCGTCTTTAATCATGTTTTTACGTTTTACAATTGAATCTTCTAAATCGTCAAGATCTACTCTAATTTTTTCGAGACGCGTTTCTAATCCAGCGATTTCATCTTCTAAATCAGCAACTTCAATAGGAAGTTCACCACGCACTTGGCGAATTTTGTCTATTTTAGTATGGATCGTTTGCAACGACCATAATGCTTGTAACTTTTGTTCTACGGTTTGTTCCATTAACTGTAGTATTTGATTGGATTTGTGTCTGTTTCCGTTATTAAGAGAGCAAAGTTAGCAAATTTTTTCCGAATTATGTCGAACAATAATTCTTGCGTAAATTGTTCACTTTCAAAATGTCCAATATCAGCAATAACTAGCTGACCTTCCGCATCAAAAAACTCATGATACTTATAATCTGCTGTAACATAAACATCAGCTCCTGAACGCTTTGCATGTTCCAACAAAAATCCTCCTGCTCCGCCGCAAACTGCAACACGGGATATTTCTTTTCCTAAAAATTGTGTGTACCGGATGACATTTAACTTCAGTTTTTCTTTTAAATAGGCTAAGAAGTCAACTTCGGACATGGGAATGGGTAAATTTCCAATGATTCCTGACCCTACATAATGCGAGGTATTGTCTAGTGTCACGATATGATGTGCCACCTCTTCATAAGGATGAGAAGACAACAACGCTACCACAATCGCGCGTTCCAATTGGGCAGGATAAATTACCTCTATCCGGGTTTCTTCTACGCGCTCTTGGCTTCCCACTTGACCAATGGCAGGCTCGGCTCCGTCTAACGGACGAAAAGTACCATAACCCGCCGAATTATAACTGCACTGATCATAGTTACCAACATGACCTGCTCCTGCATCAAATAAAGCCTGACGCACCGTTTCTACATCTGTGCGGGGTACATACACGATCAATTTCTTCAACAGTCCCGATTTCGGGCTCAAGATTGCCGGAGCCTGAAGGTCTAATTTGTCTGCAATTTTCGAGCTTACACCCCCAACGACATTGTCCAAATTCGTATGTATCGCATACAAGGCAATATTATTCTTAATTGCTTTGATAACGGTGCGTTCCACATAGTTCTGGTTGTTAAATTTTTTCAACCCTTTGAACACGATAGGATGGTGTGATATGATGATATCACAGCCCTTTGCAATCGCTTCATCGACTACAGACTCTGTACAGTCTAAAGAAATCAGCGCTTTTGTAATCTCATCGTCTGCATTTCCCACAATAAGTCCGGAATTATCATATGATTCCTGGTAAGACAAGGGGGCAATACTTTCCAAATAATTTGTCAGTTCTTTTATCTTCATCTATTCGATTTTAACTTTTCAGCTATCCTATTTTTACAGGTTATAATCGGTAACTTCCGATTCCGTATGTTTATTATGTGCTTTTAATAGTTTTTTATATTCTGCAATTTTAATCCAATAAACGATAAGATATATGAAATTAACAACGGACGCCAAGTACCTTAAAAATACAGGCAACGGCAAATTGCCGACTAAAAAAGATACAGCAAAAATATAGCCTTGTTTACGAGTTGGATTCTCTTCAACGGCTATCTTGCGATCAAAAAATTCGTTGTTCAGCGAATCGGCAAGTCTACGCACAACCTCAAAATTCCAGTAAATATTAAAAAAAGGCACTGCGAGAAACCAAGCTTGATTCGGCAGTATACATTGGTTCTCTTTTTGTATCAATTTTAAGGTAGATCGAACGGTATGTGCGAAAAAAATCCATAACGTAATCTGTATAATAGCTCCCGCAATAACATAAGGTAACATCTTTGCTAAATCCGGATTATTTTGTATTAATTCTTCCATATATTTTTACTGCGACTTTAAAAACAGGTCTACTAGTTCCGCTAAATTTACTAAGACTTAAACAAACAATAAAAAGATCGCTGGGATCTTATGCAATTCGTGCGGATTTTTCTTCCATTCTGCCACAGACATAGTTTTGATACGTTCATCTGGAGCTGTTAGATTGCTGGAAATGCTCAGTAAGGTGGATGGCTTACAGATCCGCAACAGTTCATTCAGCAGTTGATTATTGCGAAAAGGCGTTTCGATGAATATCTGTGTTACTTTTTCCCGAGCACTTTGACTTTCCAAATCCTTAATGCGTTTAGCCCGCTCTCCTTTATCAATAGGTAAATACCCGTGAAAAGTAAACCTCTGCCCATTAAATCCGGACGCCATCAGCGCCAACAAAATGGAACTTGGTCCTACTAAAGGTACAACCTTAATTCCTCTTTTATGTGCTTCAAGAACCACATCCGCCCCGGGATCTGCCACTCCAGGGCAACCAGCTTCAGACATCAGTCCAATATCTTTACCTTTCAACACATTCGCAAAAACCTCGCCGTAATTCATCTGCCCTCGGGCGTGCTTGCCATAGTCGTGGATAATCAATTGGTTTTGGGGTATTTTCAAACCAGCTGATTTCAAGAAACGTCTTGCTGTTTTCTCATTTTCCACCACATATTCATGGATACGATCGATTATCTCTTGATGCAAGAAGGTATAGGATGATTTTTCCGCACCTTCTGCAAGCGGTACAGGAATCAAATAAAGTTTGCCAGCATTCATACACACAAACCTATAAAATTAAACCAAGAAGTTTTTAATAATCTCGCGCATTCTGTATGAATAAATAACAAAAGCCTCCATCATTAGTATATGGAGGCTTTTGTTCCCTTAGTAAAGAATCTTAGCTTTCGATATCAGCATTTTCTTCGGAAAAAAAACGCCACTTCCGCTTATATCTTATCTGTCTAAAAAGCGATACAGTTCCGAAGCCACCAGCAAGAAAGCACCTACCCCAAATGGAGAAGTCGAATTCTGATCGACTACCTGTCCGGGAATAGCACGCTCTCCGATCGGTTGTACGTAGCCCAGCTTCCCGTCCTTTTGTAAGGCTACTTTCGAAAGGTAGTTCCATGCCTTTGTTACCACAGGCAGGTATTCTTTTTTATCTAAATAGCCGTTGTTGACGCCCCATATCAGACCATACGTGAAGAAAGCCGTACCACTGGTCTCCGGTCCCGGCGCATGGTCTTTATCCAGCATGCTACGTGTCCAGTACCCCTCGGGCTGCTGACTGGCCTTTACCGCTCCAGCCATTTCGTTAAAGCGTGTTACAAAAACATCTCGGTGTTTGCTGTCTTTTGGAAGATCTGCCAATACCTTAGCCAGACCTGCTAATACCCAACCATCTCCACGCGCCCAGAAATCTTTCCTGTCGTTTGCCGATTTATGTTTTGGATATACGTATTTGGCATCCCTGTAATAAAGCTTCTCCTCCTGATCGTACATTAATGAATCTGCAAATACAAAATAGGTATGCAGTTTATCCAGATACTGTTCATTCTGGGTAAGGTTATACAATTTGGTCATCACCGGCATCACCATATACAGACCATCTGCCCACCACCAATAGTCATTGTTTGGTGTACTCATCTGGTATTCCATGACCTCTTTTGCCCGTGCAATCTTAGTCGGGTCAGGTGCGAGCTGGTACAGATCTATATAAGTCTGGAAACAGATCTGCCAATCGCCGAATAGTACGTAATCGTCCTTTTCCCCATAAGAATACTTCCATTCGGGTTTATGATCTGATTTCGCTCCTTTCCATTGGTTATATACTGCCCATTTTGTGGAATAATCCAAATATTCCTTTTTCTTCGTAAGCTTATAGGCTTCCATATTACCGGTATGATAGGCGGCAATATCCCAAAATGCCCATTGCTCAGGCGTGTGATTTGACTGCCAATAGGCATTAGCTAGATTTAACTTCGTTAATACATCCTTCTTTGAAACTCGCTGGCCAAATACCACGGATGAAAACAATAAAAAACAAACAATCAGATTTACGTACATTTTTTGGTGTGTTAAAATACTCTGTAAATGTTAATGCAACAAATATAGCCTACAGCGATTACGACAGTGTTCAATTAGAGATTATTTACGTTATAAAATTGATTCAAATCGATAAAAATACGCCCTTAATTCACATCTTTAACGATTTCCTCCAGTATCGGTGAAAGAAAAAATATCGGCTTACAATATAAATGTAAAAAAAACACTTAATGTATTGCACATATGCCACTTGTTTAATATCTTACCAAATAATAACCAGTATAGACATGATTTATAAATCTGAATATCTCAGCATATCTTTTTTGTATCTTTATGTGAACTGATTTTTAAACGGAATAATTTTGAAGAGCACGTTATCATACCTCCTGATTTTAGTTTCCTTACTTTTTAGTTATTGCTTTTCCTTTGCCCAAGAAATCGGAATTGCTTCTGTCCGCATTGAACAGGAATTACCTTCATTAACTGTCAATCAAATTTTTCAGGACAGAGAGGGCTTTATTTGGTTTGCAACCGCTCAGGGATTCAGTCGATTTGATGCATTTAATCTCCTTAACTTCAGGCTGAAAAATAGCGAGGGTAACGTTATTGCTGACCAAAATATAACATCCGTCAACGAAATAGAAGGTGCGCTTCTGTTAGCCACACAAAGTGGATTGTATATATTGGACAAGAAATCCTATAAAGTACGCCCTTTTCCCGACCAGACATTAGAAAATGCAAATATTACGACAATCCACATTGACAAAGAATCCAACATTTGGATAGGAACATTTAACGCAATCCATGTGTACCGACCGGATCTTAGTCTCAAAAAAAAATACACACACGATCCGAACAACAAGAACACAATTCCTTCAGGCACGGTTAATACTGTTTTCGAAGATAGCCGGGGAAACATATGGATGGGGATCTGGGGCGCAGGTCTTTTTAAATTAAATAAGAATGTAGATCGGTTTATTTCCTATCCAAAATTGGGCTCAAGAAACAATCCCTTCAGAATATTAGAAGATGACCACGGACAACTGTGGATTGTAACTTGGGGAGACGGGCTTTTTCTTTTTAACCCTGATGACCCCAAGGCTATTTATCAGGAAATACTGATAAAAAATAGAAGAAGAGAAGGAAAAGAAGATCTCTTTTACAATATCCTCCAAGACCGACATAAGAAATACATTTGGGTTTTGTCTTTCTCTGGCGTATCTACCTTTGCTTATACGGCAGACGGAGCACTAGAAGAAATCGATCAATCGTCATTATTTGACAATACTTCCAATATATTTAGTGATATTCATCAAGATCGAACGGGAACTTTATGGCTTTCTGTCGGAGGAAAAGGTGTTTCAACTATTCGTTTCGACAGACCCGATGTAAAGCATTTTGGCTTTGAAGAAGTGAAGAAGAAATACGGTATAGCTCCGAATTTAAATATGCTCTACAAGGATAACGAGGGACAGCTTTGGTTTAATTTAGAACGGCTTGGTTTGGGTAAATTCGATCCTAAAAAAAATAAGGTTTATACCTATAGCAACGCTAGCTTTAAAGACTTACTGGCTATTCGTGCGGTTAACTGCGCACTTGAAGTGGATAACGAGATCTGGATTGGATCATCCTACGATCCGATCATAAATATCTTCCGAAAAAGCAATAGTGAGATTATATTAAAGCGACAAATAAATCTACAGGAAAGCACACCGCAGGCCGGTGCACCTCTATTTTTCTTTCCAGACAGAGACAATAATATTTGGATTGCGACAGCCAATGGTGTCCTTGTGCAACGGGCAAAAGACCAAAGACTAGTCGCGATACAGAACATAGAAGATCATATCACAGGAATTTCCCAAGACCGTGAAGGAAACCTATGGGTGGCCACTAAAGGTAATGGAATCTACCAGCTTAGTGCTCAAAACTCCTGGAAAGAGAATCAGCGTATCGGCAAACATACGCCAGGGTTATTAACAGATCAGATTGAAACGATGGATGCCGATGATAAGGGTAATCTCTGGATAGGCACAAAAGATGCACGCCTTCTGTCTTATCATATTCAGCAGAAAAAAATAAACGAATTCGCTAACTCGCAGCTTTTTTCGAAGAATCAGCTTCTTGATGTTGTTTGTCTTGGCAATACCACTTGGCTGTCAACCACAAGAAATATATACCGGATAAACCCAGGCAACAGAAACATTGTGGAATACACTTCCGATGATGGTCTATATGTGAATATGTTTGCAAAACGAGCCTATACGATAGATCCCAAAAATAAATCTATCTATTTTGGCGGATATAATGGCGTTGTGCAATTTCAAAATTCAGATTTCGTCGCTGAGCATACCTCACCTGTTATTGTCTCAGACATTAAAATCAATAATCAATCTGCCGTACTTCATTCGGAAAATCAAAAATTTGACTTCTACAGCCAGGCGCTTCTTTTAGAACCGGAAGACCAGAATCTAGAGATTAGTTTCACATCTTTTGAATATAACCATCCCGACAAAATTAGATACGCCTATAAGTTGGAAGGTGTTGATAAAGACTGGGTATACGCGCCAAGAGAACGTCTCTTCGCTACATACAATAACCTTGGCAAAGGGGAGTATCGCTTTTTGATCAAAGCTACAGATCTCAATAACAAATGGAACTCGGCTATTACAGAAATTACAATCAAAAAGAAACCCGCATTTTATGAAAGTAATTTGGCCTATCTTGTTTACACACTAATTGTGGTTACCCTTATCTATTATATCGTCTCTTTTGCAATGAACAGGCTGAAATTGCGTAGTGACTTAAGAATAGCACAGATAGAAAAAGAAAAAGCCAACGAATTGGTGCAAACCAAGCTAAGCTATTTTACCAATATTTCGCACGATTTGCTCACCCCATTAACCATTATTTCCTGTTTGATAGATGACATTCAAATAACGACCAAGAAAAATCTAACACAATTCGAAAAAATGAGATTTAATCTAGATCGATTGAAGCGCTTGCTCCAACAGATCCTCGACTTTAGAAGGGTGGAAAATAAACAGATGGAATTGCGCGTAAGCTATGGAGAAATTGGTCATTTTATTGAAGAACTCTGCTCCATGTACTTCAGTCCTTTGGCGAAAAAAAAGAATATTCGTTTCGAGATTCAACCACCGGCGCGGGCAGTTGAAGGTTATTTCGACATTGATAAATTAGACAAGATCTTATTCAATCTATTATCCAATGCTTTTAAATACACGCCAAATGGTGGACGTATCACCCTCTCCTATACAACCACCGAAAAACCAAACGGCACGCATTTAACTATACAGCTTCAAGACACGGGTATTGGCATATCTCCAGAAGAATTGGATTTGATATTTATTCCTTTTTATAACAATAAACATGCAAAACAGCGCGAGAGCAACGGTATAGGCCTTGCTCTGACGAAAGAGCTGGTCGAAATCCACCACGGGAGCATCAACGTAGAAAGTGTTCCTCAGAAAGGCACTTACTTCACCGTCTCTATTCCCATTGATAAAAACCAATATTCGGTATCAGAATTACAACTGCTGAACAAGCACTTTTTAGATACCGCTTTCTCTGTTGATATCGCGGAAAATCCAGAGACCCTACCCGTACTTCGGATTGGTGAAAAACAGCTGAATTTACTGTTGGTAGAAGATAATGAAGATCTCCGTCTGACTATGTGCAATGTCTTGTCTAGAAATTATACCATCTATCAAGCGACACATGGTGAAGAAGCGCTTGAGCTACTACGTGATCATGACATCGATATTGTGATTAGCGATATCATGATGCCGGTTATGGATGGTTTAACGCTCTGTCGAACCATTAAATCCAACACCGAGATAAACCATATTCCTATAATCTTGCTAACAGCTAAAAACAGCATAGATGATCGAATTGAATCTTATCAAGCCGGTGCCGATGCGTATATCAGTAAACCCTTTGAGCTGAAAGTATTAGAGGCGCGAATACATAGCTTTGTCATCAACAAACGGACAAGACAACTGGATTTTAAAGCAAATCCTCAAATCAATATTTCAACTCTTGATTATACTCCCCTTGACGAACAATTCTTGAACAAAATGGTCCATATTATTGAGTCGAATTTAGAAGATGATCAATTCGATGTCGTTAAATTGGGTGATAAGTTAGGGTTATCAAAATCGACTCTTTACCGAAAGACGAAAGTACTGCTCAATCTATCGCCCAGCGAATTTATTAAAAACATTCGCCTGAAACATGCTTGTCAAATGATGGATCAAGATAAATCTATTTCGGTAAGTGAAGTAGCTTTTGCCACAGGGTTTTCGGATCCCCGATATTTTTCCACCTGTTTCAAAGCGGAATTCGGAGTAACACCTACGGATTACCAAAAGAGTAATCCACCCAAATGATATTTAACTTCTAAATTATTCAAAAGGCTTACCCCTACCTATCTCATACTGACAACTAGAAAACCGCCACCTGGCTGAATCGTCAATTTGAGCTGTTTACCTTCTGCAGGCTTTATGACAGCCTTCTTTGATGTGCGATCATTGTTATCCGTATATAATTGCCATTCATTATCTGAAAGCATCGGCAGAGAAACGGTAATTATTTTTTCGTTTTTCTCCGCATTGATGCCCGCGACATACCAACGGTCGGCATGTTTTCTTGCTAAAATGACATATTTCCCGGGGTAACCGTCGATAAAGACGGTTTCGTCCCAGGTCGTTGGCACTTGTTTCATAAAGTCAATCACGTGTGCTGGCATTTCATCCAAATTGTTTGGTGTGATGCCAAAATTCTGAACAGGTGTTTGAAATAAAACAGCGGTAGCCACCTGAAAGATTTCGGTCGTTTTGCGTATTGTCCCTCCGTTGTTTTCACGGTTATGCCGTTTATTGAGTAATACAGGTCCAAAATCCATGGAACCTACCGTGTTTCGGATAAAGGGATGTAAGCAGGCATTAAAAGCTT
The DNA here is from genome assembly GCF_005048855.1 of Sphingobacterium olei. Lineage (GTDB taxonomy): Bacteria > Bacteroidota > Bacteroidia > Sphingobacteriales > Sphingobacteriaceae > Sphingobacterium > Sphingobacterium olei. The sequence goes on from NZ_SUME01000002.1 coordinate 568,112, forward strand.
CCATATCGTTTGCGTGCTGGGTGAAAATCAAATTCTCTGAAGCGAGTACAGCCTCACTACCAACAAAATTTGGATACATGCGTTCCCAACCCCGCGGCAAGGTACATCCGTGGAAAATAACAACTAGGCCGTAATCATTGGCATCGGATAAGATATCCTCGTATAATTTTAGGGTTTCCTGTTTATCCCCACCAAAGAAGTCTACCTTGATCCCTTTTATACCTATACGTTGCATCCACGCCATCTCTTCTTTGCGAGATACGGCGGTACTCATACGATTTTTGGGCGTCTGCGGTGCATCGTTCCAGTAACCATTCGAATTGTACCAAAGACAAAGTCCTACGCCTTTATCCTTGCCATAGACGACTAGTTCTTCGATTTTATCGCGCCCGATTCGCGCATCCCACCAATTATCAACCAAGCTGAACTCATACCCCATTGCAGCCGAAAGATCAATAAATTTTTTTTGGTCTTCGAAGTTAATACTGCCATCTTGCCACTCTAACCAACTCCAGGTGGAGCGTCCAAAAGTATAGTCCGTTGAAGCTGCATATTGGGGCTCGACCACATCAAAGGTGATGGTCGTTTCGACAATAGGCTTCAGGCTATTCCCTACCGTCAACGTACGCCACGGTGTATAACCGGGTAAAGCGATCGTCGGCTGTGCACTACCTATACCATTGTTTTCTCCAGGCTCGGGATAAGCGATTTTATAAAGTCCATCCTTCGCCCCCTCACTTAGTTTAGATCCACAATACAAGCTATTCACCCCTGTCTCGGAAACCAAAACCCAACCACGGTCTCCAACGTGAAAGAGAGCAGGAAAAGTATAGCCCACTCCATATTTGGAAGGTTCTCCTATGGCCTGATCCGGATTATACTCCTCCTCGTAACTAGGCTTGGTTTTCATCCATCCGATCATAGGTGAAGCTTGAGGCGTCAAAAACGTGGTCGTAGTAGCCGGAAATTTGAACCCGCTAAGTTCCTCTTCGACAGGAAAATTAGCAGTTTCACCTACCTGTGGTACATGGTAACGGAAAGCGATATCATTATTACTCACCCGGAAGATAACGTCGAGTTTTTGCTTCGCATCATTTTCAAGTTTACATACGAGTTCGTTTGCTTGGTAGCGAACCTGTCGGCGTTTAATCTTCCGTTCCTCGTATGTTAGGTCGATTTGATTGGAGACTTGATGGTCCATAAAATGCAAATTACTCGCTAAATCGACCGTTTTTCCCTTCAAGCCGAGAGGTGACTTTTCCAACATCTCGTTTCCATCCAGTTGTACGCGATAATATAACCGGCCGTTTTCTAGCGAAAGGTGCACAACTAATCGTTTATCGGGGCTGGAAATATACATTTCCTCCGAATAGCTTATTAAGAATAAGATACTAAGGAAGCTCGTTATAAGAAATCGTTTCATCATTTTTATAAAGAATATCGCTGAAATTATTTTATATTAAGAATGGGTTTTGCTGTTATTTAACAGGGATTTTGATAACTGTAAAAGAATGCGGCAAGAAAGATTCCTTGACTACCTTTCCTGAATATCTAACGCTCGATTCCTGTGGCTGTATTTTTAATGGATCTTCGATGCTGTTGTAAGCGGACATGTCGTTGCTGTTTATTGTTATTTTAACAGCATCTCCATTTATCTTCTTCTTTGAGTCAAGCTGAAAAGCTATATCTACCATTCTACTATTGTGATTGACAAACTTAAGGATCAACTCTTTTGTTCCTTCATCATACACAGCAGAAGCATACAAGCTGTCTTGACCAACAACATTGCTGTCGTCCCATTTCAGTGGGATAATAGAAGTTCCTTTATTCGTTGAATATAGTTTTTGGATATGATAGCTGGGCGTACCATACACCTTCAGGTTATCCACCCAAATGAGATCTGGCGTCCACTGCCATCCATCGACATGCCCAAATAGTGGAGCATAAGAAGCCATCGTCACGACATCTCCGTTACGTTCAAGTCCGGTTAAGAAAGCGGCTTCGGAAAGTGCTGCATCCCATGAGTTTTTGTTAGGACCATTTGGACGGGTAGTATGCGATGCGTATTCACCTGCAAATATTTTAGGTCCGTTCCGGTCGTAATCATCATAGCGTGCTGCACTCGACAAAAACCATGTAGGCGGACGATAGTAATGCTCGTCTATCACATCGATCTTCATTTCCCTTAACTGTTCGTCCAGATAATCAAACCGTTCGCCATCCGGCCCCGTTCCTGAACTTGCAATAATGGCAATTTCAGGGTGCTTAGCTTTTAAAACTGTCTGAAAAGCAATAAGTCGCTCAATATACTGCGGTCCCCAATTTTCATTTCCGACGCCCAACATCTTAAGGTTAAATTTTTCAGGATGCCCCATATCCGCGCGCAATTTCCCCCATTTTGTATCTATATCTCCATTCGCAAATTCAATTAAATCCAATGCATCCTGAATATAGGAATCCAGTTCATCTAGCGGTACTACTTCTCCTGTATTAAATTGACAAGCCATCCCACAATTTAAGATCGGCAGGGGTTCAGCACCAATATCTTCAGACAACAAAAAATATTCGTAAAATCCCAACCCGAAAGTTTGAAAATAATCCGGCGTTAAACGATGATTGAATTCTGTATTCCACCGGTTAATAATCAGTTCCCTTTCTTCTATAGGTCCAACTGTTTTTTTCCATTGGAAGCGGTTCGCCAGATCCCTTCCTTCTACAATACATCCTCCCGGGAAACGGACAAACCCGGGCTTCATATCAGCTAAAATCTGAACCATATCTTTTCTCAATCCTTTTGATCTCTCCATCCAGGTATCTTCCGGAAATAGCGAAAGCATGTCCACTTCGGCATGCCCCGTGCCTTGTATCCAGATATTAAGTTTACCTTTTTTCGTTTCGCCGACAGATCTAAATTTAACGGCTCCGTTCGTCCATCCCGCAGTTTCGGTCAAACTTATCTTGGAGCTTCCCAATACCTTATCCGTGTCATCAAGCAGTTCCAAATGAAGAGTTAGGCCAGGCTTAGGACTTTTAAATAAGAGGGAAAATTCATATTCTAACCCACTCTTGATTCCCATACCTCGAAATCCTTCATTTTGTAATCCCAACGAAAAGTCGGTAGATTTATTAATTAATAAAGAGCGGGCATTTCCTTTTCTTTTTGAGTCATTCTGAACAATTAATGTTCCTTCTGGTATATTTTTGCCCAATGTTTTCCAACCCATTAACGGCGTACTAAACTCAAACGAGCGATTTTTGACCAGCTCAGCATATATGCCTCCATCTGCCCCAAGATTAATATCTTCGAAGAAGATTCCCCACATGTTTGGCGAAATTTTGCCAGAAGGATTGTCCAAATTAACTTTAAAAGTTGGTATGCTTTGCGCCATGGAAATGGAGCTACATATCATCAGGATCACACCCAGAAAAAACAGCTTTTTCATATATATATATTCATTTAGTTATGAGTATTAAAGCAAATAATTTAATGCATTGATTATAATTTGGGGGTAACTTTTTCTATTGTACCATCTGCCCGAAATTCCATCGCATCTATACATACCTCGCGGTGGTACCCGGCAGCAGATCCCATTTTGATGCCATTGGGACGGTCAAAACGATGGTAGACAATTCGCCATTCATCTGTACCCGGGATCTGTAGCACTGAATTATGCCCCGTTGCGTATATCCCTTTTGTCGGATCCTTCGCCAAGATCAGATTATCTTCGGGAATGGTTAAGGGGCCGATAGCTGATTTGGAATAGGCATACCGAACACGGTAATTTTCACTTCTCGTATCATCTTCTGACCACAAGAAGTAATAAAGCCCCTTACGGTAAAAGACGGTAACTCCTTCCCGGAATGTGTGATCCGGCGTCATGACCTTTATGGTATTTTTCTTTATGGAAACCATATCTTTTTCCAATTCCGCGACGGCAAGGTATCCATTACCCCAGTACAGGTAGCTTTTCTTTGATTTTGGATCATAAAAAACCTCAGGGTCAATTTCCTGTCCGCCTTTCACACCCTCGGGTTTAAAATCAATAAGCGGTTTACCGGAGTCGAGGAATGGACCTGTGGGATCTTCGGCTACCGCAACGCCGACTTTTTGCGCCGCGGTGAAATAATAGTAGTACTTATACTGATTCTTTTTGATCCTCTTCTCTATAATGCAGGGTGCCCATGCGTTGCGATCAGCCCATGATACGTCTTTCTTTAAGTCAAGAATAATACCTTCATCAGTCCAGTCCTTCAGGTTATCCGACGAAAAGGTCTTAAAATACGTACCGCTCCAACCTGTGAACCCATCGCTTGTCGGGTAAATATAGTACTTCTTGGTTTTCTCGGAATACAAGATATCTGGATCTGCATAGTAGCCTTCTAAAACCGGATTATTTTGCGGAGCCGGTAAATCAAATCCACTTGGAATACCCCATTTTTCGGTTAAGGCCAACAGCTCCCGATGAGTAATCGGGATCACTGAGCCGTGCCGAGGTGTAAAATCGCCACCTGTAGGCGTATTCTGCACAAAACTGAAATTCTTCAGGTCTGTGCTTTTGCAAAACTGGTAATATCCCTTGGTATAGCAATCATACATCAGTACATACTCGTCTGAATTGATCAATTTAAAAACACTCGAACCTTCAACAGCTTGTTGTTTATCAAAATTGAGATGACGATATTCTGCTGTGTAGGGTCCGGTCACATTTTTACTCGTCGCCCGCATAACGCCGTTGCTTGTCCGGAATCCATTGTTTATCGTGGAGCGTCCTTCATCTTTGAAAAACAGCACGTATTCTTCGTTCTTACTGTCATATACAATATCACCATCGATGGCAGCTGAACCAAAATCAAATAATGGTTGAGGCTCGGTAATATCCGTAAAATCCGCATTAGCATAAGAATAATACAATTTAAAATACGGTTGAATATGTTCCCCCACCGGATACGCCCAATCGTGTCTTCCGATAGAGTAATAGATCATATATTTCTGTTCCTTTTCATCCCAGATGGTTTGTGGAGCCCATACAGCATGTAAGTTTGCCCTATCAAATCCTGTCAAACCTGGAAACCGGGTTGGGAAGTCGATAGCCGTATGTTCCCAGTGCAGCAGATCTTTACTTTTCAGAAGGACTATCCCGTCGTTACTCTGCCAGCCTTCGCTCGAACGCATATCGGTAAGTACCATATAAAAATACTTCCCATCCGCCGAACGCAGGATATGGGGATCACGGACACCTTTCTTCAGCGCTATACTATCAGAAGAAATAATTTGTTTTCCTCCGTTCAATGGTTTGTAATTAATGCCATCTAAGCTTACCGCATATCGTACTTGCTCTCCGTCCGGATCGTTATTGGAAAAATAGGCAAACAGATAAGCCGTAAAATCTTTCTCTACTGGCCCATATTTATAGGTCTGTGCATGCGTGGCTCCAACAAAAAGGAGCAACACGTAAACGGCTAATAATAAGTTGTTTTTTATCGTATTCATCATTTTATATTTCTTGTGAATTGGTTTCGTGATGTAGTTAAATGAAACCGTTCTCCTGTTTCTCTCGGTTGCAATAATGTCGTGGGAACACCACCCCATTTCTGCTGTAAACGCTGAGCCTCCTCTCTGGTAATATTGATCACACTACCATGCCGAGGGTGGAAATCTTTCGTAAACGACTCCGGATTATGTGTAAATTTAAACAGATCAGTACTTCGCTGGAACTCATACCGACCATTGGCATACAGGTCATACATTAAGATGTAGTCGTTCGAATCATTCCGTTTAAATATACTGGAGCCTTCTACCACCACGGTGGTGTCTGCATAGGCATCGAGGTATGTAAAATATTCATTCCAAGGACCTTGTAAGGATTTACTTGTAGCCTGTCGGATTCCGTTTTTAAACTCCTTGCCGTTTGTATCTTTTGTATTTCCCTTAAAAAAAAGATGATATAGCCCGTCCTTGTAAACTATGTCTCCGTCAATACCTCCATATTTGGGGCTGAAGAGTAGTTTGGGTTCTTGCTCAAATCCTGAAAAATCTTCATTTGCATAGGCTGCATAAAAATCGAGCTTGGCATCATCATGGTAACGTACGGTAAAGTAGACCATATATTTTTGGACCTTCGGATCGTAAATCGTCTGAGGTGCCCATACCCATTTTACATTTTTAAATTTTTCAGGATATAATATTGGTAGGTCGATGATACTGTGCCGCCAATCGACAAGATTATCTGACTTCATCAGTATAATTCCCGGATTACTTTCCCAGCCATTTCTAATGGTAAACATATCGGTAGCAACCATATAAAAAGCTTTTTCTTCCGCGCCTCTTAAAAGATGTGGATCCCGGATTCCCCCTGTTTGGGAGATTTCGCTTGAAGGAATAATAGGTCGATTGTTGTTCAGCGCAGTCCAATTTACTGCATCCTGACTCACCGCAAAGCGCAGCTGTTCCTGCTCTACACCTTTGCCAGATCCTTCAAAATAAGCAAATAAATACCCTTCGAATCGAGGTTCCACCAAAGATGTTTGCCCATAGGTAATTATACTTGCTAAGAGAAAAAAGAAAAACGCAGCAATAGTTGATATCTTCATTTTAGAAAGCAATGTGGTTATTATATTTTGTTGTTATTTTTAAAGATTGTATTTAATAAAGTCGCTTCCCTACAACTAATCTATCACCCGAATCATCCACTTCGAAGAGATGCGGGTATCTAATATGTCTACCGTCCCTATTTTCATTGCTGTGTACCGACATAAGCAATCTTCCTTCAAAAGTCCGGAAAAGCATCCCATGTCCGTAGTCGGGTAGAGTTATAGGTAATTTTTCCTGTATCCATGGTCCGTCCAAGGTACCACTTTCGGAATAGGCAACTCCCTGTGTATACACATCAAAAACCCAGCTGGTCCAAAGCATACCCAGTTTTCCCGTTTGTGTACGGAAAATCCAAGGACCATCAGTTACCTTATTGGGACCTATTTTTCCATCCTGTCGTTCCCGGCTCCAAGGAGAATCGCTGGCTTTGAAAAGTAGTTTGCTTCTACCAACGGTACCACTGAGATCTTCTTTAAGTGCAACCTTTTCTATGGTACCATCCCAGTTTTGCAGCCATTCGTAGCAGTATATCATATACGGCTTGTTGTCGGCGTCCACCCACAAGGTACCATCCAATGTAGGCATGTCGGCAGGTAGGTATGTCGAATCTGCCATTGGTTTGTAGGGACCTTCCGCTCTATCGCTAACCAATACATGACAGGCCCTCCGGTCGATGATATTTCCCTTGACCGTATCAATCTTAATATCTTTATTGGTAAACGTGGCGAAATAGTAATACTTCCCCTTATGCCTGTGCAGTTCAGCTGCCCATATATCAGGGCGTTCACCCATCCACGAATTCCGATTGTGTTGTACAACATCAAACGGCCCAGTCCAATGTTTTAGATCTTTACTTTTCCAAAGCTTACCCCCTGTTCCAGTCATGTAGTAAGTAGCTGTTGCTTTGTCTGCCAGTATACATGGGTCGCTTAATAGGATAGAATCTATCGGGACATCCACTCGTATTTTGGAAGTAGTGCGCTGCCCATAGACTGATAAGATGCCGCATACAAGTAACACATAGATTAACAGGATATATTGTTTCTTCATCAGTTTTATTTTATAATTTCAGGTTTCAATGTTTTGCCAAGGCCCCATCGGCCCCCTCTTTCTCAATTAGGTAACGATGGTATAACAAATGTAAAAAATACGTTTATTATAATTTGTTTGTTTTTGTCTCAAAAACGTTTGTTTTTAATTCATAAAAAGAAGCCTTGTAACCATCCCGTTACAAGGCTTCACAACTTGAATTTAATAAACGGCAGTCAGCATGAACGACCCTATTTTGGATATCCCGGATTCTGTACAAGCGTTTCTCCTTCTTTGTTATTTAACTGTATTTCAGTTAATGGAATCGGTAACAACACATTATAGTCTTGAAAGCCAGTGGTTATTTTATTACTGGGACCTTGATCACCATTTAGCGGAATGCGCTCTTTAAGTGTTCTCGTACGTACTAACGTCATGCGACGATTTTCTTCTGCGATGAGCTCTCGTGCACGTTCATCCAATATAAAATCAACCGTCATTTGAGAAGCGAACACGGCACCAAGCGTGCTATTGCCCGAATTTGCGCGAGCATTTTTAAATGCCCTATCCCTAAGGATGTTAATATCTTCAGCAGCACCCGATGCATTATTCTGACGCAGTCTAGCCTCGGCACGTAGCAGATAAGTTTCTCCCAAACGCATAACCGGCCAATCTTTTACCAATGCATAACCAAAATCATCGATTGGATCATAGCCACCCCATTTGGTGGGAAAGGGATACCATACCTCTAGGCTATCTGTCCTAAACGGAATTACTTTATCTCCGGTTTTGATGTTAATATTCTGAATCCCCGCATCTTTTGCTACACGATATCCATCTGCATCCACACCGATCTCTGCACTAAATCCCGGACGATTATAGTTCGTCGTACGTCGGATATTATAGTTACTGTTACGAAGATCTCCATCAAGCCCACGCCATACCGTGTATTTCATAAAGTTGCTCAACCGTAGCCGCCCATTACCACGCCCCCCTAGCGAGTCTGCGTTAACCATACCCTCCCACTTGTGATAAGCAGGCTGCCATACGCGACGATGTTGCGGGTTATCAATAGTACCACCGTTAACTTCCCGGTTGAACTCCAATTCAAATGTCCAAATCGCTTCCGTATTTCCCTCTGAGCGACGCATATTACCCTGACGGAACATATCCCGATAAAAGTCTCCACCTTCTCCAAGGTATTTGCCATATCGTGCCTCAATTAACTTATATTTTCCGGGATCAATAATATCCGTTGCTGCCTTTTCCGCTTTTGCAAAATAAGTGGCATCCCGCATTCCCATCCGTAGATATGCTTCAGCAGCCAATTGTCTGGCCATATCCTTGTTTATGCGACTCTCGGATACTGCGCTACCTACCTCTGGAAGGTTATTAACCGCAAAGGTCAGATCTTCTTCGATAAGTGCGTCAACAGTTGCCACAGGCACTCTTGAATAATTAAACGTGGGCACGGAGATCGGTTCTGTTAGTACCGGCACATCTCCCCAAAGTGTCACTAGCATATTATACGCATACGCCCGGAAAAAACGTGCTTCGGCAGCTGCGCCGGGGTTGCTCTCACCTACGGATCTAATAATACCGTTGGCATTATTTATAAATTCATAACACTTTATCCACATATAGCTCACGCCACCATTCTCGGAATTTAAATCCGCATACTGATAGAATGGATTTTCAACGCCTTCTGTGGCCCCGGCACTCGTGATGTCCATCCCGATCTGCCAAATAGATAAAAAGCCCTGCCTTCCGCTATAGCCGTATAATTCTGCGTAGATATAATGCAAACCGATTAATTGGTTTTCTATAGTAGATGGATCATTGGCATTCGCATCATAGTTGGAATAAGGCTTTTCCTCCAGGAAACTGTCGCTGCAGGAGACTGCGACAAAAGATAGCAAAGCGAACAGAGAAAATATTTTTGTGTGTTTATGTATCGTCATGACTGTATATTTAAAATGTAAGATTCAAACCAAAAACGTAAGTGCGGACCATAGGATAATTAAGCTGGTCATTAACTCCATCTACGGTATTCCCCCTAGGCACATCTCTCGCTTCCGGATCCCATCCCAGCCAGTTCGTCCACGTATAGAGGTTTCGGCCACTTGCGTAAAGCGTTACCCCACCAACACCTATCCGGCTAGCAGCAGATTGCGGTAGATTATAGCTGAACGTAACGTCTTTCAACCGCGTAAAACTTGCGTTGGAAGGAAAAGCGTAGCCATAAATATTAGAGCGGTTACTCAACGAACGCCATTCATTGCTTTGATTTTCTCGCGTCCAATAACCGAGTTCTGCCGGCGTGCTTCGTCTGCCCATTTCATCAGAAGCACCACCTATTTGTGAATTATTCCGCATCGCTCCCTGCACGGTATTAATGAAGATATTCAAGGAGAAAGCTTTATAGGTAAAGGTATTTGTAATACCCCCTGTCCACTTTGGCGCGGTCTGTCCTAAAATAGAGCGATCGTCGTTATTAATAATCCCATCGCCACTCAGATCGGCCAATTTAACTGCCCCAGCCTCTGCCTGTTCATCCCATCCCTTGTTAACACCTGCAGCGATCTCATCCTCCTGCCAGATTCCTACTTTTGTATAGTCAAATATTACACCTACGGGCTGTCCTATAAACCAGCGGTTTCCTAAATCGTCTTTACCATCGCCGTAGATATCAACGATTTTGTTTTTATTGTGCGCAAAAACTAATGTAGTAGACCATGTAAAATTCTCTTTCGAAATATTTTTAGTATTCAACATCACGTCGATTCCGGTATTTTCTAGTTTTCCAAGGTTTGTAAACACATTTTGAAAACCTGTAAGTCGCGGAAGATTTTGCGAAAGCAGCATATCTTGTGTGCGTGTTTTGTAGAAATCTACCGTACCGGTGATACGATTGTTCCAGAAACCAAAATCAACACCTGTGTTAAAGCCGGCCGTTTTTTCCCAACGCAGATCGGCATTGCCCATGCGTACCCTGTAGCGTATCGCGGCATTGGATAAGCCATTCATAGCAAGCGGATTGGAATTCATCAAAAACAAAGCGTCATATATACCTATGCCCTCATTTCCTGACACACCATACGACATACGCCATTTCAAATTACTTACCACATCTTTCGTATTAGCCATAAAGGATTCATTGTGGATATTCCAAGCTACAGCGGCCGAAGGGAACGTTCCATATTTATGATTATCGCCAAATATAGAAGCAGCATCACGTCGCACTGTCAAGGTCAACATATAACGGCTGTCGTAGCCGTAATTTACCCGCGCCATCTGCGAAACGGAACGGTAAAGGTCAGCAAAAGAAGATACTTTTTGTGTCGATGCACTGCCTAGATTGCCCCAGCCCAATGCGTCGTTCGGAAATACTTCACCTGTCGCGATGGCTTCCTGGTAATATTTACTCTTTGCGGCATACAGACCCGTAAAATCAATACGGTGTAAACCAAAGTCCTTAGCGTAGGTTAAAATATTTTCAATGGTATAGGTCTGCGATTCCCTGTTCGTAATTCGACCTAAACCCGCAAAATTGTACACGGATTCCCCTTCATATTCGTTTGTGCGTTTAGGAACAAAGGAATACCCTCCGTTAAACTTATACTTCAGGCCAGCCAATGGCGCCCATATATTCCCGAAATCCGCTTCCGCGTACCCGTTCAACGATATGTTAAACTCTCTTCTTTCCGGGTCCAAAGTCGTTGGCAAAAGTGGATTCGACCACAATTGTTCGGAATACATTGGAAACTGCGTTAACGTGCCGTTGTCATTATACATCCTGGCATAAGGACTCATTGCTGCCGCCTGCATTAAATTAGCGCGCCCTCCATCTCTATCGTGTGCAACAATAAAGGCAGAAGTTCCCACTGTTAAGTATTTCGTAGTGTTAAAATCGGTGTTTGCCCGGAATGAATAGCGCTTGTAATTATACCCTTTTACGATCCCCTTTTGGTTCAGGTAATCAGTCGATATAAAATAGCGCGCGTTTTCGCTTCCTCCCGATAGACCAATATTATGATTTTGAATAACGCCAGTCTGCATAACTGCATCGAGCCAGTCTGTTGTTGTGCCATTTTGATAGTTGTCCCATTCGAATTCGTTTCGGACCGGCCCTCCATTATACAAACTTGTATTTGTTATTCTTGCGTATTCCGCATATCGCTCCAACAACTCTTCTCCAGAAACGGGTTCAAGTATGTGAGCCGCCTCTTCTATACCGCCGTACCCGCTGTAACGAATCGTCGGTTTGCCTGTCGTTCCTCTTTTTGTAGTGATCAAAATAACACCATTCGATCCATTTACACCATAAATCGCAACCGCTGAAGGATCCTTCAATATTTCAACGGACTCGATGTCATTCGGATTGATATCATTGATGGAGCCATCCGTTTTGGAAAGTGGAATTCCGTCGACCACAATGTAAGGACCTGTAGTCGCGCTAAAAGAGTTCCTTCCGCGGATTAAAGCCGAAGGTGCATCGCCCGGTACGGATGACGCCTGGTTGATGTTTACGTTGGCTACCGCCCCCTGGATCGCCTGCATGACGTTGTTAACGGGTAATTTAGATAAACGTTCTTTTGGAACAGAAGCCACCGACCCCGTAATATCGGAACGCCGCTGCGAACCGTAACCTACAACGACCAACTCTTCAAGTGCATTAAATGCCGATTCTAAGAGAATTTCAAGATTCTGGTTCTTTCCTACAGCAATCTCTTTATCACTATAACCGACAAAGGTAAAAGCAAGTATTTGACCTTCTTGCGCATTCACTACAAATTTTCCTTCAGCATTCGTTTGACTTTTTGTAGTACTTCCTTTCAATGTAACGGTGACGCCGGATAGTGCGGCATCTGTGGAGGCGTCTTTCACAATTCCGCGTATCTGAGAATCTTGCGCTAGTCCATACATGGAATAACATATTGCACACAGCAACATTATGATGGTCTTGATCCATCTGTTTATAATTTGATTTAACATATAGATTTTATTGGTAGCAACATCCGATTTCCCTGATGTCGGTAAGTTTTAAAATTGATTGACTAATTTAGTGATAGAACGGGTCTTTCTTACACTCCATTTATGATGTATCTTTGTCTTGCTGTTTCATACGCTCTCTTTTGGTTTATATTTTGCAATTGGCTTGGTCAGCCGCTTTCCTTACAAAGGGAACGTTTTGTAACAAACTTGATGTTTAGTTATGATTCAAATACATCAAAAATTCATTCAATTTTTACATAATCTACTTATCTCAGGTCTACACCATGGTCTTTTGTTGCATTTTGCTGCCCGCTCCAAATTAACTGCGATGACCAAGGCAAAGCTGGCCCTGTCCAAAAATCGTCGGTTTCAGGAAGTCCAAGCGGCAGAAAAATCGTAGCACATAAATAAGGACTTCCTTGATTATTATAAAAATCTCCCAAGCCTGGTTGTTCTCCATATAAACCTATTGTGAGCCACCCGTCTTGGTATGTGGTCGGACTTTCCAGCGTTTTTTTAATGACCGCTGTTAATGCTCCCCTTACTTGTGCAGGCTTTAATTCTTTAGGTAATTTCCCTTTCCATGCCATATCGGCGAGATGGTGGAATGCCGCGCCCCGATAAATGATTGATCGACCCGAAGGTGGGTAGGTCCCGTCCGTATTAATCAGCCTTTCCTGAATGATGGCATACCGCTGATTTCTTTTGTTGATTTTATCAAACATGCCTCTGTAAGCATCCGTTTTCTCCGAGATTACATCTGCGATGCCTGCTAAGTAAGGGTGAATGACATAGCTGTTGTAATAATCGTACGCAAAATGGACACCATCATTATACATACCGTCGCCGACATACCATTGTTCCATTTGGCGTAATGCATAGTCAACTCGCATAACATCCCACTCCGTACCATACTTGGCTAAAAATGCTTCGTTCATTGCTGAAAACAACAGCCAATTTGAAAAAACCGGTTTAAATCTCCGAGTTACCTTTATAGATTCCACCAACCTCGTTTGACTGGTTTTGTCGAGGTGTTCCCACAACCACGGTGCTCGTACAAACGCAAACGCCAAAAAAGAAGCGTCCACCAGTTGCTGTCCTCCGATATCAAAACGCATAAAGTCCTTTGCATTGCTATCCAATGCATTCTTTAGCCCTTTCATAATCCATGTTCTATATTGATCGCGTAAGGCATCCTCTTCCCCATTCCCGCCTTCGAGCTGCAACCAAGGTGCTATTCCGCTTAACACGCGCCCCAACACTTCCACATATTGTACTTTTATTCGCTGCTCCCTATTATCGACTTTCACAGAAGTAACTTGTGGCATGATAATGCGAAGACTATCATTTGCTAAGCCCTGAATGACAGGTCTACACATTTTATCCATCTCGTGTAACCAAAACATACGGTCTGACGTAAATTCGGCTTGATGTTTCGTTTTTTGTTGCCCAAGTACCGCAATATTAGAAAACAGAAAACAGGCAATAACAATTAGTATACTTTTCATTTCAAATTATTTTATTTCACCATTTATTTATAATCGTTATTAATTTACAGCAAAAGATGTTTTTGAAGGATATCTCAACCATAAAACAACTACTGCCCTAAAATATCCGGAAAAAAGTAATTCGATGTTCATATATGGTTTATTTATGGTATAAAAATAGATCAATCATAGAAGCTCCATATTTAACCACCACTAACTTTGTCCTCTTTACCAAGTTAAATAATAAATCATTAATTTTAGGGTTATGAACTTTAAACTTATTATGATGCTAATATGTTGTCTTATTGCCACAGTGGGCTATGCACAACAAAAACCAAACATTATTTTTGTCCTTACTGACGATCTGGGTTATTCGGACTTGAGTTGCTACGGCAACCCGAGCATCTCCACGCCATTTTTAGATCAAATGGCCGCAAAAGGAATCCGCGCCACCGATTATGTCGTGACAAGTCCATCATGTACACCATCAAGAGCTTCTTTATTGACAGGCCGATATGCTTCCCGATATAATCTTCCTGATCCTATTGGCCCAGGGGCCAAGAATGGGCTTCCTTCGCAAGAAGTGACCATTGCAGAATTACTCAAAGACCAAGGCTATCGCACCGCTTTGATTGGTAAATGGCATTTGGGAGACCTTCACGAATCTCATCCAAATGCACAGGGTTTTGATTACTTCTACGGGATGATGTACAGTCATGACTATCGGGACCCATATGTCAAGACTGATACGACCATCAAGATATTCAGGAACAAAGTTCCCACTATTACCCGCCCCGCTGATTCTGCCCTAAGTAGGATTTACACAGAGGAAGTACTTCACTTTATTGCCGATCAAAAAGCGGACGAACCATTTTTCCTTTACTACGCACACAATATGCCACATCTTCCTGTGGGGACAGCAGCAACTTCCGACCGAATGCAAAATCTTCATTTTGCAGGTCCATTAGGAGCTGTCGTCGAAGATCTTGACCAACAGCTCCTGATCATGTGGCGCACCCTTGAAGAAAGAGGTTTAGCAGACAATACCATTTTTGTGTTTTCAAGCGACAATGGCCCTTGGATTGAATACCCTGTCCGAATGAGCCAAGATGGCATCACCAAAAACTGGCATGTAGGCACAGCAGGTGTATTTCGGGGATCTAAGGCGCAGACCTATGAAGGCGGTGTCCGTGTTCCCTTCATTATTTATTGGAAAGGACATATTTCTCCTAACATACTTCGGACGCCTATCAGCAACGTGGATATATTACCCACATTATCCGAATGGACGGGAGCCACATTGCCACAAAAAAGAACACTGGACGGCCAATCAATTGCTACACTACTCACTGGCAAATCAGACCCTGATCACTATTATCATCGTCCCATTTACCTGGTTAATCATGGAAAAGCGGAAGCTGTAAGACAAGGCAGCTGGAAATATCGCGAATTACCCGCTGGCATCAACAATAACTCAGGAAAACCCTACGAATCAGCCAAAGAGCTTTTCAATGTGGCATATGACCCAAGCGAGCGAACCAACGTCATCGAGGAATATTCACAGATAGCGGCAGAACTAAAAAAGCTGTTCGATGAGTTCGATGCTCAATTGGATACTTACGATAATTAACCAAGAGACCTTGTTACGACTCCATTATAGCAAAAGCCTCTATACGTTTAACAATATAGAGGCTTTTGCTATTATTCGGGAAAAGAAACTTATGCTTCGATCTCCGCATATTCTTCGATTGAAGGACAAGAACAGATCAACATCCGGTCTCCTTGCGAATCGTTTACTCGGCCAACAGATGGCCAAAATTTATTCGCCTTTAGATAATCCAATGGATAAGCAGCTGTTCGACGGCTATAAGTCCTATTCCATTCATCCGCTGTCACTACTTCTGCCGTATGAGGCGCATGTTTCAATACATTTTCTTTTTGATCAGCTTCACCATCTTCGACCGCAGCGATCTCTTTACGAATTGCAATTAAAGCGTCACAGAAACGATCCAACTCTGCCTTTGACTCAGACTCCGTTGGTTCCACCATTAGCGTACCGGCAACAGGGAATGATACCGTAGGTGCGTGGAAACCGTAATCCATTAAACGCTTAGCAATGTCTCCAACTTCAATACCGAAGTTTTTGAACGCGCGACAATCCAATATCGTTTCGTGTGCACAACGGCCATTTGCACCTGCATATAACACAGGATAATGGTTTTCTAAACGTGCTTTGATATAATTTGCATTCAAAATTGCAGTTTTAGTCGCATTCGTAAGTCCCTCTCCTCCCATCATGGCGATATAGGCATGAGAGATCACTAATATTGAAGCCGAACCAAATGGTGCTGCCGAAACAGCTGAAATCCCTTGTTCTCCTGAAATTTCAACGATTTCGTGATTTGGTAAGAAAGGAACTAAGTGCGCTGCCACACCAATAGGTCCCATACCTGGGCCACCTCCACCGTGCGGAATACAAAATGTCTTGTGCAAGTTCAGGTGACAAACATCGGCCCCGATAAATCCCGGACTCGTCAAACCAACTTGTGCATTCATGTTTGCACCATCCATATATACTTGTCCACCATTATCGTGAACGATCTGACAGATCTCGATTATAGGTTCTTCGAAAACGCCATGCGTAGATGGGTAAGTGACCATCAACGAATTCAGCTGCTCAGAATGTGCTTCTGCTTTCGCCTTCAAATCCGCGACATCAATATTACCACGTTCATCACATTTTACGACCACTACTTTCAAGCCAGCCATAGAGGCGGAAGCTGGATTAGTTCCATGCGCTGAAGCAGGAATTAAGCACACATTACGGTGTCCTTCGCTACGGCTTTCGTGATAAGCACGAATAACCATCAAACCTGCATATTCACCCTGCGCTCCAGAATTGGGCTGAAAGGACATTTTAGCAAATCCGGTAATCTCCGACAACCAATCGTTTAATTCATTGATCAATTGCATATAACCGGAAGTTTGATCCACTGGAGCAAACGGATGCAATCCACCAAAACGAGCCCATGTCAAAGGAACCATTTCTGTCGTTGCATTCAACTTCATGGTACATGATCCCAATGGTATCATGGAATGACATAGCGAAAGATCCTTCACTTCCAAGGATTTAATATAGCGCAACATTTCACTTTCTGAATGGTAGCTATTGAAAATCGGATGTGTTAAATAAGCCGATCTCCGAACCAGTTCAGAAGGGATAGAAGATACTTCTTCCTTTGCCAACGCAACTAAGTCTACATCAGACTGCGCTTTTCCCTTAATTTTAGCGAATACTTTAACAATAGTTTGAATGTCTTCGAAAGTAGTGGTCTCGTCAATAGATATACCTACCGTACCTTCATGATAGAAGAAGTTCAATTCATTATCTAACGCTTCGCCTTTTAACGTACCTGCTTGGTCCCCAACATGAAACCGTAATGTATCAAAATAAGCTTTATTTGTTTGCTCGTAACCCAAGGATTGGATGGCTTTATCAGCCAATTTCGCCAGATCATTGATGCGGGATGCGATATCTTTAATTCCTTTAGGTCCGTGATATACGGCATAAAAAGAAGCCATAATAGCTAGCAATGCCTGTGCAGTACAAATATTAGAAGATGCCTTATCACGGCGGATATGTTGCTCACGGGTTTGTAACGCCATGCGCAATGCATAATTTCCGTTTGAATCGGAAGTTACGCCGATGATACGGCCTGGAATATTACGTTTGTAGGCGTCTTTTGTAGCGAAGAAGGCTGCATGAGGTCCGCCAAATCCCATTGGCACACCAAAACGTTGTGAATTACCAACCACAACATCTGCACCCCACTCGCCGGGAGGCGTCAATAGTGCTAATGACATCAAATCTGCCGCTACACAAATTGAAATATTTTTTGCATGTGCGCTATCCGCAAAAGCTTTATAATCACTTATCGAACCGTCCGCTGCTGGGTATTGAATAAATGATGCAAATACGTCATCCGTCAAATTTGACGCCGTTATATCCGCAACTCGAATTTCTACCCCAAATGGAATTGCCCTTGTCTGCAATACGTCTAACGTTTGTGGATACACGTTTGATGTTACCAAGAAAACATTTGCATTTTTATTTTTACGTGCGCTATACAACATAAACATGGCTTCAGCTGCTGCTGTCGCTTCGTCCAATAAAGACGCATTGGCAACTTCCAAACCCGTTAAATCGGATACCGCAGTTTGAAAATTTAACAACGCTTGTAGACGGCCTTGTGCAATCTCTGCTTGATAAGGCGTATACTGGGTATACCACCCCGGATTCTCCAGCACGTTACGCTGAATTACACCAGGTACGTTCACATCATAGTACCCTTGACCAATAAACGACTTAAACACTTTATTTTTTTCAGCGATCTGCTTTACTTTCTCCAAATACGCCACTTCACTCAGTGCCGATGGAAGATTTAATTGATTTTTAGCTCTAATTTGAGAAGGAACAGTTTGTTCAATCAATTGATCCAAAGAATCAACGTCTAAAAAGGCTAACATTTCTTTCGCTTCCTCAGCTCTGGGGCCATTGTGGCGATCTTCGAATTTTTCTTGGTAATATACGTTACTCATTTTGCCGTTTGATTGCAGTATTTTATTAATCACTTAACTTGCTGTATTTCAAACAATTCAAGATTTTTAATTTTTATGTTTTTTGATGCGCAAAGATAAACTTTTTCAAGTGAATTATTTGTCATAAAATATTTATTCTCATTCCTTCGCAAAATCAATCGTTTGCGCATTTTTATGCCCACGCGCGTCTGATTTAAACTGTTTTCACAAATTTCTCATCGTAGTTTTCAATATCAACAATATATTGGTTTTTGATCAAAAAATCGAAAAGAGGTTTCGCTTCTTCTG
This sequence comes from Sphingobacterium olei, assembly GCF_005048855.1. Classification (GTDB taxonomy): domain Bacteria; phylum Bacteroidota; class Bacteroidia; order Sphingobacteriales; family Sphingobacteriaceae; genus Sphingobacterium; species Sphingobacterium olei. The sequence goes on from NZ_SUME01000002.1 coordinate 587,102, forward strand.
AAACCTCCAGGTTCCTTGTGGTGACAATTTCATTTTCCTTTTTATTCAGGTATGGATATGCATAAAGTTTCACATCTTTGCTGAACATCCCCGAAATATAAGACAGTAATTCGTTGGTGTATTGCTCTTTATTGTAATTGTCCGAATTAAAGATATTGCGCAGATTGGATACGTTGGTCGCAATTCCAACGTGTTTCGGTCTAAACGTTTTGACAAATTCAGCCAAATGATTATTACGTCTAAAATTCGACACCATAATATTGTTTCCTGTGGAACACAAATATTCGGCACGCTCGGCAAAATATTTTAAATCTTCATCGGTAATGTTACTATCTTCCTCCAGTACATTTCCCATCAACACTTCAATCAAAACTACCGTATCTTCAGGAACTGCCCCAGTATTTTTGCGAAACTGTTCAACAGCTAAGTTAAAAAGGTCAAAGTTTGGGTTAGATTTTTGACGGTACTTTGTACGCAGAATAATGATATTCTTTTTATACAGGTAATCCTTTATCTGTGCAGCCTTACCATCGGGTCTGAAAATCGCTGCATTGGCAAATCCTTTTGCAATCAGATAGAGATTAATTAACCGTTCGTTTACCTGTTCAAAAACGGGACCTGAAACTTTTACCAAATCGATTTCAACAGACCCTACAGAAAGATTATCGACCAACGATTCAATCATCGTTTGTGGATCATTCGCATAAAAATAAGCTGCAAAAACCAAATTAACACCGATAATTCCTAGTACCTTAGACTGTAATCTATTGTCACTATCCAACAGGCGGATATGAATAATGATGTCGTTTGTCGGGCCTCCTACTTCCTGTTGAAAACGTATCCCTACCCAGCCGTGCGGTTCATTTGTTTTCGTAAAATTCAGGGTAGTTACCGTATCCGCAAAAGCAAAAAATTTCTTATTCGCATATTTGTCGCCGTGGAGACGCTCTGTAAGTAAATTAAATTCATGACCGATCATTTTGGTCAATCGTGTACGACTCACATAACGCCCAGATTCCTCTGCTCCGTAAATTGCATCGCTGAATGCCATATCATACGCTGACATTGTCTTCGCAATCGTTCCCGAAGCGGCACCCGCCTCAAAAAAATTGCGGGCCACTTCCTGTCCCGCACCAATTTCTGCAAATGTCCCGTAAATATCTGGATTAAGATTAATCTTTAGTGCTTTTCGTTTTGTTTCGAATATCTCTCTTGCCATTTTGCAAAGGTACAAAAAGTTCCTCCACTCTCATATCTCACGTCTAATATCCCTTATCTAACGCCTACAATATTCCCAAATGCTTAAAAGCATAAAACAACGCTGCTGAATGCAGCGCTTGACCGATCTTGTTCTCCAATAAAAAGACTTTGGCTTCTTCAATAGACATCAATACTACTTCAATGTCTTCTGAGTTATCCAATTCCTGTTCCTGGATTTTCTTACCCCCCTGTAAGACGTAAGTATGGGTAATATTTCCACTTGTAGCGGGGTTAGCATACAACTCGGCTATCTTTTCGATGGAATCGAAAGCGTAACCGGTTTCTTCCAACAGCTCCCGTCGGGCGGCATCTGCGGGATCTTCCCCTTCTTCTACCACACCAGCGGGTAGTTCCGTCATTATCTGACCTGCACCATGTCGATATTGTGTGACAAATAGTACTTGATTCTCTGCTGTAATGCCGATCATATTAACCCATGTTGGATATTCCAGCACATAATACTCTTCCTTTATATTACCATTGGGCAATTGCAGCTTATCTACCCGCAATGTAGCCCATGGACGTTCAATAACATATTTAGAATCCAGCAGTGTCCATTTTTCCATATTTAATTCTTTACGATATCAGCCATAATCTGTTCCACTTTATGTTCTAACTTCCCGGCTACCATGTCGTATTCCGAAATAGCCGATAACTGCTCTTTTACGGAACAATAAAACTTAATTTTTGGTTCCGTACCAGAGGGACGAGCCGAAATAACATCTCCATCCACTGTAATAAATTGCAGTACATCCGATTTAGGCAGATCGATTGCAGTTTTTTTACCTGTAGTCAGATCATAAGCTACTTTATTTTCATAATCCCGAATTTCGCTAACGGCGACGCCACCCAATACTTTAGGTGCATTAGCACGAAGGTCGATCATCATTTGTTTAATTTCATCGGCGCCCGCTTTTCCTTTTTTTGTCAAGGAAATTAACTTCTCCTGATAGAACCCGTACTTTTCGTATATCTCCAGCAGTACATCAAAAAGAGATTTTCCCTGATTCTTGAAATAAGCCGTCATCTCCGCAATGAAAGCACAGGAGTTCACCGCATCTTTATCCCGTACCAAATCGCCTACTAAAAATCCATAGCTTTCTTCTCCTCCGACTAAATAATTCTCCTTTTCTTCGAGATTCGTAATCACCTCGCCAATAAACTTAAATCCCGTAAGCGTTTCATAACTTTTTACACCAAAACCGGTGGCAATATCCGAAAACAGGTTAGACGTAACGATGGTTTTCACAACGTAATCTTCTGCCTGCAATTCGCCTTTTTCTTGTTTAGCAGATAGTACGTAATAGGTCAATAAACTGCCGATCTGATTACCGTTCAACAGTTGAAACGTTCCATTTGCATTCTTGACAGCCACCCCAACCCTGTCTGCATCCGGATCGGTAGCCATTACGACGTCCGCATCGAGCGCTTCGCCCTTTTGTTTGGCCATAGACATCGCTTCTTCCTCTTCTGGATTGGGATAAATCACGGTTGGGAAATTTCCATCGGGCTTCGATTGTTCTTCCACTACCGTTACATTTTTAAACCCCCAAGCCTCAAGTATCTTGGGAACCAAAGTAATCCCTGTTCCGTGAATCGGAGAAAACACAATTTTTAGGTCTTGTTGTGCAGCAACGATTTCGGGGTGAATGCTTAATTGTTTGTTTGCATCGATATAGATCTGGTCAAAATCCTCTTTCACTACCGTGATATTGTCTTGGATACCTTCAAATTTAATCTCGGTAACAGACTGTATTGCATTTACTTCGGTAATCACATTTTTATCATGTGGAGCCACCAGCTGACCGCCATCATTCCAATAAGCTTTGTAGCCGTTATACTCCTTTGGGTTGTGCGAGGCGGTAAGCATTACGCCTCCCTGGCATCCGAAATGGCGAACGGCAAATGACAGCATAGGTGTCGGGCGCAACTCTTCAAATAAATATACCTTAATCCCGTTGGCTGAAAATACATCCGCTACCATTTTTCCAAAAACCTGCGAATTATTACGGCTATCGTAAGATACCGCAACTTTCACTTCTTCATTCGGAAATTCTTTTTTTAGATAATTGGACAAACCCTGCGTAGCTTTTCCCAGGGTATATTTATTCATCCGGTTTGAACCTACCCCCATAATACCTCGAAGTCCCCCTGTGCCGAATTCTAATTCTTTGTAAAACGAATCCAACAATTCCGTTTCCTCTTTATCGTCTACTAATTTTTGTACCTGCGCTACCGTATCTTGATCATATTCTGCCGTCAACCATTGTTGGATACGGCCATTTGTTTCGTTATCAAAGTTTGTCATGACTAACACTATAATTTTTGTTGTAAATATAATTTTAATGCCTCAAAAAGCGCTTATAAAACTGCTGTTAATTTCAATAAAATCTTCTTTAATTATATACAACAATAGCGATGGGCATATCTTCATCGTTATGCATCGCACCCCGCGTATGCTCTATCCAGTACCGTAATGTACCAAACCCCTTCCTGTTGTTGAAGATGAAAAATAAGTGGATCTCTAGAAGTGAGAATAACACGGTAACTTTTCCTTTCTGCATTCTTGATTTCTTCCATTTGTGATTCGGAAAACTCGTGTTGATTAAACTCCCTTTGAAATGCAGCGATCCGAGATAATTGGTCCGGATGAGATGTGGTATCGCAAAAGAAGCCTTCTTTAGTCCACTTCTCCGTGCCACAATCAAAAGCTGGTAGGGATTCGAAGGTCAATACATAATCGTTAGAAAAAGTGGGATAAGGAAAATATTCCGGAACAGGCTGCGCAAAATCAATACTGTCTACCTTGGTAAATACATCCGCCACCCCTGGTCTATGTATAACTGTAAAACCTAAGTCAGGGTGTATGAGCGCATTTGCCTTTTGGTTGTCTTGGCTAATATAAGCCCTTACGAACCGCGTGATAACTTCACTGAGCAGCTGAATTTCTTCTTCGGACTGGGGTGCCTTGATTTGTGTGCTATCTTGATCTCCTCCTTCCTTGCCTTTGTTTTGATTACAAGACGAAAATAATAATATCGCACAGAAAATAGTAAAGAATAACGATTTCATTTTATGTATTGTTTTTGCGTACTGTTTCTTCTATCATGTCCCACATTTCTTCGGGAATTGCTTCCATTCCGTTCATCTGTCCGGCTCCCTGCAACCATTCTCCTCCATCGATCGTTATGATCTCACCATTTATATATCCTCCAAAATCAGATATTAAAAATGCGGCTAAATTAGCCAGTTCTTGATGATCTCCCACGCGCTTAAGTGGAACGCGGTTTTTAAAATCAAATTTCTCAGCCAACTCTCCCGGGAGTAATCTATCCCAGGCTCCTTTGGTGGGAAACGGGCCAGGGGCAATCGCGTTGTGCCGAATTCCATATTTCCCCCATTCTGCGGCCAATGAGCGTGTCATCGTAAGTACGCCACCCTTAGCGACAGCAGAAGGAACCACATACCCCGACCCTGTGAAAGAATAAGTAGTAATGATATTCAATACATTGGCTTGTTGTTTTCGCTTGATCCAATTTTTACCAAAAGTCAATGTACAATTTGCGGTACCCTTCAATACGATGTCTATGACCGTTGAAAAAGCATTGGCGGAAAGTCTTTCCGTTGGAGAAATAAAATTACCCGCTGCATTATTGACCAGTACATCGACCTGCCCAAAGGCTTCCTCACTTTTTGCGAGCAGCTTTTCCACTTCCTCAATATGACGGATATCACAGGCAACAGGTAAAACCTTATGGCCTGTTTTCGCCGAAATTTCTTCCGCTGCTTTTTCAAGAACAGCTAACTTGCGGCTAGCGATCACCAGATTGGCTCCCAATTCGGAAAAATATGTTCCCATAGCCTTCCCTAATCCTGTGCCTCCTCCTGTTATAACAATTGTTTTGTCTTTTAAGGCCTCTTCTTTCAGCGCTCCTTGAATATTCATTTTTAAGCTTTTTTATGCGTTAAACTAGCAATGATCGTTTTCATAATAGTTCTGGTTGCCGGAGACCACCATTGTTTTAATACCTGCCCAATAACAGCATCATGATTTTCAGATAGCGTTGCCAAAAGCGATTTTCTCAAATTGAGCTTCGTAAGCCTCCATGCATTTTTTTCAAATTGGGTAACACTTTTCACTTTACGCATCGCGGCATTTTGAATGCGGTTGAAATCAACAACTTCATCTACTAAGCCCGCCTTCAGTGCTTCTTGTGGTTTGAGTAATTTACCCTCTAATAGAAAACGATACGCTTGTGCCTGCCCCAACCAAAAGCTGTACAGATCAAATATACTATCCGGCACTACGATACCTACAGGGACTTCATTTAATCCAATAATAAATTCTCCTTCTGCCATAATACGGTAATCACAACAGATGGCCAATACGCATCCGCCCGCGGGACTATGCCCTGTAATTGCAGAAACAGCTGGTTTGGAAAAGCTTGCCAGCGTATGGAGCAGCAACATAAAACGATTCCAAAATTCCTTCATTTCCTCCGCATCGTAGTCATAAAGCGTAATCAAATCCAACCCAGAGGAGAAGAATCCTTCTTTGCCCGATAATATCAGTCCTTCTATCGCAGGATCTGCCTCGGCTTCATGAATCGCGACAATAAGTTCATTCACAACATGTATATCCATTGCATTCGACTTACCCCGATCCAAGGTGATATGAAAAATATGGTCGTCTTTCTTAATTTTTAAAAAATTCATCGTTTCAACTATTTCTGCTACTAAAAACCACCTTGACGGAGGATACACATTCTGCCTATATACACAACCTAAACTCCGTTAAGTTTGACACAAGATAAGCATTTTTTTATACACGATAGTATGGAAACAGGCGGTTTACTTCATCATCTATATAAATAAGCTTCTTCTTTTAGTTAACCATTAAATATTCGAATCATGGCAGAATTAAATCAAAAATCAGCTCCAGTGTCGGCAAAGAAACACCGTGTACGTCGACAAACACCCAAGGTAGACTTAACCGCTATGGTAGATCTAGCCTTTCTATTAATCACTTTCTTCATGTTGACCACAACGCTTAACAAACCAAATTCATTGGATGTTGCCATACCCGACAATGGAGACGAAAAACCAACAGAAATAAACGAACGTCGAATCGTATCCCTTTTGCTTGCCGAAAATGAAGTCGTATGGTATCATGGCAATCTGGAGCGACCTATCTCAAATCCACAAAAAATACTGCTGGATTCGCCCGACCTGCGGACTACTCTTTTAAAACTGAAGAGCGCGATTCCTCTGGTCAGTGAGGGAAAAGATATGATCGTATTGATAAAGCCCAATAAGGATGCACGTACGAAAGACATTATTTGTACGCTTGACGAGATGCGGATAACGGATACAAAAAGGTACATGATTAGCAAAATATCTCCTATTGAGACCGATCTAATTGCTTCTCTAAAATAAATGAGGGGGATTTAGCCCCCCCCTCATTTATTTTACCTCAAACTCTATGGCTTTTCTACCGATTCTTCCTCCTAAATCAATTCCTTCAATGACCATCAAGTACTTGCCTTTTCCATCGGAAGTAAAAAACTCGAAAGACGTCTGACCGTCTTTGTTAGCTACCAGACTTGGTTCCCAATGAATCGTGGTACGCAGGTCTCGGTTAAATTTCGTTTCATCCGACACATCATACACAGGCCTGTAAAACGTCCTATTCACATGTATACCCTGTGGCTGTATCGTAACAAGCCCCTTAGGCGTAAAACTGCGCATCGCCGATGCCCCCGTTTTAGAGGTAATAATCAACAATCCGTTACCCCCATATGAGCCATATATCGCTGTATAGTTAACATTCCGCAGCACTTCCACACTTTCGACATCGGCTACATTGATCATCGCAATCTGATCTGCCTCAATATACATCCCATCCAGTACCACTTGCATTGGAACATTCCCTCTTGTATTGTGAGGAATACCGTTCATAAAAGTCACGCCCATCAACCGGCCAGCAAGGCACATCTCGAGCGTAGCACAAGTGGACAAGTCTTCCGCCGATATAATTTGATCCGCATTACCCGAACCGTTAAGATTACTGGAATTTTCGGCAGCTCTTTTCTTTTTTGCCCTTACCACCACTTCTTCAATAGCAATTGCTCGTTCCATTAAACCATTACGCTCCAATTCACCAAAAAACTGTTTTGAATTGTTTATTTCATCTTTATAAAAATCATTGATATCGCTCCTTTCTAACGCAGCATTTCTATTAGCAGAAAGAGTAGGATTTTCGGCCGTATTAATTTCAATGTCAATATTATTTTTACCTTTTTCATTTTTTGCAGAAACCAAAAACTTGACGCTGTCCGGAAATAATAATTCATCGAATTCAAAATAACCGTCTTCGGAAGATAAGGTATCTATAAAATCCATAAAGTTCTTCGTAGAAATCAATTGTACAGACGCCTTTGGTTCTGCAGCCTTTCTACCCAACTTTCTGGTATAACCGGATATTTTTAGCGTCTTTTCAGGTTCAAACTTATGAGTGGTCGCGATTTCCAAATCTTTCCAGTCCATACTTCTCCAACCTTGTGTAAGCATCAGAAACTCCAAATCGGTCGCATTCACTTCGTCATTGAAATAATAACCCGGATTTTCGATAAATCCTTTTAAATCTGAGCTCAACAATAACGTCGACAATATATTCGGTGCTACGGCATACTCGTCTTTGATTTTGGAAAGATCAACAACTGATGCGGATAATGCGGCAAAACGAATACTGTCTCCCTGAGTACCGACATTCAAATGCACATCCACTTTCTCGCGGTTAACATAACTCTCTTTATTAAGCGTTATTTCCATGGGAAGTATATTCTCCGGTTTATAGCTGAAAAAAGCACGCTCTACAACAGGTATAAACTGATCATTTAAAATAGAGATCGTCACAACCCCTGTTGGCAATTTATCCTTATCAACAGCGAAAACCAGTTCGTTTTTAGTTAATTTCTGTTTTGACACGAAATATACCTGCCCCAAATGCTGCACGACAAAATACATTTCTTTTTGATCGACTAAATCTGGAGAAATATTCAGCTGTGCATATACTTTGCTTGGGTTTAGATTATTAACGAGCAGAGAATAACCCGATTTTTCGATCGAAGGAACAGGCACTTCTTGTTTGGAACCGTCAGCAAACTCAGCAAATGCATTGAGCACCATATCTTCGTTAATAAATATAGACGATGCCCCCATTCCAAGATCGTTCGTTTCGACTGAAACAATTGTATCCACCCCCGCAAGAACGACCAACTTTGCTTTTATTCCCAAGCCATTTGGTTGAATTGCCTTTATTCCAATATTGTTTACGGCATTCGCTAACAACTTGCCGCCCTCGGGAAAAATCTGCAAATGATTGTTTTGTTGGGGAGCAATTCCTTTGATAAGTTTCGTAACATTTATCTTCTCCATATTTTCGAAACGGAGTTTAAGAAGGGGATCTTTATATTTTTTATCTACTTTTATTGTAGCTAGCCCCGCTTCATCACTAGTTGTCCTTCCCCTATCGACCACCTTGCCTTCATTGATCACCTCGTATCTTATACTTGTTTTAGAAAGCGCATTACCGGCGAGACTTTTCAAATTAATAGCATAAATATTGTCTTTCTCAGACGAGGTAACGGACGTAGTTGTCAACACATTATCCAGACGGCCATTACTAATCTGAATCGTACGATCATAAAAATGAGCATCGTCGTAATTTCGCATCCAGTTTGTATATGCCCTAATTCGGTACGATCCCTCTACTATGGTATCGTTCAACACGAAATCTCCTATCCCTAAGCCTGAAATCAACGGAATCTTTATAGCCGCTACGATTTCCTCACTGGGACTTATTAGCTCTACGTTTGCAATGCCACTCAAATTGGAAAAGAAATTATGGATACCAATCGTAGTATATGCCTTAAACCAAATTGTTTCCCCTGCTGTGTAGGCATATTTATCCAGATGTAAATACATTTTCTCCTGCGGATTGGATTGATAAAAATCATCCGCTTTCTCTAAAGTTTTTTGGATATCTTGAGTATATCCTGTCGAAAAAAACACTAAAAAGGAAAATAAAAGGAAAAAGGCTCTCATAATTATTGTCAATTGATTTAAAATCTGATAGGTGAAAGATAAAAAATATTATGCAATTCGCATTATGATACGTAAAAATTTATGTAATCTTAACAGACATCAATATCTTTGCTAGATGAATATCTTAATCGTTGGATCGGGTGGACGTGAATCTGCCTTTGCTTATAAACTAGCACAAAGCCCTAGACTATCAAAACTCTTTATTGCCCCAGGTAATGCCGGTACAGGGGTTTATGGTCAAAATGTACCTTTAAAAGTAACCGATTTCGAAGGAATTGCAACCTTTGCTTTGGAGAACAAAATAGAGATCATATTAGTGGGGCCGGAAGAACCATTGGTAAAAGGCATTCATGATTATTTTTTAGGGAGAGAAGACATTAAACATATCGCAGTGATCGGCCCCCAACAACTTGGTGCTCAGCTAGAAGGATCTAAAGACTTTTCAAAGGAGTTTATGTTTAGACATAATATCCCTACCGCGGCATACAAATCTTTTGATAAATCAAATTTAGAAGAAGGCTTGACATACCTAGAAACCCAGAATCTTCCGATCGTTTTAAAGGCTGATGGATTAGCTGCCGGTAAGGGTGTTTTGATTTGCGAGACTATTGAGAACGCGAAAGATGAACTCACGGCTATGATAGCAGAGGCCAAATTCGGAGATGCGAGTAGTGTAGTTGTCATTGAAGAATTTTTAAAGGGCATCGAACTTTCTGTATTTGTATTAACCGATGGTAATTCCTACAAAGTATTACCGTCCGCGAAAGATTATAAGCGGATTGGAGAAGGAGATACCGGATTGAATACAGGGGGAATGGGCTCTATCTCGCCTGTGCCATTTGCAGATGAAACTTTCTTGAGCAAAGTCGAAGAACGCATCATTAAACCTACGGTCGAAGGCCTCAAAAACGACAACATTCCGTACAAAGGATTTATCTTCATCGGTTTAATGAATGTTGAAGGAGAACCATTTGTCATCGAATATAATGTACGTATGGGAGATCCAGAAACAGAGTCGGTACTTCCTCGAATAGAATCTGACTTGTTGGACCTTTTGGAGGGTGTCGCACAGGGAAATTTAGAGACACGTTCGTATACGGTTTCTCCAAAAACAGCCGTTACCGTCATGCTGGTCTCGGGCGGTTATCCGGGAGATTACGAATCTGGAAAAGTAATTTCGAATATAGAAAACGTAAAGGAATCGATCGTATTCCACGCAGGCACGAAGGAAGTTAACGGAGAAGTGGTAACTGCAGGCGGTCGCGTAATAGCCGTCACTACTTTACAAAATGACCTTTTCTCGGCTTTACAGCAGGCAACTGCGGATGCTGGACGTATTTTTTATCAAGGAAAATACTTCAGAACAGACATTGGATTCGATCTTATTTAAAAATAAAAAATTAAAATCCAATAAGTTACAATTTTGGTGGTGAAAATATTTTGGAAGTAATAAAAAAGCCTCTATATTTGCATCACCAAATCGGAAATGGCCCGTTCGTCTAGGGGTTAGGACGCCAGATTTTCATTCTGGAAACAGGGGTTCGATTCCCCTACGGGCTACTTAAGGAGACACTACTTAACGGTTGTCTCCTTTTTTTATGCCATAAAAAGCCGCGTTAAATGTTTGCGAAAAACAGGACAAATAACGAACTTACCAAAGTTAATGGCTAAATCATGAATAAAATACAGCTATATCAAATTATCTTAGTTATCCTTTGCAACATTATTTTCTTTACATCCTATTCCAACGCACAGCAGAAACAACGAAAACCTAACGTACTTTTTATTTTGGTCGATGATCTAAAACCTGCTATACATGGTTTTGGGGATATAGCAGCTGTCACACCAAACATCGATGGTTTGATTGACCGGGGAGTGCGATTTGATCGTGCCTACAGTAACCAAGCCGTTTGTGTGGCATCACGGAACAGTCTGCTACTGGGGAGCCGTTCAACCTCAACGGGACTTTACGACTTTGGAAGAGACATTCGCCAATATTATCCAGCCGTGATAACACTTCCTGAAGCCTTTAAAAATCAAGGATATTTCACACAGGCCATAGGCAAGGTATTTCATGTTGGTCATAATACGTACAACGATACACAATCTTGGTCGGTGCCTCATTTTCATGAAAAGATTATTGAATACGTTACGATGGACAAGACGCAATCCGAATTGACTATAGAAGCGGCCCTTTTTGAAAATCATTCGTGGGAATATGCACTGAAACAGATAAAGGGTATCCCTTGGGAATCGCCCGATGTACCTGACGAAGCTTACGGTGATGGGCGTGTGGCAAACAAGGCCGTACAGGTACTGGACTCGCTACAAAATCAAAAGCAACCTTTCTTTCTTGCCGTAGGCTTTGCGCGTCCACATCTCCCCTTCTCCGTGCCCAAAAAGTACTGGGACTTATATGATAGGGCCCAAATTCCACTACCGAAGACCGAGGAACACCCTTCAGGAGCACCAGATTTTGCCATCAAACGATTCGGCGAAATTGAACAATACCAAAATATCCCGGCGTACGAAGAAAACAAACGTTACCCCGATTCACTCAAAAGACAACTTATACATGGCTACTACGCTGGTGTAAGTTACGTCGACACCCAGATAGGAAAGGTATTGAGCGAACTGAGAAGAACCGGTTTGGATAAAAATACGATCGTTGTACTTTGGGGAGACCATGGCTATCTGCTCGGTGACATGGGCATGTGGACAAAACATGTAAATTACGAATTAGCAAATCGCGTTCCTCTTGTGATTTCTTATCCGAAGGAAATTTTGAGTGGACATGCTTCCACCTCGATTGTGGAGACCGTTGATATTTATCCCACATTAATCCAATTAGCGGGTTTAAAACTTACTACAAACAATCCTGTTCCTTTCGATGGAGAAAGTCTGGTTCCTTTGTTAACGAAAAAAGAACATAAAATAGACTACGCCTATCATTGTTATCCGCGCGATGGCTGGATGGGACGTGCCATCCGAACAGATAGCTTTCGCTTAGTGGAATGGACTAACATCAAAAATAAGAATCTACCCCCACAATATGAATTTTATATCTATGGATCCGATTTGCTGGAATATAAAAATCAAGCTGACATCAACAATAAGGATTTTCAGGAAACGCTCAATTTGCTAAAATTACAGCCGGAGTACCACAATCCCCTGCCGCCTAGTCCCGCTAAAACGGTCGAGGCTCTTGACAACTAGTCGAACAGGTTTAATTCCACTCGAAGAGACTAAACAGAATAAGTGGCTTTTATCAAGCCGCTTTTTTATTTTTTGAGGATACCTCAATCCCTATTATCAAATACCCGACGAGTCAGAGCAGCAGCCTTTAGCATGTTGCTCACCCTATTTTGTGATTTTCGCAAAACAGATAAAATAATATTATTGTTTTACACAAATTCAACTATAAAAATCACAATATATTTGTTCTTATAAATCATCAGTGAAATAGCCTCATCCAGAGAAAAAGTGATGGAGCACACATAAAAAATTTAGAAGAAAAAACCTTCATAATATGGATTCTAAAAAAGAAAATATATGGAACGTGCCCAATGCACTGTCTATATACCGCATCCTAGCTTTACCATTTATTATACAGGCAATAGTAACAGGAAATAAATCACTGTTTATCATGTTATTATCTATAAATTTGGTAACGGACATTCTAGATGGCTTAATTGCCAGGGTGTTTCACTTACAAACCGAGTGGGGTGCAAAGTTGGATTCACTGGCCGATGTTGGCACGTATATCATGGCTTTCACGGGGATGGTAGTATTAGAGAGAACCTTTGTGAGCACATACCGCGTCGAATTTACCACGCTAATTGTGTTGTGGATCTTTCCACAGCTATTGTCCTTGATTCGTTTCAAACACTTTCCGAGCTTTCATTTATGGTCCTACAAGGCGACGGGCTATGTTCAGGGTATATTCATCTTCACTTTTTTTCTTTTCGGTTTTAACGCTGCCTACTTTTATTTTATGCTAGTGGTTAGTTGTTTGGCTTATTTGGAAGAACTGTTGCTAGTCGTTTTATTAGCCAAACTTCGCTCCAACCTAAAAAGTATCTTCTTTGTTTTACGCCGTAAATCCGAATAAATATGTTGTGGACATTATCTTATATCATATTCCTCTTCTTTAGTATCGGGGCAGCGGCTACCGTACGGTTAAACAAAAGGAGCGATGCTGAGCAAAGCGGGGCACGATGGGTGAAGTACACGTTTTACCTTATTGTAGTGATTATTACCATTTGGTGTATATGGGTTGGTTTCACACGTTATCTCGCCGTGGGCTTACTGGCGATCGGCGCATATGAAATCATTTCGGGCTGGAGGGCATCAAGACGAAACGCACCGTTTGGTATCGTATCAATCATCATTTATCTCGCCATAGCATTTGGATTTTATCGGTTTTCAAGTCAGTCGTCTTCCGAACATGTATTGTACGTCTATACGATCGTATTCACGTTTGATGGTTTTGCACAGTTAACGGGACAACTTTTTGGCAAAAGGAAAATCCTGCCAAGAATTAGCCCTGATAAAACGGTTGCTGGTGTGGCAGGCGGATACGTAATGGGTGCTGTAGTTGGTTTTTTTGTACTGAGATGGTTGCATATGGAGGGTTATGCGACATTGTTTTTACCAATACTAATCTGTACGGGAGCATTTGCAGGAGATGTGTTGGCGTCTTGGTATAAACGCAGGTGCGGCCTGAAAGATTATAGCACCTTAATTCCGGGACATGGTGGCATATTGGATCGATATGACAGCTTTATTTTTGCCGGAGCGATCTTTTGGTTATTTTATACACATCTGCCTATTTAAGAAAATCAGCATACCAATGCCCCGATGATTTTACAATACGTTTCTGCGTCTGAAAGTCAACATATACCAGTCCGAATCTAGGATGGTATCCCTCAGCCCATTCAAAATTGTCGAGGAACGTCCAAACAAAATACCCATTAACCTTTACGCCTTCTTGTTTTGCCCGATGTACTTGTTCAAGGATGTGTTGTAGATATTTTACTCTTTTAGGATCGTCTACCTTATTGTTTTCTACCTGATCCGGAAAAGCTGCTCCATTTTCTGTAATGATTAGCGGCGGGATATTTGGATAGGCATTGAATTTTTTCAACATATGATAGATCGATTCCGGATAGATTTCCCAATTCATTGATGTCATTTCAACCTTGCGTTCCTTTGCGCTCACTATTTTCGCTTGCAGAAAAGGAACAAAAGTTGCATGTCGTATCACTTCACGTGTATAATTTTGTATACCAATAAAATCCATGTTAAATATCACGTCCTTTTCATCATTTTGTTTCATATATCTCTCCATTCTATTCAGGATTTTGATGTCCTCTGTTGGATATCCCATTCCTAATAATGGCTCAATAAATAGCCGGTTGAGCAATGCGTCTGCTCGCTTAGCCGCGAGAATATCCTTTTCTTTCATCCTGAAAGGTTCTATATGAGAACAAGAAAAAGTAGTACCCACATTGCTGTCTTTTTGTGTCGATTTAATAACTCTCGCTCCATATGCCTGTGCAAGCGCTGCATGATGCGTGGCCGCTAAAAAGTTATCCAAACCTTTTCTCCCCGGGGCATGTATCCCCAAAAAATAACCGGCTGCGCTAAATACCATCGGTTCATTTAAGATCATCCAGTTTTTTACCCGATCACCAAAATGCGCAACACAAATGGACACATAATTGCCAAACCATTCCTTGATATCACGATTTACCCATCCTCCTTTTCGTTCAAGTGCATCGGGAAGGTCCCAATGGTAGAGTGTAACCCATGGTGTGATTCCTAACTCAAGGGAAAGATCAATAAGCCGGTTATAGAAATCGATCCCTTCGGTATTAATTTCACCAGTACCATTTGGAAGTATACGACTCCAGGAAATCGAAAATCGATAATTGGGAATATTTAAGCTATGCATTAAATACAGATCCTGGGTATAACGATTGTAAAAATCACAAGCCATATCACCATTTTGGTTTTGAAATACTTTGTTCTTTTTCTTGACAAACGTATCCCAAATCGAAAGGCCCTTCCCTCCTTGATTGTGGGCTCCCTCAATTTGATAAGCAGCAGTAGAAACTCCCCATGTAAAATCTTCGCCAAAGGCTTCCTTGATCAACAGCATTGATAGCACTCTTTTAATAAATAAATTATTTCAAACAGGAAATATCTTAATATGGTCATCCTATATAGCTAATAGCATTTACCGCCAAATCGATGTCGCCATTCAAAACTACCGTTTTTTGGATGAAAACTCTTTTTCACCCGGATTATGTCTTATGAAATCTAAGGGGGGAAGAGAAAGAAGAGAATTTCGTTAGAAACAGGCGGATAAAAATTCTTTGAAAGAAATAAGTGATCGTTTTCATAATTTAAATTTATTTAACGATAGGGTTGATATTATTATGTAAATGAACGCATTATTTATAAACAACATGTCAATACGATATTAAGCTTTTGTGAATATTATATGGAATTTAAATCTGCTCTTAATATCTTTGATAATTGCTTTTTTATTTTATAGCGAAAAACATATTACCATTTAGCTCATGATAACGTACAATACAGCGGCTTTGCTCTTTCCGGCCATCAGTTTAATTATGCTCGCATACACGAATCGATTTTTAGCCTTGGCTACTTTGGTCCGGAGCCTGCACGCAAAATATCTTGAACGCAACAAAGGTGGTGTCTTAAAAGGTCAAATTGAAAATCTTCGTTATCGACTTAAACTATTGCGACATATGCAGGGCATGGGAGTTTTGAGCTTTATAGCCTGCATCTTATGTATGTATGGAATCTACCTGAACAACACACTGGTTGCCGAGATTTCCTTTGCATCAAGTCTTTTGTTTTTTACCGTGTCTTTAGTCATTTCTTTCGTAGAAATTCAGTTGAGCAACAAAGCGTTAGAACTTGAGTTGAGTGACATGGAAGATCACCGAGATCCTTCTTTAGTCCAGTATTTAAAGAAAAAACTTGATCATCGGAAGAAGCCAGCTGATAAACCGGAAGAGTAAATATTTACCTCCACTTCTTCAACCTAAAGCCATAGTAGGCATAGAATATTAGATATACATAGCAGGGTACCAATACCCAATAAGCTTCTTTTAGTCCATATGTATCGGCTAAATACCCATATATCAAGGGCATTATCGCATTTCCACAAAGGCCCATAATGAGTAGAGATGCGCCTATTTTGATAAAACGTCCAAGACTGTCCAAAGCTAACGGCCATACACCCGCCCAGATCATCGAATTGGCAAATCCCAACAATACGATAAACCAGACCGAAACATCGGTATAATGTCCCAATAAATGTACTTTGCCTTCCACCAGTATAACCATTATACTCAACACAAGTCCAGACACTGTACATATTCTTAACGCAGTCAACTGACTCATCACCTTTGGAATAAAAGCGATCCCCAACAGGTAACCAATAATCGTAGCTGTCAATGTGTACGACGGAAAAACCTTGGCTTCCAAAAAGGGTACTCCAGTCTCAGATACATAGTTGATGATACTATCCACAGCAATCACTTGAGAGCCAACATGAAAGAAAATCGCGATAGCACCGAATACTAAATGTGGAAAATCAAGGATACTTTTCTTATCCGCATTGGACGTCGCTAGCTGCTCATCTTCCGTCTCTGTATCGATTTCGGGTAAAGGCGAATACCGCACAAATAGACCAAGTATAAATAACACAACCGCCACGACAGCATAAGGCACGATTACACGCGCGATCAACTCATCCAATGCCTGCTCTTTCTCGGCTCCTTCCATCAGATTTATCTGCTCGAATAGCACATTATCGGTCGAACGTAAAATAACCGCAGCAAACAACAATGGAGCAATAATCCCAGCTAGTTTATTGCAAATACCCATAATACTAAATCGCTGTGCTGCTCGCTCTTTGTCGCCCAAGATCGTGATATAGGGATTAGCGGCAGTCTGCAATATGGACAACCCAATACCTAATGTAAAAAGTCCTGTCAAAAACACTGGATATGCCCTTGAAAACCCCGCAGGAACAAATAGCCCTGCTCCTATCGACATAATCAAAAAACCTATCATCATCCCCTTTTTAAAACCTATCTTCTTCAATAGATATCCAGCAGGCAATGACATGACTAGGTATGCTATATAAAAAGCAAAAGCGACAAGATAAGACTCAAAGTGATTGAGTTCACATGCGATCTTAAAATAGGGTATCAAGATGGCATTGATCCAGGTCACAAAACCAAAAATAAAGAATAGCCCTCCGATAATTGCAATGGAAACTATTGTATCTCTTTTACTCAGGGAAGCTAGGGTTACTGTCTTATCTTGTGCCATAATTTGTTAGGTTGTTAATTATTTACCTTTGATACATCAGATCCTTTGCCCAAGTCATTAAATGATTTAAAGCGCGCGTTGTCGTTAAACTCAATCGGCTGGGTAACAATGGGGCTGTCGATCGTGGGCTCCGTACCATCTACCGTATATCGAACGGTAAAACCCGGCAGTTGTGTATTGACATACAACTTTCCGCTCGCTGATTTGATGCCTGGTCTTGGAATACGATAATTGAAGCCGCCGGCATAATAATCCATACGCTTCAGTTCACGATGACCTAAGGTGTGGTAAAAAGTAGCTAAATCCCCTGCATATTGTTCGTTGAAAAGAACTTGATCTGTCTCGGTTTCCCAAACTGGGGCTTGCGCCCATGCTTTTTCGGCCAGTGCAAAAAAACGGGGCAAAATCAGATACTCCATCTGTGTCGGATTTTTAACGGTCTCTGCCCAAAGTAAGCCTTGAATTCCAATGATATTTTTTCGACCTGCTTCGGTTAGCTTTTCCGCATTTTGCAATACTTCGGGGCGTAGCTGGCGCCCTAGCCAATCTCGTTGTTGGTTTTTTAAATAATCAAATGGAATAAAACTAAATGGTTTATCTAGGTCTATAAAACCTCCCCAATAAAACCCGGGCTCGTTAAAGCTTTTGTAATAGGCCATATCAAGATAAAAGTTGCTAACGAAAGAAAGCATTACCTTGTATCCCGAGTTCGCCAATCGATAGGCTAAGTCTTCATTTCCAGATAGATTATTCCATACATTGAGATGAATATTTCGGTCTTTGAACTGTTCATTGGGAATCCACCTTTTTTTTCCATTTCCATCCAAAACCTTGTGCATACCCACTTCTTCCCAACCGAACAAGGTGAGGTTTCGTGCTTTCAAAAGCTTATCTACTTTATCGAAATAGTAATCCCATAACTGATCTGTATGCTCAATTTGCTCATCGGTAGCCTTTAGTTTAGCAAATGCTGGTGATTGCTCCCAAACACCATTGGGTACCTCGTCGCCACCGAAATGAATGATCTCCAATGGGGCGCCTGCTTGTTGGTATAACGCAATAACGTCATCTACTACGACCTCCAGAAAATCGTATACTGAGGGCATAGAAACATCCATGACATTATCATTCCATTTTTGGACAGAACGGTACACAGACTGATCGTCAAAATCTCGTAATAGATACTTTTTGGCTTCATCTTCCTTACCTTCTTTCATTAATCGCTGGTATCTGGCTTCCATCGCTTTAATTGCTGCACGGGCATGGCCCGGCGTTTCAATCTCGGGAATAACGCGAATATGTCGTGCTGTAGCATATTGCAAGATCTCTATAAAGTCTGCTTCGGTGTAATAGCCCGAACCTGAGTTCTTCCCAGCAAATGGTCCTGATCCGTATGATGGTGGGAGACTGGTCTGATCTTCGCCAAAAATATGTCCCCGCTGACTTCCGATCGCTGTAAGCTCCGGAAAACTTGGAATTTCCAGTCGCCAACCTTCGTCATCATTCAAATGAAAATGCAAGGTATTAAGCTTATATAATCCCATCAGGTTCAAAACTTTAAGCACCTGCTCCTTGGATTGGAAATTTCGGGCTACATCCAGCATGAGTGCCCGTTTACCAAAGCGTGGCTCGTCTGCAACGTTGATGGCGGGCAACGAAATGGATTTATTTTGTGAAGAAGCAAAATAGTGGGGATCGATAAGCGTCTTCAACGATTGAATGGCGTAGAAGGCTCCTGCTGCTTGACCTGCAAAAATCCGCACCCCATCATGGTCTATTTCCATACGGTAAGCTTCCTCAGACAGTGCTGCATCGACTTTAAGCTGTATCGTATTTCCAGTTCCGGATCCACTTCCGAACTGAACTCCCATTAACGCAGAAAGATCTTCCTTCAGTAGTTCCACTTCATTCGAAAACACGACATCGGCAACTATTTTTGTGGCATGATTGAGTTCAAAATGACCGACTTTCTCTTCGTAAACCTGTGGCGTCGGAAAGATTTTTTGAGGGATCACCTTGATTTTAGCATGAATCGATTGATTTTGGTCGAATAAGGACGCCGATGTCTCTTCGTTGTCGTTTGCTACCCGATAAAATTTCTTTTCATCTTGAGGAGCACGAATGTCCACTGCTGCCAGAGGCTGAATCCGCTTGTCATCCCAGACGACATAAAATCCCTGAGGGGCATCCGAGCGGTTGACTAACCACGAATGAGAAATCAACTCATAGCTAATTTCCTCGCCTGGTTTTAGTCCTTCAAAGTCTCTGGAGGGGCTAAAATAGAATAAATCTCCATTCACATGATTAATATCAAGCAAATTTTGCTCGTTTTTGGGTGTCGCGATCCGTATAAAGTTAAAATACAACCGCCAACCGGTTTTAGGCAAGGCTATCTCCCCATTATTTTTAAAGGTCAGTACAGACAGGGCCTGCTCTTTACCTGCATAGTTGTTTTCGATGGGTAACCAGCTCACATCGATTCGCAATGTATCTTGTTGTGATGCGCCATTTACTTGCAGCGCAAATAATACCAACGCACAGAGGCTTGAACATATCGCTTTTATCATCATATATATCTTAATATGTAGTATCTCGGGCCAATCGCTCGTAGAGTATTTTGATTTTACTGTTTCGTAGCTCGTTTTCTTGTGCTATTTCAGCATCATGTAGCAAATACTTGTTTAATTCGGCAAATCGTCGGTCTAGTGTTGTCGTATCTATAGCCTGCAGTTCTGCCAATAGCGCAGGAACATCCCTTTGTTGAAAATCCGGTGAATTTGCCCGCAATTCGATAGACATATAACTCAGGTATTGCAGGCGAATATCGGCCATCAAACGGTAATGCTCAAATTCTTCCACATTCTTACGCGGTTTTAGTTCATGGAAAATTTGTGAAACCAGTTGTGCACTATCCCGAAAAGCGGTGATTTCGAGGGGTTCTTTACTGATTTTTCCCTGATTGATTTCGTAGGGAATAGCGTGCAGAGCTTCCCGGAATCGTGTGGCTTGTTTATCGCCAAAACCATATTGCGCCTTAGCATATGATGTGACAAAATCATTCACATCTAATGCTGAACTATTATTAACGCTCTGAAAATAAGCCGCTATTAAGATATTGAATCCAGAAATGGGGTATACACGACGGATTGTATACAGGTCAACAATATCGCGCGTCGATTCCCATACAGGTGAATACAGTCCCGATGTAGACCATGAGGTCATGACCATGCCCTGATAACCAAATTCTCGGGCCAGAGGGATGAAATCCCGTATATTATTAAAATGCTTTTCCCACTGTGTTAAGAAGTAATTGTCAGGATGGCTTCGGATGGCCGGTGATCCCCATATTTCGAAACCACTATTCAATAGGTTATCATGCTTGCCAAACATATTGATATCCCAGCCATAATTCCAATCTACAAAAACAGTTTCCTTGGGCAGACCCTCCAACGCGTCTGGGTATTTTAACGCAATATCCGCCCAAAGTACAGGCCGTTTTCCTAAACTCACGACAATATCGCACAACAGTTTAATGTAATCGCCATATAATCGGCCCTTGCCCACAGCTTCAACTTTTTTCTTTGATTCGGCAGAATGTCCTAATAAGTAGGTTTCATCCCCCCCAATATGGATATAATCTGAGGTGTGTGTGCCGATCAGATCTTTGTAAAGACTTGTAAACAGTTCCTTGTTTAATTCTTCACGAAGCGGATTCACCTGGGAATAATCTTTTTGATCTTCCCGTAGATCCTTGTATCGATAATGCCGAAGAATGTACTCCACATGACCGAAGCTCTGCTGTAAAGGAATCACGTCGAGTCCTAGGGAATCACAATACGAAATAAAATCGACGACCTCCTCTCGCGTATAGGCATATCTATTGGGAATCAGTGGATGATCTTTGAATGGATAAGTAGCCTCCCACTCCATGACCAATGTATTCAACCCATTGTCTTTCAGCTTTTTTGCAAAAGCCTTTAATGCGGGTAACTTCATGACCTGAATCCTGAGATCCAAATGAAACCCTTTCACCTTAAAATCTCGATCCACATCTCGCTGGGCAAGAGCGGTCGCCGTAAACAAAAACCAAATTCCAACGAGTAGACTTATATAATTTTTCATAATATTAATTTTAACCCAGATTTCGCATTAGAAAAAAATGTCGAGTTTACATTACGTCACATCAATAACCTTTTAATGGGCTTGATACCTTACTTCGCCCGCAATTATGGTCACTGCAACACGGATATCATCATCAAATAAGACGATATCGGCATCCATTCCGATGGCTAAATAGCCTTTACTATCTAGTCCCATGATGCGGGCTGGAGTCGATGTCATCATCTTGACCGAATCGAAGAGCGATACATACCCTTCCTGTATCATGGTTCGCACCAAGCGATCGGCAGTAGCAACACTCCCCGCAAAAGCAGACCTATCCAACAACTTGGCTACGCCATCTTCTACAATTACTTTTGTGCCTTCTTGTTTTGCACCAAGTATACTTTCTCCTTCAGGCATGCCCGCAGCACGCATGGCGTCTGTGATCAATGCGATCCTGTTGGCACCTTTGATTTTGAAAACCAGTCGGAGCAATGGGGATGGAACATGAATGCCATCAGCGATGATCTCAATATCCATTTCGTCGATCAAATACCCGGCTTCTACAGCACCCGCATATCTATAAGCATTTCGCCTAGTTATGCCCGACATGGCCGAATAGAAATGTGTGGCCAAGGTATAACCATTATCAAAGCCCGCTTGTACTTCTTCATATACCGCATCGGTATGCGCTAGAGCT
The DNA here is from genome assembly GCF_005048855.1 of Sphingobacterium olei. GTDB lineage: Bacteria > Bacteroidota > Bacteroidia > Sphingobacteriales > Sphingobacteriaceae > Sphingobacterium > Sphingobacterium olei. The sequence continues at coordinate 609,645 of NZ_SUME01000002.1, forward strand.
AATATCTTACCCTTGGATTTGACATACCTACCGAATTCTATGGCTCCGGGCAACTCCGGGGCGGCACTCCACCGTACAATATCATCCGAGTATGCTAATATCTTCTCGTATTCTTCAGGATCTGGGTGACGAATGTATTTGGGATCTTGTGCTCCTTTTTGACTTAGCGCAAAGTATGGACCCTCGAGATGAACACCAACAAATTGTGCACCTTTGGTATTAATTTCTTTAGCTGCTTTGTATGCGTCCAGTGTCTGAAACAAGGCTTCAGTCGTGCTGGTCAACGTGGTAGGACTCAGGGCGGTTGTACCGTACCTAACATGGGTCTCTGCTACGCCCAAGAAAGCGGCTACCGTACCGTCCATAAAATCATGCCCTCCACCACCATGAACATGCATGTCAATAAAACCAGGAGAAATATACAAGCCTTCAGCATCAATCAATACAATATCTTCGTCAATATCCGTCGGTTTATCCACACCTATGTCATATATCACCCCATCTCTGGCATAGAGATAGGCATTTTCTAAAATCCCACTCGCACCGATCAGTTTTCCATTATATATCAACAAGCTACTCATTCTACTAAATCTAGTGAAAATTGGCTACAAAATCAAACCTTCATTACTGCGACCTCGCTATAGGCTTCTTTATCGAAAAAATACTGGCAACTAGGATGTTCGCGCAAGATCGTTGCCGGCCAAGAAGCATCAACAGGGCTAAGCAAGGCATGTCGAACAGCCTCCTTTTTATGCGCACCTATAACGACGCAAAATAATGCTTCGCCACGTAACAAAGTCGGTATCGTTAAAGTTAACGCTGTCGACGGCACCTCATCTAGTGTAGAAAAGCACTTGTCATTTACCTGTTGTTGCCGGCATACAACATCCAGATCCACCAATTTGACGGTATCGGGATCATTAAAATCAGCCACCGGCGGATCATTGAATGCGAGATGACCATTTTCTCCGATGCCGAGACATACGATATCAATAGGTCCGTTTTCAATCATCTCCGAAAAACGTCTTATCTCGTCGTGTACGTTTCCGCTTGTCGATATAGTATGTCTTTCCCCTATAGCTACTTTAGAAAACAGATTCCTGTCCAGGTATCGGGAAAACAACTGCGGGGAATTGTCTGCAAGACCAACATATTCATCCATATTGAATGCCGTTATGTTGTGCCATTGAATTTTTTCCGAACGGGTAAGGTATTCCAGCATATAATCTTGAGAGGGAGCCGCCGCAAATATCATCCGGATATGCTTCTTCTTCTGTTGTAACCGTACAATCTGTTCTTCAATAGCCTGTCCTGCCGCATAACCTGCTTGTTGTGCCGACTGAAAAACATGGACATTCTTAAAATATTCTGACATATTCTTTTTATTTTTTAATAAACTCTACTTTTTCTATAATGATTTCCTGTTCTTTTAGATCCGACGGCGCCACACCACGAAACAGCCATAAGTTCATACGTAGGCGTTCTTCATTTTCGGGAGGGATATTTCCTCCAGTATAGGTCCATTCATGTATTACATTTTCAGCAGTGGGAGTCAAACCATGTCCCTGCAAACTGATGAAATCAATTTTATCTGCTTGCCAGTCGAAAGCATGTGTCGACTGGGTTCCCAATAGGTTGAGGTCATAACGTACCTTATTGCCGGCCCGATCCGATGGCTGCACCGCAAACTGCGAATCCTTATTGTCTGCTACCGACCATCGGGAAAACTCGATATCAATCTCTTCATGATCATTTTTATACGTGAATAATCCAGCTACTACGTTTTGATCCAGCTTACTAACGTCGCTCGAAATATAAAACACATACTGGCCGTAACCCATACTTCGGCGCAAAATAACCCCTGCGCAATACCAGAATCCACCCTTCTGCACAATTTTTAAGTGCAAACGACCCTGTTCGTCTACCCATACATTTTCGGAAGCGTCTGAAAATAGATTTGGACCCGGCCCCTGTTTTGCAGTACCTGAGGTACGCACTATCCAGTCCATCCCTGAAAAAGACAGCGTCCTATCTGTATTTATCGTATCCTGACCTGTTTCGTTGACAGCACTTTTCGAACACGACATGGTAGCCAGCATGAGGCCCATACACAGCAACGCACGGCCGATCGGATTGAAATCAAACTTTCTTACCATATCAGAAGTGTTTTTAAAATTATTGCACATTAATATTAACCGATATATCGTCAACCAATCCTCCCGATCTATCCCTAGCAGACAGACCAATCGTACTCGCAGCATTGTTTTCTCCATTGTGGATGAAGAGAATATTCTTCAGGTCAATATCCAACTGTGTAAACCGATCTCCTGGTCGCAGGATATTTGCGCCTTTGATCAACCAGCCATTTGACGATATGTCATCTACGGTATAAGCAATATCAGCCGCTGCAGCTCCACTTACCTCCAAGACCTCTTTATCCAGCACAAACACGCCGCCACTGGATACGTTGATACCTGCATTTGCATCCAACGTCAAGGTGCTTACCCCCGATGCTAATATGGCAATCAACATAGGAGGTGCTAACGTCGGGTGTTCTTTCGAAGCAAGATCCGTTGTTTCATCCGAACCCGCTTGCGCATCCAACATAAAGGTAACACGTCCGTGATCGGGCTTTGTGTTGTAAAAGCCGGTAACATCGAAAACAAATGGCTGCCCCGCAACCGCAATAAAACTGGCAATAGGGCTAGTCCCAGCAGGAGGCTTTTGTGCCGTATTGAAATTAATGGCTGTCTCTGTCCAATCCGTGTATCCTGGTACATCATATAAATAGGTAAATACCCCCTTACCAGCTGTAAAAGCTGTCTGGATCTTCAATTGCATATCGGTCACGATACCGTCTTTCTTAAAATCGTCAAAATTAAATAGCAGGTAAACACGACGGTCTACTTCACTGTTGCCGTTAAGATTTTTAAGACGCAATGTTGTGGCAGTTCCAAAATTCGTTCCTGCGGACGGAGGTCCATTGACATACGAATCGTGAAGCGCATAAATGGTATCACGAATGAGGTTAGGATTGGGTGCGGCAGCCTCACCTGTAGGAGCGGAATAATAGACAACCGAATTGACGACATGAATTACTCCATTGGTCGGCTCCAGATTTGACGTCCGGATCTGCCATTGTACATTGGTGCCCTCATTGATCAACCCGATAAAACTGCTGTTGTGCGAAAGGTACATCACCTGACCATTTTCCGTCTCATAAGCGATGGGACGATTGCTTGGCGCCAATGCAGGATCCGTGAAGATAACGCGATCCTTCACCGTGTGGTAACGTAATATATTACGCAATATGGGCAGCGGGATGTCTTCTACTGTGCTGTATTGATTTTCCCGTAGGTAAGTCCTGAATGCCGCGTTGTTAGGAAGAATATAGGTTTTCGCTTCCGATCCATTAAACAAGGATTGAACCTCTGCATACGTGATTGCCTGTTGCAGGAAAGACAGTGAATCGCTCTGCTGGATATAGTCCCAGGCGTTTAGGTCTAATTTGCCATCGACATTGGATGGCTGATATTTGAAATCTTCTTGTATCTCACAACTGCTGAATAAGATCAAAATAGCACCGTAGGATAGCAGAAGAGGTCTTATTAATTTTATATTTTTCATCTGTATATATTTTGAAACCAACTAAAAGTTATTTATAAAACTCATTTTGATCGATATTTGGATTCCGGTTGATGATGTCTTCGTGAATAGGCCACACAAAATTGCGGGTATCACTGATCTCATTAATTGGCCCCATGACTTCGACCACCTTGCCGGTTCTGACCAAATCAAACCAACGATGACCCTCGTAACACAATTCAACTGCGCGCTCGTGCAACACGGCAGACGCCAAATCGCCATACAAAGCGGTGGATCCAGACAAATCTAGATTATCTAAGCCGGCACGTCTTCTTATTTGGTTCAATAAAGGGAGGGCTAAATCCGGTTCGTTTAGATTGGCATGAGCCTCCGCTTTTAACAAGATGATATCGGCTAGCCGCACCAAAACAATATTATTAGAAGATGGATCCGGGCTTTCGTCATTAAATCCTTCACCAAAAAACTTCCATATTTTACGTGGCGCTGTCTGTGTGACATCGTAAATACGGGTTCTTCGTAGGTCACCATCTTCAAATGTGCTTCTAAATGCTAAACTGGGAAAATAGTAGCTATCAGAGCCCAGAGCATAGATGACGCGCAGTGCATTAGTTTGAATTTCATTGTAACCGACTTCAAAAATACTTTCATTGCTCATCCCATCCGTAAATATTTTGTTCCAGTCTTGCATAGAAACCAAGGAGTAATACGGACTTTCAATAACACGCTCAGCGGCATCGATCGCATCTTGGTATTTTTTGCGCCACATGTAAACTTGCGTCAAGAACGCATCTGCACCTCCTTTTGTTAAGATTACGCGATTACGTGCGCCTGTGTAATTATCTGCACAATAGGTAGATGCATAGAGGAGGTCTTCCTCAATCATATCCAGCACAGCTTCCTGATTGGTTCGGGTGGAAAAAATATCTTGTTGAACGCTTTCGAAAGGTTCCACAATGAGCGGAACGTCACCCCATACGCGCACGGCATAAAAGTAAGCGATAGCCCGTAATGCTCTAGCCTGTCCTATTAATTGATTACGCAAGGTGCCTTCTTCTGAGTCAAACACCTGCGGAATATATTTGATTGCATAATTAGCCCGGCTTATAACGGTATAGAGATTATCCCAACGGGCAGACTGCATAACCGGCGTGAGGTCGTTTTGAGTCAACGCTAGGGGATCGCCCGCCTGATTGGTTGATACGGCGTCGGCACGACCTTCACCCCACAAGGCAAAATTTTGGCGAAAAGCCGATTGCATCGAATTATAGATACCATATACACCGGCCTGCGCATCACTTGCATTCTTGTAAAATCCCTTAGCCGAAAAGCCACTGATCGGCTCCTTATCTAAAAATGAGTCTGCACATGAGCTAACCAGTACGATCAGCGTGAATAGCAGAAATTTTATATTCGTATTTTTCATAATATATTCTATTAAAGACCAATATTTAACCCGAAAATGAACATACGGCTTTGCGGATAAGAACCTTGATCCACACCGACACGCAAGCCAGAAAAGGAATTGACATCTGGATCAAATCCAGTGTATTTTGTCCATGTGATCAAATTGGTACCAGTTACAAAAGCATCGACCTTACGCAGTCCGATCCGGTTCACTAAACTATTGGCAAACGTATATCTTAGATTAACATTTTTCAATTTGATGTAAGAACCATCTTCTACCCATCTGCTGGACACACGGCTATCTGTCTGCTTTGGGTCATCCCTCACCGGTTTTGGGTAGTTTGTGACGTCACCTTGCTCTCGCCACCTGTTCAGTGCATCTGCTGATAGGTTGTTATAACGCACGATAGAATTCCGTTCCTGGTTTATCGCGCTATAGATATCATTGCCGTATGAGAACTGGAAAAACACATTCAATGCAAAGTTCTTGTACGTAAAGTCGTTACCAAAGCCTCCAAAGAACTTAGGCTCGGCCATACCAATGATCTGACGATCATCAGGCGTAATAAAATCATCGCCATTTAGATCGTGCCAGATGGGATCGCCACCCTTAAATAACGGTCCCAATGCACCATGCGTGATCGCATTCACATTGTCTTCATCACGAGCATATACCCCGTCAAAGCGCCACCCATAGAATACGCCGATAGGCAACCCTTCCTGTAAGATATGGTATGCTCCATTTTGGATATACCCGTTTGTCAAGAGATTTTCCGGTAGTGATAAGACTTTGTTACGGTTCAAACTGATGTTAAGGTTTGTTGCCCACGAAAATTTCTCACGGGAAATATTTTTAGTGGTCAGCAAGAACTCCGCACCACGATTCTGTATACTACCGATATTCTGCATAAAGCTGCCAAATCCGGTTGTTGTAGGAATAGGAACGTCGTATAACAGGTCGTCGGTATTTTTAATATACAAATCGGTTGTAAAGGTGATTCTGTTCGCAAAAAACGCCAGATCCAGACCTGCATTATATTGTGTCGTCGTTTCCCAAGTTAAGCCTTCATTCGGCATAACCGTAGGAGCTGCGCCAGAAAAGTCAAGGTAATTGGCACCAACAACAAATTCGCCTTGAGAGGTGTAATCTCCGATGGCCTCATTACCCGTCTTACCTACACTGAAGCGTATCTTACCATCGTTGACTACGTTAGCGTTGAAGAAATCTTCTTGTGAGAAGCGCCAACCAACCGATGCAGAAGGAAAGTAACCAAATCGCTTCTGCCTACCGAATCTAGATGAACCATCGGAACGTAGGTTGATTTCTCCCAGATACTTCCCTTGATAATCATAGGACGCACGACCAAAATAAGACAGCATCGCATGTTCGGAAGCAACATTGATATCTACACCATTCGCATCTTTGTTAGAGATCGTACCTGCAGCATTCAATGTCCTGATATTATCGCTTGGAAAAAACATGCCGTTTAGCCCTGTACGATCATAGCGCCAGCTCTGTAAGCTAAACCCTAACAAGGCTCCAAAATTATGATCTTGATTGACTGTTTTGGTATAGCGCAAAAAGCTCTCACTCCCCCAGTTCATGTTGGTACTGCTTCTAACTGCACCCGTATTATAACCTTCTCTGTAATCCAGTATTGTCGGCATGAATTCATCTTCCTTCATGGATGTGAAGTCGAAATTTAAATTACTTCTGAAAATAAGGTCGGGTATAATCTGATACTCGAGGTATTGGCTACCTATTATCCGGTTGCTTTTATTTAAATTTGTCGCATATTTGGCAATACCTACCGGGTTCCGTCTCCCTAAACTATAACCGTTTAACGAACCATCTGGCAAGTACATAGACATAATAGGTGGACGGACCAGCAATTCCCGGATCACACTTAAATTGCCGGCACCGGCAGCATTGATCCTATTATTAAGGGCATTCGTATATGAAATACTTTGACCAATTTTCAGCTTATCCGTAATATTGAAATCTGTATTCAACCGGGAGGTGAGTCGCTTAAAATTGGAATTCAAAATAATACCATCTTGATCCAGATACGATGTGCTCCAAGCGTATTGCGTTGTTTTACTTCCTCCTCGAATAGATAAATCTACTTTATACTGTGGTGCCACACGCATCAACTCGCTCTGCCAATCCACATCTCCGTTATTTGTTGCACTCAATGAATCCAAAATCGTCCAGAAGGGCTCTTCCGGATTGTCCATATTATTATATGAATCGATAATAGCTTGACGATATTGTGTGGCATTCAACACACTTAACCTGCGCGTTAACTCACTTACGCCGGTGGTTAAATTAACATCCACAATGGCCTTACCCTCCGCCCCTCTTTTAGTGGTGATCATCACCACACCATTCGCAGCTCGCGAACCGTAGATAGCCGTGGATGCCGCATCTTTTAATATTTCTATTGATTCAATATCTCCTGGATTTATGGCGGCCAAAGGATTTAATCCGAAGCCCTCCGTGCCATTGAGGTTGGACATGGATCCCGATTCGATCGGAATACCATCAACAACAAAAAGTGGGTTATTTCCTGAATTCAGCGAGGAGCTACCCCGCACGCGAATAGTCATCTCGCTACCTGGAGCGCCCGAATTGGATGTAATCTGAACACCCGCTGCACGTCCCTGCAAAATAGATATTGGATCCTGTAATGCTGTTTTTTCGATCTCTTCGCTATTTACGGAAACAATCGATCCCGTCAAGTTTCGCTTTTTCTGACGTCCGTATCCCACCACCACAGTTTCTTCAATTTCATTGGAGGAAGATTGCAAAGAAACATTAAGTACGGATCGTCCGTTAAGACTGATTTCCTGTGTACTATAGCCTAAGATGGAAAATACCAAGACAGCGTTATCAGCTACACCTGGTATACTGTATTCACCATTCTGCCCGGCGCTCACCCCCTGAGCCCCATCCTTGACGACCACACTGACCCCTGATATGGCTAGCCCTGTCTGGCCATCGGTAATTCTTCCAGATACTGTCCTTGTTTGTGCCAATACAGAATGGAAGAGAAGGAAATTAAAGGCAACCAAGGCTACCCACCTAATGATTGCTTGATTTCTTTTTGGGCTTAAAGAAATTTTAGGATTGGTTTCTAAACTCATATATCATCATTTATCGAGGTTATAAAATGTTAATCGAAACTACTTAATAACAACTATTAATGCAAACATTTGCCCAAAAATTTTATCATTATTAAATATAAATAACAAACAATACTTATCATATATAATTGATCTATAGAATATTAATAAATAAATCAAATAAAAAATAAATGCTGAAAAAATACTGAAAGCACATAAATAATGCAAACGTTTGTCACAAAATAGAACTAAAACAGCACGGCGTTGGAATTTTACTTATCTTTATTTGCTATACTTACCTTATGTTATTTTGCCCGCTTGCAGTAGGACAACTCTAACCATCGGGCAATAGTTTGACAGAGATGAAAAGAAAAAAAACAACTCCTATAACGATAAAAGATCTGGCCAAAGAACTCAATCTTTCGCCCTCAACTATATCAAGAGCTCTTGCTGATCACCCCAAAATAAGTCAGGCTACCAAAAAACTTGTTTCTGAACGAGCTGAGCAGTCTGGCTTTCGCCTTAATGCAATTGCCTCAAGTTTTAGAAGCAAAAAAACAAAGTCTATAGGTATAATCGTTCCGAGGATAGATATTGATTTTCACTCCCGTGTGATTAGCGGCATTGAAGATTGCGCATATAAAAGTGGCTATCATGTTATTATCTTTCAGTCCAAAGATTCCTACAAAATGGAAAAAGAGATCATTCAGAATCTACAAAACATGATGGTAGAAGGTATGATTATCTGTTTGGCGATGGAAACCAAAAATTTTGATCATCTCAAAAAACTCATTAAAACTAAACTTCCTGTCGTTTTCTACGATCGAACACCAGAAACTTTCGACACCAACAAAATTACGATTAATGACTTTGAATCGGCATTCAACGCAACGGAACATTTGATAAAGATCGGCTGCAAGAATATCGTGCATATAGCTGGTAATCAATCGACCGGAATTTTCAGGGCTCGGCTAGAGGGGTATAAAGCAGCGCTTAAATCATACCATCTGCCTCTTAGGGACGACCATATTTTTGTGACCCATAGCTTAAGTTATCAAGAAGGGCTAACATGTGCTGAAAAAATATTGGAATTAAATCCGCTACCTGATGGTGTCTTTTGTGCTAACGACTACACAGCTGCCAGTATGGTAAAGGTTCTTAATAAACGAAAAATAAACGTACCAGAACAAGTCGCAATAGTCGGTTTTAGTGATTATCCTATTGCGCAGATAATCGAACCCAGCCTAACCACTATTAACGACCGAGCGGTACAAATGGGAGAAGCGGCCGCCAAAATGCTTATTCAACATATTCAGGATCAAGACTTTGACATTATCGATCATCAGGTGATTACTTTAAAAACAGAATTGATTGTGCGCGAGTCTTCGACACGAAAAGCCTAAGCATATCGATCCGTTCTCCTTTACTTGCGTCCATATTGCGTGCTTTCAAAACCTTGTATGGCCCCGTTGCTAAAAAACGACCGCACACGCACCACCTCCATGTGATTACCTATCCTGATCATCAGGGTTCGTATTCGGACATCGTTGGACATTACCGACGTGAGGTGATCTGCTGCCATATTATTGATCAATTCATATGCTGTTGTCGGCTCAGTGTCATCGTCTACACCAAACACAAAACTGTCTGTGGATACCGCCAGATGGGTGCTGAAATATGGAATGAAATACGCTGGAATATTAGTTGCCCATTGGGTACGTTCGTATTGGCCAGGCAGTACATTGCTATCCGGTATCTTGTGTAGGGAAAGTGAGTTGTCCACAATATTGGCTGCAAACTCCGAATCGCCAGCATCCCAAGAAGCGATCGCCCCCTCCCTGATACTGATTTTCAAATACTGATTATCCATATCGATGTGCACTTCATTCCCGCTCACCGTAAAACGGTGCGAATAAATATACGAGGAGCCATCATAGAATGTTGCGCGTTTGACCAATGGGTCGAATGTGATCATAAACGTGGATTGGATATTTTCTACAGGCGTTATTTTGCCAATGACTACGTATCCGCCTATATCTTCATTAAGATCAAAGCCCGCATTGACATTGTCCTTTTTGCAGGCAGACGCACCTCCCAGCAATAAGACGACGAATAATATTCTTGCTAATGTTTTCATGTATTAATTTTTTATTTCCTCTTGTTTCATTTTGCTTTTCTATTACTTCAATAGGTAAGTATAAGTTGTGAACTTCTTCATCCCTGAATAAGGGGTGGGCTCATAACAATACATGACCAAGAAATTCCCATGCGTAATGAGCATGGTGAGATATTGTCCAGCATAGCTGTCATTTGGCAACAAGACCTGTCTATCCACTTGCTTAAAAATCAAGCCATCGCTACCCAAGCTTCGCAGTCTTACCCCGACAACTTGCATCAAGCCTTCCGGCTGGCCGGGAAAAATAGTTAGCTGGCTATTTTCGTTGATTTCCCGCCATTCAGTTCCCTTCAATGAGTTAGGGCCACTGGCACCGGCTATACGGATATTGACCAAGTGAAAATAATTTGCAGGAGTTGGGCCGATGATATCCACCAGCTCATCCCGATTTCTGGTCGCACTCCAGCGGTTGAATGCGCCTTCGGTAAACCTAAAATCAACCTTATTCCCTTCCTGCGACCATTCGCCAGAAAAGGTATTGACAGCATCGTACCAGGTGAATTTACCCCCTTCATGCAATCTAATAGCAAAAAGCCTATTATCGTCTGACAGGGCATCGTCGGTAAAATGACCGTATAAAAGGGTGTTGGCCAGGTTATCCTGTTGGTCGGATGATGTACCATCCTTTTTGCAGCTTACCACCGCCAGCAGCCCGACCAACCATGGAAAGATATAGGTAATAAGATGTTTCATATTTCGAATAATTAATCACACGGTGTGTGCGGTGCATATTAGAATTCATAGGTGAATTTGAGTCCCAAAAAGGATTGGGAGAGTAGCCCAAAGTCCGCAATTCCTGAATTCATCCATTCCTCATATTTCAGCTCGGCACGGACGGGACCAAATAGGGTACCAACACCCGGTGAAACTAGGAAGCTCGTGCCTTCTCCCACTTCAGCATCCTGGAGGGAAATCACCGGACCAAATTCCAATTTGGCAAACACGGGAAAAGCCGTATTGAAATTGTATCGCGCTCCCAGTTTTATGGGCACATACTGCGGATTATTTACGCCTTCGAGTCTTTCATAATACACAAACCGGTGGTATCCCACAGAGGCAATCACGTCCAAGGGCTCGTGGAATGGCATAGCATAGCTGGCATTTAACGTGGCACCGATACCCAGCATGTGTTCCGCCAAGCCTTCTGTAAGCGGAAGACCGACTTCCAATCCAATGCCGAATTTCACGGGGAATTGTGCTTTTGCATGTTGTACCCCGCCAAGTAACATCATGCACATGGCCAGTACGAGGGAAAATTGTTTTGTGTTCATGGAATTTGAATGTTATGTGATTTAATTTAACCAAGCTGTCATTTTCGTATAGAGCGGATCCACCCAATTGCCGCCGCAATGTGTATTGCAACTATTGTCTACCACGGCTTCACTTTGCGCTTTTACTGCCGGGTTAATTTGCGCCATAAGCGCCGCTCCAGTGAGCCCGCCGCCATCGCAGTTGCAGTTGCATACGATGTTGAATACGGGAATTTTGAAGTTTTGTGCTCTCCAAGCATCAGCCGTCCAGCAGGAGGCGAGCAGTCCTTTGGTGTGTTTGAGGGTTTCCGAAAGGACGATATTGGTAAGCAGCATGGCCGAAGAATACGATACACCACCCACCACGGACTTGGACTTGTCCACTCCATATTTTGCCGACAAAGCATTGATGCACGTGGCGTAATCCTGTCCTACCATGGTGGCGCTGCCATTCCAATCGGCATTCCCGGGTGTAGCGCGGTATTGCACCACGGCAGCCACGTAACCGTTTTCTGCTGCTTTCTTGCAGGTGTTATTTTCAAGCCCCCCGTCCAAGCTGCCGGGACTAGGATTTCCAGGGTCATTGCCGCTACCCATCACCAGGATGCCTTTGTAGCTACCCAGGTTTTCATTGACATACACCTTATAGGTGATTCCGCTGGCCGTTTCGACACGGATGGTCACATCTCCTGACTGTTCGTCTGGACGGTTGTTATCTTTTTTACATGCCGACATCAGGCAGATCAACATGGCAGAAAATATTAATTTTTGAAGTGCTTTCATGGTGTAATAATTTAATCTCAATCATTATGGTTGGTAAAAAATCACTTTATTCTGATCGAGATGGGCGGCCAATAAGCCCACACCATTGCTTGGCGTGGGCACAAACGCCAATCCGAACAAATTGCGACCTACAGCTATTTCCTTAACACAATCATCGTAACTCACGGATGGACCGTTGAACCCCTGTGGGTTAAGGAGGGTAACCATGCCAGATACCGGCGAACTGATCACCAACACCCCATCCGTTACAGCTATATCGACCGGGTTGGCGATACCCCTCGCAATGCCCACAATTGTACCGTACGACCCATCCCCATTTAAAGTATGCTTCATCACGACGTCTTCACCAAACGTTGTGGTGTACAGCGTATCCTGATAGATGGCCAACCCTTTGACATTGCCAAAACCTGAGGCGATGGGTTGCTTCACATCCGAGGTAAGCGGACTATTCATCCGGATGATGTTTCCCACGCCATCATTTGCGATGTAGAGCCTGTCCTGGCTGTCGAAAGCCAGACCTCGCGGGTTCACAAATCCGCCTTGTATAGTTTTGACATAGTGGTAAGTGACAACGTCTGGTCGCCCAGAAATCGTAAACACCTGTTTACGATAAACGGCAATGCCTGCAACCTGCTCGGTTTCGGCCACATATAGGTTATCATCGCTGTCAAAAGCCAACGCCTCAGCCCCTCGGTTGTCCCATTCAGCCACAGGAGCGGCCTTAGCCAGAAAGTCACTGTAATTGCGCCAAACCCTGGTTTTGCCAAGGATACCATATGCACCACCATATTCGCCAAATCCGTTATATGCATTCACTGCGACCATTCCGCTTTTGGAAACCGCTATACCGCATGGCCGGCCGAAATCGCCTTGCGAAACCGCCTTATAATCTGGCAGCGCACACTGCGCCACATGTGGGCCATTACCTTCCTTTTTGCATCCCAACGCAATTCCCAATGCCACTATCCATACCCATGTTAAACTGAATTTCATTTCGCTTAGTTTTTTAGAGTCAATGAACCGTATCGTGCTCATTATCTCTTGTATAATATTTTTCCAGCCGCCCTGATCGCAAAACAGCACCTTATCTTACAAATCGTCTTAATCGTGCTCTCATTTTATGGGCTAATATTCACCGGCCCTGCATACCTTCCTTTGATCGTGCTCTTTTCGGCAACCAAATCGAATGTTATTTGGTAATTACTTCCTGTTTTGCGGATACTGACCGAACCGGAAACCACTTCATCCACCGGTTCATCTGCCACCAAGATGTGTCCATACCAAAAGTTTTCCGAAGGATTGTAGTTTGGATTATTATTCTGATTGGCATAGGTGTATGTGCCCTGTGCCACCTCGTTGCCAAGCTTACTCAAAAGGATGTTGATCATGCATTGCTGGTCTTCGCTGTATACCTCCAGCGACTCGTAGTCATTGGCGATGATATAGCTGGCACTGGCTAACGTGATGGCTTGCCCGTTGTAAGTCAACTCATTTTCGGGTTGAGGGTTGTCTTTTTTGCCGCAAGCCATGGTCAATAGGACAACTGCGATGCATAGTGAAAGTCTGTTCATAACATCTATATTTAACGAATGACTACACAAACCTAAGTCATGCCTCAGATTTTATTTCCAACAATGCGCCGGTATAGCGTATCAATGAGCGAGTGAGCCGTTTGATTGAGGGAGCTGTTCACATCCGTGCCAATACCCGCCGCCAAGCAAGGAGGCCGGTAGGGTTAGGCGCCGTTAAGGCATCGTAATCGAAACCTCCTCGCTTACTTCACTTTCAATTCCGCGTTTATCGACACTCGAGACATAATAATAATAGCGATTGCCCGCTTTTGCCGTTTTGTCTAAATAGCTTTGCTGTTCTCCCACGGATTCAACGTCGGCAATCATTTCCGTACCACCTGCGGCCAGCGCCCGGTAAATGCGATACGAATGAATGTTGCCCGATGCGCCATCGGTGTCCCAGTTAACTACCACGCCGCCGTCGCCCGCCATCAATCGCACACTCCCTGGCGGCAGGGGTTTCTGATATTGGGAGGCTACGACCACTACCGGGCTCAGCGCGCTCAGCGTACCACTGGCATCAACGGATCGGATGGCGTACCAATATTGCTGCCCGTGGGTCAGTGTGTCGACAAATTCGTTCATATCGGTTTCCAGCCATGCTTTTTCCCCGAATGCTCCATCATCGGTGTCCTTGCGGTACACCCGGTAAACAGCCACGTGCTCAGAAATGCGGTGCAAATCCAACCAGGTGAGCGAAACCGTTGTATCGGTGAGCCAAAGCGGCCTCAGCTGGCTGGGTGCGGTTAACCGCACGGTTTCGTTCGTACCAGACCGCAGTACTTCGATGACGGCGGAAGGTGGACTCAACGATTGGGTGGTAGATACGGCAGCAACCATGTAGTACGCATGGCCACCCGCTGCCCGTTGTGCAGTGTCTACATAAGTATTGAGGCCCGCCGTGGGGGGTAGCAGTCCGCTTACCTGCTCCAAGGGCGATGTGGGGGACGTGGTGCGATACACGTAAAAACCGCGCAGATTGACCGTATCAGCATAGTACCACGATAAACGGCAGCCTTCGGGCGTATCTTTGCCTTCGAGGTTCTGGGGCGGCAATAGCTTCACGACGCCCTGATAGATGCCAGAAACGCGCGGCGACGCTAGGGAAAAATTGGCCTCGCCCTGTATCAACAACTGGTAGTAATAGCTCTTTCCCCCGCGCACGTCGAGGTCTACGTAGGCGGTATCCGTTACGGGCACAGTAGCAATGGTTTCGTACCCCCCGTCGTACACAGCGCTTCGCAGGATGACGATGTTCTGCAGGCTATAGCGCTGCTCCAACGGCTCCCAATACAGCCGTATGCCGTTGTCTACCGCCTGGGTCTGCACATTGAACGCCGTTTCGATATTCCGACGCCCGCCTACCTGCAAGGTAACGGTATCCGAGGGATTGCCGGGGTTGCCAAAGATATCCCTGCTGGCAATGTAGTAATCGTACCGCACACCCGATAGCGCCGTGGTATCGGTGACCAAGTAGGTAAGCGAATCGCCCTTGGCATTCACGACTACGCCAGACGGCGTGAATAATTTTTCGAAATCGGTAGCCGTGCCGCTTACCCTTCGCCATATGTCAAATTGCATGGCCCCGTTCGCTTGCGCGGATTGCCATTCCAGGTATGGCCGGCTTTCTCCGGGGTCAACAATGGTGCTCCTCATCGGGGAAAATGCCGGCGATGTCCGTTCATAGTCCACCCACTCTGATCCAAAACGGGATCCATCGGCCTTGCCTGTGAATTGATAGGCATAGGTTTCGCCGCTTACAGCGCCGGTATCCAAAAAGCTCAGGCCCAGCGCCAAATGGATGATCGGACTACGCACACCCAATAACGAGGCCGCGTCCTGACCACTCCATACCTGCCACAGCGAATCCGCCAGCTCCGTAGCGGGTAGGCTGTATCCCGGAAACAAATCGACCACATCGCTCATCCGTCGGTAAAAATCAGCACCGCTGGTCGGCCGGGCAGTCCTTCCGACAGGCACATAATCGGCGTCCGCCTTGCTTTTCCGCATAACGGTCAGCCCCATCCGCGCCACCGCCACGTCATTGAACTCCACGTAGAGCCCTTGCGCCGTACCGGTGAAGTAGGCCTTTTCGCCCGTCTTACGCTGCTGCGCCAAACCGACCGTGATACCGGCAAAGCCGGCCACCACTAACATCAACACACTTTTTATACTCGCAGATTTCATTGCTTTATCGTATTAATAATCAAAATCATTGCTTTCACTGCAGCTTTCATCGGAGAGGCGGGCATTGAAGTTCACGGTCTTTGTGCAATCCGCACCGACGCAAAGATCAAGCAATGCCAGGAATCCGATGTCAAACGATTTCTTTGCCACCAGCAAACAAGTAACCTCGGCCTTCATGTTAAGCGAGCCACACGCCCGGGCGTTGAACGTGACACCGGCCGGGCTGTTGGTAAAGGTGGTCTTCACACCCAACTCCGCTTTGACCTCGCCGGAAATGCCGCATCCCATGAGTAGTTGCGAAACCGGCGACATGCGGGCGTAAGCGCGCCCGAATGCCATCGCCCCGATACCCAATTCTTGCGAGGCTCCGCCGAAATTGGCATAGATACGGGCATCCAAGCCCGCCATGGCACCAACTTCGATCCCGATCCCCGGCACCTCGAATTTCACTTCCTCGATGATGTCTTTTCGCCCGGTCAGGAAGAAGCCCTGTATGCCGTTGGCCTTATACGTATTCGGCAGGCGCTTCACGTACGATACTTCGGTGATCCGGGCTTCCAGTGCCGGTGAAATCTCGGGATAGGAACCCACGCACATGCCTACGCCCAGTGGGAAAATCAGCGGCACGCCCCGTACGTTGATATTGGCGCCAGTGTAAAAATACCAGCCTTTGGGGTCAAACAACATTTCTATGCCCAGCTTGGTCAGCGTCACGGCACCTGCCTCCAGCTTGGGCATGCTGAGCGACCCGAACACGCGGCCATTAGCGAAGTCAAAATCAAACTTCATGTCTGAGAAGCCACCATTGCCTCCCGCTGCCCCGTCGGCGATTTTCTGTACCGGTATTTCGTCCTGAATCCCTTTTAGCGCCTCCATGGCCACCATTTTGGCGGTTTGTTTCGCCTTGTCGGCAATATCGATACCCGAGAAGCCCTTGATGATGCCGTTTATCTGCATCGCGGCCCCGATGGGGTTATTGTCGATACCGTTGTTGACGATGTCCATCCCCTCGCCGATCAGCCGCCATTTGCCGGCAAGCTCCTGCATCGCCTGTGCGGTGGATCCGCCCATCTGGAGCAACTGGTTATAGGTGTCGTTTGCGCCACCCATAGCTTCTTCGAGTGTCCGGCGGGCTTCGGCCAGCGCGGGATCATTGGCCACCTCATCCACCAGGTTCGCGGCCATTCGGCCTGCTTCTTCCTGATAGGCTCCCAATACGATCTCCGTTTGCCGCCGCGCTTCGTCGGCCGCCCCATTGAGGCCGCCGGTGACCATGCTCACCAGGTTTGCCTTCAGCGTCGTGGACTGCCCAGGCAGCTTTATCGTGCCGGCGATGCCAATGCCCTTTTCATGAAACAGTTGTGCGTTTTCCTGCTTCAGGGTGGTGAACGTGGTGCCACCGCTGCCCGTAAAGGAAAACTCCAGCGGACTTACCACCAAGCGGTTAGCGCCGTTGCCTTCCGGATAGTAGGAAATGGTGGCCGACAGGTTGTCTGGCACATTGGGAATATGTAGACTAGCCGCTCCAGAAATGACGAGCCGGTCGAACGCGCTATAGATGCTTTGTGGTTTGAACGATAGTTGATTTTGGAACGTGATACCCTCCGCATCCGTGCTGAAGCCGAACACTTCTTCGTTGTTGCTCAACAGCGACATATATTGAATCTCCAACCGATCATTCGGATTCGTCATCCCAGGAAGTCCTTTCAGGTGCGCCGCCTTTCCGTCATCGCTCCGCAGCGTAAACTTGAAATGCCCCTGTCCGGGTATACGGCCTACATCCGGATCGTAGACAAAAGCAATGTCTGCCCGGGGATTGACATGCAGCTTGATGTTCGCTTTGCCCCCCACCGTGAGGTTGTTGCGGAGATTTGCGGCCTCCGATCCGGTAGCGTTGTGGAAAATAAGCTCGCCGGGGATGATTGAGATCTTGCTCAATTTGATATCGGCTTTCCCGGTATACAGTGTATTGTTATTCAGTACGATACCGCCCGATGTATTAGACAGCGTCCATGACGTACTGTGCACCTCCCACTCCTCCAGCTTAAAGCGCACCTCATTGTCTGTCACCACCGGATCCATGCGGTCGTGCCTGATTACGGCCTTGCCCGCCTTGAGGTCTAGGGTTATCCCACCCTGTATGCGCGCGGTTAGGTTCATGAACAGGTTCACGCTATCGCCCATCACAAAAGACTCCCGCTCGCCGGCGGTCTCCGTGAGTCCGTCGAAGCCGAGGTATTTGAATCGGATTGGGCTGCCATTGCCCGCGGTAATCGAAAATTTCGTCAGCGGATAAGGTTCACCTGTGCGGAAGACCGGAATGGTCAACTTCTGGGCCGTGTTGGCATTCCCATAATTCCCGACGTAAAAATCCGAATTACTGATGGTCATGTAACTCGTCGGGAAATTAAACGAATTGTCAACAATACGTACTTGTCCATTGAGTACGCCCGTAGTATCTGTCTGCCCCTTGGTCATCTTCAACTTACCGTTGCCCTGTTCAGCCAGCTGTCCGTTGAATACGTTAAACACACGGATCCGCAGCTGTTTCTGTTCAAACTGGATGTGGTCTTCCGTGGGTACAGCCAACGGAACTCCGTCATCATTTGTGATGGTGGAAGCGCCGACCTTGAGGTTTTCAAACGCCAGCACTTTCGGTCCCGATGCCGACCGGAGCGCAAAATTCGGGTTGTCTTCCAGGTCGTACAATTCACCGCTGACAAGGTATCCGCCGCTTGTCGGACGTAAATCGTTCAACCGCGCGGGGAATCCGTACAGCTTGCTGACATCGATGTCGCCCGCTTCGCGTATCGCGAAATCGACGGAAGTAGGCGCAGATTGAGGCACCTTGCCCCGCTTGGCCAACGATACGGTTTGGCCGATATAGGTGCGGCCCGGCGCCGAATAGGTGGCGGTAATCGCCTGTGGGAGCTGGCTATTGCCACTCGGGAATAATCCACTGGCGGCAGGTGCCGGGACAATTAGTTCGTAGGTACCATCCGAACGGGTTTCCGCCCGCATGTCTGACTCGCTGCCCCGCCCTTGGTCTATGTAGACCACGGCACCCCTTACCGGTGAGCTATCCGCGGCGAAGACCACACGGCCCGTCATCACGGTGGCGGGTTGGACAACGACCGTAATCCGGTGTACCACATTGTCATCGTTGCTCACAAAATTTTGCGTGCGGGGCACGAAAAGTACGTTTTGCTGCGTGGGGCTGACGATGTTGAGCTGCCCGTTCCCTGTTCCGTTAGCGTTGCCAACATTTCCGTCCGGCAGACGCAGTCCACCGGTTTGCTGCGGCTGTGCACCTTTCGCTGGGGCCGTATCAGGGGTCGTTTCCCGTGCTTTACCTGTCTGCGAACGGGGTTGCGCGCCGTTGCTAACCCGCACGGTAAAGTTGTCGATGGAGTTATTTACATACGTAAACGATGCCAACCCCATGCTGTTCGTTTTCCGGAAATTATCGTCGCCCGCACCTTCTATTTCTACGTTCGCATTGGTCACCACTCCCCCGGTTGTTGTTTTCACCAGGATCTCGACGCGGTGCTCCCTCCGCTGCAATTTGAAATCGCCGAGATACGCGTCCGGACCGTCCGGATTCACTGCCACGGTTACGCCGATGTAGGCGGGATCATAGGGCAAGATCATGATCGAATCGGGTCTTGCCGGTAGGTCGATGTCAAACCGCTGTAGGTCGGTCACCCGGTTGAGTGCGGTGACGCCTACTGAAGGGCCCACCTGCATTTCCCGTATAGCCCCCATCACCTGAATATTGCTTCCCGATTCTTCCGACCGGGCCATGGCTGCCTGGACAATCGGTGAAACACTGGCTGCGGAGCTGGCTTTGAAGGTGGTTTGAGGTTTATTGTTTACCAAGGCGGTCACCAACATGCCGGCGTTGCCCAACGGTCGCGATACAGACTGATTGCCACTTTGGGTGGCTAGTTGGATATTCGACTGCACCACAGCGTCAAATGAACTCGCGTAGTATCCATTGTACTCCATGTAATTCTTTTCTTTTGCGGGCTCATCCTTTTTTCCGGTGTAGGCATAGGTGTCTACCCAACGGCCGCGGTCTTTGATTTTCACCCGAGCGGTTACGCCCTTGGCTGGGTTCTCGGCGTCCACCACGTAGCCGAAGGCATTCCGCCCAAGCGGCTTCAGCGCGGTGGTATAATCTTCGCGCTTTCCGGTTACTCCCGGAGCGATCTGCACACCGTAGGGCTCGGCCGGCACTTCATATCCCGGCGCCGAAATTACACGCACATAGAGGTAGCCTGTCTCTCCGGTTTTTTCCACACCATCGTTGCCAGCATTGATCAGGAAATCCTTTATTTTCGACGAGAAATCATAATACCCATCAGCATTCGTTTCCGTAAATTCAGAGAGGTAGTATGCATTATTGTTCACGCCGAAGCTGATGCTCACATGGAGCTTGACGCCTTTGATGCCTAACGTCGTAAAATCATCCGTAATCCGTCCACGAACTTCGGTGGGCTTGGCCAGTACGCGGAAGTAAACCGATTGATTAACACTCGGGTCGAACTCGCTATTGAAAACGAAGCTGGATGCATCCGTTCGGATAATCCCTTTATTATCCATGTCAATTCCGGGATTTTCCACTTCCCGCCGCGTAGGGATATTCTTCGTGGCCGGAAAATCGAGGTAGGCCGTCTCAAAAGCGGCAGCGGTAAGCCGGTCGCGGCCATCGGCTTCCAGCATAATCATGTCTTGGGTGATTGGCAGCGACTTGGGCACGTTTTCAAACCGTATATTCCCGTTTTCGTCACTGGCCCCCTGCCGATACAATACATAGGTTTGGAAATTCGTCAACACGGGCGAGGACACCGACGGCGCCGCAGACTGTAGTACGCCATATTGGGGCCGCATAGCCAGGACATTTGCAGCGGCCGGTTTACCGTCCGTCTGTCTGCCACTAAACGCGACCAAGCTGGCTCCGCTGTAAGTTGCATTGTAGTTGGGCGTAAACCTCGCGGTTTGGAACGCGTTGTTGAGCGCATTTGAATTGCCCGGATTAGCCGCATTGCCCGTATTGGCCATACTACCGGTCGCCATCGTTACAGTGCCGGCCAGCATCATGTTCCCTCCACTATTGAACGGATTCACTTCCCTGTTGATGTCGATACCCTGCATCACGGGCCAATATTTCCGGGTGGAGCTATAGGCGGGCTTATACAGGTTTACCGGCACGTTGGCAAAAGCACCGAGGATATCCGGTTTATCCAGTCTGCCGATCTTTTCGACATGCACATCGATATTCACCGTTTGCACGAATGAAGTGAGTGTACCGCAGTCGGCATCCTCCCAAGGCTGTACGACAATGTTCTCATCCGGCGCGCAATAGTACCGTACGTCGGGGACGACGCGGTACACCCGCTTTACCTTTCCGTACGCCCGCAAGCCTGTCTGGTCCGGCACAGGCGTAGCCACCGACCCATCCAGCTCGGCCCCCGTAAATTCGCCGTTGGGAAAATCGAAGGTGAAGCGCCCTTCTGCATCCGTATACACCGTCTGTAGCACCTGCATATTGTCCTGGATGGTTTTGCCGCCCACCTCAATACCATCACCACGCAACCGCTCATACCCGTCCTCACTCCCTGCTTGAAGCTCGCCGTTCAACACGCCTTGGACAACCGAACTCGAACCGATGGCTGTAGCCCCCACCTCCGCGCTGATTCCAGGGACAAACAGTTTGGCGCCGCTTATGCTTCCCGACGCGCTGGCCTGTGGGCCTACCAAATCTTGATTGGCATACCGCATAGCGGCGGTTGAATAGAACGAATTTGACGCCACGGCGCCCACTTTGGCGGTAACTGCCTGTAATGTCCGGCTGGTCACCTCACGGCCCCTCTTATCAGGCGTCGACGACCCGTTCTCATCCATCAGGTAGAAAACCACCAACTTAACGGGCATATTCGCATATGGGGTAGCGGGCATGCTGCGGTCGGTTTTATAGGCATACTGCAATTTGCCGGTCAGCTTGGTCCTTGGCGGTGTCACCAGGTTTTTATCGAGCGTCAGCCTGGCCGTATCCGGCTCGTCGTTATACCGATAACTCAGCCAGCCACTCCTATTCGTGCTGGGCTTGAGTGTTGCGTTCGCAACACGGGCTTCTGCCTGGCCGTCCGATGTCTGCGCTTGAGGAGATTCGCCCTTGGGATTGCTAGGAGCCGGTTTGGCCGCCCCAGTTCCGAAAAGTGCAACGAGACCTTTTGTATCGATTGCCTTAGCCGTTTCCTTTCCGTCGGATTTTCCCTGCTTCGCGATGCGGTCGCCCAACGGCGAACCACCTAGCGCCATTTGCAGCTGTTCGAGCGAAGTTTCCATCAGTACCATGTTGCCATTTTCGAGGCTGACCCGGTATCGGTACGGCTCGGCATCCAAGTTCCTGAATAGCCGTTCGAAATTGACCCGGAACGCTTCCGGATCGGCCGAACCTGAAGGACTGGGCGTCGTACGCTCAGCGATCAGCACCTTATCGGCACGGGTGGCTTGATCCAAGCGTGCATCGTCCAACAGGTCGCCTTCGTATTTCGGGATACCGAGCCGCTTGTCGTTCTTGTCGGCCATATTCCGGTAAATCCGGATTTTAGCCCCCGCTACGTAATCGCCACGGAGTTGGTTGAACACCTCCTGCACATTTACGCTCAACGTATAGCTGTTGGCAGCTACCACCACGTCCGCCAGATCACGGGTACCGCCGGGGGTGATGGCCAGGTATTCTCCGTACGGTTTATAATGCGGATTGGTTGTCACCAACTGATACATCAGCACCAGGTTGTCAGGTACCTGACCGAAATTCCCGAATCCGGAAACCCGTGATTTCGTTGCTTGTCCGCCGGTAAACCAATCCCGCTTTCCGTCAGGGACGACCCCCGCGCTATCCAATGCCGACATCAGGCAGGTCAGTGTAAAGTTTCCATCTTCATCGGTTTCCACGGCCACACCGTCGAGCATGGCCGATTGGTCGTCGATGGCTAAAGACTCACGGGGTGATAGCGGCACAAACCGCGCTACACCGTCGTCGTCCATTTCCTGCCGGGCAAACACCTTTTTCAGGTATACCCGTTCGTGGGCCACGGCGAATGTGCGCCCCTCGGCATCACCCGCAAAGCGATACCGGAGCCGCCCGCGGATACGCGTGGTATCTTTACGCAAGGTGTCTCCCTGATAGACAACGATGGGACCCGCCGGCTCCGCCTGCGTAGCACCATACGTAAATAGCACCACCTCGCTCATCCCTTGGTTGCGGAAACTGATTGTGCCAAAGGGGTCGATGGCCTGCACCATCAACGCATATTGCCTTCCCGGAGTGAGTTGTGGGTATTGTGGGCCATACAACAACATGTTCATGTTGACCGTTTCCTCAAAAAAGGGAGGTGTAGTAGATGATTGCATGGCGTCGTTTGGGTTCCTGGGCACAATCATTTCCACCAACTTCACTTTATATTGCGTCATCGGCGATGCGCCCGGCGGTGTGCTCCATGTGATGGGAAACGCTTGCGGACCATCGGCGCGCAATTCTTGCTCGTTGAAAGGCGAGATGATCGTGGGTGGTTCCACACTGCTGATTACCAGCTGCGTGCAGCCGATAGGCTCTTCTGGACTCAATAGATTGTGCGTATCATAGTCCAGCGCCTTCACACATAATTGATAAGTTCCCTCCAACAAACCCACACCCCTTGTGAAATCCGCTTGACTGATGCCGGTATACTGGATCTGGTTATGGTCAAATAAAAAGGCAATGTCCGTCCCATTGAGGTTCAGCACTTGTCCCGGAGCCAGTACGATAGCTTGTGGGCTGCGATAACCCGGCCTCACCCAAGCTCCCACTCCGTTGTCGCCGCTTATGGATGCAGATAGTTGCACACGGCGTGGCGTGGTGGATGTATTGGTGAGCGTGAGCAGCATTAGATCTGGCCGGGAGGCATACTCGGTGATCCGGCTTTGGTAAGGCGGTAACACCCTGATGTTTACATTGACCTGCGCCTCGACGTCATACGCCGTCAAAAACAACAGGATCAAACTAATAGGAAGTAATATCAATCGTAAGTTTTTCATAATCCGAAGTTGATTTGATAGGCCAACTCACCACGTGTCTCGGTAAATGTAGGATTCACACCCGTAATCACACTCCCTGGATTATTGTTGGTCAAAAAGAACGAGGCACGTATAGATTGCCAATTATTGACTCGATAGTTAAGATTCATCGATCCATTGATAATCATACTTTTGCCTGACGACGTATTGCCTTGCATCACGCTGCCATTGAGGCCGGTCTGTAGCTTTTGCTTCGCCATACTATAGTTGCCTCCCAAGGTCACCCCGCTGTAACTCGTTTCCGTGCCTGCGCCTTCCATCGCGGTGTGGCTAAGACTTGCGAACACGCTCAATAGTTTGGAAGGGAAACTCACACTATAGTTCAGCAGGTATTGGCTGGTATTAATGTCCCGGTTGTTGGCCTCCTGCTCAAAGTAACTATTGTAATCTTTCATACCGCTTAGGTTTACAGAGAGCATGACCATATGGGTCATTCGCTCCCCAATAATCGTGTACCGTGGCATGATATTCAGTGTCTGGGTAGTTTGCACGATCTTCAATGAATCGGCGAACCGCAGCGTATTCGGCCGCTGGTTATTAGAGAAATTACTATAGTTGATATCTACACCCAGCTTATCGGTAATTTCCGCACCGATCACACCCGAACCGATAATCCGTTTATTGGTGGCTTGCTTTTGTAAATTCACGTTATCCTGTTGTATTCCTAGGCTTGCATTTACGCGTAGCTTCCCATTAGGCAGTGAGAAATTGGGGTTGATCGTCAAATTTTCCACATCATTGGCGAAAAAATAGGCACCCATAGTCTTAAAATCAGGCTCTATACGCCTGTAGTTTACCTTTATACCGTAGTTTTTCTCCCGGTAGCCGATGCCCGCATTAAATGCCAGAAACCATTCCGTTGTACCGTTGATGTCCAGGAGCCCTTTCATTCGCTGAAGCGTGGGGTCGGCTATGGAATCGAATGTAATCGGTGAATTTATGTCGCGGGTGTAGATACTTGCCGCACCATCGCTTTCTATAGAGAATTTCTTGAATAACGTAAACTTCATGCTATAACCCAACACCGTATTGGCCGCGGCCAGTACATTCGAACTGTCGGGTAACCGGACATCCGGCCGGGAAGTACTATCGTCCTTGGCATGCAGGAAGTTCAAGTCAAAATGGTTAGTGGAGGTTCCATACCCCAGCTTGGCAGCCATTCCCTTACGGCTAAAGGAAAACGGCACTAATGATTGCGTAGTTGTGTCTATAACAGTAGCTCGATTGAGTCGCCCGTACATGAATCCAACCCGCAATTTGCCGGGGTTGATCTCGAATCCCCCACCGAGCATCGTATGGCCTGCCAAGGTAAAGGGAGAGAAAGTCACGTTTCGATACCCGGCATGCAAGGTGATCCATTTGTAGGTAGGACTCATCCCAAATTGGTTGAAAGGCTGCCTAAACGCACGGTCATCTTTGCTCAGTGTAAAACTGAAGGGCACACTCCATCCGTAAAGACTCACCGTAGGGCTTCCACTCAGCAAATAGGTAAAAGGATCACGCCGATTGGCAATGCCGCTGGCATTGTAATAGATACCCCGAAGTTCGAGAGTGCCATTGAACCCGATGGGCTTCTGGGCTTGAAGGTTCGATAAGTCTTGGGCAAGTGTAGTCGAGGTCTTAACTATCAACGCTACCAACAGACAAAGCCAAAGGGAGAATTTCATGGCAAGGGGATTTTTTCAAACTAAATTAGTCGGCGACACCGAATGCCGCTTTTACACTCCTGTAATCGTGCCAATTAACAATGGCATTAGCGGAAAATCCACCATCTCCCCACCCACTTCGTTCGTCCCGGGGAACTGCCACACCTCCTTTTGTACAACTTAATGAATAGCTTCCAATGCGTATAACCATCGGGACAATCTTAATCAGGCTTTTAGTGTTCATAACAAATAGTATATTGCCACTATGTACATTACTTTTCATAGGGCTTGTTACATCAAAACAAACACATAAAATCCGAAAATATCAGGTTAATGAGCAGAGTGTGGCTTTCATCGAGCGAATGCGGTATATAAGTGAGTGAAAACAACTTATGTAATTTTATCTCTTTAACATCCGTATAAAGGAAGCACATCAGACCTACATTTCCTTGCGCCTTACTCAAATAAAAGATTAGAAAAACTTTAATTCATTATCGACCGAAAATATTCAATCCGACGGTTATAGCAACGCCTTTTGATTCTAAACGTGTCCGTCCATAGCCTATCCCGGTCAAAGGTAATTTCACAAAAGGTCTTATGCCGATATTGACTTTATCATTTATCTGACGATCAAAAGATATTGCAACGTCGGCTACCCCCATTATGTGTTTGTTCTCCCCGCGTACTTCGTAGTTATTGTACAACGTACTACTAGAATAACTAGGCTGTTCGTCATATGAAAAACGGTAATTTTCCCTCAACATAAAGTAACTTGAAAGACCGGCGCTCAAGGTCACTTTCGTCTTTTTAAGATTTGCTACATTAAAATTAACCAATAGGGGGATATCGATCACATCACAAGAGGCATCTACATCAGAAGGAAGCTGAATACCTTCAGCTATTGACTTTGGCTTATAGAAACTATATGAAGATTTATAGTTTTTCTTCGCATAAAGGATTCCTGTCGAAATACTAATCTTCTTACTTAAAGAATGGGTATAAAGCAGACCGACGTTTTGACTCAATGAATACTGACCCGCACCACGGACATTAGACAAATCTGGAGCAGCTAATGCACTCAATGTACCCTTTTGTTTAAAAGGGCTCTCTTTAATCAATTGCTTGGTAGAATTAGATCGTTGGTCTTGCTCTTCGAACACAAAGAGTGTATCCTCCATG
This sequence comes from Sphingobacterium olei, assembly GCF_005048855.1. Taxonomy (GTDB): domain Bacteria; phylum Bacteroidota; class Bacteroidia; order Sphingobacteriales; family Sphingobacteriaceae; genus Sphingobacterium; species Sphingobacterium olei. The sequence goes on from NZ_SUME01000002.1 coordinate 636,697, forward strand.
ATTTGCATCTTTATTTCTCTCGGTGAAGCGGCAGGCGCGAGCTTTAAGTCTAATGAAGCTGCTGAAAGTCTATACGCCAAAGTTAGCTCCTGTATTTCCCCACGCCCAAAATACTGTCCTTCGCTTGCCGCACTTAGTCTGCTTTTATTGTCAAGCCCCTGACTGTTCTCTTTTTGTCCTACATTTCCTCTGTTCTTAACGACTTCATCTATCCTATGCCTGTCTTCTACTTTGGCATTCTTGGATACAACTGCTGTATCTGCAAGATATTCTGGTTTGCTTAATACAACATTTGAGCGGATAGGCGCGGGTTTGTCAATATGCAATAACAAAAATACAGCTATTGAGGCTGCAGTCATGGCAACAAATATACTCACTACTCTGGTCTTTCGTAGACGTCTCTTCCGCTCCAACTTCTGCTCCATCGCTTGCCAATGCATCTCATCAAAGGGTATTAATGGACGCTGCAATCCTTCTCGAAATAACTCATCAATATTCTTTCTTTCTTTCTCCATTACTCCTCCACATTCATTTTTTTTTCATTTGTCCCTAATTCCGCTAATTTGACCATTTCAGCCAGTTTGGCGCGCGCTTTAAATAAATTAGATTTTGATGTGCCTATAGAAACATTTAACATTTCGGCAATCTCCTCGTGGTTATACCCTTCAATGACATAAAGGTTGAAAACTGCTCGATAGGAAGGGCTAAGAGCATGAATCATGAGTATCAGATCATCATAGTGCAATTTAGCATATATCTGCTCGTAACGATCTCCGAGATGTTCATAATCGCTTATATCTGATGTATACGCAAACTTAAGATTGTGTCGATAAAAATCTATCGCGGTATTGGTCATAATTTTTCTAATCCAGGGCTCCATTGGTTTACTGATATCAAATTTCTTGATTTGTGTAAAGATTTTATAGAAACCCTCGTTCATTATACTGGCAGCATCTTCTCTATTGTTGGCATATCTCGTACAGATAGCTATCGAAAATGCATAGAAAACACGATAGAGCTCTTTTTGAGATCTACGGTCTTCCTTTATACAACCCTTAATAATATTTTTGATGGAATTAATCTGCGTAATGGATTTCACCAATTCTCCTTTCTACTCTACCTACGTAAGGTAACTCCAAAAGGTTGCCTGCATTAGTAATTTTTTTTTTTAGAACTTTTTTTCTCCTCGTGGCAACCTTTTGTAATCCATCTCCGTACTATATGTTACAACATTCAACATGGAAAGATATGATTAATTTTTTAAAAACGCCAGTTTATGCCTCGCTACTAGTGATGGCCTTTTCAACATTTATCTCGTGCTCAGATGACGAGAACGAATTGAAGAATGACCCAATGGGTTTACAGCTACGAGCTGATCCTGTTTTCGGGGATGTCCTTACGGATGCGAAGGGAAAAACTCTATACTTCTTTTCCAACGACGCAAAAGGCACTTCGACATGCACAGCTGGCTGCTTGACAACGTGGCCTAAATATCATAGTGCCGAAACGAGTACTGACATGGCAGTCGACAAAGCCGAGATTGGAGAAATTACCAGGGCCGACGGATCTAAGCAGACAACCTATAAAGGTTGGCCGTTATACTACTTTACTGGCGACAATAGTGCCAATACCATCAATGGCGATGGATTAGAAAAAATCTGGTTCGTAGCAAAACCAGACTATATGCTAATGGTTGTGAACAGCCAATTGGTGGGAGCTAATGGAAAAAATTATAAAGAAGATCTGTCTGAAGGAATGGGAAATACAATTTACTTTACAGACGATCGTGGACGCACACTTTATGCCTTTGCTCCAGATAAATTCAATAAAAACACATTCACCAAAGAAGACTTTAGTAACGATCCTATATGGCCGATTTATCAAATGATAAGCGGAGCACTACCTTCGATAATTGCTGACGAACTAATAGATAATATAGACGTATTTGGTAAAAAACAGCTTACCTACAAAGGATGGCCGCTCTACTATTTTGGCCAGGACAGCCAAACTGGAGATAATAAAGGAGTAAGCGTACCGCAACCCGGTATATGGCCGATTGTAAACGAAAACAGCTCCATAGCCCCAAGCAATTAAGTTTATACTAAAAGAATGAACATGAAATTAGTACAATTAAAAAACAGATGCAGACGCACCCGCCCGTTAACAAGCACGAACATCGTCGTATTATCCATCATTGCGATTATCACCGCTATAGTAAGCTGTTCTAAAGACCAAGCAGCAGAACCAAATCCAGAACCGCCTCCTGAAAGCGTAACTGTAGAAAATGTAAGTTATACCAACTTTGCAAGAACTCTTTTTGAAAGCAAATGCAGCTCATGCCACGTGGCCGGAGCATCCGCGAGCGGAAAATGGACTTTCAGCGGATATACATCCGTTAAAAACAATGCTGCCACCATAAAAAACGTCGTACTCGAAAATCGCACCATGCCTTTGGGTGGATCATTAACATCACAGGAAAGAGAATTACTCGCGGCCTGGTTCACTCGTAATACACCCGAAAACTAATTGAACAAATATGCGGAAATTGATAAAATACATCATATTACTAACGAGTTGTCTACCTATGTTGGTTTACGCACAAAAAACGCTGACAGCTAAGCATGCGGAGATTTCTTTCTTTAGCAATGCTCCCTTAGAAGATATACAAGCTATTAGCAAAACTGCTGCCTCCGCTTTGAACCTCAGCACCGGAGATATTGTCTTTAAGGTAAGAAATACCTCGTTTGAATTTGACAAAAAACTAATGCAGGAGCATTTTAATGAAAATTATATGGAAAGCGATAAGTATCCGCTATCTGAATTCAAAGGTAAAATTGATGAACCACAAAAGTTAAATAAAAACGGAACCTACGTAGTCGATGTGTCAGGTACACTTCTCATCCATGGGGTAACCAAACTCTATCAAACTAAGGCTAAGATTATTGTCAAAGACAATATACTATCTGCGACCTGCCGCTTTAACGTTAAACTTGCAGACCACAAGATTAAGATACCCTCTATTGTAGGTAGAAACATTGCCGAAGTCGTAAATATTGAGATATCAGCAAGCTATAAACCTCAGTAATATTAATTCCTCAATCATAACTATGAAATTATTGTATTTGAAAATCGTAACAGCCATTGTTCTAACCATGCCACTTTTGTCGTTTGCACAGGAAGACCTGGACAAGCTCATCGAGCTGGAAACCAATAATTCCGAGAAAATATTGGCAACCTTTAAATCAGGTAATTTGATCAATATAAAGACTACCGAAACCATTCATAAGAATGAAATGGACTTCCGTGTAGACCATCGCTTCGGAGATCTTGCCGGTCGAGCAGGGGGTGTAAAGAATTTCTTTGGGATGGATCATTCGACAGATATACGTATAGGTTTTGATTACGGTTTATTCGACAATGTGACAGTCGGCATAGCACGGGCAAAAGGTGCTACAGCTGCGACTCAACTTTATGAAATGAATGTAAAATATCGCTTTCTAGACCAAACACAGGATAATGTGAGACCAATTAGTATTGCTTTCTTCGCGAGTACAACGGCTGCAGCTGTAGGAACTTCAAATGACCCAGTTTCTCCAATCAGTTATGGGGGATTCGGGGATCGGTTAACCTATATCAGCCAATTTATCATCGCCCGAAAGTTTAGCCCATCTTTTTCCTTTGCTATTCTACCAACCTATACGCACCGCAACTATACAGCTTTTGGAGATCAGAATAGCGTTTTTGCCATCGGAGCAGGAGGACGCTTGAAAATAAGTAAGCGTATGGCTGTCGTTGCTGATTATTTTCTGCCCTTCAGAAATCAAGAGAAAAAACAATACATAGAAGAGGTGAATCAACAGAAATTCTATAATGCCTTGGGTGTAGGTCTAGAGCTGGAAACTGGCGGACATATATTCCATCTAAATTTTACTAACGCTACCGCGGTGCAAGAGTCACAATTCATAACCGAGACAACAAGCACATGGACCAAAGGGCAATTTAGATGGGGTTTTAGTATCGCAAGACGATTCTCTTTCGCTAAAAATAAAGAAAAATAGCTTATTCCAAAACTTACTTTTAGTAAAATTTAGTGCCTTTTCTAAGCATTAACGTATTTAGAGAGGTAATCAGTCCTTTATGTATAGAGGACTGATTGCTATCTTACAACGCTCGGTACAGATAAACGTCATACTTATGGTGTCCTCTGCCCTTCTTCGTCTTTTTCTTCTGTTGTCCGGGGGCATATCGCTTTGCGGATTTATCCCCATAGACCTTCTTTGCTTTCCCCGGAGGTACATGTCCACGCGCATTTCGATGCGTGTAACAGGAGGAAAAGCTCAACAACATAGCGAACACTAGAATAAACCCTAAAATTTTTCTCATTTTCATACTCATCTTCTATGTCGCTATATAAACAAATACTAGACCACAATTTGTTTCGGCTTATCACACACTATTAAACCCTGCCCTAAATTGATGCTTAGGCCATCACCGAGGTAACGACGATTACTTTCAGTTTTAATACTGAACCTATCTGAAATAAGAACCCCAGTGAATAACCTGTACAGAATAACAGGTTATTCACTGGGGCTAAATAAAAAGTAGCCGTCTTTATTATTTAAAATGTGTCCTCATCTGCTACCGCATCTTCCCAGTTATCCCATTTTGGTACGCTTGGATCGTAGCCATCATAGCCATAGTTCTGGGCAAGTCGTCCATTTATGTTAGCAGTGATTGCTGAATTAGGAATAGGCCAGTACATATTCTTTTTATCCATAGTATAGTTTGGTTCACTAATGCCGGGAGCATTGATCTGGATGGGACCTTTATTATAGATGCTATAATGAATAATACGCTGATACCAGTAACTTCCCCCCGTTGCATCGGTACCGCTCTGTTTATCAAATGTTTCCAAAGAATAAGTATTACCCCATTCGTCCGGTCTTCCGCTACGGGCTAAGCATAGCGATACCCGTTTCAATTCCACATTGCGCCATTCTTCCCAATATAGCTCCCGCGCACGTTCGTTCATAATGTCGCCGATCGTCACGTTACCGGTATACAACTGGGAACATTTCGCCCGCTGTCGCACGGCATTCAAATCGTCTTTGATCGTTCCATCGCTAGGATTCATATAGTATTTGGCTTCTGCTCGAAGTAGATACGCTTCGGCCAAACGGTAGAGATACCAGTCTGCATTCCCACCATTTGTAGCACCTCGATGTCCATCCGATCCGACAATATTAGCTTCAGCCACCGGATCATCCAAAAAAAGTTTATAATGGGGTACATCAAACCAACGGCGGATCGTATCGCTACATAACAAGGCACCATTGTCCGGGTTAAAAAGCGCAAGTGGTTTACCAAATTCGGTGGATGCTTTATTATTTACCTTGTAATCTTCCATACGGATCCAGTTGCCCGCCTCTGAGCTATGCCGCAAGTCAGTTTCATCCATTACTCCATTCACCCGCCATAGGTTGGTCATGTGAAAGCGCGTAGGGCGAAAGGTTCCTATCCCACGTCCGAACGCCCGCATATAATCGTATTGTGAGTTGTAGTCTGCGGTATTCCTTCGGATGTTCATCAGAGCCTGCCGACCGTCTTTTGCCTGTACTCGGTTGTCAAAAACAAAAGGATACAATATACGCATGGTCAGCATTTTTACAAAAGATTCGGCATCCGATCCCCGATTAGGCATCCCCATAATTACTTCTTGATTTGCTGTAATCAACTTGTTCTCGGCGCGATGTAAATCCCAGATCACATTTCGGGTGATAGGCCAAGTCTCTGGCTCTCCACCGTCGTTAAACGTACCGAAGGTATTTAGCATGAGTGCATAGCCAGACTGATTGATCAGAATATCCAACTGTTCCTTGGCTTTAGCATATTCTCCAATCGCCAAATAACATTTTGCCAACAACATGCGGCAAGCACCTTTATTAACCATACCAACTAAACCTATTTCGCTTTGGTTGGGCACCCAATCTACAGCAAGCTCCATATCCTGCGTGATCATCTTTAGAATAGCTTCCCGTTTGGTCGTACGGTAATTCTGCTTGGGAACCTCCACTAATTTAGTAACCAAGGGCACGTCGCCGTATTGGAACACTAAGGCCAGATAACGGAATGCGCGGTGAAAGTACGCTTGTCCTTTAAATCGATTTTTGGTCGCATCGTCCAAATCCTGTACACCGTCTACGTAATGGAGAATAGTATTTGCATTCCTAATACCGTTATAGGTTTCGTCCCAAAAGTACCACAGGCTATTGGTCCGATCTAGGTTATTGTGAGTGCCGTCATCACTTGTAGGTGTAAGCATATTGGCCACATCTGCAAGCATATTTCGCTTGTCGGTCGCAGAAGCCACCATCAGTTCGGAAAAAATATATTCCGTACCCAGCGATAACATTTCATTATGATCTGTCATCCAATATAACTTAAGGTGACGGTCACTAATAGCCATGACGGCCTCTAATCCAGATTTAGAATTGAAAGTAGTTCCTGGTTCATAGAAGGAAAGTGGATCCGGATTTAAAAAATCCCGTGAGCAACTACTGTTCAAAATAGTGCCTGCTATTAATACGGTATATAATATACGATTTAATTTATGTTGTATCTTCTTCATCTCTGTCGTTTTTAATGCCCTAAAAAGTTAAATTCAAACCAATAGTAAATGTACGGGACGCCCAAGAACCTGTTTCGGGATCACCGTATATCCATTCCTGTGCCCAAGTCGCCGTGTTACGCACGGCTCCAAACACCTTGACCCGGTTTAAATTATACATGGTCGTCCATCGTTGTGGAAGCGTGTACCCCGCTGAAATATTATCCAGTCGGATAAAGGAACGGTTATACAATTTTTGCGCGCCAGCAGCTCCTACCGGACCCGCAGCTTCTATTCGACCGAATTCATTTGTTGGATTATCAGGTGTCCAGTATTCTTTTGCAGGAAGATTGGCTAAAGCATACTGCATACGTCCACCATCATCATCGTTGTTGAGATAATTGCCCGACAAACTTTTATGTCCCATATAAGAGTAAATTTGAAAGGATAAGGTCAGATCTTTCCACAAGACAAATTCATTGCGTAAAGACCAGTGGTAAGGTGGAACGGTCTCACCTAGGAATTCTTTATCCCGATCATTATAAACATGCGTAACAGAACCATCTGTGTTAACTACATCGTCAGCACTATAATTATTTGCCACCTTAGGATCACCTGGCTTTTGTCCGTATTGTGCTGCTTCTTCAATTTCATGCGTTTGCCATATTCCGGTTACGCGATAATTCCAGATGGTATTGATGGATTGGCCGATAAACCACCCATTTGTAATATCGTCTTGTTCTCTGCTTCCAGTTACGTTACCCCCTTCGTCCAACACGTCTTCATAATCATAATACAGGTGTTTAATTCGATTTTTATTATATGAAAACCCGAAGGTCGTAGACCAACGGAAATTTTCCCGCTCGAAATTTTGGGTGTTAAGCGCAATCTCGACCCCACTGTTCTCTACCAGACCAAGGTTGGTCGTGATACTTTTAAATCCAGAAAAGCCTGCTATACGTTGATTCATGATCATATCGTGGCTCTGCATATTATAATATTCGAATGTTCCGGATATACGGTTGCTAAGAAATCCGAAATCCAATCCAACGTTCCATGCGGCAGTTTTCTCCCACTCTAAATTGGGACTAGCTAATCTGTCCATCATCAGATATCGGTACAATTGCAGCTGACCTGAAGCGTCAAGGTAACCTTGCATCTTTCCTCCTCCTCTTGAAAGATTAGCTAATGCCAAATATGGAGAACCAAGCGATCGATTACCATTTTTTCCGTATGAAATGCGCAGCTTACCGGAGCTCATAATATGATTCCATTTAAAAAAATCCTCGTTGGTAAACGTCCAAGCAGCACCCAAGGATGGAAATACGCCATACGGATCAGTCGAACCAAAAGCGGAATAGCCATCACGCCGAATTGTTCCAGTTAACATATAGCGATCGTCGTAATTGTAAAACAGGCGCGCCATCAATGCATCAGCTGTCTCGTGGGTATCATTACTGGAATAACTACTTTCTTCTTTATTACCCATTCCAACATTATGAAAGCCTAACGCATCAGAAGGTAAAATGTTTCGTGCTTCAATGCGTTCTTGCCAGTACCGAAGTTGTTCGGCTTCTTGCACCAACGTTAAATTAAACCGATGCTTCTCTGCAAAGATATAATCCCAGTTGATTGTATTATTTAAGGACCAGTCAAAACGTTTCGCCGATTCCCGATTGGCACCACGCGCTTTAGGGTCAGACCCCGGTAAATCTGCCGACATAAAATAGCGGTCGTGGAAAAATTGATAACGCGGTGAAGCATTAAAGGAGTACGTAATATTAAAAGGCAGCTTAATTTTCGCTTGCAAGATCGTATTGAATACGGTAAAGCCCTTGTCCAATTCCAAATATTGCCTTTGAAAATCGTAGTTGTACCCACGCTGGCTAAATTCGGAACTCAACGGAAACTGTAGCGGATTACCCATGCCGTCTTCATAATCGGCATAGGGACTATTACGCATCATCTGATCCATGTCGATCTCTACATTACCATCCGAACGGTCTTGAAAGTTAACGTTGGCTCCTATTTCGAACCAATTGGTTACGTTGGCATTTACCTTCATATTAGCACGTATCGCCCTATAGTTATCACTGACCACAGCGCCTTGATTCTCTAAATACCCCATGGAAAAATAATAGTTTGATCGTTCGCTTGCTCCGCTTACACTAGCATTATAATCTTGATCGAAGCCTGTACGAAAAGTTTTTTCAGTCCAGTCAACTGTTTTTCCGTCTAAAAAATTTTGCAGAGCATTACCTGTGAAACCCAAGCGTCTTGCCCAAATGCTTTGATCAGACTCATCTGCATCATTAGTGCTATACGCACGCCAACTATCGAGCGAAACTGTTGACGGCAACTGATCTGGGCGCATAAAAAAGCCTGGCTGATTGGCAAACACGCCAGTTTGATAAGCCTCATATGCACCTGTTTCGGAATTGACTCCATAGGTGTTTTTTGTCAGCCAATCCTGTCGATGCTGTAGATACGCATCTGTAGCCCATCTTTTACGGAAATTACTCGGTCCGGTAGCCCCAAAATTGGCGTTGAAATTTACAACAGGCTTACCGGGCTTACCCCTTTTGGTTGAAATAATGATAACTCCGTTAGCCGCTTTTGATCCATAAACGGCTGCCGCTGAGGCATCTTTCAACACGTCAATCTGGTCGATATCATCTGGATTAATTTCGGAAAGTTCACCATAAAAAAACATACCGTCTACTACGAGCAACGGGCTATTATGATCGCCATCGGTATATACCGAACGTTGCCCGCGGATCTGCAAAGAACCTCCGCCCTTTGCCGACGCGCTATAACCAACATTAAGCCCTGGCGTTCCGCGCAGGATATCCTGCACCGTTCTAGGGTTTTCGTTTGCGATGCGATCTGGACGGATTTGGATAATGGAACCGGTCAGGTCCTTTTTCCGCATGGTACCATAACCCACCACAACCACCTCTTCCATGGATTCGATACCGGCAGTCAATTTTATCTGAAGATCAATGTCATTCCCTACGGTTAGTGTCTGGGATTCATAACCGACAAAGGAAATCGTCAGTACCGCATTTGCCGGTACCTCTAAAGAGAACGTTCCGTCGGCGGCCGTGCTCGTTCCAGCCGAACTGTTTTGGACCTGCACTCCAACTCCCTCCAAAGGCATTCCGGTCTGCACATCGGTCACAGTACCTGTTATCGATCTGTTCTGTCCAAGTACCATGAACGGCACAAGGCAGGTCCATAAAACTAAAACTAAACCGCGCGCGCTCATTTTCCACGGTCGTTGTAAGTATGTGTTTATCATCATAAATCTAATTTTGAAATCTTTTCTCTTTTTTAATTAATTGCCACATCATCCTCCGTATCGAGTTATTCGTCGGGGAGAAATAAATCTTTCAGTTTTTTTCCATAAGTCTATATTACTGATTCGCATTACCCCTCTAATTTTTCTCGCCAATCTATCTTTATCCAACGAAGTCAATGGCTGACCACCGAGAGAATTTCTCACGCTGTCTAAGCGTGTGTTGCATTGGCGAGAAAATTATTTTGCAGTGTTGTTTATAAATCTGTTACCTGTAAATCAAAAGTAAAGCAAGAAAACCATTGAGGGTTGTAGATTCTGTTCATCTTTTTGCTAAAATGTATCAAAATTGAAGCGAATGAGAAAACGAGAGCATGCTATCTTTAAATGCAATCAGTGTAATTGCTGATCATGTTGTATAACGCTCCGTATGGATACGAAATATGAAGTATTTTTGACATCTGGAAGGAATTCTTTCTTTCGCAACCAAACTGTATCATTATCGTTAATATAGGTTAAAAACTTGACTATTTCCAGGTGGAACATTATCTTTGTTGCTCATAATTTAGGTTAATAATTGGTTAGTTAAAGGTTATCAATCTCCCCGGTTGATAACCTTTTTTTATATTTAGAACCAATGAATCTTTACCCCATCCTTTTCCATTTTTCGAAAATAGGTCATCTGTCTTTTGGCATAACGATGAATTTCTGTTTCTAACTTAAGCGTAAAATCTGCATAACTCATTTTTCCTTGCAGGAAGGACGTTATATACTTATACTCCAATCCATAATATTCTAACTCTTCTTGTGTAACGCCTCCAGCTAGTAAAGTTTTCACTTCGTCGACCATGCCGTTGTCCAAACGTGCAATTAAACGTTTCGAAATACGCATTCGCCTCGTTTCTACCGGCGGATTAAGTCCGATCACTGTTGCGGTATAAAGAGGGGTAGAAGTTATCTCTTCCCCAGGATTCTCAGCAAGCCAGGATAACACCTCCAATGCGCGGACTAAACGTTTATGCGAATGAAAGTCGATATCATAGTCCTCTGGGATGTTTTTGGATTTGATCTGAGCTATGAGTTCATCTTTGGACCAGTCAGATCGTTTCGATCGAAGATCAGGGTTAACCGGAATGTGCATATAGGGTCTGCTTTCCAATAATGCCTGCAAATAAAATCCCGTTCCACCACAGACAATTACCTTCTTTTCTTTGCTTCTAATGGTCTGGAAAACCTCATCAAAATCCCGCAGGAAAGAACTTACATTATACTTCTCTCCGGGATTTAAGATATCGATCAGGTGATAGGGAACGTCTTGATACTCTTGCAGATCTTTACCTGTACCAATATTCATATTTCGGTACACCTGACGGGAGTCGGCACTGATGATTTCAGCATCGAATACTTGAGCTAGCGCTACGGCTAGTTTCGTTTTTCCACTGGCTGTGGGGCCCAATATAATTAATAAATCTTCAGACAGAAAAGAGGTTTCTGTCTGAAGATAATGGACTACAGAATGGATGTTTATCACACCACAAATTTAGTCCATTTTTCGTTACTATTGTTGCTTTCTACTACCGTATCAATGAAGGCCATCCCTCGTACGCCATCCTGTACATTCGGAAAATCCAGCTCCTCTGGTTTAGGTTCAAGCCCATCTCTTTTTGCAGATACAGTGGATGCAAAATTTCGGTAGATATTAGCGAAAGATTCCAATAGTCCTTCCGGATGACCGGCCGGAATCCGCGTATTGTGTGTGGCAAAGGAACTTAACGTATAAGGTGCTGCATATGCATTACCCGTGCGATAAATCTGTCGCGGCTGATCCAACATCTTTATAATTAAATTGTTTGGATCTTCATTGGCCCACTCGAGTCCGCCTTCTTCACCATATATACGTATGCGAACCGCATTCTCTTCCCCTGCTGATATCTGTGATGCCATCAAAACACCTTTAGCGCCGTTATCAAAACGGAGTAAGACAGAACCGTCGTCATCCATTTGACGCCCTTCTACAAACGTGGTTAAATCTGCACATAATTCAGTTATCCGCAAGCCGGAAACATACTCCGCTAAATGAGCGGCATGGGTGCCAATGTCTCCCATTACCAAAGATTTTCCCGATCGTTTTGGATCTGCTCTCCAGGCCGCTCCGGAATTACCTTCGCGTTCCGATAAACGACTAAGCCACCCTTGTGGATATTCGACAACGATCTTCCGAATTTTTCCGAAATGTCCTCCGTTTACCATAGCCTTTGCCTGCTTTACCATCGGATATCCTGAATACGTATGCGTAAGGCATAAAGTACGTCCGGTCCGAATCGTAATATCTTGAAGTTGCTTTGCCTCTTCCAACGATACGGTCATTGGTTTTTCGACCACAACATCAAATCCATTCTCTAACGCCAATTTTGCAGGTTCAAAATGCAGAAAATTAGGTGTCACAATAGTTAGGAAGTCCATTCTTTCTCCTTCGGGTAAGAGCGCTTCCTGCTCAATCATTGTTTTATAGTCGGCGTAGATACGATTTTCTGCAACAAATAAATCTCTACCCGATTCAAGGGAAACCGTCGGATTTACACTAAATGAACCGCATACAAGTTCAATTTTTCCATCCATAAAAGCGGCAATTCTGTGTACCGCACCGATAAAGGCATCATTTCCTCCGCCTACCATTCCCATACGAAGTTTTCGTGTCATATGTGTGTGTGTTTTGTTTGTTTCTAAACAGGGTTTACTAACTAAGACTTTCGGCCCGTAACCGAAAAATAAACTTAGGCAAATTTGATCTTAAATGCAATAAATTGGCGGGCTATTGCTTAAAATAAAGAAATTAAAAGATCATCTTCAATTTCAGGCTTCCGTTATTTTCAACCCAATAATCGTTTTTTTGATCTTTAACCACTATATTCTTTCCGAATACACGGATACCTTCTCTTACAAGAATCAGCTGAGGTGGAGTTCTTTGTACGGGTATAAACCCGATTTTCTCCAAAGTGGAGTCTTGACACCAGTCTAGATCAGCATACGTCATAATGTCTCCGGGTTTAAAGTCTTTCCTAAAAGCCTTTATTAATTTAGACAATCCACCAATCACAATATCGGATCCTTTGTGACAAAAACGAAGCAATTCAAAAGATCGATAATCCAACGGTGTATCATTCATTTTTCTACCTCCGCTGAATACGGCTATTGATACCAGTTCCCCTTGACGATATAGACCATATCGATATTTTCCTGGTAAGGCCAATTGCAGATGATGCTCTTCCTGAAATTCCAGGGCTACCTTTTTATCAACCCGTGCAACCACCGTATCCCGCGCATAAATGCGATTCCCAAATCCAAAGATACTTTCTAACCGAGCTAATAATTTTTCGGACGAAGAGATTACTATATCGTAATCGATATGAATGGTTCTTCGAATGATCTCATTCGATAAACGTACGGATTGCGGATGATAGAAAACTACATGGAATTTTTCGGATAGCAAAGAAACTGTTTTCTCACGCACAAGTACCGTAAAATTCAATGGAATTCGTTGCCTTATTTTTTGAATAAATTCCAATACTATCTGCTTGTGATCGCTCATGGTCGTAAAATTACTAATTATTCGTTCAGAACCTTGTCACAAATAATTGGTAACTTTGCACTTTGCAAATAAAGAAAATGAAATTACCAATAGTAGCGTATGGCGATCCCGTGTTACGAAAAAAGACCGCCGAAATAGATGAAGATTACCCAAATTTAAAAGAGCTAATCGACAATATGTTTGAAACGATGTACTCAGCCCGTGGTGTGGGACTTGCTGCCCCACAGGTGGGTTTGCCGATTCGACTTTTTGTGATTGACGCATCTCCTTTTGCAGAAGATGATGAAGATGAAGCAGGCGATCCGTCGTTGAAAGATTTCAAAAAAGTATTGATAAACCCAATTATAGTAGAGGAGACCGGAGATAAATGGGGATTCAACGAAGGATGCCTAAGCATCCCAGATATTACCGAAGAAGTGCAACGCCCTGCCAATATTGTTATTAATTATCTTGATGAGGATTTCGAAGAACATGAAGTCGCTTTATCTGGACTTGCAGCACGTATTGTACAACATGAGTACGATCATATCGAGGGAAAATTATTTATCGATAAATTAGGTCCTGTAAAAAAGGCCATGTTGAAAAGCAAGTTAGATGCTATCTCGAAAGGTAATGTAACGGTATCTTACAAGATGAAATTCCCTTTTGTCAAAAAAGGACGATAACGCTAAAAAGGCCAATAAAATATTCATTGGCCTTTTTAGATGAATGTAATTTATAGTCCTAATATTTTCCTGTTAAAATTTGCATCGTTTTCAGCTCCGGCAAAATCATCAAAGGCTTTGTCTGTTACGTGGATTATATTTTTGCGAATAAATTCTGATCCTTCGCGGGCTCCATCTTCTTGATTCTTGATACAACATTCCCATTCCATAACCGCCCATCCATCGTAATCGTATTGCGCTAACTTGCTAAAAATAGTTTTGAAGTCAACCTGACCGTCACCGGGAGAACGATATCTCCCTGCACGATCTGCCCAACTTTGGTATCCACCAAATGTACCTTGTCGTCCCGTTGGATTAAATTCAGCATCTTTCACATGGAAAGCCTTAATCCGTTGGTGATAAAAATCGATGTATTGGATATAATCCAATTGCTGTAGTACGAAATGCGATGGATCATATAATAGGCAGGCTCTAGGATGTTGATTCACTTTCTCCAAAAACATTTCATACGTAATACCATCGAATAAATCTTCTCCAGGATGTATTTCATAACAGACATCAACCCCACACTCTTCGAATGCATCTAAAATAGGTGTCCATCTTTTTGCTAATTCGGTAAAAGCCTCATCGACCAATCCCTCTGGGCGTTGGGGCCACGGATGAAAATATTGCCATAATAACGATCCACTAAAGGTGGCATGTGCTTTCAAACCCAAATTCTGTGATGCTTGAGCGGCATATTTCAACTGTTGAATAGCCCATTCCGTTCTCGCTTTCGGGTTATTTTTCACTTCAGGCACAGCAAAAGAATCAAATAATTCATTATATGCTGGATGAACAGCGACTAATTGCCCTTGTAAATGTGTAGATAACTCCGTAATGTCCAAACCATATGAAGCTATTTTACCCTTTAGTTCATCTGCATAGGTTTTACTCTCTGCGGCAAGACGAAGATCTATAAATCGCGTATCTAATGTAGGCATTTGGATTCCCTTGAAGCCCAAATCAGCGGCCCATTTACAAATACCGTCCAATGAATTGAAAGGGGCTTCCTCTCCTATAAATTGTGCCAAAAAAACACCTGGCCCTTTGATTGTTTTCATTTAGTTTGTTTTTTGATCATATTTTTGATTGCCTTATAAAGATAAGAAATCTGATTTTAGTTTGAGCTAACATAAATCATTGTCTTTATATTTTAGGGGTTGGTACAATAGTTGGTATATTAAGTACAAATAATTATATACATATGAAAACTAGAATTACATTAATACTATTCATGGCGGTTTCCATAATCGGATTGTCTTCCTGTAGCAAGGAAACGATAGATAGCATCACTCGTGATACAGCTTTAAATATTATTACCGCCGGAGTATGGCAAAAAGCCACTAAGACAATATCTGGAAACTCAGATAACACATTAAATATAACGACAGAATTATTAGCTGAAGATCAAACGCTAAATTTTGACAAAGATGGTAAAGCTTGGATAAAAACGGAAGGATCTGATGTACAGACATCCAAGAATTATAACCTATCGTCTCCTAAAAAAATGACATTTGACGGTATGGATTATGATATTAAAGAAAATATTGTACAGTCAATCGCCACGTTGACCTTAATAAATATCACGGCTAGCGTGCGAACTGAGATTGTATTTAAAAGAAAGAGGTAAGGTAGTAACAAACGTTAAATTAGTGAGAAAAAAAGCGCAGCTAAGGTTGCGCTTTTTTGTTTTTTTCGGCTATCCAAAGCGCCATATATCTTGTAGCCTGATGCTGTTGATGAAGTAGAATCTGACCCATAAAGTTTTCATTCCTGTCTTCCGTCAAATGGTTGATTTTGGTTTCACAGAGGGAAAGAAGAGCTGTACCATAGATTGGGTTGGCGTAACGATCATTCAGGATTTGCACACCTTTGTGTTGGCAATCATACCAAAGCTCTTTATTGTGGTATAGTACAGCAGCTTTCTCTATAAATTCAGGATATTCATCGCATATGAAACCATTCCATTCGCCGTCTACCGACATGGATTCTGCTCCAACAGACGAACATACAGTGGGTGTTCCCGCTTGCATACTGTCCACAAATTTGCCCTTTGCTCCTGCCCCGAATGGAATGGGTGCCAGCAATACACGGTATCGTTCTAATACCTGTCGCGCATTATCAGCTCTGCCTTTTATGTAAAAGCCCTCCTGAGGTTTGTGTAATTGAAATACTTTTTCTGAAGCATAGGCTCCGTAAATGTGTAATTCCGCAGAAGGTACTCTCTTTCTTAACACAGGCCAAATGATATTTTTTAAAATTTCTACGGTCCGCCAATTGGGCTCGTGGATGAAATTACCAATAAAAACGAAATGTTCTCGTTCCTCAAAATTCAGCCATCGGTCAATTCTATCTGCTACAATTTCATCCTCCTGAAAGGGCAAATAGTATAAAAGATTTGGAGTTATACTAAATACCTTTTGTAGGAGCTCCATTTCATTTTCTGAAATGATGAGTGAAATATCGGATCGTAAAATAGAGGCTATCTCTCTTTTTGCCGTATCTGAATTTATATTTAGTGGTTGATTTTTCTTGTAGGCTTCTTGCCGGGCCAACCGCAAAAAATGCAGATCTTCCGTATCTAATATACGTAATGCATTAGGACAGTATTCTGCAACACGCCAACCGTACTGCTCTTCAATCATGAAGCGATCGAATAATACTGCATCAGGCTGAAGTTGACTGATAAACTTATCAAATGAGCTGTGATTTAACAGTATGTTATGTTCGTGAACGCCCAGTTTTATTAAATCATGCGAGTAATCTGATTTTCCGGCAGCAGATGCAAAATGTACTTCATAGGAATTCAGGAACAATTTAATCAAATGTAACATCCGCCACCCTGCAGCAGATGATGTTGGTTCCGGCCAGACAAGTCCTATGAATAAGATTTTTCTCATCTTCCGAAATTAGCTATTTTATTTTGCGTATAACATATCTTTATCTAAGTTTGGATTCAGAAATCGAATGACTATGCTTGGTTTAAAACTATTAACAGATCCGCGTTGGGCAAATATTGCGGAATCAAATTTAGAAGAAATCTTAACCGATCACGCTTGGTGTGAGCAAAAGGCAGCATCGAATGCTATTTCGTTGATCACTCAGAATTCGGAATACGAAGATTTGGTACATGAGCTGACAGCAATAGCCATTGAAGAAATGGAACATTTTAAGATGGTAATCGACATCATCAAAGAAAAAGGCTATACCTTAGGTCGTGAACGTAAGGATGATTATGTCGGCCAATTGATGAAATTTTCGAAGAAAGATGGCTCGCGTAATCAAGCCTTTATCGATAGATTGCTATTTGCAGCCATGATCGAAGCGCGAAGCTGTGAGCGTTTTAGGGTATTGACCCAGAATATAAAAGACGAAGCTCTGGCTAAATTCTACTATGATCTTATGGTATCAGAAGCCAATCACTATACCACATTTTTAAACTTTGCGCGCAAATATACGATTGACGTAGATGTGGATAAGCGATGGAAAGAGTGGCTGGACTTTGAGGGGCAACTTATTCAATCCTATGGAAACAAGGAATACATACACGGATAATTATCCCACAACACCTAGATAAACCGAATCAGATAAAATTTCCTTGTATGTATCAACAACGCCCACGTACACATGTGTCGGATTGTCGTTGGTAGATAACACAGAGGATTCTATCGTGCATTGACCCGCACTTGCCTCCGTCAACGCAATCCTCAGATCAACCAAAGCGGCATCAACTTTATAAATAAGTACGTTCAATTGATAAAAGGAATCTTGATGAACCGGATTTACGCGCCAACGAAAATGCAAGCTGTTTCCCTCTCGTTGCATCTCGCATTCCCTGGGAGGTTCCAAACTACCCCTAAATACCAAAACCTTTTCCGGATTTACAAACGGTACGCCTTGGTCGTCTAGCTCTACGCACTCTTTGCGTACATGCGATTGAGCTAATTGTACAGCTCCTACACGAGCTCCTTTAGGTGCTAGCTCTTTATAACCGTAACGTAATACCGGGTAAATTGGACCTAAAAAATTTGCCATAACTTTCATCTTCTCCCTGTTCAACAACTCGGCTGCGCTCGGTTGCTTTGTACTCGGTTTGCGTGCGCCTCGAATAATATTCTGTCCGTTTAGTACGTATCCGAACACGCTGCCTACTTTTCCGATAAAAGCTCCGTTTGGTCCATTTTTTTGTATTGCCATAATTCTTTATTGGGTTAGTTGTTTGTTAAAGTTAGATATAATTTCTTATTTTATTATCTATTTAAAGTTTTTTTAAACTCTGTTAAATAGGTTATTATAGGGTTTAACCCCTGCTAACCCCCTGTTATTACCCTCTTATATCCAATTAATACCCCAATAAATAGTGAAAACAAACTTACGTTATCTCTAAACAAAAGTTTAGAGACAGTTACCTAATCTCAAATTCTTAATGTAGTTCAAGAATTATTCGCAATCCCCAACGTACCTTTGTTTTATAAAGGAGGAAAAATTATGTTAGAATTAGGAATAGGTATGTTTGGTGATCTTCAAATTGATCCCAAAACAGGAGAAATCCAATCTACTCAACAACGTCTTCAAGAAATTATTGAAGAAATTAAGTTAATGGATGAAGTTGGTTTAGATTTCTTCGGAATGGGAGAACACCATAGATCGGATTACGCTGTTGCTTCCCCTGAAATTATTTTGGCAGCAGCTTCCACTGTTACCAAAAGCATTAAGCTCGGAAGTGCCGTGTCTGTATTGAGCTCTACAGATCCTGTAAAACTATACCAAGATTTTGCAACGGTAGATTTACTTTCAAATGGCCGAGCTGAATTGATGGCAGGACGGGGTTCCTTTATTGAATCATTTCCCCTTTTTGGATATGATCTAAAAGATTATAGTGAGCTTTTTGAAGAAAAATTAAATCTACTTGTAAAAATAAATAATCAGAACCCGATTAACTGGACAGGAAAATTCCGTAAATCGTTGATTAATCAGGACGTATTGCCCCGTGCTATAGACAATCATCTGCCGATTTGGGTTGCTGTTGGGGGAACTACTTCGTCTGTTATCCGGGCCGGAAAACTTGGTCTACCGGTTATGTTTGCCATTATAGGTGGAGCTTGGGAACAATTTAAACCACTTTTTGAATTGTACGAACAGGCATATGCTGATAACGGTCATGATATATCTAAATTTCAGGTTGGTGTTCACATGCATGCTTTTTTCGGAGAGAACAGCCAAGCTGTAGCCGATCAATATTATCCGGTTTATTCTGCTCAAATGAACAGAATAGGTGCTTCAAGAGGATGGCCCCCCTATCAACGTTCTCAATTTGATTTTGGAAGATCTCCACATGGTCATTTGGTTATAGGAGATGCGAATGAGGCAATAGAGAAAATCCTACACGTGAAAGAAGTCTTTGGTTTGACCCGTTTTTCAGCGCATATGGATGTGGGGAGTCCATTTCATAAAGATATGATGAAAGCGATTGAAATATATGGGAATAAAATCGCACCAAAGGTGCGCGAAGCAAGTAAAGTTTAGACTCTCCTTTTGCAGATTTGCGAATTCGCAAATCTGCAAAATTGTATATTTCTTTACAGTACCATTATGAAAAGTCGACGCAAGTTGTTATTTTTCCTCTATAAATAAATGCTTGATGGCAGAGGAGAGCGATAACCGCACGGCGCTCATTCATGCGATATGAACAAAAGCGAATGAATAAATTTGTTATCATATTCATCGCAACTATATTTTGTATATAAAAACAAATTTATCTAAGTTTGAATCAAATATGATCACGCAATCAACGTCTGGAATAAAAGTCTCTGTAGAATGTATCTATCAGCCGGAATATTCTAATCCTACTAATATGCATTTTATGTTTGCCTATCGGATTACGATTGAAAATACAAGTGATCATACAGCGCAGCTGATCGGCAGGCATTGGGAAATTTTCGACTCTATTGGTGAGCATAAAAAGGTTGATGGTGAAGGTGTGGTGGGCGAACAGCCTACTTTAGCTCCAGGAGAACTGCATCAATATGTTTCCGGTTGTAACTTAAAAAGTGATATCGGCTACATGGAAGGCTTTTATACAATGATCCGCGAAGTCGACGCGGCTATTATTCATGTTGATATTCCACGTTTTCATTTAATAGCTGACTTCCGGCTTAATTAACAGACATTTGTAAAAACATCACCTCTCCTCGTATTTTCCCTTCTAAAAAAGAATATTTCATTACTTTTGTAATTGGATAAGTATGTCTACGAAAAAATATAATACATTGGTATTGGGTGCCAACGTACTAGTTGGTGTTCAACTAGTCGATTTATTATTGAAATAGACCACGATTATCCCATTAACGTTGCGGTTATTCTGAAAAAGAACGGTGGCCAATTCGTAGCAATAGTTTCTAGTATGTTAGCCGATCCTGGTTCTAAAAATTCTATTTACGGCTAAAGGGAGAAACAGAAAAAGATTTAATTGCACAATCAATCGAGAGCACAAATATTTTTCGCACCTCCCTGCTTAAAGGAAACAGAAAAGAGAGTATATTATTAGAAAAAATGCAGGTAGATTTAAAAATTTACGAAGTATAGATTCGGCCAAAGTGGCTTCGACGGTGGTATATATCGCTACTTTTTCGAGCAATGGGGTTTACATTTACAAAACAGAAGAAATAAAAAAATAGCGTGAGTATATTAGGTACAGAACAGGTAAGTCATTCGTTCAACGACAAATGGCTATTTAAAGATTTGCATTTCGCGCTACAGCGAGGAGAACGGGTAGCTCTTGTAGGGATTAACGGGACAGGTAAATCCACCCTTTTGAAAATCCTCGCTGAAGTATTTCAGCCGAATCAGGGAAAAGTGGTAAAAGAAAAAGGAATTCGCATAGGTTATCTCCCTCAGGAACCTGATTTCACCGGATTAAATACCATAAATGATTTCATATACAGTGCGGACAACGAACAACAACAATTAATAAAAGAGTACGAACAACTAATTGATAGTCAACATATTGACAATAACAAATTAGCTGATATTACCGACAAACTAACGGCTTTAAACGCCTGGGAATACGAAAATAATATTAAGACTATTCTTAACAGGTTACAGATTTCCAATTTTGATCAACGAATAGATAATCTTTCCGGTGGGCAGAAAAAACGTCTTTCATTGGCTAAGTTATTAATTGACGAGCCGGATGTATACATTTTAGATGAGCCAACCAATCATTTGGATATCGAGACCATTGAATGGCTGGAGAAGTTGCTAACTACGGGCAACAAAACGGTACTAACAGTTTCACATGATAGGTATTTTCTGGACAATATATCTTCCGAAATCCGCGAATTAGATAAGGGGCAGCTTTTCATTTATAAAGGTAATTACGCATATTACTTAGAAAAGAAATCTGATAGAGAATACAATGATGTACTCTCTGCAGAAAAAGCTCGGAATCTATTGCGAAAAGAACTAGAGTGGATGCGAAGACAGCCTCAAGCTCGAGGAACGAAATCCAAGGCACGGATTGAAGCTTTTTATGATTTAGAAGATAAATCTAAAGGTCCCCGTCAAAACGATAAGGTACAACTGAGTGTTAAGGTATCCCGTCAAGGATCAAAGATTCTTGAAATTGAAAATATAAATAAATCCTATAACAATAAAGACGTTATATCTAGCTTTAGCTATATCTTCAAAAAAGGAGATCGTGTCGGATTGGCCGGTAAAAATGGCTCTGGTAAAAGTACATTTTTAAATCTTATTACGAATGAGGTACTACCAGATTATGGGAAGATTGAAATAGGAGAAACAACTAAGTTTGGATACTATAAACAAAGTGGACTTAAATTTAATGAAGGTGAACGTGTATTGGATGTTGTAAAGAACGTCGCCGAATATATCCAAATGGCAAATGGAGATACACTTACGGCGTCTCAATTACTAACGTTATTTCTCTTCCCGCCCGAAAAGCAGTTTGGAATGGTAAGCAAACTAAGTGGAGGTGAAAAAAAACGATTACATCTTATGCGGGTATTGATGGCTAATCCCAATTTTCTAATTTTAGATGAGCCTTCTAATGATCTAGATATAGACACATTAAATGTGCTGGAAGAGTTTTTGCTTAATTTCCCCGGAGTACTTGTTTTGGTATCACATGACAGATATCTAATAGACAAATTAACCGAACAACTTTTTATTTTTAACGGTGAAGGGTCTGTTACGATTTATAACGGAAATTACGCTGATTTCAAATCGGAGCAAGAACAAAAGATTAAAGAAGAAAAAGCACTTAGCAAAAATAAGGCTGCAACACTTATCCCCTCTCCTATTGAAAACCATTTAAAAAAGAAGTTAAGTTATAAAGAAATTAAAGAATATGAAGATTTAGAACTAGAAATCACTACACTTGAAAACAGTATAGTTGATAAAACTAATTTACTGTCTGAAATAGCAGATCATATAAAGTTAGCTGAAATAGCATCTGAAATTGAAAAGCTAAAATCATCACTCGACAAAAAATCAGAACGCTGGTTAGAATTAGCGGAATATATATAAAGTTTCACGTGAAACATAGCGCTATGTTTCACGTGAAACCACAGAATTGAAATATGTTTAAAAAATATAATGTTATTGTTGTAGGAGCTGGGCATGCCGGTTGTGAAGCTGCTGCTGCTGCTGCAAATTTAGGTTCATCCACCTTGTTAATAACGATGAACATGGGTGTCATTGCACAAATGAGCTGCAACCCCGCTATTGGCGGGGTTGCGAAAGGTCAGATTGTGCGCGAAGTAGACGCGATGGGCGGATATACTGGTATTATTGCCGACAAGTCTACTATTCAGTTCCGAATGCTAAATAAATCCAAAGGACCCGCGATGTGGAGTCCTCGAACGCAAAATGACAGAATGCGCTTTGCAGAGGAATGGAGATTGCAGTTAGAGTCATTGCCAAATTTAGACATGTGGCAGGATACCGTCAAGGAAGTAATCGTAGAAAATGGTCAGGCGAAAGGTGTCATTACTTCAATGGGTATCCGCATAGAATCAGACTCTGTGGTTCTTACTAACGGAACTTTTTTAAATGGTATAATTCATATTGGTGAAAAAAAATTCGGCGGAGGCAGAACAGGCGAAAAATCATCCACTGGTCTTACAGAGCAACTGGTATCACTTGGCTTTGAGTCAGGACGTATGAAAACAGGTACGCCACCACGAATAGATGGACGGAGCCTCAACTACTCCCTCATGGAAGAACAATGGGGAGATGAAAAAAAGAGTAGATTTTCATATACAAATATAGAAATGCCCACAGAACAACGTTGCTGCTGGATTACGTATACAAACGATAAAGTGCATGAAATACTGAAGACTGGTTTTGAAAAATCTCCTATGTTTACCGGACGGATCAAAGGTCTTGGACCCCGCTATTGTCCTTCAATAGAAGATAAAATAAATCGTTTTGCCGAGCGCGAACGCCATCAAATATTCGTTGAGCCTGAAGGATTCAAAACTGTGGAAATATATGTAAACGGATTTTCAACTTCCCTTCCGGAAGATATACAGCTGAAAGCCCTACAATTCATTCCAGGATTTGAACAAGCTAAAATGTATAGGCCGGGATACGCTATTGAATATGATTACTTCCCTCCTATGCAACTTGATCTTACACTGGAAACACAACGCGTAAAAAAACTATTCTTTGCGGGCCAGATTAACGGAACTACAGGTTATGAGGAAGCCGCCGCTCAAGGTTTCGTAGCAGGTGTAAATGCACATCAGCGAATAAACGATTTACATGAACTTATTTTAAAAAGATCTGAATCTTATATTGGTGTGCTTATCGACGACTTGGTTACGAAAGGTACAGAAGAACCCTATCGTATGTTTACGTCCAGAGCCGAACATCGTTTGTTGCTTAGGCAGGACAATGCAGATATTAGACTCACACCTTTAGCACACAAATTAGGTCTGGTATCTGAAGAAAGACTACAAAGTGTTCAGGAAAAAATTGATAATTCCGACGCTATTGTAGAATATATGAAACTAAATAGCATTAGTACAGATCGTATGAATCCTATGCTGGAAAAATTAGGATCAAGCACCTTAACACAAAAGTCACGTCTATTTAATATTTTAACACGACCTCAAGTAGGAATTCTGGATATTGCCGAAGCGGATTCCGACTTCCATACGTTTCTCAGTACATTTAATGAAGACACCATTGAACAGGCTGAAATTAAAGTAAAATACGACAGCTATTTTGAAAAAGAAATGGAAATTGTAAATAAAATGAAAAAGATGGAAGATAAAGAAATCAATCCGGATTTTGACTATTCTTCTCTGACCTCTCTATCTATCGAAGCGCGCGAAAAATTATTTAAAGTAAAACCGAGAACGTTAGGTCAGGCTTCGAGAATATCCGGCGTTTCTCCATCTGATATAAGCATTTTAATGGTTCACATGAGTTAATATACTGATTTTCAATATATTAAAAATAAAAAAAGATGATTAATATTAAGCGATATAAGACAATATTTTAAAATATATGAAACAGGTGTCCGAAATATATAAAAATGGCTCACAGAGCTTAAAAAGTAGTAAATTTCAAAAATTAGTTGTTTTAAGCTTTCTTATCCTTATATCATTAACGCTTTTTCGTTGTGCTAATATGCAACGGCCGACCGGTGGACCCAAAGATTCTTTACCACCAAAACTCTTAAATGAGTCGCCCGTAAACCTTACCACAAATTTTAATGCTTCTGAAATTATACTGACATTTGATGAATTCATTAAACTCAACAATCAATTTAAAGAATTCAATATCTCACCTGATGTCGATAAGCAGCCAGAATATAAAGTACGAAAAAAAAATCTACACATTAAGCTACCCGATTCGTTAGAAAATAATACCACCTATACAATCAACTTCGGAAAAGGATTGGTAGATTATAATGAAAGTAATCCAATTATCAACTATACCTATGTTTTCGCTACCGGCCCTGAATTAGATTCGTTAACGATATCCGGATCTGTTAAAAATGCGTATACCAAAGCATTTGACGAAAAAGTAGATAAAGACGTTCGCGTTCTTTTGATTCCTACTCGACAAGATTCCATTTTCGGTAAAAAGAAAGCTTCCATATATACCACCGTAGATACCAGCGGAAACTTTATCTTTCGAAATTTAAGAGAAGATACCTACCGCATTTATGCCTTACAAGAACAAAACAATGATAGAATATACAACAGCCCTGACGAAGCAATCGGATTTCTAAAAGATAGCATTGTATTGACAACCGATATTTCAGGTATACATCTTGAATATTCTAAAGGAAAGCCACAGGTACACCGTACATTAGATAAGAAAATAGAAAAGGATGGCAGGATATTGCTCACCTTTAATCAACAATTAGACGACCCTAATATAAGAGTTATCGATCCTAGTGTATATGATACCCAAAAGGTCGTCAACTACTCGAATTATAATGATTCCGCATTTATCTTCTTAGAAAAATTAGATTTCGATTCGCTAAAACTACAGCTAACTGAAAATGAGAATGTTGTGGATACTATCTTGATCCGTAGAGGAAAAAATGATAAATATGAACGATTCATCACACCACTTTTAAACGTGTCCAATAAGGTAGATAAAGTAAACCATATTACACTTACCAGTAAATACCCAATCGCTTCTGTCGATAAAAACAAAATACAATTATTAGAAGACTCTGTGTCTAGAAGAAATTTCCAATTACAACAAGATAGTTTAAACAGCCGTCTATATCATATTAGATTTAATTGGAGGCCAAACAAAAATTATGAGTTGGTCTTGGAAGAAAAGGCTATGCTCAGTCCTTTTGATGACTTTAATAAAGAACTTAAAACCAGATTTACACTTGACGAATCCGATAATTATGGAGATATTATCTTTAAAATAAGTGGTTTGGATACCTCTTTTAATTATATTGTGGAGTTAATCGATGAAGCCAAAACAAAGGTATTTAATAAACGGCTTATCAGAAATCAATCCACCTTAACGTATACTAAATTTCCGGGAGGAAAATATTCTATCCGAATCATACAGGATATCAACAACAATAATAAATGGGATGGTGCCAATGTATATACACTAGAACAAGCAGAACCCATTTGGTACCTTAATAAAACATTTACTATTCGTGCAAACTGGGAGCAAAACGAAACGATAGCTGTTAAATTCGAGTAGTAAGACAAGTTTTAATCGGAAAACCAAGAGCTGTATAATACATAGTTATGTGGTAGTTTCTGCAATAAATTAAGCTGATCTTCCGTAAGCGGTTTAACTTTCTTAGCGGGAACTCCGGCATATAAATACCCTGATTCACATATGCTGTTTTCCAATACGACCGCGCCGGCAGCTACAATCACATTTGATTCAATAACAGCTCTATCCATCACAATAGCGCCCATTCCAATCAACACATAATCGTGTATGGCACAACCATGAACGATCGCATTGTGACCTATATTAACGTAGCTTCCTATGTCGGTACCATTCCGTTGGTAGGTACCGTGAATAGTCACATTATCCTGTATATTAGAATAGTCACCTATCTTAATATAATTAACATCCCCCCGCACCACGGCGTTAAACCATATAGAACAATGCTGACCTATAGTAACATCTCCTACGATCGTACAATTAGGAGCTATGAAACTGTTCTCTCCAATGAATGGAAAATGTTCATTAACCGGTAGTATAATCGCCATATCTTATAAAATAGTATCTTCTAATACATCTGCATGATCCGGATAGTCTGTCGTGTAATGTAATCCCCTACTTTCTTTTCTCTTCATGGCAGATTTAACTACCAAATATGCTACTTGAATAACATTTCTTAGTTCACAAAGTTTTACTGAAAGCTTCGTCTTCTTATAAAAAGATTCTGTTTCCTCATGCAAAAGACCAAGTCGGCTCATTGCACGTTCTAAACGAAAATCAGATCGCACTATCCCCACATAGTCACTCATGAATTTTTGCGTTTCACGTAGATTATGTGTAACCAATATATCTTCGTTGGAAAGCCGCGTATTCGAATCGTCCCAATCAGGAACGTTATCTTGAAAATTGATTGTTGAAAATCGAACACTTGCATCCAAAAAAATGCGATGTGCATACACTGCAGCTTCCAGTAGTGAATTAGAAGCTAAACGATTAGCACCGTGTAATCCCGTAGAAGAACACTCTCCACAGGCATACAAATTTTGAATTGATGTCGCACCGAATTCATCAACTAATATCCCACCACATAAGTAATGCGCCGCTGGTGTAACCGGTATAAAATCGTTGGTCATATCTAATCCTATGGAAAGACATTTCTCATAAATATTAGGAAAATGAGAGAGTAAATCTGACTTACTCCGATGCGTAATATCCAAATAAACATAATCTAATCCAGATTTTTTCATTTCAGCGTCTATTGCTCGTGCAACGATATCACGTGGTGCCAACGAACCTCGTTCATCATATTCTTCCATAAAAGAATCCCCATTTGCTCTACGTAGAATACCACCAAAACCCCTCACTGCTTCAGAAATCAAGAAAGCAGGATATTCACTTGGATTATATAATGAAGTGGGATGGAATTGGATAAATTCCATATTTCTAACTTTGCCCTTAGCCCTATACACCATAGCTATTCCATCTCCCGTCGCTATGGTAGGATTGGTCGTACTCGCGTATACATGTCCCGCACCACCTGTTGCCATTAACGTTATTTTTGCAAGAAATTTCTCTACACGATTTGACCTCGTATTAAAAGCGTATATACCGTAGCAATTAATATCCTGGGATTTCTTATCCACATGCTCTCCTAGATGATGTTGAGTTATTAAATCTACGGCAAAATAATGCGTAAGTATTTCAATATTCGCATTTTGATGCACCTGACTCAACAAAGCACGTTCTATTTCATATCCGGTAATATCTTTATAATGGAGAATACGATGTTCTGAATGTCCTCCTTCCTTCGCTAAATCATATTCCCCAGAAGCCTCCTTATCAAAGGAGGTTCCATACGCGATAAGCTCGTCAATTCGAGCGGGTCCCTCTTTAATTACGTTTTCCACAACCTGTGGATTACATAAACCGTCACCCGCTGTATGCGTATCCTGAATATGCTTTTCGAAGCTATCTGTCTGATCTGTAACCACGGCTACTCCCCCTTGAGCATACTTTGTATTAGACTCATCCTCATTTGCCTTGGTAACGATCAATACTTTTCCCAACTTAGCAGCCTTCAACGCAAAACTTAAACCCGCTATACCAGAACCAACTATTAAAAAATCAACCTTTTTGAAAGACATATTGCTCTTTATATATATCCATTATTGTATAAGACAACAAATTAACAAAATATGTGGAAAACGTGTAGACAAATAGTGAATTAAATATGAAAACTATTTATTCTTCCACAATAGCTATAAACTTCACACATATGTTATGTAATTATTACCTCAATTTGAAGATAATATTAACAAATTATAAACTTCAAAAAATTCACATAAAAATATGGAAAATAAAATAGGTCTATATTTACATAATTGATAATCAGTACTAAATATACTTTAAAATGTGAATAAGTTGTTAATAAAAACAAGTTATCTATATATAAAAATAAATACGTTCTAAATTCTCCCCATTTTCCACATGCTAATAAACAATAAGATTCTCTTTTATAAAAAGAATTATTATTTATTGAAAAAAGGGAATGTGGATTTCGTTTGAATTTCTTTGTTTACTTTTGTAAAGTTGGTTAGTCAAAGTAATTAACGACAATTTAGAGAAGAGATAATGAATACAACTTTTGAAAGAGATTTAGAAGCAAAAGGATTTATAGATGTGGATATAGACCCAACTATTGATCTGGTTTCTGAAATCAACAGACTTAAGAAAGAAAAGAATGCTGTTATTTTAGCTCATTATTACCAGGAATCCGAAATTCAGGATATAGCTGATTATATTGGAGATAGCTTAGGTCTTTCGCAACAGGCCGCTAAAACGGATGCTGATGTAATTGTGTTTGCCGGTGTACATTTCATGGCAGAAACGGCTAAAATTCTTTCTCCGACAAAAAAGGTTTTATTACCAGATTTGAAAGCAGGATGCTCTTTATCAGATAGTTGTCCTCCACACCTATTTGCTAAGTTTAAGGAACAATATCCTGACCACTTAGTCATCACCTATGTAAATTGTACGGCAGAACTAAAAGCTTTGTCAGACATTGTGTGTACTTCGAGTAATGCCGTGCAGATTGTAGAAAGTCTGCCTCCAGATCAAAAAATTATCTTTGGTCCAGATCGGAATTTGGGAGCTTATGTTAAAAAGAAAACCGGACGTGACCTCGTATTGTGGAATGGAGCTTGTATGGTGCATGAGATTTTTTCTCAAGACAAGATAGAGGCTTTACATGAGGCTTATCCAGATGCCAAATTTATTGCTCATCCTGAATGTGAGGATCATATTTTAGCAAAAGCGGATTATATTGGATCTACTTCCGGGATGTTAAAATTTACGATTGAAGATCCCAGTCAAACATACATTGTAGCAACGGAATCGGGTATTTTACATCAAATGCAAAAGGCTAGTCCAACTAAAACGTTCATTCCTGCTCCTCCTAATAACTTATGTGCCTGCAATGACTGTCCGCATATGAAATTAAATACGTTGGAAAAATTATATAACTGTCTGTATTACGAGCAACCTGAAATTAACTTAGCAGAAGATGTTATTCTTAGGGCTCAGAAACCTATAGAACGTATGCTGCAAATTTCGGCTCAATTGGGATTGTAGCTTTTTAGATGTCAAATATTGGTATTTAGATCTTTTTACTTTTAATCTTTGGCTTTTATTTTTTTAACTTAATACTTTTGAATTAGATAATGTTTGATAATAAAGATAGAACAGATATTAATGAGTTAGGCGAATTTGGTCTAATAAAATATTTGACAGAAGCTGTAGAAATTACGGAATCTTCAACTATAAAAGGAATAGGCGATGATGCTGCTGTGTTGGATTTTAGTAACAAGAAGACCTTAATTTCTACGGATTTATTGTTGGAAGGTATACATTTTGATTTGCGCTACGTTCCACTCAAACATTTGGGTTATAAAGCTGTTCAGGTTAATTTAAGTGATATTTATGCGATGAATGGGTTGGCTTCGCAGATTACTTTTTCCATAGGTCTTTCTTCCAAGTTCCCCTTAGAGGCTGTTGAAGAAATATATGAAGGTGCATTGATAGCCTGTAAAAAATACAATGTTGATTTGGTGGGCGGCGACACCTCGGCTTCGGCTCAAGGCCTTGTGATTTCGGTAACGAGCATCGGATATGCAGATGCGGATAAAATAGCTTACCGTTCCGGTGCAAAAGAAGGTGATTTACTATGCGTTTCAGGAGACTTAGGTGGGGCTTATGTAGGATTACAATTATTGGAACGTGAAAAGAATATCTTTCTGGAAAATCCTGAAATTCAGCCGGATTTAGAAGGTAAAGATTACATCATTGAAAGGCAATTAAAGCCGGAAGCCAGAAAAGATGTTGTGCAATTGTTTGCGGCATATAGCATACAGCCGAATGCGATGATTGACGTTTCGGACGGTTTAGCATCTGAAATATTGCATATCTGTAACGCGTCTAAAGTGGGATGCAAGCTCTATGAAGAAAAAATACCATTGGATCCAATGACGTACGAGACTGCTCGTGAATTTGGCTTAGATCCAACCGTTTGTGCATTGAGTGGCGGTGAAGATTATGAGTTGTTATTCACTGTTCCACAGGATCAATACGATAAAATTAAAAATCAGCTGGATATATCTATTATTGGTTATATCACTGAAGAGCATGCAGGATGCGAGATGATTTCGAAATCAGGTCATGTTCATCCGATTACGGCTCAGGGTTGGAACGCGTTTAAAAAGTAAAATTCGTAAAGTTTTACTTTCGTGAAGTTGTAAAGTCGAATAATAGTAAAGTATAAAATAGCAGTTGCTTTAAATTTAAAAACATAAAATTATGAAGAAACTTACACTTTTTTTTCTTGCTTTAGTTTTAGCATCTTGTAAATCCAAAGAAGGAAAAATTTTCGCATTCATTGAGGATTTTAATAATTCAGAAATTAGTAATCCCTTAGTAAAGCAATCTAAAGCATATTATATCAATAAGAAAGAAGCGAATATTGATTTTATCCTTAATGCGACAGATTCGACAATAACAAATGATATCCTAAAGACATCGTTTCCGAAAATTCTTGATCAGGTTGTTAATTCCCATCCAGATTTAAACAGCTTAGTAAAAGATGACGTAATTTTTAACCTGAGAATTTACAACCAATTTGGTACCAAGGTAGTTGAATCACCATTGGATAAAGATAATATTGCGAATTTAAATGTGTTTTAATATGGAATGCAAAGTCGCAAACTTTATAATCTAACAATTATGTCTGTATCACGCCTACATTATATCTTTCAATAGTTGGGTTGTGATTAGCAGCTTCAATACCCATAGATATAATTTTGCGGGTATCTTTAGGATCAATGACACCGTCTACCCACAATCGTGCCGCGGCATAATAGGGACTTAATTGTTCAGTGTATTTGGTTTCGATATCTTTTAATAATTTGTTTTTATCCTGTTCTGTAAGTTCTACTCCTTTAGATTTTAAAGTTGCTTCCTGTATCTGTAATAATGTTTTACCTGCAGAAGTGCCACTCATAACAGCCATTTGTGCAGTAGGCCAGGCATATATTAATCTTGGATCATATGCTTTCCCACACATAGCGTAATTACCTGCACCATAACTATTTCCAACTATAAATGTGAATTTTGGTACTACCGAATTGGCCATTGCATTTACCATTTTTGCACCATCTTTAATTATTCCATTGTGTTCCGAACGACTTCCAACCATAAAACCTGTTACATCTTGGAAGAATACCAATGGAATTTTCTGTTGATTACAGTTCATAATAAATCGAGCGGCTTTGTTTGCTGAATCCGAATAGATAACTCCTCCCATCTGCATTTCCGTTGCATTCCCCGGTTTCTTGGCCTTCACAATTTCCCGCTGATTCGCTACAATTCCGACGGCCCAACCATCTATACGCGCTAACGCACATATAATCGTTTTACCATAATCCTTTTTATATTCCTCTAGTGATTCTTTATCAACAATAGCCTCCAATATAGGTATCATATTATAAGGTTTGAGTCGATCTTCTGGTAATTGCTTATAAATGTATTGAAATGGAACGGCTGGCTCTTTAGGTTCAATACGTGAAAAACCAGCGTACGGATTATCACCAAATTTATCTACAATATGCCGAATGGCATCTAAACAGCTTTCATCATTTGGGTATTTATTATCTGTAACACCTGATATTTCGGAGTGCGTACTCGCTCCTCCTAAAGTTTCATTATCAATAATTTCCCCTATTGATGAGCGTACAAGATAGGAACCAGCTAGAAAAACAGATCCTGTCCCTTCCACTATCATCGCATAATCAGACATTATTGGCAGGTATGCTCCTCCAGCTACACAGGATCCCATTATTGCTGAAATTTGGGGGACTCCCATTGCTGAAATTTTAGCGTTGTTTCTGAATATGCGGCCAAAATGTTCTTTATCCGGGAAGATTTCATCTTGCAGGGGTAAATATACACCAGCGGAATCTACTAAATAAATAATAGGGAGATGATTTTCCATAGCTATTTCCTGAGCTCTGAGGTTCTTTTTACCTGAAATTGGAAACCAGGCCCCGGCTTTTACGGTAGCATCATTTGATACAATGACACATAATTTATTTTTTACATAACCGAGTACAACTACCACGCCCCCATTTGGACATCCCCCCTCTTCTTTGTACATTCCATCTCCGGCGAAAATTCCAATTTCGGTATATGGTTTATTGTCGTCTAGAAGGTAGATAATCCGTTCCCAGGCTGTTAATTTTCCTTTTTCTTTATGTTTTTGTATTTTATGTATACCGCCACCTAAATGAAGTTTTTCTGTTTTTTCCTTTAGTAATGTCAATAACTTGTCCATATAGATATATTAAAAAAATATTAATTTTAAATGGATTATAGAATATATATTTATAAATATCATAAAATATTATTTGTTTTTTATAATATTTGTAAATATATATTAAAACTCTATATAAACTTAAGCAATATTTCATTATGTACGAATTGAAGAATACAGAACAAATGGCTTTAGTACGAGAAAGTGCTCGTCAATTTGCACAAGCTCATATTAAACCCTATATCATGGAATGGGATGAAAGCCAATATTTTCCTGTAGAACTATTTAAAAAAATGGGTGAATACGGTTTTATGGGTGTTCTCATCCCCGAAAAATACAATGGTACAGGTTTAGGTTATCAAGAATATATCACTATTTTAGACGAAATATCTAAGGTATGCGGTTCGATAGGTTTGTCTGTTGCTGCACATAATTCTTTGTGTACCAATCATATCTTGTCATTTTCGAATGAGGAGCAAAAGGAAAAATATCTTCCTAAATTAGCTTCTGCAGAATGGATCGGTGCTTGGGGACTGACAGAAACCGGATCGGGATCAGATGCAGGAGGATTGACTACGACAGCTGTAGCAGATGGAGATTATTTTATTATAAATGGATCGAAGACTTTCATTACGCATGCGATTAGTGGTGACGTGGCTGTCGTTATGGTTCGTACGGGAGAAAAGGGTGATAAGCATGGTGTGACTGCTTTTATTATAGAAAAAGGAACACCTGGTTTTACGGCTGGAAAGAAAATCGATAAATTAGGAATGCGTGCTTCGGAAACAGCGAGTTTGTTTTTTGATAACTGCAGGGTGCATAAAAGTCAGGTAATTGGAGAGGTGGGTAATGGATTTGTGCAAGCCCTAAAATTACTCGATGGAGGAAGGATTTCTATCGCTGCGTTATCATTAGGAATAGCACGTGGTGCTTATGAATGCGCATTGAGGTATGCAAATGAACGTGAACAGTTTAATCAGAAAATATTTGATTTTCAGGATGTGGGTTTTACTTTAGCAGATATGGCTACAAAAGTAGAAGCTTCGGAACTATTGACCCGTCAGGCGGGATATTTGAAAGATACTGGTAAAAATGTTACAAAGGAGAGTGCAATGGCGAAATTATTTGCTTCTGAAACTGCTGTTGAAGTTTCGAATCAAAGCGTACAAATTCACGGAGGATACGGTTTTACAAAGGATTTCCCAGCGGAGAAATTTTTTCGTGATGCGAAGTTGTGTACGATTGGTGAAGGTACAAGCGCCATCCAGAAAATGGTTATTTCAAGGGAGATAAAACCTTCATGATTAGCGCATAATGGGGATGAAAGTTCCTGATGGTCATTAAAAAAGTATATTTTCAGAAAAAAGGGATGGTAAATAAATCAAATATTCAGCTGGTAGATTGTCCTCGAGATGCAATCCAAGGTATAGCTCATTTTATACCGACAGAAAAGAAAGCAAAATATATTAATAAATTGATTGGAAGTAAACTTTTCGATTATATTGATTGTGGGAGTTTTGTTTCATCTAAAGCGGTACCTCAAATGAGGGACACTATTTCGCTTATTGATCTAATTCAAAAGGATGATCATATCAAATTAATTGCCATTATAGCAAATGAAAAAGGTGCTGAAATTGGTAGTCAATTTGAAAAAATTGACTATTTGGGATACCCATTTTCTATTTCTGAGACGTTTCAACAACGAAATACAAAGTCATCTATATCCGAAGCCTACGGTAAGGTGAGAGCGTGTAAAGATATTTTGGATCGCACTCCTGCTCAGCAACTATTGATTTATATTTCTATGGCTTTTGGTAATCCATATGGAGATAGTTGGCATCCGGATATCGTGTTGAATTGGATTGGAAAACTTAACGAACTGGGTATACGCCGATTTTCAATAGCTGATACCACATCTGAAGCAACTCCTTTAATGATAAAAGAACTTTTAGGAACTTTATTTGTTAATTTTCCCGAATTGGAATTTAGTATTCATTTGCACAGTACGGCTGAATCAGCACTTTTAAAAGTTAATACGGCTTATGAAGTGGGATGTAAAACATTTGAAGGTGCAATACTAGGATATGGAGGATGTCCCTTTGCACAGGATGATTTAGTAGGTAATGTACCTTCGGAACTGCTTTTGGATAGGTTTGGAAGAGGAAAACCAACGCAAATAACAGCATTATTAACAGGTTTTGAAGAGTTGATAGGCAGGTGTTAGGTGTTAGGTTAAAAAGAAAGGATAAAATTACAAGATTTAGTGGATTACACGAAATAGAATATTCGTTGTAGCAGATAAAAAAGTATATCTTTAGATTAAGCGGGGGTATCGAATAATGGAGTATAATTTTATAAAAATAGAAAAGGAGGATTTCAGATTTATTTTGACATTGGCTCGCCCAGAAAAGAGAAATGCGTTTACACCTACAATGGTCAACGAAATAGCACATGCATTTGAATTGGCCAATGCTGATGATGCTATCAAAGTCGTAATAATTAAAGCGGAAGGTCCGGTTTTTTGTGCAGGAATGGATCTTCATACGTTTGAAAATGCTGCGCTTGATACTCCTAATCTGTCCATTCCTAATCAGGACATTTCCTTAGGACGGGTATTTGATAGTCTTCTAAAACCTTCAATAGCGATCGTAGAGGGAAATGTTATTGCGGGTGGTTTTCTCATTATTCTAGGTTGCAGCTACGTCTATTGTAAAAAGGAGACGCTGTTTAAACTTCCTGAGTTAGCCTTGGGGCTTTTTCCATTTCAGGTGATGGCAAGTTTGCTTAAAGTAATGCCCGGAAAAAAGGTATTACAGCTATGTCTACAAACCGAGTATTTTGATGCGGAAAAAGCCATAGTCCTTGGTATTGTCGATGGGTTTATAGATGATAATACCATTGAATCGCTTACCGCCTCCTTTGAAAACCGTAATACTAAAGCGTTGATGGCCGGTATTCAGGCTTTGAGACAGATACCCAGCAAGACGAAGGACGAACAATTTGCATATCTCAAAAACTGCTTAGATAGTTTGAAGAAACATTAATTTAATTCAATTGCTCTTTTCTCCACTGAAAAATTATTATATCCAATTCCCACTTCAATTTCCAATAGTTTTTGCTGAAGCATTTCGAGAATAGCAAGGAAGTTAAAGACAAAATGTACTTTGTTTTCCGAGTTCTTTAGAATGTTTTGGAAGTCGAGTTTTTTATTGAGTTCTATTAACTGGGAAATAGCTTTCTTCTGCTGTTCTATGGTATAGGGAAATTTGACAACGGTATGGGTCACAGGAAGTATGCGGTGTGTAAAATGATACATCATTTTTTCATAAACCATCATCAACTTATATAAATCAAAGGAAGAAAGTTCCTCTTCTGTGATCTGGCGTTTCGTATTCTTTAAATCATAGACGATATTGCCTCGAAGATGTAGCTTTGATCTGCGATCCTCAGCCTCTTTGAGGTGCTCAGATACGTCTTTGAACTGCTTGTAGAGAATCAATTTTTGAACGAGTTGTTCTTTCAGGTCGATCTCGTTTTCATTTTCATCAAGATCCGGTCTTGGAAGGAGCATTTTGGCTTTAATGCGCATTAACGTAGAAGCTACAAAAATAAATTCACTAGCCAATTCAATATTCAACGATTGCATCTTTTGGATATAATCCAAAAAGTCATCTGTGATCCTGGAAATAGGAATATCATGTATATTCAATTCATCACGTTCAATAAAGAACAATAATAAATCAAAAGGTCCTTCGAACTGTTCTAACTTGATTTCGTAACTAATAGCTTCCATAAACGCTGCAAAACTTGTTTTTTTACAAACTTAGATAAATTTATACACAATTAATTACCTACTCCATAGCGGAAATATTATTTTTAGCTGTAAACGGATTATATAGTGAAATAGGTATAGCTAAACTTTTATTTACTTTTATTGTTCTACTATTTATAGAATAAATTGTTACTTTGTATCTTATTTTGAAATTTTTCAAGTTATGCAAGTAGATGCAGGAGCACTCTTACAGAATATAATCTATCCGTCTGATTTACGACAACTTAAGGAATCTGATTTAGAGGAAGTATGTAAAGAGTTGAGGCAATATATAATTGACATCGTATCTGTTAACGGTGGACATTTCGCTGCTAGTTTAGGAGTGGTTGAATTAACGGTTGCGTTACACTATGTTTTAAATACACCTTATGATCAAATTATATTTGATGTGGGTCATCAGGCTTACGGACATAAAATATTAACAGGTCGGCGTGAAACTTTTCATACCAATAGAGTATTAGGTGGACTTTCCGGATTCCCTAAACGTAGTGAAAGCGAATATGATTCCTTTGGTGTTGGACATTCATCGACATCGATTTCGGCTGCTTTGGGAATGGCCGTAGCTTCGGAATATAAAGGAGAGATAGATAGACAGCATGTTGCCATTATAGGCGATGGTGCTTTGACAGGCGGTATGGC
This sequence comes from Sphingobacterium olei, assembly GCF_005048855.1. Classification (GTDB taxonomy): domain Bacteria; phylum Bacteroidota; class Bacteroidia; order Sphingobacteriales; family Sphingobacteriaceae; genus Sphingobacterium; species Sphingobacterium olei. Next base: position 674,420 of record NZ_SUME01000002.1, read on the forward strand.
ATTTGAAGCACTAAATCATGCAGGAATAGAAAAATCAAATTTATTGGTTATCCTGAATGATAATTGCATGTCGATCGATCCGAATGTAGGCGCATTAAAGGAATATTTAACCAGCATCACCACGTCAAAAAGCTACAATAAATTTCGTGACGATCTGATTTCAGTATTAGCTAAAATTTCAAAAAACGGTCCTGACGCATACGGATGGGCTAAAAAATTGGAACAAAGTATAAAAGGAACATTATTAAAAAACGCAAATTTATTCGAATCGCTCAACTTTAGATATTTTGGTCCCGTAGATGGACATGATGTTAATAAGTTGGTGAAAACTATAGAAGATCTTAAACATATTCCCGGGCCAAAATTATTGCATGCGGTTACAGTAAAAGGAAAAGGTTATGCACTGGCTGAAAAAGATCAAACGAAATGGCATGCTCCTGGTTTGTTCGATAAAATTACTGGAGAAATAAAAAAATCGTCGTCAGATAAGCCCCAGCCACCAAAATATCAAGATGTTTTCGGATACACATTAGTGGAATTGGCGGAGGTGAATCCTAAAATTATGGGTGTGACACCAGCTATGCCCTCCGGTTCATCTATGAATATTATGATGAAAGAAATGCCTACCCGTGCTTTTGATGTGGGTATAGCGGAACAACATGCAGTTACATTTAGTGCCGGTATAGCCGCACAAGGGTTAGTCCCTTTTTGTAATATCTATTCCTCTTTTATGCAACGCGCATACGATCAGGTAATACACGATGTCGCATTACAGAAGCTCAATGTTGTATTTTGTTTGGATCGTGCAGGTTTGGTTGGTGCCGACGGTCCTACGCACCACGGTGCATATGATATCGCCTATATGCGTTGCGTTCCGAATCTGATTGTGTCTTCGCCAATGAATGAAGAAGAGTTGCGTAATTTGATGTATACATCACAATTAGAAGATAAAGGACCTTTTGTAATCCGTTATCCAAGAGGTAACGGTGTAATGGTAGATTGGAAAAGACCTTTTAAAGAAATTAAGATTGGTAAGGGACGTAAACTTGTAGACGGAGAGGAAGTCGCTATTCTAACTTTCGGCCATATAGGTAATGAAGCCACAAAAGCGTTATCGGTTCTAAATACGGAAGGAATTCATCCTGCTCACTATGATCTGCGGTTTGCAAAACCTTTGGACGAAGAGTTGTTGCATGAAGTATTTCAGAAATTCGGTAAGGTAATAATCGTAGAGGACGGTTGTTTACCAGGTGGAATTGGATCTGCTGTGATAGAATTTATGACAGATCATAATTATCAGGCACAAGTAAGGCGTCTGGGAATTCCAGACAGTATTGTAGAGCATGGTGAACAGTCCGAACTTTGGGGTATCTGTCATTACGATGCAAAATCTATTATCGAGGAATGTCGAAAAATGGCGAAAGCAATGCCCACGGATGCTATGGTAAGTTAGTTGTTGCCTATCAATAAAAAGTTAATTGAGCCACAAGTATTTGTGGCTTATTTTTTGTGGTATAATCTATTAAAATTTTATAGTTATAGTTTTCCACAATTTTTATCGTTAACTTCGATCCATACACAAAATTTGCTTGAAATTTTACTTATTTTTTTGCTGTGGAAAAGTATAAGTTGACGGGTATTAATTCGCTAAAAATAGTAAAGAAAACACTTTAACTATCTAATTTATAAACACTTGTGTTTTTTTTAACTTTTTAATTTTTTAGCTGAAAAAATTTTGTCATCTTCGTTGTAAGGAAAAGTTATAAACACTTTTTATATCATTAATTGGTTATCAAGTTATTAACAATTTAGGAATGGAAAAAACGTATACAAGTGTTTGGAATAGCTGTCTTCAGGTTATAAAAGACAATATCCCGGCACAAAGTTTCAAGACATGGTTCGAGCCCGTAAAAGCTGTTCGTTTGGAAGGAAACGTTTTGACTATTCAAGTGCCAAGTTTATTTTTCTACGAATGGTTGGAAGAACACTATGTAGGCATTCTTCGTAAGACCGTTAAAAAGTTTCTAGGAGAGCAGGGGCGCTTAGAATATAATATCGTAATAGAGAAATCCTCGACTAATGTACCTTATACGACCAATCTTCCTTCAACAGGAAACGGCGCGGAAGCAAAGAAGCAGTCAATTCCAGTCCCGGTAGCGCTTAATAAGAATATTAAAAATCCTTTTGTTATTCCCGGGTTAAAAAAATTACAAGTAGACCCACAGTTAAATCAAAATTATACGTTCGATAATTTTATTGAGGGTGAATGTAATCGTCTAGCTCGTTCTGCCGGATATGCTGTTGCTAATAAACCAGGAGGTACTTCTTTTAATCCGCTGATGATTTATGGAGATGTAGGATTGGGAAAAACGCACTTAGCTCAAGCCATTGGAAATGAGATTAAGAAAAATCTTTCGGATAAGCTTGTCATCTATGTTTCTTGTGAAAAATTCTGTCAACAGTTTGTAGATTCATTGAAAAATAACACGATCAATGATTTTGTAAACTTCTATCAAGCGATGGATGTGATTATAATGGATGATGTTCATAATTTTGCTGGAAAGGAAAAAACACAGGATATATTTTTTCATATTTTCAACCATTTACATCAGTCGGGAAAGCAAATTATTCTGACTTCAGATAAGGCACCAAAAGATTTGTCAGGTTTAGAAGAAAGGTTATTAAGTCGTTTTAAATGGGGTTTGTCGGCAGATATCCAAATACCGGATTTAGAAACGAGAATGGCTATCTTGAAGAAGAAAATGTATTCCGATGGTATTGAATTGCCGGATAGTGTCGTAGAATATGTTGCTACCCAAATCGATAATAGTGTTCGCGAGTTAGAGGGCGCTATGGTGTCTTTGTTGGCTCAGTCTACATTGAATAAGAAAGAAATAGATTTGAACTTAGCAAAGTCGATGTTAAAGAATTTTGTTAAGAATACAAACAAGGAGATTTCTATGGAATATATTCAGAAATTAGTTTGTGAATATTTTGAAGTTCCTGTGGAAATGGTCAAATCAAAAGTTCGTAAACGGGAGATTGTACAAGCTCGTCAGATTTCCATGTATCTGGCTAAAAATCATACAAAGTCTTCATTGAAATCAATCGGTAACTTTTTTGGAGGTAGAGATCATTCCACTGTTATTTATGCCTGTCAAACAGTAGAAGATTTAATTGAAACAGATAAAAAGTTTAAAACTTACGTGCAGGATATCCAGAAGAAATTGAAAGCATCATAAGTTAAGTAGTTCACAAAAAAGGGATTCATTTTTATGAATCCCTTTTTTGTGAACTAAAGTTTTATTTAATTATTGTACTGGGTCAGTAGAAGACTTTTTTTCCGCTTTTTTAGCATTACGCTCTTCAATATATTTGCCAAATTCGGGTTTTTGTTCATCAGTCAACAACTCTATTATTTTTGCATCTGCTGTTGAAGTTAATGTCGAAATTTGTTCTGTAACGACATCTTCTGATAATGTAGTATCTGCTTTTAGTGCATATTTTGCTGTAGTTTGCTCTAGAACAATATTATATACCGATGCTTGTTGCTCTTCAGTAAGTGCCAATTTCTCGGTGAGCTTGGTCACTGTCTCTGTTGCTTTTTCCTCTGGTGTACCTTGTTGAGCGAATGTTAATGTAATAGCAAATAAAAAGCTCAGTCCTGTTAAAATTAATTTTTTCATAGCATAAATTTTTAAAGTGTTTAAATATTATTTAATTGTTGTTGATATAATAACAACCAAAAGAACCTATTTGTTGTATTTGTGTATCTGTTTTGTTACATTTTAACATCATTTAACAAATTAAAGGGAGAATAATTTAATTATTCTCCCTTTAATATATTGGTATTCAGAATATTATTATTCGTTTCTCGGTTGTCTGCGTTGTGTTCTTTCTTTTTGTGCTTCTTCGTATTTTTTGATTTGGTCTTCAGTCAAGAACGATTTGATCTTAGTGTCATACTTTTCCCGAGAAGATCTCAGTTGTTCCATGCGTTTTTCCCTGTCTCCTTCACCTTGTTGGAATAAGGCTTGTTGCTCTTTAGTCTGTTCGAGTGAATATTTATAAATGGAATCGCGTTGGCTTTGATTTAAACTTAACGCGGTACCGAGCCGCTCTACTTCCGCTTTGGCTCGTTCTTCAGGTGTTCGGTTTTGACCTGCTCCTTGACGGTTTCCTCTTTCTTGGGCTACAGTTGCCGAAGCAGACAAAAATATAACCACTAATACTAACATTAAATTTTTCATATGTTTTTGTTTTAATTGCATTATTTCAAATTTACTCACAAGGCAAGTTTGCTTCGCAGTATAAAAATCATGATTTTATTCTATATAAATGCATTAAAATAAGATCTTTAGTAAAGATTAACCTTTGTTAATGTTCGTTAACACTTTGCACGTGAAAAAGGTAGTTTAATACCTTCTCATCGAACATTTCCTTATCCGCTATAAAGTCTAACTGAATGGGAATATAATAGATAGGAAGAGTCGTTAGGATCTCTTCATGAAGACGATGTATATCTTTCTCGGTCGTAATGATTATTTTATTCCCTTCTAGGTTTTGGAAAGCGGAGTTGATTTTAATATAATCCGTTTCACTATAATTATGATGATCGGCGAAGGTTAATTGCTTAATAGAAGCTACTTTGGAAAGGAGATATTCTTTTAAGGGCTGGGGATTAGCTATTCCTGTGAGCAAAAGAATATGATAAACCGAGAGATCGAATGCTACGGGCATATGATTAGAATCCTTAAGTTGATCATATTTAATGGTAGAATAAAATATTGGCGCTTTGGAGTGCTTTCTGATTCGGTGTTCTATTTGCTGTTGCTGGCTCAATGAAAGTCGAAGAGGGCATTTCGTTATTACTATTAAGTTTGCCCTGGACGAAGCTGAAAAGTTATCTCTAAAATTTCCCGTTGGAAGAGTAATGATTGTGGAGAACAGAGAGTTAAAATCAAAAAGCAGGATAGCAAATCCTGGTTTTAATCTGCGATGCTGATAGGCATCGTCCAAAAGAATAACTTGATGGCTATTTCTTAAGATTTCAACCCCTGCACATCTATCTTCACAAACCGTTACGGTGAGTTTCGCAAATTTGTTTTTGAATTGTAGCGGCTCATCTCCTACTTCTAAGGCTGTAGAAGTTTTTTCAACGTAGCGGAAGCCGGAAGTTTTACGACCATATCCGCGGCTTAATGTTGCAAGTGTATAATGTGAAGTTAGCAAACGGATAAGGTATTCCGTCATAGGAGTCTTGCCCGTCCCTCCTATTGCTAAGTTTCCAATTACGATGGTGGGTATATCAAAAGATTTGCTTTTTAGTATGGCCTTGTCGTAAAGTTTATTTCTAATCCATACTATGAGAAGATAGATTAGGCTAATAGGTGACAATATCCATCTTAGGACCGGGATCATTTTTTCACAAGCTTAATACCTACGTTGATAATATCTTTTAGCGGGTTTTCACGCATATTTTGTTCTACAGCAAATTCATATTTCCCTGTATCTGGAAAAGTAAAATTTTCTTTTGCTAAGTATTGTTTTTCGTAAACGCCTCCAGCCGAATTACTTAACCATCTTCCGTCTAATTGAGCCAGTGTAACTTCCTTTCTATAAGCGGTATCTTTTAACCCCTTTCCTTTTTCGTGAAGCAAGACAAAGATATTGGAGAAATCGTAGTCAGCGCCATGTCTTAAACTAATAAATAGATCATATCTGGCCGTAGTGTCATCAATATTTACTTTAAATTTTTGAATATTGTCGTAAGACCAGGACTGATTAGGTATTGTTGCGTTACTTTCATAATAAGCCCCATCTACACAAGAAGAAAGCAAAGAAATTACGGACGCTACGATTAAAAGGTGCTTGTACATCATACCAAAATTTGGCGAGATTTACTCGCCAGTTTTATTTGATTTATCGTTGTTTCTATTTCTATTTCGATTATTGAATCGTCTTTTTGGTCTAGACTGATTTTCTGTACTACTCCCCTCGCTTTTCTTTTCGGCTTGGTTTTTTTGAACTTGATTTTTTAGGGGAAGTTGTTTCTTTTCGCCAGACGTATTTTCCTTTATTTCAGCAATTGTGTTAACCTGATTTTTTGGTTTACTTTTCTTCTTTTTCTTTTTTCTATTTTTTTCATCAAGACGAGTAAGACTGTCCTGTCCAACCACATTCTCGTAATCTAAGACAAGAGGTTTTTTAACCTCTTGTTTTTCGGGTGTGTACTCTAAAGCTTCTGGTTTTATACCACCTTTATTCATTTCAGCAAATTCTCTTACTTTATCAATCGATAAAGGAATCCAGTTCTCGACTCCTGGATAAGAAAACCACATCGTTTTTTTGAAAATATCCGTTTTCTGCAGATAAGCCATTCCAGCCAAAGTCTCCAGACGGTCTACATCATTAGGAATGTCTTTAAGAGCATCCATGTAGCTGTCCAGTTCATAATTTAAGCAACATTTCAACTTACCGCATTGTCCTGCTAATTTGAGTGTATTTAAGGACAGGTTTTGATAACGCGCTGCTGAGGTAGATACTGTTTTGAAATCAGTAAGCCAGGTAGAACAACATAATTCTCTTCCACAAGATCCGATTCCTCCCAGTCTACTTGCTTCTTGGCGCATACCAATTTGGCGCATTTCGATACGGATACGAAAAGATTCGGCCATTCTTTTTATCAGCTCGCGAAAGTCAACACGACCTTCTGCTGTATAATAAAACGTTGCCTTTGTTTTGTCTCCTTGATAATCTACATCCGAAATTTTCATGGAAAGACCTAAGTCTAAAGCAAGTTTACGTGCTTTGTGCATGGTTTCCCACTCTAGTTCTTTTGCCGCATTAAACTTAGCGACATCGGTTTCATTGGCTTTCCGATATAACTTTTTGGCGACCGAATCCGGGGTAATGTTATTTTTTTTGAGCTGTAATCTTACCAATTCACCCGTCAAAGAAACGTGCCCAATATCGTAGCCTCCGGTAGAAGGCTCTACCGCGACCATTTCACCCATTTCTAAGTAGATATTGTCTGTATTGACAAAAAAATCTTTACGAGATCCTTTAAAACGAACCTCTACGATATCAAATGGTTTATAATTTGAAGGCAAATCCATGTCGGAAAGCCAGTCGTATACATCTAATTTATTACATCCGCTGGTCATACACGAGCCATTATCCTGGCATCCTGCTGGTACAGTGCCTAATTTGCTACTGCTTCCACAACCTCCGGACGAGCAACTGCCGCATCCCATATTTTTATTTTATATATATTGAGCCCCTTTCGGGAACGTTTGATATTTGAACAATAAAACTAATTGCAAAGACAAATCTAAAAATAATATTTTTGGATTTGCATTTCTTTCAATTGCATAATGCGCCTTTTCAAGCAACGCTATAGCTTCTTCTAGTTGTTCAAATTGATAAATTCCACTAAATTTTTCGACAAAAGTCAATTCTTCTTGCTGCAAAAACACTAAATCACGTAAACCTTGCTGCATCAATATAATTTGTCGCATCATATTAATGGCATAAAGTAAGAAACTTTTTTGGTTTTCTCGTCCTAGTTTTGCAAGATTTTCATCAGACAACGGAATAATTTCCGAGCCGTTGTCTGAATAGATATTGCGAAGCCAATAAACAAACAGATCGAACGTTTTATTTTCGCTTTCTTGTTGAATGAGATTTAAAGCCTCTTGAATATTTCCATCCGCGATAAAAGCGATCTCATTGGCACTTTTAGGATCAAGATTTTTGTTTTCGATAAGAAAGGTCTTGATTTTATCGTGTTGTAACTTATTTATTTTGACCAGCTGTGTACGCGAAATAATGGTGTTAATTATTTTATCCTGATTTTCAGCTACAAGTAAGAAGAGTGTTTTTTCAGGAGGTTCTTCAATTAATTTCAATAAAGCATTCCCCTGTGTGTCTAAATATTCCGGCAACCACATGATCAATACTTTGTATTCCGCCTCAAAGGATTTAAGACTTAGCTTTTTAATGATACTGTGCGCTTCTGCAATATTGATATTTGCTTGCTTATTTTCCGCATCCAGTTGGTCTCTCCAAAAAGACAGTCCCATATAAGGATTTGCGATAAAAGATTTACGCCAGTTTTCCACATAAGTGGTTGCTGTTTCATCTTTACCTTTTGCAAAGAAGGGATAAGAAAAATGCAAATCCGGATGAATAAGTTTATCGTACTTCCGGCAAGAAGGGCAATGCCCGCAACTGTCCTCATCACCTTTATCCTCGCAATTTAAATACTGTGCATAGGCTACAGCCAAGGCGAGACTTCCAGAACCTTCCGGCCCTAAAAACAATTGCGCATGACTCACCCGGTTTTCTTTCACCGTGTGGAGTAAATGTGCTTTAATGCTTTCGTGTCCTACAATCTCTTTAAACTGCATATGTATTCGCTACAGCTACAAATGTACTAATTTAATAATTGAGTTGGTTGAAACGATACAACAACCTTTCGTCGGTATTGTAAAGATTTGATAATTTTTCTGTATTATTGCATATAAAAAATTAGCAAATCAGAAATGAGATTTATTGTATCTACTTCAGTTTTATTAAAGCAATTGCAAGCCATTAGCGGAGCTTCTAGTAGCAGTACTGTGCTTCCAATATTGGAAAACTTTTTGTTTGAAATCAAAGATAACACGCTTACTATTTCGGCTACGGATTTACAAACCAGTATGGTAACTTCTCTGCCAATTGAAGCTAAAGAGGAAGGCCGTGTGGCTATGCCGTCTAAAATCTTGATAGATACGTTAAAAACTCTTCCAGATCAACCCGTAGCTTTTTCGGTAGACACGAATACATTGGCTATCGAAATAAGTGCCGGAGATGGAAAATATAAATTAAGTGGTGAGAATGCTGACGATTTTCCAAAAATTCCTGTTGTAGAAAATGTGACGACTGTAAAGATTATCGCCCCAATATTGGCGGAAGCAATAAACAAAACGATTTTTGCAGTAAGTAATGATGAATTGCGCCCTGCTATGTCGGGGGTACTTGTGCAATTGGGAGATCAAAATATAACTTTCGTGGCTACGGATGCACATCGTTTGGTCAGGTACCGCCGTACAGATATTGGTACTGAAAAACCAACGTCTATTATCCTTCCCAAAAAAGCACTAGCCTTATTGAAGTCTTCACTTCCTTCGGATGATGTGACCGTATCTATTGAATATAACAATACAAATGCATTCTTTCAATTTGGAAGTATTCATCTAATCTGTCGATTAGTAGATGAGCGCTACCCGGATTACGAAGCCGTGATTCCTCAGGTAAATCCCAATAAGCTGACAGTTGATAGGTCGTTATTTTTGAATACCCTTCGACGTGTGGTCATTTTCGCCAATAAAACAACGCATCAGGTAAGGTTGAAAATCAATGGTAGTGAGTTACATATTTCGGCAGAGGATTTGGACTTCTCAAATGAAGCGCATGAAAGATTAAGCTGTCAGTTTGAAGGCGAGGATCTGGAGATTGGCTTCAATGCCAAATTCTTGGTGGAGATGTTAAACAATTTAAATTGTGAAGAAGTCGTATTGGAAATGAGTACGCCAAATAGAGCGGGATTATTGGTGCCGGCTATAAAGCAGGATAATGAAGATATCCTGATGTTGGTCATGCCTGTTATGTTAAATAATATCGGTTAATTCGTTCGATCTTGGAATTCATTCATTCGCTAATAGATTTTATACTCCACATTGATGACCATCTTGTGGAGATTGTCAATGATTATCGGTATTGGACATATCTGATTTTGTTCTTAATAATTTTCGTTGAAACGGGTGTTGTCGTGATGCCTTTTTTACCGGGCGATTCCTTATTGTTTGCAGCAGGCATGTTGGCAGCCCAGCCTAATGAACTTAACGTATGGATTATGATAATCCTATTATTAGTTGCCGCGATTACCGGAGATTCTCTTAACTACGCTATCGGCAAGAACTTTGGGATGCGGATTACGAAGTTCAAGCTTTTCGGTAAGCAGATGGTATCCGATGAACAGATTGCCAAAACACATTCTTTCTATGAGAAGTACGGTAGTAAAACGATTGTAATTGCCCGCTTTGTTCCGATTGTAAGAACCCTCGCTCCTTTTGTTGGAGGTATAGGAAAAATGAACTATGGAACATTTATCACCTATAATGTAATAGGAGCTGTTCTTTGGGTTATCGGAATTACATTAGCAGGATACTTTTTAGGAAATATCCCGATTATACGAGATAACTTCTCAAAAGTGGTATTGATAATTATTTTTCTTTCTATAGTTCCGATTCTATTCGAAGTCGTTAAAGAAAAATTTTCCAGAAAAAAGGAAGCTTAATAAGCTTCCTTTTTTCTGGAAATCGTTTCCGATGATCACAAAAATACCATCAATTTCGTGCTGTTTTAAACGTTGTAAACGAGAGCTAGTCTGTAATTAAAAATATACGCATGCGAATTCTTATTTTATTAATCTCTTTTTTCTTTTTTACAACGGGTAATGCTCAAAAAAAGAATATCATTGTTGACAAGGTTCAAGCTAGAGAGGCCTATGAGTTATTAAATGATATTCGAATGAATCCAAAAAAATATGCCAGGGTATTGGGAATATCTGATATTTCGAAAGTCACAAGCACAAAATTAGTATGGAATGATGTTCTAGCCCAAGTAGCTGAATTTAGGGCTTACGATATGGCCAATCATAATTATTTTGATCACGTTTCGCCCAAAGGGCTCGGGCCGAACTATTATATCGCGAAAGGTGGATATTCCCTGAATAGTGATTGGCTGAAGAAAAGTGCCGCGAATAACTTTGAATCCATTGCTGCCAACCACCCTACGGCTTCAGAGGGAATAAAAGCGTTTATTATTGGAAAAAATTCTCCTGGATTTATGCACCGAAAGCATGTTTTGGGAATGGACGAATGGAACGGATCACTTGTCGATATCGGTATTGGTTTTGTGCGCGTACCTGTTGGTTCACGCTATACAAGTTATTTATGCGTCTTGATCGCTAAACATGATTGGTAGCCGGCGAATTTTTCGGGTGTTTTCGGAGACATGAATATTTCATACCTTTGCGTATGATAAAATCAATGACAGGATATGGTGTTGGCTCGAAAGAAAACGAGCAGGTAAAATATACCGTAGAAATCAAATCTCTAAATTCTAAATTTTTGGAGTTAGGTATCCGCCTTCCAAAAGCGGTTTCAGATAAAGAACTGACTTTGCGGGGTGAGTGTAGTAAACTTATTGAACGAGGTAAAGTCAATGTGATGATTTCTTCAGAATATACTGATCAAACAGCAAAAGCCTCGACTATTAATGGCGACCTGCTAAAAAAATATTACACACAACTTCAAGAAATTGCTTTCCAAGTAGGAGATAAACAAGCTTCTTTGTTTGATTTGGCCTTGAACATGCCGGAGGTAGTGACGAATAACGAGGATGAGGTGGATGAAGAAGAGGGAAAAATTTTAATGGCCGCTTTTCACCAGGCTATTGAAAAATTTAATACCTTTCGTTTAGATGAGGGTAAAGTGCTGAAGTCGGATTTAGAAAGTCGGGTGAAAATGATTTTATCTTTTTTATTGGAGGTGGAATCGATAGAAGGAGATCGTATTCCCTTGATCCGTGAACGAATTAGTCAGTATATGGACGATACCGTAGGAAAAGAACATATTGATAAAAACCGTTTCGAACAGGAATTGATTTTTTATATTGATAAATTGGATATTACCGAAGAGAAAGTTCGTTTGAAAAGTCACTGTAATTACTTTTTGGAAGCTTTGACGGCAACGGATTCGAACGGAAAAAAACTAGGATTTATTTCTCAGGAAATGGGTAGGGAAATCAATACATTGGGATCGAAAGCTAATCATGCAGGTATTCAACAAATTGTTGTACGGATGAAAGAGGAATTGGAGAAGGTCAAAGAACAATTACTAAATGTTTTATAGTAATGAATGGTAAATTAATAATTTTTTCTGCACCATCAGGAGCTGGAAAAACAACTATAGTAAGACATATATTAGGGCAATATAGCGATAAGTTTGAGTTTTCGATTTCTGCTAGTACACGTGCTCCACGGGGAACAGAAGAGAATGGAAAGGATTACTATTTTATATCGAAGGACGATTTCTTGCATAAAGTTGCAAAACACGAATTTATTGAATTTGAGGAAGTTTATGCGGGTACTTTTTATGGTACATTGCGCTCGGAGCTGGAGCGCATATGGGCTTTGGGCAAGCATGTGATATTTGATATTGATGTGATAGGTGGATTACGTCTCAAATCAAAATATCCGGAAGATGCGTTAGCTATTTTTGTCAATCCCCCCTCTTTGGCTGTTTTGAAAGAACGCCTTTCGGGTCGAGGTACGGATTCGGAAGAGAAACTGAAGGAACGTTTTGCGAAAGCAGAATTGGAATTATCTTACGCCGATAAATTTGACGTGATATTGAATAACTTTGACCTGGATACAGCATGTAAAGATGCTGAAAAACTGGTGTTGGATTTTTTAGAGTATAATGGTAAATAAAAAAATTGGTCTATTTTTTGGCTCCTTCAATCCCATTCATATAGGTCATTTGATTATTGCAAATTATATGGCAAATCATACCGAACTGGATGAAGTATGGTTTGTTGTGTCGCCCCAAAATCCGTTCAAGGAAAAAAAAAGTTTGGGAAATATGTACGACCGATTGGAAATGGTAAACTTAGCCATTGCCGATACGGTAAACCTGAAAGCCTCGGATATCGAATTTAAATTACCACAACCTTCTTATACTATCGATACCCTAATGTATTTAGCGGAGAAATATCCAGTCAAAGATTTCTTTCTGATTATGGGAGAAGACAATTTAATCGGTCTTCCGAAATGGAAAAATGCCGATATTATTCTGCGAGATTATAAAATATTAGTTTATCCTCGACCGGGATATAAGGAAAGCGAGTTAAAAAATCACCCTTCCGTTATCATGACGGAAACTCCCATGATGGAATTATCCTCTACTTTTCTGCGCAGATCGATAAAAGACGCAAAAAACATTAAATTTTATACACCGGATAAGGTCATTGATTTTATAGAGAAGAAAGGGCTATATTCATAGCCCTTTCTTTTATCTGCCCATCCAACCTCCGTCTACTGTAAGAATCGTGCCGTGTACATAATCTGAAGCTTTTGAAGCTAAGAATACTGCCGGGCCTTTAAAATCTTCCGGCTCTCCCCAACGTGCTGCAGGAATACGACCCAAGATTGATGCCGAACGTTCAGGATCTTCCCGAAGAGCTTCTGTATTATCGGTAGCGATATAACCTGGAGCGATTGCGTTTACATTAACCCCTTTGGAAGCCCATTCATTAGCAAATGCTTTTACTAAGGAACCGACAGCACCCTTAGAGGCGGCGTATCCTGGTACATTAATTCCGCCCTGAAAAGTCAATAGCGAGGCGGTAAATACAATTTTACCCGAACCGCGCGCTATCATATCTTTACCTATTTCGCGAGTTAAGATAAATTGGGCGTTTTGATTGATTTCTATAATTTCATCCCAATATTCATCTGGATGTTCCGCTATAGGTTTGCGTAAGATATTTCCCGCATTATTGAATAGAATATCAATTTGCGGATGTTCTGTTTTTACTTTTTCAATAAATGTATAAAGCTCTTCACGTTTTGAAAAATCACATTGGTAGGCGTAGAAGTTTCGACCGATTGCTTTAATAGATTGTTCGACCTTGGAGTTCTCCAACTCTAGGGTTGCTGACACGCCGATAATATCCGCTCCGGCCTCTGCAAGAGCTTCGGCTAATGCTTTACCGATACCTCGTTTACACCCCGATACGAGTGCAACTTTTCCTGTTAAATCAAAAGAATTTAATATAGACATTAATATTAGTTTATTATTATTTTAGATCAGTTATAGCACTTTTATCCATATCATCATAGTCCATGTTTTCGCCAGCCATACCCCAAATAAAGGTGTAATTGCTTGTTCCGGCGCCGGAATGTATAGACCACGGTGGAGAAATTACAGCCTGTTCATTTTGCATCCAGATATGGCGGGTCTCATCGACCGGCCCCATAAAATGGGAAACAGATTGTCCTTCCGGTACGTCGAAATAGAAATATACTTCCATACGGCGGTCGTGTGTATGGGCCGGCATGGTGTTCCAAACAGAACCCGGTTTTAATTCGGTCATTCCCATCTGCAATTGGCACGTCTGGATGACAGTATGCAATAACATCTGATTAATTGTACGGTGATTGGCTGTTTCTAACGCACCTAATTCGATTTTATTCGCTTCGGCCTTGGTTACACGTTTTGTTGGGTAACTATGATGAGCCGGAGTAGAGTTTAAATAGAACTTTGCAGGTTTGCTCGAGTCGTTACTGATAAAATAAATTTCTTTGGCTCCTTTTCCAATATATAACGCTTCTTTGTAGTTCACCTCAAAAGTTTCGCCATCGACTTCTACTTTTCCATCTCCCCCAACATTGATAATGCCCAATTCACGGCGCGCTAAAAAGTAAGGTTCTTTTAACAATGGTTCAATCGTTTCGAGTTTTAGTTTTCCATTGACGGGAAGTGCTCCTCCAGCCATATAGCGATCATAATGCGTATATACAAAGTGTACTTTATCTTCGAAGAAAAGTTTATCGATTAAAAAATTTTCACGAAGACCTTTCGTGTCTAAGGATTTCGCTTCGTTAGGCCCAATAGCATACCGGCTCTCAAAGGTAATGTTACTCATAGTTTAGCTGAAATTTTGAAATAAATTCTAAACTTAACTAAAATTACGTTGATATGCAATATAATTGGATTGTATACCAACTTCGATTATCGTTTTACCGGGGTTGCGTTAGCCGCTTCCCTTTGGAATTTTTATAGGATGAAATATATTTTTTTAAAACATTTGCTCAGCCGGATTGTTGAATTTATATCACATATAACGGAGTAATATATAATGGATAAATTAGATTTAAAAGGAAAGTGGAACGAATGGAAAGGGAAAGCAAAGCAAGAATACGCAGAGTTGACGGATGACGATTTAAAATATGAAGAAGGAAAAGATGATGAATTACTGGGACGGCTTCAACAAAGACTGGGTAAAGCCAGAGAAGAAGTCATTGATTGGCTTAAAGGTTTAGGTTAAAATTAACGATTGGATAATTTAAAGGTTGGTTTCTGTTTGGAAATCAACCTTTTCTTTTTTTATACGTACAAACCATATGGAGATTTTACAATCTCTTAATTTATTTCTTTCTAACTTCGCAGTATGGCAAAAAAGAAACCGATGATTTTGGTCGTCAATGATGACGGCATTACAGCACCGGGTATTAAAGTGCTGCTTGAAGAGATGCAAAAAATAGGCGATATCGTAGTGGTAGCTCCGGACAGTCCGCAATCGGGAATGGGACATGCCATAACGATCGGAAAACCGCTCCGTTTGGACAAAATTGACCTGTATGAAGGCGTGGAGATGTATAAATGCTCCGGTACACCGGTAGACTGTGTCAAGTTAGCGGTAAACAAGATTTTTAAGGGTAAAAAACCTGATTTATGTGTATCAGGAATCAACCATGGGTTGAATTATTCCATTAACGTGCTATATTCGGGGACGATGTCAGCTGCGGTAGAGGGCGCCATAGAGGATATTCCGTCGATAGGATTTTCGTTAGATGATTTTTCGCATCATGCCGATTTTTCGCATTGCCGACCGTATGTACGGGCTATTGCCCAGCAGGTGTTGGATAATGGTTTACAAAAAGCAACGTTGTTGAATGTCAATTTCCCCCATGTCGGCAAAGAGCTAAAAGGGATAAAAATCTGCCGGCAGGCGACCGCCAAGTGGTTTGAGGAGTTTGATGAACGCCTGGATCCGTACAATAGAGAATATTTTTGGATGACCGGTAAATTTCAACTGTTAGATAAGGGAGAGGATACCGATGTACACGCGCTGAGCAATGGTTATGTTTCCGTGGTGCCTACCCAATTTGACATGACCGCCCATCATACCATTACCGAATTAAATTCCTGGAATTTTGATGTTAATTAAAAAATGAAGAATTCGTTAATCCAAGGTGTACTAATTGGCCTGATTGCCCCGCTGATTGCTTTTTTGCTGACTGTTTATACTGACTTTGAGACTATGTTATCTCCGGATAAACCTATTTTTTTATACGTCATAGCAGCGGGTGTTAATTTAATAGCAATGCGTATTTTGTTTAAAAAAGGATATGATGCCACCGGACGGGGTGTTGTCTTGGTCACTTTTATCGGGGCGTTATTGCTTATCTTCGCAACGAAATTGAAAATTTAAGAACATGGAACTAACGTTAGGCTTTTCGCCCTGTCCGAACGACACGTTTATTTTCGATGCACTGATACATCATAAAATAGATACTAAAGGGTTAACTTTTCGGGTAGAGTACCATGATGTCGAGACCCTAAATGATAAAGCGTTTAATAATGAGCTGGATATTACGAAACTCAGTTATCATGCATTTGCATACGCGGTTCAGCAATACGAGTTGCTGGATGCGGGAAGTGCTTTAGGTTTTGGTGTCGGCCCGTTATTGATTACGAAAAGTGCGGATTTAACGACTAAATTGAAGGCATATGCAGGAAATGATTTACCGGCGGCATTGGAGGATTTGCGGGTTGGCATTCCGGGCAAGTATACTACGGCTAATTTTTTATTGGGATTAGCTTTTCCAGCCCTCCAGAATAAACAAGAGCTCGTGTTTTCGGATATCGAACAGGCGTTATTGGATAATACCATCGACTTAGGACTGATTATTCACGAAAACAGATTTACGTATCAAGATAAAGGGCTTTTTAAAGTCATGGACTTGGGGGATTTCTGGGAGAGAACGACGAGTAATCCCATTCCCTTAGGTGGTATTGTCATAAAACGTGAGCTTCCTGTTGATGTTAAATTGTTGGTCAATCAGCTTATTAAGGAAAGTGTGGAGTACGCTTTTGCCAATCCGAAATCCGGATTGGAATACATTCGTTCGTATGCACAGGAAATGGAAGAAACAGTAATGTACAAACATATTGAATTGTACGTCAATAAATATTCTATACATTTAGGAACGGAAGGTCGATCTGCTGTGACAACATTATTCGAAAAAGCCCATTCTGTGGGTCTTATACCGCAAATCGAGAAGAATATTTTTCTGACATAAAAAGCCTTTATGATCTGTAGTAACATGAACAACTATCGCAAATGTCACGAAGGTTTCTTGATGAATATTGGAGGCAAACACTGTCAAAAAAATAAAAGACAAAAAAATAGATATCATAGTCTAAGTTATCATCCTTAATAAGTAAATTTGCCCGATTAGTGCCAAATTGTCTTAAAAAAAACTTTGGATTTAATTTTGAGTGCTAGAACTGAGAAAAAAAAATATTATGTTAAAATTTCTAAGTAAACTTTTTGGTAGTAAGTCTGAACGGGATATTAAGGTTATCCAACCGTTAGTTACCAAGATCAAAGAAGAATACAGTAAATTGACCGACCTTACGCATGATGAACTGCGCGAAAAGACTACCGAATTTAAAAACCGAATCCAAGAATATTTAAAAGACATAGATACTGAAATTGCAGCATTGAAAGCAAGTGCGGATGAAAGCACATCTGATATCTCTGGAAAAACAGAAATCTATGAAAAAGTCGATAAGCTGACTAAAGATAGAGATAAAAAGTTAGAAGAGATATTGTTAGAAATTCTTCCTGAAGCTTTTGCTGTTGTGAAAGATACGGCACGTCGGTTGACTGAAAACACTGTTATTGAGGTTACAGCTAGTGATTTTGACCGAGACTTGGCTGCCCGTAAACCAAATGTCACTATTCAAGGGGATAAGGCACTCTGGAGCAATACATGGAATGCTGCAGGAACAGAAGTCACGTGGAACATGGTGCATTATGATGTACAACTTATAGGCGGTATTGTATTACATCAAGGAAAGATTGCGGAGATGTCTACTGGTGAAGGTAAGACGTTAGTAGGTACCTTGCCTACCTATCTGAATGCGTTGTCCGGACAAAGCGTACATATTGTAACCGTCAATGATTACTTGGCAAAGCGTGACTCCGAGTGGAATGGTCCTTTGTTTGAATTTCACGGGTTAAGCGTAGATTGTATTGACAAACACCAACCAAATTCGCCACAGCGCCGTAATGCGTACAAATGTGATATTGTCTACGGTACCAATAACGAGTTTGGTTTTGACTATTTGCGTGACAATATGACGCAGACGCCTGAGGCAATGGTACAGCGTAAGTTGCATTTTGCAATGATTGATGAGGTTGACTCTGTATTGATTGATGATGCACGTACCCCATTGATTATCTCCGGCCCTATCCCAATGGGCGACCAACATGAGTTTCATCAACTAAAACCGCGTATCGAAAAGTTAGTGAACGCGCAAAAAGCGTATATCAATACGGTATTGAATGAGGCTAAGAAAGCGATAGCATCTGGCGATACCGATGTTGAAAAAGGTGGTTTAGCGTTATTCCGTGCATATCGTGGTCTTCCTAAAAATAAAGCTTTAATCAAATTCTTAAGTGAAGGTTCTAACCGTCAAGTTCTTCAAAAGGTAGAAAACTACTACATGCAAGAACAAAACCGTCATATGCCAAAGGCGGATAAAGAATTATTTTTCGTTATCGATGAAAAAAATAATCAAGTAGAACTTACTGAAAAAGGGATTGAATTAATTACAGCTTCAGGAGAGGATACTAGTTTCTTCATCCTTCCCGATGTAGGTACAGAAATCGCCGATATTGAGAAAGCGGATATTCCATTAGAAGAGAAGGCTTCCCGTAAGGAAGAATTATTGAGGGATTATTCGGTAAAGGCAGAGCGTATTCATTCCATTAATCAATTGTTGAAGGCTTATACGCTTTTCGAAATTGATGATCAGTATATTGTAGACGAGGGGAAAGTAAAAATTGTAGACGAACAAACGGGACGTATCATGGATGGTCGTCGTTACTCGGATGGATTGCACCAAGCCATTGAAGCAAAAGAGAATGTAAAGGTAGAAGATGCTACTCAAACATATGCTACAATTACCTTGCAGAATTACTTCCGTATGTACCACAAGCTTGCGGGTATGACGGGTACGGCTTCTACAGAGGCCGGAGAGCTTTGGGAAATCTATAAATTGGATGTTGTAGAAATACCGACAAATAGACCTACACAACGTGATGATAGACAGGATTTTATTTATCGTACAGCACGTGAGAAATATAATGCCGTCGCACAAGAAATACAACTCCTTACGGAGCAAGGGAGACCGGTATTAGTCGGTACTACTTCGGTAGAGATCTCCGAATTGTTAAGTCGGATGTTGAAGTTGAGGGGAATCAAACATAATGTATTGAACGCGAAACTTCACCAAAAGGAGGCGGATATTGTAGCTGAAGCAGGTCGTCCAGGGCAAGTAACTATTGCTACGAACATGGCCGGACGTGGTACGGACATTAAATTGGCAGAGGAAGTAATTAATGCTGGAGGATTAGCCATCATTGGTACAGAACGTCACGAATCTCGTCGTGTTGACCGTCAGTTACGCGGCCGTGCTGGTCGTCAAGGAGACCCAGGATCTTCTCAATTCTTCGTTTCATTGGAAGATCCGTTGATGCGTCTATTTGCTTCTGAGCGAATATCCAACATCATGGTGAAAATGGGAGTCGAAGAAGGGGAAGTGATGCAGCACAGTATGTTGACGAAATCTATCGAAAGAGCACAACGTAAAGTAGAGGAAAATAACTTCGGCATTCGTAAACGTTTATTGGAGTACGATGATGTCATGAACTCACAGCGTACTGTGATTTATACAAAGCGTAAAAACGCTTTGTTTGGAGAGCGTCTTGATGTTGACTTGAACAATACAATTTACGATGTTACGGAGGATATTGTTACGGAATCGAAAGAAGGCGGTTCTTATGAAGAGTTCCAAATAGAAGTCATTCGCTTGTTTGCCATTGATCCGGCTATCTCTGTGGAGGAATATACTTCTAGTAATATTCCTACATTAACGGATAAACTTTTTACACAGGTCATTACGCATTACGAAAATAAAGCTAAAAATATTGCTACGCAGACCTTACCTGTTCTTACAAATGTAATGGCAGAGCGAGGCGATATGATAGAAAATGTGGTTGTTCCGTTTACAGATGGAATTCGTGGCATACAAGTTGCGACGAATTTGAAGAAAGCGATTGAATCTAACGGAATAGAGGTGTTCAAATCGTTCGAGAAAGGAATTGTATTAGCGCTTATTGATGAAGCCTGGAAAGAGCATCTTCGTGAAATGGACGATTTAAAACAATCTGTACAAAATGCAGTTTATGAACAGAAGGATCCGATTATCATTTATAAAATGGAGGCTTTCAATTTGTTCAAAGCTATGCTTGCTTCCATGAATAAGGATATTGTTAGTTTCTTGTTTAAAGGAGAAATACCGGGTCAGCAACAGCAGGATATACAAGAGGCTCGTCCTATACCAGTCCAGCAAGCTAAGGTTACAGCTACTAAAGAGCAGTTAAGTTCGCCAACAGGTGTAAGTGATGAGGATATTGATACACGCGTACCGCAGGTGACCCAACCGATCCGTAAGGAGCAAACAGTGGGACGTAATGACGAATGCCCGTGTGGTTCAGGTCTTAAGTATAAGAACTGTCACGGAAAAAACGGTTAAAAAAATATAAAGTGATGCTGAAAAGAGGTTTGATTTCATGTGTAGTACTTGTCGTGGTATCTACTGTAGCGAAAGCACAGGAGGGTACTGTAGAAGTGGCAAAGGACTCATTGATTACATTATTACAAGAATATAGATCAGCGCATGAAATCAACCCTACAGCTACACGGACCATTAGTCTTGGTACAAAACCCGTAGACAAAAAAAAAGCAACCCGCGTAAAACGTAAGGGCTTTAGGGTACAGATATTTTCGGGGTCAAGCCGAAATGAGGCTTACGCTGTGCAGGGTCGTTTTAGAAGTCAATATGCTGACGTGGATAGCTATATTAATTACGATGAACCCAACTATCGGGTTAAAGTCGGCGACTTCAAAAGTAGAGCTGAAGCAAATAACTTTATGAATGTTTTACGTTCACAATATAGCAATGTTTTCGTTTTTGTTGAAGACATTTGGGTTTGGCAATAAAAAATCTATATCATGTCCGATTTAAAGGATACCATTAAATCTTTGTCACGAGAATTGTTTGCAGAAACAGTTGCAACAAGACGCCATCTCCACCAAAATCCCGAACTTTCGTTTAAAGAGTTTAATACGGCTGCCTTTGTAAAAGCGAGGCTGGATGAAATAGGGATCCCCTATCAGTCTATGGCTAATACGGGCGTGGTAGGAATTATAAGTGGAGAACTGCCTTCTGATCGTGTTATTGCGTTGCGTGCTGACATGGACGCGTTGCCTATCACAGAAGTAGAAGGAAGAGAATACGGTTCGCAGCAGGAGGGTGTGATGCATGCCTGTGGGCATGACGTGCACACTTCTTCACTATTAGGTGCGGCGAAGATTTTATATCGTCTTAAATCTATGTTTGGCGGTACGATAAAGTTTATATTCCAGCCGGGAGAAGAGCGTCTTCCTGGAGGAGCTTCTATCATGATCAAAGAAGGTGTCTTGAAAAATCCTGAGCCACAGGCGATTATAGGTCAACATGTAATGCCATTTATTGAAGTGGGGAAGGTTGGTTTTCGAGCAGGAAAATATATGGCATCCTGTGATGAACTTTTCATGACAGTACGCGGAAAAGGCGGTCACGGAGCACAGCCTCATCAAAATATTGATCCCATCGCTATTACGGCGCAGATTATTACGGCTCTTCAGCAGGTTGTTAGCCGTAGTGCTGACCCCCGTATACCGACTGTACTCTCTTGGGGTAAGATCGTAGGTAACGGTGCGACAAATGTTATTCCAGACGAAGTTTATTTGGAGGGTACATTCCGAACTTTTGACGAGAAATGGCGTGCTGAAGCGCATGAAAAAATTACAAAGATGGCCGAAGGAATAGCAGAAAGCATGGATGCAAGCTGTTCGATAGAAGTGCGAAAAGGATATCCCTTTTTGATAAATGAACCCGAGCTGACAGCGCAATCCAGGGCCTTTGCCCAAGAGTTTCTGGGAAATGAAAATGTTATTGAGTTGGACCTATGGCCGGCGGCGGAAGATTTCGCTTATTATTCGCAGGAAACCAATGCTTGTTTCTATCGTTTGGGAACTGGAAATGTGGCGAAAGGAATTACGTCTGCTGTCCATACACCTACATTCGATATCGATGAAGCCGCATTAGAAACGAGTATAGGGCTTATGTCATATATAGCAATCAAGCAGTTACAACGGTAAAAAATCTTATTATGGTTTTTTAATTTCAAAAAATGTCTTCTCATCATATAGTAAGAGAAAATCAAGAACCGGCATTGGTTGTGGAATCGGTAACGGATCTAGATAAAGAATATGTTGGTCAATTGCTGGAATGGTGCCCTACCGTTTTTACCAATGACTATACGATAGATTTCTTTCTGGCAGATGACATCAAGGTAGACGTTGTTGTTACGAATCAATGTAATAATCTATATATACAGGAACAGATAAAAAAAATCCCACTCCAACGTGGATTTATTGCTGATGCGCTGCAGTATTTGGTTGTTAATAACTATAAAGCCGTTAATATTATTTGTGATGAAATTCCGGATGCGGTTTTTTCTTATTGTAACAAGATAAACATCGTGTTATTTTTTGGGGGCAAAAGGTATGTTTTTGTAGAAAGGGAATACAAAAAGTGGAAACAAAAGGGAGAAAAGATTTTTGTGCGGGAAGACCGGTTAAAATCATTGGTCGGCATCCAGAAGGTATCCATAAATACATTTATTACGGAGCAAGATGGATTTATTTATCTAGCCTTTAATACACCCGAATTTGTGTGGATAGGAGAAGAAATCTAATGTTTACTATCCAAAAGGCTGCTGCCGAAGATGTTTTAATTATTCATCAATTGGCACATCAGATTTATCCACCCACCTATATTGATGTTCTAAACCAGGAGCAGATAGATTTTATGCTCGAAAATTTATATTGTATTTCAGCGCTGAAAAAATCAATACATGATGGCCAAGAGTTTTATCTTCTATTTGATGAAAATCGAGTAGCGGTGGGTTTTATGGCACTAGTGGAAAAGAAAAGTACTAGCCTCCTATTACGGATCGAAAAACTGTATCTTCTTCCAGAAACTCAGGGTAAAGGATGCGGTACACTATTGATTAACTTTGCTGCAAATGAAGCATTAAAACGTAATATAACCACTCTTGAATTAAACGTAAATAGAGGAAATAAAGCTTATTATTTCTATCTGAAACAAGGCTTTGTCGTTACTCAAGCAGTAGATATACCTTATTACAAGTATATATTAGATGATTATATCATGCGGAAGGATATATAGAACTCCCCTCCGTCGATTATTTTCATGAAATCCTAACATTTTCGAGATACTTTTTAAGCGTTTGTAAATCAATGACTTGAATATTTGTTGTAGTGCGTTTGTAGTGCTGTTTTTAGATATTTTTTATTGTTTCTCATTTTCTGTAGGGCTAATTGTAGGCCTCTGAAAAAGCAAAAATTAGAATTCGTAACCTAAATTTGATGTATAGTCTTCTAAAATCTGTCACACAGAAAGAGGACTATATGGATAACCAAATAATTTATAAACCATGTTTAATAATTTCAGCTTATGAGAAATGGAGTTTTACATGCATTCATGTTACTATGTATGTGTTTTTCGACCATGGAACTTGTTGCACAATCGTTGCAGGTAAGAGGTCGTGTAACATCTACTGTGGGGAGTAATCCCCTTCCGGGTGTTACAGTAGCTATCCTGGGACAAAGTATATCTACAAGTACGAATGTGTCAGGCGAATATTCAATTACAATTTCGGGATCAAGTGCTACTTTGGTGTTCAGTCAGGTGGGAAGGGTTTCTCAACAAATCAGTGTCACATCTAGCGGAACGTACAATGTTTCATTGGAGGAAGAGCTAAGCGAGTTGGACGAAGTTGTTGTCGTTGGGTATGGAACACAAAAGAAAAGTTTGGTCACAGGGGCAATATCTTCCGTAAAAGAAGAAGAACTTAAATCTGTGTCTAACGCGCGAATAGATCAGGCATTACAGGGGAGGACTGCGGGTGTCACCGTGCTACCGACTTCAGGCCAGCCTGGAGCGGGAATCAATATACGGATTCGTGGCACGGGGTCAAATAGATCTAATCAACCGCTTTACGTTATTGATGGTGTACGCGCCGGTGGGATTGAAGCTCTCGACCCATCAGAAGTAGCATCCATAGAAGTGCTTAAGGATGCAGCCTCAGCAGCGATTTATGGCGCTGAGGGCGCGAATGGTGTCATTATTATTACCACGAAAACAGGGAAGCATAACACGTCAGACATTAGCTGGAGTTCGCAGCTTGTACAGCAATCTGTTAAAAATAATTTCATTACAATGATGAATGCAGATCAGTATCAGCAGTATTTGCAAGCGTCCAATACACCAGGGAGTCCTTCGGCTTCTGACGTCACTGATCCAGAGGGTACAAACTGGTTATCGGAAGTAATAAATAATGCGCCCCAACAGCGCCATACATTGACCTTTAGCGGAGGTTCAGAAAAGTCTACTTATTTATTAAGCGGGACTTATTTCACACAAGAAGGTATTGCAGGTGGCCCTAAATCGAGGTTTGATCGTTACAATGTGCGTTTTAACGGAGATAGTAAATTACGATCTTGGCTGACTGTTGGAAATAGGTTGTCTATTACGCAGTTTAAGCGAAGGGCGATCTCTGACAACAACGAGTTTGGTTCTATCCTGGTTAGTGCCTTGGTAATGGATCCGACGACGCCAGTGGTGTATGCTAATGGTTCGACCTTGCCGTCACATGTACAAGCGGCAATGGGAGGAACTACACCTAATGGGGATCCTATTGGGCCTTTGTTGCGGACAGATCCGAACGGAAACTTATATGGTATCTCCAATTGGTTAAGAGGAGAATATGGTAATCCGTTGGCACGCATAGATATGGCAAGGGGGGAAACTGTTCAGAATAAGATAGTGGGAAATGTATATGCAGAAGTGGAACCGATCGAGAACTTCAAGTTTACCTCACGTTTTGGTGTAGACATCGCTTCACAACAAGGTCACGGATGGACACCGACATTTTGGTCTTCCAGCGAAAGCCTTAACAGTATAGCAACGGGATGGGACAATAGTGACACCTGGACGTCCTGGCAGTGGGAAAACTTCGCAACTTATCAACGCGCATTTAATCAGCATAATTTATCCGTATTGGGAGGTGTATCTGCTATGAAATTTATGTGGCATGGGATGAACGGAAGTTATGCAGGACTTTTTAAAGAAGAAGATAGATTCTCCTATGCCGATTTCGTGCCAGATGATACCGACCGCATAGGTAGTAATGCCAATACGCGTACACTGGCGTCATTTTTTGGTCGGATTTCCTATGATTTCGCGGGAAGGTACCTATTGAACGCTACGGTAAGAAGAGACGGTTCGTCCCTGTTCTCCAGCGGATATAAATGGGGAACATTCCCGTCTGTATCGGCGGGATGGATTCTTTCCAACGAGAGTTTTTATGGAGCGGCATTATCTAGTATTTTGAACTATGCTAAGGTTCGCGCCAGTTGGGGACAAAATGGTAGCCTTTCGGCAGTGGGACTTGGTGAATGGATGAATGCTGTGGGTTCTGGACATTTCTATCCCGATGCGGATGGAAACCTATTGAATGGTGCAGCTCCCAATAACCTTGCTTACCCTACCCTTACCTGGGAGACAAGTCAGCAGTTTGATGTGGGTTTGGATCTAGCATTCCTAAGTAACCGCTTATCAGTAACCATGGACTACTATAAAAAGTCTACAATGGATCTGTTGACGACGGGCTCCGCTCCTTTTTTTGCAGGTGCTCCATTATTGACAGTCAATGCCGGAGAAGTCGTTAACAAGGGTTTCGAATTTGAGATGAACTACCGCGACAAAATTGGTTCGGATTTCAATTTTGAAATTGGAGGTAACTTCACCACGTTGAATAATAAGGTAACGCGTCTTGATCCCAATATTCCTTTTATCGGCGGGGCAGGAGTTGGTACGGGTTGGACGGCAACAGCTATGACACTAAACAATCCTATCTGGTATTTTAATGGGTACAAAACAGACGGAATCTTCCAAACACCGGAAGAGATATCACAATATATTGCGGACAACGGCCTAACGGGATACGCACCAAATCCAGGGGATCCAAGAGTTGTGGATGTGAATGGTGACGGACAAATATCTAATGCGGATATGACGATGATCGGAAATCCACATCCAGATTTTGTTTATGGGGCCCGGCTGAGCGCCTCGTATAAGGGATTTGACTTTCTTGTGCTATTTCAAGGGCAGACAGGAAATGACATCATGATGGGCTTTAATCGAACAGATCGGCCGACAGCAAACAAACCTGCTTTCTTCTCGACCGATGCATGGACAGGACCGGGAAGCACTAATACCTGGTTTGCCCCTAATACGTCCAACAATTACATCTATAATAGTGACTTGATGATATTTAGTGGATCTTTTGCCCGAATCCGTCAATTGCAATTCGGATATACCTTAGGCGATAATGTTTTAAACACTATCAGGTTCAAGAATGCAAGAGTGTACGTTTCGCTTGACGACTTTTTCACGTTCACCAAATACCCGGGTGTAGATCCTGAAGGGGGAAGTAACGGTGGAAATAGCATAGGTATTGACAGGGGAGGATACCCTATTCCAAGAAAGGCAATGGTGGGTTTATCCTTTACATTCTAATAATTAAATAGATACATATTATGAAAAAGAGATATATCAAGAGTTTTTCAGTTCTTACTGCCATGTTACTCCTGTTTGCGGGGTGTGAGAAATTTCTGGAACAAGACGTTCCGGGACAAT
The DNA here is from genome assembly GCF_005048855.1 of Sphingobacterium olei. Lineage (GTDB taxonomy): Bacteria > Bacteroidota > Bacteroidia > Sphingobacteriales > Sphingobacteriaceae > Sphingobacterium > Sphingobacterium olei. The sequence continues at coordinate 701,440 of NZ_SUME01000002.1, forward strand.
ATTCTGAGGACGATTTTTACGAATCGGATGTGGATGCAACACAAGCAGTTACCGCCATTTACAACTTCATGGCGGCACATTATAATGGTACTTGGGGTAGCGTTTACTTTATCAAAACACTACCATCGGATGAGGCGAATGCTGGAGGTAGTGGTCCTGGAGATCAACCGGGTTATCAGCAGATCAACACCTATAATTTTGATGCGACAAATGAAAGTATACGTGATGTATGGAGGATGTGTTACTACACGATCTTTCGTGCGAATAAGGTGATTAATAAGGTGAGTCCGGATAACGATTTGCGTAAACGTCTCATTGCGGAGGCTAAAGTGATTCGGGCGTATCAGTATTTTGAATTGACGTCGTTATGGGGTGATGTGCCCCTGGTTTTAGACGATGTGCCTGCGACTCAATATACTTCAACCGGACGGCAGCCTCGTGCAGATGTGTATGCTCAAGTAGAGCAAGATTGTCGCGACGCCATTGCTGTGCTTCCGATTCGTAGTGGTTATGCTGGAGGAGATCGGTTTAGGGTAACCAAGGGGACAGCACAGGCTCTCTTAGGAAAGGTACTTCTCTATCAAGAAAAATGGCAATCCGCTGCAGCCGAGTTTGATAACGTCATCACTTCAAATCAATACGGTCTGGAACCAAGTATAGGACATGCATTTTCACGGACAGGCGAGTTTGGGAAAGAGTCTATTTTTGAAGTAAGCTATGCCAGCGACCGGAGTTACGATTGGGGTAATTTCCCATGGGACTCTCGTCCGATTAGCAACATCCATATCCAATTGATGGGACCTCGCAGTGACTTTTATGTTAAGGCACCTGCCGATTCGCTCGTCGGCGGCTGGGGCTTTATAACACCAAAGAAAAAACTTTGGGATGCATTTATCGCTGCCGGTGATGTCGATAGAAGAAAGAATACGGTGATGTCGTTAAGCGAGCTGCGGGCTGCCGGAGGAGACTGGACAAGTACAAACGCTTATCAATTTGAAGGTTATTTCCAACGGAAATATGGTACGTATGCGTCACAATCTGGTGCTCCGGTTGCCGAATTGAACTATGGGAATAATTGGCGTTTAATTCGGTATTCGGACGTGTTGTTAATGGCTGCGGAAGCATATTATCGTTCCAATGATGAAGATAGGGCGCGGACCGAACTAAATAAAGTTCGACTTCGTGCTAATTTGCCAGATATTACTGCCACAGGTACGGCCTTATTTGAATCTATCGTTAGCGAGCGACAACTGGAGCTCGCTTATGAAGGTGCTCGTTTCCCTGATCTTGTCCGTTGGGGCAGGGCATCAGCAGAATTAGCTGCTCAGGGTTTTATTGCGGGTAAACATGAACTGATGCCTATTCCGGATAACGAAGTGCGAACTGGCGGATTAACGCAAAATAATTATTAATGCCCCTATACATTTTTTACCTTGAATGGAGACCTATATGGTTTCTGTAGAACAATATTAGATATGCATATCAATCTTTTAGCAACTTTGTTGTGTGTTTTTTTATCTGCTTCTCTTTTTGGCTGTGTCAGTGAAGAAAAAAGTGGCGGTACATTAGACTCTGTGATCAATAACAATTGGCAATTTACAACATCACCAACTTGGTCTGATGAATTTGATTACGAAGGAGCTCCCGATCCCAAAAAATGGGGATATGATGTGGGTTCCGAAAATAATGGATGGGGGAACAACGAACTTCAGTATTACACCGAATCTAGGTTGGAAAATGCACGGGTAGAAGACGGATCACTGACTATTACCGCCCGTAAAGAAGATTTTGAGGGATTAGCGTATACATCTGCTAGATTGGTGAGCCGAGGCAAGGCAGATTTTTTATACGGTCGGTTTGAAGTAAAGGCCAAGGTGCCTACCGGAAGGGGGACATGGTCTGCCGTTTGGATGTTGCCTACCGATTGGGCTTATGGTGGATGGCCAAACTCTGGTGAAATTGATATCCTTGAGCATGTCGGATACGATTTGGGTGTGGTACATATCAGTACGCACACGAAAGATTATCACCATTCGATCGGAACACAGAAAACAGCTACGAAAGCGATACAGAACCCTTCTACTGAGTTTCATTTATATCGCGTAGATTGGACTCCCGATTATATCCGTGGATTCGTCGACGATCAACAAATATTCAATTTTCCCAATGAAAAGAAAGGATCTAATGCTTGGCCTTTTGATAAACGATTTCATTGGCTAATCAATATCGCTGTAGGTGGAGATTGGGGCGGACAGCAAGGGGTGGATGAACATGCTTTTCCTGCCGAAATGAAAGTTGATTATGTTAGAGTATATGATCTCATAAATCCGTCTAAATAGAAAAAAATAACAATCCCTTACCGCACTATACACGTATATTATGAACAATAGACTAGGCACGCTTGTACTTGCTCTTTCATTTGGTTTGATCATCTCCGGAAGATCGCTGTATGCACAAGCAAAACTGTTTACCAATGTAGACGAATCAAAAGTAGAGGCAATTTTAAAACGTCTTACCTTGGAAGAAAAGGTGGGACAGATGACACAGGTAACTTTAGATGTGTTAACAATAGGACCGGATCCATTTTCAAGCAAAGAACCATTGGTGTTAGACCCAATACAGCTAGAGACCGCATTTAAAAAATATAAAGTCGGCTCAGTATTGAATACAGCCAATAATAGAGCGAGAACTGTGGAGGTATGGAATGACTTGATAGGGAAGTTACAGGAGGAGGCTATTAAAGAAACCGGTATTCCTATAATTTATGGTGTCGATGCGATCCATGGTACTACATACACCGCAGGAGCAACGTTTTTTCCCCAGCAAATAGGTATCGCAGCAACATGGCAGCCAGAGTTTGCCTATAAAGGATCTCAGGTAACGGCTTATGAGACGCGGGCATCTGCTATCCCTTGGAATTTCAGCCCCTTACTAGATCTCGGACGCATTCCGAGCTGGCCGAGGATGTGGGAGACCTATGGTGAGGATTCCTATCTGACCGCTACAATGGCAGCTGCTGCTATCAAAGGATACGAAGGTGATGACCTTTCCAGTCCGTTTTCGGTAGCATCCTGTATCAAGCACTTTATTGCCTATGGAGCAGAGCGCTCGGGGAAAGATCGCACTCCGACATGGATTCCAGAAATTCAATTACGTGAATATTATCTAGGCTCATATAAAGCAGCCATTGATGCGGGATCACACAGCGTCATGATCAATTCGGGGATTATTAATGGACTACCTGTACATGCCAATCCGGGATTATTAACCAAATTGTTGAAAGAGGAACTTGGATTCGAAGGTGTTATTGTGACCGACTGGGCAGATATTGAGAATATTTACAACCGTGATAAGGCTGCTGAAAATCATAAGGAGGCGGTGAAAAAGGCGATAAATGCCGGTATCGATATGTCTATGGTACCGTATAATTTTAAGTTTTGTGACTACTTGATCGAATTGGTGAAAGACGAAGAGGTGCCGATCGCGCGCATTGACGATGCAGTTACGAAGATACTAAAACTTAAGATGGCGTTGGGACTTTTTGAAAATCCAATCCCAAAAGAGGGTCAATATCTAGATTTTGCGTCAGAAAAGTTCAAAAAATTAGCTTTTGATGCGGCAGCTGAATCTATTACGCTATTGAAGAACAACAATGTATTGCCACTCAAGGTGAATACAAAGGTATTGGTTTCGGGACCAAATGCACATTCGATGCGAGCGCTCAACGGAGGTTGGTCTTATTCTTGGCAAGGAGAAAAAGTACATGAATTTTCGGAAGGTTACCACACGATATATGATGCAATAGCCCACAAAAATGGAAAGGAAAATACCACTTACGTTGCCGGGGTATCCTATAAAAACGATGGTGAATGGCATGAAGAGTATCAAATCGATATAGATGAAGCAGTACGCGCAGCACAGCATGTAGAATCTATTATCCTATGTCTTGGAGAGAATACCTATACCGAATCGGTTGGCAATATGAATGATTTGTATATCTCAGAAAATCAAGAAAAATTGGCCAAAGCTTTAATAGCAACAGGCAAACCTGTTATATTGGTGCTCAATGAAGGCCGCCCGAGACTAATCAGTCGTTTTGAAGCGGAACTGAAAGGGGTTATTCAAACCTATTTACCTGGGAATTATGGTGGAGATGCATTGGCTTCCATTCTTTTTGGTGAGATTAACCCTTCTGGAAAATTGCCATATTCTTATCCAAAGTTTCCGAACGCACTATTGACATACGATTATAAACCTGCCGAGGTAAAGGAATCGATGGACGGTGTTTATAACTACCAGAATGCGGTGGAATTCCAGTACCCATTTGGTTATGGATTGAGTTATACCACTTTTACATATGCAGGTCTCGCCTTCGACAAAACTAACATCAAGGCCGATGAGAATTTCACGGTCACTGTAAAAGTGACGAATAGCGGAAATCGTGCAGGAAAAGAAGTCGTGCAATTGTATTCATCAGATGAATACGCTTCCATTACACCCGACAATAAACGATTACGAGCTTTTCAAAAAATCGAATTAAATCCGGGGGAAACCAAAGATCTCGTATTTATATTGAACGGTAAGGATCTTTCGTTCGTGGATTACGATCTAAGGAGAGTTACTGAAAAAGGTAGTTTCAGAATCAATGTAGGTACGGAGATAGGCAAGTTGAATGTAGTAGATACAAAGGTATTCACGGAACACAAGCGGGTCATGTAAGCCATCTAAATAAAAGGCTGTGTGGGCGATGTTGTCCAGGACAACATCGCCCACACAGCCTTGTCTCTTCTAATCTTTTAATCTCTCTACCCGAGATGGCGTTTGCGTGCCATCCACTAGACCCTTTGCTCCTATTGCAATAGCCTCAATGCTCGATTTTATATTGTCGAGATCTAGGGTGCCCACTTCATCTTTTACGGTGTGATAATAGGTGTCCTTGTCGATTTGAGAAGTAGAAAAAGTATGCGCAGGCACACCCAATGCCGCGAGTACAGCATTATCGCTGCGGTAGAATAAATTCTGTTGCGGATAGGGGTCGGGATGGAATTGAAAGGTCGAACCCTGCAGATTAGATTGCATCAATTGGCCTAAGTTAGAGGCGTTATATCCCGTAATATACATGGTATTGGGGCCAAATTTAGAATCTTTGCCGATCATTTCGATATTAATCATTGCCACAACTTTCTCCGGATCTATCTCGTTTGAAAAATATTTTGAGCCGTACATTCCGATTTCTTCGGCCGTAAATGCGACAAAAATCAACGTTCTTTCGTTATTGTTGAGCGTTGCATAATATTTGGCTAAGCTAATCATTGCCGTAGTTCCCGAAGCATCGTCATCAGCACCGTTGGCAATAGAATCTTGACCATCTGCTTGGATTATTCCGATATGGTCGTAATGTGCAGAGAATATGACAAACTCCTCTGGTTTGCTTTTACCTGGAAGCATACCAGCCACATTAAATAATGGAAAGTCTTGAATTTCATTTTCAGCATGAACATCAATCGAAGGGTTTTTCTCATTGGTAACAATAAATACTTTAGCCGGAGAATGTTGTTCTGTTTTTGAAAGCACATTTTCCCGGCCATATATTTTATTGAATCGCAAAATCATTTCCGCAAATGAGGGGTGTACTAGCACGATAGCATCTTCAGGAGAAGTTGCTATTTCTCTAAACCTAATGGCGAAATCTTCACCTTTATCTATTCTTAACGAGGTATTGTATTCTTTCCAGTTTATAACGGGATTATTTCCAAGGATAAGATATTCATTTTCAGCAAGTATTTTTTTATTAAGCATTATTTTTTGGCTTTTTCGTATGATTTTTCGAACGGAAAAAGTCTGTCTATAGTTATCTTCGGCATAAGGTTTTAGTCCGATTGTCTTAAATTCATCGGCAATAAAATCTGCCGCTTTAGCAATGTTTGGAGTAAAAGCATGTCTGCCCTGCATATCGTCCGAAGCTAATGTGTTCAGGATACGGGCGATTTCTTCTTTATTTGAAACAGGTTTTACCGAAGGTTGTTGTGCCAATGTGCAACATAGTGATGAGGAAAAACCAAGGAGTAAAAAAGCATATTTTATCATATAATAAAAAGTTTTAGGCAAGTTAGCATTTTTAGAAATGTTATGATACTACAAACGGTGTGTATCGGAAGAAAGTCGTATTTTTCTACTTTAAATTCACTGTGTGCGGTTTGCGAATTCGAAGCATTTTATCTAAGTTTGATTAAAATAGAAAACTATGAAAGAAGTTACTGTTCAAGAATTAAAGTCAATGATGGATCGAAACGAAGAGTTTCAATTAATCGACGTTCGTGAACCTTTTGAATATGAAGTATCTCATTTAAATGGCCTTAATATTCCGCTATCGGGCGTTGTGATTGAGGCTGAGAAAATTTCTAAAGATATTCCCGTTATCATCCAGTGCCGTTCAGGTAAACGAAGTGCTCAGGCAGTGATGCTATTGGAACAACAAGGCTACACGAATCTTTCCAACCTAAAGGGTGGTATTTTAGCTTGGAAAGAAGAGATTGATCCTGAATTGGATGTGTATTAATGGCATCAGTATGAATAGGTGCAAAAAGGGAATAAATTATAGTTTGTTCCCTTTTTCTTTTTTGTCAATTTAGGGAAAGAATGCTAACAAGATCCCAACTAATTTTGACCTTTGTTTATTATTTTATAATAATATGGCGTCATCGCTGAAAACTTGTTAAAAATTCACTTTTCACTGGTTTTTAAAGATTTATCTACTGATTTTTGGTAATTTTATCGAAAATTATAAACAGAATAAATAAACCATTTTTATGTCTACAAGTGACTATAGTTTTTTCAAAGGGGTAGAACGAAGCTTTGATAAGGCGGCTAAATTTACACGATTTTCAGCCGGGATATTGGAGCAGATCAAGGCATGTAATTCGATATTGCGTGTCAAATTTCCCGTTCGTATCGGTGATGGTGTGGAAGTGATAGAAGCCTATCGCGTACAGCATTCTCACCACAAGTTACCTTGCAAAGGTGGGATTCGTTTTAGTATGGAAGTAAATCAGGATGAGGTGATGGCTTTGGCTGCACTGATGACTTATAAGTGTGCTATTGTGAATGTGCCTTTTGGTGGCGGAAAAGGCGGTATAAAAATAGATTCTAAGAAATATAGCGTATTCGATTTGGAGAAAATCACCCGTCGCTATACTTCCGAATTGTGCAAAAAAAATTTTATTGGACCTGGGATTGATGTTCCCGCGCCCGATTATGGTACAAGTGGGCGGGAAATGAGCTGGATAGTAGATACATATTCATCTTTAAATCCCAATGATGTTAATGCGATGGCCTGTGTTACGGGCAAACCTATTTCGCAGGGTGGTGTTAGAGGTCGTGTAGAAGCAACAGGTCTAGGCGTATTCTTTGGGATTCGAGAGGCTTGTGCTTTCGAAGAAGATATGGTAAAATTGGGTCTGACGACTGGGATAAGGGGGAAAAGAGTTATCATTCAGGGGTTAGGAAATGTAGGCTACCATGCCGCTAAATATTTTCAGAATGCCGGAGCCATTATTGTCGGATTGATCGAATACAATGGAGCGATCTATGATGCGAACGGAATAGATGTCGATATGGCGCAGGCGCATCGTGCTAAGAGCGGTTCATTGTTGAATTTTCCTAATGCTAGAAATATAGAAAATATTTCCGAAGGGCTAGAACAAGCGTGCGATATTCTTATTCCAGCAGCTTTGGAATCGGTAATCCATAAAGACAATGCTTCCCGTATTCAAGCTAAAATTATCGGTGAAGCCGCAAACGGTCCTTTGACCCCAGATGCGGATGAAATATTGCTCAGAAAAGGAGTATTGGTTATTCCGGATATGTATCTGAATGCCGGAGGCGTAACTGTTTCTTATTTTGAATGGTTAAAGAACCTAAGTCATGTACGTTATGGACGTTTGGAGAAGCGGTTTAGTGAAAACAGATATGCCGAGATTATCAACTCTGTGGAAAGCATGACGAATAAGAAGGTCTCTGAAGTAGAGCGTAAAATCATCCTCAAAGGCCCGGACGAAATTGATCTCGTTCACTCGGGGCTTGAAGATACAATGATGGGGTCTTATCAAGAAATAAGAGAAATCTATGTCAATACACCTGGTGTGGATGATATGCGTACTGCTGCATTTATTTGTGCGATAAATAAAATTGGTGTTTCTTACGAAGAACTGGGTATATTCCCGTAAACAAATGTTGAAAATTACAGGGAGTATCGTTTCCGTTCGATCGTTTAGACAATTTTAGAAAAGACGGTATCGGTTTTGTAGGGGCATCTGTAAAACTTCCTGTATCTTTGTAGCATGAAACTCATGAATCTATTTCACCAAACTAAAGAAGCATTCTTGTTTAGTTTGGTGTTTTATATAATAGGGATTCTATTATTGACCCTCAAGGTATCTTTTGCTCCGTTTATTTTTAGTGTTTCGTTACTAATTTCGCTTATATGGGTATTTATGGTACTTCGGGAAATTATGCTTTCTCCGTATATCGATCCTTCCGAACGAATCATGTTAACCCTATTTATTGTTTTTTTAAATATCATTGGGGGAATCGTCTATTTTTATTTTATTCGAGAAAGAGTCATACAACAAAAAGGAACCAAAAAATGAAGAAGCAAATTATATTAAATGTATTACTTAATCTGGGGATTGTTTTTCTGATTATGAGTGGAGTTGCCGCTTATAAAAGTGGGAATATGCTGATTCTTGGATTGGCTATCGCCATTGGTGTGGTGTTGATCTACCTAAAAATGGTACTCTTAAAATATGTCCGGAATCAGGCTAAACCAGCGTTACGAACACCTCCTTTGACGAAGCAAAAGAAGAATAAAAAAACGGGTTAAATTTTACATTAACCCGTTTTTTATTCTTTCTATGATTATTTTACAAAAGGAGGTTTTTTGATTACCGCTTTCACCTTTTGATTACGGATATGGATGTAGATTTCAGTACCCTCCTTTGCAAAGGAGGTATTGACATAACCGAGACCAATAGACTTTTTCAATGAAGGGGATTGTGTTCCCGAGGTTACACGACCGATCACGTGACCTTCGGCATCTACGATTTCATAATCGTGGCGAGGGATCCCTCTATCAATCATTTCAAAGCCAACTAATTTCTGTGCAACGCCATTTTCTTTTTCAGCTTTAAGATTAGCTGAATTTACAAAGTCTTTCGTGAATTTCGTTACCCAGCCTAAGCCCGCGGCGAAAGGTGATGTTTTGTCGTCAATGTCATTTCCATATAAACAGAATCCCATTTCCAAACGCAAAGTATCGCGTGCACCTAATCCTATTGGTTTGATACCATAAGCTGCGCCGGCTTCAAATATGGCATTCCATACTTTCTCTGCGTCTTCATTTGCCACATAGATTTCGAAACCTCCAGCTCCGGTGTAGCCTGTGGCCGATACAATTACATTGTCTACCCCAGCGAATTTTCCCTTTTGGAAGGTGTAATATTCCATTGGCGCAAGATCGATATCTGTTAGCGATTGTAATGCATCTGACGCTTTAGGGCCTTGGATTGCTAACAACGAAGTTTTGTCAGAGATATCTTTCATATCAACACCTTCGGTATTGTATTTGCTGATCCAGTTCCAGTCCTTTTCAATATTAGAGGCATTTACTACCAATAAATACGTCGTTTCGTCTATGCGATAAGTTAAAAAGTCGTCTACGATACCACCGTCTTCATTTGGGATGTAGCCGTATTGTACTTTGCCGTCGTAAAGCTTAGCGGCATCATTAGAAGAAATCTTTTGGATTAAGTCCAATGCTTTTTCTCCTTTTAATATAAATTCGCCCATATGACTTACATCGAAAACGCCGACAGTTGTACGTACTGTCTCGTGCTCATCATTAATACCGGAATATTGCACCGGCATATTAAAGCCGGCGAAAGGAACCATTTTAGCACCTAATGATGTATGCAGGTCTGTTAAAGCAGTATTTTTCATTTGTTTTATAATTATGTTTTTAGGACAGCATGAAATTTATCGATGTTCAAAGAATCATTCTCGTGGGTGTTTAACGATTCTCTTTGAATAGATCAGTTCCATTTTGTTTATTTTAGTAATGTTTTGTTACAAAAATAGTTATTTAAACAACAATAAAGACGATCATTTTATGATATTAGTAATTTGCGCAATCGATTACTTTTGTACAGTGAGTTTATAGATCGTCGTTTCAAGACTTTCATCATCCGGATCTTCACACAACAAAAAAAACAATTTATTCTCATCTTCTGCCATTAAGGTGATCCCTTCGAATTTATGGGTAGTGGATATCATTGTTATGTCCTGAACCTGTTTGGTTTCAAGGTCTATTTTGCCAAATAGACTTCCTCCTTTTTCTCCATCTTCATAAGTGGATTGAGTATCTTCTATCGCTGCCAAAAAGTAAACACTGTTACCGATAAGTATAGCATCTGTGAAGCTGGCTATTCCCTTTTCAAAACGAGGGAGAACAACTGGAAAAAATTGCACGGGATCTTTAAATTTTAAATCTATCAGGATAATTCCATTTTTTCCAGCAGGGCCATTTCCTCGGTTGAAAAGATAATAATGATTTTGGTGGATAAAGGATCCTTCAATATTTAGATCCTCATCGGCAATAGATAACGATTCTTTTACGGCTTTAAACTTATCTGTCCATATGTGGTGCATTACGGCATCAGTTTCGCCGAGATTTAGCTTGAAAAGATGGTTTCTGTTTTTTGTAGAGGCAGATCCGAATAAGTAGAATGTATCCTTGAATTTAAAAATAGATTCGAGATCTAATTTGCTTGCTTTGCTCAGCAGTTCGTTATTGCTGTTTTCTCCGTAAAGCAAGCGCTTTTCGAGGCGATTTTCTGCAATAAGATAGGTGTAGAGGTAATTGCTGTTGTCGGCGATCAGAAAAATACTGTTATTTTCATAGTGCAAGCCCGAAGCCGCACTTACCCCTGAAATGGTCAAAAATATTTCGATTAAGAAATTGTTAAGCATGATCGTACGGATTGGGTATAGCTAGTATCTCAAGTACGCGATGAAATTCGGGCTGAAGAGTAGCTTCGATTTGTATTCTTTTTTGCGTATGGGGGTGGATGAAGTCAAGTAATCGGGCATGCAACATCATAGTGTCCATTTCAAATGTTTCTTTCCAAATTTTATTCTGCTTGTTGCATCCGTGTGGTCTATCACCTATTATCGGGTGGAGGATGTGCGCAAAATGTCGTCTTAATTGATGCATTCGTCCGGTTTCGGGAATTGCTTCCACGAGGGAATATCGTGAAGTTAGAAATTTTCCCGAAGGAATATCAATTTCAGCCTGAGCGAGCTTTTTAAAATGTGTTATGGCTTCCTGTACCGTACCGTTGTCTTTGGCCAAAGGATAGTCTATTGTACCCTCTTCGGGACAGAAGCCTCTTACTATTACGATGTATTTTTTTTCTATTGCTTTATTGGCGAATAAAGGCTGAACCAGTTGATCGGTCTCTTTATCCAGCGAAAATAATAGGACACCAGCGGTCTTTCTATCGAGACGATGTGCTGGATAAACTGTTTTACCAATTTGATCCCTAAGGAGCTGTAAGGCAAATAGCGATGTGTCTGCGGCAATGGAAGATCGGTGCACCAATAGACCGTGTGGTTTATTGATCGCAATGAGATTTTCGTCTTCGTAAAGTATCTCTAACATTACAGCCTTTTGAGTATACCGACGATCTCTTCTGATTTTTCGTCAATTTTTGAACTAAACCATATATTTTTAAAAGCACCACCTCCTATCGGGGTTTCTTCGCCCTGCCATTTAAGACTTACGACCGAAAATAAATAGTAATTTTTTATCCGCACGTTATTCGTAACAAACTCGTCGACAATGCGGTTGCCAAATAATGTCATGCCCAGATTTAATGCATCTTGGTGTTCGTAATTGAGTTCCTTTTCCACTAAAGTGGTCGCTTTTTCTTTTACGGCAAGATAAAACTCCTCTTCCTTGGGATTAGTCAGAATCGCGGCGAGCATGACGACGATAATAATTAATGCAAATATTCTTGTTTTAGACATGGTACAAAAATAGTGGATAATTTTTTCAACTAGGCACTAATATTTTAGGTTAGAATAAATTTTCTATAGAACTGAAAAGCCATTCTCCTAAAAGCCACATCATATAGAAGATCACACCACAAAGGAGGAATAATATGAAAAAGATGGAGATCAATAACCCTTTGGCAGACCCTTGATGCTTCTCTTCAAAATAATGTTCCTTTAAAAGCTTAATGTTCTTTTGGTTGGCTTTGTTAAAAAAGTCAAATATATTTCCAATTAACGGGATTGAACCTAATATCGCGTCTAACATTACATTTAGAAGCATCTTGACCGCGACCTTGGATCCTACCCCGTTGCGGTACATCACAATGACTAGCATCAATGAAATCCCAAATGACGCGGTCTGACCACCTAATGGAATGAAATTTAGTATTGGATCCAACCCAAACTTGAATTTTCCAATACTAAACTCGCTATCCATCCATTTGGACATACGTTCTACCCATCGAAAATCTTTGGAGCGCTTGTCTTCAGGAAATGCTATTTCATTAACCATTTTTATTTCAACTCAAATACCACGTCTATATAACAGGTCAGTTTGATTGGGCGGATGTCGATATTAAGACCATTTCCACTTGATTCCATTACAGAGGAGTCTGCCGTTTTTGCATAAGCCATCATGCGAGGTTGTGGAATGAGGTCATTGAAGTTCATGCTGCTGTTGTCGTTGATGACTAAGGCCTTTCCTACTCCTTGCTGGTCCGCTTCTGCTAATATCTCTGCATTGCGACGTGCATCTTTTACCGCTTCCGTTTTTAATTCTTTTTCAATTTCTTTTTTCTGCGAATGATCGTATCCACTAATGGACGTGCTTTCGATTCCAAAAGGATCTACTTTATCTAACATGAGGTCTAGGTTATTGAGGTTAGATATTTTGAGACGATATTGGCGGGCCTGCAATAATTCGTTGCCTTTTTTCTTCGTATTGTAGTTGTAGCTATAAACGTTTTGAATGGTAAAATCCTCTTTTTTCACCCCATTTGCTATAGCAGCATCGTATAGTTGCTTTTCCAATGTTTCAATGGAAACTTTTTTCTTGGTATTTCCATCTATATAAAATTCTTTCAAATTAATGGAAAGATAAATAATATCTGGAGTTACTTCACGTTCGGCGAAACCTTTGGTCGCTACTTTACGACTGTTTTCGACATTTCCGGTTTGCGCTTGAGCCATTGTCATTGCGCCGATCAAAATAAGGATACCTAATAATTTTTTCATGTGTATGTAATCTATGTATGTAAAAGTACTTCAAAAACTCTACCGTTTTTATGTATTGGATAGACACAAAACAATTATCAGCGTTTAAAGTTGTTTTCAAAAAAATTACATCTTTTCAAAAAATTTAATACCTTTAGAAAAAATAATACCTTAATACAATGCAAGAAGGAGTAGTAAAATTCTTTAATGAAACCAAAGGTTTCGGTTTCATCATTCCAAATTCTGGAGAGAGCGAAATTTTCGTTCACGTGTCAGGATTAATCGACAAAATTCGTGAGAACGACAACGTGTCTTACGATGTGGAGCAAGGCCGCAAAGGTCTTAACGCGGTAAATGTAAAAGTTATCTAATAGATTCTATATATATTTATTGTGAAAAGCCCATATTCAAATTTTGAATACGGGCTTTTTTATGTTTGTCCGGTGTTTTAGACAGGTCTATCGCTGTCGAAAGGGTTATTGGGTGTATGCGGATTGGTATAAGGGTTATTAGGATCTTGATAAGCCTCCCGTTGGCCGGCAAAAGGATCTTGATTTTCGTCACCTTTGGGATCTGCTCCGTATTCATTATGTCCGTGATCGCCCTCCAATATAGCGAGGTACAGCACGTAAATTATCCCAATACATGTAAAAACCCAAAGGAAGTTCCAACCAGACCTTCCCGTGTCGTGAAGACGCCGCACACTTACTGCGAGGCCCGGAATCAATACTGCCAAAGAATAGACCGTGCTTAAGATTCCGTTTTGGCTGTACCAAGGAAGACCTTCTCCTCCAAATGTAAGACCAAACAGTTGGTCTATGGTCCTAAGGATAACGCTGCCGATGATAAAGTTTACCAGTGTAAACATCCAGTATTCTTTACGACGGGCACGACCATTAAAATTAGCGTAGTTGTCGCGGACTACTTTCAAGTACCATTCCATAATTGTGATAATTTAAATTTAAAATTGATATTAAATATCGAAAATCATTTCTAGAAAGACAAATATACTTTCGAATAAAGTGCTTTTGCTTAAGCGAGCACAAAAGTCACGTATACTACAATGTGGGTTCTTGAAAATTGTTTGGTTTCATCTCTGTGATTTTTCGAGAGTTATCGACACCAACAGCGCGGTCTAGTGAAATATTTCTTCTAAAATGTAAAGTGAATTAACTTCTCCAAAGTTTTCCGTATGTAGACGGTAAAAATCTATTATCTTTTGTAGAAGGTAGATTCTATCCACATGTTTCATATGAAAGCCATAGGATGCTTCATAACTGGACGTGAGTATATTGTGGAATATCGTCGTATGCGGCTCCTGCAATACATGTTGATGAGGAGGGAGCGAATCAGTAAAGACGCCGTCCATTAAATCAAAGAACGGTTTCTGATCTTGGTTTACGGTAGGTAAGAAACCTAGAAATTTGCTGAGTTTCATCAGAAAACTAAGATGGAAGTTCGCTAAGGGGCTTTCCGTTTCATCTAGCCATAATATAGATTGCTGTATGAAATGAAATAGTTGCGGATCAGGTTGTTGATGTTTCAATACTTTATATAGCACCTCATTAAGAAAAATGGCCAATGAACTTTTTACGATATTTAGCGGTATCTGGTGCAACGCAGGGTACTGTTGCGCCTCTTTAATTCGCTGCAGTGCATTATTATCTTTGTGGTATACCACCATCTCCAGTAAGTGCAGTGGCTGGAGCATATTGATGTGGATTTTGGCTTTGGGTTTTCGGGCACCGTTAATTAAATAGGATTGTAGCCCCAAATCTTCTGTAAAGATTTGGGCTACTACACTGTTTTCCGAATAGTTGGTGACCTTGAGGGCAATTCCCTTCGTCTTCTGAAGCATATTTTCCTTACTGCTTTTCTCTTCTTTTTTCTAAAATAGTATGGCGGTCTATTTTACGGAAAAAACTGTAGATGGCAAGGAGGAATCCCATTCCAAATAGAATCACCCCAAGAGCCATAACGATCTTGTATAGATTGTTCTCGTTTTCCATAAGGATATTGCCGCCATATACAGCAGCAGAACCTGCCAGTAAAAGCAGAATTCCACGTAATAGATATTTATTCATTGTGAATTGTTGAAAACTATTTTGCCTTCTGTAGACAAATATAATATTATAAAAGATATACATTTGCGAGAAGAGCCTATTATTGAATTATTATTTCAAATAATTCTTATTTTACTGTTGCATATCACAAAAAGAATTTAGATATTTGCAAACTCTTTGCAGAGAGTGCAAAGAGACAATTTGTGTAAATAGACAACATTAAATATAAATATCATGTCAAGAATTTGTGATTTAACAGGCAAAACGGCATTAACAGGAAATAACGTATCTCACTCGAACGTTAAGACTAAACGTAAATTCTACCCGAATTTGCAAACTAAGCGTTTTTATATTCCTGAAGAAGACCGTTGGATAACTTTAAAAGTGTCTACATCTGCTATTAAAACGATTAACAAGAACGGAATTACTTCGGTTATTAATAAATTTATCAAAAAAGGATACGTTTAATAGATAATCGCCTGTTAATTAAAAATATTCATGAACATTAGTCCTTCGGGATTTTAATAAAGTAAAACAATGGCTAAAAAAGGAAATAGAGTACAAGTAATTTTAGAATGTACTGAGCACAAAGAAAGTGGTCTTCCAGGGATGTCGCGTTACATCACAACAAAAAACAAAAAGAATACCACAGAGCGTTTAGAGTTGAAAAAATTCAACCCTGTTTTAAGAAAAGTTACTGTTCACAAAGAAATTAAGTAATCACGTTATTGGTGGTCTAGTACCATTGATTTAAAAATATTATACCATGGCAAAGAAAGCAGTTGCATCGTTACAAAAAGGTGGCGGTAAAGAATTTACAAAAGTTATCATTACTACTAAATCTGCGAAAACTGGAGCTTATACTTTCAAAGAAAGTATGGTACACAACGACAACGTAAAAGAAGTTGTTGCTGCAGCATCTAAATAAGCAGAAGATATTCCTTTTTTAAAGTTTTCCTTTAAAAATACGAAAAGCCGTTTTGGTATTGCACCAGAAGGGCTTTTTTAGTATGTTTGATGTTGATAGACTAAGGATTAAGGATAGGCTTAATTCCTGTTTTTTATTTCTTACTTCTTACTTTTTACTTTTTTACGAATGGGATTATTTGATTTTTTTAAGAAAAAACAGGAAACTCCTGAAGCGCAAGACGCCTTAGATCGCGGATTGGAAAAGACCAAAGAGGGGTTTTTGTCCAAGATTACGAAAGCCGTCGTTGGTAAATCGACAGTGGATGATGATGTATTGGATAATCTTGAGGAGGTACTGGTAACGTCGGATGTGGGTGTGACGACTACGTTAAAAATTGTAGATCGTATTCAACAACGTGTTGCTCGGGACAAGTATATAAGTACTGATGAACTGAACGGACTTCTTAAAGAGGAAATACAAGATCTGCTCGCCGAAAATAACAGTGCGGATTTCGAAAATTTTGAATACGGAAATCACAAACCCTATGTTATTATGGTGGTGGGTGTCAATGGTGTCGGCAAAACGACTACTATAGGCAAATTAGCACATCAGCTCAAACTGGCAGGAAACAAGGTGGTATTGGGAGCAGCGGATACGTTTAGAGCGGCAGCTGTAGACCAAATCCAACTTTGGGGTGAGCGGGTAGGTGTGCGTGTAGTCGCTCAGGCCATGGGATCGGATCCGGCTTCGGTCGCGTTTGACACAGTACAATCTGCCGTCGCTAATGGTGATGATGTCGCTATTATTGATACAGCGGGTCGTTTGCATAATAAGGTGGGTTTAATGAATGAGCTTGGTAAAATCAAAACGGTAATGCAGAAGGTTGTACCAGGTGCACCACACGAGATTTTGCTGGTACTGGATGCTTCCACCGGACAGAATGCGATAGAACAATGTACACAATTTACACAAGCCACTGATGTCAATGCTTTGGCACTGACAAAATTAGACGGTACAGCCAAGGGCGGTGTGGTAATTGGAATTTCCGATCAATTCAAAATTCCGGTAAAGTATATTGGGGTGGGTGAGAAAATCGGCGATCTACAATTATTTAACAAGAAAGATTTCGTGGATTCGCTATTTAAGTAATTACACGGATTTATGGATTAAATTGACGGCGGATGCGATCTTGTTGCCGAAGAAGAAGTGATCGTTGAACTTAAATCCGCGTGATCATATATTAAAAAAGAATGAGAACAAAATATGCAAAGGTTGCTCAACCGGTGAGTAAACCTCGTGTGAATGTCGTAACACTAGGATGCTCGAAAAACATACACGATAGCGAGGTGTTGATGGGACAATTGAAGGGCAATCAAATCGAGGTCGTTCACGAGTCGGCGAATATCCAAGCAAATGATATTGTCGTAATTAATACATGTGGATTTATCGACAATGCAAAACAGGAATCGATAGATACCATTCTGCAGTATTCCGAACTTAAAGATCAAGGTAAAATAAATAAAGTGATTGTAACGGGTTGTTTGTCTGAACGATATAAACCCGAACTGCAGTCCGAAATCCCAAATGTAGACGCTTATTTCGGAACCAATGATCTTCCTGACCTGCTATCCAGTATAGGTGCAGATTACCGACATGAATTATTAGGCGAACGTTTATTAACTACGCCATCTCACTTTTCGTATTTCAAAATTGCGGAGGGATGTAATCGCCCGTGCTCGTTTTGTGCGATTCCGCTTATGCGCGGAAAACATGTTTCTAAATCAATCGATGATCTGGTCAAAGAGGCAAAGTTCTTGGCTGCAAATGGAACCAAGGAACTTATTCTGATTGCGCAGGACTTAACGTACTATGGACTGGATATTTACGG
This sequence comes from Sphingobacterium olei, assembly GCF_005048855.1. Taxonomy (GTDB): domain Bacteria; phylum Bacteroidota; class Bacteroidia; order Sphingobacteriales; family Sphingobacteriaceae; genus Sphingobacterium; species Sphingobacterium olei. Next base: position 719,624 of record NZ_SUME01000002.1, read on the forward strand.
TAAGCGTAATCTTTCTGATTTAATGCGGCACCTTTCCGATGTAGATGGAATCGAATGGATCCGACTACAGTATGCTTATCCTTCTGGATTTCCGATGGATATCTTGGACGTCATGAATGAAAGAAGTAATATTTGTAACTACTTAGACATGCCATTACAACACATTAGCGATAGGATGTTGACTTCGATGCGCCGTGGTACGAGTAAGCAAAAGCAAATTGATCTTGTTCATAAAATCCGGGATAAAGTTCCAGATATCGCTTTACGTACAACACTAATTTGTGGATATCCAGGAGAGACGGAGCAAGATTTTCAAGAAATGTTGGAGTGGGTCGAAGAAACGCGTTTCGACCGCCTGGGGTGTTTTACGTATTCGCACGAAGAAAAAACACATGCCCATACTTTAGTGGATGATGTTCCGGAAGAGACGAAGCAAGAACGTGTAGAAGCTATCATGGAGGTACAGCAAGGTATTTCTTACGAGATTAACCAGGAAAAAATAGGGGAAACGTTCAAGGTTTTAATCGATAAAGTGGATGGGGATTATTTTGTGGGTCGTACCGAATATGACTCGCCGGAAGTTGATAATGAAGTACTTATTGACGCGAGGGACAATTATGCCCGTACCGGTGATTTCGTACCGGTAAATATTCATCGGGCTGAAGACTTCGATTTATATGGTTCTATTGTGAAATAGCTAATTTAAAATGTGCTATTAAATTAAATAAAACTGTTGTAAAACGACAAGGAGTTCGCTAAGTTTGTTATAGATTATTTTAACCATTTCATTGCGATCAATATGACAAAAAAATTATCCTTCCTGAGCCTTGTATTAGGTTCGTTATTTATGGCATGCAGTCCAAGTCATGTTGAACCGGAAGTAACCATTGATCCGGTTGAGGATATTGCGTCTATTTCGGTTATTAATGTATCTAAACAAGCTTCCTTGCCCAATCAACTGAATATCGATGGACTGTTTGGAGCGAGCAAGGGAATTACTATTTCGGGGTCGACGGGTCAACCAGCTGCATATGAAGATATTCAAGCAGGTCTGAGGAAGTTTTCTATCGGCGATCACGAAGATACTGTCCGCATTAAAAAACATCACTATTATACGCTAATGGTATTTGATAGGGATAGTGTACAGCTTACGGTTGATGCTCCCTATGATTCAGATAACAATTTCGACATTCTGCAGTTAATACGCTGGAATCTTATCGGTGCCGATCCATCCGAGTATAAAGTCGATATGAAAGGGGATTCGGTAATCCGTAACATTAACTTAAATGCCTTCACCTATGTTCCTTCTGAATCGAAAAAAGTGGAGGTACAATTATATCGCAAGAGTAATTTGAATACGACGGTCGATACACACGAGATTGAAATCGATATGAATAAGAAGTTTACGGTCAATATTTCCTATGATCCCCTTAAGGGAGAATATGAGTTTAATACGATTGTCCAAGCTTCAAAGTAAGCGAGATGTGCTATCCTCAATTGTCAAATAAATGATATAATTTGTTGTGTGAACCTACGTTTTTAGAAAAATATCTAAGTTTGTGCAAGATTTAAAAAGGTAAATGAAAGCAACCTATATCGACTATAAAGACACCAACAGTTTTTCTAAAACATTACTCGCGTATTTGGCAGCAGATGAGGAGTTAGCAAATTTTTATAGCAATTCTCCTAATATCTCGGGTTTTGAGAAACAAATTGAACTGAAGTCTTCTTTTACTTTTGAGAGTCGAACAATTCTAGTCGATCAGATAAAACGACAATATGGTTCCGTGTTGGCAGATTCCCCTCAGGTGGCTGCCAATATTGAGTTATTAACGGATCAAAATACCTTTACCGTTACGACGGGGCATCAATTAAACATTTTCTCGGGGCCATTGTATTTTATCTTCAAAATCGTCACCGCGATACGTCTAGCTTCTGACTTAAAGAAAAATTTTCCGGACAAAGAATTCGTTCCTGTTTACTGGATGGCAACAGAGGATCATGATTTTGAAGAAATCAACAATACACGGGTTTATGGCAAAAAGATAGTTTGGGATGTTCCACGTGTTTCGGGCACCGGAAGGATGGATACGGGCAGTATGGAGCAGGTGGTACGTCAGTACTGTTCGATGTTGGGTCTATCCGAAAATTCTACCAAACTTACAGCGATCGTGGAAGATGCTTATCGCAAAGACCGATCATTAGCAGATGCAACCCGTGTTTTTGCAAATTCACTATTCAAGGAATATGGTCTGGTCATCGTGGATGCCGACAAGCCGGAGCTAAAAAAACTCTTTGCACATATTATCGAAGAGGATATCCTACATGAAAAAAGCTTTCATGCCATTACGGAGACTTCCCGCATGCTGGAAGAAAAAGGCTTCCATGCACAGGTACATGCTCGAGAATGCAATTTTTTTTATTTGACGGACGGTTTCCGGGAACGGATTGTCAAAAATCCTGACGGTAGATTTGAGGTTTTACATCAGGATATATATTTCACCGAAGCCGAAATACGAGCTGAAATCCAGTCTCACCCCGAGCGTTTCAGTCCAAATGTAGTTATGCGGCCATTATACGAAGAAGTGATTCTGCCTAATTTAGCCTATATCGGAGGCGGTGCTGAAATTGTTTATTGGCTTCAATTGAAAGCAAATTTCGACCAGTTTGGAGTACCTTTCCCGATTCTGATACCCCGTAACTCGGCCATGATTACGGACGATAACGTAGCGGGTAAAATCTTTCGATTAGATCTCACGTTTAAGAGCATTTTCAAACCCACGCTCATCCTGCAGAATGATTATGTCAAACGGCATACCGCCCACCGTCTTAATTTAAGGGATGAATGGATGGAAATCAATGCCATATTTGGAAAAATCAAACTCCGTACACACAAAATTGATCCTAGTCTTGGACCGAGTGCCGAAGCTGTAAAGGCTCGTCTCAAAAAGGCCATGAACAACCTGGAAAAAAAACTTCTGAAGGCCGACAAAAGAAACCATGATGAGGCCCTAATCCATATTGAGCGCGTGAAAGAACAGTTATTTCCCGGTGGTGGCCTACAGGAACGTACAGAGAACTTTGCAACGTTGTATATTAAATATGGAGACGATTTGGTCAAAGAGTTGGTGAAACATTTTAATCCCTTAGATTTTAAGTTTACGATCCTGTATTAATAGAATACTTCGGCCATCATACACCTCACACTTCCGCCGCCATATTTTTCTATGTTGTAAATAGGGGCATGAATTATTTTCCCGAACTGTTCCAGCAGATCTATCTGCTTCTCCGTATAACTTTCGAATGCCTGTGTACTCATGCAGATAATCGGCTCGCCATCCTTGGAGTGCACCTCTAGGATGTTACCAGCGAAGTGATTTAGTTGTTCTGTCGAGATCGAAATTATGGTCTTATTGGTTTTTTCAAAGCACTTCTGCAGCGTTTCTCGATGCTTCGTATTGGGAATACTATCCCAACAGATAACACTAAAATTGGTTCCTAAGGCGAGCATGACGTTGGTATGATAGACGGGAAGCATTTTACCATCCACATGATGTAACGCCTCAAAAATCACTGGACGATATCCTATTTCTTCACACCATTGCGCTATCAATTGAGGATGAGCTCTTTCCGATAAAGAACAATATGCGATTTTATGAACTCTATCTAATACGAGCACTCCGGTACTTTCCAAATACATTCCGCTTTCCTCATAGATTGAATAATCTTTGAGTTTTTCGAAATTGAGACCAACCTTGTTCAGTACCCCTAAATAATTGAGATTTCGTTCCTCCCTTCGGTTTGGTGCAAACATGGGATATAGAATAGCCTTTTTCCCCTGATGGAACGAGATTACGTTATTTGGAAAGATACTATCAGGAGTATCCAGCTTCGCGTCATTCTGTACAACAATTGTACGAATTCCATATGTTTCCAATAAGTCGACAAAGTTGTCAAACTCCGCCAATGCTAGCTCCTGCACGTTTATCTGTTTTCCTTTTTGTTGAAAATGGTTGTTCACAGCCGTTTCTTCATTACGTCTGAAAGCGGTCGGTCTCACCAATAAGATGGTATCAGTGGTCTGCATATCAATCTCGTGTTAAAGGTAATGTAGAGCAACGGAGTAATCCCTCTTGCTTACCGATTTCGTGATATGGGATTTCCTCAACGATGAATGCGTGCTGTCGGAGCCAAGAGTTAAGGCGTGTAAATCTCTTTTCGGAAACAATAATCTCCGGACCAATAGAAAACACATTTGAATACATTTGATACATTTCATCTGCATTGATCTGGAATAAATTTTCGAGCCCAAATAGGTCTACGATCTTATTGTATTCGGTTTCTTCCCGAAATCCCTCTTTGAAGATGATGGCTTGATGTATACCAACCGGTTGAAAACAACAGTCCAAATGTAATGCATTTGCTCTGGCGTTGGTCATGGATTTGATCAAATCAAATTCGAGTATAGTTTTGTTAGGGAATAAGTTTCTTATAAAATCTACACCTTGTATATTCGTTCGTGCCGTATTGTATTGGGTGTAATCTTCCCCTCTGTAGGTGCCGACGAAAATGTAATCGTTCCATAAGATAACATCTCCTCCTTCAATATGCACTTCTTCCGGTGGAATGATGAATTTTTCCGGATCGATCTGGCGGATAATATATTGAATTGCATTCCATTCCTCCGCGCGATCGGGAAGAATGTTGGCTTTGATAAAATAGTCGTCGATTACAAAACCGATATCACGCGTAAAGATTTGGTTCAGGTCGGGAATTAACTCTGGACGATATACCTGGATTCCGTATCGTTGCAGTACCTCGGCAAAAGTCTCCATCTCATATATCATATCGCTTTCAGTGGGATATGTTCCTGCAAGTATGTGTTCCAATGATTTTGGATCATATGCCTCTTCCATTTTAGGAACCGGTCCGCTGTTTTTTGCTATTCCTAGTATTACGGCCCTCAATCTACCTGTCTCGTTTTTTACATTTAGTTTTAGCATAACAATAGTATAAAAGGTCTTTCTGCTAAGTTAGGAAACATAATTCGAACCAAATAAGACTTCGAAATTATTACGAATCTTCGTGAAATTGCCGACAAATAGTATTAAAAAGCTAAAAATTTATGGAAGTTTTAGAAATTGTTTTAACCAATTTTTGACTTTACAACTTTACATTTTTTTTACAAGAATTTTTTGAAAATGGAATACAATATCTTCAGATCTTCCTCGTTTAGGTTGGCTGTTGTCGTATCTTTCTGAATATAGTGTATTTTAAAGGCCTTAATTGCAGCATCCAGATTTTTGACATCGTAACCAATAATGCGTAGCGCCAATCGGGGATCGAAACCGAGCGGAGGGTTTTCCAAATAGTCTTCGTACCAAAAGCCAAACCCTTCTTCGGCTAACGTTTTCCATGGGAAGCGTGATGGGTCATTTTTACGCGTAGGGGCATAGTCCATATGGCCTATAAAATTAGCTTGAGGAATTTTGTAGGCATCTTTTAAATATGCCAACAATTGAACCAAAGCGTCTACCTGTATCTCTGGCCAAGGATCGGTGGTTCCGTTGTTGTCTAATTCTATACCGATTGACGAGGAATTCAAATCGGTATCGTTACCCCATTTTCCCAATCCGGCATGGTGCCCGCGGTAATAATCGTTAACCATTTGTACAATTTTGCCATCCCTTCCAATGACATAATGCGAACTTACACCCGCCCTTTCACTGTGGAAAGTTTTTACCGTTTGTTCCAAGGAATTTTGAGCAGTGTGGTGTATCATGACGTAATTGGGTTTGCGTACACCAAAATTAATAGATGCTATCCATTCTTTATCTGCGGCATTAATTTTTTCCAGTTGTCCTGTTACTGGACTTTCTTTATACACTTCAGCAAATTGCTTTGCTTTCTTTTTATAAACTTTCTCGGTAGTTGCATATTTTCCTCCTCCACATGAAGAAAAGATAAGTAATGCCGTGATGGCAGATAGAATGGAATGTGCTTTCATAGAACAAATATATTGAGTGTCAGGGATATTCTTGTTTATTAATATAATATTTTTGTAAATCTATAGTGCGATACAGGGAGATAATAGGACTGCTAATAAAATTTGCTGTATCTTTGTCACGTGGCAGAGAAAACTAAGTTAGTGGATATCAGAAGTCTTTCATTGGATCAATTGAAAGAAAAACTTACCGAAATGGGTGAGCAGGCATTTCGTGCAAAGCAAATTTATGAGTGGATTTGGCAAAAATCAGCAACTGATTTTGATCAAATGAGTAACTTGAGTAAGTCGCTTCGCGAAACGTTGAAAGCTGGCTTTACGATCAATTTTGTTGCTGTTAAAGCATCGCAGATTAGCGCCGACCGTACCATAAAAAGTAGTTTTTCCCTTTACGATGGCAACATCATCGAGGGCGTGTTGATCCCTACACCGGAGCGCATGACGGCATGTGTGAGTTCACAAGTGGGCTGCAGCCTTACCTGCAAATTCTGTGCTACGGGGTATATGGATCGCAAGCGTAATCTCAATGCCGATGAAATTTATGATCAGGTTGTTTTGATCAGTAAACAAGCCGAAGAAAAATACGGACTCCCGCTTACAAATATTGTATACATGGGAATGGGAGAGCCGCTATTGAATTATTCAAACATGATGAAGTCCGTCGAACGTATCACAGCAGCAGACGGTCTGAATATGGCTGCTAAACGTATAACGGTTTCTACTGCCGGTATTGCCAAGATGATCAAAAAACTGGGTGATGATGAAGTAAGATTTAATCTAGCGCTTTCTTTACATGCTGCAAATGATGAAAAGCGCAATGAAATCATGCCTATCAACGAGCAAAACACGCTTCAATCACTTGCGGAAGCCCTTAAATATTACTACGCTAAAACTAAAAACCCGGTTACTTTCGAATATATCGTATTTCACAATTTTAACGACGAGCTGCAAGATGCTAAAGAATTAGCTCGTTTTTGTAAACATGTACCTTGCAAAGTCAATATTATAGAATACAATCCTATCGCACTTGCTGATTTTGTCAATGCTGAAGCAGATAAAATCGAGCAGTTTGCAACTTATTTGCGTAGTCAGGGTATTATTACCAATGTGCGTCGTAGCCGGGGTAAGGATATCGATGCCGCATGTGGGCAGTTGGCGATAAAGGAAAAGGAAGCGACAACGTAATTATTTACAGTTTCTATCTATCTAAAATCCTAATGTTTAGCGTCATTGCAAGGCGCACAGCCGCCTATTCATGTAAACGAGACCTCCTCGCCTGCCTACCGTAGGCAGTGACATGTTTTTTTAGCGTATGCATCACCGGTATGACCTAATTTATTATTATCTTTAATCCTACTAATCGGTTAAAGATGTGATGATTCGTCAATATTTTCAGGATTTTGTACGCTTGCTTTTCCCAAGCATTTGTGTAGGATGTGAGACTTCCCTTTTCTCGCATGAAGAGTTGGTTTGTACAGCATGTTTATATCATCTTCCTTTTACTGATTTTCATTCGGATGCAGACAATGCGACAGTCCGTCAGTTGTGGGGCAAACTAGACTTTCAATTTGCCATATCCATGTTATATCTATCTAAGTCTTCCAGGGTAGAAAAGATCGTGTATAATTTGAAATACGGAAATCAGCCGGAAATAGGCTATTATTTAGGAAAAATGTATGCACGGAAATTGTTGGAAGGTTGCGATATGGGTCAGATCGATCTAATTCTACCCGTTCCGTTGCATCGCTCTAAATTGCGAAAAAGAGGGTATAATCAGTCCAGTTATTTTGCTAAAGGTCTAGCTGAAGGATTAGAAAAGGAATGGTCAGATACATTGCTCTTGCGGTTAAAGGCTACCATAAGCCAAACCAAAAAGAGCCGATCGGACCGATACGATAATGTGGAGAATATCTTTTACATCAAAGACCAGGAAATGGTAAAAAATAAACATATTTTGATCGTAGATGATGTCTTGACTACAGGAGCTACGATTTCATCGTTAGGAAATGTATTGATAGATGCGGGCGCACAAGTAAGTGTGGCGACTATAGCCCGAGCCTAGAACTATCTCCTTTTTCCAGTCGGGGAAGGGCAGTCACAGCCTTTTTTAAAAATGCCACAAGATTGTAAGCCTGTTGTCGTCAAGAAGGCTACAGTTATCCAAATAATATATTTTTTTCGCATTAGAATTCTCTTTTTTGATAATACAAAATATACGCAAAAGTTCCCATTCCTATACCCACCACATCTGCAAATATATCCCACCAGTCGGAGGTTCGCGTTGGTGCAAAGTACAATTGCGCACCTTCGGTTATGAAAGCAAATATAACAGTACTGATCAATACTTTAATAACAGTTATCCATTTAGAGGCTCTCCGTTTGGATTTAATAATAGATCCCCAGTATAACAGAACCGTTAAGACGAAGAATGTACCACAGTGCGCCAATTTGTCGAAACCTTCGAAAAGAGGTATTCCCACTTCATTGGAAGGCATTATCATAAGCACGAACATAATAAGTGCCCAAAATATAGCCCAAAAGTAATTTACAAGATATCTCATGGTGCCCTAAATGTCGTATTAATCTTTCAATTACGGAAAGTATTCTGCATAAAATCCGAAAAACTAGACCATATTTATATTACATTATTCTCTTGAGTAAAAATTATTTGACTGATTATCAGTTTGTTAGTATTGTTTGTTTAAAAAATATAGTACTATGTATTGCAAAGTACTAGTTAAAGGATATATCTTTGTATTATTATGATAGCAGAAAATACACAAACCCAAATGCGAAAGGGGATACTAGAATACTGTATTCTTTCCATTATTTCTAAGGGTGAAATATACGCTTCGGATATTATTGGCGAGCTTAAAAAGGCGGAGCTTTTAGTAGTGGAAGGAACACTTTATCCATTATTGACTCGCCTTAAGAATAATGGCCTGTTGAGTTACAGTTGGAAGGAGTCTACATCCGGTCCTCCCCGAAAGTACTATCAGATCACCATTGAGGGAACCGAAGTATTAGAAAAGCTTGATATCACCTGGAAAGAATTGGTTTACGCTGTAGAGACATCACTATTCGGACGAAAATAACAAACATAAACAACCCAACTATATCAATAAAAATCATGAATAAGACTATCATCATAAATATCAACAGTATTGTTTTTCATATCGAAGAAGATGCTTATGAGACATTACGGGGCTATATGATCGATATCAAACGACATTTTAGCCAATCTGCAGATAGTGGAGAAATATTGCTTGACATCGAAAATCGAATTGCTGAAATGTTCAGTGAGCGTATTCAGTCCGGAAGAAAAGAGGTAATCAATAAAGACGATGTTTCCGAAGTTATTGCGCAGATGGGGCGAGTGAGTGATTTTGAAGAAGCATCTGAAGAAGAAGAAATCGGACAACAATCTTTTCATCAACAACAGACTTCAAGTGGAGAAGAACATAAGCCTTTCCAAACGGGAAAGAAATTAATGCGTGATCCAGAAGATACCACAATCGGTGGTGTTTGTAGCGGTCTAGGGCATTATTTTGGGGTTCAGCCAAAGTGGATGCGCGCGTTCTTTATTCTATTCGTTTTGATCGGCGGATCTGGGGTACTACTTTATATCGTATTGTGGGCAGTGATGCCGGTAGCTTCTACCCGTGCAGATAGAATGGCAATGCGGGGAGAAGCACCCAATTTGCAAAATTTCAAAAAGAATTTTGAAGAAGAGATGGAGGGTATCCGTGAAAACTTTTCGGGCGCAAATGCTCAGTTTAGCAGAGGGCTACGCAGCATCGGAACAGGTTTCGGAGAGATTTTTAAATTCATTGGAAAGGCACTTGCAGCCTGTATGCTTGTTTTCACGGGAGCTACTATTTTTGGTTTATTTTTCTTCTTTGTCGCCTGTACTTTAGCTATCATGGGTTATCAGGAAGAAATTTATTTTCCACCATTGGAAGTGCTAGAGGCCGGACAGGCTTTTTTTGCCTTGCTAGCAGGTACCTTTGCCATAGCACTACCTTTTATAGCGTTGTTTTATATTTTCCTACGGATCTTATTTAAGATCAGACCCATGAATAATTACCTTTCAATGGGAATGTGGGCGACTTGGATCGTTTCAATTATCGTGGTGATATTCTATTGTGTAATAGGTGCTCAAGATTTTAGGGAAGATAGTATCATCAAAGTTGATAGGCCACTTAAGGTACAGCCTGTTTATTCGTTTTCGGAAAAAGATGTACGGGTGATCGAAGCCTCTTCATCTGCAGATGGTAAAACAAGGTATAATATTCAGGTAGATGGAGAAAGTTTGCATAACCTGTTGCGTTCAGATATTGAAATTCGTTTTGAGTCATTGGATTCTTTAGAAAAACCCTTTATTCAATATCATTATAAAGCGAAGGGGAAATCGTATCAATTGGCTGCCGAACGTGCCTCAAAAATAAATTATCAAGCCGAACAGGTAGATAGCAAAGTAATCTTTAACAGTCATTTTGCGTTAGGAGCCGATGATTTGTACAGGGGGCAGAGTGTGAACGTGGTTGCGTATCTACCTGTGGGGACTAAAGTAGGTATTGATAGATCTTTGGAAGGTAAAATTAGAGAAATTGCTTATCACAATTGCTACGATAACTACCCCGAAGAATTAAAAATAAAACAAACAGAATGGATAATGACAAAATCTGGTTTGATCTGTGCTATACCTGAAAAAGTAGAAGTAGAAAAAAAAGAAGAAGAAGATGCAACGACATCTGAATAATTTGCGTCTAAGAGATAATATTATATATGAAACAAACTTTACTGTTATTGCTATTAAACATGCTCACTACTGCTCACTTTGCTTGGGCTTCCAGACAGGAAACCGATGTAAAAGGTAAGGTAGTGAATGAACAAAAAGAACCAATTGTCGGCGCTTCCATTTATCTTTTGTCTTCTAGTACACAGGCTATTATCAAAACAAGTGTAACCGATGAATCGGGATACTATGAAATAAAAAATGCGCCTCAGGGTTCATTTATAATAGAAGTTTCGGCAGTTGGATTGTCCAGATTCAAAAGTGAATCGTTCACCGTTGTTGATAGGGGAATAGAAATGGACGTCATTACGATGTTACCATTATCTACCGAAATAGAGGCTGTAGAAGTGAAAGGCGAACTACCACTTATTCAAAGCTCAAATGGCAAACTCATACTCAATGTCGAAAATTCATCTATTTCAGCAGGGAATAACGCTTTGGAAGTTTTAAAAAGAGCACCAGGTGTAAGTGTCGACAAGGATGATAATGTGTTGTTGATGGGACAACAGGGTGTTAATGTTACTATCGATGGCCGTCAAACTTATATGACAGGAGATCAATTAGCCACATTTTTGAAGAGTACAGATGGAGCCCAGATAAAAAGTATTGAAGTTTCTACGACGCGTTCTGCTAAAGATGATGCAGAGGGTGCGGCAGGGGTCATTAATATTGTGATGAAGAAAAATAGAGTGGAAGGTTTTAACGGATCTTTTGTAGCTAGTGGTGGTATGGGTAGGCGCTTTCGAGGAAATTCTTCTATTAATCTGAACTATAAGAAGAACAATACAACATTGTTTGGTAACTATTCTTATACAGATAATACAAGAGAAAGTGATTTGGACTTGGAACGAGTAATTCCGAATAACAATGAAAATACGGTTTTTGATCAGATGGCCGAATTATTCGAGAGAGATCGAACGCATGCGTATAAAATTGGTATAGAGCAGAAAACATCCGAGCGGAATATTTTAACCCTTCAATTTAATGGAAATAATAACGTTGAAGATCAGGATAATAATAGCATAACGAATATGGGCCCTGTGTTAAATGTGATCGACTCCATCATGCATACAAATTCTTGGAGTCTGGAACGTTTTAACCGATACTCCTTTAACGCCAATAACGAGTTTAAAATTGATACTACAGGTAAGAAATTGACGGCAGACCTAGACTATAGCAAGTTCGGTACAGAGACCGGCATTGATTATATATATAGAACAATGTTTCCGAATCTATCTAATATCTATGAGCCTGAATTGGAGAAAAGTAATTCATCCGTCAAGATAGATATATTAGCAGCTAAGTTGGATTATACACAACCTTTTGCGAAGGGAAATTTGGAAACAGGACTGAAGTATAGCAATGTCAGATCGGACAATGATATACTTTTTGAACAATTTCAAGAGGGAGCATGGGAAAACAATATAGACAGAACAAACAATTTTTTGTATATCGAACAAATTGCCGCCGGATATTTGGATTATGGTCAAGATTATGGTAAATGGAGTATTAAAGCGGGGCTTAGAGGTGAATATACCGTTTCTGATGGAAAATCTATTACCGAAAATTCTCAGGTAAAAAGAGACTATTTTGACTTATTTCCGTCGGCTGCGGTAAGTTTTAATGCGCATGAAAACCATGTGTTATCTTTAAGTTATGCCCGCAAGATTTCACGTCCAAACTATAGGCATTTAAATCCATTTGAGTATTATATAGATAAGAGAACTTTTATGCGAGGGAATCCGTATCTACAGCCGCAGTATACAAATAACTTGACCTTAAATTATACCCTATACAAAATGTTTAATATTTCATTAGGACATGACTACACCACTGATGCGATGGTTGAAAGTATGGGACAAGATACGGTTGAAAAGAAGACCTGGGTGATTAGGGAAAATTTGGGAAGAACCAATACAACATACGTAAATATCAGTGCACCTTTCCGGATTGGTAAATTTTGGACAATGTATAATAACTTAACAGGAATTCATATGTATTTTGAAGGTCCGGTTGCTGGTTCATACGTAAGCGAAGGCTCGGTTTTCTTTCAAGGTACGTCCATGAATACCTTTAAGATTTCAAAAGCATTCTCAGCCGAAATGTCGGTTAATTATACGTCGCCTTTCCTATACAATGTGTACCGTATTGAAACCAAGTGGAACATGGATTTGGGCGTTAATTATAATTTTAAAGACGAGAGAAGCTCGCTCAAATTTGCGGCGACAGATATATTTAAAACCAACAGAAACAACCTTTCGACCAATTTTGCGGAGTTCAACTCTAAAATACGGCAATATCATGATACACAGTCAGTACGACTGACGTATAGCTATAAATTTGGAAATTTAAAGCAATCTATCCGTAAAAAAGACAGCGATAGCGAAGAAAAAAATAGGGCATTATAATGAGATTATTTTGTTTCAATGTTTAGTTTAATCAAACCGTAGGCGCTATGCTTGCGGTTTTTTCGTTATAATTGTAGTATGAAGATGAATAGCATATCTATTTTTTGTGCATCAAGTCCTGGTTTTGATGAATCCTGGATGGAGGCAGCACGTCATGTGGGTGAATATTTAGCGTCAAAAAAAATTACATTAGTTTATGGAGGCGGACGGGTTGGGCTTATGGGCGCCGTAGCTGATGGAGCATTAGCAAAGCATGGAAAGGTGATCGGCGTAATTCCTAAGTTTTTAAACAGTAAAGAAATTGCACATAGCGGCGTTACGGATCTAATATGTGTCGACACTATGCATGAACGTAAAACGATTATGGATGATATGTCTGAAGGTATCATTGCGCTCCCGGGCGGATTCGGAACATTGGAAGAGCTATTTGAGATGATAACCTGGGCACAGCTTGGTCTACATCAAAAACCCGTTGGGATATTAAACACGAACGGCATTTACGATCATCTCATTGCCTTTATTAATCATCTTGTACAGGTAGGATTCTTAAAAAAGGAGAATCAAGAGATGCTGTTAGTGGATAAAACCATAGAAGGACTTATCCTAAAAATGGAATCGTACGAAGCTCCCAACGTACCCAAATGGCTGAATCAAGATCGAACATAAAAGAAGACGATATCTGCGACGTCATCTCTAACTATGCTGCACCGGCAACACAATTTGTTCGAATTCCGTGATTGGATATTTTGTTTCGATCATTTTGATAAGCAGCTCTGCAGCAGTTTTACCCATTTCAAAGGCATTTTGACGAATTACCATTATTTTTGGTGAATATAACTGAATAAAATCAGAGTTTGTAAATCCAGCAATCGGGAAATCATGTGCCACGTTTTTCTCTTTAGTCGCCAATAAAAATCCTGCTGTGAGACGATCTCCCGAAATAAAAATGCTATCAAAACCCTCTTGCATAAAGTGATCCAATGCATGATTTATTTCGTCCATGTGCATACCTCCGTACGGACAATATTGAATCAATTGTTCATCAAAAGAAATGTTATGTTTATCCAAAGCTGCTTTGTAACCATTTAGACGAGATTGAGTAATAGAAAGGCTTTTAGAATTTGTGAGATGTGCAATTCGCTTTTTTCCTGATAAAATGAACTCTTCAGTAGCCTTGTAAGCCCCTTGGAAGTTATCGGAAACGATCGTGAACGTATTGAAATTTTTGGGAATGCGATCAAAAAATACAATCGGCAAACCTCTGCTATAAAGCTCCTTGATGTAGTCAATATTTTTTGTTTCGGAAGACAGCGATATAAGAAGACCATCTACTGACCGGGACGCTAAGTGTTCTATGTTCATTTTTTCCTTCTCACTCGATTCGTGAGACTGTGAGATAATGACGTGATAGTTTTTCTGATGAGCGACAGATTCGATTCCGTTTACAATTTGTGAAAAGAAATTATTAGCGATTTCGCTGACGACGATACCAATACTTTGCGATTTCCGTTCCTTTAAGCTTCTTGCTATAGGATTTATTTTAAATTTTATTTTTGCGGCATAATCCAACACTTTCTTCTTGGTCTCTTCACTGATTTCGTGACTATCCCGCAATGCACGTGAAACAGTAGAAGTCGAAAGGCCCAAATCTTGCGCAACATCCTTAAGTGTATAATTTCTGTACTTCACAAAGGTAAACTTAGAGAAAATTACGTTGATATGCAATACAATTAGTTTAGCATACCTAAGTAACGTTATTCATTTACCTTCTTAAGCCATTTTTCATATTCTCGTGTAATTATCTTTTCTGGCCAGTTTCCATACCAAGAGTAGCCATTTTGTCGTTCCTCACTTATTTCATTCAGCGAGTACTTTATCGTATTGTCGCGATCTCCAAAGATGGGTTGATTCGTCTTGATGTCATAAAACCTTGCCCATATGGTAGACGTCGGTGAAGATACCAAATCCCGTATAAATTTTCCATTTTTTTCCGTTTTGATGTAATCATAACCCACCTCTTTATGGGCCGAAAACCATTCTACAGCGTGGTTAACTGCATTTTGTATTTCCGGAGTTGGATGGTCAAGACGCATCAAAAAGCGAAGAACGCCCACGGATTCCGCTGTTGCTAGGGCTACCGGTTCAAATAATCTGGCTTGGGCAGGTTCCATTGTTTTCTGATCATACTGCGCGGCCCAAATAGTTATTTTATCCCCCTGTTTAACCTGGGTTTGTAATACACATTTAATTCCTCGTGCTAGGGCTTTTTCTATCCTTCCGTTAAATTTATCCGTTAAAACAGCGTATGGCTTTTGTTTTGTTGATATGGAAAGTAAAATTTCCAATACATTAATCATCGCGCCGTCATTGTAAGTGATCTGGCCACGGTATGAGCTACTGTCCGGATAATATTGAGGCCATCCTCCTTTGTCATTTTGAGCACTCAGAATATACGCAACACCTTTTGTCGCCGCTTGAAGATACTTGTCATTATTGGTTTTGGAATAAGCAAGGAGAAGGTGGTTTATCTCACGTGTGGTCGCATTGTTATCAATAGTCGCAGACTTTTCGGTCGATTGATCGATGATTTTTTGCAAAGCGGGCGTCAGAACTTTCGAATAGTTAACAACCGATTTATCGGCCAGATGCTTTGGCCAACCGCCATTTTTAAGTTGGTAGCTGGTCATCCGATCTGCAACAGAATCCGACAGCACCTGTGCATTTAAAATGCCAACTAGTGCGAAAAGAGAGATTGTTAAAAATATCTTCATAACTGTGGTTATTGAAATAGTACGATAGCTGTTGGACGATCGAATTTACAAAGGTTTATAACGATACAAGTCAAGCACGATGGCCTGACTTGTAACTGTTGTTTTAAAATATAAACTTGGTGCTGACGAAATTAGAATTATTGCTTTCAATAATATCATTGAGCAGCTTCTTATTGTCGTCCGTATATTTAGCTGCCACCAGTGATCGTATAGAAAACGACCGGATAGCATCGAATACCGAAAGTGTACCTTCCGCGCTGTCTTTTCGCCCGGTGAAAGGGAAGCTATCTGGTCCACGCTGACATTGGCAGTTGATGTTCACGCGGCTTACCTGATTCACTAAAGGATCGATCAGTGATGAAATGATCGCAGCATTCCGACTGAATATACTTACCTGCTGGCCATGTGGCGAGCTAATTAAGTATTCTATAGGCTCTTCTAGATCATCAAAAGGTACGACAGGGATCAATGGTCCGAACTGCTCTTCCCTATACAGTTTCATCTTGTCGTTTACGGGATATAAAATAGCGGGGTACACAAAGGATTCAAGCGTCTGGCCTCCGTTCTCATTGACTACTTTAGCGCCGTTTGCAACAGCGTCGGTGATGCATTCCTGCAAATATGCAGGCTTATTAGGCTCTGGAAGAGGAGTAAGCGACACGCCACTTTCCCAGGGCATTCCGAATTTTAACTTTGCGACCTCTTCAGAGAGCTTTTTCAGGAATTCCTGTGCCAAGCTGCGGTGTACATATACAATTTTAATAGCCGTGCAACGCTGTCCATTGAACGACAAAGAACCAAGCACTGTTTCCTTTACCGCCAGGTCAAGATCAACATCCTTTGTAATAATAGCTGCATTTTTAGCATCTAAGCCTAATATAGCACGAAGTCTATTTACTTTCGGATGCAGTTTCTTAAGCTCATTTGCAACCTTACTGCTCCCTATCAACGTTAGTACGTTGATTTTGCCGGATTCCATTAGTGCGGGAATGATCTTATTACCTCTACCGTAGATCGTGTTGATTACACCCTTCGGAAAGCTGGATTGGAATGCTTCCAGCAATGGATAATGTAATAATGTACCATGCTTAGGAGGTTTAAATAACAGCGTATTACCCATTATCAAGGCCGGAATCAAGGTCGTGAATGTTTCATTCAACGGATAATTGAATGGTCCCATACACAATACAACCCCGAGCGGTGAACGACGGATCTGGGCAATAATGCCCTGCTCGATCTCGAAACGGGAAGACTGTCTATCTAGATCTTTCAACGAATCGATTGTGGCGTAAATATATTCTACCGTTCTATCAAATTCTTTGATCGAATCCGCATACGATTTTCCGATTTCCCACATGATCAATTTGACGACAATATCTTTTTTGTCGATCATTTTATTCGTGAAATCTTCTACACATTTAATGCGCTCAGCTACCGACATCGTAGGCCATTTCCCACGTCCATTGTCGTAAGCCGCTACCGCTGCATTTAGTGCCTCTTCGGATTCTTTTTCCGTACATACTGGATAGCTGCCAATGCGTTTACGAGCCAGGCCGTCTTTCGTTTTTACACATACGGGTGAGAAAACTTCACTGACAGGACCATTCCACGTTTTCATTTCGCCGTTTGATAGAAATGTACGTTGATCAATCTGTTCTTCCAAGAGATACTCCTTCGGGATGTCTTCTTCTTCCCAAAAGAGGTTTTCCAAATTTAAGCTCATATTAAGTTTAGTTGTTTAATGATTATGTGCTAAAGGTAACCAGAAGCTTGACCGGTGATAAGTCAAGCTTCCTTTTGTATTATTATTTGTAAAAATTAAAGTAGTTTCTCGCGTTTTTATAGCAGATATCTTCTATTAGCTTACCGATCCATTCCATATCGTTTGGCAATTCGCCATTCACGACATCTTCGGCAAAAAGGTTACAAACCAGCCTTCTAAAATACTCATGTCTAGGAAACGAAAGAAAGCTTCTAGAATCCGTGAGCATACCCACAAGCCGGCTTAACAAACCCATATTTGATAAGGTATTCATTTGTTTGATCATGCCGTCTTTTTGGTCTAGAAACCACCAAGCCGATCCAAATTGAACTTTACCAGCGACAGATCCATCGTTAAAGTTTCCAATCATTGTAGCGATCAATTCATTGTCTGCCGGATTGAGATTATAAATAATGGTTTTCGTAAGTTTATCCTGTGTGTCCAATCTGTTTAAGAATTTGGATAATGCTCTTGCCTGGCTAAAATCCCCAATCGAGTCAAAGCCTGTATCCGGGCCCAATTTGGTCAACAGTCTAGTGTTATTATTGCGAAGTGCACCTAAGTGGTATTGTTGTACCCATCCTTTTTCATGATCCCATTCTGCAAAATAGATCAACATAGCAGACTTGAACTTCAGATTTTCCGAATAACTGATTTCCTGATTCGTACGGATTTTATTGAAGATAGCAGCGATTTCCTCTTTCGTATAATCTTCGGCATAGATTTGTTCTAATCCATGATCAGATACCGAACAACCATTGGCCGCAAAGAAATCATGACGTTGTTTGAGCGCATCCAAATATTCATCTAGTGAACCTATTGAAGTGTTGGTAACCTGTTCCAATTTGGAGATATAGGCATTTAAATCTGCTATATTATCCGAGTTCATCGCTTTATCGGGGCGAAATGCAGGCAACATTTTTAGCGTAGAATCTTCCTTAGCAAATTGCTGATGGTATTCCAGCGTATCAATCGGATCATCTGTCGTACAGACTACTTCGACGTTCATCTTTTGCAATAGTCCACGTACGGCATATTCAGGTGTACGAAGTTTAGCAGAAGCTTCGTCGTAGATCTCTTTTGCCGTATTTCCGTTTAGCAATGTGTTGATTCCGAAATAACGTTGCAATTCCAAGTGTGTCCAATGATATAGCGGGTTGCGCATTGTATACGGCACGGTTTCCGCCCATTTTTGGAATTTTTCAAAATCTGAAGCGTCACCGGTGATGTATCGTTCATCTACCCCATTTGTCCGCATTGCACGCCATTTATAATGATCACCATATAACCACACTTGAGTCAGATTTTCAAAATTGATATTATTAGCAATCTGATCCGGAATCAAATGGTTATGATAATCTATAATAGGCTGATTTTTGGCATAGTTGTGATATAACTCTTCCGCCACTTTACTTTGTAGTAAGAAGTTATCATCTAAAAAATTCTTCATGTCAAATAGTTTTTATAATTATAAACTCACGCCTCTTTTCCAAGGAATGAAGTCGTCCTGATTTAATAATACTGCTTTTGGTGTGATCTCGCCACTAGCGGCTTTGATGCAATACGCTAAGATGTCCTCTCCCATTTCTTCAATGGTTTTTTCACCGTCAATCACTGGGCCGGTGTCAATATCAATAATATCGCCCATTCTGCGGGTCAGCTCTTTATTTGTTGACACTTTGATCGTCGGACAGATTGGATTTCCCGTGGGCGTGCCCAAGCCTGTCGTAAATAAAATCAGCGTCGCGCCGGACGCCGCTTTTCCGGTAGTAGCTTCAACATCATTTCCGGGTGTACATACCAGATTTAGTCCCGGTTTAATAGCCTGCTCGGTGTAATCTAATACGTCCTCTACAGGAGAAGTACCCCCTTTTTTTGCAGCCCCATTACTTTTTATGGCATCTGTAATCAGTCCGTCTTTGATGTTTCCAGGAGAAGGGTTCATGTGGAATCCCGATCCTGCTTGTTCGGCTGCTGTGCTATAGGCACTCATCAATCTGATAAATTTTTTTGCGGCCTGCTCGTCTTTTGTGCGGTCAATAAGTTGTTGCTCCGCACCACACAATTCCGGAAACTCAGCTAATAACACCGTACCGCCCAATCCGACCAATAAATCGGAGGTATATCCAACAGCGGGATTGGCGCTTATACCGCTAAACCCATCACTTCCGCCACATTTAACACCCAGTACGAGCTTACTGATCGGAGCCGGACTGCGTTCCAGCTTATTTGCTTCAATTAAACCCGCGAAAGTTTGTTTTATCGCTTCTTTGATGAGCTGTTCTTCACTTTGTGATTGTTGCTGCTCAAAGACAAACAAAGGTTTATCAAAACCGGGATTACGTTCCAATAAGTCTTTTCGAAAGTCTGCAACCTGCAGGTTTTGGCAGCCCAGACTTAAAACAGTTACCCCAGCTACATTCGGATGATCCGCATAGGCGGCCAGCAATTTGCTGAGTACCGCGGCATCTTGACGGATGCCGCCACAACCACCTTGATGGTTGAGGAATTTAATGCCGTCGATGTTTTTAAAATATCGCTCGTTTGGTGCTGCACTATCTGCAGAAAAATCAAGGTTAGAAATATCGTCTCCCTGCTCATAGTATCTGATGAGGCTATGGGTGAATCGTTTGTATTTATCGGTTACCGTATAACCCAGCTCATTATGCATCGCTTCTTTTATGACGTCCAGATTTCTGTTTTCACAGAAGACAGTCGGTACAAAAAGCCAGTAATTCGCAGTCCCCACACGGCCATCACTACGCCAATAGCCATTGAACGTACTGCCCTCGAATTTGGATACATCAGGAGCCTGCCATTCGTAGTGATAAGGACGATAGGTATAGGGATCTACCGCATGTTTCGTGTTTTGGGTATTCATGATGCTGCCTGCCGGGATTGGATATTGCGCCTTTCCGACCAATACACCATACATATAAATCTCGTCTTGCAAGTTCATATCCTGCGTAAAAAACTTATGTTTGGCAGGAATATCTTCCAGCAGGGTATAAGCCTTGTTTTCGAAGGTGATGGTCTCCCCTTGGGTCAAGTCCTGAAGAGCGACCAATACGTTATCCTTAGGATGTATGCGTAATACTCTTGATTTCATCTTAAACCGCGGTTTTATTTTCTTTTTTAATGGTATTAACTTGCGCTTGTACCTCTTCCAAAAACCCTGGGAACGAGGTTAAATCGACACCCCAAATCCCTTGATCGGTCAAAATGTTTTTAACGACTGTATCTTTATTTTGCCAATAGTCGTACAGTTTTCCGGCTTGATCATCTTGAATGGCGAACGAAGTATCTTGTAATTTTGTGAAAAATTTATCGGAAACCTTTTGCGTGTCCATAAGTACGATATACGCCGCAAACCCTGTTGCGATGTGCTTCGGTACATTTTCTGATTTATTATACCATTTTTCGACAATTGGAACGTTCCGTAAAGCCATTTTCGATGTATAGTTTAGGGAGATAGCTTCCCACTTGTGTGCCAGGAAAGGATTGCTAAAGCGATCGATTACACTGCTTGCAAAATCGTTAATATCTTCACGGGTTATTTCTTCGGATTCGATAGCCTGACCAATCTCATTAAACGCTAATTCTTCGATGAATTTTTTGAAAGAAGCATTTTCCATGGCTTCCTTTACGGTTACAAAACCCTGGAGCAATGCGTATGCACAGGTGAAGGTATGTGAACCATTTAATAGGCGAAGTTTAAGTTCCTTGAATTTATATACGGACGGTGTAATGACCACGCCAGTATCTACGGACTCAAAACTCAGAATCTCTTTTACTTTAGGATCGTTAGCTTCGATGGCCCACAATGTGAAAGGCTCCGCCATGATCATAAGGTCATCCTTGTAGCCTAAGCTTTCGTCAACAAATGCGCCGGGTACAATGCGATCAACAAGCGTATTACAGAAGGTATTGGCAGATGTTAACCAGTGGATAAATGCCTCTTCAAGGTTGTTTTTTTGTGCCAACGAAATGGTGTATTGTTTTAGTACGTCTCCGTTATTAGAAATAAGTTCTGTCGGCAAAATGACCAATCCTTTACTTACATCACCACTGAACGCCCTGTAACGCGCGTATAAGTACGACAGAAGTTTGCCCGGAAATGAGGCTGGCGGCATATCATGGATATTGTCATTGCTTTCTACAATGCCTGCTTCTGTTGTATTAGAGATGATCACTTCGATATCTGCGCTTGCCGCAGTAGCAAGTATTTCATTCCATTCTTCTCTTGCGGATAGTACACGGCTGATAGAAGCATTAATAATATTTTCTTCTATAATTTCTCCTTTACTGATACCTTTAATACAGGTAGTATACAAATTGTCCTGTTCTTTGAACGCATCTACACCACCCGAAGACGTTGATTTTACGACGATAATGCGACCATTAAAAACACCTTTTTTATTGGCTTTATCGACGAAATAGTCCGGCAATCCGCGTAGCAGCACACCTGTTCCGAATTGGACTATTTTTTCCGGAAGATGAAGAACCTTTTCAGTTGGTTTTTCGACTGTATTGTTCGTTATTGAAACTAGATTTTTATGATTTAAATACATAGAGACTTTATTATATTGGATAGACAAGTCTAACCAATTTTATTAGAAAAGCGAAGTGATTTTTACGCAAACGATGTCGAAGAAAGTGTGTTATGTAGAGAGAAGGTAAATTTGATGTTATGATTTGATTTAGCTATTTTTATCCCAATAGCTTCATCACCGTTAAAAGGCAAATTAAATAGAAATTAAATAGATGAAAAAGTTAATCAGTATATTATGTGCCGTGCTATTCGTTCAAGGAATTAATGCACAACAAAAATCTCTGGATAAATTATGGGAATCAACAGATCAATTACCCGTTCCGGAATCTGTGCTGTTTGTTCCTGAAAAAAAGGAACTATATGTTTCCTTAATTGATGGAGAAGGAACTACAAAGGATGGCAAAGGGGGTGTTGCTATTTTAAACCTTGACGGATCGCTGAAGCACGCCGATTGGATTACCGGACTCAATGCACCTAAAGGTTTGGCTCTATATCGCGACCTTCTGTACATTGCAGATATTAGTTCCGTAGTGGTGGTGGATGTTGTCAGCGGAAATATAGTAAATGAAATCGAGATAGCGGAGGCGACATTCTTAAATGATGTTACCGTTGATAAGAATGGTGTCGTGTATGTTTCAGATACACGGCAAAATAAGATATTCCAAATCAAGGGATCTAGATATACTTTATATATGGAAGATGTTCCTTCCGTAAATGGGTTGAAATTTGTAAATGATCATTTATATGCCTTGGCGGGACCGGAGTTATGGAAGATTGATGCCAACAAAAATAAGACCGTACTTGCAACGGGATTTGAGAAGGGTGGCGATGGGTTAGAACCAGTAGGAAATGGCGACTTTCTGGTTACATGTTGGTCTGGAATTATTTATTATGTGCGGGCAGACGGATCTTTTCAAAAAATGCTCGATGTGCAAGGTAGTATGAATACAGCAGATTTGGGGTACAATCCAAGCGAGCAAATACTGTATATCCCGACCTTCAATAGCAATAGCGTCGTCGCATATAAACTTAGATAGAAGGGATACTAACATAAAAAGGAGCATTATTAGAAAATTATGCTCCTTTTTATGTTTACTTTTGTTTTATCAATTAATAGGTTATGCAGATCGATCAACTTTACGATATTTATAAGGCGTTTCCCAAAGTCACTACTGATACGCGTAATATAGCGGCAGATAGTATTTTCTTTGCTTTAAAAGGAGCTAACTTTAATGGAAATGCATTTGCCGATCAGGCGTTGGCAGCGGGAGCAAAATATGTCGTGATAGATGAGGCTCAATATGGTAAAGGCGATCACTACATTGTCGTGGAGGATGTGCTTTCCACACTTCAAAATCTGGCAAAGTATCACCGATCACACTTAAATATTCCTGTTATCGGTGTCACCGGAACAAATGGTAAAACGACAACGAAAGAGCTATTATATGCAGTGCTTTCCCAGCAGTATAAAACGTATTCTACACAGGGTAATCTAAATAATCATATCGGAGTGCCCTTGACCCTCCTCTCCATAGACAATAGTTACGAAGTCGCTATTGTAGAAATGGGGGCAAATCATGTAGGAGAGATTGCGCTATTAAGTAATATAGCAAGGCCTACACATGGTCTTATTACCAACGTAGGAAAGGCTCATTTGGAGGGTTTTGGTTCATTCGCAGGAGTTAAACAGGCGAAAGGGGAGTTATATGATTTTCTTCAGGAAAATAGCGGCGTTCTTTTTTTGCAAAGCGACAATACCGAATTACTCGAAATGGCGAATGCGAGAACGTTTAATAAAATCGTGCGATATGGTTTTTCCGATCAAAATAATGTAATTGGAAAGTTGTTGCATGCAAATCCATATCTTTCCATTAGCTGGAAGATAAAAGATACAACCCCCATTTATGAGGTATCTACAAGCCTGACAGGAGCGTATAATATCGAAAACTTCTTGGCCGCTATTGCAGTCGGATTACATTTTAAAGTGGGCCCTATCCCTATCAATAGGGGTATTGAAGAATATGTCCCGAAAAATAATCGTTCGCAGATTACAAAAACAGCAAAGAATACCATTATTGCGGATTTTTATAATGCGAATGCAAGCAGTATGTCGGCGGCTTTGGATAACATGAAGGTGCTGGATGCAGATCGGAAAGTGGTGATTTTGGGCGATATGTTTGAAATGGGTGAGGACGCCTATGTCGAACATAAAAAAATTATCGCACTGGCGAAGTCCTTGCGTCTGGATCGATTAATCTTTGTAGGAGAAGAATTCTATGCACAGAGGGAATCCGGAGGCGAATACTATCGAACCACGGAGGAAGCTAAATCAGCAATTTCAACGATTTCGGATAGTTTTGTCTTACTAAAGGCATC
Source organism: Sphingobacterium olei (assembly GCF_005048855.1). Taxonomy (GTDB): domain Bacteria; phylum Bacteroidota; class Bacteroidia; order Sphingobacteriales; family Sphingobacteriaceae; genus Sphingobacterium; species Sphingobacterium olei. The sequence goes on from NZ_SUME01000002.1 coordinate 744,295, forward strand.
TAGGGGGATGGCATTTGAAAAACTATTGGAACAACTTTAAGCGTCTTTTTTTTCTGTAGGGTTGACTGTCGGTAACGACAAATTGAACTTAACAGATAATATGCGAATCAGAAATACGAGTGCTGCACTTAAGAAGGCATTCGTACCATTATCCACATGAAAGTTATTCAATACAACAAATAGCATTGCCCCGGATAAACATGCTGTGGCATAAATCTCTTTCCGCAATATTAATGGTGTCACATTCATTAATACATCACGTATCACCCCACCCATGGATGCAGAAAACATACCTAACATAATTGCCGCAATATCACTGCTACCATAAGATAATGACTTTTGAACACCCACCACGGTAAAGAAGCCGATACCGATTGCATCAAATAAGGATAGGGTACGCGCCCATTTGTCCAACTGTTTGTTGGCTATAATTGAAATAAATACGCCTATGAATATAGCGATTAAGTAATTTCCATCTTCCACCCAAACGGGTCTGATATTTAGAAATATATCACGCAAAGATCCTCCGCCAATAGCCGTCACAAATCCGGTAAAAGTAGCGCCGAAAATATCAATGTTATTGCGATTGGCTGCCATAGCTCCTGAGATGGCAAAAACCATTGTACCTAAAAGATCGCTATAATATATAAAGTCCATGTGTTAACGAAGTATGCTTAAACACAATAATACGTAAAAAACCTTCATATTTTACCAATAATACAGGTAAATATGAAGGTTCTTGAAGGGCAGTGATATGAACACTTTCAGAAAAAATGGTGTAGCCTTATTTTTCTTTTGACTTTCGTAAGGTCTCCAACTCTTGTTGATATTTTTTGTGGATTTCTTGATATTCCGGAGCATTATATGTTTCCGTTATCTTATTTATTTTATCCTTGAATTCTGGCGATTCGTAATATGTTGCAATGTTTTTCGCATTGATTTCTATTTTAGCTATTTTCTCTTTGAATTCTGGCGATTCAACGTATTTTTCGATGTCCTTGGCGCTGGATTCTATCTTCGCGATCTTTTGTTTAAATTCTGGGGACTCAAAGTATTTTTCTATTTTTCTAGCTTCCAATTCTATTTTGGCTATTTTTCCCTGAAATTCTGGCGAATTAAAATACTTCTCGATATCTTTTGCATTTGCCTCTATTTTCGAAATCTTCTCTTTAAATTCCGGCGATTCGAAGTACTTTTCGACCTCCTTGGCATTGGCTTCTATCTTTGCTATTTTGGCCTTGAATTCCGGCGAATTGTGATATTGTTCGATTTCTTTTGCGCTCGCCTCTATTTTTGAAATCTTTGCGTTAAATTCCGCATCGTCAAACAATGCTTTTACACTGTCGGATCTGTTGTCCGAGTGTTGAATTACGGTTGTTCCCGTTGAAGTACTACGAACTATAGGAGTCGTTATCGATTCAACTGATGTTGTATCGCAATCTGCTCTTCCTGTCAACACTTCCCGTATTTCTGTTTCATTGTTTATTTCGGTTAGCGTTTCTTCCGCAGTTTTTTTATTTTTTGTAAGATCATTTTTATTTCTGTCCGGTGCAATCCAGGCAACAGTAATAAAGGTAAATAAGGTCAATGCAATTGCAAAGAGCTGTTGCTTTACATTGGGATAATTTCGTTCCATATTCGTTATTCTTTTTATACGTTTTAATAAATAGTGTGTATTTCCTGTGGCTGCCATAGACATAGAAGGAGCTTTTTCGATGCGGAGGGTTTCGATATGTAACAACGCTTTAGCATAGGCAAGAGGTGTCTTAGTCGAACGGACGACCAAATCATCGCATGCGTGTTCACGCTCGATATGCATAAACCTTGAAGTAAGCCATATAAACGGGTTAAAAAATAGCATCGTTTCGATACATACTTTAACGAGGTTAATTAAGTAGTCATTTCGGCGGATATGAGCCAGTTCATGTAATAATATAGCTTCCACCTGTTCCGTGTCAAGATGGTTTATCAGGGCAACTGGAAATAACACGACGGGTTTGAAATAACCGATCGCCAATGGCACGCTTACGCGTGTCGAAAGATAGAAACCTATCGATTTAGAAATGTTCAATTTTCGCAAGGCGTTTTGAAATAGGATTGACCACTCGGCAGGGACAGGCTGAATATCACGATTGCGGATGTTTTTGAGCCTAAGATAGCCTTTCAGTAGAAACGCGGTCTGACATAATATTCCCAACAGGTATATCGATACGATAAAAGGGAAAACATTTTCCGTTGCGAATTGTCCTTTTTGAAATTCTTTTATAAGCAGAACATAATCCTGTTCATTAAATTTAACACCTGGATTGGTTTGTGCAACCGGCAGGGAGAATGTAGAAGCAACCGTGAATATAAAAGCTGCCAACGTTAACAATAATGTTCCGAAGGCGATATTATGTTTTATTCTGGGACTCGCCTTAGGCATAAGTGTAAATAGGCCAACCAATATGATATATAGTATTGCACCTTGCCAGAGGGAGTGCACGATGCTCCATCCGAGGGCTTTAATTAGATTTTGAACGATAGCTTCCATGATTTTTTATTTTTCAAGTTTTTCAAGGTATTCTTTTATTAAATCAATTTCTTCCCTACTCGCACTTTTATTTCCCAATGCCTGCATGACTAACCGCGCTGTAGATCCATTGTAAACGGTATCTATCATTTTGTTTAGAAAATGTTGCTGCGTATGCTCTTTATTCAGTAAAGCTTTATAGATGTGCGTCTTTGCAGACGTATTTCTATCTACCATCCCTTTTTCGTGCATGATTTGCATGATTTTGAGAATGGTGGTATATCCGATGTCTTTTTTATTCAGCTCTTCGAATACTTCACGGACAGTGCACTCCCCTTTTTTCCAAAGGACCTGCAAAATTTCCATTTCACCTTCTGTAGGCTTAATTAAATGCTCACTCATATCTTCTACGAATTGTTTCGTAATCAAATGTACGAAGTAATTCGTAGAAACAAAATAAAAAGTTAAATTTTTTCTAATTTTGAGATAGTTGTTAACAGTTTTCTTTTGTTTTAGATATTTAAGCGTACATATTATATTTGCTGCATGTTATGAAACGATATTAGTTAAGCCTGTTTAGCCTGAATTTCTGAGCATTCGAACCGTTGGCATTCCATATTTTTAAGCTAGTTCCATTGTTTGTCGACATATCGTTTACATCCAATATTAGGGTCGGCGCATTTCGGGGAGATAGTGTATAGCTACCTTTTCCATCGGCTGCTAAGGACCATTTTTGATTATTTCCTCCATGTAAGCTATACATCTTTATCAATGTGCCGGCGGTCGAACTGCCATTCTCTACATCTATAACCTTGCTCGTGTCTGCCATAGATTTAAATATATACGATCCATCGGTTGTTTTACGAGCCAGCCATTTCTGGTTGTTTCCTCCTCCATTGTTGGTCCACAATGTAATTGCAGTCCCGTTTACAGGGTAATGGCTATTACAGTCTACCACACTGCTGTTGTTCAGTTTAGTTATAATATGATATATACCTCCGTCGATAATATTTCCTTCCGCGGCATTTAAATCGGTTAGCAGGGTATAATCCTGTGGCGGATTTGGAAGATTTAAGCCTGCGATTTCCGTATAGATGGATTCATCATATTTGAAGCCCCATTTACGGAAGAAAGCAGTAAGATTGTATCCGGATATGGTACAGGCTTTTACCATAAAGAAACGTTGTCGCGCCACGTCGTTCATATTGTCGGCAAGCACGCTGTGTTCTCTACTTTGGCGATGGAGCTGGATGAAGAAATCATCCCCAAAAGCGAGCCATAGTTGGTGGAACATATACAATTGTCCAAACGCGCCAACGTTTTCAAAGTTGCGGGAAGATTCGTTTACAGCGAAGAAAGGTAAAATTACATTGTTATATACATTGTCCACAATAAGGCGTCTTTGATTGACAGGAATATTCATTGCGCGTTCTGCTGCCAATGTATACACATTCACTGTAGTCTCCCCCATGGATCCCCATTTCCATGTCTGCTGTTGAAACATATGCCCAATCTCATGCCATGGTCCCCATCCCTCTAGCGCAATCAATGGCGTGAATGCGTATTGGGCTGCGTTTACATGATAGGCTGTTCGGTAATTAACGGCCGACATCCATAGGTCATTTAGATCAGACTCTACAAATAAAACCCGCTTGTGCGCACTTGGGGTATGGAGTGGTATGGAGCCGTCTAATCCGTGTATATAATCGTAGGTGTTGGAGATTAAATCTCCATTCGAGACAACTAGGTTGTTGTCTTGATTATAGGTATTGAGTGCACGATCACGCGTAAATACCATTAAGCTTCTTGCGCCCACCATCAATACCTCCGGTACATTTTGATAAGTCTGTAGTTGATTATACCAGTCGGTGTTATTCGTCTCATCACGAAGAAAAACAGCATGCTTTACATGACCATTTGTAAACGTTATCTTGGCTTTTGAAGTGGGATTGCTGTTCGTATATCTCACCCAGATAATTCCTCCCACATTATCCACATTGATAGTATTGTTTCCTACAGCAAGATGAAACTCCTGTGGATTCCAGCGTTGTGTGGTACGTGAGTAAGTCCCGATCAACAACGTGGGCCTGTTATTACCTTGCGTTAGTTCTAGATTCACCGTGAGTGTACTGTTTGGAAGCGCATAGAATCCGGTAGGTTCGTGATCTGTCATTGGATAGCCTACCTGCAGTCTTTTCCTTTCTGTATTTGCATCCACTATTTCAGTGAAATTTTGGGTGTTTTGACCAATTTGTGCACTCGTGATTGCCATGGGATTGGTGGTCGCAAGTTTTTCAGCGGTGGCGATGGGATTGAGTGATTTCAGGTTTTCTTTTTTACTGCAAGACAAGAAAAAGGCCAGTAGTAACCAACCAGACATAAGTGCAAATGATTTGCTTTTCATAACTTTTTAATTATAAATTGTTTATAGTTAGATTTAAATTAAAAAAAATGCCGGAGCCGGCATTAAAAAGAATATACTAGCCAAGGGGTTGGCATAGAATATCCTTTTTTTGAATGCAGTATATCGTTTGCGTAAAAAAACTAAGCAACAGGTGTTTGTAACAAAAATGTGAAGAAAGGGGGCTTTTTTATTTATTTCAAATGTTTGATTAATCTCCTCATTGTGTTGACTACTCTATTTCTGTCGGATTTTTTGTTTACATCAATCCCATAGAAAGTGTTTCCTTTCTCCGAAGAACGTATAGAAAGATAATGCAATCCACCGACGACCAATGCCAATAGCGGAGGCACGTCAGAGCTGAAATCCTGTTGGTTGACAAATTCATCAACTATCTTGTTTGTATTGTCATGCCTCTCTTGAGCAATTTCTTTCAATGTTTCATTCTCTTCACTTAGCTCCCATATCAATAAGCGCTTCAGTAGATCATTTTCATAGATAGAGGCAAATTGATTGGTCAATATGTGCTTAACAGTTTCTTTGTCCATTTCTTCGGAAATCTCCGTTTTAGATTCCCAAAAGTCCTGTCTTCTTAGGAACTCGGTCTGCAGTCCGTTTAGATCTCCAAAATGGAAGTAAATCAGTTTTTTATCTACATTTGCAGCTTTACAGATAGGAACCACTTTTAATTCCGTAAATCCTTTATCCGTAAGTACTTTTTCTACTGCGTTTAATAATTTCGATTTAGTGATTAAAGATCTCTTCGTTTTTTTATTTTCAGTCATATCGTAACTCCGTTATATGGTAAGAATTATTAAATTTTCCATTTGCGTTTGTATACGAGCAAATGAATCTTTTATGATTAAGTAAATAGTTTAAGACGTGTATTAATCCTGATTTCTGGAATATGTTAAAATTGGCTAAAGCCAGAACAATTTCTGTGGATACGCGAAACTTGAGGATTTAACATATTGACGAATAGTCTCTGATTAGTATAGTTCATAACGCATTTTATTGTTTATATTTTCTAAAATAGGTAATTTTTATTTGCTTTCAAAAGCGTTTGAAACATTTTTGGCAAATTGTTTTGAAATGAACAGTGAGCGGAAGCGGTTGCTCGTGAGAATTTGAATTATAGACTGAGAACGATATTCTAATTTTTTTTAGAGCGATATGCGATAAATTGATTTGTAAATATTTGATTATTAAACTTTTAATTTTTTGTCTATCTGTGACTTTGTGTATTTCAAAATTGTTAACGCACGACGGGTGGTTAGCTATTTTAAAAATTTCTTTCCGAATTTTTTTTCTTCGTTTAATTCTACAGAGATAATTTCAAGTGTAGTCGGTTTGGGAGCCAATATTTTATAGATAGGAACATTGAATTTTCTCTTTGATGAGGTACCCAAGTTGGGTTTACTTGCTACGAATCTCCCGTTTTAACGAAGCTTTAGCTCTAGAGCATTTTAACTCAGGCTAAAGATTAAGATATTTTTTAACTAAGTATAACCATACTACTATTTAATTCTGAACAGTGGATGTTCCGATGTGGTGTGCTGCTTTTCCATCCTATCTTCCATTTTTTTGACCTGATCTGGAAAATCATTAGCAAGATCTTTTGTTTCACCAATATCGGTACTCAAATCGTAAAGCTCTGTTCGTTGAGGTTCCTTACCTTTGTAGAAACGTACCGCTTTCCAATTACCCATCCGTAACGCTTGTTTAAATCCTCCTTCATTAAATTCCCAATAAAGTGTTTCATGCTGTGTTTGTTTTTTTCCACCAGTCAGATCTGCAGCAAACGATATCCCGTCGATATCGGCAGGAGCATTGCCTCCTGCGAGCTCCGTAAATGTGGGTACGATATCCCAGAACGCACCGATATGATTACTCGTTGTTGCGGCACTGATCTTCTCCGGCCAACGGACAATGAAAGGAATCCTGATTCCGCCTTCATACAGGTCACGTTTAATTCCTCGTAATGGCCCGCTGCTGCGAAATACATCCGTTGCATCCAATAACGTACGTCCGCCTTCTTGGTGGGTGCCGTTATCACTCGTAAAGATCACAAGCGTATTCTCTGCGATGCCTAATTCATCTAATTTCTTCAAAATCCAACCCGTATAGTCGTCTACGCTAGTTACCATCGCTGCATAAGCTGCTTTGGGAAAAGACTGAGGCCCATAATGTAAACCACTTGGTTGCGCTTTTTCCGGTGAGAAGATACTATTTCCTTTCGCATCCAGGTACTGATCCAGATAACGCTGTTGTACCGCCAGTTCAGCATGTGGTAGCGTAAAAGAAACATATAGAAAAAATGGATTATTGCGGTTCGCATCCATAAAATTTAGTGCCTGCTGTGCAAACCACTCGTTAACATAAGCATCTTTTTCCAGGGGTATTTTTGCGCTATGTCCGTTCAGGTATGTCCACACGGAATCCTTACGTTGGAAATGTCCTTCAACATGATGCAGTAAACCACTAAAAAAATCCCACCCTTTTTTTTCGGGAGCTCCGTCCGTGCCTGCTAGTCCTAATCCCCATTTACCTACCATCCCGGTAGTATAACCCGATTGTTTTAAAAGTTCTGGTAAGATGACATCGTGGCTTCTCAACGCAATTTCACCGTTGCCCCTGATGTAGCCGTTGCCCGTATGTTTCCCGGTCATCAAGGCGGATCGGGAAGGTGCGCAGACGGTACTGCCCGCATAAAACTGGGTGTATCGTCTTCCCTGGGTCGCCAGTTCGTCCAATACAGGTGTCTTTATTTTGGTTTGGCCATATGGTCCAATATCCCCGTAACCGAGGTCATCTGCCAGAATGAAAATAATATTGGGACGTTGTTGCTGTCCTATGGCAATAAGGAAAGGGGTCAATAGGAATAAAGCCAATAGCGATAGTCTCATAGTTTAGCGAATATATTTGAACCTAAAGATATAAAACAAAAGAAAATCTTCACTAGTGGATATGCAAACAAACGTTTGTTTAATTTAGTAGAAGAATTTTACATTTGTTCTGAATAAATAACAGTGCAATTCACCCATTAACAAAAAAATATATAAGTTGTCACGTTTCATCGGCTTTAGTTGTCCGTAAGAAAAAAACATAATGGACGAAACATACCGCAAATTAATTACATACGCTTACAATATCGTCGGATCTTATGAGGATGCAGAAGATCTGGTACAGGATACCCTCGAAAAATACATTGCTGTCGATAAATCTAAGATAGAAAATGAGCGCAATTATCTGATCCGTACTGTCATCAATCTCTCTATCAACTTTAAGAAGAGAAATAAACGTACCGCTCAATATGGTGTATGGTTGCCCGAACCCGTTGCTACGGACAACCCCGCTTCGAAACTGCTCAAAGAACATACGGCGAACTATACGTTGCTGGTATTGATGGAAAAATTGAATGCAAGGGAACGAGCGGTTTTTATACTCAAAGAAGGGTTTGATTACACGCATGAGGAGATTTCCAATTTACTTGAAATCAGTATAGCTAATTCCAGGCAACTGCTGACCCGAGCCAAAAAAGGAATGGGCCGGGCGCCGTTCAAGATAAGACAGCAACCAGACGAACTGCTATCCCGCTATATCAACGCAATCGTACATGCCGACATTCGTAGTTTAGAAGAACTATTGGTCGATGATATCAGAATAATGGCAGATGGTGGACAGAAAGTCAATGTGGTAAAGGATATTGAGGTAGGTCGTGAAGCAACAGCAAAACTTCTTCAATATGTATACCGGATGTTTCTCGAAGCAAAGGATTATACATTTGCGATAGTCAACCATCAGCCGGCCGTATGCTTTTATAAAAATAATAAACTCTATAATTGTCAGATATTTTCTGTCAGTCCATCTGGTCATATAGACAATATATATTCCATTGTAGATCCGGACAAATTATCACATTTCCAAAATAATTTAGAATAGTGTCACATTCAGATAGTGCTTGTTGTCTTGTATACAAAAAACGTATTTATGAAAACATTACTACGAATCGATGCAAGTATACGCACAGACGGTTCTTATAGTAGATCAATGGGTGATTTTTTAGAACAACGATGGAAGAAAAAATATGCTCATGGAAACGTAATATACCGTGATCTACGAATTCTGGATATACCCGATCTTCATCAGGAATTAACTACAGCATTTTTTGCCAAGGACAGAGAGGTGGCCATTCTAGACCTATCCAATGCTCTCGTTGATGAAATTAAAGCAAGTGATTATCTACTAATCACCTGCCCGATGTATAACCTCATGATCCCTTCCCGTCTAAAAGCATATATTGATCATATTGTACGGGTCAATGAAACATTTAGATATACAGAAGAAGGCACGCATCAAGGATTACTTGTTAACAAGAAGGCATTTGTAATTACGGCTAGAGGAGGCCAAAAAGATCCTACCGAGCACATCGATATATTTGGAAGATACTTAACGGATATTTTGGCTTTTATGGGCATTAGCCACAGCTATTTATTTGAGATAGAAGGCACGGCCAACCCATTAATGACGCCAACCAATCTAGCCTCTATTTATCAGGAAATCAAAACAGCACTAATCTAAAATTATAATGACGACAATGAACTATAGCATAGCGATTATACAGGCCATACATACCTTCGTAAATGCCGCCGATACACGTAATACTTTCGTATTAGCCGCCGTAATGCACGATGCATACCAAAATATACAAGATGGATTTTTTGAACAGAAGGGAATATTTATCTTTTCCAAGACACGTTACATCGAACTGATTGAGACAAAACGATTCGGGGGTTCACCACGTACGATTAAGATCGAGTCTATAGACGAACGGGGCAACATCGCCATCGCCAAGGTTATACTGGAGAGCGAACTGCTGCATTTTTCATCTAATATCACGTTGGTAAACGAAAATTCCGAATGGAAGATTCTGTATAATGTCCCCAGCATTCGGAAAAAGTCGTAGTAACTATCTGGTTTTCGTCATGCGTCGATAGCAGTTCCCCCTGAAAAGATCGGGGGTATCGTAGTATCCATCAATAATTTTCCAGTGGCCACCTTTCGCTGGGTCTATGCAATTTATTTTACCCATATCGTGCAATTTCTTTACATTATCTTGTATGTTTGTGGCGTTAATTCCGACAATTTCAGATAATTCTGGAATGGTTATTTTATGGTTTCTCTCACGTATCGCCCTGATTGTACAATAAGTTGTATTTCGTGCGGATGAGATCAAACTCGGAAACATTGTAATCCAGTAGCGATTTTGAATAATCCATGGATGAAACCATACCTGTTTTTATTAAAATAGATCTAAAGCGGTTTGTAATATCCTGTCTTTCTTGTTTTTAACATCTTCGATGGTCTGTTCTACATAAATGTCGGGAACGATTCCTATTCCCTGTGTTTCTCCCATATCGGGATAATAGACACCAATTCCTGAAAATGCAGTTTTAAACCCAAAAGGTAGCGGGATCGAAGAGAAATTTCCATCTGCTCCTGCGCTGTTTCTCCCAATTACCACTGTGCCTGGGATGGTCTGGAAGGCCATCGTCTGGAACTCAGCAGCACTCTGTGAGCCCTCGTCTATTAATATGACCACCTTGCCTTTAAAATGATTAGGGTTGTGATTACCAATGGTGCTTGAACGCTTTATAGCAAATTCGCCCGGGGAAAGACCTTTGTTATTTGAAATCCTAACAAAGGTTTTTTTTTCCGGAAATAGATAATCTGAAAATAACTGGTGCATCTCTTCCGCTGGATACTGCCTATAATCTAATATTAGGCCTTCTTTACCTTCCATCAAATTAAGGAACGGCTCGAGATCTTTTTCTTTGAATTTTCCGGCTTGAACGTATCCTATACGGTTATTTATAATCTGAAAAGGTGGCGAGCTTTTTTCAGGGACTGACCGGATAGCATCTATCTTTAATGTAGGGATGCTAATGAAACTTTCAATGTCATTTCTTGAAAATTTGATTTTCAGTTGGTCTTTATTCGTCTGGAAGAGAATCTGCTCCATATATTTTAAAGCTGTTTTTTCATTCGAAGCAGCTATAAACGGGCGTTTGGATCGAATATATTCAACGATGGGGATATCATTAACTTCAGCTATAACATCTCCAACTAACAGACCTTTTTCACGGTCCAGGCTATCGACTCCCAACGCCGCAACAACTGCCTTGTCATTAATAATCTTAATCTTAAACCCGACACCGTTATTCCCGAATACAGTTGTATTATAATAAGTCGAAAGAGTAGCAAAAGCATGACCATCGTTTATTTTAGAAAACAATCTTAGATAAGCACTATCTATAGCCGAGAAGGTATTGGCACGATGGAAAACCGGTATGAATTCTTCCAAAACCCCGTCCCAGGGCTGTTCTGTCAAATAGCGGTAAGGAAAGAAATACTGAATGATATTCCAGTAACGAAATAATCCCAGCAGTCTAATACCAATATCATCCACACTTGCCTTTGTGTATGAAAACTCTTTGATGTCCGGGTGATCTGGGCCTGCAAAATACTCTATATATCTATGTTGATCAGGAGGTTCAACTTCCGACAATTGTAAAAGTATCTTTTTCAGTTTATCGGAATAATCTAATTGCGCGATCCAGGTCAAATCTGTTCTCAGTTTCAGTTCGTTTTTTTCATTGTGATCTTGTTTATTGTTTAATCTAGATGGTATTTCGCCAAATTTGTGGATCCAGTTAATGAATTCAATTTCCTGTTGCTCTTTTGATTGAAGGGACAGAATCTTAGGAAGAAATTTAAACAATTCGGCATCCATGTTCCATTTTCCCTCAGCTACGGAAGGATGGAAATATTTGATTGTTCCCCAGACCAGCGCAACATCTTTTAAAAGTTTTTGATTCTGATCGTTTAGTTCGAAAGGAGATAAACGGGAACTTGACCTGTAAATAGAATCCGCAGTGGACTCAAAGACCGGAGCTTGCTTATAGTTTTTGGAATCAACAAACAAGCGCAATTCGTTAAACCATGCTGTGCCACTTCCAATCAAATATAATCCTATACTTATCTTATCCGTTTCTTCAGGAGCGAGTTCCAATGTGATGCTGTAATCTTTCCAGTCACGGGTGCCATTAATTTTTAGGTCTTCCAAATTTTTAAAATCAACCTTATGATGGACATGGCCATAGATCCCGACCTGCCCATCTTCCGAAACATTTTCAGTTCTTATTTTAGCAACGAAAGTGAGTGATTTCCCGGCTAAATTATCAGGAATATCGAAAACTAGTACACCTGCTCCTGAATTCACCTCAGCTACGGACTTTATTTTCAAAGAGGGGGTACCCGACGCTAATTGACTGGTGTCCATTCCGATGTCGTAACCCTCGCTATTAACGATATGCCAGCCAATTGGGAGATTATTTTTAGTTTGCTTAAAATCTAGATTGTAGTCTCTTTGGGAAACTTGAGCTAAAGCAGCTGTGTTAAAAAACACGACAAAAAATAGAAGTTGTAATACTACCTTCATGATATAATCTTTATGTTGGAACTAATCTATATCGAAATATTTATACACCTCATAAGCTCCTTCGTTATTTATCATTTTTTAACGTTTCAACAGAATATCGAGAGTCTGTATCTTATCCGTATTTTATCCATAAAAACGGATTGAAAAGCAGTTGGTATTCTATCCCTCTAACTGAACGCTGGATTTTTTTAACGGATTCTTCTCTTGTGATGTGGGGATTGTCCTCTATATAAGAGCGTACTAAAGCAGAAGTTTCTACCACAGTTTCTACCACAGTTTCTTCGATAGGTTCAGCATCGTGGGCGTAAACTATAACTCTAAACCGCGACATAAAATTGTTAATATTGTCGTAACTAATAACCGCTAAATCCATGATGCAAAACAGCAAATAGATGCCATCTTATCATTATTAACTGAAAACGGTTATTCTTTGTTCGATACCGAGCTGCTTATTCTTTTTTTTATATGTAAAAACGTTTTAGTATCTTTATCAGACAGTTATATTCAATTATGATTCAGCTAGGCTCCGCCAAGATAGATGATTTGATTTTTTATATTTGTTCATCTTGATTCCGTCCATTGAAGTTTTTAGTATCCGTTAAAAAAGAGAAGGACGATTAATACTTAGCATGACCGTACACCTTTCAAATATTAAGAAGTTGACCATATTACAAATTAATACTAGCAATAGCGTTGTTCGTGCTGTTAGCAAACGACTATTGATGGTGCTGCTGTATTTTATATTTGCCCATAAACTTTATGCCCAGCACGATGTGCAGCTGCATACAGATAGGACATATTATTTTCCAGGTGACACGGTGTGGTATAAAGCTAACCTCATTTATAAAGGCAGCCCCGACACCGCCGTACGGAATCTCGCGATGGCCATCGGCCGGCCGGACAAAGATGTCCTTGAGCAACAGCTAAGGCCTGTTGTAGGAGGTTCGACCTTTGGGCAATATATTATACCGGATGATTATAAAGACCATGAGCTCTATTTCAACCTGTACACTAAACGAAAAGAGCACGAACCATTCGTATCCAAGATAGGCGTTTTTCAGAAGAAGGAAGTAGTATCGGACAGTAGACCTGCCGTTGAGGTACTTATTGAGGGAGACGGTATCCTTCCCGGACTTTTTAATAATGCATCTTTCCAGTGGAACGTACGTACCGGGATCAATGCTATACTGGCCAACGAAAGCGGGACGGAAGTGGCCGCTTTTACAACCGATACCCTTGGCAGGGCATCCGTGCAGTTCAGGGCAGAAAAGACCCCTTTGTTCCTACGTTGGTCCCATCAGGGCACGGACTATGAACAAGTACTTACGAATAGTCCATATGGTGCACGTATGAGGCTTGGACAGGCCGGTGACACCACCCTGATCGTTATCGAAAACCAGTCCAGATTCAGAAATGCGACCCTGCTATTCATTCCCGAACCTGGCACCACATGGTATAAGAACCTGCATTTTGGGATAGATAATATGATAACATTCCCCCTTGAAGAACTGTTGGGAGGAAGCTATTCCGGAGACTTCGTGCTTGAAGAACAGGACTCCGTGCTTGCCACGATGCGGCTTGACCGCTTTAACCCCATTCAGCCACAGTTGTCCTTCGAACAGGTTTCCTTTGATCGATTTGGTGGGAACAGCTTCGATATCCTGATCCCGGACTACAATGAATGGAACCTGTCCGTTTCTGTGCACGACGGCCTATTACCTAGCGTTGCGGATAATCCGGCACGTTATAAATTTGCCATTTGCGGACGATACCGCTATTCCTACCCCAAGCCCGGGCCTGCTGATTCCATTAATGATGCCGTTCTCTCGCTGCAAGGGCGGATAACGATGCCGCCCAAAGAATGGGAGAAGTTTTGGGGTCTGCGCCACAAAAGGCAGCAGCGCCTTGAAAAAGAAGATAAGACCGTAAAAGGAGTTTCGTTCGGTTACCGGCTATTGACCGAAGCAGATTTCCGCTATGAGGAGGTACCGTACGATACTTTAGGCAATCTGCTCCTGCGTGACATCGTTTTCTATGACACGCTACAGACCCGGGTGGTACAGATCGACGAACGCCTCAAAACCATTTCGCATGAGATCGAGTGGAGCTTTTCCAACTTTGAGCCGGTCGACCGAATGGTTGTCCCGGATTTTGAAGCGGGAACGGATCTGTCACACGTCTACATCGGAAAATTTGATCCCCATTACTACATACTCCCCTCGGGGGAACGTGCCATCAAAGAAGTTGGTATTCCCCGAAAGAAGGTCGACGCCAGGATCCAGAAGATGCAGGCACAATTCTCCCGGGGCTGGTTCGACCGCGAATCGGTGATGGATATTGATCTTCTCCACGAAGGTATACCTGGTTATGTGTTTACTTTAGAGGAACTGACTGAATACCTAAAAAACAAATATCCGATAATACGAGGTCTAGGGCCTTTGATATTGGCGAACAATATACATGATAGGGATAAGACATGGACAGGTGGAGATATGCCGTTGGATGTTACAGAGATTGTCTTTGCTAGGGTGTACGAAAATTACATCCAACACCCATCAGGTGGTGGAGCCATTATGTACTACACCTCGGGCGTCAATGCAAGGAACAAGGATATTGGTGTGGCGAAAATATCACTTTCCAACGTGGCTGGCTATAGTGGTTTTCACGATTTTCATCACAAAAAATACAACAGAGACAGCTTGCCGGCTTATGACGATCGGCAGACCCTATACTGGAATCCTGATGTACAGATCAAGGGCAACGTGAAGTTTCCCGTTAGGTTCCACAACAACACCCTGTCGGATTCGTATATTATTACGGTTCAGGGTGTATCACGAACGGGAAGAACCATTCGATTCAGTAAACGAGTTACAAAAGCAGATATAGATACTTCCTTATTAGAAAGAAAAAAATAATAGCGTATTTGTAGTTTTAGTAGATGACTATTTCTAAAAATACACTAAAAATGCTCGGGATCCAATTTTGTATCAAATCTAACTACCTCAGTCCAATCTCTTTTTTGCAAATGTCAGCATATTGATTAACTTTGCGTCAATTCTTGATTTACTAATCTTTTAAGCATCAAGGAATCATGACAGCGCAAATTTACATATCGCCCCTTTCGCTCATTGCCTAACAAGGCAGTCAAACACTTGTTTTTTTATTGATTAAGCAGTTGCGTACATAATTATGCTGGTTGTTTTTTGCTGCCTTCAAATTCTTGGTATTTTCTGAGCACCTATACAAGGGTATATCCTTCCACAAGGATGAAATAGCGTCAGACAACAAATTCAACAAATTTTTAATAACATACTCGGCGACAGCTTCAATGCGTTCCCGAGTTTAGATACATAAGAACCCACATGGGCAATTTAAGAACAAAAGATTTAAGTAAAATCGGCTATCGAAATGATCAATTACGTAGTTTGGTCATTAACATAGTTTCCAAACATTTCAAACACCACAGCAAGCAACAACTGTTCGAGATGTTGCAACAAATCATGGCCGATCCGGCGTCATTTTTAGCAGACGAGGTCACGGGTAAAATTGCTGAAAAAATCATAGGCGAATCGGGAAATCCATCGTTTCAAACACATGCACTACGCGACGAGCCGGTCTTCTGTAAAACCTACGGTGGTAAGTGGATTGAACCCTCCGCCAAAAAGCAGATGGAACTCGCCACTCTCTTGCCGATCAGCGTACAAGGTGCACTCATGGCAGATGCACACATGGGCTTTGGTTTACCCATCGGCGGTGTGCTGGCCACGGATAATGCCGTGATCCCTTATGCAGTGGGGATGGATATCGGATGTCGGATGTCGCTCTCCATTATTGATGAAAGCGATAGTTACATCCAACGCTTTGCCTATCAGATTAAACAGGCGTTGAAAAACTATACGCACTTTGGTATGGAAGGCGGCTTGGATATCAGGCAGGAACACGAAGTGTTAGACAGTCCCGTATTCAATGAGATCCCCTTTTTAAAACCGTTAAGAGGTAAAGCCGTGCGGCAGTTGGGCACATCAGGCAAGGGCAATCACTTTGTCGAGTTTGGCGAACTAGAATTGTTGGCAGGAAATGCGTTAGGGTTACCCGCCAAAAAGTATACGGCGTTGCTGGCACATTCCG
>NZ_SUME01000020.1 GCF_005048855.1 Sphingobacterium olei
AATAGAAAAACGTTCTTGGACAAGTAAATTTTATAGCATACTTTTGAACTGGATTATGTATTTATTAGTGCCAAAAGTGCTGCACGCCAAGTTGCCAATTATGCTGCATTCTTAATTGCTATTTACAGGAACCATCCCGGCTTCACTTTTCTATACCACTATCAGCAATATGTCGAGCTAGCGGCAGAACCCTACAGCTATACCCAGTTCCTGGAGCATTACCGCCGTAAATACCCAAAAGAAAAGGGCTCGATGAAACTTCAGCACATAGCCGGCGAAGAAATGTTCATCGACTTTGCAGGTAAAAAGCTGCATATCATCGACAGGCATACCGGAGAGATCACTCCTGTTGAAGTATTTGTCGCCATACTTCCATGCAGTCAGTATACCTATGTCGAGGCCTGCACAAGCCAAAAACGCGCAGATATGATATCCTGCTGCAGTAATGCCCTGCGTTTCTTTGGAGGGGTACCCAAAGCTATAATATCGGACAATCTAAAGTCTGCCGTCAATAGATCGAGCAGATATGAACCCGACATCAACCGTAGCTTTAAAGACTTTGCGCGCCATTACAACTGTGTCATCAATCCCACCCGTGGCTACTCTCCCCAGGACAAGGCATTGGTTGAGAATGCGGTCCACCTGGCTTATCAACGTATCTATTATCCTTTACGCGAGATGACCTTTTTCTCACTGAAGGATCTCAACAGAGAAATTACCGTTTTATTGGAGCGATACAACAATCTACTCTTCAAACGGAAAGAATCCAGTCGTATAGAACTATTTCAGCGTACCGAGAGACAGTATCTCAAAGATCTACCTGCTGATACCTATGAGCTTAAGGACTATAAAAGAGCGAAGGTGCAAAAGATGGGCTATGTATACTTTTCTCCCGACAAGAGCTATTATAGCGTTCCGTACCGTTATATCGGAAAAGAGACCACTATCCATTATACCAAAAGCCGTGTTGAGGTATTCTACAGCCATGAAAGGATTGCGCTGCACCAGCGTAATCTGATCAAAGGGAACTATATCACGAACACGGATCACCTGAGCAGTACCCACAGGTTCTACTCGGAGTGGAACCCTGAGTTCTTTAAGAAAAAGGCGCTGCCCCATGGTGAATATGTCCTGGCATGTATTGAAAAGATACTGGCATCACAGGACTATCCCGAAATAAGCTACAAACGCTCTCTGGGCATCATCCAGTTGCACCGTGCCTATGGCTCGCAGCGCCTCAATAATGCGTGCAAAAGAGCGCTCGATACAGATGCATGCTCTTATCTGAGGATAAAGAATATTCTTAAGAACAATATGGACAGAGTCCATCTATTGGATGACCCCACCCAGCAGATACAGCCGCATATACCATTCCATAGTAATATACGCGGAGCTTCCGCTTATGAATAATAACAATCAAAAATCAGAAAATGAACAATCAGACAGTTGAAAAACTACGTAACATGCGTCTGGGTGCCATGGCCCAGCTGCACCAACAGTACGTTAAAGAAAACAGGTTCGAAGGTATTACATGTGACGAATACCTTGCATTATTAACCGATCACCAATGGGAAGACCGTGAAAACAACAAGATCGACAGGTTGCTCAAACAGGCGGGCTTTAGGCAGAACGCCAGTCTTGGCGATATAAAATACGGCAGTGAAAGAAATCTGGATAAAAACATGTTCGTCCGTCTTGGTACACTGGGCTTTGTGCAGCGGAAAGAAAACATCATAATCTGTGGTGCCTCCGGCACAGGAAAAAGTTATCTAT
Source organism: Sphingobacterium olei (assembly GCF_005048855.1). Classification (GTDB taxonomy): domain Bacteria; phylum Bacteroidota; class Bacteroidia; order Sphingobacteriales; family Sphingobacteriaceae; genus Sphingobacterium; species Sphingobacterium olei. The sequence goes on from NZ_SUME01000020.1 coordinate 1,774, forward strand.
CGCAGGCACTGGGGCATCAGGCCTGTCTCACGGGAATAAAAACACTCTACACAGTAACTGCCAGAATCATTAAGAGATTGAAATTGAGTAAAGTTGACGGGACATATCTCAAGGAGCTGGAAAAACTGGCCAAGGCAGAACTGTTGATACTTGATGACTTCGGCCTGCAGGCTTTCGATAACCAGGATCGGGAAACATTGATGGATATCATAGACGATCGACATGGCAAAAGATCAACCATAATATCTTCCCAGATACCGGTATCCGCCTGGTATGAAATCATCGGCGGCGAAGGAACTATTGCTGACGCAATACTGGACCGGATCGTAAACTCCTCACACCGGATTGACCTGAAAGGTGAATCGATGAGAAAGGGAATATTGAAACAGGAATAACGATAACTTTTTTATATAATTGTATGATCTTTTAAGTGGCACGGTTTGACCGAAATCAATGGCACCATTACTCCGAAATACCCAAGTTGCGGTAAAAAAGTATTTATAAGCAAGCATAAGTGACAGACCACTACAAAATATCATTAGAAATTTTATACCGACTTTTAAAAGAATCAGGTAACGACCATTGGGCAAATTGGATTCAAAAGGACATTCATTTATGGACAACTGAAAAAAGAGTTGACAATCATTTAGGTGCTTATGGAGGAATGGGTTCAATTAACGACCTGTCAGTTGGCGGTTCAGACACAATTGGTGTTTGGAAAAACAGAATATTTGATACTACTAAAAATCTTATTTGGAGTTTAGCAAAAGGGAAAATATCGACACCACCACTTGACGACAAATTTTATCGCTGCGGCTCAACTGAAATTAGCGGTTGGCGTTGTAGAAGTTGTGGACATTCGAGAATTGACAAATCAAATATTGAACTATATCTCTCCACTGAATTTTTACCAAAACTGTTCGTAGACTATATCCGACAAGACCAATTAATAGAAATCTTGGACTTGAACACCATTGTTGCACTTGACCAAATAGTTGAGAAAAGGAGTACAATTGAAAAGCTAATCCAAAATGCAAACATTACCTTGACAAACGGAAATGAATGGCTATGGAATTGCCCAGAATGCGAAAGCAAAAACATTTGTGTTTTCAAATGGCAGACAATGGACAACGACACAAAACTTATTGAATCGAAAGACAATTTAAAAATGGAAACTAAAAAAAATGCCAGCTTATAACAACATCGGCTTGGCGAAATGGCAGCTTAAAAGACCACACCGTGAAGATGAGAATTTACATATTGTCAATATTAACCTTGACCTTTTTTGCTTGTTCTACAGACAATAAACAGACAACTGAAAATTCAAATAGTATGCTTAAACTTTATAAACTAATTGACAACCAACTTTACTATTGGGAGACGTGGGAAAAAGACGAAAAAACCGCAATAGTTCATTGGGGAATTGTTGGACAAACTGGACAAAACAAGGAAGTTAAGAGCGGACTTTTTTCAAATTTCCGTAAAACTGTTCAAAAAGAAATTGACGAGAAACTAAAAGAAGGTTACGCAGAATTTGACGAAGACAATTACGCATTTTTAGAAATAGAATATAAAATTGACGGCTTCGGAACTGAACAAGACCTTGACAAACGACACCGACTTGAAGGAAAAATGGACGAAATTTTAGGTTGGACAGGACTTGGACATACAGACGGAGGAAGTACTGGAAGCGGAACAATGGAAGTTGGTTGTATAGTAGTTGACTTTGAAATTGCGAAAAAAGTAATTGAAGAAAAACTAAAGGACACCGAATTCGGTGACTATTCAAGAATATTTAAAATGGGCAATGAATAAATGCCGATCGCATAATAAGGGTTTTGCGTCAGACAGGGTGGCGTGGTAGCCGAAAGTTTACCGCTTTTATTTACCGAACGCAAAGCCCCACAAAGTTAGCAGTCAGTTTAAAGTCAAACGCATCTAATTACAGTTTTAAAAATGTTTAATAAACAAATTGAATACGGATTTTGGTTTGGGAGCGACAAATTAGTTGGCGTTTTGACAATGCTTTCTTATTTAATAGACTATAAAATTGGGGAGGAAGAAATCAAAATTCTTAAGCTAGAGCTTCAAGGAACAAATGACGAAAAGAATCAGTGGATTACACATAAGTTGAATGGCAAGCTAAATAGTATAAGTCTAAATCTTGCATATGATGATGAAGAAGGAAGTGATATGATTCACATTAAAATAAAATGTTCACCTAACTTGAAACCACAACTTGAAGCACTTAATTTATTTCAAACATTATTTAAAAATCTTGATATTGCAGACTACTAGATGAAATAAAAACCGAACCGCTAACAAGGTATTGGAAAAGCAGGGCCAAACTGCAAAGTTCAATGGCAACTCTTCGATTGAACTTTTGCACAAAAAAACAGATTTGTACTTCGGTTGCCCCACCATCGCAAAGCCGGAAACCTTAGACTATATTTGAAAACAAACGTAATAAAATGAACACAATTGAATTTATTCCATTAATTGAGCCGCCAACTAAAAAAGACAAGGAAAGTGAAATTAAGCCCCACTAGTTGTCTGTAATTTTTATTCCTATGCCAATTATTAAAATTTATAAGACAAATTTCTAGAGGGCGTGTGCAACGTATTTGTACAGTGTAATAAAAAAGAAGAAAACGATTCTCTAATGAGTTTAAAGAAAATTACAAGAGTAATTATTTATGGAGGGTTTATGGGATATTCACTCAAATATCTTGTGAGTTATAAAATCTTCTTGTATTTACGCTTTACCGAACTGGAATTGCGCAAGCAATACAATACTTCGTCCAGTTCATTGGGCAACAAACAATCAAGAAATAACCTATCAAAAAGATGTTTTCGTTCATAATAGTCTTGGAACTTTTTTTGAAAAGGACGGCGCAGAAAAACAATTTACACTCGTACAAGGACTTGATTGGGCAGGTGGAGATAGTATTGATGATTATTGTTTAATTTAAGTGCTTCATTTTGGTCTTTTACTGGTACACTTGTTATTCGAATTTTCATAATGTTGAATTATTAAAGTTAATAATAGGGTGCATTTCTTCGAGAGTGATGCTTCTTGTCTATTTCGGTGATTCTGGGCCAGTGATTTCGGCGTTAACGGGCCAATTATTTCGCTAGTCATTGGGCCACTTTCCGATTACAATAATATACAATTCATTTAAGATTCCAATTTTTTTTTTCTT
>NZ_SUME01000021.1 GCF_005048855.1 Sphingobacterium olei
TGTAAATAGCAATTAAGAATGCAGCATAATTGGCAACTTGGCGTGCAGCACTTTTGGCACTAATAAATACATAATCCAGTTCAAAAGTATGCTATAAAATTTACTTGTCCAAGAACGTTTTTCTATTCTCCATTCTATAGCTCTCTCCTGTTAGATTTATGACTTCACAGCGGAATAATATCCGATCTAGAAGTGCCGTTGCAATAACCTCATCTTCGAGCATTTTGGCCCATTCTGTCGGCTTCTTATTGGTGGTTACGATAATGGAAGTCGATTCATAGATCTGATTGATGAAGTTGAAGAAAGAGACCGCTACATTTTTTTCAAGCGGGAACAGCATTACATCATCGATCACGATCAGGTTTGCGCGGAGCATCTTTTTATATTCAGCAGTCTGTGAACGCACAAAGTCCCTGGTTTTCAGGGTGGACACAATCTCTTCCATTGTCCTGAAGTATACATGATAGCCTGCCTTTACAGCGTCTTTTGCAAGGCCTGCCGCAAGCATTGTTTTCCCCGTACCACTGGGGCCCATCAGTACTAGATTGAAGAGCTGGTCGATCCAGTTGAGTTCCCGGAGTGCGGCAAGCCGTCTGTCGGTGAGTCCATTACGTTTAGCTTCATATAGCGATAAGTCGCTGTTCCTTGGTAGTGATGCGGATTTCATCCGCCTGCTTTCATCCCGCTGCTGACGGTGCAGCTGTTCCGTTTTCAACAAACGCGACAGTAGCTCCAGGTAGCCTATTCCCTCAGTTTCTGCCGTAGATACAATTTCATCAAGGTCTGCGGCAATTGCCGAAAGCCTGAAGTCGGTGCAGAGTTGTTTTACCTGTTGTTTTTGATTTTCCATAGTTTGCCTGATAAGATTTATAAGTACCCCTGTCGGAGCTGCGACAGGGGGTTGTTTTAGTTGTTTCCGAAAAGTACCTCATAATCACCCAGATCGCTTTTCTGGGGTTCAATATCCAGTTGTGTACTGCTGTTTCCATCCAGAGGGTTGAGCCTGATGATCTTGGTGTCCAGCTCAGGCTCCTGCTTTTTTTCCGAGCGGATGTATTCCAGATATGCTTTGAAGTCCGTAGCGCTCAGGATGTTGTTGGCATGTACATAATCCAGCGCGCGCGATATCTGTGCGGCGCTGTTATCCTTTACAGTACGCTCGACCATCTGCAACTGATCCCGTATATACCTCTTTTTGTGAAGTTTTATGGCCAGTATCCACTGCTTTGCCTTACCCGGATCTTCGAACAGGGCAGAGACGCGGTCTACTGTTTCTGCTATTCTGGGTTCCATGTCCCGGCCATGGCTGCGCAGTATGACCTTTTTTCCTTTAAGGCTACAGAGGTCGTGCGTGCAGATCTCCTTTCCGGAAAGATCCGAGACAAGCAGCTTACCGCCGTGTTCGATCAGCTGCACTTTAACGGTTCCGGCGTTGTAGGTACCGATGGGAACGCTGTAAAAATTACCCCTATAGGACACCTTATTGTCTTTATGGACAGCGTAAAGCTTTTTTATCGGGATCCGGGGGGCTATTTCATACCACATCTCCAGAAATAACTGTTCGCGGGCCAGCTCCTGTTGTGGAACAAGCTTTGTTGTACCGTGGGGTAGATTGTTGGCCGTGCGGAAAAGCCATGCCCTGCATTCATCGTTGAGCGTATCCAGATCACGGTAGGGCCTGTTGTAGAGAAAGTTCTGCTTTACGTATTTGACAACGTTCTCGACTTTTCCCTTGCTCTGGGGATCGGATCTGCGGCAGAAATGCAGCTTGATGCCGCGGTCGCGTACATAGCTGGAAAATTCAGCGGTAAGAACAATGTCACCGAGGTTTTCCGATACCATAAATAATCTGTCCTGATCATAGACAATCTCCCGGGGAAGACCCGATATGAAGCTGAATGCCTGTTCATGTGCACTGATCACCATGGCTGTTGTAAAGGGAACATCACTGAACAGCACAAACTTATAACGGCTCCGGGAAAGGATGAAAGTAAAGAACTGTACTTTTTTCTGCCTGTTCTGGGTAGTGGTCATGTTATAAAAGCCAAAGTCAACCTGCGCCTGCTCACCATAGGGAAGCTCGGGGACCATCTGGAAATCGCGGCCGTTAGCTTCTTTGGGGATACTGAACTCCATGCGGATGCCCTGTACAAAGTTGAATACGGTCTTGGGACTGACATCAGGGAAGTCTGGGTAATGTTCCTTGAGCCAGTCAGACATCTGGGCCGCTGAGGTATCGTTATACAGCGACAGTTTTTCCTTTACGAAATCACGGTAGGGATCCAGTAACTTTTTCTTGGAAGAGGGGGCTTCCAGTTCTTTTTGGTAACTTCGGTCATCTTTGCTCAGAAGCTTTTTTACCGTGCGCCAGTTCAGGCCCAGATGATCGGAGATCTTACGGATCGAGCTGCCCTCCCGGTACATTTTGTGAACCTCGTGATAGGTCATAAGTTTACTTAAATAATAGTTCATAAATAACTTTGTCTTTTTGCTGTGACAAAGCTTGTTTTTTCTTTTGGGACACCGCGTCCCAAAAGATGAACTATGTATTTATTAGTGCCAATTATGCTGCATTCCTTATTGCCAAAAACGCTGCACCATTATTGCCATTTTTGCTGCACGCTTAATTACCAAAAGTTGTGTATTCTGATTTACCGATTACA
>NZ_SUME01000022.1 GCF_005048855.1 Sphingobacterium olei
TGTCTATAACGGAAGTCACTGGGCCAGCTAATTCGGTTTGATTTGCCAATTATTTCGGAGGTCAGCGGGCCAAAAAATCTCCTGAATTTCGGAGGTCAACGGGCCATTCTTACTTTGAAAACGGAGGTCATTGGGCCACTTTCCATTAAACTGCTTAAGTTGCTGCTGTATAAACATATCGCAGTAGCATGGCAGGACAACGGAAAGATAAAATGGAACTTAGAACACTGATCCTTCTTAAGAAAAAGGGACTTAGTAACCGTAAGGTTGCCCAGATGATGAACATCAACCGTAAAACGGTAGATAGCTATATCCAACGGTTTAAAGTGCTGGAATTGGATTATTCCGAGCTTCTTTCTATGGATGATGCGAAGCTTCACGACCTTTTCACGGAAGAAGACCAGACGGAAAAGAAGCGTTACGAAATCCTATCTTCTCAGTTCAGTAAAATACAGAGTGAACTCAAACGCCCAGGAGCTACCTTACAGACTATATGGCAAAACTACCTCATTGAACACCCTGATGGGTATCGTTACACACAGTTTACGACCCATTATAGAAAGTGGAAAGGTCAGGTCAAAGCCTCGGGAAAGCTGGAGCATAAGGCCGGTCAGAAACTTTTTGTAGATTTTACAGGTAAAAAAATGTCCTATGTGGACAGGGTTACCGGCGAGGTTATCCCCGTGGAAATCTTCGTAGCCGTTTACCCCTGTAGTCAATATACGTTTGTGAAAGCTGTTGCCAGCCAAAAACGTGAAGACTTTATCGACTGCCTTGACAGCTGCCTCAGATGGTCCGGCGGGGTGCCCCAGGCCATTGTGTCCGATAATCTGAAGTCGGCCGTTAGTAAAGGTTCTAAATATGCGCCTGAAATAAACAAAACACTTGCGGACTTTGCCCTTTTTCATAGCTGTGTAGTAGATCCTGCCCGACCGTATCACCCTCAGGATAAAGCTCTTGTCGAACGTAGCGTAACATTAGTCTATCAGCGTATTTTTTATCCATTGGACAAACAGACCTTCTTTAGCCTGAAAGAGCTCAATGTGGCCATAGCGGAGCAGCTGGTATTATACAATGACTACCTGTTCTCACATGGTGGATCCACCAGAAGGAGCCAGTTCATTGATCTGGAAAAAGAATATCTGAACCCACTGCCTGTATCAACATATAGCCTGAGGTACTTCAGGCGTGCAAAAGTGCAGAAGATATCCCACGTGTACCTGAGTGTAGATAAAAACTATTATAGTGTACCTCATCGTTATACTGGGCATCACGTAGAAGTGCAATATAACAGTGAAACAGTCGAAGTCTTTTATAACTTCCAACGTATAGCCAAGCACCCTAGAAGCTTTCGGCCGGGAAACTACACCACTATCGGGGATCATATGCCTTCCTCGCACCAGGTCTATAACGACTGGAATCCGGTGTACTTTGAACAGCGGGCCGCAGCTGTCGGGGTATCTGCACAGGAATATATCCGGCGGCTGATCGCACAGTACAACTATCCTGAAATGGCCTACAAACAGGCGCAGGGTATACTTGCTTTCGTAAAGACACATAGTGCCCCCCGCGTTGAAAATGCGTGCAAAAGAGCCCTTTCGCACCATAAGGCATCTTATCAGACAATATACAATATCCTAAAAAACAGACTTGATACCTTAGAAGAAGAAGTACAGGAGGCATTCCATATCCCCGTGCATGAAAACCTACGGGACACCTCGATCTACAGATAAATATAACACTAGAAAAAGACAATATGAATGAAAACACAACAATCGAAAAAATGCGCAAGATGCGTATGATGACCATGGCTGAACTTTATCGTGGCAGTCTGAGTGATAATCTTTACCGTGAAATGGGCCTGGATGACTTTATGGCAACTATCGTAGATGCCGAATGGGAAACAAGACAGAATAAGAATATCGATAACCTTATCCACAGGGCCTCTTTCAAGGAAAAAGCTGCCGCCACTGATATCGATTACAATCCTTCTAGAGGTCTCGACAGAAATATGTTTGAAAGACTGCTTTCAATGGGCTTTATAACCCGTCGGGAGAACGTTATACTAACAGGTCCTGCAGGTTCCGGGAAAAGCTTCCTTGCACAATGCATAGGTGTTAAAGCCTGTCAGATGCTGGTCAAAACACTCTATCTTAACACTGGTAGGTTCTTTGATATGGTAAAAATAGCCAGACTGGATGGTACTTACCACAAGTTGCTGAAAAGGGTTGAAAGAGCGGAGCTGCTTATCCTTGATGACTTTGGGCTCACTTCCATAGACCAACAGGCAAGAACTGCATTACTGGATATCATAGAAGACCGCTACAATAGTGCCTCGCTGGTAATAGCTACCCAGATACCGGTAGAAAAATGGCATGGACTGATAGGTGAAAGTACTATTGCTGATGCCATTCTTGACAGGGTCACTTTCTCCTCGCACAGAGTCGAATTGACGGGTGAATCCTATAGAAGAAAAAAAAAATTGGAATCTTAAATGAATTGTATATTATTGTAATCGGAAAGTGGCCCAATGACTAGCGAAATAATTGGCCCGTTAACGCCGAAATCACTGGCCCAGAATCACCGAAATAGACA
>NZ_SUME01000023.1 GCF_005048855.1 Sphingobacterium olei
CGATCCATTGACGCCTGTTGACTCGGATGATCCGAATACACCTGAGCCGAACGATCCGACGGATACGGATGTTGTACAGACACCATCCTTTACGGTAACAAAAGAGATCACGAGCGCAGGTCCTTACGACACTGTCGGTGATGTAATAACATATAATATAGTCGTAACAAACAACGGCAATGTGACGATCGACAACCTTGTGCTGACAGATAACAATGCTGTTATCCCTGCGGGCGAGGAGCAGATCGGTACGCTAGCACCTGCTGCAACGGCCACGATATCGGTAACGCATGTGGTTACACAGGCGGACCTTGATGCGGGGACTGTTTCCAACCAGGCTACGGTAACCGGTGACGGTCCGGATGGCGATCCATTGACGCCTGTTGATTCGGACGATCCGAACACACCTGAGCCGAACGATCCAACGGATACGGATGTGGTACAGACACCATCCTTTACGGTAACAAAAGAGATCACAAGCGCAGGTCCATACGACACTGTCGGTGATGTAATAACATATAATATAGTCGTATCCAATACGGGCAATGTGACGATCGACAATCTTATCCTTACAGATAACAATGCTGTTATCCCTGCAGGTGAGGAGAACATCGGTACGCTAGCACCTGCTGGTACAAGAACCATATCGGTAACGCATGTGGTTACACAGGCAGACCTAGATGCGGGCATGGTATCGAACCAGGCTACGGTAACCGGTGACGGTCCGGACGGCGATCCATTGACGCCTGTTGACTCGGATGATCCGAACACACCTGAGCCGAACGATCCGACGGATACGGATGTTGTACAGACACCATCCTTTACGGTAACAAAAGAGATCACAAGCGCAGGTCCATACGACACTGTCGGTGATGTAATAACATATGATATAGTCGTATCCAATACGGGCAATGTGACGATCGATAACCTGGTGCTTACAGATAACAATGCTGTTATCCCTGCAGGTGAGGAGAACATCGGTACGCTAGCACCTGCTGGTACAAAAACCATTACGGTAACGCATGTGGTTACACAGGCAGACCTAGATGCGGGCATGGTATCGAACCAGGCTACAGTAACCGGCGACGGTCCGGACGGCGATCCATTGACGCCTGTTGATTCGGACGATCCGAACACACCTGAGCCGAACGATCCAACGGATACGGATGTGGTACAGACACCATCCTTTACGGTAACAAAAGAGATCACAAGCGCAGGTCCATACGACACTGTCGGTGATGTAATAACATATAATATAGTCGTATCCAATACGGGCAATGTGACGATCGACAATCTTATCCTTACAGATAACAATGCTGTTATCCCTGCAGGTGAGGAGAACATCGGTACGCTAGCACCTGCTGGTACAAGAACCATATCGGTAACGCATGTGGTTACACAGGCAGACCTAGATGCGGGCAGTGTGAGCAACCAGGCTACGGTAAGTGGTGACGGTCCGGATGGCGATCCATTGACACCTGTTGACTCGGACGATCCGAACACGCCTGAGCCGAACGATCCGACGGATACGGATGTTGTACAGACACCATCCTTTACGGTAACAAAAGAGATCACGAGCGCAGGTCCATACGACACTGTCGGTGATGTAATAACATATAATATAGTCGTAACAAACAACGGCAATGTTACGATCGACAATCTTATCCTTACAGATAACAATGCTGTTATCCCTGCGGGTGAGGAGAACATCGGTACGCTAGCACCTGCTGGTACAAAAACCATTACGGTAACGCATGTGGTTACACAGGCGGACCTTGATGCGGGGACTGTTTCCAACCAGGCTACGGTAACCGGTGACGGTCCGGATGGCGATCCATTGACACCTGTTGACTCGGACGATCCGAACACGCCTGAGCCGAACGATCCGACGGATACGGATGTTGTACAGACACCATCCTTTACGGTAACAAAAGAGATCACGAGCGCAGGTCCATACGACACTGTCGGTGATGTAATAACATATAATATAGTCGTAACAAACAACGGCAATGTTACGATCGACAATCTTATCCTTACAGATAACAATGCTGTTATCCCTGCGGGTGAGGAGAACATCGGTACGCTAGCACCTGCTGGTACAAAAACCATTACGGTAACGCATGTGGTTACACAGGCGGACCTTGATGCGGGGACTGTTTCCAACCAGGCTACGGTAACCGGTGACGGTCCGGACGGCGATCCATTGACACCTGTTGATTCGGACGATCCGAACACACCTGAGCCGAACGATCCAACGGATACGGATGTTGTACAGGAAGGCGCACTGACCGTTATCAAAACAACGGACAGAACACAGACATACAATGCAGTTGGCGATGTGATCGAATACACGATCACGGTAACCAACAGTGGCAACGTGACGCTGACAGACATCAATGTATCGG
>NZ_SUME01000024.1 GCF_005048855.1 Sphingobacterium olei
GATTCAGAGATGAAACGTAATCCTGAAGCCTGGATGCTTGATTTTTCAAAAGCGCCGAAATGGAACTACTGTCACGGATTAGTGTCGCAATCGATATTACAAACTTACGATAAGACTGGAGAGCGCAAATACTACGCGTATATTTATGATTATGTAGACACCATGATCAATGAAAGCGGTGATATATTGGGGTATAAGCCACAAGAATACAATATAGACCGTGTAAATACCGGGAAAATTTTGTTTCCTATTCTAGCAAAAACAGGAGAAAAGCGCTTTAAAATCGCCTTGGATCACCAACGCGAACAAATGCGTACGCACCCTCGGACGAAGGAAGGAAGTTTTTGGCATAAAAAAGTATATCCACATCAAGTCTGGCTAGATGGACTGTATATGGCGGGACCCTTCTTGGCCCAATATGCAGAAAAAAACAATGAAACCGACTTGTTTGATGACGTAGCATTGCAGATCGTAGATGTACGAAAAAACTTGTATGATCCCAAGACAGGTTTATATTATCACGGCTGGGACGAAAGTAAATCACAGCGTTGGGCCGATCCTAAGACAGGACTTTCGCCTAATTTTTGGTCTAGAAGTATTGGCTGGTACATGATGTCTATCGTAGATGTTTTGGATTTCTTACCGGAGACGCATCCCGATAGACCCGAAATTTTAAAAATTCTACAAGAGCTGGCATCATCTCTGGAGAAATTTAGAGATCCCCATACCGGCATGTGGTATCAGGTAACCAACATGCAAGATCGAGAAGGGAATTACCAGGAATCTACAGGCTCTATTATGTTTATTTATGCGTGGATCAAAGGTGCTCAAAAAGGATATTTAGACCAAAGCTTCCTAAGGAAAGGAGAGGAAGCTTATGAACAATTTATCCAACATTTTACCAAGACAGAAAAGGACGGAACTTGGAGTATAACGAGCTGCTGCTCCGTGGCGGGATTAGGTGG
>NZ_SUME01000025.1 GCF_005048855.1 Sphingobacterium olei
GCCGTGCGGCAGTTGGGCACATCAGGCAAGGGCAATCACTTTGTCGAGTTTGGCGAACTAGAATTGTTGGCAGGAAATGCGTTAGGGTTACCCGCCAAAAAGTATACGGCGTTGCTGGCACATTCCGGAAGTCGCGGCCTTGGCTCTGCTATTGCGCAGCGCTATACCAAGCTTGCAACAGACAGTTGCAAGTTGCCACGGCAAGCACAGCAACTGGCTTGGTTAGATATGAATACCGAAGCCGGGCAGGAGTATTGGCTCGCTATGACATTGGCCGGTGACTATGCCAAAGCTTGTCACGATCGTATTCATTCCAACCTGTTAAATGCACTGGGACTAAAGGCTATCTGCGTCGTAGAAAACCATCATAATTATGCTTGGAAAGACAAGCTGGCCGATGGCCAAGAGGTAATCATACATCGGAAAGGTGCTACCCCCGCGCATAGCGGAGAGCTCGGCATCATACCGGGCAGTATGACAGCGCCAGCCTATTTGATTTCGGGCAAAGGAAGCGACCATGCATTATATTCCGCCTCGCATGGTGCAGGGCGGGCTATGAGCAGACAAAAAGCTAAGGAAAGCATGACCTCATCAGCAATGAAGAAGCAGCTTGTCAATGCAGGTGTGACCTTAATCGGCGGGTCGGTCGAAGAAAACCCATTAGCGTATAAGGATATTGAACAAGTTATCACCGCACAACATGAGTTGATCGACATCCACGGTAAATTTTATCCACGTATTGTTAGAATGAATAAGGACTAGT
>NZ_SUME01000026.1 GCF_005048855.1 Sphingobacterium olei
GGCGCACTGACCGTTATCAAAACAACGGACAGAACACAGACATACAATGCAGTTGGCGATGTGATCGAATACACGATCACGGTAACCAACAGTGGCAACGTGACGCTGACAGACATCAATGTATCGGATGCAAACGCAGATAATACAGCTGTCGGCAATATCCCGAGCCTTGCTGTTGGTGCGAGCCAGAACTTTACGGCACTGCATACGGTGACACAGGCCGACCTAGATGCGGGTGCGGTATACAATGTCGCGGTGGCGAAAGGAAAAGATCCGAAGGACCGCGATGTGGAGGGCAGCTCAACGGACAACAACCCGCTTGACCCTACCGATCCGGATAACCCGCCGGTAGATCCTACGTGTCCTGAATGTACGATCGTTGAGATCGACCAGGAGGGCGCACTGACCGTTATCAAAACAACGGACAGAACACAGACATACAATGCAGTTGGCGATGTGATCGAATACACGATCACGGTAACCAACAGTGGCAACGTGACGCTGACAGACATCAATGTATCGGATGCAAACGCAGATAATATAGCTGTCGGCAATATCCCTAGCCTTGCTGTTGGTGCGAGCCAGAACTTTACGGCACAGCATACGGTGACACAGGCCGACCTAGATGCCGGAGCGGTATACAATGTCGCGGTGGCGAAAGGAAAAGATCCGAAGGACCGCGATGTGGAGGGCAGCTCAACGGATAACAACCCGCTTGACCCTACCGATCCGGATAACCCGCCGGTAGATCC
>NZ_SUME01000027.1 GCF_005048855.1 Sphingobacterium olei
TTGTTGTCGATCAACGTCGTATTGGTCTCGTTCGCCGCTACGATGTTCTCGATGTATTCCTCTATTGTATTATAGGTAGTACCGTTAACCGTAACAGGACCGCCATTCACCACTTCCTCAAACTGGTTGATAACAGAAGCTGGTACATCGACTACCGTTACCGTGCCGTCCTCGCTCGTGTAGGTGTAAGTACCGTCGTTGTTGTCGATCAACGTCGTATTGGTCTCGTTCGCCGCTACGATGTTCTCGATGTATTCTTCGATGCTGGTGTACGTGTTGCCGTTAACCGTAACAGGACCGCCGTTAACCACTTCCTCAAACTGGTTGATAACAGAAGCAGGTACATCGACCACCGTTACCGTACCGTCCTCGCTTGTGTAGGTGTACGTTCCGTCGTTGTTGTCGATCAACGTCGTATTGGTCTCGTTTGCCGCTACGATGTTCTCGATGTATTCCTCTATTGTATTATAGGTAGTACCGTTAACCGTAACAGGACCGCCGTTAACCACTTCCTCAAACTGGTTGATAACAGAAGCAGGTACATCGACTACCGTTACCGTGCCGTCCTCGCTCGTGTAGGTGTACGTACCGTCGTTGTTGTCGATCAACGTCGTATTGGTCTCGTTCGCCGCTACGATGTTCTCGATGTATTCTTC
>NZ_SUME01000003.1 GCF_005048855.1 Sphingobacterium olei
GAAGCTTATGAACAATTTATCCAACATTTTACCAAGACAGAAAAGGACGGAACTTGGAGTATAACGAGCTGCTGCTCCGTGGCGGGATTAGGTGGTGACAAGAATTATCGCGACGGTAGTTTTGCCTATTATATTTCTGAACTGGTACGAGACAACGACCCTAAAGCCGTAGGTCCATTTATCATGACAAGTATTTTGTTGAACCGCTAGTGCAAAATCAAGATTTAAATAACGCTAAAATATACCTATGAAGAAGATGCTCTTCCATATAACGATGTTATTAGCTATACAGCTATGTTTTCAATCTGCACTAGCACAAATGTCGATTCCAACCGACACCACCTACAATATCATGCGGGTGTATCGACAGATAAAAAAAGAATATCCCTATGCAATGCCTGTCAAGGATAGCTTGCCGGCAGGTATTAAAAGGTATGACAATAATATATACCTTGAGCTAGAACACCCCACTTTTGGTACACGTCAGCTTCATCTTGATGTCTTTCGCCCTGACCATAAGAAAAAATTGCCCGCTATCGTACTGATTCATGGTGGAGGATGGCGTTCGGGGACAAAGGATATGCAGGTCCCTATGGCACAAATGCTTGCTACAAAAGGTTATGTGGCGGTTCCGGTGGAATACCAATTATCACTGGAAGCACAGTATCCAGCGGCCGTTCATAATATCAAGGAATCCATACGCTGGATTAAAGCCAACGCAGAAAGGTTTCATATCGATACGACGAAAATCGCAATCTCGGGCTGTTCAGCAGGGGGGCAGTTGGCTTCTCTAGTCGGCCTGACAAATGGTTTGTCGAGATTTGAAATGCCTGAAACTGGGCGTGGGGTCTCCAGCGAGGTGCATGCCATCGTCAATTTCGATGGCGTAATCGATTTTATGGCACCGAGCTCCCTGAATTTGGAACGAAAACCGGATGCAGCGGATATCTCTTGGTTAGGCGGAAGTTTTGAAAGCCACCCCGCTCTATGGAAAGAAGCATCACCTATATTTTGGGCCGACGAAAAGCGCATTGTGCCGATGCTGTTCTTCAATAGCGGTTTTCCGCGATTTCATGCAGGGCAAGATGAACTACTTGGTATGCTGAAAAGATGGAACGTCTATCACCAGGTTCACGAAGTTGATGTAAAAGTACATCCTTTTTGGCTGTTTCATCCTTGGATAGACGGCTGTGTTAATACCATAGATGCTTTTCTAAGTGCTATTTTTATGACGGATCATAATAGATAGCTTACGTGCTATCACAAGCAATTGACAAACCCTTTGGTGTGCGACCGGATATGCGGTTCGGGAAGATAGAACGTTCGCATAGAATTAACTTGCAAAGTCTGAAAGATTGCCTTAAGTTTGAAAAGCAGAACTTAAAAATTGCTAACTCATACATAAACCAACATCTAAATCAATGTATAAAATAAACCTCCTACAAGAAAATTTTTTCTTGAAAAGTATTTGGATGACGTGCTTCATCCTAACAACATTTATCGTCTATGGGCAGTCGGTAACTAATAATGACCTGAGGATTAGCGTATCCGCAGAAGCTCCGAATTGGACTTATGAGATCGGGCAAGAAGCTGTTTTTAATATTCAGGTGTATCGGGGACAGGAACTCGCTGATGATGTGGAGGTTTCCTACACGATTGGATTGGAAAAGATGCTGCCAACAGAAAAGGGAAAACTACGTTTGAAAGGTGGAAAAGGTACGGTTAAAGGCATGCTATCCGAAGCCGGGTTCCTGCGCTGCGCGGTTAGCATGGACGTGGACGGAACTCGTTATCGTGGTCTGGCGACGGCGGGTTTCGCGCCCGAAGCTATTCAACCTACACAGCAATTGCCTGACGATTTTTGGGAGTTTTGGAATAAGGCAAAAGCGGAGGCAGCACAAATCCCAATGGATGCTACGTTGACGCTGATGCCCGAGCGAGGTACGGAAAACGTCGATGTGTATCAGGTCTCTTTTCAACATTATGAAAAGGGAGCACGCCTTTATGGTATATTGGCAAAACCTAAAAAAGCAGGAAAATACCCTGCAGTTTTATCCGTGCCCGGAGCAGGCATACGCCCCTACGCAGGTATCGTGGACCTAGCAGAGCAGGACGTGGTTACATTACAAATCGGTATACACGGTGTGCCGGTTACATACGATGCCACACTCTACGACGATCTGCGCAACGGCGCACTGAAGAATTACCAGTTTTTTAATCTCGACGACCGGGACAAATATTACTACAAAAGGGTATACTTAGGTTGTGTTCGTGCCGTAGATTACTTATCATCTCTAGATGAAGTAGACAATGAAAAAATGTTGGTCTGGGGCGGTAGTCAGGGTGGTGCGTTGGCCATTATAACCGCAGCATTAGACGATCGTATCAAAGGATTAGCGGCTGCGTATCCTGCATTATGCGATTTAACGGGGTACCTGCAAGGCCGAGCTGGTGGCTGGCCACATATGTTCAATGAATCGAATGCGGCCTTCATGGTGAAGGAAGAAAAAATCAAGGTATCAGCATACTATGACGTGGTCAATTTCGCGCGTTACGTTAAAGTCCCCGGACTTTACTCTTGGGGATTTAATGACGAAACATGTCCACCGACCTCCTACTACGCTGCTTATAACATGATTCCGGCGGTTAAGGAAATTTCCTTGGATCCCGAAAGAGGACATAAAACATCCGACGAACAGAACCGTAAAGTGCGCGCATGGTTATTGGAAAAGTTGGGGAAATAAACCGGTATTTCGCCATTTGTCCCTTATCAGATTTGTTAACCTGTCGATTAGACCAGAGGAAATACGGTTATACACTCTGATACTGCTTCAATATCAAATGGCAGTCAATATGGTTTATATCTAATTGCAGTACTTTTTGCAGGTACTTTTTACCTTCGGCGGTATTTCCCAATCCCAATTCGCCCAGTCCGATTACATAATAGCAATGTATTTGGTTGCGTACATCCAGATCATCTTCCCAAATGGCTAAATCAGGGAGAGATACAGCAAAGTAATCGATGCGGCAGGTATCGAACAGGTGTTTTTTTCCATGGGCTATCAACTTGTTAAACCGGCTCCTGGCTTTATCTTCTAAACCTAAAGCCTTAAATGCGAGCCCTTGGTAGAAAATCTTGTCGGGCTGTTGATCATTATAGAAAAATGCTTGCTGGGGTTCTTGCGAGCCTACAGTTGCCAAATGAAGAAAATATAAAGATTGCTCTTGATCACCCAGACCGGCGTAGGCAACACCTTTATAATAATTGATGTCATTTTCTTCGGCATTGGCTAATTTTCCCTCGCCAAGATTATGTGGATAGCTGTCGATCTCGTGCAATAGCTGAAGCGCTTCGCGGTAATTTTGTTTTTCAATTTCCTGCTTTGCCAGTTCAACCCGACATACCGTATATTGCTTCGTAACCTTACCTTCACCGCCCTCCCAAGGATGGAAGATGTGATTGCTTATCATCTCCTTGGCAGAATGATAGTCGCCCGTTTGATTGTACAAGGTAATCTGCTCAATCAACAGGTCGTCCCGTTGTTCGATCAATTCGGGATAGGTATCAAACAAGGCCAGCCGTGATTCGTGGGATAAATTTAATTTCTTGTAAAGCTGGTCTAGCTCCATGAAAATCCGGGAGTCCGTTGGATCCAAAGAAAATGCTTTTTCCAATAATTCCCGCGCTTCACTTTTTTTGTCAAATTTGTTATAATAGGCCAATGCGAGATTACGCAAAGCTGTCGGAAATAGACCATTTAATTGAATCGAGGCTTCCCAAGATGATCTTGCTTCATCGTATTGACGATTTGCATACCAAAAATTGCCCAAATAGTAGGGCGCGAACGAATCTTCCGGATGGGTCTGTATGGCATCGATAAGGATGGTAACCTCCTCAAGCTTATTCGGAAAACATCTTTCGGGCGACATGGCCGAAGCCTTTTTGTAGTATGCTTTGGCTTTGACTTCATCCGCAAGCTGCTTGTAAAAATAACCGATCGCGTAGTAAACCATAGGGTAGACATTATTCTCGTCTTCAATGCCATGTTGTAAGAAGGTAATGGCTTCCGCATACAGGCCGGCGTTGGCGTAGTCCAAGGTGTACTCAATATAGGTATGGATCGATTGCGACAAGAGCTGCTGAAGTTCGTTCAGATCGTTTATGTCATTGGTGATCAGGTATTTTTCGAAGCGGCATCCAATGTTGAATTTATCAATGGCTAAGGAGTCTGAAATCAGTTGTAACGCATCTTCTGTTCTATTCAGCTTTCTTAATATAGTCGCCTTTAATTGACGGGCTTTATGGTTATGCCAATTTTTGATAAGGGCCCGGTCAATATTTTCTAAGGCTACGTCCCACGATTTGTTTCGTGTATCTATTTGGGCAAGAGTAAAATATCCCGAATCTTGCCATGCGGCATTCCAGGTTGCTTTAAAAAATGTTGCATATGCATCGTCAAACCGTTTTTGAAACTTAAGGCTTAACCCCAGATTATAATGCGGTTCTCCGTCATACGGATTTGGATTTCGTTCTGTTTGTGTTTTTATCGCTTCATCGAAATATTTTTCCGCTTTTTCAAATTGCCCTCTGCGTAAAAGCAGCAATCCGAGGGCATTATTGCATCGAATATCATGTGGTTCGCGACGCAGTGCTTCGGTATAATAATCTATTGGGTTATAGGTCGCATGGCGGTATTGTTCCAGATGCTGACCGGTTAAGAACAACTGCTCGATCGATGAAATATCTTTTGGATCTTTTGCACCTTTGGCAGGATCAGGTGTTGGTTCTATTTTGGGTTGCTCAGCCTGGTATTTCAATAGTTGTGTTCCCTCTGACGAAAGTACTTCGAGTAGCAGATTTTCAATCTTTTCTTCTCCAATTCGAACTTCTTTATGATAGGTATTCCGTGGACTACAGGAGGTGCTTTCATGTAAATATACTGTACCGTCCACATGGGATAGTTTGACGCCTAAATCGGCAAACTCAGCGGTTGTATAGAGGATTATATGTGCATGCCCGTCTATCATTTCCAAGTTTACAACGGCATCTTTGGTGGCGTTTTTGACATAACCAACTGCGGAATACGGCATAAAATATTGTACCCAGGATTTTTCCTCATTGGGCTGGATCCAGCTAAAATCAGGTTGGTTGTCGGTGTATACACCCGTCATCAATTCGATATAAGGGCCATCCTCGTCGGTGAGGTTACGGTCCCATGCCAAACCAAAATCACCGTTTCCCCAGGTCCACTGTTTCTTGCCCGGAGATACATGGTGGTTGGCAACGTGCAATAGTCCGGCTTGATGATCGTCCTGATAACCGCCAACAAAATCATACTTTGATTTAATGGCCATATATGAGGTTGGAACGGGAATGTTTTTGTATTTGGAAATATCGACACCTGCCGAGTAATCTTGTTTGTAATATTCGCCCGTAGCAATAGGAAAATTTGATACATCCCGCTTGCCGTGATCAAATACCGCATGAACATCAGGAGGGAAAACAGATTTATACGAATCATTTACGACAACAGCAGGATTCGCCCACCATAAGAATGTTTGGGGTAGCGCTGTTCTATTGTATACTTTTACCTTAATTTCGATATAGGCCTTGTCAGGATATACCGTAAACCCCTGCATACCCTTCATGCGGAATAAGCGCTCGACTTCGTTACACCAAATGGTGATGCTACCGTCGCTATTGTTTTCAATATAGTGGTCCGTAGGCAAAAAAGTACTGGGACGGTGATGCTGCGGCCAATTGAATTCTATTCCCCCAGAAATCCAGGGGCCGGTCAATCCGACCAAGGCAGGCTTCACGACCTGGTTGTAGTACACAAAATGCCGTTGTTTTATCTTATCGAATGCCATATGTATCCTGCCGCCCAATTCAGGAAGTACCATGATCTTAATATATTCGTTTTCGATAAATATGGCTTTGTACAGTTTGTCTTTTTTCTCGTCTGAAACTTTTTCAACAACGGCATACGGATACACCGCGCCCGAACTTCCCTGATAAACTCTCTTTTCCAAGAAAATGGGGTTTTTCTCTTCTTCGCCAATTTGATATGTGGGTAGCAATACGTCTTCTTCCCATGCACGCACTACATTTCTGTCATTCACAGTCGAACGCGTCAGATGATTTGTTATAGTTTCCATTGGATAGTATCTTAATATTTGATGTTTGTGTTGTTATTTAGTTAGTTCGTTCTCAATTTCTTCAAGTGTCTTCCCTTTGGTTTCAGGCAGATTTCTTTTGATAAATACGAATCCGAGAAGACAGATCACACCATACAGCCAGAATGTGCCGTAAGCTCCTAAAGATGAGTTGAGAATAGGAAAGGTATAGGTAAGTATGAAGCAGGCCGTCCACAGGGAGAACGTCGAAATAGCCATTGCGGCTCCTCTGATTTTTGTCGGGAAAATTTCAGAGATGACCACCCAGGTGATAGGAGCCAGGGTCATGGCATAGCAGCCGATGGCCAGCATAACCAGTACGAGTACGGCAAGACCCGATAACTCGTAATAATAGCATAGCCCCAAAAGTGTATAAATGCTTGCTAAACCTACCGATCCAAAAATTAATAGTGCTCTTCGACCGAGTTTGTCAACAGTATACATACCTATTATTGTGAATACTAAATTGGTAATCCCGGTGATGATAATATTGAAAAGAATATCCGAAACACCATATCCGGCAGCAGAGAAAATTTCCTCTGCATAGTTGAAAATGACATTAATACCACACCACTGTTGAAAAGCTGCGATGACGATACCGATTAACAGAATTCTAGGCATTTTTCCCCTAAACAGTGTTCCATAGTTGGTTTCTGTTTTTTCCGTGTGATCTATCTGATTCAATGCCAGCATTTCAGTCTTTGCATATTCTTCACCTCCAATTTTTGCTAAGGTTTTAGCCGCATCTTCCATTCTGCTGCGCGACATGAGCCATTTGGGACTTTCAGGTAATGCAAAAAGCAGTATAAAGAAAAGGATAGCCGGAAAGCCTTCAGACCAAAACATCCAACGCCATCCTGTTTGGCCGTTCCAGGTATCGATCAATTGTTCACCCTGACCGACAGGTTCCGCGATGAGGTAGTTCACGACTTGGGCCAGCAATATACCGATCACAATAGTCAACTGGTTAACGGAGACCAGTTTGCCGCGAATATTAGCCGGAGCAACCTCTGCAATATACATCGGTGATAGGTTTGAAGCAATACCTATGCCTATGCCACCAATTACGCGAAATATAATAAACAAGGTCAAGTCCTCGACGGCCCCGGTTCCATATGCAGAAATAATGAATATGAGTGCCGAAATAAACAACAGGGACTTTCGTCCAAACTTATCGGCTAAAAATCCCGTAATGAAAACTCCGATCAGACAACCTAATATAGCCGATCCCATTACCCAACCTTGCATATTGGGTGAATCGACAATCTCAAAATATGCTTCGTAAAAGGGCTTGGCACCACCAATTACGACCCAATCGTAACCGAAAAGTAATCCGCCCATGGCGGAAATAAATGTGATGATGTATAAAAAACCTTTTTTTGAATTTTTTGATTCTGACATAAGAGTGTCGTATAGATTTATAATTAATTCAAATTTATAGCTATTGTTGAGATAAAAGATGTAAGATTAATTGTAAAACATGTAAAAAAGAACTATTTTAGATATTTTATTGTGTTTATGGGAAATATCAAAGCAGATGGTTTTAAGGGCGAGAAGGCTATTGTTACACCGAATGTAATTCGCAGTATGCAAACGGAAAACCCCATTACGCGTCAATTGTACGTTACCCACATTGGTTATTATCCAAATGCAAGGTACCATTATCGCGAACGTCCGGATGGAGCTCCAGAGAATATCTTAATTTATTGCGATAAGGGCACGGGCTGGGTGGAGTATAACGATGAAAAGATATCTTTAAAAGAAAATGAGGTTTTTATTCTTCCGGCCAACCAAAAGCACGCTTATGGAGCGGATATCAACAACTTCTGGAGCATTTACTGGTTACATTTTAAAGGTGAGAATACGGTGATGTTTGATTCTATTTTGGGCAAAGTACTCCGTATTCCGGAAACGACCAATAACAGGAAGGCCGATCGCATGCAGCTTTTTGAAGAGATTTATAAAAATTTTGAGATGGGCTATAGCCATGAGAATATGGAATATATCACGTTTTGTTTGATGTATTTCCTCGCCTCACTCAAGTATATGCCGCAATACCAAGAACCCAATAGACTTGGACGCGATGACGTCATTCAAAACTGTATACATTATATGCGAGACAACCTGGAAAACAAGATTGTGTTAAAAGATATCGCAGATGCTGTTGGCTATTCTACAAGCCATTTAAATGCGCTTTTTGTGCAAGCAACGTCATTTTCACCGATTGAATATTACAATCAGCTCAAAATCCAGCGTGTGTGTTATTATTTACAGTTTTCTGATTTGAAAATTAAAGAGATTGCTTTTAAGCTCGGTTTCTATGACCCTTTTCATTTATCGAAGGCCTTTTTTAAAGAAATGGAAATAAGCCCGCGAGAATATCGCAATAGATATGGAAGAATGCATGCAAATAGGAATTAAAGCGGAGCGGAAACTATCGGCAAAACGGATAATACAAGCTACGCTGGGTGCTGTGCAAATGCCGGTTGTCTATTTGATTTAAAAGAAAATATGTAACTTGCTATATCGAACGAACTTCGCAGTAGCCCAGATAAAAAGAACGTAAACTTTAAAATAGAAACACGATGCGCACGCCAAAAAAAGAAGAAATAAAGCAGGAGATTTTTGACCTGTACGACGACTATGCACACAATCGTTTATCAAGGCGTGATTTTATGCGAGAGCTATCGCTATATGCAGTTGGCGGTCTTACGGTACCGACGTTGATGGGGTTTTTAATGCCCGATTACAAGGACGCTATTCAGATAGCGGCAGGAGATCCTAGGATCACGGAAAGTTATATAGACTACCCGTCTCCTCAGGGAGGGGGCACCATTAGAGCATTACTTTGTATGCCGAAAGGCAATACAAAAAAGTTGGGTGGCATCGTGGTGGTCCATGAAAACCGGGGCCTCAATCCACATATTGCCGATGTAGGGAGAAGAGCAGCATTGGCCGGATTTGTCAGTATTGCGCCCGATGCATTGAGCCCATTGGGGGGCTATCCGGGAACTGACGATGAAGGTCGTGAAATGCAGAGCAAGCGTGATCGGAACGAGATGCTGGAAGATTTCATTGCGGCTGCAGCGTACTTAAAAAGCTACGAGTACAGCAATGGTAAAGTCGGCGTCGTTGGCTTTTGTTTCGGTGGGTGGATCTCCAATATGATGGCTGCACGTGTACCGGATCTGGCTGCTGCTGTTCCGTTTTATGGCGGGCAGGCTCCGGTTGAAGAAGTGCCGAATATCAAAGCTCCCTTGCAGTTGCATTATGCCGAACTGGATACCCGGGTTAACGAAGGTTGGCCGGCTTATGAAGCGGCATTAAAAGCCAATAAAAAGCAATATACGATGTACATGTATCCCAAAGCCAATCATGGATTTCACAACGATACGACACCACGTTATGATAGAGAGGCAGCCGAGTTGGCCTGGAAACGAACGCTAGATTTTTTTAAGGATTCCTTATAACTCATGGGTTGACATGGAGGTCAGCACTCCTTATGTGGAGCGCACTTGTTTAACTTAATATTAAGTTAATATGCTAACCGTATCTTTGGATCAGATTGGATTTTTAGATTATTGTCTCTACCTTTATCAAGAATCTAAATTATCCTCGGTAATAGCTGACACCATGATTGCAGGCTCAACAGAGATATTATTACAAATTAAACAAGGGGACAAAGTTGCCTTCAGGCGGCTGTATGATGCCTATGCACCGTTGGTTTTCGATTTGGCATATAAGCTACTGAAAGATACTGCTGTTGCGGAAGAGATCGTGCAGGACTGTTTTGTAAAGATCTGGGCCAACCGCGAACAGATCCGAGTAGACCAGGATATCTGGCCGTTGATCTATGTGGTTGCAAAGCGATTGTGCTATAATCAATTAAGACATGCCCGCGTTGCACAAAGGTATCTCGGACAAGTAGAAAATACAGTCATCAACGATGTACAGGAGAAACTGGATCTCCGCGAACTGGAAGGCCAACTCGAACGGTCTATTGCGAAATTGCCCGAGCAACAAAAAACAGCTTTGCGACTGAGCCGTATGGAAGGTTACAGCCACCAACAGATCGCACATGAAATGGGAATCTCCCCCAATACGGTCAAAAATCATATTACACAGGCCCTGAAAAGTTTACGTAAGACGCTAACCCAAGCGGATTACAATTATTTCGTCCCTATCCTGTTAACTCTTTCATATTCTTTCATCTAGTATCTACATACTTTTTTTTATTCCAACTAGTCGTATGGTCCTACTTAGGTGTACTGTCTATAGATTAAGGATGTAAAAAGTTGGATAAAAATAAATTTAGGAATCTTTTTAAGCGGTATCTGGCTGGTACACTTGACGAACATGAGCGACAGGAGCTGGATGTCTATATGTCTCTATTGGATGAGTCCGACTTTTCGGAGGCCGTGGACGAGCTGGTAGAACTGGAAGAAAATAGGGACTTTGAGAAAGAGCGTGTTTTTCAGGGCATCTTGAATCGTATGGACAAGAAGGACGAATCCACAACAGCTTCCAGTCCACACTCACGGAAAATGCGCCTAGTACAATTCGGAAAGGTGGCAGCTGTGCTCCTCGTCTCGGGTTTATTGGGCTTGGTGGCGTATCAGATTTTTGATGTCAGACAGCATATGGATGAAGTGATATCGATGCAACCAGCTGTTTCGACTGGGGAAATAGAACTGCCTCAAGAAGATGCTCTTATTACGCTTGCTGATGGAAAACAGATGTCGTTGGATGAAATAAAGGAAGATACAATCTACTACAAAGGGTTGGCCATCACGCGTTTGGATGATGGTACAATCGTCATGAAACAAGATCGAGAGGCTCATTTTTTTCGGGCCGATGAAAAACATCATTTTGTAACGCCTAAGGGGGTTAGCCTACGTCTGATGCTCCCCGATGCCTCGATCGTGTATCTCAATTCCAATTCCAGCATGCAGATATATGCCGCCTTTGGAAAGAAGCAACGACAAGTGGCGCTATCGGGTGAGGCTTTTTTTGAAGTCGCACACAACAAAGAACTACCATTTGTAGTACATGCCAAAAATACAGAGGTAAGCGTATTGGGAACGAAGTTTAATGTATCGGCTTATAATGAAGACAGGCAGGTAGAGACCACGCTACTTTCGGGATCCGTGGAGGTGGGTGCTGACCAGAACCGATTGCGCATAAAACCTGGTCAACAGGCCGTAGTCCATTCATCGAATACGATCCAGCTGCGAAAAAACGTAGATATGGGTAATGTACTGGCTTGGCGGGACGGTTATTTTAGGTTTAAGGACGTGTCTATACGAACAATAATGGCCGATCTCGCCAAATGGTATCCTATCGAAGGTGTGGAATTTAAAGCAGGATCTTCAGATCAATTTACAGGTAGTATAAAACGTTCGAAAAAACTCAAGGATGTCCTGGAAAGTATAGAGCAGGTGTCTGATTTACGGTTTGATATTCAGGAAGGGAGGGTGATCGTGATGAAGTAAGAATTGGATATCATACAGGAGAAGAGGAGATGCAGCAACATCCCCTCTTCGATAGTACCCGCAAATAGCATCAGTTATGAATTAATAATATTTACCAAATACCTATCAAATGTATAAAAATATTACTGCAATCGTGCGGACTCATCGTCGATTGTTTACCTGTTTACTTATGATGAAGTTGTATTCATTCTTGCTCTTTGGTTTCTTCTTACAGGCGAGCGGAAGCACTTATGCACAGAAGGTGAGCTTGTCGGTGCAACAAGCCGAACTGGTTGATGTGCTGGCTAAGATTCAGGAGCAAACTAATTTAGATTTTCTTTACAACAGCAGCCAGCTGAAGTATGTGGACAAAATCGATCTGCATGTTAAAAATGTGGATTTGAAGAAGGTACTGGATGCCTGTCTTACCCCCCGCGGGCTCTTTTATGTTGTGCAGAACAAGACCGTTCTCATTAAGAAGGCTGTGGAACTAGATGGTACGGTACTGGAGGATGCGCAACAGCGACAGATCAACGGCGTGGTCTGGACCGGTGAAGGTGAGCCTTTGGTCGGAGCATCTATCCGTTTAGTAGAGAGCAATATTGCCGCAGCCTCGCAATTGGATGGTTCTTTTTCCATACCTGTGGTGCAGGATGAAGGTCAGCTAATGATCACAGCACTCGGATATGAAGAGCAGTTGTTAACATATGAGGTAGGTACTCCTCTGAACATTGTTTTACAGGCCAAGAAGAGTGACCTGGATGAGGTAGTCGTGGTAGGTTATGGTGTGCAGCGGAAGGCCAATCTCACAGGCGCAGTCGCGCAGATCAATGCAGAGGATATCGCTCTGCGCCCGGATGCGAATATCTCCGCGACCTTGCAAGGCTTAATGCCGGGGCTGAATATTCAGATCAATAACGGTGACCCTTCGGCTACGCCCGATATCAATGTGCGTGGATTTAACTCGATCAATGGAGGCAGTCCCTTGGTATTGATCGATGGGATTGAAGGGAATATCACCCGCGTCAATCCAAATGATATCGAATCAGTAACGGTATTAAAAGATGCGGCATCCTCTGCCATCTATGGAGCGAGAGGTACTTTTGGCGTGATATTGATCACTACCAAAACGGGCAAAGTGGGTACGACTTCGGTTAATTATACGAATAACTTTGGCTGGACAACACCCGCTGCACGGACCGATTATATTTCCGACCCTTATGTTTATGCGAAGACGGTGGATGCGGCCATATTCGGATACAATGGCAGCAGTTATAGCCAATACAATGCCATGGATTGGGAAGCCATTCAAATGGTAGCACGGGGAGAGATTGAACCCTTTCACGAATTGCAGGCGGATGGTACGAACAAATTTTTCTATAAGACGGATTGGTGGGATTACTTATTCCGCAAATATCAAGCTTCCAATTTTCACAATATATCGGTGTCTGGAGGATCGGATAAACTGAAAGGATATTTGTCTGGGCGTGTCTACGAGCGTCAAAGTATCAATAATATCAATAAGGACGCTGGTATTGACCGGCAGAATATGAAAGCAAATCTCGTATTTACGCCATATAATTGGTTGGAGGTATCCAACAATGTGCAGTTTATCAATGAAAAGGATAAAATGTATGGAGGTTATTCTAATGGTTTGGGCGGACTTTGGAGTACGACAACCTGGTACAACCTGATGCCTTTCTACCCTAATTTTGTAGATGGTGTCCCTACCGATATTGGTACGGGTTCGGGCGGCCAAGGAGGCAATGCAGGTCTAGTTTCTGGTAATTCGTGGGAAAATACCGGTGTCGAAGAGTTTACCAATACATTCCGGGTGGTAGCTAAGCCATTAGAAGGTCTACAGATTAATTTTGACTATAGCAATCGCATTGAAAATACAAGTCGCAGCACCCGTTTAAATCAATTTACCTATCTGAACGGCAATAGATTAACCCCGCAGACCGTAGGTTTAAATAGATTGTCGGAATATCGTTGGAAAGACAAATATAATGCCTTGAACTTGTTTGCTACATACAATAAATCGTTGGTGGATAAGCATAACTTTAAATTATTATTGGGATATAATCAAGAAGAATTTGACAGGGACAGGGTCATGGCAGCCGGAGATGACCTCTTGATCGACGATCTGTCTAACCTAGCATTAGCTACGACAATGAATAGTATGACTGGCAATGCGACCAATTGGGCCGTGCGTGGATTTTTCGGACGTTTTAATTATGATTATGACAATAAATATCTACTAGAGATAAACGCGCGTTACGATGGCTCATCGCGCTTCCCTACGGATAGCCGCTGGGGGTTCTTTCCGTCGGTTTCCTTCGGGTGGCAACTGGATCGGGAAACGTTCTGGGAAGACATCAAGCCCTACGTACCTTCCCTTAAATTAAGAGGTTCATACGGCAAGTTGGGAAATCAGACGGTAGATGTCAACACCTTTAAAGAGCTGATGAACGTCGCTCGGAATAACAGTTGGCTCAATATGGGCAATATGCTTACCATAGCACAGATGCCTGCTCCACTACCTAGTGTCGTAACATGGGAAACCACAAAGAGTTTAAATTTTGGAGCAGATTTAGGTTTGATTAAGAACAAATTATTCTTTAATGTAGATTGGTATCGCAAGGACGTCGAAGGGATGTATCTGCCCGGCGAACCCTTGCCATCTGTGTTTGGAGCGAATGAGCCCAAGGAAAATTATGCTGCGCTGCGCAACGATGGATACGAAATAGGTATTTCGTATCAGGACAAGGTTGACATGGCAGGTGCACCGCTAAGTTTCAATGTGACGGCAAACGTTTCTAATTTTAAAGGTATCATTACCAAATATAATAATCCCAAAGGTTTATTGAGCTCCTATTACGAAGGACAGCGTTTGGGCGAAATCTGGGGGTACCGTATTGATGGACAGTTTCAGTCGGATGAAGAAGCGTTGGCCTATCAGCAATCTTTTGATAACCCTTCGACCTCGTTGGGCCAAGTGTATGATGATGTCCTAAACATCATGCAGAACAGCGAGTGGAGTGTTTTGCGTGGAGGCGATATTAAATATCTGGACCTGAATGGCGATGGTAAGATTGATAAAGGCGATAATACGTTGACCAATCACGGTGACCTCGAACGCATCGGTAATGCCATGCCACGTTTCCCTTTCGGTCTAAACCTGAATGCAAAATGGAAGAATTTTGATTTGTCCGCTGCCGTAGCCGGAGTTGCTCGACAAGACTGGTATCCGACCGGAGAATTATATTGGGGAACATACCAACGACCATATCTATCCTTCATTCGGAAGGATTTAATCGATAACGCCTGGACTCCCGATAATAAGGACAATACTTACCCACAGATATATAGGGGATATTCTTCGTTGCAAAATAGACGGTCCCTGTACGAGATTAATGATTATTATCTGATAAATGTGGGCTATTTGCGCATGAAAAACCTTACTGTCGGGTATACAATCCCACAAGAATTGACGAGAAAAGTTAAAGTGGATAGATTGCGCATATTCTTCAGTGGCGAAAATATGTTTACCTGGAGCTTTGGGAAGCTGACCAAATACATTGATCCGGAGCAAGGTGGGTCTGCAATCAATTATTCATCTCCGGCGACAGCGGATGATCGAAGTGACCAAAGGGTGTACCCTATGGGTAAAACGTATTCTTTTGGTGTAATGTTGGGCTTATAAAATATGAAACTCATGAACTTAAATATAAAGACAATTGGACTATGGGTCGTAACTGCGCTGTTCTTCTCCTCATGTAACGAAGATTTTCTGGATCGTGCATCGGAGGATCGGGTAGAGGCTCCTTATTTTTTCAATACGGCGAAAGATCTGGAAGTAGCGACAAATGACTTTTACGCCATGCTGCCCGGTACAGAAAGTTACACCGATGATGCAAAATCGGACAACCTCATGCCGCTGAATCCGGACCCACGTATCCGTGGTGCACGGGTAGTTCCGGTTACAGGGGGTGGCTGGTCATGGACTAATTTGCGTAAAATAAATTATTTCTTAGCAAACTATCATAAAGTACAGGATGAAGCAGCAAGAGCCAAATATAGTGGTATTGCACGCTTTTTTCGGGCATACTTCTATTACGACAAGGTAAAGACTTTTGGCGATGTGCCTTGGTATGGGAAAGTGCTTGATGCTAAGGATCCTGAACTATACAAAGCGAGAGATTCGCGTACGTTGGTGATGGATTCGGTAATGGCCGATTTAGACTATGCCATCACAAATATTCCTGCCGAAAAGCAATTGAATCTGATCACGAGGTATACAGCAATGTTGTTAAAGGCAAGAGTAGCGCTATTCGAAGGAACCTTCCGAAAATATCATGGCCTTGCAGATGCGGATAAATATTTGGCGCTTGCTGCTGAGGCTTCGAATGCGTTGATCAGTACGGGGGCATATACACTGTATACCGAAGGTGGGGCGGAGTCGGCTTATCGAAATTTATTTTCCTTAATTAATCAGAATAACACCGAAACCATATTAGCGGTTGATTATGAACTAGGAATCAAAATACATTCTTTGGGATACTCTTTTACCTCAGCTACCGCCGGATCTTATGGGTTGCCCAAGGATCTCATTAATAGTTATTTGATGCGCGACGGTTCGCGATTTACGGATAAAGTCAACTATAACACGATGGGATTTTACGAGGAAATGCAAAACAGAGATCCTCGCCTTACGCAGACTACAGCTGGGCCCGACTTCCGGGTGAATGGCGAAACGAGAAATGAGCCTGTCAATCTGACCATTACGACGACCGGCTACCGGTTGGTCAAGGCTTTGCCGGAGCGTAGTCAATGGGCTACCTCAGCTGGTTATTTTGATATCATTCTCTTTCGCTACGCTGAGGCGCTGCTCATATTTGCTGAAGCAAGGGCTGAATTAGGTTTACTGACACAAGCTGATCTGAATCTGACGATTAATAAACTGCGTGCGCGCGCAGGTATGCCTAATCTCGATTTGATACAGGCGAATGCAAATGCGGATCCATATTTAGAGGCTATGTATCCCAATGTGGACAAGGGGGCTTTTAAGGGTGCGATTTTGGAAATACGAAGAGAAAGACGTGCTGAGCTATTTAACGAAGGTTTCCGCTGGGATGATCTGATGCGTTGGAAAGAGGGACTGAAGATTACGCAACCTATTGTAGGGGTGTATTTCCCAGGAGTAGGGGCTTATGATTTTACCGGCGACGGCGCGGCTGATGTATTTGTACATACCGGTAGTACTTCGGGAGCACCCTCGTCCGTAACATCGATGATCAATATCAACCAACGTACGCTACGTAATCCCATAACAGGTGCACAGAATGCGCCGGCGGGAAATATAGATCCTTTTCCGCAAGATGGAAAATTTAGGGAAGATAGGGACTATTTTGCACCACTGCCTACCGAGGATCTGCTACTGAATGATAACCTGAAACAAAATCCAAAATGGGACGAATAATGAGAAATGTTATCCATATAGTTATTTGGCTGTGGCTAATCGTTCCTTTCTCCGGTACTGCGCAACCAAGAAAGACGAATGAAATAGGCTATGCCCTAGATTTTCAAAAGATATCGCTGGAACGCATGCAGTATGCCAAATCTTTGGGTATCAATTATATCGAACTATCTGGTGTGTCCGCCGTGCTCGACAAGGATTTGAGCATCAAGGATTCTGCAATTTCCTGGACTCAAAAGATAGACAGCTTAAAAGATATATTGGATGCTTCCGGAATGAAGGTTTGGTCTATCCATATGCCTTTTTCAAAGCAAATGGATTTATCCATTTTGGATGAAGATACCCGACAAAAAGTGATAGAGGCACATCTACAAGTTGTAGCGTTATTCCGACCGTTGAAACCGCAAATTGTACTGTTCCATCCCTCATATTACCTCGAAAAAGGCGAGCGCGAGCATCGAGTAACACAGTTAATCAAGTCGGTAAAAGAACTGTATAAAGGTGTGCGTGGCCGCGGAGTAGAAATGGTGGTGGAGAATATGCTGGGACCACAACCGACAGTAGGCGAGCGTGAACGGCCGTTGTTAAGGACGGTAGCGGAATGTCAGGAAATCTTTAAGCACTTTCCTAAACAGGTGGGATTAGCGGTAGATATGTGTCATATCGCACAACCGGAGAAATTGTTGCTGGCATTCGGCAAACGGGTGAAGACCCTGCACGTATCGAATGGGAACGGGCAGGCCGAGCACCACTATCTGCCTTGTGATAGTCGCGGAGAAAACAATTGGGTAGCAATTTTTAAAGCCTTAGATCAAATCGGCTATAGCGGTGTATTCATGCATGAGTGTAAATATACGGACGAGCAGGAACTGGTGGATTGCTATCAGACTTTATGGAATCAATATTTAAATACTTTATAGGTAAGAATTTAAAAAAATAAACCGAGTGTAAAATGTGAACGCATTTTGTTGAAACGCTTACACTCTTAGAAAACTATTCCAATGAACAATATGAATTATATACTGCTTGCTGCGCTCATATTCCTGGGCTTGGGCAGCTGTAAAAAGGATAAGGACCCGTTTGTAGAAAAGCTTCTGATGGGCACAGACTATATGGAGGTAGGTAGTAAGTCCAACACCTACAATTTTGAAGTACTGTCGAATCAGACCATTTTGGTCGAATCGGATGTGGATTGGATACAGCTAGACACAGTGGCTTATGGCAAGGGAAAACAGCGCGTGGGATTTACAGTGGTGACTAATGCCGATGACGAGCGTACAGGAGTTATTCTGGTGCGGATTAACGACACAAATGTCAAACAGGTGCTCGTAGTACAGGAGTCCGGTAAAGTTCCTGTTTTCTATGTAGCTGTAGACGGTACGGGAGACGGGAAGTCTTGGAATTCGCCGACCGATTTGAATACGGCATTGGAGCAAACGACAACAGGTAGTACGATCTATCTGGCGGAGGGGGTGTATACACCTTCGAAGACAATCCGTAACGGAGATACCAATGAAGAATCGGATATGACGTTTGAAATTTCGAAGAATATTTCGCTGATCGGAGGTTTTGCCGCGGATGCCCTGCCTGGTGCTACACCAGATGCAGCTCGTTACAAGACGATATTGGATGGGAAAATGACATCAGGCAAAGAGGCCTTCCACACCGTAACGGTAACAGCTGTATTGGACAACGAATCCAAGGTGTATCTCGAAGGACTCACGATCCGTGGTGGAAATGCAACCGACAGGACCACCAATACCACTATCAATGGAACACGCTACAGTCGTGGGCAGGGTGGGGGCATAGTCATAGCAAATGCAATAGTGCACCTGAAGCAGGTAGAGATTATAGATAATAAAGCGACGGCAGACAAGGGGACTGCAGGTTTTGCAGCCGGTATGTATGTGTTCGCGGGAGCGAAGGTGACGATGGAAGACTCGAAAGTAAGTAATAATTCGAACAATAACAACAATGGTGGCGGGACCTGGGTCGCTGACGCGAGTTTAACAGCTTATCGATCACAATTTAATAATAATTACGCACGAGGTACCGCTGCAGGAATACATGGTTATCCGAATGCAACGATCCATCTGTATAATTCGGAAGTGCTAAATAACAGTAACACGTCATTTGGTGCAGGCATATATATGCGGGAAAAATCGGAAGCGATCCTTGTCAATTGTCTGATCATCGGCAATAAGAGCACGTCGCCTAATGGAGGTGGAGGCGTGATGCTGTATGCAGGAAGTAAGGCGGATATCATCAGTTGTACAATAACTGGAAACGAGATTGCCGGGCCTGGCGGAGGGGTATTCCGACAGTCTTTGGTGAATAATCTATCCATTGTCAATTCAATCATCTCGGGAAATACGCAGCGCAGTGGCTCTACGGATGTGGATGCCCATGCCGATAATGCTGCAGTAGTTCCGGTTATCAAGAATTCTGCTATCACAGCGGCGGTCTACGGAGGTGCAGGTTCTATTGTGGCTGGCGTATCGTTTTCTCCGGCCACGATGCTGAATAGTGCTTTCTTACCAGTAGGGGACAATAATCCGGCACTATCCTATGGATTGGATGGTACGCAATTGAAAGCGTTGGCGCAGACCTATAATCCGGTACTGGATGATGTGATAGCTGCAGATATCCAGGCAGAGAACAGATCTTCGGCTATCATGGGGGCTAAAGTGAAATAAGATGAAGAAAATACTGTGGATATCCGTGTATTGGATACTAGGAATAAACCTAGGGATAGCTGCTAACCCCAAGACCGTTATGTTGGTCTTGGGATCGGCAGACCCAACAACATTGGAAGAACGAATCGAAATCGCTGCTCGACTACATCGTACCCAATCTATCGATAAGATTATCGTTAGTGGTGGATGCGGTGCGCATGGCTCGGGTATATGCGAGGCGACGAGGATGCAACAGGGACTGCAAGCTAAGGGTGTCAAAGGAGAAAAGATCTATAAAGAAGAGAATGCCAAGACTACGGTGCAGAATTATATCTTTAGTAGAGTTTTGCGGGATGAGTATGATCGGCAAATTATACAACCTGGCGATACCGTATTTGTCGTGTCTAATCATTGGCATGCCATTTCGGTAGCGGCTAGGTTGCAGCAATATGATCATGTAATAGCCCGCTTCTATATCGAAGGAAATCTGATACCCAAGGAAACGGATAAAGTAGACTATGTTTCCATTTTTAATGGACAGCCCGATAACGATAAGTTTGTGTTGCGCGGAACATGGCTCACTCCTGAAGCGGTCTGGTCATCGTCGGATTCATTATACTACCTTTCGGGCGACCTGATTTATGCGACTGATGCAGGTAACAGTTCATTTACCTGGCAACAAAGTACACTGATTTTTCCTTTTTTGAACACATTGTGCCCCGATTGTTCGCGAGCTTTTATAGATGCCGGGGAGTTTTGGTGGATAAGGAGTGGTAATCGGCTGTTGAAAGTGGACAAAGACTCAAAACAGATCGTCAGCGAGGAAGCATGGGAAGAATGGATCGAGGGTGTACCCAATTCCTGGAAAAAGGCGGCATTTTCGACTGGTGTGATTTGGAATGAGACACTACTATTGTTTGCACCGGAAAAGATCTTGATTGCTAAAGAGGAGAAAGGAAGGTTTGTTTTTGTGGAAGAAACTGTAGCAGGCAATTATTTCAAGGATTGGCCTTTTTCCTGGGGAAATAGCAATGTGGCGTCGGCCATCGTCAATAGGGACAGCGGAACGCTAGCACTTTTTCGTAATAGGGAGACCGTTCGCATAGGCAAGGATTTGAGGTTGCAAGGCAAGCCTGAAGTTTTAAAATTGAAATGGATTGATGATTTAAATCATAGATAATATACACGCATAAATAAATAAGCGCATGAAAAAGAATTTTTTATATAGTTTGATGCTACTATTCCTTTTTATCTCTTGTAGTAAACAGGATGAAGGAACCCAGCTCCCTTACGATTATTCGCAGGAACAGCAGATAGATCTGACGGAATTATTGGCAAAGGCGGAATGGAAGAAAAAGGAGGTATCGGCAGGAGTAGTTTGGAAGTATTTTCAGTTTCCGCAGATTTTTGAATCCAAGCAGTATATCAACATATTTGAAATCGACTTGAGCAAGGGTTTTCAGATTGAAATACCGTACGTAACGTCGGGTTTTTTGAAAACAAGCGATGCCGCTGCGGCTAAGGATGCACTGGTTGCTTTTAACGGCAGTTTTTTCAATACCACTACGGGTGGATCTACAGTATTTTTTAAGAATGGTGGGCAACTTGTCAACCAAACCATAAATGGGTTTACAGCCTATCGGGAGAATGGTGCTGTCGTATTGGATAACGCTGGGCTGCCTAGTGTGGTCGCAAAACCCTCGGGCGGTTGGACTGCCCTTGCGCAGCCCGTTGCTTTGGCTGGAGGTCCATTACTTATCATGGACAGCAAACAGCTGTCCCAACTGGAAGTAGATTTTAACAATACTCGACATCCACGTACAGCGGTCGGCATTACGGCAGATAATAAGATGCTTGTCGTAGTAGTGGATGGCCGATCCTCGCAATCGCAGGGCTTGACCATACCTCAACTTTCTGAGCTGATGGCGGGGCTAGGCTGTACGCAGGCCTTGAATCTAGATGGTGGAGGTTCGTCTACAGCTTGGGTGAAGGGTGAGGGAATTGTTAACTTTCCGTCGGATAATGGAAAGTTTGATCATGAAGGCGAACGTGCTGTGGCAACAGTATTTACGGTAAAGAATAAATAGTAGCTAAGATGTATTATAAAAAAGCAGGAGGTGTGCTAAAACACCTCCTGCTTGCGCCAAATAGATATAAGTAGTACTACTTAGAATGCAAATAACAGCATAGGTACGGTGATAACATAACCCTTTGCCAAATAACTTTGCTGCTATGGAAAAGTATTTAATCAGTTTGGTAGCGGGTTTGGTATACCTATTCTCTTCATGCGCAGAAGATGCTGGCGACTTGGATCTGGATGATCCACTCAGCGACTACGAAGTAATCATCGGTTCTTCGAGAGCACAGCCAGGGCTGGGAGAAAATGACGGTACACCATTGGGTAGCGTACTGAATCTGCCTGAAGGAATCCGTATCGTCGAACGCAGCCATAAGGCTTTTGATCCAACTATTAGTAAACTTTACGCACATGCCAATTTTTTCTACACAGACGTTAATCTGGTAAACGACCGTATGCCCGGTACACCGCCGGTCTATGTGGAGTTTCCTCCGGGTTTGATCGTGGTGAGTATGGATCACGACAAACAGAATGGTGTCAGTTTTGAACGATTTCTGGTTCCAGTGCCACCCACGGAAAAGATAGGTGGGGGACGGGATACGACCACTGTTTACTTGGGAATGGCCTGTTTGAATGAAAAGCGTTCGATGCCATGGTATGATAATCAAGGGGATGAGCAACGGTACCCGATATCGCGAAACAATTTCAATACGTTCCTAGTCACTAATGATGTTAATCTGCTTAAATTCATCGACCTCGTCAAAGGCCATCCGGGCTTGAAGGTGACCCAGCATTGGGATCCGGTGGCAGCGCATGAAGAGGATTATGTGGTTCCAGAATGGATGAAGATACATGGTTATTTACAGGATTTAATCTGGAAAATCACAGATGGCCATGGCATCCTTAAAAAGGACATCAACGAGTTGAAACAGAAATTAGTGGCGTATAAGTAAGTGGGTTATTTGATCTCAGAAACTGATATTATGTAGGTTTTTGATTTCGGCCATCACAAAGGTGCTGTGTGTACTTCCAATACTTTGGACCTGGCCTAATTTATTAAATACAAATTCCTGATAATGCTTCATGTCCCTGGCGAATACTTTCAAGATAAAATCATAATCCCCCGAAATGTTATAACACTCTACCACCTCGTCGATCTTCAAGATATCGGCTACAAAGCGATGGCCAATTTTGCGGTCATGCTGTTTTAGCTTGATATTACAAAACACGATAAATCCCTGACTGAATTTTTCGGGGTTAAGTAAGGCGATATACTTTTTGATGTAACCGTTATGTTCCAGTCTTCGTACCCGTTGCAATACCGGCGTTGGCGACAGGTTCACCTGCTTAGCTAGCTCCTTAATTGTGTGACTCGAATCGTTTGCTAATATTTTTAACAACAGCAGATCCGTCTTGTCCAATTCATCCATAGCATAAAACTCTTTTATATTAGCGAATTTACTAAATAGAAAGTTAATTATGCTAAAATAGTTTTAAAGTAAGGTTTTTTCATCTGATTATTTAATTGTTTCTGGTAATTAATAATCAAAAAACTAACTTTGTGCAGTATATAAAACGGATCTGTGTAAGCAGCAGTTCTTTATATATTTTTTAGAACTGTTCAACATAAACACAGTGTTATTTTATGAAATTTTTAGTTACAGGCGGCACAGGATTTATTGGAGCTCGCGTAGTGGTCAACCTGTGGGAGCGTAAAATACCGGTAGTCGTTGCCGATTTGAGTCTGAATATAGAGTGGACGAAACAAATAGCTCTTTTAAAATATCAAGATGATACGGTTAAGCTTGCTGAGCTTCAGGAGCAAATCGATCAGACTTCTTTTATCAACCTCGATGTGTCAAACAGAGAACAGGTTAATAACGTGTTTCTCACATTTCCTGATATTACCCATGTGATCCACTTGGCCTACTTGATGAGTGCAGAAGTGGAAGCTGATCATCATCGTGGCGCTTCTGTCAATATGTTGGGGATGATCAATATCTTTGATATGGTGGTCGATCATAGGCTGTCACGTCTCGTGTTTGCCAGCAGCGAAACCATCTATGGAGCCAATCATAGTGCATACGGTGATGAGAACTATGCCGTGAAGGAAGAGGATTTCTGTTCGCTGGAAGATCATTTTTACACGTATGGTGTGATGAAAATGCTCAATGAATTTACGGCTCAGAAGTATATTAAAACAAAAGGAGTGAGTATTGCGGCTATGCGACCACCGATTGTATATGGTGACGGACGAATGAGAGGGTCGGTACTTTGGGCCTGTGAGTTTGCTACCAACCCTGCGCTCGGCAAGAAGGTTAGATTGCCGTTCTCGAAAGATTCCCGCGACTGCTGGATCTATGTGGATGATGTGGCCGAGCAGTTTGTGCGCCTTGCGCTCAAGCCAACACTCAACCATTTTGCATATAACAATGGAGGACATTCTGTAACGGCCGAAGAGCTCATGCAGACGGTTGAAGGCATTGTGCCTGATGCACAATATGAGTTTGACGAGAGTGTGCCGCGTACCGCATTGATAGACCGCTGTGATAGTGCCCGTTTGGAACAGGAGATTGGATTTACACCCCGATCCCTAAGGGATGGCGTCAGAGCGCAAATTGAGGAAGCCCGTAACAGACAGCTACAGGTCAATTACTAAAAAAGGTTATATTTATTTCGATTTAAGTATTATACAAAAGCAAGATATATGTCAGGATTTCGCAATACAGTAGTAGGTAGTTACCCCCGTCCGGAAAAACTAGAGGATACCATGAAACGGCCTGTGATGAACCGGGAAGAAGTGGACGATTACATCAAGTGGGCGGCAGAAGATCAGTCAGGTCTTGGTCTGGATACGATTACCGATGGTGAAGGGTACCGCGAAAATATGTACTATTTCTATCAAAAGCGTATAGATGGTATTACCTTCGAGGATATGCCTAAGGTCACATTCGGTACCGCTGGTTTTGGGATTGAATGCCCTAGAGTGATCGGTGAACTCAAGAACCCACGCTTTGATACTGCCCGTAACTGGAAAATCGCCCGTGATGCCGCACCAGCCGATGTAGAGGTGAAGCTGACCGTAACAGGCCCGCATGTGTTGTATCGCTTTAGTGTCAACGAACGTAAAGACCTTTACCCCGATGCGCAGGCCTTATGTCGTGCTTGGGCCAATGTTTTAAGAGATGAAATAGCTGAAGCCATAGCACTTGGGTGCGAGCATGTGCAGTTTGATGAGCCAATGTGGACAGAGTCTCCGGAGGAAAGTATTTGGGCGGCAGAGATCCTTGCCGAGTTGATCGAATCGTTGCCTAAGAAGGTGCGAATAGGGCTACATGTTTGCGGAGGTAACCCCAGACGAAAGCGGGTTTATTTTACCAAATACACCGATCTCGTTGAAGCCTTTAAAAAAGTTCCGGTTGATGAGCTCATGCTCGAACATTGTACCCTCAGCTACAATATGCTAGAGCTATTTGATGTGTGGGATTTTGAAGGCGATCTCGCACTAGGCGTAATAGATCAACGCAGTGATGAACTGGAATCTGTAGAGGAAATACGCGAGCGTATAAAGCCCGCCTTAGATTACTTCCCTGCTGATCGGTTGATATTGACCAGTGAATGTGGATTTGGACACGTACCCATTGATGTTACCCATGCCAAACTGCGACGCCTTGTTGAGGCTTCTAAAATTTTGTAACGAGAGATTGGTTGCGTCTCACCCAACCTGTACTTAAGACGGCGACGAGAAAGTCGATCAAAATATAAAAGCTCCTTTAAATTTACTCTAAGGGAGCTTTTAGTTTAATGGTAAAGCGGTACAGTCTCCGATTTATAGTAGCCATCTCAAATCTTAATACCCAATACTCAATACTTAATACCCAATACTACTGTTGATGTCAGGACGGTGCAGGTTGCTATTTTATGCATAATACAATATTTTTGATAATTATCGCAGTTAGAACCTAAAAGCTAAATTCGGAAATACGAAAAATATAATCGACATGGATATGCCTTATCGCAAGACAATCCATGCTGTTTTTAGATCTATATATTGTTTTATTTAGTAGAAAATATGAGAAAAAGACACGTATTAGCGGAGATTATTTCGGTAATGGGAATGATTTTATGTGTGGAAGTGACCGCTCAACAGACCGCGGTAAACGACTCGAATACCCCACTGCATTTGTTACAACCGGAGTATACGATTCCATATAAACAATGGACGACAGAAGAAATCAAGCAAAATTTGGATCGGATATTAGCGTATCTGGACAAGACGACCCCTACCCTTGTACGGGATACCTTATCGGGTAAAGAAATTACAGACTACACACAGTTAAACAAACATACCCAGTTGGAAAAGGGTGATTTTCGCCTAGCAAGTTACGAATGGGGAGTAACGTATACCGGTATGTTGGAAGCCGCGGCGGCTACGGCAGATCCTAAATACAGCGAATATGTCGCCAAACGCTTTGCTTTCCTTTCTGAAGTGGCCCCACATTTTCTGCGCTTGCGAAAAGAATATCGTGTCGTGGATCGGCAGATTAACCAGGTCATATTACCCGGATCGCTAGATGATGCCGGCGCGATGTGTGCGGCATTGGTTAAATTTGGGCGTACGGCATCCGGTGTGGATTACAAGGAGCTAATTAATAATTACCTAGATTTTATTGAGAACAAAGAACACCGTCTGTCAGACGGTACGTTTGCGCGTATGCGCCCACAGGCTAATAGCCTATGGTTGGATGATATGTATATGGGTATTCCGGCACTGGTGCAAATGGGCGTTTACACGGGAGAGAAGCGTTATTTTGACGAAGCTGTAAAGCAGGTAAAGCAGTTTACGCAACGTATGTTCGTGCCCGAAAAAGGACTGTATTTGCATGGTTGGATCGAAAGTTCGGACAGCCATCCCGCTTTTCACTGGGCACGCGCTAACGGATGGGCTTTGCTTACGCTTACTGAGGTGCTAGATGCCCTACCCCAGGATCATCCCGAAAGAGCGGATATTGTCTGCATTTATAAACAACATGTCAAGGGTATTACAGCTTACCAATCGGGCAGCGGATTCTGGCACCAGTTATTAGACAGAAACGATTCGTATCTCGAAACATCGGCTACGGCTATCTATGTGTATTGTATCGCGCGGGGTATCAACAGAGGATGGCTGGATCCGATCTCATACGGACCGGTAGCCCAACTGGGTTGGAGCGCTGTTGCCACCAAAATCAATGGGCAGGGACAGGTAGAAGGTACCTGTGTGGGAACGGGGATGGCTTTTGATCCGGCCTATTACTACCACCGTCCGGTAAATGCGTACGCAGCACACGGATATGGCCCGGCACTGTTGGCCGGAGCGGAGATGATCACCCTGATCAAAAAGTTTCATCCGAAGATGAACGACAGTGCTATTCAGTATTATGAAACAGATCCGAAAACTGATGCATCGATTTTCGGGGTAGATGGAAAGACATATTGATGTTTGGAACGAACGTACAGTAAGGATTTAACCAAGTGATAGAACGATGAAGTTTAGCAACTGGCTGCCGAAGTAACCTTAGAAATTACATTAAAAATTAAGTCACGATGAACAAAAAAATAACGCTTTTCCTTTTTTTTTCGATATGTATTTTTGATGCGCTCGCGACAGCCCGGTTTGAACTTGTCCGACGTGATAGGCAAACCCAGGTAACTTACAACGGTACGGATCCTGTCGTACAGACAGCAATCGATATGCTACACGATGATGCAAAACGGGTTACCGGGCAAGGCTTCATACATTCTCGAGAAGCCAAAAACGGCGGTATAATCGTGGGTATACCGGGTAAGGATGCAGTTTTAGATCAGTTGCTATCTCGATTTAAAGTTGATATTTCGGGCATAAAAGGGGAATGGGAAGCTTTTAAATTGCAGGTCGTGCAGGTGAAGAAAGAAAGCTACCTGCTTGTGATCGGCAGCGACGCACGCGGGGCTGCTTATGGCGTATTAGAGCTATCGCGTTTGATCGGTGTCTCGCCCTGGGTATGGTGGGCGGATGTGGTACCGGAGAAAAAGCAACAGGTATCATTACCTACGGATTTTAAGGTCGTGCAAAAGCCATCCGTACAATACCGGGGTATATTTTTAAACGATGAAGATTGGGGTTTAATGCCTTGGAGCAGTATGACGTATGAGCCCACTGATCGGAAGGGCCAGATCGGCCCCAAGACCTATTCGCGCATATTTGAACTGTTGTTGCGCCTACGAGCCAATACCATTTGGCCAGCAATGCACGAAGTAAGCATTCCCTTTTACTTTACTGAAGGGAATAGAGAAGCAGCTGATAAATACGGAATAATTGTAGGTACTTCACATTGCGAACCGCTGATGCGCAATAGTGCGACCGAATGGGATGTGTCGGGAAAGGGAGACTATAATTACGTTACCAACCGACAGGAATTACTGAATTATTGGTCCGAGCGTTTGCAGGAATTGCAGGGAGCGGAGAATATTTTTACCATTGGCCTCCGTGGTAAGCACGATGGAATGATGCAGGGGGTGAAGACATTGGCAGAACATAAAGCCGTACTTTCGCAGGTATTACCCGATCAACGTGAATTATTGAAGAAGTACATCAACTCAGATCCGACAAAAGTACCACAGGTGTTTATTCCTTATAAAGAAGTGCTTGATGTGTACAATGATGGTCTTGATGTACCAGAGGACGTAACGATGGTGTGGTGCGATGATAATTACGGTTATATCAAGCATTTTCCGGATGACAAGGAACGGGCACGTAGTGGGGGGAATGGTCTTTATTACCATGTATCGTATTGGGGGCGTCCGCACGATTACCTTTGGCTATCGACCATTAGCCCGGCCTTGTTACACCAACAAATGAGCTTGGCCTACGAAAAGGGGGTGCAAAAATTATGGATATTGAATGTAGGCGATATTAAACCGGCAGAATATCAAATAGAATTATTTTTGGATATGGCCTGGAATATTGAAGCTGTGAGTAAGACCGGTGTATCTGCACATTTGTTATCTTGGTTGAAAGGTAAATTTGGTGTGCCGGAAGCTAAAAGTCTATTGCCAATAATGAACGAATATTATCGTTTGGCTTATATCCGAAAGCCCGAACATATGGGCAATACCAGAGTAGAAGAACAGGATCCGTTGTATAAAATCGTCAAGGATCTGG
Organism: Sphingobacterium olei; assembly: GCF_005048855.1. Taxonomy (GTDB): domain Bacteria; phylum Bacteroidota; class Bacteroidia; order Sphingobacteriales; family Sphingobacteriaceae; genus Sphingobacterium; species Sphingobacterium olei. The sequence continues at coordinate 29,063 of NZ_SUME01000003.1, forward strand.
ATTGGAGTGAAGCTGAAATTCGACAACGTTTAAACGACTATGGTAAACTGTCGGATCAAGTAGCGGAAATTGCCAGACATATTCCTCTTGTTCAACAGTCCGCCTATTTTCAATTGATCAAATATCCTGTACAGTCTGCTGCGCAAATGAATAAAAAATTGTTGCATGCACAGCTATCACGCCACGGCAAAGGTTTATGGAACGACAGCCATAAGGCATTTGACAGTATTGTATCGCTTACTGCACAGTATAATCAGCTGGAAGGTGGTAAGTGGAATAGGATGGTAGATTACAAGCCTCGGGATCTAGCTGTTTATCAGCGGGTTCCCGAGCAGGAAGCGACGGGCAGTATGGCGCCGACGAAAGTTGTCCTACATGAATTTTCGGCTATGGATTTCAAATACAATACAAGTCGCGTAAGGACCATAGACGGTTTAGGTTATACGGGAAAAATGTTGGCTATCCCCAAAGGGGAGAAGATCACTTTTGGATTTTCTGCTTTGCAGAAAGATTCTGTACAGGTAGAAATTCGCCTGCTGCCTAACCATGCGGTAGACGGGAAAGAGTTACGTTTTGGTATTGCTATTGACGACCAACCAATGCAGGAAGTTTCTTACAAAACAGAAGGTCGAAGTGAAGAATGGAAATTGAACGTGTTACGCAATCAAGCCATCCGCGTCGTCACACTTCCGGCCAACGACATTTCCAAGCATGAACTTGTCGTGACAGCATTGGACGAGGGAGTTGTAGTCGATCAGGTAATCATATATTGACCGAAAAGTCTATTTAACTACCTAACTTGACGCAGTCTACCTATTTTAAATAGCTATAAAGTGATAATATCATCATGGCTTAAAGTTTTGCTGTTGTAATCATGGCCTTATTGCCCGCCGCCCGTAGCAGGTAGTATCCTGATAATCCGGCAATTAAAGATGCGATTAAGATCGATAGCTTTGCCTCGTTAACATATAAGGGGTGGTCAAAGGAAAGGATGGCGATAAAGATAGACATGGTAAATCCTATACCCGATAAGAGACCTACGCCAATAATATGCTTAAAATTGCTCCCGGCCGGTAAACTACTAATTTTTAGTTTGGTGCAAAGGAAGGTCATGAAAAAGATACCCAATGGCTTACCTAAAAATAAACCCAAACCGATTCCCAGGCCTAGCGGAGCGACGAGTCCGTTTAACATTTCATTTTGTAAGGTGATGTTGGTGTTGGCGAAGGCGAAAATAGGGATGATAAGAAAGTTGACCGGCTTCACTAAAGCGTGTTCCAAACGTTCCAATGGAGATTCTACATCCGTTTTATTCGTAGGAATGGTCATTGCCACGAGTACTCCGGCTATCGTAGCATGTATACCGGAATGGTGAACAAAGTACCAAATAAATATTCCCGGTATAAGGTATAGGTACGGATTCTGGACATTCATGCGATTCATAATGAGCAGTACAGCCATGCCTATTCCCGCGTAAAGGAGATAGGTTGCATCTACGCCAGAGGAATAGAAGAAGGCGATGACCATGATAGCAATTAAATCGTCAACTATTGCTGAAGCGGCCAAAAAGATTTTCAAACTTGCTGGAATGTGTTTCCCCAGTACGCCGATAACAGCTAATGCGAAGGCGATATCCGTTGCCATGGGAATACCCCAGCCTCCGGCGGTATCGGTACCTGCATTGAACGCTACGTATATCAGCGCAGGCACGGCAGCTCCGCCTAGCGCAGCTAAAATAGGTAACGATGCTTTACGGGGAGACGATAATTCGCCCTCTACAATCTCCCGTTTGATCTCAAGACCTACCAATAAGAAGAAGACAGCCATCAGTCCGTCGTTTATCCATAAGATTACACTGTAATTTAAATGGACCGCATCCGACTCATAGCCTAGCTCTACATTTAACACCGATTGCAGCGAGGGAGCTAGAGGTGTATTTGCTATAATAAGCGATAGTACAACGCCAACGAAAAGCAGTATACCGCCTGCGTTGGCGGATTTAAAGAATCTTCTAAAAACGTTGAGATTAATACGATTTGCCATGAACGGTGAATTTTGGAAGTCATTTTATGAGCACTTTTTTATATAATACAAATTACGTACGAAATGTTTTAAAAAAAATAAATCCGGCGCGGGCAGCTGCAACGCTGATCTTTGTCACCTTTGGCATATCGCTTTGCCCGCAAATGTCGGTACGAATAAACAATTTTGTATACAGAATGTTAAATATTAATATTGCCAAATAGTATGATACGATAAGGGAATCCAGATTTTTATTAGATGAGAAGTTCAGATGCGTAAAGAAGAGAAGCAAGGTGGCCAGCAGCGGGAGACGGTCGCCAGTGTGTTAAAGAAAAAGTTAGGTGCAGTTTACACGACCATACGAAACTGGATGCAGCCGTCTAAAGAGCAGCATACGATCGTCCAAGTCCTGGTTTTTATCTTAAAACTGCCGGTATTATTGCTGATTTTAGCAATGTCTCCGATATTTATACTGCTTATGGTTATTGTTGTTCTGATTGCGTTGTGAAGAAAGCCAATTATCAACACCTTTTTTTTGCGGTATGCTGTCTTCTTTTTTTTGTACATCAATATGTACAGCACATGAAAATTGTGTCGATTCCAATCGCACATAATTACCTCGATCCGCTACTGATCATGCCTATATTGTTTCAGACTGTAACATGGGAACACCAATACATTAGAGGAGAAAAAGATTTCTATCTGCCATGGTCCTATCTGCTAGGGTATTTTCTACTGGTATCGATATTAGCAGAAGTAGTTTTTCCAACGATTAACCGCCAACTAATCGGAGATCCATGGGATGTGGTATGCTATGCGGTAGGTACCGTTGGTTTTGCAGTAATGCAGAAAAAAAGAAATTTTTAGCGCATGGAAGAGCATGATAGTTAATCGTCGGTCGCTCAAAAACACTTCATGGTCCTTATCTGGATGATAAAGGGCTCGATATGAAAACTGCAGGTGGGAAATTGGTGATCGCCGGTGATCAGAATTGGCATGGCGTAGGACACAACGTGGTAGTGCGTTTGGATGATAACGATTATCTCGTATTCCATGGGTACGACGCTAAGGATGAAGGCAGAGCGAAGTTACGGATCGAAAAAATTACCTGGGACAATGCCGGATGGGCGCAGATAAAAAAATATTAAATTAAATCTATAGAAATGGTAGTCTTTTGGTTTTTTTATTTTACATTTGTATGTTGAATGTTTTACACAGCGTAATTTGTATGGAAAAAGCACTAGCGGTATTAAATCTGAATAAACTAAAAGGTAAGGTCACCTTAAAGCATGTGGGTTGGATTATTGTTTCTCTTAAAGTTATTATATTACTATATTTTATACATCTCGTCATTGAAGGTTTTCAGGCAAACACTTTTCAATTTGGATCTATGTTTTTCGGTTTTATATTAGCGGGATTCGTAGCACAGCTTATTGATGGAGCCTTAGGAATGGCCTACGGGGTCAGTTGCACGAGTCTATTATTATGGTTCGGTATTCCTCCCAAGTTTGCATCTGCGAGTGTACACACCTCTGAAATATTTACGACCGGCGTGTCAGGTTTGTCGCACATCCGTTTTAAAAATATTGACAAAAAGCTTTTCTTTCAAATTGCAATAACGGGAAGTATAGGAGCTATACTTGGCGCTTATTTGCTGTCTGACATACTTGATGGCAACCTAATAAAACCCTACATATCTGTCTACTTATTGGGATTGGGACTGTATTTGCTTTTCAAAGCCTACAGAAATAAGGCCAAGGCTGCACGTAAAATAAAGAATGCACCGCTTTTAGCATTCTGCGGTGGATTATTTGATGCCATCGGTGGTGGCGGGTGGGGACCCATCGTCACTTCTAACTTATTAAGCCAAGGGAAAAATGCCCGGGAATCCATAGGTACGGTTAATACCGCAGAATTTTTTGTCACCTATTTTGCGACCGCCGTATTTATTTTCGTTCTAGGCGTTCAACACCTAGAAATCGTATTGGGTCTTATCATCGGTGGTGTTATTGCAGCGCCCGTAGGCGCATATGTAGCTTCCCGAATAAATCCACGTGTTTTGCTTACGCTAGTGGGCGTAATGGTGGTGTTGATTTCTTCTTGGAGTATCTTTCAAGCCTGGTTCTAGACTTTCAACAGTCCGCGAAATCCCCTAGCTCCATAATACGACTCCGCGCCGTTGTGATAGATGAATACGCGGCCAAAACGCAAATCGCCAAAAATTGCCCCACCTAGCTCTCTAATTTCGGTTGGAGTCGCTACCCAACTGGACGTTTTGGTGTCAAACTTGCCCAATTGTTGCAGGTCACGGTACTGTTCTTCCGTCAGTAGCTCAATACCCATTTCGGCAGCCATACCAACAGCACTGTTTTTTGGTTTATGCTCTTTTCTTGATTCCAATGCCTCGTGATCGTAACAAACGCTTCTGCGTCCTTTTGGACTTTCCTGGACGCAATCGCAAAAAATAAATTCATCTGTTTTTGCGTCGTAACCGATCACATCCGGTTCGCCACCTGTTTCTTCCATTTCATTAAGCGACCATAACTTTTCGGCGTTATCTTCCAGTTTGGTTTGTATTTTACTCCAATCCAATCCTTCATGACGGTTCATGTTCTTCTCAAAGCGGGTATGTAGAATCTGGAATAATTCCAATATCCGTTCTTGCGGTAGTTCTATTTTATTGTTTACTGTTTTTTTCATCTATTTAAATTTTTCTATCTAACGGTCTGTAATACCACGATATTATAGTAAGTACCAAAAGTAACACGGACGGAAGTATTTCGGTTATGGGATCTCCAAGCACGATATGGGAGACTGTTGCTCCTGATGCCACAAAGAAAAAACCTGCATACGCCCACTCTTTTAATAATTGAAATTTAGGCAGCAATATAGTAACTACTCCTAATATTTTCCAAATACCTAATAAGGTAAGTAGGTAACTTGGATATCCTAAATGACTAAAGGCTTGAATCTCTTCGTCCATTTTAATGAATTGTACTATCCCGGTCGAAAGCATTCCCAATGCTAACCAGATAGTAGCAATCCAGTAGGTGATTTTTTTAAACTTTGTTGCGCTCTTAAATTCTGTGGTTGTTGTCATAGTGGTTTATTTTATGGTGGTCATAATTTTTTGCAGTTGATTGTGTGCCATATTGATTCCTTTCGCAAAAGGCATTTGTAGCATCAGATCCCTGTCGGCAGTTGACTTGTAAATAATGTGTATTGTCAATTTGCTGTTGTGCTCAGTCATTTCGGTAAATTCCAAAAACTCAAGCTGAACAGGAAACGGCGTGTTTTCCATTTCAAATGTCCGGGTAATTTTATGATTTGGAATGAATTCATGAATGACTCCATTGGCCCTGAATAGCACATTTCCTTGGTTATCTTTTGTTTCAAACTGATAACCTCCATGTACTTTGCTTTCCATCTTTAGTACTTTATTGCCCATCCATTGTTCTACGAGATCAGCCTCGGTATATGCTTTAAAAAGTAAGTTTACGGGCAATTCAAACTCCCGTGTAATGATTATTTCCTGTTTGCCTTCTTCGGCATTTACCTTCGTTTTTAATTCCATTGTACCGCTATTTAGATTTATAGTTTTTCATCACGTCTTCCAGTTTATTGAACCTCTCATCCCACATCTGACGGAACGGTTCCACAAAATCCGCGATTTCCTTTATTTTTTTTGGATTTAGCTGATAATAAATTTCTCGACCATTTTGCTCTTTTTCCAGCAAGTCACACTCCGTTAGAATTTGTAGGTGCTTCGAAACGGTTGGTCGTGCCGTATCAAAGTTTGATGCTATTGCTCCTGCTGTCATGGATTGCGACGCAAGTAACAATAGTATCGCTCGTCTTGTCGGGTCGGCTATGGCCTGGAACACATCTCGTCTTAAATTCATTATGAAGTCATTTGACTACAAATTTAAATGTAGTTATTTGACTACGCAAGTTTTTCTGGATATTTTTTTAACGATGTCCTTAGTCAGTAATAATTGACAGACAAAGAGAAGAATAATGTTCAAAAAAAAATATATTTGTAAACATACTAAGTGTAGGGGTATAGGGTAATTGGATCGATGGAAAAATCATTTCAACATACGGAAGACATTTATGTCACTGGGCTGAAAGCTCAGGATGAAGTGATCTTTGGTAAGGTATATGATCTCTTTTGGTCTCGTCTCTACATTTCTGCTTTTAATATACTTCGTGATCGGGAGCAGGCAGAAGACACTGTACAAGAGGTTTTTAGTTACTTGTGGGATAATGCGTCTACTTTAGAGATCAAGAGTCTGACCTCGTGGCTTTTTACGGCCGTACGGTACCAGGTGTTCAATGTGGTCAGATCTGGAAAGGTCCGGGACAGATTTGAGCGTTTACACCTCATAGAGGAAACAGCCTCAAACCTTGCGGAGATAAAGTTGGATAACCAAGATATCCAACGGAGACTGATGGAAGGCTTGGAGCAGCTTCCGCCACGATGTAAGGAAATTTTTGTAATGAGCCGTTTTGAATACCTGTCTTACAAAGAGATAGCACAGAAACTTCAGCTGTCCGAAAAAACGGTGGAAAACCAAATCGCCATCGCACTCAAAAAATTACGAATTTCTTTAAAAGATCTCGCGTTTATATTACCGTTTTTATTGGACAGATAACTCAGGGTTCTTGTTTTTTCTTTTCATATCTTTTTAGTCTTCTTGTTGGGAAAATAGCATTTGGCATGAAGTTTTTTTTAAGAATTAACCCTTATCTCATCTTTTTTTAACGAAAATTTAATTTCCCTTGGGGGTTATTGCTTTCGAATGTTACATACATATAAAGGCTCTTCTTGAGCTCCTCTAATTTTTATTAGCTTGTTTTCAAAAATGGAAGAAAATTTAAGAAATAATCTTATCGATAAGTTGCAAAATAATACCATTTCTTCAGAAGAGCGAGAAGAATTGTTTAAACTTTATAATTCCTATCAATTTTCGAAGGAGTGGAACGAAAATACAATGGGAAATTTTGAAGATGTGCGAAAAAAAATACTAAAAGGAGTGAAACTAAAAAGGAATGGAGCTTCGAGGGGGAAAATATATGCTATAAACTCTTTTCTACGTATAGCTGCAGCCTGTCTTTTGGTGTTTTTTACGGGCTGGCTAGGGTATACTCTTATTTTAAAACCCGATCCAAATGTAATCGTGGAATCTGGGAAATCAAGGAAAGAGGTTGTGCTGCCTGATGGTTCAAAGATCACCATGAATATCAATAGTACGCTGACCTATCCTAGGGTATTTGAAGCAAAGCGTCGTGAAGTAAAATTTGAAGGAGAAGGCTTTTTTGAAATACAAGCAGATAGATCTCATCCCTTTATTGTCGCTACGCCTCACGTTAAGGTAAGGGTATTGGGAACCGCTTTTAATCTTAAGGCGTATAAAGAGGATCCTGCTATTGAGACTTCTTTAATTCATGGAAAGGTCGAAGTGCTCACGGCCAAAGAAGAACGTACACTTTCTATATTGACACCAAACCATAAGTTTGTTGTAGATAAAATCGCATTGATTACATCTCACTTGCCACAGACAAAATCACAGATCGAAGTTGTTCCAATGGAATTTATCGATCCGAGCAATACTGCCCCTGTTGACCTAGCGTGGAAAGAGGGAAAGTTTGCCTTTGCTTCCTCTCCGTTTCAGGATATTGCACGGGAGATGAAACGTCGGTATGCGGTGGACATAATTTTTGAAAATAAGGAAGCGGCTGATTTTAAATACACTGCCTCTTTTGAGCAAGAAGATGTTGTTGATATCTTGGATGCACTTCAACTTGTCAAACCGTTCAAATATAGAAAGGAGGGGAACAAAATTGTAGTGTACTAACTATTAATTAATAGTGCACAAAATACGTTAAGAACGATTTTGTACACTAAAGGCTTTAATCGTCAAGAGGTGTTTAGATTGGCGTCCGACCCTCTTTATTGATCAACTATTAAATCCATTCTAAATTTATGAATAATATTTTAAAGCAGGAGCGCTTTAAGGAAACTTCTGCTTGTCTTCAAGCGATATTGTATATGAAGCTTACGCTTTTTCTGATGTGCATTGGGCTATTGAGCGCCTCTGCTGGTGCTTACTCCCAAAACAAGGTTTCGGTTAATCATCGGAACACATCATTAGCTCATTTTCTACAGGATATTGAAAAAAAATCCAATGTCCGTTTTGTTTACAGCGATGATATTTTAACGCAAAATATCCAGATTACGGTGCGTGCGGCCGATGCAGATGTGAGTGAAGTGCTTAAAGAGGCCTTGACCGGAAAGGGACTCGAAATATCGAAAGTAAATCCAAACTTATACGCTATTTACAAACCAGATAAAAGACCTTCATCAGCAGGTGCACAGGAGCGAGAGGTAAGCGGACGTGTAGTGAACGGTAAAGGAGAAGGGCTTCCCAAAGTTACTTTTTGGTTCGTGGGTACACGCATAGGCGGCGCGACCAATGAAGGTGGGTACTTTAGAATCGTATTTCCCGAGAATGCGAAAGAAATAGAATTCCGTTACATAGGATTCGTTACGAAAAAAGTTATATTGGGTGACGGAAACTTGGGGAACGTCGTGCTGCATAGCGAAGATAATACCCTTGAGGAGGTTGTGATTAACACCGGTTTGTATGAGCGGAAAGCCGGTACATTTACCGGAAGTACAGTGACATTTAACCAACAGCAAATTAAAGAGGTTTCTAATCAGAACGTACTTTCCGCATTGGCTATTTTAGATCCATCATTCCAGATGTTGACCAATAATGACTTCGGGTCTAATCCCAATATGATTCCCGAGATCCAATTACGAGGTCAGACTGGGTTTTCGGAAGATCTGCGTACCGAATATAGCAATATTGCAAACCAACCACTATTTATTGTTGACGGATTTGAGACGACTATTCAACGTGTATTTGATTTGAATATTAACTTCATAAAGAGTGTCACGATACTAAAAGATGCCGCTGCCAAGGCGATGTGGGGTGCGAAAGCAGGAAATGGTGTTATTGTTATTGAGACATTACGTCCGCAGGTCGGACAGATGCGTATTTCGTATAATGCCAGTGCCAATATTCAGGCTCCAGACTTGACAACTTATCACCTGACCAACAGTATGGAAAAAATCCAGGGAGAGGTGTTGTCAGGAAAATACAGCTCTCCTATTCCAGAGACCCAGGCTGCCTTGACAAAAGTGTATACCAATAATTTAAAGGCGGCGCTAGATGGTGTTGATACCTATTGGTTATCACAACCCTTGCAAAATGGTATTGGCCAGCGGCATACAATGACCTTAGATGGAGGTGAGGAAAACTTTCAATATTCGGTCAATCTAGGCTACAATAATAACAAAGGGGTAATGAAAGGTTCCGACCGAAATACGTATAGTGGCCAGTCCGTTCTCGTTTACCGTAAAGGTAAGATCTCCGCAACGAATAATCTCTCGGTGGATCGTAATTTTGCTAGGAATAGTCCGTATGGAACTTTCCGCGACTACGCGAGGATGAACCCCTATTGGCGGATTTATGATGAGAATGGCAATTTGATAAAGTCGTATACGATAGGTGCCGGTTCTTCCAGTACTCCGGTCGGTAATCCCTTATACAATGGAACACTGAATTCTAAAGACGGTAATAATTATACGACTATCACCGAGAATTTTCAGATTGACTACCGTCATAATGATAATTTGAGGTTTAATGCACGTATAGGGTATAACCAGCAAAATACACTAACGGAGTTCTTCCGATCCGCATCACATACAGATTACATCAATATTTCACCGTTAAATCCGGAATATCTGAACAGAGGGACTTATCGATTGAATAATGGATTCCAAAAGGCATATACCGTAGACTTAAGTACGGCTTACAACAAAATAATAGGCAAGCATGAGTTTTATTTAAATGGAATCCTTACCGCTAATGAAAACAAGACAGAAACTACAGGCATGACGATGGTAGGTTTTCCCAATGATGACCTGAATAACATTGCTATGGGTAAGCAGTATCAGGAAGGCACAAAGGCCGTAGGTACGGAGAATACCGTGCGAATTGGAGCGGCGACTGCTGCATTGAATTACGTTTTTGACAAACGATTCCTATTGGATGCTTCTTTCCGTAGAAATGCCTCGTCACAGTATGGAAAAGATTCCAAATGGGGTAATTTCTGGTCTTTGGGAGCTGGTTGGAATCTGCATGAAGAAGAGTTCGTTAGAAATTTGAACTGGGTCGATCTATTCCGCATCACAGCAAATACGGGGGTCACAGGTACGCCCCCGGGACAGAACGCATACCAGTCATTGGCTACGTACAACTATATCCTAGATAGGACCTACAACGGGGACATGGGCCTAGAGCTGATGGCTTTGGCGAATCCGAATCTACAATGGCAAAAGGTGGCCGAAACCAACTACCGTGCAGAAATTGGTTTTTTAAACCGCTTCAATGCCAGTTTCGATTACTATATCAAGAATACCAATAATTTGCTACTGAGCATGGAGATAGCGCCGTCTTTAGGCTTTACGGACTACGCAGAGAATATTGGTGATGTTCAGAATAAAGGCTTTCAAGCTACATTAAATTATAGAATGATTAAGGATGCAGGTAGAGGCTTAAATGTGAATATTTTTGGAAACGTCGCACATAATACCAATAAAATACGTCGTATTTCAAGTTCGTTGGAGGCATTGAATAATCTAAATAGCGATAAGTTTGATGAAACAGGCGGAGCAGGCAACGAAACTGCGCCAAAAAGCGATAGACAAAGACCGGCGAGACGCTACGAGGTGGGGCGATCGATGAATGCGATTTGGGCTGTACAATCCTTGGGTATTGATCCGTCCAACGGGCAGGAAATCTTTTTGAAACGAGATGGTACAATGACCTATGTATGGTCGGCTGAAGATCAGGATGTATTTGGTGACACGCAACCATTATACAATGGTACTTTTGGTGCCAATGTGCAATATAAGGACTTGAGTGTCAATTTCGCTTTTACTTACCGTTGGGGTGGGCAGATGTACAATTCCACTTTGGTTAGTTTGGTGGACGATGCCGACTTTAATTATAACGTAGATATTCGTGCATTAGAGGAACGTTGGAAGCAACCTGGAGATGTGTCTTTGTTCAAAGGTATTGCAGAGACTAGCTTTACAGCAACCAGACCAACTTCGCGTTTTGTTCAAGATTATAACGAGTTTATTTTCTCATCAGTCAGTTTGTCCTACAACTTTACACGGATGAATTTTGTGCAACGATCACCTTTCAAAAGTTTAATGGCGACTTGTAATCTGAATGATCTGGGTAGATTGAGTACGGTGCGTATCGAGCGAGGATTAGATTACCCGTATGCGCGTACCATTTCTTTTACCTTGGGCGCTAGTTTTTAATTGTGTTTAAAAGAATAGAAAGATGAAAGCATATAGAAATTACATACATATAGGGGTTGTTACCTACATTTTGCTTTTTGCCTCTTGTGATAAGTGGTTGGATGTGGCTCCACAAACCCAAATTGAAGCTGAAAGGGTGTTTGAAAAAGAATCGGGTTTCCAAGATGCGCTGACGGGCGTCTATGTCAAGATGACAAACGAACAATTATACGGTCGTGAACTCACTTTTGGAATGGTGGATGGATTGGGTGGACAGTTTAACGGACAGACCTCAGCGAATCAGTACTACTCTACGGTCAATTATGATTATGATGAGGAGAATTTTATTAGTAAATCCGGCGACTTGTTTGAAAACAGTTATAATACGATTGCAAATATCAATACACTTATCGATCAGATAAATGAGAAGGGATCGGGATTGTTTTCTGGTGTTAATTACCACGTTATACGAGGCGAGGCTTATGGTTTACGAGCGCTATTACATTTTGATCTGGTTCGTTTATATGGGTCTTCGATAGCCTCCAATGGGGAAACAGAGTTAGCATTGCCGTATATGGATGCGGTTGGTACAGTGCCCAAGGAAAGGTTAACTACTCGTGCTTTTTTAAATCGGGTCATTGCCGATCTGGATATAGCAACGGAGGAGTTAAGAGGTTATGATCCCATTGTGCCCACCAATGCAGCTAATGCCTCCGTGTATCTTCGTGACCGAACATTTAAACTCAATTATTATGCTGTTAGAGCGCTACAGGCTCGTGTTTTATTGTACGCTGGTGATAAGGTAGGCGCATTAGCTGCGGCTAGAGAAGTTATAGAAAGCAATGTGTTCGGATGGACACCATCTTCAGAAATCGCAACTTTTGACGAGAGTAACAGAAATAAGATTTTTACGCAAGAATTAATCTTCTGTCTTAATATCTCGAACATGGCTACTGTTACCAGTCCGTTCTATGATCCTGAGGTGTCGGGTAACTTGTTGGCCCGATCGCCCTATGAATATGAGTCCCTTTTTGATCCTGTTGATTATCGATTTGTATATCTGACACGATTCAATGAGAGCATTTGGAGGCGTTATTCTACAAAGCTTATTCAAAACGGATCGACAGCATTTTCGAATCGTATGCCGATTCTTCGAAAGTCCGAGTTGTATTATATTGCAGCAGAGTGCCTTTCTGATACGGACCCTACTGCCTCAGTAGCATACCTGGATGAAGTCCGCAGGCATCGAAATCTGCTTGATGAACTTTCTCCAACACTGACATCGGATCAGATTGAAGCTCAGATTCGGTTAGAATACAGGCGTGAATTTATTGGAGAGGGACAGCTGTTTTACTATTACAAGCGTAAAAACGCAAGTCAAATAGATGGTGTATACGTGACAATGAACGAGGAAACTTATGTGTTGCCGTTGCCTGACCGGGAAATATTTTATGGACAATAAATGAAAGGAAGAGCAAAATGAATTTTTTATATAAAGTAACCATAGGAGTATTATTAATTGTAGGCTTATTTGCTTTGGCCGGTTGCGAGAAGGATATTGACGGGTATACACAGGATCCTCGATTGTATTTTTTTGAGCGTGCTAACGATGTCAATCGTACACGTGTGAGCAGCCGCACATTTACATTTTTGACCTTAGCGGATGAAGAAATGAAGGATACGCTTTATATCAAGGTAAAGACTATGGGGGAAATCGTTAACCGCGATAGACAAGTTATGGGTAAAACGATTGCCGAGGGAACCACGGCTATAGAAGGAGTAGATTTCGATTTTATTCCTGGTTTGGTGCCCGCAGGTAATATTGAAGGGCTATTGCCGGTTGTACTTTATCGTACCCTACGCTTAAAAAATGAAACTGTTGTTCTGAATCTCACCATTGGCGAAACTGCAGATTTTAAAGCGGGTGTGATAGAAGACGAGGTTTTTACCTTGAGTTGGGCAGATCGACTGATCCAGCCGAACCCTTGGCCATTTTATTTTGGTGCGTATAGTAATGTAAAATATCAATTCATTATCGATGAGTTGGGTATTGCTGAGTTTCCCTCGCAATTGAGCCCACGAGTGGAAAATTTGCCGGGAGAATACTCACTTGCAGATTTACAGGACATGGCGAGTCGATTACGTGTTAGACTGAGAGAGGTGAATACCGAAAATTTTGGCAAGCCTAACTATCCGCTACGTGATGAGAATGGCGCATTGGTCGTATTTTAAATAAGGAAAAAGGATGAAAAGAATTTTATATATATATATAGCGCTAGCTGCAGTCTTTATACAGAGCTGTAAAAAAGATCTCGGCAATTATGATTATATGGATACCGAAGTTGTTCGGATAGACACGGGCGGTATAGGGGCGACATATAGGATCCTACGGTTGTCACACCTTCAAATCGAACCAGAAATACAAATTCCAGAAGGACAGGATTTACAATATCAGTGGTTACTTTATGGAAAGCAAACTACAAATAATGCTGTTCCACCGGCTAAAGAAGTGTCAAACCAGCTCAATTTGGATTATATTATTTCTGAACCGGTAGGCGAATATATTGCCGAATTAATCGTGACCAACAATACAAATGGATTAAAATCCAACGTGCTTTTTAACGTGAGTGTGACGGCAAATATGGAATTCGGGATGATGATTTTGTATCAAACGGCGCAGGGAGGCGATGTGGATTTTATCCGTACGCCTGCACTTTCCGCAGATATCGCTACCACTACCCAAACAAAAGGGCTGTATAGTTTAACAATGGGCAAATACCTTGCTGGGCAGGCCAAATTTATTTGGAGTGCACGTCAAGCTTATCAGATTACAAATTGGATTACGGTAGGAAGTGACAATAGTCTCGGTAGGTTTTTGGGTAGCGATTTCACATTGATACGGGATCAGGAAGAGTTATTTCGTAACAGAGAATTAGAGATTAATCCCCAAGCCTATGTGTTCACGATTGGTTCGCAGCAGGTCATGATTAACGGTGACAAATTATTGGTGGCGACTACAGGTTTTTTCGAAAGCGATATTAAATTTGGTAGCCCTGCGGACGGAGATTATGAATTGGCACCTTATCTATCACCTAAGGTTTCTTCTGGTCTGGGTGCAGTTGGATACGATACGAAACATAGTCGCTTTATCCGGTATTTTATATCAACCAATACTGTGGGTGATTTTTCTGCTCCAGTCGAAGGCCAAGCGTTTGACTTACGTAATATAGGTAAGGATATGCTCTATATGACTAGTGGCGCATCAAATTATACCTACGCCTTTTTCAAAGACAAGACTGGAGATGCGAGATGGCTTTACGGATTGAATTTTAGCGCAACGGACAATGGAGCTTTGGCAATTGGTGCTTACAACATGACTTCCCTTCCTGAAATTTCAAGTGCGAAGTTTTATCAGGTCAGTGGATTTGGCGGATACGCTTACTACGCGACAGCAGATAAGATCTATAATTATGCTTATCAGTCAACCAATACCGCTAGCCTTGCCTTCCAGATTCCTGAAGGAGAAGAGATTACCTGTATGAAATACTACCGACCTACACCGAATTCGATGGTAGCTGATAAAGAGGAACGGGTTCTATATGTCGCTACTTGGAATGGCACAAATGGAAAGGTATACGAACTTGCTATCAATGAAACCTCGGGTGTAGTCAATCAAACCCCGTTGAATGTGTTTGAGGTCGATGGTAAAGTGGCAGATATGTCTGCGAGAGCAAAGGGATTCGGCTAAGAAGTTATTTGTGATAGATACAGTAAAGAAATGATGTATAAAAAAAACAGCATGATATCAATAAGTAGTATAATAAGAAAATCAATTTTAAGTATAACAGGAACACTTTTATTAAGTGTTCCTGTTATAGCGCAGCAAATGCAACCATTTCGTGTTATCCCCGAATTTCCGAAAGAGCAAGATACCGTTCAGCTGGTATATGATGCCCGGACGACGGTGTTGAAAAATGCAACGGAAATATCAGCAGCAATGACTGGATTCCAGGATTTTAAATGGATACAGGATAATCTGAAATTTACAAAAAGAGATTCTGTTTGGACAGCAACCTATGTGTTGCCCCCGAATTTAGGTTTAATGAATTTGACTTTTCAATCTGACACTATTCAAGATAATGGAGGCGAGTTAACGTATTCCTATATTCTTACTGCAAACGACGGCCGTCAGGTCTCAGGTGGTTTGCTGGGCTGGGGTATGTTGCGTACCCCACATATTGTGAAAGGCGTTCCTTATGTGGTGGATACAGCGGCTTACAAGACAGATGAAATTTTGCTGATGTGGGTCAAGTATGAATTGCAATATCATCCGGAGAATCGCTTTAAGGTGTTGTATGCAGCCGCAAGTGCACTGAAGCATATGGATAAAGAGGAGTCTTTAGGTAAACTGAATAACGAATTGGATGCGCTCCAGCAGATTCCTGATTTAAAAGAAGATAACTTTATGCAGCTTATGAAAGTGTATAAAGAGGTATTGCAGGATACAAGCAAGGTCAAGGAAATTGAAGGTAAAATACGTTTGCAATTTCCCGATGGTAAATATGTAAGTGATTATCAGCGATTGGCTGATTTTAAATCAATACAAGAAGCAAAAACGGAGGAAGGGCGCTTAAAGGCAGCCATGTCATTTGTGGATAAACACCCTTACAACGAATCGGATGAGGAATTCAATGAAGCGAATCGCATTAGCCACATTACTGCCTATTGGATAATCTCGGTCTATACCAGTATGCAGAAAGACTTTGCGGCTTATTCCAAGTATATCTCAACAGCTGCCCCTTATGAATCGCTATCTAATGTCATTTACAGATCCTTATATGTTCCCTATATTTCTCAGGCTAGTATGAATGCGCAGGAGATTTTACCTTATACACGGGTGGTATTAGAACGTTTAAACTACTACAAGGATAACTTTCAAGGGGACCGATTTTCCACACTTTACTATGCCAACGCGGCTCTTTTTGCCAAGATATTGGTAGATAATAACCTGTATGACGAAGCCTTTGTTTACGCTGCCGCAGCACAGAGTACCAAAATGTATGAAGACGCTAATCTAAACGACAGTTATGTCCGTGTTTTAGAGGGGCAAGGGAAAGCAAAGGAACTGCAGATGGCGTTGGAGAAGAGTTATTCGCTCAACCAAAGTTCAACTTACATGTTAGAGCTGATGAAGACGTTGTATACCAAACGCAATAAATCAGAGAAGGGATACGAGAGTTATCTGGCTAGTTTGAAGGATGCGGATAAGGGAAAAGAATTGAAAGAGAAAGTTCAAAAACTACTAATCAATAAGGATTTTGCTGATTTTCAGTTGCTGGACCAGAATGGAAATAATGTGCGTCTGTCTGATCAGAAGGGTAAAATCATTGTCCTTGATTTTTGGGCGTCTTGGTGTGCACCTTGTAAAGCAGCCTTTCCAGGGATGAAACTTGCCGTGGACCACTTTAAAAATGACCCTAATGTTGTTTTTTATTTTGTAGATACCCAAGAGAAAAAGGATATGAAGGAGTATGTCACCAACTATATGAAGGAAAATGATTATCCGTTTACGGTGTTGTTGGATGGCGATAGTAAAGCGTCGAAGGCAGCTGGTGTGGGCGCAATCCCGCATAAGATGGTAGTAGGTCCTAATGGTAAATTGCGCTTTTCCGAAGTAGGCTATATGGGCAGTTCCTCCGAGCTTGCGGATGAAATTATTGAAATGGTACAGGTATTAAAAACGGAAAAATAAAATGACTAGGATGTTAAAAGGATGTTTGCTGATTGGACTCTGGTTCTCTGCTTTAAATATAGCAGGTGCGCAGCAGTTTAACTCGGAAGAGGTTATATTTGAAGCAAAGGGTGATACGATCCAAATCGGCGCAACAATTACCAGTCCCCGGGAGGCTGGACAATTTCCGGCGCTTGTGCTTCTCTCTGGAACCGGACCGCAAGACAGAGATTGTACGATGGCGGGTCAAAAGTTATTTGCCCAAATAGCCGGTTACCTGAGCGAGCGCGGCTATATTGTATTGCGAATGGATGACCGTGGCGTGGGGAAGACAACAGGAACCTATCAACAAGCTACTACAGCCGACTTTGCAAAAGATGCTTTGCAGGCTGTTGATTTCTTGAAGACCTATCCAAACGTAGATAGCAGAAAAATTGGTCTCTTGGGCCATAGCGAAGGTGGAGCTGCGATGTCTATCGCCGCGTCACAGTCTAAAGATGTCACTTTCCTCGTTAGTTTGGCTGGACTAGCCACCAACGGTATGGAGTCATTATTGATTCAGAATGAAAATATTGTACGCAATTCGCCTGCGACACCTGTGGATCAAAAGCGATATAACCAGATAAATAGACTGATGTTCTCGACAGCTTATCAGTATGCCCAATCCGATAGTTTGGAAAGCAAGCTGAATGAGGTTTATGACTACTGGAAAATCAAAGATGACCTCTATTTCAAAACCTTAGGTAAGGAATGGGATCACTTTCGTTTTCCGATCTATTCATACGCCATGCAGGCCGTTGGACCGTGGTACCGTTATTTCGTTCGCTATAACGCAGAATTGGTGTTGAGCCAGGTCGATGTGCCTATATTAGCATTAAATGGCGACAAGGATGTTTATGTGGATCCTACTAATCTGGAGGGATGGCAGAAATACAGCAAGTCCGGACAGAAGGGGTTGGTAACGACTCATTTATTGCCAAACGTCAATCACCTAATGCAAGCGTGTAAGACCTGTGACGCCAAAGAGTATGCGGAACTGGGGACGATACCGACAAGTACATTGGCTATCATTACCGCATGGTTAAATAAAACAGTAAAATAGTGAGCAGGAACCAAGGAAGAGTATAGTTGTCCTTCAAGGAATCCATGGACTCATTTGGCGTCGCAGTTCTTCCGATAACAATAGTGTAAATGAGCTCATTTTGTTGGGTTTGTGAATACAATACATTTTGTCTAAGTTTGCCCCTTATCTGTGATGAGGGGCATTTTTTTTAGTGTGGTTGGGTAGGAATTGAATTGAAAATTTTATGAATAGAGATATAGATACACCAACTTCTCCGGTAGTTAAAAATACAGTATATGCTATTTTGTTTGCTATTAGTTTCAGTCATTTGCTTAATGATCTATTGCAGGCAGTCGTGCCGGCTATCTATCCGATGCTTAAGGAGAATTTTAAATTGAGCTTTACGCAGGTGGGGTTAATTACGTTGGTGTTCCAGTTATCAGCTTCAATATTTCAACCTTTAGTGGGATATTATACGGATAAACGACCTAATCCGCTCTCCTTGGCCATTGGTATGGGATTTACATTGATTGGATTAATCTGTATATCGCTTGCCCCAAGTTATGGCTTTGTTCTTGCTTCGGTGAGCTTGATCGGGATAGGATCTTCCATATTCCATCCCGAAGCTTCGCGTGTTGCCCAGCTGGCATCAGGAGGCAGGAAAGGTTTGGCACAGTCCATCTTTCAGGTAGGAGGAAACGCAGGGAGTGCGATTGGTCCATTGATTGCCGCTCTAATTGTTATACCGCATGGTCAGGCTTATATCAGTTGGTTCGCATTGTTCGCGCTATTGGCCATTGTTATCCTGACGGCTGTGGGTAAGTGGTACAAAGCAAACATGGTCGTGAACACTTCTACATCCAGAGTAGCTAAACTTGAGATAGGGGCACCGGTTCTGAGCAAAGGAAAAATTACGCTTTCGATCGGTATTTTATTGGTGCTGATCTTTTCTAAGTATTTTTATATGGCTTCCATGACAAGTTATTTCACGTTCTATTTGATCGATAAGTTTGGTCTCTCGGTTCAACAATCTCAAATCTATCTTTTTGCTTTTCTAGCGGCGGTTGCTGCAGGTACTATTCTCGGCGGACCTTTGGGAGATCGGTACGGGCGCAAGCTTATTATCTGGGTTTCTATTTTAGGGGCTGCTCCTTTTACGTTGCTTTTACCTCATATGGATCTTTTTTGGACGGTTGTGTTAGCTGTACTGATCGGGGTAATTATTTCTTCGGCTTTTTCAGCTATTTTAGTCTATGCGACAGATTTGGTCCCAGGAAAAGTGGGGATGATAGCAGGTCTATTTTTTGGTTTTGCTTTTGGAATGGGTGGGATAGGATCGGCGCTCTTAGGATGGCTGGCTGATCACACCAGCATACAATACGTCTTTCAGGTTTGTGCTTATCTTCCGCTGATCGGTATTATTACAGGCTTATTGCCCAATATTGCAGGTAAACGGAAGTAAGGGTTTAAATTGGATATAAAAAATAGTAAAAGAGATGCAGCTCATCACTTATCTTAAAGAAAAATTCCGCTTATCTGACGACTTGTTGTCACAGATCGAACTGGTTTGTTCAACAAAGATCTTTAATAAAAGAGACGTGATTTTATCTCCCGCACGTTATTCCAAGCATATTTTTTTTATAGAGAAGGGATTGGTACGTATTTTTTACGAAAAAACGGATAAAAAGATCACCCATTACTTTTGTCCGGAGAATACGTTTGCGGCCGGGTCGGAAAGTGTTTTTTACAATAAATTGTCGCAGTACGGGATTGAAGCGATCGAACAAACTGAAGTAACCATTATTCCTTTCTCTGTTATTGAAAAGCTAGCGGATGAATCTCTTGCAATGAATAAAGTCGTTCAGCAGATATTGTTGGATGCATTAATTGGATTTTCTTCCCGATTGCACAGTATGCAGTTCGAAACCGCTCAAGAGCGTTATCAAAAATTTTTAGAGACGAATCCCGAAATTCTACTGCGTGCACCCTTAGGTGACATTGCGAGCTATCTCGGGATATCACAACAAACCCTAAGCGTAATACGCGCAGGCAAGTAGCCCACCCTTTTACTGCTTTCTTTCTGCTAATTCAATGTTTTGAACAACAAGTTTCGTTTTTTAAGATATCTTAAAAAAAGTAAATCAAATTTACGAGACCTTTGTTTTAGAATTGAAAATGTATAATGATACCATTATTACCACGGAATAAAAACAGGCAGATGAAGAATAAATCACGGGTGTGTTATGGTTTAGTAGGCACTATGCTTTTAATGGCACCCATTGTAAAAGCACAAGAATATGTCTCTCCGAAATTAAAACAGGTCGTGCAGCAGGCATTGCTGTCTAATAGGGGGTTGAAATTGAAATCATATGAGGTAACAAAGGTACAGCTAGAAGCGGAAGGTGTAGATGCGAAAAAGTTGCCGCATGTTTCGGCAACGGGATTATACACGTATATCAACGGAAGTGGTCAAATCGATCTACCTGCATCCAGTATCCCACTGTTTGATTTGGGGTTATTTGAAGGTGCTACTGATTTCGGTCTGCGTTCGCAGGCAGCCTTTGTGGGGGTCAGTGCCAAACAGATCATATTCTCCGGACTACAGATTCCAAACGGTCAAAAAGCACTTCAGGAAAAGGCAAAAGCACAACAGTATCTCGTAGAGGCCAACAAGGAAAATATCGTAAAAGATATCATCTCGACTTTTGATCAACTCATGTTACTTAAAGAGGTGGATAAATTAATAGCAGATTCTGAAATTAGATTAAAGAAAGAACAGGAAAAAGTAAATAAGGCGATAGAAAATGGACTGGCGATTCCGTATGACAGAGATAAGCTAAAGTTGGCCATGCTGGAGCTGGATGAAAAAAAGGTCGAAGTAGAAGGCAATAGAAATTTACTCTACAAGAAGTTGGAACAGGAAACCTCTTTATCTTTCGATGAGTTAAATCGTGTGGTTTATTCATTAACACCGTGGAACTTATCCGAATTGCCGGCTGGTGTAGAAAATCGATTGGAACTAAAAGCGCTAAATACTTCCGCTAAAGCCTATGAATATGTTTATAAGAAGGAAAAGGGGGCATCTCTACCTGCAGTTTTTGCTTTCGGGTCTGTTAATTATTTAAATGTATTTGATACGCAATTGACGATCAAGGATATGCCTGTTGTTGGGAACGTAGACTTATCATCAAATCACCTGAAGTTGCGACCTAATTTCATGGTAGGGGTGGGTGCGAAGTGGGACATTTTCACAGGAGGCGAACACCGGAATAAATTGAAGCAAGTTAAAATAGATCAAGAAATCAATGCAATGAAACTCGCTGATACGGAAGAAAAATTGAATCTATTGTTGGAAAAGAATAAGGTTACGTATGCGACCTCCCGGCAACGATATCGCGTGGGGGAACAACAGATCAAGATCGCAGAAAACAATTTGGTATTGGCGACTAAACAATATGAAGCTGGTTTGATTGAAATGACAGAAAGACTCTCTGCCGAAAATGATTGGTATAAGGTGAAGTTAAACTATTACAACAACATACTTCAGCAGAGGCAGGCCGCAATGGATTTATTGCACACCTCTGGCACATTGGTACAAACGATGTTTGAATAATTATACATATGAAGCATATACATATAATCCCATTTCTACTACTGATTGTGGCTTGTCAGAGTCAATCAAAAAGAGTCGACCAAGTTGACGGAAAAGTGGAACGCGAACAAATAACCGTCGTGACTAAAGTCCCTGGAAAAATCGAAAAAATCCTTGTTCAGGAAGGTGACATCGTACAGGCGGGAGATACCTTGGCTATATTGGATATCCCGGAAGTAGACGCAAAAGAAGAGCAGGCGTTAGGCGCATTGGAATCCGCCGAAGCCCAATATAATATGGCAGTAAAAGGAGCTACTGCTGGTCAGTTGGTACAGCTGCAGGCTAAAGTCGATGGCTTAAAGGAGCAATATGATTTTGCGCAGAAGTCGATTGATCGGTTAAATAATCTGCTGAAAGATAGTTTGATTTCCCAACAGAAATATGACGAAACGTATGCGAAATACCAAGGCGCTAAAAATCAGTACTTAGCGGCACAGGCCGAAATAGCTGAGGTGAAAAGCGGCACCCGGTATGAACAACAGGTGATGGCATTAGGCCAAAAGGACCGGGCGAAAGGAGCCGTGTCGGAAGTACGTGTCGCTGCAAGGGAAAAGTTTGTTGTCGCGCCTCAGCAAATGACCATTGAAACGATCAACCTCAAAATAGGAGAATTGGCTCTTGCTGGGTATCCTATATTTAACGGTTATTTAAATGAATCTACTTACTTCAGATTTACGATACCCGAGAATAAAATTGGGAAAGTAAAAAAAGGAGCAACGATAGCAATACAGGTCCCATATTTAGACAACAAGATTATACAGGGAAAAGTCGTTTCTTTGAAGACCTTGAGCTCCTACGCTAACATTGCGACAGCTTATCCAGATTACGATCAGCAACAGACCTTATTTGAAATTAAGGTGCTGCCTGTGGATCCGCAGGTTGGACAGGATTTACTCACCAGGACCACGGTGAAACTAACATTAGATTAGATGGGACGTATGTTGAAAACAATCTTAACATTGATCAAAAGGGAATTTAACCTATTTTACAACAATAAGGTCCTACTCGTCCTCTTTATTGGCGCTCCTATTATGTATAGCGTACTGATAGGAAATGTATACCAAAAAGGTAAGGTAACGGATCTACCCGTTATTGTAGTCGACGAAGACAATAGTCCTATGTCGCATACATTCATTAATATGTTGGAAGATAACGAGAGTGTTGTGGTATCGGCTATTTTACCATCTTTATTTAATTCAAGGGATTTCGCCATTAAAGCTGACGCAACAACGGTGGTACACATTCCCAAAGGTTTTGCATCTGGTGTACAACAAAATCGATTGCCCGAAGTAACGGTATTTGTAGATGGCTCCAATACGTTAACATCTAATACGGCATTAATGGCCGTAAATGTGGTTGCTATGACAATGAAAGCTGGTGTGCAGATCGAATCGCAAAAGAAAAAAGGTGTACCCGAATACATTGCTTCGCAACAGTATGAGCCCTTTAAAACGACTATTATAAAACAAAATATCCGAAGCGGGAATTATTTGTATTTTATGTTACCAGGTGTTTTGATTACTGTTTTTCAACAGGTTTTGCTGTTGGGTTTAGCGCTGTCTTTTGCGTCGGAGTTTGAAAATAAAACGTTTAAGGATCTGGCGACTAAAATGCCTAACGCCTTGGGATTGATGTTGGTTAAAGTGATTCCCTATATACTGATGTCTATTGGTATTGTGGTTCTATATTGGATGGTAGGTGTATATTATCACATGCCACTGCACGCTAGTTTCTGGTGGTTTATATTGTCCACTTTTGTGTTTGTCATGGCAGTTTGTGGATTAGGAATATTGGTAAGTATCCTGTTGCCCAGTCAATTAAAAGCGACGGAAGTGTTGATGGTTATTGCTACGCCGGCTTTTATTGTAAGCGGATTTACATGGCCGCTGAGCCAGATGCCGAGCTGGATTCAGCACATCTCGTCGGTTATTCCCACGACCCATTATTTAAAAATATTTAGACTCCTATTTATCCAACAGGCAGAAACATATCATCTCCATATGCCCCTGCTTGCTTTAGCAATAATCACTACAGTCTGCTTTATAGCAGCATGGATTATTCTTTCCATTAAGATTAAAAAAGTCGGGAGTATTGCACGAACAGGAAAAGATGAAAAAAGTTCGGTAACATAAAAAAGGGGTATTAAAATCCCCCTTAAATTACATTTTCAACCCTATCTCTCGCAGTCGCTCGTCCAAATATTGCCCCGCCGTATAATCGGGATATGCTTTTGGATATTCCTCCGAAATACAACTATCCAGACAGGTCAAACTCATAGTAGATTTTGGGTGTAGAAAGAACGGCACGGAATAGCGGGAGGTCGTCATCAATTCGCGGGGTGGATTGACCACGCGATGTGTGGTGGATTTCAATTTATTGTTTGTGAGACGTTGCAACATATCGCCCACATTCACGACGATATCTTCCCCTTTGGCCTTGATAGGAAACCAAGCTCCATCTTTAGTTAATACCTCTAATCCATCTGCACTGGCACCGATTAATAACGTAATTAAATTGATGTCTTCATGTGCCCCTGCCCGTACGGCGTCAGGCGATAAGGTATCGGGATTTTCAATCGGAAAATAATGTATTGCCCGTAATATGGAATTGCCGTTAATGACGAATTTTTCAAAATAATCTTCTTCTAAATCCAAATAAACAGCAATGGCTTTTAACAGGTTGCGTCCCGCATCTTCCAGTTTTTTGTAAACCTCCGATGTGATTTCATTGAATCGCGATAGCTCAGCTACTTCTGGATTATCTGGAAAGTCTGCTTTTGAATACGTTTCACCCACAATGGTCTGGCCACGTTGCCAAAATTCTTTCAGATCGGGTGTACTGGCATCTTTCGCTTTTTCACGTCCTTTTGCGGTGTACCCGCGCTGTCCGGCAAGTTCCGGAAATTCATATCGGCGTTTCGTATCTTCAGATAAGTCGAAGAATGCTTTCACCACTTCGTACAAATCATCAATCAGCTGTTGACTCAATCCGTGATTAGCGATGGTAACAAAGCCGGTTTCGTTGAAAGCCTTGCCGATATCCTGAGAAAACTGCTTGCGTTGTGCTGCTGATCCCTGTGTATAGTTTAAGAGGTCTAGCCGAGGTATGTTTACGATTGCCATATTTAACTGTTTGTTTAATGCAAAGTTACGGAATAATATTGTTTGGAAAATTTTTGTAACGAGAATGTCAAAGGGTATAGATTGAAATGGTAAATTTAAGGAACTTATTTTTTAATCAAATTTCTTTTACTGATTCTAGATTGTATTTGCATGCATTATTATCCTTATTTTCTATTTGCCACTCAAGCCGTGGCGGGGCTCTTCTTTTTACCTCAAAAAGAAGCAAAAACTCGTCGCTGTACCCATTTGCCACATTGGCTAGTGCCTCCTTCTGCAATTGGCAAATGACTAAGGCGACATCATTAGTGAATGTAAGGATAGTGCATTGATTATATTGTATTTTTATAATTTAGCGTAACATTGACCAAGTCTTGAATTTTGTCAAACTTTTTTTCAAGAAAAAGTTTGGAGCCCTGCCACGGCCAGTGGCGGAAAGGTGGTGAAATGGGGATGCCATTAAGAATACATTAAAAAAATCGAGAAAATATTTGGAATCTCAAATCAAAGTGGTAAATTTGATATGCTTGCATAATAAAAAAGCAAAATCCAAACATGAGCCAAGATAACACAATAGATTACTTTATGAAGACTGCGTGGCAGACCGTTGCGAACAAGTACAATTTTATTGCTACGCAGCATGGGTTCACTCAGGCCGCCGGTTATATTTTAATAAATATTCATAAAGACGGCACCCCTGTTTCCCAAATTGCAAATTCAACAGGTGTTAAAACCACATCGCTATCCCGTGTGTTAAACAATTTAGAGGCCTTGGGGTTTATCTATCGAGAGACCAGTGAAACTGACAAACGGTCCGTGAAAGTGTATTTAACGGAATTGGGTAAAGAAAAACGAAAGATTGCAAAAGATGTAGTCCGAGAATTTAATGAGTATTTAGAATCTCAACTTCCAGAAGAAGAGCGTATCCAACTCGTTAAGACGCTTAGTAAAATCAACGAGTTAGCGAGTAGCTACATGCCGGGATTGCGCTTAGAATCTTTGGATTAATAGATCTAATGAAGAAAAAATCATAGACAGATGGACCCGACGTGAATTATTTATTCATCGAAGGCTCCACTGACCATAACGAAAAAATCATAGAGAGATGAACAGAAGTATTAAAAAAATCGCTGTTTTGGGTTCGGGCGTAATGGGATCGCGCATTGCATGCCACTTCGCGAACATTGGTGTCGAAGTATTGCTACTGGATATTGTGCCAAGTACTTTAATACCTGCTGAAGAGGCCAAAGGACTTACCTTAGACAGTAAGATCGTGCGAAACCGCATTGTCAACCAATCGTTGGAAACCGCAGTGAAGTCAAATCCTTCACCACTCTTTAGTAAATCGTATGTAAAACGGATTAAGACTGGAAATTTTGATGATGATCTAGCACAGATCGCGCAGGTGGATTGGGTTATTGAGGTCGTGGTTGAGCGTCTGGATGTCAAAAAATCGGTATTCGATCGGGTAGAGCAATTTCGAAAACCGGGGACATTAATTACATCTAATACATCGGGTATACCCATACATATGATGACCGAGGGCCGCTCCGACGATTTTAAAAAGCACTTCTGCGGGACACATTTTTTTAACCCTCCTCGATATTTGCAGCTTTTGGAGATCATTCCGACGGCAGATACCGATTCCGATGTCGTAGCATTCTTAATGGAGTTCGGTGATAAGATGTTGGGTAAAACGGTCGTATTATGTAAAGATACACCTGCTTTTATCGGGAACCGTATCGGTGTCTATTCCATGTTGGCATTGACACATTTAGTTGAAAAACTAGACCTTTCGGTAGAGGAAGTGGATAAGTATACGGGGCCGGCAATGGGACATCCAAAATCAGCCACTTTCCGTACAGCTGATGTAGTAGGTCTGGATACCCTGGTAAATGTTGCCAAAGGACTGAAACAGAACGCCCCGGGTGATGAAGCGAAAGGCGTATTTCAGCTACCCGCCTTCATTGACAAGATGGTGGAAAATAAATGGCTGGGTGAGAAAACAAAAAAAGGATTTTATGAAAAAGTAAAAGATGATAAGGGCGGCTCGGAGATTCTGTCTTTAAATCTAAAAACAATGACCTTTGGTCCGCAGCAAAAGGTGAAATCGACCACCCTAGAAGCGACCAAACCAATTGAAGATATTCGTAAGCGCATGAAGGTTTACGAGCAGGGCACAGATAAAGCTGCTGAACTCTTCCGAGCGATGCATTATCCGCTGTTTGAATATGTGTCCAAGCGTGTGCCTGAGATTACGGACGATTTCTTCCGTATAGATGACGCGATGCGTGCTGGTTTCGGCTGGGAGATAGGTCCATTCGAGGTATGGGATGCATTGGGAGTCCGCGAAACCATTGAAAAAATAAAGACGGAAGAAAAACGACTTCCAGGACAAGAAGGTGCAGTTGCATCGTGGGTACATGATATGTTGGCAGCGGGGCACGAGTCGTTTTATAAGATAGAGAACGGGGTCCGTCAGTTTTATGATATTGCATCGAAGTCCTATAAGCCTATACCAGGGGCCGAGGAGCTCATTGTACTTGACCACATCCGCGAAGCAAAAACAATTTGGAAGAATTCGGGTGTGTCCATTATTGATCTTGGCGATGGGATCATCAACTGTGAGTTCCATACCAAGATGAACACGATTGGCGGCGATGTGATCCAAGGTGTGAATAAAGCGATCGATTTGGCTGAAAAGGAATATCGCGGTCTCGTCATATCGAACGACGGGAAAAATTTCTCTGCAGGGGCGAACATCGGAATGATATTTATGATGGCCGTAGAGCAAGATTACGATGAGCTGAATATGGCCGTCCGTATGTTTCAAAATACAGCCATGCGTATCCGCTATTCGTCTATTCCAGTTGTAGCAGCTCCTTTTCAACTCACATTGGGAGGAGGATGTGAATTTTCGATGCATGCTGATTTTGTACAGCTACATGCCGAAACGTACATGGGGCTCGTCGAATTTGGCGTGGGTGTTATTCCAGGAGGGGGAGGCTCCAAAGAATTTGCCTTACGCGCCTCCGATGAATACCGCGACGATCAAATTGTACAAAACACATTAAAGGATAGATTTTTGACCATCGGGCAAGCCAAGGTGTCGACTTCAGCCGTAGAAGCTTTTGAACTCGGTTATTTACAGCAAGGAAAATATGCTGTGACGATGAATAGAGCACGCTTATTGGCAGATGCAAAAGCAAAAGCCTTGGAGCTAGCAGTCGAAGGATATATACAACCTGCTCCACGAAATGACATTAAAGTGTTAGGTAATCAAGGTTTGGGTATCGTTTATGTGGGAGCAGCATCGATGCGGGCAGGTAATTACATCTCCGATCATGATAAAAAAATCTCCGAGAAACTAGGTTGGGTGATGTGTGGAGGAAATCTTTCGGCGCCAACTGAAGTCTCCGAACAATACCTGTTAGATCTCGAGCGTAAAGCCTTTTTAGAACTTTGTGCTGAGCGCAAAACACTGGAACGCATTCAGCATATGCTGACGAAAGGGAAGCCGCTTAGGAATTAGACAGAGAAGATATTAGATGTGAGATATCAGATGCTAGATTAATGATATTTAAGAATTATGCACAATTTACAAGAACTTCTAATATGGCAAAAGGCAATTGATCTTTCTGTACATGTATATAAATTAGTTGCTGATTTTCCCAATGACGAGAGATATGGATTGTCCTCACAGCTAAAAAGATCTGCCATTTCCATCCCGTCCAACATAGCGGAAGGAGCTGGACGAAATTCAGAAAATGAATTTGTTCATTTTTTAGGAATCGCTAACGGTTCTTCATATGAATTGCAAACACAGATAGTAATAGCTCATAAACTATCTTTTATCAGCTACGAAGAAATGAACTTTGTTTGTGATAGCGTGGCCGAAATACAGAAAATGAACTACGGTTTTCAAAATAAACTGAGAAATAAGAAATAATTATGTGCGGGTTTTGGACAGAGCAAATTCTCATATCTAAAATCTCACATCTCAAATCAAAAGCAATGGAAGCATACATAGTAGCAGGATATCGCACAGCAGTAGGAAAAGCGCCCCGTGGCGGATTTCGGTTTATGCGAGCAGACGACTTGGCCGCCGATGTGATCAAACATCTGGTCGCCTCAGTTCCAAATTTAAATAAGGAAGAAATCGACGATGTGATCGTTGGAAACGCAATGCCTGAGGCGGAGCAAGGATTGAATGTCGGGAGGCTGATCTCTTTAATGGGATTGCAGACCGATAAAGTACCTGGTGTTACCGTCAATAGGTATTGTGCCTCTGGATTAGAGACTATTGCTACAGCAGTTGCCAAGATTAAATCGGGGATGGCTGATTGTATTATCGCCGGAGGTGTAGAGGTGATGTCGGGAATGCCTTTTGGCGGGTGGAAAATCGTGCCGAATCCGACTGTTTCGAAAGACCATCCCGATTGGTACTGGGGAATGGGAATAACGGCCGAGGCCGTTGCAAAGGAGTACAAGGTGTCACGCGAAGATCAGGATGCTTTTGCTTTAAAATCACATCAAAAGGCAATTGAAGCCATAAAAAATGGACATCTGCGTGATGGTGTAGTGCCCATTACAGTAAGAGAAAATTATCTTAAAGACGGTAAGACGATGGAAACACGGGAATATATCGTCGATACGGATGAAGGTCCGCGTGCGGATTCTTCTTTAGAAGCGTTAGCGAAATTACGACCGGTTTTTGCTGCAGACGGAGTAGTAACAGCAGGGAACTCTTCGCAGACTTCGGATGGAGCAGCCTTCGTATTGGTGATGTCGGAAAAGAAAATGAAGGAATTAAACCTTCAACCTATTGCCAGGTTAGTGAGCTATGCTGTCGCAGGTGTACCCCCGCGCATTATGGGAATTGGTCCGGTTGCAGCTATTCCAAAAGCGTTGGCGATGGCAGGATTACAAAAGGAAGATATTGATCTGTTTGAATTGAACGAAGCATTTGCTTCACAATCCCTCGCGGTGATTCGGGAACTGGGTTTGGATGAAGAAAAGATTAATGTGAATGGAGGTGCTATTGCCTTGGGACATCCCCTCGGTTGTACGGGAGCAAAGTTAACTGTTCAAGTTTTGAATGAGCTTAAACGTCGAAATAAGAAGTACGGTATGGTCACGATGTGTGTAGGTACCGGACAAGGTGCTGCAGGAATATTTGAAATGATGAATTAGATTGGAGATCTGAGACATTAGATTGGAGATGTCACCTTTCTAATGACTTAAATCTCAAAAAAAGATTAAAATCAATTTTTTCTGTTATCAAGTTTAATAATTAAAATCCGATGTGAACGATGAGAAAAGAATCTCACATCTCAAATGTAATAAGAAATGAAACAGACTATTAAGGGTGGTGAATTTGTAATCAAAGAAACCGAATATGCCGATATTTTCATTCCAGAGGAATTTGACGAAGAGGCCCGGATGATACGGCAGACCTGTTTGGATTTTCTGGATACTGAAGTGTTGAACAAGCTCGATCGCATCGATGCACAAGAAGAGGGATTAATGACCAACCTGCTCGACAAGGCAGGAGAACTTGGAATGTTGGGTGTGTCGATACCTGAGCAGTACGGTGGTTTTGGCAAGAATTTCAATACATCGATGCTGGTTGCCGATGCGGTCGGTGGCGGATTTTCTTTTGCGGTAGCTTTATCGGCACATACGGGTATCGGTACCTTGCCTATCCTATATTATGGGAATGAAGCGCAAAAAAATAAGTATATTCCAAAATTAACGACCGGTGAATGGAAGGCTGCCTACTGCTTAACGGAGCCTAATTCGGGTTCAGATGCCAATTCAGGTCGCACCTCGGCCAAACTAAATGCAGAAGGGACGCATTATTTGATCAATGGCCAAAAAATGTGGATCACAAACGGTGGTTTTGCAGATATATTCATCGTGTTCGCTAAAATTGATAACGATAAGGATTTAAGTGCGTTTATTATCGAACGGAATTTTGGCGGTATTACCATGAATCCGGAAGAACACAAATTAGGTATTAAAGGATCATCCACCCGCCAGATATTTTTTAACGACTGTGCAGTTCCAGTAGAGAACATGCTTTCTGATCGTGAAAATGGATTCAAGATAGCCGTCAATATCCTAAATATTGGCCGTATTAAATTAGGTGCTGCGACCATTGGGTCTTCCAGAGCAATCTTGACGCAATCTATTAAATATGCAAATGAGCGGGTTCAGTTTAATCTGCCTATTTCAAAGTTCGGTGCTATTCGTTACAAATTAGCGGAAATGGCTACACGGCTTTTCGCGGTGGAATCGGCGGCTTATCGTGCAGGGCAAAATATTGATGATGCCTATGATGCATTAGTTGAAGGAGGAATGGATGAGGCGAAAGCGAAATTAAAATCTGTCGAACAGTTTGCTATTGAGTGTGCAATCATCAAGGTATGGTGTTCGGAGATGTTGGATTATGTGGTGGACGAAGGCGTACAAATCTATGGTGGGATGGGATATTCTGCCGAAGCCCCTATGGAAAGAGCTTATCGGGATTCTCGTATCAACCGTATTTTTGAAGGAACGAACGAGGTAAATAGGCTGTTGGTGGTGGATATGTTGCTAAAACGGGCGATGAAAGGCGAATTGGATTTAATGGGACCCGCGCAAGCTGTCGCCGGAGAGCTCATGTCTATCCCTGACTTTGGTGCAGAAGACGAAGCCCCATTTGCAGCGGAGAAGAAAATTATTGCTAACCTGAAGAAAGCAGGATTACTGGTTGCCGGTGCCGCGGTTCAGAAGCTGATGATGTCGCTTTCTAAAGAGCAGGAAATCCTGATGAATATTGCTGATGTGATTGGATACGTATATGTAGCTGAATCGGTATTATTGCGTGCAGAAAAACTCCACCATTCAAGAGGGGAAGAGGGGGCATCGCTGACTACCGATATGGCACGTGTCTATTTATATTCGGCAGTGGATAAAATAAATATCGCGGCCAAAGAAGCACTGTACTCATTTGGAGAGGGTGACGAATTAAATATGATGTTAGTTGGGCTACGACGTTTTACTAAAGCGCAGCCTTTCAATGTGAAAGACGCCCGCCAGCGGATTGCACGGAAGCTTATTGAGGAAAATAAATATTGTTTTTGAAGTTTTTAGGTTTAGATTGATATTGGGCCTGCAACGAAAGTTGCGGGCTTTTTTTAGGCATTGTAAAAAATAATTAAATAAAATCTACTTATTTGGTAGACTATTTAAAAAAATTTATATATTTGTCCCATAAACGTAAACAATGGGCGTTGGCTACGAAGTATTTATTATAAGAAACAATATGAAAACAAACTATCTAAACCGCGAGTTTTATTTCTGGAACTCGACAGATCTAATCAATCTTTATTGTCTTTCGATGCGCATGCGAATGTGTTCCTAAATTCGATGCTGTAGTATATTTAAATACAGACCATACATAACAATTTCTTTAACACAAGTGAAGGCGACGAAAATCGACTATCGATATGATGCGCATATATAGCGTCAAGCTATCGTGTTGACCTGTTCGTCAATAATTTAGAAAACAATTAGATGAAAACAAAACATACGTTTCAAATCTGCATCCTCATCAGTGCTTTTATACTGACAGTTTCTTCTGTTTATGCACAGAATGAGCCAAAACCAATTATTAATGCATCTTTAGCAGGGACGATCATTGACGCGCTTACGAAGGAGCCTATCTCCGGTGTAACCGTGCAGCTGGAGGCGGTAACCCATCAGGTAAAAACAGACCGTGATGGGAAGTTTCAATTCGTGACCGGACAAAAACTGCCTTTGACATTAAACGTATCATACGTGGGGTATGCAAGCCGAAAAGTAGTCGTTGAGACTTCGCCTACCGTGATAGAATTAACACCTAGTTCCACGGCTTTGGAACAGGTTTTGGTAACATCACGAAGAAGGACTGAACAGATTCAAGACATTCCGATTCCGGTATCGATCGTTAGGGCGAGTACGATAGAAGATGCAGGAGCGTTTAATGTAGCCCGGATTAAAGAAGTGGTCCCTACCGTGCAATTATATTCTTCTAATCCGCGTAACACGACGTTAAATATCAGAGGATTAGGTTCTACTTACGGTTTGACCAACGATGGAATTGATCCAGGGGTCGGTTTTTATTTAGATGGAGTTTATTTGGCACGTCCCGCCGCAACCTCATTAGACTTTATTGACGTTGAGCAAATAGAGGTACTACGCGGACCACAGGGAACATTATTTGGTAAGAACACCACATCAGGCGCATTTAACATTACATCTCGTCAGCCCGAATTTACACCTAATGCAAATTTTGAATTGAGCTACGGTAACTACGGCTTTATACAGGCTAAAACCTCCTTAACTGGTCCATTGGTCAAAGATAAGTTAGCTGCCCGCGTTTCCTTTTCAGGAACACAACGTGATGGAACATTATATAACGTCTACTCGGATCGGCAGATCAATGATATCAATAATTTAGGTGTTAGAGGACAATTGTTATTCACGCCAAACGATAATTTGAAGATATTATTGGCAGGGGATGTCACGGCACAGCGTCCAGACGGCTATGGTTGGGGTGTCGCCGGTGTGGTCGAAAATCAGCGGTCTGAATATAGACAGTTTAATAGCATCATCAAGGATCTGGGATATGAAATTCCGTACAAAAGCGCCTTCGAAAGAAAGGTCGATCTGGATACCCGCTCAAAGGCAGATAACGAATTAGGTGGAGCATCATTAAACGTGGACTATAAAATAGGAAATGGTACCTTGACTTCTACATCTGCATGGAGATATTGGAACTGGGTGCCATTAAATGATAGGGATTACCTCGGCGTGCCGGCCTATACCATCTCTGCGGGTAATTCGGTTCATGATCAATGGTCACAAGAGTTTCGTTATTCAGGCAATCTCAGTGAGAAGGTAAGTGGTGTAATAGGTGTGTTCGGATTGTGGCAGGATCTAAGAACAGATCCTGTACATACCGAAGAAGCGGGTGATGCGCTATGGCGATTTCAGCAAAGCAGTGCATCTCAGACACAATGGGCTCCAGGTTTGATCGATAAGGTAGGTATTCGTACGAAATACGGTATCAAGAGCACCAGTTTGGCCGTGTTCTCTCAAGTAGATTGGGCGATAACCGATAAATTGCATGTGTTGCCAGGAATACGCTACAACTATGATAAAAAAGTAGCCAACTACGACCGGACGAAATACATTGATAACAATATCGAATACACAGCGGAGCAACTTGCTGCAGTAAACAGCATTTATTCCAATCAGACCTTCGATGTTAATGCGGATGCCGGAAATCTGTCGGGACAATTATCCTTGCAGTATAAATTTACACCAAATTACAATACCTATGTTACTTATTCGAATAGTTATAAGCCAATAGGTATTAATGTCGGTGGGCTGCCGGTTATAGATGGGCAAGTAGCAACGGATTTAGCCGAGGTAAAACCGGAGTCCGTAAATCATGTGGAATTTGGCGTAAAAACTAACCCGAGCAGGAATTCCTTCCTAAACCTTACGGTGTATCAAACCAATATCACAGATTATCAAACGCAGGTTCAAACACCAGATCCTGGTGTAAACAGAGGATATTTGGCGAATGCAGAAGAAGTTCGGGTAAAAGGATTTGAGTTAGATGGATCTATCCGACCTTGGAAGTTCCTTCGGTTGAATGGTGCTTTGGCTTATACTGATGGGAAATATGAGAAGTTTACGAATGCACCTGTTCCGTTAGAAGAAGTGGGCGGCGCACAGGCATTCAAAGATATTTCAGGAGGTGAATTGCCTGGAATTTCTAAATGGTCTTGGACGCTGGCTGCAGAATTAACAACAAAAGGGAATTTTCTGAACTTACAAGGGAATTACTTCTTGGGCACAGATCTTTTTTACCGTTCAAAATTTTCTTCCAGTCCATCCCCCTCGCAATACCTAAACATAGACGCATATGCTTTATTGAATGCGCGTGTTGGATTTAGAGCCACCAATGGACTGTCTGCCATCGTATGGAGCCGTAACTTGACGAATAAGGATTATTACGAGCAGCTGCTTGCAGCACCAGGAAACTTTGGCCAATATGCTGGTGTAATCGGCGATCCGCAAACGTATGGTGTAACGTTGCGCTATAATCTTAAATAACCATCTAGCTGAAATAAATATGAACAATACCAACATCATACCAGAAAGGACGTTCTGGAAATCAATAGATTTTATTAATCTCTATTGCCTGTCCCTTCGAATGCGAATGTGTCGCTAAATCTCCCTCCCTTAATATAGCAACAGAAAGGGAAGCCGAGGCTTCCCTATTCTGTTCAATAATGAAACAAGTAATCAATTGGCGTTGGCACTTGCAAGTATTCACTATTAAAACGTAATAAAAATATGAAAAAATACGGAGTATTCCGCTATTCTTATATACTTATCCTATCCATATTGAGCTTTCACAGCGTACACGCTCAAGAGGAACCTAAACCCATCATTAATGCATCGCTTGTAGGAACAGTTGTTAATGCACAAACAAAAGAGCCTATAGCTGGAGCGACGCTACAACTGGAAGCAGTGACACATAGTGTCACGACCGATAAGTTTGGAAAATTTCAATTCGTTACCGGACAAAAGCTTCCTTTTACGGTAATTGTATCTTATTTGGGGTATGAAAAGAAAACGTTGGTTATAACGAAATCACCAACTGTCATTGAACTTGCTCCTTCCGAAAGAATTTTAGACGAGACTGTGGTAGTGGGATATACCACGGCCAAAAGATCAAGTTATACCGGATCGGTAGCGGTGGTGGGTGCTGCAGAATTGGATCGATTACAGATTACCTCTATTGGTAAGGCGTTACAAGGAACCGTTCCGGGACTTCAATCCATTGCGCAGTCGGGACAGCCTGGAAGCGATGCAGACTTGTATGTGCGTGGCGTCGGTTCTGTTAATGCCTCAACAGCACCACTCTACGTTGTTGATGGTATCCCAGGTGCGAACCCTAATAACTTAAACCCGAAAGACATTCAATCTATTTCCGTATTGAAAGATGCCACGGCAAGTGCACTATATGGATCGCGTGGTGCTAATGGCGTGATTGTCGTTACAACGAAATCGGGAATCCTAAACTCGAAAACAGCAGTAAATTTCTCGGCCAACTATGGCTACACAGGTCGTGCGGTGGCAGATTATGAATATTTATCTCCGCAGGAATATTATGAATTACAATGGGAAGCCATCCGTAATACACAGCTGGATCAAGGTAAATCGGCTACTGATGCAGCGATATATGCAACAGATTATTTGGTCGACGGTTCGCTGAAAGTAAATATCTTTGGCCCGCAATATGCTAAACCTGTAGGTTTAGATGGCAAATTGGTTGCTGGAGCCACACCTTTGTGGAACGACAACTGGGGTAAAGCGATCTCACGTCCGGGACGTCGCCAGCAATATGACTTGAGTGCAAGTGGCGGTAGTGCCAATACGAGATATTATTTTTCAGGAGGTTATTTAAATGAAGAAGGTTGGATAAGAACATCCAACTTCGAAAGATATAATGTTCGGACAAACATACAGTCAAAAATAAATAATTGGTTTGAAGCAGGGGCAAATGTATCGCTTTCATCGGGTTTTCAACGCTCTCCGAACCAAAGCGATAGCAACACGGGGAATTTCCCGAATTTCCAGCGACTTATTTCCAATATTTATCCGATTTACGAGCGTCATCCTGATGGATCGTACATACTAGACGAAGATGGTAATAAAAAATGGGACTACGGTAGATGGCGTCCCACAACTGCTGTCAGCGGTTCAAATATTCTGGGAAGTGCAGAACACGCCATATCAGGTAGCCGGACAGATGCCGTTTTATTGGGAACAAACGCGAGTATTAAGTTTTTTGAAGGGTTGTCTTTGAAGACAACTGCAAATGTGGATTATCGTGCGGGTAGTTCGCATTCATACTCTCATTCTTATTACAGTACTGGCGTTATCACAGAAGG
Source organism: Sphingobacterium olei (assembly GCF_005048855.1). Lineage (GTDB taxonomy): Bacteria > Bacteroidota > Bacteroidia > Sphingobacteriales > Sphingobacteriaceae > Sphingobacterium > Sphingobacterium olei. The sequence goes on from NZ_SUME01000003.1 coordinate 66,031, forward strand.
CGCGGGATCAGCAAGCAGAAGTGCAAGTCGCACGCTTAATTACACGGTAAACAGCTTTCTGAATTATGCTCTTGATTTGGATAGTAAACACCATGTCAGTTTATTAGCTGGTCCAGAAGTATATGTGGAGAATTCTTCATCTTTGTCTGGTAGCCGTTCCGGTTTTCAAGTATTGGGGAAAACAGAACCTTCAGCGGGAACCGTAAGCGGCACATTTAATGGAACTTCCAGTGATTACCGCCTGGCCAGTTTGTTAGGTCAGTTAAATTACGATTATTTGGGTCGTTATCATTTTTCGACGAGCTTTCGAAGAGATGGTTCTTCTCGCTTTAGCAAACAGTCACGATGGGGTAATTTTTGGTCCGTGGGTGCCGCATGGAATGTTAAACAGGAAAACTTCTTAAAAGATGTATCTAATATCGACAATCTTAATCTTCGTTTAAGTTATGGAGCACAAGGTAATGATAAGGTTGGTAATTTTGCCTATGGCGGGTTTTACTCGATCTACAACAGTTTAGATATGTTGGGACTGTTACCCTCTGATCTTCCTACCCCAGAATTGAAATGGGAGACAAACCTGAACCTCAACTTCGGAGCGGATATTTCCTTGTTCAATAATCGATTAGTAGCCCAAATTGATGTTTTTGATCGACAATCGAGAGATTTGTTATTTACGAAACCACTTTCTCCTTCAACAGGTTACGATGGTATAAATGCCAATATCGGTTCCTTGAGTAATCGGGGTATTGATGGACAGATCACTGTTGTCCCCTTTCGTAATCAAGATTTCCATTGGAATGCGACCATTAATTTTGGACATTACACCAACAAAATAACCAAACTGCCCCAGAAGGAAATACTCACCGGTTCGATAGGGCAATATGGCAACACAAAGAAAATGGTGGAAGGGGGATCGATTTACGATTTCTACATCAAAGAATGGGCTGGAGTTGACCCCGAAAACGGGAAAGCCACCTGGTATAAGGATGTTGTTGACGACAGCGGCAATATTACAGGAAGGACCACTACCGCAAATCAAACTGAAGCAACCCCTTATTTTCAGGGAAGCTCACTTCCCGATCTATATGGTGGTATAAGTAATACCTTTGCCTATAAGGGCTTTGAATTTTCATTCCTTGTATCATACAACATCGGCGGGAAAATTTTTGATGGAGATCAACCTATGATTATGCATGTAGGATCTGCACCAGGGCGCAATTGGTCAAAAGAAGCATTGAATCGCTGGACTCCAGAAAACACGGATACAGATTTTCCAAGACTCTCTTATGTTTCCGACCCGTGGAATACAATTCCTTCGACACGCTTTTTGTACAGTGCAACACATGCCCGTTTGAAAAATGTTAACCTGTCTTATAGATTGCCAAATGATTTGGTATCTAGATGGTCTCTCACAGATGTGCGGCTTCGTTTTGTAGGTGAAAATTTGTTGACATTTTATGGACACCAAGGATTGGATCCCGAGCAAACTGTTTCCGGTTCAACGTTTTACCGATATCCTGCACAGAAAGCGTATTCACTCGTACTTAATGTATCATTCTAATAAAAATTACTCATCAGACTATGAAACTGAAATTTAGTTATATATTGACTGCTTTGGCACTATTAACATCCTGCAGCGACGATTTTTTTGATACCGCACCAGCGACACAGATTACCACGTCGGAAGTATTCTCTTCGGAAGATAATATCAATGCTTTCGTCAATGGTGCGATTCGTTACCTTTTGGAAAATAGTACCTCGCAGGATAATCCAGGGCTTCCTACAATTTTTCTTACGCACGATGTAATGGGCGAAGATGCCATCGCCCGGGATGGAAGATATGGATTCCGTGATTCGTATCCATATCGCGATCCCTTCGACAATACAACTCGTCGTGCGCTGTTTTTTTGGACATTGCAGTATACATCGATTGATCATGCTAACAATATCATCGCCAACATTCCGATTAATGAAGACAGCAAACCGAGTTTAAAATATCTTAAAGGACAAGCCTATGCACTACGAGGGCACAATTATTTAAACTTGGTGCGACAATATCAGTTTACGTATGCGAAAGATGCAAATGCTAAGGCCGTCCCGATTTACACAGAACCTACAACTCCAAGTACAGAGCCTAGACCGCTCTCTACAGTAAAAGAAGTATACGATCAGATCATAGGCGATCTAACGGAAGCAGAAAAACTATTGCCTGGATTTGAGCGCAATGTGAAAAATCGCCCCGATCTTAACGTCGTTTACGGACTACTGGCCCGTACCTATCTCACACTCGAAAACTGGGATCTTGCTGAAGCGTATGCTGCTAAAGCACGTATAGGGTATCCTATTATGACTGCCGAACAATACACCCAAGGGTTCAGTGATGTGAGTAATCCCGAATGGATTTGGGGACATCCACAAACACAAGCTCAAAATAAAGGAGGTGCATCGTTTTTAGCTTATATAGAGACCACACCCTATGCTACCGATGCCAACGGGACGAATTTGTATTATGGGTACAACAGTATCATCCCTGATCCTCATTTTATTGCATTGTTTGCTGATGGAGACATACGCAAGTCATTGTTCGAAATTGCCAAGCAACCCGCGGAAGCGATTTATAGGTCTTACCGGTATAAAAAATTCCGAAATAAATATCCCAATCATGACGGACATATTATTTTGATGCGTGCTTCAGAACAGCTTCTTATTGAGGCCGAGAGTAAAGCGAGGCTGGATAATGTAACAGGGGCGATAGAGACATTAAACGAATTGCGGCGAAAGAGAAATCTTTCCGATTTGTCCGCCAATGACTTTAATAAGACGACGATAATTGAAGAGATTCTGCTCGAACGCCGGAAGGAACTTTGGGGCGAGGGCTTTCGTTTATATGATATCCTGAGGACGCAAACTGCACCCGTGAGAAAGGAAACTACGGAAACGTTTGTTGACAATGCAGGAAACACAGTTGGGGTATTAGGACATTGGATTACAAAGTTTCCGGACAATTCAAATTTGGTGCCTAATAGTAAGTATTATCTTTTCCCGATTCCATTAAATGAAATCAGCACCAATCTCAATTTGTAAATAGAAACAAACAAAGTATATACATATGAAAAAGATTTTAATATTAATTGCAATCGTTTTTGTCCTCTCATCGGGCAAGAACCACAATAACCTAAATATTAAAGGTAAGGTTGAAGGAGTTCAGTCCGGCAAGGTGTATTTGCAGAAGTTTTACAATAAGATGTTCTTCGTTATTGACTCCGCAAGTATCGTGAATGGAGAATTCCAATTTGCTAAAAATGTAGAACTCCCCGAAATATATGGGCTGACGTTGGATACCACTAAAAGTACATACCTGGTTTTTTTGGATGAAAATCCGGTAACTGTACAATTGGACACATCAACCTATTACCGAAATACGGTAGTGAGCGGATCCAAATTACAGGATCAATATGTGGAATACGGAAAGCAACGGGGTGTCAAAATCGATGAATTTATAAAAGCTAATCCAGCATCATTGGTTTCTGCTTATGTCTTTTATCGATACTATTCATACCGTCTGTCCCCGGAAGAAATTAAATCTAATATCCAATTACTGAATCCTTCTTTAAGAGAAACACCTTATGTACGGGTTTTGACCGAATTGACAGAAACGCTTGAAACGGTTGCAGTAGGCAAGTCTGCCCCTGATTTCACTGCAAACGACACAGAAGGAAAACCTCGTGCTTTCTCAGCTCACTTGGGTAAGGGCTATGTGCTTTTGGATTTTTGGGCGGCTTGGTGTGGACCATGCCGAAGGGAAAATCCAAATATCGTGAAAGCCTATAATAAGTACAAAGAGAAAGGATTTGATATTGTCGCCGTGTCTTTAGATAAAAATAAGAATAGCTGGTTAGACGCGATTGCAAAAGATAATTTGACTTGGGCACATGTTTCGGATCTATTGTTTTGGGATAGTGAGCCAGCAAAATTATATGGCGTAAGAGCCATTCCTGCCAACTTTCTGATAGACAAAAACGGTGTTATTGTCGCGAAAAATCTACGTGGGGAAGATTTGGATAAAACTTTGGGAGAATTGTTAGACTAATTTATCCGGATAAACATGAGAGTATTATCGTTATTAACCATCTGTTTTTTGTGGCTATCTGTTAGCGGTGTTAAAGCGGAAAAAATAGATTATTTTTTTGGTTCTGAAATTGTATTTGATCCTAAAATCCCGTCTCCTCAGGAATTTTTAGGTTATGAAATCGGAAGTCGTGTCACCGAACATAGTCGGGTCAATTCTTATTATGAAAAACTCGCGGAACTTTCGGGTCGTACATCCCTAGTAGAAATAGGCCGTACGCACGAAAACCGTAAAATCTATGTGCTGATTGTTTCGTCTGCAGACAATATTAAAAACTTGGAGCGTATAAAAGATACACGTAAGAAAGTGCGTCAAGGAGAGCGCGTCACTGGTCCACTTGTTGTATTTTTAGGAAATACGGTGCATGGTAACGAAACGTCATCTGCCGAAGCAGCGTTGCTGTCTGCATACTATTTTGTTGCTGCGCAAAACGATTTTGTGAAGAAGCAACTCGAAGAAGGGATCTATTTCATCGATCCTGTCCGTAACCCCGACGGGCAAGAACGTTTCGCTTCGTGGGTAAACGCGAATTCAAGTGTGAATTTTTATAACACGTCTTCTATCGATAGGGAGCATACGGAAATATGGCCTCGGGGCAGGGGTAATCACTACTGGTTTGACCTGAACCGTGATTGGGTGAATATCGTGCATCCCGAGAGTAAGGCACGAGTTTCTCTGTATCAGGATTGGCTTCCACACGTGCAAGCCGACCACCACGAAATGGGGACAAATAGTACATTTTTTTTCGAACCGACAGATCCCGATGGAAACGAATCTCGGTTTGTACCGCAATCTACATACAAACTTAATAGGCTTTTTGCTGACCATTTTGCCAGGGCATTGGATAAAATAGGATCTTTTTATTACACAAAAGAGTCCTATGATAATAAAAACCCAAATTTTGGTTCGACCTACCCTGATTATAATGGGGGTGTAGGGATACTGTTTGAGCAAGGGTCTTCTAGAGGGCTACGTCAAGAATCTAATAACGGTTTGGTGACACTTGAGCATACCGTTCGAAATCAGTTGGTAACCAGTATCGCCACGGTCGATGCCGCTCATGCGAACAAAGACGGTTTATATGATTTGCAAAAAGAATTCTTCAATCCAGCACGCTCTGGTAAAGAGGCTTCGAAATCTTATATTATCGGTGACAACTATGATATATCCCGTTTACACAAATTTGTAAAACTGTTACTCGATCACAAGCTGGAGGTATATGAAAATGCAAATGACGTTACCATTGACAATGTGAAGTATGAAAAGGGTAAATCGTATGTCATTCCGGTAGGACAACCCAACAGCGCATTGGTTGGAATTATCTTTGATGATAAGAAGGATTATGCAGATGCAAGTAAATTAGGTTATGGGGCCGGATTTTCAGTTGCATACTCTACAGGTCTTTCTTTCGCGATTTCAACACCATCGCGTGGAGCGAAGGTGGAAACATTGCCACAAAAGGCTGTGGACAATTTGCAACAATCGGAGTATGCTTATTTGGTAGATTTTCGCGATTCAAAGAGTCAACATTTGCTGTTGAGGCTGTTGGAAGAAGGTGTTTTGCTAACTACTGCTTCCAAACCATTCTCTATCAATACCAATAATGGAGCTAGGGACTTTTCGTATGGTACGTTGCTTATCCCAGTTGCAAATCAATCCATTCCATCCGCAGAGTTGTTTGCCAAATTAAAAAAATTAAGTGAGCAAGAAGAGGTCGACCTGATTCCTATATCGACCGGTTTCAGCGTTAAGGGAGTAGATTTAGGGAGTAGTGCGTTTAGAAAAATAGACAAACCAAAGGTTCTTGTTGTAACCGGAGAGGGGGTAACATCTACGGAAGCAGGTGAAGTTTGGCATCTGTTCGATCAGGTCTTGAAGTATCCTTTGGTACGCGTAGAATCTAATGTCTTTGGACGGGCGGATCTTCAACAATTTAATCGAATTGTATTGGTAAGTGGTGACTATTCTTTTTTGAATCCAGAGGGTATTGAAAATTTAAAAAATTGGATTAAGAATGGGGGGACACTTATTACGATTAATCGAGCATCCCAATGGGCGATTAGCAACAAGATAGGTTTCGAAAGGCGGGTAGAAGCAAATGAATCTGACGAAAAGCAAAGAACCGGAAGTATTCCGACATCTATCTTTCAAACCAAAGTTAAATTGGAGCATCCGTTGGCGTTCGGGTTAACCAGCGCATATTTACCTGTAGTCCGCGAGGGATTTTCGTTTATTTCTTCGTCAGAAGTTGGAAATGTCGTTGCTGCTTTTACTGATGATCCATTGCTCAATGGCTATATCTCGACCAATCAATTACAAAGTTTAAAAGGTTCTGTTTCTCTAGCAGTAAATTCCTTTGGCAGAGGAAATATAGTTCTTTTTGCCGATAACCCTTTGTTTCGTGGAAGTTGGGATGGAACGAGTCGCACGTTTATTAATGCTATCCTCTTTGGTGGAGGTACTTCGGCAAGATACTGATCCTAATAAATTATAATAGGATCGTCGATTATACAGGATGATTGAAGTATTGGAAAATCCAATGTAGTACGTAGTGAATATTACTTGTTCTAATAAATGAATTAAATATTTTTTAAAAGTCTATTAATTTAGTAGACTTTTAAAAAATATATTTATATTTGTGGTGTGATCATTGAAATAGATTGATAGCGAGTTGTTTACTAAATCAAAATAAATTAACACAATGAGAAAAACTTACCAAAACTCAACGGATTTTTTCTGGAAATCTTCAGCAAATAGGAATTTTTATTGCTTACCTTTTCGAATGCGAATGTGTCGCTAAATTTCTCTCCCTTATAGAAACAGAAAGGGAGGCCTAAGCTTCCCTCATCTGTTCAATAATGAAAACAAGTAATCAATTGGCGTTGGCACTTGCAAGTATTCACTATTAAAACGTAATAAAAATATGAAAAAATACGGAGTATTCCGCTATTCTTATATACTTATCCTATCCATATTGAGCTTTCACAGCGTACAGGCTCAAGAGGAACCTAAACCCATCATTAATGCGTCGCTTGTAGGTGTTCTCGTGGATGCGGATACGAAGGAACCCATAGATGGCGCAACGGTACAGCTTGAAGCGGTTACACATAGTGTAAAGACAGACCGGGATGGGAAATTCCAGTTCGTGACCGGTCAGAAGTTGCCGTTTACATTGATCATCACATATGTAGGTTATCAAACAAAGACTATTGTCATTTCTCAATCTCCAACAGTCATTGAACTGAAATCTGATGATAAAAACTTGGATGAAGTGGTTGTGGTAGGATATGGTACCATAAAGCGTAAAGACTTGACAGGTTCTGTTGCATCGTTACCAAGTGATTTACTGAAACAAAATGTATCATCGTTGGATCAGACGTTGAAAGGAGGGATTTCAGGGGTTCAGGTTACACAGACATCAGGACAACCGGGAGGTGGGGTGAGCATTCGAATTCGTGGAGGAGCTTCTATTCAAGGTGGGAACGAGCCACTCTATGTTATAGACGGTTTTCCTATTTATAACCAGACAGAAAGTACTGGTGTAGGGTCTGGAGCATCAATTAACCCATTAGCGAGTATCAATCCTTCTGACATCGAGAGTGTTGAAGTGTTGAAAGACGCTTCTGCAACAGCGATTTATGGTTCTCGTGGGGCGAACGGTGTGGTATTGGTTACAACAAAAAAAGGTGTGACGGGGCGGGCCAAATTAACGTATGATGGGAGCTTTGGTTTACAAAAGGTACTGAAAAAAATTGATGTATTAGGTGCCAAGGATTTCGCAATTTTAAGAAATGAAGTCTTGTATGATGCAAATCCATCATTAGGAACAAATCAATACTTGACCCAATCGCAAATCGATGCTTTAGGGGAAGGTACAAATTGGCAAAATGAGGCTTTCAAAACAGCTCCTATTCGTAATCACCAATTGTCCCTGACAGGTGGTGGAGATCAAGTGCAATACTTTCTTGGTGCAAATTACTTTGACCAAGAGGGTGTAATTGTAAATACAGATTTTAAGCGGCTAGGGTTTAGAAGTAATATCAACGCTAAACCCTATGAAAGGCTGAGTGTCGGAGCCAATCTGTCCATAAATCGGACTCAGGGTCAGGTTGCCCCATCAGGCATCGTAAATTCATTATTGATCATGCCTCCTACCGCCACTATTTATGATGCTGATGGTTCATATACATTACGAAATCCTTTTGAAAATATTTTTGCAAATCCAATCGCAACATTGTTAGAAACTACGAATCAGGAAGTCGTATTACGTACACTCGGGACAACCTTTGCACAATACGATATACTTGACGGACTACAGTTAAAAGTTCTATTGGGTGTAGACCTGAATAATAGAACAAACAAGTATTATCTACCATCTTACATTTATGAGGGATCGGGTAGCAGTGGTAGGGCCAACCTTGGTAATTTGGATTATTATTCCTGGCTGAATGAGAATACATTATCCTATAACAAATCTTTTAACAACCATAATTTAAATGTATTGTTGGGATTTACCCAGCAAGAAGCGCGTAATGCCGTGTTTGGTGCCGGGGCAGAAAATTTTGTCACAGATGAATTGTTGTACAACAATTTACAAAGTGGATCAACATTATTAAGACCGACTTCAGGAACCTACGAATGGGTGCTTCATTCTTTTTTAAGCCGTATTAATTACAATTATCAAAATAAATACTATGTATCAGCAAGTTTAAGAAGAGATGGTAGCTCTCGGTTTGGTGCGGAAAACAAGTGGGGTAATTTTCCATCTTTAGCATTCTCGTGGCGAGCCAGTCAAGAAGGTTTTATTAGGGACAATCTATCCTTTCTGAATGATCTTAAACTACGCACAAGCTTTGGTACGACCGGGAATCTAGAGATCGGGCAATATCAATCTTTATCGACATTGTATTCTTTAAATTACCTTATCGGAGGTAACATACTTACAGGCTTCACCTCTCAACGGATCCCCAACGAGAATTTGGGATGGGAAACAACATATCAATATGATGCAGGAATTGATTTTGCATTGTTCAACAGTAGACTACAATTCACTTTTGACTGGTATTATAAGAAAACGGAGGATCTGTTGCTGAATGTAGAGATCCCATGGACTTCGGGATACGCAAGTTCGCTGCAAAACTATGGTTCAGTTCAGAACAAGGGGGTCGAGTTTAATGTAAAGAGTAAGAATATCGATAATGACTTCTCTTGGTCGACAGACCTAAACCTATCTTTTAACCGGAATAAAGTATTGTCGATAGGAAGTGGAACGTCATACATTACAGGGAACTACATTATAAAGGTAGGTAAACCTTTAGGAACATTTTACGGGACAGCGACAGACGGGATTTTACAGGTAGGTGAAGAAGCTGAAAAAGGAGATTTCACGGGTAATGCTACTCCGAAGGCCGGAGATCGACTATATAAAGATATCGATGGCGACGGAAAATTTACGACGGCGAATGACCGTACAGTCATTGGTAATGCGCAGCCAAACTATATTTTTGGTTTTACCAATACATTCAACTACAAAGGTTTCGATTTGAATGTCCTTTTACAAGGTTCGGTGGGCAATGAGATATTGAATATCAATAGACAGAATCTGGAAATGTTCACCGGTCAACAAAATGCTTCAACAGATGCGTTGCAACGTTGGACTGCAGGTAATCCTTCTCAATCATATCCCCGTGCAAAATTAGATCCTGCTCCTGTTTTTTCGGATCAGTTTGTTGAGGATGGTTCTTTTGTAAGATTGAAATCACTCCAGTTCGGATATACAGTTCCGAAGACATGGATTCACAGATCATTGTCGAATTTAAGGTTCTATGTTGTTGGTCAAAATCTTTTGACATGGACAAAATACGCCGGCTTTGATCCAGAAGTAACTTCGGGAAGCAATGTGCAAATTGGTTCAGATGCAGGAATCTATCCAGCTTCAAAGTCATTTTCATTTGGAGCATCAATAACATTTTAATTAGGAGGAGTAGAACAATATGAATGGTAAGAATATTTTAATCGGATTTATCGCTTTGGCTACCTTGTTTTCATGTTCCAAATTGGAGGAAAAACCAGACTCTATTTTGGTGTCCGAACAATTCTATTTAAATGAGGAACAAGCAATATCAGCAGTAACAGGTACGTATCGTAAACTATATGAAAGTGGCCAGTCGCTTTACAACAGTTTGTTTCAAATAGGTGTTGAAATGGCAACAGATGATTACGAAGCAGGGCCGCGTGCACGTAACGCACATGTACGTGCCATTAGTGGATTAACACACGACCCGTCAAATGATCGAATGGAACAGCTCTGGAAGCAGAGTTATGATGCGATAAACGCATCGAATCTGAATATAAAGAATATCAGTGAAATGACGGAGGGTCAGATTACTTCCACTGTCAGGGTACGTCTTGTTAACGAAGCAAAGTTCTTAAGAGCATTACATTATTTCAATTTAGTAAGATGGTTTGGCGATGTTCCTCTGGTAACTGAACCGGTATCAGTGTTAAGTCCGGAGCAATTGTATGTGTCAAAAGCCTCTGAAGAGGATGTTTATACACAAATCGTAACCGATTTGTCCGATGCGGAGAGTTTGCCGAATTATCTTGAATATGGAGATAAAGACAAGGGAAGGGCTTCACGAGGCTCTGCAAAGAGTCTATTGGCCAAAGTTTATTTGACGCAGAAGAAATGGGAATTGGCCCGAGCTAAGGCGAAAGATGTCATTGACAATGAAAAATATGATTTATTCGAGGATTTCGTGGATGTGTTTGCGGTGGATAAAAAAAATGGGAAAGAACATATCTTCTCAGCACAATTTCAGGGAAATAGCGGATATCATGGGAATAGTTTAGCGAGTCGTTCTGCACCGGCAGATATTCCGGGGATCAACGGAGATTACGCCGATGCCCTACATGTAGAAGGAGGCTTGTATGAATCTTTTGAAGTGCAGGACGAACGTTTGCCTATTACATTTACAGTAGGCAAAGTATCTCCGACTAATAATCAATATTATGCGTTGAGTACACCGCAGTTTAACAAATATTACGATGAAAGTGTCATCGGGAACCAGAGCCAATCATCTAAAAATCTACCCATAATTCGCTACGCTGAAATTTTGTTGATATATGCAGAAGCGGATAACGAGTTGACTTCAGTACCATCTAATAGTGCTATTGAATCCCTGAATAAAGTTCGAGGAAGGGCGAATGCAGCGCTTCATGTAGGAGCGGGTTCTAAAGATGTTTTCCGTGAGTTGGTATTTGAAGAAAGGCGTAAAGAGCTGGTATTCGAGTATCAACGTTGGTTCGACTTAGCGAGAAGAGGGGCGGAGTATTATGTAACTAAGCTGCGTGCTGCAGGTAAAACGCAAGCAGCGGCAAGACACATCCATTTCCCTACACCACAGCGAGAATTGAATTTGAACCCTAATTTAAAACAACACCCGGATTGGGTAAATTATTAATCAATAGCTATGAAAAGGACACTCAGTTTAATTCTATTTTTATCGCTCTGTGTGATAGGATTTGCACAGGACAAACGACCAAATATTATTTTAGTACTCGTTGACGATTTAGGTTTTACGGATATTGAACCTTTTGGAGGACTGGATGTAAAAACACCTAATCTCTCTAAACTAGCCGCTGAAGGAACACGGTTTCAGGAGTTTTATAATAATTCAATATGTGCACCTACCCGCGCGTCATTATTGACCGGTCAATATGCGCATAAGGCGGGGATCGGATATTTTAATGTGAATCTGGGTTTACCCGCCTATCAAGGATTTCTAAATAGGGAATCTTTGACGTTAGGTGAAGTACTGAAAAACGCAGGATATTCTACCATTTTGTCAGGAAAGTGGCATGTTGGCGACGATTATGACCAGTGGCCTGCTCAACGTGGATTCGAAAGATCGTTTGGATTTATTGGCGGTGCAGTTAATTTTTATGAGATCAATGATAGGGAAAATCCTTCTGTTCCTTTGTTGAAGAATAATGAACCTTTTTATTTGCCGAAAGATCGCTATTTGACAGATGAGATTACAGACCAAGCTATTTCTTTTCTTCATGAGCAAGACAACGAACAAAAACCATTCTTTTTGTATTTGGCTTACAATGCGCCACATTGGCCCCTACAGGCACCCGAAGAGGATATACAGAAATATAAGGGAGTATATCAGCATGGTTGGGATAGTTTAAGAACAGACCGTTATCATCAGGCTATTGAAAAAGGGGTATTCCCAGAAGGGCAAAAAATAGCGAAAAGAGATAGTACTATTCAATTGTGGGACAAATTGACGTATGATGAACAACAATATTGGCAAAGACGTCAACAGGTTTTCGCAGGAATGATAGATCATGTTGACCAAAGCTTGGGTAAATTATTAGCAACACTTAAAGAGTTGAAAAAAGATGAAAATACCGTAATCATCTTTTTATCAGACAATGGTGCACAAGGAGGTGAGCGTACCAGAATATATACGACACGCAATACCGAAACAGTGGGGCGTCCGGGCTCTTATGATGTCCAAAATAACAATTGGTCACAAACAGGCAATTCACCATTGCGTAGTTTTAAAGACAATCCCTACGAAGGAGGAATCGGAGCTCCGTTTATAGTTTGGTATCCAAAGGAAGTGAAGGCAAATGTCATAAAAAAGGGAACAGGTCATATTATCGACATCGCACCTACGTTGTATGATTTTGCCCAAGCTAGGTACCCTGAAACATTTAGCACTATCAAGACCAATACACTGTCTGGCGTGAGCTTCAGAAATTTGCTCTCCACCAATCAGAATCAAATTGATCGATCCAAACCTTTGTTTTGGGAACGTGCCGGAAATAGAGCTGTGCGTCATGGAAAATGGAAATTGGTTTCTTTGTACAGTAATAATTATCAAGTCGAGCTTTATAATATTGATGAGGATCGTGCGGAGAATAATAATGTAGCTGACCAATTTCCAGAAGTTGTTCAAGAACTGGAAAATCTTTACGCACAATGGGCGAAAGAAACAGGAGTGGTCGACTATGATCGTATAAAACCCCAAAGAAATTTACTCCGTTAATCAAGACTATTTTTATGAAACCTGCATGAATTACCATTCACAAACAGATAGAAGCAATTCATGCAAGTTTCATTGCCATTTTTAAAAAAAAATATTCCAATGAAAAAGATATTTATAACATTGTTTAGCGCATGCCTTGCTTTTACAGGTTTCGGACAGACAAAAGGCAGACCTAATATTGTCGTTATTCTGGCAGATGATCTTGGCTATTCAGATTTGGGCTCATATGGATCAGAGATTGCTACACCGAATTTAGACCGATTAGCAAAGGAAGGCGTCAGGTTTCAACAGTTTTACAACAATTCAATTTGTGCCCCCACTCGGGCGTCATTGATTACGGGTCAATATCAGCACAAAGCAGGTGTGGGATATTTTTCAAATGATTTGGGATTACCTGCGTATCAAGGTTATATCAATACCGAATCACTCACCTTTGCGGAGGTGCTGAAAGCAAATGGTTACGTTACCCTAACATCGGGTAAATGGCATGTTTCGGGAAAAGACCAGAGTTACCCGTGGCAACGCGGTTTTGACAAGGTATTCCCTAAGAATGATGGTGCCAATTCTGGTGCGCCGGGTTTTGGTAAAGTAGAAACAGACGCTGAAGGGTATCCTTTATCAGAATATTATTCAACAAATGTTATTAATGCGCATGCTGAGCAATTCTTGGATGAAATTAAAGACCAGAAGAAACCATTTTTTTTATACTTGGCGCATACAGCACCTCATTGGCCTCTGATCGCATTGCCAGAGGATATTGCCAAATATAGGGGAAGATATGACAAAGGATGGTTTACTCTTCGACAAGAGCGGTTTGAGCGTCAAAAACAATTAGGCATCCTCAATCAGGATGCGGTTCTCTCTACTCGAGACCAAGACTTATATGATTGGGATAGGTTGTCTTATGACCAGCGGCAGCTATGGGCGAAGAAGATGGAGGTTTTTGCGGCAATGGTCGATAGGCTGGATCAGAGTATCGGTTCTTTGTTGGATAAGTTAAAACAAAATGGGCAGTTAGAGAATACGGTCATCGTTTTCCTGTCTGACAACGGTGCTCCAGCTGAAGATTTAGTAAAATGGCACAATGGGGCTCAAAGAAATACAGGTCCGGTAGGAACTACTGGATCTTCTGAATCACAAAGTAAAAACTGGTCATATGCTTCAAACACGCCTTTCAAAGCCTATAAGGATTACCTGCACGAAGGGGGAATCAATACGCCATTTATAGCGTGGTTTCCAACTAAAATAAAAGCAAATACTATTGTTAGAGGAACAGGTCATATCATTGATATAGCACCAACTTTATATGAGTTGGCACAGGCTAAATATCCAAAAAATTATCAGGGGGTCAAATCAAATGAATTGCCCGGGAAAAGTTTAGTACCTGTGCTTACCAGTAAGGCTGATGCAGTGGAACGTCCAGAAGGGTTGTTTTGGGAACGTGCCGGGAACAGAGCCGCCCGGATAGGAAAATGGAAGTTAGTCTCCACCTGGCCATCTTATAATTGGGAGCTTTATGATCTGGAAAATGACCCAACCGAAACAAAAGACGTTTCCAGACAAAATCATGCCGTCGTTTCTCAATTGTCTCAGGCATATTTTAAATGGGCAAAAGAAAATGGTGTCGTAGATTTTGCTGAACTGGAGGACAGAGAGCCTAAGAGCATGAAGGATTTTAGAAGAAGTAAAGAACAAGAATTGGCACCGCCTGCTTTTGGATTTTAATCATAATACGATGAAAACAATATTATTAGCATTATTTATTACTTGGCAACTGGGATGTTTCGCACAGGAGGAGAGTTTCAAGATCAGTGCAGAAGATTTTTATTCAAAAATCAAAAAGGAGCAATCGCCTCAAATATTAGACGCCCGCTCAGAAGAAGAGTATGAACAAGCACATTTTCCTGAAGCGATTCAGATTGATCAAAAATCAGATGATTTTTCGCAAAAAGTCGGAAGTCTCGATCACAAACGACCTGTTTTTATTTATTCCATACAAACGGGACGTTCTTCCAGGTTAGCTGAGCATCTGAGTGAGCAATCTTTTAAGGAGGTTTATGTGCTGTCTCCTGGTATATCTGCATGGGTGGGTTCGGGATATCCTTTGGTTGTTTCCCAAACAAATAATAAAAGGGTAACACTACAAGCATTTAAGGATGTCTTAGCATCTAATGACTACGTATTGGTAAATTACGGTTCAAATTATTGTGCCCCATGTAAGAAAGTTGTGCCGGTTCTTGATTCACTACGAAGCGAATCTACAGATCTAAAAATTTTCAAGATAGAGATTGATGTGAATCCGGATATTATAAAGGAAAATGAAATTAAGACTATCCCTACCACAATTTTGTATAAGTCGGGGAATCCTGTTTGGGCAAAAACCGGTATACCAACTGTTGATGAAATCCGAATAGCGAAGAATGAAAATTAGTTTATCCGTGTCTTTTAAAGTAATGCTATCATCTTGTGTGATTTTTGCAATGATGGGAGAACTGTTTGCACAAGAAGTGCCTTCTTGTTGTGTCGAGGGAGTCGTTTCACGAGGTACATTCCTTGCACAGCAAAATGATAAAAGGGAAGTTTTTGTCGGGAAGGATAGTGCTAGAATGTTATTTATTCCGGGAGGCAAGTTTACCATGGGGTCAAGCAGATTTCAAGATGCGAATGTGCTCAGAGAGATCGAGTTATCCCCTTATTGGATAGATGAACACGAGGTAACGAATGCACAATTTGCACAGTTTGTAGCGGAGACCAGATATGTGACGGTAGCTGAGCGCGAGTTAAATTCCAAAGATTTTCCCGGAGTTGATCCTGCATTGTTGATTCCCGGTTCAGCGGTATTTAGTCCACCAAAAGAGGCGAACGGCTTAAACAATCATTTACAATGGTGGCAATATGTTGCTGCTGCAAGTTGGAAACAACCTGAAGGATCGGGTAGTACCATTGTAGGCCGTGAGGATCATCCCGTGGTACATGTGGCTTATGAAGATGCTGAGGCCTATGCCAAGTGGGCGGGAAAGCGATTGCCTACAGAAGCGGAATGGGAATATGCCGCAAAAGGAGGAGCAAACTCCGACGAAACATATTATTGGGGTACAGATCTGAAAAAGAACGGAGGCTGGCAGGCCAATATTTTCCAAGGAAAGTTTCCGGAAGGAAATACGGCTGATGACGGATATACTATTACCGCTCCTGTAAAGTCGTACCCGGCCAACAGTTACGGGCTTTATGACATGTCTGGTAATGTATGGGAATGGTGCTCGGATTATTACCAACCTCAATACGATAGCATCGAACAGAAAAATCCCAAAGGACCAAACGCCTCGTATGATCCTCAGGAACCCGGACTAATAAAGCGTGTCCAGCGGGGTGGATCATTTCTCTGTAATGACAGCTATTGTGAACGATATCAAGCCGGTGCCCGAGGAAAGGGTGAGATAAATAGCCCGACAAATCACATCGGCTTCCGCTGTGTGGCAGATGTAAAAGAATAAGTTAGCGGGGGAAGAATTATCATCAGGAAATAGTCTGTAATTTTGTAAATTGCACTATATTAAAATAGTAATTCTTTGAAACAATATGATGCGATAGTAGTGGGTTCGGGACCCAACGGATTTGCCGCAGCAATTACGCTGCAACAGCAAGGAATCAGTACGCTCTTGATCGAAGGTGCTGATTCTGTTGGTGGAGGCATGCGTACCAAAGAGCTGACAATCCCTGGGTTTAAGCATGATGTATGTTCTGCTATTCATCCAATGGCTCTAGCATCACCTTTTTTTGCAACACTTCCGCTCGAACAGTTTGGGTTGCAGTTTACCTATGCCCCGTATCAAGCTGCACATCCATTGGACAACGGGGAAACCGCCTTTTTACATAAAGATATTTACGAAACGGCGGCCGACCTAGGCAGGGATGGAACAACTTATTTAAAACTAATTCAACCCATTGTTAACCGCTGGAAAACTTTGGCTCTTGATACAATGGGACCATTACGTTTTCCTAAAGATCCTGTATTCTTGGCCAAATTTGGGTTGAATGCCTTGCAGCCTGCAACATGGATTGCAAAGCGTTTCAAAACGGAGAAAGCAAAGGCACTTTGGGGAGGAATGGCGGCACACGGCATTCAACCACTGTCTAATTTAACGACTTCGGCCATTGGTATCGTTTTATCTGGTGTAGGACACAAATACGGCTGGCCTATACCTGTGGGTGGCTCACAATCCATAGCGAATGCCCTGGCAACTTATTTTCGATCTTTAGGAGGTGAAATACAGACCGATTTTTGGTTAACCGATACGGCAGATTTGCCCGATCATAAGATTCTTATTTTGGATTTGACGCCACAACAGATATTGAAGATCAAAGGCTTAGATTTGCAGGAAAGCTATAAAAAGCAATTGAAACGTTACCGGCAGGGAATGGGGGTTTTCAAAATCGATTGGGCGCTTTCAGAACTCGTGCCATTTAAAGATAAGCGTTGTCAGCAGGCGGCTACTGTTCATTTAGGAAATACATTTGAAGAAATAGCTCGAAATGAGAAGCTTAGTCATGAGGGGAAGTTAGTGGATAAACCTTTCGTATTATTTACGCAGCAGACTGCATTCGATAAAACTCGTGCACCCGAAGGGAAACATACCGGCTGGGCATATTGCCATGTACCAAACGGTTCAACGGTTGATCGTACGGATGTCATTGAAAATCAGTTGGAACGCTTTGCTCCTGGATTTAAAGACACGATTATTGCGCGATCGACAATCAATACACGTCAATTGGAAGAGTATAATCCCAATTATATAGGAGGTGACATCAATGGAGGAGTAATGGATATTTTGCAATTGTATACACGTCCGACCTGGAGCTTCACACCCTATCGTACCTCCAATAAAAAAGTGTATATTTCCTCCTCAGCAACGCCTCCGGGAGGCGGAGTGCACGGGATGTGTGGATTCCATGCTGCGAAAACGGCATTACAAGATCATTTTAATATAAATGTTAATCTTTAAACAATGGCAAAAATAATTTTAGCAGGAGGATCTGGAAATTTAGGACAATTGCTGGCTGATCTATTTTTAAGAAATGGTGATAAGGTTAGTATTCTGACCCGTTCAGCGCGTCAGTCTTCCGTACTGGGACTCGATTATATCCAATGGAACGGTACCACACCCGGGAATTGGGCTATGGCATTGGAGGGTGCAGATGTACTCATTAATCTGAGTGGAGAAAGTATCAATACCCGCTTTACGCCGGAGAACAGGAAAAGGCTCGAAGACTCGCGTTTCCTGCCTACCGCTGCGTTGGGGGAGGCTATTGAACATTCCGAAGACCCTCCCAAGTTATGGATCAACATTTCTGGAATTTCCATTTTTGGAGGGGTACAAGGCATACAAGACGAAGACAGTCAACACTATGGTCATGATTTTTTAGCGGAGCTGGCGAAAGAATGGGAACGAATTTTTTTGGCATCAAATACGCCAAACACAGGAAAAGTTATCCTGCGTTTAAGTCCGGTGCTAAGCAGGTCTTCCGGGATGTTTCAGGAGCTGTATCCCTTAGCCAAATGGGGGCTGGGAGGCAAAGTAGGGACTGGACAACAGTACATCAGTTGGATAAACGAGCAAGACTTTATCCGCATCGTAGCGTGGATTAGTTCGGGTTCGGCTAAAAATACGCTATATCATGCCTGTAGTCCTTTCCCGGTAACCAATGCCGAGTTTATGAAAAGCCTGAGGGAATCCGCGGGAACGGCAATTGGTTTACCCTTGCCAAGTCCATTGGCGAAAATTGGCGCTTTTATCAAGGGTGTCGATGCTAGTTTACTGCTGCAAACCACACCGGTCACGACCAAAGCATTATTGGAAGAAGGATTTGAATTCCGCTATCCTGAAATTCATCAAGCATTTGAACAACTTATCAACTCAAAATAATATAATTTTATGTCGTCATCAAAAACATTTTCTATTTCCGAAGATTGGGTTGTCGTCCTGCTCGGATTAGGGATCGTTTTCTTAGCACTGTCCGGTGTAATCGTACCAAAGCCTAGCTTTAGCTGGTCGAACACCACTGAATTAACAGAAAAGGTATTTGCTATAAAAAATCTATCGGCCATCGGAAGTCAATTCGTACTGGTATTCGTCACGGCAATTGCAGGCGCGACACTTCTGGGAAAGAATGTGAAAAGCCTGCTCGTTGTGCTTCCCGTTGTGTATGTCTTGACACTGTTCGCACTTCTCGCGGCTGGTAATGCGGTTGTCAAAGACTACAACCTCGAAGCAGTTATATTCAGTTTGGGGATTGGTTTATTGATCAGTAACTTTTTTCGTTTACCGCAATGGTTCAAAAATGCACTCAGTACCGAGCTGTATGTCAAAATTGGTCTGGTCTTATTGGGGACGACCATTATTTTTGGCGATATCCTCAGAGCGGGTTCCTTAGGACTTATTCAGGCACTGGTAGTAGTGCTATCTGTTTGGTATTTTGCCTTTTGGGTCTGTAAAAAACTAAAAATAGATAAGGAAATGACGATGATGCTCTCCAGTGCGGTATCGATATGTGGTGTTTCAGCAGCCATCGCCACCTCAGGAGCGATCAAGGGAGATGCTAAAAAGCTGTCTTACGTCATATCCCTGGTACTGATCACTGCGGTTCCGATGATGATTTTTATGCCGTATATCGCAGAATGGTTAGGGCTTTCACAGGAGGTAACCGGTGCGTGGTTAGGCGGTTCTATTGATACCACGGGAGCTGTTGTTGCTTCAGGATCCCTTGTAGGAGATAAGGCACTGGAAATCAGTACGATTGTGAAATTTTCACAAAATGTGCTGCTGGGGATAGCTGCATTTGCAATCAGCATATATTGGACCTACGCCAAATCTGTGGATGGGGAGACTAAGCAGGAAAAACCGACACTGAAGATTATCTGGGATCGTTTCCCGAAGTTTGTCATCGGTTTTGTATTTGCTTCGCTCTTATTTTCATTTTTTGTTTCTTCCGAAAGTAACGCCATGGTCAAAGATAGTCTGAAAAGCCTTCAAGGCCTTTGGTTTGCACTTGCGTTTACTTCGATTGGATTGGAAACTAATTTTAAAGAGCTGTTTGGACAGGAAAACAAAAAACCACTTTACGCATTCTTAATTGCGCAGACGTTTAATGTGATCGTGACCTTGTTGATTGCATTGGTTTTGTTTAGCTAAGTGGGCATTTCATCAGCACTTGACTTTACGCGAAGTGCTGATGAAGATTTCGGTGGATGATGATGTTTTTCTAGTTACGTAATGTTAAATGCGCCTACTATACTTGCTGGATGAAGTTCTTTGGAGTTAAGCAGTATATCTCTGCCCCTGGAGTTATTCAAATACAACATCGATAATCCAACAAAAATCGCAGAGCCCTTGAATGCGTTGCAATCTATTGCTATCCGCTCGGCTTCGCGCCAGCCATCCAGCGTTAAGCAATCGATTTCTATTTCTGTGTACGATACTATTTTAACGTCTGCGTTAGCGATATCGATAGCCATTGCGTTTATGACAATAACCATCTTCTCAGCAGCATCGTGAAATTTGATGTCGCGATCCTTTTTAAACCTCGGAATGTCTATTGCGAGTAAATTCTTCTCGTTAAGTGATAGTTCGACGTCAAAATTGAGGTAATCCTGCGTGTTACTTTTTTCATTGAACTGGAAGTTAGCCAAGCGGTTCAGTTTGCCCTGCTGAAGACACATTCTGCCGCGTATTTGATCGGGATTAGCACGCATGGTGCGCAGTATTTGTCCGTTGAGCCGACTCACCATCCTGCTGTCGTATAAATCCAGGTGGGTGTCTGATAAACACGCCCGGATGAAGCCCCCAAATTTGCTAGCCCGCCCAAAGTCGGTGGAAGCCTCTTTGGTGGCGACCGTTTGTTTAAACTTACGGGGCCTCGATTGTATAATTTGTTGATTTCCAATTTTTCGTGCCACGAGATTTCCAACTAAACCTCGAATTGCACCATTTGCTGCTATTTTCATATGGTTGAAATTAGTAAATCAAGTGGCTGTAAATCAAATAAATGTGAATTTTTACGAAATTTTAAAAGCGAGTAAGAACGCTTTTGCGATTTTCATAATGCCTATTCGAGAAGCCATTATCATTTTCGTAACGGTGTGTAACAAGACAACGTTGATTCTGAGGAAACGTGGAACAACTTATCACCAACCCCCAACCAACTTGCCCCTGAAAAAATATTTCCTACATCTTGGGAGCACTGTGCTCCCACATCTATAAGACGATATGAGGAGTCATGGTGTAGTCAATGTGGACTTAACATGGACTCATGGGCAATTTGGGGAGAAGTTGGTAGCCTTTTGTACCCTTGCTAAAGCAAGCACTGTTCGATACAGTGTTGCATACGATTCCATTATGGCAATTTGGGATGATGTACTGATATAACGTTATAAAAATTGATGAAAATAATGCAGGATCGGGTATCCGGATTAATGATAATACGGTAGAGAAATAGGTTTGGTACGGTTTTGGTTAAATGGGGGGAGATAATCGCATTATCACTTAAACAAAATTTATTAGAATGAAAGAATTAATCGAAAAGATCAGTGCCGAATTTGAGGCATTCAAAAGCGACGCCGATGTACAGGCAGAAAAAGGAAACAAAGCAGCTGGAACAAGAGCTCGCAAAGCAACATTGTCCTTGGAAAAACTATTGAAAGAGTTTAGAAAAGTATCTCTTGAAGATTCAAAAAAATAAGTCAATACTTGCACAAAGTAAAATAAGATAGCCGCCTTTTTTGGGTGGCTATCTTGCCTTTTATATAGTTTGTGATCCTTTATACTACAATTTCCTTTTCTTAGGGCTCCGTCCAATAAATCTTATAACCATTTTTCATAATGCTTCTTAGCCTCCAAATGCGGTTTCATTTTTTGTTGTCAGCGTTAGCGATTCCCTGCGCGATAGAGACCTTCTCCTCATCAGATACATTATCCCACCAATCTTTAGTTTCCTCTTTCCTGAAAGTTGCCAATTTTTCAATGATTAAGCTATCTTCCAACGTGGAAAGCCATTGGATAAGTTCTATCTTTTTATCTAATAATTTGGCGTCCATTTCCTGCCTTAAATTTAGTTCTACCATCCTAAATTTACGGAATTTAGTTGCAAGTTGTTTTACATATTTGCTACGATGAAGCATGCCGCCGTATATCAAAAAAGAGATGGCAAATTTGGGAGATTAGAGAGTTACACATATATTTGATTATTAAGTAATTAAAAACATCAAAATGAACAAGACGACATTCTATAAGCCTTTACTATTCGATTTCATTTGGTTTATAGTACTTATTGCAGTTGTCTGGGCCGCACACCGTACAATAATTGGTGTATTTTCAGGTAACAATTTGTTTCCGATTGTGGTAAGGTCGGTCGTTACAATAGGTCTTCTGATCTTCTCTTATTATGTAAATTATAGGTTTCTCAGAAGAAATTTGTTGAATCAAGATATATTGCAGTTCAAATTTCACTCAATTAGTCAATATTTTGGGGGAATTATACTAGGCTGTCTGCTAGTCGCTACTATATGGTCTGTTTTCTACCTGATCTATCCTTTTGAAATAATAAAAAACCACGATCCCACAATTATTCCTGGAATTGACCTAATCTCTTATAGTTTGGGTAATACGCTCGAAGAACTATTATTCAGGGCCTTTTTATTGATTGCATCTGTAAGACTTTTTGGGAAAATAGGTGGTATTCTGGTTGTATCGCTTTTGTTTGGACTTTTTCATCTACAAGGAACAGGACCTACACCAGAGGGACTAAGCATAGTTATGACAACTTCAACAATGTCATTGCTTTTTATTTCAGTAATATATTACACAAATTCTATTTGGACAGCCGTAACACTTCATATAACAGGAAACCTGCTATTGCATACCTTAGGCTTTGACGGAACAAACAATGGTCTATTCCAAATTAGATTTTCTGTTTCAAATATGGATGGATACAGTATTTCCTTTCTCGTAATATACCAAATTGCCGTATTAACTTTTGCGTTATTAATATTTATAAAAGGTCGAAAGCGAATATAGAATGCCGAAAAAACTAGCATATCCCACCCGACCCAACGATGGTATTTCTTTATAGTTTTCTTATGGAATTCCGTATCTTGAGGCATCATATAATTAACGTATACTATTCATGGACGAAAAGGAGTTGCTTACATATTACAAACAGACAGGGGATCTAAATACCCTCGGTACATTGTATTCGCCGTATATGTCCTTGTTATATGGGGTGTGCTACAAATATCTACAGGATGAAGAACATAGTCAGGATGCCGTCATGCAGATATTTGAAGAGCTGATCGTTAAGCTTCGGGGGCATGAGGTCGAAAATTTCAAAAGCTGGCTTTACGTCTATGCACGTAACTACTGCTTAATGCAGTTGCGAAAAGGGAAAAAAATAACAAATGTCGATATTGAAGATAACCTGTATGAGAGCGAACAACAGCTTAACCAATCGGATGAAGAGGATTGGACGGAGGGTGATTTTAAAAAATTAGAAACTTGTCTGGGGACTCTAAATAGCGAACAGGAAACCTGTGTACGTTTGTTTTATTTGGAACAGAAATGCTATAGAGATATTGCGGAAATAACGGGATTTGATTTAAATAAGGTAAAAAGCTTTATTCAGAATGGTAAGCGAAACCTTAAAATCTGTATGGAGAAGAAGTAATGGAAAATAATTATCAACTATCAAGAATTCATAATTACGTCATGGGTCTCATGAGTAAGGAAGAAATGTATGCTATTGAACGGGAGGCTCTGCAGGATCCTTTTTTACAAGATGCCATTGATGGATACAAGATGCAACAAGGGGTTGATGCAAAGCAGCTCAGCATTTTGCAACAACGTCTGGCTCGACGCGTAGAAACACAGAAAACGGATAACAATAGACGTTTCTTTGGTTGGCAGCGTTTAACCGTGGCATTAGCTGCTGCTGTACTTTTTGTGGTCGCCTGCTCATTGGTGTTTTTTAAATTTTTCTCGTCGCAACAGGAAAAAAAGACAGAAGTGATTTTAATGGAGCAACAGCTACGTGTAGATTCACGTACATTGGCTAAGAATGATGCTATTCCGGAAATGGGCTGGACGCAATTTAATGAGGAGCTGAATTCTGAAGTCCGGGATATTTTATCAACGGAAAATGTTATTGTACAGTTTGACGTGGAAAATGGCTTAGCCACAGCGGTCGATGTTACCGGCACATCTTCTCCAGCAGCGACGGAGCTGATAAGCGATTTTATACAGCATAAAATCAAATGGACAGGAACCCACGGTGAAATAAGCATTGCAATTGATTCAAAAGAATAAGAATCGAACCTCATAATAAATAGTAAATTTGTGCTTTATAATTTATCTTGAACGTGACGAAAGTACTTGTAATAGACGATGAGGAAAAATTAAGAACTCTTCTCTCAAAAATAATTGGATTTGAAGGCTTCGAGGTTTTTCAGGCTTCCGGCATCAAGGCCGGATTAAAAAGACTAGAAGGTGCGGACATTGATGTAGTTATCTGCGATGTAAAGCTCCCGGATGGAAATGGTGTGGCAACGGCTAAAATAATTAAAGACAGGTACCCGGTAGTAGAGGTTATTCTTTTAACCGCTTTTGGAAATATTCCGGATGGCGTTCAGGCGATTAAAAATGGAGCTTTTGATTATATTACAAAGGGCGATGACAACAATAAAATAATACCGCTTCTATATAAAGCCAGTGAAAAAGTTGTATTGAACAAAAGAGTTCAGCAACTTGAGAAACAGTTGGGTGAAAAGCATTCTTTTGATAAGATTATTGGGAGGTCTAAATCTATTTTAAAAGCTGTTGAATTGGCTCAAAAAGTTGCTGTTACCGATGCTACTGTCTTGTTAACAGGAGAGACAGGGACAGGGAAAGAGATTTTTGCCCAAGCGATACATCAAGGTAGCACGCGTGCCAACCATAATTTTGTTGCGATTAATTGTTCGGCATTTAGTAAACATCTATTGGAAAATGAGCTATTTGGGCACAAAGCTGGTGGATTTACAGGAGCTGCCAGAGATCAAAAAGGACTTTTTGAAGAGGCTCATAACGGAACTATTTTTCTGGATGAAATTGGAGAAATGGCACCGGATTTACAAGCCAAAATCTTACGTGTATTGGAATCTGGAGAATTTCTTCGTGTGGGTGACACCAAACCGATTAAGGTCAATGTCCGCATTATTGCAGCAACCAACCGCAATTTGGAAGAAGAGATTGAGAAAGAGCATTTCCGGAGCGATCTTTTCTATCGCCTATCTGTATTTGGTATCCATCTTCCTGCATTGAGAGAACGCCCGAAAGACATTAAGCTTCTGACAGAGTTTTATGTAGCGTTGTTTGCCTCAAAATCCAATAGAAAACCTTTGCAATTAACGAACGAGTATATTTTGGCATTGGAAAATAATTCATGGAAAGGAAACATCCGTGAGCTGAAAAATGTTATTGAAAGAAGTGTGATTTTGGCTGACTCAGGTATATTGGACTTGGACACACTACCCCTGGAACTTCAGTATAGAAAATCTGATGTACAGTTGTTATCCGCATTTTCTTTGGCTAGCGCTGAAAAGTTACATATTCGAAAAATGCTCAATCACACCGGTGGCAACAAAGCAGAAGCGGCAAGGTTGCTTGAGATAGGTATAGCAACACTGTATAGGAAAATAGATGAGTACAAACTTTAAAATGACTCTAATATCAAAGTGAAACAATGAATAATTTGACTAATATAAAGAAAGTCCTGACAATTACGATCAACCCTTGTGTGGACAAAAGCAGTTCTGTAAGCGGTATTGTCCCCGAAAAAAAACTACGATGCCAGCTTCCGAAATATGAACCAGGTGGAGGAGGTATTAATGTTTCTAGAGCATTAAAAAGATTGAAAGCTGAATCGTTAACGTTGTTTACGTCGGGCGGTAGAACGGGCAAGTTGTTGGAGGAACTCTTACGAAAAGAAAACCTGGACATATTTCCCTTCACTGTCGAGCATGAAACAAGAGAGAATTTTATAGTTACGGATAGCCTAAATGAGCAGCAATTCAGATTCGGATTTCCGGGGATGCCCATTTCAGAACGGGAGCAGATAGCCTTTTTGAATACCATTCAGAAAATAGAAGATTTTCCGGAGATATCAGTCATCAGTGGAAGTCTGCCAGATGGCGTTGATCCATATTTTATAAAAGAGGTTATTCAGGTCTGCAAACATAAAAACAGTAAAGTCATTATGGATACGTCTGGAAAATCGCTGGAAATTGCCGCCGAAGAAGGTGTTTTTCTGCTGAAACCCAATATTGGGGAACTATCCGCGTTGACGGGAAATAGTGAGTTAAGCAATAGCATGTTGGATGTGGCCGCAGCGCAACTCATAAAGAAAGGCTCGGCGAAGGTCGTTGTGGTTTCGTCCGGAGCGTCTGGCGCCACCCTATTTTACGATACTAAAAAAATATATCAGCCAGCTCCGCTTGTAAAGGTAAGAAGTACAGTAGGTGCTGGAGACAGTATGGTAGCCGGTATGGTGTCTGTTTTAGCAATCAATGGAAGCATGGAAGAGATGCTGCGTATGGGAGTTGCTTGTGGCTCTGCTACTACTATGGCAGAAGGTACGGGACTTTTTCAGACTGAAAATGTCAATAAACTCCTAATGGCATTGTAGTAACACCTCTATAACAGCATATTGTTGCGATCTCACAAGGTGATGTTATACGTTGCTCTTTATGCCCGTTTGAACTAGTCGTGTTCTCTTTTTGCAAACTTCTGTAGATCTTCCTTAGCCCCGTAAATAACAATGATATCATCTTTTTGAAGCATAGTTGTTGGTTCCGGAATGCCTTGTACATTGGCAACTGTTTTACTCTTGCCTAGAAAACTATTTTCCTGTGTATCTCTAATAATGGTCAGAATAAGTATGTTGTGGTATTCCCTGAATTTTACCTCTTCAATTGTTTTACCGACATATTTATTAGGAAGGACTATTTCTACGATGCTAAAATTTTTATTCAGTTCAAAAGAATCGATCACACCCTTCAGGCATAATTTTTTAGCCCACCGCTCCGCTGTTTCTTCTTCTGGTCTTACAATTTCGCTTACCCCTATGGCTTGCAATACATTTTCATGAAGGGGATTAATAGAACGGCTGATTAGTCTTTTGACCCCTAAGTTTTTGAAGTGGGCCGTTACCATAATGTTTGCTCCTTCGTCTTCGCCGATACAGACCATGACGATATCGGTGTTTTTCAGCGGTAAGTGTGTAATAGCAGATTGGTCGGTAGCATTCATACAGATCGTATGGGATAATCTGTCTTTTAAGGCTGTCACTTTCTCCGATCTGGAATCCACGCCGATCACTTCGTTTCCCTGCTGTGTTAATTTCTCCGCCAATGAACCTCCAAAGTTTCCTAGTCCTATAATGATAAATTTCATTTTAATTCTCTTTTTAGTTGATTAATATTTCATCTGAAGGATAATGATAGTTTGCTTGTTTTGCCTTCTTAAAAAATGCGATAAGAATGGTCAACATGCTCACCCTTCCTATAAACATGGTGCCAATCAGCACAATTTTACTTTCATTGCTTAAATTTCCCGTGATACCTAAACTAAGGCCTACTGTACTATAGGCTGAAAAACTTTCAAAAGCAATGTCCAAAAGTGGTATATGGTTGTCATAATGCGCTATTAAAAAGACACTGCAGCCGATAACCAGCAACGATAAACTCATCACTGCAAAGGCCCTTCTTACCGAGATATCTGCTACTTCCCGTCGGAATACTTCAATTTTACGCTTGCCTCTTGCTAGGCTCAGATAGTTTAAGGTAGCAATGGCAAATGCACTTGTTTTTATCCCCCCACCCGTTGAGGCCGGTGAAGCACCAATCCACATCAACAATAGGATGAGAATGGTGGATGAAAAATGCAACTGGCTAAAGTCTATAGAATTGAAGCCAGCGGTTCTCGGGGTAGTTGCCGTGAATAATGCGGTGATTATTTTACCTATCCCACTATGAGGCATTAATACGTTATGATACTCTTTTATATAAATTGTAATTGTACCGATCACAATTAGTAAAGAGGTCGTGATCAGGTTGATCTTGTTGCTCAAGGTCAGTATCCAGGGGCGATAATTCCCTTTTTTGTCGGTAAACCATAAAATATACCTTATAATAAGGTGTTTTAAATACCTGACCGAATTAATTACAATTGGAAACCCTAAACCTCCAAATACAAATATGCCTATGATGATAAGCTGCAATGAATAATTATACAGGTAACCGGCTTCCATCATTCCATTGGGTAATGTCGAAAATCCGGCATTACAAAAAGCTGAAATAGCATGAAAGGCAGAAAAATATATCCGGTCAGAAATAGAAGGGATAAGTGCTTTGTCGAGGTTAATGAATATCAGTGTTGCCCCAATAGATTCAACCAAAAAAGTAATCACTAGAATCCGTTTTACGGTGGTAAATACTTCGCCTATCTTTTCTGAATTGGTCATATCACTTAATGCCAGTTGATTTTCGTAAGTCGAACCACCTTTAAAAAAATAACTGAAATAGCTGGCAAACGTCAAAATGCCCAATCCGCCTGCCTGTATCAATAACATAATCACGGTCTGTCCAAAAGAGGTGAAATAACTGCTTGTATCCACCACGATCAGTCCGGTTACACACACAGCGCTCGTTGACGTAAACAAGGCGTCTATAAGGCTGATTCCCTGGTAGGTAGCTTTGGGAAGCATCAGCACTAATGCGCCTAGAGCGACAAGTCCCATAAAGCTTATGATGAACAATTGCGCTGGGTTCAGGAAAGAGCGCTTATATTTCAACCTTGGTCGGGTAAATTCCCGTACCAATTTTAAGACAACGGCGACCGGTAGCCATGGGGTGATTTCTGAAACCCCACCTAAACTAGCTTGCTTGAACAGGCAATAACAAATAAACAATATGCTTAGTACATCAAAAATAAAGACACTTGGAATAAACTCCCTTCGGTGGTAGATATATTTCAACACGGTATAGAAAACGCCAATAAATAGAACGAAAGTATATAGGACCATCACGCCTACTTTTAGGGGCTCTGTCAAACCAAAACCGAGATCGCCAATGATGGCAATCAGGGCCAAAAGGTGTAGGACAAGAATTAAACGTTGGATCCATTTAGCATATAGAAATTCCTTCATTAGCTTATTTTTCGATTTAATCGAATTAATAATGTCGGCTCGCTGCTTACTAAGCGGTAAATAACCTTGAGATCTCAACCTAAAAAAGATCTAATAGAGCTGCCCATGTTGGCCTACATTATATATTCCTAAAGTGCAAAAATATAAAATTCGGAACGATTCTCCCTACAAATAAAGGTGAGATCCTCCGTTAGGAGTGTCTTATTTCTACGGTGAAATAACAACCGACCTATCATTCTGATAATTATCTTATCAAAATGATAGACTTATTCTTTTCTTTAACGCTTGATTTGTTTCGTAAATGACTCATTTGTAGTATTTTAATTTGTGTTTTTTTAACTGGCATATCGTTTGGCATATAGGAAAACAAAACATAGACAATGAAGATAAAAAATGTGAAATCATATCAATTGTTACTAATTGCATTGATGATGATGTTGATTTTCGGAGCACTAATGAAATATTTAAGTCAGTAAATAAAATATAAAAATATGATAACATCCATTTTAGTAGTAGCGGGACTTGCCTGCTTTGGTTTGCTCTTCAAATCGATAGACTTTTTTGAAAAAATTTAGAACAGAAAATGAAAACAAAAATCATAAATACCATTCGCCAGTGGGCTCCCGAAGCCGCGAGTCTTATACCCGACATTGACCATCTGGATGATACCGTAGCAGACTACCAACTATTACACAAATTAGCAGAAGTATGTATGCATAAAATCCATTCGGGGCTGGAAAATGAACTGGAACGAGTGCAGGAGATAGCAAAAGTAGTTAACCTGCTTTATCAGGGAGGAAATCAATATACCCGCAATGCGATTGAAAATGAATTTCTAACAGCATTGTCCTTTGAAGAAAGTCCTGGAAGCCTGAAAAAGCATCTGGAACTATTTCCAGTCGAACTTAGAAAAGGATATATCAAAACAATCTTAGAAAACTAAAAATTATGATAGCATTATTCATAGTAGCCATTGGTGTATTTGCTTACATCTGCTACGTACTACTGAAACCGGAAAAATTTTAAGTCAGCGAAAAGTTTTTAGTAAGAAGTAAAAAGTGTCCTCACCTCTTACTGCTCACTTTTCATTCAAAACAAAAATAAAAAATGAACACAGAAATTTTAGGAATAATCGTAATGTTTAGCTTATCGGTATTGCTGGCAATACCTTTCGGGAAATACATTGCAAAGGTTTATGGAGGTGAGAAAACCCTTCTTGACCCTATTTTCAATCCGTTTGAAAGACTTTTTTACAAAGTGAGTGGTATCAATTCCCAAACGGAGATGAACTGGAAGCAACAAATGGTAGCCCTGCTCACCATTAATATGGTATGGTTCCTTTTGGGAATGCTGATACTGATGACACAGGGAAGCCTGCCGTTAAACCCCGACAAAAACCCGAGTATGTCGGCATATTTGGCTTTCAATACGGTCATATCGTTCGTGGTGAATTGTAACTTACAGCATTACTCGGGCGAAACTGGATTAAGCTACATCGGGCAGTATTGGTTGATGTTCTTACAGTTCGTAAGTGCAGGAACCGGTATGGCGGCGGCTGTAGTCCTTTTCAGGGCTTTCAGGGATAAGAGTACAGCGGATTTGGGAAACTTTTACAACCATTTTGTGAAATCCTGTACCCGCATTTTATTGCCTGTCTCGCTTATAGTAGCTGTGGTTTTACTTTTCGAGGGAACGCCAATGACCTTTGAGGGTAAAGACAGTATTACTACCTTGGAGGGCGATGTACAGGAAGTTTCCAGAGGTCCTGCTGCGGCATTCATACCCATTAAGCACGTAGGAACAAACGGTGGAGGTTTCTATGGCGTAAACTCTGCCCACCCGTTTGAAAACCCCTCCTACCTGACCAACATGGTGGAAATGGTGGCACAGCTTATCGTTCCGTTGGCAATGGTCTTTGCATTTGGATACTTTATCTGCAGGAGAAAATTATCCTGGATGATATTCAGCGTGATGACCGTCGGCTTCTTGATGCTTACTATTCCAAACATCAATATGGAAATGAACGGTAATCCGGCAATCGCTCAAATGGGAATTGACAATACACTGGGTGCAATGGAAGGTAAGGAAAGTCGCCTAGGGGCTCCGGCCTCCGGTTTTTGGAGTATCGTAACCACGGTTATCTCCACGGGTTCTGTCAATTCGATGCACGATAGTTCAATGCCATTATCAGGGATGAACGAATTGCTAGCCATGATGATTAACGCCTTTTACGGTGGTGTAGGTGTCGGTATGCTTAACTTTTTTGTCTTCGTCATTTTAGCCGTATTTATAAGCGGATTAATGGTGGGGCGTACACCTGAATTTTTGGGTAAGAAAGTGGAAGCACGGGAAATGAAGATAGCGATGGTAATAGCCCTGCTGCACCCATTCTTGATACTGGTAGGTACAGCGTTGTCAGCGGCATTGCCACAATATACGATGGAAACACTCAACAATCCGAGTTTTCATGGATTGAGCGAAATGCTTTACGAAAACACGTCTTCGGCAGCCAACAATGGTAGCGGCTTTGAAGGTTTGGGCGATGATACGATATGGTGGAATATCAGTACCGGATTTATCCTGATACTTGGGCGTTTCCTGCCGATTATCGGTCCAATAGCCATTGCCGGACTGCTAGCTCAAAAAAGATACATTCCCGAGGGCGACGGAACCTTAAAAACGGATACGGCAACATTCGGACTGATGGTATTTGCCGTAATCGCTATCGTAGCAGCATTGGCGTTTTTTCCTGTATTAACGCTCGGTCCTATTGCAGAGTATTTTTCACTGTATTAATTGTTTAAAGAAATTTAGAAATGAGTAAAAATAATAAATCATTGTTTCAGAAAGAACTGGTTCGAGAAGCCTTAACCCAGTCTTTCGTGAAGCTCAATCCGAAAATAATGTTTCGCAATCCGGTCATGTTTACCGTATGGATTGGAACGCTCGTCATGCTGATTGTTAGCCTGTGGACATTGTTTGGTGCAGAAGGTCAGGGAAGTTTTATGTACAATTTCGTAGTATTCGTAGTCCTTTTTAAAACCCTTGTATTTGCCAATTTTGCTGAAGCCATTGCCGAAGCCAGAGGAAAAGCACAAGCAGACAGTTTACGAAAAACAAGAGAGGAAACCCCCGCAAAATTGAAAAATGGCAAGACAATATCATCTGCTCAACTACAAAAAGGTGATGTTTTCGTTTGCGAGGCAGGGGATATTATTCCGTCCGATGGTGAAATAATTGAGGGATTAGCAACCATTGACGAAAGTGCCATTACCGGGGAAAGCGCGCCCGTTATCAGGGAAGCAGGTGGTGATAAAAGTTCGGTTACAGGCGGTACAAAAGTGCTGTCGGACAGGATAATGGTACAGGTCTCCACACAGCCGGGCGAAAGCTTCTTGGACAAAATGATTGCATTGGTAGAGGGGGCAAGCCGTCAGAAAACACCCAATGAAATCGCCCTGACCATATTACTGGCAGGCTTTACATTGGTATTCATCATCGTGTGTGTAACCCTGAAACCATTTGCTGATTACGCAAATGTCAGCATTACCATCGCCTCATTTATCGCTTTATTTGTCTGTTTGATCCCAACTACAATCGGCGGCCTATTATCCGCTATCGGTATTGCAGGAATGGACAGGGCCTTGAGAGCCAATGTGATTACCAAAAGTGGTAAAGCCGTAGAAACGGCAGGTGATATTGATGTTCTTTTGTTGGATAAAACTGGGACGATTACCATCGGAAACCGTAAAGCCACGCATTTCCATCCTGCTAACGGTATAGAAGAGAAAAGGTTGATTAAAGCGGTTGTATTAAGCTCAATGGCAGACGAAACCCCCGAAGGAAAATCTATTATTGAGCTGGCTGGTATCAATCCTTTAAGCTATATAGTAAAAGACCCGAAATTTATCAAATTCACAGCCGAAACCCGTAGCTCAGGTATTGATTATGAAAATATCCGTATCCGGAAAGGGGCAACAGATGCTATCAAAAATCTTGTAATAGAAGCAGGGAACCCTTTTCCAAGAGAAGTGGAAGAAACCGTTAAAGCCATTTCCCAAAACGGGGGTACACCTTTGGTGGTATCTGAAAACGAAGTGGCTCTGGGCGTAATTGAATTGCAGGACATCATCAAGCCCGGTATTCAGGAACGTTTTGAACGTCTGCGAAAAATGGGCATCAAAACCGTGATGGTAACGGGGGATAATCCTTTAACGGCAAAATTCATTGCTGAAAAAGCGGGAGTGGATGACTTTATTGCTGAAGCCAAGCCGGAAGATAAGATGAACTATATCAAAAAAGAACAGGCAGAAGGACGTTTGGTGGCGATGATGGGTGACGGTACGAACGATGCTCCGGCATTGGCGCAGGCAGACGTTGGTGTAGCGATGAACAGCGGTACACAGGCAGCAAAAGAAGCTGGGAATATGGTGGATCTGGACAATGACCCGACCAAGCTAATCGAGGTTGTGGAGATTGGAAAGCAACTCTTAATGACAAGAGGAACGCTCACCACGTTCAGTATTGCCAACGACGTAGCGAAGTATTTTGCTATAATTCCGGCATTATTTATCACGGCTATCCCCGCATTGCAGGGATTGAATATTATGCGTTTGCATTCGCCCGAAAGTGCCATCTTATCGGCGGTTATTTTCAATGCGATTATTATTCCCTTATTGATTCCATTGGCACTTAAAGGCGTTGCCTATAAACCTATAGGGGCAAGTGCCCTGTTACGCAGAAACCTGTTTATATATGGTCTGGGTGGTGTGCTTATTCCCTTTGTAGGGATAAAGCTTATTGACATGGTGGTGTCCGTTTTCTTTTAATTCACAAAAATCAATATAGAGATGAAGCTATCAGCAGCAACAGCTGCTGATAGCTTCATCTCCATCAAAACAAATAAATAAGATGAAAAAACATATTTTGCCCGCTATCAAACTTACTGTTGTTATGATACTTTTTTTTACGGTATTGTATCCATTAGTGGTTTGGGGTATCGCACAGTTTGCTCCCAATTCTGGTAAGGGAGCAATCATTGAACACAATGGCAATACGTACTACGCCAATATTGGGCAGTCCTTTTCCGATGATAAATATTTCTGGTCACGTCCATCAGCGGTAGACTACAATGCAGGAGGTTCGGGCGGAAGCAACAAAGGTGCTTCAAACGAAGAATATCTTGCAGAAGTTCAAGCTCGGATAGATACTTTTCTGGTACACAATCCCGAAGTTAAAAAATCTGAAATCCCTGTTGATTTAGTAACAGCAAGCGGCAGCGGACTTGATCCAAATTTCTCGGTACAAGCTGCAAAAGTACAGGTAAAACGTATTGCCAAAGTAAGAGGTATTGAAGAGGTCACATTGAATCAATTAATTGAGAAACACACCGAAAAACCTTTATGGGGTATATTTGGCCCGGAAAAAATCAATGTATTAAAACTAAATATCGCGTTAGACGAATTAAAGTAAGTTAAAAAACAAAGAAATGAAGAGAATAATAACGTTCTCCACCATTATGTTGGGAGCAGGAAGTATATTGGCACAGGAAACAGAAAAAAAACCGCTAACTATCAGTGGATATGCTGAGGTTTACTATCAGCAGGATTTCAACAATCCGAAATCAAATACAAGACCGGGTTTTGTATACAGTCACAATCGAAATAACGAAGTAAGCCTCAATGTAGGCTTGATTAAGGCATCCTATGAAAACGAAAAGGTACGGGCTAATCTCGGTTTAGGAGTAGGCTCGTATATGAATGCCAATTATGCTGCCGAAGAGGGTGTTTTAAAAAATGTTTTCGAGGCAAATGTAGGTGTTAAGTTATCCAAAGAGCACAATTTGTGGCTGGATGCGGGTATTATGCCCTCCCACATCGGTTTTGAAAGTGCTATCGGAGCAGATTGCTATACGTTGACACGCAGTATGCTGGCAGATAATTCTCCTTATTTTGAAACCGGAGCAAAACTGTCTTATAGCACCCTAAACGGTAAATGGGATATGGCAGTGCTGGTCTTGAACGGTTGGCAACGCATCCAGAGAGTGGAAGGCAACAGTACTCCAGCCTTCGGACATCAATTGACCTACCGACCTACCGAAAAGATTACCTTGAACAGCAGTTCTTTTATCGGTAATGATAAGCCCGATGATACAAAACAAATGCGTTACTTCCATAACCTCTACGGGCAGTTTCAGATTAATGAAAAATTCGCAATGATAGCAGGATTTGATATAGGTGCAGAACAAAAGAGTAAAGGTAGTAGCGACTACAGCATCTGGTACAGCCCGGTGCTGATTGCGAAATACAGCCCAACAGATAAAATAAGCCTTGCAGCAAGAGGAGAATATTATCAGGATAAAAACGGTGTCATTATAGCTTCTGGCACAGAAAACGGATTTCAGACTTTTGGGGCTTCGTTCAACGTGGACTATCAGATTTTGTCCAACTTCGTTTGGCGTACCGAGGTCAAAAGCTTAAATAGCAAAGATGCTGTTTTCTTAGACCGGGATGATCGTATGAAAAAAGGCAACGTGATGGCTGTTACCTCGCTGGCGATACAATTTTAATAAAACCAAAATGGGTAAAAAGGGGCTGTCTAAAAAGCACAACATCGTCGTCATTCTTCCTCGATGACGCGTTTTCTTGTAGGTGACGACTTTTTTAGACACCTTCTTTTACCCATTTATAGTAAATTTGATTGACTGTAAAAATATATGATATGAAAATAGCCATATTGACATTGGGAACAAGAGGAGATGTACAACCATATGCTGTATTGGGAAAAGCACTGAAAGATAGAGGGCACGAAGTTGTACTATCCACAGCGAAGAACTTTGAAAGCCTTGTTGCTTCTTACGGGCTAGACTTTGTACCTGTTGAACTGGATTTTCAAGAATTGGTTAAATCAAAAGAAGCCGGTAAGTTGATGAAAAGCCCATTAAATGCTCTTCGTTCAGCCAAAAATCTAAAAAAGCTAATGACTCCGTTAGTATTGGACGCACTCAAAATTTTTTATGATTTATCAAAGCGAAGTGATAAAGTACTTTTTCATATTAAAACAATGGCAGATAATTTTGCAGACCAGTTTCCGGAAAAGATGATTAAAACGGATGTCGTTCCTGCAAGCCAGCCTACAGCAGCATTTCCTAATCCCGTCTTTAGTGCATTTTGCTTGCCGCCTTTTCTAAATAGGTTTACTTTTAAGTTGACTGAATTAGGGTTAAAGATGTGGACAAAACCCATTCAGCAGTTTCGGCAAAGTGTAGGGCTCCCTATTAACTCCAGCAAACCTGATTTGATGTCTATCTATGGTGTCAGCGAACTGCTGCTGAAAAAACCAGATGATTTTCCAAATAATAGCTTTTTCACTGGATTTTGGTTTGACCATTCCTCTGCCGAATTAAGCCAAGACCTCGTTGATTTTATTGCAGGCGGAGAGCCACCATTACTGGTGACATTCGGAAGTATGCCGTTTGATAAAAATCTTGATATTCCCGAGCTCATCAATATGTTGAGCAAACAGTTAAATATACGAATAATTGTAGTAAAAGGCTGGGGACTTTCCGATACGGAAGCACTCAGCCAAAATCCGGATGTAAAAGTGATTGACGCAGCTCCTTATGATAAATTATTTCCATTGGTAAAGGCTGTAGTCCATCACGGAGGTATCGGTACAACCGCCTCATGCCTGAAAGCAGGGAAACCATTTCTGACCTGTCCCGTATTGCATCCGCTTGGCGACCAGTTTTTTTGGGGTAAGATAGCATTTGAAAAAGGCCTAGCCTTATATCCTCTACCGGTTAAAAAATTAACGAAAGAAAAATTTATGGCGGCCATCAAAGCACTTTTAGGAAATGAAAGCCTTTATATGAAGGCAAGGGAATTTTCAAAACAACTTAACCAGGAAGACGGAATTAAAAATGCGATTGCGTACATTGAAAAGGATCAGAGCTGGGTCAAATAGTAGATATTGGAATAGAGAATAAACGCAATATGCTGAAACAACCAATAGTTGCAGGAATACAACTGAAAGTAGCACAAAAACAACTAAAGGTAGCGTGATTTTTTCACTAACAAAGACGAAACGAAATAATTTTGTGGTATCAAAAAACATATAATATGATGCTGAATTCAAAATCAATTGGCAATAAAATTGCCGAAGCAAGAAAGAAAAATAATCTTTCCCAGGCGGAACTTGCACAGCAAGTACTAATCAGTCCACAAGCTGTTGGTAAATGGGAACGAGGGGAATCTATGCCAGATATCACGACATTAAGCAGACTAGCAGAAATTCTTGGGGTCGACCTTAATTACTTCTCTGACAATTTTCAGACCGTTGACGCAACATTGGTGGCGCAAGGTGCAGGTAACGATGAGTCTATGGAAATTCCGATACTTAAAACCAATAAAAGGTTTAACCGGAACTGGGATATGTCTCAAGGAAACTGGGCTGATGCTGATTTTTCAGGTTTAAACAATTTGAAGGAAAAATTTAGTTCTTCAAATATGAAGAACTGTAAGTTTTTGAACGCTGATTTATCAGGACTGATTCTCGGAAAGAACAATATTGAGCTTTGTGATTTCTCGGGTTCGGACATCAGAGAAAGTAAAATTCAATCTTCAAACCTCTCAAATAATCAGTTCAATAAGTGTTCCTTTACAGAGGCTGAACTTTTCAAAAGTAACGTTGAAAAATGCGATTTCTCTGAAGCGGACTTTTCAGGAGCTGAAATTTTGGAATCAAATCTAGACAGTAATATTGTAAATGAGGTGGTTTGGAAGTTTACGAAATTTTTAAAATCTAACATTAGCAATATTACTTTTACCGGAACTTTTGAGGATTGCCATTTTGAACGTTGTGCCTTTTATGGGGTTAAGTTTGAAAATGCAATTATTCTAAACACCTTTTTTAAATATAATGACAGGTTTAAAAAGGTTCAGTTTGTGAACTGTAAGGTGGACAGCATAACTTACGCCTTTTTAAAAAACAACCAGGCCAATTTGACCGGCATTACATTATTAACCCAATAAACAGGGATGACATAAGCGTATGGACATAGTAGAAGTTGAAACGTCAGACCAAACGATGTAAAGCATTTTGACATGGAAGAAACAAGAAAAAGTGCCGAACATTTTTTGGATCTAATCCAGAAGTCCCGCAGGGGAAAATTCAAACTCTATATCGGGATGAGTGCCGGTGTGGGCAAAAGCTACCGGATGTTACAGGAGGCACACACTCTTTTGGACAACGGTATAGACGTAAAGATCGGCTTTATAGAGACCCATCAACGGAAAGAAACCCACGCCTTGCTGGAAGGACTTCCTGTCGTCCCGAGAAGAAAACTGTTTTACAAAGGCAAGGAATTGGAAGAACTCGATGTACAGGCGGTGATTAACCTGCGTCCCGAGGTGGTTATTGTGGATGAGCTGGCGCATACCAACATTGAGGGAAGCAAAAACGAAAAACGCTGGCAGGATGTAATGAATATTCTCGATGCGGGTATCAATGTCATCAGTGCGGTAAACATCCAGCATATTGAGAGCCTTAACGAAGATGTCAGGGAGATAACGGGAGTAGAAGTAAAGGAACGTGTACCGGACAGCGTTGTTTCCCAGGCAGATGAAGTTGTAAACATTGACCTAACCGCAGATGAGCTTATCACGAGATTGAAAAAGGGAAAAATATATGAGCAGGCAAAAATAGAAACCGCTTTGAATAATTTTTTTAAAAGCGAGCATATTTTACAGCTCCGTGAACTTGCCTTAAAAGAAGTAGCCTCACAGGTAGAGCGAAAAGTGGAAACAGAGATTACAATGGTCAACCCCTTAAAAAGGGAAAAATTACTCGCCTGCATCAGCTCCAATGAGAAGACGGCAAAAAATGTTATCCGGAAGACCGCAAGGCTTGCCAATTATTATAACGGGAAATGGTATGTGTTATATGTTCAGACTCCTAATGAAAGTGCCGATAAAATTGCTCTGGATAAGCAAAGACATTTGATTAACAATCTTAAACTGGCAACGGAACTGGGTGCTGAAATCATAAAAACAGAAGGCAGAAACGTTACAAGGGCTATAATGGAACAGTGTGAACAGCGAAAAATTACGACTGTCTGTATCGGGAAGCCCCACCTTAACCTGTTAAAAGTACTATTAGCGACAGATACATTCAATTCACTTCTGAATAAGCTGTCAAAAGAAAATATTGATTTAGTAATATTATCGTAAAAAGAGAAAAGTAAGCAGTAAGAAATGATAGAAATATATCCTTTACTTCGAACTTGTGATCAGTAATTTAAAAAAGTGTAAAATTGAAAATAAAAGCAAAATTAACCTTTGGTGTCGGGCTGCTGTTCCTGCTCATACTGGCACTGGCAGCAGTGAGCGGCAGGTATATCCATCAGCTCAAAAGAGACACAAACAATATCCTTGTGGCCAATTACAATACGTTACAATATTCCAGAAATATGCTGATTGCCTTAGAAAGTATTGGTGAGGACACGACAGCAATAAATACTTTTAATGAGAATTTAATCAAACAGCAACAAAATGTAACTGAAATCGGAGAAAAGGAAGTGACAAACCTGGTTATGAAGCATTTTTCGATGCTCCGGAACAATCCTGAAGATACCGTTTTAATATCTTCCATCAGAGGAGATATTACAGAACTGATGCGGTTGAATATGGAAGCTATTGAACAAAAAAGTAACATTGCTGATGCGACTGCCCAAAAGGCAATCGTTATCATTTCAGTTACCGGCTCGCTGTGTTTTCTGATTGCCTTTATTTTATTGGTGAATTTACCTTCGGGTATTGCTAATCCTATTAAGGAACTTACGGAAAGCATAAAAGAAATCGCAGCGCAAAATTATAAAAAGCGGGTACATTTCGAAAGCCATAACGAGTTTGGAGACTTGGCAAAATCGTTCAATACAATGGCTGAAAAACTGGAAGAATATTCCGAAAGCAGACTGGATAAAATCCTCAAAGGGAAGAAGCGGATAGAAACGCTTATTAATAATATGCACGACCCTGTTATCGGGATTGATGAAACCAACAAAGTGTTATTCGCCAATGACGAAGCACTGAAAATTACAGGCTTGGAGGAAAAAGATTTGATAGGCAGACAAATTCAGGACATAGCGGTTACCAATGACCTGATAAGGGATATTGTCAAAGATATTTTCCGTTCTGAAGCCGGAAAGATAAAATCTGAACAGCTAAAGATTTTTGCAGACGGCAAGGAAAGCTATTTCGAGAAAGAAATTTTAGACATCAACATCATACCTACCGGGGAAACACAATCTCAATTTATCGGGCAGGTCATTATGTTGCGAAACATTACCCCGTTCAAGGAACTGGATTTAGCTAAAACCAATTTTATGGGAACGGTTTCCCACGAATTTAAAACGCCTATTTCATCTATACAGATGAGTTTGCAATTACTGGAAAACAAGCAAATAGGCAACTTGAATATCGAACAGAAAAATTTGGTTGAAAGTATTAAAGAGGACACCCTCCGTTTACTGAGAATTACGGGAGAATTATTAAACATCACGCAGGTTGAAAGCGGCTCTATCCAAATAAATCTGCAGCCGTCACCAATAAATCCTATCATTGAATACGCTGTTCATGCTAATAAGTCGGCGGCGGATCATAAGAAGATAGCTATCGACGTAAATACCGACGATACTTCAATCGTGTATGCCGACAGCGAGAAAACAGCTTGGGTGATGACAAATTTGATTTCCAATGCAGTTAGATATTCTTACGAAAATTCAATAATTTTTGTTAAATATAAAAAGGAAAATAATAAAATACAATTTTCTGTTGCAGACACTGGTCAAGGAATACACCCGCAATATCTGACCAAAATATTTGAACGCTATTTTCGTGTTCCAGGTGCTAAGAAAGAAGGAACAGGGTTAGGACTGAGTATTAGCAAAGAATTTATCGAAGCGCAAGGAGGTGAAATTTGGGTAGATAGTGAGTACGGAGTGGGAAGTACGTTCTATTTTACTTTAAACATCGCTCCACACAACATGAAAAATGAGGAGAAATAGGTGTTGAAATTGATTCAAAAGAATAAGGAGCTTTTTTATATCGTCACTGCGAGAGGCACGACGCGACAGTCTTTCCATTGATGTTGATAGATTGCCACACCTTCGTGCCTTCAGTTCGCAATGACGACGAAAGTATCTTTATTACTCTTCCCAGCGAACTTTCTCGGCGATAGGATTCCGTACAGCTTCCCGCTCATCACTCTGGTGATGACCTAAGTAAAAGAGTCCGATACATTTTTGATTCGGTGCCAATTGCAAGAACTCACCCATATGATTGATAAGCCCAGGGGATGCCCAATAACCACCTAATCCGATAGAATGTGCGGCGAGCCACATGTTCTCAACGGCACAGGCAGTTGCGGCCAATTCTTCCCATTCCGGTAGTTCGCCCGTATAGTTTACGATGATAGCAATAGCGGCATTAGAAAGCGTTGCTTTTTTTGCCATATTGATCTCTGTAGCCTCCGCGTATTTTTCAACAGGCGTGATGTGTTTATAGACACGACCAAGTTCGGCACCTAGGCGGTCCAATCCGTCTTTGCGAAACACCACAAATCGCCACGGTTGGGTGCGTTTATGTGTTGGAGCCGAATTTGCCGCTTCTAGTATGGTTTCTAGATCTTCTTTGCTTACTTCCTGATCCGTAAAATTTACTTGGAATACGGATCTCCTTAAGTGGATAGCTTTTAATACTTCGTTTTTATAACTCATTTCTTTTATCGTTGAATATGCGTGCGCTTAATTAGTTTTTTCTTCCCATAGGGAAGCGATGTGTAGTATGGTTAGTACCGCCTTCTCCATATCTTGGCGACTTACCCATTCCTGCTTGCCGTGAAAAGCATGTCCGCCGGCAAATACATTAGGACAGGGAAGTCCCATAAAGGATAATCTTGATCCGTCGGTGCCCCCTCGTATACTTCTACGCTCTGGGTTCATGCCCGCCCGTTGGATGGCTTCGATCCCTATTTCCATAATCTGTGGATATTGATCCAAGATTTCCTTCATGTTTCGGTACTGTTCCTGCACTTCAAAGGTATAGGTACATTTGGGGTATTTACTTAAGATATTCTTGACATGGTTCTCCAATTCTGTTTCGTATCGGCTCAGATTGGACGTCGCGTGATCCCGAACGATAAATTCGATCGTAGCCTTCTCCACTGTTCCTGACATATGTATAGGATGAACGAAGCCCTCTTTCCCGGAAGTGCTTTCAGGAGAGAGACGGTCTTCGGGAAGTGTACCGATGATCTTCGAGGCGATTTTAATGGCGCTTTGCATCTTATCCTGTGCAAAGCCCGGATGTACGGATATGCCATGTATGGTGATTTTAACCCCATCGGCAGAAAAGGTTTCATCCTCTATTGTGCCTGCCTTTTCGCCATCCATGGTATATCCAAATTGTGCACCTAGTTTTTCGATATTTACAAAATTTACACCCAGACCGATTTCTTCATCCGGTGTAAAAAGAATTTTGATATCGCCGTGTTTGATTTCGGGATGATTTAGGAGTAGGCGTGCAGCATCCATGATCTCGGCGACGCCAGCTTTATCATCCGCCCCTAATAAGGTGGTGCCACTCGCGGTAATAATATCATTCCCGATCTGGTTGGCGAGATCGCGATGTTCGTCGTAGCGGATTACAATGCTCTTATCGTCGGGAAGCACAAGGTCTTGACCTTGATAATTGTGGTGTACAACAGGTTTTACATTTTCGCCGGAAGAGTCGGGCGATGTGTCAACGTGCGAACAGAAGCAAATTACAGGTACATTCTTAGCTGTATTGGAGGGAATGGTAGCGTATACGTAGCCATATTGATCTAAATGAGCGTCCGTAACGCCCATCGCCAATAGTTCCTCTACAAGTAATTTACTTAGATTCTTTTGCTTTTCCGTTGAAGGAAATGTTTCTGAACTCGGGTCAGACTGTGTGTCTATTTGTACGTAGCGAAGAAAGCGTTCGGCTACAGAGAAATCTTTTATAGTATTGATTATTATACTCATTTAATTTGTTTAAGGAGTCCAAAGTTAGTAAGAATATGCAAATACGCGAATATGCGAATTCGCAAAAATTGTAACGATAACTTTATAGATTAAATATTACCTCCCAATGTCGCTTGCAAAGCAATTGGAGGCATTTTCGGACAGTTCGCAGGACACAGCAGGTTGCCCAGCATGAGAATTAGTATTATTATCGCATGGTAACACGTAAAAATAAACCTGAGTGAGAGCCTTTTTTATAAGTATTAGCTTCTATTTTCTGTTATGC
The DNA here is from genome assembly GCF_005048855.1 of Sphingobacterium olei. Lineage (GTDB taxonomy): Bacteria > Bacteroidota > Bacteroidia > Sphingobacteriales > Sphingobacteriaceae > Sphingobacterium > Sphingobacterium olei. Next base: position 109,782 of record NZ_SUME01000003.1, read on the forward strand.
CAGAGCGGCATTGGACAGGAGAATTTTATTGATTTAACAGGTACCTGGCGTTTTGCGTTGGATAGTGCGGATCGTGGAGTGCATGAACAATGGTATAACAAAAAGCTTTCACAGGAAGTCGAGCTCCCGGGATCGCTAAATGAACAGAATATAGGTCACGATATATCATTGACTACGCCATGGACAGGTAGTATATACGATAGTTCCTATTATTTTCATCCCCGGTTGGAGAAATACAGACAGCCCGGAAATCTCAAAATACCTTTTTGGCTAACGCCCTTAAAGCACTATGTCGGCCCGGCTTGGTATCAGCAGGAAGTTCAGTTGGATAAATCTATGCTGAACAATAAACTGATCCTTCACTTGGAACAGCCTCATACGGAAACCACCGTATGGATTAATGGGAAGAATGTCGGATCGCGAAATAGTATGGTCGTCGCGCACAATTTTGACGTTACACCGTACCTAAGAGCTGGCAAAAATTCGATTTCTATCCGTGTTGATAATCGCATTAAAGAAATAAATGTCGGTCCCGATTCACATAGTCTCACCGATCATACACAGGGTAATTGGAACGGTATTATCGGGAAGATTGGAATACTACAACTACATCCTATTCATTTTGACGACATCCAGATATATCCAGATATACATGGTCGGCAGGCTACAATACGATTGAACACAACTGTGCCTAGAGCGCAGCAACTGGAGGTGCGATATTCTGCAGAGAGTTTCAATAGTAAACAGCAGCACCGGGTCGCCCCGGTTTCGAAATCCTTGACTTTCACATCTGCTTCAGATACCGTTGCGTTAACGATGGATATGGGCGAGGATATGCTACTATGGGATGAATTCGAGCCCAATTTGTATAAAGTTACCTTTCAACTATACCAAAAGGATAAGCTGCTGGACGAGAGAGAAGTGACTTTTGGTATGCGCGAGTTTAAAGCCGTTGGAAGGGATTTTTACATCAACGGAAGGAAAACGTTTTTACGTGGAACCTGCGATAATGCCGTTTTCCCGCTTACGGGATACCCCCCCACAGACGAAAAATCTTGGCTCCGTATCTTTGCGAAGATAAAGGAATATGGTCTTAATCATGTGCGTTACCATTCCTGGTGTCCTCCGGAAGCGGCTTTTCAGGCTGCCGATAAAATTGGAATTTATCTGCAACCTGAAGGGCCAAGCTGGGCAAATCATGGCTCCTCACTGGGTAACGGCGAACCCATAGACCAATACATCTATGCCGAGACGAATAGAATGGCAAAACATTTTGGCAACTATGCGTCGTTCTGTATGATGGCGTACGGGAATGAACCGCGAGGAAATCAGGTACCTTATCTAACTGCTTTTGTTAATTACTGGAAGGCGAAAGATACAAGAAGACTGTATACCGGTGCCTCGGTAGGCGGAAGCTGGCCTGTGATTCCTAACAATGAATTTATGGTGCGAGCAGGAGCCAGGGGCTTAGATTGGAATAGGCAACCCGAAAGTGTTTCTGATTTTAGGGATAAAATCGCACAGTTTGAAGTGCCTTTCGTCGCCCATGAAATGGGACAGTATTGTGTCTTTCCTAATTTTGATGAAATTAAAAAGTATACAGGTGCGTACCGTGCCAAAAATATGGAACTTTTTGAAGAAGACCTGCGCGATCACCATATGGGCGATCAGGGGAAAGCGTTTTTATACGCTTCCGGGAAATTGCAGGCCTTAGCGTATAAGTCTGAAATCGAACGTGCCTTAAAAACGCCCGGATATTCAGGATTTCAACTGCTTTCGTTGAACGATTATTCCGGACAAGGAACGGCGTTAGTCGGATTATTGGATGCTTTTTGGGAAGAGAAAGGTTATATCACTGCTTCCGAATTTAAGCGTTTTTGTGATACGACGGTTTTACTTATCCGTGCCCCGAAGTTCACCTTTACCAACGATGAAACACTGCGGGTAGACGTCGAAATGGCCCATTACGGCAAGGAAGTCATGTCTTCGGTGGCGGTTAAATGGAGGTTATTAAACAAGGACCGTCAGCCTTATGCCCATGGAATACTTAAGGGACAAGATATACAGATAGGAAATAACAATGCGGTAGGAACGATCGAGATTATATTGGATGGGTTAAAAGACGCTCAGGAAATGAAGCTTGAGCTCTTGCTGGAGGGGACAAACATTTCCAATGACTGGGATTTTTATGTTTATCCAAAATCACTTCCGAAACTATCGGAGGAAGTGTATTATGCGAATGAAATAAACGATTCTGTAAAACGGGTTCTGGAAAGCGGCGGTAAGGTGTTTTTGAATCTGTCGGGTAAAATAAAAAAGGGAGCAGAGATTGTTCAGCATTATCTTCCGGTCTTCTGGAATACGTCCTGGTTTAAAATGCGGCCGCCACATACGCTAGGCTTTATTTTGGATAGATCACATTTGGCTTTTTCGTCCTTTCCAACCCAGAATTACAGTACCATCCAATGGTGGGAAGTTGTGCATAAAGCACAGGTGATGCATCTCGAAGATTTTCCGGCAGACTTCCGTCCGCTGATGCAGCCTATCGATACCTGGTTTATGAACCGGAGGTTGGCACAAATCTTCGAAGCGAAAGTCGGAAACGGAAAGCTTGTAGTGAGTTCCGCCGATCTGTCTGACGATTCTAAAAAAATAGTAAGTCGGCAGTTGTATCATAGCCTGATCAACTACATGTCGTCTTCGTCCTTTGAACCGAAGGAGGTAATTGATTTTAAATTAGTTGAGGATCTTGTCACAAAACCTTCGAAATTGACCTTTGATACATACACTAAATCATCTCCGGATGAACTAAAACCGAATATTAATGAATTTTTACAAAAATAATATGAACCTTAGATTTTTTGTTTTTTTAGGGATGCTGACTACAATGGGTCTGGTATTGACAAACTGTTCCTCCGCCAAAAAAGCAGTAACGGAAAAGAACAATGCAGACGTATTGCAGGTGATGCGGCTGACGAATCAGTATTTTATGAATAAATGGCCAGACACCGGAAAACCTATTTATACAACGCGTTGGAGACCAAGTAACATCTGGACCCGTGCGGTGTATTATGAAGGTTTAATGGCACTTTATCAGATTGACCCCAATAAAGCTTACTATGAATATGCGGTAGATTGGGGGAACAAGCACAAGTGGGGTTTACGGAATGGAATAGAGACGCGTAATGCAGACGACCATGCTTGCGGGCAAACCTATCTGGACCTGTATGAAATTGATCCCCAACCCGAACGGATTAAGGATATTAAAGCGAGTATCGATGGAATCATTGCTTCCGGTAAATACGATGATTGGACTTGGATTGATGCCATCCAAATGGCCATGCCGATTTTCGCTAAGCTGGGTGTCATGTACAAGGACGATAAGTACTTTGATTTCATGTATAAAATGTACCACCACTCGAAACACGTAGAGGGCGGTGGACTATACAATAAAGAAGACAAATTGTGGTGGCGGGATAAGGATTTTGTTCCTCCATATAAAGAACCGAATGGAGAAGATTGCTATTGGTCGAGAGGAAACGGTTGGGTAGTGGCCGCTTTGGTGCGCGTACTGGAACTGATTCCCGAGAATGAAAAGCATCGCGCGGAATACCTGCAAGATTATATGGAGTTGATGGAAGGTGTCGCAGCAGCGCAACGTGAAGATGGTTTTTGGAATGTCAGTTTACATGATCCAACCAATTTTGGCGGTCGGGAGACCTCTGGTACGGCCTTATTTGTTTATGGTATGGCCTGGGGTATCAACAATGGTATTCTGGATGCGGCTACCTATAGACCGATGATTGATAAGGCTTGGGATGCTATGGTGAAAGAAGCGGTACACCCCAGTGGATTTTTGGGTTACCTCCAAGGAACGGGGAAAGAACCTAAAGATGGGCAGCCCGTTAGCTTTTCAAGTGTGCCGGATTTTGAAGATTACGGTTTGGGATGTTTTCTATTGGCAGGAGCTGAAGTATATAAACTAAAATAGAAAATGCCGAACAGCTCATTGCAGATAACCGAGTGGAGAGAACTCACACCGAGCTTGCGAGCTCATGAAGTAATAATATACATATGAACAAAATAAGTAGTGTATTTTGCCTGTTTTTACTTTGTTTTTCGATGGGAATGACGACAGCGCAGACGGTAGGAAGTTATGTTACCGGGTTTAAAGTCGATGGAAACCGCATTCACTTTAAAAATGAACATGCGCAAACCCAGGTGGAGGTTTACTCGCCTACTACAGTGCGTATACGACATACCTGGAATTCAGATTTTTCCAATCTGGAAAATTATATGCTAGCGCCAAAGGCACCCACAAAAGTAGATTTCACCGTACAGGAGGATGCAACGGTATTCCGGTTGAAAACTGCTTTCCTAACAGTGGAGTTGAATAAAAGCGATTTCAAAACCGTATTTAAAAACAATGCGGGAGAGATCATCAACCAAGACGAAATTGCCCCCCACAAATCTTCAGAAGAGGTGAAGGTGGTAAAGAAAATGCATGCCGATGAACACTTCTTTGGATTCGGTGAGCGCATGGACTTTCTGGATCGTCGAGGAAAGACCTTGACCTTAGATGTGGGTCGGGGCAAAGGTATGCCACATGCCGTGGGAGCCTATGATGTGTTGCAGGCTAATTATGCCCCTGTGCCTTTCTTTATGAGTACCAAGGGCTATGGAATATTTTTTCATACTCCCTATCGAACACACTGGGATATGGGAAGCTCCAGTTCAGACGAATATTCTTTCGCAGCCGTGAATGGCGAAATTGATTATTTCTTTATCTATGGTCCGCAATTTAAATCCTTATTAAATCAATATACGAATATTACCGGTAAGGCCCCGTTGCTTCCTAAATATGCGCTGGGACTGCATGTCGGCACCTACAGCGGCGGTACCTGGGGACACGAAGAATTGACCAGCGATGCGTATGTCGTGGAGCTGGCGAGGCGATTGCGTGCAGAAGGTATTCCAACGGATATCCTCTGGTTGGATTCGACCTGGAGACTGTTTGGTAAAAATGGTGGGAAGGGCGCTACCTCTTTTGAATGGAGGGAGACGTTCAAGGATCCGAAAGGTATGTTTGATCGCATCTATGCCATGGATTATAAGATGGTCGGGGTACACCTACGGCCGCGATTCGATAATGCTAAAAGTCTTAATCTCTTAGATCAAGCGCGGGAGTTAGGGTATACGTATCCCGAGAAAAATAGTCCCGGCGAGTTTGTGAATTTTTTCGATCCGAAAGCCGTCGATTGGTGGTTTGAGAACGGTGTGAAGAAAGCGGCGAGCTTGGGCGCTAAATTCTTAAAGACAGATGAAGGAAGTGCATTTGGTGCATTAGCAAATGAAAGTGATAAAATTGGTCCTACAGGAAAGGAAGCAGAAAGGTTACATAATGTTTTCCCGTTGGTCTATGCAAAGGCCGCCTATGAATCTTTTGAAAAATTCAATGGTGTGCGTGGCCTGAACCATACGCGTGAAGGATACGCAGGTATTCAAAAGTACCCTTTTATTTTTGCAGGCGACTGGCCAAGCGAATGGCAATACTTCGAACCCGTTATTAAAGCTGGATTGAACATCGGCCTGTCTGGAGTAGGGAACTGGACACATTGTATGGGTGGGTTTGAGCATAATGCCGATCCGGAGCTTTATACACGATGGGTTCAATTTGGTATGTTTTCGCCTATTGCCATGGTATTTGGTATGGATCACCCCGGTTACAAAGAGCCCTGGAATTATGGCGAAGAGGCGTTAGCCAATTTCAAATTCTACGACGAGCTACGCTACCAATTAATGCCATACCTGTATACCGCCCTCTATCAGAATCACCTCGAAGGTACGCCCCTAATGCGTGCGTTACTTTTGGATCATCAAGATGATGTGAACACCTATTCCATAACCGACCAGTATATGTTGGGTGACTATTTAATGGTGTGTCCGGTGACGACCAAAGGTGCTATTACACGGAGTATTTACCTACCTGAAGGTATTTGGTTTGACTATTGGACGGGTAAGAAATACGAGGGTAAACAATATATCCATGTGGTATCTCCGCTAGAAACAATACCGTTATTTGTGAAAGAGGGGGGAATTATACCCATGCAACCGAAAATGGCCTATACCGATGAAAAAAAGCTTGATAATATGACCTTAGATTTATTTCCCATAGGTCGCGATAAGGAATCGCGTTTCATCGTATACGACGATGATGGAGAAAGTCTAGCGTACAAGGACGGAAAGTTTGCGACTTCAACGATTACATGGAACAATGCCATATTGAAAATTGAGCGGAGCCAAGGTGGTTTTTCCGTACATCCGCGAACGTATACCGCGAAAATAAGATCTGTTATGTCAGCGCCACAAGCTATTTCAGAGAATGGGAAGTCGTTGCCTAAAGTGGCTACAGCAGATGGACTTTTCGGTGGTAGCTGGTATTATGACGCTACCAACCATGAATTAACGGTACAAACGGCTAATATGAATGCTGTAGATATTCAAGTAAATATAACCTATTGATATGCGTAATCTTCTAACCTTACTTCTACTTATGTATAGCTTTTTCGTATTCGGCAACGATCGTACGAAGTTTAGTTTTAATGCAGGATGGAAGCTGCATGTCGGAGACATAGCGGGTGCGGAAAAGCCTACTTTTGATGACGGAGAATGGAAGGGAGTCACATTGCCTTATGCCTGGAATGAGGACGAGGCTTTTGCCAAGCCCATTCATGAGCACAGCACGAATATTGTGTGGTATAGGAAATCTTTTGTCTTGCCAAAAGGCACGGTGACGGATAAGGTGTTTTTGGAGTTAGAAGGTATTCGGCATGGTGGAGAATTTTATTTGAATGGAAAATTCATCGGCAGACACGAGAATGGTGTGATGGGTGTAGGATTGGATCTATCAGATGCACTCCTGCCCGATCAGGAAAATATCTTAGCTATACGTATAGACAACAGTTGGTCGTACCGGGAAAAGGAGACGAACAGTACTTATCAGTGGAATGATAAAAATTTCAACGCCAATTACGGTGGAATTCCGAAAAATGTGTGGATTCATTTCACGGCGCCTGTTTACCAGACGCTGCCTTTATATTCTAATCTAAAGACAACGGGTGTGTATGTTTACGCCAAGAATATACAGATTGATAAAAAGACGATCGATCTATTCGTCGAATCGGAAGTGAAAAACGAAACGAATGAACCTAAAAGTGTCAATTTTGTCGTTGAGCTTCGTGATATGGATAATCAGGTTGTCAAAACCTTTGCAAAAGATTATATCGTGCAGCCAGGGAGTACCCACGTTTTGCAAGCCAGTGTATTTGTCAAGGACGTCAATTTCTGGAGTTGGGGCTATGGATATCTGTATACGGTAACCTCGAAGCTCGTTATTGATGAGCGTGTAGTCGATGCGGTCGATACCAAGACCGGATTTCGAAAAACAGCCTTTAAAGAAGGTATGGTGTATCTAAACGACAAGGTGTTGATGATGAAGGGGTATGCGCAGCGCACAAGTAACGAATGGCCGGCAATCGGGTTATCCGTTGCGCCTTGGCTGAGCGACTACAGCAATCGATTAATGGTAGAGAGTAATGCCAATCTGGTTAGGTGGATGCATGTAACGCCGTGGAAGCAAGACGTGGAATCATGTGATCGGGTCGGTTTGATGCAGATGTTGCCGGCCGGAGATGCGGAAAGAGATGTTACCGGCAGACGATGGGAACAGCGTACAGAACTCATGCGGGATGCGATCATATATTATAGAAATAGTCCCAGTGTGCTTTTTTACGAATGTGGCAATGAATCGATTTCGGAAGAACATATGGCAGAAATGATTGCTATACGGGACCAGTTTGATCTTCATGGCGGAAGGGCGATAGGCTCACGTGAGATGTTGGATAGTAAAATAGCCGAATATGGTGGAGAGATGCTTTATATCAATAAGAGCGACAGACATCCGATGATTGCAACAGAGTATATGCGCGACGAAGGATTACGTAAATATTGGGACGAACATACCTATCCGTACCATAAAAACGGGGAAGGACCGCTATACAAAGGAAACGATGCCAGCGACTATAACCGCAATCAGGACTCTCATGCTGTTGAAGCTGTAAAAAGATGGTGGGAGTACTGGAATGTTCGCCCTGGAACAGGAAAAAGAGTGAGTTCAGGCGGGGTGAATATTATTTTTTCAGATTCAAATACACACTATCGTGGTAAAGAGAACTACCGACGGAGTGGCGAAGTGGATGCCATGCGTATTCCAAAAGATGCTTTCTATGCACATCAGGTGATGTGGAACGGATGGGTAGAAACAGATCCGACGGGTTTGCATATCATTGGGCACTGGAACTATGGGCCTGAAGTGAAAAAGGATATCTTGGTTGTCGCTGCGGGAGAAAAAGTGGAACTTTTTGTCAATGGTGTTTCCAAGGGCTTCGGTGAGCGGTCGTATAATTTTCTTTTTACATTCCCAAACGTTGCATTCGAACCGGGAGAGATCACCGCGAAATCCTATACGAAAGATGGCATGTTGTTAGCGGAGAAATCCCTTGAGACGACCGGTGCCCCTTACCGTGTCAAATTAAAATACCTACATGGAGAAAATGGATTGTACGCCGATGGAAATGATATGGTAATGGTCGATGTAGAAGTCGTGGATCAAGAAGGTCGACGTTGCCCCACTGCGCTTAATATGATCGATTTTAATATCGATGGACCAATAGAATGGAAGGGAGGCATTGCGCAGGGGCCTAACAACTACATACTTTCCGAATCGCTGCCAGTAGAAGGCGGTGTGAACCGTGTGCTCCTGCGTACCCGCTATGGCAAGAAAGGTAAGGTACAGGTGAAGGCTTCTTCAAATGGTTTAATGGCGGATTCCGTCGCGTTTGAAGTGTCTCCGATAAAAACAATGGGTGATTACTTTGTAAAAGCGTCGGCTCTGAATCTGCCACTAAATCTGAGTCGGGGAGCCGCTCCGACAGGATCCACTATCGTCCGTACCCGTGAAACGTTACCAATTCAAAAAGTTACAGCTGGTGCGAATGCGGAGAGTGGTATGAAATCTTATGACAGCAACGAACTGTCAGATTGGGTAAACGATGGGAAATTAAATACAGCATGGATCGAATATACACTGGCTAAAAAATCGGATATTGATGAAATTGATCTGAAATTGAACAATTTTAGATCGCGATCATACCCCATTCAGATTTTTGTCGACGATAAATTGGTCTACGAGGGTAATACACCGACCACCTTGGGCTATTGTACGATATCCTTCCCAAAAACCAGCGGACGAAAGGTAAAAGTTCAATTGGCAGGATCGTCTTATATTGCTAGTGAGAATAAACATGAGGAAATCGGTGGAAAAAAACTGGACGATGGTGTACAACGGGACGATATGAACGCAAAAGGTACATTGAGTATTATTGAAATTGATATTCATAAAAAAATAAAATAGCATGGAAAAGATTGCATTTAAAATGAAACTCAAAGAGGGACAAAAGGAAGAGTATATAAAACGACACAACGAAATATGGCCGGAGCTGGTAAGGTTGCTTAAGAATGCTGGAGTGAGTGACTACAGTATTTTTCTGGATGAAGAAACAGATACATTATTTGCCGTACAGAAACAGGCGGGTAGTTCTTCCCAAGATCTAGGGGAGGAAGAAGTTGTGCAAAAATGGTGGAAATACATGGCGGATATTATGGAGACCCATGCGGATTCTTCGCCGGTATCTATACCTTTAACAAAAGTATTTCATTTAGATTAATCAAAAATATGAAGAAGATAGTTGCAGCGGTGATGTTGTCTTTGACGAGTTCTATGTCGATTTCTTTCGCGCAGGACCTATGGCCAAGTGTGACCAAGGAAATGAAGCCTTGGACCCGCTGGTGGTGGCTAGGATCGGCAGTGGATAAACCTAATCTGGACCGCGAATTAAAGCTGTTCGAGAAGGCGGGTTTCGGTGGCGTAGAAGTGACGCCCATTTATGGCGCAAAAAACTACGAGAAAAGATATGTACAGTACCTTTCCCCCACTTGGATGGAGATGCTCGACTTTACGACAAGCACTTCCAACAAACTGGGAATGGGTGTTGATATCAATCTCGGTACGGGATGGCCGTTTGGTGGTCCGCAGATCGAGGAAAAAGATGCTGCAACCCGGGTGTTTTTGGACGAGATCATCATAAAGAAAGGCGAAAAGCTCCACTTTCCAATCAAGGTAAGTGATGCCAAACAAACCTATTCAAGCTTGCAGGCTTTACGGGCTTACACCTCATCGGGCGAAGAAATAAATCTAGATGCCTTCATCCGGTCGGGAGATCCCGCTTGGACCGCTCCAGAGAATGTAAACATTATTGCCTTATTTTCGGGAAGAACACGGCAGAAGGTAAAACGGGCAGCTCCGGGTGGAGAAGGCTTTACCCTGGATCACTTAGGTACCTCTTCCGTGCAGACTTATTTTCAGCGGTTTGAAAAAGCATTTTCGGATAGACAGTTAAATGTGCGATCGTTCTTTAACGACAGCTATGAGGTATATGGTGCAAATTGGACAGATGGATTTCTAGGCGAATTCGAACAGCTAAAAGGATATAAATTGCAAGATCAGCTTATTCATTTTGCAGGTAAAAGTACTGATTTGGATAAGCAGGCTAGGGTTAAGTCGGATTATCGGGAGGTGGTAAGTGCGATTCTAAAAAATAATTTCTTAATTCCCTTTACGGCATTTGCCAATAAGCATGGAGCTATCTCTAAAAATCAGGCGCATGGATCGCCCGGTAATTTGATAGATTTGTACGCCAGTACGGATATTGCCGAATGTGAAACGTTTGGTTCGAGCAGTTTCGATATCCCGAACTTGAGAAGAGATAGTGCGGATGTACGAAATGTAGATCCGGATCCCATGATGGCCAAGTTTGCCACCTCTGCTACAAATACCAGCGGCAAGAAATATACCTCTTCGGAAACCTTTACCTGGCTCACCGAGCATTTCAAGACTTCGTTGTCTCAGGCCAAACCCGAAGTGGAACAACTGTTTTTGGCGGGTGTGAATCATGTGTTTTATCACGGCACGACCTATTCGCCTCAAGATGTCCCTTATCCAGGTTGGTTGTTTTATGCGTCTGTTAATTTTACGACCAATAATTCTTTCTGGCCACACCTGAGCGGATTGAATCAATACATAACACGCGTACAGTCAATTTTGCAAACCAGCAAAGCGGATAACGAATTATTGATCTATTGGCCGATATACGATATATGGCACAACGCGAAAGGTGTGGATAAGTCATTAAGTGTGCATCATGTGGACGATTGGTTACATCCTACAGAATTCTACAAGCAAAGTGTTCGTCTGCAAAAAATGGGTTTTAGTTTTGATTTCGTGACCGATGATATTATCGGACGAGCATCGGTACAGGATCATCGCATCATCACGGCAGAAAAAGCAAATCCCTATAAGGTAATCTATATTCCAACCTGTACCTATTTCTCGGAAAAGACCTTTGAAAAATTGTTGCTTCTAGCAGAGCAGGGTGCAACGATTATCTTTGAAGACTTGCCAAAAGAGATCCATGGTCTTTCGGATTCGGAAGGACGAAAAGCTAAACTCCAAAGTCTTATTGCAAAGCTGAACTTTAATAAAGATGATGTGAACCAATATACCGCCTATGGAAAGGGTAAGGTTTACTTGACCAAAGATGCGCAGTCTGCGTTGGAAACGGAACAGGTATTTGGTGAACGGATGATACGTACTGGTCTTAAGTTTAGTAGACGTGTGAGTGGTGAGGATACCTATTATTACCTGGTCAATCACGGGAAGTCTACTGTAGACCAAGAGGTACGATTGAATACGGAAGGAAAAAATTACATTCTATTGGATCCACAAACCGGGGCAAACTATGCTTTACCTGTTCGTAACAAATCGATACGGGTGCAGCTCAAGTCCGGCTATGCCTGGGTAATCCTTGTTACTGACGATAAACAGGCCGAAAAGACCTATGCTTATCACGACGATGTAAAAGAGGTCGTTACGTTTTCTGCACCATGGAAGGTAACCTTTACAACGGGCGGGCCTGAACTTCCAAAAGGCAGATCATTGTCAGAGCTTTCCTCGTGGACGACGTGGAATGACAAAGTAGCAAACAGGTTTTCGGGGACTGCGGCTTATGAAACAACATTCAAGCTGAACAAAGAGCAGGGAAAATCCTATGTGTTGGAATTGGGTAAAGTGGCTGAGAGTGCAAAGGTGATGGTCAATGGTAAGAACGTAGGACTCGTGTGGGCGCATCCGTTTGAAGTTAATATTGAAGATTTCCTAAACGACGGCGAAAATACCATTCGCGTTGAGGTGGCTAATTTAATGGCCAATCGGGTTCGGGATCTGGATGTACAAGGTGTGCAATGGAGAAATTACCATGAGATCAATTTTGTGAACATCAATTATAAGGAATTTGATGCGAGCGGTTGGAAGCTAATGGATAGTGGTTTGTTGGGGCCGGTTCGGATTTTAAGTTATTAGTGTTACAAAGATGATTACCGGAAATAGTTAGCTAACATACTATTTTATATTGTTTCTCAATAGGGAGCAGGATGCCGATATCCTGCTCCCTATTGTTTTTAAGGTTTATAGCTTCTAGGGACAGCACAGCGCCTGTAAGTCCATGATGGTTAGCAAGGAAACTGTTTTTAAATTGCGTTGCACCTATTGTAAAAATAAACCTCTAATAATTTTGATATGGATAAACATTTTTTTGCAAAAACTAAGATCATTCCCTTTTTATTTGTGCTGTACTCGATATTTGTTTGCGCAAATCTGTATGCCCAATCGGATCTTAGAAAAGGCAGAGTTGTTGATGCAACAACGAAAAAACCTATTAATGGGGCGACTTTAAAGATAGTTGAGACAGGTCTTTCTGCCTCTTCGGGTTCAGATGGAACTTTTCAAATCTCAGGAAAAAGCACGGAAACATTGGAAGTTAGTGTGGTTGGCTATACGACACGACGAGTACCACTCTCAGGCAATATTACCGAAATTGGATTGCAAAGTGAGGAAGAAGAACTGGAAGAGGTGGTCGTCGTGGGATATGGAACGCTGCGAAAACGGGACGTAACTGGTGCTATATCGCAGGTTTCCGGAGATGAAATTCGCGAACGGCCTGTACAAAACGTCGCAGAAGCCTTGCAGGGTAAGGCTGCAGGCGTCAATGTATCCAGTAATATTCGTCCCGGAGAAACACCATCTATCCGCATTCGTGGGAATAGATCGTTGACGGCTAATAATGAACCTTTAGTGGTTGTCGATGGTATTCCTTTAGTAGGGGGAGTATTGGGTGATATCAGTCCCAACGACATTGAGTCCATGGATGTACTTAAAGATGCTTCCGCTACAGCAATCTATGGGTCACGCGGTGCGAATGGTGTTATTCTTATAACGACAAAAAAAGGTAAATCTGGTCGTACTTCGGCCTCGTACCGTGGTACTGCTACCGTAGATCGCTATAAATCTTTAACCGACTGGATGGATGGTGGTCAGTATATTGATCGTTGGCGGGAAAGTTTAATGAACGGTAACCTGTACAGTACGGCCAAATATACCGATGCGTTTACGCCTGTAGGCAGAGGTTATGCCGATCCTTTTGAGGATGAAAGGAGAATGAGTCTTGGGCAAGATGCTTTTTCTAGAAACAGGGTCTGGCAAGGCTATGAATGGGAGGATTTTGGTAAAGTCGTTAAGACACGACCAACCACGGCTGCAGAACAGGCTATGGGGTGGCCCGCTGAAGTTCCTATCTACAATTCTGCAAATATTCCAACCCACGATTGGGTTGGAGATGTAACACGCCCGGGGGTAACGCAGAATCACCAGGTATCGGTGTCTAGCGGTAACGAAAAGTCCAGAATCTATGCGTCGTTAGATTATTTTGACCAGCAGGGCGTACTAAAAGATCAAGATTACGAGAGATTTAATATAACATTAAATGGAGATATAAATGCGACCGACTGGCTGAGCTTCGGAGCAAGTATATTTGCATCCACATCGATACAGAATTATGGTATATTAGCACCTAATACATCGAATACGGGCGCAAAAGATATCTTATCGAGAGCTTTATCACAGTTTCCTTTTGCTGCACCGACCAACGATAATGGAGACTGGATTGTTAATCCGGGAGGTAATCTGCAAATTTTTAATCCTGTTATGGATATTGACCAAGTGAAAAACGAGCGTCGCACATACGCGGTATCACCAACTTTATTTACAGAAGTGCAAATTCTTCCGTGGCTGAAGTATCGTCTCAATTTTGGAACGCAATTTCGTAACTACCGCGCCGGAGCATGGACTGGGCCGAACGCAACATCTCATCTAAATAACCGTCCAAATACCGCAGGATATACCAATGAGCAACGATTAGGATGGGTAGCCGAAAATTTACTTTTTGTGGATAAGGATTTTGGCGAAGACCATCGTCTGGGTGTTACCTTATTGCAATCTGCACAGCGTGAGCGTTTTGAGAGTATCAATACTAACGTAATTGGAACAGTATATGACATCAGTTATTGGTACGACCTCGCTTCCAATACTAATGGTAGACCCAATGGTTATGGAACAGGGTTTTCGGAGAATACCTTGATGTCTTGGATGGGTCGGGTGAACTATGGTTATAAAGGAAAGTATTTATTAACCGCTACCGGTCGTTACGACGGAGCATCGGTATTGGCACCAGGGCATAAATGGCATTTTTATCCCTCTATGGCATTGGCTTGGAATATCATGGATGAAGGCTTTATGTCGGCAGTTACCTGGGTCGACGAATTGAAATTGCGTGCGGGATATGGTGTTACTGGTAATGCTGGTGTTAATCCATATACTTCCAGTGGCCCATTAAGTCGCAATCCCTATGCTTTTGGCGATGGCGCCGCAGTTGGCTATTTGCCCCAGCTCGTACGCAATCCGTTGCTAGAGTGGGAGAATACAGCGCAGTATAATCTCGGCTTAGATTTTAGCTTGTGGAGTAGTCGTATTGGCGGTAGCATCGAGATGTATCAAGGAAATACTTCTTCCTTATTATTGGAGAGATCGCTACCACCGGTGTCGGGATATGTAAGTAAACTTGAAAATATTGGTAAAACGTTAAATCGTGGATTGGAGATCACATTGAATACGGTTAATATCCAAAAGGAAGATTTTTCGTGGTCAACTTCAATCAACTGGAACACCAATCGGGAGGAAATTGTCGAATTGCAGAACGGAAAGGAGGATATGTTAGCTGACCGAAGGTTTATTGGTCATCCTACACAAGTCTTTTTCCATTATGACAATGCCGGCATTTGGCAGAATACGCCAGAAGATATCGCGGAAATACAGCAATTCAATGCGAATGGCCATCGTTTTGCTCCAGGAGATATACGGGTCGTGGATCAGAATGGTGACTATAGAATTACTGGAGATGATATGGTGATTCGCGGTACCACGCGTCCCAAATGGGCAGGGGGTATTACAAATACCGTTCGTTACAAAGCTTTTACCCTTAGCACGTTTATCTATGCGCGTTTTGGGCAAACGTTTTATGGAGGATATCCCAATTCGTATGGTGGTATATGGCCAAACGGCCGGGTGGAGAACGATCTATGGTCGTTTGAAAATCCGAACGGCGCTTGGCCTAGAGCCAATTTGATAGGTAATAGAGACAATATCACACCGGCCATGCAATACCATGATGGATCGTTTGTATCGGTTCGCAATATATCCCTAACCTATGACTTACCTAAGCTTTTGCTGGAGAGACAGTTTGTAAAAGGAATACAGCTCAATGCCCAAGTGATGAACCCCTTTCTCTTCGGAAAGGATGCAGTCAAAATGGGATACAATCCCGATGATGATACGAACTGGGAGCGATCTTCCGGGGACGGCAATCCGCTGGGCGGGAACAATAATAATACGATTTTACCACAATCGTATGTATTTAGTATAAGAGCGAATTTTTAAATGGATCTACAAATTAGAAATGTGATGAAAAAATATATATTGATACTATTTACGGCGACCAGTTTGTTTTCGTGTAAGGGGTTTTTAGAAGAGGAGCAAGTTGCCAATCTGACACAAGATTTTTATACGAATGAAGTTGGTTTAGAATCGCTTATAAATGGGCTTTACGTGTATGCGAGGAATAAGCATGAGTGGGACGGGAGTGGAGCAAGATTAATCGAAACCGAGACGGATACTTATCAGACCGCTTCTGCTCCTGTTGCGCAAATGAATGTGGGAGAGTATGGAAACGATCTGAGTCGTATTGCTGGGAACATTGCTAATTTTCTTGGAGCAGTAAATGCTAGTTATGCACCGATGGGCGCTTATCCGCATATCAACAACTGTCATATTGCCTTAGAGACAATGGATCAGATAGCTCCTGGACGCTTTGGAAGCGATGAAACATTTTCGAATACGCGTCGAGCGGAGGTACGGTTTTTAAGAGCATGGGCATATTATTTGATTTCTAATCAATTGGGTGACGTGCCTATATTAAGTCAGGCAAGATACGAGACGGATGGCGTATTTCATTACCCCAAGTCTAGTATCGAAGATGTATATAAACACATTATTGAGGATCTGCGATTTGCTTATGAGCACCTACCGGTTTTGCAGAACGATCAAGGCCGTGTGACTAAACTTGCAGCGGGCCATTTCTTGGCGAAAGTTTACCTAAATCGTGCGCAGGCGGCAAATTTCCAGAACAGTGCGGAAGAACATCTTCGTATGTTGTACAAGGGAAATGTGACGACGGATCTGGATTCGACCATTTTATTGACTTCTGAAGTGATAAATTTGGCTGGAGGCGAAGGCGGTCTTGCGGTTGACTATTGGCGGTTATTTGATCCGGCCATAGCGGAAACGAATCCAGAAAAAGAAATATTATGGGCAGCACAATTTGATATTAACCTTACCTTACACGCTCGATTTGCTAACCGGTCGGTTAACTACCATACCGGTAACTACACCAATCAGTCAGGTGTAACAAGATCGATGATATATGGACGTCCTTTTGGTACTTTCAAACCGACGGATTGGGGCTACGATAATTTTACGGACAGAATGTACGATTCGCGATATGCAAAGACATTTCAGCATGAATACATAGCAAATATGCCGGAAAATACCAGTACATCGTATACTTGGGGGGCAGCAGCAGCCACCTGGTGGAATGCCAACAAACCGGCGGATGCACCGACCGTTTCGGCCAATGAAAAACGGATAAAGCAAAATCAACGCGCAATCATCTACCTTGAAAACAGCAAGGAAACCGCTTTAGATTCGGCCATGGTGCATAGTCAACCTTATCAGTTTATGGCCCGATGGGTGCGTTCCGCGACGAGCGGTCGATACTATTACCGACTTTTTATAGATGGTTCGAACCTAGGTTTGGCGACCGGACAGCCTGCGCCGTACCTGGCTTCGCGTAAACACGTTGATCCAATGCGGGGTGGAAGTGCGGATGAAGCTAATTTTAACAGTGAATCGGGTACACGGGATGCGATCTTGATGCGTTTGGCGGAGACGTTTTTAATCCGCGCAGAAGCATATGGCCGTAAAGGACAATATGGCCTAGCTGTCGAGGATATCAATGTAATACGTAGGCGTGCTGCTTTCAAAGCGGGTGATCCTCGACCTGAAGTGCTGGTACGGTGGGAACCGGAGGCTGTGGAGCTTGCTCCTGAAGAAAGAGTAGCGCCATATGCAACGGCGTCTAATACATTTGCTAAGATTGCGGTGACTGAGAGTTACTTTACTCCTGGAACGGCGGAGGCAAATCGCCAAGGCTATATGCCCAGCATAACTTCAAAGGAAGAGGCATTTATTCATTTTATCTATAATGAAAAGGCCAGAGAGTTTTTATCGGAAGGGTTGGCTTGGGAAGATCTACATAATGCTGGGATATTATATGAACGCACCGCACATTATAATCAAATGGCTTCTGACCGCTCTGGACTATGGCCTGTTGCGAGCAATACGGCTAACGGGACGGGTCAAAACGGCAACGGAAAAGGGCAGTTGGCGAAACACCACACCTTCCGTCCATGGCCTAACGCTTTCTTAGTTCAATTAACGGATGAATCAGGAAATCCAATGGACGAGGCGGCTCGAAAAGACTATCAGAATCCTGGCTATTAAGTTATGCAGAATGCTAAAAAGTAAAAGGCTTAATTCGTTAAGCCTTTTACTTTTTAATAATAATGTTACTGGATAATCTTTGCGTTTCGATTAAAATTCCTTTTCTTTACCCCTATTCCAATTTTAAATAAAGATTCACTGCTATGAGTTCGGTTGATTTGATTAAATATATTCAAATTAGTGATTTTTCATCTACTCCTAAGTATTTACAATTAGCGGATGCCGTAATTGATGCGATCAAAAACAAACTCATTGGGGTAGGGGATATGTTACCTTCTATTAACGAGCTGAGTATGCATTTGGATATTTCGCGCGATACCGTAGAGAAGGGATATAAATTGCTTAAAAATCAGGATATTATTGCATCAACGCCTGGTAAAGGATACTTTATTGCGAAGGCAGACATCAGAAGCCGCCAAAAAATTGCCCTATTCTTAAACAAGCTCAGCGCCCATAAAAAAATTGTCTATGATGCATTCGCGAAGGAGTTAGGCGATGATGCTTCTTTGGATATGTTTGTTTATAACAGCGATATATCCTACTTACGAAGCTTATTATTAAATCTGACTAAACAATACGACCGATATGTGGTCTTTCCGCACTTTAAAGAAGGCCGAGATCAGGCTCCAGATGTACTTGCCTTAATACCGGAAGAAAAGCTCATGTTGTTGGGAAGAATGGTAGATGGAATGGAAGGGGATTTCCCGGCCGTATATGAGAATTATGAGAAAGATATCTATCAAGCATTAGAAAAAGCGTTGGATCCGTTATCCAAATACCGTATGTTGAAGTTGGTATTTCCAGATAACAGTGATTACCCTAAAGCCATTATCAAAGGTTTTTATAAATTTTGTCAGCAATATGCTTTTGATCACAGTTTAGTAGGCAATCTATCCAAAGAAAATATAAAAAAAGGAGAATGTTATATTAATCTTGCTGAAGACGATTTAGTGATTCTTGTTGATAAAATAATATCAAAGGGATTAGAAATCGGAACAGACATTGGCATTATCTCCTATAATGAAACACCACTCAAGAAGTTTATCTTAAACGGTATTACAACAATTTCAACCGACTTCGAGTTAATGGGGAAGTATGCAGCACAGATTATCAAAGAAAATTCCAATAACCATGTTGAAGTACCATTTTATCTTAATTTGCGGCCTTCGATTTAAAACAGAAATGTTTTAAAATTTTATTTGTTAAATTTAAGGAAGGTTTATTTAACTATTTTATCTGTCTCCTTCTAATTCCAAATGGTATTAGCAATCATTAAATTCTGTTTTTTATCTTCTTGCCCTCATCGGCGGGCGGCCGCCTTCTTTTCTCTCAAAAGAAGCAAACCGAAAGTAGTGAGCTCAAGAATTCCATTAAAAACAACCATTTATTCTTAAAGTCGTCGCTGTGCCGGCTCGCACGTCGGCAAGTGCCTCCTCCTGCTACTAGCGATCCGCCAAGGCGACATTTTCCGGGTGTGTAAGGATAGTGCATTTGTAGTACGATTATATAAATCAGCTGAATTTAAAAGGACGACCTAGGTCCATGTAGCGTTAAGAAAGCTTTTGGGTTTGCGTTAAGAACAGATCTACGAAGTGCAACGGCTCAGATCTGTTTAGTAAATCCAAAAGCTTTTAGCGTAACATTGACCCAGTCTTGATTTTTTGTTTCGTTTTTTATCAAGAAAAAATGAAAGCCACGTCGCGGCGAGCGACAAACTGAATAAAATAAACCTTCTTTTCCCCATCCAAAAAATCACAACCCCAAATTTGTGTATCTATTCGCAAACTAAAGAACTCATGTAGTACACCGCTGCCACTCTGTAATATTGTAGTTATAGTATCTGTTGTGCAACTATTCAAAAGCTACGATAAAACTATCAAGAATAGCGATTTAGCCCGCTTTTAGAGAAAATACGGACGCGAATTGGATTTTTTACAGGACGGTGCAGGATACGCACGTATAGTGGTTTTAATATCTTGGTGGTTTAAACCTATAAGTTATCTTGTTAAAATCGTTGATTTACCATGATTGAAAGTAGCACAAATACGGAATTCCTTTCCAGAAAAAGATTTATAAAATCTTTAGTTTTGGCGACTTCTGCCGTGTTGGTCCCTAGTTATCTGTTAGCAGATACGGCGGTTAACGCACGGCCCTATTTTAAACTCAAACCCTTGGGCAGGAGCTTTTCACTCGAAGACTATTATATCTGGTGTTCATCACCTATTTGGGGCAAGGACGGAAAAGTCCATCTCTTTTATTCGCGATGGTTGAAAACGAAGGGAATGAGTGGTTGGATCAGAGGTTCTGAAATAGGTCATGCCGTAGCAGATTCCCCAGAAGGCCGTTTTCAGCACAAAGATGTTGCTTTGGCGCCAAGGGAGGAATATTGGGATAGCACGACCTGCCATAATCCGTTGATCAAAGAGGTGGAAGGTACATATTATCTTTTTTATATGGGCAATTCAAACGGGAAAACAAATACAAAGCGTATCGGTATAGCGACTTCAGAGAGCCTCGACGGACCTTGGAAACGGTACGATCAGCCCTGTCTTCTACCTGGTAAGGAGGGTGAATGGGATGATCACTGCACCACGAATCCTGCATTTATAAAAGGGGCCGATGGTAAGTATTGGTTGTATTACAAATCATGGAATACCGCAGAATACAACAACATGACAGGAGCCGTGCGTGGCAATCGTAAATATGGATTAGCAAAGGCTGACCACCCACTAGGGCCCTATCATAAAGTATCGGATAAACCCGTTATCGACTTCTCCAATCGTCCAAATAATGCGCAGCTCGAGGATGCATTCGTGTGGCGGGAGAGAAATAAATACAAGTTGATCGCGCGCGACATGGGGTTTTACAACCATGAGTACGGATTGATTTTAACATCCGATGACGGAATAAGCTGGTCGGAACCACAGATCGCTTACCTCGACTTAAAAACTTATGTAACCGAGAACGAACCACCTAAACACTTAAAGCGTTTCGGAAGATTAGAAAGACCAATGATTTTGTTTGACAAAGATAATAAGCGACCGAAGTACATCTTTGGCGGGACCCAGGGAGGAGCATACGATACGGCAACTACTTTCGTGTTTGAAATAGTAGACGCAGGTTGATCGGAGAAAGATAGCATTACAAAGAATAGACATAAACAAACTAGAAACTAATACCATGATGAAAAAACTATTGTACATCCTTATTTTAGTGATAATAGGTGTACAGGGAAAGGCACAAGAAACGGTGTGGACTTCTGTAAAGCAACCACTGAAGGAAGTAAAAGCTTTGAAAAAGCAGATCGTCAAGCCAAAATTTCGCAATAAAGACTATTCTATTACGGATTTTGGAGCAGTAGGAGATGGAACGACGAAGAATACCCAAGCGATAGCCGATGCCATTGCAAAGTGCCATGCTGATGGTGGCGGTCGCGTAGTGGTCCCGAAGGGGATATTTTTAACAGGAGCTATTCATTTGAAAAGCAATGTAAACCTGCATCTAGCCGATAGCACAGTTGTACTTTTTAGCCGGGATTCTACGGATTACCCAATGGTATTCACACGCTGGGAGGGTATGGAGTGTGTCAACTATTCCCCATTCATATATGCGTACGAACAGGAAAATATTGCTGTTACCGGCAATGGTACACTAGATGGTAATGCGAATATGGACTACTGGTGGTGGTGGTGTGGTGCCAAAAAATTCAATTGGGATGAAAGCAAGGGGAAGCAAACGCCGGCCCGTGTTGCCCTACATGAAATGATGGCCGATGAAGTAGATCCCAAGACGCGGATTTTTGGAGATGGACACTACCTGCGTCCGGCTTTTGTACAACCGTATAAATGTTCTAATATTTATATCGCTGATGTCAAATTAATTAATGCACCCATGTGGAACCTGAATCCTGTACTGTGCGAAAATGTATTGATCGAACGTGTGAAAGTGATTACACACGGTCCAAATAATGATGGTTGCGATCCGGAAGCCTGTAAAAATGTTTGGATCAAGGACTGTTATTTTGATACTGGAGATGATTGCATTGCGATCAAATCAGGTCGTGACGAAGACGGACGTAAAATTGGAAGACCGGCGGAAAACCACATCATCGAAAATTGCATTATGAAAGATGGGCACGGTGGTGTTGTTATTGGTAGTGAAATAGCGGGCGGTGCAAGAAATATCTATGCCTTAAATAATACGATGGATAGTCCTAATCTGGATCGTGCCTTGCGTATAAAAACTAGCTCAAGTAGAGGTGGTACAACTGAAAATGTGTTCTTTTATAACACCAAAGTTGGTAAATATAAGGATGCTGCGGTTCGGTTTAACATGTTTTATGAGAAACCTGGAAACCATATTCCTACAATCCGAAATATATGGGTAGAAAATATGAAGGTGAAAGAAGGCGGTAAATATGGTGTACTATCAGCTGCCTACAAAGAATCGCCTGTAAAAAATGTAACCATGATTAATTGCGTAATTGATGGGGTTAAAGAAGCCTATAAAGTAGATTACATGGAAAATGTAACCTTAAAGAAGGTTACGATTAACGGGAAGGCATACCAATCTTTTGACTAAATGATGTTTAAAAAAATAGCAGTTACTACATTATGTTCTGTTGCCATATATTGTGGAAGTTTGGCCCAATCCAAGCACTGGCAGCACAACGAACGTACGTTACACTATACCGAGGACAAAGGTGATTTTTTATTGGTTGAAGGCAAATATCGCTTCAACCGGGCTTTGTATGGAAGTAATAAGGCCTCTCGTGTGGAGGCGGGAGATCTTCCTGAATTTGCACTTTATATGCCAGGAATGGGTGGCAACCTGCAATTTGTGCTAAAAGGTAACAACGAATACAAGAAGCTCATTCATGCCGATAACATAGAGACAAGGTACCGGCCTGGAGCGATGGTTTATGCCATTCGGGATAAGCTACTAGGTAAAGGCGTGTTGGAAATCACGGTTCTAGCGCAGGTAGCTGAAGAGGGAATGATCGTCAAAGTTGGTGCCCAAAACGTACCTAAAGGAACGGAGTTGTTTGCGATATATGGCGGAGCAAGTGGAAAGCGATTTAGCCGCAATGGTGATATTGGGGCAGATCCCGAATCTGGCTTTTACCTGTTGCCTGAATACTGCAAGCAGAATAAGTTCGAGATAGCTAAAAACAGCTTTCAGCTGAACTATTTGGGAAGAAGCGCAGAAGAGGAAGTGCTATATGGTACATTTGGAAGCGCAGGAAAAGTTACATTGGCCGACGCGACGATGTTGGATGATATATCAAAGATAACGGTTTCAAAGGCAAAAGACGCCCCTATTGTAGTGGCAAACTATGGATTGGGAGCTGCACCATTTTATATACAGATCGCACGTGGTGAATTAAAGAACAAACTGCTTGGCGAGGCCGATTTGGTAAAGATCTATGATAAAGCGGAGTCGGATAGACAACAGCTAGCCAACCGCGTTACCATAAATACTCCAGATCGCTATATCAATAACTTTGGTGCGACACTCGCGGTCGCTGCCGATGGAATTTGGGAAAGTCCGACTTTCTTGCATGGTGCTGTCGCATGGCGAATGCGTTTAAATGCCTGGCGTGGGGCCTATTCCGCGGACGCGCTGGGGTGGCATGATCGCGCAAAAGAACATTTTTCGAGCTATGCAAATTCGCAGGTAATCGAGCCCGAGGTGGGTAAGGTCGTGGCAGATACGGCTTTGCATTTGGCACGCCACATTGAAGAGATGGGAACCGCCGTTTTTTCTAGCGGGTACATCTCGCGGAATCCGAACGATAACTCCAGACCCCATCATTATGATATGAACCTGGTGTTTTTCGACCAACTGTTTTCTCATTTTAATTATACCGGGGATCTCGTCTATTTGAAAAAAATGTGGCCTACGATTGTGCGTCATTTGGCTTGGGAACGTCGTAATTTTGATGTGGATCGAGATGGGCTCTATGATGCCTACTGCGCGATTTGGGCCAGTGATGGATTACAGTATTCGGGAGGAGGTGTGGCACATACAAGTGCGTATAACTATCGAGCGAACAAAGCGGCTGCTAAATTGGCCAAATTGATAGGTGAAGATCCAACGCTATATGAATCCGAAGCAAAAAAAATAGCCGATGCATTGCGTGCCCGGTTATGGCTCAAAGGAAATGGCCACTTTGCGGAGTATCAGGATTTATTAGGTAATAAGATAGTTCACGATAAACCGGGGCTTTGGACCATATATCATATTGCTGATGCGTATATTTTAGATGATTTCGATAACTACCAAAATGTGCAGTATATCGAGAATCACTTGCCCAAAATACCCGTACAGGTTAAAAATGGGGAACACCAAGGTTTATATACCTTGGCAACGACCAATTGGCAACCCTATACCTGGTCGGTTAACAACGTAGCATTGGCGGAAAACCTGCAAGCTGCTCTTGCATATTGGCAGTCCGGACGCTTTAATGAGGCTTTTCACCTTTGGAAGAGCAATATTATCGAAAGTATGTACCATGGAATCAGTCCGGGTAACTTTCAACAATTGTCGCATTACGATGCATATAGAGGTGAATTGTACCGGGATTTCGCCGATCCAATTGGTGTGGCTTCCCGCACATTGGTGGAGGGCTTATTCGGTATCCACCCCAATTTACTGGACAATAGCATTTTCATAAAGCCTGGTTTTCCAACGGAATGGGATTTTGCAGAGATTGAATTACCTGAACTAAGCTATAGTTACAAACGAACGGGAAAAACGATCCATTATAACATAAAACGTAAGGTTTCGGATCCGGTGTCGCTACGGTTGGAAATTCCGGTAAACCACACAAGAATCAAATCGGTGAAGGTAAATGGCAAAGAGGTCGAATGGACGTTAAAGCCGTCGTCTATTAATCTTCCGTATATCCAGTTCGAGACAGAAGCTAGTTCTTCTTTTGCGATAAACGTCGAACAGGCGGGTGAAAATATTTTACCAGTTTCCTATCGCTCCACGTATCCGTATACCGATCCATTTGTGATTAAGCTTTCTGCCGATGTAAAGGTAACCGATGTACATGATCCGCAAGGGCTTGTAAAAGACCGGACAGAAGCCGGATTTGTGCTGATCGAAAAGGCTCGTAAAGGTACTTTTTTTGTTCAATTGAAGCAGGGTGATCTCTCCTGGTGGGAAGCTGTTAATGTAGAATTGATAGCCCCTGTCGTTCCCGTCTACTCAGAAGAAGGTGGGACACACTATGTCACATTAGAAAGCAAGTCTAGTCTTGAATGCGCGGTCGACCTTAAGTTTAAGTCTCTTGAAAAAAGTATCGTATTGAAGGCGGGGCAGCGAGAAAAAATCGAACTACCCGCTAGTCTGTTATCCAAGGGCTCTAACCGAATTATGATTCAGGTTGGAAAACATACACTTAAACTGGATTACATCAATTGGGAAATTCCTAAAGTCGCGGCGTATGAAGCACAGGATTTGAGCGCCTATTACAATGATCGGGTGACGAATATTTTTGAACAGAAATATCTTTCTCCGAGACCGGATGTTCCCACCTTGCAATTGCCATGGCAAGGAATAGGTAATTGGTGTTATCCGTTGACTACGGCAGTGATCGATGATTCGGGTTTAATGGAAAGCAGAGAAAATAATACTGTTACATTTTTGGATATTCCGTTTAATATCACCGGCGATAAGAATGTGATCTTTAGTAGTCAATGGGATAACTATCCGGCCGAAGTAACGATCCCGCTTACAGGCCAGGCAGATAAGATGTATTTATTGATGGCTGGCTCTACAAATCCGATGCAATCACAGCTTGTTAATGCGAAAGTTAAGGTCGTATATACAGACGGTACGGTAGATGTCCTTGAACTAAAAAATCCAACCAATTGGTGGCCTATTGAGCAAGATTTCTTAGACGATAACTTTGCCTTTGAAATAGCAGATGACCAGATTCCTTACCGTATTCAGCTTAAAACAGGTGAGTTATATAAAGGGGGTACCTTAGCTAAATACAGTGACATTAAGGGCTATAGCAATAGAGCAATCGAAGGTGGAGCTGCTACCTTGTTGGATTTGCCGCTGCAGTCAGATAAAACGTTACAATCTGCGGTATTGGTATCCGAAGCGAATGATGTCGTCGTCGGTATAATGGGATTAACTTTACAAAGACACATGACCACGAAGTTGGATGCGTGCTATTAAAACAAAAGGAAATACGAATACTATTCCGTATGACAATTAAAAATCAAACCGAGCTTGCGAGCTCACGAAGTAATAATAGACCTATGAAAATAAAAAGAAAATTTTTAAGCATTGGATTATGCGCACTGGTGTTTTTCTCCTGTGAGGGACAGCAGGAAGGGAAGATAGACCGAAAAGCGGTCGTTCAACGTCATAATGTCATCAACGATAAGGTAGATACACTTTCCTCCCTCACAGTGGGTAACGGGGCGTTTGCATATACTGTTGACATTACAGGTATGCAATCTTTTCCAGAATTCTATAAAAATGGTGTTTCGCTGGGTACGCAATCCGAGTGGGGATGGAGTTCATTTCCAAACGAGGGTGATTACAAATTTGAGGAGACACTCAAATCATATGATTTTAATAATGAAGGACGGGATGCAAAATATAGCATCCAGCACAAGGAGCCGGGACGGAATAAAGAAGCGACCGAGTATTATCGGGTGAATCCCCACCGCCTTCAATTAGGTAATGTCGGTTTGGAATTGTATTTAAAGAATGGACAGAAAGCTAAAATTGAACAACTAACGGATATCAAGCAAACGCTGGATGCATGGACCGGTATTATTTCAAGTGAGTTCACTGTGGATGGTGATGTCGTGAAGGTTTCAACAGCAGCGCATCAATCGGAAGACAAAATCGCCGTGAAAGTAAGCTCAGACTTGATTGGACAGAATAGAATTAAAGTTTTTGTGCAGTATCCGTATCCGAGCGGAAAGTTTTTGGATGAGGGGACTAACTATGCAAATATCGAAGAACATGAGAGTTCGTTGATTTCCAGTGCTGCAGATGCTTCTATATTAAATCACAAATTAAAGGGAGCTAATTACTACACCTTTCTGGATTATTCGAATGGGGTCGTAAAAGAAAGCGGTAAGCATTATTTTGTCTATGAACCTGCAAAGGATTTAAAGGAATTTGAACTTACGGCTAGATTTTCCGCAAAGGATAGTATCCAATCGACCGAAGGACTTTATTCCGCTACTGCGGAAAGTAGCACCAACGGGTGGGCGGACTTTTGGAAAAGTGGAGCCGCGGTAGATTTTGAAGGGAGTACCGATCCGAGAGCCAATGAATTGGAACGACGCATTATATTGTCGCAATACCTAACGAAAGTACAATGTGGCGGAAGCAACCCGCCACAAGAAACCGGATTGACATTTAATAGCTGGTACGGTAAACCACATACGGAGATGCACTGGTGGCACGGTGTGCATTACGCGCTGTGGGGCAGACCGGAGATCATGGAAAATACGTTGGATTATTACTTTCATACCTACAATAAGGCTAAGGCACTTGCCGAACGCCAAGGGTATAAAGGTGTCCGGTGGATCAAGATGTCGGATAATGATGGGAATGAAAGTCCATCTTCTGTGGCGGCATTTTTAATATGGCAACAACCGCATATCATTTACATGACAGAACTGGCCTATCGCGACAAGCAGGACACGAAGGTGCTGGAGAAATATAAGGATTTGGTATTCGCTTCTGCTGAAT
This sequence comes from Sphingobacterium olei, assembly GCF_005048855.1. Classification (GTDB taxonomy): domain Bacteria; phylum Bacteroidota; class Bacteroidia; order Sphingobacteriales; family Sphingobacteriaceae; genus Sphingobacterium; species Sphingobacterium olei. The sequence goes on from NZ_SUME01000003.1 coordinate 137,701, forward strand.
TCATGGCCGATTATGCGTATTATGATAAAGCGAAAGATCGTTATAACCTAGGGAAAGGTGTTATTCCTGCACAGGAGGTATTTCGGGCTGTAGAGACCTTTAACCCCACTTACGAAGTGGCTTATTGGGATTGGGCACTTCGTATTGCGCAGGAATGGAAAGAACGCTTGGGTGAGCCACGTGATAAAAAGTGGGATGAGGTGATTAATAAACTAGCTCCTTTACCAGTGCAGGGTGATGTGTATCTAGCAACAGAATCGGCTACCGATTCCTATACATTCCCAAAATGGATGACCGATCATCCAGCTGTTCTAGGTGCCCTGGGCATGGTGCCAGAATCTCCAAAATTGGACAAAGAGATCATGAAAAACACATTGGATACCGTGTGGGCAAAATGGTCATGGGCCGATACCTGGGGTTGGGATTTTCCGATGACGGCCATGAATGCGGCTCGTTTGAACTTGCCTGAGAAGGCTCTCGATGCATTATTCATGGATATCCAGACGAATACTTACCTCAAAAATGGCCATAATTTTCAAGATAATCGGCTCCGGATATATCTGCCGGGTAACGGGGGTGTGCTGACCGCTGTCGCGATGATGCTTGAAGGCTGGGATGCTTCCGAGGGTGACTTCCCCGGTTTCCCGAAAGACGGAAGCTGGAAAATTAAGAAAGAAGGATTTAAAAAAATGCCGTAATTGATAAAGATGAAGAAGTTTATTGTTTTGTTATGGAGTGTTGTTTTTGTACTGGGACTTCAAGCGCAGACGGATCTAAGTAAAAATGAGGTCATCAAAAGGCTACGTCAGGCCAATAGTTATTTCATGAATAAATGGCCGGATCCAGGAAAGACCATTGTTACGAATAAGGAACGCCGTGCAAATATCTGGACGAGAGGGGTATACTACGAAGGCCTAATGGCGTTGTATAAGCTCGATCAGCAGAAAGAGTATTATGATTATGCAGTAGAGTGGGGAGAGAAGCACGATTGGAAACCTGTACGTGGCGAAGTGTATACACGACATGCCGACAATCAAAACTGTGGAATGACTTATATCGATCTTTACCGCATTGATCCACAGCCTGAACGCATTGATGCGATCAAAAAAAATATTGATTCGGTAATCAATAGCGGCAGGTACAACGACTGGACCTGGATTGACGCTATTCAGATGGCCATGCCGATCTATGCTAAGTTGGGTGTGACACTGAAGGACACCAAGTACTTTGATTACATGTATAAGATGTACCACCACATCAAGTATAAAGAAGGTGGTCATGGACTGTACAACCCCGCAGATCAGTTGTGGTGGAGAGACAAAGACTTTATTCCCCCATACAAAGAACCAAATGGGGAAGATTGCTATTGGTCTAGGGGCAACGGTTGGGTGCTTGCTGCATTAGCCTTGGTATTGGAAGAGCTGCCGGATACCGACCCACATTACCAAGAATACCTGTCGGATTTCAAAAGCTTGGCGAAGGCATTGGTACCCTTACAACGCGCTGACGGATTCTGGAATGTAAGCTTACATGACCCCAATCATTTTGGAGGTAAGGAAGCTTCTGGAACGGCATTGTTTGTGTACGGTATGGCTTGGGGTGTTAACCATGGTATACTGGATAAAGAAGAGTATTTGCCTGTTATTACAAAGGGATGGAATGCACTGACCAAAGAGTCGCTTCAGCCGAATGGCTTCTTGGGGTATCTGCAGTCTACGGGTAAAGAACCTAAAGACGGCCAGCCGGTCACCGTGGATAAGGTGCCGGATTTCGAAGATTATGGTTTGGGATGTTTTCTGCTGGCGGGAACTGAAGTGTTTGAGCTGGCGAAGTAAAGCGATAAAACAATAGCACGTTTGCGTGTTGAAAGCTGTATAATGAAAATTATACGGCTTTCTTTTTGATTATTTTTCATTTGTCGAAATTTTTTTATTGCTCAAAAGCGCCTTTATGGGCTTTTAAATGAAGTTGAGGTGAGCTTTTCTATTATATTCAGGACAGTACAGGATAATGTAATCGGTTGCATTAAATATATTTGAAACATATTAAGAAGAATGGGACACTGGTTCTGTTTTTCTTTGATAATAACCAGTAATAATCAGTAACCAATGAAAAGAGTAAACCTAATTAGGGGGATCATTATCCTGTTATTTTTTGTCTTCAGTTATGCTTCACAAGCACAGGAAGTACTTTCCTTTCCTGGAGCAGAAGGATATGGCCGATTTGCCCAAGGAGCAAGAGGGCATTCCTCACCTAGTGTGTATTTTGTAACCAATTTGAATGATAGCGGACCCGGCTCGTTTCGCGATGCGGTGAGCCAGCCTGGAAGATTTGTTATTTTCAAAGTGGGCGGAATCATTCAGCTCCAAAGCAGAATTGCTATCGCTGCGAATACCACCGTTGCTGGACATACCGCTCCTGGCGATGGCGTTGTCGTTTACGGAAGAGGAGTTTCGTTTAGTGGATCGAACCATACCATTGCGAGATACCTTCGTGTTCGATTGGGCGCCAATGGCGGGGCAGGAAAAAATGAAGATGCTTCGGGAATTGCAAATGGTCATAATATTATATTGGATCATATGTCGTTCAGCTGGGGATTGGATGAAAACTTTTCCATTAATTGGGATAATAAAGGTACTGATCCGGATAACATCACGATTCAAAACAGTATTATTGGGCAAGGTTTGCACCGACATAACCACTCGGCGGGCGGATTAATACAGTCTGGAGGTAAAGTTTCCATATTGAAATCGCTCTACATGAGTAACAAAACAAGAAATCCCAAAGTAAAGGGCATTAATGAATTCGTTAACAATGTTGTCTATAATTACGGAAATGCGAATACAACCTATTCTGATCATAGCATATCGGCAGATGGTTATATCTTAGGCGATTCGGAAGGCCGATCTGACGTGTTGATCCTCAATAATTACTTCGTAGGAGGGCCGGCTACACCAAGTAATAAAACAACACCTTTTTCACGGGGAAACGCTAACTTCAATGTTTACGAGGGGGGGAACTATTATGATAATAATCAAAATGGTACGTTAGATGGGGAGTTAATATTACCTAATAGTACGTGGTATCCGGGTCTCGAACCTCAAAATTTTAAAACTTCAGCGGATTATCCGACGTACCCAAGCCTCCATCCTTCTATGACAGCTGCACAGGCTTATCAATTTATGATTGATAAAGTAGGCGCAACATTGCCGGTACGGGATCAGGTAGATGGTCTTTTGATCGATGACCTAAGCAGTAAGGGAACCAAAGGTTTTTACGCGTATCGGGAAAATGATTTGCCATTGGAAAATGGTGGATTAGGAAGATTTGATGCTGCAACCTTGTTGGATGATACTGATAACGATGGTATTCCGGATGAATGGGAAGATCGTTTAGGTCTTGATAAGGAGGATGCGACTGACGCGTTGAAGCCAAGCAATGATCCGCAGCATGCCGGTTATCTCAACATAGAGGTTTATATTAATATGCTTGCTGATGAAACAACGCAAGGGGATTTTATTAGACCGGTAAGGCAAATTCAGGCAGAGGGTACTTCGGAAGATGTAGAGCCTCCTACAAGTACTGTGAAATTAACATGGCAAAATTCACAGGCGAATCGTGTTGTTATCGAACGTTCCGTTAACCAAGAGGATTGGACGACATTGGTGACGACGGAAGTTGGCGTTGAAGAATATCTGGACAACCAGGGGTTGGTGCCAAATACCCTGTATTATTATCGATTCAAATCGATGGTGGATGATGAAGAATCTACGTTTTCTTACCTAAGCTATCGAACGCCGGCAATACCGGCTGCTCCCGAAGCACCTATGAGTCCTCAGCCTGTTCATGCCGCTTCATTTGTTATGTTGACGGACGCAGCTCTTGATCTGAAATGGGTTGGAAGTGAAAATACCACATATTATGAAGTCTTTTTAGGAGAGACAGCAGATAACTTAGTGAAGGTTTCTACAGAACAGGTTACGCAGCCTAGTTTTACACTGTCGAACCTGACAAACGATAAGACATTTTTTTGGCGGGTAGATGCGATCAACGATAAAGGTAAGACCACCGGAGAGACATGGACATTTACTACTGAAAAGGTCTTTGAACCCCAGTTGGTAGGTTATTGGAAATTTGATGAGACAGAAGGAGAAAATGCAACTTCACTGCTCGATCATTCGACATTTGCCAATCACGGTGTCCTATCTCATAATATCGAAGAGGGTCCTAATTTGCGTATTGATGACGGAATTTCAGGGAGAGCTATTGGTTTAAAAGACGCGGATAAATCTACCTATGCGGCAAATATTCCACATGCTGATCACTTATTTCTGAGTAATTCGTCTTTTACCTTAGGTTTTTGGATGAAGGGTGGAGCTGAAGACAGACCTGAAGCAGGTGCGAGTGCATATTTGTTTTGTAAAGGATCTATCAGCAAAAATGAGGAAACAGGTGCGACAGGTAACCGATTTAATCTGGAGGTTAAAGATGCACAGTTTCGTTTTGCTATTGATAACGATGCGCTTGGCAAAGATGAGATTTTTGCCAATAGCGCAGACTTCTTTACAGGCGAATGGGTATACGTAACCGTAGTTCGGGATGTAGAGAACAAACTGTTGAAATTTTATAAAAATGCCGCGGAGGTTAAGCGAGGAAGTGTTACCAAAGCACTGTACGGAATTGGCGAAGAGTCCGATTTGATTATTGGTAATATTGGAGAACTAGAATTCCTCAAACAAAATACGGTAAACAGTGCTCCATACGGTGGGCAGATGGACGAGGTGAAGTTGTTCAACTATGCGCTGACGGAGGAGCAAATCGAGTCCGAGTACACGGCCTTATTGGGTCTGACACCACCGCATACGCCGACTCCTATTTCGGGCGGAGCTTCAGACAGACAAGATCGGGCAACGGTGACTTGGGAGGGTGGCGAGAATGCGGAGAAGTTCAGGGTCTTCCTAGGTACTTCCGAGGAGACGTTGTCATTGGTCGAGGAAATTGAGGGTACAGTTAAGTCATTCACATTTTCGAGCTTAGAAGTCGGCGTCATTTACTTTTGGAAGGTAGAATCGGTTGTCGGAACACAGGTTGCTCCCAGCGGCATATGGTCTTTTCAGACCAGCACAAAATCCCGGGAATTGATAGCGCATTATACGTTTGATGATCCCGCACAGATCGGTAAAGATAATACCAAATATGCCAATCACGCAGAACCAATCGGTTTCGAAGCTGTTCCGCATACTCCAAGTGGAAAACGAGGAGGCGCGGCAGATTTTGCTGTGGCGGGAGATGCAGCACAAAAACGATTGGCAGCACCTTCAACCGGTCAAAATACCTTAAGTCAAGAATCATTCACCATATCCTATTGGATGAAAGGAGCGTCTAACACGTATACTACATCTGCGGTGAATGCCTACGTTGTTCACAAGGGATCCTTCAATAAAAATACTGGAGGTCTTGGCAAGTGGTTCGGCGTTCAGCTTAGCCACAATGGAAATATCAACTTCGCCATTGATGACGACGCCACAAAAACGGATGCAGCGAGTAGTATTGCGAATAATAACCTGTTCAACAACGAATGGAACCATATCGTCGCGACACGCGATTATGAAAACAAGACGACTGCACTGTATGTCAACGGCACCCGGGTGCAATTTGTTGAAAATATTAAGACCATTGATATTGGAGAATCAGATAGACCGCTTGAAATTGGCAACTCCGCAGAAAATAGGTCATACCGGGATCTTCTTGACGATCTAAAGATTTACAACTATGCATTAAATCAGGAAGATATCCAGCGACTATATACACAATTTGTTCCTGTTCAGAAAGCAGTTAACGGTTTTCCTGCACATGAAAGTGAGGAGATTACCCATACGGATTTGGAATTGACCTGGGAAGGGGATGAAGAGAAGTATAACGTTTATTGGGGAACATCTCTTGAACAAATGTCTTTATTGGCCGAGGGCTTAACGGGGAAATCCTATGCGGTCGACATCGATCTGTCTGGCTTAACGACTTACTATTGGCGCGTTGATGCAGTGAGAGGTGACGAGTCTATTCAAGGTGACGTATGGCACTTCAAGACGGAAAATAAGGTAACTTATGAACCTTTTTCCCGCAAACTTATTGCACATTATAGCTTCGACGAGGAAAACAATATTGGAAAGGATTATAGTCGGTATGCAAATCATGCCGAGGTACTCGATTTTCCTGTTGGTCATAATCCGTATCTCGAAGAAGGTAAAAAAGCGGGATCTGCAAATTTTGCTACCACGGAATTAGTAGGCGCAAAGCGATTTAGAGCAGCTTCCCAAGAACAAAATGAATTATCCGAAGAATCTTTCTCGGTATCGTTCTGGATGAAAGCCGATGCGAATACCTATGCCGTTGCGCCTGCAAATTCGGCTAATAATGCCTACCTATTTCATAAAGGTACCTTCAGCGGTCCAGGTTTCTGGTATGGTATGCAACTGCACCAAAATGGTAATATTGTCTTCAGTATCGATGATAATACTACAAAAACGGATGTAGCTTTAACAGTTGCAGACCAGGCAACGCATCCTGTATTCAACGGTGAATGGAAGCATGTCGTTGCTGTCCGCGATTTTGAAGGGAAAACGACTGCTATCTATGTAGACGGCGTGTTGGCCAAGATGACATCAAATGTAATAACCGGAGCTATCGGTGATCCGAACAGACCACTCGAAATTGGAAATTCTGCCGAAAACAGATCATTTAGAGATCACTTAGACGAGTTCAAGATGTATAATTATGCACTTTCTCCTCAGGATATTAATCGCATTTTTACACAGCATGTTCCAGTAGAAAAGACGACGAATGGAATTCCGGCTCATGAAAGTGTAGAGGTTGGTCATACGGATTTGGAGTTGTCCTGGGAAGGAAAGGAAGACGCATATAATGTGTATCTGGGTACATCGCTAGAGTCACTGGCTTTGATAGCGGAAGGACTTACCGAAAAGACATTCAAGGTAGCGTCTTTAGATGGGTCGAAAGATTATTACTGGCGGGTCGACGCTATTCGTGATACAGAGGTCGCAACAGGTGACGTTTGGAAATTTGAAACAATGGCTAAGCTCACGGGTAAGGAGCTTATTGCTTACTATAGCTTCAATGATGAAAACAACCTCGGAAAAGACTACAGTAAGTATGGGAATGATGCAGCAGTATTGGATTTCCCTGCAGGTCATAATCCGCATACGGATGCTGGTAAACTGGACGGCGCTGCAAACTTTGCTACAACTGAACGTATTGCAGCGAAGCGTTTTCAAGCGCCATCAAAAGACCATAACGTATTATCCGAAGAATCATTTTCAGTTTCGTTCTGGATCAAAGCAACAACGAATACCTATGCAGCAACTCCGGCTAACGCAGTCAACAATGCCTATGTCTTCCATAAGGGAACATTTAGCGGACCGGGATACTGGTACGGTATGCAATTGAACCAAAATGGTAACATTGTGTTCAGTATTGATGATAACGTAACTAAAACCGACGTTGCCTTAACACCGGCCGATCAGACAACCTATCCGGTGTTTACCGGCGAATGGAAACATGTGGTGGCTGTTAGGGATTTTGAGGGCAAAACGACGGCGATATATGTGAACGGTGTGTTGGCAAAGATGACGTCAAATGTGGCAACAGGAGCGATCGGTGATGTAAATAGACCATTGGAAATTGGTAATTCTGCCGAAAACAAATCCTTTAGAGATTACCTGGATGAGTTTAAAATGTATAACTACGCATTATCGCCAGAGGAAATAAAACAGCTACATGATCAATATGTACCTACTCAAAAAGCAGTCAATATATCTCCTGTTCATCAAGGTGTAGGGGTTGACTTTGCGAATGTCGTATTGGAATGGGAAGGCAATGAAGATAAATATAATGTTTATGTAGGAGACTCTCCCACATCCCTTCAATTGGTGGCAGAGGGTATAACCTCACGGACACACGAATGGGGCGAATTAGAAGGTGATAACAAACAATATTATTGGAGGGTTGATGCAATAAGGGATATCGAAATTGCAACAGGGGACGTTTGGACTTTCCAAACGATGCCGGACAACCGTGATAAGCCAATTATTACCGAAGCGACGTTCGAGGTACGGGAAAATGCTTCAGTAGATAGTGAGATCGGACAGTTGGTAGGATGGGTGTTTACAGGTGCAGAATTAGGAAATTGGAGACTGGACAGTTTTGACGATCCCAATGGAAATGGTGTCGCTCCCGTGACGATTGATCCTGCAACGGGTATGGTATATGTAAACGATGTTGCCGACTTCAATGCGGAGCTGGCAGAAGAGTTGACGCTTCACGTTTTAGTCAATAACGGCGAATTTGTGAGCGATCCGACACCGATTACGCTGAAGGTCATATTTGTCAATGAAGCACCTTCTTTTGAGATCGAAGAGAATATCGATGTGTGTAATGTGGGTCAAGTTATGCAAATACCTATCACAAATATTAGTGCAGGTAAGGAGACAAATCAGGAACTGAAGTTTACGGTACAAACGCTTCAAAATTTCCTATTTAGAAATCTGAAAGTAGATACGCTGGAAAATAATGACGTGGTACTAAATTATCAGCTCGTAGACGATGTCCAAGGTTTGGTAACACTAAATCTAACGGTTACGGATGATGGAGGAACTCAGAATGGTGGTTCCAATATGTTCAGTAAACAAATTCTACTGCAGATAAACTCTATTCCGGAAATCAGCATCGCCTCAACGACGTCTGCTAGAATATTGGAAGAAAAGGAAGTAACCTTAATTGTACAACCTGCCTTGCCAAGTGGATATGCATACCGTTGGTATAAAGACAATCAATCCATCGGTGATATGGAATATGTTGTTGTAAAAGGAGAACGCGGAGCGGTGTATAAAGTTGAAGTGACGTCTCCATTAGGATGTGTTAGAGAAGCTTCTTTTGAGTTGGATGTGCTTACATTCAGTGAGAACCTAGAGATTGAGATCAGTAACTTTTTAACACCGAACAATGACGGGATAAATGACTTCTGGGTAATTAAGAATCTGGAGTTATTTAACCAAAATGAGGTAACCGTATTTGATTCGAGAGGGAATACCGTCTTTACAAAGAGAAATTACGCGAATGATTGGAATGGTATTTCGCAGGGCGGCAGACTGGCTACAGGTGTATACTATTACAAAGTAACGGTAGACGGAGAAGTGTACACAGGTAGTATAAGTATTGTTAACTAACAAAAATGATGGAGACTATGAAAATTGTTAAATATAGTTGTTTATTGACGCTGTTCGGAGGATTGATGTTGGCTAATGCGGCTTATGCCCAACAATCCCCGATTGTGTCAAGTTACTTTCAAAATGAATATTTATTTAATGCTGCGCAGGTCGGTGTGAATGGTATGAAGGCTGTCGATGCTATTGTTCGCACACCGGTAGGGCAGTATAAGGGGGAGATGAAAGAGAATTATGTCCATGCCATGTATGGCTTTGGCCGGCAGGGCATTGGAGCGGGATTCCGCTCCAATGCGATCGGCGCTTTTAATCTATCCGAAATCAATTTGTCTTATGCTTTGCATTTACCATTGGATGGTGAATCCCGGTTTTTAAGCATGGGTACGGGCGTTAAATTTTTAAGAGAACAGATCAATGCAGATAAAATCGTAGGAGATGTTAATGACCCGATGATCGCGTATTACAATAATGATCCAAATCGCTTTGATATCAATCTCGGTCTAGCGTATACAGCCACACATTTATCGCTGAATCTAGCTGTTAATAATATATTAAGGGATAAACATAATTTTTTACTTAACCCAAGCCCGTTTATCTATTCCAGTATAAAGTACAAGTTTTTATTGAACGATGTCTCTGTACAACCTGTTTTTGCATACAGAAGGTTGTTAAATGACAGGGATGTAGTTGATATAGGGACATCTGTTGGATTTGATGGCTTATTTGATATATATGCTTTTTATCATACCAGTAAAAATATGAGTACAGGATTATCCACTCAAGTGAAAAATTTACGGTTAAACTTGGGATATACCACAACTACAGCAAGTGTGCAGGGGTTAGCTGTTCAAGGATTGGATATTGGTGTACGATACCAATGGTAATCGGAACTGACTTTGTCTTTTTTCAGGACAGTACAGGATAATGTAACCGATTGCGTTTTCTATACTTGTACTGACCATTTTATGATTGATATAAGCCGAGTCAGAAATAAGATAAACCAAAGATAGGATCATTACTGTAAACGTTAAAAAAGAAAACTAATCAATTATATGAAATATCCACCTGTTGGAAGGGATATTCCATATAACCATTAAAAGACTAATTATTTACATATGAAAAGACTGTTAATATGTATTACCAGTGCATTGCTTACACTTTCCATTTCCTGCTCTAAAAAGGAGCTGATCACGCACTATGAGCGTCCGGATTGGTTGAGGGGGAACGCGTGGCAAATACTGGAAGAAAGAGGAGAGTTTACACAATTTTTGGACGGCGTTGAACGGGCCGGTTTTAGGGAGGTCTTAGATGGCAAAACAATTGCCACCGTTTTTGCACCCAATGATGAAGCGTTCACCGCTTATTTTAGGACGAAGAATATCTCTAATATCAGTCAGGTTCCCAAAAATGAATTGAAGAGATTGATAGGATACCACATCGTGTACTACGCATATGGCAAAGATCGACTTTTTGATTATCAACCCGGAGGAAGTGAAGGTTATGAAATTAATAATGCCGGACTTTATTATAAGCACAGGACGAGAAGTATCGACAGCATCACGGTAGAAGTTGACAAGACGGATGGAAAAAGAAAAAAAGTAATTCATAAAGATCGGTTTCTTCCGATTTTCTCCCAACAGCATTTTAATACCAAGGGAATAGATGCCATTCCAAACTATGAGTACTTCTATGGCGCGGGATCTTGGCGCGGAGGCGACGGATTTAACGTAAGCAATGCTTCTGTGGATGAGTATGCTATTCCGGCGGACAATGGATACGTGTATGTAGTTAATGAGGTTGTAGAGCCACTAAATACCGTTTATGACGAATTGGCCAATAGGGGTAATTATCGGGATTTTATCTCGCTTTATGACAAATTTAGAACATTTTGGTATGACGAACAGTCTTCGCTAAACTATGCTGCGGCCGGAGATTCCCTGTATATTGTTAACCACGGTATTTTGCCTCCGATCGCTTCGCAATGGTCGCATAATGGTGAATCGGGATTGCCGGATTATGCGAATCTGGCACAATTGAGTTATAGGGCCTACAGTATCTTTGCCCCCAGCAATACCGCCTTGCAGGGCTTCTTCAATGAATACTTCGCATCTTACTACAATTCGATTTTTGATGTCGATCTGCTGCCTATCTCCATGATTATGTCTAATCACGTGTATCAGGGTAATATTGTTTTCCCGAGTGAGATCGGGAAAAATGAAGACATCAAAACAGCTTATGGTACACCCATACTTTTTAACCCTACTGCAGATGTGCAGGACAAAGCGATTGCTTCCAATGGCGTGTACTATGGGTTGAACAGGGTTTTGATACCGGATTTGTTCAACAGCGTAACAGGTCCTGCATTTCGGAATCCCAGATACAAAATGTTTATGTACATGTTGTGGAGTACCGGCCTGTACCAGACCCTATCGAGCCAAAATATAGAATTTACCTTGTTTATTCCGAACGATGAGACCTTGCTGGAAACCATTGTCGGCAGCAGTTATTTATTTTGGTCAGAAGGTAATCCTTTAGTCTTTGGCGATGAGAGTGTCATGGTGCAAAACGATGACGGTGTGCTCGTGCCATTGTCCATCAGACAACAGGAGGTCTTTCTGTCGGATCATATTGTGTATGGCCGTATGAACTCCATGGTAGAGAAAAAGGTGTATCGTACGCGAAATCCGTTTACCTATGTATATACAGATAACGGAAGGGTTTATTCCTCTGCTACGTACAACATGGCCGATACCGATATCGCGACGACAAACATATCCGGCAATTGGTTCAACGGATTAAGTATAGAACCGTCTAGGAGTTTACTGGCAGAATCAGGTTCTATAAAAGGGACGATTATCGGTGCAGAGACGCCTTCGAACCCTTTGAATAAATATTCGGAATTTGCGAAGTTATTGGCAAGGGCAGGAATGTTGGAGACCGGTAGTGCCTTGTCTTTTTTATTCGGAAACCGTTTTATTCTGTTTGCTCCCGATAACCAAACGGTGTTGCAAGGGATTGCAAACGGTGTTTTTCCGGAGGATAATGCCGCGTTGGCAACGTACCTACGGTCCTACTTTATTTCGGTGCCGGACAATTCTTTAGCGGATTATCCGTTCCCGGGTTTTGGTATACAGGGCGTATGGAATACGACCCAAATGACCGGATATCAGCAGTATAGGTTATTGGAAGTTATTGATCAGAATACACGATTGGAACTGAAAGATACCGATGGTACGATTATACCCGTATCGACGGATTTACCCCAATTGTTTAGTGATGGTGCTGTGTATCGAATTTCAGGACTGCTTAAAAGATAACCAACAATATTTTAACCTATTAAAAATAAGATAAATGAGGCTACAGATTTTAATTTTAGTTGCTCTTTCCTCTTTCATTTTTTCAGCTTTTGCTCAAAGCTCAAAAGTATTGATTGGTACTATTAGAGGAGAAAAAAATGCACCTCTACAAGGAGCCTCGATTTTTGTAGAGAACAAAGAAAATAGAAACTTGAAGGGTGCATCAACGGATGCGTTGGGGCAGTATCAAATAGAAGTTCCTGCTGGAGATGGGCTCACAATTGTGATAGCTTGTATTGGATTTAAATCTACTCGTATTCCCTATAGCGGGCAAGGATCCATTAATATCACATTGATCGTTGATGATCAGTCTATCGAGGAGGTAACCATCGTTCGGGAAGGTGGGGCAAAGAACGATATGGGCATTAGTTTTAGAAACCAAGTCTCGGCTACTGAGCGGTTCGATATGAAAGAACTGGAAGCTATGCCTTTTGCTTCCATCGAAGCAGGACTACAGGGGCGTTTGGCCAATGTGGATATCATCTCCAGCGCGGATCCCGGAGCGCGAAGTTCGATTCGTATCCGCGGTACATCTTCACTCAACGGAAACTCCGAACCGCTGATCGTAGTGGATGGCATCCCTTATCCAACGACAATCAACGATGACTTTAACTTTTCGACGGCCAATGATGAAGACTTTGGAGCCTTGATCAATATATCGCCTAATGATATCGAGTCCATAGAAGTATTGAAAGATGCGGCCGCAACAGCAGTATGGGGTTCTCGCGGAGCGAACGGTGTCCTGTTGTTTACAACCAAGAAAGGCCGTAAAGGGAAAACACAATTTGCATTCTCCTCAAAGATTGACGTAAAGCGCGAAGCCGAGACCATCCCGATGCTGGATGGGGGACAGTATGTGTCCATGGTACAGGATGCGATCTGGAATACGGTCAACGACTTAGGCTATCAAGGATCGACGGCATATCTGAATATGTTGTACAATACTAACGAAATAAAATACGATCCCAACTGGAACTATTTCAACGAATATAACCAGAATACGAATTGGACGGATCTAGTAACCCAGGTGGGCCACTTTGAAGATAATTCACTGTCTATTAGCGGGGGTGGAGACAAGGCTACCTATCGGGTATCCTTGGGTTACCTGAACGATGTCGGTACAACTATCGGTACCAAGCTCAATCGATACAATTCACTGGTCAGCGTGAATTATAGATTTTCCAATAAGTTCAATATCAGTTCTGACTTGTCCTACTCACGGAGTATACAAAATAGCAATTGGACGGGGAAAGATGTTGCTAGTCCCAGAGGAATAGCAATGAATCGCATGCCTAATATGAGCCCATATGTCATCGATGAGTACGGCTTCTATTCGGATCAATATTTTACACCTCGGATTAATTTTCAGGGATCTTTCTTAGGTGAAAGTAAGTCGTCTATTTACAATCCTGTCGCGATGGTCAATGAGTCGATTAATCAGACTACAGGCGAGCAAGCCCGGGCGATCTTTAGAGCGCAGTATAATATTTTACCGTTTTTAAGCTACACAGGTACGATTGGTTTTGACATCCGGTCAAACAAAAGCAGAAAGTTCCTTCCACAGTCGGTCACGGGAGTTATTTGGACAGACCCTTTCTTTAACAGAGGGTCGGATCTGATGTCCGATGCCCTACACCTCAATACGGAAAATAAATTTATTTACAATAAGAATTTCGGTGAAGATCATAATATTGTCGGAACACAACTATTTCAGACCAATGAGTCCCGAAACTTTAGTTATGCTTCGGAGACATCCGGTAATGCCTCTGCATCTTTAAGCGACCCGACGGCCGGCGGGGCGGTCATTAGTATGGGATCGGGTAATTCCATGACCAGAAGTATGGGGGCTATTTCGAGTCTGTATTATGCCTATAAAAACAAGTATATTATTAACGGGATTTATCGTTGGGAAGCCAATTCGGCCATATCGGCACAGCACCGCTGGAAGGGGTTCCCGGCATTCGGGGTGGCCTGGCAGCTTGGGGATGAAGAGTTTATGAAGCAATTTGATTTTCTTGATATGGCCAAATTACGATTCAGCTGGGGGCAAAGCGGAAACGGTCCTACGGGTGCCTATACGTATATGGGTGTTTTTCAACCCATCACACCGGGTTATATGGATATGACAGCCATCCGCCCGACAAGAATACAATTGGATAATTTGAAATGGGAGACCATTACCCAAACCGATATCGGTATAGAATTATCTTTTTTTAAAGATCGTCTGCACTTCACTGGAGAAATTTACAACCGACTGACAACGGACCTCCTGAATAAGGATGTCAAGCTGCCTTCCTCGACTGGTTTTACCGAAATGAAATTTTACAATTCCGGTGAAATGGTAAACAAGGGATGGGAGATCATTTTTAGAGGAGATATATTTCGTGCTAAAGACTTTACCTTGAGTGCAGATCTGAATTTCTCAAGAAACCAGAATGAGGTACTGGAACTGCCGGAAAATCGACAGTTTGAACAGTATAATTTTGATAATGGTAATTACGCCCACAAGATCATTGAAGGAAACCCGTTGGGTTCATTTTACGGGTATAGGTATTTGGGTGTATATCAAAATGAAACCGAGACTTTTGCGCGTGATCTAAACAATAATGTCATTTACGACTTGATGGGGGAGGCCGTTTATATGCAGAATGGTAACCGTAAAGTCTACCCCGGGGATGCCAAATATCAGGACATGGACGGAAACGGGGTCATCAATCAGTACGATATTGTCTATTTGGGGAACGCTATGCCACTGTTTAACGGTGGTGCAGGAATAAGTGTACGTTATAAGGCATTTTCACTGACAACAAATTTTCACGGTAGACTTGGACAAAAAGTCGTCAATCGGGTACGCATCGATACGGAGAATATGCGAGGAATGAACAACCAAAGTACGGCGGTATTAAGCCGATGGAGACACGAAGGCGATCAGACGGATATTCCGAGAGCTTTATTTAATGAAGGATACAATACCTTGGGATCGGATCGCTTCGTGGAGGATGCGTCCTTTATAAGATTGAGATCGGTTTCTGTGCGCTATTCCTTTCCGAAACCGTTTATCAACCGGTTTAATATTACGCGGTTTGACGTCTTTTGTACGATGCAGGATTTATTTACATGGACTAATTATTCCGGTCAGGATCCAGAAGTCTCCCTGTCGTCTAATATATACATGCTCAGTGAAGATAAAGCGAGTACACCCAGACCAAGACGATTCGCATTTGGTATTTTAGCTAATTTTTAATTTGTAAGCTATGAAGATAATTAAATATACAGTAGTCCTATTGGCCGTGTTGAGTAGCTCATGTAGCAAGTGGCTGGATCTCTTGCCAGAGAATGAACAGGTAACGGATAAATATTGGAACACGAAAGAAGAGGTGGAAGCTGTACTTGGATCGGCCTATGTCACCTTACAAAAATCGGTCAACCCCATGATAACCTGGGGCGAGGCCAGAGGGAATATGCTTTCCACCGGTGGCTTCATACCCGTAGGTTTGAACGATTTCAAAAATTTAAGGCTACTTCCTTCCAATGAAATGGTCAAATGGGGAGATTTTTACCAGATTATCAATTATGCCAATATGGTGATACGCTATGCGCCGGATGTAGTGGAGCGGGATCCCTCGTTTAACCCAGCCGTAATGAACTCGTTTTTGTCTGAGGCCTATTTCTTGAGGGGATTGAGTTATTTCTATCTGGTTCGCAATTTTGGGGAAGTTCCCCTGATCCTAGAACCGTATATGAACGATAGTCAGCCGTACGAAGTGAGGAAATCTTCACAGCAGGACATCTATAATCAAATCGTCCTTGATCTGACAACCGCATTGGAGAACAGCAAAGATATATGGCCGACCGTATGGGAAACCAAAGGTCGCTCTACCTCCAATGCAATTCATGCGACATTGGCCGATGTCTATCTGTGGACCGAAGAGTATGATAAAGCGATTTTTTCCTGTAATGCGGTACTCGAATCCGGACGTGTCGGGCTAATTGAAGGCGTGGTAAATGCACGTAACAATTGGTTTACAATCTTCAATCCGGGTAATTCGAATGAGGGTATTTTTGAAATCCAATTTGACTTTGCAAAACAGCAGACCAATAATTTTACAACTATTTTCGGTGCATCTTACAATTGGATTATCTCTCCTTATGGCTTGGCCCTTTTCCAGGAAAATCCGGAAGATATCCGTGGCCTACGTGCAACCTACGCAGCTGACCTCAAGCTGTGGAAATATATCGGTGCAGAGGGAAATACAACGATCCCGAGGCCTCAAAGCGATCAAAATTTTATACTGTATCGTGTAGCCGATATTTATCTGATGAAAGCCGAAGCACTGCTTATGAAAGGGGAGAGTTCCTATCCTGCAGCATTGGAATTGATTGCAGCAGTCCGTTCCCGGGCACAGATCTCTAGACCGATCACACCAGGTTCCACGGAGCTGGAGATGTTAGCGTTATTGATGGACGAACGTGCGCGCGAGTTTGTCGGAGAAGGTAAGCGCTGGTACGACCTTTTGCGTGTTGCAAAGCGCAATAATTATGCGTATAAGGATTACCTTATCGATGAAGTTATGGAAGGGATGACGGGAGGATCTGCCCCAGTGGTACGCTCCATATTAATGAACGAAAATGCCCATTATCTGCCTATTCATCAGGATGAGATACGGAATAATAAACTCTTGGAACAGAATCCCTATTATGCACCTCTAAACTAAGTGAAGAAGATGGAAAGATTAGCAATTATGATAAAATCTCCGCTATATATGATTATCGCAGGTATCCTGTTCTTGACAGGCGCCTGCAAAGATGCTTATGAAGATAATACGTATATGGCATACGAAGAAAAGCCAATAGCTTTATTGCTCAAAAGTGATCCTGATGGCAAGTATGCACTGTGGGTGGAAATATTGGAAAAAGCAGACCTATATAATACGTTGAACCTTGCCCGTATTTATACTTTTTTTGCACCGACAAATACCGGTGTAGAAAGGTATTTGCAAAAGCTTGGTCTTTCGTCTGTATCGCAGATGACCAAGGAGGACGCCAATTATTTGGTAAAATATCACTTGATTCCGGGTGCTCAAATTGATCTCGGGCAATTCCAAAGCGGAGCGATCAACGATTTGAATGCAACAGATGATAACCTGTATATTGAGTTTAGGGAGCTCGGGCTGGAGGCAGTATATCTCAACAGTGAATCCCGGATCAATACCTTTGATATCAAAGCGACGAATGGTATCATACACAGTCTTGACGATGTGCTGGTGCCCTTGACGGCAACTATTTACAACCGGTTGGAAGATCCTAAATTTAGCGTTTTCCGGGAAGCAGTGGTCGCAACAGGTTTAGACGAAATCCTGAACCGGGTATATACCGAGGCTGTGGACCAAAATGGGGAGCCTATACAGCAACGGTTTAAGTATACCACATTTGCGGTTTCCAACAGTACCCTTGCCAAAGAAGGTATACAAAGCCTGCAGGATTTGGTTCAAAAACTAGAAGTGCCAAGTGGTTCAGATTATAAAAATCCCGAGAATGGCCTGTATAAATATGTAGCCTATCATATATTGGCGCAACAGCGCTCTTACGGAGATTTGGGAAAATTCCCGGAAGGTGTGCATACCATGAATTTTGAAACGATGGCAGCCAATGAATTGATGAAAGTCTCTGAAGGGCCGTCGGAATTGGTTATTAATGCCACAACAGACATGCAAAGTTATATCCAATTTGTCGAATTTAATATTGTCGCCAAAAACGGAGTCGTGCATGAGGTAGACAATTGGATGCCGCTGTTTTTGCCGGAGCGCGTGCAGGTTATTTGGGAGTTTACCGACTATCCTGATGTCGCTGCCAATGTGACCAACTACAGAAAATCAGACTTAGGTGCGCAATATAACAAAACATTTACAGCCAGTGAGTTGACCAGTATCAAATGGCAATCTGTCCCGGAAAACCGAGCTGATGTATTGATCTATCGAAATAACAGATCAAACGATGGGATTTGGTATACAGGTACACTGAACTGGGATCACTTTAGAGTCACGCTAGGCGAGTCTGGCTGGATAGAGTTCAAGACACCTACGATTGTAAGGGGGAAATACCGAGTTACCTTTGTCTGGGTCAGCCCGGCATCGAGTACGAATTCGGGAATATGCTCATTTATCATGGATAATCAGACCTTAAATCCGCGATTTGTTATTTCCAATACAGCAGAAGGCAAAAGGACGCAGGTTTTGGGTGAGGTCGATTTTCAGGAGACCACATCGCATACACTGCGCATACTATCGTTGGATGGCAGGTTGATCATCCTGGATCATATCGTTTTTGATCCTATTGACTAAAAATATAAAAGTAGACGTTATGAAACCATCATGATTTTTCAGAATCTGTTCAGAATATACATTGATGAAAAATCTGATAGCTTCATCACCTTTAAAAAATAAATAATATACAGATGAAAAATATTGTATTATTCCTGATTGCACTTAGCACGGTTTTGATGAGTGCATGTCAAAAAACATGGCAGGACCACTACCGGGATCTTGAGGAAACGGAGGTAGTGTCCCCATTGAATGTTTTGGACTATCTTGAAACACAGACTCAATATTCAGCATTCGTGGCAAAGCTGAAGGAATATGGACTGGACAAGGAGCTGGAAAGAGACCACACCCTAACGGTGTGGGCGGTATCCAACGAAAAAATGATGGCATTGAGTAGTATGGACTTTGACGAAGAGTATATACTGAGATATCATATCAACAGTCTGGTATTTGACAAGACGAAACTAAAAACTGGCCTGCGGTTGATGACGTTCAACGGGAAGTATCTTTCTGTGGAAGTCAATGGAGATCAAGTCCATGTTGGGGACGGCACGATTATCAAGGGAAATCAATTGTGTAAAAACGGGGTTGTTCATGAGATCGATCAATTGCTGTCGCCGGATATTAGTATCTATGACTATATCGAGAATCTGGGAGATAGCCATTCCATCATCAGGGACACGATCTTGGCCATGAACGATACGATCTTTGATTTGGCGAATAGCATACCAATCGGTGTAGATTCTAAAGGGAATACCGTATATGACTCTGTTTTTTCGATCACCAACCCGATTTTTTTGAGGTCAAATATTATGTCAGAATTTGCACAGGTGACCATGTTTTTGCCCAGTAATGAAGTGATCGAGGATTGCTTTGCGAATCTGGGCGAGCTATACGGACAGTTTGGTAAGGCATTTTTACGGGCAGACTCGCTTATTGCCTATACTTGGATCAAAGAAGCAATCTTTTACAACAAGGTCATAGAGAACTACGGCACGGAAGATTTAACTTCAGCTTTCAGTAGGTTATGGAAGCCAGATATACAGCAGGCAGACCCTGATTATATGCGCATGAGTAACGGAAGGATCTACAACATTACGAAATTAAAGATTCCGAACAATGTGCATATCTCCATGATTAAGCAGCTGTTTCATTATTGGGAGTCCGTACCGGATGATATCAAACCTAGTCTGTTTACAACGACTGACATAACCAGTATCGTTCCTACAGTTACTGATAATGTGAACTTTCCAGCACTGGGGATTACTGGTTATCCCTATCGGTACTTGCTGATTCAGGGAGATGCAGCGGAAGCATCTGTGCCATCCCTGGATTTCACGGCCATCATGTTGGAACAAGATGCGACTGGTGCGACAACCTACAAGGTGGTGGAGGTGCCCGCGGGCGAATACAACTTGTATATGGGATTCAGGGCGTCGGGTCACCCCTATCTAAATATTTACTTCAATGACGTATTGGTGAGGAGCGGCCTCAATGTAAGCCAATCCAACCCCTGGAATTATGACCGGAATACCAATACGACTCCCGGCGTGTCCAACCATAACGGATGGGGCGGATTAGTCGGCACGGTTAACGTGGAAGGGGAAGGAATGAACTCCTTCAGGATCAAGATCGAGTATTCGAGTGGAACGAAGACCCTTCGACCGTATCACTGGACCCTGGTACCAACAGCAAATAATTATTAACCAACTTTTTAAGTAAGTTTATGAGAAATAGAGCTAGAGGCTTATATAGATTAATTTTAACTTCAACAGTAGTGTTGGGTACCCTGCCCATATTTGCACAGACTATTATTTCAGGTAAGGTTTTGAGCTCATATGACAAAGCACCTATTCCTAATGCGGTAGTTAGTATAGTCAATACATCGCACAACACACAGACCAAGGCAAACGGAACTTTTCGGTTTGAGGATCTGGATACTTTTCCTTCCACGATCAGGGTCTGGAGTCCGGGATATTATGAAGCCATTGTTGAGGTTTTGGGTCGTACTGAATTTGAAGTTACTTTGATTTCTGAAGGCCGGATCAAGTACGACAATGTCATCGACGGCGCCTTTTCAGAGAAAAATAGTGCTTATCTGCAAAGTACGGACTACCGAGCGGGGGCGATAGGTATTGAAAACGTATTGGTCGGCGAGATGGCTGGTCTTCGCATCACGAATAAAAGTGGGATGGTCTCCGAAGGAGGAACAATCAATTTTAGAGGTGCGCGCTCTTTTGAGGCGGACAATTCGCCCTTGATCGTCATTGATGGGATACCTTTTCTACCGGACGCGACCAATTCGCCCATAATAGGCGCATACTCACGCGGAATATTGAGCGCGATCAATGTCAATGATATAAAAAGTGTGCGTCTGCTCAAAGGTGCGGATGCAGCTCGATACGGTTCATTGGGCTCCAATGGCGTATTGTCCTTGGAAACCTCTTCCTCATTGGATCTGCAGACCGTGATCGAGTTTAAAGGAAATTACGGCGTAGCGCATAATTTTAGGACTATCCCAGTATTGGGAGTGAGTGATTACAAAAGTTATTTGGGTAACGTAGGGATGACGGAGTACGATGATATGGGACAGCTCCTGAATAATTTTCCTTTTCTTCGTGATGATCCAAACTATTTTTACAATTACCTCTATAACAATACAACAGACTGGCAAGACCTCATTTATAGAAATGCCTTCGTCACCGACAATCACCTGCGTGTGAAAGGTGGGGATGCAGTCGCAAAATATGATCTTTCCCTCGGGGTATTGAACCAAAACGGAGCATTGGATCAAACAAGAAATACGAGGTACAGTACCCGCATGAATACAACCGTTGCGTTGGGCGCTAAGTTTGACCTGAATGCTGCGATGGGACTGACTTATGCGACGTCCAAGTTGCAGGAGCAGGGCATATCACGAGAGACCAATCCGGTATTGGCGGCCATGTACAGGGCACCGGTGCTAAGCCCTTATAAGAAAGATCGGGATAACAATCTGTTGCCAGACTATGATGCCATAGGGTACTTTGGGGTAACCAATCCGGTAGCACTGTTAAACGACGGAAATGTGAGTTCGGATATATACGATGTATTTGTCAACGCGAACCTAATTTATAAGGCTTCGGCGAACTTACGGTTTACCGGAACAGTGGGTTTGTTTTCAAATTATACCCGGCAAGCTCTTTTCGTGCCGGGATTGTCTAGCGGGACGGTGGCACCTCTGGAAGGAGGAATCGCCCTCAATACGGCTAGGGCTGGGGAGGGGCAAACCTCCAATATTTTCTTAGGAGTGAACACCCTATACGACAAGACTTTTGGGCAAGATGTTTGGCAGATTGGTGGAGGTATACAGTCCATCATGAGCTCGCAAGAATATGATGCGGGATCTGGACGGAATACCAGTTCAGATTTTTACAGAACACTGAACTATACGAATGCTGCGGGCAGGATGTTTTGGGGGTACAGTGAAAAATGGAACTGGTTAAGTTTCTATGGATTTTCCAGCTACAACTTTCGCAATTTGGTGAAGGTTGATGCTTCCCTGAATGTGGACGGCTCTTCGGTATCGGGTAATACTGCCAATCGCTTTGGACTATTTCCCGCGGCAGATGTGTCGTTCCTGATGAGCAATTATGGAGGAATCAAAGATGTCGAAAGTATCAATAGTCTGATTCTGAAATTAGGGTACTCGAAAACAGGAAATAGCCGGTTCTCTTCGAAGCTCTCCAAATCGTATTATTCCAGCCAATTGTACCGACAGTTGGCCGGTGTTGTCGTCGGCAATATCCCAAATACCGGAATACAATGGGAGGATAACCAAAACGTGCAGGCTAACCTTATCTTTTCAGGTTTTGACAGAAAGTTCAACCTAAATGTCGGCTATTATTATTCAAAATCTTCAAACCTGTTGAATATGTTCCCTGTTTCCCCTATAGCGGGTATCGATCGGGTCTATATCAATGGCGGACAGATTGATAATCATGGATTAGAGGTGGATTTAAACCTTTCTGTATTGGATAATCGGACTTGGTCTTTAGCCATCGGTGGAAATATTTCTACGCTGAACAGTACGGTTAAGCAGCTTGTCGGAAACAGTTCCCTAATTGTCGATCAGCCCGATGAGGTGCAACGTATTAATATGGTCGGACAATCTCCGTTTTCTTTCTATGGATACGAATTTATGGGTGTGATTTCGAGTCAGGCAGAAGCACAAGCACATAACCTGACCGATTTTAGAACTCAGGCTTTTGAAGCGGGGGATGCCTTGTTTAATGATGTCAACCAGGATGGTGTTATCGATAAGCAGGATAAACAATTGTTGGGGAGTAGCCTGCCGAAATTATTTGGCGGAGGGTCGGTCAGTTTGCGGTATAAGCAATTCAACCTTCAAGGTTATATGAGCTACAGTCAAGGTGGCCGGATGTACAATGGGCTTCGTAGGAGCTTGGAATCGCAGGATGGTTGGGCTAACCAATCAGAAGCAACCTTACGGAGGTGGCAAGCTGATGGACAGGTGACCGATATCCCGAAAGTACAGTACGGCGATCCAATGGAAAATGCGCGGTTTTCAAGTCGTTGGATAGAAGATGCATCCTATTTGAGGTTGGAAAATTTGATATTCTCTTATAGCATCTCCAAAAGTAGAATTAAAGCATTGAGTAACTCGGAGTGGTATATCGCAGGTGAAAATTTATTTACATGGACCAATTATCTTGGCTTGGATCCCGTGACCGAATACGCCAATCAGGTGGAGTATACAGGCTTAGATTACGGTAAAGTTGCGTTGCCAAGGACATTTAAAATCGGTGTGAACATTAAGTTATAGGATGTAATTTTATGAAAAAAAAATATATAATATACGGGTTATTGATAGGAGCATGCAGCTTTTACAGCTGTGAGAAGTTCTTTGAAGTGGATACCAGTGATATCCTGTTGGATGAAAATTATGTGGGTGAAGCCAACGAGTTGTATTCGGGCTATATCGGTGTTGCCTCCAAAATGCAGGCGATTGCCGATCAGACGATTTTCCTGAGCGACTTGCGGTCAGATTTTCTGGAACCTACGCAAAATGCGCCACAGGATCTATGGGATATCTACAATTTTAAAGAAACCAGAGGCAACGAGTTCGCCAATCCGAGTCCTTATTACGATTTGATTGTCAATGCCAATAACTATATTGACAAAGTCGTGAAATACCGTAAGGAAAACCCTAAAGTAATCGAAGAGTCGGATTATAGGGCATTGATTTCGGGAGCAATCCGATTTAAGGTTTGGACCTATTTGACCGTTGGAAAGCTGTATGGAAAAGTAGCCTATTTTGACAATCCTAATCTGAAGCTTGACGACATCGGCACTATTCCTATGATCACGTTAGATGAGCTGATACCCAAGTTGTTGTCATTAATGGAATCGGGAGTTGACGGTGTGAATGGGTTATACGAAACGAATTGGGCGAACATTCTATTTCCAGGCGTGCCGACCAATCAGCAGGATTTGGTCTGGAATATGATTTGTCCTTCACCCATGCCCTTGTTGATAGAATTACAATTGTGGGCTGGACAATATGAAAAAGTAGTCGCAAACGGGATGAATTTTATTTATGATAACGGGAGTGCGCGTTACAAAGTAAGTAGTGATGACTATAATGGGGAGGCGATTCAGGTGTTTACACGGGATCCGATAACTAGAACGAGAGTATTGATCAATATTGTTCCTTATGATTACGAACGTAACCAAACGAATAGATTGATTAAGTATTTCTCAAATACGCCACCTTCGGTCTATTATTTGAGACCGTCTCAGGTATCTATGGATAGATATGCCAGACAGCTGCGTGCGGACGGACTTAATTTGGGAGACCAGTATAGGGGGGAAAACTTTACCTATTTTTTTCAAAACGGGGATTGGGTCGTTCGAAAATATTCCAGGGACAGAGAGACTCCTTCGGAGATCTATAAAAATAATGTGCATGTCACGATTTACAGAGATGTTGATGTACATTTTGCTGTAATAGAGGCACTGAATCACTTAAGCTTATTCGCGGAAGCTGAAGCTCTTTTGAATAATGGTATAAGTACATATCAGGATTTGAATGTAGGTAACCTAAGATATCCCTTTGCTGATCCCTTGCAAACCACTCCACTTAGAAGAAACTGGGGGATACGTCGTCGTGTCAATATGTCTGCGGTGTATCCGGCCGGGATAGCTAAGCCAGGAGAAGGCAGCACGGCAGCAGATACCACTGCTTACAAAAAGGCATTGGATAAGCTTATTGTGGAAGAAACATTGTTGGAAAGTTCTGGTGAAGCAAAACCTTTCTTTTCCATGGTACGAATTGCCAAGAGATGGCAGGATAATTCCATTGTAGCGGATATCGTATCAAAAAAATACGGTGGTCGCGAAGAGGAAATTCGATCGTACCTGATGGACGAAAATAATTGGTTCATTAAATATCCGCTAAACTAAGTTATTAACAATTATGATCACCATTGTAACAAAACATTCTTGTTACAATGGTGAAAATTAATCTATTTTAAGATTTTTATACGCTAATTTCTTAAATGACACATTTATAGCTAGTAAGCTTTGTTTTATTTATTGTATTAAGATTAATCGGCGCTAAGTGCTGCGGTTTTATGCTGTTCTATTTCAGGATGGCACAGGATGCATGTTAGCTAAGAATAGGTTTATTTTTGTTCTCCACCTGAAAATGGGGGAGTAGTAAACCTATTTATTTTTATTATCAATATAGAAGCCGATGCTCATTACAAAACGAATTATCTTAGCTAGCCTGCTGTTCTTCAGTTTTCTAGCTACCAAGGCACAAGGGAACATTGACGTAACAGGAATTGTTACGGATCAGGACAACACACCTTTAAGCGGTGTAACCATCACCGTCTCCAACAGTACCACGTCTGCACAGACCGATGCAGCAGGTATGTATAAAATTTCTGTTCCAACTGCAGCAACATTAACATTTAATTATCTGGGTTTCGAAGCCCAACAGGTTCCGGTCAATAATCAAACTAAAATTGATATCCAAATGACCAAAAGTACCAATGTGATGGAAGAACTGGTCGTAATAGGATATGGAACCGCCCGGAAAAAGGACTTAACGGGTGCTGTCGGATCCGTAAAAGCGGCCGATATCCGTAATGTACCTGTCACTACTGCTGCCCAAGCTATCACAGGCAAAGTGGCCGGTGTAAATGTGGTTACACAAAGTGGTGCGCCGGGAGCTGATATCAATATTACTGTTCGTGGCGGAACCTCTATTACAGGCGAAACTTCTCCGCTTTATGTAGTGGATGGATTTGTGATGGAAAATGCGTTGATGAATATCGATATCAACGATATTGAAAATATAGACATCCTGAAGGATGCCTCCGCCTCCGCAATTTACGGATCGAGAGGAGCAAATGGAGTTGTCCTTATCACGACAAAATCTGGTAAAGCGGGGCGTACCAGCGTGGATTATAATGCTTATGCAAGTTTTGAAGGGTTAAGTAAAAAATTGGATCTGCTCGACGTGGAGGATTATGTGAAATATCAATACGAATACCAAACCTTAGGTGGTCAGCAAGTTAGGTTTGCGAATATGTTTGGTGGCGATCCAACTGATGCCAATTTTGCGAGTAGCGCATATGATCGAATCCGGAATGACTACGGAAATAGAGCGGGATTGGACTGGCAGGAGGAAGTTTTCGGGGGTACTGCACTTCTCCAAACGCATAATATAAATATTAATGGGGGCAATGAGAACACCAAGTTCATGCTCTCTTACAACAATACAAGTCAAGACGGATTATTGGCTAAAACGGGGTTTCGTCGCAATAGTGTTCGGGCCAAGATAAATCAAAAGCTGTTTGAAGGTGTCGATTTAGATTTCAATACCTTACTTCAAGATGCAAATAGACAAGGATCAGGATCCTTAGATGGCATGCTAAAGATGTCTATACTGCAACCAGCGACTGGTGGTATTCGGTTTACGGACGAACAGCTCCTTAATTCTGATGTTGCAGAAGAGTTACAGCTGATTGATTCGCAATACGATGTCTACAATCCTATTATCATGAACGATGCCCGCACACGCGAACGCGCCTCGAGACTTGCAAACGTTAACATGGGTATAACAGCTAAATTTTTGAACGATTTTACATTTCGTAGTTCAGCCGGCTATCAATGGAACCAACGCAGAACAGATTTTTGGGACGATGGACGTACCGTTAATGCAAGAAATAACGGGGGGCCTTATGGCTCCAGAGCGAATTCGGAATCGTACGAGTGGCAACTGACAAATACATTGTCTTGGATAAAGGATATGGGTAAGCATAACATTAATTTGCTAGCCGGACACGAGGTGCGCTACGAAAAGGGGATGGGCTTAGGACACGAATACTTCGAATTTCCTGCCAATAATTTCGGTTTAAATGATGTGTCGTTAGCAGGACGAACCAATCGTGGTGAAGCGGAGGAAAGACGGTATGGTTTGGTTTCAACCTTTGCCCGGGGTATCTACAATTATGATGACCGTTATTTATTAACAGCAACAATTCGTACGGACGGGGTTTCTACATTTCGGCAAGGTAACAAATGGGGATCTTTCCCCTCTGCATCTGCCGCTTGGAACATACACAATGAGCAGTTTATGGAAAATGTTAGCTTTTTCGATCAATTGAAGCTGAGAGCGGGATACGGTACGACAGGTAATGACCGGATTGGAACAACACGGTATGCGACACTTTATGGATCCACAGTGGTCGCAGTCGGTAATTCACTGATCACAGGTGTGAAACCATCAGATGTATTGGGAAACCCGGATCTGGTTTGGGAAAAAACACAGACGACCAACGTCGCCTTAGATCTGGCTTTTTTCAACAATCGCGTAAACCTGACTACCGATTTTTATAATAACGAGTCGCAAAATCTACTCATCGAAAATCAGATTCCAACGTCTACGGGTTATGCGCTGCAGTACCAAAATATAGCTGCCCTTCGGAATAGAGGTGTAGAAATCTCTTTGAACACCATGAATATTCGAAAGGATGATTTCCAATGGAAATCTAGCTTCAACATGACGTTTAATCGTTCTAAGGTCAAAGCGCTTTTCGGATCAAGTGGTAATGATTACATGATACGAAATTTAAGTTCGCGTATAGATTTTAGAACAGAAGTGGGGGAGCAGGTAAGTCGATTTTATGGTTATAAATACGATGGGGTTTATACAACCGATGATTTTACACAGAATGCGGACGGGTCCTATACCCTGAATGATGGTGTTGCCTCATTGAAGGGCAAAAATCGTTCATCTGTGAAGCCTGGTGATGTAAAGTATATTGCGGTTAATGGCGAAACGGATGCAGATGGTAATCCGGTTTGGTCTACGAATGATCGTACGGTAATTGGTAACCCCGAGCCAAAGTTCTTCGGTGGATTTAATAATGAATTTATCTATAAGAATTTTGATCTAAGTGTTTTTCTGAATTTTGTTTATGGAAACCAAGCGTTTAATATGAATACACAGCGCTATATGGGTCCATATTTACCGAACCAGAACTCATTAGGAATTATGGCAGATCGGTATACACTTATTGATCCGAATACTGGATTGGAGACGAGGGATCTGGGCAGATTGGCCGAATTAAATCCAAATCAGAGTAGTAACGATCAAATATGGAGTTTAAATTCGAGTAATAATATTGCGATCTCCGATGCCCTAGATTATTACTTGGAAGATGCGTCATTCTTACGTGTAAATAATATTACCCTCGGATACACACTGCCTGACGGAGTCTCAAAGAAAGCTTTTATTAACCGGATGCGTGTATACGTTACCTTAAACAACATCCATACGTTTACCAACTATTCGGGTTATGATCCTGAGGTATCGGCAAGCGGAAGTATATTAACCAGAGGAGTGGACAATTCGGCTTACCCTCGGGCGAAGAGTGTAGTGGCGGGCGTTAATTTGACCTTTTAAATTTGAATGCAATGAAAAAAATTATTTATATATTAAGTGCTTCCGTAGTTTTATTGACAACCTCGTGTAAGGATTGGTTAGAACTTCCTTCGCAGAAGGATTTTGATAGCACGACTATTTTTGAAAATCCGGGACGGGTAGAAATGGCACTTTTAGGTGCATATACCAGTACATTTAACATGGAACTGTATTATCAATTTGGCATGGGCACAGATGAAGCCTTCTCCACAGAGGGAGAAACGAATTCAAAAAACCAAGTATCAAATTATGTGTACAATCCGGCCACAAGCCCAAATTCAACTTATCGGACGATGTATGCCGGTGTTGAGCAGGTAAATGTACTTATCCGCAACATTCCTTTGATGGAGAATGTAACGGAGGCGGAAAGAAAACAATTGGATGGTTTTTTGGGTGAAGCATATGCCATACGTGCGAAAAACATGCTGAATGTAGTCCGTTATTTTGGAGATGTACCTTATCCACGCAGGCCTGTTGTCGAGGAAGAAAGTTTCGCTTCATCACGGGTAAGCCGCGATACGATCTTGGATGGTTGTGTAGCAGATCTACAGATGGCGGTCGAATTACTACCTTGGAAAAGCCAATCCGCTACGGCGTCGGAACGCATCACAAAAAATGCAGCGCTAGGGCTTCTTGCGCGAACAGCGTTATATGCAGCAGGCTATTCATTGCGATGGGATCTCAACTCGTATAATCCAGGATCCGTACAACTGGCGCAACGTTCGGATCCGGCGCGGATTCAAGAACTCTATGAAATTGTGCGTGCTGCTTGTGAAGCTGTGGTCACTCAAGGTGAGAATGATTTGGTTGATAGTTATGAAACCATTTTTAGGGATGTGATTAACAGCCGATACAATGTAGAATCTATGCTGGAATACGGTCAGCTGGGTGCAGACCGTAATGAATCAAGAATCGGGTATACCAATGGCATCTTTGCCCATCAAAATTCGTTTCATAAAAAAGCGCAACCGGCAATGGCGGCGATACCGACCTATTACTTTGAGTTTGAGGAAGGGGATAGTAGGAGAGATGTGGCCATTGCGAGCTATTCTCTTGCGGCTGACAGTACGCATCAGATGAATACCTATGCCACGCATACAATCGGTAAATTTCGTGTCAACTGGAAGGGCGATGAGAGTATCGGTGTGAACTTAAGGGATATTAATTGGATTGACCTGCGTTATGCTGATGTATTGCTCATGTATGCCGAAGCCGAAAATGAACTGAATAATGGACCGACTACCGTAGCGAAAGAAATGTATGAGAAGGTGCGCCTACGAGCTTTTGGAGGGGATGCGTCTAAAATAGGCGTGACGCCGTCCGGGTATCAGGATTTTAAAGATGCCATCATTCAGGAACGTAAACTGGAACTTGGATTTGAAGGCTGGAGACGTACCGATTTGATCCGTTGGGGCATTCTTTTCGAGAAGCTTACCAGTACAAAACAAGATATGCTAGATATGGCCAACAAAACTGGGAAATATACTGATATCGATCTATACCGTGCGTACAAACGTACACCGGCTATTTCATTTAACGATCCTACCGTGGCACTAGATTTTATACCTTTTAAGACTGAACCTACCGCAGATGAGGTAACGGATTTAGAGTCAGAAGGCTATACGATATTGGAAATGCATAGCGGTATTTCTGCTTTTAACTCCAATGCTTTAACTGCAGATGCCGTATGGCTTAACAACATTTATCGAGGACTTGAAAAAAATAAAGTAGAACTATTTCCTTTAAGTACAGGTACTATTGACGACAACCCTGGTTTAAGGGGGCAACAACATCCTTTGTACTAATTTACGTGATAGATACATTGAAAAATTATATTAGTTTATTTCTCTTAATGGTTTGTTCGGCTTCGCTCGGAACCGGACAAACTATTATACTCGCCTTACCATTTAAAACTGATTAAATATGAAAGTATGTGCCATCTTGATATCTTATTTGTTCGTTGTCGTCGGCTCTTATGCCCAATCTGTTGGCATCCAGTTTGCGAATTCAGAAATGAATAGATTTCCAGAAGCGTGGCAACTGGATCATGGCAAACGGCTTTACTTTGGATATGCACAAGGCTTGGGCTGCCTGGCGATGTTAAAAGTTTGGGAACAGACAGGAGATCAAAAATACTTTGATTATGTAGAAGCGTGGGGCGATACCATTATCAACGAGCAGGGAGAAATTCACCTGTACAAAGTGGAAACGTACAACGTAGACTATATTAATCCGGGTAAAATTTTGTTTTTCTTATATAAAGAGACGGGTAAGGAAAAATATAAATTAGCTATTGAGCGTCTAATGGATCAACTGAAGCGGCATCCACGTACGTTGGAAGGAGCTTATTGGCACAAGTTGATTTATCCGCATCAAGTGTGGTTGGATGGGGTGTATATGGCGGCGCCATTTGTGGCGCAATATGGTCAGTTCACGCAAGACTCTACGTACTATGAGGATGCGATTAATCACGTCTTAATCGCTGCTAAACATACTTTCGATCCCGCTACGGGTTTGTATTATCATGCCTGGGATGAAAGCAAGAAACAACAATGGGCGAATCCCATAACTGGACAGTCACCTAATTTTTGGGGAAGAAGTATCGGGTGGTGGTATATGGCGTTGGTCGATGTGTTAGATTACATTCCTGCAGATTACCCGAGGAGAGATAGTGTGGTACAGGTTATTCAAGGTTTAGCGAAAAGCTTAACCAGATATCAGGATAAGGACGGTCTTTGGTGGCAGGTGCTGGATAAGGCAGGAGCGCCCAAAAATTACCAGGAAGCCTCGGTGAACAGCATGTTTCTTTATGGCTATAGCAAGGCAATCAATAGAGGTTATATCGGTAAGGAATACGTAAGCGTTGTAGATAAGGTTTTCGAAGGAATAAATACGAAACTGATCCGTAAGGATGGTGATAATCTTACCCTAATCCAGTGCAATGCCGTGGCTGGATTGGGCGGTCATCCTTACCGCGATGGAAGTTACGAATATTATGTGAATGAACGCATTCGTGAAAATGATTCAAAGGCCACAGGGCCATTTATCATGGGATGTCTGGAAGCAAAGAAGTAATAAAAAAAGCTCCGAATTTATTTTCAGAGCTTTTTTTATTACTTCTTATTGGGTTGTAGCGGATATTCTTTCATAATACCTGATACAATTTTAGGTAAATCATTAATTGCTTTTTCGGGAATATCAACCTCTCCAGTACCCCTTGCTTGCCAAATAACACCATTGCTTTTACGATCTACCGCTTCCAATATGATATGTCCGTAGCGGACTTTCTCTTTAGCTACAGGATGTGAGAATCCCATTCCCATACCCCAGCCCATTCCCCAGCCTCCATAGAGTCCCCAGGGTCTATGCCATCCCCATGGGCCGCCCCATCCCCAAGGACCACCCCAGTAATTTCCATAAACTAAGCGACTTTTATTGTTCACAATGGTAACATATCGAAATAATATATCCGGATTTTCTTTGGAATAGGTTAATCCTCTAGCTTCTAGTTCTTTATTTGCTGTGGTAAGGATATTTCCTTTTGCAATATCATTATTAAAATAATCTTTAGATAGCGAATCCACGGGCGGTAACCAACCGTAAGTTTTATACTGGCTGAAATCTAGATTTTGCACGCGGGTGGTGTGGTACTTCTGGGAAGAACACGAAGTCACGACGATCAGCGTCAGACACGAAACAAAAAATAATAACTTTTTCATATGATATATGTAAATAATCTACTAAAACACTTACCCCTTTACCGTTAGACATTCTTTTGGTATAAAGGTTTAACGTTAAAAGGGATATTTTGCAACCAATGGCATCGATCTTCCGATACCAAAAGCTTTAGGACTTACCCGTAGAATCGGTGGTGATTGAAATCGCTTAAATTCAGCATGGCCTAATAGGTGGACAATGCGTTGCACCAACGCTTCTTCGAATCCTAATTTTATAACCTCGCTACCGGATTTTTCTAACTCGACCAGCTGAAATAAGATGGCATCCAATAGATCGTAAGGAGGTAACGAGTCAGAGTCTTTCTGATCCGGACGAAGTTCTGCGGACGGCGGTTTTACGATCGTATTCACAGGAATGATTTCTTTGTTACGATTTATGTAGTTAGCAAGCTCGTAAATTTGAGTTTTATATACATCTCCGATTACAGCGAGTGACCCAGCCATATCGCCATATAAGGTGCCGTAGCCCACTGCAGATTCGCTCTTGTTGGAGGTGTTTAGCAGAATATGTCCGAATTTATTGGATAGCGCCATCAGGAGGGTTCCACGTGTACGTGCCTGTATGTTTTCTTCGGTCGTATTCGGTTGTAAGCCGGTGAAAGTATCGCTCAATGTACCTTCGAAAGCAGATGTAATGTCTTTTATAGGTAGTATTAAGTGGTCACATCCCGTGTTTTGAACCAGATCAAGCGCATCTTTTAAGGAGTGGCCAGAAGAGTAGACGGAAGGCATGAGTACCGTAAGCACGTTCTCGGCTCCCAGTGCTTCGATAGCTAAAGTTGCTACAACTGCCGAATCAATCCCGCCGGATAAGCCCAGTACTGCCTTCTGAAAACCGGATTTTGAAAAATAATCTCTCAATCCAAGTATAAGAGCTTCATGTATTAACGCAATTTCAGCTGCTTCTGGTTTTTCTTCGTGCTGTTCAGTCGCTTGTAGGTTACCCTTGTCAAATGTTACATATTGAATATCTTCTTCGAATTTCTTTAATTCCGCTACGATCTCTCCGTATTGATCCAGCGCAACGGAACGTCCATCAAAAATGATATCGGCATGTGCTCCGATTTGATTAACGTAAATGAGTGGCGCATGTGCTTTTAGTACATTACGCTGCAAAACATTTAACCTCCTTGTGAAATGGGTATAGGAGAAAGGGGAGGCTGCGATATTGATGATTAGATCGGGATGTTCTTGGGCAAGTTCTCCCATCAGATCGCCGATGTACGAATTGTCTCCGTCATCGTCCCACAGATCTTCACATACTGTTAAGGCGACTTTTAGATCATCCATTTGAATACACCTCAGGTTGTCGCTCGGTTCGAAGAATCGGTACTCGTCAAATACATCGTAGTTGGGTAGAAGGGATTTTTTATGGAAGTTCACCACCTTCCCTTTACTGATATATACCGCGGCATTGAATAAATTCTTTCCTTCCCCGCTGGTGTTTTTTAACGGCGCGCCGATTATACAGTCAATATCTTGGCAATGCGTTGCAATGAGGTCTATACTTCGTTTGCATTCTTCTATAAAGACCGCATTGCGCAAAAGATCCTTTGCCGGATAGCCGCCAATGGCCAATTCGGCAAAGACGACTAAATGAGCACCTTGAGATTTTGCTTGTTGTATGGCATCGATTATTTTTTCATTATTTTTTTCAAAATTCCCGATATGATAATTTAATTGTGCTAAAGCGATCTTCATCTGTAGATAATTTGTTTTCCATTAAAAAAATAAGCCGACATTCAGGGATACATACGAGGTCTTGGGTTTATCGGCGCCATATATGCCTTCTCCCATATTGATGGCTCTCGTAAAACCATTATTATAGGCTACACCAGTCAGTAGAGCTAGGTTATTGGATAGTCTCCACTCGGCACCACCGCCGATCAGTAATCCTATACGAAAGATATCAGCACCACTGATCGATGTTTTTGTTGTTTGGCTTGGCAATTGCTCTTTTCCAGATACCTTAAAGCCACCGGTAAAGCCGAACTGACCGTAGAAACGCCCTACCTGGTTTTCTTCGCTTTTGAGTTTTATAGTCAGTGGTACTTCAACGTATTTTAAGTAAATGCTTCGACTGAAATCTTTATAATCACCTTCGGTATCCATGGCATTGCCTGCGGAAATGCTGCTATTAATCGCGTTGATGAGCAGCCCGGTAGAAAAGTAATAGTTTCTAGTAAATCCGAAATCAGCAACGAGACCGTAAGAATACCCCGGTTTCGCTTTTGCCTTAGAACCGTTTTCATATTTTAACCAACCGATATTGGGATTAAATGTAAGTGCTAAGCGGATGTTTTTATCACCGCTGCTATAGGATCGATTGGGGTAATAGTCCTGGCCTTTTGCGGATGTCGTCGCAAAAAATGTCGCTAGAAAAGCGAAAGAAGCAATGAAAATTGCAGGGGGTTTTATCATTCTCTTGTTTATTTAATATACAGGTATGTCTTACTTCATCTAATTGTGTGCACAGCAATCGTCATGTAAATGAAACGAATCCTTGTAACAAAACGTCTAGTTACCTAAGTTTGTTTACATAAATTGATAGATATAGATGAAATTCAATATAGCACAAATTTATTTCTTTTTTTTCATACTCGGTATGGGTTCGTGTCATCAATCTGCTACAATAAGTAGACCTGATGTTTCTGATATAGAACTTGATATTAAAGTTGAGCGTTTTGATCAGGAGTTTTCGGTTTTAGATACGGCTGCGATTCTGCAGAAAAATAGTGATTGGCAGCGACACTACGATCTATTTTATACGGATTTTATGACTGAAATGCTGGAGGTAGGACATCCTACGGATAGCTTAAAGGTTGAGTCCATTTTGAAAAAAGTACTGGTAAAAAAAGATTTTGTAGATCTTTCAACCGCGGTTTCTACGGCATTTCCGAATCTCGAAAGGCAGGAAAAGGAACTGTCGCAGGCTTTCAAGTACATCAAATATTACTATCCGGAATATATGCTGCCTCGTTTTATTTCTTTCGTCGGTGGTTTCTCGTTTCAGACCATATCGGGCGAAGATTATCTTGGAATCGGATTGGACATGTTTTTGGGAGCTGAGTCAGAATTTTATCCGGCCCTTGTTCAATCGATACCCCGTTATATCTCCCGAAGATTTACACCTGAGAATATAACTCCTCGTGTAGTGGAGACCGTACTTCGGCAAGAGCTATTTCCCCAACATAATGGTGATGTCAATATGCTGCAGCACATGATCTACAATGGTAAGGTGTTGTATGCAATGGATGTGATACTGGAAAATGTGCCTGATAGCTTAAAGATAGGTTACACCACGCCGCAAATGGAATGGATTCAGCGCTATCAAGAAGATGTGTGGGCTTGGTTTATTCAAGAAAACCTGTTGTATAGCACGGATTACATGGGCGTGCAGAGGTATTTTAGTGAGGCTCCCTTTAGCCCTGAACTCGGAGAGAACAATGAATCTGCACCCAAACTGGGCTCTTATATCGGCTGGATGATCGTGCGAAAATTTATGGAAAAGAACCCGGAGCTGAATCTAAGGCAATTGCTTGCAAAGGAAGACGCACAGGATATTCTGGAAGGATCCAAGTTTAGGGGGAAGTAATCCCTCTGCCGACTAGCTCTCACCTATATTCTTTTGGTTGCGTGGATTGTTTATCCGGTAGGTTCCTGATTAGTAACGAAAAGTTTATTGTTATTGCAATATATACTCATACGTCAAAAAATAAAATACAATTGTTAACAAATTCATAATGTTCTGTTTATATTTTACTGATCTGTTTTGTCTTCTTTTGTAGAACCAAATGGTAAGCTCTAATATGAAGGATGGGCAACATAATTCATGATATGTTGTTTGTCGCATAGTAGAACGCAGGCAACCTAGCCGTGCCTTTTTTAAGGAAAAATATGAAGATCGCTTTGCTCACAATATTATCGACTTTTTTGTTCAATCTCCTGCTAGGTGGAACACAAACAGATATGTCCTATAGCGAATCATTTGCTTTGCTCAAAAATGAGATCGCCAAGAGTGATTATTATTTGGAAAAGAAATTGAATCGGATTGATCAAATGCGAAAACAGCTGGATTCTTCTGTAAATCCGGTAGCTCAATTTGATGCTTGTCGATCACTTTTTCAGATGTATACTGATTTACAGATTGATAGTGCGTTGAAGTATGGAGAGTACATGCTTGCGCTGTCGGAGAGTTCGCTTAAAAAATACGCCATTTACAAGGCCGAATCCTCGCTTTATGTTGCCCGTGCGTACGCATATGCTGGAATGTATCGCGAATGTAGTGAATTATTAGATAAGTTTATTTTTAGAGCGGAGTTTCCTAATGAAATAAACGTACTCTATTTTACCATACGAATGGAACTGTACAAAGGGTTAGCTGATTATACGATTATTGCAAGTGAGAAGAAAATATATAAAAGTGAAATAAATGCCTGTTTGGATTCACTGTTGCGCTATACACCTGAACAGTCGGTCTGGCATACGGTACATCTCGCCAACAAGCTTAGAACGCAGAAATTTTATGATGATGCGATAGAGGTGTTATTCGGAGCCTACAATCAGCTCACTGTAGAAGATCGGGAGATGGCTCATGTTGCCTTTTATATGTCCTCTCTGTTCCGTTTGAAAGGAGATTTGGAACAGCAAAAGCGATTTCTTGCTATTTCGGCTGTCACCGATGTAAAATATGCAGTAAAAGAGTATGTGTCCCTGTGGAAGCTGGCGGCACTTTTATATGATGAAGGTGATATTGAAACCGCGTACCAATTTATCGAAATATCGTTACAAGATGCAACCTATAGTGGGGCGTACCGATGGGTCCAACAGATAATAAAGATTCTTCCCAAAATATATGAAGCCTATAACACGAAAATTGTACAACAACGGAATGCAATCTCATCCGGATTCTTGATTATCACTTGTCTGTTGGCATTTACCATTTTATTATCGCTGTTCGTCGTAAAGCAATACAGGAAACTGCGCAAGACAAAAGATCAGTTAAGTGTATTGAACGACGATTTGAAGAAGATGAATCAAGAACTTAATTCACTGAGTAATCAACTGCACCTTTCTAATGCAGAGCTACAGATTGCCAATAGTCAGATGGCATTCTCGAATAGTGAATTGGTCTCTATGAGTTTGTTAAAGGAAACTTACTTGAGTAAGTTCATCGATTTGTGTTCGGATTACATTGAAAAATTGAATGATTATCGTGTTAATTTGAAAAGATTGCTGAAGAGAGGGACGATTGAGAAAATCCAAATGGAATTAGATTCTACGGCATATATTGAAAGTGAATACAAAGCGTTCCTGATTAATTTTGACAAGACTTTTTTGAAATTATATCCTAATTTCGTGATGGAGTTTAATAACCTCTTACCTCTAGAGGAAAGAATAGAAGTAAAGGGGACATTATTAACAACTGAACTTCGGATTTTTGCACTTATCAGATTAGGCATAACCGACAGCGCTAAGATTTCACGGTTTCTACGATGCTCAATAAATACGATTTATACATACCGAAGTAAGACCAAAAATAAATCGATTTGTCCAGATCAGTTTGAAGGGCGCATTCAGGTACTTGATCGCGAAGATCTATTATTGTCGTGTTAATCCCTTTTATCCAAACGATTTCTTTTTTTTTGCTTAAAAAAAATATTCCTGCTGCCTGTAAGTGTCTGGTTAATAGGAATGAAGGATTTTCTTAATCAATTTTGTTTGTCGCTGTACCCATTTGCCACAAGAGCTAGTGCCTCCTCCTGCTATTAGCAAATGGCTAAGGCGACATTTTCCGAATTTGTAAGGACACTGCTTCTAGCGTAACATTGACCCAGTCTTGATCTTTTGGTCCATTTTCCATCAAGGGAAACCCTCGAAGAGGTCTCTTGAATTCCTTTAAAAAGCAAACAAAGGATGAAAAAAGGACTGGGCTCCCCGCCGATGAGGGCAAATTGATTAAAAAATAGGTTCTTTTAATTATTTCCATCTAAATGAAATATACTTGATTCAAAAGTCAACAGATCACTAAGGATATAACTTATTCCTACTGCAGAAAGGCAGGTCAACTTCATCATATTTGAGCCGTCAAAAGTGAATTGAAGGCGAAATAAAATAGCCTTAAACAGGTGAAAATCTGAAGTGCGTTAACGGGCTATAAATTCTATGTTAAATTCCCGAAAATACCATAGCGAAATGCTTGTAAGTATATTTTAAAAGTTTAGAAAATATGATTTATTTGTCGGTGTAAAATTCTGTTTATTAGAGTTTTGTGTTTTTTATGATTTTGATTTTGATGTTATGAAAAGTCGCATTTAAAGTAATCTAACATTAAAGTCTGACCTTTGAAAAACGAAACTAAAGAGCCAATGAGATTAACAAAAATGAAGAATTTTTTATACCATTTGCATTCGAGAAAACGACGATTCCGGTTAT
The DNA here is from genome assembly GCF_005048855.1 of Sphingobacterium olei. Taxonomy (GTDB): domain Bacteria; phylum Bacteroidota; class Bacteroidia; order Sphingobacteriales; family Sphingobacteriaceae; genus Sphingobacterium; species Sphingobacterium olei. Next base: position 176,785 of record NZ_SUME01000003.1, read on the forward strand.
TGCATATGGACAAAATTGAGATGCAGAATAGACGTTTAGTAAAACATAATTGTAAGTAATAAATTAATAAAAATGCGACCTGAAAAACAGATTTTTTCATACTTAGTACTCCTGTTCGTGCTGTTGTCTTCTTGTAAAAATGAGGAAGCTGATTTGAATAAAGGATATGACCCAACAAAACCCATTGTGTTGACCTCTTTTTCTCCGATGGAGGGTGGAGCAAAAGACAAGATTCTACTGGATGGTGAAAATTTTGGAACCGACGCCAGCAAAATCAAAGTGTATTTCAACAATGCCAGAGCATCAGTTGTATCATCTAGTGGCAATCGCATTTATGCCATCGTACCTCGTCTTCCGGGAGCAGATCCCCGTATTTCGGTGGTTATAGGGTCGGATTCGGTTGTCTATGACAATATGTTTGTCTACACTGCTAAAGCACAGGTAACCACTGTCACGGGGACCGGTGATAAAAACTTCGAAGCGGGAACGCTTAATCAGGCCCATGTTTATGGTAAGTATCTCGAACTGGATGCCGAGGGCAATATATTTATGTCCTGGCGGGATGGCGGCTCTTTCGGTGTGGCACGGATCAATGAAAAGGAAAATATCGTGACCGCATTGTACGAAATAGCTTCCTCTCCTTACCCATATTCCAACGGAATCACCGTAGACCGTGCTACGGGCGTGGTTACGGTTTCCCATGAATCTGTACCGGAGGTGTTTTTCTCCTTTGACCCTAGAGAAGCCTGGATGATGCGTCAACGTAATGCCCGATTCTCCGTTGCAGATTATAATTCCATCGTATGGGCCGACCGCTACGCTAACTTTATTTCTTTCTGTCCGTACGATGGCTACCTATATACCCGATTCCGTGATGGTAAAGTTGCTAAGATACATCCGGATACTTACGAAGCGACGATTGTCCATCAGGGACCATACGGATCGCAATACGGGCAGGCGATCAACCCGGCAAAGCCATGGGAACTGTATATGACTCTCCATTCTAATGCCACGCCAAATGAATTCAGACAGGGTATTATGGTGCTAGACCTCCGTGATCCAAATGGGACAGGCGGATTCAAACGGATCAATGCCCCCGGTGGTAGCGGATTTCGTGATGGCCCAGTCAAGGAAGCCATATTCAACCTGCCGAAAGATATCAAGTTTGACAATACCGGAAATATGTTCATTGCGGATTATGGCAACCATTGTATCCGCATGTTATCGGCCGATGGTATTGTTACTACAGTAGCAGGGCAACCCGGAACGGCAGGTTACAAAGATGGAGGCCCGGTGGAATCCCAATTCAACCAGCCCTGGGGAGTGGCAGTTAATGAGCAAGGTGATATTTACATCGCCGACTGGAGTAATGCGCGGATCCGCAAATTAGTTATTGAATAATAGAGTTAAAGTTACGTACACAATGAAGATATTTCAGATTTTGTGCTTGTTGTCGTTTTGCTTTTCGTTTACGACCACGTTTGCACAGCAGCCTAATAAGTTAACAATAGCCGGTACGGTCGTCAATGAAGATGGTGAGCCACTACCTAACGTATCTATTTATATTAAAGACAAAGCTGCGGCCGGTACGTCAACCGGCAACGATGGAAAGTTTAGCATTAGCGTAGTCTATGGTGATCGGTTGGTCTTTAGCTCAGTGGGGTATGATCTTGTGGAACACATAGCAGTTGAAGCGACCACCGATTTAATCATAGAGCTCTCCGAAAGGAGTTCGGAACTCGATGAAGTCGTTGTGGTAGGTCTGGGGGCTTCACAACGGAAGATCAGTTCGGTTGGTGCCATCACTACGGTCGATGTCAAGCAGCTCCAAAGTCCTGCCCCATCCATTGCAAACCTTCTTGGAGGACGCGCGGCCGGCGTTATTTCCATGCAAAGCAGTGGTGAACCCGGACAAAATATTGCCGAATTCTGGGTGCGTGGTATAGGTACATTTGGAGCCAATAGTAGCGCCCTTGTACTTATTGATGGCTTAGAAGGAGATCTAAATACCTTGGATCCGGCGGATATTGAAAGCTTTTCGATATTGAAAGATGCATCAGCTACCGCCGTATATGGTGTAAGGGGTGCGAATGGTGTAGTGTTGGTAACCACAAAGAGAGGCCTTGTGGATCGGATCCAGATCACAGGCCGCGCCAATTCGACGCTTTCAACGCTTAATCGCTTGCCTCAATATTTGCGCGCCTATGATTATGCTAAATTGGCCAATGAAGCCAGCGTCGTCAGGGGCAATAGTCCTTTGTACAACGAAACCGAAATGGGTATTATCCAGTATGGTCTGGATCTGGATATGTACCCTGATGTGAGCTGGCAGGATGAGATTCTCAACAATGACTTTTGGCGCCAAAGCTATTATGCAAGTGGACGTGGGGGGTCTGAAGTCGCCCGCTATTTCCTGAGCTTGGGTGGTAATCAGGAAACAGCCGCTTACAAGGTGGATAAAAACAGTGTGTACAGCTCGAATGTCGGATTCAATACTTACAATTACCGGATCAATTTGGATCTCAATCTGACAAAAACGACGAGCATTTTTCTAGGGTCGGATGGATTTTTATCCAAGCTAAACCAGCCTGGGATAGCAAATACCGACTATATTTGGGGTACGCAGTCTAGGCTCACCCCGGTAGCTATTCCCACCCAATACTCGAATAATCTGTTGCCTGGTCGTGGCAGTGGAGACGGTTCATCACCTTACGTGATGATCAACCGTACGGGTCGAGCCTCCAATGAGGTATATAAAGGTAAGGCAACTATTGCCCTTAACCAGAATCTTTCCAGCGTGCTGGACGGGCTTAAATTCCGCGTACAGGGCGCTTATGATATCAATAGCTACTTTAGAGAGCGGAGATCAATCCAACCCGCCCTTTATGAGGCTATAGGCAGGAATTATGATGGATCGCTTATCATGGCAGAAAGGGTTCAGGAGCGATCTGCATCGTACGATCAGATGACACGTGCGTATCGTAAATATTTTCTGGAATCTGTTATCAACTACGATCAGCAATTCGATGAAGAACACCGGACATCGGCTTTGCTCTATTACTACCTGAGTGATGCCAAAGATACCAAAGATGCGAAGAGTAACCTGGAAGCCATTCCCCTGCGCTATCAAGGGGTGTCCAGCCGGTTTACTTATGGTTTCCGCGATACCTACCTGTTGGATGTCAACTTTGGGTATACCGGGTCTGAAAACTTCCAACCCGGCAGACAATATGGTTTTTTTCCTTCCGTTGCATTAGGATGGGTGCCGACAAGTTATAAATTCATGGAGGAAACAGCACCATGGCTCAATTACTTCAAGATCAGGGCGTCTTATGGTACGGTAGGTAATGACCGGATTACTGACATCCGGTTCCCCTACCTGACCAAAGTAAATGAAAGTTCGAGCAATGTGTGGGGGATCCCCGGGGTCGAAACCATACACGAAACACGTATTGGAGCGGATAACCTTGCCTGGGAAAGAGCTATTAAGTCCAACCTGGGAATTGAAGGTAAACTCCTGAATAATAAAATAGATTTTGTTGTCGACTTTTTCCAGGATCAGCGTAATGGTATTTTCCAACAGCGGGTACAAGTGCCGGAATACGTAGGTGTGATATCCAACCCCTTTGCCAATGTCGGCAAGATGAAAAGCTCCGGCGCTGATGGAAACATAAGCTACGCTACGGAAGTTTCTCCCAACTTTGGTTTCACGGTACGTGGTAATTTTACCTACTCCAAAAATATCGTACAGAATTGGGAGCAAGCCTATATGGAGCACGCTTATTTAGAAAACAACGGCTACCCATACAATTCCATCCGAGGTTATCAGGCCGTTGGATTGTTTAAAGACGAAGATGATATCAAGTACAGTCCGAGACAGACATTTGGAGCGGTCATGCCCGGCGATATTAAATATAAGGATGTAAACGGAGATGGAGTGATCAATTCCCTGGATAAGGTGCCGCTGACACATAGCAATTACCCGCTGACGATGTACGGCATAGGCGGAGAATTCCGATACAAAAATCTAACGTTGGGCGTACTTTTCAAAGGAACAGGAAAAACGTCGTTTTTCTACGTTGGACAGAGTATGAGCGAGAAAGTTGACGACGACTGGTATAGCTGGGAGGGCCGTACGCGAAGTGTTACAAACGGAATGGGCTATATGCCGTTCCATCAAGGTACTGATGGCAATGTGCTCTCCGTGGTTGCAGATCCAGCAAACCGTTGGATCCCGCGGGAATATGCATTGGAGCATGGGATAGACCTGTCATTAGCTGAAAATCCCAATGCCCGCTTCCCGCGCTTGCAATATGGAAATAACAGCAACAATAGCCAACTGTCTACGTTTTGGCAAGGGGATGCGCGTTACCTGCGTTTACAGGAAATCACGCTGAATTACCATGTTAATCCAAATTTCCTGAAGCGGCTTGGTGTTTCTTCAATGGATCTGCAATTTGTGGGTAATAACCTCTATATATGGGATCAGGTGAAAATCTTTGATCCGGAACAAGCCGCCTGGAATGGGCGTAAATACCCGATACCTTCTACATATTCGGTACAAGTATATATCAACCTTTAGTACTACAGACATAAATCAATGACATGAGAACGTCAATAATTATAAAAAGAATAACAAAAGCAGTCTTGGTCGTCCAATTGGTCGTGATGGCAACATCCTGCAAAGATTACCTGAATATCGACAATTACTTCGACGATGAGTTTAACATTGACTCGGCATTCGTCAACGCGCGTTATATGGAAGCCTATATGTGGGGAGCAGCGGCCATGTTTCCGGATGAATCAAACACAGTCCGCTATGGCTACACACCGGGACCTATGGCTACGGACGAAGGATTTAACGGACTTACCGGCGGCGGATCTAATAACGTGTATTACGGGATGGATTTTGTGACTGGAAATATCAACCCTGACTTTTTTGGGTCCGGTGGCGGCCCGGCAGGCAACCTCAACCAATGGGGCAGATACTACAAAATCATCCGGAAATGTAATCTTATCCTACAAAATCTTGATGTGCCGAGAGACCTGACCACTACGGATCGGCTTCGAATCGAAGGGTATACACGCTTTATACGCGCTTATGCCTATTACAATATCTTGGTCGATTACGGCCCGGCTATCTTATTAGGTGATGAAGTTGTTGGTACAAACGAATCGCTCGAATACTACGACCGTCCGCGGGCGACCTACGACGAATCGATGGACTATACCTGTGAAGAGTTTGAAAAAGCGGCGCAGTTGCTTCCGCGAGAAACAGGCCTTTTGGAGTTCGGACGTCCAACCAGAGGAACCGCATTAGCGTTAATCGCCCGGCTCCGGTTGATACATGCCAGTCCGTTGTTTAATGGCGGTCCGGTAGCCAGTTCCTATTTTGGCAACTGGACACGCTCCGCGGATGGGGTACACTATGTGTCTCAGCAATACGACGAAAGCCGCTGGGCAGTGGCTGCGGCAACGGCCAAAAGAGTGATGGATCTTGGAATATATAGACTCCATACTGTACCGGCAAATGACGAAACTCCCGCCCTGCCTGCAGGCGTTACTTCGGATCCTAATTTCTATGGAACTTATCCCAATGGAGCTTATGGTATTGACGCTTTTAGGTCCTATTCGGATATCTTTACAGGAGAAGCAGTGGCTTCCATTAACCCGGAGTTGATCTGGGGTAGAAACACGGGATACCTTGCGGAATTTATTGTCCAAGGAACTATGCCGAAAGGGTTGGGTGGATGGAATCGCTTCTGTGTCACTCAGAAGGTGGTCGATGCCTATCTGATGGGTGATGGCCGCACCAAAGAAGAGGCGCGTGGTGACACCTATTTTGAGACGGTGTCAGATCTTCCTGCCGGTGGAACCTTCAACGATCTCTTTACCGAACAACCTACCTCTTTTTCGGGATATTCACTCAATGCCGGCGTATTTAAGATGTATGCCAACCGCGAGATGCGGTTCTACGCATCCGTTGGATTCAACGAAGCCTTGTGGCAGGCATTGTCGAGTACTACGGTCAATACCTATACGGCAAAATATTACTACCAGAACGCCGATGGTCGGGGTGGGGTAAGTGCGACATCGCCCGATTATCCTATTACGGGATATGTCCTCAAAAAACTCAACCACCCTTACGATGCCATTAGTGGTACGGGAGCACGACGCATCCCAAAAGCCTATGCTATCATCCGGTATGCTGAAATCCTGCTGTCGTATGCAGAGGCACTTAACAATTTGACCGGTAGCCATACCGTACAATTGGGTGAGCAAACATATACCGTTTCACGTGACGTAGAAGCGATTAAAAATGCTTTTAACCCTGTCCGTTATCGTGCGGGATTGCCTGGACTAAGTGTCAGCCAGATCAACAATGCGGGTGAGGTACAGAAACAAATCGAACGTGAGCGCATGGTTGAATTTTTGTGGGAAAACAGACGCTTCTACGATGTGCGCCGTTGGGGACTTTATGAAGAGACCGAACGTGAACCGATACGCGGTATGAATCCGGATGGAGCTACCAGAGAAACATATTACCAACGCGTCATCCCGGGTACATCATCATTCCTGACACGGGTAGTCAACAAAAAGTTTGTATGGGTACCTATACCACGTGCCGAAATGAGAAGGTTACCTTCTCTCGATCAGAATCCGGGCTACTAGCATATAAAATAAACGAGATCCCTCCCATCGTCGGGATGATAAAAACGATATTTGACATCTTTATTAGAAACCTTCGTCATAGATACAATTGAACATAAGTTTATTTAATAAAGACAAAAAACAAACAGATGAAACGAAGTTATATAGCAATATTTGCACTTATTGCGGTGCTCTCCTCGTGCAAAGACAATGAATTGTTCGAGAAGGAAATGTACAAAAATGTGGTGGCTTTGATTAGCAGTGACTACCATAACACCTTTCAGGAGGTCGTTCACTTGACAGGTGAGGAAGAGATCATTGGGTATATTGCCGCCTCTACCGGAGGTACACATGCTCCGGAAAAGAACCTGGTTATCGGGTTGGAAGAAGATCCGGAACCTTTAGCAAAGTACAACTGGTCGCTTTATGATGCGGATGAAAGGTTGTATGCCAAACTGTTGCCAGAGGACAAGTATGAGATTGTCGATTACAAGATCCAGATCGATGCGGGCGAACGCACAGGAAGGGCGATGATTAAACTGCGTCCGGATGGTTTATCTCCGGATTCAACTTATTTTATTGGATTAAGGGCAACCGATATCTCGGGAGGTGTTGAAATCAATGAGAAGAAAAATACAATGCTTTTTCAGGTACTCATTAAGAATGATTATGCTTCTCAGGCTGAAAATTCTTTATATACCATGACCGGGTTGCTAAACGAAATGGCGACAGCGGCAAATAAGCAGCTCTTTCCACTTACCTACAACAGCGTTCGGATGATTGCGGGTAACGAAACTTTCCAGTCGACTGAAGCGTCTATTGCTAGGACGTCCATTATATTGGAGGTGGATGAGGACAACAAGATATCTATCAAGCCGTATAAGGATATACAGGTCACTCAATTGAACAACGACCCTTTGTATCCGAATATATTTCGGGTCGAAGAGGCGTTTGGAAGAAAGACCAACGTATTTCTGTTAAAATATGAGTACACGATTGGTGGTGTTACAAATGTTATACAAGAACGTGTAGAAATGCAAGTAAGGTAGGGAGTTACAACAATATTAATGTCATAACGATGAAAATAAATTATTACGCAAATTTTAGGGAAGTTTCAGGAATGCTTGTAGGGGTATTTTTCTTGAGCTTTTTGGTGTTTTTTTCTTCCTGTAGTAAAGAAAATGATGGAAGTACTCATTTTGAATTGAAAGATAATCCGAGCAGTCTGACTGCATCTTCCCAAGGGATATCCGAGATCTTTACTGTGCAGTCTTCAGGAACATGGAGAGTGGAACCTTTGCGCAACGAAAAATGGATAAAGATTGAGCCTAGCGAAGGGAATGGGTCAGGGACATTTACGGTCACTGTCGACAGAAACACGACCATGGAAGCACGTCAATCTGTTCTAACGTTTGTTGTGGACGGAAAAATACAAAATAATGTATTACGGATCGAGCAAGAAGCACGTAGTATAAATAATGGAGATGACGATCCTTATGTCAATCTGGATGGCTTGTCAAGTTTAGAAGCTCCTGAAGAAGGGCTCTATGGGCGATATGTTGTCCGGTCGACAGGAGATTGGAAAGTAGAAATACTTGAAGGTGCGGATTGGTTGAACATTGAACCGAAGGAAGGTCGCTTCGACACCGGGGTGACCCTGAGTGTAGGCGCAAATGCAACCCCCGAAGTGCGAAAAGCAACGTTAGTCTTCTACCTGAACGACGAACAAGCACCCGGTGTATTTGAGGTTAATCAGCAAGGAATGGAAGTCGTTCTATTTGAAGATTTTAATTGGTTGAACTATGGAAATGCTGTTTTTTATACGACCACCGGTGAAAGAAGAATGGATAGTTGGAGTGCTGCTGAATTGGAAAGGGGATGGAGTCATTACCAACTAGATCCGACCGGAGTGTCTTCGACATATGCCCGTCCGGGATTTTTAAAATTAGGACGGACGAACTACGGGGGAGACATCCTCAGTCCAAAGCTGTCAGCTGTGGAGGGTACACAGAATCTGCAAGTATCCTTTAAAGCTGTACCTTACAAGACCGCTACAGGTGCTCAAGATGTTACTCTCCTTAAGGTTGGTGTCACCGGCCCCGGTACAGTCAATGTTAGTGAGTTTAATATTAACAATTGGCCAGACTACGACTTAGACCCGAACTGTACAGAAATTTGGAAGGTTCCTGAAACGACCCGAACGTTCACGATTACAGGTGCTACCGCCGACACCCAAATATGGTTTTTGGGTGGTGCTTATAATTTGAGTGCAGGGAGTGACTGGCAGGGGGTGCGAAATGTAAACCGTATATTCTTGGATGACATTCTTGTAGCAGTCAAGAAATAATCTGAACACAATAGTAAACTAGTAGGCCACGATTTTTTGAATCGTGGCCTACTAGTTTACTATCTACAGATATTTTGAAGTACTATTTAATATCTACAACTTCAATGGTGAAATCTAACGGAGAATTCGCCGGGATAGTTACTTGACCTTGCTCATCCTTTTTTTCCGTGGCGTCATAGGCGAGTGGTGAAGACGTGACAAATCTAATCTTAGCACCTTTTTGTAGTCCATTAGGTGTTATTCCACCAACTTTATATTCAGTGCCATTGATCTTAATAGCCATTGGGATAAAGGCAAGTTGCCAAGCTGGAATGACCTCTGCTAAACTAAACGAGGCCGTTTTTCCCTCCTCAGTCTTATCAAATACAGTTCCATTTAATAGTCGTCCCGTGTATTTGACCGTTATGGTAGGAGCAATTAAATAACCATTATTACCAAAAGAATAGGTATAAGAGTTTTCTTCGCCCCATTCCGATACATCATACCAGATACCCAGCGAATCAATCAACGTTGCCTCCGGAAGATTTGTAGATACATATTCCGCAAGTATTGGAGCTTGAGCTGCTATTATGCCGTCAACTCTAGCTTTTTCAATGGAGTCCTTAATACGTTGCTCTTCCTGTAATTTGTCCATATCAAAATCATTGTCCTTCATACAGGCCGTAAAAATTGTGGTTGTAATAGCGAAAGCAACTAATAATAGTTTAAATAAATTTTTCATTTGTATTGTTTTGTTAAACATAATAATAAATGTCTGCCTCATCATTTTGTTTCATCAAAATTTTTAACATGTAAATAGGGTTAGATGTGCACGGAATTGAGGCAGTCGGGGTTTAAGCTAAAAAAAAGCGCCAACATTATTTGTTGACGCTTTCTGTGTACTTAATTGTTTTATTGAATAGATAATACCTCAAACTCATACACTAATGGTGAGTTAGCAGGAATTTTGTCTGTTTTAGTCGCTCCATATGCCCAAGGAGATGGACTGATCACTCGGATTATACTTCCTTTTTTTAAGCCGTCTTTCGTTAAACCGGCCTGAATAATTGGGTCACCATTTAATTTTATAGAGTATGGAATAAATGATATTGCCCAAGCACTATTAATAATTTTGGAAGTTTGATTAAAATCATAATCACTACCTGTCAAATCCGATTCAACCACGGTGCCATCTAATAGTTTAGCTGTATATTTGAGTTTAACCTTTGGATAGATCACTTGACGTGAAGAATTCAATTTATATTCATAAGAATCATCCGTTGGTTCACTTACGATTTCATACCACAATCCTCTTTTAATGGTTTTATCTAAAACTTGATAGCGGTATTTAAGCGTGTCTTCTTGAGGTGTATCAAAGTTGGCAAGTGCATATTCCTTAATTTTTACTGCCTCAGCACTGAAAATGTTGTCTAACTCTTGTTCTTGTTGTCTGATCTTTTCTCTTTCCGCTTCATAATCATAATCGTCGTTGTTACATGCTACAAAAGTCGTCGCAACAATTGCTAGAGCAAATAGTGGATTTAATAGTTTTTTCATATTTGTTGTATCATTAATATAGCTTTAAAACGATCTTAGGATCTTAATGCTACACATAATTTTGTTAAAATTATAAAATTTTTAACAAATCTTTAATACTTAGGTACTTTTGTTTGGGGTTTAATACATTAAATTCGGTGTCAAGTATCAGCGCCACTGGAAAAATCATGCTGTTTGACCTGTCAACAGCGTCGCGAGCATATGGTATTTGCCACGACGCTTCGTAACGGCAGGCTGATTCCGTAATGCTACAGCAAAAGGCAGAAAAAAGGTTTTATTTTTTATTCCGCTAAAAAAAGTTATCTTTAATAAACTTATTCATATAATGGCCAATTTGTTGGTGCCTACTCATCAACAACATAAAAACTAATTTAGATGAAAACCGTAAAACACATTCTCCAGGGTAAATCGTCTGTTATTCACGCTGTGAGCCAAAACACATTGGTTTTGGATGCTTTGCAAATGATGATGGAAAAAAACATCAGTGCATTGTTGATTGTTGAAAATGATGCGTTAGTTGGTATCTTTACCGAGCGTGACTATGCCCGAAAAATTATTTTGCAGGGGAAATCATCCAAAGACACACCTATTCATGTTGTCATGACACATAATCCACGTACCATTACGACTGAAGAAAAAATTGAAAGTTGTATGGAACTGATGACGACCAATCATTTTAGGCATTTGCCTGTCGTGGAAAACGATATTGTTATTGGCATAATTTCTATCGGTGATCTTGTGAAACATATCATCGACGATCAAAGGCAGACCATTGACCAACTTCAAAGTTACATCAGCAGTTAGAAAAGTAGAGCTAAATAAAAAGTAAAAAAGGGTGTCTCCCACCCTCTTTTGTTAAGGCGTTTGTAAATCACTTACACTTATGTTTCCGATTGCGTCCAATAGTTCTTTTAACTGGATCGGAGTCAGTACGCCACCGTGGCGAAATAGCGTTTGATAGTTGTTGTCCAGTAATACCCAAGTTGGAAAAGCCAGCGTGCCGGGGCCGTTTAACGCCCGAGCAAGTTCGTTCGTGCCGGTATTTTTGCCCGTAGGCTTGAAAGTATAATTCTTGCCTTGAAATAAAACATTGTCTTTACTTTCCGCATTAAACTCTACATAGTAGAATGAGGTTGCTTTTAGAGCGAAATCCTTGTGCTTTCGTATTTGGTTTTTCTGCATCTGGCAATATTGACACCAATCGGTGGATAGCAGGATTAGTATCGGCTTCGCTTGTTGCTCCATGAGGCTATCTACCTTAGCGATGTCCACTGGATTTATCTGCGCTTTACAAAAGGAGCTGAACAAACCAATTAAAGCTAGCAATACCGCATAATTTTTACCTAATCCTGCTATCATTATACCTAATATTATCTTAACAAATTATACCGAACACCAAGGAATCCACGAATTCCTTGGTTTGGTCCATAAACGTAACTGGGGTCAAACGGCAGAAGACTCGGATCATCAATTTTTTCAAATGGGTCATGGGCACGGGAGATAATAAATGGAATCCCTTTGGTGGGTGTCCAGTTCAGTAAATTCTTTAAACCGGCAAAAATTTCAAGTCCGTTCTGGAAGTGTTTCGTGACTTGTATATTCTGGATGCTCCATGCCTTCGACTCGTCGGGTCTGGGATCGTCTGCACCTAGAATAGGTAAACGCATAGGACCTATGACATTACCAGTATAGTCAAAACTTAATCCGAGACGGTTCCAGTTATATCCAATGGTCCAGGTACCCATATATTTTTCGGTCAGCATCTGCCATTCCCGCTCGCCCTCTTCTTCACTGTATACATCCATCACCGTCCCACCGATCATCGCTTTCAAACCACTCGAATGCGCCCAGTCCAAATTGACAGAAATACCTTTTGAAACGGCATGTCCATCTAAATTGGAATAGATGATTTTATTGATATCGGTATCATAGTCGGGGATAATTTTATTGCTAAAGTAGGTGTAAAATGCACTGGCATCGATGCCAAATACAGAACCATTGTCCGAGTAAAACTTCTTCACGTAGTTGACGTTTGTATTCCAGGAAGTTTCGGGCTTGAGATCACCTTCGAAAACCACATCGCGGGCACCGGTTAGTGCGGCATGGTCTTCCGTAAAGACATTGGCTACACGATAACCGTTTCCGGCACCGATCCTCAGGACCTGGGTTTTGTCTTTGGAGTTCCATTTATAATTTACACGCGGAGATAAGATACTCCCATGAATAGAGTTATAATCGTAACGTGCGCCAAGCAATAACTTGTGTTGCGGATGGAAGGTAATTTCATCTTGGACAAATAATCCAGGTAAATGTGTGTGCGATACTTCGGTTGTTGCGGGAGTATTATCGTCGTAATAGGTGTAACGATAAGCTAGTCCGGTCAATAGATCATGGTTTTTAACTTGTTTATGCCAAGTTAATTGGCCAAATACAATTTTCTGGTCTGCCGTATATTGGACGTCGCCATAGACACTATTTTGATCATGTCCATTTGCGCTGAAAGATAAAGAGAAATCTTCGCTTCCAGGTAAGTCGTAGACGCCCATCACTTCCCAGCGTTTGGTATAAATGCTTTCGCCATACACCTCATTGCCTCCACGATATTGCTTGTTCCAGTTCATTTCTCCGCCCCAACGGTCTTCGTATATATATCGGCCGGCTAGTGAGAATGTTTTATTGTCTTTGCGCGCAAAATTCCATTTATTAAAAAGGGAAATCCGATCCTGCAGGGTGACATCTGTAAAATTGTCTCCATTTTTATCTAAAGGATTCGAATAGTTAAAGTAATTCACGCCTAACAACGACTGAGCAGAACCCACCTTAAACTTGCCTCCGAGATCCAAGTTGTATTCCTGCCAGGTTGTTCCGAATGTTTCTAAGCTAAATAATGGCGCGTTTTCAGGTGTTTTGGTGATGATGTTGATGAGACCACCTACCGCTTCACTACCGTATAATGTAGAGGCCGGACCTTTTACTATTTCTACACGCTCAATTAGGGCTTGCGGAATCCCGTTCAATCCATATACCGTTGAAAGACCTGAGACAATAGGCATACCGTCAATCAGTACCATGGTATATGGCCCTTCCAGGCCATTGATATGGATGTCGCCTGTATTACACACACTGCAATTGATCTGCGGGCGCACACCATTTATATTCTGTAGAGATTCGAAAATTGTCGGGGCTGGATTTGCTCTGAAAAATTTGGCCGAATAGACCTCTACCGGAATGGGGCTTTCTAATTTTGAGACTTCTCGCAGCGTGCCCGAGACCACTACTTCATCTAGATTGCGATTGTCCTTTTGTAATATAATACGGAGTTGTGAACTTTTTTGGGAATCGTTGATATTTTGTTTATAGGGTAGATAACCGATTGTACGGACTAGGATAGTGGCCTGATTTTGTGTGGAGGTTAGGGAAAATTTACCCTGCTCATCGGAAGAAGCGGCTATAGACGTGCCTTCTATGAGGACAGTGGCATGCTCAATAGGATTGCCTTTCGAGTCTTGGATAGTCCCTTCAATTTTCTGTTGGGCAAAGCTAGTTGATAAAACAAATAGCATAAGTACGGTCATGAAATGACCATAGTAGTTTGTAGACATATAATATATAATGTGTTCTTGATGAAATACGTTTAAAAAAGATACAGAGTTGTGGTAACGGATGAATAAATATGGTTGTGATCAATTGCCGTGTGGTATCGCCTCGTAATAACGATAGTGTTATACCTCTCACCGTACCTGCGATAGTTTACGCAGTAGACGATCTTTTCTCAAGAGTTGTGATCGATTGCTACCTCGTACTCTCTCAATGATGATAATATTATTTTTTCCGTTCCTTAAAATTTTGTTACACTTGGCCTTGGGGAGGACCTCTAAGGTAATAAGAATGGAAAACAGAAGCATATTCGTGATAGGAATAGCATGAATAATTTTCGAATTGAAACTCCTGAAAGAAAGGGATTTCGAAGCTGACGAAATCAGAAGAAATAAAGCTTCCTTGAAAAACAATGTTTAGGTATTGAATTTCACCATCTGACTTGTGATGCTTCTTCGGTGACTTATCTGTAAAATCATATGGGTGAATATGCGTGACAATTTCCCCACTGGAAGTTACCTCTTTGTGCATAAATACCACACCACTGATCACAATTACACACATCCATCCTGCTAAGAGGGATGCAAATAATCTGCGGTATGTGGATAGTATGCTCAGCATATTCGGCAACGCGATCGAACTTGTAATTATTCGATGGTAAAGTTAGTCATTATTTCAATAACCTGTTGTGGTCATCGGGAAATACGAGAGAAGGTTTGTGTTTTCTTGCTTCTTCACGATCCATGGTGGCATAGGAAATAATGATTACAATGTCTCCTACTTGTACCAGTCGCGCTGCTGCACCATTAAGACAGATGGTACCTGTGCCTCTTTCTCCAGGTATTACGTATGTTTCTAAACGGGCGCCATTATTATTATTTACAATTTGTACCTTCTCATTGGCAATAATATCTGCTGCATCCATCAAGTCTTCATCAATAGTGATGCTTCCCACATAATTCAATTCGGCTTGTGTCACACGAGCACGATGAATCTTTGATTTCATTACTTCAATCATCATGATTGCAAAATTAATCTTTTTATTGTTTATATAAAGTAAGAAAATGAAAGGGTATTTATTTGATGAATCGAGACTTATTCATTTAACAACATATTATCAAGAAGTCGTACGCCTTCCACCCAAGCTACGACTAGTGCAACATACGCTTTATCAGCATGAAGCTCATTAACCTGTTGTAACGTTTTTGTTTCGCAGATGGCGAAATATTCGAGTGTTACCCCTTCTTCGGAATGGATGATCTCTTTTCCACGCTGCGTTAATTCGTCGGTCGCTATGGATTTAAAATTTGCCTGTACATATCGAAGGGCTTTGGAAAGGGCCAACGCCTTTGTTTTTCCTTCGGTAGAGAGACGCATATTACGGGAACTGAGCGCCAAACCTTGTTGATCCCGTATAATAGGAGAGATGATAAGTTTTATTGGGAGTTGTTTTATATCGATCATTTTCTGCACGACCATGACCTGTTGAAAATCTTTTTGACCGAAACATGCAAAATCAGGTTGCACCAAAGTAAATAGCTTATATACGATCTGTGTTACTCCTTGAAAATGTCCCGGACGGTGTTCGCCTTCCCAAATTGTTTCCAGATCTCCCAAGTTCAGTTGCCAATTTTCATTAGGATCTGGATACATTTCTTCGACCGAAGGCAAAAATAATATATCGCAGGAGGCAGATTTCAATAGTGAGATATCGTTTTCTAATGGTCTCGGGTATTTTTCCAGATCTTTAGGGTCATTGAATTGGGTTGGGTTGACAAAAATACTACATATAGTAATGTCGGCTGATTGTTTGGCCTGTTGGATAAGAGACAAGTGTCCTTCGTGTAACGCCCCCATAGTAGGCACCAAAGCAATAGTTTTATGACTTTCACGAATGCCTAGAAGATACTGTTCGAGGCTGTGTTGTGTGTTGAAAATTTGCACGTATCGCTAACTTTAAAAATGGGAGCAAAGTTGCATAATATATTTGTAATATAAAACCATGATTTTTAATAAATTGTAAAATTCAGATAATTTGCGTACCTTTGTGCTACTGATTTTTATATTCTATTAATAAAAAAAGCAATTGGAGATGGCAAAAACGAAAATATTGTTTATTACCCACGAGATGTCGCCTTTCCTTGAAATAAGTAAAATTTCTGAAATTACACGCCAGTTACCTCAAGCCATGCAAGAAAAAGGATTTGAAATCCGTATTTTAATGCCTCGCTTTGGTAATATCAATGAGCGCAGAAATCGTCTTCACGAGGTGATAAGGTTGTCGGGAATGAATATTGTGGTAGACAATAACGATAATCCATTGATTATTAAGGTAGCTTCATTACCAGCTGCACGTATGCAGGTTTATTTTTTGGATAATGAGGAGTATTTCCAACGTAAAAAGGTTTTCCGTGATGAAAGCGGCAAATTTTTTAATGATAATAACGAGCGTTCGTTGTTTTTTGGAAAAGGTGTGTTGGAGACGGTGAAGAAGTTGGGTTGGTCTCCTGATGTAGTACACTGTCATGGCTGGTTTTCCGCTATGGTGCCTCTGTACTTGAAAAAGGTGTACCACGAAGACCCGACATTTAAAGATGCGAAGGTATTTTACTCCCTATACAAAGAAGACTTTGGCGCCGATACATTAAGTGCCAAATATGGTGAAATGCCGGCACAGGAAGATGTGGACGTACAGGATTCTGCTGCGTATGGTTCAGGTAACTATGTCGACTTATATAAAGGTGCTTTAACGTATACGGACGTCGCTGTAATCAATGATAGTGAGCTGAATGCAGAGGTGCTTCAATTTATTGAAGACCAAAAAATAAGAGTGTTTAAACCAAATGGAGATGATGATTATGAATCGTTTTCTACATTATACGAAGAATTTGCTCCTGAAGAAATAGAAGCATAATAATTAAAGGTTGATTAGAAGAAAAGAGCCGGTTGTCATATTGACAGCCGGCTCTTCTTTTATAACATGATTACCTGGTCTATTTTAGCAACAGCTTTATAATAATCGACCACCTGATCGGCTGTACTTACAAAGGTTTCAATGGTAAATGAATTGTATTTCCCAGTTTTGGAATCTTTGGTAGAAATTTTCGTGCTGGGGTGCTCAAAAAGTTTTTCTATTTGTTGCTTTGTTTCGATTGAAGCTGGTGCTATAAATTTGAAAACATATAGGGAAGGGAATGTTTCTACATCGATCAATTTTTGTCTAAAATTCTCGTAAAAATCTGCCGCGTCATTGTTTCCAGGTATATCCTGTATCTTTATATTATTTAAATCAGCCATTTTATATATCTCCTTTTATAACGTATTAGCAATAAATGTACCTTTTTAATGTTAGTATGAAAAAAGCGACATTTCGTCGCTTTTCCGTTTAATTTTCCATTGATGTAGGCCAGCTTGCTTTATTTTTTCCTAACTTTTTATTTGGTCTATTAGACATCTCAAAAACCAGTTCACCTCCTTTGAGCATTTCATCGTGTGTAATGAAAACTTTGTGATAAGGTCTGCCATTGAGCGTAATGGATTTAATGTATATGTTTTTGGACGAATTGTTGTTTGCAACTATGGTGAATAGTTTATTATTTGGCATGGTAATCGTCGCTTTATTTAGTGATGGGCTGCCGAATACATATTCGCCGCCAACCGGAGAAGCGGGATATAGGCCCATCATTGACCATACTGCCCAAGCGCTCATTTGTCCGGCATCTTCGTTGCCAGCATAGCCATCTGGACGATCGTGATACATCGAATCCACGATTTGTCGGATTTTTTCCTGTGTTTTCCATGCTTCCCCAATGTAGCTATACATATAGGCGATATGATGGCTGGGTTCGTTTCCATGGGCATACTGGCCAATGAATCCGCTAGCGTCGGGTGATTGGTTTTCGCCGGTCATATAAGAAGGAGCCGCAAATAATGCATCGAGCATTGTGCCTAATCCGTTTTCCTTTGGAAATAATTTTGCCAATCCTCTAATATCGTGTGGTACAAAAAACGAATGTTGCCATGCATTTCCTTCAATGTATTGGCTTTTGTCAAAATCGTGCTCAGAATGAAAGGGATCAAATGGCTCGGCAAATTTGCCGTTTTTGAATTTGGCCCGCATAAATCCAGATTGTGGGTCAAAAAGATGTTTGTAATTTTTTGCCCGTTTTGTGAAAAGTTGATAGTCTTCGTGTTTTCCAAGCTTTTGGGCTACCAATGAAATGCAATAATCGTCGAAGGCATATTCCAGTGTTTTGGTCACACTGCCGCCGTTGACATCCTGAGGTACATAGCCATGTTCAATATAAGCCGGAACCTCACGTATTTGTTGAAAAGCGCTTGCACGCATGGCTTGATAGGCTCGTTCCGCATCTACTCCCGGCCAGTTTTTAAGAATAGCATCTGCTAGAACGGGTATAGCGTGATAGCCAGTCATGGTGTTGGTTTCGAATGTGCTTAAGTCCCATACAGGCAATAGGCCATTCTCATCGTAAAAGGAAAGCATGCTATTTAGTATATCGCTATATTTTTCGGGTTGTGTAATGGTAAAGAGTGGTTTCAATGCCCGAAAGGTATCCCAAAGCGAAAATAAGGTATAGCGCTGCGCTCCGTTGGGCATGCGACGTATTTCACCTTTGTAGTTCTTGTATTCACCATCTTGGTCCGAATACAGTGTTGGGGATACGGCAGTATGATAAAGTGCGGAGTAAAAAATTCGTTTTATATTTTCGTTGTCCGTTTCTACTTTTATTTTTGCCAGTTCTTTCTCCCATTTTGCAACGGCGTCATCCCGCACCTGATCAAAATCCCAATGTGGGATCTCCTGAAGTGCTGCAAGCGCCTTATCGGTATTTGTCGTCGATAGGGCAACTTTGATCTTTATACTGGATGAAAATTTAAATACCAGTTGTGCGTTTGCTGATTTTGAACCTCCCTGTGCACTATTGTTAGTGATCTCTAGAAAGGAATCGAAGTCTGCCGCCCTAGCGCCGTTGAATAGGTGATCTGCTATAGGCTGCGACGTGCGTAACGCAAAATAAACGTGTTGTTTATTCGCCCAACCATACGAATACCGATGTCCTATAATGGTGCTGTCATTGCGGATTTCTATACGTGTCGATGTCGGACTATCCCAATTGTAGGCATGTCCTAAATCTATTCTCAATGTAGGTGAACCTGTGTTGGAGGGGAATGTGTACTCATGTAATCCTACGCGTTCGGTACTTGTCAATTTTGTTTGAATGCCATTATTGAATTTAACTTCATAATATCCGGGACTTGCTTTTTCATGCTCATGGGAAAATTTTTGGCGCATATCTATTTTTTCTTTTAAAATAGGGGCTAACATGGGCATGACGGCAATATCTAACCAATCGCCAATACCTGTCCCGCTCAAATGCATGTGACTGAATCCCGCAATGGAATCCGAAGAAATATGATAACCGCTGACCCAGTCCCAGCCATTTTTGCCATTATCCGGTGATAGCTGTACGAGGGAAAAGGGAACTGTAGCTCCGGGATAAGTATGTCCATGACCACCTGTGCCTATAAATGGATCTACATATTTGGTGTAGGTTTGCGCGGTGACAGTGTAGCCTAATAGGCTGAATATAAACAACGCAAGAAATATTTTTTTTGGACTAATCATGTGAAAGATAATGATATGACGGATGTATTTAATTACATTAGAAAAGATAAAACCTTTTAGCAAACTTAGATAAATTTACCTTTATATACAATATAATCACTTTACATATTAAAAGTAAATTATTGGTTACCTTGAGGTAAGATTGGGTAGCCTTCAGAAGACGAAAAAAATCAGTTTTCCGCTGTTGTAGGATTTTTTGGAGAAAATTAAAAATATAATTTAGCTAAAATTATTGTCAAATTTTAGTAGATTGTGCCTTATTAAATTACTGTGATCAAAAATATACCTAATTCATGAAAAAAAGATTGTCTATTAGCGATATAGCCAAAAATCTAGGAATATCAGTTACGACTGTTTCATTTATATTAAACGATAAAGCTAAAGAAAAAAGAATAAGCGATGCATTGACACACCGCGTATTGGACTATGTGAAGAAAGTGGGGTATAAGCCTAATCAGCTCGCTAAAAGCCTTCGTACAGGTAAATCAAAAACCCTGGGTCTGCTTGTAGAAGATATTTCCAATACTTTTTTTGCGAATATCGCGAAGCAGATTGAGCAGAGAGCTTACGACCACGGATACCATATTTTGTATTGTAGTATGAATAACGATGTGAATCGCGCGAAAGAACTTATTCAACTTTTTCATGATAGACAGATTGACGGCTTCATCATTGCGCCTACGGAGGGGCTTTCCGAAGTGATTCATAATTTGCTCAAAAATAATGTTCCCATTGTGTTATTCGATCGTTTTATAGAAGATTTAGATACCAATTACGTCGTGTCGGAGAATAAGCAGGGAGCCTATATGGGATCCAAATACTTATTAGAAGACTTAAAGGCGACAAAAGTTGGTATGCTTACTATCAATTCTGCACAAACACAGATGCGAAGTCGTTTGGATGGCTATATGCAAGCAATGGATGAGTGGGGTAGGGATGCTGTCATTAAGAAAATTCAAGTTGATCAACCGAATGATATAACAATTGATCTGGTACGTGATTTTATTGTCGATAACAAGTTAGATGCCGTTTTTTTTGCGACGAATTATATTGCGATAACCGGACTCAAAGCAATTAAAAAGTATAAATTAGGTATAGATAAGATCGTTTCTTTTGATGATCATGCTATATTTTCGCTATTCCAAACTCCCGTTACCTCGTTGTCACAGGATATAAAGGGGATTTCGGATCATATTATACAGATACTTCTTTCTGAGATCAACGGAAAAAGCAAGGGATATCAGCATATAGTTATCCCTTGTGAACTGAAAGTGAGAAGCTAATTTTCTGCTGTCCTTAGTTTTATTGCTTTTTAGCAGGGACAAATTTCATAGAAATAGAATTTACGCAGTGTCGTGTGTTTTTTGCGGTAAAACCTTCCCCAAGAAACACATGGCCTAAATGACCACCACATTTTTTACAAAGTATTTCTGTTCTTCTACCATCGGCATCGGTTATGCGTTGTACCGCGCCGGGAATTTCATCATCAAAACTTGGCCAACCACAGTGTGACTCAAATTTATCTTCTGAATGATAAAGGGGAGCGTCACACCTTTTGCATACGTAAGTACCTTTTTCCTTGTTCTCCAATAGTTCACCTGTGTATGGTCTCTCGGTACCTTTATGTAAAATCACATATTCTTCCTCTGCCGTTAATTTGTTGTATTTTGTAGTGTCTTCCATATGTTGCTGTACTGATTGTGAGTTGCCATTCGTGCACGCACCTAACATCAACCCGATTATTAAATTTAAAACAAATAAGTTCATTGATTTCATTTCTATTTTATTTTAAAATAAAAGTAACAACGATTGCAAAAATAAATATCCCATAAGTACTAAATTACGAATAATAGAAGACGATAAAAATGATTTTCAATATATCATAATCCTACCAGTGTCATTTTTGAAAATTTTCTTTTTTTTTTAAAAACGGGGATCAGTAAAACGTTTCCTTACGACGGTTTTAATGGCTTAAATGGATATGTAATCGAATTATTTAGAATGAATTTAAATTGATAATTTGCGTCATTAAATTGTCACTGATTACTTAAATAGTTATACTTTTGTGCATTGTTTTATGGGAGAATTCCACATTACAATTAAGTTAAGTAATTTTTATATTCATAAATAAATAGTATAAAGTGCTAAATATGAGAAATATCTCATCCGTTTTGGGAAGACTTGCGAAGTCAATATCGATCAGTTTGGTATTGTTATTTGCCGTTACGATGACATCAAATGCGCAAGATGTAAAGGAAGGTGCAACCCTTTTTAAAGCAAATTGTACAACGTGTCACAAGATTGACAAGAAAGTAACAGGTCCTGCTTTAGCAGGGATGTCGGCACGTCACTCGGAGGAGTGGTTGGTTAGCTGGATTAAAAATTCGAAGGCAATGGTCGATGCGGGGGATCCTGCAGCTGTCGCTATCTACGAAGAGTACAATAAGATGGCCATGACGGCTTTTACGCACTTGTCGGATGATCAGATCAAGAGTATTATTGCGTATGTGCAAGACGAGGAAGTTAAATTAGCGGAAAAAGCTAATAATCCTCCTGTGGATGGTGGTGCCGGGCAAAGTAGTGGAGCTAATAACTTCATGATTTTTGGTTTGGTGGCAATCTTGATTCTAGCAATCGGTGTTGTGATTGTTTTAAACCGTGTAACCCGTACGCTGGAAAAGGTACTTATTAATAATCAGGCGGCCATTCAAGCGGCGCAAGCTAGCCAAGAAACATATGCGGAAAGCCGCAATGCAAAATTCGCAAAAGCATTTTTGAAAAACAAAAAGTTAGTAGGTTTTGCGGTTTTAATGCTAGTTGCTTTATTGGCAGTAGTAGGATGGCGTACCATGTGGAATATCGGTGTGCATGAAGGGTATCAGCCCGTACAGCCAATTAAATTTTCGCATCAAATCCATGCTGGGGTAAATCAAATTGACTGTCAATACTGTCATGGCGGGGCATTTAAATCGAAGAACGCGTCAATCCCCTCTGCAAATGTGTGTATGAACTGTCATAATACAGTAACGGCTTCGGATCACTATGATGGTGAGCTTTCTCCGGAGATCGCAAAACTATATCGTGCGGTAGATTTTAATCCAGATACACGTGAGTATGGCAGCAATCCAAGACCTATTGAATGGGTAAGAATTCATAATCTTCCAGATTTTGCCTATTTCAATCACTCGCAACACGTTTCAGTAGCTGGTGTAGAATGTCAAACGTGTCACGGCCCGATCGAGACAATGGAAGAGGTATACCAATATTCTCCGTTAACGATGAAATGGTGTGTGGATTGTCATAAGACTACTGAAGTGAATGCGGATAATGCATACTACGATCAATTGATTGAAGCGCACGAAAAATTGAAAAAGGGTGAGAAAATGACTGCAGCCATGATCGGTGGTCTGGAATGTGGAAAATGTCACTATTAATAATTAATTAGGAAAACGCAATCTTATATACAGCTTAAATGGATAGCAATAAAAAATATTGGAAAGGTTTAGAAGAGTTAAATCAAACTCCTGCTTTCGTAGAAAGCAATAAGGGGGAGTTTGCTGAACCTATTCCTGTAGAAGATGTATTAAATGAAGCAGGTTTAAGTACAAGAACGCCACGACGTGACTTTTTGAAAGCTTTAGGGTTCGGTTTAGGAGCTGTAACATTGGCAGCTTGTAACCGTACACCTATTCATAAGGCAGTGCCTTATGTGATTAAGCCGGAAGAAGTTACACCGGGTATACCTAATTTCTATGCTTCCTCTTTTAATGGACAAAGTGTATTAGTAAGGACACGTGAAGGTCGTCCTATTTCGATTGAAGCTAATCCGAATGCAATTGGTTTAAATCAGGGAACGGATGCACCTACAGTGGCTTCTGTTTTGGATTTATACGATATGTCCAAATTGCAGAATCCACAAATCGGTGGTAAAGATGTCGAATGGTCTAAATTAGATAGTACCGTTATTGCTTCTTTGGATAAAGCCGCAGCTGCAGGCAAGCAGATTACAATTGTTTCGAATACAGTGAATTCGCCAACAACGTTAGCTACGATAGCGAAATTGGCGGCCAAATACCCGACAACTTCTCATATTCAAGTTGATGCGATTTCCTATAGCGGTATTATCGAAGCGAATAGAAATTCATTTGGTAAAGCTGTAGTACCTTCATACCACTTTGCGAATGCGCAAGTTGTGGTTTCTGTAGCAGCGGATTTCTTAGGGTCGTGGTTGGCAGGTGAAGAACATACACAAGATTATATTAAAAACCGTGACTACAAGTCATTGAAAAATGGTAAGATGTCACGTCATATTCAGTTCGAATCAGGATTGAGCATGACAGGATCTAATGCTGATGTGCGTATCGCTATCAAACCGTCGGAAGAAGGAGCTGTTTTAATCGCGTTATATAATGAGATTAGTGGTCAGAACGTAGCAGGTGGTACGACAAATGCAAAAGCACAGACTGCGATCAAATTAGCGGCTAAAGAGTTAACCAATTCAAGAGGTGCGGCAGTAGTAGTAGCTGGATCGAATGATATAAATACGCAGACATTAGTCAATGCGATCAACACACAATTGGGTGCTTACGGTGCAATTATTGACTTAGACAATTATTCTAAACAATATCAGGGTTCAGATGCCGCTTTCCAACAGTTCTTAACAGCAGCTAAGACTGGTCAGGTAGGTGTTGCATTTTTCTTGAATAGCAATCCGATTTACGATTATTTCAATGCCGCCGATGTAAAAGCTGCTTTAGCGAAGGTAGACTTTAGCTTGTCTTTCGCTGATCGCGCAGATGAAACTGCTTCGGAATTAAAAGCAATTGCACCGGCTTCCACATTCCTGGAATCTTGGGGTGATGCTTCCGCCAAAGAAGGATTATTTACGATAGTACAACCTACTATCAATCCGGTATTTAACACCAGACAAGCTGAGCAAAGCTTGTTGGTATGGGCCGGAGATACAATTTCTATTTACGACTTTGTAAAATTGAATTGGGAAACCAACATTCTTCCAGGTACAGGTAAAGCATGGAAAGATGTATTGCAAGCTGGTTTCGTATATAAAGGTTCGGCCACAGGGTCATCCTATTCTGCTAATGTAGATGTGAATTCGGTAGCTTCCGCTATCGTAAGCGACAGCAAGAAAATTGCTGGAGAGGTAGAATTGAAATTATACGAATCTACTGTCATGCGTGATGGACGCTATGCAAATAACGCATACCTACAAGAGTTACCTGATCCTGTATCTAAAGTAACTTGGGATAATTACGCAGCCATTAATCCTAAGTTTGCAGAAGAGTTGGGCTTAGGCGAACATGGTAAAGTTACTGTGGAGGCGAATGGTCAATCTATTGATCTGCCAGTCGTGTTGCAACCTGGTCAGACTATGGGTACGGTTTCGGTCGCATTGGGTTACGGTCGGACGAAAGTAGGCAAAGCTGGTAATGAAGTTGGAAAGAATGCTTTCCCATTAACAAGCTTGGTAAATGGTACTGTACAATTGGCTGCACAAGCTAAAGTTTCTAAAGCTGCAGGTACTTACGAGTTAGCACAGACACAAACACATCATACGATTGAAGGCCGTAATATTATTCGCGAAACTACTTTCGCTAAATATTTAAAAGATCCGAATTCAGAGTCAGGTCGTTTTGCGGATTCGCATAAAACGTATGATTTATGGAATAAATTTGAGCAACCGGGTCATAAATGGGTGATGGCGATTGACTTGAATGCCTGTACAGGTTGTGGTTCATGTATCGTCGCATGTAACGTAGAAAATAATATTCCGGTTGTAGGACGTGACGAGGTACGCCGTCGTCGTGAAATGCACTGGTTACGTATCGACCGTTACTATACAATCGAAGAAAACGGTACTAGATTCACAAAAGAGAAAGAGATCGCGGATATTCAAGATTTCGAAAATGTAACAGTGGTGCACCAACCGATGTTGTGTCAACACTGTGAGCATGCTCCATGTGAAACTGTTTGTCCGGTATTAGCGACTGTTCACTCTTCAGAAGGTCTTAATCATATGGCGTACAACCGTTGTTTCGGTACACGTTACTGTGCGAACAACTGTCCATATAAAGTGCGTCGTTTCAACTGGTTTAACTACTGGAATGATTCACGTTTCGACAATTACTTAAATAACGAGTTTACACAATTGGTATTGAATCCTGACGTAACTACACGTTCTCGTGGGGTGATGGAAAAATGTTCAATGTGTATACAACGTATTCAAGGTGGTAAATTGCAAGCGAAAATCGAAAATCGTAAATTGAAAGATGGCGATGTGAAAATGGCATGTCAAGCAGCATGTTCTGCAAATGCAATTATCTTCGGTGATGCTAACGATCCGGAATCAGAAGTTTCAAAAGCACTACGCAATGAGCGTGTTTACTACGTATTGGAAGAAATCAATGTTCAACCGAACATCGGTTATATGACTAAAGTAAGAAATACATTTGAAGCGTAATTTTATTCAATATCTGAAATAAAAAAACTATGTCATCGCATAACGAATCAATATTAAGAGAACCATTAGTAACCGGCAAGAATATCACTTATGCTAAAGTGACTGATGATATCTTGCTTCCGGTTGAAAATAAACCAAACAAAGCTTGGTGGATAGGATTTATTGTAGCTGTCTGCGGAGCAATGCTATGGGTTGTGAGTGTTGGATACACCTTCTGGACAGGTATAGGCGCTTGGGGGCTGAATAAAACAGTAGGATGGGCTTGGGATATCACCGACTTCGTATGGTGGGTAGGTATCGGTCACGCGGGTACACTGATTTCAGCCGTATTATTATTATTCCGCCAGAACTGGCGTAACTCCATTAACCGTTCTGCGGAGGCCATGACGATCTTTGCCGTAATCTGTGCAGCGACTTACGTTGTGGCGCACATGGGACGTCCGTGGTTGGCTTATTGGATTTTTCCATTACCGAATCAATTTGGTTCATTGTGGGTTAACTTTAACTCTCCACTCGTATGGGATGCATTTGCCATCTCGACATACTTTACTGTATCCTTGGTATTTTGGTATTGTGGTTTGTTGCCGGATATCGCTTCCGTACGTGACCGTGCTACTGGGCTAAAACGGAAAATATATTCTATTTTCTCATTCGGATGGAATGGCTCTGTGAAGACTTGGCAACGTTTTGAGATTGTATCGTTGATTTTAGCAGGTATTTCTACACCGCTGGTACTTTCGGTACACACGATCGTATCCATGGACTTTGCTACTTCGGTAATTCCGGGTTGGCACACGACAATCTTCCCCCCATATTTTGTTGCAGGGGCGATTTTCTCCGGTTTTGCTATGGTACAGACTTTATTGTTAATCCTTCGTAAGGTGTTGAATTTTGAGGACTACATTACTATGTTCCACATTGAATCGATGAATAAGATTATCATGGTAACGGGATCTATTGTTGGGGTAGCTTACTTAACGGAGTTATTCATTGCATGGTACTCGGGATCGGAATATGAACAGTATGCATTTGCAAACCGTATCGCTGGTCCTTATGCATGGGCTTATTGGGCAATGATGACCTGTAACGTAATCTCACCACAGTTGTTTTGGTTTAAAAAGATCCGTACAAGTATTCCGATTTCATGGGTGTTGTCTATCGTCGTGAATATTGGTATGTGGTTCGAACGTTTTGTAATTATTGTGACCTCTTTACACCGTGATTACTTACCTTCTTCGTGGGCAATGTTTTATCCAACATGGACTGACGTAGGTATATTCGTGGGATCGATTGGTTTATTTTTTACCTTGTTCTTGTTGTTCTTGCGTTTCTTACCAGGTATTGCAATTGCAGAGGTTAAATTATTGTTGAAAAGCTCAAGTTTACAACAAAAAACTAAGTTGGTTCAAGAGGGTGCATTTTCTGATGAACAAGTGGAGTTTTTCAAAAAATCCTTGGGTAAATATGATTCTGTTACAGAGGAAGATATTAAGGCATTAGACGTTAGAAATTAATAAGCAATGAGCAATACAAAATATATATTAGGTAGTTTTGCCGATCCAGATGAAATGATGCATGGGATTGACAAGTTGCAAGCTAGTAATATTAGCATATATGACTGTTTTACGCCTATGCCGATACACGGCATAGAAGCAAAATTGGGCGTTAAGCCTTCACGTTTACCTATCGCAGCTTTTATTTTTGGCGCTACAGGTACCGTGCTGGGATTTAGCTTGCTATATTATACTATGGCTTACGATTGGCCGATGAATGTTGGTGGTAAACCGTCATTGCCGTTGCCAAACTTTGTACCGGTTACATTTGAGGTAACCATCTTACTGTGTGCTTTGGGTATGGTGGCGACTTTTTTCTTCCGTAATCATCTCTTCCCTGGACGTACACCTCGCGTGATGGATTTAAGAGCAACGGATGATCGTTTTATTATAGCAATAGACGCAAATGAAAATACGGATCATGCTTTGATAGATAATTTGTTGAAGGAAGCTGGAGCAGTAGAAGTTAAATACAATGACAGAAAATATGTTAGTTATGAATAAGAAGAATTTTCTCGGAACTGTATGTGTAGCTGTCGCATTAGCAGCAGTTGTTTCTGCCTGTGGCGATGGGACTACACGCGACGCAGGTTGGGAATTTTCGCGCAATATGTATGACCCGATTGCTTACAATCCGGATCAGCCAAATAATAATTTTAAAAATAACCAGACTGCACAAACTCCGCCTATCGGAACTACACCGATTGGTTTCGAACGGTTTGAATTTGCAAATACACTGGAAGATTATCAACGAGCAGGTGTTGAACTAACAAATCCTCTCGCAGCGACAGAAGAAAACATAGCACAAGGAGAGCATTTGTTTTTAGTAAACTGTGCGATGTGTCACGGTGCTGATGGTAAAGGAGATGGTGCCATCACGAAGGACCGTTTTGTGGAGGACTCAAGGGGTAGACGTCAGTTGGAGAATTTCCCTCCTCCGCCGTCTTACGCAGCGTCAACTGGATCTGTATCTTCTAGAGGAGGTGCTATGAGTGATTTGACAGCAGGAAAAATTTATCATACTATTTATTACGGATTGAATGCCATGGGATCTCATGCCTCTCAATTGAATCCAGAGGAACGCTGGAAAGTAGTAATGTACGTACAAGAATTACAAAAGAAATAATCTAACATCGATTTTATAAATGGGAACTCACAGTCATCATCACGATTATAATTTCAGCGAGCAATATAAATTTGCTGGTACCGCGAAGGTACTTAGTTTAGTTGCTATCGTTGTGGGAATAGTTGCAGTCGCATTCGGTATGTTATCTAGTGATCACATCATAGTTGAGCGTACATATGCAAACCTTTTATTGATGGGTTATTATTTTACTTGTGTGTGTGCTGCAGGAGCTTTCTTCGTAGCATTGCAATTAGTAACTCAGTCAGGCTGGTCTGCTGGACTAATCCGTATTCCTCAGGCGATGGCAAGCATTTTGCCAATAGCCTCCATTATATTGTTTATTATTATAGCCTTAGGTTTAACCACACATAATTTGTATCATCATTGGCATGCGGAGGGGTTGATTGATCCCAACAGTCCTAATTATGATGCATTGGTTGCCGGTAAAGCAAGTTATTTGAATATGCCTTGGTTTTTGGGTCGTCAGATTATTTTTATGGGCTTATACAGTGTATTTGCTGTTATATTAGCCAAGCTTTCTTATAATGAAGATTTAGTTGGAGGTTTAAGTTCATACAAACAGAGCTTTAAATTATCAGCTATATTTTTAGTCATATTTGGTTTCACAACACCGATTTGGTCATTTGATACCATCATGTCATTGGAGGCACACTGGTTCTCTACCATGTTTGGTTGGTACAATTTTGCGGCAATGTGGGTAAGTGGATTATGTGTGATTGCGTTGATCTTAATCTTTTTGAAGAAAGCTGGTTATATGTCTTGGGTTAATGAAAATCACCTACACGATTTAGGTAAATTGATTTTTGGATTCTCGATTTTTTGGACTTATGTATGGTTTGCACAGTTCATGTTGATTTGGTATGCAAACATTCCTGAAGAAACAGTGTATTTTTACAAACGTTTTGAACCGGAATACAAACTATGGTTTTGGATCAATATAATCATTAACTTCGTCGCTCCTTTACTATTGTTGGTAGATCGGGATGCGAAACGTAGACTTAATATGATGGCATTCGTTTGTATTCTGTTGTTATTAGGACATTGGTTAGATTATTATATTATGATCATGCCGGGCACAGTAGAAACACATAGAGGATTTGGATTTATCGAAGTAGGTACAGCTATAGGTTTTATGGGTATTTTTATCTTCTTAGTGATGAATAAATTGAGCAGGCACCCGTTGGCTGCCAAGAATCATCCGTTCTTAGATGAAAGCTTACATCATCAAATTTAATAGCAAGAAAAAGGAATTACGTTCAAACGTTTTTAAGAAATGAAGTTAAAAATAAATAACAGATTCAAATCCATATTGGGTTGTCTACTACTAATCAGCTTATTTTTTGCTGCACCCGTTTTAGCTTATCAACAGGATTCTGTTGTAGTAGATACTATAGCAGGAGAGGAGACATCAGCGTCTGTAGGCGTTGAATCCGTTGTGGCTGATACGGCTACTTCGGTCGATGGTATAGCAGCGGGAGCTGATTCTTCGGCTACAGTTGCAGTGTCGTCAGATGATGCAACTAGCACAGGTTCGACCGCGGCTGAAGTTAAACAAATAGATCCACAGGTTTATAAAGACTTTTTCTATTATGTCTTATTATTCTTGGTTATTTGCACTGTTATAGCAGTGATTGGTAAGGTTATTTCGATCTACGAGCTAACACGTAAAACTGAAGGAAAGTATAATCCCCTTGCAAATAATACCTTGCAAGCGGCATTGTTGTTGGCGTTTTTAGTCTTTTTCTTGTGGGGAGTATACTATTCATACACCGTATGGGGGAGTTGGTCGTGGAGAGATGCCGTTACAGAACATGGTGAGAAAATCGATACAATGTTTATTATTACTTTAGTTATTACAACTTTTGTAATGATTGTTGTGCACATTTTGTTGCTGTCATTCGCTTATATCTATCGAATGCGCGCCAACGGTAAGGCTTACTTTTTACCACACAACGATACGATTGAAAAAATTTGGACTATTGTGCCGGCAGTCGTGTTGACGGTATTGGTATTATTTGGTTTCTTTACTTGGAGATCTATTACCAGTGTTCCAGAAGATCTTCAGAAATCAGCACTTCAAGTGGAGGTTTTGGGTGAGCAATTTATGTGGCGTGTGCGGTATCCGGGAACGGATGGTGAAATGGGTAAACGGAATTACAAATTGACGACGGCAGACAATCCTTATGGTATAGATTTTAACGACAAGAATTCTTGGGATGATATATCTGGTGAGCATATCGTATTGCCAGTTGGAAGATCAGTACGTTTCCACATTATTTCTAAAGATATTATTCACTCGTTTTATATTCCGGATTTTCGTGTTCAGATTAATGCGGTACCGGGTATGACTAATTATTTCCAATTCACACCGACGGTAACGACGGAAGAGATGCGGGATCGTATGAACGATCCGAAATATGATTATGTGATGCTGTGTAATAAAATTTGTGGATCGGCCCATTACAATATGCAGAAGAAAGTTGTAGTTGTAACTGAAGCTGAGTATAAACAATGGTTGAGTACACAGAGCAAATATTTCACGGAAGATTTGCAAAAGGAATTTGCGCAACAAAATAAGGAAGTTGAAGGAATTACTACCGCTTCATTAAATTAATAGAACAAAGATTTTTTACAATAGAATATGTCTAGTACAGTTATATCGCACGACGCAGCACATCACGGTTCACATGATCACCATCATGAGACATTCTTGACTAAATATATATTTAGTCAGGATCACAAGATGATCGCTAAGCAATTCTTGATTACAGGTATTATTATGGCGGTTTTTGCCATGTTGTTATCTATATTGTTTCGTATTCAATTAGCATGGCCGGATAAGGATTTTCCTATTTTGGAGGTGTTTTTAGGAAAGTGGGCTGAGGGTGGCCGTATTAAACCAGAGTTTTTTCTTTCCTTAGTTACCATCCACGGTACAATGATGGTTTTCTTTGTATTGACAGCGGGTTTATCCGGTACGTTCAGTAACTTATTGATTCCCTATCAAATTGGAGCACGAGATATGGCATCTCCATTGATGAACATGCTATCTTACTGGTTCTTCTTTGTAGCCTGCGTTATCATGGTCGCTTCTTTCTTCGTGGAGAGTGGACCTGCTTCGGCTGGGTGGACTATTTACCCACCGTTGTCGGCTGTCCCTACTTCAATTTCGGGATCCGGATTAGGGATGACATTGTGGTTGATCAGTATGACGTTGTTCATAGCATCTCAAGTATTAGGTGGGGTTAACTACATTAGTACCATATTAAATATGCGTACAAAAGGTATGGACTTATGGAGAATGCCATTAACAATCTGGTCGTTTTTCTTAACGGCGATCGTAGGTTTATTGTCATTCCCGGTCTTAGTATCTGCTGTAGTATTATTGATTTTTGATCGTTCATTCGGTACATCATTTTACTTGTCTGATTTAGTAGTTCAAGGGCAGATTCTACCGAATGAAGGTGGATCACCTATTCTATTCCAACACTTATTCTGGTTCTTGGGTCACCCCGAGGTATATATTGTAGTTATGCCTGCTTTGGGTTTGACGTCTGAAGTAATTTCTACCAACTCCCGCAAACCTATCTTTGGATACCATGCAATGGTTTATTCATTAGTCGGTATCACTGTATTATCATTTATTGTATGGGGTCACCACATGTTTGTAACAGGTATGAACCCGTTCTTGGGCGGTGTGTTTATGATCACTACCTTGATTATCGCGGTGCCTTCTGCGGTAAAGGCGTTTAACTATATAGCTACATTATGGAGAGGTAATATTCGTTTCACTCCAGCTATGTTGTTTGCAATCGGTATGGTTTCGTTTTTTGTTTCAGGTGGTGTTACCGGTATTTTCCTAGGTAATGCAGCCTTGGATATTAATTTACATGATACGTATTTTGTAGTTGCCCACTTTCACTTGGTAATGGGTTCAGCATCGATTTTTGGTATGTTGTGTGGTGTATATCACTGGTATCCTAAGATGTTTGGCCGTATGATGAATGCGAAATTGGGATATTTACATTTCTGGTTAACATTCTTGGGCGCTTATTTGGTATTTTTCCCGATGCACTTCATGGGTATAGATGGTGTTCCTCGTCGTTATTATGCATTCACTGAGTTTCCGTTTATGGAAAAATGGATTTCAGTAAATATTCTTGTTACCTGGGCGGCTATTGTTGCTGGTTTGGGACAGGTTGCATTTTTGGTTAATTTCTTCGGATCGATTTGGGGAGGTAAAAAGGCATCACAAAATCCATGGAAATCAAATACATTGGAATGGACGACACCGGTGGAACATATTCACGGAAACTGGCCAGGTGAGATTCCTGCAGTACACCGTTGGCCATATGATTATAGTAAACCAGGTCACGACGAGGATTTTATCTCTCAGGTTGTACCATATTCTCAAACGATGAGTTCCAATTCGTATCACGATTTCGAAGGTGATGAAGAGGCTATTGCAATACAAAGAGAGTGGAATAAGGAAAATAATAGATCGGTAGAAGAGTAAGAAATAAAGCAAAAGAAGGTATGTACCCTAGTAGTGAGAAGAGATTTGTCAAAATAAATAGGGTTACGATCATTGTTTTATTTCTCGTGATCACAGCGGGTGGGGTAGTAAGAAGTACAGGTTCTGGGATGGGATGTCCGGATTGGCCTAAATGTTTCAATCAGATTATTCCTCCCACCGATGTTTCTCAATTGCCTGAGGGTTATGAAGAAAAATACATAGCGGGTAGAGATGTTAAGAATCAGCGATTTGCGAAGATGGTGGATTTTTTTGGTTCCGCAGAGATGGCTGATCGAATTCGGAATGATAAATCGATACTAATTCACGAAGAGTTTAACGCTGCTAAGACTTGGACCGAATATATTAACCGGCTTGTGGGAGTTGTTGCAGGTTTTTGCCTTCTATTTTGTGCTCTTTTTTCATTTACTTATATAAAAGTAAAACCCTCCATATTCATATGGAGCGTTCTTAATCTTTTTGCAGTAATAATACAAGCTTGGTTGGGCTCTATAGTCGTTTCGACAAATTTGATGCCCTGGATTATTACGGTGCATATGCTGTTGGCATTGGTTATAGTTGCGATAAGTATTTATACTTTTTATATGGCAACGACACTCAGAAACAAAACCATACTGGTAAATTATCAGTATGCCAGTGTTAAAGTTATTGCCATCATTTCTATTATCATTACACTGGTTCAAGTGGTATATGGTACAGAAGTGAGAGAAGCGATAGATCATTTAAATGATCAAGGGATATCTAGATCGGAGTGGATCGATGCTATCGGAAGGAGTTATGATATTCATCGTATTCTTTCGTATATCACATTGGCGGTTGCAGTTCTATTTTTCTTTTTGGTGAAGAATAGATTTAGTCGTCTATCTCTACAAAGTAAATATGCTTGGATTGTGTTGTTCTTGGTATTTTTACAAATGTTGTCGGGTCTTATTATGGCTCATTTTAATGTGCCGGCGTTTGCACAGACAACACATTTAGTAATTGCTAGTTTGTTTTTTGGAGCACAGTATTATTTAATGCTTCTGATGACAAAATTGAAAAGATAGGTTAGGTAGATTTTGGAGGTGCCGTATAAATGAAGACTTTTATTTCAGATTTTAACAAACTAGTTAAATTACGCTTAACGTTAACTGTTGTTTTTTCTGCATCTATCTCATTTTTGATAGGAGCGAAGCAGCAGGGTGATATCATGTGGTTCAATTGGCTTATGCTCACAATCGGCGGTTTTTTAGTTACCGGTGCAGCAAATGGGTTTAACGAGATCATTGAAAAGGATATTGACAAGTTGATGAAAAGGACGATGGATCGTCCGCTGCCTTCGGGTCGGATGAATACCGGTCAGGCTTTGGTACTCAGTCTTATGATGGGCATAATAGGCACATTGGTATTGGTACAGTTGAATTTTGTCGCGGGGTTATTATCTGTTTTTTCAATATTTCTATATGCCTTTGTATATACTCCATTAAAACAGAAGTCTCCTATCGCGGTTTTTGTAGGTGCATTTCCGGGGGCATTACCGCCATTGATCGGTTATTATGCTGCCTTTCAGTCTGCAGGATTCGGGTTAGCCTATGCTGAGGTCAGTGAGGCGGCGATTGTCATTATCCCTTTGGTGTTATTTGGCATTCAGTTTTTATGGCAATTTCCGCACTTTTGGGCTATTGCATGGGTAGCGGAAGAAGATTATAGTAACGCGGGTATTCATTTGCTGCCTACGACAAAGAAAGATAATATATCTGCTTTTATGATTTTCTTTTCAGGCTTGTTGATGGTGCCAGCTGGATTTTTGCCTATGTATTATGGCTTTGGAGGCTGGGTATTTACCATTGTTTCGGTATTTGGTGGTCTTTTTTTTACATGGTACGGCTATAAGCATATGATCGAAAAAACGGATGCTTCTGCAAAGAGGGTGATGTATACATCGTTTTTATATTTGCCATTAACGCAATTGATACTGTTATTTGACTTTATTCCTTTATAATAAAATTGATGGAAAACAAAGAATTGGTAATAGCCGATTTATTACGTACACGAAAGGCAAAGAAGTTTAGTCTTTGGTTGGGTTTGATAGGTATGTTTATGATGTTTGCTGCTTTGTCGAGTGGGTTCATTGTATACACAGCGAGTGGCGTTGATAAAGGTATCAAGACGATTTTGCCACAAGCATTTATATATAGTACAGTAGCAATTATCTTAAGTAGTGTGGCCATGCATTTAGCCTTTCAGGCCGCAAAGTCCGGTAACTTGGCGAGACAGAAGTTACTACTGCTATTTACCTTGGTGTTGGGACTTGTTTTTTTTGCACTTCAATTGAATGCATGGGGAATTCTGGCCGAGAGAGGGATTTATTTTATTAATAATAACGCTTCGCAATCTTTTATATACATATTTACAGGATTGCATTTAGCACACATTATAGCTGGAATCATTGTTTTATTACGGTGTTATATTGGAGCTGCAAAGCCTATAGCACACGATCACAATGTTTTTCGGATGGATCTAGGCGCAATTTTTTGGCATTTTCTAGATCTTTTATGGATTTATATTTATGTTTTCTTACTTTTGAATCAATAATAGTAAACAATGAGTACAACTGTATCGCAATTGGATAAGGTAAAAGACGGACCGTGGAACGGTGGCAAGTCTCCTTGGAACTTAGAGTATGGAAAAATCATGATGTGGTTTTTCTTGGTGTCGGACGCATTTACATTTTCTGCCTTCCTAATTTATTATGGCGCGCAAAAATTTGCACAACCTACATGGATTGATGCGGATAAAGTGTTCCAATCTATTCCCGGCATTGCCGAATCTGGACAACCGTTGGTGTTCGTAGGTATCATGACCTTTATCTTGATTATGTCTTCGGTAACGATGGTGTTAGCAGTAGAAGCAGGACATCGTAATTCCAAACATGAGGTTGTTAAATGGATGTTATGGACGATTTTAGGAGGTTTGTTGTTTGTTGGCTGTCAAGCTATCGAATGGACTCACTTACACCATCAGGGGTTTTGGTTTGGACGTAATCCGGCAACGGGCTTAGAAGGAGACTTAGCTATTGCAGAAGCATTGAGACCTTATTTTACGAATGATATATCATACACTGCAGCATTGCAATTTTCGAATTTGTTTTTCACCATTACCGGTTTTCACGGATTCCACGTTTCTATCGGTATCCTTTTAAATATCATTATTTTGAGTATGACGCTTAATAATACATTTGAAAGAAGAGGCACATATTTGATGGTTGAAAAAGTTGGTTTGTACTGGCACTTTGTGGATTTGGTGTGGGTATTTGTATTTACTTTCTTCTACCTGATCTAAGTCGTAAAATAAAATAAAAGGTAAAAATTAAAAAAAACAGGTGTTTTATGGAGTATCGGCTAAGAATACTCCATATTTAATACGCAATACTTAATACTAAAAAAAAGATGGCTAATCACGATCATATTGCTACACATGATGCGCACGCGCATGAGGATGGAATGGACAAAAAAAGAATTTGGTCTGTATTCTTTGTACTGTTGGCATTAACAGCTTTAGAGTTTTTAATTGCATTGGGCTTCGTTCACCATTGGGGAATTCTACAAAAGGGTACTCTAGTAAATGTAATCTACATCATACTTACACTAGTGAAGGCATTTTATATTGTGGCTTTCTTCATGCACTTAAAGTTTGAGAAATCCAGTTTTATAGTCTGCTGTTCGATAGTATTTCTTTTTATTATCTATTTTATTGTCCTGATGTTAATTGAAGGTGACTTTTTGTTAGGCGCATTTCAAGATCATCCACTGTATCCAAATAAATAGACTGAATGAGTAATACTACTCAAAAAAGGAACTTTTCAAAAGTAATTATCCTGGCCATTGTTTTATTGGTGCCAGGATTTTTATATTTATTGCTCAATCGTATTGGGTCTAATGAATATGTAAAGCTACCCATTTATGGCGAAAAATCGCTGTCTGGAAAGATGAACAGAAAAATGGGAAGAGAGATTCCGGATACAACTTATCATCAGTTAACCCCCATCGAATTTATAAATAGTAGAGGAGATTCTATACATTTCTTGGCGTCGGATACAGTGATTACGGTAGTACACCTTTTTTACACTAAGGATACGACATTATCCAGGGTCATGATGGATAATCTTTATGCTATTGCGAATAGGTTTAAAAATAATTCTTCCTTGCGGTTGCTGTCTATTTCGGTGGATCCGTATGATAATCCCGAGAGTTTAAAAAATTATGTGCGATCCTATGATGCGTTAATTGGTAAATATTGGGATGCCGTGAGTAGTTCTCATACTGATATGTTGAAATATGCCCGTGAGGAAATGTTGGTTGATGCTATGCGAAATCCAGCTGATACAAATGCGTTTGTCATCAGTAATAATTACCTGTTGATAGATTCACAACGTCGTATAAGAGGATTTTACGACATAAACCTGAAAACGGAGGTGGACAGGCTAGAAGACGAAATAAAGCTTCAATTGGTAGAGGAAATAAGAAATAACCCATTAAAAGTAGAGAAGAGATAAAAATGGCAATGACAGAAGAAGAAAAGAAATATAAGGGCTGGATTTGGACATTATCGATTGTAATTCCATTGGCAGTAGCGGCTCTATTTGGCGTCAACTTAAGAAAGCTAGGATATGATGTGGAGCCGCTTTCTTTCTTGCCTCCTATTTACGCGTCTATTAATGGTTTGACGGCTGTACTCTTAGTGTGGGCCATATCAGCCGTAAAAAAAGGTAACGTCAAATTACATGAGGGATTGATTAAGCTTTGTATGGTTTGTTCTTCCTTATTCCTGGTGATGTATGTAGCTTACCACATGACTTCGGATTCTACTTCTTATGGGGGTGAGGGTTTTATTCGGTATGTGTATTTCTTTATATTGATAACACATATCTTGCTATCCATAATTATTATCCCTTTTGTTTTGTTTACGTTTGTAAGAGGGATAGCAGGTGCTTATGAAAGGCATAAAAAATTAGCAAGAATCACATATCCGATGTGGCTTTATGTAGCGGTTACCGGGGTAATTGTATATATGATGATTTCACCGTATTATAGTTAGTTAGCTAATATTAATCGTTAGAATAGAATTTCAACCTTCTAGCTTTTTAACCCTTTAACTTTCTTAACTTTGTAAAATGAAAAAGATTTGGATATACCAGGCCGATAGGATTCTCTCGCCAGACGAAAGTGCTCAGATCATGGAAAGGGTGCGGCCCTTTATTTCTTCATGGACAGCCCATGGCAGTGCTTTGGAAGGGAAAGGGTATATAAAACACAATTTATTTTTGATTCTTGAAGTCGATGAAGAGCAGGCAGGGGTAACAGGTTGTTCAATAGATAAATCTGTTCATTTTATAAAATCGCTCGAGCAGGAATTTAACGTTAACTTTTTTGATAGACTAAAGATAGCCTATCGCGACGAGGCACATGCGATTCAGCTGGTAGATCGGTCTGTTTTCGAAAAATTGATCAAATCAGGAATAGTTCATTCGCAAACTATGGTGTTCAACAATATCTTAATGCATGCATCTGAATTGGAGTCCAATTGGGAGATTCCTTTTCAAGATAGTTGGCATAGCAAGGTCTTTTAAAAAGGGTTGGTTTTAATAAACCAACCCTTTTTTATAACACTGTTTTTGGTGCCGCGGATAGAATCTCATCGGTAGCCTTATCTTCAAATTGTTTGAAGTTATTGATAAACAATTGAGCGAGTGATAAGGCGCGTTGATCATATGACTCCGTATTTTTCCATGTGTTTCTTGGATTGAGGTACTCACTAGGTACACCTGGACAAGATTGAGGTTTTAATACACCGAATATCACATGAGGTATATATTCTACCTCATTCAGATCTCCGTTTATTGCAGCGTTTATCATAGCACGTGTGTATTTGAGGCTGATACGTTTTCCTATACCGTAAGGCCCGCCAGTCCATCCTGTGTTAATCAGCCATACATTCACATCGGGATGCTTCTCTAGCTTTTCGCCTAAAAGTTTAGCATATTTAATGGGATGTAGCGGTAAAAATACGCTGCCAAAGCACGCGGAAAATGTTGTTTGGGGTTCGATTATACCGATCTCTGTCCCTGCTACTTTAGCGGTATAGCCCGAAATGAAGTGATACATAGCCTGCTCTTTTGTTAATTTTGATATTGGTGGTAAAATACCAAATGCATCACAGGTCAAGAAGAATATATTCTTTGGGTTTCCTCCTAACGAGGGATTTTTCGAGTTTTTAATATGTCCGATCGGATATGCTGCCCGAGTATTTTCGGTGATACTTGAGTCTGCGTAGTTAACAATATTAGAATCGGGAAAAAAGGAAGTATTTTCTAATAATGTATGCTCTTTTACAGCAGCAAATATTTCCGGTTCTTTTTCGGGACTGAGGTCTACACATTTTGCATAGCACCCCCCTTCAAAGTTGAAAATTGATCCGTCGGCCCATCCGTGTTCATCATCACCGATAAGTGCCCGATTCGAGTCGGCAGACAACGTTGTTTTCCCCGTACCGCTGAGGCCGAAAAAAAGTGCCACGTCTTCCGCTTTTCCTTCGTTAGCCGAACAGTGCATAGGTAATACGTTGTGGTGATACGGAAGAAGGAAATTCAACACACTGAATATTCCTTTTTTGATTTCTCCGGTATATGCCGATCCCCCAATTAGTATTGTTTTTTTGCTGAAGCTGACGATCGTAAAATTTTCTTGTCTGGTTCCGTCCACTCCAGGATTTGCTAGGAATTCTGGAATTTGAAGAATCAACCATTCCTGTTGAAAATTGTGTAAT
This sequence comes from Sphingobacterium olei, assembly GCF_005048855.1. Taxonomy (GTDB): domain Bacteria; phylum Bacteroidota; class Bacteroidia; order Sphingobacteriales; family Sphingobacteriaceae; genus Sphingobacterium; species Sphingobacterium olei. Next base: position 217,079 of record NZ_SUME01000003.1, read on the forward strand.
TCGTCTTCCGAGGGAACAATGAAAAGATTGCTGCAAAAGAGATTTGCCCACGGTGTTGTATTTACTACCGTCACATTCAATCTAAAATTGGGATGTGCTCCCGCAAAACAATTTCTTATCCAGATCTCTTTTTCTGTTAAGAAATTAATCATTTTGGCATAAAGATGATCGAACACATGCTCAGCAATCGGAATGTTGATGTCTCCCCAATCAATTGCATTTGCTGTATAAGAATCCTTTACAATAAATTTATCCCTTGGAGATCTTCCGGTAAATTTTCCAGTACTGACACATAGTGCTCCCGTATCGTTTAATCTTCCCTGACCAAGCTTCAGTGTTTGTTGAGTGAGTGTACTTCGATCAAGGTTCCAGTTTATTTTATTCGATAATAAACCCAAATGAGTAATGTCAATGAATGGACTTTTTGTTCCTAATTCTAGCTCCATATAATGTCATAATTTACGAGGCTAAGGTAAGGATAATGTTAAAATGAAAATATAATAATGTAATTTTTGCAAAAATCGTTTTTATTTATTGTTTTTTGTAGCTTATTTTATTAATATAATAATTTTAATTGAAACATTCGTGCGGTTTATAACGAATCATTATGAGAATATTAATTGGGATTTGTAAAACTACGCCCCTTTAAAAAGAATACTTCAAAGATACTTTTATCTCTTCAACGTGGAGTTTCACTTTTCTGCCCAATACTAAAGCTCTATTGTCGTCAATATGACCTGCTGGGAATCCGAAAGCAACAGGGAAATCGAATTCGTTGACCTTGTCCATAATGATTTCCTCGAAGCGTTGTCCAAATGGGGGGGCACTGTCTCGCAATGATGTAAAGCCTCCCACTATGAGACCTTTTAAATTGTTAAATTTATCGGCTCTTTTTAATGTCCACAACATACGGTCTATGTTATAATGTGATTCGCCCACATCTTCGATAAAAAGAATCTTATCATCGTATTTGACATCAGAAACGGATGCAAGAACGCTTTGCAGAATGGCTAAGTTTCCCCCAATAAGAATACCCTCGCTCTCTCCGGAACGATTTGGAAAATCAGTGCTTGAGTAGGTGATATCCATTCGTTTTCCAAAAAGCGCATTTTTAAGTGTTTCCAGGGCTTCAAAAGTTGAATCTGCGAAAGATTTTACCATCTGGCCATGGATGGTAGGAATACTAAATTGACGCTGAATATGGCTGTGAATAACGGTAACATCACTAAAGCCTACTAGCCATTTCGGATTAGCCGTGAATTGGCTGAAGTCCAAATTGTCAATAATTCGTACAGAACCATATCCGCCCCGCCCCGCTATCACTGCTTTAATTTCAGGGTCATCCAGCGCGTGCTGAAGATCGCTGGTACGCAGGCTGTCTTCACCAGCAAACTGATGAAATTGCGATGTCACAGACGGGGCGACCTGTACCGTTAATCCCCAACTTTCTAAGGTCTTTACGCCTATGTCAATATCTCCTTTTATATGACTTGCTGGGCATACAACGGCTACTCTATCACCGGGTTGTAGATATGGAGGGATCTTCATGTTTGATTTTGCGTTATCATGTCTAAAAAAAATGTCTATTCCAACGGAATATTGTTCGATGGCTATTTATTAAGCTCAAATTGAGTTATCTTTGCAAACAATTTTACGATTTATTTTTTAGTATTAACATTAAAAATACGATATATCTTGAGTACTTTATCCAAAAAACGCTATACTATTACTTCTGCCCTGCCGTATGCAAATGGTCCTTTGCATATTGGACACTTGGCTGGAGCATATATACCGGGTGATATTTTTGTTCGCTTTTTGCGATTGAATCATAAAGATGTGGTGTATGTGTGCGGTTCGGACGAACATGGTGCTGCTATAACGATCAAAGCAAAGAAAGAAGGGGTCACGCCCAAAGAAATTATTAACAAATACAACAAGCAAATTAAAGATAGCTTCGAAGATTTTGGTATTTCGTTTGATATTTATCACCGGACATCGGAACCTATTCACCATCAACTATCCCAAGAATTTTTCTTGAACCTATATGAAAAAGGGGAGTTTATTGAGAAATTCTCGGAACAATATTATGACGAAGAGTTCAATCAGTTTTTAGCTGATCGGTATATTGTTGGTACGTGTCCACATTGTCAAAATGAAGGGGCATATGGGGATCAGTGTGAAAAATGTGGTACTTCATTAAGCCCAACAGATTTGATTAACCCTAAATCTACCTTAAGTGGCAACACTCCAATTTTGAAAGAGACAAAACATTGGTACCTTCCGCTAGATAAATATCAACCCTGGTTGGAAGAATGGCTTATCGAGGGCAAAAAGGGAGAGTTGAAATCAAACGTATTCGGGCAATGCCAGTCTTGGTTAAAATCTGGATTGCAACCGCGTTCCATGACACGTGATTTGGATTGGGGAGTGGATGTGCCGTTGGTAGAGGCAGAAGGAAAGAAATTGTATGTATGGTTGGATGCTCCAATTGGTTACATTTCGGCTACAAAGCAGTGGGCTATAGATCATGGGAAAAACTGGGAAGATTATTGGAAGAAGACGGCGAATCCGGAAGATGAATCTACGTTGATTCATTTTATCGGCAAAGACAATATTGTTTTTCACTGTATTATCTTTCCGGCTATATTGCATGCGCATGGCGACTATATTTTACCGGATAATGTACCGGCAAACGAGTTTCTAAATCTTGAAGGAGACAAATTGTCTACCTCCCGTAATCACGCAGTATGGTTACACGAATACTTGGAAGAGTTTCCGGGTAAACAGGATGAATTACGTTATGTATTGACATCGATTCTGCCCGAAACATCAGATAGCGAATTTACGTGGAAGGATTTTCAGGCTCGTGTTAATAATGAATTGGTCGCTATTTTAGGTAATTTTATAAATCGAGTGATGGTATTGTCACACAAATATTTTGATGGTAAGCTGTTAAGAGGATCGGTGTATACTGATACCGATCAAAATGTGTTCGAAGAGTTGGCAAAATATCCGGGATTGATTGAACAGTCTATAGGCAGCTACCGTTTCCGTGAAGCATTATCCTACTTTATAAATGCGGCACGCCTTGGAAATAAATACCTAGCCGAGGAGGAACCTTGGAAAATCATTAAGAATGACGAGGAACGTGTAAAAACAGTGCTTTTTGTTGCTTCGCAAATCGTTGCGAACTTAGCCGTTTTGGCACAACCTTTCTTGCCTAAAACAGCCACGAAATTATTTGAAATGCTGAATCTGCCGCAGAAAAGTTGGGATAGCGCGGGAGAAGTAGATTTATTGAAAGAAGGACAACAGTTGGGTGAAGTACAGCTATTATTTGAGAAAATAACGGATGAACAGGTGGAATTCCAATTAAACAAATTGGCTCAGTCTAAGATAGACAACGCAAAATCCGTTTCTATTGCTGCTCCAGCTAAGGCGAATGTGACCTTTGATGACTTTATGAAGTTGGATATTCGTGTAGGTACAATTTTGGAAGCGGAGAAAGTAGCCAAAACCAAGAAATTGTTGAAATTAAAAATTGATACCGGGATAGACCAGCGGATTGTTGTGTCAGGAATAGCCGAATTCTTTGCACCTGCTGATATTGTGGGAAAACAGGTTTCAATTTTGGTAAATTTAGAGCCCCGCGAAATTAAAGGCATTATGTCACAGGGTATGATTCTGATGGCTGAGGATGCAGATGGTCGATTAGATTTTGTGAATCCCACCGATGCAGTAAAATCGGGAAGTACAGTTCGCTAAGCTGAACAACGATATGGTATTAAAGATTAAGGACCTAAGGTTGTCTTTAATCTTTGATCCTTTTAACTTTCTGTCTTTCTAGCCTTCTCATCTCAATAAAACAAATCAATTAGCTGTTTTGCTTCTTTTACATCGTGTATGCGAAGTATTTGGACACCTCTTTCCAACAGAAGCGTGTTTAAGGCAGTCGTAGCATTTAAGGATTCGTTTGGCGTTACCCCCAATTTTTTATAGATCATAGACTTTCTCGATATACCACCGAGAATTGGTAATCCAAGGTAATGTAATTCATTCACGCGATACAGTAGCTCATAATTCTGTTCCATTGTTTTTGCAAATCCAAATCCCGGATCAAGAATGATGTCTTTTACACCTAATGCTCTTAAAGCGGCGACACGTTCTCCTAAAAACACAGCCACGTCGGTTACTACATCATTGTATGCGGTAAGATGTTGCATATTCTCCGGAAGTCCTCGCATATGCATAAGGACATAAGGGACTTGTAGTCGTGCTACCGTTGGAAACATGTTTTCATCAATTGTTCCTCCCGAAACATCATTAATGATATGTATCCCTGATTTTACGGCTTCTTCGGCCACATCCGCGTGAAAAGTGTCTATCGAAAGCAAAATGTCGGGAAACTCTTTCCGTATGGCCTCGATAGCCGGCAATGCACGATCCATTTCTTCCTGAGATGAAATCAATGATGCACCAGGTCTTGACGAAAAAGCACCGATATCAATGATATCCGCTCCTTCTGTAATCAGTTGTCGAGACTTCTGTATCGCATTTCCAACCGTGGTGTGTCTTCCACCATCATAAAAGGAATCCGGAGTTACATTGAGTATCCCCATAAGCTGTGGTTTGTCGAAGACGATCAGTTTTCCGTTGACATTGATCGATTGAGCAAGGTGTGTCTTGAATTTGTTCATGAAACCGGCTATTTGATAAAGAAAGTGACGCGTTATTAGCTGTACGTCATTGCGATGAGCATAGCGAGGAAGCAATCTTCCGAACTTAATAAAATAAAAACAGCTTCGTGCTTTCTCGCGATGACGATAATTTGCTTTTTTAGTTCACAACAAGTACACCATCAGCAACGACCGAAATATCTTTCTTCGGTTTTGTGATTTTGGCGATTTCTGCGGCGCTTTTTCCTTTATCTTCAGCATAATGTTTTTGCCATTCCACTGAAGTTTCTTTGACTTTTGCTTTGCCTTCGACGACGACCGTCTTCCCAATGATATCGGCAGGGACGAAATATGCATAGTCTGTAAACCGTACCATGATTGGTTCTTGATCGCCATCACGTTTCAACGTGATGAAGCAACCTTTTTTCTTACAGACTTCGACTACCTCGCCTTCAATCTTTCCATTGAAAGTAGCATCTTTTTTGAAAGAATTTTCCAAGGTCTTTACCGAAATAGCATTTTCCTTATTTACCGTTTTTCCATAGGTTATTCCTGCCTTAGCCGGAGTAATTTTTTGCTGTGCTTGGGCTACTGATAAGAGAATACCACATAGCGAACAAAGGGCGATTAATTTTTTCATATATATATATACTATTTTCGTAGAAATTCAAATTTTCCACTGGGGTCCACCTTCATAATGACCGAAGGTTTTCCTTCGCTTTTATCGTGCTGACCGAATTTGACAATATAATCTACACCCATTTTTATTTCATTGGCTATGTCGTTGAAAGATGTAGCCGAAGGTGCCCCACTCAAATTTGCTGAAGTAGAAATAATGGGTTTTCTAAACCGTTGTAATAATTGCTGACAAAAAGGATGCTCCACGATGCGGATTCCAATTGAACCATCTTCTGCAACGATGTTTTCAGGCAAATTTTTCGATTTGGAATATACTATTGTAAGCGGTCTATTTGTAGCTTCTATCAATTCATAGGCAATTTCCGGGACGTCCTGTACATAGCCCGCTAGTTGATTGTCACTATGGAGTAGAATGATCAAACTCTTGCTTTTATCTCTCCCTTTTAGCGTAAATACTTTTTCCACCGCTTCTTTATTGGTCGCATCACAACCGATACCCCAAATGGTATCGGTAGGATACAAAATCAATCCGCCTTTTTTTAACGTTTCAAGCGCTTGATTAATGTCTTCTCTATTTACAAAAGTGGACATGATTTATGTTGTTAAACAGCAACGTTATGCTCACGCAAAGCATCGTTTAATGAGGTCTTTTTGTCAGTAGATTCCTTACGTTTTCCAATGATCAAAGCGCAAGGCACCTGATACTCACCAGCAGGGAATTTTTTGGTATACGAACCTGGAATAACGACTGAACGAGCTGGAACGTAGCCTTTGTATTCAACAGGTTCTGGTCCTGATACATCGATAATTTTAGTTGAGGCTGTCAATACGACATTTGCACCAAGTACAGCTTCCGTTTCAACGCGGATACCTTCAACGACGATGGTACGGGATCCTACAAATACATTGTCTTCGATCACAACTGGTGCCGCTTGTACGGGTTCTAATACACCGCCAATTCCAACACCTCCTGATAAATGGACATTTTTACCAATTTGAGCACAAGAACCTACCGTAGCCCAGGTATCAACCATTGTTCCTTCATCTACATATGCACCAATATTTACATAAGAAGGCATCATGATTACACCTTTAGCAAGATACGCTCCGTATCGGGCTGAAGCTCCGGGTACTACACGAACACCTAATTCCTTGTAGTTTGTTTTCAATTTCATTTTATCGTGATATACGAAAGGTTTGTTGTCAATCTCTTTCATTTCACGGATAGGGAAATATAAAATCACTGCTTTTTTAATCCAATCGTTTACATGCCAACGGTCACCAATTGGTTCTGCCACCCGTAAGCTGCCGCTATCCAGCTTCATGATTACGTATTGGATAGCCTCAAAGTACTCCTTATATTGTAATAATTGTCTGTCTTCCCAAGCTGCTTCGATTAGTTTTTGTAGTTCCATTTTAAATAAATACTGATTAAAAAATAAGAACAAAGATGCTCATTTTTGTTGAAAAGTCCTTTACATGATGGGCTATTTTTAACGTAATATGACTAATTTAATTTTGTATATACACGCCAAGTTGGCTAAGTTTGTTGTATGGCTAGTGAATCCGAAAAATTACGCATTGATAAATACTTATGGTGTATTCGTGTCTTTAAAACCAGGAGTTTGGCGACTGAAGCCTGTAAGGCTGGTCGGGTGAAATTAAATGGACAAAATATTAAACCATCATACGTAGTAAAGGTAGGGGAGGCGTATACTGTACAAAAGGGGGTTGAAAGAAAGGTGATACGTGTTATCGGGTTGCTCGAACGACGTGTAGATGCGAAAACAGCTGTTCAATTTTATAACGATGAAACCCCTGTAGAAGAAACATATGCCTTTAAATCGGTTTTTCAGGCACCAGTCTTAAAAAGGGATCGAGGGGCAGGTCGTCCGACAAAGCGGGATCGTCGTGAAATAGACGGTCTTCAATCGGATTGGTGGGAAGAAGAAAAATAAAACCGTCTTTTAGCTCGCTAAAAGACGGTTTAGGTGTAAATATATTGATCGATTAGTTAGGCGTAATTATAAACCGCTTCTTTGCTTTCCAATTCGGTGGTTCCCATGAGGAATTCGTCGACTTTACGTGCGCACTCACGACCTTCTGAAATGGCCCATACGACTAAGGATTGCCCTCTACGCATGTCACCAGCTACGAAAATTTTGTCTGCAGTTGTCTTGTATTCGCTTTCCGTAGCTTGTACATTTCCTCTACCGTCCAACGTTACGCCCAATTGTTGTAGAAGGCCTTGATGCTGCGGATGTAAGAAACCCATTGCTAAGGTCACCAATTCGCAGGGAATTTCACGTTGTGAGCCTTCCACTTCTTTGAAGGATGTGGGTCTTCCTAATGCATCTGTTTCCCACTCCAGGTCCACGACCAATGCGCCTCGCAAGTTGCCTTCGGCATCGCCCAAAAATTCTTTGGTGCTAATGCTCCAATGTCTTTGGCAACCTTCTTCATGGGAGGTCGTAGTCTTCAAGAGCATAGGATATGTCGGCCATGGCATTGCAGCTGTACGCGTTTGCGGAGGTTGTGGCATCAACTCAAATTGAGTAACGGATTTAGCACCATGGCGATTGGATGTTCCGACACAGTCAGATCCAGTGTCACCCCCACCTATTACCAGCACATTTTTATCCGTTGCCATTATTTCTTCAACATCGATGGGTGAGTTTCCTACGCGTTTATTTTGCTGTTTCAAGAATTCCATCGCAAAATAAACTCCTTTAAGCTCACGTCCCGGGATATTCAGATTTCGTGGAATAGTGGATCCACCGGCTAATACGACAGCGTCATATGCACTCAACTCGGAAGCGGGTACATTGTTTCCTACTTCTGCATTGGTACGGAATTCGATGCCAGACTCTTCCATGATTTCGATACGGCGATCGATGACAGATTTGTCTAATTTAAAATCAGGGATGCCATAACGTAATAATCCCCCTACTTTATCGTCACGTTCGTACACAACGACATCATGACCAGCTTTGTTTAGCTGCGCTGCCGCGGCTAGACCCGAAGGTCCTGAACCTACAACAGCAATTTTTTTTCCTGTTTTTAAAAAGCTTTTGTTGGGTTTCACGTAACCCTTTTTGTAAGCGATCTCGATAATGTGCTTCTCGATTTCTTCGATAGCTACAGGTGATTTGTTGATGCCTAATACACATGCTGATTCACACGGTGCAGGGCAGATACGTCCTGTAAATTCCGGAAAATTGTTGGTCGATGACAGTATGTTATACGCGTCTTCCCATTTCCCGTCGTACACGGCATCGTTAAATTCGGGAATCACATTCCCCAATGGACATCCTGAATGACAGAATGGAATTCCACAGTCCATACAACGTGCCGCTTGGCTATTTAATTGCTCATCCGAATAAAGCTGGACGAATTCTTGATAATTTTGTTTTCTACTTTCTACAGCGTCTTTTTGAGGAGCCGCTCTATCAAATTCTAAAAATCCTGTTGGTTTTCCCATGATACTTTCCCTCTTATTTTATGCTACAACCAATTTTTTTCTTAATACATTTTTATATTCACGTGGGAATACCTTGATGAAGCGAATCTTCTCTGCTGTCCAATTGTTTAGGATATAAGAGGCTCTTTCGCTATTTGTCAATAAAATATGACGTTTCAAAAGTGCAATGATTGCAGTTTCATCTTCGGATTCCAGTGGGTCTAGATCAACCATTTCTTGATTACAGTTTTCTCTAAAGGTACCGTTGATATCATAGATCCACGCGATCCCACCGCTCATTCCTGCTGCGAAGTTACGTCCAGTAGATCCCAGGATCAGCGCTTTACCACCGGTCATATATTCACATCCGTGATCCCCTATTCCTTCTACTACTGCAGTAGCTCCGGAGTTACGTACGGCAAAGCGTTCGCCGGCCATACCGTTGATAAATAAGTGTCCCGAAGTAGCGCCATACAGGGCTACGTTACCAATGATAATATTGTCGTGTGGAACTAGTGTGCTCACTTTCGCCGGATATATGGCTAATTGCGCACCCGATAAGCCCTTACCTACATAGTCGTTTGCTTCACCTTCTAATTCAAAAGAAATCCCTTTGGTATTGAAGGCCCCGAACGACTGGCCTGCCGAGCCTTCAAATTTGAAATTGATCGTATTATCTGGTAATCCTTCGGCGCCGTATAATTTGGATATTTCATTGGATAATAAAGTTCCGATCGTACGATCTGTGTTTTTGACCAAGAAGGTTCCGAATACAGGTGTCTTCGTATCCAAAGCAGGCTTAGCTTGTTTGACGAGACCCCAGTCTAAAATCATGCTCATGCCATGATCTTGCTCTTCGGTGTTATAAAGTGTTTCCCCTGTTGCATTTCGAGCGACGTGTAAGATTCCGGAGAAATCAATTTTGTTGGCTTTCCAATGCTTAATATCTTCACGTTTTTTAAGGAATTGTGCGCGACCTACCATTTCATTGATAGTACGGAAACCTAATTCTGCCATGATCTCCCGCATTTCTTCTGCTAAGAATTGGAATAAGTTTACGATATCTTCAGGTTTTCCAGAGAATAACTTACGTAATTCTGGATCTTGTGTCGCTACACCTACCGGGCAGGTATTTAAGTGACATTTGCGCATCATAATACATCCGCCAGCTACTAAGGCCGCAGTTGCCACACCCCATTCTTCAGCACCTAATAATGTAGCGATAACTAAATCGCGACCTGTTTTCATTTGGCCATCGGCTTGCAATACAACTCGACTTCTTAGTTTGTTCTGTACCAATGTTTGATGTGCCTCGGCTAATCCTAATTCCCAAGGAAGACCTGCATGTTTAATCGAACTGATTGGAGAGGCTCCTGTTCCGCCGTCGTATCCTGCTATTAGGATTACATCAGCGTGTGCTTTTGCAACACCTGCTGCAATTGTTCCGACTCCAGCTTTAGAAACTAATTTCACGTTGATACGTGCTTCTCTGTTCGCGTTTTTAAGATCAAAGATTAATTGTGCTAAATCTTCAATAGAATAAATATCGTGATGTGGGGGAGGAGAAATTAAACCCACGCCAGGTGTTGAGTGACGTACTTTAGCAATCCACTCGTCTACTTTGTGTCCTGGTAACTGGCCACCTTCTCCTGGTTTAGCCCCTTGTGCCATTTTGATTTGAAGCTCATCTGCTTGTGTCAGGTAATTGGATGTTACACCAAATCGTCCTGAAGCCACTTGCTTGATAGCCGAGCGCATCGAATCACCGTTGGGCAATTTTTGATAGCGTAACTCATCTTCCCCACCTTCACCCGTATTGGACTTCCCGCCGACACGGTTCATCGCAATGGCTAGGGTACTGTGCGCTTCATGCGAAATCGATCCAAAAGACATCGCTCCAGTTGCGAATCTTTTCATGATTTCACTCGTAGGTTCTACTTCGTCAATAGAAATAGCTGTACGGTGTTTTGCAAAATCCAACAGCCCACGTAGGGTAAAAATACGTTCTTTCTGGTTGTTGATAAGTGCGGAATATTTTTTAAAGGTCTGAAAGTCATCCGTGCGGCATGCTTGCTGCAATAAATGTACAGTTTGCGGATTCCACAAGTGTCCTTCGCCACGTCTTTTCCATTGATAGATACCGCCTTCTGGTAATAAGCTTTTTGGAGATCGATTGTTTTCAAAGCTTCTCCAGTGTTTGGCTAAAGCTTCTTTTGCGATGTCGTCTAGCTTTAGTCCGCCAATACGTGAAACTGCTCCACAGAAATATTTATCGACTACTTCCTTATCTATACCCAATACTTCAAATATTTGAGCACCGTGATACGACTGAAGGGTCGAGATACCCATTTTTGAGAATATTTTCAATAGGCCGTTGCAAACAGCTTTGACGTAGTTTTTCTTTAATTGATCCCAAGTGAGTTCGGTGTCTAATTGCCCTTCTTCGCGCATGGTACGGATACTTGCCAACGCCATATATGGATTAATTGCGGTGGCACCAAAAGCCAACAAGCATGCGAAATGGTGTACTTCCCAAGCATCTCCGGCTTCGACGACCAAACCAACAGCTCCTCGGTTTCCGGTTTTAATCAAGTGGTGATGTACAGCAGATACGGCAAGGATAGAAGGTATGGCCGCATGTTGTGAGTCTATAGCTCTATCCGATAAGATAATAACTTCGAAACCATCACGTACGGCATCGTCAGCATAGCGGCAAAGGCGCTCAATGCCGGCTTCTAAAGAACCTGGCTTGCCATCTGCACGGAAATAGGACTGTAATGTTTTGGCTTGGAATACGCCGGTGTCGATCGAACGCAATTTCTCCAGTTCGCTAGACGTTAGTATAGGATGTTCTAAGGTTACACAATGACAGAACTTTTTGTCTTCAATGAGTATGTTTCCGGCATTTCCAATGAATGTTGCTAAGCTCATGACTAAGCGTTCGCGAATAGGGTCTATCGGCGGATTGGTAACTTGTGCAAAGAATTGCTTGAAATAACTGGATAAGTGTTGCGGTTGGTCTGACAATAACGCCAATGGAACATCTGTGCCCATTGAGCCAATCGGCTCATAGCCCGTTACGGCCATTGGTGTAAGGATTGTTTCCAGGTCCTCACGTGAGTATCCAAAAGATTGTTGGTATCTGAATACAGACTCTTTTGATAAATAGGTGAATGTAACGCGAGGTTCTGCTAATTCCTCCAACTTGATTTTGTAATTGTCTAGCCATTCACCGTAAGGTTGTTGACGAACTAATTCACCTTTTACTTCCTCATCGCTTCGGATAAGGCCGGCTTCCATGTCTACAACAAAGATTTTTCCCGGTTGTTGACGGCCTTTTTTGATAATGGTAGCTTCATCTATAGGTAGAGCTCCGGCTTCAGAAGCTACAACAACACGGTCATCGGATGTGATAGCATAGCGCAAGGGACGAAGGCCATTGCGATCTAATGTAGCGCCAATCGTTTTTCCATCCGTGAAACATAATGCAGCTGGACCATCCCAAGGCTCCATTAATGTTGCGTGATATTCATAGAACGCTCTTTTCAATGGATCCATCTGTGTATTACCATCCCAAGCTTCTGGAACAAGCATGAGCATCACATGGGGTAAGCTACGGCCGCTGTGCAATAAGAGTTCTACCACATTGTCGAGGCAGGCTGAATCGGATTGACCTTTATCAACTACCGGTAATAGGATTTCCATTTCTTCTTCCGTGAAATAGGGGGAAGATAGAGAGCGTACTCCTGCATAAAACCAGTTTAGGTTTCCGGTAAGTGTATTAATCTCACCGTTGTGCGCAATCATGCGGAACGGCTGAGCCAATGACCAAGAAGGAAATGTATTGGTAGAAAAACGCGAATGGACCAATCCAAAAGCGGAAACTACGCGCGTATCGCGAAGGTCTTCAAAATAGGTGCCTACTTGATAGGTCGTTAATTGACCTTTGTAGATAATGGTCTTGCATGACAGCGATGCAATATATAAAGGTAGTGGGTAATCTTGTTTTTGTTTTATTTTTTGAATGATCAAGCGTCTCAATACATACAATTTCCGTTCGAACTCTTCCGTATTTGCCACACCATCAGGACGAGAAACGAAAAATTGAATAATTTCTGGTTCAGCTCCTAACGCTGTAGGGCCGATGCCTTGACGATTCACGGGAACGGAACGGAATCCAAGAAAAGTCATATTACGTTCTTCCGTAGCTTCTTGTATTATCGTTCGACAGAGTTGATTTAATTCGGCCTCCTTTGGAAGAAATACCATTCCGGTTCCATAATAACCAGGTTCTTCCAGTTGAATACCTAATTTAATACATTCTTCCCACAAAAATTCATGTGGTAACTGAATCATAATACCAGCGCCATCTCCACTCTCTGGGTCGCATCCACATGCACCACGGTGTTCCATGTTTTCCAACATAGTAAGCGCATCATTGACTTGAGCATGTGATTTTTGCCCTTTGATATGGGCAACAAAACCAACACCACATGCGTCATGTTCAAATTCCGGGTTGTAAAGTCCTTCTTGCTGCATTCTTTCGTTAATCATTTTCTCTCCTCAAAATATTGGTTTGCTAATATACGAATAATTTCTGTGTCGTATTGAATAATTTATAAAAATTATGTATTTATTTTGATTTTTCTTCAATGAAGATTTGTGAAAATAATTGAATTCGCATTTATTGCGCTTTTAAATACAAAAATGGAAATATCATTCAGTAGCGTTGGCGTATCGGCGAATAATGGTGTTTGTTTTTTTTTGGTGATAGCGGGGTACTCATCTTTTTTGTACTACTATTTGCCGTCCAAAGGAAAATTCTTGTTAACGTGCGTATTGATCTTTAAGGTGAGTTTTTTGAGATGTATGGAATCATTGATCCGGAACTTTATTATATTCGCTCAGGAATATCCGAAATGAGCGAATATGAAAATTACACAAGTAGAAATCTACCGTTTGAGTATCCCAATGGAACCGTTCGTCATTGCAACGGGAACGATGGACTATGCCCAAAATACGTTTATTAAAATTCACACCGATGCTGGCCTGTATGGTGTCGGAGAATGCTCGGCTTTCCCTATGATTGTGGGCGAAACACAGAATACCTGTATCAGCGTAGCACAGGATTTTGCGAAGATTCTGAAAGGCAAAGATCCGCTGGCTATTGCAGACCGGCTTGCCGAGCTTAACCTGTATATTGCAGGGAATGCTACGATTAAATCGGCGTTTGATATGGCGTTATACGATCTCGCAGCAAAGGATGCAAATGTACCGCTGTATAAATACCTTGGAGGTAGTCCACGTGATATCGCAACGGATATTACCATTGGTATTTCTACTCCAGAAGAGATGGCCACCAAAGCATTGGCGTTAAAGAACGACGGAGCCCTCGCATTAAAAATTAAATTGGGCAAAGAACCGCGAGATGATATTGGCAGGATACGAGCGATCCGTCAAGCAGTTGGATTTGATATTCCTATTCGTATTGATGCCAACCAAGGCTGGAGTTATAAGCAGGCGGTTGAAGCGTTAACGGGGTTAGAACCCTATAAAATTCAGTTCTGCGAACAACCCATGCGTACCTATAACGATCATTTAATGCCTGAATTACGGATCCAAACGATTGTACCGCTTATGGCGGACGAGTCTGTGTATTCGCATTATGATGCCGAACGATTGTGTAAAAATGACGCTTGCGATTATATCAACATTAAATTCTCTAAATCAACAGGAATTCATGAAGCGTTAAAGATTCAAGCCATAGCTGCAGAATATCATATTCCATGTATGATAGGGGGGATGCTGGAAAGTCGTTTAGCTTTAGCAGCGAAGGTGCACTTTGCCTACGCCGCCGCAAATGTTAAATTTTATGATCTGGATACCTGTATGGTCGGACATTTGGAAGATCCTGTGCTAGGCGGTATTCAGTATAACGGTTATCGTATTGCCATTTCAGATGATATCGGTATTGGAGCGGATATGAAACCGGAGTTTTTGGACAGGTGTGAAAAGTGGGTGATATAAATTTATATATTTACAATTATCTGTACCTTTGTCGTACTTAATAAAAAGAAGATATTATGAGTTCACAAAAAGGTCCTATTTCTCAGTTTTTAGAGAAAAATTACCTGCATTTTAATGCTGCTGCGCTAGTTGATGCAGCTAAGGGATATGAAGCCCATTTGAATGGGGGTGGCAAGATGTTAATTTCCTTGGGGGGTGCGATGAGCACGGCTGAATTGGGTATCTCGTTAGCAGAATTGATCCGTCAAGATAAAGTGGCTATTATTTCGTGTACAGGTGCCAACCTGGAGGAAGATGTGATGAATCTGGTGGCTCACTCGCATTACAAACGTGTGCCAAATTATCGTGATTTGACTCCGGAGCAAGAACGCGAATTGTTGGATCAACATTATAACCGTGTGACGGATACCTGTATTCCAGAAGAAGAGGCTTTCCGTCGTCTACAAAAACATTTAGAGGATGTTTGGCATGCGGCCGAAGTAAAAGGAGAACGGTATTTGCCACATGAATTTTTATACCAAGTGGTAAATTCGGGTGTGTTGGAACAATACTACGAAATCGATCCTAAAAATTCGTGGATCGTTGCGGCGGCGGAAAAAAACTTACCTATTGTTTGTCCGGGATGGGAAGATTCCACTACGGGAAATATCTTTGCGTCCAACGTCATCAAAGGAAAGTTACAAGCCAGTACCGTGAAGTCTGGTATCGAATATATGATCTATTTAACGGAGTGGTATCGGGCCAATTCAGGAGGTAAAGGTGTAGGATTCTTCCAGATTGGCGGTGGTATTTCCGGTGATTTTCCAATCTGTGTAGTGCCAATGATGTATCAGGATCTAGAGTGGGAAGACGTTCCTTTTTGGTCGTATTTCTGTCAGATATCGGATTCGACGACTTCGTACGGTTCGTATTCTGGAGCTGTTCCAAATGAGAAAATCACTTGGGGAAAATTAGATATTGATACGCCTAAATTTGTCATAGAATCAGACGCTACGATAGTCGTTCCGCTGATTTTTGCGTATTTATTGGGACAATAACATGTCAGATATTAGATTTGAGATATTAGAAATAAGATAGCGCATTGAAGAACTTATTGACAGATAATCCAGTAGCACTACAAGCCCTGATGTCGGAAACAATTTTTTCGACGGGATTTTCTGTGCAAGAGGATGTCAGCTCATCTGTTTCTAATACAACTACAATTCCTCAGCCGAACACAACTACTGGATCGGTTGAGGAATTTATATACCAAGGGGATAAGTCTACAGGTGTCCTTTTTATCCTGCGCTACCCCGAATATCCCTATTTTTCACCACAGGCGGAAGAAGCTTTTGTCAAAACGATAGGTGCGTTACAACTTACACCACATAATGTTGCGGTGGTCAATTTGGCTAACCCGCATAATCCGAATGATTTTAAACGTATCATGCAGTTTTTTCAACCGAAGAAGATAACACTTTTGGGGGTCGAACCTGCTTCACTGAATCTGCCGGCTATTGCCCATAATTCGTATATGAAAGGCAAGATAGCTACCGTATTCAATACATTTAGTTTTGAAGAGATGTTTGTCGATGTGGAGAAGAAGAAACTATTTTGGGGAGAGTTTAAGACTTTTATTGGGAGTTAGTGACTAGGGGTTAGGTGTTTGGAGTTAGGGATTGGTGACTAGTGATTGGAAGTGGCGATGGTTAATGGCTAGCTTTTTAGCTTTGTAACCTTTTAGCCTTTTCACTTTGTCACCTTATTACTTTTGATTTTTACTTATTACGTTGAAACATGCTAGAATTAGTTTTTGCTACAAATAATGCCCATAAATTAGAGGAGGTACAACAAGTCGTTGGAGATCGCTTTAAAATTCGATCACTTGCTGATATCAATTGTCAGGATGATATTCCGGAGACGGGAGATACCTTTGAAGAGAATGCGAAACAAAAGACAGATTACTTGGTCAATAAGTATGGTCTGTATTCTTTTGGGGATGATTCCGGACTCGAAGTCGAAGCACTGGATAACGCACCTGGTGTGTATTCAGCCCGGTACTCGGGATCGCGGGATATGGAAAAGAATATTGATTTGGTGTTGGAGAGCTTAGGGGATAATCCGAATCGCAAGGCCCGTTTTCGAACGGTTATTTCACTTTTTCTGAATGAGCAGCAACATTTCTTTGATGGAACAATCGAAGGCTACATTATTGAGGAAAGAAGGGGAGAAGGCGGTTTCGGATACGATCCTATTTTTATACCGGATGGATACGATAAAACATTTGCGGAGATGAGTGCTAATGAAAAGAATCAGATTAGTCATCGTGCGATTGCTGTACGCAAATTAGCAGATTTTTTGAACGATTAACAAGATTGCCGCATCGTCATTTTTCCTCCTCGCACTGACGATGTTACTTGCTCGTCACTGCGACGTGGCAGTCTTTCTTAAATTAATACACAAATAATATCTTGGCCACCTATTCATCAGAAATATCCTCTTGCTCCGCTTCGATTAAATCTGTTTTTATAGGCTTATTTTCCGTTCCCTGTTCCGTCGTTGGGGATGGATCAGTTGCTTCTCCAGTTTTTGGAATCTCACGCTTGCGATTGAGCAAATCTTCTTTTGAAGTCGGCCTATCCTGCGGTCGCCAGATAAAACCGGGCAATATCTCATTTTCTTGAGTTACCAGTTTGAAAGGATACACTTTTTGATCAACTTTTCGGATGGAAACATAATCTATAATTTTTTTGCCTTCCATTTTTATCTTTATCCGGGCCCCTCGATCGTGAAACATTTCGGTAATAATGCCTAATTTTGCATTTTCCGTAAATATGAGATTCTCTGCATTTCCATCTACATACAATCGGTCGATATTATTGTTCGCAAAAAACGCCGTAATCTTTCGTCCTTTTAACTGATTGAATTTAACGGTATCCAAAACTGCATTAACCATCATAGCGTTTTCTTTGAGCAAAGCATTATCCAGCTGTTGGTTTAATATCTGCATAAAAATAGTATCTGCAGAAATTTGGGATCCTTGTGCCCAAATCATCGGTCGGCCCATAAAACGAAACATGGAGTCGGCCATACCATAATAAACAGAATCTGCTACCGCCTGCAAATCAGATTTGAATAATCGCACATTATAATAGGCTTTCACGATGCGAGTACGTGCGGTATCAGATGCGGCATTTATAGTCGTACTATCACCTGTAGAAATATTCTTTATAGTAGTATCTTGAGTTTGTGCAATCTTTAGTGCATTATTAAGGAGACTATCTGCCTCCGATCCTGTGGGGATGACAGCATTTTGACGCGTCAAACTATCCGCTTTTATAGTCGCTTCGATGGAAAGCGGTTCGTCCTTTTTGTTGTTTAGGGGCTTCTTCGTCTGTATAGTGGGTTTCTTCGGTATGTTTTTTGGGATGCTGTCGGGAATGGTCTCTTGTAAAATGTCAATTTTTTCCAAATTATCAATTACAGTTTCTCCCGAGTCCAGGTTTAGCGTTAGTGCAGCTGAATCCGTATCTAAATCAATTGAATCCTCATCTAGATCCGAATCATCATTATCTCCATAATCCACATCGTCTTCAACAATTAATTCCCCTCCACTGCGATCTAGTTTTAAATCGAGGGCATTATATTCTTTCAGCAAAATTACTTTTGAGAATAGGGTATCGGCGGTAAGGTACACCGAATCCATCTTGGCCTCTTCTTTAAGCTCCGATGGTGTTATCTCAGCTTCGGTAGCTGCGATGCTGTCGGTATCTGCTGTTAGATTTGGATTTTCTTGTTTTTCTAACTCCCGTTGTTCCCTCCGGCGTTCGCGCCGCGATTTTGCTTCAGGAGTATTCTCTGTACTGTCTATTTTTGCGCTATTATCGGTGCTGTCATTTTTGACCAACGTAATGATCAGGGGTTGTTCCGTCATGGTGATCGATTCGTCCGATTGTCGGTATAAGCCAAATCCTCCATATGCATAAAACTTGTCGAGTGTGTCGACAAAAACGACATTTCTATAGGCCTTGCCTATACCGATTTCCCGTTCGTAATGAAGACTATCGCCTTTTAAGAACTTCGTACCCTCTGTATATAAATTGTTCTTGTTAAAGTCAGCTACTCCGGTGCCGGTATTATAATGTCCTCTTTCGGTGTACAGATTTTTTTCTCCCGTATTATCTTTTATGTTAGTTGGTCCAAAAAAGTAGGTCATTCTAGCGGCCGAATTATAACGCATGGTATCGGTGTAGATCTTAACATTGGGTGTTCGTACAACTACCTTATTACGAAAATAGGCATCTTTCGTGTTCTCAAAATAATGTGCGTTTTTTGAGGTAATCGTGTCGCCTTGTGAAATGATACGGCCACCGCCTGTATAGGTGCCCACTTTAGAACGCATCTTATACGTTAGGTAATTGGTCGTCAAGGTAGACATGCCATCTACCATTCGTACATTATTGGTTAATCTCGCATTTTGCGCAGCTGCGTCATAATGTAAATAGTCCGAATAGATAACCGTACCCGAAGGCTGGGTGATAACCACGTTACCGAATGCTTCAAAAAACTGACGTTTTACTTCGTCCTCATAGATGTATCCGCTATCTGCAGATAAGGTACTACCTTTGTGTTCGTATACCGGACGGTAGAAGATCATATGTCCGGTTTTTGCATTGATTCGCCCGCTACTCGAGGATACCAGATTCAATCGATCTTGTCCACCGCCTTGTTGAACAGGATTTCCTCCAATTGGTATTTGACCAAAAGTAAGTTGTAAACTGAGAACGGAAAAGATAAAAATCAACCAATATTTCACGAAGGCAAAAATATGTAAATAAATAGCAAAATAATGTTAATTGATAAATTTTCACATAGTTATTATTTGTTCTACCGGTGCGTTTGACGTTTTGTGGAATTTGTAACAATATCTCCAGAAAATCTACTTGATCGGTTTTGTTTAAATCAGTAAAATCAATTAATATTAGTTAAATTTGGTTAATGGTACTGTTAGATCGTTTTAAGAGTTATTGTTTTGATAATGAGTTGTTTGCTGAGGGAGACAGGATTTTGCTCGCTGTTAGTGGGGGACGTGATTCCATGCTGATGGTTACCTTGTTTTTGAAAGTGCAGATAAATATTGAAATTGCACATTGTAATTTTGGTCTTCGCGGACAGGAATCAGATGGTGATGAATCCTTGGTGCGAGTTTTTGCGCAACAACATGGGATACCCTTTCATGTAAAGAAGTTCGATACCGTTTCCTATGCTGAAATGCATAAGATATCCATTCAAATGGCGGCACGAGATTTACGGTATGGTTGGTTTAATGATCTTGCACGGGAATTGGACTGTAGGTACATCGCGGTTGCACAGCACAAAAATGATCATATCGAAACGGTACTGTTGAATCTGGCGCGTGGAACAGGACTTCAGGGACTTCAGGGAATCAAACCAAAACGTGATAATATTATTCGTCCGCTTTTGTTTTTGACGGCTGCAGAAGTAAGTAGCGTCGCAGAAGAACTAAAGGTGCCTTTTCGGGACGATTCTTCTAATTTTTCGACTAAATATGCTAGGAATAAAATTCGTTTAGATATCATACCACAATTCGAGTCTTTAAATGCTGATTTTATTGATACGATGGACAAAAATATACAACGTTTTCAAGAAAATTATGTGTTACTCCAGAGTTTTATTAACCCGTTGCGCAGTCAGTTGTTTGAAACGGATGCAGGGGGAGGCTGGAAAATTAAAAAAGAAGATCTGAGTAGGCAAAGTATGCCATTGCTATATGCACTCTTTGAACCTTTTGGGTTCTCCATAATGACGCTTCAGGATTTGCTGAAAGCATTAACGTCAAATGCGGAGTCTGGTCGTATTTTCGAATCGAATAAATATCAGTTATTATTAGATCGGACCTATGTACTTCTCAAAAAGAAAGATAGGCTAGCGACCGAGTTGGACGTGTCGGAAGATGCAACGGTAATAAACTGGTTAGATAAAACCTTCGAAATTCTGCTCTCGGAGCACACAGAAATTTGCCCTGATGTTCAAGTGGCACAAATAGATTATAATAGGCTTATTTTCCCGTTGAAAGTTCGATCTTGGAAAGAAGGAGATACGTTTTATCCCTTGGGAATGCAGGGCAAAAAGAAACTGAGCGATTATTTTGTGGATAGAAAAGTTAGTCTTTTTGATAAAAAGGCTATTCCGATTTGGGTAAATGGAAACGGAGAGATTATTTGGATTAGCGGTTATCGTCTGGATGATCGGTATAAGATTACAGATAATACGCAAAAAGTACTTACCTTAGTTTGTAAATAATAGATATGGACAAAGAAAATCTTTTTGTTGAAAGACAATATTTGGGAAGAGACAAAACATGGATCAGTGTGCGTCTTATTTTGGCATTGTTCTGTTTTATTGCCTACTACCTAAATTTAGATCATTTGGCATCTAGGCAATTGTTTTTTATTGTAGGAGGGATTATCATCATAGTCTCTATTATTATGATGTATATGTTGTTGTATAAAACCTCGGTTACACCAAATAATATAACAATCAGCGGACTGTGGTCTACCAGTCTAGTAAAAATTGATTTATCGTCGATTATCTCTGTTGAGAAGAAACGGTATAGTAGTTTTATATTTAATAATCCGGTGTATAATTTACATACTAAAGGTAAAATACGCTTTTATGCGGGCGGAAAAGATGCCGTATGGCTGAAGGACCGTGATGGACTTGTTTATATTATAGGAACTCAGAAGCCAGAAGAATTGGCAACTGCAATTCATATGGCTAAGCGTGCAGAATCTTAAAAAAACGTTAAGGGTATTGACTCTGACATTTTTTTGACGCTTTCGTTTTTTAAAATTTTTATATTTACGCTAATTGAATGAAGGTATCTATTGCTGGAAGCTGGCTTCGGTCATTTACTGTACGACAAGATAATAGGTGCCCTTAATTAGAAAATAGAGAACATAAGAGATGACATTTTTATATTTTATTTTATTCACCATACTATTTTACTACGTTTTTAAGTTTTCGATGCGTTTGATCATGCCTTTCGCTATGCGTAAACTGGCGGAGCGTATGATGAAAAAAGCACAACAATCACATCAGTATACCCATGGAGGGCAGAACCCTTTTGGAAATTCGAATTCTTTTGGGGGTTATCAAGATCAATCGCAATCCCGTAAACCGGATAATAAAGTACATGTAGATTATGTTCCACGGAAAGAGGAACCTAAAAAAAATGGAGCTGCAACAGCTGGAGAGTTTGTCGATTTCGAAGAAATTAAATAGTACTTTTGGCTTTTACCCTGTTACTATGTGGCTAAAGCAACTATCCGTTTTAAATTTTAAGAATTATACAGAATCGACATTGGATTTTCTGCCCGAAGTGAATGCTTTTGCTGGACAGAATGGAGCGGGTAAGACCAACCTATTGGATGCGATTCATTATTTATCCCTCTGTAAATCCTATTTTAATCCCATTGATTCACAACATATCAAAAAAGGGGAAGATTGGTTTATGGTTCAGGGCGAATTTGATACCGACGATCGCTTAGATAGCATATCATGTAGCCTTAAGCGTAACCAAAAAAAACAATTTAAGCGTAATAAAAAAGATTATCCGCGGTTGGCAGACCATATCGGGCAGTTCCCTTCCGTAATGATTTCTCCCAATGATAGTGTTATTATTACTGAAGGAAGTGAAGAGCGTCGTAAATTCATAGACAACGTCATTTCGCAAACGGATAATAGATATTTAGATACACTTATTACCTATAATAGGATATTACTTCAACGCAACGCGGTATTGAAAAATATCAGAGAAAATGGTGTTTTCGACCTAGGTCTTATGGATGTCTTAAACCTCCAATTAGTAGATGTAGGCAAAATTATTTACGAACGTCGAAAACGATTTATGACCTCATTTTTGCCCGAGTTTCAACGTCATTACAGTTTTTTGTCGGAGGGTGCAGAAGATGTGTCTCTCGAATACGAATCTCAATTACATCGGCACGATTTCCTCTCCCTTCTGAGCCTAACTCTCGAAAAGGATCGGATATTGGAGCGTACTACGCACGGTATTCATAAGGATGATCTGTCGTTTACGATTCATGAAGATATGCCATTGAAAAAGTTTGGTTCTCAAGGGCAGCAAAAGTCGTTTCTTATCGCGTTAAAATTAGCGCAATATAGCTTTCTACAACGTGAGAAAAAATATAAGCCCCTTCTATTACTGGACGATATCTTCGATAAACTGGACGAAAAACGGACCAAGAAATTGATGCAAATGGTATCGAATGATGAATTCGGACAAATTTTTATTACGGATACTGATGCCTTCCGGCTTGAGAAGATTTTTGAGGATATTGCCCAACCTATACGTATCTTTGCTATACAAGGAGGGACGGTAAATGTATAGGAAAAAGCTAGAGGAAATTCATACCCGAGATGATATCAGTATGAAACAAGCGGTTGAAAAATGGCTTGAGGTTTTCAAATTGCGCAAAAAATTTGATGAATCTTCCATTGTTTCGGCTTGGCCTGAGATAATAGGTCCCTCTATAGCCAACCGTACGCAGCAAATCTATATTAAGGATAAGAAACTCTTCGTGAAGGTCGAATCTGCAGTGATCAAAAATGAACTGGCCTTAATGAGAAGACAGATAATAGGTCGTGTAAATGAACATGTGGGGCAAGTCATCGTAGAAGAACTGATCATTCTGTAACCCGATTTTTAAGTTTACAAGTAAAGGTCTAAATCGCCTTTTCCGTCCCGGATTACTTCAAATTCTCCATTGGTTAGGTCAACAACGGTGGAAGCGATATTGTCTCCATATCCGCCATCAATAACCATATCCACTTTATCTTCATACTTCTCGTAAATCAATTCCGGGTCGGTCGAGTATTCTATGATTTCATCTTCATCGTGAATGGAGGCCGTTACGATGGGATTTCCTAATTCTTTAACAATTTCGCGTACAATGCTGTTGTCCGGCACACGTATACCTACCGTCTTTTTCTTCGAACTCAATAATTTGGGTACCTGATTACTTGCATTAAATATAAAGGTAAAAGGCCCTGGTAATGCCTTTTTTAGTACGCGGAATACCGTTGTGTCAAAAGGTTTGGTGTATTGGGATATATCTGTCAGATCGTAACAGATAAAAGATAAGTTGGCCTTATCGGGGCGCAGTCCGCGAATGGAGCAGACGCGTTCAATTGCTTTTTGATTCGTGATATCACATCCAATACCATATACCGTATCAGTAGGATAAATTATCACACCGCCTTTCTTCAAAATATCTACCGCTTGTTGGATAGCTTTTGGATTCGGATTATCTTCGTATATCTTAATTAACATTTTATAAAATCAAAAAAAGCATATTTGCAAATTTGCGTATTCGCGAATATAATTATTGTCTAGTATAATTAAAACCGTCAAAAGTATAATTTGTTTTGACGGTTTTAAGGCGTTGGCATAGGTTATGATTAAAATTCTGCGTTGTTGGGCGTGCGTGGAAAAGGAATTACATCTCTAATATTGGTCATACCTGTTACAAAGAGCACCAATCGTTCGAAGCCAAGTCCAAATCCCGCATGAGGTGCGGTACCAAATCGTCTTGTATCCAGAAACCAATCCATCTCTTCGGCAGGAATGCCTACTTCCTCCATGCGCGCTAGCAATTTGTCAAGATTTTCTTCCCGTTGCGAACCGCCTACCATTTCTCCAATGCCTGGGAACAGGATGTCCATCGCGCGTACGGTATGGCGTCCTTGTGCATCAGGTTCATTTTGTTTCATATAGAAAGATTTGATCTCTCGCGGATAATCGATCAGGATTACCGGTTTTTTAAAGTGTTTTTCAACGAGATAGCGTTCGTGTTCTGATTGCAAATCGGCTCCCCATTCGTCAATCAGATATTTAAATTGTTTTTTCTGATTGGGTTTACTGCGCTTTAATATTTCAATAGCATCCGTATACGTTACGCGTTCGAAATTATTTGCTAAAACAAAGTTTAGTTTATCTACCAAATTTAATTCAGCACGCTCATTTTGAGGTTTAGACTTCTCTTCTTCTAATAAGCGACTTTTCAAAAACTCAATTTCTTCTGCGCAATGATCCAGTGCATATTTAATCACATATTTCAATAGATCTTCTGCCAGATCCATATTGTCTTCCAACTCGTAGAAGGCCATCTCGGGTTCGATCATCCAAAACTCGGCCAGGTGACGCGTTGTGTTGGAATTTTCTGCGCGGAAAGTAGGGCCAAAAGTGTAGATATTGCCCAATGCCATGGCTGCAAGTTCCCCCTCGAGCTGACCTGATACCGTTAAGTTCGTGGCTTTGCCAAAGAAATCTTCTTTATAGTCTATTTGTCCTTGCTCGTTGCGCGGAATACTGTCAAAATCAAAAGTAGTTACTTTGAATATTTCACCTGCACCTTCAGCATCCGATCCGGTAATAATAGGCGTGTGCATGTAGACAAAATCTCTTTCATTGAAGAACTGATGAACGGCAAATGCTAATGCATTTCTTACTTTGAAAACTGCATTAAATGTTCCTGTGCGAAAACGCAAGTGTGCTATTTCGCGTAAGAATTCTAAACTGTGCTTTTTAGGCTGTAAAGGGAACTTCTCCGGATCAGAATCACCTAAAATTGTTAGTTCTTTTACTTTAATTTCAACACGTTGACCTTTACCCAAAGATTCGACCAATGTTCCTTCTACGCGTACAGCTGCACCGGTCGTTACCCGCTTTAATAAAGCTTCTTCTGTATTTTCAAAATCAACTACTGCTTGGATATTATTTAAAGAAGAACCATCATTAATCGCTATAAATTGATTATTGCGGAAAGTTTTTACCCATCCTTTTACAATAACATGTTTGCCGAATTCTTCGGATTTTAATAGTTCTTTAATACGTGTGTGTTCCATTTTAATAATAAACTTCTGTGTTAAGTGTCACAAAAATACGCTATTCTGTTGGTTATTGGTAATAAATGAGGAATTTATGAAAAAAATGAGCAAGATGAATTGATTGTAAAAAAAGTTATCTTTATAGTCATGAAAAGTTACTTACTGAAAATATTAATCTTGTCCATTGCCTTGCTTGTATCGTGTGGTAAAAGCGATGATGGACAGCCGGTTAAGAAGACGATAGACAGAATCTTAATCGCTCCGGAAAGTATTGTTCAAAAAACTGGAGTGGAATACTATGTCATTGCGAGGTATTTTAAAGATTATGATGAAAAGGATAACGTCCGGTTAACGGTAGATGGTCAATCTGGAACGATAATAAAGGAAGAAAAAAAAGAACTTGAGGGGACTACAATACTATTCAAGCTTCCGCCAGTCAATCAAACCGGTGATTTGACGATGAAATTGACGATCGACAATGGCCAAAAAGTCGTGGAACAGGAGAGCATGCTGCGCTTTGTTGCTGATTATACCTTGCCGACAGTTTGGCAAAGCCTAGATAGGGCCTATAGAAACCAAATGTCATGGATTGGTCGTCGGTTTAAAAGTGGAGGTAGCGCCATCAGTATCATTTCACATGGAGAATCGCTACATCCTTCTGTCGGTTTATATTATTCAAAGGATAAATTGTATGACCAGTTGGTACATGTTCCGTTTATAGAGGGACTTAGTGGTAACTATTTGTTGTATTTTGAACACAATTCCCTAAAAGAATTAAGAATAATACACGGAGAACCGATTAAAAATCCTCAGTATAGTGCAGAAGAGTCCCATGCAGAGATTCGTACAGAATTGGGTGCTACACTTGTTTCGACGGAGGAAAGAAGCAGTTATATACTAACCACCTATAAGAAAGATAATTTTACATTGAGAGTAAGTGAGAACGAAAGTGCAGTACATACGTTGGTTACGAAAGAATAGCTTAGGGGATACTTCTTTCAACGTACCTTGCGTAGTTTTCGATTTTGGAGGTATTAACAAAAAAGGCCGATTTTCCATTAAGAAAATCGGCCTTTTTATCTATTTAAAAAACAAAAAATTATTTATCCTTTTAATACTTTAGTAACCAGTTCAGCAGCTTCTTTTAATTGAATAGCAGAATAAACCTGTAATCCTGATTCGTCGATTAACTTTTTAGCTTCAGCAGCATTTGTACCTTGAAGACGTACAATGATTGGAACAGGAATGTTTCCAATTTCTTGGTACGCATCTATAACACCTTGAGCAACACGGTCACAACGAACGATACCACCGAAGATGTTGATTAGAATTGCTTTTACGTTAGGATCTTTTAAGATGATGTTGAAGCCGGCTTTAACCGTTTCAGCATTTGCTGTACCACCCACATCTAAGAAGTTAGCAGGTTCTCCACCAGCTAATTTGATGATATCCATAGTCGCCATTGCAAGGCCGGCACCATTTACCATGCAACCTACGTTACCGTCAAGTTTTACATAGTTTAAGTTAGATTTACCAGCTTCAACTTCGGTAGGATCTTCCTCACTTACATCGCGTAATGCTGCATAATCCGCGTGACGGTACAGTGCATTCTCGTCTAAGTCTACTTTTGCATCTACCGCTAAAATTTTGTCATCAGATGTTTTTAATACAGGGTTGATTTCGAACATAGATGAATCTGTTGAATCGTATGCTTTATATAAAGCAGCAACAAATTTTACCATTTCTTTGTGTGCACCACCAGTTAGGCCTAAATTGAAAGCAATTTTACGTGCTTGGAAACCTTGTAAACCAACTTTAGGGTCGATTTCTTCTTTGAAGATTAAGTTTGGAGTTTTCTCAGCTACTTCTTCAATATCCATCCCACCTTCTGTAGAATACATAATGATATTACGACCTTGAGCACGGTCTAGTAACACAGATACATAAAATTCTTTCGTTTCACTTTCACCAGGATAGTATACATCTTGCGCAACTAATACTTTATTTACTTTTTTACCTTCTGGTCCAGTTTGAGGAGTTACTAATTGCATACCTATGATATCTGTAGCACGTTGTGATACTTCTTCTAGGTTTTTAGCTAATTTAACGCCACCACCTTTACCGCGACCACCAGCATGAATTTGAGCTTTGATTACAACCCAGTCAGAATTGTATTCTTCTTTCAATTTTTTAGCAGCTTCTACAGCTTGCTCTGGGGTTTCAGCAACAATACCTTCTTGTATTCTTACGCCAAAACTTTTAAGTATTTCTTTTCCTTGATATTCGTGAATGTTCATCGATAAAAAATTTGGTGTAAAAATAACATTTTTATTCGTAAGGGTCAAGGGTTTGTTAGTTAAAAAACCACTTTTTTCATCGCTGCACATTGTGTTTTCAATATGGTGAATAAGGAGCTTAGTTTGATACTTTTTGCTAACTTCGTGTTATGATATTGAAAGCAAGTAATATTTATAAAAGCTATGGTGAACTGCCCATTCTGAAAGGAGTCAATCTGGAAGTGGATAAAGGTGAGATTGTTTCGATCGTAGGAGCTTCAGGTGCAGGCAAAAGTACCTTGCTACATATTATCGGAACTTTGGATAAGGCCGATAAAGGGGAGCTTTATATTAATGACGCTGCCATACATTCTCTCTCTGCCAATGCACTGAGTGCTTTTCGCAATGAACATATTGGTTTTGTATTTCAATTTCATCATCTACTACCGGAGTTTACGGCGTTGGAAAATGTTTGTATTCCCGCTTACATCAAAGGTGAAACCCATGCGCAAAGTGAAAAGAAAGCGATGGAGCTATTGGAGTTGTTGGGTGTAGCCGAACGTGCAAAACATAAGCCTTCCCAGATGTCTGGAGGCGAGCAACAGCGTGTTTCGGTAGCCAGAGCATTGATTAACAATCCGTCCATTATACTTGCTGATGAGCCCTCGGGCAATTTAGATTCTGAAAATGCGTCATCGTTACACAATTTGTTTTTTCATTTACGGGATACGATGCACCAAACGTTTATTATTGTGACCCATAATGAGGAGCTGGCTGGTATATCAGACCGTACTATTCATATGCGAGATGGACTTATTTATTAAATTATGCAGAAGTTACTAATTACGTTCGGTACTCGGCCGTTGGCAATCCGTCTGTCGAAGTTAGTGCAGAACAAATATAAAGTACTTCTTTCCACTTCGGAGGAGGTTCCCTCTGTGTTAAAAGAGAAATACCTGACTATTCCGATAGGAACGAATCCTACATTTTCGCACGAAGTACTCAAGCTTGCATTGGATAACAACGTGCAATTCATTCTTCCTTTGGGTGCGGCTGAAATACAAGCTATTGGTGAATCCGTACAGCTATTCGAAGAATACGGTATACGTGTTATCTGTCCTTCAAAAAATGAACTTTTAGGACTGGATGTGTTATTTGATCCAACGAAAGATTTACCTTTAAGTGTTGTTTTGGATCGTGTGGATTTAATCTCAGACCAACCCGTTGCTTGTGCCGTTAATGGCTTAGGCATAGTTTCAGATTCTGGAGATGATTTCGTTTTAGCGGTTTTGAAATAGTATGAAATACGCTTGCTTTCCCAACTGAGCTTGTGAGCTCACGAAGTAATAATACGCATATGAATATTGAAAATATTCCTTTAGACAAGGAAGTTTATTTATTTGAAGTTGACGATGTCTTATTTACGAAGTCTGATTACGACTTACAGGTCTACTATCTTTTTGCAAACTTTATGGAGTTTACAACGGGATTTTTACGGGCAAATGATCTAGTGGATTTCATGAAGAAAGTGTATGAAAA
This sequence comes from Sphingobacterium olei, assembly GCF_005048855.1. GTDB lineage: Bacteria > Bacteroidota > Bacteroidia > Sphingobacteriales > Sphingobacteriaceae > Sphingobacterium > Sphingobacterium olei. The sequence continues at coordinate 246,607 of NZ_SUME01000003.1, forward strand.
CCAAGGAGAGCAATTTGTTTTTGAAGGACTGCAAGAAACGTTCGGAATTGAAGAGAAATACAAAGAAAACTTATTACGATTAAACGTTAATGCCCAGTTGCCACTCAAACTAATATTATTTAAAGAAGTGGAAGATTTGATCGTTCGACTTTTTACACAAAATAAGCAGGTAGCTATTTTAACAAAGGGTAATCCGGTCGAACAATTAAATAAACTCAAGCACATAGACTGGGGAGAAGCAAATCGGTTTAGAAATTTTATTAAAGTTTATTTTGTCGATGAATTAAAGTTTAGATCTTTAGAACCAATTGATTATCTTGCTAAAGATTACGGTGTGACACCTGTAGATTTATATTGGATTAAGGCTGATTAGAGATATAAAAGGAATTATGAGAAAATATGTATGGTTGATCTTAGGGATTAGTTTTTTTGGAATTATTCAAAGTTGTAAAAAGAATCCTACTGAGAAGGAAGTAGACAGAGGCGAACTTGATGAAAAAGAAGCCATGTTGAAGGATTCTGTTTTTTACTACACCAAGCTATTGTCTCTTTGGCAGGATTATATGCCTCCCCGTAATGTTAATGATATTGCAAATGACGAGATTCTGAGATCTTATACGAGTAAATATGAAACAGCAGAAGACGTGTTGGATTTTTTAACCGGTTTGACACCAAATGATCCTTCTACTGGTAAGCCTATAGATCGGTTTAGTTTTTTAGACCGTCAGGGGGTCGTAAGTGATGAGATTCAGAATGCGGTAGCAACCAGTTATGGTATGTACGTTTTTTATTTGCAAACTAATGCTGCTGTTAATAACGCTGACCTTTACGTCAAGATGGTGGATGTTAATTCTCCAGCTTATCAGGCAGGAATAAGAAGAGGGGATCGTATTTTAAGCATTGACGGCAAAACAAATCTAGATTATAACACACAACAAAGCCAGGGGTTCAAAGGTGTAAATGAGGCATTGAATTCATCTTCGATGAACGTAAAATGGGTAACCCCAAATGCAGTAACGACAGAAAAGATGATTACCAGTAGCTTGTATAACTTTAATCCGATACTAAGTGATAAGGTGTTCTCCATAGATGAGAAAAAGATTGGTTATTTGGCGTTTAGTTCATTCGTTAATATCGAAAATAAGGGCGTGTTAACAAAGATGCATAAAGATTTCGAGGATATATTTCAATCTTTTGAAGGGCAATCTATTAGTGAGTTGATTGTCGATCTCCGTTATAATGGGGGAGGTGCCGTAAATACCGCCGAGTATTTAGCGGATAAAATAGCGCCTATTTTGGCAGATGGTGAAAAAATGTATTACTATAAAGTAAATGCAGTGCTAGAAGCATGGGAATGGACAGAGCCAGGTGAAGAATTTGGACCGGTTTATTTTGATAAAAGTGGAAGCTTAAATCTATCAAAAGTCTACTTTCTGGTTTCGAGATCTACTGCTTCAGCTAGCGAGTTGCTTATTAATTCGTTAATGCCTTATATGGACGTTCAGGTAATAGGTACAGAAAAAACCTATGGGAAGCCAGTTGGTTTCTTCGAGGTTTTTATGGATAAAGAAGAAGAAACAGGCTTATACGCCACCTCGTTCCAGATGTTTAATTCGAATGATTTTGGAGATTATTTCGGTGGATTATCACCCAATAAAATCACCTATGAGGATTATTTCAAAGATTTCGGTGATCCAGAAGAGGGGCTCATCTCTGAAGCGCTATATCATATTAAGAATAATAAATATTATGCAGGAACTAGTGGAAGCTCGGCTATCGCTTCGAAAGAGAGATTATTAAAAGATAAGAAAGTCAATATTAAGAATGTTGGCCAAAGAGCTAGTGATTACGGTATGTTTAAATTCAGGAATAAAGACTTAAAAATAAAATAGTATCTTTGAGATATAAACTTAAAGTAAACTTTGATGACAAAGCCAAATAAGCCAGCGACGATAAAGGAAATAGCAAGAAAGCTTAAAATTTCACCTTCTACAGTCTCTCGCGCACTCAATGATCATCCAAGTATTGGGCTTGTGACTACCATGCGTGTTAAGAAAATGGCGGTAGAGTTAAATTATGAACCCAACCAGACTGCCATATTTTTTAAGCAGCGTAAGACATTTACTATTGGAGTTATCCTACCGACTTTATCCGAACCTTTCTTTTCACTAGCAATTAGTGCTATAGAGACGGTAGCTGAAGAACATAAGTATACGGTACTTCTGGGACAATCCTTAGATAATGAAGCGCGGGAACTGCAAATTATCAATTCGTTCAAGAAACACCGTGTAGATGGAATATTGATGTCTATGGGAAAAAATACGACAGACTTAAGCTTTATTGAGATGTTAAGAGCTTCCGACATCCCAATCGTATTTTTTGATTGTGTACCCGAGTTGGATAATGTGGACAAGGTTTATAGCGATTTGTCTTCCGGTATGGAGGAAGCTATAGAGGCTTTTGTCTCTAGGGGGCATCGGCGCATTGCACTGATCAATGGGCCAGATACGTTGCTTGCTTCTGGAGAGCGGACAGAGGCGTTCAAAAGTGCACTTAAAAAGTTCGATGTCGTGATAGATGAAAAATATATTGTCCATACGGATCTAACGGAAAAAGGAAATGAGGATGCAATGGAGCAATTATGCTCTTTGTCTGAACGACCTTCTGCAGTAGTGTCTTTTAACGATTTCGTGACATTGGATGTTATGAAGTACGCACGTCATAGGGGGATTGTGTTAAGTCAGGATATGCATTTTATTAGCTATGCAAATTATCCGTTATGGAAATATATTGAAAATCCGCCAATAGGAAGTATTGAGCAGTATCCGGATAAACAAGGTGGTAAGGCCGCAGAAATTCTTTTCGATATTCTGACTTCGAAAGAGGAACTTGAGCCTGAAGATATCGTTTTCCCCTCTAAGTTGGTCTTAAAATAGAACCATCACGAATGGTTCTATGTCAGTGGAGATAAAAATAAAATACTATCAATAAAAGGCGCGGTTATTAAAACCACGCCTTTTATACTTTAAAGCCGTAAATAGTATCAGCTTTTATAAATGGATTACTTCACCGTATGCATCTGCAGCTGCTTCCATGATAGCTTCGCTCATTGTAGGGTGAGGATGTACCGATTTGATAATCTCATGACCTGTTGTTTCCAATTTACGGGCTACAACTACTTCAGCGATCATCTCCGTTACATTAGCTCCAATTAAGTGAGCCCCTAAAAATTCACCGTATTTCGCATCAAAAATAACCTTTACGAAACCATCTTTCGCACCAGCTGCTGAAGCTTTTCCTGAGGCAGAAAATGGAAATTTACCCACTTTGATCTCGTATCCAGCTTCACGGGCGGCTTTTTCTGTATAACCTACCGATGCAATTTCAGGAGAACAATATGTACAGCCCGGTATATTATTGTAATTGATAGCCTCTACATGGAGACCTTTAATTTTTTCTACACAGGTAATTGCTTCTGCTGATGCTACATGGGCCAAAGCTTGACCTTTTACAATATCGCCAATAGCATATACACCATCAATGTTTGTTTTGTAAAAGTCGTCTACAACTACGCGGCCCTTATCAACTTTTACGCCGACTTCTTCAAGGCCTAAGTTCTCAATATTTGGAGAAATACCAACAGCAGATAAGACCACTTCTGCCTCGATGACTTCGTTGCCTTTTGCTGTTTTAATATTAACTTTAGAAAGATCTCCTTTTGTATCAACAGATTGGACTTCCGATTTCGTTAGAATTTCAATACCTGCTTTTTTTAACGATTTTTCGAGTTGTTTTGATACCTCTTCATCTTCAACAGGAACAATGCGATCCATGAATTCTACAATCGTAACCTTAGTCCCGATGGTATTATAAAAATAGGCAAATTCAACACCAATTGCTCCAGATCCTACAACAACCATCGATTTGGGTTGCGTTGGTAAGTTCATCGCTTGGCGGTATCCAATGATTTTTTTCCCATCTTGAGGAAGGTTGGGTAATTCTCTAGAGCGAGCTCCAGTAGCAAGAATAGTGTGTTTTGCCGTGTACTCTTTTGTCGCACCATCTGCACCTTTCACATCTATTTTACCACCTTTTTTGATCTTAGCAGTACCCATGATCACATCAATCTTGTTCTTTTTCATTAAGAATTGGATACCTTTGCTCATCCCGTCTGCAACACCACGGCTTCGCTTTACAATAGCACCAAAGTCAGCTTCTCCACCATGTACTTTGATACCGTATTCTTCAGCATGATTTAAATATTCAAATACTTGAGCACTTTTTAATAATGCTTTAGTCGGAATACATCCCCAATTTAAGCAAATACCCCCTAAAGCTTCGCGCTCCACAACAGCAGTCTTAAAACCTAATTGAGCAGATCGGATAGCAGCTACATAACCTCCAGGACCACTTCCGATGACGATGATGTCGTAGTTCATATAATTAATGATTTTGTGTCTTTTACAATTAAAGTCAAAAATACATTTTTTTTTTGGTAGCACGTAATTTGAAAGTGTGATTTTGACATTACCATAGCTAGGATAAACTGCTTTTTTTTATTAAGAAAACAAATTAAAAACGATATTCTATAGGTTTGTCACTCGGTGGTCAATAATAGGAAATAATCTGTGGGATATGAATAATATAGCTAAGTTTGTTGCCGAAAACACTTTATTTTGTATGCTTAGAATATTTCAACAAATCGCACTTTGGGAGGCAATTTCTACTGTTATATTGTTTTTTGTGGCGATGCCTCTAAAGTATTTTGCGGATGTTCCCGAAGCGGTTCGCATTGCAGGGTCCATTCATGGATTTCTGGTCGTTATTTTTGTGATCTTGCTGTTGGCATGTTGGCAAACGTATAACTGGAAATTTTCCAGAGTGCTGATCTATTTTGCGGTATCTCTGATACCTATTGTTTCTTTTTGGGTTGAAAAAGATCTTAAAAAAATTATAAAAGGTCAAAAAAAGTAATTAATCTTTGTTGTTCTTATTCGGTATGGTATCTATACTCATATAAGCATAGGTAATTTCGGTTTTACCATGTGGAACGGGGGTGCCATTCTCATCAAGATTGACGAAGACCAATTTGTCAATGGAAAGAATTGTTTTACGCGTAATCTTGTTCCGTACTTCACAAGCTAATGTGATGGATGTCGTACCGAAATGAGTAGCTATAATGCCTAGTTCGATAATATCCCCTTGTCTGGCCGAGCTGACAAAGTTTATTTCGGAAATGTATTTGGTCACGACATGCGGATTGCTCAATTGGACGATGGCATAGATGACTGCCTCTTCGTCAATCCATCTCAATAATGTGCCCCCGAATAAAGTGCCGTTTGGATTGAGATCTTCTGGTTTTACCCATTTTCGTGTGTGAAAATTCATCTGTTGGTTTTGCTGTTTTTTTAGGTAATAGATTAATGACTAAGAGGCTGTCTAAAAAGCACAATATCGTCGTCATTGCGAACCGGAGGGACGATGGTGACCGCGAAGCAGCTCCGAAGGAAACCAATCTTACGATGTTAAAACGCTTGCTTCACCATCGTCCCTAGCAATGACGCATTTTTCTTGTAGGTAACGACCTTTTTGATACCTTTTTGATCATTTTTTAAGCATGAATTGCTCGGTTTGCAGTAGCGGCTAAGGCTGCTTCTTTTAATGCCTCCGTATAGGTTGGGTGTGCGTGACAGATACGTCCAATATCTTCTGCAGACGCGCGATATTCCATCGCAACTACAGCTTCGGCAATCATGTCTGCGGCTCTAGGTCCTATTATATGAACACCTAGAACTTCGTCTGTATCTGCATCAGCCAATACCTTGACAAATCCATCTGTGTCTCCAGATGCTTTCGCCCGCCCCGAGGCTTTAAATGAAAATGAACCGGCTTTATATTTTTTACCAATCTCTTTCAATTGTTCTTCTGTTTGACCTACAGAAGCTACTTCTGGCCAAGTGTAAACTACTCCGGGAATTAAGTTGTAATCGATATGTGGTTTTTGACCAACAATATGTTCGGCTACATAAATCCCTTCATCTTCTGCTTTATGTGCTAACATTGCACCTTTTACGACATCTCCAATCGCATAAACGCCTGCTACAGTTGTTTCTAAATGGTCGTTTACAGGGATTTTATTGCTTCTCTCTTCGAGAGTAATGCCAATATTTTCTAAACCTAGGTCTTTGGTATAGGCGACTCGGCCTACTGAAACGATACAATAATCACCTTCAAAAGACACGCTTGCTCCTTTGGAATCTTCCGCCGTAACAGTTACATTCTTGCCTTTCACAGACGCACCCGTTACTTTGTGACCTAAGAAGAATTCCATGCCCAGTGATTTTTTCAAAACACGTTGTAATTCTTTTCCAAGTCCACTATCCATGGTGCTAATAATTGATTTTGCGTATTCAATAACAGAAACTTTAGCACCCAAACGCGCATACACGGATCCTAGTTCCAATCCAATTACTCCTCCACCGATTACGATAAGATGCTTAGGTACTTCATTGAGGTTTAAAGCTTCCGTAGATGTAATGAGGCGTTTTTTGTCAATAGGTAAGAATGGTAATGCCGTAGGTTTTGAGCCCGTTGCAATAATTACATTTTTTCCTTTTATTTCTTCTGTTTTGCCATCATTTTTAGTGATTTTGATGGTGTTTTTGTCTACAAAAGAACCGACACCTTCAAAAGAATCAATTTTATTTTTCTTGAATAAGAAGCTGATTCCAGCTGTATTTTGAGCAATGACATCGTTTTTACGCGCTATCATCTTTTTAATATCAATTTTCAAATTACTCACGTTGATCCCGTGATCTGCGAAATTGTGAGTGGCATTATGATAATGTTCTGAAGTGTCTAAAAGTGCCTTTGACGGGATGCATCCTACGTTAAGACAAGTACCGCCAAAGGTACTGTATTTTTCGATAACTGCTGTTTTAAGGCCTAACTGGGCACATCGGATAGCGGCTACATAACCACCTGGACCACTACCAATTACTATAACATCGTATTGCATGTGTGCGAATTTTATTTTTTGTTGCTAAGTTACTAATAATTGAAGACAAAAAAAGGCACGATGCTGTGCCTTTTACAAAATCGTTTTCGAAAGCTTATTCAGCTACGATTTTACCTTTCATTACACCATAATGACCCGGGAAACTACAAATAAAATCGTAAACCCCTTTTTCGACAGTGAATGTAATCTTGTCTTCTTCGCCCGGACCTAATAATTTAGTATGTGCCACGATGGAAGACAGCGAAGATTTAGGAACGTATTCAGAGTCAGCAGCCCCCGTAGCTTCTGATCCAAAGGTAGGTAAATCTACACCTGGCTTTAGTACAACAAAATTATGTCCCATCGCTTCTTTCGGCATAGTACCCACATTTTTTAATGTTATTTCTACTGGTTCACCCGCTTTTACACGGATTAATTCAGTGTCAAATTTCATTTGATCGTTGCCTTCTACCGTCCATGTATTAGACAAATTAACATTTTCAATACCAGGTACTGTCTCTGTAACTGCATCTGTAGATTCTTCTGTTGCTGTATTTTCAGCAGTAGATTTTGTGTCATTACCATCTCCACATGAAGATAGTGAAATAGCTAATACAACGGCTGGAATAATAAAAAATTTTTTCATGCTTTTTCTTGTTAAATCAGCGACTAAATTACTAATAATTTTGTTGAACTGATGCCTTTACTAAGCTAAAAAGTAATATTGTTTTCATTTTTCGATGAACAGTTTTTTGTAATCTTATTATACAGATCTACGGGATTAAAGGGTTTTCCTATTACGTCATCTGCTCCCACTTCGAAAGCAGCCTGTTGCTCATGCTCAAGCACCGATGCGGAAATAGTTATAATAGGGATATTTCGCTTACCAAGGTCATGGTTATTGCGGATTTCTTTAATAGCCTCAAATCCCGACATAATCGGCATGTGTGTATCCATTAAAATCAAGTCATAGGTGTTACTTTCAAATTCTTCTAGTGCTAATATTCCATTTCTTACCACTTTTACGTTGCAGCTCCATGTTTGAAGCATATGAGACAGCATGAAGCTATTGAGTTCATTATCTTCCGCTACCAGCACGTTAAGCTTGTCTAATTTGGGAAGTTGTGTATATTGCAATCGAACCTTTTCTTTCTCATGGGTACTTTTTTCCACTTTTTGAATGGTCGTCACAAATGAGAATTCTGATCCTTGACCATATGTGCTTTTTGCGCTGACATTTCCTCCTAATAATTCCGAAAGCCTTTTTACAATAGCTAAGCCTAACCCTGTTCCACCAAATTTTTTTGTTATGCCGTAGTCACCTTGTTCAAAAGCTTGAAATATTTTTTCAACAGCTTCTGGTTTAATACCAATCCCTGTGTCTTTTACAACAAACCTAATAGTATGTTGATCGCCAATGTTTTCTACATTTGTAACTATCAATGATATTTTTCCTTTTTCAGTAAACTTTAGGCTGTTTGAGATGAAATTGCTAATAATCTGTTGAAGCCGTAAGGTGTCGAACTTAACATACTGCGGCAAGGCTTCGTCTAGAATGACTTCAAATTCTAGATTTTTGTTGGTTGCCTTAAATTTAAAAATTTTATCAAATTCTAAGATCATGGCTTTTAAATCAAAATCTTCAAATTCGATTTTCATCATGCCTGAATCTATTTTTGAAATGTCTAAAATATCATTGATAATCAAAAGCAAAGAATTAGAGGCATTATCTAAACGGTTTATCCAATCTATTTGTTCTGGGTTTAAATTTGCGCTTTTGAGCATATGGACAATACCCATGATTCCATTTATGGGCGTTCGAATTTCATGGCTCATATTAGCTAAAAAAATTTCCTTTGATCGACGGGCTTGTTCTGCGTCCTTATTGGCCTGAATTAATGCTTTTTTTGATTGTTCTAATTCTATGTTCTTTTGGATGATTTCCTCTTGGATATGAATCTGTTTTATAAACGAGGTTACCTTTGCAATGGTAATCTCTGGGTTAAGAGGTTTATATAGGTAGTCGACTGCCCCACTCTCAAGACCGCGGATGAGATATTTGTCTTCTTTTGATATTGCTGTAACCATGATCGCCATGATATGGCTCGTTCTTGAATTGGACTTCAGTAATGAAACAAATTCGAATCCATTTATTTCGGGCATTTGTACATCGACTAAGGCAATAGATATATCTTTCATCCAACAGATTTTTAAGGCCTCATTGGGATCTGTCGAGCTGATAATGTTGATGTTCCCAATATCGGAAAGTAGAGCCGATAAGCTTATGATATTTTCCTCTTTATCATCAAGAATGAGAAGATTGATAGCACTCATAGCAATTTACTTAATAGAACAAAAGTAATTAATTATTTGTTTGTTTTTGAGCACTTTCGCTTTTGATGATGTCGTGATAGCACTGCTCGGCATAGTATCTATAAGTGCATCAAGTGGATCCTGTATTATTGTAGTTCCACCAAAATGTTCTACTCTTTTGATGCCATATGCTCCGTCGTTATTTGCCCCAGAGAGCAAGAAAGCTGTACATCGATCCGTATATACTTCTGCTGCGCTTTCGAAAAGGACGTCAATAGAAGGTCTAGAAAAGTTAACTGGATCCGAGATGTCCAAAGAAAATGTATGGTTGGGTTCTACAAGTAGATGGTAGCCCGGAGGTGCAAAATAAATATTGTTATTTTCTATTATTACCTTATCCTCTGCTGGGAGAATCGCTCTCTTGAGTTTCAAAGAAAGACTTTTTTCAATTTGAGTTGGATACTTATCATTCCGATGAATGACTACAACTATAGCTGAAGATATGTTGAAGGGAATACTTTCCAATATATTTATAATCAAACTGTATGAGCCAGCCGAGCCTCCTATCAAAATTATATCCCTGGCCTCTGGCATTATTTTATTTTTTGATAAATGTTTAAACTTTTGTTTATGACTTTGAAGTTTGCGTTGATTTCCTGTCCATAAAGCGATTCTTTAGTGCCTAGACATAAAAATCCGAACAAACTAAGTGATTCATAGAATACGTTCAGTACACGTCGTTGTAATTCTTTATCAAAATAAATAAGCACATTGCGACAACAGATCAGTTGAAATTCGTTAAATACATTGTCGGACACTAAATTGTGATTAGAAAATAAAACACTGTTTCGATATTCATTGTTTATGATTGCGGCATCATACATTGCGGTATAATGATCAGAAAATTTACTATTCAATCCTACACGGTTATAGTTCTCCGTGTAGGATTTTATTTTTGCCATCGTATATACTCCTTTTTTTGCGATATTAATGGCTTGTTGACTGATGTCAGTCCCGTAAATAAAGGAACGGTCCAATAAATTTTCTTCATGCAATAATATGGATAGTGAATAAGCTTCCTCACCAGTAGCGCATCCCGCACTCCAGACACGCAATTGCGGATAAGTTTGTAAGTAAGGAAAAACCACGTTTTTTAGCTCTTGATAGAAGAGAGGGTCACGGAACATTTCCGTTACGTTGACCGTAATCTCTTGAATAAAATAACCAAAAAAACCTTCTACATTTAGAATCGCATTTTTCAGGTCCACCAGATCCATACTTTCTATGCCCATAAGACGTTGCACCCTTCTTTTTAAGGATGATTTAGAGTAACCCGATAGATCATAATCCGCTACTTTTTTAAGTAAATAGACCACCTCATCCAACTCTTCGAATGTGATATGAACTGGTTCTTTTAACTTAGCCATACTTGCATTAATGACGTTAATTTGTCGATGTCGATAGGTTTACTAATATAATCATTGGCTCCGATCTGCAATGACATTTCCCTGTCGCCCTTCATTGCTTTCGCAGTTACGGCAAGAATAGGAAGTTTCTTTAATTTTAGCTCTTCACGGATAATTCGAATCGCTTCATGGCCATCCATTTCTGGCATCATGATATCCATCAATATGATATCAATTTTATCACCTAGGTTTTTCATCAGTTGTACTGCCTCCTTGCCATTATTTGCAATCTCAATTTCCATGTCAAGGCTTTGCAATGTCGTGGTTAGTGCAAATACATTCCGCATGTCATCATCGGCAATCAACACTCTCTTGCCTGCCAAATTATTCGTTTGGATCGTAGGATCTATTTTATGTGTATTCTTGACAGGCTGGTAGTGTTCATTGTTGATTTTGTTCAAAAACAAATTCACTTCATCTATGAGCCTATCGCTTGATTTAGCCGATTTTAATACGGTAGCTTTTGCATAAGATAGTATTTTTTCGGCCTGATCTTTAGGTAACTCGAATGCTGTATTGATAATAATTGGGATGTTTTCAAGCGATTGGGAGTCCTTTATCCGTTCTAGAAGCTCTATCCCTGTACCGTCTGGAAGCTGCATGTCGAGAATAATGCAATCTATATTTGATTCTTGATTCAGCTTTTCCCATGCAGAGTTCAGGGAGTATGCCTGAATCACGTTTATGTCATGCTCTGCGAATGAGTTTTTTATAAAATCACTTTGTAATTCTTGATCTTCAATGAGCAAGATCTTTTTTACCGACTGGCTTAAATTTAAGTTAATATTGTCAAATGTTTTTTGGATAGCCTCTTCATTTACAGGCTTGTGCATGAAACCTATCGCACCTTTTTCTAGAAAATCTTTTTTGTTAAATGAAGCTGCAGACATCATGTGAATTGGAATGTGTTTGGTGTCTGCATTTTCTTTCAGTACGCGAAGCACTTCCCATCCATCTGAAATAGGAAGCATCACGTCTAGGATAATAGCATCTGGCATAATCTCCTGTGCCAACTTAATACCCATTGATCCATCGTGTGCCAGAGTAACTTTGAAGTTATAGTTTTCGGCGAAAACTTTAAGAATATCCGCAAAGTTTACATCGTCCTCAATGATCAATATACTTCTATTCTCACTTTTTGGATGAACTGTGGTGCTCATTTCTTTCATCTCAATTTGCTCGGAAGATTTCGTAACTACTGATGTGGATAATACTTGCGGTGTTCTATTTGGAAGGATAAGAGTAAATGTACTTCCTTTTTCAAGATCACTTTCTAACGTTATTTTCCCCCCTAAAATGGAAGCGATTTCCCTGCTTATGGAAAGTCCAAGTCCGGTTCCACCATATTTCCTGCTGGTCGATCCGTCTTCTTGTTTAAACGCTTCGAAAATTAATTCTTGTTTCTCTTTAGAAATACCTTTTCCTGTGTCAGATACTTTAAAATGAAGGTTGTTGTCTAAATAAGAGATGTTGAAATCAACCTTTCCATTTTTGTCGGTAAATTTAAAGGCGTTTGATAAGAAATTTTTTAACACTTGCTCTAATCTGTATTCGTCAGATGAGAATTTATCAGGAACATTATTGGAAGATGAGACACTAAATACAATTTGTTTATCTTCTGCCAATTCTTTAAATAGCTCTTTGATATTGTTCTTAAACTCTTTGGTGCTGATGGTTTCAATATGCAATTCTATATTGCCAGATTCTATTTTTGCTAAATCTAATAACTCATTGATAAGCTGTAACAAATCGCTCCCAGCACTATGAATGACATTCGCGTATTTCACTTGGTCTCCGGTTAGATTTTTACCTTTGTTATCGCGCAGAAGTTTTGCTAAGATCAGAATACTATTTAACGGTGTGCGAAGTTCGTGACTCATATTTGCCATGAATTCAGATTTATATTTGCTCGCAAGTTCTACCTCTGCTATTTTCTGTTCAACTGTTATCTGCGCAATATTTAGGTCTTTATTGCGTTTTTCAAGTTCGGAAGCCTTTTCATTAAGTTCTTGGTTGGCTTGTGTTAGTTCCTCCTGTTGTACACGTAATTCTTCTTCTGATGACTCCAATAAATTCGTCTTATATACCAATTCCTCGTTCGTAATACGGAGCTCTTCTTGCTGTGCTTCCAACTCTTCCGTTTGTCGTTGAGTCTCCTCAAGTAATTGCTCTACGAGGTGATGACTTTGTCCAAATTTTATCCGTGTCGCAATATTTCTCGATGCCCTGATTAGAAACTCAATATATTTGGGCGATAGACTTTCATCAATGTTTAAAGCAATTTCTAAAAGCCCAAGGCTATGCCCCTCGTGGGCTAGCGGACAAATAAATACTGTTGCTGGAATGTCGTGTGCAATACTGCTTTTTATATTCAAATGATCAATATCTTTGATTGAAAGCGTTTTGATCGCGTTATCCTCTACGACCTTACCCAGTAGACCTTCTCCGCTAGTAAAGCTGGTAGGACAGCGTTTTTCATCTACCCCAATACTTTTACTTAAACGGAACTCATAGGAATCAATTTTTCGGATATATATCGTAGCTCCATAAAGTGGAGTTACTTCTGCTAAGATATCCAATACTATTTTACTTATTTTATCCTCATCATCTATGCCACTTACCTCTTCGATAAGCCTATTGTTCGTTTCCAACACCCAGTTTGTGTTCTCAATTTTTTCGCTTGCGACGATAAACTGATTGTTCATTTTCTTGAGATCCTCACGGGACGTTCGTAAATATTCGAGCAGTTGGAATACTTTAAAAAATGTATAAAGAATAACGGCTAGTGATATACAGATTAAGGCTAGAATTATTTTTTTCGACTCATCGAATCCTTCTTTGTTTTTTAGTAAAGCTTCTGTACGTTCTTCGATAACAAAACGCGTATAACTGTTGACTGCATCCTTTGTTTCTTCCTGTTCGGCAACGAGTTGTAGGGCAACTGCATTACGATCTTTATTTTTTAATTGTTGCTCAAAATAGGCTAAATCAGTAATTTGTTCCACGACTTCTCTGAGTTTATGTTGTGCCTGTCCAATGGAATGAAAATAGTTACTGCCTCTTTCTAATTTGATAAGGCCATTTAAAGCGGCATCTTTATCCGCTCTTATCCGTAGCGCATCCGCTTGCAAGTTATTAGTGGTATAATGCGCTTTATACTGAATGATATGATACAAGTTAGATTCAATAGCTGTAGATGTTGTAAAGCGTTCCTCTGCTAGGTTTATTATCAACTCGTTTTCATTCGTAAACTTGTTTAGCTTATTAAAAAAATATATAGCAGAGAATATAATCACGATATACGCAAGTCCAATGCTTATTAAGACCTGTAATTTTAATATATTTCTTTGACTCATGATTTATTAAGACATATTAACTTGTGTGCTAAAAAAAACATTTGGCTATAGATCTATTATGTCTAACCTTACTGCAATTCTTTGATACCTTACTGAAGGTAGATATAAACTTTCCTGTTATATATCTTGTAAAAGAAAGTTACAATATATGTTATTTTTTGCCATAAATATCTTAGATCTTATACAAAGTATATTAGATTGTATACAAAGATAGTAATATCCTTTTCTGATAGACTGCTGGAGAAGTAAATCTTTTGAAGATTTAATAAAGTAAAAGGGAGTATATTCGTCTATTTTTAATATCTTTAGAGAGAAAGTTATATATACTATAGAAAAATGAATTCAGAAATAACATTAATATTGACCATTGTAGGGGGGATAATAGCCTTCTTTCTTTTGTTTTATCTTCTGCCTGTAAACCTGTGGTTTACTGCGCAGCTCTCGAATGTGCGTATCAGTCTTTTGAATTTAGTTTTGATGCGTCTACGTAAAGTCTCTCCGGCGTTAGTTACTAATGCCATGATTACCTCTACGAAAGCTGGATTGCGGATTTCAACCAATGATATAGAAACACATTATCTGGCAGGCGGAAATGTAAATAAAGTTATCAGGGCATTGATTTCAGCGGATAAAGCAAATATTCCACTTAATTTCAAGTTGGCTACCGCTATTGATTTAGCAGGACGGGACGTATTTGATGCAGTACAACTCTCTGTAAATCCTCAGGTAATAAATACCCCTCCCGTGGCTGCTGTAGCAAAGGACGGCATTCAGTTGATCGCTAAGGCTCGTGTCACGGTACGTGCTAATATTAACCAATTGGTCGGTGGAGCCGGTGAAGAAACTATTTTGGCGCGTGTGGGTGAAGGTATTGTCACGACGATCGGTTCGGCGGAAAGTCATAAACAAGTACTGGAAAATCCGGATAAAATATCAAAAACCGTACTTGCTAAAGGATTGGATTCGGGAACTGCTTTTGAAATCTTATCTATTGATATTGCAGATATCGATATTGGTGAAAATGTGGGTGCTAAATTACAAACCGACCAAGCCGAAGCTGATTTAAAGGTCGCGAATGCCAGAGCAGAAGAACGAAGAGCTATGGCTGTTGCAAACGAGCAAGAAATGCGTGCAAAGGCGCAAGAAGCAAAAGCGAAGGTGATTGAGGCTGAGTCTCAAATTCCTTTAGCTATCGCCGAAGCGTTCAGAAGTGGAAATTTGGGTATAATGGATTATTACAAGATGCAAAATATTCAAGCCGATACAGATATGCGTTCTTCGATTTCTAATCCTAAGGGAAACGATAAAAATAAATAGATTAAATAGACTTAGTGTAAACGCCAATTGACTACGTTCAATTGGCGTTTTTTTTGTAAAACAAAACCCTGACGATGGGCGTCAGGGTTTGCTACTAACCAATTATAAACCTAAATTATGAAAAGACACTCTTAAAAACAATTCCACAATTGCGAATTGTCAATACAAATCTACGCCAAGATTTTACAGCTATCAAGCATTCTGATAAAGAAAGTTGTTGTCACAACTACTTTGTGACAATTACATGATTGACGTTGTTTTATCTAATAAAAAGATGGCTTAAATGAATAAAACTCTATTTTCAGACGGGCATTAAAAGCTGTATTTTCGTCCATAAAAAGTTTTCGAGGAGGGAAGGAGAGATCGATAAAATTGTCTAAGTTTGAAACCAGATATGATATTAGAACGTTTAAAATATGTGAAAGCCATTTTTTTGGATGTGGATGGCGTACTTACAGATGGATCGATTTTCGTAAATGAAGCTGGTGAACAGTTACGGACCTTCAACGTGAAAGATGGGTACGCGATTCAGCTGGCAATTAAGAAGGAGATCCTAATATGTATTATAACAGGGGGGAAGTCGGAAGGAGTCTTAAGAAGATTTGAAGGATTGGGTGTAAAAGAAATACATATGGGTATTTCAGATAAACTTGGCGTAATGGATGCCATCTTAAAAAAATATCAAATTAAAGCGGAAGAGGTTCTGTTTATTGGTGATGACATCCCTGATTTAGCATGCATGCAATCTGTGGGAATTGCAGTAGCTCCCCAAGATGCGGTAGAAGAGATCAAGGCGATAAGTCATTACATTTCTTCAAGAGAAGGTGGGAGAGGAGTTGTTCGCGATGTTGTGGAGAAAGTTATGAAATTGCAGAACAAATGGAATACGGATTTTCCTGTCAAAAGTGTTTGATGCATGGTACTCGATAAAATAAAAGATGTGAAAGTCGTCTTGGGATCCCAATCACCACGACGCAGCGAATTATTAGCTGCTTTGGGTATTTCATTCGAAGTAATCGTGAGAGAGGTCGATGAATGTTTTGATGCCGATATTCAGGCGCAGTATGTAGCACTGGATATAGCATGTAAAAAGAGTGCTGCTTTTTCGGAAGAATGTTTTTTTGAAGCATTAGTGATTACCGCCGATACCATAGTGATAGATACACAGGGCAATCCTATAGGTAAACCTAAGGATCAAGATGATGCTATGCGCATATTGCGTCGGCTGTCTGGTCAGCCTCATGTTGTTTATACGGCGGTGGTTTTGCTATATCAAGGAAAACAACATCATTTCACCGAAGAAACGAAGGTTTGGTTTGCAGCATTGAGCGACGAAGAAATACAGTATTATGTTCATTTATACCAACCGTATGATAAAGCCGGTGCGTATGGCATTCAGGAATGGATCGGCCGTGCTGCTGTCACGAAAATAGAAGGTTCTTATGAAAATGTTGTCGGGTTACCTACAGCTCGACTATTTCAGGAGTTGAAAGAAATATTAAAATAGAAAAATGGAGCGTGAGCTCCATTTTTTCTATTTTATGTGATAGCGTATTCCGGCATAGAACATTCTTCCTGTCAATGGTCCCCAAAGTAGGTTGGTGTCGAAATAATTTCCAAAAGGTTCTTCAAAAGCCAGGACTGGATTTTTCTGGTAGTAATTTGATAGATTTTCACCGCCCACATACACATCAAAGTTTTTGGCTTTACCTAAGGTCTTACTGATTTGTGCATTCATTGTTAGGTAAGCTTCAGAAAAGGTAGACAATTGGTATTCCTGCGGATTCGCAGCTGTAGAAGGTAATCTCTTTTGCCCCACTACATTTAATGTATAGTCAAAACTCCACCCGCTATGTGTATTATATGCCAGGTTCATAAAGCCTCTATGCTTGGCAGTCAGCGGTTTTTGCAGACGCCCCGCTTCATAATCTGTTTGTACATCAAGTAATCTGTAAGCAAGTCTTGCCTCAAAATGTTGTGCCGGCATAAACCTAAATTCCGCCTGCAGACTGTTTGAGAAAGATTTTCCGTCCAGATTGTAGAATGAAACCGCCCTTGGATCTTCATAATCTACAATAACTTGATTCTGGAAATTGTTGTGGAACAATTCGACAGAAATGCCAGATTCTCTACCAAACAGTTGGAAATCCTGATCAAATGTAAGTCCGGTATTCCACGATACCTCTGGTTTCAGATTGTACGCAAGCTCTCCGTTGTCTAAGGCCGCATAATTGATCGTGCGACTCGAGGCGAGAATACTCACGTTCTCCGCAAATATATTTGCCGTACGTTGCCCCCTTCCTGAACTCAAACGTATTGTAGTGCCCGAAACCGGTGAGTATCGCAATACTGCACGGGGTGTCGTAAACCAACCGTATATGTTATTGTAATCCTGTCTAATACCTAATACAGCGTCGAATTTTTCAGATGGACTGAACGTATATTCTGCAAATACTCCAGAAACGATTTCTTTGCGATCAAAGTTGTAGCTATTTACATCTTCGGCATAATCGTCGTATGTTAAGGATGTGCCTACTTTATATTTGTGATTTACGGTACCTACTACATCTTGGTAGATTAAGTTGGCATATCCGCTATTTTGCTCACTTAAATAAGTGTTTAAACCAAAATAACTGTCCTGTTTGTAGTTAGAAGCTGATAATTGTAAGCCTATACTACGTAATCTATTCTGCGGAAAAACATAACCTATCTTTGCGAACCCTTCAATTCGTTGGTTGTCAAATCCCAATCCATAGCGGTTGGTGGTTAATTTATCCGTTGCTTTATTAAAATCGATTTCACCACCTGTTCTATCGTCTTTTAAGAATTTAACTCCGAATTGGGCAATTACACCTTTTCCATTTTCATAGTGCCATCTATTTACTCCAGAAAATAGGTTTCCTACCGGCGCATCACGAAATCCATTGTTACTGAAGTTCATGTTTTTATTGTACATAAAGTTATCATGCAGCAATAAACCTACGGACCAGTCTTCATTTATCTTATGTGACAGATTTAAATTGACATCCGTACGTCCCATATTATTGGCATAGGCATTGAAAAATGTTCTCTCTGAAGTATGCGGTTTTTTTAGTTCAACGTTGATTTGTCCCGCCATATTTTCAAATCCATTAACTACTGAACCAATCCCTTTACTTATTTCGATGGATTCAATCCATGTGCCAGCGATACTATTTAATCCCAAGGGTGTAGCAAAACCGCGAGGTCCGGGAAGGTTTTCAACGGTTAGTTGCGTGTAGATACCACTTAAACCCAACATTTGGATCTGTTTGCTGCCTGTTACGGCGTCATTACTCACTACATCTACCGAAACATTTGTCTCGAAACTTTCACTTAAATCACAACAGGCTGCTTTGAACAGTTCTCGTGTGGTCAGTACTTCTACACGATTAGGTTCCATCGACTTGATGTAAGCCGACTTGCGTTGACGAGATACGACTACTTCCGACAACACATTGTCCTGGGCATGGATAACTAATACCTCGTGTAGATCTTTTACTTCTACGGTGTCCGGTTCCATACCTGCAAAAGAGAATATCAGATTTTTTAAGCCTTCTTCATGTTGGATCTTAAAGACCCCGTTTTCATTCGTTACCGTATTAACATCATTTTTTTCTAGCCATTTGACATTTACGCCTATAATCGGACTTAAATCTCCCTTCGTATTTTCTTTTACAACAACGCCTGTAATTTCATGGTCATGGTCATGATCGTTGTCATTTTTCTGAGATTTGGTTTGCTGACCATGTTGAGGATTACCATGTGAGGAGGCGTGGCTTTGTCCTCGTTCTTCCACGCCTAGCCTATTATAAAGACAGCATTCATGGAGCGTTTTGTAAACCTCGTCTGGTGCTTTATGTAGAGGGGTGTCATGTCCAGCGGTTGCTATAGCCAGTTGTATCTGGTTCAACTTAGTTTGTTGAGAATTATATTTTACGGTTAATTCGCCTGTTTGGATATCCCATAGTGCGCTTTCTACGCCTTTGATGTTCGCAGCTTTTTCTATGCGGTTTTTACACATTCCGCAGTTTCCAGCCACTTCAAAATGAGCTGTACTGTCTGATTGAGCAAAGCTTTTCTGTCCTACCGTTAGGATGAGTAGTAATAAAGATAATCTTAATATAAAGTTCATTGTAATTTTTTTAGTATAAAATTTTATTACGTTTAGTTAACTAAACGACCGGGTAATAAAATTATAGTACTAAATCCTGAAATTACGATTGAGAAGATAGGTTGGGGGAGAGGTGTCGGAGAAAGCTACTCTTTCTTCTGATGTATGTTTGTTGTTAAAAACGAAATCATTAAAGAGACCAGGTTGCACCCAGTATAATGTAATTATGGCAGGGCCAAATCCGAGGAAACTTTTAGCATGATCCTTCGAAAACAATTTGTCAGATAATTGATCTAATTTTACTTGTATGTCATTACACGAATGACTTTCTTGACAATTGTTCTTTTTTTTAGCTGTATGATCGTGATCTTTCGAACACATGGGGCAATTTTCATGTGTGTTTGCACCTTCCATAAGGCTTATTATAGTCATGCCACTACATTGATGCAGGTATATAGTCGCTCCACTGGATGTGAAGGAATATAATACTAACAATATAAGCGCCAAAAACTGTCTCATCCTTACAAAGGTACGAGGATTAAGACGAATAAAAAAACAAAAAAAAATTTGATATTTTGAAATAAACTTACTAGGTTAGATTCCGACAAATATAATACCTAAATGACGATGGAAAGTATTCTCAGCACACCACTTGAAGTTTATGCGAGTATAACGGGTTTGATTATTTTAGCCTGTTTACTGCTCAAATTTTATGTTAAAGTTATTTCAAAAGTAAGTTAGTACAATGTTGTAAAATCGGATCGGATTTTCAATTATCGAGGAGGATGTATAAAAAGTTATTATAAACCGTGTGAACGTCATTCGACCCAAGGGAGAACGGAACTTGCGAGCTCACCATAGGCAAATCTAAAGACAGACGTGTAAGGTATTGAAAATCAAATGTTTTTTTTGTCTATTCATGTTTTTAGATTTACCTTCGATGAGCCCTACGGAGTTCTCCTCGTTTCTCGTCGAAATGACGAGACAGTTTACCTTTTGACAGCCTTCTATTTTTTTAAATTGTTGATGAAATCCGGAATATGTTTTAACGGATTTTCTTGAGCAAGTATTTTGACAAACGCCGTGCCGACAATGGCACCATTGGCGTAAGCTGTTGCTTTTTCAAAAGTTTCTTTGTCAGATATGCCAAAACCTATTACAAATGGATTGGCAAGATCCATTTCCTTTATTCTGTTGAAATAATTCTCAGATTGATTTTTAACTTCAAGCTGTTTTCCTGTTGTTGCATTCGAGGAGAGTAAATAGATAAAGTTTGTCGTTAGATTGTCTATTTTTCGGATACGTTCTTCTGAAGTTTGCGGTGTCACTAAAAAGATATTGCTTATTCCGTTTTCTTCGAAAATAGTTTTGTAAAGGTCTTCATATTCGTACATGGGGAGATCGGGTAAGATGGTTCCGTTTACCCCTACTTCTTTACACGCTTTGCAAAAGTTCTCTACACCAAATTGTAGAACGGGATTGAAGTATCCCATTAAGTAAACCGGAATGCTGACATGCTTTCGTAAATCTTTTAATTGATCAAAAAGCAGTTTTAACGTCATCCCATTTTTTAGAGCCACCTCTGAGCTATGCTGTATGGTTGGCCCGTCTGCAACCGGATCAGAATAAGGAAAGCCTATTTCTAAAAAATCTACACCCGACTGCTCCAGTGTCTTAGCGATTTCTATGGTACTATCCAATGTGGGATAACCAGCCGTAAAATATATGGATAGTAAACCGTTTGAGTTTTTGTTGATTTGCATTTGAAAAAGTAAAAAGTAAGTTTGCTACAAATTAAAGTATTTCATATAATTGTCTAAATCCTTGTCACCGCGACCAGATAAACATATAACTACCGTTTCGTCCCCCTTGAAGTTCATTTTTTTGAGATAGGCAAGCGCGTGAGAACTTTCTATTGCCGGAATAATTCCTTCTAATTTTGTTAGTTCCAAACCTGCCTGCATAGCTTCGTCATCTGTCGCGCTCACATATTCTCCTCGACCGCTTTTAAACAGCCAAGCATGTTGCGGGCCTATCCCGGGGTAATCAAGTCCGGCAGAGATAGAGTAGGGCTCTACCACCTGCCCATCCGTGGTCTGCATTAATATCGAACGACTTCCATGCAATACCCCCTCTTTGCCTAAGGCGGTAGTGGCTGCAGATTCACCGGAGTGTATCCCGTGGCCGGCTGCTTCTACAGCAATAAGTCTGACATCCTCATCATCTAAAAAGTGGTAAAACATCCCTGCAGCATTAGACCCTCCACCTACACAGGCCATTACCACGTCAGGAGTAGATTTGCCGGTTTTTTTTAACAATTGTATTTTCGTTTCTTCTGATATAATAGATTGGAAGCGAGCTACTAGGTCAGGATATGGATGTGGGCCTACAACAGATCCGATAATGTAATGGGTATCTACGGGATTGTTGATCCAATCTCTTAACGCCTCGTTTGTAGCATCTTTAAGCGTTTTACTGCCCGATTGAGCCGCCACTACAGTAGCGCCCATCATTTTCATACGGGCGACGTTGGGAGCTTGTCGTTGAATATCAATTTCACCCATGTACACAACGCATTCCAGTCCTTTTAATGCGCATACTGTAGCTGTAGCAACACCGTGCTGGCCAGCTCCGGTTTCGGCTATGATTCTTTTTTTTCCTAGACGTTCGGCAAGTAGGATCTGCCCAATGGTATTGTTTATTTTATGAGCTCCTGTGTGATTTAAATCTTCCCGTTTTAAGAAAATCTTTGCATTATATTTTTTCGACAATCGTTGTGCATGGTAGAGTGGAGAGGGGCGACCGACATAATCAGTTAACAGTTGTTCAAACTCCTCTTTAAAAGAAGGTTCTTGCATAATCTGAAGGTAACGGTTCTGTAGTTCTTCAATATTTGGATATAACATCTCGGGGATATATGCTCCACCAAATGGCCCATAGTATCCTTTGTCATTCACTTGATATTTACTCATCTCTTAATAGTTTCAATGCTTGCGTTAATGTACTTATATTTTTTAATCCCGGTTCTATTTCAAATTTAGAATTCAAATCTAGGCCAAATAATCTATCATCTTCAAAATTTCCGGCTTCCTGAATATTTTCGAGGGATAATCCGCCACTCAAAAAATAAGGTTTGTCATAAGGATAATCTGTTAGTTTTTGCCAATTGAAGCTTTGTCCGGTTCCACCATAATCCGTGCTTTTAGTGTCAAATAAAAAAAAATCCACATCATGGAGAAAGGGTTCGGTGCTTTTCCAGTCGAAATCGTCATCAATTCCAAATGCTTTGATGAGTTGAATGTCTGGTTGTGCAACCTGTCGGCAGAAGTCCACATCTTCATTCCCATGTAGCTGTATGGCCTGTAAGGAAAATTCTGCTGTTTTGGTTTTTATATGCGCTATATGGTCGTTTACGAATACGCCGGTTCGTCTTAACTTCGTAGTTGATGGTTCTGACGTAATATGATCTACAAAACGTTTAGACTGCGGGTAAAATATAAATCCCATATAGTCAATATTTAGAGATGCTACATCAATAATGTTCTGAGGATCCCGCATCCCACACACTTTAATTTTTAGATTTCGATTAGCCATTAATCAGTGTTTTAAAACTATGTAAGGCTTGCTTGCCCAATAGAGATGCTTCCGCTTCATAATAACAGTCTCCAAATGATTTTTTGGGGTCAAACGTCTTGATTGCAAAGGCTGCATTTGTCAATACTACATTATTTTGCTGATGAGTGCCGTCTCCAGTGATGATCTTGTGGAAAATTGCCGCCGCTTCTTCTATGGTATCACCTCCGGTCAGATCCTCTGCTTTTAAAGTTTCCAACCCGAGTTCACTCACCTCGTAGTAGTTTTCGCCGGTATTGCTGATGATTTTGAAGTCGCCCGTTAACGAAATTTCATCGTATCCGTCTAAAGCATGAATAATACTGTATTGTTTTTCCGAATTTTGATAGAGATATCCGTACAGTCTTGCCAGCTCTAGACTAAACACACCAACGGACTGAAATTTAGGATTAGCTGGATTAGTCAACGGCCCGAGCATGTTAAAAAAAGTCTTTACGCCCAATGCCCTGCGGATGGGAGCTACAGTTTTCATAGCCGGATGAAACAATGGAGCATGGAGGAAGCAGATGTTGGCCTCATCCAATTGCTTATTAAGCTTGTCGCTGTCATTTGTAAACGTATAACCAAGATATTCCATTACGTTGGAAGATCCGCAGCCCGATGATACACCGACATTGCCGTGTTTGGCGACATGATAACCTGCTCCTGCAACAACAAATGAAGCCAATGTTGATATGTTGAATGTGTTTTTTCCGTCGCCTCCAGTACCACACATGTCAATTAAGTCATAGCCTGCGAAATTGACTTTCAGACATAGGTCATACATGGCGTCCCTAAATCCCCCCAATTCTTCTACCCGAATACTTCTCATACCGTATGTTGTCATAAAGGCTGCTATTTGATGGGAATCGTATTTTCCGGTAGCTATATTTGTCAAGATATCGTAAGCTTCTTTTCTTGAGAAAGACTTATATTCAAATAAATGTGCTAATATTTTTTTCATCTTTTTTTATTGATGTATTTATTGTTTTCAATGAGCGAGCTTCGTTGAATGGGGAACGCTCGATTTTATCACAATAATCTAAAACAAAAAAAGGCTCACCCGAAAAGGCAAGCCCGCTATTTTTTTGATATGTATCAATTTATGCAATAGGTGTCTGCCACAACATTAGCTGTTATGCCACCACCAAGCTTTATATGATACGATTGATTTCATGTATGTTTCATTTCAAAAGAAATATGAATATTTCATATTCTTTATTATTATAATAATTATTATCACAAATATCTTATAAGTTTTTCAAAAAAGCAAAATGTATTTTAAGAAAATCAAATTTAATACGTTACAAAATGTGCTAAATTATTTCCTTTAGACACTAGCGTAAACGAAGCGATTTTGTCCTTTTCAATATAGACTGCAAGTACCTGTCTTTTTTTATATTGTAAGAAATACATCCTATTTATATCCAATTCCTCCGGATCAATATCCCTTATCTCTTTGCGTGGCATATTGGCATATGGAATGTATGTAATATCGGCAATATGTTTGTATAATACATTTATACGCACCTCTTCTAAGCTTACTTCTAAATAATCGTAGGTTTCATTTGAAGGATGATCTACTTTTATATATTGGCTTAAAATAACATCTACTGCAATATTTTCATTACCGAGATCTGCAATGAATTTTTTTATTAGCTGGATGTCTTTCTGACGTGTTGAATCTTGATTTTGCGCAAAAGTAAAAGGAGATAACAACGTGAAAATCGATATAAGTAGAATTCTCATATTTTTAATTACTTCGTGAGCTCGCAAGCTCGGTTTAAAGATAGGACATCTTTTGGGAGAAAAGGATTAGTCTTAAAAGTTGGACGTCCTATTATTTTTGTAATTTTTGATGTCTAAGCAACGTCTTTCTTGTTTGGCGGAATACGGTCTGATAACGGCGAAATATTTCAATCCTAAGCGAAGTTCGGTAAAGATACGTCAGAAGCTTGGCAATAAAAAATAAAAATCGCACTAACGATAGTGCGATTTTTATGATGGATTAATACTCGTCTTCATTGAAAAAGAAATCGTCCTTAGTAGGATAATCTGGCCAAATTTCCTCAATATTCTCGTAGGGTTCACCGTCATCTTCCAAAGCTTGGAGATTCTCTATTACTTCTACCGGAGCGCCAGAACGAATTCCATAATCGATTAATTCATCTTTTGTTGCAGGCCATGGCGCATCTTCCAAATGCGATGCTAATTCTAGTGTCCAATACATAGTCTTACAATTTGAGTTTTATCTTTTTCGCAAAAATAGTATTTAATTTGACTATAACAAGTTATTTTTGAGAAAGGGTGTTGTTTTGTGTTTAATTTACTGGTATACAGTGTGATAAAATTATCTTTTTTTGTTATTTGTGATATTTTAATGATCGTTGTATATATCCCAATATGTTTTCATTTTATGATATACGCCTATTTGTAGTTGATTGCTTGCTTCTGTTGATAAATTTTGTGTGTCTATAGGCGCTAAAACAGTAATGTGAATGACGCCGGGGCGTGATCCTTTTTTTAATCCATCATCCCATAAGATCTTCCAGGCATCTTGTAAGACCACAGGGATAATCTGAACCTGATTTTCGACGGCGATGCGAAATGAGCCAGATTTAAATTCATGAAGTTGAGGAGGGTATTCGTCATCAATTTTTCCTTCTGGAAAAATAACAACGGTTCTCCCTTCTTTTACCAGTTGATGTGCTCTTTTGAATGAACGAAAAGCAGATATGTTACTTTTGCGATCTACGGCAATATCTATGCTCTTAAAGAATATGTTGGTAACGGGATTATCGAGTAATTCTATTTTTCCCATAAAAGAAAACGGCTGATTACAAACGTAGTTAATAGCTGTGATATCTAATATAGATGTATGGTTGGGACAAATAACATAGGGTTTCGTCCAGTCGATTGTTGCTTCAAAGGTCACTTTAAATCGGATACCGACAAGCCAACAGGCTAACAAGCTAATCCATTTGCGCAGAAATACAATTTGATTGTAGTACTTGGAAGGACGGAAAGTAAAGTAACGTAAGATAGGGTAGGCAAGCACAAAAAAAAATAGCACGGCACCGTAGTATAGGACCGTGTGCGTTTTTCTCAATAGTTTTACCATAGTGCAAACCTAAATAAATTTGAAACATAAAAAAAGTTAGCCTGCGTTATATAAAACAACAGGTGCATCTAAGAAGATAATTTAGCAGCAAAAACGTCACTGCCTGCCTGCGGTAGGCAATGACGTTGGAAATCTCTTTCTCTGTCTTACTTGCTTAATTCTGCATAGTACTTATGAAATAAAGGAATGGTTTCGATTCCCTTTAGGTAATTTTCAATGCCATATTTTTCATTGGGAGAATGCAAATTATCACTGTCCAATCCAAAACCCAGTAATACGGTTTTGATCCCCAATTCTTTTTCAAATAATGCTACGATAGGGATAGATCCACCGCCACGAGTTGGTATCGGTTTTTTGTTGAATGTTTCAGTTAATGCTTTTTCAGCCGCTTGGTAAGCAATACTATCTGTAGGTGTAACTACAGGCTCACCCCCATGATGCGGTTTTACTTTAACTTTTATATAATCTGGAGCTATTCCTTCAAAATGATCTTTGAAAAGTTTGGTGATTTTTTCCGAATTTTGATTTGGGACTAAACGCATTGAAATCTTAGCAAATGCTTTGGAAGGTAATACTGTCTTTGCACCTTCTCCGATGTAGCCGCCCCATATGCCGTTTACTTCAAGAGTAGGACGGATGCCAGTTCGTTCGATCGTTGTGAAATCTTTCTCTCCCCAAATGTTAGCAATCCCCAAGTCCGATTTGTATTCTTCAATATCAAAAGGGGCTTCATTCAATGCTTTCCTTTCTTCGCGAGTCAATTCCACAACATCATCATAGAATCCAGGTATGGCAATATGATTATTTTCATCGTGTAACGATGCGATGAGTTTGGCTAGAATCGTTGCCGGATTGGCTACAGCACCGCCATACACCCCCGAGTGGAGATCGCGGTTGGGGCCGGTTACCTCTACTTCCACGTAAGAAAGTCCGCGTAAGCCAGTTTCTAAAGAAGGGCTGTCGAGACTGATCATAGAGGTGTCGGAGATAACGATGACATCTGCTTTCAAACGTTCTTTGTTTTCTTTTACAAAAACATCTAAGTTCGCAGAACCAACTTCTTCTTCTCCTTCAATCATGAATTTGATATTACATGACAGTTGATCATTTTTTATCATGTATTCAAATGCTTTTACATGCATGTAAAACTGACCTTTATCGTCTGCAGCACCACGCGCATAGATTTTACCATCACGAATAGTCGGTTCGAAAGGAGGCGTGTCCCATAATTCAATTGGATCCGCAGGTTGTACATCGTAATGACCATAAACCAAAACCGTAGGTAAAGATGGATCGAAAACTTTTTCGCCATATACAATAGGATAACCTGCTGTCGGACAAATTTCGACGTTATCAGCTCCGGCTTCTTTTAGTTTTTGGGCTACGAATTCAGCCGTATTTAATACGCCTTCCTTGTACTGTGGATCAGCACTTACTGAAGGAAAACGCAATAAATCAAATAGTTCGTCTAAGAAGCGTTGTTTATTCGCTTCCACATAATCTTTGATATTTTGCATTATAAACGGGTTTTTACAAAGATAAAGAAATAAATTAGGAAAGTAGATGTAACATTTTTTGCATTTAAACTACAAATGATATGGAATTTGAATTTCAAAGCAGCTTATGATATAGTGACAGGAATTCAATAAATTGTTAATTATAGTTAATGTTATTGTATAGTATAAATTGTTAAATTATTTTCGCTTAAGATTATAGCCCTTGTATGAAAAAACTACTCTTCATTTTTCTATTGTCCGTATTCAGCAGTTCCGCTTTTTCCCAAACTTTCATAAAGGGTGAAATCGTAGATGACGCAGATAAAACAAAATTATCAAATGCTACGATTATGCTCATACAGGCCCGAGATTCTATTTTGGTTGATTTTACCCGATCGGGAGAAAATGGGAAATTCCAAATGGGAAAACCCGATACGGGTTCTTACCTATTAATCGTCTCCTATCCAAAATTCGGAGATTACTATACTCAGATAGAAGGCGACAAACAAGATTCAGAAATTGGTCAGATTGGCTTGACCAGTGCGGCAAACCTTTTGGAGGAAGTGCTCGTGACCGGTAAGATTCCAATCGTTATTAAAGGCGACACGGTAGAATATGATGCATCGAGTTTTACGGTAGAAAAGAATGCTAAAGTCGAAGATTTGCTCAAAGTGTTACCTGGGATATCCGTAGATGCGAGTGGTAAAATCACCGCACAAGGGAAGACTGTAGAGAAAGTTTTAGTAGACGGTGAAGAGTTTTTTGGCGATGATCCTGTTCTGGTAACGCGAAATATCCGATCAGATATGGTGGATAAGGTGCAGGTATACGAAAAGAAATCGGATCAAGCCGAACGCACCGGTGTGGATGATGGACAGCGCTCGCAAACGATCAACTTGAAACTCAAAGAGGAAGCTAAACATGGTATCTTTGGTAAGATAGAAGCGGGAGCAGCGACTGATAAGTTTTATTTAGGCCAAATGATGACGAATTATTTTAAAAAGTCACTTCGATTATCGGCTTATTTGATCGCCAGTAATAACGGAAAGACAGATTTATCGGGCGACGAAGCCTCTTCGATCGGAAATGAAGATCGAGGAGGTCAGGGGCAATTTTCAGGCGAGGGGCGGCCAGAAGTGTTGAATACAGGCGTGCAATATGCTGACAAGTCAAACAATGGAAAGCATTATTGGCATGTAGGATATAAACTTAACGATGCAAATAACGATATCAACCGTTCGGTATTTACTCAAAATTCGTTAAGGGATACGATGCTAATCACAAATAACGATGCCAAAATAAATTCGCATAACAATAAGCAGGATATGTATCTGAAGTATGAAGCCAAATTTGATTCGTTGACCACACTGACGGTATGGGCGGGGGCTGCACGTACAAAATCGGAATATAATTCTTCCTCGGAATCGGGTACTAGGAATCAGTTTAATGAACGGATTAATGGTAATGAAAACAATACCTTCAGTACGAATAGAAATGAATCATTAAATGCAAGTACCTTGTTTACACGGAAATTTAGCAAGGAGGGGCGTTCGATATCCTTATATTATGGCACTAACACTTCTGATGCAGAAGGAGATCAATATATCTATGCATTAACAAACTACTACAGAAATAATTCCCCTTTGCGCGACTCGTTATTGGATCAACATAAAGTAAGTGAAAATACTTCTGTAAATCACGATGCGACGGTTACCTATTCCGAACCAATTTTTAAAAATTTCGTGGCATCATTTGAATATGGTATCACGAATAGTTTTAACGAGAACAAGTTAGAGTCGTTCAATAAGAATGAGGCGACCCAGGTTTATGATATCTTCGATGAGGAGTTTAGTAATGATTATAGGTATAATACCTTTATCAACCGCTATAATATTGCTGTAAACTATAAAATCGGGGACGCATTCAATGTGAATTTTTCGAATGCCTTCCACGATAATACGTTGTCGCAAAAAAATAACTATGATAATTCGAAATTATCACGCACATTCTTTACCTATAACCCAAATATGAATGCAAGATATAGCATTACTAAGAATTCCATGCTGTCATTGAATTATAGGGGAAACAATATGCTTCCGAGTCTTACACAGATTCAGCCTTTGCGTTCTAATGCTGATCCTTTAAACGAATATTTGGGAAATGAAGAATTAGGAAATTCCTATACGCATAATTTGGGTGTGAACTACTGGGCCTCTAAGCTTCTACAAGGTACTTTTTATGGCTTTGGTGCGAATGCTTCGAGTACTAAGGATGCGCTGATACAGAATGTGATAACAGATACGCTTGGGAAAAACACCTATATTTGGGATAACCTAAGTGCCCGTAATACACAAAGCGTAAACTTTTATTCTTGGTATTCTACTTTTTTACACAAGAAGTATCAGATCAGGCTTGGTATCAATCCTGGGATTATGATCAACAGAAATTATAACTACGTAAATAGTTTATTGGCCGAGTCACTAAATCAGACCTACAATATGGGGATATCGCTACAACGTAGTACGACAAAAGGATTTGATTTTGATTTAGGTTTTGTACCGGGCTATACCATTCGATCCACTGATCTGAGTCCACAAGCAGATAGTAAAGGTTTTACATTCAATGCTAATAATACCTTAAAATATTATCTACCGATGAAGTTTATCTTTCAAGCGGAGGTTAATTATCTATATGAAGCACCCACGGAAGTCTATAGTCAAAAATTTGAACGTTTATTGTTGAACCCTTCTATTTCCAAGAAATTTTTGAAAGATGAAACATTGATGTTAACGTTGACGGCCAATGATATTTTAAATCAGAATATAGGATTTTCAAGGATTCAAAGTGGTGCACAGCTTACCGAGCGCAGGTATAACACCATAGGGCGATATTTTATGTTGAAAATATCTTGGGATATTAACAAAATGTTTATTCAAACGAATTAAAAATTATGAGATTTATATTAGTTGTCACGTTATTTACATTAGGTATTTATTCGCCATTGAAGGCGCAGTATACTTATTTTCCGCAACAGGGTACAATAAGCTATGAGAAAACAATTTTCATAAAGAATCTTGTAAAACGGTATGGTGCGTACGCAAAGGATGAAAATTCAAAACAGATGATGCTCTCCTTACTGGATAGACTTCCTGAAAATCATGTATTCAAAAAGAAAGCATCATTTTCTGATAAGGAAGTGTTGTTTGAGCACGTAAAAGAGGATTATACCGAATCCGTTCGTATGATGATGCAAATGGGGGTAATCGAATCGGGTATCATCACCTACCAGAATTTGGGAGAGAAGCGTATGAAGTCTTCTTTTGATCTTGGCGGACAATCGATTCTCGTCGATGATCAGGTGGTCGATGTGAAATGGAAGATTACGAACGAATATCGATCCATAGCTGGGTATAACTGCCGCAGGGCAAACGGTCTCGTCATGGATTCGATTTACGTCGTCGCATTTTATACAGATGAAATTCCTGTTTCTGCAGGACCTTCTAGCTTTAATGGATTGCCCGGAATGATATTGGGGCTGGCGGTACCCGAATTACATTATAACATCTTTGCCACCAAGGTGGATTTGACGCCATTATCGCCTGGTGCATTAGATATTGGTAAAAAGAAAGCGAAGGCGATGACAAGGAAGGAAGTTTACGATCAGTTGAACGCAGTTTTAGTAGGATTTTTAGGAGAGAAGATGTTTAACTTGGTGATGGCAGGTTACTATTTATAAAAAGGACATTAGAATAGAACAAAAAAACCTGACTTACATATGTAAGTCAGGTTTTTTATTTACGATAAACAATAGAATTATTTACCAGTGTTTTTCTTCTCAGTTACTTCGTTGCGAATGTCTTGAGCTAAAGTTTTGATTTCTTGTAAACCTTTACGAACACGTGTACCTGCTGCTGAGTTACCATTGTTGAAGAATTTGTCCGCATCAGCTTCGATTGAAGCTACTAGTTCTTTTAATTTAGTGTAGTTTTCCATTTTTATTAATATAATTTTAGTTATCTCTAATTAATTGCTAAGAAGTAATAAATATACAAATTCAACAAATAAAAAAATAATAAAATGTTGTTTTTTTGTATAAAAAGTCATTTTAATAGAATTTATTCTACAATTGTCAATTCATCAATTATATTTTGAGCTCCAGCAAATTTGTCGATCACGAATAAAACATAGCGTACATCTACTGAAATTGTACGTTGCAATTTAGGGTCAAAAATAACATCACCAGCCATTGCTTCTATATTTCCATCAAATGCAAGTCCGATTAATTCACCTTTTCCATTCAGTACCGGAGAACCAGAATTACCGCCAGTAATGTCTTGATCGCTCAAGAAATTAACAGGCATATGCCCATTCTTATCAGCATAACGTCCAAAATCCTTCTTTTCGTATAAATCAATTAATTTTTGAGGAAGATCAAATTCTTCATCTTGTGGTTTATACTTTGCTATCGTACCTTTTAGGGTCGTGTAATTGTTGATCGCAGCGTCATTGCGTGAATCTTTGGGTAAGGCTCTAATAGTGCCATATGTTAACCTTAGCGTGCTATTTGCATCCGGATAATATTTGGCTTTGGGGTTCATCTCCAAGAAGCCTGCTATGTATTTTCTATAAGCCGCTTGGTAATCATCTGCCAACTGATTTTGTTCAGGAGATTGTTCCCTATATTTTGTCATCAATGCATTAGAAATAGCAAATAATGGATCCGTATCAATCTGTTGCGCCGATGGGTTTTCCAAGAAAGCGAGAAGATTTGCTTCTGAACCAAACACACTATTTGCGAAATATTGGGCTATTGAGCTACTAAAATTACTGCCATTTTGTTGGGCTAACTCTGCAATATAAGATGAGATGTTGCCTGCTTTTGTACTATACAGATTTAATTCATCAGCGAGTACGTCGATTTCCAAAGGAATGTGAACTTTCTCATACGTTTCACGTACAGCACTTTCTAATCTTGGTCGCATTTCCTGGCGTTTTTCTGCATTCGCGTCAGCATATTGTTTTAACGCATTTCCCAAGCTAGCTGGTAATGCCGCAAATGTCGAAGAACGGAGCATACCGATCAAATAATTGTCATGGCGTGCTTTTTCGTTTGTTGCGGCGTAGTAGGCATTTATTGTTGTGATGATGTCACCATATTGTGCTTTATTAGCTGTTTTACTTGCCCATTTTTGGAATTTCTTTTCTGCCTTACGTTTCGATTCTGACGTTTTGTGCTGTGAAAGCGCATCAATCATACCTTGACGGTTTTTCCAGTAGTTAGCAACACCTGAATATTGTGACGCATAGTTGATTTTAACGGCTTGATCTTGATCCATATGTTTTTTCATGGCATCCATTCCTACTTTGGAAGCTTCTACCCAGGCAGGATATGCATAATTCACATTTTGGTCAATCCCTGCAGCGGGCATCCAACGGTTTGTGCGTCCAGGATATCCTAATATCATCGAGAAATCACCCTCTTTGAACCCTTTGATGCTTATTGGTAAATGATGTTTTGGTTTTAATGGAACATTTTCTGTTGAATATTCAGCTGGATTCCCGTTTTGGTCTGCATAAACGCGGAATACAGAGAAGTCTCCAGTGTGGCGAGGCCATTCCCAGTTGTCAGTATCTCCGCCAAATTTACCAATGCTATTAGGAGGAGTGCCCACCAAGCGTACGTCCGTGAAGTCTTGATACACAAAATAATAATATTCGTTACCGTTGTAGAATGACTTTACCGAAACTATATACTTTCCGTTTTCACTATTTTCTTTTTCGATTCTCGCAATTTCTTGATTAATGATTTTCTCTCTTTCTTTTTCCGACATGGTATCATTTACCAGTCCTAAAATGCGTTTAGAAACATCATCCATACGTACAAAGAAGCGTACATACAAGGATTTAGGTTTCAATTCTTCGGCATGGTTCTTTGCCCAGAAACCGTTGGTTAGGTAGTCGTGCTCTGGAGTGGATAGTTCAGCGATGGCTCCATATCCACAGTGGTGATTAGTAAAAACGAGTCCTGTTGCTGAAACTATTTCCGCTGTACACCCTCCGTTGAATTGAACTATTGCATCTTTTAAGCTAGAATTGTTTATGCTGTAGATTTCTTCAGCTGTTAATTTCAAGCCCTTTTTCTGCATGTCAGCTTCATTCAGACGCTTCAAATGCATTAAAAACCACATGCCTTCATCGGCCATACTCGTTACGCTTATTACGCATAACACTACTAATGATAATATTCTTTTTATTCGCATATAATTTGTTTTATGGATTGGTACGTGCTGTCAATCCTTATATTTGAAAGCAAAATTGGCGTAAATACACCGTAAAACAAAATTTTGACAAAGAAAGTTGCTGTTGCAACCTCCTCTTTTCAAAATTTAAATGCGCGGATTTACCTATCTTTGTAAAATGCAAACATCGTTTGAGGATTTTAAGTTTAATAAACAGCTATTAAATGCAATAGCCGAAGCAGGTTATTCGGTACCTACTGAAATACAGGAGAAAGGCATTCCGCCGATTTTAGCGGGACAGGATGTGATGGGTATAGCGCAGACAGGTACGGGTAAAACTGCTGCTTTTGTATTACCGCTTTTAATGAATCTCAAATATGCGCAGGGAAATGATCCGCGTGCACTCATATTAAGCCCCACACGGGAGCTTGCTATGCAGATTGAAGAGCATATCCAGCTCTTTTCCACTTACCTTGATCTGCGTACTATTGTATTGTACGGTGGGCTGGGGCCAAAAACACAAAAAGAATTACTTGCTAAAGGCTGTGATATTGTGGTCGCCACACCGGGGAGGTTTTTGGATTTATATCTCGCAGGCGATATTAATACAAAATCATTGAAAGTGCTGGTAATGGATGAAGCCGACAAAATGGTGGACATGGGGTTTATTAGTAAATTACACCGTATTTTGGAGGTAATACCCCGTAAGCGACAGAATTTGCTTTTTTCGGCTACGATGAGTGAATTAGTACGGAAGATAGCCGGAGATTTTTTAGCGTTCCCGACCGTAATTGAGGTGACAGAGCAAGCGACACCTGCTCAAACGGTGACACAATCGCTATATCATGTTCCTAACGTTAAGACAAAGATCAATCTACTTCAGCATTTGTTTACAGATGATGAAGCGTACCATCGCGTGATTGTTTTCTGCAAAACCAAACAAGTGGCTGATAGTGTGTTCGCTTTTTTGGAACGCAAATATGGGGCAAAAAATGTCCGTGTAATCCATGCCAATAAAGGACAAAATACACGTATTAATTCTATAAATGCCTTCAAGACCGGAGAAATTCGTTTTCTGGTAGCTACAGATGTTGCAGCGAGGGGACTAGATGTATCTAATGTAAGCCATGTTATTAATTTTGATGTACCTATTGTCATCGAGGATTATGTACACCGAATAGGACGTACAGGAAGGGCTTTCAGTACGGGGGATGCGATTACCTTCTGTAATCCAGCAGAAGAATATTACGTAGCGAAAATAGAAAAACTAATTCGTCAATCAATAGAAGTGATTGATTTACCGGAGGATGTTTTTGTGGAAAAAACACCTTTTGACGAACGACAAGCCATTGCCCGCGAAATTGATAGTCAGAAGAAAAAAGAAAATCCTGATTTTCAAGGCGCATTTCATGAGAAGAAATTTATGCTGAAGCACGGCGGTAAAAAAAGAACTGCGGCTTCTGGAACAAGGGGGGCTGGTAAAGGAAAAGCTTCTAGCGGAAAATCGAAATCGTTTAAAAAGAAGTAGCATTCATGAAACTAACACCTCTGAATATTACCTTAGCCTGTATCTTGGTTTGGTTTATTTCTGAAATGAATGCCGATACGGAGATGCTGTTTTCCTGGGGATGGTTGATCACATTAATTGCGGTACTTTTGTTAGTGGACGTGTTTTTTAGATTAGTTATAAAGGATTTACAACGGATTTGGTTTCTACAGATCGGCTTTATATTGGTCGTGGGTATCGTAATGGTCATATTAAAAATTCAATAATAATGCCTACCTGTGGTAGATATTATCATGTAAAAAATAGATAAATGAAAAAAGCAGAAATAAAATTAGAAGTAGAGTTAGACGATAATAATGTACCTGATACCATTCAATGGTCGTCTACAGATGGACAAAATACGGAATCTTTGCCTACGAAAGCCATGTTTTTGGCCTTGTGGGACGGACAGTATAAAAATTCGTTGCGCATAGATCTTTGGACTAAAGACATGCCCTATGATGAAATGAAACGTTTTTTCTATGAAACATTGCAAACCTTAGGCGATTCTTTCTTACGTTCATCTGGAGGTGATCCGATGGCAGAAAAGATAATTGGCGATTTGAGAGACTACTGTGCACACTTTGCGGAAAAAATGGAAGTTTTAGAGCAACAGAATTAGATACTAGACATTAGATGCTAGATATTAGATAGGAGAAAAAAATGAATTACTTTTTAGTTAAATCAGAACCGTTTAAATACAGTTGGGAGCAATTCAATAAAGACGGTCAAACGTTTTGGGATGGCGTCCGCAATTATCAGGCTCGCAATAATTTGAAGGCAATGAAAGAAGGAGATCTCGTCTTATTCTATCATAGCAACGAAGGAAAGGAAGTTGTAGGTGTAGCAAAGGTGGTTAAAGAATTTTACCAAGATCCTACAACAGAAGATCCAAAATGGGTAGTTGTCGATTTAGCTCCAGTAGAGACCTTTAAGAAGCCGGTTACATTAGAGACCATTAAAGCAGATGAGTTTCTTCAGGATGTCGCATTGGTGCGTCAGGGACGACTTTCTGTAATGCCTCTGAAACCAGAAGAATTTGATCGTATTATCGCATTGGGGAATTCATAACATTCTCCAACGCGATGTCGATTCATTAACCTTTATGATCGAAAAGGTTGACCAGATTTTTTAATTCTGTTGCATGTTCCGGTTCCAGTTTGCCGGCCAAAATCAAGCGCAATTCTCGTCTTTGTAACGCTTCATTGTATAGCTTTAATTCGTTTTCGGTTTCTGGCGTCAACGCCGGAATAGCCTTAGGTTTGCCTTGCTCGTCTAAGGCAACAAACGTATAATAGGCTTCATTGGATTTTTCGTTCGTACCTTTAGGAAGATTCTGGGCAAAAACTTCTAAACGTACCTCCAAAGAAGTGTTAAATGCGCGAGTCACTTGGGCTTTAATGGTAACCACATCACCGAGCTTTACGGGTCTTTTAAAAGAAACATTATCTACTGATGCTGTAACCACTACATTATTGCAGTGTTTTTGAGCCGCCATTGCCGAACAAATATCCATCCAGTACAGCAAGCGTCCGCCCATTAGATTACCAAATGTATTGGTGTCATTTGGAAGAACAAGTTCATTCATTTCGGTATACGACCCTTTCGCAAATTTTTCCTGCATATTATTCTATACTAATTTCAATTGTTTATCTATCTCTACCAAGCTTTTTGCTAACGACGTAGGAGTGAATCCTAATTCTTTTTTTGCTTTGGCTAGTACAAAACCAGTCGTTCGGGGACGATTATCTGCCTGTCCAATATCTTTTGCGCTGACAGGTATAATTAAATCTCTGTTTAAAGACCAATGATCAGCTACCTTATAGACTATATCAAGTATAGAATGCATTTCATCGCCGGATATATGGCAGATACCGACTGCATTTTTCTGGATTGCAAGAAGGCACGCATGTGCCAAATCATCGACCCAGGTAGGCATACGCCATTGGTCTTGTACAACACGTATAACTTCGTTGTTTTGTAATTTGTTTTTAGCCCAAAGGATCAAATTAGAGCGATTCTTATCGGCAATAACACCATATACCAATATTGTGCGTAGGATAGCGCTCTTACAACCTGACCGTATTATCTCTTGTTCTGCTCCGACTTTACTTTTTCCATATGCATTGCATGGGTTCGTCGGTGCAGTTTCCAGGTAAGGCCCCTCCTTTCCATCGAAAACGAAATCTGTAGATAAAAAAGTAAGATGGATATTCTTTTGCTTACAAATATCAGCTAAAAACTGAACGGTATCAATATTAAGCTGTTTACATTCTTCCCAATTCTCTTCACACGTTTCAACGCTTGTCATAGCAGCAGTATGAACAATGTGCGTTGGGGAATACGTATCAATTAATGTTGCCAGATCTTGCTGATTTACAAGCGAAAGTTGGACATAATCATAGCCCTTTGTATTCGGATTCCTATTTGCGGATTTTGAGGTACATAGCAGCGAATAATCTGTTTTTTGTACAATAAGATCCGTAAGCTTTTGTCCCAAAAAGCCATTGGATCCTGTTAGAAGAATACGTTTTTTACTGTTTGTTAGTTCGTCCATTGAAAGTCCATTTTGCCTTGTTTCATGGAGTTGATCAATACCTCTATTTCTAGTTTTAAAATGGATTCCAATGCGTTATAATCTATTTTTTCGGGGTCATCTCCCGGCTTGTGGTAATCATCGTGACCCCCCGTATGAAAAAATAAAACCGGAATATTTTTTTTGTAGAAGGAAGTTTGATCAGAACCACCGTTTCCATCCTTGCTTAAGTTAAATTTTATATCGCTCGTGATTCCTTCAAATATGGATGGAAATTTAGAGCTCGTGCCATAGCCAATGATGGCTAGACCATTATCTGGACTATATCGGCCGATCATATCCATATTGAGCATCCATTGTATATTCTCCAGGGGTATAGTTGGGTTCTCTGTGAAGTGTCGTGATCCCACTAAACCCAATTCTTCTGCACCAAAGCCGATAAATAGCATATTGTATGCTTCATTCTCTTTGTTGGTTGCGAAATATCGTGCTAATTCAAGTAATCCTGCCACACCTGATGCATTATCGTCTGCACCATTATGTATTTGTCCAACACCTAATGAGTCCCGTGAACTCCCTTGGTGCCCTGTGCCCAAATGATCATAATGGGCTCCAATTATAATGGTGTATGGGGCATTATTATCTAAAAATCCGATGATATTGTCCGCTTGACGGATGCTGTCGGGAACGATTACGCGACGAACTTTTGCCGTAAATGTCTGACGGTACTTTCTTTCTCCTTTGGGCGATAAACCGTATTTCTTGAAATGCTTTTCAATATACTTAGCCGCTTTGTTCACTTCCTTAGATCCCGTTCCGCGGCCTTTCATTTTGTCAGAAGCTAGGTAGTAAATATGCTTCTTCAGATTCTCCTGTTTGATCTGAGCAACTATACATGCTGGTAAGACTAGCAGGGTAGCTAGTAAACTGCAGATAAAGCTGATTTGTAAATTAATTTTCACTTTAATCCTCCAACATCTCACTATTCACACTTTCTTCTTCCTTATGTTCTTCTTTGAAGTACCTTTTTTGAAAGAGTAAGATTAATACTACTCCAACTGATATTGCGGAGTCTGCTATATTAAAAACCGGTCGAAAAAATAAAAAATGTTCACCTCCCCATATTGGGAACCAGGTCGGAAAATTTCCTTCTATTAATGGGAAATAAAGCATATCCACTACTTTGCCATATAAGAATGGAGCGTATCCACCTCCTTCAGGAAAAAGAACCGCTTTCGTATAAAAATCACTTTCACTGAAGATCATGCCATAAAAAACACAATCAATAATATTGCCTAATGCGCCGGCGAATATCAGCGCTACATTCAGGGTAAAGCCTCTGTGATATTTATTTTTGATCATATAATGAAGACCGTAGCCAATACCGATAACAGCGATAATGCGGAAAATACTCAAAAAGAGCTTGCCATATTCGCCACCGAATTCCATACCGTAGGCCATGCCAGGGTTTTCAATGAAATGAATAAGAAATTTATTGCCCAGTATGGTGAAATCTTGACCTATCGTCATGTTGAGTTTTACCCAAAATTTTGATATTTGATCAACTAATAGAATAAGAAAAATAAGAGTTATAGGTCGCGTGTAGCCTTTCATGATAT
This sequence comes from Sphingobacterium olei, assembly GCF_005048855.1. GTDB lineage: Bacteria > Bacteroidota > Bacteroidia > Sphingobacteriales > Sphingobacteriaceae > Sphingobacterium > Sphingobacterium olei. The sequence goes on from NZ_SUME01000003.1 coordinate 286,357, forward strand.
AGGATAAAATGGTCTTTGCTCAATTTAAGCAAAGACCATTCAGGTTTCAATTCTTAATATTGTTTGTTTTTTGCTTCGATACTTAGTGTTGTATGAGGAACTGCTTTCAAACGTTCTTTTTGAATTAATTTTCCAGTCTCACGGCATATGCCGTACGTTTTGTTCTCGATGCGTACCAACGCTGCTTCAAGATTGTCAATGAATTTTTTCTGACGAGCAGCTAACTGATTTACTTGCTCTTTCTCAAGCGTAGCGGAACCGTCTTCTAAAGTTTTATAGGTTCCAGCTGTATCATCTGTGCCGTTTGCGTTACTGTTGCTTAAAGTTCTTGTTAATGCTAATAACTCCTCTTTAGCAATACGCAGTTTCTCTAAGATAATCGATTTGAATTCTTGTAATTCTGAATCGCTGTATCGTGTTTTCTCCGTGTTTGCCATAACCTAAATTTTTTCGATTAATACCTTTAGTTCTATACCATTTATCTCTATTGTATCTGACGACGTTAATGTGTTTACAAAAACAAATGAATCAGCTAATATTTCCGTGCAAATATAAGACAAATTATTTTGTGTAGCCTCTTCTATTTCAATATTTTGACTCACTTGAACTTTGATTCTGTCTGTAACTTCAAAATCCTTTTCTTTTCGAAGATTCTGAACTCGATTAACCAATTCTCTAGCAATACCCTCTTTCTTCAATTCGTCTGTAATCTGTACATCCAATGCCACTGTCAAGTTTCCTAGATTTGCCACTTGCCAACCTGCGACATCTTCTGCGATAATCTCCACGTCTTCTATAGAAATGACATATGCTGTGCCTGCTAACGCATAATTTCCATTTCGTTCAAGGTCACCAATTTGATCTGCATTCAATGCTTGGATGGCCGTCGTCACCAATTTCATATCCTTACCAACTTTCGCGCCAAGAGCTTTGAAATTAGGTTTTATTTTTTTCTTAATAATGCCGGTCGTATCCGTGATAAATTCAATAGATTTGATGTTCGTCTCAGAAAGAATAAGGTCTTTTACCTTCTCCACTTTCGCTTGGAATGCATTATCTAAAACAGGGAGTAATATCTTGCTAAGTGGTTGACGCACATTTATTCCAGTTTTCTTACGCAACGATAAAACTAACGACGAAATGTCTTGTGCCAACGCCATTCTTTCTTCCAAAGCTTTATCCACAAGAAGGGGATTATACGATGGGAAATCAGCTAAATGTACGGATTCAAATTTTTCCTTTCTGGTAACAGCATTTAAATCCAAATACAATTGATCGGAAAAAAATGGTGAAACTGGAGACATCAATTTGGCAATAGTGTCCAAACAAGTATACAGTGTTTGATAAGCGGAAATCTTATCTTCCGTATAATCGCCCTTCCAAAAACGACGGCGACACAAACGTACATACCAATTGCTCAAATGTTCGTCGACAAATGTTTGGATAGCCCGGGTTGCTTTGGTCGGTTCGTAATCCGCATAATAATCGTCTACTTCTTTGCTTAAGCTATTCAGGAGTGATAATATCCAGCGATCAATTTCTGGACGATTTTCATTTACTACATCTGGTTCTGCATAGTTGAAATTGTCGATATTAGCATATAAGGCAAAGAAAGCATATGTGTTATATAATGTTCCGAAGAATTTGCGCCGTACTTCATCCAGTCCTTCCTCATTAAACTTTAAGTTGTCCCAAGGTGCTGCATTGCTAATCATGTACCAACGCGTGGCATCGGCACTGTATTTTTCAATTGTAGCAAATGGATCTACTCCATTACCAAGGCGCTTAGACATTTTGTTGCCATTCTTGTCTAACACAAGTCCGTTAGATACGACATTTTTAAAAGCTACAGAACTTCGAATCATGGTGGAGATCGCATGCAAGGTAAAGAACCATCCTCTGGTTTGGTCCACACCTTCGGCGATGAAATCTGCCGGAAAAGCATGATTGTACTCTTCTTTGAATGGTAGCTTGTCTCCTTTAGCCAATTTGTCATAATCCAAGCCCCATTGCGCATAAGGCATCGCACCGGAGTCAAACCAAACATCGATCAGGTCTGGCTCGCGAAACATTTTTTGTCCACCGTCAGACACCAATACCAGGTGGTCTACATATGGCCGGTGTAAGTCTAAATCTGTGGTGTCAAATTTTGCTAAATATGCGGTATTGACCGCTTTCTCATTTTCCGAAAGTACATCAGATGCAATGGATGCTTCTAGATATTTTTTTAATTCCGGCATGGAGCCAATACAGATTTCTTCGTTTTCGTCTTCCGAACGCCAGATGGGCAATGGAGTACCCCAATAGCGCGAACGTGATAGATTCCAGTCTACTAAATTTTCGAGCCAGTTGCCAAATCGACCAGATCCTGTAGCTTCGGGCTTCCAGTTGATGGTTTTATTTAGGGCCACCATTTCTTCTTTCATGGCCGTTGTACGGATAAACCAGCTATCTAGGGGATAATACAATACCGGTTTGTCTGTGCGCCAACAGTGTGGATAGGTGTGCTCGTATTTTTTTACATCGAAGGCTTTGTTATCCTCTTTTAATTTGATGGCAATTAAAACATCTGTTGGGCGGAAATCTTTTTCAGCGCGCTCGGCATCTGAATAGTATTCTTCTTTCACAAAACGGCCAGCAAAATCCGTGATCTCTTTCACAAAACGACCTGTACGGTCTACCGTAGGTACGTCTTTTCCATTTTCATCCTTAACAAAAATACCCGGAACATCATTTTCCTTTGCAACTCTAAAGTCATCACCACCATATGTCGGGGCAGCATGGACAATACCTGTACCATCCTCTGTGGTTACGAAGTCACCCGGAATTACCCGGAATGCTTTCTTTAATAACTCTTCGTTTGTTATATAGGGTAGTAATTGTTCGTAACGTAATCCAAGAAGCTCTTCACCTATAAATTCTGCCGCTATCTCCCAAGGAATGGTTTTGTCTCCAAGATTGTAGTCCTGAAAAGAAATTTGTTGACCTTCAGCTTTAAAATGCTTGCTGATTAGGTTTTTTGCTAAAATTACGGAAACTGGAGATCCGGTATATTGATTGAATGTTTTGATTTTGACGTATTCGATTTTCTTCCCTACCACTAAAGCGGTGTTGCTCGGTAACGTCCAAGGTGTAGTCGTCCAAGCGATAAAAGCAACATCTTCTTCTTCGGTTTCAACCAAAGTCGAGATCAGCGGATGGATTTGATCTTTTACCAAACGAAACTCTGCAACAATCGTGGTATCTTTTACATCTTTATAAGTACCCGGTTGGTTCAATTCATGCGAGCTTAACCCTGTCCCGGCTGCAGGGGAGTAGGGCTGGATAGTATATCCCTTGTACAGAAGGCCTTCGCTGTACAATTCCTTTAGCAAATACCATAATGTCTCGATGTACTCGTTCTGATAGGTGATATATGGATTTTCAAGATCTACCCAGTAGCCCATCTTTTCTGTTAGGTCATTCCATACATCTGTGTATTTCATTACCTCTTTACGGCAGGCCGCGTTATATTCTTCAACAGATATTTTTTTACCAATATCTTCTTTCGTGATGCCCAATGTTTTTTCAACAGCCAACTCAATTGGAAGCCCATGTGTATCCCATCCGCCTTTACGTTTTACCTGAAATCCTTTCAACGTCTTGTAACGACAGAAGATATCTTTGATACTACGTGCCATTACGTGGTGAATACCGGGCATACCATTTGCTGAAGGTGGACCTTCGTAAAAAGTATACGGTTTACTTGCAGGACGGTTTGAAACACTTTTTGCGAAAATGTCCTGAACTTCCCAACGCTTCAATACTTCTTTCCCGATTTCCGGTAAATTTAACTGCTTATATTCCTTGTACATTACGTAAATTTAATGTCTGTTTTTAAGGTTGCAAAGTTAGTGATTATTAAGGAAAGGAAAAAGATTACATTTATGGAATCGAAGCTTTTGCTGCATCATGTGCAAAAACAATACTTGAGTTATGATAAAAATTAAAAATTTGTTTGGCCTGATGCTACTCTTGTTTATGATGTCTTGTGTAAACAATGTCGTAAAGTCTGCTAAATCCGCTCAGTCATTTTCCGTGAAACAAGTTGGAGTTTTGGACACGTTGCGGTTAGATCGATCAGCAACAGCGTACCGGATAGATGAATCGTTGGAACCGCCAAAAGAATTGTTGGAGCGTGTTGCATCTTCGGATCTTTTTCTGAAGCTCGGATCAGGCGAAGTCGAAAAATATGCACCTATTCCGGATAGTGTCGTTTATTTTGGTAATCAGCCCTTTTTGTTAGGGATACTTAAAGCCTATCAGGAGCATAGGCCTATTGTGATTTCTCCGGATATAATTTGGTTATTGATTGAACAGGGGTTTGCCAGACATATCGCGTTTCATGCCGAAAAATTTAGAGACAGGCTTGTCGGTTTCGATGGTAAACGGGAGCTAACCGTTGTGGTGGATACTACCCAAGTAAAACTGGGTGATAAGGGCAGTGATTGGGAGCGGGTTTTTCCGCAGTTTGTCGATCAAATAAGCGCCTATACGGGCGAAGAATATATTGGGAATTTACGGGCGGATTTTTCGACATCAAATGAGACAAGTAAAATTGCCTCCGCAATTGTACTGATGGAGTCGGTAAAGATTTATTTTGATTATAGGATGATGGTGATAGGATGTGGTATCTCATCCGTTACGATAGAAGGAACAGCAGCCGATTGGAAAAAAATTCTTGACAAGATAGATTATATAGAAACATTTGATTTAGCGTGGTGGACAAAAGAATTGAGGTCTATTATTCAGGAAATCGTGAAAACGAAGGAAGGTAAGCTGGATAAAGAGTTTTGGAAAAATATGGTGCAATTACAGAACAAAGCTGTTTATTCACCCCATGAGACAATTGATGGGTGGATTACTAAATTTTATCCATTCAATGATAAAGGAGAACGCCGGAACCTCGACCCGATAACTCACGCGAGTTCCATCGCTGCTGAATATGTAAAAGTACCGTTTATATTGGACGACCGCACGTCAGGGAAACAATATGCTATGGAATTCTGGGCTGGGTTATTTGGAATGGAACAAGATACTAGAAACTATAGGTTAAGGCCACTTGTGGGCTGGGCTATTGCCCATAATAAGCAAAGTACGATTGCTGCTGTTTCGACTCCTCCGAAGGATGCTTACGATGATGTGAGTTTAAAAAACATTACAGAAATACCCCGGCAGTTCTTTGCCCTCAAAAGTATAGACCGTCTGGTTATTGGTTTCATTGGAAAAGTAAATATTCCTGATGAAATACGAAGTATAAAAATAAAGAGAATGTGGGTAACAGGTGAGATCTCTGTTGAAGAGGAAAGGCGTTTGAAAGAACTATTGCCGGACACCTGGCTGTCTGTTAATGGTCGTGAAATATAAGAGTAGATTAGGGGATGTGCTAATTTGCACATAAGGAAATAAAGTGCTTATATTTATTGGATGTTAAATTTATGTTTGTTGATATGAAAGATAGCGCGCTGAGTAAAAATATTTTATATGGTCAGATATGTGCTTGTTTGTTTTTAATACTAGCAATTTTGTACGTGACCTATTATACTTTTTTTCCAGAAATTGTAAATACATTATTTGGAGTTGTTCACAATTTGGCAATGATTCCAGTGCTGGGGTTTCTGATTTTTTCGTTTGGATATGGAGTGTTTCAGCTTCTTTTTAAAAGAAGATATAGCCTTACGAATGTCGTAGTTGCAATTTTAGGGATTATAGCGGTAGGCTTCATTGTCTTCGAATTTCTCACGGTCTAACACAGCACAAAAACCAGAAAATTTTTGTGCTGCTTTTTTAATTATGCGGAGAAACTGCTTCCGCAACCACAAGTACTCGTTGCATTTGGATTGCTGAAGGTAAATCCCCTAGCGTCAAGGCCATTTTTGAAATCGACTTCCATACCGGCCAAATATAGCCCATGCGCTTTATTCATAAATACCCGGATCCCTTCAATTTCATATTCCGAATCACCATCTTTCTTTTGGTCAAACCCTAAGATGTAACTCATTCCCGAACAACCTCCGCCTTCTACACCTAAGCGTAATCCAAAATCAGGTCCCAATTCTTGTTGATCGATTAATTTTTTTAGTTCTGAAACTGCGCCTGAAGTTAATGTTACCGGAGCAGCTGTGATTATCGTATCTGTATTCATTTCTTGCCTTTCCTATAGTGAATAGTTAAACAAAAATACATATTTTTAGCCGTAATATCTGATACAATAGATTTTTGACAATACGTAAACAATACGGCTAATTAAAAATCAAAAATATTTAAATATGAACTATACGGAGTTTTTTGCACAGTTATTTATTCTGACTTTTGGTGTATTTGCGGCATTGGTTTTGGCGTTTAAGATCATTTGGCCTAAGATCGAAAACTACCATTTAAAGATTAATGCCATAAATCAAAGTAAACTTTTAACCAAAGAAAATCTTCAATTACGTTATACGGCTTATGAGCGTTTGATTTTATTGGTTCATCGTATTGCCCCAGAACAAATTATGTTACGTAACCATGATCCACAACTATCGATAGGGCAATTTAGGCAGATACTGATCGCGGAAGTGGAAAGTGAATTTAACCATAATTTTACCCAACAGCTGTATGTGTCGGATGCGGCCTGGGTGGTGGTCAAAGATCTAAAGGTAAATACCGTTTCTTTGTTGCGGAATACAGCGAAGGCATTACCAAAAGATTCGACTTTGGATCAGTTTGTGGGCCTTGTGCTGCAGCATGTAAAGGAATTAGATGTTAATCCATATGATGCCGCTCTACACATCTTGAAAAATGAGCTAACGACTTAAATTCTTTCATATTAACGCGATTATAATTGGATATAAAAGCAAATTTATCTAAGTTTGCGACTTATTAAAATAATTCTTCAAAATCCTATTTAATACAACAATAATGGAAAGAGATCAGGCCATATTTAATCTTATAGCTGAAGAGCTAAAACGTCAAGAAGAAGGTATTGAATTAATCGCTTCTGAAAACTTTGTAAGTAAGCAAGTAATGGAAGCTGCTGGTTCGGTACTAACAAACAAGTACGCAGAAGGTCTTCCGGGAAAGCGTTACTATGGTGGCTGTGAGGTAGTCGATGTAATTGAGACGATTGCTATTGATCGTGCAAAGCAGCTTTTCGGAGCAGAGTGGGTTAATGTTCAACCTCACTCAGGAGCGCAGGCTAATGCTGCTGTATTCTTGGCTATTTTAAAACCTGGCGATAAGATTTTAGGTTTTGACCTTTCCCATGGCGGCCACTTGACGCATGGTTCTCCGGCAAATTTTTCCGGGAAGCTATATCAGCCGTTATTTTATGGTGTAAAGCAAGATACAGGTTTAATTGATTACGAACAGTTAGAAGAAACAGCATTAACTGAAAAACCAAAAGTAATCATTTGTGGTGCTTCTGCTTATTCGCGTGATTGGGATTATGCGCGTATCCGTGCCGTTGCAGATAAAATTGGAGCTTTGGTTGTTGCTGATATTTCTCATCCTGCTGGTTTGATAGCGCGTGGATTATTGAATGATCCGCTTCCACACTGTCATATCGTTACAACTACTACACATAAGACATTACGTGGCCCACGTGGAGGTATGATTATGGTTGGGAAAGATTTTGAAAATCCTTGGGGTATCAAAACACCTAAAGGTGAGATACGCACAATTACACAATTGTTGGATTTGGCTGTTTTTCCAGGTACCCAAGGAGGTCCATTAGAACATACAATTGCAGCCAAAGCAATAGCTTATGGAGAAGCGTTGTCTGATGAATATATGGAATATATCGTCCAAGTGAAGAAAAATGCAGCAGCACTAGCACAATTTTTTGTAGAGAAAGATTACAACATTATTTCAGGCGGTACAGATAATCACTTGATGTTGGTAGATCTTCGTAATAAGGATATTTCAGGTAAAGAGGCGGAAGCGGTATTAGGCTTGGCAGGAATTACAACGAATAAGAATATGGTCCCTTTTGATACGCGGTCTCCTTTTGTTACGTCGGGTGTTCGTTTTGGAACGGCTGCGATTACAAGTAGAGGTGTTAAAGAAACCGAAATTGTTCAAATTGGTGAATTGATTGATGAAGCATTGTCAAACCGTGGAAATGAATCCCAATTGGCTAGTATTCATGAAAAAGTGAAGACAATGATGTTTCAATTCCCATTGTACAAATAAAATTAGTGAAATAATTAGTAAAAAAGCTCCAAAATTAATTTTTGGAGCTTTTTTTGTTGCATAATATTCGAAGTGTGAATTAATGTTAAAAAGGGGAGTGATAATTTGAAAGGTGGGATTTTTTCATTTGATTTGAAGAGTTAAACAAAAAAACAATTGCCTATAGATATAAAATTACTCTTTTTAAAATTAGTGTGACTCTAACTTAAATTAGGGAAATTATTATGAAACTATTGAAAAATAAGAGTGATCAGGAGTTGATCCACGCCTATATTAATGGTGATGAAGCTGGATTAAAGGTTTTGATTGAGCGGTATAAGAGCAAAATTTATACGTCAATATATATACAGGTTAAAGACGAATATCTTACAGAAGATATATTTCAGGAAACATTTATAAAAGTCATAAATGTATTAAAAGCTGGACGATATAACGATGAAGGAAAATTTTTGCCCTGGGTAATGCGTATCGCACACAATATGGTCATAGATCATTTCCGTCGCGAAAAGCGTGGACTCAATGTTGTTAATGCAGATGGGTTTGATATATTTGAAGTTCTCGATTTTGCAGATGAGGATGCAGAAAGTAAAATTGTGCGTACGCAACGGGATATCGATTTGAAGAAGATTATTCAGCTTTTACCGGATGATCAAAAAGAGGTGTTAATCATGCGTCATTTTTGCGATATGAGTTTTAAAGAAATAGCAGAGATCACAGATGTTAGTATTAATACCGCTTTAGGTAGAATGCGATATGCATTGAGTAACCTTCGAAAGATTATTGAAGATCATAATATGCTATTGCAAATCGGATAATAAAAAAGCCAGATCTTAAATCTGGCTTTTTTATTATTATTTGTCCCACCATACTTTGCCTTTTAACTCGTCTCCGCCTGGAACTGCTGCGGAGGCCTCCTTATAATACGCGCTGTTTGAACCAGCTTCTTCAGCCGTAGGGTAGGGGAATCGACGAGGAATAGTTCCTCCTGTTGCATTCCCTGGATAGTTTACCGGCATCAAGATCGGAAAGCCGCTTCTGCGCCAGTTTGCCCATGTTTCGTAAAAATTCAATGCTGTATTTTGATGGATCCAGTATTGCATATTGATTTGTTCGAGTCCATTGGTCAGCGGATGTGCAGTAGCATACGCATTTGCATCCGTTTCGCTGATTGCCAGTGCGCCGTCATACTGCGCTAAAAAAGTAATTCCTGCTTTTACACCATTTGAATAATGATCTTCGGCCGAACTGCCAATCCCCCACCGTTGCGCAGCTTCTGCCAATAAGAGTTCACTCTCTGTGTACGTGAGTATGAAAGTGACACCATCAGACTTGATCATCCCTGGATGTGGCGAAGAATATTCCGGAAAACTCGTATAAGAAGGGTGTGAGCTGATACTATACAATGGGTTCGTGTTGAGGTCTTTGCCATTAGGCATACCCTTTTGTACTGCCGGATTAGTCACAAATGCGGGATTGTGTCTGTCTTCTCCTTTTACAGATTCCGATAGCCAAAGATCTGTTACGGCCACATTGATCCGTGGATCGTCGGTGCTTTTGAGTATATTGATAAACGTATCTGACCATTTTACATAGTAATGTTCCTGTCCGCCATCACCCAATAAAACTTGGCTATTACGATTCTTTGTAACACGATCACCACTTTTATCATGTCTAAGAAAAGCATTGTCCTCATTGCTCGCCATCGTGTTTCCGACAACTTTTGTAACATAAGTTTTAGCCGTATTCTCATCTACCTTAGTTAATCGCATTGCGAGACGAAGCAACAAAGAACTACCAAAACGTTTCCATTTATTCACGTCGCCGTTGTAAATCACGTCTCCGCTCACCATATCGGCGGATGGACTTAAAGCAGCCGTTGCTTCTTCTACTTCTTTCAATAAATCCACGTAAATAGCCTCTTGCTTATCATATTTGGCCGACAGATTGCCTTTGTAATATCCCTGTCCAGCTTCAAAATAGGGTACGTCTCCATACAAATCAGTTAACCGGGCAAAAATAAGTGCTTTCCAAATACGGGCTACCTGATGTAAATTGTGGTATTCTTCTTTCTCTTTTGTCATTTCAACCACATCTACGATGGGTTTCACCTGTTCAGCATATGCTCTCTCCCAATAAGCTGATGTATACCAAGGAGTTAATAAGTATTTATCTCCGGCCCAGTAGCTTACTACTGTCGAAAGTCCCTGCATCATCGTTGCGGAATATATTAAATTTGCTCTCCATGTATCGTATGCAAAATCTGTACTTCCAGTGTAGGTAAGTTGTGCTGTTGTAAATGTATAATTAGGATCAAAGTTTGTCGGGCCATAAGTTACCGGGTTGGTGTTGATATCCACAAAATTCTTTGTACATCCCGTTATTATCAAGAGTCCTGACATCAGCGCAAGACCATATATCTTTATTGATTTCATTTTCATTGGAATATAATTTATAAACTTAAAACTTAACACTCAGGTTGACACCATACGTTCTTGCCGGCGGCACACCCCCCAATTCCAATCCGGGGAAAGTAGCATTGTAACTGGACTCTGGGTCAATATTGTCCGTTTTCTTCATTAGTATAAAAAGATTACGCCCGACAAGGCTAACATTTAGACTGCTAATTTTATTGTTGAACAGTTTTGCTGGAAAATTATAACCTAGAGTTAGCTGTCTGAATTTAATAAAGCTGGCGTCCTGTACAAACCGATGTGAAGAGTTGTTTGCCGTGTTTTCATAGAATTTAGGTGCCGTATTTCCTAATTCCTCTCGATTTTCTAAGGTAGCTTTATGTAAACCCTTTATATACCCATAGTAGTCAGTAGCGGAGAATACTTTGCCTCCCCACTTCCCATCGATTAGGAATCCAAGATTAATATTCTTGTACGAAAACTCGTTGTTCCATCCGGCAAACCATTTGTTAAATGCAGATCCATAAGCTTTCAGGTCTCCTTGAGCTGGAGACCCATCTGCCAACTTCACAATCTCACCCTCAGCGTCGTATTCAAAATCATAGGCCATCACTTGTCCCATGGCTTTTCCTGGGATATATTTCAGAAAACCAACCCCTGCGCGCGATGTAGCAAGTAATTGGTCAGGGACACCTTCAGCCAACGAAAGCACTTTATTGTCATTATAGGTGGCATTAAGTGAAGATGTCCAATTAAAATTATTGTTTTTAATAATAGTTCCAGATATGAGGGTTTCTATACCTTTATTTTCAATTTCTCCTGAATTCAATACGGCACCATCATAGCCAATGGTACTCGATGTAGTCGCAAAGACAATTTCATTCTTTGAACGTTTCTGGTACCAGGTTAGATCTATATTTAGGCGATTGTTAAAGAATCGCAAGTCTGTACCTATTTCTAGTTCCGAGGCGGTAGAAGCCTTTAACGCCGAATTTGGAATATTGATGTTTGAAATATTACCCAACGGATTTCCATTTAACGATTGGCTCATTACACTGTATGTCAGCAACGTTTGGTAAGGGTCGGTTGCCTGACCAACAATAGCGTAGCCTGCCCTCAACTTTCCAAAACTTAAAGTTTCCGATTGTAACAACTCAGAGAATACAAATGAACCACTGATAGAAGGATACACAACATTTAGTTTATTGTTTCGTCCCGGGGTAGCCAACGTAGAGAACCAGTCCGAACGTGCACTACCGGTCAAATAGAAAATATCGCGGTACGCAAATTCGAGTGTGCCGTAAACTGATTGTGTTTCCGCTTCACTTTGCACATACCCGACGGCTTTATTTTTTGTGCCGATAATATTGTATACGCCTGGTACTAAAAATTCGGTACCTTCATTGATAGTCATATTTGTTTTAGTATTCCTGTAACTTGCTCCAACATTCGGTGTTAATGTGATCTGGTCTGTCACTGTGAATGATTTCCCAACCAATACATCCGCATTAATATCAGAGAATGTTGATTCTTGTGATACCATTGAACCTAAAGGACGATAGGCAGTACCCGAGGGTACTACATTCGTGTAACTATTGGTATAAAAGTCCTGGCCGGCACGACCTTGAACAAATAATCCATTGTCAAAGCTATAGCGAGCACTCAGGGAACTGATTAACCGGTTACGGTCGGTGTTGTTCTTAAATTCCTCGGCGGCGAACCAAGGGTTGGTGTCCCAAGCGTTTCCAGTATTGTAGGATATTTCGCTGCCATTGGCATCTTTTCCAGGTTTTAAGTCGTTAATATTAGTACTGGTTGGTAAAAAGATAGCGTTGAAATTGGCGTTACCGGCACCATCCGAAAGCATAGGGCGATTTTTAGCCTGTTCTAAGATATAGTTAGCACGCGCATCTATTGTTAACCGCTTTATAGGTTCGAATGTTCCTACTAAGTTAAACGATTGTCTATCTAAACCAGAATTCGGCACAATAGAATTGTTGGATAAATCACTGGCCGAAAAGCGGACTGTTCCTCCGTCGAAGGATTTGTTAAGCGCTAAGGTATTGGTCCAGGTATGGCCGTTGCGGTAAAAGTTTTCAATGTTATCTTTCTGTGCCACATAAGGTCTAGACACTCCGTCAAACTGTGGAACACTACTTCCGTCCAATTTTGCGCCCCAACTAGAACCACCTACTTGGGCCGCCGCCTGTCCGTTTGCTGGTTTTTCACCATTTACACCTTGTCCGTAAACATATTGCCAGTCCGTACGATCCATTACCTGCTCAATAACGAAGTTGCTGTTGAATTCGATGCCATTTCCTTTGCCGGATTTGGTAGTGATTAGAATAACTCCACCTTTAGCACGAGAACCGTACAAAGCAGATGCGGCAGCTCCTTTTAGGACCGACATACTTTCGATGTCATCTGGATTTAGGTTTCCTATGGCGTCCCCCATGTCCGGAGCATTGTCCCATTGGCTACCTCTATTCCCATTTGGATTGGTATTGTTTAGGCCGACAGGCTTACTTTCCATAGGTACGCCATTAATCACATATAACGGTTGATTGCTTTGACTTAAGCTGGATGCTCCTCGGATAATCACACTGGTTGCAGCACCGACGCCGCCAGAAGTGGAACTGACGTCTAAACCCGCTACTTTACCAACTAGCGCATTTGCAATGTTATTTTCTCTAGCTTGAGTAAGTGTTTCCCCATTTATTTGTGTTACAGAGTATCCTAACGTGCGCTTTTCGCGGGTTATACCTAAAGCCGTCACTACCACCTCGTTAAGTAATTGGTTATCCTCAACTAGGGTAACTCTGATATCGTTTTTGTTTTGGATGGTAATTTCCTGTGACAAGTAGCCGGCATAAGAGAAAACCAAAATGCTGCCAATTGGAACCTCGAGCGTAAAACGGCCATTGATGTCTGTTGCATTTGCTTTGGCTGTTCCCTTTAAACGTACGGTAGCACCAGAAAGGGCATTGCCCTGACTGTCTAATACGGTGCCGCTGATATTCGAGTCTTGTTTCTGACTGATAACAACCAACCCCTCGTTAGAGATAGCGTATTCCAGTCCCGTTCGTTTGAACAATTTAGACAGTACATCTGTCACCTTCGTGTTCTCAACAAAAAGGGATATTTCTTTGTTTAATAACGCGTTGTTCGAATTGAAGACAAAGTAATAATCACTGTTCTCTTCAATAATCTTCAACACTTTGCTCAGCTTCGTTTTGTTTACATCAAAAGAGACTTTTTGCTGAGAATACACGCTTGCCGACAAATTGAGGCTTGCGATCAAAATCATAATACAGGTTAGTTTCATCCAGATAATGAATCTAAAGTGCATAAAATATACCTTACGCACTTGCAATAAGCAATTTTTAATCATACTTTGGTACTTTGGTTACAGTTTAAAACTTGGCAGCACGTTTTTTAGCTAATTAGGTCTGCCGGTTTGTTAATCATTCTTTAGAAAGGGTGGTGTTGGCTCACCATCCTTTTTACTCATAAATTGTTATTTTCTTTCCATATATTTTATAGTTAAAAGGTTGTACTTTCTTCAAGGCATCCAGTACCTGTTTAATATCCTCTTTATTAAATGTCGCTGTAAATCTAAAATCGCGCAATTGCTGCCCATTCAATTCGATTTCTACATCGTACCAGCGTTCCAAAACAGTCTTTAACGATGCGAAATCTTCATCTACAATTTCCAGACGGTTCTCTTTCCATGCTACATCGGCAGACAACGTTTGTCCGTCTTCAGATGCTATTTCCTGGATGGCAATTTCTTTTAAGGGAGATTTTTTGATTTTCTGTGTAGGTTCCTTATTATCGGAGACTGCTAATGTCTTATATAAGATCACTTTTTGGTTGGGTTTGATGATCATTGAATTCTCACTGCCTCGTTTACTATGCATTTCAATCAACCCCTCAATCAGTAACGTTTCTGAAGTGGATTCCTCTGGATAGGCCTTAACATTAAAAGATGTTCCTAATACACGTATGTCAAAATCTTGTGTATGGACAAAAAATGGTTTGTTTTTATCCTCGCTCACGTCAAAAAATGCTTCTCCGGTTAGATGGATATGTCTCTCGTTTGTGTTGAATCCTTCTTCCAACGAAAGATGGCTTCCTGCATTGAGGATGATTTTGCTCCCATCCGCAAGTTCTAACACCTTCTTTTCTCCATTAGCCGTGGTATAGGTGATTGCGGAATGACTGGTTGCCAATGACCCAGGTTGTCTTTGTTGGATAAGCCAATATATTCCACCAGCCAATACGATGAGTGCTGCTACAGTTTTAATCCATGTGGAAAGTCGGAATTTTACACTAGATGAAGATGATGTCTCAAGGTCCGTTTTCAGTTTGCTGACTTGTGCATCCAGAGGCTTTTTGTTTCCAACAAGGATGTGGAAAAGCCTTTTAGCCTGTATAATGGTTTCCTTTTGTTCCGGATGATTCAACAGGTAGTTATTCCAATATTGAACACATTGTTTATTCTCTCCAGAACAATACTGCTGGAAAGTATTGTCGATCAGAAAATCTTCAACGTTTTCATATTTAGTGTTTATCATTATTTTCTTGGTCTTTACATTTATAGTGTCAAGACCTGTTTCTTTTTCCTAAAGAAAATATTATAAATTTTGTAAAACGTTGATATACAGATCGAAAAAATTAAATATCTTTTAATTCCTGTCGTAAGGTTTTCAGCGCATCGTAGATCGTATTGTAGGCTGTTTTTATACTTTGCTGAGTAGTAGCTGCAATCTGTTCATAGGTCAACCCTTCAAAAAACTTTAGATGGATGAGCTGTTTCTGTCTGAAGGTAAGTTTTTCTAAAGCATCTTTCAGACGGTGCTGGATCCATTCGTTGGTTTGTACCTTGATAATGAATTCTTCATAGGACATTTCTGCCCAATCATCCTCGGCTTTTACATTTTGAAGTGCCTTGTTAATTTTATGCTGTTTCTGTAATAGTCGAAGTAGTTTCCTTTTTAAGAATGTAATTAGATACGCTTGTACGTTTTCCACACGTTCGAGTTTGTCCCTCTTTTCCCATATTGTCACGAAAACTTGATCGGTAGCTTCTCCAGAAAGTTCGGCATCGGCACAGGTTCGTATCCCAAAATTAACCAGCTCATAATATAATGACTTATAAAGATCAAAGAAGGCCTCTTCGTCTCCATTTCTCATGCGTTCCCAAAGAAGTCGATATTCAAGTTTATTTTTCATGCCAGATTAATAATTTATAAACTCGTCATTCATTTAGAATTTTCTCTCCCCCCTTAAGCACTTTTATTTAATAATCTTTACTTGATGTGGATCGATTGCAATATAATGTTTTAATCGGAGATATAAAGTTACTGAGCGTTCTTTTCCAATAGACATATATTTTATTAAATCGGAGATCATCTGATCTAAAGCAAGCCATATTGTCACAGATTGACCATTTATAGCCGATTATTTGTCAGAGCCAAAGTAATTCGATATTTTTAATCAGTTATTTTAACAGGTTTGTTTAAATGGAATACCATTTGATAATTCTTTGTAAATTGTAAATACGAATAGCAAGAAAATAAAATATTAAAAATATGGGAATTTGGGTTTTATTAATTGGTATTGGAATCATCAGTATGATCGTCCAGTCGAGATTTAAGAATAAGTTTAAGAAATATTCGGAAATGCCGTTGACTTCGGGAATGTCGGGAGCGGATATTGCGAAAAAAATGCTAAATGATAATGGCATATATGACGTGAACGTAATTTCCGTTGAAGGACAGCTTACTGATCATTATAATCCGTCGGATAGAACGGTAAACTTAAGTCCTGAAGTATATCACGGACGCAGTGTAGCTGCTGCTGCCGTAGCTGCTCACGAGTGTGGTCACGCTGTGCAGCACGCTAGAGCGTATAGTTGGTTGCAGTTTCGTTCTGCGATGGTTCCGATGGTAAACGTTGCCTCTAAGATTGTCTCGTTTACGCTTATGATCGGTGTTATGCTAGCGATTTTTTCAAATATCTTATTGTTATTACAGATAGGAGTGGTGGCATTAGCTATTACTACGGTTTTTAGTTTCATTACCTTACCTGTGGAATTTGATGCCTCTAACCGTGCGTTAGCATGGTTGAATACAGCTAATATCACCCATAATTCGATGGAGCACGACGGAGCAAAAGACGCATTAAAATGGGCAGCCATGACATATGTAGTTGCGGCCTTATCTGCTTTGGTTACGCTACTTTATTATGCTAGTATGCTGTTAGGCCGTAGGGATTAATCAGGTTTAAAATATATTAAGCGGTTGTATGAAAATTATATAACCGTTTTTTTTTCTGAAAGTGTCTATTCTCAAAGGCCATCAAGAACTTTTATGCCTGTTGGT
This sequence comes from Sphingobacterium olei, assembly GCF_005048855.1. Lineage (GTDB taxonomy): Bacteria > Bacteroidota > Bacteroidia > Sphingobacteriales > Sphingobacteriaceae > Sphingobacterium > Sphingobacterium olei. Next base: position 303,365 of record NZ_SUME01000003.1, read on the forward strand.
GATCCAATGGATCATGAAAGTTTTGTGACTAGAACACATTGCTTTCATAGCAATTTCGTAACTTCGCATTTTAGTATTAAGAACTTCAATAGATTATGTTTTCAAATCTTCAGGATAAATTAGATAGGGCCTTTAAGGTATTAAAAGGTCAGGGGAATATTACCGAAATCAACGTCGCTGAGACGATGAAGGAAATTCGCAAGGCATTATTGGATGCCGACGTGAATTACAAGACTGCTAAAACATTTACAGACGATGTTAGGCAAAAAGCTTTAGGTGAAAATGTGTTGACGAGTATTTCGCCGGGTCAATTATTGACCAAGATTATGAATGACGAGTTGACCGAGTTGATGGGAGGTACAGTTACTGAACTGGATCTTTCGGCAAACCCAACCGTTATTTTAATTGCAGGTCTGAATGGTGCTGGTAAAACTACGTTCACGGGTAAATTAGCTAATTTTCTAAAAGAGCAGAAAGGTAAAAAACCGTTGTTGGTAGCAGGTGATGTGTATCGTCCCGCAGCGATCGATCAGTTACAGGTGTTGGGTAATCAAGTAGGTGTTCCTGTGTATGTAGATCGTGACTCTACCGATCCTATTGCGATCGCTAAAGCTGGGGTTGAAGAAGGTAAACGGAACGGTAATAATGTCATTATTATAGATACAGCGGGTCGTTTGGCGATTGATGAAGCCTTAATGAATGAGATCACGGCGGTAAAAGAAGTTACGCAGCCGAACGAAATTTTATTTGTTGTCGATTCGATGACAGGTCAGGATGCGGTAAATACGGCTAAAACATTTAATGATCGTCTTGACTTTACCGGTGTTGTATTAACTAAATTAGATGGTGATACCCGCGGTGGTGCGGCCCTTTCGATAAAATCTGTTGTCAATAAACCGATCAAGTTTATTGGTACAGGCGAGAAAATGGAAGCGCTTGACGTTTTCCATCCGGATCGTATGGCTTCCCGTATTTTAGGTATGGGCGATGTGGTGTCGTTGGTAGAGCGTGCTCAGCAACAGTTTGACGAAAAGGAGGCAGCGGCACTTCAAAAGAAAATCCGCAAAAATAAATTTGATTTTAACGATTTCAGGTCCCAAATTCAGCAAATCAAAAAAATGGGTAACATGAAAGATCTTATTGGAATGATTCCGGGAGCAGGAAAGGCGTTAAAAGATGTTGAAATAGAAGATGATGCATTCAAACCAATCGAAGCCATCATAGACTCGATGACACCTTTTGAAAGAGAAAATCCAGATGCGATAGACCAGAAAAGAAGAAGTCGTATTGCTAAAGGATCCGGCACGAATATAGACGAAGTTAATAAATTGCTAAAGCAATTTATGGATATGCGTAAAGTTATGAAGCAAATGTCCAATCCGGCGATGGCAGCGAAAATGATGCGCAACATGCCGAAGATGCCGGGTAAGCCATTCTAACAACTTTTAGATATAATATAATTTTAAGAAAGCCAAACGTTAGTGTTTGGCTTTTTTATTAAATTGTTTTTTGTTATTTTTGCATGGTATGGACGATCATCCCGGGCAGTTATCTGAATATGGTTCTATTCTTCTCATGGGAATAGTAGGGGTCATATTGGTGTGTGCAACCATCGGACTAGCAAAATTCATATCGCCTAAACATCCTAATCCCATCAAACAAAGTACTTACGAATGTGGTGAAGAAACAGTAGGAACTTCATGGGTTCAATTTAATCCACGTTTTTATGTTATAGCACTTATATTCCTACTATTTGATGTTGAATTGATATTTGTATTTCCTTGGGCTACGGTCTTCGGTAACCGTGATCTCATAGCAGCAGATTCAAGATGGGGCTGGTTTACATTGATTGAAATGGCTATTTTCTTAGGTATTTTAATCATTGGTTTGGTATACGTATGGCGTCGGGGCGATTTGAACTGGATTAAGCCTATTCATCAAAAGCCGACTACAGATGTAAAAATCCCGTTTTCAGTCTACGATACCCTGAACAATCGGGAATATCAGATTAAAGATTATAGGGCGACAGTAGCCACAACAGAGTCGGAATCAGAACAGAAATCTGCCGACACGCCGAAGACTTCAGTAGGATTTAAACCACGATTTAAAAAAACGTAAGCTATGGGTGCACAGCAAGAACAGAATAATGGTGTCGTCGTTGCGAAACTTGACGACTTATTAAACTGGGCACGACTTTCCTCGATGTGGCCCGTGAGTTTTGGTATTGCCTGTTGTGCGATAGAAATGATGGGGGCAATGGCTGCTACCTATGACTTGGATAGATTAGGGGTGTTTCCTCGACCCTCACCACGACAGGCTGACGTCATGATCATAGCAGGAACGGTTACCTTTAAAATGGCCGAACGTATAAAACGATTATACGAACAGATGCCGGAACCACGTTACGTAATTTCTATGGGTTCTTGTTCGAATTGCGGAGGGCCTTACTGGCAGCATGGTTACCATGTGGTTAAGGGAGTGGATCGGATTATACCGGTGGATATCTATGTTCAAGGCTGCCCACCTAGACCGGAAGCGCTGATCGGTGCGTTTTTAGAATTGCAAAAGAAAATAGAAACAGAACATATTCTTCAGGAAAAGTATTTCGAAGAAAAGGTTTAAGATAAAATAGTATGGCAAAAGATTTTTACGGAGAGTTGCAATTAGGTATCCTTGGAGGAGGGCAGTTGGGACGTATGCTGATCCAGGAAGCTATTAATTACAATGTGAATGTACATGTACTGGATCCAGATAAGAATGCTCCATGTCGTAAATTATGTAATCAATTTGAATGTGGATCGTTGAGCGATTACCAAACCGTTTACAGATTCGGAAAGGGATTGGATATGATCACTATCGAGATTGAAAAAGTAAATGTAGATGCACTGGAAAAATTGGAAGAGGAGGGGGTTCTCGTTTATCCGCAATCTCGTGTTATTCGCCTGATTCAGGATAAAGGGATGCAAAAACAGTTTTTCAAGCAAAATAATATTCCTACTTCGCCCTTTCAGTTGATTTCAAATAAAGAGGCGTTAGGTAACACCCAATTTCAATTTCCCTTTATCCAAAAATTAAGAAAAGACGGATATGATGGAAAGGGGGTGAAGAAAATACTATCGGTAGATGATCTTGATAATGCTTTTGAGGAACCTTCCATAATTGAGGAAATCGTGGATTTTGAGAAAGAGATTGCAGTTATCGTAGCGCGTAACGATAGAGGAGACGTCAGTACATTTCCCATGGTCGAAATGGAGTTTAATCCACAGGCTAATCTGGTTGAATTTTTGATTTCGCCATCGACTTATAGCTTTGAAATTCAACAGCAGGCTGAAGATATTGCAAAAAAATTAGCTAATGATCTGCAGATTGTAGGTTTGTTAGCCGTAGAAATGTTCTTGACAAAAACAGGAGAAATTCTGGTGAATGAGCTGGCGCCACGTCCCCATAATTCAGGGCACCAGACTATAGAAGGAAATTTTACTTCTCAGTTTGGTCAACATCTTCGGGCCATCTTCAATCTTCCGTTAGGTAATACCGCTGCACGTACAAATGCAGTCATGATCAATTTGCTTGGCGAAGATAAGTATGAAGGCTTAGCTGTATACGAAGGTGTAGAAGAAGTACTAGCTATGGATGGGGTATATGTACATCTGTATGGTAAAAAGTATACCAAGCCATTTCGTAAGATGGGACACGTTTGTATTGTGAGTGATGACCGCGAAATGGCTATAGTAAATGCACGTAAAGTTCAGGAAATATTAAAAGTAATCGCATAAGATGAGCGCAAATATACAAGTAGGAATTATTATGGGAAGTAAGTCTGATCTTCCTATTATGCAGGATGCTGTAAATATATTAAAAGAACTTGGAGTAGGTTTTGAAGTAACGATTGTTTCGGCACACCGTACACCACAGCGGATGTTTGACTATGCTGAACAAGCTGCGGACAGAGGTTTAAAAGTGATCATTGCAGGAGCGGGAGGGGCTGCACATTTACCAGGTATGGTGGCATCAATCACCCACTTACCTGTGATCGGTGTACCCGTCAAATCTTCTAATTCCATAGATGGTTGGGATTCTGTCTTATCGATACTACAGATGCCAAACGGTATCCCTGTTGCAACGGTAGCACTTAATGCTGCAAAAAATGCGGGAATTCTGGCGGCTCAGATTATCGGAACAAACGACGACCAAATCGCAAAGAATGTATTGGCTTTCAAGAGAGACTTAAAAGAGGCAGTTGAGAAAACGGCATCTGAGGTCGAACAAATGAAATTTTAAATAGAAAAGGAGCTACCAAAGCTCCTTTTCTATTTTGTTAAGAATTTTTGTACGTATTCGTAGCTCTTCTTTATACTTTCAAATTTATTGGGAATATAAATTTCATCTTGCTCTACAAAGGCGAATTGTAGTCCGGATTGATTAGCACTACGCACTATATTCGGGTAGTCAATAGCTCCGGTTCCCACTTCGGTATAGCGTACATGTGCTTGTGTTAAACTATCAAGAGGCAGCTTATCAAATTTTTCTCCGACAACTTCATGTGCATAATTTTTGTCAATGTCTTTTATATGCCATAACGGGAAACGACCCGGATATTTTTCGAAATAGCTTTGCGCACTGACACCAGCTTTTTCAATCCAAAATATATCCAATTCAAAGTCTACCAAATCAGGCTCTGTAAATGCAATCAAGATGTCCAAACCTTTTGTGCCATTGGCAAAATTCCTGAATTCCCAGAAATGATTGTGATACCCCATTTTGATGCCCGCTTTTTTGGACATCTCACCCGCTTTATTTAATTGCTCGGCCGCATATTGATAATCGGATACCGATAGGTTATTCAGGTCATCCATCGGCGTTACAGGTGCGATGATATATTTCTGTCCGAGCTCGTGTGCGATTTCAATATATTTTTCGATACTCTCTTTGTCGTCGCGTTTTTTATCCAGGTATCTCGATAAATCGTAATGTCCGCTATATGATTTGAGGTTGTTGTCTTCTAAAACCTTTTTTAGATCGGTGATAGGCAAGCCCCAAAAGCTATTTGTAGCTACGTCTACACCATATGTTTCGACATGTTTGTAGCCTATCTTTGCAACAGTTTTCAATACAAGTTTGGGATCTTCTTCAATAAGATCCTGTAGGGTAAATAACTGTAACCCGATATTGTGAAAGGGGGAGTCGCCAGTTTTGCCCTGATTGGTACAAGCAGACAATAGCTGTGTACCTATGAAAGCTGAAGTCAATCCTATTCCCGTTTTTTTTATAAAATCTCTTCTTGATTTGTCCATATGTATATAATCTGGTTGCAGCTACTGCTCTTCTTGCGATAGATATGAAGAAGGCGAGTTACAAAGATTAAAATTATAAAAAAAATGCTACAAAAAAAGGGATTCTCGAAAGAACCCCTTTTTTATCATTATAAAAAATTTCGACTTAGACCGTCATGATATCTTTTTCTTTCAATTCAGCTAGTTGATCTACTTTTGCAATGTAGACATCAGTCAATTTTTGAACTTCACCTTCTCCTACTTTAATCTCATCTTCTGAAGCACCGTCATTTTTTAGTTTTTTGATGGATTCGTTGGCATCTTTACGGATGTTACGTACAGCTACCCGACCTTTTTCAGCTTCTTCTTTTGCTTTTTTTACAAGGTCACGCCTTCTCTCTTCCGTCAATGGAGGTACAACCAAACGTATTACAGAACCATCGTTTTGCGGATTGAGACCAATGTTAGAATCAATAATGGCTTTTTCGATCGCACCCATGATCGTCTTTTCCCAAGGTTGGATGACCAATGTACGTGCATCGGTTGTATTAATATTTGCAACTTGAGAAAGTGGGGTGGGTGAACCGTAATAATCTACACTAATACCATCTAACATAGAAGGTGTAGCTTTTCCTGCGCGGATTTTTGTAAGTTCTGATTCGGTATGTGTTACTGCTTTAAGCATGCTTTCTTTGCAGTCGTCCAATTCTAGTGATATCAGTTCGTTCATATCTTTGAGTATTTATTCGTTAGCTAACTATAGTTCCAATGGCTTCGCCAGAAGCTAATTTTTTCAAATTTCCTGGTTTATTCATGTCAAATACAATAATAGGAAGATTGTTTTCCTGGCACAAAGTAAATGCAGTCATATCCATTACATTAAGCCCTTTTTCGTACACCTCAGTGAATGAGATTGTATCAAAGCGTTTGGCATTCGGATCTTTTTCTGGATCTGCAGTATAGATGCCATCTACGCGCGTTCCTTTCAATACTGCATCCGCATTGATCTCGATAGCGCGCAGAGAAGCTGCCGTATCTGTTGTGAAATAGGGGTTTCCTGTTCCGGCACCAAATATGACCACTCTACCCTTTTCTAAATGTCGAACAGCTCTTCTACGGATGAACGGTTCACAAATTTGTTCCATTTTGATGGCCGTTAACAAACGCGTTTTTAATCCTACTTTTTCTAACGCATCCTGAAGCGCCATGCTATTGATAACCGTTGCAAGCATTCCCATGTAATCTGCTTGTACACGATCCATGCCTGATTTTTCTGCACTTAAACCGCGATAGATATTACCTCCACCAATGACGATGGCGATCTCTAATCCCTGATCGTGAATTTCTTTAATATCGCGAGCGTATTGTGCGACTCTGTTGATGTCAATGCCATAGCTTTGCTCCCCCATAAGAGCTTCACCGCTGAGTTTAAGTAGGATACGTTTATATTTCATGTGTGTTCTTTTTTGGAATCTTTCCAAAAGCCAAAGATATGATTTTTTTTTATCCCTTGGGATAACGGGGTGTTATTTGTTGCTGTTTTTTACGCTTTCTATGGTCTGTTGATAATAGTTTTCATAATTAGGAAGGATTTTACTGATCTCAAAATCTTTAGCGCGGTTGAATGCTGCCGCCTTGAATTCAGCTAATCGTTCACAGTTTTCAAGGATGTATGTGGCATTTTTTGCCATTTCATCTACATTTCTAACATCGCTCAAAAAGCCGGTTACACCCTGTACATTCAATTCCGGTAATCCCCCGGCATTGGAAGAAATGACAGGAACACTGCAGGCCATAGCTTCCAAAGCCGCAAGACCAAAGCTTTCAGAACCGGATGGAATCAAGAACAGATCCGAAACAGAAAGGATCTCTTCAATGGCGTCCTGTTTTCCTAAAAAGCGTACGCTGTTTGCAATACCCAACTGTCGAGATAGTTCTTCTGCATTGCTCCGCTCGGGGCCGTCTCCCACCATAAGTAACTTGCTGGGAATTTTTTGATTGACCAGATGGAATATGCGTATCACGTCGTCTGTGTTTTTAACCTGTCGAAAATTAGACGTATGTACTAAAATGCGTTCGTCATCGGGCGCAATAGCCCTTTTAAAATGTTCCCGTTTTTTATTGTAAAAGCGGTTAAGATCAATGAAGTTGGGTATGACCTGGATAGGTCTTGTGATGTCAAAGAAAGATAATGTCTCTTCCCTAAGGCTTTCCGAGACTGTTGTGACTCCATCAGATTCATTGATTGAGAAGGTGACGACAGGTTTAAAGCTTTTGTCTCTACCGACAAGGGTAATATCTGTTCCGTGTAAGGTCGTTACGACGGGAATATCTATACCGTATGTTTTTAAAATTTGTTTCGCCAAATAGGCGGCAGAAGCGTGAGGAATGGCATAGTGGACGTGTAAGATATCTAATTTTTCAAAACGTACCACATCCACCAATTTACTTGCTAAAGCGGACTCGTAGGGCGGAAAGTCGAACAAAGGATATTGGGAAACGGCGACTTCGTGGTAATATAAGTTTTCGGAAAAGAAATCCAACCGTGCTGGTTGGCTATACGTGATAAAGTGTATCTGATGTCCGTTGGATGCCAGTGCTTTGCCTAATTCGGTAGCGACTACACCACTACCGCCGAAAGTTGGATAGCAAACTATGCCTATTTTCATCTATATGTTTTTTGTTCTCTGATATAAAACTGGCACAAATTACGGATTATTTACCCAACAGTATGTCAAACGAATTGCCATAATTTTGCAAAATTTTACGCGTACCGTATTCACATATCGATGTTAATCGTATTGCATATTGACGTAACTTTATCTAAGTTTGGGTGAAGATAAAACACAATAGATGAACGTACATTACTTACAGCATGTGTCTTTTGAAGGATTGGGCTATATAGAAACATGGTTAAAAGAAAGCGAGTGTACCGTTTCATCAACTCGTTTTTATGAAACGGGTTACGATTTACCCGCTGTAGAGGCAATAGATGTGTTAATTATTATGGGCGGGCCTATGGGGGTGTACGATGTTGGTCAATATCCTTGGTTGCTTGAGGAAAAGCAGTTTATTACGGATTGCATTGAATCAGGAAAGAAAGTATTGGGAATCTGTTTAGGCGCGCAATTGTTAGCGGATAATCTTGGAGCTAAAGTCTACCGAGCACCGCATAGGGAAATCGGTTGGTTTCCTGTGAAACCAACCGAAGAAGGCAAACAGCTTGCTTGGTTTTATGATCTGTTTAGGGGTCAACCAACGGTTTTTCATTGGCATGGCGACCAGTTTGAAATTCCTCACGGTAGTCTTAACCTACTTTCGTCGGAAGCGAATAACAATCAGGCATTTTCATACGGTGATCATGTCATCGGTTTGCAATTTCATTTGGAAGTAACCCGGGATACGCTAAGCGACATGTTGGAAAATGGTGCTTCGGAATTGACCGAGGCACCTTATGTCCAGAAGGCAGCAGAAATAACAGCTTTTGAAACAAATATAGCTCGTTGCAATGCGATGATGGCTATAATTCTAGAAAGCTGGCTCGATAGATAACATTTCTTCTTTGTTTTCTTTAGTCATTAATTACTGAGTTTATCAAGCGCAAAGTATTTCCGTTGTCTCTGGCTGTTGCTTACTTTCGGAATGTTCTATGTTATTGGTTTCTTCGGCGAAGTGTATCTCTACTGCACTGTGGGCAATCTCAATAAACTGCTTTACCCGTTCTGCCAAAGCCTCTAAATGCTGTCCCTGTGTGCGGTAATTGGGAGCGTGTCGGAACTGCTGTTGGGCGTCGACTAAGAGTTTGAAAATAGCAGATTGGCCGGGGTGATCCAACACGAATACAGATGTGGCTTTGGGGCAGACCAAGTTACAGAGTTGCATTAAATAGTTCAAATTAGTGCTCTGTGGCTGAAACTGCCAAAAGACCCTCATTAGGCCGAGGCAGGCTTGTTCAAGAGCGAGTGCTAGGCCGTAGCAAGCAACCTCTTCGGACCCAAAATACAGATCTTCGGTATGAGCGTGATAAAGGTGTTCAGCATTTCGGTGTGTTTTCATCCACAAAATTTTCTGCTGGTTCAGATTTTTAGGTGCTATTTGCAGATTATCAGGCAATGTGATATTATGTTGTTGATCTTCATGCCAAAGGTCGCTCTGTTGTAGTAGAGTGGTATAAAAGGTGTTTGATTTATCACACTGCTTTTGAAAGTGTTCGTGCTCAAAGACTAGAACGGTGATGCGTATATATTCCGGCAGGAGTTGCTCAACCGCGTTTTGTAAGTTCTGTAGTGGTGTTTTAATTTGATTTTCGGAATAAACTGTAAACAGGTAGTAGTGGTGTATCACTTGATGATCTTGTTGATCGTCAATTAGGTTAATGTATTGATCAGACTGTTGGCGATGTCCGAAGCAAGCTACGACAGTGGGCGTACAGTAGGTTTCAATCGCATTGAGGATTAAATCTCGATGGTCGGTGTTGATGATTGTTTTCATTTCTATTTTGTTTATCGGGTTAATGAATAGTTGATGTTTGGGGCTGAGCTTTTCCTTGATTTCCTGAAGAAGAAAAGAACTGTAGTCGGTGAGCCATGTAAGCATCGTACCTGTGAGCTGATACGCGGATTCTAAGTGTTTCCTTTTTATTTTAAAATCTTGGTCGTATCGAACGGAGGAATACGCCTTATCTAGCTTATCGATGATATGGCTTTGCTCAGGGGCACGAAAGAGGTTTCCGAGCTGAGTACTGTATTTTGCCAAATAATTTTGATGCGTCTTGAGGCAATGCGTCCTTCTCTCGTCTCCCACCAAAAGGTGTTCTGCAGCCCGATAAGCCAACTCTACGACTTGATGTAGCATAAAAGCTGCATGCTGAAAATTTGCGTTATTCAGATAAAAACTATACCCCTCCAAAAAGGCGGATATCTTTTTTATCTCCTTTTGGAGATACTGCTCGTTTATCGCTAAAACATTTCCAACATCCAGATCGGGGATCTTGATCTTTTCATGTGCCTTGGGGTGTTCATAGACAAGATTTTCGGGTTGACAGATTAGTGTCGCTCTTCCTAGCCCCTGCTTAATTTTTTTTTGTATCTCATGTGGGTAGCAGACTACGTAATCTATACTGTCATATTCTTTGACCACTGTGCCCATATAGATATTTGCATCGGTAAATGTTTGCCCACCGCCTTTATGCATCAGGATTTGAAGCATATATCTTGCTTGATCTTCCCATCCGAAAGTCCACAGGAATATCTGGTCGATTAGGTATGTACTTGTGAGCCGGAAGATGATATCGTCCAAGTCGGTTTGTTCTAGCTTTTTCATCATTTAATTTTATATAATCGATTTCTTATTCGGCCCTATTTGTGTTGACGGGCTTTATATAGACCGGAAGTTCTAACTCCAAAATCAGTCCTTCCTCTTGATATATTTGATGTAAAGAATTTACTAATGCCATCGTATAGTTGTAAAGGATAAGAGCGTCATCATTCATCCTATGATGATAATTCTTGAGTCCAAGAGAAGCATTTGATACCAGATCGTCTATTTCGTTTCTCCAACCTTTTAATGACTGATATCCGAAGAAAAGAAACAAAGCTTCGCTGATATTGTAAATCGTCCCGCGTTTCAAGATGCTATACATTTCTTTTATATTGTCTATGTGAGGACTGTAATTTGCATTATTTTTGATATCGGCTTCGATATATAAAATGTAAGCAACTTCAATTTGCTTTTTTAGTCGATTTCCAACAAGCTGATATTCAAATCCATTACGGCGTAGTCGACCATCTATCCCACCTAACAGCAGTAGCTCCACCTGTGTTCTAAAATCTTGAAAATCAGTTTTATCTTCATATAGATCTTTAAGGACAATCAAAGGTTGTTTTCTTTCCTTTTTATTGAGATGTCTAAGATGTTTCCTGCTAATTTTTTTATTGCTTGTTTTCATTTAGCCGCCATTTATTTTGATATATAATGTTGTATTCCTCCTTTGTTGTGGATATGTAGTAATGCTTGGGGTAGTTTTACCAAAAGATCCCGGATAGCGATATATTCCACGTTGAAATCGAGTATGGCCTCCTCAGTATCGGTAATGTCTCTTGCCAATAATAAGTTGTCAGTCACCTCGTACCAATCCTTCAATGATTTGTACCCGCAGAAATCACTTAGCAGCTTTGTAGGGAGGATGATTTGATCTTCTATTTCAGCTTCGAAAGTCTCTTTGCCCAAATGCTGGAATAACTTATCCTTCGAGGTCGGGTCTATCTGGCACTTCTCTATTATAACAAATGCAATTTCAATCATCTGCTTCATCTGCATGAAAATGAAACCGTAATTATAATCCAGTGCGATACGCATGGGAGGGTATAGCGAACTATTGATTAGGTAATTGAAATTACTGGACCAATTGAGGCCCCATTGGTGTACGATTTCGCTAAGGAAACTGTCCGGATTTTTTATATGCTCCTTGCTTAAATACCGAAAATGTTTCGCTTTTAATTTCTTTTGTGTATTTTTCATGCTTGTAAGTTTGAATAATAGTTTTAAAAATAATTATCTTCCATAGCGCTAATTTAAGAACTATTTTTCATCAAAACAAAAATTTTGAATATAATTTTCGTTTATGAGTTCTGTTTTGAAGAGAATTAAAGTGATTTCAGATCACGAAGGTATCAGTGTAACCGCACTTGAAGCTGCAATAGGCGCCAGTAAGGGTGTTTTTTCACGTGCGTTGGCAAACGGAACAGATATACAAAGTAAATGGTTGGTTAAATTAATTGAAAATTATCCCCAATATTCTTCTGAATGGTTATTGTCAGGCAAAGGAGAGATGTTGTGTGAGGCGGCAACTACAGCTCGAGACAAGACCGATCATTATGAAGAAAGTGCCGAAAGTCACGCGGTTATCAATGCTCTTAAAATGGTAATCTCTACACAGGAGAAAACTATTCAATCCCTAGAGAAACAGGTTGGTTTATTAGAATCAGAAGTGCAGAAGTTTAAGGAGAAAAAATAGATATGCCCTCCCATAACAGCTTTTAGTCTGTTTGGTGAGGGGCTTTCCTCTCTTTTTGTGCACGGTTTCAATAGTTTATTAGCTCCCCCGCTCCGTAAACGTAGTTGTGTTGTGTCCTAACTGTCTCTTTTTTAACTTTAATGCCTTTTCCGTTGGAACATCAAGTGTCTGACATTGAGCACAGATACGTTGATTTAAACAGTCAACCTTTTAACCTAACGTCAGAAATTATACGGATAACTGACAAATATTTCTTCATCTTGTCTTATTTGCCACTGAGACAGACTTCTGTGTTTAGTCGTAAAATAAGAAAGAAGAAAAAAAATAATTTTCCATTAGTGACTTTTGTTCTTTCGTTCGTATTATTAATAATACGAACGGTGAGATAAATGATGCCGGTAGTTGATCTTGCCAAATTTATTTGGTGGGAAATCACGGCGGGATTGATGATGGGGGTATTTCTTATTGAAATATTTATTAACTGAAATTATGAAGTATATATTAATTTTTACAGCACTATTATTTTTGTTTTCCTGTAAGCGGGATCTTTTTACAAGAAATAATCCACAAAATCTTCCTCCGGGAAAAGTTCTTAGTATCAACGAAGCGCAAAGATTTTTAAAAAAATCATTGAAGACCACATTTTCTCAGCGTATAGTCAAGATTGCGTCTTCAAATCCGGTGGATCTATCCGATATCACGGATAATATGGCGGATTCAGTTTATGCAAAATTTTATTGGGACTATGCCGTCGAAGAACATATGATAGATGGGTATCCCGCCATACTGGTTCCTATGATAATGCGTGAAGAAATAAACTCATCTGTAATGGAAGATATGTCTCCCAAAGGATATCGAGTAGCTGTTTTTCAGCATACCTATGAAAAAGACGGTATTCTGATCAGTTTCCGGGATTACCATCCGGACGAGCAGTTGGTTATGGCCCGGATGGTCGATCGGGAAATACCGGTCTATCCAAGTAACTTTATCCAATTCTACGATGTGTTGGGCGACGATTTTAGTGGACATATTTTATATCTTAATAATAATCTCAGCCCTACCCGCCTTGCAGAGGTCGTAGACAATGTGATCACAGAATATCTGAATATTCCCTTTACGGATACCACGGACGAAAATCCGTTGATTTTGTATCCTTATGAGGATATTTTTGAAGGTACAGATAAACAATGCAAAATACAGATAGTTTACCCGGATTTTGAAATATCGTACAGTACCCAGCGATATAGCAGTTCCGGGGCAGTAGGCCAAATAGGATCTAATCTGACCGGATTTGCCATTTACGGTATGGATATTGGTCTGATGACTATTGCTAACTATACCACTATCTGGAATACAGAGACCTTTAACACAGGTGGTTGCTCGAGCGGATCCGGCGGAGGTGGCTTTAGTAATGGAGTGGCTGTAAGCAGTAGCGGGGCCGGGCCCGGGCCGGGCGACCCCATTAACCGGGATGACTGCCTGACAAAGGGCCGGTTGGCTGTTGCGATGCGTGATAAGCTAAAACTTGATTCGGTCAATAATGCGGTAGGTGCAGATGGTAAAGCTGTGGAGGCAGGGTATAACGTGACGATAAAAGACATTTATAAACGCGATGAGACTACAATATCTCCGATTTACAACAATAATGATCCAACGAACGTCAACGTGCCTTTTAGCTGGAACGCAGTGCAGGGGTATACGATCCATGCTACGCATAGTCATCCTGGAGGTATGCCTCACTCAATTCGGGACATATTTGTGATTGGATTTGAAGCACATATGGTAGCAACTCACCCACATTCAGTCGAACTGCAAAAGATTATTTTTCAGGAAAGCTACACCGATGTAGTTGAAATTGGTAATAATGAATTTTATGCAATTACGATCTCAGATATCAATAAACTGATTAACAAGACATTCGGAATCTCGACCAGTAGCTATTTAACCAATCTACAGGCATCGTTGACAAGTTATCAAGAATATTTAAACGGGGAACTGGAGACCGCCGAGCATAGACTAACATTTTTGCTTGACCATTTTGGAGACGCCATTACATTATATAAAGGCGAACGGGACGAACATGGCTATGTCCAGACGTTTGATAAATTAAACCTTACAGCAGATAAGAATGTCTCTTCCGAGGAAGTGGACTGTGAATCCTAACATTAAAAGAATATAAATTACATCAAGATGAAAAGAAATATTATCACCCTATTATTCCTATCGCTATTGGTGTCCGGAAAGGCACAGGTCCCACAGCTAGAAGATTTTCTCCATTTGTATAAGCCCGATCCCGATGGTTTCCTGACCGGTTTTGTTCCGCAAGGCTTTGTCAAGATCGACCACATACAGGCACTCGGCGTAATTGATGCATTTTTTATGGAAAAATCGGGACGTAATGCAATCCCCGGTTATACTACACCTAATGTGAATTACTATCAGCGGGGCAATATTGTCATGTCCTGCGGTGTCTTTAATGACTCGATTAAATGGCATATCCAGCAGGATATACTACCCCAAGAGCCAGAAGGGCTACCGGACGACCCGATGCAGCCTGTCGTTGTAAAGCCTGCAAAGCGTTATAAGAATCCCTACCATAGATTTGACGGCGTTTATATGGTGGAAACGTATCTGGTGGATGCCTTTGCACTGCTGAATCTTGAAGGAAAGCTGTGGCCGGGTATGGCAAGTGAGACACGTACAAACAGTAGCCTGCAGGTTGCCTATGCCTATCCGACTGTCAGCCCGATGTGGATGTATCCTGTATTATTGGCCTTTGATAAGGATTACCGTTATAAAATCGAGGTCCGTATATTTACGGTTAATGCGCACCGTCAGGAAGCTGTCGACGTGCTGAAATGGATCGCAGAACATATGGAGATCTCTGAAAACGCGCCGATTTAGAGCTGTTTGTATAAATGCCATGTTTTTGCGATGAAAAGAAATATTATCCTACTACTATCCCTGCTGCTATCTGTGTCCGGAAAGACACAGGTCCCACAGCTAGAAGATTTTCTCCATTTGTACATGCCCGATCCCGATGGTTTCCTGACCGGTTTTGTTCCGCAGGGCTTTGTCAAGATCGATCATATACAGGCGTTGAACGTAATCAATGCATTTTTTATTGAGAATCTGGGAGGGGAACCAAACCCAGGCTATACCACGCCCAATGTTAACCATTATCAGCGCGGTAACATTGTCATGTCCTGCGGTGTCTTCAATGACTCGATCAAATGGCATATCCAGCAAGATATCTTACTCCAAGAGCCAGAAGGGCCGCCGGGCGACCCGATGCAGCCTGTCGTTGTAAAACCTGCAAAGCGTTATAAGAATCCCTACCATAGATTTGACGGCGTTTATATGGTGGAAGCGTATCTGCTGGATGCCTTTGAACTGCTGGATCTGGAAGGAAAGCTGTGGCCGGGTTTTGCAAGCGAGACACGCACGAATAATACCCTGGAAGTCGCCTATGCCTATCCCACAACTACAGTCGGCCCGATGTGGATGTATCCCGTATTGCTGGCCTTTGATAAGGATTACCGTTATCAGATCGAGGTCCGTATATTTGCGGTCAAGGCGCACCGTCAGGAAGCTGTCGACGTGCTGAAATGGATCGCAGAACATATGGAGATCTCCGAAAATGTGCCGATTTAGG
Organism: Sphingobacterium olei; assembly: GCF_005048855.1. Classification (GTDB taxonomy): domain Bacteria; phylum Bacteroidota; class Bacteroidia; order Sphingobacteriales; family Sphingobacteriaceae; genus Sphingobacterium; species Sphingobacterium olei. Next base: position 319,308 of record NZ_SUME01000003.1, read on the forward strand.
ATTATCTTTTAATGACCGGATTAATTTGTCATCATTTGTAAAGATTGCACTTGGTATCCGAAGCAAATTTATATCGATTATCATTCATAAGAAAATTATGACGATGTTCAATTCAGCTCATCCCGGAGAATTAATTAGGGAAACTACCGATGGTATTATCGAAGAAACGGGTAAAAAATTAAGTGTGGAAGAAGTCGCAACGTGTTGGAACGCTTCCTTAATCGTAAAAAGGAACCGGTAAGCAAAAAGAAAGACAGAATCGACTATACCCCGGTTCCTGTTGGTGGCTATTCCTTAATTGTTTATACCACATGGCAGCGTATCACGTCACCGTAATTAGGCGTAGGATCAGTGCCTAAATAAGTAACCCTAAATTCGTATTCTTGAAGGCGTTCCAAGTCTTTGATCAGGATGCTGGGCTTACCTGTGAGAGTTTCTATCCAGTCGCTTTCTATCCCTGTTTTTCGGTATTCGAACCGATAAAAACGTGCTGGGCTCCAGGGTTTGACACGCATGTTAACCGTGCATAACCCTGTTTGTGGTATCTCTACCCTAAAATCTGTCGGTTTGGGCGAGCGCGTTGCGGTGTTGCGTGAGGTTTTGCTTGGGATAAAACCTGCCGCTAGTATGATTGCAGCATTTCCCTGAGCAATGGTCTGAACATACAATGAAAGATTGTAGAGTAGTTTTTTCAATTTGTCCATTTGCTCGTTTTTCAATTCCACTTGCCGCATATCCCGAAAGGCCGCTTCGGTTAGACTGATGCGGTACGCCTGTATCCCAGCTGCAAGTTCTGATAATGTTGGGATTGGATCGGGGAATAGGTCCACGTTTTCAGTGGTCTTTGTTAGTACATTTTCAGCATACTGCATAAGCGTTGCTGCAGTTCTTGTTTTGGATGATAGTACTGGTTTTGCCATAATTTCAATTTTTTAATAAATGATGGCTCAAATATAAGAACGGTGCTATTTGAAAGTAGGGGTGTAATTCGGCCAAACTTTCCGCAAGGGGCATGTTTTTTTTGCCGAAATATACACCTTCGAGATGTGAAAAGTTTAAAAATGTGTATTTTTTGTCGATTCAGGAAGGTTTTTTGATGTAAGTGTGTACTTACCGTTTGGCATTGACATTGTCTCAATGTCGATGCCGTTTTTCTTATTGTCAATGCGAGATGTCTTTCCGGCACTGCCTTTTATCTCGCTGATGGTGCCATTTGTTTTGTTGTCGATGCCAAAAGTGTTCCCGACACTGCCTTTTATCGCGCTGACGATGTCGTTTGTTTTGTTGTCGATGCCAGATGTCTTTCCGGCACTGCCTTTTATCTCGCTGACGATGCCGTTTGTTTTGTTGTCAATGCCAGATGTCTTTCCGACGCTGCCTTTTATCGCGCTGACGATGTCGTTTGTTTTGTTGTCAATGCCAGATGTCTTTCCGACACTGCCTTTTATCGCGCTAATGATGTCATTTGTTTTGTCGTCAATGCCGAGCAGCTTTTTGACAATGTTAAATATCTTGTTGGAGGCGCGATCTGTCCTGCCGTCGGAGGCGGATGTCGCGCTAAAGGAGTTGGTTGGCCAATTCAGGGGTATAGGGGTAAACGGTTTAAGAATTTACTGACCATAGCATCTTTGGAGATTGGGGTTCCGAGCCTGAAAAGTTTTCCTAAATTTGCGGTATGATACACAAGGATGGATTGGTTTCGGAATTAACCTTCAAAACTTCCCGCTCGAGCGGGCCTGGAGGGCAGAACGTGAACAAGGTCGAGTCTAAGGTCACTGCGCTCTGGTCTGTGGATGGATCTAAATTGTTGACCGATGTACAAAAGTCGATTGTGAAGCAACGATTGTCCAGCCGGATAAATGTATTGGGAATACTCGCTGTGGAATCGTCAGAGAGTAGAAGCCAACTTGAGAATAAAGAGCTCGCTGTTGAAAAACTGATGAGGTTAGTTAAGGATGTACTCAAGCCAATAAAGAAACGTGTGCCAACTAAAATGTCTAAAGCCAAGATATTGGAGCGGTTAGATCGTAAAAAAAGGCAGGCAACCAAGAAGAAAGATAGAAGATGGCGACTGGAGTGACGCACATAATGAGGTTTTTATAGTGTGTATTAATGATTGAAGGAATTTATCTTATTTATTTTCAGTTAGATAACCATCTATTCTGAAAATAAACTAAAAAAATAGTTGTGTAACTAAATTTTTAGTTTTAACTTCGTTTATGTAATCGATTATAGGCAATATTGTCTAACATGTAATAAACAGAGTTATGCACGAAATTAAAGAACTAACAAAAGCCGAGGAGCAGATTATGCACGAGCTTTGGGAAATGGGAGGGGGCTTCGTTAAGGAAGTCATCGAACGTTTACCGGAACCCAAGCCGGCTTATAATACTGTATCTACTATAGTACGTATTCTAGAGACCAAGGGTTTCGTAGAACATCAAGCATTCGGGAAAAGCCATCGTTATGTCCCGAAAATACACAAAGAGGAATATAAAAAATTGATAACGGATAAACTGCTGAACAATTATTTTGATAATTCACCCAAGCGTATGCTGTCTTTTTTCTTAGAAGACAATAAGTTGGATGTCAAAGAATTGGATGATATCCTTGCGATTTTAAAAAAGCATAAATAGGTTAACCACCTTATAAACTTTAACATTATGGTGTATTTAATTTTAGTTAACATCTCATTGATTGTCTGCTATACGTTATATAGCTTGTTCTTCAAAAAACTTACTTTTTTCCAGTGGAATAGGTGCTATTTGCTGGGAGCATTGATTATTTCTTTGCTTATACCTATAGGTTTATTTGTCGATATGTCGTCCAATAGTATGTTAGAGCAGACGCTTCCAACCATTGATCTGCATATGATGATGGATGTCGATGTCATGACGTTTGGAGTGCAGGAAAGTAATTATTATTTAATGGATTTTCTTGCACCCCTGTATGGCTTAGGTGTCCTTGCATTCGGATTCTCGCTGTTGCATCGGCTATACCGACTCCGGTCGATCATGCGAAGCGAACAGGAGTGGCTGAGCTTTTCCTTTTTTAATAAGATTTTCCTGGGAAGGCACCTGACAGATAACTCGACGGTTCTCTCGCATGAGCAGGTTCACGTGAAACAGGGGCATACCTACGATATTGTATTGGTAGAGTTGGTGAGACTGTTCAATTGGTTCAATCCCGTTTTGTATTTCTACCAAAAAGAATTAAAATTCCAGCACGAGTGTATTGCGGATGAAATCTGTTCGGAGGATAAGGTGGCTTATGCCGAACTATTAGTGGCTCATGCGATGAATGTAGATCAGCTGCATCTAACGAATGAGTTTTCCAATCATTCATTTTTAAAGAAAAGAATCATGATGTTATTTAAGAATAAATCAAAAACGAAACATAAATACCTGTATCTATCTGTGCTGCCTGTTATTTTGGTAGTATTGGGATCGACGTTGATCTTCAACACTTCGAAAGCCAAAAATATCGTAGCTGAATTTGAAAACAAGGTGGCGGATGTGGCGGTACCTTTGTTACCTGGTGGCGAGGGGCAGCCATCTGAAGCATTTGGTGAATCGAAAAACCCAGCGGAGATACAGGGGCCTCGGGAGGAGGAGTCGATTATACAGCAACTGACAAACGAAGTATTAATACAGGAAGATACTGTAGGAAACGAGATATTCACCGCTGTTGAGGTAACGCCCGAGCCTCCGGGTGGAATGGCTGCATTTCGAAAATGGATAGCAGATAATTATAGGTATCCTCAAGCAGCTATAGATGCTGAAGCAAAGGGAACTATTCAGATTTCATTTATTGTAGAAAAAGATGGAATCCTTTCTAATCTAAAGATCGTTAGAGATCTTTCCCATGGGACGGGAGAGGCAGCAGTAGAAATGCTGAAAAAATCTGAAAAATGGAGTCCAGGTATCCAAAATGGGCGTAAAGTTCGTGTAGCTTTTACGCTTCCGATCCGACTGGATTTAACGCATATGGGATCCGCTCAGGAGGATGTTAAACCGGATGTGCTGGCTGAACCTGAGCTGGGAAGAGCAAAATTTATGGAATGGTTTGCACAGGAATATCAACTGCCAAGAGCGATTACCTCAGCAGATAAAGATCCCTATATGTATGTGCGTTTTGTCGTAAATAAGGAAGGTAAACCGGATCAATTCTCATCCCGGGCAGACGAGCTTGAACAGAGTTTTTTTAATGAAGCGGTACGTATCATCTCTAAAAGTAAGTGGAAGCCCGCACTTAAAGACGGACAACCGATTGATTCCCGAACAGCGGTAGGAGTTAAATTTGATCGAGACGGTAAGATTATTAAGAATCATACCCGGGTAGAGGTAATGCCTGAACCTCGAGGTGGAATGGCAGCTTTTCAGAAAAATATCAGCGAATGGTTAATTTATCCTAAAGAAATGATTTCAAAAAAGGAAGGTGGAAAAGTAGATGTATATTTTGAAATCGCTAAAGATGGTACGCCTTCAAATTTTAAAATTCTGGAAGAACCGTATCCAGGTGTAGGAAAGAACCTTGTAGAGATTATCCAAAAATATGGAAAATGGGCCCCGGGTATTCTTGATGGAAAAGGTGTGGTTACGCAATATTCTGTTTCCGCTGATCTGACTTTTATGCTCGGAGGCGGGGTCATAGAAGTGAAGGGATTAAAAGGCGGTAATTTTATTAAATCTTAAGAGGAATAATATTGTTTGGAGAGTATTTCCCAAACCTCGATGAAGGATCTAAATGCTGGAGTAAATCAATGGCTTTAGATCCTTCACTTCGTTCAGGATGACAATTTAAAATATCATTCTTCGATACATCTCATAACAAAATCTCGAGTTAAGTCTTATTAAGACCTTCTTTCAAAAAATAAGAATGCGAAAACTAGCTTTTCTTTTAATCATAGCAGCGTTATCCGGATGTAAATCTTATGATTTCGTAAAGAATGGATATATTGTAAAAGGCGACGATCAATTTGTAAGTCTCGACCGAAAACTTACTGTTAATGTAGGAGCTGATTTTATGGTAGATAAGGTCTGGCAGCACAACAAGCCTCCGGTGAATACAGCCAAACTATCGCGTGAATCTCGAAAAATTCTAAAAAGCTTAGGCTATAGCAGTAAGGCTTATTCTACTTTATTCAGTAGTAGAATTGACAATGAAAATGCCAAGTATGACCTGCTGGCCATGATTAATAATCATGGGATACAAAAATCGGGTAAAGACGATTTACTGGACCTCAGTAGGCTGGCGCGAATGAAAACACGGGCAGGCGGTAGATGGTTTTACGAAACTTTAACGCTAAATCAAGCAAGGGTGTATCATGCCGTCATCCCCGTGTCGGATGAGCTATGGTCTGAACGATACTTAAGTATGATATATGTCTTACCAAAAAGCAGGGATTCCAATCTTCAGGATATAGAAAGTATCGTTGCAGAAAATGCATTTTTGCAGTATTCTTCGTCCTTCTTTCCAATGAAAACAGTATTAAGCTGTCCCAACGACGATGAAATGTTCTATTACGAGTATGAAATCCCAAAGCTCATTTCGAACAGAAATGAATACATGATATTGAGAGTTTCAAGTGGCTCAACGGAAGATGAAAAATTGATATATTACACCGTAATAAATCCCGGTCTTCGTCTAGGAGCCTTCAAAATATGTAGGGGAAACTATACCTTAACCTATACTACACTTCAGGGAAAGGAGATCTGGAGCTCGGAAATAGTCGTCGAAAATTAACTATACAATACTTTTTTTGAGTTTAATAGGGTTATTTTGGTTCAAATCGTGTTTTTTTTGATGTTATATTTTATATATCTATGAAATGTTGTTTTTTTTACGCTTAAAGTGTTTGTTTTTTTTTGTTTTTTTATTAAAAATGTAATAAAATTATAATTTTTATATTGATTTGTTAACAATTATTCTTTAATTTTAAGAGAAATTAAACTAATTGTTATGATTGACCATTTGCTTGATAGTTATAAGCCGATAGACGGCGTCTATGATGAGATGATGAATGGTGTAATCCGCCAGCATTATAAAAAATTTGTTTCCTCTTTCGGAAAATTGGATGTGAACTCCATGGAACTGCGTAATGAAATGGCTAAAAAGCTTTTTATGACGCAAGGTATTACGTTTACCGTGTATTCTGATGGAGAAGGAATTGAAAAAATATTCCCTTTTGATATGATTCCTCGAATTATAGAGGCTGCAGAGTGGGAATATATTGAATCGGGAATTCGGCAAAGGCTTAAGGCGCTCAATATTTTTCTAAAGGACATTTATCATCAGCAATTTATTTTAAAAGACGGTATCGTTCCCTCCAGTTTAATTTTCTCCTGTCCCAATTATTTGCGCGAAATGGTAAATGTCAACGTGCCGTTCGATATTTATACTCATATAAGTGGCATAGACCTCATCAGGGACTACGACGGAACGTACTATGTGCTGGAGGACAATCTTCGGACGCCTTCGGGTGTGAGCTACATGCTGGAAAATCGAAAGATGAGCTATCGTATTTTTCCGAATATCCTGCCTGAAAATAAGGTGCGTCAAGTTGCACATTATCCAGATATTTTAGTGAAGAATTTAGTAAGCTTGGGGTCGCATTTAAGTACAAGACCGACGGTTGTATTGTTGACTCCGGGTATATTCAATTCTGCTTATTTTGAGCATACTACACTGGCAAGATTGATGGGAATTGAGCTGGTCGAGGGTCGTGACCTCGTGGTGCAGAATCATATCGTTTATATGCGAACAACCAAAGGCCTGAAAAAAGTAGATGTTATATACCGTCGTGTAGATGATGATTTCATTGATCCACTGGTATTTCGGTCGGATAGTATGTTGGGCGTGCCCGGTCTGTATCACGCTTACCGGAAAGGTACCGTAAATATCGTCAATGCAATGGGTAATGGCGTGGCAGATGACAAGGCAATCTATACCTATGTGCCTGATATGATCCGATATTACCTAAATGAAGAGCCCATTCTCAAGTCTGTACCTACCTACAGAATGGAAAATGAAGACCAGCGAAAATATACGGTGCAGAATATTCGTAACATGGTCGTGAAGAAGACGAACGAAAGCGGTGGCTATGGCATGCTGATAGGTGACAACGCATCGGATCAGGAGATAGCGGAATACATTTGCGAAATAGAGAAAAACCCAAGGCAGTTTATCTCGCAACCGATTATCAAGTTGTCGGCAGCGCCTTGTTATATTGATGGAAAACTACAGCCCCGTCGGGTTGATCTCCGGCCTTTTGCGCTTTATGGACCGGACGGAATCAAAATTGTTCCGGGCGGACTGACCAGAGTAGCTTTAAAGGATGGATCTATTGTGGTCAACTCTTCGCAGGGTGGCGGCAGTAAGGATACGTGGATAGTGGATTGAACTAAATTTTAAACATATGTTAAGTCGAGTTGCCGAAAATCTTTTTTGGATGAGCCGTTATATGGAACGGACGAATATAAGCCTGAGGGTGTTGAAAACCTTGTATATCGCGCATCAAGACGGACTGCCGGTGCGATCCTGGGAGCAAACAGCGCATCAATTCGGTATCAGGGAGGCTGAAAATATGTCTAGTTACACGATTTTAAAAACATTGATCTTTGATGGAAATTCCAATTTTTCAATCTTGAATAATGTTTTCCGTGCACGTGAAAATGCACGCAGTGCTCAGGATCACATCAATAGGGAATTATGGCAGTCTTTGAATGATTATTATCACCTGGTGCGGGATAGCCAATTGAGTCAGCAGTTGATCTTTGATCCTATAAGCGTACTGGATCAGCTTATCAAACAGACTATGTATTATTATGGTGTGATCGATAGTTCGATGAACAGGGGGGAAGCTTATTGTTTTCTGAGTCTGGGGAAATTGATCGAACGCGGAATGCAGATCGTAGACTTGCTTAAAACCGAATTGGAGCAGAATATCCATACGGAAGGGCGCGAAGAAGATCAGCGTTGGCGGTACCTACTCATTGCGTTGAATGGTTATGAAACCTACCTGAGTGAAAATGTAGGGAGCCTTGAGCCACAGTCGGTACTTAATCAGATTCTGTATAAGAATAATTTCCCGAATTCCCTGTTCTACAATTGGGATCAAATCGAGTCATTTGCTAATTTCATGGAGCAGGATGAAGTGGATCTGCATACGAAAGGACTTAACTTCGAGATAGGGAAGTCATTTTCATTTATTAAGTATAACCAGCTTCCAGAGCATATCGATCATAAATTACAGTTCCTGAATACGATTCAACGGAATTATTATAACTTGTCAAAAGTGATTAATAGAGACTATTTCGGGATTATAAATTAATTTTTAACAATTTAGCAAATACAGCAATGTCAAAATATAGTGTCGTACATCTGACCAGGTATGTATATCCGTCGGATGTGACGGATAGTGCCAATCAATTTATATTATCTCCGAAGTCTGACGATATGCAGCAAATATTGAAGCATCAGATATCAGTTTCACCCAAGGTTAATATAGATGTTTTTTCGGATTACTTCGGAAATGAAGTAGGTGTGTTTACCATAGTGGGGCCACATCGCTCGTTGGAAATACGAGCGGATATGGAGGTATTCACCTTTGCTTCTACGGAGCCTATTGCTGAGGTTTCGGTGTTGGAGCAATGGGCCGATCTCGAACTGAAAAAATGGGAATTTCCGTATATTGATTTTCTCTATCTGGAAAATATTAATTGCAAAGCGGAGGTTAATGCAATTTTTGACGACTACGTCTTAAAGGAGATGCATATTGTCGATGTTGTTCGTATGTTGTCGACGTATATCTATACGAATTTCACGTATCGGCAAGGTGTAACGACCGTAGAGAGTACGGTAGATGAAATCTGGAAGCTTCGGGCTGGGGTGTGTCAGGATTTTGCACACTTACTGATTACGATGCTGCGCATGCAGGATATACCATCACGTTATATTTCCGGATATATTTGTCCAAGCAACAGTGAGATGAGAGGGGAAGGGGCTACGCATGCCTGGGTAGAAGTGTATATTCCATCCGTTGGATGGAGAGGTATTGATCCCACGAACAATTGTTGGGTGAGTGATAGGCATATTAAAATAGCTTATGGACGTGATTTCAAAGACTGTACACCGGTTAAGGGTACTTATAAGGGGCCGTCGGCACATACGTTGACGGTATCTGTAATTATAACGAATGAAAATACAAAGGAAAAAACAGCAGAACCGATCGAACCTGCCTATGTGAGTGTCACAACCGATAAACAGGGAGTAGAAAAATCGAATTTATATCAGCGCTATCTTGAAATGCAACAACAACAGCAGCAACAGTAACATTGCCAGGCTTATAACGTACGATTCTCCAGACTGCGGATTTCCACCTGAAGTTGTTCGATGCGATCTAACAAATGTCGGACAACTTCAATCCCCTGTAAATTTAATTCCAGATCGTAGTGCCATGTTGAATACTGTTCCAGTCGAGTAAGCTGCTCTTCATATATAAATTCTTCTTCTTCTACGGAAACAAGTTCTATCAGGCCATTTTCATGCAGATCCCGGACAAACGTGCTTTCTATCCGATAGGACCGACAGACATCTATTATTTTAACCAGTGTTCTTTCCATGATTTTATTTTCTTAAATCGCTCAATTGCTGGAATAGATTTTTCTCTTCCTCACTGAGGTTCTTTGGGTTTTTGATATTGATCTCTGCATATAAATCGCCAAATCTCTCCTCCTGTTTATACACGGGAAAACCTTTCTCTTTGAGACGGATTTTGGTTCCATTTTGTGTTTCAGGTTTTATTTTTACATTGATCTGCCCATTTAGCGAATTTACTAGCGCATTACCACCCAATAAGGCGGTATATAAATCGAGTTCCAGTTTGGTGTATAGATCATCTCCTTTACGTTGGAATCGTGGGTCTGCGGCAACGGTAAATGTGATGTAGAGATCTCCTTTGGGACCGCCGTTAACCCCTGCAGCTCCCTGACCTTTTAGACGTATTTTCTGTCCATTTTGGATACCTGCTGGAATGGTGATGCGGATGTTTTTCCCGTTTACGGTAAAGGTACGCTGATGTGTTACCGAAGCCTCTTTCAACGTGATGGTTACTTCGGCATTCAAATCCTGTCCACGGAAAGCACTTTTGCGTCCACCCCCAAAACGGGAACCAAACATCTGTTCAAAGAAATCAGAATATTCTCCGGTATCATAATTGCCACTATAGTCAAAATCGAATCCCTCGAACGGATTCTGTGTACCTCCTCGTCCTTGGCGCGAATACTGCTGTTGGGCTTTTTGATATTCTTCCCCATGTTTCCAATTTTCACCATATTGGTCATATTTCTTCCGCTTCTCGGGATCCGTGAGGACTTCGTTTGCCTCGTTTATTTCCTGAAATTTTTTCTTGGCCTCCTCATCATTAGGATTTAGATCGGGATGGTATTTACGTGCCAGCTTTCGATAAGCCTTTTTGATATCATCCTGTGAAGCCGATTTGTCTAAGCCGAGTACGTTATAATAATCTAAGAATGCCATAGTTTATGTATAGACTAATGTTTGAAAAACAATGCAGTTTACTTTTTGTTTTTATCCGATGAAGTTAGAAATTTATAAACAAATCCCAGCATGAAATACTGTTTTTGAGTAAGCTGCTCGCCATATCCAATGTAATTGCTGCTACTATACCGGTAAACGTTCTGATTCTGGTTCAATAGATCGAAAACCGTTAATTTCAATTCTCCCTTGCCCATTACAGGATAGTAAACAGACGCATTTACGAGATGAATATTTCTTCGGGCATTATCAATACTGGAGGGTTGATTTTTTATATTATAAGAGGTTTCAAAGGTTATTTTGTGGATGTCGCTTAATCGTAGCCCTGCACCGAAATCGTGTGTAGTTGTTTGTATATCTCTAAAGCTGGGGTCATCGGAAGAGTTTGTGCTTTTGGAGGCGTTAAAATTGTAGCTTGGACTCAAAGAAACTTTGTTGTTCCACGAAATATTCAATGTTTGATTTCCTGAAATGTTAGTTGGGGTACTTTTATTTTCTATGCCATTTGTTGTGCCAATGGAAGGGTAGCTGTAAAAATTATAATTGCCATTGACGTAGATGTTCCAGGTTTTATGTTGAATGATTTCTTTACGGAAATTTCCCCCCATGCTGAATCGATCTACACCATCGGCCTGATAATACTGTGAGGTGGAGGTCGAGGTTTCTACATCATAGGTGTTACTATAGCCAATTGATTTGTCAACTAAAGTGTAGTTGCCATAAAAGGAAAGGTTAAGCTTTAATTTTTGAAAATGCTTGAAATATTGTATGCGCAAGTTCTCCTGGATCTCGTTGTCAAAATAGGGGCTCGCATACGATAATCTTGTGGGGTAGAGATCGGAATTGACCGCAATAAACCGATAGAAGGAGGGGAGGTTCACGGCTTTTGAGTAGGAAAGATTCAAGTCGTATACATTTAAGGACATGTTCGGAAGCCAATAATTTTGGATCTTTTGGATGTCTTCATTTTTTTCGTAGAAGTTATATCGACGATCCATGTTGAGCCATTCTACACCAATCGATCCCCTGATTCTCTTGGAAATCCGATAATTAACTTTTGTTCCCAGAAAAGCAGCATCTGCATTCATTTTCTTGTCGTTGGTGATGTCTTCTTTATCCTCGAAATAATCCGAATTTATTTTGGAATAGATATCCTCTGTCTGGTCTTCCATCTCTATATTATATTTGGCATAAATATCGGTGGTGAATATTTTTTTGTAAGGAACTTGAAGATTTAGTGTATTCCCGATCCGCTGTGTATTCGAACGTTCGATCTCATTTATGTGTTGGTCGATAACGCTGTCACCGAAAAGATAATAGCGTCCATACGAGAGGTTGTTTCGATCCCCTTTGCTATTGCTTACATTTACATCGTTGCTGAGGGATAATACCCATTTGTTCGAAAATTTCTTCTCGTATCTGAAGTTGTGTCTTAAAGATGGAGAATTATTTAGGTTGTTGTTAGCACTATTTCCGATGTGGACTGGCGTGGATTCATTTTGAAAGCTACTGTTTTCATTGCTTCCGTCGGAAGTTCTTTTACTTAAATTCAGATTCAAATCATAGGAAATAAATGACGTGGTATCGATATGATAACGCGCAAATGCTCTTATTTTATGCCTGTAGTCTTTGTATGTTGCGTTTGAAAAATTTGTACCATTTATAGTTGTGTCGTTATAGAAATTTTGATTGTTACCCGTATTCCGCGTATAATCATTCTGTTGTTCAAAAGAATATAAAAAATTGGTCTTTAATTTTTTGGCGATATCGTAATTGATGTTCACTGCCCCGGAGAGATTGTTCTGTAAGCCTCCGTAATAGGAGTAGGAAGAAGAATTATTCTCTGCCCTTCCAAATCCTCCCTGTTGGCTGAGCTCGCTGTAATCAAACCCTTTGCGGCTCAGGTTATTGGCATATCCGATAAAACTAATCTGAAGGGTATCTCTAAACGTGTTTACCAATGCCCCTGCCTCATATCGGTCGCGCGTACCCCCGCCTCCGTAGAACTTACCGAATTGGGCTTTTACAAATTCTCGTTTCGTCTTTAGGTTGATGATAACGGGAAGGTCGGAATCGTCCAATACGACCTGCTTGCTCTCCCCCTTCTCGCGAAACACCTGTACTTTGTCGATCATGGATGCATCCAGGTTCCGCGTTGCAATCGTCATATCCTCGTTGAAGAAATCCTTATTATTCAAGCGGACCGATTGTACCGCTTTTCCTTGATAGTAAATGGAGCCATCTAAATTGACCTGAAGACCCGGTAATTTTTGTAATAATTCTTCCACATTGGCATTTGGACGGGTTTTGAAATACTTAGCATTGTATTCTAAGGTGTCTTTATTCATCCGTATGGGAGGGGTCATTTCTATGACGACTTCTTCCAGGCTTGTGGGTGATAAGGTAATCTCTTTGAAATCATATTCCTCTTCATTTGACAGATTGAAATTTATGTATTCTGCTGTTGCATTGATATGACTGATATACAAGATCAGGTTTTGATTGACCGGTAATTTAATGAAACTGAATTTTCCGTTTTCATTGGATAGGGAATAAGATAGAACCGTGGAATCCTGAGCGTGTAATATAGCTACGGTGGCTTTCTCCAGTGCTTCCTTTTCAGAAGAGTAAAGAATACCTCTTATTTTTCCTTTGTTTTGTGCAAGCAGTGAAGTACTGCAAAAGAATAGGCATAAAAGTACAATGAATCTCATTTAAGCTATATAATTAAGTTAGCATAAATATTACGATTTATTCGTAATAATCAAAGTGAGATTTCAATATATTGCCTATTATTAACATTTTTTAAGGAATAGTATTAAAGAAATGTTAAATTTAGAGAATTTTTAGTTTTTATTCCTTGTTGCTATCAACCGTTAATCGTTGTGCGCGGTTGGCAATCTCCCAAGTGACATGGAATACCAGTTTCTCTCGTTTTACCATCATCGGAAAATCAATTTTATCCACGGTATCATTTGGTGTGTGATAATCTGGATGTAATCCTGAAAAGAAAAAAGCGGAAGGGATTCCTTTTTGTGCAAAGTTGTAATGGTCTGATCTATAGTATAAGCGCATGGGATCTTTTGGATCATCATACGTGAAATCAACCTCCATTTGTGTGTATTCTTTATTAGAAGCTTCGGTGATCTTTTTCAATTCCGAGCTTAGTTTATCAGTGCCTATTGCATGGATATAGTTATGATTTCCGGCTAGGTGCTTGTCATCGATACGGCCAATCATATCCAAGTTGAGGCAAGCTACTGTATTGGCCAATGGAAATATAGGATTTTCTGTATAGTATTTTGATCCCAAAAGTCCTTTTTCTTCTGCCGCAAGCCCGATAAATAAGATACTCCTCCTTGGTCCTTTACCTTCTTTTTTAGCTTGGGAGAAAGCTCTTGCCAACTCCAGCACACCCACTGTTCCTGACCCATTGTCATCCGCTCCCGGAAAAATCGTGCCATCAGGAAGAATCCCATCATGATCGTAATGTCCCGAAACAACGATAATTTCATCTTTTAGATCTGAACCTTCTAATAATCCCAAAACGTTGGGATCGCTTAATTTTTCGACCTTAACACCCATAGAGGCTAAGAAAGAGGTTTTAATCTGCACCGCGGAAGGTTTGAATGATCTGTTCGCCGCCTCTTTGAATTTTTCGACAGAAGTATTTGCTTTCGCCAGCAATTGATCCGCTGTAGCTACCGAAATGTTAATAACAGGAACAGCTTGTGTGATATTTCTGTTTGTATTACTGCCATCACCTAGCATAACACGTCCGCCAGTTAGTCGACCTTTCATTTTCGCTAGCGTTTCTGCTACTTGAGAACTTGTAGAAAATATGGCTGCCGGTTGCAGTTTTGTTAATTCCTGAACTCTTTTAAAACGGCTTGAAGACCATTCCGACTTATTATTTTCCTTAGTGATATGGGATTTGCCCGTTGCGTCGGTTGGTTCGCCTTCGTTAATGAGCAAGACTACTTTTCCTTTTACATCTATTCCATTAAGCTCGTTGTAATCTGCATGCTGGATACCATAACCTACAAAAATGATCTCGTTTGCGGAGAAATCTCGAACATCATGATCTGCCTGTACATAGAAATCTTTTCCGTTTACCCAGGTGTCGCCGTCAATGCTGAAGTTTTCGACCTGATAAGCAATCTGTTGTAGGGCTACAGGTTGATAAAACGAACCATTTACAGGAGTTGCGAGCCCATAGGATTTGAATTCATTCGCAATATATTCAGCGGCTTTTCTTCCACCTTCCTGCCCCGTACCACGGCCTTCAAATTCAACAGAACTCAAGGTAGTCAAGTGCTTTTTGGAACTTTCTACCGTAATTAGATCTGCATATTTTTGCTGCGCATTTTGCGCGATGCTACAACTGTATAATGCAGGAATTATGAATAAAAGAGAAAATAGTTTTTTCATAACCGTATGTTAAGAACAAGAAATTTTATTGACGCGATTGGCATGCCTTCCACCTTCAAAATCAGTTGTAAGGAAAGCTTTCACAATTTCTTTTGCCAGATCCAGATCAATAAAACGCGCTGGTATACAAATGATATTTGCATCATTATGCAAGCGGGCCAAAACAGAAATTTCTTTTTGCCACGCGATAGCTGCACGTATGCCCTGATGTTTATTGGCTGTGATCGCCACGCCATTAGCACTTCCACAGATCAGAACACCAAATTGACTTTTTCCTTCTTCTACGCTGGAGGATACGGGGTGTGCGAAATCTGGATAATCCACAGAATCTGCCGTTGCAGGGCCAAAATCTTCTACATCATGTCCTAATTCTTTCAATACATCAACTAGGGGGGCTTTGTAATCAAATCCTGCGTGATCGCTTCCAATGGCTATTTTCATGATATTTATCGTGTTAATTGTTATAAAATTCTTTTTCTTTCAATTCCTTTTTACGGAGTACATTCGCTGAAACCATTATACTTATTTCATATAGTATGAACATCGGCGCGCTTACCGTTAAAAGTGTAATCACATCTGCAGTAGGAGTGATGATAGCTGCTATTACTAAGATAATGACAATGGCATAACGTCTACTCGCGCGCATAAATTGTGGTGTCATCAATCCTAATTTGGATAGGATAAAAATCAAAATCGGCAGTAAAAATATCACCCCACAACCCAAAGTCAACGTGGCAATAGTCGATAAATAAGAATCGATTGTAATTTGGTTGGTTATTTCGGTACTTAAAGAGATGTTAGCTAGAAAGTTGACTGAAAGAGGGACTACAATATAATAACCAAATAGCGCCCCGATCACAAACAACAATGTCGCATAGAAAACGAACCCACTGGCTGACCTTCTTTCGACCTCGGTAAGCGCTGGTTTCACGAAAAGCCAAACTTCAAATAGCAGATAGGGAAATCCCAAAGCTACCGCCATTAACAAACAGGAATTGATCTGTAGCATGAATTGACCTGCTAGTTCGGTATTAATAATATTAAAAGGGATGCGTTCTACACAAAAGCCGTCTAAATTCAGTAGAGCACCTAATTTACACATCATTCTGTATGTCCAGAAATCAAGGTTCTTCGGTCCCATAATGATGTCGTTGAAGACAAAATCATAAAATGTGAACGCTAGGATTGCAAAAACGGTGATAGCGACCACAGATCGGATAATGTGCCAGCGGAGTACTTCTATATGTTCAAAAAAGGACATCTCTGACTCGATGTTCTTTCCTTTGTCTTTTATTGCGTCTATTAATTTTTTGCTACTTGACATGTTTACATTCTATGGAAAACAAAAATACCATTCTTTGACATAAGAATGGTATTTTTTAATGGGAAAACAAAATTTTTACGCTTAATCTTCGTCGGGGTAAGCGGTCAAATCAAAAGTTTCCATAAATTTCGTTGTGAAATTACCCGCTCTAAAGTTTGGATCGCGCATAAGTCTCAGGTGCAAAGGGATTGTGGTCTTTACACCCTCAATAACAAACTCGCTGAGTGCACGTTCCATCGTATTGATCGCTTCTTCTCGTGTTTGTGCAACACAGATCAATTTCGCGATCATCGAATCGTAATTCGATGGGATGGTATATCCTGCGTATACGTGTGTGTCTATGCGTACACCATGTCCGCCAGGCGAGTGAAAATTTGTAATTTTACCCGGAGAAGGACGGAAATTATTAAATGGATCTTCGGCATTGATACGGCACTCAATTGCATGCATGGTGGGCTCGTAGCTTTTTCCTGAAATAGGGATACCTGCAGCAACTTTAATCTGTTCTTTGATTAAGTCAAAGTTGATTACTTCTTCCGTAACGGGATGCTCTACTTGAATACGTGTATTCATTTCCATAAAGTAGAAATTACGGTGCTTATCTACCAAAAATTCGATAGTACCGGCGCCTTCGTAATTCACGGCTTGTGCTCCTTTTATAGCAGCCTCTCCCATACGTGCACGTAAATCTGGTGTGATGAAAGGGGAAGGGGCTTCTTCAACAAGTTTTTGATGGCGACGTTGAATAGAACAATCCCTTTCTGATAGATGGCATACTTTACCATATTGATCTCCAATGACCTGAATTTCAATATGACGTGGATCTTCAACAAATTTTTCGAGGTAAATTCCATCGTTGCCAAATGCTGCTCCTGCTTCTTGACGAGCCGAATCCCAAGCGGGTTCGAATTCGGCGTCTTTCCATACGATACGCATACCACGCCCGCCACCTCCGGCGGTAGCTTTTAGAATCACGGGGTATCCAATCTCATTTGCAGTAGCAATACCGGTCTTTACGTCTGGAACTAATCCTTCCGATCCAGGAATGGTTGGAACGCCTGCCAATTTCATGGTCTCCTTAGCGGAAGCTTTATCGCCCATTCTTTCAATTTGTTCTGCGGTAGCACCAATGAATTTAATTCCATATTCGGCACAGATAGCAGAAAATTTAGCATTTTCGGATAAAAATCCGTAGCCTGGATGAATGGCGTCTGCATTTGTTAATTCTGCAGCGGCGATAATATTGGGGATACTTAGATAGGAATCTTTACTTGCTGGAGGGCCAATACACACGGCCTCATCCGCGAAACGGACATGAAGGCTGTCTCTATCAGCAGTAGAGTATACCGCTACACTTTTGATACCCATCTCGCGACAGGTACGTATGATACGTAGGGCAATCTCTCCTCTATTAGCTATTAATATTTTTTTAAACATAAGGAATAAATGAGGTAACCTATTGACGAATTACTTCGTATAACTAAATTTAGTTGATATAAATTACAACTAATATTATCTTGGATCAACTAAGAATAAAGGTTGATCGTATTCAACAGGTTCTGCATCGTTGATTAAAATCTTAACGATTTTTCCAGAAACTTCAGATTCAATTTCGTTAAATAACTTCATTGCTTCTACAATGCACAACACTTTTCCGGGTGTGATCTCATCACCTACGTTCACGAAAGCTCCTTTATCTGGGCCTGATGAACGATAAAATGTACCAATCATTGGAGACTTTATCGTGATAAAGTTCGCTTCTTCGTTGACTACTGTTGCCGCTGGCACCGGTGCACTAACCGCTGTTGGAGCTGCTACTGCAGGAGGTGCTGCTACAACGGGTGCCGTAGGAACTGAAGCCGTTACGTAAGTAGGCTCCTGATTGGTTTTTATTGTTATCTTGAAATCCTTTTCTTCAATTGATACTTCATTCACACCTGATTTTGATACAAATTTAATCAGGTCTTGAATTTGTTTGATATCCATACTCATATTGGAAGGGTTTGATTTAATGTTTTCTATAAAAATTAGCTCTTAAACTTAGATAAATTTGTTTTTAAATACAAATTATTCATCAATGTTCGTTTTTATGGCATGAATGAGCGCTAGGCGGTTTATAGCTTTCTCTCTCCTATGCCTTTAAAAAATTAAATATTGAGGAAATATAATAAAAAAGATTGGCTTAATAAGCCCATTTTAAATAAACTGATCCCCAGGTGAATCCTCCACCAAATGCAGCTAATATTAAATTGTCTCCTTTTTTTAATTTATCCTCCCATTCCCATAAACACATGGGAATAGTGGCGCTTGTTGTATTTCCATATTTATGGATATTTACCATTACTTTTTCTTCCGGCAAACCTGCACGTTCTGCCGTCGCATCTATGATGCGTTTATTTGCTTGATGTGGTACTAACCATGCTACATCTTCAGAAGTTAAGTTGTTTCTCTCCATTACTTCGGCCGCTACATCAGCCATATTTGTAACAGCGAATTTGAATACGGTACGACCTTCTTGGTATGCGTAATGTAGTCCGGCATCAACGGTTTGATGTGAAGCAGGATGTAAGGAACCTCCACCTTTTATGTTGAGAAATTGTCCGCCTGAACCGTCTGTTTTTAACAGCGAATCTTGAAGCCCATTGCCTTCGGTGTCTGGTTCTAATAATACAGCACCACATCCATCACCAAATAAAATACAGGTATTACGGTCTGTGTAATTTACGACGGAAGACATTTTATCAGCCCCTACGACAAGGACTTTCTTGTGCTTACCGGACTCGATAAATTGTGCTCCTGTAGTT
Organism: Sphingobacterium olei; assembly: GCF_005048855.1. Lineage (GTDB taxonomy): Bacteria > Bacteroidota > Bacteroidia > Sphingobacteriales > Sphingobacteriaceae > Sphingobacterium > Sphingobacterium olei. Next base: position 338,424 of record NZ_SUME01000003.1, read on the forward strand.
AATCCAAATAAAAAACCGGAACAGGCAGCTTGTAAATCGTAGCCCCACGCCTTTTTTGCGCCTATTTTGTCGGCTAGAATATTAGCCGTAGCAGGGAAAAGCATGTCGGGAGTACTGGTACAGAAAATGATTAATTCAATCTCTTCTGCCGAAATCCCTCTTTTTTCTAACAATCCTTTTACTGCTGGAACGGCTAAATCAGAAGTGGCTAAGCCTTCTCCTTTTAAAATACGACGTTCTTTGATACCTGTACGACTGACAATCCATTCGTCATTCGTTTCTACCATAGATTCCAACTCTTTGTTGGTCAGGATATAATCTGGTACATAACCATTTACAGCGGTAATAGCCGCATGAACTTTAGACATATGTTTTTAATTGAAAGCAGATTTGATCTTATCGATAAATTTTGACACGATCATATCTTTTGATAGTAATACCATATTTTTAATAGCCTCAGGAGTAGAAATGCCGTGCCCTATTATTACGGGTGCATTTACACCTAATACCGGGCTTCCCCCATACTGCTCATAGTTGAACCTATCAAAAAAATCATCTTTAATTCCCTTTTTTAAGGTCACTACATAAAATGATTCAGCAAGTTTTAAAACGACATTGCCTGTATAACCATCACATACATATACATCTGCATGATCGGAAAAGAGATCTCTACCTTCTGCATTGCCTATGAAATTGATTTTGGAATTTGATTTAAGTAGTGGATAGGTTGATATTGTTAGATTGTTGCCTTTTTCTTCTTCTTCGCCAATGTTTAGAAGACCTACTTTCGGATTTTGTACACCGTATACGTGTTCTGAGTAAAGACTTCCTAGGATGGCAAATTGATTTAACATTTCGGGTTTGCAATCTGCATTGGCTCCTACATCCAGTAAAATACCGAAACCGCTTTTTAATTTAGGTACATTCGTCGCAATAGCAGGACGTATTACCCCGGGGATAGTTTTTACACTGAACATCGATCCGACCAGCATAGCACCAGTATTACCTGCTGAAGCAAAGGAATCGATCTTGCCTTCTTTCAGAAACTCGAAGCCTTTTGATATGCTTGAGTTTGGCTTTTGCGAGATTGCTTTTGTAGGATGCTCGTGCATGGAGATGACCTCCGGAGCGTGTACATAGTCAAATAAAGATGAATCTGCTCCAGTCTCTTCAATACGCTTTTTGATATCAGCCTCGTCGCCGAACAACACAATATGCTGGTGCTTATCGAGTGATTTTTGCGCTTCTATAGCGCCTACTATTGTAGCATCAGGGGCATAATCTCCTCCTAATACGTCTAAACCAATCCTCATTCGTTATTATTTATCTAAATCAATAATACGCAAAAAACATCCCAAAGTAAAGCATAAAATTCAAATTTTACGCTTATTTGGGATGTTTAATTTTTTAAAGATATACTTTAGACAACTGCAGTATTTTCAATAATTAATTTACCGTTGTAGTATAAATTGCCATCTACAGTATACGCGCGGTGAGGTAAGTGAACTGCTCCAGTTTCTTTACACACTGTTAATGTAGGTGCTTCTGCTTTATAATGTGTTCTTCTCTTGTCTCTTCTCGATTTCGAAGTCTTACGCTTTGGATGTGCCATCTCGTATTTTGTTTTTTAATTGTTCTTAATATTCTTTAATGCTGCCCAGCGTGGGTCTATTTTCTCTTCTTCACTCGATGATTCTTCTTCCTGTTGACTGCTGTTGTTGATTTTTGACAACATTTCTGCATCACAAGTGAGATTTATGCCTTGCTCGCTACATTTTGCATAATAGGGGACTCTGACATTAATGTATTCGTATAAAAGACCTGCAATATCCAATTCATAATCTGTCTTAGATAGTACAAGCACTTCCTCGGTGTCGTTATCCCATTCTTCATTTACAAATTTGACAATCAATCGCTCGGTAAATTGTAGCGGAGAATCAAACTCATTAAGGCAAACATCACATGTCAACGTTATCGTCCCCTCAATATTGAAGTTCACGATTAACATGCTTTCCTGCTTCTGTAGTTGAACCAGGGCTTTTAACTTGCCATTTTTTACTAATGAATGCGCGTAGCAGTCAAAGAACTTATCATCTATTTCAAACTCAAAATCGTGCTTTCCTGCAGTCAAGCCTGAAAAAGGTATTCTATATTGTTTTAGATACTTCACAATCTTGTATTTGAGCCTGCAAAATTAATCTTTTTAACGATACTTTGCAATTTTTTATGAAAATACTTTTTTAGTCCTCTTCACCATAGTATTTGGTGCCCAATTCTATTTTCTCTCTGCCACTCGCCATTCTCCATTTATTTGTGTCGCGTAGCGAATAGGCACAGCCGCAATATTCCTGCATGTAAAACTTTTCCCTTTTACTGATTTCCAGCATGCGTGCAGAACCTCCTTTTTTGCGCCAGTTAAACGTCCAGTAATCCATGTTTGGATACCGGGATGCTGCGCGAAGCCCACAGTCATTGATCTGTTCCATGTTTTTCCAACGCGAAATCCCCAATGAACTCGATATAACATCAAATCCATTTTCTGCTGCATATGCTGCCGTTTTTTCAAAACGCATGTCAAAACACATGGTACAACGGACACCTCGCTCAGGTTCATGTTCCATGCCTTTCGCCAAGTCAAACCAGTTGTCTACATCGTAATCTGCATCGATGAATGGAATATTATGTTTTTCTGCAAAACGGATATTTTCATCTTTGCGGATGTCGTATTCTTTGCGCGGATGTATATTCGGATTGTAAAAATAGATGGTGAAATCAATATCAGAGGAAATCAACGCTTCCATTACTTCTCCCGCACAAGGGGCGCAGCAAGAATGTAAAAGTAGTTTTTTACCAGCATTGGGGAGACTTAACTTTTCCCGTGTCAGTTCGTTATTGCTATCCATGGTTTTCATTTCAGATGTTGCAATTTTAAGCAAATACGTCGATATTTTAAAACATAAAATAATTTGTGGCGTTATTGTTGCTTTTTTCGTTCCAATAAAATGCACATAATCTAAATTATGAATTGCATTTTTTAACTATTCGGTTTTCGTGAATGCAAAGCATTTTATCTAAGTTTGTAACATATAATAAATGCCATCATTATACAATGAATAGATCTATATATACAATAGTAACATTGATCTCGCTGATTTGTTTCAGTAGCTGTCAACGCGATGATGACGAGCCTATTAAGGCCCTTAAGCCTATTTCGAGACTCTATATTTCTACTTCTAACTATCAAGCGAATACAACTTCGCCCGCACTGTACAACGTTTTTGTAGTATCTCCTGCAGATTCTAATACGTTTAATATAGACCCGTTTTCTCGTCATGCCTCTTCCGCATTTGGAGGTAGCGCAATACATTTCAGTCCGTATGCACAGAGTATATTTCAAAGCAGTATGAATGCACCGGCGTATCGGGATACATCCATATATAACATGCCTGTGAGCGATAAAGGGGTGATCTCGAACGGCAATGTATTTGGTAACCGCAGATTTGATAACGTAAAAGGATTGTGGTATTATGTTCATAATATCCCTGGAAATACAACAAATGTGACGAATAACTATTTGTTGATGACAAATTTGGGTGTGGATACCGTGAGCCTCTTTGTGATAGATCAACCCAGAAATAGAAGAGGATTTGTCCGGCCGCGACATGAGTTGATGTTGGATTACCGTCCCTGGGGCATACAGATGGATGGGGATGACTTGCTACTCTCCCGGACTGAAAATAATGGTGGGGTAGTTGTATATAAGAATTTGCCGGCTGCACTTGGTCGTGATACCATTCTTACTATAGAACCTACCTACGAATTTACCGTAAATGGCGCAAATAATATACGAGGCTTATCGTATTCTAGAAGCAAAGATATCTTAGCATTGACTGATTTTACAGGTACAGAGAACGTGGGCGATGGTCGTATTTTGATCTTCGATAATTTCTCCCAAAACACAACTACAGGTACGATTGTGCCAACTCGTATTATAACTGGAGCGAATACACTTTTACAACAACCTCTTGATGTCGCCTTGGATACACGGGAAGGTGAAGATGATGCACTATTTATTTATGTAGCGGATGCGGGCCCCGAAACCCGAAACATTTTACGATTCAAACTATCGGATAATGGTAATGTTGAGCCGGATCAGGTTTTGGAAATTTTAAACACCCGACAGACACCACAATCTATATCGCTAGACTCTAGGGGAGTGAATAGGTAATTTCAATCTTCTTCTAAGATTTGAAGCAAAAGACTTATCTCGTCTTTTTTTTCTATATTCCCTTGATTCTCATAGGCTGTCATTAAATTACGTAAGACACGTTTTACAATGGCTAAATTGGAACAAGGCAATATGTAGTCATCCGATGGGGGAAGATTTAATTGTTTGAGAAAAGATAAGATATCTTCCTGCTTCATGATTTGACCCCTATTGAAAATGTTGATATAAAACAACGGTAGGTTTTCAGCTTCATTGTCGACATACGCTGCCACGAAATGTTTAGGCAGATTAATTCCATAAATTGGAATATCTAATTTCTGCGCGACAATTGTGTAAATGCAGGATAATGTGATTGGGTTTCCTTTCTTAGACTCCAATACTTTATGAATAAAAGAGTTTTGTGGGTCGTGATAATTCGTTGTATTGCCCGATAGGCCGAACTCCCTAAATAAGATGTTATTTAATAGTTTTACTTTCTCAATAGGGCTCATATCATACATGAGATGGTACCAGGCATTTCTGCGCAATTCTGCAATCTGAAAGTGTACGACATCTTCGTCAAGAGCGGGATATTGATACCTGTTAACGATAAGTAGCCCTTCTAATAAGTCATCGCTATTACTTATTTTCCAGAGCTGGAGTTCATGTTTTATCTGATCAAATTGAATCCGATGTATAATGTTCTCTATCCGGGTTTGTGACAGCACGTCAAACGATGCTTCCCAGAATTCCTCCAGAAGAGGAATAACTTCCGGGCCACAGGTCACAAGATGCTGCTCAACCTGACTGAATATTTCGCTGTCAGGATCATCTAGTAAAGAAATCAACGCCTTTAGTTCCTTCTCCTTCATAGTCGAATTTAACGAAAAATTATTTAGATTACAAGTTGTCGCTTGAATTGTGGTGATTTTAGCGCTTTAAAGGTCTTTTTCCTAATATTCATGTTATTTATGAAAAAATCGTAAAGTTATGGGAATAATCCTTCTATTTTACCTGCCCATCCAACAGATTAATGATTCTGTTTCCATAGGTGGCATTTTTCTCCGAATGGGTTACCTGTATGATCGTCACACCGTCTTTATTGAGTTGGCTAAACAGTTCCATAACCTCCGTCCCTTGTTGTGAATTGAGGTTGCCTGTAGGTTCATCGGCAAGTAATACTTTTGGAGATGTCGCCAAAGCACGGGCAATTCCGACCACCTGTTGCTGCCCACCGGAAAGCTGTGCTGGGAATAAATCTTTCTTGCCGACAATCCCGAATCTATCAAGCATATCTCCGACAACAGCTTTGCATTCAGAAGAGGATAACCCTTTGTACAATAGGGGAGTTTCGATATTTTCATAAACTGTAAGCTCGTCGATGAGGTGATAGGACTGGAAGACGAAGCCGATATGTGATTGAAAAAGCTGATTGCGTTGTTTCTTCTTTAAAGCATACACGTCTTCACCCATGAAAATGTATTTTCCTTCGTTGGGCTCATCCAGATCCCCCAGGATATGAAGTAATGTTGATTTCCCCGAACCGGAGGGACCCATGATAGAGACGAATTCGCCCTGGTCGATCGTCAGGTTGATATCCTTGAGCACAAAACTACGCGCTCCGCCAACGGTGTACCATTTGAATGTGTTATTTAGTTGTATCATTGTTCTCGTATTCAGATCTAAGATATGCGACTTTAAATTAATTGTAATTCTAGCCAGATTACAATTAATAAGCCAATGGTCTATGTGGTTTATTATTAATATGTTGCCGTTTCTCGGTGTTTGCGCTACTGTTCGATTTCGAACATTTACTGTGCGCCTACGGACAGTAGAATATGCGTAGTATAGTGAGATAGTTGCCGTCGGTTAGATGGTGCTTTTTCGGCGCTTTATTGCCGCATATAAAGCAGGTCAATCCAATTAGCCAGCTTGCTAATGGATTGACTGCTTTGTTATTTGATAGCTTTTTTGAGTATTATTCTGCAATAAAGCTGCTTTTGTCACTGGACTGGAAATAAAAAGAGCGTACGATGTAGAAAAATGAGATAAGTGCTTTTTTATGATGATATTGATTTATTTATGTCCTGACCTTGTTTCCTGTCAAGATGAGTTTCACGGAAAATACCATAGTCGGATCCTGATACTCCCGGATTGTCTTTCTGATCGTTTCTAAGCTTCTTTTTACCTTTTTTCGGAACACAACCCGACCGTTCATCGTCACTGAAACCGGTTTATCCAGATCAAGGAGTTGATCGTTGAGGTTGATATTGAGTTCCCTAAAAGTATTTTTGCTTACACAAATTTCGTTGCCTCTGATGCTGATCTCTGCAGTCGAACCCTTAACTTGGGCCACCGCAGGTGCAGACAACCAGTAAAATCGGTGTTGTACCACATTGTCTTCCACCCATATTACTTTTTCCGGAAATGGGTTCCTTTTAAACGAAGCTAGCCAGGGTATCGCAACTGTATCCCTTCGGTCCATCCAATGCGCCTTGTCGGCATACAAATGAAAGTCGTGTATAAATCCTTTCGGGTCGAGTCTCTGCAGGCTGTCTAATTTTCGGTTAAAATCAATAGCTAGGGTATTGCGGTGATAAGCCGTATCCCTGCCGCCCATATATATGGCGAAAGGAAGGTTCCGGAGATTGAGTGCATTAGCATCACCAGGGTGCCCTGCCATCATGGAAGCGGCCGCCCAACGGTCGGCCATCCGTGGTCCCAACTGAAACACACCGTCCCCACCTGCAGAGTAACCCAAAATATAGACCTTATTAGGGTTAACATCCTCCAAAATCACTCCATAACAGATCAGGGAATCCAGCAGGTTATCGATGTGGTCTTCATGCCATAGATTCCAGGTATCTGTCGGCGCTCTAGGTACGATCACCAGACCTTCCGAAATTGGATACAATGTCCGTTGATTTTCCCATTGCTGATTATTTACTGCCGGCGGTGCATTTCCGCCACCATGCAAAGAGATGTAGAGGCTACGGCCATCTGCGGGCTTTTCTCCAAAGGTTCTATAGGCGATGGGCATGGTGTACTTGCCAAATTTAATGATCCCTTCCGCCCACACCTTTTGTGCTGCAGGAAGTAAACGCTGTTTCTCCTGCGCCCACTCTTTAACCGAAAGCGCTTCCGCTTCCTTTTTGCTCAGTCCCTTCTGTGCAACAGAAGTACTGGTCATCATCAGTAAAATACCGATCCAAAGTATGCTGTGTTTCATTTGTATGTAATTATTTTAGAAGCGATTAAGCCTCTAATGTTTATGTGTTCTAGTTTTTAAGCAGATTTAGTATCCCTTCATTTTCAATAATAAGCATTCCCTGACGATCCGTTGTAATGCCCTGTTCAAGCAGGTAGGTGTATCTCGGTACTTTGCCGTCCATCACCGTAGGCAGATAAGCAAACTGCACATTGTCTGTTGTCTTTTGCAAGGCTTCCCCTACCTCAATAATGTGGGTAGAAATGACGAAAAAACATTGTCGGTATTGCGCAAAGGCGTCGGTTACTGCTAGAGTCGCATCGTAAGCATCTTTAACATTGGTTCCTTTAAACAACTCATCAAATAAAACAAGAAAGCTTTTCCCTCTGGCCACTTCTTCCGCTGCTTTTTTTACCCTCAAAACCTCCGCATAAAAATGACTGTAACCCATATTCAAACTGTCGGACACATTTATCGAAGAATAAATTCCATCGCAGACGGAAAAACGCATCCCTCTTGCAGCAAGCGGAAAGCCCATGTGTGCCAAATAAAGCGCAATGCCTAATGATTTCATAAAGGTAGACTTCCCGGCCATATTGGCCCCGGTAAGAAAAATCATATTATTTTCTCCGTTAAAACCAACCGGGTTGGCCACCCCTTTGATTAATGCCGGATGCCAAAGCGCGGCAATTTCTATCACTTGCTTTCCTTTAGGCAGTGCCTCGGCATATGCAAAGCCCTGGGCCTTGCCCACCTTGCCCACGGCAAGGTAAACGTCTAATTTATAAATGCACTCCATAAGGATTTCTATATCCGCCTGAAGGGTGTGTTTCAACAAATGATCATAGGCGGCGAGCTTCGCAATTGAAAATTCATCAGCATCTTTTTCTTTTAATAAGTTACGGAGCGCAGGTGTTTCAAGGATTCGCTGAAGCACTTGCAGTTCCTCATCAAAAGGTGTTGGATTAGGGTCATTGAACTGCTTTAGGAAATCATTTAAGGAATTTAGCAAACCTATTGTCGCTACCAAGCCCTTCTGCAGCGCTGGATATCGCTCATCCCTTAACAGGGAGGCTTGTATTTTCTTAGAGAAAACCACTATAAATGCGGCTGGATAGTTTGTACTGCTGCCCGTGCTAAAATAGTGTTCTACGGTCTGAAATTCAGCTCGACTAAAGGGAAAATCCAGTGCCTTCTCTTGAAAATAGCTCAACAAGCCACTACGTTTATTAATGGCATCAGGATCTGTTAGGGGATTTTTAAACAACTGCAGCAAAAGCCTTTCACCGCCGCTGGTCTGTACTTTATTGAACATGCCAAAAATAGAACCTGGTGTAAACTTGCCCAACAAGTTTAAATCTTCCAGCGTTTGTTTGTCAACTGTAAAGCTCATATCTTTTGTTTATTCATCCGCTCCATGCCAGACGCTAAAATATCCAATATTCCTTCGTTTTTTATAATAATCATTCCATGCCTGTCAGCTGTTAAACCTTGTTCCAGGGTGTAGGTGTATACGGGTTGATTACCGTCCATACGGGTGGGCAGATAGACAAAATTAATATTATCACATCTTTCTTTAAGTATTTCGCCCGCTTCAATGATGTGCGTGGAAATCACAAACATGCTATCGCGTTTCCCTGCAAAAGCTTCGGTAAAAGCAATGGTAGCTTCCGCCGCGTCCTTTACATTGGTGCCTCTGAACATCTCGTCAAAAAGAACAAACAGATTCCGACCCAGCTTAAGTTCCTGGGCGATTTTTTTCGCACGCAACACTTCTACATAGAAATGACTTACCCCCAAACCTAAGTTATCGGGCAAGTTAATGGTAGTATAAATTCCATCCAGCACCGAAAATTCCATTTCTTTGGCAGCGACCGGGAAACCCATATGGGCTAGAAAGAGTGCGACACTCAATGACTTCATAAAAGTAGATTTTCCGGCCATGTTGGCGCCGGTTAGGAAAATCACGTTGCTGTCGGGCGTAATATGGATGGAGTTGGCCACCGCATTTTTTACTTGCGGATGGTACACGCCCTCTAACTTAACTACATGCTGCTGTTTAGGCAGAGCTTTCGGAAAAATAAAGTCACGTTCTACCGCCACTTTGGCTATAGAAAAGTAAACATCTAGACCGTATACATAATTAAGTATTTTGAGTACCGCATCCCGGTGTTTAAACCTGAAAAATTCGTCGTACGCCACATATTCGTCCGAAGAAATCTTTGTGTTAAGAGGCAAGTTCAGGCTCTCCCTAATTCCCGATGTGGTTAGCAGGCTCATGATATCGGCTTTATCCTGCTGGTAAAAATCAAGCGAACCCATATCAAGGCTATTCAAAAACTGATTCAGCTCGTTTAGCAGCTTGATTAAAGCCGTGATCCCAAGGTATACGCCCGAAGTAACCGCATCCAGAGCAACCAGGTTGCTGAACTTTTTTGCAATAGAGCTTTCCTGTGCGGACAGCTTGGTCCTTGTATCTGTATTTTTTATGTATGTTTCTACCGGGTCAAAATTATCAACGCTGAAGGGGAAAGATGTTCCTGTTTTGGCGAGATATTGAATAATCCGGCTACGATGGTTGATTTTAGTCTCATCTGATAGCGGAAAACGAAACATTTCTTCCAGGATTGCCGCTCCACCTCTCGTTTTCGTTCTGTTAAAAATCTGATAGATGGAATCTCCACCAGATTTTCCAAAAAGATTAAGGTCGTCTATCGTTTGTTGATCAGTAAGGAATGCCATTTCTTTATTTTCTTTTTCTTCTGATCAATATTAATGTCCCAAGGGCGAGTAGTAGGCCTGGGAATACCCAAAGCAATGTAATCCGCAGGTATTTAATTTGTTCCCTTTTGATTAAAAGCGTAGTATCCTTCGGCGCCGGACGGTAACTGCTGATTGGAAACTCACCATAACTTAACCAACTAAAAATCCCTGTATTGAAGGCAAAGTTGGCCGTCCTCATGTTAAAACGGTTTAACTCGATGTTGGACATAAAATCAGCGTCGCCCACAACGACGATACGTTGCTCTTTCCCTTTTGTATTCCGGGTCAGGCTAACAGCCAGCGGAAAGGATTTCTGCAGATCACCTCTTTCAGGTTCAAACTTCACCTTTGCAGAATCCGTTACAAATTTGTCTCTTTTAAGCCAGCTTTTTCTTGAGTCGGTAACTAGTAATGGTTTTATCGTGTATACACTTGAGTTTTCAATACCGAGCGCTGTGGCCATGGGCATTGAAACTACTACACTGTCGCGGTGCGCGGCTACAAGTGGCGGATAGAGCTTGGCGCCTGTGCCGGTCAAAAACGGTGCGGCAAGGTGGGGTTCCAGATCCCTGCTGGTCTGGACGATGGCGCCATCCATCAGTTGAACGCCAAATTGTTTTAATAACGGATTAAGCATGGCTTGTTTTCCCGGTTCACCGGAAATTAGCAAATTACCGCCATTGTCGATGAACTGCTGCAATTTTGACGTTTCTACTGCCGTAAGTTCGGTCTTTGGATCAGCGAGTACGAGTGCGGAAATGTTTTCAGGAATCGATTCGCTTTGTAAGGAAATGGTATCCACATCAAAGCCCTGATTAATCAGTGAATTCCTGAAATTCTTCAGGTTTGCTAAAGCCCGGTATTCACGGTCACCCATTTTATTTATGTTACGTTCCAGGTTTCCGGTTACAAACAGAATTTTTGGAATTTTTGCAAGAAGCAATCTTTTTAGTGCCGCAGAAATCTCAGTCTCGGATGGCCAGTGTTCATTATCAGGAAATACCCTTAAGAAAGTTTGCCTTCCTTTATATTTGAGCTGCATGATGTAATAATTGGGCTCCTGAGAAAGGTCAATCATTTTTCTGATCTCTTCAGGACGCTTAAACTGGCTCAGACTGATCTCCGCAGTTTCTGCGGATTTGGCCGCGATCTCGGTTAATGTTTTCCCGAGATTGCCTTTTTTCATCTCCTCTCCAACACCCAGGGTGTCATAGTAAAGTACTGTTTTTAACCTGATGTTGTGCTTGAACCTGACATAGGGTGCCCAGCGATTGATGTTCAGCTGGTAGGATTCAGGTTTTGCGTCTTCCATATATCCGCCGAACAGGTTTGCGTACCCGGTAACTTCAAGCGGCTCATCTCCCAGATCCTCCACAATTTTCTGCGTATCTGGCTTAATCGTGTTGCTTTTATCCCTAGTTACGTCGAAGTAAAGAATAAGCTGAGGAATTGAACTGATGTAACCAATGCCAATCGTGACAATGACAATAAGGCTATAACGGCTCACCTTAACCCAGGTAGACGTTGTCTCCATCCCCGTTTTTAGCTTGTAGATGGTCAACTGCAGAAACATGAACACAATTGCAACGAAATATATAATTCCATTGCTGGTGATCAGTCCTGCGAGTATCCAGTCTGTACGGCCGGCTACGGAAAGAAAATAAGTAACGTCTCTTAGAAAAGGGATTCCCTTCCACAAACCGGAGACATTATAGAGTATACCGAAAGTTACAAATGTGCACACTGCGGCTACAATCTGATAGGTAGTGAGGCAGGACATAAAGATTCCGATCGCAGAATAAGCACAGAGCAGTAAGAATAAACCAAGCACATAGCTCAGCAGCAATCCCGTATCCGGATTATTTACCGTAAAGTAACTGGTGATGATATAAATAGATACAATGGACACCATGACTAAGCTCATGGCTACCATTGCTACAAATTTTCCTAATACAATGTCCCGTACGCGAATCGGTGAAGAATATAAAAGCCGGATGGTACCACTGCTCGTTTCGCGGCTAATGAGCCCCATAGTCAGAAGCGGGAGGTAAAGGTAAAGGTTCCCCATCACGTTAGAGAGGACGCCTCGTCCCCCCGAAAATATGGAAGCGATAATGCTAAACGGAATTTTATAGCCACCCTCTACTGTGATAGCGATATCGTCAAGCCCTTTCAGATAGACAAAGGCGCACTGGACCATAAAAATAGTAATCAGAAACCAGGCAATAGGGGAATAAAACAGCAGTTTCAGCTCTGTTTTAGCCACTCGAAAAATTGTTTTCATTAAGCTTTTTTGATATGTTTATTGTTGGGACAATTGTTTAAATATTTCCTCTACCGAGTCTTTTTCGAGCGTAATTTCCTGTAAACGCCAGCCGTTCTGCACGCTTTTCGTGACGATGGTTTCGGCGATCCCAGCCTCTCCGCTAAAAAACAGGCGTACGAGTCTATCGGTAAGAATTTCTGCTCTGATGATGCCCTCAATGGTTTCCAATGCGGCGATATCCGGCATATTATTAAAGTGGATCAGCAAGCTGTGCGGCTCAATGTAATTGTTAAACGCTTCCATCGTATCTTCAAATACGATCCTTCCGTTCTCAATCATCTTAATGTCCCTGCATAGCAACTGCACCTCGGAAAGAATGTGTGAAGAAAATATCACCACCCTATCTTTAGCGATGTCTTTAATCAGGTTCCTCACCTCAATGATTTGGTTGGGGTCTAATCCATTTGTCGGTTCATCGAGTACGAGGACGTTGGGGCGGTGTACAATGGCTTGAGCGATGCCCACGCGTTGTCTGTACCCCCCGGAGAGGTTTTTGATCAATCTTCCACTGAAGTGGTCTATTCCGCAGCGTTCTTTTGCTTCTTTCACTGCATCTTTTCGGACCTGGCCAGACATGTCCCGTAGGCTTGCGCAATATTCAAGGTACTCATCCACGGTAAGATCCAAATATAAAGGCGGATTCTGGGGCAAAAAGCCTATTTCCATTTTAGCGCGCATCGGGTCATCCCTGAAGTTGATGCCATTGATATAGACATTTCCTTCCGTTTGATTAAGGGATCCACAAAGAATGTTCATCGTGGTGGATTTCCCGGCACCATTTGACCCCAGGAGCCCGACAATACCATATTGGCTAATCTCCAGATTGATGTCACGTATCGCCCAGCTGCTGCTATATCGATGCGATAAATTCTCTATTTTTACTATACTTTTTTCCAAAATTTAGTGATTTTACATTTTATAGGAATATTAATTCTGCTGCTGATGTTATAAAAACCATAAGTAACAGAACATAATTTAATTCGGATTTTGTGTTAACTCCGGATTTTGATTAACGATTATAGGAGAAAACGGAAATACATATGCGTTGCTGTTAGGCTCCAGCGTGTAGGTCGTACCATTGTAGACACGTGTAACCGTTTTTGCGAATGCGGCATCTTTGTTCAAGCGTTTTTGGTCAAACCACCGAAGTCCAGTTCCGAATAATTCCCTACGGCGTTCATTAATAACCATTTCTAACGCCTGCTGATCTGATGTAGCTGTAAGCGCCACATAATCGTCCTGCGTAAACCTAAATTTACGCAAATCATTTAACGCCTGTAAGGCGTCTGCACGTCTTCCTGCACGTGCCAGGCATTCTGCCCGGATGAGCCAGGTCTCGCCAACTGTTAATCCCACGCATGCGTTGTCAGCACCAGCTCCGGCAAAAAATCGCCTACCTGTAAAGCTGGGATAACCGATGCTTCCGTCTCTGGTAAATAGAGTATATCTCAAGTCTTTAGTCCCTAGTAAGTTCAATAAGTCTTCGCTCAACTGCAAGCCGGCATAACTAAGTCGGGGAATTTTACGTAACAGAACTTCTTTGTTTTGTATCAGCGTAGGAAATGCAGCATTAACGAACAGATTGTAATCATTAAGTCCGTTTGAAAGTGCTAATGCTTGTTCTGCTGCTACTCGAGCGGCCTCAAAATTACGCATGTTCAAATGAACCTTAGCCAATAGCGCATAGGCGCTGCCTCGGTACGGGTTCACTGAATTCATTTTAGCAGTAGGCAATAAAGGAATAGCGGTTTCTATATCTTTCAGTACTTGGGCATAAACTTGAGCAACAGTGGCCCTTTGCAAGTTTACAAACAGCCTTGCTTCCAATAACAGCGGTACACCAAGATCAGTGCCAGCCGTCGAAGCATCGTATTGCTTCCCATGTGAATTTACCAGCGTAAAATAAGTAAATGCCCTTTGAATAAGTGCTTCCGCATAAATCGCATTCTGCTCTGCCAGAGAACCATTTTTACTCTCCAATACACCTGAGATCACGGTGTTAAAAGTATATATTGCTTTATACATGGAATTCCAATCAAAATCATCCTCTTTGTCGATATAGAATGGTTTTGCCCAGGTATATTGCGCAACGTATACACTATTGTAGGAGATTTCGCTTTGGAGGTTCGGATCTTTGAGATCAATGTCATCACAACCTATAATCGCTGCATTTGCCGAGCCAAATTCTGAATCGGTTCTACTGTTCATTAGTAGGCGATAATCATTTGTATATACTAAAACCCGCTGGCCTTGCACCGGAACATTTTCTACATATTTCCGGCAGGAAAATAAGGTTGCGGCAGTTATAGTGATGAAAAATACTTTAAATACATTCATAGTGATTTTTTTATGCATTATAAACTTAGGTTAAGTTGAAAAGAATAGTTGCGTACGGGAGCCAATTGGTAGGTGTTGCTCACATTAAATAAATAGTCCGGATCAATTTTCTCCTTATTTTTGGCCCAGATCATACCTAGGTTCCTGCAAACCACAGATAAACTCAAGGCCTTAATACCCATTTTAGCCACCACCGGCTGAGGAACCGCATAGGACAGGCGCACCTGATTCAATTTTACATTGCTTCGGCTTCTCACCAGTAAATCTGAATTGGAATATCTCTCTACACTGGTTCCATAATTAAAACCCTGCGAATAATCCGATGTAATTCCTGGAACGTTGGTCGTTAATTCATCACCTGGCTTTCTCCAGCGCTGTGCCAAATCTCCGGCACGGCTTAAATAAAATCCCGTTTCAGCAACTGAGGGCCTTAAAAAAACACCACCGAGCTGATATTGAAATTGAAGACCCAGATCAAACCTCTTGTAGGTAACGTTAGTGTTATATGCACCATACCATGGTGAGGTTGTTCTTCCTGAATACGACTTCACATCATAAAAAGGGAAATCCCAGGTCGTATACAATTTGCCTTGCTCGTTAGGATCCTCTATTAATGTTTCTCCTTTTTCATCCAATCCTGCAAACTTATACGTAAATAAATAGTCTGTCGGGTAACCATCGTACAATGCCTCCTCCCCAGGCGCCAGCATATTGGCGATAGGCAATTTAAAACGCTCATCATGAATGGTATTGGTATTGTAAGACAAATTGATCGTATTGTTCCAAGTCACTTGTTTAGATCTAACGAGTGCAAATGAAAAACCTAAATCTACACCCTCTCCGTCTAATGTGGCCGCATTAAATAAAGTTCTTGAAAAACCATAGGTTCCGTTGATGGGCAATTCATAAAAGATATCCTTAGTATGTTTTTTGTAGTATTCAAAGGTTCCAGAAATGCGACTGTCAAAAAGGGAAAAATCAAGTCCGTAATTCAGCATTTTGGTCTTTTCCCACGCCAGATCTTCTCGCGCGGGCTTTTCAATACGCGCATTCGGAAGGAGGGAATAACCATCTGTTCCCTGTAATTCGATCACCGTTACCGGTGCATAGCCCTGTGGGGCATTTC
Source organism: Sphingobacterium olei (assembly GCF_005048855.1). Classification (GTDB taxonomy): domain Bacteria; phylum Bacteroidota; class Bacteroidia; order Sphingobacteriales; family Sphingobacteriaceae; genus Sphingobacterium; species Sphingobacterium olei. The sequence continues at coordinate 354,391 of NZ_SUME01000003.1, forward strand.
CGGTGAAACCATAAGTAAACCGTCCGGATAAGGCGCTCAACCACTCCACATCTTTCAAAAAGCTTTCCTTTTTCATGTTCCAGCTTAATCCCCCAGACCAAAGCGGGATGGCTCTTTTTCTCCGTTCCACACCAAGCAGGTTCAAATCATCAAAACGTGCACTTGCCGAAACAGTATACTTGCTATCATAGGTGTATGAGGCAGTTGAATAATAAGATAATGCCCTGGTGGTTCTCTCTACAACCGGCGAGGACGTAGCCCCAATAGCCGGACGGTTTCCAGTTATATCCAGGTAGCTTCCATTGGGATTTACCGGCGTAAATGAATTGATCTCCTTATTATAGCCATAACGGTTCTCTCCGCTGGTTTTATTAAAAACCTCACGAATTTCATTCCCCAGTACAGCGTTCAGTTCATGTTTGTTGTTCCAGTTTTTATTGATGTTTAACTGGCCCCTCAAATTATAGCTCTTGGTTGATCCATTATTCGTAATCAACTTTCCACCAATAGGAAGGCCATAAACCAATTGACCAGCAGAATTTATAGTAGTCGCCCTATTTATCATAATCCTGGCTTCGTAACTATCCGGTTCCTGATAATTTTCACGCTCGGTAAAATTCCGGCCCAGATTTCCAGAGACCGAAAAATTAAGCCATGAAGTAATCTTAGTTCTGACATCTACATTCAGGCCCAAATTGTTACCTGTATTGATGGTATTGTTGTAATTCAATTCATCTAGCGCGGAATACCTAAACGGAAGATAACCTTGGCTTTCTAAACTCCGGGCCCTGGATGGAATCGTAAAAACATCGTAGTACATCGTGCTTCCATCCGAATTGACCAGTAAATCATAAGGGCGCAGTCCAAACGGAGACATGCTCATCCCAAGCGCAGCGGCGGGATTAGTTTTATCCGTAGTGTTACCGTAAATCAGGGAAGTATTAATTGCAACGCGTCCTTTTAGGAGATTGGAAGTTGTAGATAAGTTGAAGGAATAACCCTTATTCTTATTTCCTTTGTATATCCTGTCATCGGTATTGTAAGAGCCAGACATGTAATAAGAGCTATTTACACCACCACCGGAAAGTGATAAATTATATTGTTTTGTGGCCTGCCGCTGAAGCAGGTATTCAGAAATTTGATCTGCGTTATCATATTGTGCCAATGCAGCAAGCTCTGCATTCATCTGGGCTTCAGAAATTTCGCCACGCTTGTTTTTAAAAATGACGGCTTGGGCTTGAGTCAGGTTTCCCGATATATAGGCTGATTGGGTAAGGTCTTCCACATAATTTTTATTGATCATATCTTTTTCAAGATCAATGTAATCAGCGACAGACATCATTGGCCCGTAATCCGTCCTGGGTTTTGCACCGGTGCTATAGGTAGTCGAAAAGTTAAGTGATGGTGCTGCATTTTGTTTGCCTCTTTTAGTCGTAATTACAATAACGCCATTTGCCGCCTGAATACCCCATATAGATGCTGCAGCAGCATCCTTTAAGAAAGTTACCTGTTGAATGTCATCTGCGTTAAGCAAATCCAGTGCACCATTTTCGATGGAAATCTGCGATGGAAAGCCATCGACCACTAAAAGGGGCTCTACGCTCACCTGAGTATAATTACCAACGATGGTCGAGACACCACGTATGTTAATTGTTCCGTTTCGGCTTTTACCAGCTGTTGTCTTTGTCGAAATATTCACTCCCGGAACCAGCCCTTGCAAACGTTCAAGGATACTGACCGTTGGAAATTGTGCAATCTCCTTAGCCGTTATGATCCCAAATGAACCCGTTGCGCGGTCTCTGTTCAGATCCTGATAACCTGTACTTACGATGGATACATCCTCAAGTGCTGCAACCAAAGGCTTCATGGCAATCACCACGCTATTTTGACCATTTAATGTTAATGTATCCGATTTATAACCGATGAAAGTCGTAATCAACGTTTCCTTACCCGTGAGGTTTCGCAAGCCAAACGATCCATCTGAAGCCGTTTTGGTAACCTGGTTGCTTCCTCGTACGGAAACACTGGCGCCGGCCATTGGTTCTCCTCTCTCATTCATTACCAATCCCCTTATATCTACGTTATGAATGGTAATGGTAACGTGTTGAGTGAGAGTGTTTTCCTTTTTACGTACAACAACCATGTTGTTCTGGATTTCGAAAGCTAAGGGCTGGTTTTTAAAAATAACCTCAAGAACTTCCTGAAGTTCCATATTTTTTACCTGGAGATTTACAGGTTTCGCAGCTTTTAATACACTACCGTCTGCGACAAAGTCGTAACCGATCTGCGATTTAATTTTGGAGAAAATCCTTACTAGTGACGCGTTTTTTTCTGATAATGTAATTTTCTGTGCGAACCCTACTACGGGAACTTGCATAAGAAATGCTAAAAATATCATGCTGGTTAATCGCATAATTAGCAAGGTTTTGCGGCATATACCTTCAGGCATACCGGGTTTTCTGATATATTTTGTATACATTTATTTCATCTTAGGGTTCTGTAGCATACCTCAACTTTCCACGGGAAAGGTTACTACGGATTCGGTTGATCAGTTGTTTTTGGCCCAAGCCAAATTTTAATCAGGTTCCGATCTTCGGGATCTGGTTAATTTATTCAAGTAGTTATTTCGACACGTATACCTTCCTTCCTTCAACTTTAAAGTGAACTAATTTTGTGGATTCCAAAGCCCGGAGTATCTGGCTTATGTTTTTAGATCTGGAAACATTCCCTGAGAACGTACCTGTGGGGATGCTTCCCTCGTAAACGATCTGGATGTTATACCATCGTGCAATGTCACGCATAATGCTTTCTATACCCTTCTCAGTGAATATAAAATCGCCTTCTTTCCAGGCCATATTTTCTTCCAGGTTCGCTTTGGCGATACTGATAGACTCTCCTTGAAGTAGGGATTCCTGTCCAGGACTCAGCACAATTTCATCCTCATAGATAACTTTTCCGTTATCATTCCATGTGGCAGCCTGAAAATTTACACGCACGCTGCCTTCTAGAAGGGTGGTTATCACGCTCGCCTCTTCCTTATAGGCTTTAATGTTAAAGTGCGTCCCTAAAACAGTTACGTGCTGTCCTTTTGTTTTTACAATAAATGGATGCGCCTCATCTTTTTCAATTTGAAAGAAAGCCTCGCCTTCGAGGTCCACTTGGCGGTTTTTTAATGCCGTGAAAGAGGTTGGGTATCTTAAAGAAGAACCGGCATTCAAAAATACCAATGATCCGTCAGGTAAACGCAAACGCGTTCGCTGCCCTCTTGCAGTTGATAAGCTATTGTATTCTACTTGACCTGATCTACTTTCTCTAATTTCGTAAAGAATGCTACCGTCTGCTGCCTTTGAAATTTTTACTCCTCCCTGTCTCGCGATATCTCCAGTAATCGTGTTATTGATCGATATTTTTTCTCCATTTGCCAAAGTCAAAGTTGCTCCCTCTTTTCCCGGAGCAATATCATTAGCATAAGAAATTGTTTTTACGGCTGTTCTATCTGGCTGGTTGCTGAAGTAAAACAGACTAGCACCTAATACAGCTATAAATAATGCAGCAGCTATTGCAATGCGTGGCCATAGTTTGACTTTACGAATCATTGGTCCTGGCAGATTCTGCTTTATCAATTCTAGCTGTTGCTGCTTTTGCGCATCATTGAATCCTGAAGTATCCTGCACATTTAATGCAGCATACCATTTTTCAACAATAGTCTGTTCAAGGGGATCTGCCTCCCCACTTATGTATCTCTTTAATAATTTTTCTGACTCTTTCATTGCCTAAAATAGGGAAATGTTTTACCCCCATTTATAGTTAAGACAAACAAACTCGCCCGAACAAGTATCCGAGATTAAAAAAAAGTTAAATAAATGTAAGGTTCTGCTTTTAATAGTTTGTTTTATCGGTGTTTTATTTGTTTTTGTGTTGAAATTCAAGCGAAAAGTTCCATGAAAGATAGTATTCATGGAGAATTTAGGAAATAAGGGGTGATTAAGGGAAGAAAAAAGTTATGAAGTATAATGAGCCGAGTTTTTTTCTTAAAATTTTAAGCACATTGGTTATTTGTTTAGATACTGTCGTTTCTGAGGTACCTAGCAGTTCTGCAATCTGTTTATGGGAAAGTCCCTCTTCACGGCTTAATTTATACACTTCTCGCATGCGTGTTGGTAGAGCATCGATTTCCTTTTGTATAAGCTCTGTGAATTCTCTTTCTCGAATCTGAAGGTCGATCAGGTAGTTCCCTTCATTAATAAATTCCTCCAGTGATTCAAGATAATGCATCTCTTTTCTCCGCTTATAAATCAAATTGAGAGAGCGGTTCCTAATGGCTGTAAACAGGTAGTTGGACAATCCTGTAGTTATATTGAGAGATATTCTCTTATCCCAAAGTTCAGTAAACAACTCCTGAATAACATCTTGGACATCCTGAGCGTCACCAATTTTCTTATAGGCATGTTGCTGAAGCAGCACTTTATAGCGGTCATATATTTCCAAAAATGCCTTGTGGTCGCCTTCTTTTAGAAGCGTCATGAGTTCAGTTTCGGTTTGATTACTATATACCATAATAATGATTTCTATTGTCAATCAGCGACAGATAGTTCGATAATTTAATAAAGCATGGGGAAATCATATGAATTTAGTGATTTCTGTTAAAAATGGGCAATATTTAATATAGCAAAACGGATAATCCGTAACTAAAATAACTTTCTGGAATAATTCGCAAACAAACGCCCCAAAAAAAACTAAAAAAGATTTTATAATTTTTAACCTAAGTCAAAGCAATGTCGTCGTATAAATCCCGAAAATTGGCGTATCTCTATAAATTTAATATGCGAATTTAATCAAAATTTCCAAATAATGCAATCTGTTGGTCTTTATAGAAAGGATCATTGTACTGCTTGTTTGAATGTTTACTTCGCAATTCCTAATGTCAGGATGACAAAATGAAAAGTATAATGTGCGACGCGTTACTATAGTAAAATATTGCCCTCATTTGGATTACGCTATAATATTACACATTCTAAGAATCTGACTCGTCTAAACTTAAGTCTGCACAGAGAATTTTCATCATTTCGCAAGGATCTGTATCAATAGCTAATGCGATCAAGTACATTTCATCTAAACGTAGTTTGGCGCTATCGGTCATGGTTAATTCGTTAATTCTAGCCTTGCTGAGTCCAGTTTTACGGGCCACCATCGATTTATTAACTGATTTCTTTGCTAAGTATTCTCCTAGTTTAGTCATTGCTATTGTGTCTATTTGTATAGATAAATGTATGAAATGTAAATAATTTTTAAACAGATGTTTTGAATATTGATATTTAATCTATTTATTTGTATAGAAAAACTATATAAATCAAATTTAGAAATTATGAAAGAAAGGAAATTTAAACCTACAACAAAGGTGTACAGACGGATGTATACCCCCTTTGAAATGATAATGTATTACCGTATGATGTTATTACGGATTTCTCGGCATTTATCTCCTATTGAGATTTCTTTTTTAATGGGAAAGCGTCTGGATTTTATACGTAAAGTAGAGACATTTAAATTTAAGAAGTTAACGATAGTAGATCTGCTTAGGATGGAGCGGGCTTTGGATCTAAAAAGTATAGGGTTTCTTTTTTCGGAAGGACAAGAAAGCCTCAATGATAACTACTCTTATCAACTGACCTATATGGTATTAGAAAGCCAAACTGTCTATCAGGTTGAAAGGTTAGATAGTGTAGAGAATGCCTTTGTTAATGAATTCAGATTGATCGATAAGAGACATGATATAGATCCATATACCGTGTCAACTTCGACTGAGTTAGACAAAATACACACCTGTATGCGAGAGCTATTTGCCGAAGGTTATTTTAAAGATAAAAGGGATCCGTATGAAATTTACACGAAGTGTTGCACCGACATGGATCAATATTTAAAGCCAAAAAATGTGCTAAGCGTTTTACAAGGTGATTCAGAACAATCTTTCGCTATTCAGCGGATGGAAAGCAAAGACGGAGCTTTCTATATGGAACGTGAGGTGTAAAAATTAAATAAAATCTTTAAGTCGTAGGATTTTACCGATTATTAACCAATTTCCCCAAAATCGGTTTATTTAAGTTCGCACCCCCTGCGGCTTATTTATAAAGACTTCCGTCCGATGCTTCGTTCCAGCTCCTGACGAGATACTTACTGCGCTTTTGGGATTGATTGCCTCCGTAGATCAAAACCTTTTGCACATGTGTTTCCTGATAGCTTTCGAATTTGTCCAACTGTTTAAACATTTCTGTGGTTATTGTCTTAGCCGCTTTTATTTCTGTCGCTATAAAGGTGCGGTCAACCTTCCAAAGGAGGTCGATTTCATTTCCGTTACTGTCCTGCCAGAAATATAGATCGTTAAATTGATAAAGGTGATTGGTGCTTTTTATGTGCTCTGCTATAATCATATTTTCGAATATGTTACCTCGAGCCTGATCCAATAACAATTGTTCTGTTGTTTTTATACCTAAAAGAAAACATAATAATCCGGCATCGTAAAAGTAAAGTTTGGGTGTTTTGACTAATCGCTTATTCCTGTTTTCGTAATAGGGGTGAAGTAGAAATGTGATGTAACTGCTTTCTAAAATAGACAACCATTCTTTAGCCGTATTAAAAGATATATCGGCTTCGTTAGCCAGCGCAGAAAGGTTGAGCAGTTGACCAGCCCTGTTGGCACATAGCTTGATGAATTGTCTAAACTGTCGGAAATCCTTTATTTTTAATAGCTCGGTAACGTCTTTATCGATGTAAGTCTGTAAATAATTGCTGTAAAAGATGGAAGGGTTAATCTCCCGATCATAAATAGCAGGATAAAAACCCCGCAGTGTATTGTCGGCATAGTCTTCGGATAGAAGTTGGTGTGCTTTTAGTTCTTCTAAGTCAAATGGGAGTAGTTTGAACAAGGCTACTCTGCCCGCTAGAGATTGCGTTATACTTTTTAGTAAATTAAAGTTTTGAGAACCGGATAAAATATATTGCCCCATAAGTCCGCTTTCATCTACGCGCCCCTGTAGATAAGAGAACAGCTGAGGGACACGTTGTATTTCGTCCAGAATGACGTATTTATCATAAAGATCCAAAAAAGCCGTCGGATCGGATTCGGCAAACTCCCGAATGTCTGGATCTTCCAAAGAAATATAGCGATATGTAGGGAACGTGTTTTTGAGCAATGTCGTTTTCCCAGACTGTCTGGGGCCAGTAAGGGCTATGATAGGATACTTGTCCTTTACTTCGTTTATTTTATTCGCTATCCTTCTGGTTACAAACATCATTCAATCCTTTGACAGGACAAATATAAATCATTTTGATGAAATTACATAACTTATATTGATGAAATTACATAGACTATACTGATGAAATTACATAACTTCTATTGATGAAATTACATAACTTCGGTATTGCATAAATGATGATATACTTAAGTTTGTAGACATCCTTGTTCTTTGTTCCTTTATCCTTATTCCAACCTGCTACTCATCCCTCAAGCTATCTACAGGATTTGCCCGTGCGGCTTTGATAGATTCGTAACTAACCGTTAAAAGTGCCACTACAAAAGTCAAAAAAGCAGCCGTGCCGAAAATAATCCAATTGATTTCGATACGATAGGCGAAACCGGACAACCACGTTGATGCCCCGTACCAAGATACAGGAATGGCAATAACAATTGCCAAAATCAATAACCCGAGGAAACTTTTGGTCAGAAGATATACAATGCCTGCGACGGACGAACCGAGGACTTTTCGGATTCCGATCTCCTTAAAACGTTGTTCGGCCAGAAAAGAGGATAGTCCATATAGACCCAAGCAGGAGATGAAAATTCCCAAACCAGCAAATATATTGAAAAGATTACCCAAACGATGCTCGCTTTCATATAGCTTATCTAACTCTTGATCGACAAACCCATAGGAAAAAGGAAAGTTGGGGTTGAAACTAGTATTGATTTCCTCTAACAGTCTTATGGTAGCCTGTAGTTGATGTGGCTGTGCCTTTACTACAAACATTCCGCCCCAATCGTTAAACCGCAGCATTAAAGGTTCGATGATTTGACTAGCGGGTTTAAAATTGAAATCTTTTACCACTCCGATGATCTCACCTTTAACGCCCCATAACGTAAATGGCATACCGATCGCATCGTGGGGAGAAATCCCCATGATGTCGGCTAATCTTTCATTGATGATGTAATTGCTACTATCTTGGTATTCTTTAGAAAATGGTCGGCCGGCAACCATTTTTATATCAAATACATCAATAAAGCTTTCGCTGACATCCATCATAGGTACAATGAGATCAGAATTAGGATCTTTTCCTTCGTATTGAAAATCGACAGTTCCGCTTTTTAGGTTCGAAGGGATCATATCAATGACCGTGAAATTTGATGTCAAGGAATTTTGTGCTAACGCATCTTTATAAGCAGCCTGTTTGCCCCAAATTTCCCCATTCATTTCTACATAGATCAAATTGGATTTATCAAATCCAATATTTCGATTTTTGATAAAGTTTAACTGTTTGTAAATGACAATAGTTCCTACCAATAAAAATATGGATACCACAAATTGGATCACCACCAACGCATTTCTAAATATCAGATGACCATGGTTGCTCGTGGTAAGCACGCCTTTAAGCACGTTGATTGGTTTAAATCCGGATAGATACAATGCAGGATAACAACCAGAAAGAATCCCTGTAAAGAGTGATATGCTTAAGAGGGTAATTATTATGTTAGAATCGAAAATGTGTGTTTCTAACGTTTTCCCGATTAATAGACTAAAGACTGGTGAGATGAGCCATACCAATGTCATTCCTAGAATGAGGGATATATAGGTGATCAACATGGATTCTCCAAAAAACTGAAAGACGAGCTGTAGACGCTTTGCCCCGACAACTTTTCTTAATCCAACTTCTTTTGCTCTCCGTGCCGAACGTGCTGTTGTAAGGTTCATGAAGTTAATGCAGGCTACAACCAGAATAAATATGGCTACCAAAAACAGCGTATTCACATATAAATGGTTACCTCGTCCTGCAAAATCAACCTGAAAATTACCAGAGTATAGATGGATATCAGGTAATGCCTGTAAATGAAAAGTTGTTTTTAATAAAGAGCCTGATACATGTTCTCGATAGATGCCTGCAATTTCTTGCTCCAGTTTCTGACGATTAGACGAAGAGGAAATATAGTTTTCATCCAGCTCAATATATCCGTAATTGACAAAGTTTCTCCAGTCTTCTTTTGTCTCGTACATCCAATTGTCTGGGCTGATAGCTGTCATTGGAAGGAGGTAATCAAACTGAAAGTGTGTGTTGTTTGGTAGATCAGCTAATACTGCAGATATTGTTACAAGTTTTCGGTTGTCTTGTTTTAATGTTTGGCCTACAACATTTGTCTTTCCAAAATATTTCTTGGCCATACTTTCTGTAATGAGTATCGAGTTGGCATCCTGAAAAGCCGTGTGCCGATTACCGGCTATAAGAGAGAAAGAAAACATGTTCAAAAACGTAGTGTCAACATAATAGCCTCCTTTTTCTTCAAAACGAATGCCTTTGTTTTCAAAAGTTTGATTGATCTGATGGCTAATACGGGTATAGCGTTTGATAGAAGGACTTCGTTCAGCGATTTTAGGTGCAAGAGGAGGGGGAACAACCGCAGCTTTAAAATCTTCCGACAAACCGCTTGTAATGCGATAGATCTTGGAGGCATTTTGGTGAAAATTGTCATAGCTTCGTTCATTGAAAACCCATAATAGTATCAGTACACTTGACGCTATCCCTACAGACAAGCCAAGAATATTCAGTAGTGAAAACGCTTTATATTTCCAAAGGTTGCGAATCGCTATTTTTAGATAGTTCTTTATCATTTTCGGTATCGAGATCTAGTTATTATCTACAATCTGTTATCATTTTTTTTTGTCCTTACTTCCTTTGGAGGGACTGGAGGAAGATTTATTCATCCCGCAAACTATCCACTGGATTCGCCATCGCAGCCCGTATGGCCTGCCAGCTGACGGTCAACAAGGCTATCACCACGGCCACTGATCCTGCTAAGGCGAACATCCACCATTCTATATCGATACGATAAGCAAAGTCTTCCAGCCATTTGTTCATCGCCCACCATGCAATGGGTGATGCAATAGCAATGGCAATAACTACAAGTCGTACAAAATCTTTGGACAGCATCGCAACAATGCCTGAAACCGAAGCACCCAGAACTTTGCGGATACCAATTTCTTTGGTACGTTGAAATGCGGTGAGCGTCGCTAAGCCAAACAGACCGAGGCAACTGATAAATATCGTAACCCCTGTTGCTAAATCAATCAGTTTTGCTGTACGGTGTTCGGTCCCATAGAGGGTCTTTATCTTTTCGTCGGCGAATTTGTATTCGAACGGTGCGTTAGGATAAAAAATTTTCCATTCTTTTTCCATTAATGCGAAGGTTTTTGTCCATAGGTTGCGATCATTCGGCAGTTTGATATGGAACGTTTGCAGTTGTCCGCTCTTATTGGAGGATCCTAAGATCAACGGTTCTATTTTTACATGCAGTGATTTTTGGTGAAAATCCTTAAATACGCCAACAATGGAAAAAATTTTATTATCATCTTGTGTCAAAATATGGCCAACGGCTTGTTCGGGGGACGAGATACCCAAGGGTTTCAAAGTAGATTCGTTAATCAGAACCTCACGCATCGTGTCTGTTTGCTGTATATTACGGCCGGCTAATAATTCGATATGATAGAGATCTACAAAATCTTTATCAACGTATTTTCTTGGAGCGTGAAGCTGTACTTGTCCGGTATCTGCGGCGAAGTAATAAATATCTCCCCAATGACTGTTATTTTGAGGTTCATGTCCTAATGCGATATTTGCTATTTCAGGATATTTTGACAGGGCTTGTTTGTATAAAAAAGGGTCGACATCTGCATTTTGATATGATTTGTAAGGCATGCGGATAGTCACTATAGCATCGTGAGCAAAACCTAGATCTTTCTGCAGTGTGAAATCCAGTTGTTGACCTATAATAAGCGCTCCCACCACAAAAAACTGAGCAATGACAAATTGGAAGACAATTAGCGCCTTGAGCAAGCTAAAACGTGTTCCCTTAATTTTGGTCTCTATTTTTCCTTTCAATGTGTCTATAGAACGTACTTTGTTGATCAAATAGGAAGGATACAGCCCGCCTAAAAGAGATACCAGAAGAACTAGTATAAACAGAAACAGTACAACAATCCAGTTGTTGTTGAATTGTTCCATTCCCGAAGGAATAAATTCAGGATATATCCGCCGAAATAATTCGACAATCGGCCATGATAATAGTAAAGCCAACAAGACAGTACATAATGTTTCTACAAGGAAATTTGCCGTAAGATAAAGTGGACTCGCGCCTAAAGTTTTGCGGACACCAATCTCTTTAGCGCGTTGAGGCATTTGTGATGTACTCAAATTGACATAATTAATACATGCCAGGATTAATAAGAATCCTCCAATCATCACTAATCCGTAAAGTACTTTTTTATTGATGCTACTTCCTTCGGTGTCGAATTGCTTTTCGAAATGTTTATCTTTCAAAGGAGAAGAAGTAAAATTAATCTTAGCACCAAGTTTTTCGTGCTCTTTAGCGGCCGTTTCCTGATAACGTTGTATTACCATAGATAATAAGCGTTTCAAAGATGCCTGATTTTTTGTTTTGACATAAAGGGTGTGGTTTGAATTCATACCGCTCCAGTTCTGATTATGCCATTCCTTATCGGGAATAGCCATAAATACCTGTGCATTAAAGCTGCTTGGAAAGGATAGTTTTCTGACCACGCCTGATACCACAAACTGTGTTGTATCTGCCACTATAACTTTGCCTAAAAGTTCCGTGGAGCTATTTTTAGGAAAATACTGTCGCGCGCGCTCTTCCGTGAGTACCAGATTGTTGGGTTGGAGAAAAGCCGTTTCGGCATTGCCTGCAATCCATTCATAAGGAAGTAGTTGGAAGTAATCCGCCCGCGTGCCCACTATGCCCTCTTGCTCATCCAGTATCAGGGGCTCTTCTTCATGATCCTGCGGTATGGACAAACGTTCAAAATATTGGTTATATATAGGTACGATAAGAGCATCATCCAATGACTCATCTGCTAACAGCGGTGCCATACCCAAAGGAACACCTGCGAAACTGCTCTTTTTTCCTTCAAATTCCTGCCTAGATACAATCTGATGAACGTGTTCAATATCGGGAATCTTCTTGTCGAAAGATAACTCATAATGTACAATGCTGAATACCAGCCAGCAGGCGCTGATGCCGATCGACAGCCCGATCATGTTCAACGCAGTAAATAACTTATTGCGCCAAAGATAACGGAGAGTAGTTTTAATTTTGTTGTTCATCTTTTTACAATTTAGATATCCTTAATCCTTGTTCCAACATACTATTCATCCCGCAAACTATCCGTCGGATTCGCTACCGCTGCCCGAATCGCCTGCCAGCTCACCGTAAATAAAGCGATCCCGATCGCCAACAATCCGGCCAGTACAAACATCCACCATTGGATATCGATGCGGTAGGCAAAATCGGCCAACCATTTATTCATCGCCCACCAGGCAATGGGTGTGGCGATGATAATGGCAACAAACACAAGTTTTACAAAATCGATGGAAAGCATAGAAACGATACCTGATACCGATGCACCTAGCACTTTGCGAATCCCGATTTCTTTGATACGTGTCTCGGTGATATAGGAGATAAGTCCGAACAGGCCCAGGCAAGAGATAAATATAGCCAACAGCGAAAACGTCAGGGATAAAGAAGCCGTTTGTTGCTGGTCCCTGAATTTTTCGGCATAGCGTTCATCCACAAAACGGTAGTTGAACGGATAGGCCGGGTCGAATTTCTTTACGGTGCTTTCGATGAAAGCTAAAGTTTTATTCATTGCCTGCTGATTGTCCGTACGAATAATCATATTTTTGAGATTATCAACCCATGAGAAGACCAGCATTGGCTCTACCTCGCTATACGGTGAGCCACTAACGAAGTCCGAAAACACACCCACGATCGTGTAAGCCTCGTCTCCCCAGTTAAAAAACTGCCCGATCGGGTTTTCCAGACCCATCGTTTTAATTGCTGCCTCATTGAGCAGAATAGCACGGTTATCACTAGGCAGGCGGGGATAGTCCAAGTCACGGCCATCCACCAGCTTGAGTCCCACGGTTTCGATAAAATCACTCTGCGCATTTGTCAAGAAGAAAGTCGTTTTTTTTGATTGTTCGGGCGTAGCACCCTGCCATGAAAAGTTCCCCCATGATGATGAGTTATTTTGGGTAATGGTCTGTCCGGTACGGGTTATATGGGTGACAAAACCACTGTTCAGCAGTTCGTTCTTGATCGTTTCATAATTCTCGACGGCTTTGCCCTCGAGGGCGACTTCCAGTAGTTGAGAGGTATCATACCCCACATCTCTGTCGCTCGCATACTGGATCTGTAGATGGATAATCAGAGTAGCGATTATCAGCACGACGGCAGAGCCAAATTGTAAGACCACCAATACGCTACGCATACTGAAATTAGATTTTTTGGATACTTTAATATTTTTTAGGGTCTTGATGGGCTGAAAAGCCGAAAGGACAAATGCCGGATAAACGCCGGCCAATAAGCCAGTAAAAATAACAAAACCCAACAGTATCAACCAAACCAACGGCCCGGTCGTCACGAAGGACAAGGGTTTGTCGAGCATTTGGTTGAACAGTGGCAAGGCCAAAAAGCTCGCCACAATGGCCAGGATCCCCGCCACGACCGATATGATGACAGACTCCGTCAAAAACTGACCGACCAGATTGCCCTTGCTCGCTCCGATGACTTTACGAACCCCGACTTCCTTGGCTCTCTTTTGTCCCTTTGCGGTGCTGAGGTTGACAAAATTTATACAGGCAATACATAGGATCAGCAGCCCTATGCCAGCAATAAGACGAACTTGGCTGATCTTGCCGCCCACAGCCACACCGTTCTCAAACTTCGAGTACAGGTGTATTCTGGACAAGGGATAAAGAAAGTTTACGTTGTTCTTCAAATCGGGAGCATGGGTACGCACCATAGGTTCGATCTTTTCGTTGAACACCTCGATGTCGACCCCAGGCCGGAGACTTACATAGGTACTATAGCTCATTGTATTCCAGTTCGAGGGATCCCGATCCATGGGAATCAAATAGTTAAAGCTAAAATCCGTATAGGTCGGTAGATCATTGAGCACCGAGACGACGGTGTAGGATTTTTCGTTGTCCAGCGTGATGGTCTTGCCAAGGGGGTCTTCGTCTCCAAACAGGCTTTTCGCCAAGCCCTCGGTCACGACGATATTGGTTTTGTTGCTGAGTGCGTCCTCTCTCATTCCCTTTATAGCCGGAAAATCGAATATTTTCAAGAAATCGGGATCGACCTCATTTCCATACGCTTTGATACCGTCACTTTTGAAGGTCAACAAACGCTCCCAATGCCGATACACCCGCGCGGCATATTCCACTTCCGGATAATTTTCGGTAAGTGCATCCGCCGCAGGATAAGGGGTGCTCTGACCAGTTGACATATCCACGATGTATCGGTTCAATACTTTGTAGATATTCTCCTGATTGCTGTAAAAATTGTCCTGTCGAAACTGGTTCTGCACCCACAGGGCAATGATCAGCACAGCAGACAGCCCTACGGTCAGACCAAGAATGTTAATAACGGTGAAGCCCTTGTTTTTCAGAAGGCTACGCCAAGCGGTTTTAATGTAGTTCCTTATCATTTTTTAGTATTCAGATTTCAGTATTGCAATCCAGTTATTATCTATAATCTTTGATTTTTCTGCGTATCGACAAATTTGCAAATACGCGGATTCGCTTATTCATCCCTTAAACTATCTACAGGATTGGCTAATGCCGCACGTATTGCCTGCCAACTGACAGTTAGCAAGGCCACCACTACGGCCGCCGATCCCGCTAATGCAAATGTCCACCATTCTATATCGATACGATAAGCAAAGTCTTCCAGCCATTTGTTCATCGCCCACCACGCAATGGGTGAGGCGATGACAATGGCCACAAACACAAGTCTTACAAAATCTTTGGACAGTAGTTTGACGATAGCGGAGATTGAAGCGCCTAATACCTTGCGAACTCCTATTTCTTTGGTTCGCTGTGTCGTTGTATAGGCCGCCAGGCCAAATAAACCTAAACAGGCAATGAAAATGGCAATAATTGCAAAGGAAGTGAAGATGTTTTGAGTACGTCGAACATCGTTATATAACGCGGCAAACCCTTCATCCAAAAAGCTGTATTGGATTTTTTGGTTTGGAGAGAATTTATCCCAAATAGCGGTAATATCCTTGATAGTCAGGTCGATGTTGTCCGAGCTGATTTTTACAGATGTTAACGAGTTACTTCCTCCAATTGCCAAGCAAAGGGGCTGTAAGCCTTCTTCTCGTAGTGACCCGAAAATGAAGTCATCAACGACGCCGATGATTGTATATGTTGTTCCGTTTGTAATTCGTGCCCCAATAGGATCTTTAAGCCCCAGTTCCACTATCATTTTTTTATTTACTATTACTGCCGCTGAGTCTGAGGCTACATCCATATTGAAATTTCTGCCAGCAATTAGGGTAAGTCCAAATGTTTGAAGGTAATCTTTGTCAACTATCCAAAATTGACCACCTTTTCCGGCTTCTTCGATCTGTTTACCTTCTAACCAAAAGGTATTACCATTTCTTTTGGATCCATCGATCATCACCGGTAGGTAATCGCTGATGGTCACGTTGTTTACAGAAGGGATACTGCCGAGTTCGCTTTTAAAAGTTCGTGTCTGGCTACCCAGCGTGTTCGTACCATGTAATACCAATACTTGATCTTTATTAAAGCCTACATCTTTGCTTAGAATAAACGTCATCTGCTGATTAACAATCAGCGTTCCGATAATAAGGATTATAGAGGTTACGAATTGAAACACGACTAATCCGTTGCGAAATGTTGATGTTCCAGATCGCGAAGATATTTTTCCTTTTAGAACGGATATGGGTTTGAAGCCGGATAAATAAATAGCAGGATATATTCCGGAAAGTAGACCAATAATTAGTGCAATTGCAATGGCAGCGGGTACGAAATACCATTCATTCCACGGTATAGATAGTGTTTTATCTGCTAAGTCGTTAAAAACGGGTAACAGCAGGAAACTTATAGCAATGCCGGCAAAGACAGAAATCATACTGTAGAGCAAGGATTCGGTAATAAATTGGCTAATCAAGGCGCGTCGATTGGATCCTATTGTTTTTCTAATGCCTACCTCTTTAGCTCTGCTGGTAGCGTTTGTTGTAGAAAGGTTAATGAAGTTTATGGCTGCAATAAGAAGAATAAATCCTGCAATGCCGCTGAAAACCCATACGGTTTTAATGTCACCTCTTTTTTGTGTTTCTAATTTGTAATTCTGAATGTCCGATGAATACAGATGTATTTCAGCTAAAGGTTGTAAGACGAGTTTGGCCGTGCTTAAGATAGGATTAACTTGCATACCCGCTTGTAAAATAGCAGGAACGTAATGATCTTGAATGTATGATTTGGTAAGCTGCTTGGCCAAAGGCTCGATATCAGTTCCCTTTTTTAGCTTCAGGTAGGTGCTATAATTACTAGCGATCCAGTTTTGCTGCTCGCCGGGATAAAAATCAATTCCTGATAAAGTCATAAAGAAATTGAAGCCATACAAATGGGAATTGCTTGGCACGTCTGCAATGACCGCAGTGATTGTATAAGGTCTGTCCTTATCGTTATTTAAATAAATGATCTTTCCGGTAGGATCTCTTTTAAAGTATTTTTTTGCCGTGCTTTGGGTTATAACCACAGTGTTGGGTTTATCAAGCGCGTGGGCTAATGATCCATAGATTGCCTGTGGAGAGAAGATATCCAAAAAAGACTGATCTACATAGGTAAAGCCATTGTCTGAAAAGTTTTCTGGGTTTTCATGTGTAGATAATTGATTGCTTCCTGCGCCAAATAGCGGGTTGGAAAGCATTCTGCCCATGGCTTCGATCGCAGGAAATTCCTCTTTCAATGTTGGTCCAGCAGGAGCGGGCATGGCTATCCCTTTTAGAATTACATTGTCACGATTAGCAACACCTACTATTCTATATATCTGATCTGAGTCGGGATAAAATTTATCATAGCTAAGTTCGTGCTTCACGAATAGAACGATGAGCAAGCAGATGGATATACCGAAGGCAAATCCCCCGATCTTTATGATGGAGAATAGCTTTTGACTTCTGAGGTTTCTCCAAGCTAATTTAATATAATTTTTTATCATAACTGTCTTTGTATGTGGTTATCTACCTGTCGCGTTATCCTTCGCTACGTACAACGTGACATGTAACCTTTGTATGCCTTTTTAGATACCTCCCGACGCTAATAGTATACCGTGTTCTATTCGTTCCGCAGACTCTCTACAGGGTTTGCGGTAGCCGCACGTATAGCTTGGTAACTTATTGTCAAAATGGCTATTACCACGGCGATCACACTACCGACGACGAATGTCCAGATGCTTAACTCGATTTTATAAGCAAAGTTATCAAGCCACTGTTTCATCAGATAAAACGCAATGGGATAAGCAATCAAAATCGCAATACTTACCAGCATGATGAAGTTTTTCCCTAACAGCTCGACTATTCCGAAAACGCTCGCTCCCAGCACCTTTCGGATCCCGATTTCTTTTATACGTGTCTGACCTTCATGGGTCGCCAAAGCAAATAAGCCGAGGGACGATATGAATATAGCGATACCTGAAAAAATATTAAATAGTAAGCCTGTTCGTTGTTCAGATTTATATAAATTGTCGAATTGCGCGTCTACGAAGGTGTAACTAAATGGCGCATCAGAGGGATAGCGATTGTATATCGTCTCTAGCGCTTTAATAGCTTGTCTCGTTTGAGTAGCAGTCGTTTTAACATATAACGTTCCCGCACCCCAACGTGTCCAGAAGACCATAGGCCCTATTTGTTCTCTGACTGATTTAAAATGAAAATCTTTGACCACACCGACGATTTGACCAGGAATGTCGTGAAAGCTCATCGTCGACCCCACGTAGGGTGGGGTCAGACCCATTTGCTTTGCTAATGTTTCATTGATTATGTAGTTGGATGAGTCGGCCGGTAAACCGGTAAAATTAGTCCCTTCAAGTAGTTCAATACCCATCAAAGGAATAAATTCTTTGTCAATGGTAGCCTGTGATACCACTAATGGGTTATTTTTGGATTTGCCCGGCCATTCAATATCTCCCGTGGAGTGGCCGTAATCCGTAAGGTTATACACGCCGGAAAGCGAAACATTTTGTATCGCGCTGTTGTTTTTTAATTCTGAACGGATAGCTTCAATATGCTTATAAGCCTCTCCAGGTAGATTTACAGTCAAAACATGCTCTTTATCGTATCCCAAATCGATTTGTTGAATGAATGCAAGCTGATTTTTGATAATCAAGGTGGACACAATTAAGGTTACTGATATGGTGAATTGAAAAACGACTAAGACCTTTCTCATGATGTTTGATGAGAGGTGATTAAGTGATTTTCCTTTTAATGATTCGATAGGTTTAAATGCGGATAATTGTATGGCAGGATAAATACTCGATAAGCATAAAGTTCCGAAAATAGCTAATCCTACATATATCCATGGCGAGATGTTATGGAGAGAATAGCTCATGGATTTTTGAGCTATTTGGTTATAGCCAGATTGCAATAAAAAGATAATTGCCAATGCGATAATTAATGAAATTAAGAATATCACCAACGTTTCGATAACAAATTGAAGGAATAGTCTCGCTCTACTCGCTCCAATTAGTTTACGTATACCTACTTCCTTTGCGCGGTCCAATGCTCTTGCTGTACTTAGGTTAACATAATTTACTGCTCCGATAACTAACAATAAGATAGCGATTACACCAAATATCTGCACCATCCTGAGTGCAGATTTATTCCCGTCAGCGGCAATTAAATGTAAGGTTTCCAAGGGGTCCAACACGAATACGCTGGAATTTTCGCCATCGCGCGCTTTGGTGTAGGCGGCTGTTATCGATTCGCTAATGGTAAGGGGATCGCTATGGGGTTTTGCTTTTATGTAGGTCTGGAAGGCGTAATTGCCTAAATCCTCGTCTATGGTCTTCCATTTTCCGTTTCCACCCCACTTCGTGAAACGTTGCGCATGGTATCCTAACGGAATAAGAACATCAAATTGGATGGACGAGTTCTGCGGTACATCTTTTAAAATTCCTGCGACAGTAAATAGATCTTCGCTATATCGGAATGTCTTGCCGATTATGGAGCGGTTATCAAAAAGTTTTTCTGCAGTGGATTCCGTGATGAATGCATTAGTATAGTTTGTTTGAAAGTTCGATAAAGAACCTTCTATCAACGGAAAGTTAAATATGCTGAAGAAGTTACTATCTACATAGCAAACACCCAGCGCCGTTACCGAACGTTTAAGCTCGTCGTTAACGAATGTAACATGATGATCCTGTGATATGCGGGTGGCCTGGTTTACATGAGGCGAATTTTGAGCGTAGTTCGCAATAGGGCCTGGCGAACTGCCCCATATCGGACCGTTCTGTTCTGGACTCAGGTGTGAATTTACTTTGTACAATTGCGTGTAATCGGAGTGGAATCTATCAAAACTACGCTCATCCTGCACCCATAGGATAATCAATATCGACGTCGCAAGACTGATGGACAGTCCTAAAATATTGATAATGGTGTAGAGTTTTTTCTTTTTCAAACCCCGTAAGACAGCTTTTAAGTTGTTTGTCATCGTTATCTTTCTTATGTGATTACCTTTCTTTTTTGAATTATGCCGTTGTCGTTTCCATAATTACCTGTCCGTCGAGCATACGGATCACACGATCTGCAAATCTAGCATCGTGTTCACTGTGCGTTACCATTACTATGGTTGTTCCAGCCTCATTAAGCTCGGTAAGCAGTTGCATCACTTCGTTACCGTTGTTGGAGTCCAGATTTCCCGTTGGCTCATCGGCTAGTATTAATTTAGGCGTATTAACTACTGCGCGGGCTACGGCTACACGTTGTTGCTGACCGCCGGAAAGCTGCTGTGGAAAGTGATTTCGGCGATGCATGATCTGTACCTTTTCCAATACTTCTTCGACGCGGCGCTTGCGTTCTGCAGCAGGCACATTGGTATAGACGAGCGGAAGCTCCACGTTTTCAAAGACGGTTAACTCGTCAATCAGATTGAAACTTTGGAACACAAAACCAATATTATGCTTTCTAAGGTCTGATCGTTTGCGTTCGTTGAATTTTGCAACCTCGATATTGTTGAACAGGTAACTGCCTTCATCCAGATCATCCAGTAGACCGACAATGTTGAGTAGGGTTGACTTCCCACAACCAGAAGGGCCCATTACAGCTACAAATTCTCCTTCTTTGACATGTATAGTTAAATTGTTCAGCGCGACCGTCTCTACTTCTTCGGTGCGGTAATATTTTTGGAGGCTAGTTATTTTGATCATAGTATTCTAGATGTTAGATTTGAGATATTAGACTGTAGACTTGGGTGTTTGCTTGGTAATCGTTATTAGACTGCACGTTCATAATCTTTGTTCTTTATTTCTCATTTTACTTATTTCACATTCAATTCCTGTATTTTATCATAGGTTTCATAGCTGGAAACAATTACTTTGTCGCCCGGTGATAGCCCATTCATGACTTCATAAAAATCCGGGTTTTGTCGTCCCAATTGAATATCTACACGATAGGCAATGTTACCAGATTTGTCTAATTTGAAGATCCAGTTGCCTCCTGTTTGTTGATAGAATCCTCCTTTTGCTAATAGAAGGGCTTTTGTCTCGTCGCTTAATGCCAGGCGAATTTGTAAGGTTTGTCCACGGCGAATGCTTTGCGGTCGTTCACCCGTAAATTCCATATCTACCTGAAAGCGACCACTGGTCACTTGTGTGTAGATCTTCTTAATACGAAGTTTGTAAGGTTTGCCCGATATGGTGAACAATCCTTCCAGATCGGGAAAAATCCGATTAATATAATGTTCGTCGATCTCAGCACGTACCTTAAACCCGGTCAGCACATCGATCTGTCCTAGGCGTTCGCCTGCGTTTTTATTTTGCCCGATCTCAGCATCAAAGGAAGTCAGTTGTCCATCCACCGGTGCGCGTAATATCAGATCGCCTACCTTCCGGCGCATCAGTTCTAACGCACTCTGTGTACGCTTGTACGTTTCTCGATCCTGGTACAGTTTCTGGTTTGTGGACAGCGAATCCTGTAGCAGAATCTGTTTGGTTAATGCAACCCGCTCCTTTTGATAGTTATATTCGTTGACGGTTTTTTCGTACTCCTGTGAGCCAATCGCTTTTTCCTGAAAAAGTTTCTTGTTGAGCCGATATAAACGATCGGCTTCTTTTAAACCTTGCTCTACGTCCGCCATTTGGTTGCGGTTGTTGATAGATACCTGCTGTGCGTTGGTTTGCGCGATCTGCGCCTGTGTTAATAGGTTTAGTACCTGTGTTTCCTGCTGTACTAGACTGAGTTCTAAATCCGTGTTGGATAGACGCATAATTGGATCTCCTTTTTTGAGGTGTGCGCCGTCTTCCACAAATTTCTCTTCCACGCGACCACCTACTGAGGCATCTAAGTAAATGCTGCTAATAGGTAATATCGTACCATTGATAGGGATAAATTCCTGAAAAGTCCCTTCTTTAACTTCCACGATATTTAGACGTTCAGCTTCTACATTCAATTTGCTGTTACCACTTGTGAAGTAGTAGCTAGCTCCGATTAATGCGAGTATACTCAAAATCCCGATAAGAGTAAGGATTCTTCTCTTATTCCATCTGCGTTGTTTTATCGGTCTGTCCATTGAAAAGTAGAAAGTATTAAATATAAAAAAAGTATGTCGTTTTCTCTTTTCCTAGAGAAGCTTGTGCCATTTTTTTAAAGTATTGTTATATAGTTGTTTAGTTGTTTTTTGGAAAAGTGATTTGTCCGATAGTGAACACTTGATTGTTCATCTGCGAACAGTAAGGTTAAGTTTCTTTGTTTTACAGGAGGAAACCGTGTACTGAACAAAGTGTCCGATTCCGAACACTCATTGTTCGTCAACGTACATGTTTTTTATACAGGCGATTTTAACTAGTTGATTTTTTGTGTTTTACTGGTTTGGCACAGGCTATGAATGAACCTCAGAAATATCTAAGCATGGATCTGAAACTATTTTATAGTATACTCTTAATAACAATCGCGCATGGAGGTAAAGCCTTTTCCCAGGATTCAATAATTGATCTGCGCACGTGTATTGTAATGGCATTGAAAAGCAATCCGCAACTGAAGCAAAATCAATTGAGTGTGAGGCGGGGCGAGATCGAGTACAGACAAGCCTGGCAAAACCAGTTGCCGACGCTGAATGGGGATTTAAGTCACGGATTCAATCAGGGTCGGAATATTGATCCTACGACCAATCAATTTATTGAAGAAAATAGTGCCACGGGGAATCAAAGTTTGAACGCAGGAGTGAGCCTGTTTAACGGCTTTCGGATTTTACATGATATACGCATGAAATCTAATGCAAAAGAAGCCGGAAAATTGGAGTTTGAAGGAAAAGCAAACGAGCTTCGACTAGATGTGATAGAAACCTATATTCAGGTGCTGACCGCAAAGGATCTGTTGATTCAGTCCCGACGGCAATTGACCGTTACAGAAGAGCAGTTGCGTAGAGCTGAAGTTATGTTTAAAGAAGGCGCTTTTGCTCCAGGAGATTATTACGATATTAAAGGGCAGTATAAGATGGATCAAAATAGTGTGCAAGCGAACATACAGATCTTGTATACCAATAGATTACGTTTAGCAAAACTATTAAATATCCCGGAATCAGAACTTGGCGAACTCAAGACACTTCCTATTCCAACTATCGGCTCCGCTTTAGGTTGGGAACAACTCTACACGCAGGCGCAGATCCTTTTGCCCGATTATCGGGCCTTAGATTGGCGAATCAAGGAAGCGCAACAAAATATTAAGGTGGCGAAATCCTATTACTATCCTTCCCTATCACTAGGAGCAGGGTTAAACAGTCGTTACTCGAGCAACGGCGATTTTTCTTACTGGCAACAATCGAGAAATAATCTTGGAAAAAGTGTTTTTATGACTTTAAGTATTCCTATCTTTAATCAGTTTCAGGTGCGTAATCAGGAAAGTCGTGCAAAAATCGGGTTAGAAGAAAATTTGCTACAAAAGGAAATCGCTTTGAATAATTTGCGCGAATCTACTGCAAGGGCGGTATTTGATTTGCGTGTTGCGTTAGAAAGCGTACAAAATCTGAAAGAACAGGAACAGAGTTATGCGGAATCATTTCGAATTGCGCAGGTTCAGTTTGATGAAGGCGCAAGCAATTCGTTCCTTTACCTCACAGCGAAAAATAAACTTGATGCAGCTAGAAATCAATTGTTATTGAAGCAGTATGCGTATTTATTACAAAAATACATGAACGATTATTATGCAGGTAATCTTGATTTATAATTATTTTTAGCGGATGGATTTAAAAAAGGCTTCTATACTGGTGTTAGATGATGATCAGGATTTACTGACAGCAGCTCGGATTTTACTAAAATCGAAGGTCAGGAAGATAAGTGTAGCACACAATCCCGAAAATTTATTAGCCACATTAGCTAAAGAAGATATTGATCTGGTCTTGTTGGATATGAACTACAAGAGTACGATCAATACGGGGAATGAAGGCTTATTTTGGCTCTCGCAGGTGAAAAATAAGTATCCCCATATTCGGGTAATTATGATAACGGCTTACGCGGCAGTCGACCTGGCCGTGAAATCGTTGAAACAGGGAGCGGCTGATTTTATCGTCAAACCCTGGCAGAATGAGCAGTTGATCGAAACGCTTGAAAATGCGTTGGTAGAAAAAAAGGAATTTACGGTCAGTACATCAAGTAAGGCCGTACACGATGATGGTATTATCGGCAGATCCTCCATTATGGCCGACTTGCAACATAAAATTAATAAGGTCGCTCCAACAGAGGCAAATATCTTGATTCTTGGCGAAAACGGGACGGGCAAGGATCTGATTGCTCATGCTATCCATTCCAGATCTTTACGTAGCAAATCTCCTTACGTCAAAGTAGATGTGGGGGCATTGACCGAATCCCTGTTTGAAAGTGAACTATTCGGTTACAAAAAAGGAGCCTTCACAGACGCTCGCGAAGACCGTAAGGGAAGGTTTGAAAATGCAGATAAAGGGACCTTGTTTTTAGACGAAATAGGAAACATATCCCTGCATCAGCAATCAAAGTTATTGAGCGTATTACAAAACAGAGAGGTTATACCGCTAGGCTCGAGTCAGCCTGTTCCGGTAGATATACGGTTATTAACGGCAACCAATGTATCCCTGAAGTCTTTGTCTGATGAAAGTCGATTTCGTAAGGATCTAATATATCGAATTAATACGGTTGAAATACAGGTTCCACCACTTCGGGACCGAGGAGATGATGTATTGTTATTGGCGGAACACTTTTTAGCTTTTTATTCCAAGAAATACAATAAACTGATTGAGGTTATTGAAAGTGACGGACTACGAAAATTAACGGATTATCATTTTCCGGGTAATGTCCGGGAGCTACAATATAGTATCGAAAGAGCCGTGATTATGTCGGAAGAAAGGACATTAAAAGCGAATGATATTCTTTTTTCGCCAATTGAACAGGTGGAGGATCTTCATCCGCTTGATGCAACACCTCCTAATCCCCGTAACTTAGAAGAACTGGAGCGAAAAGCCATTAAGTCAGCTATTGATCGTTACAATGGTAATATCAGCAAGGCCGCCAAAGAGCTAGGGCTAACCCGGGCGGCACTTTATCGGAGATTAGAAAAATATGATATCTAATGAGATTAAGAAACAGAAAAATTAGGGTATGACACGTCAGGTAACGTCGATCTTTTTTAAGTCAATTGTTCTGCTAATTTGTACGATAGGCGCATCTTATTTGTTTTTTTTAAAGCTATATACTTACGGAATTTTATTGTTCATAATTGCTTTCACTATTCTGTACTACCTTTTATCGAGGCAAAATAGCCTGTTAAAACATCTTACCGAGTTTGCAGACGCGGCAAAATATAATGATTTCACGCGAAGATATCTCGTTAAGGATCCACACTCGGCAGAAGGACGGCTGTTTACCGCCTTTAATCAAATCAACCAAATTTATAAAAATATAAGCGCTGACAAAGAAGTTCAAAATCAGTATCTGAATAAGGTCATTAATATGTTGGATTCGGCGATTATTTTTTATAATCATAACACCGGGAAGGTAGTCTGGATTAACGATGCCTTCAAGCAGTTGTTCCATACACCTCACCTTGGAAATATAAAGGGGATGCAAAAGAGACACGAAGAGCTGTATGAAAAAACCATGGCTCTTGACGTGGGCCAGCAGCGGATGGATGTCATCAATTCGAGCAAGGGAAAGATTAAGCTTCTGATACAGACTTCTGAATTTGGGACGAAGGATGGACTTTTCCGTATTATCGTGTATCAAAACATCAATGAGGCCATGGATGCAACAGAGACCAGAGCCTGGCACAAATTGTTACGGGTACTGACGCACGAAATCATGAATTCTATTGCCCCGATTACCTCTTTAGCGGAAACACTATATAGTAAATTGGATCTATTGGAAGGGCACGAAGAGATTGAGGATGTGAAATTGGGCATATATACCATAAAAAGAAGGAGTGAGGGCCTGTTGCAATTTGCCAAAAGTTACCGATTGATTAATAAGGTTGACCAGCCGGAATATACCGATATAATCGTCGTACAGCTATTCGAAAATATCTATCAATTGTTGGAACCGACCTTGATACAAAAGAAAATTGATCTGGATATCATCATTAAAAATACCAGATTAATTCTACAGGCGGATATCAATTTAATAGAACAGGTCTTGATTAATATCGTTCTTAATGCTATAGAAGCTGTTAAGGGAGTAGAAAATCCGTATATAAGTTTGAGTGCGTTGGAAAAGGAGGGTAATATCCAGTTGAAAGTTGAAGATAATGGAATTGGGATGTCGGTAGATATTCAGGATCAAATATTTACTCCGTTTTTTACAACCAAGAAGTCGGGGAGTGGCATAGGACTGACATTGAGCAAACAGATTATGTTATTGCATAAGGGTAATATTTTCGTTGATAGCGATGAAGGCAAGGGAAGTGTATTTATCTTGCAATTTTGAGATAGAAGGCGAGACATCGTGTTCGGTTTATAGTCGCTATATGTTCGGGAAAGAGTCATGGCCTCTTTGTAGCAGATAGAAGATGTGTCCGTGTTAACTCCGTAGTGAGTCCGTGACGAGTCCGAGTCTAGCACGGATTCGAGGTGGTTTTAGTGTGCTCGCATAGTTGATATACCTGCCGTATGTTGCGAAGAAAGGATATCTGCAATGCGAAGCGGTATCAAATAGGTGCTAATACACGGACTCGGGGTATTAAAACAGGCACATCGTAAATTCTTTGGAAAACAATAATTAAGTTTGTCGCGATGTTATTTTTCTTTCGGTTGATATCACATTTTATATTGTCTAATAGTAGGCATGGTACACATTCCCCTTTTGTTTATAGGTTGGCAGATGAGGTGATTTACACAGCAACTAAACAGAAAGCCAGAGGGGGCAGTAAATCTGATCTTCTAATTAAAGAAATTGCAGCGTATTATGGTGTGGCAATAAAACAGGATAAATCTGCATGGAGTGGAGCGCTTGATGTTTCCATCGAAGAGCTACAGCTAGAGGAGGTTGTGGATTTACAGCATCGTTTTACATTTCTTTTTCTAAGAGATATCCATAAGAGCCTTTCTAATACACGAAGATGGAACAACTTGACCGAAGAAGACTCCATTACTGTTACGATAGATCTGTTCTATTTTGGAATAGTGTGTCATCGGGAAGGGCAGCGGAAGGAGCATTTTAAGCTCCGTTTCCCATTTTGGAAATACTAAAAGGCTTCACTGATACTTAGGTAAAAGCCAGACTGTCTTTTTTCTCCCGATCTCTTTTCGCCATATGCATAATCCAGTCGGATCGTACTGTTATGCTCTAAACTAAAGAAATAACGTATTCCTCCACCAAACGATGGGACTAAGCGTAGGTCGTGCTGAAGAGAGAACGTGCTTCCTGTGCCACCAAAGACGACAGCTCCGAGTCTTGGAATTATTCTATAGCGTAGTTCTGCCTGTGTAGCCGTGTAGCTCTTGTCTTTATAACGCCCCAGATAATACCCTCTCATCGTCATGTCACCTCCTAGGTCCCTAAAGGCATAGAAAGGTATATCTTTGCCGATGGAAGCCCTGTATAGTGTCTGGATAGCGGTTGTTAATTTGGGCGTGAGGGGGTAGAAGTATCTGACGTCCAATTCGATTTGACTACCTGTGAAATTATCTCCGCCCCAGAAGTTGGGAGCATATGCATATTTTATTCGGCTGTAAAGTCCCGATGTGGAGTAAGTTGTGTTATTCCGGGTGTCGAATAATGCAGACGCCCCTAATGCGATGTATTTTCCACCGGTTTTGCCTAACACTTCATTTGATTCGAAAATGCCTCCAGGCTCTTCATCCGTAAAGGAGAAATGTTCAAAATTCGCATTTACTCCAAGGTAGAGCTTTGGCGATATTTTCTTTTCGATATCGAACTTCGCTCTGAAGAGTTCTTGGCCGATATAGTCTTCATTTATGAGTAATGTCTCGTTGCCAATCCCGTAAAAATTGAACGGCCAATCTCTAAATCTTAGTTCGGAAATAATATGATAATCGTTGTTTTTCGTCCAGATATCTGATGTTAGTTTGATGTTTTTCTGTTGCTTGGTGGTCATGGTCGCCATCAGTGTCAGATTGGATGTGCGGCTGTTTAAATCCGATTTGTCCGTATAAAAATTATAGGTAGAAGCGAATCCGTATTCAAATCCTGATTCTTGTGCATATCCCACTGCGGGTAAAGCAATAAAACTTGCTCCTCTAGAGGAATCCTTTTTAGATGATAAAAACTGTTTGATTGTCTTTTTTATAAAATTATTGTTTTCTTGGGCGGCTAAGGGGAGGGATAATAAGGTGCAAAGACAAAAAATAAAATTTCGTTTCATGTAGTTTTGATATCATTTTTAAGTGGTTCAAACTTAGATAAAATGCTTTGCATTCACGAACCCCTGATAGAAAAAAGCAAGAATGAAATATAATACAAATGTTTCGGATTAGGAGATGGAATTGGTATTGAAAATTATTTCGTTGCATATCAGTGCAATGAAAAGCATGAGCGTGTTTTTTTAGAAAATAATTTTGTAAAGTCCTTTTAGTACCTATCTTTGCGTCATCGAAAACAAAATAAGGTTTATACTTGGATTCGTTTTTGAGTCGTTCTTTAAAGAAAAAACTTTTTTTAAAATACTCTTGCAAAAGTGAAATTAAATTTTGATTTTTGCACTCGCTGTTCAGAAGAACAGATTGTTCTTAGAGATTATATTAAAAGAAAAAATATTAGCCTCCTTAGCTCAGCTGGTAGAGCAACTGACTTGTAATCAGTAGGTCATTGGTTCGATCCCGATAGGAGGCTCTAAAGCGACGTAAGTTGCTGGTCTGGAGGGGTTCCAGAGCGGTCAAATGGGACGGACTGTAAATCCGTTGCTTCGGCTTCGAAGGTTCGAATCCTTCTCCCTCCACACTAAACAGTTTGCGGATTGTTGCGGGTGAAAAACTTGCTACAATTACGCGAACGCAAGCGGAAGTAGCTCAGTTGGTAGAGCGATAGCCTTCCAAGCTATAGGTCGCGAGTTCGAACCTCGTCTTCCGCTCTTTAATATCAAGATTTTAAGTCTCTATCTTTCATGATAATCATGTAATGTAAGGTGGAGGCAATAATCTGTAAATAAGCTTTTGATAAGAAGCCGAAGTAGCTCAGGGGTAGAGCACTTCCTTGGTAAGGAAGAGGTCGTGGGTTCAAATCCCATCTTTGGCTCGAATAATTTAAGTTTATTAACTTTGTAAAGAATTTAATAAAGAAATATTTAATAATTACTAATTCGCATAAACATGGCAAAAGAGAAATTTGACCGTAGTAAACCACACTTAAACATTGGTACAATCGGTCACGTTGACCACGGTAAAACTACTACAACTGCAGCTATCACTAAAGTATTAGCTGATAAAGGTTTATCAGAAGCTCGTTCATTTGATTCAATTGACTCTGCTCCTGAAGAAAAAGAACGTGGTATTACAATTAATACAGCACACGTTGAGTACTCAACAGCAGCTCGTCACTACGCACACGTTGACTGTCCAGGTCACGCGGATTACGTGAAAAACATGGTTACTGGTGCTGCTCAAATGGATGGTGCGATCATCGTAGTAGCTGCTACTGACGGTCCTATGCCTCAAACTCGTGAGCACATCTTATTGGCTCGCCAAGTAGGTGTTCCTGCATTAGTTGTTTTCATGAACAAAACTGACTTAGTTGATGACGAAGAGTTGTTAGACTTAGTTGAAATGGAAGTTCGTGAATTATTATCGTTCTACGAATACCCAGGTGATGATATCCCTGTAATCAAAGGTTCTGCTCTAGGTGCATTGAATGGTGAGCCTGAGTGGGTTGAAAAAATTATGGAATTAATGGATGCTGTAGATAACTACATTCCAATTCCTCCACGTTTGACTGAGCTTCCTTTCTTGATGCCAGTAGAAGATGTTTTCTCTATCACAGGTCGTGGTACAGTAGCAACAGGTCGTATCGAAAGAGGTGTAATCAACTCTGGTGATCCAGTTGAGATCTTAGGTATGGGTGCTGAAAACTTAAAATCTACAGTAACAGGTGTGGAAATGTTCCGTAAAATCTTAGATTACGGTGAAGCTGGTGATAACGTAGGTTTATTATTACGTGGTATTGAGAAAACTGATATCCGTCGCGGTATGGTTATCTGTAAACCAGGTTCTGTAACTCCTCACGATCACTTCAAAGCTGAAGTTTACGTGTTGTCAAAAGCTGAAGGTGGACGTCACACTCCATTCTTTAACAAATACCGTCCTCAATTCTATTTCCGTACAACAGATGTTACTGGTGAGATTTCATTAGCTGAAGGTACTGAGATGGTTATGCCAGGTGATAACGTTACAATCACAGTTAAGTTGATTTCTCCTATCGCTATGGAAAAAGGTCTACGTTTCGCTATCCGTGAGGGTGGTCGTACAGTAGGTGCTGGTCAGGTAACTGAAATTTTATAGTCTTTATAGATTATATTAAATACAAAAAATAAGCTAATTAGCTGATGCTGATTAGCTTATTTTTTCTAAGGAATTTACACTCCTTAGTGCCAAAAAAAGTAAATAATATTTGCTGTAATGTATCGTAAACACTATATTTGCAGCATTGAAATAATAACTACACGGGCATAGTTCAATGGTAGAATAGAGGTCTCCAAAACCTTCGATCAGGGTTCGAATCCTTGTGCCCGTGCTAACATAACTTAAGTAACTATAATGGCTAAAGTACTTGATTTTTTTAAAGACTCGTATGTTGAGATTACCGAGAAGGTAACTTGGCCTACTTGGTCTCAGTTGCAAAATCATGCAGTTGTTGTACTTGTTGCATCTGTTTTAATCGCATTGATTATTTTTGTGATGGATAAAGCTTCAAGTAACGTGTTAGAGGTGTTGTACGGTACAGCTTCTTAATTTTATCAATCAAATATCTATGGCTGATCAAAGTTTGAAATGGTACGTTGTGCGTGCTGTAAGTGGTAAGGAAAAAAAGGTAAAGCAATATATAGAGGCTGAAGTAAGTCGTCTTGGTATTCAGCATTTGGTTCCTCAGGTATTGATACCTATGGAAAAGTACTATCAGATGCGTGACGGTAAAAAGGTAGCTAAAGAGCGTAATTATTACCCTGGATATGTGCTTATCGAAGCTGCGTTAGATGGTGAAATCGAGCACGTAATCAAAAACTTAAACAGCGTAATAGGTTTCTTAGGAGATAAAGCCGGTAATGCTATTCCACTTCGTCAAGCAGAAATAAACCGTATTTTGGGTAAGGTGGATGAGATGGCCGAGCAGGGAGAGACTATCAATGTTACCTATTATGTAGGTGAAGCAGTAAAAGTAGTTGACGGTCCATTTAACGGTTTTACTGGTGAAATTGAAGAAGTTCACGAAGATAAAAAGAAACTAACAGTAATGGTTAAAGTTTTTGGTCGTAAGACACCATTGGAACTAAACTATATGCAAGTAGAAAAGGAATAATATAATTATTCTTTAAGATATAAAATAAAGCCCTTCTGATTTTTCAGAAGGGCTTTATTATGCGAGAGGTTGTGAATTATTTTGTATTTTAATTTGTATATGATTAATACTTTACATATCTTTGCACCTCATTTGGTTGCAAAACTATGTTTTAAAGTCAAATGAATAAATGTTACGTTATTTGCTTCCAACTTACTAACAAACATTTAACACATTAAATTTATAACAAAATGGCAAAAGAAGTCAGTGCGTTAGTAAAATTACAAGTTAAGGGCGGTGCAGCCAATCCATCTCCTCCAGTAGGACCTGCTTTAGGTGCTAAAGGTGTGAATATTATGGATTTCTGTAAGCAGTTCAATGCTCGTACGCAAGACAAACCGGGTCAGGTTTTACCTGTTGTCATTACTGTTTATGCAGACAAATCGTTTGATTTTATCATCAAAACTCCACCGGTAGCTATTCAATTGAAAGATGCTGCTAAATTAAAAAGTGGATCTGGTGAGCCTAACCGTAAGAAAGTTGCTTCGGTAACTTGGGAACAGGTTGAGGTTATCGCTAAAGATAAAATGCCGGATTTGAATGCATTTACTGTAGAGTCAGCTATGAAGATGGTAGCTGGAACGGCGCGTAGTATGGGTATCACTGTTTCAGGTGACGCTCCTTGGAAAAATTAATTAACGAAATCAGTTTAAGAAAGTGGCTAGATTAACAAAAAATCAAAAAGCGGCACTATCCAAAATTGAAGCTGGTAAGGCGTATTCTTTACAAGAAGCTGCGGCTTTAGTAAAAGATATTACGACAACTAAATTTGATGCTTCAGTGGATATCGACGTTCGTTTAGGCGTAGATCCACGTAAAGCGAATCAAATGGTTCGTGGTATTGCGACATTACCTCACGGAACCGGTAAAACTGTGCGTGTTTTAGTATTGTGTACTCCTGATAAGGAGGAAGAGGCTAAAGCTGCTGGCGCGGATTACGTAGGTCTTGACGACTATATCAGCAAAATTGAAGGTGGTTGGACTGACGTTGACATCATCATTACCATGCCTAGTGTAATGGCAAAAGTGGGTAAATTGGGGCGTATTTTAGGCCCGAGAAACTTAATGCCAAATCCTAAAACTGGTACAGTAACTACAGAAGTAGGTAAAGCTGTAACAGATGTAAAAGGCGGTAAGATCGATTTCAAAGTTGACAAAACCGGTATCATCCACACTTCAGTTGGAAAAGTGTCTTTCCCTGCGGAGAAGATTTATGATAATGCTTTAGAGGTATTACAAACTATTGCAAAATTAAAACCTTCGGCAGCTAAGGGAACATACTTCAAGAGTATCCATATCTCATCAACAATGAGTCCCGGTATTCATATCGAAACTAAATCAGTAGCTGGAATTTAATCATGAGAAAAGAAGAAAAACAAGAAATTGTTCAAGCTTTGGCCGAACAGATTAAATCTTTTGGTAATTTTTATATTACTGACACAGCTGATTTAACTGTTGACAAGATCAATGGAATTCGTCGCAAGTGTTACGAACAAGGGATCATCATCCAAGTGGCTAAAAACTCATTAATTGAGAAGGCACTTGTTGAAGCAGGAATCGATTCAGAAGAATTACGTAGTGTACTTAAAGGTGCTTCTACATTGTTATTCTCTGAAGTAGGAAATGCTCCAGCGAAGTTGATCAAAGAATTGCGTAGAGCAGGTGATAAGCCTGTATTGAAAGCAGCATATATCCAAGAGACAGCCTTTGTAGGTGATGATCAATTGAATGCACTAGTTACCCTTAAATCTAAGGATGAACTTGTTGCAGATATTATTGCCGCACTTCAATCACCAGCGAAGAATGTTATTTCTGCACTTCAATCAGGTGGAAATACTATTTCGGGTTTAGTAAAAGCTTTAGAACAAAGAGGATAACGAACGCCTCATTAAATTAAAAGTTCGTAATATTAATTAACAACATTATTAAGTAAATTCAAAAATCAAAATAAAATGGCAGATTTAAAACAACTTGCTGAACAGTTAGTAAACTTAACAGTAAAAGAAGTTAAGGAATTAGCTGATATCCTAAAAGACGAATATGGTATCGAGCCTGCTGCTGCAGCTGTTGCAGTTGCTGCTGCTCCTGCTGAAGGTGGTGCTGCTGCGGCTGAAGAGAAAACATCTTTCGATGTAATCTTGAAAGAAGCTGGTGGTCAAAAATTAGCAGTAGTTAAATTAGTTAAAGATTTAGCTGGTCTAGGTTTGAAAGAAGCTAAAGATTTAGTTGACGGCGCTCCTAAAGAATTAAAAGCTGGTGTTTCTAAAGATGAAGCAGAAGCTTTGAAAAAACAATTAGAAGAAGCTGGAGCTGTTGTTGAGATTAAGTAATCTCACATAGAGCCCCCAAAGGTTAGACTCTGATAGATTATCTATCAGAGTCTATTCCTGTTTTATACTATAAGTCTTGTGAAGAGGTAGTGCTGGCTTCTTTACATTTACAACAGAACAGCACAGTTAAGCTCAGTTTTTTTAAACTAAAATCTTATTCCCTTGGCAAACAGTAATATTCAAAAAGAAAGAGTAAATTTTGCTACAAGTAAGAAGGTAATTGATTACCCTGATTTCTTGGATGTGCAATTGCAGTCTTTCAAGGAGTTTTTTCAATTAGAAACTACTTCTGATAATCGCCATCAGGAAGGGTTGTACAAGGTTTTCGCGGAAAACTTCCCTATTTCTGATTCAAGAAACATTTTTGTGCTCGAGTTTTTGGATTATTTTATTGATCCACCTCGCTATGATATCCAAGAGTGTATCGAGCGTGGTCTGACGTACAGCGTGCCGTTGAAGGCAAAGTTAAAATTATCTTGTAATGATGAAGAACACGAAGATTTCGAAACAATCGTACAAGATGTATATTTAGGTACAATTCCTTACATGACTCCCAAAGGTACGTTTGTTATCAATGGTGCTGAACGTGTTATTGTATCTCAATTACACCGCTCTCCTGGTGTATTCTTTGGTCAGAGTAGACACACAAATGGTACTAAACTTTATTCTGCTAGGGTAATTCCTTTTAAAGGTTCTTGGATCGAATTCGCGACAGACGTGAACAACGTAATGTACGCTTATATCGATCGGAAGAAAAAATTCCCAGTTACAACTTTATTACGTGCAATCGGTTTTGATTCGGATAAAGATATCTTAGAATTGTTCGACCTTGCAGATGAAGTAAAAGTTAGTAAATCTGGTTTAAAGAAATATGTTGGTCGTCGTTTGGCGGCTAGGGTATTGAAAAAATGGATTGAAGATTTCGTGGACGAAGATACAGGTGAAGTTGTATCTATCGACCGTAACGAAATCATACTTGAACGCGAAACTGTCCTAGAAGAAGATCACATTGACTTGATCATCGATGCCGGTGTAAAATCTATTATTTTGGCTAAAGATGATGATTCAAACAATGCGGACTATTCTATTATATATAATACCTTACAGAAAGATACGTCAAATTCTGAAAAGGAAGCTGTAGAACACATCTATCGTCAATTGCGTAATGCGGAACCACCTGACGAGGAAACTGCTCGTGGTATCATTGATCGTTTGTTCTTTTCCGATAAACGTTATGATTTAGGAGATGTGGGCCGTTACCGCATTAATCGTAAGCTTAAACTGGATACCCCTGCTGAAACGAAAGTATTAACACGTCAAGATATTATCGCGATCGTGAAATACTTAATTAACCTGATTAATTCTAAAGCTGAGGTAGATGATATCGATCACTTGTCAAACCGTCGTGTACGTACGGTAGGTGAACAGTTATATGCTCAATTTGGAGTTGGTTTAGCTCGTATGGCGCGTACAATCCGTGAACGTATGAACATCCGCGACAACGAGGTGTTTACACCTACGGATTTGATTAATGCACGTACACTGTCGTCGGTGATTAATTCATTTTTCGGAACGAACCAACTTTCTCAGTTTATGGATCAAACAAATCCACTGGCTGAGATCACACACAAACGTCGTTTATCAGCTTTAGGTCCAGGTGGTTTATCGCGTGAGCGTGCTGGTTTTGAGGTGCGTGACGTTCACTACACACACTATGGCCGTCTGTGTACGATCGAAACTCCAGAGGGACCAAATATTGGTTTGATCTCTTCGCTATCAGTGCATGCTAAGATTAATAACTTAGGCTTCATTGAGACCCCTTACCGTATTGTAAGAGATGGTAAAGTGGTCGTTGATGAGCCAGTGGTATATTTATCTGCGGAAGATGAAGATGGTAAAACTATTGCTCAAGCAAATGCACAATATGATGATAACGGTAACTATTTAGATGCTAAAGTAAAAGCAAGATATGAGGGGGATTTCCCGATTATCGTGCCTGAGAAATTAGACTATATGGATGTTGCCCCTAATCAGATTACATCTATTGCAGCTTCTTTGATTCCTTTCTTGGAACATGATGATGCCAACCGTGCCCTAATGGGATCGAATATGCAACGTCAAGCTGTTCCTTTGTTACGTCCGCAAGCTCCTATTGTAGGAACTGGATTAGAAGGCCGTGTGGCTTCAGATTCACGGACGTTAATTAACGCAGAAGGAAACGGTGTAGTAGAATACGTAGATGCACAAGAAATAAGAATTCGTTACGAACGTAACGACGATGATCGTTTAGTTTCATTTGACGATGATATTAGAACATATCGATTGATCAAATTCAAGAAAACCAATCAGAATACGTGTATCAACTTGAAACCTATTGTTAGAAAAGGTCAAAAAGTTACTAAAGGTCAAGTACTTTGTGAAGGTTATGCGACTGAAGATGGTGAATTGGCATTAGGACGTAACTTAAAAGTAGCATTCATGCCTTGGCAGGGATATAACTTCGAGGATGCGATCGTAATTTCTGAACGTGTGGTATCTCAGGATATTTTCACTTCATTACATATTGAGGAATTCGAATTGGAGGTTCGTGATACGAAACGTGGTGAAGAAGAATTGACGGCTGATATTCCTAACGTATCGGAAGAAGCTACTAAAGATCTAGATGAGAATGGTATCATTCGTATCGGAGCGGAAGTAGGTGAGGGTGATATTCTGATCGGTAAGATTACACCTAAAGGTGAATCAGATCCTTCCCCAGAAGAAAAATTATTACGTGCTATATTTGGTGATAAGGCAGGTGACGTTAAAGATGCATCTCTAAAAACTCCTCCTTCGATTAAAGGTGTTGTAATTGATACTAAATTATTCTCACGTGCTAAGAAGATGTCTAAAGAAGTTGAAAGAAAAGCTTTAGAGAAATTGGAAGTAGCACACGATAAGAACCTAAGATCACTAAAAGAACGTTTGGTAGACAAATTATTTACTATTGTAAACGGTAAAACCAGTCAAGGTGTTTATAATTCTTATCGCGAACTATTGGTAGCAAAGGGTGCGAAATTTACGCAAAAAATCTTAACGGATTTAGATTACGCGCACATCAATCCAACGGGTTGGACTACTGATGAAGAAAAGAATGAGATGATTAAAATGGCTCTTCACAACTACAATATAAAGTATAACGAAGAGTTAGGAGCTTTCAAACGTGATAAATTCGCGATCTCAGTAGGAGATGAGCTTCCATCAGGTATTGTTCAAATGGCTAAAGTTTACGTGGCAAAGAAACGTAAATTGAAAGTAGGAGATAAGATGGCTGGTCGTCACGGTAACAAAGGTATTGTCGCACGTATAGTACGTGATGAAGATATGCCTTTCTTAGAAGACGGAACTCCGGTAGATATCGTATTAAATCCACTAGGTGTACCTTCGCGTATGAACTTAGGTCAGATTTATGAAACAGTTCTTGGATGGGCAGGACAAAAATTAGGAATGAAGTTCGCTACGCCAATCTTCGATGGTGCTGAAATGGGCCAAGTGGAAGAGTGGGTGGCAAAAGCGGAATTACCTAAATCAGGGCGTACATATCTTTACAACGGGTTAACGGGAGAGCGTTTTGATCAACCTACTACTGTCGGCGTGATTTACATGTTGAAATTAGGTCACATGGTAGATGATAAAATGCACGCACGTTCGATCGGGCCTTATTCATTGATTACACAACAACCATTGGGTGGTAAAGCACAATTTGGTGGTCAGCGTTTCGGTGAGATGGAGGTTTGGGCATTGGAGGCATTCGGTGCATCTAATATCCTTCAGGAGATTTTGACTGTGAAATCCGATGATGTAGTAGGTCGTGCTAAAACTTACGAGGCTATCGTGAAAGGTAATAACTTACCAACTCCTTCGGTACCAGAATCGTTCAACGTATTGGTACATGAGTTGCGTGGTTTAGGTTTAGATATCACATTAGATTAATCAAGCAAATAGGACTTAACAGATGGAACAATCTGTTAAGCTTCTTTAAAGCTTTAACTTTTGAATAAGTATGTCTTACAAAAAAGATAATAAAATTAAAAGCAACTTTACATCGATCACGATCAGCTTAGCGTCTCCGGAGACGATTTTGGAACGATCAAGTGGTGAAGTTGTAAAACCAGAAACGATCAACTATCGTACGTACAAACCGGAACGTGATGGTCTATTTTGTGAACGTATCTTCGGTCCGGTAAAGGACTACGAATGTCACTGTGGTAAATACAAACGTATCCGGTATAAGGGTATTGTATGTGACCGCTGTGGTGTCGAAGTTACAGAGAAAAAAGTACGTCGTGAGCGTATGGGCCACATCTCTTTGGTGGTTCCTGTTGCACATATTTGGTACTTCCGTTCTCTTCCCAACAAAATTGGGTACTTATTAGGTCTTCCTACTAAGAAACTAGATATGATCATCTATTACGAGCGATACGCGGTAATCCAACCTGGTATCAAAGAAGATGATGGTATTTCTTATATGGATTTCTTAACAGAAGAAGAGTATTTAGATATTTTAGATACTTTACCAAAAGAGAACCAATACCTGGATGACAACGATCCGCAAAAGTTCGTTGCAAAAATGGGTGCTGAAGCATTGGAAGAGCTATTGAAACGTATTGATCTTGATCAATTGTCATACGATTTACGTCATCAAGCAGCTAATGAAACTTCTCAGCAACGTAAAAATGAGGCATTAAAACGCCTTCATGTTGTAGAAGCATTCCGTGGTTCAAGAGATCGCATTGAAAATCGTCCAGAATGGATGATCGTAAAAATCGTTCCTATTATTCCTCCAGAATTACGTCCTTTAGTTCCTTTGGATGGTGGTCGTTTCGCGACTTCGGATTTGAATGACTTATACCGTCGTGTAATTATCCGTAACAATCGTTTGAAACGTTTGATCGAAATCAAAGCTCCCGAAGTAATTTTACGTAACGAAAAACGTATGTTACAAGAAGCGGTTGACTCCTTGTTTGATAATTCACGTAAAGTGAATGCTGTGAAAACGGAAGGTAACCGTGCGTTGAAATCATTGTCAGATATTTTAAAAGGTAAGCAAGGCCGTTTCCGTCAAAACTTACTAGGTAAACGTGTCGATTATTCGGCTCGTTCGGTAATTGTCGTGGGACCTAACCTGAAATTACACGAGTGCGGTATTCCTAAAGATATGGCGGCAGAGCTTTACAAACCGTTCATCATTCGAAAAATGATTGAACGTGGTATCGTGAAAACTGTAAAATCGGCTAAAAAAATTGTAGATCGTAAAGATCCAGTTGTTTGGGATATTTTAGAAAACGTGTTGAAAGGTCACCCGGTATTATTAAACCGTGCGCCTACGCTTCACCGTTTGGGTATTCAGGCTTTTCAGCCTACCTTGGTAGAGGGTAAGGCAATTCAATTACATCCGTTGGTGTGTACAGCGTTTAACGCCGATTTTGATGGTGACCAGATGGCAGTCCACTTACCGCTAGGTAATGCTGCAATTTTGGAAGCCCAGATCTTAATGTTGGCTGCACATAATATTTTGAATCCTGCTAACGGCTCTCCGGTTACAGTACCATCTCAAGATATGGTATTGGGTCTTTATTATATTACTAAAGGCCGTAAATCGGACGAAAATCGTAAGATGAGAGGTGAAGGAAGTATATTCTATTCTCCGGAAGAGGTTATCATTGCTTTAAATGAGCAACAGGTAGATCTTCACGCTTGGATTAAAGTTAAGACGCAAGTTAAAATAGGCGAGGAGAAATATGCTCAGCAGATTATTGAAACGACTGTAGGAAGAGTAATCTTTAACCAGATAGTTCCGCTAGAGGTGGGTTATATCAATGAAATCTTGACGAAGAAATCACTTCGTAATGTCATTGGAGAGATCGTGAAGAATACGGGTATGGCTCGTGCGGCGAAATTCTTGGATGATATGAAAGAGTTAGGATTCCAAACAGCTTTTAAAGGTGGTTTGTCATTCAACTTGCAAGATTTGAATATTCCGGATGCAAAAGCTGACTTGATCGCTCAAGCTACTAATGAAGTTGAAGAAGTAATGAACAACTATAATATGGGTTTCATTACGAACAACGAGCGTTATAATCAAATCATCGATATCTGGACGCGTATCAACAATAGGTTGACTGCGCACGTAATGGATATCCTTTCAAACGACAACCAAGGTTTCAACTCGGTATATATGATGTTGGATTCTGGAGCGCGTGGTTCGAAAGAGCAGATTCGTCAGTTGTGTGGTATGCGTGGTTTGATGGCGAAACCCCAGAAATCGGGTAATTCAGGAGGGGAAATTATTGAAAATCCGATTTTATCAAACTTTAAAGAAGGTCTTTCGGTATTAGAGTACTTTATTTCTACACACGGTGCGCGTAAAGGTCTTGCCGATACAGCATTGAAAACAGCCGATGCGGGTTACTTAACGCGTCGTTTGCATGATGTTGCTCAAGATATGATTGTCGTAGATCACGATTGTGGAGGTCTACGTGGTATCTATACAACTGCATTAAAAGATAACGACGATATCGTTGAACCATTATATGATCGTATCTTAGGCCGTACACCACTTCATGATGTTTATCATCCGGAAACCAACGAGTTAATCGTGGCAGCGAATGATGACATTAACGAGGAAGTTGGATATGCGATTGAAGAAGCAGGTATTGAGGGTATTGAGATTCGTTCGGTATTGACCTGTGAATCAAAACGCGGCGTATGTGCTTGTTGTTATGGACGGAACTTGGCTTCTGGTAAACGCGTGCAAATGGGTGAAGCTGTCGGTGTAATTGCCGCACAATCCATTGGTGAGCCGGGTACACAGTTAACACTTCGTACGTTCCACGTGGGGGGTACAGCGTCTAACATTGCCAATGAGTCAACTATCATTGCTAAATACGAAGGTGTTGTAGAATTCGAAAATGTTCGTACTGTTGAGAAACAAGGTGAAGATGGCCCATATCAAGTTGTATTAGGACGTTCAGGCGAGATTAAAATTGTTAGTGGTGAGAACAAAGTTCTCTATCAACAAATCATTCCTTACGGTTCAAACTTGTTTGTAAAAGAAGGAGAGAAAGTCGAGAAAGGAACTAAACTTGTTGACTGGGATCCATATAATGCTGTCATTATTTCCGAATTTGCGGGTAAAGTGGAGTTTGACGCGATCATCGAAGGTGTTACTTTCCGTGAAGAATCTGATGAGCAAACAGGTCACAAAGAGAAAGTAATTATTGAAACTCGTGATAAGACGAAAAATCCGACTATAAAAGTTCTTGACTTGAAGGGCGAAGTAATCCGCTCGTACAACATTCCGGTGGGAGCGCACGTTTCGGTATCTCATGGACAAAAAGTAAAAGAAGGAGCTATCTTAGTTAAGATTCCTCGTTCTACCGGTAAGACGCGAGATATTACGGGTGGTCTTCCACGTGTAACGGAGTTATTCGAGGCGCGTAACCCATCTAATCCAGCTGTAGTTACTGAAATTGATGGTGTTGTATCTTTAGGAGGTGTTAAGCGCGGTAACCGTGAGATTTCGATCGAATCCCGTGATGGACAAGTGAAGAAATATTTGGTTCCTCTTTCGAAACACATTCTGGTACAAGACAACGATTTTATTAAAGCAGGTATGCCTTTGTCAGACGGTCAGATTTCTCCTGGAGATATCTTATCTATCAAAGGGCCGGCTGCCGTTCAAGAATATATCGTAAATGGTATTCAAGAGGTTTACCGTCTTCAGGGGGTAAAAATCAACGATAAACACTTCGAAACGATCGTTCACCAAATGATGCAAAAAGTTCATATTGAAGATCCAGGAGATACACGTTTCTTAGAGAAAGAAGCGGTAAACAAATGGGATTTCATGTTGGAAAATGATTCCTTGTATGATAAAAAGGTTATTGTTGAGTCAGGTGATTCTTCGACTTTACGTGCAGGTCAAATTGTTACGTTGCGTAAACTTCGTGAAGAAAACTCCAGCTTGAAACGTCAAGACTTGAAATTGGTAGAAGTGCGCGACGCAATTCCTGCTACCTCAAGTCCGTTGTTACAAGGTATCACTAGAGCTTCATTAGGAACCAAATCGTTCATTTCAGCAGCATCCTTTCAGGAAACGACAAAAGTATTGAACGAGGCAGCTATTGCAGGTAAACGTGATAATCTATTAGGTTTGAAAGAAAACGTAATTGTTGGCCACTTAATTCCTTCTGGTACTGGTCTGCGTAAATACAGTAATATTATCGTAGGTTCACGTGAGGAATACGATCAATTATTGGCATCGAAAGAAGAAGATTAATGTTCTCTTTTTAATATAAATAATAAAGGCTAGCGAATTCGCTAGCCTTTATTATTTATATGTAGAATGTTTTATTATTTGATCCAGCTAAACAATTGCTTACTTCGTACAGATAACCACGAATAATCTGTTGCCCCCTCTGGCTCTTGAAATAATTTGGAACCAAGACCAACGGAGTATACTCCGGCTTCAAACCATTCTTGAATATTTTTCTCTTCTACATCAACACCACCTGTCGGCATGAATTTAACTTTTGGAAACAGCGGTTTGATTGCTTTTAAAAATTTAGGACCAAGTGTATCTCCAGGAAATAGTTTAACAAGTGGTGCTCCCAATTTTTCGGCAACGGCGATTTCAGAAGGTGTCATACAACCCGGAATCCATAAAATGCCTTTATCTAAAGTTTCTTTAGCAATACTTGGTTCAATAATGGGACTTACTATAAATTCTGCGCCAACTGCTAAAAAGCTTTTCGCCTGTTCAACGTCTTTTATTGTTCCAATACCCAATACCAATCCAGGTAGATGCAAATTCTTATAATCCAATAATATTTTGAAATTTTCCAATGCCTTTTCACCTCGATTTACAAATTCGAAAACGCGAATTCCTCCTTCATAAGCGGCCTTAACGATTTCAATGCATTTCGCACTGTCATCATGATAATAAACAGGTATTACTGGGTATTTATTGATTGTTTCTAATATATTGTTCATGATTATTTAAATTTTCCGTTTCCAAAATCGCCTTCAACAAATAGTTTTTGATATCCGGCTCCTGTCGCAATTTCAATTATTTCCCGAGGATCAGTCGTATTTTTTAACGCATGAATAAATCCGGCCATAAACGCATCACCGCTTCCTATACGATCGATGACTGCATTCGTTTCAAATATTTGCGAAATACTGTTTTCTTCTCTCGAATGATAAGTTCCGTAGAAGAGATTGTGTGTGGGATTGTCCATAAAACGATAGGTATTGGCGATATGTTTCGTTTTATGGAATTTGTCGAATATTTCTTTAGCTGATTTTATTGCATATTCATAATATGTTTGAATCTCGGTTTCCCGATTTAGGGATTCATCAATAGATGTTCCCAACATTTTATTCGCAGCCCATATATTGCCCATTACTACATCACAGTATTCAACCAATTGAGGCATTATTTCGAGGGGTTGTTTCCCATATTGCCACAGCTTACTTCTGTAATTCAGATCGACTGAAATTGTGATATTTCGCGAACTCGCTTCTTTCAGTAAATCTTCGGTTAATGAGGCCATCTGTTTACTGAGAGCAGGTGTAAGCGCAGTCCAATGCAGCCAATCTACATTTTCCAGTAATGACCCATAATCGATATCTTCCAGACGAAGCTGGCTAAAGCTTGAGTACTTCCGGTCATATATTACCTCTCCTTTGGTAAGGCCATTGGCAGATAGAAGAATATACGATCCGATTCTATCACCGACTTTCGAGACTTTAGAGGTGTCGACATTGGATTCGTGGAGTAGCGCTATGATTTCGGCGGATAGTGGGTTGTCGGGGAAAGCACTATAATAGGAGGTTTTTGTTCCCATTTGTGCTAACGATACGGCTACATTTGCTTCTGAACCTCCTGGATACAATCTGGATAAATTATTGCCTTTTTCAAAAAAAGAACTGCCTACTGCTTGTTGCCTGATCAATATTTCTCCAAAAGATAAAA
Organism: Sphingobacterium olei; assembly: GCF_005048855.1. Lineage (GTDB taxonomy): Bacteria > Bacteroidota > Bacteroidia > Sphingobacteriales > Sphingobacteriaceae > Sphingobacterium > Sphingobacterium olei. The sequence goes on from NZ_SUME01000003.1 coordinate 398,063, forward strand.
CGCTTTTCATTACAATGGTTTTGATTAATGTTCTAAAATACGATTTAACTGTGATAAATAGACGATTGCTTATGCATAAATTTACCGCAATCGTTATCGTATTTTACGTTCATTTATTGTTATTTTTTTGGGTATCTTGCTTTGATAAAATTATAAACAATTGTTAAATGAACGTTTTAGAAAAATTTTCCTTAAAAGGAAAAGTAATAATTGTCACTGGAGGAACGGGAGTTTTAGGGAAGTCTTTTGTGAAGGCACTTGCAGAAGCAAAGGCTAAAGTTTGCATTATTGGCCGTAATCAAGAGCGTGCAGACGAGCGGGTGAGATTAGTGGAAACTTTTGGTAGTGAGGGGCTTGCTGTCGTGGGCGATGTGATGAATGAACAATCAATGATCGTGGCCCGGGAGCAGATATTGACTAAATGGGGGACGATAGACGGTTTGGTGAATGCTGCGGGGGGTAATATTCAAGGTGCAACAATTACTCCGGAACAAGATCTTTTTGCCTCAAATGTACAGGATACGATAAAAGCTATTGAATTGAATCTTTTTGGAACGATAATCCCCACTCATGTTTTTGGGAAGATAATTGCGGAAAAAGGCAAAGGTTCTATTATTAATATAGGATCGTTGTCATCTAGTCAGGCTATTACCCGTGTAATGGGTTACACGGTAGCCAAAAATGGTGTTATAGGTTTTACAAAATGGATGGCAACTGAATTGGCCTTGCGTTATGGCGACAAAATTAGAGTAAATGCGATCGCTCCAGGTGTGTTTTTGACAGAACAAAATAGGGCTTTACTCACCAATACGGACGGCACATATACTTCTCGCGCGCAAAAATTTATTAACGGAACACCTTTTTCGAGACTAGGGGATCCTTCCGAGTTGGAGGGGACATTGGTTTATCTATTGAGTGACGCATCGTCTTTCGTTTCCGGAGAAACTGTGTACGTCGATGGCGGATTTAATGCATGGAGTGGAGTTTAATTATAAATAATTTATTTAGATGAAAAATAGATTTGAACAAACTTGGAGATGGTATGGGCCTGATGATTCGGTCAGTCTACAAGATGTAAAACAAGCTGGGGCTACAGGAATTGTTACCGCATTACACCATATAGCTCATGGAGATGTTTGGCCTTTAGAAGATATACAAGAACGGAAAAGGATCATTGAAGAATCTGGGTTGAAATGGTCTGTAGTTGAAAGTGTTCCGGTACACGAAGCTATTAAAACTAGAAGAAGTGATGCCGCACAATATATTGAAAATTATAAAGAATCGTTACGTAACCTTGCATCGTGTGGTATACATATCGTAACATATAATTTTATGCCTGTACTTGATTGGACAAGAACAAAACTTGATTTGGAATTAAAGAATGGTGCAAAAGCACTTTATTTTAATTGGATTGATTTGGCGGCTTTTGATCTTTTTGTGTTGAAAAGAGAGCATGCAGAAAAAGATTATCCTCAAGAAATAGTTACAGCGGCAAGAAAACGTTTCGACGGTTTTACCCCGGCTGATATTGAAGACTTGAATAGAGTCATCCTAATGGGAATTCCAAGTGAGAAAGATATAAGTTTAGAAGATCTTCACACAAGTCTTGAAATATATAAAGAAATTGGATTCGACGGATTACTTCATAATCTTCTTTGGTTTTTGAATGAAATCGCTGAAGTATGTGAGGAAAACAATATCAAGATGGCGATCCACCCGGACGATCCTCCTTATCCGATATTAGGTTTGCCTAGAATAGCATCTAATAAGCAAGATTACCTCAACATCATTAACGGATTAGATAAGGATTTTAATGGCGTTTGTTTTTGTACAGGGTCATTAGGAGCAGGGGTAAATAATAATGTTCCTGAGATTGCAGAAGCATTAAAACACCGTGTACATTTTGCACATTTCCGTAATGTGAAAAAAGATGGACAAGGAAATTTCTATGAGGCCGATCATTTGGACGGTGATGTAGACATGGCTGCTGTGTTAAGTATCTTTATTGCTGAGAATCAGCGAAGGGAATATCCTATTCCATTTAGACCTGATCATGGTCATCAAATGTTGGATGATTTGCAAAAGGTAACAAATCCAGGTTATTCAGCAATCGGCCGACTAAAGGGGTTGGCTGAAATTCGTGGGCTGGAATTAGGATTAATTAGTACAAAACCTTAACTTTAATATTTACTAAACCTTGTTATATAAACTTTATGAAGTCTAATTCAATGAGCAAGTACAGGTGGTCAATTTGCGCCTTACTTTTTTTTGCCACTACGATTAACTATTTAGATCGACAAGTATTATCCTTAACCTGGAAAGATTTTATCGCTCCAGAATTTCATTGGACAAATAATGATTATGGTAATATCACCGCTTTGTTTTCTATTTTTTATGCTGTGAGTATGCTTTTTGCTGGTCGATTCGTCGATTGGATGGATACAAAGAAGGGATTCTTATGGGCGATTGGTATATGGTCGATAGGAGCTGTTCTACATGCTTTTTGTGGAATTGCAACGTCGGGTATTGTTGCAGGAGAGTGGTTTGTAGGATTTGAGGGAGCAAAAGAGGCTATTGGCCGGGTACATGATGTTGGTCGAGTAATCAATGTGAGTGTGGTTCTGTTTATTTTTGCACGTTTAATTCTTGCAATTGGTGAGGCCGGTAACTTTCCTGCCGCTATTAAAGCTACAGCGGAATATTTTCCTAAAAAGGATAGAGCATACGCTACGAGCATATTCAATGCTGGAGCGACGGTAGGTGCTTTAGTTGCCCCTTTGAGTATCCCACTGATTGCGAAATTATGGGGATGGGAAATGTCCTTTATTATAATTGGTGCATTGGGTTTTGTGTGGATGGGTTTCTGGGTTTTCATGTATGATAAACCAGAAGGTAATCCTAAAGTAAATGAGACGGAGCTAAATTATATTCAACAAGACAATACGTTAGAAGAAAATGCGGATTTAAATGCCAGAAAGAAAATGGAGAAGGTCTCGATTTTATCGTGTTTGAAATATAAACAGACATGGGCTTTCGCTTTTGGTAAATTTATGACAGATGGCGTGTGGTGGTTTTTCTTGTTTTGGATGCCAGCTTATTTGAGCTCTGTATATGATATCAAATCTTCTGATTTTGAAGGTCAGCTTGCAGTTTTTGTACTTTATGCAATTACACTATTGTCTATCATTGGTGGTTGGTTACCAAGCTATTTCGTAGATAAATTGGGAATGAATCCGTATGCTGGGCGTATGAAAGCCATGCTAATTTTTGCATTTCTTCCGCTCGTGGTGATGTTGGCTCAGCCTTTAGGATATTTGAGCTACTGGTTTCCGGTGGTCTTAATTGGTATAGGGGGGGCGGCGCATCAAGCGTGGTCTGCGAATATTTTCTCTACCGTGGGTGACATGTTCCCTAAGAAAGCAATTGCTACCGTAACCGGGATTGGCGGACTAGCCGGAGGAATCGGAGCTTTTATAATCAATAAGTCTTCAGGTGTACTTTTTGATTTTGCGGGGCGTACTAATATGCAGTTTATGGGGTTCCAGGGTGAAGAAGCCGGATATTTTATTATATTCTCGATTTGCGGAGTTGCCTATCTGATAGCGTGGACCGTAATGAAAGCTTTAGTGCCTAAAATGAAATTAGTCGAGATGTAGGTTTAAGAATCTACATCTGTTGACTTTCGAAGTTGAATAGATGAATCAAGTTTAAATTCTTGAAAATCTATTTGACTTCGATTTTTTTTGTTAGTTATGAGTTTAATAAGCATTTCAACCGATAGAGCGGCGATTTCTGCTGTAGGTTGTCTGATCGTCGATAACGCGGGGTTAAGACTATTCGCTATCTCTGTATTTGCGAATCCTATTACTGCCAATTCATTAGGTACTTGAATTTTTAGATCTGCCAATATTCCCAATACACGAGTAGTCAAGGTATCGGTAGTGCCGAAAATAGCATTTGGTGCAATGGATGAATCCTTCATTAAAACAGCTATTTTTTCTTTCAGATCATTGTCAAAATCTTCGAAACTATTGTTGTAATTACAGTAAACGATATACTCCTGAATTAATTCAATGTCATTTTTTTTGAGCGCCTCTTCGTAGCCTGCAAGTCGTTCCTTTGTAACACCTATATTTTTGCCACAAAGGATGATAATCCTTCTTCGTCCTACCTTGATTAATTCCGCAGTAGCATCAAGCCCACTCTGGAAATTATTAACGCCTATCTTGTAAGTATCGAGGTCGTAATTGATTCGATCAAATATAATAACAGGGCAAGTGCTCTCATGAATTTTTTTTAATAATGCTATGTTGGATGTCTCATGAGCGGGAGAAATGATAATGCCGTCTATTCCTTGATTTAAAAGTGTCTGTATTGCCTTTGTCTCTATTTCTTCGGAATCCTTACTCTGCATAATGATCAAGTTGAAATTATGTAAGCTAGCATAGTTGTGCAGACTCTCAATAATCTGACTGTGAAAGGGATTGCCGATAGAGGGCAGTATGACACCAATACTATTAGATCTGCCCAGTTTCAAGTATTTGGCCAAAGGATTTGGTTGGTAATTACGTTCCTTTGCAAATTTCTTCACAATTTCCTTTGTAGCATCGCTTATTTCATGGCTATCGTTTAAAGCTTTGGAGACTGTAGATACAGACATGTTCAAAACTTTAGCCATTTCCTTAAGTGTTACCTTACTCATCCTTCAAAGTCTAATTTCTTAAAGATACAAAAATACATCTAAGTTAATTCGATTAATTACCTCAAGTCTACGACTTCGAAACCCGGATGATCCTTCTTGTTAAATACGAATCGTGAACTTGGAATTTGATGATTGACATACAGTTTCTGGATCGTATATGTGTATTTAGAACCCGATTTGTCATAAATACTGACATCATGAATATGTTTGTTTTTATTTATACGCACCTTAATTTTGAAATAGTTCTTTTTTGCATCCAAGGGAGCCATTTCAATTACGGATAATGTATTTGACCCTACGGTCTCGTCAGACATCCCTATGTATTTAAAGCCTGTTCTGTAAAAAGTAAAGAGATTATTCGGGCCGATAGCATCTGTACTGTTTTCTGCGTCGGTTATTTGAATTTCTTTTTCTTCTCTCAAGACTGTCCATACAGAATGACCATCCGAGATAAGTTGTTGGTTTTGAAGTTTAATCTGATATTGATTTTTACCCTTATTTAGGTATAATGTGCCTTGATCTGAATAGGATTTGTTGTCAGTGTCTGTGGCTAGAAAACCAAAATCGGCCTGTGCAGTTGAATAACTGTCATACTTTTTTGCTACTGCATCCAACATCTTTTTTGCGCCAGCATCCGACTGGGCACTCGTAGAAAGAGTAGCACAGGCAAATAATAGGACTAAAATATATCTCTTCATCATCTAATTTTGATTTCTTAATGTTTCTAAATATTGCTCCAAGGAATATTCATCTGGATAAAGCACTTCTCTGGCTTTACTTCCTTCAAATGGGCCTACAATTCCAGCAGACTCCAATTGATCAATGATACGTCCTGCTCTATTGTATCCCAACTTCAGCTTACGCTGAATTAAGGACGTAGAGCCTTGTTGATGCATAACGATAAGACGAGCAGCTTCTTCAAAAAGCTGATCTCTATCGGATAGATCGAAATCCATTGACCCACTTCCTTCTCCGGATTCATCGACATATTCCGGAAGCATGAATGCGGAAGGATATCCCCGTTGGTTTCCAATAAAATCTGATATTCCTTCAACTTCGGGTGTATCCACAAAAGCACATTGGATACGGATTAAATCAGATCCGGTTGATAATAACATATCTCCACGTCCAATAAGCTGATCGGCTCCTCCCGAATCCAAGATCGTTCGTGAATCTACTTTAGACAATACACGAAATGCCAAACGTGCTGGGAAATTGGCTTTGATCGTACCTGTAATAATATTCACGGAGGGACGTTGTGTCGCAATAACCAAGTGAATACCTACTGCGCGTGCCAATTGCGCCAATCGCGCGATTGGCGTCTCAACTTCTTTTCCAGCTGTCATCATCAAATCTGCAAACTCATCAACAATAAGAACTATAAAAGGTAAGAATCGATGACCCTCCTCAGGGTTTAATCTGCGGTTGATAAATTTTACGTTATATTCTTTTAAATTTCGTACCTGAGCATTTTTGAGTAGGTCATAACGCTGATCCATTTCTATGCAAAGAGAGTTAAGCGTATTGATTACTTTTTTTGTATCAGTAATAATAGCATCCTCCTCTCCGGGCAGTTTAGCCAAGAAATGGCGTTCTATTTTTTTGAAAAGCGATAGCTCTACTTTTTTGGGATCGACCAATACAAATTTTAGTTCTGATGGATGCTTTTTATATAATAGCGAAGTCAAAATTGCGTTTATACCAACAGATTTTCCCTGGCCTGTAGCTCCTGCTACCAACAAGTGAGGCATCTTGGCCAAATCCGCGATGTAAACTTCATTAGAGATGGTTTTGCCTAATGCAATAGGCAAATCCATCTCTGTTTTTTGAAATTTTTCCGTTGCTAAGACCGAACGCATGGATACCATTTCGGGATTACTATTAGGAACTTCAATACCAATCGTTCCTTTTCCGGGCATAGGAGCAATAATACGAATTCCTAATGCCGCCAAACTCAAAGCGATATCGTCTTCTAGATTTTTTATCTTTGAAATACGAACTCCTGGTTTCGGGATTATTTCGTATAATGTCACTGTCGGACCGATGGTGGCTTTAATATGTTCAATTTCGATATTGTAGTTTCGTAATGTATCTACAATTTTATTTTTATTCGCTTCTAATTCGTGTTGGTTGATCGTTATTTTACCGCTTCCATATTCTTTTAACAATTCAAGAGTCGGGTGTTGATAACCTGAAAGATCAAGTTTTGGGTCATATTCTCCAAATTCGGCTACAAGGTCATTTGCTGTTATCGCTTTTTCTTCTTTTACTTCGGTAACACTCAAAATAGGTTCGTCCGGTTGATTTGGAGTCTCAATTTCTAAAGGAGTGTCTAAAGACAATTCGATCTCTTGGAGATCTGTATCCGCACTCTTAGTTTTGTTTTGGGCAAACGACGGTTTGGTGTCGAAATGTATGCTATTTGTGATTTCTTCTTCATCCAGCTTTTCTTGTTCTTCGTAACTATTGTGTTCAAAACTTACATTGGGTGTAATTGCTGTATTGGAAGATGACACGACGGGAGTAGTTTTGTGTAAGTTTTCGCTAAAGGAAGTAGATTCACTGTCCTCCTCTACATCATCCCCGTATTTAGAGACCTTTTTGATGGCTTTTTCTTTTTGAAACGAAAATTTAAGATCAAAATTATAAATTAATATCAGGATCGTAAGATAGGCAAAGATCAATAATCCGGCAACGCCAAATTTTCCGATCTGTGCGTTCAACAACTGATTGCTCCAATAACCGAATTTCCCCTCCAGAATATGGGGTGTTTCTGCAATATAATCTTGAATAAAACCTAAGGTAATCGATAGGTAAATAATGCCTAGACAGGAATACAGAAGTGTTTTCCAAATTGGAAGTACAGATTTGCGGTATATCAACTTATATCCTACTACAAAAAGCATCAATATAAACAAGAAAGAAGCTACTCCAAACCATTCGTATATAAATTGATTGGATAATAGTGCGCCGAGTTTGCCTAATTTATTTTGTACAACGGTTGCATCGATCGTGTCATCTGTTATTTCTTCATGCGTACTGAGTAAGGTGTTCCAGCCTCCATTGCTGGTCGCGATATAACTTTGGTCTTCTTTCCAGGTAAATAAGTATGAAACAAAAGATACTGCAAATGCGAAAGCTGTCAACAACAGCAGCAAGCCAAGTATCTTTAAAACTTTGCGTTGACCTTCTGAAAAATCGATATTATCAAATGATTTAACAAAAGAGTCTCTTTTTTTATAGGTGATTTTAGTAGAATCCTTACTTTCTTTGGAATTTCTAGATTGGCTACTATTTTTGAATGTATTTCCTTTATATGCCATGAAAATGTGATAATCTTCCCCATACAAACTTAAAAAAAATAGCTATAAAAGTGTCGTGTTAAAATGTATTTCTATTAACTTGTAGCAATTAATCTGGTTATAACGTTTTTTGTTCATATGCAAATAATTATTTCATGAGCTCGCCTACATTTAGAAAATTAAAACTTATGGTATCTAGGATATTGTTTTTTTTGTGGGGTATCATATCTATGACTTTGTTTGCTTGTAACAAAGCGAATATAGATGAGATGTACGATAATGTGGTTAATTTGTCTTCGGTGGCTGTTGTAAATGCGGTGCCGGGATCAGTTGGCATGGATGTGTTTGTGAATCAAAATCGAATGAATAACACGTCTGAAAAGTTAATTTTTGGAGAGCATATTCCGTATAGAAATATGTATGCTGGGGAGGTTGAGCTTTCATTAACCAGTTATTTCGGGGCTAAACAAGAGACGTATAAAGAGAAGCTGACATTTCAATCGAACAAGATCTATAGTGTGTTTGTCTATAGAGATGGTGGCCTGAAGCTGTTACAATCGGAAGATAACGTATTGTTGCCGGCTAAAGGCCAAGCAAAATTCCGTGTCGTCCATCTGGGCGGAAATGTATCATCTTTGAAGATTTCTTCAATTGAGAAGGAAGTTAATTTTCAAAGTGTTAAGTATAAAGATGTGTCGTCTTTTATCAATATAGCTATTAATAAAAGATATAGTTTTGAAATTACGGACGGAAATGCTGAGGTAAAAATAGAACTGGATTTTGAACCGCAAAACCAAGGAATCTATACTTTGTTAATAAAAGGGGATAAAAAAGACAGTGCTGGAGAAGGCGGCATCGATGCCAAAATTATAAAACATTAAAGGATGCCCTTAGGCATCCTTTAATGTTTTATTCAGCGATGATAAGGAAGTAGTTCTTTTTCCCTTTTTGAATGATTAGGTATTTACTACTTATTAAGTTTGACGAGGTAACGATCTGTTCGATATCAACTAACTTTTCTTTATTCAATGAGACACCTCCGCCCTGTAGCATTTTACGAGCCTCGCCTTTGGAAAGAAACACATGGGTGTTGTTGGCTAATAAATCGAGGATATTGATCCCTTTTTCTAAATCAGCCTTATTTACGGTGTATTGCGGAACACCTTCAAACACCTCCAAGACGCCTTCATGATCTAAATGATCTAAAAACTCTAACGAACCATTCCCAAATAAAAAATCAGTAGTTTTTAATGCTGTTTCGTAATCTTTTTCAGAATGCGTACGGATTGTTATATCTTTAGCTAACGCCTTTTGAACTGTTCTTGTGTGGGGTGCTGCATCATGTTCTGCTATGATATGATCAATCTCTTCTTTCGACTTCAATGTGAAGATTTTAATCCAGTTTTTAGCGTCATCATCTGATGTATTTAACCAGAATTGGTAGTATTTAAATGGAGAAGTTTTTTTAGGATCTAACCATACTGCTCCAGATTCTGTTTTGCCAAATTTTTGTCCGTCTGCTTTTTTTATCAGTTGTGTAGTAATGGCATAGGCTGTTCCTTGATCTTGACGTCTGATTATTTCACTACCGGTCACAATATTACCCCATTGATCGGATCCTCCCATCTGTACTTTACAATTGTGGTGTTTCCATAAATAATAAAAGTCGTATCCTTGGATCAATTGATAAGTGAATTCCGTGAAGGATAAACCATTGTCTCCTTCGAGACGTTTCTTTACAGAATCTTTCGCCATCATGTAATTGACAGTGATTAATTTACCAACATCACGAATAAACGTTAAAAAACTGAAATCTTTAAACCAATCGTAATTGTTGACCATTTTTGCGCCATTGTCTCCTGCTCCAAATTCCAGAAATTTAGACAGCTGGTTCTTTAAACAATTTACATTGTGTTGTAAGGTCTCTTCGTCCAGAAGATTTCTTTCTGCAGATTTAAAAGATGGATCTCCGATCATTCCGGTTGCTCCACCTACTAATGCCACAGGTTTGTGCCCCGCATTTTGGAAGTGAATCAATGTCATGATCTGCGTTAAATGACCGACATGTAATGAATCCCCTGTCGGATCAAAACCTATATACCCTGCGACTTTCTCTTTATTTAATAATTCTTCTGTACCGGGCATGATGTCTTGAAGCATGCCTCTCCAACGTAATTCTTCTACAAAACTCATGTGAAATGATTTAGAATTTTTTATTAAGATTGCAAATATACGAGATTAAGCCGTATCTTACGATACGTAATAATATATATACTTTGCTCAGTGAATTTTTTATCTCATTTCTATTTTGAACGGTTTGCTTTGGACGCTGAAAAAGTCCTAGGTGCATTACTACCCGACTTACTTAAAAATGCAGATAAAAGCTATTCTTTTCAAATTCATAAATATAAAGATCAACTTCACTTTCATCCGAAAGGTATTGCATTATATGAAGGATGGAGCCGACACGTAGCAGTAGATAAATTATTTCATAGTTCGGATTTTTTCTATACGCATACGCATAGCCTGCGTAAGCAAATCGAATACACTGTGCAGGATCTGCCGATCCGAGCTTCCTTTCTTGCTCATATCAGTTTAGAGCTTTTGTTAGATCACTTACTCATTAAGCATAGTATTTTGAATGTGAATAGACTATACGAGCATTTGATTGCAATCGACCGTTCTGTTTTAACACACTTTCTGAAGGTACTTGGTGGGGTAGATATTGAACGTTTTTTTGATTACTATGATGGCTTTATCGCATCAAAATATATCGTACAATATGATGATATCAATAATATCTCCTACGCCCTTTTCAATATTTGTAGACGAGTCTGGGATTTTAAAGAAAGTGACCGGCACGTTGCGGAGTTAACCAACCATTTGATAAATTATGAGGTCAATTATTTGAAAAATTACAAAGAAATCTTTTTAGTAATTCAAGATAAAATAGAATAGTTGATGATATTTTATCATTTTTGTTGTCAACAAACTTTTAATCTATTATGGCAAATAGACTTTTCAGGAAGAAAAGCGTGGAACAAATCTTGTCCGATTCGGAATCTCACGGCTCGGGTTTAGCAAAAATTTTAGGCGTAAGAGACTTGGTGTCTTTAGGGATTGCTGCTATTGTTGGTGCGGGTATATTCAGTACCATTGGTTTGGCTTCATATAATGGAGGACCTGCTGTTTCTTTGCTTTTTGTTTTTGTCGCATTTGCTTGTGTTTTCACTGCGTTATCTTATGCCCAGTTTGCGAGTACTGTGCCAGTTTCAGGAAGTGCGTATACATATGCTTATGTGGCATTTGGAGAGTTGTTTGCGTGGATAATTGGATGGGCACTCGTGTTAGAATATGCGGTTTCAAACATGGTAGTCGCCATTTCCTGGTCTCAATATTTTGTTTCGATGTGTGAGGGGTTTGGAATCCATATCCCTCGTTGGCTGACAATGGCACCGGCCTATGCGTCTGAAGCCTATGCCAAAATGCAGGAAGTAGGTGAAGAAAACCTAAGTGGCATTGATAAAATTGGCCTGCAGGCGTTTGAAACAGCTCCCCGTATAGCGGGATTTCCTATAATTTTCGATCTGCCTGCCGGATTGATTACGGTTTTTGTGACCTGGTTAGTTTATATTGGAATTAAAGAATCCAGACGTGCCAGCAATATTATGGTCGTCATTAAAATAGGTGTCATTCTCGCTGTTATTTTCGGGGGATTATTTTTTGTGAAGCCAGAAAACTGGACGCCTTTTGCGCCAAAGGGCTTGGGAGGGGTGTTAAGTGGTGTGGCGGCGGTATTCTTTGCTTTCATTGGCTTTGATTCCATTTCGACAACAGCGGAAGAATGTAAAAATCCACAGCGTGATCTACCTAAGGCCATGATTTACTGTCTTGTAATATGCGCTGTTTTATATGTTGCCATTACGCTGGTACTAACGGGGATGGTTAATTATTCCGAACTAAATGTGAAAGATCCATTGGCCTATGTTTTTCATTACGTGGGATTCGATCAAATGGCGGGGATTATTTCGGTTACATCCGTCATTGCCATCACATCTGCATTGTTGGTCTTTCAATTGGCGCAGCCGCGTATTTGGATGACAATGAGCAGAGATGGATTATTAAGCAAAAAATTCGCTAAAATACACCCGAAATATAAAACACCTTCCTACGCGACGATTGTCACCGGCTTTGTCGTCGCTGTACCCGCTTTATTTATGAAAATGGACTTTTTCGTTGATTTGACAAGCGTGGGAACTTTCTTTGCTTTTATATTAGTATGCGGAGGCGTATTGTATATGGATCATTCAGGGCTTTCTGAAAAGTCAAAATTTAAGGTGCCGTATGTTAACGGTAAATATGTTGTAGGGATTGGATTTATAGTTGGTCTCGTATTGCTGTATTTATATGGTCAGGACGGGCTTTCTGAATGGAGAACATTGGGAACAAAACAAGTGATACTTCACAAGTCGCTCGTAGTCGTATTCTGGGGAACTTGGTTTGTAATGAGCATATTTAGTTTTAAGAACAATTTCTCTCTCTTGCCGGTTATGGGAATATTAATCAACCTATATTTGATGAGTGAGCTCGGTGCGAGTAATTGGTTGATCTTTATCATTTGGCTTGTTATTGGATTGGTCATCTACTTTATGTACGGATATCGGCATTCAAAACTCAATAGTGTGAAAGAATAAGGCAGGGGGAAATCCCCCTGCCTTATTTGAGTCTTCTCAATTGGATATCATCTGTGTTGGGAATGTTGAGTGGTACGCGTTCCAGCGTAACAAAGCTACTATCCAGCCCAAAACCTTTTTCTTCACTCAGACTGAAATGTTTGAGTAGTTTATATATTTCCATGATAATTCTATTTCCCCAACTGAGCTCCGAAGTTTTGCTGAATATTTTTTCAAGGACAACAAAATTGAAGTCGCCGGTAACTTTATATTTATTTAAGGTCTTGCAATGACTTGTGATGTCAATTTCACCCTTATTTACCATATCTTCTACTACTTTACGAAAAAGAAGGCTAATGCGCTGCTCTTCTCTAAATCCTAATTTGAAGTCAATTCTAACCAATTTTCCTGGAATTAGTTGAGTAACTAGATAATCTCTTGCATGAGGTGTATCCATTACATCTACGTGCACAATCCAATAGACATCGGCACGTTTCGGTTTTTTATTGATGATTGAGTACATCACTTTTGCTTCTATTTCCTCTTTATTGTTGGCACTCGTCAAGTACACCAATTGAGATGCGAATGTCGGAACGGATATATCATCGCTTAGTTCCGCTATTAACGGATAATACTGTTTAATGTCAACGAAGCGCACGTATCGATTTTTAATTTTTCGGGCACCGTACCAACAGAACATGACAATGAAAACAGAAGAAGCCAACAGCAATGTAAGCCATCCGCCATGTTCTAACTTGATCATGTTACCTAATAAAAACGTAATTTCAATACTAAAGAAAACGAGGGCAAATAGAATAATCCAGATTTTATTAATATGCTTTCGAAGCATAAAGAAACACATCAATATCGTAGTGGTGATAAAAGTCAAGTTGATCGCTAGGCCATATGCAGCTTCCATGTTGCTGGACTCTCTGAAAACAAAGATAATAAGCATACAGCCTGCGAATAAAATCAGGTTAATGGAGGGTACGTACAACTGGCCTTTTTGATTTGAGGGGTATCGGATGGCTACTTTAGGCCAGATATTAAGTTTTACTGCTTCTGAAATGAGTGTAAATGATCCGGATATCATAGCCTGACTGGCGATTATGGCAGCTATGGTAGCTATGGTGACACCATAAATTACAAACCAATCGGGCATAATTGCATAAAATGGATTAGTGTCGCCAATTTGACCGCCCTCGTGCAGTAGTAACCACGCTCCCTGTCCGAAATAATTTAAGATCAGAGATAGTTTTACAAAAATCCAACTGATACGGATATTTGCCTTTCCGCAGTGTCCCATGTCCGAATACAGCGCCTCAGCACCCGTAGTACATAGAAATATAGCTCCAATTATAAAAAGTGCGTTTGGGTAATTTACTAATGTTTCAATTGCATAATAAGGATTGATTGCTTTTAGTACCTGTGGCGCGTTGTCAATATATCTAAACCCAAGAAAAGCGATAGTAGAAAACCAAATAAACATGAGGGGACCAAAGATCCTGCCTACGATGGATGTGCCAAATCGCTGAATTAAAAACAATAAAGAAATAATAGCTATCACGACGGGGACAGTTGGGAAGCCGGGGTTTTGAATTGCTAAACCCTCTACGGCAGAAGAAATGGTAATCGCCGGTGTGATCATACCGTCGGCGAGTAGAGTAGAGGCGCCGATGATAGCGGGAATGATCAACCATTTTGCTTTTCTTTTTACCAATGAATAGAGGGACAGGATACCACCTTCTCCTTTATTATCGGCATTAAGTGTGATAATTACATATTTAATTGTTGTTTGGAGTGTTAATGTCCAAAAAACACAAGAGATACTGCCAATGACTAGGTTACTATCGATTGTTCCTTTGTTGAATATCGCTTTGAAAACGTAGAGAGGTGAAGTGCCTATATCTCCAAAAATAATGCCTAGCGCTACTAATAAGCCGCCCGCGCTTAGGCGATTTATGGAATGTTGATGGTCTGTTGCCATTTTAATGTTGTATAAAAAGATCGCTTAAAAAACTACGCGAAGTTAACACGAAATATTTGGGTAACGTTTATTCTTGTTAAAAATTGTTAAAAGAAGTGATTTTTTTGAGAAATCTTAGAATTATGTAGACAATAAACTACCTTTGTATTAGGATTTTTGGATTGAAAGTCATAGTTTTGATTAAACCAAATGTCAGCTCAATTGTTCTAAACTATAAATGAAATTTAGTGTCCACAAAATAGTAAAATTAGGAGTTGTCAATACATTGTTATTGACCTCTGTTACTACTGCATATGCGAGTGGAGCTAATGCCTATTTTGGTACTTCGGCATCATCATATAAAATGTCTTCAATGGTAAATGAAGAAGAGAACGAGAAGAACATTAATAATGTTAAAGTGTTTTATAATCCGGTATCTCAGCAAATCAACGTTTCTTTTAAGCTATCTAAGCAAGGTACGGTGAGTATTAAATTGATGGATGCGTTAGGAAATGAGATTTTGAATTTATCAAATTCTACTTTGGAAAGTGGAAATCAATCTTTTGCTTTTGATACGAATGACAAAATAACCCCCGGTTTTTATTTTCTTCGAGTAGTTGTCGGCGGAGAGGCTGTGGTAAAAAGAATGTCTATACGATAATTTTATCGATTGAAATACCTAATTTATATCGAGCGCGTTCATTAGAGCGCGCTCGCTCTATTCTGCATCAATCCATAAACCATCATTTTTTATGATCCCTATGAGTTCGTCCAATGCATTTGCTGAACTCACGTTTCTTTTCACGACTTCCTTCCCTCTATAGAGCGTTATTTTGTCTGGTCCGGCACCTACGTATCCATAATCGGCATCTGCCATTTCTCCAGGGCCATTTACGATGCATCCCATGATGCCGATTTTTAGACCTTTCAAATGATTTGTTCGGCTCCGGATCATTTGGGTAGTCTCTTGAAGGTCAAATAATGTACGTCCACAGCTTGGACAGGATATATACTCCGTTTTAGATATGCGCGAACGTGTTGCTTGAAGTATTCCGAAAGATAGGGAGCTTAAGTTGCTTAATGGCGTAGCAGGAGAGTCAATCCATATACCCGAGCCTAAACCATCAATTAAAAGTGCGCCGAGATCCGTTGCCGCATATACCTGGATTTTAGAGACAGGTTCTTCAGGATTCATGAGATCACCAAAAGGACCGTTGAATTCCTCAGGAGGATAAGATCGCTTAATAATAACGGGAACATCTAATCCTATTTCCTGTATGTTGGCAAAAAATTTACGTTGATCGGCCATCCCATGAAGATGATCGGTTTCTAACAAGAAGACGACGGTTTTGTCAATTTGAAGGTTAGCAAATTCGTCAGATGCCAAGAGTACATTTGATATATAGACAATATTCAGTACTGGATCTTTTTCGGTTGCCCTATTAAATTCATCTAATCGATATATCGGATGAATATTGCTCCTTGATTTTAAGCTGCCCCAGGTTTTATAATCGTATAATTGCTTGAGGTTACCAGGCATTGTAAAAGACGGAAGTTGATCAGCTAAATAAACAAAATCTACGGATTGTTCTCCCATGTGATACTTATCCAACAATGCATCATATTTATAACCAACTGCATGGAGGACAAAAGGATCTTGTAAGTTTTCTTTTGAGATATCCACAATAATACGTGGAACTAATGACCCTCCAACAAAAGTATTTACTTCGGAAGACACATATGCTTTGGTTTCATCGGACGAAGAAATATTCAAAATAGGAGTGTGTTCATTTTTGCTCAACGCTTCTGCCCGTTTGGTATATCTATTTACCAGAGCTATGGCTACGGGAGCTTCTTTTTCGGGTTCTTCTGTTAGGGAAACACGTACGGTATCTCCCAGTCCATCCTCCAACAAAGTTCCAATCCCTACAGCGGATTTTATACGGCCATCCTCTCCATCGCCTGCTTCTGTTACCCCAAGATGGAGTGGGTAATTCATGTTTTCTATAACCATTTTTTCCACAAGGAGTCGGTACGCTTGTACCATTACCTGCGGATTGGATGATTTCATGGATACCACAAGGTTGTAATAATTTAAATCTTCGCAGATGCGTATAAATTCTAAGGCAGATTCTACCATACCTTCTGGAGTGTCTCCATATCTGCTCATGATGCGGTCGGAAAGAGAACCATGATTTGTACCTATACGCATGGCTGTGCCGTATTCTTTACAAATATGTACCAATGGAGCAAATTTTTTGTAGATACGATCCAATTCTGCTTGGTAAGCAGCATCTGTGTAATCTATTTCATCAAATTTCTTTTTATCGGCATAGTTCCCAGGATTTATTCTTACTTTTTCTACGATTCTTGCGGCGACTTCTGCTGCATTGGGCGTAAAGTGTATGTCGGCTACTAACGGAACATGATAGCCTCTGAGATGAAGTTCATTTTTTATATTGGCAAGGTTTTCGGCTTCTTTAATACTTGGAGCAGTGATGCGGACATATTCGCACCCTGCATCTACCATCTTGATGATCTGTTCTACGGACCCCATAGTATTCATGGTATCTACCGTGGTCATACTTTGTATACGGATAGGATTGTCTCCACCCATGGGAATATCGCCTATAGAAACCTCTCTTGTTTTATATCTAGAATAGATGTTTTTAGAATTGCAATATCTTCCAGGTAATATCAATGTGTTTGTTGTCTCCATATTAGAAACAAAGTTAGCCATTTATAACTTAAAACCTATTTATTGATAGTGAATTGGCTGCACCCGAAATTTTAATAATATACTTGTTCTGTGCCGTGTCAAAATTTAGCGTTTTATGTATGTTGTCCTCTTTAATGTCCAAGCCTTTGAATTTTTTGCCCGATAAAAAGCTGTCATTTTCAATCATACACGCCGCGTTTTTCGGCAGATTGATTTTACAACTAGAAGCAGCCGTATTTATCTCAATGGTGGTAACGCTTAATTGGGGTTGTCCTAGTGTTAGATCTATACTCGCTGCACCCGAATTAATGGATAGATTTGCCAATTTATAATTCGATAGATCCCCCTTGAAAGAGGATGCTCCTATGTTAAATTCCATGTTCCAAATCGGATTTCTGTTCAATGCAAAGTTGATGGTATTCCCTGAGGAATTATCCTTTTTTATTTTATTGATAAGTTCAATCTTTGTCAGCTTTTCTTCATCTGTCACTTCAAGTTTAAGACCCATATTGCCATTAGGACTTGAGGCTTTAATGAGTTCTTCGGAAGGCAGGCTGTCAAGAAACAGGGAGGTAGCACCGGCACTGACTTCAAGTTTGACTTCTTGAATATCATTTGTAAAAGGATGAGATACGACTTGTTCTAAACCGAGGGTGTCGTTTTTATTTTCGATATTAATATTTCCAAATTTATTGAAAGAAAACTTTTCTAAAGAAGTCAAGCCAATGATCATTAGAAATATACATATGGAGACGTTAATAATAGATGTGACAAGTGTTCCAAACTTTCTGTTCTGAAGAATTAGGTTTGCCCCAATAGCTACTATGATAAGTGGCCAATATTTAAAAATGGCGTAAAAATTGAAATTGACTACTCCAAAGTTGTGAAGTAGAATAATAACTCCAAAGAAGATAAACCAAATGCCTGTAGTGATTTTACTGTTCATATTCGATTGTTAAAGATAGCATTTTTAGTTGTTTTATTGGTAACAAAAATAGGGCTATATGTATGGCTATACTATTTGAATTAGGTTATTTGATCCCTATTTTCGGTAAAGGGGATGATTCTGTCGGTAAGTGATTTAAAGATGCATGGGAACAAATACTCAAAAAAATCGGGTATACTATTAATAAATATGTATTTTAGCATAAACCGTAAGTAAGTTATATGATTTTCTATCATTTTGGTGAATATTTGCTGCTGCTAAAGAAGGTTTTCAAGAAGCCGGAAAAGTGGAAAATTTATTGGAAAGAGATCTTACATGAAATGAATGAGATCGGAGTAGGATCCATTGGCTTGATTGTCATTATATCTACTTTTATTGGAGCAGTAATGACGATGCAAATTGCATTTCAATTGGTTTCCGATTTAATACCTAATTCAATTATCGGACAGATTAACCGCGACTCTAATATTCTGGAGCTGGGGCCTACTATTTCCGCCTTGGTTCTCATGGGAAAAGTAGGTTCGTCAATTTCTTCACAAATTGGATCTATGCGGGTCACTGAACAAATCGATGCCTTGGAAATTATGGGCATAAATGCCGCCGGGTACTTAATTCTTCCCAAGATAGTCGCTGGTGTAGTCATGATGCCTATTGTAGTCATTATTGCTATTTTTTGTGCTTTAGTAGGTGGGTTGCTTGGTGGTTCATTGACGGGGGCGGTCAGCGCTGGAGATTACATCATTGGAATTAGGGAATCTTTTAAGGGTTTTACGATGGTGGTTGCGATGGTTAAAGCTGTTTTTTATGGTTTTATCATTACTTCTGTACCCGCTCACAAGGGTTTTCATGTGCGAGGTGGTGCTTTAGAAGTGGGGCAAGCAGGTACGAGAGCAGTAGTTATAGGCTGTATTGCTATTCTTGCTAGTGATTACATCATTACCGCTTTACTTTTATAAAAATAGGGATGAATTTATGATTGAGATACAGAATATACATAAAGCTTTTGGTGATAATCAAGTATTGAAGGGGATAGATGCGGTATATGAACCAGGAAAAGTAAGTATGATTATCGGTGGATCGGGTTCGGGTAAAAGTACGCTTCTTAAATGTATAGTCGGTCTGCATCAACCAGATCAAGGGAGAGTGTTCTTTGGTAAACAGGAGTTTACGAAGATGGATTTTGAGGAAAAAGTGCCCATTCGTAAGGAAATTGGTATGCTTTTTCAAGCGTCAGCGTTATTTGACTCGATGACTGTGGAACAAAATATTGTGTTTACACTGGATATGTTCACTGAAATGAGTCTTGCTGAAAAAGTAGATAGGGCAAATTTTTGTTTGGAACGGGTTAACTTAGCCGGTAAAAATAACTTGTTTCCCGCAGAATTGTCTGGAGGAATGAAAAAACGTGTAGGTATTGCGCGTGCTATTAGCATGAATCCAAAATACTTGTTTTGTGATGAACCGAATTCGGGATTAGATCCCGCGACGTCAATATTAATTGATGAGTTAATTCAGGATTTGACAGAAGAGTACCAATCGACGACTATTGTTGTAACTCATGATATGAACTCTGTTATGGGGATAGGGGAATATGTGATGTTTCTCCATAAAGGTGAAAAATTTTGGGAAGGATCTAATAAAGACATGCTCAAATCAGATGTGAAGGAACTTAATGATTTTGTGTTTGCAAGTCCATTAATGAAAGCTGCTCGAGAAACGATGAAATAAATAATAAATAATCATATCTAACATCTATCTTTGCACAAAAAATACGATTGCTTTGTCTGAAATTACAACTATTCAATTGCTTACTCCGCAGCACTGGAAGGATTATGAACTAATCGACTGTGGGAATTTTGAAAAATTAGAGCGGTTTGGTGACTTAATCTTAATCCGTCCAGAACCTCAAGCTGTGTGGCCAAAAACGTTGGGAGACGCGGAATGGAATAGCAGACACCATATTAAATTCAAGGGAAGATCAGCTACCAGTGGTGAGTGGTTAAAAAAAAATTCGAAAGCGGCAGATCGTTGGCATATTGAATACAAGAATAAGGATGTTGAGATCAAATTGCGCTTAGGATTGACATCTTTTAAGCATGTGGGCATTTTCCCCGAGCAGGCGGTTAATTGGGATTATATATCCGAAAGTGTAAAATCATTTGAAACACCTCAACCCAAGGTATTAAATCTGTTTGCATATACGGGAGGAGCTTCGTTAATAGCTAAAGCTGCAGGTGCGGACACCACACATGTGGATTCCATAAAACAGGTGGTGACTTGGGCAAATGAGAATCAAGAACTTTCTGGGGTGGATAATATACGTTGGGTTGTCGAAGATGCATTGAAATTTGTAAAACGAGAGCTCAAAAGAGGTAATAAATATAATGGTATTATCTTGGATCCCCCCGCGTATGGTCATGGTCCTAAAGGAGAGAAGTGGAAATTGGAAGACCATATCATGGAAATGATGCAGGATGTCGTTCAGTTGTTAGATCCGGAAGAACATTTCCTTATTTTAAACACCTATTCCCTCGGATTTTCATCAGTCATTGTAGAAAATTTGATTCGGACTTCGTTTCCTCAGGTGGCGAATCTGGAAATAGGGGAGTTGTATCTACAGGCTACAGCAGGCCCTAAATTGCCACTGGGTGTATTTGGGAAATTCCGAAAAACAAAGAAGAAATAAAGAGACTGTCTCCTACATTTGCATTCTGCAAACATAGGAGACAGCTCTGACTCGTTTATTGATAAATATTATTTTCGCTGAGTTCTTTCGTTGCAATAAATTCAATGGATTTCAATTGGTTTTCTGCATCAGCTAGTTGCATCAAGAGATCTTGCTTCATGTTGTTCGACAATAAGGAAATCTTGTCCTTAAGATTTTTATAATAGTCGATGCCTTCATGCAATTGCTGCTTAAATTTAGTGAGGTATTTCTCTTTTTTATCATTAACATCATTGAGATTGGTTTCTACATAGGTGCGTATATAATCCACGTAAAGATTTAGCTCATTGATGAAAAGCGAAGGACGTCTTACCCCATCCAATAAATCCTTACGTCCGTAAATATGATCAATCATTTCAGTTAAGGAGTAGGGGCCTTTGAAATAAGCCGTGTTTGGGCCTGGACAGATAGCCACAGCTTTGCTATCTTTTGGTTTAGCGATGTTATATTTTAAGTAGGCCGAAGAAGCTAATCCCTCACATAGGCAGACTTTATCCGTTATCTTGTCGAATTCTTTTTTATAAATTTCGGCATCTAGGTTCTTTAATTCGAGTTCCTTTAGTTTCTTGTATTGATACACCCGGGAGGCCGTACAAATAGGTTCGGCTGTAAATTCTGTGTTGGATATCAGGTATTTTTTAGTGCACGGGCTGCCTGGACGATCTTGTGAGATGCGTTGCAAACGCTGCTGTTCCGCTGTGCTTTTCCGAAAGTTGTTGAATGGAACACCAAGCGGCGATGCACCACTGATGTAGAAATCCTCTTTTTCTGCAGTACTTAATGTATTTAAGGTCTTTGTATCTACGGTCGTAGCCTCAGGGACCAATAGAAAGGGTGATCCCCAGCCGGTACGATCTATGCCATAATAGTCTAAGAGAAAGTTTTGTTCAGCAGCGGTTCCAATGCCACCCTGCACGGTGAATTTTATCTCAGGTGTTTGATCGATTTGGATTCCTTTTTCTGCAAGGGCATGCTGATAGATTGGGAATAGTTCCTGCGTGAGGTTGTTTCGTCGCTCTTTAAATTCTTCCAGAATAGGGCCTAGCAGGAATCCATCGGTTGCAAATGCATGTCCACCACAATTTAACCCTGATTCGATTCGGAATTCTGAGATCCAAATTCCTTTTTTTGCCAAAAATTTAGCTTGAATAAAAGCAGATCTGTAATCACTAACCTTAAGTGTAATTTTCTTGGCAAATTTGCCAGTATTGTTTGGACGAAACTGCTTCAACTCTGCTAAATAATTGTATAGTCTAGGGTTCATTCCCGCGGATAGTATTACAGATGAAGATAATTTGCTGTTTGCGAATCCTCTTAAAGCGGCCGAGGCATCAGAATATTGTTCTTCTAATGTATTTCCTTTATTGTCAACATTGATTTTATCTACTTTGGACATGATATTAACATCGATATCCCCAATGACCATTTGCTGTTTTAGATAGCGTGTTTTATCTTTTCTATTTTCATCATACCCTTCTTTTGTTATAGCTTGGTACAGCGCTTTTGTTTCACTGTTATCTGGCAGAAGTTTGAAATATTGATTCAATTCCTGATCTTGATCCAACGCTGCAGACTGTAGCCTATCTACCTGTTCATCTACTAAATCCTGTACAAGATCCAGGTAGGAGGTAATACGGCGTGCACGTGCATCGTTTTCTGTTTTAAAAATTGGGATGTATGGTTTGTCGTGTAATTCGGAATAATACTTGCGCATGCGCTCGATTAGTTCATCGTCAACAATCGAAATTACAGAAGAAATGCCAAATTTAGCTACTTTTATAGGGCTATCTATGGAAAAAGCTAAGCCCAAAACCGGAATATGAAAAGAGTGTCCCATTAAGTGTTTATGTTATTGGACGCAAATACCTTAAAATTCCGCGGTTAAAAAATAACTGCAAAAGCTTATAAAGGTGATTGAGATCACTTTTCCGTTATAGAAATAGGAGCCTACGATTTAAAAACGATCGTTTTATTCCCGTTAAGCATCACTCTATCTTCTGTAAGAAGTTGAATTGCTCTGCTTAAAACTGCTTTTTCAATTTCTTTACCTGCGGTTTTCATTCTGTGCAGATCGTAACTGTGATCAATGGTTTTTGTGTTTTGAACGATAATTGGTCCTTCATCCAGATCGTCTGTGACAAAATGTGCTGTTGCACCGATAATCTTAACGCCTCTGTCGTGTGCCTGCTTATATGGATTTGCACCTATGAATGCCGGTAAGAAGGAATGGTGAATATTAATAAGCTTACCTTTGAATTGCTTTACAAAACCGGGGGATAATATGCGCATAAATTTGGCAAGTATAATGTAGTCTGCTTGATAGATGTTCAACGCTTCTGCTAATTTGTCTTCGAATTCTTCTTTGGAGATATTCTCATGGGATAAGTAATGATAGGGAATATCAAACTTTTCGGTAAATTCTTTTAACGTTTCGTAATTGCCGACAACTGCTAATACTTCTGCCTGTAAGGTGTTAAAATAGTTTCGGACTAAAATGTCGGCAAGGCAATGGTGCTCTTTGGTAACAAGTACAACTATTTTTTTACGTTGAGCTGGAGAAAGTGATACCGTCGAATTTTCGGGTAATTGTAACATCAAGTCCTGCATTAACGTTTCCTCAGAACCTAACATACCAGAGCACACCACACGCACGAAAAATTTATTACTTTCTTCGTCTACGTATTCACGCATGGTGATGATATTTAATTCATGTTTGGCGACTACATTGGAAATGCCGGCTACTAATCCGACGGCATCCTTACATTGGATAAGAATTAAGGTTGGGTTTTGCATGGTTTTAGGCTGTCTGTTCTCCTTCCTTTTAACTGTATGTGATTGTTAACTCGCTTGCTGAGCTGCTTTTGCTAAAGCGAGCTCCTCTTCAAGATCCAATTCTACACGTAAATTATTTACAATATGTTTTTGCCTGTCTGGCGTATTTTTGCCCATGTAATATTCTAACAACTGTTGAAGTTTATTATCTTTAGATAAGATTACTGGTTCTAACCGGATGTCTCCACCGATAAATAAGCCAAACTCGGAAGGCGAGATTTCGCCTAATCCTTTGAAGCGTGTGATCTCCGGTTTTCCTCCGAGTTTAGAAATTGCCCGTTGCCTTTCCTCGTCGGAATAACAATAGATCGTTTCTTTTTTGTTACGAACCCGAAATAGTGGGGTTTGTAAAATCGATACATGTCCGGCTTTTACCAGATCAGGGAAAAATTGAAGGAAGAATGTCATCATCAGTAGACGAATGTGCATGCCGTCGACATCGGCATCGGTAGCGATTACGATGTTGTTATAGCGTAATCCATCCAAGCCGTCTTCAATATTTAGTGCATGTTGTAAGAGGTTGAACTCTTCGTTTTCGTAAACAATTTTTTTCGTCAACCCAAAGCAATTCAGGGGTTTTCCTTTTAAGCTGAATACGGCCTGGGTTTGTACGTCCCGCGATTTAGTAATAGATCCACTCGCAGAATCTCCCTCTGTGATAAAGAGAGTAGTATCTTGTGTCCGTTCATGCTTATCTCCAAAATGTACTTTACAGTCACGCAGTTTTCTATTATGTAAAGAAGCTTTTTTTGCCCGTTCGTTCGCTAATTTCTTGATACCGGCTATATCTTTACGTTCCCTCTCAGACTGCAGAATACGTTTTTGTAAGGCTTCAGCCGTTGCTGAGTTTTTACGTAAATAGTCGTCCAAAGCTTTCTTTACGAAATCATTTATAAACGTTCGGACAGTCGGGCCATCAGGGCCGATGCTTTGAGAACCTAATTTTGTCTTCGTTTGTGATTCAAAAACAGGCTCTTGTACTTTTATGGCTATAGCCGCTATGATAGATGCCCTAATATCGGAGGCATCGTATTCCTTTTTGTAAAACTCGCGAATTGTCTTTACGACTGCTTCACGAAATGCGGCTTGATGAGTACCCCCTTGGGTGGTATGCTGACCATTTACAAATGAATAGTATTCCTCGCCATATTGCTGTCCGTGCGTCATCGCAATTTCAATATCTTCACCTTTCAGGTGAATAATCGGATAGCGCATCGAGTCTGTTTCTACATTTCTTTCTAACAGATCCCTTAACCCGTTTTCAGAAATGAATTTTTGGCCGTTAAAATTGATCGTTAATCCTGAGTTCAAGAAAACGTAGTTCCAGATCATATTTTCAACGTACTCAATTCTGTATTTGTAGTGTTTGAATATACTATCGTCCGGATAGAACGTTACAGCTGTTCCGTTTCGTTGTGTAGTTTCTTTCTGTTCGTCGTCGACTAGCTCTCCTTTACTGAATTGTGCAATACGGGTTATACCCTGACGATAAGACTGTACAGTAAATTGGGATGAAAGCGCATTTACAGCTTTTGTACCTACTCCATTTAAACCTACTGATTTTTGGAAAGCTTTACTGTCATATTTACCCCCGGTGTTTATCTTAGAGACCACGTCTACTACTGATCCGATAGGAATGCCACGACCAAAGTCACGTACGGTAACCTTATTGTCATTGACCGTAATGTCAATAGTTCTGCCTGCTCCCATCACAAATTCATCAATGGAGTTGTCTACTACCTCTTTTAAAAGTACATAGATGCCATCATCATAGGCAGATCCATCTCCAAGTTTACCAATATACATCCCCGGGCGTAAGCGAATATGCTCTTTCCAGTCGAGTGATCGGATACTATCTTCGTTATATGTAGTCATTTGTTAACTCAATTAAGAAACCTGACAAAAATATAAAAAAAATAGATGATATTCTGTATGCTATTTGTTAAAGAATAGATCTTCTTTAACTGTAAAAGTGATCTGTGGAGTGAGTTAGCAACAACAAGAGTAAGAGCTATCTAAATCGATATCCGATTGACAATCCCATTGTCAATCCAACAATTGGGCCGTTTGGCTTTACTTCAACTATTCGCTCATCGACATGGTAATCAAATTTGTAGACCGGGATTTTATCTAGTTGTTGAAGTGTTCGGCTTATATCGTTCTGAATATCTTGGGATAGGGGCTGAGAAGACGTTCCGGAGACTTTGCCAAACGCATATCCGAAATGATTCCCAATGATTTGCCAATCCAAATAAAAATCTTTAACAATATGATACTGTAAACCAATTCCATAGCCGGCACTAATGGTGTTGATTGGCCCTTTGATGGGAATTTCTACGGCCGATAAGGTGTTGTCTATAGTGTTGATATAGTCGTAATTTAATCGAAATGAAGACGTGTATCTCGAATATTTAAGATAGGGAGCAAAATAAAATTTCGTGAACGTATTATTGTTGCCAAAATAAAATCGTATTTCGGGTTGAATCGAAAATCGGTTATATTGAGCCTCCTCAATAGTTTTTCTGCCATTTTCGTCCTCTATTCTGTCAATATATAAATCCTGAAAAGGAAGGTTTCTGTTTGGTGTGAACGAAAAGCTTAATCCTATAGAAGTTTTAGGCTTTATAGATCTTTCGTACTGGAGTTGAAATGTTTTGAAGGGAAGGGTTAGGAGGTTGGTTTTGATAAGTTGGGGAGCATCTGCATTCTCTCCGTAGCAGTACAACTGTCCGTAAGAATCAAAAACCATAAATGTGAAAATCAAAACTGCTATCGTTTTAACAAATTTCTGTTTAATCATTAATAAATAGTAGTTACAACAGTTAAAATTTGCATTTATTTATGGTTTTTGATACGGAAATTTTGCGTGACAACTATCTACCAAAATCGTCTTGTACACGTACGATGTCACTTTCATCCGAAGGGTTAGACGCATCTGTATGTTGCCAGATTTCGGCAACAACACCGAATCCACCTAGTCCTACTAAGCGATGACGCTCACCCTGACTGAGGCGTATGGTATCACCTTCTTTGAGTATTTTAAGCTCATGCTCATCATCATTGGGACTGGTTACTACGCCCACTTCGCCGCGTATTACGCGCCAAATCTCGGCACGACGATGATGATACTGCCAAGAGAGGCGTTTGTTTGGTCCTACAATTAAAATTTTTGGACTTAGCTTCCCTGATATTTTTAGATCTTGTACATCTAACCCTTCAAAATATTCATTTGCAAATTGCTGTGCTTGATCTTCATTAATCACGAAGAATCCGCCCCAAGGTCTATTTTGATCGGTATTTTCAATGGTAAATCCTCGATCAGTGATTTGTTTTTCAATTTGGCTGAATAATTCGCCTTTATCTATATACGTCATGGCTAATTGATTTATAGTGACGATGAAGATAATACATTCTTTGAAAATATCATAATCAAAAATAAAACTGTAGTAAAAATAGTGATAAAAACCGGTTAATGTCGTTAGGTTAAGGACTATCCCGTAGGGGCTACATGGTGATAGCATTTTATGACATTGACCTGTCCGCAGCATGGGAGCTTAGCGGTACGGCGGAATCCCGAAGCTCATGGAAGATTATCCGCGATGAAGCTACTTGACGGCCTTTGAGAATAGATACTTTCAGAAAAACCGTACCTTTGCCATTGAATATGGAATCTATAAACTACGATCATAGCAATATAGTATTTAAACAAGCTGTAGCTTTTGTCAATCAGACAAATCAGAACCTTTTCCTGACAGGTAAAGCCGGAACAGGCAAGACTACTTTTTTGAAATATATCCGCGAAAATTGTTATAAAAAAATGGCTATTACAGCACCCACAGGTGTAGCCGCAATGAATGCAGGGGGCACAACTTTGCATGCCTTATTTTGGTTGCCATTTGGCGTTTTTATAGCAGATTATCCGCTGAAGTGGGATGATGCAGACAATCACATCTACAATAAGAATAGACTTTTTAGCACGATTAAATTAACGAAGCAACGTCGGGCCATTCTCCAGGAATTGGAACTTTTGGTCATTGACGAGGTTTCTATGGTGCGTGCAGATACATTAGATGCTATTGATGTCATACTGAAATCCGTTCGTAGAGATATGCGTCCGTTCGGAGGTGTACAAGTTTTATTTATTGGTGATCTCTATCAGTTGCCCCCTGTGGTCAGAGATAACGAATGGCATGTACTTCGTGACCACTACACCAGTCCGTTTTTCTTTGATGCAAAGGTCTTACGTGGCAATCCATTGGTCATGTTAGAATTACAGCAAATTTACCGTCAGAAGGATGATGAATTTATTTCCATATTGAATAATATTCGAAATAATATATGTTCGAGTGATGATTTAATGGCATTAAATGGACATTATAAGGAAGACTTTAGGCCTTCTCAAGATGACCAGTATATCACCCTCACCTCTCACAACAGATTGGCCGATCAGATTAACCAGGAAGAGTTGGTTAAATTGTCGGGCAAAATGCATAATGTAAAGGCTATTGTTAAGGATGATTTTCAACAAGGCGCATATCCCACCGAAGAAACGCTCGCGTTAAAAGAAGGCGCTCAAGTCATGTTCATTAAAAATGATGTTGGAGAAGACCGGAAATTCTTTAATGGAAAAATAGGTTTTGTCAAAGAATTGAAGCTGGATAAGCACCAGGTTCTCGTGGGATTTAAAGATGGTTCAGAAGATGTTGTGGTTCGTCGAGAAACCTGGGAGAACATAAAATATAAATACAATAAAGGTGAAGATAAAATAGAGGAGGAAGTGCTAGGTACCTTCTCGCAGTTTCCCTTGCGGCTAGCTTGGGCCATAACGATTCACAAGAGTCAAGGTTTGACCTTTGAAAAAGCAATTATCGATGCAGGAACGTCTTTTGCTGCGGGACAAGTTTATGTCGCTCTGAGTAGATTGACCGGGCTTGAAGGTCTGGTGCTACGCTCTAAGATTTCGCCCCACTCTATACGAACGGACTATCAAGTGGTCGATTTTATGAAGCGTTTGATGAAGGAAGACGAGGTTGTTGGGATATTAAAACAATGCCAACGTGGATATCTTGGTCAAATACTTCTCCAGAGTTTCCGATTTAATACGCTGACGGAAGCAACCAAAGAGCTATCTGATAGTTTGGTCGAACGAAACGTGGATAACAAAGCGGGGGCAGTACAGTTTTTTGAGGAGCTGACGTTGAAGATCAAAGCACAAGAACAGGTGGCGCATAAATTCGTTACACAATTGTATAACATGTTGTCAGATCCTCAAACCTTGGATTATGATAAAATATGTGAGCGTACGCAATCGGCAGTGAACTGGTTTTTGCCAAAAATGGAGGTGGATCTCATTGATGCTACCCAAAAGCATATTGATGACTGGCAGATCCGTAAGCGTACCAAAAAATACATTCAAGAGTTAAAAGCACTTTTGTTAGATTTTAAGCGCAAACATGAAGTTTTGAAACACTGCCTCACGATCGCGCAGGCTTTGACACAGGACGGAGATCTGGAGGCTGTACCTTTGAAAATAGAAAGTGTCAAAGATGATTCTGTCTCTATCAAGGAGGATGAGGCAGAAAAGGATACCGATACAAAACAGGTCTCCTTGGATATGTATCTAGACGGGTTTGATATTAAGCAGATTGCGGATAAACGTGGTATGGTAGAGGGGACTATCTATGGACATTTGATTAATTTCGTTGGAAATGAGATTGATGCTGAAGATTTGATTTCCCAGGGAAAATTGGAAAAGATACTGGATGTCTTGCAAAAAAATGAAGGTAAATCTTCTTCCGAGATCAAGATGCTATTAGGGGATGATTTTTCATATCCGGAGATTAAAATAGGCCAAAAAGTTTTAGCGATAAAGGCAGGATAGTAAATGACAGATGTTTGTTTAAAATAACTATATTTGCCACTTATTAAGGGAGCCAATCAACTTGTTATTTTGAAAACGAAGCCGCCAGATAAAAAAGTAAATAAATGGCTAGTTTTTGCCAGTATGCCTGTGCAGATGGGGGTAATTATCTATGCTTTTTATTGGTTGGGTACGTGGTTGGATGATAAGTACGAAGTGAACGGAAGTTGGGGAATGAAAGGACTTACCATGTTGGGTGTGATCATTTCACTTTATCAGTTCATCAGACAGGTGAATTATATAAATAAGCATGAATAAATATTTAAAATATATTCTTTTGTTATTGGCTGTTGCAGGCGGCACTTACGGTATTCATCACTTCGTTTTGGAAGGCAGGGGTAGTCAACAATATTGGGTGCAATCGGGGTACTCTTTGCTAAGTTTGTATTTTTTTGGTTTTATAGCTTCATTTTTTGTTACAATTGTTGTTTTGCTAGGTCAGTGGACAATGCCGAAAAACGTTGGTTTTATATTTCTTGGCGTGATGACGGTTAAGGTGATAGCGAGCTATCTGTTTATTCAGGACGGTTTAAATAAATCTGAAAATGATTTTATTGAATATAATTTCCTGGTTGTATTTCTTGTTTTCTTATTTTCTGATGTTTTTGTGGCTTTTAAAGTGATAAATGAAGGTTAAAATAAGTGAGTGAAGCATTTTTATAAAAAGTTTCAATAAAAGGTATTTAATGCCAAATAAAATTGTATTTTTGCGCAAAATTTTTCATTATTCAACGTTAGTTAAAATGGTGAGTCTTAAGAGAACACTTTTAGTATTTACAGTAATTTTTTTTACTGTTAACCCTTTCAGTCTGAGAGCAGCGGATGACGTGCATGGAGATGCACCTAAGACGCAAGACGATGAAATCAAAGCGTATATCGCACATCACTTGGAAGATGATCACTATTTTTCTTTATTCAGTGATAAAAAAGCCGGTAAACATTATGGATTTCCGCTACCTGTGATTTTGATTGATGGTGGGTTAAAAATATTCTCTTCCGGAGAATTTCACCATGGTGAGCATATCGTAGAAAAAGGGGGGACCTTCTATAAATTATATCATGGTAAAATTTACAAGACAGATGCTTCGGGTATATTGAATTACGACGAACACCAGCATCCGACGAATGCAAAACCATTGGATTTCTCTATTACAAAGAATGTAGTTGGATTATTCTTAGCTGGAATTTTATTGTTTTGGGGCTTTCTAAGTCTAGCAAAAACGTATAAAAAAGGAGCTAACGCCATTCCGAAGGGCATCGGCCGTGTGCTAGAGCCATTGGTGCTGTATGTGCGTGATGAGATGGCGATTCAAAATATCGGACATCGTTATAAAGAATTTATGCCTTATCTACTTTCGGTATTCTTCTTAATCCTGACGTTAAATTTGTTAGGACTTACACCTCTTGGATTTAACGTGACAGGTAATATCAGTATTACGCTATGTTTAGCCTTGTTTACTTTTTTTGTTACCAATATCAAAGCGAACAAAGACTATTGGAAACACATTTTCTGGATGCCGGGAGTACCTGTTCCGTTTAAGTTCGTTTTGGCACCTATTGAAGTGTTGGGTATGTTTACCAAGCCTTTCTCGCTCATGGTGCGTCTTTTTGCTAATATCACAGCCGGTCACACGGTAATCATGGGATTAATAGCCATCGTTTATTTATTACAAAATCAATTAACCGTAGGCGGAAGTATAGGCGTTTCAATGATACTTACTTGTTTTCTTATGGTAATTGAATTGTTTGTAGCGTTTTTGCAAGCCTTTATCTTTACGATGTTATCTTCGTTATTTATTGGTATGGCTGTAGAAGAACATACGCATCATTAATCAGAATTTTTGTTAAATTTTATAAAATAATTATTATGTACAACTTAATTGGAGCAGGTTTAATCGTAATCGGTGCAGGGATTGGCTTAGGTAAAATCGGTGGTTCTGCAATGGAAGCTATCGCTCGCCAACCAGAAGCAACATCTAAAATTCAAACTGCGATGATCATTATTGGTGCCTTACTAGAAGGTTTAGCATTCGGTGCTTTACTTTTAGGTAAATAATCAATAGCAAAGTACAAACACAATTTGCAACGGTTGGTTGCAGATTGTGTTTCATTAAAATGACAAGAATTAAAAAATTAACATTTTACACTATATATAATGGATGCATTAATTAATCAGTTCTCATACGGTTTGTTCTTTTGGCAATTAATCGTATTATTGGTTATTATCTTTTTGTTGGGCAAGTTTGCTTGGAAACCAATTGTTAATGCTTTAGAAGAGCGTGAAAGTGGTATTGCTGATGCTTTAGCTTCTGCCGAAAAGGCAAAGTTAGAGATGACTCGTTTGACCAATCAAAATGAGCAACTTTTGAAAGAAGCACGTGCTGAACGCGATGTAATTTTAAAGGAAGCTAAAGAACTAAAAGACAAAATCGTAGCTGAAGCAAAAGTAGCCGCGCAAACGGAAGGTGCAAAGCTAATCGAACAGGCAAAACGTGAGATCGAGGATCAAAAGACAAAAGCATTAGCCGAGGTAAAAGGTCAAGTATCTGCTTTATCTTTAGCGATTGCCCGTAAAGTATTAACAACGGAATTTGAAGACCAAGGAAAACAAGAGGCACTAGTAGCAGACTTGTTGAAAGATGTGAAATTAAACTAATTGGTTACGCAAATTAAATATTAACGCATGTCAGTATTCAAAGTTGCTTCAAGATACGCCAAATCACTAATTGATTTAGCACAACAACAAGGAAGTTTAGAAGTTATAAAAGTCGATATGGAACAAATTGTCGCTTTGATAAAATCTAATTCTGAGTTGCAAGCTGTTTTAAGTAATCCTATCATTAAAATAGATAAAAAGAGTAGTATCTTAGAAGCCCTATTTAAAGATAAAGTACGGCCTGAAATATTAGGATTCTTTAATATTATGGTCAGAAAAGGGCGTAGTGGGCTAGTGTACGCTACTGCACAAGAGTTTATCCGCGAATACAATGAAGTAAAGGGCATCGTTAACGCGGAGGTGACTTCAGCGACTGCGTTATCTGAAGCTAATTTACAATCCTTAAAAGCTAAGATCGCACAAGAGATCAATGCGGAGGTTATCCTTACTAATAAGGTGGATACGGCGTTGATCGGTGGTTTCGTGGTAAAAGTGGGCGATAGACAACTTGATGTAAGTATCGCTGGTAAATTAAATAAGTTAGAAAGACATTTTAGTAGTCAAGGTGTTTAACTCCCTGGCGAATAATAAAGTAATAGAATCTAAAACCCCTTATACGAATTTAAAATGATAGAGGTAAGACCAGATGAAGTTTCGGCAATTTTAAGAGAGCAGTTGTCAGGCTTTAAGTCAGAGGCCGAATTGGAAGAAGTGGGTACCGTGTTGCAAGTAGGAGACGGTATTGCACGTATTTACGGCTTAACAAAAGTTCAATCAGGTGAGTTGGTTGAATTTGCTAATGGATTACAAGGTATAGTATTGAACTTAGAAGAAGACAACGTCGGTGTTGTACTTTTAGGTCCTTCTGACGAAATCAAAGAAGGTGATACGATCAAACGTACAAACCGCATTGCATCTATTAAAGTAGGCGAAGGTATGTTAGGACGTGTAGTAAATACCTTAGGTCAACCTATTGATGGTAAAGGTCCTATCTTGGGTGATACGTATGAGATGCCTATCGAGCGTAAAGCTCCGGGTGTAATCTTCCGTCAACCGGTAACTGAGCCCCTTCAAACGGGTATAAAGGCTATCGATGCGATGATTCCCGTAGGTCGTGGACAACGCGAGTTGGTTATCGGTGACCGTCAAACTGGTAAAACCGCGGTTTGTATCGATACGATTATCAATCAAAAAGAGTTTTATGATGCTGGGCAACCAGTTTTCTGTATCTATGTTGCCGTAGGTCAAAAGAATTCTACCGTAGCGAACATTGTTCGTACATTAGAAGAGACTGGTGCTATGGCTTACACTGTAGTTGTAGCAGCTTCTGCTGCTGATCCGGCTCCACTTCAGTTTTATGCGCCAATGGCGGGTGCAGCTATTGGAGAGTTCTTCCGCGATACAGGTCGTCCGGCGTTGATCGTTTATGATGATTTATCAAAGCAAGCTGTAGCATACCGTGAGGTTTCTTTACTATTGAGACGTCCTCCAGGTCGTGAGGCATACCCCGGTGATGTATTCTATTTACATAGCCGTTTGTTAGAAAGAGCTGCGAAAATCAACTCTTCCGACGATATCGCTAAAAATATGAATGATTTACCAGAATCTATCAAGCATTTGGTAAAAGGAGGGGGTTCATTAACAGCTTTACCGATCATCGAAACACAAGCAGGTGATGTATCTGCATATATCCCTACCAACGTTATTTCGATTACGGATGGTCAGATCTTCTTGGAGTCTAATCTATTCAATGCAGGTATTCGTCCAGCGATAAACGTAGGTATTTCCGTATCACGTGTTGGGGGGAATGCACAGATTAAATCGATGAAAAAGGTATCTGGTACATTGAAGTTGGATCAAGCACAATACCGTGAGCTGGAAGCATTTGCTAAGTTTGGATCAGATCTAGATGCCGCTACTAAATCCGTATTGGATAAAGGTATCCGTAACGTACAGATATTAAAGCAAGGTCAATTCTCACCGGTATCTGTAGAGAAACAAGTTGCTATCATCTATGCGGGTACGAAAGGGTTATTACGTAATGTTCCTGTGGACAAAGTTAGACAATTCGAAGAGGAGTATTTAACACAATTGGAGCAACGTCATCCAGAGGTATTATCGGCCTTAAAAGCCGGTAAATTCTCAGACGATTTGACTGATGTATTAGAAACTGTAGCAATAGAATTATCTTCAAAATATTAATTTTAGATTTCGGACGTGGGATTTGAGATATTAGATCTCACGTCTCATATCTCAAATCTTTGATCTCGAATATGGCAAATTTAAAAGAAGTTAGAAATCGTATTACTTCGGTAACATCGACGCAACAGATCACCAAAGCAATGAAAATGGTATCTGCTGCTAAATTGAAACGTGCAACTAATGCAATCGTGCAATTACGTCCTTATGCCAATAAGCTAAGAGAAATTTTGGCGCAAGTTTCTGCTTCTGTTGAAGGGAATGATTCACCTTTCACACAAGATCGTGTTCCTACTAAAGTATTAATTATTGTTGTTACTTCGAATAGAGGTCTGGCAGGTGCTTTTAATGCAAACGCCATAAAAACGACAAATAATTTGATCGCAGCCAAATATGCAGATCAGTTTGCTAGAGGGGATGTAAGCCTTATCGCTATTGGTAAAAGAGGACACGATTTCTTCTCAAGACGTAGTTTTAATGTAATCGGCAATCACAACGATATATTCAATAATTTAGATTTTGAAAACGTGTCTAAGGTAACTGAATACGTAATGGATGAATTTAAAGCGGGTAATATTGATCGTGTAGAAGTCGTGTATAATCAGTTCCGCAATGCAGCCGTTCAAATTTTGACTTCAGAACAGATATTACCTCTTTTGTCCGAAGAAAAAAATGAGGATGTAATGGAATTAGATTACATTATCGAACCTTCGAAAGAAAAGATAGTTGCGGAATTGATTCCGAAAGCTATCAAAATTCAGTTGTATAAAGCGGTATTAGACTCGAATGCGTCTGAACATGGTGCCCGGATGACAGCAATGGATAAAGCAACTGAGAATGCAGGGGATTTATTGAAGGCTTTAAAATTGTCTTACAACCAAGCAAGACAAGCGGCGATTACGACCGAATTAACAGAAATTGTTTCCGGCGCAGCAGCGTTATCCAACGGGTAATTCAGATAATTTTAAGAAAGAAAAAAGGCGATGAAGAATTTCATCGCCTTTTTTTGTTTTACATTTCGACGTTGAATATCGTCGCTCCAATTTTACCCCCACCCCGTCATTGATCCTGTCGTATGCTTGTATCTGCTAGGAAAAACAACTTCGTGATAAAGTTATAAAACCAGTAGCGAGATCATCCCCTTTTTCGTTTTAACTATTCACGATGTCGACATATTTTGGTTTGAAATGTTTTGGATGTGTCTGAATATTCCGTACATTCCTTTTCGAAATAAAGTCTCCCTATCGATTTATTTCGAAAATGGAATTAAAGGATAAATAGTACATATGGCATCTTCATTAGAAAAAGCGAGCACGGCCTTGCATATCATAAATACCGTACAACAGATGGAGGAAACTATTGAGCAGATCCGGGACAAGAAATCGCCGGTTCACCGAAAAGAAGACGATCTACCCTTTGAACCGAAAGTAAGCCAAGAGGGTATAGCAGCACGTAGGCTGTTCCTTCTTCAAAAAAAGAATCAAGAATATCCATATCTGATGGATAATAAAGGGTTTGAAGATTACGATTCCCTGAACGGAAATGTGGAAAATTATATAGGTATGATCCGTGTTCCCACGGGGGTGATTGGGCCGCTACGTATTACGGGATCATCTGCTCAGGGAGATTTTTATGTTCCGCTAGCGACAAGTGAGGGTGCTTTGGTAGCATCGTATCATCGCGGTGCTAAGGCCTGCTATTTAGCTGGAGGTGCTACCTCCATTTGTTTGATGGAAGGTGTTCAACGGAGTCCTGTTTTTAAGTTTGAAAATATTGCAGATCTGGGGCTATTTGTAGCTTGGATCTTACCGCAGGTGGACAAATTTAAGGAAATCGTTAAGGAGACTAGTCGATTTGCTAAATTAATGGATGTCAAAATCCAGATCGAGGGCAATCATCTAATTGTAACATTCGAGTACCACACGGGGGATGCCGCCGGACAAAATATGGTTACGATCTGTACCGATGCCATATGCCGTTATATTATCGAAAAATGCCCGACCAAACCCAAATTATGGTTTATCGAAGGCAATTATTCGGGTGATAAAAAAGCTACTGCATTGTCCTTCACGAACGTACGTGGAAAGAAAGTGACCAGCGAGATTGTATTAGCCGAAGAGATTGTGCATAAAGTGCTTAAAACGACACCTGAGCTCATGGCCGAGTATTGGAGATCGTCTACCGTTGGTATCATTCAAAGCGGAGCGATCGGGGCGCATGGACATTATGCAAATGGTTTGGCCGCGTTATTCTTGGCAACAGGGCAGGATGTGGCCTGTGTAGCAGAGGCAGCTACCGGAATCACGCGCATGGAGATGAATAAAGATGGTTCGCTCTATGCAAGTGTCACGCTACCAAATTTGGTAGTGGGTACAGTGGGAGGGGGTACACATTTGCCCACACAGCGGGAGTGCTTGGAAATGATGGATTGCTACGGGCAGGGCAAGGCCCGTAAGTTTGCTGAAATATGTGGTGCCGTGGTGTTGGCTGGCGAATTGTCCATCGCTGCGGCGCTCTCCGCAGGTCATTTTACACAAGCTCATCAAAAATTTGGTCGCAAAAAGTAATTCAATCCTTATGCGTAAAGGTATAATAGAAAATGAATACAGTAAGCCCGAGGAGAATAATTCTTCTTTTGCCAAGCGTTTCTGGATTTATCAAAAAGAACGTTTTCCGTTTCTCGGACATGGCATATTGGTTGTCGCGTTTAGCTTCTCTGCTATTTCCTATAGCAGAATATGTCGCGGTGCAGAAGGATTTGTAAATTGGACAACATTCCTCATTGGTGTCTTTACGACAATTTCCTTGTTTTTCCTGGTTCGGATCTTTGATGAATTCAAAGACGCAGAAGAAGACGCTGCATACCGGAAAGAGCTCCCTGTGCCCAGAGGTTTAATCTCTTTTGGTGAACTTAAAGTTATAGGGATTGTACTTGCTATCCTGCAGGTTGTACTGAATTGGCTTTTCTTTCCAAAAATGCTCTTTCTTTACGCGGTAGTCATTATTTACCTGTGCCTAATGGGCAAAGAGTTTTTTATTCCATCGTGGTTAAAAAAGCATCAATTCTGGTATGTAGTTTCGCATATGTTCATTATCCCATTAATCGATATCTATGCAAGTGGCTTGGACTGGTTACTAGCCGACGTCCCTGCACCTCATGGACTTGTTTTCTTTTTTGCAGTCTCATACATGAATGGTATCGTGCTCGAAATTGGGCGTAAGGTACGCAGCCCCCAGGATGAAAAAGTCGGGGTATTGACATATTCTGGTATGCTGGGAACGGATAAATCTGTAAAATATTGGATAACTGTTCTTTTTGTAACGCTATTATTGAGCACGGCCGCATCTTATTATGCAGGATACGGCGGGGTTGTCTATATAATATTGAGTATTATCTTTTTGATCTGTTGTATCCCAGCATTTCTTTTTTTGAATTCATATTCACGTAAATATGCCAAAGCAATCGAGTGGTCCTCAGCGGGTTGGACTATAGCCATGTATTTGAGCTTGGGTGGTATCCCGATGCTTGAACAGTTTTGGAGAGGCTTTTGATAACAGAAACGTCATACGGTAGATTAATCCCCATATTACGAGATGTTTATTAAAGATTATCAATATCAACATATATATAATCCTGCTGTTGGCGGGAAAGCTAAGAATCTGCTGAAATTAGGACAGCTTAATCTTCCGGTACCGAAGTGGATCGTATTGCCTGCTGATTATTTAGCGGAAGTATTTAAAGATGTTGCTTCTATTGAAAATGCGACGGATTTATTAGAGGCTATCGATGCGTATCGATTTCCGTCCTTTTCCCTTACACAAATAGAGACAACTTTTCCGGATACTACTTATTTTGCCGTGCGTTCATCTGCAATTGATGAGGACGGCCGTCAGCATTCTTTCGCGGGCCAATTTGAATCGTATCTCTATGTGCGTAAAGAGGATATCTTCGCACGCATCAAAGATGTATGGCGGTCTTTATTCGCTGAACGGATTCTTTCGTACCGTGCATCAAATAACCTGGGACTGGGTTTAGGGATCGGTGTGATTGTACAGGAGATGATTGATGCGGATGTGTCCGGAGTCGCGTTTGGTATGAACCCGATTTCGGGTAATCGAAAAGAAAAGCTGATTTCCGGCGTATTTGGTGTAGGGGAAGGGCTTGTATCCGGTTATCTAGATGCCGATAATTTTATTATTCATAAGGGTAAGATCGATCGGCAGATCGTCAGGAAGAAAGAAAAATTTATCCTTAATCCAGCCGGAAAAGGTGGTGTAATGAAGATGGACGTCCCTCGGATTCACCAAAACGACCAGTCGATTCCAGATGTGCACTTACATAAGCTGGATTCGATTTTAGATCAATTGCGAACGGAATTTAACTTATTTCAGGACGTTGAATTTGCGGTTAAAGAGGACGTTTTATTTATCCTTCAGGCCCGCCCGATTACGCGTCTTGATAAGGTGCCTGATCTCTCTGCAGACTATGTGCTATGGGATAATAGTAATATCATCGAATCATATCCGGGTGTTACCACACCATTGACGTTTTCGTTTATTAGTCAGTCGTATGAAGACGCCTATAAGCTGTTTTGCGCCTTTTTGGGTGTATCCGAAGACAGTATCCGCAGAAATGAACGTGTGTTTGCAAATACCTTGGGGCTGATCAACGGTCGTGTATATTATAATTTGAAGAGTTGGTACCATATGTTGGCCATGTTGCCCGGATATAGTATAAATGCACGTTTTATGGAAAAGATGATGGGGGTAAAGGAACAATTTGACGTACCTAAAAGTTATCAACTTTCCATTGGAGATGCATGGCGCAGTATACTGTGGATGATACTGCAAATGTATAAACGATTTAAAAGCCTGCCTCAGAAACGCACTGAATTTAAAGCACTGTTAGATACAACAATTGCGAAATATAAACAGATCGATTTTCAACGTAAGAACGCAAATGAATTGATGCAATTGTATTTACATTTCGAACGAAAATTGCTGAATCAATGGAAGGCACCTTTGCTCAATGATTTTTTTGCCATGGTCTGGTTTGGCTTGCTGCAAAAACGTACAGAAGATTATACCAATGGTCAGTATCCAAATATTCACAATGATCTACTTTGTGGAAGTGCTGATATTATTTCTACACAGCCTATCCATCGCAGTATAGCTATTGCCACATTCATTCAGGAGGTTGATTACCTAAGGGCAATTTTTGAATCCGAAGATCCAGAAAATATCTGGCGGATACTACAGCACGATAAACAGGATGAGAGCGAAAAATTATTGCTACAGATACAGCAATACCTGGCTGATTTTGGAGAACGCTGTGTGGGCGAGTTGAAATTGGAGACGATCTCCTATTCACAGGATCCGGCAAGGTTCGTACAGATAATCAAATCGTATGTTGAGGCCGGAATAACGACGGCCAGTACCGACAATACTGTTGAAGAGGAGTTGCGTAACGACGCCGAAGAAAAGATGAAAGGGATATTACGACGGAAACCGTTGAAAAAATGGTTGTTTAGAAAGACGTTAAAGAAAACCCGGGAATTGGTCAGTGCGCGAGAAAACCTCCGCTATGAACGTACACGTGCGTTCGGTGTGGTGCGCGAGTTATTTACACATATCGGCAAGCGTTTTTATGAGGAAGATATCCTTGAATTTGAAAGAGATATATTTTACCTAACAAAAGGCGAGATATTCGCATATATTGAAGGAAGAAGCGTTAATCAAGATCTGAAATCTTTAGTGGCTGTACGTAAGGATGAATTCGAACTTTTTAGACGCATGGACGCTCCTTCGGAACGAATCGCAACGTATGGTGCTGTTTATCAGAGTAATGATTTTTTTAGCAACAGTAAAAGTGAACCTGTCGAGGGTGATTTGAAAGGGGTAGGTTGCTGCCCCGGACGTGTGAGAGCACAGGTTAGAATCGTTTTGAATCCCAGTGAAACGAAAACACTGAATGGCGATATTTTAGTAACTAGTAGCACCGATCCGGGATGGGTAACCCTGTTTCCAAGTGCTGGTGGAATTTTGGTAGAACGAGGTAGCTTGTTGAGTCATTCCGCCATTGTTTCAAGGGAAATGGGGATTCCATGTATTGTCGGCATCACGGGGCTATTAAAAACATTGAAGACGGGAGACTGGATAGAGATGGATGGGAATACAGGCGAAATAAAAATTTTGGATCCGCAGGGATAACACATGGGAAATCTCAGCACACAGGTTGATTTTAATAGGATTCGATACGCAAATTGTTGGGAAGATCCGCATATTTTGCTAAAAGGGCTCCTCCCCGCCGTGGGATCAAAAATCTTATCTATAGGATCAGCAGGCGACAATAGTTTTTCGCTGTTAACTACTTCACCATCTTTGGTTGTCGCTGTCGATGTCAATCCTATACAGCTGCATCTTATTGAATTAAAGAAACAAGCGATTCGAAATCTTGAATATGAGCAGGTGTTGCATTTTCTGGGTTTTCGGCAGGGAATGAATCGGGTGGCACTGTTTGAACAATGTAAAGACCGTCTGAACGCCGAAGCAAGGGTATATTGGGTGAACAACACCGATAAAATCGAAAAAGGCCTTATTCACCAAGGTAAATTTGAACGATATTTTCAAATGTTCTCAAGTAAAGTACTTCCTTTTATCCATAGTCGACACGATGTTGAAGAGTTGCTGGCCAGTAAGGATGCGCCTTCACAAGCTCGGTATTATCATGAAAAATGGAATACCTGGCGTTGGCGATTTTTCTTTAAAATTTTCTTTAGCAAAATCGTCATGGGGACACTGGGACGGGATCCACAGTTTTTAAAGGAAGTAGGTGTACATGTCAGTGATTATATCTTCAAGAAAGCGGAACGGCATCTGAAAAAAGTCCAAGCGCAGACAAACCTGTTCTTGCGCTATAACCTGACAGGTACATTTGGCGATCTCCTACCGCATTATTTACATCCCGACAATTATCAACGTGTTAAAGAAAATGTCGATAAACTCATATTACGCAGTGGGTTTGCAGAAGATGTTGTTGACGAATTCGGGAGTTTTGATGCTATGAATTTATCTAATATCTTTGAATATATGGATAGGGATGTTTTTCGAAAAACAGCAGACAGCCTGTTAAAAGGTCTAAATGCAAATGGCCGTATGGCGTATTGGAACTTGATGGTACCTAGACGCGTCTCGGGTATTTTTCCATCGGAAATACAATACTTAAGTACGTTGTCCACACAATTGAGCCGAGAAGATAATGGTTTTTTTTATAACCAGTTTATTGTAGATCAAAAATGACCCAAAGTGTAATAAATGCCATTGTTCTAGCCGGATGTTATCTGTTGCTTTTTGCCCTGGGTGAGCTTCTCTATCATTATTTTAAGGTCAAAGTAGAAATTACGCGTAAAATAATTCATGCAGGAACAGGTCTTTTAGCTCTGCTTTTTCCGTTATTATTGGACAACCATTGGCTGGTATTGACACTATGTGCTCTTTTTGCTGCTATTCTGATACTGAGCCTAAGGTATCATCTTCTCCCTTCTATTAATGCGATCGATCGCCGATCTATAGGCAGCTTGGCCTATCCGATTGCTGTATATGGTTGCTATTTGGCCTATCACCTAAATGCCAGCCGTTATGCCTATTATTATCTACCTATACTGATCCTGGCCATTTGTGATCCTATTGCAGGGCTTACTGGAAAACGATGGGCAATAGGTCCGTATCATATTGCAGGAGCACATAAGACGCTCATGGGGTCTCTGATGTTTTTGTGCTCAGCCATGCTCCTTACCGCCGGATACTTTGGGCTATTTTGCGGTGCAGTCGTTGATTCTTCTTTTATGTTCACGGTTGCTTGTGTAGCCTCGCTATCTACCTTGGCTGAAGCTGTTAGCCGCGATGGTTACGATAACCTCACGATACCGTTTTCTGTAATTCTTGGATTAATGCTTACAAAATCGATCGTATGATGATGGAAGTCCAGAAATTTACCGCTGCCTTGTCAGATTTTAATGCCTTCGTTCGTCTGTGCCGTGCGACAGAAACACCCCCAATCACACATTTTTATCAAGGCTTCGTCGTGAAAGCAGTGGATAAAGTACTCGCCAGTGCTGCACTGTACCTCAATACAGATATCGTATTTGAAGATAAGATACCCGGATTTGTAGGGGCATTTGATGCGGCCGACGATCATGAAGCCGTTTCTTTGCTGTTTAGGGAGATAGAACAGGTCGCACAAGAATTAGGCCTGGATTTCCTAATTGGACCTATGAATGGATCTACCTGGGAACATTATCGGTTTCACGATAATCCCGACGAACCGCGTTTTCTGATGGAAATGCAGCACCCCGGTTATTATTCTGACCTGTGGATGCAAAATGGTTTTCAACCAATCGCATCTTACTATTCTTCCGAGACTTTCCAGTTGCAGTATACGGATATAAACATCGCTGAAAATAGAGACCGCCTGATAGGAGAGGGTGTTCACATTCGTCCGATTCGATTGGATCAATATGAAGAGGAACTGGTTGAGCTGTATCCCTTTTTGTTGAATGCATTTGCATCGAATTTTCTTTATTCTCCTTTGTCAGAGAGTTCCTTTAAGGAAAAGTATCTCCCGCTCCAGAAATATCTTGACTCGGATTTCGTGTTGTTAGCTTACCGTGAGGGGAGGATAGTAGGTGTTTTCTTTTGCGTGGAAGACTTTTTAGATGGGACGCAAAAGACCCTTATCATTAAAACCATCGCACGTAATTCTAATCCGCTATATCGAGGATTGGGTCATGTAATGGCGGCTCAGGTATATCAAACAGCTTATAAGAAAGGATATATACGTATTGTTCATGCCTTTTTAAAAGAAGACGGCACGTCTACCCCTATCTCCAATCATTTCTTTGGTACGCCATTTAAAACATATTCACTGTATGGAAAAGCGATTTAATATCACGGAATTGTTTCTATCCGCTGTTGCAACGTATCCGGACAAAGTAGCTATTGTGGATAAGCAAACAAAGATAAGCTTCACACAGCTGTTAGATGATGTGAAAAGCAAGGCTCACTATTTCGCTAAGAAAGGTATTCAGAAAGGTGATAGGGTCTTGGTATTTGTACCCATGGGAATAGACTTGTACCGTATCGTGTTGGCTTTGTTTTACATGGGAGCTACCGTTGTATTCCTGGATGAGTGGACTAGCCGAAAACGGTTGAACCTATGCTGTCAGCTCGCCGATTGCAAAGCATTTATAGGGACATGGAAAACACATTTGTTGCGGTTATTTTCGAGCGAAATTCGAAAAATTCCGATTAAACTGCATAGGCATCTTCGTTCCGGTAACAGCTATGCTCTTTCCGATACACAAGTGGAAGACGTCGCGTTAATTACGTTTACGACAGGTAGTACCGGAATACCAAAAGCAGCTTTACGTACCCATGGTTTTCTGCTCGAGCAGTTCAGGGCATTGGAAGACAAGATGCAGGCTCATCCCGCTGATGTCGATATGTCTGTGTTACCAATTGTACTTTTGATAAATTTGGGTGTTGGATCAACCTCCATTATTGCTGATTTCAAATCGAGCAAGCCTGCAAAGATGCATGCTGCACGGATTATTAATCAACTGGAAGCGCAGCAGGTTTCGCGTATTGTTGCTTCTCCTTATTTTATGAAGCGATTGGCCGAAGAGATCAAGTCAAATCCTCGCCCGTTGCCTCATCTGCGAGCAATCTTTACCGGTGGTGCACCGGTATTTCAGAAAGAAGCGCTATTGTTTACCGAAGTTTTTCCACACAAGCACATACAGATTGTTTACGGATCTACAGAAGCTGAACCTATCAGTTCGATTGAAGCGAAATATGTAGCGGAAGATCATATTACCTATATCCCTGACGTGGGTCTATGTGTGGGCAGACCTTATCCGGCCACGCAAGTTAAAATTCTTAAAATAACTGATGAGGACCTTTTTGATATATCTGCAGGGCAGTTTAAGGTGTTGCAGTGCGAAGAGAAGGAGTGGGGAGAAATAATTGTTGCCGGTCCGCATGTGTTGGCTGCTTACTTTAAAAATGAAGATGCCTTGCGGAAGACGAAGATAAGGTCGAATGGACGGTATTGGCACCGCACGGGGGATGCGGGCTACTTGAAAGATGGTATGTTGTATTTGACCGGTCGTTGCCAAACCCTTATCGAAAGTGGGAATAGGTATATCTCTCCATTTATATTTGAAAATTACCTGCAGTTTATTCCTGGGGTTTCCTTAGGAACTATACTGAAAATAGAAGGACAAATGATGGCTTTTGTAGAGTTAGAAAGTAGAGTTGCGAACCGTCAGCTCATCGAGAAAA
Source organism: Sphingobacterium olei (assembly GCF_005048855.1). GTDB lineage: Bacteria > Bacteroidota > Bacteroidia > Sphingobacteriales > Sphingobacteriaceae > Sphingobacterium > Sphingobacterium olei. Next base: position 443,044 of record NZ_SUME01000003.1, read on the forward strand.
CCATTCGTTCTTTACCGTTGTTTATCGATGAAATACGATTTTGTAAATTACCTCGCGACCAGAGACATCATTCTAAAATTGACTACAATAAACTACTGGATTCAATTAAATAATGTTTTACCTCCACATGCTTTACCAACGGATTAATGCCGACCCCCAAGTAAATCCAGCTCCAAATGCGGCTAAACACACGAGATCACCTTTTTTGATGTGCCCCTGTTCCCATGCTTCGCACAAGGCGATAGGTACGGAGGCTGCGGTGGTGTTGCCATACTTTTGGATATTGTTGAATACTTTATCGTCACTTAATTTTAATATTTTTTGTACGAATTGAGAAATACGTAAATTTGCCTGATGGGGTATTAACATGTCAATGTCTTTTGTGCTTAAGTTGTTCTTGGCCAAGGCTTCGGCGATTACCTCAGGAAATTTGACCACGGCTTTCTTGAATACCGCTTGTCCGTCCATATAGGGGAAGGCGGTGCCATCTTCTAGCATTTCCTTCGTCATTAACATACCTCCCAATTCCTGATCCGGCCAATTGGGCTGGTTTTCCAACCATATACCACCAGATGCTCCGGGGTAATACATGGCCAATTTTTCGGCATCTGCACCATCGGAGTGGAGGTGTGTGCTCAATATTCCGCTACCTTCTTCCATAGTCGGTTGAATCACTACTGCGCCGGCGCCATCTCCAAATATGACAGATACATTGCGCCCACGTGTAGAATAATCTAAAGCGAAGGAATGTTTTTCAGATCCTACCACAAGTACATTCTTATACATACCCGTTTTGACAAATTGATCTGCTATGGATAACGCATAAATAAAGCCCGAACATTGATTACGAACGTCTAGGGCACCCACTTCTTTCATGCCCATCTCGCGTTGCAATAATACGCCGCAGCCTGGAAAATAATAATCAGGAGAGAGCGTAGCGAATACGATGAAATCGATATCTTGGGCCGTAATACCAGCGCGCTCAATAGCGATCTGTGCGGCCTCTATGCCCATTGTTGTTGTCGTCTCTCCAATGCGATCGGCATAACGTCGCTCTTGTATTCCGGTACGTTCTTGGATCCACTCGTCGCTTGTTTCCATAAAGCGAGTTAGATCGGTATTGGTATAGATGTTCTTGGGTACATAATACCCTACACCTGCTATGTGGGACTGAAACATAAGTTTATCTCGTAATTCGTAATCAATTATAGGCAAAATTACGCTTTTTTTGAAAAATAAGTTATTTTTGCAGTATGAGTGTCGAAACCGCACAGGAAACCTTTACATTGGAAGAGATCTTAGCCTCTTTTAAAGAGTCCAATAGATTGATCTTATGGAATGATGAAACCAATACATTTGACCATGTAATTTATTGTCTTATGCACCACTTGCAATATACGGAAACAGAATCCGAGCGTATTGCCTGGAAGGTACACAATGAAGGAAAATGTGCGATATTGGAGGGCTCATTTACGGAGATGGAGATTTACCGAAAAATTCTAAAGGCTGAAGGCCTTACGGTCTCCGTAGAATAGATTTCGCTTTTGTCTTACGAGTAATATTGCAGTTACGTTATCCGTTCCTATTACAAAAATGACCACTTTTGTAATACGAGGAACTATTATATAATATGCAACTTAGACTTTTTTTTATTTTATTAATTGTTATTCCAACAATTTCTTTTGCGCAAAAGAAACAACTCAAAGCGGTAGTTATAGATGCTGAAACCAACGAACCCATTGTAGGTGCTAGTGCAGCACTCTTGAGTCAATCCACAAAAGCTTATATCCGAGGTCAACAGACTGGCGCCGGCGGTAAATTGAACTTTGACGATATTGGTCCTGGTACGTATGCGTTACGCATTACATATGTTGGATTAACAGACTATACGCATGAGAATATAATAATCGCAAATACCGCTACGTCCATTGATCTGGGAACATTGAATATGCTGGCTGAAGGCGAAAGGTTGGAAGAAGTGGTCGTGCAGGGCAGAACGCCGGAATTACGGTTGGATATTGATAAAAAAGTATTTGATGCGTCACAAAGTATGGTAAGTGCCGGAGGTACGGCCTCGGATCTATTGGCAAATGTGCCTACGTTACAAGTTGATATGGATGGCTCTGTCTCGTTAAGAGGATCCAGTTCTGTACGTATTTTAATTGATGGCAAAGAGTCCGCAATGGCGGGAAGCGATATAGGTAAACTTTTGCAATCTCTGCCAGCAGATGCAGTATCGAAAGTAGAGATTATTACAAACCCTTCTGCAAAGTACGATGCTGAAGGACAATCGGGAATTATAAATATCATCCTCAAAAAGAATATACGTACGGGATTAAATGGTGCCGTTAATGCCTCTGTTGGTAATTATGATAATTATAATGCTGGAGTTACGTTAAATTATAGAGATAATAAATTTAACTATTTTGGTAGCTATAATTTTAGACACGGTAAAAATGTAGGGGAAGGATCCGTTCGTAATGTGCAATTAATCGATGGTGAACAATCGAGTTTAAGTGAGGTGACAAATACCGAAACGGAGAGTTTCAGAAAAGGTATAAATAACTCCTTTCGTTTGGGGGCGGATTATTATGCGACTGAGAAAACGACACTAAGTTTAGGGACGAACATAAGTGTTCGCGACAATAATAGAGGAGAAGATATTTTATACAGCTACTTTAATCAGCCTAGCTGGGGGACACGTAGCGACAGGACATCACGGCAATCCGAACAAGATTTTGGGTATGATGTTAATTTTGATTTTAAACAGCTTCTTAAGCGCGAAGGAGAGGAAATTACAGCTAACGTAACTTACGGTAATGATGAAGAAGACGGTGTTAACAGTTTTTTCCAAACTTTTGATAACGGACGTGCGCGAAGAGAACGGAAAAATGTTACTGGAGAAACAGGTCAAAACTGGAACTTTCAGTTGGATTACTTATTGCCTTTAGGTGATAATCATAAATTCGAAGCGGGGTACCGGACAATTTTGCGTAATTCTGATGAAAGCCAGTATTCCGATACATTGACAACTGATAATATCTTTGGACCGGATTATAATGTTAGTAATGATTTCGAAATGAAGAGTGGGGTTCATTCTTTATACGCAAATTATCAACGCATGTTGACAGATCGCATAGGCATGCAAGTTGGGCTACGGGCAGAGGACGCCTATCTAAATACTACTATCGTTAGTATGAACGAAGATCTTTCTGAAAGTGATCGGATTGGAAGGGGTAAACTGGATTATTTTAGGTTATATCCCAGTGCCTTTCTTACATATGACGTGAATGGCGAAGGCGATAAGGTACAAGTAAGCTATACAAGACGCGTACAGCGTCCGAGGGGCTGGCAAGTCAATCCCTTTGTGAATTTATCTGATGAAATGAATTATAGACAAGGCAATCCGAATCTGATGCCTGAAGATATTCATTCGTTCGAATTAAGTTTCGCGAAGTTTTACGAGAAATGGAATTTTATCAGTTCGGCATATTTCCGTCGTGTAAATGACATGACGCAACCCTTTCAGTTTGGCGAAGATGATCCTATCGCTCAGGAATATCTAGCTGCAAATAGAAATGCCACATTTAGCCGTTGGGAAAACGTAGGTAGCCGTAATAGTGGTGGTATTGAGCTAATAGCAAAAGTAAATTTATTAAAATGGTGGGATGCTACTGGAAATGTGAATATGTTTTACAGTAAGGTAAATCCCTATAGCGCCTTTAATGTTTCATCTGTTGATGCGCTTGGTTGGAATGGTAATTTGATGACAAATGTGAAATTCACGTCAACCACATCTATGCAGGTAAGAGGTGATTATCGTGCACCAATGAATACGTTGCAAGGAAAAATGAAATCGATGTCTGGTTTAGATTTAGCGCTAAGTCAGGATGTACTTAAAGGAAAAGGTACTATTATGTTCAACGTTAGGGACGTTTTTGATAAAAGAAGGTTTGGAAGTGAAAGTTATTTGCCAACTAGAACTATAGATCAAACCATGCGTTGGTCAAAACGGACTTTTAATCTTTCATTTTCGTATCGGTTTGGAATTCAGGATTTAAATAGAAATAAGAAAAATGGTGATGAGATGCGGGGAGATGATATGGGAGGAGAATATTAATTTTAGTTTGTTAATATAATGTTAAGCCAAATTTCATTTGAAATTTGGCTTTTCTTTTTGTTATCTTTATGTTTATTATACATCTATAAATACGATAAAACTAATATGAACAAAACTTCTATTTTAACCTGTGCATTAGTTGGGGCTCTTTCTATTTCGGCCTGTAAAGCACAAAAAAATGCAGATGCCGTGGAAAATAAAATAAACTACGAGTTACTGGATCTTCCAAAAGTAAACATTAAGAGTTTTAAAAAAAATGCAAACGGAGCATACGTTATATTCGACGGATCTTCGTTAGAGGGATGGAGAGGATACGGCAAAGATCACATTCCCAATAAATGGAGCTTGGATAATGGTACGCTAAAATTTTCCAAAGCACCTAGTGTCAGTTCTCCTGAAGGTGGTGATTTGATTTTCGCACATGATTTCAAAGATTTCGAATTGGAATTTGAATGGAAAATATCTGAAGGTGGTAATTCAGGGGTATTCTTTTTGGCAAAAGAAATAAAAGGTCAACCGATTTATATTTCGAGTCCTGAATTTCAGCTACTGGATAATGAAAGACATCCTGATGCAAAAATGGGTGTAGACAACAATCGAAAATCAGCTTCGCTCTACGATATGATCCCTGCGAAACCACAAAATGCAAAGCCGGCTGGTGAATGGAACAACTCTAAAATAGTAGTAAAGAAAGGTAAGGTTTCTCACTACCAAAATGGTGTAAAAGTGGTAGAATATGAACTTTGGTCGCCAGCGTGGACGGAATTATTGCAGGCTAGTAAATTTAGCAAAGAGAAATGGCCATTAGCTTTTGAATTGTTAAACAATGTGGGCGGCAAGTCGAAGTCCGGTGTGATTGGGTTTCAAGATCACGGAGATGATGTCTGGTTAAGAAATATCACTGTAAAGGTTCTTTAATTTTTACCTTAGAAAGAATTGCAGACTTTTTAAAAAATTGTCTGCAATTCTTCAAGACTATGTACCATTAATGGAATGTCATCCGGTTTATTCGCACGAACAGGGTTAAAGAAAATGGCATCCATTCCGTAATTAAGTGCTCCCCTTACATCTGCGTCCAAGCTATCTCCAATCATAATAGCATCTTCTTTTTGCGTTTGGCCATTGCTGATGGCATATTCGAAAATGCGTGGATCTGGCTTATTGATGCCGAAAATTTCCGAAATAACTATAGTTTTAAAATAGGATTTCAGTTGGCTATGTTCTAGCTTTTTCTCACAGGCTTCCTTAAATCCATTTGATATAAGATGTAAGTTGTACCTGCTTTGCAAATACGTCAATGTTTCGTGTGCATGCGGAAACAGGTTGGTCTTCGTCGGACATATTTCCAGGTATTCGTTTTCAAAATCTTCAGGAAATAATTCGGGGGCTACCCCCAATTGAGAAAAAGTATCTACGAAACGTGATTTGCGTAAAGTAGCCTTATCAATTTTACCATGATGATATAATCCCCATAGCCGATGGTTGTTCTCGGTATATGTTTCAATAAATAAATCCGAATTTTGCTGATTGAACAGGTTTGGGAATTGGTATTTAAAATATAAATCGTGCAACGTTTCCTTCGCATTCTTGTCGAAATCCCAAATGGTATGATCTAAATCAAAGAAGATATCTTTTTTTGCTTTAAACATATACAAACTTAGGTAATTGCTTTTAATGTGAAGATGATTTTCTTATTAGTGTCATAAAACGCGCGCTATTTTAGAATGATATGGTATTTAAGTATTTTTGTCGATGTTGATAATCAGGATGAAAAAGGCGTTATTTTTATTTTATTTTCTTGTTTTTTATGCGTCTGCCCAATTAATATGGTGGGGATACATGTTAGTTAATTTTGAGCCTGGACGCAAGGGGATGATTTTCGGAGAGGGAATGATTTTTATGTTTATTTTCATCTGGGGAGCTTTGCGCCTAAAAAGGCAATTTAAAGAGGAATATAGAACGCATCAACAGCAGCAAAATTTTTTATTAGCGGTGACGCATGAATTGAAATCACCGTTGGCATCCGTTAAATTGTATTTACAAACGATACAGAAGCGGGATTTGGACCGAGAACAGCAACGGATGTTCCTTTCCAATTCGCTCAAAGATATTGAACGATTGGACTATCTGGTGGAAAATGTATTGTTGGCTACGAAATTGGAAAATAGGAGTTTTAGTTTTCCCAAAGAAGATTTTAATATGTCTGAGCTTGTAGCAGATGTGGTGGATAGGTTGCAGAAGAATGCTTGTAAAACGGAGATTATCAAACCGCATGTTGAACAAAATGTCATCTTGCATGCCGATAAGTTCGCGATAACCAATGTGGTTACTAACCTAATCGAAAATGCGGTCAAATATTCACCACCATGCGCCCATATTGAAGTGAACCTATTTCCGAGAGAAAATTCGTTAATCTTTTCTGTATCGGATCATGGAATAGGTGTCTCCGATGAAGAGAAAAAGCTTATATTTAATAAATTTTATCGCGTCGGAAATGAATCGACACGTAAAACTAAAGGCACCGGTTTAGGGTTATACATAGTGAAAACAGTATTGCAAAAACATAATGCTTCCATTAAGGTCAAAGATAATCATCCCTCTGGAAGCATTTTTGAAGTAACATTTTACAATTATGCAAAGTAAGCAAAGAATATTATTAGTCGAAGATGAAGAGCACTTGCTAGAGGCTATCAAGTTAAATCTAGAATTGGAAGGTTATCGTGTTACGACTGCTACCGATGGGAAAAAGGCACTTAAAGTCTTTAAGGAAGAGCGTTTCAACCTCGTTATTCTAGATGTGATGATTCCTGAAATTGACGGATTTCAAGTTGCGGAAACCATTCGTCTCCAAAATACCGAGGTTCCTATTATGTTTTTAACAGCGAAGAACAGTAGTGAGGATCGTATTACCGGTTTGAAAAAAGGAGCTGATGATTACCTTGTAAAACCGTTTAATCTGGAAGAGCTTATCCTACGCGTGGGTAACTTGGTGCGCAGAGGTATGAAGGGCGATGATCTCAAAGAATTGAATTCCTATACAATCGGAGATAAGACGATATATTTCAACTCGTATGAATTACATCTGGCGGATGGCAGCATTACTTCGTTGACGAAAAAGGAGACCATGTTGCTGAAGTTGTTAATTGAACGACGTAATGAAGCTGTCTCCCGTGAACAAATCCTAGAAACGGTATGGAACTATGATGTATATCCGTCCACGCGAACAATAGATAATTTTATCCTTACTTTTCGTAAATATTTTGAGCCCGATCAAAAGCATCCCATATATTTTCATTCTATTCGTGGTGTAGGTTATAAATTTACGGATAATCCAGAAGGGCAATCTCAGCAATAAGATGAACACAAGGTTTCGTTTTATACTGATTGCGATAGCCGTAATCTTATTGGCGTATGCTGTGGTGTCAGGGCATTATTACCTTTGTATATATCTACTAGGGTTTGTTGGATTTATTATCTGGACACAATATAGAGACGGTACTGTTTTCTTGGCGACCCAAGCTTTCCATAAACAAGATTATGAAAAGACCAAGCGACTGTTGGAGGAAATAAAAAATCCGGACCATTTGCGTAAAGGGCGTCGAAATTTTTATGAATTTATGTTGGGCAATATTGCAATGCACGAGGGGCGTATTGATGAAGCAGAATATCATTTTCAACTCGCCTCCCGATTACCTTGGCGCAAGGATAACGAGAAAGGAATGGTATTGATCAACTTAGCTAATATTAATTTACGTAAAAAAGAATATGAACGGGTGAATACATATTTGGATTTAACGGATAAATTGACATTGACCGCACGTCAGAAAAGTATAGTGGATAAAATTAGAAACGAAGTAAATAAACATAGTTAGTGAGTACAACTTTACAAAACGATTTATTAATTAGAGCTGCATTATCGCAGCAAACAGAACGACCTCCTGTATGGATGATGCGTCAGGCAGGAAGATTCATGCCGGAATATTGGGAAATCAAGAACAAGTATTCGTTCTTAGAAATGTGTAAGACACCCGAAATTGCGGCAGATGTAACGATGTTGCCTGTTGATCTTTTGGGTATTGATGCTGCCATTCTTTTTTCTGACATCTTAGTAACCGCTGAAGCAATGGGTGGAGACCTATCTTTCGAACAAGGTGTAGGTCCGCGTTTTTCTAATCCTGTTCGATCTGCTGCAGACGCTGAAAGATTGTCTACGGATTGTTTACATAAGTTACAATATGTTGCAGATGCCATAAAGGTGATTCAACAACGTCTCAACGGATCTATTCCTTTGATCGGCTTTGCAGGCGCACCGTTTACTATCTTGAGCTACTTAGTAGAGGGTGGTTCGTCCAAAGATTTTAAGCTGACGAAACTGTTGCTAAATAATGAGCCTCAGTTAGCACATAGAATTCTACAGAAAATTGCTGACGTGACTGTCGACTACCTAAATATGCAAATAGAGGCCGGTGTGAACGCGGTTCAACTATTTGACAGTTGGGCTCTTGCTCTTTCATGGAATGATTATCAGGAATTTTCACATCAGTATAACAAATACATCCTTTCTAGAATTAACAGAACAGTTCCTGTCATATCATTCTGTAAAGGTTCTTCTGTTTTTGCACCTATAATGGCGGAAGCTAATCCGGATGTGATCTCGGTTGATTGGAATTCCGACCTGAAAAATATTAAAAAAACGCTTCCTGAGGGAATAGCCGTACAGGGGAACTTGGATCCGTTTGTATTGTATGCAGAAAAAAGGGTGATTAAAGATAAAATATTGCAGCTGTTTGAACGCATGCGTGGCGAAAATGGGTTTATATTTAATTTAGGCCATGGTATCATGCCTGATATTCCGTTTGATAACGTAAAATATGCGATAGATCTAGTTAAAGAGTTCAGATATTAACATATAAAATAACAAAGAAGGATTTAAGGAACAAGGATGAATTTTCTTGTTCCTTTTTAGTTTTTAATTTTTACTTTTAGCAATGCTTTATCTCTATGCCAAGGCCATACATGTTATTTTCGTCATTTGTTGGATGGCAGGATTGTTTTATATGCCCAGGCTATTCGTTTATCATACAGAAGCGAAAGGCCGGCCGGATAGTGAATATCAGGTCCTGCACAAGCAATTTAGCATAATGGAAAATAGGTTGTGGTGGGTAATTACTACACCGTCTATGTATATTACTGTCGCATCTGCTTTATTGATGTTGTGTATTAATCCGGGGCTATTGTCAATGGGATGGATGCAAATGAAATTGTTGTTTGTTGGAGGGATGGTGTTTTACCATTTTAAAACCCAGCACATCATGTTTCAACTGCGGGACGAGCGCTCGACCTGGACTTCGGCTAGGCTGAGAATGTGGAATGAAGTTTCCACCATACTTCTCTTTGCAATTGTTTTCGTTGTCGTCTTAAAGTCGGCTTTGAACTGGGTGTACGGTGTATTAGGTCTGTTAGGATTGACGATCGCATTGATGTTGTTGGTGAAAGCTTATAAAACTTATCGGAGAAGTAAAGGAGAGAAAATAGATTAATTAAATATAGGGATGAAAAGAATTACACTAGCGCTTATTTTAACAGCGTTGTATTTTGTTAGTTATGGTCAAGATCATAAATGGGCATTTGGTTTTTACGGAGATGTACAGTTAGAGGCACCTGCTTATTCTGGTTCTTTTGGCGTGCAAGCGAAATACGATTTTGCAAATAGACATGCTTTACAGGCTCAAGTGCATGGCAGGTCTGGTTTAGTCATGCTCGGTGCAGATTATCTGTTCTCTTTTTTGGATAAAACAAAAAGCAATTTTAATGTGTTCGTAGGAGCGGGGCTGGGAGAAGAGTTTTATACCGATTCGGATGAGATATTTCTCAACGATCAGCCGGCAACGATTAAAGTGAGAGATAATGTATTTGTGGGAAATGGACAGGTTGGGTTGAGCTACTACTTTCCCGCGGTCGGACTTTCTCTGTATTCAGGTTATAAAGCGAAGTTTAGTTTTGAAGACGAATCTTTTGAACCTAATTACTTAATGTTGGGTGTTCGCTATCACCTGTGGTAGTATTTATGTTTTGGGATGATTAGTTCCCAAAACATAAATACTTTATCTCTAAATACTCATCTAACCCATACTTAGAACCTTCGCGTCCTATGCCAGACTGCTTGATTCCTCCAAATGGGGCGCCAGCATTGGAAATGAGACCGACATTAATTCCAACCATGCCGGATTCAATTTGTTCAGCTATACGGTGACAGCGATGAATATTGTCACTGTAAAAATAAGCGGCCAATCCGAAAGGAGTATTGTTTGCCAATCTTATGGCTTCCTCTTCTGTCTTAAACCTAAAAAGTGCACAAATAGGACCGAATGTTTCTTCTTCCGCTATTAAACTATGATGGGCTACTTCAGAAAGTACAGTGGGTTCAAAGAAATTGCCCTCGATCTGGCTCCCCCCAATTAATATTTTAGCACCTTTTTGTAGGGCGTCTGCTAAGTGTTCTTTCACTTTATCCAGTCCTTTTCTATTGATTAAAGGCCCAATTTGCACTTCCTTTTCCAGACCGTCGCCTACCTTAAGTTTTGATACTGCAAACGCTAGTTTATTAGCGAAGGTTTCATAAACGGTATCCTGGACATAGAACCGATTAACCGAGACGCAGGTTTGTCCGGCATTTCTAAATTTCCCTGCAATAGCACCTTCTACAGCGTTGTCAATATCGGCATCATCAAATACAATAAAAGGAGCGTTGCCGCCCAACTCAAAAGAAACCCTTTTTATAGTGCTAGACGCCTGTTCCATTAATATCTGACCGACTTTGGTAGATCCCGTAAATGTTATTTTTCTTACCAGTGGATTCGTGGCCAATTCTTTCCCAATTTCACTACTGTCTTTTGATGTGATAATATTGAAAACACCATCTGGCACGCCGGCATCGGCTGCTAGTTTTGCAAGTGCAATGGCGGTAAAGGGTGTCTGTGATGCAGGCTTTAGCACGATAGTACATCCAGCCACGAGTGCAGGTGCAACTTTTCGGGTAATCATAGCTAATGGGAAGTTCCAGGGTGTTATCGCTGCGACCACGCCAACCCCCTGTTTGATGGTGCTCAAACGTAACCCGTTTTTCAGTGATGGGATGGTTTCCCCATACGATCTTTTTCCTTCTTCGGCAAACCACTCGACAAAAGAGTTGCCATAATCTACTTCGCCCAGAGATTCGTTTAGCGGTTTTCCGCTCTCTAGCGTCATAATCTCTGCAAGCTCATTTTTATTTGCTCGTATCGCCTCATATAGCTTTCTTACGATTGTCGTCCGATCGCCAATCGACGTTTTTCTCCAGCTTTTCCATGCATGATCTGCAGCTTGTATTGCTGTTCGGCAATCAGCGACGGACAAATTTGGAAGTTGGCCAACTAATTTATTGGTCGATGGATTAATAACATCAAACTTATGTGTAGCGGTAATAAATTTCCCATTTATATATGCTTTTTCAATAAGTAATGTATTTTTCATAACTTTTTATTTTTGAAAACAGGAAAGTCAAACGACTGTTTTCATAAAGTAAAAAGAGGATACATCATATCCTCTTTTTACTGCTATAAATTTTTTAATATGGTGTGTCCCATACGATCTCTTTTCGTTTTTAGATAAGTTTCGTTGAAAGAATTAGGCTCAATTTCAATCGGTACACTTTCCACGATTTCTAATCCGTACCCGATTAATCCGGCTCGTTTTGTAGGGTTGTTAGACATGAGCCGCATTTTACTTACTCCCATTTCACGAAGTATCTGTGCGCCAATTCCGTAATCCCTAAGATCAGCTTTGAAGCCTAATTGGAGGTTTGCGTCTACCGTATCTACTCCTTCTTCTTGTAGTTTATAGGCGTGTAGCTTGTTGATAAGCCCAATACCACGTCCTTCCTGATTCATGTATACAATCACACCTTTGCCTTCTTGCTGGATCATTTCCATTGATTTGTGGAGCTGTGGACCACAGTCACAGCGACAAGATCCAAATATGTCGCCGGTTAAACAAGAACTATGTACACGTACCAATATAGGTTCATCTTCTTTCCATTCGCCTTTATACAAAGCGATGTGTTGCTCTCCTGTATTTTTTTGGGTAAAGGCTTTTAAGTGAAACTCTCCCCATTCTGTCGGCATTTTGACATTCACTTCTTCGTGGATTAAAGAATCGTACTTTAAACGATATTCGATGAGGTCTTCAATGCTTATTATTTTGAGGTCAAAGCGTTTTGCAACTTCCATTAAGTCAGGAAGACGAGCCATTTCACCATCATCTTTTAATATTTCAACCAATACCCCGGCTGGTTCAAAGCCTGCCAAACGTGCTAAGTCTACAGAAGCCTCGGTATGTCCTGTGCGTCTTAATACACCGCCGTCTTTTGCAATTAGAGGGAAAATATGTCCCGGACGACCTAATTCTACTGGATCAATATTTGGGTCTATCAGTGCCTTAATAGTTTTGGATCGATCAGAGGCAGATATGCCTGTAGTACATCCATATCCCTGTAAGTCTACAGATACGGTAAAATTGGTTTCATACACAGCTGTGTTCTGTCCTACCATAGGCGCCAAATTAAGATCCCTACAGCGTTGTTCCGTTAATGGGGCACATACTAAGCCTCTGCCATGAGTTGCCATAAAATTGATGACTTCAGGTGTCGCATTTCGCGCGGCAGTAACGAAATCACCTTCATTTTCGCGGTCTTCATCGTCAACTACAATAATCACTTTACCGGCTTTGATATCTTCTATCGCTTCCTCAATCGTATTCAATCTAATATCCATTGATATCTGTATTTTATTCTTTTACAAAAGTAAATTAGTTTTTAATTTTTTCTATAATTAAGAAGTCATAAAAGGTCAAAAGTGCTGTTTTAAGGACAGGAATCGCTTTTTTATCCAATTAAAAAAAGATAGAGCCTTTATTTTATATTGATCTACATCAAACAAAGCGGAGTCTGTTGTGGATTTATAGGTCAAGAACGCAGCCAAGGGGCTCAATACAACTATGGCCATCCACATACCCCAAAAAGGATCTAACCCTCCGTCTTTCGCTGATTTTTCAGCTACGGTAGCAATGATATGGTATATCAGAAAGAAAATTATAGCCATGACTACTGGAGCACCCAATCCACCCTTGCGAATAATAGCACCAAGGGGGGCTCCAATTGCAAACAATAATAAACAGGAAACGGCGAGTGTAAACTTCCGGTGATATTCAATTTTATAGCGAATGTCTTTATCTTTCAGTATTTTGAAATCGGATAACTTGTTCGTATTTATATCCGTTATTTGTTGCGCTTGACTTAAAGCGTTGTTAATGATATTTCGCTTCGTTTCTTCCGAAGTGTGCGCCAAAATATCCCCGTTAAAATCCACTTGTGCTGGTTTGATGTCAGCTTGTCGGTAGTAGGGAGTGTTATAATAGATGTAGTGATTGTATTCCTTAACCAATGAGTTATGCATACTATCCATCTCGATTTGATTCGAATCTGTTTTTAATTTTAATTGACGGATATTCATCATTTGATGATGAGATTTGAAAAGATTTTCGTCGGTACGTTTAAAATTAAACGCTTCCATGTCAAATTTTTGCTCGGTTTCCTTAAAGTGAAAACGTGTAAATTGTTGGCGAGGGTCGTATCGTTTGGCATTTTTTACCCTAGCATCTTCATACCGTACCCCATCTATCAATTTGATGATCATGTATTTTTGATCACGAGAATTATATATAAATCCTTCTTTGGCTATCATGACATTGCTGGAAGCATTTCCCCCTTTATGGTCGTAGATAGTCAGATCGTATAGCGTTTTCCCATCTTCACTCTTACTTTTAGCACGTATGGCATACCCTGGTATGGTATTGTTAAACACTCCGGGTTTGATCAGAAAATCTGCCTGCTTCTGACGTACATCATATAGAAGTGAGCCCATTTTTAAATTGACGATGGGAAGGATATAGTCGGAAAAAAGGAACGAGGACATACTAAATAATCCTACTAATACAAACAGGGGTGTCATTGCTTTACGTAATGATACACCTGCTGCCTTTATCGCTACCAATTCGTAGCTTTCTCCAAGATTTCCAAAAGTCATAATCGAGGATAAAAGCATAGAAAGGGGTAATGCCATCGACAACTGAACAGCACATTGATAACCGATTAGTTCCAAAATTACATACCACTCAAATCCTTTTCCGATTAAATCATCAATGTATTTAAACAGAAAAAGCATTAAAAGCACAAACATCACAATACAAAATGTGACTAGAAAGGGCTTTATAAATGCTTGTAAAATTAGTAAGTGAACCTTCTTCATATCAGCGAATCCATTCCTATAACGTCAAAAACGAGGAGTATGATAATACGCTACAAAGATAAGATTTTTTAGGCACCAATTACGCTTTGTAAATAGCTTATCGAATTATCCCATATTTTTTTACGGTCTTCGACATTTTCATCTTTTGCATAATCCGTGATAGCTAAGGCTACATCATTAGTCAGTTCATCTTGGATAATCTCCATTTCGAAGAAATTTGGCTCATCGTCAATCCACTTAAATTTAACTGATTTATTTTCTTTAGAGGTGGCGACGCGAGCTTTAAACGATTCCCCATCCCACATGAATTCGTAAACACCGTCATGGTAATTCACGTCGTCAGCAAACCACTGTGCCAATTCGTTGGGCTCGACCAAATATGGATACAGAATGCGAGGTGATGAGTTTATAATGTATTCTAGGGATATTTTCGTTTTTTCCGCCATATCTAATATGTATTTATAATCAATAAAAGTTATATAATTAATTGATATTGTATTTCTGTAATAATACATATTTATTGTGTCATTGTAAAGCCCCTGTATTTTTTTTTATTCACAATAAGGAGTTTTTTCACATCTATAGTATTCATTTTTAGTAATTTGTGGCCTAGAGTGCATTTTAGGGCAATTTTGGTAATAAATTCTAAAAAAAATTACTTTGAAAACGATTCCTTATTACTATATTTGCATACCGAAAACGGCGGGGTAGCTCAGATGGTTAGAGCGCAGGATTCATAACCCTGAGGTCGGCAGTTCGATCCTGCTCCCCGCTACAGATAGAAAGCTTCAAGTAATTGGAGCTTTTTTATTTGGATCAATAATATCGATTGCTCGTCTCAAACGAAGCACTTTTGATAATTTGTTTAATGTTGCCCATATTATTTTGGTATTTAATAATAATTCTATTGTTTATTTGATGAAATAATAATTTCTACTGAAATGTCTGTTGTAATTAACTGATCATTAATAGGTTGTTGCATTGTTACAATTTAATGACTAAAATGTAATCTGATTTTTTTGCTTGTAAAGTCAGAAAGTTTAGATTTGCATCAGTTTAATTTAAAACAATAAAAATATGAAAAAATTATTACTTACTTTGACTGCTGTAGCAGGAATGACATTTGCGTCTAACGCACAAGAATTTGGTTTTGGAAAAGGTGATTTCCTCGTAGAAGGTAACTTCAACTCTTCAAATACAAATGACAAAAATACGAAAGAAAAAACAGCTACTTTCAATTTCAATCCTAAAGCAGGTTATTTCGTAACGGATAAAATCGCAGTTGGTGTGGATCTTGGATTTGGACAAAACAAAGAAACTACTTTCGATAATAATGACGTCAAAACTATCGATACTGAAAAAGCATTTGGTATCGGTGCTTTCGGTCGTTACTATTTCTTAGAAGTGGGCTCTCGCTTCAAAACATATACTGAAGTAGGTGTAGGGTATGCGAACACGACAGGGGAGACTAAAGTAGGGACAGATACAAATGATCATCCTAAAATTAATGGTTTCGGTGCTAACGCAGGAATTGGTGCTAACTACTTCTTGACTGACAAAATCGCGATTAACTTTGCTTTTGCCGATGTGATTTCTTTTGGATCTGCTAAAGCTGATGTAGATGGAGCTGAGTCTGTGTCTACGTTTAACACTAACGTTAACGTATTCAATAACTTTTTTGAAACAGCTAAATTTGGATTGACATTCAAATTCTAAGAATCTTTTCCTGATTAGAGAAAAATAGGGGGTGCAGATTATTTTACACCCCTTATTTATGTTTATGAGTAAAGTAAAATGGTCGCTCGTTTCTGAGTTAACTCATGAAATGACGGGTACTGTCTCCGTTTTAGTAGATCAATAACATATTAATACCAATAAGGAATATAATAGAAAAAGGCTCCTGTTTTACGAGAAGCCTTTTTTGTTTCATTCATGAAATCCTATCACACTTTGATTTCAACTTCGACACCCGAAGGTAATTCAAGTTTCATCAATGCGTCAACAGTTTTAGAGTTAGATGAATAAATATCTAACAATCTTTTGTACGCACACAATTGAAATTGCTCACGTGCTTTTTTGTTAACGTGTGGTGAACGTAAAACGGTGTAGATCTTTTTCTCCGTAGGCAATGGAATGGGACCACTCACTACTGCACCTGTAGGTTTTACTGTTTTTACGATTTTCTCAGCTGATTTGTCAACTAAATTGTAATCGTATGATTTCAATTTGATTCTGATTCTTTGGCTCATTTTTATTTGTTTAAGATGATGACCCCTGATTAGAGCTATTCGCAACCAACGGTCGGTTTAATCTTTGGAATAAAGATGAAAGACTCCATGTCCTTCATCTTTGCTCCTGATCTTTAATCAATATTATTCTACAGATCCTTTTATTCTGCCTTTTGATTTCGCAATTACTTCTTCAGCAACATTACGAGGCGCTTCAGCAAAGTGATCGAATTCCATTGTAGAAGTAGCACGTCCTGAAGTAATCGTACGTAATTGTGTTACGTAACCAAACATCTCAGAAAGAGGTACTAATGCTCTAATAACCTGTACGCCATTACGTGAGTCCAAACCTTGCATTTGACCACGACGACGGTTTAAGTCTCCCATTACATCACCCATATTTTCTTCTGGTGTTAAAACCTCTATTTTCATAATTGGTTCCATTAACACTGGAGAACATTTTGGTAATGCCTCACGGTATGCTGAACGAGCTGCTAATTCAAAAGATAGGGAATCTGAATCGACAGCGTGAAACGAACCATCAATCAAACGAACTTTCATACCAGATAACGGATATCCAGCTAACACACCGTTTTTCAATGATGTTTCGAATCCTTTCTGAACTGAAGGGATAAACTCTTTTGGAATTTTACCGCCAACGATTTCGTTTACAAATTGAAGAGGTGATTTACTTAAATCGAAATCTTCGTCTACTGGAGAAATAACAACTTTAATGTCCGCGAATTTACCACGACCACCTGATTGTTTTTTGAATACCTCACGGTGCTCTGTAGTACCGTTAATAGACTCTTTGTACGATACTTGAGGAGCACCTTGGTTAACCTCAACTTTGAATTCACGTTTCAAACGATCGATCAAAATCTCTAAGTGAAGCTCACCCATACCAGAGATAACGGTTTGACCAGTTTCCTCGTCCGTTTTTACTACGAATGTAGGATCTTCCTCAGCTAATTTACCAAGACCAATACCTAATCTGTCAATGTCAGCTTGAGTTTTTGGTTCAATAGCTAAACCGATAACTGGCTCAGGGAAGTTCATCGACTCTAATACGATAGGGTGTTTTTCATCACATAAAGTATCACCAGTTTTGATATCTTTAAAACCAACAACAGCACCAATATCACCAGCCTCAATGAATGGGATAGGGTTTTGTTTGTTAGCGTGCATTTGGAAGATACGAGAGATACGCTCTTTATTGCCTGAACGCGTGTTCAAGACATAAGAACCAGCATCTAATTTACCTGAATAAGCACGGATGAAACACAAACGACCTACGAAAGGGTCAGTTGCAATTTTGAAACCTAATGCAGCAAAAGGCTCCTTAACATCTGGTTTACGTAATAATTCTGCACCTGTATCAGGATGAGTTCCTTTAACACCTTCTGAATCCATTGGTGAAGGCAATAATTCCATTACTAGATCCAACATGGTTTGTACACCTTTATTCTTGAAAGACGAACCACAGACCATAGGTACGATAGAGTTATCCAATACAGCTGCACGTAATGCATTTAAGATTTCGCGCTCAGTCAACGAATTCGGATCATCGAAGAATTTCTCCATCAAAGTCTCATCATAACCAGCTACTGCTTCTAATAATTTCTCACGGTACTCCGCTACTTCTTCAAGCATATCTTCTGGAATAGGCACTTCGGTAAAGGTCATACCTTTATCATGCTCATTCCATACGATACCACGGTTATTGATCAAATCAACTACACCTGTAAAAGAATCTTCAGCACCGATAGGCAATTGCAACGCTACGGCATCAGAACCCAACATTGATTTTACTTGACCAACTACTTTTAAAAAGTCTGCTCCAGAGCGGTCCATTTTATTAACGAAACCGATACGAGGAACTTTGTAATTGTCGGCTAACCGCCAGTTCGTCTCAGACTGAGGCTCTACACCATCAACTGCTGAGAATAGGAATACTAATCCGTCTAATACACGTAATGAGCGGTTTACCTCAACCGTGAAATCCACGTGTCCAGGAGTATCGATTACGTTTACTTGGTATTTGTTACCACGGTATTGCCAGAATACAGTGGTTGCAGCAGAAGTAATTGTGATACCGCGTTCCGCTTCCTGCTCCATCCAGTCCATTGTAGAAGCACCTTCGTGAACTTCACCAATTTTATGGTTTACACCTGAATAGTAAAGAATACGTTCAGTTGTAGTAGTTTTACCAGCATCAATGTGCGCAGCGATACCGATATTTCTAGTGAATTTTAAATCTCTTGCCATAATATTTTTATGCACTTAGCCTTATAAAGCTTTGTTTAATTGCAATATTTGTAAAAATAAGTACACCGACTCCGATAATCGAAAGAGTTCTATTATCTGGAGTCGGTGTAATCATATTTGATTCTTTGTTTTCAAAATTAGAATCTGAAGTGTGAGAACGCCTTGTTAGCTTCCGCCATTTTGTGCGTATCTTCTTTCTTCTTAACAGCAGCACCTTCACCTTTAGAAGCTGAAATGATTTCTCCTGCTAATTTTTCGAACATTGTTTTTTCACCACGTTTACGTGAGTAAGAAATTAACCATTTCATACCTAAAGCGATTTTACGCTCAGGACGTACTTCCATAGGAACTTGGAAGTTAGCACCACCAACACGACGAGATTTAACCTCTACTGCAGGCATAACATTGTTTAAAGCTTTTTTCCAAGTCTCCAAACCGTTCTCTTGTGTTTTTTGTTCTACTAATTCTACTGCGTTGTAAAAAATTGAATATGCGATAGATTTTTTACCATCGTACATCATGTTATTTACAAAACGTGTTACCTGAGTGTCGTTAAACTTTGGATCAGGTAAAATGATTCTCTTTTTTGGTTTTGATTTTCTCATTTTCTTTCCCTCCGTTTAATTATTTCTTTTTACCTTTTGCTGGAGCTGCAGCTGCTTGTCCTGGTTTAGGACGCTTAGTTCCATATTTTGAACGACGTTGGTTACGGCCTGCTACACCTGATGTATCCAATGCACCACGGATGATGTGGTAACGTACACCTGGTAAATCTTTTACACGACCACCACGGATTAAAACGATAGAGTGCTCTTGTAAATTGTGACCTTCTCCGGGGATGTAAGCGTTGACCTCTTTACCGTTTGTTAAACGTACACGAGCTACTTTACGCATTGCTGAGTTTGGTTTTTTAGGGGTAGTAGTATATACACGTGTACATACACCTCTTCGCTGTGGACAGCTGTCCAACGCTGGAGACTTACTCTTGTCTACCAGAGCTACTCTACCTTTTCTAACTAATTGTTGAATAGTAGGCATTTACCTGTTCTGTTTTTAATTTATGTAAATTAATTTTTTAAAGTCTGCAAAGATATGTATAATGTTTTTAAATATAAAGACTTATGTGTAAAATGTTTTGCAAACCTAGCTGATTAATATAAAGTCTATTTGTCTTTTTTCCAGGTCTACTTTCTTTACCTTGATTTGAACCTCATCTCCTAGTTGATACACTTGCTTTTTACGTTGCCCGATTATGGCATAGTTCTTTTCGTCTAAGGTGTAAAAATCATCTGTAATATCACGAAGACGTACCATTCCTTCACATTTATTCTCCGCTATTTCTACATACATGCCCCATTCGGTCACGCCTGACACCAAGCCCTTATATTCCACACCGATCTGATCCTGTAAGAATTCAGCTTGCTTGTATTTGATCGACGCGCGCTCGGCTTCAGCTGCCTTTTTCTCCATTTGCGAGGAGTGCTCTGCCATTTTCTCGTAATGCTCCACATTAACTTTCCCGCCGCCATCTAAGTAGAATTGTAAAAGGCGATGCACCATGACATCAGGGTATCTCCGGATAGGAGAGGTGAAGTGGGTGTAATAATCGAATGCAAGACCGTAGTGGGATGTGTTTTTGGTTGTGTAGATGGCTTTCGCCATAGATCGTACGGCAAGGGAAGTTAAAAGGTTCTGCTCTTTTGAACCTTCGATTTTTGTCATCAGTGCGTTCAGGGACTTAGCCGTCTCCTTGTCGGATTTGATATTCAGCTTATGTCCAAAACGGAGGGCAAACTGGGAGAAGTTGGCCAAAGTGTCTGGTTTAGGTACATCGTGAAAACGGTATACAAAGGCAAGTTTATTTTTTCCGCGGCCCTGTTTTCCAATATACTCGGCCACCTTGCGGTTGGCTAACAGCATGAAATCTTCGATTAGTTTGTGTGCATCTTTTCTGATCTTTGTATAGACGCCTAGTGGTTTGCCATTTTCATCCAGTTGGAATTTTACTTCTTCACTTTCGAAACTGATAGCCCCGTTTTTGAATTTACGTTCACGTAGTATATAAGCTAGTTCGTTTAGCTTTAGGAGTTCGGGTGCAAACTGTCCCTCTTTGTTCTCTAGGATTTCTTGTGCTTCTTCGTAGCTGAATCGGCGGTCAGAATGTATGATCGTGCGGCCAAACCACTGATCGAGGACGTTTGCTTTTTCATCTATTTCAAATACGGCCGAAAAACACAACTTGTCTTCGTTCGGACGTAAGGAGCATAGGTCATTCGACAGCCGTTCGGGTAACATCGGGATGACACGATCGACCAGGTATACCGACGTAGCGCGTTCGAAAGCTTCCCTATCCAGTGCGCTATCTGGCATAACATAATGCGAGACGTCTGCAATATGGACGCCGATTTCATAATTTCCGTTTTCTAATGTTTGGAAAGAAATAGCATCATCAAAGTCTTTCGCGTCGGCAGGATCAATGGTAAAAGTAAGGATATCTCTGAAATTCCGCCGTTTAGCAATTTCTTCTTTTGTGATTTCACCGACGATGCTGTTTGCTGCTTCTTCTACTTCTTTCGGGAAGTTAAGCGGAAAACCGAAATCTGCCAAAATCGCATTCATCTCGGTGTTGTTCTCCCCTTTCTTGCCTAGGATATCTTTTACTTTTCCGATGGGGTTTTTTGCATTCTTTGGCCATTCGATGATGGACACCACGACCTTCTCCCCATCTTGCGCTCCATTTAGGTTGTCTAATGGTATAAAGATGTCGTGGTTCATTTTTCGGTCATCGGCTAAGAAGAAGGCATAACTTTGGGAGATGTCGATCGTACCTGTGAAATCACTCTTGGCGCGTTGGATAATTTCGACTACTTCGCCCTCTCTCTTCTTGCCCTTGCCACGTTCATAAACGTGTACTTTTACGATATCATTATGTAATGCTTGGCGGAGTTTTCTAGGGGCTACAAAGATGTCATTTTCGAGTTCGTCATCAGGTACAATGTAGGCTGATCCGTCGGCTGTCATATCGACCTTTCCCGTGACATAGACATTGAGCTGTTTCAGCTTAAATTTTCCTCTTTCAGGCTGAACGAACAATCCCGATTTTGATGCGTCATTGAGAATCTCAGCAATTGCAACTTTTGAATCCGAATCGGATATGTTGAGTTTTGAAGCGACTTGCTTGTAGTTGAGTTTTTGATTGGCTGATTTTTCGAAAGTATCCACAATCATCCGTGTCAATACTTCCTTATAAGGATTCTCTTTTTTTGATTTCATTCGTTTATTTTTTTTATCTCACT
This sequence comes from Sphingobacterium olei, assembly GCF_005048855.1. GTDB lineage: Bacteria > Bacteroidota > Bacteroidia > Sphingobacteriales > Sphingobacteriaceae > Sphingobacterium > Sphingobacterium olei. The sequence goes on from NZ_SUME01000003.1 coordinate 465,299, forward strand.
TTGTTTTTCTTGAAGTAGGGGAGAACAGACTACTCGCATAAACATAACATACGGGCTGTATGCTTGTTTTGTACAATATACAAAAAAAACAGTATTTGACACGAATTTAAAAATGTGTTGTCTCTTGCTGAATTTGAATTTCTGTATATTTACTGTTTATTTCTTTTAGTTTGATTAATGTTTTGTTTATTAATGTTTTGTGATTGTGTTTTGCTAAATTTTTAATTTTATAACACGCTTTTAATCCAATTTAACCAAAGGTTTGTCTTAGCCGTGTTTATTTCTTATGTTTTGCTAAATATTTTGTTTAAACTATTTGTTTTTTTTATTTGTTTAAATATCACTTTTTAAGTGTTTTATGTTTATTTTGATAAAATTTTAGCTCGTATATTTTTATATTAATTTAGCTCATTTTTTTAGACAAGGGAGTACTCCTACAATCTCTTTAAGGTCGTCACGGAAAAATGTAAAAAGTAGGGTGTAGTTAAGTCTGCGACTGGCAATTTTCGCACAGTCCCACTGCATTTATTGCAATAGAATGTAAGGAGAATCTAGGAGGAAGATTAATTTTGGGTAGAGAAATTTCATTAAGGCAATATACACTATTGCACACTGAACATATGAAATGTACGTGCTGATCATGGTGATGATGTTCGCTGCATTTTGTAGAACAGATGGCGTAAGTTGCTGTACCATTCAGATCAAAAATCTTATGTAAAATTCCTTTTTCTTCAAAGCTTGCAAGAATGCGATACAGTGTAACGCGGTCAATATCCGCACCCAATAATTTCTCTAACTCGGGTTGAGAAATTGCCGCTGTTTTCGTGGAAATAGTATCTAAAACGCGAAGACGAGGTTGCGTTACTTTAAGGTTATTTGATCTTAAAAGACGTGTAAATTCTTCAGTAGTTTTTTGAGGGTTTTCTCTGTTATCTTCAATATCCATACTTGTAAAATTACGTAAAATTTAGAGCATAAAAAAACCTCTCTGCTTCAACACAGAGAGGTTGGAGATTTTTCAGAAAGATGTCGTTTTATTTACCTGCAGCTTTTGCGTGATCTGCCAAAAATTGAGCAAGACCACTATCCGTTAACGGATGTTTTAATAAAGATGTTATTACCGATAACGGACCGGTCATCACATCAGCACCGATCTTCGCACAACCCAATAAGTGTGCGCTGTGACGTACCGATGCAGCTAAGATTTGAGTAGAAAATCCGTAATTGTCATAGATCAAACGAATCTCTTCAATCAGACCTAATCCATCTACCGAGATGTCGTCAAGACGACCGATAAAAGGAGAAACATACGTCGCTCCGGCTTTTGCTGCTAGTAAAGCCTGGCCCGCAGAGAATACCAATGTGCAGTTAGTTTTGATACCCTTGCTACTGAAATATTTGATTGCTTTGACACCGTCCTTGATCATAGGTACTTTAACTACAATCTTATTATCTAAAGCTGCTAAAGCTTCGCCTTCTTTGACCATATCGTCGTAGTTAGTGGAGATAACTTCTGCACTCACATCTCCATCAACAATCGCGCAGATTGCTTTATAGTGATTAATCACGTTCTCCTCACCGCTAATGCCTTCTTTTGCCATTAAGCTTGGATTCGTCGTAACCCCATCAAGGACACCTAGATCTTGTGCTTCTTTGATTTGAGCCAAATTGGCTGTGTCAATAAAAAATTTCATATGTATATATTTTGTTTTTTAATATACTTAAACATGTATGGTTCGTAAATTGCTGAAAAACAGTTTTTATTAAAGTTGTTAAAACTTTACGTTTTTAAAGCTGTTACAAAGGTAATTATATTCTTTACAACTATAAAGATTTAAAGCTAAATCAGCTTATATAAATCGAAGAATCGATATCAGCGTTAATGGAGATTTTTAGATCCTTACAATATCCTAATTTCAGATTGCATACCATTGGTCAATCTCTTTCGCTTTTGGGCACCTGGATGCAACGTCTTGCAATTAGCTGGCTGGTCTATAAATTGACAGATTCTATTTTTTTATTGGGGTTTGTGTCGTTTATTTCCCTACTTCCATCGTTGGTCTTATCCCCATTTATAGGAAGTTTTATCGATAAGAGACCAAAGTATAAACTGGTTTTCAATACACAGATCTTACTGATGATCCAGGCGGGTCTGTTAACATTATTGGTGTTTTTTGGAAAGGAATCGGTCGTCTGGCTTAGCGCGTTGGGGTTTCTTCAAGGGGTGATCAATGCTTTTGATGTTTTGGGTAGACAGGCTTTACTCGTTTCTTTAGTAGACGGAAAGAAAGATCTGTCCAATGCAATAGCGTTAAATTCGTCAGTATTTAATGCTGCTAGGATGGTTGGACCTGCTATAGGAGGTATATTGTTGAGTACCTATGGTGAATTGGTATGCTTTTTTATTAATTTTTTGAGTTTCATACCCGTGATTACAACATTGCTGCTCATGAGGGTCAAAGAGGAGCCTAACACTGGTCTCAGCGGTACTTCTAATTGGCGAGGACTTGTGGATGGATTTGACTATCTGAAACGTTCACCTCATATCGCATCATTGATTGTTATCATGGCTTTTTCGAGTCTATTTGTCATCCCTTATACTTCGTTATTGCCCGCCGTAGCACGAGATCTTTTTTTAGGAGATGAAACCACATTTTCATGGTTCGAAAGTGCAGCCGGTCTAGGTGCGATGATAGGAGCGGTAAATATGGCGCGATTAAAATCCGGGGAAAATTTACGCTACCGTGTTCTGTTTGCAGCACTCATGATGGGAGTGTCACTGATTCTCTTGGCTTTTTCGCATTTTCTTCTTTCCGCTCTGATTTTTACGGTTTGTGTTGCATTTGCGATGATGATGCAGAACTCCAGTATTAATACCTATATCCAGACACATGCTTTGCCCGCTTACCGCGCGCGCATCATGTCTTATTATGTGATGGCATTTCAAGGAATATTTCCGATCGGAAGTTTGTTAATAGGAGGGATTGCCGAAATGATGGGAATTAAAGCCACACTATATTTTATGGGATCAATAGGGGTAATGATCTCCGTTGCTTACTATACTTATCTGCGGCTACACATCCACCGTCGCTTATTCAAGACGAGAAGCTCTGGAGCGTAACCGTAGTGTAAATTTTCTATAGTCAATTAACGCACCATGTCTCAACAGGATATCACCGCCAAGAACACCTATGACGGGAGCGAAATTCATTTGCTGATAGGCGTAGTTGATAGAGGATAGATCCAACACAGCGACCTGTAATTTTTTTGTTGACCAGGCATTGATTCGGAAAAGAGGAAGGTCTAAGATAAAGCTCTCCATGTTGGTAATGCCTAAACCTGTCGATAGTATATTTGTGTTTTGGAATTTACTTTCTTCAATTCCAGCATTTAAAAGGGTCGTTTTATCCAACACTGTTTTGGAGGCACCTGTATCTACGACCATTTTAAATGGTTTGTCAAAAATTTCTACGTCTATAATAATGTGAATGCCGTCTCCTTCCAGACTAAGAATTTCTAAGGGTATAATATGCATTAAAAAATGATTTCTGTATTCTGTACTAAAAAACGCAAACAAAGCACATCGTGTAACAAATAAGAAACGACAGGTTTGTTTGCGTTCGATATATATTTGATGCGTGCTATATTAGATTGCTCTCTTTTAGGACATTATTCATATTTCGTACGGCATCAGCACTTGCTTTGAAAAGTTCTTTTTCGCGGTCACTTAGTTGAATAGGGACGATTCTCTCCCAGCCATTCTTATTGATAATAACGGGTACACCAATATTGATATCTTCTTCACCAAGTTCACCCTCCAAATATACGGATGCCGTAAATAGTCGATTCTGATTTAGCACTATGCTCTCTACCATTGCGGCTGCGGCTGCTCCGGGAGCATACCAGGCAGATGTACCGATCAGTGCGGTAAGCGTCGCTCCGCCTACCATCGTTTTTTTAACAATCTCTTCTTGTTCTCCCTCATCTAAGAAGTTAGTAACTGGAATACTGTTCCACGTAGCATGATCGATTAAGGGAATCATCGTGGTATCGCCGTGGCCACCAACTACAATCGCATTTAAATCGTTAGGAGACGCGTTGAGTTTTGTCGCTAACTGATATCTAAAACGCGCGGAATCCAATGCGCCACCCATCCCAATTATTCTGTTTTTTGGTAAGCCGCTCGATTTAAAAGCTAAATAAGTCATGGTGTCCATCGGGTTGGATACGACCAAAATAATAATATCCGGAGAATACTTTACTAAATTTTCAACAACAGTCTTTACGATATTCGCATTCGTACCTATCAGTTCTTCACGTGTCATGCCCGGTTTCCTTGGAAGACCAGAGGTGACAACAGCTACAGCAGATCCTGCGGTCTGCAAATAATCATTTGTTACACCCTTTATTTTGGAATCAAATCCTAATAATGCGGCGGTCTGCATCATATCCTGCGCTTTGCCTTCAGCTACCCCTTCCTTAATATCCAAAAGAACGATTTCTTCGGCAATATTTCTTCTGACCAGATTATCTGCTGTTGTAGCTCCTACAGCACCGGCACCAATAACAGTTAACTTCATAGCATTTTATTTTGAATGTTGTCTTTTTAAACTTACGAAATATTGCTTGAAAATGCGAATGATATAAACGCAAAATCCGAAGAAATTTCTTCGGATTTGTCTTTTAAAAAGGATAGCCTATTGCTAAATTGAAAATCAGATTATTTTCTCTCCATTTTCCGCTGCCCAAATCAATATCCTTGAACACCCATCGATCCGACTTAGCATTGTAGGGAATCCGAAATGGAATGGCAAAGTCGGTTCTTAAAATCAGAAAGTCAAAATCAAATCGTAGGCCAGCACCACCGCCGACAGCGAGTTCAGATAGAAACTCTTTCGACAACCTGCCGCCAGGTTTATTGTCATCCCTATTTTGCAGCCAGATATTTCCGGCGTCTATAAATGCTGCCCAATGTAGGAATCCTGCTATTTTAGCACGATACTCTGTGTTGAGTTCGAGCTTATAATCACCAGTCTGATCGGCAAAAAAATTATCCTGACCTAGATTTTCGGGAAGAGAAGATCCGGGACCGACAGACCTAGCTCGAAATGCGCGAAGTCCATTCGGACCGCCTGTGAAATACTGTTTTAAATAGGGTAAGGAACGTGAATTTCCATAAGAATAACTCGTTCCTATCATAATGCGAGAGGCTAACTGGGAGTTGGTCGATAGTTTCATATAATGCCTGAAATCACCCTCGAGTTTTACAAACTGGCTATAGACCGTGTTAAAGAGTTCTTTTATATTTCCTTCACTGGCATTGGCTCCTTGGATAAGACCTAAAACGTTTCCGGAAAGATTAACGCCCCCTTTAAAATAAAACGTGTGCTTTTTTTCCTGCTGCATGGTATTCGTATACGTAAAGTTGTAATTAGGGCCGAACGAAAACTGAGGCTCAATAATATGTCTCAAAGTAGGAACGGTATCCATCTGCGCTTCGTATTCTGGGGTCACATTACGGGGTTGTACGTATATAATTTCCGCTAGTGCTAAGTCATGTTGTTTTCTGTCATTTTCTTTCCAATTGTATCCATAATTAAGACTGGTAGAATTTAATGTATACGCAGTACGTCTATTCAGAAATTCATAGCCCAGTTTCAGATAAGTACGTGGAATATACTTCCTCGAGGGAGCCCATTTGTACGGAGATAGCAGACGAGGCCAGGTAATGGCCGCTTCGGCACCATATCGGTAATAGGATGAGTTTAGATTAACGTTACCGCCGGTTTGAGTTTCATAACCTCCAAAAACATTTAAAGTCAATGTCTCAAAACCGCGGAATGCATTCCTTAATGTCCATGTAACATTTGCTTCTGACCCATTGTAGACCGTAGCGGTCTTGCCTAATACTTCAAATCGCAAGGATTTTTTAGGTAGTGGGGTCAGATAATAATATACGTCTAATGTATTCACCGAATCAGGGTTGTCTTCGAAATTGTTTTTGACAAATTTAAATGTGTTTAGATTGACCAAATGATTAATGGTTTGGTTATGGTCATGTCTATTATAGTATTCACCTCGCTCAAAAAAGATATGGTTGGCGAGTACCTTTCGACGGTAGGTTTTATTACGATCGATAATGTAATAATTATTAGCGAACAATTCCAGATTCCGTGGACGACTCTGCCGCTGATATCCCTCTGTGTTCAACGTATAGTTGGGATAAATAAATATGTTGCCGATTTTTTGAGGATGTATGGCTTTTTCTGAAGTTTCTGGCTTCAAATTAACATACATGTTTACCTTATGATCTCCAATAGTACTATCCACTTCAACCAAGAGGTTGTCTGGGCTGAAATAGTAATAACCTTGATTCTTCAGATCGTCATCTATTCGCTCGCGTTCATTGATAATAACATCCAAATTGTAGTTCTTCCCCTTTTGCAACAACGATTTGTCCCGGGTTTCTAAAATATCTACTCCAATTTGACGCGTACTGTCAATATCAAATTTGACGGAGTTAATCCGATAGATGCTTCTCGGGATACCGTAATAAGTAACTGTTGCAAATTTACCATTGATAGAGGTGTCTGAAGAAAAAGATGCATTAAAAAAACCTAAGTTTTCTAATCGGTTTCGGAGTAAGTTCTCGTTGTATTCACGGTTCACATCACTTAATAATATAGGTTCTTCTCCTTGACGTTTGAGCCATCTTCGGACAAAGTTTGTCGTTGAATCAGTCCCCCCTCCCATATTCCAAAGGGATAGTTTCCATCTCCATCCCAGAATTTTTGAATTCGGTTCAGGACGTAACATGGATTCTAAGCTTTCTTCGAAGGCTTCTTTGCGGTCGGTGGCTACACCGGTATCTACCTGCAGTTCTACTTTGCCCTCGTCATACAATTTTTCGTCTTCCGTCAGGTACTTGGTCGAATTACACGAGCTTACGAGGATTCCAAGGATAGCCAATAATGTTATTATTTTTTGGTTAATCATTTTCATACCTTTCCTCATCTTCATTTCTTATCACTGTATTTGCCGTGTCTTTTATTGCTTTTGTTGAATTAGTATCGGTACTGTTGTTAGTCGAATCGGGCTGTTGCTTTAATTCCTGCCGCTCTCTTTCTCGTACTCGTTTTCGAAATTCAGGACTGTGTTTCATCAAACTGTCGCGCAAGATCAACCGTACGCTGTCACGATATACGGAGTCGGAGTCCATTCGTTCCACATCAAATCTTCTTCTGAAACTTCGTGTATCCGCGTTATAATATTCTTCTAGAGCCTTGGAGTTCATGAACAATTCTTTAAACTTATTATAGTCCATAGTGATGATGAAGCCGATTCCCGTTTCAACAAACTGTCCTTGTAACGTCGCTTGATACTGATTTTTGCGGTACACGCGGGCGAAATACCTGCCGTCCTTAGATAATTGGTAGTCCAATGAAATATCACCGGCTATATTGCTGGGTTTTTCACCAGGGCGCGTGTTACCTTCAACTTCAAAGTTAGAACCAATGGTCACCTTAAGTCTATCGTCAAAAAGCATTTTTGAAACACCTACATTTAGATCAGTTCGGTTTTGACCGGATCCGGTCAGATAATCCTGTTCCGACTGCAAATTGAAATCCAACTCTACACCCTTGATCAAATCGGAGGCAAGATTATTTAACTGTGCCGTTAGCAGTGAGCTGACGGAATTCCGCGCCATACCTTCAACACCTCCACCACCTGATAAACTTTCGAAAGGGTTGGCGGACATAAATCTTCCGAGTATAATCAATGAGAATACCTGCTTATTTAATTCTGCCGGATCTTCTCGTATCGTAGTTAGGCCGATATTGACTTTACTTACAACATCTTGGGATACCATAGCATTATCTTCATCCATGTCAATGTCAAAGTTAATATTTGGCTTGAATAATTCACCTGTCAAAATCAATTTGACGTCAAATGGAATACGTTGTTTATAAAGGTTCTGATTTTCTGCTCCAATCTGATTACTTACTAGTTCCAATGTCGGGAATTTCCCTTTGTAAAGAGCAGTGATATCAAGCCGGGCATCTAATGGATCTCCGTTCCACGTGATAGTACTTCCTTTCTGAAATTTAAACGCCCTGCTCACAGGTCCGAAGTTGAACGAATAATTACCATCTTCTACCGTATATGTGCCCGACATGGTAATGTTACTATTTGCATCTATCGTAGTATTTAATTCCGCTATACCTTGGATATTGAGCGCATCCTGTGATCCCTCATCGATAATAACCTTAAATTTCGCTCCAGGATCGGTCGATATATTAAGTGCCACATCAAATCCTGAGAGGGTAGATGCGGTCGTTAGGGAGTCCAGTTTTGCAAATACATTGGCCCGTGAAGTATCGCTTTTATCGACAAACTTAACCACGCCATCCCGCTCTGCAACGCCCGGATTTTCATTAGGAATGATAAAGACAAAATCCGTATTCTCATTTACACTGATATCACCATCAACCGATGGTTTGTTCAGATTTCCGCGTACGCGGATGTTCGAGCTTACATACAATTTGCCAAAGAAAAGATCGTTGTCTTCCCGTGTTGAATTCACAACAGCAAAATCATCTGTGGTAAGGTTCAGGTTGAAATCAAAATCACTATACGTGGTGGTGCGTACAGTACCGTTCAAGCGGGCAAAATTGCCTCTAGCATCTTTAATCTCGAACTGCCTGAATTGAATACCTTGATTATTGAAGGAAATTTTCTGATTGTTCATCAAGAAATCTGCGTTAAGCATCGTGACATTTAATTTACCCTGCTGGAAAGTCAGTTCCCCATTAATCCGGGGCGCCGCAGTGCTGCCTGTAATTTTTAGGGACCCTACCAAATCTCCATCTGCATCTTGCAGTGATCCCATACTGAATGCCTGAACGGTCGTTAATTTCATGGGTTTAAGATCCAGTGTAGCATTAAAGCTGGACTCGCCGGTAGGAGGAGTGTAATATTGACCTATTAATTGCACATCATTTCCATTTTCTGTGATGCGAACGTCAGCTGCAAACGTATTTTCGGTTTCATTATTTACTTTTACAAGTATATTACCTATGGTATCTGCTCCAAAAAAGAACTTTTTTATTTCTATATCAGAAACAAAGACAGGACTGCTTTCTAATCGGGAGAGGGTCGCAGATCCATTGATGCCACCACCGAGGTCTAACGTTTCTGATTCGAGCATTTTACTGAATGTCTCTATCCTGAAATTATTGAATGTTACATCAATGGGGGCATTTAATGTAGAGTCTTGTGACTGAATTAATAGTTCCTGCCCGTTGTTAGACAGTCTAAAATCATGAGCGCGGATACCATCTGTACCGAAGGCAATTTCATTGGCAGACGAAATATTCCACTTATCATAGTTCAGCATAAGACCGTCTTCAAATAGGCTTAAGATATAATTGTTTTCGTTGACGGCCATTTTAGCCCCTAGATGATAACGGTCTTTCTCTTGTTTATCCTTAATCCACAGACCAAAGTCAAGATTATTTTCAATGACCTTTCCGCTCAATACGGTATTGATCAATTCGATATTACTGATTTTAATACGGTTGATTAGTGCTGAATAATAAAGTGTACTATCTAATGTATTAATGTCTATTCCCACATTTTCCACCTCCATGCCGTCATATATTATCTTCGGCGCAATTAATTTGGCCATAATACTTTTACTCTTACTATCAAAAGTACCATCCAGTGTTACATCCTGCATCTCTTCAAGCTGTGGAAAGAAATCACGGATGAACCGGGAATTATTTATTGCAGCTGAAAATTCAAAGTTTTGATCTTCGTACCGTGTGGTGTCGGGAAGTACATTTTTTGGATTATAGTACACTTGGGAAATATCCTGTATGGAACTACCCAGTTCGGTAAGTTTGTATTTTCCAACCAAATGCGCATTTAGGAATTCCGAGTTCAGCACTAGCGTATTTCTACTCGTGTCTGCGATTGCCGCCAGTGATATGGTATCTAGCGCAAACCGATTTTCATTATAGGCAATAGAAGATTGTGTAATGTCAATTTTCCCATTGAGGTAGTTTAAATCTGCAGTTTCAAAATCTGCAGTTATTTTTCCATGATAACGGATGTGATCGGTCGTCAAGTTCAGATTCTTGAGATTTACACTATCTATCATCAATTCCATGTTCGCTTTTGGGTACTGCCCTCTCATATCGGCGGCGAGATCAAGATTAAATTTGATATTAGGATCAGGACTAGTAACGTTTCCGGCAATATCGCCGTCATTCGCAGTGAGATCAAGTACAATACCTTTATAGCTATACCCCATTGCATCTAACCTGTTAATTGTCCCGCTTACCTCCGCTGCCATAGTTTGTGGATTCAGCCCGTGACCTTTTATGTTGGCGTCCATAGCAATGATTCCTAGCACAGAATCCTGATTTAAGATATGACCAATATTAAAGTTGTCTATCGATACGTATGCATCGTAGGTAGTATCTCTTTGCCCCATATTTAAAGAACCATTTACGGTGGCATTTCCTTTATCTGTTATCAAACTCATATTGACATCTCCGCCAGACATTCCACCTTTTAATGTGCCAGATAATGAAATGGAGTTAGGTAGTTGTATGCTGTCGGGAAGCAACGATTTATCCACCAATCGTTCGATATCACGTCTGCTGGTGGTAAACTTTTTGAGGCTAAGATTTACATTCATTCGATCCATATCTGGCAGTCCGCTGATATCTGCACTTGCAATAATATGCGTATTATCAAGGGTTTTAAACTCCAGTTTTGGGATATGCAGGTCATTTAGTCTGCCTTGGATACGTCCGTCTAAGTAGAACCGTTTAGTAATCAACGGTTTCATGGCCTCTATATTTTCTAGATCAGGCACAAAATATCGTATATCTGACATGTCAATTTGGCTTTTATTGATACGCGCATCGATAGTCATGCTGCTTGGATTACTGCTGATGGCTTCCAAGGAAGGGTATGTTACTTTGATATAATCGCGAATAATGGTTTTATTAGTTTCCGCTAATAAATTTTCAATCGTCGCTCCAGTACTAGAATATACAAAATCTGCTTTTAGCTGTTTGAGATAAAAGCCGGAGTGATCTTTTATGGAAAGATTAGCTAGGGAACCTGAAATGGAATCTGCAGCGTAATAGAGGTCGTCCAATCCCCCGGCAAGATCGGTTATCTTAATATTCGAGTAGTCGAATCCTTTTGTACGGGATTGATTATCGTCTTTAAACCAAAAATTGGTTTTCTCTATAGAGAGCTTGTTTGCTGAGACAATCCAACTCATCGATGCACTCGTATCTGCTAGAGCACTATTTACCTTAGCATTATTCTGCTTTCCAAAGAACACATACGAATCAGATTCTTTCAGCATAATTTCGTTGAGTCGAACGATTTCCTTATTAAGATCTATTTCTGCCACATTTGCAGATAAGTTTTTAATGTAAAATTTCGTGTTCATCGCCGAAGAGCTATCGGTATACCGTACTAAAATATCTTTCAGAATGATTGACCTGGTCGCCAAATTGGGCAACAGTGAAGAGTTTTCTACAGATTGGTCTGTAATGCCAAAATCCTCAGCAGTAGGAGTAGTGGCAGCTGTGGCCGGAGCCCATTGTTTGATGTCTGCATTTAGACCCGTAATATGAATGACCGGCATGTCAAAAGACATATTGTTGGTCAGATCAAAATTCTTAACACGGGTATCAAAATGTGTTAAACCAATGTCGGCAGAAGTGCCGATCATGTCGTCTTTGTAAATAAAACGGATACGATCAAAATTTACTTTATCAATATCAAATACTAAGGCCGATGCGGTATCAGTATCAATGGCACTTTCTTTTTCCGAGGTAAAAGCTTTTAATATATAATCAAAATTGAACGCTCCGTCTGGTGCTGTACGTATTATTTTGGCGGTAATACCCGCAAGATCTAATTCTTGGATTTCAACTGTATTTTTAAATAACTTGAACATATTGATGTCGACAGATAGCTTCTCTCCGGCTAAGAGCGTGTCTTGACTCTGATCTTCAAAATAGACATTTTCTAATACGAGCTTTTTGGGAAAAGTGATATTGATATAACCAATATTTACTGGTGTACCAATTTTGTTTTCCAAATAACTAGTTACTTTTCCAACGACATAATTCTGTACGGATGGCAACCTTATTAAGAAAATAACTAATAGAAGCAAGGCTATTATAGCGCCTAGGATCCACAGAATGGTTTTTAGAAAAATACGGCTTAATCTGTTCAATTTACGTGTATATGTTAAGTTATCCTATTTGTGACTTATTGTTAATAACGTAAAAGTAATTTAAATGTTTATGTTTTGAAGGTTTTTGGTGCTGATTTGCAATAAAAAACACGAAAAATATTTTTTCGCTAAGCTAAAATTTTTATTGTCTGTTGCCTCAATTCCTAAATTTTTCCTAATTCTGTAATTAGATTGTATTTTTAAACAAGAAAAACTCATCGACACTCGATCTAACTTACTGAAGACGAGAGAAGTCCGGAAGTAACTATATAGGGATGAAAATATTAATTATAGAAGACGAAGTAGAATTATTGCATAACGTGCAGGAATTTCTGGAGCAGGAAAGTTACTTGATAGAGTCCGCGACGAATTATGACGCTGCTGTAGAAAAAGTTCTTTCCTATCAATACGATTGTGTATTATTGGATATTATGTTGCCTGGAGGAAATGGCTTGGATATTCTTCGTGTGCTTAAGAAAGAAAAGAAAGATCAACCCGTACTGATATTATCTGCTAAGGATTCTGTTGAAGATAAAGTGCTGGGTTTAGAAATCGGAGCAGACGATTATTTGGCAAAACCATTTCATCTTTCAGAATTGTTAGCGCGTGTTAAATCCATTATTCGTCGTCACATGCACCATGGAAATCCAGTTATTTCTTACAAAGATGTTACATTGAACCCAGATTTAAGACAAGTACAGATAGGTGATAGAGACATCACATTAAATAGGAAAGAATATGATATTTTGTACTATTTGATGCTGCGTCCGAATAAACTGATGGAGAAAACGACTATTGCGGAGACAGTATGGGGAGATAATATCGATCAGGCAGACAATCTAGACTTTATCTATTCACAAATAAAGAACTTAAAGCGCAAGTTGAAAGAGGCGGGGGCACAAATAGATATTCAGGCAGTGTATGGAGTGGGGTATAAGTTGATTTAAACGATGGACGTTTCGGTAAAGAATTATACAAATAGATACATCATCATTACCATATTGGTCGTCATGGCTATATGGGCTTTGTTATTTTACGCTGTATTGATGGACGAAGTGTACGACAATGTAGATGATGGTCTAAAGAATCAAAAGATCGAAATTATTCGGGAGGCGTATATTAATTCAGATATACTGAATAACACCAGGGAATTCGGAATCAATCAGTTCCGGATATTGCCAGGTAATGCGGATGATTTTACAGACAGAAACCATTTCACGAATGAACTGATTTATATGCCTTACGATGATGAAGATGAACCTTATCGGGTATTGAGAACCGGGTTTTATAGCAAAGAAGGAAATCCTTATCTACTAGAGATACGTACATCCACGGTAGAACAAGATGATTTTTTAATCAATTTAGCGATTTCGCTAACCGTACTTTACATGGTTATTATCCTGAGCATTCTCGTGGTAAACCAGTTGATATTAACTAGAGCGTGGCTCCCATTTACCCGGATCCTTTCCAATCTCAGCAATTATCGTTTCGGAGATGTATCTTCTTTTCAACTTGTAGAAACGAAGGTTAAGGAATTCAACGAATTGAATAGTCAGATTAGCCTCATGATCCAACGCAACGAATCTGTGTTTAATGAGCAGAAACGATTCTTGGAGAATGCTTCCCATGAATTGCAGACACCCTTGGCGATTACAATTAATAAATTGGATCTTTTGTTGCAAGATGATAAACTTTTGGAACAGCAGCTCGTTAAAATAGCAGAAGCAAAACAATCGCTCCACCGGATGGTGGGTCTTAATAAATCACTTTTAATGCTTTCTAGAATAGATAATCATCAATATAAAGAAATTGAAAACGTAAATTTCAACGAACTGACAAAAGAGCTTTTACGGGATGTCGAAGATTATGTTAGTTTTCGGGAGGTAAAATTTAATTTAATTGAAGAAGCCATATTTAACACTTCGTGTAATCCAGATTTAGCAAGGATATTGATTTCTAATTTGCTTCGTAATGCGATTAAACACAATACCAATCCCGGTGTAATAGACATTCAAATTTCTTCCAATAGACTGGATATCTGTAACCCGAGTACATCAGGGGCATTGAATCCTCAATATATTTTTGAACGATTCCATAAGGGGTATCAAGATAGTCAGTCCAATGGCTTAGGGCTTTCGATTGTCAAGTCGATCGTTGAGACGTATCCAAATCTGGAGATAGCGTACCGATTTGAAAATAATTTTCATGTTTTTTCGCTAATTCGCTCGTAATTCCTAAATCCTTCCTAATTCGTATCTGAAATTTGTTTAAACAAGTGCAGGGAACCCCATTAGAGCTTTCTGCATATTATTTAAAAAAATATAGATATGAATACAAGTACTAAAAGCATACTAACAGCTATTTTCTTTCTGGTTGTTGTGGTGGTTCAAGCGCAGGAAAAGATCATTCAGTTTGCGCGACTACCTACGTCCGCACAGTCATTTATCAAGATGTACTATCCAAAATCGACAGTATCCCATATCACCATGGAAAATGAATTTCTTACGGAAAAGGAATATAAAGTGGTGTTAACAGATGGTGTGAAGATGGAATTTAATGGTAAGGGAAATTGGACTGAAGTAGATGCCAAATTGCATGCGGTACCGACATGCATTGTTCCTGCATCTATACATGCGCACATCAAAAGGAGTTTTCCGAACAACAACATTGTCCAGATCTCGAAATCGGCCCGTAAATACGAAGTCGAATTGACAAACGGTTTGGATTTAGAGTATAACAAAAGAGGTGAATTCTTACGGATTGATGATTAAAAAATAATTAGAATATATAAATAGAATGAAGATGAGAAAACTACTTTTAGGATTATCCCTATTATTCACGATCACTCTTGTAGGTGTTTCATGTGAAAAAGAGAAAATTGTTGGAATAGATGACCTACCAACAACAGGTTCTACATTTTTGAAAGCACATTTTAATAACGTTGTTGTTTTAAGTGTTACAAAAGAAAAGGAAGGCCTTTCAGGTACGGAATACAAAGTGTTATTAGACAATCGTACGGAAGTTACATTTGATAAGAATGGAAACTGGAAAGAGGTGGATGGCGCAGGTAATATCGCTATTCCAACTAGTTTTATACTCCCTGCAATTGTTAATTATGTAAATACAAATTATCCAAATACCGATTTTAATAGCATTGAAAAGGAGGATGGTAACTTCGATGTTGAATTGACGAATGGACTGAATCTGGTATTTAATAATCAAGGGAATTTTGTCCGAATCGATCCTTAAGACGGAGATGGCTACCGGAAAGAAGAAGCTTTCTCCTATGTTTGCATTCTACAAACATAGGAGAAAGCTTCTTTCTATCTAATACCGAGAGTAAGACGGTAATTAATTAGTGGAGAATCGTTCGAAAAGTTAAATTGATGCGTGGATGTGAAACGGTTTTGGTTGGGGGAAGACGATGCAGCCAATTTGATTGTGTACTGTCCTTCATAACCAGAAGACTTCCGTGCTCAAGATAGATGTCTATCTTTTCTTTCGTGATTTTGTGCTTGAACGAAAATTTCCGCTGTGCGCCAAATGTCATGGAAGCTATAGCGCCATTGGGTTTCAAATCCTTTTCGGCATCACTATGCCAGGCCATCCCTTCGCTTCCATTATGGTATAGATTAAGCAGGCATGAATTAAAAGTTTCTCCGCTTATAGTTTCTGCCAATTCTTTTAATACGAGCAGATCGGATGTCCAGGGTAACGCAATCTTCTGAATACCTGAATAACTGTATTCGAAGGCAAGATCTCCATACCAAGCAATTTTTCTTTTCGTATAAATATGCTTTCCAAATATAATGGCTTCATCGTTTTTCCAAGCAATATGATGCATCAACCGTTCATAATATTGATCCGCTGAACTACAAATAACTCCATAGTAATTAACAGTACCATCATAGGGAAGCAGATTTTTTATGGAATCCGATGTATTAAATAGTTTCATCTTGTTCCGGATTTAATTGTGCATTTTCCCAACCTATTATAGCCGCTTTACGGGTTGGATTCCACATATAACCTCCGAATATCCCACTTGATTGAATGACCCGATGACAGGGAATAAGGTAGGCTATCGGATTGCTTCCGATAGCAGTTCCTACTGCTCTAGAAGCTTTTTCGTGATTTATTTGTTTCGCAATAGTGCCATAAGTAGAAAGACTTCCCATCGGGATCTTTAGCAAAGCTTCCCATACCTTTAATTGAAAAGGAGTACCTTTTAGATGGAGTTTAAGTTGCGGTAAGTTTGCATTCTCGCGGTTAAAGATACCATTCACTTCACAGTGGATATCTATCTCTTTCTTGATATAGGTGGCGTCGGGAAATTTCTTTTGAAGATCGTAAAATCCTTGGGTAGCATCTTCCACAAAGGCCATATAGCAAATTCCTTTTTCAGTAGAGGCAATCAAACTCTCCCCGAACGGGGTAAAGCTAAAACTATAGTAAATAGTAAGATTTTGACCGCCATTCTTATATTCCGCAGGAGTCATGCCTTCAATTTGGATAAATAGGTCGTGAAGTCTACTGCTACTCGTTAAACCAGTTTCGTATACCGTTTCAAAAATAGTGTGTTTTTGGTTTTCTAAAAGGCTTTTTGCATACGATACGCTGATATATTGCAGAAATTTTTTTGGACTTGTACCTGCCCACTCTGTAAATAACCGCTGAAAATGAAAAGGGCTAATATGTACGTGAGCAGCAAGTTCCTCCAAACTGGGTTGATGACGAAAATTATGCTGTATATATGCTATTGCTTTGGCAATGCGTTCGTAATTAATATGCTGTTGTGTTATTGTCATACCCAAAGTTAGAAATTGAAAAGTACAGATAAAATCCGAATCTTGCTCAATTTAATATTGACTCTTTCTGCCTTTCAATTGCATTAGTGTATACTATTTGGCTAAGTATCCGCCGTCAACAGGATAGTACGAGCCGGTAACAAACGAAGATTTGTCAGAAGCTAACCACAGGGTAAGTTCAGCGACCTCCTCAGGTTTTCCTAGCCTTTGTAAAGCATGCTGAGTAGCTAGGTGGTCGGTAGTCGTCTTATCCAGATTCGTATCGATGAGAGGTGTGGCAATAAAACCAGGGCCAATGGCATTGATGCGTACGCCTCTGGATCCATACTCCCACCCAGCTGATTTTGTTAGGCCGACCACACCATGTTTGGCGGCGACATAGGCTGAAGACTGGGCAAATCCTACTTGGCCTAATATGGAGGCCATGTTGATGATACTTCCGCCTACTTTTTCTATTTCTGGCAGTTGATAGTGCATGCCATAAAAAACACCATTTAAATTAATATCAATCACTTTTTTCCAAGAATCTAGTGGATAATCTCCGACGATAGCAGCGTCTCCACTTATACCGGCATTGTTGACGGCAATATGCAGCGCACCAAAGTTCTCGATCGCAGCCTCCACTATTTTTTGGTTGTCTTCGGCAGCAGACGAATCGGCCTTTATGAATAACGTACTTCCATCACCTAGTTCATTGACAAGTTGGTGTCCTAATTCTTCGTTGAGGTCAGATATGACCACTTTTGCTCCTTCTTTTACAAAAAGTTCTACAATGGCTTTGCCAATACCGGATGCACCTCCTGTCACGATAGCGACTTTATCTTTTAATTGTCCCATGATCTTTGATTTTTATAAATACAAGTTACGGAAATACTTGTCCAATTAATATGATGGAGATTGCTTAACTTCCTGATTTTGACGGTGAAATTACAGTGGCTAGCACAATTTACGATGTTTTGATATTTGAAGGCTTCTGCTGTAGCATTACTCCGTAAACTCTTTTTCAGCGACATACGATCGACCAAATTCGTTCGCATAGATACGGATGAGTAGACCTACAGAAGATAATATTAATGGTCCGAAAATAAGGCCGAGCATTCCGAACATATTTAATCCTAACAATACACCAAAGACGGTAATCAAAGGCGGTACATTTCCCAATTGTTTTAGAATGGTGAACCGCAAAATGTTATCTATACCACCCACGAGTAAAAAACAATATAGCGAAAGACCAATAGCATTTGCCGTTTGCCCAGAAGCCAATGTAATTAAACAGATCGGAACGTACACGGTCATCGTGCCGAGCACAGGGATAATAGACGATACGCCAGTCAGCATGCCCCATAGGATATAATTCTCTATGCCGAAAAACCAATAGCCGGCCATAGCAACTACACCTTGGCAGAGACCCAAGATGGGAATGCCAATTGCATTGGATTTGACCATTAATTTTACTTCCGCCCAAATTTCTTTTTTGCTTTTGGGCGATAAGGGAATTGCCGAATAAATATAGGTTTCCATTCTTTTAGCGTGCACTTGCATAAAATACAGCACAAATAAGGCTACTAGAATGTTTATACCAACTTCTGCCACTGAATTGAGCAGACTCGGGACATATCGGGTAAGGCTTTGCAATGAAGCTAGCAGTGCTTCATTCGAGAGATCGATATCCTTTAGAAAAGGCTTATCGCTCATATATATTTTTAGCGTATTAAACTTAGCAATAATATCTTGTTGGTCACCGAGGAAACTCCGTAGTTTCGGAATTAAGTAGTCAATAATTGCCCATAATGGGAGTACAATAAACACAACGGATAATATAATGAAAAATATACTGGTCGCCGATCTATTCCATTTCCGTCGAGTGGTGAGGTTGAAATAAACGTTTCGGAAGAGAATGTACAAGGTAATGGCACCAAGAAAACCCGGTAGATAATACAACAGATTCTTGAAAATCAAAATACAAATCAATATAATAATCAGAATTAACATGATTTGATTAATAGAATTGTTATTTATCTGCTTATATTTCATAGCTTATTTACTTCAACGCCAAAATACAAAAAAGTTTACTGTATATAAAACAAAAAACAGCCTGTTCAATGAGTTGAACAGACTGTCTTGTTACAGTCGTGTTGAAACGAAGCACCTAATCCTTAATACTAATTACGCACCTAATTGTACGCGTTTGAAAGCGGTAACTGTTAATCCTTTAGATACAGAATCTAAGAATTGAGAAATATTTTTAGAGCTATCTTTTACAAATTCTTGATTTAACAATGTCGTTTCTTTGTAGAATTTGTTCAATTTACCGGCCGCAATTTTTTCAGCCATCTCCGCAGGTTTGCCTTCAGCAATTATTTGCTCTTTCGCTATAGCTATCTCACGGTCGATCGTGTGTTGGTCTACACCATCTTTATCGATAGCGATAGGATTCATAGCTGCGATTTGCATAGCGACATCTTTACCCGCTTCTTCAACACCGTCAGCATCAGCTGAAAGCCCCACTAAAACACCTAAACGGTAATTAGCGTGGATATAAGCAACAACTTTCTCCGCAGATATCGTTTCATATTTTGAAACTTCGATTTTCTCACCGATTTTACCAGTTTGGTCGATCAAAAGATCCGCAATTTTAGCACCACCGATTTCCAATGCTTTTAAATCGTCTAAGGAGGTAGGTTTATTAGCTAAAGCAACGTCAGCTACTGATTCAGCAAAAGCAATGAAGTCCGCATTTTTCGCTACGAAGTCAGTTTCACAGTTTACCTCCACTACAATGCCTGATTTGCCATCACCCGCAGCTTTAGCGATAATTACACCTTCATTAGAATCACGGTCTTGACGGCTTGCTGCTACTTTAGCTCCTTTTTTACGCAAGTAATCAACAGCAGCTTCGAAATCACCATTAGCTTCTACTAATGCTTTTTTACAATCCATCATACCTGCGCCTGTTTGTTGACGCAATTTGTTTACATCTGATGCAGAAATTTGTACTGACATGATATTTTCCTTTTTTATAAAATTACAATTGATACATTAACAATGACGGTATAGTATATAAAGCCTTTGTTAATTTTTAATAAAAACCTTCATGAGACCGCTAACACCTACAGCTATAAAACTCCAGAAGGTTCTTGATTGCTATTGAGTACAGACATTCTCAGAAAAAAACCGGAAAGACACGATAGGTTAAGGAAGCAATTCTTCCAGAAACCAACACTTGTCATTCCGGCTTAATATAGAATATTATTCTACGTCTTTTGCTTTACGAGTGCGTTTTCCAGCGTTAGCTTCAGTAGTAGTAGCTTCGTCAACGTTGTCTACAGCTGCTTTTGCTGCTGCTGCTTCTTTTTCCGCATCTTCTTCTTTATCGCGTTTACGTTCGTCTAAACCTTCTTGTATCGCTTGCCCAATGATTCCTGCGATCAAGCTGATAGATTTTGTAGCATCATCATTAGCAGGGATAGGGAAATCGATATTAGTAGGATCAGAGTTTGTATCTACCATCGCAAACGTAGGGATGTTCAATTTAATAGCTTCAGCTACAGCGATGTGTTCTTTTTTTACATCGATGATGAATAAAGCTGCAGGCAGACGGTTTAAGTCAGCGATACCACCCAAAAGTGTTTCTAACTTAATACGCTCGCGTTGAATCATCAATTTTTCCTTTTTAGATAATACATCATATGTACCATCTTTTTGCATTTTGTCGATGTTAGACATCTTTTTGATGGACTTACGCACTGTTGCGAAGTTTGTAAGCATACCACCTAACCAACGCTCAGTTACATACGGCATGTTTACCGTTCTAGCTTGTTGAGCGATTATTTCTTTAGCTTGTTTTTTCGTTGCTACGAATAAAACTTTACGACCTGATTTTACGATTTGTTTGATAGCTGAAGAAGCTTCTTCTAATTTCGTAAGCGTTTTGTTCAAGTCAATAATGTGGATACCGTTGCGTTCCATGAAAATGTACTTAGCCATTTTCGGATCCCATTTACGTGTAAGGTGACCAAAGTGCACACCTGCATCCAATAAATCTTGATAAGTTGTTCTTGCCATTTTTTGATCCTCCTTTGATTAACGTTTACTGAATTGGAATCTTTTACGTGCTTTACGACGTCCTGGTTTTTTACGTTCAACCATACGGCTGTCACGCGTCATTAAACCTTTCGCACGTAATGCTGGTTTTGCTTCTGGGTCAAGCTCTACTAACGCTTTAGCGATTGCTAAACGTACAGCTTCTGCTTGGCCTTTAACACCACCACCATGAACGTTAACTTTCACATCAAAACTTGCTAGTGACTCCGATACAGCTAATGATTGCGTAACGATGTATTGCAAAGGCAATGTTGGGAAATATTCTTTGTAATCTTTACCGTTTACGGTAATGTTTCCGCTACCAGCACCTAAGTAGATACGGGCAACAGCGGTTTTTCTTCTTCCTGAAGTATTAGTTGTTGACATGGTTGATCTCCTTAAAATTTAACTGGTTTTGGATTTTGTGCCTCATGCTTGTGCTCTGAACCGGCATAAACAAAAAGGTTTCTAAATAACTGACGTCCTAAACGGTTTTTAGGAAGCATCCCGCGAACCGCTTTCTCAATGATGCGCTCAGGGTGTTTAGCCAATAATTCTTTCGGAGAAACAAAACGCTGACCACCTGGGTAGCCCGTGTAGCGAACGTATACTTTGTCGCCTAATTTGTTTCCTGTCAACTTAATTTTGTCTGCATTAATAACGATCACGTTATCACCGCAGTCTACGTGTGGGGTAAATGTAGGCTTGTGTTTGCCACGAATTACTTTTGCAATTTCGCTGGCCAAGCGCCCCAAGATCTCGCCCTCAGCGTCAACAACGATCCACTCTTTGTTAACGGTGTTCTTGTTGGCAGAGACAGTTTTGTAACTTAACGTATTCACTTGCTTTTATTTAATTAATTAATACTATTTATTGTCCCGTTTGTAATCACTACAATTGGACTGCAAAGGTACAATTTTTATTTAAAAATAATCAAGGGTATTTTACTTTTTTGCGTTTAACATTATTTAGGATTTTTTATTTTAAACTTTTGTCGCTTACAGCTATCATTTATTTGAAGGCAATATGTACCTTAGTAGAAACGAATATTTGATATTTAATGCATAAAATAACTAAAAGTTATACATTACGCCTCCTGTTAACGTGTTTGTATTGTGGGGTATTTTTAACGGTTACAGTGGGTCAAGAGCAAACTAAACCGTATAAAAATCAACTTAATGAAGTTGAGAATAAATTAAGGGTTGGAGATTTTGGTGGCGCTATTCAAGATTTAGATCAAATTACTTTACAGTATCCTGACGCTGCTGAAGTGTACTATGCTAAAGCATTATTGTATGGTCAAACCCAGAATTTTGATTTAGCCGTAGATAATGCAAAACTGGCTTACGACAATGAGCCTACTTTAGTGTATGCTAATTTTTTACTAGAACTGTATAAAACGAATGACGACATGCCAGCAGCAATCGAATTGTTGAGGAGCCTTCGTAACAAAAATCCAGACGATTCCACTATTTCCAGAGAGCTTATTATGACCTTGCACAATGCAGGACAATCGCAGGATGCCTTGACGGTATACGACCAGCTGACCGCGAATGCTCCGTCTTCGGATACGCTGGACGTAATAAAAGCTGAAATATTGGTCGACCTAAAAAGAAATGAAGAAGCAAAGCAACTTTTAAACCGATGGAGCGGTAAATCCAAAATAAGACAGGTATATAGTACACTAGGCTTTATCTATTTACAGGAGAAAAATCCGAAGCAAGCTATTACTATTATTCATAAGGGAATTGATGAATCCAAAGATCCTGTTTTATATTTGGACTTGGCGGATGCACAAAAAGCGTCAAAAAAGGATAAATTAGCCTTTGATGCGCTGGTACTTGCGTTTAAATCAGATAGAGTGGATTTTTTGGATAAACATCGGGTATTACTTACATTGATGTCGCCAAAGAACCCTGAATTTTCGTTGGATCAAATACAACTGTTGGCAAATGAGTTGGTATTGCGACATCCCCGTATAGCGGATAGTCATGTATTAAAAGGGGAGATCCTGTGGCGAAGAGGGAATACGCAGGAAGCACGTTCGTTGTTTTTGACCGCAGTAGGCATTAATCCGAAGCACATTGACGCTTGGCGCATGCTCATCAATACTGATCTAGGATTAAATGAGGCTGATATCGCTGTACAGCATGGTATGGAAGCTTTAAATGTTAATCCCGGTAATGCCATGCTGATGTATTTCACTGGGCTTGCCTATATGGTAAAAGAGGATTTTGATAGTTCACGTAAGATGTTGGAATTTGCTTTGGACAATAGTCTGAACGACAATACTTACCTGCAATCTATTATTTACGCATCATTAGGTGATCTATACCATCAACTGAAAATGGAAGCTGCATCTGATGTTGCTTATGAAGAGGCTATTCGGTTGGACAGTACAAATGTCTCGGCTATGAATAATTTTGCCTACTATTTGTCGTTAAGGAAGAAGGATTTGGACAAAGCTGCTAAATATTCGAAGCTGTCAAACGAGATAGAACCCAATTCTTCGACTTTTCAGGACACCTATGCTTGGGTACTGTTTCAACAAGGGAATTACAAGGATGCTTTGCTGTGGATCGAGAAAGCAATGAAATCTCAAAATCCTTCGGCTGTTCTTTATGAACATTACGGGGATATATTAAGTAAGGTCGGAAATATAAAAGAAGCCGTAAAACAGTGGGAAAAAGCATTAACACTAGCTGCCGATACAGGAATGGACAGTGACAAAGTAAAACTAAAAATTAGAGAAAAAAGATATGTGGAATAAATGGGTGACCGGATTTTTGTGTCTTACGCTTGTGTTCGCTTGTGGCACGAAGAAAAAGATAGCTAAAGTTGACGGGAGTGGAGTGGAAACGAAACCAGTTCCAAACAGTAATTATTCGCTGAATAATTTGGATTTTCATACGTTTTCTGGAAAAGCCAAGACTAAAGTGGCATTCGGAGATTCCAATCATGATGTTACTTTGAATATTCGGATTCAGCGCGATAGAGCAATTTGGATCGCTGTAACGGCTTTATTGGGCATCGAGGTTGCCCGTGTAATGATCACGCCCGATAGCGTGAAGATATTGAATAAGTTGCCAGGGGAATATATCGTTAAGCCTTTTAGCTATATATATCGATATACGACAGAAGGGGTAACCTTCTCCACGCTTCAGGATTTGCTGTTGGCAAATGTTTCGGTACCGTTGTTGAAAACAGAAAATTTAACCGTCGCGAGCAGCGAAGACGAGGTACAGCTCATCGGTATTAAGGACAATCTTGCTTTTCACTACAGCCTGAACCAAAATGATAGGCCCAAAGTCTTTCGGTTAAATACAGTCGGAGGCAACGAGAATCTTGAGGCAGTCTATGGACGGTTCGTGTCGACAGCGGGTTACGAGTTTCCTCAGGCCCAACAGCTGAGATTAAATGCGCAGACGATAAAAGTAGAAGCATTATTAGAATATAATAAAGTAGAATTTAATCAATCTATTGAGACTCCATTTACTGCGCCTGCACGATATAAAGTAATAAATTAACATAAAAGCTGTTAAATCGGTAGTTTTATTAGGCAGGAAAGGTAGATATGATTATTTTTGGAAGTTTGAAGAACTCGAATAAAGAAATTGCTCCTTCATGGATTTGAAAAAAATACTGTTTAGTATAGTCATTGTATTTATTTGCGGAAACGTAGCCTTTGCTCAAAGTTCCGCAGAATTGAAAAAGCAGCGTGAAAAAATTGACGCAGAGATCGCGCAATTGAATCAGATTTTGCGTGAGAAAACACAAGAAAAGATCCTTTCACAACGTGAGGTAAATGCTTTGAGTAAACAGTTAAACCTTCGGGAAGATAAGATTAGTACCATTAATAGTGAACTGCGTCTTATCAATAACCAGATATCTTCTAATACCAACGCGATAAACGGATTAAAAGCAGAGCTGGAGAAGATGCGACGAGATTACGAAAAAATGGTCATGTTTGCCTTTCGTAATAAGAACGCTTATAATAAAATGATGTTCATTTTTGCTTCTAGGGATTTTAATCAAGCTTTCAAGCGTGTAAAGTATCTGCAACAATTTAGTGATGCACGAAAAGTCAAAGCAGCAGAAATTGAAGGGACCCAGAAGCAAATAGAATTAAAGATTGCACAATTAGAGCGAGATAGGAAAACGCAAAATGCACTTCTTGCCGAGCAACGGGTGGAGCGCGACAAGATTGCGAAGGATCGCTCCGCTCATGCTAGTGAGTTAAATCAACTTGCTAGAGAAGAACGTTCTTACAAAGGTCAATTGACAAAAAAACAACAAGAAAAGAAACGTATTGATGCGGCAATCAAATCGGCTATCGCACGTGAAATAGCGGAAGAAAGACGGAAAGCAGAGGCTGCACGAATAAAAGCCGCTGAGGAAGAAGCGAAGCGTACTGGAAAAACAGTAGCAGAGGTCGAGAAGACTACACCCAAAAAAACGGATAGTGAAATATTGAGATCTACACCAGAGGCCGCGAAGTTATCCGCTGACTTTCAGTCGAATAGGGGGCGCCTTCCTTGGCCGGTATCTCAAGGTAATGTGGTTAAAGAATTTGGTCGTACTTCGGTCAATGGTGTGGTGACCGATAATCCGGATATTGCGATACGCACAGCTTCCAATGCGCCGGTAAAAGCTGTATTCGAAGGTGAGGTGGTACAAGTGATTGGCGAGTATGTTGTTATCAAACACGGCGAGTATTTTACTTCTTATTCTAATCTAAGAAGCGTATCGGTTCGAAGAGGGCAGAAAGTGAGTCGAGGACAGCAGATTGGTGTGGCTGGCGATGATCCAGATGAAGGTTATCCGGTAGTTTATTTTGGCGTATTCCAAGGAACAAGAGAATTGAACCCTTCTGGATGGATAGCTCGTTAAAATTGTAATTTATAGAAATTAGTAGTTATATTTGTGAAAAGACTCATGCTATGTGAGCTAGAAAATTAAGATATGTACACATCAGGATTATTATTATTTGGATTGGGCGCACAAGAGATCGTCATTATTCTTGTTATCGTACTTCTATTATTTGGAGGTAAAAAGATACCGGAATTGATGCGTGGATTAGGGCGTGGAGTTAAGGAGTTCAAGGACGGGCAAAAAGACGATGACACCGCTAATACAGATGCACGAGATACCAATGAAAAAACTAACAATCAATAAAATATAGTATTGATCGTTTGAGAGTTTCATTAAGCTAAAACCTTAATGAAACTCTTTTATTTTTTCTGGCCTTGTGTGTTCAAAGGCTAGAAAGAACCTTTATGGTATTTTCATAGTTGTTGATTTTAATACGAAGAGGATATCAGAAGATTTTAACTTAATACTGAAAGTATGATAAAATGCAGTGTGCTGTTTTCCTTCAGTTTGGGGATTTCCTGTTTGCAGGTTGTAGCTCAAGAGATCTCCCTCGAGGATCATAAAGCCGGAATACAAAATTCCATGATTGAATTTATTGACGTGCGTCAGCAACAGATTTTTTCTCAACTGGATTCTATCCGAGAATTTATAGATCCGAATACAGGGAATGGCTCAGAGGATGCTGGGATTCTCAAACGTTTAAACGGAACTGTCAAAATCATTCCTTTGGATTATAATTCACAGGTGAGATCTCTTATCGATAAATATACATCAAAAAATTATCGTCCATATATGAATAATTTGTTGGGATTAAGTAAACACTTTTTTCCAATTTATGAACAAGTATTTGATGAAATGGGATTACCCGAAGAGATAAAGTATCTTTCGGTTGTCGAGTCTTCATTAGATCCACATTTAATATCCCGATCTGGTGCGGTCGGGCCTTGGCAATTTATGTACGCCACGGCTAAATCTTACAACTTGGATATGGATAACTATGTGGATGAACGTAAAGATTTGTATGTATCTAGCTATGCGGTGACACAATATCTTAAAGAGGCTCACGATCAATTTGGAGATTGGTTGTTGGCACTGGCCTCTTACAATTGTGGACGAGGATGTGTAGCACGGGCGATTCAACGCTCCGGTATGGCCGTACCAAGTTTTTGGGAGCTTTCGCCTTACCTTCCACAGGAAACACAGAATTATATACCCAAGTATATCGCCATGACATATGTGCTCAGTAATGCCGATCATTATGGATTGGTGCCAACAGAAACCGATTTGGATCTGGAAAGTAAAGTTTTGATGGTCGATAAGCTGGTCGACTTGACCCATGTAGCATCAGCGCTGAATATGCCATTGGAGCAGGTGAAAAAATTTAATCCTTCTTATAAAAGAGGGGTTGTAAATGGAACGACTGAAAAACCCAAAAGACTTCTTTTGCCCATTACTGAAAATACCAATGACAGCTTGCTGTATCTGGCATTGAATGCGCCATCTTCCTTACCGTCCCCCGTTATTAATGATCACGGTGATTACAGCCTGGCTAATGTAGGCGAAAAAAGATATAAAGTAAAACGGGGCGAATCGTTGGCTGTTGTTTCGAAAAAATTTGGTGTTTCTATTCAGAATTTACGGGCATGGAACGGGCTGTCTATAAAGACCTCCATCTCTGGCAGAACACTGATTGTCCAAAAACCGGTTAATTCGACATTGGCTAAAAATGTAAAAACAGCGACTTCTTCTTCTAAAACTGCTGCGACTACTATTGTCTATACCGTAAAAAAGGGGGATTCATTGGATAGAATAGCTAATCAATATAAAGGTATAACCGTATCCAAGCTCAAGGCTGACAATAACTTAAAAAGTTCACTTATTCAGCCTGGAATGAAATTGAAAATCAAGAGAGGCTAAAAGAAGAAAATGTAGTTTAGGAAAGCCAAGCTGCATCTTCTTCTTTATCAAACTCTTCCAATACGACTTCCACATGCTCTTTTAATATCGTGGATAGTTTAGTGCCGTAATAATCGCTGAATATCGGGAATATATGGTGACTTCTGTCAATTAAAACTGCTGTACGCATCTTTTTTAGGGGCACATTGATGAATACTCCAAGTGCGTAGGCTAATGTTCGGCCACTATTCAATACGTCATCTACAATAATCACTACACTATTTTTAGCAATATCTACCGGAGTATCGGTGTCCGCTTCTAAATTGCGTTTGTTTTTTTCAATAGTGACTTTAATAAGCTGAATCTCTTTTTCAGGTGCGATTTCCAAAAGAATGTTTTGAAGCCTTTGGGCAAAGACATATCCCCTGTCTGCAATCCCTACTAAAACAATAGCTTTTTCTTCAAAGTTGTCTTCCAAAATTTGATAGGCAATGCGTCTTGATTTTTGCTTAATCTGTTCCTTGTTTAGTATTAATGTTTTTTTAGTCGACATATCCATTTCTTATCCATGTAAATTTAGATAAAATGCTTTGTATTGACAAACGTAAGGATCAAGCAATCTGAATTTAACCAAATAAAAAAAGTCCGAATGTGCACCACATTCGGACTTTTGCAATCTAAATTAAAGTATAAGATTAGTTTAGATTATTATCGTTATTTGTATTGATGTCGGCCGTCATGATGCGATCTTCGTCATCTGTCTTCGGACGTCCGCCATTGTAATAATAACGGCTCCAATAAGGCTCATTCAGGTTGCTTACCATTACACCTTTGCTTGAAGAAGCATGTGCAAATTTATCATCGCCCAAATAAACACCTACATGTGTAATACTCCGACTTCTAATTTTAAAGAAAACTAAATCACCAGCTTGCAAATCATTTTTACGTATAGGAGTTACATTTGCATATTGGTTGCGGCTGTTGTAGCCTATTGTTGTATTGAAAACATTCTCGTAAAGGGCAAGGGAGAACTTTGAACAATCGATGCCTCTTTTTGAATCACCTCCTAATCGGTACGGAGTACCTAGCCATTCATAGACAAATTGATAAAGTTTGGTATTGGTAGTTGCTGAAACCGCAACTCCCATAATTTGAGAGAAGTATTCTTTTGCTAAGTTATCTGGGTCAGATGTACTTTTGTTTTTGTTTGTTGTTTGTGCTTGCGACACTAGACATAAGCCTATGAAGAGCATTCCTGCTACTAGTTTCTTTGTTTTCATTTAATCGCTATAATTTTTACAACTCAATGCGTTGGTGTATTATATTTTATACATCAACTGTAGCGAAGATACTACATCTCTTTATACTACGCAACTAATTTGATCTCTTTTTAACATACTTTTAACACTTTTAACATTTTAAAAGGTTGATTAACAGTACAAAACCTGATTGCTATAATTGTCTTTTTTTATTTTATCCAGCACGTAAATAATTCTTTTGACTGCTATATATTACAGAATTGATAAAATTGTATTTTTTTTAAAAAATGTTTGTCTTTATGAAAACAAATGTCTTATCTTTATAGAAATTTTATAGATACATATGCGATTTAACACGATTATTTCAACATTTATTATTACCACCGGCTATAATTTTCGGAGGAGGTAAATCTGTTGTTCTAAAAAGTGTACAGTAAATATTAGAAAGACCTTCCTCCATTCGGGAAGGTCTTTTTTTGGTTTATATAGAAAAAACAAACTAAACATAATATATTATAATGAAAGTCTTAAAATTTGGAGGAACATCAGTCGGTTCGGTAGAAAGCATAAAGGCGGTTTTGGATATCGTCAAGAGTTCATATGATGCCGGTGAAAAGCCTTTAGTCGTTTTGTCCGCTATGTCTGGCGTTACCAATCTGCTAACAGCTATGGCCGAGCATGCTGCAGAAAAAAAGGAGTTTGAATCAGATTTAAAATTATTGGAAGAGCGTCACTTTGATGTGGTAAGGAAACTAATTGCTGTAAAATTTCAGAATCCTGTTTTTACAAAGCTGAAACTACTGATCAATGAACTAGATGAGATTCTACAAGGTGTTGCGGCGCTCAGAGAACTAAGTCATCAAAGTAGGGATCTGATCGTTTCTTTTGGAGAGCGTTTTTCGAATTATATGGTTTCCAAAATAATGGAGCAATATATCGCCGAATCAACCTTTATAGATGCTTCCCATTACATTAAGACGGATTCAAATTTCGGACACGCCCATGTTAATGAAGCTTTGACGAATCAACTGGTTCAAGCGCTGGCGCATACACATGTTGATAAACTGTTATTTGTAACCGGTTTTATAGGTTCTAATGAAAACGGCAGGGTAACTACTTTGGGACGAGGTGGATCTGATTATACAGCAGCTATATTCGGTTCGATTTTGAATGCAAGTGCAATAGAAATATGGACAGATGTGAATGGGATGTTGACAGCTGATCCAAGAATTGTCAAAAAAGCATTCTCTCTTCCTATTTTGTCATATACTGAGGCGATGGAACTTTCTTATTTTGGCGCTAAAGTCATTTATCCACCCACAATGATACCGGCATTTTTGAAAAAAATTCCAATTGTAATCCGTAATACCTTTGAGCCTGAATTCGCGGGCACAATAATACAATTTGATTCAGGAAAATCCGATTATCCTATAAAAGGTATTTCCTCCATTTCGGATATTTCGGTGATTAATTTGTCTGGAAGTGGCATGATCGGGAAGTCAGGCTTTAGTGGGAGATTATTTACTTTATTGGCCCGAGAGCAGATTAATGTTGTCCTAATTACCCAATCATCATCTGAACACAGTATCACGTTTGCTGTACATCCTGATGATGCGCAGAAGGCCGTAGCATTAATAAAGAATGAATTCGAATTGGAATTAGAAGCGAATAAGTTGGATCTACCTGAAATTGAAGAAAACCTTTCTGTTCTTGCTGTCGTGGGAGAAAACATGAAACGTACACCTGGCATGTCGGGGAGATTGTTTTATGCTTTGGGGCGTAATGGAATCAATGTTCGTGCGATAGCGCAGGGTTCTTCTGAATTTAATATCTCGGTTATTATCAAGAAGGACAATCTGGCCAAAGCGTTGAACGCTGTACATGATGCTTTCTTCGCAGAACTGAATAAAACGTTATATGTATTTAATCTTGGAACAGGTAATATCGGCGCTACATTATTCAAACAGTTGCATGAGCAGCACGATTTCCTTTTACAGAATAATGATATTGAAATTAAAGTAGCAGGCGTATCTAATTCCCGGAAAATGTTATTTGATGCTGGGGGAATTGATTTAGCGACTTGGAAGGATATATTGGAATCAGATGGTGAGATCGCAGATCTGTCTACATTTATTGAACGTATGAAGGAAATGGACTTACCAAACTGTGTTTTCATCGACAATACAGCAAGCAAATTACCGTCGACATATTATGAGGAGATTTTCAAAGCCAATATATCCATTGTAACTTGTAATAAGATTGCTAATTCCGGCGACTATGCGCAATATAAATTGCTGCATGATACAGCCCGAAGACACGGAGTAGATTTTTTTTATGAAACTAATGTTGGAGCAGGATTGCCAATTGTACGTGTATTAAAAGACTTGATGTTAAGTGGCGATAGACTGTTAAAAATTGAGGCCATTCTGTCTGGCACGATATCGTATATTTTTAATAATTTCACCGGTGATGCTTCGTTTTATGAGGTAGTCAAAAAGGCACAGGAACTGGGCTATACCGAACCTGACCCGAGAGACGATTTGGGTGGAGTTGATTTTATGCGCAAGATGTTGATTCTCGCAAGGGATGCTGGACATGTCATTGAGCCAAGTGATGTTGATCTAGGGAATATTTTGCCGGAGGCTTGTCTTAAAGCTACTTCGGTAGATGATTTCTACGCTGAACTCTTAAAGGCAGAGCAGTATTTTAATGATTTGAAAAATCAGGCACTTCAAGAAAATAAGGTTATTCGCTATATTGGAAAACTCGAAAACGGGAAGGTGAGCATTTCGATGCAGATGGTAGATGATAAGCATCCATTCTATGCTTTGTCGGGATCTGATAATATCATCTCATTTACGACCGAACGTTATAAAGAAAGACCATTGGTAGTAAAAGGTCCAGGTGCAGGTGCAGAAGTTACAGCAGGTGGAGTGTTTGCTGACTTAGTAAATGTGGGTGCTTAAATTAGTATAGAGTAGTTAGTATTAAGAAGTATTGAGATATGTGGGCAAAAAAAAATATTTTGCCTGAGAAAAATAAGTAATTATGGAATATATGAGTCTATATAATTGTAAAAATGATGGACGAAAATAAAGTAGCAAAAAAAATAGATTTTGCTAAAATCCTTGACAACGTTCGAGTTTTTGCTCCCGCGACTGTAGCGAACATGATATGCGGGTTTGATATACTGGGATTTGCAGTAGATAAACCTGGAGACGAGGTTAAAATGTATCGTGTAGACGAGCCAGGGGTGCGCATTCGCTCTATAGAAGGAGATGATGGACGATTGCCGCTTGATGCAGACAAGAATACAGTAAGTGCCTGTGTTAAGCTATTACTGGTGGATTTGGGTATTGATAAAGAAATCGGTGTCGAGATCGATTTGATAAAACATATGCCAATAGGGAGCGGATTAGGATCTAGTTCGGCGAGTACGGTGGCCGGATTATTCGCTATTAATGCGCTATTGGGCAATCCACTAACTAAAGAGGAGTTGATGCCGTATTGTGTGGAAGGCGAGCGCCTAGCATGTGGACATGGACATGCAGATAATGTCGCTCCCGCGTTAATGGGTGGGATTACATTGATTCGCGGATACGATCCGCTTGATGTTATTAAGCTTCCTGTCCCAGCAGATTTATATGCAGGAATTGTATTTCCGCAGGTAGATGTGCCGACCCGGGACGCACGTCAGCTCATAAAGGAAAAAGTGCTTCTGAAAGATGCTGTGATTCAATGGGGCAATATAGCCGGACTTATTTCGGGTTTGTACCAGTCTGATTATGCATTGATAAGCCGGAGTATGCACGATGTGCTTATTGAGCCAACCCGTGCCATTCTAATCCCTGAATTCTATGAAATGAAGCGTATTGCCCTGAAAGAAGGAGCGTTAAGTTTTGGTATTTCAGGTTCAGGACCTTCTGTAGTAGCTATTACTAAAGGGCAGGATGCAGCCGAACGAATAACTGAAAAAATCCAGCAACATTTGACAAAAAACGAAATCGATAGCTTTAAATATGTTTCTTCTGTTAACGTAGAAGGGCCGAAGGTGTTGCTTAGGTAAATGTCTTATAGCACCGTCATTGCGAATCGGAGGGACGATGATGACGCAATCTTTTTACTAAAAAGATGTATTCCTTCGGAGTGGTTGTTCTTTTCTGGAACCAGCTGCTTTTTTATTTGATATGAGTAAAATAACAAAAAATGAAACTATACAGTACCAATAATAAAGATTTACGCGTTCCTTTTCAGGAGGCGGTTTTCAATTCATTACCTGCGGACAAAGGACTTTATATGCCCGAGGTAATACCGCAGTTAGATCCCTTGTTTATCCGGGATATACAGCAATACTCTTTGCAGGAGATTGCATTTCAGATCGCCAATGTCTTGATAGGAGATGATATTCCAGCGGACGATTTGAAAGCTATTGTCGAAGATGCGATTAATTTTGATGCCCCTGTAAAATTCCTCAGCGAAGAAACTGCTGTTCTTGAATTATTTCACGGACCCTCTTATGCATTTAAAGATTTTGGCGCACGTTTTATGAGTCGTGTGATGGGCTACTTTTCAGAAAAAGGTGAAAAGTTATTGGATGTCTTGGTTGCTACTTCAGGAGATACCGGAGGTGCGGTAGCGTTGGGTTTCCTAGGTGTTGAAGGCACACGTGTAACTATTTTATACCCTAAAGGGAAGGTGTCCAAGGTGCAGGAAGAACAACTCACTACCAATGGACAAAACATACGGGCATTAGAAGTAAACGGAACATTCGATGATTGTCAGGCATTGGTGAAGCAAGCTTTCAATGACACGACATTAAATGCAGAGTTACGTTTGACCTCAGCCAATTCCATCAATATCGCCCGGTTGATTCCACAGACATTTTATTATTTTTGGGCATATGCACAGCTGAAGGCACAGGGTGTTAAAGATGTGGTTTTTACAGTTCCAAGTGGTAATTTTGGAAATATCGGGGCAGGTCTGTTGGCCTATAAAATGGGGCTTCCGGTGAAGCATTTCGTGGCAGGAACCAATGTAAATGATACTGTGCCACGTTTTTTACAATCAGGTGCTTATGAGCCTAAACCTTCTGTTCAGACATTAGCGAATGCCATGGATGTCGGGAACCCCAGTAACTGGGTACGGATACAAGATCTATTCCGTAATAATTTGGAAGAGCTCCGGGGAATAATTTCTTCATATACTTACGATGATGAGGAAACCAAAGCGGCGATGGATGAATTGTATGCGAAATACAAGTATATCGCTTGTCCACATACTGCTATCGCTTATTTAGCGTCCAACGCTTATAAAGCGGAAAACCCAGGAGAGTATGCATCTGTGTTTTTGTCAACTGCACATCCATGTAAATTTCCAGATGCTATATCTGAGGCTGTTTTTTTCGAAATTCAACTTCCGGACGGCGCAAAATCCTTATACGGTAAAGAGAAACTTGTAGAGGAACTTGGAGTAGACTACGATAGCTTTAAGAGCTTTCTGCTTGAAAATAAATAGTAGTCGATATTTTTAAAAAAAAAACAATACTGGACGGAAATTTTTCCGTCCAGTATTGTTTAAGTAGCAAAAGGTAGATTTTATTATTAATACTTTCTGTCTACCGAATCAGCCTATCAATCTTAATTTAAAGAAAGTGTTGTCTGGAGCGTCTTTCCAGTAGATACATTATTCTCTTTAATCACTTGTCCATTTTTTATAATCTGTGCTTTCAGTGTAGAGGCGTCGGAAGTGCCTGTTCCGTTTGCTGAGATTATGACCCGTGCATTGTCAGCAGTTATCTCTTCGCTTGTCCAAGTAGAACCAAAGTCGCCGGTCTTTGATACGGGTGAACTGCTGCCATCGTAATATACAATAGTGGTAATATTGACGTCAGAAGAGCCGATCAATTTATAGGTCACTGTGCTGCTTCCATTAGGTGTACTGTGATCTTTGTCACTGCAGCTTCCTAAGAATAACGTCGTACATGATAAGATACAGGCCAATAAAAATAGAGATTTTACTGTTTTCATAAATGTCTTGAATTTTTGATTTTACGGAAGGATCAAGACAAAAAGTATACCATAAATAAAGTCACATGATTTTTTGGGTGAACAATAGATATTATGCTACTTTTGTGTCGAAGAAACCACCATGATTATTCAGATTACACAGTGGGATAAATAAACCGAGCTTGCGAGCTCACGAAGTAATTTTTACGGATGAAAAAAATTATCCTAAATAAAGGAAAAGATAAGGCTGCCTGGCAGTTACACCCTTGGGTGTTCTCTGGCGCTGTTAATAAAGTGATCGACCAACCGCAAAATGGAGATGTGGTATCGGTGTATAACAACGAAGACGAATTTATCGCATTTGGGATATATAACAGCACCTCGAGAGTAGCTGTGCGTTTATTGGAATGGCATCCAAACCGTGAAATCAACGAAGAGTGGTGGCGTAACCGTGTACGCAGTGCCGTAAATAACCGTTTACATTTATTATCAGAAGAGAACGATACCGTACGTCTGATTTTTGCAGAAGCTGATTTTCTGCCGGGATTAATCGCGGATAAATATGCAGATTATATATCTGTACAAGTCCATGCTGCTGGAGTAGAACAGGTAAAGACGATCATTATCGATGAGCTTGTTCGGTTACTGAATCCCAAAGGTATCTATGAACGAAGTGATCTCAAATCCCGGGAGCACGAAGGATTGCCCGACAGTAACGGTCTGTTGTATGGGACAGTGCCTCCGGAGTTTGTTGCCATTATTGAAAACGGCATTCAATATCAGGTCAATATTGTTGAAGGACAAAAATCTGGATTTTATTGTGATCAACGTGATAATAGACTACTAACCGCGCAATATGTAAAAGGTAAAAAAGTTCTGGATTGCTTTTCGTATTCAGGTGGTTTTACGTTGAATGCCTTACGTGGAGGAGCCTCCCATGTTACAGCAGTAGATAGCTCAGCCTTAGCAATTGACACCCTACGACAAAATATAGCACTGAATGGATTTGATGCCGAACAATATGCCGCTGTCCAATCAGACGTCAATAAATACCTACGCGAGTTGGGCGAACAGCAAGCCAGATTCGATCTGATTGTCCTCGATCCACCTAAATATGCACCTTCGCGATCTGCGTTAGACAAAGCTTCCAGAGCGTATAAAGATTTGAACAGGAGAGGTCTGATGCTACTCGAAAGCGGCGGATTATTGGCTACGTTTTCTTGCTCTGGCGCGATGGATATCGATACCTTTAAACAAGTGCTTGCATGGGCAGCTTTAGATGCGGGTAAGGAGATACAGTTTATTAGGCAATTTCATCAACCCGAAGATCATCCAGTGCGCGCTTCATTTTCAGAAGGTGAATACCTTAAAGGTTTATTGGTGCGAGTTATTTAAATTTCTGGGATTTTTCGGCCCGTATTTATCCATACAACAATTCCCAAAATAGCCAATACGCCGGCCCATTGCAGTGCACTTACTGGTTCGTGCAGTACATAGAACGACATGCCCACTGCTACCGGTAGCTCTACGGCAGATAAAATGCTGCCTAGTGAAACCCCTGTTTTGGGCATGCCATAAGCAAATAGAACGGGGGGCAACACCGTTCCAAAGAAAGCTAGAAGCAGTCCGTATTCAACTATTGATGTATCAATAGTTGAACGCAACAAGGAAACAGGCTGTAACGTTATCACAATCAAAATAAATGCACCGGTCACCATTAACGCGCTTTTCTGGATAGGAGGATAGTCGTTTCCTACTTTGCCGTTTACGATGATAAAAATAGCATATGCCGAAGCGGCCAACAAACCATAAATTACGCCGATAGCGTCTATTTCCGCAACGGTATCCTGAAATACCCCTGTTGCGAACAGGGTTGCGAAAAGAATTATAATAATCCCAATACCTTCTTTTTGACTGGTTTTTTGCTTAAATACGATCAGGTTAATGAGAGCGCTGACCCAAATGTATTGCATCAATAAGACAATAGCTATGGAAGCCGGCACAAGCGCAACACATCTATAATATAGAATGCTGACCAAACCTGTGGAAAATCCTGCAAAAATGATTTTCCAGTAATTTGTTGTTTTTGGATAGGATCTAGTTTTACCAGGGAATAAACGAATGATTAAATAAAGTATCCACAAAAATAACATGCCAAAAAAGGCCTGTACACCCGTTACTTCCCCTAAGGAAAAACTGTTAGCATAGGCCTGTTTTACAAAAGTAGATAAGATTCCAAAGCTAGCAGCACCTAAGAAAACAGCAATAGCACCCTTAATTCGTTCCATGTCTGCTAAATTAAATAACAATTGTGGAAAAAAGAGGGTTTTATTCTCCGTCTTGAGCCGATACATTTGTAATGATGAGTAGAAATTGGATTCAACAAATAAAGTTCATGGCAGCAGGTGCTGTATTGTGTATATTTGTAGCCTCTTGTGGGGCTCGAAAAAAAGTCTATTCCTATGGAATACCTCCGGACGGTCGAAGTACTATAGAGTCCCCCTCGAAGGATACGAAGCGTTCGGGAAACACCATGTCGTACTATGCAGATGTATTGGGCGTGAGTCCCAAGGATATGAATAATTCCTTGTACTCATTTATCGATAATTGGATGGGCATACCACATCGGTTAGGCGGGTTGAGCAAAGATGGTGTGGATTGTTCCGCTTTTGTGGGTATGATCTACCAGGAAGTCTATAGGAAGAATCTACCCCGAACCTCCAGGGATATGGCAGAGATCGTAAAGCGTAAATATGACGATCAATTACGGGAGGGCGATCTGGTGTTTTTCTCTTTTGGAGGAAAAAATATTGATCATGTGGGTGTTTACCTACATAATGGTAAGTTTGTACATGTTTCTACGCAAAAAGGTGTCATGATTTCCAATCTAAAAGATGCCTGGTATTATAAGTATTTTACCCGCTGCGGTACTCCGAATATTTAGCGGTTAATGTTTACTTTGAGCGTTGTAATCCTGCTGATGGGCGTTTCAGATTTGAATACTTCTATCTCGAATCTAACATCTCATGTCTCACATCTAAATACTTTATCGTACTTTTGTGTGCAATCTATAATTAGTTATGTCAGATAAAACCAAAAGAATTTTTTTAGCTATTTGTATAATAGTGCCCTTTGTCGTTTACTGTGTGGTCTATTATTCATCGATGATCAAAAATGCACCTTATCGATTTTCAGATTTTGAATCGATTGAACTGACCTACGGCACCCCGGATTCTTTGTTGAACACCTTCAATTCCAAAACAAGTGATTACCAATATTTGACAAATGATAATAAGCTTGTGAAGGATACACTTAAGATGAGAAAGGATGATCTATTATATCTACACCGTAAAGCACAAGAACTAGGATTTTGGAATGTAGATAATGATATGACGACCAAAAGGGATGCCATGAATCCAGGGACACACATACCGCGGTACATCTTGAAATTCACCTATAAAGACAAATCAAAAGAAGTTGTTTTAGACGCGGATTACGAAGGAAATCCGAAAATGAAAGATGCCGCTAAATCCACTATTGATCATGTAATGACCATGCTTGCAGAGGTAAAAGCGAGGTAAAAAACATTAGTGATAGCTTTCGCTGATTTGTTGATTTTGGTGTTTGTGTTTGAATAATGCCGCAAAAGAAATTGCAATCACGAGGGTATAGATAGCGAATGCAATCCAGATATGATACCAATCTTTTAACAAGATAACATGATCAAAGGTTTCATTCGATATATTCACACCTCTTGAAGAGATGAAGTTCAATAAATTGGGATTATCTGGTGTGGTATCCAGGTAATTTGATAATTCATTGACGTTGTCAAAAGATAACGTGTAATACTTATCGATAAGCCATCCCGATGCGAGTGAGCCAAATACAGCTCCAAAGCCATTGGTCATCATCATGAATAGACCTTGTGCAGAGGATCTGATCTTCGAATCTGTTGTGGTTTCTACAAAAAGGGAGCCTGAAATGTTGAAAAAGTCGAACGCCATTCCATAAACGATGCAGGATAAGATAATCATCCATAATCCATTGAAGGGATCTCCATAAGCAAATAACCCGAAACGTAACACCCAAGCGACCATCGATATAAGCATCACGTGTTTTATCCCAAATTTTTGTAAAAAGAATGGAATTGCCAAGATGAATAGTGTTTCCGAAATCTGAGAAATAGACATGATAATGGTGGAGTATTTCACGACAATAGCATCCGCATATTTAGGATAAAATTTAAATTCATCTAAAAAAACATCTCCATAAGCATTGGTTAACTGTAAAGCTGCACCCAAAAACATGGAAAAGATGAAAAACAAGGCCATCTTATAATTTCCGAATAGTTTGAAAGCCTCCAAACCAAGTAGTTGTGTGATACTTGCATTGTCTTTTATCAGATGTTGAGGAGGACATTTGGGGATGAAGAAAAGTGAATAGACAGCAAGTGCGGTAGATCCAGCAGCAGCAATGTAAAATTGATATTCGGTAGCTTTATTTCCCGTCAAGTTAGTTATCCACATGGCTGCAATAAAGCCTATTGTTCCCCAAACACGAATAGGAGGGAAGGCTTTGATGAGGTTATATTTACCCTGCGTTAAAGCAGTGTATGCGATAGAATTGGATAAGGCTAGGGTAGGCATGTAACAGCACATCGCTGCGAGCATGATATTGAAAAATGTTGACGGTTCGTTAACCTGCGTAAGATAGATCAGGCATAAGGCATATAAAAAATGCAATGCTATATATAGCCGTTCTGCATTGACCCATCTATCAGCAATAATACCAATTAATGTAGGCATGAAAAGTGAGGCAATACCCATGGTGGAAAATATTGCTCCAAATTGTGTTCCGTCCCATTGTTTTGTCCCAAACCAGTAATTGGCTATTGTAATCAACCATGCGCCCCATACAAAGAATTGCAGGAAATTCATGATGGTTAGTCTCAACTTTATAGACATATGTATTTGTTATGATTTTCTACGTTCGATTTCGTCTCGAATCTTGGCAGCAGTTTCATACTGCTCATTCTCAATAGCTTTTTGGAGGGTATTTTCTAACTGTTCGTCAGTGAGTGAGGCGTAGGGGGATACTTCAGGTTTAATAGGAGCTTGTTCTTTTTGTTTTTCTGTGGGAGTTGGAGGAGTGATAGATTCTGTAGGAGAGCTGATATTCTCCAAGAACGCAAAATCGTTGCTTTCTATGACGATTCCGGCAGAAGACATAATAAAATCATACGTGTAGATTGGAGAATCAAAGCGAACGGCTAATGCAACGGCATCCGAAGTACGTGCATCAATTTCTGTGGTTTTGCCATCTCTCACGCAACTAATTTTGGCAAAGAAGATTCCATCCACCAAATTGTAAATTAACACCTCGTTGATATGGATGTCAAAAGTTTCGGCAAAGGATTTAAAAAGGTCATGTGTGAGCGGACGACTTGGTGTCATCTTTTCAATTTCAACGGCAATGGATTGCGCTTCAGCGCTTCCGATAATTATAGGAAGCCTACGATTACCATTTACTTCTCCCAATACCAAGGCATATGCACCCGACTGTGTCTGGCTATACGACAAGCCCACTATATCTAGCTTAATTTTCTTCATCCTAAAACACCTTACGGTAATACAAAGATGTAAAATATTAGTGGCAAATAAAAAGACCTCAGCAGTTTTCTGCTCAGGTCTCTTAATAACGCTCATTCTATTTACTAGTTTCCTTTGTACGCTTTAAGTGCAGCAATAAGTTGCGGTACAATTACGAAAGCGTCACCTACTATGCCGTAGTCTGCCACCTTGAAGAATGGTGCTTCAGGATCTTTGTTGATCACGACGATTGTTTTGGAAGAGCTTACTCCAGCAAGGTGCTGAATAGCTCCTGAAATCCCTATAGCAATATAAAGATTAGGGCTGACGACTATTCCGGTTTGACCTACGTGCTCAGCATGAGGCCTCCAGCCCGCATCGGATACGGGCTTCGAGCAAGCAGTAGCAGCACCTAATACTTCAGCTAGCTCTTCTATCATCCCCCAGTTTTCAGGGCCTTTAAGTCCCCGTCCTGCGGAAACCACAATCTCTGCTTCAGGAAGAGAAATTTTATCTGTAGCACGTATGATTTCTTTTACGATTGTATTAAAATCGGTCGAAGCGATCTCAGGAACGAAGTTTTCTATCTGTGCCGATGTTTTACGTTCTGCAATTTCAAATGCGTTTGGAGATAAGGTAAATACTTTAATCGGCGAAGTAATGCTTACCGTTGCAATAGCTTTATTTGAAAAGGCTGTTGTCTTCACCTCAGCCACAGCGGCATTAAAGGAGGGGACACTTATGGCCCCTGACACTAAACCGGCTTCCAGTTTTGCCGCAATGCGCGGAGCTAACCCTTTCCCACTGAATGAGTTGGATAATACAACGATATTTGCCTGCTCTTTTTGCGCAGCAGCGGCAATTATAGAAGCATATGCCTGATTGACAAAAGATTTAAGATCGTCATTTGTTACCGTTAAGACTTTACTGATTCCATAGTTTTCTAGCTTTTGCAATTCAGAGTCGGATACATCTCCGATGGAGATAGCTACGGT
The DNA here is from genome assembly GCF_005048855.1 of Sphingobacterium olei. GTDB lineage: Bacteria > Bacteroidota > Bacteroidia > Sphingobacteriales > Sphingobacteriaceae > Sphingobacterium > Sphingobacterium olei. Next base: position 507,073 of record NZ_SUME01000003.1, read on the forward strand.
TTTGGCCTGTTGTAAATTTGCAATTTGAGACGCATAAGATGCAACCTCAAAAGCCGATTTTTTAAGTAACCCTTCTGTATTCTCTATATATACTAATACTGACATGTCATTTCTTTATTTAAGTAATTAAATAACTTTTGCTTCGGTATGCAATAAGTTTACTAACTCATTCACATTGCTTTCTGCTATCAATTTGACGTTACCTCTTGTGGCTGGTGTTTCATAATGATTGAAAGATGTCAAAGCTTCCACTTGTATCGGTTCGATAACTTCTAATGGTTTCGAGCGAGCGCCCATAATTCCCCTCATATTCGGGATTTTTGGTTCTGCTACGCCTTCAGCGGTGCCGACAACAACCGGTAAATTTGCTGTCAACACTTCTTTGCCACCTTCTATCTCACGTTCGATAGTTGCTTCATTGCCTTCAATAGTTAATTTTTTAGCAATGGATACCGAGGGAATAGAAAGGAGCTCGCCGAGCGTCGCAGGCACCTGTGCTCCGTTATAGTCGATAGATTCCCGTCCGGTTAAAATCAAATCAAAGTGATTAGCTTTTGCATATTCTGCAATTTGGTTGGCAACAAACCAAGCGTCTTTAGGAGTTGCATTTACGCGTATTGCATGGTCGGCGCCAATGGCGAGTGCTTTGCGGATAGTCGGTTCGGCAGCAACATCACCGACATTGATTACGGTCACTGTTCCGTTGGCTCCTCCATGTACAAGATCGATAGCTTTAGATAACGCAATTTCATCGTATGGGTTTATGATGTATTGTACACCAGCGTCATTAAATTCGCTGTTGTTATTTGTGAAAGTTATTTTAGATGTCGTATCGGGGACATTACTGATGCAAACTAATATCTTCATAATTAATAGCGTTTTATACAAACCTACTATTTTATCGGAATCTTCGCTTACCCGTTTTGGTCAATTTTTTGTCATTTTCTATGCTAGCATAGTAATTTGTTACATCGACTTTGGGCCGATTTTAAAATGTAGGTCTGCCACTCAAGCCGTGGCCGGGCTATTACTTGTGTAGGCCAAAAGTAGTCAAACCGACCAAAGGGAGGTCATGGACACCAAAAACAATAAGAGTCCATAAAGCCTTGTCCAATTTAAGGTGGCTTTGTCGCACATGCTCCCCTCACAAAGAAAATGCGCAGCCTGGGATAAAAGATTGGAGCCCTGCCATGGCCCATGGCGGACAAGTGGAGCGAGGGATATTACTAAACTGCATAATTTAATCCTTCTTTAAACACTAACACCCCTTAAAAAAACACCTTAAACAACGTCATCATAAGTAATCGTTTTGTTTTTTATGATGGATTGAGTTAATTTGTGAAAATCATAGAAATTACATTTGATGGATAGATTAACACAATTGTTGTCGTTTGTAGCGGAAAGTCCTCAAGATCCTTTTTTAAAATATGCGCTTACGATGGAATACCTAAAGGCAGAAAATATGAAGAAGGCGGAAGAGGGTTTTAAAGATCTGGTAGAAAATTTTTCCGACTATGTGGGTACATATTATCACTACGGGAAGTTCTTAGAAAAAGAAAATAATACAGAGGAAGCATTAAAGATTTATCAACTGGGGATGCAAGTGGCTCGTAATATGAGGAATATGCATGCTTTGGGAGAATTGCAAAATGCATATAATCTGGCATCAGGTTTTGAAGATGATGATGATTAATTCTTAAAAAATAATACTATATACTGAATTTTGGTATCCTTTTTGAACTGGATAAGCAAATGAAGTAAATGCGAATATTTTCCACGATATTGTTTTCTATTCTAGCCAATTTTTTATTATTTATGAGCTGTATAAATAATAAGAAGTCATCCAATACGCTTGATAAAAAAGAAAATTTGGAGTTTCTTTCTGCAAATGTTGTCGGTCACTATTCAGGTAAATTACCTTGTGCAGATTGTGAGGCAATCAATACTGTGTTAGAATTAAGTAAGGATCATTCTTATGAATTGAAATATGTATACGTGGGGAAATCATCCGATAAATTTACAAAAAACGGAAATTGGAAAGTAGAAAAGAACAACCTGGTCTTAGAAGGACTGGACTATGAATATAAAATCGTTGATGGTGTATTATGGCAACTTGATTTAGCCGGCAATACAATTACCGGAGATTTGGCCGAGAATTACCAACTTGAGAAGATAAAATAAAAGCATTAGACCTGTTCACAAAGTGCTTTAAGCTTTGCTATTACAAAATCTATTTCATCCTTTGTGTTGTTTTTACTAAAAGAAAACCGAACCGAGGGCCGTGAACTATCTGCTTTAATACCACGTAAAACATGTGAACCTATATCTGAACCTGAGCTACAGGCACTTCCACCTGAAGCAGATATCCCGGAAATATCTAAGTTGAATAAAAGCATATCACTCATATCCGTGCAGGGCAGGGATATATTCAATACCGTATATAACGAGTTGTCAGCTTCTGTGTTTCCGTTGAATTGGATAAAGGGGATAGCTTTTTGCAATTCTAACTTCATGTAATCTTTCAGCTCCTGGATATAGAGTCTGTGTTCATCCATATCACGGTAAGCTATTTCTAAAGCTTTCGCAATGCCAGCTATACCGTACACATTTTCCGTTCCGCCACGCATATTGCGCTCTTGAGCTCCTCCATAGATAAAGGGTTTGATTTTATTCTTACCGTTGATGTATAAAAAACCCACACCTTTCGGCCCGTGGAATTTATGTCCGGCTCCGGTAATAAAATCAATCTTTAATTCAGACAAGTCGTGTACATAATGCCCCATCGTTTGCACGGTATCCGAATGGAAAATCGCGTTGTATTGTGCACAGATTTCTGAGATACGCTTGATATCCGTTAAATTACCCAATTCGTTATTGGCATGCATGATAGATACGAAAGTTCGCGGATTAGTCGCAAGTAACGATTCTAAGTGTGAGTAATCAACGTTGCCTTTTTCGTCCAATTGGAGAAAATCCAAGTGTATTTTACCGGTCTTTTCCAGCTCCTCCAAGGTGTGAAGTACGGCATGATGTTCTATTGGGGATGTAATTGCATGTGTAATGCCAAAATCTTCGATAGAGCGTACAATAGCCATGTTATCAGCCTCGGTACCGCCAGAAGTAAAAAAGATCTCGGAGGGAGAAGCATGCAATAAGTTGGCTATGGTTTTTCTCGCTTTTTCGATTATCGTTTTCACTTGACGCCCATGAGAATGAATTGAAGAAGGATTTCCAAAATCATTTTTCATGGTTTCTACCATTACTTCTAGTACCTCGGGATCCAAAGGCGTCGTAGCGGCATTATCTAAATATACGTGCATGGGCGCAAATTTAAGGAATGTAATGTAATTTTAATACCATTATTTGGTTTTTGGTCGTAGCAACAACGCAATTGACAGCAAACTGCCGATTATAGACAAATACACGATCACATCACCTAACTTCGTATAAACGGTAAGTTCTTCATTTAAATTTATTTCCTGGGACAACGAAGCGGGAACCCACCATGCTGTTTTTTGAACGATATCACCCCGTTGGTTTATAAAACCTGAAATCCCTGTGTTAGCAGATCTTGCTACCCAACGTCGATTCTCAATCGCGCGAAGCTTGGCATATTGAAGATGTTGGTCTTTACCGGAAGTATTCTTCCACCATCCATCATTGGTCACGATAGCAATAAACTGAGCGCCTTTTTTAACATATTGTGCAACGTAATCTCCCCAGATTGATTCGTAACATATTACCGGAGCAGCACCGATTCCACTTGCCGAATAAAATACCGTCGGTTCAGGATCACTGCCATAACCGCCTGTAGTTCCCCCGAAATGATCGAATAGCGGTTTCATGAATGATAATGCACCGCCAAATGGCATCTGTTCGACACCGGGTACCAACTTTGACTTGTGGTAGAATTGGAGCTTCGACGACCTATCTATCAAGACGGAAGCATTGTAACTGTCGATAAACATATCGGCATAGGGCCTTACCGTATGTGTTGCCTGATCAGAAAAAATACGATGGCTTTCAATGCCCGAAAGTACGTTTCCATTGTGGTATTTATCCAAGAAATTGGTTATTTGCAGATATGCCGGATAACTCCTGAATTCTTCTTCGTTAATGCCTCCGCGGGCGGAGATAGCCGTTTCGGGCCAAATGAAAAACTCCGTATTGGGTTTTGCTACACCTTCTGATAAAGTGATGAGATTGAGCAGTTGATCCTCTGGAGGGATATGACCAAATTTACCATAAGGATCAATGTTGGGTTGTACGACAACAATTTCAGAAGGATTGATGTGTTCTTCGTACGAAGTATACTGTATAATGGAAATGACACTCGGGATTAGTACCGTGGCGGAAATGGAAATGACAAGTTTTTTCGTAGATAGCGATTCTGTTTTGCTGATACGTTGCCATGCCAGGAGAAAAATGAGAATGTTCGCTAACCATATCCAAAGTGTGCCGCCATATACGCCAGTAATATCATACCATTGTATCAATTGATGAAAATTAGCGAAACCATTACCCAGGGTCATCCATGGGAAAGAAAGATCCCATAATTGGTGCAGGTATTCATAGGCTATCCAAAAGGATATCAACCCTGAAAAACTTAAAAATATTGTGTTGCGTTTGCGCAATTGGTAGTATAGCCGAAACACTGCGGCCATCAACAAGGGAGCTAATCCGAATGGGATTAAAGAAATTAGTATGGATATCCATGCCGGTAGATAAGCATTCATGGCATGGAATACCCAATATATAGACGCTGTATTCCAGATAAAACCGGTTATAAATGCCAACGTAAAGATCTTTTGGCCTTTTTTTGCAAGTGAGCTGCGCATCACACGTTCACATGCAATCAATAGCGGAACAAAACCGACAAAAAGTAAGATACTACTGTACGGTATCGGTGGCCAGGCCAACCAAAGTATAAAGGCACTTAAAAGTGCCAATAGGTAATTGTTCTTCATCTATAAATAATGTTTAATCCATCGACTAGCTACTTGTCGGCAGAGCAGCGTATAGCCGAGCTTTCGTTCTGTTATAATTTCGAAAGTATTTCTGCTTTCTTACTTTCGTATTCCGCTTGTGTAATTAGCTGTTTGTCGTACAGTGTTTTCAGCTTCTTTAATTTCGAGGTTAATTCATCCTCTTCTTCTGGCTTCGGAGCTGTTGTTGGAGGAACCGTTTGCGCCGGAGCAGAGAAGCTGTTTGTACTATCGGTCGCTGTTTTATCCTGTTCCGCTATAATTTTAGGAGCAGGTGCCGGAATAGGAGGTCTCTGTACGTTCGCTTCATTTTCTACAGGATCCGTACGGAATGGCCTAGCCTGTGCAGGTTCTGTAGGCGAGGAAGAGGGATCTTTTTCAAGAGGTGTACTTTTTTCAGCCTGACTTTTAATGCTTTCCAATGCATCTTTAATTAACTGATACAGCTTACGCGCTTGTATTTTAGGAATGTAATCTATGCTGAGATTTTCCCCGGTAAACGGAATAACGGTGACCTTGGAACCAAAAATCTCTTCTTTAAATGCAATATCTTTAATGTCTTTCCATGAAAAAATTTCAAAATTAGTTGCTAACCCAAGTTTAGTAAACTCACATAGAAAGATACGTTTGTTGCTAATAGTGATGCTATCTGGGAGTAACGTCACCGCAGGTTTTTTTTGCAAAGCGATGTAGTTAATCGATTCGCCATGCGTTAACATGTCGATGATCTTGGTATATATTCTCTCGATGACCTTCGGGTCTTGACCGTCCTGTATGTATTTGTCTATGCTCATTTTATTTAATCGCTGTCGTTTATCTGTTGAACAAATTTAGTACTAAGTTAAGATATAATTGTGAAACCGCGACGTGGATTTCAATGTTCGCCTATCTTTTTTAAAGATCCCAGAGACGAGCATGAATCTACGCGTCGAAATGAAGGATCCACCCGGGGTAGTCGATCATAGGACGTTTAAACAAAGTGTATTCGGACGTTTAAACAAACCTGTCAAGAGACGTCGTAGCTAACTTTGTATTAACAATAACAATTAATAGTTACTAAAATGAAACAAAACAATTATCAGGGAGCGTTGCAAAAATCAGTAGGATCTGGATTCAACGCTACATCAACTACAAATGATGTTATCAGTGGTATAAACCTTACGGGGAAAATTGCCATCGTAACAGGAGGTAATACAGGCATCGGCTTGGAAACCTCCAAAACGCTAGCTGCAGCAGGAGCGACAGTAATAGTTCCTGCCCGAGATATTGAAAAGGCAAAGAAAAACCTGCAAGGCATTGACCATGTCGAGCTGGAAGCGATGGATTTGATGGATCCGAGTTCCATTGACGCCTTCGCCGAAAAATTTCTGGCGTCAGGCAGACCACTTCATGTTCTGATCAATAATGCGGGTATTATGTGGGTTCCATTACGGAGGGATAGTCGTGGTATTGAATCGCAGCTAGCCACCAATTATTTAGCACAATTTCAGCTTACAGCAAGGTTATGGCCCGCCCTTAAAAAAGCTGATGGTGCAAGAGTTATCAACGTATCATCTCACGGACATCACTTCGGTGCTTTCGATTTCGATGATCCCAATTTCCAACATCGCGAATACAAAACATTGCAGGCTTATGGTCAGTCAAAAACTGCCGGCAACTTATTTTCCCTTGAGTTAGACAACCGTGCTAAGGTATTTAATATAAGAGCCTATTCCTTGCATCCGGGCTCTATTGGAGGTACCGAACTAGGTAGGGAAGCACCATTGGAACTATTTCAACAAATGGGATTCTGTGATGCCGAGGGGAACCTGTTGCCGGAAGTACTTGCTTCACTGAAAACCATTCCTCAGGGAGCGGCCACGACGGTCTGGTGTGCGGTCAGTCCAGCACTCGCCCATATAGGAGGGGTGTATTGTGAAGATGGGGATATAGCCGAATTGGCTACGGAATCGTCGAACACGAACGGTGGCGTAATGTCTTATTCATTGGATGAGGCCAATGCAAAGCGATTGTGGACATGGAGTGAAGAGGCGACAGGTATAGCGTTTCAGATTGATTAAGGTCCTACTTTACTTACATCCCATATTTTTTGTATTATTGAATGGAATAAACAATGCGTAACCTGCTGTGCATTATACTTCTAAATATGTTATCTTGAGGCTTTAGATCCCTTCCTGTCGGTAGATATGGATCTAAAGCCATGTATGGAAATGTTTATCTTCGATGGGCTTACAAGCTCGGTTCGACTCCGCTCAACATTAATGGCGATATTTATTCAAAATGTACAACGTGTATGCGTAATAAACTCAAACAAAATAATGGAATATCAAGCAAAATATATAACGGAAGATATCAAGCTTTCCTACTATGAAGATAAGTTTTTTAAGTCAGATATTATGTTCGATCAGCATATGTTGGTGTGGTTCATTTCTGGGGAAACAAAAATTGTGCAGGCCGATGCTACTTATTTCTTCAAAAAAGGTGATATTTTTCTAATTCCCAGAAATCAGCTGGCCACAATTATCAATTATCCCAAAGATGGACAACCCCATAAAACGGTCGTCATGCACTTGTCGGTAGAAAGACTTAGGGACTTTTATAAAAACTTGAACGTAAAGTCCAAGGGGTTGAAAACTCCGAAAATTTACTGTTTCAATAACCATCCTTTACTGGAAAGTTGTTTGGCTTCATTGATTCCTTATTTTGAATTGACGGATCTTCCCGAAGATATAGCGTCTCTGAAAATCACTGAAGCGATCAGTATCCTTAGAACTATGGATAAAGAAATAGACCAGGTGCTGGCAAATTTTGAAGAACCAGGTAAAATCGACCTGGCAGACTATATGGAAAAGAACTTTATATTCAATTTACCGTTAGAGAGATTTAGTTATCTGACTGGTCGTAGCCTTACGACCTTTAAAAGAGACTTTAATAAAGCATTCGATACTACCCCACAACGATGGCTTACGCAAAAGCGATTGGCGCTGGCACACTATCAGTTTGTAGAGAAGAAGAAAAAGCCGATAGATGTTTGTTATGAAACAGGCTTCGAGAATCTGTCACATTTTTCTGCTGCCTTCAAAAAGCAATATGGACTTGCTCCTACGGAGTTGCTGAGTAAATTGAGTAGAAATAACGCCTAACCATTGAAAGTAAATTAAATTAATCTTTGTTCCTTAATACTTGTTCGTTGTCTTTTTGCTCCATCTCGGTGCCGGCTACACAAAATACAAATTCGCCTTTGATGGGGTTGTTTTCAAAATGGTTTTTTAACTCGTCAAGTGTGCCACGCACATTTTCTTCGTACAGTTTGCTCAATTCCCGCGATATAGAAGCCTGCCTGTCTGCTCCGAAGTATTGTATAAATTCGTCAATAGTTTTGAGCAGGCGGTGTGGAGATTCATAGAATATCATGGTCCGTTTTTCCGCTGCAAGCAGTTTCATTCGGGTCTGACGACCTTTTTTTACGGGCAAGAATCCTTCGAAGCAAAACTTGTCGTTGGGTAGACCTGAGTTGACTAGTGCAGGAACAAAAGCTGTTGCTCCGGGCAGGCATTGCACGTTGATACCTTCTTTTATGGCCGCCCGTACCAATAAAAAACCCGGATCTGATATAGCGGGTGTACCAGCATCCGAGATCAATGCGATCTGTTGGCCTTCTTTTAAAAACCGGATAATTTCGGACACCGCTTTATGTTCATTGTGCTGATGATGTGCAAATACTTTTTTATCTATACCAAAATGTTTTAATAACGGCGCACTTGTGCGTGTATCCTCGGCCAAGATCAAATCTGATTCTTTCAGTACACGTATGGCGCGAAACGTCATGTCTTCCAAATTACCGATAGGAGTGGGAACTAAGTATAGCATAGTCAAAGGTAATAAAATAGTGTCGATTATATGATGCAACACCCCGCTTTTCATTATCTTTGTGCCTATTAAAAATAAATATTTATGTTGCAATTAAATTATATCCGTGAGAACAGGGATACGGTAATCGAAAGATTAGGCGTTAAGAATTTCAAGGATTTGAATTTGGTCGACGAAATCATCTTATTGGATGAACAACGTCGCAAGATTCAAAGTGAATCAGACGCATTATCAGCAGAGGCCAATTCTTCCGCTAAGCAAATTGGGGAATTGATGCGCCAAGGTAAGAAGGAAGAAGCTGAGGCCGTGAAATCGAAATCGTCGGGATATAAAGAGCAGATAAAGAATTTGTTGGCTGATCTGGAAAGCAAGGAAAAGGAATTAAATGATAAATTGCTTCATTTGCCCAATCTACCTCACACTTCTGTGCCAGGGGGAGTAGCAGCGGAGGATAATGAAACCGTTTTTGAGCACGGTGCGATTCCGGAGTTAACAGAAGATGCACTTCCGCATTGGGAATTGGCCGCAAAATATGATATTATCGATTTTGAATTGGGAACAAAAGTGGCGGGAGCAGGATTTCCGGTTTATAAAGGAAAGGGCGCCCGCTTACAACGCGGTTTAATTAATTTCTTTTTGGACGAAGCGGAAAAAGTAGGTTTCAAAGAGGTGCAGGTACCTATTGTCGTGAACGAAGCATCTGCCTATGCCACGGGGCAATTACCGGATAAAGAAGGCCAGATGTATCATGTTACGCAAGATGATCTGTATTTAATTCCTACAGCAGAGGTGCCTATTACGAATATCTATCGCGATGTGATTGTTAAGGAAGAAGATTTTCCGATCAAACACTGTGGATATACACCTTGTTTCCGTCGTGAAGCAGGATCGTATGGTGCCCATGTACGTGGTTTAAATCGTTTACACCAATTTGACAAGGTGGAAGTGGTACAGATCGTTCATCCGGATAAATCATACGAAGTAGTGGAAGAGATGAGCCAGTATGTGCAGTCTTTATTGCAAAAGTTGGAATTGCCGTATCGTGTCTTGCGTCTTTGTGGGGGGGATATGAGCTTTGCATCCGCTTTGACTTACGATATGGAAACCTACAGTACCGCACAAAAGCGTTGGTTGGAAGTTTCTTCTGTTTCTAATTTTGAAACCTATCAGTCTAATCGTCTAAAAGTGCGTTTTAAAAATGCAGAAGGAAAAATGCAATTGGCTCATACTTTGAATGGATCAGCACTGGCTTTGCCACGTATTGTAGCGACCTTACTAGAAAACAACCAAACTGATAATGGGATCAAAATACCTGAAGTACTGGTGCCGTATGTAGGTTTTGAATATATTGATTGAGATAGATGATTAGGGGAGCCCTTGAAGGCTTCCCTAATCATTTATTTCCTCGGTTCCATCCTTACTAGATACTGGTCATTATCATCTTCGAAGAGAATTTGAACAACCCAGTTCTCCGCTCTGGCGATCTCGACAAGCATCTTTTGATCGAGGTATAACCATTTAAAAGGTTCGCCTTTATTTCCGTTGTATTCGTATTGATAATTTATTTCACCAAAATAGTGAACTGGCCGTTGAATGCGGTACTCTTCGTAAAGGTAGGAGATATCTGAACTATCAAACAGCAATTGGCCTTTTTCGCTTAATAATGATTTGCTGTGTTGCAGCAAGTCCCGAAAACCGTCTGTCGTACCGGCAAGCCCTATTCCATTCATTAAGAAGAGCAAGGTATCAAACTGTTGGTTTTTTAATCGAAAAAAATCTTCCTGCAGTATATGTTGTACGCCGCGTTCGCGCATGATATTGCAGGCAGTAGCGGAAACTTCCAATGCCGTAACGTCAAAATTCTTTTCTTGAAGATATAAAGCATGGGATCCAACTCCTGCACCGACATCCAATACCTTGCCATCGCAGAGCGATAAGGCGATAAACTCAAGTTCAGGGAAGTCCTCTTCATCTCGATAAAAAACTTCAATAGGCATATCCTCGATGTCGCCATAGCTGCTATGTAGTAAAAGCGGTTTTTTTAATTCTCCATTCGTATGGAAATCGAATAAAGCTTCTCCGTATACATCTCTAGACATGTTCGCCAATTTGAAGGTATTTTTTTGCCATTTCAATTTCGGCTAGATCTCCCGTATGCTTAAATGGTTCGTCAGATAATTTGATAACCGGAGTCCATTCACCTTCGTCGGGGAGGGCCTCAGTCATTTTTAATACAATATTCATGCGTCCTAACCCAACATCATTAGTGAAATCAGTCCCAATACCAAATGAATGACCGATCTTGTCGGAACAATATTTCACAATCTTCTCTACTTTGTTATAGTCTAACCCATCTGAAAAAATAATGGTTTTGGACAAAGGATCTATTCCTTTACTGACATAATGATCTATTGTTTTTTGAGCAAATGCTATGGCATCTCCACTATCGTGACGGACGCCATCAAAAAGTTTAGTGAGTTTTTTGTCAAATTGTTTGAAGAATGCTTCGGTGGTATACGTATCGGATAGCGCAATTCCTAGATCTCCACGATATACATTTGCCCAATTTTCCAGTCCTAACAGATTCGCCATTTTATAACCGTATTTGGCCGCATGAAACATAAACCATTCGTGCGCATGGGTGCCAATGGGCTTTGTTTGGTACTTCATCGCAAGATGAATATTGCTGGTTCCGATAAAGGTACTAGAGGGGTGGTTTTTTAGGGTTTTTATAACTAGGTCATGCACATCATAGGAGTGGCGACGACGGGTTCCGAAGTCGGCAATCGTGATGTTGAGCTTGTCGTATTTATCCATTTTATTGTCTACGATGCGTACGACTTTTTCATCCGACACACGTATTGCACCTGTGGTTTCGTAGTACAATTCGCTTATCAACGAAAGAATAGGAACTTCCCAAAGAATTGTTCGGTACCAGTAACCCTCGATCTCCACGGTAAGCTTGCTTCCATCTTGCATAATGATGACTTCATCAGGATTGTATCGATACCCCTGCAAAAAATCAAAATACGTAGGATCAATGTAGGGACAGGTTTGGGCAAAAAACTCTTTTTCAGATCGGCTCAACATAAGAAGTGCCATATCGTCTATTGCCTTGCGAAGCTGTACATCAAAGCCAGAAGGGAATTTGTGCTCCCCTCGATTGATGAATTGGTATTTTGCTTTTGCTTTAGGAAACAATTTCACGACCGCATACTGCATTGTGAATTTATAAAAGTCATTATCTAAGATAGAACTGAATTTTGCCATATAAGCTTTATTATACTTCTTTTATTCACGAATTAAATTGCCTACAAACTTAGATAATAATACCGATTATTTCCCTATCACCATTAAAAGTCAAACAGCGAAGCGCTTGTGAATACCATTTAAAAGATATATTAAAGAATAATAATATACATAATAAAAAGAGCGAGCTAGATTACATCCAGCCCGCTTTCGAGTCAATTAAACTTAGAAAAATATACTATTAGCGGCTTCCTCGTCCACTGCTTTTTTCGTTGCTATTGCTACTGCCGCGATTGGCAGATGAAGCGGACGCTTGACGGCTTGGCGCCGAACTTCTCTCCACTCTGGAGCTGGCTGCCGGACGCGATTCACGTACACTTGCCTGTTGCACGCGTTGTGGCGCAGACTGTTGGGTACGCGGCTGACTGCGTTGTTCCCTTTGTTGTTGCTGACGCTGAGCCGGTGGTGTAGCTTTTTGCTGGCTTTCGCGCTGAGGGGCAGCAGTGTTCCTTTCGGCCCTGTTGTTTTCCCTTTGTTGGTTTTGGATCGTGGTATTACGACTTACATTTCCATTCGTACGATTCGGCCGGGCGGCGTTTTGTGTAGCCTGACTTTTAGTACTAGTAGATGTGCGGTTGTTCCCGTTTGTAATTGTCGCGTTCCCATTACGGTCTATCCTCATCTCACGACCATTGTTCGTTCTGGAGTTGTTAGTGCGACCGACGGATGCATCTTGACGATTCGTGTTTCTACTATTTTCTATTCGTCCTCCTGCATTGTTACGGCTGGTGCTGCGGGAAGTATTTGCTACCGGACGACGGTTATTATCTCGATCAACAGTGTTGCTACGTGATGAAGTACGCGTGTTTCTATTCTTGTCATGTTCAGGTCTGTAGATAGAAACCGAACGACTGTCAGCGCGTGAAGCTCCCGGACGATCGGAATGACGTAGATTTCTTACAGTAACACGTTGTCCCAACCTGCGTTCTAAATCTCTACGTGAAGGTCCGCCATAGTAGTGACGGTTGTTAACGACATAGGTGTTGTGTATGATAGTTGTTCTGTTAAAGAAGTTGGATCTTCCTGGGTAACAGTATCTATGTACGTCTCTGGCAAAAATATGGCGCGTAGGTGCAAATATCCATAAATTGATCGGCAACCCAATAGATACACTTACATTGACACGCGGTGCCATCGGAGCCCACCCATAATACCCATCTCCAGAACGCCAGTCTACCCAAGCCGGTCCCCATTCGTATCCGGGTATCCATCCCCAACCTCTGTAATTCGTATATACCCATCTACCATAATGGAAAGGAGCCCATCCCCACGGATAGTTGGAGACCCACGTATTGCCATATTCGGTCATCGACCAATACCCATTGGAGCTATAAGGACGGAAGTCAGAGCCGGCATCGGGAAACCAGATATCTCCGTACGATGGATCATTGTCCCAGTATCCATATGGCGATAATTCGTTGTAAAATACGTCTAACGACATTGCTCCGTTTCCCTGTGCTTTGGTATTAAAGGAGAAGACGCCTGTTAATAAGAACACGATTACTAGAATCCGCTGTATTGTTGTCCGAGTGTTCATAATATCCTTTATTTAAATGAATGATAGCCTCTGTTTTTTAGTAAGACGGTAAAAGGCTAGAGAAGGTTTAATGAGGTTATTTATCGATGTATAGGGAAGCGAAATTATTTAAGGGATTCTTAATTTTTTTTATGAAATCACAAAAAAATTTACCTTTTGCTGATATTCTTATAGTATTTAATCGTAGACAAACGATTAAGAAAATAAAAAGTTTGTACATTTGCCCAAACTTTGTGTGATTAATTTGGTTAAAATACTAACTCCAGAAAATTAATGGGAAGGAAAATAGAAAGTCTACTTATTGAATTCGCGAGAATACATCGTTTTTTTATTCGATTTCTACGTGAATTGGTTACTCCTCCCTTTGAATTTAAAGAGATCATAAGGCAATGTTATGAAATTGGTTGGAAGTCGTTTCCACTGATCAGTTTGACTGGATTTATCGTTGGTTTTGTATTTACTAAACAATCACGTCCTTCCTTGGAAGAATTTGGGGCGACCTCGTGGTTGCCTTCTTTGATTTCAATTGCTATTGTAAGAGCGCTGGCTCCTTTAGTGACGGCGTTGATTGCTTCTGGAAAGGTCGGCTCTCAAATCGGAGCAGAGCTCAGCTCGATGAATGTGACGGAACAGATAGACGCCATGGAAGTGTCTGGTACCAATCCAACCAAATTTTTAATTGTAAGTCGGATTATTGCAACCACCACTATGATCCCTGTACTATGTTTTTATGTTGCAGGTATTGGGTTATTTGGTGGATACCTCAGTATTATAGCCAAGGATGATATCAGTATTTTGAGCTTCTTTAACCAGGTTTTTGAATCGATAGCCGTTAAAGATGTCTTTGCGATGGTAATACGGGCAGTCGTATTTGGTTTTACAATCGGTTTTGCAAGTTGTTATGTCGGCTATTATTCTTCTAAAGGAACCGAGGGTGTTGGTAAAGCAGCGAATTCCGCAGTTGTATCCTCCATGTTTTTGGTTTTCATTGAAGAGCTACTAATTGTACAAGTTTTATCTTTCTTTTAAACCATGGAAAAGGCGATTAAAAACATAAACTTCGAAGATGTAGTCATCCATGTGGATAAGGTCAGTAAATCGTTTGGCGATTTGCATGTTCTCCGTGACGTAGATTTGAAGCTTTATAATGGCGAAAACCTGGTCGTACTGGGTCGATCTGGAACCGGAAAGTCTGTGTTGATTAAATTGATCTCGGGTCTTTTGAAACCCGATCAAGGCGATCTTATGGTATTGGGGGAGCTGGTTAATAAATTGGATGAACGGGAGTTAAGAACGCTCCGTCAACGTATCGGATTCTCGTTCCAAAATAGTGCACTCTATGATAGTATGACTGTTCGTGAAAACCTTGAATTTCCGTTGGTCAGAAATAAGCGAAATTTGACGCGGGCAGAAATTAATAAGGAAGTCGAGGAGGTGTTGGAAGGCGTCGGGCTTTCACAAGCGATCAACCAAATGCCCTCAGAGCTTTCGGGAGGACAACGCAAACGTATTGGTATTGCACGTACCTTAATTCTACGGCCGGATATTATGCTATACGATGAACCCACTGCTGGTTTGGATCCGATCACCTGTCTGGATATTAATTCATTAATCAATGAGGTGCAAGAGCGATATAAAACATCTTCCATCATCATCACCCATGATTTAGCGTGCGCAAAGATGGTAGGAGACCGTATGGTTATGTTGCTTGATGGAAAATTTGAACGGCAGGGTACATTTGAACAAATTTTTGACACGGAGGATGAACGTGTTAAACCATTTTATGATTATAATTTTATTGTCTAAAATAAATATATGAGTACAAGCGAAAAAAGGCGGTCTATAACAGTAGGTTTATTTGTGTTATTAGGATTAGTTATACTAGTGGCAGGAATACTTGTTTTAGGGACGCAGCAAAATAAATTTAGTAAGAATTTAGTCGTTACAACCTATTTTCATGATGTGAAGGGACTGAAGGTCGGAAATAACGTATGGTTTTCAGGTGTGAAAGTCGGTATTGTGAAGGAGATTAAATTTCAGAGCATCGACGATGTGAAAGTTGTAATGCATATTGAAGAAAAATCAAGTCAATTTATCCGTGAAGATGTTGTCGCTAAATTGGGTTCGGATGGTTTAATCGGTAATGCTATTGTAAATCTTATTGGCGGGTCTAACGAAGCATCTCCAATAAAAAATGGTGATGTTATTGATTCGGGAAAAGGAACCGATACGGAAGCGATGTTCGCTACATTGCAGACCAACAATGAGAATTTAGTTGAAATCACTAAAAACTTTGCATTGATATCCAAAGATATGGTCGAGGGAAAAGGGGTTGTAGGCGCTTTACTTACCGATTCAACTATTACTGCATCTTTAGCTGGGTCACTCAATAGTTTGAATAAAGTAATGTCTGATGCCAGTCAAGCCTCTGCAAACTTGGCCGTCTTGACGAAAAAGCTTAACAATAACGAAGGCTTAATCCATGATTTGACAACGGATACCGAAGTGTTTGCAAGTCTAAGGGAGTCCGCTGCTCAACTACAAGGTGTTACACAGACCGCAACAGCTTTGATGAATAACCTAAATGAAACCTCGGCAAGGTTAAATAGTCCGGATAATGCAATTGGTGTGTTGACAAATGATCCTGCTGCCGCCGATGAAATCAAGCAAATTTTAAGAAATTTGAATCTGAGCACGCAAAAGCTAGATCAGAATATGGAAGCCTTACAAAGTAACTTTTTGCTAAGAGGATTCTTTAAGAAAAAAGCAAAGGAGGAAGCAAAGCAGCTAGATAGTCTGCAGGAAGGGAAGTAGCGGCATGGAGGCGATGGAAAAAATTACCGACAAAGACATCTTATTTGAAGATAACCATTATATCGCTGTCAATAAACGGGGTGGTGATATTGTGCAGGTAGATCCTTCTGGCGATAAATCGCTCGAAGAAATGGTAAAAGAGTATCTAAAGATTAAATATAGCAAACCGAATGAAGCTTTTGTCGGGGTTATTCACCGCTTAGACCGTCCTGTTAGTGGAATGATTTTGCTGGCCAAAACAAGTAAAGGACTGGATCGCATGAACCGTCTTTTTCACGATAGGAAAATAGAAAAGACCTATTTGGCGTTAGTGAAGAATAAGCCAGAGCGAATCTCCGGTAAGCTGACCAATTGGTTGCTCCGGGATCGTAAAAAAATGATTACCAAAGCGTATGATCGTGAAGTGAAAAATGGAACTTATGCAGAGTTGGATTATCGGATTGTCGGGCACTTAGACGGGTATTATTTATTGGAAGTAAAACCACTTACCGGCCGTACGCACCAAATTCGATGTCAGCTAGCCTATATGGGATGCCCTATTGTCGGAGACAACAAATATGGGTACCCTCGAGGCAGTAGTCGTCGTACCATTTGTTTGCACTCTAGGTCGTTGGAATTTGTTCATCCGATAAAAGAAGAGTCCGTCACGTTAACAGCGCCATTGCCAATAGATGGTTTTTGGGAGAAATTCGATGTCCTTTTAAAAACTAGTTTGTAATACCAATTGAGTTTTAATTTGTAAGTTTGTATCATGAAGGGATCGATATTATTAGTTCTTCTTTTAGTTTATTTTGCAATAACTATTCAGCCGAATACAGCGGTTGCACAATGTGCCATGTGTTCGCTGAATGCGGAAAATAGCACACAGGGTGAAAACACACAAGGCAAAGGGCTAAATGATGGTATTTTGTTCCTGTTATCGATTCCTTTTATTGTAGGCGCTGGCGTTGGTGTGTTGTGGTATAAAAAATACCGTAACAAAGAAGAAAGAGTGTCTCCGTTCCAACATTAATATTGACTTCTATTTTAATTGCTTTCGCTGCTACCGACGATATATTCCATAATACTATCGAATATAAACGCTTTTTCTAAATAGTTTAACGCGATGTGTTCTTGAAGTAACGATACGTGGTCTTTTTGGAAAGAATGAATAGCTTGCTTATTATCGGTAATAATTTGTACACAGTAGGTCCAACCTTCGTGCGGTGTATCTAGCATTTTTAAAAAATTCACCTCATTTTCGACTTTCGAAAGCCAAGTTGTTTTTACCCAGTTTATTAACTGTTGATGATTTTCGTCATCTACGATAATGGAAATATTGTATAAGTACATTGCGTAAAATTACAATATTTTTTACATCTGGATTTCCTGTTTTTTATCTTTATAAGATAGATTGCTGTAAAATTAAGGTTGCAATGCAAGAGAAGTGTTAAAATTTTCTAATATTTGGGGATACGAGGTATTTAAGATGTGGTTGATTAATAAGCTTAATATTTATATGTTATTTTTCCTGTGCTCCTGTGGAGGTGCTCAGCAAAGTACGATTCCTATACCCGATTTTTTTGAGAAATCCGAGAAAACGAACTTTAAGCTTTCGCCAGACGGAAGTAAGATTGCTTATCTGGGATTGGAAGATCATTGTCGGAATATTTTTGTTTTGGATATCGTAAACCCCGATTCTTCCAAACAACTCACCTATCAGGATAATATGAATGTGCAGTATTTTTTCTGGACAACCAATGATTCTATTGTTTATTCTAATTCGCAGTCCTTTGAAGATAGCCTACGTTTGTACACCATAGATGTCAGATATGAGCTTTCAAAGCTGTTGATCCCCGTTGATGACCATCGAATTCGATGGCTCAATACCACGCGTTCTTTCGACGGTACGATCTTGGCTTTGATGAATAAAAGGGATTCTTCCGTTTTTGACTTATACCGTATTCGATTGGACGGAGCAGGATCCACATTGATCGATCAGAATCCAGGAAATTTTTCGTCGTGGTTTGCGTCAAATGACGGCAAGGTTCGGTTGGTGATGAGTAGCGACAGTGTGGAAGAGACCTTTTGGCATCGTACGGAAGAAGGAATGCCCTTTAACAGTGTAATCAAAACTGACTTTGAATCAACGGTTTTTCCTTTAGGTCCTGTAAAAGGAAATGCAAACAGTATGTATGCCCTATCCAATCTGGGACGAGATAAGCTTGCTTTGGTAGAGATGGAGATTCAACATGGTAAGGAAACAAAAGTTATATTCGAAGATAAAGACGCGGATGTCAATAGAGAAGGGTATTTTTTTTCTAACCAAGAACCTCTATTTAGCGCTGTTTATAAAAACCATAAGAAAGTCACTGTTCACAATCCCAAGCTAGCGCGGATCTACCATCGTATCCAAAAGAAGTTTGACGACTACAGTATAGACATATTGGACGTTGACTCTATGTTCAATACACTTATTTTTAAGACATATACAGATCGTAATCCAGGAAGCATCTATTACTATCATGCGGATAAAGACAAGATCGTAGAGCTGACTACCCAAAATCCAAAGTTGACGGAAAGATCTTTCGGAAAAATGGAAGAAGTTGCTTTTAATTCGAGAGATGGTAGAACAATAAAGGGTTATCTGACTTATCCATTAAAAGCACAAAAATCATATCCTATTGTTGTTTTGGTACATGATGGTCCAAATCGGAGAGATGTTTGGGGGTTTAATGCCGAAGCTCAATTTTTGGCGAATAGAGGATATGCTGTTTTTCAGGTAAATTATAGGGGGTCAACGGGATTTGGAAAAGAATTTTTTACCGCGGGATTTAAACAATGGGGGGGCGAGATTCAAAATGATATATCGGATGGCGTAACTTGGCTTATCCATCAAGGTATTGCAGACAAAGACCGTATAGCAATTATGGGGTCTGGATTTGGGGGATATTCCGCATTATACGCAGCCTGCTTTAATCCTACACTCTATAAATGCGCTATTTCTTCCTCGGGATATACCAATTTATTTACCTATTTTAAAGAAATACCGCCGTATTACCAACAGTATCTTAAGTTATACCATCAGATCATTGGTCATCCCACGCGCGAATATGAACTATTTAAAGCGATCTCACCTTTATTTCACGCTGAAAAGGTCAACATTCCAATTTTGTTTTTTCAAGGTGGAAAAGATAGGCATAGTAGTGTGACGGATGCTAATCAATTTGTTCAAAAAGTAAAAAATAGAGATGTGCCTGTTCGTTATATTTATAAAGAGGAAGAGGGTAAGCGCTTTAGAAAAGAGGAAAATATAATTCAATACTACCAAGAAGTGGAAGCATTTTTAGCTACATATCTAAATTAAATGAATAAATTCGATTTTAGATATCGGAAAAATCTTGGATTGCTACTTGCATTTTTGCTGTTGGTGACGACATTGTTTGTTGTGTCAGGTTTTCTAGCCCGTAACATGACGGTCAATTTTGTGGAGACCGATTTCAACAATCGTAAAGTAGAAGTATTTGACGAATCCATTAAACCCTTTAATGAGTTTTTCAGTACAAAAATACCGGAGGTTTCTTATTTTCAAGGATATATTGATTCCACTCAGGCTTCCGGGTTATCTAGTTCGGTTTTACGCCAATTTCCGTTCGTCGATAAAATAGTGTTCTTCGATATTATCTTCACAAATAAAGATTCGCTGACCAAGGGAGTGAAATTTAATAATTTGGTGATCTCTTCAAAATCGAGCTATGATTATTACCTGAATAAAGATAACAAGCTTATCAGCGAACGTCAGAATATAGATGAGTACCGTAGCTATTCAGACGAATTTAATAATATGGTATTAAAACTTGTTGGCTATTTAGATCGGGTTACCGATTCTATCCGCCTTACAGATAATGAAATCTATAAAGTGTTTTATTCCGTACAGCCAGGTAAAATTACGTATATGAATATCCCACGAATTTCGGATCTGGTCGCTTACAAAGCAATGATGGGAGAGGCAAACTTACCTAAAAGCACGTACGAGCAGGATATGTTTGTGTTCTCCATTAATCCAACGAAAATTAAAATTGTAAATAAGTATCCAAACCTATATGAAGATATTTATATAAAGCCTATCGTAGAACAAGGTGTGATGGAAAGTGAGCCCTATCTCAGTACAGAACTTCCATTGCCTGGTGCACTGTCGGATTATAAATTGCAGTTTGATACGTCTCGTGAATATATCCGAAGAGAGGTGAATAAGCGCTTTTTTCCGGTAATAGCGGCTTTATCCGCTTTATACCTTATTATGTTGTCGATTGGATATTTGATATATCGCAATGTGATGATTAACAGTAAGCTGTATCAGCTTCAGTACGATTTTATCAATAATCTAACCCATGAGTTTAAAACACCGGTTAGCGTAATTAAGATCGCAGGCAACAACATTAAGAGTGCTGAAAACCTTTCGGTCAAGGAGCGGGAAATGTACGGACGAATATTGGATCAGGAAGCCGATAAATTGAATAGTTTGATGAATAAACTCCTTTCCTTTGCACAGATAGAAAATAAGTCGATGAAATTCAATGGCGAGTATATCGATGTGAAGGAATTTTGTGAGCGTGTGTTCGATGCATTTAAATTAAAATATTCGGATTTAAAGCTTAATTATTCCATTGAGGTAGAAAGCGAATTGTATGCTGATCCGGTATTGCTGAATAGTGTATTTCAGAATTTAATCGACAATGCGTATAAGTATTCGCCGGTCGATCGGAAAGTTTTGGAAGTTGTGGTTCAACAAAACAAGAAAAATTTTGTTATTACCTTTGAAGATAAAGGAATTGGTATTGATAAAAAGGAATTTAATAGTATTTTTAAGAAATTTTACCGTGTAAAGAACCAATTCAATCAACAAGGAAGCATTGGTTTAGGTTTAGCTTTTTGTAAAGAGATAACTGAATTTATGGGTGGAGAAATAAAAGTAGAGAGCCAACTTGGTATTGGTACGATTTTTACACTTACGTTTCCATTAGATGTTAAAAAACTTTAATTTATGGATAGAGATATTACAGTGGCGGTCATAGAAGACGACGAAAATTTAAGATTTTTGGTCAGTCATAGGTTGCAAACTGAGAATTATAATGTCATTCAGAGCGGCAATGGCTTGGAAGCCGAAAAGATGATTCTAGAAGAACAGCCTGATATAGTACTTTTGGACTGGATGCTTCCGGGGAAGGAGGGAATCGAAGTATGTGAAGCTGTGCGTAAAGCAGGGTTTGAGAAGATCATTATCATGATGACCGCCAAATCCCAGGATGTGGATAAAATCGACGCCTATAGCTACGGTGTTACCGATTATATCACTAAACCATTTAATATGGATGTCCTAGTTGCTATGATTGAGAACAAGGTGCGCTTTTTCGTGCCGAAAAGCAGCAAAGATATCTACAACTTTGGGAGTACCGAGCATCATCCACAAATCCATTCGCTGCTAAGAGATGGTAAGAAAATCGAACTTACCATATTGGAAAATCGAATTTTGTTGCACTTCCTTCAGAATATGGGGAAAGAAATAACACGCGAAGAGTTGATGGAAGTAGTGTGGGGCTACAGCTCTAATGTGAATACCCGTACGTTGGATATGCATGTTGTGCGTTTACGAAAAAAAATAGAACATAATCCGGATAAACCTATGTACCTGCAAACGGTAAGAGGATTAGGTTATAAATTCGTTGACGAAGAATGATTTATTTAAGTTTGGAAATGTAAAAGAACTTTTCTATCTTCGTAAAGAGAGCAAGACCATATTGTCCTTCAGAGGATAACGTGGTCTTGTTTCTTTTTTTTAAATAAATTGTAAAATAACTAGGTTAAATTAATATTATGGCAGAAGTAACTTATTACACAGAAGAAGGATTGGCAAAGCTGAAGGAAGAAGTTCAGTATTTGAAAACTGAGGGCAGGCTGAAAATAGCGAATGCAATTGCTGAGGCACGTGACAAAGGTGATTTATCAGAGAATGCAGAGTATGATGCAGCTAAAGAAGCACAAGGTTTGCATGAAGCCAAAATCGCTAAGTTAGAAGAGGTGTTGTCAAGTGCTCGACTAATTGATGAATCGACACTGGATACATCAAAAGTTTTAGCCCTTTCTATTGTAAAACTTAAAAACAAGAAAAATGGCGCAGAGATGACCTATCAATTGGTTTCAGAAACGGAAGCGGATTTGAAATCAGGAAAGATTTCTGTGAAATCACCTATTGCACAAGGATTATTGGGTCTTTCAGTCGGCGATGTCGCCAAAGTAGCCGTACCCGCCGGTGAAATAGAGTTGGAAGTATTAGAAATTTCAAGATAGTATAATATTAGGTTATGAGCGGTATTGCCATAACCGCTCACTAATAACGAAAAAGGAGCTCTAAAAGATAGAGCTCCTTTTTCGTTCGTATCTTTTTGCTAGTATCTTTTTGCTATATTTGTTACTTATTTTAATATTGTTAGATATATGTCTACCATTTTTTCAAAAATTATTTCGGGAGAGATCCCAGCTTATAAGGTCGCGGAGAGCAATGATTATTTAGCTTTTTTGGATGTCAATCCTTTGACGAGAGGACACGTTCTAGTAATCCCGAAGAAGGAGACGGACTATATTTTTGATATGGAGGATGAGGGGTATGTTGGGATGTGGATTTTCGCTAAAATTGTTTCTCAAGGCATAAAAAATATATTTCCTTGTCGCAAAGTAGGTATTGCAGTGGTCGGCTTGGAAGTAGCGCACGCTCATATACATTTGATTCCCTTAAATCATGTACATGATATGAATTTCGAAAAACCAAAACTTTCTTTACCAGCGGATGAAATGAATAAGATTGCAGAAGATATCCGTGAATCTATCGCTCGTGTTACAAATTCAAATTAAGTTTGAAATCAACTATTCGAGAATTTAAAAAATAAATATGCAAGAATTCTTAATGTCCTTTCAGCAATTGATGGATCCCGAGTACTTATTAAGTCATGGTGGAATTTACATCGTTTGTCTGATTGTATTTGCTGAGACCGGTTTGTTTTTTGGATTTTTCCTTCCTGGTGACTATTTATTGTTTCTTGCAGGTTTGTTTTGTGCATTAGGAAAAATCGACGTTACCATTACGACCATGTACTTCGGAATATTAGCTGCAGGTATATTTGGTAACTTTGTAGGGTATTGGTTTGGCTATCGAACAGGCCCTATGCTCTTCAAACGACAGGATTCCTTTCTCTTCAAAAGGAAATATGTTATTATGGCCGAAGAATTCTATCAAAAATATGGCGGAACTGCCTTGATTATTGGTAGGTTTGTCCCGATTATTCGTACATTTGCGCCAATATTCGCAGGAGTTGTCAAACTAAATTTTCGAAAATTTGTGCTATTCAATATAATAGGTGCAATTTTGTGGGTTTCTTTATTG
This sequence comes from Sphingobacterium olei, assembly GCF_005048855.1. Classification (GTDB taxonomy): domain Bacteria; phylum Bacteroidota; class Bacteroidia; order Sphingobacteriales; family Sphingobacteriaceae; genus Sphingobacterium; species Sphingobacterium olei. The sequence goes on from NZ_SUME01000003.1 coordinate 531,005, forward strand.
ACGCTTACAGGCTATTTTCTAGGGGTTCAATTTCCTTGGATAATAGACTATGTCGAATACATAATTGTAGGTCTAATTGTCATAGCATTTTTACCTATAGCAATAGCGCTGCTAAAAAGATGGCTTAAAAACAGAAAAAAAAATAAACATAACAAACAGTAACAAATTAATGAGTACACAACATCCTTGGCATCAAGTTTCTCCCGGTGAGGACTTGCCAAATTCTGTAAATGCTATTATAGAAATTCCTAAAGGTTCAAAAGCGAAATACGAAATCGATAAAGATAGTGGTTTAATCAAATTAGATAGAGTTTTATTTTCATCTGTTATGTACCCCGCTAATTACGGATTCATTCCTCAAACATATTGTGATGATAAAGATCCATTAGATATTTTAGTGTTATGTTCGGTGGATGTGTATCCAATGAGTTTAATTGAAGCCAAGGTAATTGGGGTAATGCATATGATTGATGGCGGTGAACAGGATGATAAAATTATTGCAGTAGCGAAGAATGATATGTCAGTAAACTATATCAATGATTTATCTGAACTTCCTCCGCATACAATGAAAGAAATTGTACGCTTTTTTCAAGATTACAAAGCTTTGGAGGAGAAAAACGTAACAATTGAAAATTTATACGGACGTTCTTATGCTCAAAATGTAATATTGGAAAGTATCGAACTGTATAAAAAGGAATTTGGAAACAAATAACGAGTAAATGGCTCTTGATATTTTTTGGACTGTATTTTTGGTGCTTGCAAATGGATTTTTCGTTGCTGCAGAATTTGCTATTGTCAAAGTAAGGGCTTCTCAAATTGAGCTTCAAGCTAAGTCAGGAAGTAACGTTGCTAAAATAGCAAAAAATATCACGGAGCATTTAGATGGATATCTGGCTGCTACACAGTTGGGTATTACTTTAGCTTCCCTTGCCCTAGGTTGGGTGGGAGAGCGCGTGATGACGGAAATAGTACATGATATATTTGCGGTCTTCAACATTGAATTAGTTGGTTGGTGGGCAAAGTATTCCGGACATGTACTTGCATTTTCTATCATCACGTTCTTACATATCGTATTTGGTGAATTAGCTCCTAAGTCCATCGCAATCCAAAAACCTGTAGCTACGACCATGCGGATTGCATTACCTCTTCAGTTTTTCTATTATATTTTCAGACCAATCATTTGGTTACTGAATGGGTTCGCAAACTTTTTATTAAGACTTATCGGTATTGAAACGCATTCTGGAGAAGCAAATCACTCTTCTGAAGAACTACAGTATTTATTGGAAAAAGGTAGGGAAAGCGGCGCACTGAATAATTCGGAACATGAACTGATTAAAAATGTATTCGATTTTAATGAACGAATCGTAAAGAATATCATGGTGCCCCGTACAAAGATTGTTGCAGTAGAAGTTAACGACCCAGCATATGAATTTATTAAAACCGTAACAGAAGAGGGATATTCGCGTATTCCTATTTATGACGACAATATTGATCAGATTGTAGGTATAGTGCATACCAAAGATATACTTCCACTTATTGTAAAGGGTAAAGATGTGGTGTTGAGGAATATTATGCGTAAGCCTTATTTTATTCCGGAGACGAAGAAAATCAATGATTTGATGGCTGAGTTTCAATTAAAACGCATTCAAATTGCTTTTGTACTGGATGAATTTGGCGGAACGGCAGGTATGGTTACCTTGGAAGATATTGTAGAAGAACTGGTGGGCGAAATTCAGGATGAGTACGATGAAGAAACTCCTGTGGTAGAACGTATTTCGGATACGGAATATATGGTAGATGCGGGAGCGAGTGTACACGATGCCAATAGTCATCTCCCGATAGAATTACCGGAAAGTTCAGATTATGATACGATTGCTGGTTTGGTAAGTCATGTATTTGATAAGATTCCAGATGTGGGCGAGACGACTGAAGAGTTTGGATACAACTTTACCATCATGAAAAAAACGCAGCAAAATATCGAGTTTGTGAAATTGGATTTAGTCGAAACAGGTCATGACGACAATGATGATAAATAAGAAAGATGAATCTTTTTTATACACCTGAAATACAACCCTATCATTCCTCTTTTCTATTAAATGAAGAAGAAAGTAAGCATGCCGTCCGCGTATTGCGCCTTTCTGCAGGAAGCATGATCCATTTGGTAGATGGAAGAGGAGCGATGTATAAAACTGAAATTATTGAAGCTCATCCTAAGAGAACAAGCCTTCGAATTATACACGTTGAAGAAAATTATAATCCAAGTGCCTATCATCTTCATCTAGCAGTAGCGCCTACAAAAAACATAGATCGGATAGAATGGTTTTTAGAGAAAGCTACTGAAATAGGTTTGCAGGAGTTTACACCTGTTATTTGTGCGCATTCAGAGCGCAAAGAAGTAAAGATAGAACGGTTGGAAAAAGTAGCCGTAGCTGCAATGAAACAATCCCTAAAAGCTTATCTTCCCAAGATAAACCCTGCGATTTCGTTTGCTAAATTTATAGACAGCCAACAAGATATACAGTCTACAAAAGCAATTGCCCATTGTGGAGATGGCGATAAAAAATACATTACCAACTCCTTTTCAAGAGAAAAGAACTATTTGATTCTCATAGGCCCAGAGGGCGACTTTTCTGAGCACGAAATCCAACATGCTTTGCAGGTCGGATATACGCCTTTGTCATTGGGAGAGGCGAGACTACGTACGGAAACTGCTGCACTGGCCTCCGTACTAGAAATATCTTTACTTAATCGCTAGTTCACGAGTTCCGCATCTACGATTTGAATTTCCGCATTTCCTTTTAGTGGCTCGGGGTTGAATACCATCTTCCCTTTTAATTTTATAGGTTCGTCCGTGAACTTGATAGTGCCTTTCTTCATGAAAATCTCCACCATGGGTGGTATCCCGTTGGTGCCACAAAACTGACATTGTGTAATGGGTAATACTGAAAGCATAAATGTACTGTGATTACGACCACTTACCAAAGGCACGATATAGCCGGGCAAGTCCACAATTTTATTCTCTAATTTTTTTAATTCTGCCGGATAATGCGGGGTATATACTTTTTTGTTGCCTTCTGTAGTGACTTTGTACATCATTTTGTCGATTGCTTCCCAGGTATTATTCATCATGGGAGTGTGATCCGGCACGTTGAGGTTTGGATAATCTTTGATCTGCGCATTAGAAATCGCGCTGCTCAGGAAGAGTAAATTCAGTATAAGAAATAGTTTATTCATATTTATCTAACTAACTTTTTAGCCATCTAACAATCTTCCCCTATCTAGAAGCTAAAGTTTTTGAAATAGTCGTATTGTACGCTCTGAATGCAGGAACCAGCGCTGCGATGACACCTAACAAAATGGCTGCTACTAAAATAAGAACTTCGTTTGGATATAATTTAAACACTTCGATAAAATCCGCACTTTGGCTTGTCTGTGTGCTGATGTAGTAAAGTATACCATGTCCCATTAATAAACCAATTACTCCCCCTAATAACGTAATTACTAGTCCTTCGACTATTACCAAGGTGAAAAGTTTAGTTTTTGTTGCCCCCATTGTTCGCATGACAGCCATATCATATTTACGTTCTTTCAATGCATTGTACAAACTGAGAAATACACTGAGCCCCGCTATGATCATAATGACATAAGCGAGAATAGCTAAGGAATCTAGACCTACACCGAGTAAAGAGAAAATACGAGAGCTTTCAATCGCTGGCGAGGCAGCTTGCATGTTCGTGGTCTGATTTACCAATCGAGGTATCGTGGCAATAGCAACTGGTGAACTATATTTGACTAACAGGGCGGTGATTTCAACACCCTGATCAGCAATCATGTCTTGGCCTATACTTTTTATAAATCCTTCAGATTGCGGTTTCTCGGTTACCAGCTCTTCTTCTGATGCATTTGTTTGTTCGGGATTTGTTGATGTTGCCGTATCTGAGTGACTGTGATCTGAGTGATCGTGCCCAGCGTGTGCATCGTCATGTTCGTGATGAGGAGATTCCGCTTCATGCTCGTGGTCATGTATTTCATGATCGTGCTCAGCGTGATCATGATGATCGTCGTCTTCATGTTGATGATCTTCTTGGTGGGCTATACCATGCACATCCCAAATACTGGCTAGATTACATAACATCAAATTGTCTACTACGCTATTTGACCGTTGTAAGATACCAACAACGGTAAAAGGGTGTTCATCGTGTACATGTGCGTCTGCCGATAAGCCATGGGCACTGTGGATCTGGTCGCCGATTTTTAACTGCTGTTTGCGCGCCACTTCCTGGCCAATGACGACTTCGAATGATTTCTTCCAAAGCTTGCCTTCTGATATCTCTAGCTCATAGAGCGATAAGAAAGAAGTATCTGTTCCAATAATGCGGTGACCTTTAAAATTATCGCCTAGGGATATAGGTACTGCCAGTTGTATAAATGGATTTTGTGCAATTTTATCGGCTTCGACCAACGGTATATTGCCCGTAGGATTGTCTACATGATATAGTGAGCTTAAAATTAATTGTAGTGGGCTTCCTTTTGCCCCGATGACTAGATCGATGTTTTTGCTGTTGTTTTCAAGCTGTTTTTCAAAGCTGTCTCCTGATATATAAATTACTAATAATATGGATACACCAAAAGCAGTCAAAAATATACTTAATAGCGTTGATCCCCATTGTTGGGTAATGTTCTTCCAAGCTAATGCCAAAGTGTTCATGTCAGAGGTGATAAGTGTTGGAGAAGTTGTCCTTAATTCTTTTGTCGTGTGTGGCGATTAACAGCGTAGCCCCATAAGAAGTAGCCGTTTCCAAAAGTAAGTCTAGAACATGTCTTGTATTGGTGTCGTCCAGCGCAGCTGTTGGTTCATCGGCAACCAATAGTTTTGGTCTATTAACCACGGCACGGGCTATTGCCGCACGTTGCAGCTGTCCTCTGCTCAGTTGGGATGGATAACTGCCTGCTTTGTCGGCTATCTGCAACTTGCCCAAAATTCCTAAAATAGCCTCTCGGTCAATTGCTTTTTTTGCCAAATGTTGCGCCAGTTCAATATTTTCTGTAATTGTTAAGTTTTTTAAAAGATGTGCTTCTTGAAAGATAAAGCCGATGTTTTTCGCACGAAATCCATCCAGCTGGCTTTCGGTAAGTTGGTATACATCTTGCTCTCCGATATAGACCTTCCCATTGGAAGGCTTGGATAGTCCGACCAGTAAATGAAGTAAAGTTGTTTTTCCTGTGCCTGAATCTCCCAATAGAAGGGTGTGTTGATTCTTTTCTATTGTGAAGTCCGGAAATTGGAGTTCGAGCGAAGGGGAATATTTGAACGTAAGATTTTCTGAACGTACCATGAATGAATTTGTCCCAGCAGTTTTTAGTTTCAAGCTTAAAGGTATCAGAAATTGGTCAGAATTGAAAATTCTAATGAAATTATTACAGGATTAACACATATTCTCTTAAAGAAAATTTAACGTATTCTAAATAAGTGCATCTATATCTTATTCCATTTCCGGATATATTGGCAATGACGGGAGGTTGTTAATAAATAATTAACATTAGATTCAACTAAAGGTAATCTATCGGTAACATTGAGTTAATGTGTCTCGTGTACTTTTGTGTTAAATTAAAATTAATTCAAGTTGAAACTAAATTTAAACATTAAAAGGGCAAGTTTACTGTTATTAGGTGTAATAGTATGCTCAGTTGTTTCTGCACAGAAAGTGGATCCGAAAGGAAATGTTTTATCAAAGGATTCCAATAAACAGGATACTACCAAGACATTGAATGCACAACAGAAAAATAGTGCCTCCATTGCGGATGGTGTTTCTGCTTCCGGATCAACTTTAGGTATCCGTGGTAGGATTATCGATGTCGAGACGATGCAGCCAATTTCTGGTGTAAGTGTTTCCTTAGCAGATAATAGTAAAGCGACGTCTACCAATGAAAATGGAGAGTTTATTATTCCGGTAAACAAAAAAGGTATTTATGAGGTCGTAAGTAGCTACTTGGGGTACAATAAAGAGGTTACTCCTGTGGTTTTAGCCGACAAAAACTGGGAAAATATCAGTGTTGTTTTAGTGAATGAGTCATCCACTTTGGATGAAGTTGTTGTTACAAGAAGACGAGTACAGGCCAGTGAAATAGCGCTGTTAGAAGAACGTAAAAACTCAAATCTTTTCGTTGAGAAGATCGGTGCACAGGAGCTATCCAGAAAAGGGGTAGGCGATGCAGCCGCAGCAGTAAGTAAGATATCCGGTGTTTCCCGGCAGGAAGGTAGTAATCAGATCTATGTAAGAGGGTTAGGTGATCGCTATAACTCAAGTAGTTTGAACGGAATGCCTATTCCCTCGAGCAATCCTAGCGAAAAAAACCTTCCTCTAGATTTATTTAGTACTGATATTATCGATTTTGTCTCAGTGGACAAGGTACATAATGCGACTTTATCTGGAGATTTTGGCGGAGCAGGTGTGGATATAGTTACAAAAAATTATACAGGTGATAAGCTTGTAGAAATTTCACTAGGAAGCGGTGTGAACACGAACGCAATTGCGCAATCCGGAAATTTTTTATTGCAGAGAGGCCCTGGCTATTTTGGACACATGAAGTCTGATTTAGCAAGCAATCCTACGCAAAGTTATTTCTTTCAAAACGGACTCAATCAAACGAAAAAGACGCCTGTGCCATCAAATTTCGGTATTCGTGTAGGCAATTCTTACAGATTTGGAAGTGAAGGACGTTTTGGTTTCTTTGCAACGGCAAATTTCGCTAATGGGTTTGAGTACAGAGAAGGAATAAATCAAAATGTCAGTGCTCAGGCTGAGCTGATCAAATCTTTTAACCAAAAAAGATCGAGTTATAAGACGAATTCAACAGGTCTTCTAGGACTAAACTTTTCTCCCAATTCGAAAAATCGAATCAATTACAATCTAGTGTATATAAACTCGTCTAATCAATTTTACGATGAGTTCAGTGGTTATATGGTAGATTTGAATGAGGATGGAATGGGACTTTTGCAGAGATCTACATTTGATCAAAACAGGTTGATAATCAATCAACTTCTTGGTGACCATAAAATAAGCGATAGGTTTGATGTAAAATGGGGAGCGGCCTACAATAGTGTCGAAGGCAATATGCCAGATCGTGTTCAAACAATTTTGGGTTTTAATGAAGCGGAAACTGGATTCGAGGTTCGGTATAATGATCCAACAAATAATCATAGATATTACCATAAGCTTAACGAAGGGGAGTTTGTAGCAAACTTATTAGGAAGTTATCTAATGGACGAAGATGGACGTGGAAAATTAAGCGTTGGATACCAAGGAAGATTTAAACGTCGCGATTTTGAAGCTATACAACTAAATTTAAATATTGCCAGTGAACATCGGTTTTCAACTTTAATAGATCCGTATAATCGTGATGCATTTTACAACGCAGAAAACTATTCTAATGGTTTTTTTACGATTCAAAGCTTTGCAGGAGACGCTCCTATGACTTACGAAGGAAAGCAAGATATACATGCAGCATTTGCGAATGTTGACTATAAGCTATCCGAGAAACTCGTGGCCGTCCTAGGTCTTCGGTATGAACGTATAGGTCAGCTTATCTCCTGGTATACAAATCGCGGACCTGGTGAGAGTGATTTTAATCGAAATGGATATTTACCAAGTCTATCTTTAAAATATGAAGTTAGTCCGAAACAAAATTTGCGGTTGGCAGCTAGTAAGACGTATACATTGCCTCAATTTAAGGAGCGCGCGCGTTTTGTATACGAAGAGGTTACCGAGCAAGAAATAGGAAATCCATATTTGTATCCTTCACAGAATTATAACTTAGATCTTAAATGGGAGCTTTTTCCTACATCGGCAGAACTTCTTTCAGTAGGTGCATTTGGAAAATACATACAGGATCCTATCAACCGAATAACATTAGCATCTTCGGATAATCTTTTGTCGTACGTAAATGTCGGTGATTTAGGATACGTTTACGGACTAGAGCTGGAAATTCGTAAAAATATAATCGATTTTGGCACAAACCGAGGTAGGTTTAGTACAGGTGTAAACACCTCTGTAATGAAAACGCATCAAGATTTAGATTCTGAGAAAGTAAATCGAGAATCTAATAATACGATAAGTATATATACTACAGATAATACATCTAATTTCACCGGAGCCTCGAACTTTTTGGTCAATGCTGATCTCTCATTTCAGAAGAATTTTTCTAAAGGAGGAGATTTTACAGCAACTGTGGTTTACAACTACTTTTCAGATAAGCTATACTCGATAGGGTCAAACGGAAGGGGAAACCTGGTCGACAAGGGAATTTCAACATTAGATGCTGTATTCAAAACAAAACTCAACAATAGATTTGGTATTGATCTTACAGCGCGCAATTTACTAAATCCATCTTTTGAAAGAGATCAACAAAATCCCATAGGAGATGTGACTATACTATCGTATAGAAAAGGCGCTATGTTTAATCTGGGTTTAAACTATAAGTTTTAAAAAATCTATTAACAAATTAGTAACACTAAATTAATAGAGTGGACATAGTAAATTGTTTACTTTGAACCAAATCAGTACAAAAAATTAAAAATTAAAATATAATGAAAAAGTCGATTTCAACGCTATTACTGTTAGCAGCAATGTCTTCCTCAGCTGTTGTTTTTACAACCTCGTGTAGTGATAAGGATCCAATAACCGAAAATCCAACGGGATCGTTCGAATTAAAGAGAGACGATTTTAAGGGCGAAATTAGATCTGGCGAACATGTAACGCTAGAGTCAGGCGTTTATAAATTAACTGGTCAGCTAGTTGTAAGAGATGGCGGGAAATTAACTATAAAACCTGGAGTTATTGTTGAAGCTACAACCTTTGTTGCCGGACAGGAAATACGCTACATTGCTGTGGCACAAGGCGGGCAGATATTTGTAGAAGGAACAAAAGATAAGCCTGTAGTAATGACATCTACAGCAAAAGTGCCTCAATCATGGGGAGGTTTGGTTTTATGTGGTAAAGCTCCGACCAATAGAGCTGCTGCTGGACAGACAGCGAGTTCCGAGGTAGCTGAATTAGCATATGGTGGTAGTGTTCTTAATGATAACTCAGGTTCAGTGCGCTATTTACAAATTTTGTATTCGGGATACTCGTATAATAATGAGAAAGAATTTAACGGGCTTTCAATGTTTGGTGTAGGAAGCGGAACTACGATCGAATACGTTCAAGTGCACGAAGGCTCCGATGACGGTTTCGAGTGGTTTGGCGGAACAGTAAATACAAAATATTTAGTTTCTACATCTAATGAAGACGACCAATTTGATTGGACAGAAGGCTGGAACGGAAGTAACGAGAACTGGTATGGTAAAGAAGGTTTAGGTAGAGGTAATAGAGGAATAGAAGCAGATAATAACGGAGATAACCATACTGCAACTCCTGTTTCGAGTCCTACAATTAAAAATTTAACTTTGATTGGTCTTGCAGATTCCTTTAATGGAACAGAGCAGCAAGGTATAAAGCTACGTGTCGGAACCGCAGGTATTCTTGAAAACGTTGTATTAAGTAACTGGAAAGTAGGTTTGGACGTACAGCATGATGCGACACTAGCACACATTGGTACGGATAAGCTTAAAGTTTCAAAGGTGAAGTTTGATAACGTTGATCAGAAAGTCGCTGGAGTATCCGAAGCTAATTTATCAAAATTTTACTCGGAAGACAATACAGCAACTGGTGCAGGCGCAGGTACAGCTACTCCTGAATGGGCTAAAGGTTGGACTGTAGGGTTGTAGTCCCCTTATATATTATTTTTAATTAACTACTAAAGCCGGCTTTCGAAGCCGGCTTTTTTTATAGCTTTTTTTAATAAAGCTTGATTTTCTTCAATATAGTAGGTACTACCTCGGTTGGTAGTGATAAACAATTTCGTAATTTTCATTTTTATACTTATCAGCAACTTCACCTATATTTAGATTTTGTCCTTGCGGTGTCGGCTCGCAGATCGAAAAATATTGACCATCGTATTTAATGGCGTCTCCAATAGTATGTTCAAATTGAACCCCCATCGTTATGTGTGTAGGATAGAGTATGGCAATCATGGGTAGATTGTAGATCTCTTTTACCAAAAAGAAGAATAATGCAGCACGATCGTCGCAATCGCTGTAGTTATGGATTAGTGTTTGTTCGGGAGACAGCCGCTTTTCCATTCCAAAATTGGAATCATCGTTCTCATATAAAAACGCATATCGTGTAAATCGCATCAGATAATCCACGCCACTTTTAGTATCCATATCTTTAATATTTTCTTTAAGTATGGGTATCAGTGATTGGTAAGTCACTTTAGTGAGTGGAATATTAAAATACGTTTCAAAATTAACCCCCGGATAGTTTTTAAAAATACCTGCTATGTTATCACTTACTTTAATGTCGAATTCATATACCTTGTCTTTATACTGAAAGTTTATGTTTTTAACAGCATACGACTCATCTTTAAACTCAGGCATTTCAGCTATTTTGTAACTGAAATCTTTTATTGCTCCAGGAATACGGATCAGAACAGGTTTATATACATCCGAATGTTTAAATAGCTTACCGTAATCGTGATAATTGAGGCAGGTAAACTGCTGTCCGTCTACTACAAAATAAGGAATATCGGAGATATCCTCTTTGTTTTTAATATAAAAAACAATTTGGCCATCACCCACAGCCAATCTAGCATCGTATCCAGATTTGTTCATCAAATACCATTTGTACAATGTATAGCGATGATAATTATCTGCTTTTGGGCTTATAGCTTCTGAAACCTGTCTAACAAGCTGATAATAGAGCCAATCATTTAAGTTTTTTTTTGCTTTAAAGTCGTTCAGATCACTAATAAGTGCATTGTAATTCTCCGAATCAATAGTATTGTAAAATTTAAGAATAGTACTTTCTTCTGTTTCCCCTTGAATTTGAATTTGTGGAGTTTTTGATTTATCAAAAATAAATGGCTCTTTGAAAAAATCTATGGTGTCTAAAGACTGGCCAAAAGAAGCTATTGTATAGAGTAAAGCTACACAACATGAAAAGATGTATACATATCTCCGCTTCATTTTGATAACAATTAATTTACATAGATTTAATATAAAATTAACAAAATAATTTTGATAAAATGAAATGTAGTTTTAAATATGACAAAAGGATTCTGAAAATTTATTATACTTACATAACAGCAGAAGTTGTTTATACAAATCAGATTTATCTTACGATAATAAAACTGTTTAGGTACAACCATTGTTTATATTGACTACGTCAATCGTTAGCAGTATATTCGTGGTGTCGACAGAAAAAATAGACTGACAACACAATTGCGGCATGATTATGAAAAAGCGACAATAATTTCCATATTACCTCTCTATGAAACAAGGATCTGGGAGACCTTCCGGGCGAACAATGGGAAGATATCCCCGGACTGGAGGAATACGGCATGATCTCCAGCCGGGGCCGTGTCAAGCGGCTATCGTTTGAACTGACCAATTCATTGGGCAAGGTTATCTTTTCGGCAACCAAGAGGTGATGGATAACGTCGGTAGCCTGAAAGAAGCGTTGGAGACGTTTGAACCGGATACCTACAAACGCATCAGTAAGCCTGAGGCTGTGTTGGGACATGCGATCGATACAGCTTATTTACAATGAGCATAAGGAGTTGATCCTGATATTAAGCGATGAAGCACAAACACAGATTAAGGTCTAGAAAAATGCAGAGCTGCGAAAATCGATCGAAAAATGGCTCCTAACTAAAGAAATTGTTATACAGATCACACGCGGAAACACTACCCGTATGCGGAAAGTCGTTAGATAATCTCTTTTATGTACAATATGCCTTGTATTTATAATTTATTTATCGTAGTATTGCGATGTTTAAGGGAGGCAAAAAATGGGTGTAACAAGAACAGATATATTTTCAGAAGAGCAGAATAAACTTGCAGTGCTGTTAAAAGCGATGGCTCATCCTGCACGTATCGCCATCTTACAGGAAATTATGTCGTCCGAATCTTGTATTAATAGCGATCTGGTGAGTGAACTCGGTCTTGCCCAAGCTACCATTTCGCAGCATTTAAAAGAGTTGAAAAACGCAGGCCTTATCCAAGGAACAGTCGAAGGGGTAAGTGTGTGTTATTGTATCCAACCCGAAAATTGGCAGTTGCTTTGCAAACAGCTAGGCCATTTCTTAAATGCATACCAGGTGGCGAAAGATTGTAAATAAAAATTTTAAACTAAATCATCGTTAAATTGCAATATAATAGATTAAATCAACTACTATGTCTACAAATAAATGTGCGCCAGCATCCGAGCGCAAAAAACTAGGATTTCTAGATCGCTATCTTACCCTTTGGATCTTTTTAGCGATGGCTTTCGGTGTTGGTATGGGGCATTTTGTGCCTTCTTCGGCTACTTTTATTAATTCTTATAGTAGTGGTACGACCAATATTCCATTGGCTATCGGCTTGATCTTGATGATGTATCCTCCGTTGGCCAAAGTGAAATATGAAAATCTAGGAAAAGTCTTTAAGGACGTGAAGGTATTAAGCGTTTCTTTGATACTTAACTGGGTTATAGGGCCATTACTGATGTTTTTCTTAGCTATTACGTTTTTGAGGGATTACCCGGAGTATATGGTGGGATTAATCCTGATCGGTTTAGCCCGCTGTATCGCGATGGTAGTGGTTTGGAACGAGCTTGCAGAGGGTAATCGGGAATATGCCGCCGGTTTAATAGCACTGAATAGTATATTTCAGGTTCTTTTTTACAGCGTGTTCGCCTATATTTTTATTACGGTGCTGCCTCCGTTATTTGGTATCGAAGGTGCAGAAGTAAATATTACCATTGGTGAGATAGCCAAGAGTGTTGGCATTTATTTAGGGATACCTTTTGCGATGGGCCTTATCACACGCTATTCGTTGATTGGGCTGAAGGGTGAGCGTTGGTTTAACGAAAAGTTTGTTCCCATTATTTCTCCTTTTACCTTAATTGCACTACTTTTTACCATCGTTATCATGTTTAGCTTGAAGGGTGAACTAATTGTTCAGATCCCGATGGACGTGGTGCGGATCGCTATCCCATTGGTGATCTATTTCGCACTGATGTTCATCTTTAGCTTTTTTATAGGGAAGCGTTTTGGAGCCGACTATTCAAAAAACGCCGCTATCGCCTTCACGGCTACAGGCAACAATTTTGAACTGGCCATCGCCGTTGCTATTGGTGTATTCGGTATTAATTCCGGACAAGCCTTTGCCGGAGTAATTGGCCCCCTTGTTGAGGTGCCTGCACTGATTGCTTTGGTCAATGTCGCCTTTTGGTTTAGAAGGAAATATTATAGTGGCACCGAGACCGTAAAGTAAACATATAACTATTGTAGATGAAAATAGCACTTTTTTCAGATATACATGCGAACCTGCCAGCACTTAACGCCATGTTTGCAGATCTTGAGGATAGAAAAGTCGACGCTATATATTGCCTCGGTGATCTTGTCGGATACCACGTGTGGCCCAATGAAGTGATCGAACTTATCCGTGCCAAACGGATACCTGTAATCTCGGGAAACCATGATGCAAAAGTGGAAAAAATAAAAGCGAGAGGAGAAAAGGAACCGTCTGAAAAAAATTACGCATATAACCTTATCAATGACGAGAACGCAAGCTATCTTCGCGATCTACCGGCTCATATCAGACTTGAATATCGCTCGATAACGGAGCAAATTGATTTACTGATGGTTCACGGTAGTCCGCGACGTAATGACGAATATGTACTGTCTGATACGCCCGAGTCAGAGGTGCTCCAAATGATGCAGGAGGCCGGCGCGTCGATACTATGCGTAGCGCACTCGCATAAACCCTATCATCGTATCATAAAATTGGAAGATCAGCATTGTGTTCATATTATCAATACGGGGTCGGTCGGAAAGCCAAAAGATGGCAATCCACAAGGCGGTTATATTATTTTAGAACTATCATCGCAAACTACGTTAGCAAAACCTGAATCCATCAAGGTAGAGTTTATCAGGTTTGACTACGACCTTCGGACTGCTATAGCAGCGATTGAAGCGAGTCCTCTACCAAATGAGTTCGCGGATATGTTAAGGGATGCATACTGAGCGATCCCCGTACCCACGTCGCCTCTTCTTCGGCTTGGAGTTGACGGGTTGTCGACTGCGTTTCAGCCAGTTTTTGACTCTGTTACATATTATTACGCGAACCTGTCTCGAAGCTGTGTCCCATCTCTCTCGAAGTTAAAAAAGACTTAAGCGGACTCCTATAGAGTTTAACGGACTTATATGGACTTAGAAATGGACGAATATATAGTTCAGTTTTCTGATCTTAAGGACTAATAACTGAGCCGCAATTACTACACCAAATTGATACTCGCTATTTATAAAGTGTAACTGTAGTAAATTCCCTTGTAACCAAGTCTCCCGTTTTGCTTTTGATCTGTTCATTTAACGACTGCACATCGCTAATTTTAAAGGCACTTTGTTCAGCTAAACTGGTCACTTTGTTCGTGTCGTATAGTTCAAACCCAAAGGGTGTGAACGGGAGTTTTTCCATAAAATCTCGCTGCGCAAACGTAATGTTAACGATACCGTTCGGTTTGGTAACCCGATGCAGTTCGACAAACAATGCGGTGGGATCTGTCCAAAAATAAATCGTATTCACCGTGAAAATTTTATCAAAATAATCGTTTGAAAAGGGGATATTCACGCCGTCATATAACTGGAAAGAGGCTCGCCCACAATCGATGAAATCTCGATTAATTCGTTGTGCTTCGTTGGTCATTAGCTCAGCCATCTCTATACCATAATAAGTGCTGTCGTTTTGCTGATTGAGCAAATAGGAAAGATGTCCGCAGTTTCCATGGCCAAGCTCCAGTACGTTTTCGCGGGGACCAATTTTTAACAGATCGATCGCATGATGGGTCATCTTTTGATTGGTTTCATTCATCATACTGGCTACTTCAATTCCCTTTTCTCCGTGTGGCCGCCTCAATTGGGCCGCCAACTCACTTAATTCTTGCTCATTTGGCATTGTTGTCTTTTTATGTAAATGTATGGATATTGATTGAAAAACGCATGAAAAAAATAGTTGTTTAAAATAGTGCAGGTGCAGAATTATTACCCCAATGTATAATTTAGATTAAATAATTATTCTATTGTTAGTATGGTTGCTTAAAATTTATTAATTTTAAGTGTATTATAAAACTTACTATATTATGGAAATTAAAACATCATCAAAATTTGTTGCTGAACTAATTGGAACATTTGGTTTAGTACTTTTCGGATGTGGAGCCGCTGCGATCGCGGGAGGCACCACTTTAGCGGGTACGGCTGGGTTAGGATTACTCGGTATTTCTGTTGCTTTTGGTTTATCTGTTGTGGTATTTGCCTATGCTATCGGTGGAATTTCGGGATGCCACATTAATCCCGCCGTTACAATCGGCGTTCTGGTTGCTGGTCGAATATCCGCGAAGGATGCTGCTGTCTACATTATAGCACAACTCGTTGGAGCATTATTAGGCGCTTTTGTCTTGCAAACCTTGTTGAGTGGGCAATTGGCCGGATTCACAGCGGGAGAATGGGCGTACGGTTCGAATGGATGGGGAGAGGGGTATCAAAATGAATATGGTACCGGTGCTGCTTTTTTAACGGAAGCCGTTTTGACCTTTATTTTCTTGTTTGTGATTTTAGCAACCACTTCTAAGGTCGGTAATGCCACAATGGCCGGTTTAGCCATTGGTTTTACCTTGTTGTTAATTCACCTAGTTGCAATTCCTATCACGGGCACTTCGGTGAATCCAGCTCGCTCATTCGGTCCGGCTTTATTGGCCGGAGGACAGGCATTGTCGCAGTTGTGGCTATTCATCGTCGCCCCAGTGGTCGGAGCAGTACTTGCTGCTGTTGTTTGGAAGGCAATCGAACCAAAAGAAACGGTATAATACTCTTTTTCTTCGTAGAAAATCGGGATACTGAAATACGGGGTTCCGATTTTTTACGTTTTAATTTTTACTTTTTACTTCTTAAAATCCGTATCTTCGTAGCAATGGATAATTTTATTGTCTCTGCTCGTAAATACCGCCCTGTCACCTTCGATTCTGTCGTAGGGCAACAGCACGTTACGAACACCCTAAAGAATGCAATCCACAATAATCAATTGGCACAAGCCTTTCTGTTTTGTGGACCGAGAGGTGTTGGTAAGACGACGTGCGCGCGTATTTTGGCTAAGACAATAAATTGCGAAAATATATCGGCATCGTCTGAAGCCTGTGGTGCATGCGAAAGCTGTAAGTCGTTTCAAAATGGGGCTTCATTTAGTATCCATGAACTAGACGCTGCATCGAACAATTCTGTCGAAGATATCCGGAGTCTTATTGAGCAAGTACGCATCCCACCCCAGGTAGGTAAATATAAAATCTATATTATTGATGAGGTGCACATGCTTTCTCAGGCGGCTTTCAATGCTTTTCTTAAAACCTTGGAAGAGCCTCCTGCATATGCAATTTTCATTCTCGCTACAACAGAAAAGCACAAAATATTGCCCACGATATTGTCTCGTTGCCAAATTTTCGATTTCAATCGGATTAAGGTAGAGGATATGTCCGGACATTTAGCGACTATTGCGCAAAAAGAATCGATCAGCTATGAAGACGATGGTTTGCATATTATTGCGCAAAAGGCTGATGGAGGTTTGCGTGATGCTTTGTCCATGTTTGATCAGATTGCTAGTTTTTCCAATAAGCAAATTACATATCAAGCGGTAATCGATAATCTGAATATCCTGGATTATGATTATTATTTTCAATTGATGGCTGCAGTTTCCCAAGAAAATGCAGCGGATACGTTATTGATTTTTGACAATATCTTGAATCGGGGATTTGACGGAGGGCATTTTATTGCTGGTTTATCTTCGCATTTGCGCAATCTATTGGTCACAAAAGATCCAAAGACCCTGAAGTTACTTGAGGTAAGCGACAATATAAAAAAACGCTATTTGGAGCAGTCGCAACAAATCAACACAGGTTTACTATTATCCGCATTAAACATTGCAAACCAGTGCGAGATCAATTATCGAACCAGTAAAAATCATAGGTTGCAAGTTGAACTAGCCTTGCTGAAGCTCTGCCATTTGTCATCTGCCATTAAATTGAGCGTAAATGGTATATCAGCATCTAGTGTTGAACTAAAAAAAAAACTCCTTGAATCGGTAGCGATACCACAAAATAGCTCTCCAGATATTGTAAATAAGGCTATTCCTATACCTGTAGTTTCCAGTGCAGCGGTCAATTCTTCTAATAACCCGCCCACCCCTTCATTACCAGTAGCGAAACCGGCAGCCCCAGTAAAAGGATGGGGAAGCTACAAACCGTCAATAGCCGTTCCGAGCTTAAATACTGTTTTTGAAGAGAAAGCAATAGAGGAAGATGAGGAGGAACTAGTAAAAGGGAGCGAATTTCGGGAAGTTACATTAAATGGCTTCTTGGAGAAATGGAACGTGTTAGCTGAAAATCTAAAAGTAGAAAGCCGTATTACACTTTATACTATTATGACGGCAAGTCAACCCCGTTTAAAGGGTAATTTAATCGAGATTGATGTCGAGAATGCCGTACAAATGGATCAACTTAGAGAAGGAAAAATAGATATCCTTAATTATCTTCGGGTGGAGTTAAGGAATTTTTCTTTAGAACTTGAAGGTGTTCAGATTGAGCAATCCAAAGTTCGAAAGCCCTACACTTCGCAGGAGAAATATCAGGTAATGGCTACGAAGAATCCTGCATTAGAAACATTACGCAAAACCTTTAACTTAGGACTAAGTTAAAAACCAAAATTTCTTTTCTTATCTTTGCGACAAATAGTACAATACGGTGGCTATTTTTTATATTATAAATTCGTAACATGGCTTTCCACATTAGAGACAATAGGGATGAAAAAAGAGAATCCAATCAAATGGTTTTTGGTATCCGCGCAGTTATAGAAGCAATAGATAGCGGAAAAGAAATAGAATCCCTGTTTGTACAGCGTGGCTTAAGTGGAAGTTTGTTCTTGGAACTCAAATCGTTATTAAAGGAACATAATCTAGGTTATCAGCAGGTTCCAATCGAAAAATTGAATCGTATTACGCGAAAAAATCACCAAGGTGTAATAGCCATAATTTCCCCTATTGTTTATCATCAGATAGAAGATCTCTTACCGACAATTTACGAGAAGGGCGAAATACCGTTTTTATTAATGTTGGATGGTGTTACCGATGTGCGAAATATGGGAGCAATAGCACGTACTGCAGAATGCGCAGGCGTACATGCCATTATTGTTCCACGCAAGGGTTCGGCTGAAATAAATCCGGATGCGATTAAGACTTCTGCTGGAGCCTTATATAAAATTCCGGTTTGTCGACAAGATAGTTTAGGCAAAGTAGGACGATATTTAATAGAATCCGGTGTTCAGTTGGTAGTGAGTACAGAAAAAACGCAAGATTCCATTTATGATATCGATTATACCGTGCCGACTTGTATTATAATGGGAGCGGAGGACGTGGGTGTTTCAGATGATTTGATTCGTATTTCGGATAAATTGGCGAAAATTCCGATGTTTGGTGAGATAGCATCTTTAAATGTATCTGTTTCAGCAGCTGTGGTAATATATGAAACCATACGTCAACGCTCTAAATAATATTAACGTTATCAATGTCCCCCCAGAAGTTCAAAAGACAGTTAAGAGTTTATCGCATTGTATTCTATAAAGAAACTTTAGTAGATCCTAAAGAACATTTTTGGTCTTTTGTGGGCGCATTCGTAGGAATAAGTACCATAGCTTTTATTCAATCTTTGAGTCTTCCGGATCTAGAGAATATTTTTTTGATAGGATCTTTTGGGGCGTCAAGTGTGTTGATATATGGTGCCATACAAAGTCCGCTGGCACAACCCCGCAATCTAATCGGAGGCCATGTCGTTTCGGCTTTTATAGGTGTCACCATTGCTCGGATTATGCCTGATATCATATGGTTAACTGCTCCAATGGCTGTATCGTTATCCATAGTTGTGATGCAGGTAACCCGCACATTGCATCCTCCTGGCGGAGCTACAGCATTAATAGCTGTAACGGGCGGGACAAAGATAGCTTCGATGGGATATTGGTATGTGCTTAGTCCGGTTTTATTAGGAGCATTGATTTTGTTTTTCGTTGCTTTAATATTCAATAATATCACTAAAAATAGACACTATCCAATAAAAAACTCTCGCTTACGGTTATCAAGAAGACGGCAATTGCGTAAAAGATTTCAATAATCTACTCCCGGGCACTTGAAATAGAATAATAAAGTTGTGTTGAATTAGATACAGGGTGGTTCTTATTCTGTAAAGATATGGGCTTTGTTAAAATATAAAATAAATCCTATTATAAAAAAAGCCCCCTCATAACAAGGGAGCTTTTTATTATAATAGTAAAGCTAGTTATTACTAGTATTTGCTTTTAGATTCGCGACGTTTGCCAGAGAAGTCGCGGAAACCACCGCCACCACTGCGTTCTCTTTCTCTGCGTTCGCCACCGCTTCTGCGATCTCCACCACCGCTGTTACCAAAGCGTGAGCGTCCGCTGCGTTCGCCACCGCCACTACGTGAACGGTTTCCGCGATCTGAAGAGCCGCCTTCGCCAGATACTTCAATGCGAACGTTTCTTCCGTTGAAGTCGACGCCTTTAAATCCTTGAATTACTTTATCTACGTCAGCATCTTGTACTTCAAAGAAAGTAAAAACGCCTTTTAAATCGATTTTACCAATTGATTTACCTGATATCTTCGTTGTATTACAAATATAACCTAAGATCTCTCCGCGATTAAATTCGTCTACTGAGCCTAAGTTCATGAATAAACGTGTAAATCCTTTAGAACCAGTGCGATCTCTGCGTTCACCTCTGTCAAAATCACGATCACCTCTTCCGTTATCACGTGCATCGATGTTCAAATCTGGAGCATCTTTATAATACTCTAAGAAACGGTTGAATTCTAGCGAAGCAAATCTTTTTACGATATCCTCTTTCGATAAAGATTCAAAACCTTCCATGATAGCTGGTAGGAATTGATTGATTTGATCTTCGTTGATTTCTACATTTTGAACTTTATCTACAATAGTTAATAATTGCTTTTCAACTACTGCAGAACCTTGAGGAACTTCTTTACGCTCAAATGATTTACCTATTACTTTTTCCAGGTGACGTATTTTGCTTTGCTCTTTAATGTTGACCAAAGAGATTGAAATACCAGTTTTACCGGCCCGAGCGGTACGGCCCGAACGGTGTGTGTAGTTTTCAATTTCGTCAGGTAAAGAGAAATTAATTACGTGTGTCACGTTATTTACGTCGATACCACGAGCAGCAACATCCGTTGCGATCAACAATTGTAAATTGCGATCACGGTAACGTTTCATTACTTTGTCACGCTGTTGTTGAGATAAATCTCCGTGAAGTGAATCTGCATTATAACCATCCTTAATTAAGGCTTCGGCAATTTCTTGTGTTTCAATTTTTGTGCGACAGAATACGATACCAAAGATATCTGGATTGGAGTCTACAATACGTTTGAAAGCAGCGTATTTATCTTTTGCTCTGATTAAATAATAGTTATGCTCGATGTTCGCATTACCTGTATTTTTGGTTCCTACAGTCATTTCTACTGGATCTGTCATATAGTTTTTAGCTATACGGCGAACTTCAGCAGGCATGGTAGCCGAGAATAACCATGTTTTTTTAGTGTCAGGAGTTTCTGACAAAATGTTGTTGATGTCTTCTTGGAAACCCATGTTCAACATTTCGTCCGCTTCATCCAAAACAACATAATTTACTTGGGAAAAATCAATCGCTTTACGACCAATAATATCCAACATACGACCCGGGGTCGCTACTACAATTTGCACGCCACGTCTGATCTGACGTAGTTGGTCACTGATATTTGCACCTCCATATACAGCCACAACATTCACGTTGTCGATGTACTTAGCATATTTTTCTAAATCTTTTGCGATTTGCAAACACAACTCACGTGTTGGACATAGGACCAACGCTTGTGGGTGTTTTTGAGAAAAGTCTAATTGCTCTAATAATGGAAGACCAAATGCCGCTGTCTTACCTGTGCCGGTTTGGGCTAATCCGACAAAATCGTCGTTACCAGTCAATAAAACAGGAATGGCTTTTTCCTGTATCTCGGAAGGTTTTTCAAAACCTAACTCTGTGATGGCATTAACAACCTCATGACGGATTCCCAGTTCTAAAAATGGGTTCATGAAATAAATTATACAATAGGCTCAATTGCCTAAGGCGATGCAAAGATAGGGATTATATATGAATTATCCTATAGTTCAGAGCATTATATTTATAAAAATAATTTTATGAGATGAATATGATAAACTTATATATGAAAAGTATAACTAGTTTTATAGTAGTTTGCATGTTGTTATTAGTCGTAAATAGCGTTTTACAGCAGAATAAGCCAAATGCTAAAGTTTTTTTTTAGCTTTGAATCTGTAAATATATTAATCTTAATTATGTGGTATAAAAAATCGATTTCTAAACTGGTCGCGGAGGCTGAACAAAGTGGTGAAGGCACATTGAAGCGAACCTTATCAAGTAGAGGATTGGTCGCTTTAGGGGTTGGGGCAATTATTGGGGCCGGATTATTTTCGTTGACCGGGATCGCGGCAGCCGACCATGCGGGACCTGCGGTAATGCTTTCATTCATTATAGCGGCAGTAGGTTGTGCTTTTGCGGGGTTGTGTTATGCAGAGTTTGCTTCCATGATACCTGTAGCAGGAAGTGCCTATACCTATTCATATGCAACAATGGGTGAGTTCATGGCATGGATTATAGGATGGGATTTAGTATTAGAATATGCGCTGGCTGCGGCTACTGTGGCAGCAAGTTGGTCGCAGTATTTTAATCAATTGTTGCTCATATTTGGATTAGAGCTGCCTCCGGAATTGCTAACGGGGCCATGGGAAGGAGGAATGGTAAATCTTCCGGCGATTGTGGTCGTCTGTTTGTTATCCCTGCTATTAATGCGCGGTACGCAGGAATCTTCTTTTGTGAATAATATTTTGGTTGTATTGAAAGTAGCGGTTGTTTTGTTATTTATCGCTTTGGGTTGGCAATTTATTGATCCGGCAAATCACACGCCTTTTATTCCTGTAAATGAAGGGGAGACTTTACTTAAAAAGGGTGAAATAGGATTCTTTGATTTTTTCAAAGAGGGGTATTTTGGACATTATGGAATCAGTGGGGTATTACGTGCCGCAGGTGTCGTTTTCTTTGCTTTTATCGGATTTGATGCGGTCAGTACTGCAGCGCAGGAAGCTAAAAATCCAAAAAAAGGAATGCCAATTGGGATTATTGGTTCACTCATCATCTGTACAATCCTGTATGTTCTTTTTTCTTATGTAATGACGGGCTTAGCACCTTATACAGATTTTAAAGGGGATGCTAAACCTGTCGCAACTGCATTCGAAAAAACAGGATATCATTTTCTGAATACGGCAATGATCGTTACAATTATTGCAGGGTATACTTCCGTTATTCTTGTGATGCTACTGGGGCAGAGTAGAGTCTTTTACACCATGAGTAAAGATGGTTTGTTGCCAAAAATATTTTCTGACTTGTCAAAAAGGCAAACTCCTTGGAAGACAAATTTAATATTCATGGTTTTCGTTAGTGTGTTTGCCGGTTTCGTGCCTGTTTCGGATTTAGGACACATGGTAAGTATCGGAACGCTGCTTGCATTTACGTTAGTATGTATCGGCGTATTGGTGCTTCGGAAAAAAAATCCAATGGCTGAGCGTCCTTTTAAAACACCATTTGTTCCGTTAGTGCCTATTCTGGGTATTATCGTTTGTGTGGCGATGATGGCATCGCTTCCTCTTGAAAGCTGGGAACGTCTTGCTATATGGATGATTATAGGTGTTGTGGTCTATTTCCTATACGGGAAAAAACACAGTGTACTGCGTAAAGAAATTGAAAGCGGAGAGTCTAACGGTTCTGGTCGGTAGTCGAATGATCAGAATAACTAGAAATTGTGTATTAAAAAAGGGAGCCCGCGAAGGCTCCCTTTTTCACGACATAGCGTTTTTATTAATAGAGTGTGAATTCTACACGACGATTTTGTTGGCGACCTTCTGCCGTTGCATTGGTAGCAATTGGCTGATTAGGGCCGTAACCCGTAGCTTCTATGCGGGATGCATTAGCTCCTTTAGAAACTAAATAAGCTTTTACCGCTTCAGCGCGCTCTTTTGACAGGCGTAAGTTTGTTTGCATGGAACCTGTATTGTCGGTATGACCAGCTAATTTCAAACTAAAGTTTTTCTCAATCAAAATAGCAGCTACTCTGTCCAGAGATGAATAAGAAGTCGTACGGATAGTGGATTTACCAGTTTCGAACTCTAAATTTTTAATCGCTTCATCTACGACTTTTTTATCTTCTTCTGTAACGACAATTTTTTCAATTACTTTCGTTTCATGTTTTATTTCAGGAAGTGGACAACCTGAACCATCGACCTTAACGCCTGCTGGTGTGTTGGGGCATTTGTCAAATTTGTTTGCTACACCATCTCCGTCGTCATCCCTCAACTCGTCATTCAGCGTATTCATTTGAGATTTTAACTCATTATTCGAAGCAACTAATGCATCACGTTCCGATTTCAGTTCATCGTACTTTTTAGTGTAATCGTCTACTAGCGTAGCTATAGGATTACTATTTCCTAAGTAAGGTTTATTACCGTTACCTAAGGCAATTTCTAAACCAGCATGTGCATAAGAAAAGAGGTCGTTTTTATACTGTCCACCAGCTCTTCCGTCGAAATCTTGATTAGCCCAATTTAATTGGTAACCTAAATCGAGGTTAATGCCTTTTGCGATAGCAAATTTAAACCCTGCGTCTACTGGTACGTATAATTTCGTTTGGGCTTCTGCGGTATTTGATGAGCCATCAGCTAGTATAGTAGTGGTTTCAAAATTTAACCCACCTAATCCCACAGCTACATAAGGCTTAATAAAACTGTTAAAAAACCGCCAATTGGTATTGGCCATAGTCCATTCCGCCGATAAGGCTGCGGACCAAGGTGTTTTGGTTTCGAATTCAGCAATATCACTACCTGCAGCATCTTCATTGATTCCACCTACTTTCCCGCCCATATATTGTGCTTTTAATCCAAATGATGGAGAAATTTGCTTTTTGATATAAGCGCTATAGCCCAAGTTATGGTTTAATTTATCGAAACCATCACGGTTAAAACCAAAAATGTTGGACTGGTTCAGGAGGCCTGCATTAACACCGACTGACCATGTTCTGTATTCCGAAGTATAACCTAACGGAGAGGTGCCTTCAATAGAGGTCTTATTTCTTTCCTGCGCAAACGATGCCGTTGTAATCATACCAGCAGCAATCAACATAGATACTTTTTGTAAATTTTTAATTTTCATAAAATTTAATTTGATACCAAGTCTATGGCAAATCTTTTGCCAAATCATTCCATTGTTGATTTTTATTGGTAATAAACCCTATGAAAGTATCTATGTGTAGCTGTTGCGCTACAATGTAGGCTCTCTATGGCGATGTAGCGCCTATGATTTAGCGAAAAATTTTGGTATTTTAATTTGGTAAGCCATTTTTTTGACAATATTTTCAGACGTAATTTGTCTTAAGAAACCTTTTTTGCTTTTTGTAACTAGAAGGATGTCTATTAATTCATCTGCTATGACACTGTCGATAGCGGAAGAAATATTCTCTTTGTACTGAATAAAGAAAGATTGATTCTTTACGATGTATGAGATATTGTCTATTCCGGTCTCTTCGATGATGTGGGGTATAAATGAGTCAAACTTTTTGTCTATATTGGATATCGGTGTATTGTCGGTGTTTATATGTATTAATATCAACTCGAAATCGTTGTCAAATACTTTTATCGCCTGCTTTAAGACATCTATTTCACCATCTTTGAAGTTGCATAATAAACCCACTTTATCCTTTTTGAATTTTTTTGAATTCAAAGGTATCGCTAAAACAGGTGTGGCCGAATTCTGGAATACATCATACATATTAGATCCGATTAATAAGGCATCAAGTCCGGAAGAGCCTTTCGTGCCCATTACAATAGCATCATACGAATTTGAATGTGTTAATTGTTTGATTTCTTCATATAAGTTTCCATCTCTAAAAATGGTATTAATATTCACCTGTGGATACTTTCCTATTATTCTTGAAATCACTTGTTGCATATCCCTCTTTGCCATACCAACCCGCGGATCAATTAAATCTGGTGTGTCAATCGAATTACGATATATATTAGTATGGTCTGTAAAAATATGGACCAAGTCTATATCGTGATAAGTTTGTTTTGCGATTTCACAACCCACTTCAATTGCATTTTGGGAATATTCAGAAAAATCTACAGGAATGATAATTTTATTTGTCATGGCTTTTGTGTTTTTAATTGTTATCAAAGAATGTAGGTTTCTTTAGATTAAGGGTAATCTCTTTTGATACCGACTTTCTAAATAAACGTTCAAAGAAACTTTTGCGTGTTTTAGTGACTACAATCATATCAAAATCTTCTTTATTAATCGTACTATTGATGACTTCTGCAATTGTATCCAAGTCTTTATCGGATTCGTCGACACATTCTAATGTGCTTGAGACTTGTTCGATTCCATTTAGATCTTGAATAATAAATACCCAAGAAGCCAGTTTTTCTTTAATTTGGTCTATATTCTTTTCATCCTTTACGACGTGGATGATTTCAAGATGCTGGATATGTTGAAATAAGTTCAAAAAATCCTTAAGCGTTTCTAATTCTTCGGGTTTGAAATTTGTTAAAATTGCGGCTTTTTTCAGTTTAAAATTTTCGTGTCTATTGGGTATGGCAATTACAGGGACAGGGGATTGCGCGCTTATTTGGCTTGTATTACTGCCCCAAACAATAGATTTGTTACTTCCCCTGCCCGTTGTGCCCATTACGATAAGCCCAATGTTCTCCAGTTTTGCGTACAGTGGGAGCGTTTCTATTAATAACCCCCTTTCACAGGTGGTCTCTATGATGAGGTCTGCGAATTCGATGATGAGGTTGTTACGCAATTCCTCAATTAACAGATCGGCTTTGAAAATTTTGTCATCTTCAAATTTCTCTGCCAGTTCTTCAGAGTCAAAGTTTGAAGACTGAGCCGTATAACAATGATATAAGGTAATGCTTGCATTGTTTTTCTGCGCTAGCTTGCAGGCATATTGTGCAGCAAATAATGCATTTTCGGAAAAATCTGTAGGAACTAGAATCTTGTTTTTCATGAAATCTTATATGTACTTATAGTCCATATAAATGTACTAAAAATAAATGAAGAATAAAGGAGTGTTATCACGTTTTAGTGGTATTGTTGTCATTTTGGAAGAGTTTTACGATCCTTTAGGTCAATAGATTTATCGTTGGAAGAGCAATCATTTTTAAGTAGATTTGCATCGTTTATTAATTAAATAGATATAGTTCATGACCAGTAGAGAAATACGCGAGGCTTATTTGAATTTTTTCAAAAGTAAATCCCATCATATTGTCCCATCGGCACCTGTTGTCGTAAAAAATGATCCAACACTGATGTTTACTAATGCAGGAATGAATCAATTTAAGGAATTATTTTTAGGGGAAGCCACTGTTAAATATCCGCGTATTGCAGACACGCAACGCTGTCTTCGGGTTTCGGGCAAGCATAACGATCTGGAAGAAGTGGGGATTGATACCTATCACCATACGCTCTTTGAGATGCTAGGGAACTGGTCATTTGGTGATTATTTTAAAAAGGATGCTATTGCCTGGGCTTGGGAATTGCTTACGGAGGTCTATCAGCTAGATAAAGATAAATTATACGTTACAATTTTTGAAGGTGATACTTCCGAAGGACTGGAGCGTGATCATGAAGCTTTCGAACTTTGGAAAGCACATATCGGAGAAGATCGTATCCTCTTAGGTAACAAAAAAGATAACTTTTGGGAGATGGGAGATGCAGGACCTTGCGGCCCGTGTTCTGAAATCCATTATGATATGCGGCAGGATGCTGAAAGAGCGACTACTAGAGGACAAGATCTGGTAAATGCAGATCATCCACAGGTCATTGAAATTTGGAATTTGGTGTTCATGCAGTTCAATCGCTTGAAAAGCGGGAATTTAGAAGCACTTCCTGCAAAGCATGTTGACACAGGTATGGGATTTGAAAGGCTTGTCCGTGCCATACAAGGGAAAAGCTCGAATTACGATACGGATGTTTTTCAACCGTTGATAACATATATTGCAGATAAAGCAAATATAGAATACGGCACGGACGAAAAGACGGATATTGCCATGCGCGTACTGTCGGATCATATCCGGGCGGTGAGCTTTGCTATTGCAGATGGACAGCTACCTTCCAATAATAAAGCCGGTTATGTCATTCGCAGAATTCTCCGTCGGGCAGTGCGGTATGCTTACACCTTCTTAAATTTTAGAAACCCGTTCTTTCACGAACTGGTACCGTTGTTAGCGAATCAATTTAAAGGCGTGTTTGATGAACTTTATCAGCAACAGGATTTTGTAGAAAAGGTGATATTAGAAGAAGAAATTGCTTTCTTACGCACATTGACTACGGGAATCCAACGTTTTGAAAACTATGTAACAGATCATACGTCTGTAGATGGGGATTTCGCATTTGAACTGTTTGATACGTATGGATTCCCAATCGATTTGACAGACCTTTTAGCGCGTGAAAAAGGTATTTCCGTAGATATGGAGGCATTTAATGCCGCGTTAAATGTGCAAAAGGATCGTTCTCGGGCAGCTACGGTTATTGACGCCGGCGACTGGATCATGGTTGGGGAAGAAGCCGACGTAGAATTCGTAGGCTATGATGTGTTAAAAGCGAAAACTGAAATAATAAAATACCGTAAAGTTACGGCCAAAGCAAAAGTTCAATATCAATTGGTATTATCTGTTACCCCTTTTTATGCTGAAGGTGGAGGTCAGGTCGGAGATACTGGTGTGCTTGTTTCTGAATCAGGTGAGAAAATAAGTATTACTGATACCAAGAAAGAAAATGGCCTTATTATTCATTTTATAGATCAATTGCCTGGATCTTTCGAAGGCTTTTTTGAAGCGAGTGTAGATCTGGGCAAAAGACTGGACTCAGAGAGTAATCATTCAGCGACACACTTGTTGCATGCTGCACTGAAGCAGGTGCTGGGGGAGCATGTAAACCAAAAGGGATCTTTGGTTTCTTCTGATATTCTGCGATTTGACATTTCTCACTTCTCAAAAATGACAGCGGAAGAAATCAAGCAGGTTGAGGATATTGTCAATGCCAAGGTTCGTGAAAATATTGCGCTGAAAGAGGAAAGGCAAGTGCCTTTTCAGCAGGCTATAGACTCGGGTGTTACGGCCTTGTTTGGTGAAAAATATGGTGACTATGTGCGCGTTATAACATTTGATGATAACTTTTCTAAAGAACTTTGTGGCGGTACACACGTGAAGGCCACAGGACAAATTGGGTTTTTCAAGATTGTTTCGGAATCGGCAGTAGCAGCTGGGGTAAGACGCATAGAAGCAATTACCGGAACTAAAGCGGCGGCTCTAATTCGGGAGCACTTTGAACTTTTTCAAAATGTCAAGGAACTTCTAAATAATCCCAAAGATTTTGTGTTGGCTATTGGTAAAATAATGGAAGAGAACAGTGCGCTGCGTAAAGAGATTGAAAATACGATAAGAGAAAAATCATTTTCGCTGAAAAAGGATCTTGAAGCAAAATTGGAAAACATAAACGGGATTAATTTTTTATCTACCATAGTGGATCTTCCGAATGCAGAGGCCATGAAGACATTGGCCTATGCATTAAAAGGTGCTATCAACAATTTGTTCCTGGTATTAGGTGCAAATTTTGAGGGTAAACCGAGTTTGACGGTCGTTATCTCGGATGAGCTTGCCAAAGAAAAAGGTTGGAATGCCGGTAATATCGTTAGGGATCTTGCCAAAGATATACAAGGTGGCGGAGGAGGCCAGCCTTTCTTTGCTACTGCGGGAGGGAAAGATGCGTCAGGATTAGATAAGGCTATTCAACGCGCAAAAGATTTTCTGAATTAATTCGTAAAGCATGAAGGTAATAAGATTTGTTGTAGGTGTAATTGCGCTCAACGCGTTGTGGAGTTGTAGTCAAAAAGATGTGATCTCTATTTCCGGACAAATAAATAATCCGGGCAATATCAGGGTAGTTGCATTTTATGAAGGTGATCGTAAGTTGGATTCTGTTTTTTTAGGTGATCATCATAAATTTAAATTCGAGCGGCAAGCTACACAACCGAGATTGTTGTCTGTCGAATTAGGAAAAAATAGATACCCTATTATATTGATACCTGGAGAAAAGATTCAATTTGTGACCGACCTTCAAAATCCAGAGCAATACGATATCGTCGGATCCGAACTGTCATCAAAATTAAAGGAATTCGCACCTACAAAACGTCGGAAAGAACTTATTCAGGATTCCCTACAGGCTTCCTTTGTAAAAGCTACCGCGGGAAAATCGGAAATCGAAATTGAAAATCTGCGTTCAGAATACCTTACATCATTTAAGCAAGAGCTAAATTATTATACGAAGAAAGTTGTCGAATTTGCCAATGAAAATCAAAATTTAGCGGGTTTCTATGCTGTTAGCACGCTAGATCCTGAGATTGCTGAGCAAGAGATCATTGCATATGCGGAGCAGATACATGATCAGTTTACTGAAAATAGATATGTAAACCAATTTAAGGAAGAGGCTGCAAAGTTGAAGATACTGGCTGTAGGACAACCGGCACCCGAATTTGAGGCGTATACGCCGGACAATAGAATCGTGAAGCTGTC
The DNA here is from genome assembly GCF_005048855.1 of Sphingobacterium olei. Classification (GTDB taxonomy): domain Bacteria; phylum Bacteroidota; class Bacteroidia; order Sphingobacteriales; family Sphingobacteriaceae; genus Sphingobacterium; species Sphingobacterium olei. The sequence continues at coordinate 560,884 of NZ_SUME01000003.1, forward strand.
TGATTACAGGGGTAAATTGACATTGATAGATTTCTGGGCATCATGGTGTGTGCCCTGTCGTAAAGAGAATCCTAATATTGTGCGTTTATACGATCAATACAGAGATAAGGGATTTGCCGTATTGGGTGTATCTTTTGATAATAACCCAGGTTCATGGATGCGCGCCATCGAAGAAGATAAGTTAACATGGACAAATATCTCGGATTTGAAAGCTTGGAATTCTGATCTGGTGCTTATGTATAGAATAATGGCAATCCCAGCATCTGTTTTGGTTGATGCTAACGGGAACATCGCTGCTAAAAATTTGCGCGGTAAAGAACTGGGCGATTTTTTGAGTAAAGCGTTAAATTAGAAGCACTTTATTAATTTATTAAGTTTATTTTAAGGCTTAACAATTTCATAACATTTCTTTAACTTTATCTTACCATAAAGTACATACTTTTATTAAAAAAATAAATATGAGCGTCAAGCAGAAAATACTTGTGGTAGATGACGAAAAGGATATCTTAGACTTGATATCTTATAACTTAGAAAGAGAAGGTTATCAGGTTTACACAGCCGCCAATGGAAAGTTAGCGATTGAAAGGGCTAAAGAAGTAAATCCCGATTTAATTATCTTAGATGTCATGATGCCGGTAATGGATGGCATCGAAGCATGCCGTATTATGCGCTCTTTGCCAGAATTTAAACATACATTTATGGTGTTTTTGACGGCTAGGAGTGAGGAGTATTCTGAAATAGCGGGATTTCATGTTGGAGCTGACGATTATATTGCAAAACCAATTAAGCCGCGTGCATTGATGTCCCGTATTAATGCAATACTACGGAGAAATGCTTCTGAATCGGTAGAAGAAGAAACGGACAAACTTGACATCATGGACTTGATCATCGATCGTGATTCGTTTTTGGTGTATCGCGCTAATGAAAAAATTGTTTTAGCAAAAAAAGAGTTTGAGCTTTTATATCTCTTAGCGTCGAAACCCAATAAAGTGTTCACACGAGAACAGATTTTGAAGGCTATTTGGGAAGATTCTGTAGTAGTGACAAATAGAACTATAGATGTACATATCCGTAAATTGCGTGAAAAAATAGGTGAGAATTATGTGGCCACGGTGAAGGGGGTTGGATATAAATTTGAGTTGAATTAAGCAATATACTCTTGTTCGTTAATATACTATTGATTGCACATTTAAATGTGTGCAATCTTATTTTGCGTGTGATGGTATTTTTACCTCCTGTCCAATAATGATATCATTAAACACAATGTTTTCTGTATTTGTAAAACTCATTGCAGTGGAACAGGAATCTATACGTATATTGGAAAAGTAAATATCTGACACCTTTTTTGAAGGATACCCTTGGATAACTAAACCTGATTTGGTTGCTTTTCTACATCTTATGTTATCCACAAATATATTTCGGATGTCGGTTTCAAATCCTTTTCCTTCGCCATGGTAATAAGCCGTTATATAGAAAAGATCTTCCACTTCACCGAATTCCACATCATTTACGTAAATATCACGAATAAAACCTCCACGATCGGGATTTGATTTTAAATAAATGCCACGCTTACAGTAACCACCATATGTGCAATTTTCAACAAATATATTTTGCACTCCTGCCGACATCTCGCTTCCGATGACTACGCCGTGCAAACCTTTAAATCTACAATTGCGTATGATAATGTTTTCTGATGGAATTCCTGTTTTTCTTCCTTCATAATCACGTCCCGCTTTAATAGCAACATTGTCATCAGCATTGTTGAACTCAATATCTTCAATCAATATGTTTTTCGAATATTCTGGATCAAAGCCGTCATTATTTCTGTTGAACGCGTTAAATTTTACTTTTCGGGCAGTGATGTTTTCAGATTTCAAAAGATGAACACACCAGAATGGAGAATTTTCTATGGTAACACCTTCGATTAGAATATTCTTACACTCAAAAAACTGAATTAAATGCGGACGAAGAAAATGACCTGATCCGAATATTCGTTCCTTTAAAGGAGTATTTTCATGGTTCATTTGGCGGCTTAGAAGCTGACTTTCTTTTTGATGTTCAGCCCACTTGCTAAATGAATCGCGTGCGTTTCCGTCAATAGTGCCTTCACCTATTATTGCGATATTCTCCAATTGATAGCCGTAAATAAATGGGCTGTAGTTATATAAAAAAGTTCCTTCCCAGCTGGTAAGTACGACCGGAAGATAGTCGGAGGGAGTTGATCCAAAAACCAATTTCGATCCTTTCTGCAACTCTATGCATACGTTGTCGGTTAAATGAATTGGGCCATTAATAAGGTAGATTCCTTCGGACACAATAATTTTTCCTCCTTTTTGTTCTTTACACATTTCGATTGCTTTGTCGAAAGCAGGTTTACAGTCCGTCAACGAATCACCGATCGCTCCGAAGTGTGTTAAAAGCATCACATTTTCTGAAATAGTAGGAGGAATAATATTCTTTAAAATGTTATCTCGCTTTTCAATACGTGAAACCTCTTTCTCGTTCGATAAATTGCAGGAACTACAATAAGCGATAGCCATAGCGATGAACAAATATTTTTTCATGTAGATTCCGTCGATTAGGTCGTTACTTATATGTCACCATCTTTTATTAATTAACACGAAAGATTGTCCAAATGGTCAATCTTGTTCTAAGCTACTGAATTTTCCGTAAAAAACAAATCCTCCAACACCGGGCGATGTTAGAGGATTAAACCAATTATTAACCTAAATTATGAAGTAACTAAGTTGCAATATTCGTGCCAAAATACTGTAGTGTGTTACTTTTTCTTTGCTTTTTTTACCGGTCCGGCTACTGCTTCTTTTAATGCTTTCCCCGCCGAGAATTTCGGCAATTTTTTAGCCGGGATTTTTAGAACTGCACCGGTTTGCGGATTACGTCCATTACGTGCTGCGCGTTCACTCACAGAGAACGATCCAAAACCAATCAATGTTACGGTTTCTCCTGTAGTCAAGGATTGTTGAATGCCAGAAGTAAAACTGTTGATTGCTTTTTCTGCCTGAGCTTGGGAAATACCACTTTCCGAAGCTACATGTTTTATTAAATCTGCTTTGTTCATTTTTTTATTTGATTTATAAATTAGTTAGCTAAAGGTATTAGAAAATTTTTAATATATCAAATGTACATATATTTTGATAGTCGTACTGACTATATATAGTTGCTGTAACGTCAATAAATAACATGTCCATGTAGTTACGCAGACTCTTTGGTAGGTTGATTATTAAAAAGGGGAGGACTAAGAAAGGTATGCACGGCTGCACAAAGCTAAAGTCTGTATGCTGAATTTTTAAGTTCCCGTTTATTCTTTATATTTTTGTCGTAAAATAAAGCGCAATAAAATAGAATATGCCAGTCAAGATACCAAATAATCTGCCAGCCATAGAGCTTCTAAAAAAGGAAAATATATTTGTGATGAGCGACTTGAGAGCCAATGCACAAGATATTCGGCCCATGCGTGTGCTTATACTTAATTTGATGCCACTTAAAATATCTACAGAGACCGATTTTGTGAGATTACTTTCCAACAATCCGCTTCAGGTAGAAGTAGAGTTTTTGAGACTGGACACCCATACACCTAAAAATACATCGGAAGAACACCTTGAAATGTTCTATAAAGGATTTAGTGAGATAAAAGAGAATTTTTATGATGGGATGATCATCACTGGTGCTCCGGTAGAAATGTTGAAATTTGAGGAAGTAACCTATTGGGATGAAATCACAACAATCTTCGATTGGGCGAGAAAGCATGTCACCTCCACGCTGTATATCTGCTGGGCCTCTCAGGCAGCTCTCTATCATTTTTATGGTGTAGAAAAAATACCGTTGGACAAAAAGCTGTTTGGCGTTTTTAAACATACCGCCACAGAAAAAAGAGACGCTTTGTTTAGAGGTTTCGATGATGAATTTTTTATTCCACATAGTAGACATACGACGATGCTAAAAGCAGATTTGGAAAATAAGGAAGGGATCTCGATCTTGTCCGAGTCTGAGGATGCAGGAGTGGCAATCGTATCTTCTAGAGGGGGGCGTGAGTTTTATCTTACTGGACATTCGGAGTATGCGCCACTTACCCTTCATGAAGAATATATGAGAGACTTGGAGAAAGGACTTCCGCTAAACGTACCTCAGAACTATTACATGGGCAATAATCCCAAGAACCGTCCGTTAGTCTGCTGGACAAGTCATGCGAATTTACTTTTCAACAACTGGTTGAATTATTTTGTCTACCAAGAAACCCCTTTTGACTTGAATGATGTTCAGTATTTAGATGAGATAAAGAACCATAGTTAGAACTGTTAATTCGTTATCATTAATGTTTTTCTTTTTCATTTAACCCAGTTTTAATCGGGAATTTAATGGCCTAATATTGTAGTTGAATTTATAAATTTTAAGATATGAAATGTTTGTTTTTATGCATTCATAAGTTCCATTGAGAAATAATAGAATAATAATAAATAGATGAAAAATAAAGCAAATAAGTTACGACGTGATTTCGGTTTGTGTTCTATTATTATCGTAGCTATGGCCACAGCTACAGGTTTTTATGGGTTTATCGTATCTCCCGAGCAGATATCCAATAACACCTTTTCCGTAACAAATCAGGAAGATCCCGCGACACGAAACTTAAACCGTGCGATGCAACTAGTGGATCAAACACTAGAAAGTCATTTTAAAGGGGAAGATATGGAAATGGGACGGTTTTACAATCCTTTTACCAAGGTACGTTTATCCGAAAGAGGAAGCGTGTGGATGTACGGTGCTTCCATTGAAGCAGTTAATGCAATTTTAAAAGGCCTGAAAACACAAAATGAAAACGGGAATACAGCGCTGTACGACAAACACTATAGCCGATATACTGCGCTATTAAACCAATTGTATAACAATGCGGCATACTATCTGGGAACCTTTAATCTGGTTTCTTTTACTCAAACGAAGGAGTGGACTGTCTATGCCGTAGATCGGGTTAACGAAAAAGGGAAGGCCAATGTAACAGGGGTATTGAACGTTTATGACGATCAGATGTGGCTCATACGTGAATTTATAGAAGCATATAAGCTCACGGGACAAAAATCTTATTTAGAACATGCAGAATATCTTACAGCCTATGTACTCGACGGGTGGGACAGCGGACGCGATGCCACAGGAAATGAGATTGGCGGTATACCTTGGGGACCCGGTTATGTAACCAAGCATGCATGTAGCAATGGCCCAATGATCAGTCCGCTCGTGTGGCTCCATGAATTGTATAAAGGGAAGTCGGATAAGATAGAATATAGGTATATCGACGCGAAAGATAAAAAGACCCGTAAGACAAAACAAGAGAAAAAGAGCGATTATTATCTTTCCTTTGCACAGAAAATTTACGATTGGCAGAAGCGGCATTTGCTTACAGCACAAGGAGTATATGCGGATATGATGGGCGGATGTCAGCCAGATTGCAAGATCAGATATGAAACGGTAAAAGGCGTAAAATACAGAGCAAGTACGGTATTGACCGACCCTGTCGGAACCGCATACAGTTACAATAGCGGTACCATGCTATCCGGTGGTGCAGACCTGTATAGAGCTACTAAAAATAAGGCTTATATAGCAGATATTAGTAAATTGTCCGATGCTAGTTTTCAGCATTTTGCTAAGCTGGGTACGACGGTGTCTGACCTATACTCTTTCACTACCAAAGGTTTCAATAACTGGTTTAATGGGGTATTGATGCGCGGCTACATGGATGTATTACCCATTCACGAAAGCGCATCCAGCTATCTCGAGGCTTTTCAAAAGAATCTAGACTACAGTTATGATAACCACCTAAATCAGGGATATTTGCCGACGAACTTACTAGCCGGCTGGAATGAGGATAGCGAAAAAAATAATGTCGAGGCAATGTTTATGTTTGCCTATGCCGCTCAATATGCGGTTTTATCTCAATTTGAACTGGAGAGATAATGCTGATATAGAAGTATTATCGGAGAAGAATTGGGATCCACACACAAAGACTTACCTCGTGAGATTTGATAATAAGCCAGATGGCACCTCGGTTGTGTTCCAATGGTAAATTTACGATAGGGCACTTTTAAAAGGCAGGTTCTACAAGCGATTAAATAAAATAATATTTTACTTGATCGCTTTTTTAATCTATTCCCCTTGTAACGAAACCTGGCTACTTATCGCAGGTTTAAATATCAACAGCAATAGTAGAATAACGCCGATACAAAACATATAGGAAATAGCGAGTCCAAATTGATCCTGAACATTTAAGAAATTGGCTATCACATAACTCAAAAAGGAAAAAATGATATAACATACTCCACTGGCAATTCCACTGGATGTACCTGCATTTTCAGGAAACCGAGTGATACAATACGTAAAATAGACATTATAAGTAAAGCCCTGACATAGGTGAATAATAAATACAAACAATAATAAACCCGGAAGACCGATCGAAAGATCTGCGCTGAAAAACATCAGTAAAGCCGTAATCATCTGGATCATATTCGCAACAAAGAGCTTTTGATAAAAAGGTCTATTGATCAATAATTTTCCTGAAATCCCTCCCAGAAATATCGCGACACCAGATAACAATGCACTGTAACCAGAGACGATTGGGCTCAGATGGTAGGAATGCTCTACAATAAATGGGATGCTCATTCCGAATACCATCACCATAGTATAACTAAAACCCAATAAGATTACTCCAACAGTAAAATCTACGTGTGATAATAGCTTTTTGTAAACTTTAATGATGCTTTTTAAATCAAAAGGTTGTCTGCTTTTGATCGTTTCCCCGCTATACCGTATCTCCAGCAATAACATAATCAGTCCATAAAAGAACAAGAAATAAAAATTTGCCCTCCATCCCACGTATTCCTGGAGGTAACCGCCTAGAAATGGGGCTAATATTGGTGCAGTAGCCCAGACGACTGTCAGCATACTCGTATAATGTTTTCGTTTGTCACCCGTATACACATCTATGAAAAATGACCGCTTACAGACCACGATAAAAGAAATCGCGACTCCCTGTAGAAAGCGGTACCCAAAAATCCAATATACATTCGGGGCAAATATGATGGCCATCGAGGTAATCGTAAAAATCAATATTGACAGTATATTGATCCGATAGCGACCAAAACTATCGACGACACTGCCGACAAACAATTGCGATATACCGTAGGTAATTAAATAAATACTTAGTGTTAATTTGATGTTGGATGCGGAAGTTTGAAGATCTGATGCCATATCCGGAAATGACGGCAGGTAAACATCCATCGCCAACCCAGAAATCGGAATTAAAGCAAAAGCTAAAACACTCGCAACTTGTTCGTGTTCTTTTTTTAAGAGTTTCATATACGGATTTTAATATGGAGCAAAATTAGATGCTGCAGGTGAATTCCTATATACTCACTTCAAACAAGTTTTTACATAATTCAAACTTCGTGGTTTACCTAAGGTGAGCTTGCAAGCTCGGTTCTCCTCAGCCTATGAGAATTTATTTATAGCGGAAATATTCAAAATATTAGCTTTTTTATAAAAGGATGGGTTTTGTCCGGTATGTTTTTTCAGGAAATGACTAAAATGCTGAGGGTATTCAAATCCCAGGCTATTTCCAATTTCGCTAATGCTCCAATCTGTGTTTTTCAACAGATCCATTGCTTCTGTAACGATTCGCTCTTGAATAAGATGTGTGGTGGACTTTCCTGTACCGGTTTTTAAACTATGGTTTAAATGGTTTACATGCACATTCAACTTGTCCGCAAATTCTGCAGGTGTCTTAAAATGAATACTGTGTTTCGGTGAATCCACGGGAAACTGTCCGTCCAATAATTTCATAAATGCCCGAACCAAGCGGTCGCTAAAATCCTGCTGTTTCAGCTCCGGACAATGCTGTAATTGGATCTTGATCGCGAGGTATATAATTAACCGTAAGAGATTAACAATAATCTCTTTTCGGTATTCAAAACTTCCGGTGTATTCATCTCGCAATCCTTTGAAATACAAGGAAAACATCTCATACTCTTCATTTGTCAACTTGATATATGGGAAAACATCATCCTGATAAAGGGCATTCAGTTTAAGCAGAACCGCCTTCAAATCCCCAGTCAAATAATCTTCATTAAATAGGCAGATATATCCCTTCCGTCGATTGCATTCATATTTACGTTCGAGGCTGTAGGCGAGGGTAGGATTTGAAAATACGATACAAGGACCATCGATCTCGATCTTACGATCGCCCATTTGATAAACCAAGGAATTGTCGACTAAACAAATTTTGTAATAATTCCTGCGCATATAAGGAAAAGTCAATAAGCAGTTCATTGATTCCAAAATATTGAAATGGCTTGTTTCCCCCTTAGGCAATAAAATATCTGTAGGTATCTCCTTATTCGTGTTTTGATAATATTGAAGAATTGATTCCACTGTTTCCATAGCAATAAGACTTAAACAAATCAAAGATAGGCAGTTTTCCTTAATTTTGGATTTTGACTCGACTACTACCATCCAATTCCATAATCCTCGCCATTGTTACTGCTGCCACCCCAGAGCGTGCCATGTTTCTGATCGAAGTAAATGGCGTTGATAGGGCCACTTGTCCGCTCAGCCAATTGGATGTTATAGCCCATTGTTTTGAGCCGCTTTATGACCTCTTGGGATGTACGTTTGTCCAGCAGCATACTGCCGGCTCGAGGTCTTCTGTCGTCGATTTGCGTACCGCCCAAAGAGAGCCAAAGTTGGTTGCTGTTGACGTTCGGAGCTTCACTGGCTTGCTGCGGTGTCATGCCGAATTCCACCATATTCAGAAAAAATTGCAGAAGGTTCTGATCTTGTGTATCACCTCCTTGCACGGCGAAAGACAAGTAAGGTTCACCATTCTTTAAGGCAAGAGAAGGCGTAAGGGTTACACGTGGTCTTTTGCCAGGGGCTACCACGTTAAAAGGGTTGATAAGCGAATCCAGTACAAAGCTCTGTAGGCGTTGGCTCATGCCTATACCTGTATTCCCGGCGATACAGGCCGGCAACCATCCACCGCTTGGCGTAATGGATACTATCCAGCCCTCTGCATCAGCAGCTTCTACCGTGGTTGTTCCACGCCATAATCGGTCCATATAAGCACTATCCGTAGCTAAAGAAGTCAGATGCTGTGCCGAAGCTTCATGTAGAGCAGCCGTAGAGGGCATAGCGTCATGTGTTGGTACAAAATTCTTTTCCATCTCTGTGGAAGGTGCATACTGTGCTTTACGCTGTTGCAGGAGTGCCTCATACGGATTGGTTTTACCTTCAAAAGGGTAGGGGTTACCAGGGGCCACTTGCCGATTGTTTCGCTGCGCGTCGATTTCTTGTACACGAGTCTTAGCATAGACTTCGCTCAGTAGTCCCTTCATAGGAGCCTTCGGTTGAAAATAGGGGTCACCATAGTAGAAGTCGCGATCCGCAAAGGCTAGATTCATTACTTGATAAAGCGTATGTATATAAGGCGCTGAGTTATATCCCATGGCCTGTAGGTCAAAGTTCTTCAGCATCTGCAAGCTCTGGAGCAACGCAGGGCCTTGGGTCCATTCCTGTAGTTTATAAACGTCTATCCCCTTATAGTTGATATGCAACGGTTCTTCCTCGATAGGATGCCAGTTGGCTAAGTCCTCTTTAGTGATTAGACCTCCTTGTTCTCTACTCCCGCGTACAAATTCATCTGCAATATCGCCCCTGTAGAATCGGTCGCTAGCAGCCATGATTGCCGCTTTGCGATCTTTTCCTTCAACCAAAGCTTGCTTTTCGGCTTGTACCATTTTTGAAAGTGTTTGTAGGAGGTCCTCCTGCACGAAAATTTCACCCGCCTCGGGTGCTTCCCGCTCTTCACCTTCGTGCACTAAAAATACCCTTTTACTGTACGGCCATTCCTTGATTCTGTTCTTGCCTCTTTCTATGCTGTTCGCCGTCTGCGCATCTATAGGATATCCTGCCGCCATCTCCAGAGCTGGAGCCAATACCTCGGCTAAGCTTTTGGTTCCATATTGCGCCAACATATAACATAGTCCCCCTGGCGTCCCAGGCGTAACGGCGGCAAGAGGGCCATATTCCGGCGGAAACTCATAACCTTTCGATTTAAAAAAATCTACTGTAGCACCCGTAGGAGCTACCCCCAGCGCGTTAATAGCGATAACCTTTTTGTGTTTAGGATGGTAAATCAATGCCTGTGTCTCACCGCCCCAACTTAGTACATCCCACATCGTGCAGGTAGCGGCTAACATCGCACAGGCAGCATCCACCGCATTGCCGCCCTGTTGAAAAAGATTTGCTCCGGCTGTCGCCGCCAACGGTTTCCCCGTAATGGCCATCCAATGTTTTCCGTGAAGAGGTGGTTTTTCTGTACGTTGTGCCATAGATGGCGAATAGCTAAATATAGAGGTGATAGCCAAAACAAAAGCAATATATAAACGGCTTCTTTTCATTACGGTGGTAGTATATTTAGACACAATATAGCAGTTTTTTTACAATTCAATAGACAAGCGCGTACATTTCCACCTTCATTTATGGAATTTTCAATTTATCTGCATCCCCTTCCTAAATATTAAGTATTTTGTATGGAATTAGTATCTGCATTTATGAAACGAATCGTTATCGCCCTTTTGATGTTGCTCCCTCTTATTGGTATTGGTCAGGATTTCAAAGCCCAATGGGAAGAAGTTGGCCGCTTGATAAGTATCAAAAATTACCAACAGACTCAGCACCTTATTACAACCATAAAAGCGAAAGCCCAAGCAGAAAACAACAGCCCTGAATGGATACGGGCTGTGCTGGCAGAACAATATGCTTTAACAATCAATATGAGCACTGATTCAGCTTTTTATCGCATACAGCAGCATCTACTTTCCCATATCGACAAAGCCACGCCCTTGGAAAAGAAAGTATTGCAAAATATGTATGCATCTTTTCTTTCTCAGCACCTGTATCACAGTCGTGTCGAATCTGCCGATGGTTTTCTAACTTGGGAGCCAAACAAAAGGCAAGTCCATATCGATTCCATTTTTAAAATATCATTAGATAATAAAATTCTCCTCATGCAGGAACCCATTGATAAGTGGAAAACAATGGTGTCTGATCTCAAAAACCGAACCTTAGCTCCAACCATATACCATCTGTTGACCTACAATTACCTAGATTTTTTAGATTCCTCCTATCCTGCAGAAAAAAATAAGGGCGAGCATTTTATCCAGTTCTTACAAGAAACGAATAAGGAGAAAAACTATAGCGATGCATATGCCTATCTTATTTTCCGCCCCTATACTCACAATGGTGTCTGGGAAATAGGGAATCATCAAAAGCAAGTCGAAAGACTACTGGAGGAACATCCTACTGATTACAATGCATATATTCTGCTTCTCCTTGCTAACGCACAAAAACAACACAGAGGGAAAAATGGCGAAGCCGTTGCATATCTGGATAAAGCCATTCGTGCGTATCCGGATTCCCCTTGGTTAGACGGGGTGAATAAGTTGTACAGTGAGTTGACCCAAAAGACCCTGTCGCTTGAATTGCCAAACTTTGCTCCTAGTAAACAATATATACCCTTTAAAATCAGTGCGTTGAATTCAGACAAGGCATTCATAAAGGTTTACCGTACCACCAATACGCCCAAGGATTTCAAGGAATACACTACGGTCTACGATAGTATTACACAACAGGTAAACGTAGATGCCAAGTTGATTTACGAGGAGGAAATAGCTTTAAAAACATTTATTGATTATCAGAGCCACAGTACCAATTTCAAAATCAACCCCTTATCTTACGGAAGCTATATCATATTAATAGCCAACAATCCGCAGTTCAAAGACAACGGGCAGGATCTGGATGTATCACAGACAGATCTTGTGGTAAGCGATGTGTTTGTTTCGCCTACAATTGAGGCCAAGGGCATCCATGCTATCGATTACCGATACACGACCTTGATGGTAAACCGAAAAAATGGCTTGCCCTATAACAACAAGCGATTAGATCTCTATTATTTTGAAGAGGAGGTACTGGCGAAAGTAGGTTTATTACGAACCAATAAGAACGGCGAATTTGATTATCTCGCAGATTACAATAAAAACCGATACGATCTAGAAGATCTGTTGCTGTTCATTCCCGACGAAAATCACCTGATCCCATTGGATCATCTACATAACATACCTGAACATGTACGAGAAGAGAACGACGAAGGGAAACTCCAAAACGATGCTTTGCTATTTACAGACCGTGCGATTTACCGACCCGGACAAGAAGTTTTCTTTAAAGCCATCGTATACACAAAAGATGTATTGAAAGGGATGGTAGTGCCAAGTCAATTGGTAAAAGTAATAGTAAAAGACGCTAACCGTCAATCTATCGATACGCTGGATCTGACGACTAATGTCTTCGGATCGGCACATGGCAGCTTTCGTATCCCGCAAAAGACATTAAATGGTTCATTTCACCTAGAAATACACATTGGCAACAACCGCTTGGCGGAAAAAATATTTTCGGTAGAAGAGTATAAAAGACCCACCTTCAAGGTAAGTTTTGACGAAAACAAGCAAACCTATACCAAGCGAGATACGGCTATCTTCACGGGTACAGCAGAAAGCCTGTCCGGAGCAAGTTTATCCCATATCTCCGTCAAATATAAGGTGTCCTTTTACGATAATCGGACCTATCGCCAAATCAACTATTTGGATACGGTTACAACGACCGATGCCATGGGTAAGTTCTACTTCCGTGTCCCGCTTATGGACACAATTTTTAGGAACCAATCAGACTTTACCCTGCAGTTCCAAGCCGAAGCTATTAATGAAACGGGCGAAATCCAAACGAGTTTAGGTTTCTATAGCTATTCAGACAGACCCTTACGGATAACGTTTGTCACTTCGGGACAGGTGGCAGAAGGAGAATGGAATAATTTGGTCGTTAAGACAAGCAATCCCAATGGTCATCCCATCGCGGCCAAGGGAACGATAAACGTCTATAAATACGAAAGTCCCAATATTATCCAGGGTGGGCGAAAGATTTTTGATTTTCGTGCTGACTACCATATTTTGGATACCACCAGCTATCAAAAGTACTTCCCCTGGTACTTTGATAAGTTGGATTTAATTACGGAAAGACCCAAAACATTGGTAGACACCTATACATTTGATAGTAATGATACCGATACTGTTCAGATTGGGGAGAAGTATGCGTATGGTTCATACTTTATTGAGGCATACACGATAACCGACGCAGACACTATTAAAACCGGTCAGAACATACGAGTGCTTTCAAAAGACGATGAGAAAATATCGGACAAAGACTTTCTGATCGTCCGTACAAATCAACCCAGCTATACCTTAGGAGACCAAGCCATTATAAATTTTCAGACTGATTTTGAACAGGGTACTGGTATCTACCTTTGGAAGATAAAGGGCAATACCAAAAGCCCCGTTGAGTTTATTCCTTTCAAAAAGGGCCGTGCTTCCTATCCCTACAACATCACCGAGCAGGATATCCAGTACGGCACCTGGTTTGAGGTGATGATGGTACAGGAAAATAAGATTGTAACACAAAGGCTCAATATTCCCGTTGTGAGAACCGACAAATCGATCGATATCCAGATTCGTACGTTCCGCGACAAGATTACACCGGGACAGAAAGAGAAATGGAGCTTTACGGTCAAGAACAACGATAAAGCTACACGTGGTGAAGTCGTAGCCTCCATGTATGATACGGCGTTGGATCAGTTTGCCCGCAATAACTTTCCTTCCGGTTTTGCTACGGAATCGTATCATCATTGGTACAGGATCTACTCCGGATGGAGTTCTCAGGCATTCCATAACCGAAAATCAAGCAACACACTTTTCGCCAGATCTACCGGCGATTACAATCTTTTTGAAAACCCTCCTGTACTCATTGGTTTTGGAATTGTACAGCAAGGGATTTTTACAAGTTTTGCAGCCCTGGATGAAGTGGTCACTGTGGGGTACGGCAACACAATACAGCAGGTGGCAGGATCGGCCACCGGCAGTACAAAAGGCGTCGAAGGAATTACTATTCGAGGAACAGCTTCAGAAAACTCCACAGCACCTTTATATGTCGTAGACGGCGAAATCCTCTATGACCAGATCATAGATCCAAAATTCGTACATGAGATGGCGGTACTCAGACAGAGAGAAGCGACCGCACTATACGGCTCAAAAGCCGCCCATGGTGTCATTCTTGTCACGACCAAAGAGGCACATAAGCTGGCCCAGTTAAACCAAGTCCAGGCTCGCGCCAATCTACAGGAAACCGCATTTTTCTATCCTAACCTGTTGACGGACAACGAAGGCAATGTCACTTTCGAATTCGACAGCCCAGAGGCATTGACACGTTGGAAACTTATGTTGTTTGCCCATACCGAGGACCTTAAAGCAGGTACGGCATCATTCTTCACTCAAACACAGAAGCAATTGATGGTACGTCCGAATTTACCTCGTTTCATGCGTGAAGGGGATGAGATTGTTATCAAGACACAAGTGCAAAACCTAACTGATACAGTACAAATCGGCACCGCACGATTGGAAATCATCAATCCGGAGAACAATGAAGTGATCTCTCATGCCTTTTTTGCAGACAATGGTTTGCAGGATTTTTCGGCTGCTGCCAAAGGAAACAGCACGGTGTCATGGACATTGCATATACCAAAAGGCTATCCAACCGTACAGATTAAAGTGGTAGGAGCAACCGACGGTTTTTCGGATGGAGAAATCCATGAGTTGGCTATATTGCCCAACCGCATCTTGCTGACCGATACAGAGAAGATTGTTTTGGATGCAGGACAAAGCAAAACCTTCACCATCCGTTCTAAAGGAAAGGACAATCTACAGGCGAAGATACAGGTACAAAGCAACCCAATATTAGAAATTATCTCCGCATTGGATTATCTGAAAAATTATCCTTACGAATGTAACGAACAAACAGCCAGCAAGTGGTACGGGCTCAAAATATTGCAATACATCCAAAAGCACTACCCGGCAATCAGTAACTATTTCAACAATATCAATCCGGATGAAGTGGATTCAAAACTGGAAGAAAACAGTAAACTGAGCGAGCTCCTTGCTGAGGAAATGCCATGGATTAGGCAAATTCAACAGGATAAGCAACAAGTTAAATCCCTGGCCAGACTGTTCAAAGCTAATTTCAGTTCCGATATTGGAGTGTTGGAAAAAAAGCTCGAAAAGGCACAGCTCGCAAATGGGGCTTTCAGTTGGTTTGAAGGAGGTAAGGCCGATACACACATATCTCTTCGTCTTCTGGAGATATTTGGAAAAGTAGGCAAGCTTGACCAATTCCTTATTCAAGGTAATATCACCAACATCAGTGATAAATTGATCCATTTTCTGGATCAAGATACGACCATCTATCGAGAGAAAGCATCTACCGGCTTAGTCTTAGATTACCTGTACGTACGCGCCTTATGGAGTGACAGAAATGTCCTGCCTGCAGTAAAAACGGAGCAATTACGCAAGCATATCGACCTCTCCGCATCCTATACCGCCGGTCAGCCAGCAGGTTTGGCCGCAAAGGCCTGGTTGGTCAATGCCCAATACGATTACCGCATTGCCAGTATCGAAGTCAAGAACCGGATCACACAGGAGGTTATCTATGACCAAGAGCGCGGCATGTACTGGGAAAGCAATGCGAGTCGATACAATAGCATGAGCCTACAAAGCTATATGGTCGAAGCCTACCAACAACTCGATTCGACAAAATTGGATCTAATCACCCAATGGATATATTATAGTAAGCAGCACAATCAGTGGCAAACCACATGGAATACGGTGGATGCTGTGTATGCTTTGCTCTTAGCAAACAATCCAAAAGATTTCGTGTTAGATAATACAATCACTATTCAAATAGACCGTCAAGCCGTTGCAACCGATGATAGGGTACTGGGACAGATCGGCAAAGAGCTGCCTTCGGAAGAATTGGCGATGGACAAGGTTGTCCAAGTGACGAATAATAATAACCGAAAAATCTACGGCGGAATTTATCATCAGTATTTTGTACCGTTGGAAGATGTCCGTTCCGAGAAAAAAGAGTTATCTGTTTCCAAGAAACTACTCGTTCAAAAGAATACGGAATGGGTCGAAAGCACTACCTTTAAAGCGGGGGACAAGATCAAAATCCAGTTGACTATCGTCAACAACGAACCGCTAAACTACGTTCACCTTCGTGATGGAAGAGCAGCAGGATTTGAACCGGTTTATCAACCTTCAGGTTATCAAGCTTGGAAAGGCTATTACTTCACTATTAGGGACGCTTCGACCAATTATTTTTTCGATTATCTACCAAAAGGCCGCCACGTCTACGAGTACGAGGTAAAAACCAATAACAATGGCGTGTTCAGTAGTGGTATCGCACAAATGGAGTGTATGTACGAGCCGACGGTAAATGCCCGATCAGAGAACATGAAAATACGGATTGAGGAGTAAGGAAAAATCTGTTATATTTATTCATCACAAGTAACCAATATCAAAAGTAGCACATGAGCATTAGACCTTATTTAAAATTTGTTTTTATATTCTTCTTAAGCGAGCTCATCGGCCTTCCGTTGGCAGCTCAATCAAAATTTCTGCAAGATATCAGGTATGATAGTTTGTTGAATCTGGCAAAACAACATAACAAGCCTATGTTTCTTGTGGTTCATCAGCGCGACGAGCTGTTTTCTCCGTTTACTACACCTCTCTCTCAAAAAGCAAAAGATATTCTCAACGAACAGTTTGTATCGGGTATCATTCAGCTTGATCATGATGATATCCATCATCCCCTTCACAAGACATACTCTCTCAGCACCCCAATATATCTTTTTACCGATAGAGACGGATTTCCTTTGTTGCGTCACAATCAACCCATAAAACAGGAAGAAGCCTTAATTAGTTTGATTGACTCGGTACATGAGATTACGAAAGGCGAAAATATGGGAAAGCTGATTGCGCAATATAGAAAAGGAGTCCGCAGCCGATCATTGTTAACAAACCTTCTCAAGGAATATCAGGCATTTGGACAATATTCCGACCAACAGGTGCTGCATGATTATCTCGCACAACTTACCGTTCAGGAATTGAATAATTTTGAAACAGTGATATTTCTGTTAAGGAGTGGCCCTGTGTACAATAGCAAGACCTATCTCTTGGCACGAACCAATAGTAAAATGGTGGATAGTCTGTATACGACATTACCTCTGCCTGTTCGAATGGAAATAAACAATAGGATTATCAGACAAACGTTCCGGGAGGCATTAGAAAAACAAAATTATTCTCTAGCCCAAGAGATAGGTCATTTTGCGAGTCAAGCCTGGCAAAAGAATTATCTGCGCGGAGATATAGGACGTAATTTCTATCCGATGGAATATAAACGTCTGCTGAGAGACACTTCGGTGTATATCTCGATGGCACAGAATCATTATAATAACTATTTTTATCGCGTCGATCCAGATTCGATAGCAAGACTGGATTTTGCGCAGGATCGAGGAATAAATATCCGCCGATATGCTCAGGTGCTGGATAGTGCTCAAAACGTACTTTTTCAGCAGTGGATTGAGAAAGGCCGTGAACGGTATAAGGAAGATCAGGCGCGGCATTTAAGTTATGGCGCCCGTCAACTTCTGGTGTTTGGAAGGAACAATCCCGATGCCCTATTCGATGCCATTCGATGGCAGCAGAAAGCTATAGTACAGAATCCTGACCAGGGGCAATACCATCATACACTAGCGCAGTTGTTATACTGTGTTGGCTTTTATGCCGAAGCTGAAGTTGAACAGCAGCGAGCTATTACACTTTTCAAATCAAATAAAGTGCGTCATAGGCAGATGCGCGACGCGTTGAAACAGATGCAGGCCCGACTATGGCGATGATGACTTTCGAGTTGGAGGCAGGCTAGGAGAAGCTAAATTCAACCGAATCGGTAGAGAATATTTCACGCGAACCGGTATACCTCGCTGATTGCCAGGAATCCAATCCTGCGCTTTTTTAATTACGTCAATCCCTACAGCTCCAGTGCCATACCCGAGGTCGTCTACGATTTCGAAATCGGTAACGCTTCCAGTCTTATCCACCACAAAGCTTATTACTACCTGTCCTACCACTTTTGCCTGTATCGCTCTTGGTGGGTACCGGTAGTTCTGTGCTATAAACGTCCTTAGTTTTTGTATCCCTCCGGGGTATTCCGGTTGTATGTCCCGTTCCTGATAAGTATGTTGATTTCCAAGACTATCAGTAGTCATTCCTTTGGTCAGTATGCCATTTTCATACCATTCTTCAAACCGGTATTTTGCTTTTTGAAATGTCCCTTCCCAACGACCTTCGCGACGTCCAGCGGTGTAGTTCCCTCGTTCTATATCGGTATTATTTGTTGCGATCTCAATTTCACCATTTCCATCTCTTACCTGCACATTGCCCATAGAATCTGCATAGTAAACTAGTCGACTGTTCATCTCTGTAAATAGGAACTCATTTGGTGTCTCCATTGATGCCAAATAGACTCTGCTCTCTCTCAATACGCCATTTCTGTAGTATCTTTTTGCCGTGTCTATTAATTTATCATCGGCATAATATACCGTAGCCTCCAAGATGCCGTTGTCATAATAAGTTTCCACTAGTCCCTCAAATCTTAGTCGTCGTGGATCGATAGTCTTGACCCATCCATGTCTCTTTAGGTCTCCGGTTGCATAGTAGTCGTTCAGTTCATATAGTCCACTTTCGTTTGGCAAAAGGCGTAATATACTTGTATATGCAGCTGAATCCTTGTGCGGGGTATTGCCACCGTTTTTTTTGATATAGGTAACAATGGTTTCCTGCGCGCTTAAAGGTGTACTAAAGCATAAAAACAGCAGGTATGCTGCACATCTAACTAGATGGGGGAGAAAATATTTCATATTGTTAATTGGTAATACTGATATTGCTTATCACAAACTTAATTATACTTGTGGTTCTTTGCAAGCTATAAATATGATCCCATCGTGCCATCTGTACGGGTGAAAAATGATAAAGCAGTGGCGGGCAAATTATCCAAAGTACACGACCGCTATACAACTGATACTACCTGTGAGCCTATGGTGCTATTGGGATACGCCGAGTAGCAATTTATCGTTGCCGAAGCGATAAATCGAGGTTGGGTAAGCGGTGATGAAAAAAATTAAGCCATTATTTTGCACAGGATAAGATAGAAGCCTATCTTGCACAAGATATAGTCGACTTAGGATAAGGTGTCTTCCACCGAGGAAAAAATCAACCGTATCATGATGCAGAAGTATTTGAGATCCTTCCATCAAGGCGGATACGCAAGCTATTTCGATTATTTGCGCACAGGGTATCCAACACTTCGAAAAGTGTCTAGCGTACGTATAGCTTATCGATGAATGTATCCGCAGAAAGAGTACAATCAAAATACACAACATGTGGAGGATGCGATTCAACGCCAATTCAATGGCAACGATATTATCCAAAATGCCACGTGGTGGGTTAAGTAATTATACATAATTGGTTAAACGAAATTATGGAAAGTAGAAGAGCATTTTTAAAGAAAGCCTCTCTGCTAGCAGGGGCAACAGCAGCATTCCAGCTGTTGCCTTCTTCTATTGCAAGAGCATTAGCCATACAGGCTGCAGAAGGAACAACCTACCTAGATGCCGAACATATCGTATTCCTTATGCAGGAGAATCGGTCTTTTGACCACTGCTATGGTACATTACAAGGGGTGCGCGGATTTAACGATCCTAGGGCAATTATCCAAGAAGATGGACTGCCGATCTGGATCCAAAAGAATGCCGAAAATAAGGCATACGCTCCTTTCCGTCTCGATATTGAAAACACCAATGCGACATGGATGGGATCATTGCCACATAGTTGGAAAGATATGGTAGCCGCACGTAATAATGGTAAATTAGATACTTGGCTGGAAGCCAAAAAAGCCGACAATCGCACTTATCAGCATATGCCGTTGACTATGGGCTATCACAACAGGCAGGATATCCCATTTTATTATGCATTTGCAGATGCATTTACGATCTGTGACCAACATTTTTGTTCGTCCCTCACAGGCACAAGTGCCAATAGATCCTATTTCTGGGCCGGCGCGATCCGTGAGAATCCGCATGATCCCGAATCAGTAGCGCATGTAGACAATGGGCAGATCAATTATAAAGATGTCAATTGGACTACCTATCCAGAGCGGCTGGAGGAAGCGGGGATATCGTGGAGGGTTTATCAGAATGAGTTGAGCGTCCCGGTAGGATTTGAAGGCGAGGAAGAAGACTGGCTAGCGAATTTCACCAACAACAATCTCGAGTTTTACAGACAGTATCAGGTCCGTTATCATCCGGCACATCACCGCTGGATACAAAAGACAGTAGACGATTTGCGTCAGCAGATATCACAGGAAAGGAATACGACAGGGGAAACTTATCGTAGCCTTCAAGCTAAGTTGCAGCGATTAGAAAGCGAGCTCAATACCTATAGCGAAGAAAACTTCAATAAACTGGATGATTTTACCAAAAAAATTCATCAGAAAGCATTTGCCACCAATACGGAGGATCCGGATTATCATCGCTTAGCATCGTTGACGTATCAGGATAAAGAAGGGGAGAAGACCGTTCAGGTGCCGAAAGGAGATATTTTTCATCAATTCCGCCAGGATGTGTATGCCGATAGATTGCCGACTGTATCCTGGTTGGTGGCGCCATGTCGCTTTTCGGATCACCCCGGCTCACCTTGGTTTGGTGCGTGGTATGTTTCGGAGACCTTGGATATCTTAACCAAAAATCCAGAGATATGGAAGAAGACCATCTTCATCTTAACCTATGATGAAAATGATGGTTATTTTGATCATATTGCACCCTTTGTCCCGGCGCATTCGGATAGGCCATTTAGTGGATTGAATCCCGAAGGAATGGATACCCGTACGGAATACGTAACACGTGATCAGGAGCGGATACGTACCAATAATCCAGATGCGGTATTGGATAGCCCCATTGGATTGGGGTTTCGGGTACCTATGGTTGTGGCTTCACCCTGGAGCAAAGGTGGATGGGTGAATAGTGAAGTGATGGATCTGACATCCAACCTTCAGTTTTTAGAACATTTTATCGAGAAAAAATTTGGAAAGGACGTGCGTGAAACCAATTTGTCCGCTTGGCGTAGGATGGTGTGTGGAGACCTCACCTCGGTATTCCAGCCCGCAGGATCATCAGAACGAATTCCAAGTGTTGAGCTAGTGAATAGGAATCAGGAGGTCGCACGTATTTACACGGCGCGCGATCAGGGGCTACCCGGCAATTTTGTGGCTCTTCAGCTCGAAGAACTCGAAGCGGTGCGTCGAGGAGAGCAACTGGAACAGATGCCTATACAAGAAAAAGGAACGAAGCGCGCATGTGCGCTACCTTATGATATTGAAGTGAATGCCACTGTGGATACGAATACAAACGAACTCGTGCTGCATTTTCTGTTTCACGGACGCTTATTGACGTCGAAAAAGGAAATGGCTGTACCGCTTATCGTTCGTGCGTTAGCACCATATCGTTATCACGAAGCACATACAGGCACTTGGAATTTTACGGTGAAAAGTCAGGAACCTATGACCTATCGCTGGCCGTTATCCCGTTTTGTCGACGGTAGATACCGATTGGATGTGCATGGCCCAAATGGATTCTTTCGATCTTTTTGTGGAGATGTTAATGAGGATAGTGGAATCGCGGCAGAGGTAAGTCTACAGTTAGGGCAGCAGGTACTAGATGTGAAACTGATAGGTTTAGAGAAAGGGTGGCAAATACGGGATCTCTCTTATGGCAATAAGGTACACATCAAAAAAACAGCAGGCACCGGTCGGTATGTAGTCGATTGTACTGAAACAAATGGTTGGTATGACCTTTCTTTCACTGCAGATGGCGGGTTATTCTATCGGTATGCGGGACATATTGATGTAGGAAGACCCAGCCGAACAGATCCCTTGATGGGTGGAGAAATCCAGATGCCCTAACCAAATTTATAATCTTAACTGTATGTTTTTAATACTTTTTTATATTATCCTGGGATTGATAATAGGTGTCTATCTAATGCTGACACTATTAAGATGGTATAAGATTTCAAGAGTATTGGAAAAAATAGACATGGATGTCATTTTGCAGGGAGAATTCAGTCTCTTGACCTATAATGTCGCCGGACTTCCCGAGCGGATATCCAGTGCACTTACGCCACGACGGGAGAGTATGATTCAGATTGGAGAATTGATTTCTGATTTTGATATCGTACATGTTCAAGAAGATTTCAATTACAACAGGTTTCTGTATGAAAAAAATACACATTTATATCGAACAAAACATAAAGGCAAAGTGCCTTTTGGAGATGGTTTGAACACACTATCCAATTACCCCATACTCGAATACAGACGTATCCCATGGCGGCATTGTACAGGTTCAGATTGTCTTACATCAAAAGGGTTTACCTACACTAAAATAAAACTGGCTAAGAATATTTATATAGATGTATATAATGTGCATGCAAATTCTCATTACGCTCCCAAAGCATCCTATGCACGTCAGCACAATATTAATCAACTGAAGCAGTATATTTATGATCATTCGGCAGATCAGGCATTACTCGTATTGGGTGACTTCAATGCGCATTATGCTTTTAAGCTGGATAACCTACCTTTGTTTGTCAAAGAAACCGGTCTTTATGACGGCTGGGTAGATTTAGTGCAAGATGGATATTTTCCTGAAGTCGATGATCATTTTATGCCTTTGCCCATGTTGGAATTGACCAATTCCAACGAAAGTATAGACAAGATTTATTATCGCAGCAGTAAGCACCTTATATTTACGCCACAAGAATATAATATTGAAGATAAAAAATTTGTTGCTCCTTCGGGTGAACCATTATCAGACCATTTGGCTGTCTCCATGCATTTTAAATGGGAATGGAAAGAAGAAATCACATAACGAATATAAATATATATCCTTTTGTCGAATGGACATAGAATCATCGATTGTTCGGGTATTCCTGTATCCAATTGAATCCTCGTTTCTTTAGCTCGAAGGTTTCGGGGTCACACTTAACAAATTTGATTTCCTCGGTTTTGCCGTCCAATACCTTTCTCAGGTTAATGTCGCCACTCTCCGTTATCGTATAGTCAAAAACATATCGATTTAAAGTGATAGTGCGGTTTGAGGTGTCCAATTTAAACTGTTCCTTTGTCGGTTGGTAGTATTGATCCCTAATAGTTGCGGATTCCCCATATTCAAAAATTATAGTATGCCAATCTTTTGGAATAGTAGTTTGAGCCCCTTCACGGCGATCAATTTGATAAATTCCATACAGTGGCGATTTTTTAAAAAATAGGCTTATCTGTTTCTGTATGGTTAATAGAGATGAAAGCTGTTGAAAAGCAAAGATACCTAAGAATGCAAACTTGAAGAATACTATACTTTTGCGTTTCCACGCCGCGTTAAGCATAGGTCTTTTAATCGACGGCAGTTTCACATGCTTTTCTTCAAAAAATAACCCGTAAAGAATTTTTAAATAAGGTAGTAACAAGAATAGCGAGAAAAAAAATAACGCTGTAGAAAGCATTTTTACCGGCACATCAAAAAAATAATTGACGGTCATAATGTTAACAGAGGTAGCTAGCGTTATCAGTGCACCAATTACGACGGTCCGCCTAAAAAGAAGTAAACCCGCCAATATCTCAACGATACCCATAAAAATATTGTACCCTTTTGAGAAGCCCAGGAAAGTCCACGCCAGACCCATTGGCGAAAATTCGCCTAAAGGTTGCATGAGTCGTGTCAGGCCGGGCGGTGGCATTTGGGCATGCACAAGCTTTATTGCACCATAGTTAATCAGCATCAATGCGATGTAGTACCTAACTATCACCGTCAACCAGTAATAGCACCTGTCGTAATTTCTTCTTTTCTTGTCAATTAGCGTCCAAATGATAGCTCCACCTAATGCAGCAAGGAAAATGATCAGCAAGGATATCCAATCATATGATGTGTCACCACTTCCATTTGTGAAAATGCGATAGTCATATTGGTAATATAAGATATGTTCCGCAAACCAGGGTATAAACTTTTGCATGCAGTAAACGAACGGTTTGTTAATATATTGGAATAGAGGAAAAGCACCATTATTTTTTATGAAGATAAATACCAATATAAAAATAAAGGAAAATCGAAAACCAAATTTGGTGGTCGACGTCCAATGTGGTGCAGCGGCAGGCGTATCCATATTCAAAATTTTGATCATTTTACGGTAATGAATCTAATGAAAATTTTTGTGAATACCGATGTCCGTAAAAATAATTATCTTAGGTATGTTTACAGTACATATATATGAGGTGGAAGAAAATGATCTGGATATTTTTATATACCATATTGGGTGTCATAAGTTTTGCAATGTTGTATTTGGCTTCAGATTGGTTGTTGTCAAGAATACCTGCTTATCGCCAAAATCCTTATGTTGAGGAACAACCATTGACGCTCTATTTACTGACCAATGGTGTACATACCGATCTGGTCTTTCCGGTCAAATCGGAACAAATAGATTGGCATACAATCTTTCCATATCAATATACGCTAGCACAAGATAGTACCAAAAGCTGGATTGCCATTGGTTGGGGAGATAAAGGTTTTTACCTTAATACACCCGAATGGAAGGATCTAACGTTGAAAACAGCCTTGGTCGCAGGATTGGGAATTGGTCAATCCGCATTGCATACTACCTATTATCCGAACTTGGTAGAAAATGATCAGTGTATAAAATTTCATGTATCGGAAGAGCAATATCAGCTCTTAGTTGAATTTGTGTTATTAACAATAGAATACGCTGATGACGATCGTCCTATTTATATCCAAACGGAAGCCCAATATGGAAATGATGACGCTTTTTATGAAGCGTTGGGGGCATATCATTTGTTTTATTCTTGTAATACGTGGACCAATGCGGCATTGAAGTCTGCCGGGTTACCTTCTGCTGTGTGGACCGTGTTTGATAAGGGGATATTAAGACATTATCAGCATAAATAATCACTCTTCACTCTTTGCAACGTAACATCGTTTAATCCTTTTACATAGGCTAAAATTTATCGCCAGCCTAGTTCGGGAGCTACATATTTCAATATTGACGAAAGCACATGCACGTTATAGTCTACACCCAGTGTGTTGGGAATGGTCAACAGCAAGGTATCTGCTTCTTGGATGGCTTCATCCTCCGCTAATTCCTTGATGAGCTGATCGGGTGCCGCTGCATAGCTTCTTCCGAAAATAGCACGTTTGTCGGGTTCTATCATCCCTATTTTATCCACTCGGTTAGCTTCCTGACCAAAGTAATACCTGTCTTGATCGTTGACCAATGCGAAGATCGAACGGCTTACCGACACCCGTGGATCACGTTGATGGCCAGCCTTTTTCCATGCGTCCTTATAAAGGCGGATCTGTTCGGCTTGCTGTATATGAAATGGTTTACCACTTTCATCAAATTTTAAGGTAGAACTCTGCAGATTCATCTCGTGTTCTGCGGCCCATACAGCGGTTGCATTAGAACCAGCCCCCCACCAGATGCGGTCACGCAGACCTGTAGCATGCGGTTCTAATCTTAGCAATCCTGGCGGATTTGGGAACATGGGGTTGGGATTAGGTTGTGCAAAACCGATACCTGCCAGCTTTTCAAAAAACTCCAAACCCTTTCGACGTCCCATATCGGCATCCGTTTCACCTTCGGATGGCTCATATCCAAAATAACGCCATCCGTCGATTACCTGCTCTGGTGAACCTCTGCTGATGCCCAGCTGTAGTCGGCCTCCCGCTATCAGGTCAGCTGCCCCCGCATCTTCGATCATGTACAACGGATTTTCGTACCGCATATCAATTACCCCAGTACCGATCTCAATCCGGCTGGTCTTGGCCCCAATGGCGGCCAGTAGCGGGAAAGGTGACGCGAGTTGATTGGCAAAATGATGCACCCGGAAGTATGCACCATCGATGCCGATTTCTTCTGCTGCGACAGCTAAATCAATAGATTGAAGTAGGGTGTCGCTTGCCGTCTGTGTGCTATATGCCGAATGATTGGCCCAATGTCCAAATGATAAAAAACCTATTTTCTTCATTATATTAAAAATGAATATACCTTTTATCAAATTTAGGAATATTAAACGCACATGTCGACTTTCAATTGTCTTTTCAAGGTCAATATCTATCCATTCGTAGGTACTTCTAACGGCTTGATTCAAATTGCAATCGTTCAGCGGAGGTGATTATAAAGCCGCGTTAAGCTATCTTCTATAGCCGAAAGCTGTGAGGCTAACTATAGAGGACTTGACGCATCAAGATCTTCTTTTAATAGTATGAATAGGTATTGTGCGGCCTTATTTCTATTCGGACATAGACTACCTTAAAAGGGGTTTTTAAACTTCCTGGAACCATTCTGCTTTAAAATTGTTATTAATATTAATAACTAGATAAGGTAGAGCTTATATATTACTGGTCTACTAGGCATTCGCAATTTTTTTTATTAATTTCAAACGCGAAAAACAATTTTACTTAGAACCTCGATGGAAAATTTCCCGATCCCAGATAATGAACTAGCGCGTATCCAAAAGTTGAAGTCCTACGAACTTCTGGGGCTTGGAAAAGACCAGGATCTAGATGTGTTCGCGCAAGCCGCCTGCCTAATAACCGACTGCCCAGCGGCGCTCATTGCGATGATGGAGGAGGATACGCAACGCATTCAAAGCTGCGTAGGTCTCGATTTCGAATTTGTCGACAGACGTAGCACCTTGTGTCAATATACCATTATGACGAGAGAGGTTCTTGTTATCGAAGATACCTTTAAAGATCCGCGATCATCTTCCAATCCTTTAATCCAGGAGGGAAATATAAGGTTCTATGCTGGCGTACCACTAGCCGACGAAGATGGCATTGTTTTGGGTACCATTTGCGTGATTGATTTTGAGCCGAAATCCCTTTCTGACAAGCAGATGATTTCCTTGGAACAACTGGGTAAAGCGGTCACGAAAATTCTTCTTTCGAAAAAAAGAAAGGTACAGGCAGGCTACTTTGGCGAGATATTTCACCTCACAAATAATATAATTTGTGTGCTAGATGGTTTATTTCGAATCAAGGAAGCTAATCCGGCATTCACAGAGCTGTTACACGTATCGAGATCGTCGATAATCGATAAACCTTTTCACGATATTATCAGTAGTAGCGATGAAGGTTTATTATTAGCCTTAGAGCAGGTGCCCGAAAGTGATCAAGGGATTCAACTGACTACCGTTACAAATATAGCCGAGGAAAATGATATTATCATTGAGTGGCATCTCAAATACCATCCGATCCAGCATGAGATATTTGCCTTCGGGAGAAACGTAACCAAGGAGCGTGAAGAACAGCTGAAATTGGAGAGTTCCGAACGACGGTTTCGGAATTTTTTTGAGAATGCTATTGGACTTATGAGTATGCACGATTTGGATGGCAATATTCTCGCTGTCAATGAAAAGGGGCGTGAACTATTAAAATACTCCGAAAATCAAGTAAAAGATCTAAACCTCCGGCAATTAGTACCGTCTCGTCATTTACAAAATATGGAGCAATATTTAGAGCGAATCGCTCAAGTCGGCGAAGACTCCGGTATGATGATTTTGCAAACGAAAGATAAAGAGAAGATTTATTGGCTGTATCACAATATGCTTGAGACTGACACCGAAGGTAAACCATATGTAGTGAGTACAGCATTGAATATGACCGAACGCATACAGTTAGAGCGGGATCTCCTGCATACCAAGCAGATCTTAGAACAGACGAATGCCGTAGCACAGGTCGGTGGCTGGGAGGTAGACCTGATCCAAGATAAGGTCTATTGGTCAGATTCTACCAAACTGATTCATGGTGTAAACCGAGACTTTGTTCCGAACATTGAGCATGCTATCAATTTTTTTGAACCAGAAAGCCGAGAAAAAATAAAGGATATCTTTGCACGTGCAATAAATGATGGTATACCTTACGATATCGAATTGAGGCTTCGTAAAGAGCAAGGCGATGTGATTTGGGTGCGCGTAAAAGGAATACCGGAACTTGAAAACGGTTCATGTAAGCGGGTATTCGGCATTATTCAAGACATAGATATGAGCAAGTCGCTCTTTTTAGAGTTAGAAAGAAAGGAAGCGATGCTACAGGCTTTTGTAGATTACGTTCCGGCGTCTGTGGCCATGTTCGACCGAGAGCTCAATTATGTATCCGTTAGCAACCAATGGGTCGAAGATTTTCACCAGGGAAAAGCTGATTTGATCGATCAAAATTTGTTTACCCTATTCCCACATATTCCTGAAAAACGAAAGCAGATATACCTCGAAGCCTTAGAAGGCAAGCCTTACAAAAATGTTGATGAGGTGATTCAGCCGGAGGGTATGCAAGCTCCACAACATTTTAACTGGGAGGTTCGACCGTGGCATATCTCTGATGGCAGCATCGGCGGAATCATAATTTTCACCCAGAATATTACGGACTCAGTTATGGTAAACGAGGAACTGAAGAGGGCAAAGGAGCTCGCTGTGTTAGCAAGTCAAGCAAAATCCGAGTTTTTGGCCAACATGAGCCACGAGATACGAACCCCGTTAAATGGCGTTATTGGTTTTTCCGACCTGTTGCTAAAGACACCGCTTAATGAAGTCCAGATACAATATCTAAATTATATCAACGAATCCGGAAACAGCCTGTTGAACATCATCAATGATATTCTGGATTTTTCTAAGATCGAATCGGGAAAATTGGAGTTGTTTGTCGATAGATTTAATGTCTACGACTTGGCTAATCAGGTTATTAATGTAATACTTTATCAGGCGCAGCGCAAAGACTTAGAGCTTTTGCTCAACATAGAACAAGGATTGCCAGCCTCTATTTGGATTGACGAATCCCGCGTTAAGCAAATATTGATCAACCTGTTGGGGAATTCGATCAAATTTACTGAACGAGGAGAAATAGAGCTCAAAATCGAAAAATTAAGTTGCGATGATAACACGCTCCGGCTACGATTTTCGGTGCGGGATACCGGTATCGGTATCCCGCTGAGCAAGCAACAGCGTATTTTTGATGCGTTCACGCAAGAAGACAGCTCCGTAAGTAAACGATACGGGGGTACAGGGTTAGGGCTAACTATATCAAATAATTTGCTAAAGTATATGGGTAGTAAGCTTAGCCTCGAAAGTGTAGTGAGCGAAGGATCGACGTTTTATTTCGATATAGATGTTGCGTATGAGCAAGGCAGCGAGGAAAATAACGGAGAACTTCCAGTCAGCAGGGTACTCGTTGTAGACGACAATGCGAATAACAGGATTATTCTGCAGCACATGTTAGGCTATAAGCATGTCGAAGCCGTGCTTGCGGAGAACGGAATGGAAGCATTGCAGCTGCTGGTTAAAGGAGAACGCTTCGATGTTATTTTGATGGATTACCATATGCCTATTCTATCGGGGTTGGCAACGATAGATAAAATTAGAGAGCTATTTTATAAGCAAGGTGAAGTCGTTCCGCTAATCGTTTTGCATACATCTTCAGAGGAACATGAGGTTTTGTCCAGCTGCCGTCAGGAAAGCGACTTATCTCTTCTATTAAAACCTATTAAATCAAATGAGTTGTACCAAACGCTTCGGCGGGTTGTTCTGCAAAATAAACAAGATAGAACGCCAGCGAAGTTAAAAGGGGCAGCACCTAATTCTGCTATTTATGAGCAGCAAGCTCTGGTTTTATTAGCTGATGATAATGCAGTAAATATGGCACTGAACTTAAGAATAATGGCTTCGCTTATGCCAAATGCCAAATTAGTTGATGTATCCAACGGTGCGGATGCGGTCAATGAATGTTTGCATCAGTCTTTTGATTTGATATTAATGGATGTCCAAATGCCACAGGTTGATGGCATAGAAGCAACAAAGCAGATCCGCCAACTTCCTGGCTACCAGTTTACACCAATAATCGGTATCACAGCCGGAAATGTCCGGGGTGAGCGAGAAAAATGTTTAGCGGCCGGGATGTCCGATTTCCTTCCAAAACCAATACGGCAACAAGATCTGGATAACATATTGAAAAAATTTATGGCAGAGTCGTCCGAAAGCATAGATACCTTTAAATTGGACGAACATTTGGATATACAGGCTCTAGAACTGCAGGTTGGAGACGATGCCGAATTCAGGGTGTTTTTCCTTGAGCTTGTTGTTAAAGAGCTTAAGGATGTTGAAATCAACCTAAAACAGTCGAAGGATGATCGCGATCTGAGCCGTATAAACGAAGTTTTGCATAAACTCAGGGGCACTGCCTCTACAGCTGGGCTAATCGAGCTAGCTAGGCTTACATCTAAACTGGAGAATAACCTGTCGTCCGATACTGATCTAGAAATTGCACTGATAGATATTGAGCAGGAAATTGGACTAGGAATAAATTTAATTACTAAACTTTTAAAGAAACAATAGCATGTTGATTTTAATAGCTGAAGATGACGAATTGATATTACGAACGGTCGAACATAAATTGTTAAAAGAAGGACATCAAACCATTTTGACTCGCAATGGCAGAGAGGCCATTGAGAAGATTAAAGAGCTAGATATAGACCTCGTCATCACCGATATTATGATGCCTTTTGCCTCTGGTATAGAAATATTATCCGCGATACGATCGTTTGAGAAGCAATTGCCCGTTATAGTTCTGTCGAGTATGGGACAGGAAGAAGTCGTTGCAGATGCCTTCGACTTAGGGGCGTCAGACTTTATGGTTAAACCTTTTAGTCCTAACGAATTAATTTTGAGGATTAAACGCTTAGCTGGCAAATAATGAACTCCATATTCCATCGGGTTACCATCCACGAGCTTATAATCGCAATTGTCGTTGTGTTGAGTTTAGTCGTTTTATTGATTATGATGGTGTTACTTTATAGTTTTTACAAGTATAAGGTGCTACATCAAAGACAAATTTGGTTACAGGAGAGCGAACAGAAAGTGACACAAGCTATCGTTAGCGGTGAAGAAGTAGGGAGTGTCGATGAAAAATTTATAATGAAACTCCGCAATCCGTCTTTTCGTAATATTTTTTTGAGTGTTTTGGTGGCCTCTGATCAAAAATTCTCTGGCGGCGCTCGTAATGAAGTAAATAACCTCTTTAAAACCTATAAGATGGAAGATGCAGCTTGGCAAAAAATCCGGCAAAAAAAGGCCTATGTCGTTGCTGGTGGTATACTCGAGTTAGCGGTTATGCGCGTGGAAAGTGCCCTTCCCTACATATCCTCTCTCCTTGAACATCCCAAGCGACAGGTCTATCAAGAAGCGCAGTATGCTGTAGTCAGTTTTAAGGGATTTGATGGCTTGGATTTTCTAAATACGCTTGTAGCGCCTTTGTCAGATTGGCAGCAATTACGTTTGCTGCGTTCCATTGGAAAGTTGCCCGTTGCACACGAAGAATGGGTGAAAAATTGGCTGTCAAGTTCAAACCAAACAGTTATTATTTTTACACTTCGTCTTATACGAAAGTTTCAGTTGTTGCCCTTTTATGCCGACGCCATCAACTTATTTGACCATAGATCTGTGACCGTTAAAGTACAGGCGATACGTACCATTATAGCCCTAGAAAACGTCGAAACCATCAATCAATTGATAGCCGTTTTTTTTAAGCAGCCCATTGAGGCACAGATTGAAATTTTACGAGCTCTTAAGAAATCGCGGAGTCCGCAAAGTACACCATTCCTCCAGCAGCAGCTATGGCACCATCCTGCGATTTCAATAAAGATTGCTGCTACGGAAGCGTTGATTGCTTTGAAACAACACGACTACTTACAGCGTATTGCAACAGATGAAACGGTGCCCGAAGAAATTAAACAAGTTATTAAACACGCGTTACAAGAAAAAACATGATAGAATTCGCACATATTGTTTACGAGGTAGTGATCTGGCTATTTCTCCTCTATTCAGCGGCTGTATTTCTTATCTATATCTGGGTGGGGCTATATGCATATGGTGCTGTATCGCGTTATAACCAGGAAAACACATTTACCGAGTATAACTTTATCGCTACAAACGCCGATGCGCCCACCTTCAGCCTAATTGCCCCCGCATTTAATGAAGGTATGACCATTGTAGAAAATGTTCGTTCACTACTCTCCATTTATTACCATAACCTGGAAATTATTATCGTTAACGATGGTAGCAGGGACGATTCTATGCAGAAGCTGATTGAAGCCTATAACCTTGAGGCGATATCCTTTTTCGTTCAGGGGAACATCAAAACAAAGGAAATTCGGGGTATATATAAGAGTCAAAATCCAGCGTTTAAGAAGTTAATTGTTGTCGATAAACAGAATGGGGGCAAGGCCGATGCGTTAAACGTAGGTGTAAACATATCTTCAGGCGAATACATTGTTTGTATCGATGTGGATTGCATCCTCGAGCAGGATGCAATTTTGAAACTGGCAAAGCCCTTTTTAGAACAGACTGACAAGCAGGTTATTGCCTGCGGGGGAGTTATTCGTTTGGCCAATAATTGCAGAATTGAGAACGGGAAGGTAGTTGAGGTTAACTTGCCAAAATCATGGCTAGGCCGAATGCAAGCATTAGAATATATACGGGCTTTTGTTTTAGGTCGTATGGCTTGGTCAAGAGCTTCGGGATTAATTCTAATATCGGGGGCGTTTGGAGCTTTTGATAAACAGATCGTGTTAGCCTGCGGTGGTTACGATACCGACACCGTTGGAGAGGACATGGAGTTGGTAGTAAGGATGCGACGCTATATGGAAGAGCAGGGGAAACCTTATGAGGTCGTAAATATCCCAGATCCGTTATGTTGGACAGAGGTTCCCGAATCCAAGGCGGTGCTCAAGAAGCAACGTAACCGCTGGATGCGAGGTACCATAGAGACACTATGGAAGCATCGCAAGCTCATGTTTAATCCAAGGTATGGAAGATTAGGATTGGTCAGTCTTCCATACTGGTTTTTCTTCGAGTTTTTAGGACCGCTAATCGAATTTACCGGTTACTTTGTTTTTTTGCTCTTTTTAATCTTCGGAATCATTAACTGGCCCTTTTTCTTTGCATTATTTGCCCTCGTTATATCATCCGGTATCTTATATTCTATCTATGCAATCCTGGTCGATCTCGTAAGTCATCAGGTATATAGTAAAAAACAAGACCTTGCCAAGCTAGTCGTTACAGCTATCTTCGAGCCTTTCTATTTTCATCCTACCGTAGTCGGCGCAGGCGTTCGGGGTGTGGTCGACTATTTTCGGAAGCAGCACGGTTGGGGCGAAATGACCCGGCAAGGCTTTCAACAAACTGCTATCGAAGAACCCCTGATGAAACGCGTAGGTAGGCAGCTAGCGTCTGCGTTGAAAAACTACGGCATAATAGCGCTTGTTTTCCTTATACTTTATATGATTTCGGTGGGTGCAGAATGGTGGTGGTATCGCCGTAGTTTTACGCAACTTGCCGAAGCAAATACTGGAGGTCAATTATTTTTGGATAATCTTTACTTCGCATTCCAAGTGCTTTTAGGTGGGGGAGCGGTATACATGGTCTTACAATTTGTTAGCCGGTGGTGGGCAACCGCTTTGGTCACGGTTTCGTTTTCCTTCATAGTCGTAATGCAGTACATCCTTTTTTTGTACTATGCGGAGTCACGTAATCTACTTGGGGCAGATCTTTTTTATTACAATATCGAAGAGATGAAACAGATCTTAGACACCAGCGGTATGCTAAGCTTCACCAATATCGCGTTGCTTACAGTTCTCGTACTGGCATCCTACCTGCCATTTTGGATTTTTAGTAAGCGGTCTCTGTCTACGATTTATGTAAGCTTAGGTGTACTGCTACTCGGTTTTTTTACAAGCTTTATGCCCTTAGATAGTTTTTTGTTTTCATCCACTAAAAGTGATTTATTCGTGGAAAATGCAGGAAGAAGTAAATGGCGATATTTTTTTACATCTAATCTTACTAACTACATCGGAGAGCATCAGGCTATTTTTGACCGTTGGCGGGATAATAATTCTGATTCTACGGGTCATGACGATCAGTTTCCCTTTCTTAGAAATGAGGATACAAAAGATATTCTAGGCAGCTTTTTCAAAAAGACAGATACCGTACCCAACTTAGTGTTTGTTATCTTGGAAGGGCTTGGAAGCGCCTACAGCTCACCGTCGGGTTACATCGGTAATTTTACTCCGTTTATTGACTCCTTAGTTAAGCGCTCTCTCCATTGGGAGAATAATTTGAGTTCGTCGGGGAGAACATTTGCCGTTTTACCCACACTAACCGGTTCATTGCCCTTCGGAGCACACGGCTTTTTAGAACAAGATAGCCTGCCTGCACATTTCAATTTGTTTAATGTCCTGAAAAAAAACGGATTTTCCACCGGGTTTTTCTATGGTGGCGATTCGAACTTTGATTACATGAAGAAGTTTATCGCTTACAGTGAAGTGGACACAATTGTCGATCAGAATGCATTTTCGCCTCCTTACAAAAAGCTTCCAGAGCAAGGAGGTGAAAGCTGGGGGTACGAAGATCAAGCCGTCTTTACTAAATTTCTAGAACTGCAGGGCTTACAACAGAAACCCTATTTTCATGTCTTGCTTACCTTGTCTACACATAATCCATTCTTGATTAATAATGTATCTTACTATGACAAACTTTTCGACCAACGACTAGCGAACCTACCCTTATCCGCCGAGAGTAAAAAGTGGGCACTTGAGAATAAAAAGCAGTTGGTATCCGTCTTGAATGTAGATGACGCATTACGCCAGTTTTTTTACGCATATCAAAAAAGAGCCGACTTCGGTAACACTATATTTTTAATAACAGGAGATCATGCCATGCCAGAGATTCCGTTGCAAAGTAAAATAGATCGCTATCATGTTCCGCTTATAATTTACTCACCTTTATTGACATCGCCCCACACTTTTATAAATATGGTCAGTCATTTCGATGTAGCTCCTACTATTTTAGCATATTACCGAGAGAATTTTAACCTGTATACACCGAATCAGGTCACGTGGATTGGTCGAGGATTAGCAGAAGGGATATCTGAGAAAGGCGACGGCATCGCGCTTATGCAAAGTAAAAATCAGTTAACTGATTTTGTATATCGTAATTATCATTTATCCGACGGAAAACTTTATAAATTGGATAGGCGATTAAATGCTGATCCTATTACAGATGCATCCGCACGCGAGCTGTTATTACACCGTTTTGATACCTTTAAACATAACAACAAATTTTTCTACGCCAAAAAAGAACTTTTACCCGATAGTCTGTACCGAGTTTACTTTGATGGAGACAAACCCTAGAATGTTTTAATGTAGCCCAAGGTAATATCTATCTGGTTTCCCTTTTCGGAGGGTTTATATTCTTGATTATAATAAGTCGAAGATACCGAGAAAAGGTTGGTACGATTTACAGAGAAATTATACTCCGCGCCCACCTTAAATGTTTTTAATCTATAGGGCGCGTTGTCGAGTAAGTTATTGCGATTCTCCTCCGGGCTTAAGCCCGTGCCAACAAGAAATCCCAGGTAATCATTTGCGCCTTTGGTATAGTAGCGAACGGTGCCTGCGTAGGACTGGGAAATGTTTTCCTGGCCAGGTGTAAGATAGGTGCGGAAATTGAACCAGTAGTTTTGATAGTATTTGCCCACCGAAGCCGTATACATCCAAATGTGGTCATTGAAATACAACTGGCGATAACCAACTTCCCCTTCAAAACTTTGCGGGAGATTTGCATACAGTGATACGCCAGTTCGGTAATTTGGGAATATTCCGACATTATCCGAGTAGCCTGCTCCGACATAGAGATAAAACATTTTCGAAAGTCGAGGGTAAGCTTCTAACTCGAGCTGCAAACCATTATCTGCAAATTTATTGGCATAGTTTGTCCTAAAAATCACAGATCCGATCGGTGTAGCTCTTCTATAGCTCAGGCCTATTATATGCCAGTCATCTTCGAATTGCCTGTCAAAATGGGTAAAGGTATATGCTACACCCACTGCATTTTTAGCTGTGTATTCTTGTATGTTTTTAATCAGTGCACGAGCTTCTGTGTGCTTGGGGTTCAATTCCAACAAGCGGTTTACCGAGCTTTCTGCCGCTTCGTAGTTGTTGTTACTATAGTTTATTTTAGTTTTTAGCAACAAAAGATCTTGAGAATTAGCATGTAATGCAATTCCCTTGTCGACAATAACATTAGCTTTGGTCGCCTGCTCGTTCCAGTATTCGAGCGACGCATAAGCCAGGAAGAAATCCTCATCCTGCACACGTCTATTTTCTAAATCTGTAAATACCGTTCGGGCAGAATCGACGTAATCGGACCAAGTATATAGGCGTCCAAGAAAAATACTGATATCTGTATATTCTGGGGCTTGTTTTAGCGCTTGTTTACTTAGTTTTATAGCTTCTAGATAATTTTTCTGATCAAATGCCTGTTGACGTGCCCTCAAAAAAAGCTCGTCAGCAGTCAGCTCGTTTTCTTGACCTATAGAGGTACAGGGAAGTATGCATGTACAGAGAAAAATAAAAAACAAAATCTTCATTATAGGTGTCATTTGCGATCGTCTTACAATATTAATTAAACTTAAATAAATTTGATTTTATATCCAAACGGTTCCGTCCGTACATATACCTAATCTAATCTTTACACCTGTTCTATTCTCCGGCTATCCCTGTAGGTCAGATTTCCTCTGAACAAATAACTGACCGTGGAACCGATATATGGATGAGGTAACTATTTACGTTTTTTTTAACCATACATCTGCGTAATCTTCGGGGTGGCGTTTGAATTGTGCAAGAACATAAGGGCAAAGCGGTATGATTCTCAAATTGTTTTCTTTCGCATAATTGACTAATTGATGAAGCAATAATTTAGCAAAGCCTCTTCCTTCGTGTTCGGGGTTAACTTCGGTATGATAAACCCGAAGCTTTCCATCAGCAACTGAAATATCCATTTTTCCTGCTTTTTTATCATCTGAAAACAGTTGGACTTCACCATAGATACTATCGTCTTTAAAAACTACTTTAGTGTTTTCCATTATCCAAATCGTCTAGGTAAGTATTTCTTTTAATACTCAATGCTCCGGATGGACATTTTGCAACCTGATCAATGAGTTCCTGTGCAGTGGCATTCTCGGCTTTTATCCAAGGGCGTTCTTTTGGATTATATACTTTTGATAAAGTATTTACACAAACTGCCGCGTGAATGCATAATTTTGGTTTCCAAAGAATGGTAATTTCTTTGTTGGGATATTCATGTGTTTCCATAATCGTTCTTTTCTTAAGTTAATTCGCATTCATTAAAAATGGTGATTTTAATTTATATTTTTCCTTCTCTAGTAGATATTGTTTTTTCTTTATCTTTTTCTCACTAAAATGGCTTTAATTCCTTTTCGGACATCAAAGATGAAGTTGTATCTATTAACATAATTGAATAGTGGATGCATGTAAGTAAATTGTAATATTCAAAGTTAGCTTTTTTTTTGCTTTATCTTTTCCTTCTGATGATATAGCTCATTTTATAGATGAAAAACAATCTCCTTCATTCGCACGTTTTATAAAAAAATCAAATTCAGATGCTGTACAAGGAAGTCAATTTTCATGTAGACCAACGTAATTTAGATACCACCTCATTTAGTTACAATTGCCACGGTGAAAAGAAAGGCAAGCTAACCTATTATTCAAAAAATGGCCATGTAATAATGATTACTCATAAGTACAATGAGTACGATCATTACGAGGCGACTGATCATTATTATGTACAAAATGACTCCCTGTATTTCGTTTTTCAAAAAGGGGTCGCATGGAGCTTCGAATCAGGTACACCGAATGCAACTAAAGATAATGTAACAGAAGAACGGGTTTATCTAGCCGATTTAAAACCAATACAATGTTTAGAAAAAAAATATGTGATCCGATCACATGCAAATGACAATCCCGATAGCGAAACATTGAATAACCAAGAAATAGATTGTTCTTCCTCGCACAATATATATGAATCCTACCAGGTGTTGGCAAAATATTATCAGTCACCGACATCAGGGTGTTTGGAATAGAGAAAAAATATCAACGGTCTCTTCTGCTACGAATAACTGGGAGATGATACATCAATAAAAATGCTCTTCTTCAGGACGATCTTCTTAAAATAAATATAACTTGCTATAATATAGAATTTACTATTTTTACAAGAGGCCATTAAGTAATCTCGCTGTAGTAATGATTGGCGACGCGCGGTTGCGGTAACAAGAAATTCGTGACAAGCCGACTAAGCCAAACCATTAGCAGTCAATTGGACTAATAACAATCATTGATAATGACGACCGATATTGTAGAAATAAACAACTTTATAGTTTTAATTGAGCAATCTAATGCCCAGAAGGATATTGTACAGCGATGTGCAATAGATGGAGATGCTGTAGGTTTTGCTTTCCTCGGCACTGACAAGAATGAACGTCTGACCAATGAAGATAAAAGCAAGCTCTTTTTGGCGAAAGAGATTATGGAGCAGCACATATGTAGCCCACCGTCATTAAGTGAATTATCAAAACTCATAGGTCTGAACAACAATAAATTAAAGAAAAACTTCAAAGAACTTTTTGGCGTTCCAGTTTTTAAATTTTTGCAGGAAGAACGTTTAAATAAAGCATACGAAATGTTAAGTACGAGTAGCGAAGGCGTTCAAGATGTGGCATGGCATGTGGGGTACGATAGCTTGAGCTCATTTTCAAATGCATTTCAAAGCAAATTTGGTGTTAGACCCAATGAAATCAAACAGCAATTCCTTTCAAACAAATCTTAATTCCTTTCAAACAAATTTAAAATAAACAGCCATCGCACCTTTGTATCATTATTAATTCATAAAAAGAATTTATCATGAAACAAAG
Source organism: Sphingobacterium olei (assembly GCF_005048855.1). GTDB lineage: Bacteria > Bacteroidota > Bacteroidia > Sphingobacteriales > Sphingobacteriaceae > Sphingobacterium > Sphingobacterium olei. The sequence continues at coordinate 599,807 of NZ_SUME01000003.1, forward strand.
TCAAATTTTAGTCCTTGGCGGAAAAGGAAAAACAGGAAGTAGAGTTGCGGAAAGATTACGCAACTTAGGATATGCCAATATCCGAATTGGTTCACGGAGTGCAATGCCGGCTTTTGATTGGGAAAATCAAGACAGTTGGTCTGAGGTGGTAAAAGACGTAGAAACTATCTGTATTGGAAACTCAAAATCGAGAAATTAAACGTTAAACCCTAAAAGTGTATTTATAAGTTTCGTAGCATTAAAAGCACCACAGGTTCCATCCTTATGCTGGAATCTGTGCTTTTTCGTAAATAAGGCCTTCTGATTTTAGCTCGTTCCAGAAATCAGCATGTGTTTCAGATTTCCACGCTTTTACATTACTTTGTACCTGATCGGTTGAACTTGCACCTGGAATAATTGCTACAAATTCGTCAGCAGCCAACACAAAATGCATCGCTGCGGTAATTATATCTATATCATACTTTTTAGCGATTTGTGCAATCTTATCCCGTTTTTCGGTCATTCCTTTTGGGATTACATCCTTGTAATTGTAGCGGTCTCTACCCGTTATAAATCCAGAATTATAGCCCGCTCCGGAAACCAGTTTCACGCCCGCTTTTTTAACAGCAGGGAGCAAACGATCCACCGCATCTTCATGTTCTAAAATCGAATATTGTGTAGCCGATAGGCAGATATCCGGATCGGCAGCTTCTATACAATCCAGGATAGGTTCAATCTTATTCACACCCATCCCCCAAGCTTTGATCACGCCTTCATCACGTAGTTTTGATAATACTTTGAAGGCGCCTTCTTTCGCCTGTTTCATATAGTAATCATAGCGATCGCCCACCTGATCTTCAGATAAATCATGGATATAAACAATGTCAATATAGTCAAGGCCCGTCCGCTCTAAGCTGTCTTCAATAGATTTTTTTACCGCATCTGCTGTGTACATATGTTTGAAGTCGAAATCCAAGGGGTTTTTCCACATCGTTGGCGGCACTTCCGATTTGTGAACCGGTGTAAATAAACGGCCGATCTTGGTAGAAAAGACAAAATCTTTACGGTTTTTGTCATTCAGAAATTCGCCAAATCTTCTTTCACTTTTTGTAAGTCCGTACCATGGCGAAGTATCGTAATGTCGGATATCCAAATCCCAGGCTTCCTGCAAAATTTTCTGTGACTGTTCGTCGGTAATATTTTCGAAAGCCGTACCGATCGCCACCCCTCCAAGACCTAATTGGTGTTCTTTTTTTAAAATACTATGGCTCATTATTTATATTTTTAATTTACTAATGATTTTGAGTCTTGTTAGCATAACAATAAATAACTAGAACTGTTTAAAATCCGATGAAAATGCTTACATGTGCTTCGCGGTATTAATGATTTTATAATCATTTTACGTATTGCATAACTATATTTTCACAACTTTGATTTAATTAAAATTCATGTACCAATAAGGAAAATAATAATTTTTCACCAAATGAAACCGTTTTTCACGAGCGTTCCACTCCGGAAAAAGGGTATCTGGCAGGATATGCAGCTCTATCTCCATCATTTATTCGTCAGTCAAGCTTCATCTGCGTGCGGTAACATCATGAGTTCCTTCATCAATCTGATTGGCCGATAATTTCGTAAAAACCTAATTCGCCAACTATTGAAATTTGTTATTGTTAGTTCAGATTTTTCCCAATATCAGGGAAAACCCTTAGCGTAAATTTCAATAATTCCCCCGATAAAGACTGCTCATTTTCTAAGCAATTTTGTTCATAATCTTATAATACTAAAAAATATGAAAACAAGATTGATATTTATAGCATTTACATTGGCAATCGTATCGTCTGTAAATGCACAGGTCATCAACCCTAAAGAAACCGCAAAACGTAAAGTTGAGGACAGGACTAACAGAAAAGCTGACGATACTATTGATAAGGGGCTTGATAAGCTAGAAGAAGGCATTGGCAATATTTTCAAAAAGAAAGATAAAAAGCAAAAAGACGAAAAGTCAAACACATCTACTAATTCCGCTAACTCGGGAAATGTTAGTGATAGTGAAAGCAGCAGTTCTGCCAGATCCAATTCCAAATTCGATTTCGAAGCGGGAGATAAGGTTTTGTATTTTGACAATTTTGAACGCCTGAATATCGGTGATTTTCCTGCCGAATTTAACACCACCGCTAGTGGCGAAATAGTGACTGTAAACGGAAAATCAGGGAAATGGCTTTCTATGACCAAAAACGGAGCTTTTATTCCCGAAAGCATTCAGGCGTTACCTGAAAATTTCACGTTGGAATTTGAAATAGGCATTACTGGTAATATCAGTAACAACTATTCTGGATTGGGCGTCAATTTCACTACCAACAATGATGATCTGTTCAAAGATGTCGTGTTTTTCGAAGGCTCACTTTTATACTTACATCCCGGCGATGATCTGCTTTCCGTACAAATACTTCCTAAAAATGGAACTGAAATTAATAATCAAATCCCAATGCCACAATGGTCTAAAGAAAGAAAGCCTTTTGCTAAAGTCTCTATTTGGCGACAAAGTGGTCGTTTACGAATGTACGTAAATGAAGATAAATTAATTGATATGCCTCGTTTTTTCTTAGAAAGCCAGCCATATAAAATGGCGTTTTTTAGAAGATTTTTAGAAGATTGTGAAGTCTATATTACAAATATCCGTTTTGCAATTGCTGGAGAAGACACAAGAAGCAAGCTGATTACCGACGGTAAATTTGTAACCAACGGAATTTTGTTTGATGTAAATAGCGATAACATCAAAACCGAAAGCGGTGCAGTGCTAAAAGAAATTGCAAGCACACTTCAAGAAAACCCCACAGTACGAGTAAAAATAATTGGACATACCGATAGTGATGGTGATGCAAGCACCAATCTTACCTTATCACAAAAAAGAGCATTGGCGGTAAAAAATGCTTTAATAAACTTTTATGGAATTAACGCTTCCCGAATGGAAACAGACGGGAAGGGAGAAAGCCAGCCTGTCCAATCCAATAATACAACTTCAGGAAAAGCTCAAAATCGTAGGGTAGAGTTTATTAAACTGTAAAATGGCAATAATGAACAACGTATTAAAATTATCGATTGCTATTATTCTTTATGCATCCTGTGCAGATAGTACTGAAACGGTAAGCGTTCCAACCGATTTTGATGCGCAAAAAATAGTGTCAGCGCAAAATCAGCTACAACAAATCCTTGTAAAGGAAATGGTAGCCGACGTGGTCGATGTTCCAGTGGGAAAAATAGAAGAATACATTGAAAATAAGCTTTTGGAAAAAGGGCAATACACCGTTTTGTACAGTTGGCCCACCGGGAAATCGATCAGCGTAAGCGATAAATACAGTATTCTGGAATACAACAGCATGGGCATCGGGTTTATTGCCACAGATGATGTGGCCATTTTTGAAGAAAAATACGGAAGCAATGCTGGGTTGCAACAACGGATTAACCAAATGGGTGCCGATAGCAATTTCAATAAAGAAATAGCCACCGCCGAAGCCAATTATTTATCGGGTTATGCACAACGAAGAACCGTAGAAAAACTGCAAAATGTAGCCACGGCTGCTTATTGGGAAAAACCGGTAAATGCGTTGCACGTATTTGCAGATAAGGTTTCGTTTACCATTACTACCAATTTTGGCGATGACGAAAACTTAGCTAAAAAAAATGCCATTCGGCTGGTAAACGAAATTCTGAATAAATAAATCCGCACAAAAAAAATTACGAATGAAAATAATATTTTTAATCATTGCCCTTTTTTTTTCCGTATCGGCATCTGCCGAAAAAGTATTGGTAGCCAATTGCACCGAAGGGCGGGGTTGCAGCTTCGAACTTAGCGATGTAGATGTCGAATTGCATAATCTCGGAGACCTAAAAGTTGGATTCGATCAAACCCTTGTTTTTGGCAAGACCAAAGATGGAAAGGACGTGCAATATGTAATAAAAAAACCTAGAGAAGCGATAGATAAAGATTGGGGTGGTGATGGGTTTACACAAATCGGATTATTCAATCCGCATATCCAACCCGCAGACGGACAATGGAATGCGGCTTATGGCAATTCTACCGGAAACGATTGTTATGGCATTGGCAACCTTGGCGCTTTTATGAAAAAGCAACAAGGTGCAGGGTCAGCAGGTAATGGCGATGTCACTTTCAGGTATCCATTTAATCCATCGCAGCTTTTTCCGTCGAGCGAAATGCGTTGGATAAAGACAGGATATAACACCTATAAAGGTTTACTCGATTTAGGTAGCAATAAAATAAGCGGTATGAAACTGCACTACAACATAACCATTGTAAGTTCCAAAAAGATAGAAACTTTTTATACGGTAGAAATAAAAATACCTACAAAAGAAACCTGCAAAGGTACAATTCCGGTAACTTTTATCCTCATCAAGGAAAAGGAAACAGAAGTTCCTTTTAGCGATGAAGAGAAGGTTGAGGACGACTTATTGCCTGTAATCCCGAAAGGAAAAGAAGATGATTTGCTTCCAGTAAAAACCAAAAAAGACGATTTGCTTCCGGTAGAACCGGGTAAAAAGCCTAAAACAAAGGTCGACAGACTAGATCACCCTAAAGTGGAGCGGATTAAATAATAAAACTCAGCTTACATAACAAATAACAAACCATTATCACGATGAAACAAGAAAAAAGTATTACGAAAGTAGCGACGGACAGCACGATACAAGAAGGCAGAAGCACAGCCATTATTGCCTACATTACTTTGATAGGACTTATAATAGCCTTTGTACAAAACGACGAAAAGAAAAACGCCTTTGCCAATTACCATATTCGCCAGAGTCTGGGATTAATTTTTACCGGGATAGCGCTATTCATTGTAGGGCTAATACCCCTATTAGGATGGTTAATTTCCATTTTAGGAACCATTGCAGTAATCATACTTTGGATAATGGGATTGATGAACGCCGTAAACGGAAAGCAGCAGCCCATTCCATTATTGGGCAATCTGTACAATAAATGGTTGGCAAATATTTAATCTTAAATTCAGAAAAAACATCATGAAAAAAATAGGCATCCTGTTTTTATTAAGTGTTCTGTTATTCTCTTGTCGAAAAGACAAAACTCCAGAGCCACAAAAATCCGTAAAAGTGATCGACAAAATTAATATCAAGAAAACATATTCGGGCAGTTCTACGATTGTTACTGACCGACTTGATTTTGAATATAACAGCAATAACGAAGTTTCAAAAATCAGTCGCTTCGAAGACGATGTTCTATATTATAGTTACACGTATGTTTATCAAAATAACTTACCTGTTTCGTCGATGTATGACTTCACATTCGGAGGGGATCCCGTATATAAAGTAACCTATGGTTATACCAATCGGAAATACGCAAGATACTATGATAGTTACTATAATGATGAAACCCTCTTTACCCACAATGCACAGTACAATTTATATACAAGCTCCGTCAATGGCAACAGGTTTATGCTAAATGAGTTTGATGATATTACCACTCGTACTGCTTCGGGTAATGAATATACTTTTACTTTCGATACCTCAAAAAAAGGGCCGCTTTACAATGTCGTAAACAAAAAGTGGATACCGGCTTTATGGTATGGCATTTCCGGTTTGGGTATTCTCGAATTTTCAACGCATCCGGTTACCTCTTTGTTTGATGACAATTTAGCTCAAGCAAATCCATACACCAACACGTATGATACCGACGGATTTGTTACCAAATCTGTATTCTCCGTGTACAACGGAACTACAATGTATGAAATAACCTATATCTATAAATCCATTTAATGAGTCAATCTTAAATTTTAAATAGCATACAAATGAAAGTAATAAAAATCATAACAACAGCCGCAATATCAAGCCTTTTTCTTTTCTCCTGTGGAGAAAAGAAAAATAATAGTAGTAACAAGGACGGTCTCGATTTAGAAGCCATCATCAACAAAAAATCAAACGATTCTAATGCCAAAGGCGACAATAAATGTCTTTTGGAATATCAGACAAAATACGACCAGCTCCTCAGTGAAGACGATGTAATTGCTGCCACAGGTTTTTCAAAAAGCGTACTGAAAACTAAAAGCTCAATGGTTTTAAAAGATCCCGAATACCATTCGTTTGAATATAAATTCAGCAACGGGAGAATGCGGACTATGCCAATGGTGGGAAAACTGGAAATACCTGACGTAGTAAAGGTGAAAAGCATCAAAGCGATTTCCTTAACCGCATTTGAAAGTACTTATAAAGCTATTTCAGATGAAGAAATGCAAGTAGCTAAAGAAGCTTTGAATGATGTCACCGAAGGAAAATCGGGTGATGCCGAAGCAGATGCCGCACTAAAAAAGGCAGAAGAGCATAATGTAAGTAAAGAACAGGTAAAAGAAATTGGCGGTGGAATGATGGATGTCATGAAAGAAGTTTCCAAAGGTTACCGTGTTGTAGATAATTTGGGCGATGCCGCCCGTTGGAATATAGTAAGCAATGAACTTTATATTTTACAAAACGGTGTACAATTGGTAATCCTTTGCGAAGTAAACGATGATAATGAAAAAAATAGATCCGTAGCTATTGCTTTAGCAAAAATCATACTGAATAAATGCGAATGAATTTCATACAATTTATAAACGAATATACTAAACAATGAAAGATTTATTAAAACAATTTCTAATCGGCTCATTTCTATTAATGACAGCGGTTTCCTGTTCAAAAAAAGATGATGAACGGACACCACAGGTTGAAAAACAAACAGATGTATATATGGCCGGATTTGGTATGAAGGGAGCAAAATCCGTTGCCCGGATATGGAAAAACGGCATACCCCAAAATCTTACAAACGGCACTATGAATGCCAGTGCATCCTGTGTGTTTGTAGATGGCGTGGATGTCTATGCATCAGGTTCAGAGTCTAATGGTGCCAAGTCTGTAGCGATGATCTGGAAAAACGGTATTCCAACACCACTTACCAGTGGTATTAACAATGCCGAAGCACATGCTGTTTATGCAGTCGGTAAGGATGTGTACGTAGCGGGTACCGAATATGAGGGCTCAACTGCCGTAGCCAGACTTTGGAAAAACGGCGTACCTGTAATTCTTACCAATAGCGGTAAACCAAGTTTTGCAAACTCGGTATTTGTTTCCGGGAATGACGTGTATGTAGCCGGATTTGAAGATAGCGGCATAAAAGCAACCGCAATGCTTTGGAAAAATGGTACGCCCGTAATCATTACCAATAGCAGTGATAATACCTATGGCAGAGCCGTATACGTTGTGGGCAGTGACGTCTATGTAGCAGGAACTGAAAATAATGGAATAACATCCGTAGCTACAGTATGGAAAAACGGAAATGCCACTAGGCTTACAAATAACACGAACGATGAGGCCTATGTTACTGGTATATATGTGTCCGGCGCCGATGTATATGTGTCAGGAAACGATTATAATGGCTCAAAATCTATTGCCAAGCTCTGGAAAAACGGTACACCAATATTGTTTTCCGAAAACACAAATAGTGTTTATGCAAATGCTGTATATGTAATGGGGTCTGATGTTTACGTAGCAGGCAATGACTACAATGGTGGATCAAATTTTTCAGCCAAACTTTGGAAAAACGGAATGCGTGAAAATCTTAACGACGACCATGGAAACGCTGTATCCATTTTTGTAGTAGAAAAATAAATGCACATATAAAAAATAATCAGATGAAGCATTTAATCCTACTTTGTATATTATTAATCAGCCTTACATCCTTTGCTCAGAAACAAAAAGCCAAACAACACATAGCCATTTGTGAGCAAGGAAAAGGTTGCGAAATTATGGAAATCAAAATCACTTCCGAAGCAATAGACAAAGCATTAAGTAAACCAGGTTTTTGGATAAATGCAGCAGATAGTGCCACATTGGTCATTGAAAACTGTACGCATAAAATAGAAGAAAAACTGTCCGTTATTGAAATACATCAATCTTTTGGAGGTAAAGGAGAGCCGAAAAAAATCACAGATTTCGATTTAGCAAAATACCTTCAACTAAAAGGATGCTGTGCCAATATCACCAAAAAAATAGCATTTTATGCCAGTGCAAGTGGAGAAGGGGCACATTCGGGAAATGGTTATTTTTATCTAAACCTTAAAGCTGGAGAAGCTTTTATGCCAAATGATTCTTTTCAGCAGTTTTACGGTTCAGAAGCAAAAGGTGTGATACTCGATCAGTTCCTGCGTAATGGCGCAATTGATAGTTATATCATTGCCGAAGGTCAAAAATACCACGCCAAAATGCCGATCGGTACCAATATTTCTGTTATTAAAAACGATGCGTTGAACGAACAGCGTTTCAAAACCGATTTTAGAGAAACCGGAAATACCAGAAATAATTTGAACATAACATCAACCGAATACACGGGGAAAGATGACGATGGAAAAACAATGAGTTTTTGGATAATGCCTGTTCATGATGTCTGTCTGCCAAAAGGAAAATTTGATGCATTTGGTTTCTACAACCTTGGTTATATTTCTGTAGACGGTATAACATATTTGGTGACCGAAATTTCAGGTAGCGGATTTGAAATTAAAATTACCGGTATTTCGGATGATACATACAATTTCAATCCTTCGGGTTACAAACCTTATTAAATTTTAAAGAATGAAAAAACTACTTCTCACCATTCCTTGTTTCCTACTGTTAGTATTTGGATGCAATGATGCGAAAAACAGATTCACCACCTCAATTGTAGAAAAATCAATAGAAGCCATTTCTGGTCAAAAGATAGATATAGCAGATGCAAATGATATTGAAAAAAATGAGGCTGAAGTAAATATTACATTACATGGTGAAAACCTTAAAAATTATTTTAAAAAAGGCTTCGGCAGCGTTACGGCTTCTAAAGAGACAATTGCCATTACCATCGCTGGCGGCGAAAACGGACAAGACAATATTTTGATAGGGTTTACTGGAAAAGAGCGTATAGCATCGCATCCCATTAAAGGCAAAATGGTTATGGGACACAATGATGGATTTACATTCTCAATAACCAAAGCAACCGATAATGGAATAGATATGCAATTATCTTTTGAGGCAGAAGGAGAAATCGTTTCTATGCAAAAAGATAAAGTAATCATTAAAGTAAAAGGTAAAACCGGTAGTTCGTCTGATGCCGAAAGTCCTGAAAAATGGAAATCTTATGAAGGAACTATTACCTTAAACTATCCCGTTTTTCAGGCGTTGGGTTCTTCAAAAGAAAAGTTCATTTATTAATGACGAAGGATGAAAAAATTATTGCTCTTTTTGGCTTTGTCATTTATTTGTTCTTACACAAAAGCTCAAATAGAGAGCCGCAAAACTATGCAGTTTACACAAGCTTGGGTTTGGGACTATGAAAATGAATTGGTGCCTAAAAACGAACCAGGACACAAAGGAGAAATAGTGATATATTTTGAGCCCAAAAAAAATTATTGGCTTTTTACTCCCGAAGCTTATGGCACTTCGGGAGAAATGTACAACTGGATTATCGGTAAACCAGATGGAACATATTGGCTGTGCGATACCGATGAGTTCGGAAAGAAAACCATAACAAAGCAAAGGGTGCAATTTGCATTAAACAAAGTGCTTCCCAAACATTATAAACCGCTTGTAAACAGGAAATTTTTTAATCAGAACAAGTTGGGCTTTGCAAAAATAGAAGGTATAGAATTTAAGGTAGATTACACTAAAACTGACAACAGTTCTTCTGTTTTTATAAGTGACTTTAAAGCCGATTTTTTTCCGATATATTTTTTCAACTGTTTAAATATAGAAGCAAAACTGCCATTCAATTTTCCGGTAGATTTTCCAAATAGCAAACTACTGTTACAGGAAGTAAGCACAATAAATAAAGCAAAGCTCCAACTCACTTTCAAAGAGATTTCTCACACCGAATATTTTATTGATTTAAAAATAGAATAGCCATATATGGCAAAATAAAATGACTAATTTTAGAACTAATAAATTGAACCAAAATTAGTTAAATGAAAATTTTGCTCGCAGATGACCATTTTTTGGTATTAGATGGTCTTGAGGTACTTCTGTCTACTTTCGAGTTTGTAAAGAAAACACAAAGCGTATTAAACTATATGGAACTCAAAGAAATTTTGATGAAAGAAAATTTTGACGTTTTACTACTCGATATTCATTTCGGGAAGCACGATGGAAGAGAAATAATCGGCGAAATCAAACAGCTGGTTCCTAGCATGAAAATTATAGCTTTAACCAGTCATTCCGACTCCGTAACCATAAAATCATCCGTTAATGCAGGTTTTGACGGTTATCTTTTAAAAATTGATGGCAGAGAAGATATTGAAAAAGCCCTTAAAGCAGTAACGAACAACGAAAAATATTTTAGTCCAAAAACACAGCAGGTATTTTTTGAGACCCACACAGCTAAAAATAAAGTAGAATTAACAGAAAGGGAAAAAGAGATTTTGCAGTTGATTGTACAAGAAAAAACCACCAAAGAAATCGCAGACCTATTGTGCCTCTCGGAAAAAACCATAGAAACCCACCGTGGAAACATTATGCTGAAACTGGAAGTACGGAATATTGCAGGAATGGTAAAAAAAGCAATTATGCAGGGATTGGTAAATGTCTAAACTATACGCCATCAAAAATTAAATTATCTACACATGAAAAAATATTTCATCACCGTATGCCTCTTTCTTTTTTTTTATGAAATTTCATTTTCGCAATCACCCGTTCAGGTAGATAGCCTATGGAGACAGGTACTTGCTATAAAAAACGACTCACTTAGAGCTGTTGAAGTTTGTAAAATGGCCCACACGTTTTATGACACAGGGAATAAACCGGCTATGGAGAAAGCTATAACAATGGCCAGAAAAATTTTTGTAAATACAAAGCCCGTAAGTGCAGAAGTAGAATTGTTGCGGTTGTTGGCTGATGTTCATGGCGACGCAGGTGATGCCACAAAGCGGATATTATATAGCGACAGTATTATTTTTGTTTCAAAAAAGGCGGCTTATAAATTAGGGGAAGGAATCGGCTATATGGAAAAAGCAATGGCTTATGCCCTGGACGGCAATATGGACGAGGCTTTAAAACTAATAAAGCCTGCAATTATAATTTTCGAAGAACAAAAGGACGATGAACTTTTGGCTAACGCTTATAAAATGATGGGCAACCTGTTAGTGCAATCAAGAAAGGCAAAAGAGGCTATTTCATCGTATAAGCTTTCCGCAAACATTTTAGAAAAAATAAAGAAACATGGTAATGCTGGCTTAGTATATGGCAATATGGTAAGGGCATTTTTAACGATAGGAGAGAAGGATTCTGCATTATTTTACAATGAAGTGGCAAAAAAAATGGCAATTCATGTTTCTCCCGGTCATTCATTGCATTTTATGGTAAACATGAGTGAAGCGGAATTGCAAACTATAAAAGGAAATTTTTCGCTGGCAGACGCAGCAGCTGATAAGGCATTAGCAATTGCTCAATTATTGAATAATCCCGGCATGTTAGGAGGATTCTATACAATTAAAGCTAATATTGCAAAAGAGAAAGGAAATTATAACGAGGCTATAAAATACGATTTGCTATCTATTGAACTGAATAAAAAATCAGGGAGCTTTGCTCAGCTTGTTAATAGCTATTTCAACCTATCCAAAAGTTATTATTGGGCAGGACGATATAAAGAAGCTTATGATGCGAGAGTAACCTATATGCAGTTAAATGATTCACTTTTCTCTGAAAAATCAGCTTCAGAAATTAATGACCTTAATGTAAAGTATGAAACTAGCCAGAAAGAAAAGCAAATAGCCGAACAGGAATTGAAAATACAGAAACAGCAATCCAATTTACTATATGCCATTTTGGGCGGAGCATTATTGGTTTCTGTTTTGGGCAGTATTTTTTTCTATCAGAAAAAAGCACAAAAACTAAAACTGAAACACTTACAACAGGAAAAAGAAAATGCCATTTTAAATTCTTTCATTCTTGGAGAAGAGCGTGAGCGTAGCCGCATCTCGCATGAACTTCACGATGGCGTTGCCGCTATGATTGGCGCTGCCAAAATGAGTTTGGAAGCTATTCCGCATCTTCCTCAAGAAAAAAGAATGGAACAGCTTTCAAAAATTCAGGGCATATTAGAACATTCTCATTCAGATATTCGCCACATTGCACACAGCCTACTCCCAACGGTATTGGAAAAAGAAGGGTTGGTACAGGCAACATCGCAATTTGTTTCGGAGATAAATGAAACAAACCTGGTCAATATCTTAGTAATAGATCAAAACAGCAATGCCTACCAACTTTCATCACAATTACAACTGATGCTCTTCAGAGTTATTCAAGAACTTGTAAATAATATTATTAAACATTCCCAGGCGCAAAATGCCGAAATAGTTTTCAGTACGCATCCCAATGGTTTGCAGATTGAAGTTACTGATGACGGGATAGGTTATGACGGTATAAGTGAGCCGGGAGAACAAGGGCTATACAGTATTACTCAACGTATAAAATCAATTGGAGGCAATTTTAAAATTGTCAGAGGCAGCTCCGGTGGAACGCAAGCTATGGTCGAATTAACCGTTTAGCGTTCTAATGATGCACAAAATACTCGTACATTACATCATTGTATGACACCGCGATAGCTGCGGTTTAACAAAAACTTAGCAACAACAAAACTCCACTAAACAGCTGTCAATTTCATTCCAGTTCACTTTCTGGCGAGTAACACAGTATATAACTTGTGAACTATTCTTCTAAATTCTTCAACAAGAGCTTTATCTGTTTAAGGTATTTTCCATAATATTTGTCAATCGTCCATTCGCAGAACAAAAGGACAAATGCTAACAACAAAATACCAATAATTGACGTTTTCCAGATAAAGTTAGGGTCTATAGCTAGTGTCTCCTTAAAGTTGACATATTTCATAAACCACTCAAAAGTTCGATTTTTTCCAAATATTACAAAATATAGGCCCAATGCCGAGGGTACAATAATATAGCAAGATATTTTATAACTTTCTACCGCGAACTTCAGTTCATAATAGAGTTGAATCAGGTTTTCTTTCGAGCTGAATACGTCATCTTTTTTCGTCATTTTATTGAACGCAAGAAAGCGACGATAATAAAATAGATAAGGAATTAGCATCTGCAGTAGGAAAAAATAATGCAGCATTTTTATCTCTATGCTAAACGAATCATAAATCGGTATAGTAAATAAAAATAGGAAAGAAAGTGCTGAGAATACAAATTCTCTTTTGAAATTTCTACTAATTTTATCTGTGATCGATCTCGTTTTTTTTAGGCTCTCGGTTCTAATATTGACAGCGTCACCAGTTTGTTGGTTCCATTTGTTTTGTAATTCGTCAAAATTCATATCCATTATTTTTAATGATCTCTTGCAGTTTTTCTTTAGTTCTATTCAGTTTAACACGAGCATTCACTTCAGAAATGCCCAAACTTAAAGCAATTTCTCTATGTGGCATTCCTTCTAGGAAAAGGAAAATCAAAGCCTTTTCTATCGGATTCAATTCCTGTACAGCGTTGTAGAAATAATCTAATTGTATGTCTTTTTGTCGGGAATCTTCTTCCTCGATATGGTCCATATCTTTGTCAAGAGGCTCTTTATCCACTTTACGGCTTTCTTTTTTGAAGAAAGTCAACGCCGTGTTCAACGCTACTCCATACATCCATGTCGCAAATGCACTTTTACCTTCGAAGCTATTGTACGCTTTCCAAAGTTGGAAGATTATCTCCTGCGTCAAATCTTCTTGGTCGTCCAACTGGTCCATATACAAGCGTGACACTTTATATAATATACCTTTATGTTGCGTGATGAGCTGTATGAATTCCTGTTCTTTTGTCATGGACCAAAAACGGTTATTTTTTATTTCCTAGATTGATATACATAGTCAGAAGAATACAGGGCACGTTACATAGTGAATTGTACAGGTTACTGTTCATTACTTTTAATCTATTTATCGTTACTTTTGAATAGTTAGTACGGAGAACCGAGAAATGTTACATAAATGGATGTGTTTTTTGTAGGGCAAGTACAACGGAATTTCCTCTGCACTTTATTTCGTAAATTTGGACGAAATAATATAAAAATTATTATAGTTCCCAATGAACGATACTAAACGGCTTTCTAGATTAACTGCAATTTTGACCCAATTACAGACGAAGCGACTATTGACTGCTAGCGAACTAGCTGAAAAGTTCTCGATTAGTAAACGAACAATCTACAGGGACATTAGAGCATTGGAACAAGCGGGTGTTCCAATACAGACAGAAGACGGTAAAGGTTATTACTTGATGGAAGGTTATAGGATTTCACCCGTAATGTTTACGGAAAGTGGAGCCAATGCGTTAGTAACAGCAGAAAAGCTCATACTTAAAAACAAAGATGCTTCACTTGTGAAAGAATATTCCGACGCCATCAATAAGATTAAATCTGTTTTACGTAACAACACCAAAGACAAGGCAAATTTGCTTTCCGACCGGATCGTATTCAGACAAAATGCAGACAATTGCCGAACAAGCAATTATCTATCAACATTGCAATTAGCCCTGACAAATTTTCACCTCGTCAAATTAAAATATCATTCGCCTGATAGCGAGCTGACAACTGAACGAACGATTGAACCTTTTGCTGTTTACAGCACACAAGAAAATTGGTTACTCATTGGCTTTTGCCGATTACGACAGGATTTCAGAGCCTTTCGACTTGATAGAATTCAGCACCTGACGACACTCAACGAACAGTTTGAACCTCATAAAATAACCTTACAGGAATATTTTGAAATCTGTAAGAAAAAATATTCTACGTAACCCTTGACATAGGGCTGTCGCAAGCCCATTTTATTTTTGTGGTTGTACTAAAATATTTTAAAAATGAAAAAAGTAAGCGTTGAGCCTTTTAAGGTAATCGGCATTTCGGTAAGAACCACAAACGAAAACAATCAGGCCGGAAAAGATATTGCAGATTTGTGGGACAAGTTTATAAATGAAAAAATTCTGGAAACCATCCCGAATAAGCTCAACAATAACGTATATTCGATATATACCGACTATGAAAGCGACCATACGAAGCCCTATACCACAATATTGGGCTGCGAAGTAGCAATCTTAGATGCCATACCTGAGGGAATGGTCGGCAAATCGTTTATCGGCGGAAACTATGTAAAATTATCAGCTAAAGGAGATTTGACGCAAGGCTTAATAATTAATAAATGGTTAGAGATCTGGGAAATGGATTTAGACAGACTATTCACTACAGACTTTGAAGTTTTTAGTGAAAAAGCACAAAATCCGAAAGATGCAGAAATAGATTTTTTAATTGCCGTAAAATAGAGGAAATGATTGAGCAGCTTCATAACTATTATCTGAATAAAGACGAGCCAAACAAGAGTTGCTTGCTTGCCTTACGGGACATCATTCTTGTACAGGATGTCCACATTATTGAAACGCAGAAGTGGGGTATGCCCTGCTTCTGTTACAAGAAAAAAATGTTTTGCTATTTGTGGGTAGATAAAAAGACAGACGAACCTTATATACTTATGGTAGAAGGAAAATATCTTGACCATATGGAATTGGAAGAAGGCGGTCGTTCTCGAATGAAAATTCTCAGGGTTAATCCCCATAAAGATATACCAATCAGAACAATTGAGAGCATTTTACAAAAAGCCTTGGATTTATATAGAACAGGCACCATAAAATTAAAATAATAACTGGTAGCGTAATTTCACTGATAATTAATTCGCGCGCTTATACTGCAGAAAAGGAAATATTAGGAGGTAACATCTATTTTTGGAAACTAAAGCATAATATTGCCCATCATACCTAAATATAGATGGTGAAGATCACGATATAGAGATTAAGTTCATGCGCATTCACCATGACCAGGCATTGATGAAACACCATCGTCATCAGCATCTATATTTCATCCTATTGTATAGTATTTCGTATCTAGCTTGGATCTTTTACCAGGATTATGAAAAATACTTTAGGCAAAAGTTAGGAAGGACTTCCGATAGCTTTCATTTTCCGCTACGGGAAAAAGTGATCTTCTGGCTCAGCAAGGTTTTTCATTTCCTGTTATTTGTTGTCATTCCCATTATCTATGTCGGATGGTTGCCTACCCTGATAGGTTTATTGATTGCGAGTATTGTCTGTGTACTATGTTTAGCGACTGTATTCCAGCTGGCGCATGTGGTAACAGAAACCGAGTTTAAGACAATAGATACCAGTGTAGAAGACGAGTGGATGATTCATCCGTTACAGTCTACTGCGAACTTTGCCACCCGAAGTTGGATGTTAACATGGCTGCTTGGAGGCCTTAATTTTCAGGTCGAACACCATCTCTTTCCGAAGATCAGCCATATACATTATCCCGCACTGAACAAAATCGTGAAAGAAAACTGTGAAGAATATAACGTAAAATATAACGAGTACAGGACATTCTGGGACGCGTTTCGTTCTCATGTCCGGGTCATACGTAGTATGTCTAAGTAGAAACTGTAGTCGCGGATAGTGCTTTTGGAAGATTCACATTGAGTTAATACAAAAAAGTCTTGTATATTAAAGAAATTATTCTATCTTTGTTTTATAATCAGGTTCTGCCGACGCTTCTCTGAAACCGTTAAGTTCATTCTTATCCCTCAGTTTTTGCTTTTTCAGTTACTAATTTTTGTTATCAATGTAACGGTTAGGTACCATTTTAAGCTTAGAGCATTCTCGAGGTCAAAAAAAATACAACTATCATTTCTTGCGAACAATCAGATTTATTATTGCGCTGTTGTTATCATCAGTTCAATAATGGCTTATGCCAAACAAAATGAATAATTTTTATAAATAAATATAATACACAATGCAAGAAGGAACAGTAAAATTCTTTAACGTTACCAAAGGTTTCGGTTTTATTACACCAGTAGATGGTGGTCAGGATGTTTTCGTACATAACTCAGGTTTAATCCATGACGTACGTGAAAACGATAGTGTAACATTCGACGTAGAAAATGGCAAAAAAGGCATTAACGCAGTTAATGTACGCGTAGCATAATTACGTAGAAAAATTCATATTTTCTACAGGAAGTATATGATAAAGAAGATGTAGTAGATGGTATTCGTACCGATCTGCTACATTTTTTTATTTAAGGGGTATAGAAGAAGTATTTATCGTATTATCAAGCAGATTAAGATGGATAGGGCTATTACCACCATTACATCTACTCTTTAAAAGCTTAACTTGGAATCGGAATGTGAAGCAAAATGATAGTACCTCCTTCAGCAGGGTACAGGGTTTGCAGCTTAGCCTTCTTTCCAAGTAAATGAAGCCGTTCTCGACTAATAGTACCTGATAATGACCGGTGACCAACACTTGAACCTTCCATTGTATGTTTGCCACTGTCGGTAATTGTTATTTCCAAGCTATCAGAAGCGATGTTAAACTCAATCGTCAGACGGCCAGTTCCAGTCTCCATATCGATGCCGTGCAATATGGAATTTTCGACGAAGGGCTGTATCAACATCGGCGGAACCATGACTGCCGTCATGTCGTGTTCTTCTAAAGAGATGATTTCGTAGGTAAACGCATTTTCAAAGCGCATTTGCTGTAAGCTCAAGTAGTTTTCCAGAGTCTCTAATTCTTCATCCAGAGGCACCAATTGCTTGCGACTCAATTCTAGACTACTGCGTAGCAACCGACTGAAACGGTTGAGGTATTTGATAGCGTGCTCTTTCTGATCCAAACGCACAAAACTTTGTAATGCAGACAAGGTATTGAAGATAAAATGTGGCTCCATTTGTGTGCGAAGCAACTGCTGTTGCAGGATTACTTTTTCCTTTTCTTGACTCACTCGTCGTTGTTGTAGGCTGTAGTATAAAAAAAAGATGACGAGTGCCAATAGCCCTAATGTCAAGAGCGATATAATTAACCAGAGGCGATTTTGTTGCAATTGTAGCCTATTGATTTTAATGTTTTCGTTGAGGTTTTGTATAGATCTATCTTTTGCTTGCAATTGATACAAGGCATTCATCTCGGCTACACCCTGCGCATTATGTTCTTGGTAGATATTTTCCTGCAATTGCAATGTATTGTCTAGTATATCTACCGCCTCGTCCTTTCTGCCTTTTTTAGCGTAAAGTGACGCGATGGCTTTCTGGTAGTAGATGTCATTGTGTCCCAAAACTGCGTCCATTTGTTCCTTCTTTAGCGAGGAAGCCTTTTGGAGGTATTTTTCTGCTGGAATGAATTGATCTAAAAGAATGTAGGTGGCCGCGATATTGCAATAATCTAAAAATAAATTATTGATAGCAGTAGATTGTGCTTGCCCGGCTTCGTATCTACCCTCATCAAACTGGGTCTTCAACAATTGGTAATGTAGTAATGAATCTGTTTTATTCGTTTTTTCGAAATAAAAGACTTTGGATTCATAAAGGAAGGATGGATTATAACTCAATGGGTTTTGCTGATGAAGTGCTTCCAGTTTTTGCAGGTAGGGTGCCATGCTATCGGCAGGTTGTTTACGTGCTCTAAGTGTTTGGATCATCTGTACCAAGACCCGTTGGTGGTTGATATGTCCTTCTGGCAGCGAGTCGCATATTGGCATTGCTTCCCGAATCATTCTTTCGGAGAGTGTTAATTGATAGACCCGACTATTGCTCTGTGCTGCGGAAAGTAGCATGGCCGATCTGGCCTCTGCCGAGAGATCAACTAAACTATCTGACCGGACAATTGCTGCGGCGCGATTGTAGTAATAACTTGCTTCATTTGGCTTAGCTTGTAGGCTCAAAATGTTTCCCATACCATTGTACACTAAAGCCTTTTCGTCCAGATTTCCTTGAGTAGGTTCGATGTAATCCAATGCTTTTTGTACAAAATAACTAGCAGAGTCTTCACCCTTCATACCATATAATCTAGCCAAATGATAGTTGACCTTGGTAAAGGAAACACTATCGGTCTGTATCGCTGGATTAGCATAGAGCTGATGCCATATACCGCGCAAAGAGTCGTGATTGGATGGTGTTAGCTTTGTGTTTTCGAGTTGTTTTATTTGTGTGCGCCAAGCTGTCCACGTATTGAAATCACTTTGCGCATGTTCTTGACATGCTTGAAATAGCAACGCTAATAGGAGGAAACGGGGATAGTAATATCGCATTATTTGGAAAGGGAAAGTTGTTCGAGAATAAAGTTTTTTCTGCGCAAAGAGATCGGAATTTCTTCTTTATTTTGCAAAACTAGAAATTCAGCATGCTGCACACCCGAAATATATCTTCTATGAACCAAATACGATTGGTGCGTGCGCAAAAAATAAGGCATTGGCAGTAGTTCTTCAAAGTATTTGAGTGGCTTGGAAGCCAACTCCTTCGTGCCATTTTGTAAAAAAAAATTGGTGTACGGACCATCTCCCTTACAGTACATAATGTCGGATACAGCGATGATACGGATGTTATTAACGGAATGTAACGCAATACTTTCAGGAATGTCATTGCTACCCATGCTATGCTTTGCCAGAGAGAGTTGTTGCATCCACTGCGGATTATTTTCCCGGCGGCGGCGATATCGATCGATTGCCTCCTTCAGTTCGATCTGATCAATCGGTTTAAGTAAATAATCCAATGCGCCATATTTGATCGCTTTGATCGCAAAATGATTGTATGCTGTGACAAAGATGATATTTTGCGGTATATGCTGCAACTTGTTCAAAATGTCGAAAGCAGTGCCATCTCGAAGTTGTATATCCATCAAGACAATATCAAGTTTGTTTTGTTCAATCAATTGAATGGCAGAAGAAACATTGTCGCTCCAACCGATCAACTCCACATCCTCTTCTTGCTGTACGAGATAGCTGATTTCTTTGCGTACTGCAGGTTCATCTTCGATAATAGCTATTTTAATCATCTTTTACATTTTTGTACTAAATTCGGACCTCGTCAAATTACTCCTTAAATATTCCACAAAAACCTTTCTTTTAAAGATGCCAGTTTTGCTAATATTTTTATATTCCTGTGCGCGGTATAAGACAAGTAAGCTAGTCTATTTTGAGAAATTTATTTTTCAGTCCTTCGAAAGAGATGGTTAAAGTGTCTTTGTCAACGACGTAATTACCCCTAGTCTTTTCGTTGGATTGTTCTTCAGTCGTTATTATTTGGTCGCCCTCAACTGTATAGTTAGACGAGACAATATGCTGCATTTCCCCTTTACCTATATGCTGTATGAGTTTGCCGTCTTCGGTGAAAACGAATACAATCTCATCTATTCCCATTCCGGTTTCAGAATCCTTAAGTACGCTTTTCCAGGTACCGATCAATTGCTTATCACCCTCCGTTGCTGAGCTGCACCCAAACAGCAGAAGACAGCTCATAATTATTGAAAAATTTTTCATTTTGTCGTAATATTCTAAGTATAATCGAAGATAAAATCTTTTTTGAATAAATCTTAATCAATTTTTAGGAATCCAGCCGTTCCTTTAGCAAGGAAACCATCATGGACCTCGAACTCATCCATTGCAGCAACAGCATTTGGAAAATGTTGAGCTAGATCATCTACCGTAGTCGAGGAACTTAGTTTGATTGTCATGTTAAGAAGTATTGATTCTAAAATATGTATGCATCCGTGAAGAGTTTTGCTCTTAAAGTCTATATTATTTCGCAAATTTTTATCTCTTTGGTTAGTGAAATCCCACCTATTGGCGAGCTAAAAATAAAAATAGTAAAAGACCGACCAAAAGCAATCCTACATTGATCAGTGCTGGTTTGTACTGGGATTTATATAGCAGGTACAACATTTCGCAAAGGAGGAAAATGCCCTCAAATAGCAAAGTAAATAATGAAAGATAAAGTCCAATTTTTAAGCCCATGCCATTATTTCCGCCTCCATTTTGTGTTTCCATATGTTGCAATACGAGCAGTAACATCGCACCTGCCGCAACTACGAATCGGGGTAAAAAATGTTTGATCATCGGATTCATCATTGTCGGGAAATTAGTCTTTTAACGCATCCGTGATTTTAATATCGATAGGTATGGTTACGCTGTCCTAAAATAAGAACAATAGAGATCGCTAATTTCCATAGCGAACAGCTTTATTATCCCCTTTTTCCGACGCTTGGATGATTGGGATTCCGTGCAAATGCGCCACTGAAAATCATCGCTAATCCTGTGATGGCGAGTAGCAGTACCAGCACCGAAAGTACAATTCTTCCAACATTTCCATAGTCAATTGGAAACCATGCCCATAAATAGTTTAAACTCAAAAAGCAAACGCCCAATAGTGAGCAAATGAAAAGTGCGACAATAAGATACTTCATATGTGTATAATTTATTTCAAGGGTATTTAGATGTCTATCGACAGGTTCAGCATATACCGCGTTGGTAAGAATGAATACCGCATGATTTCCTGTTTTAGATGTTGCCCAAATAATCTTTTTTCTTCTTATCAAATTCTTCTTGCGTAATAATGTGCTCATCTAGGAGCAATTTCAGCTTTTGCAACTGTTCTATTGGATCCACACGTTTTGTAGGCTCGGTAATCTCATTGATGGACTGGCTGAAAAGATTGCCCATGCTCATACCTGCTCCAAGTGCAACTCCCGCTCCCGCAAGACCGCTTTCGTTTCTGGCGGCGTCACGCAATGCGCGTAATCGCTCGAGCTGTTCGAAGGTGAGTCCACCTTCAGCAGCAGCCATGCTGTCGGCCGTAATATCGGCCACTCTGCCGATTCTTTCTTCTGTCTCGGCATCAAAACTATTACCTTGTAGTCTAAAGTCCGTAATCCTAATGCCAAGCTGGTCAAATTCAGCGATAAGCTGTGCGCGTACCTCGGTAGTGATTGCATTGAGCTGTGTATCGATTTCAGTGTAAGGCAGTTTTTTGCTGGCCAAATACGTAATCAGCAGTTGCGGAATGCGAGATTGGAGAACTTCTCTAAAAGTTTCTGTCGTGTAACGATCCACATTACCTGTCAATGTTGTAAATACGTGGAGTGGATTGGATAGGTGGTACGAAAAATTTCCAAAGGCGCTCAATTTGATTGGGATTTTGTAGATCGCATCGACATATTTGATAGGCGAGGATGTTCCCCAGCCTTGGTTCAACACTTCCGCTTTTCGGTAATAAAATAGACCCACCTTGTGCTCACTCTCAAAGAACTGCATCACTTTGAGTAACGAAGTGATGAAGGGAAGGTTATCCGTCTTGATGTCATAGGTGCCTTCCTGATCCAGTACATCGGTCACTTTTCCTTCGTAGACGAGGATACATCCCTGACCGGGAGATACAATAAGCTTACTGGCATTTTTTATCTCGTCGGTCTTCGCAGGGTACTTCCAAAGCAACACATCAGATTGTTGCGGATTCCACTCGATTACGGTAGACAGTTGCTTTTTGAAAAAATTAAATATGCCCATAACAGATTTTTATTAAAAATTTAGATTTAGATCCACTTCGTTCATAGGTTGACCATCTTTGTCGCTCAGCAGTATATACATTGCCTTACGATCTGGTCCTGTGTTGCTAATGTAGAATCCTATCCCATTTTGGAATACACTTACTCTGTTAAGATTTACATAGCGGTCACTTAACTTGTAAGTCCATAAAACCTCACCCGATTCCGTGTCTATTTTTTGCAATAAGGGTTTGTTTTCTGGATTTGCATTCGGCAATGTTTTGATATATAGTTTATTGTCCTTGTTGTATACGATTTCTGGTTCAAAATACATCCTTTCGGGGCTAATGTCTTCAAAACGTGTAATCCGCTCTAAATATCCAGGAAATAGTTTTTTCCTATGTATCGCTTTACCATTGACTACATTCATCGTTGAGCCCCAAGTGGGAGAAAAAGCGAGTCGTGTAGGGAAACCATCTTTTTCTTTGATCCAATATTTAATGAGCTGTATCGGTTCCTCATATTCGCTGCTTTTTTCCGAGAAGATAAAATGTGGCTGCTCTTGGGCACCTACAGGAACGGATGTCAATTTTTCTGAATCAGTCTTAAATTCCCTATCATCTTGAATGTAAGCCTTGTCTGCCAGTGGGTAGTAGTAGAACTCTTTACCATCATTGGTCATGACTTGCAGGCAGTCTCCAAAGTTATTCATTGCGAAATCTAACGTCGCGATGCCAGATGAAAATGCCTGCACAGGGTTGAATATCTGATCAGTGACGTCGACCAATTTATGTGCATGTGTATCTACGGTATACAAACGCGAAGTTTTATCGGGAATTAAGTAGATCTTGCCATCAGAAAATGTTCTGTAGTAAAGTGTTGGAGAGTCCGCCCACTTCGTACTCGGCGATTGTTGGCCAAGGACCTTTTTATTGATCGGATCGTAGAATACAAGAATCGTCTCATCCGCTGTGTTGCTGTCGCCCCGGTAGCTACGTTCTACAGATAAAAGAATAATTGGATTCCCATTCTTGTCGGAATAAGCCATTTGGTCATAAATACGATCCGAGTAATTTGGAGAATTCGCTGTAGCATTCGAATTGGAATCATTGCTAAACATCAAATTTATTACAAAGGCAAAGAAAACCACTGCAATTCCTATCGCAATGATTGCTGCTTTTTTAGGATCTATTGGTTTTGCTGGGCTACGATCAATTCCAGAATGTTTGTGATTGACGTTGATATTTATATCATCATTGTCCAAAAAATATTCGGTATCACAGTTATTACAAATGTAATGATCCTCTTTGATTGCTTGTTTTTTGACGCTTCCACATTGCGGACATTTCAAAGCAGTGACTCGTTTGGCCATGTGTACAATATTGCTGTTTTATATCCAGAGTAGGCGTGAACATGTTTTTTCTTCAGAACTTGATGTCTAAGGCCTAATCTTGCATGTTGTCTGTTGAACAATAATAGGACAAATCCTTCCAAAAACGAATAGCAGTTTACAATTCGCTTATGCGATTTTAAATTCGCTGAAACTATTCAGTCTGCACGCTAGCTCAAATATTCCTGCGACGGATAGATTATTTGTTTTTGCCCTGAAAGGATTTTGATAGGATTTTTATGCATCCGCAAATTCTTGGCGATATCAAGGTGTAATGAATCAGCTAACCATTTCTTATTTTAGGTACTGGAAACATTTCAGCACCAGTGTGGGATGGCTACGGCCTGCAAGCTCGTCCAGCCTTTCCTTCCCCTTTTAAAGATGTTTTACAATCCTATAAAAGTAAATGGAGATGTGGATAATACACCAACGCTATCATGAGGCCTTAAATAAGCTAACGCCAGCTGACGTATACTATGGCCCTGGAGATCTTATATTAAAACAGAGAGAACGCCTAAAAAAACTGGCCATTATTAACAGAAAAACAGAATATTTAAAACAAAAATCAATAGTTTTATAAAACGAAAACACTCATTAGGTATTTGTCCCAATTAGTTTGAAGACATACAGTAGAAATACAATACCAGGGATATATTTTAAGCATTTTGGGTGAAGCTATGCTGCCTAAACAGCCGGCAACGATGTCGGAATATATCCTGTATAAGAAAACCTTGAGCTGGCTGGATAACAAAGCGCATCCAACAACAGAAGAAATAGTTTTGAAAATAGAACAACGATGAAAAAACTGACCATATTGATGCTGATAACAGCATTTCTTTTCCCTTCCTGCGACAGCAAAACGGAAAGGAAAACTACAGGAACACCACCAACACAGGAAGGCATTGCAAAAGACAGTAGTTATACAGAAACAAACAAAGGAATTTCCAATTCTGAAACAGACTTGTTGGCACGCCTTCCTGTACGTGATCTTCCGATAATGGACAGTACGAGCTTCGACAATTTTGAAAAATACGGGATAAGAGACAATGGTTTTCTGAAACGGATTAAGTTTGACCCCAGACGTAAGGAGGCGAATAATTTCAGACTCAACTACAAAATACCTCTCTCTGAAAACTTTACTTCCGTTGTGATTAGCTATCAATGTGGTGAACACGAGCTGTTCACCACATTGATCACGATAAACAAGGATAACAAAATAATCGATAAGCTGGAAATTGCTTATGATGAAATAGCAGAATCGGCATTTGGAAAAACAAGTAAAATAGAAAAAGACAAAATAATGGTAACAAGTTCAAATTGGATGAGTGAAGTGCCTGTTTTTGAAACCGAAACGTACATTTTGGAATACAATGGCAAGTTTAAAAAAATAAAGTCGTGATTTCTTTAGCCTCATAAAAATTTTGCCATCATCGTGAACAATGGAATGGTGATCGAGCAGTCTATAAAATATCCTATTGACAAAGAAAAGTTGATAGACGATCTTATTAAAGAATCCACTAGCAGCTATCAGGAAATTATGGAAAAAAGCACTGCCGACGTAGACGAATATGTGGATGACTATGAAGAACTGGAACAGATACCAATTTTCATATTGGATGCTGTCTCAAACCCGCAACTTTTGCAAATTTCTATCATTATGCTTCACAAAATGAATTGACGAACGATACCGTCGAATTCGAAAAATCCAATTCATTTAATATCGATAAAATCCTTGACACCCCATTCGATTATCTTAATCGATTTTTTTCCGACAGAATAAAAATGAAAAATAACCCCTTGCAATCGATTATTCAGGATATTCATTCTACAAACGGACAAATCAGTATTTATGAACTGTCAAAACGGAATTTTACAACTGTAAGGCAATTAGAGCGGAATTTCAAAAAGTTTGTCGGGCTATCCCCGAAAGAATATTCAAATATCATTCGCTTTCAAAATGCTTTAAATATCATCAAAAATTCAGATGAAAATCGAAGTTTTTTAGATATCGCTTTTGAATGTGGCTATTATGACCATTCGCATCTTACCAATGAAATCAAGCGTAATACAGGACTTTCGCCCTCGCAACTTTAAATTGTCGCATTTTTCCAAAGTGCAAACTGCCGTTGAAAGCTAACTTTGTGGAAACATTAATTTTTAAAACAAATGCGAAAAATATCACTTTTCATTGCAATGAGTGTAGACGGCTACATTGCAAAACCTAATGACGACCTTACTTTCTTAAAACTCGTTGAAAAAGCAGGAGAAGACTATGGCTATGGAGAATTTACCGACTCCACTGCCAGATACTACCCGTTTACAATAGTCGCCCGCTTTATTTTTTGCATCACATACCGAAGATGTCAGTACGGTACTTCCGCCGAATCTTAAGAATGTTGGTTATAGTTAGCATTTTATTATATATCCTATCTAGGAAGCCACTAACCAAGGCCGTTGTTTTTTTTAGTTAAGCAGAAGGCGATGGGATGTATTTGATCCACGTAACGAAGTAATAATATGGTTTTGTAAAATATTTTAAGTAAAATCGGATATTTTCCGATTATTTATTGTTATTTTTACATATGAGTTTTAGTGAATTAGTAGAAAACTATGCTGAGGAGCCCCTTACTAGACAAATAATCTTATCATTATTAAAAGATTATAAACGCCCTAATGACAAGATAGGGGAATTGGTAAAGGAAGGTCTACTGACGACTATAAAGAAAGGATTGTATGTGCCGGGTCCGAAGAGTAAAACCAAAAAGCCAGAAGCATTTCTTATAGCAAACCATTTATGGGGGCCGAGCTATGTTTCGTTAGAAACCGCCTTATCTTACCATGGATTGATTCCTGAACGCGTATATGAAATTAGTTCTGTTACTGTTAAGGCATCAAAAACTGTTAATACGAAAGTTGGACGTTTTACCTACAGACAAGCATCGCTTCCATATTACTTTTTTGGCCTTGAAAGTATAAAACTTACTCCAAGACAGGTCGTTTTGATGGCTTCTCCAGAGAAGGCACTGTGTGACAAAATTGTGATGACTTCAGGTGTACATCTGCGAAGCATTGTTCAGGTGCGATCGTTTCTTATGGACGACCTTCGTATTGATATTGATCGATTGAGAGCTTTGGATATTGATGGTATCGATAGTTGGATTGAAGCTGCTCCCAAAGCTTCTAGTTTAAAAATGTTAACAAAGACGCTTAGCGAACTATGATAAAAGATTGGTTAAAGGAATACAATCCACAAAGTAATCAGGAAGCTTTTGATGCAATGAGAGAAATAATGCAAGAAATTGCATTAGCGGGGTTAAATAGATCTGGTTTTTTTGAAAAAGCTGCATTCTATGGAGGGACTGCACTTCGTGTTTTTTATGGGTTAGAGCGGTTTTCAGAAGACCTGGATTTTTCGTTATTAGAATCAAATGCTGATTTTTCACTTGAACCCTATTTCGAGTCCATTAAGTCAGAATTTGCTGCCTTAGGAATTACTGTAAATATTAAAGAGAAAAATAAATCGATAGAATCTAATGTTGAATCTGCATTTTTAAAATCAGATACCGTTTGGAGAGAATTGGTGCTGGAAGATATAGCACCCCAGCTAGGAGTCGGAACGATGCCTAATATGAAAATAAAGATTGAAGTCGACAGAAAGCCACCTCTCGGATTTGAAACGGAGGAGAAATTGCTTCTTCGACCATTCTCTTTTTATGTGAAGACATTTACAAAAGAAAGTCTTTTTGCTGGAAAAATGCATGCCCTATTATTTCGAAAATGGAAAAACCGTGTGAAAGGAAGGGATTGGTTTGATCTGGAATGGTACATTAAAAAAGGAATTGCTTTGGATTTAAAACATTTTCTGCTTCGTGCAAAAGATACCAATGACTGGAATAGAGATGATATTTCTGAAATTGAAGTCCTTGATTTACTTACACAAAAGATCAATGGAATTAGTGTGCAGCATATTAAAGACGATGTTGTTCGGTTTATACCCAATGATGATGCGCTTGAAATTTGGAGTCGAAAATATTTTTTAGATCTTATTCAAAGATTGAAATTCAGCTAAACAAGAAATGGGTTTGTTTCTCAAGCTGGAGGGAGTTGTTGTAGAAGATTTGTTTCTTGTTCGCAAATCGCAAACAGCGAACAACAGAAGAAGACACAGAACAAAAAGTGAAAATAATTTTGCCGGAGCTTTATTTTCAAAGGGTTTATAAATAGCAAGGGAGATAATCAATTACGTTTCTTTGTTGGAGGGCCTAGGTTGGGGATTAGTATAATTAGGAGTCTATTTTTAGACATTTTAAGCTCTTTTTTTAGACATTTCATTGTGATGTATTCTTTTTATTTGTTTGTATTATAGAGGTTTATAGTGTTTTTTTGTAGACATTTTAGACATTCTTTTAAGATAGGTTTTTAGGTCTTTTAGAAAAGTTGAGAGATGCGTATGTGTATTAGTTGCCAAGTTTGTCTAAAGTTGTGGAAGAGAGATGAATTAGATGAACTTTAGATAAATATTTGCAGTAATACTGGTGTTAATTTCTTGTTTGTTAGGTTTTTAAGTTTGTCTAAAAACTTGAAGCAAAAATGAATTTAGATAAACTTCGTGTAGGTGTAAGATCTACATGTTGCAAGGTACGGGAAAAAACAATCTTCGAAGTATTGTCTATTGCGACTGCAAAGTCATCCATTGCTTTATCGCCTGTAGGATTTTCCAGGACGGTTCGCCAAAATTCCATAAGCTGGTAGGTTATCCTGCCATATAAAGCGGTATCAGCGCTTCTCAACAGATCAGCGTTCTTCGTCGGGCACACCTGAGGTATGGTCACAAAACCCATCAAGCGTCATATTAATTGCAGCAATTACTTTTTTCATATTTTCTTTTTTGCTGGTTAGTCGGTTTGGTAGGTCGTCTTACACAGACCATTGCTTTGAGGTGCTTTTTTGACGACATGTGCTCGATGGTGGGTTTAATTTACCCGTGCTAATACCCAGGCTAGGGTTAGATTGTTTAATATTAACTTTTTCATTGAATTACTCTTCAGACCTTTCTTTTTCAATTTGCAAAATGTTGTTCTGAATGTCCTTCATAATCCATTTTCCCCACCAACCCGCATAGAAGTTAAAAGTAGTATTCATTTTAAAATGGCTGTATAAATGTAAGCGGTGGAGACCATTTGCCAATTTTTCAAGTTCATATGTTCCATTTAGAACATCAAAATAATCTCCGCCGATCACGATGTGTTCATCTAACGTGGTAGACGGGATTTCGTGTGGATATGCTTTTATAGTAAAGACCATTTTTTTATTGTCGATGTATTCTATGACTGTTTCGTGGAATACAAGCCCTTTTGTGAAAACAGCTTCTCTATATGCTCCGACACCTTCAAAATCCAGTTCTGCTCTAACTGGTCGAGGAAATCCCAGTATATTAGTCAAATATCCCTTATCCAGTTCACTGGGGATTTCCTTTACACGGGTTACATTGTCCCAAATCTTTTCTGCTGGTGCGTCGATGTCAATATGCGTATAGGCCGTATAAGTTGCTGGGATTTTTTCAATCAGGCTTTCAATTGGACCGGCGAAAAAGGGCAGAAGTACCAAAAGGGAGATGCTGAGCCTGTTGTTAGTTCTATTTGTCTTTAAGTAGCCGCCAATCACTCCTCCAATAGAAGCTGCTATTAAAAATGCAGGCAATATCATTAACCAACATGCCCAACCTTCAACCTTTAAAACTAGCGTGATGATTAAGAAAAGAAAGATAGGTATCCAAGGAGTACATATTCTATAGGCTATGTTTTTTGCTTTTTCGGGGGGTGACAGGTAAACCGTCAAAGCACCAACGATTGTCGGCAATAGAAATAAAAACGTGATTGACATCACCGAGAACAGCTCGTTCCATGTGTCGATGCCAAAAAAAAGCCGAAGAACAACCGCATATAATACCGGAATTCCAATAACTATCAAGGTGTTTTTTTTCATACGGCTTTAATTTGTCAGGAAATTTGCATCCATTATCCCTATGTGTCCGTTGGATTTAGTCCTGGTGAATTTCGCGAAGGTTATATGCATCATGTATTTTAAGTCAATTTAGATCAGTTTGAAGTACTAAAATAGGAATTATTTGTCAACTTTTGTTGACGGTTTCCAATAGTTCATTTCGTGAAGTTTTATTAGAGGAGAAATGGATTTGTATACGGTCTTAAGTTTTACTAAATTAAACAGAAGCTTACGGTTCTTTAATAATCCCTTTTTTATCCGCTAGTGGAATTATAGCATCCGCTAGAAACCAGAATGAGATCATTCTACCTATGTGCAAAGTTTGTGCGATCTGTATTGATCTCCTCGATAAGTTGATGGAAATTTTTTATATTTGCTTAAACCTCTTTTTACATAGATGTACTATCCAACGTTAGATAATGAATCCGTGCTTCTTCGGCGTGTCGCTGAAGGACATCAGGCTTCTTTTGATAGCATTTATCGGTTTTATATAGACAGAGTATATTCATTTGCTCTACATATTGTTAAAGACAAAGAATGGGCATATGAGATCGTCCAAGACGTGTTTATGAAGCTTTGGCAGTACGGTAAAGAATTGCTAAAAATTGAAAATTTATATGCTTGGCTACGCACAATAGCGCGGAATCAAGCGCTGCAGGTTATCCGCCGTCGTGCTCTCGAAATGCGGGTAGAAAAAGAATTGGCCGCTTCATGGAAAGAAGCCAGAAATACCACGGATGATACTATATTTTATAACGAAGCACAACGTATCCTCGATCGTGCAATCAATCAGCTAACACCTCAACAGCGGAAAGTTTACATATGTTGCCATATGGAAGGCTGTTCGTATGAAGAAGTAGCTAGTCGGTTGGGCCTATCGAAACTTACCGTGCAGACCCATATGAAACAAGCTTTGCGCAGCATTCGGCAGTTTGTCATTCAAAACTACCAAACTATATTTTTGTTGTTGCTACTTGAATGGCTCAACTAGAAGCACTATAGCACAAAAAAGACCCCCATTTATTTTTTTGAAATTCTTCTACCCCCACGGGTACCCTCGTGCATCTATATAGTGTACAGTCATCCTAATATATGAATAAACGTCTGAAATATCTCTATGACCGGTATGTTGCCGATACAGCTACCGCAACG
This sequence comes from Sphingobacterium olei, assembly GCF_005048855.1. GTDB lineage: Bacteria > Bacteroidota > Bacteroidia > Sphingobacteriales > Sphingobacteriaceae > Sphingobacterium > Sphingobacterium olei. Next base: position 630,696 of record NZ_SUME01000003.1, read on the forward strand.
GAACGTGAGGAGTTTGAGTCTGCCCTGCTGAATATGAACCACGATGCGGATCTTAAAGTGCTGCTCGAAGAAGCCTTCGATGCATATCCAAGAGACACTTTGCCAACAGCGGAAGCAGACGCTATCTATACCCATATCTTAAATAGGCCACAGCCATTAATAAAGCGGAGACAGACCATCTGGTGGTTGGCAGCAGCCATGGTTCTTATCCTATCTGGATTAGTAGTAGCCCTACTACGTTATCAGAATGCCGAGACGACTGAGGCCGTAAACGTTGCGCACACCGAGCGGATAGAAACGCATGATAGGAGAGAATACGTGATCTTGCCGGATAGCAGTGTGGTAATCCTGAATGAAGGAAGTGCACTGTCGTATGCAAAAGACTTCGGTCACGCAGACCGTATCGTCATACTAGAAGGAGAAGCATTTTTCGATGTCGCCAAGAAGAAGAATAAACCATTCATAGTCAAGACTGCGCGCGCGCAGACGCGGGTCCTGGGAACAAAGTTCAATGTGAAAGCGAATAACAAGACGAGTATAGAAGTTACAGTTACAGAGGGCAAAGTACAACTGGAAGCAGATGGTAAAGTGTTGGGTGTGGTACATGCGAAACAGCAGATCACTTTTGATGCGACAAACGCTACCTATAACAAGAAGTCCGTCGTACTGACACCTGTGGTCGCCTGGCATGCAGGCGATTTATTCTTTAATGACACAACACCCGAGCAGGCATTTAGATCGTTAGAAAATAAGTATAAGGTACGCGTTCACTATCCCGAACAATTAATTGGGTATAAACGGTTGTCTGCGACATTCTTAGCACACGAACCATTATCCGAGGTAATGGATGCCATAGCTGCATTTTATAATGTTGAATATAGGCTAGAAGGCGAGGATATCTATCTCCAGCCGCGTTAAAAAGATCAATAATCAGACACCACGTAACAAAAATGAAAGGAGGATAACCAATAGTGTAGCAAAAAAAACTAACTAACCACAATTGACACAGCAAATAAGTGCCAAAAAAAGAGCCTGAAACCGGGTGCGACCAGTCTCAGGCAGAGCTTTAAATATTTCGAGTACATTTAAAACTGAACTAAAATATGAATTTTTTTCGGGGATTTTTGACGTCCCGCTTATTCTTTAGAATTATGCGTATTAGCATTATTTTTAATATCGTTTTTACGGCATGTCTCCAACTGAGCGCACATGCATTAAATGCACAGCATATCAATGAGACAAAAGTTGTTCTTGCGCTTAATAATGAATCATTATTAGACGCTATCCATAAGATAGAGACATCGACACCCTTCATTTTTCTCTTTAACAAAACCGATGTATCCGACATCCACGGACTATATCTGTCCAAATCGACACATACTGTTCAAGAGATACTAGAGGAATTACTCCGTGGAAGAAACATAACCTTCCGACAGATCAATAAAAAAATTGTCCTGCGTAAGGTAGAAAAAAACATCCTGTCGACACTGCACATGGGGCAACAGACAATGATTTCGGGTAGTGTAGTCGATAGTGTTGGGGGGGGCATCGCGGGGGTTGCCGTCCGAGTGGTAAGCAAACCACAGTTTACGGTCACGGATCGGGAGGGACGGTTCGAACTCCAGGGCATACCTATAACGGATAGGTTACAGTTTCAGATATTGGGGTATGCAGAAAAAGTGGTGCCAGCAACCACCACCATGCGCGTCGTACTCCATATGACACAGGAGGCTATAGAAGAAGTGTATGTCAATACGGGATATCAGAAACTCCCAAGGGAGCGCAGTGCCGGTTCATTTGCGCAGCCCGATATGGAACTCTTTGACCAACGTACCGGCTCTATGAATGTGCTACAGCGATTAGACGGATTGATCCCTGGCCTCACGGTAAACAATGCGCGCGGCACCGATCAATACCAGATCAGAGGTATTTCATCTGTAGGTGTGTACACGCCAAGCTCACTAACGCCATATGCAGGTACAGATCGCAGTCCACTCGTGGTGGTAGATGGTGTACCCGTGAATAGCATCAATGATGTCAATCCGCAAGACGTCGAAAGCATCAACGTCCTTAAAGATGCAACAGCGACTTCGATATGGGGCTCGCGTGCATCGAACGGCGTGATTGTGATATCCACCAAGAAGGGACGAAACTCTGGAAAAATCCAAGTGGATTACAATATGTTTTACAACTTTATGGGCAAGCCCGATCTTTCGTATTTTCCCGTACTCAATAGCCGTCAGTTTATCACCGCAGCAACAGAGATTTTTGATATAAACAACACCAGCTGGGCGACAGTCTCACAGCCAGCGTACAGCGTTAGTCCCGGCGTTGCTCCACATGAGCAGATACTTTTCGATGGCGATCCGACGAGAGGTATCATCTCCGTGGCCCAGCGGGACTATCTTTTAGACAGTCTGTCCGGCCTGGATAATCGTCGTCAGTTAGAAGAGTTGTTTTATCGCAACGCGCTACTCAGCAATCATACACTATCCTTACGGGGAGGGCAAGAAAAATATAGGTTTTATGGATCACTATCCTATACAGATGATCGGAATACGCAGCCTAAAAATCGAAATAATACCTACAAGGTCAACCTGCGCCAGGACTATAGCCCCCACGAGCGTATAAACCTCTATCTCGTTACTGATTTAACCAATCGACGGAATGCTAGCAAGCCTATACTAACCACCGGTTCTAACTTTTTACCTTACCAGATGTTTGCCGATGAAAGCGGCAACCCTATAGCTATGCCTTGGCTATATCGTATATCCAGCTTGCAGCAAGATTATGAAACACGGAGCGGTATCAGTCTTGACTACGTGCCCTTGCTGGAGGGGGAATACGGTTACAATGATTCAGACTACCTGTCTGCTCGTGTCAATTCGGGGTTACGGATCAAGCTTTTAGAAGGCCTTGATTTTGAAGGTATCTATGGCTGGAATCGAGGAGTGACAAATACGACGGGCTATTTGAGCGATCGTTCGTATACTGTGCGCAATATGGCGGCGAGCTTTGCTACAGGATCAAAAGTAGATAATACAATCCGCTATTATATGCCTGCATCTGGCGGAAGGTACACCACGGGTAATACGCTGCAGACCAACTGGACGATCCGAAACCAACTCAATTACAATAAGGCATGGTTGGACCGCGTGCATCAGCTCACCGCACTCGCAGGTTTCGAGCAGAGTGAGAGTACCAGCCGTGGTAATACCAATACGGTATGGGGGTATCACGATCAGATGCTCACAGCTATTCCACTGGATTATGCAACGCTAGGCGCAGGTATTGCCAACCCCGTCATGTTGTACAATTCGACCCGTAGCATTTGGAACTATGCGATGGATTATCAAAATACCGAAAATACAGCACGTTTTCGATCAGTATATGCCAATATCTCCTATACCTTTCTAGAACGTTACAGCATCAATACCAGCTGGCGTTGGGATCAATCCAGCCTATTTGGTATCGACAAAGCAAGTCAAAATAGGCCCGTATGGAGTATCGGTGGTCGGTACGATATTGCAAAGGAGTATTTTCTGACCGATGTTAAATGGATTAATCAGTTGGCGGTACGGGCTACCTATGGACTTACGGGTACCGCACCCTCACCAGGTACCGCAGCTTCCAAAGATATCATCGCAAGCTCGACGACATCGAGCTCGTTTCCCGAAGGCGCTTACCGCATTGCAATCCCAGCCAATCGTGGCCTCACCTGGGAATCTACCCGGACTATTAATTTTGGAACCGATTTTGGATTCTTCAATAATCGCGTTATAGGATCAATAGATATATATCGTCGCCGTACCTCTGATTTATTAGGGAACAGACCCGCTAATCCCTTTTCCGGATATACAACAATAGTAGGCAACCTTGGGGACCTAGAAAATAAAGGAATAGAACTCGGTCTTCGCGTTATACCGGTTCAGTATCGCGACTTTCAGTGGCGTATTGTGCTGAATGCTTCTTACAACAAAAATAAAATCACCAAGTTATCGACTTCACTGACCAATCCAACAGGCAATTCGATCATCTCTAATAATGCATATGGAGGCTTTTTTGAAGGGTATGCAGCCTATGCAATTTTTGCGTACAGATATGAAGGATTGGACGGTATGGGAGATCCGCAGATCCGCCTCAGTGATGGTTCTATCTCAAAAGCCCTGAATGTTGCAAAGCCAGAGGACATGGTGTTTATGGGCACCTACCAGCCGAAGTGGGCCGGCGGGTTTACTAATGGTTTTCAATACCGGAGCATAGGACTTAATATCAACGTGATTGGAAACCTTGGGCATGTGATGCGTCGTGATGTGAACCGTAAGTATAACGGTAACCGAATGAATCCGAGCGCTGGCTCCATATCTGTTGGTAATGAACACGCGGATTTTGCAAACCGTTGGAAGAATCCAGGAGATGAAGCTCACACAGATATCCCAAGGTGGGTAGGGAATGTAAGCGCGAGCACAAGAGATCGCTGGGTCAACTATTATATGTTCGCAGACAGAAATGTGGTAGACGCCTCTTTTATCAAACTTCGCGATATCACCCTATCGTATGCGTTGCCGGTAGCACCTATCAAACGGGTCGGTATCTTCGCAATGTCGGTACAGGCGCAAATGGGTAACATCATGCTCTGGAAGGCCAACGCCTACAACATCGATCCCGAATATATTACGCCACTGACTGGCCTGCGAACGCAATTATCAGGGCAGCATACATTTTCTGTAGGTACGAACATTACATTTTAAAACGAAATGACAAGAATTAAATTTATATCATATACCATTATAGGTGTACTGAATCTATCGCTCAGTAGCTGTTCAGATAGTTTTTTGGAAGTAGATCCAAAAGGACGAATACTGGCAAAGGAGGTTGTGGACTATCGGAATCTTTTTTATAACAATAACTTGCTGTCAAATGGATCTTCTGCCGAGGTACAAATCGCGATGGGCGATGATGCCACTGCTTTTTCCGACTATCTGGCGAGTGCGCAAGAATATACACAGCGGGGATTTCGCTGGGAGCAAGAATTGTATACCGAGGAGCAGGATGCAGGTGAGTTTACCTCATTAATGGCACAAGTTTACGTGCTAAATAAGATCGCCAATGAGGTTGGAGATGCTGAAGGCGGCACGGTGGCCGAGAAGCAATTGATCGCCGCGGAAGCTAGAGCTACGCGCGCATGGCACTATTTTATGCTGATCAATTACTATGGCAAACCCTACGACGTCAACACCGCGTCGACTGATCCCGGCTTTCCCATTGTTACTGAGGCAGATGTGGCCATCGAGAATTATACACGGGCATCTGTGCAGCAGGTTTACGATTTTATGATAAACGATATAACCGAATCAATACCTCTATTGCCACAGAATACCGATGTACGCACGCGCATAACTTTGGCTGCCGCCGAAGCCTTACTCGGCAAAATATACTTATTTATGGGGAAGTACGAGGAGGCGCTAGTACAGTTTAATCTTTCTTTTTCGCACCTGCCTACATCATTTGAAGTGGGGCTATTCAATTACAATGAAACGTTGACGTCTGGCGGTGCCTGGTATTATGCTCCCACCATAAACAGCTATACCGGAGCACCGCTGCCATGGCGCAGCCTCGAATCCCTTTTCGCAAGGCAGATACAGTCGCAATGGGTGAACGTCTCGAACGAAATCCTCCTTAATCCAGAGACCTATGCATTGTTCGGATCAGACGATAAGCGAGCTTTGTTTTTCACGCGCAAGCCAGGTCTTGCTGCCGCTGGAACTGTCTTTCCCACTCCTAATGTGTATAGGAAGTATGCACCATCGTCGTCTGTAGCTTATGGGATCACTATGCCAGATCTCTATCTGATGCGGGCCGAGTGCGAGGCGCGCGTAGGATCGGTAGATCGAGCCCTAGTCGACCTGCACACACTACGCTCAAAGCGAACCTCAGAAGCACAGATATTCATCAATGATCGCACTCAGCTGATTCGTTTTATTATCGATGAACGCCGCCGAGAATTTGCGCTACAGGGCTTCCGCTGGTTCGATATGCGTCGTTTATCGAAAGACCCACTTTTTGCAAATACGGTTTACACCCATGTGTTGTACAATAGCACAGGCGAAGTACAAGAACGATTTACATTGTCGCCAGCACGCCTAACGCTGCGTCTGCCAGCTAAAGTCCGTTTATATAATCCTGATATGCCCGAAAACCCGTAATCGTATGAAAGCATTTAAAAATAATGATTTGCTACTGTGTACTGCTCTGCTGTATATAGCAAGCGCTTTTGTAAGCACTTCGCTGTATGCGCAGACCCCATTTAGCGTCAATATAAACCATCAAAGGCCTGCAGACGGCTATATTGTGTACCTCTACTCGAACGCAGGTAAGCAGCACATGGATACGGTTCGTGCACAAGATGGACGGTATCAGATCCACGGCGTCGCAAATGCACCCGTCTTGCTTAGTTTGCGCTATGAGCAAAAAGGCGTGCAAACCCCATACGAAATATTCCGTAAGCAGCGCTACCGCCTGTTGCTAGATGGAGGTCATGTCGATCTAAACGTGAAGGATTATCTGGCCGATGCGGAAGTGACAGGTGCGCCGCTACAGCCGGATTTTCTCGACTACTGGCGGCAAATCGAGGTGATACATCTACAGATGCAGCCATTAAATATGGCTAAGCAGCGGTTCGAGAAGTCTATGCAGCATGATAGTATAGCGAGCTATACGCGGCAGCTTGCACCGCTAAAAGAAGCGGAGATCCGTTTCTTAAGCGAGTTGATTGCTAAGGATCCCAGTACGCCGGTAGCTTTGGTGGCGGTGAGCGACTACAATAGACCTACGGGGTATAATAATGCAGAGCTCTCACCGCTGTTTGCTGCCCTCGATCCCAAATTACAGCAAATGCCCATGGGGCTGGTGATCAAGGCAACGATAGACGAACAGTCGGCACCCTTGAGCGAGATACAGGTGCCAAACTTTTCGTTGCCAGATAAAGACGGTGTGCAACGGCAATTTTCTGCCGCCACGGGTCGATACGTTCTATTGGATTTTTGGGCCAGCTGGTGTACCCCCTGTCGTAATGAACACCCTGCGCTTAAAGAAGCGTACCAAGATTATCACGCAAAAGGATTTGACATCGTCTCGGTGTCGCTTGATTCATCAAAGGATAGATGGCTCTCTGCCATCGCAGAAGACCAAGTAGGAGAATGGATGCAGCTTTCAGATCTTAAAGGACGTAAAACTCTGATTGCGGAGCAACTACAGGTGACAAGAATACCGTATAATTTGCTTTTGTCACCAGACGGTACAGTGATCGCCAAAAATCTGCGAGGATTAGCGCTGAATGAACTTTTAGCAAAGCTGCTAAAAAAGTGATAGAAAATTATATATCAAACAAAAAAATCCTGAAGCGAGGAGCTTCAGGATTTTTAACTAACTAATTATTAACCTAAATTATGAATACTAATATTGTGACAAACAAAATGCCAAAATTTATAGCCCATAGCTGGTTTAACAAAACTTAATAACCTCAAAACCGTTCTCCCTTTTTACCTATGCTAGGAGCAGCGCCGACCGCCAGATACTACCCATTTACAATAACTCAATGTATTATTTTTGCACCACTTACTGTAGATGTCGGCGTGACCCCATTCACCTGCTACTTCAAAGATGTTATGTCCTGATGAAATCGTCATGACATTATGATTGTCCTTCTGTCGATATATAGAATCTATGACCCCGTGAAAATAATGATCTTGTCTTGATTCATAATATAGATCGACTTTTGATTTTCCTCCCCATGAGTTTATGAAAATGCTTAAGCCTAATTGGAGCGAGTATTATCATCCATGAATTTGGACATTGGTTAGGTGCACGCATGGTCGGTGAATATCCCCATCGAGTGGTTCTTGGGAAAGGACATCTAGTACAGCGGGCACAGTTTTTTGGTGCCAAAATAATGATTTACCACCAACTCTAGACTGGTCATATCATCATTCTTTTTTCTAACCACAAAAATTATAGGGTACGGCGCATATTCTACGTATTGGCTGGTCCATTAGCTAATCTTGCAGTAGGCCTTTTCTTCTATTTTACATTTCCCTTATCTACACATTTTGGTCAGGAAACCGTGGTTGGCATTTCTTTCGGTATTTTTAACATTTTGGTTTTCGTTGTCAACCTTTATCCTAGGGAAGAAAGTATCAACGGTATAAAATTTAATTCTGATGGTTTGCAGATAAAAAAAGCTTTAATGGGGGAATATAAAGAAGCTGTTGGCGATGAGTTGGTGCTAAGTAATTTATTGGATGGAGAAGACTTTTTTCAGCAAAAATCCTACGATGAAGCGTTAGCACTTTATCAATCAAATTTAAACAAGCTTAATGAATCTTCTGAATTGACCTCCTACGTTGCGCCTCGTTGATGGAGATCAGGCTGTTATCATTTTTCGGGATTTTAGCCCAGATTATTTCACCTATTCCGATAAAGATGTCGGGTTGATTATCGGATTGCATTAGCTTTCGAATTTTTTCCATTGAATTTGTGGTGTCAATGCTATTTTTTTGATGGTTTTGTTCTTTTTGTGGTGATGATATACAACAAATAAACACAAAACACATGACAAATGCTATACAGGTTCTCATAATTCAGTTTGATTAATAATCGTCAGTTTGGGGCCAAATTTTTCTTCTTATTTTGGTTGTTCACATCTGTCTGTGTATCACCATCAACAGCAATCTCCATGATCTTGGAGTCTGTGCTAGCAGCTATCGCTACAAAATTTTCATTCTAATGATCCCCACCCGCATAAATCCACCTCGGTTCCGTTTGCCCGGCTCTTTCGAATCCGATCTTCTTATAGAAATCGATGGATTTTCCGTCTGCTGTTAGCATCTGCATGTGGAAGTCTTTGTATTTCTCCTGCATCTTTGCCATGATCAGTTGCCCGATACCTTTACCGTGATAAGAGGGGATAACTAATAGGTGCGGATAATACACCACCAGATGTCCATCGGATATAGCATTACCAAGTCCTACCAACGTGTCACCTTCCCATGCTGTAATCAGTGTATGCGAATTGATAAGTGCAAGCAATAGCTCCTTTGGCTTATTAGCGGCACTCCATTTATTGGAATGGTACAAAGGCAAGATGTTTTCTTCGGTGATATTCCTCGACTCTGACAGTGTTATTTCCATACGTTATTACGGTCATTAAATTTTATAGTTAATAATTTGCTGTCTATTTGCTTTTAGCATACACCACTATCGTACCCGATATCTGATCATGGATAGCGCGTTTTCGCGCATTGGTAGATACCGTTATTAATGAAATACCTCCCAAGAACACCTTCGCGATAAAGCGTACCACCGCAAGCGGAAAGATTACGTTTTTACTTACGTCGTGTTCTTTCTTTACGCGCAATCCCATTATCATATGGCCAACCGTGCCGCCAAAAATGCTGGTGAACAACGGGTCGTACAAGAAGAAGATAAAGAGCAGACAGATTATCCTTACACTATCCGGTGCACCGCCAAAGGCGGAAATAATAGCAGAAACAAGGAATAAAGATCCTAACACCAGTACGTTATCGATCACTATCGCTTTTACCCTTTCAAGTAATCCAGGATAGCGTTCTTCCTCTACATATTCTTGTGGAATAATTTCATGATATGTTGTTGTGTCATTCATCGGGTTTACAGTTAATAATTGTTCCACTAATATAAAGTTGTTTTTCGATAAATGCAACTGATAGAGCTAAGTACATCCGGTAAATTTGAAATTATTTCAAGTGTATTCATTGGAGAGGAGGGATCTTTACGGGAGACCGTATAATGGGCAGGATCTATAATTCGGGCTGATTTAACGGTAGGCTTTGACGATCCTTATATGGGAGGGAGGCAGCGGAAAACATTTGCTACGCAGAGCTCCCTTCGGTCGGTTCCGGCGCCAGCAGGGAGCAATTCCATAGCCATTCATTTCCGTTTGTCAAGGTAATGTTTGCATTTTGGATTAGCTTTTCGATTGCTTCTTCTTTACTCGCTTTATAAGTTTCGAATCCTAAAAGCGGCAAAGAATTTCCATCGTTCAACGTAATATACTCCATCGTTATGCTGGCGTCTGGGCTTTTTCGTAAATAAGACCTGCTGATTTCAATTCTTTCCAAAAATCAACCGATATTTCAGATTTCCAGGATTTTACATTGCTTTTAACCTGATCGGTTGAACTCGCACCGGGAATAATAGCTACAAACTCCTCAGATGCCAACTTATTCACACCCATTCCCCAGGCTTTAATTTCACTACTTTCTTGATGCCGAGATCTCTTTCCTGATTTTTTCACGGTGTTCTTTTCCCCATTCTCCTATAGCGTCTATAAGAGGTTGTAATGACTTCCCATATTCAGTCAACTCATATTCAACCGTTATAGGTTTGGTGTTGAGCTGCGTTCTGCTGATCAAACCATTCAATTCTAACTTGCTCAATTCTTTAGAAAGCATTTTGGGGCCGATCCCTTCAACCATGCGCTGCAATTCGAGATAGCGTTTTTTACCGGAGGCAAAGGCTGCTATCAGTAGTACGCTCCATTTACCCTCCAAAACATAAAGTGCATCCTTCACAGAATTGAAATGTTGCATACATTCATTTGATATTTTTCCGTTGACCAGTTTTTCTCCCATACTCCAAATTTACAAAAACTTTCCTCGAGGGAAGTGCTTCCTCCTATGAAAGTGATAGTGCATATATGTATGATACGCGGTAATTTTGTATCAGAAATTTATAATACAATATTATGGAACACGATCATAAAACAACAGGTTTTGTACAAATAAAGACAACTGGGGCACCGGAAGTATTGGAATACCAACACGGAGACTTACTGCGTCCCAAAATAAATGAAGTACAGATTGTTCAGCAGTTCATTGGCGTAAACTTTTTCGATATTTACTACAGAAACGGTTCTTTTCCCGTAGAGAATTACCCGGTCATTATTGGATTTGAAGCTGCAGGTATAGTAAAAGAGATTGGTCCTGAGGTTGTCGATTATAAAGTGGGCGATCATGTTGCCTATTATAAAACATTTGGTGCTTATACCGAAAGCAGAAATATCGATCAACATGAGATATTCAAGCTTCCTAGTGAAATTCCATTAGACTTAGCGGCTTCGGTCATGATAAAAGGGCTTACGGCTCATATGTTGCTGAAACAAAGTCATGCATTAAAACCTGCTGAAGTTGTTTTGATTCATGGTGTGACCGGAGGTGTGGGCAGTATTTTAAGTCAGTGGGCGAAAGCTCTGGGAGCAACTGTTATCGGAACAGTAGGAAGTGAAGCGAAAAAGAAGATTGCGGTAAAACGAGGTTTTACACAGGTGATTGATTTAAGTTCAGAAGATTTGGTAACGGCTGTTCATTCTTATACCAATGGAAAAGGTATAGATGTTTTTTATGATGGTATCGGTAAAGCCACTTTCGAAAAATCCCTGTCTCTATTAAAAGATGGTGGCAGCGCCGTTTTGTATGGATGGTCTTCTGGGATGCCCGAGATTGATAAAGAGCTGATGGAAAGCAGAAATATCAAATTTGCGTTTGATGCGCTGAATAACTACCCCTTATACCAGGACAAAAGCGGTAAAGGATTAACTGAGATATTTGATCTGTTGATGAATGGCAAGATTATTTTGGAGGCCCCTCTTGTTTATCCATTGCGCCACGCAGCCCATGCTCATTCCGATATAGAATCCAGAAAAACGACAGGCAGTGTGATATTGAAACCGTAGTTTCGCTGTATAAGTACAAAAATCTAACGAAGAGGCGGGCATGTTAAGATGCCCGCCTCTCTACTTTCACGTAGATGGTTTTTCGCATTGAAGCCACCTAGTGAACAGCGATATTTATTTTTTTGCGGTGATATCAAATTCCAAGTCAACCTCCTGTGAAATCATCCAATCCTTAGGATCGCCATCCGTTCCGTAAGTAAGGCCCCAATCCTGTCTATTAATGGTGAATTTCGATTGTACAATTACTTCGTTTTCATTGATGGATACTTTCGCTGGGAAAGATATATTTACCGTTTTTTCCTTAATTGTTAGATTACCACTAATAACGTTTGTTGCATCCGCTAGTACACTTTGATCTTTTGCAGGATCAAAAGATCTTACAGAGGTGATTTCCAATTTCGATGTAGGATATTTTTCAACTTCGAAAAAGTCTTCGTTTTTTAAGTGTCCATCTAAATCAGCAGCTGTCTTTCCGTCTGTTTTCGCTACATCTACAGCAGCATCATCCGTGCGCAAAGAATTCATATCGATGGTGAATTTGCCACTTGCAATCATATCATTTTCCAGTGTCAGGATTCCTTCACTCTCCAGTGTTCCAAACCGAGGATCGAAACCACCTTTATGGTAGGCTTTCCATTTTATAGAGCTGTTCGCACGATCAAGTTGGAATACGGTGCCTTTTTCCGTCGCAACCTCTTGCGCTGTTGATGTCTGTACTTTGTCTGTGTTGGAATTACCTCCACAAGCCGCCAATGCTAACGCGGCAACGATTGTTAAAGCTGATAATTTTCTCATTTTTTATTTAACTGTTATTGATGTCTAAATAGTGCTGCAAAGGTAATATAAGGTCGGTTTAAAAAATGCATTACTTACCAATTGGAAACTAGTTTCCAATTGGTAAGTAATTTTCGTTTGTTTATTTTTGAAAAAAACTCCAGCATGTTAAAGAGGAAAACGGTTACGAAGTCCTTAGAATGTAAGGTTAGAATAACGGCAATAACAGACACAATGCAGGTCTTGTCAGGTAAATGGAAAATTCATATTCTCGGAACACTTTTGCAAGGTGGGAAAATGCGATTTATGGATCTTTTACGAGAGATTGATGGTATTGCTGCCAAAATGCTTTCCAAAGAATTGCAAGATTTAGAAATGAACCAGCTTGTAACGAGGACCGTCGTCGACACAAAACCAATAACGGTCGAATACGAAGTCACGGAATATGGAAAAACGATGGAACCGATCATAGATGAAATCGCAAATTGGGGTGTTTTCTATAGAAACAGATTGCATGGCAAGACTGATTAATAAGGCAAGCTGGAACCGGATCGCTTATCACAGATTGTGATAAGCTCATTCCAATTGAATTACAGGGTTTTAGCTATTGCATTATTTTTATATTTTCATTTATTTTGAGCGATGAAGAGATTTTACCTACTATTCTCCATGCTGGTGTCTTTCGCGACGTATGCACAACTGGATACACCAGCCGCTTATCAGGTCTATGAGGGATATAACTTATGGAACAAGCAGAAAGGAGATACAGCTTATGTTTTTGCAGATGTCGCGTATATTCGAGACTATCCCGATACGGATGGCAATCTTTTAGATTCATTAACGCACGGAACCATACTGCACATAACGAGTGATGGCTATAACGAACGTACTATTCGAGGGTATGAAGCCCCTTGGCACGAGGTTCAATATGAAAAAAATGGACACATAAAAAAAGGATTTATCTGGCTGGGGTTGCTCGCTTTAGGACGTCAAGTCGACGATCAAGGTAACCAGTTCATCCACGGGTTATTACGCTACGAGAAGCCTTCGGAATATAGTGGGAACGCGTATATCTGCGAAGTGAAGTATTTGACCCCAGATAACAAGTTAATGGGCAGAAGTCATTACCCTGTCTATAGGAATGGTCAAACATATACAGAAAGCAAACTTTTGCCAGATATGGGTTTGGAAGGTCTACAGTATATTCACCGAGTTGGTTTCTATGGTGAGGCATGTGGAATTCCTACCACACACTATTATCTTGGATGGAACGGTGAAAATTTTGTCGATATGTTTTCTAAAAGTTCAGTGAGTGATGCCGGCGTAAGCTATTATGAAGAGAAGATACTGTTTCCTATAGAGCATCACTTAGAACCTGGACTAATCATTAAAGATATTGTGCAGGGAGAGATCATCGATTATGAAGCGGAGGAGTTGCAATATTCGGAGACTAAACATCGACAGAAGTATTCTTGGGATGGTAAGCGCATTCGTCTGAAAGAATAAACAAAATATTATAATTCAGTATAGTGCCATGGATAAATGAATGTAATGAGGTTGTCAACTGTCATTTACTATTTGTCTTTAGGTCTTAGCATTGATCAGGTAAAGGCATTGTAACATACATTTCATAAAAAATATAATGAGCGTCTTGGTAATTCAAGACGCTTTTTTTGTGCCAGTATATAATACATCATGTAATCTTTTACTAAGACGTTACCACTCCAATTCTTCCATCAACTACCAAACAAAAAATCCTGAAGCGGGGAGCTTCAGGATTTTTAACTAACCAATTATTAACCTAAATTATGAATACTAATATTCATGCAAACAAAATGCCAAAATTTATTACCCCATAGCCGGTTTAACAAAACTTAACAACCTCAAAACGGTTCTCCCTTTTTACCTATGCCAGGAGCAGCGCCGACCGCCATATACTACCCATTTACAATAACGCAATGTATTATTTTTGCACCACTTACTGTAGATGTCGATGCGGTGAGATTGGGTTCATTGGTTTCGGTTAAAATTTGTTTTTCCCATCGTACAAATTTTCAGGTACATCAGAAGCGATTAATATCCCAAAATCTTTGCTTGTGTTTTCATATTTGCTAGTCAGTTCTTTTTTATCTATGATCGTGAGCGATCTGAAAATTTTGTCGTCTATGGCAGCCAGATTCCCTTCATAATTCTTTGCTAAGACTTTTCCGTTGAGGATGTATTGAAAGCTGTTGTCATTTTCCAGTGAATCCAACAGCTGTTTGAATTCGATCGATTTCGACCTGAAATAATTAATGAAGCGTTTCCTACTAAAGCTCTTGGTTTCAATATATACACTACCGGGGGTATTCCCATATATATGTAAATAAGTACTGTCTTTAACGATTGTTACTGATGCTATTTGGTTTGAATTATATTTTTGCATTTCAGACTGATCAACTTGGACACTATCGATAAAGAAAATAGGCTGTTTTGAAAGGTTTTCCGCTGCATTTCCTTTGGACTGCCCATAAGTTAGAGAGTATGTACAAGCGGCAAGTATTATAAGTACTAATTGTTTCATAGTATTTTAAGCGTTCTGTGAAATATTGACAGGTATCCTTAACTTTTCATTCAGGATCTGTGTAATCCTTCCCGTTCCGATTACCTTAGTCCCTTCACGGAATTCAAAGCACATTCCTTCTTCCAATCTGTTTTTGAAGTATTCCAGTGCGATTATTCTAACTATTGCCTCTGAACTCTCTCCGGGATAGACTATACTTTTGTTAATAAAAGTCTGTTCTCCTGATGTTTGCATTTCATCAAATTCGAACTTAATCTGTGGTCTGTACTTAGAAAAGACAGGAGCCGTTCGCCCGCCACCTTTTGCAGTTCGATATTGCAGATCAGCAATAAAATCAATCATTTCTAATTGCTCTTGATAATAATTTATTATAGCTTGGACTATGCTTTCAAAACTAGAAGATTGATAGTATGTTTCCGAAAGCCGAAGCATATCTATTATTGCGCTTCCTGATTCATGCTTCCAAACAGAATCGTCTGGATAATTAATTGACTTGCCTAAGATTTTTTCTCTTGTTACAGGCTTTCCAAAGTACTCCTCAAACTCTGCAATAAACTCAAAAATTCTTGATTGGTTAAGCCTAGGCCAGTTATTCATGGCGTTAACGAACAGTGTCGCTATCTCCTTTAACTTGTGAGTGTTTTGATCTATTTCGACTAAGCATGCTAACTGCCTAATATTTTCAAGTCTAGTCTCGTTTATCATTGTTGATGGACCTAATAGTTCGATTCTAATTTTATCAGTGCCAGTCACACCCACAAAACCTACACTGTTTTGCATAGGGAGTTCTTGCCAGTTTATTGCAATTTGGACAATTATTAAGAAAAATCTTATCCGGATATTTTTTCAGAATCTTCTCTGCTGTACGTTCTTCAAATTTATCATATCCTTCTATCAATAAGTCTAATATCTTTTTCTCATCCGTTATCCAACCCTTTCTTTTATATACCTCCATCGCTTTCGGATTGTCGTTGCTTTCCAGCTTTAATAAAGAAGAATGATGCTTCCATGCTAATTTTTCTTCATCCGGTAACAGTCTAAAGAAATACGTGACGAGGTATTTTGCAGTCTCCTTATCCATTTAGTTTATATTATCCTATTCCTTTCTCTTTAATTTTAGATATATCTGTTCCGATAACGCTCTCCATTTCCCAGTCGGCTTCCTCGATTGCATGGCACCAATTGCCTTACCTCCAAAACTGCCACCATTTCTTCCTTTTAATGATACAGACTTCACCAATTAACGCATTGTTATCTGGGGTAAGGAATATTTCGTTGGTCGCTGTTCGTTTCGATTTATTATATGCGTGTACAGCTGTATTCAGATATCCAAGATGATTGACTTCAAGAATTATATCCTTAAAGGGCATGTTATTAGGAGCATTGAATTTAAAACCACCATTTTCGTCTGTAACAGTCCCGATGTTCGTGCCGCGGATCATAACAAGTACGTTACTTAAGCCTTTATTATCGCTCGCATCATTTACCATACCTTGGATTACATTCCTCATGCTATCCTGACTTTCCGATGATTTGGTAATGGATAAAGAATCATCCTTCCTATTGATCGTGTCATGCATCAGCTCTTTAGGTGCCATAAGTTTTTGTGTTGCAAACGCACTACTTGCCGAGCTGATCAAAAATATCCCCGATACGATTTTATAAAATGGAAGCCTTTTTTTAGATTTTATGATGATCGATCTATTTATCTGATACCTAGATAGCCTCGCGCATATTTTCGACGGATTTTGTGCTATTATCTCAATGATCTCTTCATCCGAAAGATTTACCATGTCGATAATGGATTTTGCACAACGGTCACAATATCTACCGTTAGTGTCCTCCGGCATCCCCGACCAGTGCTCCCCACAAGGGCGATCAATATTTAATGATAATTCTGTTTTCATAGGGTAACCGAGCTCGTATTTTTTCAGGCTTTTGTTCCGTTAAAGTTATCACTTTTAGCGAGAATAGCAAAGATGCACCCTTCGAATCTAGAGGTAACCATAAGTACCTATGTGTGTTATATTCCTTTTCGTGAGGTCTAGATATATGTCCAAAAAGTTATATCCACCGTCAAAGACAATGGGAATATCTCCTTCCAGGATAGAATGTGGTTTTAGCGCAAGAAATAAGATAACTTGCTGATGTTCCTTGTTATCAATGTAGGGAAGTACTTTTTTATAATACAGAGTGATAATAGCAGCAAGGTGAACCATCGTGAGCTACTAGTGGTTTCATTTTACTATCAAAAATAATAGTTTTTGGCATCATACGGTCTACCGTATCTTGTACCAATCATTCTATAATATCCATCAAGCTATCGTTTATGGTGAGTAGCTTTTTGAATTTCTTATCTTTTATTAAGTCTTCAATAGTAGGTGTATTGTGGTTTATAATATGATACTTTGGATACTTTGAGATGGTGTAATTACTATGAAATGGTATTGCCGAATATTCTATCTGCCGCAAATGAGATATTCGACCATTTTCCATAAAGTGGATATAACCATTGTTCAACAGGAGTGTATCTTGATTCAAAAAGATTGTATCTCTATGTATTCGAGATTTACCAGTGTCATAGCTCGTTACAATACTTCCGCCATACTTATTGTCAGGATCCGGTATTTCTTTCAGTTAGCTTAGTGAATATGAGCTATCCTCGTATATCACGATATGATTCGCCAGTGTGTCGTTATTAAAGTGCACCGGGGTAACAATTTTTGTTTTTAATAGAACCTTTCCCTCAATATTTTGGCCTGTTACCTGGTGGTGTCCACAAGAGTAGCAGAAGCGTAGCAAGTGAAAGACACTAAATAAAGTAAAGATTCTTAACCGAGTTATTTCCATATGTTTCTGTTCTATTCTTTTAGAATTTTTCTCTAATATGTTTCTCGCGGGAAAAGATTCTATAAAAATATGTATGTGTTAGTAATCTGGTCGAAGACGTAGTTATAATGGCTTTGCAAACTTGATACCCTTTTTATAAGTTCTCACAATACAGCAAACTCGCTACGCTTGGTTCCGGCACCATCCTGGGAGAATGTTAGTTACGTTTAGCATTTATTATATGTGCTAAATGATGCTCACAATGCCAAGCATAGAAGCCAATGTTGGTTTTTATTGAAATTCTTTCCTGTGTTTCAGGGTGGATAAATTCTTTTTCTAGATCTTGGTGGTGCAAACTTTTTAACAATGTCGTCCATCTAGCGTGTAGTCCCTCTAAAATTATAATGGAGCTATCAACCCGATAATGTTTCGAGTCGGAAAGCTCAGCCCATAAGTTTTCACAGTATGGTTTTATCGTCGGTGTCTCTTCCGTTAATGCGAGTTTGAATCGTATTAAGCTGTTCATGTGGCTATCAGCACAATGGTTTACTACCTGTGTAATAGTCCATCCATTTGGTCTATATTGCTTTTTAAGTTCGTTTTCTGTTAGATTTTGAACTTCAGCCTTCAGTTTATGAGGAAAAATCTCAATAGTTTCGATCCATTTTTCGACAAGCTCAGGAGTGATGCTTGTAGGTATTTGAAATTTTCCGATTGGATATTTAAGAATCTCAATGTCTTTGTTCATATTTTAATCAATTTATTTTGATGTCCTGTTTGAGTAATAACATGTTTTATTACTTGTCTATGTTATCAAACCCTTAATCCCGGCGCAAATAGAAGCAAGATTATAGTTCCCAGTATCAAAGAGACCCCTATCGCCACCTTAAAGAAATTCATTATTGTTAGCGCATTAATGATTTCTAGCTTAATTAATACAAATAGGGCTATCAATACGAGTAGAAATGTGATGAGTAGGTACAATGCTATGGAAGCCCCTTCTGTGTTACGTCCAAATATAATTAGTATAATTGTTGACACGACAGTGCTAACCGCTAGTAACCAGTTACACACCTGGTTCTCCAATCGTATATTCTTATCCGGTTCCTTCGAGCTATCGCCGCTAAAAATCACCTCTGCAATTACTTCTAGTATCTCAAATAGCATAATGCATGTTTAAATATTCCCAACATTTTTTCGACCTACTTTAACTATTTCTCCGATGCCAAACCGATCAAGCTTTTCAAGTAATTTATTTGCCCCATATCGTTTCTTGAATTCAAGCTCTTCTTTATAGAGAGGAATCAATGTATACATGTCGATCACGTCATTATTTTCAAGACTTATTTGCGTAAAATCGTCCGACAATTCCATTGACGATGCCAGCATGACAGAATTAAAGCCTATTCCTGGAGCAAGTTCCTCGTCTTCTTCATGGCCATAAGTATGTCCAACCCCAAGCCAAGTTTCCCCTGCGTGCGGTAACATCATCAATTCCTTCATCAATCTAATTGGCCAATAATTTCGTTCATCATTAAAAGATTTGGAACTTAAATTCCATTCCTTTGGCAGGAGTATCATCACTTCAGCAAATTCTGATGATTCGACATCGCTAGGTACGTTCATTGGTAGGGCACTCATGCCACAGCTCAACAAAATATGATATGGCCTATCATCGACTGCTTTAATAAAGTAAATGTCTCGATGGATTATTTCAGATTCTATTTCATCAAAAACAACAATATCATCTTCATCGGTAAAAAAATCATCTAAATGAGCATCAATAATCTCTACACTATTTGGAATGTCGTTTTTCATTGTTTCAGTTGTGTTATTATTTATCATGAGCGACTTTTTTGCTGATTGCCCAACCAGCACCGTTTGGTATAAAGTTGGGATAAAGACATCTACTTAGTAATTATACCGGCGTTAGATATATCCTTGATCAGTACGATAATGAAAAGGATGATCAGTGAACAAAAGATCATGTGTCCCATCAGAAAAATAGTCCGTTTTTTTCGTGGTTCCTCCTTATTGCGATAACTTTTCCAGCCATAGTAAAGACCGATAGGTGCCAATATAAATACGAGTAGGAGTGGAATAGCCACTACTGTCTCGAAAAGCACTTGATATTTATGTTTTAAATCTCTGGTCAATGTATTGACTAGTATCGAAAAAAGGAAAAAACTTCCATATAACCGAAAAGTGAAAATAGATTTCTTAAGATAAGTCGAGTCAGTTTTTGCTTTCATATTTTATGTACATTAGCTTAGTCATCCTGCTAATCCCTGAAACGCTCGAAGGCAGTGCCGTTGTATCTAAAGAGAAAAGGAGATACTTGATAGTTTTCATTCTCAAAATCTTTCAAAGCAAGCGATTTAAGTTTATTGATCTCTTGTTTGTTCTTACTACCGGTCACATACACCATATCACGTGTTGGCATGGCTATTACAATATTACCGTCAACGCTAAAATTTTCTTTATTCCACATAGTCTTGGAAAGAATCAAACTAGCCTCGTAAACGCCTCCAGCCAGAATGCCGAATTTCCCGCCGCTATTTATAATCTCAACATCAGGCAATATTTTGCGAAGATTGTTAAAAGCAAAATCTCGAAGCGTGTCCAAACCGATGTTCAGGCTGTCTATTATATGCTTCTGGAGGTACCGAATATTAAGCTCCGTATCTTCTGCATATACTATAATCAGTTCATCGTTGTACGGTTCATAATAGATCAGCGAGTCTAGGCTTGTATTGCCATGGTCTAGCGATTTAACGTCTTCAATGTATTTAAAGGGCTTTATCACCGGTACTATTGAGTTCTTATTTATTAATTCTGTCTTGGTCAATGAACTTATCGACGAATTTAAGTAATCCGAAAATATTGAAGCCAGCGAGTCGGGTTGGAGTGTGTAGGCACGATAGGCATTATCCAGATAGATTGTCATATCGTGTTTACCTTCGCTTACTTTTATTTTTAGATCTTCTTGTATTTCATAATTAGCATCAGGCTCCCTTTGCATTAGCGAATCCTTATATCTCTGTGTAAACTCCTTTTCACTCAGATGGTTTTGGTTAGTTTGGCAGGATACCAGCCACAAAGTTGATGCGACGATTAGACTAATAAATATTTGATACATTGGTTTTCTAATAATATAATTCTACCTCTAATATACTTTATGTTTATTAATAAACAATAATCTAAGTTGTTTTACTTTAGATAGATTATCAGAGTTTTGATAATAGAAACCTGAGAGCGGGGATATACGACTTTCTGGCACGTTATGTGAGTTTTCAAAAGCCAGAAATGTTTATCAACTTTCATCGAAGAGTTAACTTTTTATAGGCCGATGAGAGAACGTTAAAAAATTGCTCTCTTACACAATTTTTAACTAAGTTTGAGAAAGAAGTAGAGATCAAACCCCCGAAGGGGCTCTTGATGGCCATATAGAATAAACACATTCAGAAAAACTAGGGAGGAATACTACAATGGGAACACGGGAATATTTATTGGAAAAAGCTAAGAACGAAGGACTTGAAAAAGGGAAACTGGTGGAGCGGGCGAAAGCGGAGAAGTTATTAGAACAGGAACGTGCCAAAGCCGAAGCAGAGAAATTAGATTCAGCTTTAGAATTCAAGAAACTGGGAGTACCTGATGCTGATATTGCAAAGGCATTAGGTCTTACCATTGATCAGGTAAAGGCATTGTAATATACATTTCATAAAAAATATAATGAGCGTCTTGACAATTCAAGACGCTTTTTTGTGCCAGTATATAATACGTCAGGTAATCTTTTTACTTATTTCTAAGACGTCACCACTCCAATTCTTCCATCACCTATCAAACAAAAATCCTGAAGCGGGGAGCTTCAGGATTTTTAACTAACCAATTATTAACCTAAATTATGAATACTAATATCGATGCAAACAAAATGCCAAAATTTATATCTGATATCCGAATTAACAAAACTTAACAACCTCAAAACGGTTCTCCCTTTTTACCTATGCTAGGAGCAGTGCCGACCTTCATAATACCACCCATTTACAATAACTCAGTGTATTATTTTTGCACCACTTACTGTAGATGTCGGCGTGACCTCTATATCGAGGCACCGGCAACATTTGCTCCGCAGAGCTCCTTCCGGTCGGTTCCAGCGCGAGCGGAGGATTTCCAGCAGCTTCGGATAGATTCTATGGTATGGGTACAAATGCACTTCCTTGTTGAGATCCCTATAATCAAGCGATTCTACCAACATCCCGTTTCGGAAAATCTCCATGATCAACCTGCCTTTATCCTTAGCAACGGAATCTCGCAATTGAAACTTCTCTTCCCATTCACCCTCTACTTCAAAGATGGCCCTCTGTGTTCGGGAGGCATGAGCTGGGTGTTGTGGTTGGCGGAACCTACCGCCACGAAGAACGCCGCGGGAGCTACGGATGGGACGACCTCTCCGACTCGCTCAACGTACAGTACCTTTGGAGGCCGCGGGGTTACACGGTGCCCGTTGCTTTCTGCTGTTGGCAGGACAGCACGAAAATTGCAACAAGAAAGGATGAAAAAATCATTTTCATCTGGCAAAAACACCCAATATCATTTGCTAAAACAATATTTTCTCACAGATATGGGATAAAAATGTTTAGATTTGTTCTGCTATTTCAACGTATCCATGAAAAAATCGACAGTAATAGAAACGAAAGAAAGAACCCGAAAGGTTTCATCGGGTCCCCTACGGGAGAAGGCACGCTCAATGCAAAGGCTGATCGAAGCGGTGGGCAAGGTGATCCAGAAAAGTGGTTACGCAGGATTGAACGTAGCAGCTATCTGTAAAGAGGCAGGTCTGGACAGGAAGCTGGTATACAACTATTTCGGCAGTCTGGACGATCTGATAGAGACCTATGTCCGCCAGAAAGATTATTGGAACGCCAAGGCGAAAACCGCCATCGAAAACCTAGCGCAAAACCCGCAGGAAATCAATGCGGACAACGTAAGCTCCCTGCTTCAGGGGCAATTTGAAGCGATGCTAAAGGATAAAGCCCTTCAGAAAATTATCCATTGGGAAATCGGCGAAAAAAACGAAATACTGAGAAAACTGTCAAACAGCCGGGAAGAAATGGGAGAACAGTTGCTCCGGCACGTTGACCCTTATTTCGTAAGTGACGGCATTGATATTAGAGCCATGCTGGCCCTGCAAATAGGTGGCCTTTATTACCTATCGCTTCACGCCGAATCTAATGGAAGTACGTTTTGCGGGTTAGATATTAACCAGCCACAGGGAAAAGAACGAGTTAAAAATGCATTGGACAGCATCATACATAAGGCTTTTGAAAAAACTGATTTTACAATCAATCCTTAAATATTAAAATGAAAAAGCTATTCCCTTTATTAAGTCTCTTAAGCATTCTTTCCGCATGCACAAAAGAAGAAGTTTCAAAATATCCGTATCAGACGACTTTTGATGCCATCGTGCCGGTCTCAGAGATGCGTTTTTTTGTAGGTGGAACGGAACTGAATCCCGATCATCACGAAAAAACCGTTATGGGTTTTCTGGATCGCCTTTATTCCGAAAAAACCAATACCGGGTATATTTACTACTGGTCTAAGTTTACGGAGCAAGATCCTGATTGGTTCGCTGATTCCTATTTTATATTTGAAGGTAAGGATATTATAAAATACTCCGCTTTCAGTGAAATCACCGACGTAACCGAAACCGGCGATGCAACGGTGCTGAAATCGTCTGCAACCAATCAGGTGGAGGACGATCCCATCGTTAAATCCAATCTCTTTAAATACGGTATCGACCTCAATCCGGATGGCAGCTATAACATCCAACTCGTCGTGCGCAACGGGGAGCAGGCACTCGAAGTTTCGCGGCTCTATTATAAATTGGTCCGGTATGATGAAAGCGGTAACCGCAAAGGCCTTTATTTCGGCACCGTATCCAACGAATTTAACGAATCGTTTGTCAAAACAATGACAGAACGAGACACGCTTGCGATCAAGGAGTATCGGCTAACGTATTCCATTAAATAACCCAAAAGAGCTTATCAGTTGGAAGTAGCTGCCGTATACCCTGCAACTGAAGAAGACTTGGCTAGATTTCGGGAATCATCATTACATAACGATAATTAGTAATAAAATAATCATGCAAAAACAACTATATAAACTCTATGGAGCAATTCTTTTTATAACAGTCTTGGTTGTAAGCTGTCAAAGAACGGAAGACCCTTGCGCAAACTTATTGAGCGAGGGAATGCCAAAACAAATTGGTGTTTTATTCCTTGATAAGGAAACGGGGGAAAGCCTATTTAAAATTCACGACATAGATGTGTCGAGTATTAAAGTAACTAATGCTGTGACGGGAGAAATCCACAAAAGTGCGGGGCTTATCTATAATCCTGGGGGGAGACCCACACCTAATAACGGCATTGTAAGACTTGTTGGCATTCCCGAGACAGAAGGTGAGCATTCGTACAAAATCCAAATGGATGATTTTGGGTCTATTGTAATAGCGTATACCAGCATCAAGAAAGAAAACAAAACTAATGATCCTTGCTCGTCTCCCTATTACTATTCGATAACAGACATCAGAATTGTAGACCATCCTTTTAGCGTTTTTGAATATGAAGGAAAAACTTTCCCAGAGATCGTTGTGGTAGAGTTATAATTTTTTCCAATTTCATTTAAGCTTCATAATCATTGGCATTTAAATAGAGAATTAGGCCGCCAGAGAATGTTAACCTTATTGAAGATGAGCAAGGGGAAACTTATATCCATATTTTTTTTAGAGGATTTGACAATTCACTTTCCAGTAGTTTCAAGCTGCTTATTCCTGAACATCAACATGACAAAGTGGATATCAAATGGTGGTTAACGAACAAAGATGTTATCGGGGGAAAATATTCGGCCCATATCGAATCTTTAAAATACAACGGAAAATTGGTTTATTCAGAAACCGATAAAAAGAACTGGGCGAACAAGGTGGTTATCATAAAAGGAAAGAATAAAACAACTATAACTACGGCAAAGCCATAACACATACTCCATGGAAAATCCATCAAAATTGATCCTGTGCCTGCTTATTATCCTTATTTATGGCTGCCAACAGCGGAGTGATACCGGGAAAGTATCCGAGAAGTCCGTACCGATATCATTGATCCAGACAGATAGCTCTGTGAAAAAGACGGCAGCGGACGATAGCCCAGGGATGATTGCCAGGGCAGATGAAAGTAATACAAAGGATAGCAGTAAAATAAATCCCCTTCCAATGTTCATCTCAGGAAAGAGATTTCAGGATCTCTCGCTACCGTCGATTGATTTGAAGGCAGATTCCTCAACCGAGGCCAGAGTAAGCCTTTCAGTTTTGGGTGCTTCAATGATAGCATCTGAAATAAAAGACACATTACGTGTTAGGATGTATAACTACACATCTGATACTTTAACAACAGGCCTCCATTATACCGTGGAATTTCAGGATCAAGGAAAATGGAATAAGGTTTCCCCTCCGGAAAATGTGGGATTTGAAGATCTGGGTTACGGTATACTTCCGTTCACGGCGCGGGATTTCCTGGTGGCGCTGTTTCCGGACAGGCACAACTACCGGTCAGGAAAGTACCGGGTATTGAAGCGCTATCATCTGCGTGACTATTCAAGATCAAAAAGGAAATATGAAATTTTCGTGGAATTTGAAATAGAGTAAATATCATAACAACAATATTTACTTACCATACTCCTGCGCTGTCAAATGTTTGAGAGTAAATGTTGGCACGAAGAAGGAAAAAATTAAGATGGACCAGAAGGTTAAATGGAAATAAAGTTCTGTGGATTTTTTCATTTTTTAAAGTTTTCCCTAAAAATCTATTGAATATACAGCAATACAAAATAGAATCTATGGTTTGGCCAAAATTATCGACGGTTTCGCTGCAGCCTAAGATTCTTACCATAAAAAATCCTGAAGCGTGTTAATTTCTTGTTTGTTAGGTTTTTAAGTTTGTCTAAAAACTTGAGGCAAAAATAGATTTAGATAAACTTCGTGTAGGTGTAAGACGAACCGTACGGTTTAGGATTTTTAACTAACCAATTATAAACCTAAATTATGATACTAGTATAACGCCAAATAGAATACCAATCTTATGATCAATAAGCGGTTTAACAAAAACTTAACAAGATCAAAGCTTACAATTGATGAACTCTATACATCGTTATATTTAAATCACGTTAAACCGTTTAAGAATCTTAGCGATGTTCTTCTGTCAGCGGCTGTCGGATATAGCTCCAAAATAAAATGATAGATAGTATGTACATGGATTATTGTGCTATTCTTATCCTTTGTTGTTATATAAGCTTTTAATTTATTTTTATGAGACAATGTAGAGTGGGAATGGCAGCGATAAATACAACTGGCACCATTAACTATATAAGTTAGCGGTTATCTAACTCATACTAATCAATTTCCCATTAGACTATCGACCGGAATTGGTAGCCCTCCTTCAAGCCATAGTAAACCATAGTATTACATTATAACTCTGCTTCCATTTCTTCTTTAAATGAATCGATAACAACTTGATAGTCGGGGTTTATAGCTAAGACGTTGTTCCAGTGTTCCTCAGCCTCTGTATTCGATCCCAATTTGTATTTTATCATTCCTAAGAAAACGGTATGATCGAGGTTTTCAGGATATTCCTTCGATAGATTTTTAAAATGCTTTTCCGCTTCCGGAAATCTCTCTAATTCGTAATAGTTTCTTGCAAGCAGGTATTCGGTATTACCATCTCTGTTCATTGCAAAAGCCTGTTTGTTGTGCAGCAGTGCTTTTTCCAGATCTAAAAAATCATATCCATATTGTCCCAGATAGATCAGGCCTAAGCTATTATTTACGGGCATATCTTTAGGTTTTAATTTGTACGCTCTTTCAAGCGTTGTAATCGCAACCTGCACTTCATCGTTTAGCAACTGTACATCCGCCATGCTCACCAGGTGTTCGTATGAGTCTTTTTCGAAACAATTAGCAGCTAGAGTAGAATAGTGGATTGCAGAGTCCTGTAATTCCATATCCATATAGACCTGCGCCGTGTTTCGATATATCATCGCAAGGGTATTAACAGATTGTAATCGGTAAATCAGAATACACAACTTTTGGTAATTAAGCGTGCAGCAAAAATGGCAATAATGGTGCAGCGTTTTTGGCAATAAGGAATGCAGCATAATTGGCACTAATAAATACATAGTTCATC
>NZ_SUME01000004.1 GCF_005048855.1 Sphingobacterium olei
TGGTTAACGGCGGTCCTGTTACGGTTAACGGCAACACATACACCAGCATTGAAGAATACATCGAGAACATCGTAGCGGCGAACGAGACCAATACGACGTTGATCGACAACAACGACGGTACGTACACTTATACTTCAGAAGACGGTACGGTAACGGTAGTCGATGTACCTGCTTCTGTTATCAACCAGTTTGAGGAAGTGGTTAACGGCGGTCCTGTTACGGTTAACGGCAACACATACACCAGCATTGAAGAATACATCGAGAACATCGTAGCGGCGAACGAGACCAATACGACGTTGATCGACAACAACGACGGAACGTACACCTACACAAGCGAGGACGGTACGGTAACGGTGGTCGATGTACCTGCTTCTGTTATCAACCAGTTTGAGGAAGTGGTTAACGGCGGTCCTGTTACGGTTAACGGCAACACATACAGTACGATAGAGGAATACATCGAGAACATTGCAGCTGTTACAGCTGCAAACGGTTTGCATATTGACGGAACTAACGGAGATGTAGTATTAGGTGGCACTTTAACAGAACCTACTACAATCATAACCGATGCCACCAATACATTGGCACTTGAAGGGTTGGAATTGGTGAATCCTTCAGAGACTGACGGGATCTTAGCTGTTGAGGCTGATGGAACCCTGAGAACTGTTTTGTTGGATAGTTTAGTTATTGAACCTTGGAATATTCAAGGAACTGCCGATAAAGCTTTTGATAACAATCAGAATATGTACCACATGGGTAGTGTAGCTATTAGGAAAGATATTGCTGCGCCAGGAGTAAGTCTTGATGTGGAAGGAGCTGTACGATTTGGAGTTGTCAATCAAAGTGAACAAGCAGGAGCTTTTCCTGTAGGAGAGACTTCGGCGTCCATAGGTTGGGCAAATATAGCCAGCGGAAGTTCGTCGATGGGTTTTGGTAGGTTTAACCAATCTTTGGGTGAAGCATCGATTGCGATGGGTAGAGAGAACATAGTAAGTGGTAATTACGCATTTGCTGCAGGTCAAGAAAACGAAGTGACAGGATCTAATGGAATGGCTTTAGGCCGAGGGAATACCACTAGCGGATCTGATTTTTCAATTGCTGCCGGTTATGAAAATACTGTCACAGCCAATGCAGCTGCAATAGGGTATCAGAATAATGTGCAGGGGGATTATGCAATAGGTATGGGATCAAATAATACAATAACATCAGATGCTAATTATGCAGCAGGTATTGGTTCTAGTAATATGCTTGAAGGGGAATATGCTGTTGGTATTGGTCGATCGAACACGTCCAGTGGTATTTATGCAGCTTCAATAGGTGCAGAAAACACTTCTTCTGGAAATTATTCTTTTGGGCTTGGTCTTGGCAATATTTCTGCCTCCCATTTTGGTATGGTGGTAGGTCGATATAATGCAATAACTACAGGTAGTGCAGATGCTTGGATACCTACAGAGCCAATCATCCAAGTGGGTGTTGGTTTGGACGATGCCTCTAGAGAAAACTCACTGACCTTGTTGAAAAACGGGAATTTAGGTCTTGGGAATGAGGCTGTTGCTCCAACTGAGCGATTGGATATAGGTGCAGACGGTGTGCGTATCCGTGAGATCAATACTCCGGCTTATGTAGGTAATGCGAATACAGACAAAGTAGTCGTGGCCGATGCCGATGGGGTACTGAAAACGGTTGACGTAGCTGATTTGGCTTCGGATCCGCTCAACATTTACAATTCCGATGGCCTTTTGACAGGAACAGAAACAATCAGGAACCTAGGCTTAAACGGAAAGACTCTGAGATTTAATGGAACCGACCGGAGAACTCACTGGGATTCGGAAGGAAGAATACATCAGACAGCTACCAATACTGCCGTTGATGCAGCTATGGGATTTCATAACGGAGGTTCCAATTTATGGATACAGCAATGGAATGCTAGTAGTTCTTCAATAACTGCTTCTGGTAGCTCTACAGAGTTATTGTTGTCAACACACGCCACCGCTGATGCTGCCCCAATCCGTTTCAGCACCAACCCTGGGGGCAACGACGCAGCACTTACCCAAACAAGAATGACCATTTCGGGAGAGGGAGAGATTCAACTTCACGAATACCCCAATACCCGCGACGATAGCGGCACCACAGCGGTAGAAAACATCCTCTACACCGATGAAGACGGCAATATGCTTTCGGCTGATATTTCAGCCCTTGCGCTCCAATCAGCCCATTATCGGGCTACCAGTCAAAACACTGGTAAAGAATGGATCGGCGGAGAACCTGTTTTTGAAGTGGTAGGTGATATTACATTGGCAACCAATTCCAATGTAGTGGATCTTTCAGGAAGTGATATTCCTACTGGAGCTACTGTGATAGGTGTCAGATTTATAAGTAAGACCACAGGATCTATCAGTACCAACATCATAGAATATGATCAGGTCAATAGAACCTTGATACTTGGAACCGCCGGCTCCATGACCACCTTACATCCGGCAGGAGATTATTATATCATTGTTGAATATACGGTAGTACCATAATTCGGCGAAAGGTAAGGTATTGGTAAAGCTGATATGTCGGCTGCCTGTCTCAACGCAGGTGGCCGGGATAATCTTTCATAAGTTGATCAATGGAGTGGATTGTAATTTATTAAACTAAACATGAGAAAAACATACAATTTGAAAATTGGATGGGTTACAGCGCTATTTTTTGCCGTACTAACATCGGCTTTCGGGCAATTCCCCGGGGGCGTGTCCACCGGTTTGGCTGCTTGGTACAAGGGGGATGTAGGATTAG
Source organism: Sphingobacterium olei (assembly GCF_005048855.1). Lineage (GTDB taxonomy): Bacteria > Bacteroidota > Bacteroidia > Sphingobacteriales > Sphingobacteriaceae > Sphingobacterium > Sphingobacterium olei. The sequence continues at coordinate 2,776 of NZ_SUME01000004.1, forward strand.
CGGGAACTTTCTGGACAGACCAATCGGGGAATGCTTACAATCTGGAAAGAACCTCGGCGCCCGCTGGCGAGTCTTTGATCAACTTCAACCCAGTCGCTTCTTTTGAAGGGGTTACTGCTCACCAGTTCAACAATCTCACGCCCAAGCTCCTTTGGCCGGTAGGCAATGCCACGCCTACTACATACTACTACGTAGCAAAAAACAATGCTGCTACCGCCAACAGAGCTGTATTTGGTATTGGCGCATCCGGTGATGCTACAGGCTTTCACAGCGGTCAACAACCTACTACCGGAGCCATAGCAACTAGGGGTACCGCGAGTTTTGCAAACAATACAGGAACTGCCATGGTTCCTGCTCCACCCAATTGGGATATCACACAGCCCAACCGAGGGTTGAATTTGGTAAGGACTGGATATGATGGAGGAGGAGCTACCGGTAGGAATTATATTGCTGCCCAAAGCTGGGCGGAAGTCATCAATACAACCAATGTAAGCCCGACGTATGCCAATACTGCGGCCTTTAGGATAGGTTCTTCGGGAGCAAATTCTGTTTTCTGGAGCGGGGATGTGGCAGAAGTGGTGGTTTTCTCCGGCAAACACGATCCTGCCGAGTACAACAAGATAGAAAGCTATCTAGCCTTAAAATACGGGATTACCAAGCAAGGCGACTATGTCGATGCAAATAACAATATTATATATAATGATGCAACCTATATCAACAATATCGGCGGTATAGGCAGGGATGATGCTTCGGGGCTTCACCAAAAACAATCCATGTCCCAAAACGCAGGCAATCAATTGCTGATAGGTAATGGTAGCAGCTTGTTTGCTACCAATGCAGACAATACAAATAATCTTACCGATGGACAATTTTTGGTATGGGGAGATAATGGATTGCAAAAACAATTATTAGAGTCACTGATACATACCGCCCCCGGAGGGGAAATCAACAGCAGATTTTCTGCTATTTGGCGTGTGCAAAATACAAATACGGTAGGTACTGTAACCGTTGCTTGGCCTGTGGGGATTACTAATTTACATCTGGTGCAGTCGGCAGACGCGGTTTTTGACAACACAGACACTTTCACGCCAATGACTGCCGTTGTTACGGTAAACGGAGTAGACTACAACACAGCAACGATAACATTGAGTAATGGAGCGTATTTCACCTTTGCCGGATATATGATGGCTCCGGGTGGCGTTGCTGGACAGGGTTTTTGGGTGAGGTCAGATATGGCAGGAGATATTGCTACTGCCTGGCAAGACCATTCGACAAATGCGGACGACATCCCTGCCTTGGGCGCTTGGGCATTGTCTACTGCCGATGGAGCGCATAACTTCCACCCATACACCACAGATTATTCGACTACGAAGAATTTCTATAATGCCAGTACATTGTTGAATCCGGGTGGAGGGGATAACCCGATGCCACATTCCATATTCTCTGCGGTAAGACCCACTACTAATGGAACGGGTCGTATCACAGGTATGGGTACTACTGGCGGTACAACGTATGGGTCAAACCCGTCTCTTGCAACATCGAGCGGTACCCCGCTATATTATGATTATGATGCAGTAACAACATCTGAGACCTTCGGTACTCCGTTTACCCTCAACGCAACCAGCCTGTTCTCCGCCGTGGCAGACAACTCGATAGCCAACGGGGGCGGGTCAAGCTTCGCCGGAGGTGAGCTTACCCTGGGGTTAAATGGTGCGTATGAAGACTTTACATACACCAACTCCAGCCACCGTTTTGAGTTTAACGGCCCCTATTTAAGAGTAGGATATAGTACTTTTGGAACAGGAGCCGGCGTTTTTCCGGGAGATATTATGGAAGTGATTTGGTACAGCCGGGCACTTACTCCTAACGAACAATCGCGAGTAAATTCGTATTTAGCTATTAAGAACGGTGTTACCTTGAACGAAGACTATTTGAAGTCAGATTCGGATGTGGTATTCAGCCTATCAACCAACTCGGGCTACATAGACAATATCTTTGGTCTCGGGTTTAATGCAGTCAGTGGATTGACCCAACGTCAGTCCAGAAGTATCAATGACGGTCAAAAACTAATTATCGGTGCAGGAAGTTCCCTTTTCGACAACAATGCCGCTAATACCAACGATCTTACGGAAGGTCAGTTTTTATTGGTCGGAGACAATGGCTTAAAACAAGCCCTTAGCGAACCGCTGGTCTATACGGCAGGGGCAAACGGCGAAACCAACTTCCGTTTTGCGTCGATCTGGAAAGCACAAAATACCAATAGTGTAGGACAAGTAACCGTGGCTTGGCCGGCAGGTATCAACAATCTATATTTGGTACAGTCGACAAACGCGGTTTTTGACAACACAGATACTTTCACGCCAATGACAGGTACCGTTACTGTAAATGGTGTTGATTATAACACAGCAACAGTTACTTTCAATGATGGGGATTACTTTACGTTTGCTGGATATCAGTTTGCTCCTGGAGGGGTGGTTGATCCTGACTTCTGGGTAAAATCGGATGATGCGGGAGCCATAGAAACTGCTTGGAAAGATCATTCTACATATGCCAATGATATCCCTGTCGTGGGTACATGGACGCTTACTCCGGCAGATAGGGCACACAACTTTCATCCGTATACCACAGGTTATACGGGTAGTAAATATTTTAGTAATCTTACTTCGGTATTGAACCCTACCAATGGGCAACTAGATAATGTATCGCATTCTATCTTTTCGGCAGTAAGACCAACTTCTGCCGGAACAGGACGCATTATCGGTATTGATGATGACGGAAACGGAGCCGAGCCGGGGTTTTCTATTGAAGGAGGAAGACTGAGGTTATATAAATTTAGCGGTGGAGCTAATGCAGATCAATTTGATGAAGAACCGTTCAAGATTGGTGCTGCGAATATAGTTTCAGGAATAGGGAATAACCCTATCGTTGCTGGAGGAACGTCAACTTCTGCCGGAGGGGAAAGAGTGCTGGGAGTGAATGGTGTATATAAGATATACCCAAATACTTCAAGTTCTAACAGGTTTCATATTCAAGGTCAACGCCTAAGAGTAGGTGATGGGGCATGGACTGCTCCTGGTCCTTTCCCTGGTGATATTATGGAGGTTGTTTGGTACAAACGTCCGCTAACAGCTAATGAGCAATCGAGAGTTAACTCTTATCTCGCCTTGAAAAACGGTGCCACTTTAGCAGAAAATTACCTTACAGCCAATAGTAGTACGGTATGGGACATAACCACCAACGCAGGTTACAACAACAATATCTTTGGTGTTGTCAGAGATAATACATCTGGATTGCACCAAAAACAGGCTGCCAGTACAGGTGTAAATCAGAAATTAGTTATTGGTCACGGCAGCTCCTTATTCGAAAGTAATGCCGATAATACCAATGACTTAATCGAAGGTCAATTTTTATTAACAGGTGACAATGGCCTGAAACAGGGATTGAGTGTTCCACTTGCTTATTTGACAGGAAGCAATGGTGAAACCAATTTCCGTTTTGAATCTGTATGGAAAGTACAGAACACAGGAAATGTAGGAACGGTAACTGTAGCTTGGCCGGTGGGCGTTGGAAATATGTACTTGGTGAGATCTACAGACGAAACATTTGATGATACCGACAATTTTGTCCCAATGGACGATGTAGTAAGCATCAATGGACAGGATTACAATACCGCAACCATTACTTTCGATGATGGAGATTTCTTCACCTTTGCCGGATTTGGCTATGCGCCGGGTGGTGTGGCTGCTGATTTGGCTATTTGGCACCGGGCTGATATTGGAATAGCTTTGTCTGGCACCGAGGTAAGTACGTGGGATGATATGTCGCCCAATGGTTATCAGGTTTCCCAGATGGGAACAGCTGCTTTGCCTTCATTTGGCGCTGCTAGTCAGGAATTCAATTTCAACCCTTCGGTGAATTTCACAGCGACCAACCAGGTAATCGGTCAACGGTCTGAATCTATCCTCACAACCAATACTTTTGATATATTCTCTGTGTTGGGCAATGTTTCCGCTGGTACTACATTCTTTGGTATTGGTCGAGATAATGTAACCAATAGTGGAACCAACTGGGACTCTCCACATTTTAGACGAAATGGAGATATTATACATCGAGATAATACAGGAGGCGGTTTAGCATTCAGAGACCCTGTGCCCACTTATGAAACTGTTGGAGCGATTACCCGAATAGCTTATTCCAGATTTAATGTAGATGAATTAAACAGAAGTATAAACGGCTCTAACTTTGGTGCGACAATGAATCTCGCAGGTGGAAATAATACCGCTTGGGTGAGAGGAGGACAGTATTTTGGTACAAACTCTGGTGCTGCAACAGGAATGGGAGGTGATGATGGCGGATTTACAGGAAGTATTACTGAAAAAGTGGTGTATGATCGAAACCTAACCCCAGAAGAAAGAGACAGGGTAAATTCATATCTAGCAATTAAATATGGTGTGACACTAAGAAATGATATTCCGGCAGGAGGTAATCACACCGGAACTTTCGATTACTTGAATGCAGCAGGCAATATAGTTTGGTCTGGCAATACGAATCCGGATTATCACAACGATGTTATTGGATTGGCCAGAGAAGATATAGGTCTCTTTAATCAACGTGTGTCAACAACACGGAATGTAGTAAGTTCGGGACGTTTAATTGTTACTACAACCAATGATTTTGTTTCGGCAAACGATGATGCAGGAAGAACTAATTTTACTGGAAATTCTCAGTATATTATGTTTGGCGACAATGCCGCTACCGGTGAGACCGAGGCGACTACGGATCCTTGTACAGGACTTCCACTGGACCCTGCCATTACGAGAGCCAATAAAGTGTGGCGTGTAGAGACTACAAGCAACCCTGAGCCAATTTGGTTGCAGGCTGATCTTAATGATTATACATTCAATTCTAGTATAGAAATTTGGGTGGCTGATGATGAAAATTTCAGCACTAATCTGGTTAGATTGCCGGCGGCTTCTTATGCAGGTGGCTTGGCTTCTTTCAACTTCTTGTTTACCGAAGGGGTTAAGTATATGACTTTCGCGGGGATAGTTTCTCCTAGCGACTGCGATGTATGTACCGGAGGAACCTTTGTATTCAAAACAGGTAGAAGTTGGAATACACTTGCTGAGCGAACTAATAATGTGATGGATCCGGAGATTATAGGATCTACAGACCAAGGCGATCTGATTGTGAATATGTCGGCGGATTACCCTGTCGGTGTTGAATATGGTCCAAATGCTTACCCGCGTCCTTACGGCAGATGGTTCTTGTCCAGAAGACGGGACAACCAAAATGTGGAGGTAACCCATAGTGTTAACCTGAACCAAACGGTGGCCGGCGCAAGTTTCCAGATCTCCAATATCAACACCTATCTCAAGAATGCCAATAAATTCACAATAATAGGCTATGACTGTGATGACAATGTGGTGATGCCAAAAATTACCCACGCGGCCAATCCTACAACAGCGACTACCTATGAAATCGTAGGTAATCAAGTGGTCGGTACTAAAGCGTATAGAGGGCTTACATTCCTTCATTCTACCGCTAATGTGAGGTTTAATAGACCAATTGAGCGAATAGAAATTGTTTTTGATGTGGAAAGAACGAATGCCCGCCAGACGCTCAGGTCACTGGATATAGGGGATATTTCATTCGAATGTGCGACTCCGTTGCCGCCGACTGTGGATAATGTGACGATGATACAGGACTTCACGCAAAGCGAAGAAGTGCCCAGCTGTATAGAAACCACGATGCGATTACGTTTCATCAACAGCAATTGTGACACCAGGACAGTTAATGTTTCCCAAACACTGCCTGCTGGGTTGGAGTTTGTGGAAGGCACGTACAACGATTCGGAATTTGGTTCTCCGACACCGTATACGTATAACGCCAATACCTTTACACTCAATGGACTCGAACTTCCATCAGGTACTACCTTCTTGTACATCAACGTAAGGAGCACGGATGGTACGACCACAGTGTATAATACATCAAGTGATTATACAGTAACTGAAACAAGTAATTCATATAGTAGTATCAATCCGGCAGCAGGCGAGTTTAGTACGGTAGGTTTTGTTGCCAGTAGCTTCACCGCGCCGGATTTAAACTTCCTTTATGAAGTAGATGCTACTTGTCTGGACGAGGGAGATCAGGTAACCTATACCTTGAATTTTGACAACCAAGATCCAGAAATCACCGGAGCAACATTGAAAGTGTATTATGAGCTGGGTCAGGATATCACTTCAGTTACCTTCAACAATGGAACCTCGGGTGTACTCGGATTTGATCCTACAGGTGAATCCTATATTGAGATCGATGATTTGGTAATTCCGAACGGCGAAAGTTCCATTACCGTGACATTGGATATTACCAGTGAAATATTCACGGATGAAGATGCTGCTTCAAGCTTCTTTGAACTGGTCATAGATCCGGATAATCCTTGCTCGGTAGAAAACCCATCGATGCTGTCCAATGTGATCACATTAGAGGCCTGTCCTGGTGTTGATCCTGAGGTCTGTACGGAAGAAGTAGAAGGAAGTGCGTTTTCTTCCAATGGGGGAGTTCCGATTACATTCAACCAGCCGGCTACCAATTATGGATTCCAGTTTGATATTCATTCCTTAGATAATTCTTTCAATATGGAAATCAATGGGGTACAGCTGGCTACGCAGGAAATTGAGTTCCAGTCTGCCGGGACAAGCGGTATCAATGTACGGTTCGCTGACGGTGACGAATATGAAACCAATACTGCTGCGATATGGCAGATGACGGGTAACGCTTCAGCACCTCTTATCCGTGTTGTTATTGCCCCTAATGGAAATGTTACTATGTATGGAAGCAAGACTTCCGGTGGAGAGTTGCATCTGTTGGAATTGAGTAACGGTAATAGTTTTAATGCTATTACATGGAATGATGGAGCACCCAACACGATCGTAGCAACACAATCGGTAGTTGGCTCTACCTATATCTATGGACGTGGAAGTGGGTTGAACAGCGTGCCCTGTCCGCAGGAGGACTACTGTGTTACTGGCGACTGTAACCCAAATACCTTTTTAAACACTTCAGACCCGAACACCATAGAGTATGACAATATGGTAAGCGCCTTCCATAACACTATGATGCGCGACGCAACAACCGGAGCTTTGATGGTATGGGGGCAATCAATGGCACATAACGGTTCTCACGTATTGGTGCCAACCGAGGTCAACAGTACCAACTACCCGGCATTGACCGGCAATATCCTTAAGTTTACCAGTGGAGGTAATAATTCTTCTCAAAACATCGTTTTAACAACTGATGGGCTGTTTGTTTGGGGATTGCAAGGGAGAGTGATCCATACAGATCTTACAAGCAGCAATGCCTTTCAGTCGGTAAGTGTAGGAACTTACGGTATTAATGGGGGGGCGCCAAAGGCAGACGGGTTACCTGACGGCGTAGCTCCGGAAGATGTCAAAATGTTGTTTGGTTCTTTCGGAAAATTGGCATTGAGCACCTGCGCCGGCGAAGTCTGGGTTTTGGTACAAGATGCAAATCTATACGGCGATGGGGCAACGAGTTCTGCTGCAAACCATCAGTTATGGCACCGTGTGCATACTAATGCAACCACAACACTCGACAACGTAGTTGCCGTACGTGGAAATGGTGGCGGTGTACTGATGGCGTTAACCGCTACCGGCGAGGTATATACCTGGGGAACCGGTACAAGGTTGGGAGATGGCAGTGCTGCTACAGACAGAGCATTTGCGTCCCCAATGACCTTGCCGACAGGCGTGACCCCAAAAATGATAGGAGTCACTAATCGTCTTGACAATTCTACCTATTATATACTGGGAACCGCCGGCAATCTCTATAGTATGGGAGAAGGCAGTCAAAGACAGTTGGGTAACTTTAGCACGACAAGCAGTAACACTTGGATACAGGCACAACAATCAGCAACGCCGGGCGACTACCTTACCAATGTGGTCTGGATCAGTCCACAAGAGCACGATTCCAATTACGCTTCCATCAATGTACTCACGGAAAACGGCAGGCTATGGGCTTGGGGAGGTAATCACCAAGAAATGCTTGGAGGACCTACAAACCCTATGGATCCCACCGAGATGCCCGGCAGTATTCCTTCCACTGACCCTTACGATATTGGTAAACTGAACTGGACAGACACGGTGATTGCCGTAGAGACCGGCGGGCATACCTCGATGACCGTAAAAGATAATAGTAAAAAATACGGCTATGTAGGGCACAGGATTAACGGAAGTATGGGCGATGGATCAACTGTAGATGAGAATGAGAACGAATATAACTTTGGAGACACCCCGGAGATAGACCTTTGTGGTGCACCGGCAGAACAGGGATACTGTACCCAACCGGGCGCAACAGGAACGCCAACAGAGTTTACCAAGGTAGGGGTTGCTGACAGAATAGGAATGACTGCAAACTGGCCTCAAAACATTCCGAATGGTTTCATCGCCATCGAATCGGAAAATAAAGGCTTTGTAATTACCCGTTTAACCACAGTGCAAATCAATGCCCTTGATGCCGTAGAAGGAATGTTGGTATATGATACCGACGAAGCATGTATCAAGCTGTATAACGGAACAACCTGGAATTGTATCCAAAGGGGTTGTAATGAATAATAGAGAAGGATATTAATTTGTATAAATCAAGAATAGCGTACATCAAAACTTAGAAATCATGAAAATACCGGCTTTGTTACTACTTGGGTTTTGCTTCAGTTGGACTGTGGTTCATGGTCAAACGGCCATTGAGAAATTAACGGTAGATGGGGGTGGCGTATTGGACTTTGCATCTGGCACCACCAAGGGGATTATCCTACCTGCTGTAGAAACCCTGCCCACCACACCAGCAAATGGCACGTTCCTGTATGACAAGAATGCCCAAATGGTGAAGATGTTTGCAAATGGGGCTTGGGTTAACCTTTCGGACGAGGGGGACAACAGTGCTGTATTGCCTTATTCGGGCACGGCTGCTGGTACGCAAACGGTAATAGGAGCCAAAAGTACAGCTGTTGACGGCGTGCTGGTATTGGAAGCGACGGATAAGGCATTGGTACTTCCGAAAGTAGCTTCTCCTCATTTGAATGTACCCAGTCCATACCCGGGAATGATGTGTTATGATACAGACGCCAAGGCATTGGCTGTCTATGATGGTACCGTGTGGAGCTATTGGAAGTAAGTCATTGGGCTTCGAGAAGATTTTTATAATAATGAGCTAAATGAAATCTTCTCGAGCTTGTGCCTATAATAAGATATGACTAATGGTGACTCTTAAAAATAAATAGCGTGTATGAAAAAGCGTTTACGAAATATAATAGCCTTCGTGGCTGTGTTGATATCATTTTCGGTGACTACACAAGCCCAGACAGGTCTTAGTTCATTTGTGACCCATAACGGACCGCAGACGATTTCTTCTGGAACCTTCGAAGTAATCTATTCGGAAAGTTTATATTTTGGTCCAAATGCAGATGTGCAGTTGGATGGCGATCTAATAATTTATTCCCGAAATATATGGATAGCGCCAACGGCGCGTATTCATGGTAGCGGTAAGTTGACCCTACATAGTCCTGCTTCTAACCCGATGTATGAAGGGTGGGCTGCTGGGGCTACAGTAGTAGATGGTAATAATAATATAGCGTCTATTGATGTTACGATTGTTTTGAATAACGATCATGGAATGATCCTAGAAAACATTGAGGGTCCTTATCCAGAAGGGGGTACGTTTCCTTCCTCCTCCAAGACAGCAGCTTTGCGTATCAATAAATCTATAGATCTTGCTGTAAACGGAGCGAATATTTACCTGAACGGTCATGATTTTGAACTGGGTACGGCGTCGGATATATTGTATGCAAGCCGTGACCGGATGGTGGTAACCGATGACCGTGTTGATGGACATTTGATAAAGAACTATCTGGGTGTGTCGGCATTTCTGTTTCCAGTCGGGATCGCTGCAGAGGATTACACACCCGCGACACTGACACCGTCTACAGCAGGCCGTCAGGTCTATGTGACTGTTACGAGCTATGGGGCCGCTGCTAGCATCGACTTTAGCGAGGCAGATATTGATCTGGGTATGGATCGTGTTTGGAATATCTATGCGGACGAGTCTTTACAGATGACCTACCGTCTACAGCATAATATGGCAACCCACGGTGTCGCATATGTAGATGCAGACGCGCGGATTGTTCAGAATGCTGATGGTGGTAACTGGATTGGCGATGTAACGATATTTAATGGTGAGGGTATACATACACGGGAGGATATCGAAACCCGAACAGGCAATACCTTGACAGGAACTTGGTTTACCAAACAGTCACTATCGTTAATAGGTCCGACGGCGAATGATGATGGTCCTGTCAACATTACCTACGGTCGCAATACGAATGAAATTCCGGCGATCAATGTACTGGAGAATGATGAAGCGGGGTCGAGTGCGATTGTTGTTCAATCAGTACGAGTGATTACACCGCCGTTGAATGGGCGTACAGAAGTTAATCCAGACGGCAGTATTACCTATATTCCGAACGAAGGATATGTAGGCGAGGATCGTTTTGAGTATGAGATCACAGATGAGAACGGCCTAAGGTCTACGGCTTGGGTTACGGTAAATGTACTTCCACGGGATCTGATCATTCCAAACGTGATCACGCCAAACGGAGATGGTGTCAATGACTATTTTGAGATAGTTGGTCGCGAAGGATTTGACCGGATAGATTTGATTATTCTCAACCGTTGGGGGAATGAAGTTTATAGTGATTCTGACTACCATGACAAGTGGGATGGATCTGGTCTTAATGAAGGTACATATTTCTATCTGATCACAGCTCATAGCGGTACGGAAACCCGCGTGTTCAAAGGAAATGTTTTGATTAAGCGCCGGTAAGAATAAATGTATTAGGATCGTTAATTTTCTAGAGACGTAATGTATACTGTTTTACGACAATTATTTTACGTCTCTACTTTCATCAAAGTATAATTTTAAACAATGAAAAAGTCCTTACAATTATTTTTGATCGTATTGTTTGTTCTTTTTGGCTCCGAATCGAAGGGGCAACAGAACATCCAGATGACACAGTATATTTTCAATTCGATCAGTGTCAATCCGGGGTATGCGGGATATAAAGAGGAGTGGTTCGGTCAGCTTGGGTTACGCAGCCAGTGGACGGGATGGGATGGAGCTCCCAAGACGGGCATGATCTCTGTTGACGGCGTGTTGGATCCTGAGGAACGTCGTCATGGCGTAGGCCTGGTGGTAATCGGGGATCAGCTGGGTGCTCAGGCCGCCACCAGTGTTTACGCCAACTATGCGCTTCGTCTGCAGCTTGATCGTTCCGATGAGCATAGACTGAGCCTGGGTATCGCGGGAGGGGTAACGCAGTACAGTCTTGACGGCAATAAACTTAGCGCCATTGACGGGGGGGACCAGGTGCTTCCGGAAGGGAAGATCTCGACCTGGAGGCCGGATGTACGTCTTGGGGTTTATTATAGCAACCCGAAATGGTACGTTGGGGCATCGGTACAGGATCTTTTTGCGGGCACGGATAGTGACGAGGATTTCCAGTTCAACCAGAATTCACTGGAAAGCCTTGCACGCAATACGCACGGCTATCTTATCGCAGGCGTACTGTTTGAGCTTGATCCGGGCCTGTTGCTGAGGCCGAGTATCTTGGTTAAGGACGACTTCAGGGGCCCCACTTCCCTGGATGTAAATGCGATGTTTATATTCAACGATAGATTTTGGATCGGGGGCGGTTACCGTACGCGGTCACGTATTTTCGACCGCGACTATACCGACTACTCTGCAAATAAATTGAGTTCGCTGAATTCGGTGAGCGGGATCGCACAGTTTTATGTTAGCCCTACATTACGGATAGGCTATTCGTATGACCATATGCTGAACCGTATGGGGGGGCTGCAGCAGGGTACGCACGAGGTAACATTGGGCGTGACCTTTGGCCGTCTGGCGCGCCAGATCCTGAGTCCGCGCTATTTTTAGGAAACGGAAGTGGACCGTAGGAACTGGAGATTGCATGAATAGAAAGATCATTGTTAAGACAGATAAATTATGGAAAGAAGATATTATATAGGGAGCTTTCGGTTACTGGCTGTTTCGTTGCTGCTTTTAGGGGCTGAGCTGTCCCTGGCGCAGGAACAGCCCAGCCGTAGGGGCCGTGCGGATCTGCTCTATGATAAGCTGGAGTATGCGAATGCCGCAGCAGCTTATGAGAAACTGGTAGATGTGAAAAAGCCGCGGACGGGAGATATGGAACGTTTGGCGGACAGTTACCGTAGAATCAATGCGTACGAGCTGGCAGAGAACTGGTATTCGCGCGTGGTCGCACAACCTGATCATAAACAGGAATCACTGCTGCACTATGCGGAGGTGCTGAAGAAGAGGGGGCGCTATGCCGAAGCGGGTAAGCAGTACCGGGCCTATCAGGAGAAATACGGGAGCGCGGAAAACATAACGCGTTATATACAGGGGGCCGACTCGGCCGTGTTATGGATGAAGAGCCCGACTTTGCACAGCCTGAAGAATGAGGCTGCTATCAATACAGACCTTTCGGAATTCAGTCTGGTATCCACGAGCGGAGGTGTTATCTATGCGGGTGAGCCCCACGGATTGTTAAACAACAAAAGTGGGATGACTGGACAATCTTACCTGAAGGTGTATGCTGCAGACCGGGCAAGGGATGGGGAATTAAGCGGTCCCAATGTGATGGGAGATGCCTTCAATAATGCGCTGTACCATATTGGTCCTGTCGCCGTAAATTCGGCGGAGGACGTTCTGTACGTAACACGTACGTACCCGGGGAAAGAGGGCGAGAACTACCGGTCGGATGGATTGAAGTGGCGCAAACAGAACCTGGAACTAAAAATATATAGAAAGGACGGAACAGATTGGGCAGAAGAGGACTTTGCCCATAATAATGTGAAGGAATATTCGCTGGGCCATGCCGCATTGAGCAGCGATGGAAAGGTGTTATATTATGCTTCTGATATGCCGGGCGGGCATGGGGGTGTGGATATCTGGTACAGTGAATTACAAGGAGACGGAAGCTGGGGAGCCCCAAAGAATGCGGGACCTAGGATTAACAGTGGGGGAGACGAGATGTTTCCGAACGTGTCGGGTGATACCCTGTACTTTTCGAGTGACGGCTGGGTAGGCATGGGCGGCCTGGATATATATAGGTCTATAGGCAGCCGCTCGACCTTTAGTACCCCTGAAAACCTTCGTTATCCGCTGAATTCGGCAGGTGATGATTTCGCCTACGTCGTAGGGGTCAGCGATGAGGATGTCATCTACGGATACCTTTCTTCAAATAGACCGGGGGGAAAGGGTGGGGATGATATCTATTCGTTCACGTTTGCGAAGCCTAAATTTATCATCGTTCTGGAGGGATTGACCCGCAACAGGGAAACAGGAGAGCTGTTGCCGTCCGCTAGCGTGACGTTGTTCCATAAGGGTAAAGAGATAGCAGCCAAAGGTGTTACGGATAAGGACGGACGGATTACGTTTACGCTAAATAAGGGTGAGCCTTACCGTTTGCTGGCGGAAAAACCGGGCTACCACTCGGACTCGACAAGTGTTGAGGGTTTATTTCCAGCACGGGACACTACGGTACGGGTCGTAATGAATTTACATCCGGTCCATAAGGTGGGCGATAAGTTTGTTTTGGAGAATATCTACTACGACTTTGATAAGCACAACATCCGTAAGGATGCTGCCCTGATCCTGGACCAGCTGGTGGCCACCATGCGTGACAATCCGACACTTCGGATCGAGCTATCAAGCCACACGGACAGCAGGGGCAGCGATAGTTACAACGAGAAGCTGTCACAGCGGCGTGCACAAAGTGCGGTGGACTACATCGTGACCCGCGGTATAGCGCGCGATAGGTTGGTTGCGAAAGGATATGGCGAGACGCGATTGGTGAATAAATGTAGCAACGGTGTTCCGTGCTCTGTCGCAGATCACCAGGCGAACAGACGTACTGAAGTAGAGGTATTAGCGTACTGAAACAGCAGTTTTAAAAGCGAATTTTAATTCATAAGGTATACAATGATCCCCAATTGTTGTTTTCCATAATAAGTAGAAAGTAGGTGCTGCTCCCCAAGCAGCACCTACTTTAGTATCAATTACTCCATACAATCAAGAATTCGTAAAAAATGATTGTTGAGATGCTTGCGCATTGCATCCCTAAATTCTGTAGGATTTCTTTTTTTAAGAACCGCTACTAATTCTTTGTGGGAAATGAAGTCATTATTCAGTATAGGTTTTTCGAGTAATCCACTTCGATGCACGTATTGAAATACAGGTAACAGCATACCTTGCAGTTCCAGTAGCATTTTATTCTGTGAAATACGGTACAGTTTCCCATGAAACAGTATTTCATCTTCAATATTAAAAGGATCGGCAGTTTCTCCTGTAGCTCCTGAATAGGTTATGTTTTCTAATTCGGCGATATCTTCGTCCGTAACTCTATCGACAATGAAATCGGCCATACCCACTTCTAAGGCGAGTCGCATTTCGAATACGTCTTTTAAGGTATCATGCGTTAGAATCGACGGATGAAATATCTTGCGAAACGGAACCAAAATATCGGGATTGGTTAAGACTGCCCCGCGATGTTTCTTTGATTCTATGAGGCCAACGGTCCGCAGCCGAAGGAGTGCCTCTCTTATGACCGTACGGCTGACCCCTAATTTTTCCGCCAGGTCCAATTCCTTAGGTAAAGCATCTCCAACCTTCATCCCACTTGTCTTCATCAAAGAAATAATTTTCTCTTCAACTTTATCAACGAGGCTAGACGTATCTATGCCTTCCAATGTGCTAAACGAACTTTCTGCCATGGTACTTTTTTATGTCTTATCAATCTGATACAATAATATCAAAAAAAATTTGATACCTAAAGTATTATGTTATACATTTGAAAAGTATTATGTATAACATAACCCAATTTTAAGTTTTATACAATTATGATAAAAAAGCAAATCTTCAGCCTGAAAAAGCTTAACCTACTACTTTTTCTCAGTTTGTTACAAGCTATGGCAATGGCACAGAGCCCCATTAAGGGCAAGGTCGTAGGCGTTGACAATGTACCGATTAATGGTGCAAATGTTACAAACCGAGCGCAAAATAACAGCGCTTCCACAGATATTAATGGAGAGTTCACCTTGGTTGCGGAAGTCGGGGATGTACTTCGTGTAACCTATATGGGATATGCCGACCAAGTATTAACCCTTAATAGTACAACTAATGTTCAGATCGTGCTGACACCGGATGATGAGGAACTCGAAGAGGTAGTAGTAATGGGGTATGGTACCGTTAAACGTACCAAGATGACTGCCTCAGTATCTACACTGGATAACAAAGTATTGGAAACGGGGATGCGGGCCAATCCGGCTCAGGCATTGGCTGGTACGATACCGGGAGTACGTGTCTCTACCGGGTCTGGTCGTCCAGGTGCTATGCCGTCTATTATTTTACGGGGAGGTACGCACTTCGATGGGTCGGGTAGTCCGCTAATCTTAGTCGATGGGCAAGTTCGGGGTAGTTTATCGGATATCAATCCAGAAGAAATTGAACGCATTGATGTACAAAAAGATGCTGCCGCTACCGCTATATATGGTGCCAGAGCCTCGAATGGTGTGGTCATTATTACGACTAAAAAAGGGAAAGCTGGAACATCCTCGCTTGACTTTAAAGCTAACAGAGGGATCAACTACTTGAACGTTCCTTATGACTATTTAGACTCTGAAAGTTATATCAAATGGAGCCGTTTAGGGGCTGCTGAAGCTATTAAGCAAGGAACTCTTGGAAATAACACCTTGGGTGCGCCAGGTCCGCGCGGTACAGGCAATGCGTACTTCGATACGGATGGTGTTACTCCGCTGGACGGGAACTATGTGAATGCTGGTCGATGGAGCTTAATGCGCTTGACGGATCAGAACAGGTTTTTGTTGGATCAAGGTTGGAAAGCGATGAAAGATGCTGTTCCTACTAACATGGCCGGAAACTATGACCCAAACGGAGAACTTCATGATCTAATCTACGAAGACTTCAGTTATGGCGATTTAGCCTTTAGATCGCCGGCTCCTTCTCAAGACTACAACCTTTCTTTTTCTGGAGGTAATGATAGAGGGACCTATTATAGCAATGTGGGCATCTACGACGAAAAGGGACTTTCGCTAAATACCTTCGACCGTCGATACAACTTTGCAGTAAATGCAGATTACAAATTAAAAGACTGGATAACTTCCGAATCTCGAATTAATTTTACACGTGCAAATTGGCGTGATCAATCCCTGACAAATGGCGAAGCGAATTACTGGGGTCGTATGCTTTCTGCTCCACCGACACTACGGAGTAAAAGTCCGGTCACGGGCGATTGGATCCTCGGTCGTGATGCGAGCGATGGTAATCCGTTAGTTAATATCGATAAATATATCCGGCGAAGTCAGAATGATAAATTTACCTTTAATCAAGGGCTGACCGTGAATCTTCTTTCGGAGCTCACCCTACGGGTAAAAGGAATTTTATACTACGAAGAAGAATATCACGAGTCCTTCAATAAGGATTTCAGAACCGGTTTTTTGAGCCTTACGAATCCAGATGCGGGTTGGAATAGGGAACGTAGCAGTTCGGCAAGTTTTTGGCGCAATATCCGTCAGACCTATAACGCAGTGTTGAATTACGATAAATCATTTGGACAGCACAATGTTACTGCCCTCGCGGGAGCTGAATACTTTGATGCCTATTACCGTTCATTGGGAGCGTCGGGGAGTTTGGCTCCGACCGACGATTTTATGGCATTGGGCTTAACAACCAATACGGCCGAAAATCCGACACGCGGGGCTTCGTCTTCGCACTCCAATGACCGTATCATCTCGCAATTCGGAAATGTAAACTATGACTATGCCGACAAATACCTTTTCTCCGCGACTTTCCGTAACGATGGCATTTCTCGTTTGGCGGCCAACAATCGATGGGGGTTTTTCCCGGCAGCGTCTATTGGCTGGGTGGCGACGAGGGAAGAATTTGTACAAGAAAATGCACCTTGGTTGAACTTTTTGAAAATTCGTGCAAGTTGGGGTAAGAATGGTAATATAGGTATCGGTACGAACAATGCGATCGGTATCTATGAAGTGCAGGGGGGCTACGCTGTACAGACTGCTTATGATCAGTCTCGTGGTTTCTTGTTCTCTGATCCGATACTGCCAGAATTGACTTGGGAAAAAAGTAAGACCACCGAAATTGGTGCTGATATCGGTCTTCTGAACAATCGGTTGAACATTTCTGCTGCATATTACAATAGAATTACGTCAGATAAATTGGCCTATATCAATTTGCCCAATTCGGCTGGTATACCGTCCATCCGTACGAATAATGGAACAATGCGCAACCGCGGTATCGAATTGGAAGCAGGGTATAAAGTGATACAAAATAACGACGTTACGTGGACCATTAATGCGAATGCGGCCTATGTGCGTAACAAAATCATTAAGTTACCCTATAACGGCAACGAGCGGAACAGACAGGGAGGGACGCAAGTATATGATCCTACCGGTAATTCCTTAATTTGGGTAGAAGGCTATCAGGAAGGTATGGAGTGGGGAGATCTATACGGCTTCCGTATGGTAGGTGTCATCCGGAATGAAGAGGATCTGGCTAATTATAACGTCCGGGACGATGCTGCAGGAGAAAGCTATAGCATCGGTGCGGCTGCGGGTAAAAAAGTAGCCAGTCAAAAAATAATTGATGAGCAAGGATTAACGGGTTTCTTAACACCTCAACTTGGGGACGCCATGTGGGATGATACCAATGGAGATGGGGTTATCAATCAAGATGACCGTGTCAAATTGGGTAATCAACTTCCAAAATGGACGGGTGGGTTTAACACAACTGTTAGCTACAAAGGGTTTTCATTGTTTACGAGACTTGATTTTGCCTTAGGCCATATCCAGATGGATCGCCAGAATGTCTGGTCTTTAGGCTATATGCAGGGCGAGTTTAACGCTGGATCTATCGTAAACGACACTTGGACACCCGAAAATCCGAATGCAATATACCCAAGATATGTGTGGGCCGATCAGTTGAATATGAAAAATTTTGACCGTCCGAGCAACCTCTTCTATGTAAACTCTGGGTATTTGGCTTTTAGAGAAGTTTCCCTAAGTTATGCTGTACCCAAAGAATGGATAAGTAGGGCTAGAATAGCCGGACTAACATTGACCGCTACGGGACAAAATCTAGGATATATCTCTAATAAATTGAATGCACTTCCCGAGCGTACGGGCTTCCAAAACAGTGCTTACACCATTCCGACAATGTTGATTTTCGGTGGAAAAATTACTTTCTAAATTAAATGGATAATAACGTGATGAAAAAGCATATAAAAATGATGGCCGTCATCTTCTCTCTCTTGGGAATGACCGCCTGTAACAAAGACTTAAACCTTGTTCCCGAAGATTATTTTGCAGATGGAAACTATTGGCAAAATGAAGCTCAGGTAGAAAATTTTATGACCGGTATTCACAGCCAGTTACGTGCGCAACAGTTTCAGTTTTTTCGACTGGGGGAAATGCGTGGCGGTGGATTGACAAATGTACCGAAATTTCCGGTCTCTTTGAATGAGTTGAACATTGTTGAACATAATATGACCGAGGTGTCACCTGGTTTGTCGGCTTGGGCAGGTTTTATGAACACTATTCTTCAAATTAACCTCTTTATCGAACGGGTAAATGGAATTTCCTTCCTTTCTGATGTAAAAAAGAACGAACTTCTTGGCCAAGCGCATGGAATGAGAGCATTCTATTATTTCCATTTGTTACGAACCTATGGCGGCGTACCGTTACGCCTTACCGCCGATGTGCTGAATAATCAACCTGATCCCGTTGCTTTACGTTTGGCTCGCTCTTCCGAGGCCGATGTATTGACAGCTGTAAAAGATGATGTGGCTAAATCCTTAGGATATTTCGGAACGGAACAAGGGACTAACAAAGCTTACTGGAGCTTAAATGCTACACGAATGCTAAAAGGCGAAATATATTTATGGTCAGCAAAGATGTATGGTGCCACGGCCGATTTTGCTGAAGCTAAAGCGGCTTTAAATGCGGTTACAGGTTATAGTCTCCTACCCAACTTTACCAATGTGATCAAACAGAAGCGTAATGCGGAGATAATCTTTACTTTACCTTTTGCTTTCAATGAGGCGCAAGCAACATCGTCCGCAGCATTCCTGTATGACCTGCCTAATTTTAGTGGGTTATATTACAAAGATACCGTTGATATCAATGCGTCCGCACTTGTTGACCCATTAATACTTCAACAAACCACTGCCCAGGTTATACAGCGTTATGCTTACAAATACGAACTATTTCAATCCTTTGAAGCAGATGACCAGCGTAGAGATGCTACCTTTTACGACTTTTATGCGATTGATCGTGCGGTAACCCCTCAAGTAGTGACTGTTCGTAATATTGTGCTAACTAAGTTCTTGGGAACAATAAACAATAATATACGAAACTACACGGACGATTGGCCGATATACCGCGAGGCAGATCGTCTGCTGATGCTAGCCGAGATTGCAAATGCGGAAGGTGCCGATCCGTCAAGCTTTATTCAACCGGTACGAAACCGTGCTTTTGGAGGAGTGGATCCGACACCGTTTGTAAATGGTACCAAGGATGCAAATGAACTGGCAATTTTTGAGGAGCGTTCAAAGGAATTCATTTGGGAAGGTAAACGTTGGTATGATATCAGACGCATGAAATATGGTAGTGATCCCTTGGTATTTAAGTCATCCAACCATACGTATGGAGTACTTGATAAGAATACAGAAGCTTATAAATCGCTGTGGCCTATTGGTAGAGATGTATGGACAGATGACCCACTGGTTGAGCAGACACCGGGGTATCAAACAACTAAACCCTAAGCTGGAGGAGTATTGCTTTACCATCGTTCATTCGGTTCGCCTGCCTGCGGTAGGCAGGCAATGACTTTACTATGTGTTCGTCACTGCGAGGAAGCATGACGTGGCAGTCTTTACATTTTATGTTGATAGATTGCCACACCATCGTTCCTCCGGTTCGCAATGACGACGATGTTTTGCATTTTAAATTTTAGCAGGATCCTTACTATAAAAGTTAGAAAAAAATCAAAAAGATGAATATTCAGAAAATCGAAGGCCTTATTGCCGCACCATTCACACCGATGACCGTGAATGGAGAAATTAACATAGATGCTATCCCTTCTTATTACGAGCTGTTAAAGGCAAATAAGGTGGTCGGTGCTTTTATATGTGGATCTACCGGAGAAGGGGTATCCATTACATTTGACGAAAAGGTAGCCGTGATGTCTGCTTGGGCCGAAGCAAGTAAAGCCAATCCTGATTTCAAGGTGATCATGCTGGTAGGCGGTACGAATATCAGAGAAGCAAAATCGCTGGCTACAAAAGCAGCAGAATTAGGCCTGCATGGTATTTCATTTACCTCTCCTTTTTATTTCAAACCAGCGAACGTAGCTCAACTTGCAAAATGCTGTGCTGAAATCGCAACAGCTGCACCAAATACGGCTTTTTACTATTATCACATTCCTGTATTGACGGGAGGCAACTTTGCAATGTTGGATTTGTTGAAGGCTATTGATGGGAAGATACCGAACTTTGCGGGGATAAAATATACGCATGAAGATTTCATGGACTTCTTGTCGTGCATGAATTTTGCAAATAGAAAATACGATATGCTCTGGGGAAGGGACGAAAATATGCTTTCTTCTTTGGTGTTGGGTGCACGTGGTGCCGTAGGCAGTACCTATAATTATGCTGCTCCCCTGTATCTTGATATGATAAAAGCATACGACGACGGAGATATGGAACGAGCTAATGCGTTGCAGCAAAAATCGATCGACATGATTATGCTGCTCGGCAAGTACGGTGGAATCTCGGTTGGTAAATCATATATGAAGGTATTGGGGTTGGATTGTGGTGAATTTAGGTTGCCTGTACGAAATATGTCCAAAGAAGATTTTGAAAGCTTTAAAAAAGATGTATCTTCTTTACATTTTTCAGCATTTCAATCCAAATTTTAATATGAACGTTTTTTTTTCCATCATCCTTAGTAGTCTTTTGTTTATGAATTGCACAAGTAGTATGCAACATGCTGAACTCTCTCAGATAGAATGGGAAAATGGAAGCTCCTTACCAGGTGATAATACAGGTCATTCGCATAAAGGTCTCGCTGGTCCGATCGTCGGTGTAAGCAATGGCATCTTGATTGTTGCTGGAGGAGCTAACTTTCCTGATAAAATGCCGTGGGAGGGAGGTGTTAAATGGTACCATGACCGCGTGTACGCCTACAAAATTAATGATGGAAATATAAAATTATTCAAAGTATCATTATTGCCTGCTACAGTAGCTTATACGGCAAATTATTCTGCAAATAATACTGTGTACGCGGTAGGTGGTGAGGATATCAAGGGAGCTACATCGACAGCAATGACATATAAATGGAATACAGACCGTAATGAACTTGAATCTTCCTTTTTGCCAAACCTACCGCTGCCACTGACAAACGGAAGTTTGGTGGTGTATGATGACAAACTTTATTTTATAGGAGGAGAGAATGCGAATCTTGTTTCAAATAAAATCTATGTATTGGATTTGCAAGCCCTCGCAAACGGATGGATCGAATTTTTGGATCTACCTCTACCGCTGACCCATACCGTGGCGTTGATAAATAACGATAAGCTATATCTATTCGGAGGAAGAAAAAGAAATGAAGGTGCGGTAAGTACACTATACAATCAATCTTATCGGATCGATTTGGTAGAAAAAAATGTTGTTGGGATTGCGGCCTTACCCCACGGAATTGCTGCGGGAACGGGTTTTGTAGATTATAAAGGTCGTATGATACTAATAGGTGGAGATAAGGGAGAGACGTTTCATCGGGTGGAAAAGCTTATTTTAGCCATTCATAAAGAACCTGATCCGCTAAAGAAAGATAGCTTAAATAACGAAAAGGCAGATGTGCAAAGTGCGCATCCTGGATTTACAAAAGACGTATGGCAGTATGGTGAGGAGGACAATAAATGGTACAGCTTGAGTCCGTTACCCGAGGGATCGCCGGTAACGACCACCGCCGTAATGTTTCAGGATCGGGTGTTTATTCCGTCGGGAGAAATTAAAGCGGGAGTGCGTACATCAAATATCCTTGTCGGAAATATAAATTGAGTTGTAAAAAAATAGATTGTATGAAAAACAGCAAGAATTACCCTTGGATAGTAGTTGGATTGCTCTGGTTTGTGGCGCTTCTGAACTATATGGATCGGCAGATCTTGTCGACAATGCGTCCGTCGATGGCAGTCGATATCCTTGAGCTCGAAAGTGCCGCTATCTTTGGGAATCTGATGGCTGTTTTTTTGTGGATTTACGGATTAATGAGTCCGGTGTCGGGTATATTGGCCGATAAATTTAACCGCAAATGGCTGATCGTCGGGAGCTTGTTTGTTTGGTCTGCAGTGACTTTTGGAATGGGGTACGCGAGAACATATGACCAGCTTTATGCCCTTCGCGCCATGATGGGTGTGAGCGAGGCAATTTATATTCCCGCTGGACTCTCCCTGATTGCGGATTATCACTCGGATAAGACACGTTCTCTCGCTATTGGGATCCATATGACGGGATTGTACTTTGGACAGGCACTTGGTGGGTTCGGTGCAACAGTCGCCGCACATTATTCTTGGCACCTTACCTTTAAAATTTTTGGCCTGGTAGGTATAATTTATGCACTGCTGTTGGTCTTTACCCTGTTTGAAACCAATCAACGCACCGAAGGGGCAGCTTTCAAGAGTACCGTGAAAGTTTCGATATTGAAGGGTTTTGCTGTTCTTTTATCAAACATTTCGTTTTGGGTGATCCTCTTGTATTTCGCTGTTCCGAGCTTACCGGGATGGGCTACGAAAAATTGGTTGCCAACCTTATTTGCGGATAATTTGAATATCCCTATGGCACAAGCTGGACCGCTATCCACCATTACCATTGCTTTTTCATCTTTCTTAGGCGTTATATTAGGTGGAATCTTATCGGATAGATGGGTGCAAAAAAATATTCGGGGTCGTATTTATACCAGCGCGATCGGATTGGC
Source organism: Sphingobacterium olei (assembly GCF_005048855.1). GTDB lineage: Bacteria > Bacteroidota > Bacteroidia > Sphingobacteriales > Sphingobacteriaceae > Sphingobacterium > Sphingobacterium olei. Next base: position 25,935 of record NZ_SUME01000004.1, read on the forward strand.
ACTTACCATTCCTGCGATGTTTTTGATTGGCTATGGTAATAACGTATTCGCCATCGTGGCCGCGGGTCTGACATTTGGATTTGGATTTGGCATGTTTGATGCCAATAACATGCCTATTCTTTGTCAATTTGTATCTGCTAAATACCGCGCTACGGCTTATGGAATCATGAATATGGTGGGTGTAATGGCAGGCGCGTATATTACCAAAGTGCTGGGCGCATCGGCCGATTCGGGGCAGCTTGGACACGACTTTGCCTTATTGGCCATAGTCGTATTTGTCGTGCTTGTTATTCAGCTTGTCGTACTAAAACCGAAAAGAAATGAACCTGCTGCTTAATGGCGGTACAGGAGATTTACTGTGCCCCATTTAGCCGTGCAAACTTGGTAAATGAGGCCGGTGTGCCAGTCTCTACGTTTAGTTTTAAGATTAATTAGATATGTATTCGCAACAACAATTAGAAGAATTGGCTTCTTTTTATAAAGACCAATTGGTAAATGATACGATTCCATTTTGGTTCCCACGGTCATACGATACGGAAAATGGGGGATACCTCCTAATGCGTGATGCAGATGGTACATTGATAGATACGGATAAAGCGGTATGGATACAGGGAAGGGCTTGTTGGCTATTGGCGACTTTATATAATACGGTAGAGTCAAAGCAGGAATGGTTGGACGGTGCGAAACTGGGCTATGAATTTATCCGTGATAAGTGTTTTGACGCTGCGGGTAAACTCTATTTTCACGTCGACCAGAGGGGTAATCCGATTCGTATGCGTAGGTACTTCTTTTCAGAAACATTTGCGGTAATCGCTTTTGCAGCGTATGCTAAGGCATCTGGGGATGAAAATGCGGCTGAGCTTGCCCGTGAGATATTCGGTACTTGTATCGCATATGCAAGTGGCGAAAAGCGCATGACGTCTAAATACGAAGATACACGGCCGACAAAAGGGATAGGTATCCCGATGATCATGATCAATACCGCACAGCAGCTGCGTGAAAACATCGGTGATGGTCGGTGTGACGATGCAATTGCCGGTTGGATACAAGAAATTGAAACGTATTTTGTGAAAGAGGATATCCAATGCGTAATGGAACAAGTGGCATTGGATGGATCTATAATCGACCACATTGACGGAAGGACTTTAAATCCGGGGCATGCGATTGAAGGGGCCTGGTTTATATTACATGAAGCGAAGTATAGAAATCATGATCCACATCTAACAGACTTAGGTTGCCGTATGCTTGATTATATGTGGGAACGTGGTTGGGACAAAGAACACGGTGGTATCTTGTATTTTAGGGATGTGTTTAACAAACCGGTACAGGAATATTGGCAGGATATGAAATTTTGGTGGCCGCAAAATGAAACCATCATTGCTACATTATTGGCGTTCTTGATGACGGGAGATGAAAAATATGCGGAAATGCACCGCGCAATACATGAATATGCATATACACATTTTCATGATAAGGAACACGGTGAATGGTTCGGTTATTTGCATCGGAATGGCTCCATTGCGCAAACAGCAAAAGGGAACCTTTTTAAAGGTCCCTTTCACTTACCTAGACAGGAATGGTATTGTCTACAGCTATTGAAACAGTATATTAATAAAAAGTAATAGATATGAAGAAATCAATGACTGGGCTATTGGGCCTGATGTTTTTGTGTACAAGTATTTTTGCACAGGAATCTGTCGTGTTTAGATCCGGAGAGGAAGGATATGCAAGCTATCGTATACCAGCTATCATAAAGCATAAGAATGGAGACTTATTGGCTTTTTCCGAAGGCCGTGTAGATCATGCTGGTGATTATGGCAATGTGGATATTGTATATAAAATCAGTTCGGATAACGGTAAAACTTGGGGTAAATTACATATAGCTGTTGACTATGATAAACTGCAAGCGGGAAATGCTGCTCCTATAGTGGACTTGCTGGATCCGGCATATCCAAATGGTCGTATTTTCTTGTTTTACAATACCGGTAACAACCATGAAGCAGAGGTGAGAAAAGGAAATGGACTGCGCGAGGCCTGGTATATTACATCAACGGATGGCGGGAAGACATGGTCTGAAGCGGCCAACATTACTACAGAAGTACACCGTCCCAAACAACCGCAACTGAACGCAACATATAATTTTGATGCGGATTGGAGAGCTTATGCAAATACACCTGGTCATGGTCTGCAATTTGATTCGGGTACATATAAAGGAAGGATATATATTCCTGCAAATCATTCTGCAGGTGAACCAAAATCTGCCGGACGTGATTATTATGCACATGCCTATTATTCGGACGATCATGGGAAAACTTTTAAGATCGCGGACAAAATTACGTTCGAAGGGGGAAATGAAACCATGGCGGCACAGATCTCTAAAAATGGATTGTATATGAATACGCGCAATCAACAGGGAAATGTAAGAACCCGTATTGTGTCGTATTCCAGCGATGGAGGAGCCTCCTGGGATACGACATTCTATGATAAAAATCTTCCTGATCCTGTTAATCAGGGTAGTACACTATCTTGGAAAAAAGGAAGTAAGTACGTCTTAGCGGTGTGCAATGCCGCAGATGAAAAATATCGGGACAATTTAACGTTGCGCCTCTCCAAAGATGGGGGAAAAACCTGGTATCTTGAAAAGGTAATTGCTAAATCTCCCGCTGGATATAAGGGGTCTTTTGCCGCTTATTCTGATATCGTAAAAATCGGCAAAAAGGAAATAGGTGTACTTTATGAGAAGGATGATTATAAAGAAATTGTATTTGTACCGGTGAATTTGAGATAGTAAGTATATGTTAAAATTTATATCGTATGTATGGGTCTGGGTGGGAATCTGTTTTTCGGCCTATGCACAATCCGTGCCTTCGCTGATTCCTTTGCCGCAAAAGGTGCAATGGGAAAACGTAACCATAGATTTAACGAACGGATTGCAACTGTATGCAAATGATACAGTAAAACTGGCGAATGAAATACGGCTTTTAACGGAAATTTGTGAGGAATGGGGGATCTCCCTGGGATCACCGACTGAGAAGGCGAACAAAGTAACTTCCGTAGTATTGCAATTGGATGCCGCTGAAAAATTCTGGCGCGCCGAAGGCGCTTATAAACTGACCGTGCATGGACAAAAAATCCATCTCATCGCTGGCAATGCTGTGGGAATATATCATGGACTCCATACGTTAAGGCAGTTGTATAGTGGGAAGCAGTCGGTTTATACCTGCGAAATCGAAGATTGGCCTTCGTATGCTTGGCGCGGTTATCTCGTGGATGTAGGCCGGAATTACCAATCCATGGAGATTCTTAAAGAGCAAATCGACGTGATGGCACGGTATAAAATGAATATTTTTCATTTTCACTTTACGGAGGATATCGCCTGGCGACTGGTCAGTAAAAAATATCCTGAGTTAACACAGTCTACAAATATGTTACGTTGGGCTGGACATTATTATACAGAGGCGGATTTTAAAGAGTTGATTAAATATTGTTTGGATCGGCATATTACGCTTATTCCGGAAATTGATATGCCCGGACACAGTGGTGCTTTTCGAAGGGTATTTCAGGTGGATATGCAATCTGTGGAAGGAACGCGACTTGTGAAAGATCTGGTCAGAGAATTCGTAGCTACTTATCCTGAACTTCCCTATCTTCATATCGGTGGCGACGAGGTTAAGATTACAAACCAGCACTTTTTGCCCGAGATGACTGCATTCATCGACAGCTTGGGTAAACAGACGATTGGATGGGATCCGGGAGGAAACCTAAGCCCGCATACGATCCGCCAATTGTGGATGGGTGGTCCGAAACCTATTACGCCGGATCTGGAGAATAGATTTGTAGACTCGAAACATCTTTATATTAATCATATGGATCCACTCGAAACGGTGGTTACCTTGTTTCACCGGCAAATTGGTGAACAGACAACAGGTAATGCTAACTTGTTGGGCGGGATTCTGTGTGCCTGGCCGGATCGTGCGGTGTCGCATGAGAGGGATGTCTTTTTACAAAATGCGGTATACCCCGGACTGCTTGCATTTGCTGAACGTTCATGGCGGGGTGGCGGACAACCCGGCTGGGTTTGCAACATCGTAAACCGTGATAAACCGGAGTATGCCGACTTTAGGGCGTTTGAAGATAGATTGTTAGTGCATAAAACACGCTATTTCTCTGCACTTCCTTTTCCTTATGTACGACAAGCGGATATAAAGTGGGACTTTATAGGTCCCTATGATAATGAAGGCGATCTGGCAAGGTCTTTTGATCCGGAAAGTGTAACAGAAACTACCTTGGAGCCGCATTTTAGTGCTGAGGGTGGTACAGTAGTATTAAGGCATTGGTGGTCGGATGTCTTAAAAGGTGTGATTGACAATCCGCAACCGAATACGACATGGTATGCGCGGACGCAGATATGGAGCGATCGGGAAGAGGATCGGCCGTTTTGGATCGGGTTTGATAACTTGTCACGATCGTATGCAAGTGATTCTCCGATCTATGGACATTGGGACAATCGAAAAAGCCTTGTTTGGGTAAACGGACTACCGGTCAATCCGCCTGATTGGCAGCAGGCGGGCAAGGAAGGACAGTTGGAGTTACCCATGATCGACGAAGGATATTCATTTAGAGAACCAACCCTCATCCGTATGAAAAAAGGCTGGAACAACGTGTTAATTAAATTACCAGTGGGTAGTTTTAAAGGAAAGGACTGGGAGAACCCGGTCAAATGGATGTTTACATTTATTCCATTGACCAAATAGTTCAAGGTAAATTAGGATAGCACAGCTATCCTAATTTACCCTTATCACCGGTATTGCGGTAGGCGTAATAAAACAATACGGGTAATACCATAAAGGAAAGAATCAGGCAAATCAATAACCCTCCAACTATCATTATCGCAAGAGGTTTTTGTATTTCGGAACCCATGCCATGTGATAATGCCGCAGGCAATAAACCCATAGAACCTAATAAAGCGATCATAACAACGGGTCGTATTCTGCTTTTTACACCCTGTTCGATGGCGCTGATTAACGACATCTTTTTTTGAAGATTGCTTTTCATGACACCAATTAGAACAATACCATCAATGGTGGCTACTCCAAAGAGGATGATAAAACCTATTCCGGCCGAAATACCAAATACAGTACCCGTAATCCAAAGCGAAATAAATCCTCCGATAAAAGCAAAAGGCAGTGTGATCGAGGAGATCAATGTATCTTTCATGTTCCCGAAATTGGCATAGAGAAGGATTAAAATAAGCATGAGGGATAGTGGAACAACCGTCGCCAGTTGTTTGGTAGATCGTTCTTTGCTTTCAAATTCACCTGCCCATTCCATATGTTTTTCCTTTGGCAACTTAACGTCGGCTGCTACAACTTTCTTGGCCTCGGTAATGGTACTTCCAAGATCACGGCCTTCGATGCTAAATCCTATTCCGATATAGCGGCTATTACCCTCTCGATAAATAAAGGCCGGTCCTGTTTTATATCCTATACTTGCTATTTCCTGCAGGGGCACTCCACGTCCATTGCTCGTGGGAATAAGGATATTACCGATTTTCTCCGGGGTATCGCGATATTGCTTTTCGAAGCGGAGGACAACGTCAAACTGCCTATCATTTTCAAAGAATTTGGTTGCCGACTGTCCGCCGATCGTCATTTCTATGACAGCCTGTACATCGGCGGTGCTCACACCATACTTGGCCATTTTGGAGTCGTGTAATTGGATTCGTAATTCCGGCAGTCCCAGATTTCTATACACATTGATATCCGTTATTCCGGGGACTTTCTGGATCGAATGAGCAACGTGGTCGGCGTATTTTTCCAGCTCAGCTAATTCATCTCCGAATATCTTGATGACCAGTGCGCTCTTGACACCGGCAACATACTCTTCCACATTGTCTTGAATAGGTTGGCTAAAACCAAAGTTAATGCCCGGATAGCGATTTAATAAGACGCGTATATCATGTATAATTTCAGCTTTGGAAATTTTACGAAGCCAATCTTTTTCATTTTTTAACTGCACATTGAATTCAATGTTGAAAAATCCGGTTGGATCTGTTCCGTCATTGGGTCTGCCGGTTTGGGTGAGCACAAAGTGGATTTCGGGGAAATTGTCTAACAAAAGATTTTTCATCTCCTGTGTCAACTTCGTTGATTCCTCAAGATTGATGCTATTGGGTAAGGTTGCACGGATATAAATAGCACCCTCGTTGAGCTTGGGCAAGAATTCGGATCCGTAATGGACAAACCGAATGGTGCAAATCGAAAGAACGGCCAAAAATATGACGATGGTGGCTTTACCATGTGAAAAAGCGAACCTATATAATCCATAGATTGTTTTCTGAAAGAAGCGGGTAACAACATTCTCCCGCTCTTGGATGTTTTTCGTAAATAAGAGCTTGCACATTGCTGGCACATAGGTGAGGCTCAGCAGCAAGGAGCCCAATAGGGCGTAACCCAGGGTAAATGCAAGTGGGGTAAACATTTTCCCTTCAACTTTCTGAAAGGAAAAAATGGGCAGCAGGGCAACGATGAGAATTAATAAGGCAAAGGAAATGTGAGAAGCTACACTGTTTGCGCTTTTTTTAATGATACCCATCTTACTCATCTTGGCAAATCGTGCTGCACCTACCTTATGGGAAGCTGCAGCCAACGCGACGAATACAGTCTCTACAATAACAAGCGTGCCTTCCAGAAGAAGCCCGAAATCCAACGAACCCATCGAAATTAAATTCGCGGGAAGCCCTTGTATACGCAGCATGATAATAGCGAAAAGAAAGGATAAGGGAATTACCGAAGCAACAATAAGTGTTGATTTCCAGTTATAAAGAAACACGAATACAATAAGGGAAACCAATAGAATTCCTTCGATCATGTTTTTGGATACCGTGTACACTGTATTGTTCACTAATTGCGTACGATCGATGACCGTCTCAATCTTTACATTTTCCGGTAGCGTGCGTTGGTTAAGCTCTTCTATCTTATCCTTAAGGCGAGCGACTACCTCTGAGGGGTTTTCGCCCCGTAACATAACGACGATCCCCTGTACCAGATCGTCCTGACGGTTTAGTCCAACTTGTCCAAGACGAGGCTTATGTGCAACCTCGACCTCTGCTACATTTTTAATGAGGATAGGGGTAGAGCCATTCAATTGGATCGTGATATTCTCGATGTCTTCAATTTTATCCAATAGCCCAACGCCTCGCACGACATAGGTCTGACTACCTTGCTGGATAATATCACCTCCAACATTGATGTTGGATTTTGAAACGGCCTCGTACACATCGAGCGGAGATAAGTCATAGTTCTTCAGCTCGGTGGGATTAATCTTTATTTCGTAGATCTTCTCTTCTCCACCAAAACTAATGACATCGGCAACGCCAGGCACGCTTAACAGTTCCCGTTCAATGACCCAATCTTGTATGGCAGTAATCTCTTTCAGCGGAAGATCGCTTTGAATGACATAGCGAAAGATTTCTCCTGTTGCTCCAGAAGGAGGTTCGATACTGGGATCCGCGCCAGCGGGAAGCTCCACACTGTTTAATTTATTGGAGACATATTGTTGTGCATAGAAGTCGTCCACGCCATCTTCGAACTGAACCGTCACGACCGAAAGCCCGAAGAGTGAAACGGACCTGATATCTGTCTTTCGTGGGATGCTGTTCATCACTTTGGATATGGGAAGGGTGACGAGTTTCTCGATCTCCTCGGCACTTCGTCCGGGCCATTGGGTGATCACACGGGCGCGTGTATTAGTCACATCGGGAAACGCCTCTATGGGGGTATGTATGTAGCTGTAGATTCCGCCGCTTAATAATGCAACCGTTGCTAAAAGTACAAATAGCGCATTTTTTAAAGAGAAGGAAACAATATGCTGTACGAATTTTTGCATCTCGGGTTCTTTTATTTACTTAATTCTTCGAATATCAATAAGGTATTGGTGCACACAATTTTGTCCATTTCTGAAAACCCCTCTTTTACAAAAGTATACTGTGCATTGGATGCGATAGGCACGATTGGAAAGAGCTGTAGGTCACAGTCGGAATGATAACGTACGACGTATTGCTTGTCTTTACTAAATATAATGGCCTTATTAGGAATAGCATAACCGTAATCGGAGGACCGGGTCTTGTCGATATGTATATCGGCACTAAGTCCGGGCATGAGGCGGAGGTCGGGATTATCCAACACAACCCGTGCTTTGAGAACGTGTTCATCATCATCAAATACCGGATAAATTTTGTCTATTTTTCCGCTGTAATATTGATCTGGGTATGCAATCGTGCTGACCTTAACGGGGTCGTTTTGTTTGATATATTTGAGGTTGCTGGCGTAGATATTGACCATAACCCAGACCTGCTTTAGATTGGACAGGGAAAACAGTGGGTCTCCCTCTACACCAATAGGTTGGCCGGAGCTGATTTTTTTTTGCACGATATAACCATTTTTCGGTGCTACGATATTGAAATTGCCCGTCTCTGTATCTGCACGATAAAGGAGCAGGCCTTGGTTGATCTTTTCTAACTCTATCCGTGTACTCTCAATTGTATGTTCAAGTTCTAGTATTTCGGGATTGGAAGCCATACCATCTAAAAGGAGCATTCGTTTGGTCTCTAATTGTTTTTTGAGTAGAATTAACTGATTTTCAAGATGTCGCTTTTGTTGATATTGCTCCTGAATCTGATGCGAACGTACAACCGCTAATACCGTTCCTTTTTGGACATATTCTCCAAGCTCAAAGTTGACCTCTTGTACGATGCCTTCCAGGAGGCTCTTGAACGCGATGAAATCATTTTCATTGTATTCAATTTTTCCTGTTAAGGTAAGCTGCTCTTGTATGGGTTGATAAAGCACGGTTTCTATGGTTGTGCTTTGCTTTAAGTCTTCGGGGAAACAAAACTCCTCATCCCCGGCAGGTGAGGGCGCCTGGGTAGGGGAGTTATTGCGTTGACATGAAATACTAGTCAATTGACAAGTAATGGCGAATGTTAGTAAATACAGTGTGTTTTTCATAAATTATAAATCTTTTCCGATACGGTATTGCAGTTCTTCAAATGTGTGGTAATATCTTTCCTGTAACTCGAGATAAGCACGTCTGGCTGCAATATAGCTTTCTGAGAAATCGATAAATTCCATCAGGGTTACTTGATTGTTTGTGAGATTTTGTGCATAGGTGTCTATCATGTTTTTAAAGTCATCTGGAGATCCATTCGTGTAATCGAGGAGTTCTTTTTCGTAAAGATTCAACTGGCGTGTAAGTAGCTGTAGGTTATTGTTCAGTTCAAATGCTAGACCAACTCTTTTTTCTTGTTCGCGTTTGATTCCGATTTGAGCCGCTTTGATATGTCCTTGATTCTTATGGAAGAGAGGTAAATCTACACTGATCCCTACGCCCACGAAATCCCGCATGATATTTCCCCCTCTATCGTAGCTAACTTGAAAGGTAATATCGGGGATACGTTCCGCTTTTTCAATTGCAAGCTCCGCGTGGGATATGGAAAGGTCATTTGCTGATTGCTTAATTGCTGGATGATTATAAAGTGCTATCTCCATGAGGTCCATAGGCACCCGCAGACTTAAATTATGTAGTCTTTTTGTGGATAAGGCTAAGTGTGCGAGTTCAAGCGGTTGCTGGGTGTACAGTCGGAGTCGACTAAGTTTCTGTATCTGTTCGTCAGTGAGGTTGGTTAGCTGTTCTTTCCATGTAATTAAAGCAGATTGTACACGGTAGTAGTCCACTTTTGAGATGGTTTGCAATTTCGATTGCCGGGTATATTGCTCTTTTAATCGGGTTAGGTAATCGACCATTTGACGTACTTCTACCTCTTGTGCTGTTAACTTTTGTAGGGAAATGAAGGTGTTGCGCAAATCGAGACGTAAACTGATTAAGGTTTCTTCAACGTCCAAAAGAGCGGTGTTCTTTTCTAATTGTTTTAACGCAATCCGTTTTTTGCGTTTTCCGGCTGTTTCGATTAGTTGTTCGAGTTCTAGGGAAATCTGTTGCCGACTGCCGTACGGACCAAATAGGTAAGGCAGGCGTTCGCTGCTTGGATTAGACCAAAGATTCGCCTCATCGATGCCGAATCTGGGATTCGGAAACAATTTGCTCTGTAAGATTTGAGCATCTGCTTGGTCGATTTGATATTTCGCAACTAATAATTGATAGTTGCGTTCCAAAAACATTCCCTCAAGATCAGTGATCTCAAGAGGCTTGTCGGAATTGAACTCTTGTGCATGCAATGAGCTGTGCAGACAAAAAATCAAAAATGCAATTATATACTTTTGTGCCATATTCTTTTATATGGGTACAAAAGTAAAGTCCTACTATTAAGGGCCGATTTTAACTGAATTAGAATTGGATTAGAATGTCAACGCTATACGCGTACCGGTTGAATCGGATTTCACTTCCATTTTTATCTGATGTAACGTGAAGATAACGCCCGACATGGACAAACCAATTCCCTTCCCTTGGAAGTTATTTGTATTCGTTCCTCTATAGAAGTTTTGGGTTATATTTTTGAGCTCGGTAGATGGAATGCCTATGCCCTTATCGATGATACGTACGACTAATCGATCATTTACCATGTTCATGTGAACTTCTATAGGTTGATTACTTGAATATTTTATCGCATTTTCTATGATGTTGCTGATGGCAGATTCTAGTAACCTGGCATTTCCATAGAGGTTTAGCGCATTGGGTTCCTGCACATCCATTGTCACCTGTATTTGGGCTTTGTGATATAGATATGCATCCTCTATTACTTTCCAGATAATTTCGTCGACACGTATACTTTTGAATTCGAAGTTGGTTTTTGCTCCCGAAAGAAGCATCATGTTGTCCAGGCTGGTTTCCAGATCCAAGGTGTACTGCTTCAGTTGTTTGATCACTTGTTTGTATTCTTCGTCTGTTCGGGGCTTGTTAGAGGTAACCTCTAGTGTTCCGAGAAGGGCGGTGATAGGAGTTCGTAGTTCGTGGGATATGTAGTCTATAAAGTTTTTTTGTATAGCGAATGTTTGTCCCAGCCTTTCGATAAAAACATTGTAGGTTTGAACTAATTCGGTGATTTCCGCGTAGGAGTTTTGAAGAATTAATGGCTCTTGGAAGTTCTTCTCGTCTCGATCCTTGATCTGCTTCATCATTTTCAGGATGGGATCGTATGCAACCCGACCGAGGAACTGTGAAAAAATATAAATAAGAACAATACCAAAGATGAAGGCAGCGATAAGAATGTATAAAAGAGACTGCATCTGCGCGTTGAAGTTTCCTTTCCATTCGCGTGTAATGACGACGAAATCACCTTCATTGTCTTGATAGAAGATACCATGATAGAAATGGTCTTGGGTAACGAGGCTACCTTTATGTTGGTCGCGGGTATTGTTGATAAATGCCGTGGTAATAGCTGTATCGACATTCATTTCTCCTGCTTTCTGTATGTTGTAGTTGTTATAAATAGCAATATTAGTCCGGGAGATTGTTTTTTGTAACTGGTTTTTAACGCTCTCTCGTTCTGGATGGCTCTGTTCGTCTGCTTCTAAATAAAATACGGCTGCTAGCAGGGTTTTATTTTGGAGCTCCCGAAATTGGTTGTGCACCATCCATTTGTAGAATGATATATAGATCAGCGTGGACGCAAGAAGCATCACTATGGAGAATGCCGTTACGGCGTAGAGGGACAAACGGTCTTTTAACTTCATCGCTACTTTTTGAACATATATCCTATACCTTTGACGGTATAAATGAATTTGTCTCCCTCTTTTTCGATTTTGCTGCGCAAATAGGAAATGTATACGTCGACTACATTGGTTTGGTTGTCGAAATTTATTCCCCATACGGCGTTTAATATGTGTGTACGACTTACGGCCTTCCCATTGTTTTCTGTAAGATAAATCAATAGTTTGAACTCCCTGGGAGATAACTCAAGAGGTTTCTGTCGTAAGAAGGCCTGAAACTGATTGAGGTCAATCAGAAGATTTCCGAAATGTAGCTGATTTGATCGCGTTGTAGGAATATCCAGTTGATAACGCCGTGTGAGTGCACGGATACGTGAAAGTAATTCCTCAAAATGAAAAGGCTTCGTAATGTAATCATCTGCGCCATAGTCAAGCGCGCTAACTTTGTCCTGGACAGCATTTAACGCACTTAGCATCAATATAGGGATCTTAATCTTTTTATAACGGATAATTTCGACCAGCTGTATACCATCCATGGCGGGAAGCATGACGTCGATAATGAACAGATCCCAAGGTAGATGTAGAAAATCTGCCGTGGCTTTTTCTGCACTTGCACATAACGTGACCAAATAGCCATTTTCTGTTAGACCTTTAATCAAAAAATCACTGATTCGCTTATCATCCTCAATTACCAAAATCTGCATTGCCTTGTAAATCAAATACAAATTTACCGAATTTGTTAAGCAATAGAGAGAGATTAGAAAATTCTAATTTACTTTTTAATAGTAGCATGTATTGTTGTCGGAAACCAGTATTAAATTAAATGCACCTGTAATCAGAAGGCTAGACCGGATAAATAAAAATTGATACGGATTTAGAAAATAATATTGACATAGAAACGCGCGTTTTGTTGTAATTTTCTATAAAACAGTTGCTTATTAACTTGCCTCGATATATGCCAAACAAAACATCTTGTTAATTAATGTTAAGTGGTATAATAATTGTGAAAAGGGACGTTAATATAGGGAAGTTGTGTAATAAATATATTACATAAGAGTCTGTAACTTTGAAAAAACATATTGTGAAGCATATTATTTTATTAACATTAACAAGCTCATTTATTTTATTTAGTTCGATGTTCCTGACGGTTGGTTGTACTGATGGGAAGTCAAAAGAAAATACCGAATCGACCAAGGCGTTAGCCCTTCCCGTCTATGTGGTAGAACGAATGGATGCCGTGACGGTAAAGGATTATTTGGGTACAATCGAAGGAAAGGTCAATGTAGAAGTCCGTCCGCAGGTGGAGGGCTTATTGCAAGAGATATATGTAGATGAAGGGGCATATGTGCAAAAAGGACAAAAATTATTTAAGGTGGACCCATCTACTTATCAGGAAAACCTAAATAATATGGTCGCCACGGAACAGGTAGCGCAAGCTAAATTGAAAAATGCCAAACTCGAAGTAGATCGTTTGCAGCCTTTGGTTGCTAATGAGGTCATCTCAGAGGTTAGGTTGGCGGCTGCCAAAGCGGAATATCAGGTGGCAAAAGCCACTTTGGATCAGGCAGCAGCAGCTGTACGAACCGCACAGATTAGCAAAGATTTTACTGTGATTACAGCTCCGGTTAGTGGTTATATCGGCCGTATACCTAAACGTATCGGTAATTTGGTGACCAAGGGAGATAAAGAACCGTTGACATATTTGTCCGATATTCAAGAAGTATATGTCTATTTTGCGATGAACGAATCCGACTTTTTGTATTTTTCCAAAGCACAAGCCCGGAAAGATAGTATAGAAGGACGGCAGTATAATCAACACCAAAAACTAACATTTCCGGAGGTTACCTTAGTGTTGGCCGACGGGGAGGAATATGCCAGAAAGGGATTGGTTGATGCGGTTAATGGCCAGGTTGACCGGGCTACCGGTGCGATTTCATTGCGTGCCACCTTTTTGAATAAGGATAATATATTGCGTTCGGGCAGTAGCGGCACACTAAAGATTTCGGAAGTTAAAGAAGGCGTTTTGCAGATACCGCAGGTATCGACGACACAGCTTCAGGATAAGACTTTTGTATTTGTGGTAGACAGCAGCAACAGGGCTAAACGCCGTAACATCACAATTGCTGGGCAAAGTAAAGATAAATATATTGTCTCTAGCGGTATTGAAGAAGGTGATCGTGTGATCTTAAGTGGATTTGATAAGTTAACTGACGGATCGTTGGTCATGCCTGTTGATCAGGCTCAGTAACATTCGTTAATGCCTATTCGCAAATCTGCGAATAGGCGATGTAAATACTATTTATGCTAAAAACATTTATTAGTCGTCCGGTATTAGCTACCGTGATCTCTATTTTATTGGTTATTCTGGGCTTAGTGTCCATGAAACTGCTGCCGGTAACGCGTTTCCCGGAAATAGCGCCACCCAGTGTGGTGGTGTCATTAAGCTACCCGGGTGCAAATGCGGAGACGGTCGCCAAAAGTGTATTGCTCCCTATTGAAGAAGCAATCAATGGTGTGGAAGATATGACCTATATCCGATCTACAGCGTCCAATTCGGGATCAGGAACGGTCTTGGTATTCTTTAAAGCGGGTACAAATCCAGATATTGCTTCCGTTAATGTACAAACACGGATTTCTAAAGCAATCAGTTCTATACCGGCCGAAGTAAATGAGGCGGGTGTAACAGTAATGCCGAGGCAAAGTGGTGTCATTATGACCATCAACTTGTATTCTGATCATACGGATAGTCTGTACGACGAAACCTTTTTACAGGCTTATGCACAGATTAATCTGATGCGACCTTTGCTTCGGGTAGATGGCGTAGCGCAGGTGTCCCGTTTGGGTGCCCGTGATTATGCGATGCGCTTATGGCTGAATCCAGAAAAGCTAGCCTTATACAATCTCGTGCCGAAGGATGTAATGGATGCCATAAAGGATCAGAATTTTGAGATTGCTCCGGGAAAATTTGGTGAAACTTCAGATGAGGTATTCGAAACAGTCATCCGGCATAAGGGACGCTTTAGCCAACCGGAGGAATTCGAGAATGTGGTCATTAAAACAAATGTAGACGGATCTATCTTGTACCTCAAAGATATCGCCCGGATAGAATTTGGTGCAACTAATCTCAATTCGGATAACAAGGTAGATGGTTATCCAGGTTTAACGCTTAATTTGACACAAACGAGTGGATCAAATGCACATGATATAGACGTGGCGGTGCGGGCACTGCTAGAACAACAAGCTAAATCTTTTCCTGAAGGTATAAAATATGATATCACCTATTCGGTAAGGGATCAGATTGATGAATCGATTGATCAGGTGAAACACACGTTATTTGAAGCCTTTATACTGGTATTTATTATTGTATTTATCTTCCTGCAGGATCTTCGCTCTACGTTGATTCCAGCAATAGCAATTCCAGTTTCCTTGATAGGTACTTTTTTCTTTTTACAGTTATTTGGCTTCTCGCTCAACGTACTCACCATGTTTGCCTTGGTGCTCGCCATTGGTATCGTAGTGGATGACGCGATTGTCGTGGTCGAGGCAATTCATCAGAAAATGCACAGTACAGGGCTAAAAGCGAGAGCCGCAACGTTAATCACGATGTCGGAGATTACAGGTGCGATATTATCGATTACTTTGGTGATGGCAGCGGTATTTCTGCCAGTAGGTTTTATGGAAGGGCCGGCGGGCGTATTTTATCGACAGTTTGCGTATACACTGGCGACGGCAATTTTGATATCGGCACTTAATGCCTTGACACTGAGCCCTGCGTTGTGTGCACTGTTACTCAAACCCCCACATATGCATCCTGAAAAAGATGCACCAGTGGTAAAGGAAAGCAAATTTGCGGCATTTAAATCACGCTTCTTTACCGCATTTAATACTTCGTTTGATCGTTTGACAGGCAGATACATCAAAGGCGTGGTATTCTTGATTAAAAATAAGGGGATGGCGTGGGCAGGTTTACTGGTTGTCACGTTATTAGGTGCTTTCTTAATGCTGAAATCACCAAAAAGTTTTATTCCAACAGAAGATGATGGTTTTATAACTTATAACTTAGCGATGCCGCCTGGCGCTTCGCTCGCGCGTACAACCCAGGTGCTGCATCGTGCAGATAGTATATTGCGCCAAAGGAAAGAGGTAGTGAGTATGACGACGGTATCGGGATATAATGCGTTGGATGGTAGTTCCAGTGCGGCATTTGCCGCGGGTTATATCAATCTTGCTCCGCATGCTGATCGGAAAGGTATCACAAATATCAATGCATTCATGGATACAATCCGAAACGATTTATTGCAATTACATGAGGCAAAGTTTACCGTATTCCCGAGACCTACGGTACAAGGTTTTGGTGATTTTGCAGGAATAGAGCTGGTTCTGCAAGATAGGCTGGATGGAGATATCCGTAACTTCACGACTATTGCAGATACCTTTATCAGCCAGCTTAATGAACTCCCGGAGATAGGTAATGCTTATACTACTTTTAAAGCAAATTTCCCGCAATATACCGTGGATATCGATGCCGTAAAAGCAAAAACACTGGGAGTTGATATCAGAGATCTGATGTCGACTATCCGGACCTATTTTGCGCGGGTGCAGGCAGGCGATTTTAGTCGATTTGGACGCCAGTATAGGGTATACGTACAGTCTGATTTTGATTACCGCAAGGATCCGGAATCATTCAATTCGATTTTTGTGCGTAACAAATCGGGAGAGATGGTGCCGGTAAATACCTTACTTTCGTTGGAAAAAGCTATAGGTCCTGAAACAATAACAAGGTACAATCTCTACAACGCTATTGCGGTTAACGCTGCTCCTGCAGATGGTTACAGTACCGGAGATGCCATGGAGGCGATTCAACGTTTGGCCGAAGAGCAGCTTCCTGGAAATTATGGATTCGAGTGGACAGGGATGAGTTTTGAAGAGAGCCAATCAAGTTCGCAAACGATATTAATCTTTGCTATGAGTATCCTTTTTGTGTATTTTCTGCTGGCGGCTCAATATGAAAGTTATATTTTGCCGTGGGCCGTATTATTGTCTATTCCTGTGGGTTTGGTAGGGGTATATGGCGCTATAGCCCTGGTGGGCTTACAAAACAATATCTATGTACAGGTGGGATTGATTATGCTGATCGGGCTGTTGGCGAAAAATGCGATACTGATTGTCGAATTTGCAGTTCAGGAAAGAAATAAAGGCTTAAGTATCGTGGATGCAGCAATTACAGGTGCTAAATTACGTCTGCGTCCCATTTTAATGACCAGTTTTGCTTTTGTCGCTGGATTGATTCCCTTGATGTGGACGGTTGGGCCGTCTGCTATCGGTAATCATTCTATCAGTTTCAGTGCCGCCGGAGGTATGTTGGTCGGCGTAATCTTAGGTGTCTTTGTAATTCCGGTATTGTTTGTCGTATTCAAAACACTGGATGAAAAGGTTAGTGATAAGTTTAACAAAGAAGGGGATTATGAAAGTGAATAAATCAAAATCGAGGTGGATTGCGATGGTTGTAGTCCTTGGATTTGTTACAGGTTGTAAGGTAGGGCAACAGTATGTCCGACCTGATTTGGCCCTGCCGGATGAATTTAGAGGAGATACGATAAACGGTGTAGTAGATACTGCGCATACGGGTACGATACAATGGAACGCGTTCTTCCAAGATCCGATCTTAAAGGAGTTGATCGATTCGGCTTTAGTGCACAATAATGACATGAAGACGGCACTGCTCAATCTTGAAATTGCAAATCGACAATTGCGACAAAATCGAGCAAATTATCTGCCTACAGTCGATGCGACAATAGGAAGCGCCAACAGGCAATGGCGTTCTTCCGACTTTAACTCGGGACCATCTACGAAATGGTACAATACCGAACAAAAAGATGCGCCGAAGGATATGTTTATGTCTGTTTCCCAGTTTGGATCGGAGATAAGTTTTAGTTGGGAATTAGACATCTGGGGAAAGATTAGTAACAGACAAGATCAGCTACTGGCAGAATACCTTGATACTTTTGAGGCAAAAAATGCTGTGCAAACCAGCTTGATTGCTAACGTAGCGAAAGGTTATTTCAATTTACTAATGCTCGATGCGAAAATTGAAGTAGCAAAGCGTAACGTAAGACTCAATGATAGTACCTTACGCATGATAGAGCTCCAATATGATGCAGGAGAGATTACGGCTTTGGCGATTCAACAAACGGAATCTCAGCGTTTGTTGGCGGCATCTTTAGTGCCGCAATTGGAGAGAGAGATTTTTGTGCAAGAAAATGCGTTGCGTGTTTTGGCTGGTCAAATGCCAGATTCTATACCTAGAGAAGCTGGTTTTACGCAGGCGTTTGCCGAAAATATGATGTTTACATTGGCGACACCGTTAGATGTAATACGGAATCGTCCAGATGTTCGTTCTGCAGAGTTTCAGTTGATCGCGGCGAATGCACATGCTAATATACAACAGGCTATGCGTTATCCCGCCTTGAATATCGGAGGATCTATGGGAATTAATGCGATGTTACCTAAAAACTGGTTCAATATACCAGGAGCATTATTGGGAGGTATTGCTGGAGATATTACTACTCCTATTTTCAGAAATAGGACGCTGAAGACACGCTATGAAATTGCACGGTTGGAGCGTGATAAAATGGAAATTGATCTGCAACAGACAGTAGTAGAAGCGGTCAACGAAGTGTCCAATGCGGTTGTTACGATCGAAAAGCAACGTGAGGAGCTAGAATATGCCAGAAGACGGGTTGAAAATTCGCAACTAGCGGTTAGAAATGCAACTTTGCTCTTTAAGAGTGGATATGCCAGTTATCTCGAAGTAATTACTGCACAAAGCAGCGCCTTGAGCAGTGATTTGGATCTGGTAGAACTCCGTCAGCAACATGTACAGTCGCATGTGGATTTATATCGCGCATTGGGCGGTGGCTGGAAATAACGAACAAAAACACCATTACTACATCGTTTTCGGAAATTGAGCAAACGATTGTCCGAATTCAATACAAACTATTATTCTTTATCTTTAGAATAAGAAAAGCAATGATCAATTTAAACGAGCGGGCAAACTCGTAAAATAAACGTGTAGTAATGAAGTTAAGAAATGTATTCAGTTTTGTACCGATGCTATTCATCGCAGGACAATCGCTATTTGCGCAACATATCGGTATTATCCCTCAACCTCAACAGGTGACGGTTCTGAAAGATAGTCTGTTTATCGGGAAGGTAATGAATCTTTCTACTAATAGTGAGGTAGAAATGGCAACGGTTCAATATTTACGGCATGCATTGGCGGATAAATATCAAATCTATAGTACGATAAATAAGGATAAAGTGGCGCAGATCGTCTTTAAGCAGCTGAAAGCAGCTAAAGGGATACATGTAGAGGCATATGAACTCTATATTTCGGATAACAAAATTACGATCGTAGCAAATCATCCGAATGGGTATTTTAACGGTGTAAATAGCCTTCTTCAGTTAATGGCCTTTTACGAAACCCCAGCCGGATTAAAGATACCAAACCTGAAAATAGTGGATTTTCCAGCGTATGGTTGGCGCGGTTTTATGTTGGATGAATCGCGTCACTTCTTTGGTAAAGAGAAGGTAAAGCAGCTCCTGGATTGGATGGCGTTTTATAAGCTGAATAAATTTCACTGGCACCTTACAGATGAACCTGCCTGGCGGATCGAGATCAAACAATATCCGTTCTTGACATTGGTAGGTGGTGTGGGTTCGTATACGAATCCACTAACCCCCGCACAATATTACAAACAGGAGGATATTCGGGAAATTGTCGCCTATGCTGCCGAACGATTCATAACCGTGATTCCCGAGATAGATATGCCTGGCCATGCGACAGCAGCGAATCGGGCATATCCGCAGTTTAGTGGTGGTGGAACGAAAGATCACCCCGATTTTACATTCCATCCGGCTAAAGAAGGTACGTATGAATACCTAACTAACATATTGAAGGAAACAAACGTGCTTTTTCCTTCTAATATGCTGCACTTGGGTGGGGACGAAGTTTCCTTTGGAAGTGAGGCATGGAATGCAGATACGAGTATCCAAAAGATGAAATTAACGTATAACTACAAAACAAATAAAGAGGTGGAAACGCATTTCATGCGACGTATGGCAGACTCGGTATACCATATGGGAGCCAAATTAGTGGTGTGGGACGAAATGGCGGATGCAGGCCTTCCGAAGGATAAAACAATCCAGTACTGGTGGAGACATGATAAAATTCCCCAGCTGGAACTGGCACTGAAGAATGGATATGCCACTGTGATCTGTCCGCGTCTTCCTTTTTATTTTGATTTTGTACAAGATGAAAAGGATCGCTATGGTAGAAAATGGGGGAGTGCATTTAATCCGCTTGAAAGCGTTTATAACTATGATATGGATCAGTTAAAAATCAAGGAACAGTATACGGGCCAAATATTGGGTGTACAGGCAAATTTGTGGACAGAACGTGTTGCGACAGCTGATAAGCTAGACTACATGGTGTTTCCACGTATTGCGGCTTTGGCTGAAACAGCTTGGACAAAAAATGACCGTAAGAATTTTGGAGATTTTCAACAGGTTTTAGCGAAACATATGCAGCTATATAAGGCCGACCGTATCTACTATTATGATCCATTTAATAAAATCCACAGTGAACCCAAAGTAGAAATTTTTAAAAAAAAATATTTAGATAACCCCGATTAAAGATGGGAAATACCGTGCTTTTCTAAAACTTATAGCCTATTCCAGCTCCTAATTTCCATAGGCCATCCGATGTACTTGTTTTTGCGGAATAAAATGCCGGAAGCTGAACAACCAAGTGCTTATAGCATGCTGTTAAACCAAAGCCTAATGTGGGTGTGATTATTGAATTGTGTGTAGCCCCGTCTTGGGCTTGATCCTTTTTTATTTTTAATGAAGGTAACAGTCCCGCCATTATAGGTATTTTTTTGACTACGTATTTGACGGCTGGACCTGTGCAATTGATATACGCACCTCCATCGGTATATCCTCCAACGAGTATGCCCTCGAATAGTGATGCTTTTAACTTTGTAGTCTGGGCATTTCCGTCTTTGGAAAAAAGTGAGCAGATCAAGATGATCAGGATATAAATCTGGTATGTAACTTTCATCGGTATAGAATTACTTCGTGAGCTCGTAAGCTCGGTGATTCATTTATACTTGTATTCAATTGAATTCATGAATGCTTCGCATTTATGTTGTGAGTTAGCAAGCTCGGTTATTTATTCTACACCGATATACACTAGACCGTCTTCAACTTTTACAGGGAAGGTCTTTATAGCGCATTCGTCACCAGAGAGACATTCTCCCGTGCGAAGGGAAAAGGTTTTCTTATGAAACGGACAGGCTACTTTGGGCTCTTCGCCGAGTGAACCGATCATACCCCTGCTCAGGATCATTTGTCTCTTATGTGGGCATTCGTTCTGTGTGGCAAACCACTCATTCCTGCGGGTAAAATAAAAAAGTGCTATTTGTTGGTCCTCATGTTTTATACAGACGCCGCCGTTCTCTACTGCATCGTCGACATGACAGGCTGTCAACCATTTGGTGTTGGTTAATGTTTTCATAGTATTTGTTTTTAGTATAATTTTAGGATGTGATGGATGGGGTATTCCAGTCTGCTGCCTTTTTCTGTCCTCGCATTTCTTCAAACCGGACGGAAGTGTCTTTTTCATCTGGTACATTCACAAAGTGAGAAAAGCGTTTGCGAATCTGCGGAGTTTCGATTGCTGCCTTCCATTCGCAAGTGTATGCAAGTATCAGTTTCTCCATTTCTTCTTCCCATTGTTGTGCCATATCCAAGCTATCATTCACAATGACATTCCGTAAATAATCGATACCTCCGTCCATTTTATTAAGCCAAGTGGCGGTACGGGTAAGCGGATCCGCTGTGCGGATGTAAAACATAAGGAACCTATCCAAATAGCGTATGCAGGTTTCGCTGTCTATATCACTTGCTAATAATAATGCGTGCTGTGGCTTGCTGCCACCGTTACCGCAAACATATAGATTCCAGCCTTTCTCGGTCGCGATGATACCGAAATCTTTACTTTGAGCTTCTGCACATTCGCGGATGCAGCCGCTTACCGCAGATTTGAATTTGTGCGGCGCGCGTATGCCACGGTAACGTTCTTCGATGCGGATGGCGAAAGACACACTATCATGTAACCCAAATCGACACCATGTGCTCCCCACGCAGCTTTTTACGGTTCGTAGGGCCTTGCCGTAAGCATGGCCGCTTTCGAAGCCTGCCTCAATCAATTCCTCCCAGATAAATGGAAGATCATTGAGATGTGCGCCAAACATATCAATGCGCTGGCCGCCGGTTATTTTTGTGTATAGTCCATATTTTTGGGCGACTTGCCCAATCACGATAAGCTTGTCGGGGCGAATTTCGCCTCCAGGAATACGCGGAACTACAGAGTAGGTTCCACCTTTTTGGATATTGGCTAAAAACCTGTCATTGCTGTCTTGGGCGGTGTCGTTGCCTTTTTGGAGGATCATTTCATTCCATGTACTTGCTAACAAGGAAGAAACGAGAGGTTTACAGACTTCGCAGCCATCTCCTTTACCTAGGCCGTCTAAGATTTCGTCATATGTTTTAAGTTCGTGTATTTTGACAAGATCGTAAAGTTCTTGCCTGCTCAATTGAAAATGCTCGCAGATTACATTTCGAATATATTTACCCTGTTGTTTTAAGGTCATGGTCACCAAATCTTTGACCATTGGCACACATCCGCCGCAGCCCGAACCGGCTTTGGTACATTTTTTAACGGCATCGGCATTTTCACAGTTTTGTTCGGTTACTGCATGGCAGATTTGTGCTTTTGTTATTCCCTCGCAGCTACATATTAATGCATCATCGGGTAACGCTGCAATACCCGTCGATGCGCTTTGTCCTGAAGCACTGCGCTCACCAAATACCAGATCTTCTGGGTTTTCAGGCAGTACCAAGCGGTTGTTCACCGTTTGTAATAGCATGTTGTAGCTATTGGCTTCGCCGATGAGCATGCCACCAAGTAAATGTTTGCCATCCGGACTTAAATTAAGACGCTTATATATACCTTTATTTTTATCTTCAAATACGATGGTTCGCGCATAGGGTTCCTCAATGAAGGGATCGCCAAAGCTGGCTACGTCTACACCGATAAGCTTCAGTTTGGTACTCATGTCAAAACCCTTAAATGATTTGTCGCCTTCACATATGGTAGTGGCTGCCACTTCTGCCATTTCATAACCTGGCGCTACCAGTCCGTAGATCATTTCTTCGAAGAGTGCACATTCACCAATAGCAAAGATATTAGGTTCACTGGTCTGCATGTGTTTATTGACGACAATACCGCCACGGGGACCAACTACGATTCCACTTTTTAACGCCAGTTCGTCGCGGGGCCGAATACCGGCGGAGATCACAAGCATATCAGCCTCTAATATAGTTCCGTCGGTAAAATGTAAATGCTGTATTTTTTGATCTCCTTCGATAGAAGCGGTTGCTTTACTCAAGAGGGTTTCTAGTCCCAGCGCAGATAATTTCTGCTGGAGAACCGTGCTGGCGGCTTGGTCTATTTGTCTCGGCATCAAACGAGGCGCAAACTCAATGACGCTAGTTTTTGAAATACCGAGATCCATTAACGCTTTTGCTGCTTCGAGACCTAATAAACCACCGCCTATTACAGCTCCTTTTTGTACCCCGCCAGCATATGCTTTAATTAGATCAAGATCTTCAATCGTGCGGTATACGAAAACACCTTCTTTTTCAATGCCGGGTATATTGGGGACAAATGCGGAAGATCCGGTAGCAAAAACTAAATAATCATAGTTTAATTTAATGCCTCTTCCCGATTCAACGTATTGCTTGGTCACGTCAAGATGAACAATAGGATCATTGAGATGAAGACTTATGTTTTTTGATGAATACCAATCTTCGGAACACATATATAGTTCCTCCAGAGGCTTTTTGTTGATGTAATCACTGAGATGTACCCGGTCATAAGCTCTATATGGCTCATCACTGAATATAATTAATTTAAAATCGGTTGATTTTTCAAGTAGTTTTTCGCAAAACTTGTTTCCTACCATCCCGTTTCCTATTATAATTATTGTTTTTGTTGCCATAATTGAAGTTTTGTGTTTCTTTCATCGAAATTTTCAATGTTTAACACTGCTAAATTAGTAATATTTTGAATATTACAAACATTTTTTATGATTTTTATCATATATTTTGATATTTTTGGTTTGTTTTTTAATGCATGTGGTATGTTAATATCATATTTGTGTATTTTTATTTATATTTTTCAATTAAATGAATATATTTTTTTGAATTTTTAATAATTTTTTTTTGATTATGGGTGCTAAGACAAAAAATTTAAGAAATATTCTGTATTTGATAGGTGCAGGTCCAGGAGATCCTGATCTTTTGACAATAAAAGCGTATAAAATGCTTCGAAAGGCGGAAGTATTGCTTTTTGATCATCTTGTTAATCATGAAATGCTCTCAATTGTGCCGGATTCTTGCTTAAAAGTATATGTAGGTAAAGAGCCATATGCTGATTTTACCCCTCAAGAGGATATCCATACGCTGATTGCACACTACTGTCGAGAATATGGTGCTGTAGTACGGCTTAAGGGAGGCGACCCGTATATATTTGGTCGGGGTTTTGAAGAGCTGCTTTTTGCGGAAAGATTGGGCATTGAGGTACGGTATGTTCCAGGTATAAGTAGTATGCAGGGCACGGGGTTTCACCATATACCGCTAACACATCGTGGGGTAAGTGATGGTATTTGGGCGCTTACCGGTACAAAAAAAGACGGGCGACTTTCGTCAGATCTTCAGCTAGCGATACAGAGTAATTCTACCGTAGTTATATATATGGGGATGAAAAAGCTGGATGAAATAGCTCGTACCTATGTGATGTGTGGAAAAGGTGATACATCTGCGGCAATAATACAACATGCGACCCTGTCTACTCAGCGAGAGGTGGTGTGTAAGGTGGGTGATTTACTCAATGCAGCAAGAGGTAGTGGGTTGTCGCATCCGGCTATTATTGTAATTGGTGAGGTCGTGAGGCTTTATGCGGCGCATCGTTATAACTTTGTCGATAGCTTTCAGTGTAACATGTATTAACGACAAGGAAAAGCTCGTCGTCGAAGTGCGTAGCCCGGGGCCGTTATTTGAAATTTTTCTCTTTCAGAAGATATTAATAGTGACCATGTGTTTTGGAAAGAAGCGTCATCTCCTTTTGCTTTTATACGTGGTACGGATCAAATTTATACGCCTCAAATGATGTTTCATAAGTTGATTTATACGTATTTTTGTAGGATTCTATGATGTAGATCTGATTTTTACGTTTATGATTTCGTTCTTTCGTGTTTTTTTGTTAGATTTATTGGTGTATTATAAAAGTATAGGATCGTGTTCGTCAGAAATCCGACGAATACAGAAGCAGCTTAATACAGAAAAAAAATTGAGCTATGAGAAGGATAATTATATTTTTAGTATTATCGTCTATTACTGCGTTATATGCCCAAAGTAATTCCGTTCGCTTAAACGTGGTGTTAAACCATGTGAATCATCTGGTCGTTAATCCTTCACAAGCTGTAACAACGCTTTCTTATAATACCGTTGAAGATTATAGGAATGGTGTGAAAGTTGTTCAAAAGGAACATCTTACTGTATTTAGTACAAGCGCTTATGTGCTTAATGTAAAACTAGCTAATCAGGATTTTGCACAGATCGGTGGAGGAAATAATGAGAATATATCTCTTCCTAATATTAAGGTGGCTGCTACATCCTCCTCAGCAAATCCCGGTCTAAATCTTACGTTTTCGCCTGCCGTGGCTCTCGGGATTGCTAATCATAATTTGATTTCCAGTACTGCGCCTTCTTTTAATACAACGTTTGATGTTTCTTATCAAGGTCCGGGAAGTAATGAATTTTTAAAATACGCCGAGGAAAATAAAACCGTTGTTTTTTCAAATGACGTATTGTACAGTTTAGAGCCTAAGTAAAATCCCTATCGCAATCCCTATCGCTCTGCCATAGATAACCTTGTTGGCAACTTCCGTATGTCTACCTTATCTTGATCTTTGTACAAGGTAAGTGGATTCTTCCGGTTGTATTCTGAGTGCTTTTTAGCTGTTTTATTTGGGTCTTAAGTAACAAAATGGATCTTGAAAAAATATTTTCTAACGAAAATAGAGCCGTATTTTTGTATCTGTAGCTAAAGCACTACATCCGAAAAGAGCAATAAATAATACTCTTTTTATGCATTCATAATCTTAAAAAACATAGTTTAAACCTCTTCTAGTTGTGTTTTTTTTGTTTTTAACAATTATCTCTTCTCTAAAAATTGTCTCGTTACCGCAAAACGGATTAGATGTTTGAACATTTTTATATTTTTTGGGCGCAATTTCATATTTCTGGTGTGTTTTTCCGCTGTACTTTTGCTCAACAATCAATCGGAATATTGCTTGTTAGAAATAGAAAAACTAAAAAATTAAACAAATAAAAAACATGAAAAATTTATCAATTGCAATCGTATTATTTTTTGCAACAATTATTGGAGTTAATGCACAAACTGCTTCTACAAAAGTTCAATTAAATGTAATTTTGAATCCAGTGCTATCATTAGAAATCGGTACACATGACCAAGGTGCAATTGCAGGTTATGCTGACGTGGTGAACTTAGAATATAAGACAGCCGCGGATTACGCAGCAGGAGTTTCAAAGTCGATTGCAGGACACTTAAAAGCTACGTCTATCGGATCTGGTTTTAAAATTTCTGCACAAGCTTTCAATGGAACCGGCCAAAATTTATCACGTGTAACCGGTGGTGGAGCTCAGGGTGGTTTTGACGGTACATTAGTGACTATTGCCTTAAATAGTAGTGCCGCTAAAAACGTAAGAGATCTACTTAGCAACAGTCAGGAAATGATTTTAGTAGGTACTAACACAGCTGGTGCGTCGACTTCTACTACAGGACAATTAATAGATGTAACCTATAAGTCGGCAGCACTTAGTGCGGAACAAATTTCTACTTATCTTGATAACAATGGTAAGCAGGCTGTAAAGTACACGACTGATGTGGTATATACAATAACAACTCCATAATAACTACTTAAAGAAGTTAAAAGGGAAGCAAGTGCTTATATCTTAAGCACTTGCTTTTTTTATAAGAAACAAGTAAGTTTGTAATACTATGAATATTCGTCTATCTCTCCTTTTTACTATAATTCTATACACCTTTTTTGGATATGCTCAAACCGGCATAACAGTCGGGCCTCCAAGACTCTTTTTTGTATCGAATGCAGGCGAAAATCAGATCCAAACGGTAGATGTGACGAATCCGAGCAAAGATTATACCTTAGACCTTTCGGTTTCTCTTGAAGACTGGCGTTATACACTTTATGGAGATAATGAAATGGCTCCAATAGGTACTTTTACAAATAGTGGCGCATCCTGGATCTCCATTTCGGAACCTTTTTTTTCACTAAAGCCAGGAGAAACGAAAAGATTAAATGTTAATCTAGCCGTTCCGCAAACGGTTTCTTATACAGATTCTGTTCCCGTACATACAAGCATGCTTTTTGTGACGCAGCTTAATCCGAGACAAGGTGTGGATAAAGAGGGTGCTAACATAAAAATTGCAGTCCGTTCGGGGATAAAGATCTATCACCGTTTTAATGGCAAGGATAAAGCAGATCTGGAGATAACTAATCTAAAACATATGCATGTGGATAGTGTAGGAGACTTTTTAGAGCTCGCATTTGATGTTACCGGTAACATTTGGATGGAGGGAAAAGTTCGAGCTGAATTTATTAATCAGGAAACGGGTCAGAAAATAGTATTGGATAATATGGCTTTCTATTGTCTTCCAGGTGATAAACGTAAACAATATATCCAAGTACCGAAGGAACTTACAAAGGGAAACTACCTAGTATCGGTTATGCTTTTCTATGGTGAAGAGGATATGGTCAAAGCTGCGGAATTAGAGTTTGATTATGATCCAGCTGAATAAAATAGCTGTTGCATTTTTTGTTCTATTATTGATGACAAAGTCATCTCTTTACGGACAAATTGCATTCAACCCGCATGCTACGGAATCATTTTATCAGATTACGTCCTATTTAGGAAAAGAAGGGGGCGAGCGAGCGAATACTTTCCAATTTGACTGGAGTGGACTGAATGTGAATGTTCCAAACTGGTCGCTGTCGGTGCGGCTATTGCAGCCAGTATCGATTGTTGAAGCGGCACCAAGCAGAAATGGACAGACATTTCCATTGGATAAAATCAGCTTTCGTTGGACAAATGATAATGGAAATCCGAATATCAACCTCCAAACGATTGGTGCAAGCCGGAATGATATTCTATTGCAAAATGCCAACGAGGTGATGTTGATCGATCGATCCAATACGGCCTTGCAATCCTATGGCAATCATTCGACGCAGATTTTTTTGTATGGCACAATCAAGATTGCGCAAGGGAAATATCTTGAAAATTATCAGAGCGCGAATCAATGGGGATATATTCAATATCGCATTCCTTTGATTTATACCTTATATGATAAAGATAGAAATGTTTTGGGAACGCGAGCAATTGACTATCAAGTTCAAATTTTTCCCACATTAACGGATGGCCACCTTGTTGATGTGGAACCGGAATATAGTTTACAGATAGGTGCCCCGGCTACAAATGCTATATTGCGTTTCTTTACGCTTCAGGATTATACCGACGGGGTGTCTTTATCTTTTGACAATGCAGTCAAAGTGAATTCGAAGACCAATTTTGAGCTTCGGGTGAAATCACTGGATACAGAACTTGTGCGTGCAGAAGGAGGCGAACTGCCACTTTCCATATTATCGACGCAATTAACTGCTGGACACGGCGCAAAAGGGATTACCTCCAATTCTAATGTTACGCTTTCTACGGATGAACGGGTGTTACTCTCGGGAACCTCGGATAACAATAAAACGGCACAGCATTTTAACCTGCACTATAAGGCTAGTCTTACACAGCCCCAGATTTTATCGGCCAAACCGGGCAATTATTCTGTCTCGCTGTTGTATCTTTTGATACCTAAATAACCTGCTACAAACAAAGTCATGAAACTATTTGTTCTTTCGGTTATTTCATTTGTGCTCTTTTTTGGCCTATGCAGCTCTTCCATAGCGCAGGTAAATCAGGATGTGCAGATGCAGCTGGACTCTTTTGTCGTATTAAATGCTGGTATCAATACACTCGATATTCAGTTGCAAAATAATGGCTCTACAGATTTTGAAGGTATCATACAGCTTGATCTGCCCCAAGAGCTCAACAGCCTAAGCGGTACGCAGGTGACCGTACATATCTCGGCCGGTAAAAAACGTTTTCTTTCTGTCAAACTGCGGAGTAATGCCTTGTATACCTTGAAAGGTCGAACATTTCCGGTAAAGTTAATCGATCATCGAGGAGAGATTCTTATGCAAAAGATGGTTGATATCGAGGTGCCGGAGAAACGTTCAGTGGTTATTCAGAATAACTCGGAAATGCAGTATCTTCGTCAAATAGGCGATTCGGTATATGTGCGGATGCGGGTCATAAATAGTGGTACGACGGACGAACAGATCCGCTTACTACTCTCTTCGCCCGACCGGGTGGGCGACAGGGATTTTCAATCCATATCAATGTTGCTGCCCTCGGGAAAGGATTCACTTATACAAGTAGGGTTTGTCGTTGAAAAATACATGCTAGATCTTCCACAGTACACTGTAAGAGTCAGTGCCATGTATGAAAATAGCGATGTTTTTGGAAATTTTACGATTCTTTTTTCCAATATTGCGTCTAACCGCAACTATCAACGGATGTTTAATTTCGATAATAATGCTGCCGTCTATTCCAGAAATTATATTGATCTACAAGTTAATAATCTTTTAGAAGAACAACGTATGTATTACTTGCGTTCTGAGGGTGAATACCGTACGCATGAGGGGAAAATCCGTTATAGTGCCTATGTTAATCAGATGAGCGATCTGGCAAGTAGACCCAATGTCAATAGCACCTTTGTGGAATATGAACGAAAGAATACCACGGTAACTTTAGGCAATCTGCAGGAAAGCCTCGACGCACCACTGTATGGACGTGGTGTAAAAGTGGCTTTTCGGGATAGCATAAAATATGACGTATTGGAGGCAGGGATTGTAGAGAAATCTAATGACTTGCTGGGATTTTACGGTATTAGCAACCCTGGATTTACGGCCTTTACACGATTGGTGTTGGGCGACCAACAATCTGAACGTAAGCGTTATGAAGGACAGGCTTACTACGACAATAACAAAATGGACAGTACCGAAAGCATTTTATGGACCAATACTTTTGATCTGCTAAGGCAAGAATTGGCCGATAAGATACAAATAAGAGGCTTTTTAGCAGGTGGTGTGAATCGCTATTGGGGCGAATTAGAGAGTGGCGACGGTGTTCAACCTTCGGCAGCAATGGGTGTAAAATTAAATGGACGTTCAAGACGTTGGACATATTCCAGTGACAATTTTTTCAGTACGGCCTATTATACCGGAAATCGAAGAGGTGCCTTGCAGCTGTCGCAACGTGTAAATCGAAGCATAAAAAAGCTCAATTATGGAATGGGTTATTTTTATTCACGTTACGAACCGGAATACCTAAACTCGCGTTTTGCATCCTATAGCAACAGCACCTCGAGATTAGATGCGAGCCTCAATATGCCCATATCAACTTTTGTAAGTCTCAGCGTACAGCCTAATTATAACCAGGAAAATGGTAGCTACTTTTCACAAAGCGGCATTCTTGATGTATCTACACATTCTTGGCAATTGCTGAGTTCGGCTAATATGCGCTCCAAGAACTTCAAGCACAATATGTTTCTCACGATGGAAACGGGACTCATCTCAATTAGAGATTATACACAGGATGAATTTGTGCTGAGGGGAAATTTTTCATATAATTATGGCGCGCTGGGTTTGTTCGGCTCGTATCAAAAGGGAGCTTTTCAAGCCTATGAAGTGTTGAACAGTCTGTTACTTGACCGTCCTGTCGGCAATAGGCTTTCGTTTGGTGCCTCTTACGGTGGAAATATCTTACAGAAGAAATTGGCGTGGAATGCTAATATTATGAGTAATTTAAGTTCCGATTTTGGTAATTCGTACAATACAAATATCAATACAAGCTACCGTGTGCTTAAAAATACGTTGCTGACGGGGGTATTTCAATATAGTTATACTAAAGGTGTGACAGGGTATAATTATGATTTTACCAATCTGTGTGTAGGTTTTCGCCAGAACTTAAAAAGTCAGAATCTGGATCGTCCGGCTATAAAAACGGGAAATCTCAAGGTGTTTTGCTTTTACGACAACAACAGTAATAATATCTTTGATGAGGGTGATGAGGCGGCTACAGGGTATGGTTTTATGGTGCGAGAGATCCTTTTTGTAACGGATCGTCGTGGAAATGCATCGTTCAAAAAAATGCCATATGGTGAGTATACCTTGTTCTTTCCGTTGTACAGTGGTTATCAGGCGATATCAAAGTTGCTGTTGATGAACCGGAATTCTATGGAAATTGAAATCCCTTTACAAAAAGTAGGTACTGCGAAGGGGCGTGTAAGCCTTGAATATGATGCGAATCTCAGCTTAAGCACGAATCTAGAACTTGATATCTATAAAGTGGTTGCCAAGAATCAGAATGACAAGACCTTCGAAGCGCATACGGATCAAAAAGGTGAATTCCAGCTTAGTCTTCCACAGGGTGATTATACATTTTATTTAGATAATGCGAACTTTCCTGAAAATATATTTATCGAAGATAATGCTCGTTCAGGTAAAGTCGAGATTGGAAAGACGCTTATACTAGACGTATTTCAGCTCAACGTAAAATCGAAAAAAATAGAAGTAAAACGCTTCGGGACTAAGCCTTAATACATCATACTGTGCCTTGAATAGCATCGTCTCGATAGGCACGGGGTGTACGACCGGTATGCTTTTTAAAAAACGCGCTAAAATTATTATCCTCTTCAAAACCCAATTGATAGGAAATCTCCTTTATAGACAAATCAGAATATAATAATAACTCGTTTGCAGCTTGTATGATTTCGAAGTGGATTAATTCTTTAGGACTGTAGTTAAAGGTTAATTTAGTAGATCGGTTCAATATTTTTTCTGTTATGCGCATTTTTGTGCTGTATTGCGCTACTTTTTTATCTGTACGAAAATGTTTTTTTACCAATTCGAGAAAGTTATGAGCGATCTCTTTATGTCTGTCTATCGGATTAATAGAACTGGTTTTTCTTTTTGATTCTCTTTTTGATTCAAATTTAAGCATCATCATCAAAATGATCTGTTCAATAATATTACGGACAAACAGTAAACTTAACTCCTGTCCCTCTTTAAAAAAGCTACTAATTAATAATTTAGTTAAATGCATGAAGTGTGCGCTATCCACATATGATAAATGAATTAATAGACCTTTGGTTCTTTGATTGAGGAATTGGAGTTCTAACTCGTCTTTTATTAGCTCTTTGTTAAAAAAGAGATAGTAACTGCTATTGTCTATTGTGATCTCGCCAAACTCGTTATGAAGGTAAAGATTGATTTGGGATCCATTATTTTCAAGATAAGTGGTTCCATTAAAAGTGAGGACGAAATCGTAGATGGCAGAATACGTTAATAATTTTCTGTTCTCATTAAGAAAAATTCCTTTGAAGAGCTTAATATTATTTATAGACATGGTGGTTTTTTTCAGGATGTGAATCTAGTGATAATTAGAGAGATAATAAATTCACATGTTGAAATTTGTAGCGAATCGACTACAAGTGGGATCGATTGTATAAATAAGCATACCATGTAATGATTTTCATTACTTTTTTACGTTATATGGTGAACATTAATTTGAGTTGGCAAAAAAACTTCTCGCTACTTTTTTATATTTTCCTCTATTTCATTCGTATCTTGCAACCTGTGCAATCTAAAGATTAACAGGATGGCTTTTCAGACTATATTCACATATATTTTTGGCTTAATCGCCATCCCTTTATTGGCTATTTATAGATGCACTTTGAATAATAGTCATATGGTGGACAAGTGGATTATCACCGTAAATGAACCTGTAAGATTGCAAATTTTATCTAAGCTTGATTGTGTAGGTAGAAAATAGTTGATATAAAAGGGAATAAAGCTTGATCGCAAAAGAGATAATAGAAAAAGTACTGGACACGGCTCGTATTGAGGAGGTGGTGGGTGATTTTGTGGATTTAAAAAAGAGAGGTACTTCGCTGATCGGTAATTGTCCGTTTCATAATGAAAAAACACCTTCTTTT
The DNA here is from genome assembly GCF_005048855.1 of Sphingobacterium olei. Lineage (GTDB taxonomy): Bacteria > Bacteroidota > Bacteroidia > Sphingobacteriales > Sphingobacteriaceae > Sphingobacterium > Sphingobacterium olei. Next base: position 58,932 of record NZ_SUME01000004.1, read on the forward strand.
CACGTCTCGGTAGCCAAAGGTATTTACAAATGCTTTGGCTGTGGTGCGGGAGGAGATTCTTTGAAGTTTGTGATGGAACTGGAAAAGTATTCTTATCCAGAAGCGATACGTTATTTGGCAAACAAGTATCATATTGAGATCGCCGAGATAGAGCGATCTCCGGCCCAACTGGCTGCTCAGGATAAACGTGAAAGTTTGTACGTGTTGAGTCAATGGGCGGGCAAGTTTTTCAAGGAACAGCTTTGGAATACGGATATCGGAAATTCGATCGGTTTATCTTACTTCAAAGAACGGGGATACCGCGAGGATATCATCAAAAAATTTGATTTGGGATATTCCCCGGATGTATGGACAGGCTTAGTGGATGAAGCCAGAAAAGACGGTTTTCAAGATGGATACCTTACCGAAATTGGTCTGGCGATTGAACGAGATGATAAAAGTTTATACGATCGTTTTAGGGGTCGCGTAATATTTCCTATCCATAACCTCACCGGACGAATTATTGGTTTTGGTGGCCGAACACTTAAGACGGAAAAATCTGTTCCGAAGTATGTCAATTCTCCTGAAAGTGAGATCTATCATAAATCTGATGTATTATATGGGCTTAGCTTTGCGAAGAAAGCTATCCTGGATCAGGACACCTGTTATTTGGTAGAGGGCTATGCCGATGTGATTTCAATGCATCAGGCCGGTTTAGAAAACGTGGTTTCCTCATCGGGAACTTCTTTGACGACAGGTCAGATTAAATTAATTTCGCGGTTTACTAAAAATGTTGTTATACTATACGACGGGGATGCAGCAGGCATAAAAGCTTCGTTACGGGGTACAGACATGCTCCTAGAGGAAGGTTTAAATGTTAAAGTACTCCTCTTTCCGGATGGAAACGACCCGGATTCATACGTGCAGACCTTTGGTTCTGCGGCTTTTAAGGAATATATTTCAGCGCATCAGCAGGACTTTATTTTTTATAAAACAAATATTCTTTTAAAAGACGCCAATAATGATCCTATAAAACGTGCAGAGGTTATACGAGATGTGGTGGAAAGTATCGCGTTGATTCCGGATGAAATCAAAGTCTCGGTTTTTATTCGTCAGTGTAGTAGCCTGTTGGATATCGAAGAGCGGGTTTTATTAAGTGAATTAAACAAGATCCGTCTTCATAAAGCCAAGGCTCAGGATAAGAAGCGGGAGTCTGGGGCTAAGGCTTCGACAGGTAGTCCCTACCCAGGAGATATGCCGCCACCTGATTTCTTTTTGACCGAAGCAGAGCGATCGGACGCAGGACTACCGGAATCGGACACGTATACGAAGATTACACCGGAGATACTGCAAGAGCGGGAGGTCGTTCGCGTATTGTTAAACTATGGTAGAGAGATGGCGAGTTGGGAAGGCGATGGCGAGGTTCCAATAGCACCGTATTTGTTGGGAAGTATCGATGATATCTCTTTCGATGATAGGGCCAGTGCAATCATTGTGGAAGAGTTTAAGAAGCAGGCGGATAATTTTGAGATTCCCGAGGCTAAATATTTTTTTTCGCATGTTGATAAAGACGTGGCCGACTTGGCGATTGGATGCGTCGCAAGCCAATATGAAATTAGTCCCAATTGGAACAGTGAGAAGAATAAAATATATGTCCCTGAAGAGATCGAAAATCTGAAACAGTTGGTAACGCAGGTCATATACCGGATTAAAAAACGTAAATTCGAAAAGGAGATGTACAAAATTCGTGAAGAATTAAAGAAAGAACAGTCCGAAGATGATTTACAGATTCTGTTACATAAGTATTCCAAGTTAAAAGAAGCAGAGAAAATGTTGGGGCAACTGCTGGGGAATACAATCGTGAAATAAGATGTAAATCGTTAAATTTGTTATGGCTAAACATTTAGAAGCGGGAGTTTGGGGTGAACAGCAAGCTGTTCGGTATCTTTTGGAATGTGGATTCGAGATTGTGTGTGTAAACTGGCGCTACAAACATTTGGAAGTAGATGTGATTGCCAAAGATAACGGTGTTTTGGTATTTGTTGAGGTAAAGAGCCGTACGGATTCCCGTTTTGGCGAGCCAAAGGAATTTGTCGATCATAAAAAGAAACGCAATCTTATCCGTTTAGCGGATGCCTATATTAGCTATACGAAATATGAAGGAGAGATTCGATTCGATATCGTATCCGTCTTTTTAGAACAAAGTAAGATCGAATTAATTAAGGATGCTTTTTGGAGCAATTAGATGATAAAATTAGGATTTGACTGGATGAATAATAAATCAATTTGGACTGTTGCCCTTGCGCTCGCATTGGCCGTTGGAGGGTGTAAAACCCAAAAAGGAAAACTGGAATTTGAAAAGCCTGAATCAGGCCAAAAAGTACTTTTGGGCGAACAGCTTAAGCTGAAACTTAACTTTTCGGAAGCTGCCGTAGATTCAGTAATTTATTCGATAGATGGCAATATCTTGGAGCGGAAGAAAGATACTTCGGCTGTTGTTTTGGATACACAGAAAGTTGGATTAGGAGATCGTTCAATTACGGCAAAAGTATACATCGCTGGTAAAGAAGATATTGCTTACAGCAATGTGGTCGTCCTCCCCCCCTCAGCCAAAAACTATGGTTTTGAAGTTGTAAATACCTTTCCTCATGATGATAAAGCATTTACCCAGGGACTGCAATACGAGGGAGGTGTATTGTATGAGACGACCGGTCGTACCGGAGAGTCTTCTCTGCGTAAGGTGGAACTTCAGACGGGAAAAGTGACAAAGATTGTCCCGATAGGTGACTCATATTTCGGAGAGGGGATGACTATAATCGGCGATAAAATCGTGGTGTTGACATGGCAAGATAATGTCGGTTTTTTTTATAATAAAAACTCATTTGAAAAAACAGGTTCCTTTAGCTATGGGAATAGTAAGGAGGGATGGGGCCTGACCTATGATGGTCAACGATTGATCAAATCGGATGGTTCGAATCTTCTTTATTTTCTGGATCCTACGACTGGCAAAGAAATAGGCTCTATCGGCGTGTATGATGAAAATGGGGCGGTTGATAGCCTAAATGAGCTGGAATATATTGAAGGGAAGGTGTATGCAAATGTATACCAACAGGAAATCATTGTCGTTATTAATCCGGAAACGGGAGCTGTGGAAGGACGCATCAATTTGGTAGGAATGAATACAGAAAACAGGCAGCCTGTGGATAATGAGTTGAACGGAATAGCGTACGATGTAGCAGGAAAGCGACTTTTTGTTACGGGTAAGCTTTGGCCGAAGTTGTATGAGATTAAGACTGTAGAAAGATAATTTAGGAGTTAGGTGTCAGAAATTAGGTGCTAGAAAAGAAACCTAGCTCCTAAAGCTTGCTTTCTAACTCCTGACTAAGGTAAAATACTACCGGATTCTATAGAAAAATTGATCTTATCCTGTAGTGGAATGCATTCTTTTTTTGCTTGTTCTTCCAGTCTATCAGGGTATAGGATGCCGTATAGATGATCTACTTCATGTTGAAAAATTACTGCCGTAAATCCTTCGATATTTTCTTCAACGACATTTCCTTTTTTGTCGATATGTTGTAATCGTATAGCGTAGCTACGTTGGATCGTTTCCTTCCTGTCCGGAATGGACAAACAACCTTCTGCTCCTTCCCGTGTCAATTTGGAGCGCCAAATAATCTTGGGATTGATAAAGAGTTCAAACGGCTTATCATCCTTGTCAAAGCGCTGTACCCATATCACATTTTTATTAACCCCGACTTGGGGTGCTGCAATTCCAACACCCGGATGGGCGGAATCCTGTACGGTCAATAACATCCTCCGAGCTAGCGTTTCCAAAAGTGGATCGTTGTATTTTATATCTATAGATGATGTTTGTAATACGCTCAGTTCGTTTTCATTCGTAATTTGATATACATGAAGTTTTGTTGCTGCATCACCCGACAAGATAAGGGAGGATTCTGCTTCGTTGAAATTTTTTGCATTAGCTTTATTCACGGGTCTTTCGTTTTTAGGGCCAATATATTTTTTTTCTCCAGCTAAGATAGGGATTGTTAGTGTATTTTCAGCTGGAGGTTGCGGACAGCGGTATCCCGAGCTATAGGCACAGTATGGATTGTAAGCTCGGTTAAAATCGACAGTTATGCTGTTGTTCTTCATATTTGAAGCATCCAGTTCGATATATCTCCCTCCTTCATACGTCTGCTCGCCATTGGTGCTGTCCAAAAATGGCAGAAACAGGTAGTTTTGATATGTAGGGTTTTTGAATAAATCCACGCTTTGGTAAGCAGTAAGTGTATGCCTTTCGTTGTCAATGGTGAAATGTATTAGCGCATATCGTTTGTAAGGATTGCTTGTGCCGTCATAAGTAGGCATGCGAAAAGTGGGCTCAGCTTGTAATAATTCGACATCGGCATCAACAATATAATTATTATTGGCAGGATAGTAATCTAAATACGGAATGTTCTCTTTACGTAAGGGGCCAAAATCATCTTTAAGAAAAGTTTCTTTTTGCTGGTTGCGATAGTGTTCCAACGCACTGTGCGTTTGACTGAATCCCAAAATAGGAATGATGCAGCAGATAAAAGTGTAAACTATTTTCATTGATTTGTAGAATATATACCAAAATTATAGATTTTTATCTTCATTTCGTAATTGTACTTTTGTAAAAAAATCAGGAAGGTTCGTGATGGCTTTTGCGAATAGACACTTTTAGAAAAAAGATATGCGTGTAATGGCTTTTGATTACGGAACAAAACGTATCGGTATCGCAGTGACCGACCCGTTGCAGATTATTGCTACGGCGTTGACTACCGTACATCCCGAGGAAATTTGGTTATTTCTAGCCGATTATCTTCAGCGGGAGGAGGTGGAAACCTTTGTGGTAGGTAAACCTTTGCAGATGGATGGTTCTGATTCGGAATCTGGTCAACATGTTTTGGGGTTTGTACGAAAATTAAAGAAACTGTACCCTCATGTTCCTGTAGCTGAAATAGACGAACGGTTTACCTCAAAGATGGCTTCAGCCGTTATTGCGCAGAGCGGTAAGAAAAAAAGTAAGAGACAGGAAAAAGGATTGGTGGATACCGTTTCAGCGACGATAATTCTACAATCATATATGCAAAAAAAAGGATTTTAGATATGGCACTTAAAGATATTTCATTCTTCTCCGAAGATATTGATTTTACGATCAAAGAAAAACAAAAGATACGCGAATGGATCGGAACAACAGTTAAGGATGAGAGATTTGAACGTATCGCAGAGCTAAACTTTATTTTCTGTTCTGATGACTATCTTTTGGAAATCAATAAGCAGTATCTTAATCATGATACTTATACGGATATTGTAACATTCGATTCTTCTGAACATGAAGACGTTATTGCGGGGGATATATTTATTTCTGTTGATCGTATACGAGAGAATGCCGAAAAATTCGTAGTAACAGAGCGGGATGAATTGCACCGCGTCATCATCCACGGTGTACTGCATCTTTGCGGTTATTACGATAAGAAAAAAGAAGATAAGGAACTCATGACGAAAAAAGAAAATGACTATCTAGGGAAAAGAACATTTTAATAGTATCAAAACATTGTTACAAGTGGCTTAGCGTGATTTCGGAGAGGATTCTTTACTTTAGAAACCGTTTCAATATTAATGATTTTACGCGAACCTATGAAGTTTATTTTTACCTGTATTTTTTTGTTTTTTTCCGTGTGGTCTTTGTTTGCACAGCAGCAGGCCCAGGGATGGTTAGTCTATTTTGGCAATACGGCCATCAAATCATCTAAGTTTTCCATTCATCATGAACTACAGCTGCGGGATTATCAACTGGGGGGTGATCATAATCAGACCTTGCTGCGTGTCGGGTTGGAATATGCTGTAAAACCCTTCCTTACTGTGACAGGAGGGTATGGCTTTATTTATACAGAAGCAGAGAATACACCGAATAATCCTTTTCTTGAGCATCGTATCTACCAAGAGGCCACACTTAAACATACCGTCGATCGCTTTTTTATACGTCATCGGTTTCGTTTGGAAGAACGCTTTATAGAAGATAGGACCTTTAGGGGGCGGGGACGATATAGTTTATTTATGGATGTGCCCTTAACGAAAAGGGATTTAGGGAAAGGGGCAGTATATGCTGCTGTTTATGATGAGGTCTTTTTGAATATTTCGAAGGATGATAATCTAGATGTGTTTGATCGCAATAGATTGTATGGAGGGATTGGATATAAGGTGGCAGCTAATTTGGGTATACAGTTGGGATATATGCGGCAAAATGTCGAAAAGAAACGAGCGACGAATCACGTGTTACTTTCTTTGCATCATCGCATGAAATGGCAATAAAGAAAGGCGTCTAAAGAGTACTACATCGTCGTCATTGCGAACCGGAGGGACGATGGTGAAGCAATCTGACGATGTTAAAAACGCAGATTGCTTCGTCATTCTTCCTCGCAATGACGCGTTTTTTCTTGTAGGTGATGATCTTTTTACGTAGCCTCTTTATGTCGAATTTTAAATTAAAATCTTTCGAATTGGGAAAAGAAAAAATCACCCTCAATTTGTGCATTCTCGTCCGAGTCTGAACCATGAACAGCGTTAGCTTCGATTGATTTCGCATATTTATTGCGAATAGTGCCTTCAGCGGCATCAGCAGGATTAGTAGATCCGATTAATGCACGAAAATCTTCCACAGCATTGTCTTTTTCTAAAATAGCTGCTACGATAGGTCCAGAAGTCATGAAATTAACGAGCTCACCATAGAAAGGCCTTTCTTTGTGTACTGCGTAGAAACTTCCTGCTGTTTCGTTGCTTAACTGGATATATTTCAGTGCTATGATTTTGAAACCTCCAGCGATAATATCGTTTAAGATTGCTCCGATGTGTCCGTTTGCTACTGCATCTGGTTTTATCATCGTAAATGTTCTATTTGTTGCCATAACCATTAAATTTTTGCAAAGGTATGAAAAGTAAAAAGCAAAAAGAAAAAATCTAATTGTTAACTTTGCATATATGTCTAAGAATCTACATGTAACAATTGACAAAGACTCCGGATTTTGTTTCGGTGTTGTCTATGCTATTGATATGGCTGAGGAAATCCTTGAAGAGGAGGGGTATTTATATTGTTTGGGTGATATCGTCCACAACGACGAGGAGGTAGCACGGCTGAAAGCAAAAGGCCTTCGAATTATTGGACATGAAGCTTTGCCGGGTTTACAAAATGAAAAGGTGTTGATTCGGGCGCATGGTGAAGCTCCTGAAACCTACCAGATTGCTTTGGAAAACAATATCACGCTAATAGATGCATCCTGTCCGGTAGTTTTAAAACTGCAGAACCGGATCAAGACATCTCATGATGACAATGAGAAAATCTTGATTTTTGGAAAACATGGTCATGCGGAAGTTATTGGTTTGCAAGGACAAACCAACAATCAAGCATTGGTGTTTCAAGATATTGCTGAGTTAGATGAGGTAGAATTGCCTCCCTCTTTTACATTATATAGTCAAACTACCAAAAGTGTAGACAAGTTCTACGCAATCAAAGAAGAATTGATCAATAGAGGGTATGAAGTAAAGGCGAATGATACGATTTGTCGCCAGGTATCCAACCGTTATGAAGATTTAGGTGATTTTGCGCGGCAATATGATAAAGTGCTTTTTGTCTCGGGCAAGAAATCGTCAAACGGCAAAGTCCTATATGATGTGTGCAAAGCCGCTAACCCCAATTCTTTCTTTATTTCTGCATCGGATGAGATAGACCCTTCTATTTTTCAAGAACACGAAACGGTAGGTGTCTGTGGAGCTACATCTACTCCGATGTGGCTTATGAAGGAAGTAAAACAGGTGCTCGAAGGTTTGTAGTAGGTCATGTAATCTTCATATTCTATGAGATCTCATCTGATGGTATAAATTTTGATTATTTTTGTGTCGAGATGAGTAAGCAAGCTACTAAAGGCGTACTATTGGTGCAATTGGGTACACCCGACTCCCCTAAAACTGCGGACGTACGGAGATATTTGACAGAGTTTTTAATGGATGGTAGGGTGATTGATATTCCTAGTTTAGGACGTAATCTACTCGTTAAAGGCGTTATTGTCCCGAAGCGGGCCGCCCAATCGGCCGCTACGTATGCAACAATATGGGATGAAATAAATGGCTCTCCGTTGATGTACTATAGTCTCCTACAGCAAAAGATGCTTCAGGAAGAGTTGGGGGAAGAATATCATGTGGAATTGGCGATGCGTTATCAAAATCCTTCCATAGAATCTGCCTTGCAAAAAATGCAAAGCATGTTCTTAGAGTCTATTCGGATTATTCCTTTATTTCCGCAGTATGCTTCAGCTACTTCTGGTTCCGTTATTGAAAAGGTTATGGAGATTATGCGAACATGGCCTTATTTTCCGCAAGTTTCCTTTGTCAACAGTTACTGTGAAGATCCCGATATGATTGATACGTTTGTTGATCATGCATTGCGCCATGATATTGCGGCACATGACCATGTTTTATTCAGTTACCATGGTCTCCCTGTACGGCAACTTGGTAAAGTGGATCCTACGGGCAATCTAGTGTGCCCAGAGACGGGATGTGACTCCTGTAAGATGGAAACAAATGCGTTCTGCTATTTATCACAATGCTATGGGACAACCCGGGCGATTGCCAAGAAATTGAATTTGACCGAAGATCAGTATACCGTCTGTTTTCAGTCTCGCCTTGGAAAGACGCCATGGATCCAACCATACACCTCAGATACATTGCACGATTTGGCGAGTAGAGGGGTTAAAAAACTATTGGTATTCAGTCCAGCTTTTGTATCTGACTGCATCGAAACGATCGACGAAATTCAAGTGGAATATGCCAATGAATTTAAAGCATTTGGAGGTGAAGAGGTAACTATGGTGGAAAGTTTAAATGACGATCCAAAGTGGATTCAGGCGCTGAAGCGACTAGCACTTAATAATTAAAACAAGAAAGAACGATGTTGATTTTCAACGCAATATTATTACTGGTATTTGATTTTTATATTTTCTTCGCATTACGTGCTACGAAAATAAAATTTGTTCATACAAAATGGTTTACGTTGATCTGGTGGGGGTACGCCATAGGTCTGCTATTAGGATTAATTATAGCTGCCGAATTCAGTCTTCCATTAGCCTATCGGTCGGTGGTGTTGGTCGCGTTCTTTATGACAGCGGCCTGTAAGTTTATATTTATCCTTATTCTTTTGATCGATGATATACGTAGAGGTGGGGTATGGATAGCACGTTTATTTAAACCGAAAAACAAAATCGCACTTGCCGAGCATACCGAAGTATTGGAAGCTCCCCTTCCCGAACGTCCTAAAAATGGAATCTCTCGCTCGGAATTCCTGACGAAATCCGGTTTGGTTGTTGCTTCCTTGCCCTTATTTCCTTTATCTTGGGGTGTAATATCAAGTGCATATGACTATCGTATCAGGCGACAAAAATTGGTGTTGCCTAATCTGCCAAAAGCTTTTCATGGAATGAAGCTGGCACAGATCTCCGATGTTCACTCCGGATCGTTTTACAATCACAAGGCCGTATTAGGCGGAATAGAAATGGTGCTTGGCGAGAAACCCGATATGATATTCTTTACCGGGGATTTGGTTAATAATGTAGCATCTGAAATGAGGGATTATCAAGATATATTTTCCAAGTTAAAAGCTGATCTAGGTGTGTTTTCTACTTTGGGTAATCACGATTATGGTGATTATTATTATGGTAAAGGGGATAGTCCGGAAAAGCGGACAAATCTACAGCATCTGATTGAAACCCATAAAGTAATGGGCTGGGATTTGTTAATGGATGAAAATCGGACCATTAGAGTCGGAAATGATGAAATTTCGATAGTGGGTGTTCAGAACTGGGGCACAGGCCGCTTCCCGAAGAAGGGAGATCTGACGAAAGCCTTGATGGGAACGGAGGATAAAGCAGTAAAGTTACTTTTATCCCATGACCCATCGCATTGGAGAGCGCAGGTGCTTGATACCGATATAGACGTTATGTTCGCCGGTCATACACATGGTATGCAATTTGGTGTACGAGGCGAACATTTTCAATGGAGCCCGGCTAAATATATTTATAAAGAATGGGCGGGGTTATATAAAAAGGACGATAAGCAGCTTTATGTTAATACAGGCTATGGTTTCTTAGGGTATCCCGGAAGAGTAGGGATACTGCCCGAAATTACTGTTTTTGAATTGGTGACGGGGTAAGGAAAAGGAAGATTTATTTTAACAGTGTGTCGCTCGCAAATTCCAGACTATATTTACAAGCATTAATATCGGTATTTTATCTTTTTGCCCTCATCGGCGGGCGGCCCTCCTTCTTTTGCTTGGTCAAAAGAAGCAAAAACCCAGACTGGGTCAATGTTACGCTAAAAGCTTTTGGATTTACTAAACAGCTCCGAGCCGTTTTCACTTCGGGGATCTGTTCTTAACGCAAATCCAAAAGTTTTCTTAACGCTACATCGACCTAGGTCGTCCTTTCTAAATTCAGCTGAGGTATACAAATATACACAACAAATGCACTGTCTGTTGATGCCCTACAAATATCGCCTTAACCATTTGCCAATAGCAGGAGGAGGCACTAGCCACTGTGGCAAATGGGTACAGCGATGACTTTTGCTTCTTTTGAGAGAAAAGAAGAAAGCCCTGCCATGGCCAATGGCGGCAAGGTAATGCGAGGGACATTCTAAAAAATTGTATAAAAAATAGATTCCTTTAATTTTACATAAATTAAAAAAACATACCCCTTATTAATTAGCCTATTCCGTTCATAAAAAGGCAAAAACAGTTCATTTTCAATATTTTTAAGCTGGTGTAAAAAATACACTTTGATAATTAATTGAAAACACCTATTTTTAGCATCTAAACCTTTGATTTAAATAATTATATGCTTTCATTTTTAGACCAACCGCATACTCGGGTAAACTTGTTAACAGGAGAAAAGATATTGGTTTCACCACATCGCAGTAAAAGACCGTGGCAAGGACAGGTAGAGGATTTGCCCGCTGATAATAGACCCCAATACGATCCGAAATGTTATTTGTGCCCTGGGAATTCTCGTGCAGATGGTACGCAAAATCCTGATTATAAAGAAAGCTTCGTGTTTGTCAATGATTTTTCAGCATTGTTAGCAGAGTCTCCCGACGGAGCATATAATGAGGGTGATTTACTGAGGGCAGAAACTGAACGCGGTATTTGCAAGGTCATTTCTTTTACGCCAAGGCATGATTTGACACTACCGGAAATGGATTTAGCTGCCATAAAGGCTGTTGTAGACTTGTGGCAATATGAATTTCGCGAGTTGTCAAATAAGGAATGGATAAAATATATTCAGATATTCGAAAATAAGGGCGCGATAATGGGCTGTAGTAATCCTCATCCACATGGTCAAATATGGGCACAAAGCAGCCTTCCCGTTGAAATTGAAAAGGAGGCATTGCAATTTTCAAATTATTATAAAGCGAATGCCAAATCCCTATTGAGTGCATATGTAGAAATTGAGCTGGTAAAGCAAGAGCGAATTATTATTGACAATACTCATTTCGTGGCTTTGGTTCCTTTTTGGGCTTCTTGGCCATACGAAACACTGGTAGTCAGCAAACGCCATGTGACCAATATTCTTGATTTTACGGAAGAGGAAAAGGAAGATTTAGGTAAAACACTTCAGGAATTGACGATTCGATATGACAATATTTTTCAGACTTCTTTCCCTTATTCTGCAGGAATGCACCAAGCACCTGTAAATTCGGGCGATCAACAGGAATGGCATTGGCATATGCATTTTTATCCACCGCTGCTGCGATCTGCTTCGGTTAAAAAATTCATGGTTGGCTACGAAATGTTGGCGAATCCACAGCGTGATATAACACCCGAATTTGCTGCTGATGTATTAAGAAAACAATCGACTACACATTATAATAAGAAAAAATAAATGATAGAGACTACAGTACTTAAAAACAGATATAACGAAATATTTGGATCGGATCCTGATTTGCTAGCCAAATCACCGGGCCGGATTAATATTATTGGCGAACACACAGATTACAACGAAGGCTTCGTTTTACCGACGGCCATTGATAAGGCAATTTACATTGCCGTAGGAAAACGTAACGATCAAGAAATTCATCTCTATGCGGAAGATTTCAACGAAAACTATTCGGTAAATCTTGCTGATCTAGCTATAACCGATAAAGGGTGGCCAAATTATATTTTGGGTGTGGTAGATCAATTACAGAAATTAAATCTTCCAGTAGATGGTTTCAACCTTTATTTGGACGGGGATGTACCACTGGGAGCAGGTTTGTCGTCTTCGGCTGCGGTAGAATGTGCTACCGGATTTGCACTGAACGAGCTGTTTTCATTTGGCTTAAAAAGGGTAGATATCGCGAAAATAGGCCAATTGGCTGAACACACGTATGCCGGTGTAAAATGCGGCATCATGGATCAATTTGCTTCGGTATTAAGCAAGGAAGGCCATGTACTTCGACTCGACTGCCGCACATTGGAATATGAATATGTCCCCTTGGAGCTTGGAGCGTATGAAATTGTGTTGCTAAACACGAATGTTAAACATTCCTTGGCCTCGTCGGCCTATAACAAAAGAAGAGAGTTGTGCGAGCAAGGGGTAGCTTGGGTAAAGGAGAAGCACGCGGATGTAAATAGCCTTCGTGATATTACGGTCGATATGTTAGACGAGTTGGTAAAAGATCGTGACGTGGACACATATACGAAATGCAAGTATGTGGTAGAGGAGAATATACGCTTGGATAAAGCTTGCGAAGCATTGAAAAAAGGTGATATTGAAGAGCTTGGTAAGCAGTTGTTTTTTGCGCATGCTGCTTTGAGTGACGAATATGATGTGAGCTGCGAAGAGTTGGATTTTTTAGTGGATTTTGTAAAGGATATTCCTGAAGTAGTAGGTGCACGGATGATGGGAGGTGGCTTTGGCGGTTGCACGATCAATATCGTGAAAAAAGGTTTTGGACAGCAACTTGCTGATGCAATAGCTCCGGCTTATAAGACGAAGTTTAACCTCGAATTGGATCCAATATTTGTGAAAGCGGATGGAGGTTCACAACTTCTGAAATAGAATATTAATATAACTTAATTATAAACAAATATGACAAAATTTTCATTACTTGGACTTGGTGTGCTATCACTGGCATTCGTTTCGTGCCAATCGTCAACCAACAGTTCTTCTTCGCAAGATTCAACCTCCCATACTGGAGTAGATACTTCCCATTCTTTTGCTGCTGAAATTGATGGCAAAAAGATAGATCTGTATACGATCAAAAGTCAGTCAGGTCTGTCGGCATCATTTACAAATTATGGTGCGCGTTTGGTATCGCTGAATGTACCCGATAAAAATGGGGCAACAGTGGACGTCAGTTTGGGATTTAACACGGCAACGGAATATAATAATCCCGCAGAAGCATATTATGGCGCTATTGTAGGTCCGTTTGGTAATCGTATTGCCAACGGTAAATTCAAGCTCAGTGGTACAGAATATACCTTGCCACAAAATAACAATGGACACACATTACATGGCGGTTTAAAAGGAACTCATTTTCAGGCATGGGAAGGGCAGCAACTGAATGATAGTACAATCCAATTTGCTTACACCCTGCCCGATGGTAACGAAGGATTTCCTGGAAACTTGGACATCAAAGTTACTTATGGGCTACGGAATACAGGTTTGGAAATTGATTACATAGCAACGACTGATAAAGAAACCGTGGTAAACTTAACCAATCATGCTTATTTTAACCTGAACGGAGAAGGAAGTGGAACGATCCTCGATCATCAACTTCAAATTTTAGCAGATAAGTACACGCCTGTGGATGGTGGTTTGATTCCTACCGGAGAGTTGGCGCCGGTAAAAGGTACACCTTTTGATTTTACCCAACCCAAAACGATAGGTCAGGATATAGGTGTAGAGAATGAGCAGTTGACCTTTGGGAAAGGATATGATCACAATTGGGCGCTAAATGGGACAAAAGTGGATGGATTGAACCATGCGGCGACTTTAATGGGGGATCAGTCTGGAATTGTAATGGATATTTATACGGCTGAGCCAGGTATTCAATTTTATAGCGGTAACTTCATGGCCGGTAAGGTAACATTGAAAAATGGTAAAAAGGATGATTTTAGAACGGGACTATGTTTGGAGACGCAGCATTTTCCGGATTCCCCTAATCAACCCAATTTTCCATCAACGGTGTTAAAACCGGGAGATACGTACAAGACGAAAACAATCTATAGCTTTTCGGTAAAGAAATAATAAGTAAGAGGCTCCGTAAGGAGCCTTTTACTTATGCTAAATCATACGGATTGCCTGATCGAAATCTGCGATCAGGTCGTCAATGTGTTCAATACCTACTGAAATCCGAAGCATTCCTTTTGTAATACCGGAGGTTTGTTTTTGTTCCGCTGAATGATGCGAGCCCCACATGCTTGCCGGATGGACAACCAGAGATTCAACCCCTCCCAAGCTCGCTGCATTCGTAAATATTTTTAGGTTGTTGAGTATTCTTTGGGCATTTTGAAAGGCATTTTCTTCACTTTGTCCTACCACTTCTATACACATCATTCCTGTGAAACCTTTCATCTGTTTCTTTGCTAGCTCATGCTGTGGATGTGAAGGTAACCCGACATAGGCGACATGCTGGATAGCGGCATTTCTTTCCAGCCACTCCGCTAATTGTTGTGCGTTCTCGTTAATCTGTCTAACCCGAAGCGAAAGGGTTTTTAAACCTCTTAACAGCAGCCAAGAGTCAAATGGACTTAACGTGGCGCCCAATACTAGGGAACGGCTCCAGACTTTCTCAATATATTCTTTGGAACCACATACGATGCCTGCGGTTAAATCAGAATGTCCGCCCAGATACTTTGTGGCACTATGAATAACGACGTCGATACCAAATTCACTGGGCACCTGATTTATGGGGGAAGCAAATGTATTATCCACCATAGTCGTGATACCTTTTTCTTTTCCTAATCTTCCCAATAGCTCAAGGTCCGTAATATCTAAATTTGGATTGGATGGTGTTTCTAAATAAATAAGTTTGGTGTTCGATTGTATGGCTGCTTCGAACGCATTGATATCCTTTTGGTCAACATGTGTGATTTCGATGCCATAGTCGATTAAGAATTGCTTGAAGAACAAGGTGGTTCCCGAATAATGCGCATGCTGGGCAATGATATGATCTCCAGCCTTGACAAGTGCGAGGATAGCCGTGCTGATGGCCGCCATACCCGTGGATAAAACCAAAGCATCTGCTGTTTTTTCCAAATTTGCAACAATGACAGCAACTTGACTATTCGTCGGATTGCCATGACGGTGATAAAATTCCGGGTATTTTGGCGCGGTCGCGGCAGTAATATAGGCGTCTATATCTTCGCTTGCCAGATATGTTGACGATTGATAAATAGGAGCTACTACGGCATTTGTTTTATTAAATTCTTCGCCGATGTGAATAAGATTCGTTTCTACCTTTGCCATGTCATATGTTTAGTTTATCAAAAGTAATAAAATCTATTTGGTTAGTAGATATTCTTTGGTGTTTTAATGTCATGAAGTAAATGTTTAGTTTTGGGGAGTAATAATGAAGGTTTAAATTAGGCAATTAACTTTGTCCATTGCTTTTCCTCTCCGCCACTCGCCGTGGCAGGGCCTTCTTTTTTACCCTAAAAAAGAAGCAAAAAAATCGTCGCTGTACCGGCTCGACACCACGGCTCACCATTCCTGCTATTGTCGACCCGCTAAGGCGACATTTTTCGTGAATGTATGGGTACTACGTTTTTTATTAAATATTTACTTTGAACTCCAGCTGAAATTAGAAAGGACGACCTAGGCCGATGTAGCGTTATGAAAGCTTTTGGATTTGCGTTAAGAACAGATCTACGAAGTGCAACGGCTTGGAGCTGTTTAGTAAATCCAAAAGCTTTTAGCGTAACATTGGCCCAGTCTTGATCTTTTGGTCCATTTTCCATCAAGGGAAAAGGACTAGGCCGCCCGCCGATGAGGGCAAAAAGATAAATAAGGATATTAATGCTTGTCAATATAATTTGGAATTTGCGAGCGACAAACTGTTAAAATAAACCTTCATTTAAAATTATCACGCCCTGAGATCCGCTTACACCATTTCTTTTAACAGATTTAGCGCGTATTCGATACTGTTTACATTATTTACGGCTATACGTAGCTGTCCTTTTACCTCTTTTAGATTACTGACAGCGGGATGGGCTTGTACAAAAGCCAATACTTTGCCGAATTGATCGGATTCAAAGTAAGCAGATTTGGGATTGTTGATGAAATAGCCTTTTAACGCATTTTTCTTGAAGGATATTTTTTCTAACCCGATTTCCTTTCCCATCCATTGAAGCCTTAACGTATTGAATAATTCGTGTACTTGGGCTGGTACTGGTCCAAATCGATCTGTCAGCGATTGGATAAAGTCCTGTAGCTGCGATTCGTTTTCAAGTTTTGCGATATCATTGTATAGATTGTAACGCTCTCCGATATTGGTAACATATTCATCTGGAATCAATACTTCTAAATCGGTATCTATCTGTGTAAAAGTGACGTATTTATGATTTTTGTCATCGGCAAATAGGTCTGAAAATTCATCTTCTTTTAACTCCTGTACCGCTTCGTCAAGGATTTTATTATACATTTCAAAGCCTATTTCTGCAATGAATCCCGATTGCTCCGCTCCTAAAAGATTACCGGAGCCGCGTATATCCAAGTCGCGCATGGCAACGTTGAAGCCTGATCCCAATTCAGAGAATTCTTCAATTGCTGAAAGTCGTTTATAGGCCTCATTGGTAAGGGTCGATAGCGGAGGACTTAATAGATAGCAAAATGCTTTTTTATTAGAACGCCCTACGCGGCCGCGCATTTGATGTAAATCACTCAAGCCAAACATATGCGCATGGTTGATGATAATAGTGTTGGCGTTAGGAATGTCTAGTCCGGCTTCAATAATAGTTGTCGCCACCAAGACATCGTAATCGTTGTTGATAAATTTCAACATCACATCTTCTAAATCATCTCCCTCCAATTGGCCATGCGCTACACCGACCCGCGCTCCAGGCACCAGTCTTTGGATCATCGCACCCAATTGTTTTAGATCTGCTACGCGATTGTGGATAAAAAACACCTGTCCGCTGCGGTCCAATTCGTAAGATACAGCCTCCTGAATCAAGGTCTCATTATATACGTGCAATTCCGTTTGTACGGGTTGTCGGTTCGGGGGGGGAGTGGTGATCAAACTTAGATCCCGAGCGCCCATCAACGAAAAATGCAGTGTGCGTGGTATAGGTGTGGCGGTCAATGTTAAGGAATCAACATTGGCGCGCATCACTTTTAGCTTTTCTTTGACGGATACCCCGAATTTTTGTTCTTCGTCGATGATCATCAGTCCTAAATCTTTGAATTTCACATCCTTGCTTACTAGACGGTGCGTACCGATGATAATATCGATTTTACCATCCGCTAGTTTGCTGAGTGTTTCTTTGATCTGTTTAGACGTCTTGAATCGATTGATGTAATCAATATTTGCCGGGAGGCCTTGAAGACGTTCTTTAAATGTACGGTAATGTTGCAGCGCAAGGATAGTGGTTGGTACTAACACGGCTACCTGTTTGCTATCGGCTACGGCCTTAAAAGCCGCGCGGATGGCAACCTCTGTTTTACCGAAACCTACGTCACCGCATACTAATCGATCCATCGGATGCGGAGATTCCATGTCACGTTTTACATCGGCAGTCGCTTTCTCTTGATCTGGGGTGTCTTCGTAAATAAAAGAGGCCTCTAATTCGTTCTGTAGATAGCTGTCCGGACTGAAGGCGTTACCTGTCTGTGCCTTCCGTTTGGCATAGAGAACGATCAAATCGCGCGCGATATCTTTAACCTTCTTTTTAGTCGTTTTCTTAAGCTTGTCCCAGGTATCGGTTCCTAGCTTATTCATTTTGGGAACAGATCCTTCCTTTCCCGAATACTTAGAAATGCGATTAAGGGAATTTATATTAACATACAATAGGTCGTTGTCGGCATAAACCAATCGTATCATCTCTTGCGTTTTGCCATTCACGTCTACTTTTTCCAGTCCGGCGTATTTACCTACACCATGATCAATATGGGTGATGTAATCGCCCGGTTTGAGATCACGCAGCTCCTTCAGCGTAATAGCTTGCGAGCGCTCATAGCCTTTCTTCCGTTTGTATTTGTAATATCGGTCGAAAATCTGATGATCTGTATAGCAAGCAAGTTGTATGGTGTCATCTCTGAAGCCTTCGCGTAAAGCGCGGTGTACCGGTATGAATGTATTGGACTTATCCAGATCTTCCAATATGGCATAGATTCGCTCTATCTGTTTGTTGGAATCTGAAAATATTAAATTGGTGATCTTATGCTTCTCATTCTCCTTCATATTGTGTGTGAGAAGCGTAAAGTCTTTATTGAAGGAGGGTTGGGGGTGTGTGTCGAAAGTAATCACCTCCGATGCATTATAGAAAAACTGTTTGCCAAATTCGATATTCGGAAATTCAAACAACAGGGAGGCAAAATTTCGGTCATCGGTAAAGGTAAATCGGGGGTCAAGCCATTCGGGATTGTCTTTTATCTCTTTTTCGGACAGCGCTTTCCAAAACTGTGAAGCCTTTTTATATCCTTCTTTGATAATATCGAAGGTAAATTGAACATCTTTAATCCATACCACCGTGTTTTTATCGACATATTCGAGTAGAGAGATGTGGTTATTCGCTAGAAACTTTGCTTGGACATTAGGAACAATCGTGACGGTGTGTATTTTGCTTACGGAGAGCTGGCTTTCAATGTCAAAAGTCCGGATGCTTTCTATCTCATCGCCAAAGAACTCAATCCGATAGGGGAGATCGTTGGAGAAGGAAAAAATGTCGACGATGCCTCCTCGAATGGCAAACTGCCCGGGTTCGTACACGAAATCGACGCGGTCAAAGTCATATTCATAAAGGAATTCATTGATGAAATCAATACCAACTTTAATATTTTGGGTGATTTCGAGTGTGTTTTTCTCAAGATCACTTCGGTTGATGACCTTCTCCGCGATTGCCTCGGGATAAGTGACCACAATTTTCGGTAATTCGGACGTGTGATTTAAAGCGCTTAATGTTTCAGCGCGTTGCAATACATGGGCGCTATCTAGTTGCGTGAATTCAAAAGCTTTTCGATAGGAGGCTGGGAAAAATAGGATCTGCTTGTCAAAGATACTTTCGAGGTCACTGAGAAAATAGGAAGCGTCTTCATGGTTAGGCAAAATAAAAACATACGGACGTACGTGAAGATGATAAGCTGCCGAAGCAACCATCGCATCTGCGGAACCAATTAAACCTTTAAGATGAACTTTTGGACTTTTGTTTTGGATCGATTTGACAAGTGTTTTTACCTGCTCGATCTCCCTGTATTTTTCTAAAATTTCTTGAATACCCACCCGAAGAATTACTTTTTATGCGAAGTTACTAAAATAAATTTATAGCTCAACGCAGTCCATGTTTCATGCCAAATTCCGCTACGAATTCCATCTCATTCTGTAAGTCGAATTGTAAATCTTCATGTAACTTATCGAATTTTCCGTTAACATTTTTTATTCGACCTGCCGCATAATTTCGGAGCTTCAAACCGCTGCTCACAGCCGTGGATTCGAAAAGTTTAGGAAACTTCTCAAAGGCTGTCTTTAACAGGTATATTCGACATTCAATCTCACTTATCTTGTCTTTTGTTACCTTTTCATGTTCATTTATACTTCCGCTCGCTTGACGTAGAAGTATATTTAGTGCTCTATATTGGCTATAGGTAGGTATGTTTTTGATGGAGTTTTCAGCTTCGGACATTAGATTTTCTAAACTTCCTTTCAGCTTTTTAATTCGATCTTCTAAGTCTAGTTCATCTTCTAGTAGCTGGAAATGTAGCTGTTTCAATAGCATTTTGTCTTTATTAATCAGACGTACAAGCAGCTTGTCTTTCTCTTTTTGTGAAAGCGAAAGAACAGCTTCTTTAAGGGTGTTGTTTTTATGTAAAGACATATGCTAATCTAAAAAAATATCTGCAAAAAAAACGTTGAATTTTGGTGGAAATAGTATTGAAATATAAATCCGTAAAAAGTACCATTGAAAAAGCTAAATGTACCATTCGATCTGGTAGTATTTAAATATCTTTGTGTCAATGATTACAAGCGCCCCCATACTCGATCAATGTACTTTATCGGCCGATAAAGAAGGGGGAATTCTTGTTGAGCGTTTGTCGAGTTATCTGGAAAGGAATAATAATCTTGTTTTTCCTCACCAGCATAACTTTTATCATTTTGTAATATTTACAAATGGAGGAGGAAAACATACCATCGACTTTGATGAATATGAGGTCCGGCCTTGGCAGGTTTATTTTATGATTCCTGGGCAAATTCATACGTGGAATTTCGAAGGCGCGGTAGAAGGGTATATTGTTAACTTTAGCGTGGATACATTCCAAACTTTTCTACTGCAACCAGATTATCTTTCAAACTTCCCATTCTTCTTAGGTCTTAAGCATACATGTGTTTTTATGATTTCCCATGAATATCAGGATACCATTTTGCGGGTAATGGATAGGTTGATTCAAAGATCCTTCGGTATGGATTTTATAAAGGTGTCCTTGCTGTATTTTTTTATGGTATTAGAACAGCAAATGGAGCCAAATGAAAGGCATGAAGCCTCGTCATATAATTATACATTACTTAAAAATTTTAGAGCGCTGGTCGAAAAGAAATATAAAGACTTACATTTACCGAAGCAGTACGCGGCGCTTCTTTATATTACGCCCAATCATCTTAATGCACTTTCAAAAGAGTATCTGGGCCTTTCGGCTGGAGAACTTATTCGTAATAGGATTTTGCTGGAGGCGAAGCGCTTATTGGTGGTACATCAGCACAGCATTAGTGAGATAGCGTACGAATTGAATTTTAGTGATAATTCGTATTTCACGAAATTTTTCAAAAAAATGGAGGGAATTACACCGGAGGAATTTAGAAGAAAGAAGCAGTAAGATATAGAAGAAATTATGGAAGAAGCAAAATATATTATTCCCAGTGAGCTGAAAAGCGCTGCAAATGGAAAGTGTCCTCGGTGTAGAAAAGGGGATATGTTCGAAGGGCCGCTATTTAGTTTTTCGTCTAAAAAGATGCGAAATACCTGTCCGCATTGTGGTCTTAAATTCGAGAAAGAGCCTGGTTATTTTTACGTAGCGATGTACGTGAGTTATGTATTTGTCGTAGCGGAGTTAGTGAGCGTATGTATAGGGACATATATCATTACACGGAATATGGAATCGCCATGGCTTTACCTTACTGTAGCCGTATTAGCGACCATCCTCTTGGCGCCATTTAATTATAGGTACTCCCGCATTGTATTGATGTACTGGCTAACACCAGCATTCAAATATAGACCGGAGCGCTATGCTGATGTGAAAGAAGGAGAGGGTGTTAACAGATAGGCCGGTGTGCAAATACGCGGATTCGCAAATTCTCAAATAAGCGAATCCGCGAACAACTTCTAATTATTCAATCGGATTTTCTTTCAGATAATTTTCCCATTTCCAAGCGGAAGACATCATCTCCTCAATGCCGAGCTGGGCTTTCCAACCTAGTTCGCTGGATGACTTGGTGACATCTCCATATACTTTTACAATATCGCCTTCTCGTCGTGGACCAACCTCATAATTTAACGTCTTACCGGAGACTTTCTCAAAAGCCTTGATTGCTTCAAGGACAGAGTATCCTTTTCCGGTACCGACATTGAATACATCGTATTTTCCGTTTGGATTACCTTTTTCTAAAAGTTGAATCGCAGCAACGTGTGCTTTTGCCAAGTCTACAACATGAATAAAATCCCGTATACAATAGCCATCAGGTGTATCAAAATCATTTCCAAAGACGGTTAACTTTTCGCGTTTTCCGATGGCGGTCTGCGTGATGAAAGGCAGGAGGTTTTGGGGTACACCCAGTGGTAATTCGCCGATTAAGGCCGACTCGTGTGCACCTACCGGATTGAAATAACGTAGTGCGATTATGTTGTAGTTGTCGTATGCAGCGGCAGATTCCGCGAGGATTTCCTCTGCGATCTGTTTGGTGTTGCCGTAGGGAGAGCTGGCTCTCTTCACTGGCGCAGATTCTGTAACGGGTAATGCATCTGGCTCGCCATATACCGTACAGCTTGAAGAGAATACAAAATTGATTTTCTTCTCCTGATAAGCTTCCAACAAATTGATTAGGGAGAAAAAATTGTTGTGATAATATTTTAATGGTTTTTGAACGGATTCACCCACGGCTTTTGAAGCCGCAAAATGAATAATGCCACTGATATCGGGATTGTTATTGATGAATGCTGTGGTTTGTTCGGTATCGCATAGGTCAAATTGATGAAACTCGGGTTTTACGCCGATAATTTTTTCGATCTGTGCTAAGATCTTGCTGCTTGAATTGGATAAATTGTCAATAATTACAGGTGTATACCCTGCTTTGTAGAGTTCCACTACTGTATGGGAACCAATATAACCTGTGCCTCCGGTAACTAATATTTTGCTCATTTATATGTTGATTTGTTGTTTTACTCCGTCTTTTAATTTTTGTTTGTAATACGCTATCGTTTGTATTAAGCCTTCTCTTCTCGACACCTGTGGTTCCCACCCCAGTATTCGTTTTGCCTTTGTAATATCGGGTCTTCGCTGCTGCGGGTCGTCTACAGGTAACGCTTCATAGATGATCTTTGACTTGCTTTCAGTTAAGGCTATGATCTCTTCTGCAACCGCCTTGACAGACAGCTCTTCTGGGTTACCAATGTTCAATGGCTCATGGTATTCGGTATGTAATAATCTATAAATACCTTCAATTTGGTCGGAAACATAGCAAAATGAACGCGTCTGTTCGCCGTTACCAAATACGGTTAGGTCGTCCCCTCTAAGGGCCTGTGCGATAAAGGTAGGTAAAGCTCTTCCGTCTTCCAGTCGCATACGGGGGCCGAATGTATTGAATATGCGTACAATCCTAGTATCCAGTCCATGAAAATTATGGTAAGCCACTGTCATAGCCTCCTGAAAACGCTTAGCTTCGTCGTATACTCCTCGCGGGCCGACAGGATTCACGTTTCCCCAATACTCCTCCGATTGGGGAGAAACGGTGGGATCACCATATACTTCAGAAGTAGAGGCAACCAAAATGCGTGCTTGCTTATCTTTAGCTAATCCTAAAAGATTGTGCGTACCCAATGAACCAACTTTCAA
This sequence comes from Sphingobacterium olei, assembly GCF_005048855.1. GTDB lineage: Bacteria > Bacteroidota > Bacteroidia > Sphingobacteriales > Sphingobacteriaceae > Sphingobacterium > Sphingobacterium olei. The sequence continues at coordinate 82,220 of NZ_SUME01000004.1, forward strand.
AGTCTGTATAGGAATGCGCAAATAATCTATTGGACTGGCTGGAGACGCAAAATGAAGAATATAATCCAACTTTCCCGGAACGTGCACAAATTTGGAAACATCATGATGATGGAACTCGAAATTTGCCATATGAAAAAGATGTTCGATATTTTCCAGAGCTCCGGTAATCAGGTTATCCATCGCAATAACATGATAATTTTCCTGAATAAATCGATCACAAAGGTGTGAACCTAAAAATCCTGCTGCACCGGTTATAAGTATTCTTTTTTGAGCCTTCTGTTGCACTTTGTCGTGAATTAGAAAAGGTTTAATATCTTTGACGAAGATAAGTATTATTTCATTAATATGCGGATACTCTACGATCTGGGAATTGTTTTTTACGGTATGATACTACGGTTGATAGCTCCTTTTCATACCAAGGCACAACGTTGGGTAGACGGACGAAAAGGACTGTTAAAACACATAAAACACACGGTTGAAAAAGGTCAGGAACACATCTGGTTTCATTTTGCTTCCTTAGGAGAATTTGAGCAAGGAAGGGCTGTTTTGGAACAGATCAAAAAAAAATATCCAAATGAAAAAATTGTAGTAACTTTTTTTTCTCCCTCAGGCTATGAGATTCGCAAAAATACCCCATTGGCGGATTATGTGTTTTATTTACCTGAAGATTCTGCGAGGGCCGCACGTGACTTTGTGGAAGCGATCAACCCTAAATTTGCCGTTTTCACCAAATACGAATATTGGTACCATTATTTTAATGAACTCCATAAACGCAAGATTCGTTTGCTTATGATTTCGGCTATTTTTCGAGAGGAACAACTGTTTTTTAAGCCGTATGGCGGATTTTACCGTTCTATTCTCAAAAAAGTTTCCTTTTTCTTTACCCAAAATACGGATAGTGTCCATATGTTAAAATGGATTGGAATTACGCATGCAGGTTTGGCGGGAGATACCCGATTTGACCGGGTGGTGGAGTTGCCCAAGAAACATCAGGAAATCCTTCCCATAAAGCAATTTGTCGGAAATCAGCATGTACTTGTTGCGGGGAGTACCTGGCCAACGGATGAAGCGCTATTGCAGCAACTTGCCATGCAATATCCATTGTGGAAATTTATAGTTGCCCCACATGAGGTGGATGATAATCATATACATAGCCTGCTTAAACTCTTTCCTCAGGCCATTAATTTTTCCGAATTTTCATCGTATACCGCTGCCAAAATTGAAGCAGCGCAAATATTGCTCATTGACAATATTGGCATGTTATCGTCTCTCTACTATTATGGCGACGTTGCATATATAGGAGGTGGCTTTGGTGTCGGGATCCATAATACATTGGAAGCGGCCACCTATGGTATGCCGATTATCTTTGGTCCAAAATATGAAAAGTTTCAGGAAGCGGTAGATCTCGTCACGTTAACGGCTGGATTTTCTATTGCCAACTACAACGACTTGCAGGGTGTTTTTAGATCGCTGAACGAACAGGAACGCCGGAAGATTTGTGGGGAAGCCGCTAGTGCGTATGTGAAACAACGTGCTGGTGCGACGCAGATCATTATGAAATACCTGGAAACCGAAAAGCTTTTGGGATAAATGAAGAAGGTACCGGCTACTGAAACCAGTACCTTCTTAACACTCGATTAGGACAGCTTAAACAGTGCACTGTAAACTAAATTTTTGCGACAACCTATTTTATTGTTTACCATCTAATAAAGTGCCCTTTTTTAATGACTTAACGGCGTGGTCCACTGCTCTCGCGGTAAGTGCCATATAGGTCAATGTCGGGTTTTGCGTCGCTGTTGATGTCATACATGCGCCATCTGTTACATAAACATTCTTACAGAGGTGGAGTTGATTCCATTTATTCAATAACGAAGTCTTCGCATCGTTGCCCATCCTAGCCCCACCCATCTCATGAATATCGTTTCCGGGTCGACGGGAATCATTGGACGTTCTGATGTTCTTAAATCCGGCAGCCTCATACATCGCAGTCATCTGTTCGTAGTAATCTTTACGCCTTTGCCAATCGTCTTCGGCGTAATCTACAGAAATATGTAAGAGTGGCACGCCCCATTTATCGGTTTTACTTGCGTCTAACCACACTTGATTACTTTCCTTGGGGATAGTTTCCGCCATCATATGAGAATGTATGCGCCAGTTACTCCATTTTGAATCATCGAGTAATGCATTCTTGAGCGCATCACCCACACCGTTGGTGTCCCGAACCTGTGAACGATTGGCACTGAAAGCTGCTGCCCAACCGCGCAAGAAATCTGTTTCCTGACTATCCACATTACGGAAGTTAGGGATATACCCCCCACCGGCTGGATTTCGACCATCTGTTCGATATTCGAGAAGACCATCATATTCCGCACTGATACGTGCGGTGTAGTTGTGAAAAGCAATATATTTTCCTAGCAGTCCGTTGTCATTTCCTAGTCCTTCTGGAAAACGGTCCGACTTAGAGTTGAGTAGAATAAGATTGGTATTTAAAGCCGCAGCGTTAACAAAAATTACCTCAGCGAAGAAATCTATTTCCTCCAGTGATTCGGTGTCAATCACTTTTACACCTTTCGCTTTGCCCGATTCTTGGTCGTACAGTATCGAATGCACTACCGAATGGGGACGTAAGGTGAGATTACCCGTTTTTTGTGCCCAAGGAAGAGTAGAGGCATTGCTGCTGAAGTAACCTCCAAAAGGACAACCACGCTGACACAGTACGCGGTGCTGACATTTTACACGTCCCTGCTGAAGATGGATAGGCTGTGGATCGGAGAGGTGTGCGCACCTCGCACTGATGACGTGCCTGTTTTTAAAGTGCTGATTGACGGATTGACGGAAATAATCTTCCGCCGCATTCAACGGGTAACCCGGTAAAAAATCACCATCCGGGAGTGTAGATAGCCCATCCTTATTGCCCGCAATACCAACGAAACGTTCTACGTAACTGTACCATGGATCGATATCATGATACCGGATAGGCCAATCCACCGCAAAGCCGTCACGTGCAGGTCCTTCAAAATCATATTCGCTCCAGCGCTGCGTTTGTCGTGCCCATATCAATGATTTTCCACCAACCTGATATCCGCGAATCCAGTCGAAATCTTTCTCCTGAATATAAGGATGTTCCTCATCTTTCGCGAAAAAATGTTGCGTGTCCTCTCTGTACGCGTAACATCTGTTGGCAATCGGATTCGTTTGCTTATCGGCATAGGTTATTTCATTACGGTGTTCCAATTCATATGGATAGAGGTTAGTCGTTGGGTAGTCTTTGACATGTGCCACGTCGCGTCCGCGTTCGAGGACGAGGGTTTTTAAACCTTTTTCGGTGAATTCCTTTGCCGCCCAACCTCCACTTGCTCCGGAGCCGATTACAATAGCATCGAAAACGCGCGTTTTTACATCATCTATATTTAAGTTTGCCATTCTTTTATGTGTTCTCTCTTATTTTGTTTCTGTTCTCTTCTATGTGCCGTCAGGCCATTTTTACATAGCCATTATATCGACCGGGAACTAACTCGTATTTTTTTAAGTCAGTCATCACATACTTCGAATTCACAAACCCCTGTATGGTTCGGCGTTTCGTAATGGCATAAAACCGTTTTATCGGTTCATCTTTTACTTCCTTCATCTCTTCTAAAAAAGCAAGGCGCTTATCTGGTTCCAGTTTGATAAAATCCTTTCCCATTTTCTCGCGCGCATAAGTAGAAAATGACGTCAATCCATCCATAAAAGCTGCTTGATCTTCTGGATTATGACAATCATCCACCATTTTCAAAACAAAGAGGTGTAGTAATAATTCCTGTCCTCCAGAGGTATTAGAAGAGGGTATAATCGTCTCAACTAGCTCGGCTAGCAAATTTTCATGTTCTTCCTCTATCACCAAATGGGTCAGTTCAATAGTTGGCTTGCCCGATTTTCGATAGCAGGCTGGAAGCAAAAGTGTACCGCCCGCGATAAACAGTAACCTGCGAAGGGCGATTCTTCTGTTGATCAAATCCATATATATAATCCTTTCTGTTTGAAATTACGATTTAATTCTTAATATCCTACATATTTTGCTTATGGTTTGGATAAGATCTGTTTATTTTCCAGCAGCATCTTTTGAAGAGCACTATAGGGTACATCTTGCACGCCGATACCTTGGTCAATAGCCAAAGATGCGGCTAAAGCTGCACTTTCGCCCAGTATCATGAATACCGGTTCCATACGAATGCTACCAAAGGCAATATGTGAACTGGAGACACATACCGGAACAAGAAGATTTACGCATTCTTCTTTCTTGGGTACGAGTGAGCCATAGGATATTTTATAAGGCCCCTTCTTGGGCTTTACACCGATATCCCCCTCATTCTGAACATACCCGTCAGCCTTTACGTATCGCTGTACATTGTGCGAATCTAGCGAATAAGACCCCATGCCTACAGGGTCAGAAATCTCAGTTTCGCTGAATGTATCGTGTTCGGTCATTATGTGCTGGCCTACCATGCGACGTGCCTCTCTGATGTATAACTGATGGGGCCAATGTCCATTGTCTGTAAACTCGTCTTTCGCTAAGCCCCATTGCGCCATTTCCCTGCGCACATCAACCGGTACTTTCTCGTCGTTAGCCATGAAATACAGCAGTCCTTTTTGATAATCTTCATGTTCTTTGATTAGCTCTTTACGACGTTCGTAACTCGCTTCAGGATAATCGTAATTCATACCAATAAAATCCGTGCTAAAGGGGCCATGGTTGTTGGTGTCCGTTTTGCGATTGGGGATTGGGTCGAATTTACGAAAGGTCTCGCGCCAGCCCGATGTGAAAACGCGCGCCAGTAGCTCATAATTTTCCGGTTTATAATAATCTGGTTTCGGAAAGGGCACGCGGTTATCGGGGTGGTTACTTAAACACATCCGGAAGCAATAGGCCTGCAACCGATGATCGCCCTCCCCATAGACACCTGGATCCTCAGCTGACACGCCGTATAAAAGCCCACTCGTGCTATCACCCGCTATTACGTATGGACTAATGTCGCTCTTAAACCAGTGGTCGTGGTGTAATACTCCAGTCTGTATGCCATTCCATTTCTCTCCGTATACACTATTCCCCTCACGTCCCACGTGGTAGCTCACATCTGCAGCCTCCATTAAATCACCCTCGTACGTGGCATCGATAAACATCTTTCCCTTAAACGTTTTCCCGCTTAAGGTCGTAATGGAAACGATACGGTCGCCCTTCTTCATCACACCACTCTCCCGATCTAACCATTCATCTCGCCAAACTTCCAGCTCGTACTCTTTTACATAATCCTCGAAGACTTGTTCGGCTACATGGGGTTCGAAAATCCACATCGTACGCTCGCTACCATCTATTGCTGCTGTACCTTGGCCTTTGTTGCCGTATTCCGACTGACCTTGCCAGCGCCAAGCTGCGCTATCCTGATAGTGCAGATACACACGATGATAGAAATCGCGTGCTAGCCCCCCGATGACCGATTTATCACCTGTATCCGTAAACCCAAGCCCCCCCGATGACAATCCGCCCAAGTGTTTGTCCGGCGATATGACGATGACCGATTTCCCCGATTTTTTTGCCTGTACCGCAGAAATAATACCCGCTGATGTGCCGCCATAGACAATCAGGTCTGCTTGATATTCATTTGAATGCAATTGGTTGCAAGAAACAAGTAGCGCTATGATAACCATAGCCAATAGTGTTTTCCTCATGTTTTCTATTTATCTGTTACATTTAAGTTTAAAAATTCTATTATCTCCGGTGCAATGACCTCTTCTCCACCCTTCTTATTGGGATGTAAGCCATCCGGAACGTACTGCCTGAAAACCTCTTCCCCCTGATCTAAGATGTTCTGCCAATTGGTGTAATGGTCGATAAGCATAACCTTTTTTTGCCGTGCTACTTCCCGATACATCGCATAATACGCTGATAGATCGGGTCTAAAGGCAGCAGATTTTCCGATAGGCATATTCATAACCTGTAAAAAGATGTCGCAGGAATCGCTATAAAGTCGTACGCGGTCAATCATATATTCCAGATTCAATTTAGCAAGCGCAACCGATGTCCCGTATTCTTTAAATGCGTCGTTCATACCAAACTCTATAAACACGGCATCCGGCTTTTTGGCAATGACACTATCTTCGAAGTTTTTGACGCCCCAGACAGACCACATCCCGCCCTTACCGGCGAGCGTATAATGGACGAGATTATCGCCATACTCCTCTGCAATACGTGCCTTGACCACGTCCATCCAGGCCCTTCCGTTTCCACCACTGGACAAACTGGTTCCATATACCACGATATGCTGGTGCTTTCCTTTCTGTAAGCGCTTTAGGAAATTTGGCTGGCAAAATGCCGATAAGCAAAGCAGCAAGGTGGCCAAAAGAAATATTGTTCTTTTCATTTTTAGCAGTAGGTTTTATAATGATAAGTAGCAATATTAAAAAAAGATACCGGGAATAAACCGTTAAATCATCTTATTTTATTGCATTAATGTATCAATTCACAATAACCTTTATTTTTTATCTTATTTTATGTATCCGATTTCTATTATGAGCCTTCCAAATTAAAACAGGCGTACGCCAGATGTTGTACGCCCGTATAGTCTAAACAAGTGATTACATATTTTCCCACCCTCCAGGTTGTTGTGGATAGGGATCGCCTGCAATAACAGACTCGATTTGTTTCTGTGGAATTGGGCGCAATACGTGGAAATCCTGTATATTATCCTTAGGCAGGGTATGGTTTGTCCATTTTGTCGTAAAGAACCCATGCTTCCGTACACGCTCAACTAATTTTTGTGTGCGAACAAGGTCAAACCAGCGCAACTGTTCTCCACAAAGCTCGCGTGTTCTTTCATCAAGAATATAATCGATGGTTATATCTCCGGGAGCAATCATCAGGTCGTCAATATATTCTTCCTTCGAGGCAGCTCTTTTACGAAGTTCATTGATGTAATAAGCAGCTCCGTTGCTTGTAGAATTATTGCCCAGTTTAAAAGCAGCTTCGGCAGCGATAAGGTATGTTTCGGCCAAACGATATACGATGATTGAACGCTGGGAGTCGAATGAAAGACTTGCACGATTGGGATCCAAAAATTTCTTCATTGTTGGGAATGAAGGATCTGTGTAGTTTTCGGGCGTCAGTATATAATAATTTGTCGCCCCTATTTCTTCTCTGGTCATGTTTTTGCCCGGAAGATAACCTGCAAGGTTTCCTTTTGTTCCACTTCTAATAGCAGAATACTTGGTGTTGCCAACATAAAATTCCTGGGTTCTATTCTGAAAATCGACCGGAGCTTTCCACTCGCTTTGGAATGTAGCGTAATAGCGCGAATCTTTGTCTACATCACCAAAGGCTTCATTATAAAGCCAGGTTGTTCCGTGATATCGCGCATAAACACGTCCATCTTCTATCTGTTGAACATTACCGCTACCATTAAAATTAAAATAACCTGCAACAAAGACATGTGAAAGATGATTCATATTTGCATCCGATTCAGGTACACCATAAATCGGATCGTTTGTCATCTGTACACTATACAGTATTTCCTGATTATTTTCATTGCCAGGTTTATGGATATCTGCATATTTTGGCATAAGCTTGACGCCTATTTGCTCGCCATCCTCAATTAGTGCTGTTGCTACATCATATGCCTGCTGAAAATCGGTAGATTGAGCAGCACTGCTCCATCCACGGGTGAGATATACTTTTGCTAGTAGATGACGGGCTAAAGCTTGTGTAACACGGCCTGTATTTGTATCTTTCGATCCTGCGGGCAGGTTGCCCGGCGTTGTACAATACAAGAGGTCTTCGATAATAAAATCGTACACATCAGCCATAGGGTCACGCTTAGCCTCTTTTATAACCCCATCATTATATGTACGGTTCAATGTCACATCGCCAAAGAATTGCACCAAACGAAAATAAAGCAAAGCCCGGAAGAATTTGGTCTCCGCCAGCATAGTTGTTTTTTTAGTTTCTGTAATGCCCGTCATGTCTTGCCCAAAGTGCACAAGACCATTGCAGGTATTGATCAATGTATACGAAGATCTCCAGTAGGAATAAATATAGTCCGAACTGGGTTTGTAATTTGCCGTATAATTACCAAAATTATAAATGTCACCCGAAGCACGGCTGTAGAACTCATCGGTTCCAGTCACCGTCAACATATGGATAGCACTAATGGGACCATAAAAAGCGCGCATTCCGCCATAAACACCATTTAATCCAAGTTCAAATCCCTGTGGTGTATTAAACGACTCGGGTGTAATTTTCGAGTGATTTTCCTCTTCCAGAAAATCCTTGCACGCCGTGACGAATAGTAACGGTATACATATTAATAAAAATATTAGATTTTTCATTTTCATCTATTTAATTTTTTCTAATGGCTGATGAGAGCTCGAGTAAATAATCATTCTCCTGTGTGTTAATGATTATTTATTCTCTCGGTTTCATCTCGTACTTAAAAAGTTATATTAATACCAAATAACATTTGCCACGATGGAGGAACCACTGTACCCATCACACGGTTGGTCTCCGGATCGAGACCTTTATATTTGTTCACATATTCTGAAAAGAAGGTCAACGGGTTTGTAGCGGTTGCGTATATGCGGGCCTTGCTTAATCCTATTGATCTAAGGGGCTGATCGGGTAAAGTATAACCCAACGTCACTGTCCGTATCTTGAGGTAAGACGCATCGAATAGTGTAAGCGTTCCTTTATAAGGTATGCTCTGTACCCTATTATTTGGAGCTGGCCAACGCGCACCTGTATTTTCCGGGGTCCAATAATCCACATCCAGATTGTTTGTATAACCACCTAACAGAGAGTTTTGTCCGCCGCCATAGAGTTCAGACCTAAGTAGACCTCCTTGGCGGAAATTCATCACCACGGTAAAGTCAAAGTTCTTATACGCTAGGGTATTTGTCCATCCACCTTCGAAGTTGGCCTGATGGCTTCCCAATACTTTGCGGTCATTGTCGTTGATTATGTTATCAGGCACACCATCGGGTCCACTGATATCGGACACTTTAATAGTCCCTATCACGGATTCGTCGCCCGAGGTTTTAAGTCCGAAGCTTTCGGCCAGCGCCCGGTCTTCAGGAGTGTCTTGCCAGATACCTAATCCTACATATTCGTAAAAAGATCCTAGCGGATGACCGACAAAGAGGTTGTCGGAAATCAGTTGGTCTACTCCTTCAGTAAGCTGCACAACCTTATTCCGGTTAAAGTAGATATTGAGATCCGTACTCCATTGGAATTTATTCTTGCCGTCGCCATTGAAAATATCCATACGGACATTCGTCTCAAACCCTACATTTTCTGTTTTACCTACATTGTAAGGGATAGCTGTACTGACACCACTTGTTGCAGGAGGAGTGAAATTCATCATCAAATTGTTGGAGTATTGTTTGTAGGCTTCAATAGAACCAGTAACCCGGTTTTTCAGAAAACCAAAATCTATACCGGCATTATAACTGGCTGTACGTTCCCACTTCAGTTCACTGTTGGAGGCCGCAGTCGGATAATATCCCAGTACGCCCTGAGAACCAAAGATGTACCTGTTGCTACTCATATTGCCTATGGTATCATAAGGATTCACGTTGGTGTTACCGACTTCACCATAACTGAGACGCAGTTTCAACTGGGACAATATATGAGCCGTTCTGTCCATAAACTGTTCATGGCCTATGTTCCACGCAAGGGCAGCAGAAGGGAAATAGTGCCATTTATTACCTTGGGCCAGACGGGAAGAGCCATCCCCACGAAACGTTGCGGTCAGGTAATAACGTTGGTCAAAGTCATAATTAAGGCGCCCCATATAAGAAAGCATGCTCCATTTGCTGTAGCCTCCACCTCCTTTATGGTTCTCAGCCGTACCCGGATTGTAATAACCTACCTGATTGGTCGGTACGTTTTCATAGTTTAGATCGAAATCCTGCGATTCTCTTTCTTCAGCACTAAACAAAGCGGTGACATTGAAGTTGTGCTTATCCACTTTCTTGTCATAAGTTAAAAGATTCTCAAGCGTATAATTCATCAATGAGGCTGATTCATTATACCCATAGTTTGATGACTGCCGGCGCTTACTTGTCCCTTGCTGATAGTAGCGTTGCAGGGTAGTCTGCGATAGCTGTACACCTGCATTGAGCCTGTATTTAAAGCCATGCGTGAAATCGACATCTAAATAACCTGTCGTAAATGTTGACAACCGTTTGCGGTCATCCTGAATCGCTCCTGGACGAAGATCCATGAGGGGATTACTCATTAGGTCATTTGGATGTACTTTTTCCCGTATCGATCCATCGTCCAAATAGGGCGATAGGAGCGGACTGAGTGAAAGCGCATCGCCCATCGGATTCAGGCTTTCTCCTCTACTTATATAGTAGGTATTCAATGTGTTAAACCCTAATTTAAGGTACTTGTTTATGGCATGATCCACAGACAATTTCAGGGTTGCACGCTCCATCGACTGTAAATCGTATATACCTGTCGATTTAAAATATCCCAACGATGTAGCATATTGGGTATTTTTCGATCCGCCTGCTATACTGATCTGATGATTGTTGATGACTGGATCCTTATCATACAACTCTTTTTGCCAGTCGGTATATACACCTCTGTCATAACCTTCGATTTCTCCATCGAGTCCTCCTTCGAATACACGTTGTAATACCCTGGGATCGTCGATACCTGTGTAACTGTCCGAATTTTTGTAACGATTGTACATGGACCATTTCCGTAGTTGCATATACTCATCCGAATTCATAGCATCATAAAATCCCAACGGCTTGCTAACCCCTACGTACCCATTATAAGTCACTGCCGCTTTTGCCGCTTCTACTCCACGCTTGGTCGTCATCAGTATAACTCCATTGGCTCCACGCGAACCATAGATTGCTGTTGACGAAGCATCTTTAAGAACGGTAACTGAAGTGATATCATCTGGTGAAATATTGTTTAGCATACCTAAATCGTAAGGAATACCGTCCACAACCAAAAGAGGGTCATTGCCTGCAGCGATCGATCGCGTACCGCGGATACGGATCTCAGGAGTATGTGCCGGATGTGTTGATCCTCCACTTCTCTGTATGTTCACCCCTGATCCTGCACCTTGCAGCGCCATTGCAATATTTGCGGCAGGCGTATTACGGATCGTTTGTTCATCGATTACGTTGACGGCACCTGTTAAATCAGATTTCTTCACCGTACCGTACCCCACAACGACCACTTCATCCAAATCACTGATTTCTTGCTCCAAGGTTATATCTATAACAGATCTACCTCGGACGGCTTCCTCTTTGCGTACGAAACCTACAGACTGAAAAATGAGAGTTCCGTCTGATTTAACAGCTATGCTGTAGCTTCCATTATCCGATGTAGCTACGGCGGAAGTTGTTCCTTCCGCCGATACAGAAATCCCCGCCAATACAGTTCCATTTGCATCGCTGACGGTGCCTGTTACCACATTTTCTTGAATATGCATATTGGATTCCCTTTCCTCCGATTGTTGGTGGATAGGTTTGCTTCTTTCAGTCTTCTTTTCTTTCAGTACGATCGTTTTATCCATAATAACATACGTCAGGGGCAGTCCTTTAAGACATTCGTCCATCACGGTTTCGAGCGTAGCATTTTTAAGATTAATATTAACTTTCCGGGTATCATTCACTCGTTTTGCTGAATAAAAAACCGTTCGGTCGGTCTGCTTCTTGATTTCGCGAAAGACTTCCTTCATGGAAATGCCGTTTTGCTGAAGCGTAACGTGGTGTTGTGCCACACTTCTCGCTCCCACCTGCATAACGAAGAAGATAATGATAGTTAGCGTAAGCTGTATGCGCATAAGCACCTGAGTTTTTAACACCCGCTGAAGCGGGAAAGTAATTTTTTCGTACATTTACAGTAATGTTTGGTTCAATTGAATAACTAGCTTTATGGTTTGTCCTGAACATTTTCTGCCTTGCAGATATTGCCGAAAGTGTTGGTCGCACTTTCGGCTTCTTGTTCACTTGATTGTTGTCAAATTATAACATACACTATTTTTTAAATTTTATCATTAGTTTCCGATTTTATTGCGGATGATCACGGTTCTATTTTTAACTTCGAATGTTAAACCGCCCGCCTCCTGCATAATATCCAGCACCGTCCGTAGGTTACCGTACCTCGAAATACTTCCGGAAAATACCTCATTGGAAGGCACATATTTGCTGCTATCAATTTCGAAGTCGTACCAACGGGCTATCCTCTCCAATACCTCTTCTGCGGTCTCATCCCGAAATACAAATTCGCCGTTCTTCCAATCGACATAATCGTGTACATCCACCTTACTTTTTTGAAGTCCATTCTTTCCATTTTTTCCCTGTTCCCCTGGAAGAAGTGTCAACGCTTCACCAGATCGAGGTGTTTCGACACGAACTTTACCATCCACCAAGGTGGTCTTCGTTTCCTCTTCATCGTGATAAGCCGAAATATTAAACTCTGTACCTAAAACGGTAATCGTTTGGTTGGCGCTAACAACTTTAAATGGTTTAAAATGTGCAACCGTGTTATCAGTTTGTACACGTTTTACATCGAAATAAGCCTCTCCCTCCAATTCCACGATGCGCTCTCCTTTAGCAAAATGGGTAGGATATTTTAGCGTTGATTCGGCGTTTAACCACACCGTTGTTCCGTCGGCTAGCGTAACTTTATATGTTCCGCCACGTGGTGTACTGAGCGTCAACCATTGCGGAGAAGATGATTCCAATGCTACAACAGTGGATGTTCCATCATTATACGTGATCTCTTTTTCATCGACGATAATGCCATTACGACTTTCGTCCAAGGTAAGTGTCCTGCCGTCGGCAAGTATTATCTTTGCTTTATTTCCGCCCGGCATAATATCTATTTCAGAGACAACGGTATCATCAGCTTTCGGTGAGAATATAAACCATGAAATCCCGATCATCCCTGATATAAATACGGCCGCAACATAAGGAAGCCAGCGATTTAAATCTGATTTCTTTTTCGATGCGATATGTTTTCTCAACTTTAATTTTACCTTATCGGTTAGGTCCTCTGCTTCCCTAGACGGATTGTGCGCGATCGTGTTCGAGAATTCTTTACGCAAAAGATGATCAAATGCCTCAGGTATACCATAGTCTTTGAAATAATCCAGCATCGCCTTCAACTCTTCCTCAGAAATAGAAAGGTCTATATATTTTCTACATAATACTTCGATATCGTACTGGCTCTTACCCATTATAATTTTTGGCTAACTGTATAATTACACCTCAAATGCAAAAAGCAAGCAACAGGAATAGGGCTTATTTTGCAAATCGCTGGTAATCAGGAAGAAAAAATATCAAAAATAAAAGTGAGATATAAAATATTGATGAGTTCAGTTTGATTTTTCAGTTCCCCTTTTAAGAAAATGTTAGCATTTCTGATGTGGCTATTAACGGTAGTTATGGAAATTTTAAGTCGTTCACTTACCTCTTTGTAGCTTAGTCCTTCAAGCTTACAAAGCTCATAAACTTTTTTCTGTTGAGGTGGTAAGCGATCTAACAATGTTTGTAGCAATTGTTGCGTTTCCTTATGTTCTATCCACTCCTCCACCATGTTATTATCCGTCGACCTAAAGTATCTCAGAAATTCCTCTCGCAGACGACTGTCATTCGCCAATTTACGAAATACATTTTTTGATTTATTTATTGCACTCCGGTACAAGTAGGCTGGAACGGACTTTGATGCATCCATCGCATGGCGCTTCTCCCATAACATCATAAACACCTCTTGCAACACCTCCTCAGCTAATTCATAGGAACGCAACAGCCGAATGAGATGCGCCGCGAGTTCATTTTTATAGCGATCATAAATCTCCAAAAAAGCTTTTTCGTCATCATCATTCAATAGGATAACCAATGCTTCATCCGTATGATTTCTTAGGTTTTTCATATCCCATTGTTACTAACAAGAAGTTGTTATTTACGACTTTTGATTTATAATATAGCGATCTCTAATTGCGCGCTGTGAATATACGAAATTATGCTATCTTTTAGTAACTTTTAACTTTACCGCACATCCTTAATATGGCGAGGGCCTTTTTCTTTTGTTTTTAAAGCACCCTTAGCCACCCCGGCCCTTTCCCCCTTTTTCCATTCTCCCGGAAGCCGGTTTCCATAAACATCATCTCGATCGGGTGTTGGGTTCTGCGGCACAGAATCTCCTGTTTCGGCAACCCATTGATCCATTACTTTTCGCAAATAAACGAGGGAATTTTGGTGTTTTTTATCGAACACGAGATTGGTAAATTGATATGGATCAGCAGGGAGATAGTATAATTCTTCGTGTTCGCGGGGTACAAGAAACACATCTTCCTGTTCCGGGACTGTCAATCCGCGATCATGGGCATCCCACAATTCGCTTCCTGCGGGAAACTGCCGTGTAGATTCGCCTACCAAATTCTGATGCTCGGGGAAAGCATTTCTGATATATACCCAGTCTTTGTGCCTAACCATTCGTTCATGGGCTTGAAAGACGTGCCAATTGTGTTCGGCAAACGCAAAATCACGGTGTTCCGATCTTCCGCCGTCGACTAAAATGGAATGAAAGCTCACGCCCTGTATATTATCATGGACGTCATTACCTGCCAATGTTAGAACCGTAGATGCAATATCTATTGCGCTTATTAAAGCGTTAGTTTTACCTTGATGTACATTAGGACCATAGACAATAAAAGGCGTTTTTATTCCGCTGTCGTATAATCTTCCTTTGCTTCGAGGGAACGGTCTTCCGTTATCACTCATAAAGATGATATAGGTGTTCTCCAACATGTTCTGCTTCTTTAATTCCCTGACAATTTTCCCTAGGTAATAGTCGGCGCGCGACACTTCGTGGTAATATGCGGCAAGATCCTGACGTGTCTTTGGGCCATCGTATAACATCGGTGGCACGATGATATCATCGGGATTGTATATGGGGCCCTTATCGTTAATCTGCCAGTCTCGATGCGCATCGAGACTGGCAAACCAAAAGAAAAAAGGCTGATTTTTCGGTCTGTTTTTTATAATCTGGTTCCAATCTCCTTCGCCACCTGGCCCCTTGCCCGGTGAGATCGTATCAAATGCATGCTTCGTTTGTGGCCCCATATGGTTTTTGCCGGATAACACCGTATAATAGCCGGCTTCCTTCAGGAGCTGCGGAAACATTACCTGTCCGCTAGGAAGTGGATCGTGTAGTTCGGGTGCTCCGGTATTGTGGGGGTATCGCCCCGTAATGATACTAGAACGACTTGGGCTACAACTGCTGGTCGTCAGATATGCATTTTCGAACTTAAGTCCTAACTTAGCCAAACTGTCGATATTTGGCGTCTTGACATTTGGATCTCCGTAGCAGCCTAAATCGTCCCAACCAATGTCGTCAGTGATGAAAAATATAAAATTTGGCTTTGTTGTTGTTTCTTTATTTGCTGCATATTGTGCAACTGCTTGGGTTGGTTGCTGTAAAGCCAGCCCTACAGTAAGGGAACCTAAAATTTTAGAAATAGCCTTTATCTTCATGCGTATGTTGTTAGTTTGTATCGGCACGTTGGTTTTAATTTTACGAATCTACAGTGAAATCCTTTTACATGAAGTAGCTTATTCTTTTTCGAATTAGTATTAGGTGTCGTTTATAAAAATTAGCCAATTTAATACTCAAATTTCCCAAATGTCTTCCGGAATAAAATATCTCTCTGTATCAATAAAATGTGAAATCGTCTCAATATGTTTTTTGATAGCATAGACGATTGCTGCTTAATTACATTTGCTGCTGAGACAAAAAATCAATTAATTGATACAATTAACGGGTTTTCTTAGGTAAATATTAGTAATATTTGTATGGTCGAGTGACCATAATCGAACAAAAAGACCCCATTATGAATTATATCAATTTACGACTACAAATTCTTATAGCTTTTCTTTGTTTTACTTCTTTTGCGAATGCACAGCACCAGCTTCCTGATTGGGCATTGGGTCCTTTCATACGTCCAGAAGGGGCCAATCCAGTGATATCGCCTAACCCGGAAAGCACTTTTTTCGACCCAATGAGCAAGCAAAATATAGCTTGGGAAGCGAGCGATGTGTTCAATCCAGGAGCGGTGGTGAAGAACAACCGGATTTACGTGCTGTATCGTGGGGAAGATAAATCCGGTATGGGTATTGGTAAACGCACATCGAGATTGGGTATCGCCGAAAGTAAAGATGGAATCAACATGAAACGAAGCAGCAAGCCGATCTTTTATCCCGACGAAGACACACAAAAGGAAAATGAATGGCCGGGTGGATGCGAAGATCCACGTATCGCTGTTACCGATGGTGGCTTATATGTGATGATGTATACGCAATGGAACAGAAAAGTAGCACGCCTAGCCGTGGCCACATCTAGGGACTTGAAAAATTGGACAAAGCACGGCCCCGCATTTCAACAAGCACACAATGGAAAGTTTAAGGATATGTTCTGTAAATCCGGCTCAATAGTGACTAAAGTCGAGAACAATAAGCAAGTGATCACCAAGGTAGACGGAAAATACATGATGTACTGGGGTGAGCGCTTTATGAATATTGCTACTTCTGATGATTTGATTAACTGGAAACCCACCTTGAATGAAAGGGGTGATCTGGACCTGGTTGTAAAACCAAGACAGGGGTATTTTGATAGTGATATGACGGAATGTGGCCCTCCTGCAATTATTACTGATCAGGGCATCCTGGTCTTATACAACGGCAAAAACAAAGGCGGCGACGGGAGAGATACAAACTATACCGCCGGAACGTATGCGGCAGGACAGGTACTGTTTGATTTAGAAAATCCATCCAAAGTTATTGGTCGTTTGGATAAGCCATTTTTTGTACCCACCGAGGCGTTCGAAAAAAGTGGACAGTATCCGGATGGTACGGTATTTATCCAAGGACTTGTTTATTTTAAAGACAAATGGTTTTTGTATTACGGTTGCGCAGACAGTCAGGTGGGTGTAGCGATTTTTGATCCCAAAAGCTTGGACACACGCTAATAAGCAGAATTAATTGGGCAGGCACGATAGCCTGCCCAATTAATTCTGCAGGGAGAGTTCCTTATTTTACCAACACCGGATTGATTGCTTCTCCGCTAATACGAATGACACCATCTTCAGAAATTGTCATGTCGTTGATGTAGGAAGTCCTTGGACCTATGCTATTCATATTTGCATGTGCGTGATAGATGTAGTTATAACTTCCATCAGCAGTGATAAAAGGAGCGCCATGACCTGTGCCGACTAATCCGGAAGCAGCAGGTTTATCCCTTCGTAGAATCGGATTGCCATTGTATTTTTTCCATGGACCCTTAGGTGAATTTGATGTGGCATAACCCACAGCATAATCTTGGCTCTCAAAATGGTTAGCAGAATACATGAGGTAATACATGTTGCCATGCTTGATCACGGAGGGACCTTCAGCAATCGTTCCTTGCTTCCGTTCCCAAGGTTCTTCGGCGGAGATACATTTTGTCAATGTTTCAGTTTTAATAGTTCTTAAATCATCATTCATCTCAGCCACCCAAATGACGTTTCCACCTGTAAAACGCACATAATATAAGTAGGGCGTACCATCCTCATCAATATACAAATGGGTGTCAATTGCTTTTTCGCTCACAATAGGTGTTTTTTCCTGCTGTATAAAAGGGCCTTCAGGTCTATTTGATGACGCTACGCATATATGCTCGTCAACGGAATAAAACATATAAAATCGATTTTTAGATGCCACATAGTAGACTTCGGGAGCCCAATACCATCTCGTCCCCCACGAGTTTTCGGGCGATAAGGCAAGATTTGTGCTGCGCTTCCAATGTTTCAGATCTTCCGATATATAAATTTCAAAACCATTAATCCGGGTTCCGTAGGCATAATATCTACCTTCGTGATACAAAACATAAGGGTCAGCAATAGGTAATTTATCCCCGATTATCTCGTAGGATCGGGGAGCGTCCTCCTTGGCCGGAGTAGCTGTTACCGTGAGGGATTCTGATTTTCGTCCATAATTATCCATGGCGACGGCGGCAATTTTATAAGTCGCATATCGTGGTAATTTTAATACATAGGAGCTTCTGTTTTCTCCTTCTGTACGTATATGAGGCGTAACAGTATGTTCCTCATCCGTTCCCTCCTCTGTATAGGAAATCATCACGGATACCGTCGCTGTTGGATTATTCCAAGTGATCTTCAGTTCGTTCTTCTTATCGGTTTCTCCTGCGGCTAAATTCGACACGGATGCTACGACGACGGTCTTTTTATCGTCTTCTTCTTTTTCCGTGGAGATCGCATTGCTACTGCTTTTGCAAGACCAAAGCAGTGCAATCGCCAACATAAAATATTTGCTTATCATGAAGTTGAATTTAGTGATATTCATTCTATTATTAAAATTCAGGCATTTGGGTAAGTACAGCAGACGGTGTGCCGTTATCAACTTTAGGCCAACCTTCATTATCCCAATTCACTTTGCCAAGCAGTAGGTTACGGGAACCAACGGCATTATTCTCTTTGATATAGGCGTGATACAGCATCCAATCTACTCCGTTCTTATCTGTGAGGATTCTCGCATTGTGACCCGGACCAATGTATGTACCGTCGCCTTGTAATACGATCGGATCAAAGCCTGGTGCATTCCATGAATTTACGGTATTCATATCTGTACCTGTGCGCCCCAAATAAGGGCCTGCAAGATTTTTCGATCGTCCGACTACCACCTTATAAGAACTGTTCAAACCATCGCAACAACCGCCTACGGACGCAAAGAGATAGTAGTAATCGCCTTTTTTGTGGATATAAGTGGCTTCAAAAGCGTTACCGGAAACTTTGGTCTTTTTACTTAAATCCTTTACCGCCATACCATCGGCAGTTAGTTCTGTCATATATAATCCATGGAAGCTTCCCCAAAAAAGGTATCGTTTTCCATTTTCTTCGTAAAAGCAAGGGTCGATGGAATTGTGTACCCCGATTTCTGTACTGATGAACAGTTTACCATTGGGATTACCGGCCGGTGGCACAAAAGGCCCTTGAGGTAAATTCGAAACACCTACACCTATTCCACATTTTGCTCCTTCACCCCACTGGGAAATGGAATAATACATCACATACTTGCCATCAAAATAATTAATGTCGGGTGCCCACATGCCAGGGCCATCTTTTCCCGCGACAACTTCGACAAAATCAGGTCTAGTTGTAAAAACTTCGCTGACTGTACCGATACGGCTCCAGTTGATCAAATCGGAGGATTTATACCCTCTTACACGGCCCGATGTCACATATGCATAGAATTCGTTACCCACACGGATTACTGTCGGATCTGCATAACTCCCGGACATAACAGGGTTTGTAATCGCTATTACGTTGCCTCGTTTTAAGTTGACGGTGTAGCTTCGGGACGAGCCGTCTTCGCCTTCAATGGTGTACACCACAGGTTTGGAAAAATCATGACGTTGTACACCACTTACTTGTTTTACACCGTTTACTTTGACGGTAGCTTTGCTTTCGGTAAGGGTAAATATAGCCTGTAATGCGGTAATATCGACATTTTTGGGAATTTCATTCTCATTGGAAATCTCGCTCGCTTCTTCATCTATCACAAGCGGAAAAAGCGACATTGTTTGATCCGAAAAAGCAAATGTTCGGAATGTGTTTGCCATGGCTTCTTTCGTGATGTTGACGGTGTAAGCGCGCTGTCTTACATCGCCAACATATAGATCATAGCCAACTTCATCTGTAAAATCGGTTTCTCCCTTGCCACTTTGCTGCGGCACGCCATTGACTTTAAGAATAGCATCCGCACTATTCGTTTTAAATTGAGCAATTAGACGCGATAGATTAACATGCGGTGGAAAGGTCTCCCTGTTCGTAATTGTATTTTTTGCATTATTTACATTTAATTCGTGATTTGTTCCATTTTGATCCACGACCGAAAAACTGGTAATTTCCCTTTCAATCGTTTTTTCTTCTGTGCCTTTACACGATCCAATAAATGGAATAACAATCCATAACAGCAGTATATTAGTCAGTAATTTTTTTAACATTTTTCTTTTGTTTTAAGTTGTGCAACTTCCGCTGTCATTCTGACAATAGGAAGAATCTAAAGAACGGTCTCTTGAAAGATCTCTCAATGCTGGGGTCAAGCGATAGGCAATTAGTTAATGGAGCAAAAAATGGGGTTGTCAGCGAATTTACGCAACCCCATTTTTTGTTACCATTGAATTTGCTGATCCTCGTCTGGGATCAGGGTATTCAGATCACGTTGCATGGACATGGTACCTTTCGTATCATACTTTAACCGCAAGCCCGGCGCAGTTGTGTAGTCTTCAAATTTATAACCGAAAAAAAGTGTAAAGTAAATATGCTTCAAGTAAGGCCTGACTTCGTCCATTTCTTGCTGTACTGTATAGTAAGCTTGCTCAGCACCTAATTCAAATTTATTATTCGCCGCATTATCACTCCATATTTCCAATTTTTTCTTTATATTTTGTAGATCTAGAGATTCATCGGTAAAGCGTACAAATACCTTGTAGTTCTTTCGGTCAAGGTAATCAACATCCCGCGTTCCCGCGTAGAAAAAGACGGTCTCATCATCGACCACATACGCACGATGCCGATCTATTGTAAGGGGAGTTGTAGTGTTACCTTCTAAAGTTATTTGAAACTGTGTGGCGTTATACATCCCTGAATATTCATTAAATGACATGATACGCAGCATAGCTCTTTTGTAATGTTTATGGGGATTAACCTGATAATTCCCTCCTGGATCGTCTAAAATCTGTAAAGGAAGCACCCATTTTTCCACTTCGTCTATGTCCGCTAGCGAAAACTCAATCGGAATATTCACTTGGCTTTGACCCGCAGGGATCGTGATGGTCTCGGGCATACTGTAGTGTTTCTGCTCCAGCAGCTGGTAAAAAAGCTCTTGTCGTTGCCCGAACTGTTCCCGGTTCATAATGGACAAAGTGTCCAGATCAAGACCGATCCGCACCGTGCGGTCCTGCGTGTTGGGCGTAGATCCGCTCACGATCAGGGGCAAATTAAAGGTTACTTTTCCATTTCCCTTGTACCGCACGTAGATCCAGTTCACACCTTCCGTATTGGGTGGAGCCTTGAACGATACCAATTGCTCATACTGTTCATCTTCCCATTCATTGTTGCAGGAGGAAAGTATGAAAATGCTGGCTGTCATTGCTAAAAGTAGGATATATATCTTTTTCATGATCTTCTGTTTATAGTGTATTATTCCGGCATGGTCCAACCCGGATTTTGCGTCAGTTCTTTGTTGCTTCGCAGCTCATTCCAATCGATAGGCCAAAACCACATTTTCAAGGAGAAAATGGTCGGTAAAGACGGTACGGGTACCGGTGTATGAAAATAATCTGGATTATTGGACGTCAGTAAGGTGTTACAACCATAGATAGGTGCAGCCTCTTCCACTGGTGCATCCGCCCAGCGGCGCAGGTCGTAGAATCGCTGCCCTTCGGCAAAGAATTCGATCTGACGTTCGCGTTTCATCTGGGTACGGAATCTGTCTGGATTGCCGTATACTTCACTGGTATAATCCGGCAAGCCGGCACGGATTCGGATGGGTTGGATCCCTTGCTTCATTTCCGCGATATCGCGCATAATGGTATGCGTTTTCGTCCCGTCATACGATGGGATGCTATAACTTCCTGTCAATTCGTTCAAGGCTTCGGCGTAGATCATCAATACTTCGGCGTAGCGAATCGCCGGATCAACCTTCGGCTCTATATTACTTAAATCATAGCCCGTATTGGTAGATATCACGCGCGTATCGTTTGGGTGTACGTATTTTTTGATGCCTATGCCAGTTCGCAGCCAATACGTCACACCTGGTCTGTATCCATTTACCGCATCAAAATAATAAAAGATCTGCTTGTTTTTATTGGCAACATCTTCCGGTAACGTGGCATTGTCCAGATGCCATACCGAACCGTTGTAGGCTACCGAGGCATAAAAACGGGGCTCGCGGTGCGCATATTGCTTGTGCACGCCGACACCTTTACCCACTCCCAATTCTGGATAGTCGATTTGTTCCGCTGCTGTCACCACACCTGTCGGACGTGGCAGGTCACTGTATCGACCGGCATAGCCGGCCTGGTTTTGATACATACTGTTCATTCCAGGGAGATCGCTGCCGTCGTTCATGTAATAGGCATCAGCCTGCTTCTGGGTCATGCCGTGCGAATTGTACCCTCTAGCCTCCGAACGGGGTAATTGGTGCAACACCATGACCGCAATGCTTTCGGATCCTTGGTTTTTACCCCGCGTAAAAATAAGCTCTGGATTTTGAAATTCCTGGACATCACCGTTGAACAAAGCCCGATAGGACTCATAGGGATCAATATCACGCCAGCCAAATGGCCAGTTATTATCCGAGAAAGTCGGATCATATGGCGGTGTGATTGTTGCAGGATAGAGCACGTTTCCTGTTTCCTTGCGGTACGCGACATACAACTGGTAACGGCCCATATCGATTACATCTTTGGCTGCTGCTGCTGCCCTAGCCCATTTGGACTCGTCATAGGTCTCAGACAAAAGTCGTTTACCTTTTTTATCCACAAGCCCGGCAGCCACATCCGCCGGTGCTTTCCCGTTGAATAAGGGGCTAGCCGCAAAAAGGTATATTTTAGCCCTAAGTGCCAATGCCGCGCCCCGTGTAGGCCGGGTAATATTGGTCGTTCCCCGAGTAAGCGGCAGGGCCTTGGCGGCTTCTGCCAATTCACTGCTCAGGAAATCGACACATTCATCATACGTATTTCGGGGCAAGGCGAGGTTATCGTAGCTTTCGGTATAATCCAGCCCTTCGTCGGGTAGAAGAGGTACAGGGCCGAAGTTACGAATCAGGATCCAATAGAAATATGCACGTAAAAATCGAGCTTGGGCTTTCATATCTTCCTTTTCGACGTCCGAAAATGCCTGATTGAGGTGGATATTCTGTATAAATATGGAGCTTTGGCGAATACCGTCGTATCCGACGTTCCATATCCCACCACTTTCACCGCTTAAACCAGTCTCTACATATTGGCCACGCTTCCATCGCGCATATTCTTCATTCTCATCGCCATAATACATGTCGTCCGCAAAATTGAACATGACGGACTTTTTACTGCTGACATCTTGCATGGCATTGCTGCCCAAAAAGCTATACGCTCGAGCTAGCCATCGCTCCGTATAATCCCGGTTGGTAAACACATCTTCGGTGGACATCCTTTCATCAAACAGGTAGTCCGAGTCCAAATATTTCTTACATCCAGCCAGGATAAATAGTAACCCCAGTAAGGGGAAAATTATCGAAATTCTTTTCATTTTTATTGTTCCTTATAGATTAACCTGTAAACCCAATGACAATGTCTGACTCAAGCCATATACCTTCCCATCGGGATTGCCCATCTCGGGATCCCAAAGTTTAAATTTGGAGAAAGTAAGCAGATTCGTGCCGACAAAGAAAACCCGCGCCGTATTGATATGTGCTCTATTGACCCAATGTTTTGGTAGTGAGTAGCCGATATCCAGGTTTTTGAGCCGCATATAAGACCCATCCCGCAGCCAGAAAGTCGACGCCCTGTAGTTGTTTGAATTTGCACCATAACTCAGCCGCGGATAATCTGCATTCGGATCTTCGTTGACCCCGAGAATCCAGCGGTTGCTGTTGGCCAATTCCGTAAGTACATTTCCCCAGCCGTCACCCCCTTGAAACATGTAAACAGAGGAACCGTTGATAAAGTAGCTGGATTTACCCGCTCCTTGGAAAAGAACATTGAGGTCAATACCCTTCCAGCTTATCGACATCCCAAATCCGTAAATTAGGTTAGGCCGTGTAGTTGCACCAATTGCGGTCACATCTGTAGCATCGACAATCCCATCACCGTTGATATCTTTATATTTAATATCGCCCGGCATGACCTCGCCAAATTGTTGCGTCGGGCTGTTGCGGATATCGTCATAATCCTTAAATAAACCCAAGGCTACTAGACCACGAGCCTGATCGACCCGATGCCCTTGTTGTAGTCGGTAACCGTATATTGAATTTTGCTCATCGCGCGCCAGAATCTCATTTTTACTGTAGGTCATATTGCCGCGAAGGGTCAGATCGACCGCATTAAATTTCTGTTTGTAATCAATGTTTCCGTCAAATCCCCTGGATTTCACAGAGCCAACATTGGCTTGCGGGTTGCTTTCCAAACCGACCATATTAGGTAGGAAATTACGCTGCATATAAATTCCATCGCGTTGCTCATCAAATAGGTCAAACACTCCTGAAAATTTATCACCTAAAAAGGAAAAATCAAATCCTAGATTTTTCTTGGTCGCTACCTCCCAAGTAACATGGGGAGATGCCACAGACGAATACCGCATACCACTCCTCCATGGCTCACTACCCAAAGGAAGTTGTGTACTTCCAAATAAATAACCCCCAGTAGGATTGCCGTCACCATCGACCATGGTTTCTATATCGTACAAGTACGGAAAACGGATGGGATTGTTAGAAGGTCCCATTCTGTCATTTCCGGTTCTACCATGCGAGTAGCGGATTTTGAACATATCAACCCAGTCGGAATCTTTTAGAAAAGCTTCCTCCGCAACATTCCACGCACCTGAGAAAGCTGGAAAGAAACCATACCGGTTGTCACGATGGAAATTTTCCGAACCGGTATAACCAAAGTTGAAATCCACAAAATAGCGGCTATTGAAATTATAGTTCACACGTCCAGAAACCCCTTGTATACGTCGAGCAATGCCGCGCTTCAGATCACTTCCAATTCCTTGCGTAAAGACTTCGGATGATTGCATGTACTTAGCGACAGCCCCAAAATTATGTTTGCCTAAGTTTTTGTTGTACAATAAATCCCATTCAAAAAAATCTCTTCTCGATCCGTCAGAACTGGAAGACTGCGTCATTTTTTGTTCTTCATTATTTCGTGTAAAAATCAGCTCACCTTGATTACGGAATCGGTCAATCCTCCAGGTTTCCGGCTTCTTTATGCGATTTATCGAACTCCAATTTTTGGTATCATAACCGAAACGTCCTATAAATCGTAGGCCTTTCGTTATAAAATCTAATTTCTGTTCTAAATTGAGGTTTGTCTGTATATTATTATCCCAGTTTTCGCGATATCCAGTCATCGTACCTTGTATCCAAGGGTTGAGGTTATCATTGTTGCCTGTCCAAGAAGCAACGCGTCCATCGGTATAGGTTAAAGGCATCATGACCGGATTATAGCCCATCAGGGATGTCCAGATGGCATTGGTGCCGACGCCCGGGTCATTTTCTTTGCGTAGGGATCCCGAAACACCGACACGCAATAAGGTCGTCGGCGTGACGTCCATATCCACATTCAACCGATAGGTATAACGTCTGAAATTCGTATTTGTATTATAATCACCAAGGGCGTCGTCCACCTTATACATGCCTTGCATATTATGATAAGATCCGCCTACATAGTAGCGCGCGGTCTTGCCACCGCCGCTCATACTGAGCTGGCTACGGTTGCTGAATGTATTGTCTCGCAGCAATACGTCCATCCAGTCTACATTGGGTAATAGATCGGGATCTAAACCAAGGCGTAGAATTTCCAGTTCAACGTTCGAATATAATGATTCTTGGTTACGCGTAGTTTTAGCCTCATTTGCCATGGAAGCGTAGGTATATCCATCCGCAAAACTAGGCAGTTTGGTAAATTGACTGCGAAAGCCTTCCAACTTTGCATTGATCGCGATCTTTCCTTCCTTACCTCGCTTGGTATTTATCAACACTACCCCATTTGCTCCGCGGCTACCGTAAATAGCCGTGGCAGAAGCATCCTTAAGAACTGTAAAGGATTCCACATCCTCTACGTTTATCTCATTCATATCCCGCTCAAAGCCATCCACTAAAATTAATGCTGCACTGCTCGCACCAAAGGTGGAAATACCTCGGATCCAGAATTCGGAAATTTCGCCCGGTCTACCGGAACGTTGCATCGCCAGGATACCGGGTACTTGACCGGCCAGTGCATCCGCCATCGAAGTCGAGGGGTTGGATTTCAATCGCTCCACATCGACCGTGGTGATTGCACCAGTGACTGCTATCCGCCGTTCATTGCCCGTAGCTGTAACTACGACTTGATCTATAATAGAAGACCCTGACTCATTCATCGTCACATCGATCGTTGGCTGCGCAGTAAGCAATACTTCCACTTTGTCGTAGCCCACATAAGTGAATACTAATGTTTGGTACCGCCGTACTTTTAAACTATACCGGCCTTCCTCGTCGGTACGTGCACCTAACCCAGGCGCATTGCTGATCGATATACTCACCCCCATAAGAGGATCGTTATTTGTATCGGTGACCTTACCCGTGATCGTCACCTCTTCCTGTACCACTTGCTCTGTTCCCTGTTGGGCATGGGCATGCTGTCCCATGGCCAGCACAGCAAAGCCGATACATAGTATGTATTTTTTCATTATCTATATGTATTTAGTAATTGGTTTCCTATTCTCCTTCCAGCGCAATTTTTCGGATAATCCAATTGCCTGTATCACCGACATAAAAACAGTTCCGGGCCTCATCATGAGCAATGGCGCAGGGACCTTTAAAGCGCGCCTCCAGGCGTAGATCCCCGTTAGAATACCCACTTGTACCGTTGTTGCCTCTGCCTGCATAAGTTTTTACCCGGCCCAAAGGTGTCAACGTACGAATACAGTGGTTGTCCCGATCACAGAAGTAATAATCATATTGATCTCCTCCCTGCTCTTCATAATCCGGATTCTTGACAAAGACACCCTGCATCGGACGATTAAGGCGCCCATTCGTGCCTACACCATCCACCCAACCCGAGGTACTTGCCGCACCAGCAACCGGATAGGGCGCTTTAAAGATCTTTCTGTCATAATCGTAATCGCTCTTTAGGATATAATGCCGTTCCGAATTGGTAATATATGCATAATCACCGCTCGGGTGTATAACTATATAAATGGCAAGTGCGGAAAAGGGGTTTTGAAAAGCCAACTGATCAGCTCCAGTCGTTAGATCATGACGGCGTACCTCTCCTGCGCGAAATAGCGAATAATACATTTCCCCATTAACCGGATGGACGGCAGCCCCATTCACACCACGTGCCACACGGTTTATCACCTGACTTGAAGCAAAATTGGAGGACCTGGAATAGACATGAAATGCATTGCGGGTGTCTGAGGAATGGTTCTCTGCTGTGATCAGGTCTTGATCCCCATCCGGCTTCCAAAGGATAACAGACTTTCTCCCCACCCCTGGTGTCCGAAAATAAGACACATACCTTTGTTCCAGATCCACTATCCGCGCAGCAGCATTTTCAGCGGCGAAATACATGCGATTGGGGTTCTTTGGATCGAAAGTAAACCAGTTCATTTCCTTGAACGCACCACAGTCACCAAATGGCCCTTCCTTCTCTTCAAACATCGAACCAACCTCGTAATATGTTCCTACCAGATCGCTCACAATCCATTTTGGTATATAAACAAATATTTCCCGCGCCTCTGCATGTGCGAGTTCTTCTTCTCGCTGCTCATCTAGTACATATACTTTAATATCACCTTCTGTAGCCAACGAAGGTACAATACAATATAAGGAAGTGCCTTTGACACTGATCACCTTGGCTATTTTGCCACCGATGACAACCTTAATCCTGGATACATCATTGCCAAAATTATCCCCATAGATCACCATATTACTTCCGGATCCTCCCTCTTTCGGAAGAAAGTCTGTGACAGAAACTGGTTTCGAAGGGTCAAATAAACCCGCAGGTTGTTCGTCAGTGCTACTCTCCTTACACTGTATAAAGAAAAGCGTTATCAGTGCCAACAGTATCCCCTGAATGGGCCAGCACGTTATTTTAAGTTTGTTTTTCATTTCCATTTACATTTATTGTTATCCAATTGGATTTGGTTAATTTAGTCTTATTAGCGCATCTCAATAGCCAAGGTGGGTGGTTGATTTTGTCGATAATTTGCATAGGCATGTTGGTTTAAATTCTAATTTAGTTTGTAAATAATTGTTCTCGGCCAGTCATAGCGTATGAATCCTGTCCATTTTCAATAGGGCATGGAATAGCTAGGGCGATTGCTCTTTCGCCTTTAAAATGACAACGATTGATTGGCTAAGATGTATTCTTAATCGCTTTGCGCTTTGATGAGAAAGATATTCTCCATCATGAAATTTTTTAGTCCATTACGATCTACTTATTTTTAGTTGTTTATTATTGATTAATCCAAAAAAGGTTCAAAAGCAAAACGTATTTCTTTTTCGAATTACGCTGGGCTTGCTGCTTATAATTTAGTTGTTACACAATTCAATATTCAAATTTCCAGAATGTTTAATAGAAAAAAATATCTGTCTCGATCAATAAATTGCTAAATCGTCTCAATGTTACATTTTCCTATTAAATAACATCATTGCCAGTGTGAACAACAATGCTTATATGCAGAGATCTGCTTGTTTAGGTTGCTATTGGATATGCTCTTGTGCAGATAAATAGAGGTGTATGTAATATGTCCTGTTTCGAGGGTTTGCATAGCGGGATGTTAAGCCACCTGAAACAGTACGGTGCTGGTAATAATCGTTGGAGTATCTCATGATGAATAGTATCAGTTTTATAGAGCACATGAGCAAATAATTTGTTTTCTCATGCACTCTATAAGATAGACTGACTATTGGCTTAAGATTTGTTTCCAATTTACGACTGTCATTAGTTCGCGAATTGGATTAGCAGCGCAACTAAAGCCGTATTACTCTCCTAAAAGAGCGGCTGCACACCACAGATAGGGTGCCTGTCCGTGAAGATCTCCGGCATTGCGCGGACGATTGTTATAGTGTTGTTTGTCGTTCTTTTTTCCGGTTCCGATACAAACCTCAGTTACGTTATTACGTTGATCGATGTAAGGAATCATCGCTAACCATGCCTTACGTGCGGCCGGAGCATATTCTGCAGCATCCAGCCAGCCCTCCTGCACACCGACGATAAAAGCGTAGGTGAACATGGCCGTTCCAGATGTTTCTGCCCAAAAAGTAGGCTCATCAATCAACTGATTCCACATCCCACTGGGCTGCTGATAGTTTTTTAAACTTTTCATCATCTTCAGATAACCTTCCATTATACGTGGCCGGTCTTTGTGGTCGTCAGGCATCATGCGCAACAGATTCGGCATGCCTACAGCCATCCAGCCGTCGCCACGTGCCCAATAATAATGCACGTCAGGCGCATGATAGAATAATCCGTTAGGACGCTGCAACTCGTCTAGGTACATTACCATTTCCTTGGCTGCGCGATCAAGATATTTTTTGTCACCTGTCACTTTATAGGCTTCGCCTTGAACCACGGTAATCATGTACATGTCATCAATCCATAAACGCGTCTGCCAGGAATATCCTTTGTCTGCCCAGGATTTTTGTTCAGGTTTGGCGTTAGCGGGCAGTGTCCACTGTGTATCGGCGTATTCCAGCCCCATTTTTTTATATCGCTCGTCTTTCGTAATCTGGTAGAGTTTCAACGCGAGGCTCCCAAACATGTTGTAATCTACATGATTCATAGGAGGTAGCAGTGCTTTTTCGGTCGTAAAAAGAGGTTCGAATTTGTCCTGCAAGTGCTTGATGAGCTTTTTGTCGTTGACTTCCAGGGCGTAGTCCAACGCGCCGTTCCAAGTGCACACTTCAGCGTAATGGATCGATCTATCGTAAAGTTCATGTTTTCCATTTATAAAGTGATAGGCCAATTGCTTGCCAATCTCTTTAGGAGTTGATCCTTTAGGAAATCGTGTCAATGGGTTTGGTTGTGCCGATAAAAGCTGAAAAGAACATATTGTTAACAACAATAAGGAGATTTTTTTTAACATAGGGTTTATATTTATTCAGTGATGACGGATTACTTTACAGATTCGTTGTGTAAGGCTTGTGTTAATAATATAAGTAATGTATGTTTATAATGGCTCCTCAACGGAAACTTAGTTGACAAAGTTTGTGAATATTTGCCGATAGAAAGTGCTTGATTGTATCAATAAATTGTTTTTTTGTCTCAATCTATCGTTCTTAAACCTGTCTCTCGATAATAGGTAACAGCTCCAATTTTTGAGATCGCCTAACATCTGTGTTGTAGATGTCAAATGACAATCCAAACGGTTTTTTCTATGAATTATTTTCGATGTTTAACGGAATCTCTAAAACAAATACATTTAGATTTTCTTTATTTTTATCGTAATGTAGAGAACCACGGTGTATTTCGGCAAAGGAATAGGCGAGGGCTAATCCCAGACCGGATCCTTTGATCCTATAGTGGGATGACGCGCGCTGAAAAGGTTTAAAGATTTGCTGTACTTCTTCTTCAGTTAGCAATACCCCATCATTTTTGACTTGAATGATAAAAGTGTCCCGTGCTGAATTTTTATGCAGGCCTATGAGAACTTTATGTTCGGCATATTTGATCGCATTCGATAGCAAATTCGATAGGATTTTATAGATAGTCTCAACGTCGATATACGCTTCAAGTTCTTCGTCCATATCCACATCTAAACTCAACTTTTTACTCTCTAACAAGGGAGCGAATTCCTGCAGCGTAATATGTATTAAGTCACTGATCTTTTGTGTTTGCAGTTGTAGTGAAAACTCGCTACTTTCTATCTTACGGAAGTCCAGTAAATTGTCTGTCAACGTAAGGAGTTTTTCTGTGTTTTGCTGGATGCTATGTAACCACTTTTCTGTTTTCGTAGCGTCAGCACCCAGAAGTATTTTCTCTAACGGAGCTTTTATGAGGGTTAACGGTGTTTTGATATCATGTGTGATACGCATGAAAAAATCCATTTTTGCCTTGTACAATTCCTGTTCTTTATGGTTCTTGATCACTTCAAGGCGTCGTCTGTTCTTTTCCTTAATACGCTGGTCGTAGATCGACAAAGCATAGTACAAGAAGAGGAAGGTTAGAATGGCATAGACAATAAAGGCGGGGGTACTTGCCCAAAAAGGCGGCTTTATAGTGATATGCAATTGTTTTTGTTCAGAGATAGGCGTACCATTGGCATCGGTAGCCATCACCTCAAATCGGTATTTACCGGGAGGGATCTTTGTAAAGTTTGCTTTCCCATTTGTGCGTAAAAATGTCCAAGAGGTATCTAGTCCGACCAATCTGTAACGGTACGAAGTCGATTTAGCTGACACAAAGTTTAAGGCTGCAAAATCAATGCTTATCGTTGATTCATCATGATTTAATGTAATTTGATTTGTATAGATAACTGATTGACTTAGATTGCCATTGTGTCCACCAATTGTTAGTTCCCGTTGATGGGTTTGAATACCAGTAATAAATACTGGAGCGCGTAGGTCGGTGTTGAAATGCTCTGTCATTCGTTCGGGATCGAAGCGAACTAATCCTTTCGACGAACCAAAATAGAGGAAACCTCGACTGTCTTTAAAGACCGAATTGTAATTGAACTGTAGTCCCAAAAGCCCCAATTCAGTGTCAAATAAATCGATCTTTCGGGTGTGGATATTCATTTTAACGAGTCCGCGGGAGGTGCTAATCCACAGGTTTTTATGTGCATCCTCTTCGAATCCGAGAATCAAATTACTTGGAAGTCCATCATGTTTAGTGATTCGATGGAAATTATTTGTTTTCTCCTGCCACACCGCCATTCCGCTTTCTGTGGCAATCCAGATATTGCCTTCGGAATCCTGAAATACTTTATTCGCGCGGTTGCTGTTAAGCGATTGACTATCTTCTTCCTCGTGTTTATAGCGAACGACTTCTCCCGTTGCTGGCGACAATTTTATCAGGCCGTCTCTCCAGGTGGTAAACCAAAGACACCCTTGTTTATCTTCATAAATAGAGGTATACCAAATATGACGTTCCAAATGCCTTAATGTTTGGAACCGATCTTCTCCCGGGAAAAATTCATAGGCTCCACGGGAAGTTGCTACTAGAATTCTGCCTGCCCGTGTTCGATATATAGAGAAGACAAAATTATCACCAAGTCTGCCTTGTGTATTCTTGTTGTCGAAATGTCTGATCACCTTCTTCGTGCGGACATTTACGACATCCATGCCCTGATGAAAGGTTCCGACTAAGAGGCTGTCGCCAGCAATCGCCAACCCATGAATGTTACTGTGTGCGAGATTTGCATCTTGTCCCAGTGTAAGGAAACTATTGTCATGTTGATTCCACATGGTGAGACCATGGTCTTCTGTCCCTATCCAAATATTTTGATAGCGATCTTCTATAATTTCCCGTATGGCATGGCCTTGAATGGAATTGGAGGTCGATCTGGGGAATATTTTTTCAAAGTAGGTATGTTGCGGATGATAGTATTGGATGCCTCCAAAATAAGTGCCCACCCACATGCCGCCCTGATGATCTCGGCGGACTGTATAGATTGCATTGTCGGTAAGACTCCATGGGTTATCTTTTTCATGGCGTAAGATGTGGTACTGATCCGTTAATGTGTTGTAGATTATTAAACCTGCCTCAGATCCAATCCAAAGTGATGTGTCGTTAAATTGTGCTATATCACGGATGTACAGGGGGCTAAAAGGGAATGGAGAGCGGATAAGGTGCTTAATCGTGTGCTTTTCGGAGTCATATTTAAATAGTCCTTCTTTAGAGGTTCCCATCCAAATGTTGTTTTTTTTGTCTACAAATAGCTCTTTGATTTCGGTAGTTGTTGTAGAAATAAGGGGCAGGGTGTATGTATATTGCGTATTTAATGAAATGAGTTTTTTTTCCGCTCCGATCCACACTTCCTGGTTATTATCAAATGTGAAACTCGAAACCACGTATTGTTTGCGGTAGGTTTTTTGCACCAGTGTTTTTGTCGTAACCTCATAGCAAAAGAGTTCATTATTAGCAATGAACCAGATATTTCCAAAAGAATCTTCTTCAATTTTTACAATTTCCCTACTACGCACATCCGGTAAATCAGTGAATTGCTCGGTTCGCGGATCAAGTATATAGACCCCTTGGTCAGTTCCTATCCAAAGTTGATTATCCCGGCTAACGGTAATGCTATGAATAAAGTTACTGCCAAGTCCACCTCTGGTTTCCATGTCGGCATAAAAATGTCTGAAATTGTACCCGTCAAACCGATTCAATCCGTCGCGTGTACCAAACCACATAAAGCCGTCTTTATCTTGTACACTGCATAGTATGGCATTATTAGAGACACCATCTTCGACCTGATAGTGGTTAAAATAATAAACCTGTGCGGAGGTTTGACAAATGGGAATAAATAGCAGTGTAATAATGATTATAAAAAGCAGTGCTAAATATCGGTGAATTTTCATGGATGATACAATTTGAGTTATTTTTGAATTAAAATGACAATTTTTTGCAAGGTGTATTTTTCAACTTTGCTCTCACTGATCGACAATTCAGCGTGATAGTATATTCTTTCGAATGAATATCACAATTGTGGTTCATAATTCGTATCCGATTACAATTATAAGCAAAAGATAGAATAAACAAAATGATCTTTCACATTTACAATTTGCCAAAAGTCGCATGTACTGCATGCAACGGGTATATAACAAACAATAAAAGATAATGATGGCAAATAGATATATATATAGCATTTTTGTGATTAGCCTAATAGGATTTATCTCTGTATTGCTGTCTTTTCAGATTCTGGATCAAAAAGGAGAAGGAATAGCATTGGATACTGCTGGTACTTCGCTTTACACCAATCCGGTATTCGAACCAATTTTAGCAGATCCAACAGTTATTAGAGATGAAAGCACAGGTTTTTTCTATGCCTATGGAACCGAAGATAATTGGGGGGATGGAAAAGGAAACCGTTTGATGCCAATCCTGCGGTCTAAAGACCTGGTTACTTGGAGCTATGCCGGCAACGTATTTAATAAAAAAC
Organism: Sphingobacterium olei; assembly: GCF_005048855.1. Lineage (GTDB taxonomy): Bacteria > Bacteroidota > Bacteroidia > Sphingobacteriales > Sphingobacteriaceae > Sphingobacterium > Sphingobacterium olei. The sequence continues at coordinate 116,119 of NZ_SUME01000004.1, forward strand.
CGACATGGAAAGATCAAGGTGGATTATGGGCGCCGGATATTAATAAGATCAACGGCAAATACTATTTATATTACTCCTATTCGCTATGGGGAGATCGTGATCCTGGTATTGGCCTGGCAATAGCGGATAAGGCGGAGGGACCTTTTGAAGACAAAGGAAAGCTATTTACAAGTCATGAAGTCGACGTGCCAAATTCAATTGATCCATCATTGTATGAAGAGGATGGGCAGCGCTTTCTTTTCTGGGGAAGTTTTGGAAATGGACCATCCCAGGGGATTCATGGTATTCCGTTGTCTGTAGATGGAACAAGTGTGCCGGACTTGAAAAAGAAATTTAAGGTTGCAGCTGGCGATTGGGAAGCAGCAATGATTCATAAGCGGGATGGGTATTATTACTTCTTTGGATCTAAGGGAAGCTGCTGTGATGGAGCCAATAGTCAATATCATGTATTGGTTGCCAGAGCTACATCCCTCAAAGGGCCATATCTCGATAAATCTGGTAAAAATATTAATAGACGTGGTGCGGGAACAGTTTTATTGAAAGGTAATGATTGGATGGTAGGACCGGGGCATCACAGCAAAATAATTAAAGATGACAATGGCTCCAATTGGTTATTATATCATGCGATTCAGAAGGATAAGGCTAAAGTAACCGGTGGAGCTAGTAGACGTGTATTGATGTTGGATAAAGTATCATGGGAAGACGGTTGGCCGGTTATCGGACAAGGATTTCCGACAATGAAATCGGATATTAAGCCTGTGTTTAAAAATTAATGAATGATGAAACCGAGATGTAAATAATACAGATAAACAATAATGATTATCTTCGATGAGCTCGCAAGCTCGGTTATTTACATCGCGCGCTCATCAGCCACTGAAAAAAATAAAAATGATGAAAAAGAGTATTTTAATGTTGTTGATATGCAGCTTATGTTGCATTTCCACTGGTTTTGCACAATCCAATAATCCGTTAGAAGTGGCTTTTGGTGACCCATTTATCGTGTATGACGAAACCTCCGATCGCTATTATATGTATGGCACCGGAGGTGTAGAAAATGGATTTATGGCTTATGCTTCCGACGATTTGAAAAACTGGGAAAGTCAGGGTGCGGTGTACACTTCAAAACAAGATAAAGCGTGGGGCACAAAGGACTTTTGGGCTCCCGAGGTGTATAAACGGGACGGTAAGTTCTATATGTTCTACAGTGCACATTGGAAAGAAAACCCGACGAACGAGCTGGAAAACTACCGGATCGGTATAGCCGTATCGGATAGTCCTATCGGTCCGTTCATAGATATGACGGGAGCTCCCTTATTTGATCCGGGATATCCGATTATAGATGGCAATGTTTATTTTGGGGAAGACGGTAAACTATATCTGTATTACTCGAGATGCTGCTATAAACATCCTGTACAATCTGAAATCGCGGATTGGGCTAAAAAAGAGGGCTTGTATCAGGAAATTGAGGAAAGTTGGATTTACGGAGTGGAGCTCGCTGCCGATTTCTCTGCTGTTATTGGTGAGCCGAAATTGCTACTGCGTCCTCCCGTATCTTTAGCGGATAAGCAATCTGAATGGGAAAGTCGTTCGGTGACTTCACGCGAAGTAAATAGAAGATGGACAGAAGGTTCTTATCTTTTTAAAAAAAATGATGTATATTACATGATGTATTCGGCAAATCATTTTGGAGGCGAGAACTACGCTGTGGGTTATGCAACTGCGTCACATCCGCTAGGGCCTTTTGAGAAGTCTGCAAGTAATCCAATTTTGGAAAAAAATACAGATGAGGGGGGTGTCGTGTCGGGCACGGGACATAATAGTATACTAAAAGACCGTGATGGAAAAATATGGTGCGTATACCATGCTCGAACAAAAGAAACTGGTAATGAAAGACTGGTTTTTTTAGATGCATTGGAAGTGTTGCCCGACGGTAAGCTAGTCGTACACGGACCAACAGTTAAACCTTAAATTAAAGCCGCATACTATTTGTTTAACACAATCTCTCGTTGTAGCATCGAGAGGATAAATTTTATTAAAAAATGAATAGAAAAGATTTTTTAAAGGCTTCTGCTATTTTTGCGGCTTCCAGTATGTATTCGGGCGTAAATGCTTTCACGTTACAAGATGGAAAAATTAGAGTAGGCGCTATTGGGGTGAACGGTATGGGCTGGTCTAACTTGAACGCTTTGTTGAAGGATGATAGGGTAGTATGTACTGCTTTATGCGATGTGGATGAGAATGTTCTCCAGAAGCGAAGCGACGAACTCGCACAGCGAGGTATAACCGTAAAACGGTATGTCGATTACAGGGAGTTGTTACGAGACAACGTGGTAGACGCCATTATTATCGCGACTCCCGACCATTGGCACACATTACAGATGGTAGATGCGGTAAATGCAGGAAAACATGTATACGTAGAGAAACCTATCGGTAATTCGATTAAAGAATGCGAAGTAATGGTAGCTGCTGCACAGCGTAACAAGAGCATCGTGCAGGTTGGACAATGGCAACGCAGCCAGAAACATTTTCGGGATGCAATCGATTTTGTACATTCTGGGAAGCTCGGCAAAATACGACAGGTGAAAGCATGGTCATATGTAGGCTGGAAGAAAACTATTTCAAACAAACCTGATGCACCTATTCCTGCAGGGGTACATTACGATAAATGGCTAGGACCTGCACAGAGTAGACCATTTAACCCAAATCGGTTCCATTTTGAATTTAGGTGGTTTTGGGATTACGCCGGTGGATTGATGACGGACTGGGGAGTACATATGCTCGATTATGCGCTTTTAGGGATGAAAGTGTCAGATCCGATCTCCATCATGGCTTCTGGAGGTAAGTTTGCGGATCCTAATGGTGCAGCAGAAACCCCGGATACGTTGACTGCAGTGTATCAATTTGATGATTTTAACATACAATGGGAACATGCGCTCGGATTGGATTTGGGGCCGTATAACCGCACGCATGGGGTCGCATTTATTGGGAATAATGGTACCTTGGTCTTGGATCGAGGAGGATGGGAGGTCATTTCGGAAAAAGATAAGGGGATTACCATACCGTTACAGAAATCATCAGATAATGGGTTAGAAAAGCACATGGTTAACTTTGTGGATGCCATCATTAAAAAAGATGCCAGCACGCTAAATGCACCGATCGAAGCTGGAGCACATATCGCGACTTTTTCACAAATGGGAAATATTGCATATCGAACTGGGAAAAAATTATTTTGGGATAAGAAATATAGAAAATTTACCGATCGTGAAGCCAATACGTATTTGGTGTCCGAGTATCATAATGGGTATAAATTACCAAAGACATAAAAATCTCTTCGATGAGGCTTTCTTTTTAAAGAAGGCTTTACCGAAGAAATTTTCCAAAGTATTTTTGTTCACTAACCAACAACTTTTTATAATGATAAAGAAATCCAAAATTATCTTCGCGGTAGTGGGAGTACTTTTGTCGAACTGTAACGCTCAAAAGGAGGAAACTCACTTGGAGAATAGCTTAAGAGCTCCAGCTTATCCGCTAGTTACCATTGATCCAAATACCAGCGCTTGGTCGTATGCCGATAACCTATATGACGAATCTATTAAACATTGGACGGGAAAAAATTTTCCGTTGCTAGGGGTTATTAAAGTAGACGGACAGTTATACCGGTTTATGGGGAAAGAGGAGGTAGAATTGTTGCCATTGTCACCGACGGGGGACAATTTAGCGTGGGATGCGCGTTATGTCACCTCTACCCCGGGGGCAAATTGGAATAAATTAGATTTTGACGACAAGGGATGGCGTTCGGGAAAGGCACCTTTCGGAACAAAAATTAACGAACCCAGAACGGTTACAAATTGGGAAGACGAAAAGATATGGGTTCGCAGGGAAATCATATTAAACGAAGACCTGACAGATAACGATGTTTATCTGGAGTTTACACATGATGATGATGCTATATTATATGTAAATGGAATGGAAGTGGTAAATACCGGAAATAAGACGGGCAAGAATACCAAAATCAAATTATCAGATGAAGTCGTTAAAACACTAAAGAAAGGTAAAAATTTACTCGCAGGATATTGTCATAATAGGGTAGCGAATGGCTTTTTTGATTTTGGATTGTCCAAAGAGAAGGAAGGACAAACGTTTTTTGCCAATACAGCAAAGCAGACGTCAGCAGATGTACAGGCTACACAAACGCATTACACATTTGCCTGTGGACCGGTCGATTTAAAAGTAACTTTTACTGCTCCTATGTTCTTGGACGATTTGGAATTAATGTCACGCCCCGTTAACTACCTTACTTACGAAATTAAAGCAAGTGATAACGCAGAACATCAGGTAGAAGTCTATTTTGAAGCCTCACCCAATTGGGCGCTGGATTCTCCGTTGCAAGAATCAACGACAGAAGCTTTTGAAGACAATAACTTGGTTTTTTTAAAGACCGGCAGCAAAAATCAGGATGTATTAGGGAAGAAAGGCGATGATTTGCGGATTGATTGGGGCTATTTTTATATGGTGGCTGATAAGCAGAATACGACCTATCAGATTGGTGAAAGCAGTGTAATTCGTTCATCTTTCATTAAGAATTCCGAAGCCGATGTGAAAAATGGGGAGGGTAAAAATCAGTTGTCGCTAACAAAAAAAATTACACTTAAAAATACGCATACCGATAAGATTATGTTGGGATATGATGATGTTTTCTCTATCCAGTATTTTGGGGAAAATCTTAGACCTTATTGGAACGCAGGCGGTAAATCTTCTATTGTGGAAGCTTTTCATAAATCATATACACAGTACAAAGATATCAAGGCAAAAAGTACGGCTTTTGATCATAAACTGATGTCAGACTTTACTAAAGAAGGTGGTAAAGATTACGCAGAATTATGTGCTTTGGCGTATCGACAAGCTATTGCAGCACATAAACTGGTTAAAGCTCCCAATGGCGATTTATTATTGTTGTCAAAGGAAAATGATAGTAACGGTTCTATCGGGACAGTGGATGTTACTTATCCTTCTGCACCATTATTTTTGTACTATAACCCTGAATTGGCAAAAGCACTTTTAAATTTTATCTTCTATTACAGTGAAAGTGGTAAATGGACGAAGCCCTTTGCAGCACATGACATTGGTACTTACCCGCTTGCAAATGGACAGACTTACGGCGGCGATATGCCAGTCGAAGAATCTGGAAATATGTTAATCTTGACAAACGCTATTGCCGAGATGGAAGGAGACGCAAAATATGCGGAAAAACATTGGTCTGTATTGACCACATGGGTCGATTACCTCGTCGAGAATGGCTTGGATCCAGATAATCAACTATGTACAGACGATTTTGCTGGTCATTTTGCCCATAATGCAAACCTTTCAATCAAAGCTATTTTAGGTATTGCTTCGTACGGTAACTTAGCAAAGATGCTTGGGAAAGATGATGTTGCCAGTAAATATACAAATATTGCAAAAGGGATGGCCAAAGAATGGAAGCAAATGGCCAAAGATGGGGATCATTACAAGCTTACCTTTGATAAGCCGGACACGTGGAGCCAAAAATATAATTTGGTATGGGATAAAATATTCGATATGGGAATTTTCGATGCGGATATCGCACAGGACGAAATCGCGTATTATCTGACCAAACAGAATGTATATGGACTTCCACTTGACAGCCGTGAAGCCTATACGAAATCAGATTGGATATTTTGGACGGCGACATTAGCCCCTGATTTGTCAACTTTTCAGAAATTTATCTCTCCAGTGCATCAGTTTATGCATAATACAACAGATAGAGTGCCAATGTCGGATTGGATTTATACAGATAAACCAGAAAGAAGAGGCTTTAAAGCTCGGTCTGTAGTAGGTGGATATTTCATTAAGATGTTAGCAGGAAAAGTTAAATAAAAGGGGACATCCCCCTTTTATTTAACTTTTGAATCCGCATATTCTTTTGGAGATACGCCAAATTGTTTTTGAAAATTTCGGGTAAAATGAGAAGAAGAATTGAACCCTACCGTAGTAGATATTTCATAGATTTTCAATTCACCTTCGATCAACAGGTCAGCTGCTTTTTTAAGTCGTGTGATGTTAATAAGCTCATTGGGAGAAAGGTTCGAAATCCCTTTGATTTTTCGATATAATGTTGGTCGGCTCATATGCATATGATCAGCCAGCATATCAACACATAAGCCCTGTTCTGAAATGTTTTCAATAATGAGGGTGTTGAGTTTCTCGAGGAATGCTTGATCTGCTTTGTTCAGCGCGATACTGTTCAATGGTACTAAAGGTGATTTGCTGTAATGTTCCCGAACATGCTGTCTATTGCGCAACAAACTGTCGATCTGCGCCTGTAGAAAAGAGGGAGAAAACGGCTTTTCGATATAAGCATCGGCACCGTATTTTAGACCTTCAATTTTAGATTGTAGATTGTTTTTCGCCGTGAGCATAATAAATGGAATATGACTATAGCTAAGATTCTCTTTTAGACGGGTGCATAATTCGTATCCATCGACGTAGGGCATCATAATATCGCTGACAATAAGGTCTACATGTTGTGTAACTATAAAGTCTAATACTTCTTGGCCATTATTGGCCTTGACCACATCGTAATGCTCTCCCAGATCGTCCGCAAGAAAATCTAAAATATCTTGGTGATCGTCTGCAACAAGTATAGTGAAACGTGTGGTAACGTTATTATGCATAGGGAGTACAGATTGGTGCTTTTTGTACGAATATATCGATTTTTTTTAAATAGTCATAATGTTTAAGCTACCCGTAGTAAAAAAAAGTTAGAAAAATGTTTAGAGAATCCGGGAGATAATTATAAAACTATTGACGAGACAATTTAATAATTTAATGAGACAAAATGTCAATGAGTTGATGTGAATATTTGATAAATTTAGAGATTCGTTGATTGAGTAGTAAACCACATTATAATTAGAAGTGATATTTACGATCGCTCGTTCAAGATGACAAGAAAAGAAATTATGTTTATTCGGATATTTAGCGAACCTGTGGGAATCAGGCCCTATATAGACAAAAGAAACTAAACTTAAATAACAATAAAAAAGTATGATGAAAAAAACTATTGCCGTTGCTGTTGTCATAGCAGCTACATTATCAGAAGGTTTTTCTCAGCAGTGGAAACCTGCAGGTGAAAAGATACTGACCTCTTGGGGAGAAAACCTGGACGCTACAAAACCACATCAAGAGTATCCGCGTCCGCAGTTGATACGTAAGGATAACTGGCAAAATTTAAATGGCTTATGGAAGTATGCCATTACAACCAAAGATCAAAAGGAAATACCGAACGAATGGGAAGGAAATATATTGGTACCTTTTGCGGTGGAGTCTGCGTTATCGGGGGTAGGAAAAGAGGTAGGAAAAGATAAGGCACTTTGGTATAATAATGAAATTAGTCTAGATCTCAAAGTCGATAAAAATAACGTGATCCTTCATTTTGGTGCTGTTGATTGGCAATGTGATTTATATGTCAATGGTCAACTGGTTGGGCGTCACGAAGGTGGATTTGACCCTTTTTCATTTGATGTGACCTCATTTCTGAAGAAAGGTAAAAAGCAGAATATTGCCATGCGCGTGTGGGATCCTACAAGCGAAGGCCCTCAGCCCCGCGGTAAGCAAATTAACAACCCGCATGGTATATGGTACACACCGGTAACGGGTATTTGGCAGACCGTATGGATAGAGTCAGTGCCTAAAACGTATATCGTAAGTACCAAACACACACCTGCTGTGGATGACAAAGCACTGCATTTCGAGGCGCAAGTAGAAGGTGCTCTGCAGGGTGATCAAATTGTGGTAGAAGCGTACGACGGGCCTACTAAAATCGCAGAAGGGAGCACTCCTACGGGTTCTGTTCTTAAACTTGCGGTACCGCAAGCTACATTGTGGTCACCAGATAATCCAAAGCTTTATGATTTACAGATCAAAGTCCTCCGCAAAGGTAAAGTAATCGACAGGGCGACAAGTTATTTTGCCATGCGAAAAATCACGATGAAACCAGATGAGAAGGGAATTCAGCGTATGTATTTAAACGATAAGTTTGTGTTCCATTATGGACCTTTAGATCAGGGCTGGTGGCCAGATGGCTTGCATACAGCCCCTTCTGATGAAGCACTGAAATTTGATATCATCAAAACAAAGGAGATGGGCTTTAATATGATAAGGAAGCACATCAAGGTAGAACCTGCGAACTGGTATCGCTATTGCGATAGCATCGGTATATTAGTATGGCAGGATATGCCAAGTGGCGACCTCGGAGGAAACGTATGGGATATGCAGCCCGGAAAGATATCTGGAGGTCTTCATGACAAGGTGCGTTCATCTGATTCTGAAGCAATATACCGTAAAGAGTGGAAAGCTATTATGGATGTACTGCATAATTATCCAAGTATAGTGGTATGGGTGCCATTCAACGAAGCTTGGGGGCAGTTCAAAACTAAGGAAATTACCGAATGGACTATAAAACAAGATCCTTCTCGTATCGTCAATAGTGCAAGTGGAGGTAACTTCGCCCACACTGGCCATATGCTCGATATTCATAATTATCCGGACGCCGCAATGCCTGATCCACAGATATTTGGTAAAGATTATATATTGACTTTAGGAGAGTTTGGTGGATTAGGCCTGCCTATCGATGGACACAGCTGGCAGCAAAAAGATAACTGGGGATACCAATCATTTAAAAATAAGGAAGAACTGAAAAAGAGATATGAAGAGCTTATAAATAATCTAGCAAAGCTTATTCCACTTGGACTATCTGGCGGTGTGTATACACAAACAACGGATGTAGAGGTAGAAACAAACGGGTTGATGACGTATGACCGTAAAGTAATTAAAATTTCGGAATCAGATCTGAAAAATATACACCAAAAGTTGTATGATGCAAAGATAGGTAAGTAAGGGTAAGAGGTTGTCTCCTATGTTTGTCTTGGACAAAGGTAGGAGACAGCCCTACTAATTAAAGTTGCGTTTCATCGATCAGAAATAATGTCGAAGCAATATGATCAGCAACCAATTTCCCCACCGAGGTAAGGCGTAAGGTATGATCCGTTAATTCAACTTCTCCCTTTTCGACAAATTGCCGTACTTCTTTTGTCAAATAGTTTTCGGTATCGGCTCCAAAATCGTTTTTCACTTTGTCTAAGTCTATTCCCCACATGGTACGAAGAGAGGTCATAATGTATTCATTGACACGATCTTCTAATGAGAGTTGCTCTGTTTCCAAATGAAATGAGTTTTCCAATATCCCTGTACAATATTTCGCATTGTTGGCGACGTTCCAAGCGCGCGAGGTACCATTAAATGAATGAGCGGAAGGCCCAATTCCTAAATAGTGCTTGCCTTTCCAATAATTAGTGTTGTGTTTAGCATATTTGCCAGGCTTTGCAAAGTTGGATATTTCGTAATGTTCAAATCCCTTGCTAATTAAAGTCTCTATCAAAATCGACATTTGTTCTGCACTTTGGTCTTCATTTAGAGGAGCCGTTGTTCCTTGTTTGATAAAGTGATCCAAAGCAGTCCGATTTTCTACAGTCATTGCATAGGAAGAAATGTGTGGAATTTCAAAATCGATCAATCGTTGCATGTTAGATTTCCATTTTTCGTCAGTGAGTAACGGATAGCCATAAATTAGATCACAGGTTATATTTTCAAAGCCTGCATCTTGCACGCGCATAATTGAAGACTGGGCTTCTAATGCGTTATGAGCCCGATTCATCCATTTCAGGTCTTCTTCATAAAAGGATTGGATACCGATACTAAATCTATTGATTGGCGTGTTTCGTAATGCTTGAACCTTAGCGCTATCTAGGTCATCTGGGTTTGCCTCCAAGGTAATTTCCGCTTCGGAATCAATGTCGAAATAGCGTCCGACCTGATCGATCAGTCGGCTAACCTCATCGGCCTCCAAGATCGAAGGCGTACCGCCACCAAAGTAGATGGATTGTACCGTTTTATCTTCCAAATAAGATGCACGTATTTGGAGCTCCTTATGCATAGCTTGCAGCATGTCCTCTTTGTACTTTAAGGAAGTACTAAAGTGAAAGTCGCAGTAATGGCATGCCTGCTTACAAAATGGAATATGGAAATAGATCATACATGCAAATATAGTTTTTTTCGCCTTCGTCTTGACAGGTCATTGTATCCGCTTCTGGTTAGATTCGAGCCTTATTCGCAATTTCTTCGACAATTTTTCGATAACTCTTCGACTGCTGTTCCATTTTGACTCGACAGATACCGGTAATAATACCGAACATGCGTCGAAGGACGGACGAAGCTAAGTCGAAGTTGTCACGAAGTTGTGTACTGCTTATCTCGAAGCTAATACGGAGTTGTACGGAGTTGTACGGACTTTAACGGAGTTGCACGGACTTTAACGGACTTTTATTTACTTTAGAACTGATTAATTTAGCCTGCCAGAAAGACGCGTAAGCCAGGGTTTCGACCTACAGGCGATGGTTATTGCAATAACTTAACTAAAGGTACAAGATTTTGTTTTCTTTTTATAGAAAGATTTTGTTTTTTTTAAAATCCAGTTTCTTTGTTTGTAGGACATTAATTGTTAAATTCGTGTGTAGAGCTAGTCTGCTTTTGATTACCATTTATTTTGACCACTTAAGATGGAAGAATTGTTCAACAAATATATTGCCAAGAAGTTTCGTAAGAGAGGGGATGAATATCATTTGAGTGAGGATAGCAAGAGGAGTTCGGGTACATTCGGACACAGTAATAAATTGGCTTCAAAGATATATCAGCAGTTTAAAATAATTGCCGATAAATTGATGAAGAGAGAGATTTACCAAAAATTGCTGAATCAGCTTACTGAAATAAAAACACAGTCGACTGATGAGACAGAAAACAAAGAGCAGTACGCAACGTACACCAAATTGCGTGGTTTTCGGTTGAATACTAGCCGATCTTGGAATTCATTATTACCTTGGATCCCCCAAATTGAACTAAAGTTGCACGTAGGACATATTTGTATTGCTCTTCCTGATGATAAAAATTGGAAGCTAAAGAGTTTTCCCGAACGATTAAGTCGCATAGCTATAAAATTTCATGTCATTGTTGTGTCGTTAACGGATGGTCTTCATACGGAATGCTTCCCCACCGATACCGCATTCATAGTGCCACATAAACCGACTAAATTTCACACAGTTGATATAGCCGTTGAACTACCTGATGAGTGTGTCCTTTTAGTGATCGGGTGTACGCAATATTATCTGTGGGAGACCGATGAGAATACTGATTTTGCTTCAGGAAATAAAGCACATGTAGCAGCAGATGTACTGCAGGTTTTTCAGATCAGGGACGGTTTGCTGCTACCGGAAAAAGCAATTGAACAAAGTATGCCTAAATCTTCTGTGGTTCCAGAAAGTGGCGCCAAATGGAAATAAATTTGGGGATATTTATTCTTGATCCAAGTTCCGATGTATACAGCAACATAGATTCTGATCTTATTTATGTAATCTTTCGAAATCCTGGATAAAGGAGGTGTCAGGATGACGCAACAGTATTTAAAGCGTTATTTAGTCGCTATTACAGTGTATCTCTTTTTGCCCGTTTTGGATAATAGATTTTAATATCGATAGACTCCAGATCATGACACAGTTATCTAATTAATAAAAATTAATTAGATAACTGAAGTAAAAGCAGGAAAAAGTGTAAATTGCGATGTTTTTAATCAATGCTAAATCGGTTTATTTAAGACCTTTATGAAGAATTATTTTTCTGGATTTTTTTTACTCTCACTACTCTATCTCCATATGAATGTATGGGCGCAAAGCGAGAAAGTTAATGTTTTTCTTGGCTCATCAGGTGACCATGGCCAACTCTCTCCTGCTGCGTCGTCGCCTTTTCATCAGTTGAGTATTGTTCCGCAGACTCTGCCGACTTTGCACATGGGGTACGAGTACTTAGCGAAAGAAATTGTAGGATTTACACACAACCGGTTTGAAGGCGTCGGATGTAAGGGTAGTGGCGGATTGATTTTGGTCAAACCATTTTTGGGTGATAAGGATACGAAAATTCCGCTACAGAAAAGGGGAGAAAAGGCATCTCCCGGATCTTACGAGATAGAATTTAAAGAGGGAATCGGCGCAAAAATCGCAGTAGATGGTAATTTTGGTATACATGAGTATACTTTTCCAAAAGGAAAAAAGGGATTGTCTATCGATTTAGCACATGCATTTAATGGTGCATTTGTTAATAATAAGTATGAAATAAAAGATGGTCTTATTTTGGGTGCGCTTCGTGCAAAGACGACTTGTAATGTAGGTATATATACCATATACTATGCGATCTCATTAAATCATGTTGTAGACATGGCTGTCGAAGGTGATAAACTGCGCATGCACTTAGCAGACAATGTAGAAAAGAGCGAATTTCGAATCGCTTTTTCTGCGGTAGATATCGCTTACGCCAGGAAAACACTAGAGGATCATAATACGATAGACTATGCTAGATTAAAACAAAAAACGGTAGCGAATTGGGACAGATACCTGTCTGCCATACAAGTGGAAGGTGATCCTGAACGTGAAAAATTGTTCTATTCGCTTTTTTATCGGACAATGCAATCTCCGTATAAGATATCCGAGGCTGATGGGAAGTATCGGGGTACTGACGGTGAGATTCATCAGGATGAGCTCCCCCGATTTCATGGATGGGCCATCTGGGACAACTATAAAACCCAACTTCCTCTTTTGGAATTGACTTTCCCTCAGTACTATCAAGCTATTGTATCTTCTGTTTCTGATTTGTACCGCTATGGTAAATATGATTTTGCCGGGCCTCATGAACCGGCGAATTCGGTGCGAACCGAACACGCTGCAGTAGTATTGCTGGATGCTAAAGGCAAGGGTTATGAAATACATCTGGATGAAATACGCGACTCATTGATCAAAGATACATCTCGTTTTGATTTCTCAAAGCCAGATAAGTATCTGGAAGCTGCCTATGATATGTGGACGATGAGTCAGTTGTTTGAGGGAGAGGAGTCGGATCATTATTTTAATCGTGCGATGACCTATAAAAAGGTTTGGGAAAAGCATTTTAAGGATCTAAAAAGAAACGACGTGGATCGCATGTCCGCACGAGATATGTATCAAGGGACCATAAGGCAGTATCGATGGAATGTCCCATTCGACGTGTCAGGATTGGTGAAATTGGCAGGAGGGAAGACGGCTTTTACACAGCAATTGGACGATTTTTTTGATAATCATTATTTCAATCGTGCGAATGAACCGGATATGCAGTCGCCGACTTTATATTACGCTAGTGCAAAGCCTTGGCGATATCAATCTTTAGTGCATGAACTCGCTTTGGATACGGTGATACAGTATTATTTTAACGATAACAGTAGAGGAATCGACGCACACATTGACCGGATCTACAAAAATGAACCTAAAGCTTTTGTGCGTACAATGGATGACGATGCAGGTGCTATGTCTGGTTGGTTTGTGATGACGGCTATTGGCCTTCATCAGCCGTTAGTAGGAGAGCCGATTTATTACCTTAATGTGCCGTTTTTTTCAAAAGTAACCCTTGCTAATAATGGTAAACCGCTAGTTATAAAAGTCTTGAATTTTTCGGATAGAAATCGTTATATAAAAAGCGTCAAGTTAAATGGTAAGGATTTGGGTAGGGTCTGGATGAAGCATGAGGAGCTAGCAGCGGGAGGGGAACTGGTGATTGAAGCTTCTAATCAATCGACAACGTACGGTTTTGATTCAATTTGGATATCTAATGCAAATATAAAAGGCGGATCTTAAATCCGCCTTCCTTCAATTATCTTTCAAAAGTATTGTCTGATGACTCTACATCTGCTAGCCGTTGGGATGGATCAATCCAAACTTTTTTTGCAGGCTTATTTGTTGTAATCACATACTCAGGCTTAGTCCAGAACCAATCTTCTACTATTGTACGGGTTATGCCTTGATAGATGTCAAAGTTTTCTGCTGCTTTCTCTCCGCGCATTTCTCGAAGCGGAATGTAAAATAACTCTTTGGAACCGTCTTCATATTCAACCAGTACGTCTAGCGGCATCGCAAAGTCGGATTTGTTTTTAAGCACAATGCTATTCGAAGTTACTTCTGTAATTGCGTAGTCAATCTTACGTGTCGTATTGATAAATAGATTAAAGTACCATTTGAGATTGATTCCTGACACTTCTTCTGCTACGCGTTTAAAATCATTCGGTGTAGGATGCTTAAATTTCCAATGTTCGTAAAATGTTAAAAATGTATTGTTCAAGTTTTCCTGTCCTATGATATAGCCCAATTGCTGGGCTAAGACGGCGCCTTTATTGTAGGCCTCGTTACTATATGCATAGTTGGAATTGTAATAATCTGCCAAAAGACTCATAGGTTCTTCCTTGTCTGAAAGAGCGAGCTTGTAATAAGCACGATAGGCTGCAATAACCGGGTTAGTGTCTACTGCACCCTTTTTTTCAAAAAGTTGCTGGAAGGCTAACTCTTCTACATAGCTTGTAAATCCTTCGTCAAACCATTCGTCGACTGTTTCATTGATGCCAAAAAGATGTTGGTACCAAGAGTGGGCGGCTTCGTGAAAAATAACACCCACTAAACTTTTGATATTTCTACCTCCCGTTACCAAAGTAGCTGTTCCGTATTCCATACCTCCGTCACCGCCTTGTATAATCGTGTAGCTTGGCCATGGGTAAGCTCCAAATTTATCGGCACAGAAGTCAAAAAAATCAGTTGCCAATCCGAGCGCTTGCCGCCAGTTAGCTATCGTAGGCTTATCATTGGGTAGATATACTGTATATACGTTTATTCCACCACGGCTTTTAGCAGAGTCCACTACAAACTTAGGGTCCGCAGCCCAAGCAAAATCATGAATGTTTTCCGCTTTGTAATGCCACTGTACCTTATTGTTTATTGGCTTGACTGTGGGTTTCTTTTGGTAACCTTTTACATGAGCGGGATTTTGAAGTACTCCCGACGCGCCCAGTACGTAATCTTTATGGATATTGATTTTAACGTCGAAATTACCAAAAGGTGCGATAAATTCCCGTGCAACATATTCGTCAAGATGCCACCCGAATTCGTCGAAATGTGCCATCTTGGGGTACCACTGTGTCATCGATAAGGCAACACCCTCTTTCGAATTTCGGCCACTTCGTCTTATTTGCTCCGGGACCTGTGCATTCCATTCCATTTGGAATGTAGCCGTAGCGCCGTCTAGAATAGGTGAAGGAAGAGTCACTTCTAATAGGGTGCCGTCCACTTTATAGGTTGTGTTAATGCCGTTGAATGTAAGTGATTTTATCTTCTGATAACCTATTTGATCAGGTGTAAGTGGCGCGATGCGACTTTGGTAAATAGGTTTTTCTTTTGTGCCCAGGTTGGTTGTCATCCGCGGATCTGGATCGGAAATAGATGTAAGTCTATAGTCCATCATACTTCCAGGTTGAAAGGCGTTAAAATAGAGGTGGAAATACACTTTTGACAGTGATTGACCCGAATTGTTGGTGTATTTTAACGTCATCTTTCCATCGTACTGATAGGTTTTTTCATGCACATCAATGGACATATTATAATCTACACCTTGTTGCCAATATCCTTTACGTTGTCCAAATAAGGGATTGCAACAATATATTACTATAGCTAAAAACAGGATATAATTTAATTTCATATTATATATAATAACTACTTCATGAGCTGGCCTGACCTACCGGAGGTGGCTAAGCTCGGTTTCTTTGTGTCAAACTTACAAAAATTGAAGCGAGTTGGGTGAATTGTAACTTAAAACTTATAATATTCTACAGCGGAGTCAATAAGTGCATGATGAAGAAGCTTGTTGTCATCTTCCTCTTGGAACAGCTTGTTGCGCCAATACCGGCTAGGTGATTTCTTATGGAAATGAATGACGTACAAAGCTCCACCCGAACGGGTAAGACTTTGGATATAATCTATTTCGGCAAGAGGATAGGAAATCTCCTTTTTTCGAAAGGTAATAATTAGGTGCTCTTCAGTAAGGAGCCATACGGAAGGATTTTGACTCATTCTCACGCTTACAAATAGTATGACTGGGATCGTAAATAATATAATGATAATCTTTACAATTTCTTGAAACGGAATAAGAGAACTCAAGCCGCCAGCTAAAAAGAGCATCAGCAAAAAGCTTGACATAAATTTACCTCTGTGTAGGGTATGGACCGAGAATGATTGTTGCATCGCACAAACTTAGATATATTTGCTTTTATACGCAATTATAGAAATTGTATAATGGTATTTAAATAGAAAGATGCATATTTTGCAAAAAGAGGGAGAATAATGTTTGTGAATGTTTATTTTTATTAAATGAAATTTATTATTAGTCTAATATGTCTTATCTATGTATTTAATACCTATGGACAGGCGAGAAAAAATATTATAATTATCATATCAGATGATCACGCGTTTCAAACTATCGGGGCGTATGGGGCTACGTATGGTAATACACCAAATATTGATCGTTTGGCACATGAAGGGGCTGTATTTAATCGTGCATATGTTAATAATTCTATATGCGGTCCCAGTCGAGCCGCATTACTAACTGGAAAATATAGTCACAAAAATGGGTTTAAAGACAACGAAACATCTAATTTTGATCACACGCAAGATTTATTTGTTAAGCGTTTGCAAGAGTCCGGCTATCAAACGGCTTGGGTGGGTAAGCTACATTTGGGACATAATTTAAAAGGTTTTTCCTATTATAGTATTCTTCCTGGACAAGGACATTATTATAATCCAGATTTTATTACGGCTACCGATGAAGGTCCTGAGGTCAATGCCCGGGAAAATGGTTACGTGTCTGATATTGTGACTGATAAAGCGTTAGATTGGATAGATGAGCAAGAGGATACCCCCTTTTGTATTGTAATTGGTCATAAAGCGACTCATCGGACGTGGATGCCTGATACAAGCGATTTTGGGTTGTATGATAGTGTACAAATTGATCTTCCTGATACTTATTTTGATCAACATGAGACGCGTAATGCAGCAGCGTTACAAGAAATGAGTATTATGAAAGATATGCGCCTCAAGTATGATCTTAAGATGTACGACAGTTTGGACGATATGCGCAAAGAGGGAAACTTTAAGCGGATGAACGAAGAACAGATTCAAAAGTATTGGTCTTACTATAGCCGAATAAAAAATGAATTAGATGATGCCAATTTGAATGGTGAAGCGCTGGCTATCTGGAAATTTAAAAGATATATGATAGATTACTTAAACACAGCCCAATCCTTAGATAGAAATATTGGGCGAGTTTTGGATTATCTTAAAGAGAACAACTTAGAGGAAAATACGTTGGTAATATATCTTTCTGACCAGGGCTTTTATATGGGAGAGCACGGTTGGTTTGATAAACGATTTATGTATGAGGAGTCTTTTCGTACCCCTATGTTAGCAAGATTGCCGAATGTTATAAAACCCGGATCAAAAATTGAAGCTCAGGTAATGAACGTAGATATTGCACCTACTATACTCGAACTCGCAGGAGTGTCGATACCGGAAGATATCCAAGGTCGATCTTTTTTGAATGTAATGAAAGGAACATCTAAATCCATACGGGATGCGGTATATTATCATTATTATGAAAATGGCGAACACGCTGTCTCTCCACATTTTGGTGTAAGCGATGGGAGATACAAATTAATCCGTTTTTATAAGCGTATAGATAGTTGGGAGCTTTTTGATATGGCACGGGATCCGAAAGAGATGCAAAATGTGTACAATAATCCAAAATATAGATCCGTTCAGCGAAAACTAATAAGAAAGCTAACGGATGAAATTGAGAGACTAGACGACGATGAAGCGCGCTTAATTTTAGAAAATAAAATTTCAAATAGGTAGCGAAGGGTCTACTTCTTTGAACCCGACCTCCGGGATTATGTGATTGCTAGTTTAAAAATTAAAGTATTTTTCAGGATTAAGCTTCTTGTTGTTTTGTAAAATTTCGTAGTGAAGGTGTGAACCAGTACTTCTGCCCGTATTGCCCAATAATCCGACAACCGTACCGACTTCGATATTTTGGCCCTTTTTTACTTTCGTCTTTGAAAGGTGTGCATAACGGGTTTGAAAGCCATTGGGGTGGTCCACTTTTACGACATTCCCATATGCTCCTTCATATCCTGCAAAAATGACTTTGCCATTTGCAGTTACTTTTACAGGGTCGCCCGTTCTCCCTTTTAAATCAATTCCTGAGTGCATTTCCCTACCTCTATTTGTAAAGGGGTTACGACGGTAGCCAAATTTTGATGTAATTTTCCCCGGATGGGGTATTCCAATTGGAATACCGGCTAACTTACGGTCTAGTTCTTTTAAAGCATCCGCATAAAATTCGCTTAACAGTTCGATGTTTTCTTCATCTAGTTCTACCGGTCCTCCTGCATTTTGTAAGGCAATGGTTTTTAAACCCCTTTTTTTCATTTTTGCGTTAATGCGTTCTAAGGTGCTGTCTATTTTATTGAATGATTGCTTCACTTGATGAATATCCCGCGCACTTTCGTCTTGATCTGAACTCAACTGTCGGTTCATTGCTCTTACCTCATCTAGAGTGGCTTCATATTTGTTAGTAATATCTTGTTCTTTTTTAATTGTGGCAAAATAGACTATACTGCCGCATAAAATAAAGATAAATGAAAGAGTAGAAATGCCGATTTTTTTCCAGTGTTTAAGAAGGACTGTCGGCACCATCAGATTTTTGTCTGATGTGCCATCCGTACTAACGATACGCACAGAAGATTTATTTTTTAACATACTTGATTACGTAAATACTTTTAAATACTTTTTCACGGTGTGTCGCAAATTTAATGAAATAGGTGAGTTATGCTCAATCCGTTGGAGGCCAACGATCGAATATACTCGTTAAAATTTGTTAAAAATGTGCACTTTTGCAGTATGTCTTTTTCGGAAAAAATAATCTCTTGGTATACAAAAAATGGCCGTAAGTTGCCATGGCGCAATACAAATGACCCCTACATCATCTGGTTATCCGAAATTATTCTTCAGCAAACGCGCGTCGAACAAGGCGCGCCTTATTTTGATTCTTTTGTAACAAAATATCCAGATGTTCGGAAATTTGCGGATGCTGAGGAGGGGGATATTTTGAGGCTTTGGCAAGGACTTGGTTACTATTCACGGGCGCGTAATATGCATCGGGCGGCAAAACTTGTTGTCGCTGAATTTCAAGGAAATTTCCCAACACGATATGCCGATGTCGTTCAGTTGCCTGGAGTTGGGGATTATACTGCAGCAGCCATTTCCTCTTTTTCAGTCAATGAAAAGCAGGCCGTGTTGGATGGGAATGTTTTTCGTGTGTTGGCGCGTTATTTTGGTATCGCTATACCCATTAATTCCGGGGAAGGTAAAAAGGTATTCAAAAGTCTTGCACAAGAATTAATATCCAACAATAATCCAGGGGTGTATAATCATGCGATAATGGATTTTGGTGCAATACACTGTAAACCAAAGGTGCCGCTGTGTGAAACTTGTGTTTTTAGATTGGAGTGTGTAGCTTATAAGGAGAACAGAGTTTCTGAATTACCGGTCAAGATTAAAGGAAAAGCAAGCAGGAATAGATTTTTTCATTACTTCGTTCATGAAAAGGGCGAATCTATATTGATGTCTAAGCGAGGAGATGGGGATGTGTGGTCCAATTTATTCGAATTGCCTTTGATAGAAACCGAGGATGATCTAGATTTGGTAGGGTTGATGCAACTAGATGAATTTATGACGCATTTTGAGGGAGCGGATCTATTGCCTATAAATGGACAAGTAAAACACATTTTGAGTCATCAGAATATTTATGCTCGATTCTATCGGTTAGAAAATTTACCTGAGGTAAAAGAAAAAAAAGAAGAATGGAATTATTTTTTGTCAGAAAATTTAGATAAATTAGCTAAACATAAACTTATTTTTTCTTTTTTAAATAAGTATATTAGCTGAATAAACCCTAAATTATAGTATGTCAAGCGTAAACAAAGTTATTTTAGTGGGACACTTGGGTAAAGATCCTGAGTTGCGTTACTTAGACGGAAATGTTAGTGTAGCGAGTTTTCCTTTAGCCACCTCCGAAACGTATAATAAAGACGGAAAGAAAATCGAACAAACCGAATGGCATAATATTGTCATGTGGCGTGGACTGGCGGATGTCGCCGCAAAGTATTTGAGCAAGGGGAGGCTCGTATATATTGAAGGTAAATTGCGTACACGTTCGTATGAAGATAAAGAAGGAATTCGACGGTATACAACAGAAATTGTAGCCGAGAGTTTCAATATATTAGGACGACGGACGGATTTTGAAAATCCTTCTGGGAATCAGGCTAATGCCAATACAAGTTCAAATACGACAACCCAACAAGAACAGTCTGTTGACTTTAAAGAGAATGATGATGAGGAAGATGGCTTGCCATTTTAATCCATATTAATTAGAATATCCTGACATAGAATTTTAATATTTTGCTGTATCTTTGGCGTTATGTTGCAAGATAAAATAAAGCAGTATACCGAAGAGATTGAGCAGATTACGCTATCATCCGCTGCAGATGTAGAAAATTATAGGTTAAAATTTTTAGTTTCTAAGGGTGTGATAAAGGGTTTGTTCGAGGAATTTAAAACCGTTTCTTCTGAGGAAAAACGTGTTTTAGGTAAAGTATTGAATGAATTTAAACAACTAGCGGAAAATAAATACCAAGAAGGTCAAGAACTGTTTGGCAAATCCAATGTCACGGCTACGAAACGTGATGAAGTGGATCTAACCTTGCCGGGCGAAGGATTTCAACTGGGATCTCGTCATCCGCTCTCTCTGGTGCGTAAAGAGATCGTGGAAATCTTTAAAAAATTAGGATTTGTTGTGGCGGAAGGGCCTGAAATCGAAGACGATTGGCACAATTTCTCGGCGTTAAACTTTCCTCCTGAGCACCCTGCTAGGGATATGCAAGATACATTTTTTATTAAAAAACAGGATGGAAACGATATTGCACTTCGTACACATACTTCATCAGTGCAAGTGCGTCTTATGGAAGCTGGCAAACCTCCGTTTCGTGCAATTATGCCGGGGAGAGTGTACCGCAATGAGGCTATTTCGGCACGTGCACATTGTTTCTTTCATCAGGTTGAAGGATTGTATGTCGATGAAAACGTTTCTTTCGCCGATCTAAAGCAAACGTTATTTCACTTCGTACAGGAATTATATGGAGAGGGTACAAAGGTGCGTTTCCGTCCCTCTTATTTTCCTTTTACCGAACCATCGGCAGAGATGGATATCTCCTGTACGATATGTAAAGGGCAAGGATGTCAGTTGTGTAAGGGATCGGGTTGGGTAGAAATTTTAGGATGTGGTATGGTCGATCCCAATGTGTTGGAAAACTGTGGAATAGATAGTAAAAAATATTCAGGTTTTGCATTTGGAATGGGTATCGAGCGTATTACAAATTTGAAATACGAAATTAAAGATTTGCGTCTTTTCTCCGAAAATGATGTTCGTTTCTTATCTCAATTTGAAACTGAAATAATATAATATAATGTGGATCACTAGGAACTATATACTCTTCTCGTTGTTCACTTTACTTGCTGTTGCATGTGACAAAGGCGGCTGTAATGTGGTTCCTAATGTTGCTTTCAATCAAACATTTTCGCAAGCCACGGCAAGCAATGCGTTTCGTCCGAATGGCAGCGACTATGTTTCGGGAGGAGTTAGCGGTTTGATCGTATACAATATTTCAAATGTCGCCGGTACGTATAAGTTTGTCGCATATGATAGATGTAGTCCGGTGAACCCCGAACAACGGAATCAAGTAGTGATCTCAAATGCATTTTATGTGGAAGATCCAGCGAGTGGAGCGAAATGGTTTTTAAAAGATGGCTCACCGATTGATGTAGCTGAATGCCCCCTTAAGCCTTACTATGTAAGTTCGTTTGGAAATTCATATACTGTAGGAAATAATTAACCGATGGAGCAAGATAAAATAACCGTAGCTATTAAGAAAGCCGCTCGTGAGCTTTTTCGTAAATATGGTTATAATAAAACCAGTGTCAATGAATTAGCTAGGCAATCCCATATTTCTAAAGCGACATTCTATAAACATTTCGCTTCCAAGGAATTGATTCTTCATGCCGTATTGATGGAGTATATACAGGAGAATGTGCAGGATATCCTGAATAAAGGCGTGCGTGAAAAAGATCTACCTACTTTCTTGGCAAATACAATTCTTCGTGTAAGCCGTGTGACTTATACAGTCTGCAATGAATTTGTTGGTTGGGAATTTATTCGGGAATCTGCGAATGCACAGGAGTATTTGAAAACACTTTCAGATGATTTGGAATTTTTATTGCTAAGTTCTTTTATCCAAAATGAAACCATAGGATCTACTATTTCTGAGGATAAACTTACTTTCCTAATCAAAACAAGTAAAAATATTGTTTTTTCGTTCGCCTTCACTGCAGTAACGGATGCAGATGTAAAGAAAAATTTTATCTCCTTCCAGAAGGAGATGTTGCCTCATCTGGTAGCAGCGACGTTGCTTTAGCTGAATACGCGAATTTGCATATTCGTACGTCGCGTATCTCAATACGAACTACCCAATACTTAATACTTCCAAAAAAAGCGTATTTTTGCCAAATCATGGGAAGAAGAATACCACAGGAGAAAAAAATCCTGAATAACGTTACTATTATTGATATCGCAGAAGAGGGAAAAGGTGTCGCTAAACAAGATGATTTAGTGCTTTTTATTGAAAAAGGAGTTCCCGGGGATGTAGTAGATGTTGAATTACAACGGAAGAAAAAGAATTTTGCAGAAGGCAGGGTGGTCAATGTTATTCAAAAGTCTGAACATCGTGTAGATCCATTTTGCCCGCATTTTGGTGTATGTGGCGGTTGTAAGTGGCAACATATGACCTACGATGCGCAATTGCAATTCAAACAGCAATCTGTAGATAACGCGCTTTCGCGGATCGGAAAAGTTGATACTTCTTCCATGGAAAGTATTCTTCCGTCACAACAGACAGCGTACTATAGAAATAAACTGGAATTCACGTTTTCCAATAAAAGATGGCTTACGTCCGTAGATGAACAGGTGTCTCCAGATAATATGGATGCGTTGGGTTTTCATGTTCCGGGTCGTTTTGATAAAATATTGGATATCGATCATTGTTTTTTGCAGCAAGATCCCTCCAATGATTTGCGTAATGCAGTCCGTACTTTTGCAGTAGCAGAAGGTATTACGTTCTACGACCTACGCGCACATGAGGGAGCGTTGCGTAATCTTATTATTCGTACTTCTTCAACGGGAGAAGTGATGGTTATCGTTGTTTTTGCTTATCCGGAAGAAGGGCAAGTAAAGCAGTTAATGTCGTTTATAGATGGCCGGTTTTCAGATATCACGTCCTTATTATATATCATCAACCAAAAACGCAACGATACTATTTTTGATCAAGATATTCAGGTTTACAAAGGACGTGATTTTATCTACGAGGAAATGGAGGGACTGAAGTTTAAGGTAGGTGCTAAGTCATTCTATCAAACGAATTCTCAACAGGCGTATGAATTGTATAAAATCACGCGTGAGTTTGCGGATCTAAAAGGTCATGAATTAGTTTACGATTTATATACGGGAGCTGGCACGATTGCGAATTTTGTTGCCCGAACGGCTAAAGAGGTCGTAGGCGTGGAATATGTGCCCTCTGCTATTGAAGATGCTAAGCTCAATTCAGAAATCAATGGAATAGGAAATACAAAATTTTATGCTGGAGACATGAAAGATGTACTTACTTCTGACTTTGTATCGCAGCATGGTAAGCCCGATGTGGTAATTACTGATCCGCCACGTGCAGGTATGCATGCAGATGTCGTGCAACGTATTTTGGAAATGGAAGCAGAAAAAATAGTCTATGTAAGCTGTAACGCAGCGACGCAAGCTCGGGATTTGCAGATACTTACTGAAAAATATGATGTGGTACGGATCAAACCCGTTGATATGTTTCCTCATACACAACATGTTGAAAATGTGGTGCTATTGAAGATTAGAGAACAAGCATAAATAAAGATATAAAAGGTGATATGAACTTAGAAGATCTTCTTAATAATCAACCGTCCGACGAAGATGGTCAATCCTCCGCTGAAAGTAGCCCATTACAGAGCTTAAAAGTTGATTTGGATTTTTATAGCGATTCGATAAAAGAGGTTTCTACGGAAATGATCATTGAAGGATATACATTATACCCTATTTTCATTGCTCATCAACATGAAGTGAGGATAGGGGAGGTATTACTCGATAAGTCTGATTTGGGGACAAATTGGTCTATCAACGTGAGTTCGGTAGAAGAATTTGTAGATAGAGGGATAATAAAAGAAGAGAAGCGAGCTTATTTCGAGAAACATTTCAAAAAGGCTGAAAATTTTATGTGTCTGTTTGTAGTCGTACCGGAAGGTGCAAACTTTGTTTTTTATCCCTATAAATAAGAATGATGAATAGTTTAAAACTTTTTAACATTTTATAGTCTAACTATTTCTTTACTTTAGCCACGGATGTTAAAACAAATAATAAAAACTATATGTTGTCTTTTTGTGCTGTTACTAGCATTGATGGAGGGGCGTGCTCAACAGATAGAAATGCCTTCGCTTTCCGGATTAGTATTGGATAAAGATAATGGAAGCAGAATAGAAGACGTAAATATCGTTAATCTAAGGACAAAAAAACGTACTACAACAAGTAGTTACGGCGTGTTTTATATCGAGGCATCAGTTGGAGATAGCTTGTCCCTTACAAAAACGGGCTACGGATCTATTAAAACCATTATCTACACGATGGAAGACTTGCTTTTGGAAATGCAGTCTGGAATTCACTTAGAGACGGTAGTCGTAAGTCGAAAGTCTCGAGAACAGGAAATGGGAGATATCCTACGCGACTATGAAAAGAAAGGAATATATAATGGTGGAAAGAATAAAGTGGGGACGTATGTAAGTAGTCCTGCCACTGCGTTATATAACCTATTTGGTCGTGAAGCAAAGAATATGAAGAGGTTTGAAAAATTTATGGATCGAGAGGTTGATGAAATACAAGTGGATCGGATTTTCAGTAAAGCTAAAATTGCAGAAATTACGGGATTGAGTGGTGATGATCTCCAAAACTTTATGGATCTTTATAGACCTTCTCTTTCTATGGCACAAGCCTGGGGACAATATGATCTTTTGGATTATGTAAATCGTTCGTTAAAATCGTGGAATGAGCAGGGTAGGCCAGCTTCTCAGAAATTACCTAAATTGAATATTCCACCTCAATCAAGATAAAATCTTCGTGATTAATGGTGACATCCATAGCTGTGATAGTTTTATGAAGGTTCTTGATGGTCATAGAGAACAAACACTTTCAAAATAAAAAGTGTTTTTTTTAGTGTTTAAATCAGGATTGAGCAAGTAGGCTATACTTTTGGCATTTGCTTTGTTTAGTACTTTACGTAAGAAATTTAAAATAATTATTGGTTATGAAAATGAATAAAAAATTAGCTGTGTATGGTCTTTCTTTGGCTACATCAGCAATGTTATTGGGGAGCTGTTCAACAATTCAAAATACAAGTAGTACAACTAAAGGTGCTGTAATCGGTACAGCCGCTGGTGGTGCCGTGGGGGCATTAATCGGTGGTAAAGCAGGTAATACTGCTGTAGGTGCTATAGCCGGTGCTGTAATTGGGGGTGCCGCTGGAACATTGATTGGTAAGAAAATGGACAAACAGGCTAAAGAAATCGAAAATACGGTGGCAGGTGCAGAAGTAATCAAAGCAGATGAAGGCATTATCGTGAAATTTGATGAGGGTATATTGTTTGATTTTAACAGTTCGAACCTAAAAACTGCAGCAAGATCCAACATTGCCAATTTAGTAGCAACGTTGAATAAAGAACCCGGAACTGAAATTTTGGTCATTGGACATACGGATAATATCGGTTCATTATCGGCTAATCAAAAAGTTTCAGAAGCGCGTGCCGCTGCTGTAAAATCGTATGCGGTATCACAAGGTCTCACGGGAGCACGTGTAAAAACACAAGGTAAAAATTATTCTGAGCCAATTTCCTCAAATGATACGGATGCAGGACGTGCTGAAAATCGTCGTGTAGAGATTGTTATCGTAGCAGGTGATCAAATGGTGAAAGAAGCAAAGGCAGAAGCCGGTCAATAAACGGACCTCTTCATTAATATAACAACAAGGTGTTGCTCGCAGGAGGAACACCTTGTTTGCTTTATTCGCTACTTTTCAATGCGCAAATCCTCATTATTTTAATGAGACATTACGCTGACAAAGTGTCATTATATCTAATTTTAATTTGTTAACTTTGTAGACTTTTAATTAAGATATGTTAGATTTAATACACAGCACAAAAACGCACGATGAAGATCGTCAAGGTGAAGCTTTATCATTACCATCTACCGTAAAGGTTTCTAACGGGAGAAAGTTGTACATAGAGAGTTATGGATGTCAGATGAATTTTTCTGATAGTGAGATTGTTGCGTCCATTTTGTTGGATAAGGGATTTGAAACGACTAAGGATTATAAGGAGGCAGATGTTGTTTTTATTAATACGTGTTCTATACGTGAGAATGCTGAACAACGTGTGCGCAATCGCCTGAAGGAATTTGAATCTGCAAAGGCAAAGAATCCAGGGATGATTGTCGGTGTATTGGGGTGTATGGCAGAACGTCTGAAATCAAAATTCTTAGAGGAAGAAAAATTGGTTGATGTTGTAGTTGGTCCTGATGCATATCGAGATTTACCTAATCTGATTGAGAAAGTAGATGATGGAAGCAAGGCTGTAAATGTATTATTGTCCCGTGAAGAAACTTATGCTGACATTAACCCTGTCCGGCTTAATACCAACGGTATTTCAGCCTTCATATCTATTATGAGAGGGTGTGATAATATGTGTTCTTTTTGTGTGGTACCATTTACGAGGGGTCGTGAAAGAAGTCGGGATACACATTCTATTGTGCGTGAGGCTCGTGAATTGTATAATGCAGGTTATAAAGAAGTAACCTTGTTAGGACAAAATGTTGATTCTTATAAGTATACTCCGAATGTTCCGGAAGGAGAAGAACCACTTTCTACGGTTAACTTTGCACAATTATTAGCTTTAGTAGCTGAAGTAAGTCCTGATTTACGCGTACGTTTCTCAACTTCTCATCCCAAGGATATAACAGACGAGGTATTGTATACCATGGGACGTTACGAAAATATTTGTAACTATATTCACCTTCCGGTACAATCTGGAAATTCCCGTGTGTTGGAATTAATGAACCGAACCTACGACCGAGAGTGGTATAAAGACCGTGTGGATGCCATCCGTCGCATTATCCCAGAATGTGGAATTTCTACAGATGTAATCACCGGATTCTGTACAGAAACAGAAGAAGAACACCAGGAAACTTTATCCATGATGGAGTATGTGAAATATGATTTTGCTTATATGTTTGCTTACTCGGAACGTCCGGGTACATTAGCAGCTAAGCGTTATGAAGATGATATTCCGGAGGAGATCAAAAAGCGTCGTCTGACGGAAGTGGTAAATTTACAGCGCGAACACAGTTTGTTCAGACTGCAACATTTCGTGGGCAAAGTGCATAAAGTATTGATCGAAGGATTCTCCAAACGATCGGATAAAGATTATTGTGGTCGTAACGATCAAAATACGATGGTTGTATTCCCCGTTGATGAAAGATACAAAGTGGGTGACTATGTACATGTGTTGGGCCAAAGCTGTACTTCTGCTACTTTAATCGGAAAAATTGTAGATTAACTAATCATTAAGGAGAATACTGTGGACAATCAAGATTTAAAAAATAGATTTGGTATCATAGGGAATTCCCCTCTGCTCAATAGAGCGATAGATGTTGCGAAACAAGTTGCACCGACAGACATATCTGTTTTAATACAAGGCGAAAGTGGTTCAGGTAAAGAAGTGTTTTCGCATATCATTCATCAATTGAGTGCACGTAAACATGGGCCTTTTATTGCGGTTAATTGTGGTGCTATTCCCGAAGGAACGATTGATTCGGAGTTGTTTGGTCACGAAAAGGGGTCTTTTACAGGAGCACATGAAGCGCGTAAGGGTTACTTTGAAGTGGTTGATGGAGGAACTATTTTCTTAGATGAGGTAGGTGAACTCCCAATGAATACGCAAGCTCGATTGCTACGTGTTTTGGAATCTGGAGAATATATCCGTGTTGGGTCTTCAAAGGTTCAAAAGACAAATGTTCGGGTGGTCGCGGCGACAAATGTGGATGTGTTTGAGGCAGTGAAAAAAGGAAAGTTTCGTGAGGACCTGTATTACCGTTTGAATACTGTGCCATTGCGTACACCGTCTTTGCGTGAACGTAAAGAGGATATCTATTTGCTATTCCGCAAGTTTGTGGTCGATTTTTCGGATAAATATCGGACGCCAGGAGTCCAACTAACACCGGAAGCACAGGAGCTACTTACAAATTATAGCTGGCCGGGTAATGTACGACAATTGAAGAATATTGCAGAGCAGATAGCCGTTTTGGAAAAGGAACGTATAGTGAGTGGCACAATCTTGAGGAATTATCTGCCTGTCGAATCAAATGCTACGAACCTCCCGATGTTTGTGAAAGATCAAAATAAGGATGATTTTTCGGAACGGGATCTGCTATATAAGGTACTGTTTGATATGAAAAAGGATATGGTGGATTTAAAAAAGCTCGTCGTGGAATTGCTTCAAAATGGTGCTAGTCCGACTACTTTTGATCAAAATTCACCTTACATTAATCAGCTCTATCAAGAAGTGGTGCCTAATACACCGCAATTATATAAAGAGGAAAATAAACATCCTTCCACACTAACTATCCATAATCCAGCTAATGCGAATACGAATAATCCCTACATGGCAATAGATACGCAGGATGCGGAGGAAGTAGAAGAATCTCTTTCGCTGATAGATAAAGAGTCCGATTTGATCAAAAAGGCATTAAAAAAGCATAAAGGGAAGCGAAAATCTGCTGCGCAAGAGCTCGGGATTTCGGAAAGAACATTGTATAGAAAGATTAAAGATTTAAATTTAGAATAGTAATTTAGTTGTATGTCAAAAGCTACTATTAGGATTGTATTACAGAGTTTGTTTGCCGCAGTGCTTATTTTGTGCATACAGGGATGTGGGGTAAAATATAGTTTTACCGGAGGATCGATTCCCCAAGGTATGAAAACCTATACCGTATTGTATTTTGAGAATATATCACCGATGGTGTACGCAACATTGAGCCAAAATTTTACGGAGGGCCTAAAAGAACGTATACGTACACAGTCTTCTTTAAGCCAGGTAAATGATGATGGAGATGCGATTTTTGAGGGTTTCATCACCAATTATACCATTACCCCAGCTGCGGTGGAAGCGGGTGGGTTAGACAGAGCTGCTTTAAATCGCCTATCTATTACAGTAAAAGTAAAATACACGAATAAATTGGACGCAACTGGGGATAGTAACTTCGAAGATTCTTTTACGCAATTTAAAGAGTTTTCTGGAACAGATGTTACTTCGCAAGAGGCGACATTAAATGAAGATATTGTTAAAATGTTGACGGAAGATATTTACAATCGGGCGTTTGCTAATTGGTAGAAAGATATTTTATGCATGGAAAATCTTAATACAGTATATCATCCACTCTATGTTCAGGCGCTCAAAGATCCAATACAGATCGAGGAGTCTGCTTTACAGGAGTTAATTGCTAGATATCCGTATTCGCAACCTCTTCATTTTGCATTAGCAAAAAGGAGATATTTGTTGTCCGACGCTTCTGATAGTCAGCTTACAGCGGTTTTGTTTGCATCCAATGTGAATTGGCTATGGGACTTTGTGAATCGTCCTGTACGGCAAGAAGAAGATTTGCTTATAGAAGATCTGCTTATAGAAAATGAAGAGGAATACATTCCGTTTGTTGACGTTGAGGAAAAGCAAAATACGGATAAATTGGAAGGGCAAAAGAGTTTTTCCGAATTCGTTGAAGATAGCGATACCGAAGATGAAGAAGAGGTTGCAGATGATCGTACTTTAGAGAAGCTTATTCAAGGAGGAGCTTCTTCCGCCGATTTTTTTGTTTTTGAAAGCAAAAATGACGTAGAAAAAGATTTGCCTGTACAAAAGGATGAAGCTGCTGCTCAAGAAGAAGAGAACATTAGTTTGTATAATGATGAGCTGTTGCCCTATAGTTTCAGGTGGTGGTTGCACAAGACAAGATTGGAATATGCTGACACTTACCAACCCTTTGCGAGTCCAATGTTTCCGGAACCTTATAAGCGCCCCTTTAACCCTCAAAAAATCGATGAAGCTGTATTAGACCAGCAGATTAAGGAGAACATATTCCATCTGCAGGATCCTGAGGTTAAGCTTAGTGAGGCAACAAAAATGAAGAGGGTGCCGTATAATCCTGCACCTAAAAAGGTAGATGAAGTCATTGAAAAGTTTATTCGAGAGGATCCGATTATACATCCACCATCTCCCGAGCAATTGAATACGGAAAACAAAGCCCGGCGGAGTGCTGAAGATAACTATACGTTAGTTACAGAGACATTGGCTAATGTTTATGCGGATCAAAACCTATACTTGAAAGCGATTGAGGTATTCAAGAAGTTAATTTTGAAATATCCAGAAAAAAAATCGTATTTTGCGAGCCGAATTAAAGAACTAGAAAAAAATATATAATTTAATAGAAATAAAAAAATGACGACTTTATTCATTATCCTGATTGTTTTAGTAAGTGTTTTATTAGCATTTTTCGTGTTAATACAGAATCCAAAAGGGGGCGGTTTATCATCAGGGTTTTCAGGAGGATCTAATTTAATGGGCGTACAACGTACAGGCGATTTTTTAGAAAAAGGAACTTGGACTTTAGTTATCGCTTTAATGGTTTTTTGTTTAGCAATTAATATTGTCGGCCCATCAGCAGTTGGAAATAGAGGCGGATTAAGTGATCAGATTGAAGCACCGGTACAAAGTAGCCCTTCATTGAATTTGAATAATGCAGCTCCCGCTACAGGTTCGGCTCCAGCGACAGCTCCCGATTCGGCAAACTAACTAAAAAAATATTTAAAAGGCCTCGCATAGATAGCTTGCGAGGCCTTTTTTTTCTGAAAGTCTCTGTATACAAGAGCCCTCAAGAACCTTCATGAATCTTTATAGCTGTTGATGATATAGGATTCATGAAGGTTTTGTTATTCTTGTGTCTCTGTCAGGATGACACATTGACGATGTGCATTGCTGTCATAAAATTTCAGTGTTCGTGAAAAATTGTCAACAAAATTGCTTTTTTATGGAGTTGGCATAATTGGTGATAATTAAAAGTACAATCAAGTAAAAAAATAATAAAATATAATTATGGCATTAAGTATTAAACCTATCGGAGACAGAGTAGTAGTTGAAGCTGCTCCTGCAGAAGAAAAAACAGCATCAGGATTGTACATTCCTGACACAGCGAAAGAGAAACCATCTCAGGGTATTGTTGTAGCAGTGGGTTCTGGAAAACCCGAAGAGCCTCTTACAGTTAATGTAGGTGACAAAGTGTTATATGGTAAATATGCTGGTACAGAAATCACTTATGAAGGAAAAGAATATTTAATTATGCGTGAATCTGATATTTACGCTGTATTATAAAGATTAAGGATAAAGGAATAAAGATTAAGGATTAGGGAGTTTGCTC
The DNA here is from genome assembly GCF_005048855.1 of Sphingobacterium olei. Classification (GTDB taxonomy): domain Bacteria; phylum Bacteroidota; class Bacteroidia; order Sphingobacteriales; family Sphingobacteriaceae; genus Sphingobacterium; species Sphingobacterium olei. The sequence goes on from NZ_SUME01000004.1 coordinate 147,835, forward strand.
CCCAATTTATACTCAATACTAACATAAAATGGCAAAGCAAGTAAAATATAATGTGGAAGCGCGTGAATCCCTTAAAAAAGGTGTTGACACGTTAGCAAATGCAGTAAAAGTGACATTAGGTCCCAAAGGACGTAACGTAATTATCGAGAAGAAATTTGGTTCTCCAGCGATCACTAAGGATGGTGTTACGGTTGCGAAGGAAATCGAATTGAAAGACGCTATTGAGAACATGGGTGCGCAAATGGTTAAAGAAGTTGCATCTAAAACTGCCGATCAAGCAGGTGATGGTACGACTACAGCTACTGTATTAGCGCAAGCTATCGTAGCTCCGGGTATCAAATCTGTAGCAGCAGGTGCTAATCCGATGGACTTAAAACGTGGTATTGATAAAGCAGTAGCTGCAGTAGTGGCTAACTTAAAATCTCAATCTCAGGTAGTAGGGCAAGATAATAACAAAATCAAACAAGTTGCTTCTATTTCAGCGAATAATGACGATGTAATCGGTTCATTAATTGCAGAAGCTATGCAAAAAGTGGGTAACGACGGAGTAATCACTGTTGAAGAAGCAAAAGGTACAGAAACAGAAGTAAAAACTGTAGAAGGTATGCAATTTGACCGTGGTTATTTATCTCCATATTTCGTTACCAATTCTGATAAAATGGAAGCTGAATTGGAAAACCCTTACATTTTGATCTACGACAAGAAAATCAGCAACATGAAAGAGTTGTTGCCTATTTTGGAAAAGCAGGTTCAGACAGGTAAACCGTTGTTGATCATAGCAGAGGATTTAGATGGAGAAGCTTTAGCAACGTTGGTAGTGAATAAAATCCGCGGTTCATTGAAAGTCGCTGCCGTTAAAGCGCCTGGTTTCGGAGATCGTCGTAAAGCAATGTTAGAAGATATCGCTATTCTTACAGGAGGTACTGTTATTTCTGAAGAAAGAGGGTACAAGTTGGAGAATGCAGAATTAGAATACTTAGGCCAAGCAGAGAAAGTGGTGGTTGATAAAGATAATACTACAGTAATCAATGGTTCTGGTAATGCAGATGATATCAAAGGACGCGTTGCTCAAATTCGTACACAAATCGAGACAACTACTTCTGACTACGATCGTGAAAAATTACAAGAACGTTTAGCTAAACTTTCTGGTGGTGTCGCGGTATTGTATGTAGGTGCTACTACAGAAGTAGAGATGAAAGAGAAAAAGGATCGTGTCGATGATGCTTTACATGCAACTCGTGCAGCTGTAGAAGAAGGCATTGTAGCTGGAGGTGGTGTTGCCTTCATCCGCGCTACTGATTCTTTAAAAGAACTTAAAGGAGCTAATGAGGACGAAAATATCGGTATTGATATTATCAGACGTGCTATTGAAGAACCTTTACGTCAGATTTGTTTCAATGCAGGTATCGAAGGTGCTGTTATTGTTCAAAAAGTAAAAGAAGGTACTGGTGATTATGGATACAATGCTCGCACTGATGTATTTGAAAATTTGATTGGTGCAGGTGTTATCGATCCTACAAAAGTTTCACGTGTCGCTTTAGAAAATGCAGCTTCTGTAGCTTCTATGTTGTTAACCACAGAATGTGTATTAGCGGACGAAGCGGATGAAAATCCAGGTGCTGGTGCTCCTCCAATGGGCGGCGGCATGGGCGGAATGATGTAGTATATTAGAGCATTCAAATCATAAAATCCTGTTCGACTAGTCGAACAGGATTTTTTATGCCATATTTCTAATAATTGTAAAGGCTATTATCAACGCTAGTAAAATCTGTATGGCACGCCGTCCGTATAAAAATTTACGCAATTTCAGTTCATTGAGTGTAGGTTTGGGCACAAGCTGTAAGTAAAAACCCGTAGCAATGTAAGGTGCCAGAAAAAACAACAATTGATTTTGTGCGAAAGCTTGTTTAAACTGTCCATTTAAGAGGTAATGTACAGCACGCTGTCCTCCACATCCAGGACAATCTAATCCTGTCATATGCTTGACGGGACATTTAGGAAACAACATATGTTCAACGGGATTAATATATTTATAGAGTAAAAGTAACCCAACTAACCCCAAAAATATCAATACGAAAAAGTATAATCTTTTAGAAGCCATCAGACAAGCCTGTAAATATTGCTAACCCAAATATGCCAAAATAACCTATCCACAGTAATACAGATGCACCGATATTAATCAACATCCATTTCTTCGCATTAGCTGAATCTGCTTCTGCTCCTATAATATCTCCTGCATAGAATTTTTTCTCTACGCGTGACGCGTAAATAATAGCAGGAATTCCCAAAGGCCAGCAACAAAAGATCGTCGTCAAAATTGTTTCGACCAAGTAGGTTTTCGGTGGTCTTTGGTAATTGGCTGCCGATGACTGAGAGGATGTATATTGCTGTGTTGTCGATTCAAATTCCTCTGATCGAGGAATGGAAGGTGGGTTTATAGAATCGTTTTTGAGTATGCTTCTTAATTCCGGAACCTCACCGGCTTTCGTCCATGTAACAAGATCCTCTGTCCAAATCAAGGTATTCGGACCTATATTTTTAGCACTCAACTCTTCTAGGGTAAATGGTCCATAAGAATTATTACCCTCTGTATAATGATATTTTTTCATTGGTGAAGTTTTGTTTAGTATCTTACTAAGAATAAAGTTAAATAAAAAGCTTTGCATTCGCGAACCTAACATCGGTTCTCTTCGCTTCGGCTTTTGAGAATCTATTTACGGAGGAAATATAATTGAATAATGTGGAATAGAAAAAATACAATTTGTAATTTGCTTGGAACATCTTTTGTCCTAACAGTAATCAAGATCAGCTCAAACTATGGATTTTAATAAACACAATCGAAGAAATTTCATAAGAACAGTGGCCGGGCTATCTCTCGTAGCCCCTTCTGTCGGAAGGAGCTTCTCACGAAAGCTGGCCATCGCCGACAAACGGGCGTTTATTGACCGACTATTGCCCGCTATCAAAGGCGGAGGTTTCGCAATGGACGATTATTGGATCTGGGATCCATCGGTCATCAAAGGCCCAGATGGCAAGTACCACATGTTTGCTTCTAGGTGGAGCAAGCGATATGGTTTCGGAAACTGGGTGACAAATTCGGAGGTTGTTCGGGCAATTTCCGATCGCCCAGAAGGACCGTATTCTTTTGTGGAGGTTGTTCTTCCGGCTAGGGGAAAACAATTTTTCGATGGCTGTACGACCCATAACCCACGTATTGTAAAGTCCGGAAAATACTATGTCCTGTACTATTTCGGGAATACCTATAAGGATCCCGCTCCTTCATTCGAGGAGGATGTTTGGTCAACGGGTCTTGCACAGAAGGCGTGGATGGCCAAGAGGGTAGGGATGGCCTATGCGATATCTTTGGATGGTCCGTGGGTGCGAACGGAGCGACCTATCATCCAGCCAAGGCCGGGTAAGTGGGATGCTTCCATAACTTCCAATCCATCTCCCGTGGTCCTGCCCAACGGGGAGGTCTATCTGATCTATAAATCTTCTGCGATCAACTATGATCCTCCGCTTCTTTTGGGTGCTGCGAAAGCTAAAACGTTCAGCGGTCCCTATGAACGATTATCGAATGAACCAATCTTTTCCTTCCATACTGAAGATAGAGCCGAAAATGATGTTGAGGATCCGTTTGTATGGTGGTCAGGGGACCGTTATGAACTAATCATGAAAGACCGCTTTGGACATATCTGCGGAGAAGAGGGAGGTGGGATTCATGCCTATTCGCGAGATGGGCTCAAATGGGAATTGTCTGATCCGGTTAAAGCTTATTCAAAACATATCAAATGGGACGACGGAACAAAAACCGTTCAGGCGAACTTCGAAAGACCATTTCTTTTGTTCGAGGACGGGAGGCCTACCCATCTTTTTGCCGCGACGGGGAGTGGTTCTGGAAGCTATCAGTTCGACAAGACGTGGAATATGGTAATTCCCCTGGCGCCGTAATGTGTTTGGGAAATCAACGCTTATAACGTGGCGACTGCTTCTGTCGACCAGTCAAGCTCAAGAGGGGGGAGTGAGAATGCTTAAAAAAAAGAGTTTTGACTGTAAGAAAATAAAAAAGGTCTGCAAGCTTGGTTTGCAGACCTTTTGTTGTAATCTTTAGTAGCCCGTAGGGGAATCGAACCCCTGTTTCTAGAATGAAAATCTAACGTCCTAACCCCTAGACGAACGGGCCATTATTGTTTCGGTGTGCAAATATAGAATTTAAATAATAATATTCAAAAAATAATTTAACTTTTTATAGAAATTTAATCAGCTCGCTCATTTCAATATCCTGATGGGAGGCATGATATAAGCAGACATTACCCCTGGTAACCAATATTTGGGGAGATTCGTGCTGTACGTTCCATAATTCTGCTATTTTATTGGATAACGATCGGTTGGCTATTAGGTCCAGGTAATAGAATTTCGCGCCCGCTGGAACGAGTTCTTTTTCAAATTCTAAACTTCTTTTTGCCATACTGCTCACTGGACACCGGGTACTGTGCTTAAATAATACCACGGTTTCGTCGTTCGCATAGATTGTATCCAATTGATCTGTTGTCGAAAGTGTAATCCAGTTCATGATTGTTGTAAATTATAAAGTTGTGAATTTGCCTTCTTCCATGTCTGTGAATGCGGCAACTGTGGTAAATATACAATGTTTTGAAGGCGAGGTGGCGTGTTTAAAGACGGTAGGGAGATTTAGTCCGCCGCCGACATCCTTATATCCACTAATGATATATGTACTTTGATTAGTCTCTGATCGAATGATTTGGCTAGTGGTGTTTAATGCTATTTTTCCGTTAAATGTAGATCCGTCAAACAACTGTGCACTAGATATTGGAAATACGGTGGTCTTCTCCGCATTGATTATCTTTTGAGACGGTGATCCGGCCGTTGTATTGCTCTGGTCAAAAGACGACGGTAAAAATAATAATCTCGAGTCTTGAAAAAATTGTTCTATTATTTCTGGAAAATGGGATGAGTTAAATGCTGAGGACGCCTTTGTTTCGACTCCATTTAGATACAATTTATCTAATTGTTTGCTTTTATAATTGAACAGTAAAACTATACTGTGATTAGATTTAGTCTTACCTTCAAATCTACAGCGTCCATCAGATTTATCGATCAAAAATGTTCTTTCGGATGATAAGTACTTTGTAATCTCGTTACCTTGAGAGGTGAAAAGAATAAATTTTGTAGATTCCCATTTTGATTTACCTCCTACGCCTTCCCATACCGATGGCAGGCTGATGTTTTCTTGAGCGATTAGGCTCGTAGAACGTTCCGCCAGTAATGAGAGCAATACCAACATGATTTTTAGATAATTCATATTTTGGAATTTATTCCCCATAGGGGGTGAGTAGCCCACGATACAAATTTATTATCGTGTTCTTGACTTCTTTTTGGGGTAAGTATTATATGCAGCACAAGTGGCGTGTGAGCCACATGAAGATAGTATCGTTGTGCCAACAATAAGCAGTCCTAATAAAATGAGTGAAAAATGCTTCATATCTAATAAAGTTCAAAAATGATACCAACCTAAAAAGCCTTATGAATATGTGCCATTTGGATAGCAGTAATAGCGGCTTCTTCACCTTTATTGCCATGTATGCCCCCTGCACGATCAACAGCTTGCTGTTGATTATCCGTAGTTAATACGCCAAATATAACAGGTTTATTGTATTTGATACTAACATTACTGATTCCATTAGCTACAGCGTCACAAATAAAATCAAAATGCCTTGTTTCACCTTGAATAACACAACCTAAACAGATGACGGCATCAAATTTACTATCGCGTAGAATAATGTCTGCTCCGGTGATTAGTTCATAACTACCTGGAACTTCAATTACTGTAATGGAATCTTCAGAAGACCCATGTTTAATTAGACCATCTAATGCTCCGTTTAATAGCGCGCCGGTAATTGCAGCATTCCATTGTGCCACAACAATTCCAAAGTGAAAGCCCGTAGCACTTTTTACTTCAATGTGTGAAAAATCAGATAAATTTTTTAATCCACTTGCCATATTTATGCTAATTAAAAAGGCTGCTTATCGTAAAGCAGCCTTGATTTATAATACGTTTTCTAAATTATTGTTTGGCCTGAGCGCGAGCAATTAAAGCGTCAATAGTTGCTGCTTCTTGGCTTTCAGGAAAATCGTTGCGAATACGTGTATACGATTCTTCAGCACTTTTGTATTCATTTAACTGCTCTTGCACTAATCCTAGTTTTTTCAGAAATAGCGGTGTTGTGTAAGAATTAGAAGCCTTATTGGCTGCTTTTTTATACAAGTCAGCCGCTTTCTTGTAATCGTGGCTTTCTGAGTATGCATCACCTACCATACCCGTAACCAGTGGGTCTAGGATCTCGCTTCCTGTATCAGAATATTTTTGAAGATATTTAATCGCTTCTTGAAAATTACCTTGGCGCAAATATAAACCACCTAAGTAGGCGTTGGCTATGTTTGCAGATTTTGTATTTGAATATTCGTCCGCGATTTCTTTAAAACCTAAGAACGAACCGTCTCCGTCAATAGCTTTTTTCTGTAGTGAATCGATTAAAGCATATTCCTCTGCTTTGTACATCGCATCTGCAGCAGTTTCAGCTCGTGGCGCTAGATACAATTTTTGATAACCAATATATAATAATATAAGGACTAATATACCACCAATGATGAAGGTGATACTTTTTTGGTTATCCTGAAAAAATGAACCTTTTTTCTCTGTTGTATTGTTGTTCGTTGACATTAGTTTTATTTAAATATAATACGGAACGCAAAATTACACTTTTCTCAAATACTTACAAGGGTAATTTGCATAAATTGCTAATAATATGATTTTTACTTATTGAATGACCTGTTCTTGGTCTAATTGTTCGTAAATTGAGTTTTGACTTTTAAATTCAGGGACGATTGCTTTCATTTGACGTACAATATTCAGATTGTTCTGTGTTTTAATTACCTCAAATAAAATAGAAATTTGTTGGTTGATTGAATCAAAGTTGTTTTCTCTAACTTTTGCGATCATGATCTTTTGATGGTGAGTGGGGAGTGTATTCTCGAGGTCATTCAATAACTCCTCATATAGTTTTTCACCGGGACGCAACCCTGTGAATTTTATATCAATATCCTGATAAGGAATATAACCTGAGAGTTTTATCATCTTTACGGCTAAATCCACGATTTTGACAGATTTTCCCATATCAAAGACGAAGATTTCTCCGCCATTTCCCATACTGCCAGCTTCGATTACCAGTTGGCACGCTTCAGGTATGGTCATGAAGTAACGGGTTATTTCGGGGTGCGTGACAGTTAGAGGGCCTCCCTTTTCAATTTGTTCTCTAAAACGAGGTATTACCGAGCCGTTTGAACCTAGTACATTTCCAAAACGCGTGGTGATAAACTTCGTGCCGTCTTTTCCATTTTTCTGTAAAGTATTGTTTAAAGACTGCACATAAATTTCCGCAATTCTTTTGGTGGCTCCCATAATATTAGTTGGGTTGACGGCTTTGTCGGTTGATACGAATACAAATTTTTGAACATCAAATTCAACCGAGAGATTCGCCAAGTTGTAAGTACCTATCACGTTCGTTCGAACTCCTTCTATGGGATGGTTTTCCATCATTGGGACGTGCTTATAGGCCGCAGCATGATATACATATTGTGGTTTGAACGTCTCGAAAAGTGCACGCATGCGGTCTAGATTTTTTACATCTGCGATAAATGAATGATAGACTTGATTCTTAAAGTTTTCCTGCAAATCCAATTGTAGATTATGTAACGGCGATTCGGCCTGATCACATAATATAATTAATTGGGGTTCGTACTTGCCTAATTGTTTGGCAATCTCACTTCCAATAGAGCCTGCAGCCCCGGTTACTAATACCCTTTTCCCTTTTATCTTCTCTAAAATAGAGTCATTGTCTATTTTGATGGTAGATCGTTCAAGTAGATCTTCAATCTTTACTTTCTTAATCTGATTGGGAGTTAAGTCCCCGTTCATGATATTTTTGATGGGAGGAAGGGTCAGTACGTGCACATCATTTTCTAGACAAACATCGATGATCTCTGATTTTTTCTCCGGACTAACCGCATGAGTAGCAAAAATTAATTCATCGACAGTCAATTTTTTGAGCCATTTGGAGAGCTCAGTAGTGCCGTAAATTTTTACGCCGTCGATAGATTTACCTATTTTGGATGTATTGTCGTCTAGATACCCAACGATTATTTTATTTGTAGAAAGGTCATGATCAAAGGTTCTTTTAACCGCTATTCCTAGATCGCCCGCACCAAAAACTAATACATTTCTCTTTACTCTTCTAGATGTTTTTGTGTATTGAAAGAAAATTTTGATAGAAGTTCTATAGGTAATTAATGCTGCGAATAGAAATAAGGCATAAATAATTATTAATTTTGAATCTAGAACAGTAGGCAGCTGCAAAGCTAGGGCGATCAGCTTCAGTGTGAATAGAATAATAATTGTAAAAAGAATGGTGGACAAAATGCGGATTGAATCTACGGCGCTTGTATATCTGATAATTCCTGCATGTAATCGGAATACCCAAAATGAAATGCCTGTGATAAGCATACCATACAAAAATTGGGTGGCAAAAACACGAGCAGATAGACCGGAAAAATTAAAATTATTAAACAAGGTATATGCTACCGTAAAAGCGACAGCGGCAACCATTAAATCTAATAAAAATATAATCCACCTTGGAACAATTTTAATATGATTGATTAGCTTTAATAATTTCATTATTATCAATAAGTAAATAAATTACAAAAGTAAAACAAATAGCGATTTCGTTCTAACTTATATGCAAGATAAATTAAATTAGTGATTTTTAATGCTAATTATTTTATATATTTCGTTTATAAATACTTTATCTAAGTTTAATAATTATCACGTAAAGTAATGAGTAATCTATCAAAGATAGCCCAACAAGCTTTTTCGCAAACTCAAGAGGCATTTATGCCTATTGGGAATAAAAAAAATAGTTTGGTGATTGGTATTCCCAAGGAAATCGTTTTTCAAGAAAAACGAGTTGCATTGACACCATTATCCGTCGCTCTTTTAATAGAGAACGGACATAAGGTGATTTTAGAATCTAAAGCAGGAGAAGCATCAAATTTTTTGGACCATCACTATAGTGAGCAAGGAGCACAGATCGTATCCGATCGGGAATCTGTATTTAAAGCGGATATTATTATTAAAATAGCCAGTCCGACGTTAGAAGAAGTCGCGTTGATGAAAAATAAGCAAATCTTGTTCTCCAGTCAACAACCCTCTTTGTTACAGCAGCAGGTGTTAAATGCTTTAATGAAGAAACAAGTGACAGCTTTATCGTACGAATATCTTCAAGACGAAGGAGGACATCTCACAGTAGTGAGGGCCATGAGTGAGATTGTAGGTGCTACTTCTACGTTAATTGCTGCAGAATACCTGTCAAATGTATTTGGAGGGAAAGGCTTGATGTTGGGAGGAGTGACCGGTGTACCCCCTACGGAAATGGTCATTATCGGTGCTGGAACGGTAGGCGAGTTTGCTGCCCGTACGGCGATTGCTTTGGGAGCTCAGGTAAAAGTCTTTGACAGTTCTGTCTATCGATTAAGAAGATTACAAAATAATGTAGGATCCCGGGTTTTTACATCTGTGATGCAACCCATTATTTTGAACAAGGCTGTTGTTGCCAGTGATGTGGTAATTGGGGCGCTCCGCGCAAAAAATGGTCGATCTTCTTGTGTAATTTCCGAAGATACCGTATCGAAGATGAAACCGAATTCTGTGTTGATTGACGTCAGCATCGATCAAGGAGGCTGTTTTGAAACTTCTGAGATTACGACCCATGATCATCCTATATTTAGAAAATACGACGTCATTCATTATTGTGTTCCTAATATTGCGTCGAGAGTAGCGCGTACTGCCACCTATGCGTTGACAAATATCTTTACGCCAATCTTGTTACACATTGCCGAATGCGGAGGGTTGAGCAACCTAATTTGGTCGCATCAGGGAGTGCGTAATGCGGTATATCTTTATCAAGGTAGTCTAACGAATAAGGATATGGCCGATAAATTTAAACTACCCTTTAAAAATTTGGATTTAATGATCGTTGCAAATCAATAACAACGAACTGGGTTGATCTTTATCGATTAATGGATGAACTTAGCATTAAAAAATGCGAAGCATTCATGAATTCCATTGAATACAAGTGTAAATGAATAACCGAGCTTGCGAGCTCACCAAGTAATTAAATGCATATGAAATACTCATGTTCCAAAAATACAAACACACATGAATATTCCATATGGCAATTGAAAGTCAAATAATACACATATGAAAAGTACTTCTTTATTTTTAGTTTTGATGATGATATTTACTGTTTTTGCCATAGGGCAAGAAAAGCTCGAATTATATACAGGTAATCTCCCGAATGCTAAGGAAGGGGCGGACCTTGGTGAAAATATACCTGAATTGTATTTTTATAAACCAACGGAAATAAAGCATAAGATTGTTTTTTTGATTATTCCGGGAGGCGGTTATTCCCACGTTGCAATGAAACATGAAGGACATGATGTTGCGAAAACCCTTTCGGACCTGGGTTATCCTGCATTTGTTTTACGTTATAGACTACCCAAGGCGGATCAGATGTTGGATAAGCGAATAGGGCCAATTCAAGACGCTCAACAGGCACTTTCTTATATTCGTATCCATAGTACATCGTTAGGTATAGAACAGGGAAAAGTGGGCGTTTTGGGTTTTTCTGCCGGCGGACATCTTGCGTCAACGTTATCGACACATTTCGAGAAGGATTATTTGGATAAGGGATTGTCTTCCGCCACGTTAAGACCCGATTTTTCGGTGCTCTTATATCCTGTTATATCCTTGGACGATGATATTACGCATAAAGGATCGAAGACAAATTTAATCGGTCCTGATTTTTTGGAATCAGATGTAACACATTTTTCCAACGAGCTGAACGTCAACAAAGATACACCGCCTACTTATTTGATGCACGCAATAGATGATAAGGTTGTGCCTATTCAAAATGCAGAAAGATATTTAGAAGCCCTTCAGAAAAATGGGGTAGCGTGTAAATTGTTTGTATACGATACCGGAGGTCATGGTTTCGGCATGGTCAATAAGACGGACACACGCTCTTGGCTTGATGACATGATAAATTGGTTGGAGAAGTTGTGAACTTAAAACGTAATGTAGTTACTAAAGCTCACATGTACTTGGGTGTTTCTCGGTAATGGAATAGACTGCTTGGCAATAGCTCTAATCGATATGTTATTGTTCCCGATTAGGTATTCGCTATAAAATCCACGAAATATTATCTCTTTTATCCAGAATTCGCCGGATTGGTCTGCTGTAACATCTATCCATTCCTGATGGACAGCTACTTTCGTAGAAGTATTCAGGCCAAATACAGGAGATTGGGATGGTGTTAAAATATTGCTTTTTGCTAATAAAAGAGCTGTGTAGGGATCATTAGGAGAATAATATAAATCTTTAGGAATACCTTGATCAACTATTTTTCCATTACGCATTACAACTAGCGCGTCAGCCATTCCGAGTACCTCCGCGGGGTCGTGCGATACTAAAACTACAGTTAAACCTGTTTCTTCTACGATGTGCCGGATATCATGTTGAAGGGAATCACGAAAAGCTGCATCTACTTGATTGAACGGTTCATCCATTAAAAGAACTTCCGGTTCGTTGATAAGCGCTCTGGAAATAGCGACACGTTGTTTTTCGCCACCACTTAGATCCGCAACACGGTGCTGTGCCAAGTGGTCGATTTTAAGTTTTTCCAGAATAGCCTGGGTTTTATTTTTTTTATTTTCCAAATCTGTATTGGAAAGCTGGGATGCGATATTGTCCCATACTTTCGCATATAGATTAAGATCGTCGAATCCCTGTGAAACCAATTTCATGGCGTCATGTCCAGGAATCAGTTTGTCTTTACGTGTTGGTACAAGCCAGCCCCTGTATCGTACTTCTCCGGTATCGGGCTCCAGAAGTCCGTAGATTAATTTCAATAAAGTACTCTTACCCGATCCGGATTCTCCGATGATAGCTGTAATTGTGTTTTCTTCAATAGAAAAATCAACATGATTTACAGCGACTACATCCTCTTTGCCTTCAAAAATGCAGGAAATGTTTTCTCCATGAATGAGGCGCAAACCCTCTTTTTGAATATCTGTAGGAATGTATTTGCAGGAAGCCGAGTTATTGTTCATAAAAATAAATGCCGAACTTTTTGTTCGGCATAAAATTACATTAAAACTTAGATAAATTTTAAAATTTATTTATAGCGGAAATTAGGTATTTCTTTTAAAATCCTAAGGTAAAACCGAATGTAAAATTGTTTAGACCTGCTTGTGCAGGGCTGTTTTCAAATACGTCATTTACATAGTATTTTGCGAATAATCCAAAATCGTCGTATCCGATCCGTACAAATGGCCCATATTGGAAGCTACTTAAATTATAGTTGTCTCTGAATTTTTGTTTTCCATTGGCATCGCTTTTTAATCGCTGTGTTCCCTTCAGTAAGATGCCCGTCATCGCACCAAAAGCCACTTTTACACGATCGCCATTACGAAGCTTATTACTGCGCCATTCGAAAGCCAATGGAAGTCGCAAGTAGGTGGAGGTCAATACATTTTTTTTGTACCTGACATCGTTTTCATCGACTATTTGGTAAGATAAGCTTGAGCTATTTTCCGTTAGTAGAATATTTTTTTCTAACCTTAAGTAATTCCACTCAAAACCACCTGAAAGATAGGTTTTGAAATTGTCACTGAATCGCAATCCGACCTGTAATATGTCAAACCCGAAGTTAGAAGCTTTTTTGTAGCTTAAAAATTGGTTATCATCCGATAATGTGAATTTGCCATCATCCATTATTCTTGAAAACCCCCAATCTATTCTCGTAAATGTCATTCCACCGAAGAATCGTGGGTACTTTATAGCCTCTTTCTTGTCCTTGTCGTCCACTCCAAAATTGATGCTCAACTTCGTTTTATGTTCAGCGGTATCTAGGGAGAAGATACTATCTTTTTCTTGAGCGCGCGAAGCTGTTATGCCTGAAAACAAGATCGCTCCAAAAATTCCAAATTTAATAATCGCTTGTATCATGTTATTTTCTTTTTTTAATACGGTTTTTTACTAATGAGTTTATAAAATCTATCCGAATAGAACCTTCATCGTCCGAACGGAATCTGACATCTTTTTTTGCACTGATTTCGATATTTTCAGAGATCGCATTTAATATGTTAGTCACGACGGTGTTGTTCTTTTCAACAGGTTGGGAGGCATACATGTTGTCAACTTCTTCTTCTGGCTCGATCAGTGGTTTTAGCTGTTCTACTTCTGTTACCTGTCGGACAGGTATTTGATTGGAGATATCCTTGTTCGGCACATCGACGTCGTGGGTCGCTATTTGAAAGGATTTTTCTTCTGTCTCTTCAGGAGTATATACATTTTCTACATGGTCTTGAGTTTTCCGTGTTACAGTATGTGGTGCGCTGACTTGTTTAGCTGATACCACTTTTTTGTTGAGAGTTGCTTGCGCTAATACTTTTTTTAACGGTTTTATATTTTGTTCTTCCGCCGTACTTGTTTGCGCTATTCTGGTATCCTTCTCGTTTTCTGTAGTTTCAGGCATGGGAGCAATTTCTATTTTTTCTATTTGTTTTGGATTGGAGTTGTTTGTTAACCTTGTGTTCTCCTTTCCTTGGTTTAAATAAACTGCAATACCCATACTGAGCAGTAAGACAGCCGCTGCAACGTACTTTAGAAAGCTGAACTTATTCCTTTTAGATAAAATAGCGATGTTATCTTCTTTATCCAATTCGGCTTCGATTCTTTTCCACATATCGGAAGGTGGATTAGATTCTGCCTGCTCGAAAGCATCTCGAAACAATTTGTCTATATCTTTTTCTTCCATGTTATCTCAGTTCTAGTTTTATTAATTTTTGCTGAAGCCATTGTCGAGCTCTTGAGAGTTGTGATTTTGAATTCCCCTCGCTGATCTCCAATAGGTCAGCTATTTCTTTATGCGTATAACCTTCGATCGCGTACAGATTGAAGATCGTCTTATAACCTACGGGAAGCATTTGAATGATAGTGAGTAAATCTTTGTAAGAAGTTTGATCTGCTCCCAGTTGACTGACTAATTTCATATGTTGATCTTCATCCAACGCTTCTGCATAGTTCAATTTGTTTTTGCGATGCGTCTCAATAGCGGTATTAATCATTATTCTTTTAATCCATCCTTCTAAAGAACCTTTCCCGTCAAAAAGATGATGCTTGGTAAATACCTTTACAAAACCATTTTGCATGATATCGTCGGCTTCCAACGTGGTATGTGCATATCGCATGCACACCAAATGCATCTTTTTTGAAAAATAGTGATAAAGTTGAGATTGTGCTTTTCGATTTTGCACTTTGCAATCTTCCCACACTTTATTTAGATTAATATTTTCCAATTTTTAAGTTATTTATGAGGAAGACGCGAAAGATGGAAAAAAGGTTGCATGGGTATGCAGTAAAAAATTATTTTTTTTCGATATATATTGTACGATGTTGATTTTCAGAAACTTTTATTTCTACGGTAACGTAGGATTCGGGCAATAAATTGGGGATTTTTTCTGACCATTCTACAAAACAGTAATTCCCGGAGTAAAAATATTCTTCGTACCCCAAGTCGAATGCTTCTGACTCGTTTTTCAACCGGTAGAAGTCGAAGTGGTAAAGAGGGCCATTGTCTGAATGGTATTCGTTGACTATGGAGAAAGTTGGACTTGAAGTGTGGTCATGGACACCAAGGACAAGACAGAGCTCATTTATAAAAGTTGTTTTTCCGGCACCCATCTGACCATAAAAAAGAAAAATCCTTTCATCTGCAAATGTGGAAATTATTTGTTGAGCCGCTATGCTCAATTCGGTTAGCGAATGTACAGGTATGATCATACCACAAAATTATCTATTTTGTGGTATATGTAGCATACGGAATGATCATTTCTTCCAAAGATATTCCACCATGCTGAAATGTTCCGTTGTAGTAATTGACAAATTGATTGTAGTTATTAGGGTAAACAAAGTAGTAATCGTCTTTTGCAAAAACAAAAGTCGAACTCATATGCAGTTTTGGAAGTTGTGCTTCATGTGGGTTTTTGATCATAAATACGTCTTTTCCCACATAGTTGAGGTTCTTACCCTGCTTGTACCTCAGATTCGTATTTGTATTGCGATCGCCGATTATTTTACTTGGTTTTTTTACACGGATTGTTCCGTGATCAGTGGTTACAATTACGCGAACTTGACGTTGTGCAAGCCATTTCAATACGTCTAATAATGGAGTATGTTCAAACCAGGATAGGGTTAAGGACCGATATGCTGCTTCGTCGTTTGCCAATTCTCTAATCATCGCGACATCCGTACGGGCATGTGAAAGCATATCGACAAAGTTATATACCAGTACATTCAGGTTATTTTGCATGAGATTATTGATGTTATCAAAAACATCTTTGCCCTGATCCAGTGTCAACACTTTTGTGTAGCTGTGTTTGATATCCCGTCTGTATAATCTCTTTATTTGGTCTGCAAGAAACTTATCTTCGTGTAGATTTTTACCTCCCTCATCTTCATCATTTTGCCACAGGTCAGGAAATCTTTTTTCCATTTCAAGAGGAGTTAATCCACTGAATATCGCATTTCGCGCATACTGTGTCGCGGTAGGCAATATACTATAATAACTGGTTTCCTCCTCCAGTCGGAAATAGTCGGTGATCACATCATTGATTATCTTCCATTGATCGTAGCGTAAATTGTCTATTAGAAAAAAGAAAGTAGGTTTGTCTTCTTGAAGGGAAGGAAACACTTTCTTTTTGAACAGCTGATGGGATAGTATTGGAGCCTCATCCGGATTTGCAATCCATGACGTGTAATTCTTTTCAATGTACTTGGAAAAGAGTGTGTTGGCTTCTGATTTTTGCATAGTAAGAATTTCATGCATACTTTCGTCCTCCAGTTTTTCCAAAGACAATTCCCAATAAATTAATTTCTTATATGCATCTACCCATTCGGTATAATCCAAATCATTGTTCATGATCGAGCCCAAGTTGCGGAATTCCTGTTGGTATGCCATCGACGTTTTTTCACTGACCAGTCTTTTGTTTTCAGTGAATTTTTTGATGGTCAACAATATCTGTTTAGGATTAACAGGCTTTATAAGGTAATCGTCTATTTTGGCACCGATAGCATCTTCCATAAGATGCTCTTCTTCATTTTTGGTTACCAAAACAGTTGGAATAGAGGGGTTAATGCTTTTTAGGATGCTCAATGTTTCTAAACCAGTGAGTCCAGGCATGTTTTCATCTAAAAACACCAAATCAAAGGGCTCATTTTTAAAATTTTCAACAGCATCATTGCCATTATTTACAGTTTTTACTTTGTATCCTCTTTCCTCTAGTAAAAGAATGTGAGGTCTTAAGAACTCTATTTCATCATCTGCCCATAGTATATGTGTTTTCGCCATAATTCCAGTGTTTTTCGTTCTATTAGTCTGTATAGAAAGTAAGCTGTTTGTAAAAATAAAAAATGAAACGTCTTGAAAATCTTCGTAGTGACGCTAACATACCCATAATAGGTGCTTTAAGACTTATTTTTAACATTAATTAACTACATTCTATGTATCTTTGCCCTATCTTAGATTACTTGTATACTGTCATTTTAGTAGGCAAGTCTAAATCTAGATAAGATTTACTAAAATTTATACTTTTTGAATAAGAAAAAAATAATTAATGACCCTGTTTACGGTTTTGTATCAATCCCGTCGGGTTTTATTTTTGATCTTATACAGCATCCTTTTTTGCAACGTCTAAGGTATATCAAGCAAGTGAGTATGACTCATTTGGTATACCCCGGAGCTTTGCATACACGATTTCAACATGTGGTCGGTGCTATGCATTTGATGCAGTTAGCCATAGATACGTTAAGAAGTAAAGAGGTATTGATTACGGAGGAAGAGGAGGCAGCGGTTCTGATAGCTATTCTGTTACATGATATTGGTCACGGTCCTTTTTCACATTCATTAGAACATACTATCATAGAAGGTGTTTCGCATGAGGTTATTTCCGCATTATTGATGAACAAATTGAATACACAATTTGGGGGCAGGCTGGATCTAGCGATTACAATCTTTAATGACCAATATCACCGAAAATTCTTACATCAGCTGGTATCGGGTCAACTGGATATTGATAGGATGGATTATCTCAACAGAGACAGTTTTTTTACAGGTGTCTCCGAGGGAGTAATTTCTTTTGATCGTATTATAAAAATGTTGACGGTAAAAGGCGATGAATTAGTCGTCGAGGTAAAAGGTATTTATTCGGTAGAGAAATTTCTTATTGCACGTAGATTGATGTATTGGCAAGTATACTTGCATAAGACTGTGATTGCAGCAGAACAAATGCTTATAAAAGCATTAGCACGAGCAAAAGAATTGAGCAATGAGGGAAGAGAACTATTTGCCACACCGGCCCTGAATCACTTTTTGAGAAATAAAATAACAGCAGTTAATTTTGAAGAAGACCCCATTCATCTAGCTTGGTTTACAAAATTGGATGATACAGATATTATGTCGGCCTTAAAAACCTGGTGTGATCACGATGATTTTATTCTTCGGACATTGTGTAGTAAATTGATGCAACGTGATCTTTTCCGTACGGAAATGCGTAATTATGATTTTACGGATATCGAATTGGATGAAATTAAGAAACAAGTGAAAAGCTATTTTAGATTGAAAGATAATGAAATTGATTATTTCTTTTACCATCAGGTTATTCAAAACAGTGCTTATAGTGCAGAAAGTAGTCCCATTAAGATCGTAAATAATAAAGGGGATCTTACGGATATTGCGGAAGCATCCGACTTGTCGAATTTGGAAGCACTCTCAAAGCGGGTCGTAAAATATACCATATCATATCCTAAGGAAATTTCATTGTCGGATCAGTATGATATTGAAAATAAAAAAGTTAAAGTTAATTAAGAAAAAGATACATTTGTAATTAGATGCAAATTACAGCACAACAGATTGCCACATTTTTAGAAGGGAAGGTAGACGGAAATCCAGATGAAGTTGTTTCTCAATTGTCAAAGATTGAAGAAGGAACTCACGGTAGCTTATCGTTCCTGTCTAATCCTAAATACGAGCACTACATTTATGATACAGATGCAAGCATTGTCATTGTGAATGATAACTTGGTGCTTCAGAAACCTGTTAAAACAACGTTGATTCGTGTTAAGAATTCTTATACTGCTTTTACTGAAGTGCTTAAGCTCTATAATAGTTTGCGATTAGAACGTAGTGGGCGGGATGAGAATATTTTTGTACATGATACTGCGATCATTGGTGAAGGAGGATACATTGGAGGGTTTTCTTATATCGATAAGCAGGTGAAGATTGGTAAAAATGTCAAAATATATCCGCGGGTTTATATTGGTGAAAATGTGACGATAGGTGATGACACAACGTTATTTCCGGGGGTAACAATATATTACGATTGTGTTATTGGAAAAAATGTAATCATCCATTCTGGCACTGTTATCGGCAGTGATGGTTTTGGATTTGCACCAAAAGAGGATGGAACATACGATAAAATTCCTCAAATAGGGAATGTAGTCATCGAAGACAATGTGGAGGTAGGTGCAAATACAGTAATAGATAGGGCTACATTGGGATCGACTGTGATTCATGAAGGAGCCAAATTGGATAATTTAATCCAGATCGCGCATAACGTAGAGATTGGTAAAAATACCGTGGTCGCTGCTCAAACTGGAATTTCAGGAAGTACAAAAGTAGGCGAACACGTTGTATTAGGAGGGCAAGTGGGAGTAGTTGGGCATATCACGATTGCAAACGGTTCTCAGGTACAGGCGCAGTCAGGGATTAATAAAAGTATTAAAGATGCAAATAAAAAATGGGGTGGATCGCCTTCGACACCCTATTCAAGTCAGTTGCGCTCGCAAGTATTGTACTCAAAATTACCTGAACTAGAAAAACGCATCGCAGAGCTGGAAAAACAACTAAAAAATAAATAAAACCAAATATTGCAATAAAATGATGGATATGAACGTGAAGCAACGGACGATTAAATCTAATATTACCATATCGGGTGTTGGTCTGCATACGGGGAAATATGTTACAATGACGCTGATACCTGCTCCTGAAAATCATTGGTTTAAATTTAGGAGAGTAGATTTAGAAGATCAACCCGTTGTTGCTGTCGATGCCGATAATGTTTCAGATACTTCTCGCGGAACAACTATTTCACAGAATGGAGCTTCTGTAAGTACTATTGAACATTTAATGGCCGCATTGATCGGTCTTCAATTGGATAATATTCTGATTGATATTGACGGACCTGAAGTGCCTATATTAGACGGAAGTTCTGCAATCTTTGTTCAAAAGTTAAACGAGACAGGGTTTGTTGATCAAGATGCTGACCGTGATTTTTACGAAATAAAAGAAAATATCCACTATGGCGAACCGGATCGAAAGGTCGAAATCGTAGCGATGCCTTTGGATGGTTATCGCCTTACTTGCATGATAGATTTTAATTCATCTGTATTAGGAAGCCAACATGCCTCTGTAAGTACGATCAACGAGTTCACTAAAGAGATTTCCTCTTCACGTACTTTTTGTTTTTTACACGAATTGGAAACCTTGGTTAATAAAAATTTGATTAAAGGTGGCGATTTGTCTAATGCTATCGTTATAGTAGACAAAGAGGTCAGTGATGAAGAACTATCGAAGCTGAAATCACTTTTCAACAAAGAGGTCACTGTAGCGGATGAAGGGATTCTGGACAATATACAATTGCGATATCAAAACGAACCCGCAAGACATAAATTACTTGATATGATAGGTGATTTGGCGTTAGTAGGACGTCCTTTAAAAGGTCATATTATGGCGGCACGACCGGGGCATGCTGCGAACGTGGCTTTTGCAAAACGCATTAAAACCCAGATAAAAAAGGATAAAGGCCGTAAGAATGTAAAAGCTTATGACCCCAATGTTGCACCAGTATATGACACCGTTCAGATCATGAATATTCTGCCTCATCGTCAACCGTTTTTGATGGTGGATAAGATTCTGGAATTATCTGAGACACATGTGGTCGGCTTGAAAAATGTGACGATGAATGAAGATTTGTTTATGGGGCATTTTCCCGGAGCTCCTGTTTTTCCCGGGGTTCTTCAAATCGAGGCGATGGCGCAGACGGGGGGGATATTAGTGCTTAATACAGTTCCCGATCCAGAAAATTGGTTGACTTTATTCTTGAAAATCGAAAATGCGCGTTTTAAGAATCAGGTTCACCCCGGTGATACCATTATCTTTAGTTGTGAGCTTCTAGAACCTATTCGTAGGGGTATCGCACGTATGAAAGGTGTTGGAATGGTCGGAGATAAAATAGTAAGTGAAGCCGAATTGATGGCTCAAATAGTTAAAGTTAAATAAATTAAAAATAATGATACAACCGTTGTCATATATACATCCGGATGCTAAAATAGCTGCAAACGTAGTCGTTGAGCCTTTTAGCACTATTCATAAGGATGTAGTGATCGGCGAAGGAACCTGGATAGGTTCTAACGTGACGATTATGGATGGAGCGCGAATTGGAAAAAACTGTAAGATTTTTCCCGGTGCTGTAATTTCGGGTGAGCCTCAGGATCTAAAATTTGAAGGCGAAGTCACTACTGCGGAGATAGGCGACAACACGACTATTCGTGAGTGTGTTACCATCAATAGAGGTACTAAGGATCGTTATAAAACAGTTATTGGAAAAAATTGCTTGATTCAAGCATATAGTCATATTGCACATGATTGTATCATTGGCGATCATTGCATTTTCTCCAACTCGAGTACACTAGCCGGACATATCACAGTCGGCGATTATGTAGTCCTAGCCGGACTGGTTGCGGTACATCAGTTTTGTAAAATTGGTTCTCACGCCTTTGTAACTGGTGGTACATTGGTTCGTAAAGATGTGCCTCCCTACATTAAGGCTGCCCGGGAACCTATTGCCTATGCCGGAATAAACTCAGTGGGATTGCGTCGGAGAGGATATACCCCAGAGCAGATTACTGAAATACAAAATATTTATCGGGTACTCTTCGTTCAGAATAGAAACCTATCTAAAGCGCTGGACTTGGTGGAAGCTGAGTTTAAGGCTACAGAAATACGTGATGAAATTCTAACTTTTGTCCGTAATTCTAACCGGGGGGTAGTAAAGGGTTTCAACCAAGGTAAAACGGGTGTTTAATTTAATTTATTGATTATTGAATATAACTTTACTTGATATTGGTAGGAGGTATAACCAAGAATGGATCTTTAGACATATTGATTATACGTTCTCTTCCTCAAAAAAATACGCGATTCTAGGGCCTAACGGAGCCGGAAAATCGACCCTCATCAAAGTCTTGTCAGGCAATCTTACATCTAGTGAAGGTAAAATTGCTTTTGAGAAAGATGGGCAAGACATTGATGTGGAAAATATATATACCGATCTGACTATTGCTGCTCCTTACGTTGAATTGATAGAGGAGTTTACACTCAATGAGTTATTGGATTTCCACTTTAAATTTAAATCTTATTATAAGGGATTTACTAAAGAGTCTATCATTTCTCTTTTAATGATGGAAAAAGCGGTTGATAAGGAAATTCGACATTTTTCTTCCGGGATGAAGCAACGCGTCAAATTGGTGTTGGCTTGTTGTTCCGATTCTGATATCGTATTATTGGATGAGCCTATGAGTAATATGGATGTGCAGGGCGAAAATTGGTACGGCGACCTGCTTGAAAAGACGATGTCAACCGATCGGCTGCTTATTATCGGATCTAACCAAAAAAAGGAATATCATTTTTGTGATGAATTTATTTCGATTGTAGATTATAAGTAATTAATGAACACGATTACTTGTTAAAAAAAGCAATTTTGTCTAAGTTTGTCACTTCATACAAAAAAACTAAATTAAAATGGCAAAAGCTTCAGACGTTAAATCAGGAAACATTCTTCGTTTTAATGGCGAATTAGTCTCTGTTGAAGAGTTTATCCACCGTACTCCAGGTAACTTACGTGCTTTTTATCAAGCGAGAATGCGTAATGTAAAAACTGGAAAATTAGTAGAATATCGTTTCAGGACAGATGAGGAAGTGGAGATAGCACGTGTGGAGACCAATGATTATCAATATTTATATGATGACGCTGATTTTTTTGTTATCATGGATAACAATACATATGAGCAATTCAATGTGCCTAAAGCACTTTTCGGAAGTTCGGCACGATTCTTGAAAGAAGGTATGAACGTGATAGTGGCTTTCGAAAGCGATGAGCCCATCATGGCACAAGCTCCCACAAATGTAGAGTTAGAGATTACGTATACGGAGCCTGCTGTGAAAGGAGACACGTCTACAAATGCATTAAAAAATGCTACTGTGGAAACAGGTGTAGATATTAAAGTTCCTCTTTTCATTAATCAAGGTGATAAAGTAAAAGTTGATACACGTACAGGTGACTATATCGAACGTGTAAAATAATAAGAATTTAGGTTTAGGTTGATTATTCGGTCTTGATAGCGCTCAGCTTCAAGGCCGTTTTTTGTGAAAGTTTGTTAGTTCGATATATTATGATGACAAAAAGGGAGCTCCGTAAAGTATATAGAGAAAAACGTCTTTTATTAGATGAAGGGTATCGTGAACAGTTAGATAGCGGACTTTTTGATCAACTTATTAGATTAGACTGGAGCAAGTGCAATTATCTACATGTCTTTTTGTCATTGCCTAAATATAACGAACCAGATACCTCAGGATTTATTCATTGGATTCGGCATCAGCATCCTCATATAAAGCTGGTGATGTCTAAAACAGATCTGGCTGACGGATCAATGATCAATTATCTATGGAATGAGCATACATTTATCGCGCAAAATCAATGGGGTCTTTTAGAGCCTGTGGGAGGGGAGATTGTTAGTGAAGAATTGGTAGATAGTGTACTGGTTCCTTTATTGGTGGCCGACAAAAAAGGAAATAGAATTGGTTATGGAAAAGGATTTTACGACCGTTTCTTAGCAAAATGCAGAGATGATGTTCGGCCTATCGGGTTAAGTTATTTCGATTTAGTGGAGCAAATTGTAGACACTGAAGAATGGGACTTTCCATTAAAATATTGTGTGACTCCAGATAAAACCTATAACTTTTATTAACGACAACGAGCTGCCATCAACAGCTCGTTGTCGTTATATTATTTATATAAAATCCTGAATTTTATAGTTTGGTCAATTTGCTTCAGTTGCTTCAATAATCCTTTATCATAATCGGCTTCAATATCTGTAACAGCGTAACCAATATCACCGCGTGTCATCAAAAATTGTGAAATAATATTGATATTATTTTCTGCATATATGTTATTTAACTGTGCCATAATACCGGGCACGTTTTTGTGGATATGCAACAATCGATGTCCTTTGATTTTCTTGGGTAAGATCAGATTTGGGAAATTACGGCTTTGATCTGTATCGCCATTGTTAATGAATTCTGCCATACGTCTGGGAATGTATTCTGCGTTGCGAATTTTATTCTTCTTGTCGTCAAATACCACAATTCCTTTCTCGTTACAAATAGTTTTGTTGACATGGCCTTTAATATCTCCCAAAAATCCGATGGTTTTCAGCTTATCTGCACGAGATAGTTGGTCATCCGAAATTACAACATCCGGACCCAATAATAGCAATCCGACATCTTTGACATATTTTTCTTCTAATGTCTCCTTCACGCGAATGGATAGGCCATCGCGTTTTAGAATAAGGGCAGATATTTCGGGTACTTGCCCTACGATAAGGCATAAAATTCTGTTTTTTGGATAGGATATCGCTCTAGGTAGGTCATTGACATACAAAAATTCGTCGAAGCTTGGCGTAACGTGATCTGCTTTATCGGTGACACTTTGACGGGAGATGTTTTCCGTATAGGCGAAGAATTTTTCTATTAAGCCGGATTCTTTTAGCTGAAAATCCGAGTAGCCATCTCCAATACCATATATCGTACCTTCGATTTTTAATTCTTTCAGCAGTTTTACTTTTCCACCTTCATCAGATAAGGGATTTGTTTCATCATATCCGATGATATTGCCTTCCTCGTCAAACTTGAATGTATTGGCGTAAATGTTTTCTTTTTTTATACCGTAGGGAGAAACTACCGGCGTAATAAACTCCTTAAATCCGCCTGAAACAATCCATGCTGTATCGGCATTTTGTTTAAAAAATTCACGGTTTCTATCAAAAGATTTAGAAACACGTTTCTTTAGGTGGATAATGAGTTTATTTAAATGTGTTTTATTTGCCTGTAAAAGCGAGACACGGCCTGCAAGACTTTCACGAAATGAAATCTTGCCTTCCATTGCTAAATTGGTGTAACGTTCAATCTCATTATATATTTTCTCTTGGTCAGGATGACCGTCAAGAGAAATACGTGCTAATTCGTCCAATGCTTCTACCTGCGTAAATGTACTGTCAAAATCGATGATATAATAGTTTTTCATCTGATTGTTTAGGTTGTTGTTTTATAGTGTGTTTCAGTGATTTCTTGAAGTGTTTGATCTAAGGGTTTAAACGTATAGCCTATAGCATTCCTTATTTTCTCATTTGAATAAGCTAGTTTTGCTGCAGAGGCGCGAGTAGATTCCTGGGTTAACGCAGGCCGGGTGTTCTTTATAAAAGCTATTAATTTTGCAACCCGCCATGCGATATCAAGCATAAAAGGTTTAGCTTCGATTGAAGGTTCTTTCTTTCCCAAAAGCTTCGCTATGCGTTGTAAAAGATGACGATTTGAAATATTTTCACTATTTAGGATAAACCGCTCACCGGTAATTTTGGATGTATTCATCAGCTGTATCATAATTTTCGCGACATCTTGCACATCTACTATACCTACTGAGCCGGGGGGATAAATTTTGATTCCGTTATTTACTAGGTTGAAGATGATATTGGAGCTTATTTTTCCAGATCCTATTCCCATTATTACGGATGGATTAACAATTACGGCATCCAATCCTTCGGTAATCCCTCTCCATACTTCTAACTCGCTCTCGTATTTTGAGACGGCATAGTTCGAAATATGTGGATCCCTTTCCCATTTGTCGGCTTCATTCACAGGAAGACCTTTTTTGTTGGTTCCTAAGGCTGCAATAGAACTTACATGGATAAGTCGGGCACCATGCTGCAGGCATAAATTGACGATATAACGCGTCCCTTCAATATTGGCATGGAGCATTTCTGCGGCATCGTTTTTCTGGTACGAAATCTTTGCCGCACAGTGGTACACCTGTTGAATATTTACAAACAGATCTTCCAAAGCAAAATAATCTGTCAAATCTGCATCAACCCACTGTATTAAAGAAGAACCCCGAAAATCTTCTGGAATGATTGAATTAGCTCGTTTTATAGCTACGACAGCTCTGCCATCATTAATTAATTGCTTAATTAATGTAGATCCTAAAAAACCTGTACCCCCAGTTACTAATATCACTTGCTAACTTAATGTTGAAAACTTAATCTTTTCAAACTTAGATAAATTTGCATTTATTTGCAATTATAATCGCATGGAATATAAATGCGTAAGGTAATAAACGCATATTTGCGAATTACTTACTTATAGAAGTCCAGTTAGGTTGGACAAAATCGTATTAACATGATATCATTAGCAGATTTTTTTTCTCCCATATCCCTTTCAGATTTTTTATCCGACAAGGAATATTATAACTCGCAATTTGGAAAAATTATTCAAAAACATGAATTTTCCTTTCCTAATCTAGAATCGGAGGAAGAGCGCCCGCAACTGGCTATTCTAGGAGTAGAAGAAGACCGGTCGGCTATCGATAATAAAGGGACAGCCAAGGCTCCGGATGCCGTCCGCAAGCATCTATATAGCCTATATCAAGGTGATTATAAAGTGAAGATTGTTGATCTTGGAAATATCAGAGCGGGTTCGACAATAAATGATACGTATGCCGCTTTAAAATTGGTCGTCGAGGAATTAATAAAATTAGGTATTTTGCCAATAATCATTGGTGGGGGGCAGGATTTGACTTACGCACAATATAGGGGCTATGAGGAATTAGAACAGCGTGTTGAGGTAGCTATAGTTGATGCTAAATTTGATTTGGATCAGGAACATGCAGAAAATACACCGTTAAATTCGCAGACGTATCTGAACCATATCATTCTCCATCAACCAGATTATTTATTCAATCTGAATAATGTAGCTTATCAGACGTATCTAGTTAGTAAGGAGTCGATTAGTATGTATGACAAGTTGTATTTTAACGCACAACGTGTCGGCATGATCTCTGGTAAGTTAGATCAAGCTGAGCCGATTATTCGTGCAGCTGATCTGGTGAGTTTTGATATTGGTGCAATTCGTGCTTCAGAAGCGCCTGGAAACGCAAATGCGATTCCAAATGGGTTATTTGGTGATGAAGCGTGTCAGTTGGCTCGGTATGCAGGAATGTCGGATAAATGTAGTTCTGTTGGTTTTTATGAATTCAACCCAACATTTGATCCGATGGAGCAAACAGCTATGTTGGTGTCTCAGATGATCTGGTGTTTTATAGATGGGTATTACAATAGAAAGAATGATGCGCCATTGATTCCGAAATCCGCCTATATTATTTACCGTACAACGTTAGAAAATGAAGAGCACGAACTGGTGTTTGTAAAAAGTAAGAAGTCGGATCGGTGGTGGATGCAGGTGCCTTATTTTGGATCGAAATCCGTAAACGAACGTTTTTATCTTGTCCCATGCCGGTACGAGGATTATCAAATCGCCGTATCGGGGGAGATGCCCGATTTGTGGTGGAGAACACACCAAAAGTTACAATAATTTCGATGTAACTATGGATATTTTATATTTTATTGTCCTATTTGTTTTAGGAACGCTTTGTGCTTATCTCCTTTGGCGAAGTGGAAAACATGTTTCACGGGAAAAGCACGCAACATTGATCGACGAAAAGCAGGCTGTTGAAATTGTATTGGCCAAGATGCAACAAAGAGAAGAATTGCTTTCCCGGGAAAATGCAGCAATGGCACAGTCATTGGAAAAAGAAAGACAAGAGCGACAAGCGTTAGAGCGTACATTAGAAGGTACGAACGCTTACCTGCAAGCGCAACAAGAAAAATTTCAAGAGCAAAAGGAGGAGATAACTACAATTAAACAGCAATTTAATGTAGAGTTTCAGGTCTTGGCCAATAAGATTTTAGAAGAAAAAACCTTGAAATTTACTGAAGTCAATCAGCGGCATTTAGCGTTGTTGTTGGACCCATTAAAAGAAAAGATTAAAAGTTTTGAAGAACGGGTCGAGAAAACCTATAATCATGAGGCTGCAGAACGAAATGTTTTGAAAGGCGTGGTGGAACAATTAATGTTACAGAGCAACGAAATAAAAAACGAGGCTAATAATCTAACGAGGGCTTTACGTGGCGACAATAAAAAGCAGGGGAATTGGGGAGAAGTTATTTTAGAGCGTGTACTCGAAAGATCCGGATTGACTAAAGATCAGGAATATAGACTACAGGCGTCTTTTACCGACGAAAAGGGTAAAAGGTTGCAGCCAGATGCTATTATCGATCTACCGGATAGCAAACACTTGGTGGTAGATTCCAAAATTTCTTTGATAGCCTACGAACGATGGGTAAATGCGGAAACGGATGAGGAGAAACTGATCTATTTGAAGCAGCATATTTATTCAATTGAAAATCATGTTAGGGATCTTTCTGTAAAGAACTATCAGGAGATTTACGGCATTCATTCTCCGGATTTTGTTTTGCTTTTTATGCCCATCGAATCGGCATTGAGTACTGCCGTGACGAGTAAACCCGAATTGTTTTCGGATGCATGGGACAGGAGGGTGGTGATTGTTAGTCCTTCTACGTTATTGGCCACTCTTCGTACAATTGCGAGTATGTGGAAACAAGAAAGACAAACCCGAAATGTGCTTGAAATTGCACGCGAAGCAGGAGCACTGTACGATAAGTTTGTTGGATTCTTAACCGACATGCAACAACTCGAAGCGTACCTGCACAAAGCCACTGAAAAGCATGCTGACGCTATGAAAAAGCTTTCCTCAGGTCCGGGAAATGTTATCCGTAAAGTGGAGAATCTAAAAACCCTAGGTGCCAAGACAACGAAGAAAATAGATGATAGCTTTTTAGGCGAATAGCATAAAGAGATTGAAGAGAATCTCTTTATGCTATTGGGGAATTAGTAGCCCGCTGCTGTATCATCCCCCCGGTGATCGGCTCCTGCTTGAAGTTTACCGTTTGGCAGTTTTACTATGTTTTCCACTCGTCCGATAGATCCACGTTTGTTGATTTTATACCCATCTTTTTCTAGATTCATGCGTACTTCGGTAGAAATTGCTTTTTCTTCTACGTCAATATAATCCGGCATCCACTGGTGGTGAAAACGCGGAGCACTTACCGATTCCTGAGCAGACATTCCGAATTCCAGTACATTTAAAATAGTCTGAAACACAGAGGTAATAATCGTTGATCCCCCCGGCGTCCCCACAACCATCAGCAACTCGCCCTCCCGTTCTACGATCGTGGGAGACATGGCACTTAGCATTCGTTTTTCTGGTTCTATGGAGTTGGCCTTCCCACCCAATAAACCATACATATTCGGAACTCCGGGTTTAACCGAAAAATCGTCCATTTCATTATTCAATAGAAAGCCGGCACCTTTCACAAATACACCCGAACCGTAGGAACCATTGATTGTAGTAGTGAGGGAAACAGCATTCCCCTCCTTATCTACAATGCTGTAATGGGTAGTCTCTTCGGATTCATAGCCGGGGAATTTCGCGGCTTTTATTTCGCTGCTCGGAGTGGCTTTGTGTAAACTAACTTCCGACATGCGCCTCTGATTGAGTTCTTTGTTGGTTAAATATTCGACCGGGACATTATAAAAATCAGGATCGCCGAGGTGTGTTGCCCTGTCGGCATAAATGCGTCTCTCGGCCTCTACCATTACGCGTATCGTACTGTCCGACTGAAAGCCCCATTTGGTTAGCGGGTATTTCTCCACAGATTGTAATAAAGCCATCAAAGCTATGCCTCCACTGGAAGGAGGGGGCATGGATATGATTTTGTTGTTTTTATAATGGCCTACGATTGGATCACGCCATATGGCCTTGTAATTCGCTAGATCGCGATGTGTAATGATACCATTTCCACGTTTCATTTCGGCCACGATGAAGTCTGCTGTTTCGCCTTTGTAAAAACCATCTCGTCCTCCACTAGCAATTCTTTTTAATGTTTTCGCCAGTTCAAGCTGTACAAATACATCGTCCTCTTGCCAATTACTTTCTTTGATAATAGCCGCTCCATTGGGATTAAATTGCTCAAATCTTTTTTTATGACTGTTGAATTCCCGTGCCTGTCTCGCTGTGATGTGGAATCCTTTTTCTGCGAGATCGATAGCCGGACGTACAAGTTCTTGCCAGGGCAGTGTTCCATATTTTTTATGTGCTTCATCCATCCCTGCGACCGCCCCAGGTACTCCTGCGGCAAGGTGCCCATCGAGGCTCAACATTGTAATAGGATTCCCATCTTTATTCAGATACATATCCCGTGAAGCATTCTCTGGAGCTTTCTCTCTGAAATCTAGAGAGGCTACTGCACCGTCCTTACTTCGGTAGACCAAAAATCCTCCACCGCCAAGATTTCCAGCATTGGGGTATACTACAGCTAAAGCAAATTTTACGGCTATTGCTGCATCAATCGCATTTCCCCCTTTTTTGAGGATCTCAACACCAACTTGTGAAGCCAGCGGATGTGCAGTTACAACAGCTCCGTTTTCATATTCTACTGATTTTAAGTTGTTGCTTTGTTGTGTAGCACAACTTGTGCTTAAGAAGGCTATAAATAAGATGTACCAGAAATTTTTCATACGTTAAACTTAGATAAATTAATTTTATAATGGAAATATAAGAAAGTTGTGTATTTTTATGTTATGCGTCTATTACTTTTAATCATATTTCTCGGTTTAAATTGTTCATCATTTGCACAGGTACTAAAAATTCTTACCTATAATATACATCATGCGAATCCGCCAAGTAAGCCTGAGGGGATAGATTTAGAGGCAATAGCGAAGGTAATTAATGAAGCAGATGCCGATCTTATTGGAATTCAAGAAGTAGATATTAACGTGTCGCGATCGGAGATGATCGATCAAGCGGCAAAACTGGCAGAACTGACAAAATCTAATTATTATTTTTCCAAAGGAATAGATTTGGAGGAGGGACAATACGGTACATTGATACTCACAAAACATAAGATCATCGACAAACGCAGGTATGATCTGCCTATGGCGGTAAAAAGTGAGAATCGCTCCCTAGCAGTCGTTGATGTTGAACTGCCCAATGGAAAGGTGGTTTCTTTTGCTAACACACATCTTGACCTGAAAAAAGAAAATAGATTGGAGCAGGTGAAGTTTATCAATGAACTGGGCGATTGGTATACAAGACCGTTTATTTTAGTAGGAGATATGAATGCGAAACCCGACGATGAGCCTATTCAGTTATTGGAGAAGTATTTTGTCCGCAACACGACCACAAATGCACCTACGTCTCCGAATATTCAGCCTAGAAATGAGATCGACTATATACTTGTCGGAAAGCATAGTAAATTTAAGTGGATAAAATATCAGGTCATTCAGGAAGAATATCCTTCGGATCATCTCCCTGTGTTTGCAGAAATTGAAATAGAGTAAGCTATTTCAATTTCTCATTGTTTTTATGCCTGTCTGCGTCACGAATAGACTTTTTCTCCAGATTTTTTTCTAAAGCATCTGTCAAGTCTATCCCTGTCTGATTTGCAAGACAAATTAAAACGAACAAGACGTCTGCCATCTCATCCCCAAGATTAACCTCTTTGTCGGATTTTTTAAAGGACTGTTCTCCATATTGTCTTGCCATGATGCGTGCCACTTCACCTACTTCTTCCATCAACATCGCTGTATTGGTTAATTCGTTAAAGTAACGAACGCCCGTAGAATTAATCCACTTGTCGACAACTTCCTGTGCTTCTTTTATCGTCATATACTAAAAATTATCTTTATCCTTTGTGTTCATGATGATTGTTACGGGGCCATCGTTAAGCAGATCGATCTTCATGTCGCCACCAAATATTCCCAGTTGTACTTCTTTTCCTAAAGATTTATTTAAATATTGAGCCATTTCTGCATACAAAGGCTCTGCTTTCTGCGGTTTTGCTGCACGGATAAATGACGGTCTGTTTCCTTTTTTCGTTTGTGCAAACAATGTAAATTGTGATATTAATAAAATATTACCTTGTACATCTTGAACAGATTTGTTCATTAATCCATTTTCATCCGAGAAGATACGCAAATTAGTTAATTTCTGACCTAACCAGATGATATCAGTTGAAGTATCTCCTTCTTCAATACCTAAGAAAACCAATAGCCCCTGTTCGATCTGGCCTGTAATGATGTGGTCGACCGTGCAAGAGGCTTTAGTAACTCTTTGGATAACTGCGCGCATGAGGGTAAAAGTAAAAAAAAAATTAATTCCTAACCCCTAAAACCTGATATTTAATCCCAGCATAAAATTCGTTTCGGCCTGTGGATAGTAGAAATTGTAATAGGATCGGTTACCTGCTGTATCCATCGATCCCCAAGTATATCCATTTGTTTGATATTTCGTGTTGAATATATTATTTACGCTTAAATTTAAATCAATACGTTCTATTCC
Organism: Sphingobacterium olei; assembly: GCF_005048855.1. Classification (GTDB taxonomy): domain Bacteria; phylum Bacteroidota; class Bacteroidia; order Sphingobacteriales; family Sphingobacteriaceae; genus Sphingobacterium; species Sphingobacterium olei. The sequence goes on from NZ_SUME01000004.1 coordinate 179,671, forward strand.
GCCTATTGAGAAACTGTAAACCGCTCTTACATGGTTTACAAAAGAAGGGTCAATACTGCGCTCTTCTGCGGAGGTATTATCCAGGTACATTCTTGAAACGTATTTACTGATCAAGCTAAAGGACAATGGTTTAATAGGACTATATGTAAAATCATTGCTCAATACAGCTGATGGTGACATGCTGATATTCGTCTTGTCGTAGGTAATCGCTTTGAGCTCTACCAAATTCCAGTCGTCATCATATACAGAATTGTACTCTACAAAGTTTTTAATCTTATTGTCGCTCACGGCAGCCGTTGTCCGCCATACAAACTGCGGACTAATTGTCCATGCACCATCGAATTCAACACCGATACGGTAGCTGTCGTCTACATTTTGCCGGATCGTACCTCCAACATCGTTCAGCGCTCCTGTATTAATGAGCTGGTCTTTGTAGAACATACCGTATACGTTAGCACCAATGTTGAAGCTTTCATTCTTAAATCGATAACCTGCTTCGATATCCTGCATTTTTTCAGGCTTTGGAAATTCATCCAATGGATTCTCAACGTAGTCTTTTCGTACAGGCTCTTTATTGGCGTAAGCATAAGAAGCATAAAAATTCGATTCTGGATTCACGAAGTAAGTGAATCCAACTTTTGGATTTAGAAAATTCAACCTATCTTCAAAGTCTAAATTCTTGATCTTATCATCATCTCCTTCAATACGATAGTATAGGTTACGGTATTGAATGTCGAGGTTTACAAGCCAGTTTCCGATACTATAATCTGTTTTCGCATAGATATTGAAATCATTTTTTTGTGCATCGTTAAAATAATACTTATCATTAATTTCACTGTTTGATGCAAATCTCGCCCAGATCACTTCACCGTAATGATCTCCGCGATATTGATTGTAGGCTCCTCCTAATGTGAATTTTAGATTGTTCGAGGGGTTATAATTCAATCCATAGGTCAGTCCGTAAAAATGATTATCCAGCCATCTTCTACGGATAAGGTCTGTTTCTTCGATAGTTTCTGATCCGACGGTGACCGGCGACATATTGTATTTTGCGAGTTCATCTTCATCTCTGTATTCTTCGTAATAGCCGGCGCCTCTTGTATAGTGTAATGCAGAATTGAAACTTAGCTTATCATTTATGATATTGGTATAATGAAGATGCGCGTGCGTTTGCGTGTAGTTATCTGTCTGATTGTCGTAGGTGTAGTAATTGTATCTTCTATCCGCATTCAGCAGACGGTCCAATTCTGCTCCGCCGTATATTTCCATCGCTCCAGCATAATCGCTTAATAAAGCGCGATCTCCCTTTATCAAAGGTTCAGGAGTGCCATACCAGGCTTGGTATGTTTTTTCTTTTCCGGAGAAAAGGGTGGCCTTCAAGATGTGTTTATCGGTATAAAGCCCTCCGTCTACATAGAAAGATTTTAGATCTGATGAAGCACGTTCAATATAACCATCTGATGCAATTCGGGACAATCTGGCATTAAAAGCATACTTATTATGTAACAAACCCGAACCCACTTTTAAGGTGTTTTTCCATGAATTATAAGAACCAAAAGAATTATTGAGTTCGGCATAAGGTTCTGATTCCAAGATATCAGTCTGTATATTCAGTGAAGCGCCAAAGGCGCCAGCACCATTCGTGGAGGTACCGATTCCTCGTTGTACTTGAATACTCTGTGTACTGGATGCAAAATCGGGTAAGTTGACGAAAAACGAGCCCATGCTTTCCGCATCATTTAGCGGAATACCGTTTAGGGTAACATTAATACGTTGGTTATCCGAACCCCGTATGGTCATATTGGTATAACCAATGCCCGCTCCGGCATCCGATCCAATGACCACGCCCGGTGTTTGATCCAATAAGTAGGGTATATCCTGTCCGAGATTCTTCTTTTTGATTTCTTCTTTACTGATATTTGTATAGGTTGTAGCGGAGTTTTCTTTGGCCCGCGTGCCGTAGACAAATATTTCCCCGGTTTGAATACTAGCCATTTTCAATTGGATAGTGATTTGTAAAGCCGTGTTCGGACGAATTGCCTGTATTGCGGTAGTATAACCAACATGACTTACTTTTATTGTGGAATTCTTTTGAGTCGGTACTCGAAACTCGGCAATCCCCGCCTCATTTGTTACGGAATTAACTTGATCCAATGTTACGGTAGTTCCGGGTAATGGTTTTTGATTTTCATCAATGACTTTGATAACTAGCCGATCTTGCGAGAAGCCTAACAATACCACGAGGCATAATGCCAAAGTGGCAATAAGTTGCTTAAACATATAGAATTAAAATTTTTGAGTTAAACATACTATTGCAAGGGGTTACAATAGCTTTCATTTAACCGCCCTTCCCTACGCTGGCATTATCCAGATCAGGTACGTCTCATTTAAATGAGACTGGGTATAATCTCAGCCTTACTTCATGTTCTTTGAACAAGGCACCCCTAATCGATGCCGCAAAGGTATTATTTTTTATTCCTAAAATAAAATTTAATTTTGGAATCATTTTTGTAAGTTTACTATAAAATTCAATTTCTCTTTTTATACGATTTGTTTAGAAAGTGGATATTAAATACATCACAACGACTATTAAGTAAAGTAAATGGTTAATTATTATTCAGCTGATATTGTAATAACAGTTAGTTCTACACCTTTAAAACAGGGTGTCGTAGCTGTTAATGACGAGGGTGTTATTGAGGGCGTATATGATAGTCATTCTGTTCCTGATGGAGTGACAGTTAAGCGGTTAGCTGGTGTTCTAATTCCCGGATTTGTGAATACACATTGTCATTTGGAATTGTCGCATATGCTTGGGAAAATTCCACAGCATACTGGTCTTCCAACTTTTCTATCTAATGTAATGCGTGATCGCAACCATACTGAAAAAGATATGGTGTCGGCTATGAAGAAAGCTGATGAAATGATGTTTAAGAATGGTATTCAAGCCGTAGGGGACCATGTTAATTCAGTAATTTCTGCTCCAATAAAAGAAAAAAGTAAAATTATTTACCACACCTTCGTAGAGATTATTGGAGTTAACAATACACAATTACAGGAAAAAATAGATCATGCAAGGGATCTCGAATTCCATTTTGACGCAAATCATTCATCTATCACTCCTCACGCTCCTTATTCGTGTACCAAGCTGATGTTTAAAGCTTTCAAGAAAGCTATTTCAGAAGATAATATTATCAGTATACATAATCAAGAAAGCGACGAGGAAAATAAATTATTTCGGTACAAAACAGGAGACTTTTTAACGTTTTATGCTGAACAGGGGATTGACATGTCGGGATTCAAGGCGCAAGCAAGAAACTCGCTCCAATCTTATCTTCCTTATCTGCCTACAAATAACAGAATCATATTGGTTCATAATACGTTTACCTCTTTAAAAGACCTCGATTTTATCAATCGCATGAACAAAAAAGTGGTGCTGTGTCTTTGTCCGAAAGCTAATTTATATATTGAGAATACCTTACCAAAAATTCCCGTTTTTGAACAGGATAATCGCGATATAACCATAGGAACGGATTCCTTAGCATCGAATGATACATTGGATATGTTAGAAGAACTTAAAACGATACATACGCATTATCCTAATATTGATTTCAATAGCAGTATACGATGGGCTACACTTAACGGTGCTAAAGCACTGGGGTTGGAATCTCGATTGGGATCGATAGAAGTTGGCAAAGCGCCTGGACTGGTGTTGCTGAAAAACATGAATCAACTCAGACTTACAAAAAATGTTCAGGTCGAGCGTATCGTGTAAATCATAAATTTCATTACTTTTGTTTCAATGAACCATTGGAATATCATCATTACGGGCAAAGTGCAGGGTGTATACTTTAGAGCCACTACAAAAGCCGTTGCCGACCAGTTGGGTGTAAAAGGATTTGTCATGAATCAGCCTGACGGAAAGGTATATATAGAAGCCGAAGGTGATGATTTTGCGTTGGAATCGTTAGTTGAATTTTGCCGCGAGGGGCCGGATAGGGCAGAAGTAGAGCATGTAGTTTGCGAAGAGTCTGCTGTTAGAGGTTTCACCAATTTTGAGGTACTGAAAAAAATTAAATAGTCTTTCTGTGTCGGTAGTTAAGCGTTTTCTGAGTGATACAATGATATATGGTATGAGTACCATTATCTCCCGAATGCTCAACTTTCTTTTGACACCACTTTTTGTTGGTAAATTTCCTGCTACGGTATATGGTATCTTTACAAACCTGTATGCCTACGCTTCGATGATCAATGCGATTCTTGCATTTGGCATGGAAACGACCTACTTTCGTTACCTGCAAAAGGTCGAAGAGAAGGATAAGGATAAGGTGTTTAACAATAGCTTTATCATTACCATCATAACGGCAATACTATTTCTTCTGACTGTTTTTTCGATGTCTGAGCCTATCGCTAGATGGCTAAATGACGGAAATGAAGTCGGTCAATATATTGAATTTGTTAAGTTCTTTGCTATTATACTTACGGCGGACGCCCTGGCAGTTATACCGTTTGCTAAGCTACGCGCTCAAGGGCGGCCTATACGGTATGGTATGCTAAAGCTTATCAACATCTTCATATTGATAAGCTGTAATTTATTCTTATTGTACTGGCTGCCTTCGTGGAAAGAAACAAGTCTGTTCTGGAATTCCTTTGCGTCAGGATGGTATCGGAATGATTGGATAGGAAATGTGTTTATCTCCAATCTAATAGCCAGTGTGATTACGTTGGTATTATTGATTCCACAATTGATGCACTTCAAACTAAAGCCAGATCCTGTGCTGATAAACAATATGTTGCGGTATAGTTTTCCGATTTTGATTGCTAATATTTCATTTATTATTAATGAGAATTTGGACAAGATCTTGTTCCCAAAGCTTTTAATTGGTGAGGCTGGCGATCGGGATTTGGGAGTATATGGAGCGGTAGCAAAAATTGCCGTGTTTCTGAACTTGTTTATTACGGCATTCCGCTTAGGTGCTGAGCCCTTTTTCTTTTCGTATTCAAAAAATGAGAATGCAAGAAAGACCTATGCACTTATCATGGACTATTTTGTCATTGCTATGGTGATCGTAATGGTTGGAATTTGCGCAAATATCGAATGGCTGAAATATTTTATCGAAGGGGAATCCGAAGTAGAGCAGGCGATCTATTGGTCAGGCTTGTTTATTATACCCATACTTTTGTTTAACTATGTGCTCCTTGGTATATATATGAACCTTTCTATTTGGTATAAACTATCCGATCAAACTCGCTACGCATTATATATCTCAGGTATTGGTGCATTGTGTACCATCGTTCTAAATGTGTGGTTAATTCCGCTATATTCTTATGTAGGCGCCGTTTTTGGGACTACGGTAGCCTATATCCTCATGGTAGGATTATCTTATTATTGGGGACAAAAAAATTACCCTATACCTTATAATCTCAAAAAGATTTTATCTTATCTGATTACTGGTGTCGTTTTGTCCTGGCTTATATATAGCTTATTTGATCGAAGTATTTTTATCGGAAATATGCTGTTATTTCTCTTCTTATTTGTCGTCTTGTTTAAGGAAAAGAAACAACTTTTAAGGTTTCTGAAAAAATAATTATAGATCTGGAATTAGTAGATCTAATACATTAACTACTTAATCTGCACTTTGCAGTTATTTCATATTCAATTTGTGTTTATTTCGCAGCGTACCGTATTTTCGTTTATATTCTGAGGGTTTGAGTCTAAATAGCTTTTGAAATTGTTCGCGAAAGTATTTAATATCGCTAAATCCTGCGGCGAATGCCGCCTCATTTATGTTATGGTCGGTGTTTATAAGCAATTGAGCAACCTTTCTTAGCCGTATATAGCGAATAAATTCATTCGCCGATTTACCCGAAATAGACTTAATACGTTTGTACAAGTTAGAATGACTCATACCGATCTGCTCAGCTAACATTTTAACGGTGAAATCTGGATTATCTAGGTGCTGCTCCACAATCGCTATAGCGCGTTGAAGAAATTCTTTGTACTCGTCAGAGACTTTATGGTTATTACTTTGTAAGGTAATCTCATTGTAGAAGTATGTTTGCAATCTGTTTCGACTTTTAATAAGATTTGTGACCCGAGCCACCAATATTTCCTTATCGAAAGGTTTTGTGATGTAATCATCTGCTCCTCCCTCCAGTCCTTTGAGCTTGATCTCTGGGGAGGAACTTGCGGTAAGTAGGATAACGGGGATATGATTCAACGCAGGATCCTTTTTTAGGGTAGCACAAAGGTCGATTCCAGACATCGATCCCATGACTACGTCACTAATAACAATTTGTGGTTCAATTTTACTTAAGTACGTGAGAGCTGTTTCTCCATCAGCAGCTTCGTGTACTTCAAACTCGCTTTCAAATGTCTTTCTTATATATTTACGTATATCTTGATTGTCGTCGACGACGAGCATAATCGGCTTATCCGTGACAATTTCAGCGAGGTCATTGAGTTCTTTTTTTGCTTCCGCTATCTGTTCTATATCTGTCTGTATCTCGTCCAAATCATCTTGTTGCACATCGCTCATCAATTCGTCTAGAAATACGGAGTGTTCAGTAACGTCCTCAAAAATAAGATTACCTGCAAAATGTGCTTCACCTTTTAGTAATGTAAGTGTGAAACAGGTTCCTATGTCCTCTCCACTGCTATAGGAGATCGATCCTCTGTGTGTTTCGGCGAACTTTTTAACTAAAAACAGGCCGATGCCAAATCCTTCCTTACCGGCGCTGTTACTCGCATAATCGCGATGAAAAAGTTTGAAGATGCTGTCTCCTACCGTGTTAGGTATGCCGCATCCCGTATCGATGATTTGAATGGTCAGTTTATCGTCCGTTTGTTTTATTAGCATCGTCACCTTCCCTCCACTGGGAGTAAATTTGATAGCATTATTGATCAGATTGAATAGACAGATTTCCAGTTTGTCCCTGTCTCCCAAAATTCCACTATGCTCAAAATCGCATAAAAACTGATAATCTATTTGCCTAGAGACAGCATGCTGCTTAAAACATAGAAACACCTCATGGCATAAGCTAACAATATCTATTTTAACCAGTCGTAGCGTATCAAAATCGCTTTCGGCCTTTCGGAAAAGCAGCAGTTTGTCTACTAAACTGAGTAATCTCTTTGAGTTATTATAGATATTGGTCAGCTCTCTGCTGTCGGCATGTGCGTCTGTTGTTCCTCTGTACAAAATCTCTTTTATTGGATTTACGATTAATGTAAGGGGTGTTCGGAATTCATGTGCGATATGGGTGAAAAACGAAAGCTTCTTTTCATTGAGTTCACGCTCCTTTTCCGTTTCCAAATTCGCCAACCTAATTCTGTATTTAAGTTTTGTTTGGCGTTTCACGTAGACAAAATATAGCGATAGTGCAAAAATTGCCGACAAGGTATAGGCCGTATATGCCCACCAACTACGCCACCAAGGGGGCAATACTTCAATTTTAATGATGCGTTCAGCGTTGTTCCAGATGCCGCTTGCATCTGTAGATTTAATGCGAAGCGTATATTTTCCTTCGTTGAGATGAGAATAGTATGCATTTCGCTGTTTATCCACGTAATTCCAGTCTTTATCCCACCCTTCCAAAAAGTAAGCATACTTTATTTTGTCTGGAAAGGAATACTCTAATGCCGCAAAACCAACGGAGACTACAGCTTCGTCATAGGGTATAGTTAAGCGTTGGATAGCCGACAGATCTGTCTTTTTATTTTCATCATAAAGTTGGAAAGAATTGTTGTTTATCAATAAGTTCGTTATTGCTATCCGAGGCGGTTTAATGTTGAGCTGTATTTGTGAAGGTTGGAAAACGTTGAATCCTCTAATACCTCCAAATATCATCTCCCCATTTTTCAATTTTAATGCAGCATTATAGCTAAACTGGTTGCTCTGGAGTCCATCTGATTCATAAAAGTTTTGAAAAGTTTGACGAACCGGATCAAATTTAGATATGCCATTATAGGTAGATATCCAAAAATTACCGATTTCGTCTTCCAAAAGATTGAGCAACGTATTACTAGCCAAACCGTCTGTATCCGTGAATCGTGTGTATTTTTTTGATATTTTATTAAATTTCAAAAGACCTCCCCCTTCTGTTCCTATCCACAGCGTATTGTCTTTTCCTTTGTGTATAAATCGTATCGGACTTCCAATCGAAAACGAACTGGTTTTCATTGTTGATAAATCAAGTCGAGTGAGGTCTGCCCAGCTTCCAAACCAAAATGTATCGTCGTCTTCTTCATAGATACTAATCACGTCATATATATCCACACCTAATGGGATGAACTGGTCTTTTTTACGATCTAGTATAAAGACCGATCCACCGTTAAGTGTAGATGCCCAAATATTGTTGCGACGATCTTTATAAAGCTGCCATACCGCCTGATTGGGATAGGTACTGTTAGGATAAAAACAGTTGTAGCGAGAGGTTTGTCCTGTTTTTTTATTTAATTTAATAATGCCATCACCATATGTACTTAACCAGACGTCGCTATGTCCATCTAATACAATACCAGTGATAAAACCGTTATTTAGTGGTGTCGACACAGCATTCAGAGCTGTAAAATTAGTGTAAGCACTGAATTTGTTTTTGCGTCTATCCCATTTCATCAGTCCAGACCCATCGGTGCCTACCCATACATCTTGATTTTCTCCTTCAGCAAAGGAGAGTATAAAATCACTGGGGTTTATTTTTTTTGTTTGTAAATTACTTCTTACAAGTTGAAACTTTCCTTTATTGGTGTCAAGAATATTAATCCCTCCACGTAAGGTGCCGATCCAAGTTCGTGATTGATGGTCTTCGTAAACAGCGAAGACGGCATCACTCGTTAGCATATTCTGGCCCTTTTGGCTAGCTATATAATCCATTTTTCCCGTATGGGGATCGATCCGCGTAATACCAGTACCATCGGTACACGCCCATATTTTCTGATCTTTGCCCAAATGCAGGTTCACTACACGATTACTCGACAGCCCGTTGTCTTCCGTGTAATACGTAAAGTTGTTCTCGATCTTGTTAAAACGAGTTACGCCTTGATTGTTAGCAAACCAGATATTTCCATCATCAGAAATAGCCATAGAAGAAGCTGTAATGTTACCTTCTTTTTTCACCCGGACGATCCCCTTACCTTCGTCATAAAAACATATACCAACATGCTGAATGATTAGCCAGAGCGTGTCCTTATGTACTGCGAGCGAACTCACATTGTACGAAAATGAATTATTTCCTTCTATTAGGGCCGGTATGGTATACGATAAAGCACTGTTGTTTTCTTCAGACGGATTTAGTTTGAGAAGTCCGGCACGTTCACTCGCTGCGAAGAGTATTTTGTCGTCGTAGCGTGCAAATTGATTGATTGCAAAATCGATGTGCTCTAACTGCCCGCTTTCTTTTTTTAATTGGAGTCTTTGGAAGTTGAGGCCATCTTTTTCCAAAAGTGCCGCCCCTACCTTCGTTGCTACCCAGATCGTTCCCTCTGTATTTTCAATGATATCGGTGATGCGGTTGTCGGGTAAAGATTCTTGTTTATGAGGTTGATTTTTATATACTTTAAAGGTATAGCCATCGAATCTATTGAGGCCTCCATAGGTGCCAAACCACATAAAGCCATACTTGTCCTGATAGATTTTTGTGACGTAATTATTAGAAAGACCATGCTCAATGCCGAGGTAGCCCGTATTTGTCTGTGCATACAGATTTAAAGAGGCGCATAACACATATATAACAACGAGAAGTTTTGTACATTTCATAATTGAGGACGTTGGTATAATTGAAACTCAAAATAAAGATACAGTTATCTCATGTTTTTTGCAAATGTCTATTTAACAATTTTAATATTGCCTGCTTTTGGTGGTATGCATAAGCTAGTTTATGATCGTTGTTTTGAGCTATTCTGATACCTTAAGATTAAGCTGCTTTTTAGGCATCATATAAGAGATTCCCGCCTAAAAACCCTAGATAGGGTGCGTATTTTCTGCAATACGACGAATTTTACCCCTCTTTTTAGTGAATTGCCCCCTCTATTTCATTTCATCAAGTGCCTATAATTGTAAAGTCGAAATTGTCAAACTATAAATCGTTATTGTTTCGGCTTGCTAAAAACTAACCAAAGAAGTTCGACGAGAAGGATGAAATTATAATGTCAGATTATGGAATAATGGAATAGTATACAAGTTTACAATAGCCCCATAATTAACCCAATTGCATATTTTATGAACAGATATATCATATTACTTACATGTATTATAATATTTGCTTGCGGAAAGAGTAGCAATCCCAGTGGAGAATATCCTACGGATGAAATACCGACGCCAAAAGAAGAGGTGATCACCTTTAAGCTTGAGTCGCTTGAGGGGGTCGGTTATTTTAACGCTGTTTTAAAGTTTACCGTTACCGCAGGGAACAAGAATATACGCTCACGTGGAGTTGTTTATAGTACAAAGGAGAGTCCCACTAAGGAAGATGAGTTGGTTTTAGCGGCCAGCACTACGGGAAGTGGCTCTTTCGAGGTGCAACTGGACAGATTGTCCGAAGGAAAGACGTACTATGTGAGACCATTTGCAGAAAAAACCAATGGAATCTTTTTCTATGGCGATCAGCAAAAGTTTGAGACGGTTAGTTATCCCGAGCCTACCGTATATTTAGATTCCCTGACTTTTCTCAATCAACAAACATTTGAAACTTATTGGAAGATGTTCTATCCCTGGGGCACAGATCACAATGGTTCAGCACGTATGTACGAAGGTCAGGTTAGTTTGGATGGTGCCGGCATGTTGAAGATAAAAGCAGATCGGACTGAGGTTTGGGAAGGGTACAGCACAGCCGATCCATGGCTCCGCATTTTTTATCATTCCGGAGCTATACATGCTAAGCAGCAAATATTGGTAAATGATGAAAGACCTTATTGGGTTGTAAGCGGCGACTTCAAAGTGCCCACTATGGTAGGCAGTTGGCCCGCATTCTGGATTACGGGTGCATGGACTTGGCCTCCAGAAATAGATATTATGGAATTTAAAGGGAATAATACGAATTGGCAAAATACAGTAACCGGTCCAGATTGGCAAAATACCTCATGGCAAACCACGAAAACAGTAGTAGAAAATGCAGGCTCTTGGCATAATTACAAGTTGATCATGTATAAGACCTCTGCAACGCATGTAGCAGCAGAACTTTATATTGATGGACAGAAAAAAGCCACTCACACAGGAGATTTTGTCGGAAAACCTTTTTGGTTGATTATTAACATGCAGATGGAAGGCGCTAGTGGCGGACATGCCAGCGGCCCTCAATCAGCCGAAATGCAAGCACGAAATATATATTTAGCAGCCTATGATGTAATACCTTGATATAATGAATTTTAAATTAGAAAGAAGATAAATTATGAAAACAATTATTAGATGGACCAAAAATGTTTATTAACCAGTATGAAAGTGTTATTTAATTTACGAACATGTTTAGGTAAACGACTATCAATGTCAGTATGCATTATGCTGATAGCTGTTAGCGCTTTTGCACAAGACGATTTAGTCCGTGTAGCAGGTATTGTGTCAGGAAGAGAAGGGCCGATATCGGGCGTTACCGTTGCCATCAAGGATGGCAAAACATTAGGCATTACAAATGATAAAGGGTACTATGAATTCAAAGTGCCCGGAAATGCCGTTATTACATTTAGGCACATTGCTTATGAATCTTTGGAAGCGAGATTGCAGGATCATCAACAGAATGCTCTCGGAGTATATGCCATTGAAATCCAGCTTGACGATAGGATAGGCGATGAATTAGAAGAAGCCGTCGTGGTCGGATTTGGTACGCAGAAGAAAGCGTCGCTGGTCAGCTCAATTACGTCTGTGAATCCAAAGGAATTAAAAGGACCCACATCAAATTTAACAACAATGATGGCTGGACGTATTTCCGGCATGATTGCTTATCAGCAGAGTGGGGAACCAGGTGCTGATAATGCCGAATTTTTTATTCGTGGTTTAGGATCTTTCGGCGCAGGAAAGGTTGATCCCCTAATATTAATCGACGGAGCAGAATCTACCACAAATGATTTGGCTCGCTTGCAGGCCGATGATATTGCTGCTTTTTCGGTTTTGAAGGATGCAACTGCAGCTGCGGTTTACGGAGCAAGAGGTGCGAACGGCGTGATCTTGGTTACAACAAAATCGGGTACCGCAGGTAAGACTAAATTCAGTTTTCGTGCAGAAAACAGAATGTCGTCCAACACACGAAATTTCAAATTCGCAGATAATGTGACGTATATGACATTAGCAAACGAGGCTGCTTTAACCCGGAACCCACTTGCTATACTTCCCTATTCGCAAACGAAAATAGATCGTACGGCCGCAGGCGCAGATCAACTCATATACCCAGATAACAACTGGATCGATATGCTCATCAAAGACTTTACAGTTAATCAGGGGTATAATCTAAGTGCTAGCGGCGGTGGTGAAAGAGCCCGTTACTATGTTGCGGGTACATATAATATTGACAATGGTGTATTAAAGGTAGATGGAAGAAACAACTTTAATAGTAACATTAAACTGAAAAACTATTCTGTACGTACTAATTTAGATATTAATTTAACGCCTACTACGGATGCGACTGTTCGTATGTATGGACAATTTGATGATTATACCGGTCCAGTAGGTAGCTACGATAATAATGGGAATCGTATACATGGCGGGAGACATATATTCGAGCGAGCAATATGGTCTAACCCAGTGATGTTTCCGGCTGTATACCCCGCCTCGTTTTCTCCCTATACAGAGCACCCCCTATTTGGTGGGGCTGTAACGGGAGCAGGAAGTACTACGTTGCTTTCGAATCCCTACGCAGAAATGGTGAGAGGTTACGAAGTTTACAAAACCTCCACTTTACAACCCCAGATAGAAATTAAGCAAAATTTTGGCTTTTTACTGGATGGGCTTTCTGCCCGTGCAATGGGATACTTAAAAAGATATTCCTATTTCAACGTAGTTCGGCAATACAATCCATTTTATTATAGTTCGTATTTAAATCCGGTATCAGGAAATGTTGACTTAACGGTATTAAATGATGGAGGGCCTTCGTCTATAGGTGTTACAGGATCAGAATACCTGAATTATTCCGAAGGCAGTAAAAATTTAGATTCACGCCTGTATATGGAAGCTGCATTAAATTATGCTAAAAGATTTGGAGACAAGCATGACGTGTCAGGGATGTTAATCACGATCCTTTCTAGTTATCAAACAGGCAACGCAGGAAGTGTACAATCCTCATTGGAACAACGGAATCAAGGTTTATCGGGGCGTTTTACATACGGTTACGATGATCGATACTTGGCGGAATTTAATTTTGGCTATAACGGAACAGAGCGGTTTGCCAGCGGTTATCGATTTGGATTTTTCCCGTCCTTTGGCTTAGCATATAGAGTATCCAATGAGAAGTTTTTTGAGCCTTTATTAAATACGATAAATGATTTAAAATTACGAGGTACTTTTGGATGGGTCGGAAATGATCAGATTGGACGACGGGAAGACCGCTTCTTCTATTTGTCAGAAGTGAACCTCAATAATGCGGGCTTTGGGTCTACTTTTGGAGAAAACAATTTTTATTCACGCCCGGGAATTTCTGTATCGCGTTATGCGAATGAACGTATTACTTGGGAAAAATCAAGACAAGTCAATTTAGGGCTTGATGTATCTTTATTCAATCGGTCGGTTGAGATTATTATGGACGCATTTCATCAGAAACGATATAATATATTAGAGGACCGTTCTTTTCTGAGTGCTACAATGGGATTGATGGGAGGGATTCCGCAAGCGAATACCGCGGAGGCAGAAAGCCGGGGATTAGACGCTTCGGTTAACTTTAACAAGACCTTGTCGCCGAATTGGTGGACAACAATTCGAGGTAACTTTACATATGCTACCAGTAAAATCTTGAAGAAAGATGAACTCGAATATTCGGAAAATATGTCTTATCTATATCGAACGGGACATTCTGTCGCGCAGACTTTTGGTCTGATTGCTGAACGTTTATTTGTTGACGATGTAGAAGTCGCCAATTCGCCCCAACAGTTTGGTACCTATATGGGCGGAGATATCAAATATCGCGACATGAATGACGATGGGCAAATTACACTGAATGATATGGTTGCTATCGGTTATCCGACCACACCGGAAATTACTTATGGTTTTGGTGGAACTATCGGTTATAAAGCTTTTGATTTAAGTTTATTCTTTCAAGGGTCAGCACGTTCTTCTTTCTTTATTAATGCAGAAAATATTGCACCTTTTGTAATTAATGGATCTGCACAAAATGGATTGCTAGATGTTGTAGCGGAAAGCCACTGGTCAGAAGAGAACAGAGATTCTTACGCATTATGGCCGAGGTTAAGTCCACAATTTGTACAGAATAATACATTACGTTTTGGAAGCAATCAATATCAATCCACATGGTGGATGCGGAATGGAACCTTCTTGCGTCTAAAGAACGTGGAGATTGGCTATAATCTACCGAGCGAAAAAACCACCCGATTTGGTGTCAACAGATTGAGAGCGTATCTCAGCGGTTCCAACCTGTGGGTGTGGAGTAAATTCAAGATGTGGGACGTTGAAATGGGCGGCCGCGGATTAGGTTATCCCGTGCAATCTGTGTACAATGTGGGCTTGTTGCTGGATTTTTAGTTATAAAATTTGAAAATAGGAAGATTCAAAAGATGAAACTTAGAAAGATAAAAAATACAATAATTACTGGCGCTATGATGACCGTAATGTTGTCTTCGCAGTCCTGCGATAGTTATTTGGACGTTGTGCCCGATAACGTATCAACTATAGAACACGCGTTTAAGTTGCGGAATGAGGCGGAGAAGTACTTGTTCACTTTATATAGTTACCTGCCCAAAGACGGCAGCGTTAACAATATAGGGATGTTGGCTGGCGATGAGATTTGGATACCATATCAAACCAGTATATATAGCGATGCATTTGAGATCGCTCGTGGTAACCAAAGTGTGTCCAATACGTACCGCAGTTCTTGGTCCAATATGTACCAAGCCATTCGGCATTGTAATATATTTTTGGAAAATGTAAACGATCTCACTAAAGTGCGTGACATCACAGAGGTAGAACGTAGAAGGTGGATAGGAGAAGCCGAATTTCTTAAGGCTTATTATCATTTTCTACTTCTGCAGATGTATGGACCAATCCCATTGATAAAAACAAATTTGGATATAGACGCTACAAAAGAGGAGGTCGCTGTTCCCCGAAATTCTGTCGATGAATGCGTAGATTATATTGTCGAGCTATTAGATGCATCCGCGGATAAATTGCCTTTGTTGATCACCGACAGAACGTTAGAACTGGGACGATTGACGAGACCTATTGCCAAAGCTGTTAAAGCCAAAGTTTTGATTACCGCTGCTAGTCCGTTATACAACGGTAACCCAGATTATGCGGACTATCAGAATAAGGACGGCGAAGCATTATTTAATTCTACATTTGAAATATCTAAATGGGAAATAGCTGCTACAGCAGCCAAGGAAGCTGTTTTGTTAGCAGAGGAAGCGGGACATATGCTATTCAAGATGCCTGCGACACCATTTTCCTTGTCCGATACGACTATACTTCAATTGGACCTTCGACAAGCTGTTTGCGAGAGATGGAATCCAGAACACCTTTGGGCCAATCCGAATAGTACGACGACCGATCTACAGTTACAGGCTATGGCACCACTTCATTTAGATCACAATCACAATAATGCGAGAAAAATCTTATCACCACCATTGAAGATTGCGAGGCAGTTTTATACACGAAATGGGGTGCCCATTAATGAAGACAAGACGCTTTCTTTTACGGATGACACCCAACTACGTACAGCTATCCGTCAAGAGCGTTTTTACATCGAAGAGGGTTTCCAAACAGCTCGTTTACATTTTGATCGTGAGCCACGTTTCTATTCCAGTTTAGCTTTCGACGGCTCGACCTGGTATAAATACGATAGCCCAGGTAATTCTGATGTAAATACTTTTATTGTGCGTAGTAAAAGAACGGACTATGGAGGCAGTACACATGCCTTTCACTTTAACGTGACTGGATATTTCATAAAAAAATTGGTGGATTGGAACCAATCTATGAGTGCATCTGGAGCATCGTATCGTTCATACCCATGGCCACAGATTAGACTAGCAGACCTATATTTATTATATACTGAAGCTGTAAATGAAGCATACGGGCCAGATCATGCTGATGCGTTTACCTATATAAACAAAGTTCGTGAACGTGCGGGTTTAAAAGGCGTAGAAGAGTCTTGGACAAATTATTCTACTAATGCTTCAAAGTTCTCCTCAAAAGAAGGATTTAGAGAAATAATACGGCAGGAACGTTTGATTGAACTAGCGTTTGAAGGGCATCGCTTTTGGGACATAAGACGTTGGAAGAAGGCTGCGGAATATATGAATTCAGCTATTACCGGATGGAATATGCAGGGCGAAAATGCTATATCATATTATCAGATTAATACACTCTACCAACAGCGTTTCATTACCCCAAGAGATTATTTTTGGCCATTATCTGAGAATGCTGTTATACAAAATAAAAACTTGGTACAATCTCCTGGATGGTAAAATAATAAATAAAAGTTATGAAAAATATATATAAACTACTTTTAATGGTTACTCTAGCCGGAATTCACTGGGGTTGCGGTGAGGACGGACTCCGTTCGCCTTTAGAGGGTAATGGAACTGCTCCAGGCCCCGTAACAAATATACATGTCGAAAATTTAGCTGGAAAGGCAAAAATCACCTATACGGTGCCTGAACAACAAGATCTTCTATATGTTAAAGCCGTTTATACGTTAGCAACGGGACGGAAAATGGAAGTTAAATCCTCCTATTATAACAATTGGCTGCTTGTAGAAGGATTTGCAAATGAAGGCGAATACGACGTGCAGCTGTTTGCTGTAAACCGGAGTGAGACTGCTTCAGAACCTGTACTGGTGAAAATACATCCACTTGAATCGCCAATTTGGGACGTGTTTCGAAATTTAGAAGTTAGTCCAGCATTTAGCGGTGTGAGACTGCGTACGGATAATCCTGAACGAAGCGATATTGCGATACAGGTTATGCAATTGGATGAGTATGGGGAATGGCTAACTCACCCAAATAGCTTGTATACTTCTACAGATTCTATTGCTTATATTTTACGTGATGCCAAGTTAGATACAGTTGATCAAACATTTGCTTTTACCGTACGCGATCGTTGGCTTAACTATACAGATACGCTATATGCGAATTTAAAGCCCCTATACGAAGCTGCTCTGCCCAAGTCTAATTATGTGGGCATGAGTAATACGCCCGGAGATGCGCCTTTTAATCCCTCCACGTCTATGAGTGGTATGTGGGATAATAATATAATGGACTGGCCTCGCGTCTACCAAACGCGGAATGCACACCCAGGGGTCCATGTGATCACCTTTGATATTGGACGCTTGGCTAAATTAAGCCGGATTGTAATTTGGGATTATCCTGAGTATTACAGCAGTGGTGGATTTGCACGTACCTATTATTATTTAGGAAATCTCAAGGAATTTGAAATATGGGGATCGGATATTCCTCCTGTAGATGAAAGCTTCGACAACTGGCATCTGTTGGGTAAATATAATGCAACTAAGCCCTCAGGTTTACCATTTGGACAGCAGAATAACGAGGATTATCAATCGGCGAACGCGGGGCTTAGTTGGGACTTTGAAGTAACCGCCCCAAAAGCACGGTATTTACGTATTCGAAGCACAAAAAATTGGGGGGGGACGTCTTATATGGGTATCGCTGAAATACAGGTATATGGAGATCCTCGATAAATAACAAACTGATTACATACTTAAGAAAAGAGTTATGAACATTTATAAAAAAAATAGTGGAATAGCAATCTTTGTTTTCCTACTACTATTGATCATAGGGTCAGCGGGATGTTCCAAGATGGACGAGTGGAAAGAACATGTTAAAGATGGTGAGATTTCGTATACAGGAAAGCTGGATTCCCTTCGGATCTATTCCGGGAAAAATCGGGTAAAAATTGAAGGACTATTTATATCGGATCCTAAAGTTGTGGAATGTCGTATATTTTGGAACGGTCGGAAAGATTCTGTTTCAGTACCGATTAAAAGAACCCAAAATACCGATACATTACGTTTGTTGCTAGAAAATATGGCTGAAAACGTACATAATTTCGAGGTGGTCACTTTTGACAACGAGGGAAATAAGTCAGTCACTGTATATGGTACAGGAACCGTCTACGGCGAACGTTACCAGCAGTCACTATTTAATAGACCAATCGTAGTTAATAGTTTGAAAGCCTACGACAATACCTTTACGGCTACGTTTGGAAATGTGGATCGTACCCTTGGAATTTTTGCAACAGAGATCAAATATGTTGATACTGAAGGTATAACTCATACTAAAAGGTTATCTATCGATGATAAAGATGTCGCTTTTGAGAACGTAAAGATCGACGAGAAAATGGTTCTTAGGAGTCTCTATCTGCCAGATACTTTATGTTTGGACACATTCTATACGCCCTATACGGATTTTAATCCTTCATTAACCTACTATAGAAATCTGGGATATCCGTTCACTGCAACAAATATATCCGGTCGCTGGGGTGTATTACAAGATTGGAACTCCAATGCTGCTGCTAATGCTATAAGCGGTAGAGGTAGTTGGGATACCAACACCGGTGTTGGTGTGCTTGCTGCGGAAGCCGGGTGGGGAACACCTAATATTAACAATGGAAAGATATATCAGTCTACTACTTTGCCTGCGGGAAAATATAAGGTAGATATCGAATTCCGTAGAAACAATGTTACGGCTAACGTTGATGCCACTAATAACTTAATCTATTTTGTTGTTACTAACAATGGTACTATTCCGAATGTTGCAGATGTACCATCTTCCAATAGCTTGGGTTATTATAATTTAGCGTGGATTAATGACGCGTACAGGGTTGTCTCTTTTGAGTTTGATAATCCAGTGACGCAGGAGGTAACGATAGGATACGTGGCCAATCTAATGAGCTCAAGTAATCAGTATTTTAATGTGCGGGGAATGTCACTTACCCTAGTGGAGTAGTCATATTTAAACCGGGGCTGTCTAAATCTCTTAAGGCAGCCCCTTTACTAAAGACATTTTATGATTAAATACATATTTTATTCCCTTTTATTCATGTTTGGATGTGGAAAAGCCCCGTCAAATCCGCCCGAACAACCCGGAAAGGAAGAGCAGGTCGTTGTGATTCCTACACTTGCTGTGGCCCTAGTAGACAAGGTCACTACTACGAAAGCCTTGTTGAAAACTAAGATCGAGCATAACGGAGGTGCTTCTATTACCGAGCGTGGAATCTGTTGGGCGACTCATAGTACTCCTACAGTTAGTGATTTTAAAGCATCGCCTAGCACCGTATCCGGATCTGGTGAATTTGAAGTCGAATTAACGGGACTCGTAGGAGGAAAGACATATTACGCCCGATCATTTGCATCCAACTCGGCCGGGAGAGCTTATGGCAATACCCTAGAATTTACTACCGAAAGCTACGAAGATGCAAAGGTCTCGGCTACCTCTGTTACCTTCTATAAGCTTAATAGTATGCAAGCTTCCGCGACGATCGAGACAGATGGTGGCGCAGCTGTTTTAGAAGCAGGAATCTGTTTCTCCGAAACGCAAAATCCTACTATTGACAACCACATAGCAAAGGCTACTAGTATAAGCAATGGAGCATTTAAGGTAGATGTGACAAATTTAGTTCTAGGAAAGACCTTCTATGCAAAATCGTATGTTAAGACGGCGAAAGGGACTTATTATGGTAGCCAAGCCTCTTTTCAAACGTTTAACAAGGGAAAAATAACAGTTAATTATCACAATCAAGCTAGTATTCCGGCTGAAGTTTTTTCGCGTTTGAAAGCAATGGCCGACCAAGGGGTAAAGTTATTAGAAGAACATACAAGCATTGTTAAAACTGTCACCATTGAGTATAATACAGGCGTTGCTACGGCTGATGCGAGTTTCACCGGATGGATGCGTTGGGGATCGAATATCTCTTATCAAAAGGCAGGAACATTTCTGCATGAATTTTCACATACAATAGGATCTGGTACGACCAGTTATTGGACTGGTACACTACTTAAAAATGGACTTTATACGGGAGCGAGTGCTAATTTGGCCCTGCAGAAAGCAATCAATGATCCAGCAGCCTATCTAAGAGGAGATGGACAACATTGGTGGCCCTACGGTATTAATGGTGCCCATGAAGATACGGGAAAGGAATCTGATTATATTGTTACGACCCTCATTATGGAGGGATTTAAGAGAGATGGTATTCCTATTCAATAATTGGTTAGTCAGGCCGCAAGGGATTGTAATACTTGTTTTGTAACGAAGATGTAGCAGGTTTAAATCCTAAATATCTAAATACCCGACCTTTTAGACGAATTTGCCCCTCTTTTCGAGTCAATTCCGCAAATATTTTTGTGATCGGATCCCATGTGGATACCTTTTAATCAACGTATGAATAAATTTTTATGAATCGACTTTTGCTTTTTTTTTGCTTACTTCTAGTTCAGTACGCCGATGCACAAGATGATATGGACATCTACACGCTCGTATGGTCAGACGAGTTTAATAACGAAGGAAAAGTAGATCCTCAAAACTGGTCCTTCGAAGATGGTTTTAAACGAAACAATGAAGACCAATGGTATCAACGGGAAAATGCCTATTGCAAGGATGGTTTACTGGTTATCGAAGCCCGTAAAGAAACAAAGCCCAGCCCCACTTTTAAGAAAGGGAGCAACCATTGGGCAGAGTCACGTCCACATATCCAATATACTTCCTCATCGATAAATACCCAAGGTAAGCATAGCTGGAAATATGGACGCTTTGAGATGAGGGCCCGCATTCCTATTGGGTCTGGATTATGGCCAGCATTTTGGACATTAGGTGTCGATAAAGAATGGCCTTCCAATGGTGAGATAGACATTATGGAATACTACAAAGGCAATATACTGGCCAATATCGCGACAGGGACCGCCAAACAATGGAACGCCGAATGGCACAGCACCACGAAGTCTGTTAAAGAGCTTGGCGGACAAGCATGGGCGGCACAGTTTCATGTGTGGCGCATGGATTGGGATGAAAATGAAATTGCGTTGTACGTAGACGACCAATTGCTGAATCGTGTACCACTGCAGCGATTGGTAAATAAAGACGGAAGCGGTTTCAATCCCTTCCAACAGCCGCATTACATCTTGTTGAACTTTGCACTGGGGGGTATCAACGGCGGAAAAATCGATGATAGTTTGCTGCCAGCAAAATATGAAATCGACTATGTACGTGTTTATCAAAAAAATACTGCGGCACAGCCGCGCAGTTCACAGTTTACACCTGGTGATCGCTGGCTTGATAAAAATGGCGCCCATATCAACGCACATGGAGGTGGAATTCTCCATCATGACGGTACCTACTATTGGTATGGCGAGAAGAGAGGCGGGCGTGAATCCCAGGGGGTTAACGTGTATTCATCCAAAGACCTTTACAATTGGGAATTCCAAGGTTTAGCACTCTCACCAGCGTCTGATCCAAACAGCCCAATTAGCTGGGGATGTATAATCGAGCGTCCTAAAGTAATCTTCAACGAAAAGACTAAGAAATTTGTTATGTTTTTTCATTTGGAGCTGAAAGGTCAAGGCTATGCTGCTGCCCAAGTTGGTATTGCAGTGTCTAATTCGCCAACTGGGAATTTTACGTTTTTGGAATCTTCCCGGGTCAATGCGGGCGTATGGCCGTTGAATATGACCAAAGGCCAACGGGAGTCGAATGTCAATCCCCGCGATCATGGTACCTGGTGGACACCAGAATGGCGGAAAGCGGTTGAAGAGGGATTATTTGTGCGAAGGGATTTCTTAGGAGGTCAGATGTGTCGCGATATGACCTTATTTGTCGATGACGATGGCACCGCTTACCATATTTATTCTTCAGAAGAAAATCTTACACTACATATCGCCGAACTAACCCACGATTATTTAGGCTATACCGGTAAATATACCCGCATCGCGCCGGGCGGACATAATGAGGCTCCTACGCTCTTGAAAAAAGACGGTAAATATTATATGGTTACCTCCGGCTGTACAGGGTGGGATCCCAATGCGGCGCGTCTGCTGATTGCGGATGATATGTTGGGAGACTGGACATTGTTACCTAATCCTTGTGTGGGAAAGGATGCACATCTTACATTTCGCGGACAGGGAACACATTTACTACCTGTGCAAGGTAAGAAAGATGCCTTTATTTTTATGGCCGATCGTTGGAAGCCGCGCAATTTAATTGATAGCCGGTATCTCTGGCTTCCGGTTACCTTCAGCGGTAACCAATTGAGCCTTCACTGGAAGGAAGAATGGGATTTAAGCGTTTTCGATTAGAACTATTATAATATGAAGTTTCTCCATAAAAGTACCTTTTCCTTATTGTTATTCGGCTTAGGTATTCAAGCTGCGGTTGCACAGTCCAGCGTAACATTATCCAATGACGGGCGTGTGGAAAATATAAAACAATCCGACGACCGCAAAGGAATTCCATGGCTTGACGAGACCATCGTCGAGCAAAATCGGCTGCCAATGCGGAGCGACTATATTGTTTATGCAGATAAAGAAGAAGTCACACAAAGCGATTGGAGGAAATCTTCTTTTTATCAGAGTCTCAATGGTTCGTGGAAATTTAAATGGGTAGAAGCACCTGCGGATCTCCCTGCCAATTTTGAGGCCGCTGATTATGATGACAGTCAATGGCCTACCTTCCAAGTCCCCGGAAATTGGGAAATGAACGGATATGGATTTCGGATGTACACGACTTCGGGGTTTGAATTTCGGTATCTGTTAGATGGAGGCCGTGCCAATCCTCCCATCATACCCATGCATTTCAATCCTACCGCAGTGTATAGACGAGAGGTGGTTATTGATGATAACTGGGATGGAAAGCATGTTATTCTTCACATAGGAGCCGCCAAATCTAATTTATCAGTATGGGTAAATGGTCGTTATGTCGGTTACGGTGAAGATAGTAAATTGCCTTCCGAGTTTGATGTGACCTCGTTTCTGAAGAAAGGTAAAAATAGCATCGTCCTGAAGATTATGCGTTGGGGCGTAGCAAACTACTTAGAAGATCAGGATATGTGGCGTCTTAGTGGAATTACACGAGATTGCTACCTGATCGCACGGCATCCACAATATATCTATGATGTGGATATCTCGCCTCTATTAGATAATACGTTTTCGAAAGGCGTATTACATACCACGCTCAGTTTAAACAAATCTACTGAAACAAATCTAACCGCCGAGATCGAACTAAAAAGGGGCGGCGAAACTATCCAGCGAGATCGGGTTTCATTTAAGGGGGAACAATCCGTTGAATCGGTGATCCAAGTCGAAAGTCCTGCCTTGTGGTCGGCGGAGACGCCGCATTTGTACGAGGTTGTTACCACGCTGAAGAATGAGAAAGGAGAAACCTTAGAGATCATACCCCAGCGGATCGGCTTTCGGAAAATTGAAATTAAAGGGGGACAATTTTTGGTCAATGGCCAACCTATATTAATTAAAGGGATCAATAGACATGAGACAGATCCGTTGACCGGACATGTGATCTCCAAGCAGGCCATGCTGAAAGATGTGCAGTTGATGAAACAGTTTAACATCAATTCGGTTCGCACCAGTCACTACCCCAATTCCGAATACTGGTTGGAACTATGTGACGAATATGGTATATATGTGATCGACGAAGCAAATATCGAATCGCATGGTATGGGCTACGATCTCTCGTATACCATGGCCAATCGTCCTACATGGGAAGAATCGCACGTTTCACGTGTGATGCGTTTGATCGAGCGGGACAAAAATCATGCGAGTGTGGTTATCTGGAGTATGGGCAACGAAGCAGGTAACGGCTATAATTTTTACAGAAGTTACGTGAAAATGAAGGAGCGCGATACAACACGACCCGTACAATACGAGCGGGCCGTTAACAATTATGGCGAATTGCGCTTTGACTGGAATACAGATTTAAATGTACCGATGTATGCCAGTCCCGATGCGATGAAAAGCTACGCAAAACGCAACCCTACACCCGAGAAACCTTTCATACAGTGCGAATACGCACATGCGATGGGAAACTCCTTAGGAAGCTTCAAAGACTATTGGGATATTATCCGTGATAATAAAGGTCTTTTTCAAGGAGGGTATATCTGGGATTTTGTCGATCAATGTTTTATTGAAATAAATGAAAAGGGCGATACGGTGTATACCTATGGCGGCGACTACGAACCAAAAGAAGCGATAACGGGGTGGAACTATGCGTCAAAAGGAATCTTTTATGCCAATCGTACACCCTATCCGCATGCCTGGGAAATGAAGAAAGTCTATCAAGACGTCCATACCACTTTAATCGGTAACGATACACTTGCCATCTACAATGAGAAGTTTTTTACCGATCTGTCCAATATCAGCATGGAGTGGGAGATTATTTTAGATGGTAAAAAAGTACAAAATGGTATGTTCGATCATATTTCTGTCGGGCCACAGGAAACAGTTCGGGTGCCAATACAGTATAAGCCTCTGGCGGCAGGAGAAGCATTCTTAAACGTCACATATAAACTAAAAGAGGCCGAGCCATTGCTCGCTGCAGGACATATTATTGCGACAGAACAATTATCCTTGGGAGGGAGTTACACGCCATTTACAACTTTAGATAGGCAAGCAGGAATAGCAACTTTCCAGGATGATCTGGGAATACATGTCCAAAGTAAGGATCTAGATATGGTATTTGACAAACAGACGGGCTGGTTAACGAAATACGTTTATAAAGGTACATGGTTTGCTGATGAAAATTATGCCTTGAAAGCTAATTTTTGGCGAGCACCTAATGATAATGATTTTGGGGCCAATACACCGGAAAAATTAAAAGCGTGGAAAGAAGTGACGAACCAAACCATATTAAAAAATATGAGGTACGAAGTGATAAATAATCTAGCGTATGTAACGGCAACTTACGAACTTCCGCAGGTATACGCTATATTGGAGATGAAATATATCATCAACAGTCGGGGAGAAATAAGTATTACGCAACTATTTAAGGCCAGTACCGATCACAAGGTTGATGTTCTTCCTCGGTTTGGTATGCAGTTGATTCTACCCGGAGGGTTCGAACAGGTGGAATATTATGGCAGAGGGCCACATGAAAACTATAGCGATAGAAATTTCGGTTCGCCCGTGGGTCTTTACAGGCAGACGGTCGACGATCAATATTTTCCGTATGTCATGCCCAATGAAACGGGTAATAAGACCGATGTTCGCTGGTGGAAGCTGATGAATAAAAAAGGTAAGGGATTGTTGGTAACCTCAGATACCCTGTTGAGCATGAGTGCACTGCATTACTTTGATAGCGACCTCGACGATGGTTCAAAACGCGCCCAAAGACATGCTGCCGACTTGGTACGGAGAGAACAGACACAGTTAAATATTGATCTCAAACAGATGGGCGTTGGTGGGGTGAACAGTTGGGGAGCTTGGCCATTAAAAGATTATTTGCTTCCCTACCAAGACTATTCCTTTTCATTTGTACTTAGGCCCATATAATCCCGTCGTATCAAGCTATTCGGTGCGTATTGATGAGTATGTAGACTACAATAGACGGGGTTGTATATGTTAATCCGAGGAGAAAGTTTTAATTTTAGGGTTGTAAATAAGCCTAACTGAAGATAAGAATCTATAATGAACAATAAAATGAAACTAACAATACTTTATACGCTTTTTATGGTGCTTGTTACGCCTATGGCGTTACTCGCTCAACCTGGGTTTGGAAAAGCTGAAAAAATAAACAATGATTGGGCGTTCCGATTGGGCGATATCGAAGATGGAGCCAAGATTGATTTGGATTTACGTGGGTGGAAAAAAGTAGCCCTGCCCCATGACTGGACTGTAAAACAGACCTTGAGTCCGTCGCTAGCAAGTGCGACGGGTTATTTGCCCGGAGGGATCGGTTGGTATCGCAAGCAGTTCGATGTAGCTGCAGATAAGCAGGGAGAGAAAATCTACCTATACTTCGAAGGGGTATATAATAGGAGCGAGGTTTTCGTCAATGGGCAGTCGTTAGGAAAACGTCCAAATGGATACATCTCTTTTATGTACGACGCAACACCCTACATCAAATTTGGTGGCGAGAATGTGATCGCTGTACGTGTCGATCATAGTCAAGATGCAGATTCGCGCTGGTATACCGGTTCAGGTATATACCGCGATGTATGGATGGTAACTGCCAATCCTGTTCATATCGATCAGTGGGGTGTGTATGCCTACCCGAGCGTTGATGGCAATAAGTCAAAACTACATGTTCAGGTCGATTTAAAAAATGAACTTGCCGTTTCAGCCACCGTATCCATAGCCAATGAACTCGTTGACTCTAATGGGAAGACTGTTGCTAAAAAAACGACGAAGTGCGTTATTGCTCCGGGAATGCAGCACGAGGCCAAGTTGTCTTTTGATGTTAAAAATCCACAGCTATGGAGCTTGAAAAATCCGCAGCTGTATACGTTGAAGACCAGTGTGTTGCAAGACGGGAAACGCATTGATGCGTCGGAGGTAAAAACAGGTTTTAGAACCTATACCTTTGATGCGAATAAGGGATTTGCATTAAATGGCGAGTGGATGAAAGTCAAAGGTGTCTGTTTGCATCATGATGCTGGCGTCTTAGGGGCAGAGGTTTATCCGGAAGTGTGGAGGCGCCGTTTGTTAACGTTAAAATCGTTGGGTGTAAATGCGATTCGTACCAGCCACAATCCACAAGCAAGCAGTCTGTATGAGTTGTGTGATGAGCTGGGGCTTCTCGTAATGAATGAAGCTTTTGATGAATGGGAATTTCCCAAACGTAAATGGCTACAGGGATGGAATCAAGGTACTCCTGGATTCCAGGGGACATATGATTTTTTTGAAGAGTGGGGAGAGCGTGATCTGGCAGATATGGTAAAAAGAGACCGAAACCATATTTCGATATTTGCATGGAGTATAGGTAATGAGGTCGATTATCCGAATGATCCGTATTCGCATCCGGTATTAGCAGGTAGTAAAGAAGGAGGTTTTACCCAGCCTATTTTTGGGGGCTATAAAAAAGATGCTCCAGATGCCATGCGGTTAGGTGATATCGCAAAGCGCCTCGTCGCTGTTGTCAAAAAGTATGACACGAGTAGACCGGTTACGGCAGGGTTAGCTGGCGTTGCCATGTCGAATGAAACGGCCTATCCCGCGGCATTGGATATTACCGGTTATAACTACACCGAGAGCCGTTACGGGAGCGATCATGCCCGCTACCCGCAGCGGGTTATTTTCGGGAGCGAAAATAGACATGATTTCGGTGCTTGGCGGGCCGTGAAAGATCAAGAACATATCTTCGGGCAGTTCCTGTGGACCGGGATTGATTACCTGGGCGAATCCGGAAGATGGCCTTCCAGAGGATTTTATTCCGGACTTCTCGACTTTGGAGGCTTCATTAAGCCGAGGGGGTATTTTCGTCAATCGCTGTGGTCTGATGTACCGATGGCATACCTAGGCACATACCCTTTGCAGGGAGGTGGTGCCGCGACAGACGTCTGGTCGGTATTGGAAGCCGATCAAGGACAGAAAAAGGATCAAGCTCCCTCCATGGATGCCTGGCCAATTTGGAACTACCAAGATGGACAAGAAATTCGCGTCGTTTGTTACACCAATGCCGACCAAGCTCGATTAGAATTGAATGGTCAAGTCGTAGGTGAACTAAAACCATATAATCAGAAAGATGGAATTATCCATTGGGATATTCCTTACAAGGCAGGCAAGTTGGAAGTCGTTGGTCTTGATGCACAAAATAAGGAAGTTTCACGTTATCATATCCAGTCCAGCAAACGGCCCCATGCACTTCAATTAATTAACCCGGTCGCGTCTGCAAAGAAAACGGACGATGTCGTACAAGTGGAGCTACAAGTAGTCGATGAGGACGGCGTGCCTGTGCTGTTGTCCGACGAAGAGATTGTCTGTCAGATTTCCGGACCAGCACGTTTATTGGGCATGGAAGCAGGAAATAATTCGGATATGACCGATTATACCGATAACCGTCAACGTGTTTTCCATGGGAAGATTATCAATTATCTAAAAGTTTCGGGTCATGCCGGAGAAAAAGTATCTGTACGTTTTACTTCCACTTGGTTAACCCCTGTTGAAGTAAATTTTACGATAGAATAGCCAGGAGCAATCGACATTGCATTTTGCTTACAACACGTGTAATGTCGATTGCTATTGGATCTTATCTAGACAACTACTTCTGAAAAACTATGCTGGATTTCATCCAACACCTCTTGAATCTCTTCGAAAGTTTGCAAAGTAACTAATTGCATACGGTATTCCTTAAAATTAGGGATGCCCTTAAAGTAATTGGCATAATGTCGGCGCATTTCAAAAATTCCCACCTTATCACCTTTCCATTCTATGGATTTGGTAAGATGTGTGCGGCATACCTCCACACGTTCTGCAATGGTTGGTCCTTCTAATCTTTCTCCTGTATTAAAAAAGTGCTTTATTTCCCTAAAAATCCAAGGATATCCGATAGAAGCCCTGCCGATCATAATACCATCTACTTCGTATTCCTGACGCCAAGCTGCTGCTTTTTCGACGGAATCGATATCGCCATTCCCAAAAATGGGGATATGAATACGTGGATTACGTTTTACGTCACGGATCATCGACCAGTCTGCCTGCCCCTTGTACATCTGGGCACGTGTACGACCATGAATAGATAGCGCTTTGATGCCGATATCCTGTAAACGCTCTGCTACCTCATATACATTTTTGGTGCTGTCATCCCATCCGAGTCGTGTCTTCACCGTCACGGGTAGATGAGTCGCTTCCACTACGGCTTTCGTCATAGCGACCATTTTATCAATATCTTGTAATAAACTGGCACCGGCCCCACGGCAGGCTACGTTCTTTACCGGACAACCGTAGTTGATATCAATTAAATCTGGATTGGCTTGTGAACAGATCTCAGAAGATTGGCGCATATGTTCAATGTCCGATCCGAAAATCTGGATGCCTATAGGACGTTCGTATTCGAAAATATCGAGCTTTTGACGTGATTTAGCAGCATCTCTAATCAATCCCTCCGAAGAAATAAACTCGGTGTACATCATATCTACACCGTTTTGTTTGCATACATAACGAAATGGCGGATCACTTACATCCTCCATAGGAGCTAATAAGAGCGGGAATTCACCTAAATCAATATTTTCTCCAATTTTTATAGACATGATGCAAAATTAGCTAACTTGCGGTTTATATGCAAGTCGGTGCTCTTTCCTCTTTCATTAGGATGTAATGTAGACGTAAAATTCGCTTGAAGAAAGGAATTGTATGACACGGAAGAACTATTTTTTTTGTCAAATGACTAATAAATTAGAGTCTTTTTTGTTTTTTTTATAATTTTTGTTTGTTTATTTAAAAATTATTTTAAATTTGCAATGCAATGACAATAATGAATACATATCAATTATGGTGGTGGCCTGAAGCAAATCGCGTCGGGAACAATCTTTTTGGTATATAGATAAAGAATTTCATAATCAACCAAAACCATTTGAAAACTAAGCCCGACAAAATTTGTCGGGCTTTTTTTCTTAAAGTGTTTGTATTATTGAGTAATTATTAGAAGTATGTCTTATATATTTAAAACGAATTATAGAAAGATACTGGCAGATACCACAACACCTGTAAGTATTTATTTACGCTTGAGAGATTCTTTTCCAAACAGTCTACTGTTGGAAAGTTCAGAATACCATAGTAGAGATAATAATGTTAGTTATATCTGCTGCCAGCCTATTGCGGGAATCAAACTCGAAAAAGAAACATTAGAGATCTCTTATCCTAATAAAGAAAAAATCAAAAAAGATGCCACTGAGATCACACTTCGGAATGAAGTGTCCGATTTTAGAAAATCTTTTGAATCGAATCTTTTGGAAGATGTTAATGTTATATCTAATGGGCTTTTTGGTTATTTCACGTTTGATGCAATAGAACATTTTGAAGATATCAGATTAACAACGCCTGTGGATGAAAGACGGGATATCCCGCATCTTCAATATCATATATACAAATATGTAATTGCCATCGATCACTTCCGGAATCAGTTGTATATTTTCGAGCACCTCCTGGATCATGAAGAATCTGATCTGGAGCGCATGGAATATCTGATACAGAATAAAAATTTCCCCGAATATTCTTTTAAAGTACAGGGAGAAGAAACTTCCAATATGTCGGATGGAGATTTTAAAAATCTAGTCTTGAAGATGAAAGAACATATCCAACGTGGCGATGTCTTTCAAATCGTGCCTTCCAGGGGATTTACTACCCCATTTCACGGAGATGAATTTAACGTATACCGTGCGCTGCGGTCTGTCAATCCATCACCTTATCTGTTTTATTTTGATTATGGTGACTTTAAATTATTTGGATCTTCTCCAGAAGCACAGCTTACCATTAAAAAATCGGAAGCGACGATTTATCCTATTGCCGGTACATTTAAACGAACAGGTGACATGGAGCAGGATGAAAAAATAGCCGAAGAGTTAAAGAATGATCCAAAAGAATCTGCCGAACATGTCATGTTAGTAGATTTAGCACGCAACGATCTAAGCCGACATTGTACAAATGTGAAGGTTAAGTCGTATAAAGAAGCACAATATTATTCGCATATTATCCATTTAGTTTCCAAGGTTTCGGGCAAACTCAACAAAACAGCCAACCCCTTTGATGTGGTTGGAGATACCTACCCTGCAGGCACCTTGTCCGGAGCTCCCAAGCATATGGCACTTACATTGATTGATCGGTATGAAGGGCAGCAGCGTTCTTTTTATTCCGGTGCACTGGGTTATATGGGATTCAATGGCGATTTTAATCACGCGATTATGATCCGGTCTTTTCTGAGTAAGCGTAACTTGTTACACTATCAAGCAGGAGCAGGTATTGTATTGGATTCGGACCCGGAAAAAGAATTGCAAGAAGTAAATAATAAAATTGCTGCGTTGCGTAGTGCATTAAAAATAGCCGAAACGATATGATCAGGCCCTTAGAATATTGTCAAAACGGCGACCAGATCGCTCAATCGATAGACACTATAGACTACCGTATTTTAGAGTTGATAGCCCTTCGTAAGGCTTATGTGGACAAAGCGACTCATTTTGAGTCTGTGCCGCCAGAAGCGGATGCCCGCGATCAAGTTGAAAAAATGTTAAAGCTCAGATACAACTGGGCGGCGCAATTGACATTAGATAAGGAGACTGTACATACGGTCTTTCAAACGATCATTAACCATTTTAAGAATAAAGAATTAGAACTATTACATGAACAATAAGATATTAGTCATCGATAACTATGACTCCTTCACCTATAATTTAGTTCATCTCTTACAAGAGTTGGAGCAAGACTATGTAGTCGTGCGCAACGATAAGTTCGAATTAAAAGATGTGGAAGCGTACGATAAGATTTTGTTGTCGCCCGGCCCTGGGATTCCGGAAGAGGCGGGGCTTCTGCTGGATGTCATCCGTATGTATTCATCCACGAAACGTATTTTGGGTATCTGTCTCGGTCAGCAAGCTATAGCCGAAGTATTTGGTGGCAAGCTTTTCAATATGCCAAAGCCATTGCATGGCGTAGCAACGGATATCATCGTGACGGATGATAATGAAAAATTATTTCAGGATTTCCCCCGGGATTCGAAGATTGGCCGTTACCACTCGTGGGCTGTAGAGAAAGAAGGACTGCCTCCTTCACTTAAGATTACGGCATTGGATTCCAATGGAATTATTATGGCGCTATCGCATACGGAATACGATGTCAAAGGGATGCAATTTCACCCTGAATCGATATTGACGGATAATGGTAAATTGTTAATTGCTAACTGGTTGAAGTAACATGAACACAACTATTTTAGATAAAATTGTAGCTAAAAAAAAGATAGAAGTTGCTACTGCAAAAGCAAACGTTTTTTTATCAGAATTAGAGAAGTACCCACTGTTTGACCGATCCTGCTATTCACTGAAGGAATCGGTGTTACGGGCAGATCGAACAGGAATAATAGCAGAGTACAAACGAGCTTCTCCATCCAAAGGCATCATCAATGCGGTATCTTCCGTTCAAGAGGTGGTAAAGGGCTATCAGGATGCTGGAGCATCTGCGGTTTCGGTATTAACGGATCCTGATTTTTTTCAAGGTAATTTAGCAGATTTAACTGCTGCCCGCGAAGTATTGACTATTCCGTTACTGCGAAAGGAGTTTGTGGTAGATCCGTATCAGATCACCGAAGCAAAAGCCTATGGTGCTGATATCATTCTTTTAATAGCCACTTGTCTCACATCCGAGGAAATTAATAATTTCTCCTCTTATGCTAAATCGCTAGGCTTGAATGTGCTATTAGAAGTGCACAATGAGGAAGAACTGAACCGGAGTATTTTTGATACGATAGATGCTATTGGTGTCAATAACAGAAACCTGAAGGATTTTTCGGTATCGCTCGATCATTCTTATGATTTGGTCAACAAGATCCCCGATCGTTTTGTAAAAGTTTCCGAAAGTGGGATCTCCGATCCAACCACTATTCGTGCATTAAAACAGGTCGGCTATCAGGCGTTTTTGATCGGCGAGAATTTTATGAAGACAGATAATCCTGCGGAGGCTATTAAGGAATTTGTAAAGGAGTTGTAGTGTTTATAATAAAAGAAGGATTTTCTTAATCAATTTCTTTTATCCTCGCCGCCGGACAGGGCTCTTTCTTTTTTTATAAAAAGAAACAAAAAATCGTCGCTGGAATCATTTGGCTGTACGGACAGTGCTTCCCACTACTATTGCCAAATAATTCAAAGGCGACATTTGCCGAATTTGTAAGGATAGTGCATCTCTTGTCTACAGCTACAAGTTTTAGCGGAATTTAAAAAAGTGGCCTTATCGGATTTGAACGAGCAGGCAGCGAATGGTGTGCTGCAGAAAGGTTCAAATTGTACTGTCCAAGCAGATCTCAGCCCTTGAGGTGGCATCGTGCGTTGGAGGCCTAAGAGCTGCGCAATGCATCATCGCGTCGCCGGAACGACAAATACGGTAAAGCCTTGATTTTTTTGCTTCGTTTTTTTATTAAGAAAAAAATGAAGGCCCTGTCGTGGTAACGACGGAAAGGTAATGCGATGGACTAATCAAAAAGGTGATTAGAAAATAGGTGCTATTATTTCAATCAATACCAATCAAAAAACCTTAATCCTTTAATAAATCAGGCCTACGCTCCTTGGTTCTTAATAACTGCTGCTCATCACGCCATTCCGCAATTTTAGCTTCATGGCCACTTAATAATACAGCAGGTACTTTATGTCCGCGCCACTCTGCAGGTCTCGTGTAGATAGGCGCATCGAGGAGACCATCTTGAAAAGAATCCGATAATGCGGAGGTTTCATCAGATAAGACGCCCGGTATCAGTCGAACAATTGCGTCAACAACTATCGCAGCGGGGAGTTCACCTCCGGAGAGCACATAGTCGCCTACGGATATTTCCTTCGTTACAAAGATATCGCGGATACGTTGGTCTATACCTTTATAGTGTCCACACAATATGATAATATTTCCTTTTGTCGAAAGGTCGTTGGCGATTTCCTGATTTAAAGTTACCCCATCAGGCGTCATATAAATTATCTCATCATATTCACGCTCACTTTGCAGTTTTTCGATACAGGATGCGAACGGTTCTATTTGCATCACCATGCCCGACCCACCTCCGTATGGATAGTCATCTACAGATTTTTGTTTGTTATGCGCATATTCGCGTAGATTATGAACATGTATTTCTGTTAACCCCTTTTTCTGTGCGCGTTGTAAGATGGAATGCGCAAAAGGACTTTCTAGTAATGAAGGCAATACGGTAATGATGTCAAATCGCATGGTGCAAAGTTAGCTAAAAGGAGCGAGTAAGAACAATTTATTGAATTAGTTGTTACAAAGGAACACAGCCAAAAAATTAAATAATACTTATCATCCATTTGGTAGAATCTTGGAATATGATAAGTTAATCGAATGAAATTGAAAAATAGTACAGATTTAATAAAAAATTAATATGCAAACATAGTTTTTTTTAAAAATATTTGCATAGACAACCTATCTAAGTTATATTTGAACGTTTTAACATATTTTAACAATCCGAATATTTTATTATATTCGGATATATTAACTAAATACAACAAACATATGAAACAAAAATTACTCAGTTTTATTCTTGTGTTTACATGCCTGGTAGGGGTGTCGTTTGCACAGAATCGTCAAGTGAGTGGTAAAGTGACATCAGCAGCTGATGGAAGCCCTGTTTCAGGGGCGTCAGTTGCTGTTATCGGTGCTACTACCGCTACACAGACGGATGGATCAGGAAACTACTCACTTTCTGTTCCGGCAAATTCAACATTACTGTTTTCTTACATCGGCTATACGTCGCAACGTGTTCCTGTAGGAAATCAAACGGTGTTAAATGTACAATTGGAATCCGATGAGACTTCATTGGACGAGGTTGTCGTAACGGCTTTGGGGATTCAACGTAAGTCTAAAAGCTTGACTTATGGAACGGAAAGTATCAATCCAGAAGATGTATTACAGAACTCAGAACCGGATCTTTTGAAGTCATTGCAAGGAAAAGTAGCAGGTGTTGATATTCGTACATCGCAAGGTACTCCTGGTGCGGCAACCCGCTTTCAAGTTCGCGGTAATGCCTCTTTTATTGGTGATAACCAACCTTTAATTATTGTGGATGGTGTGCCATTTGATAATTCAAGCACTGTAACAAGTAGTCAGACTTCAGGAGGTGGAGCTTATTCTTCAGGTATAGCCATGTTAGATCCGAATGAAATAGCTTCCATGACAGTACTTAAAGGTTCGGCAGCGGCGGCACTATATGGTTCTAGAGCCTCCAACGGAGCGGTGATAATTACAACAAAATCTGGGAGCGCCCGGTTAGGAGCACCGACATCGATTACTTTCAGGAGTTCAATTTCTGCGGAAAATATTGCTAATTTACCAGATTATCAAAACTCCTATGGCGCAGGTTCACAGTTTGGTTATTCCAATTCGAATGGATCTTGGGGACCAAATTTCAACAATCTGGATAGTATTCCCGCTTGGGATCCGTATATAGGGGCCGGTATTTTTGAGCCGGGAAGCAAAGTTCCGTATCAAGCTTATCCGACAAATGTTAAAGATTTATTTAATACAGGTGTTGTTTACGAAAATTCCATAGGAATTAATGGTGGATCTGATGTTGCAGGATTTAATTTAACGGCATCACAGATGGATCATAAAGGGTATGTGCCTAACTCCAGATATCAACGCTATAATATTTCTGCAGGTGGAACGGTTAAAATTTCGGAGCGATTAAATGCTAGAGCGAATGTTTCGTATGCGAATTCTGATCAAATAGGTGGTTACTTTGGTGAAAATCAGGTTTCTGGAGCTGCTTCGCAATTTGCAAGATCACTTTTTTTAGCGAGAAACTGGGACGGATCTTTGCCTTGGGAAACTTCCACCGGAGATAATTTAAATTGGCTTGGTGCTGGGCAATTCGATCATCCCACATGGTCGGCTTACAACAATTATGGAACAACGCGGGAAAATAGAGTTTTAGCATCTGCTGCATTGGATTATGTGGCGACAGATTGGCTAAGATTTTCCTACAATTTAGGAACAAATATCAGTTTCCTAGATAGGCAGGAAATTTATGAGCGCAGTTCACGTGCTTATGAAGGTGCTGGAGCAATAATATTAGATAACAGAGATCATAAAGAACTAGAATCGACGTTTGTAGCGACTTTTACACCTAATATTGGAGAAGATATATCTTTGAGTGGGTCAATAGGACATAATTACAACCAACGTGTAACAGATCGGGTAGTAAATGAGGGGCGACGATTTATTGCGCCTGATATATATACTTTAAAAAATACAGCTCAACAAATATTTGATACTGACGACTATTTTCAACGTCGTATTATGGGAGTATTTGCGGAAGCTACCTTTGGATATAAAGACTATCTATTTGTTCAGGCTACCGGTCGTAATGATTGGTCTTCAACATTACCATCTAATTCTAGATCATATTTTTACCCCGGAGTCTCCACATCGTTTATCCTAACGGATGCAGTAGAATCCCTTAAGAGTAATGTGTTGAGCTATGCTAAAGTTCGTGCAGCTTGGGCAAAAGTGGGACGAGATACGGATCCGTACAACTTACAGAATGTGTTTCTAATCACTCCAAACTTTCAGGGCCAGCCCACAGGACGTTATGATTATACTACGAATAATCCAAATTTAACACCAGAGTTTACGAATGAAGTAGAGCTAGGTGCTGAATTAGCATTTTGGAAAAGTAGGATCAACTTAGACTTCACTTGGTATAATAAAATATCCACAGACTTATTGGCTAGTATAGCCACGCCAACTTCTTCTGGTTATGATTATTATTTTACAAATTTTGGCAAGATCCGTAACAGAGGTGTTGAGATATCTTTGGGAATTAAGCCTTTGTCTCCTGAATCTTCTGTGAAGTGGAATATTAACACGGTATTCACTAGGAATGTAAACACAGTAGAAGAGCTTTTGGAAGGTACGGATCGTATTCAACTAAGAGGAGTTCTAACTGGTGTTTCTCCATATCTTGAGCCGGGTTTACCTTATGGTTATATTAGGGGAACAAAATCCTTACGTGATGATGAAGGCAATTTATTAATAAATCCTGCCAATGGAGCGATGATTGAGGATACAGAAGAGGGAATGGTAGGAGATCCGAATCCTGACTTTAAATTAGGTATTAATAATACTGTTTCATATAAGGGCTTTACATTCAGTGCACTATTTGATTTTACCAAAGGAGGAGATATGTATTCTGTTACGAACTCATCATTATTGGGCCGTGGTGTAACACGGGATACTGAAGGCAGGGAATATAATGCTATTATTCCTGGTGTTTACGGTGATCCTAATACAGGACAAGCTATTTTAGACGCAAACGGCAATAAGATCCAGAATCAGACTAAGATTACAGTAAATGATCTTTATTTTTCACCAAATGCTACGGCGGGCCAAACATTTGCAATAAACACGGCAACTGAGTGGAATATCTATGATGCTACGGTTTACCGCTTACGTGAAGTATCCCTGGGATATGAACTACCAAAGAGATTGTTTAGTGGTTCATTCGTTAAGGGGGTTAACGTTAGTTTGACAGGAAGAAACTTATGGTTCTTTGCACCTAATTTTCCAAAGTATTCTAACTTTGATCCGGAAGTTAACAGTTATGGCTCCTCTACAACACAAGGCTTTGATCTGTCAGCTGCTCCTACAACCCGTCGTTACGGATTTAATTTAGTTGCAAGATTTTAAAGATTTATGATTATGAAAAAAATTAAAAATATTATAGTAATTGCTTTGCTTGCAGGACTAGCATCATGTTCAAAGCACTTCGATATAAACGATAATCCCAACGATCCAACTTCTCTTCAGGAATCAGCGTTGTTGCCAAGAATACAAAAATATTTAGGCTTCGCATTAGGCATGGGTGGAGATACGGATGACCTTAACGTTTCTAAAGGTGGTTTTGGGACGAATTTGTCCGCATACATGCATCAGATGTCACATTATGGTAACGCGGATGATTATGGTGCTCAAGCAAATGATTACTATTGGAGTCAAGGATGGAACATTTCCTATAGAGATGTTTTAACGAATTTGAATTCCATCATTGAACAAGGAGTGTCAAATGATAACCTAAGGTATGTTGGTATCGCTAAGATAATGAAAGCGTATACTTATTCTGTACTAGTAGATTTGTATGGTGATGTTCCGTTTTCAGAAGCCAACCAATCGGTTGGAGGTATCTTGTACCCCAAATATGATAGTGGTAGCGAAATATATCCCCAATTGTTTACTCTCTTGGAAGAAGGTATTGCTGATTTGCAGAATACGGATGCGACGAATTTGAGTGTTCCAAGCACGGATGATGTAATTTATGGAGGCAATGCCACAAATTGGGTACGAG
Source organism: Sphingobacterium olei (assembly GCF_005048855.1). Classification (GTDB taxonomy): domain Bacteria; phylum Bacteroidota; class Bacteroidia; order Sphingobacteriales; family Sphingobacteriaceae; genus Sphingobacterium; species Sphingobacterium olei. The sequence continues at coordinate 217,814 of NZ_SUME01000004.1, forward strand.
CCGCTAATTCTATCAAACTAAAATTATTAGTGCAGCAGCGAAAAATTAAGGATGTTTCCGCGGAAGTAAACGCTCTACTTGCTAATCCTTCTGATTTGATTTCTTCTACAGAACAATCATTTATGATTCGATATGGGAAAAACGAAGCAACTGATGATAGAAACCCAGGGTTTTCTGAGTATTTCGCTACACAGCGTACAATGCATCCATCACCGTGGTTATACGAGATTATGAAAGGTTATAACTCGAATATTTTAACGGGTATTGAAGATCCTCGTACTCCCTATTATTTTTATAACCAAATCAAAGCCAATGCAGCAGCAAATCCCATTGTTGAATACAGAGATGGTGGATTTGTTTCAAAATATTTTGGTTCTCAGGGAACAAATAGGGGTTCGAATGTACAAAACATAGTATCGTTATTTGGTATTTATCCAGTAGGTGGAAGATATGATGATGGTCAAGGTGGCACAGCAAATGCGAATAGTGGCACCGGTGCAGCTCCTTATCGGTTAATTACTTATGCTGATATTTTGTATTTACAAGCAGAGTTAATCAATGAAAGTGTTATTTCAGGTAATGCAGATGAAGTTTTGGAAGCGGCAGTTAAAGAATCTTTTAAAATGGTTGACTATGTTGTTGCTAATAATGGATCATCGCAAACTATACCTGCTTTGTCGGGTACTGCGGCGGAAACAACTTATATCGATGCTCTCTTAGTTAAGTTTAATAGTGCATCTGCTGCTAAAAAGTTGGAATACATCATGACAGAAAAATGGTTATCTTCTGTAGGAACTTGGATAGATCAATATAACGATTACCGACGTACTGGTTATCCAATTTTGTTTGCTCCAAACGGGACGGTAACTCCTCCTGCAGGAGGAAACGGAGGAGACGATTTACCAGCAGTTCCTGTCAGTTCGAGCAGAGGATTTCCACTCTCTTTACCATATATTAGTGATGAGATAAACACAAATCCGAATGCTCCTCAACAGAAAACAGACCTTACATCGGCAAAAGTATTTTGGATGCCATAATTAAAATAATGATTGAAATGAGAAATTTTTTAAATATATGTATGTTGATGTCATTAGTAGTGGTGTCAGCATGTAGGAAGAGTGATAATGCAACGATGCCTGATGGAATCGTGTATTTGAATCAGCCTCAGATTGAAAAAATTGCTGGGACTGACCCTGCGATTTTGGATACAGATCCGTTAGCATTTACCGCAAAAGTTAGTGTTGATCTTTTTTTTAAAGATTCAGAGAAGCCACAGTATTTGGATCTTGTAGTTGTTAAAAATGGTGATAAGACGAATGTTCAAACGGTTAAAGGAAATATTTCTTCCTATCCTTCGGAAGTCGAACTGACTGGTCAGATGTTAACTGATTTATTCGGAGAAACCATTGTTAGTGGTGATAAATTTGATATTGGAGCAAATTATGTTACAGGAGGTAAAACATATCTTGTTTTTCCAGAGGTAGGTCAGAGTTATGGGGCAACCGTAACTTCTCAGCCTGGGGCATCTCCCATTGTTAGCTATTCAGCAATTTGTGGGTTTATTATCGATGATTTTTTAGGCGACGGTCAGTTTGAAGTAATAAGTGACGCTTGGGGAGATTATGCAGCAGGGACTGTAGTTTCCGTTACTAAGACTGGTGCTAACGATTTTTCTGTTGAATCAAGTGCAGCAGCATTCGCTGATTTTTCTGTAAAAGTAAACCCTGCTGATAACTCCGCAACAATTGCTAGTCAGTTGCTTGGTAGTGAAGCGGCGGTAACTAGTGTTTATGGAGGAGGAGGCGCTTATGGATCACTGTCCGCAAGCACGGGTGGCGCAGTATCTGCAAGTTTTGTAAATCCATGTAATAATGAAATTCAACTTAATATTCAGTATGTTTTGTCGAAATATGGTAATCAAGGGGCTTACTTGTTAAAATTGAAAAAAGTTAACTAAGGCTAGTTTAACTGTTGGTTTACAGAAGAGAGCTGTTTGTGTTAATTACAAACAGCTCTTTTTTATATGCATCAGGAACAGACTCACGACTGGTATTTCACCTAAAAGCGGTGTATCATTCATAGTGCTTGCAGTTAGATTTACTGGGTGAGTAATTTATAATGCTAAAATGTATGAAAAATATCTCGCAGCAAGAAAGAAGTATCATTGCAATGAATAATGTTTTTTCTGTATGCTCATTACCACTCGTATTCCCTCGACCAGCAGCACCAGATCACTCCAGGAAAGTTCACCCTTTTTCAGCTCCGGTGATCCAAAAGTAGCCTGTTCCAAACGTTTGTAGTAGAGTACAAAGCCTCCATCCTCCTGGTACAACAGTTTGATATGCGTACGGCTCCGGTTGAGGAACTCAAATACCTCGCCACTGATGGTCTGGCGCTGCATCAACGAAATGACCAGGCCGCACAGTCCGTCAAAACTCTTGCGCATCGCAATGTCCATCATAAATATAAAATCGGTGCGAGGACCCCAGTGAGAACATCAGTAAAGGAGGATCAGCTGGGACGGAAGGCCCAGATTGATATCTACCTTGATCCGCACACCATTGGGATAGATAACCTCAACTTCACTTTTTTTGCGGGCCTTGTCGATGGATATAAAACTCTCCAGAGCCGAAACGTTTTTCTTTGCTGCGCGCATACCAATAATAAAAGGTAGCTTCATTTACCCCTTTTTCCGCGCAGTATCGTTTCTTGCTCATACCGCTTTGTTGCCAGTCTGCTATCATGGCAAACATCTGTATTCTTTTTTCTTCTTTGCTCATTTAGCAAAGCTCTGCATTATACGACGCTCAGAAAATATGTACTTGGTAAGGCAGATACGTATATAGGCGCTAGCTATTGAAACCATAGGACGAATTTCCATCTAACACCGGATCCGAAAAGTATCTTATTATAGTATTGAAATTTTTTAGACGTAAGATGAAATCACATGTATAAAAGTTTTATAGCACAAGCGCACGATCGGCCACTTGTACTATATATTTTATAATGGTCCACCTCCAGGTTGAGCAGGATGAACTTTTAAGCTATGTGTCGAATAACTTGACGTACCACAGGTATTTGTAGTTGTCAGTCTCATAGTATAGTTAAAAGGATTAGTTCCTAAGTTGTCGTGATTCTTGACATGTATGATCACGGAAGTGCCGGTGGTGCCTGATGGGAAAATCACGCGACCGGGACTACCTCCTACTACTGACCAAGTATATGTCACACCTGGTATAGGCAAACTAACAGAAAAAATAGCGTCTTGAATACCAGCGCCTCTTAAAGCATAGATGTTAGATGGACCACTAATTGCTGACAGTGGAGTACCAACTATGACATCTTTTGTATATACGTTATTGCTTACCATTGATTTGATCCTCACTATACCGCTTGCACCTACCTCTCTAGTAACTTTCCATTGATTATTTCCTAAATTCGTCAATGTCGCAATATTTGTTGCGTTTTGTAGTGTTATCACACCTGGATTAGTAATCGTATATGTGCCTTCATCACATATTTGGTCAGGACCAACGAATGTTGTTACAGGTACTGGAGTTAAATTTACTGTAGTATAATGTTTATCCGTTTTTGTAAACCATTCTGTCCAACCATCAGGTTCACCAGAATAGCCCTGAGCATAGTAACGATATTTTACTTTTAACTGTCCATTATTATTTGTACTAAGGATGGTGGCGGAAATATTTTCTTTATTAATGGAGAACGCACTTGATCCTACAAAATCGGCCGTGCTAAAAGTTACAATTGAGGATGCATCGTATTCTCCATTTTGTCCAATAAATACAAGTTTTGCCTCGAGTTGCACAGGTTTATCGAAGAATGAAGGTCTACTTGCAGATAATGCGATTAGGATTGGTGCGTCTGCATCATCTGTAACTTCAATTTTATTATTATTGTCTAGGTAGGTGTTCGCCACAACAAATTGGCCTATAGTGATAGTTTGTGCAGATAAGCAGCCACTAAAAATAAGTAAAAAAAGGAAGGTTGAAATAAATTGATAAACTTTCATAATAGCGGGCTTTATATTTCGAAATGAGGTAAGTAATCGCTGATCTTTATAACCATGTCACTATATCGTACGTGTGTATAGGAGAGGTTTTCTTTGTCAAATACAAGGTCTTCTACAGCAATTCCTGTAAATCTAGAAATTTCGCGAGTTACAGCTTCCAGTTCGTAATCTTTTCCATCTAGGGTGATGATGTTTTCTGGCTTTCCGTTAGAGTCTTCCTTTTTGCAGGAGCTCAAGCTTAGTCCCAATACCAAGAATAAATAAAGGAGTTTTTTCATAGTGTTTTGTAGTTAGTTTACTGCATTAGTAATATATAAAAAATATCTTGGAATAAAAAAAAGTATCACGAATGTTACAGGTTAGCTTGTTTTGAAAAGGATTGACAGTGTGTCAAAAAGGATTGCAATTCATACAGATATTGTATGTTATTCGGAAAGAATTTTCGCCCGGAAGACACATGCCATTGACGAAACGCATTAGCCTTAGCCATCACGCACAAAAAAACTATATCGTAGCCAGTAAAACAAAATAATTCAGTTAGTGTTTATATAGCAAATTATTAAGCAGATGTTTGTTAAGCTTACACACGCCGTATTAAGGGAATTGCAAAGTGACGGGTATAATGTGCTGACATCCGTTAACACAGTTCACGACGATAACCCCACCTACATGCCGGAGAAGGTAGACAATGTGTGGGAGTGGCTGGAAGACCTGACGGTTACACCGCAGAACCAACCGGCCATATTAGTTATAGAAGAGGCATTAAATACTATGTTGGAAAAAGACTTAATTGGAGCAGTATGGATAGAAAAGCACTGGAAGAGGAGTATTTAAGTGAAATTCAAAAGTACCGCGATAATGGCAATGCGTTCTCAACGGACGATAGGTTGCAAGCTGTTCTTGAGCGAAAGGCGTCATTTAAAATCTGTTTTTTTATCATTTTTTGGATAATCGCAAATGGATATCCCTCCAGAATATAATTACAGCTATTGGTATATTTATCATTATAAATATAAGCGTCAAATTTTCGCTTAGATGGTCAGCCATCAGGTTTTTAAAAGACAGTTCTGAAAGTCTAAAAGAAATGTACAATGTAATCCCAAATGGTATGTTATGGTATTCAGGTATCTTTTTCAACCACGCGCTTTGGCGACTTATCCAAAAAAAACAGGGGGAATAGTGCCGTTACTTCGAAAACGGAATGAACGTTATATATAATTAGAATAGTCAGTGTAAAAAGATACCAGCTGGTTAAAATTCGCATAATATAATAGTTTTATCGAAAATAGCCATTCGCATCTACACCCAGTAAAATCTTTGATTAAGTTTTTGTGAAATCGCCCTGCTATCGTTTTGAATTGGATCGCTTTTTTTGCACTTATTTAACGCGTCAAATCTACTTCTCCTCTCCATATACCACAACCCGTTCGCGCAATATATTCTTCTCGCGTTCTATTTCCGCTGCGAGTTCTTCCTCGGTCGGAAGATAAGGCAGATATTTGTGTTGTCTGTTTCCATTGCTCTGATATTAAAATTGGCGGTTACGTGAAGTGGTAATGGCGCTTCACGTTGTCCCCATCTTATTGACGGCAGTTTTGATAATGCCAGTATCTGTCCCAAGTCTTTTTCGAAATACCCTTTTAGGTCAGAAAAATCGTTTTTTAAATCGCGGTAAAATCTGCAACTTCTTCGATCTAAGATAATCAGATTTTTATTAAAAAGCAATATTGGATACCGGAAGCATTTGCTTCGCAGAACTTGTTTTGTTGAGGCACCCCCAGCAGTTGGTTAGAGGATGAAATTAAATTCAATACCTCTACATAATACGCCAGTTTTGAATCTTATATCGCCATGTTGAAAGTCCATTTCAAAGTTTCCAAAAGGTATGCTATAATTTATTTTATTAATGGCCTCAAGTAAAATATTTTTTTTTCATCGGGGACTCTTACAGCTATTATGGACAGAAATATGAAAAATTTTGAACTATTATCGATGTCGGCTATACATCATCGTTATTAGCACTTTTTTACTAAAAAAATTAGTTTTTATGTTTTTGATTGAATACTTTTACTAAGGTTTGATTAATTATAAACAATTTAATATGATAAGATATATTGATCCACTGACCGACTTTTCCTTCAAACGTCTTTTCGGTTCTGAACCAAATAAGGATTTACTGATCGATCTTTTGAATGGGATATTCCGGGGCAGAAAGAGAATAGTTGACCTTATTTACAACAAAAATGAGCATGTGGGGGATGGGGAAGCGATTGGTTCGGTCATATTTGATCTGAGCTGTACCGGGGATGACGGGTCTAAATTCCTGATAGAAGTACAACGTACAGAGCAGATATACCTCAAACGACGTATGCTTTATTATTCCAGTAAGTTAATCTCTGACCAGGCGCCCAAGGGAAAGCGGGCATCATGGAATTATGACATTAGCGAGGTATATGTGATTGTTTTGATGGATGGTTTTCCGATGCCGGGAGGGAGTGATGGTAGATATTTGCATGATGTTTGCTTATGTAATAGAGATTCGGGTGAAATATTTTACGAAGAATTAGGTTTTTTTTACGTTGAATTGGTTAACTTTGTTAAAGATGAATCTGATTTACAGACCGATCTGGACAAATGGCTGTATGTGTTGAAGAACATGTCAAGAATGGACAAGATTCCGCTGTATCTGAGGAAGTCTATTTTTGAAAAGCTATTTCAGATAGCCGAATATAGTAAATTGAATAAGGAGGAACGCGAGATGTACGATGTAAGTTTAAAACGCAGATGGGACGAGTATAGCGTACGAGAGACGGCTCGTCAGAAAGGATATGAAGAGGGGATACAACAAGGAATTGAAAAAGGAATTGGGACTAAGAACTATGAGATTGTCAAAAAGCTTATTATTCAACACGATTGGTCTGATGAATCTATCGTAGATTTTGCCGAGGTATCTCTTGAATTTGTCAAGAAAGTACGTGTAGATCTAGCTAAAGGGGAAAAATAGGTAATACTTTATTTTACAGATATTAGGTAAACAGCCGTTCGGATATTCCGAGCGGCTGTTTTTATTTTGTAAATAGGATCGTTTGCTTTCGATCAGTATAGAGTACTTGGCGATTGTGCGATTCCGTTTCTGTACAGAGTAATACGTCGATCTTGTCCAAAAACCGGAGGATAGGGCTTTTTATCTACATGCCCACAATACTCTTCAGCTTTGCAGCCTTACTCACCTTCACCTCATAGGCGGAGCCGTGCTTTTTCTCAAATTGGGCTACGACATTCTTTAGGACATTTTTTCCGGTCTCGTCGCCGCAGGTTCATTGGCGGCCAACGCTTTCTTCCCAACTTCAGTGGTGTAGTATTGTTGTCCAGGATCATTTAGGTTGTCTGGGTTGGTCATGGTCATCCACTTTGCTTTTTTCAGGAAATCCAATATGTCTTCGAAGCGTGGCGTCTTGGAATTCAGGCCGATTTTCTTGAACAACTCGCGTTTAGACGCCGGCGACCAACCGGTTATCAACATATTATGCATGTCTTTGATATCGTTATCATCGAAGCTGTATGCTTTCGCTTCGTTCGAGACCAATTTTACTTGGTATCGAAGTTGGTCAATCAAATGGTTGACACTCTTCTCGGTCAGCATATTTTCATCACCCGCTTCGCCTAGGGCGAGGAAGTCTTTGTTGAATATATCGTCGTTAGCCAAACCATTGGCTTCAATTATTCCAACAATAGAATCCAGTGTGATATTTTCGCTGCCCGCCTCGTGTTTGCCGTAGCTGCCTTCAGGTAAATCTTTAGCTATTGCAAAAGCAGTTGAATTGCCATATCCAGATTTTTTTCTTAAAGATTTAAAGGCCTGACCAAGTGTTTTTAACAATTTAACTGTTCTAGGCCGAAGTATTTTTCGTGGTTTGCTTTCCATATTTAAAAGAACCACAATATTTTTTGTTAATTTAATCGTATACGATTATATAAATTTGCATTTATGTGTTATATGTTTTATTATTGTATAATCAAATTTTATATGAATAAATTTTAGACAAGATATTAGTTAAGTAATTTTTAATTAAAAAAAGGTATAATTAAAGAGTCTCACTTCTCCCATTGCCTAACAATGTTTTAGAACTGTGAGGACGATAGATTATGCCTGCATCTCTTAATTTGCTACCTTCGTAGCATTAAGAATGTGGGCACTATTGTTTCCGCTGAGTTCAACGGTGTTAGGCCCGGGGGGATAGGCGGAGCGATGTGCCCCTTCTTATTTGAGACTCGTTATCAAAAACGATAATGAGCAAAACAATAACCATATTGAAAATCCCTGTTCACTTGCCTTTTGGCAAGCGGCAGGGATTTTTTAGTATTGGTTCAATTTCAGGTCGTCCTAAGAACCTAAAAAACCGGTTCAAGAATGTGATCAAAGCTCCTGTGTGAGGATAAAACAGCTATTCTATAGCTCTCTAATATCTCAATGCGTGGCGCCCGCACATAGATAGATTTTTTCAATTAACAAAATTATGAATGTTATAAATCTACATATCAATGAAGCTAATTTACAGCTGCATAGGGCGCTTCTTTGCCAATATCTTGACACTTTCAGATATAGTCCGAATACCTCAAAGAATATTTTCGCCTGCCTCTAAAGGACATAGACTGGTAATGCCCGGCAGGTTTCTCTTGCTTACCACGATTTTTGTTTCAATGTTTAGTGATGCCCAGGCGCAGTCGGCTGGAGAGCGGACTGCAGCAACGGGTCAAAAGCTGACGGACGTAAATATTACGTATAAATTCAGGTTTGACAGATATACCAATGAGCAGGTAATGCGTATTTATCCCTGGGCCGATCTGGAAAGATTTCCATTAATTGCCTACGATCTGGATTATTCAAGTACTCCGGATGTTGCGATCGGCGCTGCTCTTCCTGAGGAAGTAATGCTTATGCCTTTTCCAGTTGTAGACGCAGTCGGGAAAAGGGATATCGCCAGTCTTTCAAGCTTCCCGAAAGATAAACTTATCATACTGGATTTTTGGGCTACCTGGTGTTCGCCCTGTGTGGCATCCATGGAAAAGTGGAATACCTATCTCAAAGAGATTGGTAGCGAAATCATGGTTTTTGGTGTTATGCTCGATTACGATTACAAGGCTCAGGGATTTGGACAGGACCGAAACTGGCAGATACCGATCGTATTTGGTCCGCAGGCGTATATCATGAACAGTTTCTTTTTTGACAGACAGGCGGTAAGCCGGATAGTCTGGATAAAAGACGGCCGGCTTATCGCTATTACGGGAACCGAGGGTTATGACCTGCAGCTCATCAGAGACGTGATAGCGGGTAAAGATGTAGATATCCCAACGGTATCTGACTGGACATATACACAAAAAGCCAACAAACGATGAAAAAAATACTATTTACGCTATACTGTGCTATTATTGCACTTTCGGCAGCACAGGCACAACTCTCAGGCCATGTGCTGGATATAAATGGAGCGGCGTTGCCTGGAGTAACGGTCTCTACACTTCGGGGGAAGCAATCTGTACTAACGGATGCTGAAGGAAATTTTGCATTCGATCATGTCAGTCTTCCAGACTCGCTCTCGGTACGTTATCTAGGCTATCATCCCCGCACGGTAGAACTGACCCAGGGCAGGGATATGCTAAAAATTAATCTCAAGAAGGACGGACGATTTATTGAGGAAGTGGAAATTATCAATACCGGTTTTTATCAGATTCCGAAGGAACGCGCTACAGGGGCGTTTACCCAGGTCGATAATGAACTGCTCAACCGGTCGGTAGGGGGTAATATCCTGCAGCGTTTAGAAGGTATCGCCTCCGGCGTGCAGTTCGTCAATCCCGGAGGTACCAATGCCTCGGATATCCGGGTGCGGGGGCTGGCAACAATACAGTCCGATGCTTCGCCGTTGATCGTGGTCGATAATTTTCCCTATGAAGGCGATATTACCTCGATCAATCCCAATGATATCCAGAACGTCACCATATTAAAGGATGCTGCAGCATCCTCAATTTGGGGTGCGAGGGCCGGGAACGGCGTAATTGTTATAACGACGAAGCAGGGTCGCTATAACCAAAAAGGCCAGCTGTCGTTGAACAGTAATGTGACGATTGGAGGCAAACCCGATTTTATGTACAGCCGTAACCGCCTGCCGAGCGCAATAGTAATGGAGGTCGAGAAACAAAAGTATGAGCACGGAGGATACTATATACAAAACGCGCAACAGGTGCCATTTCCAGAATATGTGGAGATGTTGATCGCACTGGATAACGGATCGTTAGATCCCGAAGAATTTGCTCAGCGGGAAGCAACCATGAAGGAGACCGAAGTGCGTGAGGAAGCATTAAAATACCTCTATGAGCCCTCCATCTACCAGCAATATGCACTCAATGCGAGGGGAGGGGGAGATAGGTTTACCTATTACCTTTCTGGCGGTTACGATATGAACAGGGAGGACGTGATTGGTAACGGTGGCAGCCGGATGAACCTGAACATCCATAATACCTTTAAACCATTTAAAAACCTTGAAATTGGTACGGCTATATGGTACAGTGAGCAACGCGTACAGAATAATGGTTTGACACTTCACGATCTTCGCGGCGATGGGGCACATGTAGGGCTTTCTCCCTACAGCAGATTGCAGGATGAAGAAGGCAATGCGCTGGCCATTGTTAAAGACTACCGGCAGACCTATATCGATAATGCTGAAGCGGAGGGCCTATTGGATTGGGAGTACCGCCCATTGGATGAACATGATCTGATAGACCGACGAGGCAGGCGGGACGAACTTCGTGCGAACGCAAATCTAAAATTCGACTTTCTGCATTACTTTAATTTAAATGCGACATATCAATATATCAAGGGCAATAATCAGCAAACGGTAGAATATGATAAGGACAGCTATTACGTACGCGATTTAGTCAACAGGTTTACACAGCCTGACGGCAGTCTGGTCATTCCCCATTTAGGTGTTTATCAACAGTTAAATTCGAGCCTGTCCGCAAGTCATTCCGGACGTGCCCAACTGAACTATGCACGACATATCGGTCAGGATCATCAGTTTATTGGCTTGGCCGGAGGAGAGATCCGTGAGTTTGTGCAGAACACATTGCCGGGCCATACCCTGTACGGCTATGACGCAGAGTTAATGACAGGTGGTGCAAACTATAACTATACGCAAAATTACACGGTAAGGCCAAGCGGCCGTTCACGTATCACAGCACCGTCTTTTGTAAAACAACGCTATATAGACCGCTATCTGTCCTATTTTGGAAACGCCAGTTACACCTTTAAGGAGCGGTATATCTTATCCGGTTCGTTACGTTGGGACGGTTCCAATCTTTTCGGTGTGAAGACTAATCAAAAGGGAACGCCCCTATGGTCACTCGGTGGAAGTTGGGACATAAGCAAAGAGCACTGGTTTTCATTGCAGGAAGTGGATTATCTTAGGGTAAGGGCGACCTATGGAAGTGCAGGGAATGTAAATAAATCCGTCAGTGCCTATCCGACCATACGCCATTTTTCGAATGATTGGATAACCGGCTTTAACAATGCAGATGTTAGGACAATAGGAAACCCGTCGCTGCGCTGGGAAAGGGTAAATACAGTCAATATCGGGACTGATTTTGAAATGCTGAAAGGTCGCGTTTCGGGTAATATTGACTATTTTACGAAGAAATCCACAGATCTGATCGGTGCAGACCTGCTGCCGCCCAGTACCGGGATAATTACAGGCGGGACAGCTATAAATTCCAACCTCGTCAATTACGCCGATCTGAGAACACGGGGTGTGGACATACAGCTCCGGAGCGTAAACCTCACAGGTACTCTCAACTGGAATACGACGGTGCTTGTGAACTATGTCTCAAATAAGGTAACCAATTATAAGGCAAATGAAAGTACCGCATTGTACAGTTATTTTGATTCACCGGCTACGCCCGTCGTGGGAAGCAGTAGAGATGTCGTCTATTCCATTCCATGGCAGGGGCTAAGCCCTGAAAATGGCTATCCGCTGGTATCTCTCGACGGAAATGAAAGTCAGGATTACCGTACATACTATCTCGGACTTGTTAGAGATGATCTGGTGGTATCCGGTGTCCGTATCCCCCCTTTTTACGGTTCAATGCGAAATGCGGTATCGTTTAAGGGGGTCGTACTCGACCTGATGCTGAGCTGGAAAGGAGGATATGTTTTTCGAAGATCATCGATAAGCTCCGGTAATGAATACAGTTCATTATATCACATGGACTACCTTAAACGTTGGCGTACTCCAGGCGATGAAATATGGACAGATGTTCCAGCCGCGCGCGAAATCGGAGAGACGGAAGCTTATGCAAGCAGTATATATAAGGATTCGGAGGCGCTGGTGGTCAAAGGTAACCATGTGCGCCTTCAGGATGTGAATCTTTCTTATCGTATCCGGCCATCCAGGTTACAATCTTTGGGAATTAAAGAGATCAGGCTATATGCTTATGCACGAAACCTGGGCGTAATCTGGAAGACCAATAAGCTCGGTATCGACCCGGATTATGTTGATGTAGAATATTCGGCGCCCCGGAGTTATTCTATCGGAATAAATATGGACTTTTAAATAAAGTAAACGATGAATACGATAAAACGATATTTTAAAACCCTGTTATTGCTTTTTTCATTGACAGGATGTGGAAAGGAATTTCTGGATATAAAGAGAAATTCCAATCAGGTTGTTCCCAAAAATATATCTGATTACCAGGCACTATTGGATTATAATCCGGTAATGAATAATGCGGGTTCTTTTGAACTGGTCTGTTTGGGTACTGATGAATATACGCTACCCGGAAAAACCTGGGAAACAGCTAGCCCTGTGTACTACACACACGTGAAAAATGGATATATATGGGCAGATGATGTATATGAAGGAAAGGAAGTAAATGACTGGAATTGGGCATATCAACGGATTATGTACGCAAATTTAGCACTGGATGTGGACAAGCTTGAGGTTTCACCGGATCAGGAGAATAATCGCAACAATGTCAGGGGGCAGGCGATGTTCCACCGCGCATTTACGTTTTACCAGTTGGTACAGGCTTTCTGTAAACCTTTTAACCCTGGTAGTGCCGAAACCGATCCGGGAATACCTCTGAGGTTGGATTATGATGTTTCTGTTACTGTTGATCGAGGAACTTTGAAGGAAGTCTACGCGCAAATATTACAAGACCTGACTACCGCGGTTGATCTACTTCCGGATTTCCAGGAAAATAATTACCGGCCTTCAAGACTTGCTACTTATGCTTTACTCGCAAGGGTATATCGGGAAATGGATAGATGGGATGAGGCTCTTGCCAGTGTACAATATGTGCTGGAAAGGAAACTTGATTTATTAAATTTTAACGACTTTGACGATGCCGGTCTTTATTCTTTTGAAAATATGAATCGAGGACTGTTAAATCCTGAAATTCTCTTCTATTGCCATACTTCGGCAGGTTATATACAAAGTAATGGCGTGGTGACAGAAGAATTTATTAACAAATACAAAGATCATGATCTAAGAAAATATCTCTTTTTCAAAGACGATAAAAAATTCTATGGTTCCTATGAAGATATCCCCCTCAGGGCATTTGTCGATGAAATGAGTCGATGGGAGGGGTTCACGGTAAAGGACTGGAGATGTATACCCCGGGATAAGAAGATCAATGTGTCGGTGTGCTATCTTAATGATAGGCAAGAGGTGTATGCTGCTATCCGTAAAGCCGGTGTTTTATTGTATGAAGAGAATGGGATGATCAGCTTTTGTGCTGAGGATAACAATCGCCGCGTGGTATTTAAGCAATCAAACGATGTGGGCAAACCTTACCTAGATCATGAATCAGAGAGAAGCGTGCACAATGAGTGGAAATAGCAGGTTTTCAGATAGCATCTTTAATAACATAGATATTAACGAGGCTATAGAGCGTTCGAAATGCAGAGCGACCGGCAAGGTCAGCTTCGGCTCGAAGGCAGCGGCGGTGTTCTTTATTTACTGGCTTAAATATCGTTTTAAGCACCGGCCACACCGGGCTGATGGCAGCCATATAAAGAGAAGAAATAAAGGTAAGCCTAAACAACGACGTGCTTACTATTGCATGCATTGCGGAGGCTATCACATTACGAAATGGACAGAAGAGGAGTATCAGCACCGCCAAAAGCCGATATAATCGAAAGTGTATGGCAGAATAATTACTGCTAGCGAATCTGGATATCGATATTTTCTTCAGAACGTTTGCGTGCAGGCGGCCGTTCATTTTATATTTATTAATTTATAGTTTACTAATATAAGAGGTTATTGTTTTTAATATATATTGATATTTAATCTTTATAATTTTATCTATATAAAATATATAGTGATATTATTTATATATTACTATATACCAATAATTAAATTAAGCATATTTTATATATATCAGTTGAACTCTATTTTATATCAATATATATAAATAATTAATAGAAATAGATTTATTATATATAAGACGATACATTTTATATTTTAATTTATATTGATAATTAATTAGATGATTTATATAAAATATATATGAACTATTTATAATAATGAATTTATATATAAAATTTATAAATCTATTTTAATAAAACATATGAATATATCAGTTGTATATTCATTTAGAATTTTTAGATATATAATGCTACAGTTTCATTATTTGTTTATATTTCTTATCTTTAATAGAACTTATTTATAAACCACGAGAACAAAGCAATATGTCAAAACCAACTTTACGATTTCACAACATTAGCCCCTCCCGTCTGGATATGTATGCGGAGCAGATCCTGACTAGCATGGGCAAGAATGTAGATATTTTTGAAACGCCCGATCCAAGTCTGGATAAATTGCAGCATGCGCTAAATGAATTCAGGCAAGCTGTGTCTGATGCCAGCTATCGTGATAAAAGGGCGATGTTGGTGCGTGGTCAAAAGCAGGTAGCATTGCAGGATATTATTCGTTTGCTGTCTTTCTACGTAAGTAAGATAGCCAAAGGTAATGAAAGCATCATACTTGCGGCTGGTTTTATACCGTCCAAAGAGCCTCAGCCGGCTGGAGCGACACCAAAAGCTGAAAATCTAATGGCAATTCCAGAGATAGGCACCAATCAGATAAAGTTGCGTGTAAAACCTTGGAAATCGGCTCGGATGTACCAGTTTGAATACCGCAAAAAAGAAGAACAAGGCGATTGGGAGATTTATTTTAGTGTGAAATCAAGATGTACCATTGAAAATCTGGAAAGGTTTGCAGAATATGAATTCAGGGTAGCATATGTTGCCGCCGACCCTGCCCGAATTTACAGCGACTTGGTGAGTTGTTATGTAGTGTAATATTTCCGATAAAAGAAACATGCGGCGATTGCGCTAATCCATTCGGATTACAGCCTAATTTACCCTCTGGTATTTCCATTCCCTGTTTCTCATAAAACGTTTTCCAGTATGCATCCGTAGTGCCTGTCTCCGGATTCACGAAGGTCATCGGTTGTAACGTAAAAACATTCCTCGTTCGAAAAATCCGTTCGATGTAGTCGGAGCAGTAGAGACTACTATCATTTAAAACATACGTGTAATTATAGGGCTTACCCAGGAGCTTCTTTGCCTGTTGGATAGCTGTAGGAATACTTGTTGCGTACTCTTCTGTTAACCGAAAGATTGCAAGCTGTTGGCTATCTTTTTTCTGATTGCGTACAAAATCCCAAAAATTTTCTCGAACTGTTCCTTTTTTCCCAGAAGCGTGTAATACAAATAAAGAGTCGTTATTGATCTCCAATAAAGCCACATGGTCGAAGGCAATATGCTTACTCTGTTGTGTAACCCTATTAATGGCACCGGAAAGATTTTCCTTTTCTGCTCCAACAAAAGCCAAATCACCATTTTTCATGTCGCGGTGGTCGATCTGCTGTCCGTAGCAAAAACTCGCAAATAGTAGGAAGGTGATCCCACACAGGAGCTTCTTCATATTAGTGTTTACCTATTCGCCAATATACTTACCTCCTGCGCTACTCTTCCCGCAATATCCACAAAATATTGTGCTACTGCATCGTCTGCATCTAATAATATCGGGAAGCCATTATCCCCCGCATCTGCAACAGATTTCACAAGGGGAATTTCACCTAAGAACGGTACTTTGTTTTTTTCTGCGAGCTGCTTACCCCCGTCTTTTCCAAAAATATAATACTTGTTTTCTGGCAATTCGGCAGGTGTAAAGTAGGACATGTTTTCTACGATGCCCAAGATAGGTACATTGATGCCCTCCATCTGATACATCGCCATGCCTTTGATCGCATCTGCGAGCGCGACATGTTGCGGTGTAGTAACAATAACCGCTCCCGAAATAGGGTAGGACTGCGACACGGTGATGTGAATATCACCTGTGCCGGGAGGCATATCTACAATTAAGTAATCCAATTCGCCCCAATCCGAATCATTAAACAACTGCTTAATTGCTGACGTGGCCATAGGGCCGCGCCACGGAATAGGTTGGTTGGGATCGGTAAAAAAACCGATAGACAAAAGTTTAAGTCCGAATTTCTCAATAGGTAATATCTTTGTTTTACCGTCTGCTGCTACTACCGATTGTGGTTTTGCGCCCTCTAGACCAAACATTATCGGTAGCGACGGGCCATATATATCGGCGTCAAGCAAACCTGTTTTAGCTCCTTTGTCGGCTAATGCTAATGCTAAATTAGCTGCTACGGTAGATTTGCCTACCCCGCCTTTTCCAGAAGATACCAATATAATGTTTCTGATGCCGGATAATTGATTACTATCAACACTCGTCACCTTGGAGGTCATGTTAATCTCTACTTCAATGTTTTTATCGACAAATAAGGCAATTGCGTTGCGACAGGCATGCTCGATATGTGCTTTCATCGGGCAAGCCGGCGTAGTCAGTACAACGTCAAACTTGATTTTATTGGGAAGGATTTCAATATGTTGAATCATGTGAAGGGTCACCAAATCTTTTTTAAGATCGGGATCTTCGACATGACTAAGGGCGTGTAAAATTTGTTCTTTTGTAATCATTTCACGTGTTCAAAGTACAAATTTAAACAAAGCTGTAGACAATCATGTCATACAGATGTTTTTAAGCAGATATGTACTATTTCTAAATCGTAAAATATAATATTTGCTACGCAACATTTGTGTACAAAGCAACAAACAAAAGTGACACACCTACAGAAAATTAAATTTCCTATGCTAAATATTTGCAAGTATAATCAGAATAGCTACATTTGCATTGTTTATAATAAGTCTAAATAAAAATGAAAACAGTTAAGCGCATTATTTTATTACTTATGGTGTTACTTGGCGGCAACCAAGTAACACAAGCCCATGCCGTCTGGCTAGAAAGCCATCCCGTTGGTACAAAAAATACCTCTCACGTTATTCGCGTTTTCTACGGTGAATATGCTACAGGGGAAATAGAACCTACAGCTGGTTGGTATTCTGATCTGAAAGGGCTTACCGTACAACTTATAGGACCTAATCAAAAGGTGCAGACATTGACGCTGGAAGACAAGGGTGACTTTTTGGAAGGGGCATTCATACCCAGTAAAGATGGTCTTTACCAAGTGTTCACCGCTCATGCAGCGAAAGACCTAGGTGGCGAAACCCGCTATGAATTTGTTTCTCAAACGCGTGTAAAAGTTGGGGAAGGTCAAGCTATTCCGGAAATTCCGCTGGGACACCAATTTGCTATTGATGCTAAAATATCTCCGGTTGGCGCCAGAATACCTCTTTTGCTGATAAAAGATGGTAATCCAGTTGTAGAAAAAGAAATCTTGGTGATGTCGTCTGAAGGATGGAGCAAGTCTTATAAAACGGACCAAGAGGGTAAAATCTTGATAGAAGCGCTATGGCCTGGTAAATATGTGGTCGAGTATAGCCATATGCAACAGCAGGAAGGCGTATGGCATGATAAACCGTATAAAAAGAATTGGCAAGGTTTAACAACTAGTTTTTTGGTTGAATAAGGGCTAAAAAAACAGCGCCATAATGAACGGCAATTCAATTATGGCGCCTTAGGTAGTCTAACGGTAATTAGGCTACCCTTTTCACTACGTTAAGCGCGTAGTTACCTTCTAACGTGTTACAATTAAAAGATGAAGCAAAATAATAAAATTATTCTTATTATTTGCATGCTGCTAGGTGTATTTCATACCGATGCACAGCAAACTACCCCTATCTTCCGTGGTCAGGTCTTGTCCGAAGGCCGACCTGTTACCAATGCTAATATTCAAATCGATAAGAAAGTACTCCATACCGATGATCAGGGATTGTTTAGTATACCCGTTATAATAGGATCGACCATCAATATTCAGATTACTGCAGTAGGTCTGCATACATTGAAGCAACGGATTTTACTCGAATCAACCGATAGTACTCCCTGGATTTTTACACTGGAAAGAGCCGATCAGCAAATTGAAGAGGTGGAAGTTATCGGGCTTACCAAGGTTAAAGAGATAAACCGGCAAGCTTATAACGTTACGGCTATCGATGCGACTAAGCTGCATAATACAACCTTAAATATTTCGAGCGCGCTAGATCGCGTAGCTGGTGTACGCGTGCGTGAATCTGGCGGCGTCGGGTCTAATTTCAACCTATCACTGAATGGTTTTTCAGGTAATCATATCCGCTATTTTATCGACGGGATTCCTATGGACAATTTCGGATCCTCCTTTCAGATCAACAATATTCCAATCAATATGGCGGAACGTGTGGAGGTCTATAAAGGTGTGGTGCCGATCTGGCTGGGTTCGGATGCCTTAGGTGGGGCAATCAATATCGTGACCTCTACAAAAGATAGAAGTTATCTCGATGTGTCATATGGTTATGGTTCGTTCAATACCCATCGAACGGTGATCAATTCAGGATGGACTACCGATAAGGGCTTTACAGTTCAATTGAGTGCATATCAAAACTATTCTGATAACAATTATAAAGTGACTGTAAATGCCGCGGATATCAATACCGGAGCCTATACGCAGAATGCAACGGTAAGAAGATTCCATGACCAATATCATAACGAAGCAGTTGTTGCGCAGGTAGGTGTGGTCAATAAACCATATGCTGATCGCTTGTTGGTAGGTATGACAGTTGGACAGAATTATAAAGAAATACAGACTGGCGCACGAATGGTTACTGTATTCGGAGGTTGGCATAGAAGGGGAACTACATTGATGCCGACACTGAAATATCAAAAGAGAGATTTAATCAAAGGTCTGGATGTTACCTTAAATGCCAATTTTAACTTAGGGTCTGAACAGAACATTGATACTTTGGATCGAAGATACGATTGGTTCGGAACATTTAAATCGAATGGTTCGAATGGCGAACGCAGTAAACAACTGTATGAATATCGAAATAATGAAGGAATCGCTACGCTTGCGGCTAACTATCGGCTTTCAGAGCGGCAGTCTGTCGCGTTAAGTAACGTGGCAACTACATTTGATAGAAAGGGTGAAAATAAACTAGATCCACAATCAAGTAGTTATGAGGTAGGTAAACAAACCTTTAAAAATATAATGGGGATTGGTTATAGTTATGACGTAGAGGGTGTTTGGAGCTCAACGGTGTTTGTCAAATATATACACCAGAATAACGAAAATGGTGATGTAATATCAAACACAATGGACCGATTTGGCTATGGTATCGCCTCCACTTATTTTATCGATCCTAACCTGCAATTGAAAGCGTCTTATGAGTTGACTAACCGGATGCCAACGGCTTACGAAATTTTTGGTGACGTGGAAAATCAGCAAGGGAACTTCAGTTTAAAGCCTGAGCGAAGCCATAATGTGAATCTCGGAGCTAATTACGGTTGGAAATCCGGGGATGATCACCGCTTTAATCTGGGTGGTAACTTGATTTATCGCCATGCCTTTGATTTTATATTTAACCGCTTGAACAACAATCAGTCACAATTGGTAGCAGATAACAGAGAGGGTGTAAGCACACGTGGAGCAGATGCAGATCTTCATTATTCCTACAAGAACTTCTTGACTTTTGGTGGATCATTGACGTATCAGTTGTTACGGAACAAACAGAAATACGAACCCGATTACACAGGTATAAGCCCGGTTTATAATGATCAGATGCCAAATATCCCTTACCTCTTTGGAAATACAGATTTAGGTTTGACATTTCGTAACCTAGGAGGTAAAGGCAATGTGCTCAATGTGAACTATAACTTATTGTATGTGCACAGGTTCTGGTTGTACTGGCCCAGTTTGGGCGGAACTAGTCTTTCCGATGAGAAACGGGAAATTCCAGAGCAGTTGAGCCATGATGTTTCTCTGGTGTACAGTTTGCACAACGGACGCTACAATATTGGGTTAGAAATGCGGAACCTAGCCGATACCCAATTGTTTGATAATTTCAGCTTGCAAAAACCGGGTAGATCTTTCACGGTAAACCTCAGATATTATATCCAAAAGGCTAAATAGATAATTTTAAATATCCAAAATACATTAATGATGAAAAATAACAAATGGACAAGTCTTGCACTTGCAAGTATGGTAGCATTAGGTGCTTATTCGTGTAAAGATGATGGTGCTGATCCTGCACCAATAGGAGGGAATTTTGTATTGGCTGTAACACCTATAGCCTCTACTGGTGTGGCCGATTATCTTTTGACGACCGATGACTTGGAATCGGGCACTGTTTCGATCAAGGGAAATGGAATCGAACAGGACGGAACATACCGTTACTATGTAATGCATAATAATAAATTCTTCAGTATGCTGTATGGACAAGGTAATCCAGGTGCCGTGACAACCTACAGCATGGTGGGAGGAAAACTGAATAAATTGTCGGATTTTCAAACGGAAACGGTACAGGCGTTTGCCCCTGTGAATGAGGACTTACTGTTGTTGAAAATTCCGAGAGCTATTACCAATCCACTAGCTAATTTTTATCAGGTAAATACGAATAGCTTGTTGATAACCAATGAAGGCACCATTGATGTTCAGAAAGTGGCGGACAATGGCGAATCTGCTTTTTTTACATGGATTAAGCAGGTAGGCAATAAGGTGTATGCACCGTATATGTCTATTCAGGCTTGTTGTAGTGATGCTTTTGGGACAGCTTTCCCCAATAATGCATGGATCGCGGTGTTTTCTTATCCGGATATGAAATTGGAAAAAGTAATAAAAGACGACCGTACAAGTTTTATTGGACGTTATTTTAGGGATGGACTTGCAGAAGATGAAAAGGGCGATGTTTATGCTTTCTCATCTTCTGTAGCGGCATTGGGCGGTGTGTTTAATTCTACAAAACCGTCAGCTGTAACACGTATAGCCGCAGGAACAACGGAATTTGATAAATCATATTACTTCGATGTAGAAGCAGTGAGTGCAGGTAAAAATATCACCAATTGGATCTACGTGGGACAGGGGAAATTTGTTGTACAGACGACGACAAAGGAAGAAAAAGGAGCTTATGCCGATGGTAAACGTTTAGGTATACTCGATGTGTATAATAAGACGTTCAAAGACGTGGCTGGTCTTCCTGAAATAAGTACGATTAAGGCAATTACATATAACAACTACACCGCTAGAGATGGGAACGCGTATGTGGGTATTGCTTTGACGGATGGTGTAAGTTATGTGTACAAAGTAAATGCTGCTAGTGCAACAGCTACACAAGGCGTACGTGTAGAAGGCGGATCAATTACGGCTGTATCAAGAGTGGAGTAAAACCGTTTTTCAATGTTCAGTACTATTTGCCTTTTATTTTTTGTAGCATTTATCCTTTGGATGAACACGTCTAAACGTATCACTTGGCAGGAGAAGCCGGAGTTGCTTCAACGTCTTGCTAAAGACTCTGTGAGATCTAAATATATCTCTTCCGTTCTCATGCTGATGGCGACTTCACTGAGCGTCGTTCAGCTTGGGTTTGGAAGTGGGTTATTTGCAGCCATCCTCGTACTGATGTGCATGGGAAGTCTGATCGTGTTATTTTTTCCATTCCGTTATGCGGGATTTCCGTGGATCATTGGAACGTATCTCGTTTGTTTTTTGATGGAATATCTAATTCGTTAATTGTATGCCAGCTAATAAAAAATATTTAACCAAATCACCCTGGCTACGCTTAAGCAAGATTCTCGCCGGGACGGTGGGAGGCTATATTGTAATGCTTAGCTTTCACCTATTTCTGTCTGCATTTCTGCCGAAACAGGATGTAATTGCTACTTCTTTTTTTACGGGTTATCTATTATGGGCAATTTTGTTGCTTGTAGCATTTTTAGCACGGAATGTTTGGCGCGTATGGCTTAGTTACATCGCATTTGCCATACTCTTTATGCTACCTTATTTTTTTGAACATTTAACCTAATCATGGATCAGAGAAAATACAATATCTATTTTCATACGCATACGATCAGTGGGATTATTGTTGCTGCCATTCTGTATGTTATTTTCTTTGCGGGATCCTTTTCCTTTTTTAAGGATGATATTTCGGCCTGGCAAAAGGGTAAATCTACCGTAGCAGAGGAGATTAACCCCGACTACAATTACATATTGGATTCCCTTTCCGAAAAGCATAATCTGCTGGGACGTAATTTTGATTTCTATCTACTCCGTCAAGGACACGGCACTTATGTGAACATGAGTACTTCGCAGGATACGACGGTTTCGAAGCCCAAACCCAAGGAAGCAGGACAAAGAAGGGGAAGAGGTCGTGGTGGAGATGAGGATTCTGCTTACTTCACCTATTTCTTTGCCGATAAAAAAACGGGGTCCTATGCCGACAGTTATGATATGGGAGAGTTTCTCTACCGTCTTCATTTCCTAGCGCAATTGAACCAAGTACCAATCCGTATAGGTACGCCTTTTGGTTATCTCTTAGCAGGTGTTGTTTCCTTTCTTTTTCTTTTTGCATTGATTACAGGATTGCTCCTGCACTGGGATAAGATCAAGTCCAATTTCTTTCTTTTTCGCCCCTGGAGTAAATGGAAAACAGTGTGGACAGATATGCACACGGTATTGGGCGTTATTGGATTTCCATTTCAGTTACTCTTCGCTATTACTGGCGTGATATTAATTGTCAATTTTGTGCTTATTTCTCCTTTTAGTAAATTACTTTATAAAGGGAATCAAGAACAGCTCTATGAGGACTTACAGTATAATCGGAGCATGAAGGTCGAATACACTTATGAGCCTATGGAGGATTCCTTTGATCTGAACAAATTTGTAGAACATTGGGAAGAGGAATGGACAGATAGTCAAATCTCGCGAATCCATATCCGCAATTATCAAGATGCTAGCATGCAGATAACCCTAGAAGCCAAGCCGTTGCCTAAAGCTAATTTTGCGGGATCTGGTTTCGTGCAGGTGGAAGTTGCTTCGGGCAAACTGCTGCAGCTTAAATCGCCGAATACCGATGCAAATTATATCGATGGCGTAAAGAGTTTAATTTACCATCTGCATTTTGGCGATTTTGGTGGAAAACCTCTTCGAATCATCTTTTTTATCTTGGGATTAGTGGGATGCGTGGTCATTATATCAGGTATTATGATTTGGTTGGTAGCGAGAGACAAGAAAAATATACCGGCGTATAAACGTAAGTTTAACTTTTGGGCATCGAATGTTTTCTTGTCCACCTGTTTGGCCATGCTACCGGTTACAGCTTTTACATTTATTATGCTCAAGGTGCTTCCCCAGATTAACCAGTCCGTTATTTATAGTGTTTATTTTTATAGCTGGCTTGTCTTATCTGTTTATTTTATTGCGTGGAGAAACCTTCCTACAATAAATAGACAGACATTATTGTTGTCGGCGATCCTATGTTTAGGTGTGCCATTAGCCAACGGTATTCTTACCGGATTATGGATGTGGAATACCTTGAGGACAGGCGCTTTGGATATCTTTTTCATAGATGCTTTATTCCTGGGTATTGCAGTAGCATGTGCTTATGCATATATTAAAGTGAGACAACAAGCGAAACCTTTTAAAATTTTAAAGGGCTAGGATAGGGCTGAATCACAAATTCCAAAAACCCTTTCTTTGGGTTTGGAATTTGTGATTTCAAAATTTTGATACGGGCCCTTCAAACTTCTTCCAATAAAAATACTGGTTGAGTGCAAGCGATGTATATTACATTAATATCCGTCAGCAATAGTCGTAAATACCTTTGCCCAATTTACATCACCGACTTTTCTTCCAAGACGTACCATCACGAGGTTTTTATCGGGGTTGACATAAATATATTGCCCTAGTATGCCTTGCGCCATGAAGTCACCACTTTTCGACGGCAGCCACCATTGGTATTGATAGTATGAGGCACTACCGGCTGTTGTATCTATTCTGGTAGAGGTCTTTACCCAATCGGCCGGAACAAGCTGCTTGCCATTCCAATTACCTCTGTGGAGGTAAAGACTTCCAATTTTTGCATAATCGCGGGCAACCGCATTGATGCAACAGAATGTTTTCTCAAGGCCCTTTTTCTTGCGGTCCAGACTCCAACTTGTATCGTATTCCATTCCCAATGGACGCCAGATTTTTTCTTCTAAATACTGGCTAATTGTTTTATTGGCAAGTGCACGTT
The DNA here is from genome assembly GCF_005048855.1 of Sphingobacterium olei. Lineage (GTDB taxonomy): Bacteria > Bacteroidota > Bacteroidia > Sphingobacteriales > Sphingobacteriaceae > Sphingobacterium > Sphingobacterium olei. Next base: position 242,410 of record NZ_SUME01000004.1, read on the forward strand.
CCAATACCAATCCGAGTAACTGCGAGTTGCCACTGACATACTCAAATTTGTTGCCGGGTGTATCTTTTAGTTTTAGCTTTTTGATCGCTTTACGTAGATTAATACCATAGTAGAAGGTCGCGACTTCTCCAAACGGATTGTAGTATCCCTCGTTAAATTTCAATCCGGAAGTCATTTGCAACAGGTGCTCGATAGTAACCTCATCAAATCCATTTTTGGAAAGTTCAGGAATATATTTAGTGATGGGCTCGTCGACGGATCCAATGAGCCCGTCTTCTAATGCACAACCAATCAGTATTGATGTTACCGATTTGGCCATCGAAAAGGAGGGAACAACGGACGATTGATCATAGCCCCTGAAGTAGTTCTCGTATTTAATGCTGTCGTTATGGATAATCATAAAAGCGACAGATTCATGTTCTGCTAGAAAAGTATCAAAGTCGTGGCTTTGCTCTCTATAATCTATCTTTTTGGGGTAGTGTCCTTCCGTTGCGCCAGCAAAGTGGAAGGCGCTGTCTCCTCGGCTGATGGTGCGGGATGGAAATTTTTTGTGGTCGTTAATATCCGCAAAATTATAGACGATATAGCGTCCAATTTTGCAGGAGCTAAGGGTAAGGGTTAATAAGAGTAGAGCTAATAAATTGAGTTTCTTCATAATTTTAAAAACGATCATTGATCTTCATCAAAAATATCCATATCAGCTATTTTTGAGGAGAGGTTTGTGAATAAAGATACGAATTTACGTCGTTAGAATAATAACAAATCTTATTCATTTTTCTAATACAGGAATCCAAATAGCCAAAGCGGAATTCTATTTCCGGTTCCAATCTCGATGTCATCTGCAGCTATATAGGCATTAATTATATCAGCAATTTGATCAAAGCGCTTTTTGGCTCCTCCGACTTCAAAAATATGCTCTCCGTTGACGACGAAATCGCCTTTTTTGGCCAAATCAACGGTGTATCCCGCATTTCGTAGCTGGTTTACAAAAAAGCTTTCTCTGATACTTCCATCATTTTTCGGCTTCGTAGAAAGGGCATGAAATAGGTTTGGATTGTCCAATAGTAGTTTCCCGGGTTTCTCTAGTGGTCCAAGTCCCTTTCCCTCCAGATAAACCATTTGTATCAATTTTGCTTTTTCCAGATAATGGAAGTATTGGATTAAGGTATTTCTTCCCATACCGATAGTTTTGGACAATTCGGTCACATTGGGTTTAAAGGGTACCTGCATGGATAGGCTAGACAATAGTTGGTTGATTTTGTGTACCTGCTGTTTGTCAATGTCTTCTATGAAAGCAAGATCGTAAGAGATGGTAAGATTAACCACATTTGTTAATTGGACAAGATAACTTTGCCTATCTTCCTTGTAAAAGGGATAATATCCATATAGAAGATATTCGTCAAATAGCTTTAACGGCTTGTGCGCATTCATCTTTCGACCGACAGTTTCATGTTGCTTTAGGAGCTCGTCCAATGAGAGTGCAGGAAATATCAATTCATGCTCAAATGCCAAAAATTCCCGAAAGGAAAGTCCGGGTAGTTGGTATACATGTGCGCGTCGACTTAGATCCACTTCGAGGTCAAGCATTTCGATGATCGAAGATCCCGTAAATACAATATGGATATCCTTATAGAAATCATAAACGTTTTTGATTTCACGCGCCCAACCGTCATATTTGTGAACTTCGTCAATAAACAAATATTTTCCGCCAGATTTACGAAATGACTCAATCGTTTCGGCTAAGGTATGATTTGCAAAATACAGATCATCGAGTGTGATATAAAGACATTCATCAGCGGGTAAATCTAAGCTTTTCATGCGTTGTAGCAATAAGGTTGTTTTTCCCGCCCCCCGCGCACCTAATAACCCGATCAGCCGGCTCTGCCAGTTTATTTTTTTTAAAAAATCACGCTGAAAATCCATGCCTATCTGAGCTAATACAATGGCCGATTTCTCTTTAAGTATTTCCATGTTGAATAATATTTGCTCTACTGATAAAGCAAATATACTAAAAAAAACGCTCTACTAGAAAAGCGTTTTTGTATAAAATTGCTTTGTTGACAGAGCAATTGTCGGTGCGAATGTTTTATGGATACAATCTCGACCATTTATCCCTACAGACGAACTTCATTTAATCGCAAAAGCAATTCAGGCAAATCTCCACGATTTATTGCAACAGCTGGAGCTTAAAGAGGAGTAGAACCCTTATCTGAATAGCTATTTGCATAGGCAGAGGGGGAATCTCCAAACTTGGCTTTAAAGCACTTCCTAAAATAATCGGAATCCGTAAAACCTACCATATAAGCAATTTCGCTAACGTGGAATTTCTTCTCCCGAAGCAACTGTTGCGCACGTTTTAATCTAATTTCTTTGATCAGATCTGCCATGCTATACCCCGTCAACGCTTTCATCTTCCGATAGAGCTGAGCACGGCTAAGTCCTACAGAATTACATACGGCATCGATTTTTAAGTCAGAATCTGCGATATGCTCTTCCACGTAGCTTAATACTTTTTGAAGTAAAGATTCATCCGGAGATGTCAAATTAATCTCTGCGGGTTCCAAGGAGACTTTTTGTTTAAATTTCTCCTGTAAGCGAAAATAACTGAACAATTGATTTCTGACTTTTAAAGCCAAAGATGGGAGATGAAAGGGTTTAACGATATAATCATCTGCACCCATTTCCAACCCCTCTATCTCGTATTCGACGAGGGATTTTGCCGTCAATAGAATAACGGGGATATGGCAGAGTAAGAGATCGGATTTTACCTGAGCACAAAATGTGATTCCGTCCATATTTGGCATCATCACATCACTAATAATCAAGTCAGGAAGATGTTTTCGCGCTATTGCTATACCTTCTATTCCATCCGCGGCTTCAAGGATGTGATATGTACCCGAAAAGAAATCGCTGAGATATCCCCGCATTTCCGAATTATCTTCTACAATCAATAAGGTACATTTTCTAGGCAATACAGCAACGGGTATATCGATTTCCTGTTGTTGCGCTTTTATACTTGGATGGATTGTTGTCTGCCGCGAAGATTCGAGGTATATCTGTTTCGACTGTTCGAAGCCATTGTTTTTTTCGATGGGTAACGTTAAGCGGAAAACAGTACGATTCTGATCGTCAGCTACTCGGGTACTTGTCGCATAAAGTGTACCGCCATGCAATTCAATAAGCGATTTGCTGTAAGTTAAGCCTAGTCCTGATCCACCCGACACCGTTGATTTTCCTTGTTGAAAGGGCTGGAAAATACGGGATATATCTTCCTGCAAAATCCCTATACCATTATCTATTACGTCAATCGTAATGTGCTCAGCACCCATATCGGTACTGGTATATACCGATACTGTTATATTTCCGCCTTCATGTGTAAATTTGAAAGCATTGGATAGCAGATTATATAAGACCTTTTCCATCTTGTCGGGGTCGAAATCAATTGGATAGGAGGCGAGACTGGTTTCCAGTTGTAGGACTATGTCTTTTGATTGGGCTGCTTGTTGGAAAGAATCCACGATACGGTGTACAAAGACAATGAGATCCAGATGTTCAAGGGTCAGATGTTCATGGCCGGTTTCAAACCGACGGATATCCAATAGTTGGTTTACTATTTTTAAAAGCCTATTCCCATTGTTTTCCATGGTTTTTAACTGGCTTTGGATCGTCAAATTATCTTTGCATAGTTGTAGCAATTGCTGTATGGGTGTTAATATCAACGTCAAAGGTGTTTTTATTTCATGCGAAATATTGGTAAAAAACTGCACCTTACTTTCGTGCAGTTCCCGTTCTTTCTCGTGAAGGATAGCTTCGTAGGTAAGCTTGCTTTTTAGTCTTGCATAGCGTACGATATAATAGTAGTAGGCATATAATAAACTCAAACAGAGTAAGGTGTAGAAGATGTACGCAGCTGTACTCGCCCATATTGGTGGTGCTACACTGAGACGCAATACCGTCGGCTCGGGGTTCCATATACCATCACTGTTAGAGGCTCTAACTTTAAAAGTATACTTACCCGGTGCTAAGTTAGAATAAGTCGCAGATCGCTTTGTTGCATCCGTGTAAATCCAGTCTTTGTCAAATCCTTCCAGCATGTACGCGTATTTATTTCCTGCCGGATTGGTGTAATGCAATGCAGCAAACTCGATTGCTATACTTTTATCATCGTGTGTGAGATCGAGAGCTGTAGTTAGGTAGAGTGGTTTATGTAACAATACCCTCCCGTTTACAGTGCCATTGACTTCAACAGGTTCGTTTAATATTTGTATTTCTGTGAACACTACGCGAGGTGGGATCGTGTCTGTCTTTATACTATCTGGATGAAAGCTGTTAACACCTTTATTACCACCAAAAAAAAGAAGATCTGAAAACGGACTTTTATAAACCGCACCTTCCGCGAACTCGTTGCTTTGAAGACCATCTTGTTGTGAAAAAGTGCGTATGGAAAACGTCTTTTTATTTATTTTTGAGATGCCTTGTTTGTGACTTACCCAGAGGAACCCTCCCCGGTCTTCGGTTATACCTGCAATTGTTCCTTTCGGTAGCATATGGGAAGGACCTGAGAAATGTTTTATCGATTTTGTCTGAGGATCATAGCGATCCAGCCCGTTTCCGGTGCCGATCCACACGTTGCGCTCTTGATCTTCATAGATGCTGTAAATCCGGTTGTCGCTCAAAGTATTGATAGCGCTGCTGTCGTGCTTTAAATGCATTACCCTAGAGAGATCTCCGTTGCTTTGCTCTTTAAGAACTACAATTCCGCTTCCCTCCGTGCCTGCCCATATTTGATGTTTGCTGTCCTGAAAGATCGTCCATACATGCTCCTGAGGTAATGTCTTAGCGGGGTCAAAATGGATTAATGTAGCCGTGGTTCTTACGTATTTGAAAATCCCATTCCAGGTTGCCAGCCATATATTGTGCTGATGGTCTTCCATAATCCCAAATACGGTCGTGTTAGAGAGTGATGGATGTTCTATTCGTGTTATCTTTTTAATCTGTGGGTCGTATCGATCTAGCCCACGCTGCCCCCCGATCCAGATGTAACCCTTCGAATCGCAGAAAATCTTTTTAATGTAATTGCTTCTAAGAGAATTTATGTCCGTTTCATCATGCTGAAAGTGCCGGTATTGTCCGTTTTTTGGTACGACAGTGATGCCCTTGCTTCGGGTGGCGATCCATAAGTTTCCTTCCAAGTCTTCACATATGGAACGGATGGTGTTGTCGATAATAGAATTGCGATTGTGTGGATCATGATGCAAATAATGAAATGGGGTGGCTTCAAGATAGGTTTTATTGATACCATTGCTGTAGGTGCCCAGCCATAGGATCCGTTGATTGTCTAGATAGATATCGCTTACGTAATTGTCGTTGATAGACCACATATTTATGGGGTCGGTGCCGTACTGTTTGCGAAGGCCCGTAGGCAGGTGTGTTTCGACCACAGCATTCGTATAACTATCAAGATACCATTGGTGTTGTTTGTAGGTGTAATTGACACTGAGCCGATGGTTTCTTCTTATTATTCGTTGCCACAATTCGTCTGGAACCTTTTCTCTCGGGATCCGTTCAAAGTTATCGGTGTCATAATTGTATTTGCAAAGGAAATTCTCATCGAACGTCAATGCCCAGATCATGCCGTCCGCATCGGTGAGAATATTGTGGATCCTATTGTTAATGATGCTTTTTGGGTCTTGGGCATCATAACGGTAGATCCGAAATTTGTACCCATCGTAACGTGCTAAACCCGACCAGGTGCCAAACCACATGAACCCATATTTATCTTTGGTAATACCATGTATGGTACTGTGAGGGAGACCGTCTTCCGAAGTAATATGATCAAATTTTAAATTAAGGAATTGACTATAAGAATGCGATCCGGAGAGGAAAAACAACAGCACGATTAACAAACTTACCTGTCTATACATTGGTCAACTCTTAAAACATGGGCTCTATAACGCTCCTAATTTAACCAAATTTATTGTGAAATCGTATCCTGTACCATCATGTTTGAAGTTTAAAGCTGATTCTTAACGAAATATTGATCCATGTTTTTGCTGATGTAGGGTTGATTAGGCCAGTTTTCGCATGTATGAGCCATTTTTACATGTAATTTGAGTGATTTTTACTGGCATTTAAAAGTGCAATAGGGATAAGTTTGCGATACGGTGATGTAAGACATTATTTGTTATAAACCCATATTTCTAACCAGTAATTTTTTGAACGATGAAAGGTGCAGCGCTAATCAACAGTATCCACATTAATAATTTCTCTTCAATTCCCATGTACATGCAGCTTGCAGATGGTGTAATCGAAGCGGTGAAAAATAATATTGTGAAAGTTAGGGATCCACTCCCCTCCATCAATGAGCTTAGTATGCAGTTGCGAGTCTCACGTGATACCGTTGAAAAAGGATATAATTTCTTGAAAAAGCAGGAAGTGATCAAGGCTAATCCGGGAAAGGGGTATTTCATCTTAAAAAGAGAAATGGATCGAAAACGCATTGCTATTTTTTTGAACAAACTGAGTGTACATAAAAAAATAGTGTACGATTCCTTCGCCCAGACATTAGGAAGTGAAGCCTCGTTGGATCTATTTGTGTATAACAGCGATATTAGTCACCTTCGGAGTTTGCTTAAAAACCTATCTAAATCGTATGATCGATATGTCGTATTCCCACATTTTAAAGAAGGAAGAGATCAGGCCGCTGAAGTGCTCTCGCTGATTCCTCCTGAAAAAATCGTGTTGTTGGGGAAAACTGTAGATGGCTTGGAGGGTAAGTATGCTGTTATTTATGAGGATTATGAAAAAGATATCTATGAAGCCTTGGAGCGAATCTTGGAACCGCTTTCGAAATATAAGACATTGAAGCTGGTATTCCCGGACAAAAGTGATTATCCCAAAGCAATTATTAAGGGGTTCTATAAATTCTGCCAAGAGTATGCGTTCGATCATATTTTGGTGGATAACCTAGACAAAGAGAGTATCAAAAGGGAAGTCTGCTACATTAATTTAGCAGAAGATGATCTTGTGCTGCTCTTGGATAAAATTATTGCAAAAGAGTATCAAATTGGTAAAGATGTTGGCGTCATATCCTATAACGAGACTCCACTAAAAAAATATATGCTTAACGGGATCACGACGATTTCAGCAGATTTTGAGCTGATGGGGAAATATGCTGCACAATGTATTCTTGACAATTCGCGTGAACATATGGAAGTTCCATTTTATACGAACCTCAGATCTTCTCTGTAATCGAAGTGCGTTAGGATAGTGTATTTTGGTTCGCCTCAGGATAGCGCAGGATACGATCTTCGTGAAAGATACCTATATTCGGGTCGCCCATTTTTACTAAACCTTGTATTTTATGCGTTTTAATATTTTTGCTGTAGCAGTTTATTTCTTATCCTTTTCGATTGGTCTTAGTCAGACAAAGGAAATTCAATATTTGTCGGGTACCGACAATGAAAATACCGTTACCTGGGATTTTTGGGTCAATGGTGGCCGGAAGGCAGGCAAATGGTCTACGATAGAAGTACCTAGTCATTGGGAACAACAAGGTTTCGGCGCGTATAACTACGGACGGGATTATGTGACCTATGGTAAGAATTTTAAATTCAACGACGAGAAAGGTATCTATAGACACACCTTCTCGGTGCCAAAAGAATGGCAAGGTAAAAAGATATCCATCGTTTTCGAAGGCGCTATGACCGATACCGAAGTGAAGATAAATGGTAAACTTGCCGGAGATATGCATCAAGGTTCTTTTTACCGCTTTAAGTATGATATCAGCGATAAGGTATTTTACGGCAAGGACAATCAGATTGAAGTTCTCGTGTCCAAAATGTCTGCCGACAATTCGGTTAATAATGCGGAGCGTTTGGCAGATTATTGGATCTTGGGAGGAATCTATCGTCCTGTTTATCTAGAAGCAACTCCACAAAGTCATATTGCCTGGACAGCGATTGACGCAAAAGCCGACGGAACGTTCCAAGCAAATGTTTATCTGGAGAATGTCGGCAGAAATGCTGAGATCTCTGTCGAGATCAAAGACCGAAACAATAAGATAATAGGGTCTTCTACTGTCAAAGTAGGAGAGAAGGATACATTTAAAAATATTGCTGTTAAAACCCAAGAGCCTCTATTATGGACGGCGGAAACCCCTAATCTTTACTATGCTCATTTTACGTTGAAGTCTAATAAGAAAGAGGTGTATGAAACAAAAGAACGTTTCGGCTTTCGTACAATAGAAGTACGTCAGGGGGATGGGATATATGTAAACGGTACGAAGGTTAAGATGAAAGGGGTTAACAGGCATGTGTGGTGGCCGGAGACGGGACGAAGTGTCAACGCACGTCTGGATTTGATAGATGTCAAGTTGATTAAGGAAATGAATATGAATGCGGTTCGCTGTTCTCACTATCCGCCAGATAAGTCCTTCTTGGATATTTGTGATTCTTTAGGGCTGTACGTATTGAATGAACTCGCCGGATGGCAAAAAGCCTACGCAACGCCCGTGGGTAAAAAATTGGTAAGGGAGATGGTAATTCGGGATGCTAACCATCCTTCGATTTTTATGTGGAGTAACGGAAATGAGGGAGGACACAACAAAGAATTGGTCGATGAGTACCGTAAATACGATCTATCTGATCGCGTCGTTATGCATGCGCATCATAGACCGGGAAATGCGATCAATGGCATCGATGGCAATCATTATGAAGATTATTATTCAACGCAAAAGATATTGGAAGGCCCAAATATCTATATGACCACCGAATTTCTGCACGCGCAGGATGATGGCGGCGCAGCGGCTGGCTTGGCCGACATTTGGGAGCTGCATTGGCAAGCCAAACTAGGTGGCGGTGGTTTTATCTGGGATTTTGCGGATGAAGGCATAGTACGAACGGATTTCAACGGTATTATTGATGTCAACAAGGTTAATGCTCCGGATGGTATCGTAGGGCCACATCGCGAAAAGGAGGGAAGCTTCTATGCGATTCGTGAAATTTTCTCGCCTGTACATATCAAGATGAAATCGTTACCTGCAGATTTTACGGGTACGTTACAGGTGGAAAATCGCTACCATCACACCAATCTTTCAGACTGCTCTTTCGAATACCAATTGATTGATTATAAGAAACCATATGATAGTGAGTCTGGTTTTACTGTGAAGCATGCCGCTGCGGTTACGGCTGGAGATATAAAACCCCATGAAAAAGGTATATTAAACTTGAGCTTACCCGCGGACTGGAAAAATTATGACGCACTGTATTTCAAAGCTGTAGATCCACATGGCGAGGAGATCTATGCATGGACATGGCGTATTAAATCCAATGTCGCCATTACGCAATCTATATTGGCCGTAAAAACGTCTACTGCTGTCGAACTCCAAGAAGATTCTGCAGCGTATGTATTAAAAGCAAATGGCATCAGTGTTTCTATTGATAAGCAAACGGGCTTACTTTCTGACCTAGCCAATGAATACAGTATGAAATTAGCTTTCAATAATGGACCGATACTCGTGAGTGGCGATGCAATTTTTAAGGATGTCAAGACCTACCAAGAGGGGGGGAATCAAGTCGTGGAATGTGACTTTGAAGGTAATTTGGATTATCTGAGATGGACTATGCATCCTGATGGTTGGTTGAAGCTGGACTATAAATACAACCTGAACGGTGATTATGCATTTGCCGGGGTGAGTTTTAATTATCCTGAAAATTATATTATTGGTGCTAAATGGTTAGGTAATGGTCCGTACCGTGTATGGAAAAACAGATTACAGGGTGTGACTTTAAATACCTGGGAAAGTATGTACAATGATGCTAAGGCGGGTATTGGCCCGTGGGTATTCCCGGAATTCAAAGGATATTTTTCTGATGTCTCCTGGATGGAGTTTAACACCACCCAAGGAAAATTCTTAGTAGCCACGGATCAGCCGGATATGTATGTACGGTTGTTTGAGTTTTATGGTATCTCAGGTCCTAAAAATTATCCGGATTTGCCGACTGGAGATGTGTCGTTCCTGGATGCCATACCGGCAGTAGGTACGAAGCTAGCCATGGGAATTAATAACCGTCCGGGGGTAAATGGACCTAGTGGCGAGACTAATAAAATTCATACACCAATAGAACGGACACTCTATTTTTACTTTGGAATTCCAAAAGCTGAGAAAGAGAATAATCAATTCGAAATGCCAAAAGAGAATATCTTAACGGATTAACGTTATGAAATAGCTTGTTTATTTAAGAATGCCTTTATTGCAATGTGTCGTCATCCCGATTGGACAATCCGTCATTGGTACTTTAGCGGAATTAGAAATGCTGCCCCGCATCGCTAACTTCAAAGCCTAAAACCAGTGATAACAAATTTTTTACAATAGTCGAAAAGCCGACTACAATAGCCTGCATTGTAATAAAGCCTCCTCTATCTATTTTTTAACCATAAAATTTCTTTAGAGCAGGACGCCACAGGTTGCTCCTGCCGGATATAGTTGATAGTTTTATTGATAAGTCAAAAAAATTATAAATCAGAAGTTATCAACCAAAAATCAGTGGCTATCATTTTTAGAGAGCGGTGAGACCGATAACGTTAGATGTTAAAGTATATGAAACCGAGATCAAGATAATATTGTCATATCGAGTTCTCGTCCACCGATTAACGAAAAATAAATAGATGAAAAGTAAAATCCTAATAGTTGTAATGGCCGTAGTTGCCATCTGTTTAGTTCAGGAATTAAAAGCACAAGATCGTTTTCCAGATGGAACAATGGTGTCCGACTGGTTTCGTCAGGACAGTTCCACCGACATTAATAGTTTAGGAAAATCCTATCGAATTACCGATTTTGGCGTCGTGAACGACAGTACGGTCCTCCAGACTAAGAAAATACAGTCGGTCATCGATCAAGCACATCAAGCAGGTGGTGGCGTGATCGTTATCCCAAAGGGAATCTATTTAAGTGGTTCATTGTTCTTTAAACCGATGACGCACCTGCATTTGGAAGAAGGCGCGGTACTGAAAGGAAGCGATGATATCAGTAATTTTGACTTACTGACTACACGTATGGAAGGACAAACGCTGAAATATTTTGCAGCATTGGTTAATGCCGATGCGGTAGATGGTTTTACGGTTTCGGGCAAGGGTACCTTGAATGGAAACGGACTGCGGTATTGGAAAGCTTTCTGGTTGCGTCGGGCATTTAATCCAAAATGTACCAACATGGACGAAATGCGCCCACGGGTATTGTATGTGTCCAATAGCAAGGATGTCCGTATTTCGGGTATAAAAATGATGAATTCACCTTTTTGGACTTCCCACTTCTATAGATGTGAAAATTTAAAACTGGTGGATCTACATATTTCTGCTCCTGAAAAGCCAGTCAAAGCACCAAGCTCCGATGCAGTGGATCTTGATGCCTGCCATAATGTACATATCAAAAATTGCTACATGTCTGTCAACGATGATGCAATTGCTTTAAAGGGGGGCAAAGGTCCAACAGCAGACAAAGATGAAAATAATGGTCCCAATTACAATATCATTATTGAAGACTGCTCCTTTGGATTCTGTCACAGTACACTAACTTGTGGTAGTGAGTCGATTCACAGCTATAATATTATATTCAGACGTAACACCGTAGATAAGGCAAAAAAAGTGTTGCAGTTAAAGATGCGTCCGGATACCCCTCAGCTGTATGAAAATATTTTGGTGGAAGATATCACCGGTAATGCGGCAAGTTTTCTTCACATCAAACCATGGACGCAGTTCTTTGACCTGAAAGGTGAAACAGGGATTAAATTATCGTATGCAAAAAATATAACGATGCGCAACATCAAATTGGATTGTGAGATCGTATTTGATGTGAATAACTCGGATCAATATGTCCTATCGGATTTTACGTTTGAAAATATGGCGATCACAGCTAGTAAAAAGCCGGAAATCCATCAGGAATATATTTCCAATTTCAAGCTCAAAAATGTAACGGTAAATGGCAAAAAGCTTAAATAACTTGCAAGCCTTATAATTTAACGGATTATGAACAGTAAATTAATTACCTTGTTCCTCCTATTTATATTGATAAATGGAGTGTACGCCCAACGTAAGATGGAATTTCTTAATAGAGGGGTGGTCGCGGTAAAAACATCCGAAAAATCGGCTTTCATCAGTTGGCGGTTATTAGGTAATGAAGAGCCGCATACGAGTTTTAACATCTATCGTCAATATGGCAATGCTCCACACGTGAAGCTAAATAAAGCTCCGTTGGACAAAGGGACAAATTTTGTCGACGAACAGGTGGACTTTGCGAAAGAAGTGTCGTATTATGTCGCTAAGATCAGTGGTGCAACTGAAGATCATAAATCACGTTTTGTAATCAATCCCAGAGATCCTGTGCAACAGTACCTTGAATTAAAGTTAAAAACACCGCAGAGGTATACGCCGGGCGATGTCTCCGTAGGGGATTTGGATGGAGATGGCGAATATGAGATCATTGTCCACCAAACAGGAAGAGGTGCCGACAACTCGCAGAATGGATTGACATCCGAACCTATTTTACAGGCTTACAAATTGGACGGTACTTTTTTATGGGAGATTAATCTCGGTAGAAATATCCGTGAAGGGGCACATTATACGCAATTCATGGTATACGACCTCGATAATGACGGTCGCGCCGAGGTAGTGTGTAAGACGGCTGATGGTACCAAGGATGGGAAAGGTAATTATATTGGTGATCCGCTTGCGGATTGGCGTGACACCGTCCCTTCGTCAAGGACATTTGGCCGTATACTACAGGGACCAGAATACCTGACTGTATTTGACGGTCTTAGCGGAGAAGAAATTCATACGGTGATATACGAACCCGGCCGTGGCGATGATTTGCGTGCTTGGGGTGGCTTAGCGACAGGAGAGTCGACAGATAATAATGGAAATAGGGCCGATCGCTTTTTGGCTTGTGTAGCTTATTTAGATGGTGAGAACCCGAGTGTAGTGATGACCCGAGGATACTATGCGAGGTCGGTGTTGGTAGCGTGGGATTTTAAAGATAAAAAATTCGTGAAACGTTGGATGTTTGATTCTGAAGATAGCAAAAATCCGTTTTCAGGACAGGGTAACCACGGTTTGGCTGTCGCAGATGTCGACGGAGATGGTAAAGATGAGATTATTTTCGGGTCAATGTGTATTGACGATGATGGAACTGGATTATATTCTACTGGATTGGGGCATGGTGATGCTTTACACGTAACGGATCTTGATTTGGATAACCCAGGTCTAGAAGTATTTGGTATTCATGAACGTAAAAAAATTGGTGCTGCGTTATTTGATGCAAAAAGTGGCAAGATTCTTTTCAAAGGGGGGATCGATGAAGATATCGGTCGCGGAGCGGCTGCGAATATCGATCCCGAAACTAAAGGGGCTTATATGTGGTGGTCAGGATCTAAACAGGTCTATAATACGGCGGGAAAAGCAGTAGGGCCAGCCCCGAGAACCGCTAATTTTTTGATCTGGTGGGACGCTGATCTCAGTAGGGAATTGCTGAATAGCAACTATATTGAAAAGTACAAGCAAGGTAGAATTTTTACGGCTGAAGGTGCCGGTTCAATCAATGGAACTAAAAGTACGCCTAATCTAAGTGCAGATATATTTGGTGACTGGCGGGAGGAGTTGATCCTTCGCGCGGACGATAACCAATCCCTACGCATCTATACAACTACAATTCCGACAAACCATAGACTGTACACCTTGATGCATGATCCGCAGTACCGGTTAAGTATTGCTTGGCAGAATGTAGGGTACAATCAGCCACCACACACGGGATTTTATCTAGGGACGGGTATGAACGAGCAAACACGCCCAGATATCCGCATAGTCGGGGCGAATCGAATAGCGGATAAAAAGGTGCCAAAGCCTCTCTTCAGGGATACCATTTATGACGGAGCAGCGGATCCAGTTGTAGTTTGGAATAAAGCGGAAGGTAAATGGTTTATGTTCTATACCAATAGACGCGCTAAGGCTACGGAATTGCCGGGAGTAAGTTGGGTGCACGGAACGGCTATAGGGATCGCAGAATCGCTAGATGGTGTCACCTGGAAGTATAGAGGTGTGGCGGCTATGCAGGCGCCACACCTTATAGAAACGCAATGGGCACCCGATATTGTTGAGGATAATGGCACATACCATATGTACCTGACCGTAGTACCTGGTATCTTTACGGATTGGAAACATCCGCGGAACATTCAACACTTCACGAGTAAAGATTTGTTAAATTGGCAATATGTTTCTACGTTGGCATTGGCCAACGAAAAGGTAATAGACGCCTGTGTGTTCAAGCTCCCTTCAGGGGGCTGGCGTATGTGGTACAACAATGAGATGGACGGAAAATCGGTATATTACGCAGATAGTAAAGATCTGTATCATTGGGTGGATAAGGGGAAGGCATTGGCTACACGTGGTGAAGGGCCTAAGGTATTTGAATGGCAGGATGCTTATTGGATGGTGGTGGACACCTGGAAGGGGTTAGCAATTTTTCAAACTGCTGATCTACTGAACTGGAAAAAGCAAGATGAGCTAATTCTGGAGAGTCCGGGTAAAGGGGTGGACGATCAAGTGGTTGGAGGTCATCCCGATGTGCTTATACACGAAGGTCGTGCTTTTATCTACTATTTTACACACCCTGGGAAAACATCTGAAAATGCAGGGAAAGATGGATTTGAACAAAGGAGAAGTAGCATTCAAGTGGCAGAGTTGTTTCTGGAAAACGGGAAAATTACCTGTTATAGGGATCAAGCACTGTTCATGAGTTTAAATAAGTAAAAACCAGAATGGGACAATAGGAAACAGATATTAGGAGCTAAGGTGAATTAAATTATTTATAGATGAAAAAAGATACGATAAAATGGGTAGCGGTAATGTTGAGTGTAATACTGCTCTCATTTGAACTACAGCATAAACCGACTATCTACCTCATTGGAGATTCAACAGTACGCAATAGTAATGATCAATATTGGGGTTGGGGTACACTATTGTCAAATTTTCTGGATACAACTGAAATTAGTGTCGCTAATCATGCTATGGCGGGAAGGAGTACCCGTACTTTTGTTAAGGAAGGACGGTGGACGAGGTTAGATTCCCTATTTAAACCTGGAGATTATCTGTTGATCCAATTCGGGCATAACGAAGGGAGTAAGCCGGATACCTCACGTCAGGGATATAGGGGTGTATTGCGAGGGATTGGTCAAGATTCTGTTGTATTGGATTGGGGCGAAGCAAAAACGGAGGTAGTTAGAAGTTATGGGGAAAACCTGCGGCGATTTATTATTCAAGCAAAGTCTAAAGGTGTACAGCCCGTGGTCTTATCCATGATTCCACGGAATCAATGGGATGCTGATGGAAACGTGAAACGGGCAGATCAGGATTTTGGACTTTGGGCGAGGCAGATCGCCGAAGAGCAAGAGGTACCTTTTGTCGATTTAAATCGTATTACAGCCGACAAATACCAACAAATGGGGCCCGATGAAGTGAAATCCAAGTATTTTCCAGGAGATCATACACATACCAATAAAGCTGGTGCTGAACTGAATGCAGCGTCTGTAGTAGAGGGGTTAAAGGCGCTAAACCATCCCATTACCAACTATTTAAACTAAATATGATGACATTAAAGAATATAATATGCGTTGTTGGATTGTTGTGTATTACAATCCTTAGTTTTTCGTTCATTGCCAATTACAAAAAGCCGACACTTTTTGTAATTGGTGATTCGACGGTAAAAAATGGTCAAGGCAACGGATCAAACGGCCAATGGGGATGGGCAAGTTTTATAGCCGATTACTTTGATCTGGATAAAATTTCTGTGGAAAATCGAGCTTTAGGAGGCACCAGTACCCGTACCTATTACAACAATCCTAAGCTTTGGCAAAAAGTATTGGATGAGATTAAGCCCGGTGATTTCGTCATGATGCAATTTGGTCACAATGACTCCAGTCCGATTGTGGATACGTTACGTGCAAGAGGAACGATAAAAGGTAATGGGGATGAATATCAAGAAGTGTATAATCCGCTCCTTCAACAGCGGGAGATGGTATACAGTTATGGATTCTATTTACGTCGCTTTGTTAAAAACGTACAGGATAAAGGTGCTACGGCTGTTATCTGCTCACCGATACCCCGTAATGCCTGGGAAGGAGAGAAGGTGCGCCGTTCAGACTATGCATTGTGGGCACAAGAAGCTGCAACGCAATCTAATGCGCTGTTTATTCCGCTTCACGATAAAGTTATTGAAGTGTATGAACGAATTGGTCAAGCAGAGGTAGCGGGTAACTATTTTGGGGACAAAGATGGTACGCATACGATTAAAGCAGGTGCAGAGCTCAATGCCAAGTTGGTGGCGGAATATCTTTCGGCTCAGTCAAAATTGGAATTACGAAAATATTTAAAATAGAATATGGATTTCCTCAGTCAGTCAATGAAGCTATCAGATTTTAAAGACAAATTATACACAGATGAAAAAGTTACTTGCATATGTATTGTTCGTACTATTGGGTGGGAATACCGTTTTTAGTCAGGTACAGACCCGACCTAATTTTGTATTAATCCTTGTCGATGATATGGGCTATTCGGATTTGGGATGTTTTGGTTCAGAAATCAATACGCCCAATTTGGATACTATGGCCAAGGACGGAGTTAAGATGACTAATTTCTATAATGCTTCTCGCTGTTGTCCCTCGCGTGCCTCTTTATTGACAGGGGTGTATCCCCATCAAGCAGGTGTGGGTGATATGATGAATACTCGGCCCTATCCGGCATATCAAGGGTATCTGAATCGCCAAACGGTTACATTAGCAGAGGTTCTACAGCAAGTCGGATATGGCACGTACATGTCGGGCAAATGGCATGTCGGACAGGCAAAGGAAAATTGGCCTTTGCAACGTGGCTTTGAGCGCTATTATGGATTAATAGATGGGGCCAATAGTTATTTCGAGAATAGATCCTATAGACCCAAACAAAAATTGACAATAGCATTGGATAACGAGGAAATTGTACCTCCAGCAACATATTATTCGACTGATGCCTATACCGATTATGCTTTGGAATTTATAAACCAACACGTGGAGAAGCGAAATAACGACCCTTTTTTTATGTATATCGCCTATCAGGCTCCCCACTGGCCGTTACATGCATTACCGGAAGATATTGCGAAATATAAGGGCAAATATATGGAAGGATGGGAATCTTTACGCCAGAAACGATTCGATAAACAAATGGAATTAGAATTGTTTCCCACTGGTACAACCTTGCCGAAAATCGATGAAAATATACGAAAGTGGGCGGATTGCTCTTGGGAAGAAAAAGTGAAATGGGATGAACAAATGGCAGTTTATGCGGCAATGGTGGATAGGGTCGACCAGAATGTGGGCAAGATCAAAAAACGACTCCAGGAAATAGGCGAGTTAGAGAATACCATTTTTATATTTCTATCCGATAATGGAGCAAGTAGTGAAAAGATCGCCAATGCAGGTTTTACGCCTGAAATTTTAGCTGCCAATGACTTTCCGGCGAGCCATCCACAATCGTTTACGGCATATGGCTTGGAAGGTGCGTTAGTTAGTAATACACCTTTTCGAAAATATAAACATTGGGAGTTTGAAGGAGGCAATGCGACATCATTTATTGCATATGGCCCGCAGTTTATTCAAAAAGGAATGCGCATAGAAAGCCCTGCACACTTGGTAGATATCATGCCGACAATCATTGAATATGCCCGCGCAACATATCCTAAAACTTACAAGGGCAATTCGATCCAGACGATGGAAGGAATTTCTCTGGTTTCTTCGTGGACAGCTAATGAAAAAGCGAAAGAACGTGCGATTTGCTTTGAGCACGAAGGCAACAAAGCCGTTCGGAAAGGAAAATGGAAAATAGTAGCGGAGTACCCGCAAAATGAATGGTTTTTGTATGATCTATCGTCTGATAGAGCGGAGCAAACAGATCTGAAAAGTAAGCATCCCACGGTTCTTAAAGAGATGGTAGGTATCTACGACAAATGGGCAGAGCGTGTCGGTGTTATCCCATATGAACAATTGGATACCAAAAGAACAAATGAACGATATAAATAAATAAATTGAAGGATTAGGTGATTAACCCTTCAATTTATTTCTGTGTATCCACCCAGCCGAATACTTTTTGCAGTACACCGGTATTGCGGGATCCTCCTATATTTTGTCTGATTTTTAGTTCTTCTTCTGCAACTTTTACAAACAATCCGTCTATCGCTTTTTGAGTTACGTAAGCATTTAAATCTGTGGTTACTTTATTGGAAGTAAGGGGCAGATTGTTATAAGCTGATGTTAACTGGGTCCAATAGGTACTTACATTATTTTTGCCCAATGCAGATTCAACAATAGGACTAAATTTTGAAGCCAGTGTAGCAGAAGTCGTTCTTTTGAAAAAAGTTGTTGCAGCATCTTGTTGTGCACCGAGTAAAATACTAAATGCATCGGTTACCGTCATTTGGGATAGCGAATTGACAAATACAGGGGCTGCCTCTTTTACTGCCGACTCGGCAGCGCGATTCAAACTTGTCACAAAGTTATCGACCAATGATCCCATTCCTATAGAACGCAACGTTTTCTCTACTTGCTGTGCTTCTGCGGGCATCAAGATTTTTACGGCTGCATTTCCCAAAAAACCATCTTTGATGGATAACGCGTTGATACTATTATTCAATCCGTTACCCAATGCTTGTTTGATACCTGTAACCGCTTCGGTCTGGGTAACAGAGCCTGTTGTCGAGGGAGAAGTAGTTCCTACAGTAGTATTTGGCGTATTGCTTGCAATTTGGCTCATGGTTTCACAACCCAAAAATAAAGGAAAGGAGACTACGCCTATGGCAAGTAATTGAGCGGTTTTTCTATTCATGACTTTCTGTTTGTTACAAACATACCAATACTAATGCATTTTTCAGATTTTTTACCCAAATAATAGAATAGAATTACTTCCGAACGCATAATTACTATTGCCACACCAATCGTGTTGCAACCGGGAAATGGTCTGAAGGGTATTTACCCATGTAGGTATCCGTTAAGATGCCGTATTTCTCTACTTTAAAATGAGGAGTAATAAAAATATGATCTATCCTACCGGTAGGTTTTATACTTTTCCCCCAATTATTAAAGGTAGAATTAGGGGTATAGACGATTTTAGATTTAGTGAGTACATCCTCTACCACTCCACCGTTTGCAAGGGTAAAATAGGCCTCGTTTGTTTCATCTACATTAAAATCTCCAGTAAGGATAAGCGGGAGTTCCGTCGCAAATTCTGTGGCTTTGCGGAGTATCAACTTTGCACTTTCTTTTCTCGCCTGTACGCCCACGTGATCGAAATGGGTATTCATTAGTATAAAAGACTTGTTGTTTTTTCTATCTCTAAAAACACCCCAGGTACAGATTCTGGGAAGTGCGGCATCCCATCCTTTATTGGGTTTTTCCGTATCCGTATCCGAGAGCCAAAAAGTTCCACTTTTAAGCACCTCAAAACGATTTTTATTATAGAAGATTGCGGAATGTTCTCCCAGTTCAGCACCATCATCGCGTCCCACACCCACATAGTCGAAGTTGGGAAGCAATTGTTTCATATCGTTAACCTGATCTTTAAAGCCCTCTTGTATGCCGAAGATGTCAAATTCATGATAAGTAATCAGATTGCAAACAGCCTCTTTTCGATCCTGCCACAGGTTGCCGATATCTCCATCCGTTTTCAAGCGGATATTGAAGGTAGCCACGTTAATCTCTTGTGCAGACACATATAATATAAAAAGGAAAAAGAAGGGTATCAAAGATAATGGTTTCATCGCTGTATAGATTTTGTCTTATTTTTTTATTAAAGTATGCAGATGCTCGGGCTCATCTGTCGTGATATAATCAATTCCGCTGTCTATAAAATAGTTCATATCCTCTTCCTTGTTCACTGTCCATACGTTCGTTTTCAGACCTAAGTTTTTTGCAGCAGTAATCCAATCGGTATTTTTTTTGAAAACGGAAAGATGGTAGTCGATTCCCGTTAGGTTCGCGTCTTTTATTTGTTGAGGGCTTTTATCACCATTTAAATAATGTATAGGAATGTTTTTGTCCAAAGCTCTGAAATGCAGACAGGCATCATAACTAAAAGCGATAAATTCAGTTAGGGACTCCGCTCGAAGTTTTTTTACGAGATCGAAAGCGATTTCTACCGATTTAAGCGTGCGATCTAAACCTAAGCGATTGGTCTTCAACTCAAATATCATCTTTGTGTTACTTTGCTTGATACCTTCTTGCAGATATGCTTCTGCCGTAGCTATTTGTTCGCCGTTGGGATGCTGCTTTGCTAATAACTCTTGATATGTAGAAGTAGCAATGTCTATTCCCTGAAAATCATTGTCATGATTGACAACCAATACATCATCTTTTGTAAGGTGGACATCAAATTCAGCTCCCCAGACTTCCTGTGCAATCGCGTCGCGGAGTGCAGCGATAGAATTTTGGGGAGATTTTGTGTTTTTCCAAGCACCTCGATGTGCTATGATTTGAGTTTCTTGCGCCTGTACTAAAACCGATAAACAGAGCATAATTCCTAAAATACTTAATTTGTTCATACTTAACATATATTCTTGAATATTTGTATAGGACGCCTTAGAATGAAAGCACCCCTATTGTTCATAGTAATGCCTAAGTTACTTATCTTAATATTAAGAGAATATTACATTTTATTTTTCTCCATTCCACTCTCCGTAAAATTGCTCAAGAAACTGTTCCATAAATTGATGACGGGTCGCTGCGATTTGCTTGGCGGCGTCTGTATTCATTTTATCTTTCAGCAACAAGAGTTTTTCGTAAAAATGATTTATGGTAGGAGCAGTGGTGTTTTTATACGCTTGCTTACTTTGGTTTTCGATAAAAGGGATATTTGGATTATAGATCTCTCTATTTTTGTACCCGCCATAGTTGAATGCTCGAGCTATACCGATCGCGCCAATGGCATCCAGTCGGTCGGCATCTTGTACAATCTCCAATTCCTTGCTGTGAAAGTTGATCGCACCTAACGAAGCCTTAAAAGACATGTTTAAAATAATCTGTTGCACATGTTGAATAATTGAAGGATCGACGCCTATAGATGTTAAAAAGTCACCAGCTATACGCGGACCGATGGTTTCATCCCCATTGTGAAATTTGCTATCAGCGATATCGTGCAATAGCGCAGTAAGTTCACATACCAGCGCATCTGCCTCTTCTGTTTGTAGAATCAACTTTGTATTATTCCATACACGTTGAATGTGCCACCAGTCATGCCCTGATTCAGCATCTTTTAGTCGATCTTGGACAAAACAAGCTGTTTTGTCGATGAATTCCTGATACTGCATAGATTAATTATCTTTTGAACCGTCGTACAATTCGTATTGCAATAACCGACAATCTAATTTTCCGTTAAAGAATTCAAATCTTCGGGATGCTTTCAATCCGATCTTTTTCGCTAATTCTGGATTCCCAGTAAATACATATCCCCGATATCCTTTACATTCCTGCTTTAAGAAATCCCCGATTCGCTTATAGGTAACTTCTAGTTTGGAATGGGTGCCCAGACGTTCGCCGTATTCAGGGTTGAACATGATCACGCCGGGTTCTTGTGGAACTGTAGTGTCTGCAAAATCGCAGATTTCAAATGTGATTAAGTGTTCTACCCCCGCGGTACGGGCGTTCATCTTCGCAATTTCAATCGCCTGATCGGAAATATCTGAAGCAACAATCTGAGGTAAAATAGTCTTATCGGCAATGTCTTTTATTTGTCTTCGTTCTTCAAAAAATACTTCTTCATCATATCCGATAAAATGCATGAAGGAGTAATTCATACGCTGCAAGCCGGGCATTCGTTTTTGTGCTAATAAAGCCGCCTCAATAGCGAGGGTTCCTGATCCACACATTGGGTTTATAAATGGAGATTTGCCATCCCATTTTGTCGCCATGATAGTGGAGGTTGCCAACGCCTCAAGCATGGGAGCTTTACCGGGATGCTTCCGGTAACCATGTTTTGCCAGTGTCTCGCCCGAAGTGTCTAGGAATATTTCTGCACGTTCTTCCATCCAATGCAGGTGGATCACACATTTATGGTAATCAGGTCCCGAATCTGGACGCACTCCTTTTTTATCTTTGATACGATCGACAATCGCATCTTTTACCTTTACATTCGCAAATAAGGGTGTGGTAATGGTCTCATTATGTACCGTAGAGGTGACCGAAAAATAACCATCGAAGGGTATAATGTCTTCCCATGCAATCTTTACCAAATTGTCATAAAGTTCTTTTGGATCATTCGCCCTAAACGATTTTAATTCATATAATACCTGACTTGCCGTTCTTAGGTTGAGGTTCAATTTGATACAGTCATTTACAGAAAGGAATAATTCTACGCCTGTATTAAATGCACGTTTGATTTCGAAGCCTAAACTTTTGACTTCTTCTTGTAAGTAAGGCGAAAGCCTTTTATTACACGTTATGATAACTTTACTCGGGGTGTTGAAAACTTCTGTCATATTTCTACAAAGTTAACTAATCTAAAACGCAAAAAATGTGTAATTTTATCGTTTAATATTTTTGATTATGGAAATTAGAGGAAAAGTGCACGAAATCGGTGCGATACAACAAGTTACAGAATCTTTTAAAAAGAGAGATTTAATCGTTGCTTACGCAGAGAATCCACAGTTTGTAGAATATATTCGCTTTGAATCAACACAAGATAGGGTGAACATCTTTGACAATTTAGCTATTGGAGACGAAATTGAAGTTTCTTTCAATCTTCGCGGCCGTCCGTGGACAAATAAAGATGGAGTAACAACTTACTTCAACTCATTAGTCGCTTGGCGTGTGACAAAATTGGCTAATACGGGTGCTGCAGCTTCAGCACCAGGATTCGCTGAAATGCCTGCTCCAGTAGATATTACATCTTCGGGTTCAGATGACGATGATTTGCCTTTCTAATTAAGGTGTTATTCTGATCTCGAAAGAATACTATAATATTTCATTAAACAGCTGTCTATCTAGGTAGACAGCTGTTTTAATAACTAGCCGTCTGTCGTTTGTCGGTTTACGATCCCGGATTTTCTCTCTTCTGTCGGATCAAACAAAATTAAGAAAAACCCTCCTTAAACTAAGACACATATCCATTCACCGAATAAAAACGATATGTTGCCTAATTTTTGCGATGTATTAATAAAAAAATAATTAAATTGCAGAATGGGTTGGGCAACTAAAAAGAACAAAACGTGGGAACTGAGGCATCTGATGTGGACATTTACATCTATTATCCTATTTTTCCCCTTACCCGTTCATATTCACCCCTTTGTCATGATGTCCCAAGCGTCTAAAAGTAAAGTACGCTCTTGGTATATAATGGCCTGGGCTTTATTAATGGTTGAGGTGGCGCTCTTCGGATCTTTTTTGCTTTTTTGGGGAGCCATGTCTCAGGGGATGTTGCTAACTTTGGGCGGTTCGGTAGTTTCTTATATTTTAGGGAATGGTCTATTATTAAATCAGGCGAAACCTTATCTGAAAAGATTGGAACTCGGTGAAGTCAGACCGCTTACCTGGATCGGAAGTGTAGAAAAGCAGCAACGCCTTGAATTGGCACAGGCGAGTATGGAAACCCCACAATCTTTTGTGACTAAAATGCTGCATTACCGCAAGGAAATTAATAATACAAATATTCATCAGCATATTGATAAAATAATACGTCTTTTCCATTTATTGGAACAAAGAGATATAATGGAAGCGGAAAAATTTTTGGTGCGTCATGGTACAGTGATTAATGTGCTCCGTCAATATGATGAACTTGAAAACACGCGGTTACATAATCAAGTGACTATTGATTCGAAAGTTAAATTGGAAAGCGTATTGGCTCAAGCTGCTATGGCTATCGAACAAGATGTCACAAACATTATAAAATCAAGCTTGCTGGATGTATCTGCTGAATCGGATGTCTATATCCAAACATTAAAAAACAGAAACCTATTAAAAGAATAAGAAACTTAAAACTATGGCTACAATAGATTTAACGACATACGATGATAATGCCGATAAAAACAATGAAATTCAAGTTAATTTTACGGACGAAGAAAAGGCACTTATCAAGCAGTATAAAGATAAGATCAACCTGAATTCAACGACTGATATTATCCAATTCGGCGTATCGAGTCAAACGAAGGTGAGTAATTTTTCAAACGAGATACTGAAACAGGTTAGGACAAAAGATATGGGTGGAGCGGAGGATATCCTATTGAATCTTCGTTCAGATATTAAGTCTTTTGATGAAAATTTGAAAAAGAAACCGTTGATCCCATTCTTTGATAACATGAAGAAAAAAATCCAACGTATGCGTACGGAGTATGCTTCGGTGGAGAAAAATATCCATCAGATTGAATTGAAATTGGAGGGGCATTACAAAACCTTATTAAAAGATGTCAATATCTTTGACAAGCTGTTTGTAGAGAATCAGAATTATTTTAAAGAATTGTCATTACATATTGCGGCGGGAGAAGAGAAATTGCAAGACGTACATACCAATGTATTGCCCCAGATGAAACAGGAAGCTGAAGAGACAGGTGATCAGCATAAGGTTCAGGCTTATAAGGATATGGAGCAACATGTGGTACGTTTCGAACGGAAGATACATGATCTGAAACTGACGCGGATGGTAGTATTACAGACTGCACCACAGATTCGTATGATCCAAAGTAACAGTAGTTCGTTAATGGAGAAAGTGCAATCGAGTATAGTGAATACACTTCCCCTATGGAAAAATCAAATGGTATTGACGTTAGGAATCGCACATTCACAGCGCGCATTAGAAGCACAGAAGGCGGTGACGGATGCGACAAACGAACTGCTGCGTAAGAATTCAGAAATGCTGAAGGAGTCTACAGTAAATATTGCGCGTGAAACGGAACGTGGTATTGTCGATATCGAAACAATTAAAAAGGCGAACTCCGATATTATTCAGACGATCGAGCAAGTATTACAGATCCAACGTGAAGGTCGTGAAAAAAGGAAAGTAGTAGAACAGGAATTGTTACAGGCAGAGACGGAATTAAAACAAAATATTCTTAAATCTTCGGATGATACAAAATTAGTAAACTAGAAAAAGCAGCTTAACGCTGCTTTTTCTAGTTTACTATTACATTTCCCACCTTTTTTTAGGAATGCAGATGAGTTCTGCGACTTTACGCAATACGATTGGTCGCAAATCAAACTTGTTTTCCAATACAACAGAATCTGCAGAATGGTGAACAATTTTAAATCGTGGTAGGTATTGGCCTTGTTTATAACATCCTGAAATTTTTTGCTTCCAGTTTTCTTTGGTATAAATACCTTCTACAATCATACTGTCCCCTCGGACGACATAAACAGCTTTAGCGTATTCTGTCCATTTTCCATTCTTGTAACAGCTATCTGGTATGGTTTTCGTTTTGGCGTGTACATGCATAGTAGTGTATACGGAATCACAGGAAAAGGTAAATTCGTGCAATGTATAGTTGAGCATCTGATCTTGATGAGGAATACTATCCTGCACCCATGTACCGTGTAGATAAGAAGTTCCTTCTGTTTGCATTTCAGAATGACGTTGGCAACCTACTATACTAAAAAGCATACCTACTATAGAAAGTAGGTATGTTTTAAAAACAAGATATTTCTTTAGGTATTTGTCCACTAAACTATTTTAAGGTGCCTACCATTTCTTCAGGTTTTACCCATTCATCAAACTCTTCGGCGGTAACATATCCCAAAGAAATTGCAGTTTCTTTCAGTGTACTGTTGTTTTTATGTGCGGTTTGAGCGATTTCGGCAGCCTTATAATATCCAATTTTTGTGTTTAATGCGGTTACCAACATCAATGAATTATCCACTAGTTCTTTGATGCGTGTATAATTCGGTTCGATACCTTGTGCACAATGTTCATCAAACGAAATGCATGCATCGCCAATTAAACGAGCCGATTGTAAAAAATTTGCCGCCATTAAAGGCTTGAATACATTAAGTTCATAATGCCCTTGGGTACCGCCAATAGTGATCGCAACATCATTTCCCATTACTTGTGCCGCTACCATTGTAAGTGCTTCACATTGTGTTGGATTTACTTTACCGGGCATAATAGAAGAGCCGGGTTCATTTTCGGGGATTAAAATTTCACCGATACCCGAACGAGGTCCCGAAGCCAACATACGAATGTCATTCGCAATTTTATTTAAGGAAACAGCCAACTGTTTCAGGGCTCCATGAGATTCCACTATTGCATCATGTGCCGCCAATGCTTCAAATTTGTTTTCAGCGGTGACGAATGGATGTCCCGTGAATTCAGCAATATATTTAGCGACCACGACGTCATAACCATCAGGTGTGTTTAAGCCTGTTCCGACTGCAGTTCCTCCTAAAGCTAATTCGGACAAATGTGCTAACGTGTTTTTAACAGCTTTTAAACCATAATTTAATTGTGCGACATAACCAGACAGTTCTTGACCTAAGGTCAAAGGAGTAGCGTCCATCAAGTGGGTACGGCCAATCTTTACGACGTTCATGAACTCTTCTGATTTACGTTTCAAGGTGTCCCGTAATTTTTCAACTCCAGGAATCGTCACCTCAACTACAGCTTTGTAAGCCGCGATGTGCATGCCTGTAGGATAAGTGTCATTTGAGGATTGCGATTTGTTTACGTCATCATTTGCTTTTAACACAGCTTCTCCTTCGCCTATTTTACTACCAGCTAATACCTGGGCGCGGTTTGCAACGACTTCATTGACATTCATATTAGACTGTGTGCCTGAGCCTGTTTGCCAAATTACGAGAGGGAATTGATCGTCTAACTTTCCGGCTAATATTTCATCACAAACGACAGCA
This sequence comes from Sphingobacterium olei, assembly GCF_005048855.1. Lineage (GTDB taxonomy): Bacteria > Bacteroidota > Bacteroidia > Sphingobacteriales > Sphingobacteriaceae > Sphingobacterium > Sphingobacterium olei. The sequence continues at coordinate 269,307 of NZ_SUME01000004.1, forward strand.
ATAGCATCACGTTTTTCGACAGGTAATACACCCAACTCGTGATTAGCATACGCGGCGGCTTTTTTTAAGTATGCAAAACCTTCTATGATTTCTTTGGGCATAGAGGCCGAAGGACCAATTTTAAAGTTGTTACGTGAACGTTCAGTTTGTGCTCCCCAATATTTGTCTGCGGGCACTTGAACTTCGCCCATTGTGTCTTTTTCTATTCTGAATGACATATGTGTTAAGTAAAAAGTTAAAAGTCAAAAATAAAAATGCTAGGCAAAGTTACTGAATTCAAAATACAAACGTAAAGATTAATGAATTATGTGCCCAGCCGCCTAGAGAGATGTTCGTTGACATGGTGGTACAGCTGTTTGGGTTTCAACGTGCGCCAGGGCATTTGATCAAATGCCCCTCCAAAGTTTATATAGTAGTCAATATTATGTGTTCTAAATTCTTCAATCACGTGCGCTCGAAAGTTGAGTCCGGCGATCCACCCATCTTCGATATCCTGAAACCATTCTTCGTAGTATGAATCGTCCGAAGCATGAAAATTGAGTACATTTTCTCCGATGAGTATAAATTTGGTGATACCTTCACCTATCATAAGGTCTATTACTTCCCGTTTGAGGGTCATAATATCATTGTAAATGGTATCATTCCATTCGCCGATTAATTCAATCACTGTATATTCGCGATCGTAATCCACGTAAATGACTTTTAAATAAAGGGTTTGTGATCCAAAATGATCCCATTGCGGGTGCAATAAAAAGTTGTAAATCTGCTTGTCGTATTCAAATTCATTATGAATCGTTCCATAAAATGGTGAACGCTCGTCTTCAGATGAAGTATAATCATGACGCCAATTGTAATATGGTTCTATTTCGTGCACGTATCGTTTTTCGATTAAGTTTCTACTATTCCAAACTATATAATTCGCTAAAATAATTTGGAACTCATTTTGTAGGATAAAGTTAATTATTCTTGCTGAAGAAATTAAAATAACTAATTACTTTTGCAGTCTCATTTGTTTACATGCAAAAAGGTACTAAACGTAATATTTTCGTGGCAGCTACGTATGCTGCTGCATTATTGCTTGGGCTTATCTTGGGGCAAAATTATGCCGATCAGCAAGGTAAGAATCCCAGTAGTTCTTTAGTACCTATTGGTTTTTCGGACAATTCGTATAAAATCCAACAGGTTTTGGATCTGCTTTCCAATAGCTATGTCGATAGTCTAAATCTAGATTCCCTTCAGGATGGAGCCATCAATCACATCGTGTCGCATTTGGATCCTTATTCTAGTTATCTTTTGCCTAACGAGTCTCAAGCCCAAAGTGAAGCTTTGGAAGGTACATTTGAAGGGATTGGCCTAGAATATTTTAATCTAAATGATACCTTGTTGATTGTTGGACTCATAACCAATGGGCCTTCCGAAAAAGCTGGATTGAAGGTTGGTGATCGTATTATTACCATAGATTCTACACAGGTTTCGGGTAGGAATATCGCGCAAAAAGTGGTTGATAGGTTGATACGTGGGAAAAAGGGCTCTGGTGTAAAACTCTATGTAATTCGCGATAGTGCATTAATGCCCGCTCCTTATAAAGTTATAAGGGATCAAGTCAGTGTGAGTTCAATTGATGTAGCCTATCTCATCAAGCCGGCTGTGGGTTACATTAAAGTGCGTAGATTTGGATTAAAGACAGCGGAGGATTTTAAACAGGCTATAACGGAGTTAAAGAAGCAAGGTGCTCAAAGTCTTATTCTCGATCTGCGTGACAATGGTGGTGGATACTTTCACGTTGCCATTCGATTGGCGAGTGAATTCTTTGATGAGCAGAAAGTATTAGTATATACTAAGGGGGCTCATGAAGATAAGAGAGAGTATTTTTCCGACGGGAATGGGGGTTACGCAAAAGGTAAATTGGTTGTTCTCATAAATGAATATACTGCATCAGCATCCGAGATCGTAGCCGGTGCTGTACAAGATTGGGATCGAGGAACAATTGTCGGAAGACGATCTTACGGAAAGGGTATTGTTCAGGAACAATTTGATTTTTCAGATGGATCACGGGTTAATTTGAGTATTTCAAGATATTATACGCCCTTAGGCAGAAGTATTCAAAAAAAATATACAGCCAATTGGTCAAGTATGATCGATTATTCGAGTATGTATAATGGACTGTGGGTGTTGGATACTACTTTTGCGCACGCACAAACCTATAGAACGTTGGCAGGCAGAGAACTATTTAGTGGCGGGGGGATCAACCCAGATGTCGAAATTTCTATCGACTCGAATGCCGTCAGTGTATTGTACCAACAGATTGCACGATCAAGCTACTTGGAACAATTTGTTTATGAGCGTTTTACAAAAAAGTTGCCCGCCTATTCTATTGAAAATTTCTTGCAGGGATATCACTTGCCTCAACAAGAATACATTGCTTTTTTAGCCTATTTAAAGGATAGAAATATTGTAATAGACGATCGAAAAGGGAGAGATTTATTGGAACTTATCCAATCGGATATCGAAGCTATAGTCGGGAAATATTATTTCGGAAGAGAAGCATATTTCAAGGTCAAGAATAGGTATGACGATTACGTCGAGCAGGCCATTCATATATTGACTGCTACTGATCCGGCTATAGATTAACATCTGCCCAAATAGGGTAATGGTCTGAAAACCGTTCCTTCACAATGCCATAATTATCAATTTTGAACTTTTTGCCACACAAAATATAGTCTATTTGAAATATGGGAAGCATGGCATAATGCGTGACACCCCATCCGAAACCTTTTTCCTGAAAGGCATTGTTCATGTTTTTACCTACTATATTTACACTATAGGACATTGGCGTGTCATTAAAGTCTCCCATTACTATACTGGGATAGGGTGACGTCTCAATATGCGCTCGAAGGGATTTTGCTTGCTCACTTCTGTGGGTGAATGCCTGCTTTAACTTTCTTCCTACACGCTTTGTTGTTTCTTCGTTTTTAACTTTTTGACCCGTCGGTTTTTGGATAAATTCTTTATCCTCATCCTGTAAGGCAAAGGAGCGTAAATGTACATTGTAAACTCGCAGGGTATCAATTTCGCGACGTATATCGACAAAGATAATACGGTTGATACCGTACTCGTTTTGGAGTATGGTGCCATGATTTATAATGGGATACTTGGAAAAAATGGCTTGGCCATATCCCTCATGATCGTTTTGTGATGCCGGTTCGAAATAGTATCCTTCGAAATTGCCTTCTTCTTTTAATGTTTTTGAGAATTGTGTCTTTCCTTTTATTTTGCTGTAAAATTCTTGGAAACATACGATATCCGGGTTTACGGTATTTACCAGCTCGATAGCCTCTGTTTTAAATGTTTCTTTATTGTTGTGTGTTGTTTGAAACAAGTGGACATTGAAGCTCATGACGCGGAGATTACTGTCGGCCTTGAGAATGATCTTGTCGTTTTTGTTCTTGAAATTGATATGTTTGCTCATCAAATTCCATCCGATCAATATAGGGAGTAAGCTCAATAGCATATAACGTTGTTTCCGTATAAACCAGTAAATGACAAAGCCTAGATTAATGAGTAGAATGGGGAGATAACCTAAGCCAAAGAAGGCTATTGGCCAAAAAGACTGCGGATCGATATAAGCTGCGGAATAACTCAATAGCAAGGCTAATACTGCTAATAAATTAGCGGTAAATATTGACTTGCTAAAAAAGCCAAGTTTTTGACGAAAAACTCTTCCTTTCGACATTATTGATCTTGCTTACTTGCTTTGAATAATATTTCTTTTTCGCGAGAAGTCAGACTTTCGTAGCCACTCATTGAAATTTTGTCTAATATTTGGTCGATAGTCTCTTGGTTCGGTATTTCTGAATGTTGTTTCTTCTGCGAAAGTGTATTTGTGTTTTCGTTCTTATAGATAACCTTTAAGTTGCGTCGTGTCAGATTTTTATGAAAAAACCTGCTCCAATCATGACCTTTTTTTAATTCGTAAATAAACGCTAAACCGAATAAAATCATACCCAGATACGCGATCGCAGCTGTTCGGTCCGAGATGGCATGAATTCCAAGCTGCAGGCCAAGATAAATGATAGCAATGGTGCGGAGCCGTATATTGCCGATAATAAAAACCCGTATTTCGTATGTGGGCAATAGCAGTGCTGTAGCACTGATGAGAGCCGCCAGTCCGAGTGTATTGGTGTTTAATTGGCTTGGGGAATTGCCTGCTAGAAAAGGGATATTACCAAACAATAAATAGGAGATACCACCCAGCAATAATCCTGAGATGAAAACATATAAAAATTGTCTTCTATTCAGAAAGGTTAAAAATATGTTTCCAAACCAATACAACCACAGGCAATCGAAAAGTATGTTGAACAACCCCTGGTAAATAAAAGGGTGTGTAATTAATGTCCACGGCTGCGATAAAAACTCAGCAAATGATACCGGAAGGCTGAGTTTAGAAACGACAACATCATATAAATTGCTCGAAACGATGTCCGAAAAACTGAGTAGATCGACAACATGGGTCAAGACAAATAATATAACTTGAATTGTAATGATATATGGAATAGGAGAAGAGGTGGTATAGGTGTCTCTCCAAAAGGATTTTAAGACATTCTCTTTCATCTTTTTAATTTTTTTATGCACGATTAATAATAACCCCTTTTTATTCCCCAGATTTTGATTAGCAGAAAGCCAAACAGCGCGCCACCCACGTGCGCAAGGTGCGCAATGGAAGATCCTGATTGGGAGAACCCTAAATATATTTCAATCAAAATTAGCCCGGGTACAAAATATTTTGCTTTAATCGGTACTGGAATAAAGAGTAATTGTAATTCTAAATTAGGAAAAAGCACAGCAAAAGCGAGCAATAAACCATAGATAGCACCCGAAGCTCCGACCATTGGTATGCTATAAATTGAGGCCAGTGTATTGAAATCTGATTGAGGGAGATGGTTTAACGTTGAATCAGGTATATATCCGGAAAAGTCACCTCCGCTATAATAGATCATTTGATCTTTGCCAAACGGAGATCCTAGTATTTCCGTTACTTCCCAAGCCTGTACACCGTATTGCAATACCAATGCCCCCAAGCCACAAATAATATAATAATTTAGGAATCGTTTGGGACCAAACACCCGTTCAAGAATAGATCCAAACATCACCAAAGCAAACATATTAAAAAAGATGTGACCAATACCGCCATGCATAAACATATAGGTGATAATCTGCCAAATTTGAAAAGAGGGTGAGTCTGGGTAATAAACACCAAATAATTTATTCGCTGGTGTGAAAATCATTGATCCCACGAAACAGATAATATTTATAATAAGCAGGTTTTTTACAACCGGTGTTAAATTTGAAAATAGGTTATTCATATATAAATTATAGTATTCTATTGTATTTTATCGAATCGTTCCATAAGATCCTGTAACGTATACGTAATTAACGTTGGTTTTCCATGAACAGATATATTTGGACTTTCACAGGCAAATAATTTATCAATCAAATCTGCCATAGACTCATTGTCGAGGGCAGTTCCGCTTTTCAATGCTGCACTTTTTGCAAGGCTGCGGGCTAGATTTTCTCTTTTATTAAGCCTTAATTCAGATTTATTGTTTTTAAAATCTTCCAAAAGCTGTTCAATAATTTTGGCCTCATTTACATTATTGCCTAAATCTGCCGGAATTCCATCCACAATATACGTAGTTTTTCCGAAAGGTCTCAGTTGAAAGCCCAAGGTATGTAACTCCGGTAAAATATCAGTCATTAATTCGAAATCTCCAATGCTGAGTTCTACCGTTTGTGGGAATAGACTTTGTTGGCTAGATCCTTTGTTGTTGTCCAATTGTTCTTTGTATTGCTCAAATAGGATACGTTCATGCGCCGCTTGTTGATCAATCAAGAGGAATCCGGAATGAATTTGAGAAACGATATAACGATTGTGAACTTGGAAGAATTGCTTTCTGCTTTCTGACTTCAACATGTTCTTCTCCTCAGATTGGTCTTTGTCAAAAGGAAGTAACGGAAGTTGTTCTGCAGATTCTTGCTCCGTTATCTGATAAAGTGTATCCCAGTTCTGGGGTATGCCGGTTTTTTTTTCCAATCCGGCAGCATAACTACTGGATCGGGAAGCTGTGCTAGGTTTATCCGATTCGAAGGGATTAAAATTCGGATTAAAAGAAATAGTAGGCATTTGGATTTCGTCTAGTGGCTTCTGTGTGATGAAGTTGCTGAAACTCGTTTCTTGATTGAAATCCAAAGAAGGGGCAATATTATATCTTCCCAGTGATCTTTTTACGGCGGATCTTAAAATGGCATAAATTGCTTTCTCGTCTTCGTATTTGATTTCCGTTTTTGTGGGATGTACGTTAATGTCAATTTTTGAGGGATCAATCTCAATAAAAAGTACATATAAAGGATACGAATCAGCTGGTAAGATTTCCTCGTAGGCATTCATAATTGCATGATGCAGATAGGGGTCTTTAACAAATCTTTTGTTGACAAAGAAAAACTGTTCACCACGGGTTTTCTTCGCAAATTCGGGTTTTCCTACAAAACCACTTACATTAATTATAGTAGTTTCTTCCTCAACTGGAACGAGGCGCTGATTGTAGTTGTTGCCGAAAAGATGTACGATACGGTGTTTTAAGGTGCTGGTCGTTAGATGGAAAATTTCATTGCCATCACTGTGTAAACTAAAGAATATTTCGGGATGAGCTAGTGCAACGCGTTGAAATTCGTCGATAATGTGACGCATCTCGACGGAATTGCTTTTTAAAAAATTACGTCGAGCAGGTATATTGTAAAATAAGTTCTTTACTGAAATACTTGTGCCGGCGGACAAAGATTCGGGATATTGGTCTACGACTTTGGATCCTTCAATCTGTATAATTGTTCCGAGTTCATCTGCTTCGCGGCGAGTTTTGAGTTCAACTTGTGAAATTGCGGCAATGGATGCCATGGCTTCACCCCGAAATCCCATCGTACGGATAGCAAATAAATCTTCCGCTTTTCGAATTTTACTTGTAGCATGTCGTTCAAAGCAAAGTCTAGCATCCGTTATGCTCATTCCGCGGCCGTCATCAATTACCTGGATCAAGGCTTTTCCTGCTTCTCTTACAATAAGTTTAATCCGGCCGGCCTCAGCATCAATTGCGTTTTCTATTAATTCTTTAACTGCGGAGGCAGGTCGCTGAACGACTTCTCCTGCAGCAATTTGATTGGCAACAGAATCTGGAAGTAATTGTATAATATCAGACATACAGTTGCGAAGTTACAAAAAAAACCTTCATGATTAGCGGGAATGCCAACTGCAACGAACGCTTCATGAAGGTTTTTTGCGACACGTGTCAATGTATGCCTTATAAAGTGATTTGTCTTTTTATACTTTCTTCTAGGGATATAATTGTTTCTGTACGTTGTATTCCCTTCAGTCCCTGAATATCTTCGTTCAATACTTTACGTAGATGTGCGGTATCACGACATACTATTTTGGCAAACATACTATATTGTCCTGTACAATAATGTAATTCTACCACTTCTTTTACCTGTCGTAATTGTTCTACAGCGTCGGAATACTGTGATCCCTTCTCTAAATAGATGCCAAGAAAGGCGGTTATGTCAAATCCAACCTTTTGTGGATTGATAATTAAGTTAGATCCGTGAATTATTCCTAATTCTTCCATCTTTTTCATGCGAACATGTATAGTTCCGCCTGAAACTATGAGCTTTTTTGCTATTTCTGTGTATGGAATTGATGCGTCTTCCATTAAAATTGATAAAATTTGGACATCTAAATTGTCTAAATCGTAATTTGTATAGTTTTTTTCCATGAAAATGGTCTTATTTTTATATAAAATCCTATTTTTTTTAAAAATTATGAAAAATTTACAAATATTTCATAAAAAATTTGCAAATAATTGTTTCTTGCTGTATATTTGTTTTATCAAAAGAGATGAAATGATAAAAATCTCTTAAAAATAGCATGTTACTCCCTCAAAATAACATAGGTTTATAATTGGTTAGCGTTGAAGCTCTTCGCCCGGAGAGCTTCTTCTTTTTATACCAATCGTTTGCCCTGATTTGTCATTAAGATTTTTGCAAAAATAACAACAAAAATTGTGAAATGTTTTCTATTTTATTATAAAAAACGTTTTAAAATTGTAAATTTTTTACGAGACGCTTAGTTTACCCATTCTAACCGTTAATTAATTTGTATCTTTAACGTAGTTAATTCGCTGTGTTTTATGGAAGTTGAAGATGTAAAGATATCTAGAAAGAAACCAATCTACCCTGTAGCACCTGGGTTGTTTAAATATCTCAAGTTGTACCAGCGTGACGGGAAGCTCCCGATGTCTTATTTTGACCTGTTGAATTTTCAGGAGACGATGCCTGTTGTGGATAAATTTGGGAACGACACGCTTTGGGAAACCCCTCTTTATCCGCCTTATCTTCAAGATCAATTGTACGAAGGCTTAAAAATAATTTATGCGCAACTTAAAGCATCGGGAAATACGCGGATCGTTCAACATAAAATTATTGACCGTATAGAGTATTGTGCTTTTGGGAATACACGGCCTTTCCGAGTCCGAATTATTAATCGCTTGAATGACGTGTACGATTATTTTTACATTAAACAGGCCGATGCGTCACGGATATACGGATTGGAATTGGAGGAAATTCTGTCTCCTAACCAAGTGAACTATATTTACGATCGGGATACGCTGGTAGAAGAACATATCGTGGGTATACCTGGGGATCTTTTTAGCAAGGGGAGGATGTACACACCTGATTATAATCAAACGCGTATTGCGAAAGAGTTTGTGAAATTTAACGAACGCTGTATTATTTCTTTGTTAGGCGATATGCGCGCTTATAATTTTGTTATGCAAATCACTCCTGATTTTGATGATTTCCAATTTCGAATCCGTGCAATCGACTTTGATCAGCAATTTTTTGAGGGGAATCCCAAGGTGTATATGCCGCAGTTCTTTAAGGAAAATTTCGCCTATGTAAAACTGTCTATGGAACATCTTACTGAAAAAACAGTATTGCAGTATCAACAGGAAGAAAGATCTTCTATTGTACATCGGGTACGCAGCGAACGTCATCGTATTAAAGATTTACGGGATGCTTCTAAAACACAGCAGTTGTCGACGGAAGAGAATATTAAGCAGCTTAGAGAGGGATATGCCGTATTCCATCAAAATGAAAATTACCATAAATGTAAAACGATGACAGATATTGTGGAACTGAATGTGAAGAACGTCATTCGTCAAGTCAAGCTTTAGCGTACGCGTTTTTCGTTATCTTTTACAAAGGCCTCCCATCCAGAGTATGATTTACCTTTAGTTGCCGTTTTTTGTTGAAAGGAATGGCAAACTGCTACTGCCAGTCCGTCTGTAGCGTCTAAAAATTCGGGAGCTTCTTTAAATCCTAGAAGTGTCTGTAGCATGGCTGCGACCTGTTCTTTGCTCGCGTTGCCATGCCCGGTTACGGATTGTTTGATTTTACGTGGGGAGTATTCGAAGATTGGAATGTCAAAATTCAAGGCTGCTGCCATAGCTACTCCTTGAGCTCGGCCTAATTTTAGCATGACCTGAATGTTTTTACCATAAAAGGGAGCCTCTAAAGCGACACAGTCGGGTTTATATTGTTCGATCAGCGCAGTTGTTTTTTTGAAGATGCGCTGTAATTTCAAACCATGGTCATCCAGATGGTTCATTTTAATCACGCCCAGAGTCTCTAGTGTAATTTTACTTCCCAGTTCTTTTATGATACCGTAACCTAATACAACTGTTCCCGGGTCGATGCCTAATATGATTCTTTCCTTCGCTTTCTCCATTTGCATGATACAATATTACGTAAATAGATACGCTGTTTTAGAATATCTCCATCTAATTACATAAAATTTAGTAAAATTGTGCTTTGATTTGAAAAAGCGTTGACTAAAAGCCAGAAAAAATATCTCAATTATTGCATTAAGATTGCCATCGTAGGATTGGCATTTTGGTTTATTTACAGTAAAGTTAATAACCAAAAGAACCTTTCTGAATTTCAAAATTTGCTCTCCGGAGTGGATACGATGACCATGTATTGGACCATGGCTTCGATAATAGTCTTAATGCTGGTAAACTGGTTTTTGGAGGTAGGGAAATGGATCTTTTTAAGTCGCAGTATTGAGAAGTTAGGTTTTTGGAAGGCTACAAAGTCTGTCTTCTGTGGCTTGACTTGGGCGATCTTTACACCCAATCGAATTGGGGAATACGGTGGTCGTGTTCTATTGCTAAAGCCTGAAAATAGAGTTAAAGGTGCGGTAGCGATGGGGGTAGGTCTTTTTGGTCAGTTGGTGCTAACGAGTGTTTTTGGTGCGTTGAGTATAGCCTGGTTTGTTTCTACTTTTCTCGAGACGCCGGTGTCTGTTACTTTTGGGATTTGGGTTATAGCGCTAATATATGCCTTGGCTTTTATTATCCTTTACTTTAATGTGCATTGGGTGGATTATGTGGTTGGTAAAATTAAGGTGCTGGATAAGGTGAAATCTTTTTTTTCTATATTGGAGGATTTTACAAAGGTGGAATTGTTGCAGGTGTTGCTGATTTCTGCTGCACGCTTTATTATTTTTACCTCGCAATACGTAATTCTTATGTTGGTCTTTTTGCCGGAATTACCTTTTGTTTCTATGGTATTGATGATTTTTATCCTTTTCTTTGTCCAATCTGCTGTCCCATCTTTGGATATATTTGATTTTAGTGTCCGCAGTTTCGTAGCAAGTAATCTATACGGTTATATTACCACGCAGGAGATTGCTGTGATGGCGATCGTTTCTTGCATTTGGTTTGTCAATTTGATATTACCGGCTATTATTGGTTCTTTTTTTGTGTTGAATGTAAATTATTTAGGTGACAACAATTCTTAATTCTTTATTAATCTTATTTGCGGGGATTTACATGTTATTGATTCTCTTCATGCGAAGGGCGTGGTCGAATATTCCTTTTTTCTACTCGTCAAAAGATGTCGGTACACGTGTGTCGATTTTAATCGCAGCGCGGAATGAAGAGCAAAATATCGCCCGCACGATTGATTGCTTATTGGCGCAGGAGTTTCCAAAGTCACTTTTCGAAATTATTGTTGTTGACGACCATTCAACCGATCGTACTTCCGATATCGTGTCTTTGTATGCTGATCGGGGTGTGCAGCTGATTCGTCTCAATGTTGGAGATACGATGAATTCTTATAAAAAATATGCAATCAGTCAGGCAATTGAAAAGTCTCATGGGGAGATCATCGTGACAACAGATGCAGATTGTAGAATGGGCCCGAATTGGTTGAAAACTATTGTGCAGTATTTTGAGGAACATCAATTGTATATGGTTTCTTCTCCAGTGATCTATTCTGAAGAGAAGGGTTTCTTTGAAGAATTGCAGACATTGGAATTTCTATATCTGATTGGGTTAGGTGCTGCGGGTATTGGAAATGGAACTCCTACCACGTGTAATGGTGCAAACCTGGCTTACCGGCGGGACGTTTTTCATGAAATGGGTGGTTTTAAAGGTATTGATGAGCTGGCTTCTGGAGATGATGAGCTTTTTTTGCATAAAGTAGCTGAAAAATATGCCGACAGGATCGGCTTTTGTAAATCTTTAGCAGCTATAGTCTATACCGATGCCAAGCCTGATTTGCGGTCTTTTATTAGTCAGCGTAAACGTTGGGCGTCAAAAAGCACAAAATATAAAGATAAAAAAGTTGTTTTTCTAGGTGTAGTTATTTGGTTTTTTAACTTGGCTTTAATCACGTCCTTGTTCTATTTCCTCTTTCAATTACCGTATTGCAACTGGATATTATTAACGGCTTTTGCGCTGAAGATAACGGCTGAGTTTCAGTTTATGATCCCCCTTACAAAATTTGCAGAGCGTACCTCATTGTTGAAATTCTTGCCTTTGCTTTCAATTGTGCACGCTTTTTACATTGTGTATATCGGCCTTGCCGGAAATATCGGTAAATACGATTGGAAAGGTCGAAACGTAAATTAATTAGGCTCCACTTTGAGTCGGATCGTGTCTTCGGCTAGCTTTACAATCTCTTCGGCATTTAATCCGGCTGTCTGTAATGGTTCTAGCACTTCCCAGGATAATGAGGTAAACGGGCGAAGCGGAAACAGACCGTATTTTACCATTAAATAGGATCCATTTATCGCGATTGGGACGACCAAAGCGTCAGGATTCTTCTTTAATAAGGTTGCAATTCCACCAACAGAGAATGTCTTTATTTTGCCCGTTTTGGTACGGGTACCCTCCGGAAATATAAATGCAGACCATCTTTTTTGTTTCATGTTGTTAGCCAATTTTAATATCTCGGCAATAGACTGTTTAGGGTCTTTGCGGTCGATATTAGCGGCGCCACCATATTTTAAGTTGAACGAGATGCTTGGGATATTGGCGTGTACTAATTCTACTTTGGAAATGAATTTGCCGTGAAATCGGCGTAGAAAGTAAATAAGAGGTGGAATATCAAATGTACTTTGATGATTCGAGACAAAAATAATCGGTTGGCCGGTCGGCAGATTTTTATTGTCTTTAAACTTTACCGTGTTGAATAACGTATAATTACAAGCGACTAAAAAGAAATTGAGGATATCGACACTTTTTTTATGTGCAGTGTATCCGCCAATCTTTAAACATAACCATTGGACCGGATGAAATAATATTAGTCCCAGTGCGAAACAGGTGTAAAAAATAGGAGTTAAGAAGTAGCCTATAAACTTTCTCATAATATGTTACAAAGTCGCAAACTTAGAAAAATTTATTAACTTTTTTAGGGGGGTAGATAAATCAGATTGCGAAGCATCAAGGAAATTAGCTTTTGTATTTTAGTTAATAAGGGGTGTTGATGTAAAGGAACCTTTTTTCGCACCTCTTTCGCCGGCGCGGGGCGACTTCTTTTTTCATTTATTGTTTGTTTTCAAAGGTATTCAAGAGACCTCTTCGAGGGTTTGCTTGGCCAAAAGAAGCAAAAACCAAGACTTGGTCAATGTTACGCTAAAAGCTTTTGGATTTACTAAACAGCTCCAAGCCGTTTCACTTAGGGGATCTGTTCTTAACGCAAATCCAAAGCTTTCTTAACGCTACATCGACCTAGGTCGTCCTTTAAATGGTACTGCATTATAAGGTTAATATAATAAATGCACTACCCTTACAAACTGGACAAATGTCGCCTTGGCGGGTCGACAATAGCAGGAATGGTGCACCGTCGTGTCGAGCCGGCACAGCGACGAGTTTTGGACACTTTTGCGGTCAAAAGTGTGGACCTGTCGCGGTCCAAGCGACAAAAGAAATTTGATTAATTTAAAGTTTCATTTTTATTAGCCCCTTACTCCCAAAGTCAATAAATTTATAAATAGTTGTAAATAATAGTGATTGTATTTTTAATTTTATTTATATTTGTTTTAATAATATTTATATTTAAATGTATTATGATAAAGCTTCCCGTTAAGTGTCCAAGTTGTGATGAACAACTGCGCGTGTCGAAATTGGTCTGCTCGAGTTGCGAAACCGAAGTTTCAGGTAAATATAATCTGCCGGTTTTAATGCTGTTGAATGTGGATGAACAGGAGTTTGTTCTTCAGTTTCTACGGAATTCCGGTAGTTTAAAAGAAATGGCGAATCAGATGGGAAAAAGTTATCCTACTGTTCGAAATAAATTAGATGATTTGATAGTTAAACTTAATATGCTACAAAATGAAGAATAGATGGGTGTATAGGGAAAGTCAGAATTTTTTGACTTGGTGGTTAGTCTTGGGCTTTGTCTTTGTTCTCGGACTTGGACTATATGCCGGATGGAAAGCTAATGGCTATACAGGCTGGCGTGATTTTTCTGCTGGATTCTGGGTAGGAAGCTCCGTTGCGTTGTTGTTTTTATTCATGCGATTAAGAACGTGCATAGACGAGCAGGGAATTCATATTCGGTTCATTCCTTTTATATGGAAGAAGAAAAAATGGAAATGGGAGGATATAGGTAAGGTTTATGTTAAAAAATATTCTCCTTGGGAATATGGAGGATGGGGGTGGAGATTTGGTGGGCCAGGAGTGGCATATACGACAAAGGGTTTTTATGGAATTTGGATCGTGTTAAAAAATGGTAAAGCCATATTGGTCGGTACACAGCACCCCGAAAATGTTCAAGAGTTACTTAATCACTATAAACCGAATAAAGATGAAGCATAATGTAGGAAGGTTATTTGTAAATCCATTTGAGGAATATTCCGAAAACATCCTGTTGACGGCAGGTGTAATATTCTTTGCTGTCGGTGGATTTTTAGCTTATTGTGGACAGTTTGATTACCACGGTATACTGAAGGTTATCCCTACAAACACATATGATCTTTTTTCGACATTTGTACACCTCCTTGTGAATGTACTGGTGCTAACCTTATCGTTGTTTTCGTTCGGTTATTCCGTTAACAAAAAAACAAGATTTATAGACGTGTTAAACGTGGTATTGATTTCTTTTATTGTGATATACATGATCGGTTTACTCTCTGCCATAAGTTTTGCGAAAGAACTTACGAATAATATATTAAAGGCTATAGAAGATGGTGATATGAAATTGTCTACGATCACTCCCTCGGATATGTTTTTGCTGTTATTTTTTTCGTTAATTTCCCTAGTCCTGTTGCTTTATTTTTTCTATCTTATTGTCGTGGGGTTAAAATTTGTTATAAATGCGAAGAAGTTTCATCATGGTGTAGTTATTGTATTAGTTGTTTTACTAGCGGACCTGCTGTGCCGTTTTATTAATGTTAGACTTTAATATATGAAACAATTTTACCTTGTCTTTTTCTTGGTAGTGTATTCGTGTTTAGGATATGCTAAATCTGTTCATGATCCCAGTGTTCCTCATTCATATGATACATTGGAAGTTGTGTTTACGAATACATATGATGATGTACAGCTTGCTGGTACGCTTTCTTTTCCAAAGCAAAGGGGTAGTTTCCCGGCTGTAATTTTGTTGACCGGATCCGGAGCACAAAATCGGGATGAAGAAATATTAGGTCACAAGCCTTTTAAAGTTATCGCGGATTATTTGACGCAACGTGGAATTGTGGTACTTCGTTATGACGATAGAGGTGTAGGAAGGAGTACGGGGCAATTTGATAATAGCACGATAGGAGACTTTAGTAAGGATGCGCTTGCTGCATTATCTTTTCTGAAAAAACAAGCTCAAGTTGATGTGCATAAAATTGGTTTTATTGGTCATAGTGAGGGTGGCTTGATCGCTGCGCTGCTAGCTGGGCAGAATGTGCTTGATTTATCTTTTATTGTATCATTAGCAGGTCCGGCTGTTTCTATTGATCAGTTGATGGTCGATCAACTATATGCCATTGGAAAAGCTGCGGGTATGAGTGAACCTGCGCTGGAAGCTGCTCGGAAAATAAATGAGAAAAATTTCGCTATCGTAAAGAGTGACTTAGGTAATCAAGAAGCTTACCAAGGCCTAATGGAGAATATGAAGATGGTGCCGGGATTTGTAGAAAATCCTGATTTGTTAGCTATGGTTAGTCCAGCATATCGTTACTTCCTACGCATCGAACCAGAAAAATATCTAAAAAAAATAAGAATACCGGTATTTGCCGCTTTTGGATCTCTGGATGTACAGGTGCCATCTACTCGAAATTTAGAAAGTCTGCACCGCCTTCTCCCCAAAAATCCGAAGTCTGTTTTGAAAGAATATGAAGGACTAAATCATTTATTCCAGCAAGCCAAAACTGGTCAGGTCACCGAATACGCACAGATAAAAGAAACATTTAATGAACGCGTATTGCGTGATATGGCAGATTGGATTACGAACTTATAAAGTCTCCCCGTCTATACATACCTAAGGAGTAGTATTAGAAACGGGGAGTATCTTTCCGTTATAGTATTTGCTTCCATTTTGTGCAAATTCGGCGACATATCTTCCCATCTCAAAAGCTAATGTGCCCGCAACTAGATCTGGGAAGGCCGCTTCAAACATTTCCGTTTGCGACGATCCTAACGCAAGACAGTTTACTTTAATGTTTTGATCTTTAAACTCTTCGGCTAAGCATTCTGTTAATATTCCCAAAGCTCCTTTGCTAGCTGAGTATGCACTTAGCCCGGCGAATTTTACAGAACCTTGAAATCCGCCCATGCTGCTTATGTTTACGATATGACCTCCATTTGTCATCAGTGGGGCAATATGTTTTATCATGTTTACATGTCCTAATACATTCGTCTGCAACATCAGGGCGAATTCTTCTGGAGAGGTCTCTAAAAAAGGCTTGTTTACTAAGGCGCCGGCATTGTTGATCAAAATATCGACTGTTTCAAACTTTGATTTGATGAACGGTACCAGCGAGTCAGCATAGTTGTCATATACGATATCAAATTGTGCTGGATATAGTTTTCCACCGTCGTAGTTGAGTGATGAAGCAATTTCATGAAGCTTCCGAAGCTTATCGCCAGACCTCGCGAGTGCAATGACATGGTGTTCTTTATTTGCTGTAAGATCTAAGACAGTTTCGAAACCTATTCCACTGCTTGCCCCTGTGATGATGATATTTGCCATTTAAATTTCTTCGTTTGTATTGTCGTTGTCAATTTCTTGTTCTACCTCTGCAACACTGGGTAGTTTTTCGGCTCCTAGACGTTGCGGTCTAAATATATAATAGATCCCGGATGTGGCAGTGACTAAAGAAATTACATAAAAAAATAAACTTAAAAGTATTGCTGTATGCTCTTCAATCTGTATGTATTTTGCGGCCTCAAGTGCAAAAAGCTCACGAAGACCTATTCCACCTCCTATAGAAGGAATAATTGCTACAAGTGACGAAACTAAAAATATCAATAGGTAGGGTGAGAATTTGCCGTCAAAATTTAACGCGTATAATATAAAAATAGCGCATAAGGTTTGGAAGCTCTGTACAAGCAACGCCTTGGTATGCGTTTGAAAAAATCGCTTTGCAAAAGGCTTGAAGAATACATGCAAAAAGGAATAGTAGGATATCGTGCCAATCACACCGACAGTAATGGTCGCGGCATGGGGGATAGCGAGACGGGGCATAAATACAACCAGCGCACAAATAATAATAGCTAAAGCCCAGAGCCCACTTAACCGATCGAAAAACACGGCACTTAATACCTTTCTGCCGGAAATATCATGGTTTTTCTTTAGGAAATATACTTTATACCCATCGCCTCCGATTCCACCGGGTAGAAAAAAATTATAGAGTAGTCCCAGTTGATACAATCGTAGATTATAACGTTCCGAAAGTATTAAACGTATGGTTTTGAAGAAACTATTAAGCCGGGAGGAGGCTATAGCCTGAGAAATGATATAACTTAATAAGGCGAGAATTAGAAACCACCAATTGCAGTCTACCAATGCATTTTTTAATTCTACAAAATCAATCTTTCGTGATACCCAATAGAGTGCGCCGGATGTCACGATGACTTTAAAAATATTTTTCGTAATGCTCCAGACTTTTTTATTGTCCATTTAAATTGAATATATTAAGTAGGCAAAAGTAATGATTTCTTTATAATAGTGGGTGTATCCATGTATATACTACTCTGTGTAACCGACGAGAATATGTGAATTGATAATTATGCTTATGGTATGATTTTTGGATGTCATGACAAATGATATATTTTCTTTTTTGTTCGTCGCGGTTATAATTACATTGAATATAAAGACAAATATATCTAAGTTTGCAAATATATACATCAATAGATTTTTAATAAATTTTATCTTATGCGTAAACATATTCTGTCCATAGTCTCACTCTTTACAGTGGTATTATTATTAGCATCGTGTGGTGCTCCAAAAAAAGGAACTTCAGGTTCTTCTTCTGGTACGTCGACTTCTGTTTCAGGGCCTTCTGCTTCTCAATGGAGATCTGGTGTGAAGGGTGACTGGGTGTTAAACACCGTTACAAGGGAAAATATTCCTGCGGCTTATACTATTAAAAATATTTTTGATGAAGCACCTGTGGATTGTTTTGTTGGAAGTACTTGGAATCTACCCGGAGGTAATTATAGAGGAAGTATCACCTTCAATGCGGATGGAACGTTGTGTGCAAACGGCGCCGTACGTACAATTGTATGGTCTATCTATCCTGGTTCAGCGCTTGAGGAACCGCAATTTCAATTTAAGAAAATTTACGCTGGTGATAAAGCGACAAATGTGACGACGGGATACCGTATGAACCTATCGTTTGCTGATGGAGAAACGTTGGTGATGAAGATGCCGATTCCGCTAGATAATGGTCAGCAAGGTAACTTAGTCTTTAACTTTACAAAAGTTGGAAAATAGGAAGGACATTATGTTCTATTTATAAAAAAGACCTGATTTTATCAGGTCTTTTTTATTTAGTCTTTTCTAATGCTTGCAGAATGTCGCCTATGATATCTTCTTTGTCTTCCAGACCTACGGACAATCGAACACTTCCGGGTTTTATACCTAGGTGATTGCGTTCCTCTTCGGTCAATTTAGCGTGAGTAGTTGTTGCCGGATGTGTTGCTATAGATCTGGAATCTCCCAAGTTGGACGTGTATAATATCATATTTAATTCATCCAAAAATCGGAAAGCTCTTTCTTTACCGCCTTTAACTTCAAACGTAACAATACCGCCGCCTGCTTTCATTTGTTTTTTTGCCAAGGCATATTGCGGATGCGACGGTAAAAATGGATATTTTACATCTTCAATTTCAGAGTGATTTTCCAAAGCTTCAGCTAATGCCAATGCATTTGAACAATGTCTATCCATGCGAAGTGCTAGGGTGTCCAAACTTTTTGAGATAATCCATGCGTTGAAAGGAGACATTGCAGGCCCCGTATGGCGGATGAAAAACATCATTTTTTTAATTAATTCTTCTTTACCCACTACAACACCCCCAAGTACGCGGCCTTGGCCATCCATATATTTTGTCGCAGAATGTATCGATAGATCAAATCCGTAATCCAGAGGTTTCTGTAAATAGGGCGTTGCAAAGCAATTATCGATAGAAAGGATAATTGCTGGATACTTTTCTTTAAACTTACCCAACCATTCCAGATCCACTAATTCAAGTCCGGGATTTGATGGTGATTCTAGAAAAATAATTTTTGTATTGGGCTGAATTGCTTTTTCCCATTCATCGGGGTTAACCGCATCTACATAGCTGGTGGTAACTCCCCATTTAGGGAATAATTGCGTAAATAATTGATGGGTAGAACCGAAAATAGCGCGAGAAGAAACAATATGGTCTCCATTTTCAATAAAAGCTGCGAAAGAAGCAAATACGGCAGCCATTCCGGATGAAAAAGCTAGTCCTGCTTCGGCATTTTCTAACGTACACACTTTATTGATGAATTCACTTGTATTTGGATTCGCATAGCGCGAATAAACCATGCCTTCTTCTTCTTCAGCAAAAACAGCACGACCTTGCTCGGCACTATCAAATATAAAACTTGAGGTAAGATATAGCGGAACAGAATGCTCACGTGTAGCCGAACGAGGTGCTTGTTCCCGAATTATTTTAGACTGATCTTTGTTCATGATGTGCAAAGTTAAGGATTTGTTTTTCTAAGATTTAGAATAATTTTGAGATTTTATAATTCTGTGGCTATAACATTAGGAGAATCTAAACTATGTATGGCATATCTTAACAGCATTGATGAATAATTCGTGTTTTTTTACGAATGTTTAGCGAATGCAAAGCATTTTGTCTAAGTTTAGAATTTCGAATTATCGTTATGAAGAAATTTAGATTACTTAACTATTTACTTTTTATTCCGTTTTTTGGTTGTGCACAACAAGAACCAAAGCCATATGGTGCATTGCCCTCAGAAGGTCAGTTGAGATGGCATGAAATGGAAACGTATTGCCTAATTCATTATACCCCAACTACTTTTCAAGATAAAGAATGGGGATTTGGTGATGCTGATCCATCCCTATTTAATCCATCAAATTTTGATGCAGATCAGATTGCAAAAGCAGCAGCTTCAGCAGGATTTAAGGGCTTAATCAGTGTAGCGAAACATCATGACGGGTTCTGTTTATGGCCTACTGCTACCACAGATTATAGTATTAAACAAGCTCCTTGGAAAAATGGGAAAGGAGATATGGTGAGAGAATTTATGCTGGCTTCGCATGAGCATGGACTGCAATTTGGTGTATATTTATCAGCATGGGATCGCAACGATACACGATACGGTACGCCTGCATATGCCGATGCTTATAGAACGCAATTGACGGAGCTGATGACGAATTATGGCGAACTGTTTACGTCATGGCACGACGGGGCTAATGGAGGCGATGGTTACTACGGTGGAAAAAATGAAAAACGGATAATCAACCGTACAACATACTATGAATGGGAGGAACGTACATGGCCCATTATTCGTAAGCACCAACCCTTAGCTGTTATTTTTTCGGATATTGGCCCCGATATGCGGTGGGTAGGTAATGAACACGGATTCGCTGGCGAGACCTCGTGGGCCACTTTTACGCCGACGGGTGTAGATGGCCGTCCTCCGGTTCCTGGCGATTCAGAGTACTCCAAATCGCCTACAGGTGATCGGAATGGTAAATATTGGATACCCGCCGAATGTGATGTGCCGCAGCGACCCGGATGGTTTTACCATAAAAACCAGGATGACAAAGTGAAAACCCCAGATCAACTGTTTGAGATCTATTTGAAATCTGTCGGAAGGGGAGCAGCAATGAATCTGGGTCTGGCACCGATGCCTGAAGGTGTTTTACACCCAAATGATGTAAAATCTTTAGATGGATTCGGAAAAAAGGTGGCAGCCACTTTTGCAACTAATCTAGCTCAAGGGGCTAAAATCGAAGCTTCTAATATCAGGGGCAACTCGAATAAATTTGCTACTGCCCTTATTTTAGATGACGATCGTTACTCTTATTATGCATCGGATGATGAGGTAGTAAACCCAACACTGGAGATCACTTTAACAAATGAACAGGAGTTTGATATCATTAGACTTCGGGAAAATATCAAATTGGGACAACGTTTGGACAGTGTACGTATTGATATGTGGGAAGGTGGACAGTGGAAACATATCGCTTCAGCAACCAGCATAGGTGCTTCCCGACTTATTAAATTACAGCAGCCTATTCAGGCTAAAAAGCTGAAAGTGAGTTTATATGCACCTGTAGCCCCTACGTTGAGCGATTTTGGATTATTCAAAGAAGCAGCGTCTAATTTCTCTTTTGCGACGCAAAGTAATAGCCTGGTTAAGCTAAAGGCTAACGAATATAGCGTTGAAACTACCCCAAACATGAAAAAGGCATACGATAATGATCCGAATACGTTTGGTGCGATCGCAGAGTATCCAAACGGTTTTATTTTTACACTTCGTGGCCCCATTAGAGGATTTACCTATTTGCCACGGCAAGATGGAAATAAAGAGGGGATCGCGACAAAATATAACATTGCTATAAGTAATGACAATAAAAGATGGAAGAAATTGGTAGACGGAGAATTTTCGAATGTGTCGGCAAATCCGGTAGAACAAACCGTGTTATTCAATGAAGCAGTCCAGGCTAAATATATACGTTTCGTGCCGAAGGAAACTATAGGAAAATCATTTACTGTTGCAGAGTTTGGATTATTAAGAGATGAATAGGTTTATAATTGTCGGATTTGTTGTTTTAGCGATTTTTAATGTTGCTCGTGCGCAGGAGTTAAAGTTGTGGTACAATAAGCCGGCCGAACGTTGGGAAGAGCGTCTTCCCTTGGGCAACGGTCTTATGGGTATGATGCCCGATGGAAAGGTGTTGGATGAAAATATCGTGCTCAACGAAATATCAATGTGGTCAGGAAGTGCTGAAGATCCCAATAATTATGAAGCTTATAAAAGTGTTGGTCAAATTCAACAGCTTCTGTTTGAAGGGAAAAACGATGAGGCCGAAAAATTGGTGAATCAAAATTTTGTCTGTTCTGGAGCGGGTTCTGGTTATGGACGCGGTGCAAAAGTTCCGTATGGATGTTATCAAAATTTTGGATTTCTTAATTTTTATCATTTTATTGAGGGTAACGTTACAAATTATCACAGGGAACTGAATTTAAAAACTGCGACCGCAAAAACGCGGGTTACGGCTAACGGAATAAACTTTACACGGGAATATTTTACATCTTTTCATGATAATGTCGGCGTAATTCGTCTAACGGCATCCAAGCAGAAGTCTATTTCATTTACGCTAGGCTTTTACCGGGATGAAAACGTGTCCGATTACAAGATCGATAACGATTATATCACGGTCCAAGGAAGATTGCCAAACGGAAAGGAAGACCATGGGCTGAAATTTGCTTCTCAGATCCGGGTGGTTTCGAAAGGCGGGGAACGCAAAAATCACGATAATCAATTGATCGTTAAGAATGCCGATGAAGTGCTCATATTGATATCATCGAGTACAGATTACTATGGACATGATCCATTGACGTATGTGCAACAAAAAATTAGAGCTAATAGCACAAAAAGCTATGTCGCGCTATTTGAGCGGCATGAAAAAAAATATAGCCAAGTGTTTGACCGGGTGCAATTACATATTGAAGACCGGGAACCCAAATCAAATGTTCCAACGGATGAGCGCATAGCCGCGTTTTTCGAGAATGCTAATCAAGATAATGGAATGGCGGCCTTATATTATCAATTTGGAAGATACCTCAGTATTGCAAGTACAGCGCCAGAGCTGGAAGATGCACTTCCTCCAAATTTACAAGGATTATGGGCACACCAAATAAATACACCTTGGAACGGCGATTATCACCTCAATATTAACGCACAGATGAATCATTGGGGAGTAGAGGTAAGTAATTTATCGGAATATCATATGCCTTTCATTAAGCTCATAAGGCGTCTGTCAAAAGAAGGTACTAAGACGGCTAAAGCATATTATAATGCTCCGGGATGGGTTTCTTATATGATGACAAATGTCTGGGGATATACAGCTCCCGGTGAAGAGGCATCCTGGGGCGCCAGTACTTCTTCTGGATGGTTATGTAATCACCTGTGGGAGCACTATCTTTTTACGGAAGA
Source organism: Sphingobacterium olei (assembly GCF_005048855.1). Lineage (GTDB taxonomy): Bacteria > Bacteroidota > Bacteroidia > Sphingobacteriales > Sphingobacteriaceae > Sphingobacterium > Sphingobacterium olei. The sequence goes on from NZ_SUME01000004.1 coordinate 292,353, forward strand.
TGAAAGTTATTTAAAGGAGATTTACCCTGTTCTGAAAGGTGCTGCTGAATTTTATCAAGCAACTTTAGTAAAAGATCCTGAGACGGGGTGGTTGGTTACTTCTCCTTCGGTTTCTCCTGAAAATGCATTCAAACTTCCTAATGGAAAAGTAACAGCGGTCGTAATGGGCCCAACTATTGATAATCAGATTGTACGCGAGCTGTATGAAGCTTTGATAAAAGCGAGTCAGATATTGGGATTAAATGATTCTTTTATCGATACAATTAAGCATGACCTGAAATCCCTTCCTCCGGCTGTCGTCATAAGTCATTCAGGACGTGTAATGGAATGGTTAAAAGACTATCCCGAGGTGGAGCCACAGCATCGTCATGTATCACATTTATATGGTTTGTATCCGGCAAATTTTATTTCACCTATCAGTACTCCAGAATGGGCAAATGCGGCAAAAAAAACACTAGCCGTGAGAGGCGATGAGGGGACAGGATGGTCACGTGCATGGAAAATCTTGTTCTGGGCACGATTGCACGATGGGGATCATGCGCTGGAAATCCTAAGACAATTGTTGCGTCCTGCTTTCGATACGAGCGGGAAGGCAGGAGCAGGTACCTACCCGAACTTATTCTGTGCACACCCACCTTTTCAGATTGATGGTAATTTCGGAGGTTCGGCTGGCATAGGGGAAATGCTTGTCCAAAGTCATGACGGTTATATTCATTTATTGCCCGCGCTTCCATCAACATGGAAAGACGGTAGTGTAAAAGGCTTAAAAGCAAGAGGGAACATTACAGTAGACATCACTTGGAAGAACGGAGTGGTAACGGATTATAATATTAGTGGAAAGAAAGGAAAACAGGTGGAGTTGCTTGTTAACGGTCGTCGTGAAAATAGAGTTATTTGAGTAAATATTTGGTAATGAATTGCTTATTTTATATATTAGCATTTAGATAACTAATTGTTTAACTAAATTAAATACAACGGGTATTTAATTTTTCAATAGAACTGTAATTGTTATGAAAAGTCGGTTACCTATGTTGTATAGACTTTCATTTATTTTCATTGTGTTTTTTGCAGCTTCCTGTAGTGATGATGCTCCTATAGATGAACTAACTGAAGATCTTTATACCGTTAATTTTACCATTGATGGTTTTGCTACTACACCAAACCCAATGAAGAGTGGTGTCGGTCAGATTAAAAAATTAGCTTCTAATGGTCCATCAGGTACATCTACTGATACAGAAGGTAATTTATATTTTTGGTCATTTAATAGCGAAAGCCTAGATCCGGACATCCGTATAGCCGGAGGCGGTTCTCCTAGTATTACTTATAATAGTGGTATTGTGCCTAGTAATTTCGTGAACTCGACGTTTGCCAACGAGAGCTATGTTGCTGGTAAAGCTCTGAGTATAAGCAGTGGACGCGAACTGTTTATTAAGCTGCCTATAAAGCTGGCGACCTCTATTACGAGCTTTGGATTGGATATGGGTAGCACAGATACCGGACCTAAAGATTTTGAATTGTATTACAGTTCGGACGAAGGAACTAGTTATGAGCCAATAGAGCTAATTAATCAATTCGGTTCTTTATCAGCTAGCGCGAAGAATTCGTTTGTCTACGATCTTAGAGATAAAAATATTTCTGGTTCTTTCCTGTTATTTAAATTTGTTTTTAAGGCTGGAGAGCGAGGAATGAACTTACCGGATTATGGTGCCACCGGTGGTACCTTCCGTATCGATAATGTATACCTAAAGGGCACAGCAGAATCTATCTCTGGGCATATGCTTAAAAAACTGCACTACAATATTTTTCATCAGGACAAAAACGAAATCGTGTATAGTGGGGAGGTAGATTACGAGGACAATACCGATATACAAGTGCAATTGCCTTTAGGAAAATACTATGTATGTTTTGTGTCGAATGCTTCAAAGCAAGATTTATTGCTTCCATCAGATCCTTTGTGGAAAAGTTTCTATGTCAGTAATCGGTTTTCGAATTATGAAGCAGAAATTTTTGGCTACAGCACTGAACTCGATGTCAGCGAGGATGTACAACTGAATGTGGAGCTCATGAGATGGTACAGTCAGATCAAATTTGAATTTTCCGATCCGATAGGCTTATCAAAAGTGAAACGAATCCGAGTGAGTCAGGAACATGAACCGTTTTTCTTTTCGCCATTTGTAGCAGATCTCAGTAACCCGGTGTTGGATCAAACTGATATTGATCTGGGTATTGACGATCTTTCGACCAACAAACAAATCGTGTTTCATCAATTCCTAGGAAGCTTAAATGATTTAAAGGCTATATCGTATAAATTGGAGGTATTTGACGAAAACAATTTATTGCGGACGTTTATCGTGAACAGTACATTGAAGAATAATATGCAGCTTGTTTTTCGGGGAGAACTATTAAAGGATGTGCCGCAATCCCAAGGATTCGCGATTACAAGAAATGAAAATTGGGGAGATAATAGGGAAGAAAACTTTTAGATAAAGTATGGGGTTATCTCCTACATTTGCCCATGACAAACATAGGAGACGCCCTCATCAATACTATTTTCCTTTCCCTCTTATGGCATTAATGATTCCTTCTAGATTGTCATTAAATTCCAGTAGTTGTGCAAAGACTTTGTCATCTTTACCTAACCCGCCGTGTTTGTTGTTTTTTCGAAATATTTCTTTTATTTCTTCCCAACGTTTTTGTTCTTCGGGCTTGATTAATCTAGCCAATTCTTTTAATTTAAGTAAATTACTTTCTGTGTCTGCCGTCAATGTTTGGGACTCACTTTCGTAGTGGGCCAAGATGAGGTCATCAATTTCTTTCTTATTCATCATTGGGACGACCGAAGTGACAAGCTTATTCATATTCCGATAGGAACCCTGCATTTTAAAAGATGGTTCCGTACGATAAACATCTTGCATAGCCGCACTTTGGATATAATTTTTGTTAACATTGACGACCACATTGCGAATCGTCAGGATGTGTTTCAATACAGCTATGAAATCATCCACTTCTTGCTTTAGGTAATTTCCTTCCAGATCTGGTAATTGTTCTATCCCGGATTGTACGACTTCAATCAACGCATAAAAATCTCTAAATGATTTGCTGGCAATTTTTTCCAAATATGGATTTTCTATTGCTGCATTTTCGATCAAGCTCAGGTTAAACAGGTGCTCTGTATCTCCGATTACATCTCCGAGGTTATACACGTCAGCACGATTTGCCAACATATCCGGTATTTGAAATTTGGAACCGCTTTCGGTATATGGATTACCTGCCATTACAATGCAAAAGCGTTTTCCGCGCAAATCATAAGTTTTGCTTTCACCTGCGAAAATGCCATCCATTTTACGTTGACCATCGGCTAAAGAAATAAATTTCTGTAAGAATTCCGTGTTGAGGTGTTGGATGTCGTCGAGATATAACATCACATTGTCTGCCATTTCAAATGCCAGATTTATTTTTTTTAATTCTTCCCGTTCACCCGAGGTTTTGGCTTCAATGGGATCTATTGAGGTAATGGAGTGTCCGATTGTAGGCCCGTTGATTTTAACAAAATGTAGGCCCATGGTTTTTGCTAAGTATTCCATCAACGTAGTTTTACCGTATCCTGGTGGGGAGATCAATAACAACATACCCATTCTGGCGGTTCTCTTGTTATCGCCGGCTGCTCCCAGCTGCTTCGCTAAATTATTGCCGATTAATGGGAAATATACTTCGTTGATCAATTTGTTGCGAACAAATGACGTTAAGACTTTGGGCTCGAATTCATGAATTTTAAGCTCTTTCTCATATCCCTTGCTCAGTTGTTCTTTTACCTGCACAAAATCCTCAAAGCGCGGTACGTTGATGTTGGTAAAATAGGCTAATCGCCGCACAAAATCGTGGTAATTAATGTGTAAATGTCCGTTATTTAATAGCGAATGATTTCCTTTTAATCCTTCTATATCCGCTTCATCTTTGCCGAAGATTAATTCATAATCATCTTTTGGAAATAATAAAGCCGCTGCGGTTTCTTCAATATACTTACGATATATTTCGGACTTCACGTTTTCATCGATAAAAGAGTCTAGCCAGTTTAATATTAAATAGAATCGGTCTTCCAGCGCATATTGCTCGTTTTCTAAATCAGATTGAAAATCTTTTAACGATTTTTTATTTTCCAATAAACGGAGAAAATCTTGTTTCAATTGATCTGCACTTTCGCTGAAGACCAGTCTGCCGTATTTGGTAAAGGCCTGGAAAAGATACGTAGCAACGGTTTCCGCCTGAATACTGCTCAAGTCAAGACCAGTTTTCCAAGTATTAAACTGGCTAACGATTTGGTCAACTATCGATTTATAATGTTTCGAATGCGGGAATGCCTTCAGCACCGCGTGCGATGAATACATAAGTGCATTGAGTCTTTTACGCTGATCTTCGGGAAGGGAATGCCAAAATAGTTGTGCGATAGCACGTAAATGGGCATCGTAGCGCAGTAAGTCTAATTTTTCGTCTAATTGCTGAAGGCTTTTATAAATGTGTAGCGCATCAAAATTGTGGACACCTTTTACATAGCTTTCACTGTAATTCTGCTCTACATTTTGTGTAATAAATTGTTCTGCATCGAAATTTTTTTGTTGTTGAGAAGCTATAAAGGTCTTGTATGCTAAGTATTCTGCGCGATAAACTTCTGTGTTTTCGGAAACCAGTTCTTGTTCCCAAATATCTTTGTATGCTGTGATCTTGCTGTCCGCTACTTTTTGGTAAAAGCTTGTACCCGTTAAGTGGTAGTACAATTCGTCATTACGGCGCAATAGAGTTAAACTTAAGGATTGGTTGTTGACCGCAAATTTATGTTTTCCTAATGCAATGATGTTTTCTCCATCAACGTATAATTCTGTTTTGTCGCGTAAGACACGTAAGGCATCTTCTTGGGATTTTTTGAGCTGGTTTTCTAAATTTTCCGCTTTTGAGACATCATCCAATGTTTTGAGTTCGCCCACCAGTTGGCGGACTTTGTCAATCATTAAATCGGATGCGTAAAAGCTCAATATTTCTTCTCGTGATGCTAAGGTTTTGGATTTGTTCTCGATGTTTTTTAGTACACGTAGTCCGATTTGCTCCAAAGAAGATGTACGTTTGTTTTTCTGTTCAACGATTTGTTCGCGGCGTGAATTAAAGGCTTTAATGACCTCATCCCGTTTGTCCGCAACTTTTAGCGCAAAATCGTCAAACTCGGAAAATTTGCTTTCTATTTCCTCTAGGTGGACAACAATTTTAGTGTAATATTCTTCAACTTTTTCGGTAGAGGTTGACAGCTCCAGGTAATTTGTTACAGATTGCTCCAGCAGCGTCAATTGTGCAGAGAATTCGGCAACAGCCTCTTTACTTTTTAAACTGTTTAATTTTCGGGTTAGTTGTGCACGTACCTCGTTCAATGAGGAAAAAATAACCGATATTTTCTCAATTATTTTAGTGGTCTGTGTTGCATCATCGATTTTTAAGCTGTTTAGAATGTCGATCAGCAATTCTAATTCTCCTGAAATACCGGAGTTTGCTTCTTCAATTGTCCTGGCGTCGAAGACTTTGTTGATTTCTTCGACTTTTCCTTTTTGATCTGACACCTTTTGTTCATATGGAACCAATGCTTCGTCGCGCAGTAAGAATTCCACAGTCTTTGTAGATAGGGAAGATGTGATTCCACTTAATTTTTCCAGTAGCATGTCCACGCGTGGGATATCCACGTACTTGATGTTCTTCAGGTCGATCACCTCGCCTTGTAAACGACGCGCGTCGGCTAACTGATGTACCAATTGATCCAGTGCGTTGACGACAGTACTGTTGACTTTAAAAGTAAGGTTTTCTAGTTTTTCTTCTGTTGCGTGTAGCAATTCTTCGGCATGCTTTCGCTGCGCCTGTACTTTTACAAATTCATCGATAGCGGTGTTGGCTACTTCTTGAATTTGGATCAGAGGTTGTCCTAAATTTTTAAGTGGCTCATCTTTTATCCAAAAATAAGAGTCAAGTAGCGACGTTGTTTTCTTGAGTATATCCTCATACAAACCCTCGTATGAATCTTCTTTGTTTATAAGTTGAATAACTTCCTGGGATTCCGCCATGGCCTGGACAATTTGTTTATTGCCCACTTTATATAACGGATCTTCTTTTCGGTCTTCATTTTCTTGTAAAACCGCCATATAAGGTGTCTCCCAAATCTGTACCTGATGGTGACGAGTGGCTTCGGCATCTGTTCGGAAATAGATGAGACTTCCGTCTTTGAAAATGGTATATCCATTGCAGACAATTGGTGTTTCTACCGCCTGTTGAATGATATTGTACGACATTAAAATATACGTATTGGTGCTCCGTTGCGTAAAAATGTAGAGATAGTCTTCACCATTAGGTGAAGCGATTTTTCGAAGAAAGGATACATTGTCTAACTTGGCATCGAAGATCTTATGCGTTCCGTTTTGAAGGTAATATCCATTTGAAAAGATAATACCTTGGTTATCCGGAAGCAAAATAGCAGATTCATTTAGAGAAGACAGGTTAATGACTTCTTTCGTTCGGACATTAAATACATAGGCTCTAAATTCTTCCTGATAAGGTTTAATGCGGATCGCGATCAGGTTTCCTAAATCAGCATAATAATACTCAGCATCATCAAGCTGCTGATCAAGATTACTTACCTTTTCTACGTAAATGCCTTTTCCTGAATCGGTATTGTCTTCTATTTTGAATGTAATATTTCCGTGTAACGCCTCGATAAAAACTTTGTCTAAAATGGACATGTGGGGAAATTTCCCCAGTCTACGGTCGTCTAGTGTTGTTTTTATCCAGTCAAATTCGAACTGAGGAGATAGTTTGACTTCGTGGATACTGCGGTCGTCCTGATAATGTAGTTTACGGTCTTTGATTAGCCATTTGAATGCTTTGAGATCTTCCGGATTCTTGCTGGTCTGGAAAATCATGTACAGGTAATTCTCTGTACGACGGAACTTTGAAAAGATGGAATCGCGGTAGTACTTGTATAAATTTTGGTAGTCAGTAATGAAATTTGTGTCATTGATCAAATCCAGCGACTGTGGAATAAATTGATCATTTTCAAAAGTATAAATGCTGAAAACATCATCTAATTTTATCTCGTTCCGTAATCCAAAATGTACATTGTAACCGAAGATGCACAACTTGTCGAGTGCTACGATGCCGCGTGCTTCACAGTTGTTTTCCGTAGTAATGCGCTGATTGGCTTTCAGCACAAAGCTCGTAGAATTGAACACCTCTTTACGCGCTTCGTTGAGGAGCTTTAACCGATTTGACAGGTCTTCTTTTTGTGTAAGAAGACGTTTTCTGATAATTTCGTAAGAACCTGAATCCAGCGTATCTGTACTTTTAATTTCCTTTTTTTGTAGCATATAAATAGGTAGCCCTCCGGGGACAACGTTAATTCCTGAACTATAATCTTATTGAGAAACTCGTTCCATCCCGCAATGACGACAAACGCATTCGCCATTGCGAGGGGAACGAAACTAGCCCGTTTAGGCAGGCTTTATCAATGGGATTATTATAATTTCTTATTCGAAATGCCCAAATTCTTAGCAAGGCCAAACAAGGAATTGATAAACCCAGTGTCTCCACTGTCGTCTGCTTCTTTGGCCGCCTGTTGCAATTTGATCAGCGCGGCTGAAACCGTAAGGTTCTTAATGTCATTGGATGAAATTCCGTATTTGTCAGCTAAGCTGCGAACTTTTTCAGCTAAATCACCTTTTCCGTCAGGACCTAATAAAGAGTCTTTAATGTCCAATGCATGTTGTGAATTATTAATCAGGTGATCGAAACCTTTCGAGTTCGAAACCTGGCGAACAATATTTTCGAAGAACATCGTTTCACCACCCACGATATCAATCTTCGCAGATTTTAGAGCTTCCGATAATACACTTGATTGAGCTGCTGCAATATCTTTTTGGATATGAATATGAGCGAGTTCAATATCACGTTCCTTTTGTAATTGTAACTTGAATTCTTCGTGTTCTTTTCCGATACCATCCAATTTCTTCATGGCTTCCGCTTTCTCTTCTATACCTCTAGCTTCTGCTAAAGCTTTTTCACGAACAATTTCCGCTTCCATCAAACCTTCCTTGCGCATAGCATCTGCTTTTTTCTCGATGATATTTGCTTCTGCAGCACCTTGGATTTGGACGGCTTCTGCTTTTGCGATCATTACTTCTGCTTCTGATAAACCTAATGCTGCGTCTTCTTTCGCCTGTGCTTCAGCTATGATTTTCCGGGCTTCAGCGTCTCTCGCGGAAGCTTCTTTCTTAGCGTCAGCTTCTATGAGCACCTCCTGTGCTTTCTTCTCCGCTATTTTAAGCGATGCATCGGCATCAATTATTTTTTTCTCTGCCTCTTGTTCTGCCGCAATTTTAGCTGCTTCTGCTGCCTTTACCGTAGCAATTAATTTTTCTTCCGCTTCTTGTGAGGCTGCTATCACACCTGCCTGTTTGATACGTTCTACTTCGCGGAAAACTTCCAGATCTTTTACACTTTGTTGCTCTTCAATAACCCCTTTTTCTAGCTGTACACGCTCTTTGATCACCCCTTGAATATTCTTTTTCTCGGTTTCAATAGATCGTTCTCTATCGATTTGGGCGAGCGTCACAATACGTTCGCGTTCAGTTTGTTCCAATGCCCTGTCTTTTTCCACACGTTCTGTCTCGACTGCATCTGTACGCAGTTTGTTTTTTTCAGCAATAATGATCTGACGTAATTTATTTTCTTCTTGGATAGCTAAAGACTCTTCAGTAGAAATGCGAACGGTTTCTGATTTTAAACGTTCTTCTTCACGAACTTTCGTTATCTCGGCGTCTTCGCGGGCTTTAATGTTATCTATTTCGCGACGTTGCTTTTCTTCTTTTTCTGCTAATTGACGCTCCAGTTCTAAAATAGCCTCACGCGCTTCTACATTCTGCTTTTTGATTACTTTTTCCTCTTCGCGACGGATGAAATTGGCGTTCATATTTTGTTTCGCCGTGAGTTCCGTGATTTTTTTGATACCCTCTGAATCCAATATGTTCTCGATGCTTAAGAACTTAAGTTCAGTTTGTTCCAAATAATCTATTGCACAGTCATCTAGAATATATCCATTCAAGTCTGTGCCGATGATATTGAGGATTTCATCACGAAATTCACGTCTTGCTTCGTACAATTCGATAAAATCGAATTTTTTGCCAACTGTTTTCAGAGCTTCCGAAAATTTGGCCTCAAAGATATTCTTTAATGTTTCGGGTTCACTCGCGCGATCACAGCCCAGATTTTGTGCTACATTGATGACATCGTCAACTGATTTGTTTACGCGAACAAAGAAAGCTACTTTGATATCTGCACGAATGTTGTCTTTACAAATTAAACCGTCACCTTGCATGCGGGCGATTTCGATTTTTTTAATGGAAATATCCATGATTTCCATTTTATGAAATACCGGAATCACGTACATACCTTTATTGAAGGCTACTTTTGACCCGCCTACACCGGTACGTACAATTGATTTACCTTGAGGAATTTTCTTGTAAAACATACTTAATACAATGAAGAAGGCTACGATAATAAAGATGATAGCGCCTATTCCTATCAAGACGACTCCAGTGATGCCATCTACGAATAATAATGTGTTACTTGCCATTTAGTTGATATGATTTAGTGGTTAAATGTTGTTTAAGTTTATATCCTTTGTTACGTAATAGTATTTTTTGTCTTGTGTCTCATCGATCACGATGATGTCGTCTCCATAATTTATTGTTTCACCATCTCTACTTTTCACATTAAGCCGGATAACGTCCTTATCAATGATGAATTCTGCCGAACCTACGCTTTCTCCTTGTATAGTAGACCGCATTCTACCTGTTCTTCCTAAAAAGTCAAGTGCCTCTTCTCCTAAATAACCGACATTTTTATAGAGTTTAACAACCGGAATGGTAACATAATGCATTAAAAAATAGGTCAATAGGAATATGGGAAGAAGTACAAAAACAGATTTCCATCCATAAGAAGAGAGATTAAATACGAAGGTAGATGCTATCGTTATCATCCAGCCGATAAATTTGAATAATGTCACGATTACCATCAGTGGTGCTTTGCCAATATTTATAAAATCCATAGCTTTAGATAAAAAGGATGGCTGCGCGTCAGCTTCGGCATCCAAATCATCCGGTGCATCAATATCTTGTATATCCGCACCGTCAAAATCGATGTCAATGTTAGCATCTCCAAAATCAAATCCATCGCCCAAAAACATAGTAAGAAGCCAGTACAGTAAAGATAGGCCAGTCAGGACCGTCATTATTGCATTTGGTAGTGGATTAAATAGTAGGTTTAAAATTTCAGCCATCGTATAGGTTTTTAATTTGTTATCGTTCTCTTTTGAAGGTATATAGCAATGCATATGTCCCCCCTGCTGAGGTAGTGCTTTCAATAGCTACAAGTTCCCAAGCCTCTCTACCCATTATATTTAGTTCTTCGTCAATTCGGTCGGTTTCAAAGCCGCTTTTTGTCCAACTGAACTTGGCGTCAATCTTGATCGTTTTGTATTCAAATGTTTTCATCGTTTAATCCTATTTGTTTTTTCAACTCGTTTAGTTCTTCGGCGACTACTTTATTCACCTCATCAAGCTGATTGAATTTGTCAGCCGCATTCTGAGCGGCTATCTCTCCATAAGCATCCGCTAAGGAAGCATCTTCTGCTACTTTTGCTTTCAGTCGCTCTAGCATATCAATTGTGCTATTGTTGTCCATATTAGCTATTTGCTTGTTTGCTAATTCCGATGCGGCACTCACTTTTTGTTTGGCTCTTAAAGTTGTCAATTCTTTTTCCCATTTTGAAATGTTTAATTGTAAAATTTCCAGATTTTGAGCAATTTCTTCTAACGTACGCTTGTGATCTTTTGCTTGCTTCTGCAATGTAAGTGTATGTTCTGAAAATTCCTTCTTTTGTAATAAAGCCTCTTTTGCGAGCTTATTTGCGACTTCAGCTGTAATCTCACCCGCATTGGCCTTTAGCAGGATCTGCATGGCCTTTTCTTCCAATTGTTTCGTTTTTTGTTTATTCTCCTCAATTTTATTTTCCGAGCGAATCTGAAATGCTTTCGCTTTAGCATATTGTTCGGTTGTCGTAGCAAGCTCCTCTTTCAGATCGCGAATACCTTGCTCGGTCATGCTAATAGGATCTTCCATCTTATCGACTAGGGCATGAATCTCGGATTGTCCGATTTTTAAAAGCCTTTTGAAAATATTCATCATGTTGTTGTCTCTATCTTGATTATAATTTTGAAAACTTGATTAACTGTTCGTAATATTCACTGAGAAGTAAGGAAAGCGAATTAATTGCTGCCTCGAATTCATTTTGATCAAGATTGTGTAATTGTAATGTATACCGAAATATCACACGTTTACCATCCTCTGTCAAAGCGAATGCACCATGTACAATATCTCTGTTCTTAATCAACAAAGCTTTAAAGGTAAATAGATTGTCATCGCTCAATGTGAAGAGATATTGTTCAAAAATAATAATAGGTGGTGCGACCCCAATAATGAGATTCCGTATACCATCTGCTTCGCTTTCTACAAGGAGTACTCCTTCTTTTGCATTCTTGGATACTACTATGAAATCGAGATCAGTAATGAATTTTTCTACCTTTTTAAAATGCATTGGCTAATAATTTTATATATTTGCTTATTATCTTTGCATAAAGGTAGTGAATGCAAAAATATTTTGCAATTTTTTTTTGAAAAAAATTATCAATGAGTCAGATCGGGAATAATATTAAGAAACTCCGTAAAGTGAAAGGGCTAAGTCAGCAGGCGTTTGCGGAACTTTTTGGATTAACAAGAGGTAACATCTCTTCATACGAAGAGTTTAGAGCCGAACCTCGTATTGAAGTTATCTTGCAGATTGCAAAATATTTTAGCATACCTGTGGCTGAATTGCTGGAAAAGCAGTTGACGGTAAATGAAATCTTAAATTTCGAAGATTACTTTGTTGACGATAGTGCGATAAAGAATGCTAAAAATTTGGCACAAATACCGTTTATCGGAAGAGAAGCGTTTCAGATGGGGCAACATGTGTTAGCTGACCTTGTTAATTTACCACAGATTTATTTTCCAGTCTATAGTAAGAGTAGTTTTATGGCTGTCGAAAACAATTCGTTTATCCCAAGACCGGTGTCGTTTCCGTTTGAGGAAAATGCCATCTTATTTTTTGAACATGTAGAAGTGGATATCCTGCATACACTGGACCAGCATTTTGGATTCTATTTAAAGGAGGAGAATTTGTTTTTTGGACAATATGAAGTAGAGGGTAAAGATATTGAATTGGTTTTAAATGATTGGAAGAAGGTTTCCTTCACTACGGAAGATGCCGTATGCTTTTGGAAGCTCTACGCAAAGTTTGAGAAGGTTTTATGATGTCGTTAATTTACAAAGTAAGAGATGCAATTGGGATGGATGCATCTCTTACTTTCATCGCTGGTACTATAGCGTGTGATATATTATGAAGGTTTCATCTCTAATTTCAAAAAACGGGCTGTTTCACTATTTTTCTGCTTGATTAGATCTTCGGGTATTCCCGAAAATAGAAGTTTTCCGCCATTTTTACCCCCCTCCGGGCCCATATCAATTACCCAATCGGCTACCTTTACAACATCTAGGTTGTGTTCAATAATTAAAACCGTATTTCCGCGATCGACTAGTCGATGAATTACACCTAAGAGTACGTTTACATCTTCGAAGTGTAGTCCGGTCGTCGGCTCATCTAAAATGTAAAACGTATTCCCTGTATCTTTTTTAGAAAGCTCGGTCGCTAACTTGACACGTTGCGCCTCGCCTCCTGATAGGGTAGTAGAGGATTGACCTAGCGTGATGTAACCTAATCCTACATCTTGCATCGTTTTTATTTTACGGTAAATCGACGGTATGTTTTCAAAGAAATTCACGGCTTCATCAATACTCATATCCAATACATCAGAAATTGATTTCCCCCGATAACGTACCTCTAATGTTTCACGATTGTACCGTTTTCCCTGACAGGTTTCGCATGGAACCTGTACGTCGGGTAAAAAGTTCATTTCGATAATTTTCATACCTGCACCCTGACATGTTTCACAACGTCCGCCTTTGACGTTAAAGGAAAAACGTCCTGGTTTGTAGCCTCGTATCTTTGCTTCTGGCAGTTGTACGTATAAGGTTCGTATGTCGGAGAAAACCCCGGTATAAGTAGATGGGTTGGATCTTGGCGTGCGGCCAATCGGACTTTGATCTATTTCGATTACTTTATCTATATCTTTAAGTCCTTCTATGTCTTTGTAAGGGAGAGGGTGCGCTTTTGCACGAAAAAAATGATGATTTAGAATAGGGTAGAGTGTGCCCGTTATTAAACTGGATTTTCCCGATCCCGATACCCCGGTTACCAAAATCAATTTATTTAAAGGGAAATCAACGGTTACATTCTTTAAGTTATTTCCTGTCGCACCAATTAAGGTAAGGTGTTTGCCATTTCCTTCCCGACGCTTCTCTGGAATTGCAACTTGTTTTTTGCCATTCAGGTATTCTGCAGTTAGGGATTTGGCTTTTAGAATATCTTTTGGCTTCCCTTCGGCGACGACTTGACCTCCGTGTACACCTGCTTCTGGACCCATATCGATGACATAGTCTGCATTCAAAATCATGTCTTTGTCATGCTCAACGACTAAAACAGAATTGCCGATATCCCTTAGATTTTTAAGTGAATTAATTAATCGTTCATTATCACGTTGGTGAAGCCCGATACTGGGCTCATCCAAGATATAAAGTACGTTCACCAATTGAGAGCCTATCTGAGTTGCCAGGCGGATACGTTGTGCCTCCCCTCCGGACAATGTTTTCGAAGAACGGTCTAAGGTAAGGTAGCTTAGGCCCACGTCCAATAGAAATCCCAAACGTGTACGGATTTCTTTGAGTATTTCCGTAGCAATGGTGCGTTGACGCTCGTCGAGACGATCTTCTAAGTGATCAAACCATTCCATCAGCATAGAAATATCCATTGCGGCAAGTTCACTGATGTTTTTGCCGTCTATTTTGAAATGGAGGGATTCTCTCTTCAACCGAGCTCCCTGACAAGTCGGGCAGGTTACTTTCGTCCGGAAATCTTCCAAAGACGGCGCGTCATCATTTTGTTTTCCGTTCATTTCTTCCAACATCTTGAAGATGCCTGAAAACTGAACCCGATATTCGCGGGCACCGTACGATCCGTAAGAAACGGATAACGGGATAGGTTCATCTGTTCCGAACAACAGCATATCAATCTGATCCTCCCGAAGTTTTTCAATCGGAGTAGCTAAATTGAAATCAAATTTATTGGCCACGGCTTTTATCACGGCAAAATTCCAGGATTCCCGAAGTGGACCTAAGGGGATTATTCCTCCTTTTTGGATACTGAGTTTGCGATCCGGAATAACGCTATTTTTGTCGATTTCAAAAATGTATCCCAAACCGTCACATTTAGGACAAGCGCCATAGGGTGAGTTGAAGGAAAACGAATTGGGTTGCGGCTCATCATACGAGATACCGGACTCTGCATCCATTAAATAGCGGCTAAAGAACTGCTCCTTGTTCTCTTTATTGGCTATTTTTATAATTCCTTTTGCCGTTTTCATCGCCTGCATCACTGAAGTATACAATCTTTTCTGATCTTTTTCATTGACCTGAAGGCGATCTACGACTGTTTCAATATCATGGATTTTATAACGATCTACCTGCATTTTAGGAACAAGATCTAGAATCTCGCCATCGACACGTACTTTGGTATATCCCTGTTTGCGTATTTGTTCAAGTAATTCACGATAATGCCCTTTGCGCCCTTTTACCACCGGAGCCAATATATAAATAGCTTGATCTGTAAATTCATCCAGAATGCGTTGTACGATTTGCTCTTCCGACATACGCTCCATGCGCTTGCCTGTCGCGTACGAAAATGCTTCTCCGGCACGCGCGTATAGTAGGCGTAGGAAATCATAGATTTCTGTAATGGTTCCTACCGTTGAACGCGGGTTTTTACTCGTGGTTTTTTGTTCAATAGAAATCACCGGACTTAACCCAGAAATCTTGTCTACATCCGGACGTTCCAGCCCGCCTAAAAACTGACGGCTATAGGCGGAAAATGTTTCCATATAGCGACGTTGGCCTTCAGCATAGATCGTATCAAAGGCAAGAGATGATTTACCGCTACCACTCAGACCGGTAATGACAACTAATTCATTTCTTGGAAATGATACGTCAATATTTTTAAGATTATGAACACGCGCTCCGAATACCTCTACTTCACTTTGATCCCCGAGGTCTACTGCTTTTGATTTCGTCATTGAACATTGAGTTTTTGCAATTTGCAAAGTTACAGATTTTTAAGACGACAAACGAAGGTGCTGAAAATGAATTAACTTTATTAAATTGGATAATTCAGCTTATCTACCTGAATTATTTCGTATATTGATTCTACTAAAATTCTTTTTGTGAAAAAAATTGATTTGAGTAAGCAAGAAATTGAAGTTGTCCAAGAGGTACTTGATCATTGGCAAGAACAAGGTCTTTTGGAACAGTCTAAAGTAAGGGAACTTCGGGAAAATATCGATGAAAGGGGATTTGAATGGAAAGCGTTAGCACGTTATGCGTTCTGGGTGGCGTTGGCCTCATTGATCTTCTCTGTTGTATCGCTGTTTTCTGATGATACATTGGTAAAGTTTGTCGAAAGGTTTTATGAAACACCGAATCTTGTTTTCTGTATTTTCTTTGGTGCTCTTGCGGCAATGTTTTACGTGTTGGGATTTAGGAATAAGAAAAAATTTCCAGAAAAGACCTTTTCCAATGAAACATTGATGTTGGCGGGTTCCTTTGCGACGGCTGCGTGCATCGGCTTTCTCGGGCAGGTCGTAGATCGAAATACAAATCATTTTACCATATTATTCTTGTTATCGATAATAATATATGGCGTCTTATCTGTGAAATTACAAAGTAAATTGATATGGGTTTTTACACTAGTGGCGCTCGGTGTCTGGTTTGCAACGGAAACTGCATACCATAGTGATTGGGGCTTTCGGTTTTGGGGAATGAACTATCCATTGCGATTTACTATTTTCGGAATCTTACTAACCGTATTTGCATTATGGGGGCAGCCGCGAATAAGTGTATTACAACCATTCCAGTCAACAAGTTATGTGGTGGGGCTCCTTTATACGATGCTTGCATTATGGTGCTTGTCTATTTTTGGAAATTACAGTGATTTTGCTGCTTGGACGGGCGTTCGGCAATATGAGATTTTTTATTGGGGATTATTAGGTGTCATACTTTCTTTAAGCCTCGCATTATATGGGATGAAAGTGAAGGATAGTGTCTCCAGAGATATTGGATTTGTCTTCTTTTTACTGAATCTGTATACCCGTTTTGTAGAATACCTGTGGGATAATATGAACCGTACGGTATTCTTTCTGATATTAGCCGTCTCTTTTTGGTTTGTAGGCCGTTGGTCAGAAAAAATCTGGAAAAAGAAAAGCGCTTATTAATTTATCTTGATACTGTAGGTGATGTCCACGCCCCCGGCAGCAAGCATGTCGTGTACTGAACAATATTTTTTAACTGCAAGTTCTGCGGCTTTATGCGCTTTTACTTCGTCAATCTGGCCTTTCAATACAAAGTTGATATGGATGGACGTGAAGATGTTAGGAATCTCGTCACGTCTTTGTCCCTCCACTACCACCTCAATATCTTCTATTTCTTGACGTTGTTTTTGAAGAATGGTCGTAAGGTCAAAAACACTACAGGATCCCAAAGCCATCAAAATAAGCTCCATTGGTCTTACACCTTTGCCCTCTCCTCCGATAGATTCGGAGCCGTCTATATTTACTTTTACAGTAGATAGTTCACTTGAGGCTTCAAAGTGAACCGCATTATTTTTACGATTTAAATGGACTTTCATATGAACTGTTTTAGTTGAACAAATATACGGATTTACTTGTCGATTGTATGTAAAATAAGTAAGGCCCGAGAGTATTTGCCGGGCCTTACTTATCGTTGTTTAAATCAGACTAAGGATATTTAACACCTCGGTACTTGGTAGCATCTACCTTAGGTACCCGTGCATTGTACTTGGCGTTGATTGCATCGATAAATAAGTTCGCCATCAAGGCATTTCCGATCGGTGTGAGGTGGATCCCGTCTAGCGAAAAGGCATTCCCCTGTATAAATGTAGCGTTAATATTTATCCCGTTATACGAAATTCCAGTTGTTTTTACTTTGTTTAAGTAGGCATGGGCATCGGCAACAGCTAATTGTTTGTTCTCAGCCAGTTGTTTGATTACGGTGTTAAATGCATTGACACGACCGGCTATTTCAGCCACTTCATCTTTATCGATTACAAATCTATCGTGTAGTGGATTTTGAATAATTAGACCATATCCCGGGATCCCGCTACTCGCTTTCCCTAACGTGTCAGTCGGAAAAGATAAGGTAAAGAGATCCTCCGCTGTTGCTACACGTGGTCCTGATGCCGTTGATATGTAAATTTCTTTGTATACTCCATTACTAGATGCTTCGACTCCTGCTTTTAAACGGGCAGTTGTTACTGTGGTAAAAAATGGTATTGCGGTTACATCTGGAATGGTGGCTACCACACCTTTTTGTTGGTTCGACGTTAATGTATTGATGAAATTACCGTACCTATTTGTGAAATCGGTTACGGAAGTAAAAGTCGTGGTAGGATCCCCAGGAGTTTCATAAGCTCCATTCATAGCGTAGCCTAGTACGTCATTGTTACCGAGCCAAAAAGAGAAAAAGCTATGATTTCTCGTTGTTACAAAGTCAAAATAACTTTTCGCGCCTACCTCGGCCTCTGGTAGTAGACGCTCAAAATAAATATTTAAAGCACCGAATAGAGGAACGTAAGCCAAATCTACCCGCATACCCGGTACGCCGTAGTTTTGTATTTCGCTGGTATATCGAGTAAGTTTTCCAGCTTCACGATATGCTAAATTAGACGTTACCTGCTCCATAACCGGTTGACCATCAGTTAGCGATTTCAATTGTAGGTAGCCCGATCCGTTCCGCTGTTCTTCCGAAAAAAATGGTGAATTGAAATTCCCTCCTCCAACACTTTTCAATTGCTCTGCAATCAAGTTTGGAAAAGCAACTTGTTGGCCCTCTAAATAAAGGCCTCCATCGGCGAATCCAGCAGTGAGCGAATTGCCAATAGCGATGTATTTTGAAAAATCTGCATTCGTGCCTGAAGATGATTCAAATGAATCTATTTCTGGGGCACAGGAATATGTGGTAAGTGATAAGGAAATAATTCCTAAATATACTTTTATTGTGTTTTTGGATCTTTTCATAATGTTGTTACCATTTGTAAGTTAGTGATATGCCCGGCGCATGGATATTTGTCTTATAGGTACCGGACAATCCAGAAGCTTTGTTTGTTACTGTACGTGCCTGTACTTGCTGAAGCACATATGCTGCAGTTAAGTCCCATTTGTCTGAAAGCAGGTAGGTGAAGCCAGCCGAAGCCATCACCCTGTTGTTGTCTGGCGTTTCTGGAGAAACATAAGGACCCCTTACTGGGGTGTATACGTATCCTATGCCCGCTCGCAACGTGAGGTTGTCACACGTTTTATAATTTACCCCTACCTTGCCAGAAAAAGCATTGTCGTATTTTTTCTCCTGACGGGTATCCTGTAAAACTGGTGTATTGTCCGCATAATCGAAGTCTAGACTCTTATAAATATCATATCCGATAAAAGTCGCATCAGCTGCAATGTCGACTTTCGAACTTGCAGGAAAGCTTATTCCAAAATTAAATGAAGCGGGTAGCGGTAATTCTGCGTTAAAAGTGGTATTGGGAAAGGATGCGGCAAGCGATGGAGGGACAGAAAAATCCGCATCACCATCTTTGAGCTTTGTAACAACTTTTGAACGGTAGCTTAGCGATAGGGATACGTTGTCTTCTAAATGGTAATGTACCCCCAGATTGTATCCCATACCTGTGCCTGTACCCGATAGATTCGCCTGGCCACTGCTGCCATCTGCCATAGTTACTGGTATTGAACGGGACAAATCAACCAGACCAACATTGTATACAAATCCACCACCAATACCAAAGTTCTCGGTGATCTTGAAACTTAATGTAGGTTGAATATAAATGGCTCTCATCTGCAAATGATTGAGTTCGTATTTTCCAGGCCAATCCGTTCCCCAATCAACCGAACCACCGAAAGGTGTGTAAACACCAATCCCGGCTTTCCACCATGAGTTTTTAGGACCGAAAGTGGCAAATACAGAAAATGGAGGAGTAATCTTGAATTTTGTGTTATGAATTTCTGTGCTATTGTATTCTCGAAAAGCAGAGCGGTACATAACAGCGGAAGCGCCAATGGCGATCCCGTTGCCTTCCATCTTAGCTAAAGCGCCAGGACTATAGAAAATGCTTGCCTCATCGATAAATAATGCCGATCCCGCACCGGCCATACCTACCGCTTTCTGACTCTGTGTATTGACCTGAGAACCCTGGGCAAATAATAAAGTGGGACTAGCCAATAATAAACTTAGTAGTAATTTTTTCATATGCATATAATTTTTCTGTTCGAAACTTCGGCGATAAACTTTGTATCACACCGGGTTCATACATGTATTCTGGTTAGCTAATGATGATAAAATATAATGCTAACATAGTATTTTTTTGTTAATAAAAATAATTTTTTATCTTTTTTTAATAGAGTTATATGAAATAGCTATATTCAAAAAAAAATAATTTGATATGAGTCAAGTAAAATTTAAAGGAAGTCCTGTAAATACAAAAGGTACATTACCACAAGTGGGGTCTAAAGCCCCAGATTTTTCATTAACCGGAGGGGATTTATCTCAAAAGACATTGGGAGACTTCGCAGGTAAAAAGGTAATTTTAAATATCTTCCCCAGTGTGGACACAGGTACATGTGCCGCATCTGTACGGAAATTTAATGAAAAGGCTTCGAGTTTGGAAAATACGATCGTTCTATGTATTTCTAAAGATTTACCTTTCGCACAGGGACGTTTTTGCGCAGCCGAGGGATTGGAAAATGTGGTTTCGCTTTCGGAATATAAAGACGCTAATTTTTCAGATGCATATGGCGTGAAGTTTATTGAAGGACCTTTGGAAGGTTTGTTGAGCCGTGCTATAGTGGTGTTGGATGAACACGGAAATGTGATTTATACGGAGCAGGTTGAAGAGACAGTAGAGGAGCCGAATTATGAGGCTGCGCTAGCTGCGCTGTAGACACTGGTCAATAGACCGTAACTTTCCTTCTATATGTTGTTTCGATGACTTGCATATAAAGGGAAAGTTATCTAAGTTTGGGCAATATTGCTTAATATGGAATCAAATACGCGTAAGACGGCCCTTATTACTGGAGTGACTGGTCAAGATGGGGCTTATTTAGCCGAATTTTTACTTAAAAAAGGGTACATTGTACATGGCTTAAAAAGAAGAAGTTCGCTTTTCAATACAGACCGAATCGACCATCTCTATCAAGATCCTCATCTTGATAATCGTAATTTTATTCTTCATTATGGAGATTTGACAGATTCTACTAATTTGATTCGTGTTATTCAGCAAACACAACCTGATGAAATATATAATCTGGCGGCTCAATCCCATGTAAAGGTCAGTTTTGATACCCCTGAATACACAGCTAATGCAGATGGTGTAGGGGCTCTTCGCGTACTGGAAGCGGTACGTTTACTAGGACTAGCGGAGAAAACGAAAGTCTACCAAGCCTCTACTTCTGAATTATATGGATTAGTACAGGAGGTACCCCAAAGTGAAACTACTCCGTTTTATCCGCGTAGTCCTTATGCTGTTGCCAAGATGTATGGATATTGGATTACAGTAAACTACCGTGAGGCGTATAATATGTTTGCATGTAATGGTATCTTGTTTAATCATGAAAGTCCGGTACGGGGAGAAACATTTGTGACACGTAAAATTACTCGAGCCGTTGCAAAGATCGCTTTAGGCTTGCAACATAAATTGTATCTGGGAAATCTTTCTGCTCAGAGAGATTGGGGGCATGCCAAAGACTATGTTGAAGCCATGTGGCTTATTTTGCAACAAGAAAAGCCTGAAGATTTTGTTATTGCTACCGGAGTGACGACAACCGTTAGAGATTTCGTGCGGCTGAGTTTTGCTGAACTTGGTATTGAAGTCGAGTTTAGTGGCCGTGGCGAAGGCGAAAAAGGTGTAATAATTGATAGAGATGACGAGCGTTTACAAGCATTAAATATCAATCCAGAGCACGTAAAATTCGGTCAGACGGTTGTTGAAGTTGATCCGAGTTATTTTAGACCTACAGAAGTAGATTTGTTGATAGGTGATCCTTCGAAAGCTCAAAATCAATTGGGATGGAAGCCCAAATATACGCTTGAAACGTTGATTTCTGAGATGGTGTTGTCAGATTTGCATCTGATGCATAAAGAGCAGTATCTTAAAGATGGCGGGTTTGATGTCCTTAATTATTTCGAATAAGCTAAATTGGAATAATTTTTGATATCCAATTGATTAATGAGAAATATTTACGACAATCTGAAAAAATACAGAAGTGAGTAAGGCTATGGAAGTTAAAAGTGCAGGTCAACAGAGCGGAGCGTCAGAAGAGAAAAAAGATAATTCTAAAATTTATTTTTTTATTATAGCTATAGTTGCGTTATTGATGACTAACGTCTATTTTTATGTGAAATTTAAATCTTCTGGCGAAAAGCTATATACCATAACATTAGAGAAGGAAAGCCTACAAATTGAAATAGATCGAATAGAAGCCGAATTGGATAATTTAAGCAATCAAGATATTGCATTGTCTGGAGAGATCATCGCCTCTGAGCGTGAGGCTAGAAATGTAATTGAAGGACTTCGGCAGAAACTAGAAATTTCAGGAATATCAGAAGATGAACTGGCATCTGCAAGACAACAGGTAATTCGTCTGAAGCAGGATGTCGCCGATTTGAAGGTCAGTATGAGTGAATTAAAACTTCAAAATGATATGTTGGCAAGGGAGAATAAACTCCTTTCATCTGAAGTCAGGGAAAGAGCACAGCACATTGAAGAAATAGCACAAAAAAATAAGGACCTTAATGATAAGGTTAATATTGCTTCTTCTATTAAAGTTTCCAATATACAGGTCAATGGCATTGAAATATCTAGAAGGGGTAATATTGAAATAGAAACTAAGGCAAAAAGGGTTGATGAATTACAGATCAAATTTACTATTGCAGACAATCCATTAGCCGTGGCAGGGAATAAAGATGTTTTTATTCGAGTCATAGACCCACAGGGTAATTTAATTGCCAACCCAAATAATATTTTTTATATTCACGGTGATAAGCTTCAATATTCTATCAAAGAGTCAATTCATTTTACCAATAGAGGAGAAGAATATCTATTTCTATGGAAAGATGCAGCTGGTGGATTTAAAAAAGGTGCGTATACCGTGTTATTATATGCTGACAATGCTATTATGGGTAGATCGAGTGTCGTTTTAAAATAACGTCCGTGCGTGGACAGTTGAAATATGTATCGCATTGAAAGAGGGGACACCTTCTTTCTCTATTTTCTCTTTATCAACCTCCCCCTCACCCGACTTTTTGTTTACATGCGCAAAACGGATCAATCAAGATTTCTAGGGATATTGTTGGTGGTAAGAGAAGGTTTTTCTTAAGCAAATTTCCTTTGTCGCTTAGACCGTGACTGGTCCATACTTTTTTCATCAAGAACTTTTTATTCAAAGGCATTCAAGAGCCTCTGCGAGGGTTTGTCTTGCCAAAAGTATGCAAAAGCGTGTCGCTCGAACCTTTTGGCCGTAAGGATAGTGCCTCCCATTGCCATTGCCAAAAGCTTCACAGGCGACATTTTTCGGGAATGTGGGGATAGTGCATTTGTAGTACAGTTATATACGTCAGCTGAATTGAAAAAAAACGGCCTTAGCGGATTTGGACGTGCAGGCAGCAGATGAAGTGTTGCAGAAACGTACAATCAGCACTTAACCAAGCAGATCTCAGCCTTTGAAATGGGATAGTGTGCCGTAGGCCTAAGAGCTGCACATTGCATCATCGCGTAGCCGGAACGACAAATACGGTACAGCCTTGACTCTTTGCTTCTTTCTCGTCAAAGGAGAAAGAAGGAGCCCAGCCACGGCCAGTGGCGGAAAGGTGGTGAAATGGGAATTTTCAAACTGTATAAAAAATAAGTTCTTTTAATAATGATAATCTCCACTTAATCCAACTACTAATCAAGTTTTGATACTATTGATGCAGATAGTTCAAGTGTGTTCAGATATTAATTTGTTAAATTTTCTTTTTTGGGAAAGACAAGCGATGCAACAATACTGATCGCTAGTATTCCGATAATGATGATCAAGGAGTGTACAGTTTTGAATCCCAGTTGTTCTAACCAACCATGTAGCAGCATCTTCGTTCCAATGAATACCAATAAGAAGGCAAGACCCACTTTTAAGTAATGAAATTTATGGATAACATTCACCAATAAGAAAAACATAGATCGCAGTCCCAAGACCGCGAAAATATTAGAAAAGAATACAATGTAGGGGTCTTTAGTGATAGAAAATATTGCGGGAATAGAGTCTACTGCAAAAATTAAGTCTGTAAATTCAATAACCAATAACACTAAGAAAAGAGGAGTCATATACTTTACACCATTTTCGACATGAAAGAAACGTCCTCCATCCATTTTGTGTGTGACCTTGAAATATTTGGAAGCAAATTTTACGACCCGGTGGTTTTGAGGATCTACCTCTTCCTCTGTGTTACGATTAATAAACATCGTAATGCCTGTATATACTAAAAAAGCTCCAAATAGATAAAGTATCCAACCGAATTTGGCAATCAATGCAGCACCTACAAAAATGAAAATACAACGTAATAAAATAGCCCCAATGATTCCCCAAACCAGTACTTTGTGATAGTATTTTTCCGGAATACCGAATGAAGAGAATAACAATACCATAACAAAGATATTGTCTACTGAAAGCGCGTATTCAACGACATAGCCCGTTAGATATTCGATGGTTAGGTTTTTGTTGTAAATTTGAATACTTGCAGCAAGATCAGACTCGATGATTTTGATATTATGGTAATTTTTTGCGATGATTTCCTTAAGTCGAGCTATATCGTGGATATTGTGTAGTTCATGTCCCCAAAAATAAAGTACTAGTCCGAAACCCAGAGCAAAAAGTACCCAGATAGTGGACATGATCGCTGCGGTTTTGAAGGAGACAGGTTTATCGCCTTTGGAAAACAATCCTAAATCTATAGCAAGCATGAGGATAATAAAAATAATAAATCCTCCAAAAAACATTAACTCGTGGCTCATATCTTATTTTTTTCTTTCTGTGGTGAATTTGACTAGTTGTTGTAACCCTGTTTTGTAGATGCTATCCGGAAATTGTGCTAAAATCTGAAAAGCTTCCTGCTGGTAAGCTAACATTTTTTCGGTTGCATAATCCAATCCACCACTGCTTCGCACAAAATCAATGACTTCTTCTATTTTTTTACTATCCTCATTGTGGTTTTTGACCAAATTAATAATTCGTCTTTTTTCTGCAGAAGTCGTTTTGCTTAAAGCATATATAAGTGGCAATGTCATTTTCTTTTCTTTGATATCATTACCTACGGGTTTGCCTATATCATCTACTCCAAAATCGAATAGATCGTCTTTGATTTGGAATGCAATGCCTACTTTTTCGCCAAATTCACGCATTTTTTCTACAATATCTGCTGTTGCATCCACTGATGAGGCTCCACAGGCACAACATGACGCGATAAGAGAAGCAGTCTTCTTTCGGATTATTTCATAGTAAATATCCTCTTTAATATCCAGCTTGCGTGCTTTTTCAATTTGTAGGAGCTCGCCTTCACTCATCTGCTCAACAGCTTCCGACACAATTCGGAGTAATTCATGTTCTTGATTGGCTACGGAGAGGAGCAAGCCTTTGGAGAGGAGAAAATCCCCCACCAAGACGGCAACTTTATTTTTCCATAAAGCATTTACGGAAAAAAATCCTCTTCGTTCATTGGCATTATCTACGACATCATCATGAACGAGTGAGGCGGTGTGAAGCAGCTCTACCAACGAAGCGCCACGATAGGTCGATTCATTAATGGTACCGCACAGTCCTGCAGAAAAAAATACAAACATGGGGCGCATCTGTTTGCCTTTTTGCTTGTATAAATATTGAGTGATAATATCTAGTAAAGGAACAGAACTTTGCATGGATTGCTTAAACTTTACTTCGAAAGTTGACAGTTCTGTTGCTATGGGTTTTTGTATCTCTTTTAACTTCAGCATGAATGATGGTAAATACCAAATAGAGTATAAATGATGCTTTAAAGATAAGAAAAATAACCTTATAAAGATTTGACAGTTTTATCTAATTCTTCAAACCACTCTTCTCCGTATTCGCGGATGAGGGGATCCTTCAAGAATTGGTAAACTGGGACTTGTAGTTCTTTTCCAAAACTACAGGCATCTTTGCAAATATGCCATTTATCATAATGAAGCACATCAAATTCCGGGTAATGTGTGGTACGAATAGGGTAGAGGTGACATGAAATCGGTTTTTTCCAGTGTATTTCACCTAGCTCATATGCTTTTTCGATAGCGCATTTAGTAATGCCATTTTCCCAGGTAACGTAAGCACACTCTTTATTGCCGTCTACACATGTCGTCGTGAGGTCACCGTCTGCGTCGATAACATGCGTGCCTTGTTCCTCAATGGCTTCAATTCCTTTGGCAGTCATGAAGGGCTTTACTTTGGTGTAAATCTCGTTTAATATATGTGTCTCATCTTTCCGTAAAGGTGCCCCTGAATCGCCCTCTACACAACAGATTCCTTTACATTTCGATAGATTGCAAACAAAATCGTTGTTTATCAAATCCTCATGTACTAACACATTACCGACCTCAATCATGACTTATTTATTTTGAATAGCTAACTTTTTTTCCAAGTTCGTATTTTAATCCTTTGGCATCCGTGAGTTCCATCGTCACAGAACCAATTAGAATCTCTACATGGGCACGTACGGGAATCCGATTTCCATCATTCGTTACCCAAAGGTATAATTTACTGTTCTTTTTAAAGATACGTCCCGGTTTTATCTCCGGGCTGAATTTTATGCATTCAACCGTACCTAGACTTGTTTTTATTTTTTCTATGCCTTCATAAGTAATCCCCAATTGCTCAACTTCGTCATTTAGAAAATAGGAAATCTTAAAGGCATCCCCTTTTTTTAGAGTGGATAAATCTAAGTTTCTCGCGAAATAATAAGCGGATAAAAGGTCGAAAGTTTGTAATACAGGTGTTTTGAATGTACCTTTTCTTCCTTTCACCGATCTATTCCTGTGGTCAAATGTAGCATACTCTTTGCGCGTATAGCTGCCTTCCCGGATATCTTCGGTGTATAAGTGCGGAAGATAGGTGTCCCCATCTATATAAGAATCATATTTATTTTTGACAGTATAAAATACAGAGAATGCCCCCGACGTTTCGCCAACCGCATTTAAGTGAAACGCATCATTTGCACTAAATTTTAAGTTAGATTTACTTACAGATAGCACTCCTGTGGCTGCCGACATAAAGCCATATTTAAGTTTATAAGTCAACTTCTCGCCCTCTTTAAATGTGGGTTCTTTTAAGTAAGGTAAAGCAGTTTGTCCCATGCTTACGGAAGCCGTAAATAATATAGACAGAATAAATATATATAGTGTTCTCATGTTTAATAGGACAATCTTACAAGTAAAAAGTTTAACTTTTCCGTTTGAACACCGGAACGGTAGAACACGGTTCCCCATACATGATACTCTTAGCCACTGCACTGAGCTGTTTAGTAAATAGTATAAATGCGCTTTCCGGAATATAAATGTCACCGCAACCTTTTACGACAACTCTTTGATCCTGATATTGGGAATAGTCTATTTTTGCAACTTCTTCCAAGAAAAGTCGTTGTTGGACTTCTTCCAGTGTGCCAAAGTGAACTGATTTTGCATATGGGGCTAATTTGTTCGTTAAAATCATGTACGCCCATGTAGGGACAATAGCATCTGTCGAACAGGTAATAGCCATGTTTTTGTCTTGGTAACTTGACCAATCATGGTCTTTTACAAAATCCCTGAAATCTTTTTCCTTTAGAATGAGGCCGTGAAAAAGATTGTCTTTGATATCGTAAACCGTGATATCCTCTTTTGGAGCATAATTAGCTAAGTCTACTGTAAGCAGACCGCTTTGTGCTACTTTGTTAATTATGTTTTCCTGAATATCCATCTCGCCTAAATATAAAAAAACCGGACAAATTACTGTCCGGCTACAAAAATAAATATAATATCTTAATAGAATCTAATACGATTGTCATCTATGTTTGCATTGTCTTGAAGGGCCTTGAAGATAGAACCCCATGCACGTTGCTGTCTGTTGGACAATAACTGTTTTTGTTGTTCTTTTTTCTCCGTATCCACCATTTCTTTCGGATTTACGAAGCTGTTTACTTGAACGGCATATACCCCTTGAGATCCTTCGATGGTTTTAGATGGTTTATTTGGTTGTAGGCCGAATACCGTACCCACTACCGTATTTTCCAAAGCCACTCCTGGAATTACAGGGTTAGCCAATACGATATTTTCTACGCTAATAGCAGCTTTACCAAGTTTTTGAGCCACTTGATCGATGGATGTAGCACCATTCAGCGCATTGTCCATTTTTTCTTTTAGCATGCGTGCTTTAACGAAGTTTTTAACACCCAATTCAATGTCTGCTTTTATTGCGCTCAATGGTTGAATACCTTTTGCGTTGATATGGTTGACTTTAGCTACGATAAAATGACTGTCTGTTTCAAAAATTTTATCAGAAACTTCACCTGATTTTGCCTCGAATGCCCAACGGATCAACTCTCTAGGAACTTCGGATCCATTTAGCGTATTGTCCATTGCCTGTGTTCTCAATGATTTTTCTACTTTCAACCCTTGTTTCTGAGCAAGTTCATTAAAGTTTTTATTATCCACACCGGTAAAAAACTCATTTGCTTTAGCATATACGATGTCCGTTGTTTCTTTTCCAGCGGTGATCACTTTATCGACAATAGCTGCTTTTACAATTTTCGAGTTACCTACCTGTTTTTCGATCTTGATGATATGAACACCAAATTGAGAATTTACGATAACGACATCACCGGGTTTACCACCAAATGCTGCCTCTTCAAATTGCTGAACCATTTGACCACGCGGGAAAGTACCTAACGAACCTCCATTAATTTTACTTCCTTGATCCTGGCTAAATTCTACAGCTAATGCTGAAAAGCTATCTCCTTTGCTAATTAAGCCTTTAATAGAATCTGCTTTTGCTAATGCTTTATCTACGCCGCCTTCTGCGGTAGGATTTAATAGAATGTGGCTAGCTTGAACTGAATCTGGGCTGAATTTAGCATCAATCACCTTCGCTATTTCGTAAGCACCATTTGATAGGTAAGGTCCAACTGTTGTTCCTGTGTTGACATTAAATAGTACAGAATCTAGCGCAGGGCTTACCTGACCTTTTCTGATATAAGTAGCAGGGTATTTGGTGTCTGAATGCTGTGTAGCAAACAAGGAATCATTAGAGGAAGCCATCAAGTCAGCTTTTAAGCCCTGAATAACTGTTAGTGTAGTTGCTGTATCTTTAGCTGTTGGTCTAGCGTCAAATAATACATATTCTAAAGCACGTGTTTCTTCGGGATTTTTGAATGCATTTTTGTGCTTGTCATAATAAGCTTGGTAATCTGCGTCCGTTAATTTGATATTAGCTTCATTCACGGAAGAATAGTCCAATAACACATATTTGAAATTGGCTAATTTGTTTTTTGCAGTATATTCATCCTGCGCCTCTAAAGCAGTAACATATACAGCATTGCTTAATAAATTAGCATATTTTTCATTCAATCGTTGTGTACGGATATTGTCTAACAACATTTCCCATTGTGCGCTTATTTCCGAATTGCCATTTTTCGCTTCGTTAATTACCTGATTAAGGTAGTTGCGATCGAATTGACCGGTTTGCGGATTCATGAATGTTTGCATGATTTGAGGAGAGGGGTTCGGACCCGTCACTAAATCATTAAATTCTTTTTTACCGATAGTTAATCCTATTTTCTCAATTTCTGAGTTTAACAATTCTTTTGAAATGAATTGATTCCAAGTCTGTTGTACGGCAAAATTTCTGATTTGAGGAGTTTCTGCTCCCCCCATTTGTTGCTGGTACATCGCAGATGTTTGGTCTACCTGTGCGTTAAAAAGTTGGTAATCGATGGATTCCCCATTTACACTCCCTACCTGATTTTGCTTATTCATCCAAAAAGGCATCCCCGATTGGATAATGTCTCCTAATAAAAATGCAACAATTGCTAAACCTATCACGAATATTACTAATCCGGCACGGTTACGCAAATTCCCCATTAATCCCATATCTGTATACTGTATTTAAGTGTTCTTAGTTATTTAATTGACCTAATTTAAAACAAGGCGCAAGATACAACTTTTATGAAAAAAAATGTAATATTTTATAATTCTGTGAAAACAATATTAATTTTCCGGTGTTAATCTCTTTTAATTCCCAAAAGAAGGCAATTGGGACTGGCTAGAGGGGACGAAGTATCCTGTTGGAAATTGCGTTTTTATATCAACTAATTTATCATCGGCTGTAAAGGAGGCTGCTTGATAACTTATCTTGCCATCTTTATCTTCGAATAGAATATTGACATGATTATAATAGATTTTCTTACTCTCATCGTAAAATAATTCCTCCGTTTTGATTTTTGATCCGTCTGCTCGGGTAATAACGACGTTTTTTTTGAACTCTGTAATACTTTCCTTGGCACGCTGAAGCGCATAATCTGAAGTTACTCGTTGGAGCTCTTGTCCGGAGGTCTCATCATAAAAGATAATTTGGACACCTTTTTTGAATTCGTAATTGCCCGTTGTATCGTGATATATGCGCATTTCGGGAGCCGTCAATTGCGCTTTTACCTTTGCCGAATCGCTATATATTATTTTTACATTTTTGGAAATATCGACAGCTTCTTCCTCTTGGATATTAGCGAGGCGATCAATGTCTTTCATGTCATTTTCACAACTACTAAACGATAAGACCCCAATCAATAAGAAAAGTAATAGGGGGTAAAATCGGATATGTTGGCTGAAGATCATCTTAATCTAAATTTCGTCTTATAAACCAAGTATCATTGATTGTAAAGCCTAGATTGATGTTGATATAGCGTTCCCGTACCAAGTTGTTATTCAAGGTGCCTTGCTGTCCAAATTCTGCGGATACGTTGATTCGAGAAAAAGTTCGACCGAAATTCGTTTCCGAAAGCGGTAATCCTAAACCAACTGTTACCGCCATATCTGCGATGTCATTGTTATTTAACCGTATTTGCGTTTGATTGTATCGGAATCCCAAACGGTAATCTACGACATTCCAGTATTTAACAGATGTAGGATCCGGTTTGAATTGCCCGCCTATAGCGACACCGTAATTTTTACCTAATTTAATTTCTCCTTCACGTGTTTGGAAGTCACTCCAATCCGTGTATTTGAAATCGGCGCCTACCATCCAGTTATAGCCTTTTGACAAGGTAAAACCAATGTTATGTTTCAAAGGTAGGTTGATCTTACGATTTACGCCTACTTCAAACAAAGACGTATCCTTTGCAATATTTTGAAAGTCGTCATCTAATGAAGGTTCGATGCGTGTTTCCAAACGTGTAGTTTTACTATTTACCGTGTTATTTAACGAGCCGGAATATCCGACGGTGATGTTCATTTTCTTACCCAATGATTTGAAATATTGAACACCATAATCTATTGTAGCTCCTCTAATTAAGCGTGTTTCTTGTTTCCGGGTATTATAGGCACCTAATGCGTATGGAAATTCTACCTGAGCTATGTCGGAAAGGTTTCCAAATAAGAAACCTATATTCGCTCCGACACTTAATCCTTTAATCGGACTTATACCGTAACCAACAAAAGCTTTATTGACACCACCTTCTCCCGAAATCGATTTTTTGTATGTTAGGGTGTCATAAATCGCAACTTCCGAGGAGTTATAGCCTACATCCGAAAAAGGAATCAACCCAAATGCAATGCCACCCGCTTTGGCTAGTGGAATCCCTATTCCAATGTGGCTAAATGCAAAATCGGCGGTGTTATCTGTTGCCGATCCCTTCCCGAGTTGAGTTATATTACCATATAGTCCCGCTTCTAAGATCGTTCTTGAAAAGGCGGAATAACTCGCTGGATTTGCAATATTGAGGATCGGTAGGCCTGCTTGATAGCGTACACCCGCAGCAATACCAGCCATGGAACGAGTTTGTGGTAATAGATCTTCACGCATTTGCCCCAAACCAAATTGAGAATAAGGAGAATGCGAAGTGGATTTTTGAGCGTAGACTTGTAAACTACACATCGCGAGTCCTATACCAATTATGATTGTGAATGCCTTTTTGGTCGTATCGGCTTTAAATTTTTTATACATATATTTTTAAAATTCCGCTTCAGAATGAGTAACACATTTAGAAAAACTCGTTAGGTCAATCTTTGCTGATTTTTCGCGCTTTTTCGGTACAAAACTATCTATTTTTTGATGAATCCGTTAGTTCATTTTGTTAAAAAAGGTTAAACGACTGTTTTTTAATTAGTTATGCTAGCTGAAAGTACATGATAGTTACTATAATGAGAAGGTATAATGTCTCATACACCCATTTCGTTTTCGCATAGTTAAAATAGTAGGCTAAATAAATAGACAGGGGTGGGGCACATAACAAAAAATGGTTGATTGTAATATGGTCATTTAGATAAAAAGATGCGCCTATTAAGATCAGCATAAAAAATAAAAGCTGAAATGATTTTCGAATATGGACGATACTTTTGAAATATTGATCTTTTAAAATGAATAAGAAAAAAATAAGAGCAATGACGATGGGTATCATGACGAGATAGTCGTAAATATCGACTTGCAACGTCGCTGAAAATTCATTGGTGAAGGGTGAAAAAATAGCTAAAAAATCATCGAATCGATTGATCCAATAATAGATTACTGCCAGTAAAGCATATACAATCGCTAATCCCAATAGCGGTGTAACCCATTCCCGCCAGATAAACGGTCTGAAGACAATCAAACTGATCCACAGTAAAAAAAATAATACGATGAATGGAAAATAGATTAGGCTTCCTATTCCTACAATCATCCCCAAATCAAACATCAATCCTTTTACATCAGCTTGTTTGTAAATGTTAAATAGCTTGGTCAACATCCAGATGGTGATGAAATTACAAATCAGCGTGGGGGATAGCACTAGAAATGGGAGAAACAAGCTGACCAATGTCATATACATCAAGGCCGTTAAAAAATTAGGTTTGCCCAGGAAATTGTAGTGATTAATTAGCTTATTGAGAAAAAAAGCTTGAAGAATTGTCAAAATCAGGGCGATAAATACATTCATGGAGGGAGTTAGATTTCCTCCAATTTGTATGCCTGTCAAATTGTTGATGGCAGGCTCAAATAAAATAGGGGTAAGGTTTTCTGGTAAATGAAGAAAAATACCAAGACATAAAAATGTACCAATAACCGAAACTAAAGCGATGTTGAGGGGCGTGAATTTTCGATGTTGATTTATAATCATAAAATTTACCGGTTGAAAAACCCATGAATCTGTTCGCAATACCTACTTGTGGTTTTCTAATTTCTTGATTTTACGATCGATCGAGAACAGGTATAGAAAAACGCCAATAATTAAGGTAAGCACGACGAGTACAACAACCCATATTTTTCCAGAACTTCTTAGTCCGGTTGCCATTTCTATTTGTTCTATTTGCGATTGAGCAGTTACCAATTCTAACGAACATAGAATGGTTAGAAAAGTTGTTATTAAAGTCTTCATATATATCATCAATCTAATTTATTCCTGTTGTTTTCCACTAATCTTAATCTATAGCGTAGCGTAAATATCCATATTCCGGTGAGGATCCATCCAATCACCGCAATATAAAAAACGGGACGTATATTATTGTCCATATCTATATCACTAAATGTGGAGTTTCCACCACTACCAGGATGTAGAGAGTCTGTCAATTTGGGTAAAATATATATCAATACAATCATGATGGGGAACGCAAATATATTGTAAACGGCAGATATTTTCGCTCTTTTTTGTTCTTCTTCTAAGGCATTACGAAGTACAAGGTAGGCGAGATACATGAGTGTTGCGATTGCCGAACCATTCAGCTGGGGATCATTTGGCCAAGGATCTCCCCAAGTGATATTTGCCCATTGCATCCCTGTCAACAGGCCTAAAAAGCAGAATAATATACCTACGTTTACCGCTTCTACCGCCATGATATCGTGGTTCCTTTCTCCACTATTCAAATATTTTACACTGAATATAACAGAAATTAGGTATAATGTGATCATAGTAAACCACATCGGAACATGAAAATATATGTTGCGGATTGTCTCGTTTAATATAGGTAAAACCGGTACGGGCCCCATAAAGCCGGCAACTACGGAAGAACAGACCATGACCGCACCTAGTACTTTCCACCAACTTTTTCTCATCATTGAATACATGTTTTAATCCCTCCAAAGGTAAGGAAATAACAATAAAGAAATTGTAATTGTAATTACATTAATTGCTAAAAGTACCCCAATCTCTCCATAACTAGTGCTGCGCTCGAGCCCCTGGAGCGCATTTTGGGAAAGTTTGATAAGTACAATTAGAAGAGGGATAATGACCGGGAAAGAAAGAATAGCCATTATTGTGCTATTATTTCCAGTTTTAGAACTGATACCCGACACCATTGTAAAAACGGTAGCGAAACTAACGCTACCTAATAAGATGGCTGTAAAATATAGGAGCGGATCTCCAACAGGATTTTTGAAAATAACAGAATATACCAAATAAGCGATGACTGAGAGAAAGCTCATCAACAAGATATTGTATATTATTTTGGATAAGATAATCGCTTTAGCGCTTGCGATACTATAATAGTAAAGTTGCCTATATTGACTTTCTTGAACGAATGATCGGCTGATCGCATTAATGGATGCGAAGAGTAATATAATCCAAAATAAGGCATTCCAAACTAGCGTATCTACAGATTTGAATGCTTGATAACAGACAAAAACTGTAGATACTATATAGAGTAAGATGCTATTGATGGCATGTTTGGAACGCCATTCCAATAGGACATCTTTGGACATTAAAGTTTTAACTTGCTGAAAAAAACTCATTTCATGCAAACTTAGATAAAATGCTTTGTAATTCGTAATTTACCTTTGCCTGCAATCCATTAGAGTCTTTTTAAATTAAACGGATGCCCTGAATCGGTTAGGCATTGGAAATATCTGACTTTGCTTTGTCTGCAGCATGTTCTGCGTTCTCCGAAAATTTGTCTGCTGCATCCCCCGCTTTAGATGAGTATTTATTTGCCGCATCTGCTGCTTTGCTTGCCCAGTCAGTAGCCTTTTCAGAAGCTTTATCTATTACCTGTTTACCGGCATCCTTAGCGCGAGCCTTAAGATCTTCTAAATCTGATTTTGCTGCCTTAGCAAATTTAGCCGCTTTTTTCGCCTCTTTTTTAGAAACTTCCTTTATTGATCGGGTAAGATCTTTGATGCCTTCATTTGCGCGATCCAATTGCTTTTTGCCTTCTTCGGTACCTAGTAAATAATAAGCCGCTGTACCTACTGCTAATCCTAATAAAGCAAACGCTACTAATCCGTTTCTATTCTTTTCCATGACGTGTGTTTTTTATAATTTCTGTAATCTATTTGTCTTAGGTAAAACAATTGTTAATCCAAAAAGTTTGATCGAAATACAATTAACAAAAATTTAACGCGCTACCTTTTGAGTAGACTGTAAGGTGAATAGATGGTGATACAGACCACTTCCCTTAGAGAGCAGATCGATGTGGTTCCCGGAGTCCGAAATGATCCCATTTTCAACAACTAAAATAGTGTCGGCATTTTTTATAGTAGAAAGTCTGTGCGCAATGACAATGGATGTTCGGTTTTTCATCAATTCCTCTAACGCTTCTTGTACCAGTCTTTCCGATTCCGAATCTAAAGAGGAAGTTGCCTCGTCGAGGATTAAAATAGCCGGATCTTTCAATAGTGCTCTTGCAATAGCAATGCGCTGTCGTTGTCCTCCAGATAATTTTACGCCTCTTTCCCCTACTAATGTGTCATATCCGTCGGGAAACCCCATGATAAAGTCGTGCGCGTTTGCACGTTTGGACGCTTCAATAATACTTTCGGCATCGGCATCTAATCGGCCGTAATTTATATTTTCACGGATAGTTCCTCCAAACAGAAGCACATCTTGGGGCACAATAGCGACTTGATTCCGGATATCGGTTAATGTGAAACTAGAATATATGCTGTCATCATACCTGATCTCGCCTGATTGGGGTTGATAAAATTGCAGTATAAGAGAAGCTATGGTCGATTTGCCAGTTCCACTAGGGCCAACTATAGCTATTTTTTGCCCCGCTTCGGCCGTAAAAGATATATCTTTTAGAATTTGAACATCGTGTCTTGACGGATAAGCAAAGGCAACATGATCAAATGTGAGCTTACCTCGGAGGGGTCTGCTAATTTCTTTATCTTCTTCGGTCACTTTAATATCTTCTGTTTCCTCATTTAATATCTCAATTACACGTTCGCTGGCCCCTAATGCACGTTGGATACTGGCATATAGCTCTGGAAAGCTTCCCATGGAACCCGCGACAAACATCGAATACAGAATATAGGTTGTTAGGTCACCCACAGTAATTTCTCCCGAAGACACCAGTGAAGCACCATACCAAATCACGGCAATGACGGCTCCAAATATGCAAAAAATAATAAAAGACGCAAATATTCCGCGATAAGTAGCACCTTTTACAGCTAAGCTAACAACTGAGTCCAATTTCTTGGAATATCGCTTCGCTTCATAGAACTCGTTCACAAAGGCTTTGACATTGCTAATGCCTAATAGGGTTTCCTGAACAATACTGTTGGAGTCTGCTAGTTGATCCTGAGTTTGTCTTGAAAGACTTCGGATAAATCTTCCAAAAAATATCGCTGTAACCACTAGTATCGGCAATATGCACAGATTCATTAAAGCGAGCTTTGGCGACACAATTACCAGTAATATTACACCTAGGGATAAGCTGATCGCTTGGCGTATCACCTCCGCTACAGTCGTCGTCATCGTGTCTTGTATCTGCGATAAGTCGGACGAGAGTCTGCTATTTAATTCGCCCACTCTTCTATTCGCAAAAAAATCGATGGGTAGCGTGATTAATTTATAATAGGTGTCTCGACGAATGCTAGCCAATGCTTTTTCGGCTACTTCTACAAAAATTCTAATCCTAAAAAAAGACATTAAGGATTGAAAAAACAGAATGCCTAAGGAGAGTGATCCGATGAAAAGAATGCTATTGGGTAGCCACGGATAAGTTTGTTTTCCTTGAGCGGAGTCTATCATGGCGCCCAGTAAGGCGGGAAAGGTAAGCATGGTAAGGCTTGATAAAATCAAAAAAACCATTCCAAATAGAAATTTCGTACGATAAGGTTTGAGGTAAGTAAATATTTGAAATGCTTTCTTTACTAATGCCTTATTTAGCTTGGGTTTCGGTAAATCCTCGGAATGTGAATCCCCACTATTCAATCTCGGTCTGGCCATCTATGCTGTCTTAATATCTATTTCGAGATGCAAAGATAAAGATATAAAGTTTTGTGGTTATCAAACTTTCGTCACTTTTTGGGATTTTAATGCCTTATACTGTCTAAAAATAATAAATCCTAGAGCTGCAATAATGAAGTAGCTGATGTATTGTATATTGTTCCCGCTGTGTCCCTGGTTTTTTAAGTTTTTTATTTCGTCTTTGAATTTATCGTTTTCGTGCTGAAGTTTAGATATTGTCTTCATGTATGCCGTTACCTGTACATCAAATTCTGTCGCTAGCTTTTGAAACTTCTCACGTTCGATATCTTTGAGGTCAAGCAATTTGCGCGTTTCGATGAAAATTTTGTTGTCGTTGATGACAATCGTTTTTAGGATGTCAATAGATTTTTGCATGTCTCCTTTTGTTTTGAAGATTCCAAATACGCCGGTTTTCTGATCTAACGAAATGTTGTATTCCTCAAATTTGCGACTACGCTCGTCTAATAATGTATTCACCCGCTTACGTTGTTGCTCAAATGTGGCAGAATCAACTTGTAAGCTCTGAGAAAATAGTGGGTGACCTAGACATATTAATAAAATAAAGGACAGTGTTTTTTTTATCGGTATAATTTTTCTCATCTATTTGTTATTCTTCTTCTTCATTGCGTTACTTCTTATATCTCTTAGACCCACTCGACTTCAGTTCGTTTAGCTCAGCGTGCCGTTGTGCCGTGTTGAAATTAAATGAATAACTAGCTGTAGCAAAATTGATTTTTATTTCGTTATCTCGCTAATTAACTAATCAAAATTACTGTTTATGAAGCCATTTTTTCAATTTTGTAGATTTTTTGTCTTACTGCCTGTTGTCCTTCTAGTTCATGGATGTGATCAGAAAGAAGTTTTATATGAATATAAAGTTAAAGTGCCTGTGCTCGAGAAAATGGCTTCTATACGGCAGATGGATGTGTCTGTTGTATCACCCAAACCTTTGGCCACATCCGGTAAAATTTACCTTTATAAGGACTATTTATTTATTAACGAACCAAACGAGGGTATTCATATATTGGATAATAAAAACCCCTCAAATCCAATTTCGATGTCGTTTCTTGAAATTCCAGGTAATGTGGATCTAGCCGTCAACAGTGGAATTTTATATGCAGATAGTTATGTTGATTTATTGACTTTTGACTTGAATAATCCTACGCAACCAAATTTATTAGAACGTTTGGAAGATGTGTTCGAATCTCAATATGTATACCAGTATCTTTCCGGGGGAAATGAGAAGATGGTCGTTGTTGATTATAAAGACACGGTCATCAATAGTACAAGTTCGAATGTGTATTTCCCCTTTTCCACTTCTGATAAGATATATTACTCAAATGTCAGTGAATCCATCGGTAATCAAAATTATGGTGTAGGGGGATCGATGGCCAGATTTACATTAGCAAATGAGCACCTTTATACCGTAAATAACACCTCACTCCATTTGTTTGATGTTGGTAATCCCCGTAAACCCATTTTTGTTAAAGATATTCCATTGGGATGGGGGATAGAGACGATATTCCCTTATAAAGACAATCTTTTTATTGGGTCTACCACGGGAATGCATATCTATAATATTTCGCAGCCGGGCGAGCCTAGTAGATTGTCCGTTTACACCCATTTCACCGCATGTGATCCAGTAGTCGTAAACGATGACTACGCATTTGTTACTTTACGAAGTGGAAATATATGTGGCCTGACAAATGATGTCTTAGAAGTTATCGATATTAAGGATCTGACTGAACCGAAATTGCTGAAAACCTTTACCATGCAAAATCCGCATGGTTTGGGATTGTCTGGAGATGTGCTATATATCTGCGAAGGTGATTATGGATTCAAAAGTTTTAATGTTTCTGATATTTCTACCATTGATAAAAATTTATTGGAACATTTAAAGGACATGAAAAGTACGGATGTGATTCCCGGGCCTAAATCATTGATCGTTGTCGGTAAAGATGGTGTGTGTCAATATGATTATAGCAATAAAGGGAAAATCAGCCTTTTAAGTTGTATCTCAAAAGCGGTCATGTGATGCGGTATAGCCTGATGAAGTTTTTCTTGTTATGTTGCGGTCTTATTTTTTCTGGTTTTTCTTACGGTCAACGTTCATCTTACACTAGCCAGTATCAAGTAGGTATATTGTCTTATGGGCCTTTTTTTAAGGATGCAGGATTCACCCTGGAGTCTTTTCATGGTGTAGAATTCAACAACCGATTTGCGCTGGGATCCACCTTAGGTTTGGATAGTTATCGGATCGAAGGGGACGAGCGATATTGGATTTTGCCGATATCAGCGAGGTTGGTTACAGATGCATCGTTAAATCCGAAGACAAGACTATATCTAGGTGTTGACGGAGGGTATGGTTTTGCTGGTTTGAACAAAGAAAAGGTTGAAAATCAAAGGAAGGTGTCTTATGAAGGGGGCTTTATGCTTCAGCCCTTTGCAGGATTGAAATTTAAGGCGAATAAAAAGCATTTTTGGTCGGTTTCTTTAGGATATAAAAGGCAGCATTTCACGGTAACGGAAGAGATGCGATGGCCAGGAGGTATAGGTAACGATGAATATGGAAGTAAGTATACCACTGCTTATACCTTGCAAAGGCTTGTTGTTAAGGCAGGCTGGGGATTTTGAGGGTTAATTGTCTAAAAATTTAACCATAATGGTTTCGTCTTGGTGTAGCCCCAGTAGATTACTCGCATGACCTTTATTAATTGCGATCTCTAAATAGTTGCTGATACCGAAGAGACAAAGTTTTTCGCCTTCAGAGACTTCATTGTAATGCCAGCTCATTTTTTCAATCGTCTCATTGCGTTTAAAAAATAAAGTGAAATTACGCCCTTTTTGAACTTGATTGAATAGGTCTTTGCTGATATTGCTTATTACATTTCCAAAAGAATCAATATAAGACACGTGTCCTTTGATGATATTGTTGTTTTCAATAATCGGAAGGAGCGGTTTCTTTTTTAGCGGTTCATCGATTTTTGATCCTAATTCGTTGATGTCTCCTCCATTAGCGATATGGCAGGCGGCCTTTGCCAAAATGTCCGCCAGTGGAAAATGGAGGAATCGAAGATCCTGCATCACTTCGATTTCAACCAGCTCTTCTGCTTTGTCGTCACCTAATATAATGCTAAATATCCCATTGTCTGCTCCTACAAAATAATGTCCATTGTGTTTCATGGCAACATAACTTCCTCCCTCTTGAAAAACGGTGTCTATTCCGATTAAGTGAACCGTATTTTTAGGGAAGTAATGGTAGGCATTTTGTAAGATAAATGCCGCATTTTGAATATTGAAGGAAGGGATCTCATGGCTGATATCGAACAAACGGACGTCAGGCAGCAAGGATATAATGCTGCCTTTGAGCGCGGCTTGATAAAAGTCGCGATACCCCAAATCTGTCGTTAATGTTATTACTCCCATACTAATAGCACGTTATCTTTTAAAACGTGATCAAAATAGCTTTATGAATTCTTTACCGAGCTACAAAAGTAGCAAAACTGCTCATCTTGCAGCTAGAAGCGCTCAAATTAATTAATATTTTTTACAATTCTTAATTGGCCAATTTAAGTTTGTAAATTTGAGTGTTTTAATATAAGATATTGACAAAAACTCATTCGGAAATCGAAAATCTTATCTATATTTATCCACAAGGTATCACAAGTTAAATTAAAATAATTTGAGCGAATTAATCATCAATCTAGATAGTGTAAATCTAGTTTCCTTATGGGGTGCACAAAATGAAAACTTTGAGTTTATAAAAAATGCATTTCCAAAGTTGCGTTTGGTGGCAAGAGGGGATGAATTGAAAGTGTTAGGGGAAGTGGTCGAACAGAAGATTTTTGAAGAATCTTTTAACCGGATATTGGATCACGCTACGAAATTTAATTCTTTATCGGGACAAGATTTGGAGGAATTGCTGCATGCAAGAGTTGTTGCTTCGCCATCCCTTAAGAAAGATAAGCCGGAAGAAGGGGCTGTCGCCTTCAGAGGGGAACCTATCGTGTATGGGCCTAATGGTTTGATTGTCAGAGCCCGGACAGCTAATCAACGTAAGATGGTAGAGAGTATTAATAAAAACGATATTCTTTTTGCTATAGGTCCGGCAGGTACAGGAAAGACGTATACCGCAGTCGCTTTAGCCGTACGAGCTTTACGTAATAAGGAAATAAAGCGTATTATTCTGACACGTCCGGCAGTAGAAGCTGGAGAGAATCTAGGCTTTTTGCCCGGAGACCTGAAAGAAAAAGTGGATCCTTATTTACGTCCATTATACGATGCGTTGGATGATATGATACCCGTGGAAAAGTTGAAAGGCTATTTAGAAAATAGAACAATTGAGGTGGCACCTCTCGCATTTATGCGCGGCAGGACATTGGACAACTGTTTTGTGATCCTGGATGAGGCACAAAATGCGACAGATATGCAGCTCAAAATGTTTTTGACACGTATGGGACCTACCGCTAAGTTTATCGTGACGGGCGATCTGACGCAAATAGATTTGCCGAAAAAAACACAGTCCGGATTGGCCACTGCGGTAAAGATACTGGAAAATGTAGAAGGTATAGACGTTATACATCTTACCGGTTCAGACGTAGTTCGTCATAAATTAGTGAGGAGGATTTTAGAAGCTTACGGCGATTTAAATAATTAAGAATAAAAAGGGGTACGTTGCGTACCAATGATATATGAATGCGATAAAAGAAACAAATTTTAATTTTGATAAGCAGACTGCTTTTTATAGAGGTAAGGTTAGAGACGTATATACGATCGATAATCAATATTTAGTGATGGTTGCGTCAGACCGTATTTCGGCTTTTGATGTTGTATTACCTCGTCCTATACCTTATAAAGGTCAAGTGCTAAATCAGGTTGCAGCAAAATTTTTGAAAGCGACAGCTGATATCTTGCCCAACTGGGTCGTATCGGTGCCCGATCCAAGTGTCACCATTGGTCGGATGTGTGAGCCTTTTAAAGTTGAAATGGTTATTCGTGGATACTTAGCCGGACATGCTTGGCGTACCTATGCTGCTGGCGGACGTGAATTGTGTGGTGAGGTGTTGGCTGAGGGTTTGAAAGAAAACGACAAACTTCCTGAACCCATCATTACCCCCACTACCAAAGCGGCAGTAGGTCACGATGAAGATATTTCCAAAGTGGATATCTTAGCTAAAGGAATAGTTAGTGAAGAAGATTATGCGCAATTGGAAAAATATACCAAGGCACTTTTTCAACGCGGAACGGAGATCGCGAAGGAACGAGGATTAATCTTGGTTGACACGAAATATGAGTTTGGTAAAAAAGATGGTAAAATCTATTTGATAGATGAGATTCATACACCCGATTCCTCTCGCTATTTTTATGCTGAAGGATATGAGGCGCGTCAAGCTACGGGAGAACCCCAGAAACAACTTTCGAAGGAGTTTGTTCGTCAGTGGTTGATTGAAAATGGCTTCCAAGGTAAAGACGGGCAACAAGTTCCTGAAATGACGGATGAAATCATACAGTCCATTTCCGAACGCTATATTGAATTGTATGAACATATTACGGGTGAAAAATTTGTTTACCCAGAGGCGGGAGAGATTCTGACTCGAGTTGAAAATAATGTGAACCAGGCATTAGCAATACGTTGAAAATTGGCAGAATGGCGGTAAGTTTGTATGCGGCTGTTAAATATCAAACCGCGCAGCGCTCATGAACACCATTGAAAATTTATATTAGTATAGTAATAAGATAAATATGAAATATACGATAGATAAGCACGAAAGATATGTAGTAATTGAACCCTTAACTAAGCAATTAAACGGTGAGGTCGCTGCATTTTTAAAAGGCGAGTTCATGTTACGCAATACCAGTGGTCAACGTAATATTGTTTTGGATCTGTCGCATGTGGAAGAGTCGGATGAGGAAGGAATCCGTATGGGATTGCTTGCTCAGCGTCTATGTAATGCTGTAGGGGGCGTATTTATCCTTACGGGTGTATGTTCGCAGATCGAAGATCTTTTAAGAATGGCCGGATTGGAAAGAAACTTTACTATTGTAAAATCTATTAGTAAAGCGGAAGATTTGATCTTTGGGAATGAAATACAACGCGAGCTAAGGGGAGAATAATGAGATTTGAAGTGTTGATTTTGGGAAATAGTTCGGCTACACCGATGTACGAACGGCATCCCTCATCTCAAGTTTTGAATTTCAATGAACAATTGTTTTTAATCGATTGTGGCGAGGGTACGCAGATGCAACTCTTCCGTTACGGAATAAAGAGCAATAAGATATCTCATATTTTTATTAGCCATTTGCATGGAGACCATTATTTGGGGTTGGTAGGGCTATTATCTTCCATGAACTTAAGTGGAAGAAAGAGTGAATTGCATTTGTATGCACCCGCAGCGCTCAAGGAGATTCTAGATATACAGTTTAAGTATTCGGATACCATATTGCGTTATGATCTTATTTTTCATCCCACCAATTCGGAGAAACCCGAAATTATTTTACAAACCAAAATGTTGACGGTTACCTCTTTTTCGTTGAGACATCGCGTACCAACTACAGGCTTTCGCTTTGATGAAGGAAAGCGATCGGCTTCCTTAATCCGCGAAAAAATAGAAAAGTTAAATGTACCTACGGTCTTTCTCTCTCAATTAAAAAGAGGAGTAGATTGTATAGGCACAGATGGTACACGATATAGCGCTTCTGAATTGACATTGCCCGCGCCTCGATCTAGAAGTTATGCCTACTGTTCGGACACACGTGCCTTTGCCAGCTATATTTCCGCTATCCAACATGTGGATTTGCTTTATCACGAAACCACCTTCCTGCACGAAATGGTAGATCGGGCTGAAGAAACGTTTCATAGTACAGCCCTAGAAGCTGCTGAGGTAGCTTTGCAAGTTGGAGCAGGCAAATTGTTGATGGGTCACTATTCGGCCAGATACCGCGATTTAACCCCATTATTAACCGAAGCAAAGTCAAAATTTTCGAATACACATCTTTCTGAAGAAGGTAAGTGGTATTTAGTTTAGTGATTTTGTAGATTTTTCCCCATATTTACACCTCGAAAAATAGTAGACAATGAATATGTCTTTCAACTTAAACACGTTATTAAGGGACAATATAAAAAATTTGGTTCCCTATTCATCAGCGCGCGATGAATTTAAAGGCGAAGCATCCGTGTTATTGGATGCGAATGAAAATGCTTTTGGTTCTCCGTTGGCACAGCATTACAACCGCTATCCAGATCCTTTACAGCATCAGGTGAAACATAAATTGTCCACCATAAAAGGTGTTCCTGTTGAAAATATATTTTTAGGCAACGGTAGCGACGAAGCTATTGATATTTTGTATCGTGCGTTTTGTCGTCCACAAGTGGACAATGTTATTCTTGTGCCACCTACCTACGGCATGTATGAGGTGTCTGCTAATATAAATGATGTACCTGTCCGTAAAGTAAACCTGACTGCAGATTACGAATTGGATATGGAAAATATTGCTGAGGCCATCGATATCAATACAAAAATGATCTTTATCTGTTCGCCGAATAATCCTACCGGAAATAGCATCAATAGAAAAGATATAGAAACTATTCTTACCTATTTCCCTGGTATCGTAGTTATCGATGAAGCGTATATCAATTATTCGAGACACAAATCATTTACGCAAGAATTGGCGGAATATCCGAACTTAGTAATCCTTCAAACACTTTCAAAAGCTTGGGGATTGGCGGCTTTACGCTTGGGTATGGCATTCGCGAGCAAAGAAATAATTGATATATTCAATAAAATAAAACCTCCTTATAATATTAATCAAGCTACACAAGAATTGGTTTTGGAAGCGTTGAACGGAGTAGATATTGTGAACGAATGGATTAAAGAGGCTGTGGCAGAGCGGGATAAGTTAGCGTCACATTTGGAAAAATTTGAACAGGTGTATCATATTACTCCTTCGGATGCTAATTTTATATTGGTTAAATTACAAGAACCTAGAGCTTTATACACGTATTTAGTAAGCAAAGGTATTATCGTTCGTGACCGATCCAAAG
This sequence comes from Sphingobacterium olei, assembly GCF_005048855.1. Classification (GTDB taxonomy): domain Bacteria; phylum Bacteroidota; class Bacteroidia; order Sphingobacteriales; family Sphingobacteriaceae; genus Sphingobacterium; species Sphingobacterium olei. The sequence continues at coordinate 337,189 of NZ_SUME01000004.1, forward strand.
TCGAGCTTTGTGAAGGATGTCTTCGTATTACGGTAGGAACACCTGAAGAAAACAAGAATTTAATAGCTGCGTTACAGCAATTTTATAACTAATCATGTCAGAAATAGTAAAAAGAGTCTTATTCATAGATAGAGATGGTACATTAATCGTAGAACCGGAGGATGAACAAATTGATTCCTTCGCCAAACTTAAGTTCTACCCTGGTGCTTTACAATATTTACCGAGGATTGCGAAAGAACTTGATTTTGAATTGGTTTTGGTATCGAATCAAGACGGATTGGGTACAGATTCGCATCCAGAAGCTAACTTTTGGCCTGTACATCATTTTATCATTGACACCTTTAAGGGAGAAGGGGTAGAATTCGCCCAAGAGCATATCGATAGGACGTTTCCACATGAAAATGCAGCTACACGTAAGCCCGGAATAGGTATGCTAGAAAGTTACTTTGATGTAGCGAAATACAACTTGGCCGATTCGTTTGTGATTGGCGACCGCGTGAATGATGTGAAATTAGCTCAGAATTTAGGCGCTAAAGTGATTTGGCTGCGCAACAACGATGAGCTTGGAAAGGCAGAAAATCTTGAGATTTCGGATGAAGTGGTCGCACTGGAAACGGCACAGTGGAAATCGATATATGAATTCCTGAAGTTGGGAACCCGTACAGGGGAACATTATCGTAAAACAAACGAAACCGATATCTACATCAAGTTAAATTTAGATGGTTCAGGAAAATCGGATATCGATACAGGATTACCTTTCTTTGATCACATGTTGGATCAAATCGCCCGTCACGGCGCTATAGATCTGACCGTTAAAGCCAAAGGAGATCTTGATATCGACGAGCATCACACGATCGAGGACACGGGTATTGCACTTGGAGAGATTTTCTTGAAAGTTTTAGGTGATAAGCGTGGCATCGAACGATATTCCTATACGTTGCCTATGGACGATTGTCTGGCACAAGTTGCGTTGGATTTTGGAGGACGTAATTGGATTGTGTGGGAAGCAGCATTTAAAAGAGAAAAAATAGGAGATATGCCAACGGAGATGTTTTTCCATTTCTTTAAATCGTTTTCTGATGCATCTAAATCAAATTTAAATATCAAAGCCGAGGGAGATAATGAGCATCATAAAATTGAATCAATCTTCAAAGCTTTTGCCAAATCAATAAAAAAAGCGGTGCGTCGTGATGCAGATAATATGCAGTTGCCGAGCACAAAAGGAGTGTTATAGTATTTAGATGTGAAATCTTAGGCGTAAGACATGGTGTCTCAAATCTAATATCTCACATCTTAAATCTAATAAAAAATGGTAGGAATAGTAAATTACGGTGCGGGTAATATATTTTCACTCACTGCAGCATTGCAGCGAATCGGAGTAGAGTATGGTATGATTAATCAGGTGTCTGATTTTGACCGATATGATCGTATCATCATTCCAGGTGTAGGTCATGCAGGTGCTGCGATGCAAAAACTGCGGGAGACAGGCCTAGTGAAAGATATTTTACGATTAAAGAAGCCTGTTTTGGGTATATGCGTAGGCATGCAGCTTTTGACGGCATATTCCGAAGAAGGAAATGCCGATTTACTGAATGTATTCCCGTTGAAGACGTTACATTTCGACCAACGAGTCCAGCTAAAAGTACCTCATATGGGGTGGAATAGTGTACGTGCTGAAAATGAATGCCCTTTATTCCAAGATGTTCCGGATAATACGTATTTTTACTTCGTACACTCTTATTTTATTGAATACAGTGGGCAATATACTGGAGCTGTCTGCGAATACGGCTTGCCTTATTCTGCTGCGATTCAAAAAGACAACTTTTATGGCGTACAGTTTCATCCGGAGAAATCTGGCAAATACGGGGAGCAGCTTTTGTTAAATTTTTCGAGAATATAATTTATTAAAATATAAACAACTATGTATATCATTCCTGCGATTGATGTTTTAGACAAAAAAGTAGTTCGATTAAGAGAGGGATCTTATGAAGATGTCACTACTTACGAAATTTCATTAGAAGAGCAAATCAGAAAGTACCATGCAAATGGTACTGAACTTGTTCATATCATCGATCTCAACGGTGCGAAAGGTGATTTTTCAAATCAAGAATATTTATTTGATATCGTACAACGCACCGATATGAAAGTACAGTATGGAGGCGGCGTTCGCAGTATCGATAAAGTGAAGGAACTTGTTGATGCGGGCGTATTTCGTGTTATAGTGGGTACGCAAGCGATTACAAACCCATCTTTTTTGGAAGAGTTAAGTACGTTAAACGAAGGGCGTACAAAATATGCAGATCATATCGTAATAGCAATCGATGTGCTGGACGAGGTGATTAAATATTCAGGATGGTTAGAAAGCTCCCCAATTAAGTTGGTCGAATATATTGACAAATGTTTGGCGTTAGGTTTCTTCCGTTTTCTATGTACGGATATCAGCAAAGACGGCAAATTAGGTGGAGCCGGAGTTGAACTGTATCAAAAACTGTTGGATCATTCTCCTATTATCAAATTGATTGGCTCAGGTGGTATCAGCTCCATGCAAGATATTGAAGCATTGAAAGCTTTGGGACGAATGGAATCTTGTGTTGTTGGTAAGGCAATATATGAGAATAAGATTAGTATCGAAGAAATTAAGGATTGGAACCTCAAATCACTAATTAATTTCTAAGATGTTAGCAAAACGCATCATACCGTGTTTAGATGTTAAGGATGGACGTACTGTAAAGGGGGTCAATTTTGTTGATTTGCGTGATGCGGGAGATCCTGTGGAGTTGGCTTGGCAATATTCTGAACAGGGTGCGGATGAGCTCGTTTTTTTAGATATTACCGCTACGCACGAAAAGCGTAAAACAACGATTGATTTGGTGAAAGCTGTGGCTCGTCAAGTAAATATTCCATTTACAATTGGAGGCGGAATCAACGAAATGGCAGATGCAGAAGTACTATTAAATGCTGGTGCCGATAAAATATCAATCAACTCTGCCGCTGTTCGTAATCCAGATCTGATTAACCAATTGGCAAGCGCATTTGGGACACAGTTTGTGGTAGTCGCGGTAGATACCAGATTAATTGAAGGAAAGAATTATGTGCATTTGCGTGGAGGGCGTGACAAAACGGAAATAGAAACCGAACACTGGATAAAAGAGGCAGAAAATAGAGGAGCAGGCGAAATCCTATTGACCTCTATGGATCACGACGGAACAAAGAATGGATTTGATAATTCACTGTTAAAGAAAATAAATGATCAGATTCGGATCCCATTAATTGCATCAGGCGGTGCCGGCAATCAACAACATTTTGCAGATGTGTTTCAGCATTCAAATGTGGATGCTGCATTGGCTGCATCCGTATTTCACTATGGCGAGATACGGATTCCGGAGTTGAAAGAGACATTAAGAAAGCAGGGCATTACCGTCCGATGATGTCGGATTAGAACAAAGATAAAAAGAGCAATGGTAGATTTTGAAAAAGGAAATGGGTTAATTCCAGTAATCGTTCAGGACTTTCAAACATTGGAGGTGTTGATGTTGGGTTATATGAATGAAGAAGCCTGGCAGAAAACGCAAGAGGATAAAAAAGTTACTTTCTACTCAAGAAGTAAAGAAAGATTGTGGACGAAAGGGGAGGAAAGTGGTAATTTTTTACATGTAAAAGGCTATCACATCGATTGCGACAAGGATACTATACTTATTAAGGCCCAGCCCGAAGGACCGACTTGTCATACGGGGACGCGAAGTTGCTTTAACACAGATTATAACCAGAATTTTATAGCCGAATTAGAACGTATCGTGCAGCAGCGTTATGCATTTCCTTCCGATGAATCGTACGTAAACAGACTACGCGGGAGAGGAATTAATAAGATTGCTCAAAAAGTGGGAGAGGAAGCCGTGGAAACCGTGATAGCAGCTTTGACTGAATCCGAACACGATTTTATCAATGAAACTTCAGATTTAATTTTTCACCTTTTGGTATTATTACGGGAAAAAGGTATCAGTCTAGAAACTATAGCGAAAAACTTAGAAAATAGACATCAGTAACTTATTCGTGTATTAGCAAATTTGCCTATTCACACATTCACGTATGTGGATATTTCCTCAAGAAAATTTATTATGAGCGAGCTACTTTTAAAAGGAACGTTAGCAGGACATCAGAACCCTATTTTTGCATTGGAGGGTATTCCTGGAAAATCTCTTCTTTTTTCCGGTGGAAATGATAAAGGAGTTGTGGAATGGGACTTGGAGGAGATGAAATTCAAGCGAATTCTGTGTGCTGTGCCAGCTTCCGTTTATACATTGTATCATATTCCCGACACAAATTATCTTGCAATAGGCATGCGCAATGGAGAGATCTATATTGTAGATTTTACCAAGCAGGAATTGATGGCAAAGTTAAAAGTCGAGGCCGGAGCGGTGTTTTGTGTTAAATCTTTGCGCGGTAAACAGGAACTAATAGCCACCGGTGAAGAAGGGAAAGCCTATGTTTGGGATTTAAGGAATTTCGAACTGCTCTATTGTTTTTCGGTTTCAAAGACTACTGTTCGGACATTTTCTATTTTGGACGATGAAAGCAGGATAGCGTTCGGAGATAAAGATGGTGTTATTTATATCGTGGATTCCTTGGATTACCATCGCATTGAAAAAAGGCAGGTTCACGAAGGTGGTATTACTAGCCTTGCATATTTCAAGCAAGATCTTTATTCTGGAGGTAGGGATGCTAAACTCTTTCAATTGAACGCTCAATTGGAGACTATAAATCAAATCATACCGCATATGTTTACCGTGTATGGTATTGCAACTTTAGCCCCGTTTTCTCACTTGGTCACCGTAAGCCGGGATAAAACCATTAAAGTTTGGAACACAGCATTAAATTTACTTAAAAATGTGTCTAAGGATAGGGGCTATGATTCCCATATGCTATCGATTAATTCCGTCTATTTCGATAACATTACGCAGGAGTTGGCGACTGCCGGTGACGATAAGTTGATTAAAATCTGGTCTGTCAGCTAGTCTATATCAAAGATAGTATCTTAGTTAATTTTACCTCATCGATATGATCAAAATCATCCAATTGATTGCTGTCTATATCTAAAACCCCTATTATCTGCTTGTTTTTGTAAAGGGGAATTACTATTTCAGATTTGGAAAGCGAATTGCAGGCGATATGTCCCGGAAACTCTTCCACGTTGGGTACAATTAAACTTTTCTCTTGTGCCCAAGCAGTTCCGCAAACACCCTTGTTATAGCGGATCCGTGTACAGGCTACAGGACCTTGAAAAGGACCTAGGACCAATTGATTGTTTTTAACCAAGTAAAATCCTACCCAAAAAAAGTCAAATTGTTCTTTCAGCGCCGCAGCGATGTTTGCCAGATTTGCAATGAGATCTTCCTCTCCTTCCAAAAGAGCTTTTATTTGAGGAAATAACGTGTCATATTGATCTACTTTACTTCCGGTTATGATGTTAAGGTCTTCAGCCATACTAAATTATGAATTATTGAAAGAGTACTCGGAGATTGATCCCGAAGTATGTATAAGATGTAGCGTAGTTTTGTGATGTGTAAGGTTTTACAGAATTTGAATTATAGAATAACCTGATGTTGTAAAACTGATTCACCGTATATTCAAGCGTAGGGTTTATACTGATACTTCTATTTCCGCCTGATACCTCTGCTTCGTTGATGTCTGATCTATAAACGACAGTTTTTCGGTCATTCAATGCAAAATCTAGCTTGAAGTTGAAATCATTTTTCCATTTCCGATCAGCGAATAGGCCAAATGGAAGCTGTACATTGTTCTTTCGGTAGCCCATCCCAAATATAAGAGATTCTTCACTCATCATTGCCATCTGACTATTCTGTAGGCTAAAGTTCATGTCTCTAGATTTCCTGTATTCCGCGTTTGCCGACATATTGTTCTTTAGACGAACATCTACCCCTATTAATGGAACGAAGCGGTCAATGATAGACACCTGTCCATATAAATTTTTTGGAAGAAAATTATCATTGATATCTCTTTCAGAAGGCGCACCATCTGTTTCTGTATAACGAATCACAGAATTATATCCCGCAATGACATATTGCGACTGGTAGGCGTGCGATAAATTTATCGACGTAAATAGATCTTGAAGCGCTACGATATTCGATAACCCGTTATAAGAAATACGCCAGTTTGGAATTGGGAAACGAGGTTTACGGTCTATGCTGCTCTGGTCGGGATCCTTTCCTAAGTAAGTAGACAAAAACGAATTGATGACAACATCCTGTTGCTCTTTACTATACCCGTCGGCAAAGCTTTCCGGATCTCCTTTTACGGAATTTATATTTCGTTCGGACAATCTATTTGAAATGATCAGACGTTGTTCTTCGAATTTTTTAAATAATTCATTATGGCTTGTAAATGACGTATGTATGGCGATCTGAGAGATACTGTAATTACCAGTCCGGTATGGCGTGATTGGTTCTAATGTTCCACTTTGTGGATTGTACTCCAATTCCGTGGTCGACGAGAAATTATAATTATCTACCCGTGTAGCCGTAAGATCTATCCGCAATCCTTTAAGGGGTTCCAAATTAGCAATTACAGAAATATTCTCGGCAAAGGTCTTCGTATATAAATTGGTTTGTAGTGTATCCGAAGATATCCATCCGTTCGTCACCGCTCTCGATAAGATATCACGTTGACTACCAAATAAAAACTCCCAACCAGGTGCATTTGCGTCAAAATTATAACCTAGTAAATTGGTGTTCGGCGTATAGCCCGGTAGATAGGTTCCCTCTATTCGGGTATAAGCACCGCCGACATTTCGTACAGATGTCAGTAACTGAACAAAAAAAGCTTTGCTCCCTTTTGCATTTCTGCCCGAATTTTGTCGTATGAAGCCAAACTTATTATATAATGTCGAAAAGCTCAATGTTGGATTTACCTGAATCGTTCTGTTGTTTTGGATACTATTCCCTAAACTGATTTGGTCACTCTGAAATGCAATAAGCGGTTCGCTTTGCCAATTAAACTGCGTACCATATCTTGTGATGACACTGATCCACTCCAAATACGGGATTTTATTAATCGGTAAGGTGTATGTCAAGTTCATCATGTGATTATAATCTGTCGTTCGACCCATTTTCCAGAAATTAGACCACATGGTGTCTTGCTTAATCCCGTCGATACGACCTGCCGGCTCATCAATGATCGAGTAATTTGTTGCATTGAAATCTAAACGTAATGATTTTGTCAAATCCCAACTGATACCGTAAATACGGTTCATATTGAAGTTCTTGTTGTAGTACGTCGGCAATAAATTATTAGAAGAATTGTCTCTTAATGTATTTTCATTGTAAATTCTATTGACTTCCAGTCTAAAGTTTAATAAAGAAGGCATCAAGTTGAAGTTTAAATCCTTAATGAACGCTAGGTTTTTATTCTTGATCCCTTTGAAAGGCTCGTAGAAATTTAGCGTTGGATTGCTGTAGTTATAATCTAACGCGCCTCTATAGTTCCTTTGAATAGAAGTAGCCGTATTGTAGTCCCTGTGGTTGTATTCCGCATATGCATAGGACAGCCCAAAATTTTCGATGCTCCAAGGTCTAATCAATGATTCATTATTTGTTTTGATCTTACGAATATTTGTAAAACTAAAGCTTTTGCGCATGGTATAATCCTGCACTAAGCGTAGCAACGAATCTCTGCTGTTGTTGGACATCGTGGCTAAAGCACTGTTTAATTCGATATCCGGATTTAATGGATTGTATTCGGGAGTGGATTTTTGATTGGAATAATTAAAATAGAAAGGAATAACAATACCATGTCTCGGGTGGAAAAATTTCCCCAATTCCGCATTGGTCGTGATATCAAAATAGGTGTCCTCAGACCGGTTTCTTTCCCCTACCCGTTGATATATCGAACCAAAGCCTACCGTTGATCTTGTCCCGGAAATCGATACATTGGCAAAATCCGCCAATTTCAAGTTGAGACGAGCCGTAGCCGCCCATCCGCCCTTGTCGTCAAAGTCGGTAAGACGGAGCTCATTAAACCAAAATTCACCATGCAGATCTCTGCCATCGTCTAGGTTATTGCTGGTAGATGATCCGCGTAGCGGGTTACGTACCCCCATCATATAGAATCGTACTTTGGATAAATCCGGGGTTCCTATAACAGTAATCCTATTCTCACCGTCTGCATATTCAAAAGGGACATCCAATGGCCAAGGTTGACCATTAAGCACAGCTTTTTCACGCGCTAATTTAGCATCTTTTAGTAAGTTAATTTTGATATTCATCCGGTTCTCCATCGGCCAGATTAAATCGGCAGAACTCGTGCCGTATGGCGTGATAACGAGGGGCATGTCATATTCATAGTAATTGTACTTATCGTCCGTTCCGAGACGGACAAATGCCCTGAAATCGCCGTTATTTAGATTTTCACCTTCGGCATGGATAAACATTTCTAAGCGACCGTAAGGTCTGAAATCGTGAGATGCTGTTTTATAGGTTGCCCGACCGTATCCATCTCGCAGATTTTTAACATCTAAACTCAATGCCTGTTCATTCAGTTCTACATCAAGATTATTATTAGACCAGTCTATTTGTCGGTTAATACCAGGAGGTACTTTATATGGAATAGGTTCTCTTTTGCCGTTTTCTTCTATACTTACATTTGCGACATTGAAGATAGAATTATCAGACGCCACCACACCCATTGCGTAATCACTGATTACTTTGTCCGCGACATTTTCACTGTTATATTTTCGCCAATCCCCGCGTACGAATTGTAACCTGCCAAATCGAACAACAGAGGTGTCAGCAAAGTTGGTCATAAACATCCGTACGAAGCGAACAGATTTAAAATCTTGGATATCGCCATGTCTGCTTTCAAATTCATTAAGTGGTATGCGTATTTTATACCATTTTACATCAGACTTCTGTGAGTTGGCCAAGGTTACCTGTGTAGTTTGCTCATCGACAATAAAGTTTTGACCAACAACCATATCTTGCGGGCGAATGGATAATTTATATTGGTAATATTCATCCACTTCGTTCATGGTGTTATCGCGATTTACATCTTCGCCATCGGGCAATAACGTATTTGCTGAGGTTTCTACACCAAAATCTGCCAGCGACTGGTCGTTTGTACGCGTGTTTCCCTGTGTGCCGTTGTACCGCTTGTAGCGTTCCAATATTCCGACACTCTGGTCAAAATGATTCCCCCTAAAATACGTATAATCGTCGGTAGAAGGGTCGTCCTGTAATGAAGCGAAAGCTGTTGGATTTAATATGCCTTGCAGTTGATTTAGGAAGTTGCTGTGAAATGATCGTTCTTCGACATTGGTTAACCCGTCTAAACCTATATCCTGTAGTAATCTACTCTCATTGCTATTTTCGAATGCCTGAATAACAGGTTGGTTTTTTATCACATTACCCCAAACGGTCTGTTCGATCTGACTTTTATCGCCAGTCGGAGAGAGGCCATTTTCCAATGATTTACGTCCATCTTTTAAGATGTCCTCAGAGATGTTGCCGAGATTGATATAGATGTCACCACCGGCTTTGTTGGGGTTGGTAAGGGTAGGGTCCATCATCCACATCTCTAAGAATTCAATATTCTGAGCTTCGAAATCGGTTTGATCAATTTTTCTAAACATACCGCCCCAACGATTTTGTGGATTGCTTAATGTACCATCGCTATTAACCCCCGTAGTCGTATAATTGTATTGGCCGCGCAACATCGGGTAATACGTCATATCCAATGTCGATAAATACACATCCGAACCTGTTCTACTGTTCCTAAATGGAAATACTTCCTGCTCGGTCACTTTTCTGACCCGATGGTCGGACAACATATTGGGCGTTAATCTTGGATTAAGATCCGAAGGTTGATAAAATATCGGATCAATATTATAGAATGTAAGATGCGATCTGTTGTAACCATAGCTTAAATCGTCGTTCAGATTAGATTCCGGAAACATACGGGGAGTTCCAGAGATTTGCCAACCTAAATACCCCTTGATATCGATATACGAAACACTATTCTCAAAGTTGTCAATGTATGTGGTGCCCGTGTTATTGTCCGCTGTATTCAGGCCGCGGGGATGTCCGGGTAGTAACTGTGCAAATTCGCCATAAAAACTGATATGGGATTCTTCTTTTGTACTTAAAAAGGGCAATTTATCGACTAAACGGGTTAACCATCTCGAAGGTGCATTGTATGTGAAATCCGCACCCAACATGGTATTGGAAATAGGTTCTTGACCGATAGTTACCTTTTCGGTAAGTGGTTTTTCGGTCAGGTTCATGACAGTGGCTCCGATATGGATATTTGGATTCAGGGCATAATCAAAGCGCCCGCCCATTAATGTTTTTTGTTGCAGACCATATAACGTCTCATCTTCCATAGAAATGGAAATCGGTTGACCGGAAAGAAGAAGTGCTTGGTTTAAAATCCGAAGATTACCTATTTGATAATCGATGTTGTAATCTATCCCTTCTTCCAATACTGCACCCCCAGACATTACCCGGACAGAGTTTGGTCGAAGGTTCATCGCACCTAATTGATATTCGGCACTCCCCCCGGCAGAGCTATATCTACCTTTTAACAGATAGCGATTTTTGTTGGGATATTTTTGCTGCGCATCCATTTGGGTCATCGTATACAGTTCCGGAAATGTGTATTTTTCCACCAATTGGGTCTCGCCTGAGGTAAATTGAGCTGCCAAATCTCTACCGAAAGGCTCTACTACGGGGAAGATTAATTTTCCGCGTAAAGGTTCTATCGTGATATTTTCTAAAAAGTCCATTAGACCGTCGGCACCCGCAGCCTGTTGCTGATCTAGTCGATCTAATCCAGTCAATTGCAACCAGGTTTTATCGACAGTATTGATTCCTTCATATAATGCGGGCCGTTGTGCCCCCGTTTCATCTTCCGTGCGGTAGATCTGAACGTGAAAGTTGGTGTTCGAGATGTTATTTGCGCCCAATGAATACACATTCTTCATCATCAAATCCCAGGTAGGAAGATTTGTTTTGATTGTTTCATTTTTTAGTAGTTTGGTGTAGAGCATTTTTGGTTCCGAGGGCGTTACAGGAATATCGGTGCTAAATTCACCTACTTGATATTCTCTACCATTAGCCAGATACTTGTAGGCTACCGCTAAAACCTGATCCTGATGAAGTGGATATATCAATGAAATATAACCTAATCTTCTGTTGACGGTGAAGTCTCTACCTTCTACTAATTTTCGAGCGTAGGTAAGTTTGACATAGTTGTCATTTGCGCCCGTAGAAGCAAAAAAACTCTGGGTGAAATTACTGTTTGACGCACGGCCACTTTCGCCCAAGAGCGTTAACAAGTTGTTGGAAATCGAGGGAGCTGGCTCTCCGGGGATACCTGTAGAGGGAAGCGGCTGGCTTGCGCGGGAAATGAGGCTATTGGATGGGGTATATTCTCCCAGGTCCATCAAGGCCATGATGTCCCGCGCCTCTTCGAATGAGTTGGAACGGTTGCTGGTCCATACCTCTATTTGGGTAATATTTACCTGTGTATTTAGTATTGGAGCCAGTGCTAGTGATCGGTTGTACGTGTCGCGAAAATATTGTCCCAAAAAGAAATGTTGATTTGCCTCGTAATTATCCATCTCTAAGACAAATTCACTGTCACGGCTTCCATTTGTAATTGTGAATTCTTTTTGGTGGGAGCGTTGTTGTGAAAGTAACCCTGTGAACGTTAACTTGCCAAACTGCAGCTGCGCCTTGATACCAAAAAGTGACTCTGAACCTTGGATTAAAGTAGAGTTAAGAGGCATGCTTACATTACCGATTTCTAATCTGCGTAGGATATCATCATCTTTGGCTACGTAGTCAAACCGTACCTGATTTTCAAAACCAAATTGTGCTTGTGAATTAAAATTGGCATTGACCTGTACGCGTTCACCTATTCGTCCGGTAAGGTTTAAGTTAATATTTTGATCGAAATCAAAACCCCATTGTTTACGCTGCCGTTCATTGAACATCGGATTCTGATTCGTATTGTATTGCCCCATTAAAGTCACATCTGCACTTCCACGGGGGCTGATGTCAATGGTATTTCCGCCAAATATCCTTTCGAAGGTAGGACTGTTGATTTCTATGACCGGGAAAAGACGTCGTCGTCGCTCTTCTGCTAACTCTTTATCCGCCAATTCTTCCCAATAATTTTTTTGTAACCTATTGAACTCGTATTTGCTAAATTCATCGATGGATAAATAAAGAGGTGGTCTATACAATTTGGAACCAATTTTCTCACGAATGATGTATTGTTTGGTTTCTGGATCAAAAATAATCTCCCGTTCTATGTTGGAAGGCTGACCCAAAGAAATCGGCCGGTAAGACTTGGGAAGTTTGATAAAAGGATTATCTTTAAATCCGTATTTTAGTTTCGTACTATCGGATACGTTGTCAGCAGATCCTGCGGATGTAATAGTCTGCGCAAAACCTATATATAGGAAGGTATAAACAAAAACGACGCATCGTGCTATGAAACTATATTTTTTCAAACGGAATGGCTAAAACGAGTACTATGCTTAAAATTAGATCAACACTCGCAAATATCATAGTTTTTATTAACATTCGCAATCAAAATAAGCATCTCAATATAAATAAGATGTGTTAAAAAATGCTAAAATTTCGATATGGTAGAGTTCGGGCTACAGTTTTTTTAACGCAGATTTGATTAGCGCCTCCACGGTTAAGTCGGGTTCGGTTAGGGTAATGGTATTTAATACTTTTTCTGCTTGAGGCTTTGCGAACCCCAGCATGACCAAGGCCGTCAATGCCTCTTCAGGTACGGAAAGTCTGTTTGATGATAAAGGTAATAACGTATCTGCCCCTTCTTTTTTCAACTTATCTTGCAGTTCCAAGATTACGCGCTGCGCGGTTTTAGGACCTATTCCTTTTATTTTTTGTATAATGGCCACTTGCCCGTTGATAATAGCCGATTGGATCTCTTCGGGGGTGATTGAAGAAAGTATCATGCGTCCGGTATTTGGACCAATCCCCGATACGGAGATCAAATGATTGAAAAGTTGTCGTTCTGCTTCGCTTGCAAACCCATAAAGGGTATGGGCGTCTTCCCGAACTTGAAAAGATATATATAACTTGCAGTTTTCTTGTTCCTTAATAAACGCAAAAGTGGTCAACGAGATATGGATATGGTATCCGATCCCACCCACATCCAATATGACGTGGGTGGGCGCTTTAAATACCAGTTTGCCGTTCAAATAATCGTACATCAATTATGAATTAGATGAGTTACAATATTGAGCTTCTACTACTGCTATCGTAACCATGTTGACGATTTCGCGCACCGAACTATCCATTTGGAGCACATGTATAGGTTTGTTCATGCCTAATAAAATAGGTCCAACGGCCTCTGCATTGCCAACTTCCTGTAAAAGCTTGTAAGCAATGTTCCCTGATTCTAAACTTGGAAAAATCAATGTATTAGCCGACTCTCCATTTAATGTGCTAAATGGAAAATTCGAAGCTAAAAGGTCATTGTTAAGCGCAAAGTTTGCCTGCAGATCTCCGTCTACGATGATGTCAGGGTAGTCTTTGTGCAATATTTTAACTGCCTCTCTTACTTTTGTCGCCGTAGTACCTTCGTTTGATCCAAAGTTGGAGTAAGACAACATGGCCAAACGTGGTTTGATGTTGAATCTTTTGACAGCCGTCTCTAACAATACAGCTATCTCTGCCAGTTCTTGTGCTGTAGGATCGGTATTTACCGTGGTATCACCTAAGAATAAAGGCCCCTTTTCGGTGAGCATCATGTACATCCCCACTAAACGGCTTCCTTCCCGTGCTCCAATGACCTGCAATGCAGGTTTAATCGTTGTGGCATAATTTCGTGTAAGTCCCGAAATTAACGTATCTGCTTCACCAAATTCGACCATACTAGCCGCAAAATAATTCCGATTGGTTATTAACTTCGATGCCTCGCTTTTGGTTACACCTCGCCGTTGGCGTTTCGCATAAAGGTGGTTGGCAAATTTCTCGTATCTTTCCGTACTTCTTTCTTCCTGTGGATCAATAATTTCTACCGAGTCAATTTCAAAACCGTACTCCTTAATCAGGCCGTTAATTTTGTCTTTATTACCGAGTAAGATCGGGATCGCAATCCCTTCTTCTTTGACAATTTGCGCCGCACGAAGTGTTTTGTAATTATCTGCTTCCGCAAAAACGACACGTTTTGGATTACTCTTCGCTTTGTCAGTCATGTTACGCATGATGCGATCGTCTTTTCCTAGACGTTTGCGAAGCTCTTCTTTATAGGCATCCCAGTCGTCGATATGCTTTCGCGCAACCCCGGAATCAATAGCAGCCTTAGCAACGGCAACAGATACTTCCGTAATTAAGCGTGGATCCGTAGGTTTGGGGATAACATAATCTTTGCCGAAGCGTAGATTACTCGTGTTATAAGCCTGATTAACTTCTTCAGGTACATTTTGCTTTGCCAAATTAGCAATGGCATGAACAGCAGCAATTTTCATTTCTTCGTTGATCGCTGTAGCACGTACATCCAATGCGCCCCTGAAAATATAAGGGAATCCCAATACATTATTTACTTGGTTCGGGTAATCCGACCGGCCTGTTCCCATGATAATATCTCCGCGTGTAGCAACGGCGGACTCGTAGGATATTTCCGGATTTGGATTGGCCATAGCTAGTACAATGGGGTTTGGAGCCATCGTATTCAACATTTCCGGGGTTAAAACATCCGCTTTAGATAAACCGATAAACACATCACTTCCTTTGACAGCATCTTCTAACGTATAGATGTCAAGGTTTGTAGCCCATTCCGCTTTAGTTGCGTCTAAGTTATCGCGATCCGCACGAATAACACCTTTGCTATCTAGCATAATGATGTTTTCCTTTTTTGCACCTACCGATACGTACATACCCGTACAGGATATTGCGGCCGCACCAGCTCCATTTACTACGATTTTTACTTCTGCAATGTCTTTGTTCTGTAGTTCGCAGGAGTTGATTAGCGCTGCACCTGAAATAATAGCTGTACCGTGTTGATCATCGTGCATCACCGGTATCTTCATTTCGGCTTTCAATCGACGTTCGATTTCAAAACACTCCGGAGCCTTTATATCTTCTAAATTTATACCACCAAAAGTGGGCTCTAATGCTTTTACGATATTTACAAATTCATCTACGTTTTTGGTGTCTATTTCAATATCAAATACATCAATATCGGCGAATATCTTGAACAGTAAACCTTTTCCTTCCATCACCGGTTTTCCCGCTTGAGCACCAATGTCACCTAATCCTAAAACGGCTGTGCCATTACTGATTACGGCTACTAAATTTCCTTTAGCGGTATATTTATAGGCATCTTCGCTGTTTTCAGCAATAGCCAGGCAAGGTTCTGCTACACCTGGTGAATAGGCCAACGATAAATCTCGTTGTGAGTTATAAGGTTTTGTCGGCACGACAGCTATTTTTCCAGGACGCCCCATGGAATGGTAATTTAACGCATCCTGTTTTCTATTGATTTTACTCATTTTTCAGTGTTTATTTTCAATACGAGGGTACAAATGTATCATTCTATTTATGTAAAGAAGAAATTTTGCGCCAATATTATTTTAAATTATCTAGTACTGTAAACATGTTTTGACGCATTTTTGACGCACCGCCGTCATAGTTGTATACCAATAGTGTAAATGCGTACGTCTTTCCATCCTTTGCCGTATGATAGCCCGTGTAACCCAACGTGCCACCAATAGTGCCGCTTTTCATCGTCATTTGATTATAGTTAGGCAAGGCCTTAACAAAATCCGTATGCCATGGTCTTGAAATTGCATATTGCATGATTTTAGTCATCGCGGCGGCTGTCACGTGATTTTGTGGAGATAGACCAGAGCCGTCCTTGATATCTAGCTCCTGCTCTTGAATCTGAAGTTTTTGGTTCCAATACTTTTTAAGATACATCGCGCCTCCAGACGTCGTTGTTTTATTGCCGGTAATGTATCCGATACTTTTCAATAAAGCTTCTCCGTATAGGTTGATGCTTTTTTGGTTGAACCAGTATACAATGTCCACTAGTTTGGGTGAGTAGTGGATATCAAGATCTTTTGTTTTTAAAGGAAATACAGAATCCTGTTCAATCAATCGCTGGCCTGTAGTGGGGTTTCCAAAAATTTCTATTCCATCTGCTGAAATGCGTTGATGCAATTGATAAGCTACATCAAATGCTGGATCTGGGATGGATATTTCAATCGTTTTTTTTAGATCTTGGCCATAAGATCCTCTTAAGTATATTTTTTCGGAATAGGGCGCCGAGTAGGCATACACATTATCGCCAGATCCCTTCGTTCCAGTCGTTACTTGATTAACTACCGATAAATAGGAGATATCATGCGTGATGTTGGAAATAGGCGTGGCTTGGCCTATGGCAGAAGTTCTAAAATTTACCCCCGTTTTATTTTCCCGCCAATTCAGTGCCGAAATTCCTGCCCCATAATAATTCCCAATATCGGTCCAGATCCAGCCACCTGGAATATCGTTTCCTACATAGAGCCGATCATCGCCGATGATTCGTCCATCAATTTGATGTATTCCTGCATTTTTAATCATCTGACTCCATTTGGCTAGAAGCTGTTCTTCGCGCTGCTCCGGGTAGCGGTCACTACCAAGCGTAGGGTCACCAGATCCCTGGATCACGATATCCCCTTGTAGTGTGCCAAGACTATCGATTTCTCCTGTATAATAGAGCGTAGTTCGATACCTATATTCTGGGCCTAAAATATCTAACGCGGTAATAGAGGTAATGACTTTTAAGGTCGAAGCTGTTGGTAAGCCTATCTGGCTGTTTTTTTCAAATACAACGTTTCCATTTTTAGCATCCACCACATACATAGCGGCTATTCCATTCTTAAGATTTGGTTGATTTATGAATTGCTGAAAGCCAGTGGTTAGCTTCGACGTTATAGCTTGCTGTGCTTTAATAGACGCAGGCATAACGAAGAGCATTGATAATAAGGCTACAAAAAGTAGTTTACTAGTTATCATGCGTATAAATTTGTTCGATTTAGTCATCAATATTACATCCTTGTTTTACAAACTTAGACAAGTTACGGAAAAACTACGCTGCTATTTTAAAAAATAGGAGAAACTGAGCATCGTAGTTTGGAAAGGAGGATTAAAATCGAAACTTACCCGCGTAACCCGATGAGAAAAAGACAAATTCACGGACCTGTTTCCTTTACCAATCATTGAAGGAGAGTGTAAAGTGATTGGAGAGTTTAATCTGGAAGCGCCGTGTAAAGCTAGGCTTTTAACCACGGCACCGTGAGGGCAACGGGGGAGACTCCCCTGTACAATTTCCTCTGCCAGCATTTCATTCTGCAAAAGACGTAAAGCGAAGGCATTGAAACGATTACTGTAGAAAGAATATACCTTATTAAAGGACCGTTCATCTCCTTGCGATATGCGATTGAGCAAATGTGTTTCGTTATATAATTATGGTCAATATGTCGTCGATAATCTATCAATATAGTTAGTATACAAACTTAGATAAATTTGCATACAATTATAATTGCGTAGAATAAAAACACAAATTATTTTTCATGATGTGTCTGTTTTCTGCATTCAAGAACGCTTCGCTTAAGTTTATCAATGCCAGTTTTTATGGCATGAATGAGCACTAAGTGGTTTATCGGCTACTTCACCTTAATCACCACCTTTCCTTTTGCTCTCCCGCTTTCAACATATTCGAGGGCTTCGTTGGTCTGTTCAAAGGGAAAAGCTTTATCGATGACCGGACGTATCTCATTTTTCTCAATTAACGTAGCAATTTCAGCAAGTTGTGTTCCATTGGCTTTCATAAATAGGAATTCATAATCCACATCCAATTTTTTAGCCTTAGCTCTGATTTTACTGCTTAATAGCTTGGTAGCAAACTTTACATACCAGGGCAGATCAAATTCTTTGGCAAAGATCGGTGTAGGCGGACTCGAAATAGATATTACTTTACCACCGGCTTTCAGTATACGCAGCGATTTTTCAAGGGTTTTGGTATCCTGGCTATTCAGTACCAGGTCATAGTCTTTCAGGACATCTTCGAAATCCTGTGTTTTATAATCAATCACTAGGTCGGCACCAAGACTTTTTACCAGATCGAAGTTTTTCGCACTGGTTGTAGTAGCCACGGTTGCTCCCAGATATTTTGCCAACTGGATTGCAATTGTTCCGACACCCCCCGAACCCGCTTGGATAAAGACTTTTTGTCCTTTTTTAAGATGCGCTCTCTCTACAAATGCCTGCCAGACTGTCAAGGCTACTAATGGAATGGATGCAGCCTCTTCGAAACTGATATTTTTAGGCTTTAATGCTACATCTTTCTCATCTATCGTGATATACTCGGCAAGCGTACCGATATGGAAATCAGACGGTCTTGAATAAACTTCATCACCTACCTTGAATTTGGTCACTTTTGAACCAACTCGGGTAACAATACCCGATACATCGTGTCCCAGAACGAGCGGGAACTTATACGGCAAAATCAATTTTAATTCACCGCTTTTAATTTTTGAATCCAGCTGGTTAATGCTAGCAGCATTTACCTGAACCAATATTTCGTAGTCTTTCAAATTCGGTTCAGGCATTTCAATAAGCCGGAGCTTATCTTCCTTGCTATACCTGGATATACTGTATGCTTTCATTTTGTGTGTCTATTTTGATTCCTTTTATATTCAATAGTCTGGCCGTTTTATACGATCATACTTTTCTTATTGCTCGTGCAGCTCCCTTCTAAGGTTAATTTTCCGGACTGGATATCCCCTAATTTTTGTGTATAGCTGGGTTAAAAATGTTTTACGACATAACGTCCTACTGCCTTTCCTTCCCGAACTTTCTCTAAAGCCGCAGGCAATTCTTCCAACCCAATCTGTTTGACAATGGTGGTCAGTACTTCCGGTTTCCACTCGTCCGAAAGCAGCTGCCAAATGGCTACCTTGTGTTCTAATGGCTGTTCAACCGAGTCTATCCCGATAAGTTTTATGTTTCGTAATATAAACGGGAAAATACTTGTTGTTATATCTGCTGAGGCGACCAAACCGCAGCAGGTAACGGCACCGTTGTATTTTATTGATTTCAACATGCCGGAAAGAATATTTCCACCGACTGCATCAATAGCCCCTGCAAATTCAGCGTTTGATAATGGGCCGGCATCATACTTTTCTACAAATTCCTCCCGTGAAATAATTTCGCTGGCGCCCAATGTATGAGACAGAAACCCGTGTTGCTCTTTTTTGCCTGAAATCGCCAGAACCTCGTAACCCAATTTAGACAGGATGGCCACGGAAATACTGCCCACACCGCCTGTGGCACCGCTTACCACGACTTTACCGTCCTCAGGCTTTATTCCGGAACGGATAAGATCGTAAACTGATAATCCGGCAGTAAGTCCTGCGGTACCATAGCTCATTGCTTCCAAAGGCGATAGTTCTTGAGGTAATGCTACAACCCACGCACACGGAACACTGATATATTCGCCAAAACCGCCCCAGGTGTTCATTCCCAGATCGTAACCTGTTACAATTACATGATCTCCCGTTTTGAATTTGCTATTGGAAGAAGTAACAACTTCGCCTACTGCATCAATACCTGGAACATGCGGAAATTTTTGGGTTACGCCTTTGTAGCCGATAGCAGACATGGTGTCTTTAAAATTGACTGAAGAGTATTGCACTTTAATCAATACCTCGTTTTGGGGAAGATCTGTAATTGGAAACGTTTCTACCTTGGCGGAAAAGTATCCTTCGTTTTCACGGACAATTAATGCTTTGAAGTTATGTTCCATTTTTTTGATTTTTAAGATTGTTACGATTTTAAATGTTCAGCGTATTTTTTTTGGTTTACCAGGCCATATGCCGCTTTGGGTGCCAAACGGTTGATAAGATACAGCGCTTTAGTGTCGCCCACACGAATGGTGAATTCATCTTTTTCCAGACCGCTGATCAGACTCTTTACCAATTGCGCCGGACTGATTTTTTTGTCATCCCGGTCGGCCACCATATCTGTATCGACCAACGGAGGTAAAAGCTCAAAAACTTTTACCTTGCTGCCTATAATTTCCAGATGTGCACGGAGCATCTTGGTATAAAAAGCCAAAGCTGTTTTGGATGCAGAATAAGTCGCTTCCATTATCGACGGTACGATGCTGAGAATGGATGTGGTATGGATGATAGCCGCTTCTTTTTTCGTTTTAAGCATATTCAGGAAAAGATCATTCAATCGGATAACGCCAAAATAATTGACTTCCATTTCATAAATAGCTCCTTCCAGATGCTTTTTGTTGGGTATGCCGAGATTTGTTGGCGGCACACCCACACCAGCATTGTGATACAAAATATCAATGCCGCCCAATGTTTCTACCTGTTGGTAAAGAGCATTTGCATCGGCCTCACCGGAAGCATCACTTTGCATTGTAATCAAAGCTGGATGCATCTTTTTTGCTGCATCCAGTTTCTGTTGATTTCTTCCGGTAATGATTACCTGAGCGCCGATATTTAGAAACTGCCTTGCAGCTTCCAAGCCGATACCCGAACCTCCGCCGGTGATTAATATTCTTTTTCCTTTTAAAACCATTGTGAATATTTTTAAATGATTGAATTTACGCTTTTCCGCGCACAATATTTGCGAATGCTTCCTGGGTTGCCGCAGCATAGATCTTGGTTTCTCCCACAGGCACTTCAAACTGATTTTTGTCCAAAGCAGCAAGCAGCTCATCTGCTACCTCAGATGGCGGAATACCATTGGCACCCCCTATTTCTGCCGAAAAATCCGTGTTGACCAAAGGTGGATATACTTCGTAGACATTCAATTTTTCGTTTCCCGCAAAGGTATCCCTAAGTCCTTCGGTATAACTGTGAAGTGCCGCTTTGCTGGCAGAGTAAGTCGGCAGGTATTTATTTGATCTGAATACAGCGATGGAAGAAATGTTGATAATCGCCGCGTCCTCCTGTTGCAAAAGCAGTGGAGTAAGCAATGAAGTGAAATGGATCACGCTAATATAGTTGGTGTTGATCTCGATGTACGCTTTTTCGGCGGTGTTATTATTAGGATCACTTAAATCATTCACAAAAGCTGCTTCATTGGCCGCACGTGAACGTGTCATCGGTGCCATTACCATGCGGTTTTTGAGTTGTAATCCGCTTAATTCGTACGTTTCAAATAATACTGTGTTGCCCATATTCATTGATTTTAATTATCATATATTGTACTTTTTGGTCTATTCTATTTTAATAATATACTTTTTAGTATATTTTGTTTTAAAAAAATTATTTACTGTATTGCTCCAGTTCTGCCTTTAGGTTTTTAATAAGCGATTGCATGGGCTTTATATTGTTCATCGTTCTACACATGATTATGCCACCTTCAACAGCCGCCACCATTTTAAATGCAAAAACCGTCGGATCAAGCTCCCGAGAGAACTCCCCGTTTTCTATCCCTTCTTTAAGTATATTTGTAAGGCCTTCCTGACCGGCCCTGAATGTCGCTGCTACCTTCTCCTTGATCGCCGGATAGTTGTCATCAGCCTCGACCGCCATATTGAAAATAGGGCATCCTCCTGAAATGTACGTTTCTATCGGATTTCTATAAAAATCAATGAACGCGAAAACCTTGGCTTTTGCAGTTTTTCCTTTTGAAATGGCTATATACATCTTCTCGGAGACTTTTTTCAGCATCTGATCAATGACCTGGGCGGAAAGATCGTCCTTGTTTTCAAAATGGCCATAAAGACATCCCTTGGTCAGCTTCGTTGCAGCCAGCACATCATCAATATTAACACCGGATATCCCCTTTTCGTTATAAAGGGGGGCTGCTGTTTCCAGTATAAATTGCTTTGTTCTTTCTGATTTTGTCAACATCACTTCAAAATATTACGCTTCAAATATACTAAATAGTTTATTTTCTGCAAGTGTATTTAAATATAAGTAACAGAATGAAGCGATTCTTTACGCTACGGTGGCATTTCTATTGAGCCGCGAAAGCGATGGCTCTAAATATCTCAAGTATTTCAACTTCTTGTTTGACATGTCGTTAAAATTAATGGTTTAAATCTTTCTCTTCATTCCCAGTCTAACCAGTTTGGTTCTTCCTCGCGTTCGAAGAAAACAAGCCCGATCGGGACTTCTTTGAATGATTTGGATGGTGTGCCGACCACCCACGATCCACTCGCAATTGGCTTATCTTTCCAACTAATTCGTGTTCAAATACAGATACTGGGATTGATAGGTATAGTTTAGCCCTTTCTCGTACCCCATTCCAAATACCATCGCTACAGATCGTAAGTGCTGTGATGCGGAGGCATTTTGCTTGGATATGGAAGAAATTGTCTGCTGTGCGCATCGTCTTTACTGCTGTATCGATCATATCCCCAGCGACGTGCAGGCAATAGCATCCTACACTGGGGGGACCCGCTGCACTACTGTTCGTTTCCGATGCACATACCATCCTGTTTACTAAGCATGGTATCGCTCTTGATGCGCTCTCGAGACGACCGTCTGCAGTGTTCATCTTATCGTTCCCGCTACTTAATCGGTTTTGCTGTGCCTTGCAGGCAATTGGACCATGTTCTTGGAAAAAAACCTTCGCTCTCCATCGCTTCTGCTGCGCAACAGATCGTATTGCCTAAGGGTAGGATCGAAATGCCTGCATTGCCCTTCGTGTTTCCTACGTCAGTCATCGTGTACGCTGCTGTTCCCATCGGTCTGGATGAGTATCGGAGGAAAATCGATGCGACGCTGAGGAGACTTCCTCCGGTGCGCATCGTACTGCCCGCGGTGGTTGGTTTGCACAGGTTTGACCAAAATAGCCCCTTGTTTGCACAATCTTGAACAACTTTGACCATTAAATCGACTAAGCTCTGGCTCCTTTCCATCTTTGGAGCATGGAAACAGAAGCACTCATAAAATCAAGACATCCGCCGTAAGAAAAATGTAAATCAGCGAATAGGCAAATTCGCAGATCTGCGAATCAGCACACAAATAAATTAAAAAACAAGTAAAAATTAGAATTATCATGAGAAAAGATAAAGTAAAAACAAATTACGAGAAAGTATCTGAGTTTGAACTGTCGACATTGGCAGGCCGGGTACTCAAAGCGATTCAGGAACCAGCCGCAGTAGTTTATTTTCCGAATCCAAATCCTACACTGCCAGTTCTGGAGGAATTGGTTAACGATTATATACAAAAGCATGAGATTGCGAGCAGACGGGGTAGTGCTTTGGAGATCGGGCAGAAGAATGAGAGCAAAACACGGCTATTGGAAGGGCTGCAGCTATTGGCAACCTATGTGAATCAACAGGCCGGCGGGCAGATTTCCGTGTTGCTTAGCTCAGGCTTGATATTGGCGAACCAGCCTAAGAGTAAGGATACGCCGCTGATACCCCTGAATCTCAAACTTCGGGACGGCAGAGTAGGGGGACAGATGCGGTTAGATTTTCAGGCGGTAAAAGATGCCTGGCAGTATGAAGTGGAGATCGGACAATCCGCCGTGGGGTCGGCCGAGATTGTCTGGGACCGTACGGTGTCTACCACTTCCTCCCGCAGCAATGTGCTGGTCGGTTTCGAACCCGGCGTAAAGTACTATGTGCGCGTGCGCGCCCTAAATGGTAAAGGTATTGGCGATTGGTCCGAACCGGTATCATTAATAGCGAGGTAACTTGTAGGAAAGGTAAAGGGTCGACCGCGGTCGACCCTTTTTTAGGTGTTGACAGCCTGAAAGTCGATGATCGGATGCTTTATTTGATCTTTTAAGCAACCGAAAAGTTTAAGATTTCCTAACTTGCGTACCTAATTTAATAACAACAAATATGACACATTTGGAAAGATTAAAACAGATCCGTCAACTGATGGAAAAGGGGGGGATAGCAGCTTATATCATACCTTCCTCTGACCCTCATATTAGTGAATACCTACCGGAAAGATATAAATGTATCGCTTGGACCTCTGGTTTTACGGGATCTGCGGGTACGTTGGTTATAACAGCGAATTTTGCAGGCTTATGGACAGATGCACGCTATTTTGTACAAGCTAGAGAGGAACTGGCCGATACAGGTTTTGAGTTGGTAAAACTAAAAGTGCAGGGGGCAGCAGAATATGCAGAATGGATAGGCGAGCATCTTGCAAATGGAGATAAGGTTGCTTTTGATGGCAATATGGCTTCGTTATTGGTCGCACAGACCGTAAAAGCCATATTGGAACCATTAGGCATCTGGGTAGACGGTCATGTCGATTTGCTTAGCCCAATTTGGAACAACCGACCCGAACTACCTCGTGCAGAAGCCTTTCTGCTAGATGAAAAGACAACCGGACAATCCACTGCTTCTAAAATTAATGAGGTGCGTAAGACCTTGGTCAAAAGTAGGGCAGAAGGGCATCTGATATCATCTTTGGATGATTTAGCCTGGCTTCTAAATATTAGAGGACAAGACGTGCCCTGCAACCCGGTTGTATTGGGATTTGTATATATATCGGCTACCGAAGCTATTTTGTTTATTGAGCCATCAAAATTAAACGGGACGATGGTTGCCGAATTAAGAATAGCAGGCGTAACCCTAAGACCGTATGAGGAGGTCTTCGAGTTCGTACGGTTGCTTAAGGTACGGTCTGTTCTTATTGACCCTAAACGTACTTGTTTTGCCATTTACGATAGCATCCCTGCTGCTGTTAATATTCTAGAACGCACCAATCCATCTACGACGCTCAAAGCGGTAAAAAACGAAGTGGAACTAAATCATATTCGCGAAACAATGATTCGTGATGGTGTAGCATTGACTAAGTTTTTTAAATGGCTGGAAGAGCATGTTTCCAGTGGAACGTTATCAGAGATCTCTGTAGCCGAAAAATTACGAGATTTTCGGGCAGCGCAAGCCGGTTTTGTAGACGTAAGTTTTGACACCATTGCCGGTTATCTCGATCACGGTGCTTTACCCCACTATCATGCTACCGACTTTAGTAACTATCAGTTAAAACCACAAGGCTTGCTTTTAGTAGATTCGGGAGGTCAGTACCTCACAGGTACAACGGATATTACGCGCGTCGTATCGCTTGGTGAAATCACACAGGAAGAGAAAGAAGATTATACCATCGTATTGAAAGGAACTATTGAAGGAAGCCAAAGTATTTATCCAAAAGGTTCAAAAGGCTATCAGATTGATGCGATTACGCGTCGTCCGATTTGGGCTGCTCTCCGTAATTACGGTCACGGTACAGGACATGGTGTTGGTTTTTTCTTAAATGTACATGAAGGGCCGCAAGTGCTCAATCCCACTAATGTAGACGTTGCGATTGAAGAAGGAATGATCTCCTCGATAGAGCCCGGGCTATATCGTGAGGGCAAGCACGGTATCCGTATCGAAAATTTAGTGCGCTCCAAAAGATTGGAAAGTTCCATATTTGGTGATTTTATGGATTTTGAAACATTGACGATCTGTTATATTGATACAGATCTGGTGGAGAAGTCATTATTAGACCAAGTTCACGTCGATTGGTTAAATAATTACAACCAATGGGTGTTTGATAAACTATCTCCTCACTTATCTGAAGGTGAAAGAGGATGGTTGAGAGATAAAACGGAAGCCATTTAGATATTGTATTCCTATAAAACGCGTAGGAATTGAAAAAAGGTTTTAGCAGAATGATTATAAATGGTATTTTTGAAAAAAGTAAACAGATATGGACTATATAAAGTATTTATTTTTCTCTTTTTTTACTGTTGCAGGTAATAGTTATGCACAGCAGAGCTTGATTCCAGCACCTCAACATCTGGAGATCAAATCAGGAAATTTAAATTTGGATAAGAATTTTTCGATTCTGGGTAAAGGCTCTCCAGAAGAAGCAAAGTTTTTACAAAAAAATATAAAAGAGATCATCGGTCTAGAGTTACCTATTTCCAATAAGTGTACGAAAAAGTGTATTGTTCTTGAATTAAAGAAAAGTTATGGCGCGACGTCCGATGAAGCCTATGTAGTAGTGGTCGATGCAAATCAGATTGTTATTACGGCGAATCAAAATCGAGGGGTTTTTTATGGTATTCAAACGCTTTTGCAGCTGATTGAAGAAAATCGATCAAACCTTGAGATTCCGGCTCTTGTGATTCGAGACTCCCCTAAATTTGCCTATCGTGGAATGCATTTAGATGTTTCTCGCCATTTTTTCAATGCGGAAGAAGTAAAACAGTATTTAGATTATCTGGCAGCGTATAAGATTAATAAGTTTCACTGGCATTTAACGGATGATCAAGGCTGGCGAATTGAAATTAAAAGCCATCCAAAGCTGACAGAGATAGGAGCCTTCAGGAAGGAATCGCAAATAGGCCCTTATGCGGCAATGACGTTTGATGGAAAACCCTATGGTGGGTTTTATACCCAGGAACAAATAAAGGATGTCGTTGCCTATGCACAGAAATTGCATATTGAGATCATTCCCGAAATTGAGATGCCTGGCCATGCACTAGCGGCTTTGGCGGCCTATCCTGAATTGTCCTGTACGGGCGGGCCGTTTGAAGTGGGAACAACCTGGGGCGTAATGGATGATATATTTTGTCCGAAGGATGAAACCTTCGCTTTATTGGAAGACGTAATCGACGAAGTGATTACACTTTTCCCCAGTAAATACATCCATATTGGTGGCGATGAAGCACCTAAAACAAGATGGAAGACCTGTTCACACTGTCAGGAATTGATAAAGAAGGAAGGTTTGAAGGATGAACTCGAGCTACAATCCTATTTTATCACCCGTATGGAGAAATACATTAACTCCAAAGGTAAAGCAATTATTGGCTGGGATGAGATCTTAGAAGGTGGATTAGCACCAAACGCAACGGTTATGAGCTGGACAGGTATTCAAGGTGGTATACATGCCGCTAAAACTGGGCATGATGCAATTATGACACCGACTTCACATCTATATTTTGATTACTACCAAGGCAACCCACAAACCGAACCACTAGCTTTCGGAGGAGATTTACGTTTGGAAAAGGTGTATAGCTTTAATCCAATTCCAGCTGAGTTGTCTGCAGAAGAAGCCAAGCATATTTTAGGTCCGCAGGCGAATCTGTGGACAGAGTATATCACTGATTTTGGACAGGTGCAACACATGCTGTTTCCACGACTGATGGCCTTATCTGAAGTAGCATGGGGAACCTCTCAGCCCGATCAATATAAAAAATTCGAGAGCCGTGTAATTGAGCACATGAAAACGTTGGATCGTAAAGGAATTAATTATTCCAATGCAATTTTTGAGGTGATCGGGAATATAGAGTTAATAGATGGTGAGCTGACTTATAACTTATCTACAGCCAACGATCCCAAGAATATCCGCTATACGGTCGATGGTTCCGAGCCTATTTCTACTTCATTTCCGTATGTATCTCCTATCAAAATCGATAAATCGCAAACCATTAAAGCGACCTATTTTGAAAACGGGAAGCCGATAAGCGCCACAATTACGCAGCCATTTACAATCAGCAAATCAACTGGTAAACACATTCAATTGGTCGATCAACCCGGAGAAGCCTATTCTGCAGGAGGAGCCGCCACATTGGTCGATGGTGTATTTGGTGATAAGCAATTTTTTGGAAAGAATTGGCTTGGCTTTAATGGAAAAGATGTGAATGCCACGATCGACTTCGGTACGGAAACTGAATTTAGTTCCGTAAAATTATCATCACTTGATCGCAAAGGCAGTTGGATACATTTTCCGAAAGAAGTACGTGTGTCTATCGCTAACGATGGCTCATCATATTCGTTTATTAAAGGGCTTAGCCAGGCAGAAATTAATAAAACAGACGGCGATTTAATTTTAACATTTCCGAAACAAAAGGCACGGTATATCAAAGTGGAAGTATTAAATTTAGGTATTATCCCCGATGGGCTAGCCGGAGCCGGATCTGGAGCTTGGTTGTTTGTGGATGAGATTAGTGTAAATTAGTGCGGGCTATTTGTGAACGATAACATCGATACGGATGAATAACAGAAGAAATTTTATCAAGAAATTAGGTCTAGCCTCTATGGGAGTAAGCTTAGTTTCTTTGGCGGCGAATGCTAAGACCACAAAAAGAGTCAATAAGCCTATTGTTTTGTCAACCTGGGATTTTGGCTTAAAAGCAAATGAAGAAGCCTGGAAGGTGTTGCATGCCAATGGCCGTGCGCTGGATGCGGTAGAACAGGGTGTACGTTATACCGAAGCCGATCCAACGGAGCGCAGTGTTGGTTATGGCGGAAGACCGGATCGCGATGGCAAGGTAACGCTAGATGCCTGTATTATGGATGAGATGGCGAATATTGGATCGGTTGCCGCCTTGCAGCATATAAAACATCCTATTTCCGTGGCACGTGCCGTCATGGAGAAAACGCCTCACGTGATGCTTGTAGGCGAAGGTGCACTTCAATTCGCGAAAGATCAGGGCTATAAAGAAGAAAACTTATTAATTGAAGCATCAGAAAAAGAGTGGAAGGAGTGGTTGAAGACGTCTAAATATGAGCCGGTTGTCAATATCGAAAATCACGATACGATTGGCATGATCGCGCTGGATTCTGCAGGAAATCTTTCTGGAGCCTGCACAACAAGTGGTATGGCCTATAAAATGCACGGAAGGGTTGGCGACTCTCCAATTATTGGTGCCGGACTTTACGTAGACAATGAGATTGGTGCCGCTACAGCCACCGGACATGGAGAAGAAGTAATTCGCACAGTAGGCAGTCATTTGGTGGTCGAATTAATGCGTCAGGGGCGTTCTCCGCAAAAAGCTTGTGAAGAAGCCGTAAAGCGTATCATTAAGTTTACTCAAAACCGTAAAAAGTCCTTAGACAATATTCAAGTCGGTTTTATAGCACTGAATAAAAGAGGAGAGTACGGTTCTTATTGTATACATGGCGGTTTTAATTATGCTAAATATGATGCAAAAGGGAATGAGTTAATAAAATCTGATCATTACTTAAAATAATAAATGGCAAAATTAGAAATTGCTTGTTTCCATCTGGATTCCGCGAGGATCGCTCAGGAAAATGGTGCAGACCGTGTTGAACTGTGTGCAGAAATGCATGTCGGAGGAACGAGTCCCTCCATAGACATGGTAAAGAATGTACGGAGTCAGGTGCAAATTGATCTAAATGTCATGATTCGACCCCGAGGAGGAGATTTTGTCTATTCCGTCGCGGAATTCGAGCAGATGAAACAAGAGATTGTCGCGTTTAAGGAATTGGCGGTAGATGGCTTTGTTTTTGGTATTCTGGATACATATTGCGCTGTTAATATCGCACAGAATACAGAGCTGGTTGAACTAGCCCGGCCACTTCCTTGTACTTTTCACCGGGCATTTGATGTCGTCAAAGATTTGGATTCGGCTTTAGAGGATGTCATAGCGTGTGGATTTAATACGATATTGACATCTGGGTGTGAGCCAAATGTAGATTTAGGGACAACCAACCTACGGAAATTAGTCAAACAGGCAGGAGAACGTATTACGATCATGCCCGGTGGCGGTCTAAGGTCCACCAATATTGCCCGTGTTTTACGTGAAACCGGTGCACAGTATGTTCATTCCTCAGCAATAACAGATGGATCAGAAACGGCTGTAGCCGATGAAGTTGCGGCATTGGCGGGTAGTGTGCGGCAAGCCTGATATAATATTCGGATAAAATCTATCTCTTGTTGTTGCCTGCATCGGTTGGGTACTATTTTATTATTTGCATCAATATCTATAGAATATCTGCCCATATATTTTTGGCATCTTTAATTCTTGTGACATTACCTTCCTTTGCTGAGTTTTCGGCATCCAAAACTCGCTTTACAAACTCAAGATTGTAATAGCTATCCTTTTCTATCGTCTCGAACTTAATCTTCAAAGCCTTAACAAAAGCTTTAACAGCGTCCAATTGCTCCTTGTTGTCGGGGTGAATAACTATCATTGTCATAAAACAAATTTAAGAAATTAATATAAGTAAGGAAAAACACTTTTCTCGTGATTTCTTTTAGATGTACTGGTGCGTAGTTAAATTGTATATAAAAAATATACACATATTTTATTTTTATGTTTTTATTTATACATTTGTATAGATAATCTATAATAATTAACTAGTCAGAAACGAAAATATGGATATTCAGTTAGAGAAATTTATCGAACGGCTGGTGAAACGCATCGATATCGAGCGTATCTACCAATTTGCATTTCCGACGGATGATGGAGAACAACAGCTCAAAACGCAGCTCTTATTGGTCGTGAATCCTGTAAAAGGGATGGCGCCAAATGCGTTAGCGCCAATTGTATCGCTATGTATGTCCGATTTGGAGAAGGAAATCCCTTTTGAGATGATGATAACGGGTGAATGGTCTAACAGGGTAAAGCAAGGCAGTCTTTACCACACCTATGCTTCATTGCCCGAACACTTACGCTATGCAAGCAAAAATAGGCCCAATACGCTCTTTCCGGATAAAAATATAAAGGGGTTATTGGAGTTGGCTCAATACGAATATAACAGAGCCCGGGAAATATCCGACGAATTTCGCGCAGGTGTGGCTAATTTTCTAGCCAAAGACGACTATACACAGGCGACATTTATGCTGCACCAGTTTGTCGAAACGCGGATCAAGGCCTTTAAAACCAGTGTGGCGGGTGTCAAGTCTACAAAAGGCCATAATTTAGAACAGCTAATTAAATCTATACGGGGTACACTTCCCGGCTTACATGATCTATTTCCCTATGACGAATTACAAGCTGAGTTGCTCCGTAAATTGGATCAAAGCTACGTGAAGACACTCAAATGGTTGCAAATCGAGATCACCAAAGAAGAGTTTGACGTTTTGCTTCAAAAATGTGAAGGAGCGGCGGAAGAGATGGACAGGCGCGTAGCGCTGATGTTTTCCTGTATCACCGCCTATCGGGAAAAGAAATCTGTAGCGCAAGAAAAAGCTGCTCAAGACCAAGTGGAGAACAAAGAGGCAAAAGCGGAAAGCTACGGTTCCAAGCAGGAAGGACAGCCGGTCAAAACCCTCGTTTGCGAGTCTTTTAAAGACTATCCTTGGCTGCCCGAGTATACTTCGGATGTCAACCAATTATTAGAGAAGATACGTAAGAACCACAATCCCGAGCAGATCACGATGCTGAACTATCACACAGGCGGTTTCTCGGGAGGAAGTTTATTTCAGCAGGAGCAACAGGACCAACAGGAGCAGGGCGGAGCGAAAGTGGAGCTGTACTTGGTGGTCATCATGAATAATACCGGTCCGTTTCATTTCAAATGTATGCAGGTCGGTGTTGCTAGCGCGATGGTGCTGTATTTGAACGTGTCTTACATCGAACGAAAACTCGCCGAGGGTCACCGATTTGTCAATACCCTCTGGACTAGGGGACGCATACTTCGAAGAAAGTCGACCTTCAAACCAAAGTTTGATATTACCGAGGTAGATTGGGAGGCAATTTATGAGAAAGAAGCCAAAATTGTTGAAAATGCCAAAGTATGTATGAATAATTTGTACTGTATGCTGAACAATTCATCAACCTTGATGTTGGATACTGCTCTATTGCTTATACGGAATTTGTACGAAATCGGCGTAAATACTTATACTCGTTGCACACTCGGTTCAAGGTTTTTGGAATGTAGTTTGGGTGAACAAGTGGATTGGTCTGGAGCGATTGATAGGAAGCTCATTGATTTTGTTTATCCAGATAGTGAGGTACAACTTGCTAGGTTACGTTTAATCATGGGAATAAGAACGGTTTGGTGGAAATGTGTGGATTTGGGATTGTCAAAAACAAGTAAGCCGGAATATACGGAGTTAGCAAGAGAAGTCAAGCACTTTTTTGAAAAGCAACTAGATAAAACCTTAGTACAGCTGAAACAGCGAGCTGAACAAAAAAAGAAAGAAGCCATATCTGATTAAAACCGTCATATCGAACGACTAAAGGGAGGAGATATCTAAAAATTATATAGTCAAGAAATCTCTCCGAAGTCGAGATGAACATTAAAGGGTAACAAAAATAAAACTAATCAAAAATTATACAAAAGTTCGCAGGGTATCGTGTTCTCAATGGCACCTGATGCGGTATTCCTGTCGGACTTTATGATAAAAAACTAAACAAACCAACATATGGAAACAAAGCAACTTATTTCTTCCGTGGAGGAGGCAACGGCTACCGTTTTGCCTAGATGGAAAGCATCCGAATCCTTCCTTATTCCGTGGCAGGATGAGAGACCATACAAATTATCAAAAGAGTATATCCTACAGTTTTATGAAGATAAGAGGCAGCAGACTATGTATATATCCTCGATCCTTGGTGGAATCCTGCCGCTGAAGCTCAGGCCATCGATCGCTGTTATCGTATCGGACAGGAAAAACATGTCAATGCCTACAAGTTGTTATGCTGCAATAGTGTCGAATAAAAGATCCTAGCCCTGCAAGAGCAAAAGAAAAAGCTAGCCGATGGACTGATACTGGATAAAACCAACGTCATGAAGTCCTTAAGTAAAGAAGAATTGTTAAAGTTATTTGACTAATCAATCTAACATATTATGAACAAGAATATAGTAAGCAAAGATACCTATGCCGGCATGATGTATTCCTTAGATTTTGCGTATTGGTATACCTATTTAAAAAGGAGAATAGCCCAAGGTTGGTCTACCGAAGAAGTTTCCTTCTTGTTGGGAAGGGCTCCATTTTATTACACCGATTTTGAACGTATGCATAATGTCGGTGGGATTTTAAAAGAGGAACGTATTCTACTGGATAGAGTTTATCAGGATTCGACGACCGAATCAATGACTTTCCATCGTGAAAAATATGAGGTTAATGAGAAGCGATTGGTGAGGGTCAATATAGAAGACGAAGGATATTATAAGGACTACAAAATTATTATTCCTTGGGTCTTTGCAAGTGAAGAGTCTTATATGGTGAATGGAAAGACAAAAATAAGGAGCTGCGCGGCTCCTAAACTTACATTTAGGGAATGGAAGGAGGAAGAAAGTTTAGCTTCTGTTTCTGATGCCATTATAGATGTTCGAGAAAAACTAGATCGTCTTCTGAAAAGTAACTATTTTAAAGAAGGGAGAGCCCCTGACGAAATATTTCAAGCGGTGGAGTTTACAGGACAATACAACCTCCGGATTTTCCCCCGACACGTAAAGGATGGATTGTACAATCTGATTAAAGCTGGACAAATGTCTGTGCGAAATGTGGATGGAAGATATATGCTTTTTGAAATTTAACAGGATAGAGGTATGGAAGAACAATTAGAGCAGCCGCAAATTGAAACCTATATAATAGCGTGCAAACCGCAGTATGTAAATTTCTTGTACGGTATACTTATCAATCGAATTAGTAGGGGGTGGTCTGCTGAAGAACTTTCCTTTTGAGAAGGAACGTTGGGCAAATGTGTTGGTAATGGAACAGATTATTGCGGAAATTGAATCCGAAGATGGGCTGGAAGGGTATCACGAGTTCGGTAAGAAATGGAGTGCTATGGTACAAAATGATAAAAAAAATGCTTTCGAAAATACTAAAAAGCTATTCGACGAATGGCATAAAGCCGCGCTAGAAAACCGCATTCGCGAAATTGTGAAAAACGACGGTAATGATGATCTACTAAACAAAGACTAGTCATGCCGTTTGCAAATTATACCCGGACTGTATTCCCCGTCGCCTGCATCCGCAGGAGATCGGGAATCCAGTCCGGGTAATTACCCTTTTTTTTTGATGGGAGAATTTTTCGGTATGGAGAGGGTATCTCGATCAATGGAAAGTGAATGAATGTTTTTGTCGAAATGGAATAAACTAATTCTAAGGCAGGTAGTCTATCTTGGTAAAGAACCCTGTTGGTATGAAAAGATTCATTGTTATTCCAGCGTTGCTGTTATCGTTTTCTGTTCTGTTTGCACAGCGAGGAGCTATAGGCACGGATATTTTTGGAACACTCCAGTATAGATCTGCTGACGGAGGATATAAGGCCAGTCTCGAAAAAAACATCTTTGATGACTTGATATTTACAGATAGTCGTAGTAATAAACTGCAGTACGAAAAGAAATATCTAGATAAGATAGAGCCCGGTTTGAGGGGGAATAAGGATGCTCAAGCCAGACTGCTAAGGAGGTTGGTAAGAGAAAATAACAGACACTCCGACTATAGCGCTACTTTCAAGGTAGACATCTTTGATAAGACAATAATTGAGGATAATAAAGGCTATAAACTGGAGGAAGGAAAGGATATCTTCGGGCACATTAATGTGGAAGAACAGGTGAATGGCTCTAAAACCCAGCTCAAAAGAAATCTGCAAGGAGGGCTCGAATATATTCGGGACAAGAACAAAGCTTCTTTTGGTCAAGATATATTCGATAAGTGGATTTATAAGGATAGTTTTGGGAATGAGATTCAGTTTAGCAAAGAAACCTGGAAACGTATCATGGAACAGTATGGTACAGACGAAGAGTTTTTCTGGGAGCTTCTGGATCGTTACTTTTATTCAGAAATAGGGGATCGATATTTTTGATGACCCATAAACCATTCTACCTAAATGGAACAGCTATGTAATGGAATCTGTGAACGTGCTGGATATTATTTCTGTGTACTTAACCTTGTAAATTTAAAGTTTAGTGTTAAATATACAAGGTAAGTGTTGTTTTACCTTGTATATCTAAAGTTTAGTTTCAAATTTGCCATCCTGGGCTTCTCCATATTTCTATAGAACGGCAGCAGGTGCCAAGGTTGATCTTGTTATTGATGCAGGGAATGATAAACGAATAGCTATAGAGATCAAACGTTCTATGACACCGACCCTCAGTAAGGGATTTATGAACGGTTGCGATGACATCCAAGCTACGCATCGTTTTTTTGTGTATCCCGGTTATGAGCGCTTTCGGCTGTCAAAAGATGTTGAAGCGATTCCACTTAAAGTGATGCTAAAAGAGTTGTCTTTGATTCTGGGTATTTAGATTTAAGACGTTCGTGAATACAAGGCATTTTATTTAAGTTTGCAGACAGACCTCCATGTTATGCGAAAAATTGTGTTGCTATTTTTTTTATGTTTCATCGCATTTGAACCATTCCTTTTTTCGAACACGTATGAATTTCCATTTTTTCGAAATATATCGGTTGGTTCGAGAGCGAGCTCAGTAAATTGCTTTGCACAGGATAGTTTAGGTATGTTGTGGGTCGGAAGCAACAGTGGCCTATATAGTTATGACGGCTATTCGTTACATCAGCATACCGCAGCGGATATAAAATACCAAACATTTATTTATAGTATAGCTGTACTCGATGCAACTTATTTGGCTCTGGGCACGGAACATGGTGTTTGGTTGTACAATTACAATAAGGATCGTTATGAGGATTTTCCGAAGGGTGGTCCTTCGGATGTCCGGGCGCTATTGTTCGACGGAGAATATCTTTGGATCGGATCATTGACGGGCTTATATCGCTATCATGTTGAGAAAAGAACAATAGAGAATTATGGTGAGCAACTGAAAAATAAACTGGGTAATCAGACGGTTTATACCTTGTTGAAAGAAAACGATAGATTGCTCATCGGAACGTATAACGGACTTTACACGTTAAATTCCTCTTCAGGAGAAGTCAAGCACTTGTCGTTACCGGATTATAATGTAGATAGGAATCAGTTTGTCAATTCATTATTAACCTCGGCAGATGAGCGGGGAGCTTATGTCGGTACAGAGTATGGGTTGTATTATTACGACTATAGTACTAGGCAATTACAGAAGCAGCCGGTTTTGAAGAAGCATCCGATTAAGTCCATGATAGCTTATGATAGCAAAACATTGTTGCTAGGTACCGATGACGGACTTTTCGTTTACGGGACGGACCGTTCTTCCCTAGAGCGGATAAAGCATGATTCCCGAAATCCAAACTCCCTTGCCAATAACATTGTCTGGGGCATGTATGCTGATCGGAATCAAAATATCTGGATCGGTACCGATCTTGGACTTTCGTTGTGGGCACATCAACAGGCAGAAAAAAAACTGCCAATATATCGGTTTACATCGCGGAGTGATGGCAATCGCTTCTACAAGATTATACAGGATCGCCATGGATGGTATTGGTTAGGTGGGGATAATGGTTTGATTCGTACAAATACACTTGCAGACAGCATAGGGGAGAGCTTCTGGTACCGTATGGATGCGCAGGATTTAACGCTTCCACACAATCGGATACGTGATATATATGAAGATCCAGAAGGGTTGCTGTGGATTGCGTCGGATGGAGGCGTTAATCTTTTTGATCCGAAAACGAAAACATTTAGAAATTTCGAGATCACGGATCGTACAGGAAAGCGAAACGCCAAATGGGCATACGATGTTTTTGAGGATCGTGGAGGTCGGTTATGGATTGCAACTTATTTGGGCGGAATTTTCAGTGTAGACAAATCAAAATTGATCGCATCTGATGGAAAGTACACATCACCAGACAACTATAATATTGGGGAAGGACTTCTGGCAGACTTTGCAAACCAAATATTGCAAGACAGCTATTCACAAGTGTGGGCTCTTTTTTATAATAAAGGATTGAATAAAATAGATCCTAAGAACGGACGTGTACAACTGGTGAAAGACGAACAGGGCAATCCAGTCGAGCAGGCAACATTTATGTTGATGGACAAAGAAGGATGCATTTGGATCGGTCAGCACGGTAAAGTACTTCGAATTGGAAGTGACGGTAGTTCCCGGACATTAGTTTTCGATCCTGTGGGACTGGGGGAGGTAACTGCTATGGAAGAAGTCGGGCAAAAGATATGGTTGGCAACGGGCGATGGACTTTGGCAACTGGACAAGAAATTGCTTACATTTCGGACGTTGAAGCATGGGCAGGATATCAGTGCAATGTACTACAATGCATTGCGTAAGGAAGTTTATCTGGGAGGCATTGACGAGGTGTTGATCATGCCTGCTCAACAAGTGGGAGGAACGGACTCTTCGAATAGACAAATTGTGCTAACCGCAATATATGTCAATAATGAACGTTTCGGAGCCTATGATTACGGTGTGCGATACCGTGACGAAATTGTACTTAACCATGGACAGAATAATCTTAGATTGGAGTTTTCGAACCTGGACTATGGAAATGACGGCGGTTATCGTTTGGTATATGCCTTTAAGGGACGAAATGAGCAATGGATTGTATTAGAACAGGGAGATAATAAGGTACAATTGGCCAATCTCAGTTCTGGGACGTATGTGCTCCAGGTCGCAAAGATGGATACGCAAGGGAAAATTGTTTCAGATATATTTGAAGTGGATGTCGATGTAAAATATCCCTGGTATGCAAATGGTTGGGCACGTTTTTTATATGCGTTGCTATTGATCGGTTTGATCCTATGGATTATTAATTTTTTTCGGGTCAGAAATAAATTGAAATTGGAGCGTATGGAGCGGAAGAAGGTACTGGAGCTTTCAAAACATAAAATGGATTTCCTGACGACGATCTCCCACGAATTGAAGACCCCACTTAGTCTTATTCTAGCACCAGTAAGCCAATTGATTTTTCGGACAAGAGACACCGATAAAAAAAAGCAACTGGAAAATATTCAGCAAAATGCACTTAAAATCAATACGCTTATCCAGGAAGTCATGGAATTTGATAAAAAAGACGGAAAAAGCGTTCGCATAAATCATCTTATCCATTCGCGGATAGAATTAGTCTCTTTTACACGGAGGATGTTTGATGTAATATCGGCTACAGCAGCGTACGGACATCTTTCCTTTACTTTTTCTAGTTCGGTAGATACTATTTTTATCGAATCCGATGTGACCAAATTAGAGTCGGTGTTAACCAATATCCTGACCAATGCCTGTAAATATAACCCAAAAGAAAGTGGCCGTATTGATCTCCATATTTCTCAAACAGAAGAGCAAGTGGCTATTGTCATTAAAGATAATGGTATCGGGATTTCAAAAGAAGATTTGCCCTATGTGTTCAGTAAGTTTTACCGTGCCTCCTCTTCGCTAAACAAGCATATAGAAGGTACCGGAGTAGGGTTGTACCTCGTAAAAAGCTATTGCGAACAGATGGGATGGAAGGTCCAGATAGATTCCGAATTAGCCGTCGGTACACAAGTGAAGATATCTCTTGCGACAAGTGCTATTTTAATGAAAGAGGACTTGATAAGTCATCCTTTTGACGGCGATCGACGTAAACTATTGATTGTAGAAGATAATGAGGAGCTGTCTTTATTTTTAAGCCAGACATTAGAAGGGGATTACCTTTGTAAGGTAGCACGGGATGGTAGAGAGGCTTTGGAGTTATGCGAAAAATCATATATACCGGATATCATTGTTTCTGATGCCATGATGCCCATTATGGGTGGATTGGAAATGGCCCGTCAACTCCGAAAAAACACCCTGACATCCACAATTCCAATTATATTGCTTACGGCGAAGAGTGATAAACAAACGGAACACGAAAGTTTGGCAGCTGGTATAGATGCATTCGTCGGTAAACCATTCGATTTGGACTTCTTGAAAATGCAGATCAATCAGTTGATCAAGCGTAAAGAGCGTTTATCTGAACAATTGCGGTTGGACGAAATCAGTAAGCCTCGGATTGAAGTAATCGAATCCACGGATGAACGACTACTTGTAAAAGTTACCCAGGTGATAGAAGAACATATAGATGATTCCGACTTCACCGTACAAAGACTTAGTGAGAAGGTCGGAATGGGTGTCAAACAGCTTTACCGAAAGATAAAGCAGCTGACTGCGTTAACACCTGTAGAATACATCCGATCCATCCGCATGAAAAAAGCCGCAATTTTGCTCCGTCAAAAGAAGTTTACTATTGCTGAGGTGATGTATATGGTCGGATACTCGAATGCGTCCTATTTTTCGAAATGTTTTCAATCAGAGTTTGGTGTTACACCAAAGGTTTTTGTGGAGAGAGACGCCTAAAATCAATATTTTGTCCGATTTGTGTTGTGTTTTGTCCGATATATATTGCACAAAGGAACAAAACATTGATATGTTTGTGATGTTGATTCTCAACCAGATTATAAACATGTTATTCCGATGCCAAAATTTATTGTATTTCTTTGCGTGCTGTGCACCTGCTCCACTTTACTAGGACAAAGTAAAACTGAAGTTCCTACCATTTATATCGATGGCGGTGGCGTGATGCGTTGGTCTGATACGAAAGCAGAAGCTTCTTTCTATGGTGTAAACTATACGGTTCCATTTGCTCATGCTTACCGTGCACTCCATTATAAAGGTATAGATCATAAAGCTGCGATCGATCGCGATGTATATCATCTGGCGCGGCTGGGATTCAATGCTTATCGCATACATATTTGGGATGTAGAGATTTCTGACGCAAAAGGAAATCTTATTGCCAACGAACATTTAGATCTTCTGGATTATCTTTTTTCAAAATTAGAGGAAAGAGGGATACGTATTTTGGTAACAGCCATGACTAATTTTGGTAATGGTTACCCCGAGCGTAACCAAATAACAGGAGCCTTCTCTTATTTATATGATAAGTGTAGTATACATGCTGATCCTCAAGCGATAGAAGCACAGAAGCATTACATTTCACAATTGGTAAACCACATAAATCCATATACCGGAAAAGCATATAAAGATGATCCTTATGTGGTAGGTTTCGAAATCAACAACGAACCTTGTCATACAGGAGAAGTAGGTATAACCAAGCGGTACATTAACGAAATGTTATCTGCCTTGAAGAAAGCTGGAAATCGAAAGCCTGTCTTCTATAACGTAAGCCATAATATGGAGCATGTGCCAGCTTATTATCAGTCGGCTGTGCAAGGTACCACTTATCAATGGTATCCGGTCGGTTTAGTTGCCGGGCGCGAGCGCAAAGGGAACTTTCTCCCATACGTCGCGAATTACAGCATTCCATTTGCAAATGAAAAAGAGTTTGCATCAAAGGCGAAGGCTATCTATGAATACGATCCAGCGGACGTGTTATACGGTTACATACATCCAGCCATGAGCCGTACCTTCCGATCGTCGGGATTTCAATGGATTACGCAGTTCGCGTACGATCCCTTAGATATTGCAGCTTATAATACAGAGTATCAAACACATTACCTGAATTTGGCGTATACTCCAGCTAAGGCGATCAGCACGATGATAGCGGCAGAGGTTGCCTATCAGGTACCTAGAAACCAACAATTTGGTACTTATCCGTTGGACACCCTATTTGACGATTTTATGGTAAGCTATAAACAAGATTTGAGCTTAATGAATACCAAGAATAAGTATTATTACAGTAATCATACGACGGTTGAGCCAGTTTCGCCGACGGATCTTCAACATATAGCTGGGCATGGATCGTCACCTCTTGTGCAATATGCTGGATCAGGAGCTTACTTCTTAGATAAACTGAGCGAAGGAGTATGGCGTTTGGAAGTAATGCCGGACGCCGAACAAGTTGCTGATCCATTCTCAAAGCCTTCTTTGTCACGAGAGGTCGTTCGTATTCTATGGCAAGAATGGCCAATGACAATAGCTATTCCGGATCTGGGTGATGACTATCAACTAAAACGCTTAGCACCGGATACGGTCATATCGGGTTACCGTATTGCAAAAGATAAAAGTATCAATATAATGCCGGGCGTGTACATCCTCAGCCGCAAAGGGGGAAATATAGCTGAAGAATGGACAGCAAATACCCTGTGGAACAACTTTCGTTTAGGAGAATTCGTAGCTCCTTCTCCATCCAGTGAACAACAGCCCTATGTTGGTCACACCCCTCCTCCAATAGTAGAAAGAGGCAGTCCTTTGGCATTGCACATGAAAGTGATTAGTCGCGTAAAACCCGATTCCGTAATCATTCAGACCGATCAAGTCTCTTTTTGGAAGAACGATAATCCATCTATTAAAATGGAACAACAAGCAGGATATAGTTATACGGCTACACTGCCCGTAGAACTGTTGGCTTCCGACAAACTGAAGTATACCGTTACCGTCTATG
Organism: Sphingobacterium olei; assembly: GCF_005048855.1. Classification (GTDB taxonomy): domain Bacteria; phylum Bacteroidota; class Bacteroidia; order Sphingobacteriales; family Sphingobacteriaceae; genus Sphingobacterium; species Sphingobacterium olei. The sequence goes on from NZ_SUME01000004.1 coordinate 378,170, forward strand.
CTGACGGTCGCCGGTACACTTATCCACAGGCTGCAGAAGGTACCCCGTTGGATTGGGATTTTTCGGTTTCCAACTATTTTTCGACTACCTGTGTAGATCCAAGTAGTTCTGTTCTATTGGTTACAACCGATGCAGAAGAACCTGCATATGAGCATTACGCTATTCCAGAGACTTCGTATTTGGAGTATCAAAGAGCACAGTCCGATCTGACGAAATCCGCCATCTGGAATTACCACTTTATCAGTAGGGATTCAGCGAGTCGCTTTTTTTGGCAAAAGGATATTTCGCGTGATATTACCGCGCGGCGTTCCGGTATAGCACAGGCCCGCCAACTATGCTTAGCGATAGGTGGTCGGGGATTGGCCGGAGGTTTGGAAATAGGCTTTGTTTCGGATATGGGCTACACATATGTTGCCAACGTGACGGTAGACGATAAAAAAGAAGAAATCCAGGTTGTCCGGATTCCGCTAGAAACCTTAAAACAAGTTTCAACAGCTCTCCTGCCGGCTCCCTATCCCGTTTTTTTAGAACGATACTTTGTGCCGCAGATAAACATTCCATTTCAGGTTACTCAAGCCGAAAAGCTGCTGATCTCCACAAGGGGAGCGGTCAGCCCCACGGCAGAATTGAGGGTGGGAGCAGCATGGCTGGAATAACTTTGCGCGAGTGAAAATAAATTATAATAAACCAAATTAGAGCACTTATAAATCCATAAAATGAAATATCCATCCCACTTGAAGCGAGACAAACACGACTAAATGCGATTGGTATATTCCATATGACCTTAAAGATCAAATTATAAACATATGAAACGTTTTACGATAAAAGCCTGTTTTGTCAGCTTGTCTCTGTTTTCCGTAGGCTGGTTTTGCACAGCCCAATCCCTGCTTGCAAGACCGTTGTCAATTTCTATCCTGCAGCAGGAACAGGAGATCCGCGGTACAGTACGAGATGCGGATGGAATACCGCTTGCGGGGGCAACTATTCTTGTCGCAGGAACTGCGATCGGGACCTCCAGTGCGGATGATGGAACCTATACCCTACGTTTACCTGCTGGGAAAACACAAATTACCTATAACATGTTGGGATACCAGCCACAGACACGCACGATATCGGGTAGCACACTCGATGTGGTCATGTTGCTTGCCGGAAACCAACTAGAGGAGCTGGTGGTAATCGGTTACGGAAGTTCCACGAAAAAGGATCTTACCGGTGCGGTGAATACCGTGAGTAGTAAAGATTTTAATACTGGACTGGTCGGATCGCCTGAACAATTGATCAGTGGGAAGGCTGCAGGTGTACAGGTGATGTCCAATAGTGGATCGCCAACTGCAGGAAGTACGATTCGTATCCGTGGTGGAGCTTCGCTAAGTGCGAGTAACGATCCGTTAATCGTACTGGACGGCGTACCGTTGGAAACCGGAGGAATCAGCGGCAATAGTGGTAACTTTCTGAGTTTGATTAATCCCAACGACATTGAGAGCATGACCGTATTGAAAGATGCATCCGCTACAGCCATTTATGGATCGAGAGCATCCAATGGCGTGTTGCTCATCACGACAAAAAAAGGGAAAGGTGAGCAGTTACGTGTATCCTTCTCATCAATCCTTTCCATGCAACAAGCTATGGGGGTAGCGGATATGATGTCTAGGGATCAGTTTGCCGAATTGATCGATAGCAAAGGCACAGCAGCGCAAAAAGCTTTATTGGGAAGTGCATCAACAGATTGGCTTGAAGAAGTATTTCAGGATGCATTTGGTACAGACAATAACCTTGGTCTAAGCGGAAGCATAGGGAAGGTAGTTCCGTTTCGAGCATCAGTGGGTTATTATAATCAACAAGGTACACTCAAAACGGATAAGACCGAACGCATGACAGGTTCTTTGGTGATGAATCCCACTTTTTTTGATCAGCATCTTACCGTTAACCTCAATCTAAAAGGGGCACGCAACAACAATCAGTTTGCGAATACAGATGCCATATGGTCAGCGATTGCATTTAATCCGACGCAGCCGATTTATTCGGGCAATGAACAGTATGGCGGCTATTACGAGAGCTTAGACAATGCAGGACTTCCGGCTACAGGAGCCAATCTAAATCCGTTAGGACTCTTAAATCAGGAAAGGCATCGTAGCGACGTGAACAGGGGTATCGGTAATTTGGATCTGGATTATAAATTCCATTTTCTGCCGGAGCTGAAAGCACATGTTACCTTAGGATACGATTATGCACATGGTGAAGGTTACAATCATATTCCTGCTGCTGCAGCGAATGCCTTTAACATTGGAGGATCCTACGATACCTATGAACAAACACTTAAAAATAAGCTCTTTACCGGATACTTGAATTACAATAAAGCATTGCCCGATCTGAAGAGTAATCTGGAACTGACGGTAGGTCATGATTACCAGTACTGGAGCGCAACCCGTCCACCGATCACTTATCTCAACGATGCGGGTGATGTACGCTCAACGGCTATTGGGGCAGATGAACGTCACACCCTGCTCTCCTGGTATGGACGGTTGAACTACAACTACGACAGTCGCTACCTATTGACCGCTACTGTCCGCCGCGACGGAACATCGCGTTTCAGCCCAGAAAACCGTTGGGGTACATTTCCTTCCTTAGCACTGGCTTGGCGATTGTCTGAAGAGTCTTTTTTAAAGGAGAGCACTTTTCTAAATGACCTGAAACTACGAGCCAGCTACGGTGTAACTGGACAGCAGGACGGAATAGGTAATTATAGCTATCTTCCTGTTTACAATCAAGGTACGCCTTATGCACAATACCGTTTTGGTAATCAATACCATTTGGTGTATCGCCCCTCGGTATATGTAAGCGACTTACGTTGGGAAACCACCAAAGCATTCAATTATGGGTTGGATTTTGCGGTATGGCAGAACCGTGTTTCTGGCTCTATTGAATACTATACGCGAAAGACGCACGATCTGTTAGCTACAGTTCCCGTGCCTGCAGGTACCAATTTCGACCAAATGGCAACAACCAACGTTGGCAATATAGAAAGTAGCGGTTTTGAATTCCAGTTAAATACAGTACCTGTTGAGCGGGAAAACCTGCGATGGGAAGTGAACTTCAATGCTACTCAACAACATATGAAAGTAACGAATATTGCTTTGGTAGAAGATGACTCTTCTGTTGGTTCCTATGTAGGGCCTGTGGTCAGCGGACGGAGTATCCAAATATTGACGACAGGTTATGAACCTTACATGTTTTATGTCTATAAGCAGATGTATGATGAAAGTGGTAGACCTCTAGAAGGAGTCTATGCCGATTTGAACCAAGACGGAGCCATTGATGAGAAAGATCTCTATCGCTATCAATCTCCAGCTCCAAAGTGGATTTTAGGATTTAATACACAAGTATCCTACAAAAAATGGACAGCAGCAACGACATTGCGGGCAAACCTAGGGAATTATGTATTTAACAACACCAAGATGAATCTGAGTGCCTGGGAGACGGTGCAGTATGTGGATCCTGCAATTAATAATCTGCACGAGGATTACCTGAAGACCGGTTTTCAGGCGAGACAGTATTATTCGGATTATTATGTGGAGAACGCATCCTTTCTCCGGATGGAAAATTTTTCTTTGGGATACAATGTCGGGCAAGTCGGAAAATTTGCTAACCTCCGCATAGGAGCAGTAGCGCAAAACTTATTTATCATTAGTAAGTACTCGGGGAAGGATCCCGAAGTGCCGAGCGGTTTTGATAGTTCGTTCTATCCACGTTCAAGAACCTATTCGCTAAGTTTAAATCTCGATTTTTAATATTTTAATCTGATGAAGTATCAATTAAAAAAGAATAGAATACATATGAAACAGCTAACAAAATTATACGTAGGACTGCTTTCGGTTTTGATGCTGATTGTATCCTGTACAAAAGACCTCGATCAATATCCGACGATAGAAACTACAGCAGATGCCGTTTATACATCCGTAGACGGTTACAAATCTGCCTTGGCTAAGTTGTATGCGTCTTTTGCTGTCGCCGGTAATGGTCGAGGAGACGATAATCCAGATATGGGTAGCGCGACCGCATCTTGGGGGTATCTCCGTGTCTATTTCAACCTGCAGGAGATTCCGACCGATGAGGTAATATACACTTGGGCAGGTGGTGATAACCTGGTCGATATACAATTTATCAATTGGGGTGCATCGGATACCTGGGTAAATGCCATGTACTATCGTATCTATTATACGATCGCGATTAGTAATGAGTTTTTACGCAATGCAGCAGCCGAAAAAATTTCCTCATTTTCGACTGAGCAGCAAAGAGAAATCCTGGAGTTTGCAGCAGAAGCCCGATTTTTACGGGCACTGGCCTATAGCCATGCGATGGATCTTTATGGGAATGTTCCTTTTGTGACCGAAGCAGATGCGGTGGGCGCATTTTTCCCCCCACGTATTACGCGCTCGGATCTGTTTGACTTTATAGAAAGTGAACTCATCCAGATTGCGGACATATTATCGGAACCACAAAGTAACGTGTATGGGCGTGTCAGCAAAGCGGCGGCTTGGTCTTTGCTGGCCAAAAATTACCTCAATGCACAGGTGTATACGGGTACAGCCCGCTATGCCGACTGTATTACATACAGCAAAAAAGTAATTGATGCCGGATATTCTTTAGAAACCGATTACAAAAAATTATTCAATGCGGATAACGATCTGCGTGTCCAAGAAATTATCTTTCCGATCCAGGCGGATGTACAGCATACCACAACTTGGGGAGCGACGACTTACCTCGTCAACGGCCCTATAGTAGGTAGCATGAACGCGGCGGATTACGGTGTGGTATCGGGATGGAACAGTTTTCGAACTTTGCGCGAATTTGTATCTACATTTGATACAAATGATCTGCGTGGCGACTTTTGGACAGACGGTCAGTCGTTGGACGTGGATGATCCTTCTTCTTCCGGACAGGGATATAGTCTAGTTAAGTTTACCAATCTGAACGACGACGGAACATTCACGACTGATGAGGGGATGGTAAGTACAGATTTTCCGATGATACGTCTGGCAGACGTATACCTGATGTATGCTGAATCTGTCGTGCGAGGAGGAGGAGGCGGAGATTTGCAGGAGGCACTTTCTTTGGTAAACCTTATCCGACGTAGAGCCTTCGGAAATGATAGTGGGCAGATCGGCACAGCACAGCTAACATTAGATTTCCTTTTAGCAGAAAGAGGTCGTGAACTCTTTTGGGAATGCACACGTCGTACGGATTTAATCCGTTTCGGTCGGTTTTCCGGAGGTACTTATTTGTGGCAATGGAAAGGAGGTGCTGTCGATGGTCGTTCGGTAGATGTGAAGTATAATCTCTATCCGATACCTGCTACTGATCTTACAGCAAACCCAAATTTAATTCAAAATACTGGTTATTAAACTAAATATGAAACAGATATTTATAGGTCTACTTGCTGTTTTTTTTGCAGCCTGTAGCAAAGAAGGTGTGGAGCCTCGTATTTCGGGTTTTGAGCCCGCAACCCTAGCGACTTCGTCGACAGATGTTGTACTGGATGCCAACAATCGGAAAAGCCTGGCGCTACAGTTGATGTGGAACGAGGGTCAATTAACATCGACAGAAAGCATAGCACAAGGGACACTGAAAACATCCTTGCAATTCTCCGTCACAGCTTCTTTCGAAACTATTGCACGAACGGTAGAACAAATCAGTTCTTCCAGAAGCTATACCAATGAACAGTTGAATAATTTGGTAATGGGAATGGGATTCGTACCGCTGGAGAAGCAGTCTTTATATGTCAGGGTGGTATCCCGATTGGCCAACAACCTGGATCCGTTATACAGTAATATCGTTCGCATCGATATTACACCATACGAAGCTACCGACGATGGAGATTACCTGTATATGGCTAATAGTGAATTCAGTTCATTTCCTTGGCGCTTATGTTCAAGACAGGAAAATGGGGTTTACGACGGATTTGTGCAAGTAGATCAATGGTATAATTTTTACCTAGCGAATGAAGCAAGTGCCGATGCGTCCAAAATCTATGGCTCTTATCCTTTAGATGGCAATCAGTACGTTCTATATGCAGGTGCAGATCGTTGGAACTGTTGGACTTCGAATGGCGGATACCTATATCTAACAGCAGATGTCAATCAGTTGGAATGGAAAGAAACCGTAATCAGCTCGCTAACCGTTACGGGTGATTTTAATGGATGGAGTGCGACAGCTAATCCGATGACTTACGACAAAGAGAACAAGGTTTGGACAGCTAGTATTACAACTACTGTAGCAGAGCAATGGGGAATCAAAATTTTGATCAATGGCAGCTGGAGTTGGTTTTTTGGCGGATCAGAGGCAGAAGGAGAATGTTCGTTGTACACATCCGATGCAGGTGGATTTACCTATGACAAGGTGGGTACATATACGCTGAAGTTAGATCTTAGTGATCCTAAGGCATTTAAATATAGTGTTGAATAATAAACTTAATACCATTTGATATGATCACAATCAAAATATATACGCGCCTGCTTCTTGTACTCGCTGTACTTGGTTTAGGTAGCTGCAAAGAGAATGAAAATATTCCCGAGGTAAAAGCCGATGATTCCTTTGCGAAGGGAGCTGATATAAGCTGGATTACAGAGATGGAAGCTGCGGGAGTGAATTTTTACAACAATGGAGGGGTATCGGTGGACGGTATAAAGCTGCTGCATTCCATGGGTATGGATGCAGTGCGCTTGCGCGTGTGGGTAGACCCGGTCAATGGATGGTGTAATAAGCAGGACTTACTGGTAAAAGCTTACCGTACACATAATTTAGGAATGCGTATTCTAATCGATTTCCATTACAGCGATAGTTGGGCTGATCCTGGGCAACAAAATAAGCCACGGACATGGGAAGGACTTTCGTTAGATGCATTAAAGCAGGCTGTTGCCGATCATACGATAGAAGTACTCTCGCTTTTAAAGAGTAACGGTATTACACCAGAATGGGTACAAGTCGGCAACGAAACAGGGAACGGGATGTTGTGGGATGAAGGAAAGGCTTCTGAAAATATGGCAAACTATGCCCTGCTAAATAATGCAGGATATGATGCGGTAAAGTCAGTCTTTTCGGATGCGAAGGTGATTGTGCATGTACATAATGGTCACGACAATGGTCTTTTTCGCTGGCTTTTCGACGGACTCAAATCAAATGGGGGAAAATGGGATGTAATAGGCATGTCTCTCTATCCTGACAAGGACAATTGGAGGGAACGCAATACCCAATGTTTGGCCAATATCCAAGACATGAATACGCGTTATGGTTCGGATGTCATGATATGTGAGGTAGGTATGAGCTGGGACGAAGAAGACGCAGCTGAAGCTTTTTTAACGGATCTGATTGCTAAATGTAGGACGGTTTCCAATGAAAAGGTATTGGGGGTCTTTTATTGGGAACCTCTAGCTCACGCAGGATGGAATGGTTATACGCTGGGTGCATTTGACGATAATGGACGTGCGACAAAGGCGTTGAATGCTTTTTTTAAATAAGAGATAGTTAGTACTTTAGTGCATCATGAAAAAAATTGATATTATTTTATTCTGTTTGCTGCTCGCTCCTTGTATATTGATGGGACAAGGGCTACGCCGGGAGTTTTTGTTGGAAAAAAATTGGCGATTTAGTAAAGGAGATTTTGAACAGGCCGCTAACGCTGCCTTTGATGATAGTAAGTGGCAACAGGTGGCTGTGCCACATGATTGGGCGATATATGGACCTTTTGACCGTTCGCATGATTTGCAGCAGGTTGCGGTTACCCAAAATGGTGAAAAAGTCGCTACTGTAAAAACTGGAAGAACAGGAGGGTTACCTTATGTAGGTATTGGTTGGTACCGTAGTACATTTGATGTGCCAGAGCTTAAGGATGGCAAAAAGCAAGTTGTACTGAAGTTTGATGGTGCCATGAGTGAAGCACGTGTGTATGTCAATGGTCAGGAGGCTTGCTTTTGGCCCTTCGGCTATAACACGTTCCATTGTGATGTGACAAATCTGTTGCATACCGATGGGATGGATAATCGATTGGCTGTCCGTTTGGAAAATAAGCCACAATCTTCGCGCTGGTATCCTGGGGCTGGTCTCTACCGGAATGTACATGTCATCGTCACGGAGGAAATGCATGTTCCGGTATGGGGTACTTATGTCACTACCCCTTTTGTATCGGATAGTAGTGCTTCTGTTCGTATTGAGACCAATTTAGAAAATGCGGATGGTAAAGCGATCCGTATCCTGACAGATATTTTGGATAGCGATGGAAAAGTCGTTGCACACAAGGAAAACCAACAAAAGCTGAATTATGGAAACCCATTTGTGCAAAATTTTGAAATTGGAAATCCTTCGTTGTGGAGCCCAGAGAGTCCTTCGTTATACCGTGCGGTGTCGAAGATTTACGTAGACGATAAGTTGGTGGATCAATATCAGACGCGGTTTGGGGTTCGTGATATTAAATTTATCGCCGATAAAGGCTTCTTCCTGAATGGCAAACTTCGTAAGTTTCAAGGAGTATGTAACCACCATGATTTAGGTCCACTGGGAGCCGCTATTAATATCTCGGCGTTACGCTATCAATTGGAGTTACTGATGGATATGGGCTGCGATGCGATACGTACGGCACACAATATGCCGGCACCTGAATTGGTCGAATTGTGTGACGAGCTTGGATTAATGATGATGATCGAACCTTTTGATGAATGGAATATCGCTAAATGCAAGAACGGCTACCACCGTTTTTTTGACGAGTGGGCAGAGCGCGATATGGTTAATATGATACATCATTTTCGAAATAATCCATCTGTAGTGATGTGGAGTATTGGTAATGAGGTGCCTACACAATGTCGGCCTGATGGATACAAGGTCGCTTCTTTTTTACAGGAAATCTGCCATCGTGAGGACCCTACCCGGCCAGTTACCTGTGGTATGGATCAGGTAAGTTGTGTATTGGAAAATGGGTTTGCCAGCATGCTGGATATTCCAGGCTTTAATTACCGAGTACATCGTTATGAGGAGGCATATAATAAACTGCCTCAAAATTTAGTATTGGGTACAGAGACATCTTCAACGGTAAGTTCTAGGGGAGTATATAAGTTTCCAGTGGAAAAGCGCGGGGATGCTACTTATTCAGATCATCAATCCTCGTCGTATGATATGGAACATTGCTCTTGGTCTAACCTTCCCGACGATGATTTTGCGTTGGCAGAAGATCATCACTGGACGATGGGACAGTTTGTGTGGACAGGGTTTGATTACCTCGGCGAACCGTCTCCTTACGATACCGATGCCTGGCCAAATCATAGCTCTATGTTTGGTATTATCGATTTGGCTAGCATTCCCAAAGATCGTTATTACTTGTACCGCAGTCTTTGGAATAAGAAAGAATCCACTTTACATATGTTGCCACACTGGACGTGGCCAGATCGGGTAGGCGAGAAGACTCCCGTGTTTGTTTACACCAGCTACCCGCGTGCCGAGCTGTTTCTTAATGGCAAGAGTCAGGGTATACAGGAGAAAAGTAATCAATCGGTGCAGCATCGTTACCGTCTGATGTGGATGGATGTTCTTTACGAACCTGGAGAACTTAAGGTGATTGCCTACGACACAGCGGGGAATGTTGCCGAGGAGAAAATTATCCGAACTGCAGGAAAGCCGTATAAATTAGAACTAGAAACCAACCACGATACGATACCTGCTGATGGTAAATCGTTGGCCTATGTGCGTGTGAAAGTGGTAGATAAAGAGGGGAACATCTGTCCAGATGAGGGATCGCTGGTACACTTTGATGTAAAGGGGGCGGGGTCCTATCGTGCTGCAGCTAACGGTGACCCTACTTGCTTGGATATGTTTCATTTACCGCAGATGCATCTGTTCAGTGGACAACTTACCGCAATTGTGCAGTCTTCCGAGCAGCCTGGATACATCTTGCTTGAAGCAAAGTCAAAAGGTTTAAAGAGTGCTAAAATTACCGTAAAAAGCGAGGGGCTGTAACCCTTGCTTTTTACGGTAAAGTATTAATTAGGGTTCGTTTGAATAGTTAGTACGACCAAATGCTGCGATAATCGATGCCGGATTAAGTTTTTCGTCATTTATTAATGTCAAGCTGCTACCCCTGCTTGAAAAGAAATCTAGATTTACACCAACTAATACCATATCTGTATCCACATCGTCGAGTGTGTATGAAAACGTTTGCTCAGGCATCCAGACATCCTTATAGTAAGGTTCAAAACCAATTTCTTCGTTTCCTAATTCATACCCCTGCTTTTTTTCGAAATTGATAGCCACGGTCACAATACGTAAATTTGTATAGCAGCATTTTTTTGGAGGCTTGATATGATCTCGAACATGAAAAGAGGGGACAGTAATGGTCAGGATATTATTGTCTTTTAGTGTTGCAATATCGAAGAACATATAGTCTCCAAGGTGACTGTTATCGTTGAATTGAAAATCAACGAGGCGATTTGGATTTCCGGCAACTACATTTTTTTTACCTAAGTGCTGTCGGTTGCATTTCATGACGCGTTGGAGGTTTACCATCAAACGATTGTGCATTTTTCCATCGTGCATATGCTGGTGCAGCGAACTCAACAAGCGACGTATCAGCGCACCTGCTGTGCTTGCTCTGCCAAAGTCAGAAGAAGCCGCTTTGCTCCACCTGCTTTGGTTAATTTGCGTTGCTTTCGTTTGTACAATATTTTTATCACCTACTTTTCGGTTTATCACGTCGCCTAACTGCCCCCTGAGAAACCCATTATCTATATATGCCATATTCGAAGATAAGTATTTATTTTGCTGAAAAACAAGCTGTTGTTTATTTTTAGGTTTATGGAAATGCAGATATACCACCGATTGTAAAATTGGAAATCGACAGTAACTATCAATTATGAAATTAGCAATGCCTGAGGTTGCTTTTCCTGTCCTTATCTAATACAGCTTCTATCAATATAGTTACCTGATTCGTGTTTCCATTACGACATGTCCGAGGTAAATCCGAGGTGCATCCGTAGTAAGTCCGAGTATAACACGGAAATACCGTGTTTTCAAGGTTGATGGAATATGGATATATCTGCTTTTAGTAACGAATGGGGGATGTTTTGGTCGCGAATGACTGAAATATTGGAGATAAAAGAGGGGTGATACACGGACTAAGTAATTGTGGAGTGTTGTTTAGCTTAATGTGCCTGTAAAATTTATGCTAACGTCACAGTTTTATGGAACTTCATGAAAAGTTGAGTGATTTTGCCGCTAAATCGTTATTTTAGACGACTCAAAAGGTTGTGTACATGTTAAGACGCTGTCTCTCATGTGTCAGTTTCTTAAATAGATTTAAGGCTTATATAAATGATCGCATTAAAAAAAATTACAAAGATGCTGTTTGCTTCCGGAGGATCATTACTGATGCTAGCTACATGCGGGGTTGATTCGGATGGGCGTTCGGCAGATTCGCTGACACAGTATGTGGACCCGTATATCGGTACAGGAGGCCACGGTCATGTGTTTGTCGGTGCAAATGTTCCCTATGGGTCAGTGCAACTTGGCCCCTCTAACATTTCTACAGGCTGGGACTGGGTTTCGGGTTATCACATCTCCGACTCTACTATACTCGGTTTTGCACATCAGCATTTGAGTGGTACCGGAATTGGAGACCTCGGCGACATCGTCTTTTTACCATTTACTGGAGAGGTACGGTTTGATCGTGGACAACATGGAGATGAAACAAGTGGTGCTTATTCGTTGTTTAAACGCGAAACCGAACGGGTACGTCCCGGCTACTATGCCGTACATTTAGATCGCTTTAATGTAAATGTCGAACTTACGGCTACCGCTCGGGTAGGATTTCATAAGTACAACTACGTAAATGGTAAAGAACCAAAAGTATTAATCAACTTAGATGCGGGTATTGGATGGGAAGGCGAAAAAGAGGGATCACTCGTATTGGAAAACGATTCGGTCGTATCGGGCTATAGGTATTCCATGGGCTGGGCCAAAAATCAGAAGATCTATTTTACGGCAACATTTTCGCAACCGATTGCAAAATTTCAGCTGGCAGATAGCACCTCGTTAAAAGATGGTAACCGTCTCGTTGCTAGCCGCACCTATGGCGAATTGACGTTCGCAGGCAAGGAGGGCGCACAGGATATTCTGGTAAAGGTGGCTGTTTCACCGGTTAGCATTGAAAATGCAAAGCAGAATATGAAAGAGGAACTTCCAGGATGGGATTTCGTTGCCACCCAAAATAAAGCTGACCAAGTATGGGATGAAGCGTTGAAGAAAATAAAGATAGAGACGAAAGATAGTGTCGCACGTAAGATTTTTTACACAGCTTTGTACCACAGCATGGTGGCTCCGTCGTTGTTTAATGATGTGAATGGAGACTATATGGGTGCAGATTTTAAACAGCATCGTCTTGAAAGCGGTAATAATTATACAACCTTTTCATTGTGGGATACGTATCGCGCCGCTCATCCCTTGATGAGTATTATTCATACAGAACGTGTGCCTGACATGATTAATAGTATGTTGCGTATCTATCAAGAGCAAGGGAAATTACCAGTCTGGCATTTGGTAGGAAACGAGACCGATTGCATGGTCGGAAATCCGGGTATTATTGTCGTTGCGGATGCATATCTCAAAGGTATAACAGGTTTTGATAAGGATTTAGCGTACGAGGCGATGAAGACCTCCGCAATGAAAGACGACAGGGGGCTGAAGTGGTATAAGCAATATGGTTATGTTCCATTTGATAAGGAAGAAGTGGAATCTGTTGCCAAAGGTTTAGAATTTGCCATCGCAGATTGGAGTTTGGCACAAGTAGCCAAGCTGAGAGGTGAGCAGGACGATTACGACTATTTTTTAAAGCGTAGCAATTCTTTTAAATACTATTTTGACAAAAATATACAGTTTCTAAGAGGCGTAGATTCGAATGGCAAGTTTAGGCCTGGACCGTTTGATCCTTTTCATTCCGCGCATTTAGCCAACGACTATACGGAAGGAAATGCGTGGCAATATACTTGGTTGGTTCCGCATAATGTACATGGGTTTATGGAGCTATTCGGTAGCGAAGAAGCTTTTATCCAAAAGTTAGACTCCTTGTTTATTGTAGAAGGCGATCTGGGCGAAGAAGCATCTCCCGATATCAGCGGTCTGATTGGGCAATATGCGCACGGAAATGAGCCAAGTCACCATGTTATCTATATGTATCCCTATGCCGGTCAACCTTGGAAAACGGCGGAGCGTGTGCGCGAAACACTATCGACAATGTATACCGATAAACCCGATGGACTATCTGGTAACGAGGACGTGGGACAGATGTCTTCCTGGTACGTGCTTTCATCGCTTGGTTTCTATCAAGTGTCTCCAGCAGGAGGTCCTTTTATCTTCGGCAGTCCGCTATTTGACGAGGCAACTATTACACTGCCGGAAGGAAAAACGCTAAAGCTCGTTGCCAAAAACAACAGTTCAACGAATAAATACATACAAAAAATTACCTTCGACGGGCAGCCATACACGAAATCTTATATCCAATATGCCGATTTGATGAAAGGAGGCAAACTGGAGTTTGAGATGGGTGGGAAGCCATCGACAACTTACGGTGTGCATCCCGGTGATAGACCGAAATCGATCCAGTGATAAAGTAGTTAATATAAATAATGATGAAGATAATATATATAGTCGGTTCAATTATAATGTATTTAGGCCTAGCTCGTGTCAATGCACAAACTTTGCCCTATAAAAACAGCCTCCTTCCAATCGATGAACGCGTAAATGACCTCTTAGGACGCATGACGGTGGACGAAAAAGTTGGACAGCTCTCGAAGATCCTGGGGTGGGAAATGTATGAAAAGGATGGGAAGAATGTTCGCGTCAGTTCAAAATTAAAAGAAGCTGTCAAACAGCAGCATATAGGAATGTTGTGGGCTACACTACGAGCCGATCCATGGACGCAAAAAACCTTAACAAATGGGTTGAGTCCAAAAGAAGCGGCTCGGGCCACCAATGCAATTCAACGATACATGATTGATAGTACGCGATTGGGTATTCCGCTCTTGCTATCTGAAGAGGCTCCGCACGGGCACATGGCTATTGGTGCCACGGTATTTCCTACAGCAATCGGACAGGCAAGTACCTGGAATCCCGTCTTGATCCAGCAGATGGCAAGTGTAATAGCACGTGAAACCTACGCCGTTGGAGGCAAAAATGGATATGGCCCAGTTCTAGACCTGGCGAGAGATCCCCGCTGGTCACGAACAGAAGAATCGTATGGAGAAGATCCATATCTTATTGGTCAAATGGGTCGAGCCATGGTAAGTGGATTTCAAGGAGAGAAAATAGGAGAACCGGATAAGATTATCGCTACGCTCAAACATTTTGTTGCTTATGGTGTGCCAGAAGGAGGACATAATGGCGGAAGTGTTTCGGTGGGAGAGCGCACACTTATGCAACATTATTTACCCCCATTTGAGAAAGCTGTAAAAGCTGGTGCGGGTTCAGTCATGACAGCCTATAACTCTATAGACGGCATCCCTTGCTCGGCAAACCAATGGTTGTTAAATGAAATTTTACGACAACAATGGGGATTTAACGGGTTTGTCGTTTCTGACTTACTTAGTATATCAGGACTAACGGGCAACCACGGTACAGCTCGCGATGCTGCCCACGCTGCTGCACAAAGTATGCAAGCTGGATTGGATGTTGATTTGAGTGGTACTGGATATGGGGTAAATTTACTGGAAGCAGTGAAGACTGGTCAGGTGGATCTACAAGCATTAGATCGTGCCGTGTCCCGGGTTTTATACCAAAAATTTACCTTGGGGCTATTTGATCGCCCTTATGTAGATGAAAAAGCAGTTGACCGTCAAGTGGGCACTACCGCGCATGCAGTGCTTGCTAGACAAGTAGCTCGTGAGTCGATTGTTCTGCTGAAGAATGAAGAAGGTATGTTGCCTTTGAGCAAATCGTTGAAGCGGATTGCTGTTATAGGCCCTAATGCAGATAATATTTATAATCAATTAGGGGATTATACGGCTCCCCAACCTGAGGAAAAGATAAAAACAGTCTTGGATGGGGTTCGTGCCGCCGTATCAAAGTCTACGGTAGTCGATTATGTGAAGGGCTGTGCCATCCGGGATACGACTTCGACGGATATAGATGCTGCGGTGCATGCAGCCACACGCGCTGACGCAATAATTGTCGTTTTGGGCGGATCCAGTGCGCGTGATTTTAAAACATCTTATCAGGCAACCGGCGCAGCTACTATCGATGCTAACGCGAAGACAATAAGTGATATGGAAAGCGGGGAAGGGTTTGACCGATCGACACTTGATCTCATGGGTAATCAATTGCAATTGCTTCAAGCATTGAAAGCTACAGGAAAACCGATTGTATTGGTTACTATAAAGGGGCGTCCATTGAATTTAAATTGGGCGGATCAACATATTCCAGCGATTATTGATGCCTGGTATCCCGGGCAAGAAGGTGGTTTGGCAATAGCTGATGTATTATTTGGTGACTATAATCCTGCCGGACGACTGCCGATCTCCGTAGCGCGGTCAGTAGGGCAGCTACCTGTACATTATAATCATGACAAGCCGAAGCATCACAATTATGTAGAATCGGAAGCTACCCCCCTTTATGCTTTTGGATATGGATTGAGTTATACTGATTTCACATACAGTGATCTACAAATCAAGGTAGAGGAGAGGGATAAAGACTTTAAGTGTTCGATCGCGTTTCAGGTTAAGAATGTCGGCAATCGGGATGGCGATGAGGTTTCGCAACTGTATATTGTCGATGAGGTAAGTAGTGTCGTGACACCGGTAAAACAGTTAAAGCGTTTCGAGCGAAAATTCATTAGAAGTGGCGATACAGAAACTTTCGTTTTTGATTTAACGAAAGAGGATTTAAGATTATGGGGCATCGATAAAAAATGGAAAGTAGAGAAAGGGAAGTTTAAGCTACTGGTTGGATCTTCTTCTGATGATATCCGACTGTCATCCGAATTTTCCTTAGAGAAAGATTACACCTTGTAGATGCATGTTATTCATTTACCTGTATAACGACAGTTTTGTTAACTGGGTGTAATCTGCTGATTGCGTAAAAATATTCAATCGGATATCCTCCAATGAAACTTAGCAAAAAATCTATACCAAAAAGAATTTAATATATTTACTTTTGTCCTTAGCCATTTCTGGAAAGCGATTGATTATAATACCTAGCAGGAAACATGGGCGAAATCTGTAATACCTTTGATTGTAAACTTTTAATCTCTAGTGGATGACGGAAGACGACATTATAAAGAGACTCAAAGCAGGAGATAGCGGTGCGTATAAAAAGTTATATGATTTGCATTATAAAACGTTATGTACATATGCGAGCAAAATAACCCAGAACTCCGCTAACGCCGAAATGATCGTAAACGATGTGATCTTCTCTTTGTGGAAAAATAGGTCGGGTTTGGATATTCATAATTTACGGCATTATCTCTTAAGAGCGGTAAGGAATCGTTGTATCAATTATACGATGCAAGAAAAGAGAAATCGGAATTTTCAGATGGAACTACCCGAAGAAGACCATGTTTTTCAGAAACAATACGAAATATTTAACACCCCCAATCCGATAGAAAAACTGCTACTTAAAGAGCTAGATATCAAAATTCAAAAAAGTCTAGACAGTATGCCCGATCAGACCAGGACGATTTTTAAGCTGAGTCGGTTCTCTGATCTGAAATATCATGAAATTGCCGATACGCTCAATATTTCTATTGATGTCGTTAAATATCACATCAAACAAGCTCTCCTTAAACTACGTTTAGACCTAAAAGATTATTTTTTCGAAAAAAGATAAATTTAATTTACCCGATTCTCTTTTAGACTTGTCTTACACTTGATAGCCATACTATATATGGTTTAAAATACCAATGGAAGATAAATCGAAAGAATACTGGTTAGAAATTATTTATGACTCGCTCTCTGGGAATATAACGGATGAGACCCAAAAAGAGCTAGACACGTGGATGTTATCTTCTGCGAAGAATCAAGCATTTTATAATGAAATTGTAGAGCTTTATACGCTGATGGATTTCTCTTCACCGAATGAAGTCTTCAACGCCAACGCAGCATACCAGCAATTCCTTTCTCGAAAACACAAAACCGTATATTCTTTTCGACAAAAAGTATTACCGTATATAAGTGTAGCGGCGGGTCTATTGATTGCCTTTACCCTGGGTAATTATTGGACGAAAGATCAGCAGCTACCTACTGGGCATCTCGTTTCAACCATCACTGTAGAGAAAGGATCAAAAACAAAGACTGTTCTACAGGACGGGTCTGTTGTATGGCTCAATTCGGATACCGAACTGGAAGTGGCTTCCGATTTTGGTATTTCCGAAAGACGGATCAAGATTACGGGCGAAGCTTTTTTTGAGGTAACACACGATGATGAAGCTCCGTTCATTGTTGAAACAAGTGGCCTTGATGTTCAAGTACACGGTACATCCTTCAATGTGTCCTGCTATCCAGAACAACACGATATTCGGGTGACGCTAGTGGAGGGGTCTGTAGAATTGAGTTCTAAAAATGGTAAAACATTCCGGATGCAGCCCTCTCAAACGGTGATTTACGATGCAAAAGAGAAATCCTACACCCTTATTAAAGGTATCCCCGATTATGAATTGGCCTGGAGGGAATCTAAATTTATCTTTAAGAATAAAAAATTCAGTGAACTAACCGTCGAGTTAGAAAGAATATTCGACGTGCAGATTCAAGTCAATGATAAAGCGCTGTTGAATCGAAAACTCACCGGCGATTTTATAAATAATGAAGGAATAGCCGAAATTCTAGAGGTAATGTCTTCGCTCGGTAAATTCTCTTATAAAATTAATGGTCGTCAAATCGAAATTTTCTAACCACTAAAAAAAGAACCAGATTGTAAAACTTAAAAAAAATAATTATGAAATAGAAGAACTAAAAAAAGGGAATCGGAAGATATTGCAGCACCCTCCGATTCTAATTGGAGTATAAACTTAATAGTACTAACCTCAATTAATAACAAATGTATAAAAAAATACACTGGGGTAGACGGTTATGCCTAATAAATCGTCACCGTAGCCTAATCAAAATTATGAAAATCGCCTTATTGTTAATGTTCGTTGGCATCTTTGGGGTGTCAGGCGCTGTTTTTTCACAAGACGCAAGCGTATCATTAGATATTAAAAACCAACCGCTATCTACACTAATCGCGGCCATCAAGAAGCAAACAAGTTATTCCTTTCTTTTTGATGCAGACGAAGTGAATGTCGATCAGAAGGTAAGCTTATCATCTAAGGGTATCAAAGTCAAGGATGCTTTGCAACAGGTATTGAAGCCACATGGTTTGGAATCGCGTATGAGCGGCAACCATATCCTAATTGTGAAAGCAACGGTTCCAGCTAATCGGAGCCAACAGAAGGAGCTTTCCGGTATTATTAAAAGTGCGACAGGGGACATTATCTCTGGCGCGACGGTTAGCGTAAAAGGAACATTATTGAGTGTGCAGACGAACAATAACGGTCTGTTTAAACTCGCACTTCCTGAGAGATCAGTCACCTTAGTGGTATCGTATCTGGGGATGCAGCCCACCGAGGTATCTGTCGGGGCAGATCAGCGTTTTGTGGAAATTACCCTGCAAGATGGGGTTTCAGAAATAGAAGATGTAGTCGTTACTGCGTTGGGAATCCGTAGACAAAACCGATCGCTAACCTATAACGTACAACAGTTGGAGGCAGAAGAAGTCATCAGAATTCCTGATCCGAATTTTATAAACAATTTAAATGGACGGGTCGCGGGTGTAACTATCAATTCTTCTTCTTCAGGCGTAGGAGGGTCATCGAGAGTAGTTATGCGGGGAGTAAAGTCAATATCCGGAAACAATAATGCATTGTATGTGATCGATGGGATTCCCATGCCAAGTCTCTCTAGCGATCAACCCGAAGATATCTTTTCGGGTGCAGGGCAAACGGGAGACGGTATCTCTAACTTTAATGCTGAAGATATTGAAAGCATATCCGTTTTGAGCGGTCCCGCTGCGGCAGCACTGTACGGTAGCGCAGCAGCTAATGGTGCAGTATTAGTGACAACCAAAGGTGGAAAGAAAGATCAAACGTCTCTGACCGTATCCAATCAGACGACGTTCTCCAGACCGTTCATTCTTCCAGAGCTTCAAAATAGTTACGGACCTACTGAACCCGGCAGCTACTACAGCTGGGGCGAAAAACTGAATCAACCCTCCAATTACAAAGCAGGAGATTTCTTCAATACGGGTGTAAATCTGACCAATGCAATCAGTCTTTCGACCGGCAATGCGAGAAGTCAAACTTACCTATCTGCTGGCACGGTAAATGCAAATGGCATTATCCACAATAACGATTATAAACGGTACAACTTCTCTGTACGTAATACCACTAATTTCTTGGACGAGAAGTTGATATTGGATGTTGGGTTTATGCACGCTAATGTGAATGAACAGAACATGACTGCACAGGGATTATATTTCAATCCATTGGTGCCTATCTATTTATTTCCGGCGGGTGATGATTTTAACAAGGTAGAACTCTTTGAACGTTATGATCCTTCCCGTAATTTCAAGACCCAATTTTGGCCGTACGGCGATCAGGGCTTGTCCATGCAAAACCCCTATTGGATTACACAGCGTGCGCTATTTCCCAACAACAAACAGCGTTATATGAGCAATGCCTCCTTGAAATATATATTGAGTGACTGGATCAACGTATCAGGGCGATTGAAATTAGATCGAAGTAACGATAAATTTGAAAAGCGATTTAACGCATCTACAAATATGTTATTCGCTTCAGAAAATGGTTTTTATTCCTTAAATGAAGCACAGACGCAACAAGTGTATGGCGAGTTAATGACGAATATCAACAAATCGTTTTTAGACGATCAGATAAGTTTGACGGCTGTCGTTGGGGCAAATGTAGAAGACTTGAGCTACGATCAAAACATGTACGGTGGAAAATTACACGGCGTACCTAATTTGTTCACCTATTCTAATGTGAACAACGCTACCGCAGAGTCTTCTCAAACGGGGTATCGCCGTAATAAACAAGCTGTTTTTGCAAGTACGCAGTTTGGTTATAAAGATAGGCTTTTTTTAGATCTAACCGGAAGAAATGATTGGGCATCGACATTGGCATTATCGAATGTAAAGTCCTTTTTCTATCCGTCCGTTGGTGTTTCGGCCGTTGTTTCCGATATGTTGAACATGAATGCAGACTATCTTTCTTATCTAAAGGTGCGAGCCTCTTATTCCGAAGTCGGCAATGAACCAAATCCTTTTTTAACGATTCCAACCTATTCGTTGGCCAATGGCTACCCACAAACACAGACCCGTATGCCAAATCCGGATTTGAAACCCGAACGTACGCGTTCCTGGGAAGGCGGTTTAAATGCAACACTATTTAAGAGTAAATTGAGTATTGATGCAACGGTATACCAATCCAGTACCTTCAATCAGTTCTTCGAACCGACCCTCTCTTCTTCATCTGGTTTTACGAGTGTTATTGTTAATGCAGGCCGGATAGATAACAAAGGTGTCGAAGTGGTGGCAAAATACAATGAACAGATCGGTGCGTTTAATTGGAACACCTACCTGACGTATTCATTGAATAGGAACAAAATCATTAAATTGCTTGACAACTGGACTAATCCAGTAACAGGAGATCAAATTTCTTTGACCGAGTTAGATATGACCGGAACGGGAAGTTACAAAATGGTGCTCAAAGAAGGCGGACAAATGGGCGACATCTACGTCAATAGTCTGCGTGTCGATGAACACGGTGCCATTTACGTGCATCCAACAGATCAAGTTGTTGTCGCTGAAACAAATGAATATGTATATGCAGGGAATAACAATCCGCGGTATAATCTAGGTTGGGGTAACAATTTTTCCTATCGCGGAATCCATTTTGGTTTCCTTTTCAATGCACGTGTCGGAGGTGTTGTCGTTTCTAATACACAGGCTGTCTTAGACGCTTTTGGTGCCTCTAAAGGATCTAGTGACGCACGTGATGCTGGTGGTGTTTTAGTCAATGGACGTCCAATTCCGACCAAACCCTATTATGATGTAGTTGGTGGTGGATCATCTGGCGGTATAGGTTCCATGTATACTTATAGCGCTACCAATGTGCGGTTGGGAGAAGTGAGTTTCGGTTATGACTTACCGATGGCAAAATGGGTAAAGGGCATAAAAGGTGCAAATGTCTCATTCATTGGAAAAAACTTACTTTTCTTGTATAACAAAGCACCATATGATCCCGAATTGACGGCGAGTACAGGAACGTATTTCCAAGGAATCGATTATTTTATGTCGCCAAGCCTACGTAGTCTGGGCTTTTCACTACGTGTTCAATTATAAGACTAAAAGAAATGGCTATGAAGAAAATATCTATAAGCAACATTGGAAAGATGTTAATACTTGTATTACTGTTTTCCACATCATTTATATCCTGTACGGATAAATTTGAGGCATATAACACCAATCCACACGAGGCAACAGAAGAGATGATGACGCATGATAACCTGAAAACGGGTGCTTTTTTTACACAGATGCAGCGTAACGTGGTATTGTTTAAAGACGGTACCAACTCGGATTCGGACTATCAGGTTTCACAAGGTCTTACCAGTGACATTTATTCGGGTTACCTTGCCCCCACCGGTAGTTGGTATGGTGGCGTTCATAATGGGTCCTATTATTTTATTACCAACTGGCTAGAAACTACATTTCGTTCAGGTTTTTCCTCCATCATGCCGGCATGGCAATCCATTGTCCAGATAGCAAATGAACAAGGTCTTCCTGAGGTAGCAGCGCTAGCGACGATCATCAAAGTAGAAGGCATGCATCGGGTCGCTGATACGTACGGCCCATTACCTTATATCAACTACGGGAGTGGCTCTTTGGCAAACAATTATGATGGCTTAGAAGACATCTATAATAAGTTTTTTGAAGAATTAGCAACTTCCATTACTGTGCTGACCGATTTTACACTGGCTAATCCTAATGGTAGAGTTCTAGAGAAATATGATCTTGTATACAGCGGTGATGTGAATAAATGGGTGAAATTTGCAAACACCCTGCGATTACGTCTAGCATTACGTATCGCTTATGCGAATGCGGCAAAGGCGAGGGAAGAAGCAGAAGCGGCGGTGTCAAATCCGATTGGTCTGATTTCGCAAACACAGGAACGGGCGTCACTTAAGCACACCTCTAATCTTGTTTATTATCATCCACTCTTTGAAATCGCGTATAACTTTAATGCTGGAGAGGTAAGAATGGGCGCCACCATGGACGCCTATATGAATGGGTATCAGGACGCAAGGAGACCCCGTTATTTTAAACCGGCTGTCGACGGAGCATATCACGGTGTTCGCCAAGGCATTGTTACATCGGTGTGGACTCCCTATGTAGGCAATCAGATATCCAACCTCAATGTAGACAATGGAACAACTGAAATCGTATGGATGACTGCTGCGGAGTCTTATTTTCTGCGGGCTGAAGGTGCACTTCGAAATTGGAATATGGGAGGGGCATCACAAGGCTTTTACGAAAGCGGAATCGCGGTATCTTTTGAGGAGAATGGAGCCGTGGGCGCACAGGACTACATCGGAAACAACACCCTTCAACCCATTGCATTCACGGATAATGCAGAAGGTTCAACTTTCCACGCTGCTGCTCCAAGTACGATCACCATCGCCTGGAATGCGGGGGATTCGTTTGAACGGAACCTCGAACGGATCATTACACAAAAGTGGCTTGCACTTTATCCCGATGGGCCGGAAGGCTGGGCAGAATTCCGCCGTACAGGATATCCAAAGCTCATCCCTGTTGTAGTAAACAACAGTACATCTATCAACCGGGATGTCCAAGTGCGGCGAATTCCTTATCCACAATCCGAATATAATAACAATCGTGCGGGTGTTTTGTCTGGTGTTTCCAAACTGATGGGACAGGATAACGGCGGAACAAAATTGTGGTGGGATAAAAAGTAACTAACCAAACAATAAAGCTATTGAAAGATGAAGAATATTTTTAATACAAAGTTTTTAAGTGCCTTATGGATGGTAATGGGGCTAATGACGGGTTGCGATACCGAAATAGAAAAGCTAGAGATTCAAAAATTAAAAACCTATGATGAGCAATATTTTGCTAATCTCAGGACCTATAAAAAATCTGATCATCAGATTGCGTTTGGATGGTTTGCGGCCTACGCGCCTATTGAAGGTGTTGGCGGTTACAAAGATCCGGCCTCATGGGGCGAGCGAATAAAGGGTATCCCGGATAGCTTAGACATCTGTTCACTATGGGGTGGTATACCAAGCAACGATCCGAATAGTCACCTGTATGCTCCCGTGGCCTATGCTGATTTGCAATATGTGAGAGAAAACTTGGGTACCCGTTTTGTTGTACCTACTATTGTCCGGATGAACAAGGTTATTACCCTGAAAGACGGTCGGGAATATGATCTTCGGGAAAACCAAAACGACGAAGGCATTAAAGTATATGCGCAACAGTTGGTAGATGATGTGTTGGATTATAACCTCGATGGTGTAGATCTCGATTATGAACCGGAGGGAGATTGGCTACAGGGGGCAAACTTTACCAAAATGGTCGAGTATATCGGACAGTTTTTTGGTCCTAAGGGAATGTATCCCGATAAATTGCTCATTGTTGATTTCTATTCGCAATATCCCCCCTCGGAAACTGAACCTTATGTAGATTACTTTATCCGCCAAGCATACACACAAGGATTTGCAGAGCATTCCGCCGCTAGATTGCAGACGTATTACAACAACATCAGTTGGGCTCCTCCGGGCAAATTTATTGTAACTGAAAATCTAGGAAGTTTTTATGAAAATGGCGGCTCACCTTTTATTGAAGCGAATGGAAATCGATTAACGACAGATGGAACGCAGATGTATTCGCTGGAGGGAATGGCAAGATGGAATCCAACACAAGGAAAAAAGGCGGGGTTCGGCGCATTCTATTTTGATCGCGATTATTACAACGTACGGGGAATACCCTATTACAATATGCGTCGGAGTATACAGATCGCTAATCCCGCGGTACATTAGAATAATGATATTTAAAATTTTTGACTATGAATCTATTGCAAATAAAAAATAATTTAGGCATACTGGCATTGTCCATTTTGTGCCTGTTTTCGTGTACGAAAGGAGATAGGTTTGATTACGATAAGGAAGCGATCTTGCTTACCGGAACGGAGGTAAATCCTATGGTCCGATTCGTCGTGGAAAATACACCTTCGACTTATACGGTTACAGCTTCGGCAACTGGAAAGGTAGCAGAAGATATCTCTATCGATTTTGTGTATGACGAAACGAAATTGGAAGAGTACAATAAGAACAACAACACTAATTTCTATGCGGTTCCTTCTGGAGCTATTGTGCTGGAAGGGAGCAGCGGTGTCATCAAAGCAGGTAGCGCCTCTTCTACAGGTATTGATATTAAAGTTGTCTCAATAGATCAATTTATAGACGGGCGTACCTATGTAATACCCATAAGTATTAAAAATGTCTCGGGAGGAAACCTTAATGTTTTAGAAAGTTCAAGAACGATCTTTTTACGAATTTCGCGAGTTTCCAATTTCTATTCTCTAGATATGAACAATACGGCTCTCTATAGTAATTTTATATTTAACGACGACCAAGCCGTAAATCTTGATAAATATACCTATGAAGTAAAATGTTATATCAATAATTGGCACAGCACACCGGAACCTATCAGCCGTCTTTGTTCGTTTACATCCAAAGACGAGCAGCGCTCGAACATGCTTCGTTTCGGCGAAAATGGTCAGGCCATAAATTCCCTACAATGGGTAAATCCAGGAGGAAGCCTTATCTCGAAAACCCGCTTCAATACGCAACAATGGTATACGATTTCCCTATCGTACGACGGTAGCAAATTTACAATGTATGTAGACGGTGTACCAGATTCAGAGATGGCAGGATCGGGGAATGTCACTTTTCAGCGTTTTGAATTGGGCATGTCTTGGGCCAATTATCCTTCCATGCAATATTTCAACGGAAGAATAGCGGAAGTAAGGGTATGGGATAAGGCACTGACTTCAGGAGAAATACGAAATGGTATATGTGGCGTGGATCCGACTTCGGAAAATCTGGTTGCTTACTGGAAATTCAACGAAATGGAAGGCCACATATTTCATGACGCATCGGGCAATGGCTACGATATGGATTGGTCAAACACTTATAGAGATAACGCGGGAAATGGGGTTTTAAACAGATTCGATAAGCGAAGTGCGGTAAGATGGCTTATCGATGATAACAACAAATGTACGCAGTAAATTATTTTGACGATTAAACTTTTCAATCATGAAAAAAATAATATTTAGTGTTTTTGGAATTTCTATCCTATTAATTAGCGCATGTTCTGATAAGGAACAGTTTGACGTTACTGGCGATACGGTCAATAGAATATTTGTAAACACACAGTCTGGCTATGTAAACGACATCACCTATAATATCATTCATACGCCAATAGGAAACATGGGCGACGAAATCAAGCTAAAGGTTCCTGTTAGTGCGACCAAGCCTACCTCATCTGATGTAAAGGTGTCTTTCACAGTGGATCCTACCTTGCTGGATACCTATAACAGTATGAATCAAACGGGATATCAGACCGTACCTGCTAATCTTCTTGAGATCGAAGGGCAAGAGCTTACGATTACAAGCGGGAGGATGTCATCAACTGATTCATTATATATCCATATTCCCAATGTAAGTACGCTTACGGAGAGTGCATACCTTATACCGGTGCGCATTCAAACAATCTCCGGTGCGGAAAACAGTGAAATCAGTAGTAACCTGAATACCATTTTAATTCGTATTCATACGCGATCGACCAACGTATACGATGGTCCTACATCTGTTCCCGGTACGCTGATTAATGATCGCACGGGTTGGGTTGCTACTGTGAATCCTAGCCCGACAGCGGGTTCTGCCAGTAATATGTTTACAACAAGCTCCCAACAACACTGGACATTGTCGCCTTCCGTTCCGTGTGATATCACTGTAGATATGGTAACCGAAAAATCGGAAATTCAGGGGATACGGATGGTCAGTGCAAACAACTACCGCTTGTCACAGGTGGAGACTTTTACAAGTCATAACGGGAGTGACTGGATTTCCCAAGGCGTATCTGCAGTTGCCAACTCCAACAATCAATTCATTCGTTTTTACTCACCTGTAACAGCACGGTACTTACGGGTAAGTGTGTCGGGCTGGCAAAATAATAACAATATTCGGGTAATTCAGTATCATATCTACCAATAACATATAACATCACAAAAGCCTACTGCGTGTCAAAACGCCTGCCAGGCAATTTTATTACTGTATAAGACAGCCTGTCTGTCTTATACAGTAATAATTAACGATAAACTATGTTATCTATTCTTGATACGATTGGGTTTACTTTTCCAAAACAATATGCTTAATGTTTTTTCGATTATACGTATATGTTATGTGAACTAACCCCCTGCTGTCCTGAAATATTGTCGGATAGCTAAATTCGCCCTTTTCTTCATCTTCTAGTTTTATCAGATCTATCCAGTCTATACCATCTCTCGAATAAGCTAGGTTCAGTTTTGTTCGACCTTCCCACCAATCTTTACCCGGAATATCAGGATTGTATACAATGTAAAAAAGGCTGCCTACTCGAATCGCGTCTGTAGCGGAATTGGGATTGATAAGATTCGTTTTCTCGAGAGCTGACCATGTTAAGCCATTGTCACGAGACCAAGCCGTAACAACTGTTCCCTCTTTACTTCGACACAAAACTTGCAATTTATCGTCAGGGTGTAGTAGAATACTGGGCTGTATCACGTTAAATTTTGATTTTTGGTCAATAGGATAGATTTCCCATTTTTTTTGATCGCTGTCGCTGGCTTCAATATGCGCGACCCATCTATCTTCGCTTAGCTCAACGCTCGAAGGGGATAAGACTGTGCCATCGGCTAGTTCGATAGGTTTGTTTTTGATGGGTCCCAATATGCCATGGGGGAGCTGACGTGCCGAGCTCCAAGTAATGCCTCCATCTACAGAAGTTTTTACCATACCCCACCATTCGCGGGGATTAGGACCAACTTTATAGTACAGATATATTTTTTTATCGTTTTTGAGCTTAAATAGTACGGGATTCCAACAGGGGTACCTTAACGTATCGTTTATCACACCCTCAGCCCATACTGTTGGTTTAGTCCAATTTTGGCCATCGGAAATGGATCCCCATATGACGACATCTTTATTGCCTTCGTGTGTGCCGCCAAACCAGCTACCTAATAATTTACCATCGGCAGTTTCCGCTATTGTTGATGCATGACACTGATTAAAATGCTTGCCTTCTTGAAACAGGTACTCTTCTTTCAAGATATTAAAGTTAGGCTTTTGTGCATGTACACACGTGGAACAAATTAGAAAAAGAAATTGAGCAGCATTTCTTATAAATATAAAACTCACTTTTACTTTGATTTTAATTGGATAACGCTTGCATATGCCAGATCCGTTTTTGGACTTTGAATTGTAACTTTGTCTTGTTTTTTACTCCATTTTATTTTTCCCGAGTAGCCAAGTACTCTAACATCCTTAATGTCAAATCCGGCAGGTACTGTAAATTCAAAAGATGAGGGTTTCTGATATGTATCGCCCTCGGAGAGGTGAAAAATATTGATTACTTTATTGTCTTTACTTCGGGTATAGTAATAGTCGCCTTCGTGATAAGGAGCAATAGCCCTTGTAGCAAAGACTGCTGATTCATTAACACTCATCCAAGATGCGAGTTCTGTTAAGCGGTCATATGCTGCCTGATCGAAATCTCCGTTGGGACCAGGTGCAATGTTTAACAGGTAGTTGCCACCACGTGATATAATCTTCACTAACGTTTCGACAATCGTCTTGGTTGGTTTGTATTGATCATTGGGGATATACGAAAATGAGTTGCCCATAGTGATACAGCTTTCCCAAGGAATGTCCAACGGGTGTTCTGGCACCGCTTGTTCGGGGGTTACATAGTTTTCCCACTCTCCAGGAACTGTACGGTCTACGACAATGATACCGGGTTGATTTTGGCGAGCCATTTTACCGATGCGGTCCATGTCGATATCTTGTTCCACTTTAATCGTCCGTTGCCATTCCACTGTAGGATCAATTGTTTTAAAAGGCCGAACCCAGCCGCCATCCAACCAAAGAATGTCTACTTTCCCATAGTTAGATGTCAGTTCATTTAGTTGATTGTACGTAAAGTCTTTGTATTTTCCCCAACGTTCCGGATATTTGGTCGGATCGTAGTTTACATTCCGGTCTTTCGGGGGAAAGTACGGCCACCAGTAGTATTCTGTATGCCAATCTGGTTTCGAAAAATAAGCACCTATTTTGAATCCATCTTTTCTAAATGTATGAAAGATTTCTTTTGTGACATCTGCTTTTGGGTTTGTTGAAAAAGGGGTGTTTGCAGAGGTGATCTTGTAGTCTGATTCTTGCGTGTCAAACATCGCGAATCCATCATGATGTTTCGTTGTGAAAACGACATATTTCATACCTGCAGCTTTGGCTGCATTCGACCATTTCTGGGGATCGAAGTCCGTAGGATTAAACGTTTTCTGTAGGTTTTCGTAATTTTTGACATAGTCATAGTAGCTTTCACCATGTTCGGGTTTACGCTGTGTCCAGCCTTCGTCTTCGGGACAGAGACTCCAACTTTCTACAATACCCCATTGGCTGTACGTGCCCCAATGCATGAATAATCCAAATTTCATGTCCTGCCAGGTTTCGAGGTTGGCAATTACCTGTGGATCGGAAGGCTTTTGATATCCTGCGGAGACGTTGTGAGCTTGTGGATAAGCAGAAAGGTGGTATAAGCTAGTAAATAATAAGATTATGCTTTTTTTTAACATGTGTGTCGTATTTGGATGAAATATTATTTTTGACTTTTAAAAATACAAACTATTGATTGAACATCAATTGATTTCCCATTGATTACTATAAAAACCGGCATCTACTACGTCATCTGCTCCGCTCTTTAACATACCGAAACGGAAGAATAGATAATCCGGAAACCCGCTGGCTCCAGCGAAGTATTGATTAGCAGTGGCAGCACGCATGCCGTTGATACCAGTACCTGTAATTACACCAAGTGTATGGGTGTCGCTTCCGGGTTTCTTCCATGTAAAATATCCGCCGAGATCGTCTCCAGTATATTGTTTATCACCGACTTTGACACCAGAAGCGTCAACCGATACCGGACAATCCGCAAGCAGTATAGACCAGGCACGGTTTGTTGTCGCATTGCCAATAACGATGATGTTATGATCACGGTATTTCTCCACTGAAAATTCATGATCGGCAACGATTTCAAAAGAACCATTGCCCCGATAATACCAAGATTCTGCGTCATACCTCGCTTTGGCTAGAGCCCATTTGTTTTCTTCTACTGTACCGTTTGTGCCATATACATACACCATCCGATGATTGAAGGCTTCTTTGAAAATTCCATTCCGATGTGGACCTTTATCTTCTAGCGAAGGTTTGCTTATGATTTGCCAGGCATCGTTGTTTTTTTGAAGATAAACCGATGAGTTGTTGTCTTGTGGTATATAGCTGAGTTCGTTAAGGCTGTCTAATACGATTTGTACGGATCCTCCTTTTGCGAAAATAGTTAAATCCAGCTTCAGCATCTCAATATTATCTGTTGTACCTGTTATCATTCGTTTTTCTACGTCGCGATTGAGAACAACGTGTGAGAAGGCTAGGGACTGCTGTTGCTGTATGATAGTCATCCAATAATACGACGCGGAAATGTTCGGGTTGGCCGTTTTAAAATCAATCGTTTGAACAGCTGTGTCGGCTTGGCGTTTGTGCCATTTGAAGTAGTCGAATAACGGTTTCCAGTCGACGCTTTCATCACCATACCAGTGCGATCCGCCTGGGTATTCATAATAATTGAAATTCGGATGAAATTTACCTAAGACCTCGCGCATCTGTCTTGCATAGTGTACAGGTACAGTACGATCAGCGTCACCATGTAGTACATACACACCTAGTGGTTTGTAGTTCGTAGCATAAGCAATAATGTCGCTTTGGTTGCTAGCTCGTAAGAGTGTGTTTTCCATTTCGTTGCGTCCTTGGTCCGGTATAACGCCGTCAGCAGAGCCATATCCTTTGAGGGTGGGGTATCCGGCACAAGGTGCAATAGCCGCCCACTTGTCAGGATAGGTCGCGCCGAGGAACCAGGTGCCATGTCCGCCCATAGAATGGCCGGTAAGATAGATGCGTTGTGAATCGGGCTGCAGCGTTTGTTTGGCTAATGTGAGCACCTCTAAGGCATCAAGACGTCCCCAATCTTCCCAATTGAAACCACGTGGACGCCTATTCGTTGGTGCGACCAGTGTGCCCCAGTCTTTGGCTTTATAAGCTTGCGCCTGTCCAAGGGCTTCGACGCCTGCACCATGTACGGAGAAGAACAGGGCATCGTTTGCCTTTTCACCTCCTATTGCGGGGTTTACGGCATAATATTGTACACTTCCATCTATTTCGCTTATAAAAGTAACACGATAAGGTTTGTCTGCCCGTAGACTGCGGAGGCTAATTTCTTGCTCATCCAGCGTTTTGTTTTTTCGGAATAGCGTAATTCGGGCAATAATATCCCCTACATCATTTACATGCGATGCGTTAAGTGTCGCCGCAATCTTTCGCGTACTATGTGGCGGTATAGCGGGTACGTCGGCCGTTGCCATGGCACCATCAATGCTGCTGTGTATCTTAAGGTCTTTGAGCGTTTCCGCCGATGTATTGACGACGACGATGCCAGCGACAAGATTTTGTTGATCTTTTTCCAAGATTACATCGGGTAGGGTAGTATCTTCGGTTTGAATATATATGGGTTTAGCAGGAAATTGCAGTTGGGCACTAACGAGCATGCCGCGGATATAGAATGCATTGATTCCCTTTTTTAATTTTACAGGAATGTTCATCCAACCCATTCGGTAGGGATCTCCCGCATGCAATTCACCATCAATCAATACTGCACTATTTCCTTTTACATTTAGTACAGCATCTTGGGCTTTGGGTGATTTATAGGTGATGTATAGATAACCTGTGCCAAATCCACGTCGTTGAAAGGCGGTTCGTTGGTTTGCAGTGGTCGATGAGCTTCTTTCGATTCTTCCCGGTCCTGCTGGGTTATTGGGGTTACGGAGGTTACCCCCCGCGCCAGGGGAAGGCCGAAAAAAGCCGGAAGTATCGGCCTCTAGTGATATCCACGTAGATTGTTCTGTGCTTTGCTTGCCAAGTATGTTTTGTCCTGCTTTAGGTTGAGCAACTGCTCCGCTGTAATAGTTCCAAAGAAACTCATCGGTATAGATGGCCTCCCGTCCGTAGTTAAAGGGAAGTGGTAGGTAGAGTGCATCTTTGAATAGGTGGGTGGTTTGGGTGCAAGCAGGGAAAGGGATAAGATATAATATACTTATTGCAATCAGATGTATTTTAAAAAGGGATGAAAAGGGTGTTTTTTTCATTAAATGGTAAACTAATTTTTCCACATATATTAACAGGCTTTAATATACGAATAATTGACGAAGTGAGTAGTGCAAATCTGAAAATTGTACGTGCCACAGCGCTTTTCGAAATTTTTAGATTAGTTTATCCCCTTATATAATTTATCTTCGATAACATCTACAGAAGGGTATGGAATCCATGCCGGGCAAATCCATTCTGGATTTGGAACATGTTTCGTGACGGTGATGATAATCTTTTGTCCTTTTTCATAGCTATTACGCAGTTTGTGCACACCTATTTCATTGTGTGTATAGTCAGAATAAGTAAGAAAATGGTTCATCCTTGCAATATCATCGGCTTCGAGCAATACCTTCTGGCCTGCGCAAGCAAACGAAGCTCCATCATAAGTTACCACAAACTCATTTGAGACGACGTCTTCCTTTTTACAGGATTGCATCCCGAGAAACAAGATGCCTAGTAATACAAAAATTAGTTTTTTCATAATTGAACAAAGGTTTTGTAAGGTTAAACGAGCGTAAGAGCCAGTATGCTACAGTGTTAGATGTATTTATATTGAAGTTATCGAACAAAATTATTATATTGAGCTCGTCTTGACTTTTTTCGTCATTCCGATTGGAGTGCAACGGAATAGAGGAATCTAAAGATTAGTCTATGGTATAGATTCCTCCATGCTAAAATTCTTGCCAAATTTCATTGAAATTTGACATTTTCTTAGTCGGAATGACGATGTTTAGTAAAACAATTAAAAGTCAAGATGACTTTTTTATAGAACCGATTGTAACGTAGGTCTTTAGCTGATAACCAGTAGTTTTTGCTCATACATCTATTTTATCACCTTAATAAAACATTTATTATGAAACAGTACATTTCTTTTTTAACGCCATGTGTCATTTTTCTGTTGCTTATTGCTAGCTGTAATAAGGATGCATTGAAAAGGGGCGATGATGAAAATCTTTCCGACCTCTACCAGACAGAATTGTTTAACATTTCACAGGAAGACCTCTATTATTGGCACGGTAAGGAGAAAATCTATTTTAAACTCGATAAATCTCTGGCATTGGTTGAGATTATGGAGAGTGGGGTAGAAAAAGCGGTAGAGTTTCTCTCTGCTGATCAAACAATAGCGCTTCGAATGGAAGACAAAAATACTTTACAGTTGATAACGACAAGCGAAGGGGCACTTAACATAGCTGTTCAGCATAAGGGAGCTAATCGGATTAGGGCTATTTACCCCGCTATAAAAACATTGGATGGGGTTGGCACGGCCTTCATTACAAACAAAATTTCAATCAAATTTCCAGACAATACAAGTAAAGTTACGATAGATGAAATAGCTCGTAAATACCATCTGACTTTGGCAAAAGAGACCTTATATGGCTCATATATCTTCGAAACTAATGACACGAGCCAAACCTTCGAGATTGCAAATGCAATTCATGAAAGTGAAAATGTTCTTTGGAGTAGCCCTGATTTTGTTATGATTATCCAAAAAAGCACGGATACGTTGTATCCTCTTCAATATTATCTGAACAACACAGGTCAAGGAGGAGGAACTTTTAATATTGATATTAATGCACCAGAAGCATGGAATATTACTATAGGGTGTAATATTAGGGTTGCTGTGATCGACGATGGAATAGATGCACATGATGAGTTCACAGGAAGACTACTATCCGGATTTACAGCTGGTGCCAACAATACATTGGGAGTACCTCTCAATCATGTAGATAAAGGGCATGGAGTCAATTGTGCAGGTATTATAGGTGCGGCGCATAATAATGGAGATGGTATAAAGGGAATAGCTCCTAATACATTGCTTATCCCAATTAATATTTTCCCATATCCGCCAAGCTATCCTTCCAATCCTAGTGGTGCGGCATCATCATCTGATATCGCGACAGCTATTCACTGGGCTTGGCATCCCACCTTAGGTAATGCAGATGTTTTAAGTAATTCTTGGGGAGGTGGCGCTCCCTCAACTGATATCAGTTCCGAGATAAATAACGCAAGAACTTCAGGGAGAGGAAATAAGGGATCTGTCGTCGTATTTGCGTCAGGAAACGGAGGGGCAACATCGGTAAGTTACCCCAGTAGTCTGGCTGGCGTAATTGCAGTAGGGGCTATCAATCGAAATGGCAATATTTGGAATTATAGCAACCAAGGTTCTCAATTAAGTTTAGTTGCACCAAGTGGTGCTCTTAGTAATACTGGGGATGTGGTGACAACGGATCGCATGGGTACGTGGGGCGTGAGCAGTGGCGATTTTTCACATGTCTTCGGTGGCACATCCGCAGCCTGTCCACAAGTTTCTGGAGTCGCGGCGTTGTTGCTGTCTATGAACCCAAATCTTACGGAAGCACAAGTACGTACAACGCTACAAAATACCGCTACCGATATGGGATCGAGTGGTTTTGATAACACCTTTGGCTATGGTAGAGTTAATGCATTTGCAGCATTAAATGCGATCGCGCCGTCCATATCAGGAGCCAATACGTTTTGTACAAGTAGCACCTACACGCTAAACAATCTGCCAACAGGGGCGACCGTTTCTTGGACTGCAACATCCGGAGTTACTTTATCTCCCAGTGGTAATAATGTTACAGTAAGCAGAACCGGCACAACATACCTAAATACTACATTAACAGCCAATATTACGTCGGCATGTGGCGCTGTAGTTAAGATAACGAAAAAGATAGAATCGGGTGCAATAAATGCCGCTGAAATATCTGTTTACGCGATGCCGACTTCAACATCTATAGGATATCCCGTTCATGTAGTAGCCGGCTATAAAGGACAAAGATGTGAATTCCCAGAGGTACAGTGGGAAGTTTCTTCGTCAAGTTATAATATGACGTCAGGAAGTGCAATTTGTGCAATAGATAACGGAAGTAGTAAAAATATAATTTTTACTGCAAGAGGATCTTTTTCTGTGAAAGCAAGAATCCGGAATAACTGCGGATGGAGTGGATGGAGCTTACCTACTTTTATTACTGTAAATTGATTTTGTATAAGTTGTAAAAGCTCTTGTGATGACTTTGATCCTTCTTCTTGAAATTTGAATAGATTTATATTAGGAGTAGAAAAAAATGAGTTATTAAAACACTGCCACCAACAAGTTGAGCCCTCTTTGGTGGCAGTGTAAAATAGACTCTTTTATCTTACGTCCCAAAAGATTTTGGTGTCAATCTTGTCTTTATCCTTAACTACGTTATAATTTGCGGAATTATAATTTCGTTCATTTTCTGGATATAACAGTCTGTTAGGAGGAAGCGGAGACTGGGTAGAAGCGTTGTCACGACCAAAAATTAGCTGCGGATACTTTGTTCTTCTATACTCTGCCCAAGCGTGAGTAGCCTGAATAAACCCAAAATTTATCCATTTCTGAATTCCTATTTTTTCCATTTTTTGTTCGAGAGTGCCATCATATTTTATTAAAGCATGATTTAGATATGATGATAACTCGGCTTCTGTAGGCTTAGTTTCAGGGATAAAACTAGTGTTATCGGCGTTGTCATTCAACTCATTAATGTAAAATAAGAAATCGATAGCTTGCCTTACACCTTTTTCATATTCATCTTTAGCATTTCCGATTCCCCATCGCTCAGCAGCTTCGGCTTTAAGAAAACTTACTTCAGCAGCTGTGATTATTATACCAGGGAACTTGTCATTCCTACTGTATGTTCCAGAATCTAAGCGTGAGACAAGATTATCCCGCACATCATCTGTCTGCTCTGTAGAAGTTTTGGTTAGGTCCATTCCGACATATTCGCCATTTATATTTGGAGCGAGCATGGCACGTAGTCGAGGGTCGTTTGCTGGTGCCATTATTTCATTGACCATATAACCAGGAGCAACATTCATGTCCGTACCTTCTAGAGTACCTTTGATTCCGTCTACACCTATTACGGAGCGCAACTGATCTCCCCGAGCATCAATCTTAACACTGTTATTATTACTTGTTACTACTGGATATTTTGCTGGATCAGATAATATCTCTGACGCAATGGATTTGGCTTTATTTTCATCAACATACGAAATGCGCATAGCCAACCGCAGTCGAAGAGAATTTGCATAAACTTTCCAATCTTCTAATTCACCACGGTTAAGTAAATCGGCAGAGCCAAACATATTCTTGTACAGAGATGGTATAGAAGCCGAATTCAGATAGTCGCTGATTCTTTTTAAATCTGCCAAAATGAAATCATATATTTCCCGCTGATCGTCATACTTTGCATTTTCTATGCTGCCGCCTGTATATACAAGCTTTCCTGCCTCGGAAAATGGTATATCTCCCCACATATCCACCATCTGTATCGTCTGATCATAGAAGAAAATACGTCCTGTTTCCATGAAAATTTCATAATTTTTCTTCTCATCGTCACTCATATTATCATACGTTTTTTCCATTTCACGAAATGATGCTAGGGGAGTAGTATAATAGTAGGTCCAACGAAGCTGAGTATAGTTGGTCTGCTGATCGTAGCGATTATTCACGTTGAAATACCCATATGTTTGTGTATAAGTTCCTATCATCGGTATTTGGAAAACGAATAAGTTCCAATACCTAGGAAATATGGTGTTCGCATTCTGTCTATTATGATTGTATAATAATCCTGAGAACAATCGAGGAATATCTGCAGTTACTGATTTTTCAGGGTTATAATAGTTTTCATCAAACGCTGACTTGGAACAGGAGGCAACTACACTCACTATGAGGGTACAAACTAAAAGCCATCCTATATATCTATTTCTCTTTTTCATATTTTTCAATTTTAAAACTTTAGAAACTTGCTCTTACTGATAAACCAAAAGAACGTGGAACCATACCTGCATTACCTACATTGGCTCTCGTTAACCATGTCGTGCCTACTGTAGCCTCTGGATCTAAGTGAGGTAAAGTTTTATGTAAGAAAAATAAATTTCTACCATACGCACTAATGACTAAGTTTTTCGTTTTGAGTCTTGTGGATAAATGGTTAGGTAAACGATAGGAAATAGCAATTTCTCGCATTCGGATAAAGTTATTGTCAAATACGGCTGTTTCATATGTTCCAGGTCTGTTAGAACCTGGGTACTGTCCCCAATAATGAGCTAAGCGATAGTATTCTTTGGACTCTATCACTTGGTCATTCTGCTGTCCTGTAGCTGTTACTCCTTCAAGAACCATTCCGTCATGATAAACTGTTCTGCCTGTAGGTGCGGAACCGTTAACTTGGATGAAGTCTCCATTACCATCCACATAGTATGGAAGTCCGCCTGTAGATTCATCTCTACCAAACAGGGTTTCTTTATACATCCCTGCACTGATTCCGTATTGAATGGAAGGCGAATATACCTGACCTCCATATCTAAAATCAATTACAGTGTTGACTGAGAAGTCTTTGTAGGTAAAATTATTTATAAAACCACCTACACCTTTTGCTTGAATATTACCTACGACCGCAAGATTGTCATAATCAGGGATATAATAGCCGTCATCACCAACAAGCAGTTGTCCGTTTTCATGACGCTTAAGTTGATAGGTATAAATATCTCCCGCAGCTTTACCAACTTCAGACCGAACGTACAGGGATCCATTGTCCACATTTGTATGCTCAAGTCGCTCAAGATTGTCAGCGAGGGCCGTAAGTTTATTACGATTAAATGATATATTAAATCTACTATCCCACATGAAATTGTCATTTTTAATAGGGGTGTAATTTAACCCTACTTCTAAACCATAATTTTTCATGTTTCCAACATTTTGGATTATCCTTTCAACGCCAGTGGTGTGAGCAACGTCTAAAGGTACTATCATATCCACGATCCTGTTGTTATAGTATGTCAAGTCGAACCCGAATTTATTATTAAACCATCGGTTTTCCAAGCCTATTTCGAATTCACGCTTGGTTTCATTTTTTAGATTATCATTACCAAAAGGTTCGCTTGGGAGAACTAATGTTGGGGTTCCGCTCACGGTTAATGCTGTATAGACACGGTTCGCTGTATAAGCTGTTGGCGGATTTCCTACAACACCATATGACGCTCGAAGCTTGCTGTAATTTATGAATTCTGGCAAATCGAGTGCTTTATTCAATTCAAACGCAGTGCTCACGGAGGGATAATAGAAAACATTGTTTCCGGGGAACAGAGAAGAAGTCCTTTCTTGACGAATAGATCCTTCCAAAAACCAATAGTCAAAAAGATCTAAAGTCGCAACACCAAATAAACCATCTTTAACGAGGGTCTGTTTGCCCAATGGCTGATTTAGGTCTACTCTAGAGTTTTCATTTGCTGCTCTTAAACTAAACCAATTCTCTTCAGAAAGACCGCCGACAGTTCCTATATTATACCAGTTATATTCTTCTTTGCGGCCTTGGTATCCCGCTTGGAGTTGTAGACCGACGGAGTTGGATAACTTAGTGTTATAACTTAATAATAAATCTCCGTAAAGGATTTGCATTTTATTTGATTGTATATTAAAACTGCCTGAGGTCCCTATTGCGGTTGGGAATTCATTGGGCTGTCTATTTTCAGATAAATAACCTGTATAGTCAGTACCTATACGACCTCTCAGACTTAGATTGTCCAATATTTTATAATTAGCTGTAGTAGACGCTATGACTCTATTTGTATATTCGTCATACTGTTTTGCTCTTTGATTCCAAAAATAATCTAAATAGTCACCACCTGCTGTACCAAAAATAAATGCTTCTTCAGGATCGCGAATCCTATCTCCAAACGTTACGTACTTGTATCCTTTCGATGTTTGGTAGTTTTGTTCGAACCAGCGAATATCTTGAGCAGGACTCAAAAATCCCGTATAGTTATTCGTCATCCTGTCAATCATTTGGGGGCGATTATTTACATGCTCAGAAGTGTAATTGGCAATAAGTCCAACTTCAAGCTTGGGGCTTAAGATATAATTGGCGTTAAGATTAAAAGTGTTTTTATTTTGTGGACCGCTTTCCATCATACTTTGATAATCATTTCTAGTATAAGAAAAACGGTAATTTGTTTTCTCATTACTGTTAGCAATGGCTAAATTATAGATCCCACTATGTCCATTCCTGTAAAAATTCTTATAGTTATCTTTATATGCAACATAATTTCTGATCTGTCCATCCCAGTATATAGCATCCTGTCCATTGAATCTTGGTCCAAATTGCCCCCACGCACTAAGTATAGGCTGACTGATAATGTCCCCATCTGAATAACCGGAGGGTGCTGCGATATTAAATGTAGATGATTGGTTTGGGGTGCCAAACCAAATGCGACCATTAGAAATAGTTCTTTCAATAAAGCCCTCATCATTGGCGTTGAAGTTGGCACGATTGATAGTTCTTGCATAACCAGGGCCAAATTCAAATTGATAATCAGGAATTACCCCGACAGTTTCTAACCCATAAGAAGCATTAAAATCAATGCCGATTCCTTGAACCCCCTTACCACTTTTGGTCGTAATAACGATGACACCCGAACTAGCATCTGATCCATATAGGGCAGATGCAGCTGCTCCTTTCAGTATGTTAATACTTTCAATATTCTCAGGGTTAATATCGAGTATGCCGTTTCCCCTGATTCTCTGATCATTCCAAAAACCACCATTATTTACAGCTTCGTTTCGGGTAATCACTCCATCAACAACAATTAAAGGTTGTGATTGGAATCCTATTGAGTTCATGTTTCCTCGTATATCAATAGAAACTGCTGAACTACCTCCACCAGCACTGGTACTGATTGAAACACCTGGGGCTTTTCCGTATAACGCCGATCCAAAATTAGTAGGAGATGCCTGTACAATCTCTTCATTCTTGATTGTAGATACAGCGTATCCTAATTTACGCTGATCTCTTGTGATCCCCATCGCTGTTACGACAACCTCGTCCAAAGATCCTGCATCTTCTTGTAGGACAATGTTATGTGTTGTAGAAGAAACCGTTAGTTCCTGGGATGTATAACCAATCATGGTGAAACGTATTTTTTCACCATTTGATGCTTGAATGGTGTACTTACCATTGGCATCTGTTTGTGTAACTCGTGACGTGCTGGATACGCTCACCGTTACACCGGGAATTATCCCGTTCGCATCTGATACTATCCCCGTAACAGATTGCTGTGCAAATAAAGTCGTGATGCTCAGGAGCATGAACAACGATAAATAGCAGCATTTTAGGTAAAACTTGCTCATTGTGTTTGTTGTTTTAAGTTAATAGAACTTTCTGATTTTAAATTTTTCCATTTGGAGTGCTCTACAGCAATACAGGCAGAGCCCAAAAGCTGTGCATTTTTTAGTTTTGATATTTCGATTGTTGTGTCTTTTGATAGTCTATGGATGCTGAATTCCAATACAGCACTTTGAATCTGATGGGATAAAATGCGTCCCGCTTTTGCACCTCTACCACTGATGATTATTTTTTCGGGATTGATGATGTGCATCAACGTCGCTACACCCTTGCCTAACATGTACCCGATTTTGTTGATGGCCTCGATAGCGAGTTGATCACCGCTCACCGCTGCATCCAGCAATTCATCGCCTGTTATCCTGCCTTTATTTTTGAAGGTTGAGGAAAGTAAAGATTGTTCGCCGCTTTCAATTTTCGACGTGGCGGATTCAACCGCTGCGAGTAGGGAGGCTTCTACCTCTAGGCACCCTTTCTTACCACAAGAACAAAGCTTGTTCAGATTGGATAATGGTATATGGCTAAACTCGCCTGCATATCCGCTATGTCCTTTGAATAACTTGTTGTCTATAATCATTCCCAATCCTACACCCCAATTCAAATTAATCACTAAAGCATGATCCACATCCTTTACAGATCCTAGTTTTTGCTCGGCTATCGCAATGGCGGTAGAATCATTCTCAATATAGGTTGGGATATGGGTATGATCTTCTATAGTTTTTCGTAAATTATATAACTCACTGTTTTTAGGATAAGAGTTATTGACACCGACGTGCGTATCGACAAAGCCGGGCGCCGTAACGCCTACTGCTAGAATATCTGTCGCATTTGAAAATTGGAGGTAGCCGTCAATCAGTGTTTTGATTTCTTCTGCCGGCGATGCAGACTCTTTTAAGTCTATGGTAATTGTTTCGGCGGGTTTGATCGCTTTGTTGGAAAAATCTACTAAAGCGATGCTCGTATAGTATTGGTCGATTGCTATTGCTAGGATATAAGGGAGATTCTCCACATTCAGCGAGAATTGAACCGGACGCCGTCCTCCAGTTGAAGGAGCCAACCCATTTTCTACAATGACCTCTTTCTCCAGTAGATTATTAACCGTCTTTGTAATGTTAGGCACACTTTTTCCAATATCGCTGCTTAAATCGGCGATGGACTGCGGGCTCGTAAAATAGAGACTTTTTAAAATGGATAATTCAAGACTCATTGGATAGTAAGTTTAAAACTATGTTAAAGATACGTTAAAATAAATTTAACTTCCAAATACTTTTTAATTTTTTTAAAAAGTATTTGGAAAAAAACTCATTTTTCCTTTTGATTTTAAAAAGTATTATATTCGTTGTACATTATTAATCAATAAAAAATATTAAGTTGTCTAAATCGGAAGCAAATTACATATGAAGCAACGCTATTATTCTTTGGATGTATTTAGGGGTGCCACTGTGGCTTTGATGATCTTGGTAAATAACCCGGGAACATGGGGGCATATGTTTAAGCCGTTAACGCATGCCCCATGGCATGGCTGTTCGCCAACCGATTTGGTGTTTCCATTTTTTCTATTTGCGGTGGGAAACGCGATGTCTTTTGTGATCCCTAGATTGCAGGAAGCAGGGGCTGCTGTATTCTGGAAGAAAGTAATCAAAAGAACAGTACTTATTTTTGCAATTGGGCTATTCCTCAATTGGTGGCCATTTGTGACCTGGGTTGGCAATGAGTTGCATTTCAAAGAATGGATTAATAGTATAGATCCTACTAAAGGTATACGGATTTTTGGCGTATTGCAACGAATAGCTGTTGCCTATTTCTTTGCTTCTATCTTGGCTTACTATTTTAGACCCCGCATGTTAATTTATATCTCGGCGGCAATTCTGTTGGGTTATTGGGCTTTTTGCGCTTTCTTGGGCGGAGCGGATCCGTATTCTCTGGAAGGCTGGTTCGGAACGGATATTGATAAACAAATCTTAGGGGTTGCACATATGTACAAAGGCGAGGGGGTGCCGTTTGATCCGGAAGGTTTAGCGAGTACGTTGCCTGCGATTGTGCAAGTTGTTTTTGGCTATTTAGCAGGTGTGTATATCAAAAATCAAGGACAGGTAAATTGGTTGTGGACGAAAGTCCCAACGAGTAAAGAACCTCATTTTAAATTGCTGTCCGGACTCTTAGTAACGGGATTTATCCTTCTTGTATCTGGATGGATATGGTCATTGGGTTTTCCGATAAATAAAAAAATATGGACGAGTTCGTATGTATTATATACTACCGGACTAGGTATAATGACAATTGGAGGGATGATTTGGTATATTGAGGTACAGGGTGTAAAAAATAAACTAACGCAGTTTTTTGATGTATTTGGTAAAAATCCGTTGTTTATATTTGTGTTAAGTGGTTTGTTGCCGCGTTTTCTCGGTTTGTTTCGTGTTGCAGATGGAATAGGGGAAAATGGTGAACCGAAATACACAACCGCCCTTACCTGGTTTTACAGAAATGTATGTGCGGAGATTCCAGGTCCGCCTGAAATAGGATCTTTTGTGTATTCGCTTTGTTTTCTTGCGCTGATGTGGGTTATATGTTATTGGCTGGATAGGAAAAAAATCTACGTTAAAGTGTGATTTTTCCAAATCTAATTTCTATCTTTGCATCCAATTCATTAAATTTTTAACGCTTTAATATTATTCAAGAAATGTATTTAAGTAAAGAGTACAAAGCTGGTATCTTCGAAGAATTTGCAGGTGCAGCAGCAAACACAGGTTCTGCAGAAGGACAAGTAGCTTTATTTACTAAAAGAATTGCTCACTTAACTGAGCATTTGAAAAAAAACAGAAAAGACTTTAACACACAACGTTCGCTACAAATGTTAGTAGGTAAACGTCGTTCATTATTAGCTTACCTGTACAAAAAAGATATCAACCGTTACCGTGCTATTATCAAGGGCTTAGGTTTACGTGATATCATCAAATAAGCTTTTAGAAAAAATGCGAAAGCCACTTACATTTGTAGGTGGCTTTTTTTTTGAATTGGGGTTTCATAATCGTTGGTACTATCGTGAGCATCATGAAGGTTTTTTGTAAATTTTAATTACCTTTGTGCAACTAAAAAAGTAAAATACAATTAGATGCATTCCACAATTGACGCAAAATGCATCACAACAAGAAAACAATGAGTTATAACGAAAAAAAAGTTACAATTGATTTAGGCGGAGATTTAGCGCCTATCGAATTGTCTACTGGTAAATTAGCGAAACAAGCGGATGGTTCAGTAGTCTTAAAACAAGGTGATACCATGCTTTTGGCAACAGTAGTTTCTTCAAGAGAAGCGAAAGAAGGTGTGGATTTTTTGCCATTATCCGTCGATTACCAAGAAAAATATGCGGCTACCGGCCGTATACCAGGAGGGTTTTTACGTCGTGAGGCAAGATTGTCCGATTATGAGGTATTAATCTCTCGTTTGGTCGATAGAGCTTTACGTCCATTATTCCCTGAAACATACCATGCAGATACACAGGTGATGATTTCACTTATTTCTGCGGACAAAGATATTATGCCCGATGCATTAGCAGGTTTGGCAGCTTCAGCGGCTTTAGCAGTGTCTGATATTCCTTTCAACGGCCCTATTTCAGAAGTACGCGTAGCGAAAATCGATGGTCAATTAGTGATTAATCCTCGTCTTTCAGCATTAGCAAATGCTTCTTTGGAATTTATCGTTGCGGGTTCCGCCCAGGATATCGTGATGGTAGAAGGTGAGGCGAACGAAATTTCAGAAGCTGAAATGGTAGAGGCAATCGCTTTTGCGCATGATGCGATCAAAAAACAAGTAGCAGCACAGATTGAATTGGCAAATCTGGTAGGCTCGACGGTAAAACGTGAATTCAACCATGAACCTTCAAATCCAGAACTGCGTGAGGCTGTATATGCTTCTACGTATGATAAAGTGTATGCAATTGCAGCCTCTGCTTCTGCAAAACACGATCGTTCGGATAAATTCGCTGAAATTTTTGAAGAATTTAAAACTGCTTTTGGCGAAGAAGTAGACGACGAAACAAAGTTCCTATTAAAGAAATATTTTCACGATGTACAATACGATGCGGTTCGCAATTTAGTGTTGGATGAAGGAAAGCGATTGGATGGACGTGATGTACGTACTGTTCGTCCGATTTGGTCTGAAGTTGATTATTTACCCGCAGCACACGGTTCGGCTGTGTTCACGCGTGGTGAGACACAATCTTTGACTTCTGTTACGTTGGGTGCTAAAGACGATGAGCAAATGATTGACGGTGCGTTCATCAATGGATATAATAAATTTATTTTGCATTATAACTTTCCAGGATTTTCGACTGGTGAGGTAAGACCTAACAGAGGCGCTGGTCGCCGTGAAATTGGTCACGGTAACTTAGCGATGCGGTCATTGAAAAAGGTGTTGCCATCCGATGCTGAAAATCCTTATACGATTCGTATCGTTTCTGATATCCTAGAGTCAAACGGGTCTTCATCAATGGCAACCGTATGTGCCGGTACGTTGGCCTTATTGGATGCGGGTGTGAAATTAAAAGCTCCTGTCTCGGGTATTGCAATGGGTTTAATCACGGATGAAAAAACTGGAAAATATGCTATTTTATCTGATATCTTAGGTGATGAAGATCACTTGGGCGATATGGACTTTAAAGTTACCGGTACAGAAAATGGTATCGTAGCCTGTCAGATGGACTTGAAAATAAATGGTTTGAAATGGGAAGTGCTTACGCAGGCATTAGACCAGGCGAAAGAAGCACGTCTTCATATCTTAGGCGAAATGAAGAATACGATTGCTGCTCCACGTGAGGATTATAAACCACATGCTCCTCGTATTATCCAATTGACAATCGATAAAGAATTTATCGGTGCAGTTATCGGACCCGGTGGTAAAATTATACAGGAAATGCAACGTGAAACCGGTGCTACCATTTCTATTGAAGAAGTGGATAATAAAGGTATTGTACAGATCTTTGCAGATAATAAAGCTGCCATCGATGCTGCCACTACGCGTATCAAAAATATCGTAGCTAGACCTGAAGTTGGCGAAATCTATGAAGGTAAAGTGAAATCGATCATGAACTTCGGTGCATTCGTTGAGATC
Organism: Sphingobacterium olei; assembly: GCF_005048855.1. Classification (GTDB taxonomy): domain Bacteria; phylum Bacteroidota; class Bacteroidia; order Sphingobacteriales; family Sphingobacteriaceae; genus Sphingobacterium; species Sphingobacterium olei. The sequence continues at coordinate 423,045 of NZ_SUME01000004.1, forward strand.
ATGCCGGGTAAAGATGGTTTATTACACATCTCTGAAATTGACTGGAAACGTCTTGAAACCATGGATGGTGTGTTAAAAGAAGGTGATACGGTAACGGTTAAGTTATTGGATATCGATAAGCAGGGTAAGATGAAGCTTTCCCGCAAGGCGCTATTACCTCGTCCTCCACGTGAAGACAAGCCTAGGCAAGATCAAGCACCGTCTGCTGATGCTCCCCAAGCTTAGTTTAAAATTTTATTAGATATTGAAAAGTCCGCGGTAAGCGGACTTTTTTTATGCCTTTATTTGAAAAGAGCTTCTTTTGTTAAATAAAGAAGGATTAAATTAGTCAGGTTATTATTCGCTGATTTCCAATTTTATTGGTAGCCAATAATATCTATATTTTATCTTTTTGCCCTCATCGGCGGGCGGCTCTCCTTCTTTTGCTTGGCCAAAAGAAGCAAAACCCTAGACTTGGTCAATGTTACGCTAAAAGCTTTTGGATTTACTAAACAGCTCCAAGCCGCTTCGCTTTGTGAATCTGTTCTAACGCAAATCTACAAGCTTTCTTAACGCTACATCGACCTAGGTCGTCTTTTTAATCCAGCTGAAGTATAAAATAATATCGAGAAAAAGCACCAGCCTTACAAATTGGACAAATATCGCCTTAGCCATTTGCCAAATGCAGGAGGACGCATTAGCCATTCTGGCAAATGGGTACAGCGATGATTTTTTCCTTCTTTTTATAAAAAAAGAAGTCGCCCCTGCGCCGGCGACAGAGGCGCATAAAAATTGATTAAGAAAATCCTTCCTTTAATAAAAAACAAAATACAAATGCTAACTATATATAACAAAACTTTCATGATTCAATGAATCACCAACAGGCATGAAAGTTCTTGATGGCCTTTGAGAAATAGACACTTTCAGAAAAAAAAGGCTTTGACATATTATAATGCCAAAGCCTTTTCTGTATTTTATAATGTGTCTTAATTTTATGGCGTAGCCGAGCCTCTTTTACCTGAAGAAGGGCCATATACATTACCTACCATTGTCATTGCACAACGGAAACCAGTCATGGCATTGGATTCATCCTGCTGCATAAAACGACGTGTTGCAGGGTTTAACCAATACGCTCTATCGTTCCAAGATCCACCCTTGTAAACGCGTGATTTGTCGTTAACCAAGGTAGTCTTACCATACAATTCCTTGAGTTCCTCATCTTTGAATCCTCTTACATCGTAGTCGTAGGTGGCAGTTGATGGATCTCCGGCTTTAGCCGCCTGCAATTCTTCCCAAGTTTGTTTTCTCGCTGCTTTTGAAGGGACTTTAATTGGACGCCCATACTTATCCTTCGCCAATGTCCGGGTTTCTGCGTTTTCATATTCATTATCCATGAATACGTGGCCACGGAAAGGATTAAAATCTTCGAAATCTTCGTAGGAAAGTTGGCGATATACATCGCTTACCCATTCATTTACATTGCCTGCCATATTATATAATCCGAAATCGTTAGGGGCATAGCTTTTAACAGAAACCGTTATGTCGCCACCGTCATTTAAATTTCCCGCAACTCCCATATTATTACCGCTGGTAATTTTAAAGTTAGCCATCATACGGCCCTGATTTCTGCGGTTACCTGAGCGTACACCCAAGCCATTCCACGGGTAAGTTTTACTATTCTCAATATTTCCTTCTACGGTATTGCCAATCAAACCCAAAGCTGCATATTCCCATTCTGCTTCCGTAGGCAGTCGATAGGGTTGTTTAAGAATCCCGTCTTCCATGCGTACAATGCGTTTGGCATCTTTTGCGGCACCGATTTTAGTGTCTCTAGGCATATTCTTACCGTCTATACCATCTCCTTGTATCTGCCCATTCAAATAAATGTCGGTATTAAAGCCCTGACCTTCTCGATTTTGTTGTTCACTTAACGTTTTATAATCTACCAAGGCACCGCTTTGACGAAGTATGTGTTCATTTACGCGATCTGTTCTCCACATGCAATATGCGTTAGCTTGATCCCAAGTTACGCCTACTACAGGATAATCCTGAAAAGAAGGGTGGCGCAAATAAAAATTAACATACGGTTCATTGTATGATAAAGGGTTTCTCCATACCAACGAATCGGGTAGAGCATCATAATACAACTTTCCGTCTTCAGGGTAATTTTGAGCAATCCAATGCAAATATTCGAGCCAATCGGCATTTGAAACCTCCGTTTCATCGATATAAAATGAAGCTACCGTTACCCGTCTTCTCAGATTATCATGAGAATAGCCCAGATCTTCATTTAAACTACCCCCCATGACGAATGTACCTCCTTCTATACCTATTAATCCAGGCCCAGGGGATTCTTTGACTTTGCGATTGATTTGTAAACCGCCATTATAAGGGTCATTGTATCGCACACCAGTTTTGTCAGAAACATTGCTTCTACTACTTTTACAAGATGTTATCACTAATGACGTAGAAGCCACTAGTAATAATGAGGTTATAGCGATTTTGATATAATGCATAAAAAATGATCAATATTACATTGCGTAAAGCCAAAATTAAGAAATAATTTAATATCAACTATTATAAAGAGACTTTATCTTAGCAATTTACCTTTCAAAAAGCCTTAAAAAATGTTAAAATTTAAGAATATCCTTTTTAATGGCCTTGAACGAGTTTTTTCTACTGTGACAAATAAGTCTTAATTTCGCCTTCATGAAACGGAGATGTAAATAACCGAGCTTGCGAGCTCATCGAAGATAATATGGAGACACAAGGCAATCCTTATTTACTTCGAGCTCTCATCAACCATTAAAAAAAATAAATAAATGAAATCATCATGATTTTTCAAACCGAACGTAGTGAGCTCATGAATACATATTAAAACAAACACTGGTGAAAAATCTGATAACTTCATCGCCTTTAAAACCGCCGAAGGCAGCATGAACTTAGCGTAGCGATCTCATGAAGGCATTTGAAAAACTAACGATAGTGAATAATGCCTTTGCAAGCAAACAAGTAATGAATAAACAAATTATATACAGATGAAAATAAAAGTAGGTTTTGGATTTGATGTTCATCAAATGAGGGAAGGTCATCCGTTTTTCGTAGGTGGGGTTCAGCTTGATCATCATTCTGGGGCATTTGGCCACTCCGATGCGGATGTGTTAGTTCACGCGATTTGCGATGCTATTCTAGGCGCAGCCAACCTGGAGGATATTGGTTATCATTTTCCGAATACGGATCCTGCATGGAAGGGTATCAACAGTCTCGTATTATTAGAAGAGTGCGTTCGATTAATAGGTGATAAAGGCTGGAATATAGGAAACATCGATGCAATGCTATGTTTGGAAGCTCCCAAAATAAAACCGTATATCGCTGAAATGAAAAAGAAACTTGCAGCGTCGACGGGCTTGGATATAGAAGACATTTCTATTAAGGCTACTACAAACGAGACGATGGGTTTTATTGGAAGGGAAGAGGGAGTAGTGGCATATGCCGTCTGTTTGATTCAGAAGGATTAACTCTTATTGATTCGTTTAAAATAACGAATGGCGATAATCAAAGCGATTAAGGCTAATAAACCTGCCACAAAAAATGGAGCTCCAGGGAAATAAATTGGAGTTCCTTTACTGGAAAAATGTGAAAATAAACTTGTCATCATCAAGGGGCCAATGATAGCCGTTAGACTGATAACACAAGTTATGCCTCCTTGGATTTGCCCTTGTTCATTCTGCGGTACCAGGTTAGAAACATAACTTTGAAGAGATGGTGCAGCAATTCCGGCTAACACATAAGGAATACTGATGGCAAAAAGCATCCAGCTGTCCGTAGAGAGTCCATACAGTGGAAGAGATATCGTATACAATAAGATCCCTAAAACGATAGCCCATTGGAGTCCAATTCTAGGTAATATGAGCCGAATTAAACCCGCCTGAACAATCATCAATAAGATGCCAATAAACCCAAGAGATATACCGACCATTCGTTCGTTCCAATGGAACTTTTCCATTGTATAGTACGACCACGTGCTCTGTACCGAATGAGCAGCCATGTTGATTAGGAAAATGCATATGATCAATGGCAGGATGATGGGGTATTTATTGATATGGACAAAGGTTCCAATAGGATTTGCTAATCGCCAATTGAAAGATCTTCTTAATTCAGGTTTTAGCGATTCGGGAACGATAAAATAACCGTAAATGAAATTAAGAAAGCTTAATAAAGCAGCCGCGAAAAAAGGCACGCGTGCGCCGTAATGACCTAGCAATCCCCCTAACACCGGCCCTATAATAAAACCCACACCGAATGCCGCCCCCAACAACCCGAAATTTTGTGCCTTATTTTGTGGCGTGCTGATATCTGCTATGTAGGCTGCAGCAACTGTATGACTCGCTCCGGTTACGCCTGCAATTAAGCGTCCCATAAAAAGCCAGAACATAGAAGGAGCAAAACCCATCAAAAGATAATTAATACAAAAACCGAAAAGGGAAATCAGTAATACTGGTCGTCTTCCGAAACGATCGCTTAGGCTACCGAGAACCGAAGCAAAAAAAAATTGGGTAAATGCATACGCAAAAACAAGCCAGCCTCCGTACTGTGATGCTTCGCTAATATCGCCGTGGATAAGTTCCTGAATAAGCTTGGGCATCACAGGGATGATTATACCCAAACCAATCGTATCAATTACTACGGTGATAAAAATAAAAAAAAGACCAGCTGATGTTTTATTATTTTTCATTACAGAGCGTAAATGTATAAAAAGTATGGGTAGTCAATGATAATAAAATTTAGTTTTTTTTAACATGTCATCACCTTACAATTATTACTATTTTTAGTCTATAAGCTTGTCTTTCTTGCATTGCACCTCAAGTTTATCTAAGTTTGCATTTATATGGATAGTTGTGTGTCGGAAGTTACTTAAGTTTTGAAATTAGAGAATGCTTAATCTGAAAAAGATTTATCGGTTGAAAAAGATATGTTTTCTGTTGTTCCTTGCGATGAGTGTCACTGCTTTTGTGGCAGGATGTAAGGGTGTTAAAAGAAGCAACACTGCTTTTCAAAAAGTAGATGCCGGAAATGATACCACAGCTCAGTTTAGTTTCATGCAGAACGTTACCTCAAAATATAACATTCTGTACAATGCGAATCTGATGTTGGACAAAGAACGTGACGCAATAGCAAATATCAAGACACATAACTATCAAATCCGTCAGACCGTTTTCGACGAACCCACTGCTCAAGGCGACTCCCATATGATGATGGATTCCCTGATTCAAAAGGCTTATAAAGTTGTAAACACGAAGCAGGACAGCAGATACGTCAACCATGCATATTTTATTATTGGGAAGGCCAATTATTACAAAGGGTCTTACTACACGGCTTTGGAGTTTTTTAATCATCTCATCCGTAATTCTGGTGAACAGGCGGATTTCGTATCTTTGGCATATGCGTGGAAATCCCGAGCCTTGCTTCAAATAGGTAAAGAAGAACAAGCGAAGTTAATGGTAGATTCTGCGTTTGCAACCTTGAGTGAAGAAAAGGATGTGCGCACCTTTATCAATGCTGCGAAGGCAAATTACCTCATACGTAATGGAAAAGAGCTGGAAGCGATTCCCTATTTGGAGTATGCCTTAGAATCGAATAGTGATCTGAGTAACAAGAGGAGGTGGATGTTTTTGCTCGCACAGTTATACCGTGACAATGGTCAAGCAGAGCATGCTCTTCAATACTTTCAGCGGATTTCAAAAAGCAATGTGCCCTATGACATGGCGTTTGAAGCTTCCCTACAAACAGCTTTTTTGAAAGGAAATAGATATTCATCGGTCGAAGATCGCGTAAAGCCATTGAAAAGAATGCTTCGTGAAGGTAAAAATGACGGATACCAGGATCAGATTTTATTTCAAATAGGAGACATATACTATGCAGACGGCAAAATAGATGAAGCGCTTGCGTCATATAATAGATCGTTGAGCGAACCGAAAAGAAATAATTACCAAACTACCGAGACCTATTTGAAATTGGGGGACCATTACTTTGAAGGGAGTAAATATCATTTAGCCCAATTATACTACGATTCCGTAGCAACGGTATTGCCTGCAGATTATACGGATGTAAATAAGGTGCGTCGGAAATTGGGCTATATGTCCGAAATCACCAGACTGTATTCCGAAATTGCATGGCAAGATACCTTATTACAGTTAGCCGCGCTGAGTGAAACAGACCTAGAAAATGTGTTGGAAGAATATGCTAATGTCGCGTTAAAGGCAAAGAAACTGGAAATAGAAAAAACAAAACTAGCAGAATCCAAATCTAAAAATCGAAAAAATACTACACAGAATGTAAACGCAGCACAGATGACGTTTGGCGCACCTACTAATTCATTAGCTGCAAATTCTGACAAAACATTTTATTTTAATAATCAGGATGAATTGGTTTTGGGGCAGTCGTCCTTTAGACGACGCTGGGGTAATAGACAACTGAAAGATAATTGGCGTTACGAGGCAGATAATTCAGCAGCAGTTAAAGTAACCCAAAACACCCCTTTGGGAACTGACCTTGTGAAAAATGAAGACGTTGAATTGGATGAAACACTTTTTGTGTCATCTGTAAAGTCCAGATACAGCAGTGAAATCCCAACACAGAAAGAGGCGTACGAAGCAAGCCATAAAAAGGTTCACGATAACCTAATTGTTATCGGAAACATATACCGGGACTACACCAAAGACAACATCGATGCCATTAAAGTGTATGAGGAGTTTTTGAGAAGATATCCAAATACGGAAGCTGGTGCGGAAATATACTATTCCCTATACCGTATGTATGATGGTTTAGACCAAGCCAAGTCATTGGATTACAAAAACCGTTTGATTGCATTATACCCTAAAAGTTTACATGCGCAGGTCGCACGTGATCCATCTTACATGGATAAAATAAAAAGGGATAAAAATATTTTGGATCGTGTATTCGAAAAGCTGTTCACGCTGTACGCCAATGGCGATCATATGACTGTTATTACCGAGGCAGACAAAGACTTAAAAGAACGCTTTGAAAACACGGGGTTAGTGGCTCAGGTGGAATATCTACGTGCTTTAGCTGTAGGTAGAGTTGGGCGGGTAGAAGATTTTACGGAAGCGTTGAATGATATCGTTGCAAAGTATCCTACAGATAGTTTGGTGGTGCCTTTAGCAAAGGAGAACTTAGCCTTTATAGCGCAGTATCCGAATTACTTTACCAATCGTGTAAATGCCCTACAGGATATAGACAAAAGTAGAATAGCGTTTATAGACGAACCGCACATGACGGCGTGGCCCAGTCTAGGTATTGACGGAGATTATAGAACTGGTACGGCAATTGTGCAAGAGAAACCTAAACCCAAGGAAGAAATAAAAATTGCTAAAGTAGAACCTGCAATCGAACAGGTTGCTAATACTGAAAGCGTGGCTGTAAAAGAAGAAAAGAAAGAAGAAATAATTGCAAAAGTCGAAATAGCGATAAAAGAAGAGCCCAAAAAAGAGGAGTTGGTAAAAGCGGAAGAAAAAGTTGCTGTAGAAGAATTGAATCAGGAAGTTGAAGTAGTGGACGAAATTAAGGAGGAAAGAACGCTAGCAGGTCTATCGGGTGTTACGACAGATGGTAAAATAAATGCAAGCACGCAGGTTAATACCAACTTATCGATCGGCCAAATCAATAGACCGGTGGGGCAGGTAAATATTGATCTTGGTCCAAATGACTATAGAGATAAAAAGCTTTTCCCAGATACAGCTACCTATTATTTTACCGTTAATGTGATGGATGCAAAATTAAACATGGCACCGAGCAGGTACGGAATAGGGCAGTTTAATCGAACGCGCTATGCCCAGTTAGCAATCAATCATCAGCTGAAAATGGTAAACGGGGAGAATCAACTTATATTTATCGGACCGTTCAATACCTTTGACGAAGTAAAAGCATACGAATCAAAGATTTTGCCAATGATGCATGAAATTATGAAAGTACCTGTAGAAATTTACAATACTTTTGTCGTTACAAAAGAGGTGTTTCCATCTCTTACGGACGGGGTGCAGATTAAGAATTATCATCAAACTTATAGTGAACAGTAGTTTTACAACTATCATATTAAAATGAAGAGAGAGTCTAAAAAAAATAAATTAACGCAAGAAGATATTTCCCGCTATACACGCAATTTTTGGAAATTCCTCATCGGCATTGTTGTTTGTGCGGTCTTATTTTTAGCCTGTGTGCGTATGGGTTTTTTTGGGTCACTACCTTCTTTTGAAGATTTGGAGAATCCAAGAAGTAATTTAGCTTCGGAAATACTGACCGATGATCACAAGGTATTGGGTACATACTATGTTCACAATCGGTCTAATGTAAAATACAGTGAATTATCTCCTCATTTGGTCAATGCATTGATCGCTACTGAAGATAAGCGTTTCTACGGCCATTCGGGAATTGATTATTCTAGAACGGTAACGGCCATATTTTACACTTTGGTTGGTAATAAGCAGGGAGGGAGCACAATTACACAGCAATTGGCATTGAATCTTTTTTCGGAAAGAAGAGAGCGTAATAAGGTCAAGCGGGTGATGCAGAAGTTTCAAGAATGGATTACCGCTGTACGATTAGAACGTAATTATACGAAGGAAGAGATTATTATGATGTATTTCAATACGGTTGATTTTGGCGCGTACAATACCTACGGTATTAAATCTGCGGCGCGTACGTATTTTGATACGACTCCGGATAAGCTGACTGCAGAGCAGGCCGCCGTATTGGTAGCCATGTTAAAAGGTACTTATTTGTATTCTCCAATTAAGTTTCCGGAAAAGTCTCAACTGCGTAGAAATCAAGTTCTTATTAATATGCATGATGAAGGCTTTTTAAGTGATGAAGAACTGAGTACAGCTAAAGAAAAGCCGTTGGGATTGAAATTACGGATTTCAAATTACGGAGAAGGTTTAGCACCGTATTTCCGGGCGGTATTAAAAGAGGAAATAAAGAAGGAGTTTCAAAGACTTTCTATTACCAAGCCAGATGGTAGCCCGTATGATTTAGATAAAGATGGATTACGTATCTACACGCCTATCAACTATAGTATGCAACAATATGCGGAAGATGCACAAAAGGAATGGATGCAGACACTGCAAAATGAATTTGATAAGCAATGGAAGCGCAGAAATGCATTTACAGGTGAAAATGCGAAATTGTTGGAAACAGGGATGAAACGTTCGGATCGCTACCGCATGTTGAAGAACGAGGGGCTGTCTGAAGCTGATATCAAGAAAGCGTTCAATACAAAAGTACCTATGACTCTGTTTACATGGAAAGGGAATATTGATACCGTAATGACGCCAATGGATTCAATTAAGTACAATAAACTATTGCTACGGAATGCGATGATGGCTATGGAGCCGCAAACAGGGCATATTAAAGCTTGGGTAGGAGGGATTAATTTCGAGCATTTCAAATATGATCAAGTGAAGTTGGGAACACGCCAGGTAGGCTCAACGGCGAAACCATTCACCTATGCGGTAGCAATTGATAATGGCTACTCCCCGTGTTTTACTGTACCTAATCATCAAAGAACTTATGGTAATTGGACGCCGCGTGGAACGGTTCAAGGTGGCGATCCCATTACATTGAAGAATGCATTAAAATACTCTCAAAATTTTGCTTCCGCCTACGTGATAAATGAAGTGAGTGCATCTAGTGTTGCGGCATTAACTAAAAGGATGGGTATAACATCGAATGTACCCAGTTATCCTTCGATAGCTTTAGGAGCATATGAAGCCTCTGTCTTCGATATGGTGGGAGCCTATTCGGCTTTTGTGAACCACGGGACGTGGATCGAACCAACTATGATCCTACGGGTCGAAGATAAGAACGGTACATCCATTTATGAGAAGGCGCCAAAAGTAGTGAAAGCACTGAATGGAGAATCCGCTTATATTATGGTCGATATATTAAAAAGTGTGGTAGATGGCGGTACCGGAAGTCGTCTTCGCCGTAAAGAATATGGCGGACTGACTTATCCGATGGGTGGAAAAACAGGGACGACAAATGATAATTCTGATGCCTGGTTTATCGGTATTACACCGGAGCTGGTTGCGGGTGTATGGACAGGTGCAGAAGACCGGGGTATTAGTTTTAGCAATATGCAATATGGTCAGGGTGCTGCTGCCGCACTTCCGGTTTTTGGTTTATTTATGAAGAAGGTGTATGGTGATAAAGACTTAAAATATTCAAAAGAAGACTTCACCTTACCTCCCGGTGGAATGACAAGAGAAATGGACTGTAGTAAATATTCTAAATTCGATGGTATCACAGAAGATCCTCCGTTGGATGACGATCGGCTAGGATTTTAATACAATACGCAATGTCATTAAGTTAAGGGCTATACATTGAATATTGTCATCCTGGAGCTCGTTGAAGGGGCTTACTGCACGGCTTTTTGGGTATTATTCATTTGTGTTTGTATAAAAATGCATGATTGATTGCTTCGCAGTTCCTGTCGTCGGGATGGCAAAATACTAGTTAACAGCTTTAACGCAATACCTATCGGAAGAGTGTAGAGAATAGAGGCAATGAGTGGATTTGACTATAAAGAAGAACTAAAAAGGATACCTCATAAGCCGGGCGTATATCAATATTTTGATAAAGGCGGTGAATTGATCTACGTGGGTAAAGCCAAAGATCTACGAAACCGTGTGGGTTCCTATTTTGTCAATGACAGGCAACTCAATTCGAAAACACGTGTCCTTGTACGCAAAATTCAACGTATCGCATTTACGATTGTGGATACGGAAATCGACGCCTGGCTTCTGGAAAACAATCTGATCAAGAAACATAAACCGCGGTATAACGTCATGTTAAAAGATGACAAAACCTATCCGTGGATCGTGATCAAAAATGAACATTTCCCCCGAATTTATTGGACACGCAAATACATCAAAGATGGTTCCCGCTATTTTGGTCCGTATGCTTCTGTTGGTATGATGCACATTGTGTTGGATACCATAAGGGAGTTGTTTCCTTTGCGTACGTGTAATCTTAATTTAGCACCTCAGAATATTGCGAAGGGCAAGTACAAAGTATGTCTGGAATACCAGATCGGTAATTGTAGAGGGCCATGCGAAGGATTTCAAGAGGAGGAAGATTATAGCCAAAATCTAAGCGACATCAAGGATATCCTGAACGGTAAAATCTCGGTGGTCACAAATCGTTTGAAGGTTCAGCTTAATGATGCAATTGCCGAATTAAAGTTTGAAGCTGCACACAGCCTAAAAGCGAAATTGGATAAACTAGGTAATTACCAAAGCAGATCTACGGTAGTGAGCTCGTCTATTTCCAATGTAGACGTATTTAGCATCGCTTCGGATGAAAGTTATGCTTTTGTGAATTTCCTAAAAGTAATGAATGGTGTTGTCATCCAAACCCAGACCCTGGAAATGAAAAAGCGCTTGGATGAAAGCGATGCAGAGCTGCTCGCCCTAGCTATTCCGGAAATACGCAGCCGTTTTAAGAGTGTTTCACGGGAGATCATTGTGCCTTTTGATTTAGAGATCGAGAGTGTTCCCGAATACATAAAATTTACAGTACCCAAAGCGGGTGATAAATTTAAGCTTTTAGAGCTTTCACTTAAGAATGTCGCCTACTTTAAAAAGGAACGGTTGACACAGTACGAGCGTCTGAATCCCGAATTGAAGACGGAGCGCATCCTTCTTCAGATGCAGAAGGACTTAAGACTGAATGTACTTCCTCGACATATCGAATGTTTTGATAACTCCAATATTCAAGGTAGTTTTCCAGTATCGGCGATTGTGGTATTCAAAGATGCAAAGCCTTCTAAGAAGGACTATCGGCATTTTAATGTGAAGACCGTTGTAGGACCGGATGATTTTGCGACGATGGAAGAGGCTGTATACAGGAGATATAAGCGTGTTTTAGATGAAGAGCAGTCGTTGCCTCAATTAATCATAATAGATGGCGGAAAGGGGCAGCTGAGCGCAGCCTTGAAGAGCTTACGCTTGCTAGGGATCGAAAAACAAGTGACCATCATCGGTATTGCCAAACGATTGGAAGAACTGTTTTATCCCGGAGATCAGTATCCGCTTTATCTGGATAAGAAATCAGAAACGCTTCGTATCATTCAACACCTTCGCGATGAGGCCCACCGATTTGGGATCACCTTTCACCGTAACCAGCGAAGCCGCAAGACGTTTGTGTCGGAATTGGATAATATTCCTGGAATTGGGAAGACGACAGTAGAACGTCTACTGAAAACGTTTAAGTCCGTGAAACGAATAAAGGAACAGCCGGACGAAGAGCTTAAAAAGGTATTAAATCAAAAACAATTAATGGCTCTTCGGACGTACTTTTTGGAGAAATAAAAATGTGTCTAAAAGAACGATATCGTCTTCATTGCGAGCGAATCTGTCGGAGGAAGAGTTTAATCACTGGATGGCGTCTAAAAAACATGGTATCGTCATTGCGAGGAGGCACGACGTGGCAATCTTCTTTGATTCGATAAGATTGCTTCGCTTCGCTCGCAATGACGTAAAAGTGCACTTTTTTAGACACTCCTGTTAATCGTCGTAACCGAAACTTTTTAAATAATTTTTCTTGGATCTCCAATCAGGAATCACTTTCACAAATAGTTCGAGAAAGACTTTTTTACCGATGAACTCTTCGATATCCTGACGTGCATAAGTACCCACTTTTTTTATCATTGCGCCTGCTTTTCCAATAATGATATTTTTTTGGGAGTCACGTTCTACGATAATTTCGGCTGCTATTCGTGTAATATTAGCTTCTTCCTTATAGGACGTTACAATCACCTCCGTACTATAAGGGATTTCTTTGTCGTAAAGCTTGAACACTTTTTCGCGGATCATCTCCGAAACGAAAAAACGCATTGATTTGTCCGTCAACTCATCCTTTTCGTAATAGGGGGCATGCTCGGGTAGATTTTCCTTGATATAGGCCATAATGCCGTTAACACCGTGATCCAATAAAGCCGAGATTGCAAAAATAGCGTGAGGATTTAATTTCTCTTTCCAGAATTCTATTTTAGCCATGACCTCTTCTTCCGAGGATTTGTCTATTTTATTAATTAAAACGGCAACAGGTGAAGCGGTTTTTCGCAGTTTTTCTATCACATCGTTCTCATCATATTTTTCGTGTATATCTGTCACAAAAAGAATGATATCGGCATCAATCAAAGATCCCTGTACAAAATTCATCATTGATTCTTGTAAAGAATAATTGGGTTTGATCACACCGGGGGTGTCAGAAAACACGATTTGATGATCTGTATCATTGACAATCCCAATAATCCGGTGGCGGGTTGTTTGAGCCTTCGGTGTGATGATAGACATCTTTTCCCCTACTAATGAGTTCATTAGGGTAGATTTGCCAGCATTTGGCTTACCTATAATACTTACGAATCCTGCTTTGTGCGACATTTTTCAATCTTTATTTGGATTACAAAGAAACAAATAATATCTTTGTACTCCAATTAAGGAGAGCAATATCTTGCGTTTTGACCAAAAGAACGCATTTAATATATAAAATATATTGCGGGGTGGAGCAGTTGGTAGCTCGTCGGGCTCATAACCCGAAGGCCATTGGTTCGAGTCCAATCCCCGCTACTAAGGAGCTAAGGCAATGCTTAGCTCAACGAAATTTAAAATACATTGCGGGATGGAGCAGTTGGTAGCTCGTCGGGCTCATAACCCGAAGGTCATCAGTTCGAGTCTGGTTCCCGCTACTAAAGAGCTAAGTGAAAGCTTAGCTCAACGAAATTTAAAATACATTGCGGGGTGGAGCAGTTGGTAGCTCGTCGGGCTCATAACCCGAAGGCCATTGGTTCGAGTCCAATCCCCGCTACTAAAACAAAGCTTCGATCTTTTAGATCGGAGCTTTTGTTCTTTACAAGAATTGATTATTGCTTGATCCCCTTCTTTCAGAGATTTTAACAATGTTATAAAAGGTTGTTTATGCAAACGTTTGTGTGTTTTACGCAAACGATTTCGTTTAACATTATGTTTTTGATTAGGTTACTTTGGGTTAACTTGGTGCGGTTAAATTATTGAATTCTACTACTTATGGAACTTCGTTAGTTTAATTAAAAACCTTTAAAAGTAATTTTATGATAAAGAGATTTACAAGTCCTTTTTTCATTGGCAAAAGTTTTCGGCTAGCTTCAATCTTGATGCTTGGGTTTGGTATACCTACTGCTTCAGTATTTGGAAGTGACTCGACTACCCATGCGAATGCATTTTATCAACAAACGGTAACTGGCCGTGTCACCTCATCTACTGGGCCTGTTGCAGGCGTCACTGTGACCATTAAAGGAAATGCTTCTGTATCGACTTCAACGGATGTTCAGGGTAACTTTTCCATTGAGGCAAGCAACGGTCAGACATTGATTTTTACAGCTGTTGGATTCTCAACGCTAGAGGAAATCGTGACCGGAAATGTGCTGTCGGTGATCTTAGATGAAAGCGATCAAGCCCTGGAAGAGATTGTAGTGGTGGGATATGGTACCCAAAAAAGGGAGAGCCTAACAGGAGCATTGAATACCGTAAAAGGTAGGGAGTTGAGAGATATAACTACACCGTCTGTAGAAAATATGCTGAATGGAAAGGCTCCTGGTGTTTTTGTTGCTCCAGGTTCCGGACAACCAGGTGCGAGAGGTGGTGTTGTCATCCGAGGTCAGGCTACGTTGAGTGGAAGTACAAGTCCACTATGGGTTATTGATGGTGTTATCGTCGGATCGGGAGCTGGGGATTTAAATCCCGATGATATCGAATCAATGACCATTTTGAAGGATGCTGCCTCTACAGCAATTTACGGTTCGCAAGGTGCCAATGGTGTTATTGTTGTTACGACCAAAAATGCAAAAGTAGGAAAGACAACCGTGGACCTTTCGACGAAGATCGGCTTTAATGAGCTCACGAACGGAAATATGGAAATGATGAATGGAGCGGAATTGTATGATTATTATGCTTCGTTTGCTAATTCAGCTAATATTTCATTTCCTCGTTGGAACGAAAACTTACGCAATAGCAACTTCGATTGGTGGGACTTAGCGACGCAAAGTGGATTCACCCAGAATCATAATGCCACTATCCAAGGGGGGACGGAGACACTTCAGTCTTTCATGTCCATAGGACTGTATGATGAAAAGGGAGCCGTGAAAGGTTATGATTTTAAACGTTATAATGTTCGCTTCAGACAAACGTATAAACCGTTTGAGTGGTTTTCGATAAAGCCGTCATTAGTTGGTGCACGTCGAGGGGTAGATGATAGGCAGTATTCCACAACCGCAATGTATTCTAATTTGCCATGGGATAGTCCGTTTGATGCCGATGGTAACTTAGTTCCTCATCGTTATAGTGGTTGGGTAAATAATGCAAGCACCAACTATTTGTATGACCTGCAATGGAACCATTCCGCCAATGTCAACTATGAATTTATGGGAAACCTTGATTTTGACGTTAAGTTGACCAACTGGTTGAGTTTCTCATCTGTCAATAACTACAGGTACAATCATTATTCAGCTAGTGGATATACTGATCCACGTTCTAATGGCGGACTGAGTGTGGGCGGGCGTCTGACCGAATACCGGTCAGAATATGCAAGAAGGTACACCAGTCAAATTCTTCGCGCAAATCAAACCTGGGATAGACATGTTGTAAATGGTTTGATTGCATATGAATTTAATGACTATTCAGCAAAAACATTGGATGCTTATGGTACCGGCTTTATTCCTGGATTTGAAGTGCTGGATGTTGTAACAAGGCCAGAACGTACAAGGGGCAAGATCAATGAATGGGCTGTTCAGTCCTTTTTGTCTAATGTACATTATGCTTATGATAACAAATACCTCGCTCAGGTTTCATTCCGTAGAGATGGCGCATCTAATTTTGGTGACAATGCCAAGTATGGTAACTTTTTCTCTGTTAGTGCAGGTTGGAACATTAACCGTGAAGACTGGTTTAAGGCCGATTGGGTAGATGTTTTGAAACTTCGTACGGCATAAGGCTCGGTAGGCAACCGTCCGAGTTCCCTATATCCGCAATATGATCTTTATTCTATATCGCAAAGCTCAAGTTACAACGGTCAACCTGGAGCATTAATCAGCCAAAAGGGTAATAAAGATCTTACTTGGGAAAAAACGTACACTGCAGGAGCGGGAGTCGATGCTACTTTTCTGAATAATCGGGTAAGAGCCACGTTTGACTATTACGTAAAAGACACAGATAATATATTATATCAAGTTCCAGTTACTGGAACAATTGGTATTACCAGCATTTGGCAAAATATCGGAGAAATGAGAAATACCGGATTTGAGCTTGCTGTTGGAGGTGACATTATTCGAAATGATGATTGGTTGTGGAGTATAGACGTTAATATCGGGCATAATAAAAACAGACTTACCAAACTCTATCCGACAAAAGATGCCAATGGAAATTATGCCGTTAGGCCGGTTATTATCGGCGACGGCTTAGGTATTGCTGGATCTGCACAGCGTGTGTTGGAGCCAGGTCTTCCGGTTGATACGTATTATTTGAAAGAATGGGCGGGTGTAAATCCAGATAATGGAGCACCGATGTGGTATCAAGTGGAGCGGGATGTGGATGGGAATGAAGTTTCACGTAATACGACATCAAATTATTCGGCCGCTACCTTTGAAAAACTCGGTAAAGCTGCGCCGGATTTGTTCGGTGGATTCTCTACAGCATTAAGATATAAACAATTCGATCTAGGCGCTGTTTTTGGGTATTCGATTGGTGGAAAAATCTACAACTACTCACGTCAGGAATACGATTCAGATGGTACCTATACTGATCGGAACCAAATGAAATTAATGCCGGGATGGAGTCGTTGGGAGCAACCAGGGGATAACGCAACACACCCAATCGCAAAGTATAACAATCAGGACAGGGGAAATCAGGTTTCTTCACGTTTTGTAGAGGATAGTGATTTTCTTCGGTTACGTTCATTGACGCTAGGTTATAATGTTGACCTTAGCCGGTACAACATCAGGAATGTACGTGTGTTTTTTGCCGGTGAGAACTTATTTGTCACTACCAAATACTCAGGAGTAGATCCCGAAATTCCATTTAAAGAAGATGATGAAGCCAGTTTAGCTGGAACAGGGGGGGTAATCTTAGGTTCAACAGGTCCATCCGTGTACCCTGCTACACGCAGATTTATGTTTGGACTTAATCTCTCATTTTAAAAACGAAAAGAACATGAAAAAAATATGTATTGCATTATCGATCTTGGTTACATTCGCTTCTTGCGATATCGATCGTTTGCCTTATGGTTCAATGGATTCCGAACGGATTGAGAACGATCCGGAAGCGTATTTAGCGTCTTTACTTAATGGGGCTTATGCGCAATTGAAAGCATGGTCTGACCCCATGCATCGGGCGGGAGAATATGCTGGTGACAATATGATGATCAGAGGGGCGTCTACGGATGCCTTTTACGAATTTATTTCATTTGCGCGGACACCGAATAATGGCCGGTTAAACCAATTTTGGAATTCGGGATATAAGGCAATTGCACAAGTCTCCAATGTGATCAATATGTTTGAAGAAGGGCAGAGTGCAGCGTTTGATAACGAATTAGGCGAGTGCTATTACATTCGTGGTATGATGTATTTTTACTTAGTTCGTGCATATGGGCGTCCGTATTATCAAAATCCGGAAACAAATTTGGGTGTGCCAATCGTGAACGGAACACCGGAGGACGTTATCAATTTGGAATTGCCCGATCGCGCAACGGTGAAATCTACATACGAACAGGTTATTAGCGATTTAAAGAAGGCAGAGGAGTTGCTTACTATTAATGATGGCTCTTCCTATGCATCAAAAGGTGCGGCCCAGGCCATGTTATCCCGCGTGTATCTTTATATGAGCGGTACGTATCAATCGCCGAATACGGCATATGCACAATTGGCTGTTGATTATGCAGATAAGGTTATCAACTCTGGAGATTATGCACTCTTATCAAGGGATCAATTTATGCAATACAATACCTATGTGCCCGAGAATAATCCGGAAACGATTTTTGCAGTAAAACGCGTGGCCTCGGAATTTTCTGGTTCTGACCATTATTACGGAATCGGCGGAATGTATGCTAATATTGGTGGACAAGGCTGGGGTGAAATGTACGCTAGTGCCAAATACATCGACTTATTGAACGAAACAGGACGAAATGATTGGCGTCCGGAAAAATACAAAATGATAGATGCACGTGCTGCTTTTATTGAACCAACATATTCAAAAAATGCAACTACGGGTGCTTATTTGGAAGTTTTCCGTTTCATTAAAGAAGATGGTGCGAATGTGCTAAACTATGTGCAGGACACGGTAATACGTAATGGTAATAGTATAACTTGCAAAGAAGGTCAAGATATCTATACCTTAAGTGCTATTGACGCAGCACAAGAAATTTATAGTATTCAGTATAAGGATGGTAAAACGTATCAAGGGGTGATTGATTATTTCATTAGTTTAAATAGAGTTTATCCACAGTTTTATATTACGAAAGCTTCTCGTGAAGGTGAAGATTCACATCTTCATTCGCCAGTGATCAGTAGGTTAGGCGAGGTGTATCTGAACCGTGCAGAAGCTTATGCTAAACTTGGGGACTATGGCGCTGCACTGACAGACTTGAACGAGATCAGAACACGTTCTATCGTAAACGGCGGATATAGTTCTTTAGATGCGTCTAATGCGAGCGAGAGAATTGATAAAGAGCGTCAATTAGAACTGGCCTATCAGGCAGAACGCAGCTACGACGTTTTCCGCAATGGAGGATCATTGGTCCGGCAGTATCCAGGTCCGCACGGACAGTTTGAAGCGATCGCACCTACGGATTACCGTGTGGTCTATTATATTCCGCAGGATGCGATAAACTCTTATCCAGGTACACTAACGCAGAATCCAACTAATTAATCGCTTGGTGTCGAATTTCGGCGGTTATGCACTAGAAAATGGCTTTGCTATATTGCAAAGCCATTTTTGTTTATAGCGGTGAAAATCCCTTATTTATCCGTAACTTTGTAACCTTATAAAAAAAGCATAATTTAGAGTTGCCGTGAGGTAACGTTTTTAATATATATTAATATGGCAAATATAGTTGCAATTGTTGGGCGTCCGAATGTAGGTAAATCCACCCTTTATAATAGACTGACCGAAAGTCGTAAAGCGATCGTCGACGATTTTAGTGGTGTCACGCGCGATAGGCATTACGGAGAGGCTGAGTGGATCGGTAAAAGATTTACCGTAATCGATACGGGCGGGTTTGTTCACGGGTCGGATGATATATTTGAAGCTGCTATTCGCGAACAGGTTCATATTGCAATTGAAGAAGCCTCAGTAATCCTCTTTATGGTAGATGTCACAACAGGTGTCACAGACTTGGATGACGACATTGCAAATATTCTTCGCCGCAGTAAAAAGCCGGTATACGTCGTTGCCAATAAAGTAGATCATGCAAAATTGCACCATGCCTCGGCAGAATTTTACGCCTTCGGATTAGGTGAAATCTTTAACATTTCTTCCGCTACCGGATCGGGTACAGGGGAACTGTTAGATGAGGTGGTTTCGCATTTCGAAGTGCTGGAAGAAGAAGAGAGTACATTACCTAAAATTACTATCGCAGGTAGACCCAATGTCGGCAAATCTTCTTTAACCAATGCATTGCTGGGTAAAGATCGTAATATTGTGACCCCGATAGCGGGTACCACACGGGATGCTATACGAATACATTATAACCAATTTGGAAATGAATTTCTTTTAATTGATACTGCAGGCCTTCGTCGAAAGACAAAAGTGACCGAAAATATCGAGTTTTATTCGGTCATGCGTACGATCAAAGCAATTGAAGACTCGGATGTCGTGGTGCTGATGATCGATGCTAACGACGGATTGGAAGCACAGGATATAAATATTTTCCATTTAGCAGAAAAGAATAAAAAGGGTGTTGTTATCCTCGTGAACAAATGGGATATGGTGGAGAAAGACCATAAAACAGCCAAGGAATTTGAGGCACGTATCCGTGAGAAAATTGCACCTTTCAATGATGTGCCAATTTTGTTTACATCGGTAACTGAAAAGCAACGTATTTTCAAGGCGGTAGAAACAATTATGGAGGTATACCAAAATAAAACGAAGAAAATCCCTACCTCGAAGCTGAATGACGTGATGTTGGATATTATTGAAAATTATCCTCCTCCGGCGACAAAAGGTAAATACATCAAAGTAAAATATATAACCCAGATTCCGGGCAGGTCACCTATGTTTGCCTTTTTCTGTAATCTACCACAGTATATCAAAGACCCTTACAAACGTTTTGTTGAAAATAAATTAAGAGAAAACTTTGATTTCTCAGGAGTTCCTATTCAAGTGTTTTTTAGACAAAAATAGATTAAGCAGTATCATGCTATGCAGCACAATTTAGTTTTATACAATACCCTTACGCGTAAGAAAGAAAAATTTGAACCCATTCATCCCAATATGGTGGGAATGTATGTATGCGGGCCTACCGTTTATAGCGATGTGCATTTGGGGAATTGTAGGACATTTGTATCATTCGATCTCATATTTCGCTATTTGTTGCATCTCGGTTATAAAGTGCGCTACGTACGCAACATAACAGATGCCGGTCACTTAGAAGGTGATAATGATGAAGGTGATGATAAATTTGCGAAGAAAGCGAAATTGGAACAATTGGAGCCAATGGAAATTGTTCAGAAGTACACAATAGGCTTTCATGATGTACTGCGTTTATTCAATACCATTCCACCGAGCATAGAGCCCACGGCGACGGGACATATATCCGAACAGATTGAAATGATTAAACAGATCATCGATAATGGATATGCCTATGAGACTAATGGTACGGTATATTTTGATGTAGAAAAATACATCAAAGAATATAATTATACGATTTTGACCAACAGAAATCTGGAAGATTTATTAAACAATACCAGGGAGCTGGGTGGTCAAGATGAAAAGAAAGGTAGATTGGATTTCGCCCTTTGGATCAAAGCTAAACCTGAACATATTATGCGTTGGCCTTCGCCTTGGAGTGTCGGATTTCCAGGATGGCATATCGAATGTTCGGCCATGAGCCGTAAGTATTTGGGCGATCAATTTGATATACACGGGGGAGGTATGGATCTTGCAGCTACGCACCATACCAATGAGATTGCACAGTCTCAAGCTTGTAATCATACTGATCCGGCTAAATATTGGATGCACACCAATATGTTGACCGTGAACGGTGCGCGCATGTCAAAGTCTGCAGGTAATGGTTTTTTGCCACATGAATTGTTTACGGGCAACCACCCTTTGTTGCAAAGAGGCTATTCACCGATGGCGGTTCGTTTCTTTATGCTACAGGCACATTATAGAAGTACGCTCGATTTCTCCAATGAAGCACTGGATGCGGCAGATAAAGGATATAAGCGTCTAATGGCCGCTATTAATCTGTTAGATAAGATTACTCCTTCGGCTAATTCATCGATCCAGCACAATATAGGAAGTATCAAAGCAAATTGTTATGCCGCCATGGATGATGATTTTAACAGCCCGATCCTTATTGCCGAACTTTTTGAAATCGTAAGGGTAATCAATTCAGTCTATGACGGTAAACAACAAGTAGACGTAAAGACGCTGGCTGATATAAAAGAATTGATGCAGCATTTCGTTTGTGATATTATGGGACTGCAAGATGATCAGTTAGGGGGAGATGGAGAAAGTGTTGATAATCTGATGAATGTGATCATTAAGTTGCGTAATGAAGCAAAGAAAAATAAAGATTTTACGACCTCAGATCGTATTCGCGAAGAGCTGACCGCTATTGGAATTCAACTAAAAGATAGCAAAGAAGGAACACTTTGGAATAAGATTTGATAGTTCAGGAAAATATGAATTTTAATTTCTTGTTTAACACCTTTCTTTTTATCGGTCTTACTTCCTTCACAAAGTTGTATGGACAGCTTCCGGATAAAGTAGGCGGACTTATAGCTGCAGATAAAAATGCGGCCGCAATAGCAAAGATGCAGAGTCCACACGCTGCATTCATGTCAATAATCGATAAGGAGTCCATCTTTTATGTGCCTTCTACAGTCAATGCGTTTAATTATTTAAGTAACAGGCCCAATATTCCTGATGTGATGTCATGGGAGCCTAATTTTGCGATTGTCTCCAGAAGTTTAGATTGGGGATTGACTTCGGGAAAAATGCAATTTCAGAAAGTGGGAGCCGTTAAGCGGCATGGACAATATTTGACTGTTTGGAAAAGAGGAAAAAAAGGTGATTGGAAAGTTGCGATTCGTGCCGAGGTAGAGAATTTTGGCAAAAAGGTAGCTAGCGATCTCATCTATTTCGAGCCTGACGATTCCTGGTATTTAAAACACCGGTCTCAGGTACGGTTGAAGCAACGCGAAGATATCGTTTTTCAGACGGATGAATTGTTTTCAACTGTCTTAAAGGCAAATAATGAGACAGCTTATAAAGAGTTTTTGGCAGAGGACGTTCGTTTTTATTATCCTTGGCAGGAGGAAATAGAAGGTAAAGACAACGTGCTTTCCTTTTTAAAAAAGCAACGATATGAGATCGTAACGACACCAGCAGAGGTAGGGCGGGCATATAGTGGCGAGTTTGCTTTTACTTCGGGCACAGCAACCGTTCATACCAAAGATAAAGCAACTAAATTCAATTACATTCGTGTCTGGCAATTGAAAGATGATTATCAGTGGCGTGTGATTATTGAAATGTTATTTGAGCGATAGCAAGAAAAAAGGGAATGACTTGTAAATCATTCCCTTTTTTCTTGCTATCGTTTCGACTAGTTTTTTGCGACTTTTCCGGTACTCACCCAGTCTTCCAATTCCTGACAGGTCATGAAATCTGGATTTACATCGATAAAGGTATTGTCTTTACGCGTTTCAAACCATTCACTCAATTTAATGTTGGTCTTGTTTTGTTTAGCTGCTTCCTTGATTTTTGCAAAGTCTTGTTCTAAACTTGCCTTGTGAGGCGGTATACGCGACTTCAAGTAGTATAATACGTAAGATGTTTCACCGGTTCTTTTATCGGTAACTAATACGGATTTAGAAGTTTCGCCAGCCTTTAGTGGATCTATGGCATTAAATACGGTTACATCATTTAACTGGGTTACCGGAATCAATGTAGAACCATCATATTCGCTTGTGACGACCCCGCCATTATATTTCGTGAAATTATCGTCGGAATATAAAGATGCGGCCGTATTAAAGTCCATTTTTTTTGCCGCAATTCTATCGTATATACTGTCTATTTTGGCTTTTGTGCGTTGTAGAGCAGCCGGTGTAGGCTTTGTTTTAACGAGTACGTGTCTTACGTTCACTTCTTCACCTCTTCTGGCGAGTACCTGCAAAAAGTGAAATCCATATTGCGTTTCAAATACGGGAGATATTTCGCCTTCTTTCAGTCTAAAAGCTTGAGCAGAAAACTCTTTCACATACGATTCACGTGTAGCAAATCCTAAATCACCACCACTGGGTGCAGAGCCATCTTCAGAATATAAGCGGGCAATGGTACCAAAGTCTGAGCCATTTACGACTTGTTGGCGATATCCTTCTGCCTTATCTTTAAATGTTTGCTTCTCTTCTTTGGTTAGAATAGGGTTAACAATTAGTTGTGCATATTCAATCTCTGTATCAAAATAAGGAAGACTATCTGCATCTAAGCTCTCAAAGTATTTTTTTACTTCCTGTGGGGTTACATCAATTTTAGAAACGATAGTCTGCTGCATCCGCTGCGCTTTTAAGAGCTCAGCTACGCTAGGTCTCATCTCTTCCTTGTGTTGTAAAAGCGATCGGTTTAGAAATGATTCCAAATTTTCTTTACCACCGGCCCGTTGTGTCATGAAACGAATTCTCCTGTTTAATTCATCATCCACCTGCGATTCCGATACTTCTATGGAGTCAATTACGGCCTGTTGTGCCAAGAGTTTTTGGGTTAATAATTGTTGAAGAATTGCACATTTTATGGTTTCATCGGGCTTGCTCCCTTCTGCTAGCGCTTGTGCATACTGCATCTCAAGGTCGGATTGTAAGATTGAACTATTACCTACGGTAGCCACGATGCGGTCAACCAATCTTTCTTGGGAAAAAGATGAAAATACCGTTGTAAGTAATAAAACCGTTAATCCTATGTGTTTTTTCATCTGTATATTATTTTTTATTTGCTATTGTACCTTATTGTCCGTTAATTTTGTGTCTCAGCATTATAGATACAAAAATATCAGAATTATTTGTAAAAGTAGATTTATTTTCTGCATAAGTGTAAGCCGACTTATATCAATAAGTGTCCGTATGCTACGAAGATAAAATTTCGGAATGCTATAATGCTGTTGTTTAACGAATTTTAACGTATAGATAAAGAGGATAATAAATCTTCTCTATTTATATTAATTGCTCTATTTTTATACGCAATGAGATTTTGGGAAGTAAGCGAATTTCGTATGGTGCGTAACGTTTTGGCAATGTATAAATTTTTAGTTGTTCTATGTAGTGTATTAAGTTTTGATACAGTAGTATTTGCTAGTTCCCAGGTCGATTCTGTGGAAAAGGAACTACATCTTCTATTAAATAGAAAAAGCCAATTCGAATCAAAGAAAATTGAAACCATCTCCAGATTCAAAGATGCATTAAAAACGACAAAAAACCTGCATGATAAATATGTATTGCATCTCAATCTCTATCATGAATTTAAAAAATACCAGATTGATTCGGCTATATTTTATATAAAAGCCAACCAACTTATCGGACGCGAGCTGAACAATCAATATCTTATTGATGAGTCCCTCATCCAACTGGCAAGTTTATATTCATCAGCAGGCAAGTTTATAGAGTCCGCAGATCTGCTGAGTCAAATAAGCAGAGCGCAAATGTCGGAAGATTTATTGCCTGATTATTATAAGGCGTATTCTGAATTCAGTAGCCATTATGGACAAAGTAGTAATAACGATCTTTATTTTAGAGAAAGTGAAATATTTCGGGATTCGCTATTATCTGTACTTGATCCTCAATCTATAGAGTACCAGATCACTTATGCGACGAAAAAACTTTACAATAATGAAACGACGGTTGCAGAGAAACTCCTCCGTCAATTATTACAGGAGACCGATGAAACCCTTAGCGAACGTGGGTTAATCGCTTACTTATTGGGGATAATCTATAAGAACAAAGGAGAATTAGACAAGCAAATCTATTTTTTTGGTCTGTCCGCACTAACTGATATCAAACATGCGGTTAAGGACAATGCATC
The DNA here is from genome assembly GCF_005048855.1 of Sphingobacterium olei. Classification (GTDB taxonomy): domain Bacteria; phylum Bacteroidota; class Bacteroidia; order Sphingobacteriales; family Sphingobacteriaceae; genus Sphingobacterium; species Sphingobacterium olei. The sequence continues at coordinate 448,361 of NZ_SUME01000004.1, forward strand.
TCTACAAAGTTTGGCCTTATGTTACTACGAAAAGGGAGATGTTGATAAAGCATATTTATACATTCAGGAAGCAATTAACGATGCTATTTTTTGCAACGTTCGTTATCGAACTATTGAAAGTTCGTCTTTTTATCCCATTATTAATGCCTCTTTTCAAGAAAAGGAAAATAGGCAAAAAAACGAGCTCAAAAGTTACTTGATGGTTATCAGCTTGATGACTATTATATTGTCGGTGGTTCTTGGGGTTCTCTTTATCCAAATTAAAAAACTAAAAAAAATACGGATAGCACTTAAACAGGCCAATGATGACCTGCATCACCTGAACGACCAGCTTCTCAAAGTAAATAACGAACTTTCTGAATCCAACCATATCAAAGAAGAGTATATTGCCCATTTTTTTGATATATGCTCATCCTATATCGATAAGATGGATAACGCACGTAAAACGATTTTGAAGAAACTGGCGAATAAGCAAGAGAGTGATATACTCAAACATTTAAAATCACAAGATGTGATCAAGGAAGAGTTGGAGGATCTCTACCGTAATTTTGATATTATATTTTTGAATTTGTACCCGTCTTTTATAGACGAATTCAACAAACTATTGAAACCGGAGGAACAGATCCTTCCAAAGTCCGAAGAATTGCTCAGTACGGAGTTACGTATATTTGCTTTGATCCGTTTGGGTATCTCTGACTCTACAAAGATTGCGAGCTTCCTCCGTTATTCCTTACGAACGGTTTATAATTATCGCGTAAAAGTGCGTAATAAAGTCTTGGGATCTAAGGATGAATTCGAAGATAAGATTAAAAAAATCGGCGAAGTTCAGTTCTAATCGGCTATAAATAGTTACTTTCTTTAATGGATGTTTTTCTGTAAGAGTCTGTTTTACAGTTGTTTTTGTTGTGTTCTGTGTTACTTTTTAGTACTCCACTTCCTTCAATGCTAGAATAAAGCTTTCCTACTTCTTTACCTTTGTATAGGAGCTAATTGATATCTCCTCCATTATAATCTATAGTTTAAACAATTATAAGTCTATGAAGCTTTTTACCAAAGTTACGTTTCATCTTATACTATTTTCTATGCTGCTGTGCAGTTCAGGACTCTATGCCCAGAACCCGTCGAGCATAAGCGGAAAAGTCACCGATGAAAGTACAAATGAACCCATTATTGGAGCTACTGTTACAGTAGTCGGAACCAATTTGTCCACTTCGACCGATGAGAATGGAAATTTCTCTATCTCCAATCTACCTGCCAATTCTAGGATTAGTATTTCGTATTTGGGGTATGATACACAGTCCATAGCAGTGACCGCTGTTATGATCAATATCGGTCTTGTACCATCGTCATCCATGTTGGAGGACGTCGTCGTAATTGGTTATGGTACTGTAAAACGGAAAGATGTAACGACTGCGATATCGAGTGTATCGCTCGAAGATCTGAATGAGCGTCCTATTGTCTCTGCAGGACAGGCCATTCAGGGTAAAGCAGCGGGTGTATCTGTTATCCAGCCGAATGGCGCTCCCGGTGGTGAAACTTCCATACGTATCCGTGGAACCACCTCCTTTAACGGAAGCAATGATCCGCTGTACGTGGTGGATGGTGTACCTGTCGATAACCTTAATTTTCTATCGCCTAATGATATCGCCGATATGCAGATCCTAAAGGATGCATCATCTGCTTCAATCTATGGATCACGCGCGGCGAATGGGGTGGTATTAATCACGACCAAAAGAGGTAAAGTAGGTGAAGCGAAGATAGGATTTAATGTACAGGCAACTCAAAATAGAGTTGCTAATCAGATAGAGGTGCTGAATACCGCGCAGTATAAAGAACTCCAGGACGAAATCGGACTGGTTAATATACCTGTGGGATTGACCGATCAAACCGATTGGTTTGATGAAACCTATAACACGGGAAATATTCAGAATTACCAGTTATCCATTTCTGACGGTACCGACAAACTGCGTTATTTCCTTTCAGGTGGATATCTCAACGAAAAAGGTGTTATCAATACCGCTTTCTACAAACGGTACAACTTTAGAGGGAATATTGAAAACAAAGTTCGCAGTTGGCTCACCATCAATGCTAATGTCGCTTATTCGGATTACAATAGCAATGGCATTATAACGGGTACAGGAGCCAATCGGGGTGGAGTCGTACTTTCGGTTATTAACACACCGACATTTGCACCTATTTGGGACGTGTTTAACCCGGGGCAATACAATACCGATTTTTACGGTATAAACATTACCAGCCCGCTGGAAAATATTGCCCGTAGTAAAAACAATAAAAATAGGGAGAACCGTATTCTCGCATCGGGAAGCAGTACCATCACGTTTTCTCCTGTACTTAATTTTAAAACAACGTTTGCCTTAGATCGACGTAATGCGATGGCAACGACTTTTTTGGACCCCCTGTCTACCTCATGGGGTAGAAATCAATACGGCGAAGGTTCCGATGCCCGCAATATGAACACGGTATTAACTTTTGATAATATACTGACCTTCAATAAATCATACGATAAGCATAACATAGAAGCAATGGGCGGTTCGTCGTGGACGAGCTCTGATTACAGAAATAGCTGGATCAATGCTTCCCATTACCGTGATAACTTGATTGAAACCCTGAATGCGGCCAACAAAATTTCGTGGGATGGTACCGGATCAGGCGCGTCGCATTGGGCAATTATGTCCTATTTTGCACGTGTCGCTTATAACTACGATAGCCGTTACCTATTGACGGCAAATGTACGGACAGATGGCTCTTCCAAATTGCATCCCGATCACCGTTGGGGGGTGTTCCCTTCTGTTTCTGCTGCCTGGCGTCTTTCTGCCGAAAGTTTCTTAAGTGATGTCGACTGGCTGAATGATCTCAAAATAAGAGGCGGATGGGGACAGACTGGTAATCAATCCGGGTTGGGTGATTATGCGTATTTGCAAATGTATAATCTCAGACGTATTGAATGGTTTGTAACAGGACAGGAAAATGCCGTGCCAACTATTAGTGCCGGCAATTTAAGGACCAGGGATTTGACCTGGGAAACTACTTCCCAAAGCAACATAGGTGTCGATTTCACGGCATTCAACAACAGGTTATCCATGAACGTGGATTATTATAACAAAAAAACCGAGGATATGTTGATGTATGTAACGGTACCGAGTGGTGCAAACGTGTCAGGTACGATCATGAGAAACGAAGGTGTCATGCGTAACCGGGGATTTGAAATTAATGCAAATACGAAGAATCTCGTTGGTGATTTCGGTTGGAGTACAGATTTTAATATTTCGTTCAATAAGAATAAATTAGAAAGCTTGGCTTTACAGAAGATCTATAATACAGCCGTTACGTCCAACTTTGTCAACGAAACGGTCGTACGCAATGAACCTGGAAGAGCTCTCGGTGGTTTCTTTGGATACATTAGCGATGGCGTAGATGTGGAAACCGGAGAATTGATGTATCGCGATATTAACGGTGATGGAAGGATCTCTTCTTCAGATCGTACCTATATCGGTGATCCAAATCCGGACTTTACGTTTGGATTAACCAACAACTTCGCTTATAAAGGTTTTAACTTAAACATATTTCTTCAGGGAACCTATGGCAATGATATTTTTAATGCATCAAGAATGGAGATGGAAGGTATGTACGATGGTAAAAACCAATCTACCCGAGTATTGCAGAGATGGCGCGTTCCTGGTCAACATACCGAAGTGCCAAAGGCAGGCTTTGACCTAAAAAATTCAACTTATTTTATCGAAGATGGCAGCTATTTACGGGTTAAAAATGTATCCCTTTCCTACGATATCAAAGGTGATGTACTGACAAGGTGGGGAATCCATAAATTACAACCATTTGTATCAGCTAGCAACCTGTTGACTTTCACGAACTATTCGGGTATGGATCCTGAAGTAAATCAATGGGGTGGGAGTGGCGCTGTACAAGGAATAGATTGGGGGACGTATCCGCATAGTCGTTCGTATGTAGTTGGTGTAAGTCTTGAGTTCTAATACGTAAAAATTGGAAGTAATGAAAAGAAATTTTATATATCAAATTGTACTCTTTGCAATGATGTTGCTATGGAGCGCCTGTTCGTTAAACAAAGACCCTTTGGATTCTTTTTCAGATGTGACACAAGGCATTAATGAAGAAGGGGAAGAGGTCGTTTTTAAAAATAAAGCTGAAGTGCAGAGTCATCTTCAAACGTTATATAATCAGTTACGTGATCGTCAGGAGCATTGGTATCTCGACGTACTATTGATAGGGGATTCGCATAGTGACAACGCCTATGCAGGGACCACAGGAGCTGAAGTACTGCCGTTTGAAAATAATTCGATTGAAGGCTCGAACTCCGTCATGAGCAGAGACTGGAACCGCTATTTGGAAGATGTGGCGCGCGCGAATCTGTTGATCGTGAATGTAGATTCGGTACAGGATAATTCCCTAACCACTGCCGAAAGACAGCAGTATAAAGCCGAGGCAAAAATATTCAGAGCCATGATATTCTTTGACATGGTACGTTTATGGGGAGACATACCACTTATCACAACAATAGCTGGAGATATTACTGCCGAGACCATAGAAGAAGTGTACGATGAATATTTTCCGAAGCAAAGTACAGAAGAAGAGGTGTACAAACAAATTGAAAAAGATCTTTTAGAGGCGATGCCATTTGCACCCGGTAACAATTCTTCGGATAAAACGAAGCTTTCTAAATCTGTCGCAAGGGCGCTATTAGCTAAAGTCTACGCTGAAAAGCCAATCCGTGATTATACGAAAGTAATCCAATATACCGATGAACTAGCTGCTGATGGTTTTGCTTTGGAGACCGATTTTACCAATCTTTTTGGGATGAATGCGGATAACACGGATGCTAAAATGCGTAACACAAAAGAATCTATTCTGGAAGCGCAGTTCTTTTCTGGAAATGGCAACTGGGTAACCTGGATGTTTGGCCGTGATTTGATCAACTACAACTCGAATTTTACCTGGGCTAAGTGGGTAACTCCTTCCCGTGATCTGATCAGAGCATACGAATTAGAAGGTGATCAAATTCGATATACTGAATCTATCGTGTATTATCAGACGACCTGGAGCAATTATTATCCAACGAGCAGTTATCCTTTTATGTATAAGATACGTTCGGCTTTAAATAGTATTATCAAATACCGTTACGCAGATATTTTGCTCCTTAAAGCAGAGGCAATGATCTTAAAAGACAGTCCTGAACTTTCTGCAGCGGCAGACATTATCGATCAGGTTCGACAACGGGTGAATCTCCCCAAATTAGGTACAGCTACCCGGACAAATAGAGAAGCACTATTGAATGCGCTGTTGAAAGAAAGGCGTTTGGAACTGGCTTTCGAAGGGCAACGTTGGTTTGATCTGGTGAGACTGGACAAAGTCGAAGAGGTTATGAATTCTGTGTTTGCAAAAGATACCGGACGTAGAACACAGGTGTACCCATTTAGTGCCAATTCTTATCGCTTACCTATTCCGCAGTCGGTCATTGATCAGAATCCTAATATTCAACAAAATCTTGGTTATTAATATTGTATAACATGCTTAATCTTAGAAATACATTAATATGCGGAAGTATCATTACTTCCATCTTTACGGCCTGTGCCTCAGACAATAATTCATTGACTCCTGAAAACCCTACAGAACCTACTTCTGGAGATATCAAAATCTATACAACTACAGGTAGTAGAACGCTGGATTTCAGAAAATCCTTTGTCAACTTTAGCACGACATCCAACATGTCCCCCAGGACGGTTACTTTGGATGAGAGCGTAACCTATCAAACCATGGACGGTTTCGGAGCAGCCATTACAGGCTCAACTGCTTATAATTTACTAAAGATGACGTCATCGGACAGAACAAAATTTCTCAAGGAAACATTTTCTGAATCCGAAGGTATGGGGCAAAGCTATATTCGTATCGCTATAGGCTGTTCGGATTTTTCTCTTAGCGAGTACACGCTGAATGACACGCCAGGGCTAGCCAATTTTGCACTTCAATCAGAAGAAACGGATTACGTGATTCCTGTCCTGAAAGAAATATTGGCTATTAATCCGAATGTGAAAATCTTAGGTTCACCTTGGACAGCGCCTAAATGGATGAAAGTAAATAATCTCACGAATTTGGCGCCTTTTGATTCGTGGACTGGTGGACATCTAAATCCTGCACATTATCAGGATTATGCGACCTATTTTGTGAAATGGATACAAGCGATGAATACTAACGGGATTGAGATTTATTCCATCACACCGCAAAATGAACCCTTGAATCCGGGCAATTCAGCGTCCATGTTGATGTTTTGGCACGAACAGCAAGCATTTGTACGTGATGCCTTAGGACCGAAACTCAGAGCTGCCGGACTTGATACTAAAATATATGCTTTTGATCACAACTACAATTACGACAACATGGCTGATCAAGAAGATTATCCGGTTAAAATATTTGAGGATGCAACCGCCGCCACCTATTTCGCTGGTTCTGCCTATCACAATTATGGTGGTAACAAAGCTGAATTACTCGACATTCAGGCTAAGGCCCCACATAAGGAGATCATTTTTACCGAAACTTCAATAGGTACATGGAATGATGGACAAAATCTTGGCTTACGTCTTTTGGAAGATATGAAGGAAGTGGGACTTGGGACGATTAACAATTGGAGTAAAGCCGTAATTGTATGGAACCTGATGCTGGATACCGAACGTGGCCCGAATAGAGACGGAGGATGTCAGACTTGTTACGGAGCGGTAGATATTAGTTCCAGAGACTACAAAACGATACGTAAAAACTCACATTATTATATCGTCGGACATTTGTCTTCTGTTGTGAAACCAGGGGCAGTACGTATCGGGACACAAGGATATACCGCAGAAGGTATTATTTATACGGCTTTTAAAAATCCGGATAACAGTTATGCTGTTGTGCTTATCAATGATACAGGTGAGGCTTCGCGTATTACGTTTTCAGATGGTAAAAATCACTTTAGTTACGAAGCACCGGCAAAATCCGTAGTATCTTATTCTTGGAAAAAAACTCCATGATTGCTGGCAACACCAACAGCCATGAAAGCTTCATGAAGGTTCTCGATGGCCATTTAAAATTATACACTTTAGAAAAAATGAAACGGATGAAAAATTGTATCAATTATATGATCATTATAGCATGTTGCATTGCTTTTTCTTCCTGTAAGGAGGAGTTGATTGTTCCTATTGGTGAGGGGTTACCGAGTATCGATATTACAGCTGTACCGACCAATGCTTTCTTTGGAGACAGCATTTCCTATACGGTAAATGTCGCAGACCAGGCTATTGATCTTTCTACGTTAAAAGTACAATTGTATTATAGCGAAGATGTAGTAGCGGAGCAAACCATACGCACGAAGACTTATGGCACATATTCGGGTAAGATTTTTGTGCCTTACTATGCCAATGTGCCTAATGGAACGGCAACATTGAAATTTACGTTACAGAACATTACGTTAACAAAAACGGAGAAAGAGGTTGAACTTCCGTTGGCACGCCCTGATTTTCCGTATTTAACGCTAGTTACACCGACTGTATCCTATCGCATGGAAAAAGTTGGGTTATACCAGTACGAATTGACCGAAAATCTGCCTTTTAAAGTGAATGGATATATAGAAGCTCCTATGTATGGTACAAATGGGAATCTTGTCCAATTCGGTTGGGACGTCGATAAGGTAACGGAAGGCAGTGCACAACCTATTCCATTTTCCAATTCTACATCTGGCGAATATAGTATTTCGTTTAATACATTTAATTATCAAGCGAGTCCTTTTATTATTGGATACGCGGTGAATGGAAATGGGATGCGTATGATCTCGGACGATCTGTACGCTGTAGATTTACAGCTGACATACAACGAGGAATTAATGATAGATGGCATTGAAGAACTGGCAAGTTGGTGGATTGATGCGGATTACATTAGACAAGAAGATGACAAGTATTTCTTTAATGCGATGACGGGTAAATATCGGATTACTGCTGATTTTGGGAAAGAATATTTTGTTATTGAAGCGATGCAAGGGGATAATCTTGCGACCTTAAATAATGATGGTACGGGAGCGGTCTGGATTATTGGACAAGGTGTTGGGAAACCGTCTCTAGCTGGAAATGAAGTTGGATGGACTACCGAAAAAGCCCTATGCATGGCACCTATCGGAGGTAAAAAATACCAAATTACAGTTGTTGCAGGACAAACGATACGGGCATCAGATATAAACTTTAAGTTTTTCCATCAGAAAGGATGGGGTGGCGAGTTTGGTCATACTTCTATTACAGGTTCAAGCGATGTCATATTCATAGGTGATGGTACAAACGGGAGAGATTCCGGAAATCTTGGACTCGTAACGGGCAAACAGTTGGAAAATGGAGCGACATATGTGTTTGTCTTGGATTTGTCGTCCGGGATTGATAAAGGAGTCTTGACTGTGACGAAACAGTAGCGGGTATAACAGTTTTTTCCTAGGGGGCGTCTCCTATTTTTGTATAATTCGTTTAGCACCTGAATTATTACTATTTTTAAATATTCATTTAGCTTGAGGTGAGATCAAAAAGCAAATATTCCATATGACCATAAAAGTCAAATCGCGGAGCATTCATGAATACCATTGAAGACAATATATTGTTGAATAATTATATATATATATGAAATATTTTTTAATACATATCGTAATGAGTGTTATGCTAAAATCCGGAAGCGCACAATCTATCCCTCTTTTTGTCGGAACCTATACGCATAAAGGGAATAGTGAGGGGATATATCTGTACAGTTTTGATGTTTCCAGTGGCGATGCTACGATGCAGTCCTATTTTAAAACCAATAATCCTTCTTTTCTAGCGCGCAATGCGCAATATATCTATGCGGTTAATGAAGATGAAAACGGAAAGGTATCCGCGTTGAAATTTTCCAATCCACAATTTGATCTGTTAAATCAGTTGTCAACAGAAGGTAAGCACCCCTGCCATGTTGCCATCGGAAATAAAGAACCTGTGCTGGCGGTATCCAATTACAGCAGCGGCTCGTTGGTCTTATATTCGTTGAATGCCGACGGTTATATTCATAAGAAAGAAGACTTTATCCAGTTCGAAGGTACAGGGCCAAATGTATCCAGACAGAAAAGTTCTCATGTCCACTCCGCATTTTTTAATACAGCAGGGGATAGACTATATGTCTCGGATTTGGGATCGGATCGTGTCGTGGAATATGCCATCGTAAATACGGGTACAGATTACGCATTTCAACAAGTAGGGGAAATTAAGTTAAAAGGTGGATCCGGGCCCCGTCATGTTGCTATTGCGGCAGATGCCGCTACCATTTACGCACTGGCGGAACTTACCGGTGAGATTGCGGTTTATCAAAATAGTAGCGGACACTGGAAACTCCATCAAACGTTGCCGATCTATGCAAAAGGATTTATCGGCGAACAGGGAGGAGCGGACGTGAAGATATCTCCGGATGGGAAATATCTATATGCCACGAATCGTGGCGAAGCAAATGTTATCGTTCACTATAAGATTCTGAAAAATGGACTTCTAGAACAAAAAAGCGTGTATTCAGTAGAAGGGAAATCACCTCGAAATTTCAACTTCTCTCCAGAAGGAAAATTTCTACTGGTAACGAATCAGCAGTCTGATGAAATTATAATTTTTAATCGTAATATCAAAACAGGTGCACTTACAGATAGCAAGAAGAGAATAGCAATCGGACAACCTGTATGCGTGATATTCTAGTATTTTTTCTGAAAGTGCGGTCAGGAATCTTTATGAGATGTCTCTAAAAAGCACTGTATCGTCGTGATTGTAATCACAGGGCGTCTACTTAAACGTCACTGCGAGGAGGTACGACGCGGCAGTCTTTACGCAACGTAGAATAACAAATTTGCTTCTTCGCTGCTCTCCTCGTAATGATGCGTTTTTCTTTTGGGTGGCTCCCTTTTTAGACGCCCTTATGAAGGTTTTATTCAGGAATGCTATAGTAATTTAAATACCTAACGATGTTATTTGCTCTACGATTTACATAGTTTGATGGATTGCGGGCGTCCCATTTTTGCGGACTCGGTAAGATCGCTATAATTAATGCCGCTTCTTTTTTGCTCAAACTTTTTCCGGATTTGTAAAAATAGTATCTGGATGCTGCTTCTGCACCATATACCCCTTGTCCCATTTCAATCACATTGAGATATACTTCGAGAATACGTTTTTTACTCCAAAATATTTCAATCAACACGGTAAAATAGGTTTCTAGTCCTTTACGTAGCCAGGATCTTTCAGGCCATAGGAATACATTTTTGGCCACCTGTTGACTTATGGTACTTCCTCCCCGTAATTTTTTTCCTTCCTTGTTCTTTTCGATAGCTTCTTTGATGGCTTTCGTGTCAAAGCCATTATGTGTCATAAAATGTGCATCTTCTCCTGCTATTGCCGCTCGTTTTAAATTGTCTGAGATGTCCTTATAATCTAGCCACTCTTTGTCTATTTTCCAATCTTTTCCTGCAGCTTTTCGTTCAAATGCACGTTGGAGCTGCAGGTATGTGATCGGTGGATCCATAACGATAAGAAGAAGCACCCAAAAAATAGTACCCGCAAAAAATCCGCCCACGATACGTAATGTCCATTTCAAAATCTTCTTTTTTATAGGAAGAGATTTTATTTTATTTCTTTTTCTTCGATTCACGCGTTTGATAGCCATCAGACTTTACTTTGAGTCAACAAAACTAAATAATTTTATCCCTAATTATTTAGAAAAAATGTAAGTAAGTTTATTTAAAATTTGCTTTGGTTCAAGGCAATTATAATTGCAAATAAAAGCAAATTTATCTAAGTTTACAGCTTATTTAAAAGCATAAAACCATTGGCAAAGGCAAAGAAAGAAACTCCGTTAATGCAGCAGTACAACAGCATTAAGACCAAATATCCAGGTACTTTACTGTTGTTTAGAGTTGGTGATTTTTACGAGACTTTTGGTGAGGATGCAATTAAGGCAGCAGGGATTTTAGGTATTGTATTGACCAAGAGAGGGAATGGGAGTGAGTCAGAAACGGCCCTGGCAGGTTTTCCACATCACTCGTTGGAAACCTATCTGCCAAAATTGGTGCGTGCCGGCCAACGTGTGGCTATCTGTGATCAGCTGGAAGACCCGAAACAAACTAAGACCATTGTAAAACGTGGTGTCACAGAGTTAGTAACGCCGGGTGTTTCATATAATGATAATATTGTCCAACAAAAATCAAACAACTATCTAGCTTCTTTATTTATAGATAAGACACAGGTAGGCGTAGCGTTTTTAGACATATCGACTGGGGAGTTTCTTGTCGCACAGGGTAGCATCAGCTATATTGATAAATTACTCCAGGGGTTTAAACCTACTGAAGTCATTATGCCAAAGAAGCAGAATAAAGAGTTTATCGCACATTTTGGCAACACCTATTATACCTATCTATTGGATGAGTGGCCTTATACGGGCGACTATGCGGAAGAGGCGCTTCAAAAACATTTTGAAGTTAACTCCATGAAGGGATTCGGCATTGATCGGATGCCACTGGGTATTATTTCCGCGGGTGTTGCATTACACTATTTGAATGAAACAGAACACCGCAATCTGCAACACATTTCCAATATATCGCGTATAGAGGAAGATCGCTACATGTGGCTGGATCGCTTTACGATTCGAAATCTAGAGTTAATTGGTTCAGCAAATGAAAATGCAATTACATTATCAGATGTTTTGGATGACACCTCTTCTCCAATGGGGGCACGTTTGCTCAAAAGGTGGATTGTTATGCCTCTGAAAGATAAAAAATCCATTCAGGAACGTCTGAATGTCGTCGAGTATTTTCATCAAAATCGGGATTTAAGAGATGAATTGATTAGGGAAATCAAATTAGTAGGTGATCTGGAAAGACTCATCAGTAAGATCGGTCTTCAGAAGGCAAATCCACGTGAAATCATACAGCTTAAACGATCGCTTTTCGCTATCGAGAAGCTAAAAGAGTTAACAAATGTGTCGGAATCTGAATCGTTGCGCATTATTTCTGAACAGTTGAACGCCTGTTCGATTATTCGTGATAAGATCGAAAAAGAGGTGTTCCCTGAACCCCCCGTTGCCTTGAATAAGGGAAACGTGATGGCAGACGGTATTGATGCTGATCTCGATAAATTGAGACGCGTGGCGTTCGGTGGAAAGGATTATTTGTTAGAAATACAACGTAGAGAGTCTGAATTAACGGGGATTCCATCGTTGAAAATAGCCTTTAATAACGTATTTGGTTATTATCTTGAAGTAACCAATACACATAAAGATAAAGTGCCGGAAGGTTGGATTAGAAAACAGACCCTGGTCAATGCCGAACGTTATATTACCGAAGAGCTAAAAGAATACGAAGACCAGATATTAGGAGCGGAAGAAAAAATTCAAGTCATCGAAAACCGGCTGTATGCCGAATTGCTAGTTGCTATAGCGGCATATATAAAGCCTATTCAGCTTAACGCGCAATTGATTGCTAAATTGGATGTCTTGCTTAATTTTGCGGTTATTGCAGATAAGAACTACTATGTAAAGCCGGAAATTACGGAAGACAGGTTGTTAGATATCAAAGGAGGTCGCCATCCCGTTATTGAACGGAATCTTCCTATTGGTGAAGACTATATCACCAATGATACGTATTTGGATCCCGATACACAACAGATTATCATTATCACAGGGCCAAATATGGCGGGTAAATCGGCTTTGTTACGTCAAACAGGTCTGATTGTCTTAATGGCACAGATCGGTTCGTTCGTTCCGGCGAAAGAGGCATATATTGGATTAGTCGATAAAATCTTTACCCGTGTAGGCGCTTCAGATAATTTATCATCCGGTGAGTCTACGTTCATGGTAGAAATGAATGAGACGGCCAGCATTATGAACAACTTATCGGATCGTAGCCTGATTTTGCTGGATGAAATTGGTCGTGGTACCAGTACATATGATGGTATTTCCATCGCCTGGGCGATCGCCGAGTTTTTGCACAACCATCCGACTGCACGGGCCAAAACACTATTTGCTACGCATTATCACGAGTTGAACGAATTAAGCAGCTCCATGCCAAGGGTGAAGAACTTTAATGTCACTGTAAAAGAAATCAACAACAAAGTGATCTTCTTACGTAAGCTTATGCCCGGTGGATCCGAACATAGTTTTGGTATCCATGTAGCCAAACTTGCAGGTATGCCGCCGCGGTTGATAGGTCGTGCAAATGAGATTTTGAAACGTTTGGAACAGGAACGTACAGGAGGAGAGAAAATAAAGGATAGTATGCGTAAAATCCAAAAGCAGGCCTATCAACTACAAATGTTTGCGATTGATGACCCGGTATTGGAAAAAATAAGGGATATGCTCAACAATTTAGATGTCAATACCCTAACCCCAGTTGAAGCTTTGATGAAATTGGATGAAATTCAGCGGTTATTAAAGAATTAGTTTTTTAAAAGGGGTTATAATTTAAGAAACAGCTCCAGACTCCAATAACGAGGCTGTATGGATGTAATCAGGTCTTTGTCCCAGTTGTAGGGGATATAATGATAACCCGCTTCAACCCCAATAAACTTTCTACCCTTCACGTGCCTCATCAGCGCCACGCCTATAAATGTATGGAATGTATTTGCGTTGTTGTATTGAATACCGGAAGAACCGTTTTCTTCGTAATAATCTCCATTGTAAAAGGTAGTTTCAGATAAACCAGTATTAATAAAACCGAATCCGGCCCCTACTTTTGGAAGAATAATCCAAGGGCCGTTGTCCAGGGCCTTGTACCCTGCCGTACCTCCAAAGAAAAAGCTGGAAGAAGAGTTGATGTCCTTGATCACGCCATTGTCGTTAAACTCAAAATAATTATCATTCGTATTCAACCTAAATTTAATGGCGAGTTCAAAGACGAATTGGTTTGCCAGGGGGGACATCACCGAAGCGCCAAAAGAGGGGGAGGTGGCAAACGTACTATTTTTACCCACCGTTCCAAAAGCACCGGCATATATAGCAAATCCGGTACGCTGTTTATTCGATTCCAATTCATAGTAGATCTGTGCCACGGGTTTACGTTTTGGCTGACGGTTGAGCTGTGTATAGAATGCATCAATGTCATCCGCAAATAACAGACTAATGGCTTCCTCTCGTTCGGTAAGCGTATAACTTGGAGAATTTAATAAAGCGGTAGCTTTTAGTCGTATGAGCGAATCCACAGGATGATTCAACGGAATAAAATGAAACTTTGCTTTGTCCTTGGTGTAAATATTCCTGTAATTTTTGTCGGCAGCATTGTCGTACCTGTGCGCTAGTATTTCGTCGTAATGGTTATCGAGATAGGAGGAGATTTCTTTTTGTGTATCCTCTTTTAGAATTAACTGTCTAATCAGTTGAAGACGCAATGTAAATTCACCTTGTCCACATACACTTTCCAACGTGCTTATGATAGATTCGATCTGTGAAAAATCGTTTTTTTCCAGCAATGGCGTCAATCGTTGTAAAGAGGCCGTCGTAATTTCTTCGCAAGAAGACTGTGCATACGTGTATTTGGAAAAGCTTAACAAGAAAACTAGAGCAACGAGAATCTTAGCGGTACGCAACATGATGTATTGATTTTAGACTAAAGTAATTATAATTTTCAGGAAGTTCAACTTAAAAATTAACTAGATTTGTGGGAATGGGTTCCATATTTCGTTTTAAAAGATTTGAAGTAGATCAGTCTGGATGTGCGATGAAGATCAATACCGATGGTGTTCTGCTCGGTGCACTCGCAAAGTATAATCATCCCGGGTATGTTTTAGATATCGGCACGGGTACCGGCGTTATCGCTTTAATGCTTGCGCAACGATTTGATACAGCGAAAATTGATGCCGTAGAAATTGACCCCCAAGCTGCACAAACTGCGCGTTCTAATTTTAATTGTTCCTCATTTGCGGAAAGGTTACATTTGATACAGGGTTCCTTCGAGTGTATCGAAGCTCAAGATAAATATGATTTGATTGTCAGCAATCCACCTTTTTATGTCAACTCCCTCCATAATCCGAACGACCGTAAAAAACTTGCACGGCATACGGATCACCTGTTTTTTCATAATCTGGTTCGTTTCAGTGCACAGGCGTTGAAGAACGACGGCATCCTTCAATTGATATTGCCTTGTGAATTGGCTGTCGAAGTTGTGGATATAGCACAAGCAGATGATCTTGTTCTTGTAGAAGAAGTTAAGGTTAAATCTTATTCCGATACCGAATATATACGTTCTATTATTTCATTAAAAAAAGATGGGACCTGTAAACAGATGACAAGTAGTTCATTCGTGATATATGACGACAGAGGCGTGTATAGTCAATCGTACAGGGACTTGTTAAGTTCGTTTTTTTTAACTTTGTAAGGAACTGGGGGATGAAATGAAAAAAATTGGTTTACTTTCAGATACGCATAATTTCTTAGATGAGGCTGTTTTTAAATATTTCGATGCGTGTGATGAAATATGGCATGCTGGTGATTTTGGATCTATAGAAATTGTGGATACGTTAGCGGCCTTTAAACCTTTTCGAGGTGTATATGGTAATATTGACGGGAAAGATGTACAACTGGCATGTCCCGAACATTTGAGGTTTGACTGTGAAGAAGTAGACGTTTGGATGACGCATATTGGAGGCTATCCGGGTAGATATGCGGCTGGTATAAAGTCTGAAATTATCACTAATCCACCCAAATTATTTATTTGTGGACATTCGCATATCTTGAAAGTACAGTACGATTCCAAGCTACAATTATTACATCTTAATCCCGGTGCAGCCGGAAAGCAAGGATGGCATCAAGTGCGCACATTAATGCGTTTCGATATCAATGGCGATAAAATAGAGAATCTAGAAGTAATAGAATTGGCTGGAAGGTAATCGTTTGTTATAGGCTGTCCCGCACTTCCAATAGGAAAGATTTCAATCGCTCAAGGGAATCGATAACGCGTTGGTTCTCTTTTGCTTCGTTTTTATTTGTGCGCAGGAATTCTCGGGCTCCCTGCAAGGTATAACCTTTTTCTTTCACTAAATTAAAGATGATTTTAAGATTGGAGATATCGTCCTGTGTGAAAAGGCGATTGCCTTTTTTATTTTTTTTAGGTTGAAGAATGTCAAATTCACGCTCATAAAAACGTATTTGGGAGGCGTTTACATCAAACATTTCAGTAACTTCACCCATTGTATAATACAATTTATTTATTTCACGCTCTTTGTATGGCATACGTTCTAATATTAGTAATAGCAAATATACAATCTAAGTTTGAATTTAAAAAGCTGTGCAAAAGAGCATGACAGGTTTCTTTGTTGTTGTCCTTGACCTTCATATGTTTTTTGTCATCCTGATGAGTAAAAATTTGCATACAGATCTTTTTAAGGTAATGACAGTGGAACATCACCGCGACGAAGTTAGGAGAGGTCTATGGATAGAAAGGGAGTCGGGGAGTCTGGGGTAAAGACAGAAAAAATTAAAAAAAATCAGTTAATGAAAGGAATAATTATCGTCAGTAAATTTTGGACACGTTTCTTTTCGGCCGGGAACGCAAGTGCCATTACGATATTTCCATTTGTTTTCCTTCGCGATAAATCCTTGAAGGAAGATGAAATTTTAATCAATCACGAGCGAATTCACCTTTCACAAGTTACGGAATTGTTGATAGTGCCCTTTTATACGTGGTATTTAATAGAGTTTATAGTCCGTTTTTTGAAATATCGGCAGTTTCGTCGGGCGTATTTAAATATTTCTTTTGAAAGAGAAGCCTATAGAAATGAAAATAATCTGAGTTATTTGAAAGCACGGAAAATATGGTCTTTTTGGAGATATCTATGATTTATTATAATAACAATGCTCTTCAAACGAAGAGCATTGTTATGTTTTATCCCACTAATTTTAAAAATGTCGCTACTTTTTGTTTCAATTGTCTCCTGTCGATAATAAAGTCTAAGAAACCGTGTTCTTTAACGAATTCAGAGGTTTGGAAACCTTTAGGAAGATCTTTTTTGATTGTTTCTTTAATAACCCGAGGTCCAGCGAAACCGATCAATGCGCCAGGTTCTGCAATGTTAATGTCGCCTAGCATCGCATACGATGCGGTAACACCTCCCGTTGTAGGATCTGTTAGTAAACAGATATACGGAAGTTTCGCTTGGCTTAATAAGGCTAATTTTGCGGATGTTTTTGCCATTTGCATTAAGGAAAAAGCAGCTTCCATCATACGGGCGCCTCCAGATTTGGAGATTAACATGAAGGGAATGTTATGTTCGATGCAGTAATCTATTGAGCGGGCTATTTTCTCACCTACTACAGATCCCATCGATCCACCAATAAATGTGAAATCCATACAAGCGATCACCAAATCCTGTCCCTCTATTTTGCCATGCCCACAACGAATAGCATCTTTTAGGCCTGTTTTTGCCTGACTTTCCACTAACCTATCTTTGTAAGCTTTAGTATCTTCAAAATTTAAGGGGTCACCTGCTGTTAAATTGGCAAATAACTCGGTGAAGTAATTGTTGTCAAATAAGATTGAGAAATAGGCTGCGGAGCCAATTCGGATATGATAATCACAATATTGACATACATAATTATTCTCGATTTGCTCTAAGTTTAGAAGAGGCTTTTTACATGCAGGACACTTATTCCACATGCCGTCAGGAGCTTCCTTTTTATTTTCTGTTGCAGTACTGATTCCTGCTTTATTTCTTTTAAACCAACTCATATGTTCGTGTTAATTCGAATTACAAATAAACGAAAAATATCCTAGTTAAGTCAAACTTAAGTAAATTTGTGTTTAGTGGAAGCCGGATTAGGTAAGCTTAAAAGAAGAAAGGTGATTTTAAAGAACGTTTTTAGTACCCCCACTATTTATACGTCGTAATTTGAGCGGAGTTAGATCAAAGTTGATTGTAGGCAATGACGGACCTGAACGGACTTAAATAAAGAATTGGAAATTTTGAAACTAGAATTGTGAAGGAAAGGAATAATTAGGTAAAGAGAGGGCTAGTTCAATAAAAATAAAAAATGGGCAAGCTCCCTTTATCGCACCGCTCAACCAAATACCCTTGCTTTGTTCCCAACCTGGGGGAGTCAATGGGAGCTGGTCGTAAAGGACTTACCCACCACAAAAGTAGCAAAATTTTTAGTTTTCGGAAAGAATTTTGCTACTTATCTGTTAGTGGGTTGATAGTCAGTTTGGAAAAATCACTTTTTGCGGGAATCATATTGTTCTATTTTGGCAATTAGATTAATTTATATACTTTTCCTGGTAATGACAACAGGTGGTTATTTATTTCCATTTCTAATAATATGATCGCTAATTTACTTTGTGGCCAGTCTAGGTGCAGTGCAATCGCATCGATGGTAGCCTGTTCGTGTTCTTTTAAAAAATTATATACTTTTTGTTCGTCTTTGGTTAGGCCGGGCGGTAAGATTGTGAGCTGTTTTACTTGCTTTGCAACTTCTGTTCTTTCCCAATTCATTAAGTAGCAAAGATCATCTGCATGTCGGATCAGATGAGCACGATTGGTTTTAATCAAGTAATTGCAACCGGCAGAATACTCCTGGTCTATACGCCCCGGAAAGGCACAGACATCCCTATTATATGTATTCGCGATTTCAGCAGTTATTAAAGCACCTCCTTTTATGGCTGCCTCGATCACAATAGTGACATCAGATAGTCCCGCTATAATTCGGTTGCGCATCGGGAAATTTTGTTTATCCGGATTGGTGCCCGAAGGAAATTCGGTTAATAATCCACCGTGTTGAATCATTCGTGAGGCTATTTCGCGATGTGCAGCGGGATAGATCCTATCTAAACCATGTCCTAATATACCTATGGTGGATAAATCGTTTTTCACTGCAAGCCGATGCGCATGAATGTCAATTCCGTATGCGAGTCCGCTTACAACTTGTATACCTAGATCTTTTAGATCATGTACTAATTCTTCGCAGATCCGTTTGCCGTAGCTGGTGGCGTTTCGCGTACCGACGATACTTACCACTTTTTGCGGATTTAAATTTCCTTCACCTTTATAATATAGGAGTATGGGTGCATCTTCACAATGTCTGAGGCGTTGTGGGTAGTTGTCATCTTCTATCCATAAAACTTGAATGTTATGTTTCTCGACGAAATTGAGCTCATCTTCAGCTTCTTTTAAGTAAGATTTTGAGAGAATGGAATCCACCGAAGCGGGGCCAATACCCGGAATGGATAAAAGTTGCTTTTTCGAGCTTGAAAAAACTGATTCGGCATTGCCACAGTATGCAAGCAGCAACCGGCTCAACTTTGGGCCGATCCCTTTTATTTTTGTGAGGGCTATTTGTTCTATTTTGTTCATAAGAGGTATGCTACAATATAGGAATATCTGTTGTTTTCTTCAAGTATTTGCGAAAAAAATAGAGATAGAAATATTAACTTTGTCAAAAATACGTGATATATGGAATTACAGGAACCTTTTGACATCGAAATAGAAAACATCGTATACTCGGTTTTTCCGGATGAAAAAGATGCTTATACTATTTTTAAGGACGGAAAGGAATACATACAGATTATTAAAGACACCGAAACAAGTTGGCTTAAATTAAGTCCCGAGACGGGCTTGCCTTTGTTCGGAATGGATGAGGAAGTCAATGCAATAGGACAAAAGATTACTGAGGAACTGGGGTAATGTGCTGCGTTTTTACTTTTTCATTTTGACTTCACCTACATCGGCACGTAGACTACGTATTTTGTGTCAAAAAACTCGTCGTCGAAGTAGCTAGATAGCGGATGCAGTTCTGCCTTTAGTTTCGATTCTTTTATCTCCTCTTTTAAGTCGCCACCTTTCAGATATAAAATACCATTGGGAATCGCATTTTTATCTTTTTTCTCAAATTTGTTTCGTATCCAGGGCGCGAAATCAGCCAGACGGGTTACTGCCCGGGAAACGACAAAGTCATATTTATAGTCTAACTGTTCGGCACGAATGTGATCGGCTTCGACATTCTTTAAGTCGATAGCTTCTGCTACTTCCCGTACTACTTTTATTTTTTTTCCTATCGAATCTACCAAATGAAAATGTACATGAGGAAATAGAATAGCTAATGGGATACCTGGGAATCCTCCGCCTGTACCTACATCCAGAATTCGGGTACCGGGAGTAAGTTCCGTAATAAATTTAGCGATTCCTAGCGAGTGGAGCACGTGTTTTAAATACAGACTTTCAATATCTTTACGCGATACCACATTGATTTGGTCGTTCCAAAACGGGTATACCTCCTCCAATTTAGCAAATTGTTCTTTTTGGACCGGAGTTAATTTTGGAAAGTACTTATAAATGATGTCGACTGTAGGGTTCATTTTTACAAAGTGAAAAGTTAAAATTATCTTCGATGAGCTTAAGCTCTATTTCCATGAGTTCTGTTTTTTACTCCGGTTAAAAATACCATTGAAGCAGATGTAAAAATAGAAAAATAAGTCTAAAATAGGTAGCCACAGTAAAAGGTCTTTCACCGCCAGTTTGGAATAAATAGGTTTAAATATAATAAATTGGAGAAGTAAACGAAATAGATATGCTGCGAGTGCGAAATACCACAACGAGGGGTAGCAGGCCAGACAGACGATCAGCATCAGGTAAAATGTAATAGCTGTGAACAGCTGCGTTCCGAGCATATATTGGTGTTTTTTCTTATAAGCTACAGAAGCACCCGCATGTCGGGCTTTCTGTTTATAATAGCTTTTCCACGTATTCTTGGCTAAAGAATATACATGTGCATCAGGATGTATGGCAATATTTACATTATTTTTGGTGGCATTGTGGTTGACGAAAAGATCATCATCACCCGATTTAATATGCATGTGTGCGTTAAAGCCTTTGCCTTTGAAAAATAAAGACTTGGTATAAGCGAGGTTGCGACCCACCCCCATATAGGTGTTTCTCTTTAGGGCATAAGAAAGATAACTTATAGCCGTATGTGTGGTCTCAAAGCGGATCAGTTTATTTAAAAAACCTTTAGTTTTGAAATATGGGGAATAACCTAATACGATTTCCTTTCCTTCGGTAAAAGCGTCTGCCATTTCACTCAGCCAATGGAGGCTTTGTGGTTGACAATCTGCATCGGTCAATAGTAAATGATCGTATTGCGCAGCTTTGATCCCCATGGTCAATGCAAATTTTTTGCTATGCTTCAGCTTTATGTGCTCTTTAATATCTACAATCTTGAGATGATTGTATTTTCCTCCGAAATCCTGAAGCACCCATTTGGTTTCATCATCAGAATAGTCATTTACAACGATTACCTCAAAATTGGGGTAATCTTGCTGTAATATGGTAGGCAGGAAGTTCTTCAGATTTTCTTGTTCGTTTCGTGCACAGATAATAACGGAAACAGAAGTATTGACTGGAGTTCCTTTAAAAGATGCTACTTTATAACGTGCCAAACGAGTATAGACAAACAATAAATAATAAAGTTGGAACACCAGGAATAACCCTAGCCCCCCGAATAGAATGTAGGGGAGATTTATTAAAATATCTGTTTTATAATCCATATGAAGGCTCAAAGATAAGGCGTTCTTTCAATATATTCGATGACTAGCGTTAAGATTTGCTAATTAAATGTTCCGGATGTCGTCGGGTCAAAATTTTATAGTATTTTTGCGCTTGATTTAATAGTAGTATGAACTTTACGCTTCAAGCACAAGATAAACTTTCTCAAGCACGCGCGGGGGTGATGGAGACAGCACACGGAAAGATAGAAACTCCCATATTTATGCCCGTAGGTACTGCGGGGACCGTAAAAGCGGTACATCAACACGAACTGGTCAATGATATCCAAGCACAGATCATATTAGGTAATACCTATCATTTGTATTTGCGTCCGGGATTGGATGTCTTGCATAAAGCTGGTGGTTTGCATAAATTTAATGGGTGGGACAGGCCTATTCTTACCGATTCGGGAGGGTACCAGGTTTATTCCTTAACGGAGGTTCGGAAAATAAAAGAAGAAGGGGTAACTTTTCGTTCGCATGTAGATGGTTCAAAACATTTGTTTACGCCAGAAAATGTGATGGATACGCAACGCATCATTGGTGCAGATATCATTATGGCTTTTGATGAATGTACGCCCTATCCCTGTGATTATAATTACGCACGCCGTTCACTGGACATGACACATCGTTGGTTAAAACGTTGCTGTGATCGTTTTGATAGCACTGATCCACTGTATGGATACGATCAAACTTTGCTTCCTATTGTGCAAGGTTCGGTTTATAAAGATTTACGTGAAAAATCTGCTGAAGTTATTGCTTCTTTTGAACGGGAAGGAAATGCAATAGGCGGTCTTTCTGTGGGCGAGCCGGCAGAAGAAATGTACGCCATGACAGAAGTCGTTACCAAAATTCTTCCATACGAAAAACCCCGCTATTTAATGGGAGTAGGTACGCCTATTAATATCCTTGAGAATATAGCGTTAGGCATCGATATGTTTGATTGCGTTATGCCGACACGTAATGCCCGCAATGGTATGCTTTTTACACGTAATGGTATTATTAATATCAAGAATGAAAAATGGAAAGATGATTTTTCAGCTATAGAGGCAGAGAGCGACCTTATGATGGATCAAGTGTATTCTAAAGCTTATCTTAGGCATTTAATTCGATCTCAGGAAATTTTAGGCGCGCAGATAGCATCTTTACATAACTTACACTTTTATCTTTGGTTGGTAAAACAGGCCAGGGAAAAGATTATTGAGGGGACTTTCTATGACTGGAAAGAAAAGATGGTTAAAGTGTTAGGAGTTAGATTATAGGGATTAGACTATAGGTGTTAGAGAGCAGGTGTAAGCCTGCGAGCTCATCGAAGATAATTTTTACTTTTGATTTTTTACTTTGTAAGATGAATATCATTGATCGGTACATCATTAAAAAATATTTAACTACGTTCCTATTTACGGTAGGGATCTTTGTCGTTGTTATCGTCGTATTCGACGTGTCCGAAAAGTTAGATGATTTTTTGAAGAATAAAGCATCGATGTCTCAGGTGTTCTTTCAATATTATGCCATGGGTAGCGTGCCTTTCTTTTTGAATATGCTTACTCCATTGATCAACTTTATCGCCGTTATCTTCTTTACATCCAAAATGGCAGATCAAACCGAAATTGTGCCTATTTTGAGTGGTGGAATGAGTTTCAATCGCTTTTTGAGGCCGTTTATGATCTCTGCTTCTATTGTTTTTGCATTTACATTAGTTTCAAATCTCTATATACTCCCTTATACCAATAAGCTCAAGGTAAAGTTTGAGAATGTATATGTACATCCGCATAAGGTTAACTCTTCTAAACAATCCACACATATGCAGATCGATTCAAATACCTATGTGTACATTGATAATTTTGATACCAAGCGCGCTGTAGGCTATAACTTTGTCATGGAGAAGTTTGACGACAATGAACTGACCGAGAAGCTTATGGCAGACCGTGTTACATGGGATTCAGTTTCGAATAAATGGCGTATAGAAAACTATACGAATCGCATTATAAAAGGATTAGACGAAGAAATGCTCAAGGGTGAAAGTCGGGATACTACATTGGATATGAAACCGCAGGATTTTGAGGCATATGAGAATATCTTCACGGCGATGGATACGAGAGAACTCGAGGAGCGTATACGCAAAGAGGAAATCCGTGGCACGGGCATGATGAACGATCTCCTGTTGGAAAAGTACAAACGTTGGATTAATCCTTTTTCTGCTTTTATTTTAACGCTGATGGGTGTTTCGCTTTCCTCCAAAAAAGTGAGGGGAGGAATCGGTTTAAGTCTTGGAATAGGTATTGGATTGAGTTTTGCATATCTCGTATTTAATCAATTTTCTACGATGTTTGCGTTGAAAGGGGGGCTACCACCTCTTTTGGCTGTACTCATTCCGAATGTTACGTTCTTGATTTTAGGTCTTGTCTTATTGGTTAAGGCACCGAAATAATTTTTAATATGTTATTATCTGCACGTAATCGTAATTTGCTGATCCTGCATTTTACGGTTCTTATCTGGGGATTCACAGGGGTTTTGGGTGGGTTGATTTCTATCTCGGCTTTGCATTTGGTTTGGTATCGGGTACTGTTGGCCGCTTTGGCTTTGTTGGTGTATTTTCGGATAACTAAAAAATCCGTCGTCGTCTCGCAGCGGGATATTCTTAAATTTATGGGAGTGGGTGTCATTGTTGGTCTTCATTGGGTATTATTCTTCCACTCCATTAAAATCTCTACTGTTTCCGTCACATTGGTTACGCTTTCATCCGTTACGCTGTTTACAGCTGTCCTTGAACCTATTATAAATAGATCAAAAATTTCTTTTGCCGACGTGCTGATCGGTCTGGTCATTATTTTTGGTATTTACCTGATATTTAAGTTTGAATTTCAATATCTCTGGGGAATTATTTTCGGCCTGTTGTGCGCTTTTTGTGCAAGTATATTTTCTATTCTAAATGCGCGAATGGTGAAGCGTTCCAGTCCTACTATTATTACCTTTTATGAGATGATAGGTGCCTTTTTTGGGGTTTCTGTTATTATGTTGTTGAAAGGGGAGTTTACAGATGAGATGATACTCTCCAATTCAGATTGGATGTACTTAATCCTGTTGGGAGTGGTATGTACAGCTATTGCATATGTGTTGGGCGTGGCGGTGATGAAAGAATTGAGTGCCTTTACCGTAGCTCTGACGACGAATATGGAGCCTGTCTACGGGATTATTCTAGCCGTGTTGATTTTTGGGAAAAAGGAAGAAATGAGCACCGGATTTTATCTCGGGGCGATAGTAGTATTAGGCGCTGTATTTGTTTATCCTTATATTAAAACAAAAATAGAAAGCAGGAATAAGCAGCTTGTTAATCGGAAACTTCATTAAACCGACAATTAGTATTACTTCGTTTCTTCCTCGGTGTCTGCGATGTTGTCTTCTTCTGGGCCTTTGGGGGAATCCGCCTTCTCAGGATCTGATTCCAATTTATGAGTTTTTTTATTATACATCCCCTCTAGTTCGTCTATGATAGTACCTTTCCAAAGCGGTGTATTCGAAAAATAAGAAGCGCGACCTATCATGTGTGCGGCAATAGGTGAAGTAATAAAAAGAAAAAAGATGATGGCAATTGCTTTTGTGGTAACAGATATATCTGGAAATATTATTGCAGCACAAAGTAATAATAGTCCTACGCCCAATGTAGAGGCTTTTACGGTTACCGATAATCGTAAATAGAAATCTGGCATCCGTAAGATACCCAACGCAGCGAAGAATATCGATAGTGCGCCGATTGTACTAATTATAGCTATAATAATATCACTCATCATTTCTTTTTTCAATATAATAAGAAAACGCAACCGTGCCCAGGAATGCAATTAGCGCCAATATAATTGCAACATCTAATAATACTTTCTGGTTTGATCGAATAGTAAAAACAGTAATAATGCCGATACCTATTGTAATGATCAGATCCAGCGCCACCACTCTATCTACAACATGTGGTCCTTTTAACAGGCGAAAAAAGACCAAAATAATAGATAGGGTCAGCAATGGTAGTATAAAGTAATCAAAATAAATTTCTAATGTCATCGCAAAATTTCTAATAATCTTCTTTCTAAACCAGTTTTTGTCTGTTTAACGAATGTTTCTGCATCTTCCAGGTACATTACATGGATGTACATCGTCGTTTTATCTTCACTGATATCCAAAATTAAGGTTCCTGGTGTCAGTGATATCATGGTGGAAAGCAGGTTGATTTCAAATTCCGTTTTCGCATTCAATGGATACCGAACGACACCTGGCTTCATGAAGTATTTTGGGGTCATCACATCGTATGCAACTTGTAAGTTCGCTTTTATAATTAGGTATAAAAAATAGACGACGAAACTAAGAATCTTAGGTACACGATAGAAATAGCGCTGATCGATATCGTTACGGTTCATGATCCATAACACGAAAAAGCCAAGTAAAAAGCCAAAGACAAAATTTGTATAATACATGGAACCGGTCAATGCTACCCAAATAAAAGAGAGCAAAAGGTTCATCAAAAACTGTTTTATCATATCCTTAATTTTGTTTTCCTAAAACTGCGTCCACATAAGGTCGCGTATCTATTAGCTGATCTGATATCTTATCGACCAATTGTATGATTGTTTCTGCATCGAGCCCGATATATAATGTCACGGCTGCCAGTATTCCTACGGGTAGGATCAACAATATTTTGCGGATCAACGGCAGCGGTTCAAATTTGTTTTCCACTTCTACATCTTTCGGAACGTCTTTCCAGAATACTTCAGACCACATTTTGGCGATGACGTATAGTGTTACAAAACTCCCAGCCATGAGTGCGGCTACAAAAAAATATTGTTGTTGTGTAAACGCTTCTTGAAACAGGTATATTTTTGGCCAAAAGCCTGATAGCGGAGGAATACCGACCAATGAGAAGAGTACCAATGCAATGAGCAAGGAAATTTTTGGGTACTCTGCGTATAGCCCGCCAAGGCTTTTCATGTCCATCGTTCCGCGTAACTGTCTGATGACGCCGGCTATTAGAAACATATTTGTTTTTACCACAATGTCGTGGATCAGGTAGAAGATAGTCCCCATTAATGCAATTTTGGTAAACATCGCAATCCCGCCGATCATGAATCCGATATGGCAGACGATGAGGTATGAAAACAATCTCCGTATGTTGGTTTTTATTAAGGCACCCATTGCTCCTGTGATAACGGTAAATACGGCCATACCCATCAATAGGTTTTGCGTAAATACATCGAATGCAAATAGCAGGCTGAATACCCGGATAATGGCGTAGATACCTACTTTTGTCAAGAGACCACCAAAGGTCGCCGCCACCGCAGAGGGTGGGGTATGATAGGATGAGGGAAGCCAGTAATACAAAGGGAAAACTGCTGATTTTATCCCAAAACCAATCAAGAAGAAGCAGGCCGTAATACCAACTAGGTATTGGTTTTGTACTTGGGTTATTTTTACAGATAAATCGGCCATATTCAAGGTCCCGGTGATGCCATAGAGTATTCCGATTCCGGTAAGGAAAAACGTAGAGGCCAGAATATTCATGGCCATGTATTTTACTGCTCCTTCTAACTGCGCTTTGCGGCCACCCAATGTCATGAGTACAAAGGATGAAATGATGATAACCTCAAACCAAACGTATAAGTTGAATATGTCCCCGGTCAAAAAGGCACCATTCAATCCCATTAACAGAAAGTGGAAAATAGGGAAATAACCATATAGCATCCGCTGTCTGTTTAACCCTGTCGATGAAAATATGGACACGGCGAATCCTGCTATTGAGGTCAATAATACTAGCGTCACGCTGAGTAGATCGGCTACGAATACAATGCCAAATGGTGCTTCCCAGTTTGAGGCATTCATGGTCAGAATACCATTTTCGTATACTTTATCAAAAAGCCGGATAGCGAGTAGTAGTCCCAACAAACTGCCACCTACACTGATAAAGCGTTGGCTAACAGTCTTCCGCCAGGCAATAAGTTGTAGCAATGCCGAAAACAGATGGATAAAAACTGGGGCTAAAATGTGATTGTCTATCATATATCTTCCTCTTCGGGCGTATTTAAGTCATCTAAATCATCTGAATTTACAAGAGCGTAAACTCGTTTCAACAATACAATAGCAAAGGCGGTCAAACCAAAACTGATCACAATTGCCGTTAAAATTAAAGCTTGCGGAATGGGATCTGCAAAAGCATCCTGAAATATTTTAGCATTTTCATCGATAACTGGAGGTTTACCTTTCGTAATGCCTCCAAGTAAGAAAATCAAAATATTGGTGCCGCTTCCTAAAAGCATAATACCCAACAGTAATTTTACCATACTTCGGCGAAGTATCATATACACACCGGCAGCATAAAGCAGGCCTAAAAGAATTATTAATAGCAACTCCATTAGTCTTTTTCGGTTAGATTGTTTAAGGAAATAGTAAACAAAATAGTTAATATTACGCCGATAACGACTAGATATACGCCTAAGTCAAAAAATAGAGACGATCCAATCATGCCGATTACGGGTATGGGCTCTTCAAACCAAAGACCGGTCATTGGTGGAAGTCCAAAAAGCATTGGAGCAGTCATACTCACGGTGGATACACCTAAACCGATCGGGATCAAAGACAGAGGCTTTCTTCTTAATATTTTCATCGTCGCTTCTGTTCCATTGGCGAAACTATGTAAAACGAATGCAATCGAGGCCACCAAACCACCTACAAATCCACCTCCAGGGTAGTAGTGTCCGCGTAGCAATAGAAAAAATGAGAAAAGTAACAGAATAGGAAGTAAGTACTTCGTAGCTGATTGTAGTATAGGACTTCGCATATTATTCTTTTTCTGTTGATTTTAACCGTAACCTTATTAAACTGTATACGCCCAGCGCTGCAATACTCAACACCACCGTCTCAAACATGGTATCGATACCTCTAAAGTCGACGAGTATCACATTTACGACATTTTTACCTTTGGCTAAGATGTAGGCATTTTCACCATAAAAATTAGCAATCTCTTCTGAAATAGGTTCCGACCATACCCGTAAGGCGATTAGTGATATGATGACTCCAAAACTCAACGCGATTATCCCGTCTCTGTACAGGATCGCTTTTCCAGTATGATTGATAAAACTCGGTAGCTTATACAAAACCAATACAAATAAAACCGTACTCAAGGTGTCAATGGTAAACTGTGTCATCGCCAAATCGGGAGCGCTATAGAACACGAATATCAAACAGATACAGTATCCAATCACACTCATCGCAACGACCGATGTCAATCGGGAAGGGGTTGTTACGACGATGTATAGGGCACCTATCAAAATGACGATCACACCTATCTCATAAAACGAAGGTGTTGTGATTTTTTCAAGATCAAGGGTTATTGGCCCGCTAATCCATAACTTGTATGCTAAGAGGAGTTCTGCAAACAATATAATTTTTAGATGATACGATCTCAGGTATCCGTTGTGAAATAGATCGGTATACCACCTTGAAAACCGCATAATGTCGTTGGCGTAGCCCCTAAAGATGCGTTGCGGCGCTATTGAGTTTAGTTTTTCAATGGCTTTTAACTTGGATGGACTGGGTTTGTTGACGAAATAGACGAGGGTTCCAGCTAATAAAGTAGCAACACTTAATATCAACACGATATTGAGATGCCATATTTTAAGATACATATCTGTTTCGCTTCCATAAACTGCATTCGCAGTGGCATGATTTATAAAATCGCCTACCGGACCAGGAAACCAGCCAAAGACCAATCCCAATATGGCTAATATCAATGGAGGTATCCACATGGATTTATACGGAAGATGTATGTTCTCAAATTGCTTGGGTAAGGTTCCCACAAATGGTTTTATACCAGCCATAAATCCAGCGGCTACTAGTCCGATATTAGTTGCAATAGCTACTGCGTTCAATATCCAACCGAGTGTTTGATAATCGGTATGTAAGGTGGCTTCGTATATTAAATCTTTACCAATAAACCCATAGGTAAGTGGGAGACCCGCACTGGACAAAGCAGCTAGAATACCTGCTATCGAGACTGGCAATAATACTTTTCGTAGACCTCCTAATGCTGTGATATCCCGTGTGCCCGTTTCATGGTCGATGATGCCGGTTACCAAGAACAGTGTAGCCTTGTATAGAGCATGTACTAATATAAAAACACTTGCAGCTATGATAGCTTCCCGCGTACCTAAACCGATAAGAAAAGTCAAAATTCCTAACGCAGAAATAGTAGAATAAGCTAAAATTCCTTTTAAATCAATTCGAAATAAGGAATGGATAGACGCAAATAGCATGGTAAATCCACCCACAGCCATAAGGGGATAATTCCAATAATCGGTGCCCCCTAATATTGGAGAAAACCGCGCCAACAAATAGATCCCAGCTTTGACCATCGTAGCCGAGTGCAGATAGGCAGATACGGGCGTAGGTGCTTTCATTGCTCCTGGTAACCAAAAATGAAAAGGAAATTGTGCCGATTTTGTGAATGCACCCAAAAACAGGAATCCCAGTATCAAAGGGTAAAGTTCATGATTGAGGATGAGCTCGCGAGCATCAATCAGTTCGGAGATGGTATACGTGCCCGCAATATTCCCTAGTAGTATCAAGCCTGCCAAAAGGAAAAAGCCGCCTAATCCAGTTACACTAAGTGCAGTCAAGGCACTTTTTCGGGAATCTGAATTGTCGTTGTTGAATCCGATCAAGAAGAAGGAGCTGATACTCGTTAGTTCCCAAAACACAAATAACAAAAGAATATTATCCGATAGTACTACACCCAACATGGCTGACATGAAGAGGCATAAATAGCCGAAGAAGCGATCAAAAAAAATATAACCTTTTAAATAGGTTCTAGCATAAAAAAATATTGCTGTACCGATTCCTGTAATTAGGAGTGCGAAAAGTAAAGACAACCCATCCAGCTTGAAATCAAAATCTACACCCAATGAAGGAATCCAATTTATATGCTGTAAAAAACTAGATCCGGCAGATATAGCAGGAACATAGCTCATAAAATACAAGAATAACGATGCAGGCAATATGGTAAGGAGAAAACTCCATTTAGTCGTTAATAACTTGCCAAATGGAATAATTAAAAGCGATATGATTAATCCGGATAATACAGCTAATAGCATCTATTTTTTATTATGGATTTACAGAAAGCCTTAAAAATACAAAAAAAAGTGGTTTTTTCTGAAAAAAGTATCATGTGAATTTTAGATGATTGACTTTGGGGTTGAACCGGGGGTGTGTTTGCTAAGTGCGTTTGTGTATGAAATTTTTTTCTTTTTGGTAGAAAAATAGGGGTTAATAACGATTTGAGGTTGAGTTTAGTTTGTGTTTAAAAAAAAAGTATCTATGTTAAAGTTGAAGTAAAGTAAAATTAGGGTGTTATTTGTGGTTAACGTGTTGTTTTTTCTGTGATATTCATTTCTTTTGTTTGTTTTTGTCTTTATTTTTCAGACTTTAATTTGATTTTATGACGTTATTATAGTTATATTAGTTGTTGAAAACATTTTAATGTTTAGTTTTATTCGTTGGTTAGTGTGTTTTGTTTTAACAATCATCGGGTGATATTAAATGTTTTTGATATTTGTTTGGTTATTGGCTTGTTCGCCTACCTAACCATAGTTTTTATTTTTTTAATTAAAAATTGCATATATCTTTACTACGGCATATATTGCATAGACAACAGTGCGAATTTCTTTCGAGATCGGGGTTAGTGTATTAATAAACGGGGAAATTATGATGGATAGGATTTCTGACGAGGATTTATTTAAAAAAAATTACCGTAATGTTTGTTACTTTGCGTGGCAAATGGTCGGTGATAACGAGCTGGCCAAAGATCTGGCGCAAGATGCTTTCTTTTCCTATTTCCAAAATCGGGAAAAGATTTCTGAAGATGAAAATGCTATTCGGTCCTATTTATATACATCTATTAAATACGCCATTTACAATAACAATCGTAAAGATAAAGTCATTGAAAAATATTGGCAAAAAAGCCACTTCAAGGAATACGACGATGCTGATTTTGAAAATAACATTATAAAGTCAGAATTTATTGTTGAGATTAATCGGATCGTTAATGAATTGCCAGCTTCGTGCCAAAAAATATTCCGTCTAGGTTATCTCGACGGATGGAGTAATCAAGAAATTTCTAAAGCACTTGATTTAAGTGTAAATACCGTTAAAACACAGAAGAGAAGAGGATTAAAGGTTGTGCAGTCTAAATTAAACCCGGAGTTTTTACTGTTTTTTACTGTCCTTTTCTGTAAGTAATAAAATATTTTTTATTTTTTGTCACCCCTTTTTTGATTCTAGGTTTCTTATACTTAGAATTATGAATAAAAAACCTTTCCATATTGCTCAATTGTTAGCGAAGTACGCTCAAAACGAGTGTTCTGAAGAAGAAGTTATAGAACTTAATCAATGGTTAGCAGCTGATAAACGGAATAAAATACTTTTTGACGAGCTTATTTCCTCCAACAGGATAACTGAAGATCTATCTTATGTAAGTTCGATAGATGTAGATAACGAGTGGATTAAATTTTCGAAAGGCGGAGCGGTAAAAAAGACTAAAACCAAGTGGTGGCTACCACTAGCGGCAGCGGGCGTCGTGCTGATTAGTTCCCTACTGTATGTTACATATTTTCGTTCTGATGAAGTGGATTCTGTTCATACTGCGAAGGTTGTAGAAAGTAAGAGTCTCAAGTATAAGAACGATATCTTGCCTGCTGAAAAGTCAGCTCGACTGGTTTTGCCGGATGGTACTGAAGTGGCAGTTGGTGATGATATCTCGGTAGATTTAGACGGTAAAATAAGAGATGGTGCGAATCATCATGTGCTGTATGGGGATTTACTTCCTGCGGACAACAAACCAATATACACGACTTTAGTTGTCCCGAATGGTAGTTTTTTCAAAATGACACTGCCTGATGGTTCTCACGTGTCAATAAATTCAAAGTCCCAACTTAGATTTCCTGTTGCTTTTGACGATAATGAAAGAGTCGTCTATTTAGAAGGGGAAGCTTACTTTGATGTTGCAAAGGATAGCCAACGGCCATTCAAAGTCGTTGCAAATGATACAGAAATAAAAGTGCTCGGAACAAAATTTAATGTGCAGGCTTTTGAAACGGCATTCAGGACAACTTTAGCCGAGGGCAGTATTGGGATTAAGAATAAGGATGAAGAGAAGGTAATCCAACCGGGGCAATATGCATTGATATCGCAAGGAAGCATCAAAATTGGTAAAGCCAATTTGAAGAAGGATCTAGCTTGGAAAAATAACGAGTTCTATTTTGAAAGTGACAACATTGTTCACATCGCCAAGCAGATTCAATCGTGGTATGATTTAGATGTTGTACTCGGAAGGTCTGTGTCTACATCGAAAACGTATTCCGGTTCGATTAATAGAGATGTAAACCTTTCCGAAGTGTTGAATATGCTCGAATTTGTAAGCGATTTAAAATTTACATTAGAAGGAAATAAATTATTAATCAAAAACAACGTATAATATGAAATATCCATAATTGCACCCCTAACCTGCTAGTTCGTTGATTCTATTGAAGATAAGTAAACTCAAATAAACAAACTGATGGAAATAATATGGATATTCCATATGACTTTTTAAAAAACAAATTATATGCATATGAATTAAAAACAAGTACAAAAAAAACAGGAGTGTTGGCGCACCCCTGTAGAAATTAATCAAGTCGAAAGTAACCGATCGTTAACAGTTAATCTTAACCCAATTAATCAAATGTATGAATAACTTACCATTTGGCAAAAGGCGTATTGATCCAGTTAATACGTTTTTTCTAAAAATTTTCCGAATTATGAAAATAACAACGCTTATTTTGTTAGTTCTTGCCACCTGTGCTTACGCAGAAGGCACCGCCCAGCACGTTAATCTTTCTGTGCATAATGCAAAACTGGAGGATGTATTTCAACAAATCACCAAACAGACAAACTATAAATTCTTATATAGCGATGAAGTTATTAAGAATTCATCACCAGTTAGTGTACAGATTAAGAATGCTTCGGTAACAGAGGCGTTATCGCGAGTTTTAAAAGATAAGGCATTCTCTTTTAAAATTATTGCAGAGACCATCTCTGTAAATTATTCCGAAAAAAGTCCGACAAAGGTCGTAACTGATCAGAATCAGATTACCGGAACAGTTAGAAGTAGCCAAGGTGAAGCTTTAGCAGGTGCTTCTGTTACTGTTAAAGGGTCGTCAGTGGGAACTACCACCGATGCAGACGGTAGATTTACTATTTCAGCAGCCACCAATTCCATTCTTGTCATACGTTATATTGGATACAACGCACAGGAAGTTAATGTAAGCGGACGGAGTACTGTGAACATTACGCTCCAAGAAGACGATCAGACGATTGAGACCGTAGATGTGATTGCGACGGGGTATCAGAATATGGACAGAAAACTATTCACAGGTGCAGCATCTCGTGTTAATGCGAAAGATGCTGAAAGAAATGGTGTTCCAGATATCTCCCGTATGCTTGAGGGCCAAGCAGCTGGTGTGTCGGTACAGAATGTCTCAGGTACATTTGGTGCTGCTCCGAAAATTCGAGTCAGGGGCGCTACATCATTGTCCGGCGAAAATAAGCCGCTATGGGTTATAGATGGTATTATTATGGAGGATCTGATCAATATTTCGAATGAGGCTCTATCCACTGGAGATGCCAATACACTTATTGGATCTTCAGTAGCCGGTCTGAACCCAGATGACATTGAGTCTTTTACTATCCTAAAAGATGCAGCTGCTACAGCCATGTACGGTGCACGCGCCATGAACGGAGTCATAGTAGTAACAACGAAAAAAGGACGGAATACCGAGGGGAAGGCATTGGTGAATTATTCAAGCAACTATACGACGTTCCTTAAACCAAATTATAATCAATTTGACATAATGAATTCTGCAGAGCAGATGTCTGTATTAATTGAACAAGACAATAAAGGTTTCTTCAACCATAGTGCTGTATCAAGGGGCGCTACTGGAGGCGTCTTCTTTAAAATGTACAATGAGATGTATGACTACGATCCCGTTACAGGATTTGGCTTGGAGAACACAACTGAAGCTAAATTAGCATATTTACAACGATATGCTAGCGCTAATACGGATTGGTTTGATGTATTGTTTAACAATTCTCTGCTTCAAGACCATTCTCTTAGTATTACCTCCGGAACGCAAAGATCGTCTACATATATTTCTACATCGTTTATTCACGACAGTGGTCAGACGATGGGCGATAACGTTAAACGGTACACAGCTAATCTTAGAAACTCATTCCAAATGAATGATAAGTTTTCTGCTGAGCTTTTGGTCAATGGCTCAATTCGTGATCAAAGAGCCCCCGGAACATTAACCAGACAGTCGGATCCTGTCTTTGGACAGTATTCCAGGGAATTTGATATTAACCCGTATTCTTATGCATTGAATATCAGTAGATTGATTACTCCTTATGATGAAGGTGGAAATCTGGAATACTTTACGCGCAATTATGCTCCGTTTAATATTATCAATGAATTGAATAACAACTATTTGAACCTTACCAATATGGATCTGAAGGTGCAGGGAGGACTGAGATATAAGGTTATACCTCAATTGACCGCATCTGCAGACCTTGCCTACAGGTATGCGGGTACGGAGAGACAACATTATGTAAAGGAAGGTTCAAACATGGTACAAGCGTATAGAGCTGACGGAGATGCAACTATAGCGGATAACAATATCTTATTGTACACGGATCCGGACGATCCAAACAGCCTTCCTCTTGTAGTCCTCCCAGAAGGTGGTTTTTACAATACATCTATCAATAATTTAAAAAACTACTATTTCCGTTCTAATTTAGAGTATGACGACACTTTCAATAGTGATCATAGAATAAATGCTTTTGGATCCTTTGAAGTACGCTATACGGATAGACAAAACTCAAACTATGATGGTGTTGCGTATCAATACGAGAACGGCGGATTGGTAAATCCTAACTATAGATTCTTCAAAAAAATGATTGAAGGAGGAAATCCTTACTTCGGTATGAATTATGAATGGGAAAGATTTGTAGCAGGAATGTTTCGAGGTGCCTATGCTTATAAAGATAAGTACTCGGTGAACTTTACCACTCGGATAGACGGTTCTAATGTACTTGGGAAATCCAGAACCGCTCGTTGGTTACCGACTTGGAACGCATCTGCGAAATGGAATATTGATCAGGAAGGGTTCTTCAATTCCGAAAACAGATATTTAACAGCCTTGAGCGTTCGTGGTACGTATGGGCTGGTGGCCAGCCTCGGAAGCGCCAGAAATGCCTTGCCTGTGTTCTACAATAGGGTCTCCTATAGACCATATGAGGATGAAAAGGAGGCGCTTACCTTTATCAGTAGTTTAGCGAACTCAGAACTGACTTGGGAAAAGCTCTACGAATTCAATATTGGGACCGATTTGCAGTTGTTTGGAAAAATTGATATTACCGCAGATTGGTATAATAGAAAGATCTTTGACTTGATAGGCAGTATACGTACCTCGGGTATCGGAGGTCAATTCACTAAGCAGGCCAATTATGCCGACATGGAAGCTCGGGGTTTTGAATTAACAGTTGCGGGATCACCAGTTAGATTGGAAAATGGTTTTAACTGGCGCACGCAATTTAATTTCGGCCTCAATAAGAACAAAGTTACGAGACTAGACGTCAACCAAAATATTTGGACCCTGGTGAGGGCGGAGGGAGCTGCGGTACAAGGGTATGCTCAACGTGGCTTGTTTTCCCTCGAGTTTGATGGATTGAACCCAGATTATGGCTACCCAACATACATAGGTACGGAAGGTGAAAAAGATACGTACATCTATTTACAAAGTGAAGATATTGACTATTTGAAATATCATGGCCCTGTAGATCCAACATTTACTGGTGGTTTTTACAATAACTTTAGTTACAAAAATTTTGGACTGACGGCATTATTCACTTTTGCTACAGGTAACTTCGTGAGATTGCAGCCCAGTTATTATTCTGGATATTCTGATATGGCCTCTATGTCAAGAGATATGGTTAATCGCTGGGTAATGCCTGGGGACGAAACAGCGACTAATATACCTTCCATACTGGATCCGACATCGGCAAATCGTATTTTGAGAGCGAACGGAACAACAACTAATGCCGCGTATCCCTATAATGCTTACAATTATTCAGATCAACGGATAGCAAGCGGCGACTTTGTCCGATTGAAGCAACTGCAATTAAGTTATATGCTGCCTAAATCTATAGCGGAAAGATTGAGAATGACCTCT
Organism: Sphingobacterium olei; assembly: GCF_005048855.1. Taxonomy (GTDB): domain Bacteria; phylum Bacteroidota; class Bacteroidia; order Sphingobacteriales; family Sphingobacteriaceae; genus Sphingobacterium; species Sphingobacterium olei. The sequence continues at coordinate 485,234 of NZ_SUME01000004.1, forward strand.
GCGCAAATAGCGTTGGTAGGTAATAATATTGCGCTGCTGTATTCCGACAAAAGGCTGAACGGCGCCGATCCAGAATTTTTCAACAATGGGGGTGTGGCGATGCCTGTACCAAGACAATATACATTTTCGTTAAAGATGGGCTTCTAATAGTATAAGACATGATAAAAAGATATTATAATTTTTTGATTATCTCGGGACTGGTTTTGGTTTTTACTTCATGTAACAAGTACCTAGATCAAAATCCCGATATGAGGACTGAGATCGACAATGTCGATAAAGTGGCTCAATTGATAGGTACCGCATATCCATCCTATAATTACTTGGCAATGGCCGAACATTCATCGGACAATGTGTCGGATAAGGGAGTGGCTATTGGTACTAACGATTCTCCGTATTCGGAATATTATTATTGGGAGGACGTAATCGGAAGTGGCAACAATACGCCAACGCAATATTGGAATACCTGTTACGCGGCCATTGCTGCTGCTAACCACGCGCTTGATGCCATTGAAAAAAATAATTTGGGCAATGAGGTTCGTCCCTACAAAGGGGAAGCTCTGGTTGCAAGAGCTTATGCGCATTTTATGTTAGCATTGTTTTTTGCTCAACCTTATGAGATTGACGGTGCAAACGATTCTCCTGGGATCCCCTATATTGATCGGCCGGAAACCGTTGCTTTGGCACAGTATGAGAGAGGAACTGTAAAGGAGACCTATGATAAAATTAGGGCTGATTTGGAAGAAGGCTTGCCTATGTTGGCAGGAGGGGTCTGGAAAGTGCCGAAGTACCATTTTAATACGTCCTCCGCAAGCGCGTTCGCGTCTAGGTTTTATTTGTTCACAGGTGAATTCCAGAAGGCGTTGAGTTCCGCCAATAATGTATTTGGTAACGGGGATTACACCAACAAAATTCGACAAGTAAATAGTGTGTTGAGATTGATGACTTCGGCTGAATACCTTCTGGAAATGACAAAACCGGATAAGGACTTCAATCTCCTGATAAGAGAAACGTATAGTGTATACCAGCGTCAGACAGGAGCCTCTGTTTATCAAAGATTTGGTTATGGTCAAAAAAAGTATAATGAATTTTTCGCAACTGAAATCTTCCCGGGAACCATGATGTACACGAAAGGTTTGAGTTATTCCAGTGGGCAGCATTACACTTCGTATATGTGGAATGAATACTTTCATATCACAAATATTCAGGCAGGTACTGGTTTTCCATATATTATGCAGCCAATTCTGACATCTGATGAAGCGTTGTTCAATCGTGCAGAAGCATATGCACAACTTGGGAATGATGCGAAAGCTTTAGAGGATATCAATCACCTGTTGAGCCAAAGGGTCAATAATTACAATGATGCCACGCATAGTTTGACGCTGGATAAAGCTCATGCAGCTGCAGGAACTACTGATACCAAAGCAGCCTTAATCCATATTATTCTGAAAATGAAGCAACGTGCGTTTGTTACTGAAGGAGTCAGATGGATGGATATTGTCCGTCATAGATTGCCTGTAGTACATGTTGTGTTAGATGAGAATGATGAAGAGACAGAGATGGTACTGGAATCCAATGATCTAAGAAGAGTTTTCCAAATCCCAAGTGAGGCATCGCTAGCAGGAGTTAGTCAAAACCCTAGATAATATTTAAGACTATGAAAATTAAATTGATCCATATACTAGCTATAGCCTCGTTGATAGGGCTTGCTGCTTGTAATAAAAGTGACGAGAATTTAGATGTTGATCTATCACAGTACAATTACGATAATTTCCAAAAAACGGAAATAGACGACTACCTATATAATACGTTAACAAAACCGTATAATATAGAAGTGGTTTATAGGTTCGATCGTAGCCATACTGATATTGCTAAGAATATTTCTCCTCCTAATATTGAAAAGGTAAAGCCTGCGGCAGACATGATCTTAAAAGGTTTTTTGAAACCTTATGAGCTCTTAGGTGGGGAGGAGATGATTAAAACCTATACGCCAAAACAGTTTGTTTTATTTGGTTCTCATGCATACAATGATAATGGAAGTGTTACATTGGGTACTGCTGATGGAGGGCGTAGAGTGGTGTTGTACGATGTAAATAATATCAGTGAATTGCAAGGGAATGATATCAAAAGAAGATTGAGAACCATCCATCATGAGTTCACCCACATTCTGAATCAGATGGTGGCAATACCTCCCTCGTTCAGAACCATTACGGCGGACCATGTGGATAATTGGCTAGCGGCCGAGAATACAGAAGCAGAGGCAAAGCGACTTGGTTTTGTTTCGAGATACGCACGAAGTAATTTCGGAGAAGATTTTGCTGAGATGGTTGCTCATTTGTTGATCGAAGGTCAGGTTTGGTTCGATAATTATGTTGCAGGTATCGAAGAGCAGGAGTACAGAGATAGGATTCGTTTGAAAGAAAGTGTGGTACGTGAGTACTTTAACAGCTACTTCAATATTAATTTTGGGGAGCTGCAAGCGGAAATGTATAGGGTACTTACAGAAGAATATAACGCTACTTTCCCTGAAGATATCACCTTAACGTTTGGCTATCAATTGGCTATGAACAGGGTGAGTACTATTACTATCGATCCCACAGCGGCACATTATACGACTTATGGCAGTTCTGCTGCATTTAATACAATGCTGACGAACTATAACAATGCCATGGTGGCAGCAGGTTGGAGAATGAGAACGATGCAGTTGATGTTTACAACTACACCAGGTAAGATGACCTTGCGAATTGGGTTTACAACAGCGACTACTACAACACCAGTGTATAATGGCGATTATGACTTTAGCTATACTGTCAATGCGACAAACGGACTTATTACCTTTACCAAGATGCTGCCGGAAGGAACAGGTGCGACGTATAATAATGGACGGGAAACCAGGCTTCCGCCGTTTGAGCAATTTCTGCTTCCTTACCTAACGGGAAGACAGTTTATTGCGAATTACTTGCCTACAGGTATTACACCAGATAGCCCGCTGTACCGCACCTTTGCCGGATTCCGGGAGAATGGTGTTGCTACAAATTATTTCTATGGCCCTGTTATATATAGATAACATTAATAGCAAATTAGATGATGAAAAAGATTTTAATATTTATTATAGTCCCCTTCCTTTTTATTGGTTGTAATAAGGAGAAGACAGAGTCTTTGTTTGGGGTATTGCCTGAAGAGCGGATGGCAGAGCGGCTAGAAGAGCTTCAATCAAAACTGTTGGAATCTCCGAGCGGATGGAAAGCTACCTTGAATACAGGTACATCGAGCAGTAAAGGGGCATACAATTTTTACATAGACTTCAACGATGACAATAGCTGTAAGATGCAGGGAGATTTAAGTTCTGCTACCGCTACAGATTGGCATAATTCGACATATCGCATTATATGGGCGATGAATGCGTCTATTTTATTTGACACATTCACATATATTACGATGCTACAAGAGCCTTCTGCAACCTACGGTGGTACGGCTCCTCATGGCTATAGAAGTGATATTGAGTTCGAATATATTAGATCTACCACTGATTCTATTTTCTTGAAAGGAAAGAAATATCAGCATGATCTAGTACTGACAAAGGTAACAACTAATGCCGAGGCCTCTCTTGACGCAGGCGAGTTTGCGGCTAAAATTCAAGAAGTAGTCAATTTCTTTGCAGAGAATACAAATGCATATTTTGAAACTGGAGATGGTGTTAAGTATGCTGTGGCGATTGATAGGATAGCCAAAACAATATCCATAACTTGGTTAGACAATCAAGAGAATGTTCATTCCAGAACATCTGGTTTTGCATATAGTTTAAACGGAATAGATATCTTCCAGCCAATATCATTTAACGGCACATGGTTAACTAGGATTGATTTTGACAATGATGATGTGAAGATGGTTTCTCTTTCAGGATCGTATGAAGTAGAAAACAATGCTATACCTATTTTACCTATCACGACGTTGTTTGCTGCTAATGGTGCATTTAATGCGATAGTTGTTGAAGGGCCAAATCTACCTCCCGGAATTACTTCCGAGTTTAATACAGTATGGCAGAATAATATAAACTTTTACGCAGCTAATAGCGCTACGTTAGAGTATATGCGGTTTTCGCTAGTTAACTCTACTACAGCTAGGTTAAGTGTCGGCTTTAGAACGCAGGGTGCTGTTTATATTTCACAGGCTGAATATAGCTATACCTATGTTGGAAATGTAATAAAGTTATCAAATCCTCCGACATCAACAAATGGCAACTATAATAATGGTTGGCTTCAGGCAGCTATGAAAAACTATTTCATAGGAGCTGAGTTTACACTCGATTATGTAGTGAGCTCAAATCCAGATATTGTTAACATAGGAGGTCTTTACAGAACGGACAACCCCAACTCGTTTTTCTATGGAAAATTAGCTAAGTTATAGTTTTAAAATTAAATAGGTCTGTCTTAAAATTTTAGGACAGACTTATTTAATTGTTGTTTGCCTAATGTAAAAGATAAAATATGAAAATACAATTTTTAATAGCTATTTTTTTGTATGTGTTTTTATATCTTCAAAGACAGAGTTAAACGATCGGTATCGTGGAAGTGGTTTCTTTAATTTTTTGAAAGTTTAGAATATGTCGCATTTTTTATATTTCAACGCATACATGCATAAATATGATTAGTTAAATATTATTTAACACTAAATTTAAATATAATGAAAAAAATCTTCTTTAAAAATCAAAATGTACTATAGCCTTTTTTTGCTATATTGGCTTTTGTATCGTGTTCTAAATATGAGTTTCAAGATATTCGCTTAGAAAATAGTAAAGTAATTGAAAATTTAAATCCTATTTCGGAAAATGATATTTCACTATCACTATCATCTCCGTCGTTTGACATCACATCATTTACGGATATTGACCCTTTACCTGAGTTATCTATTCCGACAACTGAAAGTGAGGCAGAATTATTAACTGCTACGCTTTTAAGTAATTCACAAGCATATTTGCTTTCTAAAGGATATACTGCAAGTGAAGTGTTGGAAGAATTTAGTAGTTGGGACTCGCCTGAGGTTGCTGTTTTGGGATTGGTCTTGTATGCTCTGGAAGAGGGACCATCGTCGAATTCCGATGTTTGGGACTGTGCTTTACGCGCCTTAGGCGTGGATCGTCTAATTGATTGGGCCAAAGGAAAATATGTTGGTAGCTATGCAGCTCGGAAAGCTTTAATAAGTTTGATTGGTAAGACTGCGACCAGGTTGGGGTTAGGTTATATAGGTACTGCTATGATGGTCGCAGAATTTGTCCATTGTGTTGCGCAAGGTTATGAAGTTTATTATCCAGACGGATTAGGCTCTGTGGCATATGATGATTATGGAAATATGGTTTTACTTGATCGTGTTCCAGGATTTTTGTCAGCTGAATATTCTGGTGGAGGATATAAGTATTGCTCTGATTATTATTTGCTCTTCACAAATCCAAGTATTCCTTATCCCTTATACGAAGAATTATATGGTTATTGGTATAATTATTATCTTACACCAGACTTTTCAATTAATGCCCCCAACGGATTTTATATTGCTAAAGAAAATTATGACAATGAATATTTAGAATTTATATATGTTAAAGATGCAGCTATACAATATATAGGATTGGCAATAGAAAGTTCTGGGCCTGGACCTGGTAATCCGATGCCTGAATAAATATATTATTACGAGTCTCCGATAACCCCGTTCGTGCAAGTGTTGTGCTGAGGGGGGATGGTGAGTGGAATCATTGTGCGTTCTTGGACTTAATGGGCTTTTTGAAAGTTCTATGATCCTAAACTGTATCGCGAGTTGTATCGTTAAGCGAATAATATTTTTGGAAAAAGCTTGAATAAACTCTTTAAATGATATTTGATGAAAGACTTATGATCCAAACGAAATTAATATATAGTATGCGATTTCTGCCAATTTTACTTTTGTTCCTTTTTGCAACCTGCAAGAATTCTCCTTCTGTAGAGCTTTCCGGTAATTTGCCAATTGATTCCACAGTATATATAGATCTATATAATGCGATTAGCGGTAAGCAAATTTTATTGGATACGATTATTGGGCATACTTTCCATCTGAAGATAGACAGCATAGCTGCCGGTATTTACACCGTTGTCTTTTCCTGGAAACGAGATATTCTGAAACCTACCGAGCTAAAACGGTATGCTCGTTTTGGTGAGGGAGATTTGCCTCGATATGTACTTTCCAAATCCGTATGGTTAGATCCGAAAGAATCTCGAAAATATACGTTTTCAATATCAGAAGGACTTGATCAGTCCCAATTGGAACAGGGCTTATTAGATGAAGATTGGGGAGCGGATTTGAGCGTGAATGCTAAGGGTGAAAATTTTCGTTTATATCAGGAGTTTACAGACATCACAAAAAAATATAGCTTAGTGAATCTGAAAGCAAAAGATAGCCTTAAGCAGATCATATATAAGCTGAATGAATCAGGTGATCTGGAGGCGTCTAGATTACTTAATCAGCAGCTAAGCACTGTGTGGGTTAATGGTTTACGAGATAGCTTGGTACAGGAGGAGGTAAGCTTTCTGAAAAAAAATATAGCTACTATACCTGTTCCATATATCTTTTACAGTTTGGTGAATACGCAAAGTGATTTCGATACCTATAAAGAAGTTTATGATGCTTTATCTCCAAAGATAAAGGAGACTCTTGCAAAGCGCATGTCGATATATTTAAAATAATACAGTTATGGAAAAAGTATTTGTCATTTCTAGCCAAGTCGTCAGTATGTTCGTGATTTCTATATTGTATTATAATAATTAGCCGAGGATATTATTGAGTTCCCTGACACTATCTCCATATGAAATAATATAACCCCCTAAGTCGTCTAACTTCTACTCTTCATCATATTTCTATGTGGTATATTTTAGCTTTCGATTTTATCAGATAATACCTGAAAAAAGCTCTGGAGAAAGTATTAAACAAAACAAAAGAGGTGTTATTTGTAATGTTGCTCTAAAATTTAAATCTTTAGAAGATGAAATAGTTAATTATCTATTAACTTTGTTTTAAAAGTATAAAAAAATGTAGTCGATAAGGGGAAATATCTAAGAATATCTTTAATTAACTTGTGTTTTTTTTGGCGAATTTTAGATAATATGTGTAAAATTTATTTGTAGGAAAGGTTGTTGGTGAGTTTTTAATAAGCAGCAATGAATAAGGTGTGTCTTTTGTGTATTTTTTACCAATCTTGTTGAAATGTTTAATATATTAGTATATTTACCTATAATTGATCATTTATTAACATTTTTTACAGGTGTCGGTAGGGTGGAAGGAGAGTGATATATATGAGTGAGCGAACAAAAGAAGAAGTTCTGTTTAGAAAGTATTACAAAAGTTTATGTCATTTTGCTTGGGAGATGACTTCGGACATGTTGGTGGCAGAGGACGTGGTGTCTGATGCGTTCTTAGTTTATTTCAAACAGAAAGATCGTATATCTGAGGAAGAGGCTGCCATTAAAAACTTTTTATACTCAACAGTTCGCTTTTCCTGTTATAATTTAGCCCGACAACGGAAGATTGTCAATCGATATTGGGAGAAAAATGAATATTTGGATCATTACGATAGTGAGATTGAAAACAATATTATCCGTTCGGAGGTGCTTGCTGAGATCCTGTCTATTGTAGCAACGTTACCCAATGCCTGTCAGCAGGTTTTCAGAAAGGGGTATCTGGAAGGCTTGTCCAATGCGGAGATCGCTGAAGAAATGGGGATACGCGTCAATACGGTAAAAACCCAAAAACAGCGCGGAATGCAAGTGCTCATCCAAAAGTTAAACCCTGAATTTTTAGCCCTTTTCATCCTTTTTATAAAAAATTAATTTTTTTTGTGGTTCTAATCTGCCGTGAATGTTTCTATATACTGTAATATGGAAACTAATCGCGACCGAATCGCTAAATTATTAATCGGGTATCTAAAAAACAATCTCTCCAAAGAGCAAGAGGCTGAATTCATGGTCTGGTTGGAGAAAGATGATCGAAATAAAGCTTTACTAGAAGAGTTTAAAAAAACTGCTGAGGTGGAGGCAAGGCTCAAAGCATTGGCGGCTTTTGACGAAAACACAGCGTGGCAACGCTTGCGTCAAAAGTTTGAAGATCCTGTACCCATGGTTCCAAAAGCTGCGCGTACCCGCTCTGTCCGATTGGTCGCTGTCCTCTCTGCAGCCTCAATCTTACTCCTTTTTACTTTTTCATGGCTGTTCTATTCGAAAACCTTGGATAAAACGCTCGACTTAGTACTAGAAACGGAACGCGCAGTTGATGTGCAGCCGGCAAGTAGTGGCGCACAGCTTATCTTGGCTGATGGCGAAACGATCTCGCTAAATACCGAAGTCGTGACAGAGAAAAGGAATGGTGTAAAGCTAGTTCATGACGGAGAGGAAATGCATTATACCACTGACACATCCATTCCGGATCAGAAAACGAAATACAACACATTAGTCGTACCCAAGGCGTCCTTCTTTCGTATGGTTTTGGCGGATGGTACCAAGGTTTGGGTCAATGCCATGTCTAAGCTCCGTTTTCCTGTCGTATTTTCCTCTTCCGAAAGACGGATATTCTTAGAAGGAGAAGCCTATTTTGAAGTGGCACACGAAGCGGATCGACCGTTTGTTGTCGATGTAGACGGGGAGAGGAGCATCAAGGTTCTAGGTACGCACTTCAATGTCAATACCTATCACCACAGGTTATACGCGACACTGGCCGAGGGGAAGGTAGAGGTTTTTGCCGGGAACCAGAGCAATGTATTGATGCCGGGGCAAAAGGCATACGTTGTCCGAGACCAGATCAACGTGAGAAATGCGGATCTGAAAAGGGATTTAGCTTGGAAGAACGGTGAGTTCTATTTCAAAGATGACAATCTCGTGCAGATTGCTCACCAGCTGTCACTTTGGTATGATTTGGATATTCGCTTTGGGGCGTCAGTTTCTACAACAAAAACCTATTCCGGATCAATAGGACGAGATGTAAACCTATCTGAAGTATTGGATCTACTTTCTTATGCAACAAAACTGTCCTTCGAGGTAGAGGGACGAAAACTAACAATATCGGAAACCGAAATGAGAAGAATATGAAAGAAAAATTACACAACGAGTAAAGAACTGAAATAAAAAAGCAGGGATGTAGCAGCATCCCCGCAAGATTTGTTTGAGTCCGCTCAATTTGATTGAAAAAAAATATTTATTAACCCAAACAACCAAATGTATGAATAACTTTTCACTTGGGAAAGAGTGTCGTGCCCAATGGAGGCATCTCTGTTCCCAGGATCTGTACTTAAAAATGAAGATAGCCCTATTTTTGATGTTTCTGCTGGTGACCGCTGTGCAAGCCAATGGTTTAGCGCAACGGGTGTCGTTATCTGCATCCAGCATGAAAATAGAAGATTTTTTCTCAGAAATCTCTCGACAAACCAACCATCGGTTTTTCTATAGTAGTGAAGTAGCTAGGACTGCCGGGAAGGTCCGCGTTGACCTCCGTAACGTCTCGGTAGAAGAAGCTTTGAGAAGAGTTCTTGACCAGAACAAATTTGAGTTTAAAGTGATCGCAGGAACGGTCACTATAAATCTTAAGGAAAATAGCAAAGGAGCTATACGCCCTTTGGAGGCTCAGCAGCAGAATACCGTTATGGGATCTGTTAAGGATTCGTCGGGTAAGCCCCTTTCCGGAGCTTCGATTAGCGTAAAGGGAGCCAATCGCTTAGCGGTGTCTGCCTCCGATGGATCTTTTAGTATCGAGGCTTCTCCGACTGCAACTCTAGTGATCGTTTATGTTGGCTACCAAACTGTTGAAATTCCTGTCCAGAACAGAGCCAATGTCAATATCGTTTTGGAAGAAGTTTCATCGGAAATCGATGCCGTAGATGTTGTAGCTACGGGGTATCAGAATCTGGATAGAAGATTGTTTACAGGAGCAACTTCAAAAATCGATGCTAAGGATGCTGAACGAGTTGGTATCCCTGATGTCTCACGAATGCTCGAAGGACAAGCTGCCGGTGTTACTGTTCAAAATGTATCGGGAACGTTTGGTGCAGCACCTAAAATAAGGGTGCGGGGAGCCACATCAATAAGTGGTGACAATAAGCCATTATGGGTAATTGATGGTATTGTATTGGAAGATGTCGTGAATATCTCCAATGATCAATTGTCTACTGGAGATGCAAATACCTTGATAGGTTCTTCTGTAGCAGGATTGAATCCAGATGATATAGAATCTTTCTCTATTCTAAAAGATGCTGCGGCAACAGCAATGTATGGTGCTCGTGCGATGAATGGAGTTATAGTGGTAACCACAAAAAAGGGGAAAATAACCGCAGGACAGCCTCATCTTTCGTATACGGCAAATCTAACAAGTTACCTGAAGCCGAATTATTCGGATTATAATATTATGAACTCCGCAGATCAGGTTGAGTTGTATCTGGAGATGGAGAGCAAAGGTTATTTGAATCAAGCTGATGTAGTTGGTTCGTCAAACTGGGGAGTATTCGGTAAGATGTACGATATGATGTACCAGGTAGATCCTATCACGAATGACTATGCTTTGGTACAATCGCCGGAAGCTCGGTCTGCGTATTTACGCTCAGCCGCGTTACGGAATACGGATTGGTTTGATGTGCTTTTTCGTAATTCATTGTTGCAAGAGCATTCAATAAGCCTTTCTTCAGGAACCGAAAAATCACAGATTTACGCATCGACCAGTTTTCTTCAAGATCATGGCTGGACCATTGCAGATAAAGTGAAAAGATTTACCGGAAATGTTAGGGGTAATTTTAAACTATCTTCAAAAGTGCAGGCAGAGCTATTGGCGACAGGTTCGATACGTGATCAGATATCTCCCGGCACAGAAGGCCGTGTTACGAATGTCGTGTCGGGACAATACGAAAGAAATTTTGATAATAACCCATTTTCATTTGCTTTAAATACCAGTAGAGCTTTAGCTGCATTTGATGAGAATGGTAATAATGTATTTTATCAGAAAAATTATGCGCCATTCAGCATCTTACATGAGCTCGAAAATAACACATTGCAGACTAGTGGACTTGATTTTAAGGTGCAGGGCAATATCAGTTGGAAAATATTACCTACATTAAAATATGCATTTGACGGTGCATATCGTTATGTGAAAACGAAACAGGAACACCGTGTACTGGAAACGGCAAATGCTGCTGAAGCGTATCGCGCGGGAACAGAATATGATCCGCGAGGTAAAAATTCAATTATTATCGGAAATAATAGATTACTATGGACGGATCCGGATAATCCTTCTTTTGAACCGGTTTCCATTATGCCTTATGGTGGAGTATACAGGTCAAGTGATGTGTCTCTCGTGAACTATTATATGCGGAATAGTTTAAACTGGAATACGCGTTTTGGAGAGAAACACGATGTTGATTTTTTCGGAACAGCTGAAATTCGATTTTTAGACCGACAAAATTCGTGGTTTGACGGTGTGGGATATCAATACGATAAAGGAGGAGTTGTTTATTTCGACCCTAATTATTTTAAGAAACTGTCATTGAGCAATGATGATTATTACGGCATGGGCTACGAATGGGATCGTTATGTGGCTTTTATGGCTAGGGGAGCTTATGCTTATGATGATAAATATTCCGTTAATGCTACTGTACGATATGATGGTTCGAATAAGTTAGGTACGTCACGCACGGCACGTTGGCTTCCTACATGGAATATCAGTGGCGCTTGGAATTTGGATCAGGAATCGTTCTTTGAACCGATAGAATCATGGATGAGTCAAGCCAGAGTTCGTGCTACTTACGGTTTGGTAGCCAGTATGGGGGCTGCGACTAACTCAGCCGCGATTTTTAGAAATACGAATACAGAACGTCCATTCTTTGTAGATAGGGAAAGCATAATAGGAATATCCTCTCTGGAAAATTCGGAATTGACTTGGGAAAAGCAATACGAGACGAATCTAGGTTTCGATTTGGGATTTCTTAATAACCGGTTGACCTTAACAGTCGATCTTTATAAAAGAAAACAATTTGACCTTATAGGTTTATTCCGTACCTCGGGTATAGATGGACAAGCATCAAAGTATGCAAACTATGCCGATATGGATTCCAAAGGGATGGAATATACCGTACAATATAAAATACTCAATCGCACAGATTGGAAATGGAATGTACGTACTAATCTGGCTTATCACAAGAATCGGGTTACAAGCCTACAAAATAGACCACGTATATGGGATGTTGTCAGACAAGAAGGAGGGGCATTGGAAGAGTATCCTGTAAGAGGGTTGTTTTCGATTAAGTTTGATAAGTTAGGAGAGAACGGATTGCCTTATTTTTTCAATGAAAGCAATGGTTTGACTACAAATGTAAATATGCAGAGTACGACAGTAGATTATCTGGATTATCATGGTCCATTGGATGCTACTTTGGCAGGTGGTTTTTTTAATTCGATTGCCTACAAGGGTTTGAGCTTAGGGGCTTTGTTTACATTCAGTGCTGGAAATTATGTTCGGTTAACGCCGTCTTTTAGATCAAGTTATACAGATGTGGATGCCGTGAATAATGCCTTGCTTTCCAGGTGGCTTATCTACGGAGACGAACGTTATACGACAGCACCGGTTGTGGTTGGTAAGTCCGGGGGAAGTACTATTGCAGGTTATCCTTTTAACAATTACAACTATTCGAATGTCAGAGTTGCAAAGGGAGATTTTATTCGTTTGAAACAAGTTATGATGACTTATCAAATTCCGTCAGCTCTTACAAGTAAGTTCTGGGCTAGAACGGCTTCGGTATCTTTTGTTGCGAACAATTTGTGGTTGTTATATTCCGATGCAGCCCTACAGGGACAGGATCCGGAATTCTTTGAGTCGGGAGGTGTTTCATTGCCTATTCAAAGACAGTTTTCGTTATCACTTAAGTTTGGGTTTTAAAAAATTGAAATATGAAAGTAGTTAATAAGATTGTTATTGCTTTTCTGGCTGTATGTTCTTTTGTCCTTTCAGGATGTGAGAAGTTTTTGGAACAAGAACCCGATATGCGTACAACGATTAATAGTGTAGAAAAAGTAAAGGCCTTGGTCTCGACAGCTTATCCCACGGGTAGTTATTATACCTTTATGGAAGCCGCCTCTGATAATGCAGAAGATAAGGGGCCTTTGGGGTCGGGAGTATATGCCTATGAAATAAACCGAACTCCTTATATGTTTGAGGAGACTACAGCCGAAACGGGGACGGATTCGCCAACTAATTATTGGAATAGAGCGTACCAAGCGATTGCGGCGGCTAATCATGCTTTGCATGCCATCGCTGAAAATAACTTTGATGCGAAAGTATTACCTTATAAAGGAGAAGCTCTTGTCTGCAGGGCATATGCTCACTTTATGCTAGTGACCTTATTTGCGCGTGCTTATGACCCCGCGACTGCCGATAATTATCCAGGCATACCTTATGTTGTGGAGCCGGGTAAGGTGGTACAGGCTCAATACGACCGAAAAACAATATCATACGTCTACGATATGATAGAAAAAGATTTGAAAGAAGGCCTACCGTTGATATCTGATGCTGCTTATGAAGTGCCGAGATTTCATTTTAATGTTGCTGCTGCACATGCTTTTGCTGCTCGTTTTTATTTATTTAAGAAAGACTATGAAAAAGTCGTTGAACATGCCAATAAAGTTGCTCCTAGTGGAAACTATCAAAACTCGTTGCGCGAATGGATTAGCACGTATAATTCCTGGGAAACCGACCAAATGCGAATAAATTACCTGCGTTCTAATGAACCTGCAAATCTTTTATTGGCACAAACCACATCATGGTGGGGCAGAAGGTATTATTATTATCGTTTTGGCTTAACGTTTAATTTGAATAGAAATTTAATGTCGGTTGCTAATGTGACGGGAAAAGCGTGGGGGCAACGTACGTCGTCCTATAGCAACAGTACAAATATCAGGCATAACAAATTTACAGAGTTTTTTGTGTATTCTACCTCAGGCACTGGTTCAGCACGAATAATGGCTCCCTTATTATCTGCGGAAGAAGCCTTGTTCAATCGAGCTGAAGCGTATGCATATTTAGGGGATTATGACAAAGCCCTCGAAGATCTTAATCTTTATGCAAGCAAAAGAATTACTAGCTTTAATTCTACTACCGATCGAGTGACTTATACCAAGTTGGAAAATTTCTATAAAACATCTGATCCCAGAGAAGGTATTGTTAAGACGATATTGGACTTCAAGCGTGCAGAGTTTGTTCAGGAAGGATTGCGTTGGTTGGACATTCTCCGCCATAAGATTACCGTAGAGCATAAAGTCCTGGATACAGATGGTGTGACCGTAGTACAGACGATAACCATTGATTCGGACGATCCGAGAAGAATGTTCCAATTGCCTCCCGAAGTAACGTTGGCGGGTATTGAACAAAATCCAAGAAAATAACCTTAATAGAATGATGTTATGAAAAAATATTTAATTATAGGCACCTTATTCTTCTTCGTATTACTAAACGGATGTAGGAAGGCTGAAGATTTAACTAATCAAGTCGATAGGTTGGATTTTATTGGTGACCAGTTTGCATTGAATGGAGCCATAGACGAATGGTTATATGAAAAATTTACGCAGCCTTATAATATTCGCGTACAATATAAATGGGATAGATCGGAAGTAGACCTTAGTAAAACAATCACTCCCATAGATGAGGAAAAAGTACGTCCTCTTGCAGAATATATCCTTAAGTACTATCTAGAACCTTATGCGGCGGAGGCGGGGGAGTTTTTTATCAAAAAATATCCTGCTAAGCAATATCTTTTTGTGGGAAGCGCCGAGCATAATTCCAATGGTACGGTTACATTAGGTTCGGCAGATAAGGGACGCAAGGTCGTTTTATATAGGCTCAACGAGATAGATCCGAACAATTGGAGCGCTGTGGAGCGTATGTTAAAGACGGTACATCATGAGTTTGCCCATATTCTGGATCAAAATAGAAGGATAACAGCAGAATATGGTCTATTGAATAAAGCAGACTATGTAGAAGACCTTTGGCCGAATTTAACAGATCAACAGGCGTTAGATTTAGGTTTTATAACACGTTATGCTGGAAGTGAGCCTAGTGAAGATTTTGCGGAGATGGTGGCAGTTTTGCTGCTGTATGGGCAAGAATTTTTTGATAGTCAGGTAGCATTGGCTAATGCTAATGGTAGAGCCAAGATTAAGCAAAAGGAAGATATGGTTGTAGAATATTTTTCGTCTCAGTGGGGAATCAATTTTCGTTCTCTGCAACAGCGAATAGCAGACTTGAAGCCTGAGGTTCCGCCGACTCCGTTGCCCGATTTTCTGGATACATTTGGAGAAGGTAAAAGTTATACTTATTTGCAATTTGAATCCGCAGAATATTCGGATGAGTTTCAAGCAATTTGGGATGATATCAAGAACGAGACGGTGGTAGAGGTCGACCGTCATATTGCTTATATGCGGTTATATGTGCTAGCAACCGGGCAGTTACAAGTTCGTGTTTATAGATACCCTGCCGGATCAGGACAGACCGGATCCGTTACTTATAGTAGCCTCTATTTTGATGTTGCGACGGATACAGATGATATAGTCACATTTACGTATGCCACTTCTGGTTCGAGCGCGGCCCTTCGGACAAACTCGGATAATTTAGTGAATTTTATCACGGGACACAAGTTTGTCTGGTCGTGGAAAGATAGTGATCTGACACATGGCGGATTATATGTGGTCGATAATAATGGCGAACGAACAGGCGTCTCTCTGGTCGGGGAACCGAGGAGTTAAAATGATAAAACTTTATAAAATTTTCAATATGTTTCATAAAACAAACAAAAACATGAAAAGGATAGGGATAATAATGAGTTTTGTTTTTGTGCTGGGAATGATGTTCTCCTGCACAAAAACGGAGAGCCAATTTATAGATGAGAAGACACCGAATGAGCGGTATTCAGAATTTATCACGGAAGTGCGGGCAATTTTACAGTCTTCCGAATACGGATGGATTGGTATGCTGAGAACACCGCGAAATGACAAGGGATTTTCTGTATTTATGGATTTTAAAGAAGATAATCGCGTTGTGATGTATTCAGATTTTAATACCACAACCAGCAACACTCCAAAAGAGAGTTCGTTTGGTTTTAGAAACACAGGCATACCTTCTCTTATTTTTGATACATACAATTATATTCATTTACTGGCTGATCCCAATTCAGATATCAATTCCGGAACATCCGGATCGGGGTTATATGCCGACTTTGAATTCTCTATTCGTAAAGTCTCTGCAGATACCATTGTACTGAGAGGTAATTTGAATAATAATGACTTCTTGCTTGTACGACTTAAACAAGATGAAAAAGATAAATTGGTAAATGGTGTCTTAACAGATGATATAAACCTTTTTCAAAATTATTTTGCTTCTGCGGAAAATAATTACATTGAATTAAATATCGACGGTGAAAGCAGGAAATTGGCAATAGATTATGTAGATAACAGGGGTGTTGCCTTTCAGGTTATGGAAGGTTCCAAGATCGTCAGTTTTGCTGGACCTTTATACTATGCTTTAAATGAAATCAAACTAGGAAAGGAAAACACATACAAAGGAGTAACTTTTGTTCGGGCATACTTTAAGGAAGTCGACAAACTGTTTATTGTTGATGATGCTGGTAAAGAATATGAGGTATTGGCAGCAAGTTCTCCGATTATCCCCTTGCCTCCGTTTTTGGATAGTTTTGGGGATGGTAAACGGTATTATAGTGCTGAATTCAGACCGAATACAGCGAATGCTTATTTCCAACCAATATGGAATGCGATACAAAATGAATCTATCACAAAGGCAGATCGCCACATTGGTTACCTTCGTATGTCTTTGTTGACAGATGGACAGTTGTATATACGTATCTATCGTTATGCAGCAGGTGCGGGTACTACGGGATCTGCATCGTTTTCACGGCTGTATTATAATCCTGTAAACAACAGTGATGGAAGTGTGAGTTATACATATATCGCTACTGGTAGCGATGGTGGTGCATCAAGTTCCGCTTTGAGAAGTACATCGCTGGAGCTGGAAGCATTTTTACGTGACAATAAATTTGTCTGGGATTGGAAAAATAAGACAATGACAGAGGGAGGTCTGTTTGTTATTGATGCTAATGGAGAAAAGACTGGAGTAGCCCTTACGGGAATACTAGGAACGAGCTAATTTATATCCATGTAAAAAACTTGCTCTTAATATGTAAAGAGCTTGAGGATGCATTTAATCCCGAGAATAGAAGGTAAAACAAGAGAGGGGCGATATTTTATCGCCCCTCTCTTGTTTTACTTCCTAATTTTTTCAGCTCCCTGAATAATCGCTTCGACCACTGTTGGATCTTGCAGTGTGGAGGTGTCGCCAAGACTTGAAAGCTCGTTTTCTGCAATCTTGCGCAAAATGCGACGCATGATCTTACCTGATCTTGTTTTCGGTAACTCATTTACAAATTGGATAATATCTGGCTTGGCGATGGCGCCAATCAGACGGGTTACCGTTTGTAAGATATCTTTACGTGTGCTTTCTTCGTCGATGTGGTGATTCGCAATGACATAGGCGTAGATTCCCTGCCCCTTAACCGGATGTGGATAACCGACGATAGCCGATTCAACGACATCCGAGTGCATGTTTATGGCATTTTCGACTTCCGCAGTACCAATGCGGTGGCCTGAAACATTCAACACATCATCCACACGGCCAGTGATGCGGTAGTAGCCCTCCGGACTTCTATAGCAGCCGTCGCCCGTAAAATAATTGTTTTCATAGGTGGAGAAATACGTCTGTTTACAGCGTTCATGATCGCCCCAAGTGGTACGTAACATACCTGGCCATGGAAATTTAATGCAGAGATTTCCGGATACATCGTTACCTTCAATCTCCTGTCCGTTCTCGTCCATCAAACAAGGCTGAACTCCCGGAAGGGGTAACATCGCATAGCTTGGGATGGTCGGTGAAATACCTGCCATAGGTGCTATTAATATCCCACCGTTCTCTGTTTGCCACCAGGTATCCGCTATCGGCGCTTTGCCTTTACCTATTTTATCATGGTACCACTGCCAAGCCTCTTCGTTAATCGGCTCTCCAACGGATCCCAGTTTTTTGATGCTGCTGAGATCGTATTTGTCCACAAACTCATCTCCAAATACCATCAACGAACGGATCGCGGTAGGTGCGGTGTACAGAATATTTACCTTGAATTTGTCGACGATATCCCAGAACCTGCCCGCATCGGGAAAAGTAGGGATACCTTCAAACAGCAGTGAAGTGGCTCCTTGAGAGAGTGGCCCGTAGACAATATAAGAATGTCCCGTAATCCATCCAATATCTGCTGTACAGAAATAGACTTCATCGGGTTGATATTGGAATACATTAGAAAAAGTATATCCCGTATATACCATGTATCCACCTGTCGTATGTACAACGCCTTTTGGTTTACCCGTTGATCCCGATGTATAAAGGATAAAAAGTGTGTCTTCCGCATCCATCTCTTCCGCAGGACACGACGGATTTCCTTGTGTCTCTACTTTTTTGATTTCGTCTTCCCACCACACATCTCTGCCTTTGATCATCGATACTGGTGTACGCGTACGTGTCAACACGATTACTTTTTCAACCGTCTTGCATTGCATCAGCGCATCATCCACGATGGATTTCAGTTCTAATACTTTCGTGCCGCGGAAACCGCCATCTGAAGTAATCACCAGTTTACAGTTGGCATCATTGATCCGGTCTGCAATGGATTGTGCCGAAAATCCACCAAATACAACCGAATGTATGGCGCCAATACGGGCGCATGCTAATACAGCAATGACTAATTCGGGTACCATCGGTAAGTAAATACATACGCGGTCGCCTTTACGGATATTGTTGTTCTTTAAGACATGAGCAAATTGTTCTACTTTTTGCAACAACTGCTTGTACGAAAGGATACGGTGTGCTTCATTCGGATCATTCGGCTCCCAGATGATTGCGGGTTTGTCGCCCTGGCTATAGATGTGGCGGTCTAGACAGTTTTCTGTAATATTAAGCTTACCTCCTTCAAACCATTTAATGTCTGGCTCGGTAAAATTCCAATTCAGTACATTCGTCCATTTTCTCTTCCAGAAAAAATTCTCCGCAATTTCTCCCCAAAATTGTTCCGGATGATCAACGCTTTTTTTGTAAGCTTCTTGATACGCTTCAAAAGAATTAATTTGAAAACTCATCTTTTTTTATTAAAATTTATAGGTCTATACTATTTTTACATTAAAACTTATTTGTTCCTGCCATATATTTATTATAAACGGCAAGTAAGTTCTTATGTGAGCTAATTTAATTTTTTTTGATGTCAATTACTAATTTTCGTAATATTCATCCTAGGATGGTACTGTTAAATGGCCTGATAAAAACGACGAAATGCGTGTAGCCAAGAACGTATATTATTTCTTTATTTTTAGCAATCTGCTAATTGGTTCGGCCGCATACATGCAATGTGCGCTGACCTATATCATTCTGAATAAACCCTACAATCCACATATTTTAATGGTCGAAGGAACAGCTACGCTGCTATTATATAACTTCAGTTTGTTGTTGTCTAAACCTAAACATCCACATGAAGCGCCTTACTTACGGACGAGATGGGTCTTCAAAAATGAATGGTTGCTGTGGACGAATAGTATTCTTGCTTCTATACTGTTGGCTTATGCTTTAATGGAAGTTCATCTGTATACAATTTTCTTTTTGGCAGGAATAGGTTTGCTAAGTTTAAGTTATGCACTGCCTCTTTTTAAGGTGAATGGGGTGCGGGGAGGATTGCGGCAGTTACCCGGACTCAAACTTTTTCACATAGCAATCATCTGGTCTTTAAGTAGTGTTGGTTTGCCGGTAGTACAGCTATGGGCGGAAGGGGATAGCATGGATTGGTATGCAGCGAACTATTTAGGGGTCACCAAAGTCATCTTTTTACTGCTTTGTACCTTACCCTTTGATATACGGGATATGCGACAAGATTCATACTACCACCTCAAAACTATTCCCAATCTATTGGGCGAGAAAAAATCTATTCGATTGTGCTATACCCTCGTGTTGGTGCATTCGATACTCGTGCTGTGCTCTCCTTACGAAGGTTATATAAAAATCGGCCTCTTAATTACCAATTTGTTTATCGTGTTGGCCATGCGGTTTATGATATTTCCGCACATTAAACAGTTTCACCATGTGTATCTCTTGGATATGGCACTGATCATCCAATTCCTGATCTGCAGTCTAATCCTGTATTTATAGCACATTTAAGGATTTCGATGGTTCAGGTACTCGAGTACTTTATCCACCAAAATATCAGATAATTTGTAATAACTTTCAAAAGTCCATCCTGCGACGTGTGGACTTAGTAAAACGTTATCTCTTGAAATCAAATCGGAGTACCACTCTTGTTGACCAAGAGCTGGAAACTTCTCTGTAGGTAATACATCAAATGCGGCCCCTAGAATTTTACCGTTGTCAAGAGCTTTTATGACGGCAGGTATATGTGCAATGCCTCCACGGGCACCCATTAAAAAAAAGATGGGCTTTCGAAAGTGAAATAGGTATTCATCATCCACGAGATTCCTTGTTTCTTTTGTTAAAGGGATATGGAAACTAACCACATCCGCTTGTTTTACAATTTCTTCCATTGATACCTCCCGAGCATATGCATCCGAGAAACCAGTTTTATATTTGTCATAAGCAATTATATTCACATCAAACCCGGATAGTTTTTTTGCCATCGCCTGTCCATTGTTGCCATAACCTATTAATGCGACCGTTCGTCCTTTAAGTTCGTAGCCCCGATTTTCTTCACGCAGCCACTTCCCTTCGGCGATTTCACGATTTCCACGGTTGAGATTATTCATTAAACTCAGCAGCATGCCGATCATATGCTCGCCAACAGCATCCCGGTTTCCTTCATTGGCACTGATTAAGGTGATTCCTTTTTGCGCAGCATGTTCCTCATCGATGTTATCCATTCCTGCTCCTGAACGGCCAATAAACCTTAGTTCCGGTGCCAGATCTATAAATTCTCGATCTACCTGAAATTTTGAACGTATGATCAGACCCGTATAAAGCGAGATGCATTTTTCTGCCTCAGCTCTACTTATGGTTGGCGCATAGGAATATCGGATTCTTTCTCTGTCTAGCTTCTCCAACAGGACAGGGTGCACATCGTCAACGATAAGGATATTGGTGCTCATAATTAGTTACTTATTGATGCTCATAAAATCAACGGAAAGGAGTTTTTCTAAATTTGCTTGACTCATCTTCGAGGGTATATTTTTTAGAATGGTGTTGCGTAGTGAGATCATAAATGGATTCTCCCATTGGGCTACCTCTCCAATACGTTTTGACGTTGTTGTAATATATCTTGTGCGTTGAAGTCTTCTTTTTTCGAAGGATAGAAAAGCCTTTGGAACGGATGCTTTATCAGTAAGTTCATCCATCAACACGGCTACGTCTTCCAGTGCCTGGCAGGCTCCTTGTCCCATATTAGGTGTCGTCGCGTGGCCTGCATCTCCCAACAGGAGAATATTGCCATAGGCAAGATGTTGCAATGGTTTGATATCCACAATGTCGTTCCATATCAGATCGGCATCTTGTGTATTAGATAATATTTCGGGGATCGGATCGTGGTAATGACTGAAGTGACGTTGTAAATCTGCTATCCTATAATTTCTATAGGTCTCGTTCTGATACGTAGCATTGATACATGCGTACCAGTAGATGCGGTTATGGGTGAGTGGTGTCATTCCAAATCGTCCTTTTTGACCCCAGGTTTCACTTCCATGTTTTAACGCAATCGTGCTATTGTCGATCGTAGCCCGCCAGCAGGTATAACCTGCATAACGCGGAACAGCGCTACGTATCAGTTGCTGACGTAGCGGAGATTTAACGCCATCGGCAATGATAAGATATTTGGTATGATGCATTGTGCCGTCGGCAAAGTGAATGGTAATGACTCCTTCCTTTTGGTTGAGATCTATTGCTTTTTTGCCAAAATGTAGTGATTGTGCCTTTACTTGAGACAACAGGTAAAGGTGTAGATCAGCGCGATGGATGGCAAAATTTTGCTGGTTGTATTTCTGACTTAATGTTTTCGTATTCGGGGCTACTAAGACTTTTCCTTTGTCGTCTAAAATTTTA
Source organism: Sphingobacterium olei (assembly GCF_005048855.1). Taxonomy (GTDB): domain Bacteria; phylum Bacteroidota; class Bacteroidia; order Sphingobacteriales; family Sphingobacteriaceae; genus Sphingobacterium; species Sphingobacterium olei. Next base: position 507,410 of record NZ_SUME01000004.1, read on the forward strand.
TAGGAATCCAGGTGATGCCCTAGTTTTTCGATGTCTTCCCGGATGCCTAAATATTCCAACGCCTGCATCGCATTTGCCGCTAAACCAAATCCTGCTCCAATCCCTTTTAGTTGATCTGCCTGCTCAAATAGTGAAAAATTCATGCTATTGTTTTGGAGGCCTATGGCCGCGGCTAATCCAGCGACACCTCCTCCAATAATTGTAAATTCACTATCTATATCCATCACACTATGCGTTAGTAATTTCGTTTGTCAATTGTACAAAATTTTCTACACTTAAACGTTCTGCCCGTAATTCGTATAGCGGATTGTCGCTCATCTTATCTTTTGGAATAACACCGGATAATGAATTCCTTAGCGTCTTGCGACGTTGATTGAATCCGGCCTTTACTACTCGCCAAAATAGTTTTTCATCGCAATCCAGAACTGTTCTGGAATTGCGTGTCATGCGCATCACTCCTGATAATACTTTTGGGGGTGGATTAAAAGCGCCTGCTTTTACCGTGAAAAGGTATTCTACATCGTAGTAGGCTTGTAGAAAAACACTTAGTATTCCATATTCCTTACTGCCCGGTTTAGCCACACATCGTTCGGCAACTTCTTTTTGAAACATACCGACCATCTGAACCACGCGATTTCGCTCCTCCAATATTTTGAATAATATTTGAGAAGAGATGTTGTACGGAAAATTACCGATTACGGCCATTTTATCTCCAAAATACAGATTGAAATCCAACGCCAAAAAATCTCCATGGATTAGGCGGTCGCCTAACTGAGAATACTTATCTGCTAGAAATGTTATGGACTCGTCGTCGACGTCGATTAAGTAGGTTTGGTACTCCTCGTGCTGGAGTAAAAAGTCGGAGAGTACACCCATTCCCGGTCCCACTTCCAACACATGCTTGAATCCCAACGAGGGGCTCAACGCTTCAACAATGCGTTGAGCGGCATTTTTGTCGTTTAGGAAATGTTGTCCGAGGTGTTTCTTTGCGCGTACATTACTCATAATATCTATTTGATACAAAGATACTATTTTATGTTTTGCTACTATCTTAATTTTATTTACAGGCTGTTTAAGTTATAAATGGTTCGTTTTATATCTATAGAACCTTGATAATGAACAACACTTAATAAACGTTTAGCGTACTTGAATATCCTACACGTATCTCTTTTTTAACTAAGGTTTAATAACAAAAAATATTGTCTTTAAATACTGCTAACTAGAGCGATATGGTATCGTTATTGTGCAAGTATTCACATGACATAAAATTATAAACATATGAAAAGGTTAATAAACCTAAGGAATCTCGCTGCTATAGTAGTAGCCGTTTCCATGATGGGGTGGACAAATGTAAATGCGCAGGAGCAAAGCAAAACCATACCTCCTCCTAAAAAGACAAAAGAACTCCTAAAAACACCGAAACGTGAAAATGGTATGCTCGATACCACAAAAAACGTAACGCCTAAAAAATCACTCCCGGATTCTAAAACTGTTCCTTCTCCAAAAATGGAAGATAAGGCAACAGGTGAAAAACACAATGGATTTGATGTCCTGTTAGATAAGGATAAGAAGAAATACTATTTGGATAAAGATGGTAAAAAGGTCTTTCTGGACGGAAAATAATATGTTTTGTTAAAGAAGTAATGTAAGAGTAATGGTTATGCGTAAGAATTCGTAAAACAGCAGAAAGCATTAGTTTTCTGCTGTTTTTTGTTTATTTTTGACCGAATAAAGCTTTAAAAGATGAGTGAAAAATTAAAAGTAGGTATTAGTATAGGCGATATAAATGGAATAGGATTGGAAGTGATTATCAAATCGTTATTGGATAATCGTGTGCTAGAGTATTTTACACCTATAGTCTATGGAAATACTAAAAATGCTTCTTTTCATCGTAAAGCAAATAATATCAACGATTTCAGTTTCAATGTAATCAATGGGGTAGAACAAGCGAACCCGAAACGGGCGAATATGATCAACTGCTGGCAGGAGGATGTTCGGATTACCTTGGGAGAGGAGAATGAGATAGGTGGAAAATATGCCTTTATTTCACTTGAGAGAGCCGTTGAAGATTTAAATGCGGGAAAGATCGATGCATTGATTACAGCTCCTATCAACAAGCATAATATTCAACAAGAGGGATTTACGTTCCCCGGGCATACGGAATACCTGCAAAGTAAGACGAATTCGGATGATGTACTGATGTTTATGATCTGTGATGATCTCCGTATCGGCGTTGTTACCGGACATATTCCTGTTAAAGAGGTTGCGGCTCAGATTACTGAAGAAGCAATATTGAAAAAGCTTCGTTTGATGAATAATAGTCTGAAGACCGACTTTTGGATTCAGAAACCAAAGATTGCCGTATTAGGACTTAATCCTCATGCTGGTGATAACGGTATTATAGGGACCGAAGACGATACAGTTATTCGACCGGCCATCAATAAAGCAAAAGAGGAAGGAATCCTTTGTTTTGGCCCGTATCCAGCGGATGGATTCTTTGTTGCGGATGCGTATCTAAAATTTGATGGTGTGTTGGCGATGTATCACGATCAAGGTTTAATTCCTTTCAAACATATCGCGAATCGTAAGGGTGTAAACTATACCGCTGGCTTACCTATTGTACGCACATCGCCCGATCACGGAACAGGCTATGATATTGCCGGAAAGAATTTAGCTTCTCACGAATCATTCTTGGAAGCGATATTTGCTGCAGTACATATCGTTAAAAATCGCCGAGAACAAGCCGAATTGTCGCAAAATCCATTAACATTTCGTAAACTTTCAAAGGATAGGGATTAATCTATAAAATAAGTAATTTTGCAAATTATTAGACATTTACAACATCCTATATTTCCCATTATTAAAGAATTGGCAGAACACACAAAAACCGAATGCTACGTCATTGGGGGGTATGTGCGGGATCGTATTATGGAACGCCCATTCAAAAACGATGTAGACATTTTAGTTATAGGAAGCGGAATAGATTTTGCAAATGCATTAGGCGAAAAGTTGCGTACTAAGGTGGCTGTTTATAAATCTTTTGGTACCGCCATGTTGGTTTACGATGGACTGGACGTCGAATTTGTGGGGGCTCGAAAGGAATCTTATCGAAGGGAATCACGCAAACCTATTGTAGAGAACGGAACGTTGCAAGACGATCAGAACAGACGTGATTTTACCATTAATGCTATGGCATATTCGCTTAATGTCTATAACTATGGCGAATTGTTGGATCCGTTTAACGGCGTCGAGGACATTAAAAACTGCATTATTCGTACTCCTTTAGCACCGACAGAAACTTTTTCGGACGATCCGTTGCGTATGATGCGGGCAATCCGTTTTGCAACACAACTGAACTTTAAAATTGATATCCAGGCGATCCAATCCATTTCGGACACAAAGGATAGGATTAAAATCATTTCTAAAGAACGTATTACAGATGAATTGAATAAGATTATCTTGTCGAATAAACCATCAATGGGTTTTAAATATCTATTCGACACCGGATTATTAGCATTGATATTTCCAGCGATGTGTAATCTGCATGGTGTTGATGTAATTGATGGCAAAGGGCATAAGGATAACTTTTATCATACCTTGGAAGTACTAGATAATGTTGCCGAGAAGTCTGATGATCTATGGCTGAGATGGGCGGCTATTATGCACGATATCGCTAAACCGGCAACTAAACGATTTGATAAACGTATCGGATGGACATTCCACGGCCATGAAGATAAGGGTGCACGAATGGTTCCCAAACTTTTTGCCGAACTGAAATTACCCCTTAACGACAAGATGAAATTTGTGCAGAAATTGGTACAGTTGCACTTGCGGCCAATTGTATTAGCACAGGAGATTGTGACCGATTCTGCTGTTAGACGTTTACTTTTTGAAGCTGGGGATGATATAGAGGCGCTGATGCTGTTGTGTCATGCCGATGTGACGACGAAAAATGAATTTAAAAAGAAAAAATATAGAGATAATTTTGAGCTGGTAAAACAGAAGCTCAAAGACGTAGAAGAACGTGATCAGATCCGTAATTGGCAACCCCCGGTGACTGGTGAAGATATCATGGAAGTTTTTGGATTAGGGCCGGGCAAGGTGGTCGGTATCATCAAGAATGCTATTCGCGAGGCGATTCTGGAAGGAGATATTCCAAATAATCGAGAGGCAGCATATCATTTTATGGTAAGTCGTGGGAAAGATTTAAATTTAGAACCAAAACGTACTTTGTCTTTAGAGACTTCAAAATAATTTTTATTTTTATACGGCGATTGAGCGTGAGCTTAAAAACGAGACTTATAATATGGCAATTTATAGATTTAGAGTAACTTTTGAAGATTATGAAGATATATATCGCGACATTGATATGCCTTCAAAGAGCACCTTCTTAGAATTACATCAAGAAATTCATAAGAGCACAGGTTATCCTGTAGATGCATCATCTTCATTCTACGTAAGTAATGACCAATGGAAGAAAGGCACTGAGGTTGCTCTACAACCTTCTGCACGTAAAATAAATGATGGCGTATTGCTGATGGAAAATATCCGTTTGAGTAAGTTTATAGATGATCCCCATCAAAAGTTTTATTATATCTATAATTTCGACCGTCCCTACGATTTTCATGTGGAGCTCATTAAAATTCTGAAAGAAGAAGATGGTAAAGAATACCCGGCTTTATTTAAAGTTGTCGGTCAGGCTCCTCGGAATCTAGCAGCGGCCAATTTCCCTGTGACAGATACGGTCGATGATGAAGAGGACGAAGATGATATTGATGCAGTAACCGAAGAGTATGGTGTTGACGAAGAGGATGATTTTGATGTTGTCGACGATGAAGAGGGTGGAGAAGAGGAGTCTTCGCGCGAGTTTGGAGGAGAAGATAGTTATTAATGCACGCAATACAATAGTCAAAAAGACCCTTGTCGTAGTGGTTGGTCCTACCGCAGTAGGAAAAACTGCTATGGCTATTTCCTTAGCGCAGCATTTCAGCACCGAAATTATTTCCGCGGATTCACGCCAATTTTATCGAGAGATGTATATTGGTACAGCAAAACCTGACTTGGAAGAACTTGCTGCGGCCCCCCATCACTTTATCGATTCCCATTCCATAGAGCAAGAATATTCTGCAGGAGATTTCGAACGCGATGCGTTGGCATTACTGGAAGGATTGTTTAAAAAGCACGATATCGTTATTATGGTCGGCGGGTCGGGGCTATTTGTGAGGGCAGTTTGTGAAGGACTTGATAACCTACCCAAGGCTCCGGAGGGTATTCGGGATCAACTTAATAAAGACTTTGAGCAACATGGGCTTGAACTTTTGAAGGAACGTCTTTTAGCAATAGATCCTGACTATTACGCTGTAGCGGATATTGATAATCCCCAACGTGTGATTAGAGCACTGGAGGTTTACGAGACAACGGGACTACCTATGTCTTCTTATCAGAAGAAAGCCGCTCCTCAAAGACCATTTGATATCGTTACTATCGGCCTCAACATCGAAAGGGAGAAGTTATATAAGCGCATCAATATGCGCGTGGATAGAATGATGGAAATGGGTTTGCTAGAAGAAGTGAAATCGCTGAAACCGTATCGGAATAAGCCAGCTTTACTTACGGTAGGCTATGCCGAGTTATTTGATTACCTGGACGAAAAATATACGCTGGAGGAAGCCGTAGATAAAATAAAACAAAATTCGCGTCGCTATGCTAAGCGCCAGATTACCTGGTTTAAGAAATATGGTAATACCATCTGGTTTGAACCGAATGACAAAGATAAAATAGTAGCTTATCTTAATAGAACTAATCCAACCTGTCTTTAATACCACTAAAATAAATAAAGGTGCGAAGTAAAGATCTTATTCTGTATTTTTATATAATATGGTTAATTAAAGATAGCAATTACAACAAAAAATCCCAAACAGAATAAACTGCTTGGGATTTAGCTTATTATAGTCAACGTGAACAATTAAACAATATAATTCCAGCCGAATGGATCTTCAATTTTTCCATAACGTAGATCATTTAAATAGCTCAATACTTTGTTGGAGAATTCGCGGCCTTCTACCGGCGGCAGAGTGTAATCCCGCCCCTCGAATCCGATACGTGAAATATGCGTAATAGTGGCAGCAGTACCGGCAGCAAAGGCTTCGGATACGGTTCCGTTTTCGATACCGTCAATTAGCTCTTGTACCGATACCTTGCGTTGTTCTGCCTTATAGCCCCACTTTTCAGCTAATTCCATAATGGTACGACGTGTAACGCCATGCAAGATGGTATCTCCGTGTGGAGTGATGATGGTATCTCCGATACGGAATATAAGGTTTGCTGTACCCGCTTCTTCAATGTATCTATGCTCATTTGCATCAGTCCACATAATTTGATCGTATCCCTCATCGTTAGCCAATTTGGTAGGATATAGGGATAATGCATAATTACCCGCGTTTTTGGAAAAACCAACTCCACCCTCTGCAGCACGCGTATAATGGGTTTCTACTTTTAAGCTGATAGGTTTACTATAGTAAGCTCCTACAGGGCATGTAATGATAATGAATTTATACGATATAGAAGGATGAACACCCAATGCCGCTTCCGTAGCAAACATGAAAGGGCGGATATATAATGAAGTCCCTTCTTTAGACGGTACCCAATTTCTGTCTACATCCAATAATTTTTTCAATCCTCCTAAGAAAATTTCTTCAGGCACTTCAGGCATTTGTAAGCGTGAAGCTGATTTGTTAAAACGTTCCCAATTTTTCTCTGGACGGAAGATGCTCACTGTACCATCTGCAAATTTATATCCTTTAATCCCCTCAAAGATAGCCTGCCCATAATGCAGTGCCGACATAGACGGATTGACCGTTAAATCCCCATAAGGTAGAATGCTGACGTCTATCCATTCACCGTCATTGTATTCAGCGACCAGCATGTGGTCTGACATGATTTTTCCGAATACTAAATTGTTAAAATCTACCTGCGAGAGTCTTGATTGTTGCGTTGGCTCTACGCGAATTGAAAGTTGTTCTGTCGCGCTCATTTCTATTCTAGTTATAAAGTACGCAATTTATGAAAAAGATTAATAGGTGACACATTCTATTTGCTGATTTTTTCGGAAAGTGCCTATAATTATTCAATTGCTCTCAGGAACCTTCATGAAATTTTCGATACCGTTGATATCACAGGTGGACATGAAGGTTTTTTTAATTCCGGGGGTAACAATTTTGAATCGCCCTTGATATACCAATAAGTCTGACAGAATTAAGAACCAGATGTTCCCTGTTTAGATCGGGATAGCTCGCTGATTTTGCAAGACTGAAATACAGATAAACAGGAATCAAAAACTTAAAATTAAAAGGTATGAAAAGAATTTTACTCGCTTTAATGTTAATTGGATTTACAATTTTAGCACATGCACAGGACAATCGTTCCAAGGGTGATCTGCAAATAGGTATACAAGGGGGTGCTAGTATTCCCATTGGAACATACAAATCAGTAGGTGAAGCCAAACTAGGCTACTTTTCTGGTTTTTTTCTCGACAAATATTTTAATGGTAGCACATTCGGTCTAGGTTTGGATGCACGTTATTTATCACATAGTGCTGTTAAGCAAGATACCCTGTTTTTTACGAATGGCTATCTGAACACAGACTATAAAAAGAATAAATTTGTCAATTATTTTATAGGGATAGGACCTACCTATAAATATGAAAAGAATCGCTTTCAACTTGAAGCTTATATAAAAGGGGGCGTCATGCTGCAGCATTTTCCGGAATACAGTCGATCGCTCTATTACGAAGATGCTATGTTATTTCCATTTACCATGGATATCAAAGCGACAGTTAATGATTCGACGAATAAAGCAATGACCTGGGCCGGGGTCGGGGGATTGCGGTTTAATTACAAGTTGAACCCGCACGTTGCACTCTTCGCCAATGTGGACTATTTACAATCTTTCGGTTCTAAGTTTGCAGGCAAAAACAGTCAGTTTGCTGTAGAAGAGCATGTTGAACATAATCCCATTGTTGCAGGTACAGCCGTCAAAAATTTCCTAGACCATTACGAAGAACGGAAAGTAATGACGTCTACGCTGCACCAAAGTGTGAATTTGGGTATAGGGATAAAATACATTTTTGGAACAAAGGCGACACCCAAAATTGCAGAACCCGTTCAGCATTATGACGATCTCGTAAAAGGAGTAGATAAAGGACTTCAGATTGTGGTGAAGGATAAACAGACCAACCTGGCATTGAGTGGTGTGACGGTATCTGTGAAAGGGTCAAACGTGGAAGAAAGGTCAATAAGCGACGCACATGGTCAGGCAGAACGTATCTCCACAATAATCCCGGGAAGATATGAAATAATAGGGGAGAAGAACGGTATCAAAACGCCATTGCTCACGTTAACGGAAGAAGATTTTAAGACTCCCGCCAGCATCCTATTCAAAGAGATTTATCACGATGACCCACGCTTCACATTAATTGGTGAAACATTTGATTGTGCGCTCGAAAAAAATACTGCAGGAGTCAATACCGTGTTGACCAACAACAACTCAAAAATAAATGTGTCTCAAACATCGGATGGCGAGGGTAAATTTATCTATCAGCTGGAGCAAAATGGAGAGTTCTCTCTTGTAGCAAATCAAGCCGGAAAATACTCACAGACAGAAATCGTGAGCACAAAAGGTTTAGATCGCAGTCAAACGCTCTATGTGACGTTGAAGTTAGGTGTCTGTGATCTGATAGCCGGTGGCGAATGGGTGTTAAAGAATATTCACTACGATTTTGATAAGAGTAATATCCGTCCGGATGCTGCAATTATTCTCGATAATGTCGTTTCTATACTGCAACAAAATCCGACATTACGTATTGAGTTGTCATCGCATACCGATAGTAGAGGCAATGATGAATACAATCAAAAGCTATCTCAACGAAGAGCTGAATCTGCAGTACAATATCTAATTAGCCACGGAATTGCAAAAGACAGGTTGGTGGCAAAAGGATACGGAGAAAGTAAGTTGATAAATCATTGCGGTAATAATGTGAATTGTTCTGAAGAAATGCATGAACAAAACAGGAGGACTGAAATAAAAATATTGGCGCTATAGTAGCGAATTTTGACTATTAACGTATTATACTAACCAACTAAATGATATACTATTATGAAAGATGCTAAATATATCGTAAGATCAAAGAAAAAACCACAGGGATTGATCAAATTTATTATCGGATATTTTATTTTCCTCTATAAAATATCCCGTCCCTAGGATTTTGATCTTATACACCCCAAAAAAAGTAGCATAATTAGAGATATCGCTATTATACTAGAATAAAAGAATAGGTTTGAAGATTTCTTCAAGCCTATTTCATTGTTTACTCCGGCATAGTTGATATTTGCCCAATACCAGGGATTCGCTTGTTTGTCGGAAGCAGTAATCAAAAAGTTTCTTTTAGCCTCTCCCAGTGCCTCCATCGGAAAACGGGTGTTATATAATTGTTCGTAAAAAGAGGCCGTAAGGAATAACATCATTTCATCATTTGCGAACCAGTAGGTGGAAATGACAGACGGAACACCTCGACTCAAAAATACCCGATGTATGCTCTCTGTTCCTTCCGAAGGTAACGGCTTTCCTGTTCCGGTGTTGCAGGCAGACAGAAAAACCAATGGCGTATTCATTTCATAGTACGAGAGTTGATTGGTCGAAACCTGATTTTTAAGATAGATATATGGATCTTTATCTGCTTCCAAGATCGCATGTGCTGCGATATGAATAACATTTAGGGAAGAGAATTCTTCGGATAATACCGAATCATGCTGCCTCTGGGGGTCTATTATCTGGGATTGAAATTTATCGGCTATATTTTTCACCTCTTCTTTTACGAAATGGAGACTCGGTAACGGATCCTGATATTCCGACTGATGTAAGATGGAAATGGGTGTAGATAAAACCCTATTGTTGGGAAGAATATCAAAAAGCAAGAAAGAGTTGAGATAAGAAAAATTATGGCTTTTGATTAGAAAATCGGAATCCCATAACGCATCAAAGGGAAGCCCATGAAACACACCGTCTAACGATAGGAAAATATTAGGCTTAGCGTGTGCGATATCCGGGAGAAGATATTGCGCAATGTTATGCGCGGCTGTTTTGTAATTAGCTGGAGATAAATTATAGACGTTCGGTGTGTTGCCAAAATACGATTTTTTGAATTCTTCAATTGTGGTAATTAAGTTTTTATCATTCAGTTTTTTGTAGATAGTTTTCTTATTTAACAGGCCTAAAATTGTGATACTACTGTCTTGGTGAATAAAATAGCTATAGTAATCGGCATCTTGGTTCCGGAGTTTTTCCATAAACTCATGCCGAAGGGACGGTGGACTTATTTTTTCGAAATAGTTTTCCGAGAGCTGAAACTCAAATAATAAGTTTTTTATCCGTTTTTCCAGTCTTTCTCGCTGGCTGTTGTCTTCGAGCTGAGCGAGGTCTTGATACGATGTGCGGATAATCTGGATAGCCTGCTGTAGTTGCAGATCTTGTGAATCCCATTTCTCCGAACGGTTAATCTCGGTGATCAGCATTCTGGCTTTACCCAGTTCTATGCACCATAACATTCTTGCTTGTATAGCGCTGTCATTTGGTTGTATTTCCAGTTTCCGCTCACAAATAGCAATTGCACTTTCGATAAGATTCTTGTGCCAAATGTTATTTTTTAATTGATTCTCTTTGCTAACAATAAGCTGTTGTGTACGGTAGTCGTTTTCTATTGCCCATTGATAGTAATCGATAGCCGAATCTAGTTCGTTGAGGTTAGCGTAGCAATCTCCAATTTTACCTAACGCTTGTGTATAGGTATAATCTAACTGATATTTATCGGTGGTAGAGAAATAGGATAATACGTTTTTATATTCGCTAAGCGCTTTGTTGGATTCGCTGCGTGTGTAGTAAATAGTAGCGAGTTCAAGTTGTAGCTTGGCCTTTTCTCTTAATTTGTGGGTAGGAAAAGTTTTCTCCAATAGTTTTAAGGATGTTTTTATAGGCTGTTCAAGCGATGATAAGCGACCGGTCATGCTGAGTGCATTGGTATACCATAAAATGGAATCGCCCGTCAATGCCATCTTCTCAAATTCCGCCAAGGCTTTTTGATTGTACATTTTACAGCTATCGATCTTATCCTCGCTCCAGTATATGGAAGTTAATGTGTTATATAATAAAGGCTTTAAAGAAGTGCCGGATTGTAAGCCATTTAGGATAACAGACTTTGCTTTTGAGGGATTGTTATCATAAATGTATGCATTGGCCAGGTTGTTGGTAAAGGAACTTAAATTTTGCGCTGTTTTGACGGTGCTGATGGCCTGTTCCAAAAGAGAAATAGCTTTTTTATTATCATCAATGCGTATATATAGATTCGCCAGCGGCATAATGATATCGTTGTCGATATCCACATCTGTCAATGCATAGGTCTTCGTAGCTTGCAGTGCTTTTTCATAATACTTAATACTGTGGAGGATATCGGCATGATCCCGCAGCTGATACCCCATATTAGAAAGTGTATATACATATAATTCCCGCTGATATGGCGTCCTAGGACTGTTCGGGATAGTGTTGTAAAACGAATCGGGATGATGAATGAATTTTTCAGGCTGCCCCTCCGCAATATCGGCTATTTGCTCGAATACTTCATCGGTATGGATTACTTCACCGGTATCAGACCCGATTTTACTGCTGATAACAAGATCCAGAGGCTCTGCCTTTGCACTATCGTCGGGGTTCTGTTTGGGCGTGCACGCTCCCACCGATAATAAAAAGCATATACCAACTTTTGTCCATTTCATTGCTGTTAAAACCTCCAGATCCCATAAATACCGGCACTCGCTTTTTGATGGACGTCGTATGCTACCCGAATGCCGAGAGCCGGACCGAGATACACCCGGCCAACATTGATATCCCAAAATGGATTAATCTTGATCGGACTCATCTTATCTTTTTCGACCTCCTGCGGAAGGGTGATCTGGAAATTTACTCCATTAGCATTTTCCGTATCGTAGGTAATTGATTCTTGATGCTTGAGATTGAAGTCGGCACGAAGGCTGACTCCCGCCCCGGTCGAGAGGAAGCTGTTGATATTAAATCGGATTTGTACAGGTACCTGTACCGTCATAAAATCCTTTTTGCTATTTATCGTGTACGAATTATATTTGGCCTCGGTATTCCTTCCGTTTTCATCGATGTACTGAATGACACCTTCGGCAGCGGTTAAAGGGTGCGTGGCCTCTTCTTTAAAAGTGGAGGTGTACAGCTCGGCCTGCCAATACGGTTTTCGGTAGGGGGCTATTGGTGCTATTCCTACCCCGAATTGAACCCCGGGTTTAAACTTGTATTGAATATCATTATTTGTAGGTGTGCCGAATGTACTGCTTGCTCCAAGGGTTACCAGTGGGGAAAACACCTTTCGGAAGCGAGACGTCGCATTGTTCGTTTTAATCGGCGGATTTTTGTCAAAATATATATTTGTGTAGGATTTAAAGGCTTTGTTTTTTAATTTTTTATCCGTTTGTACTGTAAATAAAATAAAGCCTTTGGTGCTGTCCTGATCTGTAATATCCGGCGCACCCGTGCCAGGCAGCGAAATATCCTTAAAATGAAAGGTCAAGGTGCCATCTTCTTTAATGTCATATTGATAGCATCCCCGCATATCCGCTGTTAAACAGGAGTCGCATTGTGGATACAGAGCCTGCAATCTAAAGGTCTTTAGATCTACTTCCCCAGGTAAGAACATCTCCAGACGTATGTTCTTGGCATCACCTTCGCCATCATTTTGAAATTGTACTTTGTAAGTTAATTCCTTATTCTTCTTTTGAAAGCGATAATTCATGCGTGCTGGCCGGATAGACATTTTGTTTGGGTCATGTGATTTTACTACGGGTACATCCATCTGATGCACGTTTGCAATTCCATCCTCCGGTATAAAAACACCGGTAATCGTCACAATGGCATTGGTGTCTACCAGCATATCTTCGGTGATATCCAGGTTTATAAGCGTGAATTGTGTTTCACTTTGGCTTCCGTCAATTTCATATGTCGCTAAGCTATTATATGCCGTATGCAAATCAGAAAAATAAGCTATTGCTTCATTCGGCGACACGAAAGCCCTCTCTTCTTTGATTCCGTAATCCGGACTTCCTGTTTTTGTAAATGTGGATTGTTTTACATTCGCCCAAAGGCTGTTTATTTCCTTATGCTGCAGTGCACTGTCTGTTTTTTCATTGTAATAATTGCTTTGTCCAGCTAAAACAAAACCATCCAAACCCGCTACTTTTTCATTGGTGAGAAGAAGTACCTTTCCTTTTTTGCCATTCGTATTTACACCCGCTACCACTGCCATATCCTCTCCGGGTTTGGCATCTGAATTTTTAAATAGCTGGAATATGCCATTGGATGTAAAGAAACTTTCTTCGAAAGGGGAGGGCGAGGCTTCCAAAGATGCTAGAGCCGAATTAACAGTCACTTTTTTCTTTGGTCTTTTTGGTTTTCTCCCATCATCATAGTTGTTTACCGCATATACGGTAACTTCGTAATCCCCGGCTTTTTGATATTGGTGGATAGGCTCTGCCGCAGTACTGAAATGCCCGTCTCCGAAGTCCCAAAGATAAGTGTAGAACGGAGCTCTGCCCCCCGGAACCTGTACAAGTGGGCGTAGCTCCGATTTAAAGGCTATTTTATGGTCTACAATTTGGGTATGAATAACGCTAACGAAGGTGTCTTGTTCGACCAACGATGAATCAATTTGAGCCCCAGCGATATAAGGGATTAAAAATAGATATAGAACAGTAAACCAAATTTTCATAATTCGTAGGCTAATTAAGTATCTAAAATAACTAAAATAATCTAATTATGTTTATTTTTACTGAAGATAAGCCAATTGACAATGCATGTAGATCAACGATATCTTGCCTATTTGAAAAATAATGATAGAATGGGCATCGATAAAATATATAAAAACTATGCAAAAAAGATAGTTGCCATGATTGTGTACAATAGTGGTACGGAAGATGACGGTTATGATATTTTGCAAGAAGCTTTGGTCGATATATACTATATGGTTAAAGATAAAGATTTCCAGCTCACCACTTCGTTCGAAAATTTTTTATTGATGGTTTGTAAGCGCAAATGGCTGAACGCTCTGAAGAAAAAGCAGCAGATACAGGTAACAAAATCAACAGAAGACTTATTCCATATTGAGGATGAATCAGCAAAGGAAATAGCGGAGTCTGTCCAACAGGTTGAAAAGGAAAATACGGTGATGCAGCTATTGGATACCCTAGGTGAGCGATGTCAGGAGATTATTCGACGTTGTATGACCGAAAAACATCAGGAACAGATTGCGGAGTCCCTTGGTATTACGTACGCTTATCTTCGTAAGAAAAAAAGTGAATGTATGGCGAACCTGATATCCAAGGTTAAGGCACACCCTTACTTTAATGGGGATGTAGATTTTTAAGATAATTGGTTGATTTTAATGAACTAGATGATGAAAACGAGCGAAGAAAAAATTCAGGATTATATAGACGGACTCTTACAAGGGGAAGAATTACTTGCTTTTGAACAAGAACTTGCTACTGATCTGCAACTGAGAGAACAGCTTAATTTGCACCGGGAGGTTCAATCGATTCTCGCACGCAGAATGAATAGCGGTGAAGATGAACTGCGCACCAATCTTCATGAGGCAGCACATGCTAATAGGCATTCGGAGAGCGACAATAAATCAAAATCGCTGTATAGAATTCTAGTTCCTATATTGGCTGCCGCTTGTATATTGGTCGTTATTAAATTTTCCCTGTCCACATCATCTACACTTTATCAACTTCCGATAATGGAATCTGAAATTGTAAGGGGATCGGGGGAAGCTGGAAAATATGAAGATGCGGTGATATATTTTAATAATCAATCTTTTAGCGAGGCAAGGGATATTTTGAATCAACTTATAAATAGTGATTCGTTAAATGTTCAATATAAGTATTACCATGCGCTGACTTATTATGGAGAAGAAAACTGGAGTGAATCAATTGCTGAATTGGAAACTATTGCTGATGGCGAGTCGGTATTCGCAAGGGAAGCCACTTACTATTTAGCGGTGGCGTATAGCAAAGAAAATAAAAACGAGAAAGCCATTTTATTACTGCAACAGATTAAGTCAGATGATGAATTGGGAAGGAAGGCTAACAAATTACTGAAAGATATGCAATAGAAAGCTAGGAGCTTTTAATAATTTGTAGTAATGGATCTAAATATTCTCTGCTGTTAGCAAGACGAGGGACTTTATTTTGCCCGCCTAACTTGCCACGAGATTTCATCCATGTGTAGAAAGTATCTCCCGGAGCATTATGAACTAGCGGTGATTTTAATGCCATATTTTTATACCTTTTGGCATCGTAGTCGGAATTAATTTCACGTAGGGTACTGTCCAGAATTTCGCAGAATTGATTAAAATCATTCGGTTGTCTGTCAAATTCGATGATCCACTCGTGCGCGCCAGCTTCTGCCTCTTTAAAATAAACAGGTCCGGCAGTATAGTCTTTCACACAGGCGCCAGTTGCTGCACAAGCTGCTTGTAATGCATGTTCGGCATTGTCTACAATTACTTCTTCCCCAAAGGTGTTGATGTATTGTTTTGTGCGGCCTGATATTTGGAAGCGATATGGGTGTAAAGATGTGAACTTGATGGTATCCCCAATTTTATAACGCCATAATCCGGCATTTGTGGAAATAATCAACGCGTAATTTTGACCTATTTCGACCGCATCCAGCTTTAATGTTTGGGGATCTTCATCGTCGAGATGCTCTACGGGTAGAAACTCATAGTAAATGCCGTAATCCAGCATTAATAACAAATCATCCGAGTCAGATTGGTCTTGAATACCGAAATATCCCTCGGATGCATTGTAATTTTCAAGATAATACATCTCAGTAGAAGGGATAAGTGCTTTAAACTGTTCTCTATACGGTTTGAAGCTCACGCCGCCATGTCCATAAAACTCGAGGTTGGGCCATATTTCCAATAGATTGCTTTTTCCGGTAATATCGAGGATACGCTTTGCCATGACAATGTTCCAAGTGGGAACACCTGCTAAACTGGTAACATCTTCTTGGATCGTAATCTGCGCGATCTGCTCGATTTTTTCTTCGAAATTCGGATTTAATGTTACTTCTAATTGTGGCGTTCGTTTGAATTCGGCCCAAGAGGGTAGGTTGCGGATTAATATGGACGACAGATCACCATAATATGAATCTGGACTAAAATTGTTGATTTGTGATGATCCACCAATAACAACTGTTTTTCCTGTAAATAATTTATTTTCAGGTCTGTTGTGGCAATATATCGAAAGCATATCTTTCCCGCCCTGATAATGGCATTCTTCCAATGCTTCCATACTGACTGGAATAAATTTACTTCTATCGGACGTGGTGCCCGATGATTTCGCAAACCATTTAATGTCCGAAGGCCAAAGGATATTCTGCTCTCCTTTTATCATCCGGTCTACATATACCTTGATATCGTCATAGTCCTGAATGGGTACACGTCGTTTAAACTCTTCTGGGGTGAAAATACTCTTATAGTCGTATTTTTTTCCCCATTCAGTTGCTTCTGCAGTCGATATTAAACTTTGAAACCATTCTTCCTGTACATCGTGAGGATACTTCATGAAAAGCTCTATCTGATGAATGCGCTTTTTCATAATCCATGTGAACAGCGAATTTAGTATGGCCATAGGTAATATCGATTCAAAAAATAATTATAGTTTTTTCCGGCGTAGGACGAAATTTTGACCGAGATAAAATTTACGTGCCAATTCACTGTCTGCAATTTCTTCGGGAGTACCCGTAAGCATGATTTTCCCTTCTGTCAGCAAATAAGCCCTATCGGTAATAGATAAGGTTTCCTGCACATTGTGGTCGGTAATCAATACCCCGATGTTCTTTGCTTTTAATTTAGCAACGATGGTTTGGATCTCTTCTACCGCTATTGGATCGACGCCTGCAAAGGGTTCATCTAATAATATAAAATGAGGGTTAGCACCGAGTGCTCGTGCGATTTCAGTACGACGACGCTCGCCTCCCGAAAGAAGGTCTCCACGATTTTTGCGTACCCGGTGTAGGCTGAATTCTGTCAACAATTCTTCTAGCTTCGCTAATCGTTCTTCTTTATTGGGGTAATGTATTTCCAGCACAGCGAGAATATTGTTTTCAACGGATAATTTTCGAAAAACTGAAGCTTCTTGCGCTAGATATCCTATACCCTTTTGGGCACGTTGGTACATGGCGTCCTTGGTAATCTCCTCATCGTCTAAATATACATGTCCGTCATTGGGTTTGATCAATCCAACGATCATGTAGAACGATGTCGTTTTTCCGGCTCCGTTAGGACCAAGGAGGCCCACAATCTCACCTTGCTCCACATGAAAAGATACATCATTCACAACCGTACGTTGCTTGTATTTTTTAATAAGATGTTGTGCTTTAAGTATCATCTATTGTTTTCCACTTTGAATACAAACTTAGCAAAGATTTCTATCATAGTGAAATCTTTGCAATTTACCTTCGGTGAGCTCGCAAGCTCGGTTCTCGTCCACCTTTGAAAAAGAAGTCGCCCTTGCGCCGGCAAAGAGGTATATAAAAATTGATTAAAAAAACGCTTCTTTTATGATCACCCCTTACGCTTTAAAAAACCAAACGACGTTAAGAAAGAAACTTAGCCTGATATGCATTGAAGATGCCCATGTGAATTTTGGATGATGTTAATATCGGATAGATTTGATATTTAATTGCAAGTTCTTCTTTCCTCTCCAGTTATTTTCGTCTACAGCGTAGCAAATATCAAATGGTTTACCGCTGTTAATGTGATCAATATGATCTGCTAATCCAAATCCAATACATTCAAAATTGGGTGAGCCTTCCTGATAAACAGCCATCTTAATATGATTGTTTCCGACAACATAGGCCGGACCAATGGCTTTCACATTTGTGGATAGGAATATAGGCGAATCATTTTGAGGCCCAAACGGCTCGAATTGTTTTAGGATACGGTAAAACCTACTCTCGATTTCATTTAACACAATTTCCAGTTCAATTAAAACCTCTTGTTGCAGCATTTCCGGTTTTATGGTTTTCTGAACGACCTCTTCAAATGTTTTTTGGAAAAGTGGGATATTTTCTTCTCTCATCGTCAATCCGGCAGCATATTTATGTCCTCCGAATTGTTCTAAGAGATGGCTGCATTCGCTGAGGGCCTCGTATAGATCAAATCCTAAAACCGAGCGGGCTGAACCTGCGATATGTCCGTTGGTCCGCGTTAAAACAACGGTCGGACGATAATATTTTTCGGTCAGCCGAGAAGCAACGATACCGATAACGCCCTTATGCCAATCGGATTTATATAAAACCGTTGATTTACGGGATTGATTTACTTCACAGTTATCAATAATAGCCAGCGCTTCTTCCGTAATTTTAAGATCAAAGTCTTTGCGGATGTTGTTTTGATCGTCTACAGCAACGGAATAATTTACCGCTTCTTCAACCGATTTTGAGATCAACAAATTCACGGCGTCCTTTGCATGGTCAATACGCCCGGCGGCATTTATTCTCGGTCCTATCTGAAATACAATATCGTTGACGGTAAATATCCCAGTACGATTTGTCGATAACTTGACTAAAGCTTGAAGACCCACACATGGGTTGGAGTTCAATTTTTTAAGACCGAAATGAGTTAAGATTCGGTTTTCTCCTGTAATGGGTACAATATCCGAAGCAATACTAACAGCGACCAAGTCCAGGTACTGATAGGCTTGTTCCATATCCATCCCGTTTTTTTTGATAAACGCTTGGATAATTTTGAATCCAATGCCACAACCTGATAATTCTTTATAAGGGTACGGGCAATCTAACCTTTTTGGATCCAAAACTGCTACTGCATTTGGAATCGTATCTGCCGGCAAGTGATGGTCACCTATGATAAAATCAACACCTTTACTATTTGCATAGTCGATTTTATCCAATGCTTTAATCCCACAATCCAGTGCTATGATCAATGAGAAATCATTCGTAGCTGCATAATCGATTCCTTGCACAGAAATACCATACCCTTCACTGTAGCGATCGGGAATGTAAAACTCTATACGACTGTGAAATGTTCTGAAAAAACTATATACTACAGATACTGCAGTGGTGCCATCTACATCATAATCCCCATAAATAAGAATCTTTTCATTATTGCCTATGGCTTTTTCAATGCGGGTGATGGCGAGGTCCATATCCTTCATTAAGAACGGATCGTGTAATGCCTCTAGTGTAGGTCTAAAAAATGTACGTGCTTGTTCGAAAGTTTCAATACTACGGTTTAGCAATAGCTTGGTGATAAGGGGACTGACCCCCAATTCATCTCGTAATTTTTCAATTTTGCTGACATCATTATTAGATTTTAGTACCCACCTTTTTTGCATATCTTTGCACACTATTTACATGTAAATATACATTTTATAGCCTTAGCTACCTAATGTAGCAGCGGCGTATTTAAAGTTGTTTGGTGTAACTATCATATTTACAATATAATAAAAGATGATACAGGCACATTCCTTATTTGAGGGGTCTTTTTCAGTAGATGCCTCCAAAAAATTTGTTCCATTTGATCCTGCAAAAGACGATGTCAAAGACAGACCGGGATCCTTGTTTATACACGTTCATCCCTTTTTAATTGAGTCGAATCACGGACTGCTATTGTGCGACGCCGGCTTAGGCGAACGTACCGATGAAGATGAACTGGTGATTCATGACAATATTCGAAAATTGGGATTTGAACCAGCGGACGTCAGATATGTCTTAATGTCACATCTACACAAGGACCATACCGGCGGTATGGTGGATTTTAGAAATGGTGTAGGCCGGGTGGCTTTTCCCGAGGCGGAGTATATTATCCAACGTGGCGAGTGGGAGAATGCCTATAGCTCAGAATCTGCTTCCTATCGTACCGAAGTTTTCGATGTATTACAGCGTAGTGGTAACCTTACCTTAGTAGAAGGAGAAGGTGTGCTGAATAAGGAGATCAGGTATCTGGTGAATGGTGCTCATACGGAGTTCCATCAGGCTTTTCATATTGAAACGGGAGGTGAGCATTTCTTTTTCGGGGGAGATGTCCTTCCTGAACCGGAAGAAATTTTCCGAAATTTCATCGCGAAGTATGATTTAGACGGACGACTAGCACGTGATTTACGTCAGCAATATTGGGAGGAAGGAAGGACCGAAGGCTGGGTTTATTTATTTTATCATTCTAAAAGTATAGCCATCGGAAGACCTGAACTTAAGGATGATGGAACGTATCGAATTATTGATGCTACAAAATAAAAAAAGGCCACGGCCCTTTTTTTATTTTGTAGCTACTAGAGATATTTCTAGTGTAAATTCATCTTCAATTGCCCTATTCCCTAGATCAGCAAAGAAACTACTTGATCGATATTTGATGTCATAATCCAAGCGGTTTACCTTTACGGTTGCTTTTGCTTCTACTTTAGCGCCATCTGCAGATAGCGTAGCCGGAAAAGAGATGTCTTTTGTAATTCCTTTAATCGTTAATTTACCTGTTATAATGGGATCTTTTTTCGTGTGATCTATTTTTGTGATGACAAATACTGAAGTTGGAAATTTCTCGACATTGAAGAAGTCTTCATTTTTCAAATGTCCCGTTAATCGTTCAGCATCTGTACATTTAAGGGAAAGCATATCAATTACAAAACTACCCCCTGTAACTTTATTGCCAGACACATTTACTGTTCCTTCCTTGATATTGATCGTCCCTTCGTGACCGCCAACGACCTTCTTGGCCACCCATTTAATACTCGATTTCGTCTTATCAACTGTATATGTCGCAGTTGATTGCGCAGTTGCCATGGAAACGATACAGCAAAATAGTATTATCACTAATCCAATTTTTTTCATTGGTTTGTTTGTTTAAGTAAGGATCAAAGATAGCTAATCAAAATTGTATTCTCCATGCCTTATGCACGTTACATTTAATTTTTTGTAGCTTTGTTCTTATGGTATTGGATAAATCCCATGGTAATTAAAACGTTATTCCTATTAATTGTTAAGTTATGTCTATCGTAAGAGAGTCTGACCTCATTGGCATTGGCAAGAAGTATCAAATTGAAACTGAAGCTGGAGACCATATGGTTGTTGTAATTCATGATGACGGTCGTCGAGAACTGTACCGTCATGATGATGAAGAAAGTGAAACACACTGTGTTATGACCTTGTCGGATGAAGAATCCCGTCAGGTTGCTGGTATTTTAGGCGGATTATCTTATAAGCCAAAAGCACTCGAAACTATTGAAGTTGCATTAGACGATTTGCGTATTGAATGGTATAAAGTTGAAAAATCTAATGATGGTGTGAATAAAAGCATCGGTCAATTGGAAGTTCGGCAACGTACTGGTGCTTCGATCATTGCAGCTATTCGTGAGGATGAGACTATTATCAATCCAGGTCCGGATTATGTTATCGTGCCTGGTACGACGTTAGTAATAGCGGGTAAACAAAAGAATATTAAACTGTTAAAAGAAATATTGCTGTAGAATATATATGACTCATATTATTATTTTAGAAATAGGAATTGCCGTACTACTTGTTGCATTGGTTGGGTTATTAGCTAACCGCCTTCGATTTTCTGTTATTCCTTTTTTTATTGTAATAGGCATGTTATTGGGGAATGAAAAATGCCCAACGTTTATTACATATCTGTTGAGTCAAATTCATAGTCCTTCGCTAACCGCCGATTTTAATCTGGTTTGGTCATTTTTTACATTCACTGAAAGCAAGCCTTTTATTGAATTTATGGGACGGCTTGGAGTTCTCTTTTTATTATTTTATCTTGGATTAGAGTTTTCAGTCGGTCGGCTTGTCAAGTCGGGAAAATCGATTGTCACGGGCGGCACGCTCTACGTACTTATCAACTTTGTTTCGGGTTTATTCATTGGGTGGCTTATGGATCTTCCTTTTAAGGAACTAATGGTATTATGTGGTTTGATGACGAGCTCTTCTACGGCTATTGTCGCTAAGGTGCTGACTGATTTGAAACGGACAGCCAATGCGGAAACAGAAGTCATTATGGGAATGATCATGTTCGATGATTTATTTATCGCGATGCATATATCATTTCTTTCAGGCCTGATTCTTACAGGGGGTACTTCATTTATTGCGGTAGCGGGAACGTCGCTTCTAGCGCTGGGTTTTATCCTCGCATTTTTAATTTTCGGAAGAAAGCTCATTCCATCTATTGACAGACTACTTCAGGATAAATCTTCCGAATTGTTTATCCTTATTATTTTTAGTTTACTTTTTGTTATTGCAGGCTTTTCTGAGATCATTCATGTAGCCGAGGCAATCGGGGCTTTGATGGCAGGTCTTGTATTTGCAGATTCCAAATACATCAAAAAGATTGAAGCCATGGTATTGCCGTATAAGGATTTCTTTGGGGCTATGTTTTTCTTTAGTTTCGGACTTTCTATTGATATCTACTCCCTTGGTGGAGCCATGGGATGGGCCGCCGTAGCTGCAATAGTGACGATACTCGGAAACGTCGCTTCGGGTTATTTCGCTGCCCGTTTTTCAAAGTTGAAACCACGAACATCTTTTGATATTGGATTTACGCTATCCGCAAGGGGTGAATTTTCGATTATCATGGCTAATATTGGGAAAGCCGGCGGGTTGCTTCCAGTAATACAATCTTTTGTAGTGGTATATGTGTTAATTCTTTCCATCGTATCCCCGCTTTTAACAAAGGAGTCCCGCAATATCTGGAACGGGCTGTTCGGGAAAGACGCGCCTCCTTCCAAACCTCAGAAAACGCTCAGCGATTTGGAAGCAAGCGTGAAAGAAAATTCTTAAAACAATCCCAAATCTAGTTTTGCCTCTTCTGTCATCATGTCTCTCGTCCACGGTGGATCAAAAGTGAGTTCCACCAACGATTCATTGACACCTTCTATAGAAGCCACTTTACGTTGCACTTCATCCATTATTTCACCGGCTACCGGACAACCAGGTGCAGTTAGGGTCATCACCACCTTTGCGATACCACCTTCTTTTGTAATAATCTCATATACGAGACCAAGATCGACGATGTTTGCCGGTTTTAATTCTGGATCGTATACCGTTTCTAATATCTCCCGGATTTGAGGTGCAAGACCTAACTTATCCATTATAATTATACTCATGACTGTTTCGTGTTTAAAATAACATTTTTATAAATAGCAATAAGCATGCTCATATTATGTACTGGAGTATATTTGTCGACATACTCTTTTCGACAGTTAGCACATATTGAATCTTTCACGGAACTATTTAGACTTTGCCACTGATCTAAACTAGCGGTAATACTCCTTTTCTCAAATGGATTAAAATGTAATCCCGTATATAAAGGTATAACCATTTTTTCTAATATTCCAATATTGCTTGCTATTACTGGTATGCCCAATGCAAATGATTCTAAGATAGTCATTGGCATACCTTCATAACATATGGAAGGTACAAGTAATGCGTTTGCCTCCACAAGATGCTGTTGGATTACATGATTTGCCTGAAAGCCAAAATATGTTATGTTGGCTGCCCCAGCTGTTAGATGTTCTACTTCACTTTGTTGGGGTCCCGCTCCAAAGATCTTTAAAAAATGAGATGTACCTTTAAGGGCGTTGATCAGCGGTATGATTCCTTTTTCTTCTGCAAGTCTTCCTATAAATATAAAAGACTCACTCCTTCTTCGCGACGATATTTGAGGATCTACCACGTAATTTCCTTTAACCACAAATTTATTGCCAGGAAGATCTACTGTCGACTTCGAAAAAACAGATTTTGCAAAGTCCGACAAGACAATGAAGGTATTTATTTTATGGAAGGTTCCAAGCTTTTTGTGGATCCAATAGGTAAATGCTACCCATAATGATTTGAAAAAGGAATTGTCCAATACACCGAGTTTTACTGCAGTCCAGGGGAAATTTTCCGTCAGGCTATTGGTGAATATACTATTCTTATAAAAAAGGGTGGCAGAGGGACAGATTAACCTATAATTATGCAATGTCATGACTATCGGAATTCTACAGCTTTTGATAGTGCTTATAATCATAGGCCCAGACGCGTAGTGTATATTGTGTACATGAACAACATCGGGGTTAAAATCCCTTATCGCTTTTTTAACAGCATAGCATGCGATTAGGTTAAATGGATAACTCAAGAATTGCAATAAACCCCTCAGACCTGTCTTATTTTTGAATGTGATCTCCTTAACCTCATGATCCCCACGAAGCGCATTAACTTCTTGATGAAAAACCATGTCCTCACCGCCTTGATGTTGATAATAATTATGGACAACTAATATGCGCATCTACTATTTATTTGTACAAACTTAGATAAATTTAGCCGACTTCTCCACTCAGAAATTAAATACTTATCTTCGCAAAACATTTGATATCGTTATGTTTGGAAATACATTATATGCCGAAAAGATTCAGCGTGCGCTTGAGCAATCGAACTTTCCGTCAACGCCTGCTAATTTATATGATCCTGTTCGTTACATGCTTGCTCTTTCCGGGAAACGTATCCGTCCTTTACTTGTCTTGCTAGGCGCAGATTTATTTAATATCGAAAATATAGCGGATGCGATACCGGCAAGTTTAGCCATTGAATACTTCCATAATTTCTCCTTGGTACACGATGACATCATGGACAACGCACCTCTGCGGAGGGGAAAGGGAGCTGTGCATAAAAAGTGGAACGAAAACATTGCTATATTGTCTGGTGATGCCTTATTGGTAAAAGCTTATGAGCAGTTGGCTTTAGTGAAAGTCGAATATGTACCGGAGTTGCTGCGTATCTTTAACAAGTTGGCGATCGAGGTGTGCGAGGGGCAGCAGTATGACATGGATTTTGAAGCGATTGATTCAGTAACTCAGCAGCAGTATATCGAAATGATTCGTCTTAAAACATCTGTTCTGTTGGGTGGTGCATTGGAAATGGGTGCAACAGTAGCAAATGCCACTCTTGTCGATCGAGCACATATCTATAATTTTGGCGTCAATTTAGGGATTGCTTTTCAGCTGCAAGACGACATTTTGGATGTCTACGGCGACCCATCTACTTTTGGCAAGCAAATCGCGGGCGATATCATTGCCAATAAAAAGACTATATTGCATATTCTGTTGAAATCGAAACTGGAGAATGATGATGTTCAGGAATTTGAGGTTTTGTTAACAAATAGGGATATGGCATCTGATGAAAAAATAACCCGGATGAAAAATTTGTACCAAAGCTATCATGTCTTACAGGAGGCGAGTGGTTTGAAGGAAAAATACACTCATTCGGCTTATGAAAGTTTGCAGAAAGTGAACGTTAGTGAACCTCAAAAGAAAGAACTTTATAGCCTAGCCGATAATTTAATGCGACGTACGCAATAATCTCGTTGGGATAATAGGATTTCATTTTAATTTTATTAAATTGTAACAATAAATCATTGAAAAAACTGTTTTCATATTAATGGAACCTATAAAAATAACGATATTCCAAGCTTACCTGTTTTGGGAAAACGTAGAAAAAAACCTTCAAAATCTAGCTTTGCGACTATCGTCACTAAGAGAGAAGACCGATCTTATTCTTTTGCCTGAGATGTTTAATACGGGTTTTACCATGAACGTCGAAAAATGTGCAGAAAAGATGGACGGCCCTTCTATGCATTGGCTTTACGAGATGTCTAAGAAATTCGATTGTGTAGTAGCGGGGTCTCTTATTATTGAAGAAGAAGATAAATATTACAATCGTTTTGTATGGATGTCGCCCGACGGCAGTTTCGTCCATTATGACAAGCGACATTTGTTCGGGATGGCTAAAGAAGATGAGATCTTCACGAAGGGCAAATCCCGTATTGTACTCCAGCTCAAAGGCTGGAAAATCTGTCCGATGATTTGTTACGATTTACGTTTTCCAGTTTGGTCACGTAATCAGGTAGATGGATATGATCTTTTAGTGTATACGGCGAGTTGGCCAGATAAGCGTTCGGCACATTGGCGTACATTGATTCCGGCTAGGGCAATAGAAAATCAGGCTTTTGTGATCGGTGTGAATCGGGTGGGGTATGACGGGAATGAAGTTTATTATTCAGGTGGCTCCATGTGTATTTCGCCGTTCGGAGATGTCGTGTATTATAAACCTGAGGATGAAGATCTGTATACATTCACGCTCAATCCGAAAGACTTAGGAAATGCGCGGAATCAGTTTCCGTTTTTGAAAGACGGCGACAACTTTTCCATCTTATAAATAGAATATTAAATCTTATTTATGAGGACGATCCAAAATGACTGTGTGAATTACAGCCTGTCTGAGATCAAAAGCTGGTTCTTCTTGTTCTTCCAATGTTTCTACGGCTAGCGTTTGAGGTATAATTTTTTTTCCCGCTTTATATTTGTGCATACGCGATACTTCTGTGGGGACTGACACCATTGGTGTAACGGGAGGCGGAGGCGTTGGTATCGATTGTGTACCAGTCGGAACAGGAGGTGCCGGAGTTCTGACATCACGCCTCGCCGTCTTTTCCATCTCTTTTTTATAATTATTGTAAATATTATAAATAAGAGCACCCACTAATACCAAAACGATTAATATATTTTCCATTGAACTAAAGTTAAGAACTTTAATTAGAAAATAGGGGTATAGGTGAAATAAAATTTGGAAATAATCCTAATAATGACTTAATTGCATAAGCAACCTAAAACTTATTTATTAATCATGACTAGTAATAACCTTTTTGCGGAGGAGTTTTTCTCATTTTTGACCGGAAAAGCTTCGACTGCAATGTCTAGAAGACTGCAGCGAAATTTAAAAGAAAGCTGTCTAACTATTACCTCTGAGCAATGGAGCCTCCTTTATTATTTGTGGAATGAAGAAGGGCTAACACAACAAGAATTGGCCAATCTCACCTTTCGTGATAAACCCAGTATTTCACGATTAATTAACAACCTCGAAAAGTTGAAACTGGTTATCCGCGTCAATGACAAAGGAGATCGTAGAACCAATCTTATTTACCTGACAAAGGAGGGGAGGAAAATTAAAATGGATTGTATGGCGCAGGCATCACGTACTATCGCCGAAGCACTAGATAACGTTGACAGGGATAAACTAAAAGATGCGCAACATATTCTTGAAACGGTATACCAAAATTTAAAGTAAAGAATCGTGTGTCTCGATACTGATCGAGACACACGATTCTTTACTTTAGTCTAAGAATTCTTCTTTTGCAAAGCTGTTTTCCTTTTTAATTAGCCGGCCTGTTTCTTTAAAATAGATGTCTTGAAAGCTTAATGTCTGGATACTATCCACTTTTCTGAAAAATTTGTCAGCGGTGACGTCATCTAATGTTCGGAATCCGCAGGCTTCCATAATTTCTACCGTTGCACGTAACGTATTCCGATGAAACTGGGCTACACGTACGTACTTATCTTCTACATCAAGTCCTTTGTAGAGGTGGGGTTGTTGCGTAGCTACTCCAACTGGACAGACGTCTTCGTTACATTTCAAGGCCTGGATACATCCTAGGGCAAACATCATTCCCCTTGCGCTATAGCAGGCGTCTGCGCCTAAGGCAATCACTTTTAATAAATCGAATCCAGTAACAATACGGCTAGAAGCTATAATCTTGATGTGTTTCTTGAGCCCGTATTTAATGAGCGTAGTGGTCACAAATGTTAACGCATCGTAGAGTGGCATGCCTAAGTTGTCGGTAAACTCCAGAGGAGCAGCTCCGGTACCTCCCTCTGATCCATCTATCGAAATGAAATCTGGAAATATTTGAGTGGTTTGCATGGCTCTACATATTTCCATAAACTCCGGTTTATCACCAATACAAATTTTAAACCCTACCGGTTTGCCATTCGAGAGGTCGCGCAGTTGCTGGATAAATTCCATCATTTCTATGGGATTGCGGAATGCACTGTGTGCAGGTGGCGACATGACGTCTGTACCCGGGACCACGTGACGTATAGCCGCCACTTCGGGTGTGTTTTTTGCTGCGGGTAAGATACCACCATGACCTGGTTTAGCTCCCTGGGAGATCTTGAGCTCAATCATTTTTACGTATGGACGATTGGCTTTTTCGGTGAATAAATCGGGGTCAAAGTACCCCATTTCATTCCGACATCCAAAATAGCCTGTTCCGATTTGCCAGATTAAATCGCCTCCGCTGATGTGGTAATTGCTTATTCCCCCCTCGCCCGTGTTATGTGCAAAGTTTTGTAATGCGGCACCTTTGTTTAAAGCAGTGATTGCTGTTTTACTCAATGCTCCATAGCTCATGGCTGAAATATTAAATACACTCAGACTGTAAGGCTGGCTACATGATGCGTTACCCACAGTAGTGCGTAAATCGTGATTTTCAATATGGCATGGGAAAATGGAATGCGCGACCCATTCATTTCCGACTGCCTGTGGATCTGTCTGCATACCAAATGCAACTGTTTCACGCTCATTCTTCGATCGCTGGTACACGATTGAGCGTTGTCTGCGATTGAATGGTCTGCCATCGGTATCTGATTCCCAAAAGTACTGTCTTAGTTCTGGTCGAATGGATTCAAAAAAATACCTGAAATAACCAACCAGAGGAAAGTTTCTAAGGATCGCATGGTTTGTTTGGAAGCTATTGTAAAAAGCAATTATCATCAACGGAAAAGGAATGATAAGCAACCAAAACCATTGCGGAGTAAATATAATTCCAAAAGAAACGATAATAAGATTGGTTAAGACAATCGTGATAAGAATTAATTTTCTAACTGCCATAGTTTGTGATCAAGTTATATGTGATTCAAACGTCTACTTCTAATGTTTGTTTTATTCTTCGACAAAATTAACAAGTAATTTGTGCTTTAATACGTCCGTCTTAATTTTTATCTTTTTTGTATATAAAACTCGCTTTCTATCTTGTTTTTATAATTAAATCGGTCAAATTTTGATAGATTTGAGTAAGGGACTCATCTTGGTTTAATAATTTTAAATGACTATGTATTGTTTGTACGTCATTTCTTATCGCTGGACCTGTTTGTACTTTTTTTGGTTCGTGATGTTGCACCTTATTGGCTGTTTCAAGTATGATAGGCCGTAGCAATTCAACATCTAAATGATGCTGCCTTAATAGGTCAAAGGCAACCTGATATAGGGCATTGGAAAAGTTATTAACGAAGACTGCTGCGATATGTAAGGTTATCCTTTGGTGGCTATTGCATAGGAATGATT
Source organism: Sphingobacterium olei (assembly GCF_005048855.1). Taxonomy (GTDB): domain Bacteria; phylum Bacteroidota; class Bacteroidia; order Sphingobacteriales; family Sphingobacteriaceae; genus Sphingobacterium; species Sphingobacterium olei. The sequence goes on from NZ_SUME01000004.1 coordinate 536,708, forward strand.
TGTATGAAATTTGTTGTGCTATTGCTAATAGTGTTTGTTCGACCTCAGACGTATTTCCTTCAATGGCAAATGGAATGACAGATAAATCTGTTTCTACATTTTTGGAAAGACTTTGTGGGGGATAGATGACTCCACTTTTTTCAAAACGATTTAATACCGTTAACGGGGTAGCCCCTGATGTATGAACAACGATACCCTTTAGTTGGTGGGGAAGTTGATCTATGACTGTCTTGATCGCCTGATCGGATACCGCGATAATATACAGTTCGGCGCTGTCGCTGATTTGAGAAAGATCATGGACGCTTTCGGCCGAAACGACTTCAGCCAATGCAGATGCATTGGCTGAAGTTTTGCTGTACACCTGTGTAATACGGTGTCCTTGCGTTTGGAATGCTTTAGCGTAATGTGTCGCTATATTTCCGGTTCCGAGTATGACGATGTCCATTACGATTCAATTTTATCTTCTGATTTTCTATCCTTTACACGTTTGTATATAGCCATGATAAAACCAATCGTCATGATGATGGTACCACACCAAAAGAAATTTATATATGGAAACTTAATTGCTTTAAATACGATCCATTTCTTCTCAGGTAATGGTTTTTGATACACCATGATTTCCAGCTTGTCCTGATCAGGACGGATATTCGTAAAGCGGAATCGAAGTCCTTGTTCTTCGACATCTTTATTAAAATCGTATGCATTTCCCTCTTTCAATAAAAACACGGGTTCAACATGATATTCTTTCTGATCCCCAGAAATTACCTTGATTTTTAAACCTACTAATATGTCTTTCGGATCCAATGGTATGTTCTGTAATTTAGCGTCTTTATTTATACCATCGATAATAAATACTCCATTGCGGTAGCGTAAGGTATCTCCGATACTTACCTGATAGGTTGCCGGCTCATCGTAATCTTCGAATCCCGTTTTTTCGCTGTCCTGCATATTCGAGGTAGGTAATTGAGAATCTGCTGACGCTGCGGTGATCAAGGTATAAATATCATGGGTTACGTAGTGCTTGGTTGCAGGTGTGCCGATCAAACCTCCCATATCCGGGTTGTTTTGTGCAAAAGGACTTAGGATGAATGATTCTAACACCTTGCCGCTTTCTTCGTCAATTTTTTCATATTTGATATGATAATACACGTTGGGAGCAGCAACGCTATCGCCTACATAGGTAATTTTATAGTCCCCCATCTGTACGGGCTCACCTTCGGTTAAAAATAAATTTTCGCCGGGGTCGGTAAATTTATCTCCGTCTTTGCCAAAATTTTGAACGCCGATGTAACGGCTTTCGTTGACGGAGATTACTTCGTTGGTGGCGGCGGCAACTAATGCGCCTAACACCAATAAGGCAAATCCAATATGTGAAACCGCCGAACCTGCTAACCTCCATTTTCCTTTTAATGCATCACCCAGTACACGGATATTTGCCAAAATACAGAAAATAGACGTGAAGGTAATTAATACGTACATTACATTGGTATATACCTTGGTCAGATACACTACCACGGCGGCCAAAATAAGGGATACAATAAATGAAGCAATAAGCGCAGGCCAAAATTTCTTAGGATCTGATCGTTTATATTTTAAGAACTGTGTAGATGCAGTGAGCAATAAGACAACAACAGCAAAAGCACCCTGCCATTTGTTATAATGTATAATCGGATCAACCGGAGGGGCTACTTTGGTGCCAAATAGCGTATTAAACACCGGTATCGAAGTGGTTGCGATCATCTGTACACAAGCAACCGTTAAAACAAGTGCCCCAATAAACAACCAGAATTCTCTCGAATAAATATCTTCTTCTTTTTGTGTACTTGGGAGTTCCTTTCTTCTCCAGACTAATAATCCGATAGTGATCACCAAAAAGGTGAAATTGAAGAAAATTAACTGCCCCGACATTCCTAAGCTTGTAAAGGAGTGTACGGAGGTTTCGCCTAATATACCGCTACGTGTTAGATACGACGCATAGATAACCAACACGAAGCTTACTAAGGCAAGTAAAGTTGCGGTGAAGTAGGCATGTCCGGAATGTTTGTAAGCAAGCATAACATGGACAGCGGCGATTAAGGTAAGCCACGGGATAATCGACACGTTTTCCACTGGATCCCAAGCCCAAAATCCTCCAAAGTTAAGCGCTTCATAAGCCCAGAATGACCCCATAATAATACCTGTTCCTAAGATCATCACGGCGAACAAAGCCCATGGCATGCTTGCATTAATCCAATCCTTATACCTTCTTTGCCATAATCCGGCAGCTGCGTAAGCAAAGGGTACAATCATGGAAGCAAATCCAAGGAATAGGGTAGGTGGGTGGATGACCATCCAATAATTTTGTAACAATGCATTCAGACCCCTACCATCTGCTATCATTGATAGGTAATTAGGATTACTAAAGATCGGGGCCTGCACCGCGTCTCGTAGTAGGATGAACGGTGAGCTACCTATGCGGGATCCAAACACTTCCACGCCAATTAGCATACAGGCCAAGAACGTCTGGCAGAGCATTACGAAAGTCATCACCGGGGCTTCCCAACTTCGGGACTTGAAAACAAGAATACTGCCCAATACGACTTGCCAAAACATCCACAACCAAAAACTGCCTTCTTGTCCTTCCCAGAATGAAGAAATGATGTAATGTGTCGGGAGCGATCGCGAAGAATGTGCCCACGCGTAATGGTATTCAAATAAGTGATTATAGATGATATAGAATAAGGTTGAGCCTATGACAAGAATAGAAAGGGCATTCAACCAAAAACCAATTCGGCCGAGGGTTTTCCATGACTTATCTGCGGTGGACTCACCAGCTTGGTTTTTCGCTGCGTTGTGGGCCGCAAAAAAATAGCTTATCAGGGATAATAAAGATGCACCGAAAGAAAGGATAACAAAAAATTGTCCTATTTTTCCAGGAAGTAGGTTTTCACCAACGTAATTAACGTCCATTTTTTAAATCAAAAGTCAAAAATCAAAAGAGAGAAGCCGAAAGTTAAAAATATTCAAAAGACTTTACTTTGCTAGGTAAGCCGTGGTTGCTTCGATTACTTCTACCTCGTCTTGATTGTATTTAGAAGGACATTTCATTAATATTTTACTTGCATGAAATACATTACCTTCCATTTTTCCCGTAAGTACAATCTGTTCAGAGCGTTCAATGTCCTGCGGTTTCGAACCATTAAAGACCACGCGACATTCTGTGCTATCATTGTCATACATGTAAAAAGAAAAAAGGTTTGCATCTTTTACGGGATCGTAAATTAAATCCTTTTCTTTATTTAATACGCCGACAACATACAACTCCGTCTTTTTTTCTTTCGCCTCTGTAAAGGTAGAGTATGTACTTGAATCGGTGTAAATCACCAAAATCATCGCAATAGCCACCGCTATGATCACAATCAGAATGATTGAACTTTTCTTCATAATGTATATTCACTAAACCAGTTACAAAATTACGAAAAGGGAATGGAAAGAAGGAATTAAACAAATTACGTTATCTATTTAGAAATGTTCTAAACTGAACAGGGTTTTGGTTAACCTTTTGTTTAGTAGTGTTTTGTAAAGGGCAGTGATGATATGGGGTCGTTGAATTCAATTGTGCATCATCAATATTACAGAGTAAAGGAGGGTTTTTTATTGTTTTTTAAAGAAGGTTTATTTTATCACAACCATATTTTAAACCTTTAACGGTTAAGCGCTGAGCATCACCCCTCTTTAACCTCTTCAAACCTTTCGCCCGAAAATCGAGTGACAAGCATTGCTGCGACGGTATCTCCCGTGGCATTAAGGACCGTGGCCAGCGGATCGACTAGGGCGCCAATAATCATAATAGCTGGTATTGCTTCATTTGGGATACCATATACAGAGATCATAAGCATTTCGCCGATGAAACCGCCATTTGGAATTCCTCCAGCCACCATGCTCACTAGAATAGTTATACCTACAGCAGTGATGAGCGTTGTGGGTTCGAAGAAGTTCCAATCCAGTATAGAAAAGGCAACATAGATTTTCAGAATCGAAGAAATGGAAGATCCATTTTTATAGAGGGTATTGCCCAACGGAATAACAACATTTGCTACGCTTACAGGTATGCCTAATTTTTTTGCGGCATCCAAATTCGCCGGGAGGGTAGCGAGACTGCTACACGTACTCAATGCGGTCAAAGACGGAGTAATGTTATATTTCCAATATGCGGTAACACCTCTGTTTTGTTGGGCTATAAAAGCATATAAGGAATAGAAAGTAAAGAAAAATACGATTCCAAAAATATAATAGAATGCCAATGGTTTTGCGTAGAAGCCGAATAATTCAGGGCCTAAAGTATGTACTTGGTAGGCAAAGTACGCACCGAGACCAATGGGGCCAAATTTCATGATCAGCGTCAAAAGTGATTTCATCACCTCATTTCCGGCATTCAGGAATTTTATGAACAGGGCGCCATCTTCGCCAGTCTTTCGGGCCGCGGTACCCACTAAAAAGGAGAATATGACGAAAGCGAGTATATTCTGGCGCGACAGTAGATTCGCAAATTCCCCGACAGTTAAGAAACGAACTATTTTATCACCCCAGGTGTCGTCTGTATTGGTTGCCAAACTTTCTATTGCGGCAGATGCATCTTTAGCGGCCGTAACCGGAAAAATCCACAGACCTATTATCGTAGCAATAGCAGCAATAACGATCGTGAGGACAAATACGGCAGACATTATTCCTAAAATCCGTCCCAACTTATTGTTGCTTTCTATGTTGGCAACGGAGGAAGAGATAGCAAAAAATAATAACGGAATAACAGCCACAAAAAGCAGGTTTAAAAATATATCCCCTAGCGGTTTAATAAATGGAACAACTTGCGGTAATAGTAGGCCGATAATACTACCGACTATTATTCCGATTAATAGTTGGATAATATTGCTGTAGTTTTTGAGTATTTCTTGCATTAGAGTTATGTCTAACGCTAAAATAGCCTTTTTTGTATTAGATTTGATGAATAAATTTTTGTTTTATGGATTTTGTAATAACTGGAGATGGTTCAAAAACGCTGTATCATGCTGAAATAGGTGAACACTATCATTCCAAACATGGTGCATATCAAGAAAGCATACATGTTTTTTTAAAATCTGGGCTACAGTTTTTTTTAGAAAAGGAACATAAAAAAGAAGCAGCCATCTTAGAAGTCGGATTTGGAACAGGACTCAATTTTCTGCTTACTGCCGACTATTGCATGGAAAATAAAGTGAAATTAAATTACTGTGGTATAGAGGCGTTTCCATTACCATTCGAAACAATATCACAAACCGATTACGATCAATATATTTCTGCGGATGTGTGGAATAATTTTGTCCCGTCCTATGAAAATGCCTTGACGGGAACAGCGAAATTAGCTCACCAGATAGATTTACGAATTGCACATGCCGACGTATTGGATTTTGAGGATGGTAAGACGTTCGACGTCATTTATTTTGATGCATTTGCGGCAGTACATCAACCCGAAATGTGGTCGGATGAGACATTGGCTCATGTGTGCGGATTTTTGAAACCCGGTGGTGTTTTTGTAACATATGCTATTACGGGGAACTTAAAGCGGAGTATGAAAGCCTTAGGTTTTGAAATTGAAAAGGCTCCTGGCGCTCCTGGCAAAAGAGAGATGTTAAGGGCAGTGAAAGATCGGGGTTAGAAGACTAGGGGTTAGGAGTTGGGGGATAGGAGTTAGGGGTTAGGTTGGAATAAGGATAAAAAGAACAAGGAACAAAGACAACGATGTTGCTCTTTAATCCTTGCTCTTTTTACTAACTAGTGATCTGCATGACCGTCAGCACCATGTGCATGGCCGTGGGATAGTTCTTCTTCAGTGGCCGGACGAACCGCTAAAATCTCAATATCAAAATTTAAATTTTTTCCCGCCATAGGGTGATTTAAATCAGCCACTACTGCCTCAGGAGTTACTTCAACCACTACCGCGCGGAATTGATTTCCTTGATTATCTTGAAGTGGTAATACTTCTCCTACTGGAGGAAGACCTGTCTCATTGAACATATCAGCAGGTAATTGGGCGATTGCTTTATCATCTCTTTCGCCATATGCATCAACTGCATCTAATTCGAACGAAGATTTATCTCCTTCATTTAATCCGGCTATTTTCTCTTCAAATTTAGGTAACATCATACCTACGCCATATAAAAAAGTTAACGGGTTTTCAGTGGTTGTTTGCTCTACAAAAGTTTTTTCTCCATTTCCCTCTACGGTGTGAAGAATGTAATTCAACGTTACTACGTTGTTGTTTTCTACTGCCATTGGACTTAATTTATGGGATTATTATCCCTGTTATTATTTATTAATTCTGTAATCTGAGCAATCGACGGCTGAGGAAGACTGCAGGTCTTATTCCGACAAAGGTAGGCTTTTGGCTCCAAACCTTGTCTATTTTTTAACAATGGAAGTGTACTTTTTGTTCCTCCCAATGTTATTTTATTCGGAATATAGGAATTATCCAGCTCTTTTCGCCAGGCCAGTGCATGCTCTCCGGTCAGTGCAATTTCATTTGTTCCGAAATGATGTTCCAACAATTGGATTGCCCAATTGGAGTAGGCCGATCCATAGCTTTTGATGTGTGGAAAGACATTTGCAAATACCTGATCTGCAATAGCGGTGTAATTTTCATCGTCGAATAACAGCCCCAATTTATATAGCTGGCGTACTAAAGTAGACGTAGAAGCCGGAATCACGTTGTCCATAATTTCGCTTTTACGGGCGATCAGCTCTTCGGCATCTGATCCCGTATAGTAAAACGTCTTGTCCCCCTTATCGTAAAAAAAGGAAATAGCCAGATCGGCGAGTGCCTTACTTTCGAGCAGCCAACTCTCATCGAATGTGGCTTCGTACAGTGCAATATACGCTTCAATCGTAAAAGCATAGTCATCGAGAAAACCGCTTATTTTGCGATTGTGATCGGCTGGTTGATGGAGCAATACATCGTTCTCCATACAGTTGTTGCCGATGAAGTGTCCGATGCCTAAAGCGAGGTTAAGACAGCGATCTTCGTCAAACACACGGTAAGCATCGACCAGCCCTTTTAGAAGTAATGCATTCCAGGTGGTCAGCTGTTTGTTGTCCAATCCCGGTCTTATCCGCTTTTCACGATAGGAAAGGAGTTTATTTTTGATTTCTTTTAAATAGCTATTCCATTCTTCTGCCGTAAATCCCGCTTCGGCAATAAAAATTTGATCTGCGATGTTTACCAGAGGAATATTTGTGCTTTCTTCCACCCAGTTGCCGTTTTTAACGATATTAAAATACGAGCGGAAGAGATCGGCATCTTCTCCTAAGATGTCAAATTCGGAATAATCAAAGGTGTAGAATTTACCTTCTACGCCTTCGCTGTCTGCGTCTAAAGCACTATAGAATCCGCCATTTGGTGCTAGCATTTCCCGTTCGGCCCAGGTAATAGTTTCTTCTACTACGCGCTTATATAAGGTGTTTGGTTTTTGTTGATACGCTTCACTATAAAGGCTGATCAGCTGTCCATTGTCGTAGAGCATTTTTTCAAAATGAGGGACATGCCATTGTCCATCGACAGAATAACGTGCAAATCCACCTCCGATTTGATCGTAAATTCCACCATTTGCGATTTTTTCCAATGTAAAATGCACATGTTCCAACACGGTATCATCTTCAGCAAGCACGGCGTAACGGAGGAGGAATAGCCAATTGTTGGGTAACGGAAATTTAGGAGCCCTTTTATAGCCGCCATCTTTGAAATCGAATTGCTCTTTCCAAGGCAGTACGACCGATTTAATATCCAATAGAGAATATTGTTCCGGAATAGGAAGAATAGGAAGCTGCTCGGCCTTATGTATCCCTGCGGTCAATCGTTGTGCATAGTCGATCGCGACTTCGGGTGTTTCTTCCCACATTTGCGCAATCTGTAGCAGCACATTTTGCCAGTCCTGCGGTCTGAAATAGGTGCCACCATATATTGGTCTACCATCGGGCAGACAGATACAGTTTAATGGCCAACCTCCTGCATTCGTCATGAGTTGCACGGCTATCATATAAATTTGGTCAATATCCGGACGCTCTTCACGATCAATTTTTATTGGAACGAAAAATTTATTCATGGTCTGCGCTATAGCCTCATTTTCGAAGCTTTCCCGTTCCATCACATGGCACCAATGGCAGGCCGAATAACCGATACTCACCAATATCAGTTTGTTTTCATTTTTTGCCTTTGCCAATGCTTCCGCTCCCCAAGGCATCCAATCTACCGGATTGTGTGCATGTTGCTTAAGATAGGGAGAGGTTTCGTTCTGTAGTTTATTTGCCATAAAGATTTAAAGGTACGAAAATTAAAAACGAGGAAGATGCCCGTAGCCGATCTTACATTCTTCCGTTGTCAATTCGGACATGATCCGGCGGACTACTAAATGATTAACACTGTTTATTTGATATAGTTTACCGTGAGTTTTCTTTACTTGCCGGTTAAAATAGTTTTCAAGTTACCGGTGCTTCCGGATGCAGATGCGAAATCAATATCCTTTTCAAGTTCTATAATAGCCACATTAGCAGTTAAGAGGTCAATATCGCTATTGCACAGATAGTTGGTTAGGTCAGACAGACCGGGGTTATGCCCAAAAATCCAAACGGATTCGTACGGTTCGGTTACATTATTGATAACCTGAAGTATGTCCAGGTAATATGCCTCATAAATATTTATTTCCGTTTGGATCTTTTCTGCGGGGTATCCTAAAATAGTACTGAATATTTCAGCGGTCTGGATCGCACGATTAGCCGGAGATGAAATCACCAATGTTTTTTCATCGATCGTTACGAGTGGAGATAATTCAGTCGCAATGCTATGGGCACGTTCTCTTCCTTTACCAATTAAATCGCGATTGAAATCTCTTTTCGAAAAAGAATGCTCTTCTGCCTTTGCATGGCGTACAATATAGAGTGATTTTGTTTCCATCATTAAACTTAGTTAAAATGCTTTGGATTCACAAACCAAACGTAGCGGGGCTTACGCATACCATTGAAGGTAAATAAAAACGTATAACTTAACGTAGCGGCCTCATAGATACATTTGAAAACGGACAAAATGAATAACCGAAAAATCAGAGATTTATGATGTTTAAAACTAGCCTCTAATGGTTGAAAAATGAAAGGCCTTCAGCCGGGGAGACTGAAGACCTTTACTAACCAATTATAAACCTGACCAAAGATAGTGTGTTTTGTACACTTTACGTAATTAAATTTGCATCTTTTTTGTTACTTGGATGTTTGTTTGTATTAAATTTATTTTTTTACCATTCTTTTTTGTGGTTTTACGAGTTTTTGTTTGATTAAATAGTTTATTTTAAAGTTTTTTATTCTTTACTGCATTTTTATTTTGTGCATTCGGTTTATTTTTATTGGTGTTTTGTTGTTTTTCGCTTAATTTGATTGTTTTTGTTTGTTTTTCAGTCTTCGGTAGTTGTTATTGGTGTGCTGGAGTGTTGATTTTGATTAAAATAGTGTGTTAAATGGTGGGCGTGGCGCAATGTCGAACTGTTTATTCGTCTTGGTGGTGTCTAATTATATTACACAAGTGAAATACAAAGTAAAAACGAGCGTTAAAGTATCGGTGATCTGTAGGGACTAACTTCGCCCTTTGTTCGGACGTTGTTCGGATGGTTTTCGCCCGGTACGTTACCCCTGCCTTACCTTTGTCTTAGGGCTGCCTTACCTTTTCTTGGATAGCCCTAAGATACAACTAAGCCAATCCTAAGGCAGCCCTAATATAATGGGCGAAGAAGGTCGCCTATTGGTCAGGAGAAAAGCAGAAGGAAACCAGTTTAGTTTGGTCGTAAATATGGAAACCTTTATAAAAAGTGTAAATCGTCGTTTGGTTAATACTCCCACAATGCGACAGAAACAATATACATTGCCGACTTTTTACTCTCCATTTATCTAATTCTGCTTTCTTAAAAGAAGCTATAGGCTCTTTGTCAGCATAATATGCGAAAGCATTTTTATTAACTGCATTACTAATAGCCAATAGCAACTCACTATCAATACTTTCTCTCTCAAGGATATCTTTTGCAGTATTGGAGACCTTGTTGATTTTACGACCAAGAGTTGTAGGATTCAAATTAGCTTAAGCATCGGCCACGTCGTGCCGATGGCGGACACCGCAAAAGAAGGAGTTTGGCACGTCCGAAACAGCGTCGTGCTTACTATTACCCGCATTGTGAGGGCTATCACCTCACCAAATGGACGGAGGGGGAGTATCATAGAAGCCAGTGGTGAGATTATACGCTTAGGAATATAGTATGTTGGGAGCTTTTGTAAAACGCCTTAACTATTCATTTCGTCCTCCATTGAATTCGAAATTTAATTCATTTCTGAAAAGCTATATAAAAATACGGCATCAGTGCTTCCCGATATGGATTTTATTCTTCCGGATTTCTCCCTATCAAAGCGATCGCAATAGTTTATCTTGATGTCACCGACAGATTTTTTTTAAGTTCGGTCGAATCAACATCTCTTAATACGTAGTAATTTAATAAAATGCTCTTTCCTTCTTAAGTTTGATTGTGAGAGGTTCAAATTTAATGGATATTTCAGCACTTTTGGTTAAATCATCAAATACGCAAATTAATTAATTCACGTTGTTGACATATTACTAGTAGCAAAAATGCCTACTTGTTCGTTTCGCTAATGTATTCATAATTCTAAATTCTCTATTTTTGTCAGAAAATTGTATGTCCCAAAAAATCGCAATAGTTGTACAGCGTTATGGTGTTGAAATAAATGGTGGAGCAGAGCTACATGCTCGATTGTTGGCAGAACAATTATCGGCTCATTATGAAGTTGATGTGTTAACAACAACAGCGTTTAATTATTATCGTTGGGCAAATCATTATACCGTGGGTACGGAAATTATAAATGGTGTCCGAGTTAAAAGATTTTCAACAATAATGTCTTCGAAACGCCAGCTTCGAAGGGCTCTGCGGGGTATCTTTGGAAATAAGAAATATTTTAAATTATTGGCACGACTGGGGCTGTTGGAGTTTCTAGATAGAAAATATCATATAAAAACGCCCTCAAAAAGGGATATAGATTACTGGTTTGTAAAACAAGGCCCTTATTGCCCGGATTTGATAACGTATATCAAGACAAATAGGGATAACTACGATGCGTTTATATTTTTTACCTATCTTTATTACCCAACCGCTGTTGGGATGAGGTTTGTTCCTGAAAAAAGTATTTTTATTCCGACAGCACACGATGAGCAGATTATGTTTACAAAACCGTATGAGGATATTTATAGTATTCCCGCATTTATAATGTATAATACGGTGGCAGAGAAAAATTTGGTTGAATCTAATTTCAAAAAAGTTGTGAATAACAGTGATATTGCTGGTTTAGGGTTTTCTGCCGCTGCCGTGAATTTAAAGAATGTAGATTTATCAGAAAACATGGATCTCTCTGCGCCTTTCTTTGTTTATATCGGAAGAATAGATTCTAACAAGGGCTGTGACGAACTTATCTCGTTATTTGAAAAATACGCCGAGGAGCAAAAAAATGTTAGATTGGTCATGATCGGGACTAATTACATGGGCGTGGAAGAAAATAAAAATATAATTTTGACAGGATTTGTAAACGACGATACTAAAAATTTTTTGTTAAAAAATAGTCAAGGGTTGATTATACCATCGAAAAATGAAAGCTTATCTATGGTCACATTGGAAGCAATGGCCGAAGGGAAGACAGTAATTGTAAACGAAAATTGCAAAGTACTTAAGCAACATGTGCTGGATAGTAAAACCGGATTCTACTACAGCAACTATGAAGAATTTAAAGTGGCTTTGAATAGCACATTAGCGTTAACCGATGCGTCTAAGGTAAAAATAGCTGAACGAGCAAAAGCGTACGTCGAGACAAACTACAGCTGGGATAATATAATCGAAAAATTTAAAATAGCGTTACAGGGCATTATTGATGGAAAGTACAATGGGAATTAACTTTTATGGTCTTACCGGCCTGGAAACAGGATTGGGAGAGGCAGCAAGAAATAATATTGAAGCACTTCGGCGGTCTGGATTATTGGTTAACGAGATTGACATCTCAGCGTCAGCGTATAATGAAGTGCAAACACCAGAAGATACAATTAATATTATTCAAATCAATCCGGATAATCTAGATTCTTTTTACGAGAGATACGCACATAATGTATCACAGGGTAGTTATAACATTGCTTTTTGGGCGTGGGAGACAGAAGAATTTCCAGAAGAAGACTTGAAGTATTTTACGTATTTCGATGAGATATGGACACCGTCGGGTTACTGTCAGAACGTTATTTCAAAAAAAAGTCCTGTCCCGGTGCTAAACATGCCGCATGCAATACCGGTTGAGGAAAGGAGTGACGGATCTGAATATTTACGCAGGAAAGTATTAGGAACAAGGGAGAATACATTTATTTTTTCATTTTTTTTCGACTATAAGAGCCAGATTATCCGTAAAAATGTTCTTGGTGTTATAGAAAGTTTTCGAAAAGCATTCGGTTCCAACGCCGCTAATGTAAGTTTGTTATTAAAGACCTATCCTTCAGAGCATCATTTACATGAGAAAGCTATTATTGAAGAAAAAATTGGAAATGACCCGTCTATCGTCCTTTTTGAAGAAAGTCTGGAAAGATCTGAACTTCAGGATTTATTAGGTATAACCGATTGTTACGTGTCACTACATCGTTCCGAGGGATTTGGACTGACGATGGCGGAAGCTATGGCCGTTGGTAAACCTGTGATAGCTACTGCTTATTCCGGAAATATGGAATATATGAATGTCAATAATGCGCTGCTTGTCAAATATAAAATGACAACGTTGACTAAAGCAGTAGGCCCCTTCCCGATAGGATCCGTATGGGCAGATCCCGATTTGGATCATGCGGCTGTTTTGATGCGCCGTGTTTATGCACGAGAGTTTTCCGAACAGGAAATTACCACTGCTGCAAAAGCTCAGATCCAGGGTAGTCATAATTTGTCTCGTGTAGGACAGCTTATGTCAAACAGGATAACGCTGATTACACGAATGCTCCAAACGCGAACTAGGTCTAATTTTGAACAAGAGACACTTTTATTGCGTATAGAAAACGATCTTCTGAATACTAAGCTTAATAAAATTAGAAATATCAGTTTTGTAAAGTTAAAATTGAAATTCAAAAATTTAAAAAACCGGTTAACCGGAAAGAATAGAAAATATATGTGGGAGTAACCTATATACTATCATAGAATGTACTTTGTGAACGTTGCCTTTCAATATTTTTGATATGAAAAAGGCAATATTCATAATTTTTGGTAGGCAGGTGTTTGAGCTGTGAGTAGTTGTCCAAAACCTCATGAAGCTTATTTTTCCATCGTATCTTTCCATTGTTTTTAAATATTCGGAATTGAAAATCTGGAAAGTTCAGATACCCATCATCATTCTTTTCCCATTTCCAGTTTTTGATGTCTTCTTCTGTTATGCCCCTTACGATATTAATGCGGGGAAGGAGAATACAATCTGCTCTGGAGTTTGTAAATAGAAACCATTTTAGCTTTTGTATCAATGTTTTTTGGGGATATTCATCTGCGTCTATTTGGAATATATATGTTTTTGTTGCATGTGCTATCAAATTGTTTTTAAAACTAGCAAAATCACCATTTAGACGCGATTGTATGCACTTAATCGAAGGGTACTGATTGATTAGCGCAGAGACTTGCATATTTTCTGGATTGATATCTTGCAGTACAATAATTTCATCACGTTCGTCGATTAGGGGGACGAGTATATCTAATAGTGTTTTTAGTTCATTGACCTCGTTGCAGGCCGTTATTCCATAGGTTATCGTGGGTAGACGAAATAAATTTGAAAAGATATCCATCGTTTTATTAAATGTTAATTTTATAAGTTATAGGTGTTGGATCCCGTCTGTTATACAAGTTGTTTTATTTCGGACAGCGTTTTCGATTGCTTATTTCACCTTTAAAATCTTAAATACTACAGGATGTAAATTTTTAAAATGATTTTTGTCGCTTTGATAACAGGTATACAAGGCTTAAGATTCTGTCAATATTTTAAATCTTTCTCGAATAGTGTCCCATGAATAGTTTTCTTTAACATATTTTATGGCTTTATTGCTAGTATTATACTTTTCTGTAGGACTACTATTAAGTGCAGACTCTAGTTTTTCTAGAAAGTCTGATTTAGACAAGTAATACTGGGAAGCAAAATCACTGTCTATACAGTGTTGCTTTAAAACTTCAGATTTGCCATTTACTAAAGAAGGTTTTCCTAACTGCATAGCTTCCAACAATAGAAGGGAAAGACTTTCTCTGTCAGAGGGATTTATAACTAATTCGGCGTGTTGGATAAGTGCGGTCTTTTCAGGTTCTGAAACAAATCCAGTATAAAAGATGTCGGGATGATCGCTCTTTTCCATAAATAATCCGCCTGTTAACACCAATTTAACGTCGTCTGAGATATCACGTTTGTACTCCGTAAACCAACGTATTAAATTCCCAATTTTCTCCTCTGCTATTCTCCCGAAATAAAGGATGTACCGTTCTGGTAAATCAAATTTTGCTTGTATATAACTTTTGCTTTTCGGTTCTGATAATTCTGTTCCTACAGCAAGAATACTATTGGTGGCCATTTGTTTGCCGAATATCTGATAACATAGTTCCCGCTCGGCTACAGAATTGAAAGCAATATGTTTTACCGTAGTAAAAATGTGGGTAAGATAAGAACGGAAAAAATCACCTTCTTTATGAGCTGTAGGAATTAATATTGTTTTATCGGGGACTAACTTGTTAATAAAATAAAAGTTAGGACAAGGATACGAAATCATAAAAATAGCTCTGTATTCGTTTTGGTTGCGAAACACATAATCGATTAAATCAGGTGAGTAAAGGCCATGTGCTTTTAACATATTGGTTTCAGCTTTCAGGGAAATATCCCATTTCGGAAATAAACTTGCACAAGCTTTCAAAAGGCCAATTTTATAGATAAATCGCCTTATTTTTCTACCAATACGACTTCTGTTATATAAATAACTGAACTTAATTGAGTTGTAAGCGTCGGTTTTAAATCTTCTGACTGTGACATTATTTATTATTTCAGTTCCTTCGGAATAATAGGGAGCAAACGTTATGTAATTGTTTGTTGTCGATGTTAAAACTTCCACATGAAAGGTTTTGGATACATTTTCTGCAAGCATTTTACAATGTTTCTCCGCCCCGCCATTAACTTCGGATCCATATAGTCCAACAATAAAGCAAATTTTATCCATTCAGTATTTACATTTTCTGTTTTATATGTTAATTGTCTCTACTTAGCTAGAGATATTAACGTTTTTTTTAACATATAGTTTCTTTATATATACATCAAAATGATGAAGACAAAGATTCTATCTAATCTGTTTACTATTATAACGTATTTCTATAGTGAAATGTGTACAACACTAATAGAATAATTTAGTTTTTTTTATTCCGTTAGCGATCCAGCGTAGGTTATCTCGATTTGAAGTAAAAAGAATTGTCTCATTCTCAGGAAGGTTCTCTTTGTTGTTTTCTTTATGGAAAATATGATAGGCTATGGCCCCGAATTTTAGGAATCTTTTTTTAATACCATTGTTGATTAAACGAATGGCTAGCTCGGCATCCTCACTGCCCCAGCCTTGAATGGATTCATTATATCCATTGACGTTAATCAAATCCTTCTTCCAAAAAGACATGTTACAACCCCTTAATGCCCGGGGTTTATTTTTCTTATAGCGGTCAGCCATTATTTTCGAGAGAAAAGGAATCCGCAAACTGTTCAAAACCGACCCCAACGGGAATTTGAGTTTATTAAGTTTTTCTATAGCAGGCTGATTCAATAGTTGTGCACTATACGCTTGCGATAATAATACGCGGCTACCACATAAAAACGTATCCTTTTGGGATAATGCCAAATGATCTTTTATAAATTCTTTATCTATGATAATGTCTCCATCTATTTGTATGATATAGTCGTATTGAGCTTGAACAATAGCTTTATTGCGTATAGCACTTAATCGAAATCCATTATCTGGGTGCCATACATGGACAATAGGTATTGGAGAATCCTTCTTTAATTGTTTAATAGTTTCTTGGGTAGCATCTCCGGAACCGTCATCCGCTATTAGGATTTCATCCGGAAGATGCGTTTGCTTAAAAATACTCTGTATGCATTTCTCTAAAGCTGCTGGCCAATTGTATGTCGATACAATTAGGCTGATGGTGGGAATTTCCTTACTCATTTCTGCCATCTTTTAAATATTTATCCATGCCGAATTCCGTCCATGATACACGTGTTTGTAGCGCATCCTCCAATAATCGTCTATTCTTATCCTCTAGCTCGCCCTTGTTTTGCTCGGGGTGGTAAATATGATATACGATTGCCGCAAATTTGATGACGGATTTTTTTACGCCGTTGTTTATCAATCGTAGCGTAAGATCACTGTCCTCGTGCCCCCAGCCTTCAAAATTTTCATTGTACCCATTCACAGCTATGATATCTGTCAGCCAAAAGGACATATTCGCTCCTCGTGCGTAATACTCCGGATAACGGTTTTTGTATTTAGTTAGCAGGTAGTTAGATAAGAATACGGACCGGAAACCATTTTCCCTTCTTGCAATATCGGAATGTAAAATATTAATGTTTACAGTTTTGGAATTCAAAAGTTTTTTTGAATAAGTTGGCCCTAGCAACACTCTTGACCCTTGTAATAGCCTTCCTTTTTTAGCGGCAGAAAGGTGATCTTCTATAAATCGCTTATGCAAAATGACATCCCCGTCAATTTGTATAATATACATTTTCGAGGCGTACGAAAAAGCCTTATTTCGAATGGTAGCAAGTTTAAATCCACTATCCTCATGCCATACATGAATGACGGGAACAGAAAGAACTTTTTTAAATGAATCAATTATCTCCTTCGTGGGAGCACGAGAACCATCATCAGCGATTATTACCTCGGAAGGCATAATTGTTTGCTCTTGTATGCTTAATAGTGTTAACTCTAAAGCTTCTGGCCAATTGTATGTGGATATGATAAGCGAACATTCTTTAAGCATTGTAACGTTTTATTATTTCTGGTCGTGTTGTTGTTATTAATGTGTAACCGGAATGATGCAAAAATACAGAATAGTAAGTACATTTGAAATGGAATGGAGAATTGTACCCTTTTAATCTCAACATATAATTGGCCGCAGGCATTCGATCTATGTTTGCAGAGCGTAATGAAACAGTCAAAGCTACCCAAAGAAATTGTTGTTGCCGACGATGGGTCGGATGAATTTACTGCTGAAATTATTGACAAATATAGAAAACTAAATAAAGTTCCTATTAAGCATATTTGGCATGAAGATCTGGGGTTTCGCAAGTCTCTCATTATGAATAAGGCTGTTAAATGTGTTAGTTATGACTATGTTATACAGATAGATGGGGATGTCATTCTTGATCGGAACTTTATAGAAGATCATTTAATTGTAGCCGAGAGAGCAGCTTTTGTGCGCGGTACACGCGCTCATATCCGGGAAGGACATGTTAAAAAGATGTTTTTGAGTGCGCAGACTGATTTTAAATTTTATTCTAAAGGGATTAAAAATAGGTTTAACGCTGTTCGTTGGCCTTTGTTTTCGTGGCTGGTATCGAAAAAAGAGTTTTCGGGTAGAAGTGTTAGAGGATGTAATATGGCATTTTGGAAAGCAGATTTCGTGCGGGTGAATGGTTATAATAATGACTTAAAGGGTTGGGGACATGAAGATGAAGAACTTGCCACGAGATTGGTGAACAATGGAATCATTAAAAAATCCATTAAATTTAGATGTATTCAATATCATATTTTTCATCCGTTAGCTTCGCGGGAGCTTGAAAATGTCCATGATGACGTATTATTCAATGTGCGAAGGGATAAGAGAATAAGATGTGAAAATGGCTACGAAAACAGCTTGTTGTAAATAAATTAGACGTAGCCTTGGATATGAATGATCAGCAACACCCGATGAAATCTAAGAAGATTCTTTACTTTTTTCCTTTGAATCCATTGCATTCCAACGCTGGAAGTGTAACTAGGGCAAGGGGCATATTAACTTACTTTAAAAGTAGAGGTTATACCGTAGATTTTGTAAATAGTGATGATGAGTGGGGGAGAGAGTTAACGCTGGAAGACAGAAATAAATTGGTGTTTGAGGGATTGGCTCGAGCATCTTATGGTTTGTCTAGAAATCCTCCGTTGAAGAATATTTTTGGTTATCTCAGGTATCTAATTCCAGCGCTTTTTTTACGTAAATTATTAAAATATGGTACTAGTACCTTGAATGATTACAATAATTTCAATCGTAGAAAGCAATTCAATACTATTTTAAAGCGAGATAAATACGATTATATTATAATAAGCTATGCTTATTGGGCAAATTTGATTAAGGGTAACTCCTTTGTATCCCATGCTAGACTTATCATAGATACACATGATTGGTTGACCGCACAAGATCAATCTCGCAAACGTTTTGAAATAGGAAGAGGATTTTCGGACGAAATAGAAAGATTGAATCTTTTTGATGAGATATGGACCGTTTCATCTGATG
Source organism: Sphingobacterium olei (assembly GCF_005048855.1). GTDB lineage: Bacteria > Bacteroidota > Bacteroidia > Sphingobacteriales > Sphingobacteriaceae > Sphingobacterium > Sphingobacterium olei. The sequence goes on from NZ_SUME01000004.1 coordinate 555,325, forward strand.
AGCAATATGTTTTTGAACAGTTCTGTAGAAAGCCGGTTCATCTTATACCGATAGGTTTTGAATCAAACTTGTCATCTGGGGTACAAAAAGGTAATAGCAATATACATTTTGATGCAATATATGTTGCAAGTGATAATATGCATAATATTAAAGCTTGTAATTGGTTTTTCAGATATGTATATCCATCATTACCAAAAGAGATTTCATTTTGCATTATTGGAACGATAAATAAATATGTACCTGATCTACCGAATGTGACCAAAGTGGAGTATGTTGAAGATTTAAATGATTATTATTATCGTTCAAAACTTGCTATATGTCCGATGCTATCCGGGACAGGAGTAAAAATTAAAGTAATTGAAGCACTTTCTTACGGCTTACCGGTGGTGTGTAATAGAAGAGGCGTAGACGGGTTAGTGAATAAGACAGAGAATGGATGTGTAGTAACTGATGATGGGGATGATTTTTCTAGATTAATTTTACGTTTATTGCGAGATAGCGAATTTTATGAGCATGTTAGGAATGATGGGCAACTGTATTTTAATCGACATCATTCGATAGAAGCAGTATATCAGAATCTGGACAACAGATTTGCGTACTAACTTCCAATCTTCTCTACCACCATCTCCACCGTTACCAAGTCAATGGCTTCCACACCGTCGCAGTTGCAGGGTTTGTTCCCGTAGACGGAGCTTGGGCGTGCCGGGTGTGCTACCTGTATGCAATCTTCTAGAGATTGTCCATAACCCAGAAAACCCGAATAAGGATGTGTCGCTCCCCAGATAGACACACATCTCGTGCCAACTAATGAAGCCATATGCATACCCGAGCTATCCATACTGACCATCAGATTTAAATTAGCAATAATATCCAGTTCCTGTGCAAGCGAATATTGGCCAACCGTGTTTATCACATGATCATATTGATTCGACCAGTTTGCACAAATCTCTTTTTCTGCTGCGCCGCCGCCGAATAGAAAAATGCTATAATTCTTTTCCGAAAGTTGTCGGATAAGATCTTCCATTTTGGCTAATGGAAACACTTTGTATGGATGTTGCGCAAATGGAGCTATTCCGATGGTCTTGACACCTGATGCAAAAATAGTAGCATATTCTTCGGGAGCTTCACGATTTACGCGGGGTAATTCATGATCTAATTTCAGGTTGTAACCCAGTCGCCTGAAAACATCTGCATAACGCTCTGTTGTCGGTTTTAAGGGTTTTAAAACTTTGTTTTCCCTCCGTGTCAATGCTTTTTTCTCCGATCTCCCTTTGTCTAATATACGGACAGAATAATCTGAGGTAAGGAATAAAAAATCTAGAAAACGGCTTCGCAGATTGTTGTGCAGATCTGCCACATAAAATGATTTATAGTTTTTAAGTTCCCGGAATAAGCGATATAACCCGAAGACTCCTTTATGTTTCCCTTTGGGATCGATAGCATGAAAATGAATACGGGGAATATCCGCGAAGAAAGGAGCAAATAACTTGCGCGATACCATAACGATTTCCACATCGCTGTGCTGGGCGACAAATTCTTTCAATACCGAAGCGACCATAGCGACGTCGCCCATAGCCGAAAAGCGGGTTACGATGATGCGCTTCATGGCTACTTATTTTTGTGCACCGTAAAGAACAGGGTTCAGATTTGGATCATTGTACATTTTCATCTGCTTGTATACCTTCATGTACTTTTTACCTGTTGCGATATCGCTTAGCAATTCGTCAATACTCTGCGAAAGATCCTTGCGTTGCTCCAATAGGATGTCCAGTTTTGTTTGACAAGCTTGGATATGTTCGGCAGAGACATCCTGACGGATTGTTTCCTGTTGCATGTGATAGATTTTTAAGGCTAAGATCGACAGACGGTCTATTGCCCAGGCCGGACTTTCCGAGTTGATCCGGGCTTCGGCCGATGGTGGCACGTCGGCAAATTTTTGCAGGTAATAGCTGTCAATATATTCAACAGTATCTGTGCGCTCCTGATTTTGTTTATCAATACGTCTTTTCCAGTATAATCCTTCTTTGGGATCGATATCGGGATTACGTACCACATCTTCCATATGCCATTGCGCCGTATCAATCCAACATTTCAAATACAAAAGGTGCTCCAATGTAGCTGAATCGTAGGGATTCTCCATCGCCGCATCGATATTATCATGAACGTGATAATCATCTATAGCACGCTGGAATATGGTGTTTGCAGTTGCACTAATCATGATGCAAACATAGATAAAGTTGGTTTTAAATACAAGTTTACTTAAACAACCCTAACAGAAAATCCGGAAAGATCCCTATAGTGAACACCAATGCCGTTAACACAATACCTATTGCGATAATAAGACGAATGGGCATATTGTTGTTCTGGTCAGATTGGCCATCCCTTAGAAACGCGTAGAGGGGGATTTTAAAATAGTAGAACAAGGAGATCACAGAAGTTAAAGCCCCTGTAATGAGTAATAGTAAATAAGGCAGATCTCCGCTGGATTGATATCCTTCGAATACCGATGTAAACACGAGCAATTTACCGACAAAGCCTGCCGTAGGGGGGAGACCAATTAAAGATATGCCGATGAAGGTGAAACAGGTAAAAACGATCGGCATTTTTTTTCCCAAACCGGAATAAGATTCAAGTGTCGTAGCTCCCGTCTTCTGTTCCAAGGCATCGATGAATGCAAAAGCCGCTAGATTCATGAGTACATAAGCGCATAGGTAAAAAAGCAGTATTGCAGGATCTCCACTTGGAGCCACTAAAACTGCCATTAGCAGGAATCCGGTATGCCCTATGGAAGAGTAGGCCATCATACGCTTCACATTCTGTTGGCGCAAGGCGATGAGGTTACCGGCTAGCATGGTGATGATAGCGACTACGGTTAAAAATAGAACGGTCAACTCGCCGAAATAGAAAGGTGAGGATGCCCAAGCCTGTATAATACGGGCCAATAACACGATCGCGCCAACTTTAGGAACGGTAGATAAGAATGCAGTGACCGGTGTCGGTGCACCTTCGTACACATCCGGTGCCCAGGCGTGAAAGGGTACAAAGCTTAATTTAAATCCTATTCCCGTAAACACGAATAAGAGGGCAATGCTCGTCATCACTTGGGGTGCGGCAGTTAATCCCTGTAGGTGGGCTAAGCTAACAAAATCTAGATTTCCCGTGAAACCATATAACAAGGATAAACCGTAGAGCATAACTGCAGCACAGACAGAACCGAAGAGCACATATTTCATGGCGGCCTCGGATTGTTTTTTGTGTTCGGAGAAATAACCTACCAAGATATATGAACTTATCGAAACGGTCTCGATGGCAATGAAAGCAAGCAGCCAGTTGGTCGTAATGGTCAATAGGTTAAGACCTAGTCCGGCTGTGAGCAATACGGTATATACGTCACCAAGATTCTTTTGGAAGATTTTGCCCTTAAAATGCTGCTGAATGAAAATTGTAGAGATAAATAGTGCAAATAGGATAATCCCTCTGGCAAAAACAGAAAAATTGTCAATGAGCAGCATGCCGAAGAATGCCGATGCGGGCTGATGCAATTGAGGCAGTAGACTGACAAAAGAAAAGATATAACCGATGATTGCAATAAAGAAAGAAGACTGCTTCCATAGTCGATCGGTGAACAGGGTAGCACCTATTGACAATAGAAAGGCCGTAATCAGTGCAAACTCCGGCTTGAATAGCGGGATAGATGCAAGGATATGATCTAAAGTGTCGGATAGGTGAAGGGCTACGTCTCTCATTTTCTAATCCTAAATATATTGTGTTACCAAAGCTACTAGATTCAATACTGAGCTATTTAACTTATCGAAAATCAGCGAGGGCATAATACCGAGAAGCAAAGCTAAAGTAAGCGTTGGAAATAAAATAAGCTGTTCTCGTTTACTAAGATCTATTAACGAAGAAGCCCATTCTTCACCTCCTTTTAATCTGGTCTGTCCAAAAAACATACGCTGTAATGTCCACAGTAAATATGCTGCACTCAGCAATATACCCAATGAACCGGCAATGGCCATCCAACGTGGAATGCCCGTACCAATGGATTCTGCATTAAAAGTTCCGATGATGACAAACGCTTCGCCTATGAATGCAGAAAATCCGGGTAATCCCAACGAAGCAAAAAATGCGATAGCGACGTAACCGGTATATTTCGGCATGAGCGAGGCTAGACCTCTAAAATTATAGATATAGCGGTCGTGAACACGATCATAGATGACACCTACTAGGAAAAATAAGGCGGCGGATAGGAAACCGTGACTTATCATCTGGAACATCGCCCCGGAAATTCCCTCGGCTGTTAACGACGCAATACCCAGTAGCACAAAGCCCATATGCGATACGGAGGAATAGGCGATCAACCGTTTTAAGTCCTTTTGTGCGAGTGCATTCAACGCACCATAAATAATAGAAACGATGCCGATGAGTCCCAGCCACCAATTGGCATCTACGGCTGCATCGGGAAAGATGCTTAAACAGATACGAATGATCCCGTATCCACCTACTTTTAATAATATACCTGCAAGGATAATGGATACCGGTGTCGGTGCTTCTACGTGTGCATCGGGTAACCAGGTGTGTAGCGGAACGATAGGTACTTTGATCGCAAAGGCAAAGAAGAGCACGATGAAACCGATCATGCGTGCGGGAATCCCAAATACTTCATTATAGTTGTTGATGTATGCGAAGAACGAGTTTTCTACGTAGTTTGCCGGATTCATCATGTGCAGCATGTTAAAGGTATGTGCGCCGGTATCGGGATTGATAACCGAGAAATAAAGCCCGACGATAACGAGCAGCATGAATACAGAACCAAAAAGGGTATAGATAAAAAACTTGATGGCTGCATATTCACGACGTGCCCCGCCCCAAATTCCGATCAAGAAGTAGAGTGGCAGCAGCATCACTTCATAAAATACATAAAACAGGAAAAAATCCAGCGCACAGAATATACCCATTACGGCTAGATTCAATACCATTAACAGTGAAAAATACCCTTTGAGACTTTTTGTGATATGCCATGAAGCACCAATGGCCATCAGCATCACAAATGCACTCAAGGCCAGTAGCGGGAGAGAAAATCCGTCTACACCCAAGAAATAGTCAATTTCTAATGTGCCCAGTGTACCCAGATCCATCCGTATCCAGGATAGCTGCTCAACGAACTGATAACCTGTGCGGGTATTAACACCAGTAGCTGCGGCATCAAACTGACTATACAGATACCCGGCTAAAGCAAATTGGGCGCCCGTAAACCCAAGCGCTATATACTTGTAGCTATGACGTAATGAGGTCGGTAACAACAGGATAATTGCTGTTGCTGCCAATGGTAAAAATATGAGTAGAGAGAGTAATCCCATCTTATCGTATGATCAAATAAATTATTCCTATTAAAACTATAGTAAACGCAAACCCTAAATAATTTTGGAGTCTGCCATTTTGTATCCAGCGTAGCAGGTGTCCGATATAATATGTGGTGCCGGCTACGGTATTAACGAAACCATCGACGATATACCGATCAATCCAGCTACTGAAGGCGGATAATGAGCGAACGGCTGTCGCCGAGAAATTCACCAGTCCGTCTACGATATACCGATCAAACCAATAGCCGATATGCGCTAATGCCAGCGTAGACTCGACGAAGGTTTTATGGTATAGTTCATTTAAATACCCTTGATTGAGCGATGCTTGAATCCACCTGTTGTTCGGATTAAGCGGATAGCTGCCTTTGGTGTACCATCGCCAACCTATCCACCAAGCGATTAGTGAACCGCAGATTAGAATGATGGGTATAATAACATGCAGTGCATGAATTTCAGCGAAAGGGTAAGCAACAGATAGTCCCTGTAAGATGCCGGCATCGGCGTAGGATAGAGGGTTCCAGGAGAAGATGAAAAATAGGGCTCCCATACCTAAAAATAGCATCGGGATCAGCATAGCGCGTGGTGCCTCATGCAGACGTGTTACATCAAGGTCTTGAAGACGAAATTCGCCAAAGAAGGCTTTGAATATCAGCCTGCCGATGTAAAATGCGGTAAGGATACTGACCACAACTAAAAGAATCGGGATAATAAGATACAATCCTCCGTGGTGCAACGCCCATTCCCATGCAGTAATTACGATTGCGTCTTTTGATAGGTAGCCCGATGTAAGCGGAAATCCAGCAAGCGCTAAGGAGGCGATGGCCATCAAGCCAAAGGTCTTGGGCATATATCGGCGTAGTCCGCCCATATTCCGTAAGTCCTGTGGATCAAATTCCCGATTTTCGCGTGCCTTGAGATGTGCCATCTCATGGATGACAGCCCCGGCACAGAGAAATAGTAAACATTTGAAGAATGCATGCGTAGTAAGGTGAAACATGGCGGCATCCCAAGCACCTATGCCAACGCCTACCATCATATAGCCCAACTGGGAAATGGTGGAAAAGGCTAATATTTTCTTGATATCATATTGCCCTAGGGCGAAAAAAGCGGATGTAAGCGCTGTGATGGTTCCGATGATAGCGATGATGAGCAATACCGTTTCATTGAATAACGGAAATATGCTGGACAGCAAAAACACACCTGCAGCAACCATAGTGGCTGCGTGGATCAAGGAGGAGACGGATGTGGGGCCCTCCATGGCATCGGGTAACCATACATGCAGCGGAAACTGTGCTGACTTGGCCATAGCACCTAAGAAGAATGCAATACCCGCGACGGTCATCCAACCGCTGTTTTTATCGATTCCCTGCGTAAAGAAACCATCTGTGCCAAATAAGTCGACCAGATCTAAGGTGCCGAAGGTGGAAAAGATAATGGCAATACCGATCAGAAAACCTAAATCCCCGATGCGGTTCACGAGGAATGCCTTTTTGTTTGCCTGTACGGCTGCTTCTTTCGTAAACCAAAATCCGATCAACAAATAAGATGCAAACCCCACCAGCTCCCAAAAAATATACATCATGAACAGGTTTTTGGAAATGGTAAGCCCAAGCATGGCAAAGCAGAAGAGGCTGAGGTACATCCAATAACGATGTATTCCGGGGTCTCCCCTCATATATGATCTGGAATAGATGTGTACCGGTAGGGCAATAATACAGACAATAAACTGCATCAGTACACTGAGGTTATTCAATAAGATTCCTATGGTAAATGTTTTATCCCCGATGGTGAACCAATCGTATGTGGTAGATATAGCTGGGTTATCCCATACGGCCGTGAATACAAATCCACCACTGATGAGGGTGCTTGCCACGATGGCGATCAACGATATAATGCCTGACGTTGATTTCTTTCCTAGAATGGCCTGTATGACAAATGCAATAAGGGGCAATAACACCACAAGGATGCTCATTGAAATTGGCGATATCGTTAGCAAGTCTCTCATTAATCGCGCAGATCAGTAATATTGTCGGGATTGATGGTTTTATATTTTCGATATACGTTGAGGATAATTGCCAGACCAACGGCAACAGCGGCCGCAGCAAGGACAATGGCAAATAGCGCAAATACCTGGCCTCCATAATTCGCTTTATCGTACCTGCCGAACGCGACGAGGTTGAGAACGGCTGAATTAATCATAAGCTCTATACCTACTAATATCATGATAGCATTGCGTTTGGAGAGTACGGCATACAATCCTATACAAAATATGCAGGCACTCACGACTAGAAAATGGGTTAAGGTAATCATCTGTCTTCCTCCTTCCGCGATAAGTGGGCGGCACCAATAAGTGCCATCAGCAAGAATATGGACACCACTTCAAAGGGTAAAACATATTGTGTCATGAACTTTACACCCAATTGATTGATGTTATTGTCTGTCGGTTGAATGGTATTGCCCCGACGGATATTTTCGGTAATCCAATAGGGTGTATTCTCCTGCCATTCCGCAATGCCGTACAGCATGACGCCTAAGAACCCCAGTACAAGTAGGAGGGATTGGGCATTTGGCAGCGACAAAAATTGAGCAGATGTATGTTGTAGATCGGCCAACAGCTCTTTGTTGGAAAGCATGAATGCAAATATCATAAGAATCAGCACACCGCCGACATAGATCAGGATTTGGGTGATAGCAACGAAATCAGCCAAGGCAAAAAGAAATAATCCGGCCATTGCAAATAAGACAATGAAGAATAAAAACAGGGCACGGGCTGTATTTTTTAAACCGACTACGAGAAGTGCCGACCCGATCGATAAGGCTGCAAAAGCATAAAATATGACCTCTTCCATTTATTTCTTTTTGGCTGCCTCCTTGTCAGCTTGAAATCTCGTCCATTCTTCTTTACGTTGCGCAATTTCTTCGTCACTCATTTCCGCAAATCCATAGATTAAATCAGTCAATTTTGTCGTGCTGCGGTCGTATTGATCGGTCATGGTAATACATTCTGTAGGACATACTACGGTGCAGAGACCACAGTACATACACTTCGCCATATCAATATCAAATTGGGCGGCATATAGTCTTTTTACGCTGCCGTCCGACGTCTTTCCAATCGCTTCGGGAGATTTTACCGCTTCGATGGCGATGCAATCTACCGGACAGGCTTTTGCGCATAGATCGCAGACAATACAATCGTCTATTTCTACATCCAGTTGATAGCGTGCTACCTCGGGAATGGGCATGGATTCTTTTGGAAACTGTACTGTGGTTACACCTTGTTGCTTGTCGAAATATTGTGGGTCACGGATATCCAACGAGGTACGTGTTTTTCGCGCGCGCAATAAGTGCCTCACAGTTAAAAGTAAACCTTTTACTGCTGATGTAAATCCTTGTATAGTTGTTTTTATAACCACGTTATACCATTACTAAAATTCGCCAAATACCTGAAATTGCCATACATAGGAATGCGATCGGGATCATTACCTTCCAGCAGAGATTCATTAATTGATCTGCACGAAAACGCGGTAATGTCCAGCGTATCCACATTTGTATGCCTACGATCAAAAGGGATTTGGTCAATGTCCAGAAAATCCCCCAATACAGTCCTGTCGTCCACTCTGCTAGTTTCAACGCGCCTATATTCGGAAGCAGGGTATTCCATCCACCTAAGAATAACACGACACCCAACATCGCGACTAAGAACATCATCGCATATTCTGCAAGGAATACAAAGGCGAATCGTATACCTCCATATTCGGTATGAAAGCCACCAATTAGTTCCGATTCTGCTTCAGGAATGTCAAACGGAGCACGGTTGCATTCCGCTAGGGATGCGATGAAAAATATGATATATACAACGAGAAGATGTGGAGCTTGTAAGATATTCCAAGCAAATAATCCACCGACCTCTGTTACATCCCAGAGACCGAAAAAATATATCTGTTCTGTTGCTAATATACCTTGATTGAATACGATGTCATTCAGATTAAGTGTCTGTGTAATCATTACCGTTGCAATGAGGGAAAGGCCTACCGGAATTTCATACGAAACCATTTGAGCAATGGCTCGTATTGCGCCCAATAAGGAATATTTGTTATTCGAACCCCACCCCGCCATCAGAATTCCAATGGCATCAATAGACACGACGGCCATGATGAAGAAAAGCCCCGTATGGGTATCAGCTGGGATAAAACCTGGGCCCCAAGGCATGACACTGAATCCGATAAAAACGGCAGTAAAAATAATGACAGGTGCTAGGGCAAATAATATCTTATCAGCCGCACTGGGTGTAATGAATTCTTTTTGAAGGAGCTTGAGTATGTCTGCAATCGTTTGTAACAAACCATATTTTCCAGTTTCCATTGGCCCTAACCGGTCCTGGACGAAACCCGCGATTTTACGCTCCGCATAGACTGCAAAAAGCGTAAACAACGCAATAAAACCGAATATTGCGAGCGGTATGGTAATATGGATTAACAGATCAATCAAGATTCTCTTTAGAATAATTCTTAACTAGGTGCAAACATACGGAAAACAACACAAATGACAGCTATTTTTTAAAAAATATAGTAAGTTAGTAGATATTTTTGTGAAAGAATGTCGTCAGATTGTAGCAGAAAGATTAAACCTTCCGTTCGTTTGATTGTATATGTTATATAACAATAAATAAAATGAAAAAAAATTTTTTAATTGCAGCAACCATTCTTGTATTAATGATAACAGGTTGTAGAGCACATAAGATGCCGACTTTGGCCGATCAGTCTACGGATATGTTAGATAAAAAATGGCAACTTATTGAATTAAATGGAAAGCCGGTTGCAGAAAAAATAAACGGAAAAACACCGACCCTCGAGTTTCTAAGTAAGGATAAAAGATATGCTGCAGTTACGGGGTGCAATGGAGTGGGGGGTGAATTTGAAGTAGAGGGTAACAATAAAATAACGTTTTCTGCGGGGATGTCGACGATGATGGCTTGTGAAGATATGTCTGTCGAACATGGGCTGAGGGATGTCTTCGGTAAAGCAGATAATTTTGCGATAAGTGAGGGTGTTTTAAGTCTCAACAAAGCTAAGATGGCTCCTTTGGCAAAGTTTAAATTGATTGAAACTAAAAATGCTTCATTAGATGGTACTTGGGAATTGGACTATATATCGGGAGCCCGTATAGCTTTTGATGGGTTATATCCGAAAAAGAAGCCTACGATAACGTTTGATACATCTACGAATAAAGTGTCGGGAAATAGTAGCTGTAATAATTATTCAGGCGCTGTAACGTTGGATGGAAATTCGATTAAGTTTGGTCCACTTGCATCTACGAAAATGGCTTGTCCGGGTAATGGTGAAAGTACATTCTTTCAGACCCTTGATAAGGTTAATACCTATAGTGTAGATGGAAATACGCTCACCTTTATTATGGGGGATATTGCCATAATGCGCTTTCAAAAAAAATAAGAATTGCTCCAGTCATCTGGAGCAACATGAATCCATTTTTGTGAAAACTCCCAAAAGCCTTACGGCAGATGTAGGTTATGGGAGTGAAGAAAACTATGGTCTGTTCGCTAGCAAACCAGGCCTATGTAAAATACGGAATGTTTGACAAAGAACTAAAAGTTAGTTACCGTGATAAGAAGCCGTTTTCTGTGAATAAATTATATTATAACTTTATCCATTTTTTTATAAATATTGAAAACTATTATTAGAAGAAATGGCCGCCATAGTATTGATAACATTATAATTTTAGTGAGTTAACCATAAATGATTATTGGAGAGAAGTCTCCTTATGATTTTTGTAATTTGACGATAATATTAGTTGCATAGTAGCAACTCCTGCATTTTAAAAACTGAATAATATTTGACTGATTTCCTGAAATCGTTCAAAACAATTAAATGCCGGAATAATTTTGTGTAATCTGTGGAAACTTTGTATTTTGAGGAAGAATTAATACCTCGTTATGTTATTTAGAGTTTGTTTGTTATTCCTGTTTTTATTTTCTACCGTTAAAAGTTTAGGAACTGGATTGAGGATAAAAGGCAATAACTATCCAATAGAACAACGGACATCGTTGGCTTTTACTAAACGGTTTCCTGAGATTAAATCGAGCTTTTTATTGAGCTTTGAAACGAAATTGCTGGAGGAATCCAGTTTCGGAACTATGCTGAGAATTAAATTTACCCAACCAGATTTAACTTATAGCATACTCTTTCGGACAATAGATGAGAACAGAATAGAATTCAAGCTGAACGAAGAAGGGAAAAGCAATCTGGCAACGATCCTTTTGGACAAGCGAAAGATAAAAATCTACCAATGGTTTCGTATTACACTCAATGTAGACGTAAAGAACAAGACCATGCGATGGAACTTGAAGGATAAAAGCGTTTCGGTTCCTCTTAAAAATTTAAATAAAGATCCATTTATTGACAATATATTTTTTGGAAAAAGTGAATACAACATCGATGTAGCTGATTTCGCGCTGCGGAAGATGGAAATTAATGTGGATGCTAAATCATTCGTGATCCCGCTTAACGAAAGTAAGGGAGATAAATTCCACTTGGAGAACGGTAAGGTAATAGGTAAAGTCAGTCATGCGGTCTGGCTTATCAATGAGTCCTATTATTGGAGAAAGAGCCAAAGCTTCACGCTTAGCAACGTAGGTGGATACCAGTTTGATGAAAAAAGCGGAAAAATGATCATCTTTACCAAAGACTCGATCCGGCAACTTGACGTCAATACAGGAAAATTGCAGGCTCATGCATTCTCGAAACCGCTCCCCTTGGCTATCCAGCTCGGAAATAGTTTTATGGGGGACAACAAGCTTGTGCTGTATGAGGTGAATAACCTTCCCAACGACGCCTGTAGTAACGTATCCATTGACTTGAATACGTTTGAAGTTAATTGTGTGAGTACCGATCAATTGGAAATCCAGCTCCACCATCATACAGGGATTTATTACGACAATAGCAATCATTTGATTTTTGGCGGGTTTGGCAATCAACGTTACAGCAATTCTTTTTTGTCGATGAATCTGACCCGTGCTGTTTGGGATACACTAAGTGTCACCGGAGATCCAATTTTTCCGCGTTATTTTACCTCTTCGTTCTTCAACCCCGTAAACAAAAGCATGTATGTGTTTGGTGGGATGGGAAATGAAGCGGGCGACCATACCCTAGGGCGTAAATATTTTTATGATTTGTACGAACTAGACCTTCATTCTTTCAAACTTAAGAAACTTTGGGAAATCGACAACAAAGGAACGACTCTGGTTCCGGTTAGGAATCTTATCTATGATCAAAAAGGATCGTTTTACACATTGATGTATAGCGAATACCTTTCCGATACAGATTTGCAGCTACACAAATTTCAGTTAAATGAACCTCAATTTGAAGTACTAGGTGCTGGTATTCCGGTCAAATCCGAAAAAATTAAAACCAATGCCAATTTGTTCTATTATGAACAGCTAAAAACCTTCTATGCAGTGACCCAAGTCTATGATGATCAAGAACTGACCTCGGTTATAACGATTTACGAGCTGAAAACTCCGGCCATAACGCTGACAGACTTACAGCTTTATGAAAACCTGGAAGCCAAAAGGTATAGCTGGATCTTTGCCCTATTGGGGTTAGGAAGTATTGTCGCCATCGTTTGGTACCGTAAAAAAGTTTACCAAAAGAATAAAAATCAGGAAGATGCTATGGTTAATGTAGCTATGTCCCGTGTCGATCAGCCAGCAGCGAGGTTTGAGTTTCCTCCGAAAAATAGAATCCATCTTTTCGGAGAATTTACCGTGGTCGATAAACATGGGAAAGATATATCCTACCTCTTTAGTACTCGGATTAGGCAAATGCTGGTGCTGTTCCTGACAGGAAACATTCAAAAAGGAGTTAAAGCGAACGATATCAGCGAAGCCCTTTGGCCGGACAAAGAATTGTCTGCATCCAAAAATATCCGAGGAGTGACCATAAACCAGTTGAGGAAGCTATTTAATGAACTGGATGGTGTCGATTTGGTTTACGAAGACCATACCTACAAGCTGAAATTGACAAACTGCTATGTTGATTATTTACGGTTTGAAGAACTGCAGAATGAGGATATCCTATCCGCAGAGCTCAGGGAAATCTTTAAATCTGGACTATTTCTCAAGGGCACCGAAGAGAATACGTTCGATCAAGTAAAAAATGAAGTCGAAGTGCAGTCCCAGGAAGTGTTACATCGATATATGATGGATTATTTTCGGGACGACCGGTGGGATGAGGCGATAGCCTTGGCACGTCTGTATTTTCATTTGGATCCGATTTCAAAAAACGTGTTGCAGATCGAATTGCGGTCGCTCATAAAACTAGACAACCGGGTCGAAGCGCGGAAACGGTACGAGCAGTTTCAGCGAGTCTATGTCGATTGGGTAAATGAAGAATTTCCGATCAGTTTTGAACAGCTTATAAAGTAAATATGCTGCTGCCCCTCAGTAAGCTGTTTGCTTTCATGATCCGCATACATGCGAGCGGATAAATATCCACCTCCAACTTTCTTGCCTTAAGAATATTGCCGTTAAGTGGTGAATTAGGAAAATAAATATCAAATTAATCCTTTTATTAATTCAGTTATTAACCGGATTAATTTAGTATTGTTTTTGATTGCCGGACACAACAAACTGTTTGGCAAAACCAGTTTTATAGTTATTAGTCATAAACCAAATTTCAAAACACCATGAAAGATGCAACTAAATTAGTATTAATTATTCTGTTGGCATTGGTATTTTTAAATGGATGTAAGGACGAAAATGTACAGCGGGAAGCGCTTGATTTTTCGTGTTTAGAACGCTATTTAGATACGATGCAGAACTTACTGGGTATCGATCAGATTGAGGAGATCGACGGTACGTATCCGGTGGCAAGCGCTACCGAATTGGAAAATTCTTTAAGCGATTTAAAATTAGGGTTATCCAAAGCGCAAGCGGGCACAGTATTGATTATATCTTGAATGAGCGTACCCGTGAGTTCATAGGAGAGCATGATCGTTGATTTGATTTAGAAGAACCAACCGGCTGATTGAACGAGCAATAGCAAATAATCCATTGGTACAAAAATACGATAACCTAAGTTCATGTATGATTGTATAATCGAATCAAATCGTAGCGTAAATTTATGCACGATATTTAAGAAAAACAATTCTTTATTTCCATCGAATTTTTACACCAAATCTATTAACTAAATAAATACAATTATGTTATGCGTTAAACTTAAGGAGAAAACTCTCCTCAGCATCGGCTTTATTGCCATGATATGCTTAATCGTAGCTAGTTCCTGTAAAGACGACAAAGATCTCGAAAAGGAACAAATTGGCTATGATTCTTCCAAGCCTGTCCAAGTGGGGCTTGTCTATCCCGATTCGGGGAAATTTCTGGAAAAAGTAATGATTACTGGAAATAATTTCGGTACTGACCCAAAACAGATCAGAGTTTGGTTTAATGGAAAAAAAGCAGCTGTAGTAGGTTCTACTGGAAGTAGGATGTATGTGCTGGCTCCTAGGTTACCGGGCGACACCTGTGTTATCTCAGTGGTTATTGGCAAAGATTCTGTCGTTTACAATAAAAATTTCTACTACCAAAGTTCGATTACAGTAACTACCATTGCAGGGAATGGAAGCAGGGCGTCCTACCGAGATGGTGATCTCACGCAGTCGATTGTTGCACCTAGGTTCCTATGTGTTGACAAAGACGACAATATTTTCATGATCAACCGTGTTCCCGAAATGTATCATATTGCCAGGATCGATGAAACAAAGAATGAGCTGATTACAGTGGCCAGAAATGTCATCGGGAATGTTCCGGCCGCAGATCCGGTTACAGGGGTAATAACATTTCCTACAGAAACAACCATTGGATCCTATTATTCGCTTGATCCTAAGGAATTTTGGGGTCCTCGAATCAGAGAGATGAAATGGCCACCGATAGGCGATATTCCTCCAAACGGATGGAAGCACAGTATGGTGGTGAATCCGACTGACGGTTTTATATATACTCGATACAACCAAGGATATATTGTGAAAATAAATCCTCGGACATTCGAAGTAGAAACAATATTCCGTACAGAAACCGGGGATAGCTTTGGTCTTGCATTTAATCCACTCACGCCAAATATTCTGTATATCTCATTTCTCAGCAATGCTGGTGTAAATGCTAACAGCATTTGCAGTATTGATGTGACTAATCCAGCAACAACGTTTCGGAAGCTTAGCGGATCAACTGGGGGGGGGCATCGTGATGGAAAACTGGAAGTGGCACAGTTCCGCAGCCCCGAGCAGATTTTCTGTGATGCAGACGGAAACATGTATGTGGCCGATGCCGGAAATCATTGCATACGCCGCATCAATTCGGAGGGTTTAGTTGAGACTGTATTGGGAATGCCGGGTACTGCCGGATGGAGAGATGGTGGCAAGGAAGAAGCCCTTTTCAATGCACCTAGCGGCATTGGTATTGCCAAAGACGGATCTGTATACGTAGCTGACTTCGGAAATAATCGTGTGCGTAAATTATCAATAAATTAATTAACCAATTATATGAAAAAGAAGTGCCTATTATGGTGGATACTCATACTAGTATCTCTGATTGGGTCTGTTCATGGGCAGGAAAATTTACAGATCAGTGGAATAGTAGTAGATGAAGCAGGTCAGCCAATTGACGGAGCAACCGCTTATCTGCGGGATAAAATTGGGATAGGAACCTCTACGAACAAAGAGGGAAAATTTACGATCAAAGCCTCTCGTAACGATGTGGTCATATTTAAATATATCGGCTATAAAGACGTGGAGTATTTGATTACCGATGCTAAGAATGATTTGAAGATACAATTTAGCGAAAAAGCGGAAGAGCTGGAAGAGGTGATGGTAGTCGGATTAGGCACGCAACGTAAAATATCGAATGTTGCAGCTGTTACCAGTTTGAATGTAAAGGATTTACAGACGCCTGCTGCTTCTATTGCTAACCTCCTAGGAGGTCGCGCCGCCGGTGTTATCTCTTTGCAAAGTAGTGGTGAACCGGGAAAGAATATTTCTGAATTCTGGGTACGTGGAATTGGCACTTTCGGTGCCAACTCAAGCGCTTTGGTATTGATTGATGGTCTGGAAGGCAACATCAACTCGATTGACCCTGCAGATATTGCAAGTTTCTCCATCTTAAAGGATGCATCAGCTACAGCTGTCTATGGAGTTCGTGGTGCAAACGGGGTGGTATTAGTGACAACTAAACGTGGACAAGTGGATAAATTATCCATCACAGCAAGAGCGAATGCCACCTTGTCGCACTTAAACAGGCTACCTAACTACCTTCGTGCGTATGATTATGGGGTAATGGCAAACGAAGCGCGATTGGTGCGTGGAGAAAGCCCGATCTATACTGAGGTAGAATTGGATATCATCCAGGATGGTACGGACCGTGATATGTACCCGGATGTAAGTTGGCAGGATGAAGTGTTAAATCCAACGGGTCTAAGGAACAGCTACTATGCCAGCGCGCGAGGTGGTGCACAGGTGGCTAGATACTTTTTGAGTCTTGGTGCAAGCAGTGATAGAGCAGCCTACAAATACGATAAAAATAGTGTTTACGCGGCGAATACGGGGTACAAAACTTACAATTACAGAACCAATATTGACCTTGAACTTACCCCATCAACTACTTTATTTTTTGGAACTGATGGATTTATGTCAGTAAATAATAATCCTGGTGTCGCTAATACCGACTTTATCTGGTATTCGCAATCCAATTTGAACCCATTACTACTACCGACTCAGTATTCAAATGGCCAGTTTCCTGCGACATCCGCTACAGAGTCCTTAAGATCTCCTAAGGTGATGATCAACCAAATGGGTAGAAGAACAAACCAGGAATTTTTAGGTAAATTTACACTCGCGCTTGATCAAAAGTTGGACTTTATAGCCCCTGGATTAAGAATCAGAGGTCAAGGTGCGTATGACATTCAGAGTTTCTTCTCCGAAAGTCGGTTACTGGCACCAGCACTTTATCAAGCAGTGGGTCGTGATCAGCAAGGTGAGTTAATCACCATCGAGCGTGTCCCGGCAAGCACAGTTTCCTACGGAAGAAACACAGATCAATACCGTAAATACCATTTTGAAAGTACTTTAAACTATGATAGGCTGATTGGAGAGAACCACCGTACCTCTGCGTTAATTTACTACTACTTGAGCGATCGTAAAAGAGCAAACGAAGGCACAAATAACCTTAATTCTATTCCGATCCGTTACCAGGGTGTATCCAGTAGATTTACATATGGCTACAAGGACACATATATGGTAGATATTAACTTCGGTTATACAGGTTCCGAAAACTTCCAGCCTGGTAGGCAGTACGGTTTCTTTCCATCTATAGCAGGGGGCTGGATACCATCCAATTACGATTTTGTAAAGAAAAAGCTTCCATGGATTACATTACTTAAATTTAGAGGATCCTATGGAACTGTTGGTAATGACCGGATTACGAATAATCAACGTTTTCCTTATCTAACAGTGGTAAATGATTATATAGTATCTCCTTGGGGAGCATCAATACTAAATGAAGCCGTAAATGAATCACGGATTGGGGCAGATAACCTGCAGTGGGAAAAAGCTATAAAATCCAATATCGGTATGGAATTGAACATATTTGATGATCGAATTAACATTGTCATGGATGTGTTTGATGATCAGCGTAATGGCATTTTCATGCAACGGGTACAAGTTCCGGCCTACGCTGGTCTAGTGACTATGCCTTACGGAAACGTAGGACGCATGAAGAGTTTGGGAGCTGATGGTAGTGTCTCATACAGACAAACTATAAACAATAATACAAGTTTTACGGTTCGTGGAAATTTTACGTATTCTAAAAATAATGTACAGAACTGGGAAGAAGCCAATCCTAAATATCCCTATCAGGAAATTTCAGGCTATCCGTACGGATCAATACGTGGTTACCAAGCGATCGGCTTATTTAAAGATTGGGATGATGTAAACAATAGTCCAGCACAGTTTGGCAAAGTTATGCCTGGTGATATAAAATATCGCGATATCAATGGCGATGGTAATATCACTAGTGACGACCAGGTACCATTGACTAGAAATACGTTCCCGATGTTGATGTACGGATTCGGTGGAGAATTCAACTACAAGAAGTTTACACTTGGTGTTTTATTTAAAGGCACTGGTAAAACAGATTTCTTTTTCTCTGGTGGTGGTGTTGGTACGGGTTATATTCCTTTCTTCAATGGTGTACAGGGGAATGTAATCACCCTTGCTCATGACCCGGCAAACCGATGGATTCCTATGGACTATGCACTTGCTCATGGAATAGACCCCTCACTTGCTGAAAACCCGAATGCACGGTTTCCTAGGCTAACTTATGGAAATAATAACAACAATTCACAGCGATCCGATTTTTGGCTCGGTGATGCGCGTTATTTGAGATTGCAAGAAGTGAACCTTAACTACAACATCCGTGGAAAGTTCTTGCAAAACTTGAAAATTTCTTCTATAGATCTTCAATTTGTTGCAAATAATATATATATCTGGGACAATGTCAAGCTATTTGACCCCGAGCTAGCCTATCGAAACGGTGAAGTATACCCAATCCCGTCTTCATATATTATGCAACTGTACATAAATCTCTAAAACTAGAATGATGAAGCATTTAAAAATATCACAGCGAAAGTTTTTTATCCCTCTTTTGCTTTTAGCAATACTTGTGTCTAGCTCATGCAGCAGATTCCTAAATGTTGACGATTATTTTAGCGATGAGCTAAAATTAGATACAGTTTTTGCCCAAACAAGACATATCAAGGCTTATATGTGGGGGACCGCAGGTATGTTTCCTGATGAAGGAAATCTTCAGCTAGATAGTTACACACCAGGGCCTTATGCTACCGATGAAGCTTTTACTGGCTTTAATACTGGTTCGGGGTATAATGGAATCCGATACATACTAGGCGATGTAACGGCAAATAGCCTTTATTCATTCAATACATGGGGCAACCTATATAAAATCATTAGAAAAAGTAACACGATTGTATCGCGTCTAGATGAAGCAAAGGATATGACTACTGCTGATCGGTTTTATATCCTTGCCTATACAAGGTTCATTCGTGCTTATGCTTACTACAATATCCTAATAGATTTTGGACCCCCGATGTTATTGGGTGATGAGATCATTGAGTCTAATGCTCCACTGGGAAATTATGATCGTCCACGTGCTACTTACGATGAGGCAGTAGAATATATCTGCGCTGAACTGGAAGAAGCAGCAAAATTCTTACCGCCTACTCTTCCGCTAGTAGAGTTTGGATTACCGTCTAAAAATGCCGCTTATGGATTAATTGCGCGCATTAGGCTCTTTCACGCTAGTCCGCTTTATAATGGCGGTCAAGCTGCCCGTTCTTACTTTGGAACATGGCGAAGGTCGACAGACGGTGCGCAGTATGTTTCTCAGAATTATGATGAAAAAAGATGGGCTGTCGCCGCCGCCGCTGCTAAAAGATTGATCGACCAGGGTGGAGGAGCTTTACGTTTGCATACGGTGGCCGCGGATACTGAAACACCAGCATTGCCCGAGGGTGTTACTTCTGATCCAAATTATTACATGCAATGGCCTGAAGGCGCAAACGGCATAGATCATTACAGATCTTATTCAGAAATGTTTAACGGTGAAGCTGTAATTCCGGTTAATCCTGAGTACGTATGGGCCAGAAGAAGCGGAGCTATTACCAATGAAACTAGAATGTCTTTTCCAGAAAAATTGGATGGATATAATGGAGCAAGCTTAACCCAAAAAGTAATAGACAACTTTGCCATGATAGATGGCCGCGATATTAACAATGCTAGTATCCAATACCCTTATACAGAATCTGGATTCACCAATGCAGCCAAAATATTTTCTGGTTATAGATTGAATGCCGGAGTGAGCAATATGTATGCCAATAGGGAAGCCCGCTTTTATGCTTCTGTAGGGTTTTCAGGTGCTTTTTGGCCGATGACTTCCTCCACTTCATCCGGATACTACAATCAAACAATTGAATATTATTTTGATTCACCAAATGGTAAGGGAAGTATTAGTAGCGCAATTGATTTTCCGATTACAGGGTATGTGATTAAGAAATTCATACATCCTACAGA
Organism: Sphingobacterium olei; assembly: GCF_005048855.1. Classification (GTDB taxonomy): domain Bacteria; phylum Bacteroidota; class Bacteroidia; order Sphingobacteriales; family Sphingobacteriaceae; genus Sphingobacterium; species Sphingobacterium olei. The sequence goes on from NZ_SUME01000004.1 coordinate 575,835, forward strand.
TGCCTGGGGCGGCACAAATGCACGCAGAATGGACAAGGCTTTTCCTATAATCCGATATGCGGAAATTCTGCTGTCTTATGCGGAAGCATTAAATAACCTTACAGGATCACATACCGTGGATATGGACGGAGATACTTATGTCCTTAGCAGAGATATGAATGAAATCAAGAAATGCTTTAACCAAGTGCGCTATCGCGCAGGCTTACCAGGCATAACAGGCAATGAAAACGCATCTACATTCCAGCGACTTCTTGAAAAGGAACGCATGACGGAATTCCTTTTTGAAAATCGACGTTATTACGACGTGCGCCGATGGGGTATTATGGAAGAAGTAGAGAGCGAGGCAATTCGCGGAATGAATGTGGAAGCTTCCCGAGAGGCATTTTTTGCCAAAGTGATTCCAAATACGTCCAGAATTGGGGCAAGAATTGTCAATAAGAGACTTGCTCTATTGCCGCTTCCATTAAATGAAGTGCGTTTACTGCCTTCCTTAGATCAGAATCCAGGTTGGGAAAACTAATTGAACGAACAGTATGAAAAAAATATTCAGAAAATACGGCGTCTCGCCGGTGAAAAATATAAGCAATATACTTGCAATGGGCGTAGTCTTAATCGGATTCCATGCTTGCAAAGATGACGAGGTATATCAAAAGGAACAGTACAAAAATGTATTTGCATTGATCAGCGAATCAGATAATGTCGCAAGGAAATTTCACAATCTGGGCGAAGAATCCATTGGCTACATTGCCGCTTCCATGGGCGGCACAAATCCTACCGATAGTGATGTCACTATAATCCTAGTAGAGGATAAAACCCTGACGGATCAATTCAATCGTACGAATTATGATACAGATGTATCTAAATATGTGAGAGCGTTGCCGGTGGATAAATATGATATGGAAAGTCATGTATTTAAGATCCCTGCAGGACAAATTGGCGGAAGGCTACCTATTAAGATTCGCCCTGATGGCTTGTCTCCGGATTCCTCTTATTTCATTCCACTTCGCGTAGATATGTATTCATCTTATGAAGTAAATCACGAGAAAAGCTATGTCCTTTACCGTGTGAAGACCAAAAATTATTATGCTTTATCTGATGGTAGTACAATTTATAATATGAGGGCTAAATACCGGGAACAGGGATCAAATTCTGAACTGGAAATGCCGGGTACCAAGGTCATGCACCCACTAACGAAAAACAGTGTTCGAATAATGGCAGGAAACGAAGCGTATGCTTCAGATGTGAACACTTTCAATCGCGCGGCCATTGTGCTGACTGTAGGTGAGGACAATAAGATAACCATTTCATCATATAGAAATGTGGACGTTACCCAAGTGGACGACGATACTGATTTTAATAACACATTTAGGATCGAAGATGATGGTTTCAAAACCTATAAAACGTTTCTTTTGCGCTATAACTATGTTTCAGGAAGCACCGTTGTAGAAATGAAAGAAGAACTAAGGTTGGAATTTTCTCCTGAAGATGAAATCATTCAATAAAATAATAAACAATTCGCGTTATCTAAATATAAAATAATGAATAAGCATATTTTAAGATATAGTGTAGTTTTAGTACTTGTCCTTCTGATAGAAGGATGCAATAAGTATGAGCGTACTGAAGTCGTCCCTCAAATATACGCTAACAAATCTTTGATCAACGGGTTTGTGGGGTTAGAGGTTCAGCTGACGGCAAGCCCCACTGATGGTACCTACGCCTTTCAATGGACTTCGGAAGATCCCGAAATTGCGACAGTGACTAGCACAGGGCTCGTTAAACTGATAAGCGAGGGCTCCACAACTGTTGTCCTTAGCGCCGGAGATATCAAGCAAAGGATTCTGGTGACCTCTTTAATGCGGATCCCTGTAGAAGATATCATTTTAAGCGAGACTTCCATCGAACTGATTCCTCTGGCAAAAAAAACCATTGCCGTTCAGATTTTACCTCAGGAGGCGAACGATATTCCAACGCCTGTGTGGTCTACCGAAAATGATAAAGTAGCTACAGTAAATGAAAAGGGCGAGATTATAGGGGTCTCTGAAGGAACAACTAATATCAGTTATAGAGTTGGTGCAGTGGTTAAAAAGGTGCAGGTCGTTGTGTCTTATACTCGTCCTTTCAACGGGCCGCATAACCTTCAGACCGGGCCTGCTGTTTTAGTGATGGCTGCTGACTTTGATTTCGGGGGTCTTGGTTATGCCTTCAATGATGACTCGGGTAACAATGTCGGTAACGACAACTACCGACGTGGAAAAGGAGATACCCAAAGTGGTGCTGTGGAGATTGAAGGTAATGGTGATAATATAGGTTATATCGACAACGGTGAATGGTATCAATATACTGTAACCGTTAAGGAAGCTGGAATTTATAAGTTGGAAGTTTTACTTTCGGCTGCTGCTGCTAGTAAATACCGGGTCGAAGTGGACGATGTAAATGTTGCGGGTTCTGTCGACGTCGCTTCGAATGGTGGTTGGTCGAATTGGGTATTCCACACTCCGATTATACTAAATTTAGCTGTAGGTGACCGTAAAATTAAATTTGTTGCAGAACAAGCAAACTTCAATCTGCGAGCATTACGCTTTACCAAAGAATAGATATTCATAGTCGTTAGATTAATAGTCAAAAAGGCTGCCTCAAAATGCTGTGCCCCCAAAATGTCTAACTTTTTTGGGGGCACAGACAGCCTTTTCTTTTATCAAAACTTATCTCTTGTCAAAATCTATATAGTCACGTGTTGTTTCGCCAACATAAACCTGTCTTGGACGACCAATAGGTTCTTTGTTGTCGCGCATTTCTTTCCACTGTGCTATCCAGCCCGGAAGACGACCTAAGGCAAATAGTACCGTAAACATATCCGAATTGAAACCTAATGCCCGGTAAATAATACCCGAATAGAAATCAACGTTAGGGTATAGTTTTCTGTCTACGAAATATTGATCTTTTAATGCGGCTTCTTCTAGACGTTTTGCAATATCTAAAACCGGATCGTTAACACCTAATTTTTCTAAGATGTCGTCGCATGCTTTTTTGATTATTTTAGCACGTGGATCAAAGTTTTTGTACACACGGTGACCGAAACCCATTAAGCGGAAAGGATCGTTTTTATCTTTTGCTTTTGCTAAGTATTTATCGGCATCGCCTCCGTCGTTCTTGATATCTTCAAGCATCTCAATTACGGCTTGATTGGCACCGCCATGAAGCGGGCCCCAAAGGGCATTGATACCAGCCGAGATGGATGCATATAAATTAGCATTTGACGAACCTACGATCCGTACAGTAGAAGTGGAACAGTTTTGCTCATGATCTGCATGTAAAATCAGTAATTTATGCATGGCATCAATTACTACCGGATCGAATGTTTTTTCGCTATTTACTTCCCCAAAAATCATGTTTAGGAAATTCTCTATATAACCCAAATTGTTTTTTGGATAGACAACGGGATGTCCTAATGATTTCTTTTGAATCCAAGATACAATCGTTGGCATTTTAGCCAATAAATTAATGATGGTTTTGTTTTCTTCTTCTTCGGTTTGGTTCGGATTTAATGATTCAGGGTAGAATGCGGAAAGTGCACCAACTAAACAGGACAGCTGTCCCATTGGATGCGACTTGGATGGGAATCCGGCGAAGAAGTTTTTCATATCTTCGTGGATCATCATTTGTGCTCTAATATCTGCCCTGAATTTTTCTAATACTTCTTTTGTTGGAAGTTTGCCATATATTAATAAATATGCCACTTCTATAAAAGTTGATTTTTCGGCGAGTTGCTCAATAGGATACCCACGGTATCTTAATATTCCTTGTTCACCATCCAAAAAAGTAATGGCACTTTTGGTTGCCCCTGTGTTTTTATATCCCGGGTCTAATGTGATAAACCCGGTTTGGTCTCTTAATTTTGAAATGTCAACTGCTTGTTCGTTTTCTGTTCCTGTAATTACAGGAAATTCAAAAGACGTGCCATTCAGTGTAATAGATGCTGTTTCCGACATAAGTATATATGTGTATTATGAACTTGTTGTGTAATAACTAATTCTATCCTAACAATCCAGGAGGTAAGCCTGCCTAGATTTGATCTCGCTAACTTAATTAAAATCCATATAATTACCAATTTTTTTCATGCAATCGATGTCATCGTGACTTTTATATGAAATATTTTGGTGGCGCGTGATTCGTGACTGGTCGTTGGTGATTGGTGATGGTTTTATCGACATCCCGCTTGGCGTATAGCGGAATAGAGGGATCCGAAGTTCGCTAGTTGTCAAACTAGAAGGTATTAGATTAAAAATAAAAAAATGTTAAAAACATTTGTTTGTTTACGAATAATTCGTAGAATTGTGATTAATTAGTAATTTGATAATCAAAATGGAAAAGTTAACTATACAGGAAGAGGAAGCGATGTTATCGATCTGGCAATTGAATGGAGGGTTTGTAAAAGAGATATTGGATAACCTGAAAGGGGAGAAGCCGCCTTATACGACATTGGCTTCTACAATAAAAAATTTGGAGAAAAAGTCTTATGTAAAACCCGTACGATATGCTAACGCGAAACGCTATGAACCAGTTATATCGGAAGAAGAATATAAGGCTAAATTCATGAACAACTTTGTGGGAGATTATTTTAAAAACTCATACAAAGACATGGTCTCTTTTTTTGTGAAAGAAGAGAAGCTTAGTGGTAAAGAACTGGAAGAGATTATGGATATGATTAAGAATAATAAATCTTAACTGTTATGGAAAATGTACTAACCTATATCGTACAGGTCAATATACTGCTCAGTATAATATATCTAGGGTATGTCTTTCTCTTAAGGGGATTGACTTTTTACCAATTGAATAGAACTTACTTTATCGCGGGGGCAATATATGCTTTGATATACCCCTTTCTGGATATCAAAGAATGGCTGAGAGAAGAAGTTAGTATGCCTGTGATAGATCTGTGGGGTTATATGCCCTATGTGGTTGTTGAGGAGAAATCTCTTTCGGTTTTCACGTTAGAAAATAGCTTGCTTGGAGTGATAGGTATGGGTGTGGTCATGTTGTTTTTGAAATTTGTTTTCCAGATTGCCAGTTTGTTGCGTATCCATTATTTTTCTAATCCTGCATTATGGAAAGATTACCTGTATCGTAACGTGGTGTTTCCGATTGTTCCGTTTTCATTTTTCAATAAGATATACATACATAAAAAGCAGCACCAGGAGCCGGAGCTGCACGATATTTTCAAGCACGAGGGTATACATGTGAAAGGCCTTCACACCTTGGATATCCTGCTGTTTGAAATGGTATTGATAGGTAGTTGGTATAATCCCTTCGTATGGCTGATGCGCAAAGCCGTACGTCAAAATTTAGAATTCCTAACTGATCAACAGGTACTAAATAAGGGTGTGGATCGACAAACCTACCAATATAGCTTGTTGCATGTGAGCAAGCAGGGTGCCGCAGTTGGCATCAGTAATCAATTTAATTTTAAAACTTTAAAAAAGCGCATTATGATGATGAACAAAAAGCGCTCTTCCAAACTGGAATTGAGCAAGTATGCTTTTCTGCTACCGATCGTGATTTTTACAGCAGGAGCATTTACAGTAGATAAGACGGAAGCTAAAATTGAAGAAGTGGTGCAGACTGCGAAAAAAACAGATTTTCAAGTGGTTTTTCAACCTGATTCTGTATTGTCTGTAAAAATGAGTGGTGAAGCTGGAGAAGTTCTTAAAGAGGCTTTTGGGTCGGATACCATTGATATTAAGATTGATGGGGAGGCCTATGGTAAAGTGATTGCTAAAGATGCTGGCAAGGTCTCTTCAGATAGTCTCATCAAGGGGATACCAGAAAACGCATTAATTATTATCGACGGCGTGGAATCTGATCAAGTCAATCTAAAAAAGCTAGCTGCTGAACGTATCGAAACTATCAGTGTTCTTAAAGATAAGGGTGCGGAAGTGCTCTACGGAGCAAAAGGGAAAGATGGGGTTATATTGGTGACGACTAAACCCCCAAAGATTACAGTATCCGATCGAAGCACAAAGGCATTGAAGACACGTGCCGACATTGATCAATCTAAAAGCTACTTATATTTATATGATGATAAGATGATTACAAAAGGGGATTTTCTTGCATTGCCGGAGAGTGAAGTGAATAGTATTTTGTTACTCGATAAACAGGCGGCCTCCACGCTGTATAAAGCCAAATATCCTGAAGTGGAACGGCTTGATGGTGCAGTACGGGCTGTCTCGGCGGAACAGTACCGTATTAATAAGGCTAAAAAACCACTCTATGTCATTGACGGCAAAATTATGGAACAAGGAAGCTTTGAATTAAATAACCTTAATCCCAATGATATTAAATCGATAGATGTTCTGAAGGATGGTTCAGCTACTTCATTGTATGGCGAAAAAGCAAAAGACGGGGCGATCCAAATAAAGTTAAAAACGGGAAGCAATGTGGATTCGACGCATAATTTAACATTTAGGAAGAATTCGGAAGTTGTGGTTAGAGGTTACGGTGTTAAGGATTCTTCTGCAGTTACTTTAAAAGGGGAAGTTACTGGGTCGGAAATAAAAGGGGGTGATAAAGGGGCCTTAACTACATTGAGACTCCGAAGCGCGCAAGGTTCTTCAGCTATGCCACCACTCGTTTTTTTGGATGGAAAGGAATGGCAGGGTGATTTGAACACTATTAGTACAGATTCTATTAAGTCTTTCACTGTACTGAAAAATGACGCAGCTGTAGAGAAATACGGTGAGCGAGCTAAGGATGGGGTTGTTGAAATTATTAGTAAGGGCAAATAATATTTAAGAAAGCAGCAGATTGTATATGCAACCTGCTGCTTTCTCAGTCTAAAATCTAATATCTCAAATCTATCTAACTCCTAATTACCTTACTTCGTATTCAGATTCGTCATCGTCAATTCAATGCCGATATTGATAAAGCTGTGACACATCTTTACGGCGTGTTCGATTAAAGCAGGTAGGTCTTTTTGTTCGTCTTTGTCAAATGGCCCCAATACATAATCTATCTGACGGCCTTTCTGATAATTGTCTCCAATACCGAAGCGAAGGCGTGGATAAACCTGTCCACCACATAGCGCCTCGATGGATTTCAATCCATTGTGTCCTGCAGCACTCCCTTTCGGTTTGATGCGTAAGGAGCCAAAAGGAATCGCTAAGTCGTCTACAATCACCAATACATTTTGGATTGGCACTTTTAATTGTTGCATCCAATAGTTTACTGCTTTCCCGCTTAGATTCATATAGGTAGTGGGTTTAATCACATACACGTTGTGTCCACGCTGTTTGAATTCGGTATAAAATGCCAGTTTAAGGGTAGACCAAGTCGATCCTGCCTGCTTCGCCAGTTCGTCTGCTACCATAAACCCGATATTGTGACGCGTATCCGCGTATTCTCTTCCAATATTGCCCAGTCCGACGATTAAAAAGTTCATGTGTGCAAAAGTAAAAAATAGATATTAGATATTAGAAATTAGAAAAAAGATAAACTAAAAAAGGCATCGACTACTCGATGCCTTTCGGGGTAGCTGAAAAGCTAACTTATTTTTTGCCGCCTTTACCTTGGGCTGCCTTAGCTGCTTCTTGTTCTGCTTGACGTAATGCACGAGACATGATTACAGATACGATAGTATCGTCACCGTTGTTCAATACTTTAGCGTTTTCTACTGTTACTTGATCTACACGGAAAGATTTACCAACTTCTAAAGATTCCAAAGGAACTTCAATCTCTTGAGGCAAGTTGTTAGGTAACGCTTTAACGCGAAGTTTACGTAATTTTTGAACTAATTTACCCCCTAATTTAACACCTGGAGATGTACCTGTTAATTTTACAGGAATGTTGATAGAAACTTCTTTGTCATCCGACAACTCTAAAAAGTCAACGTGATTAACTAAGTCAGTTAATGGGTGGAATTGCGCGTCTTGAACGATAGCTCTTGTTTTAGTTCCGTTGATTTCTAATTCTATGAATACAACCTCTGGAGTGTAAAGAACTGGTTTCAAATCAGCTGCGGATACTGAAAAGTGGGTTTGTTCTTTTCCACCATAAAGAACTGCTGGCACCTGACCTTGGTAACGCAATTCCTTTGCATCTCTTTTCCCTACGTTCTGTCTTGCAGAACCGCTAATAGCAATTGATTTCATCTTTATGATTTTGTTTTTAATTGTTGATGAGATTGTGTAAAACGTATTGATAAACGTTCATTTTACAACCTATCTTTTTATTATAATAATTTGAGGTGCAAAGATAATGATAAAAATTAAATAATCAATGTATTATAAGTAAATCACTTTTTATAGTTTACTCAAATGTCTCGATCAGCTTATCGAAGTGCCTATTTATTGTATATAACACAATTCCTTTGGTAAATCCATTTTCGCCTAGTGTTGAGACCTGTAACTTGCAATTATTCTTGAGCGCATTCATGGTATAGGTCTGGATTCCCTGTTGTATCGGTAAGGTGATAAGGGAACCGGCTGCGGCAAACTTGCCACTCATAACGATCAGCTGCGGATTAAACAGCTGTATCAGATGAGATATCGCCTTCCCTAAATTCTTTCCTAGATTATAAATCAAATCGATCGCATACTGATCGCCTAAATGTGCTGCTTCTATAATGTCTTGCGGCAATAAGGTTTCAATGTTATAATTCGTGCTCAATAAAGTTGGCGTAAGCTGAGCAATATCTTCACGGGCCCTACTAACCAAGGCAACTCCCGAGGCGACGGTTTCTAAACATCCGCGTTTACCACAGTAGCACAGTTGTCCATCTTCTACAAATACCATATGGCCTACTTCTCCAGAAAAACCTTCACTGCCCATATAAACCTCACCATTAATAATAATGCCGAGGCCTATCCCCCAATCCATTTGAATAATCAAGACATTTTGTAGCCCTCGCGCTGCCCCATAGTTTAGTTCGCTGAGCGCCGCCGATTTGACATCATTCAGGATGAACACATGTTTGTTAAATACATGTTCAAGGTGCGACTGTAGATTGAATTCGGGGCCGGTGTAAAAGGTGCGGTTTTCTCCTGTAGATGAATTGATCAACCCGGGCATTAATATTCCTATACTTGTTATCTTACTCCAGCTTATGCTTTCTTGTTCAATGTAATTTTGGATAATATCAGTGAGATGTGCTATATCAGCCGAATTCTTGGATAAAAGGTTTGGATAGGATCGAGATGCATATACAATGTTATGGTTATTATCCAATACAATCAATCGGATGTTAAACCTTTCGATTTCGACCGAGAGGATGTTGAAGACGCCATTACAAAGTTGGTAGAGATTGGGTTTGCGCCCACCGATGGATTCACCTTTTTCTTTTTGCTCGATTAATCCTTCTTGTGTAAGTTCCGAAATAATTCCATTTAAGGTTGGAAAGCTGAGATTGATCTTAGTCGCAATATCACCTATCGTTATTGTCCGGTTTTCAAAAATTGTTTTTAAGATACGTAATCGCAAAGCATGTGATTTTCGCTCTTTCGATGAATGATGTTCGTGTTTTAAATAGATCTGATCAATTGGGCTCATAACAAATTAATAAATGGATCGCATAAGCTATCATCTAAGTAGCGACACTATTCTAACTTTCGAAAATAGTGAAAATTAACTTAATGAAAAAGACTTTGTTAAATTTTTTAATAAAGTCTTTTGATTTCTGAAAAATAACATTATTTTAGATGATATTTTAAAGACAGATATCTGGATTTGTCCCATGAGGTTACTAACAATGTATGAATTATGATTAAAATCGATGCAAAGCAACAAAGAGATACCTGTGTTTTCGGGACATACACGCTATTTAAGGTTAAGGATCTATTCCTACCATTAAAAACCGACAGGAACGAGTTCATTGATTCCTTAGAGACAAACACAGATCAATAAACAAATCAATAATGAATAATATACATATGAAAGAAAAGAATACTTCGAGACGTGATTTTATTAAGAAATCGCTGATTGGGGCCGCTGCATTTACTATTGTGCCGCGTTTCGTATTAGGTAAAGGTTATTTGGCGCCAAGCGATCACTTAACGAAAGGAATCATTGGAGTAGGTTCCATGGGGAGGGGGCATTTTAACTATGCCGGAACGAAGACTGTAGCGATCTGTGATGTAGATAGCAGACATCTTGCAATTGCTCAGAAGGCGCTTGGAGGTGGAGTCAAAGAATCTAGAGATTTTAGAGAATTAATTCAAAATCCAGAAGTTGATATTGTGCATATTGCCACTCCTCCGCATTGGCACGGACTGATGGCTGTAGAAGCGGCTCGTTCCGGAAAAGATATCTGGTGCGAAAAACCGATGACCAGAACAATAGGAGAGGGGAAGAAAGTAAAAGAAGCCGTAGCACAGCACGGAAATATTTTTAGATTGAACACCTGGTTCAGATTTGATGCCAACTTTTATGGCATGAATGTTCCGGTCAAAAAAATCAAGAAGGTAGTGGATACGGGGATGCTAGGATGGCCTTTGAAAGTAACAATTAGCAAGCATACCGGTTTTGATTGGAAATTTTATTGGGTGGGAAAAGAGAATCTTCCTGTTGAACAGGTGCCAAGTGAGCTGGACTATGAAATGTGGTTAGGTCCTGCACCTTATAAACCGTATAGTACACATCGTGTTCATACTACATTTAGGGGATATTGGGATTATGACGGAGGTGGATTAGGAGACATGGGGCAGCATTATTTAGATCCCGTGCAGTACTTTTTGGGAAAAGACAATGAAAGTCCAGTCAAAATTGAAGTGGATGCACCTCAGCAGCATTCCGATGCAGTAGGGACTTGGCGTAAGATTGTATATACGTATGCTGACGGATGCCAGATTATATTAGATGGTGCAGGAACTGAAGAAGGTAAGGCGTATATAGAAGGTCCTGATGGTAAGTTGTTTAGGGGGTTTGTGTCGGATATTCCAGATTTAGAACGTAAACTGGCTCAATATCCTGAACCTAGTCCGCAGATGACAGATTTTGTTGAAGCGGTGCGCACCCGCCAAAAATTTGCACTGAACGAAGAGAACGGCTATTATTCCTGCACGCTGGTTAATTTGGGATTGGCCGCTTTACGGCTCAACCGTACTTTGCATTTTGATTCGCAAAAACAGGAATTTGTGAATGATGAAGCTGCTAATCGATTGATTAACCAACCTATGCGTGGCCCCTGGACTATTTAATCTAACTATTGACATGAAGAAAGTATTTAATACACTATCCGTTTTATTATTATTTCAAGTAGCGGCTTACGCACAGCAGCCCACAGGCCGTAGCTCCGATACAAAGATTGCCGACGTGTTAGCGCAACAACCAGCAGAAGAACAAGCTAAATTCATCATGGCAATGAAGGAACTGGAAAACTTTTCCGCTGAAGATATTGCCAACTTATTGACAGGCCTTAAACCGCAGGGCGGAAACAATGCGGCGATAGAATATGCGTCCAATTCCTATGCATTTTATGTGATGCAGCCCGGATTTGAAACTAAGAGAACTGTTTATGTAAATGGTCTACTTTTGGCCCTGGACAGAATTGAGGATAAAGACAATATGGGGTTCGTTCTCGAATTGTTAAAACAATGTGCTAAAAACGAGGCAATCCAGCAGGTATCTACTTACTTAGCCGATGACTATTTGACCGAAAAGGCGGCACGCGTGCTGAATGGAATCCGTACACCGGAAGCTGCTTCCGCGTTGAATAACGCTCTAAATACGACGAGATCCGAAAAAGCTACTGTAGCGATCATTGCTGCATTGGGCGATCTAATGGATGAGAATTCCGAAGCGCGGATTCTTGAACTCATTAAACAATTTGAATCTCCAAATTTTCAACGTAATGCACTTACTGCATTAAGTAAAATTGGAGGCATTGCGAGTTATGATACCTTTTTAAATAGTGCCCGTGCAGTAAACTATGGATTTGATAAATCCAATGTATCGGGATTAACCTTGGATTATGCCCATACATTGGCGAAGAAGCATCCGGCGTTGGCAGGGAAGTTAGCATCGACATTCTATCAAGAAGCAACCAAGGCGCAGGTTTCGACGATAAGGGTAGGTGCACTGGCATTGTTGACCGGTATCAACCCGACGAAACAAAAGAAGGAATTGCTGAAATTAGCATCTGCAGAAGATGCTGTTGTCCGGAATGTTGCACTCAACCTGCTATCACAAAATGCGTCGGCGTCGGATATAGTGAAATTAGCATCCTCTTTGAAGAAACTGAATCCAGATGCACAAGAAAGTGTACTGAATTTTTTGGGTACGAAAGAAGCGGATAAAGCTATTCCGGTGATTGAGAAAAATCTGACCACTTTAAAAGATTCTGAAGCTAAAATTGCAGCATACAATACCTTGTCAATTCTATCAAAAGGTGAAAACGCAGCATTTTTAATAAAACAGATCCCCGCTGCCAACGAAGCAGAATTGAAGACCTTAAAAACGTTGCTACTGACGGCTAAAGGTGGTCGTACCATGGATGATGTAAATACTGCGTTAGCATCAAGTGATACCAAGACGCAATTGGCGCTATTAGAAGTTTTAAAGCAGCGTGCTAATCCCAATTCGTCAAGTGCTGTGTTTGCACTTACAAAAAGTCCCGATGAAGCGGTTCGTCTAGCTGCTTTCAATGCATTGCCAAATGTTGCGAATGATGCAGATTTTGATGCCATCATCGAATTATTAAGCGCTGCTTCTGAAAAGGAGGCAAATTCCGTTCAACAAGCAGCTATACTTGCATTACGGAATAATACGGATAAAGATGCTAAAATTAAACGTTTATCAGCGAATATCTCCCGTGCAGCAGCACCTTCGGCAGCAAAATATTTTCCTGTTTTTGGTGGAGTGGGTGGCAATGAAGCCTTGGAATCTGTCAAAAACTACCTTGGTGATGGTAATGTAAATAAGTCTCAGGCCATTTCTGCATTAGCGAATTGGACTAATCCGGAATCTTTAGATGCGCTCACGTCACTGTTGCGTACGGAGAAAGAACCTGCAAACTTTAATATGGTGTTTAAGGGGTTTGTAAAACAATTAAATGCAAGTGCTCTTCCGGCCGATCAAAAAACGTTGTTGTTGAGAGATGCCTTTGAATTGGCACAGACTCCGGAGCAAAAGAAGAGCGCATTGTCTGCTCTTCAATCCACAGGGACGTATCAAGCACTGGTTTTTGCAGGTAGATATCTGTCCGATCCCGATTTAAAAGATGCGGCTACAAATGTGGTGATGAATATTGCCATGGATAATGGAGGCTTTGTAGGGAATGATGTACGCTCTTTATTGACTGTAGCGAAGGATAATCTATCTGGCAGTGAGAGTTCTTATCTGCGTGAAGCAATCGTACGTCATTTGGCTGAGATGCCACAGAAAGAAGGTTACGTTTCAATTTTTAATGGGAAAGACCTCACCGGATGGAAAGGGTTGGTCGAAAATCCGATCAAAAGAGCACAGATGTCTGTACAGGAGTTGACCCAGAAACAGGCGGATGCCGATAAGAAAATGCGGGAGAGCTGGTCAGCTATTAATGGAGATTTAGTTTTCAATGGCCATGGCGATAATATTGCTACAGTAAAACAATATGCTGATTTCGAAATGTTGGTGGACTGGAAATTGGATAGAAATGGAAAAGAACCAGATGCAGGTATTTATTTGAGGGGTACACCTCAGGTTCAGATTTGGGATATTTCGCGTACAGATGTAGGTGCAGAAGTAGGATCTGGCGGCTTGTATAACAATAAATCCAATTCAAAGCCACTTAAAGTTGCGGATAATCCATTGGGGGAATGGAATACCTTCAAGATTCGGATGATTGGTGAGCAGGTGTGGGTATGGTTGAATGGAGAACTGGTAGTCGATAATGTAGCTTTGGAAAATTATTGGGACCGCAATCAATCGATTTTTCCAAAAGAGCAGATTGAATTGCAGGCACATGGTTCTCAGGTATGGTATAGGGATGTGTTTATAAAGGAAATTCCCCGTAAAGAAGTTTACTCATTAAGCGATCAAGAACGTAACGAAGGGTTTGAGGTGCTGTTTGACGGCACTAACTTAGGCAAATGGACGGCTTCAACTGCGTATGAAATAACGGAAGAAGGCTATATACGTTCTAATCCTGACGCCAAGTTTGGAAAAAATATATACACGAAAGATGAATATGCTGACTTCGTATATCGCTTCGAATTTAAGTTAACTCCGGGAGCTAATAATGGGGTGGGAATTCGTACACCACTGGAGGGAGATGCTGCATATCAAGGCATGGAAATTCAGATTTTGGATGATGATGCTGATGTGTATAAAAAGTTAGCGCCTTATCAGTACCACGGCTCGGTGTACGGTGTGCTTGCTGCTAAGCGAGGAGCATTGAAGCCGCTAGGTGAGTGGAACCAAGAAGAGATTCGTGTGAAAGGGCATAAGATCAAGATAACCCTGAATGGTGTGGTGATCGTTGATGGAGATTTAAGCGAGGCTTCTAAAAATGGTACATTGGATAAAAAGGATCACCCTGGACTGAAACGTACTTCAGGTCATATCGGCTTTTTAGGTCATGGAACGGAAGTGTTCTTGAGAAATATCCGAATAAAGCGGATATAAGTAGAACTTATAGTAAAAGGGGTGTTTAAAAAGGTTGTTTTGCTTTTTAAACACCCCTTTTTTCTGAAAGTGTCTATTCTCAAAGGCCATCAAGAACTTTCATGCCTGTTGGTGATTCAATGGATCATGAAAGTTTTGTTAGTCAACCTGAAATAAATCAGAGATTGAACTATGCTCATTTATGTTTTTAATAGCGTTGGCAAACAAATCTGCTGTAGACAGAACTTTGATTTTACTACATTGTATTGTTTTTTCAGGATTCAATTGAATGGTATCCGTAACGATCATTTCTGTAAGCACAGAATTTTCTATTGTTTCGTAAGCTTTACCGGATAATACGGCATGTGTACAAACAGCTCTTACGGAATTGGCTCCATTTTCCATGATCAATGCTGCAGCTTTTGATAAGGTGCCTGCAGTGTCACATATGTCGTCGATTAATACAACGTCTTGACCCGTTACATCACCTATAATTGACATGGACTCAATTTCATTGGCGCGTTTACGCCGTTTATCACAGATAATTACCTCTGCATTAAAGAATTTTGCAAACGTACGAGCGCGATACGAGCCTCCCATATCCGGAGATGCAATTGTCAGATTCGGCAACTTAAGCGATTTAATATACGGCACGAAAATGATTGAGCCATCTAAATGATCTACGGGGATGTCAAAGAAGCCTTGAATTTGAGCAGCATGAAGGTCCATTGTCATGATGCGGTGTGCACCAGCTGCAGTGATAAGGTTAGCCATCAATTTGGCACCTATAGCAACACGGGGCTTGTCCTTCCGATCTTGACGGGCAAAGCCAAAATAAGGGACAACTACAGTAATGTAGTGCGCGGAAGCTCTTTTCGCAGCATCGATCATCAAGAGTAGTTCGAAAAGATTGTCAGTAGGCTGATTTGTAGATTGAATCAAGAATACATCGCTACCACGAACAGATTCATTGTAATGCGGTTGAATTTCGCCGTCACTGAATTTGGATAGCGTTTTATCGCCAAGCGGTTTTCCGTAGGATTTTGAAATTTTTTCTGCTAATTCCAAAGTGCCCGAACCAGCGAATAGTTTAACCGTGTTAAATTGCAAAGGCATGCTGTGTCTATTTTATGTATGAGATTTTTATAAAAGAAATTATATTCACCATCAAGTCATTTAAACGGAATATCAGTATAGTATTTGACTATCTGGTATCTCTAAATGTTTGGCAAATTTATAGAAATGAAATTGAAATATAAAAAATAAGATGAATGGCGATGAAATTGTTTTAAAAATAAAAAAGAGAACTACTTTCGTAATTCTCTTTTTATGTTGCCCGACCTGGATTCGAACCAAGACAAACAGTACCAAAAACTGTCGTACTACCCTTATACTATCGGGCAAGCAACTGTCAAACCGTGTTTGATTGTTTTGACGATGCAAATATACATCCGTTTTTTATTTCTCCAAAACTTTTTTGGTTATTTTTCGGATAGGAGCTGATTCTCAATAAAATATTTTTATTTCTGCCATCGGGATGGATTTAAAAGGGATGGGAATGTGTGGCTTTTGTGTTAAAATATTTCAATATTGTTCTTTTCTTAGGATGTAATCCTTATTTTCGGGGCGGGATTATTTAAGAATAACCGAAACATTATATATGAACTACAACAAAATAAACAATCTACTTGGTTGGTTCTGTGCCATTATTGCGACTTTAACTTATGTTATTACAGCAGAAAGAACTACCAGCTGGTGGGACTGTGGTGAATTTATTGCCTCCGCTTACAAGATGCAGATCGTACACCAACCCGGAGCTCCTCTCTTCCTAATGATAGAAAACTTGTTTTCAAATTTTGCGATGGGAGACCGTACGCGGATTGCTTTTTGGATGAATATAGGATCTGCTGTTTCCAGCGGTTTAACAATTATGTTCCTTTTCTGGACGATTACGGCTCTTGCCAGAAAGGTTTTTGCTGGAAAGGCGTCGCTCGCTGAAAAACTTTTGGACACTGTCGTTGTCAAAATTATGGGAGCTGGTCTGGTTGGTGCATTGGCGTATGCTTTTTCTGATACTTTTTGGTATTCTGCCGTGGAAGCCGAAGTATACGCAATGTCGTCCTTATGTACTGCAGTCGTATTTTGGGCTATCCTAAAATGGGAAGTACGTGCCGATGAACCTGCGGCGGATAGATGGCTGGTACTTATCGCTTACGTAATGGGCTTGTCCATCGGTGTCCATCTACTTAATTTGCTTGTGATACCCGCCATCGCTTTGGTTATCTATTTTAGAAGGTCCAGAGAAGTAACGACAAGCGGAGCTATAAAAGCGCTATTGATCGGAGTAGTAGTGTTGGCATTGATTCTGTGGGGAGTCATTCAGTATTTAATCAAATTTGCTGCGTTCACGGATCTATTTTTTGTGAATACCCTTGGGTTGGGATTTGGAACAGGTGTTACCTTTTTTGCACTTTTAGTTATCGGAGGTCTGGTGTATGGTATATGGTACTCTATCAAAAAAATCAAACCTATACTTAATATTGCATTAATCTCGTTGGGTTTCATAATTTTGGGATATAGTTCATTCGCGATGATTCTTATTCGTGCAAAGGCCAATCCGACATTAAACAATAGCGATCCGGATAACGTTTTTACTTTTTTAAGCTATCTGAATCGTGAACAATATGGTGATGAACCGTTATTTAAAGGACGGTTTTTCGATGCTAGACCAGTAGATCTGGTAGAGTCGGGAAAAGTGTACCGCAAGGATAACGATAAATACGTCGTTGCTAAAAAGAAAACAGCTTATAAATACGATAAAGAGACTGTTTTTCCAAGAATTTACAGTGAAAAAGGAGGGCATCCAGGTTTTTACCGCGAATACTTGGGCTTAGGAGAGAATCAGTCTCCAACGTTTGCCGATAATTTGAAATTTTTCTTCGGGTATCAAATTGGACATATGTATGGAAGGTATTTTATGTGGAATTTCGTAGGTCGTCAAAATGATATTCAGGGACATGGTTCATTGACGGAAGGGAACTGGATTAGCGGTATTAAACCTATTGACGACGTACTGGTAGGCGGACAGAGTGCTTTACCTAACTCTGAAAAGGAAAATCCGGCTCGAAATACGTATTTCTTTTTGCCGTTGCTTATTGGTTTATTTGGTGCTTTTTGGCATTTTGGTAAGAATCAGCGTGATGCAGGTGTAGTTGGATTGCTGTTTTTCTTTACAGGGTTAGCGATTGTGCTGTATTTAAATCAAACACCACTTCAGCCTCGTGAGCGCGACTATGCTTATGCAGGATCATTCTATGCATTCTCCATCTGGATCGGGTTGGGGGTATTGGCTATCGCAGATGCTTTAAGTAAAAAAATAAATACCAAGACAGCTGGATATGCTGCAATAGGAATAGGGGTGTTAGCGGCTCCTGTGTTAATGGCTTCACAGAATTGGGATGATCATAACCGTTCGGAAAAGTTCTTGGCCCGTGATATGGCCCGCAATTATCTGGAGTCTTGTGCACCTAATGCAATTTTGTTTAGCTATGGCGATAATGATACCTATCCATTATGGTACGTGCAAGAAGTGGAAGGTTTCCGTACCGATGTGCGTGTAGTCAACCTAAGCTTATTAAGTTCGGATTGGTACATGCGCCAGATGATGCAAAAAGTAAATGATGCAGATGCACTACCTATCAATATCGATCCAGAAAAGGTGAAAGATGGGGTACGCGATGTAATCTATTATCAGGATATGCAAATTCCAGGATATATTAATGTACAGGATTTGTTGAACGTGATGCTATCTGACAATTCACAGAATAAAGCACAGTTACAAAGCGGTGAATATGTAAACTTACTGCCAACAAAAAACATGCAGCTCGTTGTAGATAGAAATGCAGTGATTTCCAACAAAGTTGTTCCTCAGGAATGGGAAGAATCTATTGTCGATACCATGCAATGGAATTATTCGATGAATTATGTAAGTCGAGCTGAACTTTCCATCATGGCTATTCTGGCAAATAACAATTGGAAAAGACCAATCTATTTTACAACAACTACGCCAGAGGAAAATTACATCGGGTTAGATCGTTTTCTGGTCTCGGAAGGATTTGCTTTGCGCCTAATGCCGATTAATACCGGCTTGAATCAAGGTGATCCAAGCGCAATCGTAAATACCGATGCGGTATACGATCATATTATCAATAAATACCAATGGGGAAATATAGCGAACTCTGCTTTCTTAGACCCGGATTCTTATCGGTATATCAGTTTGTATGTAAGTTCAATATTTGGTGAAACGGCCCAGAGTTTAATTGCGCAGAATAAAAATGAAGAAGCGCGTAATGTGGTTTTGAAGGCATATGAAAGTATGCCAAAGAAAACTTTTCAGATGTCCGAAGCGATGAGTTATACGCCATTGGTCGATGCGATGTATAAAGTGGGCGAATCTGCTAAAGCGAAAGAGATAGTGGCACGCAATCTGAAATACATTGGTGAAAATTTGAAATATTATATGAACATTTCGGAAACCAAAAATAATTTTGAATACCGCAATATCCGTTTTGGACTCGCAAGTATACAACGTTATCAACAGGTATTGGAATCAAGTGGAGATAAGGAGATGAAAGCGGAAGTCGATAAACTGTTTAAGGAATATGCGTATTTGTTCCAACAAGAACAATAAAATATAGAAAGGCAGCTTAATAGAATAAGCTGCTTTTTTTTGTCTAGAAAGATATCCCTTTTGTCGTTCTATTTTTCGATAAAAAGTGTATTTTTGCTTAAATATTCCCAGATGAAATATCCATATAGCACGAACTGCACAAATACGAATAATAGGGTTCGGATATTCCATATGGACATTAAAAGTTAGATTATTCCCATATGAAACAATCTATTTTATTAGACGGTCCCAAGTTTCAGATTACAATCAAACGGCTCTGTCAGCAATTGATTGAAAATCACGGTGATTTTAGTAATGCTGCTTTAATTGGCATCCAACCACGTGGTACATATTTGGCAAAACGCTTAGCTAAAGAATTGAAAGAGATGATCGGGAAAGATGTTAGTACTGGTATTTTGGATATTACATTCTATAGAGATGACTTCCGAATGAAGGGCAGCTCTCCCTTGCTCGCCAACAGTACACAGATAGACTTTATTGTCGAAGGTAAGGATGTAATTTTTGTGGATGATGTGTTATGGACCGGGCGCACGATTCGTTCAGCAATGGATGCCGTGCAGGCATTTGGTCGTTCTGGGAAAATCGAACTCCTGGTATTAGTGGATCGACGTTTTTCGCGACAAATTCCTATTCAACCCGACTATATCGGCATTCAAGTCGATTCTATTGATTCTCAAAAAGTGATTGTCAGCTGGGAGGAGGTTGATCAGGAGGATAGCATAGTACTCATTACGGAAAAGAAATAAAGCTTTAAACAGATAAATTTTTCTGATAAAATGTCAACAGAACAGTTAAGTACACGTCACTTATTGGGCATTAAAGATCTGACTGAAAAAGATATTCAGCTTATTTTGGATACAGCCGAAAATTTTAAAGATGTCTTAAATCGTCCGATTAAAAAAGTACCATCTTTAAGAGATATTACTATTGCGAATGTTTTTTTTGAAAATTCAACCCGTACACGATTATCATTTGAATTAGCCGAAAAAAGGCTTTCTGCGGATACCATAAATTTTGCGGCTTCATCTTCCTCTGTAAGCAAGGGAGAAACGCTGATCGATACGGTTAATAATATTTTGGCGATGAAAGTCGATATGATTGTCATGCGTCATCCGTATGCCGGAGCCGGTGTGTTTTTGAGCAGACACGTAGATGCGCAAATTGTGAACGCAGGTGATGGTGCACACGAACATCCTACACAGGCCTTATTAGATTCTTTTTCGATTCGTGAGCGCCATGGAGATGTCGCAGGACGAAAAGTAGCTATTATTGGTGATATCTTGCACTCTAGGGTCGCACTATCGAATATACTCTGCCTTCAAAAGCAAGGAGCAGAGGTGATGGTCTGCGGACCAACGACCCTGATTCCCAAATACATTACTTCTTTGGGTGTGAAAGTAGAACACGATTTAATGAAAGCATTGAACTGGTGTGATGTAGCAAATATGCTTCGTATTCAATTAGAACGCCAAGATATAGCCTATTTTCCATCACTTCGTGAATATTCCATGCTCTATGGACTAAACAAAGAAATATTAGATTCTCTGGATAAAGAGATCACTATTATGCATCCCGGCCCAATCAATAGAGGCGTGGAAATCACATCGGACGTTGCTGATAGCAAACACGCGATCATCTTAGATCAAGTAGAAAATGGCGTAGCCGTACGTATGGCCGTCTTGTATCTTCTTGCAGGTAAGAGGGGGTAAACTGTTTGAACGATACGATATCAACGTTTATTATGAATAGAAGGAACGATTTTGATGCCTGTCCCGGATTATTCGCTATCTTAAAGACATTGACCACCGGCAGGCAATGATGTGTTTTTTTTTGACTTTCCTAGCCGAATTATACATCTTTTTTATTGGGATTCATACAATTTCTGTTAAATCTTCGTTAAATAGTATGGTTATTAACAGATGTTAAAAACTTTTGAGGAAAACTTGCTTTTGAACGATTATTTTCGTATTCTGAAGCTAGGTCATGCCGAAACTTACCTATGTTTTAATGACGGCAGATTTAGTAGTAAGTTTTTAAAGAATTTATATAATACATAATAGATTACACACCACTATGTACAAAAAAATTTACGGTTTAGGTGTCGCCTTAAGTTTATTATCAACTCCTATTTTTGCACAACAAACGGCATGGCAGGACATTAACAAGGCATATAAATCCGGGCTAGAGTTATTTGAAAGAGGGAAGTATAGTTCAGCTGCTAAACAGTTTAATCAAGTTGATGCGTTACGTACCAAATCTACGCTCCAATTGGATGAAACAGAGGAACTGACATTAATAAAAGAGAATGTTCGTTTCTACCAAGCGATATGTGCATTGGAATTGGGTGAATCCGATGCTGAGGCGCAATTTTTAAAATATATCAAGGATTTCCCAGCTAGTGCTAATGCTAAAGCAGCTTACTTTCAAATTGGACGGTCTTATTATGCAAAGAAAGATTATGTAAAAGCGATAGAATGGTTTTTGAAAATAGATTCGAAAAATCTTGCAGGAGCAGAGAATACAGAATACCGTTTTAAATTGGCTTATGCGCAATTTATGACAGATGACTATACTTCAGCTAAGCCAACCTTTGAAAGACTGAAAGATGAAAAAAGTCAGTATCAGGAAGCATCGATCTACTATTATGCTTACCTATCTTATTTGGATGCAGAATATAAAACTGCATTAAATGAGTTTGAACGGCTGAATGGATCTAAAACATACGAAACAAGTTATCCGTACTATATCACTGCGCTTTACTTTTTGGACAAGCGTTACGATGATGTTCTGAGTTATGCCTTGCCTATCTTGCAGACTACGAAACAGGAAAACGAAACAGAAATGTTCCGTATTATCGGTGCAACTTATTTTATAAAAGGTGATTTGCAACAATCAAAAACCTACTACGATAAGTTTCAAGCACAAGATCAAGGAAAAACGCAAAATAATCAGGATAGCTATCAGATCGGATATATTGCGTATAAATTAGGCGATTATGAAAAAACAATCACAGAATTAGAGAAAATGGACGAGCCGGATGCGTACTATCAATCAGCAATGATTACTTTGGGTGACGCATTCTTGAAAACGGATAATAAGCAGAGTGCACGTAATGCATTCTTTAGGGCATCGAAGCTGGAATTTGATCCTCTACTCAAAGAAGAAGGATTGTTTAATTATGCCAAACTTTCTTATGAATTGGATTTTCATCAGGTTGCGCTTGATGCAACACAGGAATATTTGGAGACCTATCCCAGATCTGCACGTACCGAAGAGGCCAAAACGCTGTTGGCGGAGGTACTTTTGAGTACAAAAAGTTACCGTGCTGCGGTAGATGTATTGGAATCTATTGATCGAACGACCAGAGAATCTAAAGCAGCTTATCAAAAGGTAACGTATTATCGCGGGTTAGAATATTATAATGAGCGGGCCTTTGAAAATGGAATTTCCATGTTCATGCGGTCGGAAGCAAATCGTTATGATGAGGAAATTTATGCTTTATCAACCTATTGGAAGGCCGAGGCAATGTATGAGGTGCGTAAGTATCGTGAAGCCGTAGCTAATTTCAATAAATTCTTACAACTACCTGGTGCAAGGAACACGGACGTGTACAGTTACGCTAATTATGCGCTTGCATACGCAGCTTTCCGGAATGATAATTATACAACTGCTGCCAATTATTTCGAACGTTTTCTGTCAACTGGTGGAAAAGATGGTATTGAGTTAAATACACGTAATGATGCCATTGCACGTTTGGCCGACTCCTATTTCGGGGCCAAAAATTACGGTAAGGCCATGACGTATTACGATCGTTTGATCAGCTCAAATGCACAAAGCCAGGATTATGCCTTGTTTCAACGGGGAATTATTCAGGGGTTACAAGGAAACAACCAAGCTAAAATTGCCACATTGAATTCAGTAATCGCGAAATATCCGAACTCCAATTATGCCGATGACGTGGCTTTCGAAGTACCATACACCTACTTCTTGATGGGACAACATGATCTGGCTATTGCCGGACTTCAATCCATGGTAGAGAAATATCCGCGTAGCTCTTACGTTCCACGTGCTTTGGTAACAATTGGCCTCGTGCAGTATAATCAGGACAACAACGATGCGGCTTTGGCAACTTTCCAACGTGTCGTAAACCAGTACGCCACTACGGATGAGGCAAAACAGGCTATTCGCTCTATCGAAAATATCTATTTGGACAATAATGATGCGACTGGTTATATCCGATATGCAACGAGTACCAATATTGGGGATCTAAGTAAGGCGGAGCAGGATGCACATACATTCGGTATTGCACGTAATTTATTTGATAGAGGAAGTTGGCAAGGCGCTGTTGAAGCTATAAATGCTTACTTTGATAAATTTCCTAAGCCTATCCAAGAAAAATATGCACGATTTATCCGCGCAGAAAGCTATGCAGCTCTAGGTAAGGACAAAGAGGCGCTCCACGATTATAATATTATTATGAACGACTGGACAAGTGCATATACGGAACGGACATTGGTGAGTGTGTCTAAACTGCATTTGCGTAATAAAGCATATAATGAAGCTGTGCAGGTGTTGAAAAAGCTGGAGTTGACTTCGGAATACAAAGAGAATTATGGCTTTGCAATCCAAAATCTATTGGTTAGTTATTTCAATATTGGTGACTATATAGAGACGTTAAATTATGCTAACCTCGTTAAAAATTACGAGAAATCTTCTCAAGAAGATATTGGTTTAGCGCATCTATATGCAGCAAAGGCCTATTTAGCGACCAACAAAGCTGCAGATGCGACTAAGGAGCTGAATCTGGCTGCATTGAAGAGTAAAACTGCTACAGGTGCTGAGGCTCGATATTTAGTAGCCGAGCAACAATTAAAAGCGAAGCAGTTTGACAAAGCCATTGAATCTGCGTTTGATATTTCGAATACATTCTCTTCTTACGATTACTGGGTCGGTAGAGGGTTTATCTTGATGTCGGATGCGTACAAAGGGAAAGGCGACAACTTTCAGGCAAAAGCAACTTTAGAAAGTGTCATTGAAAACTACGAAAATCAAGAAGATGGTGTGATCAAGGATGCAAAAGATCGCTTACAAAAACTTAAATAACAAGAAATAGGAAATAATGATGAAACCAAGCCCGATATCGTCTGGAGAGTTTTCATCATCCTTAAAGAAAAATAGTTAGATGAAATTGTATAAAACAGGGTTCAAAAATTATGCTATAGTAGCGTTGTTAGTAGGTTTTGGTTCACAGGGGCTCGCGCAAGAGAATCCGGACAAACCCGTTACTATAGATTCTTTTAATGTCGTACGTGATTATAAGCCTATTCTTGCGGATGCGGTAAAGATCCGTCGTAGTCCGGATATGACCAATAAGCGTAGCTATATGCCAAAATTGTCATACGGCAATGTGGTGGATAAAAAATTGGATATCAATACGGGTTTGAAACAATTGGATGTGCAGGAGATGCCATTCACGAGAATAGAAGATATCACGAGCAATTATGTGAAATTAGGAATTGGTAACTTAGGTACGATACTTGGTGAGGCTTACATCGCCGTTGAAGACTATGAAGATATTCGTTTTGGAGGCTTTGTAAAACATCTCAATCAAAAAGGGAGTTTGGAAGACCAGAAGTTTTCGAGACAGGAGATAGGTGTCTTCGGTAGAAGAGTACTTCCGGCGTTTACAGTGGATGGTTTGATTGGTTACAATAGATATGGTACGCGTTTTTACGGCATACCGCAAGATTTATATGGTAATTCACTAAATCCTGCCCGTGAAGCACAACGTTTCAATGACATCTATTTTACAGGTGAATTAACCAGTAATTTCGATCCACTGAATGAAGATGCACTTTCGTATTCAGCCAAAGTAGATGCATATACGTACAAGGATAAGTTTGATGCGAATGAAAACTCCGTAGCACTCTCCGCTTATCTGAATAAGCGCGTGCGCGCGTTTAATATTGGTGCGAATGTAGCTGTAGACGTCAACTCTATTGGAGGAACGGCTAACACGTTAAACGACGGTAAGATTAATAATTCATTAGCGAATATTAACCCATACATCAGTTTCAAGGGGGATAACTATGCAATTACACTAGGCGCCAATTTAGTTTCTGAGTTTGGAGATAGTAGCAGATTTAATATTTTTCCTTCTGCTGAAGTTGATTTTTCTTTGGTACCTACTTATATTCATTTATTCGGTGGGATCAATGGAGGAGTACAACGCGCCTCTTATAAATCATTTACCCAACAAAATCCTTACCTAGCTCCTCAGCAAGATTTTAGAAATGTCGTGGAACGCCTTAGTTTCTTTGGAGGGATCAAAGGAAATGCAGGCGCTACCTTTGGATATAAGGCTAAAGTAATGTACAAGACTTTGGAAGGGCTGCCTTTATTTGTGAATAACCTGAATAACCCTTTTCAGTTTGATTTGATTTATGATGGCAATGAAGACAATACTGTCAAATACATTGGCTTGGAAGGAGAAATTAATATCCGGCTTTCAGAATTGATTAACCTAGGCGGAAAGCTGAACATTGATCAATATACTACGGCTACTGAAGAGGAAGCATGGTTTACACCAAAGATGCGTCTGGGGGCTAATGCACGGTTTAACATATCAGAGAAATTGTTTATTGATGCAGAAGCTTTATTCCACGGGATATCGTACGCAAAATCCTATGATTATGATGGTCCAGGTTTTGTACCGGATCCAAATTCATACCGTAAAGAAAGTATTCCAGCGTTTTTTGACTTAAGCGCAGGTGCAGAGTATAAAGCAACGAAGAATTTAGGTGTGTTTGTAAAAGCAAATAATATCTTCAATAATGAATACCAACGTTACTTATATTATCCTAAACTGGGATTTGGAATGATCGGTGGACTTAATTTTTCGTTTTAACGAAATAAGGTTATAAATTTGCAGGTCAAAAGCAATAGTAAATGAATTTAGGTAAACTTATACATACATTATTAAAGCGTCAGACAGAAGTATATGTCAAAGGCTTGGGGGTATTCAAAAGAATACATACCCCGGCGACTTATGATGCTAAAAGAAATGTGTTCTTGCCACCTATTACATTTATTGAGTTTGACTCGAGGTCTGTTGAAGGCTATGATTTTGTGTCATACTTACAGCAGATGAAACAAAATGACCGTCTGGATGCCGAACAAGAGGTAGATATTGCTGTACGTGCTATTGTTGAGCAACTAAACCAAAAAGGCCAGGCTAGACTGGATGATTTAGGGTATTTAGTAAGTTACGGCGATAGCTACGTATTCAAGGCTATCGATCTGAGCGGATTCAAGTATGAATCCATGGAGGATAAATTTTATTCACCGGCAGAGGAAGAACCCGAATTAATTATTGAAGAGCTTTCGCATGATGAGATTGTAATTACCAATCCACCTGTCGAGGAACCCATAGCTGTACAGGGGGAAGATGAAGTTGACGAGGAGGAAATTCTTCCGATTGAAGCTGACCCCATCGAACCAGAGATAGAAGATGAATCTCAACGTTCCAACAATGCGGTGTGGTATGGTTTAGTGGCTATCGTGGCATTCGCACTAGTAGGCGGACTTTATTATTACAACACGTTGAATCCGAATGAGAAAAAGAAAACTGTAGCTGTTACTACCCCGGTTAGTCCTGATACGTTGACTTCTACGACTTTGATAGACACGAATACAAAAATATTGAGTCGGGATACGTTGATATCAGTGGATACAACTGAGGTTCCTACTGAAGTGGTTGAAGCACCTACGGTTAAGCACGAATATCAAATCGTGATTGGCTCACATCGGACTTTGGCCCAGGCCTATGAACAGGCAGAGGCTTTTCATAAAGACGGGCATAAAAGTGTAAAAGTAGTTTCTCCTAATCTTGCTCATAATCGCAAGAAGGTGGTATGGGATACATATGCGACAAAAGCGGAAATGGACTCAGCATTGAATTATGTGCAAAAGCATATTATTGCAGATGCTTGGCCGGATAAAATTAGATAGATTAAAATAAAAACCATTACAATAAATTTTATAGATTACTATGTCATTATTACAAGACAATCTAACAGTAGACACTTTGAACCAAGTTCAACAACAGTCTGTACAATTAGCTACACAAGAAGAAAACCTGAACTTGATTCAATTATTGATGAAGGGCGGGTGGATCATGATCCCTATTTTGTTACTCTTCTTTCTCGGATTGGTAATCTTTATTGAGCGATATATTACGATTAGGAATGCTTCAAGATTGGATGGTGGATTGATGGCGCAGGTAAAAAGCAATGTGTTGTCGGGTAAACTGGATGCTGCCATCGCAGTGTGTCGCTCGAGTAATTCGGCGTTAGCACGTATGTTGCAAAAAGGTTTAACACGTGTCGGACGCCCCATCAAAGATATTGAAGGTGCTATTGAAAACGTGGGTAAATTAGAGGTATCTAAACTGGAGAAGAATATTAATATTTTGGGTATTATTGCCGGTATCGCACCGATGTTGGGTTTCGTAGGAACGATCTTTGGTGTTATCCAAATTTTCCGTGAGGTGGAAATTGCCGGAGGTATCGATATTGGTACGGTATCTGGAGGGCTTTATGTGAAGATGATTGCTTCTGCCTCAGGATTAACGATAGGTATCTTGGCATATATCGGTTACCATATCTTAAATATGATGGTAGAGCGTCTGATTTTGCGTATGGAAACAGAGGCTGTGGAGTTTATTGATTTATTAGACGAGCCAGGATCATAATATGAATATACGAAATAGACGAAATAGACCTGTTGCTGAGGTACATACAGCAGCATTGAATGATATCATGTTTTTTTTGATGTTATTCTTTCTGTTGGCGTCAGCAGTTGCCAACCCACAGGTCGTAAAGTTGTTATTACCACGGTCAAGCGCGGGAGAGCAGTCTGTAGCGAAAAAAACCGTTACGGTTTCTGTAACAAGTGATCTAGTGTATCATGTGGATAAGCAGGTGGTACCCTATGAGGCATTGGAGCAGGTGTTACAATCCCAGATGAATACAGGAGAAGAAGTAACCATCATGTTGTATGCGGATAGTACGGTGCCGATTCAAAATGTGATCTCAGTAATGGATGTTGCGAATAGATTGAAAATAAAACTGGTGCTGGCGACAGAACCTAAAAGAGATTAATAAATAAGGTTGGCTTGTATTAAACTTAATAAAGAATTACGGGTCATACTCAAAAATAGAAGTGTATGTATTATCATCTTAAAGAAGAAAATAATATGCCAAAGGCATTGGGCTATTCGTCCCTCGTCATGGTTATATTAGTCGTTATTGGCTTCTTTATTGTGTTTGGTCAAAACAATTTGCCTGAATATGGTATGGGAGGTATTATTGTGAACTATGGTACTGCCGAAGAGGGAATGGGAGAAGACTACATGTCGATCGAAGAGCCATCTATGGACGAGAATGCAAACAATGTGAAACCGGATAAAATAAATCCGGCAGAAACACCGATTCCCACTCCTACGCAGCAAACAGCAGATAAAGTAGTGGCCACTCAAGATATGGATGATGCCCCAGCTATTACAAAGGCTGAAAAGCCGGTAAAAACAGCCGCTGTCGAGACAACGGTCGAAAAGAAAAATAGTACGCCTGCTGTCAATACGAACGCCTTATATAAAGGTAAAAAAAATAATGCCAGTGGATCGGGTGATGGTACAGGAACTAGTCCAGGAAATCAAGGTTCAGAACTGGGAGATCCATTGGCTAGCAACTACGGTGAAGGTGGTTCAGGTTTTGGTAATGAACCTCTTTCTTTAAGTAGTAGACATTGGGCTGTAAGACCAAATATAAACGATGAAGGTCAATTTAGCGGTGTTGTTGTATCCGAATTGACCATTGATAAGAATGGGAACGTTATCAGCGTGAGATCGGGATTACGAGGGACTACGTATGCATCTTCGACGGTCAACGAAATGTTGAATAGAGAGTTGCGGAAAGGAAAGTTTAATGCTATCCCGAATGCTCCGGATCGACGAACCGTTCAGATCCGAATAGAATTCAAACTTAGATAGTTATTTATGAATACCTATACAGAAGCAATCGAGTACTTATATAGTCGATTGCCTGTGTTTACGCGTGATGGTGCTTCCGCTTATAAAAAAGATTTGGATCGTACACTGGAATTGTGTGCCGCTTTGGATAATCCGCAACATAAATTTAAAACCATTCACGTCGGCGGAACGAATGGCAAGGGCTCTTCTTCCCATATGCTGGCAGCTATTTTATCTTCTGCAGGATACAAGACAGGGTTATACACTTCCCCGCATTTAGTTGATTTCCGGGAACGCGTGCGGATTAACAGCGAAATGATATCTGAACAATTTGTCGTTGATTACGTAAATACGCAGAGAAATCTGATAGAGGCTGTAAAGCCTTCTTTTTTTGAAGTAACAGTTGCTATGGCTTTCGATTATTTTGCCCAAGAAAGTGTCGATATCGCAATTATTGAAGTTGGATTGGGAGGTAGATTGGATAGTACAAATATTATCTCTCCCGAAGTTGCGTTAATTACCAATATCGGAATGGATCACATGAACCTACTTGGTGATACCATTCAGGAGATTGCGTACGAGAAGGCCGGTATAATCAAAGCAAATACACCTATTGTCATTTCCGAATTTGATCCATTGACAGCTCCGGTATTTGAAGCTAAAGCGCAAGAGTTTCAGGCTCCACTACTATTTGCAGATCAGGTTTACAAAGCTGAAAGAACATCCAAAGAACATCACTATCAGTCTATACTCATCACCGGCCCTTCCATGAGCAATATAGTAAAGCTAGACTTAACCGGCTCCTATCAATTAAAGAATATTGTTGGGGTATTGGCCATTGTAGACCAAATCCGTAAAATAGGATTCGATGTTTCTATAGATGCAATAGAAACAGGTTTAGCTAATGTACAGCGGCTTACCGGATTTCAAGGTCGTTGGCAAACCATTTCGATAGATCCCTTAATAATCTGTGATACCGGACATAATGAAGATGGTATCCGAGAGGTTGTTAAAAATTTGGAGGAAGTCTCTTACAGAAAATTACATGTCGTAATTGGTGCAATGAAAGACAAGGACTTGGATCATATGCTTCCTTTCTTACCCAAAGATGCTATCTATTATTTTTCGAATCCAGATATACCCCGTGCGATGACAGCTGAGGAATTGCAGGAAAAGGCCGCGAATTACGGATTATTGGGTAAATCGTTAGGTTCTGTACATCATGCATTGGAAGCGGCGAAGAGCGCCTTTCAACGTGGTGACCTTATATTCGTAGGAGGGAGTAATTTTGTTGTTGCTGAGGTGCTGCAATCCTTAGCTTAGTGCAAGCTGCAACGTGCTTTTGAAGTTGATCAAATTCCCTTTATTGCTTTCATATATAAAATCCGCTAGGCTTTTGCTGTCAAAATTAAAATTGCCCACTATAGCAAGCTGTAGATTATAAGTTGCGAATTTTTGAAGAATGTCTCCCGCTAATTTTGTCTTTAAATCAAAAAAATCGGGACTTATGTTCTTTTCATAAACAATTAGCTTATCAAAGCCTTGGTAATATACATTGCCAATTAGATCGGTCGCTTCTTCCAGTGTCTTAAAAATTTCTTCCGAAGTAGTGAGTTCTACTATCTTTTTGTTATTTATTTCGTGCGCGATGAATTGCATGTTAAATGTTTGTTTTTCTAATCGTTTATGGTTAATTCTCCACGGATGTCTTTTTGCATCCAATAAGCTACTTCTTGTTGATCAGCGAGTTCTCCCTGTAAATACATTAACTTGGTTACCGCGGTTTCAAAAGTCATATCATAGCCATTCAGTACGCCTATCGCTTTAAGTCCTTGGGATGTTTCGTATCTCCCCAATTCGACAGACCCTACTTTGCATTGTGAGATGTCTACAATGTTTTTACCTTGTTGAATGCACGCTTCTAATAAAGTTAGAAACCAAGCGTCCGTCATCGTGTTTCCAGAACCGAATGTTTCCATCACAATCCCTCTTACATCAGAATTTAAAATGGCTTCAACGGTGACTTTACTAATTCCAGGAAATAACTTAAGCACCGCTACACGATTATCAAGCTCGGTATGCAAGATAAATTCTTTGTTGCTGTTGTCTAGCAGCGCATCATCGTTATATTTCAAGTGGATGCCAGCCTCTACAAGTACAGGATAATTTGGGGAACGGAAAGCCTCAAATTTTGCGGAATTATACTTGAAGGAGCGATTACCCCGAAACAATTTGTTATCGAATAAAATACAGACTTCTTGGATAATAGATCGGCCCTCTCTTTTTGCGGAGGCAATTTCCAGAGCAGTCATTAAATTTTCACGCGCATCTGTACGAATTTCACCAATAGGTAATTGTGAACCGGAAAATACCACCGGCTTTTGTAGCCCTTCAAGCATAAAACTTAAGATAGATGCTGAAAAGGCCATTGTATCCGAACCGTGCAATATGACAAATCCATCATAGTTGTCATAATTATCCTTAATTAATTGTGCCATTTCTAACCAAATGGATGGATTCATATTCGACGAGTCGATGATAGGGGTAAAGGAATGCACGGTGAGTTTGTAGTTGAGACGGCTTAGGTCGGGTAGATTGTTGGCTATGAGTTCAAAATCGAAAGGAACAAAAGTGCCCGTTTCTGGGTCTTGTACCATCCCGATGGTTCCTCCGGTGTATATTATAAAAATATTGTTCATATATTAGATTCCAAAAATGGTTTTAGAATTGTTAGTTGTGATTTCTGCTAATTTCTCTATACTGATTTGATGTAGATCAGCGACTTTTTCTGCTATATAATATAAATATGCGCTTTCATTTTCTTTTCCTCTGAATGGAGTGGGGGCTAAGTAGGGCGCGTCTGTTTCTAAAACAATGTGCTTTAGATCGATTTCCTTTACCACATGGTCTAATCCTGCTTTTTTGTAGGTTACCACACCTCCGATGCCCAATTTAAAACCTAGATCAATAGCCCGATGGGCTTGTTCCAGATTTCCTGTGAAACAGTGGAAAATCCCGAATAACCTATCATCCTTTAACTCATCTAACAGTTCGAATATCTCATCAAATGCTTCCCGGCAGTGAATATCAATCGGCAGTCCAAGTTCTTTCGCCCATTTTACCTGCGTACGGAAGGCGTCTTTCTGTATATCCAGCGTACTCTTATCCCAATAAAGATCTAATCCAATTTCACCAATGGCGTAGATCTTATGATTACTTATCGCTTTTTCGATGATGGTTAATTCGGACTTATAGTTAGCCTTTACACTACATGGGTGTAGACCTAACATGGCAAAACAATTTTCGGGATAAGCTGCTACCGTATCAAATACGGGTTGAATGGACTGACTGTCTACATTGGGAAGAAAAAGGCGGGAGATGTTTTTAGCAAAGCAGGTCTTCAATTGTACATCCAAACGTTCCGAATTTGCATGATAGTAAATATGGGTATGGGTATCGGTAAGTTGATATGTAGGTGTCATTATATTGTGTTTGTACTTTTCAAAAATAGTGTTTTGCGTTATATTGACCTAATCGACACAAAAAAAAGCGATTCCACTAACGGAACCGCTTTTTTATTTGAAAATTGTTAAGATAAAACCGTTTTATCTAGTTTTTTTAAAACTTAGTTTAAAGGTTCGGCAGGGATTTGCTCTGGAAGTGACGGCGCTGCTGCAGTTCCTGTACCTTTTACTACGTCTACTAATTCGATCTCGAATACCAATGGTGCGTAAGGAGGGATTTTACCACCGCCACCACGCTCACCATATCCTAACGACGAAGGGATGATCAAAGTAGCTTTACCACCTTTATTTAATAATTGAATACCTTCTGTCCAACCTTGAATAACTGGATCATTCCCGATACTGAAACGGATAGGTTCGTACGGACGCATCGGATTAAATTGATTTTCTTTCTTAGCTAGTTCGGGATCACTTGTATCGAAGATAGTTCCGTTAGTTAATTTACCAGTGTAATTAACGACTACTGTGTCTCCTAAAGCTGGTTTTTCACCTTTACCTTCTTCTGTAACAATGTATTGTAATCCAGAAGTTGTTTTCTTAGGCTCTAATTTGTTTGACGAGATGTAAGCGGTAATCTTTCCTTCTTCACCTTTTTTCAAACCTTCTATTTCACCTTCGAAGTATTTGTTTACTTCGGCATAAATCGCTGAATCTGTTAATTGTCCTTTTTTAAAGTGTTTTCTAACTTTTACGGTAAAGGTTACAAATTTATCTGCAAACTCTGGTTTTGGTTGGCCAGTTTTTGCTGCCATCGTGTCTAGGTTTAGACGAAATACCGCACTATCACCTTCGCCCAACATTTTGAACATGGAATTGTAATCTCCGGCATATAGTCCTGGAATTGAGTCTGGGGCAATATTTACGATTTGAGGTAAGCCCATGTCGTAGGTGCTATTTAACAATGAGTCATTTCTGTCAGAATTTATTGTCATATCGACTGACAACAAATCGCCAGAAGCAGCTTTTTCAGCGCCTGCGTCTTTGACGATTTTGTACTCAAGACCACCATCACCTTTCTTAAAGTTTTGGCATGAAGCAGCAGTTAATAATACCGCTGCTGATAGAAATAGAATTGATTTCTTCATTTTATTTTATACTACTTATTTACGTTGTTAATAGTTCTTTGTATTCTGGTAAAATAGATTTAAATGTGTTTACTACAGTCGCTAGTTTCTCGCTAGAGCTTCCGCCAGAGGCGTTCAGATGTCCACCACCATTGAAATATTTTTTACATATTTCATTACATGGTATGTCGCCAATCGACCGCAAAGATAGTTTAATTAATTCAGTTCTGTCAACAATTAGTGCAGCGAGTCGGATGCCCTTCACCGAGAGGGCATAATTGACCAAGCCTTCCGTATCTCCGGTGCTGATTTCGAATTGTGCCAGATCATCTTTGCTAATGGAAAATAGTGCTGTATTGTATTCAGGAATTACTTCTAAACAATTTAAAAGGCAATATCCCAAAAACTTCAAACGTCTCTCGGTGGAGCTGTTGTAAATCTGTTCGTGAATTTCCCAATTGCGGGCGCCGGCTTCTATCAGGTTAGCGATAATATAGTGTACGGCTGATGTGGTAGAGCGGAAACGAAAAGAACCTGTATCTGTCATAATACCTGCATATAGACAGGTTGCAATGTTGGCATCGATTAATTCTTTCCCTCCCAGGATATCCACAATGAAAGTGTAAATTAACTGTGCTGTGGCGGCTGCGTTTGAATCCCAATAGGTTAATTGGGCAAAATCTTCGGGATCCAGGTGATGATCTATCATCCATTTTTGTCCTGAAGCCGCACAAATGTATTCTTCTAAAATATTAGTACGGGAGAGTGCGCTGTAATCTAAACAGAAAATAATCTCTGCTTCATCCAGTAGTTGTTTACATTTTTCTGGGTTTTCGGGATAAGATATAACGACATCACGTCCCGGTAACCAATCTAGAAAAGTAGGGAAATCTGATGAAACAACGACACTTACTTCATGGTTTTTCTTTTTTAACCAGTGGTAAAGACCTAAAGATGAGCCTAAAGCATCACCGTCGGGCTTATGATGAGTCGTGATTACAATTTTCTTAGGTTCGGTCAGTAACTTTAAATTCTCTTCTCCTTGTAGCATAGTATTATTATGGGTACAAACGTACTAATAAATAACGTTCTTGTAAAATTATTTTTGATGTCGGAAAGCATAAAGTTTGTGATCTCGTCGCATACACAATAAGAACGTGTCACTGTTGTAGTTTATTTTTCCATAATAGAATAAAGGTTGTCCTTCTACCGGAAAACCATCAGTTATCGATCCATTCTCATTGAAGAGGTAAATTAGGTTAGTTGATTTGGCCGCAATACCTATAAGAGGCAATCCGGTAGCAGATCTAAAATATTGAGGTCTGTCTGAGATATCTTTTGTGAAGCTGTATTCGAAAAGCAGTTTCGTGGTGTCAACGATGTCATAGGCGCGTAATCGACTGCCATCGACTACGATCATCTCAGGTGCACTTGAAGAGATAATATTTACAAAGTCAGCATAAAATTTAGCATTCCATTTTTCGGGTCGCGCGATAACGGGCGCTTTGTCCAGCGAAAACTTATAAAGGTTACTTGTTGTATCTGTAGCCAGCACAGTGAATTCACCATTTCCGACCTCGATTGTTCCAATTGGATTCCGAAATACAACATTTCCCGGTGCATCGATATGCTTGGCAATACGGCCTTCTTTGTCAAATAAGTAGATCCGTCCGTAGGAGGTTCCTATCGCAAAATAGTCGCCTACTACTTGTATTGAGCCAATTATTTCTCCCGCAATGGTGTCATCTTGAAAAAGATCAATGCGAGCGCCTTCCATATTGTACGTGTATATTTTTTTCTTAGTCGGCACTAATATCAAGGATTGACCAGCTATAGATACGAGGGTAGGGGAGGCTATGGGTTCTTCTGGTATGCCTGTGGAGAATCCTTTCATCGGTTTTCCAGAAGTATCAAAACGGTACAATCTATTCCTATCTGTTACTAAAATAATGGATCTGTCGGCTATCTGCATCATATCTCCCACTAGTCGCCCGGAAAAAACACTTGACCATATTTTTCTTCCGGATGGACTGATCGCATGCAAGGTGTGATCTAGTTCCTGCAACAAAATGAATTGGCTTGTGTCAGAATGCTCAAAGATATAAGGTTTTGTAATCACATTATTTTCCAATGGATAGATCCACTCGGGTGTGGTTCCGAGAGCAGTTTTACTTTTATAAACCGCATATACACGAGATAGGAAACCGCCATTGTTGCCTGATAGCTGAGCTGACCAGGAATAAAAATCTTGGTAGCCGAAGTTATCGTTATTCCTGAAGTTTTTTTGATAGTGCTGTGGTAATGAGTTTAGAATTTTTGAATTTGCATTTTTTGTATGTGCAAAAAAGGTAATATTTGCTTCATTTCCCTGGAGCTTTTCAAAGTTTTTAAAGCCTAAGTTTCCGGTCAGCAGGTTCCTGTTTTTCCAATCTTTTTGATATTCGCGAAGCGTATTGCTGCTATTTGCTATAACGAGTACATGACCTACCTGTGTCACATACGGACGTGGGAAAACTTTGAATGCATCTCCGTAGAATGCATAGAGTAGATTTGAATTCTTGAATCTATAGATGGAATCTCCTAAAATTTCAAACAGCTCGTATTTAAGCCGGTTCCACGAATTTGTGTCAGCTAGACTGATATAACCCATATGGGTTTGGTTTGACTGTTCGATCAATGCAAATTCCGACCCTAAGGTTTTTTGAAATTCAAATATGATGGTCGTGTCTCGTTGTGACTTGAATTGGTTATAGATTTTTTCTTTTTCCTTGCGGAACGCAAGTAAGTCATTAAGGTCCCTAGTGAACTGCCGTTGATCACTGATACTGTATTCTATATATAACGACGTAGCTGATGGAAAAAAATTGTATAAATATTGTGTCTTTTTCCGTTGATTGCGGAATAAAGCAAGATAATTTCCATCTGTATTTTTGATTTCACTTTCACCGGTTAACATTAAGGCTTCTTGCTTGAAATTGATATTCCAGGCAGATTGTCCTTTTAGTCCTTCAAACTGGTTTAAAAAAGGACCTGAGCTCGTGCGTTGAAATAGTTGTAGAGCGGAAGGAAGCTGTTGATGAGGAAAAAAGACACTTAGTGGTGTGTTTCGGGAGTTATTTTTAATGAAATAATCAATTTGAGCATCCGAAAGGGACTTTGTTTCTTTGCTCATTATAGTAGCCAAAAGAGGTTTGGCATAGGAGGCGAAGAGAATGCTTTCGTAGTAAGTAACATATAATATCGAGTCGATATTTCCGCTGTTAAAGGAAAATA
This sequence comes from Sphingobacterium olei, assembly GCF_005048855.1. Taxonomy (GTDB): domain Bacteria; phylum Bacteroidota; class Bacteroidia; order Sphingobacteriales; family Sphingobacteriaceae; genus Sphingobacterium; species Sphingobacterium olei. The sequence goes on from NZ_SUME01000004.1 coordinate 612,987, forward strand.
TTTGCTGATTTAGGGTGTCTTGCACGTTTACTTCGTAATCTTTTCCCATCTGCTGGATGATAGCGGGCAGATCATCAGTGGCTATTTTTCCGGAAGTTGGGATGGTAAATAGTGTGGCTAGTGACTTTTTATCATCCGGATGAAATGAAATGTAAATGTCAGCGTCCAACACATATGTCTTTAACGCATCATTACGGAGTAATTTTTTCTTGAATTCCCTTAGTTTTTCCGTTTCGGAAAAGCCGAGAATAGCATCAAACACTTCAAAATCTTTAAAGATATTATCTGTTATTTCGTCATTTCGAATGGATAAGATCAATAACGTATTTTTGGGCAGGTATTTCAAAGGTTTGACCGCCTCTTTATGATCTTTATTCAGATCACTGAAGTAATAAATAGAAGCGCCAACTACAGCTATAAACAAAATAGCCGTTACGATAATCGTATTCCTCATACTACAAACCTACTTAATTATGATGCGAAAATAAAGTTTAGCTAAATAAAAAAGTAAAAATATCATTGCTTTTAATGGATATTTTTTACATTTATAAGCAATATTTCAATAAGTTTGAATTTTTAGAAATTAGATGAATAAACAGATTATATTGACGGCCTCTTTTTTGGGGTTGGTCGCTGTTATATTGGGTGCGTTTGGTGCGCATGGTTTAGAAGGGAAAATAAGCGAATACCATTTGGAAACCTGGAAAACTGCTAATCAATATCACTTTTATCACACCTTAGCATTATTGTTTTTGTCCACATTTTCAAGGGCTAAAAGTCCTTCCATACGCGTTTCATTTATTGCATTTACAGTTGGTATCTTATTTTTTTCGGGTTCGTTGTATATATTGAGCGTAAGATCTTTATTCGATATAGAAATCGCATCGTGGTTGGGGCCTATTACTCCGATAGGCGGATTGTTTTTTATGACGGGATGGATAGGGCTGTTCGTGGCGGCAATACGACATCGTGCTTAGGTCACAAGTATAGTAAAAAAGCCAATTGCGAATCGTGTTTTTACGGCCAGGCGCTGGTGAATGCGAAGCATTTTATCTAAGTTTGTTGTATGTCCAATTCCGAGCTGTTCAATCAAAAGCGTAAAACGTTATTTGTAGAAGTTATCCTCCCCTTGGCAATCGCCAAAACGTATACATATCGTGTACCACATGATTTGAATGACCGTGTGAAAATAGGTGTTCGTGTAATTGTGCAATTTGGAAAGAATAAAATTTATTCGGCCATAATAAGATCCTTTTCTATAGAAGCTCCTATCAAATACGAAGCGAAATATCTACTGGATATTGTAGACGAAGAGCCCATTGTGGATGGGTCGCAATTGCAGTTATGGGAGTGGATGGCAGAATATTATATGTGCCATTTGGGAGAGGTTATGCAAGCTGCCCTTCCCGCCGCCTTGAAAATGGCTTCGGAAACTAAAATTGTTTTAGCCGAAAATCCCAATCTTGACAGGTCTGATGTTTCTGATAAAGCATATTTGATCTTGGAAGCTTTGGATATAGCCGGTGAATTGCGAGTGAGTGATGTTGTCAAGATATTGGGACAGAAATCCGTATTTCCTCTGTTAAAATCCTTGTTTGAGAAAGGCTATATTTTAATTTCAGAGGAAATTAAGGAACGATATAAACCGAAAACAAAAGCGTTTTTGCGTTTGGCATCGGAGTATGGTGATGCGGAAGGTAAACGACTACTATTAGACAGTCTTAATCGCGCCCCTAAACAACAGGACGCTTTTCTTGCTTTTATGCAATTGTCAAAAACAAAGGAAGATATCACACGTCAGGATGTCATGGAGACTTCGGGCTGTGGGGCGGGGGCCGTGACGGCGTTGATCGACAAGGGAGTGTTTGATGTAAAAGAAAAGCTGGTTAGCCGATTCGATGGCACAGACGTTTTTCTTACGAAAGATTTTTTCTTTAGTGAAAGTCAACAGAAAGCGTACGATGCTATTAAAGCGCAGTTTGAAGATAAAGAAGTGGTGTTATTGCATGGTGTAACCGCATCCGGTAAGACGCAAATTTACATTCGATTAATAGAGAAAGCATTGGCTGAAGGTAAAAATGTATTGTACCTGCTGCCGGAAATCGCGCTTACTGCACAAATTACGGCGCGGCTCAAGTTGCATTTTGGTAATCAATTGGGCGTTTACCATTCGAAATTTAACGATAATGAACGAGCCGAAGTCTGGCATAAAATTATCAAAGATGAATTCAAGATCGTGATCGGAGCTCGTTCTTCCATTTTTTTGCCCTTCAAAGACCTTGGTCTTATTGTTGTTGACGAAGAGCACGAGAATTCTTACAAGCAATATGATCCGGCACCCCGTTATCACGCAAGGGATACGGCCATATATTTATCCCATCTCCATCAGGCGAAAGTTTTATTGGGATCTGCAACACCTTCTATTGAAAGTTATTATAATGCCAAAGCAAGTAAATATGGTTTCGTCAAACTACTACAGCGTTTTGGAGAGGCACAGTTGCCGGATATTCAGATTATAAATATTCCAGAAGAGAGCAGAAAAGAACAGATGCATTCCTATTTTAGTGCTGATCTTTTAAGGAGTATATCGGAAGCAGTAGGTAGAAAGGAACAAGTCATATTGTTTCAGAACCGTCGCGGACATACTCCGTTTGTCCAATGTAGTACGTGCGGTTATGTGGCCAAATGTATCAATTGCGACGTTAGTTTGACCTATCATAAAACATCCCATTTATTGCATTGTCACTATTGTGGACATTCTGAGTCGCCGATTAATGTATGTCCAGCCTGTGGTATGCCGCACATGGAAAGCAAGGGATTCGGTACCGAGAGGGTGGAAGAAGAGCTAGAGATTTTAATGCCGGAACTTCGGATTGGTCGTCTCGATCTGGATTCAACAAAGGGTAAGTATGGGTTTGATAAAATAATAGGTGCATTTGACGATCACGAATTTGATGTGTTGATTGGCACGCAGATGGTAGCCAAGGGGCTGGATTTTGGACGTGTTAGTCTAATCGGAATTATCAATGCGGATACCATTATTAATTTTCCTGATTTTAGGGCATACGAGCGTGCTTTTTCGTTGTTTTCTCAGGTTGCAGGGCGCGCAGGAAGAAGACAATCTCTAGGTAAAGTAATTGTCCAGACCTATACCCCGCAGCATCGGGTAATCGAACAGGTGGTGAATCATGATTACGACGGGATGTTTATGAAAGAAATTACCGAACGTAAAAATTTTCAATATCCACCATTTTGTAGGTTGATAAAAATGGATGTCAAGCATGCAGACCAACAACAAGCTTTAGATTCTGCCAATAGGTTGGCTTCTGCACTTCGTTCCCATTTGGGAAGTCGGGTATTAGGTCCTGAGCCACCACTGGTAGCGCGCGTACGAAACCACTATATCCAAACGATTACGTTAAAGATTGAACGGGCGAACATCAGTATCCATAAAGTGAAAGATTTTATTCGGCAGGCGATTGCACTGTTTGAATTGGATAAGTACAATACCGGTGTCCGTATTCAAATTGATGTGGACCCCTATTAAGAATTAGGGACTTAGCTTCCATACTTTATCAGCCGAAGGAAGATACTCCGGTAGTGCCGCCGAACCATACCAATTAAATAATTCATAAGTAAGGAGATTTTCGTGAATAGCCGGGTCTGTCATTAATATTTCGTCTGCTTCGGCTTGGGATGTTACGTTTAGAACGAAAATTCCACGATAGGTTCGTTCATTTTTTTCCAAGGGGCCCGCTAGAATCAGTTTGCCTTGCTTTACAAGTTTATTGATGTTATCTAAATGCCCTCTGAAAGTATTGTTTATAAACTCTTTGTCATCTGTCTCATTGTTTCCTGTCGTCAGTATAACAAGAACGTATTTTTTCATTCCATAATCGTCTGCGCCTAACTTTTGGGCGAGTATAGCATTGTAATTGGGGTTGGCGTTAGTGGAATCTATAACTGTGCTTTTTGTCTGTTGCTTCAGTAAACTGTAAGTATAAATTTTTTGGCCTCCATCCGAAATTTGAACCAAAATCTCTGAGTCGGTAAGTCTTTTGTAAACAATTTTTTTAGGGAAATCATGCGCTTGGTTTTCAAATACCAGAGCTGTATCAGAAAGAGTTTGTTTAAAATGAATCGTTTTCCCCGCATTTTGCCCTTTTACAGTGGCGGAATATACCACTTCCTTGCCTTTAGTTTGATGAATAGCTGCATATTCTGTAACCGTTATATTGCCATTCTTTAACATATAAGAAAATCCTTTCAAAGTACGTGGATTTAATTTATCCCAATGTTCGTAATGGTTTTTATCTTTCCTTTTCCAGGTCCCTTCAAGAAAATCTGGAGATATGGTCTGCGATATACTTTGTTGGGTAAGCAGTATGGTTAAAAACAGGAATAAGTACTTCATAATTTTTTGTCTCTGGTGAGTGATACTAAGGTGTTCATTTTTATCAGTTATTAAAGCTTAACCTTAGAAATTTTAAAAGGTTTTTTTACCGCTTTGTGTGCAGCATCTTTCGCAATACCTGCCTGTAATTCTGTTACATTTTCTGGTTTATAACGGTTCTCGCGGACATCAAGCCCAAATAATTTTTCATACCAGGTACAAGCCGCGGTAAATCGTCCATACGTTAAATCTAAATGGAAACCATCGCGACAGAAATGGTCGCCGATAGAACTTGTGCGTGCATTTTGGATAGCCGTGCCCGCTGGAGTGACGAAAGTGAACTTTTTGGATTTATGGATTTTTTTAGTGGCAGCTATAATACCTTTGTACATTGTCATTTGGTTCCTGTTATAATTTTTAAATCCTCCATGCTTGGAGTCATGTTGATATGCCCATGTCTGATGATATACGATCTTGGTGTCGTGAGGTACGACTCCTTTTACATAATCCAATAACGCTGGAAGGTTCTTCATGATAACGTCGTATTGGCCGGAATAGGGACTGGCTTGCTGTAGACTAATGTAATCCCAGTTTTCATCTGTAAGCGCATCCGATATGCTCACGTCTTTAGTTGTTGTCTTTACACCATCTAGCGCAATCTTTCGATAACTGTAACTTGCTTTATCTGCATTGACATTTTTCACATGAAGCTCCAACGAAGCACCGCCAATATACATGTTGCCAATAATGATCTTTTTCTCGGTTGCGACGGCAAGTTCGTAAAGGTAGTTTTCCAAGGCATCTTCTGAAAAGCTATTTCCAATAGCTAGGATTTTTAAAATTCCATCGTCATCGGGATTTACTTTCTGTCCTAAGGCGATTTGAAAAGGTAATACGGTAACTAAAAGATAGAAAACAATTTTTTTCATTATTTTATGTTTTTTTGATGAATATGCAGTTGTATGTTATCTAAGTAATATTTTGAGTTTTATACGATTTGCTATAAAAGTTGCATCTGATGCAATGCTTCGCGGATTGCCTTTAAACGGGAGGGAGCGAATTGTTCCATATGATTGATATCTTTTGGAATAACGTTTAGCGCGAAGTAATAAACACGCTTGCCTTTCTCATAAAAGCCTACTAACCACCCATTGTTATCTTTTTCATTATAGGACCATCCTGTTTTTCCACTTAATGTGTAATCCGTTGTTTTTTCGATTTCGAAGAGTTTTAGCATTTTATCACGTGTCGAGGTTAGGATCGGCAACTTTTTGGTATAGAAACGTTGCAGAAAATCAATTTGCTGCATCTGTGTTATTCTAGAGTCACCATATAGCCAAAAGTTATCTAGTGTTTCAACTCTTACATCCATGGTAGGATAGCGTAATTTATTGAGATAATTTTTCATGTTTTCTACGCCAATATTACGGGCAATTTCTTGAAAGCAAGGCACGCAAGAGGCTTGGAATGCTTCCCTAAATGTAAGATCTTTTTCCCAGCTCTCAAATGCTCGTTTTTTTCCATCCCATTTAATGACGGTACCGTCACTGCTAATGGTAGACGTCTCTAGCGCAATGATAGCATTTGGTATTTTGAATGTGGAAGCGGGAAGAAATCCCGTATTAGCCCAGTCAAAATCATTTGAGTAATAAGTTTTCTTTTGTGGATCATAGATTAAAATCGATCCTTTTACATTGTGATTGTCTAATATACTGTTGAATATAGTTTTGTAGCTTTCATCCAGTTTACTGTTGTTTTTCGGATTGTCGCACCCAATTAAAGGTGCAATAAGAAAGACGAGAAAGAATAGTCTAATCATGATGGTTTTATTTAAGAGGGGAAGGTACAAAATCTTTAGAAAAGGATACTAATATACATTGTCTAAACTTCCTCAATAACAAATCTCCTGAGCTAAAACATTTTGCATTTAAATAGCGATAATATGCCTCAACAATGGTATTTTTGAGGAACAATGGCATACAAATTTGTAGATAACTACCGAGAAAAAGGCGCGCGAAAGCAACTTGTAAAACATCTGGAGAAAAGAGGTATTGAAGATAAAAATGTATTGCGGGCAATCGGAAAGGTGCCACGTCATTTTTTCTTTGATGAAACTTTTTGGAATCAGGCCTATAGAGATATTGCTTTTCCAATAGGGGATGGTCAAACGATTTCACAACCTTATACGGTAGCTTATCAATCTGAATTATTACACGTAAAAAGGGGGGATAAGATTTTAGAAATCGGAACGGGGTGTGGTTATCAATCTTGCATATTGTTGGAATTGGGTGCCGATTTGTATACAATTGAGCGTCAAGAAAATCTCTACAACCGTACGATACAGGTATTGCCATATATAGGATATAAACCGCATTTTTTTCTCGGTGATGGGTCGAAAGGAATTTCTGAACATGCACCTTATGATAAAATTATAGTGACTGCGGGAGCTCCGTTTGTTCCGGATGTAATGCTCAAACAATTGAAACTGGGAGGTCTTTTAGTTATTCCTGTTGGGGATGAAAATTCGCAAAAGATGGTTACGATTTTACGTGTTGGCGAAAATAATTTTGAGCGGATTGAATTGGACACGTTCCGATTTGTACCTTTGGTAGGTGATAAGGCCTGGTAAAAAATGCTATCTTTAAGGCAGAAATGAAAGAATTTTACAACCGAAATATAACCACTACTGAAGCGGAGTTGGTGGTCATTGAAAAAAAAGTGAACGCCAACAGTTTATTTCGACTGGCAGTGATATTAGTAGGGGGAACAATCCTATTTAAAATATTCCAACTCAATGATGTTCTTTTACTGTTCGTAACGGTGATTGCTATTATTCTACTATTTTCATATCTGATTTTGCGTCAAAGCAAATTAGAGAAGAAAAGGGAAGAAAAAAGAGCGTTTCTTCGTGTGAATAGAAATGAAATTGATCTTGTACAAGGTCATGTTAATATATATAGCAATGGAGAACAGTTTGACGATGGAAAGCATCCCTATATTTCAGACTTAGATATTTTTGGACCGCATTCGTTGTTTGAAAAAATAAATCGTTCGGCTACTCCAGATGGTGTGGAACGGTTAGCTTCTTGGTTTTTGAAGAGCGCAAATAAGGAAATTATATGCAGTCGCCAAAAGGCTAGTGCTGAAATAGCGGAGAAGAAAGAATGGGCGCAACACCTTCAAACAAAATTACTTTTCAATCTTGGACAAAAAATAAATATCAAAACATTTTTAACAACATATTTAGGCGACAAGTCTTTAAACTTCGGTTCATCGTTCATGAAGATCTATGTGCCGATTGCGCCTTTGCTATTTTTAGTGGGCGGGGTGTTGTCAATTTTTTTGCACCCTATTTGGGGATCCCTCGCGATCTTGGGCTTGGTACATCTGTGCTGGGCAATGGCTTTGGGAGGGAAAGTAGGCTATTTTTCAAGCAGGATTGATAAGATAGGAACGACGTTGGTTGCGTATTCAGATGCCATACAGCTTATCGAAAAAGAGAAATTCTCAGCAGAATTAACCATTAACCTTCAGGAAGAACTGAAAACAGACCATGCCGAAAAGAAACTTTCACAAGCTTTTCGCGAGCTGGGTAATTTGGTGGATAAACTTGATGCCAGAAACAATATTTTAGTTGGGGCGATTCTCAATATTATCTTTCTTTGGGACTTTCGTCAGGTCTTATCCATTGTAAAATGGAAAGAAAATTATGAAGGAAATATCGTTCACGCGTTTGATATTATAGCGGATTTTGAAGCTTTATTGGCACTGTCTGCACTAAAAAGAAATATGCCTGATTGGACTACGCCTGTGATTTTGGATAATTATTTGGAAGAAGGGATGCACGCAGAGGATATTAATCATCCGCTGATTCCTGTTGACCAAGCGGTAGCAAATAACTACGATGCAAGGACACACCGCGTAGCGTTGGTAACGGGATCCAATATGGCCGGAAAAAGCACATTCTTGCGGACAATTGGGATTAATGCAGTATTGGCATATGCTGGGGCAGTGGTGTGTGCTAAGCGATTTAAATTGCCGATTTATAGGTTAGTTACTTATATGCGTATCAAAGACAGTCTGAACGAAAGTACCTCCACTTTTAAAGCAGAGTTGGATAGAATGAAATTCATTCTGGGTATTGTGGAGGTTGCTGATGATAGTTTCTTTTTGATCGATGAAATGCTGCGCGGTACAAACTCAGTCGATAAGTATTTGGGGTCTCGTGCCGTTATTAAGAAGTTGATTGCGATGAAGGGTAAGGGGATGGTCGCGACGCATGATTTGCAATTGGCTACTTTAGAAGGTGAATATCCATCTATTCTTCAAAATTATCATTTTGATATTCAGATAAAGGAAGGTGAAATGTTATTTGACTATAAACTGAAAGATGGGCAGTGTACGGTTTTTAATGCTTCGCTACTTCTGAAAGGTATTGGGATTGATGTGGATAACACTAACTTTACCTAAAATTTTTAACGTAATGACATTAGAAGAGAAGATTGATCAGTCTGAGACCCGTGTTTGTACAACCGTATTTCCTTTTTTAACCAATCATCATGATACTTTATTTGGTGGCAAAGCAATGGCGATAATGGATGAAGTCTCTTTTATGGCCGCCACGAGATTTTGTAGAAAGACGTTGGTAACCGTGTCGTCAGATAAGATTAATTTCGAAAAGGCCATACCCTCGGGAAGTATCATTGAAGCTATTGCGCGAGTGGATAGTATCGGACGCACAAGCCTAAAGGTAAAGGTAGAAATATATTTAGAAAAGATGGACGAAGAAGGACGTGAATTAGCTATTCAAGGCATGTTTACCTTTGTGGCGCTAGATCAAAATAAACAACCGATTCCGGTTCTGGAAGGACTTGCGCTCGATGAATAATGTGAACTCGATGAATAATGTGAAAAGGAAACTTCTTCTAAATATCTTGTTATCGTTTCATTACGCGGTCAAGTTCCCGTTTGCTATCACGTTCTTTAATTGTATCACGCTTGTCAAAATCTTTTTTACCCTGCGCTAAGGCGATTTCTACTTTTGCAAATCCTCTTTCATTGATAAATATGCGTAATGGGACGATGGTGAATCCTTTTTCTTCTCCCTTTTCCTTAATTTTTTTTAACTCTTTTTTGTTCAATAACAATTGACGGTCTCGCTTTGACTCATGATTATAAAAGGATCCAAACGAATATTCTGCGATGTGCATGTTGCGTATATACAGTCCGTTTTCAAAAAAGGCGCAAAAGCTATCATTGATATTTGCTTTTCCTTCGCGTATAGATTTTATCTCCGTTCCCAATAATCGTATGCCCGCCACATATTTGTCTAATAGGTGATATTCAAACGATGCTCTTTTATTCTTAATGTTGATTTGTGAAGATATAGCCATGTTTTGTTGCAAATGACGACAAATGTAATGATTTTCGAAATTTATTCACTTTTAATTCATTATTCTATTGGAGTTATGTTAACAATAATTTAATTTTATGATATTTATATGGTTTTTCGGTTATGCGAAATATCTTGAAGTTTTGTATGTTTGCACCGATTTTTATACTGTACAAGATGTGCATGTTTTACTTTAAATTGTTGACCGTTAGTGGATTATTGTAGTATTAACGTATTTTAGAAGCTAAAATTGTATATGTTGTTTTGTTTTTTTTAATTTTGACATTTGATAAGATTTAGTCAAAAAGTAAAAAAAGAATAAGCTTTTTAGTATTATCACAACAAAAAGAAACACCTATAGCATGAGCAAGGGAAAGTTAAGTGAAAGAACATCAAGGTTTCTAAATGGGGAACTAGAGCGTATTAAGTCGAATGATTTATATGCTTATTTCAGACCTATTCAGTCTAAGCAGGATACGGAAGTGCTGATTGATGGAAAACGGGTTTTGATGTTCGGGTCAAATTCTTATTTAGGATTGACTACGGATAAAAGAATTATCCAAGCATCCCAGGATGCACTCGCGAAATATGGTACAGGGTGTGCCGGTTCCCGTTTTTTAAATGGAACTCTAGATATTCACGTAGAGCTGGAAGAGCGACTGGCAGATTTTGTTGGAAAAGAAGCTGCGATACTTTTTAGTACTGGATTTCAGTCTAATTTAGGTCCCCTTTCCTGTCTTACAGGTAGAAATGACTATATCTTATTGGATGAACGAGACCACGCTTCCATCATTGACGGTAGCCGTTTGTCATTCTCTAAAGTTATAAAATATGCACACAATGACATGGGAGATTTGCGTGCTAAGATTTCTCGATTACCGGAAGATAGCTTAAAGTTTATTGCTACTGATGGTATATTTAGTATGGAAGGTGATATTGTAAAGCTTCCCGAATTAGTAAATATTGCCGAAGAATTCGATGCGGCAATCCTTTGTGATGATGCGCACAGTTTGGGGGTGATCGGTGAAAAGGGCGCGGGTACGGCAAGTCATTTCGGATTGACAGATAAGGTTGATTTGATCATGGGGACATTTAGTAAATCTTTGGCTTCTTTGGGAGGTTTTGTGGCCGCAGATAGAGATACGATAGAATATTTGAAGCACTCCGCGCGTTCATTGATGTTTAGTGCGAGTATGACACCTGCTTCTGTTGCTTCGACTTTAAAGGCGCTAGAGATTATTCAAACAGAACCGGAGCATATTGAGCGATTGTGGGCGAATACAAATTATGCTAAAAAGCTTCTGTTAGAAAATGGATTTGACTTGGGAGCTACAGAAAGTCCTATCCTACCTGTTTTTGTACGTAACAACGATAAAACTTATTATGTTACCAAGATGCTTCAGGATGATGGTATCTTTGTGAATCCTGTTGTTGCACCGGCTGTGCCGGCGGAAGAATCTTTAATACGTTTTTCATTGATGGCGACACATACGTTCGATCAGATAGATGAAGCTGTTGATAAAATGGCTAAGGTGTTTAAAACATTAGAGGTTGAAACTTTTATTAGCTAATGGCTATGATTGAAATCATCCCAGTCGAAACTAAAAAACAACGTGCGGAATTTATAGATTTTCCGCATGATTTGTATAAGGGGGATCCTAATTATGTTCCTGAGTTGTTTATGGGTCAAGACGATTTGCTGAACCCGGATAAGCATCCTTTCTATAAGCATTCTTCGGCACAACTGTTTCTAGCTTACGAAGAGCATAAAATCGTAGGTAGGATTGGCGCATTTTGGAACGTGAATCACAATGAATTTAACCAGGTGAATGAAGGTCAGTTCGGTTTCTTTGATAGTGTGAATGACCAACGAGTTGCGGATGCTTTATTTGATGCTGCAATTACATGGATAAAAGGAAAGGGAGGAGATACTGTGGTCGGACCCATTAACCAATCTACAAATGAAACTTGTGGTCTTTTGATTGAAGGGTTTGAAATGCCTCCGGTAGCGATGATGCCATATAATTATCCATATTACACAGCGCTGATAGCAAACTTTGGATTCGCTAAGAAAGTAGACTTAAGAGCTTATGATATACCAACAGCTCAGGCTAGTTTGCGTTCTGTCCAGTTAATGGAACGTCTTGAAGAGCGTTTAAACAGATCGGGCATTAGGTTGCGACTTATTAATTTAAAAGATTTTAAGAATGAAGCTGAAAAGATAAAATCGGTGTACAATAAAGCTTGGGATAAAAACCTTGGTTTTGTGCCGATGACCGATGAGGAATTTGCTTATGTAGCAAAGGATTTGAAAATGATCGTAGACCCTCGTTTTTGTATTATTGCAGAAAAGGATAATGAAATTGTTGGTTTTGCGGTAGGTATTCCGAATATTAATGAGATATTAATTAATATAAAAAGAGGAAGGTTACTCCCAACAGGAATTTTTAAACTTCTATTTGGTAAAAAGAAAATAAAGTCCTTGCGGGTGATGATGTTAGGGGTACTAGAAGACTACCGGAAAATGGGAATAGAAGCCTGTTTATATGGTAGAATTATCAAAAATGCGGGTCTTTACGGAATAGAAAGAGGGGAGTGCTCATGGATGCTGGAGCATAATTACATGATGAATCATGCTATTGAGCAAATAAACGGAAGATTATATAAGCAGTATCGCCTCTATGAAAAAGCGATATGAGGAAAAAAATCTTAATAACGGGGGCTAGTGGCTTTGTTGGTTCTCATCTAGTCGAAGCAGCAAAGAATCTGGATTTCGAAGTGCATGCTGCAGTTCGACGTTCGAGTAATATCACGGAAATTGAATCTTTTGTGGATCAATTTGTATTTCCTGATTTTTCTTCTGTCATCGAATTGAAGAAGTTATTCGAAGAATATCAATATCACTATATCATTCACGCTGCTGCATTGACCAAAGCAAAAGAGGAAGCGATGTTGCTAGACGTTAATGTGGGGTATACACAACATATTCTTCAAGCGGCCTTCGCTGCAGATATGCCGTTGGAAAGGTTGGTATACGTGAGCAGTCTTGCCGCAGTAGGCCCTATTGCTTATACTAGCGATAGACTTATTGATGAATCAACACCTTACAGCCCCGTAACGGTATACGGCCGCAGTAAGTGTACTTCAGAACAGATGATCAAAGCGGATTTTTCGGATAAACCGCTGTCTGTATTTCGTCCGACTGCTGTGTATGGTCCGCGCGAAAAAGATTTATTTATTCTTTTTGATACGATGAATAAAGGGTTGGATCCGTATATTGGAAGAAAGCCACAAAAGCTCAGTTTTATCTATGTGAAGGATTTAGTGGATGTGTTGCTGAAAGGGTGTGTGGTGCCTCAGGAGGGACTACAGTTTTATAATGTTACCGATGGCAACATCTATTCTAAATATGAAATGGCGGATATTTTCAAGGAGACACTACGTAGAAAGCTGCTTCGTATTCATATCCCCTTTGGCATAGTTAAAAAAGTTGCTCAAATATCCGAAACCATTTATAAGAATTCGAAGAGAACGCCTGTTATTTATCCCGAACGGTTGAATGAGTTGACCGCGGAAAATTGGGGTTGTGATATATCGAAGGCTAAAAATAAACTAGGTTTTAATCCTAAATATAATCTTAAAGAGGGGCTAGGAGAAAGTCTTCTTTGGTACAAGAAAAATAGTTGGTTGTAAGAACTTTAAATAATGAGTGGTCAGAAGATTAATAAGAAGCTTTTTCAAGATAGGAAGCGCACGAATATATTGAGTAATCCCGAACAAAAATTTATTTCATATCTGGTGCCGCGTATTCCCAATTCGCTGTCTTCGGATGGATTGACTGCTATTGGTTTTTTAGGGTCGCTTATGATTTTAGCAAGTTTTCTGCTAGCAGAGTATGTTCATTTGACCTATCTGTTGTTTGGTATCGTTGGATTTTTTGTGCAATGGTTTGGGGACTCATTAGACGGGAGGATCGCCTTTTATCGAAATAAGTCACGCAAATGGTACGGCTTTGCGCTGGACATTATTATGGACTGGGTAAGTACGGTGTTCATTGGTCTGGGTTATGTATTTTATGCGCCCGGAGATTTTAAGTATTCTGGATTTGCATTGGTCGCATTGTACGGATGGGCGATGATTATTTCTCAATTGCGTTATAAAATTACAGATAAGTATACGATAGATGCTGGGATCTTAGGTCCTACGGAAGTTAGAGTTATAATTTCTATCGTTTTGCTTTTGGAAGTAATCATTCCTGGTTCGATGAATTATTTAGTGATTTTGATTTGCATTGCCTTGTTTTTTATAAACCTTGGTGACACCAAAAAGCTTTTGGATTTGGGAGACATTAGAGATGCTAATGAAAAACAGAATAAATTGAACAATCAATAAAAAATGCTTCCAAAATTAAAAGAGTTCCTTAAAGCCCAGTTATCTGCTTTTGTCGGTGGAATGGTTGATTATGGGATTATGCTCTTTTGTAAAGAGATTCTAAATTTTTCCATCAGCACATCTATTGTAATTTCAGGAGCAATAGGAGCGATAGTTAATTTTGCCATTAACCGTTTTTGGACCTTTAAAAAGGAAGAGGCTCCTGTCGCGAATCAATTATGGAAATTCATAATAGTTGTCATTGGAAGTATCATATTAAAATCCCAGGGAACTCCCTTGTTGTCAACATTAACAGGTATTGATTATAGAATTACACGGTTGATGGTAGAGCTTGTGGTGTCATTAGGTTTCAATTTTACACTACAGAAATATTGGGTTTTTAGAAAAATCGACACGTAGGAAAGGGCCAGTTACAGACTGTTTTGATACCTATTGTCCTGAGTTTACCTCATACTACCGTTAGTTTATTGCATACTATTCCTCCTATCGGGCCTAAATTTCGCCTATTTAGGCATACACTTCCTGCATTTAGACTTACGTCATTTCATTTAAGGGATACTTCATTCCGTAGGAAGTGTATGCTTCGTGGTATATGACATACACTTCCTGCATTTAGAAATACACTTCCTGCATTTAGGCTTACGTCATTTCATTTATGATATACGTTAACTCGCACGAAATATATGCTTTGTGGTATATGACATACACTTGGTGGATTTAGAAATACACGTCCTGCATTTAGGCTTCCGTCATTTCGTTTATGATGTACGTTAACTCGCACGAAGTATATGCTTTGTGGCATATGACGTACACTTGGTGTATTTAGAAATATATTCCGTGCTTTAGGACGTACCTCATTTCGTTTAAGGGGTACGTCATTCCGTAGGAAGTGTATGCTTCGTGGTATAGGCGGTGCATCTGATCGATTTAGGAGTACGCTTCCTGTGTTTGGACGTACCTCATTTCGCTCGGGGGATATGCCCGCTGGATTATGGCATATGCTTTCTTTTAAATGCGGTATATCATTTGGTTTAAAGTATGCGTCATCTCGCGTGGGATGTATACTTCCTGACATAAGATGTACACTTCGTGGATGTAGACGCACATCATTTCGCGCAGGGTGTATTGCATGTCACACGAGGAATACGCCTTTTTGTGTCGGGGATATAACGATAGCCGTGGGGTTGGGTATTATCGAATCTGTATTGTACAAAGGAGTTAGATTCCGAAAAAATCAAATTTATCTTTATCTGCATCAGCGGTTTATAATAAAGTTATAAAAATAACGTTTATTTTACTTGGAGGTAATATTATAAAGTTCCTATCTTTGCACCACTCCGCAAGGGAGGAACGGTCGGGCCGGATGGTCCGTCACCTGAAAAAAGGAGGGTTTAACAATAATTAGACGCAGAAACCGGAGAGGGGCCGAAGAAATAAATTTCACATTTATTTTGGAAGTTCGGAAAAGATTTCTACCTTTGCAGTCCCGTCGGAAACGAAGGGGGTTTTAAAAGAGATAAAAATGGCCTTCGGGCCAAGAAATAGAAGCAGAAGCGCGAAGCGGATGCGGAGAAAGTTCTTTAAGGAAATGATCATGTAACGTAACGAGTAGCTGAAGTTTTTGGCGAAAGTTAAGAACAATAAAGTTAGCAATAACTGACCAGCCAGGTCAGTCCGGAATTAGATATAAAAACAAGACAGTTCTGTTTATATTATAAATAGTCTTGGTCTTACACTTCATTTTACTATGGAGAGTTTGATCCTGGCTCAGGATGAACGCTAGCGGCAGGCCTAATACATGCAAGTCGGACGGGATTCGGGACTTCGG
>NZ_SUME01000005.1 GCF_005048855.1 Sphingobacterium olei
TCTTCCCATTCCGAACAGAGAAGTCAAGCCCGCCAGAGCCGATGGTATTGCCGTAACAGGTGGGAGAGTAGGTCGGTGCCTTTTTTTATACAGAGCCCTTGCTGGAAACAGTAAGGGCTCTTTTTTTTGCTCGGTATTTTTGCTTCTCTTAAAGTGTACCGTTCGTATTTTTTGAAAATGTCAAATAGTACGATAACACCCTTCACACTTTATCGCAGAGAAGAGAAGATCTCTCAGATCTTATTAATTTAATCCTTATTTCATCTTTATATCAAAGCGCATGTTGAATATCTTATTCTTCAGGATTTACGACATTAATATTGTGATTGAAAGTGAAGTCATTTTATGTTTTGATTGGAGGAGTCTGCGGCATAGAGATGTTATTAGCAGTTGCATATGTCTATATTTTTGTGACAAAAGGAAGAAGATATAAAACTTGTTAAAGAAATGTTAAATAGAACAATCGTTTGCGTAAAATTGCGCAAACGTTTTCGTTGCTTTATCGCCTTTAGGAGGCTATGAATATTGAAATCTTATCTCTATCATTGTTTAATTGTTTTAACCTAAAGTATTGAAAAGCAATTAACCTTAAATAGCAAATTGTATGATAAGAAGCCTTTATTATGTCTTTTTCTTATTGATAGTCCCTCTTGTTTCATGGGGTAAGAATAGCATTGATCATGTATACTTTGATTATGTACTCCAGCAAGATACATTAGAAGAAGAACCTCTTGATTCCGCCGACGTTGCGAAGATTAACACTTTGAACTCTAAAGTATTAACTACAGATAGCATCAATGTGCTACCGCTAAAAAACAATCCGTATTTAACCGTCGGGGAAGTGCTCAAAGGACAAGCTGCAGGTGTGTATGTGCAGCAGCCTTCTGCCGAACCAGGAACATTTCAAAACATTTTGGTTCGGGGGCTTTCCGCTGTACAGTTTACGAATAGGGATATCAATAACAATCAAGCGACTATTTTCGTAAACGGTATCCCAATGGGTATGGAGAATAGCTTCGCTTACGATATCCAATTGTACGACTATAATCGTATCGGTCCGGCAACAGATTTTGCATCGTCAATTGATATGGCATCTATCGAATCTATCGAAGTGATTAAAGACCCTGTACGTTTGGCTGAGTTAGGACCTTTGGCCGTTAATGGTGCGATCTGGATTACAACTTTTGGCGGTAAAACCGGAGAAAGCGAGATTTCGGTAAATGGCTATTACGGCGTGAATACAAAGCCCGCCGTTACGCCTTTTAATGCGGAGTATGAGGATTTATTTAGACAGAATTTTTATTCGAAATATGGAACTGCTGATGATAAATTAAAGTATCCGGGTTACTTGTCGGATTCTACGAATTCGAATTATTATGGATCTTCCGATTGGCAGGATGTTTATTATTCTACAGCGTCGCTATATACATTGGATTTAAGTCTAAGAGGTGGTTCTGATCGCGCAAACTTTGGCTTCTTGGGAAGTCATACGAAGAGTGCACTATCGTCCGATGAAACAAATTTGAAACGGTATAATGCATTATTTAATATCAATATGCTTCCCTTCAAGTGGTTTTCCGTATCGTCTGTTATTAATGCACGCCGTTTGGAACGCGATCGAAATTCAAACTTGAGAGACCGCTATACAGAGATGGCCTATTTGCCAGATTTGTCTACACCTCTAGCACCCAATAAATCGGTTTATGAAAGATATATGGATTTTTATAGGAATGATGTAGTAGACGACAATGTCACGAATCATGTGCAAGGGAATATCCGTTTGTCTTTGGATATCCTTTCGGATTTGAATTTTTCGTCCACATTTTCCTTAGATTATAATGAGGGTATTAGAGATCTGTTTTATCCAAGCGGTTTGATGGAAACTATCAATTATATGTCTACCTATTATGGCTATACGCAAAGGTTTATTTTTTCTAATAAACTTGCATATAAACATCAATTAGATAGGAATCATTTTTCTGCAGTTGTGGGTACAGATTACTCTGAAGATCTGTTCCGCTATAATTTTGCGCGCGCGTATGATGGCCCAAATGATTACATCAAGCTGAATGTAGTTAATGGAAGGCGTAATGAGGCAGATTATTTAGAGCCTAGAGGTGGTCTTCGCGTGTTACGCTATCTGAATAAGGAGCAATTCCATTTACATTCTATTTATGGAAAGCTTGGATATAGTTTTGATAACGTATTGGAGCTTTCTTCAGTATTACGGTGGGATGGTTCTTCGACTGTACAACGGGATAGCAGATGGTTATTTACGCCATCCGCTGGAGCAAAATGGAATATAGATAAACAGTTTGACTTGAAGAATATATTTAATGTCAATTTAGGGTATTCAAGAATAGGCAAGCCAGTGTATACGAGTCGCTATGCCGCAGGACCACAATATGATGCTAAATTGGGCTGGTCGCAAGATCCGACAGTGTCCTCTTATTTTGGGTATGCCGGCATTTCTCGCCCATATTCGCATGGCTGGACGGGATATGGTTTGGAATGGGCATACAGTGATAAATTGGAGCTGACCTTAAACAATTCATTTTTTAACGAAAGATTGTCTACGTCTATCAGTTTGTACCAAAGGGAAGATAACGATCAAATTGCATTGACTCCTGTTCCGCTTGAATTTGGTTATACAGGAGAATATAAAAATGGTTTGTCTGTACGCAATCAAGGATTGGATGCAACGATCAATGGATTTATATTGCCGGTTAGTGATGGGAAAGTGAGTTGGTTTACGTCTTTAAATCTGAATCTAAATAGAAATGAGCTAACTGCGCTCCCAGGCGGGATATCCGAACTATATGAAGGAAACCGCTTATTGCGTGTAGGGGAGTCGATCGACCGTTTTTGGTTATTCCAAAATGCAGGTATATATCAGACTGCCGCTGAAATACCAGGATCGACAGAAGGTAGTCCGCTGAATAACAATGGTGTACCTTTTGAAGTTGGTGATGCGCGTTGGATCGATCAGAATAAAGACAACATCATCAACGATGAGGATAAGGTACTGCAAGGGCGTTTTACCCCGCAATTCTACGGTGGTTTTAATCATACACTGACCTACAAGGGTTTTGACGTAAACCTAGCCTTTACTTATGCTTTGGGCGTAAATGCGTTAAACCAACGTGCGTCTTATCGTTATGACTTTGTGAATAATGAAGATAATAATACAATGGGTGCGGTCCGTGAGATCTTTCATTGGCAGCAGGATCTCGACATTGACAAGTATCCCGTATACAATGTATGGAGTGGTACCAATCCATACCGCGTGGATCAGGATCTGTTCTTGGAGGATGCCTCCTATTTGAAATTACGGTCGGCATCATTAGGCTACGATCTAAGCAGATTAGCCTACTTTAAAAGTAACATCAAAACGTTGCGTAGGGCTTATTTGTATGTAACGGCCAACAACATCTTCACCCTAACGAAGTTCACCGGGAATGATCCGGAGCTGGTAAATTTCAATGGGGTGTATGATGGATACGGATTGCCATTGACGAAGACATTCACGTTGGGATTGAAATTGGATTTATAAACAGACCTGAATAAAATGATTGTTATGTTAAAGAATATATATTTTAAATCTTGTCTTATTGCATTGTGTGCGATCTCACAGATTAACTCCTCCTGTAATAAGGCGCTAGACGCTCCTTCTGTCGAAGTGTCGACAGAAGAAGTGCATTGGGAAAGTGTTTCGGATACAAAAGCTGCTTTAATCGGTATGTACGGATTACTGCGTGCTGCCATGGTAGACAATAATGCACATTGGATGTATGGCGAATTTCGGTCCGGTGATTTTACCTCGTACCGAAGACAAGACCTATCTGCAGTAATAAACAGTGAATTAAATAAATCGTATGACTTACTCGAAAATCTGTCCAACTGGAGAAGGTTTTATGCGGTGATCAATGCGGCGTCTTTATTTATTGAAAAGGCACCACGGGTACTGCAACACGATTCACGCTATACACAATTTAATCTGGATTTGGATATTGCCCAAGCTAGAGCTATCCGTGCATTTACCTATTTCTATATGGTAAGGGTATGGGGCGATGTTCCGTTGATTACTTCGTCGTTCGACAACGGGAAGTTCCCAGAATTTGCGCGTACGGATTACAGAGATGTATTAACGTTTGCTGAGCAGGAACTGATAGAAGCTGTGGAGGTATTACCTTTTCGGTATGGAGTGGCGCCTCAGCAGTATTATGGCTCATTCTCCACTAATTGGCAAAAAATCTTATTCAATAAAATATCAGGATATGCAATCTTGGCTCATATGTCGGCGTGGCAAGGTAAGTATTTGGATGTCGCTGCCTATACGCAGTTTATTATGGACAACTATACCCAATCGAATATTACTTATCTAAACAATATAGCTCCTTCGAGCACAGGGACGGCAGGGCTAGCCGGCAATTTTGGCATATTCACCAACAATTTTCAGTTTGGTCAGATCGTCAACTTTAGCGCTGCATACAGCTATGGAGAAGCAACACCATCGGGTCATATCGAACAATTGACGTTAGCCACTCCTTATGTAAATCGGGCAAATCCGGATGTATATGTAAGCAAGGATTCAATTACCTCAGCATTTCTGGAGCGTAATGACAGGCGTTTTGGAGTTGATACGGTGTCAGGCTTGTTTAGGGAGAATTATTTTAAGGATTACAGCAATGAAATTCCGGTGTTTAACAAGATCAAGATTATCCGTGATGGGGTTAATGAAGGAAATTATGCCGTATTCGGATCGAATTTGGTATTCACAAGGCTGGAAGAATTAACCTTATTAAGGGCGGAGGCTCTAGCTGTCTTAGGACAGCATATCAAAGCCATAGAGTTGTTGAATGTCATTAAGGCGATGCGTTTTACATCTTCTTACCAGGTTTCAGAACTGGATACAAAGCCGTTGATCGACGAAGTGTTTAAGGAAAGAAGAAGGGAACTAATGGGAGAAGGGTGGCGTTTCTTCGATTTAGTGCGCTGGAACAGAATTAAATCAACGGATGCAAAGCTAACGGATATGATCCAAAAGGGAGGTATTTATTGGCCTATTTCCCGAAATGTGCTCAGAAATAACCGTCAGATTACACAAAATACGTATTGGAATTAACAGCTAGAATTATGAAATATATTTCTTTTTTACTATTTACTTTGGGTATTTCAGGTATGCTCAGCTGTCAAAAAGGAGATAGTCACTATTATGACTATCAAAAGGCAGAACAGTTATATAATGGTTCAATCTACAGTTATTTAATAAATCAGAAAGGAACGTATGACTCTTTAGCACTTGTGTTGGAGCGTTTACCAGATCTGAAGGAAAAACTGAATCAAACGAATAATGATATAACGCTATTCGCTGTCAACAATCGTTCGTTTGCATTGGCTGTTGAAAATCTAAATGTGGCAAGGAAACAAAATGGGCTGCCTCCATTATATTTAGAAGACATCAAGCTGGACGTGTTGGACACCCTCGCCCAACGTTATGTATTTGATGAACGATATCCAGTGTCAGATTTTGAAAGCTATTTGGATGGACAAAGTATCTTCAGTACAAAGTACGATTATGAGATGCACGTACTTTATAAGGTCTTAACCTCTTCTGGCCTAGTAAATGGGGGACAACAGCAGCTAATGTTTAGCGATGTGAACGAATCTATTTATCAGCGATATTGGAACAGCACGACAACAGCTACCGTAGATTTTAAGACCGAAAATGGGATTATACATACCTTAACGGCGAGGCATGAATTTGGGTTTGGGAAGTTAACCGCTTATCTATCAAAGAACTAAATTATGAAAAGAAAAGAACCTTATTATAGCATGGTGAGAGGTCTATCCGTTATAACACTAAGCGTACTGTCATTCTTCTCATCCTGTACGGATTTAATTCCAGATGATCTAGACGCATTAGGCGACGATGTAATGATCACGACGACCGAATTCTCCCCTTATTTGGGTAGAAAAACCTCTTATGAGAATGTTGTCAGTGTGAGTAATAAATCCACTTTGCCGCTGAATTTCAAGATATTGGGGGCGCGCACGGCAGAAGGTGTACTTGCACCGGAGATTATGGAAAAATATCCCGTAAAAATATGGACGGGAACCTACACCGGTAAAGAAACTTCATTAGAAGAGATAGAAGGTAAACGAAAAGTGGAATACAGATCGCTTTTGGAAATACAGGAAAAAAGCGGAGATATAGTTTTTTGGGATGCAGGCGACGCTTCCTTTATTAAAACACTGCCTAGTGAAGGCTATCTCTTCGATGTCGAGATAGCAAACACGGGCGGAAGACGCTATGTGCGTAATCTGATACTGAAGCCAAGAAGGGAACGTGATTATGAACCTTCGCAGTACGACGATATTCTGGGTATCGCAAAGAATTCGTATCTACGACCATCTATATTGTACAATGTTTTTGGTGAAAAAACGGGTATGCCGACGAGCGATGTACGGATTTTTATCTTTGAAAATACAGAAAATACGTCACCCGGAAATACATTAACTATCAGTGCATTGGACTCGTTGGGTCAGGCCATCGATATGCGCAAATTTAAAGACTCAGAATTTGGACATTTAGTACATGGTTTTAATCATCGTTTTGAGAATGGAAAAGTAATATATGATGTAGCTTACCCAATGCCATTGATTAACTATCCTACACGATATACTAACCCTTCGGGGGATAAAGCACGATTAAATTTGAAATACAACAGATTGGGAAAGGGAGGATTTCTGCGCGAAGCATTTGTGATGTTTGATTTTGCCATATTCCGTGAAGGACACTGGGAACTCCAGATAAGATTTAATGGTGAGACACCAAATTTTGAAAACGAACAGTAATTGTTAGCCTTATGAAAAGAATATTTTTAGTATTTATATTATTGAATATATGTATTGCTCCACTCTTCGCGCAAGAATTGACGATAACTGGTACGATAAAGGATCAGGACGGGGTTGTCATTGCGGGAGCAACGATTACTGCTCTGCCTGGAGGGAAACGTGTCGGGATTTCTTCTGGAACAGGTAGCTTTAGTGTAAAAGTTGTTTCGGGGACGACAAGTTTACGTGTAAACCATATGAATTATGATGATGCAACTGTTCGATTGACACAGGGAAAGACATCTTACCAGATAGCGATGGACGAACGCCAGAATGAGATCGAAACGGTAACCGTGGGTTATGTGGCTCGAAAAAAGGAGTCATTAACAGGATCTGCGGTGGTGATTAAGGCGGATGATATCCGGGATGCACCGGCGGCCAACTTTACGGATTTGCTGCAAGGAAGGGTTCCGGGATTGAATGTGCAATTAAATACGGGTACACCTGGAATACGGGGAAGTATGTCACTTCGTGGACTGAATTCGGCGAATGTGTCGGGTGGAGGAGCAGATGCCTATATGACCAATACGTCACCTTTATTTGTTATCGATGGAGTGCCTGTGGATGAAGGGAACAGCTTTGAATATGGTTTTCAAACACAGGGGCCTGGTATTAGTCCGATATCGATGATTCCAGTAGAGGATATTGAGGACATTACGATTCTGAAAGATGCACAGGCGACGGCGTTGTATGGTTCTAGAGGGGCGTATGGTGTGATCCTCGTAACCACGAAGAGAGGAAATTCTAAGATTCCGATTGTAAGCTGGAACTCGAAATATTTTGCCAATACGATTCCAAATTTGCGGACTGTAATGGGGGGAGTATCGGAGCGTCGGCAACGCGTTTGGCAAATTCTTGCCAATGACACCACCCTCAATTCTGGATTAGACTTAGTCAACCGAACGCCTGGCCTAGCCGATTCATTAAATGCATTCTATAATAATTCAACCAATTGGCAGTCTTATTTTTATGGACATACACTGAATCTGCAACAGGCATTGACGATCAGCGGAGGGGATCAAACATTCAACTATAAGATAGCACCGGGCTACTATAAAGAAAATGGGATTATTCAAAATACGGGCTTCACACGCTACACGATGAATACAAATATGCAGTATCGGCCGAATAACAAGTTCTTTATGAGTACTTATATGAATGTAAATATGGTGCGCAATAGCTTAGGATCGGGAAATGCCTATGAACAGTCGGGCGTGGCATCTAGTGCTAATACCAGCTCATTAATTCCGCCACCTTCTCTTTTTTCGGGAAGCTATGATGCACTGGCGGCGACGAATGTCGTGAATGACAACAAAACGGCGATGGCGAATACGCAGGTACAGTTGGAATACCAGATTCTGAAAAACCTTAGGGCGATAACGACGCTACAATACTCCTACAATATAGCGAATCAAGATCGTTTTACTCCGGAAATCCTAAATGGAGGGGAAAGCATGATCGAAGTGTATAATGATCGAAGGAATAAGATCTACAATCGGAATATGCTACAATTTAACAAGTCGTTTGGGAACGATAGACATCTACTGAACGCCTTCATATTTAATGAGGCGGACATAAGCAAGTACAGGGCAGAAGCTGTAAATTTAATAGGGACAGGTTCTGACCGTATACAGTCTGGGTTAAGCTACAATACGCGGTTTACACGTGGCGGGGTGTTGGATAACTTGGATGACTTTCGTTCGGCAAGTTATGCCGGGCAGTTGATTTACCAGTTTGACGACAAATATATTATGGAGTTTTCCTATCGTTTAGATGGTAACTCTAACCGCGGTTCTTCTGATCTATGGTCCGAAAACCCTTCTGTGGGCTTTAGGTGGAATTTTGGACAAGAAGAATTTATGTCAAAATTTGATTGGATTAGTACGGCGAATATTCGTAGCAATTTTGGGAAAAATACGGTGCCGACAGGAACGATATATGATGCATACGGCAGATATGTGATGGATGCAGCGACCTATAATGGACAACCAACGGTTGGTATAGATATGCGTTCTTTGCCTAATATAAGCTTAGAACCCATTGTAACTACGCAGTGGAGTTCGATATTGGATCTCGGTTTTTGGAATGATCGCTTAACCGTAACCTATGAAAATTATTACAAACAGGTCGATAAGGAGTTGGTTCCCGTGAAGCTGGCCAATATAAATTCCTTTGCGGAACTGAAAATCAATGAACAGTCGATCGTGAATATCGGGCATGAATTTTCCACTTTTTTCAGACCAAATTTTAAGAATACCGATTGGCGGGCTACCTTGTACGCGAATGTATCCTTTAACAAGGATTATCTAACAGATATGGCCGGGGATTTTCGACAGGAAATTATCGGTACTGATCTCGCCTACGTGAAGATATTAAAGCGTTTGGGTCGAAATACGCTGTCGAATGTGTTGTACCATTATAGAGGGGTGTATCAAAGCGATGACGATGTTCCGGTCAATCCTGCAACTGGTTTGCGATATAGGGCAGGTAATGGTACCGGGGAGGAATATTTTTTCCGAGCAGGAGATCCTATTTTTACAGACTTGAACGGAGACTATGTATTGGACGAAAATGACCTGGTTATTGCCGGCAACTCGCAGCCACGGGCGTGGGGCGGTTTCGGTGCGACGATCTCGTATAAGGGTTGGAGTTTTCAGCCATCATTTAGTTATACAATAAAGCGTGATATTATGAATTCGGCTATAGCCGACCGTTTTCGAAATTATTATAGCCCAAATAATGATTTGGCGAGGGTGCCAATTGATGACTATGATTATTATACACCGGATAATCCCAATGCAGTGTATCCGAACCCGTTTGATTTTAGACGAGCAGCGATAGTAAACCCCTTCCGTCAGAACTCAACGCTTTTCCAAGAAGATGGATCGTATCTGAAGTTCCAGTCAGCAACATTATCGTATAATTTTGATAGAGCAAAGATACAGAGGTTGTTAAATATCTCAGGTTTACGTGTTTTATTAACTGCAGCGAATATCTATACCTTCTCCAAATACTCGGGGCCAGATCCCGAATTGGTAACGGGTATGGGATATGATAATTCCAATGGATATCCTCGGGCGCGATCGTTTACTTTTGGTTTGGATGTACAATTTTAATAGCTAATAGACATGAAAAAAGTATTTATATATATCCTATCGTTCGTTGTGCTCTTCATGAGCTCTTGCGGAAAGGACTTTTTGACCATAAATCCGATTGATGATCTCACCGGAAGCAATTACTGGCAAACCCGGGGGGATGTGCGTATGTTTATCCAGGGATTATACTCGAACTTCCGCCATGCGACAATGAACCACGCGTTCTTTCCGGGTACAGGAGATCTGCGTTGCGCGCCTACGGTTCGTAACGCCGGATCGAATGCTGCCGGAAGCTTTATGAACCATATTTCTTATTTGCGAAATAATGATTTGAATGGACTGTTTAACCAATATCACGATCCGACGCGGAACTATCTTGATGGAATGGATTTCTTTGGATTCCATAATATCCGTAACTGGGCCCGATTTTATACCGTTATTGCGAAAGCGAATATTGCCATTCACGAAATAGAACGTTTGGAAAATATTATTTCGGACAGCGAAAAAAAGCAATTTATTGCGGAAGCAACTTTTATGCGGAACCTATCTTATTTTTTCTTGGTCAGACTGTTTGGCGATGTGCCCTACTATACAGAAGCATTCCATGCGGAAGCAATAGGTCGTAGCCCAATGTTAGTTGTTTTGGAAAAGATAGATGCGGATATGCAGTCTGTCTATAAGGATCTACCCTGGACATATGAAGATCCTACCGAAGTAGGGAACCGAGCGTCTCGTGGCGGAGCAATTGCGCTGATGATGCACATCAACATGTGGAAAGCCGGATTTTCGGAAGGAGAAAAGAACAAGCATTATGAACGCACGAATGTGTTGGGTAAAGAGTTGATGGAAGAAAATCAGGACTCCTATGAGCTGTTGCCATTGAAAGATACCAAGCAGATATTCAAAGGCCGTACAAAAGAAGGGTTGTTTGAAATTGTGCAAAACTACAATTATGGGGAACTCTTTCATATCTCGGCAACCTATGCCGATTATGTATTGCGTGCGCCTTATAAGGCATTGGTAACGGCTTCATATATACATTACGAACCTAAATTCATGAAGGAGATGTATCCCGAGGATGCCGTGGATGAACGGAAAACATTTTGGTTTCAGGAAGATATTTATGCTACGAGTAACCGTTTTGTGTTCTTGAAATACGCTAATATTTTCGTAGCAGAAGGGGAAGATGGTAATCCAGATGACAATGCTATTGTGTTTCGTTATGCGGATGCGATTCTATTGCGTGCAGAAGCATTGGCAGAACTAGGGCGTGACGGAGATGCACGAGCAATGTTGAAAGTTGTTCGTGACCGCGCCAATGCATTGGAGGTGCAAGACAGCGGAGAGGATTTGAAGACTGCAATCTGGTGGGAGCGGGTTCGGGAATTATTGGGCGAAGGACATTTTTTCTATGACCTGGTGCGGACCAAACGAATCTTAAACTCAGATTATACATCTAATCCGGTCTCTTTGGCCGATTTCAATCGCGGCGCTTGGACATGGCCGATTGATCGCGCCGCCCTAGTAAATAATCCTTTTATGACTTTGAATACGTACTGGAACAATTAAGCACTTAGATAATGAAGAAGTATATTATTAGAAATTTATTTTTTACCTGTTTGATGGGACTGATTCTGGGTTCCTGCCAGGATAAATATTTTATAGATTCGGGTGTTCATGAATCGCATTATGATGGTACAGTAGTAGATTATATAAAAATGCGTAAAGATGTATTTGATTCCTTATACAAAGTCATACAGCTATGTGAACTGGAGTCTGTACTCAACCAAAAGGGAGTGACGTTCTTTGCTCCTGGAGACCAATCGATCCGCAAAGCGGTTTTTGCGCTGAACGAAGCTTTGTATTTAACAGGGCGCGACAGTATATATACACTGGATCAAGTGGATCCCGCCGTGTGGCGAGAGTACTTGTCTATGTATATATACAACGATACCTATCTGTTGAAAGATATCCCACAGGTGGACACCCTCAACCTAAATATCTATCCGGGTCAGGGGTTTGAGTCATATGGTGGTACCAATATGAATCTGGGCGTCAATTATAACGATGTGATTTCAGAAATCCGGGAGGATGAATTTCAGATCGTAAAGTATGCAGGTTATAGACAGCTGTTTATCTCTTATATACGGAATACCGGAAATGTGGGGTCTTTTGGAAGCATGGTAAATGCACCTGTAGCGACTTCAGATATTCAAACTTCTAATGGCGTAATCCATGCTTTGGAATATCGTAGACATACGTTTGGCTTTGTAACCAGCAACTTTGTGAATGCAGCGATTACTAAGGGTATAATTTATAAATAGGCATGCTGATGAAAAGAATTTTCAATATAATTGGATTTGTCCCGATGATTCTGGGATTGATGGTGTTTCAATCTTGTAAGACAAATCAAGACGGTTTTGGAGAAGACCCCTATGCGGGGGGTAGAGAACAATTGGGCGTGGTATTTGAACGATTGAACCGGCCTTTGCCTGCTGTTAGACCCGATGACGTGTTTGAAATATCAGTAAGGGGCTTGTTGAAACACGAAAGTAATGTAAAAGTGTTCATTAACGAAGAATTGGCACAGGTGGTATCATTGACCGATTCGACAATGGAAGTTCGGGTACCCTTGACAGTGTCATCGGGAGGGTTAAAAGTAAAAATCAATGATCAGATATTTTTTGGCCCCCGAGTTCCGATTGAAGGAAACGTATCTTTTGATACTGATTATGCGGTAAGAAATGGATTCAACAGTTCGGTAAACTACATTTTGCCGGCAACAAGTGGAAGTGATTTATGGATCTTAGGGAACTTTACGAATTTTGAAAATCAGGCTTCGGCAACAGTATTTAGACGTAATATCCATAAAATTAATGCAAACGGTGAATCCGCTGCTACTACTGCAGGTTCTTTTGCTGTACAAAAAGGAGCTGATGGAGGTATTAATAGTATGGTCCGTCTACCTGATGGAAAGTATATGGTCGGAGGAGGTATCTACGGGATGGAAAATCTCAACAATCACCGTTACAATTTGGGACATATTACCCGACTCAACTCGGAGGGAAGTATCGATTCGATGGTTCTTGAGTTAATCAACACAACACCCGAAAGACCAGCCAATGCATACGATACGTTACCGGCATTTAATGCATACCTGGGAGCAACGATTAATTCAGGGTTTGGTGGAATAACGGCTCTTTTTGCGCTGCCAGATACCAGTGTGATCGCTGTTGGAAATTTCGGGGTGCATGGCTATATTGACTATAGGTATTCTTCCCGTGAATCTAAATTGTATGTCAATACGCTGGTAAATAATATTGTACGTTTGAAAGCTGACGGCAGGGTAGATTCAACATTTGGCTATAATAATGCCGGAGCAAACGGCTTCGTTAACGGTGCTGTAGAAACAAACGATGGTAAAATTATCGTGGTTGGATCTTTTACTTCTTTTAATGCCAAATCTGCTAATCGCGTCGTAGCTTTTAACAAAGACGGAAGCATACATGCAGGTTTCAATGTCGGAACAGGAGCAAATGATGAAATATATTCGATCACCTATAATAAAGTCTTGAATAAGATTGCATTGGCAGGTCGGTTTACGTCTTTCAATGGACAGGCTACGAGGGGAGTTGTGCTACTAAATGCGGACGGCTCTGTGGATAATAGCTTTGTTTTAGGAGATGTAGAACAACGTATACCAAGCTATGCGTATGTCATGAATAGTGGTAGGGTACTAGTATCGGGAGATTTTGTCCGATATAATGGTGTACATCGGTCCAAATTGCTGATTTTGGAAAGCAGCGGTGAAGCACTACAGCAATATAACAATATTGGCGAATTCTCGGGTCGGATCAACCATGTGATTGAGACTACTTCCAGCTTGGGTTACCCTGCATTATTGATTGGGGGAAGCATTGGACTTGCTGACGGAAGAGTTGTAGGAAATCTATTTAGGCTAGAGGTGAGAAACTAATTTTAAAAGCTAGATTTATGAAAAGAATATTAAATTTTACTAATTTATGGAAGGCGGTTCTAGCATTTATGGCTGTATTCCAATTGTCCTGTAATGAGGATTTTCCGAATATACTAAAGGAGGAATATAATAATAAGGAAATGGGCTCTTCGCTTAATAAAGTGCTTGTTGTTGTTGTTGATGGTATCCGCGGTGATGCTATGACCGATATAGATCCCGAAAACATGCGTAAAATAGCCCGTAACTCGTTTTATACGAATGCATCCCTTGGTGATTTCAGGGGAAATGTGGCGTTCACCAAGGAAACGGGTCTCGCTAATATTTTTACAGGAGTTAATTCTGCGAAGCATCAAGTAACGACCGATTTATCAACAATAGATACGGAAGGTTTCCCGACGTTGTTTGATCGGTTGAAGTCGGGGTATGAGGGATTCAATGCTATAGGTTATACGACCAGTAACGATGTAAGCCAATATCTTTATGCAGATATGGATGAGAAGGAAGTCTTGTCTACAGACGATGAGGTCATTGCAAAGACCAAGCAGGCTATTTCAGGTGACACAGAAATGATTGTTGCTCATCTTTCGGATATAGAGCAGGTGGGGAATGATAATTCTTTTGAAAGTGACGATGTGGCCTATCAACAAGCTATTAGAAAGTTTGATGTCCAAATGGCGGATTTAATTTCGACCTTAGAGAAAAGGCCGAATTACAAATCTGAAAACTGGTTAGTCGTTATTACATCTTCAATAGGAGGGCCTATTGCCGAGGTAGATCCAGACGATCAAACCGTATTTGCAGATAATCTACGTAACACCTTTACCTATTTTTATTCGCCGAGGTTTACACGTAAGTATCAGGCGCGCCCGTCGACAAGTACAGCTCCTTTTGTAGGATCAGGATTACATTTAACGTATGGAAGTTCGGGAATTAATGCCACTTCAGCGCAACTGGATGACGTTAGTAAAATGAATTTTGGTTCGTCCGAAAGCTTTACCATCAACTTTTTCTTTAAACAAAATACGTTAAATACAGACCACAATTACCCCCCAATATTAATAAAACGTAATAATACGGATGATGGTGTGGGTTGGCAATTCATTATGGCGGGGGGAAACGTCCAATTTGGTGCCTCGGGAATAAACAAGATTAGTTCGGCTCCTGTAAAAGATGGGAAGTGGCACGCGATTACCTTGTCTGCTAATCGTGCGACCAATACCGCAAAAATCTATACGGATGGTGTGCTGTCTGCGCAGACTACGGCCGGAACAACAAATATCACGAATACAATTCCTATGGTGTGGGGAAAGAAAACGGGTAATGGCAGTAATACGGGAGACTTTATAGTTTGCAATTTACAGATTTACAATGTCGCTATGAACGATGCGGAAGTGGCATCTATGGCGGGTCTAGGTTTAGTTAAACCAGATAATTCCCCGCTCTATGCTAATTTGCTGGGGTATTGGCCTGCTTATCAAGATAACGGAACCCGTGTAGTGACTGATGTTACCGGTAAAGCAGGAAATCTAAAGATTGTAAATGAATTAAAATGGGCTTCTTTTGATGAGTTCGTCCCTTTTTTCAAAC
Source organism: Sphingobacterium olei (assembly GCF_005048855.1). Taxonomy (GTDB): domain Bacteria; phylum Bacteroidota; class Bacteroidia; order Sphingobacteriales; family Sphingobacteriaceae; genus Sphingobacterium; species Sphingobacterium olei. The sequence goes on from NZ_SUME01000005.1 coordinate 15,556, forward strand.
CGGATGTCAATGAGGGTACATTTCGCTTGGTGCCTAACCAGGTGGACATCCCTTTCTTTATATATCAATGGTATGGTGTATTGCCAAATGTCGCTTGGAGCTTAGATGGACAGGCTTGGACTCCTCCCTATGCGATATTAGAATACTAGTAGCTGGATATTAACTTGTTAATAATTACAATGATGAAAAAGAAATTATTATTTATAGGCACCATATTATTATCAATACTGGTATCCTGTGGCAAATATGGATATGAATTTGAAGACGGCTATCAGACGGGGGATCCTACCGGTAAGGATGTCGAAACAGATATGTCCTATATTGATAAATCCATGTATGATAAAGCCAGGATCTATCCCGGTATGGTGGGAGCTAATGTAAGGCGTATCCAAGATACGACTATAAATTTACCGTTAAACTTTAGATGGATATCGGCAATTGATTTAAAGGTTGGATCTGCCCCAGGACCTGTGTTCAGTACAGGACTATATGCCCCTGCGGGAGAGAACATCCGCATCACGGTTCCTGCAGGAATTATTGGTTTGACTGCTCAGATAGGTGCACATACCGATGACTTGACCGGTAAAGACCCGCTGCGCAGGCAACCGCTTATTTATACGGTGAAAGAGCTGATCCCGGGAGATAATTATATTCGGAATCCTTTCGGAGGATTATTGTGGATAAAAGCTATGTTATCACAGCCTCAGTCTGTACCCGTTAAAGTGTCTGGTGCGGTAAAAACTCCAGATTTTATCCATGGTGTATCAAATCAGGCAGATTGGTTAAAAGAAGTTGAAGCGACAGATGTACCTTGGTTAGAACTTCGGGCGGAACGTACGATTTTTACTGTGCCTCGCAGCTTAGTGTTGCAGTATAAAAATGATCTTAAGGTGGCTGAGGTATTGGAACTTTGGAATGATATATACGAAAAGGATTATTACGATTGGATGGGATTAACGAAAGGGAATCCTGACGTAAGAAACGCCTATCCGGAGTTGCCGGAGCGTGGTGTTCTGGATATACATCCGAGTGTGGGATATGCACACAGTTCTGGCGGAGATGGTGTGCCGTGGGTGGCACAACAAGACAAGCACTGGTTTTTTATGTTCAGTAATTACAACTACGTGATGGGTAACTTTTCGCAGAATGAGGGTGCCTGGGGTACGTTCCATGAGATAGGTCATAATTATCAGCAAGGGCGTGCCTGGAGCTGGTCGGCATTAGGAGAGACCACAAACAATTTGTTTGTTTTTAAGGCAGCAGAACGGTTTGGTAATCCTGCGATTGCATCTCACCCTGCGCTTCAAGAAGCGTTCTCAAGAGCAATGACGTATGCAGCTTCTACTACAGCGAAGAATTTTAATACGTTGTCGGATATAAACGATGGTTTACGTCCTTTTTTTAGACTTACACCTTTCTTACAGATCTTTAACAAGGTGAAAGGAAAGAATGATGAAATAGGCTGGGATTTTATGACCTATGTGTATACGCAAGCACGGAATTCAAATCAATCCTTTTCTTTGGATCAGGCAAAGATTGATTTCTTCTACCGTTCGCTCTGTGACTTCACAGGAAAGGATTATCAACGTTTTTTCAGCGCGTGGGGTATTGCAGTTAGTAATCCAGCGCGCCGGGAGATGCGAAATAAATATCCACCGATGGATGCCGCACTGTGGACGTATAACCCTTGGACAAAGACAGGGGGAGATGGCGCGCTTCCTGCTAAATACGATCTGAACCATTCCTTGTTTACCTATACATCTAATGCGCAGACAGCAACAAATGATGGGAAGGGATTTCCCGGATTAAACGATGGTGATTATACTACTTATTGGCACACCTGTTGGTCCGGATGTCCTGTACCTAACTTGCCAGTGACCATTGATGTGGATATGAAAGGCACGGAAGCCTTTAAAGGGTTCTTTTATGCTAATCGGAATCACAGTATGTACAATAAACATATCCGTGTCTATATGAGTAATAATAACGTAAATTGGACGCTATTGGGAGATTATCCAGATCAACCCGATATTCGCGCACAACGTATCGAGATTGCATTCGACGAAGTATATGAAGCACGTTATTTTCGCATCGAATTCCCTTCTTACGGAAATAATGCAAACCACGTAGCACTTGGTGAGTTAGGCTTATTTTATGATAATTAATAGCGATAAATTATGAAGAAGATTTTTATAGGTATATTAATTTCCAGTTTTCTGTCTGTCGGATGTACGAAATATGACAATCCACAACCTTCTTTTGAAGAATATGAGCAGGAAGAGGATGCGGTCGTTAGAAATAAGGTTTTGGTGATCGCTGTAGATGGGCTTGTCGGAAGTCAGATAAAGGCGTACCAACCTACGGTCATTGCAAAAATGTTGGAGAAATCAAAATATTCATTTATTGCACAAGCAGATGTAAATACAAATGATCCAGCAGGTATGGTGACTTTGTTAACAGGATATCCGTCTGCAACACATAAAGTGATATCAGAGTCTTATCTACCAGATTTCGATCCCTCTGATCCGCACGGAGATAATCAGTTTACCCCTTCCTTTATTTATAGACTGGAGAATAAGGATAGTAAAAAGAATACGTCTGCCATAATGCGAAATGTCGCATTGACGGGTAACTTTCTGGGAGAAGCTGATTTTTCTACTGTTGAAAGCTCGGACGAAGCGGTAAAAAGCAAGGCAGTTGATTTCTTAAACAGTAATAATCCGGATTTGATGCTTCTACAGTTTTCGGAGGTACAAGATGCTGGTAAAGATGGGGGGTTTGTTGTCAGTAATGCAAAATATAAAACCGCATTGGATAAGGTAGATGGCTATATCGGAGAGATTAAGACAGCTTTGGAGACTCGTTCGAATTATGCGAATGAAAATTGGTTAATCGTTATTTGTTCTGCTCAGGGAGGTACGCCGACCGGGAGCTACGGTGGAAGTACTGCAGATGAAATGAATACATTTACCTTGTATTACAATAAGGACTTCGTTTCTACAGAGCTTAATGCTGATCCAATGGCCACCTTTTTTGCCAACGGATACTTTGCAGGGACGTATACACATTATGACGGGGTAGCGAGACGTACATTTAGTGAAATTGGGGTGAGAGCGCAAACTCCCGCTGGTGCGGAGAGTAATGTATTCAATCCGTCGGCAACGGGAGAGCTAACATTTGAGTTTAAGATGAAGCTGAGAGAGGATAATTTTTGGGGTGGACTCTCCTTTTCCGGAGGATACCGCAATTATTATAATTACTTTTTGGGTAAAGATGCTTCGGATGGTGTGAATGCCGGTTGGCATGTGCGGGGACTGGATATGGCTTTGGAGCTACGTGTACAAAATGGTTCGGGTACGGAAACGTTGAGCTTTTCTAGAGGGACGGATGGACAGTGGAATCATTTTGCCATCGTTTTTAAAGCAGTAGGCAGTAGAACATTGGCTACAATATATGTAAACGGATCGAGAACAGCTTCTAAAGAATTGGCGTATGCTGTTTCTGCCTTTCAAAATACTGAACCCTTAACCATGGGTTTTAACACGTCTGACACGCGGATGGCATTCGTTAACGCGGATATGTCGGATGTAAGGGTTTGGAATAAGGCGTTGGATGATAATCAGATAGATGAACTGGCTTGTACAAAATGGATTGGCGATGATCACGCATTGAAAGCTAATCTGGTAGCTTACTATACACAGTTTGTGAATGGTAATATTTGGGAAAATACGGCTAATACTCCTGCTCCGGATATGACCGTTTCCGGCCATCCTAATGTGAGCGTACTTTCTAATTTTAAGCCTTGTAGCACGGCTTCTGCTGAGGTATTCTTGCAAAATATTGATCTATTCCCACAGGTCTTTTACTGGATGGATATTCCTGCTGATGATAACTGGAACTTGGCGGGAACCGTATTTTTGAAAAATTTTGAAAACGAATTTAGAAAATAGATTATGAGAGATATAAAGTTGTGCGCGCTTGCTGCTGTCTTGGTCTTGTTCTTTTCCTGTGTGAAAGATACCTTAACTTTTCCAGAAAAAGTTGTAGATGACGGCTCTAAAGAGCCGATCGATGTGATTGCAAAGCCTACGGACGTGAAAGTATATGGTGATTATGAGAACCGTTTCACTTTCAAATGGCCGGTTCTGAGTAATAAAATAGAAAAGGTTAAAATTAGCTATACGGATGGTACAGAAGAAAAGGAAGTGATAATATCTGATTTTAGCGGAGACTTTCTGATATCAACATCTTTAGTAGGAGAGTTTGAGTTTAAGATAAGCAGTATTGCAACGGACGGAAGAGAGACTGGAACTGTAACCAAGAAAGCGACAAATAAAGGGTTGTATATCAATGATATTATTCAATTTACAGATGCTAAAGCAAATGGTTTTAATGTCATATTGGATTGGACTAACCCATTGGAAAGAGAAATAGAAGTTAGTATCATTTATGAATCTTCAACAGGACAAAAAGTAGAAAAAATTCAGAGCTCAGAAGAAAAGGGTGAATTTTCTTTTAATGGAAAATACGGTAATAGTGTAGAACTTCAAATGAAAGATAGTTTTGGAAATATGACCTCGAAAACCTTTAACTATGGATTGACTTCTGTAAACCTTACTTCTGCTGCACAGAAAGCAGGCTGGTCTGCCGCGGTTAGTTCTAACCAAAGTGGTGATGGAGGTGGAGCGCCTGCTCTTATTGACGGCGCTGCGGATACGTTCTGGCATTCGCCATGGAGTGGGACGATTCTTCCTTGGCCACATCATGCGACTATTACATTGGATAATGTAAGGGACTTGGGTGGTTTTATACTCTCCCTGAGACACAATAATGGCTCAGGTGCGCCGAGAGATATTGATTTTCAAACCAGTACAGATGGAACGAATTTCGTAACAAGGGAATCGTTTTTGAACACTTCAACCACGAATGCCGCAGTAATATCGTTCGATTTAGCGACACCTGTCGAGACGAAGTATGTACGTTTGGTATTTAAAACAAGTATTAATAATTTAGCGTATATGTCGTTAGGAGAGATTTCCCTGACGGAGAGGGTACTTGAGATACATTAATTAAATTGTATCTTGTCTAAGATTTAAATAGATCTTCGTATGTATCCATACGGAGATCTATTTTTTATCTATTATTTGGGAGTTCTTACTCCTCCGTATAAAAGTCAATTAAACTGTCTACGTATTCCGATTCCCAGCCCTCAACGATCTCGTCGTAGGCATCTTCGGGGATATTAATATGGTTTACTTCAAAAGAAGTACCTTTCTTATGTTCATGCAGTTTGAGGGTCACGATAGAAGGTTCTTCCTGCTCGCCAAAATACCATTGCTGCACAATCTTTTTACCTGGCTCCAGTTCGAGGAAGCGCCCCGTGATAGCGCCATCCCATAAGGAAAATTCTCCTCCAACCTGAGGGTCTATTTCTACCGCATCCCCCGTCCAAAGACGAATGGTAATCTCGGTCGTGAGGGCAAGGTAAATCTCCGCAGGACTAGCCGGAATAACAAAGTATTGCTTGAAATTCTTCATAGACAAACTTAGCCAAAATTTTTACTTTTTACTTTTGATTTTTTACTTTTATGCAATGAGTAATAAGTTGCCTAATGAGTTAGTCCGTCGTTTAAGTGCAGATAAAAGCTTTGATACGGAAGCGTTTGTTACTATTCATGAGACCACGCAAAAATCAAATGCTATTCGTATCAATCCGGCGAAGCAGGCCGATATAACGCATCTAAAGGCCGAAAAGCAAGTGCCATGGTGTAAAGAAGGCTATTACTTGAGTGAGCGGCCGATATATACGCTGGATCCCTTGTTTCACGCCGGCTGCTACTACGTTCAAGAGGCGAGCTCTATGTTTTTAACACATGCTATTCACGAACTGGGTCTGCATCATTCGCCGAAAAAGGCATTGGATTTATGTGCAGCTCCTGGTGGCAAGTCTACGTTGCTGAACGCTTCGCTCCATCCGGAGAGCCTATTGGTCGCCAATGAAATTATTAAATCACGGGTCACTATTCTAGCCGATAACCTGATGAAATGGGGCAATCCGAATGTTGTAGTCACCAATAATGATCCTTCGGCGTTTAATCGATTGCCTGGATATTTTGATCTAATGGTCGTAGATGCTCCCTGTTCCGGATCGGGGATGTTCAGAAAAGACAGTACAGCGATAGACGAGTGGTCGGATGCAAATGTCAAATTGTGCAGCGAACGACAACGACGCATTTTAGCCGCCAGTATAGCTTCTTTAAAAACAAATGGGTATTTATTTTACTCCACCTGCTCATACTCGACAGAAGAGAACGAAGATATAGTGGATTGGCTGATTGCCGAATTTGACATGATCAGTGTTCCGCTTAAAATTAAGGACGAATGGCAAATAGCGGAGACGACATCGGCAAAGTACCAGGCTAGATCTTTTCGATTCTATCCGCACAAAATAGAAGGCGAAGGTTTTTTCTTTGCTGTGCTACAGAAAAGAAAAATACAGGATACATTCTCGATGAAAAGGATAAAATCCGAAAAATCGGATGTCCCGCAGCACATTCTCCAAAAATGGCTGCAAACCGACAACGAGCTATTCGCTTTTTCCCACCAAGAAAATATACATGTCATACCCAACCGCTATGAACTGGATCTACGGGCGCTTCGAAATGTATTATACCTCAGAAATGCGGGCATACAAATTGGAAAGGTTGCGGGAAGGGAATTGGTACCATCGCACGATCTGGCCCTTAGTAATTATATATTAGCGGAGATTCCTTTTTTAGAACTTGATTTGGAGGATGCGTTAAACTTCTTACGTAAAGAGGTGTTACCGGTAGAACTAAATACAACTGGTCAAGTAGGTTGGATACTGATCAAGTATAAAGGGATGAATCTGGGCTGGATCAAGACGATGTCTAATCGCATCAATAATTATTATCCAAAGGAAATCCGGATCGTGAATCTATAAGGCTGCTTGGTGGTCGATGATACGTGTACAAATATCTTTTGCGACGTCTTCTTTTGATTTTAGGTCGTAGGTCTGGATATCTCCAGCCCGATTGATCATGGTAACTTTATTCGTGTCTGCAGCAAAACCGGCACCGCTATCTTGCATGGAGTTTAATACGATAAGATCTAAATTCTTGCGCTGTAATTTATCGATTGCATGTTCGAGTTCGTTATTCGTTTCGAGTGCAAATCCCACCAACGTTTGATCTTCTCTTTTTTCTTTACCTAACCTAGCAAGAATGTCTGTTGTTTTTTTCAATGCAATGCTAAAGTCTTCGGTCTTTTTCTTAATTTTTTGATCGGCTACTTCTGTTGGGGTGTAATCGGCTACAGCGGCACTCATTACGATAATGTCGGCTTGTTGAAATACCGCTTTACAGGCATCAAACATCTGTGCTGCGGATTGTACGGCTACCGCTGTGACATGATGCGGTATTTTCAGGGCTGTGGGGCCGCTTACTAGCGTTACATCGGCACCTAGCTGTTCCAATCGGGCTGCGATTGCATAGCCCATTTTACCACTGGAGTGATTGCCGATAAACCGTACGGGATCTATGGCTTCGTGGGTAGGGCCGGCTGTTACCAAGGCTCGTTTGCCTTTTAAGGGTAGCGGTGTGGTAATATGGTCCACTAAAAAAGATAGAATCTCTTCGGGTTCGGCGAGGCGTCCTTCTCCAACTAATCCACTGGCCAGTTCTCCATTTCCCGGAGGGATAATGATATTCCCGTATGATTCCAGAAGAGCAATATTACGTTGTGTAGAAGTATGTTTCCACATATCCAAATCCATTGCTGGAGCTAAGTATACAGGACATTTGGCCGAGAGATAGATTGCCGTTAGTAAATTGTCGCAGAGTCCATTGGCCATCTTTCCGATGGTATTCGCTGAGGCAGGTGCTATGATAATTAGATCGGATTGTAATCCCAGATGGACGTGATTATTCCATTCCCCTGTTTTGGGGTTAAAATAATCGACTAAAACCGGATTATTGGAAAGGGTAGAAAGTGTTAGAGGCGTAATAAATTGCGTAGCATCGGGGGTCATGACCACCTGTATATGGGCTTCGGCTTTTACGAGGAGTCGTATTAGGGAAGCTATTTTGTATGCGGCAATACTACCGCATACACCTAGCAAAATATTTTTGTCTTTTAAAGACATGGTGCCCGTAGCTTATTCTTGTTCGTTAGCAGGGTTTCTGAAATACACTTTGTCGTTCAAAAACTCATCGATAGCGATTAAGGAAGGTTTTGGTAAACGCTCGTAATGTTTCGAGATTTCGATTTGTTCACGATTTTCAAATACCTCCTCTAAGTTGTCATTGCTACTTGCAAATTCAGCTAACTTTGATGTCAATTCTTCTTTGACTTCTACCCCAATTTGATTTGCTCTTTTACTGATCACGACGATAGACTCGTAGAGGTTATCAGTCGTTTTATCCAACTCTCTTAAATCTCTTGTGACAGTAGAATTAGCAATAGTGTTGTTCTTTAATTGACTCATATTGTTATATATTATGAAAATTCGTATTAATTAGTAGCACCGTTCGCTTCTGAAAGTTCTTGTACCGGTGTGATTCCAAGCTCCCTTTCACGCTCTTCGATTTGTTTATTTAGCTCGTCTAATCTACGGATAGCAAGTATAATCTTTTTGTCTGCACTTGTTTTTAATCCGTCCATTTCAGATCTGTATTTGCTCTCCGGATAATTGTTGATGAATGCATTGTAATAATCTATTGCCTCGTTAAAACGCTTTTCCTGACGATTAGGATAGCTGTTGTCCGCAAATAGATACTGCGATTTCATCATTAGATATTCGATTTCTTCCGCGTATTTGGTATCTGGATATTCTCTTAACAGGTTCTCGAATGCAATTACTGCTGCGCGGTAGTCATCTGCTAAGCCCATATTAAAATATAGCTTAGCGTTATCGAAGGCTTTTTTCTCTAATTTATCCCGTAGATTTTGAATCAAATCTCCCGCTTCTTTTGCTTTCTCGGCTTCTGGATATCTAAATATGAATAGCTGTAGTTCGTCAATAGCTTTTCTGGTATTTTCCTGATCTAAATTTGACCGAGGAGATTCTACATAGTAACAGTATGCAGACATGAATAGACATTCTTCTGCTCTTTCACTGCCCGGATATGTTTCCGCAAATCGTTTAAAGTGAAAACGGGCAGAGGTGTAATCTCTCAGTCTGTAGTTTGTATAAGCCATGAAATAATACAAATCCTCCGCCTCGGCACGTCCGCGATACTTTTGGATCAAATCGTCAAATAGAATCAGTGCCTTTGAATACTTCTCTTTTTCGTATAATTTAACGGCCTCTTGGTATTTCATCCCAAGATTATTGCTGTTTCGTAGTTTTTCGAATTTACTTTTACAGCCAGTAAAAACGAAAATGATGACCAGAAAGGCAGTTAATATTCCTATTCGCTTATTTAAAAACATTTTACAAAGATACGTCAATTAACAATAATATTCAATTAATTTTTGAAGCGCAATTTACTTGATTTTAATGGATTACTATTGTCCTTATAATGGAGTTTAACAAAGTTTAACCAATTGTTCTGCGTACTGATGTCATGCTATTGCTAATAAATTGATAGGACATAAGTATGAAAATAAAAATGTGTATATTTACACCTACGTAAAAGTGTAAAAGTAATTGAAACAAGAATGACCTTAACAGAACGAGTCGAACAAGCATTGGATACGATTAGACCTTATCTTGAAACGGATGGGGGGAATGTCAGTATTGAAGAAATAACAGCAGACAATGTGGTTAGGTTGAAATTATTGGGCGCCTGTGCGAGTTGTTCTATGAGTATTATGACTTTTAAGGCGGGCCTTGAGCAGGCGATTAAAAAAGCTGTTCCTGAAATAGTGGCCGTGGAAGCGATTAATATCACCGATATGAATGATCCTGATGCCACTACACCGAATCAATTGTAATAGCATTGTTGTGTACTGATTAACACATTTTAACAACGGTAACGGACTTTTTTCTTTAGTTTTGTTAAGATGCCAAATAATAGCTTTAGACATATCTTAATCCTTTGCTTAACGTTAGTTCTGTTTTTGACGGGACAAGCGCAGGAAAGGAAAATAGTGCAATTTAGCGGATTGATTAGATCTATCGGATCGGATTTGCCGGTTGCTTACGTGTCTATTACCAATATCTCGTTCAATAATCAGGTTTTCGTATCCAATAATGATGGCTACTTTTCTTTTGTAGCACATGTTGGCGATACCATCCGATTTAGTTCGGTGGGATATGATCCCGTTACATTTGTTATTCCCACAACCGATCTGGACAGACATACCGCACATATTAAAATGCAAAGTCTGGTCATTGAGTTACCCGCGGTAACACCATTCCCCTGGGCGAGTTATGAACATTATGTTTCTGAATTTATGGCGTTGAATCTCGGAGATGATCACATTGCGGCGGCTCGAAAAAATCTTACCCCAGAGGCGTTGGCTGCGTTGGCAAGGATAGTGCCTCGAAGTGCCGAAGAAATTCAGAGTTACAATTCGCTGCAACGGCACAGTATAATGAACAACAAGAATATCAATCAACGCTTTAATAACCCGTTGTTGAATCCTTTTGCCTGGGGCGAGTTGATCCAGCAGATAAAGAGAGGGGATTGGAGTCGGGAAAAATTGAAATACTAGGTGTTGCCAATTTCTCTAACACTCAATTTAGAGGAGAAGTAAGATACAATTAAAGATAAAGTGGCTACCGTCACAAATACAAGCACAAAATCTTCTGAACGAATATCCACAGGATAGACATCAATTAATGATCCGTCGATCTCGCCTGTGCGTATAAATCCGTAGGTTTCCTGTAATCTACAGAACACATATCCTACTATAATGCCTACGACACCACCAATCAGGGAGATAAGGATTCCTTCTATAAAGAATATACGCTCTATCATGGACTGCTCCGCACCTAAGCTTTGAAGCACTTTCATATCCTCTTTTTTATCGATCACGAGCATGGTCAATGAGCCGACGATGTTGAATATTGCAATGATGCCAATAAATGTAAGGATAAAGAACACAATCCATTTTTCGGACTTTATTGTTTTATATAATGTGGGGTTTTGTTCTTCTCTATTCTTTACGCTGAAGTCTGTACCCAACGTCTGCTGGATTTGATGCTGCACAACGTTCGAAGATAGGGAATCGAACAAAAAGATCTCTACAGCCGTGATTTTATCAGCTTCACCAAGCAAATCGCGCGCAAACGCTAAGGGTACGATCACCAGGTTGTCGAATTCGGGCTGATAGGTGAGCACACCGCTAAGACGAATGTGACGGGAGTTGAAATCGTCCAATGGGTTTATATTGTGTACCGAGGTGCCTTTTCGTGGGGAAAACAACTCAATGGTATTGTAGGTGCCAGATACGGGTACTTTGAGGTTGGCTTGTACTTGTGCGCCAACTAGGGCGTAATAAGTGGTGTCTTTCTGCAGGGTGTAATTTCCTGTATGGAGTATGTTTTCTGTGCCTTGTTTGGACAATTCTTCAGGATCTATCCCTTTCAGCTGTCCGATAAACTGTTGGTTGTCGTACTGGAGGAGTATCTTATCTTCCAGTACTTCGCAGTAACTTTGTATGCGTTGATCGGCGGCTATTTTTTTAAACTCGGGTGTATCGGTAGAAAAAACTTTGCCTTTTGTAGGTTCTATCCTGAGCTCGGGCGCGAATGTGCTGTACATCGAAAGTATAAAGCTCTCCATTCCATTGTAAAAGGAAAGCACGATAACCAATGCGGCCGTGCTGACAAAAACACCTACCACGCTAATCAGCGAAATAATGTTAATGGCATTCACCGATTTCTTCGAGAAAAGATACCTAAAAGCAAATAGCAAAGGAACTCTTATGTGTCTCATCCCCTAATGTATGGATTGGTATTTCGTTCAAATTCAACAGTTGTGGTCGGACCATGCCCCGGGTATATAACCGTATCGTTAGGCAGCGTGTAGATCTTGGTAGCGATATTGTTCAAGAGGGTGTCGTGATCTCCGCCCGGCAGATCGGTACGTCCGATGCTATTTCTAAATAGCACATCGCCGCCGATTAAAAAGCCGAATGCTGCTGAATAGAAGCAAAGGTGCGCGGGGGAGTGCCCTGGAGCAAAAATAATCTGCAATTCGTGTTTCCCCAGTTGTATCGTATCCTGTTCTGTCAAAAATGTATCTGGAATCGGGGAAACCTCGTACCGGATTCCCATCTGCGGGGCATAATTCTGTACGGCCACCAATACGGGTACTTCGCCTTCATGAAATTGAGGTTTTAGTCCCCACTCATCAAATACAAACCTGTTGCCCAATACATGGTCTATGTGGCAATGGGTATTTAACAGCGAAATAGGAGAGAGTTTGTGCGCTTCGATAAAAGATTTGATTTTCTGCTCCTCCATAGGATTGTGCATACCCGGATCGACGATAATACAGTTTTGCTGTTCATCGTGTAGTATATACGTATTTTCCTGATAAGGGTTAAAGACGAAAGTTTCGATTTTTATCATACCTCAAACTTAGATAAATTTAGGGAATTATTTCCACCTAATGGTAGAAATCATATAGCGAATGTCTTCTTTTAGAAAATCTAAAACGGGCTGAATAGAATCTAGATGTGGTTTTTCATTAAAGTACAAAGCTCCTCTTAGGTAATGTGTGGTGCTGTCGGAGATGTAGAATTGATAGTTGGAAGCCGTATTTCCGCGGATTGCATACTCGACTCCATAGATTTTACGATCGGGATCCTGAATGCGCTTTTGCTCAATGGAAGTTGCTTTGGCTGTGTGTTTAAATACAAATGTACGGGCATCTTCAGTGAGGTAGTCAAATGGTGCGGATGCGCTGATACGGTAATAGCTGAGATGTAGACGCGCATTGAATTGTGGAAAATCTAGGTTTTTCCAACAGTCCTGTGTATTTTGGGAAGGATCTGCCACAAGCTGGGAATAGCGTGGTACCTCAATATCAAACGGGCATCCTGTCGTGGCTTGCGTATAGACTCTTTCTGGGAAATCAATCTTAAAGAAGCCCCTGGGTTTTGGAGTGTAAGATGTATGCTGGCAGCCGATAAGTACAAGCATGATGAAAAGAGATGCAACACTTATCCGCATGTTATTCTTCATTGTTCCAGATCTCCCAGTTCTTTTCTGCCTGGAGAATAAGCATTTCATGTCCATTCTTAATCACGGCGCCTCTTTCTTTTCCCTTTTGCAGAAACAGTGTTTCGGCTGGGTTGTAGATCAAATCGTATAATAGATGATCTGTTGATAGCTGTTCGTAGTTTATATCAGGAGCATCCTGGACATGGGGGAAGGTGCCGACTGGTGAACAGTTGATAATGATCTGATAGTCCTTTAAATCGATTTGTTTTAACTCCTCGTAGGTCAGGTCGCCATTTTCTTTGGTACGGCTAACGATGAGGTATGGAATATTTAATTTCTTTAACGTGTATATTATGGCTTTTGCGGCGCCACCATTGCCCAATACAAGTGCCTGCTGATGTATCGGCTTTAGCAGCGGTTTAAGGGATTCTTCGAATCCGAATGCATCGGTATTAAAGCCTTTGAGATAAATGTTGTCTCCTTCTCTCCTAATTTTAATGCAATTGACTGCGTTGATTTCCTGCGCTTCAGCTGAAAGCTCATTGATAAATTGCATTACGGTCAATTTATGGGGTATAGTGACATTAAAGCCATAGAAGCTAATGTCATGACGGTACAGATGCTGGAAGTTCTGAATGTCTTCTATGGCATATAGGTCGTAATTTATATCTTCAATATGTTCGTTTTCAAATTTTTGGAGATAATATTTTTTAGAAAAGGAATGTCCAAGTGGATATCCAATCAAACCAAGTTTCTTCATTTATCGGATGAATATTTTTTGATGATGTCGACGATTATTTGATTGCCCTGTAACTGAGGGAGGTAATCGAATAGGATGTAATGCTTGTCGGGTGAGATGGCTAAGCCTAGCTCCAAGAAATTAAGGGCATCATTATATTGACCATTGGCAAAGAGATAAGCCACCAGTCTATAGTATAGCTCTGCTGCCTCGGGATTACATTTTATAGCCTCTGACATGGTCTCTATGGCTTCCTGATATTTTTTCTGTTCGAAGTAAATGGAAGAAAAATCAAGCCAAGCCTCTATATCGGTGGGGTTTAATTCTACCACTTTGCTATAGGCTGCTTCGGATTCCTCAATCTGTCCCAATTTGTATCGTGCATCGGCTATTGCAAACCAATAATCTGGATTTTCGTCGTCTATTTCTAACGCTTTTTTATAGAAATGCAGTGATTCAAAATAGCGCTCTTCGAAATCAAGCGTGACACCTATTCCAAACCAGGCATCTGCCATCGTGTTATCCAACTTTACCGCTTTTTTATAATAATCACGTGCGGTATCCATTTGCTCCAGTTTTTCATAGCATTCGCCCATCGCACAATACGTATCAGCATTGGGTGGCTCATATTCAAATGTCTGTTTATAGACAAGAATGGCTTCTGAATATTTATCTAGATTTACCAGTGCATTACCTTTATTAAAGTATGCCGAAGCAAAATTCTCCTTAATCAATATGGCGTAATCGTAGGCATCGATCGCTTCTTCAAAACGTGTGAGCTTATGATAGGCGTTTCCGAGATTGTACCAGGCAGCATAGGAGTAGGGCTCATTATCGATATATTGCGAATAGAACACAATGCTTTCTTCCTGTTTGTCCAAGATGTCATAACAGAATGCCAATTCGTATAGCGCGTCTTGGTTTTCCATGTTCATCTCCAGGCTCTTTTTCAAAAAAGTAATCGCTTTGTTGTAATCGCCCTGTATCTGGTAGAGACCGGAGAGTTGGTAATATACATCCTCTTTGTTCTCGGCATAAGATAGCGCGTACAAAAAGGCATCCTCGGCTTCCTTATAGCTTCCTAAAGAGGCTAGAACTGACCCCTTAATCAGATGGATTTCTCCCTCTGAAGGTTCTAGGAGTTCTGCTTTTTCGAGCGATACTAAAGCTGCATCAAACTGCTGAATGCTGGCTAGGAGCTGCGCTTTCTTGAGTAGAAAGGAAGTGACATAAGGATGTTGGTTAATAGCATAATCTACAACCTGCAAGGCCTTAATGGGGTCATTTTTGTCTATATAGTACTCAATAATCCCTTCAAAAGCGGTCGAATCGAAAAAATACTGGTCATCATTACGAATCATTTCTTCATAACGGTCCACAGATTGTTTCTGTTCTTCCGGTGATCCAAATTCAAATTCCTCTTCCATATTATACTATTTAGTGAAAAATACACTTTTCGCTGTAAAGTTACTACAAATTATTTTCCACATCCTAACATAGGAATGTAATAAAAGGCAATGGTTTAACATGAAAAAAGCCGTTACTCAACGAGTAACGGCTTTCTTGTGTTAATTTTACTTGTATAAAGTAAGATTATTTTTTGATTTCAACACGACGGTTTTGAACACGACCTTCTTCAGTTGCATTAGATGCAATTGGGTTAGCCTCTCCGTAACCATTAGCATTGATGCTTGAAGCAGCTACACCAGCGTTAACTAGGTATTGTTTTACTGCGTTAGCACGGTCTTTAGATAAGTTCAAGTTATAGTCTTCAGTACCTTCTGAAGAAGCATAACCATCTAAAGTAACAGATGAGTTAGCATCACGCAATTCTTTAGCTAATTTATCTAAAGTAGAGTATGATGAAGTTTTTAATACTGAGCTATCAAATTCGAATTGAATTGGAGCGTAGTAAGCACCTTGACCAAGGTTATTACCTTGTACTACTGGCTCTGGGAATTTGATAGGACATCCTGAACCGTCAACTACAGTACCTGCAGGAGTGTTAGGACATTTGTCAAATTTATCAGATACACCGTCACCATCAGAATCTTTACCTAATTGATCAACAGTACCTTCTAATGTAGAAACACGTTGTTTTAATGCTTCAACTTCATTACGTAATGATGGATCCTTTAATTCATCATATAATGTAGCTACTGGGTTAGTGAATGTTAAGTTTTCTTTATCACGTGATCCTAAAGTGAATTCTAAACCACCGTATACGTTAGAGAATTTACCTTTAACGTCTGAACGACCTGGTCCGTACAATAAGTTATCATCAGTGAAGTTCATGGTGTAACCTAAGTTCAAGGCAACAACTTCAGATAATTTGAATTTAACACCTACACCTACTGGTACGTAAGCTGCTAATTTGAAATCTCTGTCTCCTACAGCTGTACGATCTCCGAAGATTTCATCTCCCCAGTTACCTTTTTCATTGTAAACTTCAGTTCCAGTGAAGTCATTGTTCGAATATTGAACAGGGTTATTTGCCAATACACCTAAACCTACTTTAGCGTAGAAATTAACTGCATTTTCTCTTCTCATGAAATCGATAGTACCCAATTGGAATACACCATTCAAGCTACCAGCCCAGTTTACTTCTGTCTCTGCTGATCTAGCACCATTAGCTGTTTCAGGAGCAGTTACTAGCTCATGGTTGTAGGTTTTGATACGGCCACGGTTACCTTCTAATTCGATACCAAATAAGTGAGAGAATTGTTTACGTACAGTCAAACCGTAGTACTCACCAACTTTGTTTTGGAAATAACCAACTTTTTGACCGAAGTTGTTTGATCCACCGATCAACACGTTAGGTGTAGTGATGCCACCTTGAAGACCAATTGACCAAGTTCTGTATTGTGATCTACCGCCAAATACAGTAGGAGTTTGAGCTTGTGCAGTCTCAGCAAAGCCTAAAGCGGCTACTAAAGAAGCTGCAACAGCCGTTTTTTTAATTGTAGAATAGTTCATACTCTTTTGTTTAAAGGTTATTAAAATTTTAATTGTTCTCAATTTAACATAACTTAACAATAACGATGCCAAAAATAATAATGACGTCATATTGTTCTATTAAGGTCTTTAACACCAAAATATTGGCTAAAATTACTGATTACAATGATATCATACAAATTTTTTCAGCTCTTTTTCATTGAAAATCAATAATTCATTGCCTAAGTAGCAAAATAGCTACAAATTACACCTTATAAAATGTAGTGTATAACAGCCAGGGTAGCGCCTCCTAATACTGCACTAACCGGAATAGTAAGCACCCAAGCCCACAATAAACTTATCGTAACGCCCCAGCGAACTGCTGATACGCGCTTTACTACACCCACGCCTATAATCGAACCGGTAATGGTATGGGTCGTAGACGCCGGTATACCAAAGTGTTCGGTGATTCCCAATGTAATCGCTCCCGCTGTCTCAGCACTTACACCTTCTAATGGGGTTACTTTCGTAATTTTGGTTCCCATGGTTTTTACAATTTTCCAACCACCGCTCATCGTACCCGCAGCAATAGCTACATAACAGGATAAAGGTACCCAAGCTGGCATAGATTCAAAATCGGGTATAACCTGTTGTGCGATTAATGCCGTAGCGATGATACCCATTACTTTCTGTGCATCGTTTCCTCCATGTGCAAAACTTAAAGCAGCAGAGGAGATAAGCTGACCGATTTTAAACCATTTCTCTGCAACAGAAGGCCGGGATTTTTTAGCCAGGTTGATGATAATTAATGTAATGATGATTGATATCGTCATTCCGATTACAGGCGCAAGGACGATGAACGAGATAATTTTTAATGTTGCACTAATGTTAATTGCTTCAAGTGGATTTGCGCCCAGAATTAACGCGTATGCCATGCCCGAGCCAGCAAACCCTCCGATTAAGGTGTGTGATGAACTGGATGGAATACCATAATACCACGTAAATAGATTCCATGAAATGGCGGCCACAAGACCGGCAAAGATGACCTCTAACGTGATGTATTGTTCGAGGACCGTCTTAGCGATGGTATTGGCCACCTTGTGGTCGGTAAAATAAAAATAAGCGGCAAAATTGAATAATGCTGCCCAAAGGACAGCCATGAAAGGCGTAAGTACTTTAGTCGAAACCACCGTTGCAATAGAATTGGCCGCATCGTGAAAACCATTAATGTAATCAAATGCTATGGCCAACACGATAACGACAACTAATAATGTTGTGATCATAATATATTATGCTTTAATATTGTTAAAAATGGTGTTATGCATTTTTAACCAAAATGCTTTCTAATACATTAGCCACATCCTCACATTTATCGGTAGCATCTTCCATCGCCGACAACACCTCTTTGTATTTGATAAGTGTAATCGCATCTTTCTCGTACTCAAAAAGATCAGCTACCGCTTTGTCAAAAATATAGTCTGCTTTATTTTCTACGCTATTAATACGTACGCAAGAATCGGTAATGTTTCGGATGTTTTTAAGATCTTTCAGCTCGTATAATGCCGTAGCAACATGTTCTGTAGCTTCCAAGATCAAATCTGATATTTCAATCATGGCTTGACTTGGTTTCTCCACTTTGTACAGCTCCATCCTATTTGAGGCGCCGTGGATAAAATCTGCAACATCATCCAATGAACTGGCTAAAGCATGGATGTCTTCGCGATCAAAAGGAGTGATGAAATTTCTACCTAATTCTAAGTGGATCTGGTGTGTAATGTTATCACCGGTATGTTCAAGGTCTTCTAATTTTTTAGATATTTCTTTTCTGATCTCTAGGTTTGTGCTGTTGACGCTTTCTTTCAACAACTTCGCCATCTCGATCAAATTGGCTCCAGCCTGTTCAAATAAAGGGAAGAATTTTTTGTCCTTCGGGACAAAATACTGAAAAATGCTATTTAAAGACATAATGATAAAATTTGCTACAAAAGTATAACCTTAATGTTAAGTTAATGTTAAGTTTAACAGGGCTAATGTCTAGTTTGTTTTACTCTTTGCCAAAGTAAACCCAAAAGTGGTACCGATCCCCTCCGTACTTCTTACATTCACTGTTTGTTGATGGGCCTCTAATATATGTTTAACGATGGCAAGCCCTAGTCCAGACCCTCCGATATCCCTGGATCGACTTTTATCCGTACGGTAGAAGCGTTCAAAAACACGGGATAGGTTTTTTTCTTCGATTCCGTACCCATTGTCGGTCACTTCCACCAGAATTTGATCGATAAGCGGAAACACACTGATTGTGGTTTTGCCATTCATTTTGCCATATTTCAAGGAATTATCGATGAGATTGATCAATACCTGCTGTATTTTTAAACGATCCGCTTTAACAAAAATGGCGCTATTGTTTTTTAAATTGGTAGTGAGACTAATATTGTTCTTTTTAGCTTTGTCAATTAGTTGTTCCGTGGTCTCCGTAATAAGTGAAACAATATCAAACTTTTGGATATTTAAGGAGATTTTCCCGGACTCCAATTTGGATATTTCATCCAGATCATTAATGAGGTAGGTAAGGCGATCAATGTTTTTCGCTGCCTTATTTAGGAAAATCAATGCCATCTCCTGATCTTCTTCTATCATACCATCCTGCATGGTCTCGATGTAACCCTGGATAGCGAATAAAGGGGTTTTAAATTCGTGCGAGATATTGGATAAAAATTCCCTCCGGAACTTTTCCTGTTCCTTGAGCTTGTCAATTTCGGATACTTTCTGTGTCGCCCAATCGCGTACTTTTTGTTCTGCATCTTTAATCGGATCATCGCTCGAATGTTGTGCCAATACATTCTGGATGTCTTTGCCCAATTTCAGGTTATTTATTAATTTGTAAATATTACTAATCCTCTTGTTAATGTAGGTCTGGAAAATATTATCCAGCGCAATGTAACTCACGACAAGCGAGACGAAAAATATGAGGACAAAGCGTGTCCAGTTATTTTCGTAAAATAGACTTATAAAAGCCAGCGATCCCGCGAATACGAGAGATAAACTGATGACCAATGTCCTAAAGTTCATAAAAAACCGAAAATGTCTAAAAAGCATAACATCGTCGTCATTGCGAACCGAAGGAACGATGGTGACCGCGAAGCAACTCCGAAGGAAACCAATCTGACGACGTTAAAAACGCAGATGGCTTCGTCATTCTTCCTCGCAATGACGCGTTTTCTTGTAAGCGAAAACCTTTTTTAGACAGCGCCCTAAAATTAGTTATATATATGTTAAGATAATATTAAAATCTCGCAATTGTCGTTTTTCCGCCGATGACCTTGTCATTTATGTTGACATCAATCTGGGTGCCTAACGGTAAAAAGATATCCACACGGGAACCAAATTTGATGAAACCGAACTCATTTCCCTGTGTTACCGTATCGCCTTCTTTTACATACCACACAATCCGTCGGGCCAGGGCACCTGCAATCTGACGGAATAATACCTCTGTATTGTTTTGATGCTTTACGACTACTGTTGTACGCTCGTTATCGGTAGAAGATTTGGGATGCCAGGCAACTAGAAACTTACCGGGGTGGTATTTGAAGTAGGATACGATACCTGAAATAGGATTCCTATTCACATGCACATTAACCGGTGACATGAAAATGGATACCTGGATCCGCTTATCGTTAAAATATTCAGTCTCTTCCGTTTCCTCGATGACGACAACTTTGCCATCTGCCGGGCACAGGATGATATGATCGTCTACAGAAATGTTTTTCCTGGGGCTTCTAAAAAATTGGACTATGGTAATGAAAAGAAAAGCTGAAAAAATATACAATACCCATTTGACCAAAGTAGATGCATCATAATAATCTGCTATTGCATTTATGATGAATATGAATAATATTGTAATTGCAAGACTTGTATAGCCTTCCTTGTGAAACTTCATATGTATCTAATCTGTTTTTTTTACAAACTTAAAAAATATATTTAACTATTCCCCATTTTCCCGGTTGATGCGTACCGAGTGAAAAATCAGTTCTTTCGGGCTGTTCGCGATGCTAAATGTAACAGTCAGTATATCATCTATTTCTTGTCCATCTTTATAAGATGGAAGGTAATACGGTACATCTTTAATGATGGTCTCCAATGCGTCTTTGGTATCTGACGAAATAGAATCGGGAAATTTGATGTCGATTACCTTAGGTTCATCTCGCAGGGAAACGGCTACTTTATACTGAATGGTAGTTTCAAAATTATCATCTAACTGAAAATTTGACGGTTTTCTAGCTGTCATAAAACGTTTGGCTAAGTAAATCGAAAAACCCGAAAAGTCATCGAAAGAGCAATTTTTGGAAAGAAGCAGCTCCGCTAGCCCGAAGTAGTCGTTCGGTAAAATGCTGAACTCGTTTAAATTGGTAAGGCTGGCTCTATAATAGTTGAAAAAATCATACACTTGGTGAACTCGACGACGAATCCCGTTTTCATAGTATTCTTCGCCGATATAATAGTTTGTTTTTTGCTTATCCCCTAGCATCACCTGCCATATGCCATCTGGCTTTCCTTTTTTTATTTTCCCCTTTCTGTTGTAAAAAGTGAATCCATGTTCCGTAAATCCAATGATGGGCATCGTGAAGTCATATCTTCCTTCTCCATTGGTTACGATTTGCTTGCCCTTTTGATCCCACATGTGTTTGATGGCGTAATCTGCGGTGTCAAACTCCAAAAATAATAGGGGTTTGCCATCGGGATAATAATAATTCCATTCCCCAAGATATTCACCATCTTTAAATGTGGTTTCCCATTTCAGCTTTCCATTGGGATGGTATGCTTTAAAAATACCGTCTTTTTTTCCGTTAACGTAGTTTCCTGACAAAAGGATGTGTCCATTAGGGCCAAAATCTTTAAACTCGCCATGAAATTGGTTCTTGGACGGAATAAAACCCGCTACGCGTTCAATATGTTTGAATGGGCAGTTTTTTTCAACTAGGTAATAATTTTGGTCAAAGAAAAACCGCACCAGTCCCTCAGGCGCCGCTTCAAAGTAAACCGTTTTACGCACGGAGTCCTGTTGTGCCCAACCCAGATTACCATATAGAATAACAGATATTAAAAGTAGAACGGATCTCCTCATAAAAATTCTAATGTGCTTCCAACCAATTTGAACCTGTTCCAATTTCCACCTCTATGGGGACGCGCATCGGAATTGCAGATTTCATTCTATCAAATATAATACTTTTAAAATCTTCTATCTCATGTTTTGGAATATCAAATACCAACTCATCATGTACCTGCATGATCATCTTGCCGGATAATTTTTTGTCTTGAATGTCTTTTTGAATATTGATCATCGCAACTTTGATCATATCGGCTGCAGAACCCTGGATCGGTGCATTTACTGCATTTCGCTCCGCAAAACCCCGCACCGTCATATTTGCCGAATTGATATCGCGAAGGTATCTGCGGCGCTTCAGGATAGTTTCAACATAACCGTTTTCTTTGGCAAATTCTATTGCTTTGGACATGTATGTGCGGATACCATGATATTGTCCAAAATATTGATCAATTATCTCGGCGGCCTCCCGACGTGGGATGCCTAGACTCTGGGAGAGACCAAAAGCAGACTGCCCGTAGATGATGCCAAAATTGACTGCCTTGGCATTTCGTCGCTGCTCGGAGGTGACTTCATCCAAATTTATTCCGTATACTCTCGCTGCTGTCGCACGGTGAATATCATGCCCCTGTGTAAATGCATCGAGCATATTCTCATCTTGACTCAATTCGGCCATAATACGGAGTTCTATCTGCGAATAATCGGCAGATAGAATAATGTGATCATCAGCACGTGGAATAAATGCTTTACGCACTTCACGCCCTTTTTCTGTTCGGATCGGGATATTCTGCAGGTTAGGGTTTGTCGAACTCAGACGCCCCGTAGCTGCTACAGCTTGATTGTACGACGTATGAATGAGGCCGGTTTCTGGGTTGATCAGCGTAGGTAAAGCATCTACATAAGTGGATTTAAGTTTCTGCAATTGACGGAAGTCCAATATATCCTTGACAATATCTGATTTGTGTGCAAGCGCAGATAGCACGTCTTCTCCGGTTTTATATTGACCTGTTTTTGTTTTCTTGGCTTTCGGATCCAAGTGTAGCTTATCGAACAACACCTCGCCTAGTTGTTTTGGTGATGCAATATTGAACTTTACACCCGCTTTTTCATATATTGTGTTTTCAAGTACCGCGATGTCAAGTTCTAAGGACTTAGAAAACGTGCGGAGTGTGTCGATATCGATTTTGACACCTGTTTTTTCCATTTCGGCCAAAACATATACCAAAGGAAACTCTACTTCTTCGGCAAGTGCGCTGGTAAATGTATTTTCAAGCAGGGGTTTGAATTTTTCATGAAGTTGCCATGTGATATCGGCATCTTCACTTGCATATTCTTTGATTTTTTCAATTTCCACATCGCGCATATTACCCTGGTTTTTACCCTTTGCGCCGATTAGTTCTGTAATGGATACCGGGCTATAACCTAGATAGGTCTCTGAAAGAATATCCATTCCATGACGTGTGTCGGGATCAATTAGATAATGGGCTAGCATGGTGTCAAATAATGGGCCACGCACGCTTACGTTGTACCTGGAGAGAAGGAGTACATCGTATTTAATGTTCTGCCCGATCTTTTGAATTGCAGGGTTCTCGAAAACAGACTTGAAGATGCTGACAATAGCCTGCGCTTCCACGCTATCGCTTGGCGTGGGAACGTAATAGGCTTTACCTGCTTCAAATGCAAAGGACAACCCTACAATCTCTGCCTGCAATGCATCAAGGCTGGTAGATTCCGTATCGAAACAAAAACTGGGTTGGATAGCTAAAAGTTTAGCTAGTTTCTCTATTTCCTGTGGGGTATCGACCAATATGTAATCGTGATCGGTATTTAAAATGTTGGATGACGGAGATGGGGGTAAGAGTGTCTCTATGCTGCTATCGGTAGGTACTTCGCTGATTGCTGCAAATAGGTCCATCTGTCCGTTGCTGGATTTGGAAGGAGAATCGACGATGGTAAAATCATCTCCAAATACGCGTTTGCCGAGCGTCCTAAATTCCAGTTCTGCAAAAAGTGGCTCCAATAGTTCTTTATTAGGTTGATCTAATACTAAGGCTTCTTCATCTAAATCAATGGGAACATCAAGCAATATCGTAGCTAGTTTTTTGGAAATTAGTCCTTGCTGCGCGAAATTTTCTACATTCTCTTTTTGCTTTCCTTTAAGCTGGCCCGAATTGGCAATTAATCCTTCTACAGAGCCAAACTCCTGGATTAATTTTTTTGCTGTTTTTTCGCCAATTCCCGGTATTCCAGGGATATTATCTACGGCATCGCCCCAAAGGCCTAAAATGTCGATAACCTGGCACACATCTGTTATTTCCCATTTTTCAAGTATTTCGGGAACACCTAGTACTTCTGCACCATTGCCCATGCGTGCAGGTTTAAGGATGAAAATCGATTCGGATACCAGTTGTCCAAAATCTTTGTCCGGTGTCATACAGTAAACGGTAAATCCTTCTTTTTCTGCTTTTTTTGCCAACGTACCGATGATATCGTCTGCCTCGTAACCGTCCATCGTAATAATGGGGATGTTAAAACCTTCGATAAGACGAAAGATATATGGGATTGATGTTGCCAGATCTTCGGGCATTTCCTGACGGTGTGCTTTATATGCTTCGAATTCTATATGACGGTTAGTAGGAGCAGCAGTATCAAACACCACAGCAATGTGCGAAGGCTGATGATTCTTTAATACTTCCAACAAGGTATTGGTGAATCCCATTATTGCACCGGTATTCAGACCGTAACTTGTCAATCTTGGCACCTTATTTAATGCAAAGTATGCTCGATAAATAAGAGCCATCCCGTCTAATAGAAATAATTTTCTCATTAAAATAGTTTATTTTATCCGTATTTACACAAAGGTAATAAAATAGGGGCAAGCTTGATATTAATAATTTTTTACCACTTTTGTATTAGGATATGATAGATAAGTCGGTAAGTTTATAAAGCATGAGAGGATTAGTAACAAAATCTACCGGAAGTTGGTATCAGGTTTCGGGAGAAGACGGGGAGCAATACGATTGCCGCATCAAAGGGAAGTTTAGAACTAAAGATATCAAGACAACAAATCCTATTGCCGTAGGCGATTGGGTGCATTTTGATTTAGAACCCGACCAGGCTAGTGGTGTCATCAACGTATTAGAACCACGCAAAAATTACATCATCCGTAAGTCCATCAACCTTTCTAAGCAAACGCAAATAATAGGGGCAAACCTGGATCAGGCAATTTTAGTGGTGACATTGGCTTCTCCTCCTACCTCGCTTGGATTTATAGATCGTTTTTTAGTAACGGCAGAAGCCTACGATATCCCTGCTATTTTGGTATTTAACAAATTGGATCTGTTTAGCGAAGAGGGGCTGGAAATATTGCAGGAATACAAATCGATATATGAAAATATTGGCTATCCCTGTTATGAGGTGTCGGCCATAGAGGGAACGAATATAGGTGCGATTCGGGACCTTTTACAGGATAAGGTAACCTTGGTATCCGGACATTCGGGTGTGGGGAAGTCTACCCTGGTGAATAGGATTGTGCCCGGGACAGAATTGAGAACGGGCAATATCTCTGAATGGTCTGACCAAGGAAAACACACCACTACATTTGCAGAGATGATTGACCTACCGTTCGGCGGTAAATTGATCGACACGCCCGGAATTCGCGAATTGGGCATAGTGGATATCGAGAAGCATGAACTTTCGCATTTTTTTCCTGAGATGCGGCAATTGATGAATAGGTGTAAATTTAATAACTGTAGACATCTGAACGAACCGGGCTGTGTGGTATTAGAAGCGGTGGAAGAGGGTGATATAGAATCTTCCCGCTACGATAGCTATATAAGTATGTATAACAATGAGGATACACGACGATAAGTATGCCTTTAATTAAAACAAAAGATATTTTTTTTTGTTTAATGAAAAGTTAGTGAATCTGATAAAAACAAGTTATTTACATATGAAACCAATCTGGAAATGGATACTCATCATTCTGGCACTCCTACTTTTGGCAGTGGGTGGCGTGGTATGGTACTACGGAAGAAACTGGAAACCTATCCTGGAAACCAAGCTTAAGGAAGTGGTGCATAATTCCTCAAATGGATTGTATACATTAACGTACGATGATTTGGATCTCAATATTGGATTGGGAAATGTTACACTGCGTGAGGTCGAATTAATTCCCGATTCTGCAATTTACCAGCAGATGATAGTGGAAAAGTCGGCTCCCGACAACCGTTTTCATATCAAACTGAAGGCATTGAAGATTAGGAGATTTGGCCTATGGGATGTGTTAAGGAACCGGCAACTGTCTATTAAAAGTATTGTTCTTGAACAACCGGAAATTCATTTAACTTCGGAAAAGCATGCTTTTAACGATACGGTATCCACTGAACCCAAGAAAACGCTTTATGAAAGTATAGAAGATATTTTTACCTCCGTCAACGTGCGCGATGTACAATTGGATGATGTCAAGTTTACCTATTCGAAGATAGATTCGGGTAAAACTAGCGGAATTGAGCTTAATAGGGTCACTATTAAAGTGCATGACGTGTTGGTAGACAAAACTTCAATCGATGATTCTACCCGTCTGTTTTATACCAAAATGATAGATGTGCACGTACCGGGATTTGAGTATGAGCTCCCGGATGGTTTTTATAAGCTGAAATTTGATGATCTAAGCATTAACACCAAAGATCAGAATCTTTTACTGACCAAATTTGCTTATGAACCCAAAATGGCTAAATCTGCCTTTTTTAAACAGAAAAACAGGAATATTACGATGACTATCCTGAAATTTGATACGCTCCGGCTTGAAAATTTGGATTTTAAGGAGTTGATCGATAATCAAAAAACCATCGCTGCTAGCGCACAGCTTAAAAATGGAATAGTTGATCTATCAAATGACAGGCGCTATCCAAAATATCCTAAGAATAAAATAGGACGCTCCCCCCATCAACAGTTAATGAAGCTGAATAGTCTGATTAGGTTGGATACTGTTTTGGTGGATAATGTGACCATTACGTATCATGAGTTTAGTGCGAAATATGGAAGGGAGGGTTCTATTAGTTTTAACCATGCGCGAGGTAACCTGACTAACGTGACGAATGATACATTGGCATTAGCAAAGGACAAATTTATGCGAGCGGATCTATCGGCAAAGATCATGAATTCGGGAAGGTTGCACGCCAAATTTGGATTCGACATGTTGAGTACAAATGGTTACCATACCTATAAAGGCAGTGTAGGTGCCATGAATGCAACGGCTTTCAATCGTATTTTGAAGCCTTTGTTAAACGTTGAGTTGGCTTCAGGAAATATGAAGAAGGTAACTTTTAATATGGAAGGAACGGATTATAGAAATTGGGGTGATTTTAGATTTGACTACGATAATTTAAAGATCAGACTGCTCAACGAACAGAAGAAAGGTGAAGCTCAGACTTCTAAAAAAGTAATTTCCTTCTTCGTGAATCAGATCATCATTAACGATAGTAATCCCGATGCTAATGAAATCTATCATATTGGTAAGATTAATTACAAACGTGACCCTGAACATACCTTCTTTAAGACCCTATGGCAAAGTTTGCTGGATGGTATAAAGCAAACGGCCGGCATAAGCCCTGAGCGGGAGGCACGGTTAATGGGAACTGCAGCAAAAGCGCAGGATGCGGTGAAGGAATCTAATTCGGCGGTCAATAAAACAAAAAGTTTTATAAGAGGGATTTTTAAGAAAAAGGAGAAATCCGAGGATAGCGACGAAAAGTAAACGTAGTTTAATATTCCTATGTTTGTGTTATGGAAGTACTCGTTAGCTTTTTAAAGTTTGTATTCAAATATCGCAAAAAAGTAGTTAATCAAATCATGTTCTATGTGAGCATGATTTGCGCATTTACAGTTATTGTTCACGTTGGATACATTACAAATGCCGATATAGCCGCTAAAACTGAAATCGCAATTCGTTGCATGTTTTATACGCTTTTCTTCTTAGAATTTATCCGGATTACCGCATTGATTTTTGTCTTCAAAAAAATCAATGTTTCCAATTACTCCGGTATTCTGGTTATTTTTTACTTTCTATTCATTATGCTCGTCCGTGTTTCGAATGAACCGGCACTATCTTTTTTTGCAAAAGATGAGTGGATGTATGTGGGAATTGCCGTCGTGTTTTTATCCGAGCTATCTAAAAGTAGCCTCTTCTTTGACAATTTTTATTTTAATCCGACCATATTATTTGTCATCAGCTTTCTGAGCCTTATTCTTATCGGTACCGTTCTACTTATGTTGCCAAGAACGACTTTAATTGCACCCTTGAGTTTTGTAGATGCTTTTTTTATGGCGACTAGTGCAGTATGCATTACTGGATTGACAGTGACCGATATCTCTGCAAATTTTTCGCTATTTGGACAGGGGGTCATTATGCTGTTGGTACAGGTTGGCGGCTTGGGGATCATGACATTTACAGGTTTCTTTGGCTATTTTTTTTCGGGCGGATTTTCATTTAAAAACCAGCTCATGTTTGGAGAAATATTGGGCGAGAAGAAATTAAATGCTGTCATATCGACCTTATTAACCATTATATTCATTACGCTGCTCTTCGAGTTTATCGGGGGGGTATTTATTTTTATTTCACTCGACAATGTGGCATTTGATAGTTTAGGAGAGAAAGTCTTTTTCTGTGCTTTCCATGCGATCTCTTCTTTTTGTAATTCGGGTTTTACCATTATCAAGGACGGCGTGATGAATGATGCCTACAGGTATAATTATGGTTTTCAGATCGCGCTTTCCCTTTTATTTGTTATTGGAAGTTTAGGATTTAGTACAATATTTAACTTCTATACCTATATCAAGGATAAATTAAGAGGTGTACTAGGGACGATCTTTTTTAATCAAAAGCATGTTCATCGGCCCCAATCATTCTCTTTTAACACAAAGTTCATTCTTTCATGCAATATGATCGTATTGGTATTAGCAACAGTTTCATATTTTGTGATGGAGCAACATCATACTCTGGTAGAAGATCGCACGTCGATTGGTAAATGGGTAACTTCGTTTTTTATGGCAAATGCGTCACGATCAGCGGGTTTTAATAGTGTAGACCCAAATCTGGTTACTGCTCCTACTTTGATTATGTTAACGACATTGATGTGGATTGGTACTGCGCCAGGTTCAACGGGCGGCGGGGTAAAAGTGACAACGGTGGCTATAGCGTTGATGAATATACTGTCATTAGCGCGAGGTAAAGATTCCTTAGAAATCTACAGGAGAAGTATTGCTGCCGAATCTGTTAACAAAGCTTTCGCTATCATTATCCTTTCCTTAATAACTATTACGTTGTCCTTTACACTGCTGAGTTTTACAGAACCTGAACAAAAAATGAAGATACTGTTATTTGAAACGGTATCTGCGTACTCCACGTGCGGTTTAAGCTTGGGTGCTACAGCTTCACTAAGCAGCCCGGGCAAGATTATTATAATATTTACGATGTTTGTAGGACGGGTTGGTACACTAACACTTCTGGTCGCATTTATAAAAAATATCAAGAACAAGAGTTATATTTATGCATCGGAAAAGATATTATTCTAATTTTCTCCCCGCTGAGTCTGACAGATAAAAAATAAATAGTTGCCCCTTTGATGATTATTGTAGTCATCAAAGGGGCAACCGAAGAAATGAAATTAAGAAAACCAGATGAAATATATTGTTTTAGGACTAGGACACTTTGGAAGATCCTTAGCGATTCGTTTGACCGAGTTGGGACACGAAGTGATTGCTGCCGATAAAAGTCTCACTATTGTCGAACAATTTAAAGACCGAATCACACATACGGTATGTATGGATACGACGGATAAAGATGCGGTAGGCTCATTACCCCTAAAGGATAGTGATGCCGTCATAATTGCTATAGGTGAAGATGAGGGAGCCTCTTTGCTCACTACAGCACTGATTAAACAGTTTAATGTAAAGCGGATCATTGGCCGGGTTGTATCTGATTTGCAAAAAACCGTGTTGGAAGCTATGCAGATCGATGAATATATCATGCCGGAGGAAGAAGCTGCCGAGCGCCTGGCATTGCGCTTAGATAATATTGATATCGTTGACTCCTTCAAGATATCAGACAAATATAGTATTATTGAGACCAAAGTCCCCGCTAAGTATATCGGACTCACGTTAAAAGATGCAGATTTGACGAATAAGTATAAGGTAATTGTCTTGACCACGATACATCTATCAGAGAAGACACAGAAAGGAAAGAGCACAGTCAGCAAAAAAGCGTCAGGAATTGCTAAATCGGATACGATATTACATGAAAACGATATTTTGGTGTTATTTGGTGAACTTTCCGATATAAAAAAATTGATCGAAAAAGGAAACTAGCTTTTTATAGTTAGGGAATATTAAAATCATTTATCTATTTTTGGCCATACGGAAAAACATAACCATTAAATTATATATGAACCGTCGTAAGTATAGCAGTTGCACAAGGCAAATAAATATGCTCATGATAGCTTCATCACTTTTAAAAAGAAATGTATCTGATGAAAAACTGGTTTAAGGAAAACTCGACACATCTTATTATAGTTGCCATATTTATATTGTTGGTAATTTTTTATTTTTCTCCGCTATGGCAGGGTAAAGCTTTAGCACAACATGACGTTGTACAGGCTTTAGGTAGTCAGAAAGAGATCTTTGACTATAAGGAGAAAGATGGGCATGCTCCTGAATGGACAAACTCCATGTTTGGCGGTATGCCTACTTATCAGATATGGTATGAGCACGCATCCAATGTAACGACCTATATCAATAGGGCCATTAAATTAGTGTTCCCGTTGCCGGCAGACGTGATACTGATCTACTTATTGGGAGGCTATTTTCTGCTCAGTGTACTACGTGTGAGACCATGGCTAGCTGCCGTAGGTGCCATCGCGATGACATTTTCATCTTATAATTTTATTTACATAGAAGCAGGGCATGTTAATAAAGCCTATGCCATAGCGTATATGGCACCGATAATAGGAGCTATTATCTTGTGTTATCGAGGCAATCGATTATGGGGATCTGTTTTATTGGCCGTCTTCTTGTCTTTAGAGATTCGAACGAATCATATCCAAATGACGTACTATCTGTTTATTGCGATGTTGGTATTGGTCGGTTTTGAATTGTACTATGCTATTCGTGATAAAAAGTTGCCCAAATTTGCACAAGCAACTGCAGTGCAACTTGCAGCAGCGGTAATTGCGGTGTTGGTGAATGCTTCGGTGCTATTCCCGACTTATGAATACAGTAAACTTACTACGCGCGGTAAAGCTAATATTGTAAAAGTTGACGGTGAGGCAAAAGATGGTGGTCTGGATAGGGAATATGCCTATGCCTGGAGCCAGGGGGTTGGCGAAAATATTACCTTTCTTATTCCAAATGCTTATGGGGGTAAGTCGCAAGGTGTCCTCGGTAAAGAGTCGAATGCCGTTAAGTTTCTTACGGGCCTTGGTGTGCCCGAAGTACAAGCGGTACAGTTTGCGCAATATATACCAACGTATTGGGGAGAGAAACAATTTACCTCAGGACCCTGGTACTTTGGAGCGGGGATTTTCTTTCTGTTTGTATTGGGAATTATCCTTGTTAAGGATCGTTTGAAATGGTGGATTCTCGCTACGTCTGCACTCATCATTTTATTGGCTTTAGGGCGACATTTTCCATTGGTATCTGATCTTTTCTTCGATTATGTACCTTTATATAATAACTTTAGGGCAGTAGAATCTATTTTGGTCATTGTCTCTATTCTTATTCCACTCCTAGCTGTTATGGCGGTACAGGAGCTGATGGATCGGACACAGGAGATCCCTAAACTAGATAAGAAAATATTGTACACTTTTATAGGCGTGGGGGGATTTTGTCTACTTGTGGCCCTTCTGCCCGACCTGTTTTTGAATTTCAGATCGTCTAATCACAACGAACTTGTTGCCGGATTAGGCCAACAACTTGGTGATGCGAATATGGGACAGCAATTGGGCAGTGCATTGGTAAAGGATCGTGCTGCACTTGCTTCTGCCGATGCTTGGCGCTCCCTATTTATCGTGGCTTTAATTTTCGCGTCAGTATGGGGGCTCTACAAGAAAAAGTTAACGTCCACGGTGTTTATCGCTATCCTAGGAATTGTAACATTGGTAGACTTATGGTCGGTGGATAAACGCTACTTAAATGATAATTCATTTATAGAAGAACGGTTGACGAAAAGACCGATCGACGAGAAAGAAGTGGATCAGCTGATTCGAATGGATAAGGATCCGAGTTACCGTGTTTTGGATTTAACGACAAACCCGTTCTCAGATGCACATGCTTCCTATTTCCACAAGAATCTAGGCGGGTACCATGCCGCAAAACTGATGCGTTTTCAAGAGATTTTGGAACATCAGTTTAATGGTGCAATTAATGAAGACGTATTGGATATGTTCAATGTGCGTTATATCATGACGAAAGATCCTTCAAACGGGGCTGAACGGATTCAACGGAGAAGCACGGCGACAGGCAATGCCTGGTTTGTAGAGAAAGTAACTTTCGTAAAAGACAATGCACAGGAAATGCAAGCCATCAGTAGTTTCGATCCGTTAAAGGAAGCTTTTGTGCATGAAGAGTTTAGAAATAAAATTAGTGCAGGGCGTTTGGGACAACCCGGGAACGCAGCGATCAATTTGGTAAGCTACCACCCCGATACCTTGAAGTACGAGTATTCGGCACCTCATGATGCCTTTGCCGTATTCTCTGAGGTGTACTATGAGAAAGGATGGAAAGCGTATATAGATGGTGAAGAAGCGCCTATTTTACGAGCGGATTATATACTAAGGGCATTACAGCTGCCGGGAGGAAATCATAAGGTAGAATTCATTTTTGCCCCTTCGACCATGCGCATCAGCAACTTGGTTTCTTTGATAGCTTCTATTGTTTTAGTCGTCGGACTGATTGCGGCCGTATGGTATACGAACAGGAAACGACAACCTAAAAAAGCTTAAAGAGGAAAACCGGTAACGGTATTGAGAAAGGGGATCAATAGTTGCAGCTACTATATTGATCCCCTTCTGGTTTAAAAAAGTTTTAGTTGTGGATCCGTAACACGGAATGTCTTGCGGTGATGGGGTGTGAAGCCATGCTGTAATACAGCTTGGCGATGCGCGATGGTTGGATACCCTTTATTGGATTTCCAGTCGTACGACGGATACTTTCCGGCCAGATGGATCATGAAATCATCCCGATAGGTTTTGGCTAAAATAGAAGCAGCAGCTATAGACAGGTATTTTCCATCTCCTTTTATAATACACTCATGTGTTATATCCTGATAGGGTATAAACCTATTGCCATCGACAATAATGAATTCTGCTTTTACGGCTAAGGCATCTAACGCCAGATGCATGGCCTTGTATGAAGCATTATGAATATTGATTTTATCAATATCTTGCGGGGAGACGCTGGCTACAGCAAAGGCCAAAGCTTCGTTCTCAATGATCGGGCGCAATTCCATTCGTTTTTTTTCAGACAGTTTCTTCGAATCGTTCAGTATGGGATTGCAGTACTCAGGCGGAAATATCACGGCTGCCGCAAAAACAGGTCCGGCGAGACATCCTCGTCCTGCTTCATCGCAACCGGCTTCAATATAGGTGTGCTGAAAATGAGATAGTAACATCGTATTCTTGTGTAAAAGTGTAACTTATCTGTGATATAATGTCGTTAACATTAATTTACGTTACTTATTTGTTCTTTTGTACAAAGATATGGACTTGTTTAAAATAAGTTTCACAGTTTTTGTTATATAAAAGTACAGATAAATTCGACGATGAATAAATTTTGGGTATTATTAGTTATGGGAAGCTTACCATTTGCCTCTTTTTCGCAGAAGAAAAAGTCGGATGTGTATACCTTTCAATCAATATCCAATATCACGGTGGATGGTGATCTTAACGAATGGAATGATCAATTAATTCCTGTAGAAGGCGACGCTTGGTCATTTGGTATCGTGAAGGAGGAAAATAAGTTGTTGGTTGCGGTACGTGTCCAGGATCCCACGTTGAGGCAGGAAGCCATCCGAAACGGCATCATTGTGAACATCAGTTATACGGGTAAAAAGAAAGATGGTGCCCAGCTGATATACCCCTTTCCAGATAGGGAGCGGTTGCGTGCATTGGCTCAAGATGAAGAGTTGAATGTTTTGACACTTCAACAGGAACTATTAAATAGCTCGAGGGGATACTACCTGAACGGTTTTTCAAGAGTGGTAGACGGACTTCTTTCTTTTGAAAATAGCTATGGTGTTAAGGCTGTTGTGAAACTGGACAGCAATGAGAACCTTATATATGAGTCGTTGATTCCGTTAGAGCTTATTCAATTTAAGGAAGATGAAGTTGCGGTACAGCTTGTCGTTAATAATAGATTTATTCAACTACAGAAGATGGCCAAGAATAGGTCTGTCAATACACCATACTCCGTGTACGGTAGAGTTCAACCCACGGCATCCATCCGTAATCCCTATAAATTCAAAACGGATGTATGGATCTTTGGTAAAGTGAAATAGTAAAATGAAGAGAAAATCAAATAATATGAGTCGTTTATTAAAATCCTTAATTCTTATCTTCTTGTTTATGGGTACGGGTTCTATCCATGCGCAGACCGGAAAGATAGTGCAAGGTATGCTGAGAGATTCGCTTTCACGTATAGTGGCTGGAGCTTCAGTGTTATTAGTGTCGGATCAAGATTCGTTAGGAACAAGTTCTTCCCAAGCGGGTATATATACATTCAATAATGTAAAGGGTAATCAGTTTAAAATCCGGATCGCGAGCTTAGGATTCGAGCCCTTCGAAAAGGAGTTTACCTTTCCGATAGGTGAACAGAAAATGATTATCCCGTCTTTTGAACTTAAAGGAATTCCGAATATGCTTGAGGAGGTAGTGGTCAGCGGGGTGCTTACGGTACAGGTAAAAGGCGACACCGTGGAATACGGTACCAAAGATTTAAAATTAAGAGAGGGCTCTGTAGCAGAAGATGCGCTGAAAAAATTGCAAGGGGTAGAAGTCGACAAAGACGGAAACGTTACCGCGCAAGGCGAAGCCATTACAAGAGTGCGCATCAATGGTAAAGATTTCTTCGGCGGAGATGTCAAAACAGCTACTCAAAACCTGCCTGCAAATATTATTGAGAAGATCCAAGTGGTTGATGATTACGGCGATATGGCAAATCTGACCGGAAATAAAACCGGAGATTCGGAAAAAATCATTAATATCCAGATTGACCCGCAGTATAATAAAGGATACATGACCACGCTTCGTGTCGGTGCGGGTACCGAGGAGCGGTATCAAGCGACAGCGATGTGGATGGGGATGACCGACAAGACACAGGTTTCTGTACTTGGAAATTTGAATAACATGAATGCACAGTTGTTTGATTTTAGTACTTCGGGAGGAGGTGCCCGTCGTAGACAGGGTGGGGGAGGTCGTGGTGGTGGTATGTTCGGCGGTTCGGACGGGTTGACAAATACCGGTTCGATCGGTTTAAATATCCGCCATGATTTTAGTGAAACATTAAAAGTATACGGAAGTTATTCGTTTGGTAGGGATGATAATACCACCCTTTCTAGTTCTTTTACCGAATATATCGGCCAAAACCTAAAAGAGGAATCCGATCAGGATGATAATAATATTCGTGCTAATCATCGTTTTGAAGCCAATTTAGAGTGGAATATTACGGACAAAGATTATATAAAATTAACACCTCAGTTTGGCTTTGATAAAAATGATGGAAGTTCGTTTGCGAGTTCTTCCTTATTCGAGAATGACGTGCTAAACAATTATCAAAATCAAACCACCTTGACCGATACGCATTCGCCACGTTATAGCATCAGCGGACTATATAACCGTAAATTGAATGACAAAGGCAGAAATCTATTTTTTAATTTTAACTACGACAACGCAAACACGCAAAATGATTACGACCGCGAGTTAGATCGTCTCGTATCCGATCCGAACAATACCGATGCCGATATGAGTGAGATTTATGAGCGGACGTTCCAAGCGGTTCGCAATAAAAGTTGGAATGCAGGTTCTTCTGTATCCTACACGGAGCCATTAAGCGAATTTGGCCGACTTGAAGTTTCCTATGATTTGAATGTCAATGACTACGATAATAACAACAGTCAAGAGGCTAGATTTCAAGACGGAACATTAAATCCAAATCCGAAACTAAACTTCGACTATGATTACGATTATTCCTTCTCTACTCATCGCGTTGGTGCAAGTTATGCGTTTAACAACGACAAAATTAAATATTCACTAGGTGCTTCCGTACAGCCATCTATATTGAATGGAGAAGCATTTAGCGGTTCAGAGGTAGCTATTATTGATCGCAAGAATTTTAATTTTATTCCCATTGCACGGTTTGAGTATAAATTTTCACGACAATCTAATATCTCTATAAACTATTCCGGTCGCGCGAATGAGCCGTCTGTTTCGCAGATATTGCCATTTGAAGTAACGACCAACCGTACAAATATTACTTTTGGTAATCCGGAATTGGATCCGGAGTTTGGTCATCAATTACGCGTGCGCTACCGCTCTGGAGATTTCCAAAAGGGAAATACCTTTTTTGCCATGATCAATTCAAATTTAACAACGGATAAGATTGTTTCTTTTAGTAAACGGTATATTGATAGTTCACCTGATTCTGTGGGTCTCATTCAAGAAGTTCGTTACTTAAATGAAAAAGACGATAATGTGTACGGGGTGAACTCCTTTTATCATTATGGCAAATCAATAAATGAAAAAACCTATAATATAATGGCGATGGGTGGAATAAGCTATAATAGAAATATCTCGTATACCTCGGTGGATAGCTTGGCTTTGGTAGGAGATAAGAATATCGCGAATAACTGGGTTTTTAATCAAGGGTTATTTTTTAGGTATAACCCTTCTGAGAATCTGGAAATCAACCCGGGTGTTCGATACGTTTTTAACCACACTAAGAATTCGTTACAAAACGAAACGCGAAATGTGCAATCCTGGATCCCAACTATTATAGGGTCGGTAAACTTGACGCCTACCACTATTTTTGGAGCAGATGTTTCCAAAACATTTAACAGTGGTTTTGGCTCGGTGGGTGCAAATCCTTTTATTATCAACACCTATATCGAGCAACGATTCTTAAAAGGAGAACGTGGTACACTACGTTTACAGGCCTTCGATTTGCTCAACGAGCAAACAAATGTATCACGTACAGTAGCTGAAAACTATATTGTCGATCAACAATCTAATCGATTGGCACGTTACTTCATGCTTACCTTTACCTTCAAGCTACAAAAGTTTTCGGGTATGGCACCTGATACGGGCAATTCGTTTCCTGGAGGAATGCGTCGGCCAAGAATGTAACTGCACACATAATAGCGGAAACGGCTGAAGGATACTTCGGCCGTTTTTGTATTTAATTATGTAGCTTTGCAAACATTTTAATTTCATTTTTCCATGCAGGAATTAAATCTTATCCGATTGGATAACGGAATACGCATATTATTACACCAACAAGATTCTTCGATTACCCACACGTGTATGATCGTGAACGCGGGATCGCGTCATGAGTTGGAGGGAAAGTTTGGTGTTGCCCATTTTATTGAACATTTACTGTTTAAGCGTACAGAACGGCGTTCTACCAATCAAATCTTAAATCGATTGGAACAGGTAGGAGGTGATCTGAATGCGTATACGACTAAAGAATATACCTGTATTCATGCATCATTTTTGAATCCCTATTTAGAAAGGGCATTGGATTTATTTGAAGACGTACTTTTTCATTCTACTTTTCCGGAACATGAAATGGAAAAAGAAAAAGGGGTGATATTGGATGAAATCGCCTCCTACCTGGATAGCCCGGAAGAGTCTATCATGGATGATTTTGAGGATCTAATGTTTGCAAATTCAGGTTTAGGACATAATATTCTGGGATTGGAATCTGATCTGAAGAGCATTGCCAAGAAAGACGTTTATGATTTCATGCTTTCTAACTACAATACCGAAGAAATAATTATAGCTGTAGCGGGCAGTTATACCAAATCACAAATGGAACGCGTTGCCAATAAAATCTTTGGCAAGATCAAAAGAAATGTACCTACCAAGGAAAACGATCTAGTTACAGGTGGCGAATCGAATACCATCGTTGTACATAAACCGATTAATCAGGCCCACTACATGTTGGGTAAGCAGACCTTCGGCATTTACGACGACCGCAAAACGGCCATGTTATTGCTCAACAATATGCTTGGCGGTATTGGGATGAGTTCCATCTTAAACCTTGGAATCCGTGAAAAGCACGGTATTGCTTACACTATTGAATCGAATCTAACGCTTTATAGTGATGCCGGTAATTTTAGTATCTATCTGGGTACGGATGAAGAGAAGTTAAATAAGGCTGTCCGTTTAGTAAAAAAAGAGCTTGATACGCTCAAAAGTCAGCCTATCTCAGCGTACCAGTTGCAGCGTGCCAAACAGAAATTCAAGGGGCAGATCGCCCTTGCTGAAGAAAATCGTATGAGTATGATCATTGCCGAAGCGAAAAATATAATCGATTACGATAGGGTCATCTCGCTCGAAGAGGTGTTTTTGAAGATAGATGAAGTACGTGCAATGGATATCCTGGCTTTATCTCAGGAATTTTTAGACGAGTCAACGATGGTATCTTTGGCTTTTGTGCCTGAGGATTGATAGATTGTGCCGTTGTAATTTTTATTTTTTAATTTTGACTTTTTACCTATTAATTTTTTAGATGAAAACAGCATATATTTTTCCTGGGCAAGGTGCTCAGTTTGTAGGAATGGGACAGGATCTTTATACTTCGAGCGAAGAGTCGAAAGCCTTATTTGAGCAGGCAAACGATATATTAGGATTTCGCATTACGGATGTCATGTTTAGCGGAACCGACGAAGATTTGAAACAGACTAACGTTACACAACCTGCGATATTTTTACATTCGGTTATCTTGGCGAAAGCTCTGGGAACATCTTTCCAGCCTTCGATGGTAGCCGGACATTCATTGGGTGAGTTCTCCGCTTTAGTCGCAGCGGGTGCATTGTCTTTTGAAGATGGTTTAAAATTAGTGTCGCAACGTGCCAACGCCATGCAGAAAGCGTGTGAGTTAGAACCCTCGACAATGGCGGCAATACTAGGTTTAGACGATGAGACCGTAGAAAAAATCTGTGTGCAGATTGAAGATGTAGTCGTGGCTGCCAATTATAACTGTCCGGGACAGTTGGTGATTTCGGGATCAATAGTAGGTGTCGACAAGGCCTGTGCATTGTTGACGGAGGCAGGTGCCAAACGTGCACTGAAGTTAAATGTCGGTGGTGCTTTTCACTCTCCTTTAATGGAGCCAGCGAAAGTAGAGTTGCAGGCAGCTATTGAGGCCACAGAAATCAAAGCACCTTCTTGCCCAATTTATCAGAATGTAGATGCTAAACCGTATACAGATCCGACACAGATAAAAGCGAACCTGATCGCTCAATTGACTGGAGCGGTACGATGGACACAAACTGTTCAGCATATGTTGACAGATGGAGCGGAAGCCTTTGTGGAAGTAGGTCCGGGTAATGTATTACAGGGCTTGGTGAAGAAGGTAGACAGACAAGTACAGACATCCTCGGCCTCAGCCTCTTTATAATATTAGAAGGTTATTTGTCTCTGTATATGTAATAATGATCTTGTATAATCAAGGGTATAAAATCTTCTGGCGCAAGCTGCGATTTTATACCCAACAGGATCTCCACGCGTGTGGCGAGTGCTAAAACAATACCGTAATTTTTTCGACTTTTTGCGGTTTCAAAAATTTCTTTAATCTGGTTGACATCCCGATCTGTCAGCCTGACTACCTCCGGGTAGGTTACCAGGTGTTCCGCTGTTAGCTCTTCAAACAGCGTTACCTTTAAGTTCAGATCTTCCTTAATATTAATTACGGTGGTATCAGCGGCTAAATCGCCAAGTCGTTGACTATTCTTCGTAAGAATGATACTCAGTATACCCAATCCGCCCATACTTAAAAAGATATCCACGGTATTGCTGATCCATCGGATAAAATATTGATAAAATGTAGCGCGTGTCCCATCAATCTTTACGACTTTTACTTTCATTAACCGTTTGCCTACGGTCTGACCTTCCATAGCCGTTTCCAGAATGAGTGTATAAAAAATAGCTGGGAGAGAGGCTAAGGACACGATACCCATTATGAGCCAACTGTCTTTGCTGTCAAGAAATCCGGACAAAGCAAGCAAAAGGAATATAAAAATAAAATAGGTGATGATAATGCCGTAATCAATGGCAAAAGCCAGTACCCTAGCGCCCAAGGAAGCCAATTTGTATTCAAATTTTACATTTTGTGGGGTATTAATGTACAGCTTGTTCATATCACATAAACTTAGCTAAATTAGCTTTTATATGCAACTTGTAAATGCAAAGCATTTTATCTAAGTTTGAAATAGGTACTATAAATTTAAATTATGCGGGAAGCATCCTTTATTGAACGAAATAAAGAAAAATGGGTGTCAATTGAAAATAACTTGGCAAATAAATCTGAAGTTGACCCTGATATTCTTGCAACAAACTATATCGAGCTGACCAACGACCTAGCGTACGCACAAACATTTTATCCTAAAAGTAAGACTAGGGTATATTTGAATGAATTGGCAATTCGTGCCCACCAGATCATTTATAAGGATCAAAAATCTTCCAATAATAAACTGATCCATTTCTTCCAGTATGAAATATACGAAGCAATTTGGCAGATCCGACGACCGATGATTTATTCGTTACTACTATTTTTATTGGCGAATACGATAGGGTTTGTCTCTTCCCAATACGACGAACACTTTGTGCGTTTGATAATGGGTGATGCCTATGTTAATATGACCATTGACAATATAAAAGCGGGTAACCCTGCTGCGGTATATCAACAGGGGGATAGCTTCGGTGGTGCACTTTTTATCACTATTAACAACATTAAAGTGGCGTTTCTTGCTTTTATCTATGGTATTTTTGTAAGTATAGGGACGGGTTTTATTCTTTTTAGTAATGGCATAATGGTAGGGTCGTTCCATTATTTATTTTATAAATATGGTGTACTCCAGGAGGCATTGACCGCTATCTGGATACATGGCACGATAGAACTATCCGTTATCGTCATTGCTGGTGGATGCGGACTGGCGATAGGAAACAGCATCTTGTTTCCGAAATCATATACGCGGTTAGAATCGTTCAGAAAAACTGTAAAACGAGCGGCAAAGGTGTTGATTAGTACGATTCCTTTTTTCATCGTCGCCGGGACATTAGAAGGTTTTGTGACGAGATATTATCAGGTTTCGGTGTGGCTGAGTATCTTCGTTATTACCTTATCATTATTTGC
This sequence comes from Sphingobacterium olei, assembly GCF_005048855.1. GTDB lineage: Bacteria > Bacteroidota > Bacteroidia > Sphingobacteriales > Sphingobacteriaceae > Sphingobacterium > Sphingobacterium olei. The sequence goes on from NZ_SUME01000005.1 coordinate 56,872, forward strand.
TATAATATATACCTATATTATTAAACCGAGGCAAATGGCAAAAAAACACGAATGGAATTGATGGATTTTGAATTTAAACGGGAACGCAAGCTAGGAGAGTTTGTTCAAGACTTTATTAATTTGCTTAAGATTATTTTGGGGCACTGTGCTAAAGTGATGATTCGGCTTTTGTTCTTGCCTATTTGTATCATGATATTGGTTTCCTATTATATCTCTACTAAATACAATCTATCTACCAGCTTCTCTGTTGATCTATTTGCTAACATTGGATTCGCATTTATCATACTTTCCTTTACGGCGTTGATTGCTTTTGGATTCGCAATAGAATACTTTTTATTGATCAGGGATACTCGAGCGTTGGGATTTGACGAAAAGGATGTATTGCGAAATTTTAAGGACAATATGGCAAAGTATATACGATTTTTATTAGTGGCTTTTATTGTTTCTATTATCGCTATTATTCCGATTGGAATCGTAACTTTTTTAAGTGTCTTTATTCCACTGGTAGGTTCTGTAGGCTTGGGTATATTTTATGCTATGATTGGCTTGTGGTACTTTTGTGCTTTTCTACTTTACAGAGAAGGGTACGACGACTTAACGGATTGTTTTCTGTCCTCATTTTCGATGTTAAAAAGAAGAGCTTTTGAATACGGCGTAGCGTCTTATGTCGTGAGCTTCTTGTTCCAATCCTTGCTTAGCCTGGTCGTCCTGATCCCTTCTCTTGTTATCGGTTTGATTGCTTATAATTCATTGGAGTTCAATTCCGATTTTTTTAATACATTTTATGGTCGAATGCTGATGTCGTTGGGCGGAAGCGTGTTGACGCTATTTAGTATTGTATATGCCATGTTAGCAGTTATGAGCTACGGAATCATTTACGAGACGGCGAAAGAGCTGAAATATGGAGAGGATATCTTCGAGAAGATTTCTAAAATCGGAAGGAGTAATCATGCATAGGTTGTCGTTGTTGTTACTTTGTTTAATCAGTTTTCAGTCCTTTTCTCAACAATTCGAGGTACTCGAAGACGATGAAGCCTCTGATACGATCGAGGTGCATGAATATTGGCAGAGCAGATATTACGATTCTATACCGTCCGCAGCCTATTTAGTGAATACAAATACGCAGACTTTTGAGCAACTGATTGCTAAATACCAAGAGAAAGATTTTGTGTACTCCGAGAGCGTGGCACAGAAGATGAACTTTGTAGACACGATCCTGAATCGTATTATGAAGTTACTGGAAGATTTATTTCCCAAATCTAAAACCGCTGTAAACAAACCCTTTTTCTATATATTAGGTGCAATGGGGGCTATTATATTTCTATTTCTGGTGTATAAACTCATTTTCAATAGAAATAAGCTGGTTGTCTATTTGAAAGACGAAGAAATTGAAGAAGAGGAACAAGTACAGTTTGTCGAACGAAACTTAATGCATGTCCGTGTGCAGGATTATATCAGTGAGGCATTAAAAAACGAAAATTTTCCATTGGCGATTCGATACCAACAATTACTCAATATTCAGGTACTTTCCCGAAAAGGTGTTATCGATTGGAAACATACCAAGACGAATATGGAATTGTCGGAAGAAATCGGTAATGAAGAATTGAAACGATCGTTTCAGGAGAGTGTCGCTATCTTCGATCACGTCTGGTTTGGAAAATTCCCGATCGGGAAAAAAGAGTACGACCACTATGCACAGGTGTTCCACCAATTTCAAAAGAAATGGGCATGAACAGGGGGATGATTTTAGTTTTCTTTATTGTCGTATTAGGCGGAATTGCGCTTATTGATGCCGGAACCAATCGGCCGGTAAATTGGACACCAACCTTTGATCAGCGTGACAAAATTCCGTTCGGCTTGTATGTGCTCCATCAGGAGCTGTCATCTATTTTTGGAACGGAAAAGAAAATCGATGATACGAAACGTACTGCTTACGAAGAAATTGAACAGCTTGATAGTCTCAAGGCGTATCATACGGCACTAATAGATATTCTGGATTATGGTACTTATGGCGACACGAAAATGGAACCGCTCTTAAATTTCGTGGGCAATGGCGGAGAAGTATTTGTGTCTACCCTGTATTTTGACGAATGGCTATTAGATACATTAGGAATAGCACAGGAAGAGCTGCGGCACTCGATTTTTTTTCCGTCGGATAAAAGTGTGACTTACTCATTAGCGGGTGATACGGCTCGCATCATATTGGAAAAAGTAACTGATTTTACGGTATTCACTAAATTGAATAGCAAACATTGTACTATTTTGGGCAATTTACATGCAAGGGGGAGATCGATACCTAATTTTATTAAAGTTTCGTTTGGTAAAGGACATTTCTACTTGCATGCTTCGCCGTCTGTATTCACGAATTATAACATGTTGACCGAGCCGGGCTACCGCTATTCAAGTAAAGCGCTGCAGGTCATTACGTACAAAAATATACTTTGGATCGACAATTATTACGATAGCGCAGTGTCGCGATCACCACTCCGTGTAGTGCTCTCTCAATCTGGTTTTCGCCAAGCCTGGTATCTACTATTGATAGGATTGCTGCTGCTTTTGCTTTTTAAGAGTAAGCGCGAACAGCGGGCCGTAAAGATTGTTACACCAGAACCGAATCTTTCAAGAGACTTTGCGAAAACCATAGGTGCCCTGTACTTTGAAAATGGGAAGCCTGGAAATATTGTTCTCAAAAAGATCGATTATTTTCTATATGCCATTCGTAGCAGCTATCAGTTGGAAACATTGGATCTGATGAATCCGGAATTCATCAGGCATCTTTCACGTAAATCAGGGGTAGATATAGCGGAAACTCAATCGTTAATCACATATATCGATCAATATAGACATCGGGAAACCTTCACCATTGAAGATGTTAAATTCATTAATTACATTATAGAAGACTTTAAAAGTAAAGCGAATATCATATGAACGAATTAGAAAATATACAGGAGAAATATACGCCAGCGTTCGAGAATCGAATAGATGTAGCTGTATTGCGTTCCAAATTTGAGGAAGTACGTCAAGAAGTGAAGAAGGTCATTATCGGGCAGGACAAGGTGATCAACATGCTGTTGGTTTCTATTCTTGCTGGCGGACATTCGCTAATAGAAGGTTTGCCCGGAGTAGCCAAAACGCTAACCGCCAAACTGATTGCCAAAACAATCAATAGCGAATTCAAGCGGATCCAATTTACACCCGATTTGATGCCTTCCGACGTTACCGGGTCGGCTATTCTGGATTTGAAAACAAATGAATTTGAGTTTAAGAAAGGTCCTATTTTCGGAAACATCGTGCTCATCGACGAAATTAATAGGGCTCCTGCCAAGACACAGTCGGCATTGTTTGAATGTATGAGCGAAAATCAGGTCACGGTGGATGGACATACCTATCCATTGACTCGCCCCTTCCTCGTTTTTGCTACCCAAAACCCCATTGAGCACGAAGGAACATATCGGTTGCCAGAAGCTCAATTAGACCGGTTTTTATTTAAAATTGATGTGCATTATCCGGCATATGAACAGGAACTCGAAATATTAAGGGAGCACCACGCACAGAAGACGAAAAATAAAGAAGACCTTGTGCAGCCTGTGCTTTCCATTGATGAACTTATTCATTTCCAGCATTTGGTTAAATTGATTTATGTGCATGAAGATATCCTCCAATATATCGCACAAACGATCCAGCAAACGCGTGTAGACCAAAATTTAACCTTAGGTGCATCTCCACGGGCCTCCATTGCTATTTTAGAATCTGCTAAGGCGCTTGCAGCGTTGCAGGGACGCGATTTTATTACACCTGATGATGTGAAGTATGTCGCTCCTTCTGTGCTCGGACACCGCGTACAACTCACACCGGAGAAGGAGATGGAAGGATTCTCCGCAGAATATATTGTACGCCAGATCATCGAAAGTGTAGAGATACCACGTTAATGAAGATTTTTAAGAGATTATATATCACAAATCTGTTTTTTTATATCCTCTTGGGTATTGCGGCGCTGTACGTTCTATCGGCCTATATGCAGGAATTTCGCATGGTGGCGGATATACTCATTTGGAGCTGGTTTGTAGTCTGTACATGGGATCTTCTTATTTTATATTTTCCCAAAAATAAGGTGTTGCTGAACAGAAACTACCCGGAGAAATTGTCCAATGGAGATGCAAATCCCTTTTTCTTAAGCATCAAGAGCACATTTCCACTGATGGTAAAGGTTAGCGTATTGGAGGAGTTCCCGGAGCAGCTACAATTGCGGGATAATGAATTCTATATTTCGATCAAAGCGCATGATGAAAAGGAAATTCGATTTGAATTGACACCTGTAACACGTGGAACATACCAGTTCGGTGTTTGTAATGCACTGGTAAAACACTTGGGGTTATTTCAGCGCAAATTTGTGCTGGATGAAGATCGGGTTATTCCTTGCTATCCTTCTTTTATCCAGATGCGAAAATATCAATTGTTGGCCACTACAGACCGTCTTGTAGAATTGGGCATAAAACGCATTCGCAAGATTGGCTCCACGTTGGAATTTGATCACGTGCGCGAATATGTGCGAGGCGACGAATATAAGCACATGAATTGGAAAGCATCGGCCAAGCATAGTAAACTAATGGTAAATCAATTTCAGGAGGAGAAATCCCAGCCGATTTATTCTTTTATCGATACAGGACGAGCAATGCGGATGCCCTTTAACGAAATGACCTTGTTAGACTACGCGATCAATGCCACGTTGGTGCTTTCAAATACCGCCATATTAAAGCAGGACCGAGCGGGTATGCTCACTTTTTCAAAAGAAATCAATAACCATGTGCCGGCAGAGAAGAGAAATAATCAGATTCGAAAAATCTCCGATGTGTTATATGGTGTTTCAACCTTATTCGAAGAGTCCGAATTTGGAAATCTCTATGCTTTTGCAAGGCAGCATATCAACAAGCGTTCCTTGATATTCATGTATACCAATTTTGAAACTTTAGACGCTTTACATCGGCAGTTGCCTTACCTCCGGATGCTTCGCAAAAGCCATATTGTCGTTGTCGTTGTATTTAAGAATACAGAGTTGGTTGATATGGCCAAAGAGCCAGCCTCCACAATAAGTGATATTTATAATAAGATTATTGCCGAAAAATTTGTGTACGAAAAGCAACTAATTATTCAGGAACTGAATAGAAATGGTTTACAGACTATCTATACAAATCCGGCAGATTTGAGTATTAATTCGATAAACAAATATCTGGAGATTAAAGCCAGGGGTATGATATAAACTTTCGCAATTGTTTAACTTCAACCCTCCAATATTGTGTCCGAGACCCTTACTTTTGTCCATAGGTGACTGTATTTTTCAATCGCTTGAAGGTGAATAGGGTGTGTTTCGTATACATTGATGTCATCGATATTTGCGAATGTTACGATCAGATTATAAGAAAAGGAGTTGTCGACGACTTCGCGCGGAGTGGTGGGCGCAGGTTTTCCATAGTGAAGACTTTGTATAGTTGGTATTTTTCGAAGTGCCTCAAAAAAGCCCGTAAAATTTTGAATCTCTTTTTCCCCTAAGTCTTCTTGCAACCAAAAGAACACCGTGTGTACAATTGTGCCGGGTGTCGGTTCATGTGTTTTCGTTGGAGAGGTACAGGACTGTGCTGTTATACCTGTTAGCGTAAGTGCTGCCATACCTGCTGTGGATTTGTTGATAAAATTTCTTCTTTTCATCGCTATTTGTTTAGGGTCTTATCAACGAATATAAACAAATAAATTCTACGAAAGAGGCCCTTTTTTTAAAGAGCCTCTTTCTTGTGTTACTATAGCGAGCGATTAAATGTTAAATGCTTCTTTTATGCGATCCACATAATCGAGTCGTTCCCATGTGAAAAGGTCTACTTCAATAGTTTTGACTTCCCCATTGGAGTTTTCAAAGGTTTTAGTAACCCGTTTCGGTGTGCGCCCCATATGTCCATATGCTGCTGTCTCCGAATAAATTGGATTACGTAATCCCAGACGTGTTTCAATGCCGTACGGTGTCATATCAAATATGTCAGAAATTTTTTTTGCGATTTCACTGTCTGATAATCCGATTTTGCTTGTGCCGTAGGTATTAACATAGATTCCCATTGGGTCTTTCACACCGATGGCATAGGAAATTTGTACAAGTAGTTCATCGGCAACTCCTGCAGCGACTAGATTTTTAGCAATATGTCGTGTGGCATATGCAGCCGACCGGTCTACTTTTGAAGGATCTTTTCCAGAAAATGCACCCCCACCGTGGGCTCCCTTGCCTCCGTAAGTATCGACGATGATCTTCCGGCCGGTTAGACCGGAATCTCCATGTGGGCCACCAATGACAAATTTTCCCGTTGGGTTAATGTGAAATTTGATGTCATCATTAAATAAAGCCTGTAGTTCAGGTTTTAATTGTGCTTTTACACGAGGAAGTAAGATTGCTATAATATCTGCTTTGATCTTTTGTTGCATTTCTTCTTCTGATGCAAAATCATCATGCTGTGTAGAAATTACAATGGTATCAATGCGTTGCGGTTTGTGATCGTCGCTGTATTCCAGTGTCACTTGGGATTTGGCATCGGGGCGTAAATAGGTTATTTCCTTATTTTCACGTCTCAATGCAGCTAATTCATATAGCAGACGGTGCGACAAATCTAATGCTAATGGCATCAAATTGTCTGTTTCATTATTGGCATATCCAAACATGATCCCTTGGTCACCTGCTCCTTGTTCCTGTCTCGTAATACGGTCTACGCCCTGATTGATATCAGCCGACTGTTCATGAATGGCCGAAAGTACGCCACATGAATTTGCTTCAAACATATATTCCGACTTGGTGTACCCGATACGCTCGATCACCGAACGTGTGATCTTTTGTACATCTAGATAAATTTTTGATTTTACTTCACCAGCCAACACCACTTGTCCGGTCGTTACTAATGTCTCTATAGCGACACGGGCGTCTTCATCCCATGCCAAGAAATTGTCGATTAGTGCATCTGAAATTTGATCCGCAATTTTGTCCGGATGCCCTTCAGATACCGATTCGGAAGTAAATAAATACGCCATATTTAAATCTTTGAAATTATGATTTACCGAAGATGCTTCTAGATAAGAAGTGGAAAAACTTTTAGTCTCGAAAGGTTTTAGCACTTTTTTTCTGTGGTTGCAATCTCCCATTTACATCGAAGTGTAAAATGCAAATCAGTCCACATTTTTGTCGGTGCAAAGCTACAACTCTTTCGGTATTATAAAAAGATAAATAATATTTATTACCTTTTTTTGATATAACTTTAATCACATCCAATGCTTATCTTTACGACAGAACAGTGTTTAAATAATGGATCGGAAAAAAATATTATTCGTTATAAATCCAATTTCAGGGGGCAAAAAGAAAACTTCTTTTAATAAGCAGGTTTTAGAAGTGCTCGACTTACAAAAATTTAATCCTACTTTCCAACAGACTACAAAACCCAATCATGCATTCGAACTGGGAAAAACGGCTGTGGTCGAGAATTTTGATGCAGTCATCGCAGTAGGCGGCGACGGTACAATCAATGAACTGGGATCCGCTTTAGTGGGTACTAATGTACCCCTAGGGATTATTCCAGAGGGGTCAGGGAATGGTTTGGCGTTGTATTTGGGTATCCCCTTAAACGAGACTTCTGCCATTCGTCGCATCAATCGATTTGATATTGTTGAAGTAGATAGTGGCATGATCAATGAAAGACCTTTTTTCAATATTGCCGGACTTGGTTTTGATGCATCGGTAAGTGATCGCTTTGCAAACGATTCGACCCGAGGGCCGATCGGGTATATGCGGTCTGTCATCAATGTATTGAGTGATTATAAACCTTGTAGATATACACTTACCATTGACGACGTGGTATACGAAAGAGAAGCTTTCATGATTAGCGTTGCGAACTCACCGCAATATGGTAATAATGCGTACATCGCTCCAAATGCTTCCGTAAGTGACGGATTATTGGATGTATGTATTGTGCACAAGTTTCCGATGTATATATTACCGATGATGATATACCATCTATTCAGTAAGACAGCGGACCAATCCGAATATGTGGAAATTATTCCGGGTAAAATCATTAAAATTGAACGGGATAGTGAGGGGCCGGTACATGTAGACGGCGAACCTATCCAAATGGAAGGAATATTAAATATAAGTATTAAACCCAGTTCATTAAAAATTATTTGTTAAGATAAATTAGATATGGCAAAGCAAAAAAAACAACGCTACGACGGTGTTGTATATTCAACCGCTGATGATTTTGATTATCAGAATCCGGAAGAGACTCCCGACGTCGAAACACAACCCAACGAAAAACAACGATTGCGCGTGCTCTTAGATAAAAAAGCCCGAAAGGGTAAAATCGTTACTTTGGTAGAAGGTTTTGTAGGCAAAGAGGAAGATTTAGAAAATTTGGCTAAGACGTTAAAGCAAAAGTGTGGAGTAGGCGGGAGTGCGAAAGACGGAGAAATTTTGATACAAGGGGATTTTAAGGGAAAAATATTTGACATCCTTATCCAGATGGGATACAAGGCGAAAAGCATTGGGTAGTATGGAACCCAGCTTAGGATAAATATGTTATAACTAATGTTTTATATAATATATTTTTGGCTATAGCGTTATTAACCAGAATATGTTTTGATGAGTGAACACTTACTTATTTTTCATATTTAACAATTTAATAATTTGCATATCATAAAAAAAATGGTTTTTATTGTAAAATATTCACGGTAAGGCGTCGTTAAGTATATGGAAATTGAGATATGATTGCTGCTGATGATCATCTCAAGCCTCACAATTAACAGGGATATAATTTAAATGCAAATAAAATTTGACTTTTGTAACAAAATAGTATATTTGTTTTGACGAACGTCGAAATAACGTGCATTCGTGCTTAAAAATTGAATTAAACATAATAATTAAACAACAGTAAAATCTAAAAATTAGTAAAATGGCAAACGCACCAAAAACTACTAGCCCGGCAAAACAAGAAAGCGGCAACTCAAGTAATGTATTTGCAAGCTTAGCAATTATCATCTGTTTCATAATCGGTTTTCTTGTATGGAGATTTGTAATGGGTAATGCTGAAAACTTTATAGACAACAATCCAGATAACCAGCCAAAACCAGGTAATTATCTTGGTATGGTTTATCACGCAGGTGCTGTAGTACCCGTACTTCTTGGATTGTTCTTAATGGTATGGGTATTTTCTATCGAACGTTTCATCGTTATCGGAAAAGCCTCTGGTACAGGAAACGTAGGAAACTTTGTGAGAAAAATCCAAGGATTCTTGAAAAGTCAAAACATTGACGCTGCGGTTGCTGAGTGTGACAAACAAAAAGGATCGGTTGCTAATGTAATCAAAGCAGGTTTGTTGAAGTACAAAGACGTAGAGGCAAATCCTGGTTTAGACGCTGAAAAATCTTCTTTAGCAATTCAAAAAGAAATTGAAGAAACAACAGCATTAGAAATGCCGATGTTAGAGAAGAACTTAAACGTTATTGCTACATTAGTTTCTATTGGTACATTGACAGGTCTATTGGGTACAGTAACAGGTATGATCAAGGCCTTCTCGGCATTGGCAACTGGTGGAGCTCCAGATTCTGCTAAGTTGGCAAATGGTATCTCCGAGGCTCTTATCAATACAGCTACAGGTATCGCAACTTCGACGTTTGCGATTGTCATGTATAACATCTTGACTGCAAAAATTGACAAATTAACTTACTCTATTGATGAAGCTGGTTTCTCGATCGTACAAACGTACGCCGCGAACCACAAATAGCCTATAAAAGTATTTTCATTTTTTTTATGGAAAATGAAAATCTGTGGCATCATTAATAAAAGATAGAGTTGTTAATTTAATAAAACTAAAGAAATGGGTAAAGCAAAAGTAAAAAGAACCAGTACCTCGATCGATATGACGGCGATGTGTGATGTATCTTTCTTGCTACTTACGTTCTTCGTTCTAACAGCAACAGCTAGAACGCCTGAGACATTAGTTGTCGATACGGCCCCTTCTTATTCTCAAGCAAAATTACCTGATGGTAATTTGAGTGTGATTACAGTAGGTGATGAGGGAAAAGTGTTCTATAGCATGAGTGATCCTAATGTACGTGCCGAGACATTGAAAAGTATGTCAAGTAGATACAATATCTCTTTCACAGCTGAAGAATATGAAAAATTCGCGCTTACGGAAGATTTCGGAGTTCCGATTAAAAACTTAAAGCAACTGTTAGCGTTAGAGTCTGGACAGAGAACGGTAGAACTTCAGAAAGGTGTACCTGTGGATTCTACGATGGACGCATCAAATGAATTGTTCCATTGGGTTAAAGAAGCCCGCATTGCTTCGGCAAGGATATTAAAAGATAGGGCGCTTGTAGATAATAAGGATCCGGATGATATCGAATTGATGACGGTAGCAATCAAAGCGGATGGAGACGCGAAGTTTCCTAGCTTGAATTTAATTATTGAAACGTTACGTAACCAGAAGCAAAATAAGTTCAGTTTTGTAACAGGACTTAAAGCTGAATAACATTAAAGAGATATGGCAGAATTAAATCAAGATTCCGGCGGCGGTAAAAAGGGTGGGAAAGTAAGGTCCAAGAAAAATGGCGGTAAGGTCGACTTGACCGCGATGGTAGACTTGGCGTTCTTATTGATCACATTCTTCATGTTGACGACTTCATTGAACAAGCCTCAAGCAATGGACGTTGCTATGCCTGATAAAAACGTTGAAACGGATAAAAATACCGATGTAAACGTTGACGAACACCGTAGTGTGACTTTAGTATTAGGCTCTGATGACAAAATTGTATGGTATAATGGTTCAATTGCAAGTCCAATTTATCCACCCGCTGTAATCGATTATAGTAAGGACGGAATTCGCGCAGTTCTTCAGCGGATGAAAGCAGAAGTTCCAAAAAAGACGGGTGGAAAGGACATAATTGTTGTTATTCGCCCAAGCGAACAAGCTGTAACACGCAATATTATCGATGCACTAGACGAAATGAAAATTGCTGACATAAAACGTTACATGATTTCAAATCGTATTATGCCGGAGGAAGTCGCGCTATTGGAAAAAGAAGGAATCTATAACGACTAGTTAGAAGGTTCTAACATAAAATCAAGAAGTTATGTTTGAAAAATTAAATATATTCAAAAGCGAGTGGCTCGAGGTTGTTTTCGAAGGCAGAAATAAAGCCTACGGAGCATATGAGCTACGTAAGTTGGGGCCTAAGGCTACTAACATCGCTTTGGCCATTGTTGCGGCTGTCGTGGCTGTATTCAGTGCTACACAAGTCTTCAACATCAGCTTGTTTCCAAAGAGCGATGCTCCTCAACAAGAGATTGCTTTTACGGAAGAAGTAACATTGGAAGACCTTGTCGAAGAGTTACCTCCTGAGGAAGAAAAACCGCCTGTAGAGGAGTTAGCACCAAAAATTGCTGAATCTAAACCCGCTTTGGATGTGGTTGCTTTGCCTGAGATTAAACCGGTACCCAAGGAAAAAGCCGTAGAAACGGAAGTCGCTACGGTAGAAGAAGCTACTGATAAGAAAAAACTTATCGGGCCTACAGCCATGAAAGGTATGAAAGGTGGTGCGGTTACTACAGAGGGTAAATGGGGTACAAAAGATGTTGCAGGTGCCGCTACAGGTAGTACAAAAGGTGTCGAAGGTGGTACAGGAACTGGCGGTGCCGACGAGATTTTTACAGCGGTAGAGGTACAACCAGAGCCACCGGGTGGCATGGCAGCTTTCCGGAAATGGATTGCCGATAATTACGCTTATCCTAGTGGGGCTATCGATGCCGGTGTAAAAGGCACAGTACAAGTATCTTTTGTAGTAGAGAGAGATGGTAGCTTAACAGATATTAAAGTCGCACGCGATTTGTCATACGGCACAGGACAAGCTGCTATTAATATGCTGAAGAAAGCGAAAAAATGGAGTCCAGGTATCCAAAATGGACGTCCAGTACGTGTGGCTTACACCTTACCAATTCGATTGGATTTAACCAATATGTAATTAGCGTGAAGATTCAATAATGAATAGTAATACAAAGTTTAGACAGAAATCGCCAACGCAGCGATTTCTGTCTATTTTAGGCCTTTTCATGTTTTTAGTGTATTTCACATTAGGCTTGTTGATTATATTCTGGGATAAGTTTCCTTTGGAAATAGACACACGGTATAGAAATATGTTTGGTATATTGCTGATCGTATATTCTTTTATGCGTTTTATTCGGCTATTTCAAAAAAACTTTACCCATTAAGATTTGTATTCGCTTAATGCGAGATAAAGGTTAAAAAAGTGTTAAGGGTTAATCTTTTTCCATTTTTACTAATCCTATTGATAATATGAGAATATTTAACTGGACATATCTATTCGTTTTTCTTTCTTTTTGCTGGATCAGTTGCGGTAATAATAACAATTCCCAGGATAGGGAAAAGGAGAACAAGGAAGATGTATTAAAGGGAAGTATGCAGGTGGGGGTTGATGAGACGGTGTTGCCGCTATTTCTGGAGAATGTAGAGGTCTTTGAAAGTTCATATTATAATGCGACAATAGTTCCACAGCCGGCAGCGGAAGTGCATGCTATCAATGCGTTGATAAAGGGTGAGACCAACTTTGCGGTATTGGCCCGCAAGCTGACCGCCGAGGAGAATCAGTCATTCGCAAAACGTTCGATTAAACCATACATTTATCCGATTGCATACGATGGCATAGTTTTGGTAACGAATAACGCGAGCGTGGATACTAGTTTTGTCGTTGCGGACGTTATAGCGTTATTAAAAGGAAATAAAGCCAAAAACGTTAAGCTTGTTTTTGATAATGTAAACTCGAGCGTGCTGCGCTACTTCAAAGATTTAGGGAAAGTTGGCAAAATAGCGAGTACTTATGTTGAAGCACTTACTTCGTCGGAAGAGGTGCTGAAGGAAGTTGCAAATAATGTGGACAAAATAGGGTTGATAAGTTTTAATCAATATTTATATTTAAAAAGTTCTTTTACAGAAATGGATAAAATTCGTATATTAAGCGTCTTAAACGACAGCGGAGGAAAGCGTAGGTATGTAAAGCCTTCTCAAGCGAGTTTAGCGACGGACGAATATCCGTTGAAAAGAGAGATTTTCGTGTTAAATTATCAACCTAATTTTGGATTAGGAATCGGTTTTTCAGCGTTCTTAACGGGCGATAGAGGGCAACGTATCGTGTTGAAGTCAGGGTTACTCCCAGCAACGATGCCGGGACGTGAGATTATAGTAAGAGATAGAATAAATTAGAAACAATAAAGAACACAAATAGAGTTATGACAAAAAGCAAATTATTTTTGAGTCTTTTAATGGCAGGGGCAGTGGTTAGTTCAGCAAGTGCTCAAAGTTTAAAAGATGCTCAAGCAGCAATTGAAGCAGAGCAATACGATAAAGCTAAAGGTATTTTGCAGAATCTTGTGCAAAAGAAAGCCAAAGATGGCGTAAATTACTTTTACTTAGGTCAGGTACACTTAATCAATGATAAAGTCGATTCGGCTGCTATCGTATTTAATGAAGGTTTAACGAATAGTCCAAAAGAACAATTGAACAATGTAGGATTGGGAATTGTAGATTTAGAAAAGGGAAACGCTACAGCCGCGGAGCAAAAGTTTGCGGCCGCAACATCAAGTTTAGGTAAAAAAGATTATTTGCCACTATATTTTGTGGGGCGCGCTTATATTGATGCACCAAAACCGGACTATACTAAGGCAATCGAATATTTGACACAAGCAAAATCAAAAAACGCAAAGGACGCATTGATTCCAGTAGCATTAGGTGATGCATACGTAGGTTTGAACGAAAGCAGCCAAGCGTATGTTAATTATCGTGATGCGTTAAATATTGACGAGAATTTGATTAAGGCGAAGGTAGCTCAGGCGGTTATTACGCGTCGTGCACAGGCTTATGATGTAGCTTTAGAACAATTAACTGCATTAGCGGAAGAGTATCCGACGTTTGGTCCTATTTATCGTGAACTGGCAGAAACACAATTGCAGTTTGCTAAACGTCTTCCTAATGAAACAGATGAGCAAAAAGCAACATACGAAACGGAGATTGCGAAAGCCGTTACCAGTTACAAAAAGTACTTAGAAGTAACCGGCGACAACTCGATCGATGCACGCGTACGTTATGCAGACTTTTTGGTATTTGGGCAGGAATACGCAGAATTGAAAACAGTGGCACAACAATTGGAAAATGCACCAGGTGTAGACGCTAAAGTATACCGTTATTTGGGATATATTGCGTTCAACCAAGATGAGGATTACCAAAAAGCAGTGGGCTACTTTGATAAATTGTTTGCAGAATCGGACACTAGCCGTTTGATAGACTATGATTATCTATTCTCAGGATTGTCTTATATCCAAACTGGAAATGTAGAGAAGGGATTGGCAAACCTGAAAACCGCGTTAGCGAAAAACCCGGAGATGATGCCGGAAATAGGAACGGCAGGTATGATCGCTTATGGAGAAGGCAAATACGATGTGGCGTCGGGTATCTTCAATATTCCCGCAAGCCAAAAAGGTACAGACTATTTCTACGAAGCGAATTTCTTCTTAGGCGATTCAAATTTCCGCGCGGGTGTAGCGAAAAAAGAGAAAGGTGAGGATCCAGCAAAAGAATTCGATACTGCGTTGAAAGCATTCGATATTATCATCAAATCGAATGATCAAAAAGTTAACGAAGAATACTTGGCGCGTGCATTGTACCTAACTGGGTATGTAAATATTTCATTGGATAATGTTAACCCAGAAGAGGCAGACCAATGTAAAGGCTTGTTTGTTCCTGCATTTACCCAATTGGTTCAGGTGCTTAAAGATAAAGAAGCAGGGGGTGCAGCCATTACAGATGTAGAAAAATCGTACCTTGTAGATGCACATAACTACATCGGATATTATCAAATTACGCAGGAGCAATATGATGCAGCAATGGAATCTTTCCAAAATACAGTGAAATTGTCTCCGGAGGATGAATTTGCAAATGCTTACATTGAATATCTGGAAAGTTAATAGTTATTTAATATTAATGATTAACATCATTGAAAAGGGGACTGGTCAAGTCCCTTTTTTTATTGCCAAAAATCTTTATATTTCCTCAATGAATAAATTCTCAATGGTAGAGGAGAGACCGATAAATTGTTTTTATATGCGATGCAATTATAATTGCATATAAAAGCAAATTTATCTAAGTTTGCTAGAACAACAACAAATTAGAAAATTATGGAAAACCTACAGGGAGAAAGCCTTCCGGTCGATTATATTCCAATACTCATACAGCTTGGGGTGGCGGTAGCATTTGGTGTATTTGCTATCGTAAGTACACATTTACTGGGGCCAAAGGTTCGTACAGAAAGTAAACTGGAATCTTTTGAATCCGGTGTGAAAGTAATTGGAAACGCCCGCCAACCTTTTTCTATTAAATATTTTTTAGTCGCCTTATTGTTTGTGGTATTTGATGTTGAGGTTATATTTATGTACCCTTGGGCGGTTAATTTCAGGGAATTTGGAATAGAAGGTCTTATCGAAATGTTTATTTTCATGGGGATGCTTCTGTTAGGATTTATCTATGTCATTAAGAAAAAGGCACTAGATTGGGATTAGAATCGTTATAAATAAAGAATAGCCTTTTTTAAAAAGACGAAAAATACTATTTTGTGACTAATTCGATCATAAAAAACGAGTTAAACCGAATAACAATAACATCATGAGTAACGTAAAGTTAGGAGAAACTCCTCCGGGAGTAGAGGGGGCAGGATTTTTTGCAACATCACTGGATAAAGCTATAGGTTTAGCAAGAGCTAACTCCCTTTGGCCTTTGCCTTTTGCAACGTCTTGTTGTGGAATTGAATTTATGGCTACTATGGGTTCGACTTATGATTTGGCTCGTTTTGGAGCTGAGCGGCCAAGCTTTTCTCCCAGACAAGCGGATATGTTGCTCGTAATGGGCACCATCGCAAAGAAAATGGCGCCTGTTTTAAAACAGGTATACATTCAAATGGCAGAGCCCCGCTGGGTAATTGCTGTCGGAGCTTGCGCTTCTAGTGGGGGTATTTTTGATACCTACTCCGTATTACAAGGTATAGATGAGATTATTCCTGTAGACGTATATGTCCCGGGCTGTCCACCTCGACCTGAGGCAATTCTAGATGGTGTACTGCGGCTTCAGGATATTGTAAAAAGCGAAACACTTAATCGGCGGAATACGCCCGAGTATAAAGCATTATTAGAGAAATACGGAATTGTTACAGATAATGGATAAGTTGAATAATCAAAGCATTTTAAACCGATTAAAGGATAAATTTGGAGACCAGATTCAAAATCCGTTAGAGCCACACGATCTTTTGACCATAGAGACGTCAATTGAAAGTATTATTGAGGTATTGCAGTTTGTGAAATCGGACGATATGCTTCAGTTTAGCTATTTGACCGACATTACAGCTGTACACTATCCGAACCAGGAAAAATCTTTTGCAGTCGTCTACCATGTACATAACCTCTATCAAAATATACGTTTACGTATTAAGGTATATATTGATGGACAAAATCCGGTTATTCCCACGGCTACTATAGTTTGGAATGGAGCTAATTGGATGGAACGGGAGACATATGATTTTTTTGGAATCATTTTCGAAGGACACCCAGATTTACGGCGTATTTTAAATATGGACGACTTAGGTGTTTTCCCGATGAGGAAGGAGTACCCTTTAGAAGATCCGAATCGGGTAGATAAAAAAGATTTTTATTTTGGACGTTAAATCCGAGTTAATTAAGAGATGAGATGAGTGTACCTATCACCAAAATAACAAATAATAAAAGCGTTTTTGTTGATAACGATCCGCAAGAGGATCTGATTACCTTAAATCTAGGGCCAACGCATCCGGCGACTCACGGTGTCTTCCAAAATGTCCTTCAGATTGATGGCGAGCGGATTGTAAGTGGAATTTCAACGATTGGCTATATTCACCGTGCTTTTGAAAAGATTGCGGAACACCGTCCGTTCTATCAGATTACACCGCTAACAGACCGTCTGAATTATTGTTCATCTCCCATCAATAATATGGGATGGCATATGACGGTTGAGAAGCTACTCCGTATTGAAATTCCGAAGCGCGTGCAGTATATGCGTGTAATCGTTATGGAGCTTGCGCGTATTGCCGATCATATTATCTGTAACGGTATTTTAGGTGTAGATACGGGTGCATTTTCGGGATTTTTATATCTCATGCAGGAACGTGAGTTTATCTATGAGATCTTTGAAGAGATCTGTGGTGCGCGTTTGACGACAAATATTGGCCGTATTGGTGGCTTCGAACGAGATTTTAATGAGATCGCGTTTACTAAAATAGAAGAATTTATCAAGCGATTCCCCGCAGTTTTAGAAGAATTTGAGGAGTTGTTTGTTCGTAATAGAATATTCATAGAGCGTACTTCGGGTGTGGCTGCAGTTACTCCCGAAGAAGCATTAAATTATAGTTGGTCCGGCCCTATTCTGCGTGCAACAGGTGTCGATTACGATGTACGTGTTGTTGATCCTTATTGTTCTTACGAAGAATTTGATTTTGATGTACCGGTAGGTACCAATGGAGATGTGTACGATCGATTCATGGTACGTAACGAAGAGATGTGGCAATCGATGCGCATTATCGAGCAGGCATTAGAAAAAATATCCAAAGAGCCATCGGGTGTTTTCCATGCCGATGTACCGGAGTTTTACCTCCCTCCAAAAGAGCAGGTGTATACCAATATGGAGGCATTGATCTATCATTTCAAGATTGTCATGGGCGAATGGGAAACACCGCAATCCGAAGTGTATCATGCGGTAGAAGGAGGAAATGGAGAATTAGGTTTTTACTTGATTCATGACGGTGGTCGCACACCGTATCGTCTTCACTTCAGAAGACCTTCCTTTATCAATTATCAGATGTTTGCACCTATGAGTAGCGGAATGTTAATTTCCGACGCGATTATTAACATGAGTAGTTTAAATGTTATTGCAGGAGAATTAGATGCTTAGTGTAAAAGAAAATCACCCCGTAGAGTTTTCTGCCGAACTATTAGACAAGTTTGCAGAAGTCGCAAGTCGTTACCCGCAAGGCAAACAAAAATCCGCGCTTTTACCACTTTTACATTTGGTACAGGCAGAATATGGCTGGTTGAGTACAGACGCGATGGATAAAGTTGCTCATTTTCTTCAAATCGAACCGATTGAGGTGTATGAAGTGGCTACCTTCTATACGATGTACTTTTTGCGCCCTCAAGGGAAGTATAATTTGGAAATATGTCGTACAGGTCCATGTTGTTTGGTAGGAGCTGAACGTATTATGCAGTATATAGAAGAAACACTCGGTGTAAAAGAGGGTGAAGTCACAGCAGACGGACTGTTTTCTTGGCGTGGAGTCGAGTGCCTTGCCGCATGTGGATATGGTCCGGTATTACAAATCGGTCCAGACTACACTTTTTACGAAAACTTAACAGAACAAAGTGTCGCTCAATTAATTGAAACTTTGAAAAATAAAGTACAAACGGAAGCGTAATCATTATGGGTCGTAAGTTATTATTAGAACATATAGACGTTCCAGGCATCAATACTTTTGATGTGTATCGGCAACAGGGAGGATACCGTGCTGTGGAAAAGGCGTTAAAAACCATGTCGCCCGAAGATGTAGTGGAAGAGGTAAAAAAATCGGGTTTACGTGGACGAGGTGGAGCAGGTTTCCCAACCGGTATGAAATGGGGATTCTTAGCCAAACCCGAAGGTGTTCCGCGTTATTTGGTATGCAATGGAGATGAGTCAGAGCCCGGCACATTCAAAGACCGTTATTTGATGACGCACATTCCCCATATCTTGGTGGAAGGTATGATCGTGTCGAGCTTTGCTTTAGGAGCAAATACATCATATATATATATCCGTGGCGAGATGATGCCGCAAATCCGTATTGTGGAGAAAGCTATTGCGGAGGCTAAAGCAGCCGGATTTCTAGGCAAAAACATTTTGGGGACGGGATATGATTTGGAGATTTATGTTCAGCCCGGAGGAGGAGCCTATATCTGTGGTGAAGAAACGGCTCTGTTGGAGTCTCTAGAAGGTAAACGTGGCAATCCACGCATTAAGCCCCCTTTCCCTGCGATTGCCGGGCTCTACGGTTGCCCAACGGTGGTAAACAACGTGGAATCCATTGCTGCTACTGTTCCGATCATCAACGACGGAGGCGAAGAATACGCCAAGATTGGCATTGAAAGAAGTACCGGTACAAAACTAATATCCGCTAGTGGTAATATAATACGTCCTGGCGTGTATGAAATAGATTTGGGCCTTCCAGTGGAAGAATTTATTTATTCAGACGAATATTGTGGCGGGATTGCTAATAGTAAAAAGCTGAAAGCTTTGGTTCCGGGTGGATCATCAGTTCCAATCTTACCGGCAAATTTGATTTCCAAAACAGTAAATGGAAACGCACGCCTAATGACTTACGAGTCATTGGCCGACGGCGGTTTTGCAACAGGTAGTTCGATGGGATCAGGAGGTTTTATTGTCTTTGATGAAGATCAGTGCATTGTTCGCAATACGTGGAATTTTGCCCGCTTTTATCATCATGAAAGCTGCGGCCAATGTTCGCCATGTAGAGAAGGAACAGGCTGGATGGAAAAGATATTACATAAGATCGAGACCGGAAGAGGTAGTATCGAAGACATCGATTTGTTATGGGATATTCAACGCCGTATCGAAGGTAATACCATTTGCCCCTTGGGAGATGCCGCGGCATGGCCTGTCGCAGCCGCTATTCGTCATTTTAGAGATGAATTTGAATGGCACATTACCCATCCCCAAGAAGCGCTAAGTAGGAATTATGGATTAGCACATTATGCAGATCCAATTGAACCTGTAGTATAATAATATTAATAGCAGATAGATGGCTGAAGAAGAAGTAAAATTTAGAGTAACGATTGATGGTATTCCGGTGGATGTAGCTCCGGGTACTTCTATTCTGAATGCCGCACGTCAGATTGGTGGGGATATCGTTCCTCCTGCGATGTGTTATTATTCCAAGTTGGAAGGTTCAGGAGGGAAATGTCGAACATGTCTTGTGAAAGTTTCCAAAGGATCCGAGAAAGACCCTAGACCAATGCCAAAATTGGTAGCTTCCTGTCGCACAACGGTAATGGACGGTATGGAAGTGCAAAATATTACGTCGCCCGAAGTGGTAGATGCACGCAAAGGGGTTGTAGAGTTTTTATTGATTAATCACCCTTTAGATTGTCCGGTATGTGACCAGGCTGGAGAATGCAAGCTGCAGGATCTGGGTTACGAACACGGTGCAGAGCAAACACGTTATGAATTCGGGCGCCGCACCTTTGAACGTATCGACATTGGAGATAAGATACAGCTGCACATGAATAGATGTATCTTATGCTATCGTTGTGTATATGTTGCCAATCAGCTTACCAACAAACGTGAGCATGGCATCCTGCATAGAGGAGATCATTCCGAAATATCTACTTACATTGAAGAAGCCTTAGACAATGATTTCATTGGAAATGTGATTGACGTGTGTCCAGTTGGGGCGCTTACGGATAAAACGTTTCGATTCAAAAATCGGGTGTGGTTTACCAAACCCGTAGATGCCCATCGGGACTGTCCGTCTTGTTCCGGTAAGGTTACATTATGGTATAAAGGCGCAGATGTACTGCGCGTAACCGGACGTAAAGACGAGTTTGGAGAGGTGGAAGACTTCATCTGTAATACCTGCCGTTTCGATACAAAGCAGACCAGTGATTGGATATTGGAGGAGCCTACACAAGTGGATAAAGAATCGGTAATTAATTCGAATCATTATTACAACTTTAGTCCACCACCTGTCATTAAAGAAAATCCAGTATTGCAAGAAGCCAATGCGGAACAATTAGCAAGAACTGAAAAATTAAAATAAGCACAGGCACGACATGGAAGGAGCTTTTATTTTAGAAAAATTAATATTGGTTGTCATCATTTTTACTATTTCATTGGTAATTGCGATGTATTCTACCCTAGCAGAACGTAAGATCGCTGGGTTTATGCAAGATCGTTACGGGCCAGATCGTGCCGGCCTGTTTGGACTATTGCAACCACTCTGTGATGGGGGGAAGTTCTTTTTCAAAGAAGAGATTATTCCAGCGGGAGCACATAAGCCTTTATTTATTATCGGACCAACACTTGCTATCATTACTGCATGTATTAGTTCTGCTGTAATCCCCTGGGGACAGAACCTAACGATAGGAGACCGTGTGGTATCCCTGCAGGTGGCTGATATCAACGTAGGTGTATTGTATATATTCGGCGTGATCGCATTGGGTGTCTATGGTATTATGATTGGTGGTTGGGCGTCTAACAATAAGTTCTCGTTGATGGGAGCTATTCGTGCGGCATCACAAAGTATCAGTTATGAAATAGGGATGGGATTATCCCTGATCGCCTTATTGATGGTCACGGGTTCGTTATCTATCGGTGATATTGTGTCGCAACAGTCTGGCTTTGTCAATTGGAATATCTGGGTACAGCCCTTAGGATTCCTTATTTTCATGACCTGTGCATTTGCAGAATGTAATCGGGTACCTTTTGACCTACCCGAATGTGAGACGGAGCTGATTGGCGGATACCATACCGAATATTCGTCCATGAAATTAGGTCTTTACATGTTTTCTGAATACATCAATATGTTTGTTTCATCAGCATTGATGGCTGCATTGTATTTTGGAGGGTATAACTTCCCATTCATGTATGACTTGGGACTGTCAGAAAACTGGATCACGATTATAGGCGTCTTGGTGTTTTTTACGAAGATATTTGCTTTTATCTTCTTTTTCATGTGGATTCGCTGGACGCTGCCACGTTTCCGTTATGATCAGTTGATGAAACTGGGTTGGAAGATGCTGATTCCACTGGCTATCGCCAATATTGTGTTGACAGGGATAATTACTATTGTAAAGGATACTTATTTTAACTAGTTAAGAAGGGAACAAGATGCAGTCGTTATCAAATAGAAAAAAAGTATTAGAACAAAAGCCGATGAACTTTTGGGAGCGTATATATTTACCTGCCATTGCCAAAGGGCTTAGTATCACCTTGAAGCATTTCTTCAAGAAGATTCCTACGATAAAATACCCGGAACAAATCCGACCCTATTCAAAAAATTTCCGTGGTCAACACTCGCTCAAACGGGATGAGGAAGGCCGGGAACGTTGTACGGCCTGTGGGTTGTGTGCATTGTCATGTCCTGCAGAGGCCATTACGATGATAGCAGCAGAACGTCAAAAAGACGAAGAGCATCTTTACCGCGAGGAGAAATACGCTTCCGTTTATGAAATTAATATGTTGCGCTGTATCTTCTGTGGACTGTGTGAAGAGGCCTGTCCTAAAGAAGCGATTTACCTAGACGGGCCCCATGTTACTGCAGATTATTTACGCAAGGATTTTATTTACGGTAAGGACAAGTTGGTCGAGCCAAAAATAAATTTGGTACAGTTAACACAGCAAAAATCATTATAAAATGTCCATATTTTACTTTGTCGCATTTTTATCTATATTTTTTGCATTGATGACCATCTTCGCAAAGAATCCGGTACATAGCGTGCTATATCTCGTTATTACATTTTTTACGTTTACGGTGCATTACATCCTGTTGAATGCACAGTTTTTGGCCGTTGTAAATTTCATTGTTTATATGGGCGCTATCATGGTACTTTTCCTTTTTGTCCTCATGCTCTTGAATCTCAATAAGGAAACCGAACCCCTGAGATCCAATTTGGTCAAAATTATGGGTGCTATCGCAGGAATGTGTTTACTGGCAACACTTTTAGGCGCTTTCCGTGTGATTGAAGTCAATAATGACTATGTGACCGGCAATACAGATGTAGGTTTGGTGCAGAATCTGGGTAAAGTCTTATTCGATGAGTTTCTACTGCCATTCGAATTATCATCCCTTTTACTATTGACCGCAATGATCGGCGCCGTTTTACTAGCAAAAAAAGAAACAAAAGAATCTAATGGATAGTGTCATTCAAAATATACAAGGGATACCATTAAATCATTATTTGATTTTTTGTAGTGTCATCTTTTCTATAGGTGTAATCGGTGTATTGATTCGTCGTAACGTCATCATTATTATGATGTGTGTCGAGTTGATGTTAAATTCCGTCAATCTACTGTTAGCGGCGTTCTCAGCTTATCGCGGCGATGCAAGCGGTCAGGTTTTTGTATTCTTCGTCATGGCACTAGCGGCAGCTGAAGTTGCGGTAGGGCTTGCCATAGTGATCATGGTGTACCGCAATACAAAATCTGTAGATATAGAATCATTAAGTAAACTACGTTGGTAATAATTAAGCACACCCGTATAATATGATAGAATTAGTTTGGTTAGTGCCATTAAGCGCTTTAGTAGGATTTATAATAAATGGATTGGGACAAAACCTATTACCTAAACCGGTAATTGGGATAATCGGTAGCGGTGCTATCTTGGTTTCATTCGCGGTTAGCTGTGCTTTATTTGGCGAGGTAAATGCCGCTCGCCAAGCAGGAGAAACAGGCGTATTCACCTACCATCTGTTCGATTGGATCAGTGTAGGTTCGCTTAATTTTTCCCTGTCATTCCTCGTTGACCCACTAAGTGCTATTATGTTGCTCATCATCACAGGGATAGGATTTTTGATTCACCTGTATTCGATAAGTTATATGGCACACGATGCCGGATTTGGGAAGTTTTTTGCCTACTTGAATCTATTTGTCTTTTTCATGCTTCTGCTTGTCCTTGGGTCTAATTATTTGGTTATGTTTATTGGATGGGAAGGTGTGGGACTGTGTTCGTATCTTCTTATCGGCTTTTGGTATAAAAATTCAAGCTATGCTGCTGCAGCGAAGAAAGCTTTCGTCATGAACCGGATAGGAGATCTTGGTTTTTTGATTGCGGTATTCTTTATTATTGCCACGTTTGGTTCGTTGGAATTCAGTACAGTACTAGGACAGGCAGCGCAAATGTCATCTGGCGATTCGACCTTATTGGTGATTACATTATTGCTATTTATAGCAGCTACCGGAAAATCCGCACAAATCCCGCTATTTACCTGGCTTCCCGATGCGATGGCGGGTCCGACTCCGGTCTCTGCATTGATTCATGCGGCTACGATGGTTACAGCAGGTATATACATGATTGCGCGATCAAATATCATGTTTACATTATCTCCTGTTACGATGCAGATCATCGCCGTTGTCGGTGTTTGTACCGCATTGCTGGCCGCGTTGATCGCTATCACGCAAAATGACATTAAAAAGGTGTTGGCTTATTCAACCGTATCCCAGTTGGGATATATGTTTTTGGGATTGGGAGTGGGTGCATTTACAGGCGCTTTTTTCCATGTTTTAACACATGCGTTCTTTAAAGCATTATTGTTCTTAGGTGCTGGTTCCGTAATCCACGCCATGAGTAACGAGCAGGACATGCGTAAGATGGGAGGACTGAAAAAATCGTTGCCTATTACCTATGCTACCATGTTGATCGGTACCATCGCCATAGCTGGTATCCCCCCGTTATCAGGCTTCTTTTCCAAAGACGAAATATTGGCCTATGCTTTTGTACACAATCCCATATTTTGGGGAGTAGGATTTCTTGCAGCACTCTGTACGGCTTTCTATATGTTTAGACTATTGTATTTAACCTTCTTTGGTAAATTCAGAGGCACAGAAGAACAGCGGCATCACCTGCATGAGTCGCCTTGGCAAATGACGGTTCCGCTAGTTATTCTTGCTTTGTTAGCTGTGGTAGGCGGCTTTTTGAATGTTCCCGAGGCGTTGAACGGGAGTCATTGGCTGGCCAATTTCTTGACTCCGGTGTTTGCAGATAGTCAGGCTGTGGCACAACCTTTTCATTTGGATCATACAACAGAATATATCTTAATGGGTATTTCGTCCCTAGCGGCTCTTGTCATGGCTTTCGTGGCCTATTCAAAGTATGTAAAACGTGCGGATATACCCCAAGATGACGGAATACAGCAAAGCCTATTGTACGACTTGTCTTATCGCAAATTTTACATCGATGAAATTTACGATGCCTTAATTGTACGACCATTGGACGCCTTGTCCAAGTTCTTTTATAAAGTCGTCGATCGTGAAGCAATTGACGGTCTGGTTAACGGTGTAGCAAATTTCTTTATTGTTTCGGGTAGAGGTATAAGGCAGTTACAGAGTGGGCATGTCGGATTTTATATTTTCATGATGGTAGTCGGTGTGATCGCTATCATGTTGTACGGATTGTTAAACCTATAGTTTAAAAAATAATTGAAGTAATCAATGGATAACCTTTTTATACTACTGATATTCCCCATAATAAGCGCACTGGTTTTAGCCTTCATGAAGTCCTCGACGATTTCAAAATGGGCCGCGCTTGGTTTATCGTTATTACAGTTCGTATTGACAATACCTTTCTTATGCCAGTTTGTTCCAGAGGCCGCGCTCCAGTTTGAGCAATCTTTCCCTTGGATAACGAGCTTGGGTATTCATTTTCATATCGGAATAGACGGTATTAGCCTACCGCTTGTTTTACTGACAAATGGTTTGATTCCGTTAATCGTACTTTCGACCTTTGGTAAATCCTTAAAAGGTAATTTTTATGCCTTGGTCGCTTTCATGCAAGCCGGGCTGTTATTGGTATTTACTGCCCTGGATGCATTTACGTTTTATGTCGGATGGGAAATTGCACTGATTCCTATTTATTTTATTTGTGCGTTATGGGGAGAAGGTGATCGCATCAGGGTCAATCTTAAATTTTTTGTATATACTTTCCTGGGAAGTATATTTATGTTGGTCGCTATCCTCTATTTATATCATCAAACACCAAATAATGATTTTGAATGGACGTCTTTCAGTGGATTAGACTTAGCTGATCCTACACAAAGATGGATATTTTGGGCCTTTTTCTTAGCTTTCGCTATTAAAATACCTATCTTTCCGTTCCACACCTGGCAACCGGATACCTACACCCATGCGCCCGCTGCGGGCACGATGTTATTGGCAGGTATTATGCTGAAAATGGGTGTTTATGGATTGATCCGTTGGTTGATTCCGATTGCACCTCTTGGCGTAGCAGCATATGGTCAGCTCGCATTGATCCTATGCGTAATCGGTATTGTGTACGCATCTATCATTGCATTCAAACAACAGGATACCAAACGGCTTATTGCTTATTCGTCTATTGCACACGTCGGACTGATCAGTGCGGGTGTATTTGCCTGGAATCAAGAAGGTCTTCAAGGTGCGGTGATGCAGATGGTAAATCACGGTATCAGTGTCGTCGGATTATTTTTTGTAATTGATATTATAGAACAAAAAACGCAAACGCGATCATTGCGGGATCTAGGTGGTCTAGCGAGTAAGATGCCAAAGTTAGCCGTCTTTTTCCTGATTATCATAATGGGTGCAGTAGGACTACCATTAACCAACGGCTTTGTCGGCGAGTTTTTATTGCTCAAAGGTATTTTTGATTATGGTGTATGGTTTGCCGTCTTTGGGGGCCTCACGTTGATTTTGGGGGCCGTTTATATGTTGCGGTTGTATCAGCGTACCATGCTGGGCGAGTTAGCGGAACAGCAAGCGAGTGTTGTAGACATAAAAGGTCACGAGCTTGTGTTGCTCACGATTATATCAATCCTTATTGTGTATTTGGGGGTATTTCCAAACGGATTATTGCACTTATCAGAGGCTTCCGTTTTTCAGATGTTACAAGAGGTCAAATTTTAATATAGCGAATATTATATACGAAAAGAATTATGGGTGCGATTATAACGCTGTCTTTATTAGGAATATTAGTATTGTATTTAGGGCTGTATAAAGCCAAGAATGCCTTATTGCCCGTTACATTGCTCGGGTTAGTAGTGGCGCTAGGTTTTGAAATAGCTGCATGGGACACAGGCGCTACGCCTATATATCATGGAATGGTTGTGTTTGACAACCTAGCACTGTCGTTTTCTATCCTTTGTATTGTCATTACTGGATTAATATTACTGCTTTCCAAAGAATATTTTAGAGCTATTAGTAGCAATGTTGCAGAGTATTATACATTAATACTGTTCTCGCTGACGGGTGCATTATTGGTCAATTCCTATCATAACTTTGCCATGCTTTTCGTTGGAATAGAAGTCATGTCAGTTGCACTTTATATATTAGTAGGTATACGAAAAACCGACTTCAACTCGAATGAAGCGGCCTTAAAATACTTCCTGATGGGAGCCTTCTCGACAGGCTTTTTGTTGTTTGGAATTACCCTATTATATGGTGCTACCGGCACATTTGATATTACCGGAGTGAAAGAATATGTAATCGGTAATCCGCAGACGATCTCTCCATTATTCTATGGTGGGATATTGCTGCTCTTGGTCGGTTTATGTTTTAAAATAGGTGCGGCACCGTTTCATTTTTGGACACCGGATGTATACGATGGGGCTCCTATATTGATCACAAGTTATATGAGTACGGTTGTGAAAGTAGCTTCCTTCGCTGGTTTTTTGCGCCTATTCAGCTATGTGTTTGTTCCCCTACATGATTATTGGACACCGGTTCTACTCGTTATCGTGATCATCACTTTATTTATGGGTAATATCAGTGCGTTGATGCAAACCAGCTTTAAACGTATGCTAGCCTATTCGAGTATAGCGCATGCCGGTTATATGTTGTTTGCTATTGTGGCGATAGGAGCAGATTCTGCCTCAGGAATCTTTGCCTACGCGATCGCTTATTCGTTGGCTTCTGTAGTCGCTTTTGGAGGGTTAATATTGGTGAAGCGGGCACATGGATCGGATCAATTTATTGCATTTAACGAACTTGGAAAAACAAACTCACTATTGGCTATTGCCATTACTATAGCCATGCTCTCGTTGGCAGGTATTCCCCTTACCGCGGGATTTATTGGGAAGTTTATGATGTTTCATACCGTTATGCAGGATTATAAAATTACACTGTTGATCCTTGCTGCCATCAATGCGGCGATAGGTGTTTTTTATTATTTGCGCGTGGTTGTCCACATGTATTTCAAGTCTGCTGATGAAGGGGTCGTAGAGGTAACCGTGCCGCTGAATTTTAAAATCGTTTTTATCATTGCTACCCTAGTGACCGTTTTAATAGGGCTGTATCCGGATTGTATCCTTAGTATATTGTGAAAATACGTAGTCAATTATGATAAAGGAGGTTTTTCTAATGGAAAACCTCTTTTTTCTTGCGTTAAATTTTGAACTTTCTCTACAAATTGTATCTTTATAATTGACCAAGGTTGTTATGGGCAGAGAAGGAAAATTGTTGCTATTACGTATGTTTTTGATAGGAGTCATTGTGAATTTCACAATCATCTCTACATTGGCACAATCTATTCTTAAAGGTCGGGTAATAGATGAAGAATCGCATAGGCCGATTTCGGGAGCAAGTATTTTAGTGAAGGGAAGTACAACCGGTACCTCTACAGATGCTTCGGGACAGTTTTCGATCCCATACGACTCCTCTTCCGAGTTGATCGTTATGATCAAGGCACTCGGCTATTTATCGTTCGAAGCTCCCATCTATACGCAGGACTCTTTATTGACGCTGTACTTGAAGCCCGATCAAAACGAAATTGAGGCGGTCGATATATTCCGAAAAAGAAAGTATTCGAATAGAAATAATCCCGCCGTTGAACTTATTGACATGGTGATCCGGAATAAGGGACAAAACAGACTTTCGGGTAAGGATAGCCTATACTTTAAGCAGTATGAAAAAATAAAATTTGGATTAGTTGATCCGCCAAGCGCTGCTAAAAATCGTCTCGGAAACCTGAGTTTTTTCTTTCGGAATGTTGACACCTCCGTAGTTGCGGGCAAAGAACTGCTTACGCTATATATGGAAGAAAATATCTCGGACAACTATTCCAAGCAAAACCCTTCCCGTCAAAAGAAAATCATCCGCGCGCAGGAGAAAACAGAATTTGATCCACGCTATATCAATAACCCCAATATGCAGTCGTATATGAACTACCTCTTCCAACCGGTAGACATCTATGACGAAAGTATATTTTTCCTTAATAAGCTCTTTTTAAGTCCGATTGCAGATAACGGTAAGATTTACTATAAGTACTATATCCTTGATACGGTTCGTACGGCCAAGGAACTCTACGTGCGGCTAGCTTTCGAACCACGGAATAGCACCGACCTATTATTGCGAGGCGAATTGCAAGTCTCTTTGGATGGTAAGTATGCCGTGAAGCAAGCGAATATGTCCGTTGGAGCCAACACCAACGTCAACTGGGTAAATGAGTTTGCTATTCGCTTGGCCTATTCACCAGATCGGGATGGCAATATGCTTCAGGATACGGCAATGGTACGTGTCCTATTTGGTAGGGGGAAGACGGATGCCGTATTTGGCGAACGCTTGAGTGTCAATGAAGATTATAATTTACGGATGCCTCTTCCTGAAGGATTGTTTGCCGGAGCACCGATTGAAGCCAAATTGGATGTCAACTCTATCGTAGGCCAAGATCGTCCCGTTGCGCTCAACCCTGTGGAGCAGCGCACCTACAGTAATGTAGACAGCGTTAACAATTTGAAATCGTTCAAAACCTTACTCTCCCTAGGATACCTCTTTTCGCAAAGCTACTATTCGTTGGGAAAGGTAGAGTTAGGACCATTAGAATACGCATATCATCAGAATAATCTAGAAGGCAATCGCTTTAGATTGGGCGGACGTACGACAGAGGCTTTTTCAGATAAAGTTTATTTGGAGGGATATCTGGCCTACGGAACGCGGGATGAGGCTTGGAAGTATTTTTTGAGATCTGCCGTATCGCTAAATGGAAAATCTATCGCGACTTTTCCTGCCCACTATATCGAAGGCACCGTCCAGCACGATGTTTTTGATCCGGGTAGAGGTATTGGCTTTTTAAAGGGTGATAGTTTCTTTCAAGGGTTTCGAACCAATAGGCCGCTAAAATGGTTGTCCTCCGATGCATACCGATTTGGACATTTAGTAGAGTTTGGGAATCATATTAGTCTTTCTACAAACCTAACCCATCAGCGCCGGGTACCGGTGGGCGATTTGCGTTTTCCGCTAGCAATAGATACCACCCAATTTTTAGACCGAATTAATACGAATGATGTACAATTGACGCTCCGATGGGCACCTTTCGAAAAGTTTTATTACCGCAATCTCCGGAGGACGACAGTGGTCGAAAAATATCCAATTTTCAGCTTGCAATACAACAAGGGATTGGAAGGTTTTTGGACGGCATCATATAATTATGATGCGTTACGGTTTTTTGTATCCAAAAGATGGTTTTTAAACCAGCTCGGCTTTGGAGATATGACTTTCTCCGTGGGGAAGATCTGGGGAGAGTTGCCATATCCACTCCTAGAAATGCCTAACGTCCAGGAAATCAAAGACCGTCATACAATTTCCTACGAACTGACCAATAATATGGAATTCGTCGCCGATCAATTCATTAAATTTTCCTATGATCACCAGCTTCAGGGGTTTATTTTTAACAAACTTCCCCTGATTAAAAAGTTAAAACTGCGCGAAGTATTTGGCGCAAAAATGTTCTATGGAGATCTGTCGGCTTCGAATAACCCCTACAATGGCGTAGGAGGTGTTTATTTTGACAACGATGAGGAAGGAAATGCCATGACGCATGTTATGGGCAAGAACCCTTATTGGGAAGGATATGTCGGCATCGATAATATCCTTAAAATAGTTAAAGTCGAATATATAAAAAGACTCAATTACCTCGATCACGCGAGCATAAATAAAGAACGGTTTCGCGTTTCGCTCCATTTTGATTTCTAAAACAAGACGACGCTTATCTCGGCATCATTTTCGCTAAAAGCAGATAACACCTCACAGATTTGTAACCGTAAATACATAGAAATGACATCATATAACAACTTACTCTTGCAGGTAACCGATCAAACTGCAGTTTTGACCGTAAATAGAGAACAGAAATTAAATGCATTGAACCGGGAGACCGTGCTCGAGCTTACTACGGCATTCCGTTTCCTGGAGCAGCAATCCGAAGTAAGGGGAGTGATCCTTACAGGAGCGGGAGAGAAGGCATTTGTTGCAGGTGCAGATATTACCGAATTTGCATCCTTGGATGATACTGGCGCCGAGACCTTAGCCAATGAAGGGCACGGTCTTATGGATACGATTTACAATTTTTCTAAACCCGTGATCGCAGCTATCAATGGCTTTGCGCTTGGGGGAGGTTTGGAGTTAGCCTTGTCCTGTCATATCCGGGTGGCTTCCACCAATGCGCAGCTGGGGCTACCGGAGGTCTCCCTTGGTATTATACCAGGCTATGGCGGTACGCAGCGCCTCACGCAGCTGATAGGGCGCGGAAAAGCCCTTGAGATGATCATGACCGCCGACAGAGTAGGAGCCAACGAGGCATATAACTGGGGGCTGGTGAATCATGTCGTTGATCCCGCTGCGATCATGGATTTCAGTAAGCAACTCCTTCAGAAGATATTTGCTAGATCTCCAAATGCCATTTCCAAGGCGATTGATGCGGTAAATGCCGCAATACAAACTCCTCAAAAGGGGTTTGAGAAGGAGATCGAGTTATTCGGCCAATGCTTCGCCTCTCCGGAAGCAAAGGAAGGGATTAGAGCCTTTATTGAAAAGCGAAAACCAAATTTCTAGCGCATTGTTGTTATATCATTACAGATACATTTTTTCGAGCGATCAAGCTCACAAAACGATTTTTTATATATGAAATATCCATGTAGCATAGGCTGCACAAACACGAATGAATATAGTTTGGATATTCCATATGACAATTAAAGTCAAACCGAGCTTGCGAGCTCACGAAGTAATTATACACATATGAATAACGCTGTTTTTTCTCAAAAGGAACGGAATATCATCATCCTCATTATTGTCCTTTTTCTCGGTGCTATACTGATGTATGCATTAAAGGGAATTTTTAGTGCTATTCTAGGAACAATGGTCATGTACACCCTGTTTCGAAGGCTCAATCGGTTTCTGATCGAAAACTGGCATTGGCCTAAGCCGCTTTCTTCGGTGTTTATTATTATTATTTCCCTTTTCATCATTGTTCTTCCATTTGTAGGTATTGGCTCTATGCTTTTGAATAAAGCAAGGGAGCTACAAGATAATCCCGACTGGATAAACAGTATTATTGATGCGATCAATACATTTGTCGGTGATAAGTTGGGCAAGCCCGACTTTCTAAAGGAGCAGCTTGAAGCCAGCGCAGCCTATGCCGGTGAACTGTTGACAGCCGTTTTGGGTATGGCAGCCAATATATTTTTAGAAATATCTGTCATGTATTTTATCTTGTACTTTCTATTTGTCAATTACAAAGGCTTCGAAAATGGCATCGTTTTTTATATGCCTTTTGACGCGGAGAATGCAGTAGAATTTGGTACTGAGTTAAAAAACATTACCTATTCCAATATCGTCGGTCAGACCTTTATAGCGATTGTACAGGGGGCTTGTCTTGCGTTGGGGTTTTGGATCTTTGACGTTTCGGATCCCCTATTTTGGGGTGTTATCTGCGCTATATTATCGTTTATTCCACTTATAGGTCCGCCCCTGATTTTCGTTCCGGCGGCGATGATTCTGTTCGCCGAAGGTCAGAGTTGGCAAGCTGTTGGATTATTACTCTGGGGTTTTGGTCTAGTCATCAATATCGACAACGTATTAAGGCTTGTAATCGCCAAAAAAATAGGCGATATTCATCCTATCATTACCGTAGTAGGGGTTATCATTGGGCTTCCATTGTTCGGAATCATGGGATTAGTATATGGCCCCCTTCTTCTAGCCTACTT
Source organism: Sphingobacterium olei (assembly GCF_005048855.1). Lineage (GTDB taxonomy): Bacteria > Bacteroidota > Bacteroidia > Sphingobacteriales > Sphingobacteriaceae > Sphingobacterium > Sphingobacterium olei. The sequence goes on from NZ_SUME01000005.1 coordinate 89,741, forward strand.
TTTAATAGCCGTAAAAATTTATAAAGCCAATAAACGCTTGGCGTTAAAACGAGAGCAATTGGAACAAGATCAGCCCTAACTATTCCGCTACGTAGCCTAACATATAGGCGTTGAATTTTTCATAATGTACATGAAAGTGATGTTCCTCATCTCCTTTTTTTAGTGTCAACGTCATCACCCCTTGCGCCTTATAGTTAAAAGGCAGTATGGTCATGTCATGCAAAAAGGAAACTCCTTTATTTCCCTGCAACTTGTAAACAGCCTCCTTTGCACACCAACAGGCATATAGCTGTTCAATTTCATGTTCGGCAGAAATAAAGCTCAACTCTTCCGGTTTAAGAAATTTTTCTTTAATCCGCAGTACCTTGTCTTTTACGATTTCGAGGTCAATTCCACATTCCCCATTGGTACTGAGCATCACGCCCGCATAATCGAAAGAGTGGGTGAGCGAAATTTTATACGGGTAGTCTGGAAGGTAAGGCTTACCATTGGAATCTGAAGGGCAATTGATATATTCGCTCGTTTGTAATAAATAGCGCAGCAGCACACGGGTAGCCAACCAATGCAATGTTCGTTTGCCTTTGCCCATCTGTTGGAGCCTTGCTTTTTCATGTTCATCCAATTGAAGTTTCGCCAAGAGTTCTTGCGCATTCTCTTCAATCTTCCAAATTGCAAATTTGGTTGTGCTGTCTAGCTCCCTTAAATATACCAGTGCCATAGATAAAAGTAAACAGTAAAAAGGGAAATGGCAACATTAAATTTAAAAACATCTTATACACGAATTGTGGTCTTTTGTTTATTTAAGGTTAATTATTGGGATTAAAGGAAGGTTTAAATTCGATATTTGTTGAGGCTGGTCCACCGCCTTGCCTTTCCGTCGCTGCCGCGACACGGCCTTCATTTTTTTGCTTGACCAAAAAAACGAAGCAAAAAAAGTCAAGACTTGGTCACTGTTACGCTAAAAACTTTTGGATTTACTAAACAGATCTGAGCCGTTGCACTTCGTAGATCTGTTCTTAACGCAAATCCATAAGCTTTTTTAACGCTACATCGACCTAGATCGTCCTTTTAAATTAAGCTAAAGTTTAAACTAATATTTAAGATTAAAGCACTATCCTTTCATCACCGATAAATGTCGCCTGTGAAGCTTTAGCTACGCTGAGCTCCACTTCGTTCCGGTTTGGCAATAGCAGGAGGAGGCACTATCCCTACTGCTAAAAGGTTCGAGCGACACGGTTTTGCGTCCTTTTGAAAAGACAAAAGGACGAGCCAGTCGCGGCTTGAGCGACATATTAATGTTAAAAGTTGCTTGGATTCAAGTAATAATGTATTTTTGGAAACTTACTGGCTCAGCTGGTTATTAAATTACCCATATGATCTTATCAGACAAACGAATATTAGAGGAAATAGAAACGGGAACAATTGTTATTGAACCATTTGATCGTAAATGGTTAGGTACAAATTCCTATGATGTACATCTGGGAAAGTATCTTGCAACGTACAGAGACCGGATTTTGGATGCTAAAAAACACAATGAAATCGATCATTTTGAAATTCCGGAAGAAGGTTTTGTGTTGCAGCCAAATACGTTATATTTAGGCGTGACATTAGAATATACCGAAACCCATGCACATGTTCCATTTCTAGAAGGGAAGTCGAGTACGGGTCGATTAGGTATTGATATTCATGCCACCGCAGGTAAGGGAGATGTGGGCTTTTGTAATACCTGGACACTGGAAATTTCGGTCGCACAACCTGTTCGTATATATGCGGGTATGCCTGTCGGTCAATTGATTTACTTTGCTGTTGAAGGAGAGATCGAGACATTATATAACACAAAAGGCAATGCCAAATACAATAGTAAAACCGTGCGTCCGGTAGAAAGTATGATGTGGAAAAACTCTTTTTAAAGACAATAAGAAAAAAGGATTAAAGAACAAAGAAATATCCCCCCTGCTCGTTGATCCTTTTTTCTATGCTATATTAACCGCCAAATTCCATCAGATAGGATTTCAAGAATTCATCCAGATCCCCATCCAGTACCCCTTGCGTGTTGGAGGTTTCCGTTCCGGTTCGTAAATCTTTAATCAATTTATAAGGATGCAACACATAATTACGTATCTGCGATCCCCATTCGATTTTCTTTTTAGACCCTTCAATAGCGGCACTAGCTTCTGCACGTTTACGCATTTCAATCTCGTACAACTGCGATTTTAAGAGCCGTAGTGCATTTTCTTTATTCTGAAGCTGTGATCGGGATTCTTGATTTTTGATAATAATACCTGTCGGTTTGTGATGAAGACGTACTGCTGTTTCGACTTTGTTTACATTTTGTCCACCAGCTCCACCGGCACGAAAAGTATCCCATTCGATTTCGGAATCTTTAACATCGATCTCAATATTATTATCTACTAATGGATATACGTATACTGATGCAAAAGAAGTATGTCTTTTGGCGTTGGAGTCAAAGGGCGAAATACGTACAAGGCGATGAACTCCATTTTCGCCTTTTAGGTAACCATAGGCAAAATCGCCCGACAACTGTAAGGTTACTGATTTTATACCGGCAACATCGCCCTCTTGGTGATCCTGTTCCGTTACTTTACAGCCATGCCTTTCTCCCCACATGATATACATACGCATCAGCATTGCTGCCCAATCACAGCTTTCTGTACCTCCAGCGCCAGCCGTAATTTGTAAGATCGCATCCAATTGGTCCTCCTCAGCACTGAGCATGTTTTTAAATTCGAGTTCCTCAACATGGGTCAGCGCAATCTGGTATTGCTCTTCAAGTTCTTTCTCTGTCGCATCACCAGTTTGGTAAAACTCGTACAGTACGTAAGCGTCTTCTACGGCAGAGGAAACTTCATCGTATTGATCAGTCCATATTTTTGTGATTTGAATGGATTTTAAAACGTTCTCCGCAGCTTTAGAATCGTCCCAAAAATCGGGCTGTAGGGTGATAGCGGTTTGTTCTTCTATCTCTACTTTTTTTGCATCTATGTCAAAGATGCCTCCTCAGGGCCGTCACTCTATCCCTCAAGTCTTGAATGTGTTCTTTCGTCATAAAACAAAAGTAAACAGTAAAAAGGAGAAATAGGCATAAACCTGTTCAATTGTGTAATAAACTTAGATAAATTTGCTTTAATAGGTTTCCGCCTAGAATTGTTATCTTTGGATTAAACACAAATTTAAATATGTTACCATCCATAAATTTTACGGAAACGCCTGCCTATCAGTATCTGGCGGATCATTATATTGCCATTAACGAGAAATCGATACGTCAGCTTTTTCAAGAAGATCCACAGCGGTTTGAAAACTTCTCGGTGAAGTTAAACGACATTCTATTGGATTATTCCAAAAATAGAATTAATGCTGAAACATTTGTATTACTTATCCAATTAGCACGCGAATGTCAATTGGAAAAAGCAATCCATGCTATGTTTTCAGGTGAAAAAATAAATGTTACGGAAGGACGTCAAGTATTGCATACCGCTTTGCGTAATCAAGCGGGCAATCCGATCATTGTAGATAATGAAGATGTGATGGCAAAGGTAAAAGCGGTAAAGGAGCACATGAAAGCCTTTTGCCAACAGATACATTCTGGCACGTGGAAAGGCTATACCGGAAAAACGATTACAGATATCGTCAATATCGGGATTGGTGGTTCGGACTTAGGCCCTGTAATGGTGACAGAAGCATTAAAAGCGTATAAAACACATCTCAACGTGCTCTTTGTCTCCAATGTGGACGGAACACATATCGCCGAAACATTGAAAGGTCTTAACCCGGAAACCACCTTATTCTTAGTTGCATCGAAGACTTTTACTACCCAAGAAACCATGGCAAATGCACAATCGGCAAAAGACTGGTTCCTGAAATCCGGAGCGGTAGAAGCCGACGTAGCCAAGCATTTTGCTGCGTTGAGTACAAATGAAAAAGGTGTTTCGGCATTCGGTATCGATCCAAAAAATATGTTTGAGTTTTGGGATTGGGTAGGTGGTCGCTATTCCCTGTGGTCTGCCATCGGTCTTTCTATTGCACTTTCCATCGGATTTGACAATTTTGAAGAAGTATTGCAGGGCGCCTATGAAGCAGATATACATTTTCAAGACGCCAGTTTTGAAGAGAACATACCGGTAATATTAGCGATGTTAGGGATATGGTATAATAATTTCTTTGGGGCCGAAAGTCATGCCATATTGCCGTATGACCAATATTTACATCGTTTTGCGGCTTACTTTCAACAAGGAGATATGGAAAGTAACGGCAAGTATATAGATCGAAACGGCAACCGTGTAGATTATGAAACGGGGCCTATTATTTGGGGAGAGCCAGGGACCAACGGGCAACATGCTTTCTATCAGTTAATTCATCAAGGAACAAAACTGATTCCTTGCGATTTCATTGCACCTGCCGTGTCGCACAATCCGATCGGCAATCATCACCAGTTGTTACTGTCCAACTTTTTTGCACAGACTGAAGCATTGATGAACGGCAAGAGCGAAGAAGAAGTTGTTGCTGAACTCCAGCAAGGGGGTAAATCAGATGTGGAAATTGAAAAATTAAAAAACTATAAAGTGTTCGAAGGTAATCGTCCTAGTAATTCCTTTCTGATCAAGAAAATTACACCTCGAAGTCTTGGAACATTGATCGCGTTTTATGAACATAAGATCTTTGTGCAGGGGATCATCTGGAATATTTTCAGTTTTGATCAATGGGGAGTGGAATTGGGTAAGCAGTTGGCAAATAAAATATTACCAGAATTGGAAGATAATGCTCCGATTTCAAGTCACGATAGCTCTACCAATGGATTGATCAATCAATATAAAAATTGGCGAGCCGATTAGTACTATTGTGAAGCCGTTAGATGTAAAGTCAATACACTTTACGAATTATTCGGCTTTACGAACAAACAAAAAACCTTCAACGTAAGCTGAAGGTTTTTTTATTTAATAATGCTACCGCGTTATTTGCTAAGATTTGCTAATGGAATAAAGTCTGACATCACATTCAAACTTTCATCAAGTACAAAGTCGAATTCCGTTTTCGGTTGAGGTTCTCCTTCTTTCCAAAGTGGAAGTCCCCGTAATTCCAAAACTTTGTTGATACGTGCTCTATTTTTTGCGATACTATTATCGCGTTCCGTTTTAAGTTTTGTTTCGTTCAAGCTAATCTGCGGTACTGATTCAATTTTGTTGAACTCTTCAATATCCTCTAACAAGAATTTGTATTCCGGTGATTTTGCCATCCGTGTCTGATGAGATGCATTCAGTTTTTGAATCGTTGAGGTAAGATCGTCTATTTTAGCATAGGTCGTCGTCTTGATTTGATCCCAAGGCAAAGCCGAAGGCTCTGAGCTTTCGCCAAATTTCTCCGCAGAATACTGCGTCGGAAAAATGACATCAGCATCTACACCTTTATGTTGCGTACTGCTACCGTTTACACGGTAAAATTTACCCATCGTGATGTTGATTTGTCCGAATTCAGGCGCACCGTTTGGCGTGTCTGGGTCGCCTCCTGCAGCTTTCAATAATAACCTGTTAGTGGGGCTGATAAAGCGTGCCATCTCAATAGCCGATTGTACAGTTCCTTTACCATAAGTCGTAGAACCTAAGATAACGCCTCGGCCATAATCTTGAATTGCGCCCGCGAAAATTTCAGATGCTGATGCAGAAAACCTGTTGATAATTACACCAAATGGCCCACTCCATTTTACGCCACTCTCGTTATCACTTTCTACTTCAACACGGTTGCGGACATCGCGTACCTGCACTACAGGGCCTTTGTCAATAAACAATCCTGTAAGTTCTATTGCCTCTTGTAGCGATCCTCCACCGTTATTACGTAAATCCAATACAACTGCATCGACCTTCTCATTATTAAGGCTATCCAAAATCAATTTTACATCACGGGTAGTACTCTTATAGTCTGGGTCACGTTTGCGGTAAGCGTCAAAATCAATGTAGAACTTAGGCAAGGTAATAACGCCCACCTTATATGATTTGCCGTCTTCACCTTGGACAGTTTTAATCGATTTTTTAGCAGATTCTTCCGCGATAACGATTTTTTCACGCGTTAATGAAACCGTTTTTGGTTGTGCCGTCAGCTCCTGTCCCGCAGGAAGTATTTTTAAACGTACAACGGTTCCCTTAGGTCCCTTTATTTTTGCTACAGCTGCATCTAGACGCCATCCGATGATGTCTTCAAATTCGCCATTTCCTTGTGCCACACCGATAATACGGTCGTCCATTTGTAAGGTCTTGTCTTTAAAAGCAGGGCCTCCGGCAATAATTTCCTTAATCGTCACCATTTCGTTTTCCATCTGAAGACGTGCACCTATACCTTCCAATGTGTTAGACATTCCTTCGTTAAATGCCTGGGCAAAAGAAGGGTTATAATACGTTGTGTGTGGATCTACAGCATCCGTCAAAGAGGTCATAATCAATTGAAAGGCATCGTTTGAATTTGTTTTTTTTGCTTGAGAGATTAAGTTGTTGTAGCGTTTACGCAACGTCTCTTTATGTTTTTCCTCGTCAGCATCTTTGTCTGTACTGGTCAGCCGAAGATTTAGCAAGTCATATTTCACACGCTTGCGCCATTGGTCTTTCAGTTCCTCTTCCGATTTAAACCAGTCCAGTTTCTCTCTGAAGTTCGAATAATTCTCATCCACTGTAAAGTCGTGGGATGCATCAATCTGCGTTAGCGCATATTCCATGCACTGTAAATAACGCTGAGAGTAGATGTTGAAAATATGAAAGGATGCAGATAGATCTCCTTGACGGAAATCCTGACTGATTGTGTTTTTATATTGTTGGATACCATCAATATCCGCTTGGATAAGGTAAGTTTTGCCTTGATCTACGGATTTTATTAAATTGTTGAAAACAATAGCAGATAAAGAGTCACTCATAGGTATCTTTTTATAGCTGTGATTTTCAAGTAGCATGGCTACTTCTTTTGCTATGACCTCATGTTGCACCGTAGGAGCTAAGTTTATACCTCCCTCTTCCAATTGTACACGCGGCTTCGATCCACATGCTACAACGGAGATTAAGGCTAAACAAAAAATTAAATTTTTAAACATATGTAACGTTGTATTAAATATCATTCTTCATTCTTCTTGCAAAATTCTCTCCAAATCTTGCAAGGGCTAAATTTAGTTAAAAAAATATCAAGCTTATATCTGCTTAACGTAATAAATTGCTAAAATGTGTCAATTCACTTGTAACTTTCGTAGTACGCCCGGATTATGGGGGGCATCGCCTAAAAAAGCTCTGTCCTTAGGGCCCAGTAATGTTCAAGATTCTCTGCCGCGTCATCAATATTTCGTTGGATCATGTTGATACGGCCGAGTTTTTCGACGATGGCCAGCTGCAGCAGCTTGTTGTTCTCTTTGCGCGCAAGATTATTCGCTCGATCCAGCTCTTTTTTTGCGACACTGTAGTTTTTCTGAATGATTTTAGACGAAGCCAACATATATTCTATCTCGGCTAGTTCATTCGGAAAATTCTTTGTTTCGGCCAGATCGCGAGCCTGTATTAAAAACCATTGTGCTTCCGTGTGTTTGTTTTGCATTTGGTAAATCGAAGCCAGTTCCTGCCAGGCCAGTAGTTTGCCTTCGTAATGTTTGCTCCTGTTAAACAAGGGGATAGCTTTTCGGATAATGGTATTTTCAGCAGAATTGAAGTCTTTGTCCTGAGCCTGTATCTTGGCTATTTTCACCAACGATTCAGCCTGCTCCACGATGCTTTTATCCTTTACAGCTTGTTGGTAATAGGCCTCTTCATAGTTACCAGCCTCCATAAAGTTTTTAGAATAGATCAATAGCGCAGACAAGTTAGACTGAATAATTCCACGATCGCGCGTGTTCTCCTGTTTATTCGCTTGTTGTAAAGCGCTTTCCAAGAGCGCGATCGCACGGTTAATCTGTTCTATGGATAAAGACTGGCTGGCATACTCATTAAGCAATCCATAGGCTATTCCGTGGTTTTCTTGCTGTATGTTGGTTTCAATCACCGTATTCCAGCCAAGTTCATCTTTCGGTAGCGGGTTTACAATTTTTTTTACCAATCCTTCGTTGTTCGTCGATTTAAAATCAGCGATTAGACGTTGGTAGACCATAGCCTGTTGGATGCTATCCTGGAACGATAAAATTTCTGCGAATGTATCCGTGAGCATTTCTTCTTTCGTCCGCGGAGCAGGCAATACATACACTTTTGGCCCCACACCCTCGAATTCGGTATTATATTTTGTGACGAATCCAGCCGGATCCAGCGGTACTTCCCGATTTTGGGCAACGACTAAATCTACCTGAAAAACAGCCACTAGTACAGATACGACGGGAATAAAAAAAGATCTTTGCATATAACTATTTTATCAAATTTACTTAAAATGCTTTATATTCACAAACGCTACTCCTGCTCCGCTAAGGTATGACCTCAGTGCGTTGAGTTTGGATAAAATCACTTAAGTTTGTAGATATGGTTACACGAATTCCGTTGGCAGAGCGATTACGGCCCAAGAATTTAAACGATTATGTCGGTCAGCAGCACATTGTAGGCGAAGATGCCGTCCTTCGAAACGCAATAGTACAGCAAAATATTCCTTCTATGATACTCTGGGGGCCTCCAGGAGTTGGGAAAACAAGTCTGGCATTTTTGATTGCCAAAGAATTAGAACGGCCTTTTTTCAGTTTGAGTGCAATAAAATCGGGGGTGAAAGATGTAAGAGAAGTCATTGATAAGGCCGAACAACTGATGAACTTCAATCAAGAGCAGCCTATCCTTTTCATCGATGAGATACATCGATTTTCAAAATCTCAGCAAGATTCGCTATTGGGTGCGGTCGAAAAAGGATTAGTCACGCTGATCGGTGCTACAACAGAGAATCCTTCTTTTGAAGTGATTTCAGCATTATTGTCTCGCTGTCAGGTTTATGTATTAGAAAATTTAAATGAGGAGGATCTAATTTCATTGATTCAGAAAGCCATTAAGGAAGATGAGTTTTTGAAAAATGACACAATAAAAATTAAAGAATTTGATGCGTTAATTCGGGTCTCAGGTGGCGATGCCCGACGTTTGTTGAACGTATTTGAGCTCGTCGTGAATGCTGCTGTTCCATACGGTAAGATCATTACAAATGATTTTGTATTGCAGCAAGTACAACAAAATATGGCACGCTATGATAAAACAGGCGAACAGCATTACGACATCATTTCGGCATTTATCAAATCCATTCGTGGCTCCGATCCAAATGCAGCTGTATATTGGTTGGCACGGATGATAGAAGGCGGCGAAGATCCCTCTTTTATTGCGCGGCGACTGTTAATTTTGGCTTCCGAAGATATCGGCAATGCCAATCCAAATGCGTTATTGTTAGCTAATAATTGCTTTCAGGCAGTCAATGTGATAGGTTGGCCAGAGTCTCGGATTGTTCTTTCTCAGACAGTTACTTATCTTGCGAGTTCGGCCAAGAGCAATGCTGCTTATGAAGCAATCAACAAAGCACAGGCGTTGGTGAAACAGACCGGCGATCTGTCTGTACCTTTACACCTTCGGAATGCACCAACCAAACTGATGAAAGAGCTAAACTACGGTGTCGAATATAAATATGCACACGGTTTTACTGGTAATTTTGTAAATCAGGAGTATATGCCCGAGACCATAAGCAATACAAAACTGTATGATCCCGGGAAAAACAGTGCAGAGGACAAGCTTCGGCAGTCGTTGAAAGAGAAATGGGAGAATAAATACGGATATTGAGTGTGGAGATGTAAAGCCGTAAGATTGGCTTTACGAATAATCAACTTTATGACTTTACAGATATTCAATATCAAATTGTTAACTTTGTTCAGTATGGAAACATTTACCGCGATAGACTTTGAATTAGCCACTTCTGATTATGTAAGTGTGTGCTCGGTGGGGATCGTAAATGTAGTAGAGGGAAAGATCATCAATGAATTTTACAGTTTAGTACGCCCCCCACAGAATAAATACATGTGGCAAACCACACGTGTTCATGGTATTAAGGCAAAAGATACTTTAAACGCGCCTACCTTCAAAGAGTTGTTTCCACAGTTAGAACCTTTGCTGTCCAACCAGAAAATGGTTGCACATAATGAGCTTTTTGACCGATCAGTGTTGCAGCGAACGATGAAATTTTACGGATTGAACTACAAATCCTTAGATCTACCCGAAAAATGGGATTGTACCAGCAATATTTACAGAGCAAAAGGTTTTTTAAAAACAAAATTAAGTATGTGTTGTCAGGTAATGGGTATCCCCTTAGACCATCATGATGCGCTATCCGACGCCCGTGCGAGCGCGCTGTTATATCTACATCAGGATAGAGCGGCTGATTCATTAATTATTTAGATATCTACGAAAATAAAATATATGGCATCTGTTGTTAATGTAATATTGTCTGGAGGCGTGGGATCGCGTCTATGGCCTTTGTCTCGTAAGTCAAAGCCTAAGCAATATATTCCCTTGTTTGAAGGACGGTCCCTGTTTGAACTAACGGTAGCCCGAAATCAGACCTTCACAGATCAGACCCTCATGGTAGGTGGAATCAAAAATGTAGACCTAGCTCGGGAATTCCTTCCTGCGACCAAAAGTCAAACAATAGTCGAGGCAGCACCTCGCAACACCGCGGCGGCGATTGCTTTCGCCGCATTGGCATGCGATCCGGATGACATCCTGATCGTTACACCGTCAGATCATTTGATCGAAAATCAGGAAGCATATGAAAATATTATGCGCGAAGGGATAAAATATGCTGAAGAAGGGTTTTTGGTGACATTCGGTATCCAGCCCACACGTCCGGAGACCGGATATGGCTATATTGAATATCAAGGAAACGATGTGCTTTCCTTTCGCGAAAAACCCAATGAAGATACCGCAAAGGAATTTCTGAAAAAAGGAAACTTTTTATGGAACTCTGGAATATTCTGTTTTAAGGCATCCATTTATTTGGAGGAGCTGTTCCGTTTCGAGCCCAAAGTATTCCGCACATCCAAAGAAGTTTATGAATCTGCCAATGGAGGCCAATTTTCGGCAGATCTTTCCGCTAAGATACCCTCAAAGAGCATTGATTACGCCGTAATGGAGCGCAGTGAACGCATAAAAGTTATTCCCTCTAACTTTATTTGGTCCGACATGGGGTCTTACGATTCTTTATACGATTACCTCAAAGTAAAAGGGCATCAAGTCGATGGTAGCGGGAATATGGTCATCGGCACCCAAAAATATGTGTCTTTCTTGGGGGTAGAAAATACCATTCTCGTCCATACCGAAGATGCCATACTCGTTGTGCATAAGCGATCGTCACAAGATGTCAAACATTTGTATGAAGAATTGGAAAATCATAATTCGCCTTTACTGTAAATGCGGGGATATTAGGCTGTTAGACTTGATTCGAAAATAAATAATTAGGATTTTCTTAAAAAAAGAAAGGTTTTCAAACGGGGAGAATGAAAACCTTTACTAACCAATTATAAACCTAAATTATGATGATACAAATATAAGGCGATTTTTGATATGTTGCAAGCAAAATGTTTAAATAAATGTATGTTTAACGTTTTTTAACATTAGCGCCCGTTGGGTGTGCTAAATCGTATTTTTAGCGGGAGAGCACGAAGATTTAAAAGCCAAACTCGCGCGAACTATGGCTTTAAATGAAATACCAGTCCAAGTCCTGAGCTGACAATATGATTAAACTGCACCGATGGAAAATTTTTAAAAAAATGGATTAGATATTTATCCGTTGTACCCACCTCATAGTAGAGCCCCCAGTTCTTATAGCGTACTTCGCTACCCAGGAAGCCCCCTATATTTAATCCCGGTCGGATTAAATAATAATTGGGTTCATAGTAGCTCGGCAGTTTGAAGAAAAAATCCTCATTCAGGGCATAATTGACCCATAGCCCCATCTGGAGCCACTCCACATGGATATCCTCTTTATATTCGCGATGTAGCGTACTGTATTTACCTTTAACGGTCAAGGAATGGATAGGTTCCGTGCCCGAGTACCTGCGCGGTACAAACCCATATAACAGATCCCCTTTCCAACGTTTGTTGGGCGATTCGTAACCAATACCTGTCGAGAACATACCAATATTTCCGGCAAATTGAAGCTTGATATTGCTGGGCATAATCTTGTAGGCCAGATCAGATTTTTGCAGGGTATCCTGGGCCGATACAACGTCTGCGAGAAAAAAGGAAAGAAGCAGCAATAAAATGTAGGCTCTCATTAGTAGTGGATAAGATTTACAGAAATGGATTGATCGTCAACAACGGTTACCTCTACAAACGAACGCTTCTCCAATGAGGGAGCGATGAGATAGGGCATGCCGTCATTGTAAGGCTCGTCGTACGAAAAGACATGCGTATGCCCATGGATCGACAGGCGTGCTTTATCGGTAGACGCAAGTAGCTCCGTAAAAGAATCAACTTTATTGGGATCGAAATCTGCGGACATCGGAGGTACGTGCGAGAGGAAAAATATATGATCCGTCTCTTGGGCGTCCGTCTGCTGGATCTGCTGGGCGAGCCACTCCTCGTTGGGAAGAGTCCCGTCAAATCCACGCTCCCTCGAATTAGAATTGAAGACAATAAATGCACTTTTTCCATATCGGAAAGTGAAGTCGTCGGGCCCGAAGTATTTTCGATATATTTCCGATCCATTGCCGAGCATATCGTGGTTTCCGATCGTCGCGATATTTGGAAATTTCAACTTTTTAATATCATTGTAGTAGTCATTATACTCGTAGTTCGCACCAAAATCGGTTATGTCGCCACCGTGTAATACAAAGGCGATCTCCTCGTCGGTATAGTGCTTATTGGCATATTTTACAAAATCGCTCAGCTCACCCAATGCAATCTGGGTATCCGAGATAACCAAAAAAGTAAAGCTGCTTTTCTGTGGAAGCGAGCGGATCTGTTCAACAGCATTGACGTTAAGATCACTTGCCAGGGGTCTTACCTCCAATAGCGAGTATTGAAAAGCTTTCTTACAGCCTGTTAGCAGCAGTAGTATTGCCACACCAAATAAAAGTATATTATTCTTCATTGTCTATGCAGTCTTTAAATAATAATAAAACCTACCATTAGGGGTAGGTATCCTACCGTTATGCACGCTGTTTTATGGTATTTACGTACCATAAAAACAAACAATGCCGGTATTAGCTTTCGCGGGGTAAAATTATAATTTAATATATTAACTTTTTAGGTGGAAAAGTCAGAGTAGTTTCATGTTTTACAAATAGTAGAAAAATCAATATTTTAGCGAACTTGCGGTTGCTTGCATGTGGGAATGTATCTTGCGTGCGAATTTTAGGATAAGAAGAGATGCTAGGCATGCGTGAATCGTTACACGAATATATATTACACGATACGGATATACACAAACTATCTTACATTGGCTTATTGAAACATGTTCAATCCGCGGCTTCGTTAGATACGCAGGATTTCGGATCCATTTATCCGATCGCACTTGAAATCAATGCAGGCGTTTTTTCCAAGACAATCAATGCAATCGCATTTCCAACAGTAGCGGTCAGTCAGGTAGGCACATCGTTGACGACCTCCTGTTCCTGTGATCATTCCAATAGCCAGTTTCTTTGCCCACACCAAGCCGAAATTATTTTATGCATTTTAGAACAGAAACATTTTCGCCTCTTTTTTGACCGTATCCTCCGTCGACAGACCCTACTCCCCGTTGCTAAAGGATACGGACTGGAAAATGAAACTAACTTGGATATTTATTTTGAGTTAATATATCAAGGTGGGCTAGTGGATATACAGCCCAAGTTAAAAGAACTGCTGAAACACGATACAACCGTATTTACGCAAGAACTTTTACCTCGGCGTAGATCCAAGATAGTAGCGCTTGCCCTTCGGGATACCGGAAAGAAACAGATCCTTGTAATCAGCAAACATCGATTTTATCATCAGCTGAGCATTCAGGTAATGGAAGGCGAAGAAACCCGATCGGGCAAGGTCAAAAATCCGCTGACAACGATTGATGCCAAGCAACTAATATGGAAATCCCAAGATATACTACATGTTAAATTTTATACAGCGGTAAGTGCTTTCCAGTATAATTATACGACGGAAATTGATGAGACTGAATACGACGCCCTAAAGATCATTGTACAGAATCCACTGGGGCTGGATACGTATTACCACGATAAAAGCATATCGGAAAAAATAACCGCAAAATCCATTGTACCTATCGAAATCGATATGCTGCAAGCTGAAATAGAATTGCATGTCTTTAAAAAGGAACCGTTTTACGAAATTACTGGGCAACTGATATTTAATGATGATACAATATCTTTCAAAAATGTGACCATTCGAAATGAATACTTTGTCGTACAACGTAATAGAATGAGTTTGGTAAGTGACCCTGATCAACTTCGGGTGATCAAGTTCTTCAAGCGTAATAATGAGAAATTATTGATACACTCTTCTAAATATGACGAATTTCTCCAGACCGTTCTCTCCGCCTTGGGGCAGCGTATCCGGATCAACTACAGTTACATTAGAGCAGCTACAGCGGTTGAATTAACGGAGAAAAGTTGTCAAAGAGAACAGGTTGTCTATTTGCATCAAGAAGGCAGTTATATTTTTATCACGCCCGTTATGCGGTATGGTATAATCGAAGTGCCTGTGTATTCGCGACAACAGTTGTTTGATACCGACCGAAACGGGAATCTGTTTCAGATTGAGCGCGATCAGGCAGCAGAATTGCAGCTAACGACCCTGATCATGCAACAGCATCCTGATTTTGAAGAACAGTTACAGGAGAATGAGTATTTTTATCTGCATAAAGATGCCTTTTTGGACGACAGCTGGTTTTTGGATGCCTTCGAGTTATGGAGGCAGGCCGGAGCGACCATCTTAGGATTCAATGAGCTTAAGGTGAATACATTAAATCCGCATAAAGCCAAGGTAGACATACAGGTCGTCAGCGGAGTAGATTGGTTCAATGCCCATGTAAAGGTGCGTTTTGGCAGACAGCAAGCTTCCCTCAAGCAATTGCATAGGGCGATCCGCCACAAACGTAAATTTGTACAGCTCGACGATGGAACACAGGGCCTCCTGCCCGAGGAGTGGGTGCAGAAAATTGCTAGCTACTTCCAGGTCGGAGATATCGATAAGGAGTTGATCAAGATCCCCAAGGTCAATTTCACCGCGATTTCAGATCTGTTTGAGAAAGAAATGTGGAGTAAAGAAGTCGAGTTTGAATTAGCAGCATATGCACAGCAATTTCTGCAGATAAAGCAGATCCCCGAAGTACCTGTCCCTATAGGCCTACATGCTACGTTGAGGCGCTACCAACAGGAAGGCCTGAATTGGTTGAATCTCCTCGATCAGTTTAACTTTGGAGGCTGTCTAGCGGATGATATGGGCTTGGGCAAGACCATACAGGTTATCGCCTTCATCTTGTCACAGCGTGATAAGCATACCCATCATACCAATCTGATTGTGGTACCGACGTCCTTATTTTCCAATTGGCAGGAAGAGCTTACAAAATTTGCACCTTCGATATCGGTAAAGGTGCATTATGGCGCGGATAGAAGTAAGAATACAGACGACATGTGTGAATATGAGGTAATCCTGACCTCCTATGGTATGCTGCTTTCCGATATCCGATGGTTAAGAGAGTTTCGGTTCAACTACATTTTTCTAGATGAGTCGCAAGCCATCAAAAACCCAAATTCCGAACGCTATAAAGCCGCCTGTTTGCTGCAGTCTAGAAATAGAATAGTACTTACGGGCACACCGATTGAAAACAACACCTTTGATCTGTACGGGCAGCTTTCCTTTGCCTGTCCTGGGTTGTTAGGAAGTAAGTCCTATTTCAGGGATGTGTACGCACTGCCCATTGATAAATTTCAATATAATAAGAGAGCTCTCGAATTGCAGGAGAAGATCAAGCCTTTTATGCTACGTCGTACAAAAAAGCAGGTTGCGAAAGAACTACCCCAAAAAACCGAAATGGTGATTTTTTGTGAAATGAATGCAACACAAAGAGAAATATACGATAGGTATGAACGGGAACTGCGGGAATATATATCTGCTGTGGACGAGGACGAAATCCATAAAAATGGTATGCACGTACTAACCGGACTCACCCGTCTGCGACAAATCTGTAATTCTCCTGTATTGTTGAAGGAAGGCTATTCCGGAGCCGATGCGGTCAAGATCGATGTATTGATGGAGCAGATTGTCAACAAATCCGGTGAGCATAAAATTCTGATATTCTCTCAATTTGTAGGCATGCTGGATCTCATCCGAACCGAGCTCGAGAACAGCGGAATACCTTTTGAGTATCTAACGGGGCAGACCAAGGATAGAGGTGCCAAGGTCGATAATTTTCAAGCCAACGAACATATTCGGGTATTCCTAATCAGTTTAAAAGCCGGCGGTACCGGCCTCAACCTGACGGAAGCAGATTACGTCTATTTAATAGATCCCTGGTGGAATCCTGCGGTAGAGAACCAGGCTATCGACCGGAGCTATCGGATCGGACAAACAAAGAATGTAATTGCTGTACGGTTGATTTGTCCCGACACGATTGAAGAAAAAATTAGACATCTTCAACAACGGAAAAGCAAACTCGCTCAAGATCTGGTAAAAACAGAGGCGTTCGCGCTGAGTAATTTATCCAAAAATGATTTGCTTGAATTGTTGAGATAATGTGTTGATGGTATACTTAAAGTTAAAAAGTTGTTAAAATGAGACGACCATTGTAACAAATTGCGGTAAACTTACGTTATTTGTAATAGGTTAATAATTGGTTTGAAAGATCCTGTCGCTCCCCGCTTCAGGATCTTTCTTTTTATTTCATTTCGACGCCTCGTAATCCTCATTCAACCTAGCCATACGCCGTTGTATTGCTACATCAGTACGATGCCCTTTCAATTTATCCAAGGCCTGCTTTTCTACATCAATATTCGTGTCGGATTCGTAATTATTAATGATTTTTTGACTCAATATTGCGTTATCATATGTATCTCGCCCGCTCATTAGTTTTACAAACACAGGTAAACATTCAAAAAATATAAAAAGAAGAGCAATGAAAATGACGGCATATTCAGTGGATTCATTTATCGTGCCGTCTGGATTTTTATGAAGGTTGCTCAAAGCCGCATTTCGGTCAGCAAATCCAGCAATATTTATTACGCTATCCAACCCTTTGTCCGACAATATCTTTTGATCCATCAGACCTTCATGTGTTTTTCTATCCAATAATTGAGATTCCTTGGTCTGAATGCGCGAACGTAAGGTGTCCAAATAAATTTCTTGTTTTTTTAGATTTTCTTCCTTCATCTTTGCATAAGGCCCATAGCCTAATACGCCGGAAGTTTCTTCTGTCTTCGTTCCGAAAATTTCGTGATTTAGCTGTTGCCGTGAAGTTCTAATCGTACTTTCTAGCGAATCGGCCTGTTTTTTTAAAGCGGTAAGCTGACTATATTCTACCAGGTATTTATTTTCAAATGTGCTATTCAACGTATCAATAGTGGCGCGCTGCTGTTTGAGGTATTCCACTCGAAGATGCTCTTTGATTTCTTTGTCAAAAATCTTTAGTTCAAGTGGACGTGAGATCACCAATCCGATAATTATAGCCAATATAATACGTGGCAGTGCCTGTAAAAATTGTTTGCCACTAGACTGTGTTTTGTCGATGCTCAATACGATGTATCTGTCCAGATTGAAAATTGCCAACCCCCAAGTTAAACCAAATAAGAGCGCATAAAATAGCGCATTGGGACTTCCACTGAATACAAAATATAAGGCATATCCACCTGCAATACTTGCGAAAAGACCGGTAAAAAAAATTGTCGCACCGATGCTTACATATTTGCTATGTTCTTCAGGACAACGTACTAGTGTCTTTTCGTGAACACCTGCGCACCACCAGAAGAATTGTTTTATTGAGCTCATTTTAAAAAATTTACTATTTGACGCTTTTTATGGATAAAAGTAACAACAAAACCAGAATAAATTTTAAAAATATGTTGATGCAAAAGGATTGCTCAAATAATCCTTACCTTTGCAATTAATTTTAGTAATGCAAATAAATAATAAATCCGAAATGAATAAAAAAAGTTTCTTACCCTTTATGGTAATCGCTTCAATATTTGTTGGTTGTAACAGTGAAGAAAAGCAAAATCAATCAGACAATCCCTTGTTGATTGATAGTGAGACACCTTTTAATGTTCCTGCGTTTGATCAGATTAGAGATGAACATTTTAGACCTGCTTTTGAGGAAGCATTACAGCAGCATAATTTGGAAATAGAAAAAATCGTTAGTAACCAAGACGAAGCAAGTTTTACCAACACTATTTTGGCTTTGGAAAATGCCGGATCACTACTTAACAAGGTTTCTACTGTTTTCTTTAACCTCAATTCAGCGAATACAAATGATACCATTCAAGCTATAGCTAAAGATTTGGCTCCTGTACTTTCGGCACATAGTGACGAAATCAATCTTAATCCAAAACTTTTTGCACGTGTAAAAGAAGTTTATAGTAAAAAGGAAAGTTTGGGTTTGGATGCCGAGGATATTAAATTGCTGGAAGAAACGTATAAACGTTTAGTACGTTCGGGAGCAAATTTATCAGACACAGATAAGGAAAAGCTTAAAAAGATTAATGCCAAGCTTTCGATCTTGACAACGCAATTTGGACAAAACCTATTGGCCGAGACCAACGCGTATGAGCTGGTCGTGGATAAAAAGGAAGATCTAGTAGGTTTACCCGAGGGATTAATCTCGGCAGCGGCAGATGTGGCCAATGGAAAGGGCAAAGAAGGAAAATGGGTGTTCACACTTTCGAATCCTTCTGTTATGCCGTTTTTGCAATATGCGGATAACCGCGACCTACGTAAACAAATCTGGGAAGCCTACCAATTGCGAGGTAACAACGGAAATACGAACGACAATAAAAAAGCATTGGTAGAGATTGCAAACCTGCGGTTGGAAAAAGCGAAATTACTTGGATACCCGTCGCATGCAGCTTACGTATTGGAAGAATCTATGGCGTCAGATCCAAAAAGTGTATATGAATTACTGAATAAACTGTGGGCTCCTGCTTTGGCGAAGGCCAAGATCGAAGCCGAAGATATTCAAAAGGAGATCGAAGCCGCTAAAGATACATTCGAGGTTGCTCCGTACGACTGGAGATATTATGCCGAAAAAATCAGGGTTAAACGTTTTGCGTTGAATGAAGAAGAGATCAAGCCATATTTTAGCCTTGCAGCAGTACGCGAAGGCGCATTTGCAACCGCCAGCAAGTTATGGGGCTTATCGTTCGTTGCATTAAACAACGTGCCTGTCTACCATCCGGAGGTGGAAGTTTACGAAGTAAAAGATAAAGACGGATCGCACCTTGGCCTGTTATTTGCAGATTTTTTTCCACGCGAATCAAAACGTGGGGGGGCTTGGATGACTTCTTATCGCAAGCAGTATAAAGAAGAGGGACAGCGTATAGCACCCGTAATTTCTATTGTGTGCAATTTTACAAAACCAGTGGGAGACCAGCCGGCATTATTAACATTTGATGAGGCAAGTACGCTATTTCACGAATTTGGCCATGCGTTACATGGTTTATTGTCCAATGTTAAATATAAGTCGCTTTCTGGAACATCGGTACCGCGTGATTTTGTAGAGTTACCTTCACAAATCATGGAAAACTGGGCCGCTGATGCAGAAGTACTAAAAACATATGCAAAGCATTATCAAACAGGTGAAGCAATCCCAGATTCATTAATTGCAAAAATGGATAAAGCCGGTACGTTTGACCAAGGATTTGCAACAGTAGAGTATTTGTCTGCTTCTCTGTTGGATATGAATTATCACGCTGCTACCATTCCGATTACTGCGGAAGTAAATGCTTTTGAAAAAAGTGCTATGACAAAAATTGGCTTAATAGATGCGATCATTCCGCGCTATAGAAGTTCCTATTTCCAACACATTTTCTCAGGAGGATATTCCGCAGGCTATTACAGCTATATTTGGTCTGAAGTACTGGATTCTGATGCATTTGCAGCGTTCAAGGAAAAAGGGCTGTACGATCAAGGCACTGCAGCCTCATTCCGTAAAAATATTTTGGAGAGAGGGGGAACGGGTAATCCGGCAGAGATGTACCACACGTTCCGTGGGACAGATCCAAACCCGATTCACTTGATGAAAAAAAGGGGACTGAACTAAAGTACCATCTAAAAAAAGCAAACTGAAAAGTTTGCTTTTTTTATGCTCTGCCAAAATCCAATAGGATGGAACGGCAAAAGTTAATTTAAACATATAACTCAATACCATTAAATTGGGTAAGCAATGAACTTCATGTTTTTTATTAGACAACTCAACACAGGGATACCTTTGTACATACGATAGAAGTTTTTTTGAAATATGGAAAAGCAATTGGCATTTGTTATTTTTATGCTATGGAACCACTTAAAGAAATGTTTAATCGGGAATTTTATGTAAACTTTGCTCACGTCTTCGGCGAGGTAACCAAAGACTTTCATGTGGATTCCTTTCTAGGCGATGTCACCCGTGACATGGACACACTCTCGTTGAATGGCCGACTGCGTAATACATCACATGTGCTCAAAAAGTATCTTCCTACAGACTATAAGCGGGCTGTTGCCATTCTGTACGAAGCTGCACCATCCTTGCCGAGTGGTTACACCGCTCTAGTATTACCCGATTACGTGGCTTTATATGGAAAGCAACATTTCGATCTGTCTATGGAGGCCCTTCAGTATTTTACCAGGTACGGTTCGGCAGAATTCGCTATACGTGAGTTTCTCAAAACGGATTTGGTCAAAACATTGGATGTCATGCATAAATGGGCCGAAGACAGCAACGATCATGTAAGACGTCTGGCCTCCGAAGGAAGTCGTCCGCGACTTCCTTGGTCCTTCAAATTGACAGAAATCATTAAACAGCCGATGTTAACGCAAGGTATTTTGGAAAGATTAAACGCAGACGAAGCTCTTTATGTACGGAAATCCGTTGCAAATCACCTGAATGACCATACTAAAGACAATGATTCATACATGCTTAAACTCGTCAGTAGCTGGGACAAAGCCAACAAACACACATCTTGGATCATTAAGCATGCGATTCGCTCACTTATTAAACGGGGCAATAAAGAAGCGCTGATGATTTTTGGCTTTGAGAATGAGGTATCGGTCAAACTGGATAACCTTACTACAGACAGAACCTCTCTGCAATTAGGTGATTCACTACATTTCAGCTTCGGATTGAGTAGCGAAAGCGAGCAAGAACAAAAACTAGTTGTTGATTATGCCATTCACTATGTAAAAGTTTCCGGTTCCCGTACAAAAAAGGTGTTTAAACTGAGAGAGGTAAAGATTCTACCAGGCCAGACCATCCAATTCAGCAAAAAGCAACAATTCCAGGATCTGACTACTCGAAAACATTACGCCGGCGAGCATCAGTTAGAAATTCTTGTCAACGGAAAAGTAAAAGGTAGTATTGGATTTGAAATAATATAAAAATTTCCGTAATAAAATTTGGATATCCAAATATCTTATTTATATTTGATCTAAATAAGATTAATGTATGTGTCAGTCCATTATATTAAGCACTAAAGGTAATACAACAATAAGTTATTGTAGTCAATGTCAAAGTCATTATATATGGCAGAATTCTTTCCTGCTGACTTTTAATGCCAATCAGTATACTAGTTTCTTAGTTGAAATAAAAAGTAAAATAGGGACAGAAGAATTTGTCAGATTTCCAGATGGAGACTCTAGGTTACTGCTCACTACCCCGGTATATGAAATTTTATTTACGTTCACAGAAGACGAATGGGCTGATTTCACAGGATCACTAAATGAAGCCTATTATATGCGTGAAATTTATCAATTAATAAATTAACAATATTAAGTCCTAGCGGCTTGTGCGTTTTACCAATGCAACGAGCCGGTTAGGCACTATTTTCTAGTTGTTGTATCTCTTCTCAATAGACAATTCCCTCAATGGATTTCCCTGCGAGGGATTGTTTTTTTAAATCCCAATCGAATTGAACTGCAAGTCATACAGTTTTTTGTAATGTCCGTCTAGGGTAAGAAGTTCCTGATGCGAGCCCATTTCCTTAATTTCTCCTTTATCGAGTACGATAATTTTATCTGCTTTTTGGATGGTAGATAACCGGTGGGCGATAACAATTGCCGTTCTTCCTTCCATTAGATTGTCGATCGCAGACTGAATGAGTTGTTCGGTTTCCGTGTCGATGGAAGAAGTAGCTTCATCGAGAATTAATATTTTAGGATCATGTACGAGCGCACGGATGAAGGATACCAGTTGGGCTTGTCCTGCAGAAAGCGTTGCTCCGCGCTCTTGCACTTCATAGTTGAAGTCATTTGGAAGGCGCATAATAAAATCGTGTGCTCCAACTTTTTTGGCAGCATCTATAACATCCGATTTTTGAATGGCAGGATCACGCAATGTAATATTATTCAGGACCGTATCCGAGAATAGAAATACATCTTGTAATACCGTAGCGATAGTTTTGCGCAAAAAGTTTAAATCGTATCTGCGGATATCTACACCATCCAAAAGGATTTCCCCTTTTTGAATTTCATAAAAACGGCTTAAAATATTTATGGTTGAGGATTTACCCGCACCCGTGGCACCCACAAGTGCCAACGTCTCTCCGGCGCGAACTTTAAAGTTAACATCTTTCAATATCCATTTTTCATCGTTGTAGGCAAACCAAACGTTTTTAAATTCAATCTCGCCCCGGATCTGATTGGGTTTGTATGTTCCCTCATTGGGCGTAGATTCATTGGTGTCCAACACTTCAAATATCCGCTCTGCAGAGATCATTCCCATCTGAAGCGTATTAAACTTATCAATAAGCTCACGGATAGGCCTAAAAATCATATTGATGTACATCAGAAAGGCAACTACAACTCCCGGCGAGATAACATCGACCAAGATTTGTTTTGAGCCGTACCATACCAATAGACCCGTTGCGATTGCTATGATAATCTCTAAAACCGGGAAAAATATTGAAAAATACCAATTGGCGCGAATATGCGCATTTCGGTGCTCCTTGTTGATGGTCTTGAATTTTCGGATTTCCTGCTCTTCTCTTGCGAAATATTGAATGATGCCCATTCCCGAAATATGTTCTTGCAGAAATGTGTTGAGGTTCGAGACCCAAAGCCTTACAGACTGAAAAGCAGATTTCATAGCTTCTTTGAATACGTAAGTTGCCCCGATCATCAGTGGCATAGGTATCAGTACAATTAAAGTAAGACGCCAGTCAGTATAAAACATGACGCCGAGAATGACAACCAATTGTAGCAGATCCCCTATAATTTGGATCAATCCTTCAGAAAAAATATTGGATATAGTTTCTAGATCGGAAATTGTACGTGTGATCAATCTCCCAATAGGTGTATTGTCAAAGTATTTTAATCTGAGGTTGGTAATATGATTAAATACCTGAATCCGAATGTCACGAATGACCGATTGTCCTAACATATTGGTCATTAACGTGTGAAAATAACGTATAACGGTCTGTGCAATGAGCAAAAGCATCATGACGATCAGCATCGTGGTCAAACCGGTGTAGTTGGCGGACAAAATATAACGATCTAACGTATGTTCTATCAGGAGAGGAAGAGCCGGCGCAACAGCAGCCAGTAGTATGGTCAATATAACGGATATCCAAAATACACGGCGATAAGGCTGCATGTATTTCGTTAACCGACTGATCAATCTGCCGTCGTAAGCTTTTCCTACTATTTTATTTTCTTTCAATGCTATTCTTTAATTGGGTCAATATAAGGATATTTTATCTTAGTGAGGTACAATCCATGTGCTGGAACCGAGGTGCCAGCTTTTGAACGATCTTGACTGGCGAGTACCTCTTCTACATAAGAAATTGACTTGCCTTTGGCACCGACTTCTAGCAATGTTCCGACAATAGCACGCACCATATTACGTAGAAATCGATCGGCTGTAATATGGAAAACTAATTTTTCCGCTACCTCTATCCATTTCGCTTCTGTTATCGTACAGATATTAGTGAATACCTGCGTGTTCGATTTGCTAAAACAACCAAAATCTTTTTTTCCCAATAACAACTTGGCAGCCTCATTCATTCGTTGCACATCCAGTCGATCCCGGAGCTGCCATGATCTATTGATCAAAAAAGGGTCCTTTGTGAAATGAACATGATATTCATACGACCGTTCAGTTGCGTCGAACCGAGCATGTGATGCTGCCTCTACCTCTAAAAGGCGGGTTACAGAAATATCAAAAGGTAGTAGAGCATTCAGTGAGTGTACGAATCGGTCGGGACTATTTATAAGTAATATATTATCACTGTCAAAGTGCACATAGAGTTGCTTTGCATGTACTCCAGTATCCGTCCGCCCCGCACCGAGAGTTTCCACTTCGGCACGTAATAAAGTCTGTAAAGCAAGGTTTAGTTTTTCCTGTACCGATACAGCATTAGGCTGTATCTGCCAACCATGATATGCCGTACCGTCGTAAGCAATTTCTAAAAAAAAGCGTTTTGTACCTTTCACCAAGCAAAGGTACATAAATTAGTAATGCGCTAAAATGTCCAGTAAACCTAAAAGGTCTAAAACACGAAAAATGACGGTAAGCATATGATTTAGAATGTCGAGGTTGAAGTTGATGATAAACTAAATCATCTTTTTCGTGTTTATACTGTATTCTATGTGCAAAGTATGTTATTTACAGCAGATGGGAGGCTGATAACTTGCATTTACACGACAAGTTATCTAAGTTTGTTGTCAATTAAAAATATCGATATTCTATGATACAGCGTATTCAAACAATATGGTTACTATTAGCTAGCATTGTCATTTTTGGACTATTTTTATTCCCTTACTTAAATTATAACGATTTAGTAGGCTTAGGAAAAAAATTATATGTAACGGGTTCCTATACCGCGGTAAATGGTGAGCCTATAAAACAACAGTCGAATATATTACAGATGATAGCAACCGTGATCTTAGGCCTGTTTCCCCTTTATATTATTTTCCAGTTTAAAAACAGAAAACGTCAGGTACTGTTAGTTTTAATAGAAATTTTGCTGATCGTTCTATTTGGCGTTTGGCTTATCGTGACGGCGAATCATACGCTTTCGCTGACATCACAATCCATTGGAGCTCATAATATTGGTATTGGATTTTTCTTGCTACCGATAACGGTTATACTTTTAGGAATGGCAGCTGGCGGCATTCGTAAAGATGAAAAAATTATCAAATCAGCGGATCGTTTAAGGTAGTAAGAATATGAAAAAGGTACTTTGTGGGTTGTCTTTTATATTATTTACCCATTTAGCATTTGCACAGGAAATAGATACTACGGCGATACTGGTGGATGAAATTCAGGTGGATATAAAGCAAGTAGGACTTTCAGCAAAAGGGGATACTGCTACCGTAGACCTGTTTCTGATATCTTATCAGCGGAATCCGCGGGAGTTTAAGTTAAATACCTATGCTACACAAGTGGGCGATTCGAAAGGTAACTACCATTTATACGATAGTATGAAGATGGGGAAAGTACTCGTCTTATTGGCCGACCGTCAAAATTATCTTCATTATTTTATGGAAGAGGATGTTCCCGTACCTTTGCAAATCAAGGTAGCAACTTGGACTAAAGACAGGGGAAAACCCACATATCTGAAGCTGGTATTTGAGGACAGCAAAGAAGAAGGTAAATATTTAGAAAAGATTGTTCAGTTATAATCAACAATCTTTTTTGTTTTTTAACCTTTTAAATCCGTACACTTCCAGTCTAGGATCGTGTATCCCCCTCACGATGTTGCTGATTACCTGTGCGCCAATCATGCTAAACGTGATGCCATTTCCCCCATAACCTAATGTAAACAGCATTTTTGGATGACGAGGCCAAGCACCGATAAATGGTAACCCATCTGCCGTAGCGCTAAATGTACCGCACCAACTCATTTCCGTAACAAAAGGTATCTCAGGAAACATTTTTCTGAATTTCCTTTCTAGTGCTTTTGATTTGGTTCTGAGTTTGTCATCCCGTATGTCGGGAGCGGAATAAGGGATGTCTTCACCGCCGACGATTATCCTGTTGTCGTCTGTAGTTCGCATGTAGAGATAGGGATTTTTAGTTTCCCATATCAACGCTCTTTTGTGCCATAATAATTTGGGATCTACAGGCTGCGAAATGATTGCGTAAGTAGATAGTAATGTCATGACTTTTTGCGGTAAAAAATCACCCGCTTCAAACCCTGCGGCCACAACCACGTATTCACAGGTAACGGTGTAGCCTTCTGTTGTGGTTAGGGTATAGCCGTTCTTTTGCTTCCTGTAGTTTTCTATTAAGGTGTGGGAGTAGATCTCCAATTTTTTATTTTTCAGGTAATGATTTAGGATGCCGGTAGCACATTGGTAACAATCTATTTGAGCAGAGCTGTCGTTGTAAAGGGCAGCTTCATTGTCGACGCCCAATGTTTTAGCAAGCTGTTGCTTATTCAGAAATTGTATCGGTAGGTCATTTTTTTTGCGCACTTCATATTCTTTTTCGAGCAGTCGAACCCCACGCTGATTGCTGGCCAGGAGGAAAGTGGGAATCTGCTTATAACTTCCATCTGCTTTTGTTTCTTTTAATACCTCACGAATATCAGCAATGGAGTTAAGACAATCTTTATAGGCACGGACGGCGTGGTCTTCACCTACCAATTCGATCAGATTGGTTAAAGGTTCGTCTATTTCGTACTGCAATTGAGATGTACTGGCGGCGCTACTGCCTAAGCCAATAGAACGTTTATCGATGATCACACAGGCGATATTTTGCTTACAGAGCTCATGAGCAACTAGGCTTCCTGTTATGCCAGACCCGATAATGGCCACTTTTGTTTGTATGTTTGTTTTGAGGGGATTGAAATGATTAAACAATTTGTTTTTTACAATCCAATAAGGAAGACCTGAATGTAGCTCCATAAATCAAGATTAGTTAATCCCTAAACACAGATCGGTATGCAATGGTTTGTGCGTGATGCAATAAAAAAGGCTAACAATTTGTTAGCCTTAATTTATCTTGAATACCTGAACTGTTGTTTGTCCATCATTGCCATCTGTTCCTTCATCATCTTGATCTGATCGGCTAGCAATTTGTTTTTATCTGCTTTCTTAGCCTCTTGTAATAATTTTTCAGCCTCCCTTTTGTTCCGTTTGGCCATCATTACACCCGCTAAACTCAATTTTGCCAATGCGACGTTATGATCCATATGTAACCCTAAAGTCAATGCTTTTTTAAAGAATTTCTCGGATTGCATGGGAGCTCGCTGAGACTCGATAAGTCCTAATAGCAAATGATAATAGCCCTGTTGAGCAGAAATGAGCTGCTTTTCATATTCTTTAATATTATTCAACCACTTCTCTGCACTAGCAATATTTTGTTTCCGAAAATACCATTGTGCAATAAGCATGTTTTCATTAAAAAAAACAGTTACCCAAGCTAGGATGGTAACCAGTATCCCCAAAATACCCCATCCCCAATGGCCAAACCAAAACAAAGCAACGGTTCCAACCAATAAAAGACTACTAATTATTATGCGCACTAAATTTGACATCTCTCTCCTTCTAAATTTACATACAAACTTAGAAAAAATGCTTTGCATTCACAAACCAAACGCAGTGATCTCATTCATGTCTTAAAACAAATATTGATGAACTTAAGCGAAGCGTTCTTGAATGCAGAAAATAGACACATCATGAAAAATAATTTGCATTTTTGTTCTTTGCAATTATAATTGTATGTAAATACAAATTACGAATAATGTTTTTCTATTAGGCTTTCGTGAATACGAGGCATTTTACATAAGTTTGAGTATATGAACACGAAATATCACGAAAGTTGGACCCCGATATTGAAGCCTTTATTCGCGCAAGAATATGTGAAAAGATTATCTCACTTTGTTCAGCAAGAGCGTAAGCAATATAAAGTTTTTCCTCCTGAAGAGCTTGTTTTTAACGCGTTCAAACTTACCGGGTTTCAGGATATCAAAGTAGTGATATTAGGGCAGGATCCTTATCACAACGATGGACAGGCTCACGGGTTGTCGTTTTCTGTACCCGTCGGGATTCCCTTTCCTCCATCACTTAAGAATATTTTTACGGAATTGGTTTCTGATATTTCGGGTTTTCGTTATCCCAATACGGGGGATTTAACCAATTGGGCTCAGCAAGGGGTTCTATTGTTGAATGCAACCCTGACCGTCCGGGCACACCAAGCAGCTTCTCATCAAAAAATGGGTTGGGAGGAGTTTACGGACTCAATAATTAAGAAAATCGCTGAAGAGCGAGAGGATGTAGTCTTTTTGCTGTGGGGCTCATACGCCCAAAAGAAAAGTGTATTTATCGATTCGTCGAAACATCTTATTTTAAAATCTGCACATCCATCACCCTTGTCCGTCTATCGCGGTTTCGCAGGCTGTAAACATTTTTCGAAAGCGAATACATATCTCATTAAGCAGGGAAAGGAACCGATAAATTGGCAGATTGGTTAGGCATATAATTCCGTCGCATCTTTACTGATCTGATCCGTAACAAGAACTCGTTCTACATGATGGATTTTATATTTGATTCCTCCCTGTTCAATATGGGTGAATAGCAAATGGCTGTCGTAAGCAACTTTCCAGGGTTTGTTGAAATCAATAGCTTCCTCTTTTTTGCCAATCACAATATATTCCAGCTCACCTAATGAGGTGTAGCGCTTAATAGTAAGCTTGTTTTTATCGATAGGCTTTATGGAATACCATGCGCCGTCCCCGACACCGCCCAAATACATGGCATCCTTCGGAATCACAATGGGTTTTGACCTGAAATCTACCGCTCCAATTATTTGGTCATTGGGCAGGAGATTTGCCTTGTTGCGGTAAACATTATCACGCAACTGCTTGACTAAAAACCAGAACGATTGCCAGCGGTTCATTTTAAAGCTTTTTAATCCTTCTTTAGGAGTAAAAGAATAGACTATACCATCTTTAGCTGTATTCACTACATTGCTTATCGGGCTAGCTTTTATAGTTTCCGGAATGTTAATACCATGCCAAAAATGATACTTCGGCGAAGCTTTCATAAGCATTCGAGTGATGAAACGAGAACAGTTGTTGTTGTCCTTAGCTACAGCACCGTAAGGGTAAGTTCCTTGTTCCACGCAAGTGTCACCATATTTTTTTGCTAAGTAGAAATCAACGTTTTCTACCACAGAAAAATAAACTCTTCCTTCGCCATACATCGCCGGTTTAAGCTCTTCAAAATGATTAATAATTTCAGGTAGATTTATGATCTCATTGTGTTGAACCGTTGCTTTGACTTTTATTTCCAACCGCGGATCAGAAAATTTGGATCGTGCTCTTCCATATCCTCTTGGAGTGATGTAGCGGCCAAAATCATAAAACAACATTTCACCGTTTTTTTGATTTACAATCACGATACCGGTGTGGCCTACTTTAAAATTTAGATTTTTGACAATCCCAATTTTCTTAAAAAACATCATCCATTTTTCGTCTCCCCTTATAGTGGCATCTGGCCAGGTAAGGATAACTGCAAAATCGTTAAAGGATGAGTTTTTTTTAAGCATAGGATGGGTTAATATTCTAAAGGGATAATGGGTTCTTTCTTGGATGTAGACATAATCATCATGGTCTGAAAGGTTTTAACGAAAGGTATTTTCGAAATTTTTTCCATGATAACAGCCTCGTAGGCTTTGATGTCTTTAACATATACTTTTAGGATAAAATCACAATTACCCGTCACATGATGGCATTCCGTTACTTCGGGAATAGATTTTACTGCTTCAACAAATTCAGGAATAGCATTGTGCGTATGAAAGTCCAAAGAGATCTGAATAAAAGATTTAATACCAAGACCCAACATTTCTTCATCAACAAAAGCGTGATAGCTTTTTATAAAACCGCCATTTTCCAATTTGCGTACACGTTCCAGGGTAGGGGCTGGCGAAAGACCAATGTTCGTAGCCAATTGCAGGTTGGTGATGCGTCCATTTTCCTGTAACAACCGCAAAATCTTTAAATCTAATTTATCGAGTTGATATGTCATATTATCTGGTAGTACTATCAAAGGTATGTAAACTTAGATAAAATGCTTTGCATTCACAAACCGAAAGAATATATCGTTAAAAACTATCTTTAAGGATTCTTTAAATAGATTTGATTTATTTGACATCATTTTTATGTCATAATAAATGGGATGCAAATGCGTCTATAGTTAGAAGAAATGACTTTTATCACAAATTTCGTCAAAAATCATGTTCAAGCCGTCGAAGGATACTGTTTTATTGGGGGATAAGTCGTAACTTTGTTGTCCGAAATAGAGTTAGGTTATGCCTAAATCAGATAAAAAGGGAAAGAGTTATGAGTACCAAAGACGACGAATTACTGAAAGAGCTGGAGCAAGAAGAATATAAATACGGTTTCACCACCGATATTGAAATGGATATTGCACCGAGAGGATTGAATGAAGATACTGTTCGCTTGATTTCTGCAAAGAAAAATGAACCCGAATGGTTATTGGAATGGAGATTGAAAGCCTTTCGTCATTTCTTAACAATGAAAATGCCTACATGGCAAAATTTTGATAATCCAGAAGTTGACTTTCAAGATTTATCTTATTATGCGGCTCCGAAGCCTAAAAAGCAGTTAGAAAGTTTAGATGAAGTTGATCCAGAATTGCTTTCCACATTTGCTAAATTAGGGATTCCCTTGGATGAGCAGAAAATATTAGCGGGTGTTGTTGCGGTAGATGCTGTATTCGATTCAGTTTCAGTAAAGACAACTTTTCGTGAAAAATTAAAAGAAAAGGGAGTGATCTTTTGCTCATTTGGCGAAGCCGTACAAGAGCACCCCGATTTAGTACGCGCGCATCTAGGCTCAGTAGTGCCACAAACAGATAATGTATATGCAGCGTTAAATTCTGCAGTATTTTCCGATGGTTCATTCGTGTATATTCCTAAGGGCGTTCATTGTCCAATGGAGCTATCTACGTATTTCCGTATCAATGCACAGAATACTGGGCAATTTGAGCGAACATTAATTATTGCAGACGAAGGTTCGTACGTGTCCTATCTTGAAGGCTGTACCGCGCCAATGCGTGACGAGAATCAACTGCATGCCGCGGTAGTCGAACTGATTGCACAACGAGATGCCGAAATTAAATATTCAACAGTTCAAAACTGGTATCCAGGCGACAAAAATGGAGTGGGTGGAATTTACAATTTCGTTACCAAACGTGGTATATGTAAAGGAGACAATTCCAAGATTTCCTGGACTCAAGTTGAAACAGGTTCGGCGATTACTTGGAAATATCCAGGAGTCATTTTGAAAGGGGACAATTCGGTCGGAGAATTTTATTCTGTAGCAATGACGCGTAATAAGCAATTGGCGGATACCGGCACGAAGATGATTCACTTGGGCAAAAACACGAAATCCAAAATTATTTCTAAGGGAATCTCTGCGGGAAATAGTCATAATAGTTACCGCGGGTTAGTAAAGATTGGTCCCAACGCCGATAATGCACGTAATTTTACCCAATGTGACTCTTTATTAATAGGAGATCGTTGTGGGGCGCATACATTTCCGTATATAGAAAGTAAAAATAAATCAGCGAAATTAGAGCATGAAGCAACAACTTCCAAAATCGGGGAAGATCAGGTGTTCTATTTGAATCAACGTGGTATTGATTCAGAAAAAGCGGTGGGATTAATTGTAAATGGTTACGCCAAAGAGGTGTTAAATCAATTGCCAATGGAATTTGCTGTAGAAGCACAAAAACTATTAGCAATTTCATTAGAAGGTTCTGTAGGTTAATTTTAAAAAATGAATGAAACATTGAGGATGTAGGTCTCATATCTCATATCTCAATACTCAATACTAAAAAAATGTTATCAATTAAGAATTTACATGCGTCTGTTGAAGACAAGCAAATATTAAAAGGACTAAACTTAGAAGTTAAAGCTGGAGAAGTTCACGCGATAATGGGACCCAACGGTGCTGGAAAAAGTACATTGGGCAACGTTTTAGCAGGTCGTGATTCATACGAAGTAACAGACGGTACAGCGCTATTGGATGGGGTAGATTTATTGGATCTTTCCCCAGAAGACCGTGCGCGGGAGGGCTTGTTTTTAGCATTCCAATATCCTGTGGAAATTCCGGGTGTCTCAAACATTAACTTCTTAAGAACAGCGGTAAATGATATTCGTGAATACAAGGGTCTTCCTCCAATGGAAGCGAAAGAGTTCTTACAAATGGTAAAAGACAGGCAAAAATTAGTCGAATTCTCAGCGAATTTAGCCAATCGCTCTTTGAACGAAGGGTTCTCAGGAGGAGAAAAAAAGCGTAATGAAATATTTCAATTGGCGATGTTGAATCCCAAACTATCCATTTTGGATGAAACCGATTCTGGATTGGATATTGATGCTTTACGTATTGTTGCAAAAGGCGTAAACCATTTGCGTTCCAAAGACAATGCTTTTGTAGTTATCACCCACTACCAACGTCTATTGGATTATATCGTTCCTGATTTTGTACACGTACTACATGATGGGCGTATCGTAAAAACAGGTACGAAAGAATTGGCATTAGAGTTAGAAGAAAAAGGATACGACTGGTTAAAAGAATTAGATGCGCAAAATGCCTAATCGGTTTTACGATAATTAATTAAGGTAATGAGCGGATTGATAATAAATAACATGAGTACATTAGTAGCAAACTCTTTATTCCAACAGTTGACATCGACTTTCCAAGAATTGGAAGCATCAAACGAACCTACAATTCTTAAAACAATACGTCAAGAAGCATTTGATCGCTTTGAGAAAGAAGGTTTCCCAACTGTAAAGAATGAAGACTGGAAATATACAAACATTCAAAATCTTGTCAATAAGACCTACTTATTGAACGAAGATGTGGATATAGCAGATATTGATTTCAGTAAAGCCGATATTCCTAATTTGGATGCACACCGTATCGTATTGATCAATGGCCAATATGTGATGGCATTCTCTTCTTTGGAAGATGAAATCGGCGTTACGGTAAAATCAATTGAAGATGCCGCTCACGAGGACGGATTTAAAAACCATTTTGCGCAATATGCGGACAAAACCGATAATGTGTTAGTGGCGCTGAATACAGCTTTATACACCTCTGGGATTTATCTTTATGTCGGGAAGAACAAAGTAGTATCTAAACCTATTCAGATCGTACACGTTGCGACTGGAGGTGCGGATTTCTTTTCCCAAACGCGTAATTTATTCGTAGTAGCGGCCAATGCAGAAGTCGAGATTATCGAATCTTTCATTACATTGGACAATACCGCAAAAAATCTCCACAATAAGGTGACCGAAATCGTACTGGAGGAAAATGCAAAAGCGCAACATTATTATCTACAGTTAGCCGGCGATACCGGGAGCTATATCAATCATACCGAAGTATATCAGCACCAATACAGTCTATATAATAATTACAACTGTACTTTTCCGGGAGTTTCGTTTGTACGTAATAATATCAATGTACGACTGGATGCGGAAAATGTAGAGTCACATTTATATGGTATCAATCTATTGGCGGATAATCAGTTTGCAGACAACCACACGATTGTGGATCATCTGAAACCGCATTGCGAGTCATATGAATGGTACAAAAACATTCCTCAGGACTCTTCAACTGCCGTTTTTAACGGTAAGATTTTTGTGCGCGAAGATGCCCAAAAGACGAACGCATTTCAGCAAAACAACAATATGTTGATTGGCGATAAATCAACAGTCTATACCAAACCACAACTGGAAATCTTTGCAGATGACGTCAAATGTTCACATGGTTGTACGATGGGACAGTTTGACGATGAGGCGTTGTTTTACTTAAGAGCTCGCGGTATCGGTGAAGAATCCGCACGAATTTTATTGGTTCATGCATTTGCATTTGATGTCACCTCCCGTTTTTCAAATGAAGCAGTGCGCGAATACGTGGAGAACCTGGTCGCAAAAGGATTGGAAAGGAAATAAATCTAATATAATTTTAGCAAAAAACCGTTTAAATGAAAAATTAAACGGTTTTTTTGTTTTTCAGTATTTACAAGTCTTTCTCCATAGAAGGTGAACCCACGTCTTCTTTTTTGTAAAATTTAGATTATTCTTGAAGATGGATGACTTTTAATTGTTATGTTTACACCAATAAACCCAAAACCTAGTGTAATAACAAAATTATACATGAAAAATAGCTTGTTTCTTTTACTTAGCTTCTTCATCTGCGTAAACAGTTATGCGCAGAAAAGAGATTCGGTGTATGCCTTTTCCTATTTTAAAGACAATGGGCAAGATGGATTGCATTTGGCCTATAGCGAAGATGGATTAACGTGGAAAGCACTAAAAAATGATGAATCTTTCTTGAAGCCTGAGATAAGTGCAGATAAATTGATGCGCGATCCCTGTATTATCCGTGGTGTCGACGGTCGGTTTCATATGGTATGGACAGTGAGTTGGACGCAAAAAGGAATAGGCTATGCTTCCTCAAAAGATTTGATCAAATGGTCAGATCAGCAATATATTCCGGTAATGGAACATGAACTGAAAGCTCGGAATACCTGGGCACCTGAAATCACTTACGATTTCATTAACGAAGAATATATGATTTATTGGGCAACGACCATCGAAGGTAAATTTTCCGAGACACAGATAGAAGACGACAATCGGTACAATCACCGTATGTATTACGTAACGACCAAAGATTTTCAATCTTTTACAGATACGAAGTTATTGTATGACCCTGGGTTTAATGCTATTGATGCCTCGATTGTACGACATGACGGTAGGTGGGTAATGTTTGTAAAAGATGAAACAAAAGTTCCTGTTCAGAAAAATATAAAAACAGCAATTGCGGAATCTATCACAGGGCCTTATTCCGATATTTCCGCTCCGATTACAGGGAAGTATTGGGCAGAAGGTCCTACAGCCATAAAAATAAATGACGAGTGGATTGTATATTTTGATAAGTATACTAATCATCAATATGGTGCCATAAAATCGCGTGACTTGATAAATTGGGAGGATATTTCGGCAAAAATCACGATGCCTAAGGGGATTCGTCATGGTACTGTATTCAAAATTTCAAAAAAGGAGCTCAAAAAATTATTGAAGGCGAAATGAAAAAAAAATTAACATTATTTTTTCTACTATATGTGGGAATTTCTTCTGCACAAAAAATGGAGAAGAGTACAGTTGGCTTGGGTTGGGCGAGTAACTCTATCAACACCACCATTTTTCGTAAAAATTCGATAATCTCCGGTTCCAAGTATCAGTTTACTTCCTATTATGACAACGACGGTTTTGTGTGTGTGGCCCGCAGATCATTGGGTAATAATGATTGGAGCATAAAAAAGACTTCTTTTGTCGGAAATATCAAAGACGCCCATAACTCAATTAGCATCATGGTAGACGGAGAAGGCTACCTTCATTTATCCTGGGATCATCACAATAACGCACTAAACTATGCAAAAAGCAAGCAACCTTTTGAAATAGATCAGTTTGAAAAATCGGCAATGATAGGTTCATCAGAAGGAAGTGTAACCTATCCGGAATTTTATCGGAAAAGCAATGGTAATATTCTATTTCTGTACCGAGATGGTGGTTCAGGTAGAGGTAATTTGGTGCTGAATGAGTATATCCTCGCAGACAAAAATTGGATACGCATACACGATAATTTAATAGATGGAGAGGGGAAACGAAATGCATACCCGCAATTTTGTCTGGATCGTCATGATCATATGCATCTTTCCTGGGTGTGGCGTAATACGCCGGATGTAGCGACTAATCACAACCTTTGCTATGCAATGTCTAAAGACGGAGGTAAGACATGGGAAAAATCTTCAGGAGCAACTTATCAATTACCGATAGATTATCTGCAGTCCGACATCATTCATATCATCCCCGAGAGCAGTGATCTCATGAATCAAACATCCATGACTACGGACGACGACGGAAAGGTTTATATTGCCAATTATTGGCGGGATACGACAAGTAATCTACCACAGTACCATGTCGTGTTTCAAGATAAAAAGAAGTGGCAGACGCGTGTATTGAACTTCCGTCAGAACGACTTTAGACTTGCCGGAGGGGGAACGAAGAAAATACCGATCTCCAGACCGCAAATACTCGTTTCTGGTGGCGGGAAAAAAGCTAAAGTATATCTCCTGTTTCGAGATGAAGATCTTGGATCTAAAGCTTCCGTGGCTATTATTCCCAACGCTGGGAAATCTGCCTACCGCATTGTTTCGTTGACGAATCGTAGTCTTGGCGATTGGGAGCCCTCCTATGACACCGAGAGATGGAAACACAGAAAGGTACTCAGCTTATTTACACAAGAGGTGACGCAGAAAGATGGTGAAGGGCTTCAGCAAACTGCACCAACAGCAATAGAGATTGTAGATGTACGTTTTTAACCGGGCTCATCTTTAGGTAAATTTATTGGCTAATTCTCTTTGAATACCCTGAGCTTACTTGTCATAATAAATAATAAAAGGCCAAAACAAGCAAAGATACCGTACGAATATCTTAAGCTAAAGAGTTCGGCGATATATCCAATTAATGGTGGTCCCATCAGAAATCCGAGGTAACTAATACTCGAAACCATGGCGAGTGCTACACCAGAAGGAATAGTTTTGTGTTTTCCAGTGATCGAATAAACAGTAGGAATATTACATGCAACCCCTAGGCCAACAAGCATAAAAGCCGCTGTACATACGATGAAGTGTGGCCATACCACCGATAGCATCATGCCCAAAAACATTAGAATCCCACTAATCTGAAGCGTTCGCTGACGTCCGATCCGACTGATCACAAAGTCGCCTACAAATCTGCCCGATGCCATCATAACCATAAAAGAAGCGTAACCTACAATGACGAGGTTTTCAGGAGCTCCTACGATATCGTGAAAGTAAACGCCACTCCAGTCAAACATCGCACCTTCAGTAGCCATGCTACAAAATCCGATTATGCCCAATGAAATAAGGGTGCGGTCGGGTTTGAATGAGCTCGATTCCTTTTCCGAGGCACCTTGCTTAGGAGGAGCCAAAAATGCTTTGTTAATCAATGTACTTAGAA
Organism: Sphingobacterium olei; assembly: GCF_005048855.1. Lineage (GTDB taxonomy): Bacteria > Bacteroidota > Bacteroidia > Sphingobacteriales > Sphingobacteriaceae > Sphingobacterium > Sphingobacterium olei. The sequence continues at coordinate 126,914 of NZ_SUME01000005.1, forward strand.
TCACCATTCCTAGAATAATCAAAAAATGCTGGAGGGTAGTAAGACCTAAATTTAATGTCAATAAGCCTACCAGAGCGCCTGTAAATCCGGCAATACTCCATGCCCCATGGAAGGATGACATGATTGGTTTTTTAAAAATATCCTCTGCCAATACCCCTTGTGTGTTTACTGAAATATTGCACATGTTCCCAAATACGCCAAACAGAAACAGTATGCCTCCTAGTTGCCATGCATTAGTCGCTACTCCGATCAGACATAATATGCAACTGTAAATGATAGCCGTATTAGGTAGGAGATGGTGGCTACCGTATTTAGAAACCAATTTCCCTGACAGCGGCATGGTAACCAGTTGACCGATGGGAAGCATTAATAGGATAGTTCCGAGTTCCCCTTCAGATAGTTGTAAATTTGATTTAATGATCGGAATACGGCTTGCCCAAGAGGCAAATGCTATTCCCTGGCAAAAATAAAAAAGTGAAACAGCAATGCGGATTCTATTTTTATGTTGTAAAAGATCAGGTTGATCGTAGTATTTTAACGTAGACATGGGAATGAAATTTCGAACACAAAACTAAGTAACCTAAAATTAAAATTGAGCATTTTACGGTCAGATTATTTCCTTACTTTTAGATTTAATTTACGGCAAGAACTATGAAAACAAGAAAATTTAGAAGTAAACAATACTTGTAGTAGGTACGAAACTCTTTTGATTTTGTGATAATCTATTGTACCTTTAGTCTGCTGAAAAGGACTCCGTAGCTCAGTTGGTAGAGCAACTGACTCTTAATCAGTGGGTCGAGAGTTCGAGCCTCTCCGGGGTCACCAATCAAAAAAGTCGTTTTTTCAACAGAAAAACGACTTTTTTCGTTTCTAAGAATCCATATCATTAAGGAATTAAACCGTAATTGGGTGATTACGCAAGTCTCTCAGCGAGCTCTCCGCTAAGTTGAAGTTATTTACGGTCCAGACGTTGAAAGAATATTCTTGCGCCATTTAATCGTGTTTGTTTAACCAACAACCAACAAAACAGTGCTACGATTGTTAAGGTTTAATAAGTTAAGCTATATGACAAAATATATCCATTTAATCGTTCTGTGTGCCATTATGTTTACACAAGCGGCCTGTAACCGTGGCGCGAAAAACAATAACGACGGCAGCACAGATTCATTGGCTCACAAAGAAATAGAACCTTTTGAGGGAGGGTATGATTCGCTGCTGATCAAAGGGGCTGCTGATCCCGACAGCGCACTGGCTGAATTTGAAAAGAGGTACAGTGAAGAGCAAAGACAGGTTATCCTGGCGCTGAATCGTATTGACCGTTATCATATAAAACAGGCCGATATGTTGGTCGTTCCAGATTCGGTATGGACAGATCTTTCAGTATATTCCCCCTTTCCTCCGCGGCTTAAGGAATTGCAAGAAATTCACAAGATCATTTTTTTCTCCTATCCTTATCAGGCATTTGCCGTTTATGAAAACGGATTGCAGGTACGCTGGGGTCCTACTAGTATGGGCACGCAAAAAGATTCGACGCCTGTCGGCTTGTTCTTTGCCAACTGGAAGGCCGAGGAGCACATCAGCACGGTAGATGATGAATGGCTATTGAAATGGAATTTTAATATCGAAAATGAAAAGGGGGTCGGTTGGCATCTGTACGCTATGCCCGGTTATCCAGCATCGCATTCCTGCCTACGCCTATTGGAAAACGATGCGCGATGGCTGTATGACTGGGCAGATATGTGGGTACTGGAAGGCGAACATGACGTAAAAGCCCAAGGCACTCCGGTTATCGTGTTTGGCAGCTATGATTTTTCACAGAAAGGTCCCTGGTTAAATCTGCCCGACGATCCCGATGCCAATACCATTAGCGAAGCCGACCTGAAGCGTGAGCTGGAATCCCACCTACAAAAAATACAGGAAGAGCAGGAACGGCGACGGCATGTTATCCAGGGCGAAAAGCGGGATTCGACAGTTGCTAAATAACGGGCAATATTATTTCTGTAAATCACCAACTACGTTTTGACTCCGCAACGCAGTCGGTAGAGTGACTAATTGTTATTTATTCTGTTATCTATTGGTGTCGACAGAATCTTGTAAAAAAATGAATACCAGGTTATCAAGATGATAAAAAAGTCAATAGGTATTTTAAATTTGTATTTTACAAAATAAATAACATACAGAAACCTCATATTAATCATGATAAAAGTTTTCCTCTGCGCATTGGGGATGTCCATTGGCTGCTCGTTTTTCACACAGGCGCAATCTCCATCTGAATTATCTTTTTTATCACACCCCACACTAAGTCCTGATGGCAATACAATCGTTTTTAGTTATGATGGCGACCTATGGCGCGTATCTGTAGAAGGGGGAGCAGCATTCCGACTCACGGCCATGAAAGGTAATGAAATAGCACCACGTATATCTCCGGATGGAAAGTGGCTCGCATTCTCATCTAATCAAAGCGGTAATATGGATGTCTATGTTATGCCACTTGAAGGAGGTGATATTAAACAGCTAACCTATCATGAAGCAGGAGATGAGGTAGATAGCTGGAGCTGGGATAGCAAATCAATCTACTTCACGTCATCACGCCACAATAGATTTGGCAGTTACAAAGTAGTGCGGAGCGGAGGTACAGCAGAGCGGTTATTTCCCCATTATTTTAATACCATTCATAATGTTGTAGAGACCCCAGAAGGAGAGCTGTTATTTAACGACTCGTGGGAAAGTTACAGTGCAGCCAACCGCAAACGTTATAAAGGTGCTTTCAATCCAGATATTCTTTCCTACAGTCCGAAGGATAATACGTTCAAGCAATATACCGACTATGAAGGTAAAGATTTTTGGGCAAGTGCGGATCGTAAAGGCAACATCTACTTTGCCTCCGATGAAGAAAATGATGAGTTTAATCTCTATACGTTCGTAGGGCGTCAGAAAACGGCGCTGACTAAATTTTCAACCTCTATAAAGAGGCCCTTTGTGGCCGCTAATGGCGAACGCGTGGTCTTCGAAAAGGATTATCAACTCTTTATATATGATGTGTCTTCAAAAAAGATAACACAGCCCAAGATCGCACTTAATCGCAACCTTGTTCTGGATAAGCAGCAGGAGTTTGATGTAAAAGAAAATATCAGTAATCTTGATGTTTCTCCTGACGGAAAGAAAATGGTTTTTGTGTCAAGAGGCGAGCTGTTTGTAAGTGATATAGACGGAAAATTCGTAAGGCAAATGCCCGGTCAGGGCGAGCGGGTCATGGAGGTCATGTGGCTAAAGGATAATAAAACCCTAATATATAATCAGACGTATCAGGGATATCTCAATTGGTTCACGATCAATGCAGATGGGAAAGGACAGGCCAAGCAACTCACGCAGGATCTGCGCAACAATAGAGATCTTGAGATGAACACAAGCCGCAGTCAAGCCGTTTATCTAAGTGGTAGGGATGAAGTACGCCTATTGGACCTCGCTTCTCTTAAAAGCAGCACTATCGTGAAGGATGAGATTTGGGCATTCCAGAATTCCTCACCCTCATTCTCCCCAGATGGCGCTTATATCCTATTCACAGCATATCGCAACTTTGAACAGGATATCTTTGTGCATCATCTAACAAGCAACAGTACCATCAATTTAACCAATACGGGTGTTTCTGAAACGTCGCCGACCTGGTCGCCTGATGGAAAGTATATCTACTTTGCTAGTAACAGAACAAAACCCTCATACCCAACAGGTATGCAGAATGCGAGCATATACCGGATGGCACTTGACAATTTCGATGAAGACTATCGTATCAGCAAGTTTGACGAACTCTTTAACGAAACGGAAAAACCGACAAAGGATACCACAAATGCAAAAAAGAGCACAGCCCCCTCGCCGGTGGTAGCGATCAACACGCAAGGACTACTGGATCGCATATCCTTGGTAAGCCCTGCTTTCGGGACACAGGCGAATCCTACGATCCTCAAGAAAGGAGAAAAGACATATGTCTTTTATTCTTCTAATCATGGCGAAGGGCGCACAGCACTTTATCGTACCGTCATGGAACCTTTTACCCCTAATAAGACCGAGAAAGTAGCTGATGGCGGTGTATCCAATCTTCTTGAAGTGGGAGGGAAATACTACGCATTGAGCAGAGGAGCAATCCATAAATACACGATAGAGGCAAATAAATTAGACAAGGTAGAGCTTGCACTAAAATTTCAACGGAATCTGCAAAGTGAATTTAAACAGATGTTTTATGAAACCTGGGCAGGTATCGAAGAGAATTTTTACGATGACAATTTTCATGGTGTAGATTGGGCAGCCGTTAAAAAAAGATATGAAACATATCTCCCTCAGGTAAATAACAGGAGCGACCTGCGTATTCTGCTCAACGACATGTTGGGAGAGCTGAATGCCTCACATCTCGGCTTCAATTCTTCCGGTCCCGAAGAACGCAAAGATTTTACGACGGTTTCCAATGAAATCGGTGTGTCGTTTGATTCCGGGAATCCACTTCAAGTCGCTCAGATTATCCAACGTAGCCCGGCCTCCCGTAAAGATGTCGACATCCAAGCTGGTGATATTCTCGTCGCTGTAAATGGAAATAAGGTTTCAGCTACGCAGGACAGAGACTATTATTTTGCACAACCCTCGTTGAAGGAGGAAATGACGCTTACTTTTTTGCGTCAGGGGAAAGAGGTCGTCGTTAACATCCGCCCGCAATCATCCACCGCACAAAAAGATCAGTTGTACGATGAGTGGATCAAATCGAATAGAGGCAAAGTCGATTCTTGGGGTAACAATCGTATTGCCTATTCACATATGAAGAATATGAGTGGCGATCAGCTGAACCAGTTTTTGTTGGATATGGCCGAACACGAAAATAATAAGGAAGCCATCATTCTGGATTTACGTTACAATACCGGAGGCAATGTACACGATGAGGTGCTGAGATTTTTATCACAACGGCCTTACCTGCAATGGCAGTATAGAAATGGTAAAAGAGCGCCACAAAGTAATTTTTCGCCAGCATCCAAGCCTATTGTGCTGTTGATTAACGAACAGTCGCTGAGCGATGCCGAGATGACTGCTGCCGGATTTAAAGCATTAAAATTAGGCAAGGTCATCGGCACTGAGACGTATCGCTGGATCATATTTACCTCCGCAAAAGGATTAGTCGATGGGTCGATGTACAGAGTGCCGGCATGGGGCTGTTATACCCTAGATGGACAAGATCTAGAGCAAACAGGAGTGGCTCCGGATATTTACGTTAAAAATACAATCGCTGACCGCTTGGCAGATCGGGATCCGCAATTAGAAAGAGCGGTGAAGGAAATATTAGATGAACTGGACTAATACCGGTTTAGTTTTTTAATTATATATTGTAGATTAGTGCTTTTCAAAAAATCCCGAGTATGAAGAAGATTGTAGTGTTTTGCTGTGGTTTATTATCCTATGTTGCCTCGGTGAAGGGCCAGGAAAGTGTTGGCGGGAAGCCCGGTGGTAATTCGTGGATATGGGGGCCATCGATTGGCTATCAATATCAACATGGTAACTTTTTAAAGCTGTCAGGCTGGGGACTTTTTGCGCCCAATGAATATCAGTATATCAAGATAGACGGAGGAGCAAATTTTACCTGGATGATGGATCGCACTACTATAGTGCCAGAACTTGGGCTAACCTACTATCTTAGTGATAAAGGGGTATGGCCATTTGTTAAAGGAGAGATCACACCCTATACCGTGACACCTAAGGTCGGTATAAGTTTGGCATCGTTGGTCGATATCGGGGTGGGATATGGTGTTAATATCAACCAAAAATCTGATTTTAAGAAGATTGATGGGTTTACATTTTCTGTCGGATTAAATTTCCCCTTGAATTTTCATTTGTATTAAGCTGATGACACCTGATAGCTTCTTCACCTTTAAAGAATAACCGAGTATAAGAGTTTATTTATGCCATTAAACTCTTACATTAATAAATAATTTACTTGGATGAAAAATTTTCAATATTTAAATCAACCTACCGGCCGCTTCATCCAACAAGAGGGGAGAGACTATCTTTTTTTTGGTGGCACAGCCTATTTGGGATTGCTTGACAATCCGGATTATATTTCGCTTTACAAAGAGGGGATAGACAAGTATGGCCTTAACAATGGAACCTCGCGTAACAACAACATTCAGTTGGGGATATATCCTGAAGCGGAGCGTTATATCGCACAGCGTTTTGGATTTGAAGATGCGGTCTTGCTTTCAAGTGGTTATTTGGCAACCCAGTTGGCGGTAAAGGTCTTTCGTAATTACGGCGAACTAATTTATGCGCCAGATACGCATCCTGCCCTATGGATTGATCGAGATCCACAAGTGGAGAAGAATTTTGACACTTGGGTAGACAAAACCGTAGATTACATAAACCACTCTAACAAGGGTAATTTTGTCATCGTGTCCAATGCACTGGATAATTTGATGCCTATGCTGTATGATTTCTCAGGTTTTAAAGCTATAAAATCACATAAAAAGATATTATTCGTGCTAGATGACTCGCACGGTATCGGGGTGTTACGAAAAAACGGAATTTCGACAACGTTGGATTTTGCCAATCAAGATAATCTAACCGTAGTGATCGTTGCCTCCCTGGCCAAGGGGATGGGGACCGATGCAGGTGTCGTTTTAGGTAATAGCGAGCATATAGATATGCTGCGGAACGACTCTATTTTTACCGGTGCATCGCCTTCATCTCCAGCCAGTATGTATGCCCTTTTGAACGGACAAACGATATACGAACAGGCTTTTGATAAGCTACACGATAACATTTCTCTAGCGCAACAATTACTTGCGTCTTTGCCATTTAGTAGCATTCCCCATTTCCCGGTTTTTAGTACGACAGATTCCAATTTATACCATTATTTGTTGAATAACAATGTATTGATTTCCAGCTTTCCCTACCCTTTTCCAACGAGTCCACTGCTGAATCGCATTGTAATTTCGGCTTTGCATGAAGAGCCAGACTTACGTCACATTGCTGCTACCTTTAAGGTAAAATTGTAATAAATATTTGACAGTCAGCAAAATAATAGTAACTTTGCAGACATTTTTGGGGGATCATCGCATCAGTTAAAACGTTAAATGTTTGAAAATGAAAATTTTCAGTATCAAAAATACATGAAAATATTTTTAAAGCTCATTTAAAAAAGATACTTTTGCAACCCCAAATGATGGGATGAGAGAGAAATAAATAATTACAGTATAATAGATATGACTAAAGCAGAAATTATTGCGGAAATCTCTACCAAGACAGGTTTAGAGAAGGTAGACGTTCAAGAGACAGTAGAGGCGTTTTTCAAAGTTGTTAAAAATGCAATGATTGGAGGAGAAAATGTTTATGTTAGAGGTTTTGGAAGTTTCGTTGTAAAAAAGAGAGCTGAAAAAACTGCGCGTAATATTTCCAAAAACACAGCGATTATCATCCCTGAACATTTTGTTCCAAGTTTTAAACCAGCAAAAGTTTTTGTTGAAAAAGTAAAAACTGGGAATAAAGCAAAAAAATAAGAGTAAATTCGTCCCATGCTTAATACCAAACAAATAGTAGTCATTGTGTTTATAGTCGTCTTAATGGGCGTTCTATTGGCACGTCCTATTAAAGGTTTGGTTGATGGGGAGAAGGACACAGCAGCTGCCTCTTCGAATTCTGCCGAATCTATGTATAATTTGAAAAATGTTTCGGATATTGCGAAACAAAGTATCAATACATCACTCGCTCAGGATATTGCCAAGATAGAAGCTAAAGTGGAAGGTGCTGAAGGAGAGGCGAAAGTTGCGTTGTTGCAAGAATTGGCAAATAAGTGGGATGACTTGGCAAAAGCGGCACCTCAAGGGTTTATCTACGCCGAAATGGCCAAGATTACACCCAAGTTCGACTATTGGTTGAAAGCTGGAGATGCTTACCGTGCGGCGTATACCAATTTGCAGGATACAACAATGGCATCAGCTTTAAATCAGCTAGCCATTCAATCGTATGAAGAAGCGTTGGAATTAGACGCGAACAATTTATCTGCAAAAACCGGCCTTGGAGCTGCCTTGGTAACAGGGTCTAATAATCCTATGGCAGGTATTGCATTGCTACAAGAAGTAGTAAAAACGGAACCAAAAAATATCGAAGCGAATAGAACGTTGGGGTTGTTTTCACTACAATCACAACAATATGACAAGGCTATCGAACGCTTCAAGACGGTTGTAGAAATGAAGCCCGATGCAGAGTCGTACTTCTACTTAGCGACAGGATATGAAAAAATTGGGTTGAGGACGGAGGCAATTGCTGCTTTTCAAAAAAGTAAGGAAATGGCTGCAGATCCAACTCTCTCTCAATACATCGATCGTCAGATCGAAGCATTGAGTAAGTAATTAACAGATTTTATTTACATCATTTTTAAAAACATTAAAGCTATGCCAAGCGGAAAAAAAAGAAAAAGACACAAAATGGCTACTCACAAACGTAAAAAACGTTTAAGAAAAAATAGACACAAGAAAAAATAACTTCTTGTAGCTAATAGTCAAATGAGGTATTTATTACTTCAAGACATAGTACAATCTATGACAAAACAGCTTGTTTTAGCATAGATTGTATTTTTCATTAAGCGAGTTTTATGTTTCATAAGGGATTAGAATAGTGCGCGAGGTGCTATTTCCCATAATTTAGTAGCTGTTGGTAAAGGAATTAATTATCGATTCAACTCCTGAAAAAGGAGTGACTATTGCTTTACTACAGGACAAGCAACTTGTTGAACTCAATCGTGAGCAAGCTGGGAGTAATTTTGCTGTTGGAGATATTTATCTCGGCCGTATCAAAAAAATTATGCCTGGTCTGAATGCAGCATTCGTAGATGTAGGTTACGAAAAAGATGCATTCTTGCACTATTTGGATTTAGGTCCTCAAGTACAATCGTTGCTTAAACTGACTCGAATAGTAAAGAATGGCAGTTATCAAGAGAAACTGCTCAATAGTTTGAAGCTTGAAAAGGATATCGATAAGGCAGGAAAGATTTCGGATATTTTATCCCGAAATATGATTTTACCGGTACAGATAGCCAAAGAACCTATATCTACAAAAGGCCCGCGCTTAAGCTCGGACTTGTCCATTGCAGGACGTTTTGTAGTATTGGTCCCGTTTTCAAGTTCGGTTTCTATTTCAAAAAAAATCAAAGGCAGCGCTGAACGGAGTAGATTGAAGAAAATTGTAGAAAGTATTAAGCCTGCAAATTTTGGCGTCATCATACGCACAGTGTCAGAAGGTAAAGGAGTTGATGAACTTCAAAAAGATCTTCTGGATTTGATTTCTAAATGGGAACTGTTTACCAAACGCCTTAAAACTGTAGAACCGCCGCAAAAAATATTGGGTGAAATGGATAGAGCTTCTACCATTGTACGCGATCTTTTAACGGATGAGTTTACACATATATATGTTAACGATCCTGTTATTTACGAGGAAACGAAATCATACATACAGGAAATTTCACCAGAACTGGAGAAGATAGTCAAGCTTTATAAACATAAAGAGCCTATTTTTGATCATTTTGGTGTTGAAAAGCAGATTAAGGCGTCTTTCGGCAAGACGGTTAATTTACAAGGTGGTGCATATTTGGTTATTGAACATACCGAAGCCCTGCACGTCATCGATGTAAATAGTGGTAACCGCATTGCGAATAAAGAAAATCAGGAAGATAATGCACTTTTAGTAAACAAGGAGGCTGCAAAAGAGATCGCACGACAGTTGCGATTACGTGATATGGGAGGTATAGTCGTTATCGACTTTATCGACATGCACAAAGCGCCAAATCGGAAAGAGTTGTATACCTTCCTTAGGGAATGCATGAACGAGGACAGAGCTCGTCATACCATTCTTCCTCCAAGTAAATTTGGTCTCGTACAGATTACACGTCAGCGAGTACGACCCGAAATGAGCATCGTGACAAGCGAAAAATGTCCGGCTTGTGATGGTACAGGAGAAATAAGATCAAGCATTGTGTTGCTTGATGATATAGAAAATAATTTGAGTTTTATTCTTGAAGAACAAAACGAAAAAGGTATTACATTATGTGTACATCCTTATATCGACGCCTACATTAAGTCAGGTTTTATCTCAAGAAGAATCAAGTGGTTTTTTAAATATGGCAAATGGATAAAGGTAAAATCTATACAGTCGTATTACCTAACAGAATTTCGTTTCTTCAATTCGAAAGAAGAGGAAATCAAATTATAATAAAGAAATTAAAAAAGGGGATTCAAATTTGAATCCCCTTTTTTAATTTCTCTTTAATCGAGATTAAGTTCTTTTTCCTTATTGATTAGACTAGCAATGCTGGTGTCATTCAATATCTGAAGCATTGCATTCCGCACTTCTAAAAAAGTATCCCTGATGCCACACGCATGCTCTTCGACACATTCTTCGCAAGAGCGATAGAAGTTGAGACTAACGCATGGGAGCAATGCGATCGGCCCATCGATCAAACGCATCACTTGCGACAGGAAGATGTCTTCAGGAGCTTTATTTAAGCTGTATCCCCCTCCAGCGCCTTTCTTGGAATACAAAATTCCCGCGTTCCTCATTTCCAAGAGAATCTGTTCTAGGAACTTTTTTGGAATACGTTCTTCTTCTGCAATTTTTATAATCTGTATTGGCTCCTGACCGTAGTTTCTACCCAGTACCATCAGCGCCTTTATCGCATATTTTGTTTTCTTAGAAAGCATAGTAATTCCTCTTAACTTTCAAAAATACATAATTTAAAGCGCTAAAAAAAATTATTGACCGAGCACCTCCGTAATAGGTTTCCCGATATTTCCGTTTGGCTCCATTACACGCAATAAAGCAGATAGCGTAGGCGCTATATCGACAATATGCACCTCTCTATTGCTAACACCCGGCTTAATCCCCCATCCCATAAATACCAACGGGATGTGCGAATCATATGGCGACCATACGCCATGTGTGGTGCCCGTGCCTCTAGGTGTCCCCGAATACCATTGTGGCTCCGTGATTAGCTGAATTGCACCACTTCTTTTCCGATTGTATCCGTTGATAATTTTCTCCCGGAGTGGAGCAGGAATGAACATATTTTCACCGCCTTCCATGTCAATCACGTAAGCTATTCCATCCACTTTATTCAGGTTTTTGAAAATAACTTGCTTCACCGCATTGGCATCCAATTTTAACGAATCGATGAGCGCATAATTAAGATTCACCTGGTAGTTTAGCAAACTATTTACCACCTTGTCAGCTCCAAATTCTGCTTTCAACTCCGCATTAAGATCGCGTAGGATCTGACGGGTAAATAAGTATCCTCCGTTGCCTTTTTGATCCGTATAATATAAGGGATTATAAGAAGCGGCATGATCAGCAGTAAGGAAAAACGTATAATTACCCTCACCCACTGTGTTATCTAAATAAGCCAAGAAATCGGCTATATCCTGATCCAACCGCAGGTACGTATCTTCAATTTCTACTGCCGAAAGCGAGTAACGGTGGCCCACATAATCTGTTGCGGAAAGACTGACACACAAAAAATCTGTATTTTGACTTGGATTATGTCCTAGTTTTTCATTTTCAATAGCCTTTTTTGCAAAGTCTAACGTAAATGTATTGCCTTGAGGTGTTGTTTTTATCAGCTCTAATCCGGCATCTTTCATGAGCTCGGAAGTTTTGCGCGGAAAGCCGGATGTAGTTTCACCAGCCCATTTCCCTTCATAGATATTATCGTCTTCTATGCTGTTTGTTTGGTAAGTTTCAATCGGATAGAGTGTGTTCCAATCCTGTTTTAGGTACTTTTCAGCCAGCTTTTGTTTGTTAAAGCCATTTACCCAATGGGGCAATTCTTCCATGTAGAATGTGCTCGAAATCCAATCTCCAGACTTACTTTCAAACCAGTAAGCCGCATCGGCAAAATGACCTGCCGGTAATATACCACCTCTGTCTTTTATCGAGATACCGATCACCTTTGATTTAAAATTAGTCGCCAGTTTTAACTGATCCGTGATGGTAGAGGCCAATAGATTTCGAGGAGACTGTTGTCCTTCTTTTTCCGTCGTGCCGACGCCATTTACATTGTCATCCTGCGTACAATACATTTGTTGACCAGTAGCTTGTATAATCCAGTCGTTACCCGAAATACCGTGTATAGAGGGAACAGATCCGGTATATACCGAACTATGACCGATGGCGGTATAGGTAGGGATATAGTTGATAATTGTATTCTCACATGAAAAACCATCCTTCAATATTCTCTTGAAACCTTTATCTCCGTACCGGTCTGCGAAGCGATAGAGGTAATCCCAGCGCATCTGGTCTACCATCAGTCCAACGACAAGTTTAGGACGGTCTACCTGTGCTCTTGAAATCGAATAGAGGCTTAAAAATAGTGATAGTAGTAGAAAAGAAAGCTTCTTCATATGTATATATTATAGGATGCCAAGTTAGGACTTTAGATGGGGTATAAGAAATTGCCCCGTAAAAGATTCTTTACAATCCGCTAATTTTTCCGGCGTTCCTACGTAGACTAGATCTCCTCCTTTGTCACCTCCTTCAGGGCCAATATCGATCACCCAATCTGCGGATTTGATCATATCCATGTTATGTTCGATAACCAATATACTATTACCCAAAGCAATTAATTGATCGAAAGATTTTAAAAGTTTTTCGATATCGTGGAAATGCAAACCAGTGGTCGGTTCGTCAAAGATAAACAACGTTTTCTTTTGATTGTTTCCCTTAATGAGGAAGGATGCTAGCTTAATCCGTTGTGCTTCACCTCCCGAAAGGGTACTCGATGACTGGCCGAGCTTGACATAGCCCAGTCCCACATTTTGTAACGGCTGTAATTTGCCCAAAATCTTTGGTTGATCGCCGAAAAAGGAAAGCGCCTCATCAATGCTTAAGTCAAGGATATCCGCAACCGATTTCTCTTTATATTGCACATCCAGCACATGTTGTTTGAAACGTTTTCCATCGCAGGCCTCACAGGGCAATACAATGTCTGCCATGAATTGCATTTCGATTTTTACTTCACCATCTCCTTGGCATACATCACAACGGCCACCTTCTACATTGAACGAGAAGGCCGAAGGTTTTAACCCATTAGCTTTGGCAGCAGGAAGATTGGAATATAAGGCACGAATCTCATCCCAGGCTTTTACATACGTCACCGGGTTAGAGCGGGAGGATCGTCCAATTGGGTTTTGATCCACCATTTCTACCTGCTCTATTTGTTCGAAGTCGCCCTCGAGTGCGTCAAAAATACCGGTTTGTTCGCCGGAGTAATTTCCAATTGCCTTTTGCAATGCAGGGAAGAGGATCCGTTTTACGAGAGAAGTCTTACCCGAACCCGAAACGCCCGTCACAACGGTAAATACATTTAGTGGAAAATCCACGTCTATACCTTTTAAGTTGTTCTCACGTGCACCTTTGATCCGAACCGTGTCCGTCCATTTACGGCGACTTTTAGGGACAGGAATCTGTAATTCGCCGCTTAAATATTTACCCGTAAGAGAATGTTTATCTTTTAATATTTGGTCGTAATCTCCAGCAAATACCAGCTCGCCGCCATTGATTCCCGCTTCCGGGCCAATATCGATCAGGTAATCCGCAGCTTCCATCATTTCTTGTTCATGTTCTACTACAATGACGGTATTACCCACATCGCGAAGCGACTTCAATACACCGATCAGTTTCTGTGTATCACGTGGATGAAGGCCGATACTGGGTTCATCCAGTACATATATCGAACCCACCAAAGAGCTTCCCAACGAGGTGGCCAGATTAATACGCTGAGATTCCCCGCCAGATAAGGTATTACTCAGTCTGTTCAATGTCAGATAACTCAATCCAACATCACATAAAAATTGTATTCTGTTCAATATTTCTGCGAGCAGTCTTTTCGCAATGATTTGTTCATTGTCCGTAAGGCTGAGGCTTTGAAAAAAAGCAAGTGCTTTATCGATTGGCATCAGGACCACATCGATTATCGATTTGTCGTTCACTTTCACAAAAGAAGCATCCTTGCGTAGACGGCTGCCTTTACATTCCGGGCAATCTGTTTTTCCACGGTATCGAGAGAGCATTACACGATACTGTATTTTATACGTCTGTTCCTCAAGTTCTTTAAAAAAGGAGTCCAATCCATTAAAATACCGGTTTCCTGTCCATAACAGATTTTGTTGGTCTGGCGTGAGGTCGCCATAGGACCGATGAATGGGAAAGTCAAATTTGAGCGCTGTACGGACTAATTTGTCTAACCAGGTGCTCATTTTCTCACCTCTCCAGGGAGCAATAGCACCGTCGTATACCGATTTGCTTTTGTCCGGTACAACTAAGTCGGGGTCTATTCCGATAATTTTACCGTACCCCTCACACCTCCGACAAGCGCCAAATGGATTGTTAAAGCTGAAGAAGTTGGCCGTAGGAATTTCGAAAGTCATCCCATCCAGCTCAAATTTATCAGAGAATGAAAGTCGCTCATCATCAATTTCAATAGCACAGGTGCCCTTTCCCTCGAAGAATGCTGTCTGTACAGAATCCGCTATGCGGTGTATGGTATCCTCCTCCTTATCCAGTCTGATGCGGTCTATTACGATCTCTACTTCGCCCTCTTTGACCTGTTTATTTGGCACATCCTTATCTTCGAGCAACGACTCAATCTTGTGCATATTCCCGTTGAAAATCACACGCACAAACCCCTTCTGAAGTAACAGCGACAGTTCTTCTTTAAGTTTTCGTTCATTTAATGGGATCAGCGGACTCAAAATCGTAAGCGTGCTATCGATTGGATAAGCTATAAGTGTGTCTACGATAGAAGAAACCGTATCCTTCGTTACCTCTTTCCCAGAAATAGGAGAGATGGTTTTACCTATCCGCGCAAACAGCAATTTTAAATAATCGTATATTTCTGTTGAAGTTCCTACGGTAGAACGTGGATTGCTAGTAATGACTTTCTGTTCTATAGCAATGGCCGGAGCAATACCTTTGATGTAATCTACCTCCGGTTTATTCATACGACCCATGAATTGGCGCGCATAAGAAGAAAGACTTTCGACATAGCGACGTTGGCCTTCGGCATATAATGTGTCAAAAGCCAACGATGATTTTCCGGAGCCAGACATCCCGGTGATGACGACGAGTTTATTTTTAGGAATATCTACATCAATATTTTTTAGATTATTGACGCGAGCCCCTTTTATTTGAATATATGATCGTGGGTTGTTTTCTGCTTTTTTTTGCATAGCCTACAAAGCTAGATAAATTGTACCTCATATGCAATTTACGGGATCGGTATATCTTGCGATTACGTATTACGTAAATTATTGCAATACATACCATTTCGGTGTAACAATATCTTCTTACCTTCGACACATAGTATATTATGTATTCCAATCTCGAAGCAGAATTTATCAATCAACTGGAGGAGCATCAAAACATCCTTCATAAAATCTGTAAATTATATACAGGTGATATGGATTCGCATAAAGATTTGTTTCAAGAGATGACGATACAATTATGGAAGTCCTATCCTTCGTTTCGAGGTGATTCCAAGTTTACAACCTGGGCTTATCGGGTTGCCTTAAATACAGCCATTTCTCTTTACCGAAATAAAAAGCGTAACGTCCCGACTGTACAATGGGATAATTCGCTTCACAATATTCGCTACGAAGAGTACGATACCAGGCAAGAAGAACAATTACGGTCGTTGTATCTGGCAGTGCACGAGCTTAACGATATAGAGAAGGCTTTAGTATATATGTATCTGGAGGATAAAGACTATGCGGAGATTTCCGAAACATTAGGAATCAGTGAGGTCAATGCCCGGGTGAAGATGAACCGCATTAAAACAAAATTGAAAAACATGTTAAGTATTAAAGGAGGTGCATAATGGATGAATTGGATGTATTAAAACAGCACTGGAATAAAGACCATAATTTCCCAAAGATCAATCGGGAGGAGATCAGAGAAATGCTTCACAAGAGTTCTTCTTCTATTGTAAAATGGATTTTTGCAATCAGTTGTATGGAATTCCTGGCCGGAATCCTACTCAATTATCTCTCCCGGAAATATTGGCAGGCGAGCCCAGATACCCTATGGGAAGATATTGTATATGTGTTTTATTACGTTGTTTTGTTCACTTTCATCATACTTTTCTTTAAAAAGTATAAAAATATTAAAGCCGAAAAGAACACAAAAAGATTAACAGAAGACATTATAGCAACCCGAAAATTAGTACAACTGTATATCTATGTCAATCTTATTGTTATTACGGTTGAGTTTATACACGGTATATGGGATGGCTGGCATAACATCGCAGATGCCATGGTACGTAACGGTGCACCAACTTGGATTGAATATAGTTTATTTATTGGCATTATGCTCGTTTTGGCTGCAATCCTTTTCTCGCTCATCGCATTGTTTTATTATGTCCTGTATATACGTCTTACCAAGAAACTCTATAAAAATTACAAAGAACTCATTCAGCTGGATCACTAATTTTCATTCTCTTTCCATATCCTCAAGAAGTTAAGCCCCATGATCTTCGCGATATCCTCTTGAGAGTAACCGCGTTCGAGCAATGCCTTCGTGAGGTTTGGAAACTTGGAAACATCTTCCAGTCCTTGAGGTGGAGATTCTATTCCGTCAAAATCAGAACCAATCGCGACGTTGTCTATACCCATCTTACGAACCAAATAATCGATATGGTCTAACAAGGTAGGCAAAGGCGCGTTGGCTTTATGCTTTAAATCAGGCGGTAGTTTCCCATATTGGCGTGTTACCGAAAGGGAATAATCTCCTCTTTCGCCAAAATGTGTTCGATACAATTTTTGTACCCGATCTTCATAAGTAGCATCCAAAAAACCAGAATAGAAGTTGACCCCTACCACTCCGCCGTTTTGCTTTAAAGCTGCAAGTTGCTTATCGTCCAAATTCCGAGAATGCGGTGTAATGGCCGCCGCATTGCTATGTGATACCAGTACGGGTTTAGTCGAAATGCGCATGACATCATAAAACGTCTTTTCACCGGCATGCGATAAGTCGATCATCATACCGAGTTCATTCATTCTACGGATGATACGTTTCCCATGTTCCGAAAGTCCCTTTCCTTTGTCCGATTTTGTTAACACTTCTACCGCTGCAGCAGTAGCCCAAGGTAGATTATAATTCCAAGTGAGGGTAAGGTAGCGGGCGCCCCGCTCATACAATTTTTCCAAATTAGCGATACTCCCCTCAATCATATTTCCACCCTCTATACCAATTACAGCGGCAATCTTACCTTCGCTGAGAATACGGTTAATATCTCCTGTATGTTTTGCTAAGACAATTTGATTCGGATTTTTATCCAATACCTTTTCTAAAGCATCTAATTGATCATTAGCATGCTTAAAAGCACCGGTCTGCCACTTTTTGTCATCCGACCAAACTGCGAAAACCTGTACATCAACACCCCCTTCTATCAATCGTGGAATGTCAGTATGTCCCGTTGTAAGACGACTGCTAATATCGTGACCCGGCAATATAGATTCTATAATTACATCATTATGCCCGTCGACCACGATTAAATCACGATGTACAGTTTTAAAATCCTGCGCCTGCAAGCTATAGCTCGTGAGTAATAACCCCATATAAAACCACTTCTTCATTTATTTAGCTTCGTTAATTGTTTCATAAATAACATCTTGAATGCGGCTGCGGATGTTTAGTTCATATAGTTTCCCCGTCACCTGCGGATGTACCCGATTGGAAAGAAATATATACACCAATTGATGTTTTGGATCGATCCAGATGCAAGTTCCGGTATAACCGGTATGGCCGTATACCGAACTGTTCGCGAATTTAGAAGGATATTCCTTTTTAAGATCCGGATCTGCCCTGTCAAAGCCCAATCCCCTACGACTAGATTGCGATTGATTAGAGGTAAATAGATCTACCGTTTCGGGTTTGAAATAACGAACCCCGCCATATTCTCCCCGATTTAACAACAACTGACCATATATCGCCAGATCATTGGCCGTGGCAAACAACCCTGCATGACCAGCTACACCTCCCGCCATGGCAGCTCCTTCATCATGGACATAGCCCTGCAACAACACTTTACGAAAAGCCGTATCATGCTGGGTGGGGACGATGCGTGATCTGTCAAAGCGGGTTCGTGGCGTATAGCCGGCAGTTTTCATCCCGATTGGTTTATATAAGAAATCCTGTACAAATTCTTCCATCGGGGTACTCGTTTCGTGTTCTGCAATTTCTTTCATCACATACATGCTGATATCCGAATACACATAATTTCCAGTGGGCTTCACGGCTGAATTAAGCATCTCAGGCCACATCACATTCTGGTAATAATTATTTTTCAGGAAGGCATTATCCGCTACTTTAACCTGATGTTCAGCATCTTCATGCGATTGCAGGTCGCCCGGTTTTAAATTACGGTAGAAAGGGATAAAAGGCGTGAAGCCTGCTTCATGCAGCAGTACCGAACGTGTCGTGATATCTGCTTTGTTCGTCGTTTTGGCCTGGCCTAGATAATGCCCGATTGTGCTGTCCAGATGAATAATGCCCTGTTCCTGCAGTGTCATAATGACGGGCGTAGTGCCCGCAATTTTACTTATAGATGCCAAGTCAAAAATGTCGTCAACAGCAGTTACCTGTTTACTTTCATAAGTATGTGAGCCATAGGCTTTCTCAAAAATAACCTGTCCACTTTTTAGGGCCATTACAACCAGTCCCGGAGCAGCATGCTTGCTAATCGCTTCTTTTGCTATGGCATCTATTCTGGTTGTCATCTTCGAAATATTTAATCCTGAACTTTCCCCCGCTGTATATTGAATGCGTGTTTGTTCTGTTTTCAATTTCCCTTCCGTGAGTGCCAAACCACCAAAAATGGACAGCGCCGCATTTCGCTGAGATATAGCATCGAAACTCGGAGACACAAGTTTGGTAAATCCCGATTGCGAGTTAGCAGCAGCCCATGGACTCTCAAGCGAACCCGATTCGCTAAACAGGCATAAGATCACATGCTTTCTATTTACGACAGACTGTTGTAAGAGTGCCGCGAGATCACTCCTTAGCTCCCTTTCCGTGGCGGCTACAATGATCATATTAAAGTATTTGGTGTTTTCTTCGTACATGTTAAAGTCGAAAACACCTACCTCGGCATATTTTTGGAGTTGCTCGGTAAACGTATTGTACTTGCCCTTTACGGGTGTTACCACGGCTATTTTTAGCTTGTCTAAACGCTGCAGGGGAATAATATTTCCTTTATTCTGTACCAGAATAGTTTTATTTACGATTGTTTGTTTGTATTGCGCCGACAGGTGTAAAGTACTTACGAAAATACCGACCACTGTGAAGAGCAAAAATAAAGGCGTTGTTGTTTTCATAATTTCGTTTCTTGAAGTAAAGTTAATAATAAAACGCATAAAACCGCACAAGTGTGAACGGATTATAATACAATCCGAGAAGAATAAAAAAACCACCCTTTCGGGTGGGGTTTAGAGTAGATCCATATAGTATCTTTGCCGAACAAGTATTTGAAAAAGATGCAATTAGCTTGTTGTGTATGATGTTTTTAAGTTTTGTAGCGGAAAGGCTGCAGAATTAAATATTGTGAAACTACGGAGTATTATATGCTATATGAGCGGATACATTTGCCGTGCCTTTATTACCTATTATCAGGAATAAAGAAATTATTTTATGAAGTTATTAACCCTGTATATTGCTTTAGTGCTTACTGTATTTGCGAACATTGCTCGTGGCCAACAAAAACTTTCGGACGGAAGTGATGGAGGTGCTATTGCAGCAAATGTCGATGCTATTTTAGAATTAGCAAGCAAAAATAAAGGATTGCTTCATGCCCGCGTATCGCTGGTTTCTTCGACGAATCCCGCGCCACTTTCAGCACACATCGCCGGTATGATGGTGTACAATACCGAGCAGCATAATGATGTCGTTGCAGGGATATACTACAACAATGGCTCCCGGTGGGTCTTAGCCTCCAGCGGCACAGCCAGTAACATTACGTACGATCCAGCTACCTATCAGCTTACGTTTATCAATTCCGACGGTACTCCGACTACTATTGATTTTAAGCAACTGGTCCAGGTTGGCGGCACGGAAACAGAGACCACCCTTACCCGCAACAATAATGGTACTTACACCTATAAAAATGAGAAAGGTACAGCATTTCATATCGACCCAAGCATGGTACATGTTACAGTGTCAAACGGTGTGTACACTTTTCGGGATGCCGACGGCAATCCGTTGACCATGATAGATGTCAATGCTGGCAACCTTGGTTATAACAACGCCGGTTCTGGAATTAATGCCAACAGCGTGCAGGAAGCGATTGATGAAATATTCAACAGAATATCCACCGCCGAAAGCACCAATATCGTAGAAACCGGTGTCGATTATACCGCAGCCTTCAAAGATGCTGTTATATTGGGCGATGCAAGCGCCGGGGATATCACCATCATACTACCAGAAGCCAACATTCGTAATAAAGGAAAAAAATACACCATCAAGAAAGAAGACAACAATGAAGATGGCTATGTCAACGTCGTCGGCAATATCATTGGCGTATCCAGCGATGGCCTTTATACAGCACTACCATTTTCCGGATGGGATCTTGTTTCGGACGGAACAAGATGGCGAATCGTTAATAAATTTTAATCGTATATATCAAAAGAATCAACTTAATCAATCATCTAAAGAATAATTAAAATGAAAATGAAAAATTTAATATTAGCCGCTGTATTTTTAGCTACAGCATGGGTCGGCCAAGCCGTTTACGCCCAACAGGGTTTCGGAACAAATACGCCTGACAAGTCGGCAGCAGTGGATATTGTATCCACAAAACGTGGTCTTTTGGTACCGCGCATAGCGTTGGAAGCTTTAAACAGTGCTGCGCCGGTAACGGCTCCGGCAAACTCGTTGTTCGTATACAATACGGCTACAACTAATACCGGAACAAATGATGTGACACCGGGTTACTACTACTGGGAAGCAGCTGGTGCTAAATGGGTACGTTTTATTTCGTCTGAGGATGTAAAGACTACCAAAGTCGCTGCAGGAGAAAATGTACAAGTCGAGGAAGAGACTGTAGGAAATGAAACCACATATACAGTAGGCGTCAAAGCAGGTGACACAGATGGGCTTGTTTTAGTGACAGCGATGGGCGACCACGACAATGACCCTGCTACAGCTGATCAATTAATGTCAAAATGGGTTAATCCTTCAGAATTTGTCAATGACGCTATTGAGGGAGTTAATGGTATCACGACAACATTAAACACAACAACCAACAAGGTTGAAATAGGATTGGGCGGAGAATTAGACGCAGCTTTAACAACGATTACAACTGTTAGTGGAAGTACTGATCCTGCAAATGATCGTAAGCTTGCTATAGATGGCTTAGAAGATGTTACTGCAGGTTTTCAAGCTGATGCCGACGGTTTTGTTATGGTGCTGACTACAGGGGGTGTTTTACAAAAAACCAAATTAAGTTCTTTGGTAAAAGCCGACAACGGTTTGACCATCAATGATGGAAGTACCAATGCTGCCGATGCAGGAAAAGTGCAATTAGGCGGAGCATTGAATCAAGTTACAACCATTACAGCGGATGCAACGAACACATTAGCAATCGATGGTCTACAAAATGCAACTGCTGCTAATAGCATTGTTGTCACTGAAGCAGGCGGTGTATTACGTAGTGTTAAAAGGTCACTCTCTGCCGCAATCGGTGCTTCATCGACAATAGGCACTTCGCTTCCTACGGATTACAGCCCGTATGTGCAGGAGGTGAATATTGCGGTTACACTTGCTGCTTCAGATATAGATCTTACGCTTCCAGACGCCACTGTTGCAGAAGGACAGGTGATAAATGTAAAAATCACAAATACAGATGATAGCCATAGTGGCTACCTTAACATTATCAGCGCTGCTGGTACGTTAACCTATGGTGCATTACCTTTTCAGGGCTGGGTATTAAAGTCTAATGGTACAGGCTGGCTTGTTGTAGGGCGTAACTAAGGCGGAAACGTTCTTTTGTCATGTCGAGGTTACGAGAGTCACGAAGAGATCATTGAAGATACATCATCTGTTATTCTCCACAATTACGTCACCCTGAGCGAAACGAAGTGGAGTTGAATGGGTCTAGCATCATGGTGTGGCGTGTGGGAATGTGGAGCTGAGACAACATTTGGGACTAAAGATACGACAGGTGTACGGTTCCATTAGAAAGACAAAACGGGTACTATTATTTTTTTAGCAGAGACAGCATTTAAATATGAAGAGGCATTTTTTTGGTTTAATCACTGGTATATTTATGATCGTCGGGGTTCCCGTATACGGGCAGATCGGTCATGGTACCAGTGATCCCAGTAAAGCCTCCGTTATGGAGATGCTGTCTCCATCTAAAGGGTTACTGACCCCTCGGGTGGCGCTAACTTCGCTAGATAGTTTTGATCCAATCCAAGGTGAATTGGCTACAAATGCGTCTAAAGTCAATTCCTTATTGATATATAATACAGCTACGGCTGGTACAGCCCCCAATAATGTCACCCCCGGTTATTATTACTGGACGACCGCCAATCAACGTTGGAACAGGTTAATCAATGATGCAGATATCACAGCATTGGAATTGAAAGCAGCATTGCCCAAGTTTTTCTATATGCCATCGATTATTATTCCAACGGCAGCAGCACATATACCAACCGAATACAATAGTTCCATGACATTTGATGACGGTACAAAAATTGGTAGCATAAACTTACATGCCTTATACAGTTCACAGTTTAATGGGATTTCTGGATCATCTGTACGAAGCCCAGGTGCCGGTACAGGCACTTTACCCATTATTCCGGCCAATGAACTTAATTATTATATTACTTGGTACGACAATACACTGTTTGACAATGTCCAACTAACCAACGCTGGGACATTGACCTACCATGTGTCGGCATCAACACCAGACGAAGGTTCCTTTATGAATATTGTTTTCGAGGTGAGAGAAACGCCTTCCTCCCCATAAACTGAACGTTATGAAGAAGGAACTGTTCAATAAACTTTTTTTTTTACTACTGCTCATAATGTTTGGTGGAGGAGTAAGAGCGCAGACAGATTTGGTGCGGTGGAATGGTGTTAGTGATGGGTTTAATCCGAATATTTTGGTGTCTAATATTAGTGCATCTAATATTACCAATCATGGAGGAGGCTCTCTAACCAATAATGGACAATGGAATCAACACTTTCAAACAGGTAGTTGGCCTAGTGGATCCCTTAATACATTAAGATATGTTCAGTTTACAATTACTCCCGATGCTAATTACAAAATTGACTTAGATCAATTTAATTTCGAAGTACAGATGGACGGAGGAACCGCTGATTTTGAAGTACGCTATTCAAAAGATTTTTCGCAAGGCTACTCTTCTTTTAGTGGAACTATAAATGCCAATTGGACGGCTAAGTCGGGAAGTTTATCGAGTGTAAATCCGGTTTTACCAGGACAAACATTATTTGTGAGGCTATATGTATATAACACGTGGAACTCACTTAGGATTAGGCATAGCTGGGGTGGTAAAACAGGGCCTACTATTACAGGTGTTGTTAGCCCTGCAGTTACAGGCGAACCGACAGATTTAGGGATAACCAAAACAATAAGCAATCTGACTCCCCATCCCGGGGACAATGTTGTATTTACTATTGAAGTACAAAATCTCGGGCCAAACACAGCTTCGGGTGCATCAGTTTTTGACCAGTTGCCTCCCGGTTTTTCATATATAAGCAGCACGCCCACTGTAGGTTCTTATAATAATGGAACGGGTATATGGACAATAGGAAACTTAGCTAGCAGTACATTTGCTACCCTACAGATTATGGCTCAGATGCAAACTGCGGGGCCTTATACGAATACCGCGACAGTATCCCACTATGGAACAGACCCCGTATATACTAATAATTCTGCCTCTGTTGAACCAACTAATGTTTGTGGCGGATGTACCCACACTATTCCGAATGGAAGCGGAAATATCGCTGTAGGTCCGGGAGATGTATACTGTTTGCATTCCGGGACATTTACCGGGACATTTTCATTAGTCGCAGGCGGTATCATTTGTATTGCCGACGGAGCAACTTTTACACCCTCCGAAGCTCCTCTAGGAGGTGTGTTTAATGGTACTATAATCAATCGGGGTAGCATGATATTCCCCTTGTATAATAGTGCTACTTATACGGCTACGATTGAAAACTACGGTACATTCACATCCGCTACAATTCAGAATTTTGCCGGCACACTTACAAACTACGGCGCTGTATCAGTAACGGGGGGACTTTCTACGCCCAATAGTGGAGGAGGAGAAATAAACAACTATGGTGATATAATGGCTAACGCTATTCACTTTTATGATGCTCTTGTCAACAACTATAATGGAGCTGAATTTAGAGTAACCAACGGCGTTAATGTATATAGCGGCTTCTGGGACAACCGTATAGGAGGAGAAGTCTATTTCAACGGCGGAAATGTAAACTTCACCGGAGATTTGGACAACTCCGGTTATTGGGAATTTGAGCGAATAAGCTCTCTGTCCTCGACGCTCAATAACTACGGAAAGATGAAGGTATATAATGCCGCAAGCAATATCTCGTCCACAACGTATCTGACCAACGATGATTTGCTCGAATTTATTGGTGTTCCTGAAATTCAGTATAACGGGCCTATGCTGACCAATAATGGAACCATTACGTTGACACATAGTACCACAGGTAATTTTAAGATGAATCAAGCGATTAATCAGGTATTCAATAATGGAACGATAAATGTTTCTGGTCAGTTTGAACAAAATGCAGCAGGTTCGTTATTGGTCAATAATTGTACAATAGAATGTAAGACCTTTTTTGTAGGGAATGGTGTGGCTGAGAATAACGGACTAATCTGGGCTAAAGGGACAGGTGATGGTTTTGAAGATGTTAAAATTGCGGGAGAAGCCTCTATACTTAAGAATAGCGCTACGGGGCATATTAGAGGCGCTAACTTTGTGAATTCTGGACATATCAGCGGTTATGGAGTATTTTACTTCACAGGAAATACCAACGCTAATAGTAGCGGCAGTATCATAGGAGATGGCCCCAACTCTATTCTTTTCTTTGACGCCTCGCAAACAGGTAGCAATATATTTGATCAACCCGGAGGTACAGTTACGAACGTAATGCGCCCCGATACCATGGTTCCGATAGATGCCGAACTATACAATTGTACTGCGTCCCCATCCGTGGCAGGTTATCCACCCACGACAAGTCCATTTAACGTAACATTATGCGATCCGTTGGTACAGACCTTTTCGCTGTCTCCACCTAATGTTGCGCCTCACAATCCAGTAGGAGGACAGTCATTTACTGTCTTATATGGTACTGTCAGGTTATTTGAATTTGGCAATACAGCTAATACAACAAACAACTCGACGACATTGACAATCCCCGGAAAAGGAACGTTTACGGCTAATACGACAACTGGCCAGGTTACCTTTACCCCACTTTCAACCTTTACCATCGGAACGGTCCTAGCAGAATATAGAAT
Source organism: Sphingobacterium olei (assembly GCF_005048855.1). Classification (GTDB taxonomy): domain Bacteria; phylum Bacteroidota; class Bacteroidia; order Sphingobacteriales; family Sphingobacteriaceae; genus Sphingobacterium; species Sphingobacterium olei. The sequence continues at coordinate 152,490 of NZ_SUME01000005.1, forward strand.
CTCCAACTCCAGATCTGGAGATCCCATCGTGTACCCTAGCGGACGCGCTAAAATCACCATCACCATCCAAAATTGTACAGGCACTCCTCGCAAAGTAATCTCCAACCCCATGCTACGTAACCGGGCGAAAACAAACTGATAAGTGATGAAAGGAGTACTACTCATAATCGGCTTTATATTTTGGACTTCGTTGTCGAAAGCCCAAGAGGGTGTGGGCAGTTTTGAGTCGGGCAATGGCCAAGAAGTCGTCTCTACCGACAACTATAAGCTGATTTTCTCCGAAAGCATTTATCTTGGTCCAAATGCAGACTGGCATATCGACGGTGAGGTGCATATTTACAGCCGGCAAATATGGATCTCACCCACCGCCAAAATCTCGGGATCCGGCAAGATTTATATCCACAGCCCGGGCGACAACCCTTTTTACGAGAGTTGGACGGATGAGACCACCAAAATCGATGGTAACAACGGTAACTTTATTGACGTCAATATTGTGCTGAACAACCCAAAAGGATTACAGCTTAACAATATTGCAGTTCCCGAATGGGATACCAGCAGTAAAATGGCCTCCGAGAAGGCAGGAGCCTTAAAGCTGTCCAAATCTATTGACCTACGTGTAGATGGTGCCTCCATCTATCTGAATGATTACGACCTCGAAATGGGTGCTGAAGCAGACATTCTGAACCATAGCTTCCGTCGCATGGTGGTAACTGGCAATTCCGTCAAGGGACATCTAGTCAAAAATTTCGGCAAAACAGGAATGTGGCTGTTTCCTGTCGGGAAAGAAGAGGATGATTACACACCGGCACAATTGGTGCCGTCACAGCCCGTTTGCAAAGTATATGTATCAGTAACCGATTACCTGGCATCCGGTATATTCTTTCAAGATGAAACCATTGGTATAGATCGCGTTTGGAATATCTATGGTGACCGGGCGATGAATATGGACTATACCTTGATACATAATATGTCGAGCAATGGTATCATGTATGTGGATGCCAGTGCGCAGATCGTTCAAAATGCTGATGGAGGCAACTGGATCGGCAATGTTACACATTTAGATGGTACAGGGATCCATAAACGGAGGGATATCGCATCCCGAGCCCCTTTTACCCTATCCGGTACGTGGTTTACGAAGTTTACGAATACGCCCCCAGCAGCAATAGACGACGAAGCCCGCGTCGAATTTGGAGACAACGTTACCATTAATGTACTACTCAACGATGCAAAAGGCTCTGCCGCTATCGTCGCCAATAGTTTGCGGGTTACGCTCCCACCGGTCCATGGAACCTACACCGTTGAAAATGGTAGCATTGTCTACAGGCCTTACCCTAATTTTGTTGGGGAAGACGAACTGGAGTATGAGATCACTGATGAGAATGGCCTGACGTCGAAAGCACGGGTAAAAATAACGATCATACCACGCGAACTGAAGATTCCGAATGTCATCACACCAAACGGCGACGGCTATAACGACCGGTTTGTCATTGTTGGCGCAGAAGCGTATGATCGGGTGGAACTATTGATCGTTAACCGTTGGGGGAACGAGGTGTACAGAAATGAAAACTATCGAGATGAATGGTCAGGCTTAGGTATTAATGACGGTACATATTATTACGTTATCTACGGATACAAAAGCGGTGAAGTGCGGCAATTTAAAGGTTACGTGCTGATTAAGCGACAGTAAGGGTCGGGTGATGGAGCCCTCAATGTTTTTTTTGTGAGGTATTCGAAAATTCAACACATTTTAGTTATGTTTGGTTATGCCGGAGGTTATTGACAGCAAAACCATTTTTTCTTTACTAGAAGTAACACGCAGTATTCAGAAAACAATTGCGGACCGCTATAAGAATTTGTATTGGATCAAAGCCGAAATGAATAAATTAAACCATTATTCACACTCCGGACATTGCTATCCTGAGTTGGTTGAAAAGAAAGACGGTAAAATAGTTGCTGAAATACGCTCCATCCTTTGGAAAACCGATTTTCAACGCATCAATCAACAATTTATCAAGCTGCTTAACGAACCATTGCGGGATGGGATTACCATGCTATTTCAAGCTGGCATCTCGTACGATCCCATGTATGGACTAAGCCTTCGAATCGTCGATATTGATCCCACATTTGTATTGGGAGAACTGGAGCGAGAGAAAAAAGAGAGTATCTTAAAGTTGCAGCAAGAGGGCATTTTCGATACCAATAAAAAGCTACCCTTTCCAGCAGTCCCCAAACGTTTAGCCATTATTTCTGTCGAAACGAGTAAAGGCTTATCCGATTTTTACAAAATCATCAATAACAATCCCTGGGGATACCGCTTCGAAACAACCCTATATCCGGCACTTTTACAGGGCGATAAATCAATTCCCTCCATCATCAAACAGCTCAGTCTGTTAGCCGAGCGCACAGATAAGTATGATGCGGTTGCCATTATCCGGGGAGGAGGGGGCGAAGTCGGCCTGTCCAGCTACAACAATTACTTTCTTGCCAAAGCCATTGCGATATTCCCATTACCTGTATTAACAGGTATCGGTCATTCGACAAATGAAACAGTAAGTGAAATGGTCGCGTATAAAAATGCGATAACCCCAAGTGAACTTGCTGATTTTCTAATCCAGAAATTCCACAACTTCGCGATCCCGTTGGATCAATCCCGGGAGAAACTCATTTATTTTTCCAAACAGCAGTTTTCAAGGGAGCGAACTTCAATCGCACAATCGATGCAACAGATTAGTTGGAGCAGTAAAAATAAAATTGCTTCCGAAAAACATGGGATACTCATACTTACACAGCGTTTGCAACTCTTTAGCGACCAATTCTTACGGGAGAAACAGGCGAGTATCGAGCATCTCGGCCGACTCGTTAAATTAGCCGATCCTGCACAATTATTAAAAAGAGGGTTTAGTATCACCCGAACAAATGGAAAAATTGTGACGCATATAAATCAGTTGCGTGTTGGAGATCAAATAGAAACCATTTTTATAGACGGAAAAATTACCGGTACAGTTACACATAAAGAAGAAGATCATGGCCAATAGTTATACCTATACAGAAGCTTTTGAAGAGCTACAAATCATCGTGGCTGAAATTGAAACGGGGAAAGTAAATGTCGACGAGCTTTCTGAAAAAATAAAGCGAGCTTCTCAATTAATTGCCCTTTGCAAAATGAAACTTACCGCGACGGAAGCAGAAGTAGACAAGCTATTAGCAGAACTTACCGAAGAGCTTCCGCAATCGGATTCCGAACCGCCAGAAGAAGAATAGTGTTTAAGTTTTATCTCTAATGCGCTTTATTTTTTAGTATTTTCGTACGATGGCAAAATCAAAATCAGCATACTTCTGTCAATCCTGTGGCTATGAATCCGCAAAATGGCTTGGTCAGTGCCCTTCCTGCAAGCAGTGGAATTCTTTTGTAGAAGAAGTTGTCGAAAAGTCCAGTTCCAAAGTACCAGAATGGCGAAGTTCTGCTACATCCTCCAAAAGAGCCAACAAAGCAGCGATCATACATGAAATCGTATACCAGGACGAACATCGGCTGGCCACACCCGATAAGGAATTCAATCGGGTGCTGGGAGGGGGCATAGTCCCCGGGTCGCTCGTCTTGATTGGAGGAGAACCCGGTATCGGGAAATCCACGTTGATGCTACAGCTTGCGTTAAATATACCACAGGTCAAAACGCTGTATATATCGGGCGAAGAAAGTGAGCAACAGATTAAGATGCGCGCCGAGCGATTGGTACAACATTCCAAAGCGAACTGCTACATCCTTACAGAGACATCTACACAAAATATATTCAAGCAGATTGAGATTATAGAGCCCAATATTATTGTTATTGATTCCATTCAGACGCTCCATTCGGCGCAGATTGAGTCAGCACCCGGTTCAGTTTCCCAAGTCCGTGAATGTACAGCAGAATTGCTGCGCTTTGCCAAAGAAACCAGCACACCTGTATTTATCGTAGGGCATATCACCAAAGATGGTGCTATTGCAGGGCCAAAAGTATTAGAACATATGGTCGATACGGTGCTACAATTTGAAGGAGACCGTCATCATGTGTACCGGATTCTCCGTTCTGTAAAAAATCGTTTTGGATCTTCTTCCGAACTGGGGATATATGAAATGCAAGGCTCGGGATTGCGCGAAGTATCTAATCCATCCGAAATTATGATGTCGCAAAGGGAAGAACCCGTCAGCGGCGTAGCCATTGCGGCCATGTTGGAGGGTATCAGACCGTTGATGATCGAAGTACAGGCCTTGGTAAGTAATTCTGCGTTTGGAACACCACAGCGTACCACTACAGGCTTTGATGCGAAGCGATTGAGTATGCTGTTGGCCGTGCTCGAAAAGCGATTTGGATTCCGGTTAAGTGCACAGGATGTGTTTTTAAATATAGCTGGGGGTATTCGGGTAGAAGATCCCGCAATAGATTTGGCCGTTATAGCGGCCCTGATATCTTCTCAGCAGGATATCCCGTTGCCAACGAATGTCACATTTGCCGGTGAGGTCGGTTTATCCGGAGAGATCCGTGCCGTCAACCGTATAGAACAACGTATTGCCGAAGCAGAAAAACTAGGTTTTGACGGTATATTTATTTCCAAATACAATGTAAAAGGACTGGATGTCAAAAAGTATGATATCGCTATCCGTCCAATGGCTACGTTAGAGAATCTATTCAGTGCCTTATTCGGGTAGTGGCTTTTTGTGCTTGCTGCTTAATCTGATCTTGATCTCGTCACTGCGAGGAGGTACGACGCGGCAGTCTTTAAGGTCATGTTGTCCTTAGTCTTTGCTGCTTCATCCTTAATCTTTAACCCAGTCCTTATTTCAGTACCTCTCTCAGCTTATTTTTTAGCGCCTCTCCATGAATGTTCTTGGCGATGATAATTCCTTCAGGATTCACCAGCACATTCTGTGGGATTGCTTTAATGCCATAAGTCTGCGCAGCTCCGCTGTTCCAATACTGTAAATCAGAAATATGTTTCCAGGTCAGCTTATCGTCTTCGATTGCCTTTTTCCACGGTCCGAATTCCCGATCCAGCGAAACACCCAATATCTCAAAATTTTTGTCTTTGAATTCGGCATATGTAGCAACTAGATTGGGATTTTCTGCCCGACAAGGAGGGCACCACGAAGCCCAAAAGTCCACCAATACATACTTGCCTTTCAGATCTTGCAGTGAATAGGGTTCACCACGTAAATCCAGCTGTGTAATACCCGGTGCCTTTTTTCCAACCGAACTCTTCTTCAGCGCATCCAAATAACGTTCGAAGATTTTACCTTCAGTGGATTTTCTTACCTTTTTATCTAAACCTTTAAACAGCGCCTTTAACTCCTTATAATCTGGGTCATATCCTCCTGCCCGTTGAATTAAGCGGATTGTTGCAATTTCGGTTGGTTTATCTTTTATTTGTGCCACGAGTTCCTCTTTTGACTGGGCAAATAAAAGAACCGGAATCATTAGCAATAGGGATAATAGTAATCTAATCATGTCATTAAAATTTATGTAAAGATAAACATATCTATGAACAACTCCTTCTCTTCCAAACTTCCCGAAACCGCTGTAAGTATCTTTTCACAGATGACAGCCCTTTCCAATGCGCATGGTGCCGTTAATTTATCACAGGGATTTCCTGATTTTCCGGCCGACCCAGAATTGATCAACCTTGTGACTGAATATATGCAACAGGGGTTTAATCAATATGCACCGATGCCCGGAATAATGGAACTTCGACAGGCCATTGCCAATAAACTGGAATACTTATATCGTGTACAAGTAAATCCAGAAACCGAAATTACCATCACCTCGGGAGGTACCCAAGCGCTTTTTACAGCGATAGGTACCGTGGTACAACCCGGAGACGAAGTGATCATTTTCGAACCTGCATACGATTCGTATAAACCCAGTGTAGAACTCTTCGGCGGAAAAGTAATTCCTGTTCGCCTACAGACTCCTATATTTCAGATTGATTGGGATGAAGTGGAAAGTCTGATTTCAGAAAAAACAAGGCTTATTATCATCAATAACCCGAATAATCCCACCGCTACCGTGCTGGCGCAAGAAGATTTACTCGCTTTAGAGCGGCTTGTAGTCGATCGGAATATCTATGTATTGAGTGATGAGGTGTACGAACATATCATATATGACGAACGTGTCCATCAAAGTGTGATTCAATATCCTGGTTTACGGGAGAGATCTTTCCTAGTAGCTTCTTTCGGTAAGCTGCTGCATACCACTGGATGGAAACTAGGCTATATCATTGCGCCCCCGTTTCTCACCACCGAATTCAGAAAAATTCATCAGTTCAATGTGTTTTCTTCGAATACGCCGATGCAATATGCCGTTGCGCGCTATCTGGAACAGCAGGGGAGATATTTGAATCTATCGTCCTTCTTCGAAAAAAAGAGAGATCTCTTAGTGATGGGGTTACAAGAAACCAGATTTAATATTTTGCCAAGCCAAGGTACATATTTTCTGTTAGTAGACTACTCCAATATCAGCGATCAAGACGAGTTATCTTTTGCCCAATATATCACCAGAGAACACCGAGTCGCGATGGTTCCGGTTTCCGCATTTTATTCCAAAGTCTATAATCAGCAGCTCTTGCGGATCTGCTTTGCTAAAAAAGAGGCGACGTTAGTTTCTGCAATTCAGCATCTAAAAGAATTATGAGATAGACAAACGGTTGCGGAGACGAAAAACGCAAGAAACCGCAAAAAAAATAAGAGTTTATTGATAAAACGATGTTTTTATTTCTAAATTTGTTATTCACGTTCTAAATTATTATTCCTTATCAATGGCAAGATTAAATTTGTTAGAGGAGACTCGTTTTGAAAAAGTGCCCGTAAAGGTATATCCAGATCAAGATGCGGCCTCGCTAGATGTTGCAAGACGTATTGCTTCCATTATCAAAGAAAAACAAGAAAAGGGTGAAACCGCTGTATTAGGTTTAGCTACAGGGGCGACGCCGATCAAAGTCTACAAAGAGCTGATTCGTCTTCACAAAGAAGAAGGGTTGAGTTTTAAAAATGTAGTGACTTTTAACTTGGATGAATACTATCCAATGCAGCCGACAGCCGATCAAAGTTATGTTCAGTTTATGGACAAACAGTTATTTGATCACATCGACATTCCAAAAGAAAATATCAATATTCCAGATGGAACGCTGACGTTGGAAGAAGTGCCCGCATTCTGTGAAGGATATGAGCAAAAAATATCTTCTTTCGGGGGATTAGATATTCAGATTCTCGGTATCGGACGTACGGGTCACATCGGTTTTAATGAACCAGGATCTGCACCTAATTCAGGGACACGTCTTGTTACGTTAGATGATTTGACACGAAGAGATGCATCCCGTGATTTCGGGGGTAAAGAAAATGTACCGACCAAAGCGATTACCATGGGTGTGGGTACTATTTTCAAAGCCAAAGAAATTATTTTGATGGCGTGGAACGAGAAGAAGGCAGAGATAGTGAAAAAAGCGATAGAAGGAGATATCTCTTCCGATATTCCAGCAACCTATCTGCAATTATCCGACCATGTAGAATTTGTTCTGGATCAAGATGCCGCTTCCTTGCTGACACGTTTTGATCTACCTTGGTTAGCTGAAGACGTTATTTGGACCGAATCGTTAGCTAAAAAAGCAGTTGTATGGCTGTCATTACACCTTGATAAAGCCATCCTGAAGTTAACCGATGATGATTATAATAATCATGGTATGGCACAGCTTGTTACTGAACAAGGACCGGCTTATAATATTAATATTCGTATTTTCAACGAATTACAACGTACCATCACCGGTTGGCCAGGGGGTAAGCCCAATGTCGATGACAGTAGCCGTCCAGAGCGTGCCGAACCCGCACGTAAGAATGTATTGTTGTTCTCACCACATCCTGATGATGACGTGATCTCGATGGGAGGTACCTTCATCCGCTTAGCCGATCAAGGACATAACGTTCATGTCGCTTATCAGACTTCCGGCAATACGGCAGTGTGGGATGACGATGTATTGCGTTACCTTGAATTCGTTATGGATTTTGCACAGGCCATTGCCGATGATAATGGCACCACGCGTAAAGTTTACGAAGAGGCACGAGAATTTTTCAAGACAAAACAACCAAACCAGGTTGATCCCGAAATCATTCGTATCACCAAAGCATATATCCGTAAGGGTGAAGCCATTGCAGGGGCACGCTTTGTAGGGCTTCCTGACGAAAATATACATTTTCAGGCGCTTCCATTCTATGATAGAGGTAAATTTTCAAAAGAGGTATCTTACGAAGATGATATCCAGCAAACCATAGAATTGCTTCGCAAGGTAAAACCACACCAAGTTTTTGCTGCCGGTGATTTTGCTGATCCACATGGAACACATAAAGTATGTTTCGATATATTATTTGAAGCCTTGCACCGCTTATCGAAGACCGATGAATGGACGAAAGACTGCTGGCTGTGGTTGTACCGTGGCGCATGGCATGAATATCCAATTCATGAAATAGAGATGGCAGTACCACTTTCACCACAAGAGGTAAAACGTAAACGTTTGGCCATATTCAAACACCAGTCACAGAAAGATCTTCCGGTTTTCCCGGGTGATGATCCACGTGAATTCTGGGTGCGTGCCGAAGACCGCACCAGCGATACCGCAAACCTATACCATAAGTTGGGTCTTGCCAATTACGAAGCGATTGAAGCTTTTGTACGTTGGAAATTTGATTAAAAGTTATATAGTAAAAAGAGAGGGAGCTGCTTTTAAGCAGCTCCTTTTTCCTTTAAGATTGGCGCTTGTCCTCTTGTCGTTATTGGATGGACTGCACGTTGTTTCCTTCGAGATTACTTCATAAGGGGTCCACAAATTTACCCTGCGGTTGAACCTCATTTCGTTCTATCACCTCATTTATGGGTTAATTTTGATTTACTCAATATATTGAGTAAATTAATTGAAACCAGTATCTCAAAAGACATCTTGATGCTCACTCGGGTGGATAAACCTGCGCTCATGAAACGGCTATTTGAAATTGGATGCAACTTTCTGGTCAGATACTATCTTATACCAAGATTATGGGGCAGCTATTAGATGCCGGAAATACGACTACACTCGCCCACTACCTTGGTTTATTGGATACAGCCGGATTATTAAATGGGTTGGAAAAATTTGATAGCAAGCTTATACGCAAACGATCGTCCAGTCCTAAATTCCAAGTACATAATACGGCTCTTATTAGTGCGCAACGAGTAGAAACATTTCAAGAAGTACGGTCTCATCCCGACGCCTGGGGAAGAATTGTTGAATCAGCAGTCGGAGCATACCTTGTCAATAGTTCTTACGCATCCGGATTTAAGGTGTATTATTGGCGTGAAGGAAATCATGAAGTGGATTTTGTTTTGGAATATCGTGGTAAAGTAATAGGTATAGAAATAAAAAGCGGACAGGCACAAAAAACATCCGGGATGCAAGTATTTCACAAAACCCAAAAGCCCGATCGGGTTCTTTTAGTTGGTGATAGCAACTTGCCATGGCAAGAATTTTTGCAGTTAGAGATCAGTACCTTATTTTAATCAGGCAGTTCGCTGCGAAACTTAAAGAAAGCATCCAAGTCAAACAGTACACTACTGGATATGATTAAAAGGGATATGTTCTCGTTATTATTATACAAAAACAACGGAAAATGCTAAGCTTTCGAATTCTAAATGAGATAGGATGGCTTCGTGGAATATTAAGAATGCATATTTTAACGAATTTGGTATAAACCCGAAGTACTTTTTGAATGCCGTTGTAAAGTGGGTAGCATGTTTGTACCCCGTAAGACGGGCCACATCTGATATACGGAGGTTACCGGTCATGATCAGTTTTTTAGCATATAGCATCTTCGTTTCCAACGTAAAGCTCATCACCGTTTTCCCGACATGCAGCTTGAAATATTTTTTGAGGTATTGTTCATTCGTGCCGATCATTTTTGCCAGGTCACCTATGCTGTGATTTTGGGTGAGGTCTTCCTGAATGATTTTTTTTGCTTGAATGACCTTATCCAACAGTTGGTCTTTCACGATAGATTTATTCTCTGACAGCAGTATTTCCATCTGCAACGCCAAGGCTTCCAATAATAGGCTATGCATCTTGATGTTACTCAACAAGTCTCCACTGGTATATAGATCTGCTATGCGTTGCTTTATCAGATCGATACGGCTGTTGGTTCGGATTACCCATGTGTCTGAAGAAAGCATTAATCCTGCGGTATGATATGCATCAAGATATTCCTTGGGAATAATGAACGCCATGATTTTTGCATTTTCCTTTATCGTGGAAATATCGAGTAGTTGTCCTGTTGTTACAAGATGGACGTTTGTATAATCACATGCTAACGAATATTGACAGTTACCTACCGCATAATAACAGGGGTTCTGCCCTTCGATACAGAGTATATTTAAGTAGCCTGATATTGGGAGAATAAGTTCAGAGATAGTGCCTCCATTCCAGATACCATATTGCATAACAGCGCTCAGCTCAGAGAAGAAGCTGTTTGCCGGCAAAGGCGTCGTAAATTCTGAAAATGAATCGTTACTCTCTAATGGTGTCATTTCGCTACCTCGATTAATGATCCTGTTTTTATATATCTTATTTAGACTAGTTCCAACTTAAACACAAACTTAGAAAAAATGCTTTGTATTTACAAACTGAATGCAGTGAGCTCATGCATACCTTTGAAAGCACACATGGATGAACAACCAAATACAGTGAATACACCCATTATTGCTATTGATTGTACCTAAAACAAGAGATATTTCCGATTATGAAGGTTTTTTTTCCGAATACGTCATTCTTCTATTTAGAATAATTCTAATTTTGCGTCGTTGGATTTTATTTAGACTTGTTCTAAGGAGAGTATCAATGTTATATATTAGTCTTTTTTGATGAAACAATTTTATTCGACTGTCTTATTTACCTTTTTATCCGTGTTGGTATCAGCGCAGACGGGCGATATTACAGGTAAGGTCCATTTGGAGGATGGTAGACCGGTAAGTAACGTAACGATCCGTGTTGTCGGGACTGAAATTGGAGGTATGTCGAATGACAAAGGTTTCTATACCTTAAAAAATGTTCCTTTTGGAACGCAAAAAATCCGTGTTTCATCGGTAGAAATTGATGCAACGACGTTGACACTTGTCGTGAGAAAGGCAAAAGAACATCTGGATGTGCATATCAGTCCGAAGGGCGATATCACATTAGATGAAGTAGCTGTGAAAGGCATGACCGTTAAGCGGGAAATGGAAACCAGCGGATTTGCGGTTGCAGTAATTGAAACCAGAGAAGCTTCGTTACGAAATCTGACTACGAACGAGCTGTTGGATCGAGCGGTTGGTGTAAGGGTAAGGCAGAATGGGGGAATTGGGTCTCAGATAGAGTACAATTTGAATGGTATGTCCGGCAGTGCTGTCGGGATATTTCTAGATGGAACCCCTATCTCGACCTTTGGATCTTCTTTCAACCTAAATAATATTCCTCCGGCGATGATCGAACGTATCGAGGTGTACAAAGGTGTATTGCCTTCGCACCTTACGGGCGATTATGTAGGTGGAGCTATTAACGTGATTATGAGGAAAGATGCATCTGCTAATAATGTCTCTGCGGCGGTCTCCTATGGATCTTTTAACACCTTCCAATCAGATTTGAGTGCTATCTATAGAGATCAAAAAACAGGATTCACTTCAAGGGTTTCGGGATTTTATACCTATACAGATAATAGTTACGAGATGTGGGGCAAATTTGCGATGAAAACTGATGCTGAGCTAAAATTGACGAGATTTAACAGATTTAATCGGTTCAATAATACGTACAAATCCATCGGAGGACGCTTTGAGTTTGGTTTTACAGATGTCAAATGGGCCGATCAATTTTTCTTAGGATATAACATATCAGATACCTACCAAGATATTCCACATGGAACGACTATGGCACAACCTTATGTGGGAAGGTTCAACGAGTATCAAGCGCATGTGTTTAGTTTGAATTATAATAAGGCAAATCTTTTTATCGACGGGTTAGCACTCAATTTAAACGCCGTTTATAGCAATAGAAGTACCTATCTACAAGATACATCAAGGATGATGTACAACTGGGATGGAAGTCCTATGGAACGTATGTTTAATGGTGTACCTACTCCGTGGGTTAAGCGGCCCGGTATGGGGCAACAAGGTGTTGCGGTTATTACTGATATAGACCGTCAGATTATCAACGCTCGGACTAATTTGTCCTACACAGTCGCCCAAGGTCATCGTTTGTCGGTGAATCACAATCTGAATTCCACTCGCCGTGAGGATGAAGATTTGCTCAATCCAAATGCCGTAATGAATTCCGGGAATGATCGCACTACGACGACAAATATATTTGGGTTTAATTACGAAGCACAGACGCTCGGAAATAAATTAAGAACAAATCTACTGGCTAAGTATACGATTAATCAAAATCATTACGATAACGCGGGGCAGGTAACCACCTTAACTAATAGCAATCCTGGGTACGGTATTACTGCATCCTATAATGTGATACCCAAGTTATTTGTGATAGCATCTAGTGAGAATTCGTTTATCTCTCCAAGAGACGAGCAAATTTTCGGAAGCCCCGAAACGAATATTTTAGAAAATTTGGAGTTAAAACCTGAAAAAAACGTCAATTATAATTTAGGTTTTAGGTACACGGTTTTAGAAGGTAAGAAAAATAAGCTTTCGATTTACGCAAATACGTTCTGGCGGAATGGCTATGACAAAATAGCCGTGCAGGCTGTAGATTCCGTGATTGCAGGTCGAGAAAGTGATGCTAACATTGAGACAACACGCTACATTAACCTCGGCCGAACCCAATCCCGAGGATTTGAAGCAGAAGTTACTTACGTGTATAATAATAGGTTGAATGTGTTGGCAAACTTTTCCAAATTTAATTCCTTAATGAAAACAGAATTTGATGAAAATGGTCAGCCTTATCGTTTCTATAACAGACAACTACCCAACGAACCGTATTTCATGCTGAACGCCAGTGTACAGTATCGGATAGATAACCTTATCCAAAGAAAATCAACTTTTAATATATTTTACAATACCGGGTATGTTGCTCCTTTCCAGACTGTTTGGGTTGATTCCGATGGATGGTTTACAACTCCAACGCAATTTTATCACGACATAGGAGGTAGTTATCGTACGCCAAATGGCCGTATAGTAGTCAGCTTAGATCTGAAAAATATTACCAATGCAGAGGTATATGATAACTTTGGTGTCCAAAAGCCGGGCAGGGGTGTATATGTAAAATTGAATTACATGCTTAATAACTTTAATCGAAAATAGAAAACAATAAAATCTACATAAAATGAATAAAAGACTACTCAAATCCGTATTGTTCGGTTCAGCTATCGTGCTAGGTACGATGGTGTCATGTGACAAAAACGATGGACCGAATGATTCTAACGATGGTCCCTCAGGTCCGGATAACAGTCCAAGGAAATTCATCACGTTGACCGCTGCGTTTCCAGATGCTGAAAGTAATACCGCAGGTAATGGAGGAACATTAGCATACGGCCTAAGCCTTGAAGAGGCAAAGGATGCCACAAAAGAGTTAGATATTTACGCAAATGGATATGGACTTCGGTCTGAAAGAACTGCACGCGTGCAAGGATCCGTTAACGGTAATTTTTTGTACAACATCCAATATACAGGAGTTAACGGAGGAATCTTTAATAAGTACAGGGTTCTAGGCGGAAAGCAGTTTGAGGATACAAAAGAAGAATTGAATGTTGCGGGAGTATTAAGTACATCTCCGCGTTGGGTAAAAGCTGCAGAAGGTATTGGAGTCGGCGTAAAACTTGAAGGTGCTTCTGCACCGATAGACCCTGCTAAAGCAGAGGCAGGCACGCAAACTTATGAGTATATAAGAGGAACTGCAAGTGTAGCAATTATCAATTTGGATGATCCTAGAGTACCTAATACCACTGAATTTGAATTCCCGTTCACACAAGCAGAAAAAGAAGCTGGTTATTCTGTAGGTCGAATTGATGTTCCTGTTATTAATGGAGATAAAATTTATATTGGCTGTTCACTTAGTAAAGTGGATCCTACAAAGCCACCAGTGAAATCAGTAAATTCAGAGACAGGTGTTGTGAGCTGGAGGTGGGCTAATGATGCTGCGAATATTAAAGGTTCCGTAACGCTGGTTGTTGATTATCCATCTTTGGCTAACCCAAAACTGATTTGGTCTACCCAAAGCAAATCTTCTAACAATAGCTATCGTACGATGACACAGTATGTCGGTACTGACGGAAACGTTTACCAAGCGACCGCTACATCCGGATCCCAAATATTACGCATCAACAAGTCAACAGGTAATTACGATAACACCTACAACTTTGATTTGAAAGCAGCATTAAATACTCCAAATAATGTCGCTATCAAAGCATGGTCATATATCAAAGATGGTGTTGGCATCGTAATGTATACTGAAACGGATGTCGCCGGCGGTTATATAGCACTTGTAGATCTGAATAATAATACGGCTACTAAATTGGCTATTGATATCCAAGCTGATGCTTCCTTCTCTACAACATTTGGCCAGTTACAAAATATTGCTTTTGCGGGAGACGATGTGTATGTGCCTTTGACTCCTAGCGGCAAAGAAGGGAATCTTTATATTGTCAACTGGAAAAATAAAACTGTTGCTAAAGGAATCAAACTTAAAGGGCAAGCAGGAAGTCACTTTATCGGTTCTTATTAATCGATAAAAAACTAAAGCAGATATCTTTAGTTATCAAATCAGGTAGGTTCCACGAACCTTACCTGATTTGTGCTTAAGATAGATTTTGTTATTAATTTCGATGTTATCCAGATAAAATAAATATTCACACATATGAAAAAAATACTTCTAGCATCACTTTTATTCGCTTCGGTATATGCCACCGCACAGCAGCGCGGAGCTAACACGAATACCTTGATGAATCCCGAGTTCTGGAAATCACAGCCTACTATAGAGCAGGTAAAAGCAGAAATCGCCAAAGGTAATAGCCCATCACAACCCGATGCCGCTTCCTGGGATCCAACAGCACGAGCTATTCTTAACGAAGCACCCTTAGAAACCATCAAGTTTATGGTCGAACAAGAAGGCAATGGCGTAGCCAAAAAGACACACCACAGCGCTTCTTATTTACACTGGGCGGCAGGAAGAGGAAATGCCGAACTGGTAAATTACCTCATCGAAAAAGGTTCAGATATCCATCTAAACGACAGCCACGGCCGTTCCGTTATCGAGAATGCTGCATTAAGTAGTACGGATAACTTCGCCGTTTTAGACGCCCTTTTCAAAGCTGGTGTAGATCCAAAGCAGAAATTCGGCGACGGTGCTTCATTACTATTGTTAGGGATTTCTACCGACAATGACCTGAAGAAGTCCGACTATTTTGTGTCCAAAGGACTGTCATACAACGATACCGACGAGTACGGAAGCACCGCTGTTGATTATGTTGCAAAATTGGGTAACAAAGAATTGATGCAGAAATTAATGGCTAAAGGTCTAAAACCAACCAACAATGCACTTTTCTTCGCAACACAAGGCTCCAGAGCATCCCAGAATGGTATCGAAACCTACCAGTATCTAGTCGAAGAATTAAAGTTAGATCCTAAAGCGATCTATCAAAAAGACGGTTCTACAATCTTACACCCATTAGTGCGCCGTCCGAACACGGATATTATCAATTACTTCTTAGCTAAAGGTGTCGATGTCAACAAAAAAGATATCGAAGGCAATACCGTATTGGCGAATGCCGCAAGTGGCAGGGATGCCGCATTAGTTGCTACCTTGATTGCCAAAACCTCGGATATCAATGCAGTCAATGAAAAAGGCGAATCGGCCCTGATGAAAGCAGTTGCCGATGGTTCGACTGAGATCGTGTCCCTGTTATTGAAAAATGGTGCAGATATTAATGTAAAAGACCGGGATGGCAACAATCTGGCTTATCATTGGTTTAATTCATTCAGAGAAGGCAGACCGGGCGGGCCGATGGGGGCACCGCAGGGCCAAGGTTCACAAGGAGGTGCGTCGACTCAACCGCAGACAGATGACTTTGCCGAAAAGCTAGCTGTTTTAAAAGCCAATGGTCTTGACGTAATTTCTCCACAAGCAAATGGACGCACCTTGTTTCATTTAGCCGTTGCTAAAGAAAATGCAGCCCTTATAAAAAAAGCAGCTGAATTGGGCGCAGACATCAATGCCCAAGACGCAGAAAAAACGACCGCATTGCACAAAGCCGCTCTGATAGCTAAAGACGATGTGCTTTTAAAGGAACTTGTCGCATTGGGGGCAAAAAAAGATTTGAAAACAGAGTTCGAGGAGACGGCCTATGATCTGGCTCAAGACAACGACTTTTTGAAAAGCAATAATGTCGCTATCGATTTCTTAAAATAATAAGATGAAAATACACGTAAAACTTATATTAGCAATCTGCAGCCTATTTTTAGTTGCCAATCAATCTCTTGCCCAGACGAGTAAATACAAGTGCATGATCCAGATGGTGAGTTACCAAGGCGAAAAAGCATACGTCATTATCTCCCTGATCAACCCCAAAGGCGAATACGAAAAGACACTTTCGGTACTTGGTCCTGATAAGCAATGGTTCAATACCCTAAAAGAATGGTATAAATTCCAGACCAAGACAAAAGAGAAAATCAGTGCCGTGACCGGTGCATCCGTGGGCGGTGGCGACCGTGCTGTGCGTACTATCGAAATAGACAATGCCAAACTGAATAAAGGATATAAATTACGCTTTGAATCAGCCGTAGAAGAACAAAAATACCACGTAAAAGACGTAGAACTTGCTGTAACACCCCAAGGGCTGATAGAACGTGCCGAGGGCACGGGATATATCCGTTTCGTGAAATTAAGTAAAGTTCAGTAAGCCGCAACAAATGACCCTATCCATCTGGCGGTATGCGCACCTGGCTTTAGCCCTAGTTTCGGCACTGTTCCTGTTGATACTTTCAGTAACAGGAGTGATCCTGGCAATCGGGGCAGTGGACGAAAAGACACAGGGGTATAAAGTCAGTAATTTTGATGAAATAAACCTCGCACAGACCATTCCGACGCTGTGGGAGGTTTATTCCGAAATTACAGAACTTACCGTAGATCACAATCAGTTCGTAACGATAGATGCTTTCGATGAGGAGGGCAATTCGCTCAAAGCCTACATTGACCCCCGCACCGGAGCCGTTTTGGGAGAAGTAAAGCCCCAAAGCGATTTTATCCAATGGAATATTGCACTACACCGTTCGCTATTCTTGAAAGAAACCGGACGTATCATCGTCGGCGTGGCGTCCTTTCTGCTTTTTCTAATTACTATTTCGGGAATTGTACTGATTGCCAAACGCCAACAGGGACTGCGAAATTTCTTTGCCAAGATCAATAAAGACTTCTTTGCCCAGTACTTTCACGTCGTCAGTGGACGGATTTTTCTGATCCCGGTACTCATACTAGCCCTCACAGGTACCTACCTTTTTATGGTCAGGATTGGTCTGACCGGTGGCGAAAACCAAACTGTTGATTACGTATTAAATGAAGAGGCAGCAGCGCAGAAACCGCTGGCCGATTTCCCCGTTTTCAACGAAACACGGCTGGCAGATGTGGATAAAATCGAATTTCCATTTATACCCGATGATCCCGAAGAGTTTTACGTATTGAAGCTGAAAGACAGGGAACTGGCGGTAAATCAAATTACCGGCGAAATAAAGGAAGAAACCCGATACCCCTACAGCTTGATATTGGAAAGACTCAGTTTGGATTTGCACACCGGACGAACGAATGCAATTTGGGCAATTATTTTGGGTTTTGCTTCGCTCAACATTCTGTTTTTCATCTATACTGGTTTTGCGATTACCTTCCGCAGATCAGGAACTAAAGTCAAAAACAAGTTCAATGCTTCCGCTGCCGAGTACGTGATTTTGGTCGGAACAGAAAATGGCAGTACACTATCTTTTGCCAATAAAATCCATCAGCAGCTACTGGCCCTCGGGTGTAAATCCTTTCTGACCGAGATGAACAAGTTTACACGCTTTCCCAAAGCAACACATTTCTTGGTTTTCAGTTCTACATATGGGTTGGGTACAGCACCGGCAAATGCGATAGCTTTTGATAAATTGATTGCCAAGTTTCCGCAAAATCAACCCGCTCAATATTCCGTTATCGGGTTTGGATCAAAGGCCTATCCCGACTTCTGTGCCTATGCAGGACAGGTCGACGAGCTGTTGGCACGACAAAGTTGGGCGACACGATTGCTCGATCTGCATACCGTGAACGACCGTTCCGTAGAAGAATTTATGACCTGGGTGAATGCATGGAATGGGAAAACCGCCTGCGGATTAGGAACCACACCCGCTCTCTACGCCACCAAAATAACCGGTTTGAAGAAATTCACCGTCTTGGAAAGAACTACCGTTACCGAAGATAACGCAACGTTTAGAATCACCCTGAAGCCACAAGGCGCGCAAGCTTTCCAGTCGGGCGATCTGTTGGCTATTTACCCCGCAAACGATGGCCGAGAGCGGTTGTATTCCATAGCTAAAGTAGATGGCAATATACAGCTTATCGTCAAGTTGCATCCCAGCGGATTAGGATCCGAATACTTATATCATCTCGGAAAGGGCGATAGTACATCTGCCCGGGTCGTCATCAACAAGGAGTTTCATTTTCCGAAGAATGCGCCCATTGTCGCAATGATTGCGAATGGCACTGGTATTGCACCATTTATAGGGATGATTAAGGGAAACAAAAAAACGATTTCGACTCACTTATACGCAGGCTTCAGGTACAATAACAGCTTGTCAAAGCAATACGACTCCTTTGCCCAGGAAGAAATAGCTGCGGGAAGATTGATTGGTTATTATAGCGCTTTTTCACGCGAGGAAAACCGGAAATATGTAATGGACTTGATCCGACAAGATGCGATATTCTTTTCCGAATTATTAGAAAATAAAGGTGTCATCATGATCTGTGGCTCCTTGGCTATGCAAAAGGACGTCGAACAATTGCTTTGTGAACTACTCCAAACAAAAGACCTCAGCCAGTATAAAGGACAGATTTTAGCGGATTGTTATTAGTTTAGTGACTGGTGATTCGTGACTGGTGATTGGTGGCTCATTAAGACATAGAATATGTACGTATTAAATTTGGGAATGTCTAAATACCTTGGAAGCACACTCTTGTTTTTGTGTTTGGGACTGTTATTTCAAACGGTGGATGCACAGGTTCTGGTCAAAAGACAGCTGACCAAAATGGGATCGCTTTTCGATATCACGGTCGTGGCTCGTGACAGTATACAGGCAGACCAGCATATTCAGGACGCCGCCAATGAAATAGAGCGCATCGAAAACCTTATTTCCGAGTGGAGGCCACATACGCAAATAGCCCAGGTAAACCAATATGCCGGTATCCGCCCTGTACAAGTAGACAAAGAAGTTTTCGAGCTTACCCGCCGTGCCATTTATTATTCCCAACTAACAGACGGCGCTTTCGATATTAGCATAGCTGCTTTAGATAAAGTTTGGGTGTTCGACGGCAGCATGGAGCAGTTGCCATCTGATGATGCTATTCGTAACTCTGTGCAGTATGTAGGCTACCAATATATTGTTTTGGATAGCGTAAACTCGACCATTTTTTTGGAAAAGAAGGGTATGAAAATCGGCTTCGGTTCTATCGGGAAAGGCTATGCCGCTGACAAAGGTCGCGAGCTCCTACGATCTTTGGGTATCCAAGGCGGTATTGTAAATGCTTCCGGTGATCTTTCAGCTTGGGGTACACAACCTGACAGACAGCCCTGGAAAGTAGGGGTGCGTAATCCGTTCAAACCCCATAAAATGATAAAGGTCCTGAAATTGGGGTACGGCTCGGTGGCAACATCCGGGAGCTATGAGAAATTTGCAGAACTACACGGCAAACGCTATGCGCATATTATCAATCCTATCACCGGCTGGCCATCTACCGGGCTTACCAGCGTAACCGTCTACGGAACATCGGCAGAGTTTGCCAATTTCCTCAGCACATCCATTATGGTTTTAGGAAATAAAAAGGGCAAAAAACTACTAAAAAAATTCCCCGACTATAAAGCCATTATCGTGAAAGACAAGTAAAGCGTCATTGTTCGCGTGTTTTTTATCGAGCAGACTTTTCGCCGCCAATTCTTCCAAGGATCATTTCTAGTAAGGCAACCACAACAGCAAATAGAGCTGCAGCCCAGAACCCCGAAACATCAAACTTAGAACCCATGATGCTGTCGCTGAGCATAACCATCAATACCGTGATGATAAATGATACCAGTCCAAAAGTAAGCCAATTGAGTGGAAACGTGAATAGTCGCAGTATCCCGCCGATAACTGCATTTACGAATCCAATTACTAATCCCGTTACAATAGCCCAACCAAAGCCAGCTACCTGTACACCAGGAATAATATAGGATGCTAATGCGATAACTAGTCCCGTCAACAAAAGTGATATAATAAATCTCATAATTACAATATATTTAGTTTATGAAAGCGATTCAAATTTAGTGCCAAAGGAGAAGTTTCCATATTAAACTTTCTGACGAGCGGCTTAAGAAATTATTATCCAAAAAGGCGCATTCAGATTAGCAGTTTTAAAACATCGAATATCTTGACGTTGAGCTAGACGCTAAAAAAAATATATATATATTATGCTTGCATATGAAATTTTATTATCTTCACCTTAATTATAAACAAATGCGTATGAACAAGCTACTCTTTACAGTATGTGCCTGGATAATGTCTGTGACATTATTTGCGCAAACAAGCGATCCTATTTTGGGTAAATGGCAAAATCCTTCCGGAGAAGGACGAATAGAAATTTACAAGAAAGGCGATAAATATTTTGGGAAGTTATATTGGATTAAAGACGCCGCAAAAAAGGATGTCAATAATCCAGATGAAAAACTTCGTTCCCGCAACATCCAAGGTGTAGAAATACTTACCAACTTTACCAAAAAGGGGAGTGCCTATGAGGGCGGACAGATTTACGATCCGAAATCCGGAAAAACGTACAGTTGTAAAATGAGCATTAAAGGCGCCGATCAACTCGATATCCGTGGATATGTGGGCGTGAGTCTTCTGGGACGCACCGAAACATGGAAACGCGTTAAATAGGACAATCGATTTCGTTGTAAGTACATTATAATTTCTTGTATCTTTGGCTTATTCGCAGATTTGCGAATACGCAGACTTGCAGATTCACAAATACGCTTAATTTTTTACTTATAACATGTTTACCACATTAAAACCCGTATTGGAAAAAGAACTTGCAGCGATCAAAGATGCAGGTTTATACAAAAAAGAACGTATCATCGTCACCCCGCAGGGAGCAGATATTAAAGTAAGCACAGGGCAGGAAGTGATTAATTTCTGTGCAAACAATTATCTGGGATTATCATCCCATCCCAAAGTTACAGAAGCAGCGAAAAAGGCCATTGATTCGCATGGCTATGGCATGTCTTCTGTGCGCTTTATCTGTGGTACGCAGGATATCCATAAAGAATTGGAGGCAAAGATTTCCAAATTTTTAGGCACCGAAGATACCATTTTATACGCCGCAGCATTTGATGCAAATGGCGGGGTATTCGAACCCCTATTAGGTGCGGAGGATGCAATTATTTCCGACGAGCTCAATCACGCTTCAATTATCGACGGCGTCCGTTTGTGTAAAGCACAGCGTTTCCGTTATAAAAACTGTGATATGGAAGATCTTGAAGCACAATTAAAAGCAGCTTCAGGAGCACGCCATCGTATCATTGTGACAGATGGCGCTTTCTCAATGGACGGTTCAGTAGCACCCTTGGATAAAATCTGTGACCTTGCCGATAAATATGAGGCGCTAGTCATGATAGACGAGTCACACTGCTCAGGCTTCATCGGTAAAACAGGTCGCGGTACACACGAGCTATTTAACGTCATCGATCGTGTAGACATCATTACAGGTACTCTAGGTAAAGCTTTAGGTGGTGCTTCAGGTGGATTTACGTCCGGTCGTAAAGAAATTATCGATATGTTGCGTCAGCGTTCACGGCCGTATTTATTTTCAAATACCCTAGCTCCAGCAATCGCCGGCGCTTCCGTTGCGGTGTTGGATATGTTGAGTGAAACGACCGAATTACGGGATAAGTTGGAAAATAATACAACATACTTCCGCGAGAAAATGACAGCAGCCGGCTTCGACATCAAATCAGGCTTTCATCCGATCGTTCCCGTGATGTTATACGATGCTAAATTAGCACAGGAATTTGCAGCAAAGATGCTGGAAGAAGGAATATATGTGATCGGCTTTTATTATCCAGTCGTTCCACAAGGAAAAGCACGTATCCGTGTACAGATCTCCGCAGCACATGAAACCAAACACTTGGATAAAGCGATTGCTGCGTTCACCAAAGTAGGGAAAGCATTGGGTGTGATACAGTAATAAAGTTAGTTTGTCGCTCAAGGCCGCGACTGGCTCGTCCTTTTGTCTTGTCAAAAGGACGCAAAACCATGTCGCTCGAACCTTTTGGCCGTAGGGATAGTGCCTCCCATTGCTACTGCCAAACCGAAACGAAGTGGAGCTCAGCGTAGCTAAAGCTTCACAGGCGACATCTTGAGTAATTGTAAGGATAGTGCATTAATTATATTGTACTTTTTTTATGCCTCAGCTGGATTTAATTGCGGATTCTTTTTTATAAAAAAATGCCCTCTATCATTAATTAACAGGTATTCAGGGGGTTGTTGGTCGGGGTGTTAAGCCGAGTAAACAAAAAACTAACAAAATATTCACGGTAAATATTTAGAAATGAGGTACAAAATTCATATCTTTGCACCTCAAATTTTTATATAATATCGTTGCTAAATGCAAAATATCAGAAATATAGCGATTATCGCTCACGTCGATCACGGTAAAACTACGCTGGTAGACAAAATCTTACACTTCACAAATCTTTTTAGAGATAATGACGGTACAGGTGATTTAATTCTAGACAACAATGATCTGGAACGGGAGCGCGGTATTACGATCGTTGCTAAGAATGTATCTGTACAATATAAAGGTGTAAAAATAAACGTTATTGATACTCCTGGTCACGCCGATTTCGGTGGTGAGGTAGAGCGCGTATTAAAAATGGCAGATGGTGTTGTGTTGTTGGTAGATGCTTTTGAAGGTCCGATGCCGCAAACACGTTTCGTGACACAAAAAGCGCTTGCTTTAGGTCTAAAACCATTGGTTGTCGTTAATAAAGTAGACAAAGAAAACTGTCGTCCCGAAGAAGTTTATGAGAATGTATTTGACCTGTTCTTTAGCTTAGATGCTACAGAAGAGCAATTGGCATTCCCTGTATTATATGGTTCGTCGAAACAAGGTTGGATGTCAACCGATTGGCAAGAACCAAAAGAAGATGTATCTGAATTATTGGATGCGATCATAGATCACTTCCCACCTTCCCCATATGTAGAAGGAACATTACAAATGCAGATCACCTCTTTAGATTACTCTACGTTCGTAGGTCGTATCGCAATTGGTCGTGTGGCACGTGGTACCATTAAAGAAAATCAACCCATCTCTTTAATGAAACGTGATGGTAAAATCGTTAAATCCCGTGTTAAAGAATTACATACTTTTGAAGGCTTAGGTCGTCGTCGCGTTACTGAAGTAGCTTGTGGAGATATCTGTGCCGTAGTAGGTATCGAAGGCTTTGATATTGGTGATACGATTGCTGATTTTGACAATCCAGAGCAATTGGAGGTTATCCATATCGATGAGCCTACAATGAATATGTTGTTCACGATCAACAACTCCCCTTTCTTTGGTAAAGAAGGTAAGTTGGTGACTTCCCGTCACATCCACGATCGCCTTCAAAAAGAATTAGAGAAAAATTTAGCGCTTCGTGTAGTTCCTACCGAATCCCCAGATGCCTGGTTGGTGTATGGTCGCGGTATCCTGCATTTGTCCGTATTGATCGAGACCATGCGTCGCGAAGGATACGAATTGCAGGTGGGTCAGCCTCAGGTAATTGTCAAAGAAATTGACGGTAAGAAATGTGAGCCTATCGAAGTATTGGTGGTTGACGTTCCTGCAGAGGTTTCAGGTAAAGTAATCGAATTGGTAACGCAACGTAAAGGCGAGCTATTGATTATGGAGACCAAAGGCGAAATGCAACACTTAGAGTTCGAAATCCCTTCCCGTGGTATCATCGGTCTACGTAATAACGTACTGACAGCTACAGCAGGAGAGGCTGTAATGGCACACCGTTTGAAAGGATACGAGCCTTGGAGAGGTACAATCCCTGGACGTCTGCACGGTGTATTGATCTCGTTGGATAAAGGTACTACAACAGCTTACTCTATTGATAAATTACAAGATCGTGGTAAATTCTTTGTGGATCCAGGAGTAGATATTTACGAAGGACAGATCTTAGGCGAGCACATCCGTGATAACGATTTAACGATCAACATTACGAAAGGTAAGCAATTGACCAATATGCGTGCTTCCGGTACGGATGACAATACACGTATTGCTCCGGCGATCAAATTTTCGTTAGAAGAATCGATGGAGTATATCCAAGCAGACGAATACATCGAGGTAACACCTCAGTCTACCCGTTTACGTAAAATCTACCTAACAGAGAATGAGCGTAAAGTAAATGCTAAGAAATTTCAATAAGCTTTTTATTAGTATACACATATTAAAGCCTTCGATCTTCTCGAAGGCTTTTTTTGTTTTAACACTTTTCTTTCTTTGTAGCTAAAGCGCTACAAATTTAAAAAAAGATCGTTTGGGCTCGCTACATCTCAATTCAAATTTAATTAGATTTGGATTCCAATTGCCGAATGGAAAAGTAACCGTAACATACCTTAAGTGATCATTAAGATAAATACCTCTGCTCCACGTTTGCAGCTCTATTTGTGGCTTGTGCTTTGCATGTTGCCCCTGTCGATAGAGGCTTCGCCCTATCGCTATACTCAGGTGCTAACAGGTGTAGACAAGTCGCACAGCATGATTCGTGTAGCTGTCAAAGACCCAAGCGGTCTGATCTGGCTCCTTTCCGGCGGTCAACTTTATCGATATGACGGGGTCAATGTCATGCCCTTTGCCAAGCTTTATGCGCAGGCGCTGCCCTATGACGAAGTGCAGTCCATGGCAGCAGACCCATGGGGCAGGCTGTGGCTCAACACGCGGAATGGTCTTCTGATATTTGATATCAATAGCTGGTCATTTGTCGAACACGCCTCCTTTGTGAAAGGAATAAAAAATCTTGGAATTGTAGGCATGTTTAGCCGGGGAGACGCATTCTTTGTAGCCACTGAAACGGGAATGGTGTGGCAGGTCCACGAAAACCACAAAACCTTCCTCTTTTATTTCGACCCCCAGGGAGGCAGAGGAAGAAGAACCGTAGGAAGTCTTTTCGTTGCCGATCACGATCAGGTATGGCTGGCGTTTAACGGTAAGCTCTATAGCATGAACCTGCGCACCTATAAGCGCCGGCTCAAAGCCATTCCGGCCGACGTGTTCGACTACGTTGAAGATCTATTACCCATTAAAGGGGGGCTGCTTATCCGCAATTACAGATACGGCTATTATATTTTCGACGGTCAACAGTTTAAATTGTCCGACTTGCGGGGCAGTGGCACCGATGACTTTACCAATTGGAGCCATTGGTCCTTCACCGAAAAAGATCGCATCAAGATATTTTATAAAAATGGGCGCTATTTTGAGTACAGTAGAGACACGGCATTCGTGCGATTAGCCGAAGAGCGGCATCGTCTGGAAGAAGATGTACTTTACAAAAAGCTGAACGGTTGGCAACGAGCCGGAGACGAGTGGCTGCTCGCGACAGATGAAGGTCTCTATAGCGTATTCCGGGCCAAAATCAATTTTGATTTTGTAGAGAGCGGAAGTTCCAGGGGTATGATCCGGCAGCACGACAAGTACTATTTTGGCGGATACGGCTATTTGGATCTTATGACACTTCAAGGTGATAGACGTACCTATACCGAAGCACCCGAAAATAATTACTACACTTTTCTCGAACGCAATGCCGATACCTCCTGTATTGCATTAGAAGGTGATTTCCTGGGATTCCTTAGCGATGGGCGGGTCACAAAGGCACCGTTAGAAGTGCCAGCGATCTGGAATAAGGAATTCTCGCCTATGGCCTTTTGTATGCTGATGCAGGGCACTGACACCCTGCTGGTCGGGACCTCCAATGGCATATGGAGATACGCTATCACTTCGGGCACCGTGTCACCTGTCCTGGATAGTAAGATCGGATTCTTTAGCAAGGGGATGCGGATCATGTCCATGGGGAGGAAAGACGAAGCCCTATCCTTCACGACAGAAAACGGCTACTACCTGTGGCAAGCAGGCCAGTTGCAGAAAATTTATCCGGCAGACGATTCCAAACTAAATATTTATACGCACCTGCATCAAGGCGAAAACACCTATCTCGCTACCAAAGGGCGGGGGCTTATAGTTCTGGATAAACAGAATAAGGCCCTGTCCGTCGATCAGAAAAGTGGATTGGCAAGTAATACAGTTTACCAGTTGGCCTGGATAGATGGCGCCCTTTTTATAGGTACCCACGAAGGTCTTTCCGTCCGTACGCAACGCGGTCAGGTGTATAGCTATCACGATAGCGACGGACTTCCTTTCGAGGAATTTAATCATCATGCGATATATTACGATAAGAAAGCCGATCGCCTTTTTATGGGTGGTACAGGCGGATACATAGCATTTGATCCTTCGGCACTGCTAACCCTGGTGAATCAGTTTTACGTGCCCGCCCCTGTACTCGTGGGTATCCACATCGGGAAGCGTTCGAACCGGTATTGGCATAGCTACGCTGCCCAAGAGTTAAAAGACACCATTTACATGCCCGCCGATGCAGTGTGGTTCTCGATGGACTTTGCACATCTGGACCAATACCGGCAGGCCTATCACATGGAGTATCGTATCGTACCACTTATGGAAGGATACCAACCGATGCCCGCATCCCGGCAGATCAATCTTTCCGGTTTATCCACCGGTCAGTACCATGTGTCGGTCAGGGCGCTGGCAGATAATGATGGAGGGAGCAATGAACTAAATTGGCTTCTATACAAAAAACCACATTTTACAGAGACGCTGGGATTTTATGTGTTGATCCTGGCTTTAATAGCCGGCTTGACGAGTTTTATTCTCTATGAACGATCCAGTAGAGCAAAAGGTGAAAAGCGGTTAAGAAAACAGATTTCCCGCGATCTGCACGATGAAGTGGGCGGACTCCTTACCGGGATATCCATGCAGGCCGATCTGCTTCGCATGGGTCGGGCAGGGCAGCAGGAAAAACCCGGCGAGACCATTGGTAGCTATAGCCGGGAGGCGATACAGATGATGGATGATATTATATGGGCGATCGATGCACGGAATAATGAACAGGGGAGCTTGGGCGATCGGATGAAATACCTTGCCGGACAGATGATTGAACCATTGGGCATGCCGATTACATTTGATATGGATCATCGGTATGAACGAAAAATGCTGCAGACGGTACGGCAAAGTCTTTACCTCATCTACAAAGAAGCGTTGCACAATATCTGCAAACATGCCGCCCCCGGCGAGATATACATCAAACTCCATGTTTTGCCCGGCTCTATTGATATGGTCGTGAAGAATACAGGGCACGCACCCGCAAAGATTGAGGATAACGCACGGATGCGTGTGGGGCAGGGGCAACGGAATATGCAGATGCGTGCCGAGCAGATTGGTGCAACTTTTGTTTCGGAATTTACAGCCGAGGGCTATGTCGTAGAAGTATCCGTTCCTGTTCGTTCCGGGCTATTAACTAGTATTTTGAATCCTTTAAACCGAAGATGATATGGATATAACCTACACGCTAGCATTATCTTTTGCCGTATTGGGCTCAGTGTTAAGCTTTCTGGGTATCGCCCTGCGTCTGCTGGATAAAGAGCGACGCCAGCAACGTGCAGAGCAGCTGCTTTGCCTAGCTGTTATCGCCATGTTTTGGCATGTGTTCATTTATCTGCTTATTTTTACGGGACATATCCGACTCTTCCCCGAACTGTACAATAAAGGTATTCCGTTGTATTACCTCATCGCGCCCTGCGCATATTATTATACCCTATTTACCCTTTACCCTAGCGCCAAAATTTCAAAATATTGGGTCATGCATCTTCTGCCATTTGCATTTGGTGTCATAGACGTGATTCCCTATGCCCTGGCCAGCCGGGAAAAGCAGGTAGCACTTTTGGAAACGGTTGTCGTTGATCTACAGATGGGGTTTAGACACAGTTACGGATTCATCGACCAAAAATGGCATTACCTTGTCAAGTTTATGCTGGCTTTTGTCTATTTGATGGCGCAGTGGCGGCTTTTTTACCTATTTGATCCCAGAGAGAGCCGAATTGGTGCAGGAGCAAGGTATACCGTACTCACTTTTTCAATTATGTATTCCCTCCACCTGCTTCTACAAAGTGGTCTTATTGTAACCATACTTGTAAACGAGATGCAAGGCTCTTTTATTTTAAAGAACACGGGTCAACTGGTATGGGTAAGTCTGTTCTTTCTATTATTCAGTATATGGATGTTCGTGAGTGCGGCATTCCACCCCTTTGTTGTAAAAAGAAGAATACGAATCTTCAAATCTAATATCTAACATCTCATATCTAGAACATGAAATACCGTCTAGCAATAGTAGAAGATCGGCAGCCCGTTTTGGACTCCCTGGTCAATTTTTTTTCTACATCCCCACATTTTGAGCTTGTAGTTTCGGCCAACTCATTTGAAGCACTTGCTGCCGTTTGGCAAAAGCAGGAGATCGATGTATTCCTATGCGATATCGGTCTGCCCGGAAAATCGGGTATCGAAATCACCTGGTATATTAAAAAGAAGTCGAGCGCTACGCAGGTCGTTATGTTTACGGTTTTTGACGACCGGGACAACCTGTTTCAAGCCTTGTGTGCCGGCGCATCCGGATACCTACTGAAGAGTACCCCTCTGTTTGAGGTCGAAGAACGCTTGCTTGAGGTCATGAAAGGCGGTTCAGTAATGAGTCCGCAAGTCGCCCGTTTGGTATTCGAACATTTTAATCCCCACCTGAACAAACGGAGTAATGCCCGTATTGAACAGCTCACCCCGCGGGAGATCGAAATAGTAGCCCTATTGCAGCAAGGTGCCTCCTACAAAAAAGTCGCAGAGCAGATCTTTGTCAGCGTAGATACCGTTAAGTTCCATATCCGTAATATCTATGCCAAGCTGCAGGTCAATAGCCGGGCAGAACTCATCTTAAAATACAAATAGATTTAAAAACCCACCCTTTTGGGTAGGTACGCGCATGGCTTAAAGCCCTACATTTGCTTTTATCTATGTATGAAAAACAACATAGCCTGCCTGCTACACGAACACAGTCTCCATCGCGGGGGGTGATAGCGTAGTAGGAAAGCTTGATGCAAGGGTGTCTGTTGATGTTTAGATATCCGGTACAATGTAAAACGCAAAAAGGAAATAGATAACATGCTTAGCATTTTCAATCGTAAACGGAAGTATAAAGATCTCAGCTGGATAGGAGTCGATATGCATTCGCAAGTACTTCCAGGGCTAGACGATGGTGCTGCTTCAGTCGAAGATAGCCTGTCGCTGCTCACGCAGATGCAGCAACTGGGCATTGAACAATTCTATGGCACCCCGCATGTATTTAAGCGGCTTTACCCCAATGATGTTGACAGTATAACAAAATCCTACCGCACCGTAGTTGATGCCTTAGGGTGCCGAAACATCCAGCTCCGTTACGCTGCGAAATATAGGGCAGATCAAGATTTTGAAACCCTGTTGACACAGAAATACCAACCCTTACTGTGCCTTCCCGGTAGGCATGTGCTCATCGACATGCCTTATACCGAAGAAAGCCGGAATATAGATCATGTAATCCTTTCCCTGCAGAGTATGAGCTATACGCCCATACTGGCGCACCCAGAGCGATATGTATTTTACCATGATGCCCCGCAGCGTATCAAGCGCTATAAAGACAGGGGTTGCCTGCTGCAAATTAACCTGCTGTCCATGTATGGACATTACGGTCCGCGCGAACAGAAGGTAGCAGCATATCTGTTAAGCCATGGCCTTGTCGATCTCGTTGGTACCGATGTGCGTCAGGAACGGCACATCGAAGCGCTCGAGCGTTTTGTCAGAAAGCAGGACCTGTCCGGCTTCTTTAAGAATAGTTTCCTGCAAAATAGAGCACTATTTAGTATTACGTCATGACAAGATATTTTATACCAATATATTAACCAATGAACCAGACAGTTTTTCCATTCTGTCAAGCTCCCTGCCGGATAAAGAGTTAGATTTATCCGGTAAGGAGTTTTTAAAAGTTGACATTTGTCAATTCTTATTTCGTTTTCAGGTATTTAATTTCATATGTTATAACGTACATTTGTAACTTGTTAACCGCTATGTATAAATTAACCTTTACCCTTCAGATTCGGGTATTTATTTGTTGTATCTTAGGTATATGCTGGAGCTGCCAGGGCGGGTTCCGGGGTAGCGAACCCAGTGTACAAGATTTAGATGCTGTCTTCGCGATCCCGGTCGATTACGGAAAGGATACGGTGGCACTAAGTCAGCAGTTTAGCGTACTTATCCAGAAGGCTCAGGACGAAAATGAAGAACAGTTGCTGTGGGCCTATTACCTGCGTATGGCAGATGGACATTCCATAGCTAGCGATGCGGTCAATGCCAGAAGCGATGAGTTTTTTCAAAAATCTAGATCCATTGCCGAGGAAATCGACCGACCCGAGCTTTTGCTCATTACAGAGGCCCGCAATGGGCACTATCAGTTTATTTATCGCAAAGTCTCCGACGCCATTCCTTACTTTTTGCGTGCGTCTGCCCTTTTAGATGAGGTCGATCTGAGCCAGGTTCCACAGCTCGTTACGCATATTAATTTCCTGGCCCATTTTTTCAGTTACATTGGCGATCATAAGCGGGCCGTCCGTAGTTTAGAGCGTGGATTGCCATTTGCTGCAGCCGCCAGTCGGCAGCAGATCGATATGTATAATTCCATGGCCGTTTATTTGAAGCGCGATGACAGGCCCGAAGATGCTGCGCATTATTTTACTAGAGCCCTTGAGGTGGCCCGTCAGGCGAAGGATACCGTGTGGATCGGTATCGTATTGGGCAATCTGGCCAATATGAAATATCAAAATGGCGAAGTAGAAGAAGCTATTGCTGACCTCAAACAGAACATTGCCTATTCCATACATTACCATGAACAACTGGATGCGATGCGCTCGCTGATTGAACTGTCTGAGATATATGTCGAACAAAATAGATATATGGAGGCCAGGTCTGCGGTACAGCAAGCCATTCCCTATATAGAAGACAAGCCTTATTTTTTGGTTTATAAGCTCAGGGTATCCAAGTTATTGGCCAAGATTGCCCACTATGAAGGAGATCTGGACTTTGAGCTGGTGCAGCTTAGCCGTGCCATTCGGTTGCAGGAGGCACTTTCGAAACGTGAAGATGCCGAGCATCTGCAGCGGAGTTATTGGCGGTGGAAGAGCGAACGGGATCAAAATACCTTAACCGCTCTTGCCGAGGAGAAAGCGCAAAATCGCATTTATTCCAAGATTGGTCTTTTTATCCTCTTTCTGATTACGGTAATCGGGGGGCTTCTCGTGGGGCGGTTCCGTCAAAAGCTGAAAACGCAGGCTATTCTAGCAGAAAAGAGGCGTATCGAAGAAAGTTTTGAAAAACAGCAGATGGGTGAGGAGATTGTTGTGCTGCGGAGTTCTTTAGAAGAGTTTACCAATACTTTAAAGATCAACGATCTGCTTATACAGAAGTTAAAAGACGAAAATCATCAGGGAAAAGTTGTCGACTCATTGGAGTCCTTAGAAGATCTGCTTGATTCGCACCTGATGACAGATGCACGTTGGCTCAAATTTAAAGCCCTCTTTGATCGGGTACATCAGGGTTACCTTGCAAAGCTAAAGAGACTGCATCCGCAGCTTACGGAGAATGATCTCCGAATTATCGCATTACAGAAACTGGAGCTTAGCAACCGGAGTATGGGTGATATTTTGGGTATATCGGTAGATGGTGTCAAAAAGGCGAAACAACGGCTGAAGAAAAAGCTGGATGTAGATATATTTCTAGCGCTAAGCACGCTCGATCAGCAATAGTGTTTTTACGTTGTCCTTTTTAATGTGTTATAAAACAAGGGCTTATGGTGATGTACTCTTTTTGTCCCCCGTCTAAAAGAGCCGAAAGTAGATCATTTTTATCATGTTTGTAGCCGAATTGCTACAATATCAAGTAAATGAAAAGAATGAACAAGTAAAATAAGAAATGAATACCGTTTTTATCCTAAGCAGTGGCATCCTATCATTCGGTGCACTTTTCTTCATCCATCAGCTCACGCTCAGTAAACGTTTGCAGCGATTTGCAAATTTGCGTATGCGTATTTTGAAAAAGGATGAAGATAGGGAACACAACAAAACAACGGGAACCTTTTTGTTTCATATGGAAGCGACAGATAGAAGGCTTTGTAAGGTCGTCATCGCAGCTATTCGTTTTCCGGGGACGAAGCTTCAGGTTCATATTGCGGATCAACCTACCATTGTTGTGAAAGATCTTTACGAGCCGCTTCCTGTTTGTGCTGTTGGATTTAGCTGTGATCGCGATAAGCTTGAGCGCATCAGCGACAGGCAGTGCGCTGTGGAAGTAGAAGGGTATATGTTTTTGGAAAAAGAGCAACAGGTGCCGTTTATCTATAAAGTGAACATGCGGCTACAGCCTGCTCTGCAAAGTAATGCGATGGAAGTAATGGCTTAAATTCTACCAAACGTACATGAACCTTTCAGGGTTAAAAACGATTTCCTAAATTACTTTGAAGTTTAATTTATTTAATTTTTCTTCTTTTGTGGAAAATAGAGTATTTATACTGTTTGTTTAAGGTATAATTGACAATTTATTGATGAATAATTCACATTATCTTAAATTTTACATCGAATTGTTATTTTATTGTTAATATAATCTGTGATTTTTGTCACTTTTTTTGAAAAAATATATAAAATTTAAAAGAAAATGGGAGGTTTAATGTTTATTTTATAAATATTTTATATTTTATTTACAAATATTAATTATATTTGTGACATTACATTGTGAAAGACATTTTTTATCAGGATTATTAGCCGGAATATTAAAGAAGGAGAAGGATTGATCAGGTAGCCCTACACTATTAAAGCAATCTAACTACTTTCTCACTTGGTAAAATGTAAAAATTTAACGGCATCATTTGTTGTGATTTCGTTATAGAATATTTGTTGTATAATATTAAAATTTTTGCATTATGCATAAGTACGTCCAATCTCGTATGGCCATTTGTTTAAAGATGCTACTGATATCCATGGATATGGTGCTTTTAAACGTACTGTTCTTTTTTACAGTCGGCTTGGCTACCTATTACCCGGTATTAGATCCGCAAGGTACATTACAAGCTAATCAACAGGCGATCTGGCTTATGTTCAACATGACCGGATTTGTTGCTGCACTGATGTTTAGAATGTACAGTGACGATAGCATCGAGCGCCTGGAGAATATGTTCCGTACCACCTGGAAGGGTGGCGTGACCCACATTCTTATTTTTTCGATCTCTGTAGAGCTCGATCAGCGCGTCGGTGGGATGCTGATCTTTCTAGTCAGCTTAGCTACAGTAATGGTTTTATACTACATTATCTCGCGCATGTTTATGACCTATGTCTACACCGTATTTCCGAAGCGGTTCAATTGGTATAAGCAGGTTGTGATTATCGGTAATGGCGCTTATCTGGCACCTGTTGCCAATTACTTCGAGCGTCACCGCCCTTTTTACCATGTCAATACCATACAATATAAAGATGAAGAGATGCTGGCGAGTAAAGAGGAAAACCTGAATCGCTTCAAAAAATATTTTCAGCAGGTATCTACGGCAGGTATCCACGATGTATTTATCGTGACCTCGCCCGATATGTACAGCTACAGCAAGGAATTGGTGCAAGCGGCCGATCATCAATGTGTACAGCTTAATTTCGTACCGGCCATGACCGCCAATATCAGCTATTCGGGTACAGCAATGCCTTCAGTCAGCATGGAGCTTCCTGTTATCCAGTCGCACGGCGAGCGCATGTCCAATATGGAAAACCGCGTTAAGAAACGTCTGATAGATATGCTCATCTCCGGTCTGGTCATCGTTTTCCTACTCAGCTGGATGGTGCCATTAATCGGGCTGCTGATTAAGTTGCAAAGCCCGGGGCCTATCTTCTTTAAGCAATTGCGCTCGGGTCGTAACAACAAGCCTTTTTACTGTTACAAATTCCGCAGCATGGTCGTCAATAAAGAGTCCAATGCCAAGCAGGCAACCAAAGACGATAAGCGGGTTACGGCGATCGGTAAGTTCTTGCGCAAGAGCAGCCTGGATGAGTTTCCGCAGTTTATCAACGTGTTCCTCGGCCAGATGTCTGTCGTAGGGCCACGCCCGCACATGCTATCGCATACCGAGCATTACAGTCAGTTGATCCAGCACTATATGGTACGCCAATTTGTGAAACCCGGTATCACCGGCTGGGCGCAGGTCAATGGATACCGTGGTGAAACGAAGGATCCCGAATTGATGGCACGCCGTGTAGAGCACGATATCGACTACATGCAAAACTGGTCGGCCATGCTCGATTTCAAGATTGTCTGTATGACAGCGATCAACATTGCCGGCAGGGAAAAAGATGTCTATTAATTGACTAAAAAACCACTTATTATATATGAACAGATTATACATGAACAAACCAATTACAGTGCGTAAGGCAGCGATCAGATTGTTGCTTGCGTTGTTTGCTATACTGGGCGTTTCCTCGCTGCAGGCAAATACAGTAGAAAACCGTCAGGATAGCATTTACAACGATTCCACATTTCCCTTATACTTGGGGGTGCACGTCGGAACTACCGGATTTGGGCTGCAGTTGTCCACACCGCTGGGCGATCAATTTGGTGTACGTTTAGGGGCTAGTTTTATGCCATTTAATACCAGTATCCAAGGCAATTACAGCACCCGCGAAACCGAGTCCGATGTCAAAGTTAGGGCACACAATATTTCGGCCTTATTCTCTTGGACACCGTTTTACCAAAGCGCGGGTTTCTTCCGTTCGTTTGCGGTCAATGCCGGGGGCGCTTTCTTCTATAACCTGGATGGTGAATTGACGACCAAGCTTGCAGAGCCTTACCGTCACGGCGATATCCTGATCGACGAAGATGAGGTCGGCGAGATCAATACGGATATCAAGTATAAAAAAACCATTTCTCCGTATTTAGGCGTTGGTTTCAACGATATCAAGCTGGGTGACGGTTTCTCCCTGCAGGTAGATTTGGGATCCTATTACCTTCCTAAGCCAAGCGTATCCATTACGGGGACGGGTTTGTTAGAAGGCAATGGTGGTAATGCCGCTACTGTGGAAAACAACATCAAGAACTACCGCTTTCTTCCCCGTGTAGAGGTAGGTGTAAGCTACCGGATTAGATAAGTCATTCTTAACGCAAATAAAGAAATAAAGACATGAATTTTAAAAAATTACCCATATACGCCATGACCTGCACCCTGCTTTGGGGCGCCATCTCATGCGAGAGTCCATTGAAGGACTTCAACCTTGTGATCAGCAGCGAGGTGATCAAGCATTCTGCTACGCTGCAGGTGCGGGATACAGGCAATGAACCTGTCAACAATGTAACGATCAAGTTGCTTTCGGGTGATACCGAAGATATCTACAACCTCAGTGGATACAAAGATTTTAAATTAAACGGCGACATGGTCACCTTTGGCGTCGATCCAAAGCGTACACCTACAGCGGCTAATCCCATTACGTTCCGTATCGAGATCAGCGGAGCGGGCTATTTAACTCAAGTTGTTCCGGTGACCATAGCCGATGTGTCTACAGGTATCCAACCGGTGCAATTGGTTAAGCCAACGGAAGTTCCCGATGGTGTTGAAGTCATTGTAGAAAACATACAGTTAGGCGCCAATGGCACCTTAGCAGCGGCCACTACGATTGTACTTGACAAAGAAGGTGAAGGAACAAAAGGTAATATTGATATTTCTTTACCAGCAGGACTTCAATTTAGAGATGCGAGCGGCAATGCCATTGTCGGCGGCGTCTTAACGGCCAATGTTTCCTCTATCGATGCAAGCGATCCAGCAGCCTTAGCCTTATTTCCGGGTGGAAAGCTAACATCAGATGCTGTTGTCGGTCCAAACGGAGAAACGCAATCAGGAACGTTTAATCCAGCCGCTACGACCGTGATCAAAATGTCTGTTGGTGGTACATCCGTACGTCAGTTCAGCGCGCCTATCGCAATTTCGATGGGAATTAATCCGGATTTCGTCGATGCAACAACAGGACAGCCTGTTATGGCCGGTACGCAGTTATCGATCTATAGCTATGACGAGAGCGATCCAAATGCCGTGTGGAAATACGAGAAAAATGCAACCGTTACCGGCTCCGCAGCTACTGGTTACTCCTTGAATTTCGATATCGATCACTTAACGACATTTGTAGCAGGTAACTTTGTAGCTTCATGTGACCCAGTAAGCACCATCGACTTTACAGCAGATTGGATGGCACAGGGCTTTACTTACCCGTTGGTGGTACAAGCTGTACAACATGGCAATGTAATTGCGAGCAGCACATTCTCCATTAGCGAGAGCAACAAGACAGCAGCTTTAGCCTACTTACCAGCAAATGCCGGGGTACAAATTGTGGTTCGTAATAACGACGGCGATATCGTAGCCCAAGCGCCTTTGGCAGCCTGCGGTAGTGCGACAACGATCAATCTTCCGGATCCGAATCCGGTTATTGAGCCTAAGGTAACCTTACAGTTGTATGTACGTTGTCCGGGACAAACCAATGTGCTTACCGTATTGCCAACCTTCGAGTTGCAGTACCGGATCGCAGGAACAGGTACTTTTGAATATCTGGGTCAAGTAACCAACGGTTTCTTACAGACTACACTGTTAAAATCCGATGGTACACGATATGACTTCCGTGCCGTCTATAATGACCGCGTGAAGGTTGTGAATAATAAAACAGTAAATGAGGATAATACCGGTACGGTAGGTATTGGCGCCAATGATATCATTGGCGAGAAAGCAGGTGCGACGAACTTGGCGATCCTTACCGAAGAGTGTAAAAATTAATAGTAAGTAGTAGATAGGGAGGGCTGTTAAAAGTTACGACGTCATTGCGAGGAGGAATTTTTTCTCCGTCATTGCGAGGAGGAACGACGAAGCAATCTAAGCAGCCCTAATCCCATCTAAGAATAAAAGAAAGCTCCGTCACTGCGAAAGGCAACCCTCTCTGTCATCGAGGAGGTAGTTTTTCTCCGGTCATCGCGAGAAGGAACGACGAAGCAATCTTTAAGAATTAACAAGTGTATGCTTGTTATTGTAGGGGAATATTCCGGCCGACCGGCTTCGGCCGGATATTTCAATACAATTGCAAATTACCTAAAATTTACAAATAGGCAGATTCGCAGATTCGCGAATTCGCAATAACAAAAAAGCATGTTCTCCATCTTCAACCGAAAACGTCAGCATACCGATCTCAGCTGGATCCAAGTGGATATGCATTCGCATATTTTACCCAGTATAGATGATGGTTGCAGAGAACTAAGTGAGAGTTTGATCCTCTTGGATCGTCTCCATGCGGTGGGGTTAACCCAGTTTTACTTTACCCCACATATCTTTCGAGAACTATACCCCAATACCCCAGCTACGATTGCTTCGGCTTTTGAACAGGTTCAGACAGCAAGTACATCAACTGTAAAGGTTGGCTATGCGGCCGAGTATATGGTGGATACAGCTTTTGAGCAGCTTTTACTTGATCCGGAGGTCGAACTGCTTACCTTACCCGGTAAGTATATTTTGATCGAGATGTCGTATATGCAGGAGAGCAAGCAGATTGAGAAGACCGTGTTCGATTTACAGGTTTTGGGTTACAGGCCTATTTTGGCCCATCCCGAGCGTTATATTTTTTACCATCAGCAACCCGAGCGCATTAAGCATTTACGGGATATCGGTTGCCTGCTGCAGGTTAACCTGTTGTCGGTATATGGGTATTATGGGCTTAATGAGAAGCGCATGGCACGTTACCTGATGGATAAAGGATGGATCGATTTGATCGGTACAGATGTACATCATGAACGTCACGTCAAGGCAATAGAATACGGTATAAAAAAAGAAGATATTTCAGATTATTTTAAGAAGTGCAAGATCCAAAATCAAAGCCTATTTACAGGCATCAGCTCGGCGAAAATAATATAAAATAACATATGGAACATAAAAACTAAATCCCCATCCCCTACAATAATGAATAAGTATAACATGAAAAAAATTAAGCCAACATCCCAACGGTGGTTGCAATTGTTATTTCCGTTGTTGCTGTTACTGTTGATGAACAGCTGTGTAGTTACGAAGAAAACGGTCTATTTCAACGATCTCTCATCCGATACCCTATTAACAAATCGTATAGCAGCCAAATTCGAAGAACCTCGGATCCAGGCCGATGATATTCTGAGCATTCAGGTCACAACGATCGATCCCCAAAGTACCCAGATTGTTAATCAGACTATGGCGACCCAAGCCATAGGTGCATCTTCGTCGACAAATACGGGAAACCAGATGATTTCCGGCTTTGTGGTCGATAAAGAAGGTTTTGTGCAGCTTAATTTATTAGGTAAGATAGAAGTTGCGGGGTTGACAACTTTTGAAGCCCGTAAAGCAATTGAGACACAAGCGCAGAAGTATTATAATAATCCCACCGTTCAAGTACGTTTTGCAAACTATAAAATCACCGTATTGGGCGAGGTGAATCGTCCGGCTACCTATACCGTTCCGAATGAAAAGGTAACCATTTTTGATGCCTTGGGTTTAGCGGGAGATTTGACCATCCACGGCAAACGTGAAAATATTTTGTTGGTACGCGAAGAAAGTGGAACAAATGAACTGGTGCGGCTAAACCTCAATGATTCCCAATTGCTACAGTCCCCCTATTTTTACCTGAAGCAAGGCGATGTACTTTATGTAGAGCCGGGGAAATCAAAGGTGGCACAGACCAATGCGCAGCGCACACAGCTGATTGCTATCGCATCCTCGATTATTTCATTATTGGTGACATTGGCTGTTAGGCTTTAAGATACTTGCATTATTATGAATAAAAATAAATCAGACTGGGAAGACGAATTCGAATTCGAAGACCGGAAGTCGGATAATAAGGAATTGCTTCGTTTTATTGGACGTATTTTAGCCAATTGGTATTGGTTTGTACTCTGCGCTATAGCAGGGTTGCTTGTGGCATTTATATACTTACGTTATACGGTCCCTACCTACAAAGTTCATGCAAAATTGTTGGTCTCTGATGATAAAAAGGGCGGTGGTATGATGTCTTCTTCTTTGGGAGATTTATCCGGTTTAATGGGGGCCAAAAATTCCGTAGATAATGAAGTGGAAGTATTGCGAACAGGAGATCTGATGCGTGAGATGGTTCTTGCTGAGCAGGCATATATATCCTATTTTAATACCGGTAAAGTACACAAAATTCCTATATTGCGGAGCCCGTATATGGTTAATCTATTGTCAGATCCGGATTCGATAAGGAAGTCGATTAATCTTAAAATTAATCAATTAGATAAGCAGGAGCTTGAATTGTCAAATGCGGATACGTCCTTTCGCGTGAAGGTTAGTAGCCCTTTTAACATTAGAGAAGTCGGAACTTTAATGTTGACACCGGCTTTAGGCAGTTATGATGTAAATGAGACTTATAGTTTTTTGCTAACGCCAGTTCGTAAAGTAACTGACGGACTTATGGGGGCATTAACGGTAGAGGTGACGAATAAGTTGGTTTCGACAATTGATTTGACTTTTGAAACTCAATTACCGAAGCAAGGGGAACAATTTTTACGAACGCTAATTCAAAAATATGTAGAGCTAAACTTGCACGATAAAAATGTAATTGCAGATTCTACTTTGTCATTTATAAATACCCGTCTTCGCAGTATTACAGAGGAATTAGCCAGTGTTGAGGACAGAATATCAGGCTATAAAAAGAGTACGCAGTTAGCAGATATTTCGCAACAAAGTCGGATTCTATTGGAAAGCTCAGCAGATTATACTAAAATCTTAGCGGAGGCGGAAACGCAATTGGCTATGTTGGACGCCATGTCTACCTATTTAAAGGATAGTCAAAATCCTCGGGTAGTTCCTTCTTCGGTTATACCGCAAGATGTAGCCTTTAATGCGCTGATTTCACGTTATAATGAATTGGTGTTGCAACGTGAGCGTTTGCTCATGGCAAATACGGAAGATAATCCGTTGGTACAGAATGTGACATTCCAGATCGCTAATTTGCGTGCCGATATGATCAATAATGTGGCAACAACGCGTAGATCACTTGAATTAAATAAGCAGAGTCAAGTTGAATTGGCCAAGCGCGTTACTTCGCAAATACAGCAAGTTCCTACCATCGAACGAGGGTATATAGATTTGGCTCGTTTGCAACAAATCAAGCAAGCACAGTATATTTTCTTACAAGAAAAATGGGAGGAAACAGCCATCGGACGCACAGCCAATGTATCCAATTCGAAGGTAATTGATTCACCAAAATCGGAGGAACTTCCCTTTGCGCCAAATCGTAAATTGGTTCTCGCATTTGGATTAGTTGTGGGCTTACTTGTCCCTTTTGGAATTTTGTACGGAAAAGACTTATTAAATGTACGCATTCAGACAATTAATGATGTACAAGAGGGTTCACATTTATCCATTTTAGGAGCTATAGCCCACTCTGACGAGCATGACCAAATAGTAGTGACAAAGACTTCGCGTTCTGCAATTGCGGAACAGTTTCGTGCTTTACGTACGAATTTGGAGTTTTCTCTGCAGGGAGGTAAGACGATTTTGTTTTCTTCTTCGATGTCTGGTGAAGGGAAGTCTTATGTCGCATTAAATCTCGCGGTTTCCTTGGCTTTGTTGGATAAGAGGGTATTGCTAATGGAACTTGATCTGCGGAAGCCCTCTGTCACTGCTAAGCTAGGATTGGCCGCAGGAAAGGGGTTTTCGCATTATGTGGTACGACCTGATATGCGCTTAGAAGAAATTGTCATGGCTTCTGGTGCGCATGAGAATGTGCATCTGATTCAAGCTGGTGCCATTCCTCCAAATCCAGCGGAATTATTGGTACATACGCGCACGGAACAATTGATGAGTCAACTTAACGATCAATACGATTACATCCTAATGGATGCACCACCTGTCGGTATGGTAACCGATGCGCAGCTCCTATCGCGTTATGCGGATGCTTGTCTCTATTTAGTTCGTCAAGGCTTTACGTATAAGGAACAATTACGTATTCCAAATGATTTGCAGGCAAAAGGTAAAATCCATCCTATACACCTCGTAGTTAATGATGTACAGGCTAAGGGGGGCTATTATAGCAATTATGGGTATGGTTACGGCTACGGTTATGGTTACGGAGATTATGGACAAGTAACGAAAAAGAAAAAGTGGTGGAAATTTTGGAAATAATAGTTTCCGGTTATTTAATGATTGAATAGAAATTAGTATTATGTATTCTGATAACCCATTAATTTTAAATTTACTCTCTTTATTAAAGCAATTTGGTATAAGGAGGATTGTTATTTCACCAGGAAGTAGACATTTTTCTATTATTCACTCGATGGAGAACGATCCTTTTTTTGATTTGTATTCTGTGGTGGATGAACGTAGCGCAGCCTTTTTTGCTTTGGGATTGATACAGCGGTATAATGAACCTGCTGCTGTATGTTGTACCTCAGGCACCTCGGCCATTAATTACGGTTCGGCCGTCGTAGAGGCATTTTATCAGCGTTTGCCACTGCTGTTGTTAACCGCGGATCGATTGCCGGAATTTCTAGGGCAGATGGAAGACCAAATGTTTAAGCAAGATG
This sequence comes from Sphingobacterium olei, assembly GCF_005048855.1. Classification (GTDB taxonomy): domain Bacteria; phylum Bacteroidota; class Bacteroidia; order Sphingobacteriales; family Sphingobacteriaceae; genus Sphingobacterium; species Sphingobacterium olei. The sequence continues at coordinate 194,529 of NZ_SUME01000005.1, forward strand.
ATGCTTTTCATCATTTTATAAAATATCATGGTCAACTCAAGCAAATTTCTAATTCATTCGATGAATGGTTTTGTAATAGAGTGATTAATGAAGGCTTACTAGCACTGAACCATCATGGGCAAGGGCCAGTACAATTAAATATTCCGATTGAAAATCATCATTTGGATACCTTCGCGCAAACAAATTTACCTGCCGTAAGGAAAATAACTCGGTATTTTTCATACGAAAGAACAGAGGTTTGGAATGGGATTGCTAATTCTTTACGAGGTAAGAAGGTTATGATTATATGGGGACAAACGCATCATACTGCCCCGGAATTGAGAGAGGTGTTTAATACTGCTGTCAAACAACTTGGTGCAGTCGTCCTAACAGATAATCTATCTAATTGGAATGGAGATAATACACTGGATGATACTTTTTTATTGTTACGCGCATTAAAACGTAGCGAAAAGAGCGAATTTTCACCCGATATAGTAATATCGATGTTTGGAAATTATGTATTTAATGGAGAGATAAAAGGACTTCTTCGACCACTCGGTAAGAGTTTTGAGCATTGGCTTATTGATCCCTCTGGAATAATATGTGATCCATTTAAACGACTTACACGTATTTTCGAAATGAGAGAAGATGTTTTTTTTAGTCAAATTCTTACCGCTGGGATTGAAAGTAAAAGTGATTATTATGAAAAATGGAAATTAATTTCAGATATTTTGGAGGAACCAAAGGTTCCCTATAGCGAGCTTTATGCAATTGGTGATTTTATAAAGTCCTTGCCGAAAAATGTGGATTTACATATTGCTAATAGTTCGCCAATTCGCATGTTTTCGACATTTAAATTGGATCCGACCATCAAAGTTTATTGCAATAGAGGTGTAAATGGAATTGATGGCTGTATGTCAACCACCGTAGGATTTTCTGCAAATACTGATAATCCTGTATTTCTCGTCATAGGTGATCTGACATTTTTTTACGATATGAATGCTCTGTGGAATAGACATTTAGGTTCCAATATACGGATATTGCTTTTGAATAATGAGGGTGGCGCTGTTATGCACATGCCTCTTCACGACCGTATGGCAAGTATTTTACCTAAGCATGTTTCGGCGGGGCATGGCACATCTGCAAAAGGATGGGTGGAGTCATTAGGTATACGTTATATTTCTGCAACAAATGAGAGAGAATGTCAAGACGGTGTACAGATATTAACAGACAATTCATATACGGGTGCAGTTGTTTTGGAAGTTTTTACACAGAAGGAATCTGATGTGAAAATTTTAAAAGAGTATTTTAAAAGCTTAAATAGAGAAACTCTTATGGACAAGGTAAAGATGAAAGCTTCATCTAAGATTAAAGGAGTTTTGAAACATTTTAATATTTAAGCATGTGCCTAGATTATGAGTACAAGTAACAATAAGCGTATAGCCAAAAACACATTATTCCTTTTTCTTAGGATGTTGGTGACGGTTATGGTTTCGTTGTATACATCAAGAGTTGTACTGGATGTTTTGGGAGTACGTGATTATGGATTGTATTCCGTTGTTGGAGGTGTAGTTCTTTTGTTTTCTTTTATTAGTACTACGATGGCGTCATCCACGCAGCGTTTCTTAAATTTTGAGAAGGGAAGAGGAGATACGAATCGTGTAGAGAGGTTATTCGGTACTAGCCTTTTCGTTCATATTGTGCTTGGTTTATGTCTTTTTATAATAGTCGAATCTGCGGGATTATGGATGTTGAACAAAAAACTGAATATTGATTCGGAGCGGTTGACGGCTGCGAATTGGATTTTTCATCTTTCCACTATTTCTTTTGTTTTTACAATTTTAAATGTTCCGTTTAGGGCGGCGATAATTGCTAATGAAAAGATGAATGTTTTTGCTTTGATTAATGTAGTAGAGGTGCTATTGAAACTAATTATTGCAATTAGTATTCCTTTTTTCAGAGGCGATAAACTCATATGGTACGGAGTATTAGTTTTGTTGTCCACTCTCATTGTAAATGCAATGTATAGCATCTATTCTAAAAGGAAATTCCTCGAATGTAAAGGGAAGATTTGTAGAGATAATGAATTTCTAAAATCAATATTTGGATTTTCTTCTTGGACTTTGCTGAGCGGTTTTTCAATTGTACTGAGAAATCAAGGCCTAAGTATATTATTAAATATATTCTTTGGGACAACAGTAAATGCGGCTCAGGGAATCGCGAATCAGGTTAACACAGTTATAACTGGATTTGCTGCCAATTTTACTCAAGCGGTAAACCCCCAAATAGTTAAGGATTACGCCGCAGGACGAATGAAAGAGATGCGCAATATGGTGATGTTTAGTTCACGGGTGTCGTTTATTTTAATTTTTTTAATAGCATTTCCAATTTTTGTCGAGGCAGATGTGATCCTTAAGATTTGGTTAACGACAGTTCCTGAGTACACTGTGTTTTTTACGCGTTTAGTGTTGGCTCAGGCATTGGTTGAGTCGTTTGCATCTGTACATTCTACGGCACAAGGTGCCACAGGTAAAGTAAAATTATACCATTTTACATTAAGTTTGCTAGGAATATTAAACCTGCCTTTAAGCTATTTTGTTTTAAAAGCAGGAGCAGTGCCTTACTCTGTTTTGATCATTTCCATTATAATATCTGGAATGATTTCGATATCTAGATTAATATTTTTACGCAAGTCAATTGGATTATCACTGGTTAAATATTTTTATGATGTAGTGTTAAGGTGTTTAGGAATATTCCTAGTTTCTATTCCAATACCTCTTCTGTTAAAGATAAGACTAAATGATAGCCTGTTAAATACTTTTTTAATTAGTCTCCTATCGGCTCTAATTATTGGAGTTAGTTCTTTTTGGATAGGAATAAGTTCGATAGAGCGAGATAGGTTAACTGGAAGTATTAAAGCTAAATTCAAATTAAATAGGTTTTAAGAAATGTTAAAAAAAATCATTCCGCAATTTATCAGAAAGAAAGTGAATAAATTTCTGCATAAGAAGTTTGCATATGTAGAGGCAAGTGTACCGTATCAGATAAACCAAATTGAAAGTAATCAACGGTTAAAAAATCAGATTGCTATTGTAATAGGCGGTAGCGGTGTGATCGGTCGGTCTATTGCTTGTAGATTAGCAATTGATGGGGCTAAAGTGTACGTATGCGGCACCACGAGGGAAAAGGCTGAGAAGGTCGTGCAGGAGATCATAGCTTTAGGGGGAGAGGCTGTTTCGTGTGTGATTGATTTCTTTTCTGAGACGGATATTAAAGAAAAGATCGCCGGTATTTATAGTACAGAGAAAAGAATTGACATCCTAATCAATAGTGCAGGTGGAAGTTCGCGAGAAAAGAATGCATCAATAGATAAATTACCCACTGAAGTAATAGATACCATTTTGACAGTTAATCTGCGTGGAACAATACTTTGTTGCAGGGAAGCTTCGAAATATATGCTACTTCACAAGAAAGGAAAAATTGTCTGTATCACATCTGTAATAGGAGATAAGGGGAAAGCAAGATTTTCAGAATATGCAGCAGCAAAAGCAGGAATTATTGCCTTTGTAAAGTCAATAGCGATGGAACTCGGACCAAAGGGAATTCGCGTGAATTGTGTATCTCCTGGGATAGTTCAGAGGGGGTTGATAAATAAGGAACAGATTGATAAATTGAAAAAGACAAATTATTTGGATGATTATGGGAGGCCAGAGGATATAGCTAATATGGTTGGGTTTCTTGTATCCGGTGAAGCTGAATTTGTAACCGGACAGAACTTTATTGTGGACGGTGGACGTTCGTTGGGACTTAAAGGGGATTAAGTATTCGTTGTGAAATACTTATTGGATTTCAATGATTTATTTTAAAGCTATAAAAATGATAAGGATTCTAATAGAAATAGTAATGTTATTTGGGGGACTCTATTTGATCGTATTTCGAATGAGAATATTTAGTTCTATAAGTAGTTTGGGACCAAGGCGTATTTTAATTTGGATCGGAAAACCACTAATACATTGCAATTTTACCAGTATAATAAAAATTTTACGGGAGGGGCAATTACTGGGGGAGCTGCAGATATTTCCCAACTTTTTTAGTAGGCCGGTGATGCGGTTTAATCCGTATTCAACACCGAATCCTCAAATTTTTATTGGCTCTAGCTCTACATCTCTTTGGGGCGGTGTACGCGGTATTTGTGGATATAATGCAGCGAGATCATTAAATAGATAAAAGTTAAAAAATAAAATATGAAAATCGGAATTCTTACATTACCGCTTCATACGAATTACGGAGGGAATTTGCAAGCATATGCATTGATGACCGTATTGAAGGAGATGGGACATGAAGTGTGGTTAATAAACAGGCAAGGAGCTAGGATACCTAGATGGAAATTGCCCTTGGCCATTATAAAAAGACTATTAATGAAATATGTTCTTAATAAGAAGGATATAGAGATTTTTGTTGAAGCAAAAATACGAAAGGAATACTCCATTATTAGTCAATATACCCAACCATTTACAGAGAAGAATATACAGCCGCAAACGAAGGCTGCCTATTCAACAAGAAATTTATCTAGGGTCGTAAGCCGATGCCAGTTTGATGCAATAGTTGTCGGGAGCGATCAGGTTTGGAGACCCGCATACACCTCTAATATTGAAGATTACTTTTTGGGTTTTTTAAAAAGTAATAAAACCAAACGCATATCCTATGCTGCCTCATTCGGTACAGATGAATGGGGATTTTCCGCAGAACAAGAAGTACAGTGTGCTAAGTATTTAAAGTTATTTGATGCAGTTTCTGTTAGAGAGAGCTCAGGTGTAAAATTCTGTAATAAACATTTTGATATTGATGCACAACACGTTCTAGATCCTACGATGCTTTTGGAAGTTTCTAAATACTTAGAGTTAGTAGAACCTGTTCGGAATGAAGCAAAAGCAGAAGGTGTTCTAGTTTATATTTTAGACGAAACTTCGGACAAAACAGCAGTGATTGAAAGTGTCTCGAACCTCTTACAGAAATCTATTTTTCGAGTGAATAGTAAAACTGAAGATAAGTCGGCCACTCTCCAAGATAGGATTGCTCCACCTACTGAAAAGTGGATAAAAGGATTTTATGAAGCTGATTTTATCATTACTGATTCATTCCACGCGTGTGTTTTTGCTATACTTTTTAATAAGCCGTTTCTAGTGTATGGTAATCAATATCGTGGTGTTGCTCGATTTTCTTCTTTGCTTTCAATGTTCGATTTAACAGATAGATTGATTTTTTCTGCAAAGGATTTTAAATCTGAAGAGATATTGAAGGAAATAAACTGGGAAAATGTTAACGCAATTTTGGAATTGAAAAAAAGAGAAGCTAGAGTATACTTAAATAATATCTTAAAATGACGACTCCGTGTGTTAGCATAATAATTCCTATATATAAGGCAGAGGAATATTTACCACAATGTATAGATAGTATATTATCTCAAACATTCGATGATTTTGAAGTATTGTTGATAGATGATGGTTCCCCTGATAAAAGTGGAGAATTATGTGACGAATATGCAGCCAAAGATGATAGAATTAGAGTGTTCCATAAAGAAAATACAGGTGTAAGTTCTTCTCGAAATCTAGGACTTTCTGAGGCAAGAGGTAAATGGGTAACTTTTATAGATAGTGACGACTGGATAAATGCAGACTATTTAAAGAAACTGATGTTATATGCGCAATTGGATATTCAGATTGTTCTGGGAGGTTACAAGAAGCAATCTTTAAGAGTACAACAGATTTTTACCAGCGGTAATGATTTAAATTACTCGAAAGCCGATATTCATCTCTTTTTCCAAGATTTTATTTCTACTTATATCGTTAGAACGGTTTGGGGGGGGCTTTATTTATCTTCGATAATAAAAAATAAAGAGATTTATTTTGATGAAACTTTAGCTATCGGAGAAGATACGATTTTTAATTTTATTTATATAAATGCGATTGATGGCAGTTTAACTGTTTCAAAAACCTCGAACTATAATTGGCGGCGTGTCGAGGGTGCTGAATCTTTATCTCAAAATCTAAATATAGAAGGATGGTATAAATATATAGACACATTCTATCCGATGCTAATTTTACATGTTAAGGAGTGTCAGAAGTCGTCAAATATAAAGGAAGGTTTGGTCGCCGACTGTTGTACGTTGGTTTTTATGCTTTATCGCCGAGGATATGTTCGTAAAAGTCAATTAGAAAGAGTTTATTCTTTTCTTCCATTAGTGTCGGGTAAAGTGAATATTCAGCCTTTAAGAGGAAAAGGAACAGTATTTATTTTGATTGGACTTCTATTTAAATATAGTAAAAGTACAGCCATAAGTCATTTTGTTTTAAAATTGAGTTTTTTTCTTTTGATGTTTAAACAGAATGCGTGTAAAGGTAAGATATTAAGATTTGCTTAATGATATGTCAGGAAGATTATTAATTTTATTCATATTAAAGTGTAAAAGAGAGATGATACATGTTGTTAGCTTTGTTGAAAAATATCTCTTCTGATAGACCTTGAAAGTGTGTTAATATCAGATAAACTATGGTTATATATATAATAATATCTACATTTTTTGTTATAGCTGCTTTCTTTAATTTTAAGAGGTCGTTGTTCTTTTGGTCGGCGTTTTCAATATTTTTCGATTTGGCGACATGTCTAAAGTTTTCTCCTCCGTCTTTAACGGTTACGTTTGCACTAAATACTTTTTTTATTTTATTCTATTTAACAAAGAACCCTGCTAAGAAATTAATTAATCCATTTACTAGTGCATGTTTAATTTTGCTATTTTCTTATGTGTTCTCAGCAATTTTTCCAACTAACAGACTAGGCGAATCAATACTGAAAATATTTCAGTTCGTTGTAAATGAATTGATCATTGTACATGTCATTTTTGCGTCTGTCAGGAATCCGAAAGATTTAAAATTTTTAATCAAGTGTTTGTCTATTTCAATTTTGATATCCTTGATATATGGTCTGTTTACCTATGTTACTAAATCTAATCCCATTATTGACTATGAAATTTCTATATCAAGCTCTCAAACGGAAGAGATAAAAATGATATCCTATATGAATACTGAACGTGGGATAAGACTCCAATCCTTGTTTATGAGTCCATTTATTTTTTCATTAACTATAGTTTCATATTTATACATGATTTTGATCGCTAATACTTTCTTTAAGTCTTTTTTAAAACTAAATAATAAGTATTTGATTGGCTTAATCATCTTAGTTACTATTTCGGTTTTTTTATCTAATTCTAGGTCTACAATTTTGCCATTTATTACCATTACTCCTTTGTTATTATTGAAGATGCCAAAACGTTATAAAAGTATAATTATAATTGGAAGCGTATTATTAGTATTATCGTTACCTTTTGTAATAGATAGATTAGAGATCATTACCTCGGTTTTTGATTCTCAATCTAAAGCAATCTCTGGAAGCTCGGTTTCAATGCGAGAGAATCAGTTTGCTATTGCATTAAGAAGTTTTTTTGAATCTCCAATATTTGGACATGGGTACGGTTATACTGACATTCTTAGAAGTAGTAATTTTGATCTCTACGGAGCAGAAAGTGTTTGGATTCCACTTTTAGTAGAACAAGGGCTGATAGGAGTTATTTTATATTTGTTGTTTTTTAAAGGGTTGGTCTCTATTGATAAATTCGAAAATAAAAGAATATTAGTTATATCCATACCACTTTATTATCTATTGTTGGTTACTATGAATGGGGCAGTTAATATCAGTCTATATATAGTGTTTCTAAATTTAGCAATTTTATATAAATTGTTTTTATATCATGATATCTGGAAAAGAAATAAAAGTAAATAATTGTCGAATTTCAATTATTATACCTGTTTATAATGCATCAAGTTATTTACGACGGTGTCTGGATAGTTTGTTGTGCCAAACCATTCAACAATTTGAAGTTTGGTTAATAAATGACGGCAGTACTGATGGGTCGGGTGATATTTGTGATGAGTATGCCAAATATTATCCTAATTTTTATGTTCACCACGATAAAAATAACGGTGTTAGTTATGCTCGTAATATAGGAATAGAAAATGCTATCGGAAAGTATATCACTTTTGTGGATGCAGATGATTATGTAGAAAATAATTTTCTACAGATGATGCTTCCGCATAATAATGAAGATTTTTCTGTGTGCGGTTGCAAAATCATTCGTTATGATGGAAGTATAGATGTAGAGAATATAAGCTGTTTTGACTATGAGCAAGAACCTTTTAATTCTATATTAAATCATCATCTTGCTCGAACTGTTTGGGGAAAGATGTTTAAAAGAGAATTAGTTAATAGAGGCAATTTAAGATTCGATACTTCATTAAGAATAGGCGAGGATACTCTATTTATTCTTAATTTTTTATGTAATGTACAGTCTGTTTATATAAGTGATGAAATAGGATATATATATATTAAGCCACAATACAAAATTAATAAATATAGGATGACGCCCTATGAGCTGATTAATCTTTATAGGCAATTTCGCTTTATCGAAGTCAAGCTAGAAGAAAGCGGATATCCCATTCAGAGTTTAAAGAAAAATAATAAAAAAACTGTTGGATTTAATTTGCTTACGTTACTGTATTTGTCAGGTAAATATTCTTTTTCTGAAAGGCATAATTATATTTTAGACTTTAAATATATTGGAAAATCTGTAGATGGGAATATCGGGCTATCAGGGTATCTAGGTAAAATTTATAACCTTTTTGAAGCAGTACCTTCTCCTCGCTTGCAGGATATTTTTTTATGTTTTGTTATGAGATTAATTTGGTTTAAGGCGAAAGCTTTAAAGAGTTAATAAGAAAGGTCTTTTTATCAAATAAATAATTAATAATAATGAAAATAGTAGAGATCATTCATGCTTTGAATCCAGGGGGCGCAGAACGTCTATTAGTAGATTTAAGTAATAGATTTGTGCAGGATGAGGATACAGAAGTTTTTGTTATCGCTTTAAAAAATAGAGATCCTCGAAATGAAAATTTTTATGTTGGAGAACTATCGAGAAAAATTCATTTTATACCGATGGGATTTGGAGATGGAGTGAATCTTAGCTATCCTTTAAAAATTTATAAAGTTCTTCAAAAGATTAAACCAGATGTTGTTCATATTCATTGTGTTTTTAAATATTTGATTTTACCAATTATTATGAAACGTAACTGCAAATATGTAATCACTCTTCATAACAAAGCGGAAGAGGGGTTTCCTGGCTTTCAGAAACACGTACTGTATTTTCTTTTAAGGAAGAAGCTGATTAATATAGTTACTATTTCGGACACGAATCAAGAATCGCTTAGAAATTATTTAAATCAAAATAATGATGTTTTGATTTATAACGGCAGAAAGCAGCCTGAAAAGACTGCGAGTTATCCTGATATTGAAAAATTCTTTTTACAGATCAGAACAACATCAAAAACAATTATTTTACTTGCAATAGCCAAGTGTTCCGTTCAAAAGAATTTAGGTTTGTTGATCTCTTCTATTAATGCTTTGAATAATGAAAAGGAACTTAATTTAGATTTTAAGCTACTTATCTTAGGAGATGGATATCACGATTCCGAACTCGGATTGGAATTGTTGACATTCGCAAGTGATTCTATTATTTTTTTAGGTCCCAAAAATAATGTTGCAGACTATTTTTATTTGTGTGATGCTTTCTGTCTATCTTCTCTTTTTGAAGGAATGCCGATCACACTTATAGAAGCTTTGGCCTGTGAATGCATCACAATTAGTACACCGGTCAGTGGAATTATTGATATAATTCACGATGGGAAAACAGGCTTTATATCTCCTGATTTTTCGGAGGAGAATTATAAGAAGACGTTATTATGTTTTATTGAAAAACGACGTGAAGTAAATAAGAGTGAATTGAAAGAGATGTTTTTAAAATATTATTCTATAGATAAGTGTGCGGAAGCCTATTATAGGCTTTTTGTTTCGTAGCAAAATTCTAGCATATGAATGTTATATTTATTATATGAGATCACAGATATTAATTTTAGTCAAAAACTTAACTAGTGGAGGAGCTGAAAAGCAGTCTGTTTTATTGGCAAAAGCACTAGATAGTTTATATGATATACATTATGTCATTTTAAATGCTGATTATCAGGAACCTAAATACTTGAAATTACTTGGTGAGAATCCGTCAATAATAGTTGTAGCTTTTAGGGGGAGTTTATTCTCCAGGTTTTATCAGTTAGTTCAATATTTAAAAAAAAATAGAATAGAAATCATATTTAGTTACCTAACAGCTGCCAATTTTTTTGCTATTGTTTCTGCTCGATTCACTGGTATAAAAAGAGTGTATACGGGAATCCGTAATGCCTACTTACCTCCCTTTAAGGCATTTGTAGATCGTTTCCTTTGTAACAGAATGGCTTCCGGCTCCATATTGAATTGTTATTCGGGAGAAAAATACTTCACCCAACATGGTTTTGACATAAATAAAATGTTGGTTATCCCGAATTGTTTTGAAAAGATAGCTAATTATAAAGAGAAAAGAAGAGATAAGGAAACGGTCGATATCATCAGTGTTGGTCGCTTTGTCGAGCAAAAGGATTATTTCACGGCATTGAATGTAATAAATCTTCTTAGACTCTCTTTTCCTAATATCCGATATCATATTGTCGGGTATGGCGAGATGGAAGGACCTATTAGGAGTAAAATCCAAGAATTAGGTATAGACACCAGTGTCGAGATATACATAAATCCAAATAATATAACGGAGTTGTTGAACAATGCTGATATATATATGTCAACTTCTCTTTTTGAAGGAACTAGTAACTCCATAATGGAAGCAATGAATGCTGATTTGCCTATTGTGGCTACAGATGTTGGCGATAATTATCAACTGATAAGACACAATAAAACAGGCTTTTTAACTGCTGTTAAAGATGTGGAATCTCTTTCGTCTTATTTGATGACATTAATTGCCAATGAAGACTTGCGAATATTAATGGGGCAAAATAGTAAAATACGTTTGAAGGAAAATTATTCCGTAGATCGGTTTAGAGAAAGATACCAACAGTTAATTGAAGAAAAATTATGAAGGTAATTGTTATAGGGACGAGAGGAATACCAAATATTTTAGGAGGAGTAGAAACCCATTGTGAGGAACTGTATCCTTATTTGGCTCATGATTCGAATCACGAGATTACCGTGATAGGTCGATCTTGCTATGTAAAGAATGGCAAGTTGCAAAATTTTAAAGGGGTTAAATTAAAGACTGTTTATGCGCCTAAAAATAAGGCTTTTGAAGCGATAGTACATTCTCTCCTGTCGGTATTTTATGCAGCAATCAAACGGCCTGATGTCGTGCATATTCATGCTGTTGGGCCCAATTTGGTCACGCCTATAGGAAGATTGTTAGGACTTAATGTTGTCATGACTCATCATGGACCTGATTATGAAAGAATAAAATGGGGTAAGATGGCTAAGCTTTTTCTTAAGACTGGAGAATGGGCTGGGGTAAAATTCGCTAACAAAGTTATTGTCATCTCAGAAGAAATAAAAAAAAGTATTGTAGAAAAGTACGGACGAGATGATGCCGTAGTTATTCCTAATGGTGTTTCTATCGCTGAGAGACCAGCCTACGAAAAGGACGTTTTAGAAAGGTATGGAATCTATCAATACAAATATATTTTTACTTTGGGAAGATTTGTTCCAGAGAAAGGGTTCGATTATTTAATTAGAGCCTTTCAAAAGTCTGAAGTAAATGGAGCGTATAAACTTGTTATTGCGGGTGATGCTGATCACGAGTCAGAGTACTCAAAATCGTTGAAGAGCCAAGCAAGGGATGCAGGGGTAGTATTAACTGGCTTTATAAAAGGTGAAGAACTATCGCAATTGTTTGCTAATTGTGGTTTATTTGTTTTACCTTCTTTTTATGAAGGTTTACCAATTTCATTGTTGGAGGCTATGTCATATAATCTGCCAATCTTGGCCTCTGATATACCGGCAAACACACAAGTACCAATACCGGAACATTCTTTTTTCCCTGTAGGAAATGAGGAGGCACTTGCTCAAAAACTTAACAAATACTTTGCTAATAAGGTACCTAATAATCCGATTTATTATAATTTGGATAATTATGATTGGAAAAATATTGCAGCAAATACTAATGATGTATATAAATCCATTGTGTAGAAACTCTTAGCTATTTCGTTAACTGTGTATATAGAAAAAGGGGTTTAGTTATAACCTAAGCCTCCAATTATAGAAATAAAGACGGAAACGGATTGTATTGTAGGTGTTTATTGGCTATTTGATAAATATATGATATTATTATGAAATCTATTAAAAAAATCACCTGTATAGGAGCAGGCTACGTTGGCGGCCCGACGATGTCTGTTATCGCCCAGAAGAACCCAAATGTAGAGGTTACCGTCGTAGATGTGAATACCGCACGTATTGCCGGATGGAACGATGAAAATCTGGATAACTTACCGGTATACGAGCCGGGTCTGGACGGCGTTGTCGGAGAAGCCCGTGGGCGCAACCTGTTTTTCTCAACTGACGTAGATAAAGCGATAGATGAAGCCGATATGATCTTTATCTCGGTGAATACGCCCACCAAAACCTATGGTAAGGGCAAGGGACAGGCAGCAGATTTGAAATATATCGAACTTTGTGCCCGCCAGATAGCGGCTGTTGCCAAGTCGGATAAGATCGTGGTAGAAAAATCAACATTGCCGGTTCGTACAGCAGAAGCATTAAAAAGTATATTAGATAATACGGGAAACGGGGTTAACTTCCATATCCTATCCAATCCCGAGTTTTTGGCAGAGGGTACAGCCGTTACGGATCTGCACAATCCGGACCGTGTACTGATCGGAGGAGAGAACGCTGAGGCCATAGAAGCACTGGTGCAGGTTTACGAAGCCTGGGTTCCACGTGAACGCATCCTGACCACGAATCTCTGGTCGTCCGAACTGTCCAAACTCGTTGCCAATGCCTTCCTGGCACAGCGAGTATCATCGATCAATGCGATTTCCGAACTGTGTGAAGTAACGGGGGCGAACGTCGACGAGGTATCCCGTGCTATCGGTCACGATTCACGTATCGGTGCAAAATTCCTTAAAGCTTCGGTCGGCTTTGGTGGATCCTGCTTTCAGAAAGATATCCTGAACCTGGTGTACATCGCACGTTCTTATAACCTGACGGCTGTTGCGGATTACTGGGAACAGGTCATCATCCTGAACGACCACCAAAAAGTACGTTTTGCAGAGAATATCATCAAGACTTTATATAATACCGTAAATGGTAAAAATATTGCTTTCCTGGGCTGGGCGTTTAAGAAAGACACCAACGACACACGCGAATCCGCAGCGATCTATGTAGCCGATCATCTGCTGGATGAAGAAGCTAATGTGATTGTCTATGACCCTAAGGTTCCTGCAGAGCAGATCTATAAAGATCTGGATTACTTAGGTACACGGTCTCCCGAAGAAAACCGGAGACTTGTCAGGGTAGTGAACGATCCATACGAGGCACTTTCAGGTGCACATGCCGCAGCGGTTTTAACGGAATGGGACGAATTCAAGGATTACGACTGGGCGAAGATCAAGGAAACGATGAAGAGGCCTTCCTTTGTCTTTGACGGAAGGAAACTATTGGGCCGTACAGAGCTGGAAGAACTTGGGTTTATATATTACGCAATAGGGGAGTAAACAGAGGTTAGGAGTTAGAGATTAAACTTTGAGACAGATGACGAAGAGCGAGTATGCACAGCAGGAATTTGTACCTAAACAATAAGAGGATGAACTACAAAAAAATATTGGTTACGGGAGCTGCAGGTTTTATCGGCTTCCATCTCAGTAAGAAACTGCTTGATCAGGGCATTGATGTCGTGGGCATAGACAATATCAATGACTATTATGATATCAACCTGAAGTATGCCCGGCTTGAGGAGTTAGAGGTTAGGAGAGCGGAAGCAGAGAACTGGAACCAGGAAGCTGGCTCTGACAGATACCCTACTTTTAAGTTTGTACGTATGAATCTGGAAGATCGCAAAGGACTGCCCGAACTTTTCGAGCAGGAAAAATTCGATGCAGTGATCAATCTTGCGGCACAGGCGGGTGTACGCTATAGCCTGGAGAATCCCATGGCCTATGTCGACAGCAACCTTGTCGGTTTTGTCAATATCCTGGAAGCATGCCGTCACCATAAGATAGGGCATCTGCTGTATGCATCCAGTTCATCCGTTTACGGAGAAAACGGAAAAGTACCCTTTTCAGAAGACGATCGCGTTGACTATCCTGTTAGCCTGTATGCCGCGACCAAGAAATCCAATGAGCTGATGGCGCATACGTACAGCCACCTGTACCAGATTCCAACATCGGGGCTTCGATTCTTTACGGTATACGGCCCCTGGGGCAGACCGGATATGGCACCAATCCTGTTTGCTTCTGCCATCAAGGAGGGCCGTTCGATCAACGTGTTTAACAATGGAGAGATGAGTCGTGATTTTACCTATATTGATGATATCGTCAACGGGATTATCATTACCTTAAACAACCCACCAAAACAAGAACAGGAACGGCCCCTATATCAGGTATTCAATATCGGTAACGGTTCACCGGTTTCCCTGATGGAATTTATCGGAACAATGGAACAGCATTTGGGCAAGATAGCCGACAAGAACATGCTGCCGATGCAACCCGGAGATGTACCCCGTACTTGGGCAGATAAAAAACACCTGACGGCACTGGGTTATCAGAGTACAACACCGATTCAGGAAGGGGTGAAGAGGTTTGTGGAATGGTATAACACCTATTCTCACGGATAACATTTGCCATTTAATGGCTGTCGAGCTTATTGTCTATAATTTATAACTTTTGACTTTGTAAAATGAAAATTGGAATCACATTCTCTGCCTTTGACCTGTTACATGCCGGTCACATTAAAATGCTTGAAGAAGCGAAATCACAGTGTGATTATTTAATCTGTGGTTTGCAAACTGACCCCACGCTGGATCGTCCAGAAAAGAATAAACCCGTGCAGACGGTGGTCGAACGCTATATTCAGCTGAAAGGATGCAAGCATGTAGACGAGATTGTACCCTATGCTACTGAGCAGGATCTGGAAGATATCCTACGCTCGTATAAACTGGATGTACGCATCGTGGGGGATGAGTATATGAGTAAAAATTTTACCGGACGACAATACTGTGAAGAAAAGGGAATCGAACTTTATTTCAACGGAAGGGATCACCGCTTTTCGAGCTCCGGATTGCGTAAGACAGTAGCGGAGAAAGAGGAATCAAACGGGAATTCACAAAATAACAAACCAAGCGTAGCGAGCTCCTAGATAGCATAGAGCATTGATCAGATATTTAATAGTAGTCTGATACACGATAAGAAAATAACTGACTTCGTCATTATTGAATGATGAAGCCTAAAGGCTTATTGTACAGGAGTGGATAAAATGAGTTTACATGTAAGATTTTATATGTAAACTCGTAAAGAAAAATAATGTTTCATTTACGCATTATTCTAAAAAGTTTTATGTAGTCGCACTGACATACCGAGACTATTCTCTAGCAATTTACCTTGATCTAATGCTACTGTACCTCCAATAAATAAGCGTTTGGATATTAGGCGTTCACCTTGCACAATTGCGGAGAACTGGTTGACCTTTTTGAAAATACCATAAATGGGTGGAAATCGCGTTTGTCCCAAAGAACCGCCGTATTCACTTGTGCTGAAGGTGCCATAATGCATTGCATAAGTTAGTTTGGTTAGGAAGTCCCATCGCTGTATATGCCCAGAAAGACCAACATGACTAGCTACTACTCGATTACTAATAAAAAATTCATTATGGTAGGCAATTTGTCCTTCGCGAACTGTATTTTTCGCTGCTATTAAGGGGTTTCCAATATTTTTGTTTTTATATGACCAACCTTCAACATAGAAAAAATTATTATAATAATCCTCATCACCGGATTTGGTCGATTTAGACCAGGGATAACCCGCTTGATCTTTAGAGTAGAAAAACTCGACTAAAAGTTTCTGCCAATCCCAAACGCGATCGCTACTTTTATATAGATTGTTTGTTAGCGTAATCCCATTTAAGCCATCTTTGATATTTGCCAGTTTGGATAACGCGCCAACATCGTAGAAGTTTTGACGGTAAACCAAGACATTAACCGAACCGAAATTATACGATCCACCGATATCGAGAGATCCTTGATGGTTTCCTATTTTGGAGCGGGGTATGCCGTTGCTTTCGTTTCCATAAGCTTTTCCTGAGGCTACATGCCAGAGTGTTTGGAATGTGTTGAGTTCGTAAGCACTGCCATAGGCTTTCTTCTCACTGCCCCATTGTGCCTGATGATTAAAACCTCCATAAAGAGTTAATTTCCAATGCGGTTTACCTAGGCGTCCATAAACTGATTTCTGGTGGAGCAGGGTATGTAGTTGGTTGTCTGATTTTATTAGAAATTCATCAGGGTTTATTTCGTATTTCCCCATATACCCATTCGCAAAATTACCTTTAAAAGAGAACAGTCCGCCAAACCAAGGAAGACGATAATATTCCGGGATGCTGATATCTAATTTAGGTACACCCAGTGCATTTCCCGATACCGCAAAATTTCCCGAGCTCAGTAAGGTGTCACCGTTCAATCCCATGACGTCTTTACTGCGACCGGCCTTCACTTCAAACATCGCATAGCGCACCTTTGCATGGGCGTCGATGAGCTGTACGTTGACATCTTTACCAACATTTGCTCGTGCTTCCAGCCCATATCCCCAGTCCCATAGAGATTCGGTATCGGTCTTCCGGCCCTGCCATTCACCAGGCTGTCGATAGGTTTTGTTTGCCCTAATAACGAAGCTCCCCGATCCACCATCCAATGGAACGGAACCATACTGGTTGGAGCGCATCCAAAATGGAACGACACCGTTACTAGTATAGCCCCCGTGTAATTCGAGTTCGAAATTCGTGTTTTTTTTGTGTTGTGCTTGGCTAAATTGCATCGTTGATGCACATAGCAATACAAGCGAGAGTAGGGAAAGGTTAATGTTCATTAGGCAATGTTTTCACTGCTTAAAGTTACTGTTTTTTTGTAGTAATGTGAGATGAATGGAAGGAAATTTTAAAGGAATTGTGAAGCTTTTTTTGGTAAGAAGGGGCCTTCCGGTAATATCCTTAACCGTCAGGGAGGTTTCCTCAGGCTTGAAGGATACTTTCTTAGCGCTGGATGATGTTTCCTCAGGCTTGAAGGATACTTTCTTAGCGCTGGATGATGTTTCCTCAGGCTTGAAGGATACTTTCTTAGCGCTGGATGATGTTTCCTTAGGCTTGAAGGATACTTTCTTAGCGCTGGATGATGTTTCCTTAGGCTTCGAGGATACCTTCTTAGCGCTGGATGATGTTTCCTTAGGCTTGAAGGATACTTTCTTAGAGCTGGATGATGTTTCCTTAGGCTTGAAGGATACTTTCTTAGCGCTGGATGATGTTTCCTTAGGCTTGAAGGATACTTTCTTAGCGCTGGATAATGTATCCTTAGGCTTCGAGGATACCTTCTTAGCACTGGATGATGTATCCCTACGCATCAAGGATACCTTCTTAGCACTGGATGATGTATCCTTAGGCTTCAAGAATACTTTCTTAACGCTGGATGAAGTACCTTCCTAAAACCCTACCGTACCCTCAAACTCACAACATCGCTCCAGTCTCCAGTTCCGTAGCTGTTTATAGCACGTACCTTAATGAAAACTGTTGATCGGGACGGTATATCCTTAAGCACGTTATTCCGAGATCGGGTAGTAAAAAGTGAATGCTCCCACTGAAGTTCTGGCGAATGGGGTTCAACTTCATCATCTGATGTCCATACCGCATACTTGCACTCATAGGTCAGATCTCTGCCCAACGGATTGAAGTCGAAACGGACTTCGTCGAATAGCTGCCCATCGGAAAGCCGACCGCCGGTAGGTGCCCCGGGAACTGTTCCCTTCTTCCTTCCTGTAAATACGGGAAACCCCGATGTATATAGGATAGACATGGCACGCTATCTCTATGCTGACCGAAGCCTCCTAATACACGTATGTAGCTCATAATTAATGTTTTTAGATTTACTTATTTGTATGTTAGATCAGATAATGAGACTCATTTCTAGACAATACGATGTAATTGTATTCTAATATACCGTTAATATAACTAATATCAACGTTATTTTAAAATACAATATCGTAGATTTATTCAACATCAACGTTAAAGTATTTTTAAAGTACGGTATTATGAAATATTAATACGTTATAGTATTTGATATAAACGTTAATTTAAATTAAAGTAACTTAAAAATAACTCTACTTAACGTAATTACTAAATAAAATAACGGTATAACATTTAAAAAAAACGTTAATATGTTATATAACAACGTTATATAAAAATATAATTACGTATGTTTATCGTAAAGCACCGTTATTTTGCTGTCTTCTTAGCACTGGTTACAACAATTAAATCTTATTTACACACTTTAAGGGATACCGCCGACAATATGCCTATGGGAACCTTTCCCTTACGCCATGCAAGATTTATTTTTGAAATCAGTCATTGATAATGGATGTTATGTACTACGGTAGTCTATAGTATTTTTTGTGAACCGACTTGAACCATACTGCTCAGTGGTACGGCGTATATGGTCTTTGTCGACCAAAAGCTTTATCATCTGCAATAGTATACTTTTTCCACTCGCGTGCGGGCCTACGAATAAGGTAAGGTCACCAAAATTGATATTTCTAGTTCCCTCAATAGCTCCCTCAATAGTTCCCTCAACAGCTCCCTCAATATTGACAATTTTGCGTTTTATTATTTTACGCAATGGCATGTTTGATTGAGTTTGTCATGTTTTTGAGCAGCTCATTTTCCAAGGAAATGATAAAAGCTTCATCTAATCTGTCATCATAGCCAAATATTTTTTCAATGTTCTTCTGACCGGAAACATGAAGTGCCATTTTCAAGTGTGTATGCTCCAATATTATTTTGATATCAATGACGAACGGTATTTTTTTATTTGCTCCCTTGAGACCAAACTTTTCCTCTCTAAATGTTACTTCCTGTACGTCATCTTTATAAAGATTTTTGCCTAGTATCGTGAGGTTCTTTTCTCCCGAATTGATGACTTGTAGCTTAGAGCCGATCTCTTTTCCGAGGATAGCTATATTAGAATTAATTGCTGTTTCCAAGCTAGGTCGGTATGTTTCGCCATTTACGTATATCGACTTCTGAGTTTCAGAAAAAAGATCATCGACTTTGGATATCGTGTCTTCGAAGCGAGGTTTTACCTCTTCCATAAAATATGATAGACAATCGTAGGCTAAAATGGGACTCTTGGTGCTTTTTCCATTTTTCAACTTTGCTTTTAGCAAAATCAACTCCTTTAAGGCGTCATCACCATCTTCAATACTCTCACCCTTAGCTCCTGCAATCATTATTTCCAACGAATGGATAAGATTCTTAGCGATGTAATTAATGAAAGGATCGATTGTTCCGGCATCGGCTTGGCGTAGAGCAGAAAAATAATTTTCTTTGTCCTCGGTTTTGATGATTATCGGAGGATATTCATATTTCATTAAGATAAAGTTCATCAGTATACGCGCGGTACGTCCGTTTCCATCGTCAAAGGGGTGTATACGAATGAAGCGGTAGTGAAATTCAGCGGCTAGGATGATAGGGTTAATATCAACTTCTTCACTTTTTTCGCGGTACCAAATAATAAGGTCATGCATTTTAGCCGGTGTCTCCTCCGGTGTTGCGAATCGGAATATCTCTCCGGTTTTTGTCTTGACATGATTAGGGGAAGTTTTATACTGGCCCACAGCTATTTTTCGTGTTGTGGGTTGGCCTTCCGGAGTAACGGCTTTTACTTCGTATGGAGACCTAAGTAATAATGTATGTAACTCTCGTATGAAATTTTCAGTAAGAGGATGGTCTCCTTTTACTAAATCTTCTACCCACTTAATCGCCTCATCATGTCCTGTTATTTCGAAGTGATCCTTTAAAGGTTTTCCCTGAGCCGTTATTCCATGCAATAGAAGTGCTTTGGTCTCGGTGAATGACAATGAATTGCCTTCGATGCTATTGGAATGATAGTTCCATTCGAATCTGAATTTTTGCCTAAGTACGTCTGCTATATCTGCGGGTAACGGGCGAGAGGCATTCAGGTCTTTTTTTAGCAGCTCTGCTTTTTCTACGTAATTCAAGATCCTTCCCTCCAATACTTCAAAATTCCATCAATAGAATCTTTTTCCAGCAGCTTGTGGCGACTACTACAAAGGATTTTCAAGCATTTCTCCAATTCACTTACTGTGAAAGAGATGTTGCTTTCGGTCTTTATCTTTTTATAGATTTCAAGGCCATCTCTTTTCTTATTAAAAAACTTCTTTTCGATCCATCGTTTTAAGAGATCGAGCAGACCTTTGTTGGTTTTTCGGGTGCTGCCTTTCGGCGCATTTTTCTTCTTCCAGATGATGCGTATACCTTCGCCGCTAGGGAAGTAGACGATATGGGAGAATCCTTTGTACCCGTGGTCCGGTATCCCGCCGGTATGATAGAGCTGTATATTACCCGGCTCGGCGCCATTAGGAATGATTTTAGAAAACGGACATCCTAAGATATAGGGTAGTAGATCGATCTGATCTTCGTTAAACCGGTTCTTATCCCCAGGTTTGATAATGAAGCCGAAGACATAATTATTGGCTTTTCCCAGTAGAAAGGAAAGCTCATCATCAGTCATGCCGATCTCATTTAGCTGCTCAATAACCTGACAGATAATGATATAATCCATCCGGGACATAATGACGTCTGGCTTATCTGCTTTTCTTACGGATGGTCTTTGGATAACTTCGATCAATGGAATAATATTGAATGAAGGTAAAGAATATTATCCTCTGATTTTGTATCCAGGGATATATAGTGGTTCAAATTGTACCAAATTTTCGGACATGCCCTTAAATCTGTTCTCCTTCTTCTCGGCCGGAACAGCAGGCTGAGCCTTGGCAGCTTTATAAGCTTCCCTAGGGCTTTCACACTTAGTTTGTTTCTGCAAAGATTTCTTCATATCGTTAAAATTGTAGAATAATTTTCAGACTTCGGTAAACTTAGGGTCTATATCACGTGCTAAGAAAAAGCCTTTGATACAATTCGGGTTTCTTACACAGATTTGGATATGGTCTTTTTCTCGAAACCCGGCATTTGGATAGAGTTCTTTTCCTTCCCAAAATACACCTCTAACACTGTCAAATGCTGTAAGACTTTCGTCTCTACGTGCTTTATGCAAAGTTTCAATTACGGCACAATCTAATTCTCTAAGCATCAATTCCCGCAAATCGCCAATGGGTTTGTTTTGTGGTATAGGTTGGTTCTGGGAGCTTAAAGTAGTGCTTAGAATATCAATCCAGACAATTACCCAAATGTATAACAGCACCTAGCACGAACGGTTTTTGTATAGGATTTTTAGAGCGTCCAGGATTTGCTTTAAGGTGATGAGCGTATTCTAAGGCCCTTGACGGACTATTTTCCCAAAAATACATGCCGTTCCCAAGCCAATCATATTTATTGACACTGTCTTTAAGTGGTTGTTGAAGTGTCAGTACCCGATATGCAACCTCTTCATCACACCCATGGAATCCATAAACTATTCCTGAGCCTCTGGAATACATAAATGCTTGTAATTTTTGGAGCGTTTCCCTGTTTCGGTCAGTACACCCAAATCTACCAAAAATCTTTTAGAGGTTTCACTGTTTTTAGTGACTTTCTCTTTGTATTGTTGCAACACAGCAATGAACCGCTCCGTATCCTTCTCCTTTAAATTTTCTTTTTTCGTTTTCATAACTGACTGATTTTATACCTATCACACAAATATAATGATATTTTCTAAATTCCTCCCACACCGTTTTGATGACGGCTTTTTCGTTGGTGTCTTTGGTAGAGAGATGCCTGTAGAGTTTGTCCAGATCTTCCAGCACGTCCGCTTTCGGCGATGCTTTTATCCCTTCTAGTACCTGTAGCACAAATGCAGGATCAGATAACGAAACCACAACCTTGTCTACTTTCTCATGCGAGTCACTGACCTGCCAGTCGTCCGGTGGAGTGATGTCAGATAGTTCGCATCTTAACGCATCAGCTATTAAAGGGTAGTCCGCAGAGTTGTATTTATGCACAACTACAGAACTCTCACACATACCCACATAGCCTTCTGACTTATCAATTTTTTCAGAAAGTTTTCTTGTAGAGTCGCCGTTAACTAGTCTTTTTAACTTTATCCTGTTAATAATATACAGAGATGATTTGTTGATTTTTACCATTAAGAAGTCTTTATGGCAGCGGTATACGCAAACAGCGCCGCAAGGCTAATAGATAATGCGAATACACTATAGTATCGCAGTGTGGCATAGTTTCGTTTGATTAAGCTGGGTATATACATCATAATGGCTTTATATGTTTATCATCGCTAACTGTTGAAACAAATGTAGACGCTGTAGCCGGCTAAAAAAAGGGAACGGGTACGCAACGTAAAGACCTGACTTCGCAAATGCAATCCCTGAGTTCTCAACCTGTGGGAACGGGTTCGCAATGGAGGTGCCATCCGTTGATATTTGGTTATTTTTACCTAAATAATTTATGTAAAATGTAATTAAGAAAAGAAAGGAGTACTGTCATGCTATGGGATGATCACAGACGAGAAGAAAGATTGAAATGTCCGTCGACGAGAAAGACCAGCTTTAGCTGTAAGCGCGATGCGGAATCATTCATGGACGAAATAAAATGGAGGCACAACCACCCGATCCGACGGGAAGATGGTTCGCGGCGCAAACACCGTATGAAAGGCAAGCCCAAGCTGCAACGGGCGTACTACTGTCCGCATTGCACGGGCTTCCATATCACGACCTGGGAGCTGTGGGTATATACCGGTGGCGGATATCCGAAAAGGCCGCCGCATAACTGATGCAATCGGTCAGATACCGCGCTTGGTGAAATTGTACCATTTGCGGCTTACGCCGATAACCTGTGCTGATTTTTCGTCGGGAAGCTCTTTCGTGACATCGCCAAACTCCTGGATGAGCCATTCTACCCGCTTCTTGGTGTCGTTCTGCCTGAAAATCCGTACCGCCTCCTTATGATAGTTGAGTTCGTTACTGAGGAGGTAGTTGAAGTAGGGCGCAAAACAGGCAGGAACCCGCTCTCCGGATTCCGCACCGGTGGGCAGGGTAATGATGGTCGACGCTTTAGAAAACACGATCCGCATGTTGCTTGCCGAATTCACCAGAAAATTCTCGCCCAACAAAATAAAGCTGTTGGTATTCCAGAGGCGTACCACCTGGGAATGACCTTCGTTCTGCTCATAACCGTAGGCCGCGCCATCCACCAGATAGCAATATTCGCTGACCTGGTCGCCGTAATCGATGTAGATCTCGTTGCATGCAACCTCCTTGAGTTTTAGGTAGGATACAATCGTATCCCAGCTGTCGTTGGGTATGGGTTTGTAGTTGGACAGTATAGCCCGTAAGCGATTATATGTTTCGTGATTTTCCATAGTTGCTTTGTTTAGCGTTGTGGCTGATGAGGAGCCGGAAGGAGCCGGTTTTCGGGAATGAGCGATCGGTGGATGCGGTGGCGGATGGAATGGTGATACCAGTGCCAACCCAGATAACCGGGATGCAAGTGAAGGGAAATGATACCACCCACTTTGGCACTGTGGTAGACCCAGGGATGTACCGCTATTTCGCCCGGACGTTCCTTTCCGTCTTCCAGGTATAGGAAGCGGATGCTATATGAGTTATTCCCATAATCGCAGGTCTGTATGATCTTTGCGTTGATGTCGACACGGGTGCTGAGGTCGGCATAATGGCAGTTGGCCGTCGTAAGTGCTGTGAACAAGACAAAGATGGTGAAGCAACCTCCCAGAAGAAGCCCGAGCAGAGCGATAGGCAGCATATCGTAGTCCGTAAAGATAAAACGGTGAACAACACGATAACGAAAGTTTCTTTTGACCAGGTCGTCTACGGTTACTGGACGAATAAGATCGGACGGCTCGGAAAATTCGGTGGTGAAACGGTTTATATCACCGAACAGTCGACACTTAAGGACATGCATGCGGCCTTTAAAGGGTACTGCAAAATGGTAAACAGAAACTACATCGTTCCACAAAATGCGCTGGCTCAATGCATTAAGCGTAAAGACGGCTACCTGCTGGTGCTGAAAGAAAAGACCCCGACAGATATCACGATATCGAAAGAAAAATTTCAGGAACTACGGGAGTGGATACTGGCAGTGGTCGATATTGAAATTGAAAAGTAAGCACCTGCTGGCGCCCCATATGACTTGAGTACAAGTCATTTTATATGTATATTTGATCTGGGCACAGATCAAATATACATATACGCATCTTGCTTACTTCATATAAGACGCAATCATCTTATTGACATTTTCGCCTCTAAGATCTTTGGCAATAATGACGCCTTCGGGATTGATCAGAAAATTCTGCGGGATAGCGGTAATACCATATTTAACTGCGATATCAGTTTTAAACCCCTTAAGGTCGCTAACTTGTATCCATGGCATACCGTCCTGCTCTACAGCCTTAAGCCATGCAGCCTTGCTTTCGTCAAGCGATACGCCCACAATTTCAAAATTCTTATCCTTCAACTCATTATAGGTCTTTAGCAAATGTGGGTTCTCGGCACGACAGGGCGCACACCAGCTTGCCCAGAAGTCTACCAATACATATTTGCCCTTTAGCGAAGACAGTTTAAAGGTGTTGCCTTCAATATCGGGCTGTTCAAAGTCAACCGCTTTTCCTATAGCGATATTCTTTGCCTTATCATACTTCTGCGTTAGTTTCTGACCATTGAAGCTGGCCAATACCCGCTCACTGAGTAGATCGTAATATTTGCCAAATGTGGCAGGATCTATTACAGCCGTTTTATTGTCAAGGATCAGATCCAGTGTAACGTACGAATCCGGATGGCTGAAAATAAAAGAGTCTAAAACTGCCTCAATTCGTGCATGTACCGGGCGGGCTTCCGCTTGGATAGCCTTTATAGCGACTGTATCTTTCTCTTTGGCATAATAAACCTTTGAGAACCGATCCGAAATATCCTTGAACTGTGCCAACAGATCCGCAGTGCGTAGATTATATGCATTGAAATCGGACTGTGCCTGCGTACCGGTGATACGTGCCTTCGTCAGACTATCGGTAGCCACCACCTTATACTTTCCTTTTTCAAGGTAAAATTGCTGATAGTCTGGCATAGTTCTTTTTTGCGTACTGTCTCGCTCTAGCGGTACTAATGAGAGGTGGGCTTTATTACCAAAAGCCGTGGTACCTTTAAACATAAACTTGCCATTTTTCAGCAATGAACTATCCCTTGCACTTTTCCCTTGGCTGTCTACATAAGTAAGAATTACTTTGCCCGCTTTCTTCACCCCGGAAAGTCGACCTTTTATCTCAAACTTGTCTTGCGCCATGCTGCTGGCGGCTATGAGCATCAATAATGCTGTAACGATATTTTTAATAGTGATCATTCTCTTTTATTTAATAAGTTCTTTCAATTTTTGCGATAGTGCCTCTCCTCTAAGGTTCTTAGCTATGATCATCCCGTTAGGATCGATTAATAGGTTTTGAGGTACCGAGTTGATGCCGTACATCACAGCGACTTCGTTTTTCCATCCCTTCAGATCGCTCACGTGAATCCATGGCAGGCCGTCGTTTTCGATTGCTCCTTGCCATGCCGCTTCACTGCCCGGATAGTCCAGCGATACGCCTACAATTTCGAAGTTCTTACCTTCTAGCTCATTATATGCCTTCACGAGGAATGGATTTTCAGCCCGGCAGGGGGCACACCAACTGGCCCAAAAGTCAACCAATACATACTTACCGCGTAACGAAGAAAGTGTAAAAGGTTTACTATTTACGTCATTTTGAGTAAAATCGGTTGCTTTCATGCCTGTCTGGCGTCGCTTGCCGACTTCTATTTTCTCCACGGTCCGTAAGCCTAATGGCGAAGACTTCAGCTCATCCGAAAACCGATGGAATAAGGGTTCCACGACCGCTGGGTCAAACTTGCTATCCAGTACAGACAGGTAGAATGTATGTAGCCCCATAAAGGAATCTAAATGATTTTCTGCAAAGGTCCAGTTGATCTCTTTGTTTTTTGCGACTAGCTTTTGGATGCTATCTCCCGCCATCTTACGTTCTTCCAGCGACTTAATATATTCGCCCTGTGCATCTTTGGCTCCATATTCATCTTGTAATTTAACGATTTGTGCGGTTACCGGTTTCATCAACGCTTCGCGCTGCCGATTCTGGGTGTCGCTGATCGAACCCCTTACTTCTGCGGTACGAATGGAGTCCGTCCCTACGATGGAAATCTTAGAATTTTCTATAAAAAAATCTTTTGAATCGCGCTGACGACTAGCTGCTAAAGTATTTTGCCGCTTTAAGGTCAAAATGGCATTTTGAGGCTCTTCGACTGAACCGCTGAACTGGAACTTACCCTTGTTAACCAAGACGGAATCTACTTCTGTCCATGCTCCGTTTTTCAATAAAACAAGGTACACCTTAGCCGCCTCTTTTAGCGCAGGTAGCTTTCCCTTGATCGTATAACTTCCTTGTGCTGCCGCCATAAAGGGCAGGAGCAGCAAGGCTACAATTAGTTTAATATTCATGACTTTCAAATTAATAGTTTAATTTCTTAACATAATTCCACTCACTAGCACAACGCTAAAAGTCAGCGTACCTGATACGTAAGGGGCTGCTTCCAAAACGGTGACCCGTACATACCTTGCTGTGGTCTGGGAAGGCAAATTCATCGTGTGCTTCCTAGCCGTGTTTCTAATGTCTACACTATAGGTACCCTGGTCTATCCATGTGCTGTTGTCCATACTTGTTTCTAGCTTTACCGAAGTGGGGTCTCCTCCTAACGTAGCGTAATTTATATTGACACTCGTCGGGTAAAATATATCAACTCCCGAAAAGCTCACTTCCCGCGCATAATCTATATGGAGGAACTGCGGAAAGACTTCCGATGTTGCACTCGCCCAATAGGTAGTACCGGTATTTGGATCAACTGCTCTGCTTGCCGTATTTGCTCCGGCCGTGGAACTGGCAGTGGCTGTCACCGTAAATCCGGCATGGTCTACATATAGGGCATCTCCTGTATTGAAGACATAATACACGACCTTCCGCGTACCGGGATCCTGTATGATTCCGTCCACAGCTGTTATCGCTAAAGGAAGTACATAGGTGCTATTAGGTCTCAACAGATTTTGGAAGCTAAGGTTTAATACGGCGGATTCGGATACGTTGCTACCCGCATTGATCGCTACCGTCGATTTGTAAAACAGATAATTCAACGATGGAAGTAACAGTGCTGCACTACCGTACTTTTCCCGATAGGCAGCAATTTTAGTGGTATCCGGCGCGAAAGTAACGTAATGCGGATCTGAAGATGTGCCCCCTAGTAAGGCCGCTTTCATTTCCATACTAAGCAAAGACACTTCTTTGATATCGAGGTTTTGCTGTACGACATCCGAAGATGTAGGCAGATCAAAAGTTACACGCCCTTCTGTAAGCACCTCGCGTCTGGACTCTTCTTTTTTACAAGCTGCAAGCAATAGTACAAAAAAACCTATTGCCAGTATATTATATGTGAATTTCTTCATTTTTAAGGATTTTGTACGATGTCAGGATTATAAACAGTCACTTGTATAGGTATCTGCAATGTATATTTGCTGCTTTTTGGTTCCAATGTAGCAATCACCTCATTCTGCGCATTTGTACGCGTTACGGTAGGCATTCTGTCTTCCATATCCAGACGTCGCATATCAAACCAACGTAAGCCGTGAAAAGGAAATTCACGTCGTCTCTCATTAAGTACCTCATCCAAAATCACCTCCTGATCTGTTGATTCAAATGCCCTGCTGTTTCCGGTATACCGATTGGTACGGACGATGTTTAAATGCGAAAGGGCTTCTGTCAGGTCGTTTGCTCTAACCGCGCCTTCGGCTGCAATTAAATGCATCTCCTGGACTGTCGTGCCCGAATTGGTTAATTGGAATACCGGTGTAATGGCAGCTGCATAAAACATAGTGGCTCCTCTGGCAGGACTGGCAAAATTATAATACAATACCGTTCGTCTCGCATCGTTGCTCGCGAAGATGTCTTTTAGATCCTGCGATAACGTCAGGCCTAAAGCGATAGATGATCTTCCATAAATAACATCGGGATGTGACACGACATTAGTGGTTGTCGGGAAGGTGGCAGGGTTGGTGAAATCAATAATTTTTGCCCGTGTATTGTCCAGTGCCAGCTCAGCATAACGGCGTGCCTCATCGTATTCCCTTCTGTATAAATAAACTCTCGCCAGTACACTATAGGCAGCAGCTTTAGAACCGCGGAACCGTGCATTACTGTTATCCGTTGGTAGATCAGGAATGGCCTTAGTAATATCATCAATGATGTATTGGTAAATTTCGGCAACACTTGACCTAGACGGTATAGTTTGGCTCACATCATCAGATGTAATGTATGGTACAGCAGGATCGGATGATGCTGTTGCCGGGTTGAAAGGTTTACCATACTCATTCACCAAATAAAAATAGGAGTGCGCACGCCCCAATAAAGCTTCTGCTCTTAAATTTCTTTTCTGTGTTGGAGTTCCACCTTCTGCACCGTCAATACCCAACAATACGGTATTAAAAAGATTAATACGTTGATAGTGTTCACCCCATAGGTATGTATTCTCATTTAAATTCGTTGTAAACTGCGGAGCCCACGTGTAGATCAATTCTGCGAGTGAACTCGGAGGATTACCAATATTAGGGAGGTCGATGTTATCCGTCATATAATTCAGGATATTATCTGCAGGTGTTTCTGCAGTCAGTGTTACGCTGTTTAACCACTGGTCGAAATCATCGGTTGTTTTGAGTAATTGTCTACCCTTGGGTTCAATATCCAGGTATTTGTCGCAGCTGCTAAGAACCAGGCAACAGAGTAATAGTACGGTAGCTATATATTTAAATTTCTTCATTAGGACAATTTTAAAAATTAGTGAACAAACCAAGTGTATAAGTAGGCGTGACATAAGACTTCGCATAACTTCTTGTCGCCATACTAAAATTATAACTGTTGAAGCCTACTGTATAGAGGTTGGAAGCCTGTGCTTTGATCTCAAAGTTTCTAAAGCCTGCCTTTTTGATAAAATTAAGGTCGTTTAGGCGATAGGAAACCGTAATGTCACCAATGGTCAGATAGTCACCGTTTACGACATAATTGCTGTTATAGCGATACGCCCAGCTTGGATTTGTAGCCATTAAATCCAGTAGGTTCGGGATGTCTGTTTTCAGCTCGTCGCCAGGAACCCTCCAGTAATTCCCCGCGCCCTCCAAAGGACGGTTATCGGATGGGGTGGGTCTTGGAACTCTTACTTTAAATCCACCGTAATAGTTAATCATCGCGAAAAAATAGAAGTTGCCTACATCGATTCGGTTGCTCAATCCAGCATTGATACTTGGAAGTGTTGTTCCGGAATACTGTACAAGACCGGAATCTTCACTCGACATGGCAGTGGTTAGCGGTTGACCTGTAGAGCTGGTATTCACCACATACTCTGTACCGTTGTGATCAACGATGATCGGGTGGCCCTCATTATTTAATCCTGTCATATTGTAGGAGAACATAGCGCCAACCGGATAGCCGTCAACATACCCGATTACATTGAGAGCCTGCGGATTGTATCCGCCCGCCCTGAAGACATCTAGCACTTTACTGTCGTTTTTGGCAACTACGATACCGGTATTCCAGTTAAAATTACTTTTGGAAATCCAATCGGCCTTCACACTTAGTTCCAGACCGTTGTTTCGGATGGTGGCAAAATTAACGAGGGCTAAACCTGCACCTAACGCTGGTGAACCTGCTCCCAGTGTTGGATCAACCCGCGAGGACCCCATGACATCACTCGTTTTCTTGGTGTAATATTCAAAGCTACCGCTAACGTTCTTAAAAACATTAAAATCAAGTCCCAGATTAAAATTCTCAGTCGTCTCCCAGCGAAGACTACTATTGGCATTAGAAAATAACACCAACGAGGTAAGCGTAGGTGTATTTGAAAGGTTGTTCTGCGATGTAGCAATTACCTGAGGTAACGATAATTTGGCCACATTTCCGTTAAAGCCAAACGCTCCGCGCAATTTTAATTGGTTCAACCAATTGATATCATCCATAAAATTCTCTTTATGGATGTTCCATCCAGCACCTAATGACCATAGCGGTTTGTATTTATATTTCGGATCTGTACCAAAGAGGTTAGACTGATCTATACGAATACTTCCGGATAAGGAGTAGGTGTTTTTATACGAATAGACAAGATTTGAAAAGGCCGATAAATACCGGTCTTCGTTGTACATCTGATCAAAGAAGCTGTTTAGTGAACCAAGTGTATTGGAGGTAACCAACGTACCCCTTACTGCAGAGGAGCCCGTAAATATCGATGCATAATCTACCGGCTGTTGAAGTAAGCTCTGATCATTATACCCGAAATACGACGCTAAATTCCCTTTGTCCAGAACGCTGCGTACTTCAAAACCTGCTATCCCGTTGAAAGAATGATCGCCAATCTGCTTGTCGTAGTTAAGCTGTGCACGTGCGGTATACCCTGTTGAACTACTGTTTTGCTGGCGCAGGAACGCGCCGTTCGGAAGGTTCCTTTTAAATGTTCCCGCTGTCACGGTATAATTATTTACCCAGGCATTTACTTCTGCAGATCCCTCATTCGCGAGATGTCTATACTCTGAACGGGAAGTTTCGTATACGCCACCAAATAAAAGGTTGAAGCCCTTTCCAAGGTCGTAATTGAAATTGGCAATCGTCTTGTAATTCATTATCTGCGTCTTATCACTTACAGAATTTGCCTCAGCCAAGGGATAATAGTTTTGATCTAATAAGCCCTGTGACATAATATAATTGTTATATACCGGTGCAAAGCTTTCCGAGATGATGGCGGCAGGATTGCCATTTTCGTCTACATAACGCTCATAGCCAGCATAATCATCAGGACCGGGTATAGGAGCCGCCTTGAATTTCTGATTTTGGTATTCTGTGGTAAGCTCTAGGCTCAATTTATTGGAGAGTTTAAGCGTAGTGCGGCCTGTTAGTAAAAGTCTGTCATCGCCATTGTTAATTTCATTATTGCGATTGCCGGTGTAGTTGGCCGTAATGTAGTATAATGCGTTAGGAGAACCTCCCGATACGTTGAATGTATGCGTTTGTGTGAGTGCTGTTCTTAAGAACAAACGATTGTAGTCACTTAGGTTATCATAGGCGGCTAGCTCCGCAAATGAATTTTCCGCTTGCTCTGGCGAAATAATACCTGCAGCAAGTTGTGCCTGTATAAAGAATGGAATAGAACGTCTGATATTACCTACACCCGGGTTAAATAAAGTTGCCCATGTGGAGGGAGCAATATTGAGATTCTGTCTTTCTCGTACATAATTTGCATTAACCTCCGATGCATTCGGGTCCCAGCGGTAGCGGCTGTAGTTTTCCTCTGGTCGCAAACCCCATGTCGTTCTAAAATTAAATCTTGGTGCGCCCACATCGGCTTGTTTTCTTTGAATAACCATGACGCCATTCGATGCCCGCACACCATATACGGTTGCCGCTGCGGCATCTTTTAATATCGTTACCGAAGCAATTTCATTGGGATCAATCATATCCAACGTGAGCTCAGTGGGGTAGCCATCAACTACAATAAGGGGGCTCTGGTTAGCCGACATAGTAGAAATACCCCGGATATTGAATAACGGACGGCTCGACTGCCCCTGCCCAGGGACTGTACTGTTGAAGGTTACATCGTTATTGATCATCAGTCCGGGCATACGATTCACCAGTCCGTCCAGAAAGTTGCTGCTTATTCTGGATTCAAACTCTTTGGTGGTAATCTGTGCAATAGCTCCCGTACTATGCTCAGGCTTTATTTTCTGATATCCTGTATTAACCGATACCATCACCTCTTCTAGATCGTCGACATTTATTTGCATCGTTATCACACCCAACGATTGGACAGCTTTCACCTCTTGTTTAGCATATCCTGTAAAAGTGATCACCAGTATAGCCCTCTCATCCACGTTCTGGATAACAAAGTCCCCTGTACTACTGGTCAATACCCTACGTTGCGTACCTTTGATCGTCACCGTCGCACCTAATAGCGGTGCTCCTTTGGAGTCTACTACACGACCCGAGACGGTAATGTCCTGAGAAACTGGAACTGCCGTCATGCGTACATCCTCGCGCAGTGCTACCTTCTTTCTGCTCACCACGACAAATTTATCTTCAACAACGTAATCAAGCTGCTGACCTTTAAAAATCGTCTTTAGCACATCATGGAGTTGCACGTTGTGCACTTCTATAGAAATGGGCTTAGTCGTTTTGAGCACGTCGGTAGAGACGATGAAATCGACACCGGCCTGTGCTTTGATTTTCTCAAAAATACGCGACAACGGTGCGTTTTTCTCGGATAAAGAAATATGCTGGGCCATGCTGGCGGCACTGACCTGCATCAATGATATTATAAATATTATGGTGGTGAGTCGCATAATTAGCAATAATTTCCTATAAAATTTATACATTTAGTAGTTGGTTTGATAACACATAAAGCCCTTGTTTCGAAGCTGAGGCTTTTTGTTGTTGTTTGTTGATTCAATTATTTAAATTAGGTTAAACTGACAGCCAATTCCCGCTTGCTAAAGGGAGTTGGCTTTTTTATTATATGGTAGCTATTTTGTCACTATGATCTTCCTCCCTTCTATTGTAAAATGAACTTCCCCTGTTTTTTCCATCATGTTGAGTATTTGGCTTACATTCCTGCCCCTGGATATCGAGGCATTCAGTTTTACGTCCGATACATCTCCTAGATAAACAATATCGACGTCATACCATCTCGCTAACTGCTTCATGATATCCGGCACACTTTGGTCTTCAAACCTAAAGTCACCTTCTTTCCATGCGATTACTTCGTTGACATTTGCCGTTCTTACGACTATCTCCTGCCCAGTTATTAGCGACTTTTGTCCCGGCTTTAATACTTTTTTAGCACCGTTAGTATTAGCTGTATGCAATGGTCTGACACGCACGGACCCTTCGATCAGTGTGGTCTGTGCGACAGTTTCGTCTGAATAGTCGTTAACGTTGAAGTGTGTTCCCAAGACCTCGATCTCCTGTGCCCCTGAAACCACAATAAATGGATGCTGTTTGTCTTTAACAACTTCAAGATAGGCCTCTCCGGAAATTTCTATGCGCCGGTGCTTAGCGCCTGCAAAAGATGCCGGAAACTTTATGGATGAAGCGGCATTGAGCCAGACTTTAGTTCCATCAGACAGAATTACCTGATATTGTCCTCCTCGTGGAGTTGTGATCGTATGTAACGAAGTGCGCTCATAGGCTAGTGCATCCTTTGGGGGAGTGTTACTGATTTTCGATCCATCGCCATAACTTAATGCCGAGGCATCGATAACTACGGCATCCTTTTTATCACTGAGCGAGACCACTTCACCATTGGGCAAGGTAAGGGTAGCGATATTTTTACCTGGAGCTATGTCATGCACATAACTCCTCGCTCGATCTGTTTTATCGGGTAGCGGCTCACCAAGGTTATGATAAATCCCTATACCTACTGCTGTCACAACAATTGCAGCTGCTGCCGCAATGGACACACGGCGCCACAATCTTCTGGGGGTGTTATTAAAACCTACCCGATCCATCACCTTGGATCGCATGCGGGATTCCGCCTCCTCCAGCTGCACCTCGGTTAGCAAGAGACGGTCTTCCGTATTCCAGCTGTCATACCAGGCGTCAAGCTGCCTCAATTCAGATTCTGAACAACGTCCCTCGCGATAACGTTGTAAAATTTCTTGTTCGTTCTTTCTATTCATAACATAAAGTCAACACGGACTCAATATTAACATAACAGTTCAGAGAAGTGAATCGGGGATATGAAATTGAAAAAAATTAAAAAGTAGTCGTGCAGCTGATAAGAATTCGAACACCGATCCTAAAACGTAGTGTCTTCAGGGATTTCTTTATCTGGTCCGCTACCGTATGTTCAGATAGTCCTAGCCTAGCCGCAATTTCTTTATTACTGAGGTGTTTATACCGGCTTAACACAAACACCTCGCGCATACGTGGTGGTAGCGCATTGATTTCTGATTCGATAATAGCTGAGAGCTGCTTCTCCTGAATCAGTTCGTCTGCGATAGGATAAGACGGTTGCTCGTAGTTCTTGATAGCAGAGGCATAATCGGACACGATCTTACTATGGCTTAACATATTTAGGATGCGATTGCGCGTCATGGTAAACAGATAACCTGACAAGTTGATATTTTGAACAAGGCTGCGCTTTTCCCATAAGACCACAAAGATATCCTGCACTAAATCCTCTGCCGCGTCCTCATCACGGATTTTATTTAATACATGACTATACAGCAACTTGTTATAGCGGTTGAATATCTCCGTAAATGCAGACCGGTCACCAGCTACAAGTAGCGCTATTAACTCACCATCATCCTTAAGGTCATAAGCCGCCATTGTCGTAAATTATTACGTTTCTATTAAATATCAAACAAATTTTGTTTAGTAGATGGCAAAAAAAATGCAAATAGTTAATAAAAAGTATTTTATTTTTGATGATACTTTAATACGTGACTAGTATTCAGTGTATTAAGCGATTGTTCATCGCGTAGTGTTTTTAAAAAAGAACATTAGTCACAAGTATAAAGATACGGATCTATTCGCAGTATCCAAAGGGCATGGGGCAAAGATCCGTCTCATCGGACCATTTCCCAATAGAGTGGCACGTTAGCGAAGATTTTTTAGGTGGAGAGCGTATACGAACCGCAAAATAAGCTTCAATGTATTTTGATGCCCAGGCTAGCGCGAGCATTTTTGATCGTAGAATGAGACGAATGTAGCTTTTTTTGAGATGATATGTATCTCTTTGTTTTTTAAGACCGATTATATTTGGGGTATATAAACCTTTAGATTCTTATGAAGCATTTCGCAATTGTATCAGCTCTGCTTTCTGCTATTTTTGTTTTGCAGTCTTTTTCTCAGGCGAATGGTTCCCCACCTTCGGCATTCGAGGGCGGTGGCCAAAATAATTTAAAATTTAAAAGAATACAGGAATCAATTCCGATAAAAGGGGTTGTGACAAATCTAAACGGTGGCCCGGTCGGCGGTGTCTCTGTGCAGGAGAAAGGTACAAATAATAGCACGATATCTTCCGCGGATGGAAGTTATGCCATAAATGTGGGTAATCCCGAAGCAATACTAGTGTTTTCATATGTAGGATATGTAACACAGGAACTTTCGGTGTCAAGCAATCAAACGTTGAACGTAGTATTGCTGGCAGATGAAAGTGACATCGAGGAGGTTGTCGTGATCGGCTATCAGTCTATACGCAAAAAAGACCTTACGGGAGCAGCAACACTGGTTGAAACCAAAAATACGGAAGCTAAAGTAGCCAGATCTTTACCCGAAGCACTTCAGGGCCAATCTTCTGGTGTAGTGGTAAGAAACTCAGGTGGTCCCGGGCAAGGTGCGGTTATTAATATTCGAGGACTAAGCACCTTATACGGAAACGCAAATCCGTTATATGTTATCGACGGGATGCTATCAGATCCAAACGTCACGATCAACCCGAATGATGTAGAAAGTATACAGGTGCTAAAAGATGCTTCTGCAGCGGCTATATATGGAGCGAGGTCTGCGAATGGTGTCATTATCATCACGACGAAGAAAGGAAGAACCGGCCCCATGAAGGTTAATGCTTCGGCACGATACAGCATCGTTAACCTCCCGAAGATGTACGACATGATGAATGGACAGGAGTATGTGAACATGAACAGGCAAGCCTATGAAAATGCAGGATATACACAGCAGGCAGCGGTTGCCAGCTACGACGGTACCGACGTTGACTGGGCGGACGAGTTATTCCGTACAGGCGCAATACAGGATTACAATGTCTCCGTATCGGGAGGCGGCGAGTCCTCTAAATATTTTATGTCGGGTTCTTACTTTAAAGATGTGGGTACCGTAATCGAGCGTAAATTCGACCGCGCAGCTTTACGCCTCAATACAGAGACCTCTCGAGGCCGGTTCCGCGTCGGAGAGAACCTGATGATCTCCAACAGCTACGGACGATCGCCCTTCTCGGGTGGTGCGTTCGGCGGAAATCCATTTTACGACGCATTTAACATGCTACCCATTATACCGATTAAAGGTGCAGGGTTTGTAAGTGATGCCAACCCCGGAGGCTGGGGGATAGGCTCAGAGAACGCCCGTACCTATTCACGAAATCAGGTAGCACAGGCGTCGATTACCAATTCCGACTACAATTATGTAAAGATGATGGGTAACCTCTACGGGGAGGCCGATATTACAGACTGGCTTACCTATCGATTCAATGCAGGACTGGAAACCAGCTTTGACCGGAGAACTGCTCTGCGAGGCAAAGGAATATGGTACTGGAATCAAGCCGACCAGCCGACGCGGATCGAAGAAAATCGTTCCCAGTTCTTAAGTTACCTGTTCGAGCATACGTTAAATTTTAACAAAACCTTCGACAAGCATCAGGTAAATGGTGTGTTTGGCTATACCCAGCAGACCATCGGATCATCGGGTATTGGCGCCCAAAGAACCGATCTGCTCGCTGCAGGAGACCGCTATTTTACCACGGTCAATTCCGCCACGGGAGAGATGGTAGCGTCCGGAAGTAGGGGACGAAACTTTATCGATTCTTGGCTCGGCCGTTTCAATTATACCTACGACGATCGGTATTTAGCCACCTTCACCTTTCGCTCGGATAAGGACTCGCGCTTTTCGAAGAATTTCCGCACGGGATTTTTTCCGTCCGGAGCATTGGCCTGGCGTGTCAGTAACGAAGATTTCTTCGACGTGAGCTGGCTGCCGGAACTGAAATTGAGAGGTTCATACGGTGTGTTGGGCGCGGCTAACTTAGGTAATTATGCGTACATCGGTCTCATAAATCAAGCGCCACGAGCTATTTTTGGTCAGGGTGATCAAAACAGTTACGTCGGTGGCTCACAGGTAAACCTCGTGGATCCGAATTTGCGCTGGGAAGAAAAAGAGACCTTGAATCTAGGATTTGATGCCGCCTTGTTTGACCGGAAACTTAATGTAACATTCGATGTATTCCGTTCGGTGACTTCAGATGTATTGCTCTTTTTGCCCATTCCCGGTTATCTAGGAAGTATAAACCCGGACATATTTACCAATAGAGGTTCTATCGAGAACAGGGGGGTGGAATTAGCGCTAAACTACCGTCCGCGGCAGGGGCAGGAACGCGCATTTAATTGGGATATTACCGGGAACATCAGTTTTATCCGTAACAAAGTGCTAGCACTGGGGAATCTCGGTATTGACCCGGTCACAGGACTACCGAGAAATTATATTCAAGCAGGTAACACACGTACGCAGGTTGGACGCTCCATCGGCGAATATTACGTGATACGGACAGACGGTATCTTCCAGAATCAGGACGAAATTGACGCACATCGGGCACAGGCAGATATTGCCCAGCCCGGCGATATTCGCTATATTAATCTGTCGGACAGGGGTACGGGAAACGATATTACCCCAGATGATAGAACCTTTGCGGGAACGCCATGGCCGGTATTTACGTCAGGTCTTATGTGGAATGCATACTACAAAAATTTCACGATGAACCTACAACTTTACGGCGTCGTGGGCACCACGTTGTATAATGACATGCGCCGGGATTTCGACGGAATGGGTTACTCCAACTACCGAAGCGGTATTACGCCATGGACGGCTGAAAATCCAACAGACTTCCCTAGGCTGGGCGTGTCGTACAACAGCACGACGCCAGGAGACCCGGCTATAGACCGAGGAATTGTATCTAATGTGCGGGGCGATTCGGATCGCTGGTTGGAAAATGGCTCGTACCTGCGGCTAAGTAACGTGCAGATTGGCTATAATGTACCGCAACATCTTTTGCAAAGGCTGCACATACCTTCGCTGCACGTATATGTAAGCGGACAAAACCTCTTTACAGTAACCAACTATTCAGGATTGGATCCGGATGTGGTAGGGGCAAACGCAAATTTGGAACCCGGTGTGGATGTGGGCGCTTGGCCGCCGAACAGAATCATATCTTTTGGCTTATCCTTTGGCTTATAACTCGTTGAATAGAAAAATCATTTAAGATGAAAAGACATACTCTAATTATATTAACTGCTTTCGTTTTTCTTGCGACTGCTTGCGAGCGGAATTTCGATGAGCCCAATCCCGATATGCTCACTGCGGACTCTTTTTGGGAAAATGAAACCGATGCCATTAAAGGCGTGAATGCTATATACAGCGCATTGAACCGAAGTAGTAACTACTATAACCGGGGCATGCACTTTTTGTACCTCTTGCGCTCCGATGAGGGCTTTGGGTCGGGGGGCGATATCGGTCTTAACAATAATGTGGCCTTCGCTTTTACGGATAACAATACCAGCAGAGGTACTTGGAATGCCATCTACCACGCAAACTACCGGGCGAATCAGGTCATCACCTATGTGCCGCAGATCGAAATGGACGAAACGTTAAAAAAGCGGCTTGTTGCCGAAGCAAAGGTGTTACGTGCGCTGAACTACTTTAATCTGGTCGTATTTTGGGGCCGTCCACCTCTGGTGTTAACACTTCTATCGCCAGCTGATGATTACCCGTCGAATGCGACACCCGAGCAAGCCTTTGCACAGATTGAGAAGGACCTAACCGAAGCTATGGTCGACTTGCCACCGTCTTATGATGCTGCGGATGTAGGTAGGATCACCAAAGGGGCGGCGCATGGCCTATTGGCAAAGGTCTATATGCAGCAGGGTAAATTCGCGGAGGCCAAAGAGGCGATGGAATGGTTAGTGACAGGCGATGGCGCCAGCAACTACGGCTTGATGGACAACTATGCAGATAATTTTAGGAAAGATACAGAGAACAATAGAGAGTCCGTTTTTGAGATTCAGTTCAAAGAAAATGCCGCAGAGAACGGAGATGACGATACCAATCCGGGAATAAGCCTCAATACCGGAGCTTCCGTACCTAAATTTCTGGCACCACCTAGTCCGGGGCCAGGTTTTGGAGATGGTGCAGCAAGACGCTGGATCGTTGATGCTTTTGATACCGAACGGACCGTCGATAATAAAAAGGATCCCCGTGCGGCTGTTAGTTTTATCTATGACAATGCCGATGAAAGAGGACCGGCTTTTACCATGGTGTATGGGCAGACCTGGCTGAGCCGATACGGTGCAGACGATAAGCGCGTGTGGTTTAGAAAGTTGCTGAATGACGATTGGAAGAATAATGAGATATTCAGCTCGCCGAATAATTACCGCTTGATCCGGTATGCGGATATCCTGTTGATGTATGCGGAATGCCTGAATGAAACCGGGCAGACGAATGCCGCATACGTCTATGTAGATGAGGTTCGTCAGCGTGTAAACCTACAGCCTCTCAGTGATGTAAAGCCAAATATGGGTCAACTCGCTTTCCAAGAGCAGCTGAAGCATGAACGTACGTTAGAATTAGCAGGTGAAGGTTGGCGGTACTTTGATATGGTGCGCTGGGGAGAGTTTTCCAACAACCTGGAGACCCTGCGGGAAAGGGATGCGGATTTTATCAATTTTATTTCAGGTAGACATGAGTGGTATCCTATTCCGCAAGCGGATATAGATAACAGCCCAAACCTTACACAGAATCCCGGTTATTAGCCCTAAATCGAAGCAGCAATAACTCTTGACAAACAAATGATACAGCTATGAAATATCCGTGTTGCACCAGTATACATATATTTAACCTGGATACTTCATATGGCTTTAACGACAAAATAGTGTACATATGAACAAGTTATTATACCTCTGCCCGCTATTCTTACTCTGGATAGTGGTCGGATGCGAAAGAGAAGAAGATCTTCCCGTGAGCATGAATCCGCCAACGTTACGTCTCGACGCCGATACGGTCGCGCTGTCTGAAAGTGTTTACACATTAACTGCGGAAGGCAAGAGTGCGTACGGAGGCCCACAGCTCAGCAAGGTGGAGTTTTACAAAGGGGAAGAAAAAATTGGGGAAAAGACCATTGCGCCTTATAACTTTGGCTATACCGTGACTGAACTTATACCCGAAGAAGAGCTTTCTTTCCACGCCGTTCTATTCGATAGAGCGGGTAACCGTGTCCAAAGCAATACCGTAAAAGCGAAGGTGCGGGTGGGCGCCAAACGGATCGAAGCGGAAAATACAATCATAAGAGGAGTTGCCAAAAAGGCGGATGACCCAGCTACGCGGGAAACCTCCTCTGGCCAAGCAAAGGTGGGCGCTATAGACAATACAGATAGCGGTATTGATGCCACTATACAGATATTGGCCGCCGGCGATTACTTGATCCGCGTGGCTGCAGGTACGGGTTTCGATGGCACAACCCACAAGATCTATATCGATGATCAGTTTGCAGAAGCGAAAGTATATAGTATTCCGAATAGGGGATGGAATACATGGCAAACCTTCGACCTGGTATTTAATTTATCAGAGGGCACACATAAAATAAGTATCCGACACAACACGGGGTACGGTGAGCTGGACTACTTGGAATATTCAAAACTGTAATACCTATGCGCATGAGACACATAATATATCTTGCTTTTCTAATCATTTTATTAGCTTGCGACAAACGCGGAGCCGGACTCTTTCTAGCTACGCCCACAGCACCGGAGGCAAGCGGACCGGCAAAGTTTCAAAATCCCTTATTGAACGCTGCTCCGGATCCCTGGGTCGCACAACGGGGGAATTTTTATTATTTCCTACAAACTCATGGCAACCGGATTGAAATCCGAAAAACGGAAAAAATGAGCCAACTTGCATCAGCGAGCAGCACCGTGGTGTTCAATGCTCCCGCAACGGGCATTAACAGCAGGGATGTATGGGCTCCGGAAATGTTCTTTCTGCAAGGGAAATGGTATATTTACTATACGGCCAGCGACGGGCAGGATGTTAATCACCGGATGTTTGTGCTGGAAAATGCCAATGAAGATCCCACGACAAATAATTGGGTGGACAAGGGACAGTTGATGACGCAACCGGCCGATCTGTGGTCTATAGACGGTAGTATTTTCGAACATAACAACGAGTTGTTCTTTATCTGGTCGGGCAGACCGGGAGCGCAAAACAACAACTTAACGCAGAACATCTACATCTCAAAAATGTCTAACCCTTTTACCTTAACGGGTGAGACGGTCATGATATCGACACCACAGCATGGTTGGGAGCGAAATGGCTTCGGCGTAAACGAAGGACCGGAGATATTAGAAAATCCCGATGGAGATGTATTTATGATTTATTCGGCCAGTTACTGCGGTACGGACGACTATGCACTGGGTTTGTTGCGGTTGGCCGATAATGCGGATCCACTGAAAGCCGCTTCGTGGTCTAAAAACGCCAATCCGGTATTTACAAAAGCGCCTAGCGCATACGGCGCAGGTCATAACGGTTTTTTCAAGTCCAAGGACGGAAAAGAGGATTGGATCATATACCATGCAAATATAGAATCTCATCCCAATAACAACGGTTGTGGCAATGTACGCAGCACACGTATGCAACGGTTTACTTGGAATGCAGATGGTACACCCAATTTCGGAACGCCCGTAGCTGCGGGTGCATTTCTTGAAGTGCCTTCTGGAGAGTAAACCAGCAAAGACGGAATACCAGAACGGATAATGCACGGGCAGACCTCAGTAGAAGGGCTGTGATCTATACTATGCAAGGGACTTCATCACGCATCAGGGCAATGTGTGATGCAGGACCTCCAAAACCGATGATGCCCAACTTTGCGAAGACTTTAGCAAGTTCTTTCAAATTTACTTTCTCTTCCATTCTTATTTTCTTAATTCGACTTCATCTATTTGATTTAAAGTGTTGGGGTTGAATGCAAGGCTATCAATCGACCATCGACCTCCTCCTTTTATCAATAGGAAGATGTTTCCCAGGAGCATGGCCCAATCGGTTCGGCTTCCGTGCATCATTTCCCAAAATCCCTTTTCCGCTAAAACTTCTGATTTGGTGGCTGCAATGGCAACCAGCATAATAGTAATCAGGGGAATACTAGCTAGTCTTGTGAAAAGTCCAGTAAGGACAAGTATTCCACAGAGAATTTCAAAAATGCCTACAAAACTTCCTAAAAATTCGGGAGACGGTAAGCCAATTTTTTCAAAACGCCCCGCTCCGCGAATAGCTGGGAATAAAAATTTCTGAATGCCT
Organism: Sphingobacterium olei; assembly: GCF_005048855.1. Classification (GTDB taxonomy): domain Bacteria; phylum Bacteroidota; class Bacteroidia; order Sphingobacteriales; family Sphingobacteriaceae; genus Sphingobacterium; species Sphingobacterium olei. The sequence goes on from NZ_SUME01000005.1 coordinate 236,854, forward strand.
TCCGAAAGAAATACGGCACCTATCATGATACGAATAAGTATGGTGGTCTTTGATAGGTCTGTCTTAGTTATTTTTTGAAACATAATATGTAGATGTTTTAATGAAATTTGAATTTTTTATTTAATTTACATTATACAAATTTCGTGCAACAGAAAGTGATTGATACGGTATATTTGAAAATATCCTAGTGGCTTTTAGGTATTGCGAAATATAAGCGGAGTGACACCAGTGTAACGTTTGAAAAATCCATTGCGCCATTTGTCTATATTTAGTATATTTACCTCATGAGTAAGACTTTATGGATTGTTATAGGCATTGCCTTCATCTGGTTCCAAAGCGGATCACGCCTCCCGAATAGCGAAAGCCAGGAAGAACTTATCGAGACCCTTCAGGTCTTGGCATCGAGCGGCAAGACATTCTATAGCCAGAATAAACTGGACAGCGCTGCTTTTTACTTAGATAGCGCCAACCGGCTCATTAATAGGTATCATATCCTTGATACTGCCCTTGTTCAGGAAACGAAAAACACCTACGGTATTGTTCTTGCTTATTTGCAACGCAACGGTGAGTCGATTAAGGTTTTTGAAGAGCTGAACGCATTCTACCTTCAGGTTGAGGACGATCCCCACATCAAAACAAAAAGAGCTAAGGTTTTTAACAACATAGCCATTAATTATAATTTTCTTTCGGATTACGAACAAGCCATCCGGTACTTTGACAGCTGTCTCGTCATTTTCAACGACAGGTCATTGTTACAGGACAAGCAAACGCAAACTCTTTACTTGAACAAAGCGCTCAATCAACTGGATTTGGGAGACTACCAATCAGCATTGGAGAATATTGAGCTATCGCGTCACATCCGTGGGCAGAACTCCGTTAGTTCGCAAGATCAATACGCCTTGATGCGGGAAAATCTGATATACGCCGAGGTCTTACTTGAAATTAATCAAGATAAAGAAGATATCTTGGCTGCGATAAAACATCTTCATGAAGGTATTGCCATTCTACGAGCTATCAATCCCGGCGATTATTACCACGGATCTTTTCTGGGGCTACTTTCTAAAGCACATTACCTGCTGGGTGCGTATGAAGAGGCTACGGATTATGCCATCCAAACTCAAAATTTTTTAATATCCTCTTATGGCGATAAATATACCGGACTGATCTTTAGGTACAATGAGTATGCTAAAATACTCGTGGCACAAGGTAAAATTGATTCAGCACGTCATTACCTATCCAAAGCCCTCGAGATACCGGTACAAGCTGATGCCAATAAAACGATGTATAAAGTGCAGGCTTTGTTGCAACTAGCTGATATAGCGAATTTAGATTCTATACCGATGTTCGTGTCACGCGCTACAGACTTACTTTTCCCGGGTTTTAGCGATACGACAGATATTCTTCGTAATCCTCCTCCTAATCTTATTCCTACGCATCCGTATATGGGTGCATTTTTTACTAAAAAAGGCGCTTTACTTCATAAACTCTATCAACAAAACGGAAGGGTCGACTATCTGGTGCAGGCGCTGGATTGTTACATGATTGCGATCAGGGAGGGGGGTAGATCTCGCAAGGGGCTGATGACGTTGAGGTCTAAAGCGACGTTTTCTAATTTACTTCATGATAGCTTTTCCCAAGCCATGGCACTCGCCCATACATTGTACGAAAAGACAGGCGCGGATACGGATCTCGAAAAAATCTTATGGATCTCCGATCAGTCAAAATCAGCACTTCTAAAGGAACATTTAGTAACGGCCTTAACCACTTCCATTGGCGTCCCTCAACAAGTGCGTATAGAAGAGCTGGAATTAAAGAGCAAAATTATTCAGCTCGAGCAACGCGTTTATTCACATAGTGCTGCCAACCAATTATGGCCAGATCGAGAAGGTGGCAGCGTGATGGCGGAATTACTGGAGGCAAAATTAGATTTTGACAGATGGTTACGCAAGCTAGATGACAAATATCCAAATTATCGACAGATCATGTATGGGGTTTCCTACACTGAACAGGAAGAGAAGCGGGTCAATATTAATGAAAACAGACTTAAAGGCAAGACTTTGATTGACTACTTTGATAGTGAACGGACGTTTTATATTCAGTATATAACGAAAGGAAAAAAAGGCGCCATAGCTGTCGAAAAATCAGAAAAACTCATGAGCGCCATAGCAAATGTAAGAATAGCATTGAGTGATCCAAAAGGTCACGAAACTTACGAACATGCTGCAAAACTAATGTATGACCATCTGCTGTTTCCCGTAATTCGGGAAACGTCGCCAGACCATATAGTGATTATTCCCGACGGGATACTGGCGCATATTCCTTTCGAGGCTTTGTTAGATTCGGTCGATCACGCGGCCCAAACGTTTAAAGATTATCCGTATCTTGTTCATAAGTATCGCTTCAGCTACCACGGTGCTCTTTCTTTGCTTGAACGGCCTCAGCATCGAAAAATAGAAGATGGAGAACTTTCCGTATTTGCAATGGCTCCGACTTATAATGACCAATCGTCACTTGCAAAGTTACCTAACGCTGCAAATGAAGTTGTTTCAATACAAGATATTTTCCCTGGTCAGTTTCTACAAGGCTCTAACGCTACGGAAAGTAGCTTGAAGCAAATGACCGGAAAACCAACCATTATTCATTTGGCCGTACACTCCGCAATTAACAACCAAAACCCCCTTCAATCACATCTTATTTTATCACCTGATTCGTCGAACGATGGTTTGCTTCATACATACGAATTATTGTCGATGAATTTGGATGCCGATCTGATATGCTTATCTGCATGTAATTCTGGATTCGGTGAACTTCAAAGAGGAGAAGGGGTTATGAGCCTTGCCAGAGGCTTCATGTATGCAAATGTACCGAATGTGCTCATGAGTCTGTGGGCTGTTCCCGACAAGGCAACCGGAGATATTATGAAATCGTTTTATGCAGAGCTGAGAAATGGCCGACCTTATGACCAAGCCATACATCAGGCTAAGATTGCATATTTAAGTAATGCCGATGAACATTTGTCAAACCCCTTTTATTGGGCCTCATTTATATATATGGGAGATATACCCAATGATGATCCAATAGCTGTATTTTGGTGGTGGGTAATAGGCGGATTGGTACTCGGGGGTGCAATAGTTTTATATTATAATAAGCGTAACCCCATTAAGGAATGAAAACATTCTAGCATAAAATATTTACTGCAACGATTTCAATCTATGTTGTCTATAAAAAGAAGTATTTTCTGGTCTTGCAAAGTTTGCAATACTTTTGATAATTATTTTATCTGCTGTTACCATCGAAATTATGCCGGACAGATAGATATGACTAAGCGAAATGCCAGCAACTACGATCCCAACTAGAGGAGATGCTACGAAATAACGCCGCAGTCCAATTAGCATGGTGATCAGTATAAAGGTGATGTATTTCATGAGTATTTCCCCGCATCAGGCGGCCTTACAAGCGCGCTACCAATTGCATAAATTGTAACTTTTCCAGATCCTGATCAAGCTTACTGGAGCTCTCTGCGCTTAACGAACGCAAGGGTAGGCGTGGTTCGCCCAAATCCAACCCGGCTACCTTCATCAGCGCACGCTGGGTCGGAATGGGGCCGTATTTTACCAACAGGCCAACCATGCGAACGGCTTCAAAGTGAAGCTTCTCCGCTTCTTCCCACTTGTTTTCAGCGACATGGGCAATTACCTGGTTATACAGTTTCCCGGCATAATTATAGGTGCTGCCAATAGCGCCCTTTGCACCTACTGCTAAGGCTGGTAGCAGCAATTCATCGTAGCCGAACAGGATGTCAAATTTTCCATCTTTGTAATGCAGGCAGGACTGGTATTCGTGAATCGTGGATGCCGTATATTTTACCCCCGCAAAGTTAGGGATCGCTTCCTCGGCAAGCGACAGGAATTCCAGCATATCGATCTGTAATCCCGTTACATGCGGTATATGGTAGTAGTAAAAAGGTGTATTTGGAGCTGCCGATGCGATCTCGGCCATACTCTCTACCAAAACTTGTACCGATGACGGTTTAAAGTAGAATGCCGATACCGCCGAGATGTAATCCGCCCCAATCTGTTGTGCATGTGCAGCCAGACGACGTGCTTCGTTAATCGCACTGTGGCCTACGTGTATAAATACCAATAGTCTTCCTTCTGCTGCCTTCATGTAGGCCTCTGCAATCTGCATACGTTCTTCGACCGACAGGCTAGGTCCTTCTCCATTCGTGCCACATACAAAAACACCTTTCATACCTTGCTCGAGCAACTGATCCACGATAGCGGGTATCAGCGCTAAATTAACAGATCCGTCTGGATTATATGCGGCAAATGCCGCGGCGATTAAGCCATCTATTTTCTTTATCATTTGATTTGTTTATTTTATAATATCCTTTATTGCGATTTTCTGAAACACCATACCGGCCTGGCTGCTCTCGTACAGAATGCCGATGTGCTGCTCGTCGATGGGCGCGATGCAGGAGTAGCCCCGGCTGCTTCCTACGTCAAGCAGGAGCTGATGCGATTTCGGCCAACTGTTTCCATCGTCAAGACTCGCCTTTATGGTCATATGGTGACGTTTGTTTTTTGAATTCGGGTTAGAGAAAAATAACGGGTGCTTTGTCTTGCATTTTAATGGGTAGGGATGCGTAACCAGGCTCGCCATGCAGGTTGGTTCTGGCAGCGCGTTGAAGGATGTCTGATGTTCCCGCCAAGAGGCACCCAGATCGGCCGTAACGCTAACAGCGCGGCCATTGTTGTTACCCATGTTGTTGCGATTTGTATTGGCGCGCATGTTGAGCATCAGGTCACCATTGCTGAGTTGCACCACCGCACATTCGGTCGTTCCGCCTTCCACGCGAAGGGCGGGGTTAGACGCATGCCAGGTGGCACCTCCATCCTTGCTGTAGGTGATGTTAGAGAACGGTTTTCCCGAGCTGTCGCGACCTTGTGTGGGCATGACCAGCGTGCCGTCGCTCAGGCTGATCCCATTTCCCGGGGCAGGCGCCCATAGCCACCAGTCTTTCTGTTTTCCCATGGCCGTGATATTGACTGGCTGACCCCATGTTTTGCCGTCGTCCGTACTTTTTACAATCAAGAACTGTGAAGAGGTTTTTATATCGTAGCCCGGTTGGGATCCGCGTTGCCGCCATTGGTGATTCCAGACCGTACTGGTGTCTGTTAGGTTCGAGATCCATTGTCCCTTGTCGTCCAGTACGCCATGCATCCAGGTTGCGGCGATATAGATCGCGTCCGACCCTGCATCAACGAGAATACAGGCATCCGATACCCCGTTAAATTTCTGGGGAAGTCCACCCCACTCGCCCATGTCCATCGCGATCTGGATCGGCTGCCAGGTCTCTCCGCTGTCTTCACTGCGGTGCAGACCGATATCCATATGCCCCTGTAGGTCACGCGCACTTTCGTAGCGGGCGTCGAAAATAGCGAGTAGCGTACCCTTGTTACTGCGCGCGAGTCCGGGGATGCGCGAGGTGTGTATATCGTCTTGCATATGCTCCCGCAGCGCTATACCAGTATTATATTTTACGGGATTAAGCTGTTTGACAGCTTGTGCCTTTCGGTCCACCTGTGCGCGCTTTACGGTGAAAGTGAAGGTTTCGCCCACACGGTGTGGTTCCGCCAATAGGCAGGTTACATACAGGTACGTTTCGGGATGCGCAATCGCATAATTACCGGCTATTTTTTTCGCTTCTATTTTGGAGGTGGCCCGGCCAAAAAGTTTCCATTCTGCCTTTACGTCGTTCGCGTAGAGCGAATCGTTCCCTGCAGCATAGATCCGCAATTCCATGGCAGGGCTAGTCAGTTTACTATCGTTCCAGACCACCGATATGCCCTCCAATATCTTACCCTGTAATCCCGAAACTTTTATTCTCGAAACAACGGTTTCCTTCCCGATCAGTACCGGAACTGCGCGCTGTATTTCTACGATGTTGTCATTGCTGCTTACGCCATATGTGTCTGCTGTAGCGAGCTGAAACCACAACAGCGTCAAAAATAGTATTCTCATTATCTTACAAGTCATATAAAAATTTAATTTCTGCTTCTGTCAGGGCTTTCCGGTACACCACCAAGTCGTCTAGGTCGCCTTTAAAGAAGTTGTTGAATCCGGTGGCAGTCTCCTGCAGGGCAATCTTAAAATCACCGGCATTCGATACCGTTTTTACGGTAGCGGTCGTTCCTTCCCGCACCACCACACCGTTCACGTAAATCAGCGATCTGTTACCGCGTCTGACGCAGACCACATGGTTCCACTGCCCGTTGGTCACGTTGCGGTCGGCGTTGACGATAAAGCCACCCGTAGTATCTTCCGTGTTGAAACGCATCCGACGATCCGTTGCATTGTCGTTCAAACGCAACCAGGACTGGTTGTCGTTCGGGCCATTCTTACCACTTTCCTGCCAGGCCATCATCCGGTCGCCCGCGGCAGATTTGATCCATACGGAGATGGAATAATCCGACTGCCCAAAATTCAATGCATCATGATCTGGAATAACAAGGCCGCCAGATCCATTAAATGTGGCAATTCGGCCTGCTTCGCCATGCCTGTCCTGTCCGCCAAAGGCAGGTAGGTTACCCTGATTCCGAACGGGGAGGCTGTTTGCCGATAGATCGGTCGTTTCCTGATCGAAAGGTATCAGCAGGACCAAGGAGCTGTTGTCGATCACACGTACCATACGCTCTTTAATGATAGATTTGCTCGTATACGGGTTGCTGACGGTAAGTTTTACGCGATAGGTACCAGCAGCAGCATACTGCACGACGGGATTCTCTTCCGTGGATATGCTATTTACTGCACCTTCAAATTCCCAGTTGAAATTTTCAACCATTCCCATGGAGGTATTGGTAAATTGCACCCCATAGTTGATCGGGATCAAGCTGGACTGTACCGTGAAATTCGGTTCGATGTCTGCTGGATCCAGTACCGTCAGGTACTGCTCTTTCGTTTCGGTTCCCTCGAAGCTTGGGTTAACGCTACGTAGGGTTACCGTGTATACACCAGGCTGATCAAATGTAATCACCGGATGCTGTTCGGTCGATTGCTTGCGGTCGGTATCGCTTGTAAATACCCATTCCCAGCTGGTTGCTACACCACTGGTGAGGTTTTGAAAGCGCACCTCTTCATCCAGGTACACGGTGGTGCTTTCTGTGCTGAAGTCTGCTGTCAGCACACCGTATCCTACGGTAATGTAACTTTCCTTTACCGTTTCCTGCGACTGGCTGCCGCGCATTGCACGGAGTGTAACGCGGTAGGTGCCCGGTTGTTCGTACTGGATTTCGGGAGACGATAGGATCGAGGTATCCGGACTTCCGCCTTCGAATGTCCAGTGGAGGCGGGAGGGCATTCCTGTTGATATATCGGTGAAGGTGACGGTCCCGCCGGCCACGATCTCCTGTTTTTCAGCGGAGAAGTCTGCTTTGACCGGCCCCGTATCCAAACCGTCTTTTTTACAGGCTGTTATCAACAGCGCTGCAAGCAAATACGTAAATTTTAGTGCTATCTTCATCATAAAAGGCTTTTATTTTAAATCTGCTAGCGGGATAATTTCAAATGCGATTCCTTCGTTGGCATCGGAGGCACCCCGCTCATAGAGCATGGCAAGCTGATCCTGATCAATCAAAGCCATATCCGAGTAGGCCGCGAACTCGCCATAAATCAATTTGTCTTTTGGATATGTTTTTCCATCATCAAAACTCATCCGTAGGGTCATATTTCTACGTCTGGTTTCGTGCGCTGCATTCGCGAAGAGCAAGAAGTTACGGCCTTGTCCATCTTCGAAGGTCAGCATACTTCCTTGGCATACCGGATCGATCAAGGTTTCATGTGTCTCCGGTCTGCTCCAGCTGAGGCCGCCATCGGTACTGTGCGAAAGTAAGCGTCGTTTATCGCTGTTCGGGCAGCGCATATTCAGGAGCAGGTCGCCGTTCGAGAGTTCAGCTACCGTGCACTCGTTGGGTTTGAATACCGGATGGGAAGGTATGCCGCCCAGTTTCCAGGTCTCGCCATGATCGTCGGAATAAATGCTGTGTGCATTTCCGGTGTGATCACAGGGGATCACCAAACGGCCAGCATGTGGACCTTTCTTCAGTTGGATTCCATGTACGGGGCCGGTGGCATACCAGGTCCAGCCGCTCCGTTTGACCGAGGCTGTAATGTCTTTCGGTGCCGACCAGGATTTGCCGTCGTCTGCCGATCGTGTTACCAGCACCTGATCGTTGTTTTTGCACATCAGCAGATGGATTTCGCCCGTAATCTCATCGACAACGGGAGCCGGGTTACCGGCGGTGTGCTCCCCTGCATCCCAGATCACCTCCATATCCGTCCAGGTCTTGCCGTTGTCGAATGATCTTTTGAGGACCATATCGATATCGCCATCGTCGGCACAGCTGTTTTTCCGTGCTTCCGCAAAGGCTAGCAAGGTTCCTTCTTTGGTCCGGACAAGGGCCGGAATACGGTAGCAGGCATAGCCTTTATAACCCTTTTGAAAGAGGTAGGGTGTCACGAGTTCTTCCTTACCGTGGTCCCAGTAATCATCGGGTATATTTTCGCCCAGTTTATTGTCGCAGGCACCCAGTATGTATAGGCTACACATTGCAAGGATGCAAAATACGTAGTTAAAGCTTTTCATCGTTTTATCTCCTTTATGGCGTTATGTATCCTTCCGTTTGCTTAAGCAACGGATTTAAATCAATTTGTATCTGCGGAATCGGGAAAAATAGCGGAAGCGTTTTATCGCGCAGATTCGGCACCTCTTCATAGATGTCTATCGTTCCGCCGAAATGGAACCTGACTAGATCGGGCCAGCGCTTCTGCTCAAACCATAACTCCTTGAACGCTTCGTCCAGTATGGCTCTTTCCACATTTGCTTTTGTTGTACTGCCTCCGTAACCATTTATCTTTGCCCGGCTGCGCACCAGATCTAGGGCAGTTATGGCCTCTTGCGTACGGTTCAATGCAGCCAAAATCTCCGCTTTAGTGAGTTGGAGCCCGCCCCAGCGGTAAATAATTAGGTCATTGTCGTAATGTCGGTCATCACTATACGCGGTGCCCCTGAATTTATTGTCAAACACACCGATTACGCTACCATTCGTATTGACAGCCGTGATGATCGAGGCATCCCTTCTGCTGTCTGTGGGAAATTCATTTAGCTGCTCAATCAGTTTTTGGCTAGGGGCGTACACACTCCGTGCCCCACCCAATGCGTAGGGTATCAGGTCGGCATTGACGGCGTTCTGCACAAAAATATTCCGCGGTTTGAGCCGGCTACCGTAGTGGTCCGATTTCTCATCCCGCTGAAAATGCAAGGACAGCAATATTTCGCTATTGCGCTTGTTGTCGGTCGCAAAAATCATTTTATAATCCGCGACAAGACTAACATGCTGTAGTGCCGCATCGATGGATACCAATGCATTTTCCAGATCGGTAGTAGAACCGCTCAGCACCTTGTTCTTCCATACTAATGCCTCCGCTTTCAGCGCGTGTGCAGCAGGTTTTGATACCCTTGTTTTATTACTTAAACCTTCTGGAAAGCGGTTTAGCGCTTCTTCCACATCGGCTAGTACTTGTGCCATCACTTCATTCGCCGGCGCTCTGGCCAGCGGTGGTTTGTCGTCGCTTTCGGTAGGCTCCAGCTCCAACGGCACATCACCATAGGTGCGCAACAGCAGGAAGTACATATACGAGCGGATAAACAGGGTTTCGGCAATTGCCCGATCCTGATCTTCTGTATTCACATAGGTTATCGTGGGTGCGTACTTTAACAGCATATTACACTGTTGGATCAGTTCGTAAATGGAGAGCCAGTTGGGTGCGTTGGCGTTATTCAGGTTTTGTTGCCAGGCATTGGTTACACCTGATTCAAGTCCTTGTTCAAAGGAGTCTCCACGGTCTTCGAGCCAAAAAGTGGTATTCATCACACCGCCGGCTCCCGTTCCGTCTCCGGAGCGGAATGTATTATATATACCCGTTAAATACGCGTTTACATCATCTGGGGTATTCCAGAACCCGCTTCCGATGATGGATGACTCCTGTTCCACATCCAATATGCCATCACAGCCCGACAGTACGGTTGCAGGAAGGAGAAACAACAGGATCAGTTTTTTAAATCTTTTCATAGACATAATCATATCATTTAATTAAAATGTAGCAGATAGCGATAAGTTGAATTGGCGCGGACGTGGGTATTCCCCTTGATCATTACCCTTAAAAATCTCTGGCGACAGGCCGTCGTAAAAGGTAAGGTAACCCAGGTTAAACGCGGCTGCTGTTACGCGTAAGCCGTTCAGCTTCGCACGCGACATCCAATTACCGCGGAGCTCGTATGAAAGTGACAGCTCACGAAACGCGAGGTAGTCTCCTTTCGAGTAGTATAGGGAGTTGTTACTCCCGTAACCCGAGCTCGTGCCGATGCCGTTGGAATTACGGAGGTGATTCCGGAAATTGTAATCTGCATCACTTTGAACAGTATATCGTGGAATCTCAGCGATATCGCCCTGCTCATTCCAGACCTTGTCACTCATCACCTCATTGATAATCATATTGTTATTTCGCGCACTTCCCATTACACGGGCTTTCCACGAGTTATCGATCACGTGTCCGACAGCATAGTCAACGACAACACGGGCCGTAATACCCTTGTAGTTAACCGTGTTGATCATACCACCCTGTTTATCCGGACGTATGTAGCCCATAAACACCATATCGCGATAGTCGATGATGCCATTGCGGTCCTTGTCGTACCAGATCGCATCGCCCCCCACTTTGGTCCGGCCGTTGGCTTCCACATCTTCCGGTGCATTTGCTGCATCTTCATCGCGCGCATATACACCGATCATCTGGTATGCATAGCGGACGCCGTAGCGTTCGCCCTCGGCCACGCCACCCACTTTAACGTATTCGTTCCGCTTCGTGTCCCAGACAAAATTACCGCCACTTCGGTTCTTATCTTCCTCATTTTCTGGAAGCTTGACCACGGTACCCCGGTTATACGAGAACGTGAAACCCAGGTCCCAGCTGAAATTTTCTCTTCGTATCGGTTGTCCGGATATGCCGAGATCTACACCGCTGTTGCGGATCGATCCGAAATTACTCCGTATCGAACTAAATCCGGTCGATGACCATAAGGGCTGCATAAATAGCCGGTCGCTCGTCACTTTATCATAGTACTCCGCCGTCAGTTGCATACGATCGCGCAGAAAGCCCCACTCCGTACCGATATCGAAAGAAGTCGTCGTTTCCCAGACCAGGTTTCTGTTGGCCAGTACCGAATTGTTTATGCCCACAGCACCATCGTAGGGAAAACCCGCAGCGTACTGCCCCTGCGCATCCGCGATGGACAATTCGTTATTTCCTGTTTGTCCCCAGCTGCTCCTTAGTTTTAAGGAAGACACGATAGGGGCAATAGGTTGCCAAAAGTTTTCACGGTGTATGTTCCATCCGGCAGAAAAGCCCGGAAAGAACCCCCAGCGGTTATTCGGGGCGAAACGTGATGAGCCATCGACACGGAAACTGGCTGATAGCATATATTTTGCATTGAAATTATAATCTGCCCGACCGAAATAACTCATGATCACATCTGGCAATTTTGTCGTGGTAATCCGTTGTGTTTCGGGTTCGGTGGCGTTCAATGTCGGTATGTAATCCGTTGGAGCATTGTATCCCGTACCACTCATGTGATAGGCGAAGTCGTTGATGTAACTTGCGCCCGCCAGCACATTGATGTGGTGCTGACTGATTCTTTTATCGTACGACAGCAAGGCATCGCCCTGTATTTTCCGGAACTGCTCGTGTACAGCCCGCGCATTTCGGTTACGGTTGGTTTCATTCGAGGCCTCAAAATAGTTTTCGATGCCCTCGGTCGTATTGTAATATAGACTTGGCGAAAATTTCAGTCCCGGAATAATATGGTAATCCATCCCCAGACCAATCGTCGTGCGGAACACTTTCAGGTCGTTGTATTTCTCCTTGTAGTGCACCTCGTAGTGCCTGCTGCGGAAATTGGCAGGTCCTTCACCCGGCGCAGGCAGGCCGTCTTCGTAATAATCGCGGTAGGTAAAGGGCATCGTAATGGAGCGGGACAATACGTTCTGGTAGTTCCAGGCGGCATTGGACTCCCTCACCTGATACGATACATTCGACCGCACCTTTATCTTCTCATTGATATTGTATTCGCCATTAAATAGCGCACTGTAGTTCTTGTAGCTTGTGCCCGTAACCGTTCCATCCTGGTTATTGTGCCCCAAGCCGAGGTAGTAGTTGCCCTGCTCTGTTCCACCGCTGGCATTCAGGTCGTACTGCATGGAGCGTCCGTTTTGAAAGGTCATATCCTGATAGTTCGTCTCCTTAAAAAGCAGCTGTTTGCCCGTTACTGGATCGACCATCGTTTCCCAACCCTGGTTTTCGATCAATCCCGCGACATAATCCTGTCCGTACTCCTGTAGGTAGGTGTCCAGAAAAGCGAGCGTGTTGCGGCTGTTGCGCGGATTGCCTGTGGACATGCCGTATGCGCCACTGGACAGAAACATATCCGGATTTGTCTTATTAAACTTATGGGTATTCAAACGGCTGATATGGATGTAATCGCGGGCGCTCGCAAAGTCATAGCGACGTGCGAGCTGCTCCAGGGCAGAGGTAACCTTAAAGTTCACGATAGGCTTTCCAGCTTTTCCAGATTTTGTTTTAACGATAATTACGCCATTTGCAGCCCGTGCACCGTAGATCGCTGTTGAGGCTGCATCTTTTAGCACTTGCATGGTTTCAATGTCGTCGGGGTTAAGATCGGACATATTGCGCATAGTGCCGACCACACCATCAACGATGATCAGCGGGGTGTCGCCTTCCGGAGACGTGGAGCTACCACCGCGAATAAATATCTGCGGATTGGCACCAGGCTGCCCATTGGAAATCTGCAGCGATACACCCGGAACCTTACCTTGTAGCTGTAACAATGGATTCTGTCCAGGCGAATTTTCAAATTCCTTTACATCGACCTTGTTAACGGAGGTCGTCAAGGTCGACCTGCTTTGTTGGCCATATCCGATAACCACCACTTCGTCCAGCGCATTTTCTTCTGAAGTCATTACCACATCCAACACGCCATTGGCTGGAATGGGCAAACGACGTTCGAGGAAGCCAACCGCACGGAATGTTACCGAGGTGCTGTCTTGTGGGATTTGAAGTTCATAGGATCCGTCGGTCAATGAGCTCGTCGATGCCCGACCGGCCGCGATGGTTACGCTTTCAATGGGCCTGCCATCACCGTCCCGGACGACGCCTTTTAATAAGAAATTTTGGCTAAATGCTGTCATCGAATATAGAAAAATAACGAAAGAAAGCATGGGCTTTAAAACAACTGATTTACTCATAATCAGATTATTAATGTGTTTATAATTAATTTATTTTATACTTATGTAGAACATAAAAACAAATATAAAGTAATTAAATGGAGATTTCCAAATTCTAATGTTAAATGTTTATTAGTATTTTGTTTCGCCTGATGCGTTCTACAGTGTGGTACCCGATATCCCTGTGTTGGAATCTCGTGCATGTGCAGCCCATATCCAGGAATATTAATACAAAAATACGAACAACCATAGCGGCACCTTTGTACCGAAGCCTGTCTCTATATCGTCTGCTGCTATGAGATAAGTGTTTGTATCCCGTACCTGTTTTGAAGTCTTGTTTTTACCGCCCACTTCTACGTGAATGTCATTAACGAGAAAATCACCTGTTTCGGGTTCGGATACGATTTCAACCTATGTTGTCTATAAAAGAAGTGTTTCCTTGTCTTGCAAAGTTTGCAATACTTTTGATAACTATTTTATCTGCTGTTACCATCTTTTGGTCTGATTTAATATATTTGCGAAAACTTGATTAATAATGGCTTTAAGGTTGATTTAAAGCGATCGTATGCTTCGTGATGTCGTAATGCACCGTAATAGTTGGAAATCGAAGTCTATGCTAAAAAAATGAATAATAATGGCACAGGAACAAGATTATGCGATGAGCAGAAGAATGTGGTTCAAACAGATCACAAAAGAAAAAAAGGATGTAGCAGCCATATATATTTACGCTATTCTTAGCGGTCTTGTCCAATTAAGTATTCCACTGGGTATACAGGCAATCGTCAGTTTCGTGATGGGGGCTACGATGGTGACGTCTTTGTATTTGCTGATTAGCTTTGTGGTTTTAGGTACCTTCTTAACCGGACTCTTCCGCGTTAAAGTGATGCAGATTATTGAAAAAATTCAACAGAAGATTTTTGTGGAATATTCCTTGGCCTTCGCCAGGAAGCTGCCTAAAATCGATCTGCCGGCAGCAAAGAAATATTATCTGCCTGAGTTGGTGAACCGCTTTTTTGATATATTGAATCTCGAAAAAGGTATTTCCAAAATACTACTTGAAATACCTACGGCACTGATACAGATTTTTTTCGGGATCTTACTCTTGTCTTTTTACCATCCTTGGTTCTTGGTTTTCGGCGCGGTGGTTGTCATCATTGTCGTCGCTATCTTTTATTTCACGATGGATTCGGGTATCCGCTCGAGCGTGGAGGAAAGTAATAGAAAATATGAAGTTGCCTCTTGGATCGAAGATATTGCCGGTGACATAAAAACATTTAAAATTACTTCTAAAACAGATATTCACCTCGCCGGTACGGATAAACGTGTGGTGCAATATTTAGATAACCGAACTACGCATTTTAAAGTGTTATTGTTTCAGTATAAGGCAATCATTGGTTTTAACGTCATTATCACCTTGGTCATGCTGGCTATAGGGACATATTTAATGGTCAATCAGAAGTTGAATATTGGCGCATTCGTGGCGACGGAAATCGTGGTACTGACGATAATGGCCGCAGTTGGGAAGCTGATCCGAAGCCTGGAACATTACTACAATATGATCGCCTCTATCGTTAAGCTGAATAAAGTTACCGGCCTTCTCGAGGAGGATAATGGAGAGATTGCGCTTGAGAACCATACAGGTGGAATGGAGGTTATGTTTAAAGATGTGAGTCTGACTTTCGGCGATCGCGCGCCAATTTTTAAACAGCTTGATTTTCAAGTGGAGGCGAATACGTTGACGGCGGTTTCTGGCAAGCTGGGCGCAGGTAAAACCTTACTGTTAAATATGCTGGCAGGATTTTATCCGCCTACAACGGGATCCATATTGATTGATAAAATTCCGATGAAAAACATCGACAAGATTGCGATGCGTAACCGGATAGGGCTTTATATGGATGATATGACCATCATTAAGGGTACGCTGCACGAGAATATCGTGCTGGGTAGAGCAGATATCAGCACCGAAGATATATTGGCGCTGGCCGAGGAAATTGGTATAGACCAACTGTCCGATCAATTTAGCAATGGCTTCTTTACCTTACTGAGCGAGACGGATACGGAAATATCATTTAGCTCTAGAAAGATCATTCTATTACTGCGTGCGCTCTTGGGTAACAATAGACTGCTGTTGTTGGAAGATCCTTTTGATGGGATGGATGAGGTGTTTAGATCAAAGTTGATGCAATACCTTAATAAAATAAAACAGTATACGACCATCATCGTTGTATCCCAAGAGAAAGAAGTTATTGAACTGGCAGATAAGCATCTCTATCTTCGTAACCGTACGATCGAAACTAAGTAAAGACTTCGCAAAACATGAAACTGGAATCATTTGATAAAATATACCATGTTCACCGGAAATCCAACGTAAAAAGGTGGTTTGTCGTGGTAATATTGCTGTGCATTGCTGCACTTTTCCTTCCCTGGACCCAGAATATAAAAGTTAAAGGTAATGTGACCACTCTTTATCAGGACCAACGGCCGCAGCAGCTTAACTCACCTATACCGGGGAAGATTATTAAATGGCATGTAAAGAATGGAGACTACGTCAATAAAGGAGATACGATATTACAACTGTCTGAGGTGAAAGAAGACTATATGGATCCGCTTCTGGTTGAACGGACGGAGCAACAGGTACGTGCTAAACAGGGGGTGCGTAATTATTATGAAGCAAAGGTGGGTACCACAGATAGTCAGCTCAAGGCCTTAGGTGCTGCTCGAGAATTAAAGCTCTCGCAACTGAAGGTGAAAATAAGCCAGTTGAATAGCAAGCTAGCGGCGGAGGAGGCTGAACTCTTGGCTACAACCAATGAACTAGCGTTAAGTGAAGATCAGTTTAACCGTCAGAAAAAAATGTATGACGAGGGATTGGTATCTCTTACGCAATTTCAGCAGCGAAGTGTTGCTTACCAAAATGCCTTAGCCAAAAAGACCGTAATAGACAATAAAGTGGCGCAGACACGACAGGAGATTGTTGCGGTAGAAATAGAACAAAACTCGACCATCCAGGATTATGCGGAAAAGCTCAGTAAGACCGAGGGTGATCGTCTGCAAAGTATGGGACTGATCGAAGGCAGCATGGGCGATATTGCCAAGCTGGAGAACCAGGTTGCAAATTACCGGGCCAGGCAGGGACTGTATGCTGTACTGGCGTCACAGAGCGGACAGGTGGTGCAGCTCAGTAAGGCAGGTATTGGCGAAATACTGAAAGATGCGGAAAGTATTGGGACCATCGTACCCAATCAGGTCGATTACGCCGTGGAAATCCATGTCAGGCCGGTAGACCTGCCTTTGCTTAAGGAAGGGCAGCGCGTGATGTGTGTATTTGATGGTTTTCCGGCTATCGTGTTTTCAGGATGGCCCAATACCAGCTACGGCACGTTTGCGGCAAAGGTCATCGCGGTAGAGAGCAACATCGGTGCGAATGGTCTCTTTAGAGCTTTGCTCGCAGAAGATAGGGGCCAAAAGCCCTGGCCCCCGCAAATTAAGATGGGCGCGGGTGTACAGGGGATTGCTATTCTTAACGATGTGCCGATTTGGTATGAGCTATGGCGGAATATCAATGGATTTCCTCCTGATTATTACATAGTAGATAATCAAAAATCAGCAACAACGGATGGAAAGAAATAAATACCTGCTTCTTGTGCTGATGTGGTGCTGTTCTCATCTTTGCTATGGGCAGGATACATTGCGCTTATCACATGATGAGTTTTTGGCGATCGTTAAAAGTTACCATCCGATGGCCTTTAAGTACCGTTTGCAGAATCGAATTGCAGACGAAAATGTTCGATATGAACGGGGTAATTTTGATCCGGTGCTGGATGGGAAAAGCGGCGCTAAAACAATAGACGGTATAGATTATTATCAGCAACAAGGTGTTGGCTTAAATATTCCGACTTGGTATGGCGTAACGGTAAATGGAAGTTATAGCTACCTGGATGGTGAAAAGTTGAATAATAGCGATACGCGGGGAGGCTTATATCAAGTGGGGTTGACTGTGCCGCTGGCAAAAAATCTGCTGTATGACAAACGGAGGGCTCTGTTGGAACAGGCGCATATCGCTAGACGTATGACTGAAGCGGAACAGACTTTACTGACAAATGAACTACTATTGGATGCGGAAAACAGCTACTGGGAATGGGTAAAGCAGTATGAGGGCTATCGAATTCAAAGGGAGGCTGTGCGTATTAATAGAAGACGTATGGATTTGGTAGTTAAAACGTTGTCTTATGGTGAGCAGGCCGCGATAGATACGACCGAAGCACGTGCGCAGCTACAGCGTTTTGAGCTTCAGGAGCGAGATGCTTACTTCCAATATCTGAACGCTACCCAAGAACTCTCCTTATTCATGTGGCGAGAGAACCGAGAGCCTTACGATGTGACCCAATGGATAATACCTTCCGAGGAGCTGGATGATAATATGGCTCACCATAGTTATCAGGAATTGCTTGCCAGATTAGATGCCCAATCGCTTAACCGTCACGCTGCATTGCGCTACTACGATGAGAAGGGAAACATATTGGATAGTGACCGAAGACTGAAACTGCAGAGTCTATTGCCTAAGGTGGATTTCACCTATAATTTTTTTAAGAAGGATGGCTACGCCCATAACTTCTTTCCGTTTTTTGATAACAATTACCAATACGGCGTAAAACTAGAAATACCCGTTTTCTTAAGACAGGCAAGGGCCGATTATAACGCGGCAAAATTGAAGATCGGCCAAAATACAATGGATTTCAATTTCAAAAGGCAGGAATTGGTAACTAAAATGAACAGATACAGAAATGAAGTGATAAATTATGCCGGACAGATAGATATGGCTAAGCGAAATGCCAGCAACTACGAAAAGCTTCTGACGGCGGAGGAAACAAAATATGCCAATGGCGAAAGTTCTCTTTTCCTGATTAACAGTAGGGAAAATAAGGTGATCGAAGCAAACGAAAAAATTATTGAATTGTACCTTAAATTTCTAAAAAGCTATAATAGCTTGAAGTGGATGAATGAGAGTTTCAGCGATATCCCAACTAGAGGAGATGCTACGAAATAACGCCGCAGTCCAATTTTTCTGCTAGCCTAAGTACAAATTTAACTTCAGTATGGCGCGGTAATCCAACACTGTTCTCAGCTGAAACTTTCCCAATGCTTTATAAAAGCGTACAAAAAAAAACAAAATAGTCTTAGAGTTGGTTAATCTAAAAAAACTAATATACTGGAAATTCTATGCTAAATAGTAAATATCTTGATGACCCGGAAATGACTGAGTTGATCTATGCGGCACTTGACGCAAGCTCGACTGGTATTATTATTACTGACCACCGTCTTCCCGATAACCCTATTATTTATTACAATAAATCATTCGAGGAAATGACGGGCTATCAATCTAAAGATATAATTGGACACAACTGTCGGTTCCTGCAGGGGCAAGATCGCAACCAAGTTGCCCGGGAGAAGATCCGTGAAGCGATCAATGCTGGTCAAGGCATCACGATCCAGATCCGTAACTATACAAAAGCGAACGAACTGTTTTGGAATGAACTGTTTATATCGCCTATACTTAACGCCGAGGGAGAGGTGACGCACTTTATTGGCGTGCAGAACAACATAACGGTAAGGAAAAAGGTTGAAGAGGAATTGTTGTTCGAAAAGGAATCGGTCGAGCGCAAGATAGCGGAAAGGACGGAACATCTGCGGTTGAATGAAGAGTACATGAACAGTATTGTGGAAACAATACGGGAGAGCTTAGTCGTTTTAGACACAGAGCTGAAAGTACTTTCCGTGAATGAAGCGTTTTTGCAGACTTTTAAAGTGACCCGCACAGAGACTGCCGGTAAGACGCTCTACGAACTTGGAAATCGCCAATGGGACATTGACGATTTAAGAAAATTGTTGGAAGAAATACTTCCCTCAAATAACCCTGTACTTGATTTTGAGGTGGAACATGATTTCCCCCACATCGGAAAAAAGATCATGCTGCTGAATGCCCATCGCGTAGAATTGGAAGGTGAATTTAAGGATCGGATATTATTGGCCATTGAAGATATTACCGATCGCAGGAAGATTGAAAAGCGGAAAGATGATTTCTTATCGATTGCCAGTCACGAGCTTAAGACTCCGCTAACGGCATTAAAGGGATATATCCAACTCATAAAACGGTATATGCCGAAAGATAATGCTAATTTATCGGCCATTGTCGAAAAGTCGGATACACAGGTGGAGCGTTTAAATAAGTTGATAGCGGAGCTACTCGATGTCACAAAAATTCAGTCGGGAAAGCTAGATATTCACCGTGATAGATTTGATTTTGACAAGATGGTGCGCGACACGGTGGATCATCTGCAGATCAACAGTGACACACATAAAATTATCGTTAATGGACAAACTGATTCGTGGTTTGTTGGCGATGAGGGTCATTTAAGTCAAGTAGTTGGTAATCTGATCTCCAATGCGATCAAATATTCTCCTGGGAAAGACCGTGTAGAAGTTTATCTCGCCGCGCTGAAAGACCATCTTAAATTTTCAGTGAAGGACTATGGTTTCGGTATAGATATTACAGATCAGAAGAAAGTATTTGATCGCTTTTATCGTGCTGACAGTATACAGAAAAAATTTTCTGGACTTGGTATAGGATTGTACATAAGTGAACAGATTGTATTGCAGCACGGCGGTACGCTGTGGGTCGACAGTGAAGTCGGAAAAGGGGCCATATTTAGTTTTATTTTACCCACTACTTAAAACGTTATGATGAACAAAAGTGTTTTTATTTGTGATGATGATGCCGGTATTACAGATATGTTGACAATAGTATTCGAACTGGCAGAAGTAGATGTGGTGGTCGAGAATGATAGCGTAAGAGCATATGATGTCATCAAGCGCATGAAACCAGCGGTGATAGTTGTTGATCTGTGGATGCCTGTTGTGTCTGGGGATCTTTTAATCAAAAAACTTCGGGGTGACGAGGAATTAAGAGATACATATATTGTCTGCATGTCGGCTAGCAGGGATGGTCGGGAAGTTGCGACTGAAGCAGGTGCAGATATTTTTGTGGCTAAGCCGTTTGATCTTGACGAGATTATTGCAGTAGTAGAGGAAGGTTTCGTGACAAGCTAGATTACATACTACAATTCGCCTGATCAAATGCGTTGCCACGCTCATCTTATCTTTTTTATGTTATCGATTGTTACATAATTAGCGAACAACGCTAACGTGAGCATTGGCGTAACGGTGCGCATGCTTTAATAATAATAATAATAATAATAATAATAATAATAATAATAATAACAAAAAACGGGCAACCAAATTGATTGCCCGTTTTTTTATTGGGGTTTTACCTCCAGCGCGGATCGCCGATGCCCTTGGTGTAGATCGGATGGTTCTGCACTTCCGGGGTATTTTTATAACGTAGACCATTTATATTGTAAATGTGTGCATTCGTCTCCCAATTGGCGCCTACTTTTCGGCCCCTTGGGTACGGATCGACCATCAGGTTTTCCGGCGCAATTGGGGTAGGGCCGGTGATCACGCGAGTGGCTTCTAACCCGCCTACATTCAAGGATCCGCCGTTTGCTCCAGCTCCTCTACTGTTATGGCTGAATGGTTGGTTGTTCATGATTTCCGCAGAGCTGTAATAAGTAACAGTGCCGTTTGCCGACTTGGATGCTGTTGCATAGTTATCCGCTACGTCAAACTTTAAACCCGAACGATAGGTGCGGAAGTCCATGCCACTTTGGAAAAACTGCCGATCATCGTTTGCAGCTTTAACCGATATAAAGAGATTTTTCTTAACTGTATAGCTACTGTTCGCTGGAGGATTTTGATGCTGGATCAGGAATCGGCCGTTAGATACCGAAAACGCATTTAGAAAGGTGTTATTTTCGATCGTTACGTTCCAGACCACACTGGGTGCCCAAGCTAAGTTAGCGGTCTCACGAACCAATTGATCCCAGCTGATGCCGATAAATGAATTGTTTTTGATGACCACATTATTGAAAATATTAGTTGATACAGACGCGGCGGCACCTGTAATCAATGGGTAACCCCGTCCATTCGTATCATACATACCGGCATCGTGAAATAGACAATTATCGACAATGATATTTTCGATAACCTGACGGTTTGTACCTTGCGTTCTAAACCAGCTTCGTACCATGCCTTGAAAATTACAGTTGCGCGTTTCTAATCTGGAGCATGTAAATGGCATCGAAGCGGAGTGCTGGTTGATAAAGTAATTGCCGGTGATGGCTTTGCCCGGATGTAAGGATTGGTTGAAGAAGTTAACTGCTAGCGGCAGCTCGAAGCTAATGTCGTCAAAAATCACATCGCCGACAGTGATACTGCCGATCTCGCCGGCCTGCGCCGGACGCCCCAGCTGAAAGTTATACGCCAGCGATCCATTGTTGGTTTCATTATACCCCAATCCCATATAAACAATAGGCTTCGTGCCGGGAAGGGTGGAGCGTAAGGTTAATCCTTTCGCCAATACAACATTACTGCCCAAGTAGTATTTTTTGCCTGCTTCGAGCATATATATGGTACCCTCAGCAAGTGTATTATCGAATAGGAAGTTATTTAGTATTGTGTCTAGACGGGAAGCATTGTTTTGCTGTGCCCAGGTGTTTTCATTATCCACGATATGCGGAATAAGAATAGGTTCACCGACCTGCCCGCGCATCCGTACCATGCTGGTATTATACAACCTGTCCCAGTAACGGCCAACCTTATTGTTAAGCCCATTGACTACATAAAGTGCATTGGAGCTTAATCCGCCAATATCCACATAACCGTTTGTCAGGTCTGTGGGCGTAAGCTTTACGGATTTTGATTCCAATTCCCTGTTTACCGAAGCAGGCTGTACTAAGATTTCATCCAGTAAAAACTGATCGTTCTCATGTTGAAAACTCGGATTTAGCACAGCGGGATCTGGGTTGTAAACCTTTAGGTCAAACCACACACGCATGCTGGTTTCGGTCACGTTGGAGACGGATACCACATCGGGAATCCCTGTTCTTTCGCCCATGTCCCACTCCGCACGATCATCGTTGTGCGCACCGTCGCCAAGCCCGTACCATTTCGAGTGATAGGCCTCACCCTTAGGTGAAAGAGTTTGTATGGCAAAATTATGTTTGGTGGAGTATTGTAAATCGATCTTGGTGAGTTTCAATACGTCTGGTCCGACGATAGTATCCCAAAGGATATCGGTCGGAATATCCCAGGAACCGGATTGCACCTTCATTTTAAGGCGATAGCCCGCAGCGCCATTGATGCCGTTCCACACCAGGTACATATCGTTGGTATTGACGACCTGGCTGGCTAGGGGGTCGCCAGATTTGCCTGTATTGGCTTGCTGACGGAATACGGCCATAAATGACCTGTTTTCTTCTTCGTCGGTAAGAGATAGAAGATTTTTTTGACAGCTATGGAGGAATAGGGTCAGTACGCTCGCTAAAGCTATGCTCCATGTAAAAATATGAGTCTTCATCGTTGTTCTTTTTTAGAGTTTACTAATAACCATATTGATTCTTGTATGCGCCATTGCTGAGCTGAATAGCTTGATTTGGGAAAGGCAAGATATAACGTACAGGTGGCAGGTTGTTGCGGTTCAGCGATTCCCAGTTTCCGCCCGGCCCGCCTTTAATATAGCCTCGGAACGAATATAGGATCTGTGCCCGTGGCATCGATGTGTCTTCATTGTACCAGACATATTGCGTCGCTGTCTCCCAACCAGTCCCGGGATGCAACGTAGCTTCCCAAGGATTATAAAATTCGATGATAGGCAATGCCGTATTCGGATAAATGTTTTTGTCTCCAGGGTTTGGAATCCGCCTAAAAAACTTGTTAAACGGAAGCGTCTGATAGTCCTCAGATCCTTCCATAAAGTCGCCGCCGCCCATAGACGCCACAATAAGGTATTCTTTGAAACTGTCGTATACGACTTTGGCGTATAGGTTCCAACGAACCAGGTCTTTCCACCGCATGTTTTCGCCGCCAAATTCCCATTTGCGCTCCTGCACAATGGCGTTGAAAAACGACTCCTTCGAGGCAGCGACCGTATTGGTATAGCTCTCGACTTTCTCATCATGGTCATCAACGATAAAGGCACGTCTGCGTACTTGTTTGAACGCATCAAGTGCTTTGGCGCCATTGGAGCCGTTTAAACCGTCTTCTACTTCATTAACGGCTTCAGCAAACATCAACAGAACGTCTGCATAACGCATATACGGAAGGTTAATGCCGGTATTACCTGCGCTCTGATTGCCTAACGCTCTTCCCGCATCGGCCCATAGTTTTGACCATTTGTTGTTGTATAAAGTATAGTCGGTGAGTACCTGCGGTTGTCCAGCAGCGTCATAGTTCCAATAGCCGACGGTATAATCTTTTCGGATGTCCTTGCGGTCGAAGGAGTATGCGTAGAAGGCATTCAGCCGCATGCCGCCGTTGACGCCGCCCCAGACGTGGTTGGTCACCCCTTCGGTCGATCCCACGGCGCCGCCGGTTACAAAACCTAAGTTACTGCTGCCATTCCGTAGGAAAGGGATCTCAAACATCGGATCGTCATTATTGGTTACGATATTATTGGTCTGATCGATAAAGACATTGCGATAGGATTTTCCCAGATTATGCA
The DNA here is from genome assembly GCF_005048855.1 of Sphingobacterium olei. Lineage (GTDB taxonomy): Bacteria > Bacteroidota > Bacteroidia > Sphingobacteriales > Sphingobacteriaceae > Sphingobacterium > Sphingobacterium olei. The sequence continues at coordinate 260,830 of NZ_SUME01000005.1, forward strand.
TGCCAGACGAAATTACAGAATCGGCATACTGCATGGCAATGCGATAGTAATCTTTATAATCGGCCATACGCTTCATCGCACCAATGGTACCCTCTGGATAGAGTGCGTAGCCACCTCGTGTTAAAGCCATACGGGCGATCATGCCATAGCAAAATGCTTTCGAAACCCTTTCTATACCGAACTCTGTGCCGGACTCGCCTTCCGAAGTCTGGTGTGCGTATTTCATGCCGGAAGCTACACCTCTTAGGTCTTCGATCAAAAAACTGAGGATCTCGTTGCGGTCCCTAATTGGGATCACGAAAGCGGATTTAAGATTCATACTCGGCTGGGTATTGAACGGGATATCGCCAAACATCACCACCAGATCGTGATAAAACATGGCGCGCAGTACCTTGGCCTCGCCAAGCATCTGCGTTAAATCCTTGTCGTTTTTATTAAAGGCCGGGCTATTCTGTATGCCTTCAATGAAGATATTGGCGCGTTCGATACCTTCGTATTGCTTGTTCCAGAACCGCTGGACGGAAGGCCCATGTTGGGCACCGTCAAAGGCTCTAAATTCTTCGCCATTAACGTTGGGTAATTCGGACGAGAACGTCGAAAATTCTACATCGCTGTTCAGGGCGAAGGTATTGAAATAGGCATTGCCATACGTGTCATTGCTCATTAACGAAGCATATACAGCGGTTAATACCCGGTTGATTTCCTCTTTGTTTCCAAAGACATAGTCCGCTTCGTATTTGGAATCGGAGCTAACATCCAAAAAGCCTTTCTTACAGGAGGTAAAGAGTAGGATTAGGACGCTGAATATTAAAATAGGTTTCCTCATGGTATATCAATTTTATACTGCAATAGGTGAATATTAAAATTAGAACGTAATATTTAATCCGGCTAAAAAATTTCGACTGCGTGGATAACGGTTGTAGTCTACACCAGGTGTCAGGCCGGTCTGAACATCGACTTCTGGATCGTAACCCCTGTAGTTGGTCCATAAGAATAAGTTATAACCACTTACAAAGACCCGAACAGTGCCTAGCTTGAGACGCGAGAGCGTACTTTTAGGTAGCGTATACCCTAGTGTAACGTCTTGTAGACGTAGGAAAGATCCATCTTCGATAAAGTAGGAGTGGGTCACTTTCTTTCCAATATCTACCGGGTTAAATATCGTCGCATCGGCATTGACCTCCTGGTATTGGGTGGTATAGAGTGCATTGCTTACCATACGGTCGCCATAGACGTCATCCGCGTAGCGCCAGCGTGCGTTTTCGTTAAATTCGGGCAGGATATTGAAGTAATTGTTGGCGTTGCTTTCGAAAGACGACAGGGTGTAGCGGGTCGCGTTATTCACGTCAAATCCGTACATGAAGAAGAAGTTAGCGGACATATCGAAGTTGCGCCAGCCGCCGACCAGGTTAAATCCGCCACTGAATTTCGGATTGGTATTTCCGATGACCACTTTATCCCGGTCATTGACCACATTCTCTTCCCCTTCTTCGTCGACATGGTTTTTGAATTTAGGACGGCCCGGCTGCGTACCGAACAGTGCATCGTTGTTTACGGTACCGGGTTTGGCCACCCAATTGAGACCTTGTAAATCGAATTCATCGAACCGATAAATACCATCGTATTGGTAGCCATAGATAAGGCCCAGCTGATCACCGACTTTTAACATATAATCAAAGTCTGACGATTTCCAGCGGTCAGACGTCATCCAAAGCACATCTTCAGCCCCATTTAGCTTGTCGACGCGTGTCTTCGTTGATCCAAAAGTAAACGTGGTATTGAAATAGGCATTGTCCCGCTTAATAATTTGAGCATTGATGGTCAGATCAAATCCGCGGTTGGTGACCTGTCCGATATTTTGCATTTGGCGCGTATAGCCTGTTGTTGTCGGAATATTGCTCAAATAAAGCAAATCGGTGGTTGTGTTCCAATAGGCTTCTGGAGTAATCGTTAGTCGCCCTTGCCAGGTTTCGATGTCGAACGCTAGATTTCGGGTCAGTGTCGTTTCCCATCGGATATCGGGATTTGGCAGTGTACTGCCGCCCGTGTTTCCGTAGTATTCAAAACCGATGTCGTTCAACTCTCCCCATCCTGGGCCTCCACCGGTGTTAATGCCATACTGGTATCGCCACATGTCGTCGGTGATGCGGTTGTTTCCGGATTTACCGATTGCTGCACGCAGTTTAAGCTGCGTGAAGACGTCCTGATTGGCCATGAACTCTTCGTTCGAAATGACCCAGCCCCCAGAAATGGCGGGAAAATACCCCCACTGGTTGCCCGGAGCGAACTTGGTCGAACCGTCGGCGCGGTAGGTGAGTGAAAGCAGGTATTTACGGTCGAAATTATAATTGGCTTGACCAAAGTAGGAGGATAGTCGTTCAGGAGAAGTCATAAACGAGGTCGCTCCCCATGGCGTGCCTAATCCAAGGTTCCGGATGGCTCGCTCTGCCTCGATCGCTTTTGGGAAGTAACGCGAGCCTTGGGCCGTTGAATATTCGGTCGAGGTTTGAATTTCCTGTCCGGCTAATACGGAATAGTTGTGCTTGCCCTTTGATGCCGCATACTGCAACGTATTTGTCCATCCGTACCGATTTTGTCGAACGGTTCCCAATTGGACGACAGGGAGACCATTGTTATTCCTGGCCTCAGAGGTAAGGTCTCCAAAGAAAAGATCGGAAAATCGGAAGCCCATAAACTGTGAGCCTAAGGTGCGGAATGTCAGTTGGGGTATAATGGCCCATTCGACGGAGGCCTGGTTGGTAAACTCGTATCGGTTTTCCCGACGGTAGTTCTGATCAATGTCTCCTTTGGGATTAGTATAAGCGAAAAACCGCTCGTCTTCGGGATCGATGTCTTCAGCAGGAAGAAAGGAGAATTCCCGGAGACCATTGGTCGGACGGTAGCGCAATACATTGATCAGACCGCCGCCGCCAACCTTGTCTGCACCTGGTCCTCTGTCCTGACGGTAAGTAAAGCGTGGATTGATCAATAGCTTTACATTCTTGGCCAGGTCGGCATTCAATTTGGTGTTGACGTTGGTACGCATCACGCCAGTTTTGATAAGTACACCTTCTTCGTCGTGATGGGTAATGCTGGTGTTGAATTTAAGTGATTGTGTTCCGCCGCTAAGGGTGAGGTTGTACATCTGACTGATCGGATTTCCACCTAAAATTTCATCCTGCCAGTCGTTACCTTCGAATCGTTTGTACAAACTAAAATCAGCTGGGTTGCCAAAGTTTCCGCGAAACTTCTGACGGTTGGTATTGTTCCCGACAACTGATTCGTATTGGATTTTTACGAATTCATAGGGAGACATCACCTCTATTTTGCGGGCGAGGCTCCTCACCTGTGTATTGTGGTTGAAATTAAGACTTATCTTGCCGGCCTGTGCACGTTTGGTGGTAACAACGACGACTCCATTTCCACCCCTCGCACCATAAATGGCTGTTAACGAAGCGTCTTTGAGGATGTCTATACTGAGGATATCAGTAGGGGGAATGTCGTTGATATTACTCACCGGAAAGCCATCCACAATAAAAAGCGGGGCATTGCTTTGGGTTACTGATGTACCGCCGCGGATCCGGATATTGATCTCTGCACCGGGAGCACCATCTGCCATCGTGACCTGCACACCGGCTGCCTTCCCTTGTAAGGCCTCAGCAGCTGAAGATACGGGTACGCGAGCCAACGTTTTGCCAGAGACGGAAGCCACTGAACCGGTGAGGTCTTTTATGGATGTTGCAGCACCATAACCTATTACGACAACTTCGTCAAGTCCGGCTTCTTCATTGACCAGCTCAATCGTCAATGGCTCGTTGCCCTCTACGGGAACGATTTGTGTGACGAAACCAATGTTTTTAAATTCCAATTCAACCATCCCTGTATCGCGAATGCGTAGGGCAAATTGTCCTTTGCCGTCTGTTGTCGTAGCTATCTGGGTGCCGCGAAGGAGAATTGAAACACCCTGGAGGGCAAGTCCAGTGCCTTTTTCCACGACCGAGCCTGTAATTTGCCTGTCTTGGGCAAAGGAGGCAATGGACACCCATAGTGTTAATGTAATAAGGAGCAGTCTTTTCATAATCTAAGCTGTTTTATATAATTATTAGGAATTGTTTTATATGTAAATATTGGTTGTAGTATTGCTTCTTAATTTTTATTAGTTCAGTTTATTATATATTGGTTGTTTATCAAAAGAACCGGTTGCATTCCCATAGACAAGCTATGTCACGATTCTCTAAAAATTGATCGTATAAGGTCTATAACTACTACTAAGAAAACTTCAGTTACTCTGCAAGAAACGGTCTGTCCTCTATTATTTCTGTTTAATTATCTGTATGTTTGAATTTTTTTTACAGATTCAAATTGGTGCGACACATGAAACACGATTGCATGTATGTATCATCTATGATACAATAATAATATATTTTAACAGCTTTGTACAAGAAAATTTCCATCAAATTACGCAATCGTTCCCGGTACGATTGCAATATGGTTTTACGTACAACTTATTCGTCGATCCAGAATATTGACATTTGTAGCACATTTTAACTATTTTTGAATACATCCATTATACGGGAGTCATGGCAAAAATGTAGGACAGATCATCGTCTACCTGCGGCTAAAGGGAATTAAACCTCCCGCGTATGTGGGTTGGTAGGCATAGGATTTTTTTACAGGCTGATTCCGATTTTGCTATGATAAATGGCTTGATAGGTGTGAAACCCGAGGGGTCTGGTTTTTATAGAATTTTTTTATCTTAGTACCCAATGGAACTATTTGCAATAATTTTTTCTGCTCTTCTGATTTTGTTGAGCGTACTCCCTTTTATACAACATCAACATTGGGTGTTCAGAGTAGCCGAATTCATTAAATTGCAGCTCCTGTTCCTTCAAATAGGGGCTTTTTGCATTTCTTTCTTTTTGATTAAAGATATAACGACACTTTGGGTACTCCAATCCGTACAGTTGACGTTGATTATATATCATGTGTTTATCTTGATGCGATACACTAAGTTTTGGCGAACGCAGAAATTTCCGCATGCAAAACATAGTACAAATAAAGTTAAGGTCATATCTTGTAATATATATCAGTATAATACAGAATATGATCGTTTTATAACGTTAATTAAGGAAGAGAAGCCAGATATATTCTTAACGATTGAGAGTAACAAGGATTGGGAAAAAGCGTTGGAAGTGCTGGAGGCGGACTATCCGGGCCACGAAAAAATCGGTTTGGAAAATACGTACGGAATGCACTTTTATACAAAGCTGAAAGTCAATAAAATACAGACGCATTATTTTGTTGCGGACGACCTGCCTAGTATCGAAGCTGAACTCGAAACGGAAGACGGATGCCGTTTTATATTCTTCGGTGTGCACCCGCCACCGCCTAGTCCTACGGAAGAAGATAATTCTAAGGAACGGGATGGAGATCTGCTCGCCGTAGCGAAAAAGGTAAAGGACTACGACATTCCGGTGCTCGTAACAGGAGATTTTAATAATGTGGCCTGGGCGAAATCCTCTATTTTATTTAAGAAGACAAGCAGACTGCTCGACGCGCGGATCGGTAGAGGGATATTGTCGACATTCCATGCAAAATATTGGTTCTTCCGAGTGCCTTTGGACTTATTGTTTCACAGTCCCGATATTTTTATTGACCAACTGTTTATTTATCCTTCCGTAGGTTCAGACCATTTTCCTATAGGGTGCACGTTCCATATTGACAAAGTGAACGATGAACAGGCAGAAGACGTTAAAACGCTCGAAAGTGGAGAAATGGAAGAGGTTAATGAATTGATACAGGAAGGAAAAGAGGAAGAAAGTGATAACCGATAGGTAGGTGCTCCATGTATGGGGTAGATGTTTGACTTCAGTGGGCCATTGTCAAGCCAGTATATTTTCTTCTCAGACTTACGCTAATATCATTCCCGGTTGGATTTTTTCGTTCCCTTTATTAACAGTTTTAGGTACTTCTGTTGCCATTCCATCCATAACCTTCATTTCAAATATTTCCAACCCATCCACCCCCTTGGTAAGAAAAGAATAGCCCTCATCGCTGCTTGTACATAAAGACTCCTTGCACGCGGCCAGCCGATATATAAAACCCAATATCTAATTAATAGCCGAAATTCATGTTGAAACGAAATAAATAAAAAAGATTTTTTATTTATGAAAAAAACATATATGTTTGTGAAATGTTAACATAGTGCGTTAAGTATTGACGTTTATTCTATTGTTAAGCAATGTAAATTATAAACCCTCGGGATATTTTTAAAGTATTTGTTTTTTTAAAATTAAGATAGTGCGTAAACTAATCTATCCGGTAAATATGATTATTATGAGCAAAAATTATTCACACCTTAACCTATTTAGTTACTTTGTTCTTATTGTTTTTCTATCAGGTTTTACGGCGAATGCGCAGGTGCGTACCGTAACGGGGAAGGTAATGGACGCGGTCAGCGCAGTGCCGCTATCTGGCGTAACCGTAAACGTTATTGGGAAGCGTCAAGGAACAAGCACCAATAGTGCTGGAGAATATTCAGTGCAAGCAAAAGCGGACGATTTATTGACTTTTAATTCAGTGGGCTACAAAGCGGGTCAAGTGCGGGTAGGGGATGTGTCCGTGTACAATATAAGCCTGATAGCGGCGGCAGAAAGTCTCGATTCGGTGGTTGTCATCGGGTATGGTTCGCAGCGTAAAAGAGACATAACGGGGTCGGTAACGAGTTTGTCTCCCGACGATCTACAGCCGGGGCCGGCTGCAAGTTTTGATCAGATGATGCAAGGTAAAGTCGCTGGTGCACAGATTACCCAAACCAGCGGTGCCCCCGGAGGTAATGTCAATATTGTTATCAGGGGTATCAATTCCATTACGGGAGGTAACCAGCCATTATATGTCATCGATGGTTATGCTATAGGCTCAGGAGGGGGAGGCTCGGACGTGTCGAATTTTAACGGCGATACGTATTCTTCGGCTGGTATGGCCCGCAATACGGTTTCAAAAATTAATCCGCTAAGCAGTATTAATCCTGCTGATATCGCCTCCATCGAGGTTTTAAAGGACGCATCCGCAACAGCTATTTATGGATCGCGAGGAGCCAACGGTGTTATTATTATCACGACGAAAAAGGGAAGAAAGGGGGATCCGGTAGTTCATATCGAGGCTGCAGGAGGCTTCCAAACAGTGGCCAATAAGTTGGAGATGATGTCCGCGCGGGAATTTGCCGAATTTCATGCAGAGGGACGGGATAATGCTTGGGTGTATGCAGGGGGAAATGCCGAGGATCCAAATGACGTACGAACAGGCGGTACACGCGTACGACCGGAGTTTCGCGACCTGCAGTCGTTGCATACAAATATCGATTGGCAAGATCAGATTTTTAGAAATGCACCGCTGCAGAATTACCAGCTTTCTACAGCGGGTGGAGGGGAATCGGTCGATTATATGGTCTCGCTTGGCTATTATAATCAGCAAGGAATTATCAAAAGATCAGACTTCAATAAATATAATATTCGCTCGAATATCGATGTGAAATTGTCGGATCGGTTGTCACTGGGCGTATCTTTAGCAGGGTCTTATACCCATGGTGATTTTGCACGTGCCGAAGGTCATCTAGGTACACGGGGGCTAATCGCCGCTGCTTTGGCAAATTCGCCAGCTATGCCCATTTACCAGGCAGATGGCTCATACAGCTCGGAGCTGCTTGATCCTTTGGGTGTCCCGGTTGAAAATCCCTATTTAATTCTTGAAGAGTTTAGCGATAAACGAAATTCGGTGAATATTTTCAGCAATAACTACCTTCAATATGATATTCTTGATGGTTTATCCATAAAAACGTCGATAGGCGTCAATTATATTACGAATGCGACGAGATTATGGAAATCGTCACAGATTGGTGAGTGGGGAGCTAAAACCAGTCCGGCTACGGCTGGGGCACATAATAGTGCCTTGCTCAATTGGTTAAACGAAAACACCATTAATTACACCGCAAGGTTTGGAGCGGACCACAAGTTTGATGCGGTGGCCGGGTTTACGGCGCAAAAGGAGAGTTTAAACATGTTGCAGGCCGGTGCAATGGATTTTCCGACAGATTTGATTCCCTTCCTAGCTGGAGGAAATGTAAATGCTGGAACAAATTACATTACCGAATGGGCTATGTTGTCGTGGCTAGGCAGGATCAATTATAGTTTCAAAAACAAGTGGTTACTAACGGGTACGGTGCGAAAGGACGGAAGTTCAAGATTTGGTGTGAATAACCGGTGGGGTACTTTTCCTTCTGCCTCGTTGGGCTACAGGTTATCGGATGAAGCATTTATGAAGGCTTTGAGCTTCGTGGACGAATTGAAAATACGGGCCAGCTACGGCGCATCGGGAAATAACTTGATCGGAAATTACGCACATATCGGTCTTCTAGGCGTGGTGCCGTATGTAGGTAATGGTCAGCCATTGCTGGGCGTAACGCCTCAAACGCTTGCTAACGAGAACCTAACCTGGGAACGATCTTTACAAACCAATCTTGGTTTGGATCTGACAATGTTTAATAATCGGATTAACCTGACAGTGGATGCCTACCGCAATATGAAAAAGGATTTGCTGTTAAACAGTTTACTGCCCGCGGCGACAGGATTCGGGTCCGTGACTCAAAATATCGGTGAGCTTGAAAATAAAGGTTTGGAGATTGCACTGAATACGCAAAATATCACGGGTAGCTTCTTTCAATGGAATACGAATTTTAATATCAGCTTCAATAGAAATAAGGTGCTGGCGCTTAACAGCTCGTCGGCAAGAATATTAAGTTCTGCTTATCAGGCGACAGAAGTGGGGCAGCCAATTTCAAGTTTCTTTTTGTTGGAAGCTGTAGGTGTGTTCAAAAACTGGGATGAAGTGCGGACATCAGCTTTGCAGCATCCAAATACGCAGCCAGGAGATATCAGGTTCAGGGATGCTAATGGAGATGGCAAGATTACCGATGACGACAAAACGTATGTCGGTGCCCCATGGCCGAAGTATACCTTTGGGTTTAACAATCAGCTTACGTACAAAAATCTTTCGCTCGGCATAAGTTTAACCGGGTCATATGGGCAAAAAATGTATTTTCAGGGTGCTGAAATCATTATGAATTCGGCAGGCGTTCAAAATCAGCTCGCGCTGGTGAATGATCGGTGGAAGTCGGAAGCAGAGCCGGGTAATGGACTGGTGCCGAGAGCTATACGAAATGATTATGCGCGTGGAATTGGTGTCAATTCGAGATACCTCTTTGAGGCTTCTTTTGTTCGGATTCGGAATGTTAATCTGGCGTACAAGTTGCCTGCGGCTAAGTTGTTTAACACCAGTATCCCTGCAATCGATCTTTTTGCCGATGTTTCCAACGTGTACACATTTACAGATTACCCAGGTTATGATCCCGAAGGCAGTTCCACCGGTGATAATATCGCCGCAAGTGGTATAGATTATTTTTCATACCCTCTGCCCCGAACTTTTACGCTAGGTTTGCGGATGCGTATTCGTTGATGGCAAAAATAGCTATATGGAACTTTTAAAATTTTTATAATCAACAGGTAGATCGAACAAAATCACAATCGTTTCATCACCTTAAAAACTCTATACAGATGAAAAAATATATGCTTTCTGTTGCGCTGTCACTGTTATTTTTGTGTTCCTGCAACAAATTTTTAGAACTATCTCCGGCTCATCAGATTAGTGAAAATAACTTCTATAAAACTACGGAAGATTTTGAAAACGCATTGGTCGGTGTTTACGCCTCTTTTCGTGACGTCTTTACCCGGGAGATATTCTACATCGCCGAATTAACCACCGATAACGCCGAAGTTTCAATTTCGTCTTCATCTGTGGCGGAAATGGAGTTTGACGAGATGAATCTAACACCATCGAATACGATCGTACAGGGCTTTTGGACGAAGGTGCTGTTTACAATAGCACGTACAAATATTCTACTGCAACGGTTAGAAAATTCGGATTTGAATACAGAAATTAAAGCGAGAATTGCCGGAGAGGCAAGATTTATTAGGGCGTATAGCTATTTTTTAATGGTGCAGGTCTTCGGCCGTTCGCCTATCACGCGGGAAGAGTTTCGAAGTCCGGAAGATATAGCCAAGGCCGACCTGTCATTGAAGCCTGCGGAAGAGGTATATGAGGAAATCGTCAACGACCTGATAGAGGCCGAGCAATTATTAGTGGATAACGGCCATACGGACAAGGGAAAAGTGGCCTTGGGTACCGTTAAAGCATTGCTGGGTAAAGTGTATCTAACGCATAATCAGCACGCTGATGCGTTAAAGGTCTTGAAAGAGCTGACGGAGATGGATAAGTATGGCTTGCAGCCCGAATACCAAACGCTATTTAAGCCTGGTAATAGTAACCTGGACGAATCGTTGTTCGAATTGCAGTTTATTTCCGGATTCAATCAGGGCAACGAGTATTCGGTGCTATTTACTCCTGCTTCAACGGGCTTGCTAGCCAATAACCAACAGGGATCTGGCCGGATCACTCCATCGTTGGATTTGATGGAGGCGTATGAAGCCGGTGATAAACGGAAGACGGCATCCGTTGGTGATACCATTAGACCAAATGGAGTAAAAGAATACAGCCGACATGGACTAAAATTCGTTGATTTAACGGCCGAAAATCCAAGGGATGGAGCGGTTAATTTTACATTGATACGCTATGCAGATGTACTTCTTATGTACGCCGAAGCACTCAATGAAACTGATAATACAGGTGAAGCGCTGAAATACCTCAATCGGATTCGATTTCGTGCTGACTTGGAAGACTTGGAAATTACCGATCAAGAGCTGATGCGTAATGCGATTGCACAAGAACGTCGAATTGAATTTGCGTTCGAAGGGCATCGGTGGTTTGATTTGCGACGGACAGGGAAAACGCAACAGGTTATCAACGCTTTCTTTGCTGGTAAAGGATTAAATTTTACAGTCGAAGATGATGAACTAGTGTTCCCGATCCCGCGAAGGGAGATTGATATTAATCCAGAGTTAGGAAGATAAAAATAATTGTTAACCTATATCCAAATACAACTAGATGATGAAAAAAATAGTGTTTTTAATAAATTGCAAACTAGTGCTGTACGGCCTGTTCTGTAACAGCCTAATTTATGCGCAGCGTGCCCCCGTGGCGGTTCCGATCTCCGGAAAGGTCGTGAATCAGCAGAATAGCGCGTTGGAAGGTGTAAGCATCTCCGTAAAAAATCGATCTGTGTCAACAAAGACCGATGCTTCGGGCATATTTTCCCTAAATGTGAGAGGTGCTGAGGATGTACTCGTTTTTACGTCCTTAGGATATGAAAGCGTGGAAGTACAGGTGGGAGAGAAAAGAGCCTTTAATGTCATGTTAACGAGCAAGGCCACTACATTAGACGATGTCGTCGTCATTGGTTACGGAGAGACAACACGTCGTGACGTGACGGGGTCTGTAGGATCGGTCAATATGAAAGATCTGGCGCAAGCCCCCGTAAAATCATTTGACGAGGCGTTAGCGGGCCGGATCGCCGGAGTCACGGTAACAGCTAATGACGGGCAGCCTGGTTCGAATACTAACATCGTAATCCGTGGCTCAGGATCCATTACACAAAATACAGCGCCACTGTACGTTGTTGATGGATTTCCGTTGGAAGATGCAAATAGCAACAGCATTAATCCGGGAGATATCGCTTCAATCGAAATACTAAAAGATGCCTCGGCTACCGCAATATACGGGGCCCGGGGTGCCAACGGTGTTATTATAATCACAACAAAAAAGGGAGTGGCCGGAAAACCAGTGGTAGGCTACAATGCCTATGCGGGCTTCGCGGAAAACCCGAAACCTCTTGAGCTCATGAAAGCCTACGAGTTCGTGAAATACCAGTACGAGCTAGAACCACAGTTCACCACAGATTATTACCTGGCGACCCGTACATTGGAGAGCTATCGGGATGAACCTAGCCTCGATCTGCAGGACCAAATATATAAACAGGCATTTGTACACAACCACGAGCTGTCGCTACGTGGCGGTAGCAATGGTACAACGTATTCGCTCTCTGGTAACCTGCTGAAAAATAACGGATTGGTAACCAACTCGGGATTTGATCGAAAGCAGCTCCGGTTTCAGTTTGATCAGCAATTGGGTAAAAAATTGAAAGTGGGAACCATAGCAAATTATAGTGCGAACAAAACATATGGTATCATCGTCGGTGAGCCTTCCATGCGGATCACGTACAGTGGACTAAGTTTGCTGGCCTCTGTATGGGGATTCCGCCCGGTAAAGGGTTTAAATGAATCGCTACTCGAAGATTTGTTCGATCCTACCGCTCCGGAGAATGACTTCCGGGTAAATCCGATTTTGTCGACAGAAAATGAGCTGCGTGAAACTTTTGCCAATACGCTGACCCTGAATGGATACGGTGAATATTCGTTTAGTCCAAATCTAATCTTCAGATCATCGGCGGCTTACACCAACGTGATGGTGCGCCAGGACATGTTTTTCAATTCCCTGACTGCAAATGGTAACATAAGACGCAATGAAGGTGTTAACGGATCCATTGCCTTCCGTCCAAGGACCACCTGGGTGAATGAGAATATTCTGACGTATAAGAAATCGTTCAAACAAGGACACACCCTCAATGCGGTGGGTGGATATTCCTTACAGCAATATGATAGCGGAGATTATGGTTTCCAAGGGCTTAATATACTAAACGAATCGTTAGGAATTGATGGCTTGGACGAAGCCGGAACCAACGTTGGTTTTTCATCTTCTTCCAGATGGTCTTTGATGTCTTTTTTAGGACGATTTAATTATGGGTATAAGAATAAGTATAGATTAACGTCTTCGTTCCGCTATGACGGATCTTCAAAATTTGCACCAGGCAACCGATGGGCGTTCTTTCCATCGGCTGCGTTTGCATGGACCGTCTCCGAGGAGAACTTCTTACGTGATGTCTCCTTCCTGCATAATGCCAAAATTAGGATGAGTTATGGATTGACAGGTAACAATCGGGTTTCGGATTTTCCATACATTACACAGTTGAGCGTGCCAAGATTTGGGGGATACTCCTTTAATAATGCTGCACCCACCCGGGGGGCGCTCCTTTTGCAGTATGGCAACCCGGACTTAACATGGGAAACGACCGAACAAAGTAATATCGGATTAGATTTATCTTTCTTCGAAGGGAAGGTAGAATTGGTTGCTGATGTCTATAGGCGAAATACGAAAGATTTGTTGTTGGACGCGAGTCTGCCTTATGCGACAGGCTTAACAAGCAGCGCCACGAATTTGGCAACAGCTTATAAAAATATCGGTGAGCTGCGTAATCAGGGTTTGGAACTGACATTGAACACCATTAACGTGGAGAGAGACAGGTTTAAATGGAGTACTAATTTTAATATCAGTTTTAACCAAAACAAAATTATAGCGCTCAACGAAAATCAGAACGCGCTGCTAAGCCCGGTCGCATTTGATACGGATTTTAGAAATGTATTCCCCTATATCTCCGTCGTGGGAGGGCCATTGGCGCAAATGTACGGCCTAGCATGGGACGGAGTGTATCAGTATGATGACTTTGATCAGGTGCTGGGAAATTACGTACTTAAGGACCATATTACGACAAACGGACAACCACGAGCAAATATACAGCCAGGGGATATCAAATATAAAGATATAAATGGTGATCTTGAGGTAAATGAGATGGATTTTACGATTATTGGAAGGGGGCTTCCGATCCATACGGGAGGATTTACAAACCGTTTTGATTACAACGGTTTTGATCTGAATATTTTCTTTCAATGGTCCTATGGTAATGATATTCTGAATGCGAATAGACTAATTTTTGAAGGAAACGCTAAGCGCCAGCGCTCACTCAATCAGTACGCCAGTTATGTAGATCGCTGGACACCCGAGAACCCGAGCAACGAAATGTTCAGGACAGGCGGACAACGTGACACCTATTATTCTAGCCGTATCGTGGAAGACGGATCATTCTTGCGCCTTAAGACAGTTTCGCTAGGTTATACATTTCAGGACCAAGTGCTAAGTCGATTGAAAGTAAGTTCGTTGCGCGTGTACGCAGCAGCGCAGAATCTGCACACCTGGACATCTTATTCCGGATCGAATCCAGAAGTTTCGGTGCGACATTCTGCATTGACGCCTGGATTTGATTTTTCTGCATATCCATTGGCAAGGACAATAACCTTTGGTTTGACCACAACTTTTTAATTTTCATGAATATGAGACTCATCTATATTTTAATCGCACTCTCACTGGGATCTTCTTCCTGCAAGAGTTTTCTTGATACCGAACCGACCGATTTCGTAACGCCTTCGTATAAAACCGTCAACGATTTTGATCTTGCACTTGCTGGCGTGTATGATATATTAGGCAATAGAACATTTTATGGCGACGTTTGGCCCTACTGGCTCAATGTAAGCACGGATATTGAATATACCAATACGGGCTCCTCGAATGCTACGGTCTATATTTATGGGCCTGCGGAGGCCAACGTAACGGATTTTTGGAAAGTATTATACAACGGAATCTATCGGGCAAACCTGATCTTGGATGTCATAGATGATACTGATCTGGCCGATGGACCGAAAAACCGAATCAAGGGGCAGGCGCTCTTTCTGCGTGCCTATTACTATTTCATGTTGGTCAGCAATTACGGCGACGTACCGTTGTATCTGACGGTAAAGCCTTCGATTAATCAGATGGATGTGCCCCGGACGCCCATGCGCGAGGTATATGACCTGGTCATCGCCGATATGTTGGAAGCAGAGCAACTGGTCGATGAGGTAGCTGGCGGAAACACGGAGGCAACGGTAAATTTTGGTGGTAGGGTATCGCGTTCTGCTGTGCAGGGAATATTGGCGCGGGTTTATCTTAAAATGGCCGGATATCCCCTAATGGATCGCGCGAAATATGCGGATGCACTGAAATGGTCATTGGCAGTACGGAATTCAGGATTACACAGCTTAAATCCGGATTATTCCGACGTATTCATCAAATATGCAAAGGATGAGTATGATATTCGGGAGAGTATCTGGGAAGTGGAATTTTATGGCAATACACAGGGGGCAATGCAAGAATATACGTATTACATCGGCGCTCGGGGTGGAATACGAACACAAGATGCCGAACTTGGCCGCAGCGGTGGCCTGATAAACGGCAGCGGCAAGCTGTTCGATCTGTATGAATTGGACCCTAATAGCACTGCAGTGCCTTTGAAAGCTTCTCTGGATTTGAGAAGGGACTGGAACCTCGCACCGTACACCTATGTAGGAACACCGGGTGTGAAAACCCCAAACAACGACAGATGGAGAAGAAATATGGGAAAATGGCGTAGAGAGTATGAGGTGGTGTCACCTAAAGATATATCGACCTCTCCTCAGAACTTTCCTATTTTAAGGTATGCGGACGTGCTATTGATGGCCGCGGAGGCAGAAAATGAACTAAACGGCCCTGATAATGCCTATACGTACATCAATGAAGTGCGTCGACGTGCCTATGGCCTACTGTTGCCGCAGCCCCCTCATGCCGGTGTGGACGCCGACCTGCCCGCCGACCTAACCAAAGATGAGTTCAGGGAAATGATTAAGGATGAAAGGGCTAGGGAGTTCTGCTTTGAGGCCTCGCGCCGTACCGATTTGATCCGCTGGGGCAATTTTGTGGGGGACATGAAAAACTACATCGCTTGGGCGCTGGCTAACGGCGGTGTTGAAGGGCACGTGCTGGGCTCTCGTAACGTGTCGGATCGCAACGTGTTATTACCTATTCCGACCTATGATATGGCGCTCAATAAGGCTTTAACTCAAAACCCAGGGTATTAATTTTCTTAATCATACTAATCATGAAATATTTACATAAAATCTTATCCATTGCTTTTTTTATTGGGCTGCTTTCCTGTGAAAAAAATATCCATGTTGGGCATCCTGATTTTGAGGTTAAGCTGACAAAAACGAATTATCGGGTAGGGGATACCATTCGGTTTGAGTTTTCTGGAAAACCAGATAATATCACATTTTATTCCGGGCTCCCGGGGGCCGACTATCGATTCAGGGAGCGGACACAGGTCGAAGGGGGTATCCCCAAGGCGAAAATTATTACCCAATATGGTGGTGGCGGCAACCAGGTAGCATCGCTGCGGCTGATGGTAAGTAACGATCTGGAACAACTTAACGCAGTAGGTGTTGCACAGGCTACATGGACCGATATTACGTCGCAAGTAGACATAGCGACGGATGCGACCATCGTGGAATCAGATTTCCTCGAACTGACCCCTTGGGTCGATGTTGCAAAGCCGTTTTTCATGGCTTTCAAATTCGTCGGTGAACGAGACCCTGTCACGAGGCCGGGTAACTGGATAGTACGCGGACTACAAGCAAGTACGGAGCTATCTGATGGTTCTGAGATTCCAGTAGCACAACTTGGTAATGCCGGCTGGACAACCATCGACGTATTGAACCCGGCGACTGCCTGGACGATCCGAGGAAACCCCATAGCGGATATCGTGATTATCGGCGGTGGGCCAAATAGTGATCCAAGCGAAGATTGGCTGATTACGAAGCCGCTCTATTTTACGAAAGTACCCCCCGACAGAGGAGCCCCTATCCAAAATATCGGTTCCAATAGGCTGTCCGATTATACGTATATCTATCATGCTCCGGGAACATACCATGTCGCTTTTTTGGCTTCCAACTCCAGTGCTGAAGATTATAAGTCCGTCGTGCGTGAATTCGAGATAACCATATTGCCTGAATAGTCATGAAACATTTGCAGCTCATCAACTTTTTCAACAGGGTGGTACTATCGATATTGCTCTTTTTCGCGGTGTTTACTACCTCGGCGCAACAGCAGGAGGAAGATATGTTTTTTAAGGCTGGTGATAAAGTGAGCTTTATTGGTAACAGCATCACGCATAGTGGCGATTTTCATCATTATATTTTACTGTACTATGCGACACGTTTCCCGGATAAAAGACTCACATTTTATAATTTGGGGATAAAAGGTGATAACGCGAATAGTTTTTTGAGACGTATGGAAGCCGATATTGTACCTAATAAAGCAAACTGGTCTATCGTCATGGCCGGAATGAATGATGTAAACCGCAGTTTGTACGCGCCGGAGAAACAGGCGGAAGCTGATATTCAACAGCGTAAGGATAGGGCGTTGAAAGATTTTGAATCGTATTATGACACTTTTTTAACCCGTCTCAAGCGAACGAAAACCAATATTATCCTACAAAAGCCAAGTATTTATGACGAAACAGGTCGTTTAACGGCAGTCAATCTCATAGGAGTCAATGGGGCTTTGGAGCGATGTGGCGAGATTGTCGATAAGTTGGCAAAAAAGCATAAGGTGATGGTAGTTGACTACTGGACGATCATGAATGAAGTGAACGCGAAAATGCAAAAGCACAACGCCCAAGCGACCGTTGTCGGCCAGGACAGGGTACACCCTGAACCTGTGGGACATATGGTTATGACCCACACTTTTCTTAAAGCTATAAATGCACCTGAAAGGGTGTCTTCGCTTACCATCGATAAGTCGGGGGTTTCACAAATTCATGCGGGTACAGTGACGAATCTAGATGCAGGGAGTGACCAGGTCTCATTTGAATACCTTGAAGAATCTTTACCTTTTCCTGTTCCGCCAGAAGCAGAGGGCGCGCTGAAATGGATAACAATTGTGGATGAGTTCAATAAGCAGTTGCTACAGGTAAGCAATTTGGATGAGGGGGTATATGCGTTGTCTATAGACGATATCTTGATCCATAATTTTACGTATGAAGAACTCGCAGCGGGTGTGAATCTTGCTGTATACAAAAATACGCCGCAGTACCAACAGTCGCTAAAAGTATTACAGCAGGCTGTTGCCTACCGGAATGTCCAGCGGAAGTTGCGGGATATTAAATTTGTGGAATTTAGCTATCTGCCGCAGGAAATGTGGGACAGCAAAATGGAGGCAATTCGCCAATTTATATCGGAATATTTGTCTTTTTTACAGGTTTCAAACGATAAGCGTTACGATACATTCAAAAAAATATTCGACGACTATTTACATCTAAAGCCGCTACAGGAAGGTCTGGAGCAGCGAGCCAGAGTGCTGCCGGATTCAATATACTTAACTGCTAAACCTACGGGGCACCGTTTTCGCCTGGTCAAAGCGGAACGCAATATGCCCGACCGCAGTGAAAAGCCATATGGTGTCAACCTGGCTGGCGCCGAGTTTGCACACCAGAAAACGCCGGGTGTATTCAATCGGGATTACACCTATCCAACAATTGCAGAACTAGATTATTTCAAATCACGGGGGCTTACGCTTTTCCGTCTGCCTTTTCTTTGGGAGCGCATACAGCATGAGGTGAATGGGCCTTTAGACGAGGAAGAACTGCTGCGAATGACAGCTTTTGTGGATGCCGCTAGGGAGAGAAACTTATGGGTGATTCTGGATATGCACAATTACGGAAGACGCTTTGTAAATGGCACCCGAGAAATTATAGGCTCGCCGAATCTAAGTGTTGCACATTTTGAAGATGCTTGGGCCAAGATTGCGGAACAATTTAAAGAGAAGGAAAACATCTGGGCTTACGGCCTTATGAACGAACCACATGGTATGTTGGACAGTGTGCCGTGGTTTACTATTGCGCAACAGGCTATCTATCGAATCCGGAAGATCGACTCACAAACGCCGATTATGGTCGGTGGCGATAGCTGGAGTTCGGCGCAGCGTTGGCAGCAGGCGAGCGGAAACTTGAAGGATTTGGTGGATCCTTCGACTAACCTGATTTTTGAAGCTCACCTTTATTTTGATAAGGATGCTTCTGGGACCTACAAAGGTACGTACGATACCGAAGAAACAACCTCGGAGACAGGTATGATGCGTGCAAAGCCCTTCGTTGAATGGCTTAAGGAGAATAACTTACGTGGTTTTCTCGGAGAGTATGGCGTGCCCGACGATGATCCGCGTTGGTTAGTAACACTCGATAAGATGCTGGAATATCTGAAAGCTAACGGCGTAAATGGCACATACTGGGCGGCTGGGCCGTGGTGGAATAAGTACAAGCTGGCGATAGAACCAAGAAATGGAATGGATAGACCGCAGTTGAGCGTGCTATTGAAATACCTAAAAACGAATGGCGAATAAGCTAGTAATTTGGATGAGCGATAATACCAAATTGGTACTTGTCTCCGCTGTAAAACGAATGCTCTATTTCAATGATATTGCCGTCATCCGCTATGACCGCGCTATCCAGAATGAAGATGGCGATAGGCGCTTCGTTTTCAAAATAGTTCTCGGGGGTGTTTTCGTCGAATATGACCGTTTTAAGGGTTTGTTCAATGTTTTTTATCTTCAGGTTGTAGGTCTGTTCATACATTTTGAAAAAAGATATCTCCGGCGAAACGCGTTCAATCTTAGGGCATTGTGTCAGCGAAATGTAGCGGGTTTCGTCTTTCAAAATTTCATCGTCCGCGTAACGAAGGATGTGTATTTTCAAGACAGGGCCTTCCAGCGTCAGTTGTTTATGTTGAATCATGGTGGATATACCTTCCTGTAATATCGTTTTTTCAATGACAATATTTTTAGGTTCAAATCCTTCTTGTGACAAACTTTCATTGAACCCCTTTCGTGTGGATTCGATGGAACCCAAGGTACGCACAATTTTGTGCTCCCCAGTTCGGTTTAGTACAAATGTGCCCTTGCCTTTTATACGACGCACCCATCCTAAAGTCTCTAAGTTCAGAAGGCTTTTGCGGGCGGTCGTGTTACTCACGTTAAAGGTTTTGATCAGATCATTTTCGGAAGGAACTTTATCGCCGGGGATCAAATCACCATCTTTGATTCGTTTGATGATTTCTTCGCTGATGGAAATAAATTTAGAACTCATATATACTATAAAAGGGTTGAGCTACAAATATAAAATAATTAGTTTGTGTAACAAATGTGTTTATGATGTTTTACAGTTTAAGCTTCATGCGTTAACATACTTAGCGTTTAACCGAACATGTTTTTATGTTTGTAGACCATATACCTTACTAAATAACCGCATATAAAAACGCAAAATAAAAATTACACGAATGAAGAATAGAATAGCATGGCTTGTATTGATTCTGGTTTTTGTCGCTACTGGATTAAATTTTTTGGACCGACAGGTGCTTTCCATGACCATCATAAAAATTCAGGAAGAGTTCCATATTACTGACGTGCAATATGGATGGATAAATACGAGCTTTCTGGTTAGTTATGCCCTAATGTTCACTGTCGGAGGACGCATAATCGATACTGTAGGGGGCAAAATCGGCTTGGGGTTGGCGGTATTGATCTGGTCTGTCGCTTGCCTGCTGCATGGTGCGATGCAGGGTTTCTATCAGCTTATCGCTTTTCGCTTCCTATTGGGGTTTGGGGAGGGGGGCTGTTTTCCCGGAGCAGCTAAGGTGGTGTACGAGTGGTTCGATGAAAAGAAACGCGGAATGGCCAACGGTATTGCTATAGGTGGATCTGCACTTGGTGCGGTTCTGGCGCCTCCGCTTACTACGTATGTTGCGTCAAATTACGGTTGGAGAGCAAGTTTTATTATACCGGGGATCATCGGTGTGATGTGGGTTTTGGTTTGGTTCTTAGTTCCTTGGCAGAAGTATGTAGTATCGGGTAGGGAAAAAATAATGGCTTACCGCATTCCGTTTGTCACTATTTTAAAGAACCGGTACCTCTGGGTATTCGTGGCCATACGATTTCTCTTGGATCCGGTCATGTACTTTTTGATGTTTTGGGTTCCAAAATACCTTAGTGAATATCGTGGGATGTCGTTTGAGCGTATCGGCGACTTGTTTTGGATCCCATTTCTGGCGTTAGGAATATCAAACATCTTCGGTGGATGGATTTCCGATAAGCTTGTGCAACGTGGGGTATCGCTCAACAGCGCTCGAAAATGGGTGATGGGGGTAGCGGCTGGACTCACGATCAGTGCGCCGTTTATTGCGTTTGTCGATTCTTATCAGCTGGCAATTGCGCTACTGTCTCTGCTGCTGTTCGCACATGGATTTTGGATCACAAATTACATTACGGCAATATCCGATATGTTTGGTAGTAAAGCGACGTCTACTGTCGTGGGCGTCTCCGGCACTGCCGGTGCATTATCGAGCCTGCTGATCAATCCGTTCATAGGAGAAATCGTAACCCGATATTCGTATACGCCGCTATGGGTGGTAGCAGGGTTAATGTACCCTTTGGGCTTTCTGTTGTTTGTGGGACTGGTTCCCCGTGTGAAAGCATTGTTTTAAATTGAAAATAAAATAATACTTTTTTTTGGGATATAATCATTTTATGGTTATGTTTGAAGTTAATTAACTTAGTGCGTTAAGTATAAATTGTAATAATGGAAATAAAATTGAATTCGAGTACAGCCCGTTATAAGTCGCCGACGAAAAGGGATGCAAAAGCACGTATCGGGGTTTTTGGTGTAGGATATGTTAAGTATTGGGCACAATTTGAGGGTTTGTTGGAAGACATGCTGGAAAAGCAGGAAGTGTTTATAGGCATGGTGGGGCAGTTCGATGTGGAAGTCGTCGATTTTGGAATGGTAGATGACGCGCAATCGGCTTACGATCTTGTTCCTAAGCTACTGGCGGCCGACTTGGACCTGATCTTCTGTGATATGCTTACTTATGCCACTTCCAGTACCTTTGGTGCGATCGTTAAAAATATTCAGGTGCCGTTGGTATTGGTTGCGCTGCAGCCGGATAAAGCACTTAACTATGAACAAGCCTCGACATATAAGCAACTGTTTAATGATGACATTTGTTCGCTACCTGAATTTACAGGCGTTGCCGTTCGATTGGGACGTCCGGTACCGGATGTTATCATCGGCACGTTGTATGATGATGCAGAAGCGTTGGAAGAAATCGGAAAGTACTGCCGCATTGCAAATGTATTGCATAGCCTGAAACGATCTAGGATAGGCCATATCGGACATCCAATAGAAGCCATGCTGGATATGCATACCGATTCGACCATGCTTACGGCACATTTTGGATTGCATGTCGTGCAGTGTGAATCGCACGAAATTATCAGCGCATACCAAGAGGTCGACGTGATAGATCTGGAAAGAGAAAAAGACTTTATTCTGGGCTTTTTTGATACACCGGATCCGGTATCTGATCCCATATCGGAGAAATTAAAGCAGGAGGATCTTGAAGTGGCGGCAAAGGTTTCATTGGCATTAAAAGCCTTTGTGGCGGCTAAGAAATTAGATGGTTTGGCGTATTACTATGAGGGTGCGGCCCAAAGCACAGAACAATTGGTAATGTCAAACTTGATCGTAGGTAACTCGCTTTTAACGGCAGCAGGTTTTCCGATGTGTGGCGAATCTGATCTCAAGACATGTATTGCTATGATGGTGATGGATCGCCTGGGTATCGGTGGTAGCTTTGCAGAGTTTCACCCCGTCGATTTTAATGAAAACTTTGTCTTGGTGGGGCATGATGGCCCGCACAATGTAACCATAGCGGAAGGTAAACCTGTTCTAAGGAGTCTTAAGAAGTATCACGGTAAACCAGGCTTTGGAGCGGGAGTAGAGTTTAAAATCAAAGAAGGCCCGATAACGATGTTGAGTATCAGCTCTACATATGATGGCCGATTTAAGTTTATCGTTGCCGAAGGACAGTCGGTAGAAGGTCCGATACCGCCAACTGGCAATACCAATACCCGAGGCTTTTTTGGATCTGATGTGCGTCAATTTTTGAAAAATTGGGTTGCTGAAGGGCCTACCCATCATTTTGCACTGGGTATAGGTCATCATGCCGCTACCATCCAAAAGATCGGTAAATATTTAAACATTGAAACTGTCTTAGTAAAGTAAATGCGTATGAAGTCAGCCAAAATTTATATCACCTTACTGTTTTCGTGTTACCTCTTGATCGTTTCATGGGACGGGAAACAAGTATATCCCAAGGAGCCGAAGAAATTTCAGAACATTACCTTGGAAACCTCATTGAAGCCGTTCAAACAGAAAGATCCGGCGTATATTGCGGAGGTGGCAACGCACATGTTTGAGCAGTGGTCAAATTTATTGGTACATACCGATACTGTTTCCGTGATGCTGTGGATAGCTGATGGGTCGGAAATTCTGGAATACACCGGAGACATGCAACAACCGCTGGAATGGGCTAAATATATTGGAAATCCGAATACGAGTTACCCCGTAGGATCTGGTCCGAAATCCCTCTCGCTTCATGAGCGTGCATATCTTTATATGGACAATCCACCGGACTTTTCTTATGCCGATCTTAGCTTGATTATTGAAACACTACGCGAAAAGGGTACGGAAATAACAGGAAAAAAAATAAAGATTGGCGCCACGTTCGATCCAGGGCCTGAATTTGCTAGGTCGGAATTTAAATATGTACGCCATCCAGAGATACTGGAAGGCAACGCTATGGGGCACAAGTCGTTCGTGAGTTGTTACGCTTTGCTTAATGGCGATAATGTGGCTTACGCAGCTTATCCTAATGGTATTCCGGATCAAACCCCCTTCGGGACTTTCTTTGGGAAGCAGAGCCAGCTTTTTTTGACGGATTTGAATTTTGACTTTTTGTGGCTGAGTAATGGATTCGGCTTTGGCGTAGAGCCTTGGTCTTCCACGGGGGCGGTCTTTACGGGTGCAGGGTTTCTGCAACATAAGCTGGAGCATACGCGGCAGAAAATTATCAACTTCTGGACGCTATTTCGAAAGGAATGCGCCGGCTTCGAAATACAAACAAGAGGATCAAACCTTTCTACAGGCGTCGATCTAGCACGAGATGGCGTCGACCTACGGAGTATCTATAAATCTGGATTTAACATAATGCCTCCACCTAATTCGCCTTGGGCAGCAATTGACGGCGACTTCGGTCTTGAAATGGTTGGGTATATGTCGCATATAGCTGAATTGCCTGATGATCGCTATGTTTATCGCTTCTATACCCATGATCCGTGGTGGCTTAACAGCCCTTGGTTGGATCGCTATGGGCGCTTTCCGCATGATATTTATATGCCCATGTCGGTGGCCCGAATTGACGAAAAAGGGCAGGTGGCACTACCGTCTACATTAAACTTTTTAACAATAGACGATTCGTTTGGGAACATACCGGATGTGGTTCCTAATGAGGTCATTCCGCATATTCTGAGAGGGCGGGAGGATTCGCCTACGGCAGCAGGTCCGGTGGTATGGGTTTATCCTTTTGATGAGTATCATGATTGGGCGAAGGAACGCCACGATTTGTTACCAGAAATGTATTATGGGGACTGGTTTATTAGACAGGCGATCAACGAAGGGCTACCGCTGAATACGGTAACTTCTACTACAAATTTCACGAAGCTGTTAAAAAGCGACCCTAGTTATTATCTTGAGTCGATCGTGTTGACCATAGTGCCTGATGCTGGATCTGCACAGGAGACTGCATTAAGTGAATTTATAAAAAAGGGTGGTCAAGCAATTGTGTACGGTCCCGCCGATCGCGCAAGCACTGGATTTAGAGAGCTGCTGAATCTTAAAAATATCGAACCATTAGAAGGTGAACTGGAACTGGTAAGTCAGCTCGAACCCGATGTCGTCAATGGGCATATGCCAACAAAAATACAACACAACTCGCTGTTTTCGGGAGGGGGGCTGCGGACAATGATAGCGGACAAACACGATCAACACACGAAACGTATTGCATACGTAATACAAGGTAAAATGCAACGCGATCAGGCCTGGATAAGGTCGCTTCCCTCGTGGAAAGGTGGAAAGGTAGCGTACATACGTGGTACCAATTCAAGCAGTTTTCAGGGCGGTATGTTACTGCGTCCGGATGATCCGGAGCAGTGGGCAATAAGTCCGAAGCTCGTGCGCCACCTTTTAGCCGAATTCGATTACCGACTTTCATATGAGAAGGAGGGGGTGTCGGTTAAAAGTCCGATGTTGACCATAGCACGCAGTCATAATGGTTTTTTCTTTTCTGGCTATGCACCAAATACAACAGTGCTTCAGAAGTTTAAATTTCCGCAGGGTGCTCCAATTTTACATGGGTACGATACCAAATTAGAAAGGGGTATGTCAACTTATCACTTCCCTACAGCTTGGCACAATGAGGTTCGCGTTTTCGTTGAGCAGCATGATGGTATCGTGTCTTCCAAAGAAATGCATTCCGGTGAACTCGGAGTGAGTAGAAGGATACGGATCGCTGGTCTAAAAAATGCGACCCTACGCATCTATCCAGAAGACCACGTCACGGTAGATAGTTTTAAAGCTTATTTAAATGTGGGCTATCCTTGGAAAACGGGGCAGCAGACCTTTGAAAAGGGGGATCCTAAATATGGACATCATTTTGTAATAAGAAACGTAACAGGACATGTTACTGTTGCGTGGTAATAAAATTGTAAAACAGGATGAAAAAAATAATAATGAGCATGTATTGCCTCTTTATTTGCTTAATAGCTAATGCACATCTAGGGCAAGATTCATTACAGAATCTCTGTCAGCTCAAACAGGAATTAAAGAAGGTATTTCCGCATAACCGAACCATAAATCTCGTGTTCCACGGACACTCCGTTCCTTCAGGATACTGGGCTAATCAAGAGGTGCACACCTTGGATTCATATCCTTATATCTTACTTGGTCTGCTGAAAAAGGAATATCCAAAAGCGGTTATCAATATCATCGTCACGGCGATCGGCGGGGAGCATGCGGAAAAAGGCGAAGCCAGGTTCTTGAACGATGTATTGCCTCACCGGCCAGACCTCGTGTTCATCGACTATGCTCTTAATGACCTGGGACTGGGCCTTGCGCGTGCAAATGTTGCTTGGGATCAAATGATCAGCTATGCGAAGTCCAATGGTACGCCCCTCGTACTGCTGACGCCATCTCCTGATCAGCGGCAGGATATGAACAATCCGGAAAACATGCTGAGCCAGCATGCAAGGCAGATCAGAAAGTTGGCGCGGATGAATGGTTTACCTATTGCGGATTCGTATGCAGCATTTGAAACCGTATTTAGAACGGAGGGAACGATTGCACCGTTGATGTCACATGTTAACCATCCAAACCGTTTGGGGCATGAGTTGATAGCAAACGAGATATTCAAGCATTTAAAACGATAGTAAACACGCGGATGGATCCGCTGCGGTGGGTTAAAAGGTCGAATGTACAGAAGGATCTTTTTAGGAATAACAAAATTTAGAATTATGCAGAAAAGTAATCAAAAGGTAGTTTTTTATTTCACATTGCTGATGTTGGGACTGGTTGGGTCGATAAAAGATCTATATGCACAAAAGAAATACCCGCAATTTGGTATTGACCCACTGAATGAAGTGATCGCGGCCATGACAATTGAAGAGAAGGCGCTGATGGTCACCGGTGCAAAACGCCGTGAAGTTTACCCAATCGCTTTGCCGGGGAAAAAGCAAAAAAATATTGTAGCTGTGGGTGGTTATACATACCCTTTTTTGCATCTGGGGATCCCCCCCATCTACTTGTCAGATGGTCCGGCGGGTGTTCGTATTGCGCCCAAACGAATGGGCGAAAAACAAACTTATTATGCGACCGCTTTTCCGGTGGCGACCCTCGTAGCTTCAGGATGGGATACGTCTCTTTCTAAGGAGATAGGTGAGGCCATGGGGCATGAAGCGCGCGAGTATGGCGTGGATATACTCTTGGCTCCGGCCATGAATATTCATCGCGATCCATTGGGGGGGAGAAGTTTTGAATACTACTCCGAAGACCCCTTGTTGACGGGCAAAATGGCTTCGGCATTTGTACAGGGCATACAATCTCAAGGTGTTGGCGCATCTATTAAGCATTTTGCAGCCAATAATCAAGAGACAAGCAGACGGTACATTAACACCATCTTATCGGAGCGCGCTTTACGTGAGATTTATTTAGAGGGATACCGTATCGCAGTTCAGGAAGCGAAACCGTGGACGGTGATGTCGTCATACAACAAGATTAACGGCGTATACACCCCGCAAAGCAAAGAACTGCTTGTGGATATCCTCCGCAAAGAATGGGGCTTCGACGGTTTCGTACTGACGGATTGGTACGGTGGCGATGATCCGGTGGAACAAATGAAAGCGCATAACGACCTGTTGATGCCCGGTTTACAAGTATGGACCGATACGATTGCCCATGCACTGCGTTATGGGGATCTGAGCATGGATGTAGTCGACCAAAACATTGCGAATATTCTTAATGTGGCGCTAAAAACCGGTACATGGAAGAATTATCATTATACCGATAAACCCGATTTTGAAAAGAGCAAAGAAATTGCACGTCGGGTGGCGAGAGAAAGTATGGTCTTATTAAAAAATGAACATAATGTACTTCCATTAAATAAGGGCTCTAAATCTATAGCATTATTTGGAAATTACAGCTATAAAAATCTCCCTGGAGGGACAGGAAGTGGTGCGGTCAATTATGCACATGCGGTGTCTGTCGCCGAGGGATTAAACCATGCAGGCTTTAAAATTGATCCCACATTAGCTGAAAAATATATGACTTACCTAGAGAAAGGTAAGCTGATTGTAGAGAAAGCCGATAGTCTGATTACAGCTATGCCTCAACGAGATAGTATATTGGGCGAATTGCAATTCAGCAATCTCGACATAGAAACAAGCGCGAAGGAATCAGATGTAGCGTTTATCTCCATAATGCGCATATTTGGCGAAGGTGGTGACCGAAAGATCGACCATTTCAACCTAACTAACGAAGAATACACATTAATCGATAGGGTGTCGAATGCTTATCATGCGGAACATAAAAAAGTGGTTGTCTTATTGAATGTCGGTGGTGTGGTGGAGACTGCATCCTGGAAAGATAAAGTCGACGGTATACTGCTGACTTGGCAGTCGGGTCAGGAAGGTGGTCATGCGGTTGCTGATTTGGTAAGTGGCAGGTTTACCCCAGCGGGTAAACTTCCAACGACATTTCCCGTCAGGTACACTGATGTTCCGTCGGCTAAAAACTTCCCCGGCACTCCTGCCAGAAATCCGACAGAGGTGGTTTACGAAGAGGATATTTACGTTGGTTACCGATACTATGAAACATTTGATGTGAAGACTTCATTTCCCTTTGGATTTGGACTTTCTTATACCGCTTTTGACTACACAGACTTTAAAGTTAAAAAGGCTAGCGAGGGCCGTGCCCATATAGAAATTACGGTGAAGAATGTCGGTCAGTTTGCTGGCAAGGAGATCATACAGGTATATGCCAAAGCACCAATAGGTAAGCTGGACCATCCTGAAAAGGAATTGAAAGCTTTCGGTAAAACGCGATTACTCCAACCTGGGGAATCCCAAACACTCCGGTTTGAGATAACACCACGTATGCTTTCTTCATTTGACACAGATGCTTCTGCATGGGTTGCCGAGAAAGGTAGTTATGATTTGATGGTTGGGACTTCTGCAGCTTCCGTCGTTGAAAATGGGAAATTTCGGTTGAAGAAAAGGATCGTGACGGAAAAGGTGTCTAAATCGCTGGCGCCACAGGTGGAAATAAAAGCGCTGCAACCCGCGAAGCGAAAGCGTTA
This sequence comes from Sphingobacterium olei, assembly GCF_005048855.1. Classification (GTDB taxonomy): domain Bacteria; phylum Bacteroidota; class Bacteroidia; order Sphingobacteriales; family Sphingobacteriaceae; genus Sphingobacterium; species Sphingobacterium olei. The sequence goes on from NZ_SUME01000005.1 coordinate 289,371, forward strand.
AATAATTATACGATTTAGATGATAAAACAATGATTCGATCACGTTGTATTGCTATGGGCATACTGATCTTGCTTCAGCTGAAGATGGTGCAAGCGCAGTCATTAAAGGTGGCAACTTCAAGCCATTATCTGCAGAAAGAGGATGGAAAACCTTTTGTTTGGATCGGCGATACGGCATGGGAGCTATTTCATAAATTGGATAGTACGGGAGTCGATGAGTACTTAACGACTAGGATGGAGCAGGGGTTCACTGTGATTTATGCTGTGGTATTGGCGGAACACAATGGGCTGTCGTCGCCGAATGCCTATGGCGAGCTTCCGCTCCGGCACCTTGATCCGGCTACGCCAAACCTGCGATATTTTGAACATATTGATTATGTAGTAAATAAAGCACAAAGTTTAGGCCTCTATCTGGCGGTGCTACCAACCTGGGGTAGCTATGTCCCAAACAAAAGAGATGGGGATCGATCTTACATTTTTACGCCCCAAAACGCGTACGATTATGGGAGCTTTCTTGGCAGCCGTTACCGCAATAAACCCATTGTCTGGGTTTTAGGAGGGGACCGTAACGTGGATAATACGGAGGCAAACAGGGTATGGGATAGCATGGCGACGGGAATTCAAATGGGCAACGGAAATACACAGCTAATGAGTTATCATCCGGCAGGGGAGAGCACTTCGGCCTATTGGTTCCATAAGTCACCGTGGCTGGCCTTCAATATGTACCAAACCGGCCATGCGCGGAAGGCAATGCCAGGCTATCAATATGCCGAGGCGCACCGTTTACTGGACCCACCAAAGCCGTTTCTCGACGGGGAACCTGCTTATGAGGATATCCCCATAAAATTCTGGGAATATATAGCACAAAAGCCCTTGAAGGAGCTAGATAGCGGGGTAATCGATCGCTCAGGAATAATTAGAGATAGCACATACTTCCGCGGTGGATTCTTTTCGGACCGCGATGTGCGTAATCAGGCATATTGGGGGCTCCTATCGGGGGCTATGGGGTTCAGTTACGGAAACAATGCGGTGTGGCAATTTGTAGAGGTGGGCAAAAATAGTGTGTTACCAAGCCTACATACTTGGCGGGAAGCGCTACGTCGGCCGGGGGCGGAACAAATAAAACACCTTAGGCTTTTCATGGAAAAGTGGGATTTTTCGACTTTCGTACCCGACCAGTCTATCATCTATGGAATCAATAGACCTGGGACATCCCATATCCGGGCAGCTACGAATACGGATAGATCTGTTGTTTTTGTATATACACCTGTCAACCAAGTGATCGTGTTGAATTCTCCTGCGCACGCGCAAGAGGTGTATAAGGTGAGCTGGTTCGATCCGCGTAATGGACGTACGTATGTTCAAGAGGACGTCGCCTTGATGGAGCAGGTGGAATTTACGCCGCCAGAAGAGACAGACGACTGCCTGCTCATCCTTGAATTAAAAAAATAACTTTTTTTTGAAAAACATAAATTATGCAACGCAGAAGGGCTCTTAAACATTTATTATTCATAGCAGGGGGGATGGTGATGTTTCCCTCTTGCTGGCGCGATCAGCGAAAGTCTAGCATTGCGCTATCGAATCTGCATATAAATTCGGAAGAGGAGAATTTACTCGCCGAAATAGTCGGATCTATTATTCCCGAATCTGATAGCGTGGGAGGGAAAGGACTGAATTTACATCTATTTGTCCTAAAAATGGTTGACGATTGCCATAGTGAAGAGGATCAACACGTTTTTATGCGAGGCCTAAGGGCTTGGAATCGAGAAATGAAGAATTTTTCTGGCAGCACATTCGTCCTTGCCGACCCGCCTCAGCGCCATTCATATTTAGTGACTATCGATCAGGACAAGGCACACCCGTTGTCTGGCTTTTTTGCAATAACCAAAAGGAGAGTGATACAAGGCTATGTGAATTCGGAGTATGTTATGAAAAACGAAGTGATCTATGAACTTGTTCCGGGAAGGTACAATGGCTACGCCGATGCGTAAGCGATTGCTGATGAAAAATTAATTTAACGTTATGGCAAATATAAATTTAGATAGTATAAAGGAACGCACATTTGATGCAATTGTTATTGGATCGGGCATCAGCGGAGGGTGGGCAGCCAAGGAGTTGTGTGAAAAGGGTTTAAAAACGCTGGTTTTAGAGCGCGGACGCGACATTAAGCATGTTAAGGACTATCCGACAACCAACATGTATCCCTATGAATTCGAACATCGGGGCGAAATGACCTATGCGGATAAGCAGGAGAACCCAATTGCAAACCGTTGCTATGCCTATCGGGAGGATTCCGCTCATTTTTTTGTAAAGGATAATGAGCATCCGTACATCCAGGAAAATGATTTCGATTGGATACGTGGATATCAGGTTGGCGGGAAATCGTTATTATGGGCACGACAGGTACAGCGATGGAGCGACTTTGATTTTGAAGGGCCGGGCCGGGACGGGTTTGCTGTCGACTGGCCGATACGGTATAGCGATCTTGCGCCATGGTATGACCACGTGGAACGCTTTATCGGTGTGGCAGGCAACCGGGATGGCGTGAATGAACTGCCCGATGGACAGTTTTTACCCGCATACCCCCTAAATGCAGTCGAGGATTATTTTAAACGTGTCCTTGCTTCGCGATATACGAATCGACATGTCATTAGCGCCCGATGTGCACACCTTTCACAGCCTCAACCGGTCCATATTGAGCAGGGGAGGGTCCAATGTCAAAATCGCGTTCTTTGTCAAAGAGGCTGTCCGTTTGGTGGATATTTTAGCAGCAATGCTTCGACTCTTCCATGGGCAGCAAAGACGGGTAATATGACCCTTAGGCCTTTTTCTGTTGTCGCGTCGATTATTTTTGACGAACAGAAGGGACAGGCGATAGGCGTACGCGTGATCGATACCAATACGAAGGAAGAGACGGAATTTTATAGCCGTATAATTTTTGTCAATGCTGCGGCATTAAATACCAATCTTATACTGCTTAATTCGGTATCAAACCGGTTTCCCAACGGGCTGGGTAACGATAACGGCCTGCTCGGCAAGTACATTGCATTCCACAGCTACACGGCGGTGATGTCTGCCGAATACGGCGGCGAACTGGAATACCGGACGGATGGGCGAAATCCGGCGGGAGGAGGATACATACCCCGGTTTCGTAATATTTATAAACAGGAGACAGATTTTTTACGGGGCTGGGCGGCGACATTTAGCGCCACTCGGAATCCCGCCAGCAATACGAGTGGTGTGGGCGCATCATTAAAAGAACAGTTACTTAATCCAACTTTAGGCAACTGGCGGGTGCATTCGCACATGATGGGCGAGACTATTCCAAAGGAAAGCAATCGTATATGGCTTGATGGCGACCGAACAGATGATTGGGGTGTTCCTTTGCTACATATTGACGTGGCCTATGATGATAACGATTGGAAAATACAAGCGGATTACTTCGAGCAAATGACCGAAATGTTTGATACTGCCGGATTCAAAAACATTAAAACGAGAAAGGATGATCGTCGGCCTGGAAACGATATACACGAGATGGGGGGAGTACGTATGGGGCTGGATCCAAAAACTTCCTTACTTAACAAGTGGAACCAGCTCCACGCTTGTCAGAATGTGTTTGTAACCGACGGAGCGTGTATGACGTCTACCGCTACACAGAATCCATCTTTGACCTATATGGCCTTGACAGCACGAGCAGTCGACCATGCTTTGGATCAGATGAAAAGGGGGGATCTTTAATTGAGGATAAGCGGTATAAGATGAAAGCAATAGATAAAAGAAACGGCGGGGCATTGCTTAAATACGAGCAGATTGCCGCTTCCATTGCAATAGATATTAAGAATGGGGATTTGAAGAAAAATGAGCAACTGCCCTCCATTACCGTGTTTAGCAAAACGCATGGAGTATCTCGTGACACCGTTGAGAAAGCCTTTAAAAAGCTAATTCGTGAAGGATACGTGAGAGCATATCGTGGTAAAGGAAACTTCGTAATCGGTGTACAGGATGTTCGTTTGAGAGTTTTGTTGATTTTTAATAAATTGAGCTCGTACAAGAAGATTGTCTACGACGCCATTATTTCAACATTGGGTGAGTCGGCAAAGGTCGACCTACAGATTCATCATTATAGTCCACAGTTGCTTACCGAAATTATTGACGAGAACCTTGGTTACTATCACTACTATGTCGTGATGCCTCATTTTGCACACGATGTGGAAGAAGGCGTTTATATGAAGATCTTGCAGAAGATTCCTCGCAACCAACTTGTGTTGTTGGATAAGGATCTTCCGCAGCTGGATCATGCAGGAATATCCGTATATCAGGATTTTAAACACGACATCTACCATGCATTTGTTGCTGCAAATGATCTGATGGAAAAATATAAGAAGATCGTTGTGGTGTTCCCTAGTCATAGCAACCATCCGGCCGAACTCAACGAAGGCGTTCTGAAATTCTGCACGCAAACCGGGAAGGCTTTCGCTGTCATTGCCGATGTAGGTAAAGAAGTGCTGGAGAAAGCCGTATTGTATATTGTGTTGACAGAGTCGGATTTAGCCACCTTAATCAAAAAAAGCAAGACAAGTATGCTAACACTGGGCAAAGACTTGGGCATATTATCCTTCAATGAAACCGTACTGAAAGAACTCCTAAATATTACCGTTATCACGACTGATTTTGAGAGGATGGGTCGGACAGTTGCAACCCTGATCCGCGAAGGACGGGCTGAACAGGTAAATAATCCTTTTTTTATTATCAAACGCGGTTCGGTATAGTTATATATGCAAATTTTGATATGAAAAGAGTTTTAGACCTGCTCGCAGCATCCTTAAAGGGTTTTCTATATTATGATGAAAAGGATGTTAAGCACGAGACCATGCGATTGGCTTACGCTACAGATGCATCAGTTTACCAAGAAAAACCCTTGGCGGTTGCAATTCCGGCGGATGTGGAGGATTTAAGAAAACTTATTGTCTTTGCGCGGAGCCATAGGGTTACATTGATTCCACGAACGGCTGGGACATCCTTAGCCGGTCAAGTGGTAGGAGCTGGAATAGTTGTTGATGTATCTCGCGCCTTTAATGCCATCTTGGAATTGAATGTTGCGGAACGCTGGGTAAGGGTGCAGCCGGGTGTGATCCGCGACGACCTTAATGCCTATTTGAAACCATATGGTTTAATGTATGGCCCCGAAACTTCTACGGCTAACCGCGCTATGATAGGGGGGATGATCGGTAATAATTCATCAGGTCTCCATTCCATCGTCTGGGGAGACGCCCGCCAGAACCTCCTTTCTGCTGATATGCTGCTTGATGATGGATCGTTGGTTTGTTTTGAAGCGGTGAACGAGCAACAGCTCGTTCAAAAGCTGTCTCTGAGTAACAGGGAAGGCGATATTTATCGTAATATACATGCTATTATAACTGATAAGGATAATCTAAGTATGATTCGATCTGGATATCCAAAGAAGAACGTACGTAGGAGAAATACAGGATATGCAATAGATATGTTGGTGGAAAGTGTGCAGCCCTTTAACCTTTGCCAGCTGCTGGCTGGATCAGAGGGTACACTCGGTATATTGACGGAAGCTCGGTTGAAGGTTATGCCTTTGCCACCTAAAGAAGTCGGTCTGCTGTGCGTACATTTTGCGGATCTAATCGAATCCATGCGTGGAAACGTGATAGCGTTAAGACACGGTCCGGCAGCGTCTGAACTGGTGGATAAGTACATCATGGATTTCACGATCGGGCATCCTACCTACCAACGCAACCGTTTCTTTATTGAAGGAGATCCCGAGTCTCTTTTAATCGTTGAGTTTCGTGCAGACACCTATGAGGAACTCGTGCGTAAGGCAAATGCCCTAAAAGAGGAACTACAGGATATGCAACTGGGATATGCGTATCCGCTAGTGACTGGCCCAAGATGCAATGCAGTGTGGGAGGTGCGTAAGGCGGGGTTGGGATTGATCCGAAACCTGCCGGGGGAGAGTCAGCCTGTAAATCTGATCGAAGACTGTGCCGTTGCGCCGGAAGATCTTCCGGCGTACGTAGCTGATGTGCAACGTCTCTTAGCTGCAGAAGGCGTACATGCGTCCTACTATGCACACGCAGGAGCAGGAGAGCTTCATATAGAGCCCTTTATCAACTTGAAAACGGCTACAGGTAAACAACAATTTCGAAATATATTGGAGAAAGCGACTGACCTGGTGCTAAAGTACAGGGGGTCGCTGAGTGGCGAGCATGGGGACGGTCGACTTCGGGGTGAATTCATTGGTAAGGTGCTAGGTGAAAATATTTATCAGCTCTTGCTACAGGTTAAAGCGATTTTTGACCCGCATAGCGTATTCAATGCCAACAAGATTGTACATACGCCGCCCATGGACACATCTTTGAGGTATGAACATGGGATTAAGGACAGCGTTATAAGAACCTACTTTGATTTTACGAACGACGAGGGTATTCTTCGACTAGCTGAAAAATGCTCGGGGTCGGGTGATTGTCGCAAGAGCGAAATTGCCGGAGGAACCATGTGTCCTTCTTTTATGGCCACTCGTGACGAAAAAGATACGACGAGAGCGAGAGCCAATATACTCCGGCAGTTTCTAACAAACTCTACAAAAAAGAATCGCTTTGACCATAAAGAGATTAAGGAGGTAATGGATCTATGCCTGAGTTGTAAGGGGTGTAAAAGTGAGTGTCCGTCCAGTGTAGATGTTACCAAAATGAAAGCGGAATTTCTCCAGCACTATTATGATAAGAACGGAAGCTCTTTTCGGGCAAAGGTGATCGCTAACTTCAGCAAATCACAACAGTTAGCTTCGTTTATTGCTCCTATATACAACGGAGTGGTTAGCTCAGAAAAGCTTTCGTCCTTGATCAAAGCGTTACTGGGATTTGCGACGAACCGCTCACTTCCCAAAGTCGCAGCCCACACGTTGAAAGACTGGCACAAAAGGCGGATCAAGCGTACTTCTGATCGGAAGGTGTATCTATTTTGTGACGAGTTCACAAATTACAATGATACTGATATCGGTATTACGGCAATAAAGCTTCTGGAAGCATTGGGCTATGAAATTATTATACCCGAACACGTGGACAGCGGCCGCACTTACCTGTCCAAGGGTTTTGTTAAAAAAGCGAAGCAGCTGGCCAAGAAAAATGTTCTTCTGCTGCACGGCGTGGTGAGTGCGGACATCCCGCTAGTAGGAATCGAGCCGTCGGCGATTTTGACATTTCGAGATGAATATATAGATTTGGCTGATCCCGAATGGAAAAACGAAGCCATAGCGTTAAGTCGCAATAGCTTACTTATCGACGAATTTTTGGATCGGGAGCGCGTGGCGGGTAGGATACGGGAAGATATGTTCACCTCCGAACCACGAAATATAAAGTTACATGGTCACTGCTACCAAAAGGCGTTTCATCTTGTCGGTCATACCTATAACATACTTTCGTTGCCCAAAAATCATGAAGTGGAAATCATCCCATCGGGATGTTGCGGTATGGCGGGGTCATTCGGTTACGAGAAGGAACATTATGATGTGTCGATGAAAGTCGCTGAGCTAGTGCTTTTACCTTGTATACGCGAAACAGAAGTGGAAACGCTTATCGTGGCTCCGGGAACCTCTTGTCGTCATCAGATAAAGGATGGTGTTGGTCGACGATCTTACCACCCGATTGAGGTTCTGTTCAATGCGTTGAAATAGTTAGTTGCATAGCGTTAGCCAATATTTTGAACGCGATAGTTCGTTTTTTTTCCCGGTTAAATTCATCCCTCGCATTATGAAGTCCATTAGAATAGAACAGTATGTAAAAGTCAATGGATACGGAATTTTATTTTTAAATTAAGTTTTTCGCTAAAAACGTGACAACGAACATTTTTATCTTTGTTATATTGTCAACTTTGATATGTAAAACGCCTTCCTTAAAGGAAATGATCTTCTTTTTTGAGAAGATCTATCCTATTTCACAGCATGCTGAGGAGTTTGTGATGGCGCATACTTCTTATGTCAACGTCAAAAAGTACAATACATCAGAGAGCCGAAGGCCGGAGAGGAGATGGTTTACTTTGTGGTTAGAGGGTTACTGCGCAGCTTTTTGATGGAAGATGATGTAGATATAACAACCTGGATAAACGAGGAACATAATATGATTGGCAGTATTCGTAGTATAGGCCTCGAAGTGTAAACAGGAGAGTTAGCTTGAAAAGGTGAGAAATCTAAAACTATTTCACAGCTAAGCTGTATCTAGAATTACATAACAATGACGCCGATGAATAAAGATCTAATTTTACGGGAAAGGTTAGCCATACAACGTACGCATTTGGCCAATCAGACCACTTGCTTGGCGTTTTTGCGCACGGCAATGTATTTCTTCGTGGCCGGACTATCCATCGATAGTTTCTTTTCCTTTAGCGAATCGCATTTTACGATGTGGTTATTCTTCACCGTTTCCATTGTACTGATCACTTACGGTATATTTAATTTTTGGAAAAACCGCGCAAAGATCTTGAGCAGTGAGCGTCATATCGGTGATTTCAAAACAGCGTATATGGATGAATCCTAAAAGGGTAAGGATATGGTGTACATTCGATATTGACGTAGGGCATTATGAACAGGCAGAAGATGTTGAAACGCTGAGAACGGAGAAACGGAAGAGGAGGAAAGTGATAGCCGATAAGGAAAAGTGAAAAGGTGTTTTTCTGTTATGCTCCTCGTGAATACAGCGCATTTTATATAAGTTTGCATTTAGTACATGGCAAATCCATCAGAAATGAAGAAGAGTATTTTAATAACCGGTGGTGCCGGCTTTATCGGTTCGCATGTGGTACGGGAATTCGTAACCAAATATCCGGCATATCAAATTATCAATCTCGATGCTTTGACTTATGCGGGTAATCTCGAGAATTTAAAGGATATTGAAAACCGCTCGAATTATACTTTCGTCAAAGGGGATATTACGGATGCAGCACATATCTTCGCACTTTTTAATGAATACAAACCGGATGGCGTAATTCACCTGGCAGCCGAATCCCATGTGGACCGCTCGATTACTGATCCTTCCGCATTTGTAACGACTAATGTGATCGGTACAGTCAACTTGTTAAACGCAGCAAAAGAAATTTGGAAAGATAACTACCAAGGCAAGCGATTTCATCATGTCTCCACCGATGAGGTATATGGTGCTTTGGGGGATACAGGTCTTTTTACAGAAGATACCAAATACGATCCGCATTCACCTTATTCGGCTTCTAAAGCATCTTCCGATCATTTTGTGCGAGCATATCACGATACCTACGGTCTACCTATTGTACTGACAAATTGCTCTAATAACTATGGGCCAAACCACTTTCCAGAGAAATTGATTCCACTCTGTATTCATAATATATTAAATAATAAATCGCTTCCGATCTATGGCGATGGAAAATATACAAGAGATTGGCTGTTTGTGATTGACCATGCTAAAGCGATCAATCTGGTTTTCCATAAGGGCAAGAATGGTGACTCCTACAATGTAGGCGGTTTTAACGAATGGCAAAATATCGATCTCGTTAAAGAGTTATGTAAGCAAGTGGATGAAAAGTTGGGTCGCCCGAAAGGAACCTCAGCTAAGCTGATCACCTTTGTAAAGGACAGGCCTGGGCACGATCTGCGCTATGCAATAGATGCGAGTAAGATCAACAAAGAACTCGGGTATAAGCCATCTGTTACCTTTGAAGAAGGTTTGAGTAAAACTATCGATTGGTTCCTGAGCAATCAAGCTTGGTTGGATAATGTAACCAGTGGAGACTATCAGAAATATTACGATAAGCAGTATAGCTAAAATAGGATGAAAGCAACAGAAACAAAATTAAAAGGCTGCTTTATTCTGGAACCAGTCAAATTGGGAGACAGTAGAGGGTATTTCTTTGAGAGCTTTAATGAAATAACGTTTAATAATTTGATAGGTACGGACGCACACTTTGTACAGGATAATCAATCTTTCTCTACCAAAGGCGTATTGCGTGGACTGCATGCGCAAGCAGGCGAGTATGCACAAGCTAAGCTCGTGCGCGTATTGCAGGGTAAAGTAATAGATGTTGCAGTAGATGCACGTTCAGGCTCGGATACCTTTGGACAACATGTTGCCGTGGAACTGTCGGAAGAAAACAACCTGCAGTTATTTGTCCCCCGTGGTTTCCTGCACGGTTTCGTGGTATTGAGTGAAACTGCAACATTCTTCTACAAATGCGATAATTTCTATAACAAGGAATCGGAGTGTGGCGTAAAATTCGATGATCCGGCCTTGGACATAGATTGGGTAATACCAGCAAACGAGATGCTTGTTTCGGATAAGGATCAAGTATTGCCGAGTTTTGAAGAAGTGGTTGGAAGGATAACGGGCTAACTTCTTAACTTTACAATATGAAAATACTAGTTACCGGAGCTTACGGGCAACTTGGATCTGAAATAAAAGAACTAAGTCTAATCTATCTAAGCGATACATTTGTATTTGTGGATCGGGAGGAAATGCCTTTGGACGACGTATCCAGGGTGTTTGATGTGTTGGAAGAAATTGGACCTGATGTCATTGTGAATGGAGGAGCTTATACTGCCGTTGATAAGGCTGAATCTGAACCGGAGCTGGTAGATATCATTAATCACCAAGCGGTCGAGACCATGGCGACGTGGGCAGTGAAAAACCGAAAGAAATTGATTCAGATCTCTACGGATTATGTGTTCCAAGGTAACAGAGATATGCCGTTAAAAGAAGATGAACCAACCGACCCGCTCAACGTATATGGCCTTACGAAACTGAAAGGTGAAGAAGCAATCCTGAAGTCGGGAGCTGACGCTATAATCATCCGCACAGCATGGGTGTATTCCAGCTTTGGAGCTAACTTCGTAAAAACAATGATTCGGCTGATGACTGAGCGTGATGAGATATCAGTCATTAACGATCAGGTTGGATCACCGACATACGCCCGTGATCTGGCAAAGGCAATTCTCGATATTATCCATTCTGAAAACTGGCAAAAAGGAATTTGTCATTTTTCGAATGAGGGTAGAATTAGCTGGTACGATTTTGCGGTTGCGATTAGGGAAATAAAAAATCTGAATTGTAAAATTAATCCTATTCCAACAACAGCCTATCCGACACCGGCAGCGCGTCCCCGGTATTCGCTATTGGACAAAGGCAAGATAAAAAGTATATTTGGGGTAGAAGTGCCCGACTGGAAGGATAGTTTGGAAGTAATGTTGAATAGGTTGGAAGGTTAAGAGTTAGATGGCTGGAAAGAAGCTCAAAGGAAATGTTGAATAACTTGTAAAAATAAAGGGTGAGTGTTAGTCTCAATACTCATGTCTCAATACTAATATCTATTTGATATGAAAGGAATTATCCTTGCCGGAGGATCCGGCACACGATTACACCCGTTGACGTTAGCCGTATCGAAGCAACTGATGCCTGTATACGATAAGCCAATGATTTATTATCCGCTTTCGACACTGATGTTGGCAGGGATCAATGAAATTCTGATCATTTCCACACCACAGGATTTACCAAACTTCGAGAAATTGCTCGGTGATGGATCGCAGATTGGCTGTAGCTTTTCGTATAAAGAACAACCTTCTCCAGATGGTCTTGCTCAGGCGTTCATATTGGGTGAAGAATTTATTGGGGACGACAAAGTCGCCTTGATCTTAGGCGATAATATATTCCATGGATCGGGTATGTCCAAGCTATTGCAATCATGTGCTGATCCGGAAGGAGGTGTAGTCTTTGCCTATCAGGTACACGATCCCCAGCGCTACGGTGTCGTCGAGTTTGATCAGGATAACAAGGTGGTTTCCATTGAAGAAAAACCGACAACACCAAAGTCAAATTATGCCGTTCCCGGCTTATATTTTTACGATAACGATGTTGTTGAAATTGCGAAAAACATAAAGCCCTCTGCAAGGGGAGAGCTAGAGATTACAGACGTTAACAACGTATATCTAAAACAGGGTAAATTGAAGGTCGGCGTATTCGATAGGGGAACAGCGTGGTTAGATACAGGGACAGTTCAATCATTGATGCAAGCAGGTCAATTTGTGCAGGTCATTGAAGAGCGCCAAGGTATGAAGATTGGCGCAATCGAAGAGGTGGCCTACCGTATGGGATATATTAGTAAGGAAGAACTGATAAAAGTTGCTGAACCTTTAGTGAAAAGTGGATACGGAAAATATCTTCTACAATTAATAGAATAAGAAGTAAAAATATGACTTCAAGAGCAGTATATTTCGGCTTTAAAAAAGTAAAAAATGCGAAAACAAAGATCAGAGATATCAAAAATCGGAAAGACTTAATCTGATTTAAGAAAAAATGCATTGCTTTCGGAATCCACTAAACACTTCTACATACGTCTTCAGAACTTTATGAAGTTTTAATTTGTTCTTCATAATGTGTTTAGTAGGTTGAAAAACCTAGCTATAAGCCAGGTTTTTCAATATGAAAAGAGTTTAGATTAAAAATTATACCCTACGGATAAACCTATTATCCGGCTTCGGCTGTCCAGATCCTTGCTTGTTCTATTGATGGAGTGGTTGTATCTCAGGTCTACCGCAAAACGGTTGATATCCGTTCCGATATTGATAAAACCATCGCAGGTAAGCGTATTGAACTTGGTATTAGGCGTTGCATTCTGCTTTTTCAGATTGTAGTTTAATTGAGATCCTAATGATGTTCTTAAAAGCATTTGATCGGTTTGCACTATTTTATAGCCTACGTGCACAGGTACATTCAATTGATAAAATGTGGGATTATAGTTTTCTTGTTGAAAGGTGTACGTCGATTTAAACGTGGAGAATGTTAATTCCCCTTGCACATAGAGCTTTTCAGAAGTACGGGCGAAGATCCCTGCTTGGGCTCCGCAGCTCTTCAAAGATAACGGAAGCTATTACCTGACTTATACGGCCGATGAACAAACTGTATTGGCGCAGTCGACCTCTTTACTGGGGCCATACCGACAACAGGATGTTGTGCCTATTTATGCAGCGGAAAAGAACATTGACTCTTACATTTTTAAAGACGATGATGGTAAGTACTACCTCTATTGTGTGCGGTTTGATAGCGGTAACTACCTGTGGGTAGCAGAATTTGATCTAAAAACGGGGAAAATTAAACCGGAAACATTCAAGAAATGTTTTGGACAAACGGAAGCCTGGGAAGCGACGCCAAATTATAAGTCGGATCCGATTATTGAGGGCCCTACCGTGATCAAGCTCAAAAATAAATATTACCTGTTCTATTCGGCCAACCATTTCATGAACATCGACTATTCCGTGGGCTATGCGGTAGCTGATTCGCCTTATGGCCCGTGGGAAAAACAAAAAAATAGTCCCATCATCCACCGTGCTATCGTTGGTGAAAATGGTGCAGGACACGGTGATTTGTTCGAAGGGTTAGACGGACAATTGTATTATACCTACCACATCCACTACGACCAAAATAAGGTCAGCCCAAGAAGAACTCGTATCGTGCCGGTAACAAAAAAATGGAATACGCAAACTGGTATTTATGCGTTTTCAGTAAAAGAAAATGACGTTATTGTACCCGTGATAGTAGAAAAATGATGTCAACCCGATTGACGTATAGCCTTGTGTTGTCTACGTTACCCCTGAGGTATATATGACGTGTGTTTACTGGAATAAGCAATAATGCCAATTTTTGCTTATTCCAGTAAACAATTTTATTGTTATGTATCTGCATTACATTCAGGAATACTTTTCCCATCCTTGATTTCCTAACTACGCATTTTTTTTAAAAATGTGATCAAGGTTATATTTTTTGTAAGTGAGATAAGTTACTTTTATCCGCTTTTAATATAGAGCATCCGTTATTGTTACCTATGTACGAACTTGTCAATTTATACCCGAATGGGGGGAAGGAAATGTTGCATTTCTTTCACAGCTTGTTTCCGCTCTCTAAACCAGTTATGGTCTATGTCTTGGAAAATACCCGCTATATCAAGGTGACGAAAGGAAAATTTATCCGAAGTCCGCTTGATAACACCGAAACTATTTACTTTATCGTAAAGGGGCTGATGAGAGGCTTTATACGGGATGAGGGCGTAGAGATTACCACTTGGATAAATGAAGAAAACAATGTTGTAGGAAGTATCCGTAATCTTGGTTTGGACGTAGATACGGAGGAGTATATACAGGCGCTGGAAGATACGCTACTGATTGCCATTAGTAGAACCTGCCTGGATGAATTATATGACCGCTACCCCGAAACAAATATAATAGGCAGAAAAACATTGGAAATGTATTACCGCGAGGCGGAGGAAAGAGCCTACCTGTGCAGACTTCCTTCCGCCGAAAAGCGTTACAAACGACTTGCTCAAACACGTAAAGGATTGATTGACCGTGTAAGACTTAAATACTTGGCTTCTTATCTGGGCATGAAAAAGGAAACATTGTGCCGCATCCGCAAAAAATTTAAAGCTCTTTAGCCACGAACAGTAGCATTCGACATAAAATAAGTTGTGGATGGATGCCAATAAGTGACTGCCTAAAAAATGCAAAATCGAGTGTGCTGTGGAATAATTAATGTTTTTTTAATAGAGAAAATTTCAAAAGTTAGTATATTTATCCCAAAGTAACTCTACCTGCGTGAACTTGGAAAATTTGGTTTCTAGGACATGAATGGATAAAATAAGTGAGCCTATACAGGTTTGTTTGATAATCAACTGGATTGGCTCATCGAAGATACTTTAGACGTGCTAACGGCATGTATACTTTATGATCACTGATTTTTGACTTTTAAAATATGAAACCATCATGATTTATTTAATCATACATTTGAATGAATAACTTAGCGTAGCGATTTCATGAATACCTTTGAAAGCAAAATAATAATGAATAAATCATGATAACTTCATCACAACTAAAAATAGAATTAAATAGATGAAAATAGGAATAACTTTTGGCGTATTTGATCTGCTACATGCTGGCCATATTATGATGCTTGAAGAAGCAAAACGAAATTGTGATTATTTAATCGTCGGATTGAATACGGATCCTTCAGAGGTCTCTCCGGAGAAGAATAAACCGACACAATCTGTTGTTGAGCGTTATATACAGTTGGAAGGTTGCCGTTATGTGGATGAAATTATCCCCTATGAGACGGAGCAGGATTTAGCCGATATGATTAAGGCGTTGCCGATAAATGTCCGTTTTATCGGAGAAGAATACCGCGATCAGGACTTTACCGGGCGTAAATACTGCATCGAAGAAAAGATCGACATCTATTTCAATAAACGGAGTCATCGCTTTTCGAGCCATGGATTACGCCGGGTTGTAGCAGAGAAAGAAGCGTCTAATAAGTAATCAGACCCCCTCTAAAGTCTAACATCTCAGATCTAAAATCTAAATTAAAATGATACTTGAAAACGATGTACTCCGAGTAGAAGTGGTACAGGAAGGAGCTGAGCTACGGAGTGCATACGACAAGAAGGGTGAACGCGAATACATTTGGCAACGGAATCCAAAGTTTTGGACAAAAAGTGCACCCGTGCTGTTTCCGATTGTTGGGTATCTAAAAAATGGTACCTATCGGCATCATGATCAGAAGTATCAACTGCCTAAACATGGTTTTGCACGCGACCGTATCTTTGATTTGGTTGTTCAAACGGAAACGGAGCTTAGCTTCGTCTTACGGGCAAACAAACAGACGAAAGACCTATACCCTTTTGACTTTGATTTCTTTGTGCATTACATCCTTGAAGGCGATACGTTGTATTGCACCTACGAGGTGTGGAATAATAGCGAAGAAGAGATGTTGTTTTCCGTTGGAGGACATCCTGCGCTGCAGTTAGACTTTTCACAACGAAGAGGTTGGGCAGATTACTTTTTGGAATTTGCCGCCGACAGCGCATTGACCCGATATTACCTACGGAATGATCTACTGCATACACAGCCCGAGTTTTATCCGTTAGAAGACCAACGGCTGCAATTAAGCGCAAATATGTTCAGAGACGATGCCTGGGTATTGAAGAACCTGCAATCCAAAAAAATACGATTGGGTAATCGACAGGAAGATTACAGTGTAGAATTTGCCTTTGAAGGGTTTCCCTATCTCGGGTTGTGGTCTGCTCCGGGGGCATCTTTTATCTGCTTGGAACCTTGGTGTGGTGTTAACGACACCGCACAGCATAATGGTGTACTGGCAGAGAAGGAAGGTATTGTTTTCCTTCCGCTAGCAGAACGGTGGCAGCAGACCTGGTCGTTATCCATACTGAAGTAATATTGTGAAAATTTAAGCTAAGGCAAATAACTGCTAAATTTGATAACGATTGCGTAGAATTTGCACTGAAAAGCAGCGGATTGGTAGGCTTTTTGGCTACTATTCACTACCTTTATGAAACCTACATGCCACCAACTTAAATACCATGACAGCATTTAAAACATTAGGACAGTTTATTATTGAAAAGCAAGCGGATTTCCCGTATGCGAAGGGCGAATTTTCCCGTTTATTACGCGATATCGGTATCGCGGCAAAGATCGTAAACCGCGAAGTGAACAAAGCGGGTTTGGCGGATATCCTGGGCTCGGCAGGTAAGGTAAATATACAGGGCGAAGGACAACAGAAATTGGATGTATATGCCGATGAACAGTTTATCGCAGCACTGCGGAGTGGCGGGGAATGTTGTGTAGTTGCTTCGGAAGAACATGAAGATCCCATCTGTATCCAATCTGAAGTTTCGAAAAATGCGAAATACGTGGTCTGCATTGACCCACTGGATGGATCGAGTAATATCGATGTCAATGTATCAGTAGGAACTGTATTTTCCATCTACAGGCGTACATCTGCCGGAGGGGAAGCCACATTGGCGGATATCCTGCAAAAAGGCGCTTTACAAGTAGCCGCGGGGTACATTATCTATGGTTCGTCGACGATGTTGGTGTATACCACAGGAAGAGGTGTGAATGGTTTTACATTGGATCCCAGTATTGGCGAATTCTGTCTGTCACATCCGGATATTACAATCCCGGCTAAAGGACGGATCTATTCCGTTAATGAGGGCAACTACCGGAAGTTTCCGGATGGAGTAAAAAAATACATTAAGTATTGCGAAGAAGAGGATATGGATACGGGACGCCCTTATACGGCACGATATATCGGATCGTTGGTCGCGGATATCCACCGTAACCTTTTGTTGGGAGGCGTATTTCTATACCCCAATAGCTCTTCACATGCCAACGGCAAACTGCGCTTAATGTATGAGGCAAATCCGGTGGCTTTTATCGTGGAGCAGGCAGGGGGGAAAGCGTCGGATGGTGTGCGGCGCATCCTTGATTTAGAACCTACGGAGCTACACCAGCGTACAGCGTTGTACTGCGGCAGCACAGATATGGTCGAAAGAATCGAAACTTATCTACAGGGTTAAAACCACCATAAAAAGAGTCGTTAACAAGATGTTGAATGCTGAATTTTGAAATGACATTAATTTGACACGAGAGATGTACTAAACGCAATAAAGGTCCCGTTATAATAACTCATAATTTAGGTTAATAATTGGTTAATTAAAATATCCTGAAGCTCCCCGCTTCAGGATATTTTTTTTGTACAGTAATTAAATGTAGTGTCGACGTTTAATTGTATTTTAGTATATTTGTTATGCATGTTATAAACCGAATAATGTAAACCGTATGTTTTGGTTAGCAATAAATCAACCCTATAAAAAAATAATGAAAGCACTTTTAAAAATTTGGATCCTATTCGTTTGTATGCTATCGGTCGGTTGTACGACTGCTCAACAAGCCGAGCAGCAACCTGATGTAGCCCCTTTTATCCGACAACGTGCGGATCCGTTTATCACGAGAGGAACTGACGGAACCTATTATTTTATTGCTACAGTTCCGGAATACGACCGCATTGAGATTCGTCAATCAAAGACGCTGGATGGCCTGAAAGATGCCGAAGCAACTGTTGTATGGCGTAAACATAGCGAAGGTATAATGGGGAATCATATATGGGCCCCGGAGCTCCATCAGATAGATGGCACGTGGTATGTCTATTTTGCAGCCGGCTCGGCTAAGGATAAATGGAAGATACGCAAATATGTGTTGTCAAATACCGCAGACAATCCGACGGAAGGCGGTTGGAAAGAGGAAGGTGAGATGAAAAGCCATCGCAACGAGTTTTCGTTGGATGCAACGACTTTCACCTTAAAGGGGCAACGGTATATGATTTGGGTGGATCGGGCTTCGGACGAGGTAACTAATACCGGGTTGTATATTGCGAAGATGGTCGATCCAATAAAACTGGATGATCAACAGGTGGTTATTAGCCAACCGGAATACGACTGGGAAATGAAAGGGCATAAAGTTAACGAAGGTCCGGCCGTTCTGGTTCGTCATGGCAAGGTATTTTTAACTTTTTCAGCCAGCGCAACAGATGCTTCCTATTGCATAGGTCTTCTGTGGGCGGATGAAACATCGGATCTTTTGGATGCTAAATCGTGGCATAAGCTTAGTGAACCTGTATTTTTTACGAATGAAAAATTACAGCGCTTCGGTCCTGGGCATAACAGTTTTACCACATCGGAAGATGGAACTACGGACATCATGGTATATCACGCCCGTGACTACAAAGAGATCGACGGTGAACCGTTGTATGATCCTAATCGTCATACCCGTGTACGGGTGTTAAAATGGACACAAGATGGCATGCCCGATTTCGGTCAGGAATATGGTGATGAGGAATTCTCAAAAGGTGAACGCTAATTCCTAATAACTGTTACCAGCGCGAGTTAGAATTTGTAGCTCGGACTTTTATTGTATCTTTAATTCAAGGAAAAACGGTATAGCATGAAGCCACTAAACATAAAGAACAACAATGCGTTACTTAAATTCGAACAGATCGCGAATTCCATCATACTGGAAATTGAAAAGGGCAGGCTAAAGAAAGACGAGCAGCTCCCTTCGATTACTGTTTTTAGCAAAACATATGGCGTGTCGCGCGATACGGTTGAAAAAGCTTTTAAGAAATTGATACGGGAAGGATATGTCAAGGCATTTCGCGGGAAGGGTAACTTCATCCTTGGGGTACAAGATGTTCGATTAAGAGTTCTGTTGATCTTTAATAAATTGAGTTCCTACAAAAAAATCATCTACGATGCTATCATTTCGGAATTTGGCAACGGAGCGAAAGTCGACCTCCAAATTCACCATTACAATCCACAGCTGCTCGCTGAAATTATTGACGAAAATTTTGGAAATTATCACTATTATGTGATCATGCCACATTTTATGCATGGAGCGGAAGAGGCCACTTATATGAAAACGTTCTTAAAGATCCCCGCAGATCAGCTGGTTCTGTTGGACAAAGATCTCCCGCAGTTGGTCCATTCGGGAATAGCAGTATATCAGGATTTTAAGCACGATATATTTAATGCCTTCATGTCGGCAAACGATCTGATGAAAAAATATAATAAGATCGTCGTTGTGTTCCCTAAATACAGCAATCACCCGATAGAACTCAATGAAGGTGTGCTGAAATTCTGTGCGCAAACAGGCAAAGAGTTTGCCGTTATTTCCGATGCGGATAAAGAAGTATTAGAAAAAAGAACGTTATATATAGTATTGACTGAAGCTGATTTGGCGACCTTAATTAAGAAAACCAAAACCCTTCGATTGAAACCTGGTAAGGATATGGGAATACTATCTTTCAATGAAACAGTGCTGAAAGAGCTGCTAAATATTACCGTTATTACCACTGATTTTGAAAAGATGGGAAGAACAGTTGTGCGTTTGATTCGGGAGAGAAAGGCAGAACACATAAATAATCCATTCTCTATTATTCGTCGGGGTTCTGTATAGCACAAAAAAGCCTCGTGGTATTCATGAGGCTTTTACAAGTTCCTGGTTTCATGCCGGGGAGAGATGAAAAAGAGGAGACATTTTTGATGGCGGTTACCTTTGAAGTGAATGATGATTTCTTTTATCAAAAGTAGCTGGCTCGCGTTAACTTTTTATTATTAACCTGTTATTTCACTGTTACTTTTTGGATAGCCTTCTTATTACCTCTATTCTTTCAGTTCTTAATGATAATATGTTGGATATTTTGGATAATTTCCTTTAGTATTTGAACGTGTATGCTCCCCATATTTGTTATACCAAATATAGATCGTATGACAATACAGGAGCATCAAGTATTTCTAGTGTGCCGTAGGGATTTGCACCTCTCGGCAAATATCAGTTGGGTATGAAAAACTTACCTGTATTTGATTTAGTAATCATCCTTGTTTACCTGATCGGAATGGTATTGGTCGGCGTCTATTTCTCCCGACGTAATCGCTCGACAGAAGAATTTACGCGAGCGGCCGGAAGAATTCCCGGCTGGGCAATCGGCATCTCGATATATGCTACTTTTTTAAGTTCAAATACCTTTCTAGGCGTACCGGGAAAGGCTTATGGAGGTAACTGGAATGCCTTTGTATTCAGTCTTTCCATGCCCCTGGCAGCATGGCTTGCAACCAAGTACTTTGTTCCGTTTTATAGAAGCACGGGAGAGGTTTCTGCCTATACCAATTTGGAAAAGAGATTTGGTACCTGGGCTCGTACATACGCGGTCGTTTGTTTTCTGTTGACCCAACTGGCACGTATCGGTTCGATCTTCTTTGGTATTTCCCTCACCCTGCAAGCGTTGACAGGGTACAGCATGGTCACGATTATGGTGGTTACCGGAATTTGCATCGTGATATACACGGTGCTGGGTGGAATAGAAGCCGTGATCTGGACCGAAGTGGTGCAGGGCGTCTTGAAAACGTTAGGTGCTATAGTTATCATATATCTGGTCGTAAGGGAGGTGCCGGGTGGTTTTCAGGATATCTTCAAAGAAGGACTCGCCAACGATAAATTCAGTCTGGGAACAATGGAATTTGATTTTGTCAGTTCGTCATTTTGGGTCGTGCTGTTGTATGGTTTTTTTATCAATCTGAATAACTTCGGGATGGATCAAAACTATGTGCAGCGCTATCATACAGCAACAAGTCCAAAGGAAGCGAATAAATCTGTTTGGCTTTGTGTTTGGATCTATGTTCCAGTGTCCTTTTTGTTTTTTGTAATTGGTACATGCCTCTATACCTACTACCAACAGCATCCCAATCTTCTGGAAACGATCAAGTTGCAAGCAGCATCAGAGCAATTAGGACTTGCACTTCATCGTTTGGAAGTGAGCGAGCTGGCCGCATCGATGAAGCCAGCAGACTATGGTGACAAAATTATGCCTCATTTTATGGTTTATATGATCCCAACGGGATTATTGGGACTGATTGTTTCCGCTATTCTATCGGCAGCCATGAGTACCGTTAGCTCCGGGATGAACGCTTCGGCTACTGTATTTACGGAGGATATCTATAAACGGTATATCAACAACAAGTCGTCGGATAAGAATAGTTTGAAGGTACTCTATTGTGCAACCGTCGTGGTGGGTTTGATCGGTATGTTGTGTGGTATTGCCATGATTGGTATAAAGAGTTTGTTGGACGCGTGGTGGACATTATCCGGAATTTTTGCCGGAGGTATGTTGGGGCTGTTCTTGCTGGGGCTGATCAGTAAAAAAGTAAACAATAATGACGCGTTGATCGGAACGATTGTGGGGATCTGCGTGATTCTATGGATGACATTTTCCTATCTCATTCCTGAACAATATGCTTTCTTAAAAAACCCACTCCATGCCAATATGATCATTGTGGTAGGTACCTTGTCTATTTTTTTAGTAGGAAACCTAAGTCGAAAATTAAGAAGAATGTAAACGATATATATGCGTGTTAACTATGATAGTTCGAAACGATAAAAAATTTATCCCAGTGATGCTTATGCCTTTTCAGGAGGATGGAGCAATTGATTATACCGCACTGGCGGAGCTTGTTGAATATTATTTAGACGCAGGAGCGGGCGGGTTATTTGCCAACTGCCTGTCGAGTGAAATGTTTAATCTGTCGAAAGAAGAAATGCTAAAGTCCGTTTCTTTTATTGTGGAAAAAGTCAACGGGCGTGTCCCTATCGTGGCGACGGGAACGTTTGAGGATAGCTTAGAAAATCAGGCGCAGTTTGTGCGGGAAATCTATGCGACGGGCGTAGATGCAGTCATTGCAATTACCGGATTGCTCGCAAAAGAAGACGATAGTGAAGAAACGTTCCGTAGGAATGTAGAAAATTTGCTAGAATGGACAGCGGATGTGCCTTTGGGCTTTTATGAATGTCCGGCACCGTATAAGAGAATTATTCAACCGGAATTTTTGGGCCAACTTGCAAAGACAGGTCGAATTAAATACCATAAAGACACTTCCTTGGATATGAGGAGTATCGAAGCTAAAATAAGGGAGACCGCGGGTTGTGTGGATTTTGGTTTGTATGATGCGTACATGGCGCATGCTGTGGATTCCCTGAAAGCGGGATCGGCAGGACTTTCCTGTATTCAAGGTAATTATTTTCCGGAAATGATCGTCTGGCTTTGCGATAACTACAACCGGGTGGATAAGCAACATGCGGTTGCTCAGGTGCAAAGTTTTTTGATCGACCATATGGAGGTGATGCATTATGCGTACCCGACATCCGCTAAATATGTGTTGCATAAATTGGGGTATACTATTCCCGTACGGAGTAGACGTAAAGACATTGAGGCGTTAGATGAACAAGCACAGCAGAATTTAGAGATGTTGATGGAAAAGTACGATCGTTTGAAAGTAGAAATCGGTGGCTTTCTTTGTGGGTGACTAAATGCGTATCCCGGTCATAGCAAACATGTCAATCATACGAGATGATACTGGAGAGGCTTATTCACTGCAATTTCGTGTAACGAGGACTCAAAACCCGATCATAACGTAAAAAGAGGCAGAGCTACCGGCGAAATTTACTATCGATCAGGCAGGTAAAATCAGGTATGCACTGATTGGATCGAATGGTAATATGGATTATACAAAATTGGAAATGATCGAATTAGTCGAGTCAGTAAAAAAACCGTATAAAGGTTATTTTTTTGTATTATTGTAAATATAATTATCGGCGCAGTTTTCTATACTGTGCCGATTTAGTTTTTTTTAACCTTATGCAACGTATTGATTTCTTCAGTCGGATAACCCTTCGAGATACCGCTCGATGGATGGCGCTATTCCTTTTTGTTTTTTCTTTAAGCCTCGGGAGCAAGGTTTATGCGGTCTCCCTCAATCATACTCCTGATAGGCAGATTGCAGATGCAATCCTAAAAAAGGTCTATCCGGCTTGTATCAAACTGTATGGTATAGATTCCCTGACAAAACGACAAAATGCAGCCCCTTTTAGTGCCGTGGTGGTGAGTTCAGAGGGGCACATCCTTACTGTTGCGCATGCCACTAAACCGGGTAACTTGTATAGGGTGTTGTTCCCCGATGGTAAAGAGGGAATGGCGAGGGCATTGGGAAGACTGGTGACCGATAGCTCCACGAATTTGCCGGATGTCGCCATGATGAAGATGGAAGGAGAGAGATCTTGGCCTTATGCGGAGATGGGCTGGTCTTCCTCGTTAGCAGAAAACCAGTTGTGCTTCGGTTGGTCTTACCCCGAAACGTTACTCTTGAATCAACCTTTTTTGCGTATTGGACGTATCCTAAATCCATTGGATGCGTATGGTTTTGTACAAAGCTCATGCATTATGGAGCCCGGTGACTCCGGAGGTCCGTTGTTCGATGCCTTAGGACGTGTGGTGGCTTTGCACAGCCGTATCGACGGTCCTGAAGGTCGAAATTATGAAGTGCCAATAAATATTTACCGAAGATATTGGTCCGCTTTACAGAAAAACGAGGGTATTGACCAATATCCCACAACGGAAGATCCCATCGGATTGGATCCGTTGATCAAAGAACTTCATGCACAACCAATGGCAAACCGGATTGAAAAATCACGAAGAAAGTCTCTTCCGGTCTTTACGATCACGAGTACAATTAACGCAGATTCGGTACAGATTTTAGGTACTGGATTTTCTCTTCCTAAAAATAAACAGGTTATCGTAACCAAGAGTACCCTGGTCGGACAATATCCGGTTTTAAAATATGGGAAAAAGGAATATGCATTAAAGGTGTTAGCTAGAGATAAGACCAATGATTTAATCGCGCTACAGGCTCCTGTGAAATTACGTGAAACAATCCGCTGGACATCGATCGCTGACGATGTACTTACCACGGATGATGTTGGAAGACGTATTTGGACTGCTATTTCTCCTGCGGAGATAAAAAATGGGGTGGTTGGAATGGCTCCGCTGAATATGCCGGCATGGCAGAGCTCTGGTAGCATTAGCGCACAGTTACAAGAGATCAACGGATTGCCGACCATACTGCATGTGGATAGCCTCGGGCCGGCGTATATAGCGGGATTGCAGAAGGACGATAAAATTGTGCTATTGAATGGCAATGATGTCGCAAGTGCAGAAAAAATTAACAAGGAATTTATGAATTATTTTCCTGGCGATACCGTGAGGGTTTCTTGGATAAGAGGAGAAGATAGTTTGGCGTCTGATTTGGTACTCACGAACAAGTTGCTTCGAGAAAATAATCATCCGGCGAATAACATACAAGGAGGTAAATCCATCCGAAGAGACGGCTTCCCGAGTGTATTTCTTCACGACTCACGGATTCATAGTTACGAATGTGGAAGTCCTATTTTTAATGCGTATGGTAAATGCGTAGGCTTAAATATTGCGCGATATAGTCATACGGCGTCTTTAGCAATTCCTGCACAGGTGCTTTTGGCCTTTTTGCAAAATGAAGAGTTGGAATAATTTAGTATATTGCGGTTGCTAAAACGATTTTAAATACTAAAAACGCCTATGTATACCTATAAACTGTAATTATTGTCATCTATGATTAAAGAAATGAAAATCCAATACCAGACTATTCGGCGCTATGTGGGGCATATCGTGCTTGCTTTTCTTTTTTGTAACCTATTTTTTACATCTGCTACTTTTGCACAGTCTAAGGAACCAGTCGATTATGTCAGTACATTAGTTGGTACACTTTCTAAATACGAACTCTCCACCGGGAATACATATCCTGCAATTGCCCTGCCTTGGGGAATGAACTTTTGGACACCGCAAACGGGGAAAATGGGAAACGGCTGGATTTACACGTATACTGCGGATAAAATCAGGGGATTTAAACAAACGCATCAGCCCAGCCCTTGGAACAACGACTACGGGCAGTTTGCAATTATGCCGATTACGGGACAGCCGCATGTCGATGAGGAGAATCGTGCAAGTTGGTTTTCGCACAAAGCTGAAATCGCAAAGCCATACTATTATAGTGTATACCTGGCGGATTATGATGTGACAACCGAAATCACACCGACAGAAAGAGCGGCATTGTTTCGGTTTACATTTCCGGAGAGTGATAGCGCATATGTCGTGATTGATGCTTTTGATAAGGGTTCGTATGTAAAGATAATTCCAGAAGAAAACAAGATCATTGGATATACCACTAAAAACAGTGGAGGGGTTCCGGATAATTTTAAAAATTATTTTGTGATCGTTTTCGACAAATCATTTACCTCACATGCAGCTGTGAAGAGCGGAGTAATCCAAAAAGGAGAACGCGAAACAACGGATCAGCATGCTGGAGGTTTAATAGGTTTCCGTACGAAGAGAGGTGAGCAGGTCACAGCGCGGATAGCGTCTTCTTTCATTAGTCATGCACAAGCTGAACTGAACCTTCGGGAGGTGGATAGAAAATCATTTGACCAGATTAAACAGGACGGCCGCAAAAAGTGGAACGATGTTCTTGGAAAAATAATAATCGAAGACGATGATATCGACAAAGTCAGGACCTTCTATTCCTGTCTGTACCGCTCAACGTTATACCCGAGAGATTTCTCGGAGATTGATGCACAGGGCAACAGGGTGCACTACAGTCCGTACAATGGCAAGGTTTTGCCGGGTTATCTCTTTACCGATACCGGATTTTGGGACACCTTCCGTAGCTTGTTTCCGTTGTTGAATCTCGTTTATCCATCAATGAACCAAAAAATGCAGGAAGGACTTGTCAATGCCTATCGCGAAAGTGGCTTTTTACCGGAGTGGGCGAGTCCTGGGCACCGCGCATCCATGATTGGAAACAATTCAGCCTCTGTAGTGGCCGATGCTTATTTAAGTGGGCTCAAAGGCTATGATGCGGAGACCCTTTGGGAAGCGGTAAAGCATGGTGCTAATCACGTGCATCCGACCAACTCATCTACGGGTAGGGCTGGATTTGACCTGTACAATGCGTATGGGTATATTCCGGCTGATCAGGAACTCAGTCAGCATGTCGCGCGTACACTCGAATATGCATATGCGGACTGGTGTATTTACCAACTGGGGAAAGCTTTGAAAAAACCAGCATCGGAGATTGATATTTATGCAAAAAGAGCCCTTAATTATAAAAATATCTACGATAAAGAAACGCGGCTCATGCGTGCCCGGAATAGGGACGGGAAGTTCGTTTCTCCTTTTTATCCCAGCGATTGGACCAAAGCGTACACGGAAGGTAATGCCTGGCATTGGAGCTTTTGTGTTTTTCACGATCCACAGGGGCTGATCGACTTAATGGGCGGCAACGACCGGTTTACGTCCATGCTGGATACCGTGTTTACCGTCCCAAGTCATGAGGGGATGAAAAGTCGGCGTATGATCCATGAAATGCGAGAAATGCAGGTCATGAATATGGGGCAGTATGCGCATGGTAACCAGCCGATCCAGCATATGCCTTATCTCTACAATTATGGAGGACAGCCATGGAAAACGCAATATTGGGTAAGACAGATCATGGATAAACTGTATTCTGCCGCCCCCGATGGCTATTGTGGTGATGAGGACAACGGACAGACATCTGCGTGGTATGTCTTCTCTTCGTTGGGATTTTATCCCGTGGCTCCAGGATCGGGAGAATATGCCATTGGTTCGCCACAATTTAAAAAAGTCACCCTTAAATTAGAGAATGGCAAAACAGTGATAATTTCTGCTCAGGCATCTGATGACCAACATATCTATGTAGATGAAATGACGGTGAATGGAAAGCCTTATACATACAACTACCTAAAATATGCCGATTTGATGAACGGAGGAGAGCTGGTCTTTAAGATGTCGACAAGTCCTAATCTAACAAGAGGCACGCAGCCACAGGATATGCCCTATTCATTTACCACAGAATTACAACAAGAAAAATCTAAAAAATAATGATGATGACACAAAAATATACGAGAGTATCCACTATACTTTTCTTGTTATTGGTGGTCGTCCTTGGCCCTTGTTTTGGACAAGAACAACAGGTTTGGAAAATAGCAACATTCAACGTGCGATATGACAATAATGGGGACCGAGAGAAAGGAAATGGATGGGATAAGCGGTTGCCCGTTATTTTGTCTCTCATTAAATTTCATGGATTTGATGTATTTGGAGCGCAGGAAGTACTAAAAGGACAATATGCAGACCTGAATCAAGGTCTCGAGGAGTATGCATCGGTAGGGATAGGGCGTGATGATGGTGTGGATAAGGGGGAGTTTGCGCCTATCTTCTATAAAAAAGACAAATTTAAATTGATTAATTCGGGTACCTTTTGGCTCTCAGAAACACCAGACGTTCCGTCGAAAGGATGGGATGCTTCATTGCCTCGTATATGTACCTGGGCACAACTAGTAGAGGTTGCTACGGGACGGAAATCATGGTTCTTCAATCTCCACATGGATCATGTGGGAATTGTTGCCCGTAAAGAAAGCGCACGCCTTGTAATCCAAAAGATGAAAGCAATGGTCGGTAGTGAGCCAGCTTTTCTGACAGGAGATTTTAATGTGGATCAGAACAACGCGATCTACCGTATACTTGCGGACTCAAAATTTGTAAAAGACAGTTACGAACACACAAAAGAAAGTTATACGCTAAATGGTACCTTCAATGCGTTTGATAGTGATCTGATGACCGATAGCCGTATCGACCACATTTTCGTTACGTCTGCAGTGTCTGTAAATAAGTACGGTGTATTGACCGACTCCTATAGAAGTCCTACAACGCAAACGGAGCAAATCAAAAAGGGAGACTTTCCGAAAGAACTTTCCTTCAGACAGTATGAATCACGGATGCCTTCCGATCACTTCCCGGTAGTAGTAGAAGTGGTGTTTGAATAGAATTTCCCGTTTTCGATTTTTTTTGCTAAGTTTCAGTGGAGAATTAGTTATTCATTCTTATTACTATCTTTACTTATGACAAAAATAGATCAGGCTTTCGCATTATTCGATGCGTACAATCGTCAATCGCCCATTCATATCAGTAATTCGGGACAAGATTATCCGATTGAATATTTTTACGCCATCAAGCTCCATGAATGGATTAAAGAACTACGCCCCGATGCGACTGAAGCATTGCTGTTGGCTTCGCGCTGTCAGCATATCGGTCGTTGGGAGATTCCGCGGGATAGCTATCCGGAGGGGCGTGTCGGATACCTCACCTGGCGTAGCGACCTTGCCAAATTTCATGCACAAAAGGCGGAAGAAATATTGCTTTCAATAGGCTATGATGAAACGACGATTAAGCGTGTAAAAGAAATCGTACAGAAAAAGGCGATAAAAAAAGACGCTGAAGTCCAGACCATGGAAGATGCATTGTGTTTGTTATTTCTCCAATACCAGTATGATGAACTGATCGCTAAACAATCCGAGGAAAAAATGATTGCTATTTTGCAAAAGACGCTATCCAAAATGAGCGAGCAGGGTATACAAACGGCGCTCACGTTAGGCTATAGCACCGAAGGACAGCGTTTATTGAAAATTGCATCCAGCTAATAATCTCTTCGGAAATATGTGACCTGTTCAATGAAGATACTTTTTGGGACCATTTTTCAACACCCCTCCATAACATTTGTTTAATAACAAACTTTCCAAAATTGGCTAAAACGTTTTCGTAAAAATAACCTTGATATAGCGTAGGTTTTCGTAAATAATTGATAATATTGTCTAGGTCTATAAACTGTTTTATTGCGCCACTAACCAAGGTCTTGCACTTGCTTTTTTAGCTAAGCATGCCAAAAGGAGGTTAAAGCCTATAAACTAACGTTAAAAAACGATAAACGAAGAGATAAATGGATTGTGAAGTAAGCCGATTGTGGCCTTGATCGGTGTGACATATATAATAAACTAATTAAGATGTATAAAATAAATATTATGATAAAAGCGAAAAAAAACCTGTTTACTAAAATTGCCGCAGTGGCGCTATTGTCTGCTGCCTGCCTTACCTATTGGTCTTGTAGCACGATAAAGGCCAACGAAAATCAGAAAGAAAATTGGAAAAGTCTATTTGACGGTAAGAGTTTAAAAGGTTGGAAAAAATTAGGTGGAGATGCCCCTTATGAAGTCGTAGACGGCGTGATTGTCGGAACGATGACGAAAGGAACGCCCAATTCATTCCTCGTTACTGAGCAAGAATATGGAGATTTTATCCTTGAGCTGGATATAAAGCTGGAAGGCAATAGTACCAATTCTGGTGTCCAAACCCGTAGCCATTTTGATCCGTCGGGCAACAACGGTAAAGGTAGGGTATACGGCAGACAGATGGAAATAGATCCGACTGCACGTGCTTGGTCGGGTGGTATCTATGATGAAGCCCGCAGACTATGGTTGTATCCAATGGATTTGAATGAGAAAGCAAAAACAGCTTATAAGCAAGAGGAATACAATCACGTGCGCATAGAAGCAATAGGTAATGAACTCAAGACCTGGATAAATGGTGTACCTACTGCGTATGTAATCGATACATTAGATCCTACCGGTTTCATCGGTTTACAAGTACATAGCATCCCAAATGAATTGGATGGAAAGAAAGTGTATTTTAAGAACATCAAAATTCAGACGACCAATCTGAAATCGAAAGATTTCCCTACAGATGTACATATTGTAAATTTGGCACCCAACAATCTTTCTGCGGCGGAACAAAAGGCTGGGTATAAACTGTTGTTTAATGGACAGGATTTTAAAGGCTGGAAAAGTGCACGTACGGGAGAATTGCCTGGTAAAGGTTGGGAGGTCAAAAATGGTCAAGTTAATGTGTTGAAATCCGATGGTGGCGAATCTACAAATGGTGGTGACATCATTACCCAAGATCAATATGCAGCTTTTGATCTTTCGTTTGAATTTAAGCTTACTCCAGGAGCAAATAGCGGTGTTAAGTATTTTGTTACGTTAAAGGAAAAAACACATGGATCAGCAATTGGTTTAGAATTCCAGGTGTTGGATGATGCCTTGCACCCCGATGCAAAGATGGGTAAGAATGGTAACCGCACATTGGCGTCGCTATATGATCTGATTACGTCGAATAAAGATGGCCGCGCACGTAGACCAATAGGCCAATGGAATCGCGGTCGTGTGGTGGTTACGCCAGACAATCAGGTAACACACTATCTTAACGGTATAAAAATGCTAACCTATGAAAGAGGGTCACAATCATTCAAAGATATTGTTGCGACGAGTAAGTATAAAGATTGGGAAAACTTTGGAGAAGCAAAACAAGGACATATTTTACTTCAGGATCATGGAGATTCGGTTTCCTTTCGGAATATAAAAATCAAATCGTATTAATTTTTAAACCGAACAACTAAACGTAATTGATATGACAAATCATTATTTCTCAAGAAGAAGTTTTCTTAAAAAAACCACTATTGCTGGAGGTGCAGTACTTTTATCTAACAGTGTGCTTGGAAATGTAGTCCTTGCCAAACCCAATGAGCGGGTCAATTTGGCCTGCATTGGAATCGGAAATAGAGCCGCAGAAATCATTAAGGATCTATACAAAACAGGGTTGTGTAATATCGTGGCCTTGTGTGATGTGGATTTAGGAGCGCCACATACTGCCGAGATCATGAAGATGTTTCCGGATGCGCCCCGTTTCACGGACTTCCGAAAGATGTTGGAACAGATGGATACGCAGATCGACGCGGTTTCTATAGGTACACCAGATTTTGCACACTTCGCGGCTACCATGATGGCTATAGATATGGGCAAACATGTGTATGTAGAAAAGCCAATGGCGCGCACGTTTTGGGAGGTAGAGTTGATGATGGAAAAGGCCAAAAAATTTCCGAAGGTAGTAACCCAGATGGGAAATCAGGGGCATTCCGAAGCAAATTATTTCCAGTTCAAGGCCTGGAAGGACGCGGGGATTATCAAAGATGTTCACCGTATCGATGCCCATATGAATATGCCACGGAGATGGCATGGTTGGGATCCTACCATAAAAAGTTTCCCTAAAGCACAGACCATTCCACAGACACTGGATTGGGAATTATGGCAAATGCAGACTTTGGGTCATGACTACAATAAAGATTTTGTCAACGGACAATGGCGATGCTGGTTTGACTTTGGAATGGGGGCACTAGGAGATTGGGGTGCCCATCTATTGGATACGGCGCACGAATTCTTAGATTTGGGACTCCCCACGGAGGTAGATGCCGTGATGTTAGAAGGGCATAATTCCTTCTTTTTTCCGATGTCTTCCACACTTAAATTTCATTTCCCGAAGAAGAAGAATAGAGGTGCTGTCGATATTAATTGGTATGATGGACTCGATAATCTTCCGCCAATACCGGAGGGGTATGGCGTCTCAGGTCTGGACCCGAACATTCCACCACCGAGCACAGGTAAATTGGAACCCGCTAAATTGAATCCGGGTAAGATCATCTATTCAAAAAATCTGACGTTTAAAGGTGGATCGCACGGAAGTACGTTGCAGATTATTCCGGAAGGGA
The DNA here is from genome assembly GCF_005048855.1 of Sphingobacterium olei. Lineage (GTDB taxonomy): Bacteria > Bacteroidota > Bacteroidia > Sphingobacteriales > Sphingobacteriaceae > Sphingobacterium > Sphingobacterium olei. The sequence goes on from NZ_SUME01000005.1 coordinate 321,122, forward strand.
AAGCACAAGAGATCGCAGCTAAGTTGCCGACCGTACCTGCTTCACCTTCTAACCATTTCGCCAATTTCTTGAAAGCCAGCAAAGGGGAGGAAAAAACGAGATCTCCATTTGATATAGCTGGTCCGTTAAGTCAGGTTTTCTGTCTTGGTGTGATCACCCAAAAACTCAACACAAAAATTGTGTTTGATCCGATTAAAAAAGAGATTGTAAACGATAAATTTGCGAATGCGCTGTTAATAGGACCTCCTCCTGCAAAAGGATGGGAACAATATTATAAGGTATAGTATAGTAATAACGTTTTTAATGCCTATATTAAGGCATTAAAAACGTTTTCTTGTTAAAAGTAAGGCTATAGGTTGTGCCGGTTCCGGGTGTAGAATCGACAGTGATCTCAATGTCAAAGGCATCGGCAATACTTTTAACAATGGATAAACCTAAGCCGTAGCGTCCGGTACCACCTTTACTCGAAAACCTGTTGAATAAAGAGGGTAGTCGGGCTGGCGTAATTCCTATGCCTGTATCCTTGATATGCAGACAGTAATATCCATCTTTGTATTCATCGTGGATTATGATTTGACCATGCTGCACGTTATAGCGTATTGCATTTGACACTATGTTATACAACATATGAAAGAAGAGCTCCTTGTTCATATGTTTGAAAACAATATCCACGTTCACCCGAATGGTGTATCGTATATCCATTTCCTCCAACATCGGCGTAAGCTCTTCAAATACGTTATATAATATAGCTTTTGGATGGAACTCATCCTCTTTTTTATATTGCCCCCCATCTATCCGGGCCAAAAATAATAATGCCTTGATTATCTTTCCCAGTCGATCTAATGTTCTCGACATATCCATGAGTCTATCCAACTGTTCTGGTAGAAGATTGTCGTCCATAGTCATGTTTTCGATCTTATTTTTAAGAATGCTGACAGGAGTAAGCAGTTCGTGTGATGCATTTGCTGTAAATTCACGCTCTCGCTTAAAGGCGCTATTAACGTTGACCATGAGTTCCTGTAGCGAATCGTCCAGAAATCGAAAGTCCCTGGTGGTAGTTTTAATGGGGACGAAATTGATGTTAAAGGGAAACTTTTGATTGATCAGTCTTTTCGCTACAATAGACCTGAATGGTTTTAATAGTTTCCTCAGATAAAAGAAATCCAACAGCAACGTTATAAGCGTAAGGACGATTAGAAAAAATAAACTCACTTGCTGCAGGAGATCACTATAGAGGTTTATGGTTTGTTGGGATCTCCCGATTTCTAATAGGTAATAATCCTCTTTCGAGGTAAATACGTTTTTAAGAATCCGGTACGGAATCGTATCACTACCAATGATGCGTATCTGGTCATCTATTTCACTTGAATCGATCCAGGCTTCGGGCGGTACTTTTTGGATCGACACGTAATCTTCTTTAAGCATAGTGTAACTTCCGTAACTATCCTGCCCTTCGAGATAGAAATCCAACCCATTTTCTTTGATATCCTGAAAAACCTTCTCCCGCTGGATCTGCAAAAATTTATCGATTGTATAGACGGAATACCAGTCAAACAACGAAGGGAGTGAACTGACAAATACGCCAAAAATAATCAGTTTGGACAATGTAAAATACAGGGTTAGTTTATGGTTTAACTTCACTTTATGACATTTACTTTGTATCCAATTCCCCTTACCGATTCTAGCCAATCCACTTTCGCATAAGCGGATAGTTTCTTGCGGATATTTTTGATGTGTACATCTATATAGTTGGAGTCACCCTCAGAAAGGCTGAGGTCGCCCCATACATATTCATAAAGCTGTGTTCGGCTTAATGGTCTGTTCTTGTTGAGTAGTAGATACGATAAGATGTCAAATTCTTTTTTATAGAGTGTGATCTGGATGCCCCTGTAATCTACAGTGCGGTTTTGTAAGTTTACTTCAAAATCTCCGACCTTGATGTTTTGCCCCTGTGTGCCATATTTTCTACGTATAATAGCCTGTATGCGGGCATGGAGTTCGGCCAATGAAAATGGCTTAGGAAGATAGTCGTCGGCTCCTTGCTCCAGACCGTTTATACGGTGTTCGATATCTCCTTTTGCGGAGAGTATAACGACAAGGGTGTCCGGAAGGTTTTCTTTAATATTCTTCAATATATCCAGGCCATTTCCATCCGGGAGACCAAGATCCAACAATACAAAATCATAGTGCTTATTCATCAGAATAGAAAGTGCTTCCTGTTTGGTGCCCACGTTGTGGCATTCGTATTGGTAACGTTCCAAAAAGAGCACTATCTCATCACATAACTCATTTTCATCATCGATCAACAGGATTTTCATGGGCGTATGCTATCTATCCTTTAAAATTGATAAAAATATCCTAATGAAAGAAATGAATTCTGGCTTCTTTCCTGTCCCGTCTTTTTACTCAATAGCGAAAGCTGGTAGGAGAGCATTAAAGCGCTTTTCCCGCGGTAAAATACAAGAGGGAGATTAAAATTGTAGGATAATAGATTAAAATCTTCGGATACGGTGGTTGTTTCAACTGTTTCACCGTTGCCGGGTAACGGGATAGGCAGTAGACCTCCTAATAAACGACGGGAGGTTTCCTCCATATAGGTAACATAGAATCTTTGCGTTCCTGCGACAATATTTATACCGGGATTAAGATGAAGCAGATTGGAACCCCATTGGGCGAGTTGGATGTCTTTTGAATTTGTTAAGGATAGGAATATGTCTTCGGATTTACCAAAATTAAAATCACCGGTCAGTCCGGTTTTAAAGTAATGCGTAAATTCAATTGAAGCACTGGCACTGTTGGGATTTGATGCCTGTAATATGGGAGAATCTTTGGCGTAAAAAGACCTCGTATAATTCAAGTCAAGCGCTATATTCGGTGTGATATCAAATTCGAAACCTGTACCAAGATGTAATTCTGAAGGGAAATTGTCTTCTGTGAGTAATTGATAGCCTCCGGAAGACGCATACCATCCTGAGGGCATACGGAGCCGGAAGTCGAGGTAACCAAAAGGCAAGGCTTCCTGGGCGGTCTGTCCGTAGTAATTTGCGTTGGAGCTTACCACCGAAGATAACGTGAGGGTCGTCTTTTTAAGCACGACAGCAGTACTGTCGGACTGTGCCAAAGGCCGAACCGGGACCGATATCCATACCAGCATCAGACCCATTATCAAGTTTTTCATGGTGTTAAAGTTTAATTTTAACCTGCGTATTCACTTTTACAGGTACTACCTTTGGTGTGTTGATCTGAATTGACGTTACTCCTATTGTTTTGGGAACGGCTTGATTTTTAGCTTTTGGAACTTTTTTTATTACTGCACTTACTGTTTGCGTCTTGTCGTCTCCCGATTTTTCTTTTTTCTGAACCACCGTTTCCTGCACACGCGAAGACTTACCCGTAGTATCCTGTTCGAGGAGGAATGTCAGGTTTTCCTCCCGTGTTATTGGAGCTGCATAAATACGATGCGAAACCAATAACCCTAATCCTATCAGAAACAAATATTTCATTTTTGTGCTTCTTGCTCGCATTAAGTGAACCTCGTGAGGCTTCCTGAAAAAGTAATAACATCGTCATTCTTTCTTCTCGCAATGACTCGTTTTTAGATTTTTGAAATCCATCTATACAGCCTACTTAGGCAAACTCAAATTTAGATAAAATGATTTGCATTCATAAAACTAATAGAAAAAATACTATCCGTAACTTACTTTGATATGCAAACCTACATTGCATATCAAAGTAAGTTAAATCATGTTTTTAGTTTAAAGTCTAAGACCGAGTCCTGATGTAATCGATGTATTTACCTTGATTGGCGCTACTTTAATATCGGTCTTCACATTTGAATGTATAGTCGAAACTGCCTTTATTGCATTAGAAGTGGTTGTACCGATGCCATCAATTGCTGTGTTGGGTTGAGATAGCACGGATCCAATGTTGTTCCCGATGTTATTTCCTGTTTCGCTAGCTATGCCCGCCTGCAATGATGTGGTTACCGTTTGCCCATTCACCTCGGCATGCAAGGTTTGATCTACAACTCCCGTTGCCTCAGAAGTAGGAACTTGCTGTAATAGTGATTTTTTCGTTTCCGTTACTTTTTGAAGAACCGCTGTCTTCTTTTGTTCTACCTTCGACTGAATTTCTCCTGGATGAACCTTTGCATTTGTTTGGCTCGTATACTTGCCTTCCATATTACCACCGTCAGCTTTTAGGTGTTTTTGTGCATCAGTCTTGATGACTGTCTCTACTTTTTGTTGTGCTGTCGCTACAGTGAATGTCATCACTGAGAAAGCGAAAATTATCATCTTTTTCATCTTTATAAATTGTTTTTAATGGTGATGAAACTATCAGATTTATTTATCCCACGCTGTGGTTTAGATAAATGATGATGGTTTCATAGTATTTAATTTTTTTGTTATGCCAAATCTAAATACCGAATATGAAAATAAAATGAAACGATTTAAAAATCAAAAAATATATGGATGATGCCTGAAGCTGTAATTTAAGATAATAATAATGAATGTGGAGAGCTTTTGTAGTGTTAATATTTGTTAAACAAAACGGTTTAGCTTGTAAGAAATACGCATTGTTAGTATCTTTGAGCTTCATAATTTAGGTTAATAATTGGTTAGTTAAGGTCTTGAAGCTCCCCGCTTCAAGACCTTTTTCTTATATTTTATACGTCAGAAGGCCATGAAAATTTAAAAATCTTATTCGAGTTTTTTTTGTTTCTATTATATTCTATTCTATATTTAGCAAAAAATGCATGAAATAGCCACCTTGCAAAGTATAGAATTAGTCGTTACAAATGGGAATAGATAAGAACGATCTCTTTAATGAGATTATAAAAATTGGTACTGCAAACAGATCAAAAAAGGATCAGATCGTAGATGGAATAACGAGTGCAATAGAATTAAGGATGTTGGAAGTGGGAGATAAATTGCCCTCCGTAAATGAAATGATTAAGGCTTTAGGTTTCGCCAGACAGACTATCGTGAACTCTTACCAGGAATTAATTGAAAGAGGAATTGTTGAATCTACCAACAGATTAGGCTATTTTATAGCACAGGACGAAGTTCGCCAAAAATTGAAGGTGTGCCTTGTTCTCTATGCGTTTGATACGTTTCAAGAAACATTTTATGAATGTTTCAGAAAAAGCTTGGGGCCAGGTATACAAGTGGACGTCTTCTTCCATCATAACAATTATCGGGTTTTTCAAAATACAATACAGGATGTGAAGTCCAAATATGGAATGTATGTCATAGCACCTATAGCTGGGCCAAATACACGGGAACTTTTGGAAGAGCTGCCAAGCCAAAAAACATTGATTGTGGATCGCTATGTCGAACTCGATGCCTCCTATTCTTATATTGCGCAGGAGTTTAGAAAATCTTCGTATGAAGCGTTTTCTGCTTTGGCAGATGAGATCAAGAAATTCGACGAATTTGTTTTCTTTTTTAAATATAATTCTGCCGAACCTAGCGAAGTATTAGATTCGTTCAGGCAGTTTGTATCTGATTATAATATAAAGGGGGTTATCCGGGGCGAATATGAAAAAGATAGTATCGAGCCTAACAAAGTGTATTTCACGATCCATAATTTGGAGTTGTGGGAGATGTTAAAAGACATCAAAGTGAAAAACCTGAAACTGGGCAAGGAACTAGGCATACTGTCCCATAATGACGATAGCGTCAAAGAAATTATATTTAATGGAATAACCACATTTTCCATTGACTTTGCCGAAATGGGCAGACTAGCCGCCGCGTATGTACTCGATCGGAAGCCTATCCAACATATTATGCCCAGTAAACTGTTTAAGCGTAATTCTCTTTAACGTCACATGGATAATGTTTCGTTTTTTACATTTGCGGGCCTGATCGTTTTTGCCGTTGTCTTTTCTACCGTAAAAGCCGTAAAAAATAGGAGCAAGAATACGGTTTCGGGCTTTTTTCTAGCGAACAGGTCAAACGGATTTCTTCTCGTGGGAGCCTCTCTTTATTTCAGTAATATCTCCGCCAATCAGTTTATTGGAGAAAACGAATCCGTTTTTATCAACAACATGTCAGTAATCGGATGGGGCGTTACTTCTGTTTTTGCAATGTTGATCGTATCGGAATATTTTGTTCCCATTTACCTGAAGACCGGCATCAGTACCATTCCTGATTTTTTGGAGAAGCGGTATGATGCTGGGACCAAAAATCTGGTTTCCATTGTTTTTTTGTTCAGTTACATTCTCAGCCTGCTACCCACTGTGTTGTATGGAGGTGCTGTAGCATTCAATAGTTTGTTTCATATTTCGGAGCGGTTGCAGATCGGACACTGGGAAGGCTTATGGCTCACCGTATGGTTTATTGGATTGATTGGATTAATATATAGTGTGCTCGGCGGGTTGCGCGCCATCAATATTTCAGATATCATACTTACATCGGGACTTTTCGTGCTGATGATTGTCCTTCCTTATTATGGGTTAAAATACCTGGGAGAAGGTTCGTTTATGTCTGGGGTGCATATACTTTTGCATGAGAAGGCAGCCCATTTAAATGCGATTGGAGGCCCGGATGATGCCATTCCATTTTCTACATTATTTACGGGAATGATTATCGTCAATCTTTATTATTGGGGAATGGAGCAATATATTGTACAACAGATTCTGGCTGGAAAGAGTCTTCAGGACAGTCAGAAAGGTATCGCATTGACTTGTGGAGCGAAATTGCTGTCACCGCTTCTCATCAATATTCCGGGGCTTATTGCTGTACACTTATATACTGATTTGCCTAATTCAAGTGCCGTGTTCCCGACATTGGCAAAAGATGTGTTGCCAGCTGTCATGGCTGGGTTAACTGCAGCGGTGTTATTTGGTGCCGCCTTAAATACATTCAATGCCGGGTTAAATGGCGCAAGCTCCTTGTTTGTGTTTAATATTTTCAGACCGTACACGCTAAAAAGAAAAGGTAGTGTAGATGAAAAAGAGATCTTAAGAGCGGGTAAGCTCTTTCAGATCTGCGTGGCATTATTGGCTATGTGCATCGCACCTTTTATACTCTTTTCTGAAAAAGGCTTTTACTTCTATATTCAGAAAGTTAGCGGAATCTTTAGTGTGCCCATCTTTACCATTATTTTTATTGGCTTTTTTAAAACACGGATTCCCGCCCTTGCAGCCAAAATTGCCGTGATCTTTTTTATAATCTGTTATGTGTTGAGCCAATTTATACTTGACCTGGATATTCATTTTTTACATGCACTCGCTATAATCTTTCTGGTTACCACGCTTCTGATGTTTTTAATCGGTCGGATTAAGCCGATGGAACAAAGTTATGTATTGATAATGGATAATAAAGTGGATATCAAACCATGGGCTAATAGGTGGTATTGGTACCTGATATTGATCGTGCTCATGGTGTGTGTGTACATTGTCTTTTCTCCATTAGGAATCGCTTGATATTAGGTATTTATACTTTTATAATTTTTTTTACAAATAATTTGCGCAGTAAATGTATTTGCTTTATATTTGATTATAGTATAGTATAGAATAGTATATGATTATTTAATTTTATACGATACATATTATAAACATTGTTATCTAAATCCGGTAACCTTTTAAAAAACCAAAAAAAAAATCTATGTGTCATTTTTATTTTTTTGCGAGGAGAATTCGGCACGTGCTGTTATTCTTGCTAGGCACTTTCCTCCTTTTGCCTTCATTGTGGGCTCAAGATTCCTTTGACCTGAAGGGAATCGTATTGGATAGTGTCAGCCAGCAACCGTTGGCAAATGTTTCCGTATTGATTAAAGGTACGAGAGAAGCAACAAGTACGGATAATAACGGAAGATTCGTTATGAGAGGTTTTAAAGATAACTCTGCGTTAGAATTTTCGTTGATCAGTTACCATCGGAAAGAGATTGTTGTTGAAGGACGAAGCGATCTCGTTGTACAGATGGTTTCAGCCGAGTCTGAAATTGAAGAGGTAGCAGTTGTGGCGTATGGTAGCCAAAGAAAGAGCAGTATGGTAGCCTCTATTACGACTGTAAACCCAAAAGAACTGAAAGGGCCGACTTCGAATCTAACAAATATGTTGGCTGGTAGGGTATCGGGTATGATAGCCTATCAACGTAGCGGTGAGCCGGGTGCGGATAATGCTTCCTTCTTTATTAGGGGAGTAGGTAGCTTTGGTGCGGGAAAAAAAGATCCACTGATCTTGATCGATGGTATGGAATCTACTGCCACAGATTTGGCCCGTTTGCAACCAGATGATATTTCTGGGTTTTCTGTATTGAAGGATGCAGCCGCTTCAGCACTTTATGGTGCGCGTGGAGCAAACGGTGTGGTCTTGGTCACGACGAAAAACGGTCTCATAGGAAAAGCGAAATTTAACGTTCGTTTTGAAAACTCTTTGTCGACAAATACACGAAATTTCAAGTTTGCAGACAATATCACGTATATGCAAATGGCGAATGAGGCCGTATTGACCCGTAATCCAAAAGCTGCATTACCTTACGATCAAAACAAGATCGACCATACGCGCAACGGGGATGATCCTTATTTATATCCCAGCAATAACTGGATGGATCAATTGATTAAGGATTATACAAATAACCAACGTTTGAATTTTAACGTTACCGGCGGTGGAAATTTAGCACAGTATTATGTTGCCGGTACCATGAACATCGATAATGGAAATCTAAAATCAGAGAATACCAATAAATTCGATAATAATATTCAACTTAAAAATTATTCTGTTCGCTCCAATATCTCTTTAAATATTACGCCTATTACAGAGGCATTTATTCGGACCTATGCACAGTTTGATGATTATAGAGGGCCAATAGGTGGTTATGATGAGTGGGGTAATATGATTAACGGTGGTCAACGTGTATTTAAGGAAGCGATGTGGTCCAACCCGGTTATGTTTCCAGCCGTCTATCCAGGTTCTTATGCTCCATTTACAACGCATCCGTTGTTTGGTAACGCCTTGGTACGGCAAACCAATACATTGTACAATAACCCGTATGCAAGAATGGTTTCCGGTTATCAAGAATATAATACCTCCACGGTAAATGTACAATTGGAAGTAAAACAGAAGTTTGATTTCATTACGGAAGGATTATCGGGAAGATTAATGGCTTATACACAACGTTATTCTTATTTCGATGTAGCACGCTCCTTCAATCCGTTTTACTACAATTTGATTTATATCCCAGCGGCTAATCAAAGCATTTTGAACCCATTGAATCCGGATGGGGGTACCGAATACCTAAGTTATGATGCGGGCCGGAGAAGACAAAATACGACAACATATGGAGAGTTAGCATTAAATTACAATAGGCGTTTTGGTGCCGATCATGAAGTAACGGGCATGGCTATTGGTATTATCCGTAACTATGTAACGGCCGATGGGGGCGACTTGCAGACCGCGCTGCCTGCTAGAAACCTAGGGGTATCAGGCCGTTTAACCTATTCTTTTAAAGATAAATATCTGTTTGAAGGAAACTTTGGTTACAACGGGTCTGAACGTTTTGCAGAAAATAATCGTTTTGGCTTCTTTCCTTCATTTGGTGTAGGTTGGAATGTTCATGAGGAGAAGCCATTTGAGTTTATGCTACCAGTTATCAGTCGATTGAAATTAAGAGCTACTTACGGGGTAATCGGTAATGATCAAATCGGAGAATGGTATGATAGATTTTTTTACCTATCAAATGTAAATCCAAATGATGGAGGAAGAGGTTTTTCATGGGGTAACCGATGGGATTTTTCTCGTCCCGGTTATGGAATATATAGGTATGCCAATGATCAAATTACGTGGGAAAAAGCAACGACATTTGATGCGGGATTTGATTTGACTTTGGTCAATGGGCTTAATGTGATCTTTGACTACTATCATTCCAAAAGAAGTCAAATTTTAACATATCGTTCAACTCTTCCAAGCTCAATGGGCTTCCAGTCAAGTATTCAGGCAAATCTGGGCGAAGCTGAAAATAGAGGATTTGATATTTCATTTGATTACAATAAATCATACAGCAACTCACTATGGACGCAGTTTCGTGCAAATATGACGTATGCTACAAATAAAGTGTTGGTCAACGAAGAGCCGAACTATCCTGCAGATTTGAAACATCTAACTCAAGTAGGACGTCCGATGAGACAGGAATATGGTTTGATTGCGGAACGGTTATTTGTGGATGATATCGAAGCTAATAATTCTCCAGAGCAGAATTTCGGAGGTCTGATTCCGACGATGGGTGGTGACATTAAATACAGGGATATCAATGGCGATGGAAGAATAACAGATTTGGATAAGGTACCGCTTGGATATCCAACAGATCCGGAGATTATTTATGGCTTAGGTTTTTCTGTAGGGTACAAAAATTTTGATGCCAGTGCATTTTTCCAAGGCTCAGCAAGATCATCATTTTTCATTGACCCAGGGAATGTTACGCCATTTGCACTAAATGGCGGATTTCAAAATGGATTGCTGGAGGTAATTGCTGATGACTATTGGTCTGAAGATAATCAAAATTTGCATGCATTCTGGCCAAGGTTGACAGATGGATTTAACAATAACAATAATCAGCGGTCCAGCTGGTGGATGCGTGACGGAGCATTTCTCCGGTTGAAATCTGTAGAACTAGGATATAATATGCCGACTGCATTATCGCAACGATTCAGAGTATCTAACCTACGTCTGTATTTAAATGGTATGAATCTTTTTGCATGGAGCAAATTTAAGCTGTGGGATACAGAAATGGGAGGCAATGGATTGGGATATCCAATTCAGGCCGTTTATAATGTTGGAATTAATGTTGGTTTTTAATTATAGAAAATCATGAAAATTAAAAATATTTTACAAATTGTATTATCAGCTTCGATTTTGAGTTTGTCGTCTTGTAATTTTTTGGATGTAACGCCGGATAACTTACCTACTGTTGATAATGCATTCACCCGGCGAAGCGAAGCCCTCAAGTATTTGGCTACTTGTTATTCATATCTTCCGAATGACGGAGAACCTACTCAAAATGTGGCTTATATGGGGGGAGACGAATTTTGGTACGACTTTCCGTCCGTCAGTATCACGACTACGAATTGGAATATAGCACGCGGCAACCAACGCGTTACGGATCCTTATGTAAATTATTGGGACGGTAATTTTGGTGCTAAATCCATGTTTCAGGCGATAAGGGACTGCAATATTTTCCTGGAAAATGTGACGGATGAAAATAAGGTGTTGGATCTTTCAATCGATGAAAGACAGAGTTGGATTGGAGAAGTGGAATTTCTTAAAGCTTACTATCATTTTATCTTGCTACGTCATTACGGTCCCATTCCTATAACAGATGCAAGTCAACCTGTAAATACACCTATTGAAGAAACACAGGTTAAGCGTGCTCCTGTGGACGAGGTAGTAGATTTTATCGTAACACTCTTGGATAACGCTATTGAAAAGCTGCCTCAGGCTGTATCTGCACCGGTAACTGATTTGGGGAGAATTACAAAGCCTATCGCGATGGCCATCAAAGCTAAAGTTTTGCTGTATGCCGCTAGTCCTTTGTTTAACGGAAACCCGGATTATACTACTTTTAGAGATAAGGAAGGGGTGGCATTATTTAATCCAACTTATGACAATACTAAATGGACAAAAGCAGCTGAAGCAGCCAAAGAGGCTATTGACATAGCACATAGTTTGGGTGTTAAATTATACGAATTTCCGGGAACGACTTTCCCGATATCCGAAACCACACAAATTCAGATGAGTATTCGAAATGCAGTTACAGAAGCGTGGAATTCTGAAATTATTTGGGGAAATCCTAATTCACGTACATGGCAGATGCAATATTCTGCTATGGCCCAGATAGATCCGAATAGGGCAGGTAACAACAGTGTGCACGGTACTATGGCGCCCACCATAAAAATTATTGAACAGTTTTATACCAAAAATGGTGTGCCGATATACGAAGACAAGACATTGGATTTTTCGAATATAACTCAACTCAGAAATGGGACAAATGATGAGCGCTATAATCTTATACCAAATTATCCGACGGCTCGACTGCATTTTGATCGTGAAAATAGATTTTATGCGTCAGTCGGATTCGATGGGGGTATTTGGTTTATGGAAAATACACCTAGCCGAAGTGATGAGGATACGTTTAAAGGCATGTTTAAATTAGGACAATTGGGAAGCTCTTCCTTAGTGACGATAACCACCTATTATCCGAAAAAATTGGTGAATTGGCAATTTGCATTTAGAGACGGAAATAGCAGTCATATCGAAGAATATCCTTTTCCAATGATACGTTTGGCAGATCTGTATTTAATGTATGCGGAAGCACTGAATGAAAGTGCGGGCCCATCAGCAGAGGTCTATGAATACTTGGACTTAGTGAGGAAGAGAGCCAATTTAAAAGGGGTACAGGAATCGTGGTCTGATTATTCGTTGAATCCGAACAAACCAAATACGAAAGAAGGATTGCGTGAGATTATCCAGCGCGAACGTAATATAGAGATGTGTTTTGAGGGCTCTCGTTTTTGGGATTTACGTCGTTGGAAATTGGCCGCACAAGAATTAAATAAAAATATTACAGGATGGGATAGAAACCAAGATAAAGATTATCCACAATTGTTTTATACGATAAATACGTTTTTCAGACAGCGATTTATTGCGCCCCGGGATTATTTCTGGCCAATCAAAGAGTCTAATTTGTTAGTAAACCCCAATCTGGTTCAGAATCCAGGATGGTAAATTTAAATTATTTAGAGATGAGTACAATGATTTCAAACAAAAAATATTTCCTTTTTTATTGGCTTGTTGGCTTATTAAGCCTAGGAAGCTGTAAGGACGATCATTTTAACGGTATTGTAGAAGGTAACACAGTTCCGCCGGGACCAGTGACCAACATACAGGTTACCAATGATCATGGTAAAGCCATTTTGCGGTACACATTGCCAGGCGATGATGACTTGTTATATGTAAAGGCAGAATATCCATTGCCAAATGGCCAGATGCGTGTGATCAAATCTTCACAATATTCAAACGAATTAACTGTAGATGGTTTCGCAAATACCGATCCGTATCAGATTAAATTGTATGCGGTAAACAAGAGTGAGGTGAGTTCTGTCGCGACAGATGTGACCGTCCAACCTAAAGAACCTATTTTTAATCTTGTCTTCGATCAGATTCAGGTAACCTCCAGCTTTGGTGGCGTTCGGATTCGGTCATTAAATACGTTGAAAGGGAGCGTGGTTGTTGTTCCAATGGTAGATTCCTTAGGAACCGGAGAGTACGTGCAATTGGATTCATATTACACAGAAGATTCGCTGATCAACTACAATGTTCGGGGGCTAAAATCCGAGGAAATGAAATTCGCATTTTATGTCAGGGATCGTTGGTTGAATACTTCCGACACCTTGTTTGCATCTGTAACACCATTGGAAGAAAATTTGTTGGATAGAAATCTGTTTCAAGCAATACGGCTTCCAAATGATGCTGACTTCAGATTCGATACCAATCTTCCTATGCTTTGGGATGGGAATTTGAGTATCGGAAAGTGGCCAAGTCTTTATACACAGGATATCGCCAGTTCACCGACTTCGCTGACGTTTTCAATCGGTAAAGAAGCTAAAATAAGTCGTGTTGTCGTGTTTCCGCGCCGCGAAAATGGCTTCTATGATAAAGGGAACCTAAGAGAATTTGAAATTTGGGCAAGCAACGAATACACACAAGACGGATCATGGGATAGCTGGACCAAGTTAGCATCTTGTTTGGTTGTAAAGCCCTCCGGTACACCGGTGGGAACATCTACAGCTGCTGATGAAGCTGCAGGTACTATTGGATGGTCATTTGATATGCCCGAAGATGCATTAAAGTATAAATATTTAAGGATAAGAAATTTACGTAATTGGCAGGGCAGTTATTTCATGCAAATACGGCAAATTCAAATTTGGGGTGTATATTAATCAATATATTATGAAAACGAATAATCTATTATATATCATTATACTACTAAGTAGTGTGATTTTCTCATCTTGTTCCAAGATGGATGAATATAAGCGGTACGTTGAAGATGGTGAAATTGTTTATCCAACGAAAATAGATTCTTTACAGATACTATCGGGCAAAAATCAAGTCATGGTCCATGGATTAGTTAGAGTAAACAGAGGGATGACAAGTTATCGCGTTTTTTGGAATAACCGAAGGGACTCGATAGTTGTCCCTGTAGCGTTGACCGAGAATATCGATACACTGAAGCATGTGATCAAAAACTTGCCAGAAGGAACCATTAATTTTGAGATCCGAAGTTACGATGACAAAGGTCATAGTTCGGTACCCACTTATCTTGTTGGTAATGTTTATGGCGATCGTTTTAGAGAGGGTATGTTCCAAAGAGCGATCTTGGATTACGCGTTTGATAACGAGGGTAAATTCAATGTTACTTTTCAAGATGTATCCAAAGACATGGGCTTTCATGGTGTCCGATTAAAATATAGAAATGTTAATGATCGGCAAGTAGATACAGTCATTGTTACGACTAATGTCAATGCATCAGTGGCTTTAAAGGATTATGTAATGGGCAGTACAATTGATTATGCGACGGTTTTTCGCCCCGAGCCTAATTCGATTGATACGTTCGTATATGACAAATATATTGCCTTTCGTGTCATAGGAGATGTGTCGGAAGTATACCTCAAAAACTATAAAAAACCTTTTTACCCTTCCGATTTTGATGGAAATCGATGGGGAACTTTGTTGGATTGGGAAACAAACGATGCGGCTAAGAACCATAGTTTTGGTAATATTATGGTCGGTGGGTACGCATATGATGGAGGTGGTGTCGCTAAACTTGAAGCTGGATGGGGAGCCGCAAATATTATTAATGGGAAAATTCATCAGCGCATATTACTACCAGCAGGGAGATATAGATTCGCTACAAGAGTAACTGAGGAAGCCTGGAATGGAGACATCCCTGGGTATCTAATCGCTAATAAAGGCAATCAGCTTTCCGATTATGATAATATAAATTCGAGCACTAGATTAGGTAGTGTTAAGATGACAGGAGGAGATGTTAGTTTTGAGTTTGAGGTTACGGAGACATCAACGGTCAGTCTAGGTTATGTGGTGAATATGACTGCGGAAAAATGGTTGACCATGGAATTTTTTAAATTAGAAATTTTATAGTCTCCGTATCGTATCTCAATATCATGAAAATGAAAAACATAATTATTCTTTTTAGTTGCTTTTGGAATTCGCTTGTATTTGCGCAACCGTTTAATGAGTTAACCCTTTGGGATGACAAACCTGCCCAAGAATGGATGACCCAATACTATCCCATTGGGAATGGTAGGCTGGGTGCGATGTTGTCGGGTGGGGTGACTCAAGACCATATTCAATTTAATGAAAATTCATTATGGACAGGCGATGAGCAGGAAACGGGGGCTTATCAGGCTTTCGGTGATGTTTTTATAGATTTTGAGAATCAATCTGCTAAGGTACAGGAGTATAGCCGATCCTTGAACCTTCAGGAGGCAAGCCACAATGTAACGTATAAGTCGGACGGCCGGATCTTTCAGCGCCGTGGTTTTGCAAATCACCCCGATAATGTGTTGGTTTTTACCTACAATTCCAAAATGAAGGGCGCGTATTCCGGACTGATCCGATTAACCGATGCGCACGGTACTGCAATTTCGGGCGATCCCGATGCTTTGCACTTTGGTGGGAAATTGGAAAATAATCTCCGCTACGGTGCGACACTAAAGATAAAACATGTTGGCGGAACAGTCACGCTTAAAAAAGATAAAAATAAGACCGTTGGCCTGGAGTTTAAAAATGTGGATTCGTTCACCCTCTATATTGTTGCATCTACTGATTATAGTCCGTTAAGAAGCAACAGGTGGAGAGCGGGTGACCCGGTTGCCAAGAACCAACAGGTGCTCGATAACATCGATACGAAATCGGATGCCGCTCTTTTTAAATCACACATAGCCGATTACCAATCGCTTTTTAACCGCTTTAGCTTATCCATTGGCAAAGCGAATCGAGGAAACGATCTGAAAACAACCAGACAGCGCATTATAGATTATAAAAAGGTGGTAACTCCAAGCTTGGAAGCTTTGATGGTCCAGTATGGTCGATACCTGCTGATTAGTTCTTCCCGAAAGGGCGGACTACCGGCTAATCTCCAAGGATTATGGAACAACAGCAATACACCGCCATGGCGTTCGGATTACCACTCGAATATTAATGTTCAGATGAATTATTGGCCCGCCGAGGTCAGCAATCTTGCCGAATGCCACGTGCCCTATCTGGATTACATCCATTCGATGCGCGAAGTGAAGAAGCAAAATACGCAAATGCAATTTCCGGGTGTAAGGGGCTGGACTGTACGTACCGAGAATAATATTTTTGGAGGCGAGAGTTTCAGTTGGAATACACCGGGCAGTGCATGGTATGCACAGGCCCTTTGGGAACATTACGCGTTCAATCAGAATAAGGACTATCTTAAAAATTTTGCTTATCCCATCCTAAAAGAAATCTGTGAATTCTGGGACGACCACCTCAAACGTCGTGACGACGGTACGGTAGTCGCTCCAAACGGTTGGTCGCCAGAGCACGGCCCTACGGAAGACGGTGTGAGCCATGATCAGCAAATTATCTATGACCTCTTTACAAATTATGTAGAGGCCTGCGATTCCCTACAGATCGACCCCGATTACCGCAATCATATTGCAACATTAAAGGGTCAGCTCCTAAAGCCTAAAATTGGTAAATGGGGGCAATTGCAGGAGTGGGAGACAGATCGGGATGACCCCGAAGATAAGCACCGGCATGTATCGCATCTTTTTGCCTTGCATCCCGGAAGACAGATTTCGGTTAATAATACACCCGAACTGGCAGAAGCGGCCCGCGTAAGTCTTACGGCAAGGGGCGATGAATCAACGGGCTGGTCTATGGCCTGGAAAATGAACTTCTGGGCTCGGCTTCAAGATGGTAACCATGCGTATACCATCCTGCGCAATTTCATTACGTTGGTCGGTGGTGAGGGAGTTGATTATGATGAAGGAGGTGGCATATATGAAAATTTGCTTTGTGCGCATCCGCCTTTCCAGATAGATGGCAACCTAGGATATGTAGCCGGTGTTGTTGAAATGCTTGTTCAGAGTCAGGAGGGATTTATCGATCTGCTTCCTGCAGTTCCAGATCAATGGAAAGCCGAGGGGCAGGTGTCCGGTCTTCGTGCCCGTGGCGATATCAACGTGGATATGAAATGGAAAGATGGAAAAGTGGTGTCTTATAAATTGACCTCTCCTGTAAAGAAGAACGTAAAGATAAAAGTAAACGGTGATTTTAAAGATGTCGTCGTTCAGCGTTAATAGTCTTTTTTATACTCGAAACAATCAGATATGAACTGTAATTTTTTTAGACATCTTCTATCCGCGACTTTTTGTGTACTAGCCTTACCGCTTACTGCCCAGCAGAACTTAAAATTGTGGTATCATGAGCCAGCAAACAATTGGGAGGAAACATTGCCGTTAGGAAACGGACGATTGGGAATGACTCCCGATGGCAATGCAACACACGAAACAATTGTCCTAAATGATATTACGCTCTGGTCGGGAGCTGTGCAGGATGCGAACAATTATGATGCACACAAAAGTTTGGCAAAAATCAGGCAATTGATACTGGAAGGTAAAAATGATGAAGCGCAGGATTTGGTGAATGCCAATTTTGTGTGTTTGGGGCCAGGATCTGGTGGTGCACAGTGGGGTAAATTTCAGACATTGGGCAGTCTTCACCTCGATCAAAGTTATCCCGATGTTTCTTCGGTAGTGGAAGTAAAGAATTATAAACGGCAACTAGACCTCCGCGAGGCTGTTGCGGTCTCGACCTACACGGTAAACGGTGTTAACTATAAAAAGGAATACTTTTCCAGTTTTGATGATGATGTCAATGTGATCCGGTTAACGGCAGACAAGTCGAATAAAATAAATCTCCATATTGCGCTGCGTAGACCTGAGAAATTCGATGTCAGACTTGATGGTCAGGATTTGGAAATGTACGGACAGCTTGACAATGGTATCGATGGGAAAGGCATGCAATATGGCGCAAGGGTACGCGTTCGGCTGAAAGGTGGTGACTTAAGTACAACAGATACCTCTTTGGTCGTAAAAAATGCTTCGGAGATATTGATCTTTATTGCCGCCGGCACCGATTTTAAAGGAAAGGACTTTAAAACAGAAAACGCTCAGGTACTGGATGCCGCCTGTACTAAACCCTATGCCCTGCAGAAGAAAAACCATATCCAAAACTTTAGCAAGTTATTTGGAAGGGTAAAGCTGGATCTGGGCAAGGGAAAGGAGGTCGAATGGTCTACGCGCCAACGATTGGATAATTACTATCAGGGATATGCCGATGATGTATCGTTACCAGCATTGTTTTTTCAGTTTGGACGATACCTGAGCATCAGCAGTACACGCATAGGTTTATTGCCGCCAAATTTACAGGGGCTTTGGGCAAAGGAGATCAATACCCCATGGAATGGGGATTACCATTTGGATGTGAACGTGCAAATGAATCATTGGCCTTTGGGTGTGGCCAATCTGTCGGAGCTGAATTTGCCCCTGGTCGAACTGGTAAAAGGGCTGGTGGAACCGGGTGAAAAAACGGCTAAGGCATACTATAATGCGCAAGGTTGGATTGCACATGTCATTACCAATGTATGGGGATTTACCGAACCGGGAGAGAGCGCCAGCTGGGGAGCATCCAATGCAGGCTCGGGTTGGTTGTGTAATAATCTGTGGGAACATTAT
This sequence comes from Sphingobacterium olei, assembly GCF_005048855.1. GTDB lineage: Bacteria > Bacteroidota > Bacteroidia > Sphingobacteriales > Sphingobacteriaceae > Sphingobacterium > Sphingobacterium olei. Next base: position 339,909 of record NZ_SUME01000005.1, read on the forward strand.
GAATACACACAAGACATCGACTATCTGAAAGATATCTATCCGGTATTGAAAGGATCGGCATTATTTTATAACGACGCGTTGGTCAAAGATCCGAAAACGGGATGGATGGTCACTTCCCCATCTGTATCACCCGAAAACTCTTTTTACCTGCCTAACGGCAATCAGGCTAGTATTTCCATGGGACCAACTATTGATAATCAAATTGTTCGCGAATTATTCGGGAATGTGATTACAGCTTCCAAATTGTTAGGTATCGATGAAGAGTTCAGAAAGATATTGGAGAAAAAATTACCCTTGGTGCCACCGCCGGGAATAGTGAGTGCCGACGGAAGGGTGCAGGAATGGCTGGAGGATTATAAGGAGGTAGATCCGGAGCATAGGCATATTTCACACCTATACGGCGTATATCCTGCAGCGTTAGTTAGTCCACATAAAACACCTGAATTGGCCGAAGCGTCTAAAAAGACCCTTGAAGTGCGAGGAGATGATGGGCCAAGCTGGGCAATTGCATACAAGCAGTTGTTCTGGGCAAGATTGCACGATGGAAACCGCGCGTTCAAGCTCCTTAAAGAAATATTGAAACCAACCTTGCGTACCGATATTAATTATGGTGCAGGCGGTGGTGTATATTACAATATGTTCTCCGCAGGGCCTCCTTTTCAGATCGACGGAAATTTTGGAGCAACAGCAGGGATTGGCGAAATGTTATTGCAAAGTCACGATGGGTTTATTGATTTACTGCCTGCTTTACCTGATGCCTGGAAAACTTACGGAAATATAAAAGGATTAAAAGCCAAGGGAAATGTAACGGTAGATCTGAAATGGAAGAACGGAAAGGTGGTGCGTTATAAACTTCGTTCTCCGGATGCCAGAACCGTAACGGTGAAGGTGAATGGGGAATTAAAGAACATAAAAACAAGCAAAATATGATGAAAAAATACGTGTGGTCTGCATTCCTAATCTGTATAATAGGATTCAATACCGTTTATGCAGTTGATATTCCCTTCGGTAAAGATGGAAAGATCATATACGATATGAAAGCCGGTACATTTGATATATTATCCAATGGAAAAGTGTGGCTAAAGACCGGATTCTCGACGGCCAAGAATGGTGATGCCGTTTTGAACGCGAAACAATACATCCAGAGAAAGTATACGACAGCATCATTTAAAGATGGTTATGGTGTCGGGAAGAAACATATTGTTACGTCTCGCCAAAAAGGTCTGCCAGATTTTAAACAGGTATTTTATACCTACTCCGGCAAGGACTATGTGGTGCTGGAAGTGGAGATATATGATAAGACGAAGAAGCTAGTATCTAACGGTTTTGTACCGTTGGAAGGTACACTTGTCGTGGATGGGGCGGATCAATTGAGATCTCTTTTTTCACCATTCGACAACGATACGTTCATCAGTTATGACAGTAAATCTTTAAAAGAAACAGATGAGGTATACAGCGCTGAAGTAGGCGTTTTGTATAATGAACAAAGCCGCTTCGGCTATATCGTGGCGTCTATTGAACAGGGGATCTGGAAAACAGGTGTCCATACACTGAAAAATCAGGATCAATCGGTAGCAGTTCAGGCCATCGTCGGCTTTACGGCAAAAGATATTACCCGGGACGATATGCCACATGGTTCGCTCGAGGGGCATAGCATTCAATCCGCAAAGGTGATGATCGGTCGATTTTCCGACTGGCGCGGAGGAATGGATACCTACGCAACACATGCTAAAGCACGACAAAAAAGAGTGGTACATGAATGGAAAGAACCGACACCCGTGGCTTGGAACAGTTGGGGCGCCATGCAACAGGATATCAGTTACGACAGACTCGTCAAGGTAACAGATTTTTTTGCCAATGATATCCAACCGCTTGAGTCGGGTCAGTCGATCTATATTGACCTGGATTCCTATTGGGACAAGCTATTAAAAGGTGGTCTAGAAGGTGATTATTCCGAACTCAGGAAGTTTGCCGACTATGTAAAATCCAAAGGCTTAAAACCTGGAGCATATTGGGCACCATTTGTGGACTGGGGCTTTGGTGGGGGGGCAAACCGTCGCGTGGAAGGAACGAACTACACCTACGGTGATATCTGGACGAAAGTACAAAACGGGTATCACGACCTAGACGGTACACGAGCCTTAGATCCTACGCATCCGGGAACACAGCAGCGCCTTGCTTTGGTAATCGGTAAACTCAAAGAATGCGGTTTTGAAATGATCAAGATTGATTTCTTGGGGCACGCCGCTATTGAGGCCACACAGTTTGCCGATCCGGCAATAAAGACGGGCATGCAAGCCTATCATCTGGGAATGGAATACCTTGTTAAGCAATTGGATGGTCAGATGTTGATCTATGCTGCGATTTCACCCAATATAGCTACAGCACCTTATGTACATATGCGCCGTATTGCCTGTGATGCGTTCAGTTCTATAAAAGACACCCGATACACGCTCAATTCACTCACCTATGGCTGGTGGCAAACGCATCTGTATGATTATATGGATGGGGATCACGTCGTGTTTAAGGGGGCCACTGATACAGAGAATACCGCCCGCATCTTCTCCTCTGTCATAACGGGGAGCGTCGTGTTGGGAGATGACTTTTCACAAGCTGGAACATGGCATAACAAGACACAAAAACTGTTTGCTAATCAAGATATTTGGCCCGTAATCGCCGACGGAAAATCGTTTGTACCCGTTGAAACAGATCAGTATGCCGCTCGGATTTTTATTAAACATGATGTCGGACATACATATATCGCGTTATTTAACTACGATGAACAGGCGCAAAGCGTGGTGTTGTCCAATGAAAAACTCGGTTTGGAAAAGGACGCAATGTATAAATTGATTAACCTTGAGGATGAAAGTATCGTATACTTTTCTCCAGATAAGCCCGTTCGTCTTGACGCTAAGCAAGCAAAACTTTTTAAAGCACAGAAAATCTAAACTGAATCCGTAACTATCAAATTATACTATGCAATCCGTTCTACAGAAAATTATTACCATAATTACATCGCTCTTCTTTGTTGTAAGCAGTACCTCGTTATATGCGCAAGCGTTGAGTATTCCCATCGAAACCCAATCCAACGCGTTGGTGCTATACAATGATTCCTCCAATAATCTTACCGTTACTTATTTCGGTAAGAAATTATCCAATAAGAATGAATATCTCTTGGTGCCCTCTTCTTATAAACAAACTGAAGATTATACAGGATTATCCAATTCAGTATATACACCCTCCGGGTCGAAGAATATCTTGGAACCTGCCATTAGTGTTGTCCATGCAGACGGAAATAAATCATTAGATCTCCGGTATGTTAGGCATAAGTTCGATCAGGTAGACAATAATGTTTCAGTACTGGAAGTAGAGTTGAAAGATCCGGTGTATGATCTTACCGTCAAGTTATTCTACAAATCCTTTTTTAAGGAAGATGTGATCGAGCAGTGGTCTACAATCGAACACCATGAAAAAGGAACTGTACTCCTTCAGAAATTTGCTTCCGCAAACCTAAGCCTGAAATCGAGTAACTATTGGTTACGGCAATACCATGGGGATTGGGCCAAAGAAATGCAGCCAGAAGATTCCAAAATCACACACGGTATCAAGACCATTGACAGTAAGCTGGGAACACGTGCGAACCTGTTTCAACCCTCTTCTTTTATGGTTTCACTGGATAAACCCGCCTTAGAAGACGATGGAACGGTATTGTTTGGTACATTGGAATATAGCGGTAATTTTAAAATTGATCTGGAGCTGGACTACCTGAATAACCTGCGTATCATAGCCGGTATCAACAACTATGCGTCAAATTATAGCTTACAGGCTAACGAGAAATTTACTACACCCAAATTTATCTATACCCTTTCCACTACCGGTAAAGGGAAGGCTTCGCGCAGTATGCACAACTGGGCTAGAAAATATAAATTATTGGATGGGCAGGGCGAGCGGTTGACACTACTCAACAACTGGGAAGCAACTTATTTTGATTTTAATGAGCAGAAGTTAAAGGAACTGCTTAAAGATACCAAGAAACTGGGGGTGGACCTGTTCTTGTTGGATGACGGTTGGTTTGCCAATAAATATGCGCGTAATGATGACCATACCGGGCTTGGTGATTGGCAGGTGAACAAAACCAAATTGCCTAATGGGATTGCTTCGCTGGTAAAAGAGGCCTCTAATAATGGCGTGAAGTTCGGTATCTGGGTGGAACCCGAAATGGTAAGTCCAAAATCGGAACTTTATGAAAAACATCCAGATTGGGTGATCAAACAACCTAAACGGGAGGAGCACTATTTTAGAAATCAATTGGTATTGGATCTTTCCAATCCTGCAGTTCAGAACTTCGTATTTGATGTCCTCGATGACCTCTTTACCAAAAATCCGGAACTCGCCTATATCAAATGGGATTGCAACGCCGTTATTTACAATGCCTATTCTTCCCATTTGGAGAATCAGGAGCACTTCTATATAGACTACATGAAGGGGTTGTACACGGTATTGGAACGGATCCGAGCTAAATATCCTAAAGTACCGATGATGCTTTGCTCCGGAGGTGGAGGTCGTGTTGACTATGCTGCCTTACAGTATTTTACCGAGTTTTGGCCATCAGACAATACGGATCCGATGGAACGCATCTTTATGCAGTACGAATATTCGTACTTCTTTCCTTCCATCAGCACATCGAATCACGTGACCGACTGGGGCAAGCAACCTATCAAGTTCCGAACAGATGTGGCGATGATGGGTAAATTGGGTTTCGATATCGTGGTAAGCCATCTGGATGAAAAAGACCTTAAATTCTGTCAGGATGCGGTTGTCACCTATAATCAAGTGAAGGATATAATTTGGCACGGTGATCAATATCGTTTGGCAGATCCCAGAGAGGGGAACTTTGCCGCTATTCAGTATATGGATGCGGGCCGGTCTTCTGGTGTTATTTTCAACTATTTGGTAAACAACAGGTACGATCAGGGGAGTCACTTTCCGGTACTTTTGAAGGGGTTGGATGCGAAGCGTAGCTATAAAATTAGAGAAGTGAATGTGTATCCAGAAACGTCTTCTTCTATTGATGCCGAAAAAGTTTACTCTGGAGAGTTCTTAATGGAGGTAGGTTTCAATCCCGATCTTAAAACAGGCCGTAACAGTGTTGTGTTGAAGATAGAGGCGGTGGATTAGTATTGAGTATTAAGACTAGTTTTTAGATTGGCAGCACAGTTTGTGGTAGCGAGCACGTTCTTATTTCGTCAGAACGAGGAATGCGACGCGGTAGTCTTTTTAAGTATTAAGATCGCTACACCTTCGTGCCTTCCGTTCGCGATGACGGGGAGGTTGTACTTACACTTTATTGCGGTTGGTGCTAAAATTAGTATACTTGTATACACCAATTAGAAATTAAAACATCATAATCAGAGAAATAACGAGATGAAAAATTGGATATCGTTTATTGTATCACTTTTAGTGTACAGCACAATGCATGCTGAAGTGGTTTTGCCTTCTATTTTTAGCAATAATATGATCCTACAGCAAAAAAGTAAGGTCAGGATTTGGGGTACTTCTTCTCACCGGGGGGGAGTCACCATAATTACTTCATGGGATAAAAAGAAACATGTTACACCGGTGCAGAGCGATGGAAATTGGTTTGTATATGTGGCTACCCCATCCTTCGGTGGCCCATATGACATACGGATTGATGACGGACAGCAGCTAACGTTGAAGAACATTTTGATTGGCGAGGTATGGCTGTGTTCGGGCCAATCGAATATGGAAATGCCTTTGGCAGGTTGGGGGCATATAGACAACTTTAAGGAAGAGATTGCAGCCGCAGATTTTCCGAGTATTCGTTTCCTGCAGGTGCAGCAAAAAACCAGTAACCATCCCATACAGGATGCAGCTGTTCAGCATGGCGGATGGGTATCCATATCTCCAGAAACGATAGCCGGGTTTTCGGCAACAGCATATTTTTTTGCACGGGAGCTGTATACAAAAACAGGTATTCCCATCGGATTGATACATACCTCCTGGGGAGGTACAGTCGCAGAGGCGTGGACGAGTGCAGAGACCCTCAAAACAATTCCTGATTTTACCTCGGCGCTAGATCGGGTAACGAGTGCTAGTGCACAAGAAACATATGAAAAAGAGTTGGATCTTTGGAATCAAATAGCGGATCAAAATGATGAAGGGCGGAAAAGTGGGAAGGTGGAATGGCTTTCCCGTGAAACGGATGATAGCGATTGGTCTTCGATGCAACTACCCACACTATGGGATACCGATATCTTACCAAGCTTTGATGGTGTGGTATATTTTCGGAAAAAGATTCAGCTTCCGGCACATTGGCTAGGGAAAAAGCTCTCCCTTCAATTAGGTACGATTGATGATAACGATATCACGTATTGGAATGGGCAGCAGGTCGGTGCTACGCAAGGCTACAATCAAAATAGACGTTATGAAATACCAGGTTCGTTGGTACAGTCTGAAGATGTGACCATTGCTATACGTGTCTTCGATGGAGGTGGCGGTGGAGGAATATATGGAGAAGCCACACAGTTGAATCTGATCGGGCCAAATAATGAACATATAGCACTGGCATCCGACTGGAAATATAAGGTAGGATTGGATCTGTCGAAATTGCCACCGATGCCGTCGTCAAATGAAGGGCCCAATCGTCCTACCGTGTTGTACAATGCCATGATCCATCCATTTGTGCAATTTAAAATACGTGGTGCCATATGGTATCAAGGAGAGAGCAATGCAGACCGCGCCTATCAATACCGTACATTGTTTCCGGCTTTGATTCAGGATTGGCGAACACATTGGAACCAAGGCGATTTCCCGTTTTACTATGTACAGTTGGCTAACTTCATGCGGAAAGAAAGTCAACCAACTGCTTCCGCATGGGCCGAACTTCGGGATGCACAGAAGGATGCGTTACAGTTGCCGAATACAGGTATGGCGGTTATAGCGGATGTTGGAGATGCAGACGATATACACCCGAAAAATAAACAGGACGTCGGAAAACGATTGGCGCGTATTGCCTTAAAAAATACGTATAAACAAAAGGTGCTGTTCTCCGGACCACGGTTACGCGCTTATACGGTAAAAGGATCGGAGATTCATTTGAAATTTGACCCGATGGGAAAGCGGTTGGTCAATCAGACCGGAGGCACAGTTTTAAAGGGGTTTACCATTGCAGGCGACGATCAGTTGTTTTATGCGGCCGAAGCTATTCTTCAGGGAAATACGGTGATCGTAAAGTCTCCTCATGTAGCGAAGCCTCTAGCGGTACGTTACGGTTGGGCAAACAATCCGGATCTCTCCTTGTACAATGAGGAATTACCAGCATCTCCTTTTAAAACGGACAACTGGAAAGATAGCACAGCGCGATAAGGGAGACGGATCTTTAGTCGATTTTAATCTGCATATATTTTCGGGAACCAGATCTGGGATATGGTTCCCTTTCCTTCTTTAACGTCCTTTTCTTTTACCTCTAAGCTTGATTTTATCGCATCAAAATTTCGGTTTAGAATTTCGAGTCGTTCCTTGATCGATTCCAGTCCGATGGATTTTTCTTTATACTCCGATGGTTTTGTATGCTTTTTTGCCTGCTGAAGTCCGATACCGTTATCGATTACGATCAGTTTGACGTAGATTTCATCCTGTACTAACTTCACATGAAGCTGCTTTTCTGCTGCGGTAGAATGGCGAAGTCCATGATGGATCGCATTTTCGACGAGAGGTTGCGCCAGCATGGGCGGAATCATCAGTTTCTCCATATCAATTGTTTCGTCTACCTCAAAGTGATAGGTAAACTGATTATTGAAGCGGATGGCCTCCAATTCGGTATACAGTTGAAGCGCTTTCCACTCCCGGGCAATCTTTACCATGCTCTGCGTAGAATTTTCCAGAACGAGCCGGTTTAGCATGGCAAACTTTTGGATCAACCTGCTTGCTGTTTTTGGTTCGTTCTCTAAAATATATGATTCAATGTTATTCAATACATTGAAAATAAAATGCGGATTCATTTGCGAACGGATGGCTTTTAATTCGCTTTCTGTAATTTTGTTTTGAAACAGGAGTACTTCTTGCGCCTTTTCGGCCTCTTTTTTTACAATGTCATTTTTTAAACTAAGCTGATTTAATCTGTACCGATTTAGAAAATACATGAAAACGGCAATCAAGGTAATGCTGATAATGATTCCGTATAGCCAAAACGATTTCATCTTTAGATTCGCAAGAGCGATCTGCTTGTCACGTAAAGCAATCTCACGTTCGCTTTGAATATTACTGATTTTATTCTTTATTTCCTGGGAGTATAGCGAGTCGTTAGATTCATGAAATTCCCTGAAGTTAAAGTAAGCATTTTTAAAATCTCCCTGTTGTTCCTGCACTTCGGCGAGCGTACCGGTGAAATAGCTTTCAAATTCTTTATTTTTTGTTGATTTAGCGAGTTCAATAGCCTCCTGAATAAAGCTCTCTGCGTAGCGAAGATTTGTATCTCTAGCGCCATTCAGCTTGTTCGTCGCACCAGCCAAGTAGAGATTGAGGTACGTATAGCCTAGGTTTCCCAGATTAACCATTGCATTGAAATGCGTCGGATTGACCTCGTCCCATATTTTTTTTGATTTTAATTGTAAGGTGATGATTTTTTGGTAGTCAGGCTCATAAAGGATGGCAATCTGGGAATATAAGATCGCAACTCCAGTTTTATTGTTTTCCTTTTCATAAAGACGCAGGGCCTTATACAGGTATTTTTCCGCTTCAGGGATATTGCCTTCACTTTGGTAATTCAACCCTATACCGTTTAAAGTTTGTGCGACCTTTGCCCAATCTTTTTTCTGCTCGTAGATTTTCAGTGCTTTTAACGTATAGGCATTTGATTTTTTCAGGTCATTTTGTCTGCTCGCAATGATACCCAGATTCAGAAAACCTAGCGCTATCAGCTCTTTATCATTGATCTCCTCGGCAATTTGCAGCGAGCGGGAGTAAAACTCCATAGCCTCTACCTCCTCTGTCTTTTGTGCATGCACTGTTCCAATATTATTGAGTATTTGCGCAATCAGCTTCTTGTCATTGATCTTAGTTGCGATTTTCAGCGCGTTGTTATAGTGTTCAGTGGCCTCTTCATGTTTGCCGCTTTCGTTAAAGATCTCTCCACGGGTGAGAAGAGTATGGCTTAGGCCTTTGTCCCAGTTTATCTTTTCAGCCAGTTTGATCGCCTCATCGAGGTAATTGGCGGCTTTGTTAAGGTCGTGTGTTTTGTAATACAAGCCAGCCTTCTGCAGGAGCTTTACTTTCGTACTGTCTGCTTTTGCCGTTTGGAGTTTAAGAACGACCGAATCGATATCCGTTTGCCCAAAAGCAGGTGTCGACGATAAAGCGCATATCATAAAGAAAAAGAAGTAGAAGTATTTATTCATGTCGCATGGAGGTGTAAACCATTAATTACGATATCAAAGGAACAATAAATTTTGTAAAAACTGATCATAAACCAATAAGTGAAATTGGCATTTCACGCAATAAAAAAGTGCATTGGCTCAATTTGTAAAAAAGGAACGTGAAAAAGCGGCTTATTTGTGGGTTAGGAGTTAGGAATCAGGAGCTAGGGGATGGTGATTGGTGCGACGTCACTGCCTATTTTACGACTTCATATTTTTACAATAAAACAAAAATAATAATAGATAAATGTTGAAAAAAGACGAAATTAGTGAGAACCAATACATTACGGATATGTTAAAAGCTGTTATTTTAGATGATGAACTGCGCGGCAGTAGACTTTTGCAGCACAAGTTGCAGGCGTTTGATCAGCAGTTACACGTGGAAGCTGTTTTTAATGATCCTTTGCTTGCCTTGTCGGGAATCGCGCGGTTAAAACCGGATGTGCTTTTTCTAGATGTCGAAATGCCCATCCTCAATGGATTTCAATTTTTGGAAAAATTAGGAGCCTTTGATTTTGAAGTGATATTTGTTACGGCTTTTAACGCCTACACTGTAGATGCACTGCGAATCAATGCACTGGATTACCTGCTTAAGCCGGTGGATGATGACGAGCTGAAGTGCGCTATTGATCGTTTGCAGGAAAAACTGGCAAAGAAAAAGATATTTATGGCTGATTTCCCAGAGCCTTTGTCAGGGAGTAGACGTATTGCACTGCCTACAGCCGAAGGTGTATATCTCGTAAAAAAAACAGATATCATGCGGGTAGAGGCTATGAGCAATTACAGTACATTTTGTTTGGCGGAGGGAAAGAAAATCGTTGTTTCTAAAACCTTGAAAGAATTTGAGCAGTTGCTAACAGATGCTTTTTTTATCCGCATCAGCCGTTCGGTAATTGCCAACCTCGATTATGTGGCTAAATATAGGAAGGGCGATGGTGGTACATTGGAATTTGTGGACGGTGCGGAAGTTGAGGTCACGGCCTCTCGAAAAGAAGCACTATTGAAAAGTCTGTTGTTATGATCGTGGAAGAATGTAAAAATTAGGGTCATAATTGATAAATGAAGAAATCCTGGAGCTCCCCGCTCCAGGATTTCTTCATTTATAAAATTAATTATATCCCTCGTTCTGGCTCCAACCCGGATTTAAAGCCCGCTGACTTTCTGGGATGGGATATATAAAATAATTTTCATCGTCCAGTGATTCAAATTTATCCAGTGCCAACCCGGTGCGGCAAAAGTCAAACCAGGTCTCTCCCTCAAATAAGAGCTCCCGTTGCTTTTCCTCCTGTATGGCGCGAATATACATATCGAGATCCGTGTAGATCGCTATGGGTTTCACAACCTCAGCACGTTCCTGTACCTTCTCCAGCGATGCGTATGAAGATGCACTCACTGCATTATCCACCCGAGCTTGGGCCTCGGCGTGGATCAGGTAGATTTCGGCCAATCGAATTACCAGCAGATTTTGGGTGGCAGGAGCATTGTTCGGAAATTTTCCCATATAATACCGATCTCTTGATCCGAATTTAAGCGTTACATCCCGACGTTTGTCTGTTTCCTCGAATAGCTCGTAAGGAGCCGAACCTTTGACGTAAAATAACATACTGGCATTGTCATTGCCTACTGCAGCCAGGGGATTCGTTGCCTGTTCATCAAATTGCAGTTCAAAGATCGATTCAGCCGTGTTTTCTGCCGACCAGATGCTTCCATAGTCTTGCACTAAAGCTAACCTTGGATCATCAATCACTTCCTTAGCAAGTTCCGCAGCTTGACCATAGTCGTTCGTATATGCCGCTTGGTATAAATACACTTTCGCAAGCAAGGCTTTTACAGCAAGATGGGAAGCTCTGCCCTTTTGGAAGGCTGCGTCACCTTGATTACCATCTTCGAGCAAAGACATCGCGTCCGTCAGGTCTTCCACGATCTGTACATAGATTTCTTCCGGATTAGATAGCGGCGTAGCGAGGTCGTCTTCCTCATCGGTTGGCATTAGTTGAAGGGGCACATTACCAAAGGCACGTACGAGGAAAAAGTATTCCAGTGCCCGTATAAATTTAGCTTCCCCAACGAAGCCATTTTTAGCCTCGTCCGAAATCAAGGCATCATCCATTTCAGGAACGCGTGCGATAATATTATTGGCCGCATTGATGGTAGCATATGCACTCTGCCAAATATTGTTTGTCCATGGATTAGTATTCTGTACGCCGTGCGCCGCGAATTGCTCATATTCTGGAAAAGCAGAAGCGTGTGCGACATGCTGTGCCGAAAACTCGGGAACGATGATCATCGATTGCCCGTATCCAAATGAGCTGAGCATAGTGCGATACATGCCGATAACGGCAGAGTTTGCATTCTTTTCCGAATTAAAATAGTTGTCTTTTGTAATCTGGCTGATAGGCTCTCGATCCAGAAACTTATCGCAAGAGGTAAAAACCCAAGCGAGTGCCGTGGCCAATAGTAGTATATATGTCTTTTTGTTCATTGTTAATGCTGTAAGTTGTTAGAAAGTAAGATTAATACCCGTTGTGAAGATGCGTGGTTGTGGATAACTTCCGTAATCATAGCCATAGATAAGGCCGGTGTTGGCACCTCCGTGGCTAGAGCTCACTTCTGGGTCATAGCCGCGGTAGTTGGTAAAGACAAAAGCATTCTGCACCGTGAAGTACCAACGAAGCCGTTGCACGCGCATCTTTTCGGTTACCGAAGTAGGCAAGGTATACCCTACCGTGATATTCCGCAGGCGGAAGAACGAGCCGTCCTGCACAAAACGATCAGAAATAGCCGCGTTATCCAATAGACCCGGTGTTGGGCGTGGCACATCCGTAATGTCGCCTGGCTGTCTCCAACGGTCTACCCAATCTACAAACCCATTGCTACTCAGGTTCGATCCGCCTAAACCAGTAGCTAAATTGTAATTAAAGAGATCATTACCGTACGTAAATTGCCCCATGATGCTTAGGTCAATATTTTTATATTGAAATGTGTTGGTGATGCCTCCGAAGAAATCCGGGTTCGGATCACCAATGACCATTCGATCCCCATCGTGTTCCGGCGTAGTCGGCTGTCCGTCAGCACCTAGGTAATCGATAATGCCGGTTTCCGGATTTACGCCGATCATCTTCCATCCAAAGAAGGTACCTAATGGTAATCCAACTTCCGCTATATTCAAATCGCCAACTCCTCCGCGGATACGGTCTACCCCATTAGGCAGTGCAGTCACTTTGTTGCGATTAAAAGTCATGTTAAGCGATGTCGTCCATTTGAAGTCGCCTACCAAGTTTCGCGTCGTCAATTCAAACTCGAATCCTTTGTTTTCAATATCTCCCGAGTTCGTGAAGCGGTTGATGTATCCGGAGCTGGTGAGTACCGGTACACCCAATAATAAATCTGATGTATTTTTGACGTAGTAATCGGCCAATAGCGATATACGATTGCCGAATAATCCTACATCAACACCAATGTCGAGCTGCCGCGTGGTTTCCCATTTTAGATTCCGGTCTCCCAGCACATTCGGGATGAAGCCTGGCTGGCCCAGATAGTTATTCCCTCCCGAATACAGTGAATAACTGGCATAGTTACCTATATTTTGGTTACCCGTGATCCCCCAGCTGGCACGAAGCTTCAAGTCGCTGAATATTTTAGACCCCTGTAGGAACGATTCTTCCGAGACACGCCATGCGGCAGCAAAGGAAGGGAAAGTCGCCCAACGGTTCTCTACACCAAAACGGGAAGATCCGTCAGATCTTAGATTGGCCGTAACGATGTATTTACCTAAGTAGTTGTAGTTTACCCGTGCAAATCCAGATGCAATAGCCCATTCTTCCGGAAACGCATTGGCACCGGATATCACACCTCCCGCCGAAATGTGTTCGATATCGTTAGATGGAAAATTTGAGCGCTGCGCATCGACAAATTCCAAACGAGATTCCTGTACCGATACACCAGCAAGTGCATTAACAGTGTGGTCACCCATCACTTTGTCAAATGCGAGGGTCGTCTCGTTGATCCACAGTTGGTCGCGCGTATTCCTTCGGGCGCCGATGCCCCCCTGACTTTCAAAGGAACGCAGACCGGATGGCGGCATAAAGAAGGTTTCATCGATAAAGCTAATGTCCGTTCCAAACGCTGTTTTTAGTTTGAGGGATTCCAGGATGTTATACTCCGCACTCACATTAGCGAGCACACGGAAAGTTTCGGCATTATTGACCGGAAGCTGTAACATCGCGATTGGATTTTCCCGCGTTATGCTCACCAGGTCATGCATATAGTTTCCGTTTGCATCGTATATGGGTAAGTTCGGTGGCATCACATAACCACTCTTCGTAGGCCCTTCCTTCGAGTTTTCTTCCTGTACGCGATCGTTCGTCGCACGCGTAAGATTAACCGAAGTACTGAAACGTAATTTCTCATTCTGTTGATGATCTAGATTAATTCGTCCGCTCAATCTGCTGAAATTAGAGTTCAGCAACACGCCCCCCTGTTTCATGTATCCCACTGAACTATAGTATTGTGTTTTTTCGCTACCACCGCTGGCTGATAATTCATAGCTACGCGTCGGTGCCGTGCGGAAGATTGCGTCCTGCCAATCGGTATTGATATTGGAGTTGGATAAAATCTGTTCAGGGATTGGTCTGTTCCCATTTTCATCGGGCTCGGTGTAGCTGTAGAAGTCACGCATATAATCCTGGTATTGCGCTGTATTCATCATTTTATAGTAGCGACTTTTTGGTACTTCGGAAAAACCTTCGTACATATTGAAGTTAAACTGGTTGATGTCAGCCTGTCCCTTCTTCGTGGTGATCAATACCACACCATTGGCAGCCCGCGCACCGTAGATCGATGACGACGCTGCATCTTTTAGAATTTCGACCGACTGTACATCCGACGGGTTAATAGATGCCAGTATATTAATCCCCTGTGTACCGCCTCCAAAATTGAAGTTGGATCCACCAGTAAAGTTTGTCGTACTGTTTACCGGGATACCATCAACTACATACAACGGATCAGAACTGGCGTTAATAGAGGTTGTACCGCGTACCCGTATACTAAGTCCACCGCCCGGTGACCCCGACTTTTGGGATACCTGCACACCACCCGCTTTTCCTTGAATGGCCTGCGTAATGCTCGGTAATACCTCATTTTCAATCTGGTCAGATCCAATACTCGATACCGCGCTGGCCAGTGTAGCGCGTTGCATCGTGCCATAGCCCACGGCCACAACATCTACCGAAGCAAGTGTTTTGGATTCGTTGGTCAGGATCATATCGATATCCTCTCGATTACCTACCACCTCTTCGATGGATTGGTATCCCACCGAGCTGAAGATTAATGTCGCTGAGGGATCTGCGTTGATGCTATATCTTCCCTGTTCGTCTGTCTGGGTTTGTACAGTACTGTTTTTTACGGATACTGTAGCGCCAACCAGCGGGCCACTTTCGTCGGTTATCACACCGCTGATATTGCCCTGTGCACTTACAGCAGTACTGTCACCAGTTGCACGTACGGTCGCAATCGCAGCAGTACTATCGCGAGTCGTTGTACTGGTGGCTGTACTATCAGCCCCAGTGGTCTTTTTCGCTACTATCGAGCTGTCCGTCTCTTGCTGTGCCGCCCGGGCCGTAGAATCTGCTTTTGCAGCGGCAGCAGCAGCCTTCTGTTCTGGTGTCACCTCTGGTGTGTGTGTTAGTACGACCTGCAATGCAGTTTGATTATTAACCGCCACTTCTTTTGGTGCAAATGGCGATTTTAGAAAAATCAATGTCGCCGTCGGACTGGCATCAATGACAAATTCGCCATTCTCGTTCGATGTCACCGAGTTTGTCGTATTTTTTTCGGTAATCACGACGGTGGGCAGAGGGCTGCCAAGCGAATCGCGAACCACGCCCTTTACCTCGGTAGAATCATCTGCGGCGGGGATAAAGGAGTTACCCACCGTGTTGCTTTTTAAGACATTAATGTGTGTAGTGTTCGTGCTGTTTTCGAACGAGAATACCCCCTGAGAAGAGATAACTGCGCATCCGAGCACAAAAAGAGGCATAGATAAAAACTTGTAATTCATATACGTGTAGCGATTTTGTTTCTTATAAATAAGTATGATGCGATAAAGTGCATGCGTTTTTTAAAAACATTTTGTATAAGTTGACTGTTGAATTCTTTTTGTACTCATTCTTTTGTTTCAAGTTTGTTACAATTGAACCCACCATTTTCAACGCTCTATTTTCCTTTTTGTTTTCTTTGGTCGTGATTTAATTTATTTATATTTATCTTCCAGGGCAGGAACTAATTCATTACAAATGGTTTGTAAATGCGAAGCGATTATTCAAGTTTATGGTGAAAAATTTCCCACTTGAAGTCTATTCTTACTCAATTTTAAGCATGGAGTAGAAATACAATTAATCGGACATTGTAAACAAATTGGACGATAAGCTGTTAAATAAATTCGGGTGTAATCCACAAAATTTAGCATAGTTTATGATCTCTTCACAACAAAAAACAGGGGCTTCAGATCAGCCGAATGGATTTTTACTTTTTTTACGAGGCAGTGGAGAGTGTGCACATCACCTAACAAGCCTCGACTGGGAACGTACGGAGCTGGGTTCCATAGCTAACTGGCCTTCTGCCTTAAAACAGGCTACGGCTACTATGCTAACGAGCAAAGTTCCAACCCTCCTGTGCTGGGGTAGTTCCTTCATACAGTTATACAATACACAATTTGAATTTATATTGGATGGGCGCTTTTTACAAATGCCTGTTTTAGGCATTCCAGCCGAGCAGACGTTTCGTTCCGATTGGCATGCCTTCAGTCCTCTTTTTACGAAGGCTTTGCAGGGCGAGGCGAGCGAATGGAATCAGTACAAAGTAAAGAAAGGCAAACACGACGCGCTAGCCGACCGCTATTTTGATATATCCTTTATCCCTATAAGAGACGAGCTCGGTAAAGTACAGGGTGTAAGTGTTACATTTGCCGATCGCACGCCGGTGGTACAGGAACTCAAGACACTGCGGTCCTATAGGCGGAATGTTGACTTAATGATTCACCAGGCTCCCGTAGGTATCTGTATCGTTATCGGCACTCCCCTACGCACGATCGAGGTCAACGATGTGTTCGTAGAAATTACCGGCAAGCAACGTGAAGATTTCTTTCGCCTTCCGTATTGGGATGTCAATGCTGAAATCAGGGACGTGTACGAACCTATCTCGCTTCGCGTGATCCAAACAGGCCAAAGCTATCAGGCCAAAGAGCACCGGGTTACCCTCATTCGTAACGGCATACCCGAAACTGTTTACGTTGATTTTGTATATGAGCCGCTTCGGGATACAGAAGGACAGATTATCGGTCTCATGATTGTTGCCGTTGATGTTACCGAAAAATCCACTTCAAAACAAGTGTTGGAACAGACTAACGAGGAAATGGCGGCCATCAACGAAGAAATGACTTCTGCTAACGAAGAACTGATCACCACCAATGAAGACTTAGAATTTACCCAACATAAGTTACATATATCGTTAGAAAGGCTCACGGAAAGCGAACATCAGATGCGCGAAATGGTAGAACGGGCTCCTTTTCCAATCGGCGTATATATTGGCAAGGAGATGCGTATAACCCACGCAAATCAGGCAATCAAAGATGTCTGGGGAAAAGGTGACGAGGTCATAGGGAAAACGTATGCAGAAGTGTTGCCCGAACTGGCAGACCAAGATATCTATCCGCAGCTTGATCACGTATATTCGACTGGTATTCCATTTCATACGCGCAATCAGCTCGTCGTCCTGCATATTGAGGGCAGACCTCGGGATTTCTATTTTAATTATAGTTTTACGCCGCTACGCAATCATGAAGGACAGATATACGGAGTCATGAATACGGCAGCCGATGTGACTGACCTTTATCAGGCCAAACAAAAGGTCGAACAGAGCGAACGGAACTTTTACAACATGATACAACAAGCTCCAGTCGCTATGTGCTTGCTTCTGGGACCCGAGCATACCGTTGCACTGGTTAATGATGCCATGATCGATATCTGGGGCAAAGCCAGAACCGAGGTGTTGCACCGCCCGCTTTTCGAAGCACTACCCGATGCGCGGAAGCAGGGGTTGGAAGAAGTTATGGCGCAGGTGTATAATACGGGTATACCTTATCAGGCTATAGAGCAGCCAGTGTCTCTTATCCGTCACGGGGTACCTGATGTTGTGTATCAAAGTTTTGTATACCAGCCTTATTATAATGCAGATGGATCTATTCTTGGCGTATTGGCTATTTCGGTTAATGTTACCGAGCAGGTTACAGCTCGCTTAGAACTCGAGCGGGTCTACGAGCAGTCGCGTTTAGCCAAGGAAGCTGCTTCCTTGGGTACCTTCGATTTTAATGTTTTAACCGGTACACTCGAATGGGATAGGAGATGTAGGGAGCTTTTTGGGGTGCCTCACGATGGTCCTGTAACCTTAGAAAAAGATTTTAAAGAAGCGCTACATCCCGACGATGTGGATCGTGTGTTCTGGGCAATATCCAGGGCAATGGATGAAGAACGCTCGGGTGGCATATATTCCACAGTGTACCGTACCATTACGGGTGCTAATCGGCAAGAACGTTGGATAAAGGCTCAAGGCAAGGCCTATTTCGATAAAGATGCTAAGCCACTACGGTTGATTGGTTCTGTGTTGGATATCACCGACCAAAAACTCCATGAAATCCGGATAGAAGAGAATGCGGAAAAACATGGCCGATTAGCCGCAATCATAGATTCTACCGACGACATTATCATTGGCCAAACACTGGAGGGATATATTACTAGCTGGAATCGAGCCGCCGAGCGCCACTTAGGCTATTCGACGGAAGAGGCTGTCGGGAAGCACATATCCCTTATCTATCCGTCATCACGCTTTGAAGAAGCCACCTATCTGGCTTCCCTGGTCAGCGAAGGTCAGGAGGTTGTTAACTTCGAGACGGTTCGCTTAGATAAAGAAGGTAATGAGAAGCAGCTCTCGATTACGGTGTCACCTGTTTTAGATGGGAAAGGTCAGGTCATAGGTTCCTCCAAGATTGCCCGGGATATCAGCGGGCAGAAGGCAGCGGAGAAGGCAACTCGTCGCTATACCTCGCGATTGGAGGTGCTCAACAAGATGATTCAAACGGTTGCCGAGGAACTGGATCTGGATCGTATCCTGCAAAAAGTGATCGCTGCCACTTGCGAGCTTACTGGCGCAGCATTTGGAAGCTTCTTTTATGCCAAAAAAGATATCGATGGGAAGGTGGATCTTGTGTATGCTACTTCTTCCGTGGGCACCGTTTCATTCACCCCTTCTGATATTGCGGCAAGCCAAGCTTTCTTCTCCGGTGTATTTACCGATTTGCAAGTGAATCGCGTGGCAAACACTGACGAGGACCCCCGTTATCAGTCGCACAAATATCTTTTCGGCATGCCGTCCGTAGATTTTCACGTTTCCAGTTATCTTGCGGTCCCCGTTGTATCCCGATCGGGAGAGGTTATCGGCGGATTGTTTTTTGGACACCCTGATCCAGAACGCTTTAGTTCAGATCATGAAAGTCTCGTTATTTCCATTGCAGCACATGCTGCAGTCGGATTAGATAATGCACAACTCTATGAAAAAGTGAAAAGCCTGAACGATAAGAAAGATGAATTTATTGGCTTGGCCAGTCACGAACTGAAGACCCCACTTACCAGTATAAATGGCTACCTTCAGATTTTAGAGCGATCTAACCAAAATGAACAACATCATTTGTTTTTAAAACGGGCTACTTTGCAGGTTAAAAAGCTAACCATGTTAGTCGACGACTTACTCGATGTTTCGAAGATTGAAGCCGGAAAATTAAAATTAACCTTAGTTGATTTCGATCTACTCAATACGATTAAGGAAGCTATAGATTTGGTCGCTCTAAATAGCAACAAGCATCATATTACGTTCAAAACAACGGCTGAATCGTGTGTGGTTAAGGCCGATAGCCACCGTATTGAACAGGTTATGCTAAATCTATTGACTAATGCCATCAAATATGCCCCCGGAAAGACAGCGATCGAGGTGTCGCTCCTTATCAGCGACAGTGATGTTTTAGTTGGTGTGAAAGACTTCGGTATCGGCATTCCCATTGACAAGCAGGATACGATCTTCTCCCGCTTTTACCGTATAGAAGAAAACACCCAGAATATTTCCGGACTGGGGATGGGATTATTTTTATCCCACGAAATTATAACCCGACATCAGGGTAAAATTTGGGTCGATAGCGTACTCGGTCATGGCAGTACATTCTGGTTTAGCTTGCCTTTAAATAGCGAATAAGAACCGTAAACCGCTGAGTTTCTTATTTGGTCCCCATCTCTACTCATTCTTTATTTTCATTTTTTTCGTAATACGCTTAAAACTACCCGTTTGGGTAGGCTAAGTATTACGCTATGCATATACATTTGCACTAGTTTTTTTGGGGGTAATAGGTATCATGTTCTTTGAATATTGACTAGCATTCTCTGCCAGGAAGGAGAAGTGTAAAAGTTAGAAAATGGTCGTAAAATAGGCTATGTAGCTAACCAACTACAAAAAAAAATATTTGTGGGTTTAGACAATTAAATAGAATAAGGGAAGACTAATTTTGTGTCAATATCTGTTGTCATATATGAAATATCCTGGATATTCCATATGATACGTAAAGAAATATCATTTGCATATGAATCGTAAAGTTCTTTTGGTCGTGGTTTTAGTGATGACAGCAATGTCTGGGGGGACGGTTTTGTGCCAGGAGAAAGCATTGACACGTGGGGGACACGATAAGGTATTGGAAGAGATGACTTCTAAATTGACCCAGTTGTTTCACACGTATCAATCTCGTTGGGATAGCGCGCGGAGTATATCTGCTGATCCAACGCTTTCCGCGACGGTATGGTCTGATTTTTTGGAAGATCCGGCGTTGGCGTCCACACGGAGCAAATCTGTCATCACTTCGAAAAGTTTGACGGAACGATCTGGAATGGACGTGGGTTTGAAATGGACTACCGAAGCAACACACAACTTTACGACAGGTATTTCGGACAATGAAGATGTTTTTTTTGGATCACGTATCGCAAGTGGGTTAGACTGGGTGATTTTGGGAGAAGGAAGCTGGAGAAAACGGGCAAATGATCGAAATTACCTTGGAAAGAAAGTGAGACGCGATTCGCTTATGGGAATCGATGCTGAGGTTCAATATAGGAGGCAGCAACAGCTAAGCGCTTTAGCTTATCTTTTTGATCGGTATAGATTGTCGGTATTCGAACTGTTGGTTCCTTTGCGCAGGGAGCAAGCAACTTTTCAGGCACAGCTGTTTGAGAAAGAGTTGACGGACTATCCGACGAAGTTAAAGAGTAAACAACGTTATGAGCAGGCGGAAGCAGAACTTGCAGCCTTACGTAGTTATGCCGCGCGGATAGATGATGGTATGTTATCAACATATTTAGCTATTCCCTTGATTAATCTTAATCTTCCGGCTTATGCATTGATGGTAGACAATAATCAGACGTATCGCCAACAACAGCTATTGGCACTGGACAAGGAACTATTAGAACAACAGCGGCAACGCGATAACCGGGATAATGTCAGCTTAAGAAGTCGGGTACGTTATAATTATTACAGCGGAGCTGGACATCAGCCTAGAGGTTTTGCGAGTGTGGGTGCTACGCTTTCGGTTCCGTTGCGTACAGGTAAAAATGTGCATGATCAAATTTACACCTATGAGTTTCAACGCAAGGAGGAACAACAAGTAGTGGAAGCAGAACATCGCCGTTTTCAGCTTCGGGATCTGTACCGAAACATGTCCGATAGAAAGCAGACGATACGAAGGCTAACTGATGAACTTACCTACGCGCAGGCACTGATGGAACGGGAGTTGGCATTACAGCAGCAAGCGCCAAAACAGGTGAGTCCGAATACGTTTATTGAGTTGACGGATGGATATTTCCTCAAACTGTTGGAGTTGGCAGACCATCGGCAGCTGGCATGCGAGGACTATATAGACTTTATGTATTTGACCGGATACGAGATGCAGGTTAGTGGAGACTGATAAGGAGTGGTAAGAGGTAATTAGGAACTTAAAAAAGAAATAGCAGAGATGAAAATATCGTACGCACATCCGGTGGAGACCGTTGCGCAGATTAATGAAGAACCCCCAAAACGCCGACGTTGGGACAGGTGGCTCTATATCGGTATTTTATTGCTGTTGGTGGGATCTCTTTTAAAATGGTTGACCTTGCCCTGGATATTTAATACGGCCGATGGGCTTTTATTTCAGAATCAGTTTGACGCCAAGTTCACGAATGATATCCGAATCCTATCCTATAATGTACAGGATAAACAACGGGTCAGTATTGGTGATACACTTTTCTTCTATGAGGAACGCCGCGACGGCAGTATGAACCCTGCGCAGGATTCGATACAGTTGGAGATACAGCAGCAAAATAGAGGAGGAGAACTGATAGCATTAGATGCACAGATCGAAAAGAGAGCACTTTTCCGTACAGAGTTGAAAAAACGGTTGGCGTACTGGCAAGCCGAAAGATTACGGAAAGAGAAATTGGTGTATTTGGGATCAATTACGGCCAACGAATTGGCCAATGTGGACCGATCTGTTGACGATGTGTCGTATCAACTGGCTACAGTAGATGCGGAGTATACGGTGTTGCGGAACGAGCGCGCTCGATTACAGGCCGCATTGGGCCAATCGCGTCAAATGGGGTTTGCGCGTCTACAACAGACTGAACCATCCATAAAGGCATTTGTATCGCCGGTAGCCGGCACGGTGGATCGCTTAAGGGTAGCGGTAGATGGTATTTGTTATCGGCAAGAAGTCGTGGCTTCGATTGTAGATTCAACCTATATGGTACGTGCATATATCGATGTGAAAGATCTGGATAAATTCCATGTAAACGACGAGGTGGTTGTGCTGTTGCCCTATGGGAGCAAAAAGCTACAAGGAAGTATAACCCAATTGTATGCGGTTATGGAAGATAAGGATAAGATATTATTCAATTCCATCGATGACGATAAATACGGTGTGGTCGTCGAGGTAAAGCCCAAGGGTATCAAAGGCTGGGACGAACTTATCGCCAGTAATATACCGGTAAAAATTAGGAAAGGAAGGTTAGAGCTATGAGTGAAATTAAACCCCACGTGGTAGAAATGTACGGTAAGCGTATTCTCCTCCTCAACAATTTTATTGAGGACTGTATTTTACCGAATCCTCTTATTGCAGATGTTTGGCTGGTAAACCATCAGGAGCGGTCGAAAGTCAGAAAGTTTTTACGGAGCGTGGTGCGCTCGCATGATATGCGTGTGTATCTGAAACCTATTTACCTAGAGGATAATTTAAGACCTTTTTTCATGGACGACGAGCGTGTTATGCAACGGCTCTCTGATGGCTTTTTTGGTAACACTGATCCGTTGCAGATAGCAACGTTAACCGATCAGGTAGCCTATTTCATCGAAAAGCACCGCCACGGTCGGAAAGAAAAGGCGAGTCAGCAGGAGCAAATTTTGCAGTATATATTTGACTACAATTATACGCGACGGAGTAAAATCGTTCCTATGCGCTTGCATCAGTCGCTTACAGGTTACGCCTATCCGCGGATCGATTCATTTTTCTTTAACCGCAGTGATGCGTATTTGAATTCGAGAAATATATTAAAAGAGGCGGAAGAACAAGGATACCTTAAGCGCACGTATTTTGATACCCAACACCTTTGTAAGAGCTGCAGCAGTGGATTCCTAAATTACCATGAGGTATGTCCGAAATGCCACGAACACGACCTGAAGGCTTCGAATTTGATACACCACTTTCGTTGCGCTTATGTGGGGCCTGAAACAGATTTTGTAGCCCACGACAAGCTTGTTTGTCCAAAATGCTCGGTGCAGCTTAAAAACGTAGGTGTGGACTATGATAAGCCCGGTAAAATGTTTACCTGTAACAATCAAAGGTGTAATCACCAGTTTCAAGAGGCACCAATACAGGTTGGCTGCGTGGACTGTGGAACCGAGCAGGAGACTTACGAGTTAGTGGTCAAAAAGGTATACCAGTATGAATTGTCCGAAAAGGGCATTCAACGTTTTCTTTTTCGCGAAGAACAGGTAAGCTTACAGCATGGTTAATTTGTCGATTATGGCTGATTTTTGGGAGGGCTATTTCCGCATGCTCCAACAGTTGGATTGGGAAACGATCATGAAGTGGGGTTGGTTTATTCTGTTGTTGGATATTCCACGTTACGTGATTGTGGAGGGGTTAGCTTTGATCTGGAGCAGATCCCGTAGGCTCATTACACGGAAAAAGTGGAAACAAGCCCGTCAAATACTTTGGACGGAATATCCCTTGGTAACCGTATTGGTACCGGGGCACAACGAAGGCCGTCATTTGTCCAAGTTAGTAGCTTCCATGAAGAAGCAGACGTATAAGCATATCGAATTGGTTGTCGTGGACGACGGTTCTACAGATAACACGGCGATTATCGGCCAGTCGTTTGAAAAAAAAGGCGACATCGATATCTTTTTACGTTGTGATGAGCGGGGAGGGAAGGCATCGGCTGCAAATCTAGGATTGAGATATGCAAAAGGAAAATTTATCGTACATCTTGATGCAGATTCGTCCTTAGCTCCCGATGCATTGGAGAAAATCCTGATTCCTTTTTATCGCTATCCACATGTCGGCGCAGTAGGGGGCAATCTCGTTGTGCGCAACGAGAGCGATTCACTCACGACAACGATGCAGTATATGGAATACATACAGTCTATTAGCGTAGGGCGTATTGTGTTGTCAAAATTGGGCTTATATAAGATTGTTTCCGGAGCTTTCGGCGCTTTTCCCCGCAAGTTGTTGGATCGCATGGGAGGCTGGGATATCGGCCCCGGACTGGATGGAGATATTACCGTTAAAATAAGAAAGCTGGGGTATAAGGTGTTATTTGAGGAAAATGCAGTTTGTATGACGCATGTACCCACTACCTGGAAAGCGCTAACGAAACAACGGAGACGATGGTCGCGTTCATTGATACGCTTTAGGTTACGGAAACATATCGATGTGTGGGTGCCGGATAAGCACTTTTCCTGGCTTAATTTTGTCGCCTTTTTTGAAAATGTGTTCTTTGGATTTGTGCTCGATTTTATGTGGATCTTTTATACGCTTAAGATCCTAATTGTTGCACCTGCCTTTCTATTGGTTTGGTTTCCATTCAAATATACAGTCTATCTGGGTATCGCTATTCTTCAGTATATCTGTTCGCTGTTTATCATCAAGGATCGGAGCAAGATGTTGAAAATGTGTATTTACATCCCTTTAGTGCCTTTATACATGGGGTATTATATGCGACTGGTAAGAACCGTAGCCTATATCGGAGAAATGTTTTTTTACGAGTCGTACAAGGATATATGGAATCCAGCAAAAACATCGAAAAAGGCAAAAGAATTTGGTTTATAAAATCATTTATTAATAATTATATGTTTATCACAAACACAAAAATCAGTGCGTTAGCTGTATCTCTAGCGCTATTGGCAAGCTGTGCAAAGGACACGCACCTGCCTGAAACGGGTAATGAAGACGTTCTTTCGGATGCGGAAACCTCGCTTTCGTACAACAAGAGTGCCCTAGCAGCAAATGTCTCTATGGTGAATACGCCTATTGCTTTTGATCGTCTAGGAAATACATCGTTATTGGGCTCCGTAAAATCGACGAAACTGGCTTCACTTATCGGCCAACAAGCGGTAGCAGGTTATACACCTTCGGCAACAGGAACAGAAATTGAAGGTGGAGGTAACCATACGGTCAGCAGCAGTGCCGATGTATTGGTTGTTCCAGAAGGTAAGACCTTCTCCGGTCAGATCAACTTTAATGCCGCCGGAAAGCTTATCGTTTTAGGAACATTTACAGGTTCTACAAATCTACCGGACAAGGCAACATTAGAGATCGGAAACACAGCGGTATTTACACCTTCGGGTTTCAATGTGAATGGCAGTGCTACAGTGATCAACAATTACGGAACGGTGTTACTAAACAGCGGTTCTATACAGGGTAAATGGACAAATTATGCTCAGGTTACATTTAAGTCCAGTACAAACCTGAATAGCGGAATGCAATTTGATAACTATTGCAAAGTCGTATTTGAAGGACGTGTAGATATCAATTCTTTGTACAAAAACTGGAGCCATATGGTATTCCAAGCGGGATTCCAGTTAAACGGACAAGGAAAGTTGCAGAACCACGATGGAGCCTATACAGAAGTAAATGGTGGTACAATCGGTATTGATGGTAAAATCGTGGGAGGTACATCAGCTTATTCACGTTTGGACATCAGCAATACAACGATTAATAACCTGAACGCTAATCCCGCTGTCACGGGTAAAATCGATATCAATCTGACGAATGCAGACGAGACCCGTTTTACTGGGAAAACCGGAGCAGATGTAACCATTGGTCAGGATGTATATATCGCTGCTGCGGGATGTATACCGGCTAAAGGTAGCGGAGGTTGCGATGATAGCGCTTTGAGCTTTACCTTATTGGCTACAGTTACAAGCCCAGAGGTTAATGACGCGTTACTTAGTGCTACAGATGTACGTATCGTAGATGGGCACGCTTATGTTTCTTACCACACGAATGATGAGGTATATGGCAATACACCAGGTGGAGCGATCCGTGTATTTGATGTACAGAATCCGTCTGCGCCAAGCTTAATCAGTGAAGCCCTTTTCAATAATATGGAGTTCAATGGGGTAGAAGCAACTAACACGAAGCTGTATGCGGCGGGACAAAACAAAGCCGGTGCCCTATTGTTAACTGCGCCAATAAATAATGGCAACCTTGCTGTAAATGATCTGTCACAGTTCACCAAACATAAGTTGCCGGCTGCATCGGCAAAAAATACCGTAAGTTATAATAATCAGCTTTGGGTAGTATCGGGTGCTGTCAATGGCGGATTCTTTGCCCTTGATCCACAAAATGGATACGCGGTAACACAGAACCTGTATAACAGTACACGTGCAAAATACAGCGCTAACAATGCGACACATCAGGCGTTTTTCGCTGCGGAATCTGATAAAGCGTATTTACGTGTAGCAAAATTGGATGGATCGGACGTGAAAGAATATTCATTCCCTACGTTGACGCAGCAAATTGTTGACGGAAAGAATGTGTTGGTATTGGATGATCAGTATGCGTACATTGCATTAAGTGACCGTGGCGTTGCTAAGATAGAGCTGGCAACAGGAGAATTGAAAGCACACTTCGTGCCTAACGATTTCCGAAAAGACGGTAAAAAAGTATTCCGTGATAACGGATACACCAACGCTGTAGCGGTTGATGCATGTTACCTTTATTTGGCAAATGGTGCTGATGGAGTTATTGTCTTGAATAAAAATACCTTTCAGGTAGTTGGAAAGTTCAACCTGCCGGAATCAACCAATTTCGTTGCTGCAAAATCGGGATTACTCTTTGTTGCTACGGGAAGAAACGGGTTAAATATTATTAAAATAAACTAATATTTCCCAGTAAAATAAATAAAAGGGGGCTGGTCATTTTTTTTGACCAGCCCCTTTTTATCTCAAATCTAATATCTCAAATCTAATATCTAACATCCATTTCTTTGATGTCATAGATGCCAAGCTCATATACACCATTCTGGTTAAGTACGGAAATGGCCGATTGTAGATGCGCGAGATCGGTAAAATCTTTTGCTCTCACCACCCATACGTATAATCCCTGTAGCGTATCCCGCAAAGTCGCGGTACGGTTTAGCAGTGACAGCATATTCGGATTTTCATAGGCCATGATATACGATTTGATCTGAAGCAGCGCCAATAAGGCGGCGGTAGAAGACTGCGTATGCATCGGAATGCTAATGCTTAGTTCTATTCCCTCTTGGGCACACCACTGGCTACTCAATAAAATTAAGGTGTTGAAGCGCTCGGTATACAAATCTATATTTTGTTTGTAATCAGCCAGCGCATGTGGTTCGATGTCAAGATGGATGGCTGTAAAGCCCGCATTTTTAAAGCTGAGCATTTTAGCTTCCAGATTTGGGAATCCGTTATCAGCCTCTACGTAGCTATTTTCTCCCAGTAGACGAGCTACAGCGATATTCGCCGATGAGGCCATCTGTAAAAAATCCTGTACTTTAGGCGACTGGTCATTTCCAGGAGAAACAAATACTTCTTTGCATTGTAGTCGGTTCAGGGCATTCACGATGTAAGCATTGGTGTTGTCCTGAAAAAATGCCTTCCAGGCATAGGTACTCACTTGGCTGCCCCATAATGAGTCGGTCAGGGAGTCTAGTTGCCGATAAGGATGCTCCATAAGGATCGTCGGATAATCCAATACGCTGTTCTTCGCTACATTACGTTTGGGACTGGTCGCTGTCGCAGAAAAAGATAATGATATAAACAAATAAGCGGTTAAAATTGCTGTTTTTTTCATGTTTTGGTAGATAATTTCAATACGTTAATAAAAGTGGTTTATTTCGTTACCGCAGCTGCCAGGTACCAAAGATTCCATTGCGAATATCGTCATTTGTATACAATCCTCCAGATACTTGTTTATCCGTGGCAGTATATATATAGGTGGATAAGCGTATCGGATGGAATGAACTTTTGGTTAGATAAGGAGCAATATGCTGATCAAATGCGGGTAAGACAGAGCCCAGTTGTCCGACTAGATTGTTTACGGTATTGCCTTTCACTGTACCTCTATGGATCCTTGTTGTTCCATTGGCAGGATTAATAGACAAGGTAAAATCATAGTCGGCCCAGAAAAGCGTAGCACCTTTAGCCGATGAAAATGCCGTACGGACAGTTACAGCCGTAGGGCTATTAAAAAGAAACTGCATTGTCTTGACCTGCCAACCTTTTTCCGACATTGCAGTTTCGTATTGGCGGTAGTGTTTTTGGAAGTCAAGACCTCGATTTTTCGGATAATCCAATGTTGGATCATACGTTAGGGATGCAACCTTGCCCTCCGAAATATGTTGATGGAAGAGGTCGGAATCAGCTACGTTATCTGTTGATTCAATACCTGAGGAATTTAATGGTTCTTCATCCGGAACGAGCAGCGCATCCGGATACTTGTTACAGGATACCATAGCACAAAGAGGGAGTAAATACAAGAGTGTTTTTTTGATTTTCATCTTTCTAAAATAGTGATCGTACCGCTCTAATTGTGTAACTTTTCTATAGTTATTTGCGGTTTTTCTGTTGTTAAGCTCGTTTTTAGGGGTGTTAAAAATATTTTTTGCGTTATTTTTTTATTTGGGCATTTTTTTTGATGTTTGTAATGAAAAACTTACAATCGGGTAGGTTAGGTGAAAAACAACAGTTTAATATTATTCAACAAATGCAGACTATTTTCATTACTGGTAGCGGGTTGTTAGCCCTGGCCTTGATTCTCATTTACCAGTATAAGTTGCAACGGCGCTTGCAACGGTATGCTCAGTTACGTGTTGGTGTATTGAAAAGGGAGGGCAATACGCACGACAAAACGAAGGGGTCTTTTATGTTCTATCTCAAAGCCCATGATAGTCGCTTACGGCAGGTGATCGTTACGGATTTACGTTTTTCCGACACAGCATTGCACGTCAATGCATTTGATAAACTGTCTTTCGAAATAAAGGATATACACGACGAGCTTCCTGCTCGTTCCATTGGATTTAGTTGTAGAAGCAGCACACTGGACAGGTTAGACAATAGCAAAGCAACCTTAACGATCAAAGGGTATGTTGTGCTCGAAAAAGAAGGTAAAACGGCCTTTGTTTACCGCACGAAATTGAATGTGACAGTGTAGTCGTATTGATGTTGATTAGGAGCATTTAAGTTGCACAATCATATACTAAAAACTATAGGTCGGCGTATTTGTTAAACAATTGAAGCACATTTAATAAATATGATATCTATGAACACAATTGTCCTTTTGACCGATTTTTCTGACCCCGCACGTCACGCATTCGAAGCCTTATTAACTGTAGCAAAACAAACCTACATTCAACGTGTCATTATCTATCACTCTTACGGCTATACCACACACCATGTACATCCTGTCGGCGGAGTAATGATTCCACCTCCTCCTATGTTGCCGGATGCGAAAGAAACTGCGGATACCAAAACAAAGCTTCGTCTGATGCAGGAAGAGCTATTAAATATTTCTCCCACTACACAGGTACGTTCCTGGGACGACCAGCTATTGGTCGAGGATGCGCTCCATGAAATTACGCAGAGTACCCCAGTTGATTTGGTTATTATGGGAATACAGGGGGCAGATGATAACGGTCAAAACAGCATTGGCACTATTCCGAATTCGTTAATACAGATGCACGCCTACAACATTATGCTTGTACCAAGCATGCGGCAATCGTTCTCTATCAAGCAGGCGTTGTTAGCCGTAGATTTAGATTCGTTACAGGACAGGCTACCTGTAGATACGATTTACCATCTCCAGGATATATTTAAGCTCCAGTGGCATGTGGTAAATGTGAACCTCGGCAAACCAGTTAAAGCTGATTTGGTAGCAGCCAATATCATATCCGAACAGCGTTATCTGCACGATACCTTGGATAAATTAGACCCGACGTATGCCTACGTAGCAGACGAAGATCTGGTTTCCGGTGTAACGACATATGCGGCATTGCATAACATCGACATATTAGTTACAGTACCTCGAAAGTTAGGGTTCTTTGCCTCTTTATTTCATAGCAGATCATCCAAAAAGCTAGCTTTGCATACGAATATTCCTATTCTAATGTTAGTTAAATAACCGGGCTTTTTTCTTCATCAAGTTTGGAGCTGGTAATACGTTTCTTGAAAATATAGCAGTTGTGAAATGATTTCATTCAATTTAGACTTCTGTTTTTTTTCAGCACAACGAAGAAAAATGCGTTGTGGCGAGTTTTATCAACAGCGAAATGGAGGGGGATATCCTTCTGTTTTACCAAACGGAGCTCCCTTAAATAAGAAGAGCTCCGTTTAATTTCAAACTTGCAAGTTTTAAGAAATATCGAATCAGTGGGGTAAAGTATGAATTAGTCTGCTATTAAACTCAGATTACGCACTTTCATCGTGCCTATATTTAGTCCAGAACATTCAAACCCCATAGTAAATAGAGATACCTTATAATCATCATAGGACTGCGATTCGAGCAAGAAGCCCCTGTCCCAGGCTTCATCCAACGCTTGCTTAATCTTCGGTAGTAGGTTTCCGTTCACCGTTTTCCATTGCCCCTGCACGAGTCCAGAGCTGCTGAAAGCTGCGAGGCCCACGTCGTAGATCAGCTGTCCGCTAAATATATCCGAGTTGATAGCCAGCCCGGGAAGACTGTACCTATCGTCAAACAGCATAATCGAAAAGTACATGGATTTCCCGTATCCAGCATTACCAGACCGCAGATTCTGCACCAAAAATACGCAGCTGAATTGCAGGGCATGTATAGACGAATTATATCCTGATTTCTGGTTCCGGGTGTGGTATTCCAAATAAGCATCTACATTAAAATCAAGACTGTTCATACTCCCTATAAAAGGTGTAGCGGTTCCGAGCCATCCATCGGGATCGGCAATTTTTTGATCAACAAGCAAATGCGGAAACGGTTGGGAGGAAGTCCGGTATACGTTGCCGAAATCATTTTGCCCATTGATTGCAAAGATAAGATCGCGGTCTGCCGAGGTTGATGGCCCAATAGTAATCGCTTTGTTGCTGTCGGAAAAGCGATACGATCCAGAAGGTAGTGCCGTGGCCGACGCGCCGTACAAGGAAGAGCTGCTATACCATTGCGCTAACTTCCATTGCGGAGCTGATGTAGCCCCGGGGTATTGCAATGTGCCTTGGATTGCACCGCCCGTGGGGTGGAGTACCGATAATCCCTGTTGAAAAGTCTGATCAGTCAGTAACGATATGGGTGCACTCAAGCTCGCAACTTCATGAACTTCCAAATCAGTGTTTAACGCCGCTTCGGTTCCTTCGGAGAGCGGGTTTGTCTTTTGGCAGCTATAAAGCGTGCCCAAGGCAAAACCAATAAACAGGATTACTGCCGAACGACCGGCGTAATTTTGTTGAGGGTGGTGTTTTCTTTTCATAGTTTATAATGTTAGATGTTATTCGTTCCTCCTAAGAGCTTGATGTTTCTTCCCTGATGGCGGTAGACTCCCGATAATCCTTTCGGCAATGTAATCTCTCCCGTAAGGTTAGTATCGGTTTTACGGAGATGAAGTTTAATTATTCCCTGCGGATGTGGAATCTCTCCTTTAACAAAAGAAAGACTACCCAGATTAGGCTGAATCAGCACGGTTTCAAATCCGGGTGAAGCCGGCTCCACACCGCAAACCGTAGCAAGGAAATCATAATTCGGACTGGCACTCCAGGCATGGCAATCCGATCGAGCGGGCTCAGGACGCTCTGCAAAGGTCGATAGGCCCAGATCAAGCATATTTTTCCATATGTCCATATTATCCACGTACATATTTGCGAGGCCGGCCTTCTTCATGGCTCGGGTCAAATAAAACCGGTAAAAGACCGTCGCCTGTATAAGCGAGCTGTCGGATTCCAATTTCAAAAAGACGTCTCGTTGCAAATTATCGGGAATTGCATCCGATAATATTCCCATAATGTTAGCATGCTGGCTATAGCTGCTCCGGTTGATGTCGTCAGCAATCAGACCCCTTTGCGCCTCATAGCAGTGCGTTATAACTGCCGCATTCAGACTTTTATTTAATGCAAGGTAATTGCCCGTCTTGCCCTCCTCACCAAAGTAAGACAGGAGCGCCGCAGCTTCTTTCAGTGTATAGGCCAATTGCAAGCTTAAGATTGCCGACCCTCCTTCAATACCACCTGGGGGTACTCCCCCAGAAGGACGTTCGCTAGACCAAGGCCACTCATCGGGCCAGTCAACAAAGTTCCAATGGGGCATAGCGCCCAGCATACCGGTCTGCGGGTTGATCCGATTCGTATACCATTGTATAATCCGCTCGACGGTAGGAAGGTACAGTTTCACAAACGCTGGATCCGGACGATGCATGTGGTAATCATGAAGCATGTTGATCCAATACAAAGAGAAAGGAGGGATAATCTGGGTGTGATGTGTCGGGTATCTACTTTGCAAAATCCCCTCCGCCACCATAGAAGACGCCAGATCCGAAATTGCTTTCCGCATCAAACGGTCGTCGCCGCTTACGTACAAAGAGACCAGCGATTGTATGCGCGTGTCGCCCGTGTACTGTAACCTTTCATAATACGGACAATCGTAATATACATCAACCGCACACAACCGCGCTGTGCGCCATCCTGTACGCCAGATCTGATCCAGCTTTTTGTTATTGCTCTCAAAGCGGGCTAGCTCTTTAAAAGGATACCCCACGAAGGTGCGTGCAAACTTTTCGATCGTCAAGGGTTCCTCCTTCGTTTCTATATCCAATTGGATGTAGCGAAAGGTCTTAAAATTTAGCGGCTGATACGACCGTGATGGTCCACCAGCCGGATAGATTATGTCCTGCACACCCCTTAGCGTTTTTCCATCTACCTCGTTTCTATTTCCTTTATTGCCCATGTGATCGTAAAGTGCCTCAGCGTAGGAAATAGCGAACATACTGCCCGCGCCACCGCCGATTACCGTTTCTACGAATGCATTAGTGAGGTATCCCTGATCCAATAAAAGGCTAACTTTGGTGTGCGGCGCAATGGTGATAGCTCCTCCCGCCAAAAAGGTGCCTTTTAACGTTAAACCCGCACTGCGCCGGATTTGCATCGCAGGTTCCTCCTTTAGCTCGGGTAGTGGAATCGAACGAGGCTGCATCGCCCGCGTGTACTCAGTGGCTGTACCCGCCGACTGCGCCCGTTCATTAACCGCCGCTTCTTCCCAATGCGCGTCATTGTATGCTAAGGTTTGCCAATGCCAGGGGTACAGCTTTCCTGTAATTTGATCAGCAGGTTCAATATCGATTGCGCTCATGTTTGCTAGAGACGGACTGTACGCATCATTTTTGATCGTTCGCCAACCGGTACCCGTATTCACAACCTGCTCCATATCCGAATCACCTTGAACCAATAGGCCGGATGAAACTGTCATCTGCGCACCTGGCGTCCATCTGCCATAATTAACCACTTGTGCAGCGATCAGGTTTTGTCCCGGCCGTATATGCGCTGCGATATCAAAGGTTTCATAGTTCCATGTCAGCAGCCCGCCAGCAGCAGGGCCCCGCCCCACCAAATGGCCGTTCACAAAAAGCGCATACCGTTGATCGGCAGATATGTGAATGATAAACTGCCTGGGCTTATCCTTCAGGCTGAACTCTTTCCGAAACAGATGTACACCATAGTCGTATGGCGAAGCGGTGGCCGGGCCGATCCAATGGGCCGTCCATCGTCTATCCGTTAAGACATCGAAGAAGTGTTGCGGTACCGACGCAAAAGCTGAATAAGCAATCGAGGCAAGTAGCTGCCAGCAAAGTATGCAGCAGCCGATAATGCGGGAGGTATTATAATTTTTAATGGTCATAGACGTATTGATTTCATAGAAAGCATCACCGGTTTATTGATCTTCGATCAGTTTGCGTAATGCGCTATGTACATATAGGTCTATTGAAAGTGGGTGTTCCCTTATTCGCCGCTATAAAATTTTCTCCAAACACATCTAAGACAAAGGGGAAATTTAGGTCAGTTCCACTATCAGGGCAGATTTCGTCACTTTAACTTGTATGTTGAACAGTAGCAGGTCTAGTGTGGTAGCTGTAGGTCTCCAGGGGTATTGGATAGCAAATGCGTTTTCTTAAACTAAAGCAGTAAGGTTACAAAACTACTTAGCTTAGTGCGCAACGTTTTAAAAGCCTTCCCCAAATGCGCTTCAACGGTCTTTTCCGAAATCTGTAATTTCGCTGCGATTTGCTTCTGCGAATAACCCTGTTCCCTACTCATCCTAAAAACGAGCTGACATTTTTCGGGCAGGTCAGATACATAGCTTTCGAGCTCACGTTGCAATTCTTCAAACGCCAGCAACTCTTGCGTAGAATCATCAATCTGCGTCGCATCCAGCGCTAAAACCGTATCTAAGTATTGCTTCTGCGTATAAGACTTATTTATTGCCGTAAATACGCGATACTTCACCGATACGGCCAGATAGCGGGAAAGAGTAGATGTCAGATTCAACCGATGGCGACGTGTCCATAGGGATACAAATATATCCTGCACAATTTCTTCAGCCTCTTCCCATTCAGATAAACGATTTGATGCGATAACAAATAATTTTTTCCAATAACGGTCATATATCGCTGTGAATGCCCCTTCGTCTCCTTTATAAAGAAGTTCCAGCAATTCCTGATCACTTTTATTTATATATGCAGTCATAGAAAGTTTATTTTTTTGGTCAGCAACCTTTGGGATCACAATATAGATATAATTTCCCATAACATCTGTCCTGTACCCACATGTATCTGCGAAATAATTGGCAAATTACCGAAATGATGATGCGCTAAAAAAAATCTAGCCCGACTAAGGGATGTGAGACGACAGCTAGACTTATATAGTAAAGAGACACCAAAATGAACAATATAAACCGATATCAGGAACTAATCCAAAAATGGCTAAGAGGGACAATCTCAGCGGCGGAAAAGACCGAACTGTCGCGTTGGTACAATAGCTTTTCTGATGACAACAAGGAAATCCCCGATTCGTACGTACAAAATGAACAGCAGCTGCGCAACAGGATTTTAGATAAGATTAATGCGTCTATAGACGTAATCGAGCACCGCAATACAACACGGTACTTATTTACGCAGGTAAGGTTGGTCGCTGCATCGGTTGTCCTTGCCCTCGTAGCGGGAGTTTCCTATTTCACCGTAATTAAGCCAAGGTTAGATAAAGAGACAGTAGGATTGTATGATATTCATCCAAGAGGAAGCAGTGCAAGTTTGACCCTATCTGACGGAAAAGTCATCAGCTTAGATGAGCAACAGTCACTGATCGTTGATGGAGAAGTGAAATACCTGGATGGTACGACCTTATTTGACCCAGAGGCGCAGCGTAACGGTAAGATAAGTTACGCCGTGCTATCAACGCCAAAAGGCGGACAGTATCAATTAAGACTCCCCGACGGCACCGAAGTATGGCTCAATGCACTGTCATCCATACGCTTTCCATCCGGGTATGACGATAATCGCAGGGAAGTGGAGCTACTCTCGGGTGAGGCCTACTTTAGCGTGAGCAAGCAGACCGATAAAAAAGGGAGGCGTGTACCGTTCTTCGTTAAATCCGATCAGCAATCCGTCGAAGTGCTCGGCACCCAATTCAATATTAATACGTACAATCCACGTTACGGTGTTGTAACGACAGTAACCGAAGGCTCCGTAGCTGTGACACCCACAAAGACACTGGAACGAGGCGTTAAGGTAAAAGCATTACTTACTGCTGGAAAACAGTCCATTGTGGGACAGACCGGCAGCCTTAGCGAAAAGCAGGTCGATACCGAAGAGTATATGGCATGGAAAGAGGGCTTGTTCCACTTTAGCGATGCCACCATATACACCGTGATGGCCGAATTTGAACGGTGGTATGATATTAACGTAACCTACGAAATATCGCGTTCGGACGATCTATTTTCGGGCTATATTCCCAAAGACGTGTCCCTAGGAGAGGCCTTGAGCCTACTGCAGATAGCCGGAGTGAATTTTGAACTAACCTCTAAAAATAACCTAATAGTAAAGCAAAAAAAAGATAAACCGATCAACAAATAGTGTTTGGGTACGGTTACCCAAATAGATGTTTGTAAAAGAAAGCCGGAAATGCTCGTAACATTTCCAGCAACAGCTTGGACAAACGAATGCAACTATAAATTTAGCGCTAACAGTTTACATTTATTAATTCCAAACCATACAAAAGTATGCAATTAAAACCATTTTTAAACTTTTTGTTGTCACCTCATAGACAAAGCATTATGCGAATAAAGTTGACTTTCCTAATGATCAGCCTGCTCAGTGCGCAGCTCTCTGCCAATGTATTTGGTCAGCGCATCACACTGCGTGAACACAAGGCCGACTTGAGCACCGTACTTAAAAAAATTGAAAGACAGACCGGGCTCAAATTCTTTTACAATAAACGCGATGTGGTTATGGAATCCGTAAGCATGGACGTTACAAACGAAACGCTGCCCAATACATTGGACATTTTGTTTGAAAACCATCCTTATGGATACACGATCAAAAACAAGGTTGTCGTATTAAATAAAAAAGCGGAGGCGGCCGAAAAAAATAGGCCTCCTCTAAATCGACCGCCTGCGAATGCATCTCCACAAACAGAGCGACAGCAAACAGTTAGCGGTACGGTTCAGGACTCTACCGGCACGGCCCTAGAAGGCGTAACCGTTACGATAGTCGGTACAGATAGACGTACATCGACAAATTCCTCCGGCTCCTATCAGATTGAAGCGAGCGCGGGCGAGTCACTGGATTTCAGCATCATAGGTTACACGTCCCAGCGTGTAAGGCTCACCGGCGGAATGACTACGGTTAACATCATTTTAGCACAGGCCCTTTCCGATCTTGATGAAGTGGTAGTGGTGGCATTTGGTACGCAGAAGAAAATCTCTGTTACCGGATCTATCGCATCTGTACAGACCAAAGAGATTAAGCAGAGTCCAGCCGCGAATCTCGCTGTTACCTTAGCTGGTCGGCTACCCGGTTTAACAACCTTACAGCGCAGCGGCGAACCCGGGCGTGACCATACGGCCTTGTTTCTAAGAGGTATGGGAACATTGAACGCTACCGCACCGATTATTTTGGTCGATGGCGTTGAGCGGGAGATGACCTATATAGATCCCAACGAGGTAGAAAGTGTTACCATCCTAAAGGATGCATCGTCGACCGCCTTATTTGGTGTGCGGGGCGCAAATGGTGTTATCTTGGTAACGACTAAGCGCGGAACCAGTGAGAAGCCGACGATTGGCTTATTATACGAACACGGACTTCAAGGTTTTACACGCACGCCCGAGGTAATCAGCTCATACGATTGGGCCCGTTTGAAAAACCAGGCATGGGCAAATGAGAACCCCAATGTAGATCCAAATGATCCAGTTAATCAGCCTCCCTATTCAGAGTATGCACTGGATCGGTTTATGTTTCAGGATTACCCATCCGCCTATCCCAACACGAATTGGCAGAAGCTTTTATTTAATGATTTTGTTGCCCAGCAGCGTTATAACCTGAATTTGAGTGGCGGTGGAGATTACGTGCAGTACTTTGTCAACGTGGGTTTCCTTAACCAAGGCGGCCAATGGAAAATAGATCCCGAGGTAACAGACTATGATCCGGCTGGGTTCTTGAAACGGTACAATTTCAGGTCCAACATTGACGCAAAATTAAATAAGTCGGGCAAGCTAACCACGTTTTTAAATGCAGCGGGTTATTTCGAACGCGTCAATTCACCTAACGCCAGTACCGAAGAGATTTTCCGGCGCACGTATACCTTTTTCCCGGTGGTATTACCTGGCCCGCTCACGCCTGAAGGAGAAGTGCTGATCGGAACAGGTAATTATAACGTTTCACCATGGGCTTTGATCAATCGGACAGGGTATCGCCAAGAAACGCGAAATAACATTACGGCTTCTTGGGGTCTCAAGCAAGATCTCGAATTTCTGACCAAGGGCTTGTCGGCTAAATTTATGGCGTCGTTTGATACCCGGACCGTTTATTCCCTTACCGCAGGTCGGGAGTACCAGCGGTGGACGCAAGTGATCGATCCGAATACATCAAACCACTTGGGCATGGATAGTGTCGCCTATATACGGATGTTCCCAGAATTGGAAAATACACCATTAAGCATAGGTAGTGGCTCCAACTTTCAGTCCTTTTTTAATTTTCAGCTTTCGGCAGATTATAACCGGGTATTTAATGAAAAGCACTCCGTTACAGGTATGTTGCTCGCACAGCAAGAGCAACGCGTGATGCCTAACGACCGCTTGCCGTTTAACCTACGCGGTATAGCATTGCGAGCCATATACGGGTATGACAATAAATACTTTGCCGAGTTCAATGCCGGTTACAACGGTTCAGAGCAGTTCGCAAAAGGCCGTCGTTACGGTTTTTTTCCCACAATATCGGGCGGCTGGGTAATCTCTAATGAATCGTTCCTACGCGATCACCAAATCATCAGCCTGCTTAAACTCCGCGGATCTTACGGACGGGTTGGTAGCGATAGATTAGGAGGCCGTCGATTCCTGTACCTCGACGATATACAGCGGCAAACAGGTGGCGGATATAGCGGATCATTGGGACGAGGCGGTAAAATCGGAGAAAATTATATCGGAAATCCGGCCATTCAGTGGGAGGTAGCGAAAAAAACAAATTTTGGGCTAGAGTTGGGATTATTTAATGAGCTTACGTTGAATGCAGATGTGTTTCACGAACGCCGTGATAATATCTTAATCAGCAGACAGACCATCCCAATGGTATATGGAATTGAGCCGAGCCGCATGAGTCCTGTTAATATGGGTATTGTCGAAAATAAAGGTTTCGAAATTGAACTGAACTATAACAAAAGGCTTAATACCGACTGGTCCATCCTATCCAAACTGAATTACAATTTTGCCCGTAACAAGGTATTATTTGCGGATGAGCTTCAATTGCCAACAGACTTTAAACACCAATATAGACAAACGGGCTACCGTATCGGACAGGCATTCGGATACGAACTGCGAGATGGCTATTACGGAAGTTACGAGGAAATTGCCAACGAAGGACTGAACTATGTGGGTTACACGGTACGGCCTGGCGACTTCAAGTATGTAGATGCAAATGAAGACGGCATTATTGATGAGCGCGACATGGTGCCAATCGGATATTCGGGTATTCCTGAATTTACTTTCGGCGGAGCATTTAATGTTACATACCGCAATCTTGATGTTTCCTTCTTATTGCAGGGAGTACACAATGTCACGCAAGCAATGGGATCGTATGGAACGCATAGTGAATGGGATTTCAAAGAAAGACATCTGCAT
Organism: Sphingobacterium olei; assembly: GCF_005048855.1. GTDB lineage: Bacteria > Bacteroidota > Bacteroidia > Sphingobacteriales > Sphingobacteriaceae > Sphingobacterium > Sphingobacterium olei. The sequence goes on from NZ_SUME01000005.1 coordinate 379,320, forward strand.
GCATGGACCGCCGAGCGGGCTGCAGCGGGAGAAGATATCCGTTATCCACGCCTTGCGCTAGGCGCTTCCGTTAGCGAACGCGATAACAACACGTTCTTTTTAGAAAACCGTAGCTTTATCCGCCTTAAGAATGCCGAAATCGGCTACCGTATACCGCTTTCAGCCATCAAAGGTCTTGGCGCCAAAGAAGTACGTGTATACGTTAACGGCCTGAATTTGCTGACATGGGACTCCATGCGGGAGAAAGATTATGATCCAGAAGTAGGTTATTCGCTGAGCTATCCGGTATATCGGGTTTTCAATGCCGGTGTAAGCGTTAATTTTTAGAAAATAGGACAATGAAACCATCATGATTTATTCAATCACACAGGGGAATGAATAAACCGAGCTTGCGAGTTCTTGAGCACATAATTAACAAATACTGGTGAAAAATCTGATAGCTTCATCACCACTAAAAAACAAATTATATACAGATGAAAAATATAGTTAAACAGTTAGTTGCCATCCTGTTACTTGCTTTTTTAAGCAGCTGTAACAAAGATCCACTGGATATTATGCCCGACGGCCGATTAACACTGGAGGAAATTTTTAACGACGAACTGATGGCGTCCGAATACTTGAATACCATCTACGATAACATTAATCCGTACGGTTCGTCTTACGATTATTATACACTTCTTGCCGGCTTCTCCGATGAAGCACATGACAATGACTTCCCGCAGGACATGGGTCGCGCGCCCTCGCGTTGGTATAACGGAGAGCTGCGGCCGAACTGGAATCCCTTGGACATTCAGTCCATACAGGGCGAATCAACACCTTTGACCAACGGAAACTATTACCGTAAAAATTGGATAGGTATAAGGCAGACCAACGTTTTCCTGGCCAATATTGTCGATACGCGTTATACCAATCCGCAGATAAAGGCCAGGTTGATTGCGGAAGCAAAGGTGCTTCGCGCCTTCTTTTATCTGGAACTCATTAAGATGTACGGCGGTATGCCGGTTGTCGATCAACCATTTACGGATGATTTTAGGTTTGAAACACTGGAGCGGCAATCCTTTCAGGAGTGTGTCGACTTCATTAAGCAGAATTGTGATGAAGCCATTTTGGAAGCAGCCCTTCCTTATCGGATTGCCGCAGAGCCCGACCGCGGACGTCTTACCAAGGCCGTTGCGCACGCCATACGCTCACAAGCCACGCTCTTCGCGGCCAGCCCGTTATGGAATCCGGAGTCGGAAACATCCCGTTGGGAGGCTGCGGCAGAAGTGTCAAAAAGCTCACTCGAGGCCTTACTTAATAATAATCATCAATTATTCCCCGACTATGAATCGTACTTCTATGGCCGTACGGACGTCAGCGTGAATCCGGCCGACCGCGAAACTATTTTTGAGATCAAGCCCTACCGCAATCAGGAATTTAGCCAATTGATGTTCGTGATGCATGCTATCCCCTCCATTGGCGGAGAGAAAGCCGGTGCGAGCCCCTCGCAAGAGCTGGTGGATGCCTACGATATGGCCAACGGCCATCCGGCAATTTTAGGTTACTACGATGAAGAACACCTATACCCGATCATCAATACCGCATCGGGATACGACGAATCTAATCCTTACAAGGATCGTGATCCCCGCTTCTATGCAACAGTGTGGTACAACAATGCGTATTACGGCGAGGTTAACGGCACCCAGCGTTACATCCAATCCTATCTGGGCGGAACCGACGGTATTTCCAACATTATGCAGCGTACACGAAATGGGTATTACCTGCGCAAATTTCGCGACCCAAAACAACTTGATATCAACACAGGAACCGCGCGCTTCAAAAAGTATCGTCTGGGCGAAATTTACCTCAATTATGCCGAAGCGGCAAATGAAGCCTATGGTCCTACATCCGATGTGTACACAGCGATAGACGCCATCCGTGACCGCGCAGATATGCCGGCGCTACCTAGAGGGTTGAGTAAGGAAGAGATGCGGGAACGCATCCGTCGCGAACGCAGGGTCGAGCTCGCTTTTGAGGAACACCGGTTCTGGGATACGCGCCGTTGGAAGATCCTACACACTACCGATAAGCTGACTACCGGTATGGAGTGGACAAAGATTAGCGATAACAACTTCGAAGGGAAACGTATTATAGCCGGTCGACGTAGGTCCTGGACCGACAATCACTTGATCATTCCAATCCCATTGGGCGAGCTGGTGATGATGCCTTTATGGCAACAAAATCCAGGTTGGGAATAAGGGTAAGGTAGTGTTTAATAGATAAAAAGATAAGAAATGAAAACAGCAAAATATTATAGCATATGGTGCCTCGTTTGCGCCACGATTACCCTGACGCTTTCATCATGTAGCGAAGAGGAACAGATGCCGCTAAATACCGCGCCCATTCCGCGCATCATTGAACTTACGCCTGCTAACGCATCGGTAGGCGAAGAAATAACGATCGTAGGGGTCAACTTCTCGGAAAACCCAGCTGAGAATGAAGTGAAATTCAACCAAACCGTGGTCGATATCGTTGAAGTATCAGAAACATCAATTAAGGTAATCGTGCCCGAAGTGACCGGCAATATCGCCGGAGTATCGGTGCGGAGTAGAGGGAAAATATCGAATAAACGAAACTTGTCGCTGGTGCGCGTAAAAACGTTTGAAGATGATTTCAACCGGGCGGATGTTCCTCCGGTCGGGTCCGATGTCACGCCAAATCCTATTGGTAGCAACTGGCAAATCGTGGCGGGCACGTTTGAGATCAAAGGCAATCGCTTATTTTGTGGTGCGGCCAGTACAGAATCTTACGCCTTATACCGTGATCCAGAACTTCGTATGGAGGTCGGTGAGGGCAGTTATTTTCGTTTAAAAGCCGATATGAAAGTTACGCCCGAATCTTTTGCCGGGATTATATTTAATGCCCAGAGCGATAATAAGCGATTCTACCTGTTCCGCACGAGCAATGGGCTCGTGCAAATGCTTAAAAGTGGAAGCAACGGCCTTAACGATTGGGCGAACGTCATGATGAGCGAAAATATTCCAGGCTTCGCCCCCAACGTCCCTTATCACGTAGAGGTGTCCTCATCGCAGCCCGGACGATTTGTCGTCAAGGTAATCGAGCTAAATACCAATACCGCACTGTTTGAACGGAGTTTTGAAGACGCCAATCCGTACGTAGGGGGGTCGCCCGGGGTTTATTATTTCGGCCTGGCAAATCCAATCGACATTGCCTTTGATAATCTGCACATTGAAACACTGTAATCGAAAAGAACATGAAAAAAAATATATGGCTTAAACTGGGACGCTTGTCCAGTATTATTGTGGTCGTCGCCTGCTCTGCAGGCGACCCGATCGAAACCCCACCTGAGGTTACCGGAAACGACACCATCTCTATTCTCGGTGATCCGTCTTTCAAGAAGGGACTCGTGCTCAAGCGAACAAATGGTTCAACGAGCAACGTCATACATCCTTTCGGACCCGGTTCGGGCTCGCCCATCTGGGGAATGGCCGAGTGGGGTACCCGGTATTTTCTTACGGAGAGTGATCGTGTCGAGGATGCCCATAGCGTGAGCTATGTCAATGCAGGCAAGACAATATCCTTTAAAAAGGCGCCTCATGCAGGTAATATCGCGATGCAGGTCACGACTTCGTCCGAGTACGTCAGACCCCGTCGCGAAGGCGAAGACTGGCCGCACCTACTCATCGAACAGAGCTTTCCAGACCAGCCGTTTGTAAAAGATCTTAAAGGATTAATACTGCATTTCCGCGGTAAATTGACGAAAGCCGAAATGAAGATGGCCCAACAGGATTTTAATCCAGGTCTGCATGCAGCCCAGTTTCAGCTCTTTATCACCGTACAAAATATGAACCCCAATTCCGCGTATTATGGAGACTTTCTATGGTTCGGTATTCCGTTCTATGACAACCGGAATGCGCAGATCCCCGTGTACGCCGCAAAGGATATTGGAAAAGACGACGCCAGCGGGAAGTTCATTTATAGTGCCGGTACCACCGATTTTATGAAAGGCACATTTCACGGCGGTAACGAAGTTACCATCGAGAAGGATATCTATCCGTTGATCGTCAACGCGTTAAAAATGGCCAAGCAGCGCGGGTACTTAACCGGTTCTTTTGATGGCGATTTTCGGATCACCGGGATGAACCTCGGGTGGGAGCTACCCGGTACGTTTGATGTTGGTTTTGAAATAAACGACTTCGATATATCGAAGGTGACTCAAAAATAAAATCTTTATATGATTCGTATTTTATGCAGCTTATTGCTACTCGTGGTTACTTTTTTGCCCGCTTTCGCACAAGATCAGGTAGGAGATCAAGACCAGTCTCCCTGGTACAGCAACAGGTGGAAAGGGAAGTGGATTAGTTGCCCTAATGTGCCCCAGCGCGATTACGGCGTGTTCCATTTCCGGAAAGCGTTCGCACTGGAAGATCAGCCGACGACGTACACGATACATGTATCTGCAGACAACCGGTACCGATTATTTGTCAATGGCAAAGCCGTGGTCTCCGGCCCCGCACGTGGCGACCTACACCACTGGTATTTCGAAACTGTCGACATCGCTCCCTATTTACGTCCCGGAAAAAATGTAATCGCTGCGCTCGTGTGGAACATGGGTGTGCATGCACCCATCGCGCAGGTCACCGCGCAGACTGGGCTTGTCATTCAAGGCGAATCTGAACGGGAAAAGGTCGTCAACACCGACGGCTCATATAACGTATTACAGAGCAAAGCCTATACGCCTTGTTCCACAGATAATATGGAGCGGCTAAATGCCTATATGGTCATCGGCCCAGGGGACGACATGGACGCTTCCCGTTATGCGTGGGGCTGGCAGGAACTTGATTTCGATGATGGCGGCTGGATGCAGGCGCAGGTTATAGCCGATGCGGTTCCCCAAGGTGTGGGTACAGACAACATCTGGACACTCGAACCCCGAAATATCCCCCTGTTTGAGGAAAAGCCACAACGTCTTTCAGCAATCAGGTGGGTAAAGGGCATGGACAGCAAAGCCTTTTCCGGCTTTTTAACGGGTTCTACATCCGTCACCATTCCGGCGCACTCCCGCGTAAGCCTTTTGCTAGACCAATCCGTGAATACCGTAGCCTATCCAGAACTGTTGTCCAGTGGCGGGAAGGGAAGTTCGGTTAAGCTCAGCTATGCCGAGGCCCTTTTCGATCAGCACCGACAAAAGGGAAACCGAAATGACGTAGAGGGAAAGGAACTTATCGGTAACTACGATGTTTTTCGGCCAGACGGACATGCACATCGGTTGTTTAGGCCGCTTTGGCTGCGCACCTATCGCTTCATCCAAGTCGATGTGGAGACCGCAGATGAGCCGCTAGTCCTGCACGATCTCTTGGGGTATTATACCACTTACCCTTTCGAGATGAATGCGCAGTTTAAATCCAACGACAAGCATATGGACGATATCTGGGATGTCAGCTGGCGTACGGCACGATTATGTGCCGGCGAAACCTATTTTGATTGTCCCTACTACGAGCAACTTCAATATTCTGGCGATACACGTATTCAAGCGTTAATCTCCTTATATGTATCGGGCGACGATCGCTTAATGCGGAGGTCGTTGTTGGATTTTCACTACTCTCGGGTTCCCGAGGGGATGGTTCAAGGGCGATATCCAAGTAGTCGGCTACAGATCATTCCCACCTACACACTGTGGTGGATTTCCATGGTCCACGACTATTGGATGCATCGGCAGGATGACCCGTTTATCCAGCAATTTTTGCAGGGCATCGCAGGCGCATTGGATTGGTATGCCCAACGCGTAGATCAGGAGAGGGGTATGCTTGGTTCTATACCATGGTGGCCATTTGTGGATTACACCCCTCCGTTCACCTCGGGCGTTCCCACGGGCGCTACCGATGGTCATTCGTCGGTATTGACCTTGCACTATGCCTACACCCTCAAGCAAGCTGCTGATCTCTTCGCTCATTTCGGCGCGCCAGAGCAGGCAGCGCGTTACCGTAAAGAAGCAGACCGCCTCAATACGGCTACGTATCGACTTTGTTTTGATCAGGCACGTGGCGTTATGGCCGATACGCCCGATAAGCAAGCTTATAGTCAACATGCTTCTATACTAGCGGTCATATCGGGATGTATACCCGAAACGGATCGCCAGGCCCTGACCGAAAAGGTGCTCGACGATGAATCGTTAATACCGGTTACTTTTTATTTCCGCTTTTATTTAACCCGTGCCCTATTGGAAAGCGGATTAGGAGATCGCTACTACGAAAAACTCAGTGCCTGGCACGATATGTTGGATCTCGGCCTGACCACTTTTTCAGAAACGCCGGAGCCCACCCGATCCGACTGCCATGCATGGAGCGCAAGTCCGAGCTATGATTTTTTGGCGACCATCTGTGGCATCAGGCCTGCGGCTCCCGGTTTCAAGCGTGTGCTAGTTGAACCCAATCTGGGCGCTTTGAACGAGGTCGAAGCCGTCATGCCGCACACTGCCGGTGAAATTAAGGTCCAGCTAAAGCGCGACAGACAGCACGGGATCCGTGGTACGGTAACGCTTCCCGAAGGTGTGAAAGGCGATTTTCGTTGGCACGGTAAACAACAGCGACTGGTAGGAGGCGAAAATACCATTACCATGGATGACCGACCTCAGTCTTTATAAAACAAAAAAAAACATAAACAGAACAACATGAAACTTCATATACGGATGATGTTACTATGTACAGTAGCATTATTACCTCTGTGTACCATAGCGCAGGATAACGACTACGCGCGCTACCGCGATGTGATCAAAAAACACATTTACAAAGACTTCAAGGGGATGTACCGCCCCGCCGGGAAATCGCTGCAATACCCATTTATAACACCGGGAAGTGTACAATATGCCGATGTACTGTGGGACTGGGACTCGTGGCTCAGTAATATCGCACTACGTCAAATCCTGACAGATACCGGTTCAGAAGCGGACAAAAAAGAAGCGGTGCAATACGAGCAAGGCTGTATACTTAACTTTTTGGCGTATGCCGATATCGACGGCTGGGTGCCTATTATGATCGAACGAACAGCAAATCTAGATAGCATCAGACCCAAGAACATCTACGAAGTTAATATGCACAAGCCCTGTCTGGCGCAGCATGCCGCTTTTTTAACGAAGGAGAATAAGGGCGATGTCGCCTGGCTTCGCGACAAGTTTCACAACCTACAGTTTTTCGTAGGCGGGTACAAGAATAGGTACCGTCATGCCGCCACGGGACTTTACTTTTGGCAAAACGACATTATGATTGGTGTGGATAACGATCCCTCGACCTATTACCGTCCCGATCGAAGCTCAGCATCGATCTATCTCAATTGTTTGATGTACAAAGAACTGAAGGCCATGGTGTACCTGTGCGAACAACTAAAGATGGACGAAATTGCCAAACAGTTTGCGACGGATGCCGAGGAACTGAAGCAAGCCATACAAACCCACTGCTGGGACGAGCGCGATGGATTTTTCTATAGCGTAGATCTAAACCTGAAACCTGTAAATACGGATACCTGGGCGTACCACGGCGGCGCTCCCCGGCATTGGGATGGCGTTATCCAGCGCATAGGCGTCTGGTCCGGGTTTTTAGCCCTGTGGGCTGAGATTGCCACACCCGAGCAAGCCAAAAGAATGGTAAACGAGCATTATAAAAATTCCGCGACGTTCAATGCCAACTACGGTGTACGTACACTCTCCAAGATGGAAAAGATGTATAATCTGAAAGCAAGCGGGAATCCATCTTCATGGCTGGGGCCCATCTGGGGCATCTCGAATTACATGACTTGGCGAGGCTTGGTCAACTACGGTTTTCAGGTCGAAGCCAAGGAATTGGCGACAAAGACTATCCTGCTGTTTGGAAAAGATTTCGAACGCCATGGCACGCTTCACGAATACTATCAGCCCGAAAATGGTGAACCGATTTTAAATCCAGGATTCCAAAATTGGAATTACCTTGTACTGAATATGTTAAATTGGATGGATGGGAGTAAGGTTGTGACAGAGTTCTAAATGCTGAATTATAAACGACGCGAGGCTAAAAGCAGTCATGCAGCAGAATAGTAAAAAATGTAGCTTAATATCTATAAATGATATCGTATGAAATCAATCCATATCGCAAACAATAGTGCTTTGCTTAAATTTGAGCAGGTTGCTGAGGCTATTAAGCTAGAGGTTGAAAAAGGTAATCTAAAACGGAATGACCAACTTCCTTCTATTACCGCTTTCAGCAAAGCACATGGTATATCCCGTGATACAGTCGAGAAGGCGTTTAAGAAGCTGATACGAGAGGGCTATGTCAAAGCATTTCGAGGCAAAGGAAATTTTATTGTCGGCATACAGGATACACGTTTAAAGGTGCTTTTGATTTTTAATAAGCTGAGTTCGTACAAAAAAATAGTCTATGATGCGATCATTTCGGAGCTAGGTAGCAAAGCCAAGGTTGACCTCCAGATTCATTATTACAATCCGCAGCTCCTCGCGGAAATAATGGACGAAAGCCTAGGACATTATCATTATTACGTTATTATGCCACATTTTGTCCACGGAGCGGAGGAGGAGACCTACCTAAAAACATTCCAAAAGATTCCATCAGATCAGCTTGTGCTGTTGGACAAAGATCTCCCGCAGTTATCCCATCCCGGAATAGCAGTTTATCAGGATTTTAAAAAGGATATATATCATGCATTTGTAGCTGCTAACGATCTGATGGAAAAGTACAAAAAGATTGTAGTTGTATTTCCAAGGTACAGTAATCACCCTCTCGAACTCAATGAAGGGGTTTTACAATTTTGTACACAGACCGGAAAAGAGTTCAGTGTCATTGCTGATGCAGACAAGGAGGATCTGGAAAGAAGAACGTTGTATATCGTATTGATTGAGGCCGATTTGGCCGTATTGATCAAAAAGACAAGGATGCTTATGTTTAAGCTTGGTAAGGATATGGGAATATTGTCGTTCAACGAGACCGTTCTCAAAGAACTCCTAGACATCACCGTCATTACGACCGATTTTGAGAAGATGGGGCGAACAGCTGCCTCGTTGATCCGAGAAGGAAAGGCAGAACACGTAAATAATCCCTTCTTCATTATTAGACGGAATTCGGTATAGTGAACAATAGATGGAAGCTGTCGTATTATACTCATTTTATATAGTTCCAGGTGAATGAATTTTCTGAAACTTCTATTTCCAGATGGCCGGGTTCTGTTCCGTGAAATGCGCCATTCCACCAGTTTCCAGAAACCGCTCCCGCCGTGATAAACTGCACACCTTTCACCTTTATCTCTTCATAGAGGTGCATATGACCCTGCAGTACCAATTTAAGGTTGTGATTTTCAAACAGGTCGAACACCTGCTTTTGGTTGGAAAATGTATCGGCGGATGTATATCGTCCTTCCAGGACTGGATAGTAAACCGATAGGAAAGGGACATGAGAAACGATGACGATGGGTTGATCGGCAGGTGTCTCACGCAGCACATTTTTAAGCCACTCGACTTGAGGCGCCTTTACCGCGTATTGGTTATTTTCTACCTCTACACTATTAAGAACGATGAACTTCCAGCCTTTGTGCTCGAACGCATAGTATGTTTTACCGAACACGGACTCGAAAAGTTGGAAGTCATTGATACCGTTGCGTAAAGCGCCCGGCAATCTATCATGGTTGCCAATAGCCACATGATAAGGCTTATTCGCGCTATCTAGGATGCTCTTTAACTGTTTCAGACGTTCTTCGCCGCGATGTATGTCCTCCTGTTTTAAATAATCTATATCCACATTATCCCCCCCGGTCATGATGAAATCGAGGTTTTTCGGAAGCTTGTCCAGACGCTTCTTCACAGCCATTAGTGTACTGTCGCTATGGATATGTATATCGGTCAGGAAACCAAATTTGAACGACTGTGCGTGTAAAAGGTGTGCTGTACCCGTGCCGAAAAGCAGCGCCACCGCAAGTAGAATTTTAAAAGTTCTCATTACCATCCAAATATTTGTTTTAAGTTATTATTCAATCCTATTTGTCTCGCCGGGATCGGGCGGTAATAGTGCTTGGGTACTTCAAAAGTCCCGGTCTGCGCTATCGTTTCTACTGTACCGCTATTACCCTCCGACAGGAAGACACCCACATCCTGACCGAAGCTGCCGACACGGTAGTATTGTAGTTCCCGTCCCAGACTGTTTTTTTCCTTGTCCGCAGGAATAGACGCCGATGAAGGGAGAAGAACGATATCTTCAATACCGTCGCCCGTCATGTCGTGTTTTCCCAAGCCAGAGAAATAAATTCCTTCACGTTTGTTTTCCAGCAGCTTGCCAACATTCCAGCGCATCAGATCTGTAAAACGGTATCCTTCAAATGCCAATTCAACTCTGCGCTCACGACGCACCTCCAGTACCAGGTTACGCTGTGCACTTTCTACATTCGCATATTTTGCAGATAGTACCGGGTCAGTAGCCTGTCCGATTAACAGATGAGGCATAGCAACACGGTCACGCAGCACGTTTATACTGCGATTTAAGTCTTCCTGCGTCAAGATACCTAATTCTGCCTTTGCTTCCGCAAAATTGAGCAAAATTTCTGCATACCGATACAGCGGAATATCCAGGTTATTGCGGGTATCTAGGCTAAGTGTGTTCTGGAAACCCTTGATCTGATGGTAGCCAGAAAAGTTTTTTGCCAGCTGCTGTACATATAGACCTGCCCCTTGTGCATAAGTATGACTGTAGATGAGTTCCCAACCAGGGTAAGCATAGGATTGTGACAAACGAGGGTCCCTATTTTCAAACTCTTTTACGAACGAAAATTGATCATAACCCACCTGGCCGGTAAAGAATGAGCCGTCTTTCATCAAGTAGGATTGTACGAGATCGCGCAGTGGATAGTACTCGTAATTACCAAACATCCCCGGCCAAGAGTCCGCATTCAATACATTGTTTGCATAGAACCGTCCTAATATTACCTCCTTGTTATTATCTAGGTTCTCGTTAAAAAATAAACTTCCATAGTCGGTCATCGGATTGCCGGTGTTGTGTATTGCAAAGCCGCCTTCTTTCATAATCTGGTCACTCAGCGTAAACGCTTTCTCTAAGAATCCAGCGGCAGACGCCTCCAGGTTAAGCTCATTGTGATATTTACGAAAAGTTCCCTCGTACAGTGCAAAGCGGCTGAACTCCTGCAGGACAACCCACTTATTTACTTCGCCAAGGGAAGATGTCGCATTAACGTGCTCAGCAGCATACGCAAAGTCTTCCATAATCTTTTGTACAATGAAATCGCGGGGATCACGTGCTGCGAATAGGTAATCGGCATCGTTCACTTCCAGCGGTTTATCAATCCATGGAACATCGGAGAATCGTTGTACCTTCTCTACATAAAAGCGCGCCCTAAAGTAACGGCCTAGGCCTTCATAGTGTGCTTTTTCCGTTTCGCTTATTTGCGCCTTTCCGAAATTGGCCAGGTAAAAGTTGACTTTACGTAGCTGTGCCCAGTCATCTTTTGACCATCCGGTGTTAATGGTCTCTGCTGAGGCATTCCCGGCCATAATAGTCTTGATCTCCGTATTACCGGTCGTGCTTGCATTATCACTTGTTGCATCCGATTGGTAAAGTCCGATGCCGGAAAAATTGTAGAGACCTACCACATAGAGGTCCAAATCGTTGGCGGTATTAAAAAAGCTAGCATTGTTAATAGAGGTCTCCGGCAGTTTATCAAGATAGTCGTCGTTACAACCGAATTGCAGCAGTACCGCAGCAGCAAAGAACGTAAATTTTATATATCTCTTCATCGTGTTTATATTAAAAAGTTAATTGAATACCACCAGAGAAGCTACGCTGAAACGGATAGGTTAATCCATTTCCTTCACGTCCGGGACTTACTCTGGGGTCGGTGTAGGTATTTTGGTTTAGGGTTTCGGGATCAAAATATTTCTTCACAGCAGACCATTCCATCATATTTTCTGCACTCAAATAGACGCGTAGACCGCTAATTTTGGCTCGCGAGGTCCAGGATTGCGGTAATGAATAACCGATTGTCAGGTTCTTAAATCGCAGATAAGCCGCATTGAGTAAGTAGTTTGTTTGTGGAATGGCAAGACCTTGTGCCTGGTCAATACGCGTTCCCAGGTTTCGATCAGCGAGCCAAGACTGCAAAACAGGATAGGCGGCGTTCAGGTTTTGATCGGCGAGTCCCAAATCCAGATAAGCCTGCGAGTGCTTTGCGCGATCCACCTCCGAATCGCTCGTCGGTCTGTAGAAGTCCAATAGATGACCATAAATATTACCATATGGCTGCTGATAAGGGCCCCAGTATAAATAATCGATCGGATAATAATCGCGTTTTGCGATCCCCTGTAAGAAAACGCGTACATCAAACCCCTTCCAGTCGGCCGACAGATCAACGCCAAATTGATACCGTGGCGTCGAATTACCGATCTTTTTAAGATCCTTTGGATCCGATACCGTAGTACCCTTTTCAATTTTTCCGTTTCCATCTTGATCGACGTATTTAGGCCATCCCGGTACGATAGATAATGCGCCCCATGGAATAATAGTAGATTGATCCAGCTGCCCAATTTGTTCAGTAGTTTCAAAAAATCCGTCACTTTCCAGTCCCCATATTTCACCTAAGCGCATACCCTTATAGAATTGGGTGAGGGTCTTATCGCGATTGTCAAAACGGGTAATTTCCGAGTATGAATCCGATAGCAGGAATTTTGCATTAAAGCGCAACGGATCATTTGCGATTTCGAAACGATCCTGGTAATTTAAGGTCAATTCCCATCCGTTTGTTTTTAAATCCGCCGCATTTTCACGGGGTTCCGCAGCACCCAGGATATAGGGAAGTTCAGCGCCCAACGTCAGCATACCTAAGGTTCTTCTGGAATAGTAATCAAAACTACCGGAAAGCTTGTTGCGGAGAATGGCGAAATCCAATCCGACATTGACCGTGTTCACTTTTTCCCAGGTGTAATTCGGTGATACCAAAGGTGGTACCTGGATATATATCGCTCTGTTGCCACCTAGCAGATAATCCGAGTCGCGTTTATCCATAGACGGAAGATAACCATAATTTGATACCGCTTGGTTGCCGAGTTCACCGTAAGACGCCCGCACTTTCAGTAAGTCTAAACCATTTACGGAGGATAGGAAGTTCTCCCGATCCAAGCGCCAGGCCGCGGATCCAGAAGGAAAGAACCCGAAGCGCTTATCCTTCGGGAATCGGGAAGAGCCATCGTAACGACCGTTAAACTCGACGATGTATTTGTCGTCATAGGTGTAGTTAAATCGGTAAAATGCACCGCGAAGCGCATAGGTATCTACAGCTTCACCCATTTCCATCGCACCAGTGGCAAGTTCAACGGTAGGAAAAGACGCTGAAATTAGACCCAATCGTTTAGCGTCCACCAATTCATAACGGTAATCTTCCTGGTTAAAGCCGACAACAGCGTTGACCATATGCTTATTAAAAGTTTGCATATAAGTTCCGTAAATATTGTACACGTTGTAGTACGAGAAACCGGCTTCGCGGTAAGCTTCGCTAGTACCTTCTGTTCTTACATCATCCGGGCCATGGCCGATCTGATACTGTGTTCGATAAGCATTAAGGTTTAAGGAATTGCGCTGCGCCGTATAATCGGCATTGATTTTAAATTTATCCTTGATGAGACGGAATTCCGTGTTGAACGTTGTTTGTACGTCCAAACGTTTTAGGTCTCGTTTTCCACCGTCGACCATTTGTGCAGCAATTAAGCCGGCGGAAGAATTCGCCCAGCTACCATCCGGATTTTTATCGTAGCTTGTTGGGAATATATTGTATATATCCAATAGGTTCATCTGCGATGGAGAGAGTCGTCTCGTATTGCCGATGACCGTGTTATTCCCGACCGAGATAAAGTCGTTAAGCGTGTAGTTGATCTTAGAACGCAAGTTATAGCGATCAAAATAATCATCCGTTATTTTGACTGGCGAGTTCTGCCTGTTGAAACTCCCGCTGAGATAGTATTGTGTTTTTTCGCTGGCGCCCGATATCGACAGGTCATGCGTGTGCGTTGAATTCCAGTCAGAGAGAAAATAACGTGTCCAGTTTCTGTCTCCCATGTACTCCCATGCATTAGGATTTGAAGGGTTTATGCGGACGCCCGGAATGGAGGGATTATCCGAACGCTCTTTAGCATATTGATAATGCTGGTCGGAATAATTCACATTATTCCACGGGGTGTTATCAGTAGATGTCTGCAGCACACGGGAGAACACGTAAGGATCCGTAATCTGATCCGCCAACACAGTCGGTGTGTTCCAGGTAAAGTTGTTACTGTAATTTATCTTAACCCCACCAATACCTGTTTTCGTGGTGATGATTATAACACCGAAAGATGCGCGGGCACCGTAAATCGCGGCCGCCGATGCATCTTTAATAATCGAAAACGATTCGATATCTTGCGGAGCAATCCGGGTTAATTCAGCTGGTGAAATTGGAACGTTGTCCACGAGAATCAGTGGGTCGCCCCCGTTGATGGATGTAATACCCCTGATATTAATATTAGGCGTAGCACCTGGCGCTCCCGAATTAAACTGAATGTTTAAATTCGGAGAAATTCCCTGAAGCCCCTGAGCCACATTGGATATCGGGCGGCTTTCTAATACCTTGCCACCAACATAATCTACGGCACCAGAAAGATTGACCTTCTTTTGCGTGCCGTACCCCACAACGATAACTTCTTCCAGATCCCCTTGGTCATTTTCCATCGTGATGCGCAGAATATCTCCAGGGCTTGCCGTTAATTCTTGAGTAATATAACCTATGTTTCGGAAAATTATTGTGGAATTATCAAGAATCCCATCTAAGTTAAAACGACCCGCATCGTTGGTCGAAGTCATTTTGCCCGTTCCTTTTACTACGACGCTCACGCCGGATAGCGGATTACCATCCGTATCCGATATGCTTCCAGCGAGCGAACCGCCCTGTGCGTAAAGATAAACAGGCATTGACCAAACTAAAAATAGAAGCATGATTTTGCATAACATACTCCATGATGAGCCTCTTCGATTTTGGCTATATTTCATAATTATTATTAATTGAATGTTCATTCAAAAATACTATGCTTTTGTTAACTCAATATTACGTCAGTATGAAAAATGTATTTAAATAATATTTATACTATTCTACAGTGTGTAATTGTAGAAAAAGTATCGGTATTTCAAAAAATGTACAGATATTAGACCATCAATTTATTTATTGAACATTCATACAAAATAGAACTCAGTTATGGGGAGAAATAGTTTAAAGGACGAGCGAAGGAAAGAAATAATCGAAAAATATTATTTAGTAGCAAAAAAGGAGGGGTTAGAGAATACGTCCATTGCTAAAATTGCGACGGAGATGCAGATTAATCCGAGTCTGATCATCCACTATTTCAAGAATAAAGAAGAACTCAATTATGCATTAATCGACTTCATACTCGAAAAGTACTTGGTCATCTATAAACGGCAAAAACTTGCTGAAGATGATCACAAAAGTTATTTGATCGAATTAATTGACAAGCTGTTTTCTAAAAAATGGAATACTTTGTTTAACGACAGTGTGTTCTATAGTTGCTATGCGATGGGATTCAGGGATAAAAAGATCAAGGAGAAGTTCAAAAGTCTGCAAGACGCGTTGCGCCGGCATCTGGCGGAGATCTTACTAAGGTGTAACGATAGTGGCGCTATCCAAATAGAATCTCCCGAAAAGACAGCCGATTTGATTTATGTTTTAGTAGATGGAGCCTATTATTATTCTAGCCTAGTTTCTGAAAAAGCGGAATATGAATTGAAACTTAAGGACTATAAGCAGTATGCGCTCTCCGTTTTGAAGATCTAATAAGCGTGTTATGCTGCTGCTTTGATCCGCCGCCGCTTACTAAGATATGGTTTCAACAAGCCGTAAACAGCGATTACAATCCAAATGGAGTTAGACGTTATATTAGGCATGTCATGGAAATAAAGTGCGCTCACCGCCAGGCCTAGACCACCAATAATATTGATAAGCTGATAAATCCACGAATTGGATTGGATGATATCGAGGTTTATCAGGAGAAAACCTAGTGTACAACAAGCGACACCTACCCACCCAAATATAGATACAATAATTTCCATGATATCATGTGTTTTTTAATCAAAACGAAGGTATAAAATACCTTCCAGAACATGAATGCTGATGTATTAAGTTTTTGTTAACGACAGCCTCCTCCACATACGTAGCGTTTATTAAATATTACCTACAGCTTCAAGAATATGCTGCCGCAGGCAGCATATAGGAAGAACGAATTACATATAAAGGTATATAAATGAGTTAATCGAAGTCTTATAATACCTTAATGAAGACTTAATGTTCTAACTGTAATTTTGGGCACCATGGATAATCAAACTGGTTCAAGTATCACAAAAATGCATCGGTGTGAGGTAGATGTAATACAATTACGCACTTCAAATGCGGATGAAGCATTTAAGAAGTTATTCAATCATTTCTGGGCTGCCCTTTTTCAATTTTCATTTAATTTGCTGCGCAACGATGACGACGCACAGGATGCGGTGCAGGAGGTGTTTGTCAGTCTTTGGAATCGTCGGTACGATATTGACATACAGACGTCATTACAGGCATATCTATTTACATCGGTGCGGTATAAATCGCTAACCAAGCTAACAAAGCGCCTCGAGGCGCACGAGCGTAACGTGCCACTGGAAAATTTAATTGAGAATAGCTTTCAGCAGTTTGTGGATCCCCTTATTATAAAAGAGTTACAGGCGGAAATCGAAGTGCAGATTGAAAAGCTTCCAGAGCGCATGAAGGCGGTCATCCAACTCAAAGCAAAGGACGCCTTAAGTATAACAGAAATCGCCACGCAGCTAAATATTTCGGAAGATACGGTTAAAAATCACTTAGCGGCCGCGCGAAAGAAATTGCGTATTGAGCTTAGCGACATGGCATATGTGTCGCTATTGATACTTCTGGGCACGGGATCCTAACCCGTACTAGCGCGATTTAATATACACTTAATTATTTCATAACACACTTCACTAGTCCTGTGCATCACTTTTATAGACATACTTATAAAGACGAAGACGTGTATGCATATTAAGCGGATCAAAGCGATCATCAAAAATTATTTAGACGGTACCAATAGTGCCACTGAGAAAAAAGCCTTGGATAGCTGGCTTTCATCGGTCGAAAAACTGCCGATACCTCACACACCTACTGATCTTCATGACATAAAGAAAGCGATATGGGCTGGTATCGAGAATCAACACATAACAAACGATGCAAGGCCAATGACGAAGCGGATTATACTATGGCCGGCTTTAGGGGCGGCTGTAGCACTCATCGTAATCGGATTTTTTGCAGTCCGCAATACTGATCGTGGACCCCATACCTTCACTACGGGTAAAGGGGAGTCTAAAACAATCGAATTGGTAGATGGATCGGTAGTGACCTTACAAGAAAACACACAACTTATCGTTGCCGATGATTTCGAAAAGTTAGCAGATCGAAATGTTAGACTAGTGGAAGGTGAAGCATTTTTTCGGGTACATAGAAACCCCGAACGACCATTTCGTGTAGCAGGAAGCGGGATGCAAACTGAAGTACTGGGTACATCTTTTATCATTCGGACATCTATAAAAGATGCTGCTTGGTCGATCTGGGTAAAGAGCGGCAAAGTACGTGTAAGCAAGCCAACGAAAGCAAGCGAAACGTATACATTATGGGCAAATGATAGCCTTACTTACGCGTTGGATAACGATCAAATAGGATGGGTAGATCGGGAGTTTGACGGCTCCATGGTGTTATCCTTCAAAGAAAATAACCTAGAACAGATTGCTGAAACCATTGCAGACCGGTACGGCGTTGTCCTTACAATTGAAAACGGGTTGGAAAGGAAACATAAGTTTTCCGGGGAATTTCAATCCGACCAACCTCTTGACGAAATTTTGGATATGATATGCCTGGCAACGGGTACACAGCAAATAAAAAATGGGAATACGATCATGCTAAGATCATCGATCCCTCAACAATAGAAACTCCCTACAAGACTGTCGGACTGCGCGCAAATCTATAGGTTCGGAAGTCGAATAGGAATTAATACGTATATGAATACACACTTTATTATTAATTAACAAATGAAAATTTACTTATTCGCGCTGGCTGGCCTCTGCCTATGGAACGGGGCTACAGTGCATAGCAAGATCGTGACTCCCGCTGGGATTTTGTCCACACAGCAAGATGGGGGCACCCTGTTGTCGTCACTGGAACACGTAGCCACACACGCTGGCAAACGCCTGGTATACGACAAGCAGATCCTTGTTGACAAAGTAGCGAAACCCTATAATGTGGAAGAGCCGCTACGTCAGACTATGGCGGATTTGTTATCCGGAACCGGTGTCGGTTACCAAATTAAAGGCGATATGATTGTGTTGCATAAAATTGCGACAAACTCATCGGTTGCAAAATCGAGTACACAGCAGGAAATTACTTTACAGGGTACCGTTAACGATGCGTTAACAGGCAAGCCTATTCCCGGAGCTACGGTGGCCCTTGTAAGAAGTAATCGTTCCGTACAGACAACACTAGAAGGTGCTTTTAGATTAACACTTCATAGCCGTGATAACGCAGTTTTACGCATTAGTTATATGGGCTATAAAACGAAAGATAAGTCGATCTCTTCATCCGAGTTAAATCAGCCACTTTCCATCTTACTGGAACAAGATCATTTTGGTCTTGATGAAATCGTAGTCACAGGACAGGGATTAGACATTAACAAAAGACGATTGTCTACAAATATAGCGAGCATCAGCGGTGCCGAACTGGAAAAAGTTCCGGCCACTCGTTTTGATCAGCTGCTACAATCTAAACTTCCAAACGCTCAAATTAGAATGACAGGAGGGCAATCCGGAGCGACTTCAATCATCCGCGCGCGCGGCGTCGTATCAGCATTTGTAAACTCTACGCCAGTGATCTATGTTGATGGCGTGCGTATGGATAATCTAAATACAGCATCGGCGATCGGAGGTGGGAGCGCACAGGGATCCGGTGTAAGTGCCTTGGCCGATATTCCCATCGACAACATCGAGCGTGTAGAATATGTAAATGGTGGTGCCGCGACTACGTTGTACGGATCGGATGCAGCCAATGGGGTCATTCAGATCTTTACGAAAAAAGGTGGAGCAGATCGTACGAGTGTGTCTGCCGAAGCTACAATCGGCGCGGAGCGAACCACCACCGATTTCTTGCACTTCGATCGGACAAAGGAATTGCTTTTCGAGCCTGGCTTATTTCAGCGCTATAATGTAGCCGTAAATGGTAATAGTGGTAAAGTCGGATATAGTGTTACAGGAGCTTACTTAAATAGCTCCGGTGTACAGCTCTTTAAACAGAATGAAAACCAACGTATCGATTTGCGATCGGGTTTTAAGGCGGAATTGCACGACAAGGTGTCGTATGAGAGCACTTTTACCTTTGTAAACAATGCTTACAAGCGTAACCGTAATGGGAACCAAGGTGGATACACCGGGCTGTGGTACGTAGAGAGTGGGGCTTCTGCTGTGACAGGACCAACGCCTCGCTTCAATCCAAGGATCGACGATCTTTCTGCGGAAGATTTTGCGAAGATGAAAGAGTATGTGCACAAAGCGGAGCGTCTTCAGGATAATGAGATTGTTGTGAACCGTTTTCAGACGTCTCAAAGTTTCCAATACCGACCGATGCAAAACCTGAATGTGAAGGCTGTAGGTGGTATCGACTATCGTGTGGTGCGCAACCAGTCCATCACGACCAACGAATACCTGACCCATACCACCGGAAATCTTACCACGGATCGCGGAAGTATCAACAACGGCGAACGAAAATATTGGGGTATAACCCTGGAGCTAAATGCACAGCACAAAGCCGAAATTGGCGACTTCTCTGCGGTGACGACAGTTGGGGGTCAGCTGTTCCGTAACGAGGATAGACAGGTCGCGTACAACGGAACGAATGTGCGCGATGGTGCAAGAAGCCTTTCTGATGCGATCTTGACAAGTAGTAATGATGCTTTACTCGAAGTCGTCAATTATGGTGTTTATGTGCAAACGAATCTGGGCTGGCAGAACAAAATGTTTTTAGATTTAGGACTTCGTGGTGATGGCAATAGTGCGTTCGGCGATGATATCGGTGTACAGTATTATCCAAAAGTGGGATTCTCGTATATACCTTCTGTAGAGCAGTGGTGGACCGACAACCTGTCTTTTATTCCTTCTGCAAAGTTGCGCGGAAATTACGGTTTAGCTGGAAATTTTCCGCCTCCTTTTCAAAATTTGCGGACGATGAATTTTTCTGGATATCTAGGAGATCAAGCCGCAACATTTGGTATGCCGGGTGTGGACCTACGGCCTGAAAAAACGACGACGTTTGAAGCGGGGCTTGATCTTGGATTTTGGAAAGATCGCCTGACGGTCTCTGCGGGCATGTACCATGCTATAACTCGTGATGCACTTTTTAATGTGCCGCCACCACCTTCCACAGCAGAAAATCCAGCACTACGCAACGTCGGTACCATACTCAACAGAGGGCTAGAGTTCGCTACGCAGGTTGTTGCGATGCAAAACGAAAAAACGTCCCTTCGTTTGAATTTTGCAGTAAATACACTTTACAATAAAGTATTGTCTTCTAAAGGGCAGGCGCCGTTTAATATCGCAGGCTTCAGTGAGCGTACAATTCAGACTGTGGTACAAGAAGGCTATCCAATCGGGTTTATCAGAGGGAGCTACGGCGAGTTCGGTGAAGATGGTATTCTTGCAAAGACGGTGCCACTACAGGATCTCGGTACGACTATTCCTAGTCTCTTCGGGAGTATGGGGGTTAACTTTCAGTGGCAGCGTCTAAATATCTTTGCGAACGGAGACTACCAGCAAGGGGCCTATGCAAATAATTGGGATAGTCAGTTTCGATACAATTACGGTGCAGGTAATGAAGGTATCCCTGAAGGTGAGATCAACTCTTCATTTGAACGTACCCGTTGGTTACAGTTTGCGAATATGTTTGTAGAGAAAACCGATTACATTAAAATCAGAACCATCGGCGCCAGCTACGCTCTGCCAGCTAATACCATGCGCTCCTTCGCCAAAAACGTGCTGATTAGTGCCACGGTAATGAATCCATTCAATTTCGCATCATCCTCCTTCGACCCCGAAGCAACGATCAGCGGTAGTGCGCAAGGTCAGGGCAGAGCGACCACGGGTGGTATATCGTACGCAACCTATTCGGCACCCCGTCAATTTCTCATGTCTTTAAAAATGTCTTTCTAAATAAGAATACGTATGAAACTATTTAAAAAATCCCTATATACCATCGCAAGTGCCTCGCTTTTGCTGAGTTCTTGTGAAGTGTTCGAGGTTACCAATCCCTATGTTACGGAGGAGCGGTTTATCCCAAGCTTTCAGTCACTCGAGATCTGGCTAAAAGGTGTTAACCGGCAAGCAAGCCTTACGGTTGGAACTGTGGTGGAGTTCACCGAACTGGTGTCGGACAATTATTTTAATAATTACACACAGAGTAGTAAGGTGTTCGACAACCCGGAAATAAACTATTTTGATCAGGATGTGGCCAATATACAGGCGTCTATACACAGGCTCATGGAGATGAGCGAATATGGACTAAATACCCTGATCCCTAAAGCGGAAGGGGATGTGTCTAAAAGCCGTGCGGAATTGCTGTTCTTTAAAGCTTATGCACACCTGCTTGCGGCGGATCTGTATGTAGGTATGCCTACCACGGCGTTGGGCGAGGTAAGGAACCCCGAACAGCTTTTACAAGCTGCCATTATCACGCTTAGCGAGGCGTCGTCGCTTTATACCGAAGCTGTAGATAAAGATGCTTGTACATTGCTGCTGGCCCGCTGTCACCACCGCTTGGGTAATGTACAAGAGGCTTCCGCCTTTGCGCGTCAGGTGTTATCCGCTCCGTTACTGCTGCGTCAAGTGAAATACGGCACGCAGAATGGACCTTCAAATAATTTTCAGAGTGCTATTTTTTCTTCGACGACAAATTCGTTCGCACCGCTGCCACGATTGGACTTCTTAGATCCGAAATATTTCCATCAGACGGCCGCTATTTTCAACGATGAGAAGCCGATTGCTATTGCAAAAGCCGAGGAAGCATACCTGATCTTAGCTGAAGCCCAAGTGGCTGGCCGTGATGTCGCCGCCGCTAAGCAAACACTTAAAGATTTATTGATCAATACCGTAAGCAAAAGACCTACTGTGCAGCTCAACGACAAGAACGATACCCGTAATGGTGGTAATCGAAAGGATTATGCTATCACGGCGGTACAGGTAAAATTCGACAGCGAAAGCCAGTTGAAGTCGGGCTTAGTAATGGATCGCTCCAAAGGCACTATCCCTGCGTACAGTGTTTCAGGTACCCATATCATGGTAGACGATATTGATGCGATTGTGACGGAAGACGAAGCCTTGTACCATATATATTTACTTCGTCAGGAGATCTTTATAGCGGAGGGGCGTCGTATGACGGATCTAGGGATGCGGTTTCCGGTTTCCCAACGCGAACAGCTGAACAATAAAAATGTAACTATGGAGCATACCAAAGCGATTATCCCTTCATTTATTCCGCTCAATAGAGGACTGGACGATTTTACATACGATACTGCCAGTGGTGTAGTGACCATGAAACATGACATGAACAAGGTACTGGTCGCCAACAAATCATCACAATACATCATGCCCTTTAACAAATAAGTATACAGACAATGAGACGTAATCTATCTATTATTTTAAGTAGCAGCATGCTGTTGCTTTCGGCATGGTGCCAAGCTCAGGAAATAGCAAAAGGAAGAGTTTACCATGACCTGAACAACAATGGCAAGTGGGATAAAAAGGAATTAGGAATAGCCAACGTAGCGGTGAGCAATGGATCGGCTGTTGTATTAACGGATGCGAATGGGGCGTATCAACTTCCTGTAGGCGATGATAACATAATTTTTGTCATTAAACCTAGCGGCTATACATTGCCGTTTGATAGCGATAACCTGGCGAAATCGTATTACATCCACAAGCCGAAGGGATCTCCCACAGACCTGCAGTATGCGGGTGTAGCCCCCACAGGTCCTCTCCCAAAAACAATCGATTTTGGCTTAACGGAAGCGAAGGAGGCTGATCAGTTTCGGATGTTAGTCTTCGGTGATCCGCAGGCATATACTGAGCAGGAATTGACTTTCTTCAACCGTGCAATTGTGGACGAGGTAGTGGGTATCAAAAATGTGGCATTTGGGCTAAGTCTAGGTGATCTCGTTGGTGATGATTTAAGTCTACACCCGGGTTATAAAGCGAGCATCGCGCGTATTGGTCTTCCGTGGTACAATCTAAAGGGTAACCATGATATGAATTTTGATGTCGATGCCGATAGCCTGTCGGACGAAACATTCGAAGCAAATTTTGGCCCGGCTAACTATGCGTTCAACTATGGAAAAGTGCATTTTATTGTCCTCGATAACGTGCGGTATCCCAACCCGCGTACCGGTCGTGGTTATTTAGGTGGTTTTCGAAAAGAGCAGCTCGATTTTGTTGAAAATGATCTAAAACATGTTGCAAAAGACCGTCTGGTCGTTTTAGCATTCCATATTCCTTTAGATCATCGAAATGGAGATACGTTTAGAGCCGAAGATAGGCAACGATTGTTCGATCTGCTAAAAGAGTATCCAAACACGTTATCCTTATCTGCACACATGCACACACAAACCCAGCATTTCTATGGAAAAACCGATGGATGGCCCCAGGAAAAGCCCCATCACGAGTACAATGCCGGTACCACTTCCGGCGATTGGTATTCCGGGCAATTGGATGAGCGCGGCGTTCCCATGGCGACTATGCGTGATGGTACGCCGAATGGATACGCGTTTATAGATTTTGACGCACATAAATACCGTATTCGCTACCAGGCGTCAGGAAAAGATTCAACATATCAGATCAATATATTCAATCCGAAAGTCGTTGGACAGGGCAAACGCACGCGCGCAGCTATATTTGCAAACTTTTTTATGGGCCACCATGGGAGTACCGTCGAGTTTTCCATTGATGGAGGTGCCTGGAGCAAAATGATGCCTACCCGGTCGAATGATCCGGCTTACCTGGCACTTTTATATCCCTGGGATAACCTAGATACACTTCTGCCCGGGCGACGTCCCACAGATGCCGTTTTGAGTGCGCACCTTTGGCGGGTCGGTTTACCGGTCGATTTAGCCATCGGTGAGCATGAGATTCGCGTGCGGGCCGAGGATGATTATGGAAAAATGCATGAAGCCGTAAGTACGTATGTAATCCAACCGACAAAGAATTATCCTGCGCTAAAATAAGCTACTATAGAAGTGACAGGTATGTCAATTTTAAGGTACGTATTGTAATGGAATTGCAGCATAAAAGTGTCCACAGTTATGCTGCAATTCATTACCTGTGTCACGGTACGTACAACACTATCTTCCAATCAACTCTACAAGGTCCGCTTCAGCCAGGACCAAATGATCGATGCCATTTGCCGCTTGCAAACCTACATACATGCTTTTTACTACGCCGCCCTGGCTTCCCCACAATTTAGACGGTAATTGAATGGTTGACATATAACTGTAATTAACATCATTATTTAGCAGATATTCTTTTTTGCCAGCCTTCAAAAGAAGAACATACATTTCTCCCTCCAATGGTGCTATCTGGAAGTATTCTGTTCGTTGCTTTGGTTGTACATCTCTTGCGAGATAGGTGACCGAATTGATGTCCGAAGCGTCCCCATAAACAATGTCTACCGGCATATCATCTGGGAAGTCAAAATAAAATGCAATTTGATCCACTCCAGGTACCGCATCCGGATACGCAAAGGTATTGGTCACCTTGGTACCATCATAGAAGAAAGTAAAGCTTTCATCTGCGGGGTCATCCTGTTCTATCGTCGTGCTGTAAAGTATCTCACCCGAACTTTTTCTCCGCAGGTCCATCACGATCGGTGCATCATCTTCAAACGCAATCCTTCCGTTATAGCTGACCCTTCCAAAGAGATCACGCATTTTTACGCCGTTGAAATATTGTTCCAGCGTATCACGCATCACAAAACCTTTAAACTCAATGGGCCTAAATTCTTTCACCGTTTTTACGACCAATTCGCCTTCCTTTTCACAGGCAGTGGTAAAAACCGCAAGTACGGCTATCGAAATAAGCAATATTTTATATCTATTTTTCATCTGAAATGTATTAAAAATTATAAGAAAGAGAAAGGCTAAAACTACGGCCTATGTAACGCGTAAAACTCTGGTCATCGCCTATCTGCTCTGGATAGCCGTTCTCTTTGGTACTATAGCCTTCTTCAAACTTGTCTGTAAACCCAAATTTGTATTTGTACATGTCATGCCATTCCTGGTCAACCTTAAACTCGTCTGTCTTCAATTCATAAGTTTTTCCACTATTTACAAAAAAGCGGTAAGGGGCGTCCGTAAGATTGCTCATGTTAAGTTTAAACTGTGCCCTGTCATGAAAGAATCTATAGTTTACCTGTGCGTCCAGCTGGCTCCTGGGCCTTTCATACTCGACCAGATTCGGACTTACGCCGGTGATAAATGTTTTATAGCCCATATGGTTAAATATGACATTAAACCCTAGCTGTTTTCCAGTATAATTTAACCCCCCATTTAAGGTGAGCGGTACCTGTCCATAAAGCGGACGCTTATTTTTTAGATAGATATAGTATGAGATTTGATTGCCGGCTTCGTCCTGCTCATACCGCAATTCCCTGGACCGCACTTCTGATTTGAGCAGGGTGATATTACCGCTTAATGTAGTATTTCGTAAGACGCTGACCTCGGGCGCTATAAAGCCAAGGGACTTTCTAAATTCCATTTCCATTCCCCTGATCTTTCCCCAGTCAGAGTTATTGGTGAAGACATATAACCTATCTGTTCCTGAAATCGAGTTGGTACCGTAAAACTCTGCAGGTTTGTCAAAATATTTATAGAATGCACCAATAGAGAGGATGTCTCCCGGGTTGGGGAACCATTCCAGCTTGACATCAAAGTTGTCAATAGCGGTCGACTCCAGTCCCAGATTGACCTGCATTCTTCCCAAATAGGCATTGTAACGCGAGAAGCGGGAGTTGTCCATCAGCGACGGCCTCACTACCGTTTTGGCATAGGAAACACGAACATTGAAGTCATCGATGGGTGTATAAGTTAAATGTGCAGAAGGCAGCAAACGCCATCTTACACTATCACGAAGGGTGACTTCGGGTGTCCATTGCATATTCATGCTGTTCTGCAGACTGTCATACCTTAAGTATTCATATCGGGCTCCCCAAACCATCCGCAGTTTGCCTGCAATTTTATTGTCCATCATCAGATAGCCGGCCCTGTTCACATCTTTACCTTCGTACCTGTCCAGGTGGTAACTACTGGGCATGTAAAATGGGTCTTTGTTAGGATTTTCCATACCCATATCATTTCCCCATTCTTGTAGCGGCCTGTCTTTGTAAAGGTCGGCTAATGTCGCAAAACTGACGATAGGCAGCATCGTCCACTCATAGCTTGCATGTCGGTCCAAATGATAGAGTCCGGCTTTAAGAGCCTGCTTTTGGTTGTAAATATTAAAATCAAAAGTCGCATTTAATCCTGCTGTGAGGTTTCGCTCCCTGTAAACGTACTTATCGCGTTGAGCGACACCCCCTCCGCCAGAAGTAGTAGCCTGACCAGGGATATAGTTATACCGTACTTCATTGGCCAACTCCTCAGGCATCAAGAGCGCCGTTACCGCATCGAGTTCCTCCGAATTGCTCGTAACTCTGGCCACATTCCAATCCAATTTTACCCGGCCCAGCACATGTTCGCCGCTAAGCTTATTTTGCAATAAATTAGTAAATACCGGGCGGTCATCTTCGCGGATAACCGGGTGTCGATAAGTGCTTTCGTCTTTCGGCTCAGAAAACGCCCAACCGGTGATTCGTTCCATTTGCTCGCTAAAGACACGGGAGTAGAAATTGTTAGATGTAATCTGATGCTTGCCATCTCTGTACCCTGCGTTCAGCATCGTGCCAAGCGTGGTATTGAAACTATATATTCCACCGGTGTTGAGATCGTTCGGGTCTTCCGGATTTTCGACAACGCTCCAGTTTCCCCGGCGGATATTGGTGATATCGTCAATGCTTTGTGTATTGCGGTAGCTTACCGAACCGACAAACCCGAATTTATTCCCTCTTTGCTGCGACAGGTCGTAAATTCTGCCAATGCTGAGCTGGTAATTTTGAGAAGGTGCCGCCTTAAATACCCTGCCTCCTAGGCGCTCTGTTCCGCCGATTCGGCGATTCTGTTCGATTACCTCTGCAACAGGTGTGCTGTTGGGCGCATTACCAGGCCTAAAATTAGACATATCGTTAAGTCCTTCGGGGTAATGATCTCTGCTACCGTCATCAAAACCCAAATAATCATATTTTCCACGCTGGTAGCCGTATAAGTCTTTACCGGTCGATCTGGAATTATAGGAACTACCCAAACTGAAGCTCAGGAAATTCTTTTGGGGAATAGAAATGGTATTTACCTGCACGAGGCCCCCAGCAAAGCCGGCGTTCATATCGGGGGTGGCAGATTTGCTGACTACTACACTTTCTACCAGATTAGTAGGTACGATCGAAAAGTCAAAGTTCCGGCTCATTACTGTCGTGCTCGGTAGCAATATACCGTCCAGTTGCGCCATGTTGTATCGTTCTGCAGCACCACGCACCACTACGTTTTTATCATCGGTGGTGCTTAACCCGGTGATTCGTTTTAAGCTCTCGCCTATATTTCTGTCCGGTGTGGCGGCAATTTGTTCTGCCGAAATACCATCGGTCACCATTGCCGCGTTTTTCTGTCGTGCGTACAATCCAGCTACGCTTTCTTTTTTGAAGCTACCGGTAACGACAACCGTGCTGACCTCATTCATGGCCGGGCTCAGGGCTATCGTAAGACTGGTTAGCGCTCCAGCTTTTACCACCACTTCGGTAATGCGCTTGGTCTGGAAAGAGATATAGCTGACCTCGATCGTGTAGTTGCCGGGAGTGATACTGAAGTTGTAACTTCCATCTACGCTGCTCTGTAATGATGCATCGGTCTGTACGATTTTTACACTAGCGCCGGCCAACGGTTCGCCCCTGTCGTCCACAATCTTTCCGGAAATACGGCCGACTTGCTGCGGAAGCGTATTTGGCGATAGACCGGCACTGCGACTGGTATTCAAGGCAGGCAGATTTGCTTTTTCTGATACCAGCACCACTTGCTCCCCAATTGCAAATGTTAAAGGCTGGTCATTGAAGATCGCTGTCAACACGGCTTCCAGTTCTGCATGTTCAACAGTAATGGTGACTGGTTTTGCCGCTTTTAAGATGGCCCCCTCGATCATAAATCCATAGTCACTTTGCCGGCTGATCTTCTTGAAGACCTGGGCAAGTGGGGTTTTTTTCTCAGAAAGACTGATCTTTTGTGCAATCGCAGCTGCATTGACCTGCAGCATTCCCAATAGTAAAAAGAAAGACGTTAGCTTCGTCATGTTTAGTAGTTTGCGGACATGGCTGTTACACCCGCCTTTTTTTTGCGTATATTTTTTATACATTTGTTTGTCTGTGAAAAAGTTATTTGTATCTCGAAATTCATATGACCATATGCAGACATGGGCCAGTTGTGTTGCAAGCACTTCTGGCTTTTTCATTGTATATGGTGCCCATTTTTAATTAAACATGCAATTATTGTCTTATCATTACCCTCCTTCCTTCTAACGTTAGGTGGCTAGATTTAAAAGTCTCCATAATTTTCATAACCTTGGTAAAAGACCAGGAACGGGGAATTCGTCCTGTAAAAGTCTCTTTGGTTTGGGAACCTTCAAATACAATATCCAGGTCGTACCAGCGTGAAAACTCCATCATCACGGTATGCATATCCGCGTCTGTAAAGTCGAAAAACCCGTCTTTCCACGCCATCACCTCCGCGACATCAACCTCACTAACTGCAATGGCAGTACCCGTACCTATTGCCTGTTGTCCCGGTTTAAGAATTTTTGTTTTGCCTGCGGTGGTTACGGCCACCGAACCTTCCAATAGCGTCGTCTTAACGAGCCCCATTTTAGGATAGGCGTTGACATTAAAATGCGTACCCAATACCTCCACCATCTGTTTACCCGTTTTTACCCGAAATGGTTTACGAGCATCGTGGGCAACCTCGAAATAAACTTCTCCAGTGATTTCGACCTCCCGAACTATCTCGGTAAAAGCGGTGGGGTAATTGATCGATGATGCCGCATTCAGGTAGACTTTTGTTCCATCGGTGAGTACGAGACGGTATTGACCGCCCCGTGGTGTGCTGAGCGTATTCCGAATGCCGTGCTTCTCGTTCCCGTGCTGCTCGTATGATACTGTGCCATCCGTTGCCTTTCGGATGATTGTATTGCCTTGACTGGCAAGTTCACCATTTTGGACATGGTTCAGGGTAATTTGTCTGCCATCTGCCAAAGTCAAGATAGCTTTGTTGCCACCTGGGGCAAAATCCGCAGTGATGGTAGCAATTACCTGCTCCTCCTTAAAACTTCTATTTACAAGCAGATAGGTTCCTAAAGTCGAGATGATTAATACGCTTGCTGCAACCATGACTTTTACCCAAAGCGATACCAACTTATTTGGGTGTGAGGGCGGCAGCTGTTCATCTGTCGAGGGGGCTTCGATCGTATTATTGATGCGGTGAAACAGCGTAGCCTTAGCCTTCTGCTGCTGCGCAGTTGTTAGTTTATCGGTAATATTGGGATGGTCTTCAAACGATTGGAACCAGGTTTCCAGTTCCTGCATGTCCTCGTCTGTAGCCAGGCCCCGCTCAAACTTATCTATTAATGATAGGATGTGGGCATTTTTGTCGTCCATTGTTCTCGCTTTATATAAAGGAGTACCGCTGCGAAACAATAGCGGGAACGTTTTTTTTAAGAAATTTTTGAAATGATGGTAACGTGTTGTTTGTCAAAAAGATAATTATCACGAAGAATGGTTAAAAGAATAGCATACAGGCCAAAATTAGGTTGATGGGGTAGCCCTTGAACTGCGCGCGTATGATATTCATAGACTTTGTAATGTGTTTACGTACCATGGCCAGCGATATCCCTAGTTTGTACGCGATATCCTGGTTTGATAATTGGTCCATACGGCTAAGCAAAAAGACATTGCGGCAGGCGTTAGACATTTTTTCGGTTGCCCGGGATATTTCATCCTGAAGTTGCTTTGTTTCCAGTACCGTATCAGGTGTTAACGGCTCCAGCTGTTCGGTATAAATTGCCGAATTTACATAATTGTCATGCACCTGCTGTGAACGGTAGGTTTTGTATAGCTGGTATTTTACGGCAGTGCGGAGGTATGCCTCCAGGGAATTCACCTGAATAGTCTCCCTGCGCAGGTAAAGGTCCACAAAAACATTTTGCACGATCTCTTCAGTAGATTCCATGGATAGGCCACGTTTTCCTGCCATATCAATTAGCATCTTCCAATAACGGTCGTATAGTTCGGCAAAAGCAGCGCGGTCGTCTTCGCGCTGGATCAAATCCAGAAGCATTTCGTCCGTACAGTATGATGCGTATTTTGCCATAATTTATAAACAGAGGCAAAAATAAACTGTTGCTACTACGCTAATATGGAGTTCGTATTAAGTAATTATTAAGTTTTGTAGATTTTATGGAAGCATGCATTACATATCCGGCACTTACACATCATCCTACAAAGTCTCTAATAAACAATGTTAAATCAATTGTTATCTTTTTGGTGTGAAATTTGATCTTCTCTGTTGTGTTTATAATTTAACGTGTAATGATATTGAACAAATTAAAATATATTGGAAAAGCAGTGGCACTCTTTAAAGTTTTCAAATCATACAGTCTAACCAACAAGGATATTGCCGATGCTGATAATTTGTCTGTAAATCTTACGGATAGGAAAGAGGAATTTAAGGTCATTTTAGCGATGGCTAAAGATGCAATCAATGGTCGTTACAAAATAAGTAAATTAAATCTTGGAATCATCGTAGCGACTATTGTATATGTT
This sequence comes from Sphingobacterium olei, assembly GCF_005048855.1. Classification (GTDB taxonomy): domain Bacteria; phylum Bacteroidota; class Bacteroidia; order Sphingobacteriales; family Sphingobacteriaceae; genus Sphingobacterium; species Sphingobacterium olei. The sequence continues at coordinate 410,412 of NZ_SUME01000005.1, forward strand.
ATCTCACCGTTGGATGCTATTCCTGATATTGTTCCTATTTTAGGATGGGTGGACGATGTTGCCATTGTAGGCTTTGCCCTCAGTCGTTTAAAATCGGAAGTAGTTAAATACCAGAAGTGGGCGATAAAGCCGGATTCTTAGCGGTCTAATTTATAGGCGCGACGGAAATAATCACATTTCCTGTTTTCTGACCAGTGTCCGTATAGCGGTGTGCTTGGACGATTTCATCAAGGGTGTACTCCCGGTCGATCACCGGTCGGAACGATCCTTGCTCAGCGATATCCCGCAAATAAAGCGCATCTTCACGGCGCATGGTGGGAATGGGGAACAAAACCTTTTTTCCTTTCCCAAACTGTGTAGTTAAAGCAAGCCAGACGTTTTCCCATCTTTTGCCCAGCTCGGTTGATATATAAACGCCTTGTGGCTTCATCAGCGGTTTGCATTGTCCGAACGAAGTCTTTCCAACAGCATCAAGGACAAAATCGAAACGATGCGCTGTTTTTGTAAAATCCTGACGCTGATAATCGATTGCCTCGTCTGCACCAAGAGATTTGACGAGCTCTATATTTTTGCTGTTTGCCACCCCTACGACAAATGCGCCCATATGTTTCAATAATTGCACTGCGGCAGAACCGATGGCACCCGTAGCACCGTAGACCAGTACGGTGTCTCCTGCATTTACTTTCGCTGCCTGAATGTCGTATAAGGCATAGTGGCTGCCTTCCGTCATGGCAGCGGCCTGCCTGGTATCCATTCCCTTGGGGATGTTAACGACCGCGCCGTCTTCCGAAATTACCTTGTATTCCGCATGTCCGCCAAATTCGCTGTCATCGTATCCAAAAACAAGGTCACCGATAGCATAAGAATTGACATCACTGCCTAATTCAACAACTTCTCCTGCAAATTCACAACCTAGGACCCGAGTCTTTGGACGTAGCAACCCACTGAACAGACGCGAGAGAAAATACTCCGCGCTTCTAAAACCAGTATCGGTTCGGTTAACCGTGCTGAAATGAACTCTTATCAATAGCTCCCTTTCCTTAGGAATCGGGATAGGTACATTTATTATGCTAACCACTTCCGGCCCGCCATACTGGGTATAGACTGCTGCTTTCATATATTTATTCTTGTCCATACCTTAACTATTCTCCCTTAAAATTATTCTGGGGTTTTAAACTTTATTAAGTTCCATATGATGATGGATTCGTTAAATAAAGATAACTCCCGTGTTTTACAATATTATGTATAAATTATTAATTCTACATGATTTATTCCGTTACTACGTCTTGTAGATTAGGAACGGGACAGAGCCCACGCGCTGGCGATTTGCATATACCGGCGCGAGTAGGGGTTAATTTAGTTAATCTTAGTGCCCAGTCTCGATATATTCTTAAATCAATTTCTTTGGTTATTACTTCACCCCTTGGAATGACGAACAGCAAGTCATCGTAAAGCAATGGAACATGTACTATTTATTTTTTTACTCTGGGGGGTAACAAATTAAACCTTCTCTTGATATCCTTATGAATGCGGAAGCAGACGGCGGAATCCGAAAAGCCAAAAGAGTAGGAGAAGTAAATAAACAGTAGAATTATGAAAACTTTACAAAATTTAATCGCAATCGCCTTATTAGGTGTCGTAACATTAACCTCTTGTCAAAAAGATGATCTGCCAGGCGCTCAAGTAGAAGAACGTGAAATTTCTGCCAAGCAGCTGCAAAATAGCAAAAACCCTTACGATGAGGAGGGCGCATTGCACAACGCCTTTCTTGATCACTTTATTGCCAAATCGGATGGAAAAAAAGAAATGAATCCAGAAAAGATGTTGGAAATTTATGCTAGTTTTTATGCCGCGAACGACATGGAGTTTGGTGAAGAGCAGGTTGCGGGCTATCATAAACTATTTGAAGTCTATGGCGAAATGAACATCGAAAGACCAATATCATCGCTTCCACCCAATCTTTGCCGATGGTTCCCCATAATTTGTGAGATTTTAACCCCGTCACCGACTTTTCCATATGCCCTTCCGACCGGACTGTTGAATGCAGAAAATGGCAACAACAGTACCGAACGTACCTTGAAATTTATTCAGGCCGTAAAAGATATTGAAGGAAAGATCCTAGCCGATAAGGAGCTGAGCGACGAAAAGAGAAAAGCCTTACTGAATCAGTATGCCGTTGCACGCTACTCTGCTGGATACTGGCATAATGTCTCTGCGATCCAGAAGGGAAGAAGTGGCTATTACGAATCATTTCAAGACGCAGAAATAGCCGCTCTCTGCCACACATGTGATATCGTCGGGGCCGACGCAGCAGGAGCAGTAGTAGGTGCATTGGTAGGTGGTGTAGGGGCTGGTCCCGGAGCAGCTATTGCTAGTAGTGCGGCTGCACTCGAGAAAGCCTGGAACTGGTTCTGGAATTAATTTAACACGATATCCTACAACAATAAAAGCGGAGTTGATTAGCGTCAACTCCGCTTTTATTGAAAATTATTCAATACCCACTACCGGCCGCTCCCCGTCTACTATTGTGATCTGTCTTATCTCTTTCATTATAAATGATTATTGTTACCCAACCTAGGATATAGATCAGTTTAGTTCGCAAACCATCCCCTTTCTCGTAAACGCTCTATCTGTTGATCAATAGTAAAAGCTTGTTTATTATACATTGGTGTATATGCCAACGTAACGACGAAAAAATCAACTTCGAAAAGCAAAAAGATTTATGAATTAATAATCCCAATACTACTTTTTCGGAAAGCCACAAATTATGACTTCCGTTGTTTCATTCTGTTGCTGTTATGGTGAAACATAACATCTTTTGGGTCTAAAGGCACAATTCTATCATGGTGGTCAACTCCCTAACTGCAGCTTCATTCGGCCAGGTCAGTCCGCTAGACTTAAACCGGATTTTTCCATTGCCGTCAATGACAAATTTTGCAGGAATCCCGTTTACACCAAATGAAGATACCGCAGGGTTCTTTTTCGTATCAGGATCTTTGAGGTCCATGTACAAAGGTAAATCCAGGTTGTGTGTCAGCAAATAATTCACAGCATCTGATTTAGGATCTTTTACAGTCTCCCAGGTATGAATAAAAAGAAACTTTACACTTGGATCATGCTTGTAGTTGTTGACCAGCATTTGCATCGCCGGAAGAGATTTCTTACAAGGTCCGCACCAGGTCGCCCAAAAATCAAGAACAACTATTTTGCCCCTAAAATCAGACAGTGACACTTCTTTGCCTTTGATGTCTGTGACTTTAAAATTTGGCGCTTGCTCGTTCAGCATTTTGGCTTTTATTGAGGCCCTGTATTTTCCTTCAAACTCATTAGTCAACGCTGCTAGGTAAGCATCTGGATCTTTGCCGGGATTCATCTTAACGTAAGCACTTTTTAGTTCGGCATTATAGTCATAATCGGCCAAACCTGCTAGCACTGCTGTTTCCAGCTCTGGAAGCGCTTCCTTGTACCCGCCTGTTTTGCTCATCAGGTAGTAATATTCAGCAGTCAGACTAGCGGTCTTTCTTATGGCATTTTCATAACATTCTTTGATAGCAGCGAAGGCTTTTTTGTAGTCTCCTTGCTTAGCCATCACCTGACTATAAAGATGCAACAGGAACTGCCGGTCTTCCGGCGCATTTGTTGAATTTGCCAGTTCCTGCTCAATTAAAGTTTCTGCAGTTTTCAAATCGAATGCCATGATTCCTGTCGCCACTGATCCTACGTACATGATCCTTGCGGTTTCTGCAATCTGGTTAAAATGGAATAAAGCTTTGGCCGAGTTCTTTGCAACAACAAAATTGTCTACGAGTGTAGCTCTGTATTGGTCAAAACTATCGCCAGGGTGTTCTTTTACAAGGCGTTCAAGAATGAGTTCCTTTTGTAAAGGATCAATGAAGATCTTCAAAGAATCAAGACTGGCCTTATAGGCCGGTTCTGCCTGCTGACTGTATCCCGAGTATCCTGCTGATAGGAGAACGATGAGTAGGAGTATTTTTTTCATGTAGATTGGATTTTATTAATCTTCTTTAAATCTAATAAGGAGCCTATAGGTTTTTTCTCGCAGGAGCAATTTGTACAATTTCACCAAAGCCCGTAAATTTCTTATCGTAAGTACTATTGCTGAATTCTCCCTGACCATTGATGCTGAAATAATATACTTCACCCGCCGCACCATTGTTGACACCGATCACAAGTTGTTTGCTGGTGCTACGCAACATCTCGATATCCTTGATTACGTATCCAGCCGGGAAAGTGTAAATCAGGCGTGCTGATTTTGCAAGTATGTCGTACAAATACACCCTATTGCCAACAGTATAATAAAGTTGTTTTAAGATGGAGGAAGTCGCAAAATTAGTTGCGCTACCAATTTCAGGACTATTTACCATTTCTTGATTAACCCCAGGCTGGGTATTGCCAAAGGGATCATATGTCAAGGACATTAAGTAACGGCCGTCATTATCGTCCATGATGAAATACCACTCAATTTCTTCTTCAAATAGCGTTGACATGCCACGATCGTACGCAATCATTTTTCTTCCCACATTTGCTATGTCAAACGAGCCTGTTGTATTAGGTGCATCTTCCAGAATTCTTGAAAAAATACCCATTCGCATAAAGCGCATGTTGGCATTATTATAAAAATAGGTTAGGTTATACGTGTTAGGAAACACACCCGGGAATAAGTCATAATCGCCGGGAATGCGTTGGCTGAAAGGCTTAATGTCGTCTGAAGTCGAGCCTGAGATGCCAGCATATAAGCCGCCATCCGCAACAATGAACTGGTCAAATTTCGAGGTGTTCAAAATAAATACCGGTGCACTTTTAAAGGGAAGCTGTGTAGCCAAATTCGGAAGTATAGAACTTTTATCACCAAGCTCGAGCCAGTCGTTCATGTTAAACCGATACACATTCTGATCGGTGAAATAATAAAAGAAACCACCTTTCCCAAAATTATATAAGGCTAATGGCTTTCCCGAATAGGTCTTATTATTGGCCACTTCCATCGGATTGTCAAAGATCACATCATCCGACCGGATCAAAGAAACCTTGCCTTTCCCATCCTTGCTATTGACCACATACCAGCCATTTGGATAGACTCCGTTTACCACAACGGTATAACGCTGTAGCGCATAAATGCCATTTTTATTACTGGTTACCTTATAAGTTATCAAATACGTACCTGGACTTAAGGTCACTTTTATGCGCAAATTTTTGGAATCAGCGATTACTTCGGAATCCATTGTCCAACTGTAGGTAAATGAATCACCTGCAGGCATTGTTTCTGTTAATGTTGGAGTAATGATCAGCGAATCCAGTTGAGGTATCGTAAAACTTGTTGTTGCATCGGTAATCTTAATGTCGTTAATTGGCTCGTATTTAGATAGATTATTATCTTTACTACAGGCAAATGTTAGCATGATTGCTGCAATCATGCTAAGCTTAAAAATATGTTTTAAATGCATAATATCTAAGTTAAGGGAAAGAAATCTCGTTACCGTTCTCATCCAACAGTGGACCATTTGCAGCTTCATAATCGGCTAGTGCATTTCTCAGCGTCACGGGGAAGTTTAGATAACCGTCAAACCCGATATTCTCGTAAGAGAAATCAGTTATACCCAGTACTTTAACCATGAATTTGTATTTTTCGGCGCTAAATTCTCCGAAATCCGCATCTAGAATATCCCAATAAGCAGGCCTGGTGTACATATTGGATACCTCTATCGTCAGATATCTAAAGTTTTCCTCCGTACCCTGATTAACGCTATTGGCAGGTGTCTGGCCTAAAGTACCTAGCGTAAAGTCCTTGGTTTCTGCCGGCTCCAACACGATTTTATAAACATTGCTTGCCATTCCAACAGAGTTGATCAGTACAAGGGGATAGTTAAACATGGAGACGCCAGGCGGAATAGTCACTTCTTTTAGCTCAAAATCTACACCCGCCGTTGCAGTCGTTCCCTCAGCTGTTTTTAGCAATACAGTACGTGGCTGATCGGACAGCTTTCCGGTAAGCCTCAAGGGTATATACATGGTATCCCTTGTTTTTACAGTTTTTTGAAACGCAAAAGAGTAACTTCTTGTCGCTGTGGTATGTAATTGTTGATAGGTGTAAGCAAAAAAGCTAACACCATCTTTTCCTTGATAAGTTTCTACCGCTTCTTTCTTACAAGAAAAAAGGGAGAAGACCATCGTCGCATATAATATGTATTTCATAATACGAGTGTGATTAATTTCCATAATTCGGATTAAATTGAAGTTCAGCATCTGGGATTGGGAGCACATACTGCTCTGGGGCCATACTTGGACCAAACTGCATTCTTGTAGAATTGATACGTTTATAATAAAAGAACAACTGCCCTTCCGCATAAAATTCCTTCTGGTACTCCTTGGTGATGGCTGCTGTAAGTGCGGTAGCCGTAATGTCTGTTGCCAGATTAGAAAGCCCCCTGTTTTGGCGCACCGTATTTAAATATTCAACACCCATGGCTGGAGTTGAAGCTGCTTCGGCCAGGATGTAATACATTTCGGCAAGGCGGATACCAGGTACATACTGATCCAGTAAGTTGTCGGTAATCGGCGTTGTAGCAGTAGAGGCCTGCCAGAATTTAGAGGGAAACAAGTTTCCTCCATCCTGCTCAAGGCGGAAAAGGAACCTGATATCTGTACCGCCCCCCGATGTGGTTTCATACAGCGTAGCAAAGTTAGCAGAAGTACGTGTAAGGGTTTGTCCTAAGGCACCTCTAAATCTAAAATATCGTTGTACGGTAGGCAATATATCCCTAACCCTGATCATAAACACCTGCTCGTTGAAATATAGACGGTCACGTACTACCAATCCGGTGCTGACCGCTCCGGCCGCTGCCGGAGTAACAAATGTATATTTGGTAGAATTAATCACTACATTTGCGGCAGCAGCAGCACCGTCCATATCACCACTGTACAATTTGATTCTTGCTTCAAGTGCTTTTACGCCATAGTAATTCAGTTTGTTCCTCCTGCTTCGTAAGTCACTGCTGACAATCGGATCAGCCTGCAACAGCAAATCTTCTGCCTGTTTCAGGTCAGCTAAAGCAAATTGGACTACATCTGCAGTTGTAGATGGGATTTCTGCATTTTCATTGACTTCCTTTTTGTAAGGGATGGCTTTTAAATTGGCACCCGCCGTATATTCAGGACCGAACATGCGCAATAGATCAAAATGTATAAATGCCCTTAAGGCCAAAGCCTCGCCGCGCAGCAGTGCATATGAATTATCGGTTAGCACAGACCGGCTTGTTTCTGTATTTGCGATTATTTTATTTGCTGCGGCAATTGCACCGTAACTGGCAGACCAAATGGCATTGGTATACCCCGCGACTTCCGCTGAAGCAAAGTTCAGGACTTGTGTTTGTTGAAGTGCAACGTCGGCGTTGCTATTAAGTGTCGAATAATTTTGCGCCAGCGCAGAAACGAAGCCCATAGAAAGGTTGTCGCCGTATAGGTTGTTACTGGCCAGCTGGCCATATACGCCTGATAAAGCTTGCTGAAAACCAACTTCTGACGTAAACAGCTGTTCTTCAGATAAATTTGTTTTGGGCTCTACATCCAAAAATTTCTTACAACTGGAAAACACCACAACTATTGACAGAATTCCTATTATTAATATTGTTCTTTTCATTGGGATATGAATTTGTCTTTTGAATTTAAAATCTTGCACTCAGACCAAATGTATATTCTCTGGCAAAGGGGTTGTCTGTACCACGTTCAATTTCAATGGTGCTGAAGTTGGCCAGGTTATTCGTTGTTGCGCTAACGGTCAGATTCTGCAAGCCCAATCTTTTAGTAAATGGGGTTTTGAACTGATAGCTTAAATTAACGGAGCTGAGCTGAATGTTGTTATCACGCTGAACAAACCTAGAGGTAAGTTGTGTTGGTGTTGGTACACCACCAGTAATCCGCCGATACGGACTTACACTACCAGGCCCGGTCCAGCCTAGGTCATATGCTCTTCGATCAACATTGTTGCGCGCATCAACACTTTCCACACGGTTTAACAGCGTACTGTTATAAAGATCAGCGCCATAGTTATAATTGATGCTAAAGTTGAAGGCAAAACCAGCATATAGAAAATTTGAATTTACAGCTCCTGTCCACCTCGGTCGGCTATCACCAACATAGGTCTTATCATTAACATCCCAAACAAAGGTTGGGGTACCATCTAATTTAAGATAGACCTCCTGACCGGTAACCGGATCAATACCCAACGACCTCACCGCATAAATAGCCGTTGTTGACCTGCCCTCAATAAACTGTGCATTTTCAACAGTCTGATCGGCATTATTGGCATTCAATGCCGCATTGAAGGCTTTCAATTTCTCCGAAATTTGTTTTAACACAGATTTATTAGTTGCTGCATTCACAGAAACATTCCATTTTAAGCCTTTACGAGGTTGAGATAGGATGGTGTAACCCAGGTCGAACTGCAATCCCCTGTTCTGGATTTTACCCAAATTTTCAGTATATGAGGGAAAGCCAGTACTAGGTGCCAGCGAAACTGTAGTGAGGGCATTCTGGGTGACTTCATTATAAAACTCCGCATTGAAAGTCAAACGGCTGTTAAAAAATGCAGAAGCGATACCAGCATTCGACTTCAAGACCTGTTGCCAGCTCAAATTTGGGTTTCCTAGTCCGCCCGGGAAAGCACCCACTTCGCCAAAATAGCCTGTACTCGTGCCCAAATTATATCTGAATTGTGCTGCATAAGGATCCTGTACAGATGTGCCGGTAGAACCGTAGCTGCCACGAAGCCTCAACAGGTTGATAGTTTCGCTATCCCTCAGGAACTGCTCATTGTGGATGTTCCATCCTAAACCTGCAGACCAGAAATTACCAAATTTATTGTTTTCTCCATAAGCTGAAGAGCCATCTCTAGTATAGGTGAAATCTGTAAAATACCGGTTATCATAAGAGTAGTTGGCACTTCCGGTATAAGAAAGATTGTTAAGTGTACTTTCGGTTCCTGTAGGCCTGCTGTTTAAATATTGCGCGGCAAACAGGATGTTATCTAAACGATCAAAAGGAAAACCCTGTGTAGAGACGGCATAGGAATTAAACTGTGTACTTGCGAGCCTGAATCCTGCGTAGACTGTAACACCGTGCATCCCGAAATTTTTGTTGTAATTTACCGATCCTGTTCCGTCCATGGTAAAGGAGGTACTGTTGTCGATGGAATAGGTACCCCGCGCACTTAAATCTGCGACCCCATTAAATCTGCTATCGAGAGCTGAATAGAAGTTGTCTATCGTCCCGTTCACTTTTGTGATGCCCAGGCTGCCATTAAACCATAGGGATTTATTGGCATCGTAACGAACAGTAGTGTTGTTCCTTAAATTAAAATTCTTATTTCTATTGTCAATGGTATTGTAAGTAATGTCCATCAATGGATTTAATACAACAGAGCTTACTCCTGTTGCGCCGAAGCCTGTATTGATGTTTTCCAGGTATTTGTTAACATTCCCATTTTCATCGTAAGGTTTCCAGTAAGGATTCAAATCCAGGTACTGACTGAATGAACCATAAGGGGAATCGTTGGAATTAACCTGTGTTCCTATGGTATTATTTTGGAATGTCAGTTTATTCGTTCTGTAACTCAGCGTAAAACTTCCGGCATAATTTTTCCTGTCCTGTCCCTTCATCACGCCCTGTAACATATTTCCGCTAAAGCTTAGGTTAAAGGTCAGCGACTCGTCACCACCCCGTAAAGACAGGTTGGTTCTGTTGTTGATCCCTGTTTGGACAGGAATGGATTTCCAGTCGGTATTTACACCGCTTACCACCGCTTTATACCTTTCCGCATTGATGAAATCACCCCTATAGCTATCAGTGAATCCTACACGTCGCTCAAAATCCAATTTTTCTGCTGCATTCAGCATGTTATAAACAGACAGGTCAGGAGATGATAAAGTAAAATTGTTGCTTAACGAAATTTCTACTTTTCCTCTTGGTGGCAGGATCGTTGTAACAACCATCACACCATTACCCCCACGGGAACCGTACATCGCCGTAGCCGAAGCATCCTTTAACAAAGTGACGGAGGCAATTTGATTCATGTCTAAGTCTACAATAGCCTGTAGTGTAACCTGAAATCCGTCTAGAATAAACAAAGGCATATTGGGATTGCCAGCGAGTTCTGCCCCAAGGGTGGGATAGGATGTTTGTCCACGCATGGTGACCTCGGGAAGCGCATTGATGTTCCCTCCGATTTTGTTGTCGGGAATAATTCTGAAGGATGGATCAAGGGCGGCAATACCGGCAAATACATTCACCGGATTTACAGCCTTAAGCTCAGCAGCAGTCATGGTTTTTGCTGCTCCTGTATAGGTACTAACCTTCTTATCGACCATGCCGGTAATTACCATCTCATTCAGCGCTACCTGCTCCTTCGTCATATAAATGGTATAGTTAGAGTTGGCTGAGATGGGTACTTCCACGGTCTTATAACCTAAAAATTTGAATTCCAAAGATTCACCATCTGTAGCGATACTGATGGTGAATTTTCCGTTTCTATCAGTCTGGACAGCGGACTCCGTGCCTTTAATGGACACCGTAACTCCTGGAATTGGTTTACGGTCCTTGGCATCGCCCACAAAGCCAGAAATGATTTCCTGATTAACCAGGGTATTTGCTTTGCTCACCGGGGTGCCTGCTTTGATGACCACAGTATTGTTGCGAATGACGAAATCCAGGTTCTGCCTGTCAAAAATCTGCGTAAGGACAACGGATAAATCAGCGTCTTTAACGTTGATAGTTACTGGAGAGGAATTTTTTAATAAATTGTCCGTATAAAAAAAGTTGTAACCTGTTTGTTGGTTCAGCTCCTTAAATACAGTTTTAAGTAAAGCATTCGATTTGGTTAAGGTCACCTTTTGGGCGAAGCTCGACGCATTTACCTGCATAAAGCATACTATTATTAGTACGGTAGTTAAGCGCATAGTAAGAAATAGTTTTAGGTACAGCCTTTTAGGCATACCAAATATCCTTGATTTTTGATACATTAGTTGTCAGTTTGGTTAAGCAGCCTCTTTTGCGTTGGACCGTAAGGAGGACTGCAGTTTAACGTTGATTTTTAATTGAATGTTCCAAACTTCTGCCAGGTCCTGATGGCAAGTCGGGGCCTGGTTTCGTTTCATTGCTCTTCAGCTAGTGTAGTTTTCTTTTCATCTGGTTGAATTTAAGGTTAGTATTCAGTTAATTCATATTTTAGTTTATTTTGATACATATACGGTTCGTCCTTTGATATCAAAATGTGCCTCACCTGTTGATTCTACGATTTCAAGCACTTTTGACAGATTATCAAACCTTGATACCTTGCCGCTGAATCGTTCCCTGGTTTTTTCGCCGATGTAGATGACTTCAACATTATACCAGCGCTCGATCATTTTCATGATGGCTTCAATGTGCTCACTTTCAACGACAAACTCGTTGTTCTTCCAGGCAACTACCAGATCAGCATCCGTTTCAACAATCGCTATTTTACCACCAGACAGCTTGGCTTGTTGCCCAGGTTTTAATAGTTTGGAATTACCCAATGCAGATAATTTCACACTTCCTTCTAATAGGGTAGTTTTTTCTACTTCATCATCTGTATAACTGCTGATGTTAAAATGTGTGCCCAATACTTCTATTTCCTGCTTATTTGTTTTTACAATAAATGGGTGTCGTCTATCCTTTGCTACTTCAAAATATCCCTCGCCAATCAGTTTAACCACACGTTTTCCGTTTTGAAGCAGGGAGGCTGAATAGGTGAGGCTTGAAGCGGCATTAAGATAAACACGAGAACCATCAGGCAAAGTCACCTGGTATGTTTCTCCACGAGCCGTCGACAAAGTGTTAATGGCATTTGGATCATATAACTTTTCATCAATTTGGTACATCAGTCTACCATCATCTGTTTTTGTAATGACGATTCCCGATTCTCTGGCTATTTCTCCTTTGGATACACTGGCTAAGCTAATCTTCTTGCCATTTGCCATAGTAAGTGTAGCGCCAAAGTCGCCTGGATTAATTTCCTGTTCCTCAACCTTGACAATAGCCGAAGGAGTTACTGGTCTGTGATTGAAAAAATAAATCCCTGTAAATATTAAGACCAACGATGCAGCAACAGTGGCAATTTTAAACCAGAGTTTAAGTGTTTTATTTTTACGGTCCGGTATGGTTGGCGGTGTTTCTTGAATCTGAATGAACAAATCCCGGTCAACCTTTGCTAATACTTCAGCAATGGCAGGATTGGTTTCATAGCGCTCGTCCTGAATTTCTAGAACCTCGATGATGAGGTCTTTTAACCGATCCTTATCTTCGTCTTGTTCAAAATAATCCATCAAACGTTGTGTTTCTTCAAGACTACACAAGTTTTGGAGGTATTTATTAAATAAAATACGAAGTTGATCAGATGATTCCACGGCTCAATTTTTACAGCTAATACGGAGCTAAGTAAAAAAATCCTTAGTCTGTTAATAAAAAATTAACAATTAATTTTTATTAACAACAGTCAAAATCATAGGCCTTTGAATAAAACACCTAGAACTACAGAAATGGTGAGAGCAGAAGAATCTCTAAAATAGGTCCTTAGAAATCTGTTTGCTTGCAGCATATGACTGCTAATGGTTTTAACATTGATCCCCATAATCTCCTCCACCTCTTTATAAGATTTCCCTTCTAATTTACAAAGGGTAAAGACCATTTTGCGCTGAGGGGGCATCAGGTTTATGGCCTCATGCAATTTTTGAGCATCTTCTTTAGTCAGCATATCCTCCTCAATATGAAGATAGAGCTCGGAGCTCGAAGCGACTATTTTATTCAATAGACGTTTGTCTTTTGCTACTTTTCGAAAATAATCATGTACCAGGTTCTCCGCTATACGGAATAGATAAGATTTAAAAGATTTTTCGGGATCAATCTGTGTTCGCACTTCCCATATTTTGACAAAGAGTTCCTGCAGTATTTCTTTAACCAGATCGTCAGATTTCAGTAATTTAAACAAATTTCCTGCAATCCGAACTTTATAGTTATTGTATAGAATTTCAAATGCACGCTCATCACCGTTTTTCAATCGAAGCAGTAAAAACTTTTCATCAGTGTGATTATTGTTGACCATCCGTCTTACAAATATACAGTACAAACTTATGGTTTAAAAGCACGAAGGCAAGATATTTTGGCATCGCAAAAATGCATACCCACAAAAAATGCGTCATTGTAAGGAAGGATGACGACCTCGAGGCAGCTCCGAAGTAAGCCAATCTGTGTTTACCACCGTAGTACAATAAGCACCACGGTGGTATAATCCATTTACCTAGCAAAGCGGTAAGTGATATTCCACTTTTAAGTTGCAATTCCACTCTTATTCTGACGTGCAGTACGTACAATATTTTGTTTAGCATCTAAAAATGCTCACTGTAAAAGCGAAAAATAAGTAAAATTGCTTTTACAAAAAGCAATTATGGAAAGTCTACTACTGGAATTTCAATCGAAACTAGCCTGAATATGACAAAGCAATTTCTTTCATAGGAAGATAAATTAATGAAAAGTTTCACTGCTGGAAATACAAATATGTAAAAAGTTTAGTTTTAAGAAGGAAAGTGTTAATGTTTTTTTTTACTTACGGGATTTAGCCCAACGATCTAGGGAGAAGATATGGACACCATGCATCGGATACTTGAAGCAAGCAATGCTTTCAAAGAAGATGAAGAACATATCTTCGCTTGTAAGTCTAATACAAAAACCCGAACAGCCATAACGGCACCTTTGTACCGAAGCCTGTCTCAATATCGTCGGCGGCTATGAGATAAGTGTCTGTATTCCGTACCTGTTTTGAAGTCTTGTTTTTACCGCCCACTTCAACATGAATATCATTAACGAGAAAATCACCTGTCTCCGGTTCGGATACCTGCAATTCGGCATTGATTAGCTGATTCAGCATAAAAGTTTCCCGTATATTTCCTGGGTCAGGCTGTGTATGTATAGCGTAAGAGAGATTGGTGTTTTCGAGGAATATTTTATCCGGTTTCTGCAACCTCGATACACCTTTTCCTTGTACGGAAAGTACATTCAATAAACGGGCGTCAGAAAGCTGATATACGTACTCTAAAATTCGATCTCTGGAAATATCAAGTTTTCCCGCTAGGGCAGAGATGTTAGGTTTGAAAGGAGCCGATTCAGCTATGACGCCCAACAGCTTTTTTACCTTCGCTGCTGTTCCAGAATTGTAAGATGCAATATAAGCTAAGTCTGTATCCACCACAGCATTTATTACTTGTTCCAGCTTTGGTAAATATTCACTTTCCCCTTCTGTGAAAATAGGGAGGTATCCTATCTGGAGATACTTGGCAAAACGAGAAAGGGGTCTTATTTTCGAGGTAATGTCCAGTGTGATTTCACGGTGATGATTTTTTATATCTTGAAGCGATATGGCCGGAAAATTAGCAGTACCGGTAAACATCAGATACTCTCTCAAAGAAAGGCCTGCCAGTGTGTAGCTAATTACCCGGCGGCTAAGATCTGCCTGCCCACGATAAATATCCAATGCCGAAGAAGCGGAGAATATAACCTTCAGCTGAGGGATGCCATCATAAATGTTTTTTAGTTCTCTCGACCAGTTTGGGTATTTATGTACTTCATCGATCAGGAGCACCAACCCTCCCTGTTGATACCACTCCATTGCCGTATCAAGCAATGTGTGGTTGTAAAACCAAGTATGATCAGCCGTAATATACAAAGCATTTTCTTTGATCGGGCCTAGGCCGTATTTGAGATGCTGCAATAACAGCGTTGTCTTACCGGCGCCCCTAGGGCCTTTAATGCCAATCATATGCTGATTCCAGTTGATTTTATCATGGAGATATCTTCTGAACTCGTTAGTTACACTATGTAATAAAATATCTTGGAAATGGAGTAATGTTTGCATATTGTTGTTTGTATACTGCAAATATAGGTAAAAATTGCAGTTTCAATACTGCAATTTTTACTCTATTTTAAGGTTTATAAACTGCAAAATAAGCTTCAGCGCCTTTTGATGCTCATCCATACAATTGTAGATAATTCCGGAATAGTGATTCTTGAATTTACCAAACTATTGCAATCATGTGCTAATCCGGAAGCAATTGATAGATTCTGCTGAACCTCGGTGTGACTTGAGTAATATACAGGATAACTTTTACAGATTTCTTTACCATAAACTGCCTTCCGCGGTAACAATCCAGGCTCGTGACGCGTGGCAGTATGCTGCAGCTTTTACTGGGATTGATAGATTTTAGTAATCTATAACAAAAGTTATAAGTGTGATTATAACTTTTGTCATATTTGGGTTGAGTTTAAAGTATAACTACAACCCCACTACCGGCCGCTCCAACTCTAGCCTTTAGGTTTGTAAAGGTCCCAATTCTAGCGCGGTGCCAATGCGCCAGAAAAGGGATGGGAAGTGGTTTGTTGCTCGATCAGATATAGGAGACATGTAGCACATGTTAGGAAACTGCAGCTAGCGTGAGGCTAGCTGCGGTAATTATCTTTTTCTACATATTGCTAATTTATTTTATGTCTTACAAAGACAAAGATCTCATAAAAGTTGTTAGTGGTTTACGTAGAAGCGGCAAAAGTACCCTGTTTGAGCTATACCGTTGGAAACAATCAAGGATAATTATCCAAAATATTTGCTCACAACAGATGGATTTACGCAAGATCGAAGCGGAGTAAAACACTGGAACGTTTTTAATTGGTTGATTGAAACAAACGAAAGACAATAATTCTATTTTGATTTGCAGTAATAAAGTGCCTTCATTGTGCCGATAAACAACGATTTGCTGCGAACGAGGATTATCTTTTTGCGGACATATCATTGTAACAGGAAGGAATAATCAGTATCTTTACCTTAGCCAGGGATTACAGGCCTAGATATCAATAAGACTATTAAATTTGGTTTGAGGTTTGGTGATTGGTGACTTTGAAAAAGGTTTCTTCTGACAATAGTACAGTTAAAATTATTGATTATAAGTAGTCTTCACAGATTTAATATGGATAAAAGCGCGCTTTCCTTTTGAATAATACACCAGCATATAGGGTATCCCGAGCACTCGCCAATGAAGAGTTGTTACTTGCGCAGATTGCAAAGGGAGATGTCAAGGCCTTTGGCCTCGTATACGACCATTATTACAGCCGTATCTATACATTCGTCCTACGGTTGATGAAAAGCGACGTACTTGCAGAGGAAGTTACACAGGAAACCTTTTTAAAATTTTGGAGACAGGGCTATAAGCTCAAAAATGTAAAGAGTCTGGAAGGCTTTTTGGTCACCATATCCCGTAATAGGACGCTGGATCTACTGAGAAAGGCCAAATTGGAAATAAAGGCCGCAAGACATTATCATGAAGATTGGTCAGAAGCAAACAACGAAACAGAGGAAAGCCTGATTTTAAAAGAGACACAACAGATTATACAAGAAGCCATCGAATTGCTGCCCAGGCAACAGAAACAGGTCTATGAGCTCTGCCATCAAGAGGGCTTAAAATACGAAGAAGTCGCCAAGAGACTGAATTTATCTGTTCTGACGGTGCAGAGCTACATGAAGCTTGCTCTTAAGAATCTACGCAAACAATTGGCAAATAGGACTGACCTGATGGTCCTATTGACTATTTTCAAATTATTTTAGTAACCAATACCCCCGAAGTTCATTTTGATTCGTCTTTGTAATAAAATGCGAAATCGTTAATTGCATGCTCGAGTCAATAATAGTTGCCTCATAAAAACCCGAAAATGGACAAAGACAGATTAATCTATTTATGGCGTTGTTACGTAAATGATACCTCAAGTGATATCGAACTGCAAGAATTGAAAAATGCACTTCATGATGCCGATTTGCAGGATCTGATAGACGAAGCATTGACCGATATATACCAAACTCTTCCTCCAAGAGATATTATTGATATGACAGGCACTGACGCTAAAGATAGCAGCTTTCAAGCAATTATTTCTCATGCCCAAGAGCGATACCCATTTATACATTGGCTTAGATATGGGGCTGCTGCCATTGTATTATTGTGCTTAGGTATCGCTGCTTTATTTTTCTATCATCCCTCCGGTCGCAAGCAAGATACACATACTGTAGTCACACAGGATGTTTTGCCGGGCTCTAACAAAGCTATGATTACAAATAGCGATGGCAAGACAATTTCGTTGAGCGGTTCAAAAGATGCATTAGTGCTCGATGGGGGAGTGTGGAGATATGGAGACGGTACCGAGGTATCAGGTGATGAGCCGTCATCACGGGGCGTACAGACTGTCAGTACCCCCCGAGGCGGGACATATCAAGTGATATTACCGGATAAGACCAAAGTGTGGCTTAATGCGGCATCTTCCATCCGTTTTTCTCCGGCCTTCGATGATCCGCATAGTCGTGAAGTCTTCCTGAAAGGAGAAGCCTATTTTGAAGTTTCTAAGGACAAAAAGCGGCCATTTATAGTTGTGATGGACAAGCAAAGAGTAACTGTTTTAGGTACCCATTTCAATATCAACGGTTATACGGATGAGCCGGCTGTTAAAACGACACTGATAGAAGGTTCTGTTGGCGTTTCCGGGTTGCATAAATCCGATATCCATGTACTACAGCCGGGGCAACAGTCGGA
This sequence comes from Sphingobacterium olei, assembly GCF_005048855.1. GTDB lineage: Bacteria > Bacteroidota > Bacteroidia > Sphingobacteriales > Sphingobacteriaceae > Sphingobacterium > Sphingobacterium olei. The sequence goes on from NZ_SUME01000005.1 coordinate 428,057, forward strand.
GGTCAAGAATGATGGAATACGCATACAAAAAGTCGATATCGATCAAGTCGTGGACTGGAAGAACGGTTATTTTAAGTTTGTAGAGGAAGATATGGGCAGTATCATGCGAAAAATAGCCCGTTGGTACGATATGGATATACAAGATGTGGATCTCCTGCCAGAGGGAGGCTTTAGTGGACGGATTTCACGCAACAAAAATTTAAGTCAGGTGCTCCGCATGATAGAGGAGGCATCTGGATCTGTTCAATTTAAAATAGAAGAAAGGAGAATTATTGTGACTAGATAATACAGATTCAAGAAAATATACCCAAAAAAAGTCAGGATCCTGTAAGACAGAATCCTGGATTGGTTCAAATTAATACATGAAATCATCACATATTAACCAATCGCGAAATGTCCGCCCCATCGTCGAAAATGAAAAGACAGATCGCTAAAACCTAGGCAAATGTACCAATTATACACTAAGAACAGTAAGATATTCCGATATTCTATTGTTAAATTATTACTAATGATGAAGCTTACCATTGCGCTCATATTGATAACCATGTTTCAGGTTCGTGCAGTCACCTATGCACAAAAAATAACCCTGAATGAAAGGAACGAAACACTGTTAAAAGTATTCGACAAAATAAGTTTGCAGAGCGGTGTAGATTTTTTTATCTCCAGTGCGCTCCTTCACACGGCCAATCCCGTGACGATACAGGTCCGAGAAGCATCCGTCGATCAGGTGTTGACCCAGATTTTCAAAGATCAGCCTTTAACGTTTGCGCTGCAGGATAAGGCAGTCACTGTCCGTGCAAAAAAACCGGCAGCGGTCAGCAAGTCAGCAGTACAGATTCAAACGATCGATGTGCGTGGCCGTGTAGTAGATCCGGAGGGTCGTCCTCTTCAGGGGGCTACTATTGCTGTTGTCCTGAGCACCTCTTCTGAAAATAAAGAGACAGGCGATTTCTCCATGACAGTCAAAGGTCGGAAGGTCGCCGCCGTCACCGATAGCAACGGGGAGTTTCAGCTCCGCGATGTCGATAAAGACGCATTTATTGCTATTTCTTATGTCGGTTACGAAGATTATCCTATTAAAGCAGCGAAGGATCTCGGGACGATCCAACTCAAGCTCTCGGGAGCACTACAGGAAGTAGTTGTCAATACGGGGTACCAGAACATCTCAAAAGAGAGAAGTGCCGGTTCGTTCTCGAAGCCCGATATGGAAATCCTATCCAATAGACCGACCAGCAACAATATCATCCAGCGGTTGGATGGACTGATACCCGGACTGGTGATCAACAACTCGCCTACGTCCGGTAAGCAGCAGTTTCTGATTCGAGGGCTGACGACTTTACCGACTACAGCCAATTATACCAATGCCGCACCTTTATATGTCGTGGATGGGATAGCAGTCCCTGATATTTCTTTTATAAATGCGCAGGATGTGCAGGATGTCACCGTGTTGAAGGATGCTACCGCATCTTCTATCTGGGGAGCACGGGCATCAAATGGTGTGATTGTCATGACGACAAAGAAGGGGAGTACAGGCCGGATAAAAGTCAATTATGACGCCTTTGTCAGTTTTCAGGGAAAACCAGAGATCGACTATTTTCCGGTATTGGATAGCAGGGGATATATACAGGCCTCCAAAGAGACCTTTGATCCGGTCAACTTCACATACAATCCTATTTATTCACCCGTCTTAGGGAACACCGGGTATACCCCTGACCGGCAAATCGAATGGGACTATGCCCGTGGATTGATTTCGGAATCGACAAGAAATACAAGACTGGACAGTTTAGGATCTATCAGCAACCTACGTCAGATAAGGGATATCTTTTATCGTCCGCAAATGCTGATGAACCATACACTTTCTTTGTCTGGAGGGACTGAAAAATATGCTAATTATACTTCCTTGGCCTACAATAAGGATCAGAGTTATGTGCCTGGTAATCGGGACAATACGTTTAAGATAAATACCCGACATGATTATTCTTTTAATAAATTTCTCAAGGCTTACCTTATTGCGGACCTGACCAATCGACGGACAGCTTCAAATCGCGCTGTGTCACCAGATAATAGATTTCTACCCTATCAGTTGTTTCGGGATGCTTCCGGAGATAATATAGATATGTCTTATATGGGCTATTTGCCAACACAGAGTATTGCCGATATTGAAGCTTTGACGGGACGGGACCTGAGCTATAGTCCCCTTACCAATCAAGCAACGGGTACGACTGAGAGCAATGCGCTGATCGCTCGCCTTACATCCGGTATCACCGTTGATCTTTACAAAGGACTGCGTTATGAAGGTATATTCGGTTACATCAGAGGGGCGAATCGTACGATCAACTATGATGACAATACCAACTATAATCAAAATATAATGTTGCTTCGATTTGCCCAGAATAATAACGGGACTATCAAATATAATTTACCCAATACGGGTGGCAGATATGGCACATCCAATCTGACGGAGGAAAACTGGACGGTACGAAACCAGTTGGTATACGATTACACTTCCGAAAATTTGCTCCATCAAATCAATGCATTAGCCGGATATGAAGTCCAGGAACAGAAAAATATCATCACCAGCAGCACGGTATACGGCTTTGATATCAATGCCGAATCATCTTCACTGCTGGATTACAATGCCTTGGCGACCACTGGGATAGCAGGCGGGATTATTCCGACATTGGGTGGAAATGCCAGATATAATGCGGGCCTTTTTGGAGATGAGGCACCTTTTAAGGACCACGAATCGGTGTTAAGATTCAGGTCCTATTACGCGAATATGGGGTATACGTATGACAAACGATATACGGTAAATGCCAGCTGGAGACAGGATAAAAGTAACCTTTTTGGTGTCAACAAATCGGCACAACGCAAGCCCGCTTGGAGCATCGGTGGAAAATGGACCCTACGCAATGAGATCTTTCTGAGGGATATAAGCAGCATCAATGACCTGGCTGTCCGGGTTACTTATGGCATCGGTGGCAATTCACCTGTACCGGGGAAAAGTGCCAGTCAGGATGTGCTGGGGCCTGTTACCAACGCCTTTGTGCCTGGAGGACAGGGGTATCGGGTGGTCACGGCCGGCAACAAAAATCTAACCTGGGAACAGACCAAAACCTTTAATATAGGGCTTGATTTTGCTGTATTGAACTACCGCCTAAATGGTTCCCTGGATTTCTATCAAAAGAAATCATCGGATCTGATCGGTCCGTTGGAAGTCAATCCATTTACAGGATTTGCGACCATCGTAGGTAATGTTGGAGATCTTTCCAACACAGGGATAGAAGCGTCGATCAATTCGGTCAATGTTCGTTCTCCCAATTTCCAATGGAGCAGTAACTTTACACTCGCGTATAATGAAAATAAAATCACCAAGATCAATTTGTTAACAGCTGTGAGTACAGGACGCGACAAGATCAATGCGCAGTATTTATCAGACTATCCGGCATTTTCTCTTTTTTCCTATGATTATGCAGGTCTGGATGCTGAGGGCAATCCATTGGTAAAGCTCGCCGACGGCAGTTCTTCATTAGGTATAGAAGACGCAGAGCTGCCCAAATCAGATGATGTGTTGTTTAAGGGCGTATTCCAACCAAAGTGGAATGGGGGATTTTCCAATACATTTACGTACAGTGGGTTCTCGCTCAATGTCAATCTCATCTACAATCTTGGCCATGTCATGTTCCGCGATGTCAACGGTACCTATACCGAATCCACCAATGGTTATGGATTTATTGGCAATCAGAACTTTCAAAGCGGAAATCTTCACGCTGAATTTGCCGATCGCTGGCAGAAGCCAGGCGACGAGAATATAACCAATATTCCAGGCTATGCATCAATCGCTGACAATGCGAAGCGAAATACCGATTTTTATAGATTTGGCCATACAAATGTAGTCAGTGCCTCCTATATGAAGATCAGGGATATCGGACTGACATATAGATTTTCGAAGTCTATTGCAAGCAAAATTAAAGCCGAAAGCTTGAGCATACGGGCAGGGATGTCCAATATCATGCTTTGGAAAGCCAACGACTATAACATAGACCCTGAGTTCCACGATGCACGCTTTGGTACGAGATATCTTCCAACGGGGCAAAGTGCAGTTCATGTGGGTGTTCATTTAACCTTATAAATCCAAAAGCCATGTTTTACAAGAATAGCATTATAAAAATAGTCATCATCAGCTTACTCGGGATCAATCTAACGTCTTGTAAGAAGGATTTTCTTGAAGTTGTACCAAAAGGGGTCGCTATCGCCACCAAGACATCCGATTATGAGCGTTTGCTGAATGATCCTGCGCTCAATAGGGTTTCATTATCCTCGCAGATTGTGATGTCAGATGAACTAGCAGGATATGCACCCATGTATGCTGTAGGATCCGGAATCGGTACTGTGACGGATCAAAAAGCTTTTGAATACGAGGACGATATTTATTTGGCAACAGAAAATGCGACCGAATTGACCCTGCTGGAACGGCAGCTGTACACCTACAATAAGGTGATCAATGAGGTCATGGAATCCAAAGAGGGCAATGATGCACAAAAGAAGGCTTTGCGTGCTGAAGCGCTAGCTGGCAGGGCATGGGTACATTTTATGCTTGTCAATTATTATGGCAAGCCTTATCATGCCGCTACCGCTGGTACAGATCTGGGCATTCCCTTGGTGACCGTAGCCGACGTGACACAGACTACCTTTACGAGATCCTCTGTTCAGGCTGCATATGATCTGATTATTGCCGATCTGGCCGAAGCGATTTCCGACCTGCCCGTTCAGATTATCAGTAGATACCGCATGTCAAGAGCCGCCGCAGAAGCGATATTAGGGAAGACCTATGTCTATATGCATCAATTTGATAAAGCTTTGCCATTATTGACTTCGGCACTCACCAATCTGTCGGGTTCCGGTATTACCATTGGATTGTATGATTTCAATGATGTATTTGGCGAAGGTGGAGCTTTTTATCCTATAAATCCTTTTACCGGTCCCAATCGTTTCAATCTGGATACTGATAAAGAAGTAGTATATCTGAAGAGTTTTGTTAATCTGTATAGTTATATCATGTCCGGCATTCCGATTAGCCCGCAAACAGCGGCATTGTATGCAAACACAGATTTGCGTCTTAATTTTTTTAACAGTTCACCTTTTCCACCTACGGGGGTTCTATATCCATCCGGAATGATGAGATGTTATGGAAGATATAACAATATGGGTGTAAATGTGTCCGATATCCATCTTTTAAAGGCCGAATGTGAATCTCGTACCAATAATCTTGCAGGTGCTGTTACCGATTTGGTGGCTTTCCGAAAGACAAGGATGAATAAGGATGTCGCAGATGAAGCAAATATACCGGCGGATATTGCATCAGACAAGATCGCACTTACCAAATACATATTGGAGGAGAGGATAAGGGAGTTTGCTACAGCAGGAGAACGCTGGTGGGATATGCGACGCCTTTCTGTCGATGAGGATTACAAATCGACTGTTGGTATGGCACATCATGTGTACGATGCAGCTGGTAACATAGTCCAATCATTTCCATTAAAGCCGGAGCGATTGAAGTTTCGCTTCCCCCAATACATTATGACAGCAAACCCTGATCTGGATCAGAATCCATAGATCTCTCCTCAACAATTGACAGACCGAGTGTAACGAGCGCATTGTATACCATTGAGTTCATACACACAATAAATAAGAAAAAAATAATAGGATGAAAATGAAAAAAATAATGATCACGTTTCTACTATCGCTATCAGTAGGAATTGTATGTGCACAATTAAAGGAAAGTACCATTACTGTTAAGACCACTTCGACGAAAATAGATTCGATGTGGGTGTCTGGTCCCAATGGAAAGACTTTCTTTGCAAAACCGGATGAGGAAAACAAAGTTGTACTTCGTTTTAAAGAAGAACACCCTTTTATATTGAAATTGGGTATTGATGCACCCACTAAGTGGAGCCTCTCTTTGTTTGTTGAACAAGGAGATCAACTTACTGTGATAACGGACCTTGATAAACAAACGAAATTTTCTGGAAAGGGAAAAGAGAATGCCCAAGTACTATTTGATTGTCTGACCGCATATACGGCTACTTATAAAGAGATGGAGAAGGAGATTGGTACGCGTATGTTGAGTCCAACGGAGTTTTTTGAGACCTATTTAAAACTTGGACAGTCTCAAATAGATGTGTTGGAAGCCAATAAAGAAAAAGTAAGCCCCGCATTTTACCAAGATAGGTCTATTGCTTTTCAATATCAAAAACTAAACTTACCCACCTATGGGCCAAGTTTTTTTGTGCAGTCTGGTAAAAAACTCTCTGAATCGATTCCTGAGGGTTACTGGGATTTAGAAAAAGAGGTGAAAATAACGGATGATCTGTTTTCAAATTCTGATTATACTGGATATATGAAGGGGATTTTTCCTTATTTTTTATTGATCCAAGAAAAGTTGAAGCAAGGGAAATTGGACAGCACTTTTACCAATGAGGCAGATGAGACCTTGAAGTTGAGTTTGGTAGAGCGTAAATATCCAACCAAGCTGAAGAGCATGGCTATTGTATCGATTATAAGTGGTGCGTTGGGAAAGGCCAAGGATGTGACTACGCTCAAACCTTTGATGGATAGTTATCTAACAAAAATTGAACCTGAAGATGCGGAAGCGTTAATGAGTAAATACAACGATTATACGAATTTAGCGACAGGAAAAATGGCCCCAGACTTCACATTGAAAAGTTTGGAAGGCAACGACGTATCGTTGAAGGATTTTAAAGGAAAAGTGGTCTATCTTGACTTCTGGGCGAGCTGGTGTGCTCCTTGTCGACATGAAATGAAAAATGGTAGCCCCAAGTTGCATGAAAAATTTAAAGATAATAAGGATGTGGTCTTTCTGTATGTGAGTCTAGACAGTAAAGTGGATGCTTGGAAAAAAGCGATTGCTGATGATAAGATAGAAGGTATACATCTGTTATCCCAAGCTACTTCAGGTGTAAATACACCTATAGCAAAGGCTTTCAATATCACCGGTATCCCACGCTACGTTATTATTGGCAAAGATGGAAAAATCGTTGACAATGATGCGCCCAGACCAAGTCAGGATATTACAGCAGAGAAGATAAAAGAAGCATTGAATGAAGGTTAGGCATAGTTGAAGAGGTTGCTACCATCAACCGCCAAAACGAGTGAAAAAAGTGGTGCGGTGATTCGCTGGTCGTTGGACAGGTTTACCGACCACAGGTTTGGGAATTTTGTCGGGTACCCGGGCAAAGTCGGCGCTAAAGAGACTGTAAAATAAACTGTGTTACAAGCAGCTATTCTTTTCTGTCCCATAGTTGCAACATTTCTGTCAAGTCGCTATATTCTTCTGCAAATGCTCCGTCAAGTTAATGCCTACAATTGTAGATAATTCCGGAATAGTGATTTTTGAATTTACTAAACTATTGCAATCATGTGCTAATCCGGAAGCAATTGATAGATTCTGCCGAACCCCGGGTGTGACTTGAGTACAAGTCAGAAATAAAACTGCCTTCCGCGGTCGTTTGGTTAAATGTAACGGTGCCCGTGCTTTAATAATTTCTGGACTTACAGTTTTTAGACTAGTCACGAGCACCGCTTTATTCTTATTACGTAGCTTCATTTTTTTTTGTGATTGTCTATCACGATAAACGATTTTTCTAATATTTGTTTACTGTAATGAACAATATTTGTTATATTTGTTTATTACGGTGAACGAAATGGAAGCGCTAATAGAATTATTTCAACGAAAACTCAGGCATGTAAGTGTTGATTTCACGCGTAGTCTAATGCAAGAAGTCAACTGGAATGCGAGGTTAATCGGTATAAAAGGAGCTCGGGGCATCGGCAAAACAACCTTGCTCCTGCAACATATCAAGCTGCACTTGTCTGATCGATTAGACGAAGTGTTGTATGTAAGTTTGGATACGATATGGTTCAACACCAATTCATTAGTTGGGCTGGTTAAAGAATTCGAACAAAAGGGAGGGAAATACATGTTCCTGGATGAAGTGCACAAATATGATGGCTGGGCGCAGGAATTGAAGAATATATACGATGACTATCCTGAACTGAAAATCGTTTTTACGGGGTCGTCCTTATTAGAAATCTTAAATGCATGGGCAGATCTTAGTAGAAGGGCTGTGATCTATACTATGCAGGGGTTTTCATTTAGGGAATATCTGGCTATCGAAACAGGTGTTCGATTTGAACGGATAACCTTAGTCGATTTATTGGCTCAACATACAGAAAAAGCTAGGGAAGTAAATGAACAGATCAAGCCTTTCCAGCATTTTTCGAACTATCTTCAACACGGTTATTATCCCTACTATAAAGAAGAACCCGATCTCTATTTTATGCGTTTAGGAGAGGTATTAAATATGATGCTGGAGATTGAATTGCCGCTATTGCGGCAGATAGACCTCGCTTATGTGGCTAAAATTAAACAGCTGCTAACGATCATTGCGGAATCCGTACCTTTCATCCCCAACGTAAGTAAGATAAGTGAAAAGATAGGGATTAACCGAAGTACCTTGTTGTCCTATCTGCACTATCTGGATGAAATAGATTTAACCACGAATCTTTTCAAATACGGGGAAGGAATCAGTCTGTTGCAAAAGCCATCGAAAATTTATCTCGAAAACACGAATCTTATTTATTTGCTGGCAAAGGAAAATGCGAATCGCGGAAATCTACGTGAAACGTTTTTTGCTAACCAAGTTGGGTATGCGCACGACCTTAGCTATGCCGAACAGGGAGATTTTACAGTGGACAATCAATATACCTTTGAAATTGGTGGTAAAGATAAAACAGAAAAACAGATTAAAGGAGTTGACAGGGCATATGTTGCTTCAGACGACATTACGCACGGTTTTCATCATAAGATCCCGTTATGGCTCTTTGGTTTTTTGTACTAATAGACACCGGAGGCAGAAGATACTTATGAATCCGTGACTTCGCAACTGATGGAACGCTGGGGCGAAAAAATAGTGTTTCAGTTTGAAGATCGCTTGGAGAAAGTCCTCGAAACGTTAGAGGATTTCCCTTTTTTGTACCCAGTAGCTGCGTATACATCCTCTCTTTCCCTCACTACTACTTTATCTTCTGATACGTCTGCATTGAGGAGAAGATCAAATAAGCGTTCTAATTTACATGCAATATGACGCTTTCCTAAAAATAACAATTAAAAAGAATTTCAATACGCCCGCGGATAAATATAAATGGAGCTTCATTATAAAATTAACGTAAAATGTTTGTCGGTATATAATATTACTACAGCGGCGATACACCCGAACAATGAACTGTAATAATATTGGTAATCATGATGTGCAAAATGAACCATTAAGGCTCCGACAGCAAAAAGGAATAACCATATTACAGCAGCATTTTTTAATTCATGATGGAATATGCCAATGATTAAAGCTACCACACCTAAAAGTTCGGCATAGCCAATAAATAAAGTCCAACTTTCATTGAACCCTAAATCTTTCATCCCATCCATCATGCTTTGTTTCTTGAAAACTTTGAAAAGACTTGCGTAACCGAATAGGTATACATAATAAGTAAATGCGGTCCAGTGAATAATTTGTATAATCATAATCTTTTTTTTGCTAAAGTATTGTGTACTTTTATAATAGACAAGTACCTGCCAAATAATCAGGTACTAACAAAAAAGTTAGAAATGCGAAAACAAACCTCCAGCAATACGATTAACAAAACTTTCATGATCCATTGAATCACCAACAGGCATGAAAGTTCTTGATGGCCTTTGAGAAATAGACACTTTCAGAAAAAAACAATTTAGAAACTAATTGCGGTATGGCTTATGCCATTTCGGTATTGTCGGGAAGATGGAAGCTAAGTATTTTGGGGTTTTTGCTGGATAACGGTAAACTAAGATACGGTGAACTGAAAAGAAAGGTGATTGGAATATCTGAAAAGATGTTAATTAATCAGCTAAAGGAACTTGAGAAGGATGGCCTGATTAACCGGATTGCGTATCCGGAAGTTCCACCGCGAGTGGAGTATGAACTATCGGATAAGGGAAAGACCTTAGAGAATATACTCGTTCTGATGTCGAGTTTGGGAGAGGAAAATGTCGACAATCGCATAAAAACCTGACAGTTTACAAAACTGTCCATTGAGGAACTCCGAATGACTCTGCGAAGCAAAATCGAGAAGTTAAATAATTGGTTAGACATTATAAAGGATATGTTGAGCCCCGTCAGCGATAACCTGTGCAACAGTTTTACCCTCGAAGTCATAATTCGGATCGTTGGATAAAACAATTTCGTCTGCTTGCGAAGTGAAAATTAAACCCATCATAAATAATCATACACTTTTAACTCAATGCGAGCTTTATTTTATAAAGTTTTAAACCAGTAATTCTTTTTATGCATTTCGGTTTTGCCTCACAGGGAATGCGGTTGAGGGATCCGTATCGGCCAGGCATTTCTTCCCGAAATGCGGTTGACCAGTGTAGTAGATAATTGGCAGCTAATGCCGGAATAGGGTATGTTTACGCGTGTAACATATGCGGTTAATAACGCTCTTTTGGGCGATGGTAACAGGGGATCAACCCAAAACAACTGATGAAAGCGCAATGCAGCCTCGTCCGTGTAGACAGGGACAGCTCCTTGTTTATCAACAGCTTTACGGTTCCATGATTTTCTGGGTGCCGTTTCGCTTATTCAATAAAAGTTTTTTGATTTAGAAATTTACTAATTCTTGTAGGTATCAATCAGCGTAGGGTACAGAAGAGCCCGCACTAAAAATAAAATATAGCGCAGGCTCTTTATTAATCAGAAGTTCAGAAGTGATCGTCTACGAATTGTTAGTTCAAATCGATTATAGACCCCATAATTTGGGAAACTCATACCAACGGATGCAATCTCAGTTGCTGTTTATGGCCTAAATCGATCTTGACGAGCGTGGATCTTACTAATAGGGTAAGAAGGCGAACAACCTACCTTCTCCTGGTTGCAACGTTAACGTAACGGTACCACCTGAGATGGAAATCGGAATTTCTGAACCATCCACTTTGGAAATTTCTTTCATATCGGTGATCCAACCCGCGATCTGAAATGTGTATGTTTTAGAAAGGGTAAGCGACTTGTTGACAAGCATCGCGTAATTGCGACCTCCCTCAGACCAATCCTTCATGTGGCTGATCAATAACTCGGCAGAAGAATCTGTAGGCTTTATATAGTGTAAAGCGGGTAGCGCCTCAACACCGGCGGGTATGGATGTGCCTGAATGGTAAACGTTATAGGATTGTAACCTCATCAAGCGGTCTCCTAAGGTTTTCATTTCCTTATTTAATTGTTGAAAGGGTGTGTACAGATCTGTTTTATTGCCCAACGAATCTATAACTGCATTGGTAAATGGCTCGCCTTGATTGATAGGCGTAAAATAAGTAAACCATACGGGATATTTGATCCCGTAAGCCAACATGGAATACACGTTAAATTTCAGCTCATCGGCATTGGGCCTACGATAATGCCCAGTGATCCCAATGGACTGTAAGTAGGCAGAGGTCTTGATACCTCCATTGTTGATGGCCAACTTCCGGATAATATCTAAGTTGGTATAATACGCATTTAACAACGAGCCATCTGCACGAAACGGATATACATCAACGGAAAGATATTTCAAATTGCTCGCGCCAACTTTGTTAATCCAAGCTTGTACATAATCGGTTTCATAGTTGATGGGGCCCAAAATCGATGGAACCACCAAATCCGGGAAAAGATTGACATGGGGCAAGTGGAAACTGTCATGACTTAATATCTTATTGTAAATAGTTGCAGCCCAATCTAGCTGAGGCATATTCGGCTCATCTTTAATATAATATCCAGCGAGTCCGGGATGCGTTTCATAGGCAGCTACCATCGCAGCAATATCAGCGTCAGTACCATAGGCTCTTGCATCAAAGATAATAGACCTTAATCCGTGGTCTGCAGATTTATCGAGGATAAATAGATTTTCCGCTTCTGAATACGTGATAACGTATTGTAAAATATCTACATTGCCTTGCGCTAAATGGCTAAACGTGGTATCGTTTACATCGGCATATGTCGGCGGCCAAAATACACCGATCTGAAAATTGTCCGTAATGTCTGCCGCGGACGACCTGCCTCCGAGCGACGCAATTTTTTCCGACACCTTCAATGCGAGGGGATCCCGGTCCTCTAATACATTTTTTTGACAGCTAACCATCACGATCAGCGAAAAAATCAAGAGTACTGAATAATACTTTTTCATAACAAAAAATTTAAGTTTGACTTTAGTGTTTTTTTTAGTTAAAATAGTACAAGCGTCCTTCACCAGGTAGAAACGTGTCGGAGAAATCACTGTCTAGAGGTTCTTTGCGGATGGCAATTACACCCGAGTTGACCTCATAATGTGTCATGTGCTTATATCGTTTATCGACTTGGAATGTAAAGGATTTAGTAACGGTTAAAGACTTATTCACGATAAAAACATAGCTTCCGCTTTTGCCCTTGGCGAAATGGGTGATGATCATATTATCGGTGCGGGACGTTGGCTTGATCCAGTAGTGCTGAGGTAGGGCCTGTGTTCCCAAGGGCTGCTCTTCACCGCTATGAAATACCTCCGTGGCATCCAGATTATACAACACTTGGCCGATCGCCTTAACATGCCTATTTAACGCACTGAATGGCGCGTAAAGATCTGTCTTTCTACCATGGGGATCGATAATAGCATCGGCAAAGATCTCTTTACCGGCATCGGTTGGGGTCCAATAGGTGAACCATACGGGTCTTTTAATGCCATACGCCAGCGCGGTAAAAATATTGTACCGCAATTCACTGGCAGATGGCCTTCGGTACGCGTCAATGATCCCTACAGATTGCAGGTAGGCCGATGTTTTAACGTTGTATTTGAGGCCGACGCGCCTAACGATTTCCAGATTTTCAAAATAAGTAGGTCTTATATAGCCATTTACCATAAACGGATATTGATCGAAAGTCAGGTATCTAAGATGCTGAGGACCTACTTTTTGCACCCAACGCTCTACATGATTTGTTTCATAACTGGGTATCACAAAGTTTGGAAACAAATTGACATGGGGTACGCGATCGTGATCCAGATCTATTAGCTTTTGGTAAATTGTTGCTGCCCAATTAAATTCTGTTGAATCTGGTTCATCTTTGATGTAATATCCCTCGAGCGCAGGGTGGTTTTTATATGCTTGTACAGCAGCTTTTATCTCCTCATCTGTACCATAGATACGTGGATCGGCGACCGAAACTTTAAATCCGTACTTATGTGCCAGATCTAACATCTTCTTATTATGCGACTCTGTGAACATTTTCGCATTCTTAACGTTCTCTATAAAATCGATGTGTGCTTCTTTGATCCATTGATATTGCTGATCATTGGTGTGCTCCCACACGGGCGGCCAAAATACGCCTATTGAAAATTCCTGTGCAGATCCTTTAGGACTGAAACAGATCGTAAGCCAAAACGCTAGAATGGCAGCCGTATGTTTTGAAGTTAAACGCATTGTTATCATAATTACTTTATTTTATTTATCGGTGCGAAAGGGGGAGGCGGGTAAACCTGCTGTGTTGTATAAGCTAACCTTAGGATCTGCCGCCCAACCATAACGTATAGTTGTCGGGTTTTTCAGACTTGGATGGGTCAGTTCGACGGTGTTGCCAACTATCGTGGCAGTCGCATCTTCAAAATTATTGTCCGCCCCTGCAATCTGAAACCCTTCCACGCTGGCAGTCTTGCTTATTAAGCCATCGCGTGCATGATCGAAATAGACAATAATTTTATGATCCTTGATTTCCATGCGCCGATATAGAGGTCCTGAGTACACGTTGTCTTCGTGGTAGGCTATATGACGCGCAGCCTCATATAATCGAAGACCAACATCTTTTTTGTTTCTCGGATGAATATCAGTAGCATCACCAATATCAATACTCACCGCCATTCCGGTAGCGGGCTGCGGTAATGTCATTAACTGTGCCTCACGAAGGTATGCCCAGCTTTCGTCGGCCGGAGCCAGATTGTTGCCCCCAAAGTTGGGCAATTGAACAAAAAGAAAGGGCATGTAACCTTGTTGCCAACGAATGCGCCAATCTTGAATTAAAAGAGGAAACAAAAACTGGTAGTCGCGCGGACGCCAGGTATTCGCCTCGCCTTGATACCACAAAACGCCTTGTACTGAATAAGGGATCAGGGGTGCGATCATCGCGTTGAAAAGAACGCCTGGATTGTTCCGCTCTTTGGGAAGATCTGGATAACGTGGTTCAACGGAAATATTGCTTAACCACTCGCCATCCAGTTTGATATGTTTTGTCCCTAGTAACAAACTTACGGATCCCTCCGAATGCCCAACGGCGCCCGTAGCCCACAAACTTCGCAACCGAATGGCCAGCAAATTCCTGCCTTTTTTTAAGACGGACTTTGGCAAGACAAGGCCTTGGGAAGTGCCTTGTGCGTTTTTTAGTTCAATTTCGGTTCCATTTAGATAAATCGTGGCTTTTCCTTCCAGTTCATCGAATTGGAGGGTGGCATCTTTATCTAGAGACGAGAGATCGAAGTGTTTTCTGACCCATAAATAACATCCGGGAATGTACACTGCAGTTTCGTCACCGTATATGGATGATACCTGAAGGGGGAACGAAACCTTTTTCCAGTGTTGATCTTGATACGCTAAGGTGTGCACGCCCAAGCGCAAACCTTCCGAAGCATTCTCGAACGCATCAACGTCTTGAAGGTACTTCGCGTATAGCTGGGTTGGCTGCGCGCCCGATTCACGGGCTTGAATCACCGAAGGTTTTGTTTCTTCTCGACTGGATAGGGCATCTTCACTAATCCATGGTTCGATAGGTGTTCCTCCCCAGGCCGACTGGATAATACCAACAGCAATATTCTTTTCTTGGTGGAGCTTTTTCGCAAAATGGTAAGCCACTCCTGAAAATGCCGCAGCTGTTGCAGCAGAACTACGTACCCAAGAACCTTGGACATCGTGCTGCTGCTGATTATTCATCCCGTGAACAACCTGAAAGAAACGGATGTTCGGAAAATCAGCATGAAGCTGTTCTTCTGCCCAGCTTAAGGAACTGCCCAGCGTAAACTCCATATTAGACTGTCCCGAGGCTAACCAAACCTCGCCAACATATACATCATCGATGAATATGCTATCCCGCAAATCTGTAATTTGCAGGATATGGGGCCCTCCGGCAGGCATGGCAGAGAGCTGTACACACCAGGTACTATCAGGCTGCACGGTGGCACTTGCGCGCTGGTTATTGAGCGAGACGTGTACAGTTGTTTCTGGTTTTCCCGTTCCCCAAATCGGAATGGACTTTTCTCGCTGTAAAACCATGTGGTGTTTGAAGAGTCCATTTACGCACAAAGAATCGGATTGAAATGCTTTAAGCGCGTTCGGAAAAGCAAAGACGCTCAATATCAGGAAACATATGTAATGTCTATATAGCATAATTAACTTTATTGATAGTCTGGGTTTTCAACTAACCTGGTGTTTTGCTGCGTGCGTGCTTTGGTGATGGGAAGATAATAATGATGATCTTCGAAAATAGCGGAGACGTTAGGCCCGCCGTCTACTTTTTCGAGAACCTGAAGTTCTAATTTTTTGGTCGCAAAATCCAACATATAGCGTAACCCGGTTTCTCTTTTCGTTAATACGTCGGTCGCTATTCTCCAACGTCTAAGATCCCAATAACGAGAACCTTCAAAGGCTAGTTCTACTTTACGTTCTTTTTGAATCAATTCAAAGTTGATAACAGTTCTTTTTGATACGCCTGCACGCTCACGAATGGCATTAATGGCGAGCAGTGCCTCATCGTGCTTGTCCAATTTATAGGCGGCCTCCGCGTGATTTAACAGCACTTCGGCATAGCGAAATACGATCCAGTCTTGACTGGATGCAAAGTCGGCGGACATATTGTTCTTCGTTTCATCTAAATACTTTAGAACGCCAAAACTGGTGTAAGGTCCAGATTTTTGTGCCTGCAGACCGAGGTGAGGTGTCCCTTGATACGCTCCATTCTGATCGGCTAGATATTGACCATTGACTTTTAAAGATTTGTGCCAGTCAATAGTACTGCCCTGCCAAGGTGTGCCATGTGTATACACACTCGCAAAGAAGCGAGGTTCCATGTCGGCCCAGAGTTCGTTGATATCCCACAACTTACTGGTTAGCTTATTCGTTGTTAAATCTGGTGCGGTGCCATCCTTCTTTTCAAAAGTTGAAGCAATGAAAGAAAGATAAGGCATATTTTGATTCCCGTTGAACCATGCGTTGGGCAAGGGGCCTTGAATGAAATCGTAACGCCATCCATTTCCACCGGAAGCAATCATATCCTTACCATCATGCGGTACCACGAATATAGCTTCGGTATTGCCTTTAACGAGAAATAGGTCTCTGAAGTTTTTTACCTTATCTGATGAAACGTCGTATAAGCCATGTGCACCCTCTTGCATGATCAGGGTAGAAGCATCGTAGCTTTTTTGATAGTACGCCCGTGCTTCCGTGGATGGCATCCCCAATAGACCGTCAAGTTGGACTGTACCATATTCGGCAATACTTCCGGCGTATAGTGCAGCTCTTGATAAAAGCGTAAGCGCGGCATAACGCGAAGCTCGGCCGCTTTCGGCCTTGATGGGCAGCAGGGGCGATGCTTCGTTCATTTCCTGAATCACAAAATCATAAAGTTCTTTTTCACTGTTTCTGCTTGGATAGAGTTCCTCTTGTGGATCGGTCAATTTTTGCACTTTGGTAATTAAGGGAACTCCACCATACCGACGTACCATAGAAAAATAATTGTACGCTCTTAGAAACCGAGCTTCGGCGATTAAGCTCATTTTTAGATCATCGGAAAGCGGTGATTGAGGGACTTGCGCTATAAAATCATTGAGCTGTCTGATGATGATATAGGCATTCTCCCACCATTCCAGCAATCCGCCATTTATCGTTATTCCGGTGTTTCTAAAATCCGCCCAATTGGGATACATACCCCAAGTCGCTTCATCGCTCAGGTTGTTTATTAAGGTGGCCCCAACTTGGCCTTCCACGGTCCAGCCAACGCCGGGCCGGATACCTACGTACTTTTCGGGAGTTTCATTCTCCAATACGCTCATCATACTGTAACTTCCCGCCAAGTGTGCTAAGATGGCGTTTTGATCATTCCAGACTATATTTTCAGATATGCGATCCAAAGGTTCCCGGTCTAAGACGTCTTTACAGGAAAGCGTGGTCAACGTGCCCAATAGCACTATGTAATATATCTTTTTCATTTTTTTATAAGTTAGAAGGAAACATTAACACCTAACATGATGGTCTTTTGCTGTGGATAATACGAAGTCGTTGGCTGTCCATCTTGAACGGCATAGGGGGATTCTGGATCAATCTTAAATTTATTCAGTTTCGAGAATGTAAATAGATTTGTTCCCCCCAAATAGAGTCGCGCCTGTTTCATGTTTAGATTATCCAATACCCTGTTGGGTAAGTTGTAGCCTATGGTAAAAGAGCGTAATCGTAAATAGTCCGACTTGATAAAGTTTCGGTCCGATAGCAAACCATTTGTTGATGCTCCTCCCAATCTTGGTATCAAAGAATTTGCATTGTTGACTTCTTCTGTCCACCTATTATCAAAAAATGTCTGGGTGAAAGATGTTAATGATACGGCTTTATAAAATCCAAATGCACCTTGCAAAGAAGCGGCTATATCAAAATTTCGATATGCAACTGCCAAATTTAAACCGCTGATAATATTCGGAATCTGCCCTTTGCCTATTTCTACCATGTCGCGCCAGTCTAATATGCCGTCGCCATTGGTATCGATATACCGTACATCGCCAAGTTTTAGTGTAGGATCTCCTGGATAGCTTAGATCCAAATTATCGATTTGATCTTGACTTACAAATAAACCATCCGAACGGTAACCGACCGTACGGTCGACCCATTGTCCAGATTGCTGATAAATCCGCTTCGAATCTTCATCAGTATATTCTACTTCTTCGACGTGATCCCACTTCGCACGTTGCCAAGACACATTGGCCGAGATATCCCAGGTCCAATCTCCCTGTTGCCGAAATGTCCCTATTTTCAATTCAAAGCCCCTATTTGTCTGACTGTTGATGTTTTCTAGGGGTAATTCGGCGCCAAAGCTTGACGGAAGACTGATTGTTTTCTTTGCCGGAATGCCGTTGCGCGTTCTGTAAAACAGATCAACCTCACCATAGATTTTACGCTGCAGAAAAGAGAAATCGAGCCCGGCATTATAATTCGCTAGACGCTCCCATGATAAACTTTCATTGGCCATACCCAGCGTTGTTATACCTAAAACCGGTGTCCCATCAAAAAGAACTGGCATCAATGTAGGACCGTAACCCGCCAAATATTGAAAGTCACCGATCCCGTCGTTACCCGAAGCTCCATAGCTTGTTCTTAATTTCAATTCATCTAATCCATCAAAATCCGATAAGAACTGCTCCTGATTCATTCTCCATCCAAAAGAAATAGAAGGGAAATATCCCCATCTCGAATCTTTAGGGAATTTAGCCGAAGCATCTGCTCTAATAATAGCTTCGACGAGATATTTATGGTCGTATCCGTAATTAAGACGACCTACGAAACTTTTACGTCCCATCTGGCTAGCAGACCCGTTATTACTTAAAGTGCTCGTGCTTCCGGCAAACAGTTGATCTAATGTTGGAAAGGTAAAATCCTGACGACCTGCACTGAGATAATCGTAGTCTACCGAAATGATCTCATGCAACAGCATGCCTGACATATCATGTTTACCGGCAAATTTTCGAGCATAATTTATCGAAAACTGTCCTGTTAACATGGTATTCACAGCTTTCTGTTGAAAAAGCGGTGTATTGGTGTTGAACTGTGAAACCAGTTCGTACGTGTCATTTCCAACATTGTAATTATACATGTCTACCGGCCGACCGTAGGATTTAACATTGTCGTTAACCTGTGAATAATTACCAAATGCCTTCAGTGACAAGCCCTCGATAGTTGTAAACGAATAATTCAGTATAGCTGTGTTACTTAATGTCTGTAAGAAATTGTTATTATAGCCTCCTAGTTCCATATCCGATTGTACCAAGGCGCCTCCAGTGGCGGATCCAGAATAAGGAATCCTTGAAGGATCTGGTAGACTTGCTGGATACATAGGCTTATTGTTGAATAAATCCGCGAAAAGATAACCTCCTCCATTCTGCGGACGATGCGTAGACTTGATGCGATCTACAATGTTAGAAACGGTGACGCCCAAGGTAAGATTATCCAATATGTTTGCATCAACATTAACCTGTAGGTTATAGCGGTTGTAATCGCCCCCATTCTTTTTCCAAAAAGATCCTTGATTCATCAGCCCTAAAAAAGTATAGTATTTGATTTTGTCGCTTCCGCCTCTGACAGACATGTTGTAATTATGTAGCTGTGCATAATCTTTCATAATAATGTCTTGCCAATTCGTATTGTAGTAACCAGGTTCGGTGGCATCGTAGAATTTCTGGATTTGCTCCGCTGTATAGGGTACGGCATTTGCAGGTTGACCCGATTGCAGATACTCTTCAGAAACCAAGGTCGTGTAATCGCCCGAGGAAAGCATCTGTTGGAAATAGGTTGGCTTTTGTAGCGTAGATGTTCCATTAAATGAAATGGTTGGCTTTTCGGAATTCCCTCTTTTCGTCGTTACCAAGATGACACCGTTTCCTGCTCTAGAACCGTATATAGAAGCAGCACCGTCCTTTAGTACAGTAACGCTCTCGATCTGACTGGCGTCAATATTATTGAAGGACGCTTCGATCCCATCTACAATAATAAGGGCATTTCCATACCCCCGAATGTTAAGACTAGCGCCATCACGCCCCGGTAAACCGCTTCCCTGCATAGCAATTAAACCCGGCAACTTCCCAACCAGCGCATTTGTTACAGATGACATAGGAACTTTGGCCAACTCTTCAGATTTCAAAGTGGATATCGCACCGGTGACATTTGATTTGCTCTGTGTTCCATAGCCCACGACCACGACTTCGTCCAAACCAGCGATTTGTGCTTCCAAGACGATAGTTCTAAATTCATCTTGGCCATCCAGTACAATTTCTTTGGAGGCGTAACCGACAGACGTAATGTTTAAAACGATAGGGGTGTTGCCGGTCAAGGGGATTGCAAAATTTCCCTCCTTATCGGAACTGGTCTGTCTGGAATCTCCTTTGACGGAAACTGTCGCTCCGGCAATAGGTATCCCGTCGATATTTTGGATCGTTCCTTTAAATATCCTGTCCTGCGCGACAGCCGTTAGTAAAGGAAGCAAGAGTGCAACGAATAGGGTCAGGAAAACCTTGTGAGCATACCTAACTGTAGATCGTGGACACCTAAAAAATACACGTGTTTCTGTCTTCATAATTTAATATTTATACGTTGCGACTTAACGCAAAACGTGATTAAATGGGTTATTTTCCTAAATTGATTATGCGAGTTGTTTGCCGTTATAAGGTGATCGAATTCGTACCACCCTGTAGCTTTATTTCCTTTCCTCCGAATTTAAATGTTCCATCTACATCGTCGGGGAGTGATACCGTTCCCTTGATACCGCTACCATTTCGTTTCAACTTTACCTTGATTGTTCCGTTAGGATGCGGCATGGATCCCTCTGCCTCTTTCAACTCGCCAAGTCCAGGTTGGATTAATACGGATTTGAATCCCGGCGAGGCAGGCATAATACCGATTATAGTGGCGAGAAAATCATAATTGGGACTAGAGCTCCAGGCGTGTGAATCTGTTCGGGTAGGTTCTGGCTTTTCTGCAAAGGTTGTCAGCCCCATATCCAACATCTTCCACCAGGGGTCGAGCTGCGCATAATATCGATCTGCCAACCCAACTTCTTTCATTGCTCTTATCAGATAAAACCGATAAAAGAAAGTTACTTTGCTTATGGAATCATCTGTCGTCAATTTTTCAAAAACGGTGCGAGCCTCATCTCCTTGAACAGCTCCGCTAAGAATGGCCAAGATACTTGCATGCTGGCTGTACGTTTCTTTTAAGGGTGAATTAGCCATAAGCATTCTGTCTTTATCAAAAGCATGTTCATACGTTTTCGAATTCAAGTTGTGGGATAACGTTTCATATTTTTGAGCTTGCGTTTCTTCGCCAAAGTACGCGAACAGGGCTTGCGCCTGTTTTAAGGTATAGGCCAGTTGTAAGCTGATAATTGCAGAATTGCCGTCTTCCGCTCCTTCAGGAACGCCCCAGAGATCAAATGCATCCCAATCCACAAAATTCCACCATTTCATGGGTCCTAGCATACCCTTTTCCTTATCCATATTGGAGACATACCAAGCCAGGACTTGTTGCACAGACGGCAAAAACTGTTTAACGAATTCATCGTCTTGCCTGTGCATCCAGTAGTCGTAGACCATCGAAACCCAAAAGAGGGAAAATGTGGGTATTACCTGTAATCTATTGCTGGGGTAACGACCTTGCGGCAATCCTTCAGGGGTCTTTGAGTTGTAAAAATCCAATAATGCTTTCCGCATTAAACGGTCGTCACCACTCATATATAGGGTTATTAGCGCTTGAATTCGCGTATCTCCTTCGTATTGTAATTGTTCGTAGTAGGGCGTGTCAAAATAGGTCTCGCCGGCACAGATAAGCTGCGTTCGCCAGCCGACATCCCATATTTTAGTCAGATTGGGATCGTTACTTGTAAAGGTGGCCTTCAATTCAAACGGATACCCGGTCTTCATTCCATATAAATCGTTCAACACCAGTGTCTCATCTAATGTCTCTATGTCGAGTTGAACGTATCGGTACGTTTTAAACCATAACGGTCTAAAACTTCGGAGTGAACCGCCATCTGGTAGAAATACATCATAGTTTCCCTTAATTTCTTTTCCGTCTATCTCATTCCTATTTCCCTTATTGCCAGTAGCATCGTATAGCGATTCGGCATAGGTCATTTTTATATGTGCCCCCTTTCCTTGGCTCACTATTAATTCTGGATAAGCAACGGTATTAACAGACTGATCTAAAAGAATAGACACCTTTTGATGCGGAGGGATACGGAGTGGGGTACGACCGTCGATAAATTTAGCTGCTCCTTGAAGGCCGCGGACTCTCCTAACAGTCGGAATACGTTGCATCACCTCTTGCATAAACGGAATATTCCGAGGCTTTAGGGTCCAGAGGTTGTCTGTACCGTAGCCATGCGTAACTGGATTATTGACGAGCTTGCGAGCATACTGCCATTGCGAATCATCAAACTCTGGTTTTTCCCAATTCCACGGGAAATGACTTGCATCGACTTGGTCTCCAGGCCCCACAACCATGTATGCGCCTAACCGTTCCGTATTGTCTGTAGAGACAGGAGAGTATGCGTTGTTTTGCATCACTTTCCAGCTTGCATCCGAATTAATCACCTGTTCGGCGGGTCCATCACCCTGCAAAACAAATCCTGTCTGATTGGATACCTGTGCTACGGCGGCATACTCGCCCATATTCCACACCAGCGCGGCAACAATATTTTTTCCGCGTTGTAAGTAAGATCCGATATCTACGGTCTCGAAATACCAATTAGCAAGATCGCCTCGGGCTGGCCCACTCACGACTGCAACACCGTTAACAAATAACCGATACCGATTATCTGCAGTGACGTGCACGATAAACTTCTCGGGCTTCTCGTTTAAGTCGAATGACTTGCGGAAATGGTAAACACCATAATCCCGTTGGGAGATATCTGGACACGAAATCCACGAGGAAGGCCAATAACCTTTCATTAATTGTGGATTTACAGGTGTTGTCTGCGCAAAGATACCTTGTACAATGAACTGGTAAAAGGATATGAAGATTAGAACTGATCTCATCATAAGTTATTTTGGGTGAAATTGATATAGCAATAATAAGATAACATTGGCTTTGTTGCTAGTACAAGTTATACTAAAATATATACTATTTTAACAACTAGCTCGTTAAGAGGGGCTATCCGCATGCAGATATAATTAAAAATGGTAAATAATAAATGACACCCTGCATTAACAGGAGTAGAAAGTGCATCAGGCATGGTAGAAATTTATTAAAATAAAGGTCAAATGGGTATAGGTTGCTGATAAACCTGTACTTGGCGAAAGGCACATCATTGGGCATCTTTGTTTGGGCAGGTGCTGGTTTTAGTTTTGGATTGCCTGTAACTGCCGACGAGTAGATCGGTTAATTTTACCTTTAGAAATCTTAATCAAATGAGAAGAATAAATTTGCAGATACTTTATTTAGGGATAAGCGTCTTACACCTCATGTTTTCCCATGTGACGCAAGCACAACATCTGCTGAACGCCGGTCAGCAGCGAAAATCAGCGGTAGACAGCAATCTGATTGACAACGGCACCGTGTACCGGTTAACCGTAAAAAATAAAAACACATTGAATTATGCCACTTACAATGTATTTATTCCAAAGGGAATAGACCGCATCCGAGGGGTTTTAATTCATCAACACGGTTGCGGTATGGAAGGACGGGGTGTATCGACCGCATACGATGTACAATATCAATCTTTTGCGAAGAAATGGAATTTAGCTATTGTAGGAGCAGATTTGTATTACACTGCAGGTTGTTATGCATGGAGAGAGCCCGATTCGGGTTCGGCCGAATCTCTTTTAGCAGCACTGACTCAGGTAGGCGAGGTATCTGACCAATCCGCGCTTGGGGAAGCCCCCTGGCTCCTTTGGGGGCATTCGGGAGGGGGATATTGGACATTGGCAATGATGAGGGATTACCCCCAACGTGTGCTGGCGGCTTTCTGTTATTCACCTGCTTTCGATCCGTCGTGGAACTATCCTAAAGAAGCGCTGGAAATCCCGCTTATGATCCGTCATGCAGGTGCGACAGATGCTAATTCTCCTGAGGTAAGCTGTTGGGCTACGGCAGTGAATAGCTTTAAAAAACTGAGAGGAGCCGGGGGACTGGTTAGTATTGCGTATACACCCTATCAAAACCATAACTATAGTTTTGTGCGTTATATGGCCATTCCTTTTTATGAATCTGCGTTGTCGCAACGGCTGCCACAGGGGCGCTCTGCTTCATTCAGGGAGATGAGAAAAATCGACAGAACAACAGGCTGGCTGGGTGATACCCTGTCGCTTAATACCTGTCCATATCGAACGTATAAGGGCGATGTGTCGTCTATGTCTTGGTTACCTGATTCCGCAACGGCTGCGGCATGGAAAGAATACGTAATTACAGGAAGCGTCATCGACAGAACGCCTCCGCCGTCGCCATTTGAACTTCGCATAGCACGATTGCATAGTGTGTCGGTAGCGCTACGGTGGAAAGCGGATGCTGACATCGAGTCCGGAATTAAGCATTTCAACATCTATAATAATGATCAGCTTATTGCTCGCTTCCCTGAGCATGGTGTGTATCAGTATTTTGATACCAACGGAGATGATGCGATACCGATGTCTGCCCTTCCAGAAATGAAAATTATTGCGACCGCTTTAAAAGATTCAAACTTCCACCTTACGATCAGCACTGTCAATCACTTTAACCTGGAGTCAGAAAGGATTACTTTTCCGTCGATCGAATAAGCGAAGGAGAATTCCAGAGTTCGCCGGAATTCTCCTTTCTTTTTAGTCGATTATCTTACCGTCGGTGATGCATCCCTCGGAAGCTGATGAGACCGATTGCGCATATTTAAATAATATACCTTGTGTAATTCTTAGCGTGGGTTTTTTCCAGCGCCCCCGCCTTGATTTTAATTCTTCGTCGCTTAATCTAACGTCTATCCGGTTGTTTGGGATATCAATCGTGAGAATATCGCCATCTTCTAACAACGCGATAACTCCACCATCAAAAGCTTCCGGTGCGATGTGCCCTACAACAAAGCCGTGGGTTCCGCCCGAGAACCGTCCGTCTGTGATCATGGCCACATCTTGCCCTAGTCCAGCACCCATAATGGCAGCAGTTACTTTAAGCATCTCTGGCATTCCCGGCCCTCCCTTAGGGCCCACGTAACGGATAATAATAACGTCGCCTTTTTCAATAAACCCGTTCTTTACAGCTGTGACCGTATCGTCTTCGCTGTCGAACACCTTAGCTCGTCCTTCGAAAAACTCACCCTCTTTTCCGGTTATTTTAGCGACGGCGCCATCAGGGGCAATGTTGCCGTGAAGGATCTGAAGATGACCGGTTTTCTTGAGGGGGCTGTCAAAGGAAGCCAATATTTTTAGGGCATTGTTCCACGGTTCAATACCGTCGAGATTTTCACGCAAGGTTTTTCCTGTTACCGTGAGGCAGTCGCCATGTAATAGTCCCTCGTCCAATAGAATCTTCATCACAGCAGGAGTTCCTCCGCAATCGTGTACATCTTCCATCATATATTTCCCACTGGGTTTTAAATCGGCAATGAGGGGCGTATGATCGCTGATGTACTGAAAATCTTGCAAGGTAAGGGAGAGCCCATAAGCTTTTGCTATGGCGAGATAATGAAGTACGGCATTGGTAGATCCACCTAACGCCATGACCATTACCAAGGCGTTTTCCAGTGAACGGGACGTCACGATATCACGTGGTTTTAGATCCAGCTCGAGCAGGTTCTTTATTGCTGCCGCTGCATCAATACATTCCTGTTTTTTCTCGTCGCTTGTAGCTGGGTTGGACGAGCTGTATGGCAAAGACAAGCCCAGCGCCTCAATGGAAGAAGACATGGTATTTGCCGTGTACATTCCGCCACAAGCACCGGCCCCCGGGCAGGCATTACGAATAATCTGACCTAGCTCTTCTTCATCGATTAAGCCGGCAACTTTAGCGCCATAGGCTTCAAAGGTGGACAGCACGTTGATTTTTTCTCCCTTGTGACGTCCCGAATGAATGCTGCCACCATAGATCATCAGCGCCGGACGATTGAGTCGCCCCATAGCGATGACCGCACCGGGTAGATTTTTGTCACATCCCATCACGGTAACCAAACCATCATACCACTGGCCACCTACAACGGTTTCGATACAGTCTGCAATCAGGTCGCGTGATGGAAGTGAAAAATTCATGCCTTCGGTCCCCATACTCATGGCATCGCTAACGCCGATGGTATTGAAGGTTAAACCGGTCAGATCGACAACCTTCATGGCATCTGCTACGATCGAGGCGAGCTCATTGAGGTGCATATTGCACGGATTGCCTGCATAACCTGCACTGGCAACGCCAATTTGCGGTAGCTTGATGGTTCGTTCATTCAGGCCAATCGCATACAACATGGCCTTCGATCCAGTTTGGTCTTCGTTTTCCGTAAGTTTACGGCTATATTTATTTAATATAGTATCCATTGAATTGGAAATTAGGTTTTTAATGCTATTTCTATTAGTCGGGAATTACAGTGCCTCCAACATCGTTCGATTGGTACGCAGCTTCCACGAGCCGCATGGTATCGAATGCATGTTTGACGGAAGTAATGTGGGCTGAACCTGGATCGTCAACAGCACATTGTAAGTCGGCCATGGTGGCCATAAATGCGTCGGGATACCATGCTCCCGGAATGTCGGCTTCTATCCACCCATCACTGGCTTTTTCGGTTAGAAAGTACGTGAAATGATCAGCTTCTCCTTTGGGGAAGTTGATGTTTTTGCCGAGTGTGGCCTTGATAGCGCCTTTTGTTCCCTCCCATTTTACAAACGATTCCTGATGTGCTAACCCGAAATCATGTCCGTGATTCGTATTGATAAATGCACGGATGGGCTGCTCGTAATCGAAAATGATAACCGAGCGAGTGGATGCCAACTGCATTTGTTTGGGATGTTGAAACGTCTTTGCATAGATATGCCTGGGCATACCTAAAAAGTATTTTATCATATCCATATAATGTATACTGTGATAAAGCATTTCCATCCGAGGAATGCCAAACAGGAAGTCCCATAGTTCCCAGGGATGATAAATGTTCATCCGTATTTCCATATCGTGGACCGTGCCGATAGCGCCCTGGTCGATCAGACGCTTTGCGGCAATAACGGATGGAATGAGTTTCATCTGAAAGTTTACACTCGCGGTGAATCCTTTAGATTCACATAGTTGTAGAATCTCTCTGGCTCCTTCCAATGTTTCCCCCATAGGTTTTTGCATGAGGACATTTGCGCCCTGAGGTAATTGATAGAGTATACCCGCCAAGTGGGAGGCTGGAACAGCAATGTCAAATATGGTGTCGTCCGGTGCATCGGCCACCAGAGCAGCGAGCGATGGGTATATCCGTGGAATTCCAAAAATCGAGGCTAAATGATTAGCCTTTTTTTGTTCCAGATCGAAAATACCGTAAACCGGCCAATTTGCTTTCCGGTAGGCTGGAAGATGTGCCTCTTCCACGATGCCACCAGCACCGATAATTATAATGGGGTGAGGTGCGGCGGGCATTTTAAAATCCGTTGCTATTTCATATCTGTTCATAGGAAATGTCGTCAATTTGGTAAAAGTCCAGTGCATTCTGGTAGAAAATTCGTTGCAAATCTGCATCCGGAAGAGATCGGCACAGCGAAAGCGCCGTGGTAAGCCATCTGGGATAGCTCGAAGAAAGGGTGACAACTGGCCAATCGCCGCCGAAAGCAATGCGATGGGCCCCGAAGAGCTCCAGTACGACGTCGACGTATGGTTGTAAATCGGCGATCGTCCAGTGTTTCCAATCGGCTTCTGTAACTAATCCCGAAAGCTTGCAATACACACGCGGATTTTTAGCAAGTGCCGTTATGTTGTGTTTCCATTCCCGAAATTCACCTGTTTTAATAGCTGGTTTGCCTAAATGATCCACCATGTAGCGATTGGTCGGACACGCCTCTACCAGCCTTACAGCAGCAGGTAGCTGATGGGCTTTTATTCCCAGATCAAAACTAAGGCCGTAACGGTGCAACAAATTCATATTATTGATGAACTGCGTGTTGTCATAGAGGGATATAGGCTCCTCCTCTAGTCTGCGGATGCCCTTTATCAGCTTATTTTGGGTAAGGGTCGCTAGTGTACTTTCTACCTCAGGTTGTTCTAACGGGAAATAGGATACAATTCCACGGATGCGCGGATCATGAAAAGCTAGATGTGTGATATAATCAACTTCCTGTTGGTATGCCTCCGGTGCACATTCACATTGCAGAAATATCATATTGGAGACTGAAATCCCTTTTGTCGCCTCTCGGTATGCAGCTAGGTCGTATGATTTTTTTAATAGCGGTACCTCATCCAACCACGGGTAATTTATCAAGGAAAGATCCCAGAGGTGCAGATGTGCATCTGTGATCAGTAGGTCGTTATCATTGGATCTTGCTATCATAAAAGTTTTTTAAAGGTATAAAGAAAATAAAGGTCGTGATGGTATTGGATTAGCGGATATCTGTACGAATTTGATTTCGTGTCGAAAAACCAAAGTTATTGTTGTATTTTAGATATTAAATTGACATGCTTTGTGTCGAATTATAAACTTTTTGTCAATAAAATATTAGTTGTCATGAAACCTATTTATGCGAAACCACCATGGGGAAGCCGAGCTGCCTTTCAGGTTCGGAAGGATTATTTTGATGTGCTGGATACAAAATGGCATTATCATTCGGAATATGAATTGGCCTTCATTAGGTATCCCTATGGAAAGCGGATCGCCGGCAAAAGTATCTGTACATTCGAAAACAGTGATTTGGTATTTTATGGTCCTAATATACCACATGCCTGGTCGCATGAACAATTTTCAGGTAAATCCGAAGTGCAGAAACACAATGCGGGTCTTTCGAATTATGCCATTGTCGTGCATTTTAGTGAATCCTGCTTTGGAGAATCTTTTTTTTCCATTCCTGAAATGAGCGCCATTCAAGCTGTTTTAACGAAAAGTTCGCGAGGATTGGTGGTGCAGGGAGCCTCAAAAGCGAAGATTGCAGACTGGATGGAGCAGATGGTTGCGAATACCGGATCTAGAAGGGTGGTGTTATTGCTCCAAATTTTAGAAGAATTGGCGGTAGCAAAGGAACTGAGCCTCCTATCTTCGGCGGGCTATTGGGACAACCTCAATGATCACGATGCGATCCGTATGAGTAGTATTTACGAATACCTGATACGAAATTTCACGAAAGATATTGCGCTGGACGAAATTGCCGAACAAGCGCATATGTCGCCGTCAGCGTTCTGTAGGTATTTTAAAGCCCGCACAAAACGGACGTTAAAGGAGTTTGTCAATGAATTAAGGGTGAACTGCGCCTGTCAACTGCTTGAAGAAAACCGAAATAGTATTACCCAGATCTGTTTCGAAGTTGGTTTCAATAACATCTCCAATTTCAACAGGCGATTTAAAGAAGTTAGGGGCATCACCCCACAACAATATCGTATCAATATTATAGGCATACACAATAAAAACAGTGTATAGCTAAAAAAATGAGGCATTAGCCGAAGACTGTGTCAAATGCGTATCGATAGTAGTAAAATCCGTACTACTTCATGCGCTCGTTTGCTGCTTTCTTTGTATAAATTATAATCCTAATTCACTGATGCCAACTTATCACAAAACGGGAACTCCCCGATCACGCCCTTATCTATTGCCATTAATAATGGTGACTAGTCTTTTTTTTATGTGGGGATCCGCTATTAGCATGTTGGATGTGTTGAACAAACATTTTCAAGACGTATTGAACGTTTCCAAGGCACAATCCGGACTGATTCAACTGGCGGTGTACGGCGCGTATTTT
Organism: Sphingobacterium olei; assembly: GCF_005048855.1. Classification (GTDB taxonomy): domain Bacteria; phylum Bacteroidota; class Bacteroidia; order Sphingobacteriales; family Sphingobacteriaceae; genus Sphingobacterium; species Sphingobacterium olei. The sequence continues at coordinate 457,763 of NZ_SUME01000005.1, forward strand.
CTGACCGCGTTGCCCGCTGGTTACGTGATGAGACGTTACGGATATCATAAAGGTATTTTGATAGGGCTAATACTGTATGCGGCAGGGGCTTTTCTGTTTTATCCCGCAGCTCAGGTAGCGCAATTTAGCTTTTTTCTTTCCGCATTATTTATTATCGGTTGCGGGCTCGCTATCATCGAGACAGCGGCGAATCCGTATATAACTGTACTCGGTACACCAGAGGGTGCTGTATTTCGATTGAATTTGGCGCAGTCGTTCAACGGCTTAGGTGTCGTGCTCGGGCCTTTAATTGGCGGACTGGTACTCTTCGGCGACCAGACGGGAGGTCCGCAAAATGGACTTGCCGGTGTGCAGCATGCTTATCTCATTGTTGGTGCGGCAGTAATCCTGTTGTTCATTGTTTTTTGGTTCGTGAAGTTGCCCGAGGTAACGGAAATAGGTGAAAATCAGGCTGAAAGTTATGGTCAGGCATTAACGCAAAAAACGCTATTTCAACATAAACATTTTGTGTACGGGTTGATTGTGCAATTTTTTTATATCGGCGCTCAAGCCGGGGTCTGGGGCTTTTTTATAAATTATGTGGTCGACGAACTGCCGGGGATGACGAATCAAAGCGCTGCTTTTTATCTAACGGCTGCCATGGTACTTTATACCATTGGACGCTTCAGTGGCACGGCTTTACTCCGCTATGTTCAGCCGCCAAAACTTTTGGCTTGGTTTGCAGCGATCGCAGCCATCGCGATGATAGTGGTGATGCTGAATCTGGGGGAGATATCGCTCTATGCGCTGATCATTAGTTGTTTTTGCATGAGTATCATGTTTCCCACCATATTTGCGCTCGGTCTGAAAGGATTGGGCAAAGAGACAAAGCGAGCGGGATCCTTCATGATCATGAGTATCGTTGGTGGTGCGGTGTTGCCTCCCTTAATGGGTTTACTGGCCGATCATATGAGTACCGCATGGTGTTTTGCGTTACCTTGCCTAAGTTTCTGTATCGTATTATGGTATGGCCGAAAGGGACATAAGGCACTATAGGACGATAACCTCTTTAAGCCCAAAAATCAAACATCATCACGACAAAATAGTACATGTAGCGGATAAAGGGGTACTGGAAACTTCTTTATTTTCAGCTTAATATTGTTTATAAGAAAACTAGCACATGAAACCGAGATGTAAATAATAAGTGCGCAAGGAGCCGTATTATTTTATTAAGCGTTCATCAATAATTAAACTAAAAGATGAAATCAAATTATGAATTGGAGACTAATGAACAACCATGCACAATCTATTCTGCCAACATTGGGCAGAAAGTATTGTTGTCAAATCCTTTTATTATGGATGTTGAGCTTGATGATTTTTCAGGCCAACGCGCAAAGCAGAACAATAAAAGGAATCTTAAAAAATGAGCTTGGTGAGCCCATAGAAGGCGTGACTATCGCCGTGAAAGGGACAGCCCTTGTTGCTTCAACGAACACTGATGGAAGATTTAGTTTGGATGTTTTATCTGCCGAATCGGCCGTGTTGGTATTCACATATGTAGGATATGTTACACGGGAGATTACGGTGCGAAACCAGAATGAATTGGAAGTGATTCTGGTCGCAGAATCGGGAAACCTGGAAGAAGTGGTGGTACTTGGTTTCGGACAGAGTCAAAAAAAAATCGCCCAAACAGGATCTATTGCATCCATATCAAGCAAACAATTGAAGCAGAGCCCGGTGGCAAATATTACGAACGCCCTTGCAGGTCGCTTGCCCGGATTGATAGCGATGCAGCGTAGCGGCCAGCCCGGCAATGATATGCCTTATCTTTTCATTCGCGGACGAGCTTCTCTAAATAACTCTTCTCCGTTAGTGACCATCGATGGAATACAAAAAGATTACCAATCCATTAGCCTACTAGACCCGAATGAAGTTGAAAATATTACCATATTAAAGGATGCATCTGCAACGGCTCTTTACGGTGTTAAAGGTGCCAATGGTGTAATTATCGTAACGACTAAGCGGGGGAGTGCTTCACAACCTATTATCAATGCGAGTGTCGAACAGGCTATCCAGGAGGTGGTGCGTGTTCCTAAGTTCCTCGATTCTTACAATCATGCATTATTAGCAAATGAGGCCTATTTTAATGACAATCCTCATGCAACTTCCCCGCTATATTCAGCGGAGGCTTTGGAAGCGTATCGCACGGGTAGTAATCCATTATTGTATCCCAATGTGGACTGGATGGATGAGATGTTGAAAAACGGATTACAATCAAAAGTTAATTTTAATATAAGTGGCGGAGCAAAAAAGGTAAAATACTTTGTGAATGTAGGTTATTTGGATCAGGGAGGAATTTATAAAGCAGAGAAAAATAAGGATTATGATCCCAATGCCAACTTCAAGCGCTATAATTTTAGGTCTAATGTTGATATTGATTTCGACGATGATTTTTCCATGGGGTTAAGTCTTTTTGGCGCTATAGAGGATAAAAACCGACCATTTTATACGGATGCAGACATTTTTTATACCTTGCTTGTTGTCCCCCCTAATGAATTTCCAATTAAGTATCCGAACGGCCGTTATGGTGCAAGAAGTGGCGGACAAAACAATGCTTTCTGGATTTTAAACGATTGGGGTTATGTAGAAGAATACAATTCATCCTTGTCAGGGATGTTATCCTTGGCGCGAAAACTCAATTTTATTACCGAAGGCTTGACCTTAAAAGGAAATTACTCATTTGATGGATATTTTAGAAACAGCTTTGTACGACAGAAATTAACCATCCGGTCGCAATATAAAGGTACCGGTCCGTTTGAAGAAGATAGCAGTTATGATCTCATCGGTACAGAAATGCCGCTAACAGCGCCCTCTTCTTCCTTCGTACAAAATAGAGACGTTTGGATAGATATGTCCTTAAACTATCAACGGAAATTTGGAGATCATGAGCTGACAGGTTTGCTATTGGCGAACCGTACCCAAAAAGTAATCGCTAATCAGGTTCCGTTTGTTTCGCAAGGGTTGGTAGGTAGGTTCGTTTACAACTATAAGAACAAGTACTTCGGAGAGCTGAACGCCGGTTACAATGGTACTGATAACTTCGCAAAAGATCTTAGGTACGGCTTTTTTCCTGCAGTTTCCGCAGGTTGGGTATTGTCTGAAGAGAATTTCTTAAAAGATAATCGTGTAGTTAATTATTTGAAACTGCGGGGATCTTACGGGCTTACAGGTAATGACCAGCTTGGAGGGCGGCGTTGGTTGTTCATCTCTGAATATCAAAATTCGACGGGGTACTTGTTTGGGAACTCCTTAACACATATCGGCGGAATAACAGAGGGTGCTATGGCAAATCCGGATGTTTCTTGGGAAAAATCTAAAAAGGCAAACATAGGACTCGAGACCCAGTTTTTCAACAATGTTTTTGGGTTAACACTTGATCTCTTTAAAGAAAATAGATACGATATTCTGATCACCAGAAATACCGTTCCTTCTATTTTAGGTGTTCCTTCTGGAAACCTTCCGCCCGTCAATATGGGTAAGGTAGATAACCGTGGATTTGAGGTTGAGCTATCACATCGGTATAAAATTGGCAATGTCAACTATTTCTTGAATGCAAATGGTTCCTTGGCTAAGAATAAAATTCTATTCATGGATGAGGCTACGCCAGATTATCCCTGGTTGGCGAGAACGGACCATCCTATTGGTCAGCTCTATGGATTAACAAGCTTGGGTTTTTTTAATAGCCAAGAAGAGATTGACAATAGTCCCACGCAGTTTGGGAATGTAATCCCTGGAGATATAAAATATAAGGATCTCAATGACGACGGCGTTATTGACGGGAATGATGAAGGTGCGATCGGTCGTAGCACTGTTCCGGAAGTTTTCTTTGGCTTTGCTGGAGGGTTTACCTGGAATAAGTTGGATATGAGTTTCTTATTTCAAGGGGCAGCAAATGCAAATAGACAGCCTGTAAGTGTGGGATATTATGAGTTTTACGGTGGAGGAAAGGCAACCCCTTACCACCAAGGTCGCTGGACGCCGGAAACAGCATCCACCGCCACTTACCCTGCACTACATTACGGGGGTAACTCAAACAACCATAGGGCCAGTACTTTCTACATGGATAATACCAGTTACATAAGGCTAAAGAACGTTGAGATTGGTTATACTTTCGAAAACGTTGCGTTGTTCAAAAACCGATCCTTTAAGACGCTAAGGCTGTATTCCACCGCGATGAATTTGTTTACATGGACAGAGGCCAAATTGCTCGACCCGGAGAACGACAATGGGTATGGTGCGGTTCATCCTCCGATGCGAATTTTTAATTTTGGACTATCTGTTAATTTTTGACCATTGAATACCTAGATAAATAGCGATGATATTTAATAATAAAATACTTTCGAAAATAGCTTTTGTAGCCATATGTACATTTCATTCATGCAATGTGAATGACTACCTCGACAGGTCTCCTGTGGGTGGACTTTCCGAAGATGAGGTTTTTGGTAGCTACCGTCAGGTCGAACAATATGTTTCTAACCTATATGCTCGTATTCCCACGGAATGGTTTCCCGGCAATCCAGGAGATCACCCAACCCTAACCTATGCGTCGGTATCTGATGAGGCGCTATCTTCGGTGCAGCTTGCCGGAGGGCCTCACGAATTTACGCAGGGGCTGATCAATGCCAATTACAATCCGATGGATAGGTGGACGGGTATGTATGAGTCTATACGCGCAGTCAATATTTTCTTGGAAAAAATCGATCATCTCCCGACAACTAATCCCACGGAAGAAGCAGGGAAAAGCCGAATGAAGGGAGAAGGGTATTTTCTTCGGGCTTGGTACTATATGGAACTGTTTAAACGCTATGGCGGTGTTCCATTGGTGGATCATGTATTGAATATTAATGATGAGTTGAATCTTCCGCGAAATACGGCCGAAGAAATTGTTGATTTTATTTCATCGGACTGCGATAAGGCTGTGGAATTATTGCTTCTTGAGAACAGTGCAAACAATATTGGACGGGGAACCAAAGGCGCCGCATTAATGTTGAAAGCAAAGGCGCAGCTCTACCTGGCCAGTAAACTGCATAACCCAGAAAATAACCCAGAAAAGTGGAAGAATGCTGCTGCTGCCGCACAGGCGGTAATGGATCTAAACTTCTATCGGGTAGACGGCAATTACGAGAGTCTTTTTCATTCCCGCACCTCACCGAATTTGATATTTCAGTCTAGCTTGAACGAAACCAGATGGGTGTCATTGAATTTTTTGCCCAGCTTGGGCGGTAGTGCTCGTGTTCAGCCCTTACAGAACTTGGTCGATGCGTATGAAATGAAGGAAACTGGACTTGGGATTTTTGACCCCGGCTCTGGATTTAATGAGTTTGCGCCCTATGTGGGAAGAGATCCGAGATTAGCCATGTCCATCTTATATGATGGTGCAACATGGAAAGATATTACCGTTCGTACCTACTTAAATTCGGGTACCGATGGGGTACAGCGCTGGGGTGGATTGGCCCAAACGCAGACGAGTTATTATCTCCGGAAAACAGTTGACGAAAATGGTAATATTACCCCGAACGCGATTTCAGGCGAGCATTATTGGGTCTACATGCGCTATGAAGATGTGCTTTTGTGTTATGCTGAAGCACAAAATGAATGGCTAGAAGCACCTGATGCAAGTGTTTACGCCGCTGTGAACGAAGTCCGAACCCGAACAGGTATAGATATGCCTCCGTTAACTGGTAATTTGGATAAAGAAGCAATGCGTGAACGGATTCGCCACGAACGCCGGGTTGAGTTGGCTTTTGAAGGACAGCGTTTTTGGGATATCCGTCGCTGGCGAATAGGCGAACAAGTAATGAAAGAAGCGCGCGGTGTGATTATCGATGTCAACGATAACGGTACCTTTTATTGGCCAAATATAATAGGGGAGCGGATATATAGACCAGCCTTCGATTTGTTTCCAATCCCTCAGAGTGTAATCAACAGACAACGGGCACTTGACCAGAATGACGGGTATACGAATTAATATGATCTTATGAACTTGAATAGATTGAATGTACTAGTAGGATTGGCTTTTCTATTGCTCATGGGCAACTGCTCAAATAAAGCCGAACATCCCGAACCTCAACCGCCAGAAATACCTGATGTCGTGGATGATGGATCTATATTATTTGGTATTGTCGAACCGCTCTGGGAGGTGGGAAACCCAGATCCGTTGAACAATTATTTCCAAGTTCGGGGGTTCGATCTCGATAAAGCGGCAAACTTGGTGGGAGCAATCGGCGCACAAAGTTTTCGATTAATGATGAATAATGGCACGTTTGAAAACGGAGAGGGGTATAATGAGCAACTCGTTAGTTATTACAAATCGGCGATTAACAAACTTAAAAATAATGGGGTAAAGCAGATCATTGGCATGTGTATGGTATTCCCCAATAACTCAGGCTTTGTTCCCGATAGCCCGTACAGTGCGCCCCGCATAAATGATAAAGATTACGGTAAATGGTTATCGGCGGTCGCCGATACATGGGCGCTTATCGCGAAGACGTTTCCAGAGATTGAATATTGGGAAATGGGAAATGAGTTCAACGCAAATGTATTTTATCATCCGAATGGATTTGATGGCGCTTTTGGTAGCGAAGGAACAGGAGGGTTTACACGGACGGAATTAATTCAACAGAACGTTAATTATATGTATTATGCTTCTAGGGGAATTAAAAGAGGAAATCCGAATACCAAAACGGTTATGCCAGGCTACAGCCCGGGTACGGGTGGCCTGGGAAGCGGGGATCTGAGGTCTTTCATGACAGGAATCTATGACCTCATTCAGTCTGGAGATTACCCGTTTGGGGCAGCCTCCTCGAAAGATCCGAATGATTATTTTGAAAATCTGGCATGGCATCCTTATGTCAATACGGGTGGAGTCAATGGAGACTGGGTAAAAGCGAACAATCAAATTTATGAAATTAGTACTTTGTACGGCGATCAAGGAAAAGCTGTCTTTTTTACGGAGTTTGGCTTTACCGATTACGGTGATGGGAACACGGAAATGGAACAAATAAAGGACATGGAGATGGCCTTTAACTATACAAGAACGGATATGTCTTATGTGAAAAACATGACTGCATTTAGGTTATTTGAATGCGAGTTTGCAAACCAATGGGGGGGCAAAGGAGAAGTTCACTTTGGTTACTTCCGGGAACCTTCTCAAGGAAAAGGATTTTCACCCAAAGCCAAGGCGTATGCGTTGCAAACGATTTATAATGGGAAAGGGAATTTGACTCAATATGAATAACATCCAAATACGGGGATTTATGTTATCTCGAAACATTTTTATCATCTTAATGATACTACTGTGTAGTGAAGAGATTGCTTTTGGACAGCAATCGTTAGCGTTATATCATCGGGAAATACCAAATACGAAATCCGCAGTTAATAATGCATATAGTAAGAAGGACTCCGTGGTAGGTATGCTGTCGTTCGAAATTTCGGAACCCAGTTTGATCGCGTTCTATCCTCCTGAAGCAATTGCAAATGGCACGGCTGTAATCATTTGTCCGGGTGGTGGATACCACGTTTTGCTTACCGAAAGGGAAGGTACTGACATTGCTAAAGCGCTTAACGCACATGGCATAACAGCCTTTGTATTAATATACCGACTACCGAGTGATAGGACGATGTGCAATAAAGCGATTGGTCCTCTTCAAGATGTGCAGCAGGCGATAAAGCGGGTGAGAGATGGAGCGCAGTCCTTGAGGGTTAATCCTAACCGTATAGGATTAATGGGGTTTTCTGCAGGAGGACACCTTGCAGCGATGGCTGGTGTGCATCATAACGACCGTCACATTGCTAACCTGGAGAATACATCGTTAAAACCCGACTTCATGTTACTCATTAACCCGGTAATCAGCTTTGAAAAGGATTTCGCTCATTTAGGGTCAAGGGCCAATTTGATCGGCTCCCAGCCCAATGAACAATTGATTACCTATTTCTCTGCTAATCTGAATGTGGATCATACGACCCCGCCGACATTTTTAGTGCACGCAGCGGTCGACGAAGTGGTGCCAGTGGAAAACAGCTTGCTGTTTTTTAATGCGCTTCGTCGAAGTAACGTCGCAGCAAGCATACACATTTACGCGAAAGGCGAACACGGATTTTTGACTTGGCCTTCTTTTGAAGAATGGTTTGGACGGGGGTTGAATTGGATGGAATCCATGTCTTTAATACGATTGATAAATTAAAATTATAACTATGATATTTCGAATCTTTATACTATTTATACTAGTTGGTGTGGCTCATCAGACTGCGTGTGCGCAAATTATCCCCCGTCCTAACCAACTAGAAGTATTTTCAGGAGAATTTAAGTTGGATCATCGAACTGCGGTCATGTGGCCAAGGGAGCTGAAAAAAGAAGGGATGTATTTGGAGAAATTATTTGTGGAGGCGTTAGGCCATAAACCGGTAGGAGCGAATGATGATAAAAAATGGATTAAACTCGCTATTGACGAGACATTGGAAAACGAATTAAAAAATGAAGGATATGTGCTGCATATTTCTACGCATGAAATCTCTATTCGGGCAGCCCATTCAAGAGGAATATTTTATGGCATTCAAAGTTTACGGCAGCTCATGATGCAGCAAGGGTCTACCTTGGGGGGATTTAATCTACCCTGTATGCAAATGCGGGATGTCCCACGTTTCGGATGGCGGGCCTTTATGTTGGACGAAGCCCGGCATTTCAAAGGAAAGGGTACGGTGAAGAAATTACTAGACGAGATGGCGTTGCTTAAAATGAATACCTTTCATTGGCATCTCACAGACGACCAGGGTTGGCGCATTCAAATAAATAAGTACCCTTTGCTTACGAGTATTGGAGGACGTCGTGACTCGACAATGATTGACGGTTGGGGAACGGATAAATTTATCTACGATGGAACACCTCATGCCGGATTTTATACGCAGAACGATATCCGTGAGATTGTCAAATATGCAGCAGATCTACATATCACCATCATTCCAGAAATCGATATGCCAGGCCATACAAGTGCGGCCATCGCAGCATATCCTTGGCTAGGAAGCTCTTCACAGCAAATCAGGGTGCCCGGTTATTGGGGTGTACTTGATCAGGTTTATAACGTAGCTGATCCGAATGTAATTACTTTTGTTGAGGATGTGTTGACAGAGGTGATGGAATTGTTCCCCTCAAATATTGTTCATATTGGAGGTGATGAAGTTAAATACGACCAATGGCGGGCCTCTGAAGCCATTCAAAAGCTGATGGCAAAAGAAGGTTTGAAATCTCCCGCTGATGTGCAGACCAGGTTTACGAACGATTTGTCTCATTTTTTGAATGGTAAGGGCAAGCGTATGATGGGCTGGAATGATATTTTAGGAGAGAAAATAATGGATCATTTCAATAATGACGCACATGATTATGTTGTTAGCGAAAGTCTTGCCGCAAACACCATCATTCATTTTTGGATGGGGAATGAGGCCCTTATGGTACGCGCTGCCCAAGATGGCTATGATATTGTAAATGCTTTTCATGAATACAATTATTTCAATTACGAAGCCACGCCGCTAAGTAAGGTATATGAATTCGAGCCTGTACCAAATTCGTTAGCGGGTTTGCCGGGTAAAGTGTTGGGTGTGAGCTGCCAGCTGTGGAGCGAATTTGTGGCGACGGAAGAGCGCCTAGAATACCTGCTCTTTCCAAGGTTGGCTGCTACAGCAGAAGTGGGGTGGACACAAAACGATAGAAAAGATTTTTCGCAGTTTACAACATCACTTCGTTTTTTGAAAGATAGATGGCGCTTAAAAGGTATCTCCTTTAATAATTCAATAAAATAGTTTCCATCCATCGGAGCAGAAGATAAAGTCCTATTCGAGCACCCTAAAATCTTTGTTCTTTTTTTCGGTCATAATAAAATTCTATTTCAACGTTAGTAAAATAAAATTAAGCCTTATTTACCAGTTTTTAAAGACTTTTGTTATTGTCGATTGAAGAAGTAGAAAGGTTAAACATTATAAAGTCGCTATTTAATCCCCATCACTCAATCATAATACCTTCTATATTAATAGGCACGGTACAGAGTCCATGCGCCGGCGATTAGCATATACCGGCCGGAGCGGAGATTTATGCAGGTGCAGGTCGTAGAGAAGGTTAATTTATAGATGCACAAAGCTTGGGTTTGGCACTTCACTTTCATGGGAGTAGGAAACTCCTGAATGATAGCTACTTTAAAACCAAAATCTTTAAATTCGATGAAATCTTCGTTTAACTTCTTAATGGCGTATTTGTCTTTTTCTAGTTTAGGTTTAACAAAACATTTGTCAAGCAGCAGGATAACTCCGCAACCTTTCACTCATGAGATTCGTATCGACCTGTTCCTTCTTCAATATTAATTCTGTAAACAACAAGATCGCTATGAAGATCTGGACTAATGCCATGAGAAGCGTCTCGTCCTATTTCGTTCGTATTAGGCATGATACGTAAAATTAGGCTCTGCATCACTTGTTGACGTTCCTTTCCTTTCAATTCCTCAAAAGTACCCCAAAGAATAGCGCTTTTCCATTTGAACATACTTTTTATATCATCAACCTGAAAACATACAAGTGGGTTTTCCCGCATTATCTCTATTTTTTTACCCTCGCCCGAGTGGGCATAGATCGCATTGTTTTGATATAAATAATTGATCGGTACTATATATGTTTTACCATTTAAATGACAGCCTAGGCGTCCGATGAATTGGCTTTGCAATAAGTCCACAATTTCTTTTTTATCCAGTTCTCCTAGCATGATATCATTAACTATCGTTCACTAAAATTATGTAAATTCCTTGGTTTTCACTTTTTATGGATATCTATAAGTTATCCGGAGAATGATACGCCCCTGCACTTTGGCTAATATTCAATAACCTATTTAGCTGCTGGAGTATCGTTAATTCTGCCTTGTTCCTGCCGGAGAATGCAGTGGTAATCTGATCTGCGGTTTTCATGATTCGAACTTTAAGTTCCATGTTGACAAAATCGGGATTTTCATCAATGAAAGCCTCAAACTCTCCAAAAGCATCCCAAGAGGAAGGAGCCTCCTCCTGCAACCAGTCAAAAATAGCTTCCACTTGATATGCTGCATCAGTGTCAAAGTCGTCTCTGGAGTCTTCAACATCTAGCCAATTTTCCCTGAGTTCTTTTTTTAACATTTCGATTTCTGACGACGTAATTCGTTTGTCAGAAGCGGCTACACTGTAGAACAGAAAACCCAGTTTTCTGTAGAATTCTAACCATTTTTCAGATGAGTGCATAATTGAATAGTCTTTTAAATTTTAACAATTTTCTGCTTTAATTGTTTTATGCTTTCCCAGCTGCCTGCTGTTTGGTTAGGATAACTTTCTTCCTAACAAGCATAAAGCGTGTACAAAATCGCTTATTTCGTCTTTTACTCGGCTGTGTAATTTACTAAAAACGATGCCATTTTTTATTTTGATTTGGTGAGTAGTTTCTCCGCAATCCCATTAATTTGAGAAAATCTTGATGCTTCATTGTATCTATTTAATGATTAGAAATGAGAGTAAAATAATAGTGAACACATAAAGTCCTACAACAAGGAGGCTGTATTGTAATATGCTTGCATACCCTATCGTTGGTTCCTTAACAACCGACTTTACCATAATGATGTTTTGTAAAGAAATGCTATTGCCTATGGCGCTTCCGCTATGTAACAATGCGAGAAAAAGTGGTAAAGTCCCCCCAATGGATTCCGCTGATTTTATAGCTTCGCCAAACAATAAATTACTCATGGTCGCACTCCCACTTATAAAACTACCCATTACGCCAATAAGTGGGTTGACAAAAATCTTTGTGGTCTCATTTAATCCATGGTAATACTGTTGCGTAATGCCGGACAGATCTTCCTGAATCAATTGCGAAAGGCAAACGAGCAGAAAAATAGTGGTCGTTGCTTTACCGGTTTTCAGAAAGGTTTCTTTGATTTGACTGCCAAGCTGAAAAACAAGCTTATTTTTCTGAATGATGCAGAGATAGAAAATGCTCGTCATTATAAAAACAAGTCCGGGCTGATAGAGTGGCAGCGGTCTGATACTTCCATCGATATTCCAGTAAAAGCTGGACAGAAAATACTTGGCGACCAGCAGGAAAATGACAAAAAGGAAATAGGGATAAAATGTCTTCATCCAAAAAATGAAGGGAGGATTTTCGTTTTTAGGCACAAAGAAAGAAGCAAATAATAGCAAGCCGACAAATCCAGCAACTACTGATGGGTATTCGACACTCAACAAACCGGTGAGCAGGTAGGGTACTGCAAAAGAAAACCCCGCTCCCAACAGCATGCCCCAATTCTTTTTCCATTGCACGTCTGCTTGTTCCGTTTTGCTGTATAAAAATGCCAATAAGAAGGGCATTGCTAATGCCGGTAAGCTATTCAACAATAAGGTAAACACCACCGTTGAATCGGATTCATAAATTCCCAAACCCACTTTTAGCGGTGTGCCCAAAGCCCCAAATGTAACAGCTGTTGTATTCGCTGTTAAGGGCAGGACAATACTGGTTAACGGTTTAAATCCCAGCGTGATCAGCAGGGGAGCTATGAGCATGGCTGGAATTCCAAAACCGGCAATCCCTTCCATAAAACTACCCATAAATACACACAAAATAATTAATACGAAGAGTTTCGAGGACAGGGAAGAGGTCACTTCCATAAACTTTGAAAAATGACCGTTTGCGGATAACGTGTTATAGAACAGGTAAGCCCCAAACAGCAAAAGCGCTAGTTCTACTGAAATGATACTTCCAGAAATTAATGGGCCATGAGCAAAATCAACATCTGGCAACAGGATGGTTTTGGATAGGAGTACAAACAGGATTGCACCTAAAGCGCCCAGCCATAATTTTCTGAGGACAAATACCCCGAAGAGTAGCATCGTAAATGATATGACTAAAGTCCAGTTTTCCAATATCATATGCTAATAATTTATACCCGAAACCAAAAAATATTTTTTCATGCTGATTTTAATTATTTATAAATTTATTTTAAGCTTTTATTTTCTACATCCGTTTAGCCAGTTTGTAGATTTCAAACCATAAAACGGAAATACCCGCAACGGCAAGTGCAATAGCCAATTCAGATCCGCTAAGTGCCGTCACGTCAAAAAATGACGCAACTGGCCTACAGTACAATATAACAAATAGTAAGATTAGTACAATAAAAGAGATACCTACGAGCAAAAGGTTACGGTTTTTAAAGCTTTCAATTATACTATAATAGAAAGAACGGTTGGCATAACTCAACAATATATTTGCAAAAATCAGGGTGCAGAAAACCATCGCTCTTGTTTTTTCTTCGCTTCCGCCATGCTGGACAGTAAACTGATAAATAAACAAAATCCCAAGCGTAATTGCTATCCCTTGAACGATACTTCTCCCGAGTTCATTTATACTCAGAAAAGTCTTCCCCAGAGCACGTGGAGGTTGTTTCATGGTGTTTTTTTCAATGGGTTCGTTTTCATAAACAATAGAACAGGTAGGTCCCATCACTAATTCGAGAAAGATCACATGGACAGGGGTAAAAATCTGTGGAAAGATCCAGCCTAAAAACAATGGCAAGGATACGATCAGTATAATGGGAATATGAATGGAAATAATATATTGAACCGCCTTTTTAATATTGGTATAAATTCTGCGACCAGCAGCAATGCCGACAATAAGTTTCTGCAAGTCGTCATTTGTAATGATCAATGCGGCAGCTGATTTAGCGATCTCGGTACCTTTACTGCCCATAGCCACTCCAATATGGGCTGCTTTCAATGCTGGGCCATCATTTACGCCATCTCCAAGCATAGCCACGACCTCACCTTTCTTTTTCAGCGCATTGACGACCGCAAGTTTTGCATCGGGAAACATTCGAGTAAATAGGGTTGTCCGCTCGGCTATGGTCATGATTTCGTCTTCGGACTTTCCAACGATTTCACTACCATTAACTGCTGGAGCATCATTGGTAATTCCTGCCTGCAATGCAATCGCTTTTGTTGTTTCGGAATTATCTCCTGTAATCACCTTCACTTTGATTCCCGCAGCATAAATCTGTTCAAAGACATTCTGAATGCCTTCTTTAGGAGGATCATAAAAAACCGTAAGTCCCAAAAAATCAAACGCAAAATCCTGCTGTTTTGCAGGGAAGTTGTCTCCTTCAAAATGTGATTTAGCAATACCAAGAATTCGATATCCCTGCTGCGCAAAAGTTTCGATAATCTTTCTTATCTTATCTCTTTCGAGGTCGGTGAGTTGACAAACACGGAGTATAGCCTCAGGTGCCCCCTTAGCTGCGATGATCCTTTCCTTTTTGCTATTTTCAAAAAGATGTGTCATCATTGGAGGTCTTCCTTCAAGGGGATACTCATGAAAGAGCTGATAGCTCTTTCTAAGATCTTTTTTATGCGTTTGCTCGTATATTGTATGTAGGGTGATTTCCATGGGATCAAACGGTAGTGGTTCACTACTCCACATTGCATAATCTATAAGCTCATTGAGGACTTCATTGTCAAATTCATCTTTGGCATAAGCGGTATCGGAGCGATAATCATACAGGTGATTTAATTGCATGATGTTTGCAGTAATGGTACCTGTTTTGTCGGTACAGATTACTGTTGTGCTCCCTAAGGTTTCGACAATACTGCTTCTTTTTATGATAATTCCCTCACGCATAAGCTTCCATGCTCCCAGGGCCATAAAAGTGGTAAATGCAACAGGAATTTCTTCGGGCAATACGGACATGGCCAATGTCAGTCCATTGAGTAGACTTCCTACTAAATTTTTGGTGTCAATATAACTAAACAGGCACACCAGCAAGAAAACGACAATTCCAACGATTGCCATCGTTTTAACAAATTTTTGGATCTGGATATGCAAAGGCGAAATCTCTTCTTTTATAGTCCGTATGGATTCACCGATCTTGCCAACGCGTGTCTCTTTGCCTATCTTCTGTACTTGAAAAACAGCAAGTCCTGAAACTGTGATTGTTCCGCTATAAACTAAATTATCTGCTGTTGTACTATCTTTGAAAACTGAAAAACTCTCTCCTGTAAGGGATGATTCGTTGACTGAAAAATCATTACTGTGCAAGATACGTCCATCAGCATTTATAATACGCCCTTCCTCCGTAATACAGAAGTCGCCTACAACGATGTCCCGTGTTGGAATCTTTAACACCTGAGCGTTTCTGATTACTACGCTTAGGGGCTCATTAAGTTTTTCTAGCTCTTCCAAAGCCTTCTTGCTACGATTATCCTGATAAAACGAAATAGCCGTAACCACTGCAATGGCCACCAACATAAAAGCCGCCTCGGCATAATCTCCCACAATTACATAGATAAGTGAAATAACGATCAGCAAGATCAACATGGGCTCTTTTAAAATCCCCACTAGCAACTCAAACCAAGTGCTTTTATGGCTTTCCTCCAGTTGATTATACCCATACTGGGCTCTAGCACTATTTACCTCGTCCTGACTTAGACCTTTAAGATGACTGGGAATATTATAGGTCATAAAGAAGTCGCTTAAGTATATAAAATTAGATGGGTATTTTCGATAGAACAATCATTTCTTATTGACTATCTATTGACTATATAAGAAACAATGTTTTTCAGAATATGTTCGCTGCCAGCCTGACTTTATTATTTATGAAAATTTGGTACTTTATTGTCGTTTACTAATATCTCAATCTGTCCGTTAACTACAGCGGCGATACACCCGAACAATGAACTGTAATAATATTGGTAATCATGATGTGCAAAATGAACCATTAAGGCTCCGACAGCAAAAAGGAATAACCATATTACAGCAGCATTTTTTAATTCATGATGGAATATGCCAATGATTAAAGCTACCACACCTAAAAGTTCGGCATAGCCAATAAATAAAGTCCAACTTTCATTGAACCCTAAATCTTTCATCCCATCCATCATGCTTTGTTTCTTGAAAACTTTGAAAAGACTTGCGTAACCGAATAGGTATACATAATAAGTAAATGCGGTCCAGTGAATAATTTGTATAATCATAATCTTTTTTTTGCTAAAGTATTGTGTACTTTTATAATAGACAAGTACCTGCCAAATAATCAGGTACTAACAAAAAAGTTAGAAATGCGAAAACAAACCTCCAGCAATACGATTAACAAAACTTTCATGATCCATTGAATCACCAACAGGCATGAAAGTTCTTGATGGCCTTTGAGAAATAGACACTTTCAGAAAAAAACAATTTAGAAACTAATTGCGGTATGGCTTATGCCATTTCGGTATTGTCGGGAAGATGGAAGCTAAGTATTTTGGGATTTTTGCTAGATAACGGTAAACTAAGATACGGTGAACTTAAAAGAAAGCTGATTGGGATATCTGAAAAGATGTTAATTAATCAGTTAAAGGAACTTGAGAAGGATGGCCTGATTAACCGGATTGCACATCCTGAGGTTCCACCACGAGTGGAGTATGGACTGTCGGATAAGGGGAAGACTTTAGAAGATATACTCCTTTTAATGTCGAATTGGGGAACGAAAAATGCCGACAATCGCATAAAAACCTGACAGTTTACAAAGCTGTCCATTGAGGAACTCCGAAGGACTCTGCGAAGCAAAATCGAAAAGTTAAAATAATAGGTTAAACATTATAAAGTCGCTATTTAATCCCCATCACTCAATCGTAATATCTTCCATATTAATTAGGCTGCCGTCAGCATTAAGACCTTCCAAAATATATATTATGCATGATGGCGACATGCGGGATGAGACATTGAGGCCGCAGCTTGTGGCTTCAACGATATTTTCGCTGTAGCATTTTATATCCAGGCTTCGTTTTAGCATGATAACTATACACGATTATGAACAGGAAAACCACTTTATGGATAATTTTCGCGACACTTGTGCTTTTCTCATCCTGTGAGAAGAAAGATATACCTTTTGACGAGCGAAACCTCGAATTGACCGCCGCCGAAAAGCAGCTTGTCGATTTAAATAATGAATTTGCTTTTGATATGATGGCCCAACTCTCCGGGAATATCACGGCAAATGAAAACCTGTTCTTTTCACCATTGAGTGTGGGGGCAGCACTTACCATGACCAGTAACGGCGCGAAAGGCGAAACTTTAAGTCAAATGCAGAAAGCATTGAATATGGACGGAATAGATGCAGAGTTGGTCAATGCATACTACAAAAAGCTTATTACGGATTTGCCGTATCTGAATGCGAAGACTAACATCGAGATAGCCAATTCAATTTGGTACACGAACGAATTTAGCGTACGTAATAGTTTTCTGGATATGAACAGAAACTATTTCAATGCCGAAATATCACCTTTGGACTTTTCAAATCCGCAGGCCCTAAATAGAATAAATGGATGGGTGAACGAGAAGACAAAGACAAAAATTCCAAGTATCCTAGATCAGATTCCTGGCGACGTCGTTATGTACCTCATCAATGCTATCTATTTCAAAGGAGCTTGGGACTATAAATTCGACAAGAGCAAGACCAAGAAGGAAGATTTTAAAAAATCCGATGGAGAGGTGATCCAAACTGATTTCATGGAGACCGAACACACCTTCAATACGGCTTCCACAACGGATTATGAGGCCATTCAATTACCCTATACAGACCGAAAATTTGATATGGTCCTTGTCAAATCCAAACCGGGGAAATCATTGGACAATCTGAAGGCTACTTTTCAAGACCCAGCAGCGATCAAATCGTTGGTGGAGGGTTTGCGGGGAACCAAGGCCAAGGTGCATCTACCAAAATTCAAAATCAGTTATGAGAGTTCATTAGCACCGATGCTGGTCAGCTTCGGTATGGTTAAACCTTTTAATGTCGGGGCCGATTTTACAGGAATCACAGAAAATGGCGGAGTGTATATCAGCGATGTAAAGCACAAAGCCTTTGTAGAGGTTAGTGAAGAAGGAACCGAGGCGGCCGCTGTTACGATCGTTGGCATTGAGCTAACCTCCATGCCGCAACCGCAGGAGCCTATTGTCATCCGCTTTGACGAACCTTTTTTATTTTTTATCCGGGAGGCATCTTCCGGGCTGGTGCTTTTTGCAGGCCAGATCAATGACCCAACTAGAGACGCGACTAAGAAATAACAGGTATACGAATTTTTCTATTCGACTTCCGTGGATACAAAGCACGTTAACTACATTTGTATATAGACCGGGTAAAAAAGATAAGATATGAAATACAAATTATTATTTAAATCTGCTTTGGTCTGTCTGTCGTGTTTACTATTAGCCAGTAAATGTGCGATGGACTACTACTACCCACTTTCTCTGCAAAATAACTCGGATGAAAATATTTACTTTCACATGAATAGGAATACAGTGCATTCCTATCCAGATTCAATTATCTACTTCGAGGAACATAACAACCTGATCATATACCCCGATCAAAAGAAAGAAGTAGCCGGAGGGGGGCTTTCTTGGGAAAAAATTTACAAGGGGATTCCAAAAGATACAATTTTCTTTTTTATTATTAACGCTGATACACTGTCGAAGTATCCTCGTGAAGTTGTAAACGAGCGGTATATGATTCTTAGACGTTATGATCTAAGTATCTTTGACCTGCAAAAGCTCGATTACACATTGCGCTATCCACCAACTGAAGCGATGCGTAACATGAAAATGTATCCAAAGTATGTCGAATAGTTAGAAACGAAAATTGCGAGTTAGTGGCCCTCCACCCCCAACAATATGCCTACGGGAACCTTTCCCCTTACGCCATGCAAGATATATTTTTGAAAAATCAGTCATTGATAATGGATTTAAAAGCTCAGTGTTGAGATTGTTAGATTTTAGCTTTTTCTAAAATTTTCGCAGCGACAGCTAACTGTTTCGTAAATTTAATGGATGATTTTTTTGCAATAGCAGCTTTTGCATTGCTATCGAATGAAATAGCAGCATCTTCGTTGAGCACAGGAATGTTCTTTATTGCAATAGACATAATAAATTGTTTTAATACTAGACGCAAAGGTAGGTAATTTGTTGAATCCAAGCAGTGTTATTGCGTTAATGCATTGATAATGTGGTGTTAAAACCTCTGTGTTGTCTTAAATGTTTAAATTTTTATCCTTGCTACTGACTGTTCTCCGTTTCTGTAGAAGTAGTTCCCCAGCCTTAATTTAATATTATCTCGAAACCGGTATAAGTTTCGTTTTATTTGTTAGGTCTCAACGTCCATCGAGATCGGCAAGATCTCGATGGACAGTTACTTTCTGACCTCGAAGGGCATATTCCGATTCATTAGCACTAAATTCAAACATAAATCTAATGTATGGTCTGTAAAACGATGTCAAGATCGTTGAGGTTTGTCATATCTATGTTGTACATGTGTAAGCCTGTGGAATTATGTGGGATAGAAACATTGTTTATTTTTAATTCATAGGTGGCGGGTTCGGTTTCCAGAGTAAGACGATAATTACCTGAGGATATCCCAAAGGAGTCCTGTTGGCCAGGGAAAATATTTAACGGGATGTCGAAATCCGGGTTATATTGACTGAAAGTTGCCGGATAGTATAATTTCATAGACAGCACGCGCGGGGTCATGGAAATATCGTTTCTGCAGGCATTGCTGATCTTTACTTTTATAAATTTCGGCATCTGTGCATCATGAACAGCTGTATGCTCTTCGATCATTTGCGTAATCTCCTTTTTTTCATTCTTCGTAAAGTGGTAATTTCCGAGTTCGTTATAGAAATACTCTTCCAATCTACAGTTATGATCTAAGGTAAGGTAATGCTTGTCGTTTGGTAGATAGGAGTATCCTTTAAATAACGTACCCGTAGGCATGGCGGCTACGTAAGCATAAGTATGACGTAGATCATGGGTAGGTATCAGGATCTGAAGCGCAACAATGTTCTGGTGGTTGGTAAATGAATGAAGATCGATAGCCTTCTTATTGAGTTTGTTGAGGACAGATAAAGGGATACTGCTTACTGCAGATGACGTACCATTGGTGTACAATACTTTGGCCTTGATTGTAGCATGCGATACGCTATTGTTGGAAAATAGGTAATGGAAGTCAATAAACCTGTTGGATAAGACTTCGCTATTTATACTAAGCTGGTATGTTTTATCGTCATTAAACAAATAATCCCTGTCGGCAGAGCTGTTTTTTATAAGAGCCTCGTAATTGGCCATTTTCATGATTCCTTCTCCTCCCTTTGAAGTCAACATCAGCTGGTCAACTACCCACCACATGGCGAATAAATTTACACCTTTAGGCCACAATTCGGTCGTTATTTGACCAAATTCGCTACTTAAATAATTAGATTGTACATAGTCGTAATAGAACCGTCCCAGTAGCGGTGAAAGTTCCTCACCGCCTTTCCGTTCGGCTATGCATTCGAAAATAGCCTTGAAACTCCGGAAAATTTGCTTATCCATCATCAGGCTATAGTGAGCATAGTGGGTATTACTGTAGTTCTGTAGTACATCTCGTGCGTCTGTCGCCAGTTTGTAGTAGTTTAATGAAGTATAGTACCTTGGTACCGTGTATATTTGTGGAATGGTCAAAGCGTTAAGGTACGCGAAAGTGAGCGTGTCTTTGTATAGAATGGCGTTATCAAAAACGCCGTCTCTTTCAAAGTAATAACTGTGTGTTACAACTGGAGAGAGATCCTCAGCGAAGATATGTTCACTTTTCACATCTGAGGCTTCTAAGATCTTCAGTCCATTGCCGCCATAAACTACCGCGGATCTGGCATTGCTGAATTTATCATTAATCTGACCTGTACGCAGGAATCCATCATTTACGTTCCAATCGTACGATCCTTCCAGCGCATATATATTCTTCCCCTCCCAGAACTGGGATGTGTAAGGAAACGTCGTGGAAGAAGACTCGGTATAATTCGTGTTGGGCAGTTGCAGAAGCTGACCGAGGTTGGTATTGTATTTTTTTATGGGATAAATGTAGGTTTTCCCTTCTACAGTTTGATGGCCATATTCACTGGTCCCTGCTTCGGCAAGCTTGTAAGTGACCCCATTGTCCGTGGATTTCCAGGTCTGTGTCTCGATCACTTCGTTGAAGCGATGCATCTGTTGCATCTTGCTGATGACGTGGTCTGATGGCAGGGTGTAGTCCCATGCGTACTTGTTTTTGGTCAGGGTATACCCATTTCCGCTATCTACCGTCCTGATGGATGTCGGGTAGAGGGATTTGGGACCGTTATAGGTAAATACCGTAGCTGTTGTGATCCGCCTTGCGGGCGCGTAGCGCATTAGGCGGTCGTATACGTATGGCTTCTCGTTGGGCAATGTCGAGGTGTTGGCCGAGCTGTTGAATGCAGCGAGGTCGTAATCTGTAAACATTAGTGTTTCCTGCTCAGCCGGCTGCAGCGCTGATTCCAGAAGCATATTATAAATCAGGGCCAACTGCTGGTGATTCTCGCGTCTCGACCACTGACCGTAGTAATAGCTATTATATGGGTTAACGGAAAACGAGTAAGAACCAACACTAACGCTATACCTTGGATCTACGGCATTAGGATAACTTTTTAATAATTCCTGCTGGTTAAAGTGTACAGGCTCCTTTTTTATCTGTCGCCACAGTTCAGGCTGCACCGCACCGGCATCGATGAAATAGGGATAGGCTGTTTTCAGTTTATCGAATTCGGGCAGCCTCTTCTTAATAAGCGAGGTGGGATAGGCATATTTTGTGCGGTCGATCTGAACGATCTTACCGTCGGCATTATAGTATATCTTTGCCAGTAGTGCTCTGTCGAGTTCGGAATTATGGTCTGGCATCGGTGAATTTGAGGAATAATATGCCGGGTCTATTTCGGGAAATTTATAAGCGATAACGGAGTTGTCTGGCAATACTTCTTCTACGTAGTGGTATAGCACATTGTGGTTACTTTGGTCATTATAGAGCCCCCCGCGATAGCCCGGATGGGTATAAGTATAGGTGTCCATTCCTGTTGAGAACATATAGGGCCAGCTGAATACGGTCGTATGCCATTCATTCAGCCTTCCGGTGGAACGAAAAGTAGTAGGGTCACCTGATTTAGGGAAGGCGTATCGATACGTAGTCGTCCGGTTAGAGGTAGCATCACTCACGGTCAAAGCCTTAATCCGCAGGCCTCCGATCGGAATATTGGTATCCGCGTCGGCAGAATAGATGTCGTTGCCTTCATAGGTGAAGTCTACCTTGCTCCCGGTTTTGGAAGTGATGGTCTTCAGGCTCCTTGCGATCGAATAGACGGGATCCGGCTTACGGTCGGCCGAATTTAGTTCCTCAACCTTACCGCCTGGCGCAAATATATGGGCGTGCCCCGAGGGCGACCCTGGGTTTAATACGGTATAAGCAGGATCTGCCGCAAAAAGAGATGAATTTGTTGTTTTTCCATTGTAATAACCCCAATAATCTGTCGCATGCTCACTGAAATTCTGGTAGGGGTGATCCTCAAAATAGTAGTCCATGTTCAACCAGTTCTTTTCTTTTCCGTTACTGTTTAACCACCAGATATTTTTTAGATACCCATGGTTGCTTACCTCGAGATGGACGGAATGAACGTGTTCCCCCAGCGTATTTCTAAAAGTTATTTTATTGCAGGTGTAGAAAGGTGGTTTAACGAGGGGTACAATTTTTTGATAGCTGAACGATATCTCGCCTGTCGGGAATGTGATTTTCTGAATAAGCTTGTTCACAAACATTCCTTTCTGGCTGATAACACTAACATCGCTGAATTTATTCGTGGTCAATGTATACATCTGGTTCAGGATGTTGTACATTTGATAATCGGCATAACCATTATTGGAAATAATGTGATTGAGATGCTGATTGTACAGATTTATCACTCCAGTATATTCTGACACATCGTAGGGATTTATAAAATTACCGTTCGGAGTAATTTCTCCCGGCCTAGCAGGCTCACCGGCGCGTTTGGCAGCATCTTTTATCAGTTCTATTTTCTTGGAAAGTTGGAGCGCGGCCGCGGCTGTTTCAGCACCGAGGCCGGAGAGCGATTGGAGCTGCTGACTTAAAGAAGGATTGTTCAGATCCGGAACCTGTAACACTGGGTTATATTTGACAGCTGCCATTATCTTTTCTTCTGGTACCTCGGCATACTCCTCCGACATATATGTAAAATCGATATCCCCTCCGTTGAAAGGTCTGATTTTTGAGATGTACCAGGACGTAATTGCCGATTGTGTGCTGGGGACCAGTGGTGAATTTGTTGGTGTCTGTATATACCCGGGCTGGGATTTGGTGAACTCATATATATTCCCCCCGCCGTCGGTCACGATCCAGTTTCTTAATTCATGTCCTACCATGATGGGCACGATATCCACGTCTGTTTTCTGTAAGGGTTTTGCCTGTATCACTGTACCGTTTTTTATCAATATAAAGTTAATGGCGGCCCCCTGTACGTTTACCGTAAACAGATCAGACTCACTGTCGATCTTTCCGGCGTTTGCCTTCGCCAGATACTGGTCGAATACGGGATCACCTATATTGCCCGCCGGCACGGGATTGTTGAGTATGCCGATATCCTGGTCTTCGTCTATAGCCACCCCCCGGGTCGTTCTCCCGATTACACTTGATCCGAAGCCCAATGTCCACCCCAAGCCCGCGTTACGGGGTTTTTCTCCGTTTTTGATCCCTGGGCTGTAGTTGAGCGCTACCGGCAGATTGAACCCCTCCGACTGCACGTCGAAAAGGGGAACAGTATAGTTCAGTTTTCCCGTCGCAAAATCGACACTGGTATTTCCCCTGTAGTCCATCATGGCAGAAGTTGCCGTCCCGGGCTGAATATCCTGCGCGAGCAAGTTGACATTTATACACAATATTAGAGAGAGGATGGCTTGAAGTTTTATCATAAAATCAGTAAGGTCAATTTTTACACTAAAATAGGAACTTTATTCCAGTTATTTTATAGGAACATATTTTATTTTACAAATAGTTTGGGAGATGTCTCTTTCAAGTGGATGTTTAACCGCTTTTTCGAATGAAATTGATGTTTTTTTTAATATTACCGAATAATGTCGGCTATATTCTTGAAAGTGTATCATATTTTTTTCACTTATTAGAATATTTATTACATATTTGTATATAACTAATTGCTATCTATAAGAACGAACGTCTAATTTTGCCCAGTGCATTATTTTCGCCGATATGGTTAGTTTTTTAATGCCAGACACTTATGAGTTTTCGCTAAATATGATATTCCCCCGCATATATAACCGCTTAGTTAATATATTACTCTCTCCATAGTATATGATATCCACCATGAAAACCCTTCCCATTTACATCATTTTATCGCTTCTGTTTTTAGGTTTTAACCGGGGATCAGCCCAGGTGCCGACAACAACCAGAAATTATATTGTAGAGACTACGGTTAAAGTAGAAGGTAAGCAGACTCCAGAAAGTCTACTGGGCCTGCCTGTCGAATCGGTCAACAAGACCGTTAAGTATCTGGATGGAATGGGAAGACCAACACAGGTCATTGTATGGCAGGGAAGCCCCTCCAAAAGAGATCTGGTCACACCAGTGGTATACGACAACCTCGGCAGGGAGGATAAGTCCTACCTGCCGTATTCAGCTACGCTTGCGGGCAGCGACGGTGGCTATAAGGCCTCGGCACTCACCGATCAGAACCTTTTCTATACTACCCCTGGGACAGCAACCACCGGTTGGCTCGCGCCTGGCGTGACCGCCATGCCAAACAATACGGCACATGCTAAAACGGTATTCGAAGCAGGTCCGCTGAACCGTGTACTGGAACAGGGGGCGCCCGGAGCAGCCTGGCAACCTGTCCCCAACAGTACTACGGGACATACGCAGAAGATGGAATATGGTACGAACGCAGCTAACGAGGTAAAGTACTGGCGCGTGAATGCCACCGATAACGGGGCCGCTGCGGTTAGTTACCAAACGGACAGGTTGTTCAAGACCGTTATAAGGGATGAGAACTGGAAAGTTGCCGATGGTAAGGGCGGCACCCGTGAAACATTTAAAGACGTCGATGGCCGTGTTGTATTAGAGCGGGTATGGGAAAGCAATGTCAAGAGCCTTTCTACCTACTACGTCTATGATGACCTGGGTAATCTGAGGTACATACTACCTCCGGCGGTTAACGAAGACGGGCAGGCCGTATTGAGCAGCTTTACAGAGAGTGTGGCCGCTTTTGAGAATTTTATCTATGCCTACCGCTATGACGGACGCCGGAACCTGATACAGAAGAAGGTGCCGGGCAAGGGCTGGGAATATATGGTCTATAATAAGGCGGATCAAATGATCCTTAGCCAGGATGCTGCGCAGCGCATACGTAAGGAATGGAGCTATGCACGGTATGATAAACTTGGCCGTGCTGTTTCTATAGGTCTCTACACCAATACTGCGCAGACTACGCTGGCACAGATCCGTACACTGGTGGATAATTTTGCGGGCCCGCTGTGGGAGGACCGTAAGGGAGCTGCCAGCTATGCCAATACCACATTTCCGGTCGCGGGGACAGGTGTCACGGTTAAACCGCTATCGGTCAGTTATTATGATAACTATAGTTTTACGGGCGCTTCAACTCTTCCCGTGCAGAATGTAACGCACAGTTTACTGACACAGGGCCTTTCCACCGGCAATATTATTTATAAAGACGACGGTACGGCACCGTTGCTCACGGTAAGTTACTATGATGATAAGGGCAGGGTGATACAGCAGGCTTCCCAAAACCATCTCGGCGGTACAGATTACCTGACCAATACCTATAGCTATATCGGGGAGGTGATGACAAGTAGGCACGATCACAAAGCTTCACCCAGTGGAGCGGTAACCAGTATTCTCACGGCTTATACCTACGATCATATGGGCAGGCTTGTGGATACGAAAAAGACGGTCAACACCCAGTCTGAAATTATACAGAGCCATCTTGTCTATAATGAGATCGGACAGCTTCGGCATAAGAAGCTGCACAGCGTGGACAATGGCACAAACTTTATCACTCAGGTAGATTATAGCTACAATGAGCGGAGCTGGATAACGAAGATAGGCTCGCCACACTTTACCGAAGTGCTACGCTACAACGATCCAACTGCAACAGCTGTTGCGCAGTACAATGGCAACATCTCCGAACAGCACTGGGGCCATGGTACTACTGCTACACCCAACCGTTTTGTATATGCCTATGATAAGCTGGATAGGCTGCTCAGTGGAATCAGTACGGGTATAACCATGAGCGAAGTGCTGACCTATGACAACATGGGGAATATCTTGACGCTCAAGCGGAATAATGCAGCGACAACCAGTTATGCCTACACGGGCAACCGGCTTACAGGTTTATCAGGAGGTATTACGGGAAGCTATACTTATGATGTCAATGGGAATGCGACAACAGACCGCACGGGTATGGCGTTTACGTACAACCAGCTTGACCTGCCCAAAACTGCGACAAAGACTGGCACAAGCGTAGTTTACATGTATAATGCGACAGGATCGATGCAGCGCAAGACAACTACTGTTGGAGGTACGGCGACACAACGTGATTACGTGTCGGGTATTGAGTACAACAAGCTGGGTAGTGCAGCGAGTAAGATTGAGATGATCCATACGGAAGATGGGTATCTACAGCGCGACGAGAGCAATAATATCTATTTGTACCGGTATAACCTGACGGACCACTTGGGCAATGTGCGTGCAACTTTACAGCCTTCTGGCGCGGCAAGCGCTACCGTCATCCAGAAGGACGATTATTTTCCGTTCGGCAAACGTAAAGGTATCCTTACCTCTGGAATTAATAAGTATCTTTATAACGGAAAGGAAAGGCTGGACGAGCTTGCAGGCGGTAGCCACACCTTTGGAAGTTCTTACACACTGGAAGGGCAGTACGATTACGGAGCGCGTTTTTACGATGCAGAGGTAGGGAGATGGAACGTGGTGGATCCGCTGGCAGATAAGTACCACAGTTTCTCGCCGTATGTGTATGCGATGAATGACCCTATATATTACATCGATCCAGATGGTCGGCAGACTGCGTCTCTCGATTGGGGTGCGACTTATACGGGAATGGCAGCCCAAAATTTTCTGCAGGGCTATCTGATGCAGTATTTTCCCGGCGAGGACATGTATTATACACGCCTTCCCGAGGTAAAGGTCGCAGCCTATCGGCTCACAGATGATATGATCTGGGATATTGCCGAGGCGAGCTATAAAGCATTCTGGGCGGGAACAGGTTTTACCAGATATGTAGCCCCCTCACACCGGCACCTGTTTGGGCCAAATCCGTACCGGCCTTCAGCGGGACCGCAGACTGCCGAGGAATGGGAGCGCACTGGAGATATTGTGGGCTCAAGCGAAATTCCTGGTTTGGCGCAGGTCGGCGATCTTATTTCGTTAGGTAGCAATATTTACCAGGGCAATGGCGTTGGGATAACTTTATCTCTCGCAGCTTTCGTGCCCGGTGGCAGTCAGGCTAAACTTGCCGCTAAGATGAAGTTTGTTAAAGATTTTGCAACAAAGAATACCAAAAATTATAGTGCTTATTTTAAGTCAGAGAGAGAAGCAAGAAATTTAGCAAAGACAAAATTGGGTAAAAATCCAGTGGAAATAGAAACTAATAAATGGAGAAGTAGTGATGGTAAATGGCAATATCGCGCTAAACCTGGCGATGTTGATGATAAACATATACATATAGAAGAATTAAACCCCAAGACGGGAGAAGTATTACAAAACTATCATTTGAGATGGGAATGAAACAGATTAATATAGAAGCAGAAATTAGTATCAAAAATTTTAGCGAGCAAATACAACTTAAATTGCATCTTAACCAAATTGTTGGCGTTGAATTGTGTATGTCACTTTTTTTATTAAAAGAGAACCTTATAAATGCAATAGGTTTAAAATTTAGAAATTTTTTCATCCTATTTAAATCAAGTGGAGATCGGTTTTCATATTGTGAATCCGTAGCTCTCGATAACGGAGTTTTTAAGGGGCAGATATCAAATGATAGCCTTGATTATATTTTACATTATATTCTAAAATTTTATCGAGACGGAATTGCTGAAGCTGAACATGTTGATATCGATTTTTTGAATAATAACGGAAAAGAACTAACACTAACTATTAGCTGCAACATATATCAAGAATACTCTGCCGATGAAATAAAAAAAATGTTATAAGGATTTAAAGATATAGGCAAGTTTATGAACAACTTAGTAAAGAATTATCATTACCTTTTACAGGTATAGAACAGGACTGGAACCTTTCATGGCTACCCACTAATCAAGTAATTATTAAGTTATGATTAAAATACAAATAAGTAATCCAGAGGTACTGTCACTAATTGAGGAAGAAATCATAAATTTAGAAGATGCTATTGAAAGTATTTTTCCTTTAGATACCGAATATCTCATTTTGATATGGAATAATATATTTATTCCATTAACTTACAAATATGATATATCGTTGATGGTTCTTGATTTTATAAGAATATTACATTTCCTGAAAGATGATAAAGGTGATAAATTAGAAATACATTGGGCTTCTAATACATTTGTTTCTATTTGGAAAATGAAAAAAATAAATAGTTCTGTCAATATTAAATCAGAATGGGAAACTGTAAATGGGGGGACACAAGATCTGCTTAATAAGGTAAATGAAAACACATTGCCTGTTAGTGATTTCGAAAAAGAAATAAAAAAAATATTGTTTTTTTTAAAAAATTCATTAGAGAAAAGTGGACTTAACTGTCATCTAATTGAAGATTTTGAAAAACTAGAAAAAACATGCCGATAAGGAGGTAGAGACACAATAGGGCTGGACGGGTACAAAAGGCACTATAAAAATTTATGATCGTAAAACAGCGTACCTGTTAATTCCTTAATTTTTGATTATGATACTGAAAAAAGAAGCACTTGAACAACTTAGTAAGGAATTATCATTACCTTTTACAGGTGCAGAACAGGACTGGGATATAGAAATGGCAGATTCTCAAAGAATTAATGACTTTCTTGAATTTTATCATCGGCGTGATGTGTCTACTGATAATAAAGTAGCTGTAATGTCTCTTGTTCTTGCGTCGTATGAAGATTTTCTAAACGAGAATGATTTACAAACTGATGAAAGTTGGGATGCCATCAATTTGATTTTAGAATCTGAAAAAGCAATTTTTATTGATTTAATAAATTATTGGTCATTGAGTAATGAATTTGAAGAAGAAAATATTTTCCGAATAACACCGCTTATAAGAAGTATAAAATGTAATTAATTAGTTTAAATTTTGAGACAGCCTCTTTTTTTGTTTTAGCCGGATAAATTCTTGGTAGTGGGGCGCGTCAAAACACCGAAATGCTTCCGGTGTTAGCATCGGTAAATGGCAAATAAGAATGCAGCATAATTGGCTATTTATACTGATTAGTTTTTTACAACCCGACTACCGGCCGCTCCCCGTCGCCGTAAAAGTAGTTAAACAGTTGGCTGGGTTTGAGGCCAAAGGCTTTCGCTAGACCGTAGACTTCGTCCGCATATAGTTCTTGCAGCTCTCCATTTTGGAGTCTACTGAATCGAGACTTCTCCATCCCAGAGGCGGTAGAAATACTGTTATTAGAATTTGCATAAATCATAATAAATGCTTGCAATTTGGTCTTAGCTTTACTTAGGTCTATAACTAATTCCCATTTGTAATCTTCAAAAAGTTCACTGCAGAGAAGATCAATATCAATTTCAGCGATATTTGCAACAGCATTGAAAACCTTTCCCATTATAAAACTGCGATCACCAATTATCCCACTAATGAGTTCTAAAATAGCTTCTGATTCCTCATTCCTATTTCTGATTATTTTTTCAACTGTAGCTTTAAAAGCAATTGAACTAAGATGTCTAGTCATATTTAAAGAGATTTTTTTAAAAAAAAACTGCAACATTTGTTGTTGTTTTTATTTTAGATTGTTATCTTTGTATTGGTCAGTTTATTCTGATCTGCGTCTCGTCAAAAAAACCAGCAATTTTAATGACACGAGGCCTTTAGGAGCATATTCCCGATTTTGTATATCTTTGTACAATTTATGGGAGAAGCTCCTACTGGAATCCGTGTCGGTCCTTGCTGGTACCATTTGACGGAGGAAGGTAGGAGCTTTTCCTTTTTTAATGCCCTCTCTCTTCCAAAGACTCATTTTATTTTTTACTAACCGCTTAAAAAATGATGCGATGAAAAGGAAACCCGTACTAACCCCTCAAACACAACGACACTTCTGCGAAGTGCAATTCTGCCGTCGCCTTTGCGACAATAGTACTCTTATCCATCCGCTCGAATAAATAGTACACGATATTCGGATGCTAACGAAGACTGCTTATCTAAAATAGCAGATGCACCAAAGCGGTTCTCCGGCAATAAGAAATGCCTTGGTCGCTCGTTTTCATTCGATACCGATCCTTCCATGTATACCAAATATGTATGCATGGCATAATGGCACAGAAGGACCCATACAATTTATTATTTAGCAATATAAAAGTAGCGTCTTTTTCGCGGTTATGCAAATCATCGCACAGCTAAAGGTATAGAAGGGTCGGTTTTTGAAATAAATTACAAACACAAATAATTTGAAACAATGAAAAAACAACTTTTTAAAAACATCATCAAATCTCCGGAATAGCCGGACAGAAACCACCCGATCCTGCGCCTGGATACCGTATTATTGACCTACGTGAACACCCCCGTGAGTAGCGCCCAATAGGATCTTTTTTAGGAATTAATTTATGAAACAGAGGTATCTGAAAAGAACGGAGTAGTTTTTTTTGTCATCCCGACTTTGGAGGGATCCAAACACTATGGATAATGACAAAATAAAAATACACACTTTTTAGAATGTCTCACAACCACCAAAAATAATGCGAAAATTACGCAAAGGGGAATGCTATGCGCTATTGCGAACGATACGCGCTGCAATAATTACAACAAAAAGATCGCTACAGCGCTGCGCGCAACGCGATGACGTTGCTACAGAAGAATTGTCTGAGAGATTATCGCGTCACTCCGCTCCTCGTAGTGATGAGGGTAGCAGCAGGAGGAGGCGGTATAACCTTTCTTTAATAGGAATGATATGTTTCATCGTGTTGTTTAGTGAGGCCCAGGCGCAGTCTGCTGGAGAGCAGGCTGCCGCCAATGGGTTAGCTGTAATCAAACCGCTCCAGATCGGGGATACGATCCCCGAGGCGCTGTGGAACCTGCCATTACAGGTCGTAAACCATCCCGATGGTAAGGATACCATCACACTCAACGACTACCGCGATAAGAAGCTTATTATACTGGATTTTTGGAGTAGCTGGTGCAGCAGTTGCATAAATTCTTTTCCTTCATTAGACAGCATCCAAAATGTTTTTAGGGATGATCTACAAATTCTTCTAGTGAATCCAGCGTCAAGTAAAGATGACCGCTTACGTATTCTGTATATCATGGAGCAGCAAGGTCGAGGGGTAACGGGCAGTTTCGCAGTCCCAAGTATATATAATGATAAAATAATAACCAAATACTTTCAGCCAAAAGTATACCCTCGTTTGATCTGGTTAAATGAGAAAGGCGAGGTACTTGCTATTACTGGAAAAAAGGAACTAAACCATGGACGGTTACAACAGCTGTTGCTGAAAGAAGGAGGTGATCGTTATGGCAACTAAACTACTGACTGCGGTACTATGTTTCTTTTTCCTATGTGTGTCCGCGATTAATAGTAACGCACAGACCGGTGTCAAAAGGATTTGGGGAGAGGTAATTGATGAAAAATCCGGAAAGACAATTGAGGGTATAAATATGAGATTCTCCAGAAGTCTTACGAGATCGCAATCGGATAGTACAGGAGCATTTTATCTTTTGCTCCGCTATCCTTTTGATACCCTGATATTTTCTGGTATCGATTATGAAGAAGTTCGACATCCTGTCAATGATACTACGGCGCTCCCCCTGATGATGGAGTTGCGGCGATCTAACAATGTTATAGAGGAGGTGGTTATTGAATCCGGATTTCAGAGTATACCGAAAGAGCGGGCAACCGGATCGTATGCCTTCATTGACAGTTCGCTTTGGAACCAACGAATTGGCTCGAACGTGATGAGCAGGTTGGATGGATTAACAAATGGGCTATTAACAAATAATTTGAATCCGGATAATCCCACGGTACAGATCAGGGGACTTTCTTCTCTCGGGTCGGAATCAATGAAGCCTTTGGTCATTCTGGATAATTTTCCGTTTGAAGGGGACCTGGATGCTCTCAATCCTAATGATATTGAATCTATCTCTATCTTAAGAGACGCCGCCGCCGCATCGATCTGGGGAGCGCGCGCAGGCAATGGTGTTATTGTAATCAAAAGCAAAACAGCTAGGGTGGGACAGCGTTTATCGACCAGCGTGATCTCCAATATGACTGTCTCGCCACGCCCCGACCTATTCACCTCAAACCATTTGCCTACGCCCGAATATGTAGAGATGGAAAGGATGCTGTATGAAAAAGGATATTATACGGCTCGGTTTTCTATGTTAAGTAGCCCCTCTATCCCTTTAGTAGCAGAGCTTATGGAAGAGAACCGATTGGGTTATCTATCGGACAATGCACTCGAAGAGCGTCTCGACGCTTTAAAACGAGAAGATTTTAGGCATGATATGCAAAACTACCTCTACCGACGGGTAGCAAATCAGCAATACGCAGCCACTATGTCGGGCAGCCGTGACCGCTTAAGTTTTGTGTTATCTGCTGGGTTTGATAAGAATCTAGAACATCGGATAGGAGATGCGAATCAGCGATTTAATTTGCGGTCCAATAATACAATCCAATTTACTGATAAGCTTAATATGCAGGTGGGGATATGGATGGCTTTTCAAAACAATACCAACAACAGTCCTGGTGGATATGGCGACTTCAGGGGCATTTCGGGGTATAGCCAGCTGGCGACGCCATCGGGGGATGCATTACCACTTGATATCTATTATCGCAGCCTTTTTACGGACACGGCTGGGGGCGGGCAGCTTTTGGATTGGAAGTATCGCCCGCTTCAAGAACTGGCTTTATCTGATAAGGTGACTCGTTCGAATGATATTATCATTAATTGGGGAATGGATTATAGCTGGAAATATGGATTTACCGGTAAGATAAAATTTCAAAAGCAGTTTGGAAATGGTGAATCTAACCATTTGAATCATCAGGACAGCTACTATACACGAAACCTCAATAACAGGTTTACGCAAATTACTTCAGGTGATGTCGAAAATCACATACCACGGGGCGCTATTCGGGAATCTTCTGAAAATACCAGTTCTTCATATAATATAAGAGCACAGATTGATTTCCATCGAAGCTTTGGAAGGCATGAGGTAAATGCAATTATCGGATCGGAAGCAAGGGATCTCAAAAATGAGTCCGCAACGAGCATATTGTATGGTTATGATAAGGATAAACTCACATTTACCAATATAGACCCTACTACGCAATATGCTAGTTTCAACAACCTATTCGGCTGGAATTACATCCCCTTCGGAGCAAATCTTAACAGATATGTAAATAGGTTCATTTCATTGTACGGAAATGGAGCATATACATATAGCAATAGATATACTGTGACAGGAAGCGTGCGTAGGGATGCTTCGAACCTGTTTGGTGTATCGACAAATCAAAAGTGGAATCCGCTTTGGTCGGTTGGTGGATTATGGCATCTGTCAAAGGAAGATTTTTTTGAATTTTCCGCAATAAAGAAATTATCACTTAGAGCAACTTACGGATATAGCGGGAATATCCCGTTAAATGCTACAGCACTTACACAGATCAACTATTATGGCGGGGCATGGAGCCCTGTCAATGAGAATTTTGCAACCGTGTCTATGGGGCCCAATCCATCGTTGCGGTGGGAAACTGTTAGAACTACGAACGTAGGGCTTGATTTCGAAGCATTTTCCGCAAACAGATTAAAAGGTAACATTGAATACTACAAGAAGAAGTCTACAGATCTTTTCAATTCCACGAAGCTGGATCCGATCGTCGGAATGTCGATACAGCCAAAGAATTCGGCGGCTATCGTGGGGAGTGGGCTTGATATTAGCCTATCGGCTTCTCTAATCGAAAGACGTTTTAACTGGAGCAGTATGCTTCTATTCAGTTATGCTGATTTCAAAGTCACACAGAATCTTGATCCCCCCTCACTGGATGGTCTGGTCTCATCAGGACAGGGTATCTTTCCCGTAGAAGGATATAATCCCTATCTCATAGCCAGTTATCGCTGGGCAGGTCTGAACCCTGAGAACGGAAACCCAAGGGGTTACCTCAACGATGAGGTAAGCGAGGACTATATTGCAATGCAATTAAACACGATCGAAGATCAAATATTGCACGGTCCTTCTCTTCCGCCGTTTTTCGGATCGTGGAGGAACACATTCCGATGGAAAAACTGGAGTCTGCTAGCCGGACTGAACTATAAGTTCGGACATTATTTTCGAAAGCATGCGCTGAATTATGGCACACTGTTTCAGTATGGGGAATCGAACGGGAATTTAGAGTACGTAAACCGATGGAGAGAATCTGGAGACGAAGTTCACACAAATGTTCCCTCCATCCAATACCCTGCTAATTCGCGTCGAGATAATTTTTATAGATATGCAGACATAAATGTGCAAAAGGCTGACCATATCCGACTAAATGAACTGCGGCTGCAATATCAGGTGCATGCTACAGGGATCTCTTTAATTCGCTCGCTTTCATGCCATGCGTTCGTCGATAACATGAATGTTATGCTATGGAAAGCAAATACTTTCAACGTCGATCCAGAAAACTCGATCGGATTTCGCCGACCTATCAATTTTTCACTAGGTATCCAACTAAACTTATGATCATGAAATTCTATATTATAATATTGCTAGCCATTTCAACAAGGGCGCTTTCTTCCTGCGAGACATTTCTCGACGAAAAAAGCTCGGCTAAGATTGCCTCACCCTCTTCAACGGAGGATGTCGAACTACTGCTAAAAGATTATGGTAAATTCAATGCCGTATATCCCTACGCTTCCGAGATTGCGTCGGACAACTTTTTCGTCAGTGTTCAGCATTTAAATGGTGCATCTGAGCGGGAGCGAAGAACTTACCGATGGGAACCGAACGATGACGTCGGCCCATTCTGGTCTTTCCCGTACTCAGCCATATTCTCAGCGAATATAATCCTTGAGACATTAGACCACGTTAAAACAGCTGATTTAGAAAAAAAGAAGAAACTATACGCGATGGCCCTGTTTTGGCGTGCATTCTATCATTATGCGCTAGCAGATCTGTTTTGTAAACCGTATATGGCAGGGTCGGCTCAGACAGACTTAGGTATCCCTTTAAAACGGACCGCTGATATCAACAAGGTGCCGCAACGTGCAAGTGTAAAAGAAACTTATGATTTTATTATAAAAGATATTGAAGCGGCTATTCCTTCATTAGACGAAGGATTGTCAAACAAATTTCAACCAAACAAGGCTGCGGGATACGGCTTACTTGCGCGGATCCACCTGGCTATGGGTAGCTATGCGAAAGCAGGTCTGTATGCGGATTCATGTCTGCGTATTCAATCAACGTTGGTGGATTACAACGCGCTAAACACCGCACAAAATATACCTTTTAAAGTGCGGAACGATGAAGTGATCCTTGATGTGCAGGCATCGGTCTCTAATCTGCTTAATCGTGCGCGGGGCCGGGTTGATACCTTGCTGGTTCAAACCTATGATATGGACGACTTGCGATTGAAGGCATTTTTCATACATAATGCGGATGGTACAAAGGGGTTCAAAGGGCATTATTCGGGTGCTAGTGCTGCAATTCAATTTGTCGGACTTGCCACCGACGAAATGTTCTTGATCAGAGCTGAATGCAACGCGCGTGCAGGAGACATTGACAAGGCGCTTGTCGATTTGAATACCCTACTGAAACACCGTTGGCAAAAAGAGAGGTTTGTCGAGTTAACTGGTTTAGACAAAGATGAGCTCT
This sequence comes from Sphingobacterium olei, assembly GCF_005048855.1. Classification (GTDB taxonomy): domain Bacteria; phylum Bacteroidota; class Bacteroidia; order Sphingobacteriales; family Sphingobacteriaceae; genus Sphingobacterium; species Sphingobacterium olei. The sequence continues at coordinate 493,720 of NZ_SUME01000005.1, forward strand.
TGCATGTTATTCTTTTAGAAAGGAGAAAGGAGTTACTTTTTCGTTGTTTACGATGGTCGGATTTGAAACGCTTGAATCAGGAAAATAGATTTAAAAAAACGCTGAAAAGAAAACTTGATGATGATGATATGTTAGCACTTGAGCCAAATGGTGAGCGATACGTGTTTAAAATTCTTCGGGAATCCATACTGTTCAGTGGGATAGAGCAAAATCCTTAAAACAAGATCGCCCTCCCTTCGATTGATGGGAGGGCGGTCTTGCACTACACTTATTCCTTCATTGAAATTTGAGGATTAGTGGTTGAACCCGCTTGCTCAGCTGCCCAAAGTTGGCTTTTTACAGCATCGAATTCTGTCGGAGCTGGCGCATTGCCATTTCCTGTATTGGTGGGCAAATTTACCCCACATACGTGCTCCCCTGGTTCACAACTTGCTTCCGACCGCTGGTAGTTATTGATATCTTCGATATCACTCTGATTGGTGGAATTAGATGTGTACTCGTAGAAGTACGATGTTTGTACCGCCGAAGTTTCAAACGACATCATCGTTAAACTTGTTGCTGCAATCGCCATAGCTGCTAAGGCCATTGCATTTTTTTTGAGTGTTTTAAGCATTTTGCTTGTGTTTATTTGTTTTTACTGTTTTTGGTAGGGAACAGCTGTGTTCCCTAGATCCTTCCTATCCTGCGCTTGCCCATTTTCTGTACGGTGCCGGGGCAAGCGCTTGGGATAGTCTGAAATGTCTTTTGGCGACAAACCCTTTGCCCGGACTAACCTAGAATCCAAGTTCCGCTGTAAATAGTTGTGCTATTCTCTTTGAAGCCTATCGGGCTTTATGTTTGTGTTCTCACCTCCGTTCGAATTCACATCTCGCAAAGGCGATGAAAAAAATGTTAGACTCTTGTGTAGTATAACGCCTGTAATGCTGATGGTTAGAAAGAGTAAGTTAAACCAAAAGTGCTGCATCCAGCTCATCCCGCTGATCACCGATCCGCATGCACAGGGTACCTTGCCCCATGCGCCTAAAAGAGCCAACCCGACATAACCGGTAAAGGCTGCCATCAACACGGACGATAGGAGAAAGGGATTTGTTAAATGAAATCTCCAGATTCCCACGTTACTTCGTTTCGCTGAATGACGGAGATTCTGTATCACCAGCAAAATGACTATCGAAATTTCTAAAACAGGCAAGGTGTAGATAACTATCCAAGCAATGGTATAGCTTAATGGTTGCTGAAGGATTCCGTATTTAAACTGTTGAAAATTTATTAATTTATCGATCGATACGGGGATCCACAGTAGGAGTAAGGCTACGGTGATTGCTTGTACTATGTATTGTCGTGTTCTCATATGCGTTGTTGCTGATGTGCGAATTTGTTAATCCGCAGATTTGCCTTTTATTGTGTTTGATAAATCAAAGGTAGAGCATGAAAGTGGGGATGCGGGGGGACAGATTTCAGAGGTGTACCGCCGTTTCTGGGCAATGAGGAAGGGTGTGCCTAGGCGTAGGGGGAAATTTAGGCTATTTTTGGGAGTATCTGGATTCTTATTGATATTTGGGTTTTTGGTGGTATGCGCACTGTTTTTGGTGCCTAATGGGTAGCGGCTTAAGGGGGGAGCTGGGGGGAGTCCCCTAGTTTTTTAAAATAAAGTTTCAGTAAAAATACATCAAAGATTAATAACAGGCAAAACGGTTGTAAATAAAGGCTTTACAGCCGTTTTATGATTTTTTGGTAATGAGGTAAAAAGCAGTAAAAAGCGAGGTTTGGCAAAAGTAAGGTTACTAAAACGTTACTTTTAAACATTAGAAACAATCGTTTTAAAATACTGTATTTCAGCTTTCTGCATAGTTTCTCATATTGTTCCGTAGCTCACATAGGTTTAATTTTATCATTAAGAATTGTGAGTATGGAAACGACAAAAAAATCAACATTTAAGGTATTGTTCTACCTTAAAAAGAACGCCCCAAAGAAAAACGGAAAAGTTACGGTTATGTGCAGGATTACCGTAAACGGCAAACAGTCTGCATTCAGTACAAAGCTGGATATTTCCGCAACAAATTGGGATTTGAAGTACGGAAGGGTTTTAGGTAAAAGCCGAGAAGCCCAAGACACGAACGGCAAACTTGACAAGATACGTTTGGGTATAGAAGATTGCTATTCCAAAACCCTGAAGAACGAGGGCACTGTAAACAGTGCTAAACTCAAAAACGCTTTTCTTGGAATGGAAAGCGGAGAACTGACCTTTTTTAAGTTCTATGAACAGTTCTTATCCGACTATGAGAAAAAGGTCAATATTCAGATATGAAAGGGCTTAAAAACAGCAATCTTCAAGATTTCTTTGACGGTAACCAGTGGATTATTGTGCGAAGAAAGAAAACAGCTACGTCATCAAACGTGATGCTCTTAGATATTCCAAAAATGATTATTGAAAAATATGCAGGATTGTCAAAGGACGGAAAGGTATTTCCTGTACCATCAAATACGGTTTGTAATGACAGCTTAAAAAGAATATCTCAATTGATTGATTGCCTTAAAGAAAAGAAAGTAACCTTTCATTTAGCACGTCATACCTTCGCAACATTGTTTTTGAGCGAGGGTGTTCCATTGGAGAGTTTGAGCAAAATGCTAGGGCATAAAAACATTGCCACCACACAGATTTATGCCAAGATACTTAATGAGAAAGTTGGTAAGGATATGCAAAAGGTATCGCATAAATTCAAGGGTATGGAACAGTCTTTTGTTTCGCAACTATAAAACCAATGAAGTGATTAAAGAAAGCCAATGCAAGAAACTGCATTGGCTTTTTTGTATTTTTGAAGTCAATAAAACATCAAAATATGATTGAACAATTTTCACAAAAGGCGCAAGAAGAATTAAAATCTTATGTTTATATTTTAATAGACCCAAGAGATAATAAAATATTCTATGTCGGAAAAGGTTATGGAAATCGTGTTTTTTTTCATATTAATGAAGCGATATTCAACCCAAGCGGAACTGAAAAATTAGAGATTATAAGAGCGATTAAATTAGAAAATCTAAAAGTAAAACACTTTATAGTTAGACACGGATTAGAAGAAAATGAAGCACTAATAGTTGAATCTGTTTTAATTGATTTTTTAACTTTTAAGGATTTTGCGGAGATTGCGAAAATTTCAAATATTGTTGCAGGACATTATTCGTTTAATCAAGGGATAAAAACTGTTAATGAGTGTGAAATACTTTACAATTGTGAAGTATTAAAAAATGAAGATATTAAACATAACATTTTGGTAATCAATATAAACAAAACATACGATAATAAACGAAAAAAGAAAAGTGAGAACCCAATTTATGACAGACCAAATATTTATGAAGCAACTAGAGGTTGGTGGGTATTAGACAAAAACAGAGCAGAAAATTCAGATTTTGTTTTAGCAGAATATAAAGGTGTAATTAGAGCGGTATTTAAACCTGAAAAATGGGTTCAGGATATTGAAAATAGAGGTGTAAAAAGATGGGGATTTGAAGGTTCAGAAGTTACTTCAAAAGAAATTCTTGATATATATATGAATAAAGAAGTTTCTAAAATTAGAGGAATGGCAAATCCAATTCGCTATTTTGAAAAAATCCCCACTACAAATAACGGGCGTTAATCGACTAACGCTGATAATTATCTTCTAACACTTTCACAATATCGCTTTCTCGGAAAAGGATTTTCCGTTCGAGCTTGATAAAAGGTAGTAGTCCGTCATCCCTGTACTGTTGCAACGTTCGTTTGCTGATGTGTAACATCTCGCAGACCTGTTCGCCTGACAGATAGATTTCCCCTTTTAATAAAGGATGGAAATACTCCCTGATATACAGCAGTTCATTTTTGATGCCTACCACAGCTTCCAGCAAGGCAAGCATATCTTCGTTTGAATCTCCAATCTGTTTCATTTCTTTTGCTTTTTTAATGGTCGCTCTCCTTGCATCAGTAATTCCACTTCGGACAATCTGAAATACGTCTTCCGATTGATCTGCGTTGCCCCAAGAATACCCTTTGCCCTGTATGTCTGCAATGTCCGTTTGCTGATGTTCAGCAGTTGGCAGGCTTCCTGCTGGTCGAGCCATTTCGTTGCCTGTTGCAATGCCTTGTAGGGTGCGGTCATTTCCTTAATCAAATTGGAGACTTCCCTTGCTTCCCTATGCAGTGCCTTTAAAATCTGAATGTCTAAAACTGTTATTTCCATATCCACGTCATTTAAACTTCGAAAATAAAAGCTATTCACATAGGTTATTCTAATGTTGCGTTCAGTGGCGGTATTTGGCGTTCAGTTGCCAAATACTCGGCTATAATCCCAACTTTGGTTTGTTGTTTTTCGGGCGAGCCTGTTGCGTTTTGATTGTATTGCCCATTCTCAACGCAGGCTTTTTATTGACTTTTACAGCTTGACTGTTGTCAGCGTTTTCGTAATCCGAACGGATAACCATTTTTGTTGCACCTATCACGCTTTCGGGTTCGGCAGGTTGTTTTGGCGGTTCAGTACGTTTGCCACCGAACAGCTTGTCCCAATTTAATAATCCTTTTGCTTCCCTGAATTGGCGTTTAAAGTTGGCGATGAAATTGGAAATCGGGTCGCCGTGCTTATCAACCTGTATCAAAGGGTTATGCTCTTTTTTCGTGAGTTGCTCTTTCTCTTTTCGCTCTTTGTCGGTTGTTGCTTTTTGTGCCATAGGTTCAAAATTTTGCCCAATATAGAACACAAGGAATCGCTTTGTTTCCCTATGGCATTTAGTGGCAGTCTTTGGCTTGTGTTGGCACAATATAAATGGAAAGCAATCCTCAAAACACTTTAAATTTTCCTCGCAAAGCCCCTTCACATTTAAAAAGTTTTGTACGGATAAGGGAAAGCATACCAAAAACACCCAATTCCTTAGCCCATACGTGTTTTAGTAACCTTTCATTTATTGGAATGGGATTAAAAAAAGAACAAAAGGAAGCAAAGATAAGGCGGACAGCCACCGCACCGCCCAACCAAAAGCTTACGGCATAATGGCAGGGCAAATATGGTGGCTTCGCCGAGTTGTTCTGTTTGTCCTGCCACCCTTCGGGACTTATTCCGTTTCCTTTTGGTTTTAACACCTGTCCGCCTTGTTTGAATGGCTTTCTTTTTTTTCTGTTTTTTTTTGTTTTGGAAAATAATTTTAAGGAGGAGCTCCGCACCACGCCCGACACCGCACCACAATCAAAACAACGGTTTGTGTTTCTCGTTATAGATTTCACTAATCAATTCACCGAACTCCTGAAAGTGGTATTCGATAATGTTGTCGAGATACGCATAAATTGTCAGCTTGTCAATGCCCATAATGTTGGTAAGCCTGTTAAACCTATCGTGGTGTTCCTGCCGTACATAGACCGATTTTCCTTTGCTTGCCGTTGTGTTCGGGATTTTAAAAAACTGTTCGCAATAATCCTCTTTGTTCAGCTTCTTTGGCTTGGAGGTACTTTTTTTCGTGGTCTTCGCTGAAGGTTTGGTTTGTTCCGTTTCGGTTTCCGCAGGTTCGTCCCCTGCTATTACCTGCATAAAGGCTTCCTCATCCACATCGGGTTTGGCAAAGTCGTCCCGATTTGTTAATGTTTGTTTTTCCTGTTGGGGATTTTTCTTATCGTTACCGATAATCATTTCCATAAAATCCTCTTTTTCGGGTTGCTGATTTTTGTTTTCTTCGTGTATCATATTTCTCAATTTTAATATTATATCCAATTAGCTGTTTCCCTAGTTAAGTATTCAGCTGTATATACTGGTGTATCTATGTAACCACCTATTTATCTACGCACCTGCATACCCTTAATTGGCTAGTTCATTAACTCAAAAAACTGTAATTCGTCTGCATTCAATCACGCAGATTAGCTGTCGGGATTTATGCTGTTTAGTTACTTTAATAAGGATATAACCAATCAGCCAACTAACTATATACAAAAGAAATGAAAGCAGTCCCAATCCGTATAGAGGTGGTACTATTTGGCGTTCATTGGCTTTATTTGACGTAATTGTAAGTGACTGTTATTCAAATAGTCTTATCGAACTTTGTAATCGGAAGCGATGGGTTTTCCCTGCTAATTCCAATCCGTTTGCAAAACGGATTTTCTGAACCCGTGTTCAGAGCAAGTTATCCTTTGAGGTCCTCGAAATGAATTTCGGCACTCAAAGGCACTTGCCCTTGCAGGGAGCTGGAAACGGCTCCGAAGTCGCCCGTTTGTTTAAAATTAAAATGGATTTATTATGGAAGAGAAAAACAGAAAACAGATTAGGAAAACAGGAAGGAAACCAAAGATTGACCCTGCGGTCAATCGGTATTCCATTAACCTGAATGCAGAGGAAAACGCCAAATTTCTTGCCCTCTTTGACCAATCGGGAATGAAAGTAATGGCTCATTTTATTACGGCTTGTATCTTTCAAAAGACGGTTAAGACCGTAAAAATTGATATGGATGCAGTTGAATATCATGCAGGGCTGACCCGGTTTTTCAGTCAGTTCAGGGGAATAGCAACCAATTATAATCAGCTTGTTAAGCTGTTGAATACCAATTTTTCGGAGAAAAAAGCGTCCACATACCTCTACAAATTGGAAAAACAGACAGTAGAAATGAAAGAACTGTTGCTGAAAGTTGTTGCCCTGACCACAGAATTTGAAGCAAAGTATCTGAAAAAAGCGTAAAATTATGATTGCAAAAATCGGAAAAGGAAGCAATATGTACGGTGCGATTTTGTACAATCAGCAGAAAGTTGAAAAGGAAAACGGAGCGGTTTTGTTGCTGAACAAGATACCTGACACGGTGGACAGTAGGTATTCCACCCAGTATTTTAATCAGTATTTTGAGCCGTATCTGTCGGCAAACATCAAAACGGAAAAAACAGTACGGCATATTTCATTGAATCCCGACCCGAAAGACAAGGTAAGCGATGAGCAATTTACAGCAATGGCACAGGAGTATATGAAGCGTATGGGCTACGGCAATCAGCCCTATATTGTTTTCAAGCATACAGACATTGACCGCACGCATATACACATCGTTTCGACCTGCGTGGGCATTGACGGCAGAAAAATCCCCGATGATTACGACTATCCGCGTTCAATGGCAATTTGCCGTGATCTGGAAACGAAATACAACCTACAAAAAGCAACCGAAAAAGAACAAAATCAGAGTCACAAAGTTTTCAGGCCTGTGGATTATAAGGTTGGAGACATCAAAAGCCAGATCGCTTCGGTAGTCCGTCATCTGCCGAAGTATTACAGCTTTCCGACGATGGGAAGTTATAATGCTCTATTGTCGCTATTCAACATCACGGCAGAAGAAGTCAAAGGCGAGCGGAACGGACAAAACGTAAACGGATTGGTCTATGTGGCATTGGATGAAAACGGAAATAAGGCAGGCAATCCGTTCAAGGCATCGCTGTTCGGAAAAGATGCAGGAGTTGCACAGCTTCAAAAACACTTTGAACAGTTCAAAGAAAAAATGAAAAGCGATCCTGCAAGGTCAGTTCTGAAAAATACTGTTGAGCTTGCCATACACACGACAAACAGCGAAAGTGAATTTAGAAAGCAATTGACCGAGCAGGGCATCAATACCGTTGTACGCAGAAACAATGAGAGACGGATTTACGGTATGACCTTTATCGACCATGAAAGCCGTAGCGTTTGGAACGGTTCGGCGTTAGATAGAAACTTGTCGGCAAATTTGTTTAACGATTGGTGGAACAACGGAAACAAACCCGAACCCAAGATACAGGATAGCCCTGTTTCCAATACAAACGCAATAGACAATCTACCAACGAAAGAGCTTTTTGAGTTTACCTCGCAGGAACATTCGCTTAATTATGATTTGGGATTGTTCTGCTTGCTACCAGATGCACAAGGCGAGGATTACGAAGAAGAACAGTTTGCTAATCAAATGCAAAAGAAAATTAAACGATATATCAGGAAAAGGAGGTAAAAATTCATTTTATTGTTATATCTAAAATATTTTAGGCACTGCTACAATATTCGATATTTCAAACTTAGAGCTTTGATTTTCACATCCTGCCTAAAGGCGAAACGAATTTAGCAAGAAATGTGTCCAAAATCCTTGAGATAAATCTGTGTGGTAGGGATATCGTTAAAGACCCAAAAGATGTGTATTAAAGATGTACTTCAATTCATGAATGCCTATGTTTTTGTTTATTATTGCCTTTTTATTTTATTTTTGAAAACGCGCTGTGAACTTTGTACGGTATATATGTAAACCATATTGCCTTTCAAAAAGGAAATCTTTCGAACGATATTCTTTATAATAAATACGTAAATTTTCTAAAACCGAATGTAGCGGATTTACAGACTAGTCTTTTTTACAATTTCCTCTAGGAATGTGGACTTTTATATCCCACCTGTCGATGTCCGTAAATTTTGAATTTACGATTTAGCTTATAAGCAAACCCATTCCATAACATAATCGCAAAACAAGTTTGTGATTGATGTTTTCGCTTACTGTAAAACCATCAGTCATTAACAAATTGATAGATGTAAACTTTGTGTATTTTGTAAGAATTTCTGATATTTGTGCGTTATCGCCAATATTAAAGAGAAAATTACAGAAACTAAAGAGAGATAAAATAACAAAAGGCACATTTAGCTTTTTCCGACACATTTGCCAACGCTTCAGAACCGCGAAGCAATCACGAATACCATTTAAAATCAATTTATGCCGTGAGTAAAACGGACAAAGCAACTTTTTAACAATACTCGGACAGAAAGTCGACTTGAGTAATTAACTTTGCAACTGAATGACCAATTTAACAAACATTTCAAATGAAGTTTTAATCTCAATAATTGGGACAGTCTTTCTTTTCACAATTTTTTACTTAATTTTCAGACTGACCAAAGCGGAGAAAAGAAGAAAGGAATCTGACGACAAATTTCAGCTATTAGAAAGCAAAATCAACAAGTTGGAGTTACAAACCCTTGAATCAAAACTTAATCCGCATCTATTTAAGAACATTCTTAATTCCATTCAGTCCCACGCTTATCAGACCTATTTTGCACTTGACAAATTGGCGAATGTTTTGGACTACATTCTGTATGAAAGCCGAAACAAATTTGTAACACCAAGAGAAGAGATAGACTTTGCTTTAAATCTTATTGAAATCAACAAAATAAAGATCAGTCCTTTGTTCGAATTGAAGATTAAAACCAAAATAAATGAATCTGAACCTTTGCTTGAACAAAGATTATTAGCCCCGCTAGTTTCCATAGATTTCATTGAAAACGCTTTTAAACACGCTGATTTACAAAGTGCTGACGCTTTTATTGCGGTTGTTTTTGAATTCAAGGAAAATGTTTTTTCGTTGACCGTTTCAAATAAAATGTCTGCTAAAAAAGCAATGAAGAAAGAAAAAGGCGGCATTGGTGTTGAAACTCTGGAACAACGGTTAAAAATTATATATACGGACAATTTCAAACTCGACCGGTTTACGGAAGGAGATATTTACATAGCACATTTAAAAATTAATTTACTTGAACACAAAGCTAAAATGCTTGCTCTTAGATGATGAGCTGCCAGGACTAACTTACTTGAAAATGCTCTGCGAACAGCTTCCTGATTTGGAAGTTGTAAAAGCATTTAACAATCCTAATATTTTCCTTAAAGAAGCATCAAAATTAGATTTTGACATTTGTATTTTAGACATTGAAATGCCTGAAATGAATGGTTTACAAATTGCCAATTTATTGAATGGCAAACCTGTAATTTTCGCGACAGCTTATAAAGATTATGCCGCAGAAGCATTTGACCTGAATGCAATTGATTACATTAGGAAACCAATAAAAATTGACCGATTAAAGCAAGCAGTTGACAAAGCAAAAAAACATATTGGGAGCTCAAAAGAATTAAATCATAAAACATACATTCAACTAAACACTAACAAAGGCAAAGCCATTCTTTTTTTTGATAAAATCGCATACATCAAAGCATCTGAAACTGATAGCCGTGACAAGGTTGCCCGACTATTTGACAAAGAAGAATTCGTTTTGAAAAACATCACATTTGATAAGCTGACTGAACTACTTCCAACAAGTGATTTTTGCAGAGTGAACAAAAAAGAAATACTTTCCATTAAAGCAGTTCAAGTATTTTCATTTGATAAAATCACTACTAATTTAATAAGTGAACACGGTAAAAATATCAAACTTTCTTTAAGCGAGAATTATAGAAACGAATTTCTTCAAAAAGTCAAAATCTGATTCATTACAAACTTTTTCAGTCTTATTACAATTCGAACGGCTTTCATCTCATTAACGATTTTTCAACCTTTATAAATCATCATCTTTGTAATGTAAAATTACATTACTATGGATGAAAACATTAATACTGGGTCTATTTGGGAAACGAGAAAGCAGAAAACCTCATTTTTCGGAAAAGTATTTTCTGCATCAAAACCCAAAGCAAAAAAATTGCAACGCCTAATGTTATTGCTGAAAAATGTAATGGCGTATTATTTGGAAATACAACAATTAAATCATTTATATTTTCAACCGATATGGCATTAATTGAAAACAATGATGCTGATGCAGTTTTAGCAGTTTATCCATTTTCTCCCTCACAGAAAATTATGAAATCACTTATTGATTTTTCAGAGAAACCTGTGATTTGTGGCGTTGGCGGTGGTTTAACTCAGGGTAAAGTTTCTTTAGAAATGGCATTAGTAGCAGAAGGTTTGGGTGCAGCGGCTATCATCGTTAATCAACCATTTCAGAACAATCATATTGAAGCGATTAAACGAAAAATTAATATCCCAATTATTTCTAGCGTTTCCCTCAAAGAGCTTTCATTCAAAGACAGGGTAAATGCGGGAGTAGATATTTTTCACGTAACAGGTGGTCCGAATACGGCTTCAATAATTGAGCACATCAACTTTGCTGTACCTTGTTTTCCCATAATTGCAACGGGTGGAAAAACCATTGAAAATATCCAAACTTCAATTAGATCGGGAGCAGATGCCATAGTATTGACACCACCATCAAGTGGGGAATTGTTCAAATCAATTATGAGTCAATATAGGTCAGGAATTAACAAATTGAAAAACACAGTGAACCTCTTCTAATATGATGATTATGGAAACGAAATTTAAGGAAATAGACAAAGAGAATATAGGGAAATTGAATTTTCCTATGGATGACATTGTGAAAATGGAAAAGAAACAAATACAACGCCAAAGTGAATTAGAAAGAGCAATGGCTTTGGGCAATTTGGAACAAGTAAAAGTAAAAATATACTTTGAAGATGATAAAGATAAACTATTCGTTGAAACCACAATTTGGGGCGTTACAGATGAAAGTGTTATTCTAAAACAAGGTCTTGTAATTCCGAACAGAAGAATTTTCAAAGTCATTTAATCAATACTTTTCTTGAAATGAAAAAAATACTTTTTATAATGACAGTTTTAAGCTCTACATCAACTTTTGCTCAAGAAGATAAAGTATCGTTCGCTTTATATGATGGCATTTTCATAAGTGGGTATGTGGAAAATGGAGCTTTTTTGAATTTTACGGGTCCGAATATCAATGCGACTTACAAAAATTCAAAATTCATCCTTGGAATGTTGCCTTCTCTTCGATTCAAAGAAGACAAAGGAACGCCCAAAAATGCTTTTGTAACTCCTAATCTTGGAATTGGATTTACTTACAGTTACAAGATGTGGGCTGTTCAAATTCCACTTTATTACAATGCAAAAACCGCAACACAAAACGGTCAGTGGCACGTGGGATTGGGAGTAGGGTTAAGATTAAATGAATGGAAAAGGCAGGAGAAAAAATGAAAAACATACAGAAATGAATATGCTCGAATATGCCAAAACAATATTAAAAAAAGTCTCTTTTGATAAGGAAATTTTCAAAAGAGAGTATAAAAAATTTGTAACAATGCTTTCAGATAAAGAGAGTGAAAAGTTGATTGAGTGGCAGCAATCTAATTTTAGAGATACTATTAATGGGAATAATTTAAAAACTAAAGGCAATAAAGATGAAGAAGTTTAAAAGCAGCTTTTTTTATGTAGGTGTCATCGGGGGGTTCACTGCATTGATGTATTGGATTGTTTTGCTAGGTGCAAAATTAGAGCAAGGCAGAAACATTGTTATTCCCGAAACAGGAAGAACACAATGGCAGGAATTTATTGATTCGCTCATTCATAATTTAGAACATCCGTTAGCTATTCTTTTGGCTCAAATTGTTACCATTATTTTTGCGGCTCGCTTATTTGGATGGATTTGCAAAAAAATCGGACAACCTACTGTAATTGGTGAAATTATTGCAGGTATCATTTTAGGGCCATCGTTAATTGGAATGTACTTTCCTGAATTTTCTGCAACTCTTTTTCCAACGGCATCATTAGGTAATTTACAGTTTCTTAGCCAAATAGGCTTGATACTTTTTATGTTCGTTATTGGAATGGAATTGGACTTAAAAGTGCTAAGAAATAAAGCTCATGATGCAGTAGTCATCAGTCACGCAAGTATCATTATTCCTTTTGCCTTGGGTATGGGATTGTCTTATTTCGTCTATGAATCTTTTGCCCCACAAGGCGTGCAATTTTTATCCTTCGGCTTGTTTATGGGGATTGCTATGAGTATTACCGCCTTTCCGGTTTTAGCACGAATTGTACAAGAACGCGGTTTAAGTAAAACCCGTTTAGGAACTGTGGTAATTACCTGTGCTGCTGCCGATGATATTACCGCTTGGTGTATATTAGCTGCCGTTATTGCTATTGTAAAAGCAGGTTCTTTTGTAAGTGCTTTGTATGTTATTGGCTTGGCTGTGCTTTATGTATTTCTGATGATAAAGGTGGTTCGTCCATTTTTGGCTCGAATTGGAAATTTATATCAGACAAAGGAGAGCTTGAGCAAACCTATCGTTGCTATTTTCTTTTTGACGTTGATTATTTCATCTTACGCAACTGAAGTAATCGGCATTCATGCACTTTTTGGGGCGTTTATGGCTGGTGCTATTATGCCTGAAAACATTAAGTTCAGAAATATTTTCATTGAAAAAGTAGAAGATGTTGCCTTGGTTCTACTACTTCCGTTATTCTTCGTTTTTACTGGTTTACGAACTGAAATCGGACTGTTGAACGACCCATATTTATGGAAAGTAACAGGTTTAATTATTCTAGTTGCCATAGTTGGTAAATTTGTAGGTAGTGCTTTAGCGGCAAAATTTGTAGGTCAAAATTGGAAAGATAGCCTCTCTATTGGAGCATTAATGAATACACGGGGTTTAATGGAATTGGTTGTTCTAAATATTGGTTATGACCTTGGTGTTTTATCACCCGAAATATTTACAATGGCAGTAATTATGGCCTTGGTTACAACCTTTATGACTGGCCCCGCTTTGGATTTGATTAATTGGGCTTTCAAATCAAAACAAGAGGAAATCCCACAAGAAATTAGTCAAATCAATAAATTCAAGGTGTTAGTTTCGTTCGCAAATCCAGAACGTAGCATATCACTTTTAAGATTGGCAAATAGCTTTATCAAAAATCTCAACGGAAATGCTGCTATAACGGCAATGCATCTTTCACCTACAAACGAGTTGCATCATTATAATGTCGCAGAATACGAAAAGGAAAGTTTTACTCCTATCATTGAAGAATCAGAAAACCTAAATCAAAAAATTACTACATTATTTAAAACCTCAAGTGACATCGATTCAGATATAACAGAAGTAGCCAACAAAGGCGATTATGACTTACTGTTGATTGGTTTAGGGCAATCCATATTTGAAGGCAGTTTACTAGGAAAAATTTTGGGCTTCACTACTCGATTTATCAACCCGGAAAAACTACTCAATCAGGTAACAGGTAAGGAAAGTTTGTTTGAAAACTCACCGTTTGACGAAAGAACCCGTAATATTATAAGCAAGAGCAAAGTTCCGGTGGGTATTCTGCTAGACAAGGATTTTTCAAGTGCTGCAACTGTTTTTATTCCGATATTTTCAGAGAATGACACTTTTTTAATTCAATTTGCTCAAAAACTCATCAAAAATTCAGAATCACAAATCACCATTTTGGATGTGGCAGGACAAGTCAAGAACAATCCTGAACTAAAAGAAAAAGTAAGAGCCATTGAACAAAAAGCTCCCAATCATATCAACTTACTTAACGAAAGAATAATTGACAAAGAATTTTTAGCAAGCCAACATTTGATGATTGTCAGCATAGAAAGTTGGAAAAAATTAGTTAACTATAAAAGTCTTTGGCTTTCTGACATTCCATCAACATTAATTTTAAAAGAAAGTGTATAATACAAACAAATCGAACATATTGAAATAATTATACTTTGTTTTCATATGCTTGTGTTTTATTTTGTTGGTAGGTATTGGAGACCAAAAAGCGTTTTTAAGCTTTTCACTGTAATTGATTATTACCACCAGAATACACGGCATATAGATGTAGATTAGAAGTAGATTTTAATTTCTGGCAAACCTTACAGTTTGGGTATTAAACCACAAAAAGCAAACCCTCAAAATTCAGGGTGGATAAAGAACCTGAATTGAACCATCATTAACAGATAAGGAATTGAGCGCAGCAGATACACTCAATAGCCTTTATAGAACACATTAACGCAAGTTACAGACGCGGTTTTTTAAGCTTTTTTTTTAAAACCTAAATCAGGTCAGGGATATAACTGAAAAATTATAACCATATCAGAACTCGTAATATCCTTAAATAATATGACATTTATTACCGTAAGCAAAATTAAAAGCTAAAAAGGGTGTCATTGTTAGCTTTTAATTGAATATTTTTGACCAATATATAGTGCTTGTTTTGGGAAGCTTACAATTAATCGACAAAAAAACGAAAAACTGTAAAGAATGATATTATTGAACATATTTGAAACAACCTTACCCCTGACAAATCCGGTATTGAAATTCCTTTTGATATTGGTAATAATTCTGTTCGCTCCGATAATTCTAAACAAAATAAAAATTCCACATCTTCTCGGACTGATTATAGCAGGTGCAGTCATCGGACCGAATGGAATTAACCTAATGCAAAGAGACAGTAGTATCATTCTTTCAGGCACGGCAGGACTTTTATACATTATGTTCCTTGCAGGTTTGGAAATAGATTTAGCAGACTTTAAGAAAAACAGCAAAAAAAGTGTAGTATTCGGCTTATACACTTTCCTTATTCCAATGACTTTAGGAACATTAGCAGGACTTTATGTATTAGAATTTTCCTTAGCTACTTCTGTTTTATTAGCGAGTATGTTTGCCTCTCATACGCTCATTGCCTACCCATTAATTAGTAAAATGGGTGTAGCAAAAAACAAAGCGGTCAATATTACAGTGGGGGGCACAATGATTACGGACACTTTAGCCCTCTTGGTTCTTGCAGTAATTGTAGGAATGACAACCGGAGAAGTTAATACTGAATTTTGGGTAAGATTATCTGTTTCTATCATCATTTTTGGATTGATTGTAATGTTGCTTTTTCCAATTATCGGACGTTGGTTCTTCAAGCGATTTGACGATAATGTTTCCCAATATATTTTTGTTTTGGTAATGGTTTACCTTGGTGCTGTTCTCGCAGAAATGGCAGGTATTGAAGCAATTATTGGAGCTTTTTTATCAGGATTGGCTCTTAACCGATTGATTCCGCATACATCACCCTTAATGAACAGAATTGAATTTGTTGGTAACGCTATTTTTATTCCATTCTTTCTTATTGGCGTAGGAATGCTTATTGATTATAGAGCATTTTTTAAAGATTTTGAGACAATAAAGGTAGCATCAGTAATGATTGTTGTTGCTACCACAGCCAAATTTCTTGCAGCTTGGATAACTCAAAAGACCTACAAGTTTTCAGTTGACGAGCGAAGATTGATTTTTGGATTAAGTAACGCACAAGCAGCCGCAACCTTAGCAGCCGTTTTAGTTGGCTACAACATCGTTGTTGGAGTAACAGAAACAGGCGAACCAATCAGACTATTGAGTGAAAGTATCTTGAACGGAACTATTTTGATGATACTTTTCACTTGCACCATTGCTTCGTTTGTAGCTCAAAAAGGAGCTAAAAATATTGCACTTTTGGATAGTACAGACACAACAATTGATGACGAAGAAAGTCGGGAAAAAATTTTAATTCCAATAAGTAACATTGAAACAACAGACGAACTTATCAATTTGGGAGTTACTATAAAATCAAAGAAGAATAAAGATGGTTTGTTTGCTTTAAGTATTGTTGACCATAACAAAATGGACGGCTCGTCAGATAAACAAGCCAAAAAAATATTAAGCAAAGCGGCAGTTACAGCTTCTGCAACAGATAATGTAATACACGAATTACTACGCTACGACCTAAATATTGTGAACGGAATTACTAGTGTAGCTAAAGAACATAAAATCACAGATTTAATATTGGGACTGCATATAAGCAAAGGTATTTCCGACTCTTTTTTAGGAAACTTGACCGAAGGTATTTTGACAAAATGCAACACAACAACATTGATATACAAAGCTGCACAACCTTTTTCGACACTTAAAAGACACATTATAATAGTCCCTGAAAATGCAGAAAAAGAAATTGGATTCCCGTTTTGGATAATTAAAGTATGGAACATAGCAAGAAATTCAGGTGCTAAACTTGTTTTTTATGCTACAAAAGAAACGCTAAAATTTATACAAGAAATTCAATCTAAACACCCCATAGAATGTGAATTTGAAGATTTTAATGATTGGGACGACTTTTTAATACTTGCAAGAAATTTTCAGAAAGACGACAATCTTATAATTGTATTAAGCAGAAAGGATAAACCTTCATACAATAGGAATATGATAAAAATACCATTATATCTAAACAAATATTTTAAAGAGACGAGTTACATATTAATTTACCCAATGCAGGCAGGAGTAACTGACACCTCACAAATTGACTTGAAAAACCCAACGTTTATAGAACCGTTTGAGAAACTAGATGAAATTGGAAAAACGATTGCAAAATTATTCAGACGAAAATAATACCCAGACGAGCAAAAGCAACTGTCGAACTTTCACCGATGCTTCTACCATTTTGGAATGCAATATAATTTTGTATATTTGCTATGAGCTAGCGGAAACACATTGAAAAGCAAAGCAATAAGCACCGTTACCAAATCGTTACCTGACTATCTTTGATACCCACTATAAAAGCCTAGTATTCAATCGATACAGCTTTTTCCTGAATACTTTAAAATAAATTCTCAGTAAATATAGACCGAAGATTGAAAACAGATAAAGTATATAAGTTAGTTTTTAAGACAATACTGCTCTAAAATCACAGCAGCTTAGACAAAGCAATAATGCCCTCTTCTAACTCTTTTTCGGAAAGTGAGCCATAGCCTAATCTTATACCGTTTATGGTTTTATCTAAGCTGTAAGTATCAGGCCTAATGATTGTGATGCCTCTGTTTTTTAGTTTTTTGGAAACCTGCAACCAGTCAATTTGCTTATTTGGAACAATCCAAAATGCCAAACCGCCATCGGGAACAACATATGTTGCTTTGTCCTTGAGGTATTGATTAAGCATAGTTGCTGTAAAATCTCTTTTGGCTTTGTAATGGTTAGTTGATTTTCTGATATGCCGTTTTATTGTACCGTCTTTGATCAGTTGCAAAACAGCCTGTTCCATTATGCTGTCGCTTTGCACATCAATAATCTTTCGCAAACTGCCTACCTTTTCAATCAAAGAACTGTCCTTACTTGCCAAATAACCGATACGCAGAGCAGGTGCAACAACCTTGCTCATTGTACCAATGTAAACGTAGTTTTTCAGTTCCGTAAAACTTGACAAAGGCAAGACAGGGCGATACCCAAAATGAAACTCATTATCGTAATCATCTTCAATAATCGTAAAACCGTATTTGTTGGAAAGCCTTATCAATTCCAATCTTCTTTTCAAACTCAATGTTGCAGTAGTTGGATATTGGCGGTGTGGAGTAACGTAAATTGCCTTAATTTTTTTATGGGCTTTCAGATAAGAAATAACACCGTCAATCAGCAAACCATCTTTATCTACGCTTACAGGCAATAGCTTTGCACCCGCACTTTCAAACGCTTTCCAAGCGGGTTTATATCCGGGATTTTCAATCATTACATAATCATCTTTGGTAAACAGACATTGAGCCGTCAGATACATGGCCATTTGACTACCACGAGTGATGCAGATATTTTGTTCGTTCACCTGCATACCTCTTTGATGATTGAGCATTTGTATAATGGATTTTCTGAATTCCAAGTCGCCCAATTCATTACCGTAGCCCATCATCTGCCACCTCGCTTTTTGGTTAAATATTTGGCGGTATGCTCTTGCCAGTTCTGTAATAGGTGCAATTTTACTATCAGGGCTTCCGTCATCAATCTGCAAATGAAAATGTTTGATTGCCGTATTTTCTATAGCAGCTGTTCCTCGATTGGATTTTTGTACGCTTTTGAAATCAGGCAATGCATCAGCAACAAAAGTACCCTGCCGTTCTTTAGAAATAAGCCAACCTTCAATAAGCAGTACATTTAGGGCTTCTACAACCGTATTCCGGTTGATTTTTAAAAGCTGTGCAAGGTTTCTACTACCGGGCAAAGCATCACCGGGCTTTAACCTGCCCGAATGAATATCTTTTATTATGGCATCGGCTATTTGCAGATAAATGGCTTTATCTGATTGCTGGTCTAACTGTATTTCGAAATTCCATTTTCTCAACATCTGGACTATCTATTTTTGTAAAAACTGTATCATTATGACAGTCCAAAGATACAATACTTTTGTATCGCAATAATGCAAGAAAACAATAAAAAGATTTCAGTTATGTCAAAATTAGAAACAGCAACAGAAGTAAAAAAGTCCATCCATGAAGAGCAAAAACAATTCAGTTCTAAAGATTTTCATCAGACGTTTGCAAGACCCACGTATGTGAAGCCGTCACACGTTATTCACAAAAACGTTGAAAACGCAGGCGTACACAACCAATTCTCGGAAGAAAGAAAGCACCCTGTTTTCTTTGTGGACTTACCGAGCAAAAATGTAAGTATGACCATTGGTGGTTTATTGCCGGGACAGAAAACACATTTGCACCGCCATACCTACGAAACCGTTTTGTATGTCATCGAGGGCAAAGGTTGGACTAAAGTTGAAGAGGAAATTGTAGAATGGGAAGCGGGTGATGCTATTTACATTCCGTCTTGGGCTTGGCATCAGCACCAAAACACAAGCGAAACAGAAAGTGCAAAATACATTGCTTGTGAAAATGCACCGCAACTGCAAAATTTAGGGGTAGCATTACGTGAAGAAGAGGGAAGAGATTTTTAACTTTTAAAACAGGATAATACATGGACAAAGTACCATTTAAAGGTGTAATCGCATATCCGATCACACCATTCGACAACAACGAAAACGTTGATATTCCATTATTCAAAAAACAAGTTGAACGCTTGGTTTCGGCAGGCACTCACGGTATTGCCCCATTGGGAAGTACAGGTGTAATGCCTTATCTTAACGATACCGAGAAAGAAGCCATAACCGAAGCGACTATGCAACAGGTAGCAGGTAGGGTTCCCACATTGGTTGGGGTTTCAAACCTGACGACGGAGAGAACTATTTATCACGCAAAATTTGCCGAAAAAGCAGGTGCAACGGCGGTAATGATTATCCCAATGAGTTATTGGAAATTGACCGATGACGAAATTGTGCAACATTACGATGCCGTTGCTTCCAAAATTTCCATTCCCATCATGGCATACAACAATCCCGCCACAGGCGGTGTAGATATGTCGCCTGCCTTGCTGAAACGCTTATTGGAAATTCCGAACGTGACGATGATAAAGGAAAGTACAGGTGATATTCAGCGTATGCATTATTTGAGAAAAGAGCTGGGCGACGAAGCAGCGTTTTTCAATGGCTCCAATCCGTTGGCATTGTCCGCTTTTTCGGCAGGTGCACGGGGTTGGTGTACCGCTTCGTCCAATCTGATACCAGAACTCAACATTGCCCTTTACGATGCCATACAGGGAAACGATTTGAAGACAGCCCAAAGAATATTCTACAAACAGATTGATTTGTTGAAATTCATTGAGGCAAAAGGTCTTCCACGCTCCATAAAGGCAGGTTTAGACATATTAGGAGTTGGCGGAGGTGATTTTAAAAGCCCTTTAAAACCACTTAATGAAAATGAAATAGCCAAACTGGACAGCATACTTTCGGCTATTGAAGGCGAAGTTTATCAACATTAAATATAATTCTAAAACAAAGTAAAATGACAAAAGCAATTTTTTATCACGCAGGTTGTCCTGTTTGCGTAAGTGCAGAAACGGACATTTTAAATCTCATACCTGAAAATCAGGTTGAAGTAATCCATTTGGGAACGGACAAATCAAAAGTAAAAGATGCAGCGGGTGCAGGTGTAAAATCTGTTCCTGCATTGGTTTTGTCTAACGGTAACGTGTTACATATCAACTTTGGTGCTTCCATCGAAGATTTAAAGTAACCACCATCTAACAGCCCGAAAGCAGTAAAGACTTTCGGGCTTTATACATTATTGTTTCAGTGATAAGTTAAACAAGCAAATTATAATATGAACCTTAAAGAAGAAACCAAACTTGCCGAAGCCCAAGACGAGCAATCGGAAAACGTGGAAGAAACCTTGACATTGAACGGCAATACAAAACATATCCAATGGAACAAACAGATAAATTGACAGACAGCAGATACTGCAATTTGTATCTTTGTAATATTCAGTGCGTAGAATATGATTGTAAAATTTTTCGAAATAGAAGATTTCATAAAAAAGCACTTGTGTTTTCAGCCAGGCGATGCGGAAGATACAAGTTGTTCGGTCTTTCGTGTGAATGAATGTTTGAAACCTATTGATGCGGTTAAACTCAATTTTCATTTAGTTATTTTAAGCACAAAAGGTAAATGTGATATTACGGTTGGTCATCACGATTTTTCGATAGAATCATCTGCGATTTCTATTGTTCCGCCACATACCGTTTTTTCTGTTAAACATTTTTCCAATGATTTTGATGCGTATTTCTTACTTTTTAAATCTGATTTTGTAAAGAAAGGATTTGTAAAAAGTGAGATTATGGAAGAATTGCTGTTTATCAATCCCGATTATCCACCAATTTTCAATTTGGAGGAAAAAGACTTCAATGATACACGGTACAAATTCAGAAAAATAAAAGAAGAAACAGAAAATCAATCACCATTTTGCCTTGAAGTTTCACGACTGTACGTGTTGCAGATACTTTATGATTATAACAGAGTTTGTGAAATATGCCTATTGAACGCTGATAAGCTCATTAACAGACAGTATAAAGTAATGTATGAGTTTAGGAAATTGGTAGACAAGAATTTCCATCGGTTCAAAACAGTAAAGGAATATGCAGACTTGATGTGCTTATCGTCAAAGTACGTCAGCGAATGTGTGAAAAATCAAACAGGTGTATCAGCTTTGACACTCATTCAGAACCGAATTGTCTTGGAAGCCGAATTGTTATTAAAATATTACCAACTCTCCATAAAATGTGTTTCCGATAAATTAGGTTTCGCTTCTACTTCAACTTTTTCTCGTTTTTTTAAAGGAATAAAAGGTGTATCTCCTGTTCATTATCAGAGCAAACAGGAAAATTGACAACACAAACCGAATTTCTGTAATTGTTTAATGTAGTTTTCGTTCGGAATTTTGCCCCGTAATATGAAAGCAAATTTTATGAAACGAAAATCATTAAGTGTTATAGCGACCGCTCTTGCGTTAGCCTTTGTTACTTCCTGTAACAATCAAACCGCTTCAAAAACTTCTAATAACGAAAACGAAATGAAAGCTGTACAGTTCAGAATAGCAAGACCCACCAACAACCTTACAGAAGTTGTAAAATTTTACCACGAGGCATTAAGGTTAGAGGTTTTGGGCAAATTTGAAGACCATTTAGGTTATGATGGTGTAATGTTGGGAATGCCCGATAAAACATATCATTTGGAGTTTACCCAACACGTAGATAAAACACCTTTGCCCGAGCCTACAAAAGAGAATTTATTGGTATTTTATTATGACAATCCGAACGAATATAAAAAAGCCAATGAACGAATACAAGAAGCAGGAACAATGCCTGTTGAACCCGAAAATCCCTATTGGAAAGGCAAAAGCGAAACATACGAAGACCCGGACGGTTGGCGGGTTATTCTATTTAATGGAGTATATAATCCGTAAATATTGGACTACCTACTTATCCCTAAACTGTACCATCAAGCTGATCCTGTAATCTGATACTTTTGTGCTATTAATCAAAATAGTTAAAAGCAATGGATTACAATATCAAAAAAGTAGGGCTAAAAGATTTAGACACTACAGCGGAATTATTTAATCTCTATCGGGTATTTTACCGTCAGGAGGAGGATTACGAAAAATGCAAAAAGTTCTTACAGGAACGATTAGACAATGAGCAATCTAACATCTTCATTGTTTTTGTTGAAGACAAGGCCGTCGGTTTCGTACAATTGTACAAGCTCTATCATTACATCAAACTTCAAAAGCAATGGCTATTGAGTGATTTGTTCGTTCATCCTGATTACAGAGGTAAAGGACTTTCGGTAGCACTGATAGACCGGGCAAAACAATGGTGCGATGAAACAGGAGCTTGCGGATTGATGTTGGAAACGGAAAAGACAAACGACATCGGAAACAAATTATATCCACGTTGCGGATTTGAATACGACGGTAATCACAATTATTACTATTGGTGGAAGTAACTAATACTAAACCTACCTGAAATCGTCTTCGAGGTACTTGGTCATCGCTTTGAGTTTCCGGATAACAAAATCGGCATGGGGCGCCAGCTTATCCTTGTCGTACTTACGCAGGCTGTGCGGACTGAGGACGGTACCGAAATCGGTCCGTATATGCTGGGCGACAAATTTCGCGGCTTCTTCTTTACTGGAGGCATCGTATAAGCCGACGGCATAACAGGCATGAAAAAAGAGCTTCGCCTGGTTGCCGTTAAGCTGGAGCGGAATAAATGCGTAGGCACTTGATGCTTGGCTTTCCGTGCTAAGCTTAATCTCTTTCTTTTTGAAACGTAAGTATTCCTGCATGTAATGAAGCAGCGACCTGTTGTATGGATCGTATGCAAGTTGCGTTTTGGTACGGTACCAGGCGAGTTTCATATCCATCTGCATCAATATGGCGGCTACATTCCCTTGGGTTAAGGCAATATCCAATTGCGCATTTTGTAGGTCTGCCCAGCGGTTATAAAAGCCCATGTAATTGAAATCGATATTAACCAAAAGCGAGATAAAGCGTTCGGGCCAGGGCTTATCCCGCTGGTCGTTGGCCATATGTTCCAGGGCATCGAGCAGCCTTGTAATGTAGCTGCGGTGATAGTGCTGCAACTCGGGTAGCTTGCCGGGCTGGAAAAGTGAGGCCATCGCATAGACTAACTCATCGAGGTAGGGGATGGGTATGGCTTTTCTTTTCAACTGCGTAGTGATGTCGGGCAGCCGCCTTGCTACCAACGTCTGCAACTGCTGCGACTGGTAGTGAGCGATAGGATTTTCGGCTTTGATATGCTGGCCATAGTACTGTTCAAATTGGTTGATTAGTGTCTGCAAGACCCGCATATGATTGGGTGCAGCAGTTGTATCTGATAATTTATCGCTGAGGTGTGTGAGTATCAGGTGCGCTTGGTTGGTCGACTGGTCTAGCACTGCTTTGCTCATATGTTGTTTGTACACCACGGACATATCAACGAGCACCTGCTGACATAGCGTGGTGAAAGTTTCCAAGGTTGGTGCTGCGGCTGATCCATTGCTGCGCAGGTGCTGATCTATGGCGTTTTCTAGGGGTAATAGTGTGGTCATCATGGCAAATGGAAGATAAAGCGCCTATGGCTGAAGGTATGGTGCCATAGACGCTTTTTGTTTTTGTTTATACCTTGCGGTAGTAAATTCGGATTACCACTTCACCTTCGGTAGAGTAGCTACAGCTGCTAACCTCTCCACTGGACTCCTCGTCATCATCGGCGGGCTGTTCTGCTGTTTGCGTAGCGCGGTTTTTGACCTCAGTTACCTTAACAGAATCTTCGCTCTCGGCTACTTTTGTAGTGGTCTCTGCATCTGTTTCCTTTTCTAGTCTAATCGGCAGGTGGTGGTCGATCGCAAAGAGGATCTTCCATTGCACATCGATAATGAAGCAGTCGTCTAAACGATTGAGATAGTCTATCTGGTCATCGCTTAAACCAAACCGCATGATGATCCAATAAGGGAAATTAGCGGCGATAAAATTATACTCTGCCTGTTGAGCCTGTAGGCTTGAGGCGTATAGGTCGTTCTGCCATTGTTGTACGCCATCGGCGTCGAAATAATATTCTTTCATTGATTTATTATTTATAAATGATTAATTGGGGCTTCGCAAGCTCCGTTAGTTCCCCGGCCAGGATACAACAAAGGTAAAGTAGCCTTCAAAAAAATAACAAATTTTAGAGATGGGTTTTCCGTGAAATGTTCGTGATTTTCCGTGAAACGGATTAGAATGTGTCTTTTAAGCGTTTAAAGAGGGTTTTTAAATCGGTGAAATGACGCCAAATTCCATGAAACGGAATTTACGACTTATAGAAATAGCAAGTTAGAAAGCGAGAAAAAAATATTCAGCAAATGTCTTTGAAACATTTAATGTTTTTTGTAGTTTGTCGATTATCAACAAAAACTAATACTAAACATGAGAAATTTATTTGCCGGAATATTTCGCTCGTCTTACGGTCTGCCATCTCGATTAGCAATACAGACTGGGTTATCTGCTTTTATCATTACATTTTATACGACCGAAGGATCGCTTTTGGATAGCTTTACTTCGATGGATCATTTTTCTACATTATTGATGACGATTGTATTGATGTTTTTGCTGTTCTTGCTCATGGGGCACTTATCATTGAGACTCGATCGGGAAATGGACTGGATACAGCATGAGACATCAAGGACCTTATATCAGATTGGACTCGGCATACTGACCCTTGGCTTTATCGCTTTTCAAACCGTGTGTTTGGTGTATTGGTATTTTTTAGATATAGATCTATGGAACTCGGCCTATCTGGAACGCGATTTTGTGGTGGTGATGTGCTGTGTAATCTGTGTCAATATATACCACTATGCTTTGTATTGGCGCGAAGAGAACAAGCGCAACAAGCATACGATCGACACCTTGACCCAGCAGCTTGAGAACTCATCTTTGCGTGAAGTGGAATTACGCCAGAATCTCAGTACATCAGATGCCAAAAGCGTAGAATTACACAGGCAAATGGGGGAAAATAATAGGCAGTGGGAAAAGAAACTGGAGATGCTGACCAAGCAGGTCGGAGACGGCTTACAGCTGTGGCAGGACATGCAAAAAAAACTGTTTTCGCCCGATTTGGAGCATCCCGTTCATCCATCACGGGTTGTACAGTTCTATCTAAGTGACCTGGATAAAGAATATAAATATGTACACATGCTGCTGCGCGATGGAACGGATGTGGTCGTAGCAAATAAGGAGTCACTGGCAGAACTGGAAAAGAAGTTTCCCTACCTGTTTATCCGATTGGGCCGTGGGCCGCTGGTTAACCGTTTTGAAATCGCAGATATCAAGCGACTGTCGGCAAAAAAATATGCCGTATCATTGATGTTGGAACGAAGTGAACCTATCGTGATATCTGCGGAGCGCTATGAGGAGTTGCGCAATGATCTACTCCTACAAAGACCCAGTATCGCATAATGGGATCTAATTTGATGAGGACGTCTAAAGAGGTCGCTTTTCAGTCATCCTGACTTTAGGTTATTCCTTACGTCAGGATGACAAAATGAAAAGACGAATACATATTTTTAACGATCACCTACTACGGATGGCAGCGTTTATAAAGCTCGTCTAAGGGGAGATCGGTGTACGCTGCAAATTCGGCGAAGGTAAGGTACTGATGATATTGCTTGCCATACGCATCTCGGATCTCTTGTAACTTGCGGCTTGCCTGCCGTGGCGTAATGTTTAATATGGCACTAATATCTTGCGCAGTGATGCACAGTCTAGGGTTTTTCATGGTAATGGAAATATCGGTTAGCATTATTTCCCCCATTAAGCAAGATACCTTCAAGTAGTGTGTGTAGCGCTACCACCCTTTTCAGGAGAAAGTTAATTACACTTCCCAATATACCATTTTTATACTATAATGCCAATAGCACATGCCAATAAAATGATTCGGTAGACCTATGCTTGATATACTACAAGCTGTTAGACTCGCCCTGGAGTTGTGTTGGTTTTGTCGTGGAGTTGTGTAGGATTGCAATGGGAGCATTGGTAAAGTTACCCTGGCTTCTTCGTAAGGCTTTCGTATGTTTTTAGTAAGTCTGTAGTAAGTCTTTGGTAAGTAAATGATAGGGTTTTAGTAAGTCTACAGTAAGTAAACGGTATAGTTGAGTTAACCAATCTTTACCATTTTAGGACATTTTGGACATTTTCGACCTTTTTGAGACACGAGTATGCGGCGCTCGGACAAATGCGGAAAATTAAGACATCTGCGGACATTGTGGACAGCGGCTAATTCTTGGCTATGCACTTTTGGATTATAATTTAAAACAAATTTATTATGGCAAAACAAGAAAGTTTAGTAAAAATGCGCGGAAAGGTCGGCGATCTTTCCTTCAGCAAACACCGCAGTAGAGGGTATGAGGTACGTATGAAAGGCGGCGTCGACAAATCCCGTATCGCTTCCGATCCCAATTTTCAGCGTACCCGTGAAAACAATGCGGAATTTGGATCTGCAAACAAAATGGCGAAATCGCTTCGCTTGCAGTTGAACAATCTCCTGCGCTACTTCTCCGATAAGTCGATGCGCAATAGGCTCACTTCCCTGGTGCACCGTATCCAGAAAGCTGATCCGGTAAACCTGCGTGGTGAGCGTGTTTTCCTACCGGAGAATGCTGACATGTTGAAGGGTTTTGAACTCAATATCGGAAGCAGCCTGAAGATGATATTGGCTGAAGACCTGGAGCCTGTGATCGACCGTGATGCGGAAACGGTGTCGTTGGTAATCCCACAGTTCAACCCCCAAAATGATGTGACGTTATTGAATGGAGCGACACATATGCAGGTTGTGCTGGTCGCTGCCGAACTGACGATGCAGGAGGTACCGCCGAAGCCAGTAGTGGAGCGCTCGGCCTATATCCCATTAATCGGTGAGCACGTGGAGGAGACCCTGCAACTGACGACTGCCTTTGACCCCGGCAGTGCGGCCTATGTGCTGGTCGGAATAGGCCTCTTCCAAGAAGTAAACGGTGCGTTTTATCCATTAAACAATGGATCGTACAACGCGATGTCTATTGTCGAAGTTGATATACCTGACTAGTGACTAGGGGTTAGGTGGAAGGAGTTAGAGACTAGATCGTCCTAACTCCTAAAATCTAACACCTCAATACTCACTACTAAATACTAATAAAATGACAACAACAATAACACTCCATCTCCGACGGAAATACGGGGAGCGGGGAACCAATGGCACGATCTATTTTCTAGGAGAACCGATCTGCCACACGATAGAACTGCCCTGGCAGGACAATACGCCAAACAAAAGCTGTATCCCGGAAGGACGCTACAGGCTGGAAAAAAGGGTCTACCCCAAGAATGGGGAGCAGATTGGAATTCCATCTGTGCAAGGAAGGGAAGCCATCCTGATCCATGCCGCGAACAACGCCGAACAGCATCTACGCGGTTGCATTGCGCCGGTTACAAAACTGACCGGAGAAGGTACAGGCGACGAAAGCGCAAAAGCCCTCAAAGAGTTGAAATCCCTCGTTTACGGGCTGTGGGATATGGGAGCAGAAGTGTTTTTAGTGATTAGGGGTTAGTGACTGGTAATTGGTGACTGGTAATTGGTGACTAGTGACTAGGGGTTAGAACTATTATTCTCGTCTTTGCGAGGAGCATAGCGACGCGGCAATCTTAGAGGGGTTAGGGGTTAGTGACTAGGGGTTAGGAGTGTCTTTGTCGTCAGAACGACGAAATCTTACATCTAACGTCTCATATCTAATATCTAACGTCTCAAATCTAAAATCTAAAGTCTCAAATCTAAAATCTAATGTCTAACATCTTAATACTTAATACTAAATACTTAATACTATATACTATGCGTAGCATCATAAACAAAATCAGCAAAGCAGTACAGGTGGTACTACTTGCTCCAATCAAGCTGCCGGGTAAGGCGCTGAATATTTTAAAATACGTAGCTGTCGGTTTGGGCATCATCGAATCGGTTCTGGATAACGGAAAGCCGGAATCGGAAACCCCAGACCAGAAGGGTAAAGAGCAAGATAGCGATGTAGCGGCCGAAAACGGGATCGCCCATCCGCGTGCGGAAGTGAACCTTGATGATGGCGGAAGTGTAGTACCTGAGCAGACAGCTCACTTCGCACAATCGGATGTCGTGCGGTCGAAAACGGCTACAGAAACGGAGGTACGTGATGAATAGTCATGGCGGTGGCTGGTTTCCCGTGCTGGGCGGAAGCTGTTGCAGCATCATGGGTTTAATTCCCTGGCATAACCTCCTGCAGACGGTGGTATTGGCTATTGTTGGTACATTGGTCAGTTACCTGCTTACGCGATTGCTGCAGGGCAGAGGGAAGTAGAACCGCAAAGGCTCGATAAACGAAAGGAGACGACTTAGTATGGTCGTCTCTTTTTTTTATTAAAGTACAATGTTATAGCAACTAAGTTGTGAGCAGCCATTTCCAGGCTGGAATGACCAATAATTCTTTCAATGCCAGTATCATTGCCGAAGTTTTACCTACCCGTCGTGGACCTATGATTTCCTGAATTTTGTTTAAGCCTAATGTAATGCCGGTCTCGCGGGGTGTAAGAGGCTTTTTTAGTAATTCGAGCTTGTTTACGGATAGTATTTCTTTTAGAGTTTCTTTCATAGGAAGCTAAATTTGTAATAAGTTTCACTGAATGAAATACAAAATATATAAAAAGTTTCATTTTGTGAGTGAAATATTTTTTTACGAAGCTGCCATGCGCAGCACGGTATTTGCCAATTTCGATTGAAGAGGATTTTGTCGTTTAATAGCAGGTCTTTGTCGTCACCCTCACGACTTTTATCGATTTATTGTTGGTTTTTAATGTAAAAACGAGTACTTTTGTTGCTCAATGCTACTGATGCTATGTTAGAAACCCTGATCACGTCCAAGACGCGACTAAAGCTTTTGATTAAGTTTTTTGCCTACGCAACCAATAAGGGTTATTTGCGGGGTCTGGCGGAAGAATTTCACGAATCCACCAACGCGATCCGTAAAGAACTTAATCAGTTGACAGATGCGGGTTATCTAATCCGCGAGCAGCAAGATAATAAAGTTATTTATCAGGCCAATAACAAACACCCCCTTTTTAATTCCCTACAACGCCTTATTCGGGATTATCTCGGAATGGATGATCTGATCGATAATATATTTGCTAAGGCGGGTGATATTGAGCAAGTCAGTTTGATAGGTGATTACGCAAGAGGTGTCGATTCAGGAACATTAGAAGTATGTATATTAGGAAATGATCTCGATACGGATTACTTATCGCGGTTAGCGAATAAGTCATCGGAGCTTTTAAAAAAATCTGTGAAACTATATTTTGAAAAGTCGCCCGCATCCGTGCATCATATTATACTGTTTAAAAAGAAATAGGCAACAGGCAGATTCGCAAAAATGGTAGAAACCAACCGTATAGAACACAAAGAAAGACTAACTGACCATCTCGAAAAAGAGGTTGTTGCTTTCTTGAACTATCTTGGCGGTGGGATTATTTATCTCGGTATTGCTAAAGATGGCAGTGTGGTCGGTGTTGAAAATGCGGATCAGGTTCAGTTGCAGATTAAAGACCGTCTTCGAAATAATATTTCACCCTCCTGTTTGGGGTTGTTTGATGTAGTACTGGAGCAAAGAGAAGGTGTCTCGGTTATCAAAATTATTGTAGCGAGTGGAGCAGAAAGACCTTATTACATAAAAAAATACGGTATGTCCGAAAGAGGGGCATTTATCCGTACCGGAAGTGCTTCAGAGCCGATGTCGGCTCATATGATTGAAACGTTGTTTGCAAAGCGGACGAGAAATTCAATTGGAAAGATTAAATCACCTCGACAAGATTTGAGCTTTGAACAGCTTCGGATTTATTATGATGCGGCGGGTAAGACACTTAACGAGCAGTTTGCTAAAAATTTAGAACTGCTCAATGACGATACCGTGTATAATTATGTAGCTTATTTGATGGCGGATAATAATACGACGTCGGTCAAGGTTGCTCGGTACAATGGTAGGGATAGGGTTGATTTAATACAGAGTAATGAATACGGCTTCTGTTCATTAATAAAAGCCACTAAACAGGTTTTGGATAGAATAGAGGTCGAAAATAAGACCTTAACAAAAATTACGTCGAAAGAACGGGAAGAAAGACGTCTTTGGGATGCAGTTGCTTTACGTGAAGCGGTAATCAACGCGATTGTACATAACGATTATACGTATGAATTAGCACCTAAATTTGAGTTTTTTGACGACAGGATGGAGATTACTTCATATGGTGGTCTTCCAGAGGGAATGACGCAAGGTGAGTTCTTTGATGGCGTTTCTATTCCAAGGAGTAAAGAGATAATGCGGATCTTTCGGGATATGGAACTGGTAGAGCAGTTAGGATCTGGAGTGCCGAGAATTTTGCGCGCCTATGCAAAAGAGTGTTTTCAATTTTCGACTAATTACATCAGAATGAGTTTTCCAATACATCGCGGTATAGAGCCTGTCGGTGTAAATGAGGGATTAAATGAGGGATTAAATGAGGGATTAAACGAGGGATTAAAATCATTATTGTTTGCCATTACGAATAACCCGGGAGTAAAAGTAAAGGATTTGGCTAGTATTTTAGATTTCCGCCCTATCAAAACTATTGAAAGACAGATTTCACAATTAATAGAAAGAAAATTAATAGAAAGAAGAGGAAGCAAAAAGACAGGCGGATACTTTATAAAGGAAGAGTAATATGCGAACCGAGCGTAGCGAGCTCATGGATTCCATAAAGAAAAGAAAGTATCATCCATAATAAGCAAATATGCAATTAAACAATAAATACGGCACAAAAATTGTTATTAGCACGCAAGTCATCGGAATGTTACAAAAATCCGTTAACTTTATTTTGAGAAACAACAGTATTCGTACATTTATTATTTAAGCAGATACGCAGATAGGCGAACCGAGCGTAGCGAGCTCATGGATTCCATCAAAGAAAAAGAGGATCATCTATAATAGGCAAATCCGTAGTTTATGAAATCAGAAACTAGTAAAAATTTGGACACAAACGTTAAAAACGATAGACAAAATATGCGCATTGGCATTACTTTTTCGGCATTCGACCTGTTACATGCCGGTCATATTAAGATGCTGGAGGAGGCGAAACGTCAATGCGATTATTTGATTTGCGGTCTGCAGGTAGATCCTACCTTAGACCGTCCAGAAAAGAATAAGCCGAGCCAAACGGTGGTAGAGCGCTATATCCAATTGTCAGGCTGCAAACATGTGGATGAGATCGTACCTTATCTGACCGAGCAAGATCTGGAAGATGTTTTACGTTCATTTCAAATCGATATACGGATCTTAGGTGATGAATATAAGGATAGAGACTTTACGGGCAGAGCATATTGCGAAGAAAAAGGCATTGAACTTTACTTCAATACACGCGATCACCGTTTTTCGAGTTCGGGCTTAAGGAAAGTGGTTGCGGAGAAGGAAATGGATAATAATGGAGGGTAGTAACTAGGGGTTAGGAGTTAGAGACTAGTAGTTAGAAATGAATAAAACAACATGCAGTTAGGCGAATTCGCGAATACGCAAATTAAAAAAATTGCCATTATCGGGCAAGGATATGTCGGTCTTCCATTGGCCATTGAATTTGCGTCGCATTTTCCAGTGGTGGGGTTTGATATCAATGCAGATCGTGTTGCGGAATTGAATGATGCCAAAGATAGCACACGAGAGGCGGATTTAGACAAGCTGGAGGTAGCTGTCAAAGATGCGGAGGAAACCAATTTTGTAAAGGGATATCGTGCTTCTTCCTTACTGGATGACATTCGGGATGCCCATGTTTTTATCGTGACTGTACCTACGCCTATTGACCGCTACAATTCACCGGACTTACAGCCACTACTGAAAGCGACAACGATGCTGGGGGAGGTTATCAAAAGAGGAGATATCGTGATTTACGAATCTACGGTATATCCCGGTTGTACCGAAGAAGAATGTGTGCCGCTATTGGAAAAGATATCAGGTTTAACCTTTAATACCGATTTTTTTGTCGGTTATTCACCCGAACGGATCAATCCGGGCGATAAGGTAAACACGCTGACAACGATAAAAAAGGTAACTTCAGGTTCCACACCAGCAATTGCCGAGGAAATAGATCAATTATATAAAAAGATTATTCTAGCCGGTACGCATAAGGCACCTTCGATCAAAGTGGCTGAAGCGTCAAAAGCGATCGAAAATGCGCAGCGTGATGTCAATATTTCTTTTGTGAATGAGCTGGCACTAATATTTGACCGTGTTGGTATTGATACCAATGATGTATTAGAGGCTGCAGGGACTAAATTCAACTTTTTGAAATATAAGCCTGGTTTGGTTGGTGGACATTGTATATCTGTCGACCCGTATTATCTGGCCCATAAAGCGGAGCAGCTGGGCTATCATCCAGATGTAATTCTGTCCGGCCGCCGGGTAAATGATTCCATGGCTCGTTTTGTCGCATCTAAAGTGGTGAAATTAATGATTGGAAAAGGTATCAACGTGAAGGATTCGAAAGCATTGATACTAGGGATTACGTTTAAAGAGAACTGTCCGGATGTACGGAATACCAAAGTCATTGACATCCGTAAGGAATTGATAGAGTATGGTATTCAGGTAGATATTTATGATCCTTGGGCAGACCCCGAGGAAGTTTCTCACGAATACGGTATCAAGTTGCTAAACGAATCACCTGCAACAAATGACCAGTCACCAGTCACCAGTCACGAATCACCAGTCACTAAGTACGAAGCCGTGATATTAGCTGTAGCGCATCATGAATTTTTAACATATAATATTAAATCGTTAACAAAAGATGCCAATGTTGTATTTGATATCAAAGGTTGTTTAGACCGTTCAATTGTTGATGCAAGACTTTAAAAAAAATATGCAAATAAAAAAAATTACCTGTATAGGAGCCGGTTATGTTGGAGGCCCTACGATGTCTGTTATTGCACAGAAAAACCCTAATGTTCAGGTAACGGTTGTAGATTTAAACGAAGCACGTATTGCTGCATGGAATGATGCCGACCTATCCAAACTGCCGGTATACGAGCCGGGTCTGGACGGTGTTGTCGGAGAAGCCCGCGGGCGTAACCTGTTTTTCTCTACGGATGTGGATAAAGCGATACACGAAGCCGATATGATTTTTATTTCGGTTAATACCCCTACTAAAACTTACGGAAAAGGTAAAGGACAGGCCGCAGATCTAAAATTTATTGAGCTCTGTGCCCGTCAGATAGCTGCTGTTGCTAAGTCGGACAAGATTGTGGTGGAAAAATCAACATTGCCGGTCCGCACAGCAGAAGCACTTAAATCTATTCTAGACAACACAGGGAATGGAGTCAACTTCCATATCCTTTCCAACCCCGAGTTTTTGGCAGAGGGTACAGCCGTAACAGACCTGCACAATCCGGACCGCGTACTGATTGGAGGAGAGGACGCAGATGCCATAGAGGCCCTGGTGCAGGTCTACGAAGCATGGGTTCCACGTGACCGCATCCTGACCACCAACCTCTGGTCGTCCGAACTGTCCAAACTGGTTGCCAACGCCTTCCTGGCACAGCGTGTCTCATCGATCAATTCGATATCCGAACTTTGCGAAGTGACCGGTGCAAATGTGGATGAAGTATCACGTGCTATCGGTTACGACTCTCGTATCGGTGCAAAATTCCTGAAAGCTTCGGTCGGCTTTGGCGGATCCTGCTTTCAGAAAGATATCCTGAACCTCGTGTATATCGCACGTTCCTATAATCTGAAGGCTGTTGCGGACTACTGGGAACAGGTCATCATCCTGAACGACCACCAAAAAGTACGTTTTGCGGAGAATATCATCAAGACATTATACAATACGGTCAATGGCAAAAATATTGCCTTTCTGGGCTGGGCGTTTAAGAAAGACACCAATGACACTAGGGAATCAGCAGCTATCTATGTAGCCGATCACCTGCTGGATGAAGAGGCGAATGTGATTGTCTACGACCCTAAGGTGCCTGCAGAGCAGATATACAGAGATCTGGATTACCTGGGCACACGGTCTCCCGAAGAAAACCGGAGACTGGTGAAGGTCGTGAATGATCCGTATGAAGCGCTTGCAGGGGTACATGCAGTAGCAATTTTAACGGAGTGGGAAGAGTTTAAAAGTTACGACTGGGAAAAGATAAAAGAAACGATGAAAAAACCTTCCTTTGTATTTGATGGACGGAAATTATTGAACCGTTCGAAGATAGAAGGCCTAGGTTATGTTTATTACGCAATTGGGGAATAGCATTGATGGTGATTCATAGATTAAGTTAATTCGCAAATAACGAACATAAATATGGAATACAAGAAAATCCTCGTTACGGGAGCAGCTGGTTTTATAGGGTTCCACCTTAGCAAAAAGCTGTTGGAGCAAGGAATAGAGGTGGTGGGTCTAGACAATATCAACGATTATTACGATGTGAATCTAAAATACGCACGGCTAGCTGAGTTGGGGGTTAGCAAAGAGGAAGCCGAAAATTGGAACCAGAAAGTTGGGTCTGACAAATACCCTTCTTTTAAGTTTGTACGCATGAGTCTGGAAGATCAGGACGAGCTACCGGAACTGTTTGCTCAAGAAGGATTTGATGCGGTGATCAACCTTGCGGCACAGGCTGGTGTACGTTACAGCCTGGAAAATCCAATGGCCTACGTTGATAGCAACATAGTCGGGTTTGTCAATATTTTGGAATGTTGTAGATATCATGAAATATCACATTTAATCTATGCTTCGAGTTCGTCGGTTTATGGAGAGAATGGTAAAGTGCCCTTTTCAGAAGATGATCGAGTAGATTATCCAGTGAGTCTTTATGCCGCTACAAAGAAGGCTAATGAATTGATGGCGCATACTTATAGTCATTTATATCAAATCCCAACATCGGGACTTCGCTTCTTTACAGTATATGGG
The DNA here is from genome assembly GCF_005048855.1 of Sphingobacterium olei. Taxonomy (GTDB): domain Bacteria; phylum Bacteroidota; class Bacteroidia; order Sphingobacteriales; family Sphingobacteriaceae; genus Sphingobacterium; species Sphingobacterium olei. The sequence goes on from NZ_SUME01000005.1 coordinate 528,987, forward strand.
CCTTGGGGTAGACCAGATATGTCCCCGATTTTGTTCGCTTCGGCGATAATGGAGGATCGTCCGATCAAGGTGTTCAATAATGGTGAGATGAGCCGTGATTTTACGTATATTGACGACATTATCCAAGGTATTATCGTTACGCTGAATAATCCACCTGTGGCTGCAAAACAACAACCGTTATATCAGGTCTTTAATATTGGTAACGGTTCCCCGGTTTCGCTGATGGAATTTATTGAAACAATGGAACAGCATCTGGGCAAGGTTGCTGAGAAGAACATGTTACCCATGCAGCCTGGTGATGTATCCCGTACCTGGGCGGATACTGCACAATTGAATGCTTTGGGTTATCAAAGCAGAACCTCTATCCAAGAAGGAGTTGAGGGGTTTGTTAGATGGTTTAAAAAATTTTATAATAAATAAAAAATGGAAAGGACAATTTTAATAACAGGAGGAGCAGGTTTTATAGGATCTCATGTTGTACGCGAGTTTGTAATCAAATATCCGTCTTACCAAATCATCAATTTAGATGCATTGACATATGCAGGTAATTTGGAAAATCTAAAGGATATCGAAAATAAATCCAACTACACTTTTGTTAAGGCGGATATTACCGATGCTACCGTGATAATGGACGTTTTCCAGCAGTATCAGCCTGACGGCGTTATTCATCTAGCAGCAGAATCGCATGTAGATCGTTCCATTACAGACCCAACAGCATTTGTCATGACTAACGTCATTGGTACCGTCAATTTGCTGAATGCAGCAAAGGAGATCTGGAAAGACGGTTTTGAAGGTAAACGTTTCCATCACGTATCTACAGATGAGGTATATGGCGCGTTACGTGAAACAGGGTTATTTACAGAGGATACGAAATACGATCCCCATTCTCCTTACTCCGCATCAAAGGCATCGTCAGATCATTTTGTACGTGCATATCACGATACCTATGGGTTGCCAATTGTGTTGACAAACTGTTCTAACAATTATGGTCCAAATCATTTTCCGGAGAAGTTAATTCCCTTGTGTATTCACAATATTTTAAATAATAAACCGCTTCCAATTTATGGAAATGGTAAATATACAAGGGATTGGTTGTTTGTGATAGATCATGCTAAAGCAATTGATTTAGTATTTCATAACGGCAAAAATGGCGATTCCTATAATGTAGGTGGTTTTAACGAATGGCAGAATATCGATTTGGTCAAAGAACTTTGTAGGCAAATGGACGAGAAATTGGGAAAACCAGAAGGAACGTCAATGCAATTGATTACTTATGTCAAAGATCGTCCCGGACATGATTTACGTTACGCCATTGATGCGACTAAGATTAATCAAGAACTTGGTTATGAGCCTTCGGTCACTTTTGAGCAAGGGTTATCTAAAACCATAGACTGGTTTCTTTCTAATCCGAATTGGTTGGACCATGTTACATCTGGAGACTATCAAAAGTATTATGATAAGCAATACAATTAATTAGATGAAAATTACAGAAACAAAATTAAAGGGTTGCTATATATTGGAACCAAATAAATTTGGTGATAGTCGAGGATATTTTTTTGAAAGTTTTAACGAACATACCTTTAATGAGCTGACGGGTACAGATACACATTTTGTACAGGATAACCAGTCCTATTCAACACGGGGTGTATTAAGAGGTCTTCATGCGCAAGCCGGTGAACATGCTCAGGCAAAATTGGTGCGCGTTCTTCAAGGAACTGTTATTGATGTGGCTGTAGATGCACGACCTGATTCTCCTACATTTGGACAGCATGTGGCGGTGGAGCTTTCGGCAGAAAACGATTTGCAATTATTTGTTCCAAGAGGTTTTCTGCACGGTTTTGTCGTGTTATCGGAAACAGCAACATTCTTTTACAAATGCGATAACTTTTACAGCAAAGAGTCGGAGTGCGGCGTGAAGTTCGATGATCCAGCGTTGGGCATAGATTGGGGTATTCCGGCAGCAGAATTGGTTATATCGGATAAGGATCAGATCTTGCCAACCTTTAAAGAGGTATTTGGTTAATTAGTCCAAGTTCTCTAAAAATAAATAATTATCGTCATTGCGAACCTGAAGGATGAAGGTGAAGCAATCTTTGCATTTAAGGGAAAATCAAATGAAAATATTAGTAACAGGAGCATTCGGTCAATTAGGATCTGAAATAAGAGAGCTAAGTGTAAACTATCCTCACGATACATTTGTATTTGTGGACCGGGAGGAAATGCCGCTAGATAATGTGGAGATAGTAGCAGAGGTGTTAAATGATATAAGACCAGATATCATTATCAGTGGAGGCGCTTATACGGCGGTAGACAAGGCGGAATCGGAATCTGAATTGGTGGATATCATCAATCATCGGGCCGTGGGTGTAATGGCAGATTGGACTGCAAAAAACAATAAGAAACTTATCCATATTTCCACAGATTATGTGTTTCAGGGAGATTGTAGGATACCCTTAAAAGAAGATGAGCCCACAGATCCGATCAATGTTTACGGACTAACCAAGCAACGCGGTGAACAAGCTATTATTGAATCCGGGGCGGATGCGATTATTATCCGTACCGCGTGGGTATATTCGACCTATGGCGCTAATTTCGTGAAGACCATGATTCGTTTAATGACCGAAAAAGAGGAAATTTCAGTTATTGATGATCAGGTAGGATCCCCCACTTATGCGCGTGATTTGGCAAAAACTATATTGGATATCATCCATTCTTCTAAATGGCAGAAAGGGATATATCATTTTTCGAATGAAGGTAGAATTAGTTGGTTTGATTTTGCGGTTGCGATCAGGGAAATAAAGGGATTGGACTGTAAAATTACCGCTATTCCAACAACAGCATATCCAACACCGGCAGCGCGTCCGAAATTTTCCTTGCTGGATAAGTCAAAGATTAAAGATACGTTTGGCGCAGTTGTACCAGACTGGAAGGATAGTTTGGAAGAGATGTTAACAAAAGTTTAAGGAAAAATATCGAATCACTAGTCACAAATTACAAGTCACTAAAATGAAAGGAATTATATTAGCCGGGGGATCCGGCACACGTTTACACCCGTTGACCTTGGCTGTCTCTAAACAGCTAATGCCTGTGTACGATAAACCAATGATCTATTATCCGCTATCGGTATTAATGTTGGCGGGAATAAGTGAAATATTGATTATTTCTACTCCACATGATTTACCACATTTTGAAAAGCTGTTGGGAGACGGTTCAAAAATTGGTTGTAAATTTTCTTATATCGAACAACCATCACCTGATGGGTTGGCACAAGCGTTTATCTTGGGTGCGGATTTTATAGGAAATGACAAAGTAGCCTTGATTCTCGGAGATAATATTTTCTATGGATCAGGTATGTCTAAACTACTGCAATCTTCCGCTGATCCAGATGGTGGCGTGGTATTTGCGTATCAGGTCAACGATCCCGAGCGGTACGGTGTTGTGGAGTTTGATGCTGACAATAGGGTGGTTTCTATTGAAGAAAAGCCAAAACAGCCTAAATCTAACTATGCAGTACCTGGACTGTATTTCTATGACAACAACGTAGTAGAGATAGCGAAAAATATAAAACCTTCTCCTCGCGGTGAATTGGAAATCACAGATATCAACAAAGAATATCTAGAACGTGGTAAATTAAAGGTTGGCGTATTTGATAGGGGAACAGCCTGGTTAGATACAGGTACAATACAATCCTTAATGCAGGCAGCACAATTTGTACAAGTTATCGAAGAACGACAAGGAATGAAGATTGGTGCGATTGAAGAAGTTGCGTATCGGATGGGATATATTGATAAACAACAACTTGTAAAAGTTGCAGAACCGCTGGTTAAAAGTGGATATGGAGAGTATTTATTAAATGGCGTAGATTAGGCAGATGATTAAGAACCGGCTTAGTAAACGCTTCAAAGGACAGGATGAGAGAACGATGAAAGCCCAAAAGAATATCGTGTATTCTTTCGGTATAAAGGGAGTCAGCGTGCTTACTTATTTATTACTTGTTCCAGTTACTCTTAATTTTCTAAATCCGGTTGAATATGGCGTATGGCTTACCCTAAGTTCTATTTTAATGTGGATTAACACATTTGATATCGGACTGGGGAATGGATTAAGAAATAAACTCGCTGAAGCATTGGCAAAAGAAGACTTTACGTTAGGAAGAGTGTTGGTATCAACTACATATGGTGTTATTTTGATGCTCATGTTGCTTCTGTTTGGTGTATTTTGGTTTGCGAACAATTTCATCGATTGGAATTTGATTTTGAACGTCGATACAACCGTACTCCCCAATCTGAAAGATATTGTTTTTGTATCCTTCGCGTTATTCTGTTTGACATTTGTTCTTAAACTTGTTGGGAATATATATTTAGCCCTTCAAAAGCCAGCCGTTAACAATTTATTGGTCATGCTAGGACAATTGCTTTCCCTAATGTTGATTTATGTAATGTCTTTTACAGGCCAAGGTTCGCTTTTCAGTGTTGCTGTTATATACTCGGTTTCTCCTGTTATCGTTTACTTAACCGTATATCCATATACTTTTTGGATTAAGTATAAATCTTTAGCTCCTTCCTTTAAGTTATATAAGAAAGAATACGTTGGATCTTTATTCAGTTTAGGAGGGCAATTTTTTATACTGCAGATAGGCGGGCTGGTTATTTTTTCTACATCCAACTTAATTATTTCGAGTATGTTTGGTCCGGAGAACGTAACTGTTTATAATATAGCGTATCGTTATTATAGCGTTGTTCCCATGTTGTTTTCGATTGTATTAACACCACTTTGGTCTGCCACTACAGATGCTTATGTTAGAAATGATCTAGAATGGATACATAAAAGCATGAAAAAAGTCCATAAATTAATACTGGCTACGTTTATTGGCTTGTTTATAATGACTATAATCTCCGATTATGTTTATAAAATATGGGTGGGTGCTGTAATTAAAATACCTTTTGAACTTTCGATCTCAATGGGTATATATATATATATACTTGTAATAAGTCTCAGTTACTCGTCTTTTCTAAACGGGATTGGAAAGCTTCGCGTACAGGTAATTAATATAATTTTTGCTGCCATAATTTTTCTACCATTTACATATTTTTTTAGTCAGAGTTATGGTATATTAGGTGTGGTAATAGCACTGATCATTGTTAATGGATCGGGAGCTGCTTTTAATTATATCCAGTTCGGTAAGATTATAAAGGGAACGGCTAAAGGAATTTGGTTGCGATAGATTGTGAAGTTTGGATATTTGTTTTAAATTGACTCGTTATATAGTTTTATGTATTATTTAATTGCGTTATTTCTTTTGCTATTAGCTTTTCTCGAAGCTGTATTTAAGAATACGATCCTAAAACTAGTTTTTTTTTACGTAGCCTTCGCTATTTTATTTGTTCTGCAGGCTTTTAATTCATGGTCTTTAGACCAAGAAAATTATGAAGGACATTTCCAATATATATATGATGAATCCGTAAGATCAACACTCGAACCGGCACATATTTTAATTATTGAAAGTGTTAAATTTTTTGGTGGATCATACGCTGATTTTGTGTTTCTGTATGGAGGGCTTATAATGTTATGCATGTTTTTTTTTCTCAAAAGAATATCGCCACTTCCAGCTTTCGTGGTTTCATGTTTATATATCGTCCCATTTTATCCAAACATATTACAAATTAGGTTTTTCTTAGCTTTTTCTCTTTTCCTAATTGCGATTCTTAACTTCGAAAAGCGTAAAGTAGTGTTTTACTTATTTTTTGTTATGGCCATCTGTAGTCATTTTTCTTTGATGATTATGGCTCCTTTTTTCTTAATAAGGAAGTTTTCATTCTATGAAAATTACATAAAAACAAATATTCTGATTTTTTTAGGCGCGATGGTCTTAGTATTTATTCCAGCAGGCGCGATTCTCCCATTAATACAAATAGTAAATCCAAAATACGAGTACTACTTAGATCTTGTTTCCATTTCGAGGTTTCTTGGAACGATCGCGCTATTTCTTCCGTTTTTTATTTTAAGCAATTTTTGCCTTTGGCATTACAAAAATCGGTTCAAGCGAATCGAAAATAGAGTTGCAGAAAAGTATAAAAATTTATTACCACTCACTATGCAGCTAATACAGTATTCTAATTTTATTATTATTCCGCAGTATTTTGTCAGGGATTTCTGGCGAGTCTCAATGAATCTGTCTTTATTTTCATTTGCTTATATTAGTATATGTATATATTATGGTTGGTCAAAAAATTACGATATTAGTAAGGTTTTGCTTTCGCGATTCCTTATCTACATTTGGGTAGTTTTTACGTTCTATTTGTTATTCTTAATGCTTAATGATGGAGAATATATGACTACTATTCGTCGAACGATTGAATCTAACTCAGTACTTGATCGATTATTTTAATTTATAATTACAATATGAAATTGTCTATTCTACTTACCACATACAATAGTTCTCGATATCTTGAACAGCAGCTGGATTCATTAATTGCTCAAACATTTTTTGAGTGGAATTTGTATATCCGAGATGATTGCTCTACTGACGAGACTCTGAACATTATTAATACATTTTGTGCTCGGGATAGCAGAATTTTATCGATTCCGTCAAACGGTACAAGTTTGGGGGCTGCAAAAGGATTTATGTATCTCTTAAATAAGGTTGAGTCCGATTATTTTATGTTTTGCGATCACGATGATGTGTGGCTAACTGATAAAATAGAAAAAACTTTAGCTAAAATGAAGTCATTAGAATCTAGCCATGACGGACCTATCGTTGTGCACACAGATTTATTCGTAGTTAACCACAATTTAGAAATTGTAAGTGATTCATATTGGAGAACCGTGGGCCTTAAACCAGCAATAATTACTAAAGGTGATATTATTCAAGTTTTTAATTGCGTAACTGGTTGCACTATGATGATAAATAAAGCTGCTAAGTTAGTGAGTTTACCGTACAATGAACGCGCGCCGATGCATGATTGGTGGATCGCGATTCAAACAATCAGAAGAGGAGGTATAATACGACAAGTTAATGAATCTTTAATACTATATCGGCAACATGATTCCAATGCCGTCGGTGCAAAAGAAGTGAATACTGGCTATTACTTGAAAAAAATTAGAAACATTAAAAATACAATTCAAGGAAATTTAGAAAGGATTCGCTTTTTGAAAGAAATTTCAGGTATAGGCATTGGCAAGTATTTTTATTATAAAATCTATTATAATTTCGTTAGAAAATTCTAAATAAAACAATATGATTTCGGTATGTATGATAACCTACAATGGTGAAAAATATGTTTTGGCGCAGGTTACGTCAATTTTGTCCCAGCTTGGTAAGGATGATGAACTTGTAATTTCTGACGACGGATCTAGTGATAGGACTCTTCAAATCTTAGAAGGGATGAAAGACGATCGAATTAGATTATTAACAGGGAAACGGTTCGGAAATCCTACCTTTAATATGGAAAATGCTTTGGCCAACGCTAGGGGTGATGTAATAATCATGTCTGATCAAGACGACGTATGGGTCGAAAATAAGGTTGATATTATAAAAAAGTACTTGATCGACTTTGATTATATAGTTAGCGACTGTTATATAACAGACGGAAACTTAAATGTTATTTACAATACGCGTTATATACCGGAGGCCGGGATTGCAATTAACAAATATGCTGCTTTATTTAAGCCTACACCATATCAGGGGAGTTGTGCTGCTTTCAATAGGAAGGTGCTTGATAAGGCGCTTCCGTTCCCCCCCTATATTCAGTCCCATGACAGATGGATCGGATATATCGGTTCTTTTTTTTTCAAATATGCATTGATACCTGAAAAGTTAATTTTTTATAGAAGACACGGAAATAATGCTTCGACCTCGTCAACGGGTAAAAGTACAAATTCGTTTCTTCAGAAGCTTGGCTATCGTTTTGGCTATATTACTGCACTTATAAAAAGAAGTTTAAGAAATGGCTAACTCGAATTATACCTTAAAGGAGAGATTTATTGCTAAGGTGCTTTCAAACACTCCTAAAATAAAACGTTTTGTAAAAAGATGCTATGTGTCTTTAAATGCGTTAATATACAGAAAAGCTTACGTAATTAAGGGTTTTGGCGAGATTTCAGAGAAAGACTTGCGACAGACGGGATCACTAGAGGCGAACGAAGAATTTTTCTTTGGTTATTATGACAAAAGCTCAATTAATTCAATTGGATGGGTTATTAATCATGTAACTGCGGACAATACGAAATTTGAAAGAAGGCCTGAATCGAATGTTGAAATCGTATTAACAAATATCGATACAGACGAGATTTTAAAGGTAGGTAAGTCTTATGCTTATACATGGCAGCAAGGATGTAGAACCCAGTGGCTAGACGACGATCATTTAATCTACAATGATTATAATAGATTGCATAAGATTTGGGAAGCTAAGGTATACTCACTTAGTGCCAGATCCGTTATAAAGGTATTCGATAGACCCGTCCAAGATGCTTACAAAAAGGACTACATTTTATCGCTAGATTATCAAAGACTATACGAGGTAACAGAGGATTACGGTTATAATAATCAAGGCAAGTTAAATGATGATGAAAAGAAAAATTTGAGGCAGGATGGTATTTTCATCACAGATTATGTGACTGAGGTATCTCGACTTCTATTTTCGTTAGAAGATATAGCCAATTTGGAAAAGCAGGATGATTTTGATCATTCATTTCATACTATTAACCATATTATGATTAATAAAGAGGGTAATTACTTTATTTTTATTCATAGGTACTATAGAAATGGTGTTCGGAAGGATCGACTGATCGGAAGCGACTTTAAATCCCTTAAGGTTATTTCCGATCATGATATGGTTAGCCATTGCTGCTGGTTTGACGACAATACAGTCTACGGTTATCTTCGCCACGACGGGAAAGATGGATACTATTTTATAGATTTAAATACCCTGAAATTTACATTGAATAGCGTGGTTGATAAACTAGGTGTTGGCGATGGTCATCCATCTGTTTATCAAGACAACATTGTATTCGATACTTATCCAGACAGAAGTCGTATGCAGACACTTTATGTATACAATAAAAAGAACGATACGGTAGAAAAATTGTTTGAAGTGTATCAGTCTCCTTCGTTTAAAGAATCCTCTCGTTGTGACCTACATCCGAGATTTAATGGAAATGGAGATATGATCTTCTTCGATTCCGTATTCGAAGATAAGCGTAAACAATATTTTTTTAAATTAAAATAGTATTATGGCTTTTTCTTGTTTAATTTCTTGTTTTAAAAAAGACAGTCCAATACAACTTGAGAAATGTTTAGCAAGTATTGCAGCTCAATCGCTACCTCCTGATGAAGTTGTATTTGTTAAAGATGGTCCATTAACAATTGAACTTGAGTCTGTTATTAATAATTATAAGCAGAAACTAGCATTTAAGTTTATAGCCTTTGAAGAAAATAAAGGACTTGGCTACGCCCTTAATAACGGTTTAGAAGCATGTTCTCAGGATATTGTAATGCGCATGGATACTGACGATATTTGTTATGAGAATAGATTTCAGTTGCAGTATGACTATCTTATAGCAAATCCAGATATTGATATACTTGGTGGGTGGGCACATGATATCGATCATGACGACAATATTATTGGAGAAAGAAAGTATCCAATTGGACATAAAGATCTCTATAGGTTGATGTGGACCAACCCTTTAATTCATCCAACAATTGCATTTCGCAAAAAGCAAATTGTAAAGGTTGGATCGTACAATCCAAATGTCATACGTCGGCAAGATTATGATTTATGGATAAGAGCCGCCGCAGGAGGGTTAAAAATCGAAAATTTACCTCGCTTCTTAATTAAGTATCGTTTTACGGAAAATTATTATAAAAAGAATAATACGAAAGTCGTTTTTAAGCAGGCTATGATGGGTTACCGCGGAGCTAAATTATTGAAATTGCCGGCTTATACTCGCATCGCCGTTTTTGTACCCGTAATACGATCTTTGCTTCCAGCGTGGTTAATCGCACCGGTACATAGATTAATGACAAGATTTGATCCTAGGAAATGAGATTTTTTATATACTTTTTGACTTTTATTCTGTTGTTGGTTGGAGAAATTAAAGGTCAAGTTTCTAACTCAAACTTTCCAATTTTAGCTTGGGGTTCTATACCAGAGAATTTTACAAATGATCATTATTATAGCCAATTAAAAGAGGCCGGTGTTAATTTAAGTTTTTCTCATTTTCATAATATTGGAAATGCTGTTAAAGCAATGGATATTGCCGCGAAGTATGGTGTAAAAATATTGCTTTATTGTCCAGAATTATTTTCTGAAACACGGAAGACAGTAGAAATGGTGAAGGACCATCCTGGTTTAGGAGGATACTTTTTAGGGGACGAGCCAGATTTAAGTAGATTTCCCAAGTTGCTTCAATGGAAAAATATTATTTCAGATATTGATAAAAGTAATATCTGCTACATCAATTTGTTTCCGAATTATGCTTCTGTGAAACAATTGGGAGGAGTACGTTATGGTGATTATATAAATCGATTCTATTCGAAATTTGATCTTAGAGTATATTCTTTTGATCATTATCCCATAACTAACGGGCAGACACGAAAAGATTGGTATGGTAATCTTGAAATAATTTCTTCAATGACAAAAAATAAAAACTCGTCATTTTGGGGCTTTATTAAGATAATGTCAATTGAAAATAAATCAGAAATCATTAGTATTCAAGATCTGATGTTGCAAGCATTTGTAAATCTTTCATACGGAGCGCAGGGAATTCAGTATTATAGATATTGGTCGTTAGGAGGAACAATGATAGATGCACCAATGTCTATTACAGGAGAAAAAAATTTGAATTATAAACATTTGAAGGAAGTAAATAGATATATAAATAATTTGAGATCTGTCTTTTTGAATTGTAGTGTAGTAAAAATTTATCACACAGAGGCAAGTAAAGATTTAACATTGTTCCTAAATATACCATCGAATAAGTTTAGGTTAGTAAATGGTAAAAATTTATTAATTTCCGAAATTAAAAATGGAGAAAAGAATTATACCGTTTTTGTTAATAAAAGCCTTTCAAAGGTTAATCAATTTACTATTTACCCCTCAAATAATGTTACTTTTATCGATAAGGAATTAAACCGCTCTTATGGAAAACAAGGTGTAGCATATACGGCGAGGATTCGAGCAGGAGAGATCCTTATTATGGAACATTAGTTGTTTTAGTGTTAATGTATGTCTTTCAATTATTCAATCAAATGTCAAAACCATTAATTAAAGTATTGGGATCGTCGGGTTTTATAGGAAAAAGTCTCACGGATTTTCTAAATAAGAAGAGTTTTCAAGTTGAAGTTTTATCACTGCGTACTGTAAATTGGAGAAATTATTTCGAGACGGACGCACATACGGTAGTAAATTTGATAGGAAAAGCGCACGATCACAGAGGCGTAGCAACGGAGCAAGAATATTATTATTCTAATTTCGAAATTGTTAAGGATGTTTTTGAAAAGTTCACATCAACTAAAATGAACCTCTTTATTCATATTAGTTCTCTAGCCGCATTAGAGGAATTTGAATCTGGTAAACCCTTAACCGAAGTTGATTTGTGCAATCCTCAATCACTGTACGGCAAGTCAAAATGTGTAGCGGAGGAGTGGTTGATGTCACAGGAAATACCTACAAATAAGAAGCTGATTATTCTTCGCCCACCGATGGTTCACGGACCTGGAGATAGGGGCAATCTTGGGTTGCTATATAAATTGATTTCTAAAGGCATTCCCTATCCATTGGCTTCTTTTGAAAATAGCCGTTCCTTCATATCTATAGATAACTTTTGTTTTTTTATTGAGCAGATTATTAAAAATCAAGATAAGATGGAGTCGGGGATATATCATATTGCTGACGATGAACCGGTTTCGACATCTGAGATTATACAGATTATTCAAAATATTACAGGAAGGAATACGTTGAATCTATCTCTTCCTAAGTTTATAGTGAAGGCAATCGCGAAAGTAGGAGATGTAATTCCGATACCGTTGAATTCAAAACGATTAAAAAAGATGACAAGTAATCTAATAGTTTCAAATACGAAGATTAAGGAAGCCTTGGGGATTGAAAAACTACCTTTGTCTGCTAGAGAAGGGCTGGAGAAAACGATTAGGTCGTTTCGTGACTTGTAACTAGTGATTAGTAATTGGTAAAGGTTATAGTGGAACAAAGATCCGAGAACAGGAGTTAAAGATTGGGAGATAGGTGTTAGTGACTAGGAGTTAGAGATCATGAAATAATTAAATATATGAAAACATTTTTATGGATTGGCTTTGTTTTGTGCGGCTTACAGAGTGTAAAAGCACAGACGGCTACTGAAAAGCAATTGCAACAGGAAATTGTAACGCTGAAAGGAAAACTAAAAGAACAAGCTGAACGGACGACAATATTAAAGGAGGCGTTGGATTTGCGTGAGCGAGGGAAAGAAATAAAGAAAGAAGATGTGTCGATACGTATCACTTCCTTGTCTCAGAACCAAGAAAGTGGTGAAGTTTCTGTAAAGGGACTGATAACCTACCATGGTACAAAAAAAAGAAACCTGCAGTTTGTGCAGCAACAGGTTGTCGATCCTCAGGGGAATACCTATCAAACCTATAAAGTCGTAAAACCTAATGCGGAATCCGAAGATGTTTTCTTTCAAGATGTGACTGCCGAAATTCCATACGCTTTTTTAATTAAGTTTGAGAGTATAAGCGAAAAGCTATCCGCACTGAGTTTAATGCGTGTACAGATTTATGGAGATTTTCCAGGATCAATATCGAATTTTGATTTCAAAGGGTTGGAAGTAGAATGGTAGCTCACTAGAGATAGGAGTTAGAGATTAGGTGTTAGATATTAGAAAGTAGACAAATATTAAGTGATGATATATTTAGTGATTTTTGTGATTCTTTTTGTGGCGGAACTGTTATATTTTCGGGTTGCGGATCGGTTCAATATTATTGATAAACCCAATGAGCGGAGTTCGCATACTACCGTTACACTCCGTGGTGGTGGTATAATCTTTTACCTTGGTGCATTGGCATTTTTTATTATATCTGGTTTTCAGTATCCGTATTTCTTTTTGGGATTAACGTTAATGACTATCGTTTCCTTTGCAGATGATATCATGACCTTATCCAACAAGATACGTCTGGCGATTCATTTCCTTTCTGTGTTGTTAATGGCGTATGAACTACAAGTCTTTTCTTTGCCTTGGTATTACTTGGCGATCACCTTTGTCGTCGTAGTGGGTGTAATCAATGCCTATAATTTTATGGACGGTATCAATGGGATTACGGCAGCTTATTCCTTAGCAGTTGGAAGTCTATTACTGTTGACCAGTCACCATATCAACTTTATTGATCAAGATCTATTGATTTATACGATGTTATCGGTACTCGTATTTGCTTTCTTCAACTTTAGAACCAAAGCAAAGTGTTTTGCCGGCGATGTAGGATCTGTAGCCATTGCTTTTATTTTATTGTTTGCTTTAGCTGCGCTGATTATCCAAACAGGTAATCTTATTTATATTCTTTTCCTTGCGGTGTATGGCATTGATGCGGTATGGACGATTATCCGTCGCTTGTACTTAAAAGAAAATATCTTTGAAGCACACCGCTCACACTTATACCAGTACCTGGGAAATGAAGCAGGTGTCAATAAATTGCTGATCTCTTTTCTATATGGAGCTGTTCAATTTTTAATCGGTTTACTCGTACTGCAGTTTGTAGATCAGTCTGTATCCACACAGGTGGTTTTTGCAATTGGGCTGTTGGCTGTATTGAGTGCAGCGTATTTGGTGGGGAAGGGGTATGTGATTGGGAAATATGTCAATTAGGGGTTAGGAGTTAGAGATTAGGGGTTAGACATTAGAGGGTTAGGGGATAGGTATTAGGGGTTGGAGATTAGCGATAGAAATTCAATTAATCCGATGACTTCGACCTCATTGGGTAGGGGATAACGTTCTGTTCCGCTGTATACCACGAATTTTTTGTCTGCACCGATATCTTGGGCCGCTTCGTAGAAACCGCGCTTTGGTTTTGGTGCAGCACCTCGTTTGACTTCAATAGCCCATACTTCATGTAAAGGGGTTTCAAGTACTAAATCAATCTCCGCTTGCCCGCTGCTGCGGTAATAACTAAACTGCCAGCGGTCGTCAATGGTTAAAATGATGTTTTCAATAACAAATCCTTCCCAACTTGCTCCTAAAATAGGATTACCTAGTAGGGTGTCGAATTCAGAGATGTTTAGTAACCGGTGCAATAAACCACTGTCTCGAAGGTAAATCTTGGGCGATTTCACCAATCTCTTTTTGGTATTCCCAGACCAAGGTTGGATCTGTCTCACCATGTAGAAATCGGTAAGCGTATCAAGATAATTTCGTGCTGTGGTATGGCTAACCTCTAAGCTTCTGCCCAATTCGGAGAGTATAACTTGCTGTCCGTGGTAGTGGGCGAGCATGGTCCAGAATCGACGTAGCTTAGTGGCTGGAATCTGAGGCCCCATTAATGGGATATCTCGTTCTACGTAAGTCGAAATAAAGTCGCTCCGCCAATGCCAGCTTTCTGCTTCAGATGGTGCAAGGTAACTGTCTGGAAATCCTCCCCTAAACCATAGTTTCTCTAGATTGGAGGCGAGGGGATCGGCTTGTTGTATTTCGATAACGGTAAAAGGGCTTAGCTCAAGGTAGCGGATTCGACCAGCCAATGATTCGGAAGATTGTTGTAATAGATCACGTGATGCCGATCCGAGGAGCAGGAATTGACCTGCTGGCTCTCCCGCTCGTCTCCGTATATCGACTAGACCACGTAATATGCGGAAAAGATCGGGCTTACGCTGAACCTCGTCGATGATAAGTAATTCCCCCGAAAAACGGGACAAATAGCTTTCCGGATCGGTGAGTTTGTTAAAGTCAGAATCAAGTTCCAGATCAAGGTACGTAGCTGTTTTTTCTAGAGCCGTTTCGATAGCTAAGGCCAAGGTCGTCTTGCCAACCTGCCTCGACCCTAATAGCGCGACAACGGGTACAGTCTGTAGTGCAGATAGTAATTTCGAAAAACATGTTCTTTCTATCATGTAGCAAATATACGAATAATCGTGTAAATTGAAAGTTTAGTTTTCAATTTACATATTTATTTTGATTTAAGTGTGTAAATTGAAAGTTTGGTTTTCAGAAAGCAGAGATTGGTGACTGAAGGATAGGAGTTAGGGGTTAGGTGTTAGGAGATAGAGATTAGGGGTTAGAAACTAGTCTGTTGTCATTTTTCTATGTGTTTAATTTTTGCTAAATTTATCGCACATCAAAATTGATAATTATGGCAACTGAAACACAGATGACTAAATTAATCGAAGAGCAGAAGCAAATGTTGAAGATGAGTGGCGATGATATAGAAAAGGAACAATTGATTTCGCAGGAGGCTATGGATAAAAGAAATCTGGAATGGCTAAACGTGTTGGGGTCTGTGAAGCTTCCTGTAGATTTCGATGAAGAAAAGGAACTGGATGCTTATTTTGAAAACAAACACCGTTAGAGAGTAGGTTTAATATAAATTCGCTATGAGTACTGTTTCACATAAAGATTTGGATGTTTGGAAAAAGGCAATTGTGTTGGTAAGCGATGTTTACCGATGTACGACGGCGTTTCCTAAAGAAGAGGTTTATTCTATCACTTCCCAGATCAGACGATCTGCTGTGTCAATACCATCAAACATTGCGGAGGGTGCAGCAAGGCAAACGAATAAAGAGTTTATTCAATTCCTATTTATAGCTTCTGGAAGTTGCGCAGAACTTGATACTCAACTTTTAATAGCAAAAAATCTTGGTTATTTAAATGAAGATATGTACAACGGATTATTGCCTAAAGCGGAAGAAATTGGTAAAATGATAAACGGACTTATTAAATATCGGAAATCTCTAATTCCTAGTCTCTAACCCCTAACTCCGAAAAATGATAAATACAATACAGGGAGGCATAGCCACAGACCATCGCGGTTCTATCCGTTTTGTTAATGATTTTGATATGTCGCTGGTAAAGCGGTTTTATATTATAAAGAATGCTGATCTAGAAACAGTACGGGGATGGCGGGCGCATCGCATCGAACAACGCTGGTTTTATGTATTGTCGGGATCGTTTGTTGTTGACTTGGTACAGATTGATAATTGGGAAACACCGTCTCCGGATTTGGCAATCGAGCGAGAAGTCATAAAAGCAACGGATCAACAGGTTTTGCATGTTCCGGTTGGATATGGTACAGCGTTCAGGGCGTTGGAAGCGAACAGTGAGTTGTTGGTGTTTGCAGATTATGGGATTGACAATGCTAAAAATGATGACTATACTTGGCCGGTAGATTTCTTTGTGAATAGGGGTTAGGAGGTAGGAACAAGGAGTTAGGAACTAGTATAACCGTTCGTCATCACGAGGAGGTACGACGTGGTGATCTTTAAAGTATTAGAAAATTGCGAGTTAGGGAATGCGAAACACCAACCACCGTTTACTAATCACTAGTCACCAGAGTTGTTTTCATTTTGTTTTGAAAAATTCTAGTATTTTCAGTTCAAAATAGTATTTTTGCGATTGGTGAAACTAGAAAATTTTTGGAGCGTTTTTTGTACTGCTCACCGAATAACTTAATTTGTTATCTATGCCTCAATATTTACGCAATGCCTTCTTGGCCCTTTTCGTAGTCGGAATACTTCTGATGAATTCCTGTGCGAGCAGGAAGGATTTGGTTTACTTTCAACCCGATTCAACAGCTTTACATACCAGCTACGAGCTCAATGCGCCCAAATTACAGGCGGGGGATATATTGACCATTTCGGTTACTGCGGACGATATTCGGGCGACACAACCATTTAATCAGGTAAATGCTTATCAGGTCGGGACTATTCAGGAATCTAATCCTTTTATCCCGACCTATACCATCGACAATAATGGCTATATTGACTTTCCGAAATTGGGTAAAGTAAAATTGATAGGTAAAACGCGAACTGAAGCGATTGACTATTTGCGTCAGGAGATTAGTAAGTACATTGTAGATCCAGGTGTTAATATCAATATTCGTAATTTTCGGATCACTGTATTAGGCGAGGTACTACGTCCGGGGGCATTTACGATTCAAAATGATCGTATCACCCTATTAGAAGCGATCGGACTGGCCGGTGATTTAACCATCAACGGAGTAAGGAATAATGTATTAGTAATACGAGAACAAAATGGTATTAAGCAAGAATACCGGGTAGACCTGACACAACGGGATGCGCTGAATTCACCAGTGTATTACTTAGCACAAAACGATGTAATATACGTTGAACCGAATGGTGCTCGGGTACAATCTTCAAAATACACACAAAATAATTCTTTGTTTATTTCCATCGCTGGTATAATCATAACAATCATTTCGGTCCTCGTTCGCTAACGTAGAGAAAAAGAGAAAACTTTCATGAATAACAGTATATCTAAGACAACTCCTGAAGTGCAGGAACAAGAAATTAATTTAAAACAGCTTTTTGAGCAGTATGCCTTTTATTGGAAGTGGTTTGTTCTCTCAGTATCTATTTGTCTAGTCGCAGGATTACTCTACCTAAGGTACGCAGAGCGAATCTTCAATATTACAGCAAAAATATTATTGCAGGACGAGAACAAAGCCTCAGGAGAATTGGCCGGATTGGCAGAGCTATCAAGCCTAACCGGATTGGGTGGAGGATCCTCAGCATTTGTTGCTGATCAAATTGATATATTTAAATCTCGCCGAATTTTGCGTAAGGTTGTGGAAAACAATAGGTTGCATATTTCTTATTTTAAAAAGGGAAATGTCAAATCGTCTGAAATTTTAGAATCGGAAGCACCTTTCAAATTAATTATACTGCAATCAAATGCAGTACGTTTGGATTCAGTATCTTATTCTTTTTCTATTAAACATGTTGACAATCAATATATTGTTAATGACGAAAATAGTGGAACAAGAACACTTTTATCAGGTGAAAACCTTAGTACACCCCTTGGACCGATAACTTTAGTTCCGCAACCCAGTTTAAATAGTGGCGATGAATTGGTTGTGGAATACCAACCTATAGACAAAACGGTCGACGAGCTATTAGAAATTTTAGAGGTCACTCCTAACAAAGAAAAACAGTCTTACGTTGTGAATTTTTCTATTGACTATGGTAATCGCACCAAGGCTGAAATTATTTTGAACTCGCTTATTGAGCAATACAATAAGGACATGACAGAGGATAAGACCAGACTCACCCGGGCTACATCGAGCTTTATTAATACACGTTTGCAGTTGATTTCAAAGGACTTGGCTACTGCGGATTCGAAGGTGGCAGACTACAAAGATAATAATAACCTGGTGGATATGACTTCTGAAGCCCAGTTATATATGGAGGGTGCAACGGAAAATGAGCGAAAGCAGATCGAATACCAAACACAGTTGCAGCTAGCAGATATGATGCGTGGAACTGTGGAGGATGGTATTAACACCCTGTTACCGTCAAATTTAGGTCTTAGTGATCCGTCTGTACAATCAATTGTCCAAAATTATAACGAACTCTTGCTCGAACGCGATGACCTTTTGAAATCCGCAACACAAGATAATCCTGTAGTTTTAAATCTGAATAAAAATCTGCAAGAGATTAATCGATCCTTACGCGCTTCATTGGATAACTATCGTCAGGTATTACAGTCTAATGTGAATGCACTTCAATCTCAACGAAATAAGTTTCAAGGCAAGCTCAATCAACTTCCGAATCAAGAGCGTGGATTTCGAGATATTTCGAGACAGCAGGAGATCGTTGAATCGCTATATCTTTTCCTATTGCAAAAGCGCGAAGAAACAGAAATACAGGCTTCGGCTACGCCAGCTATTATGAAAATTATAGACACAGCTTACGGCTCGAGTAAGCCTGTGTCGCCGAGAAAATCCTTGATTATAGTCGCAGCATTGATTTTTGGATTTCTCATTCCATTTACCACGCTTTATATCAAGTTCTTATTGGATAATAAAATCCATTCGCGCAAGGATATTGAGGATAAATTTGCAGCACCGATTTTGGGAGAGGTGCCGACTTCCGAGGATCCGATTATTCAGGATAACGACCGTTCCTCTCTCGCGGAGGCGTTCCGGATCTTAAGGACCAACCTGGCCTTTATGCTCGGGGCTAAAAAGGACTCGGCGGTGATCTTTGTAACCTCCACGACTTCGGGTGAAGGAAAATCATTTGTATCCACCAACCTTTCGCGAATCTTATCCATGTCGGGTAAAAAAGTACTCTTAATTGGGGCAGATATCCGCTCCCCGAAAGTATTGGATTACCTGGGCCTTTCGCACCTGCAACATACGAATATCGGGATCACACAATACCTGATTAATCCGGATATGGATATCGATAACATTATTATCAACCGTCCTGCCCCTTATCAATTTGATATCATCTATTCGGGTTATATTGCGCCGAATCCGGCAGAACTCTTGATGAATGGGCATTTTGATGATGTGATCAAATACGGACGTGAACACTATGACTATGTCATAGTGGATACCGCGCCGGTGAGTTTGGTAACGGATACGCTTTTGATCGCGGATAATGCAGATCTGACGATCTACGTAGCGCGGGCCAATTACTTGGATAAACGCCTATTGAATGTGCCGAAAGAATTGTATGAAGAGGGCAAGTTAAAGAATATGGCAGTAGTGATTAACGATGTCGACTTTGCACGTGGCTATGGCTATGGGTACGGATATGGATACGGATACGGTGATACCGCTCCTGTTTCACTTCGCGAACGCCTGCGCAAGCAACTGTTTGGTAAAAAGAAAAAGTAAGAAACTTAACATATCCTTCATTCAAAATAAAATGAAAATATTCTTCTGTTAGCTTTCATATATACGTATTTTTACGCATATTTGTTATCTGTTTTTTATACGTAGACTTAAAAAATAAATTCTGCCGAATATTGGTGTGCTTTTTGTTATAAGGATTAGCGTTGTGAAAAACTATGTTGCGCTAGGGTAACATGCTGCAGATATAAGAATATTAATGGAAATAGCACATATTTTTAAACGGTTGCGTAAAGACAATCCGAGGTGGGTGGTCTTGTTAATTGATTTGTTGACGGTGTGGGCCTGTTATATTTTGGCCAATTACATTATCAATAGTTTTAAGGGGCGCTTTGACCTCTTGCTGATGGTAAAGAAATCGGTAACGGTTACTGGGGTCTACTACTTGTGTTTCTTATACTTTAAGACTTATAAGGGCATAATCCGGCAATCGGGAATCCGTGATGCGCAGTACATCCTGAAGGCAGTGGGCGCAGCCACAATAAGCTTATTCTTGGTCTCGTTCGTGGCACGTCTGTTATTTGATCGGGGTACCTTTTCGGGTGATTTTCTACGGATGTCTTACGGCGTACTGTTTGTACATGCCCTAATAACTTTTGTTGCCATGGTGGCTGCACGGATAGGCTACCGTACCATTTACGAACGTATTTTCTGGAATGAACGTACCGTAAGCCGGGTGGTAATTGCGGGTGCCGGAAATATGGGTATGGTCACCTATAATATCCTGCAGAACGATACACGTAACAAATATAAGGTAGTGGCAGTCGTGGACGATAACCCGAACCGGATCGGAAAACGGATAAACGGTTTTTTGGTAAAGGATATAGCCTGTCTAAACGAACAGTATGTACTGGATCTGCGTGTGGATAAATTTATTATAGCGCTGGATGATACGAATAAGGAACGCCTGAAGCGTATATCGGCAATTCTGGAGCCGTTGCCGTCTAAAATCATGATCATGCCCTCTACCGCAAAATTACTGCAGGGGGAGGCGGCTGCACGCCAAATGCGTACGCTGAAGATCACAGATCTACTGGGACGGGAGTCCATTAAACTGGATAACCTGATCGTCAAGGCTTCCTTACAGGGTAAAGTGATTCTTGTAACTGGTGCGGCGGGTTCCATTGGATCTGAACTGGCACGACAGATTGCTTATAGTGATTGCAAACGTATTATCTTATTGGATCAGGCGGAGTCTGCCCTCTACGATATGCAACAGGAAATCCTGCAGATAGCGCCAACTACCTCCTCCTACGTAGTGGGTAACGTACGCGATAGGGTCTTTATGCAGCAGGTGTTCGACAAATATAGACCACAAATGGTCTTTCATGCGGCAGCTTATAAGCACGTGCCACTCATGGAGCAAAATCCCTATGAAGCTATTCGCACGAATGTGTGTGGTACGAAGAATGTGGCGGATCTGGCGGTACAGTTTGGCGCCGAAAAATTCGTCATGGTATCTACGGATAAGGCCGTAAACCCCACAAACGTAATGGGCGCAACAAAACGTATAGCAGAGATCTATGTGTCGGCACTGAATCGGCAAAGCGCGACCAATTTTATCGTGACCCGTTTTGGAAATGTACTGGGCTCCAATGGATCCGTAATTCCGCTTTTCGAAAAACAATTGAAAAAGGGTGGACCACTGACGGTAACGCATCCCGATATTACGCGCTACTTTATGACGATTCCCGAAGCCTGCCAATTGGTGCAGGAAGCCGGAGTAATGGGCGATGGGGGAGAGATATTCGTATTTGATATGGGACAACCGGTCAAGATCATGGATCTGGCGAAACGGATGATCCGACTGAAAGGATACCGCTATCCGGAAGATATTGATATCCAGATCACGGGATTACGACCAGGAGAAAAGACCTACGAGGAGCTGTTGGCGAATGATGAAAATACGCAGAAAACACATCACGAGAAAATCATGATTGCCAAGGTGAATACCGAGGATGTAGACGTGAAGAAATATAAAATCGAACAGTTATGTGCCCTTACCTGTTCGGAAGCAATCGATCGCATGGCGTTGGTATCGATGATGAAAGACATTGTCCCGGAATACATCTCGAAAAATTCAATTTATGAGCAGTTAGACGGTGAATTAGTAATTGACTAGCCTGCTTAATGGCAGACTAGTCTTCTAGCTCCTCGTGTCTAAGCCCTAATAATAAGACGCCTTCATCAACGGTCTCCCTTGTTCGTCTTTTTCAAATGCGGCTAAAAAGGCTACCTGATGCCCTTCTAAAGATAAAAACCGGGAAATGAAATCTTCATTGCGACGGGTGCTTTCTATTCGCAGGATAAAATCTTCATCATCAAGATCTACTGTTGCAAATTTTACATCGTTGGAAACCGTATATAATTTTTGAATCAAATTGGAACGATCTAGTATCGTTCGGATTGAAGTCTTGAATATTAAAACGTATTTCTTCATGGTATTATGTGTTTGAGTTGTTAATTCAAAGATGGTGAGAATTATAATGACCGGAAATGAAAAAATAGCTGAAACGGACAAATCGAAGACTGAGTCGTCCACAGGTTCGGATGAATGATCGAGGTATTAGCCTTCTAACCAGTGTAGAAAGGTGCTTGATTTTTCTTTGCTCACGGAAATTTTGATGGGATGGCTCACGTGCAGTGTCAACATGAGTTTACGGCTAAGTCCCATATTGGCATATGCAATGGCTTCTCGCTTGAGAATATGTTGCCGGTTTACTCGAAAGAAGTCCCCGCCTAATAGTTGTTCCATCTCATCCAATGATTTGTTGACCAAATATTCCTTACCGGAACTTATCTTGACAAATACGTTGTCAAATTCAATGTAACAGAGTACAACATCACTCAATTGTACGGGAATAATTTTGTCGCCGTTCATGACGATAATGGATTTACGTCGCTGCTCGGCTGATACCGTCTGGTTTTGAAGTTCGAATAGCATCTCGTTCGTTCCTTTATTGAACGTGTGCTTCAACGAGGTGTATTTAAGTAAGGTTTTTCGGATACTTTCGTCCGAAAAAGGTTTGAGGATATAATCCAGTCCGAAAGTCTGAAATGCTTCCATCATGTAATCATTGTAAGCGGTACAGAACACAATGGGGGCAGGGGGAGGTATGGTCTTGAAGATTTCGAACGACTGACCATCACCCAGTTGTATATCACTAAAGATAAGATCTACGGGTGTTTTTTTTCGGAAATAGGCTACAGATTCTTTCACACTGGATAACCGTGTTAATAGTTCAATGGAAGGATCCAGCCGTTTCAACGTGCAGTGCAGGTCTTCTGCTGTAAGGTCTTCGTCTTCGATGATGATAGCGTTCACGAGGAGATAATTTTAACGTGTACTTCGAATGATGTACCGTGATCATGAATATGCACGCTCTCTTTCAAATAGTAACTAAACCGTTCTTTGAGATTATTTAGGCCGTAGTTGTTGTTGTCTTCATGTGATGTCTTGCGTGGACATACATTGTTGCGTACGATAATCCAACCGTCGTGGTTTAGAATCTCTATATGGAGGGGGTGTTCTACGGTATATTGATTGTGCTTTAGCGCATTGTCGACTAAAGGTTGTAACGAGAATATAGGCAGCTTATCTTCAAGTACAGATGCAGAAACAGCTATGGTATAGGATATGGCATCGTTAAAACGGATCTTTTGCATGCAGAGGTAGTCTTCACACAATTGTATTTCTTGTTTTACAGTTGCCAATCCGTCCTCGGAGATGGTAAAACTAGCGCGAAGATAGTCGGAAAGCTGCAGTAAATAGGATTCGGCCATAGCACTATCTTTCTTAATCAGCGATTTTAGACTAGATAGGGCATTGAACAGAAAATGAGGTTGTACCTGCTGCCGCAGCATTTGGTTGATGGCCCGCTCATTCAGTTTGTCGAGCTTGGACCGCTCGAGCTCAAGCTGATTGCGAAAATGATCGTTCATAACGAAATATAACCACAACTGAACAATGAAATTGAGAATGGCTGCCCGTAAAACCATAAGTAATATAAAGCCAAATGTGGACGTGTTTAAAATACGTTTCTCCTCCATATTCATCACGCCCAAACGGGAGGTGATGTAGAAGGTTAGCGAACATATGCCTAGGGTAGAGAGGAAACTTAATAACTTGACGTATACTGGAGATTTGACGGGATCCTTGAGATCAAAGTGTATATGGAGCAAAAGGTTGAATACAATCACGCCGAAGAAACAGACAAAGGCGATAAGAATATTACACCAGAATGCAGGTTGGTCTTGATACATAATATCAATAGCCAGAATGGAAACGATGCAAAAGGAGAATATAAAGCTGCGCTTAATCCAATCCTTCAACGGATAATTTACTCTATTACAATTGAAACCCATCTTGTCTTTTGAACGTTAATCGTTGCAAACTTAGATATATTTGCTTTTATACGCAATTATAATCGTCTGTCGTAAAGTTGTTTTAAAAAAAATATACCTTCCACATACTAAAAGTAAAAGTAGGACGTTTTATAATTTAGGTTAATAATTGGTTTTGTAGATCCTGTCGCTCCCAGCTTCAGGATTTACTTTTTATAAGTTTACCCACTTTTTACCTCACAGATAGAAGCTTTCCACCTGCTCTACCATTTCTTTACTTCCAATAACTATCGGAACACGCTGGTGCAATGTCTGTGGCTGGATATCAAGTATTGTCGTGGTTCCTGTGCTGGCTTTGCCGCCCGCCTGTTCCACAATAAATGCCATCGGATTGCACTCATACATCAGACGCAGTTTTCCCGCTGGATGATTGGACGTTTGCGGATAAATGAACACGCCTCCTTTTATTAAATTACGATGGATATCTGCGACCATGGAACCGATGTAACGCGAAGTATAGGGACGGCTCGTAGCGGGGTCAATCTCCTGACAATATTTGATATATTTTTTTACGGCTTGTGGGAACTTGCTATAATACCCTTCGTTTATGGAGTATAGAGCCCCACGGGAAGCAATCTTCATGTCGGGATGGGAGAGGCAAAACTCGCCGATGGAGGGATCTAAGGTAAACCCGTTGACACCACAACCTGTCGTGTAGACCAACATCGTGGAGGAGCCGTAGATGATATAGCCTGCTGCCACCTGTTTGCGGCCCACTTGCAAAATTTCTTCTTCTTGGATAGGACGGTCTGCATGGAAACGTCTATAGATGGAAAAGATGGTGCCTACGGAAACATTGGAATCGATGTTTGATGAGCCATCGAGTGGATCAATGCAGACGATGTATTTCGCTTTTTTGGAAACAGTATTTGCAGACAAATCTACACCCTCTTCGTGTTCTTCGGAAGCGACATAACAGCATTCTCCACCCATTTTCAACGCATTGATGAACTGTGTATCGGCATACACGTCCAGTTTTTGTTGAACTTCCCCCTGTATATTAATGTCGCCTTGCTGACCGAGGATATCTGCGAGACCTGCTTTATTGACTACACGGTTGACCAGTTTGGCGGCGATGCCAATATCCCGCAGCAAACGTGAAAGTTCTCCCTTAGCATACGGAAAGTCGGCCTGTTTTTCAATGATAAATTGTCCTAATGTCGTGATTGCCATATCAAATAGATTATACTGTCGTTTTTATCGCTTGAGGTGAGTTTAATAAGGGAAGAGCTGCTACGGCTGTATTATACTTGGTATAGTTCTCCTCGAATAGATCTTTCAGCTTACGTGCCATGGCGTCATAAGCTTCCGTATTTTCCCATAATGCTTGGGGATCCAACAGTTTGGATGGAATATTGGGGCAATTGTTTGGAAACGAAAGCCCGAATATGGGATGCTGCTGATAACCTTCTTCGCCCAAGGTACCCCTAAGTGCAGCTTTGATAATCTCGCGGGTAATGGAAAGTTTGATCCGACGTCCTACGCCATAAGGGCCGGCTATCCAGCCGGTATTAACTAGCCATACATTTGTGTCGGGATTTTCCGCTAGTTTCGTGCGGAGAAGTTCGGCATAATGCATGGGGTGCAGGGGCATGAATGCGGCGCCAAAGCAGGCTGAAAAGGTGGAAGAAGGGGAGCTTATGCCCATTTCAGTGCCGGCAACCTTTGAGGTGTAGCCATTGATAAAGTAATAAAGTGCTTGCTCGACCGTGAGCTTGGAAATCGGAGGCAATACGCCAAAGGCATCTGCCGATAGGAAAAAGATATTTTTGGGTATGGCTGCACGATTACTGTTGCTATAGGTGCGGACATGCTCAAGGGGATAAGATACACGGGTGTTTTCGGTAAGGCTGGTATCCGTATAGTCGACTGTGCGTGTATGGGGATGATAGGTTACATTCTCGAGTAAAGCGCCAAACCGAATGGCTTCATGGATCACGGGCTCGGCGTGTGGGTTCAATCCAATCGTCTTGGCGTAGCAGCCACCTTCTATGTTAAAAATGGAATCTCTGGCCCAGCCATGTTCGTCATCACCTATTAGATAGCGCTCCGGATCGTTGGAGAGTGTCGTTTTACCTGTGCCTGAAAGACCGAAGAAAAGTGCTGTATCACCATCTTGGCCTACATTAGCGGAGCAGTGCATACTTAGGATTCCTTTAAGGGGCAAAATATAGTTCAGAACAGAAAATATACTTTTCTTAATCTCTCCGGTATAACCTGTACCAACGATCAAAATCAACTTGCGGGTGAGATCTAGCGCAATGCAATGCTCGTGCGCTAAGCCTAGATCCAGATGGTCTTCGAGCTGCAGGTCGGAAGCGACTAGGATATTCCAATCGACAGGATGGGAAGTGATCGTTTCCGATTCAATAAACATGTTTTTCGCAAATAGATCCTGACAAGCCTTGGTGCTGACGACGAATACATGCTGTGCATATTGCGGATCGGCAATAGCCTGACAGTCTCGGGCATAGATATCGCTATCGGAAATGAAGGCCGCAACACGCTGATGGATTTTGTTGAAAATGGCTACGTCCATAGATTGGTTGATGGCTCCCCAGTCAACGGTGTGGGCGGTGTGCTGATCCATGACGATGAAGCGGTCTTTGGGAGAACGGCCGGTAAATTTTCCGGTTTGCATGTTCAATGCACCTGTTGCCGTCAATGTGGCCTCCTGGTTGCGCAGTGCCTGCTCAACGAGTGCGGCAGTGTCTAATTGATAGAAAATTTGTTTGGATGGGACAATACCTAGATGGGAGAATTGTCTGATCGGTGATGGTAACATAGTTTGTTTATAATTTGAGGCAAAACTATGTAATATTTTAGCAATTATAAAAATGGATTTTAGCTTATTGTAATCAGTACACGGGTGTTAATGATTTGATAAAGAGTTGGTTTGGTGGCTAAATTTATTTTTAAATATTTTTTAGCTCAGGCTTGATTCCCTGAATTTATATAAATATTTCTCATCTGAACGAGGTATTTACTATCGGCAAGATACTCCATTTCTTTTTCCTTAAATACTATTTTCGCTGCGAGCTCCTCACTTGATTTGACAAATTCTAAAAGTTGGTTGAAATACTGTTGGCGCTCTATTCTGCTCGATATGCTTTTATTGGCAATGAATTGCACCAAGCTTTCATCTATCGAGAGCCGTACGACATCTGAGGCGTCTTTCTCAAACAATACAAGTGGAATATCGAAGGTCTCGATATATATGCCAAAACCTACATTTAAATTACACAACTCAAGGATATAGGCTTGAAATGTAAAAAGTCCTATTTGGGTACTATCGACAAATATAATTTTTTTCATGGGTACGGTAGCATAATTTAATTACCGGAGTAACTTTATCTCTAAAGTATATATTATTTTTTGTATTTCAAAACACTTTGCAATATTTATGAAAGAAATACCGTATAATTCGATTGTTTTGCGGTAAATACGGTTTTAAAAGTGTTTCGATAAAACGAGCTAATTTTCGTATTGGTATTGAAAAACAATTGAAGGCGTTTTACGTTGTTACTATACACGCTGTTACTATATAAGCTAACTAAATATGAATACACACAAGACATCGGCAATGACTTCCAAACCAGGTTTGGTTATTGCGTTAATTTTAGCGTACGAAGACTATCTGCAACTAATGGAAGGGCCACAAGCGGTTATGGACCCTAATGACAAACCTGCGGAAGAGGACTTGCAGGAGGAAGAAAATGACTCGTCTGAGTCTCCGGCAGAAGAGGCTGTACCAGATACGGAAGATCCCAACAAAGCTGCGGATGATATCACGGAGTAGTGGTGTCGTGTAGTACTTTGATATTTAAGGCCACTTTATAGTGGCTTTTTTCTTTTGGAATCACTAACAATCTACATTTGTAGAATAATAGCTACAGAAATGTAAAGTTTGATTTATTCAATAGGGCTTTTACAATTTAACTTGTAAATTCGCCTAGCTGTCAGAGAAACAGGTGAAAACCAACCGTTGAAACAACCTTCAGGTTAAAATTTAAAACACAGGTAAGAACGTCTCCACAACAGACCGAAACTAGCATCTAGGCTAAGCAATCTAATGATGCGCAAGTGATGTATGTACCGTAAGGTGTAAAGTTTTTGCTATTATCAATATAACAGATTGCTTATTGCAATATAAATATACGTGATAGAATATAAAATTGAATAACTATGCTATTTACCAACAAGTTAAAAAAGAATGCTTTTGAACGGTTTGCACTATCGTTTGCGCTCTTACAGGTGATACATCTTTTATTTATTTTCCAGAATTATTCTATACCCTTTCCGTTCTTATATGGTCCGATTTTTATGATAATGTACAACATTGCATCTTCGGGAAAAATAGGGAACAGAATATCAGTTATGGCTCACTTTTCCATGTTCACTCTGTTCCTGCTTTGGTATCTCTTTGCGTTAGGGAATCCGGGTGTGCTATATTACGAATTTTATTTTCCGCTGATGATCTTGTCAATGGTTTGTTATCCACTCGTCGCGTTGGTTCGGATGCGCCGTAGTGTGTCGAATACCTCGAATAGACTGGTCCTTCTGCGGCAGTTGGCCTTTTTGGGCAATGCCATTGGTTTTTTTATCGGTTTGCTACTGCTTAGTCAAAAGTGGGGATTTGAACTGGACGTAAATCCGTTGTACGTTGTGGCTTTTGTAATGGTCTTTTCCATTCTGCTCCTCACCAATTACCTGATCTTTGCCAAAGACTACAACACAGCAGATATTGAAGACACACGACCCCAGAAGATAAGGACTGTAAGAGATGACTCACGTATTCTAGCGTGTGCAGAAAAACTGGCAGATTGTATGTATAAAGATAAATTGTTTTTGGATACAGGACTGACACTTGATGACTTGTCTAAAAAGACGGCACTCCCAAAATCACTCATAACGGATTATATCAATCAGCATTTACAGACTAATTACTATGAATGGTTGGCCAGATTTCGTGTCGAACACGCGAAAGATCTCCTCGAGCACGAACGTCAGGTATTAAAAATGGAGGTACTTGCTAACCAAAGTGGGTTTAATTCAAAGACGACATTTTACAGGTATTTCAAACAGTATGTCGGCGTGTCTCCTGGTACATATCGGGAAAATATCGAAAGTTCCGCATGGTAATCTGGTTTTTATATGCCGCTATCTTCATTATTGCGTTGCTCGGTATCCATTTATCGAGCCTGATAGTGGCTCCTTCTCGATTAGATAAAGTAATCCGTGCTTTCTTGGTACTTGCTGGCGTCCATATTGTACATGCAGCGTTGTTTCGCGATGTTTTCGTGGGGTTGAAATATGTGGATAGAGGAGCTCCGTTCGGACTCTTGTATGGGCCGTTACTTTTCTATGCCTATTATGCTGCAAAAAACAATGCGCTCTCCTTAAAGACGGTGATTTGGCATGCCTTACCCTTTATATTTGGACTGCTTGCATATAGCTGTTTTTTAATATTTCGCCAGTTCCGCATGGAATACGATAGGTCTTACTATGTGATACTTTACGGATTAATGGCACTCTCTTGGTTGGTTTATCCAATTGTCGTTGTGTTATCCGACAATAGGACACAAGCGAACTCGAAGTGGATTTATCGCTATGCTGTCGTTATTCTTTTAATTTTGGCTGCTTTTATGCTTCCGTTGGTTATTACAGGTATCGTACAAGGGCGCCGGGCGAGCTCGTCTACCTCTGGTTTTGTTATATTTTTTTCGATGTTTGTTGGCGTATGCTTGGCCTATTTTTATCAACTACACCAGCTTTTAGGAAATAAGGGGCCTGCCTCGCAAGGTGTTGTTCAAAAAGAAGAATCTGGGCTGCTCTCGGAGCATAGTCTGGCTGACGATCCGGTGGATACGGCTAAATTTCAGCGATATTATGGACGGATAGAAACCTATCTGCAGCATGAAAGATACTTGGATCCCGAATTTACGATAGGGGGGATGATACGCGAATTACGTCTACCTAAGCCGATCGTCACGGCCTTCTTCGTCGAAGAGTACAATTGTAGTGTGAAACAGGGGATCAACTCGTTACGTATAAATAGGGCCTGCGAGCTGTTGGAAAAGGAGATACTGCAATACAGCATGGAAGAACTCGCCATAAAATGCGGATTTAAGTCTCGGGCATCTTTTTACCGTAATTTCAATCAGGAAAAGGAATGTACGCCTTTGGAATATCGCGATAACTATTTGTTTAAAAAACGTCGAAATGCATAACTACAACATTGTCTTAAGCTTAAGCATTTTCCTTTCCTTTTTTATCTGTTTTATGGCCTTCGCGGATGAGAAAACATTTGATCAGCGGTATAATGAGGTGTATAGTGATAAGATCGCTTCTAATGTAATCGAGGCGGAACGGATAGCGGACTCGTTATACCAACACGCGAAAGGGGATCTTCAAAAGATCAAAGCGCTTATGCTCCTTGCAAACATTAAGCACAGTACAGGGGATATTCCGGCTGCATTGCGTTTTGCTACGCGTGCACATAAAATCGCCGAAATGGATGGGTTTCTAGAATGGGAATCGCGCGCGGCGGGATTTTTAGCGACAACATACCGCAATGTAGGCTTGTATTCGGAATCTAAGAAATACCTTAAAAAAGCAGATATAATCAATGAAAAACAACGGCAGGCGAAAGGGTATACACTAACGAAGATAAACATTCTGCAGGAGCACGCGTTCCACGCACTCAATGACAAAAATTTCCGAGGAGCGCTAGTATTTTTAAATGAAGCAAGAGAATATGCATCACAGGATACGTCCAGCTCGCCCCGAGGTATACTGGTGCGCGCTACCAATGATCAGCTAATTGGCATTTGTTACCTCCAACTGGATAAACTAGCGGCGGCCGATTCTGCATTTTTCCGCTCCTTAAAGCTTCTTGGCGATCAAGAAAGTAATTTAAGACCCTATATCTATCGCGGCCTAGCTGAAGTGGCCCTAGAACAAGATAGACTACAAGCCGCTGAAGAATACCTGACAGAAGCTATGCCATACGTCGCTAGTTCTAACCGGGAAGAATTGAAACTCCTGCTTTACGAGTCGTATTCAAAACTCTATAGTAAGATGAACGATCTAAATCGGGCAACTTATTATAAGGACCTCCATGCAGAAACGCTACAAAATCGCACGGCAGTATGGCAAAGGGTAGCGGATAAACTATTGGAGCACAAAGAACTTGAGCAGGATAATTTAAAAAAAGAGGCTATTTTTGTCGGGATCGTTCTTCTCTTGCTAGCCATTGTGATTGGCGGCTATCTAGTCTTGCGCAACAGGCGCGTGGAGAAGGGTGTTTTTACTAAGGTAGTTGCCACAGAGGTATCGCAGACGGCGGGTAGGATACTGAATACAGAGACGGATGATGAATTGCATATAGCGGAAGAAACTGAGAAACGGCTTAAATCTGTGCTGGAGGAACTCGAAGATAGGCAGTTTTATCTTCAATCGGATATCACGTTGTCCAAGCTTTCTTCTGTTATGCATTCTAATGTGCGTTATGTGTCTTATATCTTCAAAAAATATCGTGGGATTGATTTCAATACCTATCTTCAGAAGCACAGGGTCGCCTATATTATAAAGTGTCTGGCGGATGACCCAAGCCTGTTAAATTGTAAAATAAGCTATCTCGCGAGTTTGTGCGGATTTGCTACACATGGCAAATTCTCTATTGCCTTCCGCTCCGAAACTGGCTTATTGCCTTCTGAATATATGCAACAATTGAGAGATCGGCAAATTGCAGCTAGTTCGGATTTGACGGGTGACAAGTAAGACTACGAGTCCAGGTTTAATAAAAAGTTTTTGAGATCGGTATCTGGAGAAAGATTCAATTTCTTACGTACCCTATATCTTCTGTTTTCAATGGAGCGGATGCTTCGGTAGGTGTACCTCGATATTTCCTTCGTATCGAGATTAAGTTTGAGATAGGCACATATTTCCAGTTCGGAGCTAACTAATTCAGGGTAGGCTAGTTGATTAAGCCGGTCGATATACCTAGGGTAGTAGCTGCAAAATTTCGTAAGGAATAGTGGATTATTTGCTTTTGCCAAATTATAGAGTTCGCTCAATTGAATGGCATTGGGTGAAAGCTGTGCCTCGGAAACACGAGATACCTTGGTGAATGATTCGGTTGCTGTTTCGCTTTCTTTGGACTGCTTTCGTTTAGCAAATGGGCGTCCGATGTACCAGACGAGCATGGCGAGTGAGATTGAAATGGGCAATGCAACGATGAGTATACTTTCGAGACCTCTGCTGTTCTCTCGCTCACTTGTGCTATTCTGATCTTGTGCTTTTGTCGCTACATCATTTATCAAGGCGTCTTTTGCGCTGTCTAGACCAAGTTTGATGATGGAATATTGGCGTAGGTAATAATCAGCTTCTATATCCTTATTCATTTTATTATAAGCCCCGTGCATGCGCAGGTAGAGACGGCTCGTATGGTGAGCGTTTTTCACAGATTCATTGTGACGAAGGGCCTTTTCGTAATAGCTGATGGCTTCTGCAAACCTATTGCTTTCGTAACAAAGGATTCCTAATATTTCTAAGGTATAGAACGTGTCGGGCACCTTATAAAGTGTATCGGGGGAAAACAGCCGTAGCGCTTTTAATAGGTGAAATTCTGCTGAATCTAATTCCTTCTTGTCCATTAAACTGGTGGCGTATGAGGTTATGGCTGAGGTCATCGCACTTTGTTGCTTAGGATGAAGTGTTGATACGGAAGTCATATGCTGATAAGCAGCTGCCTTCAACTGGAGTTTGATGGTTTCGTCGGTCACCATACCGGTCTTTGCTAGGAAAGCATATCCGAGTTGAATATGATGTGAATCACTATCCACTATCTTTTTAGCGTAGTAGAGACTGCGTTCGATCAGTTGCAGTCCTTCATCTCTAAAACCTGCCTGATAGAGTATCACCGATTTTATCCGTAAAAGATTACTTAAATGATGGTATTCCTTTCGCGCAAGGACTGTACTTTCTATCTCATTAATGATTTGTAGTGCGGACTGCCTATGTCCGGATCCGTAAAGTGCTATTGCTTTGTGAACCTGTTCGTTAATTTTATCGGTTTTAGTGATTCGATTATTCGTTGTGTCGGAAACGTTCTTTTTGAAGATTTCTCGATCAAAATAGGAACTCGTATGTGCTGGATATTTGGTCGCCTCAAGGTATGAAAGATTTGTATCCACTGTTGATGGTAAACCACGGCAAACGGAAGGGGTAACTAGAACTAAAAAAATCGATAAGAACATGACCATATACAAAACAGAGTTGGTGAAAAATATCGTGCAGAGAAAGCTAGGTAATTTCATCACGACTCGGCTGCTTGCCAATAATCCGCAACGACATCATCGGGCTTAAGGCTACAAAAATAACGACTATTATGAAGTGTGTAGTATTGGTTTTGCGAAAATCGCGAGAGTGAGTAGAGGTGGGAGGTGTAGTTTATTTTTGTTTTTATCTATCTCATATATAGCTGTTTGTGATTTTTGTTTTTGTCTCATTTTTTTAAATGGACAACAGTATTCAAAAATGAGACAAGGATTCTAAGATGCTGTTATCATATTTGCGCCGGAAAAAAGGTAGGTTTTTGTACAGAAGAATCTTCAACCACCAAACTAATGTTTTTTCTTGAAAATATGAATAGTATTATGAATTTTTTTCACACGTTGGCCCGAGGGATGAGGCAAGCAAACTGGGTGTTATATCTGGGAGTTTTACTGTTTACACTTATAGGTGCCAACGCTTTTGCGGATGGATCTAGGGATTTGTATCCGACTGGCGCTACGGGGCTACGTGCTTATTTACGTGCTCATACCGCTCCGACTGTAAACTGGCCTTTCGCTAACCATGGCACGCATTACGTGTATGCCAAGGTTGGCGAAACGATTACGGTGGCGTCCAGCGCGCAAGGCGGGGGAAGTGGACGTATTCGTTTATACGCACCCAGTGGTGTCGAAGTTGTTAACAGTACTTCGGCTGGTCAGATTAGCGATCGAACCGCAGAATTGGCCGGACCCCAGTTGCTAGGACAAACAGGGGGTAATAGATATACGCCCATTTACCATAATGTGACCACCGAAGGGGTGTATCGGGTAGAGTTTGTGGCCAGAGCAACTAACGACCCCACTAACACATATGTTGCAACAGCAAACTGGACACAGAGTAGTGTTAATGCCGGTATTCTTGCATGGGATGTGTCGGTTATTAATAGCACAAATAGTGGTTTTATCAAAGGACGTGTATATACCAATGTCTTAAACCTTACGAATGGAACCGGCAGCGCAAATACGAACGGTTTCTATGGACTGGTGTATGTGTTGACAAAAGACGGTTATACGTACCGGGTAGACAATAATGGTAATAACGGTCTTTACTTCACTTTTTTTGTGAACAACAATGGTTTTGTCGATAATACAACGCAAGAACCGATCTATAAAAGTTTAAATACGACAAGTAATCTTGGCGGGCGTGTTCACGACCCCAATGCTGCAGATACCGAGCGGCATATTACACATAAAATGTTCTACACCTTACCAGCGGGTGATTTGCCCGCATCGGCTACTGGCGCAGTGCCCGATGGTTCGACCTGGTTAAAGAATGCTGTGGTAACTCCTGAAGTTTCCGGCGTTCAATTGGTAGGAGCAGATAATACACCTGGGCAGGTAAGTAATAAGGGCGGATTTGTTCAGTTTAATGCAGGAACTCAAGGAAATTATACCATTATTATTGAGAGTACGGCCGTGCCTGCTGCTTTTGTAACTCGTACGCTTACTGGATCGGCGTCGGCCGGGTCTAACAGTGTTTTATGGGATGGTAAAGATGGAGTAGGTGCCTCACTTCCTGCAGGAAATGTGCCCGCGGAAATAACGGTGCAACTTCAAGGCGCCGAAGTTCATTTTCCATTTTTCGATATGGAATACAATCGGTTTGGAACAATAGTAGAACTTTTAGATCATACAAACTTAACTAATGTAGTTTCTGATATTGTCTATTGGAATGACCAGGATGTCCCGGATTCCGGGAATGGGTCGAATCCTAATCCTAAAAATAACAGCCACTTACCTCCGGCAAATAGTATAGGGATAAGTAGTAAGACTAATGGACATATATGGGGCGTTGGAGGTTCGGGTGCGTCGGGTCAATTTGGTGATGTGAAGTCTATTGATACCTGGACGTTCATAAAAGGAGAGGCGGTAACTATTGCTACTGATGTAAGTGTAAAGATCGCTGACCTGGAGATATCGAGTATTACGCCGAATAAAACGTCCATTGCTTTAGGAGATGAACTTACCTATACAGTGAAAGTGAAAAATGATGGCCCTAGTGATGTGGAGGGAGCGCCATTTACATTTAAGGCACCCGATGGTTTTTCGCCTCTAGAGGCTAATTTTATCTCGGCATGTGGAGCAACGCAAGCCATTCCTATCACTTACGACCCTATTACAAATACGTATAGTTCTTCTTTGAATATACCTAATGGATGTGAAGTGACTTATACGATAAAGGGTTCCATCAACGAAACGGTGCTTTCTGGAGAATTAAATGTAGAAGCCTCGATATTGCGGCCCAATGACGTTACGGATCCTGATGCGACAAACCAAAGCGATCCTTCAGGGGCTGGTTATATCCCTCCGACGGATCCACATTTCGAATGTTCGGACAACGGACTTGGAGGGGGTTGCAATAACATATTAACGAATCGGATTGATTTTGTCGTTGGAAATATTTGTACGGAACAAATAGATGGTGAGAATTTTAGTTGGAGTTATGGTAGTAATCAAGCTCCAAGCAATCCTATAGTCTCGGAATTTTCGCAACCAGGAACGAGTTACGGTTTTGTGCTTGATATTTATGAGTTAGATAACTCCTTTAATATGTCTATAAACGGACAGCCGCTAGCGACATCGGAAATCGAATTTCAATCCAATGGAACTCCTGCTCCTGGTATCAATGTGCGTTTTGCGGATGGAGATCTATATGAAACTAATACGGAAGGGGCCATCTGGCAGATGGCGGGAAGTTCGACTAATCCATTGATAAGGGTAGTAATAAGTCCTACTGGAAATGTATCCATGTTTGGAAGCAAAACGTCGGGAGGACCCTTGTTTCCCCTGGAACTTTTTAATGGAAATTCTTTAAATACGATTAACTGGAGCCCTGCCGGTAATACGTTACAGGTGAGACAGAATGTCGTAGGTGCTACACTCATGTCTGGCCGTGGATACGGTTTGAATGTCGTTCCTTGTATTCCTTCCATGGAGCTGTTAAAGTCCGGAGACTACATAGATACAAATGACGACGATGTAGTGAATGTGGGAGACCAGATTGACTATACATTTACTTTGGCAAATACTGGAAATGTAGCGATTGAGAACGTTGTATTGAATGACCCTCTGTTTATTGCGCCGAATCCGGTAGTCGTTCCTGTATTAATTTCTGGTGATGCGAACAATAATAATAGTCTTGATCCCGGTGAAACATGGACATTTGAAGCTAAATACGCTATTACACAAGATAACATTGATGCTGGTGGTATTTGGAATTTGGCGACTGCTTCTGGAGAGACTCCGGGTGGCGATCCGGCATCAGACGAATCGGAGGACCCTAATCCACTAGATCCTAATAATCCGAACTTCGATCCGCAATGTCCGACATGTACGTTTACAGAGCTGGTACAGACACCATCCTTTACGGTAACAAAAGAGATCACGAGCGCAGGTCCTTACAATACGGTAGGCCAGCAGATCACCTACGACATCGTGGTCACCAATACGGGCAATGTTACGATCGACAACCTTGTGCTGACAGATAACAATGCTGTTATCCCTGCAGGTGAGGAGAACATCGGTACGCTAGCACCTGCTGGTACAAGAACCATATCGGTAACGCATGTGGTTACACAGGCGGATCTTGATGCGGGCATGGTATCGAACCAGGCTACGGTGAGCGGTGACGGTCCGGACGGCGATCCATTGACGCCTGTTGACTCGGATGATCCGAATACACCTGAGCCGAACGATCCGACGGATACGGATGTTGTACAGACACCATCCTTTACGGTAACAAAAGAGATCACAAGCGCAGGTCCTTACAATACGGTAGGCCAGCAGATCACCTACGACATCGTGGTAACAAACAACGGCAACGTGACGATCGATAATCTTATCCTTACGGACGATAACGCTGTTATCCCTGCAGGCGAGGAGAACATCGGTACGCTAGCACCTGCTGCAACGGCCACGATATCGGTAACGCATGTGGTTACACAGGCAGACCTAGATGCGGGCAGTGTGAGCAACCAGGCTACGGTAACCGGTGACGGTCCGGATGGCGATCC
>NZ_SUME01000006.1 GCF_005048855.1 Sphingobacterium olei
TGAGCCAAGGCAAACTGACCCCGAGGAAAATCGGTGGTCGCCCCTGCTATTATCTGGCAGATCTCGACGAGATGATCAAAGAAAGTAAGCGAAGGGGGAGGCTTTAAAGCTTCGACAGTTGTTCGGGGATTATTCGGGAGTTGTTCGACACGCCTTCGGGTGCTGTTCGACTCGTCTTCGAGACCGCTTCGAGACTCCTTCGGCAGTTCTTCGGCTGCGCTTCGACTGTTGTTCGACTCGTAGCCGAAGAGCAGTCGAACACATGTCGAACACGAGTCGAAGCAGAGGCGAACAAGATACCTGTCTGTCCCGAATAAGTGGTAGATATCTGGCGGATTTACCCACAAAATGGGACAATGTGTTCCGAATCGTACCATGTTGTCCCGCTTTGTCCCATTCTTTCATTTCAGGTGCGGTACACCGTAGTTTAGCCCTTGATATCAGCGATAAGCCTTGCATGCAAGCAACAGGTTTAACAAATTAACAACAGTCAAAATGGCTAGATTTTTAAAAGGAATCAACGGCGCCTATTCAGGTAAGGTAGGCAACGTAATCGGAAGCAGCTGGAGAAATGTAGACTATGTACGCTCCCTTTCGAAAAGAAGTAACAAACCCGCGTCGGCGGATCAACTGGCACAGCGTGCGAAATTTGCACTTGGCGTAAGTTTTCTGTCACCGATCAAGGATCTGCTCAATCTGGGCTATTCGGATGCCCTACAGGGCCGCTCAACCGGATACAATAAAGCGCTGCAGCATCTGCTGGCGAATGGTATCATGGGCG
Organism: Sphingobacterium olei; assembly: GCF_005048855.1. Lineage (GTDB taxonomy): Bacteria > Bacteroidota > Bacteroidia > Sphingobacteriales > Sphingobacteriaceae > Sphingobacterium > Sphingobacterium olei. Next base: position 782 of record NZ_SUME01000006.1, read on the forward strand.
ATTATCCAAACCAGACATTGGATTATGAAGCGGTGGTAATCGCTAAAGGCGGACTATCGAACCTGATGGGGGTGAGCTGGCAGGAGACCGCACCGCGGGAAATATCCCTAAGCTGGACGACAGAAACAAACCGTTTCAACGCATTTTCGGACGATGTGGTGATCCTCTTAATGTACAACAAGGAAAAGTCCTTCTTCAGTATCCTGGAATCGGGTACACGTGCAGACGGTTCGCTGGATCTGACCTTTCCGGAAGTGTATGCAGGGGATAATGTCGTGGGATGGGTATTCACAGGAAATCGAGATGGCGTGAAAACATCCGGTAGCTACTACCTAGGCGAAATCACTGTCAGTTAAGTGACTGGTGATTGGTGACTAGTGACTAGGGGTTAGGTGGAAGGAGTTAGAGACTAGATCGTCCTAACTCCTAAAATCTAACTCCTAATGTCTAATATCTCACATCTAAAGTCTCACATCTCACATCTCAAATCTAATATCTAATATCTTATGTCTAACACACATACACTCTATCTCCGACGGAAATACGGAGAGAAGGGCACAAACGGAAACATCACCTTTAAGGGGGAACACATATGCCATACCATTGAACTACCGGATCGGGATAACCTGCGACGGTTGAGCTGTATCCCGGAGGGGCGGTACAAACTGGAGAAAAGGACGTACCCGAAGAACGGGGAGCAGATCGGTATCCCCAACGTACTGGGGCGCGAAGCAATTTTGATCCATGCCGCTAATAATGCCGAGCGTGATCTGCGTGGCTGCATCGCCCCGGTTACGACGCTCACTGGGGAAGGTACAGGCGACGACAGCCGTAAGGCTTTGGATAAGCTGAAAGCACTGGTGTACAGCCTGTGGGATATGGAAGCAGAAGTGTTTTTAGTGATTAGGGGGTAAGAATTGAGAATTAGGAATTACGAATTGAGAATTAGGGGGGATTAGTGATTGGTTACTGGTGACTGGTGATTGGGAGCTAGTGACTAGAACTGTTATTCTCGTCTTTGCGAGGAGCGTAGCGACGCGGCAATCTTTTGTCTTTTGCAAATAAGATCGCGTCACCCTCGTGCCTCAGGTTCGCGATGACGTTTTAACGGTCATACATCTCAAATCTAATGTCTCAAATCTAATATCTCATGTCTCACATCTAAATGAAAAACATTATAAACAAAATCAGCCGGGCGGTACAGGTGGTACTGCTGGCTCCAATCAAATTGCCGGGAAAGGCATTGAATATTTTAAAATACATTGCTGTTGGGCTGGGTGTTATCGAATCGGTACTGGATAACGGGAAGCAGGGATCGGGAATCGGGGATCGGGAATCAGAAATCGGGGAGCAGGAAATGGGAATCGGGGATCGGGAGGATGGTGAAGAAAGCAAGGTCATCATCGGTTGTATTGATGACGACGAACAAGCGGAGGGTAATGGAGAAAGAAAGGAGGGGAGCGATGAGGCCACTGAATAATGTGCAGGCAGGTACACTTGGTGGTACGCTGTGCTCCATCTGGAATAGCTTCGATTGGTCTAACATGCTCCATACCGCGCTGATGGCCGCGATCGGTGCTGCGGTCAGTTACTTAGTGAGTCGGCTCTTGGAAGGCAAGCGACGACGGCGGCGGTATTAAAACAAACTCCCGGGGCTTTGCGCCTCGGGAGTTTTATACATTTTCTATTATCAACCTTAATTTACTTTACTTCGATATAATCATCCGATTGGATGATGTCGTCGTTAATTTCTATCGTTAGGCGTGCTTTCCCTTTTTGAAATCCGGAAGGAATTAGAAACTTAAAGCCATCGGCCGTTTTGTTAACGACATTGATATAATGTCCGCCAAGGGTGTAGGAAGAACCTGTATTTAAACCTCGTCCCGTAACGGTAATAACATCTCCTGGGTATGCTACCAACGGGCTAACACTATTTATCATACTTTTCTCAACGAATACGGTAAATGGGCTTGTTGAGAAATGGCTATCCCAACTTTCGTGACGATAGCTTATCTTAACTTCGTTTTTTCCACTTTTGAGATTGGGTACTTCAAAACTGATTTCGCCATTTTGTGCGATGATATTATAGATAGTGTGGCCTGCTATATGAACTTCATAGATCTTGCCATTAATAAAACTACCTTTTATCTGTATTGTGTTGCCCACGTGAGCATTAACTTGACTCGGGCCGCTCAACTTGAGCTCCTTAACTTCTATTTTTTCGGTACTGACAATTCCATTGTAAAAAGGGCTAATAATTTCCACAGCGTGATGACCATCAGCTACTTGGGGAACTATTATATCTAGGTTATATGGAAACGGATTTATTGGTTGTGTAAGCGGAGCACCACCGACTTTAAAGCTGGTGCTACCATAATTGAAAAACTTAGCGAATTCTAAACCTTGTAACCGTAGTTGGCTACCTGGATGTACAACTTTTTCATTGAATCGTATGTCATTCTTATTAGGGATAATTAGCCGGATCGGTTCGGGAAAAATGATCTCATCCCTGCCGTTGGAATATCCGATCTTTAAGTTGTTGCCCTTGAGACCCTCTATACTCGTTAACCGAAGCGGATTTTGGTACCTGATTTTTTGATCCCCGATGATAAGCATAAGATCGGCCGGGATTTCGTACATACTAGGTAGGTTGTTGCCCTTTAACGGGATGGCATCAGATAAATATAACTGCGATATTTCTGGTGGATTGATAGAGGCTAATACTTTTACACGGCAAAGTGCGATCGTGCTGAATTCATTACCACCTTCTGTTGTACGCTTAGATAGATTGAAATTCAATATAGAACCATGTGGGATGTTTGTCTTTGGGACTACAAAAGACAGCGATTTTTTATCACTGCTCAATGTGAAAGGTGTCGTGGTGTTTGTATTCCAATCCGTAATGATGAACTTTTCGTCGATCCCTTCAAAATTACCTGTAATCGTAATCGTTTCTCCAGTCGTGGCGCTTAGATCATTTTGTGGATTAACTTGTACATTGTTCCACTTAAAGCTAACTAGCCCACTTCGGTAAAAGCTTTTTTCGGTCTGAACATAAAAGGAAACCATATAATTTTTGCCAATTTCGAACGGTACGGAGCGCGTGTAGTTGTAGCTGATCTTTCCGATCTCAACTTTACCACCAATGGACACCTGCTCTTCTTTCACATTCGGAAACATTCCGGAGTACAAAATAATTCCATGTTCTTTAACTATCTCGTTATTTAACGATGTTATTCGGCAGGAGAGGCGCGCAGATTTCGCATCCAAGTGTTCGAGAATGGCTGCTTCGAGCACGATAGGCTTAGTTTCTTCTGCTTGCATGATATTTTCGACCTTGCGACACGAGGACAAGAGCACGCATATAGATGGGATGATATATAGTAAAATTCTCATTAAAAAATTTCTAAATAGACTGGTGATATAATTAATTCGTTGTTGCTTAGTATGGAAAGTCGGGTGGTGCCACGCGGAATGTTGAAGGGGATGGCAAACCTTACTTCATCCGCACTTATAGCATAGGGAATGATCTCTCTGTCGCCAATATAATAGCGTTGTGCGTGTTTAATACCCTTTCCGGTTAACGTGATTATTTCTCCGGTTGTACCTCGTATAGGCGAGACGCCATCAAAGGTGATCGGTAGCACGTCGATGATTTGGATTTTATCAGCATACCGCGTTTGATTACCACCGATATTGTAGCCAATTTTCCAGCTCGTACGGCCCCCCAAAATAAAAGGAATCTCAACGGTAATCTCGTTGTTACTTGCTATGGCCCCCATCCGATAGTGTGGCATTTCTAACGGTTGTATGCCGTATTCCACACCGTCGATAAAAGTTCCTTTGAACGTGATCTTATCTCCATAATGGAGCTTTTGGTTTGGAAGTACATGCCAATCGAATTCTTCTACTTCTAAAGAATATGGACTTTCTATTTCGCCCAGTCTATGGCTTAGTCCGATCTGGTAATTGCCGTTTGGAATATCGTCGATTCGGAATGAGGTAGGGTTACCCTGATTGTCGTCATAATATAATGCGTCATAAGGACCAATTTTTAGGATGGGCATGCCCGCGTTGATGAAATAATTAAACATCATATCGCGCTGTACAAGATGCAGTTGTGAAAAAGGGTGTGCTTTGCGCTGCCGAAGCTGTAACATCTCTGCTGGCGGAAGTAAAATAGTGACCGGATCCGGAAAGATGACAGAGTCACGGCCGTTGACGTATCCAATACGGAAGCTCGACCCTTCGAAATCACCAATATCTGAGATCTTAATTTCAGATCGATAAGGAACAACTTGATCACCGATAATTAAACGCAGACTGCCATCGTGATTGTAAATTTCATTATTGTTGATGCCGGTGAAAACTAAGCTCTCATAGTAGTAGTAACTCTTTCGTACAGGGGGCGATACTTTTCCTAAGAGCTTGATTCGTACGAGATTTTGACTAAAAAATCTGCTGCTCTCATAATGGACAAGTACGGCCTGAATATACTTATTGTGGGCGGTGTAATTGGCCGGTAGTGTAAAAGACAATGTGGTACGGCCATCATTCAGTTTGATCGGTAATTGCCGCGCATTGATATCGAGTATTTGTACCTTGTAACTCTCATCAAGCATGCTAAAATCTCCGCTTAATGTTACCGTCTCACCTGAGCTGTAAGGTAATGTTTCTACAATAGTTTTTAAGCCAGAATACGAAAACGAGTTCGTATAGCTTTTATAGTACCCCCTATTGGTTTTGATGTAAAAATAATACTCGTAATATAGCCCAAGTTCTAGTTTTTCTTTGGGTTTATAATCGTATGTTAAAAGACCGATCGATGGGCTCTTACCGAGGCTGATTAATTGTTCCTGATGATTGTAACCCGACTTTTTGAACGAAAAGCCATAATCTACAATTTCCTCATCGTTAAGGTATTGGATGGTGACTTCCAGTTTAATCTGCTCTGAATTGATTACGTTGATCCCTTCAACAAAAAAGCTAATAGGAGTAACGTCTACGGTCGTCACAATGGTTTCTTCTTTACAGCCCTGAAAGATAGTGAGTAGGAATAGGCAGATTCCTATCGATGGTAACGGAAACCAAGATCTTATATATCGGAAAAAAATATTCATATATTCTAGGGGTTGACAACTTCAAATACATCATCTACTTGCATCCAATGCGCAAATACTTGTGCACTAATTTTATACTTACCGGGTTGAGCATACCGTGGAACTTCAATTTGCACCTCATCTCCTGATGGATTCATTCGATAAGCAAATACAAAGGTGTCTCCAAAAAATACTGTTGCGAAAGCAAGGGATTTACCTTTTAAGGTAACCATAGATCCAGGTTGTCCCTTCTTGGGAGAAAAACCTGTATACTGAGCGAGAGCCACGTCGATGCTTAACGCGGTAGGTACAATATGCTGTTCACCGTACTCGTTGTTGAAGTAGCCGATAGACAATTTATGCTTACCAGCGCTTAATTTTGGGATAGTAAAACGTAGCTGTCCGTCTGTTGCTGCTATCCCATATTCTATGTTTTCTTCAAAAATAACATTGTAAAACTTTCCATTGATAAAATTACCATAGATGGTAACTTCACTTCCCATTGCAGTATTTTGTTGATCTATGCGGGTGGCTACTAATTTTTCTACGCGGAGTGTAGTTTGACTGCTTATGGTGTAGCTGTTGCTGATGATGGTGATCGGATATTCACCTTCGGCCATATTTCCTATGGAAAAACTCATAATGCCTTGGTTGTTACTGCGTACTTGTACGGCCTGCGAGCCAAATTGGTAGCTTACCTCGCCAAAGATATTGTTGAAGCCTATATTCTTGAGGTGTGCTGAGCTGTGCGGATGTATCCGGTTTTCTATGAATCCGATATTCGTCGGATCTGGCCGTAGGATCTGTAATTTATGCGGAAAGATAACCGTATCTCTGCCATTGTAGTACCCTAGGCGATAACTGTCTCCTTCTGATGCGTTGATGTAATCACGGATAGAAATATAGGATTCGTACCGTGCCATTCTATTGCCTATTATTACTTGAAAATAAGGGTAGGTAGGGCTGTCGGAACTTGGTTGTAGCTGTAAAGACTCTATCCAGGATAATGTGTAATTTGAGGGTGGGTTTAACTTTCCGAGGATGTCGACTTCTATTAAATAATGCTTATGGGGATAGCTTCCATTGTTTGTTATTGGCGTCAAATATAATGCAACCTTATTGGCGCTAATGCCAAGAGGTAAAGTCAGTTGTAGGCTCGAGTTATTATCCGTGATATCAAAAGGAACAGTTACACTTGTATTGGTATTGATGTCTATAACTAAGTTATATTTACCTTTAATATCTTCAAAACTGCCTTTTAAGGTGATTTTCTCTCCACCATATACCTTGAATTCTTGGTTTGGATGTATAGAGAACGGATTAGCGTAGTCTTTGCTGTAATTCAGTATATTGCCTCGAGTGGTATCTTGTTCTGTTCGAAGGTAGTATGTATAGCTGATGCCCCTATCGGCCGCAACTTTCCACTCGCCGGTAAGGGGAAAGCGTATCTTTCCAGGTTGTGCGTCTTTGCCGAGGGAGAAATTGTGCACGCCTCTTTTTCCACTAGCATCGTAGTATTCGACATCGAAGCCATGATCAACAACTTTTGCTTGCGCATTGAGATAGGTTACAGCTGCAGTTAATACAACTTGTTCTGAATTGATAATTTCGACGGCTAGCGTTTCTACTTGCGTTGGCTTTTCATCTTTATAGGGTATAATTTCTTCTTGTTTGCAACTATATTGAAAAAGAGATACAGTTACAAGACATAGAACAAGTACTATTTTGTTCATAAAATTAAGCTAATAAGTTTGTGCCGTAAATATAAATAATTTATAGATATTTCGTTCTTTTTATTTTGAAATTGTTCTGATCGGTGCTGCGGTTGGTTACTTGGTGAGTCGGCTGTTGGAAGGCAAACGACGATGGCAATCCTAGAGGGGCTCGTAATTAGTGACGAGTGATTGGTGACTAGGAGTTAGAAGACTAGGGAGCAGAACTGTTATTCTCGTCTTTGCGAGGAGCATCGCGACGCGGCAATCTTAGAGGGGTGCTCCATCTGGAATAGCTTCGATTGGTCTAACATGCTCCATACCGCGCTGATGGCCGCGATCGGTGCTGCGGTCAGTTACTTAGTAAGTCGGCTGTTGGAAGGCAAGCGACGGCGGCGGCGGTATATATTAAACTCTATTTACTGCTTGGTAATCCGCTCACTGGATTTCACCGTCCTGAACAGGGTTTAGGCCGCTAAGCCTGCTAAATCCCAAACCGTCTGCTCTCTTTATAAACCACCATGTCGTTCTTACTGGATCGGTTCAAGAAGTTTCAGGAGCTCGGTAACAACGGCTTCTTCGTCTGGAGGGTTGGGAGCCAAGGCCGCAATGTCATCACGCTGTACAGGGCCGTATGAGCCTGTTAAGGTAATGCCTTGATTTCGCATATTGTTCGTGACCTTGAGCACATGTATTTCGTAACGCCAGTCTGCTTTTGTCTGATCTTGGTAACGGATGGCAAATACATTTTGATAGGGAGCCTTGCCCAATCGTTCGTCCTGTATTTCAATAAATCCGTGGGATTGTTCTAAAATTTCTTTTTTACTATCCGTACCTAGCCCCGAAGAACAGCTTAGCACGCGATGTGCGGTTACTTGATCATTATTCTGATTCCAGTCCCAGTTAAGGGTATAATAATAGGTATACACCGGGATAGGGTAACTGCCGACATCGGTAAATGATTCGCTGCTCAAACTATAATCCTGCATGAGGGATTCAATTAATCCATTGCCCTCAGTACCTTGCGTAATATGTTTTAAACGAGATCCCTGACCAGTAACAATATCCTCGTCAGTGCCCTGATCTTTTCCGCAGGAAATGAATAATAATAAATAACCGGTGGTGATAAATGCAAGAATAATTCGGAATACCATATGTTGCTTTTCCAGCAAGATCGTTATTTGGGGATTCATTTCCATGATAAAAAATGAAAATACTGGTTTTCGTGGATATAATATTCCCTCGCATACCTATGGTATGGAGACACTTATCAGTTTGTAGCCATCGTCGGTTCGTAAAAAATCAAAGTGGTCCTGTTGTAAGTCTGTTTCGGTGTTATACGAGATTACGATCTGTTTTATGGGATACCTCCAAACTAAGGCTTCTCCACAGTTATTATAGAATTTGGTAAAAAAATCCCATTCATAAATGTAGGGGTTAAGCCCGTCGGTGAAAATATGATAATCAGTTTTGTCATCCTTCAGGGACATTAATTTCGATTGGATGAGATCAAAGTTGCGGTCTATAAAACTTAGTTTATTTTCTGCCACCCATCCAACATCCTCTTTCCAAAAGCTGATCGAATCATGTGCACTATTCTGCAAGTTTTCTTTTGTAAAGTTAGCCAGTAGATCCTTGTTCAACCAAGCTTTAAATTCGCTGTCAAAGTCGACGAAGGAGTAATATTTGCCGTTGGTGGCTTTAAAGCTTTTTCGTATCGGATCGTTACTTGCTTTGTCCGATATTGCTAAGGAATAGAAATTTAAGTCATCGTCGCGTTTGAAATTTTCAATCAGTATATGGCCGTTCGTATCGATCAAAAATTCCTTGCCGCCTTCCCAACTGTAATGCTCACCGCCTGGGTAATATTTTTTCTCGGCGCCCTTTAAGGCCATTAGCATGCCATTTCTCGCCTGTGTTAAATCATTATATTCGGCAGGAATAATCACGTCTCCGTTTTTATTTAATAAGCCTACTTTGTCCGTTTTATGATTTTTGAAACGGATAAAGCCCTCATGCTCACAATCTGGGGTATTGTCGAAAAAATATAGACTATCTCTACCAAATTGTTTTCCGGTTTTGGTCAAATAATAACTTGACCACTTATTATCTACTTCTTCGGTGACGGCTGTGATATGATCCAATACATAAAGGTATGATACGCCCACAAATTTAGGCTCGACCATGATATTGCCGGCGGCATCCTTAAAACCAAATTGAGTACTATCCGCATTCCAATACGTATACCACCGGCTCGTATCGGAAGATTCCTTGCTGTCCATAAGCTCCTGACGTCCATCAGTAGATCTGGGGTTGCTGCAGCTCAGCCAGGCTGTCGGTAAAATAGCCAGTAAGAATAGGTGTATGGATTTCTTTAAGAATGTACACATGTATATATCAGTTATGCCTAACCAAATCTACCTAATTTAATACTGAAAAGAAACAATGCAGCAAGGGATTTAACGGCAGTAGCTTCTCATAAAGATTCCGTTTTATAAAGACATAACACAAAAATATGTACGACTTTCTGTGGTATACTACATTTTTATGTACGACTTTTTGTATACTCACTACACTTTTATGTACGACTTTTTGTGGTAGTGCTACACTTTTATGTAGGAGTTTTGAATTTTATGCTCCAAATGCTCCATATACGCTTTGCGGTAATTGGAAATTCGCTCTTCCGTTGCATCTTTTTCGACATCGTGAAAATGAAATCCAGCTATGCGATCCATGCCTGTAAATTGGTTCATCTTATGGAAGCCAAACAATACGCCATCGTCGACCGACTGCTGTTCGAAGAATTCGCCGGGTAAGGTAAATGCGGTATCCGGAGCATTCCACGACGTGGTAACCATATAGTGTTTGCCCTGCATCAAGCCGCCTTTACCGTAGTTGATTGCCGGATTTTTGCGACTTCTACCGTCGCTGGCATACATGCCGTTCTGATGCCCCGCCGTAAATACCTCGTCGATATATTTCTTGAGTCCGTAGGGAACCTGAAACCACCAGATCGGCATATGATAGATAATGACGTCGGCCCATTTGTAGTTTTCTACTTCTGCAACGGCATCATAGTCATCGTTGATGTTCGTGATGCGGTATGCAACCTGGTTTTTGTCAAGAACCGTTTGTGTCCATTCGGTAACGCTGTTGTTGAATTTGCCACCCGAGTGGGCGAAAGTTTGTCCGGCATTGATGATAAATATGTTCATGTCTCTATGTGTTTTATTATTGTTTATGCAAATATCCTGTATATTTGTCTATATTTAAAATAACTTAAATTGTATATTTGTATCATAATAATTATAGTTATGCGATGGAATCTAGAATGGCTACGTACCTTTAAGGCCATATACGACACAGGAACATTATCCGCTGCTGCGCAGGAGTTGTTTATTTCCCAACCGGGGGTAAGCCTTCATTTGGGTTCGCTCGAAGCTTTCACGGGAGATAAGTTATTTGATCGCTCGGCGCGCCGCATGGTGCCCACCGAGAAGGGAAAGATGTTGTACAACTGTATATTGGAGCCGCTGAAAAAGTTGGAAGCGGCAGAACAGCACTTTCATAAGCGCACACAGCCTGCCCGCGCCACCATTAGTGTGGGGATGTGTTTCGAAACATTCCAATATACATTGGAAGAACATATCAACGAGCTGCCCTTTAACCTGATCATCAAATTTGGGGAATACCCACAAATGCAACAGGATCTGGATAATGGGTTGCTCGATCTGATCGTGACACCGCAAAAGGGAAGTCAGCAAAATCTGGAATACCGGCCATTTACGAAAGAACGTATCGTGCTGATTGCAGGTAGCAATACCGATACGCAGGAGATTGAACGGCTCCTGGGGGAAAATGATCTGAAGCAGGTGGTGCAATTGCTGAAACAGGAACTGTGGTATAGCACGGCTGCGGATATGGAGCACTTGAAAAATTTTTGGATCAAGAATTTTGGACAACATCCGGATTTTAGTCCCAATTATATCGTGCCCAATATCAGCTCCATTATACGTTGCCTGAGTGACTGTGTGGGATTTTCCGTGGTGCCTGATTTCCTTTGCTGCGAAGCCATTGCTGCAGGTAAGGTAAAACTGCTGTGGGAAGGCAACACGCCGCTGGAGAATACCTTATATTTTGGCACACGCAAAAAGACCATGTATCAGCCAGAGATAGAACGTTTAGAGCAGCTCTTCCAAAAAAAATGGGAGTGGATGGCAGACGCGCACCAACCGAGTGCGGCGAGCTAGATAAACTTCATCTCGGTGGCTTTATGGATCAGGGAGGCCGAATTGGCAACCTTGAATTTTTGCAGCAGGTTGCGGCGATGGCTTTCGACGGTTAGCGGGCTGATAAACATCAGTTCGCCTATTTTTGGGGTGGTATGCCCCTGCGCCATTAAAGCCAATACTTCGCGTTCCCGTTGGCTAACGGTGGGTATCTCGTCTTGCTTGTCCGTTAAGATAAAGGTCATCTCCTTGCTCAGTACCTGTTCGCCCCGCATCACGGCTTCTATCCCTTCGATCAGTTCATCAGCGGATACATTTTTGAGCAGGTACCCCATTGCACCGGCCTTTAACATCCGTAGGGCAATGCTCCCTTCGTTGAGGTTGCTGATCGCGATAACCTGCGTACCGGGATATTCTTTTTTGATGATTTCTGTCGCATCGATGCCATTCATATCGGGCATATTGATATCGACAAGGATGACATCTACCGTTTCGATGGCTAAGAAATCGAAGGCGTCTTTCGCATTGCTGAACGAACCGCGTAGCTCGATCGTCGACGTGTTTTTTAGGATGAATTCGAAACCATTGAGTACCAGTGGATGGTCATCGATTATTATTACAGAAATCATATTATTCCTTCTAACTTAAATTGAATATGAAATGCAGCGCCTTTTCCCGTTGCCGCATCAATCTCCAGGTGTCCATTTAAGATCTCTATCCGGTTACGGATGTTAGATAGTCCGATGCCTTCCTGTTTCATTTCTTCCCCATATGGATCAAATCCCTTGCCATTATCTTCTACGGAAATGTAAAAATATCCATCAGCCTCGGAGCACTGTACCCAGATCTGAGAGGCATCGCTATGCTTCAGGGCATTGGTAAGCAGTTCCTGCACGATACGATATACCGCAATCAGAAAAGACTGGCTGTAATCTGGGCGTAAATTAGACGCTTGAAAATCAATCTGTAAGTGGGGCAACGCCATCGCGTTGCACAGATCGCGTAGGGATGCTTCCAGCCCCATGTACAACAACGACTCGGGCATCATATTGCGGGCTATTCGCCGTAGTTCGTTGACCGAGTGGTCCATTTGGTTGATGATCGTATATAAATCCGTAGATGATGCGGTTTGTGGCTGCGTCTTCGATTCTCTGTTGGCAACAGCCGATAATCTGAGCTTCACGCTGGCAAGCATACCGCCTAGACCGTCGTGCAGATCGCGGGCAATACGGCTGCGCTCCCGTTCTTGTCCTTGCAACATGGCATTAAAGAGGTTGAGTTGCTCCTTTTGTGCCGCCAGTCGTTTTCTGTTTTTTAATGCTGTATACCACATGTAGCTGAGCATGCCGAGTACGATTGTGGTAAGCAGAAAAATACCGGCGACCATACGTGTGCGCTGGATCGCGAGCTGCTGTTGTTGATTGGCCGCTTTTACCCGTAGCAGCTCGTTTTCCTTTTCGGCGGTCTGGTATTTTTTCTCTAGCTCGAGCGTGATCGCGTCGCCCTTATCGGTTAGGATGGTATCCACGAGCTGTTTATACTGTTCATACCAGGTTGTAGCCTCTTCGTATTTACCCAATTGGGAGGCGGTATGGGCAAGATTGTAGTACACCATCTGCTTGTTCTTCAGCGAAGATTTTTCCTGTACATAGGGCAGTACTTCACGCAGCTTGGCCATGGCCCTTGCGGGCTGGTTACGTGTCTGAAAGGCCTCAAATTGGCTGAAAAGGATGGAGGCCACCATATCGTTATTGTGCTGCTCTTTCGCACCGGCCAGTGCTTTTTCAAAATGGAAGTTTGCCCGATCGAAATTTCGCTGCGTTTCCCAATAGCTTCCTGCTACGTTATGATAGATTGGGAGGTAAGAAGAAGTGGGTATGGATTTCGCCGTGTTGGCGGCGCTGTCGAGCAGGGTACGCGCATAGCTGTGCTGCTCGCTGAACAAGGCGTTGCGGGCGGCATTGACAAAAAGGGTAAGCCGTTGTTCATCGGCACCGGTTCTTCCTTTCAGCAGCGCCAGGGCATCTTGGTAGTAGGTGGTTGCTTTATCATACTCTTCCAGGTTCATGAGCGCCATTGCCACATTCTGGTAATTATTGCCCATGAGTGTCGAGTCTCCGATCTGTTTGGCCATGGGGATGACCTTCTCCAGGAGTACCTGCACATATTCGGAGGGGTTGCCTTCCCTTTGCAATAGCGCACCGTAGCTTCCCCAAAGGCGGGCACGGTACCGGGTGGCCGCTAGGCTATTTTTTTTGGGTATATCTTGGCGGAGAAAGCTGTCGGCCTGCATATACTGTTGCTTTGACTTTATGGGGTCGATATCGAAATGAATCGCTGCCCGATAGAAATGCAGTAGGCCTTGATAATAGTTTGTTTTGCTTTTATCGCCCAGCTGCTTTTCACTTTCAGCGACGTATTGCCGTGCTTTTGCCGCGTCGTAGTCTGACCAAAAGAAGCTCAGGTCCAATAGTGCTAACGCCTTTTCTTCCCGATCGTCGATGTGCTGCAGTTGCTGGTACAGGCTGTCGCCATAGTGCTTCAGCTCTTCTTTTGATTGGGCGAAGATCTGCGTTATGGAGAGTAGGTAAGCGAGAAGGGCTGCCAGTTTATACATTATTGCGTTTCTTGATTCATGCTCAAATTACAGATTAATCTGCAAACTAACAATCCGGCACCATACCCATGGTAACACCCGACGGACTCCAGATGGGTACCAAACGCATCTGACAGCCTCCGTCATTGTCGTTGTCATCGATGGTACGGCGCGTATCAAAAGTGAGTTCAAGCTCCGATCCCGCAGGAAATACGTCGGTGGCTTCTTTGAAAGTGACGCGCATATTCATTGCGGCAGTTTCTCTCCGCAGGCTGCCGTCGAATGTCATCTGTTGCTGGGCATTATTGATTTGGCCCGTTATCTTTTCGTCGACAATGCGAAAGAAATTGTCCGGATCTGTTGTCTCCATCCGGTAAGCGGCGCCGTCTAGCTTACCGCGGAGCTTGATATTCATTTCATCGTCGTTGCCAAAATCGGCCATAAATACGATGGAAACGGAGTCTGCCGTGGCTTCGATCAGTGCGATCCTACCTTCGCCATCCCAGGTATAGATAGGAGTCTCATTTTGGGAGAGAACACCTTTGGCTGTGCCTTTGTAGGGTTTGCCTCCAAATACCTCGTTGAAATTTTGGTTGGCATCCTCTCCGTCGTTATCCTTCGTACAGCCCGATAGCAGTAGAAGGTGTACTATTACAAGTGATAAATATATCGTTTTCATATCTCTTATTTTTGATTATAACTAGCGCCATATCATCTGACCGCCTGCGGTTTCAATCTTGTTTTTACCTTTTACGAAAACCGGGATCACACCGGGCGAGTTTGGCGCAATCGGATCCACGTTGTACTCCTTACCATCGTTGGGAATGATCTTTAGGGACCACATCCAGCCAAATGGGCCGGTTTGCCTGTACTCGGTGCCCACCAGTAGGTATTTTCCATCGGGCGAAAACTCCGGCACGGCTTCTTTAAAATTACTGGTGGTAACCTGTTTCAGGTTTGATCCATCCATGTCCATGGTGTACACATGGTTGGCAATACGCACAGCGAGTTGTGTACCTGCGGGATTGACAGCTACATCGCCCCAGTCTTCGTATTCCATTTCTTTTAACAATTTTCCCGAGGTATAGGGTGGATCTAGACGAATGATATAATTGTTGTGCACAATTAGCAGTGCATTGCCGGGCAGCCATAAGCGCTGGTCGTTGAAACCCAGCTCTTCTCCGTTGATGTCGTGGATGCGCCCGACAAACTCCCCATCTCGTTTTAATATGGTGATACCGTCTTCTTTGGTCTGCGAAAGCACGAGAATATGGCTGTTATCGTAAGATAGATATCCTTTGCTGTATCCATCCAGTCCCGGACTGTTGTAGACGAACTCCTCCACAATACTGCCATTGGAAATATCGCTAAGGGTAAAGCGGATGGGGTATTTTCCGACTGTTTGTTCATTCACCACAGTGAGTTTGTATTTCCCATCCCGGGAAACATCAAAATTATTGAGTTTAGAATCGTCGGGAATAAAAGCCGAACCCACCCCCTCGGGCAGACTCACTTTAAGGATTCCCTCGGTCGCCCAATCGTAATAGATGGTTCCTTTTACAGCGGATGGGTAGCCATTGTCGCCACCATCAGGGCTGCCATCATTATCTTTTGAGCAGGCGGATAGTAGCATAAGAAATACCACTACCAGTGATAAGTTTGTCTTTTTCATCGTTTCTGATTTTATGTGTTTGGTTACTTAGGGATGGCATACCGGAACACGGATTAAATCCACACCGCCGCTATAGAGGTTGAATACCGGTCGTGTCTCCCATACCACGTTGGTACATCCATTCGCATTCCCGGGTGCATCGCTTCCCGACCGATTCAACGTCATTTCGGTAGTGAGGATCGATTCAGCCGGTATGTTGCCGTCGGCGGCCAGATACTTAGTCCGCACGGTTAGGATGGCGCCATCATCAGCAAGATACCCGTCCCAGGTAAATTCCTTGTTTCCCGCAACAACCGTTCCTTCCATAGCGCCGTTTTCTTTGATGTAAAATGAGCCGCCAGCAAAGGTTGCGTTCCAATTTTTCCCTTGCTGTTTTCCGGGTATACCTAAGGTAAAGCCATCGCCGCCGGGTAGATTGACGAGTAGCGATACCGTGACGCTGTCGCCACGTATCTTATCTACACTTAAGGACGAGGTGCCGGATAGGGAAGGCAAGGGATCGATGCCCCCAACGTATAGGGTAGATTTGGCATCGCCCAGGTAAGCTTCGTCTTTCATTGAACTGATAAAATCATGTTGGTCTGCGTCATTAGCCGTGTCCTTGCCGCAGCTCAGATGCAAACATAGCGCGATCAGCAGTAGGCTTGCTCGAGATAAATGAATCAATAGTCTCTTCTTCATACGTGCATATTTATCTTTACTATAACAAAGTTAACCGATGTATGGTTGCTGGTCAATCCACGAAAACAGGGGTTTTTAAAGAGCAAACCACGGCGATCTCCGTTACGGCGTCCATACCATTAATCCTTTTTGTGGCTCTGCCGAGGTTTCGCCCTGAGGTATTACGGGTACAATATCTGTCCCATCCTGGTCTACTGCATACGTCTTGCCGTCAGCCGGAATTATTTTCATAAAACTCTGCTGGCTGGGTACACTTCCCGGAACACCAATGCTTCTTACATCGGTACCTACTACCAGGTATTTGCCATCTGGTGAGAAGCTCGCACTACTTTCTTCTTCGCTTCCTGAGGTGGCCATATAAAATCCCGAACCATCCGTATTCATCACGGCGATGTGTTTTTGGTACTTCATCGCAATCCGGGTTCCTTGGGCATTGACCGAAAAAGAGTGAAAGGCTTCGGTATCAAACTCAGCAACAATAGTGATGTCGTCAAATGGATATTTAGTCTTCAGGATATGCTGCTTCCATTTGATCAGCAACGAGTTGTCGGGTAGCCACGCGAAACTTTGATTTCGGGGGATCGGCTCACCGTTGATATCTTCTATATGTGCCATGACGGCTCCTGTTTGTGCGTTGAGGAAGACAAATCCTTCATCAAAGGAAGGAAAAATACAGATCATACTTTTATCGGGCGAGAGATCAGCCTCCTGAAAAATTGATCCGCCTTTTACTGGCCGATAGAAGAAGTCTTTAATGTGTTCACCCGTGCCCAGGTTCCGTATCGTAAAGTGGATATGGTCGGGTCGACCAGACGATCGACCGTCGGTCATTTCCAATATGGTGGTACCATCGCCGGTAATATGCCAGTTGTAGTGGTTTCCTGTATGCTTGATTATAGTTTTCTGTTTGATCGCGAGACTAACTTTCGAGAACCCTTCGTAATTTTCATAATAGATCGTCCCGACATGTGATCCTGAGGAAGAGTCTGGCGGGTTGTCATCTTTTGAACAGCTCGTGCCGAAAGTCAACGATAGACCGATCAATGCTATTAATACTATATTTCGATTTCCCATGTTTTTATAATTTACGTGCCGACTTAGTTTCCGTATCTGCATCAGTGCATTTACCCGTGAGCCAAATACAGGTAAGGTATGCATCGTGATATAACAAAGTTAACGGCCAGAAGATTGCAGGTCAATCCACGAAAACAGGGATTTTGTAGACTAAAATACTATTGTTTTGAGTTTTCTTCGCTTGTAAGAAGAGGTAGACTAAAGAAAAATGAGGAACCTTGATTAATTTTACTTTGTACCCATACCTTGCCAAAGTGTACTTTAATAATTTCAGCAGACAGATAAAGCCCTAATCCAAAACCTGAAACAAACTTTGCTTTGTTGTTTCCTACCCTAAAATAGCGGTCAAATAACCGTTTCTGATCCTCCAAGCTTATACCTACTCCATTGTCTTTTACGCAAACTTGCGCCATTCCGTCGTGCTCTTCCATTGAAATTTCAATAACTTTCTGTTGAGGAGAGTATTTGATCGCATTGCTTAAAAAGTTGTTTAAGACCTGTGCAATTTTATCACGGTCCGCATCGATGGTTAAGTCCGGTCCATGATTGAAGATGATCTCAATCGATTTATTGACCACGATAGTTTCTTCTATAACGTCGTCAATTAAACTGTTCATCTGAAAAGCTGTTCGATCGAGATGGATTTTTCCATTTTCAAAACTCGAAATTGTTAGAAAGCCATTGATCATGCTGTTCATCCGCTTCATGAGAAGACTAACCTTGGATAGATAAGATATAACGAGGGGCTCGTCTACCTTTTTTAGTCGCTGTGTAACTAATTGTATGTAAGCCTGAATAGTGGTAAGCGGAGATCTTAAGTCATGGCTCACCATTGCGATGAAGTCATTTTTTCGAAGTTCATCCTGTTTACGAGTGGTAATATCATTCAGAATTCCTGTAAAATACATCGGAATTTTTTCGCTGTTATACGAAATGTTTCCTATTATCCTAGCCCAACGCAGCTGTTTAGTATTAAACTTTAGAAAGGGAAATTCCAAATCACATTTGTCACCCCTGCTAATACTTTTTTCAATAATTTCAATCAGTTTTTCCCTGTACGCTTTGTCAATACATTCTACAAAGTCTTCATAATTAAGTGCCTGCTCCGCATGAAATCCGAATATCGCCTTAAAGTGAAATGAAGTCTGGAACTCCCGTGTTTTAGCATGAATGGAAAATGTGCCTAGTTCGGCAGAATCTATACTCATGCCAAGCATTTTGCTACTGATGTCCAATTCCAGCTGCGCTGTCTTCAGTGCGGTAATGTCATTAAAGGTGATAATGGCACCGCTATTCTTTTCATCCGACTGCCGAACATAGGGCATGGTCATCACTTGATACCATTTTCCATTATTGGTTTCAATTTCCTTGGAGATCACCTCGCCGTTGCTCAGGACATTTTTAACATCTTCAATAAGGGTTTCAAATTTTATATTGGTGGTGATGTTACTTAGTGGCCTGCCAATATCGGATTCTAACAAATTAATCTGTTTTACTGTACCTGGAGAAAATTTCATCAGGAGCAGATCATCATTTATAAATAACTGCCCATTGATATTACTCCGGAAATAATTATTTAGATCATCATTGATATTGAGCAACTCCTTGTTTTTTAATTGATACTCTGAATTAATGGTGTCTAATTCTTCGTTTACGGACTGCATCTCTTCATTGGTACTTTGCATTTCTTCATTGGCAGAAATCATTTCCTCATTAAATGACTGCACATTTTCATTGGAAGAATCCAGTTGTTCGTAAGCAGAGCTGAGTTTCTCTTTTATGTCCCGTAATTCCTGTTCCAGATTAACCGTATACTGATCACGAAAGATTATATCATCAAAAGCCATAATTTCTTCTGGCGAAGCTTCAACCTGATCCTGTGCTGTAAAGGTTACCATTAATAACTTCTGTTGGCCGGTTTTAGGTACTAGCGGACTTATTGCCAGATTTACGTTGACCAACGAACCAGCCATATGGATCTTTATGCCGTTTAAATGCGCCATTTCATTTGTCTTCAATACAGTATTACTCAGCGTACTGAACGCGATCGCTAATTTTCTAGGCAATAGCTCCTCCAAATTTGATGTAAAGTGCTTTGGTAGTAAATATTTGCTCGTATCTCCGTAAGACTTTACCACTTCCTTGTGTTCATCGACACATATTACTAAGTAATCCTTTTCATAAGCAAGTTTGGTATGCATTAGTTCGCCAAGCCATGAGAGCGAATCATTTACAACTCGTTCATTACTGATATAATGAGACCTGTTTCTAACCTCTATGGAATCTGGCATAGAAAAAGCATCAAAGCTGACAGTTTTCTTGGATTTGATATTCTTGTATAACTTATATTGTTTATTGGCTACCGCTAGATTCTCCATGATGGGCATGGGATTCTCACTTGAACCCAGAAACAAGTAACCATCCATTTTGAGTCCAAAAAGCAACATGCTAAAGATCTTTTTTTGCAATACAGGTGTCATATAAATCAGTAAATTACGACAACTGATAAAATGCATATTGCAATAGGGTGGATTTTTCACGAGATCATGTTGGGCAAAGATTGCCATTTTACGAATGCTGGGCTTAATTCTATAATGATGGCCTTCCTTTATAAAATACTTCTGCAATCTTTCGGCAGACATATCATTTGCGATATCCTGGGTATAAATACCCTTACCAGCATGAATCAAAGCAGTATTGTCAATATCGGTGGCAAATATTTTCACAACAATATGTTCCAGATCTCCTATCAATTGTTCGGCAATAAGGATGGCCAAAGAATACACCTCTTCTCCTGTGGCACAACCCGCTACCCAAATTTTTAGTTCTTCTTTGGGTGCGAGTTTTTTTAGCATACTGGGCACAATATTGTGCCCGATATAGTCAAAAGCTTCCTTGTCTCTAAAGAATGACGTCACACTGATCATGAATTCTTTGGATAGCGCTTCGATTTCCGTGGGGGAGATCTTTAAAAATTCAAGATACTTTTCTAGGCTGCTAAAATCATGGTAGGCTGCTCGCCGTTTTGTACGCCTCAATATCGTAGCGTGTTTATAATCGGAAAAATCAAGTGGGGACTGCTCACTGATTAATTCGACGATAGCTTTAAGACTTAAAGCTTCTTTATCGGTTTCAATTTGTAAACGCCCCTCAGATTCTACATAATCTTCAATCGCGCCCGGCATCGCAGCAGGTTCTAATATGAGATCTACCAATCCGGTAGCTATAGCACTGGATGGCATGCTGGGAAACTCAGACGTTTCGGGATTGCGGGCAATCACCATTCCACCTGCCTCTTTGATCGCCACGAGACCCGCAGAGCCATCTTTACCTAAACCCGAAAGAATAACACCTATTGCTTTACCACCCCAATCTGTTGCTAACGAATTAAAAAATATATTGATCGTTAGATGCGGTCCTTCTGCTCCTCCCTTGTCCGTTAGATGCAACCTATTCGCTTGAATAGTCATGTATTTATCGTGTGGAATAAGGTAAACTTTATTACACTCCACAAACTTACCCTCGGTAGCTTCTATTACGGATAGCTTACTATGTTTAGCCAACAATTCCACCATGCTACTTTTAAAGGAAGCGGAAAGGTGTTGGACAATGATGTAAGACACACCATCTAATGGCGTATGATCAAAAAATGAATTGAGTTCAACCAAGCCACCTGCGGACGCGCCAATCGCGATTATATGTTTTGGCTGATTCATAGCCCAATACAGTTAGAAGCTATTTTTTTCATGAGTTGGGGAATTAGAAGGTGGTTTTGAAATTTGTTCTTTAGTAAATATACGTAATTCTTAGTGGTAGGAATGATGATAACACAAGCGATTGATAACCTTGATCAATTAACAGCCCATAATTAATGCTATCGAAACAAAGATAAGGATTAGATTGCATCTATAAGGGGTAGATTGAAACAATCTTAAAATCAATAATTTATTAAGACTGTCTCATTCAAACCTTTCTCGTAAAGCTGATGCGCAGTAATCAGCCCCTTACTCCGTTAAGTTAATGATAACTTAATTTCGAGATAGTATTGTATTAATAAACAATGTTTAATATTGCTTAACATTTCAGCGCGGCAAATGGACAGACCTAGGTCTTGCTGATTATTGGAAAATAGTAATTATTAACACATATGAAATGTTCATGGCTCCGAAAAAAGCAATACACATGAATATTCCATATAACTGCTAAAAGTCAATTAATATACATATGAAATTATTACCGAAAGACGTTTGGAAATTTACCGTGGCTGTACTTGCTTCGTTCGCAGGGCTGCACAGCATCCAGGCGCAGGAAGTCTTAGTGCTGGACAGCCTGCCTGCAACAAATACGGCCAGTTTGGAAAACCTACTACAGGGCCAGGCCGCCGGGTTGCAGGTTAAAAGTTGGACGGGTACAGCGGGGAGCCAGTCGATCATTAATTTGCGTGGTCTACATCTTAACACGACCGATGAGTCGACCATGCCTCTTTTTATGGTAAACGGGGTACCCATCATCGCGAATCCCTCTGCGGTGACCGGTATCAATCCACTGACGTATTACAGCGCCGAACAGATCGAGCGGGTAGAAATCATCAAAGATATCGATCAGTTGGCTGCACTGGGTGTACAGGCGCCGAATGGTGCGATCAACCTCATTATTAAAGAAGGTACATCGGGGCCACTTCACGTGCATGCCCATGCCGCTGCAGGGGTGGATTATGTAGCCGGGTTCGATGCCGGAAAGGATGCCTTTTATAATTACCATTCTGCGTCGCGCGAGGCAGTCTATGCGAAGCAGTCGCTCATTCAGCGGCAGCATATTTCGGTGGATGGCGGTGGCGATTACGGTTCATACCTGTTCGGGATGAACAACTATATGGCTTCTGGCGCGATCAAGGACGCGGGTTTCCAGCGGCAAAATTTGTTCGTGAATGCGAAGTATAAAATTGCCGAGCCGTTTTCCATACAGTTTTACACGAACCTCGCGCTTGCCGATAGGGACGGGCGGTATGCGGGGCAGTACAACCGCGACCTATCCGGTACGGAAGTAGCCGATGAAGGCTTTTTTATGGACGATAATAAAAATGTCGGTCTGCTTTCATCCATGGACCTCGTCTATCGTTTTTCACCTAACTTCCATCTCCGTTCGGTAGCGGGCCTATCCTACGAAACTGCCGGAAGGGACCTGTATATCCCGTCGAATATCTTGGATGGCGAGGTGCTGGCAGGTAGTGAGGCCTTTAAGCGACAGATGCTGAGCGTACATACCAGCCTGAACTACACGCACCGGTTTTCAGAATTACTGAACCTCAAGGTTACCGTAGGGAATCAGATTGTTAATTCGGATTACCGCATAACTGCCGTGGAGGGCATGAAAGGCTTGGAAAGTGGCGGGTCAGACTATGTGAAGGTGGTTACCGGATACAATGCGAACCAGGCCAAGGCCTATTCGGACAGCGAACGGGAGAAGTTGCTTTCGTTCTACGGTACACTCAACTGGGATTATAAACAGAAGTTCTTTTTAAATATGGTCGCCCGTGCGGATGGCAGCTCGTTGTATCAAAATAAGTGGGCGCTTTATCCGGCACTAAGCCTCGTCTACGACCTGCGCGGAGATACGGATCTGCCCGCCCGATTTAAAGTCGGATATGGTAAGACCGGACAACGATCGGGACCGGAACAATATCGCGGGGAGCTCGTAGGCCTAGGAGATTATTACGGGGGCAATAAGCTTGGCATTACGCAGCTGTATGCACCTTTTACCGATGCAAAAAGCGTGGATATTTATCAATTTGATGCAAAGGTTGATGTGGATATACAGTCTTACCTGCGCATGGAACTGGGTTATTTCAATAAGCGGTACCGTGATTTTACCTACATGCGATTTCTACCGAATATACAGGGGTTAGACTATGCCTTTGAAACGGGTGCTGCGCTGCAATTGCATGGACTGGAAATGAATGCGCAGGGGCAGTGGATACGCCGGAAGGCATTTTCTTGGGCCAGCAATTTGAATGTGGCAGCCTACCGAAATAGCGTAACGGAGCTGCCTGCGGATCTGCAGCAAACCAGCTTAACCCACCTTTCTGCTTTGACGACCGGCGATCGGATCAGTTCGCTCGTAGCTTACGAAGGCAGCCAAAGCCGTATCATAGGTAACGGCCAACCGGAGCTGTTTGGTGGTCTTACGAATGATTTACGTGTTGGAAAGGTAGCCCTTGGTTTTACGTTGACCTACAGTTTCGGAGCCGATGCGGTGCTGGAATCATACGAAAGTGCGTATGTGGCAGAGCAGTTACAGGCCGGATTTCCAATGGCTACCGGTGAGACTGCGTTTTATTTTAAAAATGACCTCGGTAAGGAGAGCTTCCGGTATCAGGGCATCGAGCGCATAGAATCGGTGGATTTTGTCCGCTTGGGCAGAGTCGGTGTTGCCTACCACTTTGGCGATGACCTGCAGAAATGGAAAATTAGGGATGCGGCATTGACCCTGACGGGTGAAAACTTATGGACCTTTTCCAGTTATTCAGGACTCAACCCGGAGGAAAATATAACGTGCATCCGTAAAGCCGATCTGGGCTACACGGGCACCGCCTTACCCGCGTCGATCGTTCTGGGCATGAAACTTACTTTTTAATACGCGATATGAGAATCAATTCAATAGGAGGTTGCGGTATCCGGAATACGGACTCCTTCCAGATAAACGACATAAAAAATACGGTCATGAATAAAATAAAGCCTATAACATGGTGTGCGCTCGTAGCCTTGTTACCTTTCATATTCTCCTCCTGTGAGGATTACCTCACCATTGACGAAGTGGAGAATAGAACCATAGCGACTGACTATTACGACTCGCCACAGAAACTCGAGCAGGCCGTAGTCGGCGTCTATGTGGATATGCGACGGGCGCTGCTGCATAACCATGCCTGGTTGATGTACGGCGAAGGCCGTGCCGGTGATCTTACCCTAGAGGTAGATATGATGGATGATGTGGCGGCACAGCGATTAACGAACGGTACCTTACCGTTGAGGCAGCTCACAGACTGGGGCTATTTTTATGATGCCATACAGGATGCGAACCACCTGCTCGAAAAATTAGGACCCGCAAAAGGGGGGCTGTTGAGCAGCTACCAATATAATCTGTACCGTGGCGAAGCACTGGCGCTGAAGTCTATGGCGTACTTCTACCTCACCCGTATCTGGGGAGCGGTGCCTTCTGCGGAGGCAGCGGACCGTGGTACGTTACTGACCCAACAAGAGGTGCTGACACGCTGTGTACAGTGGGCAGCAGAAGCAAAACCTTTATTGCCACGTCTCTTGTTAAACGACGATGGTATTGTCAGTACGGCGCTAACGGAGGTGCGGTTTAATAAGACGGCGGTAAGTTTATTACTGGCGCACGAACAACTGTGGCTGGGTAAAGGCCAGGAAGCGTATGACGGATTGACCGCTGTTTTTGAAGGGCAGGGTACGGACAGCCTTTCCAACTTCGGCTTGTCCCTTGGTAAGGATAGTGACCCTGATATCACGCAGCAACCGTACAACGGCAACCCCATACACATAACCAAGGAAAAACTAGAGGCTATCTATCCCGTAGGGGATACGCGCAGGTCGATGTTTACCATCCCGGCAACGGGAACGACGGCTTCCTTAATTATTGCCAAACAGGACTTGTTAATGATCTACTCGACGAAAGAGATCAACCTGCTAATGGCGGAAGCGGCATGGCGCGCCGGACAGCTGGAGGCTGCCAAATCCTATTTGACGACGGCGGCTGCGGGCGCGACGGAAAACTATGCACTGCTCACTGCGGGCGCGACGGAAAACTATGCACTGCTCACTGCGGGTACGTTTGCCGATGCCCTGCTACGCGAAAGGCAGCGGATACTGATGGGGTCGGGGCAGCGTTTCTTTGACCTGATCCGGTTCGATAAGGTCGGGCAGTTCCTTCCTTCGTATACGGAAGGCGATTTGGCTCAGGGAGCGGCCTATTGGCCCTTGTCGGCGCAAAGTATACAAACGAATGGACTCGCGCAAAATGAATACTGGTCTAACTAAGAGATAACTGAAAGTGATAATTACGAATGTAACATAGATGCAAATGAAGGCAATAGTAAAAGGTATATATTTTCTGTTCTGGATGATGACAATCCCCGTACTCCTCATGGCGCAAGGGGTAAAGTCAGGGAAAGTCGTGGATCAGCAAGGGAACGCCATTGTGGGTGCTACCATCAAGGTGAAAGGTACGACGCGCAGTGCAAAAACGGATGATGCAGGGGTATTTACCCTGATGCTCCAGCAGGGCGACGTCATCGTAACAAGCTCGGTGGGTTTTAAAGCTACGGAACGTGTTTATGCGGCTACCGACAGGCTGCTGATCGAACTGGAGGAAAACCAATCCCGGATCGATGATGTCGTGGTGGTTGGATACGGTTCGCAGACGCGAAAGGAGCTTACGGGAGCGGTCTCGACGCTTAAAATGGAAGAGATTACAGAAAACCAGGTGGCCGAGTCGTTTGAATCGATGATGCAGGGCCGCGTGGCGGGGGTCAATATCCAGCTGAATTCCGGCGAACCGGGTGCCACACCCAATGTGATAATCCGTGGGTTGGCTGCGGTAAGCCGCGACGACGGTTCGGCCATATCGGAGCCCTTATATGTCGTGGATGGCGTGCCGATTATCTCCCGTACGAGTGATGAATTTGCGGTAACCAGCACCAATGTACTGGCGGATCTTAACCCAAGCGACATCGAGGAGGTAACGGTATTGAAGGATGCGTATGCTGCGGCCATATATGGTTCACGGGCGGCCAACGGGGTGATCTTAATTACGACCAAGAAAGGGAAAAGAGGCAAGCCGCAGATCAATATCAACAGCCGTACGGGTATTAATTTTGTACCCCGCTTGCTGGATGTGGCAGGGGGGCAGAAAGAACGGGAACAGGTGGCCCGCCTATATGAGCTTTATGCGCCTTATGGTGTGGCCATGCCGAGCATGTACACCGATGTAACCAATCCATTTTACAACAACTCATCCGATTGGCAGGATTACCTGTACAATACGGCCGTAACGCAGGATTACAATGCCTCGGTACGCGGTGCGGGTGATTTTGGCCAGTATAGCGTAAGTCTAGGCTACCTAGATAGCGAAGGGATTTTATTTAATACAGGCTTTAAACGGTATAGTACGATGACCAATACCACCTTTAACGCGTTAAACAACGCGCTGGTGATCAACAATACCTTAGCGCTCTCGCGTACGGATCAGACTCGTAATCCTGGAAATCTGTCTACTAATTTTTCATCCTTAATGCCTTTGCCCACTAATCCGATGGTGGCCGGTACAGAAGTGTATGGACTGGGTAAGAATGCCAACGTAAACGACCGTATCCGCTTCAGTTCGGACGTGTCTTGGAAGATTGTAAACGACCTGATGTATAAGGTGAGTTTGAGCTTGGAATATACGCGGGCCATGAGAGACGCATTCAGCCAGTCCCGCCGCACCTTATGGGGTACGAATGAGAGTGGTGTAGGGGAGAACCGCAACCTGCTGTTTCAAAATACCCTTAATTATACGCCCCGCTTTGGCGATGGCCACAGCCTAAGCATCTTGGTAGGGCAGAGTGCCGAAAAAATGGAATCAAAAGTGACCAATGTGAGCAGCGTAGCCAGTGCGCCCTTGCTATCCACCAGCGTGAAATGGCCTGGAGAAAATGATATCGGTACGAGCAACTACGGCGCGAATACCTTACTGTCTTATTTCAGCCGCGTGGATTATTCCTTTCAACAGAAATACCTATTGGGTGCTTCTATCCGTACGGACGGATCCTCCAAATTTGGACAGGCTAACCGCTGGGGATTATTCCCTTCGGTATCGGCTGGTTGGAACTTCAACAAAGAAAGCTTATTTGCGGATTGGGAATGGTTGAACAACGGTAAAATACGGGGTAGCTACGGTCTTTCAGGTACTACCTGGGATGAGAATTACCTAGCCCTGGGGCTGATGGATGGTGGTTCACTGGATCGGTATCAATCTCTCTTGGAGATTACATACGGCGGTATTGGGGGTTTTACACCGACCTGGTACAACGGTTTTAAAAATGAAGACCTCACCTGGGTGAAAAGTCAGATGGGCAATATCGGTCTAGATCTGTCGCTCTTTAATAACAAGGTAGAAGTAGTGGTGGACGTGTACGAGAAGTTGACGAAAGGATTGCTGTTAACCACAGCGTTGCCGACAACTTCGGGTTATAATGAGGTATATCGCAATGCAGCTGATGTGCTGAATCGGGGAGTGGAATTTACGCTAAATACCAACCTGAAATCGACTAGGGATTTCAGCTGGAATATGGGA
Source organism: Sphingobacterium olei (assembly GCF_005048855.1). GTDB lineage: Bacteria > Bacteroidota > Bacteroidia > Sphingobacteriales > Sphingobacteriaceae > Sphingobacterium > Sphingobacterium olei. Next base: position 28,195 of record NZ_SUME01000006.1, read on the forward strand.
CTTAATTTTGCATACAACAAAAACCGTGTGGTCGCCCTTCCCGATGGAAATGCGGATATCATCAAGATCAGTACGTCGGGACAGGATTTTGGATCGATCGTACGCTCCGGTGCACCCTTGAACGGGTTCTTTTTCTACGAATCCCAGGGGATTTACCAAAGTGAACATGAAATTCCGGTCGACGCCAAAACAGGTAGACGCCTAGTCGGCCTGCAGAACAAAAAGTTGGCGGTAGGCGACCGGAATTTTAAAGATCAGAACGATGATTTTATCATCGATGTGGACGACCGCGTATTAGCTGGAGACCCCAACCCAAAATGGACGGGCGGATGGACAAACGACTTTTATTATAAGGGCTTTTCTGTTAATCTGGTATCGACGTTTGTCATTGGTCGCGACATCGTCAATACCGAACTTCTGGATAGGTTACGGTTTGGTAAGGACTTCGCCGGTACGTCTTCGATGCCCGATTTTGACCGCTATTCCATCTGGGAAAAAAGCGGTGACCAGGCCCGTTATCCAACACTAAATCCGTGGAACGACGCTTCGCAGATCGTGAATTATGATTCGGAATATGTGGAAGATGGATCGTATTTCAAGATCAAGTCGGCCACCTTGGCGTATACCGTACCGAAACTGCTGCTCAAGCGGATTCCGTTCGACCGGGTACGCGTGTACTGCACGGTAGATAATCTGGTGACTTTCCAAAACTACAGTGGTCCGGACGCAGAGCTGGTTACACCCGATGGGTTTGATAATTCGGGTGGCTACCCGATGCGGCGGATGGTGTTATTCGGCCTTTCCCTGGGACTTTAAAAAATTGATGGTTTATGTATACAAATAGCAATACAGGTATGAAAAACAATATTCTCTTAGCGGCGCTAGCTGTTCTGATCCTGACGCTTTCGAGCTGCAAGGATTGGCTAGACGAACTTCCAATTAATACGGTTACCGAAGATCAGGCCTGGCAAAATGCCAGCGATGCGGAAGGGGCGGTTGCGGCAGCATTCTCTATCTTCCGACGTGGTTTGTCTGGTCTCACCAAAGATGATACCCCATCCACCACACGCGCCGGGTCTTGGGGCGACTATTATTTCTGGGGCGATGCCCGTTCGGGCGATTGGATCACGCCGAATAACGATGGCGACTGGCAGGCCGGATTTGAGAATCGCCTGATTGCCCGTACGCAGCTGGAGCCCATGACGAACTGGCGCCTTTTTTACCGTGCCATTGAACAGTGTAACCTGGTGCTGGAACGCGTACCGGAGATCAACGATGGCTTTGCCGAAAATAGAAAGGCGGAACTGCTCGCAGAAACTCGTTTTCTAAGGGCCATGTCGCACTTTTATGCAGCCCGCATATGGGGTGATGTACCGGTTAATCTGCAGGCACGCAACGTAGAGCCACTGGGACGCGAGCCGCTTAACGAGGTGATGAAGATGGTCGCAGACGAGGTTGAAATAGCGCTCCCTGACCTTCCGTGGGAATATGAGGATATGACGCGTAAGCTGTCTATGTCGCGCGGTACTAAGGGTGCGGCACTGGCTTTACAGGCCCATGCCTACATGTGGCTGAACGAATACGAACTGGCTTCTGATAAATTGCAGCTGATCATTGGATCGGAGAAGTTTGACCTGGCCCCGATTTCGGAATTTAGAAACCTCTTTGATAAAGGGGAATCAAACGAGGTGGTATTTCAGCTATATTACGATAATCAGTTTGGTGAGTTTTCAGATTATTACGGTCATATTTTAACCTATTATCTGACAAATCCGTATACCGATCGTTCTAACCTTTCATTGGCGGTGCCGAAGTCAAAAATTCTGGAGATATTCCCGGATTACGCCCGCGATGGATCAGACAAACGGGTAGCCGAGTTTTTCCAAAGCATTGATTTCTCGGGTAGCGCGAGCGAACTGCGTCCGATCTTTGATGATCCCTTACAGAATGGGGAACGCCAGATTATGTTTGCCAAATTTAGAAAGGTCAAAGATCGCTCCTACAACCGGATGGATTCGCCTGTGCCGATCTTTCGGTATGCGGACCTGTTGTTACTCAAAGCGGAAGCAGATGCCCGCTTGAACCGTCTTGGAGACGCTATCACCTATCTCAACCTGGTAAGGGAGCGCGCAGATATTCCGCGCTTTACACGGGAAGATCAGCCCTTGTTGATTGAAGAGATCCTGGCCGAACGCCGACGCGAACTGATTGGCGAATACCACCGCGTATACGACCTGGTAAGGCTGGGGCGTTTGCATGAATTCAATCCCTTCGTCAGCGAACAGGCCGAGAAAGACGGTGCCGGCTTCTTCCCTGTGAGTGACGAGGCTTTTGCCAACAATCCGAATATGGAGCAAACCTATTACTGGCAGTTTAATCAATAACCACTAAAAATAAGGCTATGAAATTATTTCTCTCCCTATGCTGTTGTATCGGTATCCTGTTATCGGGATGCGATGATGCATATTACAATGATGGCGGACTTTTGGACAATCAGATCGGGGTATACGAAGGTACGACGATGAGTTACCTCGAAAGCCAACCGGCGCTATTCGATACCTTAACGACGCTGATTAAACTGAATAATATGGAGGAAGAGGTAAACCGCAAAGGCAGTACCTTTTTCGCGCCGCAGAATTATTCGATATACAATTACCTGTTACTGAAATATCCTGATCCGGAAAATAGACCCAAAACACTGGAAGCGATACCGGCCGGGGATATGGCAGAGATGGCAGGATACATTTCCGATTACATCATTCCGAACGAACAGATCGTACGGTCGGATCTTTCGACGGTGTATTCCTACTCGACGACATTAAGTGATAAAAAGGCGCGCTTTAATCTGGTGCGGGAAGATTACCTGGGTAATATCAACATGGGGGCTGCCTACATGATCTATTCGGTGAACCTAAACCCGCCTGCTACGCCGGAGTTTTACTCGCCTGCGAAGGTTGTGGTTACGGATGTGGCAACCACGACAGGGACGGTGCATGTGCTGATTTCGGATACCCATATTTTTGGATTTAACTAACATAAACAGCAGATAGATCGGACTCCTGATGATGGTCATCATAATCGTTAAAAAATAAATTACAGTCTAATGAAAACTGATATGCGAAAGCTGACAATAAATTTTATCCTTTTTATAATCGGAGCTGCATTACTGCCAATCGGTTGTACGGAGGTGCCTAGCTTGGGAAGTATAGCACCCGATGTTCGCTATAAGAACCGAAAACAGTATGCTATATCGGGTATGGGGCAGAATATCGGCGATTTTCTTTCCTCCAGCTCGACCCTGCCATTGAACTTTGAGATCGTAAACGTATGGGAGACCAATGGTCTTGAGATATCGTCATTCGATGAGGAGATAGCGGTGGTTTCCTATAACGCACCGATTGTCGGTGGCGAATCGGAAGAGGAACTGCGCCTGAAAACGGACACGGTCATGAAGCCGGCGGTATCGCTAAACCTATTTACGGGAAAGCTCGAAATCCTGGAGGGAAATCGTATTCCGGCGGGCGAATACCACTTTGATATCCGCGTATCCAACACGTCGGGTAGCACCTTGTTGCGGGATGCAATTGTTATCGAGTTTAAGGAGTACGAAGTGGCGAGCTGGTCTACTGGAATGACGAAGGCCCCCGAAATTGAGCGTGTGGCGGATGCGCCAAACCAGATTCGCTTTGTGGCGCACTTAGATGGTACACCTTTGCCCGGCGACCGCATTGATTTTACGGCCAATAGGGCTTCGGGCTTTAAGGGTACGTTTGTAAACGATACTCCCGAAGGAGAAATTTGGAAAGTGAATTTTCCGGTGAAATCTGCCGATACCTATTGCTCCTGGCAGATCATAGAAGAAGTGGGGGGTGTGGTGAATACCACTTACGTTACCGAGAATATGAATTTTGTACTGGGCAGACCGGGAAGTTATGTTATCAAGCTTTTTAAATAATCGTTATGAACTATAGATGGATTTTTTGGGCCGTAGCGCTCTATATGATCGCAACGGGCTTTTCGTTTGCGCAGACGGCAAAAACGAAGAAAATATTGGTGATTGGCGTGGATGGTATGATCTACACCGCGCTAGATTATGCAACAACGCCGGGACTGGATAAGCTAATTGCCGATGCTTCCTACAGTAAGGAAGGATATGGCGGGCTGCCCGCTAACTCGACAACGGGCTGGTCGACCTTGTTAACAGGCGTCGGCGTAGATAAACATGGTGTACGCCAAGCGAACTCCTTCGCCGGTAATCACCTGGATCAGTATCCTTCGCTGGTAAAACGTATAAAAAGCCAGCTTCCGGCTATCCGCATCGCATCTATCGTACGCGAGCCGGAAATCAATACGGTATTGAACAGCGATGCTGATTTGAAGTATAGCCAGGGCTCGGATGTACAGGTGTTTGATCAGGCCAAAGAGGTCTTGGGGGGACAGTCCGCAGATGCGGTGTTTGTGCAGTTCAGCAGCCCCAAGGAGGTAGGCTTGCTGCACGGCTATCAGCTCCGAAAAGCGGATTATGTATTGGCCATCCAGCAGGTGGATACCTATATCGCGCAACTGCTAGATGTCATACAAAGCAGGGCAACGTATGCGGACGAGAACTGGGCTATTTTTGTTGTATCGACGCATGGTGGTTCGGAAAGCGGCCTGGCTACAAACAGTACGATGGAGGAACTAAAGGTGCCCGTTATCTTTTCGGGGGCTGATCTGGATAATAAAGAACTGCTGACCACAAACATGGTCGCTAAAGAGAATAGCGATAATTTTCTGACAATAAACAAGGCGCCGACCGGCGACCGAACCTATGGACGGATTCCTATTGCGGGTACCGGTTTACAGGGAATGGATAAGTTTACGATCGAGATGTGGATCAAAGCGGGTGCAAATTCCAGTGACCCATCCATTATGGGCGATAAAGACTGGGACTCGGGTGGCAATCCGGGATTCGTGATCTGCCGGAGTGGCTCGTCATGGAAGATCAACATTGCCAATACGCAACGGTCGCGCTACGATATCGGATCGTCTAAACCCATAGAGGATGGCAAATGGCATCATATAGCCGTGACATTTGATAAAACCAAAGAGTGTATTGTATACCAAGATGGCGAACGTGTGGGCGGAGCAGCGTTGACGTATAAGGAGACCGATCAAATGGCATCGCCATTTAATTACATCTATATGGCACAGGATGGAACGGGTACCTACGGCGGCGGAGCACCGAATTGGGCGGGGTCTTTTAATGAGGTGCGTATATGGACGACAGCTTTGTCGCAGGAGACCATAAAAAATTATATGTACCTGCAGCATATCGAGAAGAGCAACCACCCGCATCTGAACTTTTTAAACCTGTACCTGAAATTGGATGAGGTGAGGGGTGCGGTGTTAACGGATTACAGTGGGAAAAATAACCATGCGGAACTGGTTGGTCCGGCAACGGAGCGCAAGCCGTATTATCCGGTCGGTCTTACCGATGTGGCCGTCAACGTGCTGAGCCATATGGGTATCCGTGTCGATGGTGCATGGAACCTCGACGGAAGTACATTGAAGTCGAATGTGCCCTTCCGTTTATTTAAAGTGAACTGATTACGTAATTTTTTAATCGATTAGGCATATGAACATAAAATATATTTTCAACCTCGCACTGTTCCTTACGGTGCTGTTATGGGGTAGCTCCTGCGAGAAGGAGGTGATGAATGGAACGGTAGGAAATCCCGAACAGCTGCTGGCTGGCCGCATCAGTGGTACCTGGGCCAAGCCGGTACAGATCGTGACACCGCCGGAAGTGCCCGCGGAAGTTTTCGGTGAGATGCGTCTGGTATTTACCATGGATGAATCCGGTAATCCAAAAGCTTTTTTGGGAAAGGACTGTCCGATTGTATTTAGCGCAACCGAAAGTGCCTGGTCCGTATCGGGCACGGAAGAACAGGCCAAAGTCTTGCTGCAAGGAACAACACCGGTGGATGAGTTCGATGTGAAAGTCAATGCAAACAGCATGACGCTGTCTTTTTACATGGGATGGGAAAATACCGAAACGGGAGAAACAGGAAAAGGCGACTTTCGGGTCACATTATCGCGTCAATAATTACTATAAAAATAAATACATGAAACACACATTCAACTTAATCGGACTGATCATCTTATGCCAGCAATTTGCTTTTGCGGCCGAACGTCCTAGTTTCGTCGTGAAACCGTACTTACAGTGGTCTACCCAGACCCAAATGACCGTAAAATGGGAAACTTCTGCAGCAACTAGCGGCTATGTGGAGTATGGTAAGGCGATGTTTGACGTAAAGTCACCAGCGCTTTCGCAAAAAGTGAAGGGTAAGGATAACGTACTCATACAGACTGTAAACTTAGCTGGATTGGAGCCTGAAACGGAATATTTTTACCGTGCAGTGAGCGTGAGCACGGCAGGGGATACCTTACGCAGCCCAATTTATCCATTTAAAACGGCTGTACGTGCAGACTCTCCATTTGCTTTTGCTGTTTTCTCGGATACCCAAGGGGTACCTAACCCTACGGTATGGGGCGAAATTGCGAAGATAGCGGAGAAGGAAAGACCAAATTTTGCGATCCACAGCGGAGATCAGGTCGATAATGGACACGATAGGAGCAACTGGGTAGGGCAATTCTTCCCGCAGGGCCAACAGTTTATGAGTAAATATGCCATGTTCGCCGTACCCGGAAACCATGAAAATGACGCACCGAATTACCATAACTACCTGGGCCATCCGGATGGACTACGTTGCTACAGTTTCGTCTATGGTAATACGGAGTTTTTTATGTTCGACTCCAATCAGGATGTTTCAGTAGGTAGCGAAATCTACAAGAAGCTGGAAGCTGATCTGGCCAAGTCGACCGCCAAATGGAAGATCGTTTCACATCACCATCCTATTTACTCTTCGGATGATGATGATTACGGGAATACGCGTGTGGCCAAATCGACCTTAGGGAGCCCAAAGCTGGCGCATCTGGCACCCCTGTACGAAAAATACAATGTGGATATCGTATTCTATGGCCATGTGCATACCTACGAACGGACTTGGCCGTTGCGCAACAATAAGGTGGACCTGGATAATGGAACAATTTACATGACCTTGGGCGGCGGCGGCGGCGGATTGGAAAGACCATCGTCATGGAGATCGTGGTTTACCAACAAATTATTCCTCGACCACCACTACGGATATGTACGGGTCGTAAATGGCGAGTTACATTTTCAAGGAATTGATGTGCGGGGAAATGTGTTTGACCAATTTGTATTAAAGAAGTAATCTCTTTTTAAGTTAACGCATACCAGCGGCATTTCGTTGGGTAAAGGGCAGCTGTTTTTCAGTTGCCCTTTTTTAATAATTTCTTAACATGGAGGCGATCTTTAGTTAATAAACTTTGTTTAGTATTGTTAAACTTTTTGGCGCATATATCAAATTGAATGAGCAATCGAAAACACTTACAAACCGAGGGTGATATCAACCTGAGCGATGCACGCAAGCGTTGGTCGGAAAAAATCACGGATAAAGAAACGCAATCGGCGTTGGATCGCGATGCGCAGGTGTTTGTGCACCAGGCGCTGTCCTCACCCTGTTTGGACGTACTGGAGCGCAGCGACGGGGTACATGTCCAAAACCTGCAGGGAAAGCATTATCTGGATTTTCATGGAAACAATGTACACCAGCTGGGTTACAACAATAGCTACGTGATTGAGCGGGTAAAAGCGCAACTGGATACTTTGGCTTTTTGTCCACGACGGTTTACCAATCGGCCGGCTATTGCATTGGCAGAGCGGTTGGTTGCTTTAACCGGGCACGCGCTAACGCGGGTTCTTTTTGCGCCGGGTGGAACCTCAGCTATCGGAATGGCCTTGAAGATCGCACGATTCTATACCGGAAAGTATAAGACACTTGCGATGTACGACTCATTCCATGGCGCGTCGATGGATAGTATTGCCCTGGGTGGAGAGTACGTTTTTCAGCAGGGATTGGGCCCGTTGATGTCGGGAAGTGTACATGTGCCTCCGGTAGACTCTTATCGGGGCATGTGGTATGATCGGGCAGCTGCGGATGGGGATATGGCCTACGCCGATTACTTGGAATATGTGATCCAGAAGGAGGGAGATATTGGCGTGCTCGTGGTGGAGACGGTGCGAAGTACAGTCGTACATGTGCACTCTAAAGCATACTGGAAGCGGGTGCGCGAAATCTGCGATACGTACAACGTGCTATTGGTACTCGATGAAATCCCGATCGGGATGGGACGGACCGGAAAAATGTTTGCCTACCAGCACGCAGAGATACAACCGGATATACTGGTATTGGGTAAAGGATTAGGAGCGGGGATCATGCCGTTGGCAGCTGTGATCTGTCGCGAGGAGCTTAATGTAGCTTCGTCGATTTCCTTAGGTCATTTTACACACGAAAAGAGTCCGCTGGGTGCTGCAGCTGCGTTGGCAGCGCTTGATTTCATGGAAGAAAACGACATTTTGGAGCAGGTGAACGTCATGGGCGACTATTTCGGAAGCCGGCTGGAAGAGCTAAAAGCCAACTATGCGATTGTAGGGGATGTAAGGGGTGTGGGGCTGTTGTGGGCTGTGGAACTGGTAAAGGACCGAAAGACGAAGGAAAAAAATAACGCAGCCGCTGAGCTGGTATTATATGCCTGTCTGGAAAGGGGGCTTAGTTTAAAAGTGTCTGACGGGAATGTACTGTCGCTCTATCCGCCCTTGGTCATTTCGAAGGTGGAACTAGATCAGGCCGTGAGCATATTGGATAGCGTATTACTGGCGGTTACAACAGATCAATTATTTTAAAAATGAAGTATCCATTTCAACTATTGATGCAGCGACTGGGTAGTGCTTCGTATTCGATACAGATGATACTGTTGGCGCTGGCTGCATTTGGCTGCTATACCAGCATGTACGCGTATCGAAAAGCGTTTACAGCAGCCTTGTTTACGGAGCTACCGATTTGGGGGGTGGATTATAAGGTGTGGCTCGTGATCGCACAGGTATTTGGCTATATGCTAAGTAAGTTCTATGGGATTAAGTTTGTCTCCGAGCTTGGACAGCAAAGGCGTGGTGCGAAATTGCTCCTGCTTATTGGTGTCGCCTGGCTGGCGCTACTGGGATTCGCATTTATCCCGGCACCGTATAACATCGTGTGTATGTTTATTAATGGTTTGCCCTTAGGGATGATATGGGGTATCGTATTTTCGTATCTGGAGGGTAGGCGTGCCACTGAATTTTTGGCGGCAATCATGAGTGTGAGTCTGGTGTTTGCTTCTGGATTTGTTAAGTCGCTGGCACGTTTCCTGATGGAAGAATTGCACGTAACGGAGCAATGGATGCCATTTGCTACGGGACTGCTGTTTGCGATTCCGCTGCTTGTATTTACGTTGGTGCTGGAGGCCATGCCGCCGCCGGATGCCAAAGACAAACTGCTGCGCAACGAACGGAAAGCCATGACACATGGCGAGCGCATTGCTTTTTTGAAAATGTTTCTGCCGGGGCTAGTTGTCGTTGTATTTGTGTACTTGATATTCAGTGTGCTTCGGGATATACGCGATAATTTTGAAGTTGAGATCTGGGCGGATATTGGCGTAACAGAAACGCTGATCTATGTGCAGACGGATTCGCTTATCGCATTAGTTGTGTTGGCACTTATGGGGCTGTTGATCTGTGTTAAAAATAACATGAAGGCATTCAGCTACATCCATGTGATGCTTTTTACGGGTTGTTTTTTAGCGGGTGTATTCACCTATCTCTTTCGGATACAGGCGGTCAGCGGAACAACGTGGATGGTCATGACGGGACTGGGACTGTATATGGTGTACATACCGTTTAATGCGATTTTTTTCGAGCGCTTTCTGGCGTCTTTTAAGGTGAAGGGTAATATTGGATTCCTGATGTATGTCGCCGATTCTGTGGGATACCTGGGAAGCGTCTGTGTATTGCTGGTGCGCGAACTCGGATTGGTGGAGACCAGCTGGGGTAGCTTTTTTGAGCAGGCCATCCTTCTGGCAGCCGTGCTGGGTTGTATTTCCGTTGTGTTCTCCCTCATTTATTTTAGACGGAAGAAAGTGACGGAGGTGGAGCAGGTAGGCGATATGGAACTCGCGCGATAATAACTGTTCAGAGTAGGAACACAAATGGCCTGTCTATTTAGAAGTAGACAGGCCATTTGTGTGTGCCTATACTGGGGCGTTAGCCCCTGATTAAAAATTATATAAGTTCGCGATGCTTTGCTCCGCATATCCGGCACTGGCGGTCATCCCTTTGCCCCCGATACCGGTACGGATATGGATACGATCGTCAATATTCTTCTCTACGATATGATCTCGATGCTGTGCATAGAATCCTGCCCAGGAAGTGGCGATCTGCCGCTGATCGATGGGCAAGATCCGATTGGCTTCTTCCAGCATCAATTGGTTGATGTGCGCATTGATCGAAAATCCAAGTTCTTCGAGCTGTGTACCCGGTGCATACTCGTGCGAATCTCCGATGATGATGCTTCCGTCGAGCGCCTGTTTGAACAGGATGTGGATACCCCATTTTTTCAGTTCTTCGTAATGCTCGGGTACGCTCAGTTGCTGAAAGGAAGGGCAATAGGCTTCAAAGCTTTCGTACCGCCTGATGGTTAGACCGGTTAAGATGTTTCCGGGCAACTGGATGTGCGGCAAGGGCTGTGTGCGCAACATTTGCAGCTTGCTGATCTGTAAACCGCTGTCTTCGAATAGTTCCCTATAAAGCAGTTTAAATTCGTAGCCGTTGCAGATGACGACTTTTTCGGCTTGGAATTCCTGCTGATTCGTCGTGCTGATGGTGGCACCGCTCGCATGGCTCTCACAGGCTAATACGGTGGTGTCGTAGCGCAGGGTATATTTTGCAAATTTTTGTTTCAGGAACTGATGAAGACGGCGGATCATGGTTTCGGGCTCGACACTGAGCTCTTGCTCGAACACAATAGCTTCCTTCACGTAATCGGATCGTAGGTCCGGGAATTTGGCGCATACCTGCGCTTGATTCCAGACCGCATGGGCGTAGTCTTTGCGGTTATAGTGTGCGGCAAGCTCGTGCATGACCTGCGTTTCTTCGTGATCGGACGCAATGTAGTAACTGCCGTTGTTTCTGACAGAGATGTCGAACTCCCGCTGTATGGATTGATAAATTTCGAGACCCCGGACGCCGTAATCAAACCATTCTCCAGACATCCCGGAGGGTACGACCTGGCCGAAATTACGGGCTGTAGAGCCGACTGGAAAGTTATCTTTCTCGAGCTGAAGAACTTCAAGGCCTCGTAGCAGGGCATGATAGGCGTGAAAGGTGCCCAGGATACCGCCGCCGACTACAATTAAATCGTATTTTTTTGAGTGCATAAGCTATGAGTTTTTTTATTCGAATACCCGTTTCTTATTGTTCTAACAGTGGTAAGACTTCGAGCAGATTGTCCACGATATGGCTGGGATTTGCACGGCTTAATTGCGCGACGGTGTGTGCACCGGTCGTGATGCCGATACTGAATCTGCAGCCGGCATTCTGCCCTTCTGCGATATCGACGGCCGAGTCTCCAATTTTTGCGACGGCCTGACCGGATTCAATACCGAATTGATCCATGGCAAACAGAATCATGTCGGGGTGGGGGCGATTACGAGCCACATCATCCGCGGTGATCAAGGCATCGATATCACGGCCTACTTTCCAATCCAACTGCTGGAGAAGGGTTTCGGCGGTGTGTTTGTTGTAGCCCGTATTCAGCACAATACGGATGTTTTTTTTCTGTAAAGCCTGAAAGAAATCCAGGGCATTATCTTGTGCGGATATAGCCGCTGTTTGGTAGGCCTGGTCAAGTAACTGCAAGAAATCACGGAACATCAGCTCGATGACGGATGGATCAACTTTTTCGGCGGTGCTTGTTAAGATCGACTCAATGGCCTGTTTTTTTTCTTTACCGGCCCCGTGCGCCAATACATCCTCTAGCGATACGGCATAACCATGCCGATTAATTGCCCGGTGTAAGGTTTTGTACACGAGGTTATCCTCATCAACTGTGGTACCGGCCATATCGCATACTACCATCTTAATTTTATCGTTTTTTTCTACTGCTATCATGTTTTAAATGTGTATTCGACTAGCGCTGTTATAAGTGAAAAAATATATGGTGCAAATATAAACATTTGTTTAGTATTTATAAATATTATATATCTCAATACGTGCGAATTCTATGCTGATTGTATGTCAGTGAGCTTGTTGGCGATACGGGTAGATATTATTTAACAATTTGTTTACTTTCGCTAAACGTCAATTGCAGTTTATTTGCGCTGTTTCTACTTACAATTAGCTATTTTTGCCTAACTTACAAATAAAAGGCTATGGAAGATAATACGGTATTTAAAATCAGTGCTAAAATAAAGGAGATCCGAAAAGATAAATCCATTACCATACAGGAACTGGCGGATAAAGCAGGAGTAAGTAAAGGCCTGATTTCGCAGATTGAAAATAACCGTACGGTGCCCTCTCTTTTTGTGCTTATCAATATCGTGAATGCGTTGGATGTCGATCTGAATGAATTTTTCCAAGATTTTAAAACCAACAACGAAGGGGGACCAATCATTGTCCGTAAAAAACAGGATTACGAAAACTTCGAGAAAGAGCATGCGATCGGATTTCAATATCAGCGTATTCTCGCATCAACAATCGATAGTTCTACATTAGATATCGTCTTATTGGAGTTGGCACCTGATGCGACGAGACCCATGGTGGAAACAGAGGCGTTTGAATATAAATATATGGTTTCTGGACAAGTGGAATATATTTTTCCGGATCGTACCGTCGCACTGGAGGCAGGGGATTCGATCTTCTTTGACGGCAGGATTTCGCATACGCCCAAAAATACGGGCACCGTACCTGCCCTCATGCTTATCGTCTATTTTTTCGACGGTAAGGGAAAATAAAAAGGGCCACGCACACATGATTTGATCCACGTGGCAAAGCCCTTGTTAAAATTGTATAGCGCGATTTATCCAACCACTGGTGCAAATTCTTCAACGTCTAATCGAACTTTCGGAAGGGATGCTAGCCAGTCGCCTGCTTCGTCACGATAGCCCAATGATAATAAGACGACGCTTCGTAAGCCTTTCTCCGTGAGACCAAGGATGCGATCGACCTGAGCGGGATCGAAACCCTCCATGGGAGTAGTATCCACTTTTTCGGCTGCTGCAGCTATTAACGCAGTACCTAATGCTATATAGGTCTGCCGCGCTGCCCAAGTGAAGTTATCTTCCGCCGGACGGGCTAGTAAAAAAGATTCCAGTTTGCTTTTGAAATCCGCCAGTTGATCCAATGGCGTAGAGCGTATCGCTGCGGTACGCGCCATATAGTCATCGATCATAGCTTGGTCGATATTTGCATACGCGGCGAAAACCAGGAGATGGGAGGCTTCGGCGATCTGGGTATTGAACGAGCCTTCGCCAAGTTGTTTACGCAGCTCTTTGTTTTCCACAACCAGAACGCGGTAGGGTTGTATGCCCACCGAAGATGCACTCATGTTAGTAGCTTCTAGGATCCGGCGTATTTTGTCGTCTTCGACCCGTCGGTCGCTATACTTTTTCACAGCGTAACGCCATGATAAGGTGTCTTGTAAATTCATATACCAATTAAATATGTTAAACCGATACAAATATCGGTTTATTTGGTGTATATTTGTAACTAAGTGACAAAAAGTAATAGTAACATTGGGGTAACTAGGTGACATTTTATGGAAAATCAACAGGATAAGGTGCCTTGGAAAGGCCATGATTTTAGTGCATGCGGCAAACGCATTGCAGCGGTACACGATACAATGGATGTATTAAATGGTAAGTGGAAGATAGCCATCATTTCTTTACTCGGTTTTGGAACGCGGCGTTACTCGGAGATTCTGAAGGAGGTAGAAGGTATCTCCGGCAAAATGCTGAGCCGCGAGCTCAAGGATATGGAAATGAATCTTCTGGTGAAGCGCACGGTCGTATCGGATCAGCCCATTGCGGTAGCCTATAGTTTGACAGATTATTGTGTAGACCTACTGCCCATTATCCATAGCCTAGCCGAATGGGGGACCAAACACAGGCAGGTGATCGTAAAGCATATTAAAGGGGAGCCTGCGCTGGCAGAAGGTTAAGCAAAATGGATAGAAATAAGAGACGCGATTTCCTCCACGGAAATCGCGTCTCTTACTGTATTAGCTATTTACTTAAGGTGTCGCCTTAAGTGTCTTTAATTTGTCCTGATATTCTGTAATCGTATAGTCAAACACCCGACCGGCAAACTTAGGGTCGTTGACTTCTGATTTGGCTAGCGCGATTGCGTTTTCCAATGCTGAAATAGCTCCCGCTTGATTTCCGGCTTTGATCATTGCTTTAGCTTTCAGGTCATAAACTCCGGAAAATGGATATGTTTCAATGGCTTTGTCTACTAAGGTTGCTGCAAATTCGTACGTTTCCTTCGATAAATTTTCTCGTTCTATCAAGAATGACGCTAATGTACCTTCATATCTATCTTTTTCTGCATTGGTAATTTCTTTTATGTATGCAATGGCCTTTTGCTCCGAAAAATGTTCTAATAATATTTTTAGTTTTTCTATTTTGCTTGTATACGCTAATATTGGCGTTTTCGTCGCAGATTCGTCTATGATGGTAAATGCTTTGTCGTAATCTTTCGCTGCGACAGCTTCATTAACCTGCGTGCTGAAGGTGGCAAAAAGCTGCATGGTCGCTTTTGAACTTTCCTTGGCTTTTTCAAATTGTGCTTTGTACACGGTGATGTCAAATGTATCCGCGATTACAGCGGGAATAATTTCATCCAGTTTGCTCGGATGACCGATCCATACAATCTGGTTGTTTTTAACGACGAACGTCGAAGGGATTCCGTTTTGACCAGCGGCACGCATCCAGGTATTACTCATATACAGCTCATTGTTGTCTGCAATTACATTGTACGTCATGCGGTCTTTACTGCCCTCAACAAATTGGATCACCTTAGGAAGTGAGCTCTCATACGGCTTGTCGCCGGTTTTTTCCCAGATATTGACGCCAATGAACCGAGCTTCGTCCTTGTATTGCGCTGCTAATTCGGATAAATGCGGCATAGCGGCTACACAGGGACCACACCAGGTCGCCCAAAATTCGATAACATAGACCATGTCTTTCTGTGTCAGATCAAAAGGAGTACCTTGGATCCATTTTGCATATTGCAGTTTAGGCGCGGTATCGCCTATGCCTAAGGTGACAGGGATTTCTTGCGATTTGACAGGAGACCATATCATGAACCCCAGTATAATAAATAATATTTTTTTCATGTTTCTTATCTAACTGACTAATAGTTGAATATCTCTTTTAGTTTCGCATCGAGATCGGCGTCTGAACCCGCACCGCCTGCATAGCGACCTACGATTACACCGTGTGGATCAATTAATACCTTGGTTGGTAGCGTGTGCACGCCGTAATATTCAGATTTATCTTCCGATCGATCGAATCCACCATTCGGATCCATTTTCATCCCGCGTAACACGTGTTTCCAAACACCTATTTGGTCTTGATCGACCGCTTTTTTCCAAGCTTCGTGGTTGCGGTCGTCATCTGATATTCCAATAATTTCAAAACCTTTCTTTTTGTATTTGTTATAAAGCTTTAACAGATGTGGATTTCCTTTGCGACAAGGCACGCACCAACTTGCCCAAAAATCCAGTAATACATAGTTACCCCTGTAATCTGTAAGCTGCAACGGTTTGCCATTGATATCTGTACCTGTAAAATTCTTTGCCGGACTGCCGGGTGAGCCAGCTTTTAATTTTGCGATTTCTTCTCCGATTTCTTTCCCCATCTTCGAGTTTTTGATCGTCGGCCCTACCTGCGAATAGATATTTTGTAATTCGGAGAGACTAAGACTGCTGACGTAATACCTAAGCTGTCCTACGGAGATGTACGAATTGGGGTTCTGTCTGATGTAATTAAGTTGCTTTTCCTTTATGTTTTTTTGATAAGGAGCCATCCGTTCTTTCAGCGGTTCGAATTCGGCAAGTTTAGCCTCCAATACAGTCTCGGATGCCCCTTCTTTTTTTAGTCGGGCATAGGCCGCGCTCAGTTGTGAATACTCCTCATTTAGGGGTTTAAAGGCATCAAGCTCCTGTTTAATTAGGTTGTTGAATAAGATATACTCGTCGTTGGTTTTCGAACCTGATACAGTGATCTCCTGTGGCATGGTGGTATTGCCGCTTAAAGACACTACGCCCGGCTCTACATAACATATTAAATATTGCTCATAGGAATTCGGTGCGGCATCGTGACCATTACCAAAGTATGCCATCATCTGTGTCGGCGAACTGACTTTGCCAATATAGCTAAATACTCCGTCGAATATCGGTACACTGTCGGATACGGATTGGCCGTCCGCGTTCTCATAGCGCGTATAAAAGTGGGTAGCTTTATTCGAATTTTCAACTGCTCCTTTGATCACGAAGGTTCCTGTTTCCAACTCTGGCTTTCCTAGAAGCTCGTGGAGTTTCTCCTCAAGCTTCGCACCTTTTAAGTTTTTCGCAACGATAACCCCGTTCGGGTCGATTAAAAGATTAGAAGGTATGGACTTGATATCGTATAGTACACCCACTTCATTTTTCCAACCTTTGAGATCCGATAGCTGAGTCCAGTGCAGGTTGTCGTCGTGTATTGCTTGGATCCATCGGTTGCGCTGTCCAGGGTTGTCAAATGAAATACCCAGCACGGTAAAATTTTTATTTTTATACTGCTCAAATGCTGCCACGACATTCGGATTCTCTACACGGCAGGGTACGCACCAGCTTGCCCAAAAATCAATGAGTACATACTTACCTTTAAAATCGTTGATCGAAACAATGTTTCCGGCAGTATCTGCTTGGGAAAATGGTAATGCTGTACGACCAATACCGGTTAGTTTATCGGTTTTGATGCTGTATTCTATTGCTCTTATCGGAACACTATTTTTCGCCTTGGGGGTAAGCTGGTCCAGTATTTCTCCCAGCTCGGCCAGATTGTCGCGATCCCGCAACGTAAAAAATAAAGGATAAACTACAGCAGGGCTCGATTTGTGCTTAAGCACAAAGGTCTTGTCAAGTTGTTTTTGGTCATTTCGTTGTTCCGTCATTTTAGCGGATAGCGTTTTCAGCTTTTCCGTGTCGTTGTTTTTTTGTGCTTCAGCGAATTGCGTGTACAGTTCTTCCGTATCGCCGGCCTGTGGTCGGTTTTTGAATAGATTGTAGTACTTTGCTAAGTTCCCCCCAGAAAATTTTGCGTCTTTCAACGATGCCGTTTTACTTGAAACGTGAAGTTTCCCCTGCTCCAGATATATAAATACTGTATTATATTTGTCTTGTTTACCTGCTCGCAGTATATAGAAGTCACCTTCGCCTTCGGGGATATCCAGCTCGAATCGGAATCCGTTGTCATTTTGTTGTGTAGAATCCTTATACCCACCTCGCATACTGGATAGGTAGATCCATTCTGCATTGGAAAGATCTTGTATGTTTCCGGCGACAAAGGTGTTGTTTTTCTGTGCAAAGCTCTGCATCACCACAGTCACGTAAGCGATCAGAATTAAATATTTATTCATATGGAATTGTTTATAGTGCATATATAAATTCTTTACTCTTTCGGATATCCTGGGTTTTGATCGCCTATGCTCGGATTGGTCTGGAATTCAGTAGCCGGAATAGGAAAGATGTATTTTGTTTTGGTGGTGATCGTAGGCCGAAGTGTCTTCACTGTTTCATAAGGTAAGCGCAGTAAGGCAAACCAGTCCACACCGTTTTCGGATACAAAATTTCTGGAAAATTCTAGGTAAATCTGATACAAAACTTGATCTGTCGTGGTGGCATTGTCTACGGCGGAGAAATCGGTGACGCCGGCGTGTCCCATAATGTTTTTAAGAATCGTTTTGGCAGTGTTTAGACTTCCTCCCGAGCGTACAATGGCTTCCGCTTTCAGCAAGTGCACCTCGGTCAAACGGAACACATAGGCATCCTCGTAGTGGGTGCCTTTGTACTTGGTAAGATACTGTGGATCGGTGTTGTATATCAATACCGTCGGATGTGTTGACGGCGTAAGCATCCAGCTTGCTCTAGGATCGTTGGCTAAGAGCGTTTTGAATGCCGGCGATGCAATATATACCGATGATTGGATATATTCGTATGTCGCATTTCTACTGCGTTGCGTAGGATAGGGGGTAATACCTAATATGACCTCTTTGCTCGTGAGCCCTTTGCTTTGGAATAGATCCTTGAGACTGGTCTCTAGGGCATAATTCGGGTTGGCGATAATCTCGTCAGCTAGTGTGATAAGAGCGGTGTAATCTGACTGTTGTCCCCGACTCATCAATACCCTTATTTTTAAAGCCTGTGCAGCAGCCTTATTGACGTAATGTGCGGGATTGTTTTCTTTTGCATGGGTAATGGCATAATCAATATCCTGCAAAATATATGCATAGCTATCTTTTACCGTGCTCCGTGGTTGGTTGTTTCCATTTCCAAAAATCAATGGTTTGTCGCGTAGGAGTACACCATGTATACTGTTTAGGTCAAACCACTCGCCAAAATAGGATAGAAGATGGAAGTGTGCATAGGCTCTAAGAAAACGGGCTTCAGCAAGAATCTCCGTTTTCCGATTTCCCGTAAACTTGCTATCGGCTACTGCTTCCACTCCGGCTATCGTACCATTTGCGGCATTAAGGATGAAATAAGCGTAGCTCCAATCACCTGTAGATGCAGGAGTATAATCATGCGTATCCGTAGTGGTCGCTCCAAAGCCATACGACATCCAGCCTGCCATCATCGCAGGAATGACTTCATTGACGTTAGACCACCGCGTACTTTGTACCGATAGATTTAAGCCGGTATTTGCCAGGCGATAATAGGCACCATTGAGGGCAATTTGTGCACTGTTTTGATCCACAACTACCGTCTCATCGACGACAGCCTGTGAGGGTAACGCATTAAGATCTTTTTCGCAGGAGGAAAAGCTGCCAAAAACAAGCCCCAGAACCAGTGTATATAATAATGTATGTAACTTCATTGTCTTTCGTTTTTTTTTCATGAATTAAAAACCTAATCTGATACCGATGGTCAACTCTCGTGTTGTAGGATAGGAACTCAGGTCGCGCCCGCCACCGATCACACTGCGTGGATCATCGCTGATCTCTGGATCTAAGCCTGGATAGTTGGTGATCACAAAAAGATTAGTTGCCGATACGTAGAAACTTGCATAACGAACGCCTAGTTTGTCTGATGTTATTTTGGGAAGGTCGTAACCAACGGTAAGTGACTTAAGTTTTAGGTAGGATGCATCGTACACACTATTGTTGTTAAGAAACGCACTTTGACCAAAAATTAATCGCTCCCTTTCGGAATTTGGATTTGTTGGTGTCCAACGGCCAAGAATACGTTCTCCTTTATTGGTGAGGTTATTAATTCCTCGGTCGCGCACATCGGTTTGAAAGAGGATATCGTTGCCATAGGAGTAGGTAAATAAGGTGTTCAAATGGATGTTTTTATAGCTGAATATATTGGTGATGCCTCCATAAAAATCGGGATTGATGTTGCCGATGACATCGTACTTGTATTGATAGTAGTCAACACCGCCAGACGAGGTGAGCAATGATTTTTCATACATCATATCTCCAGCATTAAAAAAAGGATTAAATAATTGTGCGAAATACACGTCGTTAAGAAATTGAGTGGCTTCTTCCGAACTCTGGGCTATCTGCGTAGCCACCCGGCCGTAAAGTAGCCCTAGTTCTTCGCCTTCCCGTACGATACTCGTGCCCAAATTTAAGGCGTTTCTGTTATTCGGATTAGAAAAGTCGCCGCCTTGTATAGAGGTTACTTTGGATATATTTCTGGATATATTGAACGCGAGGTTCCAGTTGAAGGTTTTATTTCGTATAATATCACCTCGTACGTCAAATTCGAGACCCCGATTAGCTATACTCGCTACATTCATGATCACACTGCTAAACGCATAGCTTGGTGGCGGCGTCATGTTGAGTAACAATCCGCTGGTGTTTTTTTCATAATAGCCTAATGTACCACGCAACCTCGTTTTAAAGAAGGAAAAGTCAAGTCCCAGATCCTTCTGCAGCGTCCGCTCCCATTTGATGTCTCTGTTGCCTAATTGTGTAGGAGTGAATGCACTTGCGCCGGCATAGGCTACCGGAGAATACAGGGATAGGAATAGATAATTGCCGATACTTTGGGAACCCGTATATCCTGCGCTAACACGAAGCTTTAGGTCGTCCATCCAGGATACACCCTTTAAAAAGTTTTCTTCCGACAGACGCCAGGCAAGCGCACCGGAGGGGAAGTAAGTGGCTTGTTTTCCTTTGGGGAATTTGGAAGAAATATCATTTCGGCCAGTGAATGTGAAAAGGTACCGGTCTTTAAAGGCATAGTTTGCCCGCATATAGAAAGATAACAAGGCGTATTCTCCGGAGGGATTAGCACCTTGCACCTGTGCAGGTACAATTGCCGAGCTCAGGTTATTTAAGAAATCGTCATTGGGATAGCCGCGTCCCTCGGCGGAGAAGAATTCGGTCGCATATTTTTCCCAGGAGGTACCACCCAGTAGATTTAATCGGTGATTTTCGTTGATTTCTTTATCCCAGGTTAACGTGTTTTCGAAGAAGCTATTTACCGTGGTACTGTTAGATTGTGAGCCTACACCACCTTGGGAGGATTGCCCACCTTGGCTGTTTGGATTTGCAATTTCAAGATAGCTTGGAATATAGTTGCGCTGTCTGTAATTCCCATAATTGACTGATGCCGTGGATCGAAATTTAAGGTCGTTAAGGATATCATACTCCAACGATAACGAACCCAATAGCGAGCTGTTTTTTCCGTTATTGATCGCACTGGCCATGGCGAGTGGATTTTGAATACCGAAATCGCTACCACCTCCTACCGGTGTGGCAGCGGCAAATTGCTGGTCAAAATTAACGAACGTACCATCGGCATTATAGGGTGTAAAAATAGGAGGAGCCATCATGGCGTTGGAATATACACCGTTTGTGATATTATTGGTTGTAAACCCGTAATCCAAATTAGTGACCACTTTAAGTTTACTACTGATGTCGTTATCCAGACTTAGTTTTCCGGCTATTCTGCTAAAATCTGTACCACGTAAAGCGCCTTCCTGCTTGGTGTAGGCCAAAGAGCTGTAGTGTCGTGAGGCGGAACCACCACCACGAACAGAAAGATTACCATTTTGCGTATGGCCTCGTCGTAGTACCAGGCTCAACCAATCGGTATCTACAGTGCCATCGCCTAATAACATCGGGTTGTTGACCAATGCATTGGCTAAGGCATTTGGTGTCCTGCCCAACCGGATGTCTTCCGTAACACGGGTTGTCGCAGCTTCCAGCATAATCTCTTTATACTGTGATGCATTTAATACCTTTTCACGTAATGGTCGAGAAAAACCGGAGTAATAGTTGGCTTCGAGTATGGGCTTTTGGTCTTTCTTTCCCTTCTTTGTATTGATGATGACGACACCATTTGCGGCTTTAGATCCGTAAATAGCAGTCGCAGAGGCGTCCTTAAGGATATCGATAGATTCGATATCGTCTATATTGAGACCAGCCAGGTTGTTCAATCCACGTGAAAAAGAACCTGATATACTTGAATTTCGCGCATTTTCGCCTCCGTAATTTTCAACAGGGTTGGTCATGTCTGTAACCCCGACATATTTATTTTCGACCAGTACAGGTACTCCGTCAATAATATAGAGTGGATCGTTAGATCCAATAAGTGAAGCACCACCTCTTATCCGAATCCGTACCGCTCCACCAGGGGATCCGTCCGATTTAGTGATCTGCACACCTGGAGCTTTACCGACCATGGCGGCGTCAATAGACATAAATGGTACATCCCGGATTTCATCTGGATTGATAGAGGCGATGGATCCGGTCAGGTCTTTTCGTTTAGCCGATCCGTAACCGATCACGACCGTTTCTTCCAGCGCACTGATTTCGGACTCCAAGACGATATGTATGCCGTCTGATAAGTGTGTTGCACTAACCATTATTTCCTGTGATAGATAGCCAATAGATGAAATCTGTAAGATACTTCCTATATTAACTGATGCAAGTTGGAATGAGCCGTTTTGATCCGAAATGATCACTTTATTGGTGTTTCCGGCGATCTTAACCGTTACACCGGCCAGCCTTTTTCCATGATTATCAGATATGGCACCTCGAAGTGTTGCCTGTCCCGTCGCAGGTGTTTTTAACTCCTTAGATAATATGATAAGATAATCATTGCGCAATTCGAAATTTAGATCGGTATTAATTAGCAGATCGGTAAGGATATCTTTCACTGGCGTATCGTTAGCATGTACAGCAAAGGGTTTGGTTATGCCGGTCAGTAACGCTTCACCATATACAAAACGGTATTTCGTTTGGTTTTCAATTTCCTTCAGTATCTTGCCTAGTTTGGCCGATCGCACATTTAACGTGGCCCGTTCATTTTGCGCCCAAGTACTACCTATTGCAGTTACATGCAACAAGACAGTCAGAATAAAGGTCAGTTTCACTAGAATAAGTGTTTTAAAAAGTCTCGGGCAATAAAATCCCGTAACGCATATTGCGTTTTTTTTCATAATTTTACGTGGTTAGTGTAAACAGATGATAACAGTTCCTGAGATTGTCCGGTCGCAGACTGTTATGGTTAATTAACTATTTGAGGAGTGTGCCTGGCATACTCCTTTTTTATGCCAATGTATTTATAAATTTTTCTTTTTGTTACATGTGTGTATA
This sequence comes from Sphingobacterium olei, assembly GCF_005048855.1. Classification (GTDB taxonomy): domain Bacteria; phylum Bacteroidota; class Bacteroidia; order Sphingobacteriales; family Sphingobacteriaceae; genus Sphingobacterium; species Sphingobacterium olei. The sequence goes on from NZ_SUME01000006.1 coordinate 51,002, forward strand.
TGTTAGTGAAATGATTTGTTATTGCGATGTAATGGTGATGACACGAGCTCCTGCTTTACCGTAACGGAAGGGGATACTCGCACGAAGCATTTCCAATACGTTCTGGAGGGATTCTTTTTCGTCAAAGGCAGCGGTGTACTTACGCGATTTGATCTCATCGTTTAGAAAGACGATTTTTATATCATACCATCGTTCGAGTGTTTTGCTAATAGAAGAGAGTGGTTCGTTGACAAATACCAGTTTCTGCTCGGTCCAGGAGGTTTCTGCAAGTCGTTGTTCTGCATCGTATTGCGTTACAGATTCCAAGGTATACTCTGGCATGGATATATTCTGCGGGTCACTGTTCGATATCTCAAGTTGTTTGTTTTCTGCAGCAGCCACTACTTTTTCAAGTGGTTTGAGGCGAATAGGGCTTTCTTCTGTATTTTTCAACAGCACCTCGGCACTTCCTTCAATAAGTGATGCCGACGTAATATCTTCATTCGGATATGCCCTGATATTTAACGTCGTACCGAGTACACGTACGTCAAGGGTGTTTGTGATTATCGTAAACGGAAGATCAGGGTTTTTGGCCACCTCTAGATAGGCCTCGCCTACGAGTTTGATGCTGCGGTTGGTATTTCCAAATCCCCGAGCCACCTCCAATCGACTATCGGCATTCAGCTTTACCCGAGTACCATCTGCTAGCAAGATACTTTTTCGTTCCGACGGTTGTGTAACATATTGTAATTCTACTATCGAGCCTTTAGGATGAATAATATAAAACCAGATGGACGCTGCAGCAACGAGGAAGAGGGCAATACTGGCCGCTACATAATAATATCGTCTGTTTCCTAGGCCAGTTGTCCGCGCAGGTAACTGTTGTCTTAATTTATCAAAATTTTCTTCTGTATCCACATTGGCTAAGGCTTCATAAAGTTCTAAGAGTTCTTGTTTGCTTTTTTCGATGAGTTCGCGCTTTTCGGGATGTTCTTCAGTGTATTTTTTCCACTTCAAGACGTCTTCTTCCGAATGTTGTAAAAAACAGCGGCAAAAGGACTCATCCATTAAAAAATCTGATGTAGATCGATACACTTTCATGATGAAAAATTAGTCTTTTAATAATATAGAGACAAGTCGTTTGTTTTTTTACCAGTTTTTTTTATTTTTTTTCAAAAAAAAGCTATTATCGATAGAATGTGCTTCAAATTTTGTAAACGCGTGTTCGCTTTTAGGGAGTTAATAGCGGTGTGAATTTGGTTATATACGGCGCGTTTAGTCAACTGTGTTTTTGCGGCGATCTCATCGTAACTGAGACCCTCATAATATCGTAGCGCGATGAGCTCCCGCTGACGTTTGGGAAGTTTTAAGATAGCATTTTTTAAAGTCTTAATACGGATATTTTCCTCTTGCCGGAGAATGAAGGAGACTTCGTCTGATTCGTAAAAATCATTTCCTTCTTGGGTGCTGGATGAGCCTTCGAAATCCTTATGTTTTTTGAGGTCTCTTTCTAAACGGCGCTGGTAGCTTCTGAAAATATAGTTTCCGACATGTTTTGCAGCGGATAACGAATCTCGTTTTTCCCACAGGTACAGAAACGTATTATTGATGCTGTCTTTTAGTAGTTCACGATCGGTTGTGTAACGTAATCCATAATGGAGAAGATGCTTGTGATAGGACATGTATAGGGTTTGCAATGCAGATTCATCTCCTCTTCTTAAGGATTCCCATTGCTCATTTTCCTGAATCGCACGATCACTATTTATTTGCATATCCGTCACAAATGTAATATTTCTTAGGATGTAAAAAAAGTTACAGCACTAAGCGTAGACCATCATTTGCTCGTGGTAATGCGACTGCGTTCATATGTGCTATCATTTCTTCATCAAAGTGGGTGAGCAGAATTTTTTTTGCGCTAAAGCGATCGATATGTTTCGATAATTCCAGATAATTGAGATGGCCATCTACTTCCGTATCGTAGAAACAGCATTCGCAGATAAATAAATCGGTGTCTGCGGCGATATCGACTAAGCGCTCCGTCCAGCTCGTATCGCCCGAGTAGCCAATGATCTTATCCGCTGTGCGGATCCGGATGCCATGAGGTTGGCTTTCGGGTTTGTGTGAAACGGGTATGGGTATGACGCTCAGATGGGGCAGCGAAATTTCTTCTTCAGCCTGATAGGAAACAAACGCCAAGTTTAGCTTGTCCAAAACAACGGTTCCCGGGTAGAGTAACTCAAATAGCTGTTGGATTTTTTCTTCGCATCCCGGAGGGCTTATGATGGTGAGCGGCTTTTCTCTTTTTTCTTTTGCTGCATCGAGCAGCAAATAGGGCAGGCCGCCGTAATGGTCTCCATGAAAATGGGAAATGATGATGGTATCGACTTCGGATAAGGGGAGTCCATTTTTTTTAAGTCCCGCCAGTGTGCCCGTTCCACAGTCGATCAGGAAGGCACCAGATGGCGATTGGACATGAAAACAGGTTTGGGCATTACCACCACTGGAAAAGGCATCACCACAGCCGATCACGGTGAGCATATGTGTATTGGAGTTTTCTTGATGTTGCATTCGAATGATTTTGTTTCAGGAATTAACGATAGTCGTTAGATTGACTACTGTCCTTCGTTAGCGTCGTACTGACGCCTCTTCATCAAAACATCCTACAACGACGATTGTTTGTCAATATGCTTAAACAAGCATCTGCGATGCTATTTTTTAGAACGCTTAGCTGAGTGATGCGCGAAAGCAACAACATTCTTCTGCACTTAGTTTAAATTGGTGGATTTTTTGTATATTCGATAATAAACTATAGCGGGAGCAAGTTTGTCGATAAATGAAAATTTCTTTGTACAATAGTGATTTAAACAAGTAGTAATATGAGAAAAAATGCTTTTATGTGTTTATTCCTTTTTCTGTTGGCGACAGGCGATACCTTATTTGCTCAAGAGACATCCGCAGACAAGCTTGTGTCAAGGGTAATAGAGGACGGCGGATCGGGAGCTTACAGTGCTATGATGCTAGCGGATTCCTCCTTACCTACCCATACCGTTTTCCGGCCTCAAGATCTCACGTCTTTCGATCAAGATCACAAGCTTCCTATTATTGCTTGGGGAAATGGGGCCTGTGCCAACTCGCCCTGGGAGCATGTTAATTTTTTATCTGAAGTTTCATCCCATGGATTCTTAATCGTGGCGATCGGCCTAATGCCGGAAGAAGGACAGAAAGGAGATGGAAAATCAACATCCAAGCAGTTAACAGATGGTATAGATTGGGCTATCGCGCAGAATAAGGATCCAAAAAGTCCGTATCACAATAGACTTGATGTTTCAAAAATAGCGGTGAGTGGGATGTCGTGCGGTGGTTTACAGGCGCTTGAAGTGGCTTCCGATCCAAGAGTAAGCACGGTAGTGATATGCAATAGCGGTATTTTAGATATTCCGGGCAACGGCCGGAGTGCAATGCCGAATTTAAAAAAGGAAAACCTTAACAAAATCCATACGCCAACACTTTATATGTTAGGAGGAGAGAAGGATATTGCTTACGCGAATGGAATGGACGATTATAAACGTATTAATCATGTCCCCATTTTTATGGCAAATATGGATGTGGGACACGGAGGGACCTTTAGCCAGCCACATGGTGGGGAATTTGCCAACGTGGCCACGGCCTGGTACAAATGGCAACTGAAGGGAGATTCGGAAGCTGGTAGAATGTTTTCGGGTGATAAGCCTTTGCTTTCGAAGAATGCGCACTGGCGTATGGAGAAGAAAAATATGCCATAGTTTTAACGGTAGACACCATTATCTTTAATAACAAATCTCATCCACTATGAATTTTTTTCCAATTATTGCTCTTCTCGTGTTGTTACCATCATGGTTATTTGCCCAACAGCCAAGTATTCCTGAAGGCTGGTCGGATGGCTACGCGTATGCTAATGGTATCCGGATTCACTATTACCGTGCTGCCCCCCAGCCAGATAAACCTGTACTGGTAATGGTTCATGGGGTTACCGACAATGGACTGTGTTGGACCACGCTTGCATTGAACCTTCAGGGGATGTACGATATTTACATGCTCGACGCACGTGGGCACGGCTTGTCTGATCCCTTTACGCCTAGCGATAACGGAGAGACGTTGATCAAGGATGTGGTCGCATTTGTAGGCGCTATGGAATTTCATAACCCTATTTTAATGGGACATTCTATGGGTGCAGCTACAGTAATGCGGCTAGGAGCTGATTATCCGGATATAGCCCGTGCGATTATCATGCTGGATCCCTTGCTGGGACGAATCGGAGGTCAAGACCGGCCTGCCCGGAATAACAGCAACCCCGACACGGATGTCTCGTCCAAATCTGCGACAGCTAAACCCAAGATTGCAGTTAACATGTTTGGCAGTCCGCAGATACTTGTGACACAAAACAATTATAGTTTCGAAGATCTGATCGCCTTGGGCCGTAGGCAAAACCCGCTATGGGGAGAGATGGACATTGCATACTGGGCGCTTTCGAAGAAGCAATATCATGGCCCTTATACTAGCCAGGCTGCCCAAGCGATGACCGCGACGATGAATATTGGTAATGCGCTGTCTAGAATAGAGGTTCCGGCTATTATTCTGAAAGCAGACGCTTCTGCCGAAGTTCGTGAAAAAAACGAAGATGCTGCGGCAGCTATGCCGAAGGGTAAGCTTGTTCATATCGATGGGGGTGGGCATAACCTGCATCACGATAAATTGGAACGAACTACAGAGGTCATCGAAGAATTTTTATCGACGCTGTAGAGGTTAGCTTTACTGCCTCTTGGTCATCTTTCTGAATTAACTGTAGGTGTAAGTGCTTTTACTTATCTTTATTTCAATTAATAATAAATCTTTCGGATGATACAAAAGATCTCTTTTGTATCATCCGAAAGATGATTTAAGTTTGTGAATTACCGTTCGACAAGTTCTTTAACCTCTTCCCCGTACATATCGATGTGTAGTGTTTTGGTTTTAAGCAGCCCGTACCACTTCCGAAATGCGCCAACGAATACGATCAGCATAAGTAACATAGCAACGATAGCCAATGACGCCAACAGGTATTGCTGATTGGGCAAGTACATGTCTTTCACTTGGATATAGCCCGCCCAAAAGGTGATGATGGCCATAAAAACGCCGGGGATTGCTGAAAATAGGGCGTACTTTCCTCTGTTCATCCGTATAAGCATCGTGGTACACACAATGAGGCCGCATGCGGCTAAGAGCTGGTTGCTGATGCCGAAAAGTGGCCATATGCTGCTCACGTTGCCAGTATAGACGAGATAGCCCCATGAAAAGGTGAATAAGGCGCTACTGATTAATATGCCGGGAATCCAATTTTTGTTTTTAAACTGTGGTATAACGCCAGCTAGCATTTCTTGCAGGAAAAACCTTCCTACGCGTGTACCAGCGTCTATGGCCGTCAAGATGAAGACGGCTTCAAACATAATGGCGAAATTATACCAATAGGCCATCAGGTCATCCATAAATGGTATATTGTCAAATATATGAGCCATACCTACCGCAAGGGACACTGCACCACCGGTACGTCCATGAAGGTCGATCCCGATCTTTTCTATAAAATGTGGGAGATCCACTGCATGCAGGTCGGGATGCGCCGCTAAGAAGTCAGCATAACTATGGGTAGGTGTATTGATGGCAAAATAGTCTCCGGGCATCAGGGTGCAGGCGGCAATAAGTGCCATTAGCGCAACAAAACCTTCGACAAGCATCGCTCCGTAACCGACAAAAAGGATCTCTTTTTCTTTAGCTAACATTTTTGGTGTGGTGCCGGTAGCGATAACGGCATGGAATCCTGAAATGGCTCCACAGGCAATGACAATAAAGATAAAGGGTAGAACTGGACCTCCAATAACGGGACCGCCACCATGGATAAAGGAGGTTAGCGCAGGCATTTCCAATGTGGGATGTACAAATAGAATACCTACAGCCAGCATTAATATGGTGCCTATTTTCAGGTAAGTGGAAAGGTAATCTCGCGGTACCAACAGCAGCCAGATCGGTAATACAGAGGCTACAAATCCATAAACGGCAATAGCGATAGATATTGTATGCACATCCCAGTGGAATAGGTTGTTGATGTGTTCGTAGCTCATCAGATCATGCCCGGCAAAGATCCCGATCAACAATAGCACACCACCGAGAATACTGGCAAAGGTGATGCTGTTTTGCCGATATCGCATGATCAATCCCATGATTATTGCAATGGGCATGGTGATAATGACGGTAAACAGTGACCAGGAGGCTTCATGCATGGCACTAATGCAGGCAAGCGATAATCCAGCCAGCGTAAGTATCAAGATAAAAAGCACGGCAACACCGGCGATGGTACCCGTTGCTGGGCCTATCTCTTTGGACGCAATCGAGGCCAAGCTTTCACCTTTGTGCCTAACGGAGGCAAACAGCACGACCATATCGTGTACTCCACCCCCAAGTACGCAACCGATCAAAATCCATATGGCGCCAGGTAAATAACCGAACTGGGCAGCTAAAACAGGACCTACCAACGGTCCGGCTGCGGCTATGGCAGCAAAATGATGACCAAACAACACGTGCTTATTCGTTTTGACATAATCGTGTCCATCGGCAAACTCCACCGCAGGTGTTATGTTCTTGTCATTGAGACGAAGAACTTTGCTGGCGATGAATATACCGTAGAATCGATAGGCTATCGCAAATAGGAGTAGCGCAACAAAGACCAGCGTTAAGGCATTGATGCCATTGAGAAATTCCATCATATTGTGTCTTTAATGGTGTTAAGATACTATTTTATTAGATTTATTGCATAAGTTTTTGGTCATCAATCGGTACAAATAACATGGCGTTGGCAGCGACGGTGCCTTCGACACCTTCCGTGGAGATGCTGACGTAGGGAAAGTGGTTGGCAGTGTCGAAGGTGAACTCACCAATCTCTACCCAGGTACTGCTTGTTTGTCCCTTTATTTCTACCTGCGCAAGATCTAGCGTTTTCTCGGATAGCGCTTTTCCGTCAAATATTTTTAGTTTAATGGATGCTGCACTTTCTGTTGTTTTTGGGTAGTAGGTGTAAACACGGTACGTACCGCTTTGAAGCCTATTCGTGGGTTTAAAAACCGCTTCGTTGGCGTTGGGACCATCTGCCTGTAGGTAGGACATGCCATAACCGCTGCCGGTTCCCGTATCCCACTTTCCTTTGAGGGAAATCTGTTCTTGATCTGTAATGGTGATCAGCTCGTCTGCTGTACGGAAATCTGCTTTTGGGTTGTCTTTTAATTGTTGTTTAAGTAGGGCTACGTTGACATCTTGAACAGCGATATCCTGATCAATAGCCTGACAAGCTGCGATGGCCGCCGCCTGGGCGAGTACCATGAACACGGGTTCCATCCGTATCGAACCGAAAGCGATATGGCTGGCAGATAGACATACGGGAACGAGCAGGTTACTGACTTCTTCTTGCTTCGGTACTATCGCACGGTAAGAGATGGGGAAGGGAAGGAACCCCCCAACTTCAACGTTGCCTTCATTTTTAACCATACCGTTTACAACAACGCGGTCGCAATTGTGCGAATCCATCGTATAGGCGGCATAACCGATGTCATCTGTTACGATTTCCCGGCCTTGGCAATGGTGTTGGGTCATCACTACATCAGCGACCATGCGACGTGCTTCCCGAATATAGAGCTGTGGTGACCAATGACCGTTTTCTACATATTCGTCTTTCGGATAGCCCCAGCGTTGCATTTCTTCGCGGATAAATGCAGGGATCCTCGGATCGTTTCCTACAAAGTAGAGTAGGCCCTTGGTGTAATCCTCATGTTCCTTGACGATGTTTTTTCTTTTTTGAGGAGTTGCTTCGGGATATTCCCAATTGGCGCCGATCATATCGGTCGACATACCGTTCCGGTTGTTGATGTCTGTTTTATTATTCGGCATCTGGCTCCAAATGAAAACATCGTTCAGCCCTTTCCAAGGTTGGCTTTCCTTCTGCCGGATGAGAAGTTCGTACCTCTTTGGGTCGTAATTGTCTGGCTTGGTTATCGTTATCCTGTTTGCTGGATCATTTGTGAGGGTTATGCGGAAATTATATGCTTGTACTTTTTTGTCGCCAGTACCGTCAGGTTTCAGTTCTTCGTTGTTGATCCCCCATAAGAGTCCGCTGGAAGGATCTCCCTTAATCACATAGGGATCGATTCCGTCGGGAAATTGATGTCCTTTCATTAATTGTACGCCATTCAATGTTTCGCCGTAGGTGTCATTTGCTTCTCGGCCTACGTGATAAGAAACGCCGGCTTCTGCGAGTAGGTCTCCTTCGTAGCTGCAGTCCATATAGATCGAGGCTTCAATTGTTTTGGCAGGTACCGGAGATAATTGGCTGCCCACCACTGTGATGGAACTGATCTTTTGTCCTACTTTTGTAACAGATTCGAGCTGATAGCCCATAAGCTGCCCGGCTTTACAGTTGGTCATGTAATCTCGAAAGATGCGTTCTGCCACATGTGGCTCAAAGATCCACTGTTCAAATGTATTATAATGCTTGCCTATCTTGCGGTAAAAGTCGAGCGCAAGTCCGGTAACGACGTATTTGTTTCCGATATCGGTCATTCCTAACCCACCAGAACTTAGTCCGCCCAAACGGTATCCCGGATCAACCAATAGTACGGTTTTTCCAGCTTTTGCAGCGGTATAAGCTGCTATTACACCTGCAGAAGTCGAGCCATAGATACATAGGTCAACTTTTAGGTGATCGGGACTAGCAGCAAAAATCTGAAGTACTGTGCTGCATGATATCATGAAGAGAATAATGTAATATTTCATCTTGGTGTATTTTAATGTGAAACCATGAGTTTGCGGTGTAAAAGATCTTTTTGTGCTGAACTTCCACCTGCCATCAGGGTAAAACTTCCCGGTTCAAATGTGTATTGGCCACGGCCATCATAATAGTGAAATACCTCATTGTGTAAGGTAAAATATACTGTTTTCTTTTCTCCTTTCTTCAACGCTATACGTTGAAAGCCACATAGGCTTTTCACTGGACGGGTTGTCTTTGCATAGTCGTCACGGATGTAAAGTTGAACAACTTCTTCACCATCCATCTGGCCGCTATTTTCAACTTCAACAGCTACTTTTAGACTGTCTTGTAAGGTAATGTGTGAAGCACATTCGATACGATGGTACTGGAAGTTGGTGTAGCTCAGGCCATGACCAAAGGGATAAAGAGGGTCTTTCGGACCATCGATAAATGCATGGGCAAATTGGGAGGGCTTATGATTGTAGTAAATGGGTATTTGGCCACCGTGGCGGGGAATACTCATGGGTAATTTTCCGCTTGGATTGACCTTTCCGAACAATATCTCAGCGATAGCACGACCTCCGTGGGAACCGGGTTCCCAAGCTTCTATGGCGGCATCTGCCTGCTCGGCAATCCAGGGCGTGGCGAGAGGTCGGCCATTGATGAGTACGGCCACCAATGGGGTTCCTGTGGATTTAAGGCCTTCAAGTAGGTCTTGCTGCATACCCCAGAGGCTAATATCCATACGATCTCGGTTTTCACCGCCAGTTTTTTCTTTCCAATGTTGTCTGAAGGAGTCTTCGCCAACGGCAGCGATGACGATATCTGCTTTTGAAGCTAGTTGGATCGCTTTGGCAATGGAATCGGCATCCAACGCCCGAAGGTTCCACCCGACATCTACGTAATCTACTGCTATACCTGCTGCCTGATTGCGTATGCCTGCCAATAGCGTGGTGAACTGATCTTGTGGTTGATCGAAAACCCAGTCGCCCATCATGGCCTGATTGTTACTGTTTGGACCAACAACCAGTATCCGTTTCTGTGTGGTCAAAGGCAATACATTAGATTGGTTATGTAAGAGTACAATTCCTTTGCGTGCAATCTCCAATGACGTCTGCTGATGAACATTCGTAAACAGAGCATCTTGGGTAGTGTTTGGATCGACATAGGGGTTTTCAAACAAACCGAGCTTAAATTTGGCACGAAGGATTTTCGCACAGGCACTGTCAATACGTACGGTGGTTATTTTTCCTTCTTGAACCAAAGATTTTACTTCATCCATAAAAATGGGACCATGCATGTGCATATCAACACCGGCTTCTATACCTAGCCGGAAGGCTTCTTTGAGATCTTCGGCTAGACGGTGCTTGGTACTAACTGCTTCCATGTCCATCCAATCGCTGACCACAAACCCCTCAAATCCATATTCGTTGCGGATAATATCGTTTATTAGCCAACTGTTTACATGGCACGGCATCCCATTCAGCTCGTTGTGGGCAGGCATGAGGGTGTACGGTTGAGCCTGCTGAATGACCCGCTTGAAAGGTTCGAGAAATACATTCCGCAATTCTCCTTCTCCCAGTTCAACAGGAGAGGCGTTGGTGCCATTGTTTCCAATGCCGCCTGCAACAAGGTGTTTGACGCAGGCCAACACACTTTCACTCGTGTGCCATAGGGTTCCTTGCAGGCCGGTTACGGCGGCTATTCCCATCTGCGTAACGAGATAGGGGTCTTCTCCGTATGTTTCGCCGACGCGCCCCCAGCGTGGGTCGCGAGCGATCTCGATATTTGGAGAAAAGGCCCAGTGTGATCCGGTAGCACGCATTTCTTTGGCTGTTTGCCGATAGGATTCTTGAACCAAGGCTGGCGCAAAAGAGGAGGCCATCGTGATAGGGGATGGGTATATGGTGCTGCCACGTACGAGGCCATTGCCGTGGATCGCGTCAATTCCAATTAATAACGGGATCTTAAGCGGACTCTGAGCGGCCAACTGCTGTAGGTGGTTGGCTTCGTTGACATCCAGCACATGCAAAAAAGAACCGATCTCACCCTTTTTGACCATGCGCTCTACACCTTCGGAATGCAAGCCTTTATAGAATCCGCGTGCATGACCATGCAAAAGCTCTTCTTCGGAGATGTTTTTTTCGGCATCGCGCATGTGTTCGAGCCCAACGTATTGGCACATCTGTGCAATCTTTTGTTCTAAGTTCATACGACCCATTAGGTCATTGAGACGCTCTTCTATGGGAATATCTGGACGGAGGTATAAGGGGGGGGCTACCTGTCCGCTCAGTGATTGGGATATGCTCATAAGGGTGCTCAAGAGCAAACTCACAGGCAACCCTTTTCTTCTTGTTTTCATCCTTTGTTTTTATCTTTCTATGAATAGCTAATGCTTTTAATGGTATCAATGAACCGATCCCATTTTAGAGGGGATCGGTTCGGTTGTTATTCAGCTAGTCCTGAATTTTAAGGTCAACGGTTAATACACCGGTGTTGTTATTAGCTGTCCTGGATTTAACATACAGCACCCCATACTTACCTTGTGCCGTCATGAAGACGATAGCGGCATTGTTGGCCATAGCTCCTGATGTTGCGGATGGCGCTACACTCGAACTGCTGTATAGACTTTCGATGGCCGCGCCTGATTCGATCGCATCAAATTCGGTTCTACTGAGATCGATTTTTTTGATAAGTGTACTGTTTCTTACGCTCCAGTTGGCCATGGCATCAGCACCAAATAGCGCGACAGTATAAATATTGTCTGCAACAGAGGCTAATGTAGGGGAAGTGATATTGTAACTAAATGTGGATCCGCTATAGAATGTCACGAGATCAATTTGTGCTGCTTGTTGGCTTACACCAGAAGGTACATGAACTTCGCCTGTATGGGCATTCAAAAATGGGCCTGCGGCGGTACTGCGCTGGGCACCAAGATTTATATCAAAAAAGTTCTTGAAGTCTACAGTGTTACTGCGGACAATACGTAATTGAAATTCTTGACGCACGACATTGCCTAACACATCCATTACCTCGACTTGGAAGGTCAATGTTTTCCCGATATCGCTTGCTGTAGGGGTATAATCAAAACGGTAATCTGCCAGTTTTGGGTCGGCAAAACTTTCCTGCGTGAGTGCGGTTATCTCTGTACCATCCAAAGAAGTCTTAATATACTTCAGATCCAACTCGGAAGCAACTGCTATATTGAACGTGGCCGTCTCGTTATCCAGAATTTCTTCTGGTCTATCTTCGGGCAAGGTAAAAGTGATCGCTGCTGGGGCGGATTGTACATAGATCGTGAAATCTTTCTTTGCGGTGTTTCCGTCTTCATCATCCACACGCAAATGGAAGATTAAGCTTTTGCCGACATCGGTGTCCAATGCCTGATAGCTATGTTTTATCGTGATCTCCGATGCCGATGTAGCTTCTTCACGCTGTAGCTCTTCTCCATTCAGGCTTAAGATGCCGGTTTTTAACACTGCTGATGAGCTACTTGTGACCGTAACATCGAATTCGATCTTATCTTTGGAGGTCACGGATACGGGGATGGCCTGATGGAGCACGATGTCGACCGATAGATCGGGTTTCACTGCGATATCGTCTGCTGTTTTTTTGCACGAAATCAAAAGCACGATAAGATACAGTGGAATACTAAAAATATGGAATCTAGTTTTCATAAATTTCTTGTTATTCAACATAAAATGGAATGACGGCACTGGCAGCCTTCTTGTTGTTCTGATCGATTACAAAAATGATCAATCGGTAGCCGCCTGTTTCGTTAGGTGCGTTAAAACTAATACTGGGCAATGTTGCATCCGTAATTAGTCCAGCAATGCCATTCGGCAGACTGCCATCTGCTGCTGCGCTTTTTTCCTTAATGATGCGCCAGGCATAGGTCAACGGATCATTGTCGGGGTCAGAGGCTTCTACAGTCGCTATATTTGTCGAGTTTTTTGAAACGGTAATGTTTTCTTCTGCGCGTTTACCGTTCATCAATATTTTGCTGCGATCTTGAATTACGGGTGCTCTATTTGTTGGATAGGAGCCGGTCCACGCGTATTGCATGGCATCCACGGCGGCAAAGGTATTACCCTGTTTGTCAAACATACCATACCAGGTGAGTACTTCTCCGTGGAGTTGATACCCCCACAGAAATACAAACGAACCAATACAGCCTTGTTGCCTATTCGCGACAATATGGTTTTGGTAAGCATCTAGATATATCTGTGCTTTCTCTGTACTTGTCTGCTCAACGAGTGCTCCCCAATTAAGAATGCGATCGGGTTCGGGATTCATTTGCCAGGTACCGCGTGGGCCATATTCGGTGATCATGTAAGGCTTCTGCCAGCCAGCTGTCGCAAGGTTGTTCAATACCCCGGGTAGGTTGGGGGCATAGGTATTCACCGATAGGATATCGATCTCGGGTGCCATCTGGATAATGTGTTGTATATGGCTTACATTAGAGCTCGCTAATGTAGTCGTTGTGGGATGATTGGGATCTTCCTCGTGTATCATGGTGGCTATGTCATTGATAGCTGTCCACAATTTGGTGTTGGTGTAGCTGGCTTCGGCTTCATTGCCGATCGACCAGCACAGGATGGCTGGATGATCTTTAAATTGAAGGACTGCCTCGCGCATGGCTTGAAATTGTTGGTCAACGGCAGTTTGATTGTTGTAATCAAACCCATCGGTCTCCCGACGGATATAGAGACCGAAATTAACGTACATCCCAGCGGCATAAGCTTTGTCGAGCGTGGCTCTGGTGCTGTCGTTTACGCCATATGTACGCACCGTATTTGCGCCATATTGGATACCTTTGTCGTGAAAGTTATTGGCGGCAACACCTTTGACATAGAATTCTTCTCCGTCGACAAACATCTTCCATACACCGTCTTGCTGCTCCAGGGTGACGACTGCTGGCGGATCAGTTTCGACCACTTCAAAGGAATTGGGGGGAATGGGATAATCAAACGCATTCTCGCAACTGTTTGCCAATATGGCAAACAGGAGGTATACTATAGCATGATATATTTTCATGATTAATTGCTTAAGTGGATAATTTGCTGATCTTTGATCAACTGATCGGCTAATTTTTCATAAGATACCTTTTGTACCGTAGTGGATCCGTCTATTGCCATTGAAGCAGCTACGGCTGCAGATTGACCTAGGATCATATATACGGGTTCCATACGGATGCTGCTATAGGCAACGTGTGATGCAGACATACATACAGTAACCAATAAATTGGTACATTCTTCCTGTTTTGGCGTAATCGCATAATAGCTGATCGGATATGGGGTAACGGGCTGAAAAATAGTGCCTTCATTCCGTAGTTTTCCATCTTTGTCTACTACCCGTGAAACGTAGTGGCAGTCTAAGGCATACGATCCCAGACCGATAGGGTGTTCAGCATTTTTGCGGTTCTCTTTGCTAACATTTTTTTCATGCATAACGTAGGTGCCTATCATTCTCCGTGCTTCTCTTACATAGATTTGATATGGGAAATGCCCACTTTCGTTGAATTCATCTTTTGCTAATCCCCAATCGCTCATCTCTTTTCGTATGTGAGCAGGTACGCGTTCGTCGTGCTCTAGGAACCACAGCATCCCGAGTGCATAATCTCTATGGGCTTGTTCTATCTTTGCACGTTCTTCGTAGTTTGCCTCGGCATAATCATAGCTCGCGCCAAAGAAATCGAGATGATTTGTGTCGGTTTTTCGATTTGGCATAGGGGTTAGGGTGATGATTTTTTGCAGTTCGGTTTGGGGATTTAACTCCAACTGACGAGCTAGGATCTCGTACCAAAGGGCATTGTAATTTGCCGGCTTTTGAACTTTTACCCGATTATTGGGATCATCTGTTAAGGTAACCCGGTAGCAATAGGCTTGCACTTTTTTATCGGCCTGTCCATTTTCGGATGTTGGTTGTGCATCAACGAGGGGTAACAATCCCGACGATTTGTCGCCCTTTTTGATATAAGGATCGATGGCGCTCAAATCAGTTCCCTGACTGTAGTTGATTCGGTAGCCATTTAAGGTTTCGTTGTACGCTGTGTTATTTTCTCGACCTACGGTATAGGAGACCCCGGATTGGGCCAATAAATCGCCTTCGTAAGATGCATCGATGAAGACTTTGGCTTGGATTTGTTTATCGCTTTCTAGCAAGAGGCTATTGATCTGCTTCTTTTTCATTTTTACACCTTTTTTAAGGTCAATACGTTCGTTAAAAAGAAGTTCAACCCCGGCCTCGCGCAGCATGTCCAGCATGATTTTTTCGGCAATATGGGATTCATAGACCCATTGCATTTCGCGCTCGTCGTTTTTGCCTTTATAAGTCCGCTTGAGGGATTTGATAAAGAATGCATCCCGTTCCTGGTTTTTCCAGGATTCAGGCTGTTGGTAATATTGGAATATACGTTGGTAAAACTCGCGTGTGATCCCGCCAACTTTGTCATTTCTATTCATATCAGTGGCTGTAAGACCTGATGTGGCAAGTCCACCTACGTGTGCTGTTTTGGAAATCAGGATCACTTTTTTACCAAGACGACCGGCCTGGACCGCAGCAATTACGCCTGAAGCGGATTCTCCATACACGCAGATGTCGTATTTTTCTTGAGGGCTCGTTGCGGTGGCGGTGTGAACAACTAATATTGTAAAGAGGTATAGCAAATATTTTTTCATGATAATTTTTTTAAGGGATTAATTGTATCCTGGATTTTGCGGGAAGTTTTCAGCTCCCATATTAATAACTTCGGCCTCTGGAATGGGCCATCTTATAAAATGCGGATTGGCAGGAAGATTGTTCCTTCCGGCAACGGAAGCCGCTATTTCTGGATCGCCAGCATAGTTAGTGACCTGTGAAATAAGGATTCCTAGACGCTTGAGAAAATACCAGCGATCTCCTTCGAACGCCAGTTCTCTTGCCTGCTCATCGATAATGTCTTTAATGGTTAAGGTGCCTGTAAATGCAGTGTTTCCGGCACGTTGCCATGTTTTGTTGTAATATTCTTTTGCCAAGCTTTGATCGCCTTTCATCAAGGCTGCCTCCGCGCCCATGATATAGGTTTCAGCCAGACGGTAGAGAATATAGTCCTTGTAGCTTCTTGTTTCAAACGGGGTACGGGTCCAGATATCGCCATGCTTGGTACATCCGGGATAAACGTTACGGTTTTTGTTTCCATTCTTGTAGAGCGGAAAATAGGCGCCTGGTGCTACCTGTGTTGATCCGTAAGCTATGGTATTGCTGGTGGTATTTCTATACCGATGGATGTAAAATTGGGTGAAACGGTTGTCCTTGGTTTGATCATAAAGCGAGAAGAGATAGGGGCTAGGCAGTACTCGTCCATAGGTATATCCCCAGTTTTCGTAGCTACATGCAAATTCGGCTGTTCCACCAATTTCTGTACGGTACAATCCAATGAAATAGGCTGCAAAGTAGTTGCCTCGCGGTGTTTCATTGGATAAATTTCCTCCAGGGTTTTTGCTCCATTGCTGTACCATCAAGGCTTCATCGTGATTGAGATCGGCCGCATTGAAAATACTGTCTAGTGCTATAAGCTGATAACCGCCAGATTGTGTGATGCTTTCGACTTGTTCAAGTACAGTGTCCCAATCTTTTTGCCACAGTGCAGCTTTTGCTTTGATGTGACGGGCAGCAGCGCGGTTGAAACGCCCCGGTTCTATCGATTTCCAGTCCAGATGGGTAATGGCAAAGTCAAGGTCGTCGTGTATCAAGGCAAAAACCTCTGCATTGTTTGCTACGTGATAATCTTTCGGCGAGTCTACGTTTTCCCAAGTGGTAGGACTGGTATTTAACCAGAGCCTGTCATAGGTCCGATAGAGTTGAAAATAGGCCTGTGCACGAAAACACCGTGCTTCAGAAAGGATCGTATTTAACCGGTCCGTTTGCTCCAAATTTTCACCTGCTGCAATGATCTCATTGGCTTTCCCAATGATTTGATACATGGTACGCCACATATGGGCTACCTGCGAGGAGGAGGAGCGTAGGTTGTTTGGATCGTAGATACCAAAGAAGTTTCCGGTTCCACCATTGCTTACGGCGAGATCCGTGCCACGTTCATGTGCGAAAATAGTCGCATTCTCAGTATCGTTGGCGTAATTTCGCAATAACGCATACAGAGCGTTTACAGCAAGGTGTAGTCCCTCTTCGGTACTATAAATGTAGGCTGCGGAATACTTTGTCTGGTTTTCTTCGTCAAGCCAGTTCGTACATGATCCGGCGAGGATTCCAACGCTAATGATGCTATATATGATAAATCTTTTCATGATATTCTAATTAAAAGGAAAAGTTCAGTCCGAAAAGCATGGTCTTGGGTTCGGGATACTGTCCTGGATTTTGTTCTGGGCCATAAGCCATCACCTCGGTCGAGGTCCATACGTTTGTCATGGTTCCAAATACCCTAAGATTATCCAACTTGATCTTTTCAAGGTATTTCTTCGGAATATTATAGGAAAGACCCAAGTTTCTCAACCTGATGTAGGTCGCTTTTTGATAGGCAGCAGCCGAAAGAAACGCCGGTGTCTGGTTCATATTGGGGGCAGGAGCTTCCTGGGATGGATTATGTATTGTCCAATAATTGCGACGGATTCCGTTGCGCTTGCCGGTAAGATCTCCTCCGCTTTCAAAGCTGGTTAAGTAGGGGTTGTATAGATAACCGCCACGAACGTAATACAGATCTGCCGTAAGATTGAAGCCTTTGTATTCAAATCCGGTGATCAGCGATCCGATCCATTTCGGATCGCGATTGATTATAATCCGATCGTCAACAGAGATGACATTGTCTGCATTATTGTCTTTTACGCGGACAGCCCCCGGCTTGGCATCTTTCATCGCTGAATTGGCGATATCATCGTCGAGTTGCCAGATGCCGTCAAATTCGTAATCGTAATACACGTTCATCGAATTGCCAATAAACCAACGGTTGTTGATGTCATCAGTCTGTGTGCCATCTGCATTGGTCTGTCCGTCGATTTTCTTGATCTTATTCCGATTGAGCGTAAAGTTGATGCCCAGATTCCATTTGAAATCCGTCGTTTCTATCGGGATGGTATTTAAAGCGATTTCTACGCCACGATTCTGAACATGCCCTAGGTTGACCAGCTGACTGGTATATCCCAATGTGGATGAGAGGGATCGTTCTACAAGTAGATCGGTGGTCTGCGTATCATAAAACTCGAGGGTACCATTGATGCGCCCTCGCAGAAATCCGTAATCTAACCCGAGATTGACTGAAGTAGAGGTTTCCCATTTTAGGTTGGGATTCTGTAACTGGGCATTGGGCAGGTAGCCAATCTGCGTTACATTCCCAAATTCCGTCAGGTATTTATCCGCTAGTCCCAATGTGGTGTAGGGGCTGATGCCCTGGTTTCCGACCTGGCCATAGCTGAGTCTTAATTTCAAATCAGACACTGTGCTGACGTCTTTTAAAAACGTTTCGTCTTTTATCCGCCAGGCAAACGCGGCAGACGGGAAGTAACCGTATTTGTTATTTGCCCCAAAAACAGACGAACCGTCGATACGCATAGCTAGCGATAGGATGTACCGGCTGTCGTAATTGTACCGTACGCGTCCCATGTAGGAGAGTAGTCTCCTGTCGGAAAGCTCGTACACAGGGATGCCATGTGTGCTGGCAGAGGCGATGGCTTGATAGGAGAGGTCATCATTGGCAAAGCCGAACCCTGTATTGGCAAGGCGTTTCCATTGAATGACATTGATACTTTGCATCGCGGTGACATCGATATGATGCTTGTCGATATCCTTGTTGTAGTTCAGGATGTTTTCGACTAGGTAATCGTTGTATGTGCTTTCGGATACTTCGGCTTCTCCTTGATTGTTACGCCCAGTGCTGTGCAGGATTCCACGGTATACATTATCTTGTACTTTACGGTTATTCAGACTTCCATTAACCCGAAATGATAGGGATTTGCTGATATTCCAGTCGGCAAATAGGTTAAGGTTAAACCGATCGGTGACGCTAATGTTCTCGGAGTGATCAATGTTCCAAAGTGGGTTGAAATGTGACTCGCCGGCTTCGGTTACATCTTGTCTGAGGCTACCATCGGTATTATAAATCTGCGCCAAAGGAGGCATGGTGATATAGGAGTTGAAACTACCATCTGCTATGTTGCGGAAGGATTTGGTGTAGGCGATGTTTGAACCCAATGTTACCTTGTCGAACAGTTTTTGATCTACATTTAACCTGCCGGTAAACCGGGTGAAATCAGAGCCCGGCACCATACCATCTTGAAACAGATGCCCGACACTGAGGGCGTATTTTGTCTTATCACTACCCGACTGTATCAGCACGTCATTCTTGTTCTGTACGGCGGAATTTAGCATCACTTCTTCCCAGTTGACGTAGTCTTTGGATTGGTACACTTGTCCCATTAGTCCTCTAAATACTTCATCTTCGTCGTAGTATCCATTGGCATTGTAGAAAGCTTCTTTACGGTAGGCTGCCCACTGCTCGCCATCGTAAAATTCGAAATTGCGATCTAGCGACTGATTACCGACATAGGAGTTGACATTGATCTTTGTCGTGTTGCTCAAACCTCTTTTAGTTGTCACCAAAATAACGCCATTCGCTGCACGAGCTCCATAAATAGACTGAGATGAGGCGTCTTTCAAGATTTCTACAGATTCAATCTCGTTGGGGTTGATGTCGTCGATACTGGCCGTAGGGATGCCATCTACAATATATAGTGGATCGTTTCCTGCCGATAATGATCTGCGGCCACGAATCAATATGCTTGAACTCCCGCCAGGCGATGCGTTAGCGGTCGTGACCTGAATGCCAGGTGCAGCACCTCGTAGCATTTCATTTAGACTGGTGGACGGAACTTTATTGAGTTGCGTGCCGCTTACGGAAGAAACCGCCCCGGTCATATCCTTTCGTTTTTGTACACCATAGCCTACGACAACGACTTCGTTGAGATCCATATAGGTTTTGCTCAATTTTACGGTGTAATCTTCTTGATCGTCGAGCGCAACTTCCTTTGATTCGTAACCTAATGTGCGAAAGGATAGGGACGTAGCGGACCCAGTCACCGGCAATGAAAAATTGCCTTGGCTATCGGTTGAGACCTGAACCTCTCCTAAGTTGGTCGATACGGTCACATTCGGCAAAGCCTGTGCATTTTCGTCGACAACTTGTCCACGTATAACGCGTTCCTGAGATTTTATATTTTCCGTTCTACTTTTCCTTTTGATAATTACCGTATTATCTTTGAGGGTGTAGGAGACATCTAGATCTTGCAGCACCCGGTTGAGCACGCTTTGGATGCTGGCATTGGTAAAGGTAGCCGTGATCGTCCTTTTTTCATTGAGATCTTTCGTGGAGTACATAAATTTGAGACCCACCGTTTCATTGAGTTCACGAAAGACTTCTTTGATGGATGTCTGTTTAAACGTAGCAGTAATAGTGTTCTGTTGTCCGAAGCAGATTCCGCCGGTGGTTAACCATAACAGAAAAAATAGGGTGGAACAAAAGATTCTTATACTACTACAGCTTAAATGGTTATTAATTATCAGTAGTAATTTATACATTTGAATATTGATTAGTTTATAGCAATCTGAACAATCGCGCCTAAACTCTTTAGGCAACGAATTAGGGGTGTTTGCAGCATCCCTAATTTTTGGTTTATCGCTGGCTTTCTTTTACATATATTTTTCCTCCTTCTTTTACCGTGTTTATATTATTGGTCATTTCGATTATTTGTAAGGCATCTTGAATATTTTTATATCGTGTGATTATACCGGTAATAGGAATTTGTGCGATGGATTTGTCCACATGAATTTCTACACTATACCATTGTGAAAGCTCTTCCATGACGGAGGCTAATGTTTGATCTTCGAAATAGAATAGGTTCTTTCTCCACGCATTTACTTTGTTGGAGTCTTCTGCGCGGACGACTAAGATATTCGAACTACTTCCATTAAGTACGGCTTTTTGATCTGGTTTGAGCAGGGTGCTTGTTTTATATAGATTATGTGTAAGCTTTACCTTTCCTTCTACGAGATGGATGCTTTCTTCATCGCCGTTGCTACTGTTGATGCTAAACTGCGTACCCAGTACGTCGATACGCTGCAAAGACGTATGAACCGTGAATGGTATAGCTTGGCCATTTATTTGCTGTTTTGTTACGTCGAAATACACCTCGCCCTTGGCGGCTATTTCCCGCTTCGTTACACCAAACTGAGATGATATCTCTACCTCTGCTCCTGAATTAAGCCAGATCTGGGTACCATCTTCTAATAAAAATGTAAAAACGTTTTTAGTCGGATTTTTAACCACTTTTAGAAGTTTGCTTTCATTCTCCTCTGCACGTGCAGCAAATACCAATACTTTCTGGTCGTCAATAATTTTGTAGGAAGTGCCTTCTGGCGGTTCTTCGCCCAAGGCATAAACACTGTCACTACCGACTAAAAGAATTGGAGTTTCTTCATGAGAACTTTCCTGTCCGTATTGCGGCTGTTCGGCTTGTTCCTGACGAAGATTAAAAAGAAGTATTGATGCTGCGCCAATCAAGACAACCGCTGCTGCGACCTTGACTGCTGCCCAAGGGAATGAAATGACTTTGGGGTTGGTGTTTATTATTTTGTCGATGTTGGATTTGATCTCCTTTGATATGGATTCCATATCGTTCTCTTGGACATTTTCTTCGGTGCCAACAGAATCGTAGAACGTGTCAACAAATTTCTCCTGCTCTGTAGAAGCTTTTCCGGAGGTATATAAACGAAAAATCTTAAATAATCTGTCTTTTATCTTATGACGTTTCTTGTGCATGGAAGAAATGTTTATAATGGTTGCTTTCTTCTATGTCGTAAAAACAGGGGCTAACTCCCAAAAAAAAGTATAAAAAGTATAAAAAGAATTTTCTGAAATATGTTTTTTAGTATGGATATCGAGTTAAGTGTTTGGTTTTGAACTGTTTTTGGAGATATGTTCAATAGGTCACTAATTTCTTTGGTACTAAGTTCCTGTTCAAATTTTAGTTTAAAAATTTCTCTCCGCTTTTGGGGTAAGCGGTCGGCTAGTGTACTGATAATTTCTCTTAGTTCGTTATCGAGCAACTTGCTATCGGCATATTCACTATCTTCCAGGATATCTACAAACTCTTCGATTTCCTTTAGGTGGAAATCTTTCTTCCGAAATTGGTCAATTACTTTAAATTTGACTGCTCGGCTTAGATAGTGCTCTATATGATCAATATTGCTGCTTTCTCTTTTGGTCCACAAGTCTATAAAGATATCTTGGATGATATCTTTTGCCAGGTCTTCGTTATTCAGTTTGTTAACGGCTTGCTTGTATAACGATTTCCATGTTCTACCATACAGCTCATCAAATGCCTTTCTGTCTGATTGTTTTATAGCAAGCATCAGGTGGGGAAACGAAAGTATGGTATAATTGATGGCCATATTTTGGAAACTTCGGTGTATAATGAGTATCGACAATATTAGAAAATCTAAACTGTAATTCAAAATAAATCATAAAAACCGATGGTCATCTTTCATTACCACCCCGGACTGAGTTCTGCCCATTGAGCGGAATCGAGTGATACGAATTTATACACTTCACGATAGGTAATATTAAAATGTCGATCGTGAAGTTTGCCTTTATCGTTAATAGTCTGGCTTACAATTTCCAGTCGGTTGCTATACAGTAGGCCATCGCTATATGCAAGTAGGTTGGCTGGTGTACGTAACAAAGATGACGAAAGAAATACGAACTCTTTTAGGTGCAAACGGTATAGCGTTTGTAACACACTGGCTTCATCTCCTTATCATTTTTTTGATCAGTATAATCTGACCTAAATGATAATAACTGTGTTCGATCATGGCTTCAATGTTTCTTAAATAGGTGTTATATTTTTCTTCGACAAAGATCTGACGTAATTGCTCTTCGGAGGTATTTTCTACTAGGTGTGCAAAATCTTCCGAATCTCGCCAAAACGTGTTCAGGAATTGCTCCCATTGTTCCTGAGATGCAATAGGCGGGAAATCAAAACTGAACTGATCGCTGATGGCCAATGGCCCTCCTGACACTACATCCTTCACGCCACTAATATAATAATGGACATGTTGTGCTAGCAAAGAAATCGTATTTAAGGAATCCACTTTCGTGGTCGCTACTTGCCAGTCCAGCGATGTTAGTTCTTTTTTGTAATTGGTATTTGCAATCCAGGTCCCATCTAAAATGACTTCCCGAAACCTATTTGCTATGGTAATGCTATAGTTCATGATCTTGCATATTAATTGTTTTATCGCTGCTGATTGATCAGTGCTGGTAGCGATTGTATCTGTTATTGCAAAACACGTGCAGAGGGTATTTGTTTGTCTACGCCTGAGACATGAGGTATACATGCGCTGGCAGCATTCGGATAACCCGTCCGTCTTTTTCAAATGTGTCTTGTTGATTTAAGGTAATAATGTACCCTTCTTTTAAATCGAGATATAGCATGGCCTCCAAAAGTCCGTTATACTCCCGGTCAAAATTCTCATCGTTTATAGAAAGACACACTTGTATGGCTTCCTTTACTTCGTTTTTTTCCATAGCGATAAAATCGCATTCACCCCGATCTTTGTAATAAAAGATATGTTTATAGTGCTGGCGAAGATGCAAAAAAATGAGATTTTCTAACCGCCTCCCGGTATTATCACTGGTTGATACTGCATTTTCGGTATAGAGTCTCATGTCCATGACATATACCTTCTTCGGATTGCGGGCCTGAACTTTTAAAGAATGGTTGAACAACGGAATAAAGTCAAGCAGGTAGGCATCTTTCAAAAAGGAAAAATACTCTAAAAATGTAGCGGGCGACTTAATATCGAACATGCCTACTAATTTGCTGGCGGATACCAGATTTCCGATATTGGTAATTAAAAAAGCCGTTAACTGCCTAAGCGAGTTGATATCACGGACAGAATGTCTTACGGCAATGTCCTTCATCAATATGTCGTCAACCAATGTATTTAGGATTAGCGGGATGCCTGTTTTGATGTATTCAGCTATTCCTCCAGATTTGAGATACGCCATCACGGCATCTTCTCCGCTATCTAATGTCGTATCATATAAAGTGCTTTCATAACAAATTTAATAAATCTTTCAGATGAAACAAAAGATATCTTTCAAAAGAAATGAAAGAAGTTGTCAGGCGGCAGAGATATTTTTATTTTTTTAAAAAGATACTTGACTTTTTGAAATTGGATATTTTAATTTGTAATCAAATTTTAAACTTAGCAAGGGGTACATTTACCGAGCATTTTTTTGTGACTATTATTCTATAAAATATAAATTTTAGTTATTGGATTATGTTAACACCATTACAATCAACACACGCACAGCGTTTTACTTTTTTCGCGCTTTTTTTAGCGCTGTTCTTTGGTCACAGCTACCAAGCCCATGCACAGCAGTCGGCAACACAGAACAACGCCAAATCTGCTTTTGAAACACAATTAATCAACATCGAAGCGGCCGCGAGCGAACCTTTTCGGTATAATGCGACCTTACGAAATGGCGCGGGAGAGGCTGTCCTGTATGACTTGGATGCCCAGTTGCCTGCAGGCTGGCAGATCAGCTACCGCGTGCAGGGAAGTTTTGTGAAATCGATCCGCATAGAAGCCGGACAAATGCAGGACATCAGCATAGAGGTTAACGCGACGCATACAGCCAAACCTAATAAATATAATATACCAGTCAAGGCGGTGTCTAAGAGGGATACGCTAACGCTGAATTTGGAAGCGGTGGTGAAGGGCTCTTACAGTATCGAGATGACAACGCCGACAGGCCGTTTGAGTGATGAAGTGGTCGCTGGAAGTAGTAAAGAAATACAGGTTGTCTTAAAGAATACCGGTACGCTGCCGCTCAATGATGTAGAGCTTACCTCACAACTCCCGACCAAATGGGAAGCTACCTTCGAGCCTGTGAACATCAAACAGCTCGAACCCGGAAAAACCGTAGATGTAAAGATCAACCTTAAAGTGCCCGAAAAAACGATTGCAGGCGACTATGTCGCTAAATTTACGGCCAAAAATCCAAACGGATCAGCTGAAATTTCATTCCGCGCTGCGGTAACGACCTCCATGCTGTCGGGCTGGATAGGTGTACTCATTATTTTAATTGCGATTGGTTTGGTCTATTATCTCATCCGGAAATACGGCCGTAGATAGGAGGTTAAATGATGAATGATTCGATAATACAATTATCCGGTCTGACAAAACGGTACGGGTCGTTGACGGCGGTCGATAACCTGAATCTATCGATAGCGAAGGGCGAAATATTTGGTCTATTGGGGCCAAATGGTGCAGGAAAGACGACGAGTATCCTGATGATGCTTGGCCTGACCGAACCTAACGAAGGTACAGCCTACGTATGCGGACACAATGCAACCCGAAACCCGATAGCTGTTAAAAAAAAGGTTGGTTACTTACCCGATAGTGTGGGCTTCTATGATAACATGACCGCGCTCGAAAACTTACGTTTCATTGCCCGCCTTAACGGATTATCTGAAGCGGAGGCGCAAACGAGATCTACGGAGATGTTGCGAACCGTGGGGCTGGCGCATGCTGCACACAAAAAGACGGCAACCTATTCGCGCGGGATGAAACAACGGCTTGGCCTTGCTGATGTGTTGATCAAACAGCCCGACGTAATCATTTTGGATGAACCTACTCTGGGTATTGATCCGAGCGGCGTAAACGAATTTCTGTTGCTGATCAAACAACTTAGTAGGGAGCAAGGACTCACCGTGCTGCTTTCGTCGCACCATCTGCATCAGGTGCAGCGTGTATGCGACCGAGTGGGTATATTCGTGGGAGGGAAGCTGTTGGTAGAGGGTAATATCCAGACACTTGCCAAAGACTTACTGAAAAAAGAAGGGTATACAACTACGGTGGTGTTGCAGACCGTAGAGGAGATCTCCCTGCAGCAGATCAAAGCTGATTTGGAAAAGCTGCAGGGTTTCCAAACCTTGTCTGTTAACGACAACGTATTGGAACTGGAGACGACAGCCGATATAACGCCCGAGATCGTGCGCACAATGGTAAAGCATGGAGCGGATATCATCGGTGTGCAACGGAAAGAATATAGCTTAGACGATATCTACGAGAAATATTTCGAAGACCATTAAAAACCACATTATACACATATGAACAATTTAACAGCTTCTTTCAAAGGTCTTTTTTCAAAAACCACAGGAATAGCCTCTGATCCGCTATCGATATTGATCAATAAAGAGGTTGGTGCACATATCCGCAGCTGGCGTTTTATCGTGTTGATCTTGCTCGTGGTATTAACTTTTTTAGCATCGACCTATGTATCGTCTGCCAACTTGCGCAGTGCAATTAATAATGCACAGGATCCGGATCAGGCTTTTTTGTATCTCAAGTTATTGACCAATACAGACAATTCGGTACCTGCATTTCACGTGTTCCTGAATTTTTTAGCGCCGTTGCTTGGTATTGCGCTAGGTTTTGATGCCATTAACTCCGAACGTAACGGTGGCACGCTTACCCGTTTGATGGCACAACCGATCTATCGCGACAATCTCTTGATCGCGAAATTTCTGGGACCTTTAATTATCGTGGGTACGTTATTGAGTGCACTTATTTTGTTTTTAATTGGTGGTGGACTCATCGCAACGGGTGTGCGGATGGAACCGCAGGAGCTACTGCGGATCGTTGGATTCGTTATTCTGAGCGTGATCTATATCGGTTTCTGGCTGAGTCTTTCTATCTTACTCTCTATCCGGTTTAAACAGGCTGCCACGTCTGCACTTACGGCCATAGGTATTTGGTTGTTTTTCACGGTGTTTTTTCCGATTGTGATTAACCTGCTTGTACATGCGCTGCTACCTAATCCCAACTATCTGTCGGAAGCGCAATTGATTAAATACAACGAATTGATTTTGAATTTGCTGCGCCTTTCACCGGGGCAGCTCTATACCGATGCAACCACTACGCTGTTGATTCCCTCCGTACGTAGTCTGGGCCCGGTGTCGATGGAACAGATGATTGGCGCAATACCATCGCCACTCGGCGTGAAAGACAGCCTCCTGATCGTATGGCCGCAGCTAAGCGGACTGATTGCGGCAACGGTGGTATGCTTTGCCCTTTCATATTATATATTTATGCGGAAAGAGATTCGGAGCTAACTAACATAGGTTTGATAGCTTGTGCTATTAATTAAGGAAGTGTAAAAATAGAGCTTCGTGAAAACGGAAAATAGTACAATCATTTCGATTGATACTATTTTATCCATATATAGATCTAAAATGTTGAAATACGACGGTTTTTTACAATTATTGGGGATTGCACTATGATTTTATCGTTACAATCCCTATTTTAGTTGATAGTATTTTGACTAATATGAACCACAACGCAATCAAAGAAGTGACGCCATTACGGGAAACAGAATGTTTTACCGTATTCCATAGAGAGAAAGATAAGTTCGATTTTCCCTATCATTACCATGAAGAATTTGAATTAAACATGATCTTGCATGCGAAGGGTGCACAACGCGTTGTGGGAGATAAGATGGAAGAAATTGGTGATTTGGAGTTGGTACTTACTGGTCCCAACCTCCCGCACGGCTGGTTCAACCATCGCTGCACTTCAACGAAAATAGTCGAAGTCACGATACAATGGAATAAAGACCTTTTTAGTGAACATTTTCTAAATAAAAATCAGCTGAACTTTATCAAACGAATGTTTGAACTGAGCCGCTTCGGTATCCAGTTTTCGAAGGAAACGGTCGAAAAAATTGCACCGGAAATCCTCACGCTTCATAAAACGATAGGTTTCGACTCTGTTATTAAACTCATGCTGATTTTACGGGAACTATCGGTTAGCAAAGATGCAAAGACGCTGGTTGAAGGCGATATGCTGCTGGACAAAAGCCTGAATTTTCGGAGCAGGAGGCTGGATGCGGCTTTCGAATTTATGAACAAAAATTTTGGCTCTTTGATCACGCTTAAAGAAGTTGCTGATCAGGTGAATATGTCTGAAGTTTCGTTTTCCCGGTTTATAAAGAAAAGAACAGGAAAAACCTTTATCGACAACCTGAATGAAATAAGACTCGGACATGCAACCCGCATGTTGATCGAAACAAGCAATACGATAGCCGAAATATGCTATTTATGTGGCTTTAATAATATATCCAATTTTAACAGGGCCTTTAAACGAAAGAAGAATTGTACCCCTTCTGAATACCGTATAAACTTTAGTGGTAGCCGTATTTTCATATAAACAGTTAAAATAATATATATCTTTTTTAGTGTTATATGATTTTCAAATAGCCTTTTGGCTATTTTAAGTATAATATTTGGTTAAAATAGTATTGCTTCGATTGCCTTGCTTTGAGATATCTTTGTCTAAAGCTTATGGCTAACCAATTCGAATAATCTGGATCGGCAATCGAAACAGATTAAAAGTTGCCTAAATAAGCGATGTATAAATCTAAATGTTAATTATAATGAGAAGAAGTTTATTAAGAACCTGCGCTATTTTTTGTAGTGTACTTTTCGCGGTCCAGTTCACGATGGCACAAAGCCGTTCGGTGTCTGGTATCGTAAGGGACAGCGAGGGAAGGCCACTCTCTGGTGTTACGGTGAAATCAGGTAGATATACCGTTACCACGAATGAAGCGGGGAGCTATCAGGTAACCGTCGCCGATAATGAGAATGTGTTGTCTTTTAGTTCTGTTGGGTTGCAATCACAGCAGATTTCCCTCAACAATAGATCTACCATCGACGCTGTTCTCCTAAGCACCATGGTGGATCTGGACGATGTTGTCGTAGTGGGATATGGAGGGGTTAAAAAGAGTGACTTAACCGGAGCTGTTGCCACGTTAAAAGGAAGCGACCTAAATAAAACACCTGCTTCGTCGGTAGATCAGCTGTTGCAGGGTAAGATTCCGGGGGTGCAGGTATCTATATCCAGTGGACAGCCCGGTGCCGGTGCAACGGTGCGTATCCGCGGGAATAGCTCGTTAAGTGGATCGAATGCACCTCTTGTGGTGGTGGATGGTTTTCCTTGGGGA
The DNA here is from genome assembly GCF_005048855.1 of Sphingobacterium olei. Lineage (GTDB taxonomy): Bacteria > Bacteroidota > Bacteroidia > Sphingobacteriales > Sphingobacteriaceae > Sphingobacterium > Sphingobacterium olei. The sequence goes on from NZ_SUME01000006.1 coordinate 79,840, forward strand.
GATGCGGGCGATCTGAAGCAAATCAATCCAGAGGATATTGAATCCATTGAAGTGCTAAAGGATGCTTCATCGGCAGCGATTTATGGATCCAGAGGAGCGAATGGTGTGATTATGGTGACAACCAAAAAAGCGCGTGCAGGTACGCCGCGGATATCGTTAAACACGCTGAACACCATTTCTACGCTGTCCGTGAAGCCTGATCTTTGGCGAGATGGTATTGAAGAGGCTGTGTATGCGAATGAGGCTGCGCTTAACGGTGGCACACCGCTGAGCCAGTTGCCGTATCTTGGTGAAGTGAGAAGCGGAGTGTATTTTCCGTCCATCGCCGAATTACGCGGCCTTGATCCCACCAAACCGCAATGGAAGACAAATACCGACTGGGCAGATCTGGTATACCGCAATCCATTTTCGCAAAACTATACGCTGGGAGTAGATGGTGGTTCTGACAATACAAAATATTCGATGTCGGGTAATTACTATAAAGAAGAGGGACTCGCCATTAAAAATGCATACGATAAATACACGGGAAGGCTTAACCTGGACCAAAAATTAACGAACGCAATCTCTGCCGGGACAAATATCATATTAACTTATACCAATAATACAGGACAAAACCTCAGTGCTGGCCGCTCACGGATTTTTCCGGTGTATGATGAAAATGGAAATTACTTCCGTACATCTGCCATGGATTTTGGTAACCCCATTGCGATTGCAAACGAGGTACTTAACAAGTCGAAAACGATCGACGTATTGGGTACGATATTCGTCAGCGCAAAACTCACCGACTGGTTACAATTTAGAACGCAGCTAAGTACTAAATATGGGAATTCGATCGGCGATGTGTACGAGCCGGCAAATGTCACATTCCGCGGATACGAAAATACAGGTTATGGTGCGATCAACAACTATAGTAACAATGAGTTGGTCAATGAAAACTACCTGACGATCGATAAGACATTCGACGATATCCATCGCTTGAACGTCGTGGGTGGTTTTTCCCTCCAAAATTCGCGGACACGCACGAGCAATCTCATGGGGATGAACTTCGTGAACGACAACTTGCAGAACGAAAATCTAAATAGCGCCAAGACTAAGGTGCTCAGCAATGGTCTATCTGCGTCTACTTTACACTCCTGGTTTGGTAGGGCTAATTATGCCTTGCTGGATAAGTATTTGTTTACGGTTACGGGGCGTGCGGATGGTTCTACCAAATTTGGCGAAAATAATAAATGGGCGTTCTTCCCCTCAGCTGCCGTAGCCTGGAAATTAAACGAGGAATCTTTTATCAAAGACTTGAACGCATTTTCCGAACTGAAATTACGTGCCAGCTACGGTCTGACGGGTAATCAAGGTATTTCACCTTATCAAACCTTGGATAGATTTGGTTCTGAACGCTACTATGTTGGCGCGCAAAACGGTTTTATGACAGGCTTTGGCCCGGGATTGGCCGGAGCCAACAATGAACAGGGGCTAACCATTGTCGGCGGCTTAGGAAACAAAAGCCTAAAATGGGAGACAACTACTTCGTACGATCTGGGATTAGACATCGGCTTTATGAACCAGCGCTTTACGTTAACCCTAGATTATTACGATAAGCATACGAAAGATTTATTACGCACACGTACCATCTCGCCTTCATCAGGTTTTGACCAACAATGGGTTAATGATGGAGAGATCAGTAACCGTGGCTTCGAGTTGGGCTTCAACGCGGGTATTATCCAACGGGAAGAATTAAGCTGGTCTGTAGGAGGTAACTTCGCCTTGAATAGAAACAAGGTGGTAGCCATGGGCGAAAGCGACCGCGTTGTGACGGGATCGTTGATCGAAATGGTGCGTCAGAATGTAAACCACTTTATCATCGGACAGCCGATGTATACGTTTTACGGGTATCGCTCCGACGGTATTATCCAATCGCTCGAAGAGGGGATAGAAGCTGGGCTTACAGGAGCGGAAGCTATCCCGGGGGAGATTAAGTACATCGATATAGCCGGTGCGGACGGTAGTCCTGATGGTACGATCGATCCGACATACGATCGTGTCGTTATAGGCGATCCGACCCCGAATTTTATCTACAGTTTTAATACTTCGGTTTCTTATAAACGCTTTGATTTAAACGCACAGTTTTATGGCGTATATGGTAATGATGTGTTCGATTTGCAGAAGATGACGCCTAGTCGGCAGGTGCAACGCTGGACCCCGGACAATCCGAGCAATCTCTATCCACGCGCGAATAATACACGGGGGTATAAAGCGTCTGATTTCTTTGTGGAAGATGGATCGTTTTTACGCCTTCAGAATGTAACACTGGGTTATAGCTTTAGACCGGGAATGATTAAAGGGATCAGTAATATCAGGTTGTATGCATCGGGAAATAATTTGTTGACGATTACCAAATTCAATAAGGGATTTGATCCGGAGGTGGGTTTGGACGGGATAAATTGGGGTAACTACCCCCGTCCTCGCGCTTACTCTTTTGGTGTATCAGTAGGATTTTAATCTAAATTTCAAAAAGACATGAAGATGAATAAGATTATTGCAGGCATTTGCCTAGCGGGAATAGCAAGTAGCACTTTTCTGTCGTGCTCGAAATTGACAGAAGAACCCTATGGTATCGTGAATTCTAATTCGTTTTATAAAACCGCAGAGGATGCCTTATCGGGCCTGGTCTATGCGTATGCAATATTGCCCGAAGTGGGATACTATTCGCGGGGTTACTACCTCATTACGGAGTTGCCGACGGAAAACCTAACAGCAAAATCGGATGCGGGACAGGCGAATTTTGAACTGGAGCAGTTGCGGACGACGTCGACGAATTCTGATTTGGATAACCTTTGGACTTATATGTATCGGGGCATTGCAAGGGCCAATGCGGTCATTACAAATGTGCCTAACGTACCGAATATGCCGGATGCAGACCGCAATCAAATTGTAGGGGAAGGGTATTTCCTACGTGCGCTGCACAATTTTAATCTGGTTCGTTTATTTGGCGAGGTACCCCTTCGTTTGGAGCCGCTGGTCGAGGCGGGGCAGATACCTGTGGCGAAGTCTAGCATATCCGATCTGTATGATGTGATTATCGCCGATTTGAAACAAGGCGAAGAATTGATGTCTGCGGCGAAGAATTTTGAAGGGCGTGCAAACCGCGTGGCGGCACAGGCCTTACTATCAAAAGTGTATTTGCACTTGGCCACTGCTAAGGCTTCGGGCTCGGTTGGCTATGATTTCGTAACCAATAGCGACGAAATGTATGATGAGGCAAGGAATTATGCGGGTAAAGTCATTAACGATCAGCAGATGTTTAATTTTACGGATGTACTTCCGGATATCTGGAATACGGAAGTGTATAAAAATGCGGCGGTTTCGGAGCATATTTTCGATGCAGCGGTAGATCGTTCCGGTGAACGGGAAGGTAACTACTCCAAATTGCCCAATATGTTTTTGCCGGATCCGGGCTTCGTCATGACAATCCAGTATAATCCCAGTGATCCGAATACGGAATCGATTAATATTGGCCGTGGATGGAACCACTTCCAGATGGAGGCCCATCATTATAACAGTTATAATGCGAGCGATAAACGAAAAACAGACTTGATTGTGTCCGAAGTGGTGAACCCCGACGGCAACGTTATTCCGTTGGGAATAAACGATTTTTCGCGCCCCTTTACCCGAAAGTTTATAGATCCTTTACGGGATGCGGATAAGATGAGTACAAACTCGCCTGTAATCCGTTATTCGGATATCTTACTGGTATATGCCGAAGCTGCTGGGCCGACAACGGAAGCCTATGCTGCCGTCAATAGAATCCGCAACCGCGCGGGATTGGGCCCCTTGACGCCGGGTCTTTCGCCGACTGCTTTTAGAGAGGCTGTTGTCGAAGAGCGCGCACTCGAATTGGCTTTTGAAGGAAATAGGTTATTCGACCTTCGCCGAACCAATAGTATGGAGAAAGTGCTGGTGGAGAAGTATGGAAAAAGCATTACATCGGGCGCTTATTTCTTTCCTATCCCACAACGTGAAATTGACTCAAATCCTTTAATACAACCTTAACTATGTTAACCATGAAATCGAAAATACTGAAAATAAAAGTAACGCTAGCCGTGCTGGTAGTGCTCGGGTTTTTTATAGGGTGCCAAAAAGATCCTTACGACGGTGTTAAAAGTAACGAAAAGTCTATTGAGAACTTTACGATGGGCGAGGGCTTTACCCAGATCGGCGCTGCGGTGGTAGACCGTACTGCTGGAAAGGTGAAGGTAAAGGTGTTGATGGAAGAGCATACAGATTTTTCGAAGGTGAGTCCGATTATCCAGCAATCATACCGGGCTTCGGTCTCACCGAATTCGGGAGAGCAGGTTGATTTTTTGGCAAATGACTATAAGTTTAAATACCAGGTAACGGCCGAGACGGGGGAACTGAGGGAATGGGAGGTAGAGGTGGAGCCGTTTGAAGAAACCATTACAGGAACATACGACATCACAGATTTAGTGGTATATGGCGGAACGGGGCCTGAGTATGGAGGCGGCGCGATACTCTCATTAACGAGCAAGCCTTGGATTTGGCCGGCTACGGATGGTCCGCAAGTGGAGCTGGATAATAAGTTGACCTTTACCCTGACCGGTGTGACACCTACTGGTAGAACGACAGGGGATTTTGTGAATGATGCCGGAGCCGATGGTCTCTATGCAGATTTTACCTACATCCTTGACCCGCGTACCGATGTGAATCATTTTTATCGCAAGCTGCCGAAAGGTGAAGGTAGGTGGGAGCGGGATTATACGACGGATGTACTTACCTTGATTTTTACAGATGGAACGCGTGTAAATTGCTCTTTTTTAGGGGCTACGACAGAAGATTTGGGTAACGGTTTCAGCAAGACGATACAGAATAATGCTTTCGCCTTTGCATTGAGCGGTACGGATGATTGGTCGGCCATTTACTCGGATTATGATAAATTTGTTAAGAAGCCGAGAAGATATTGGATTGAAGTAGAAAAACAGAACTAAATAACGGGTTATGAACAAGAATACGATTTTAAGTTTTGCCTTTCTTTTGATGGTTACCGTAGGATGCGGGAAATCGAAAGACGATATCATCGATGATGACAAGGACAAGGATGAGCCAGTGTCATTGAGCTTATACGATAAATCTGCTACGGCGGAGACGAAAGCACTTTATTCGCAGCTCTGGCGAATACAGAGCAAAGGATTTATGTTTGGGCACCATGACGCGCTAATCTATGGCCGTGAATGGATGAACGAACCTGGTCTGTCGGATGTCTACGAAATCGTGGAGGACTATCCGGCTGTATTCAGTGTCGATTTTGCCGAGGTGATGGACGACCGCAAGGCGACATCTACCCTGAATGCCGTACGGAAAAGGACCATTCTGGAAGCACGCAAGCGTGGTGAAGTAATTACGGCGGTATGCCACCTGAATAATCCCCTTACGGGAGGGGATTCTTGGGACAACTCATCCGACGATGTGGCAAAACAGATTCTACAGGAAGGAAGTGCCACAAACGTGAAATTTAAGCAGTGGCTGGATAACTTAGCGGAATTTGCCCTGTCGCTTAAAGACGAGCAGGGAAAACTGATCCCTATTATTTACCGGCCTTTTCACGAACACACACAACAATGGTCGTGGTGGGGAAGCAAGTGTACAACAAACGATGAATTTATTCAACTTTGGAAATTTACCTTGAACTATTTGAAAGAGGTGAAGGGCGTAAGCAACTTTATTTATGCGATTTCGCCACAACGGGATAACGTAGGCGGCCGGGAGGAACTCTTGTTTCGTTGGCCGGGAGATGGCTTCGTGGATTTTATTGGAATGGATTGTTATCACGGCGCCAACACACAGGCTTTCCAGTCTAATCTTAAAGCGTTGCAGGAGCTGTCGAAAGAAAAGCTTAAACCCTGTGGTGTAACGGAAGTAGGAATAGAAGGGATAAGAAATGGAGGTGCGCCGTATACCGAGTATTGGACAAAGGAAATACTAACACCGTTGATCGGTAAAAAGATAAGCATGGTAGTGCTGTGGCGGAATGCGTACGACCCATTAAAAGAGGGTTTTCACTTCTATGGTCCATGGAAAGGGCATAGTTCGGTGGAAGATTTTAAGGTACTATATCGGAGTTCGGTGAGTTTATTCTCCAAAGATTTGCCAAATATGTATGTAATGGCGGAAGAGGTCACGGTTAATTAACGCATTTTTAAACTAAAATATTTGCATGTTGAAAGGGAAACTGTATTATCAAGGACTGGTCGCAGCGGCTTTAATAACGCTATCGGCCTGCGAAGGCGAAAATAGATCGACCGCAAAACAACGTGATACGACGATGACGCAAACGGTCGACTCGGCTTCGGGTGTGATCGAGGCGGAGAAAAGTCGTATACTGAAATTCCTATCCGATATTAAATCGAAGTATGTGCTCGGTGGCATTCACAATCGGGAACCGAACAGTAAGCCCGCACAATGGACCGATGCGGTACATAAAACGGTAGGTGATTATCCTGCGTTGTGGAGTGGCGATTTCTTGTTTCAAAAGGAAAATATTGAACACCGCGAAACCATGATTAGTGAAGCGATTAAGCAGTTTAAAAGCGGTGCAATAATCAATATCATGTGGCACGCCTGTAATCCTGCAAATGGGCAGCCTTGTGCTTGGGATGATGGTAAAGGGGTATTGAGCACATTGACGGATAAACAATGGGAAGAGCTTTTTACCGAGGGAACAGCCATCCATACGCAATTCGTTACGATGATGGAGGAAGTAGCCGTCCATCTTCGGCGATTAAAAGACAATAAGGTGGTGGCTATGTTCAGGCCGTTTCACGAGATGAATCAAGGAAAGTTCTGGTGGGGTGGACGTCCAGGTGAAGAGGGTACCGCTAAGCTGTACCGTTGGGTGCATGATTACATGGTAAAAGAAAAGGGGCTCGACAATTTAATATGGGTATGGAATATTCAGGATTTTCCATCCTTGGACAAGGATGCTGATCTGTACAACCCAGGCGATAGGTATTGGGATATCGTCTCCCTTGATGTCTACGATGATGCTTCGGGATTTTCAAAAGAAAAATATGAGACCATAAAACGGGTCGCAAATGGCAAACCTATGGGAATAGGCGAATGTCAAAAATTACCTTCTGTAACTGTATTGCAGGAACAAAAAGATTGGATTTTCTTTATGGGCTGGTCTGAGCTTGTATTCGAGCACAATAGCATCGACACAATCAAAGAAGTATATGGTTCTGATCGGGTGCTGCTGTTGAAGGAAGTGAATGGTTTGTAGTGTAAATATCTGTAAGTAAGCATATTGGTATTTTGTTTGGTTAAGAAAGTATTATGTTTGGTGCGCGATGCCTACCTAAATTTGAGGAACCAAAAATAAATTCAAAATGAAACCATCATGATTTTTCAAACCACACAGTGGGATGAATAAATCTGATAGCTTCATCACAACTGAAAAAGCAAATTTAAACAGATGAAAAAGTATCTTATGTTTACAGGGCTGAGCATCCTCGTGTTGATGTTGGGCTGCCACAAGACAGACGTAATGGAAACGGCAAACGTTCCCGAATTGTCGGAGTTATCCATAGCAAATGCTGGGGTAGCTCCTTCGTCAATTACGCAAGGGGTAACCATATCGGGCAATAAGTTCTATGTGGGGCAAAACCAGATTTTTTTTAATGGTATCAATACGGCCTGGCAGAAACAAAGCGATTATACGCTTGATTTTTTAGGGCGTAATTTTGACTACAACTGGTGGAATAATGAATTCCAGCGGTACAAAGACAATAAAATTAACCTGGCACGTATCTGGATTCACGGTTCAGGAAGTCACAGTCCTTCCTTAAATGGGGATGGGCTGGTAACGGGCGCTAGCGCCCAATTTTGGTCAGATATGGATCAGTTGGTGCAAATCGCCAAATCGAAGGGAGTATACCTGTTGATTACGTTTTGGTCTTTCGACATGGTGAAGAATACGAGCGGTAAGCACAATCAGTATCGGCAAATTATTAACGACGTCAATAAAACGCAATGGTATACGGAGTATTTTTTAGTTCCTTTTTTACAACGTTACGAGAACGAACCCACGGTAATGGGCTACGATATCTGTAATGAACCGGAACATATGTGGCGGGATGCGAATTGTGGTTACCTGAGTAAAGACCATGTAGTCCGATTTGTGGCGTGGTGTGCAGCAAAAATTAATCAATTCTCGAACAAGCCGGTAACTGTTGGATCGATGTGGATTATTTTTAATAGCGATCGATATGCATCGTGGGATACTTACGGCGGTAATAATTACAGTAACGCCAAGCTACAGGCACAGTACAATAACACAAACGCTTACCTGGATTTCTACTCGCCGCATTGGTATCAATGGCAATCTTCAGGTGCTCCCTTTACCACATCGGTTGGCTATTGGCTGGATAATGGAAACAAACCTGTCCTGATAGGCGAAACACCGGGATATAATATTAATGGATCTACGTATAATAATACCGGTAATTGGAATATTACACTCGCCAATTATTACAAACAGAGTTATTGGAATGGTTATGCGGGGGTCTGCGCATGGAAAAATCCATGGGAAAATGATAATTATGGAGATTTTGAATCGATAAAGAATGCGACCAATGACTTCCATTACCACTACCCAGATCTAGTATATCCATAGTGACCTAGGTTTCAGCAGAAAAAGGAAGGGTAGCGTAGGTTGCTCTTCCTTTTTTTCTGAAAGTGTCTATTCCCAAAGGCCATCAAGAACTTTCATGCCTGTTGGTGATTCAGTGGATCATGAAAGTTTTCTTGTATGCATATACGAGATGACAGCGGTCAACAGCAGAAGGAAGGATAAAATAGTACATCTAAAAAGATGTTCTATCGTGCTTTTAAGGTGTTTTTTGTATGATTTGTCTTATTAACGGATAAAATAATACTAGTCTTGATCTGCACCCACTGCTATCTTTGTAATGGGTTATAACTAGCCACTTTTATAGATAATAGACCTTGTATAACATTTAACTGGTGATAGCATGAAAATATGGAATATAGTCTCCGTTTTGCGCCATTTGATAGCCTTTATATGGCTGTCTTCTGGTTTTGCGCAACAACCTGGCGTAAGAAGCTGGATTACGAAAGCTGACGGTTCGGCACTGCTGGAAGAGCAACCTATTGCGCTCTTTGGGGAAAATGACGGAAGACATTTTCCAATTGTAGTGGACGAACGGCAAACGTTTCAGGAAATTGATGGCTTTGGTTTTGCGTTGACTGGGGGGAGCGCAGAGCTGCTTCATAAGATGAGCCCATCGTCGCGTTCTGCTTTATTAAAAGAGTTATTCGGCAAAGGAACGAGTGATGTTTCGATCAATTACCTCCGCTTAAGTATCGGCGCTTCTGACCTCAATCGGTTTGTGTATTCCTATAACGATTTAAAGGATGGTGAAACGGATATAGCGTTGAAAAAATTTAGCTTGGGACATGATTACGATGATATCATCCCCGTGCTAAAGGAAATTTTAGCCATTAATCCTACGCTAAAAATAATGGCTTCCCCGTGGTCGGCACCGACATGGATGAAAACCAACGGAAAGGTGCAGGGAGGTTCGCTAAAACCGGAATACTATGCGGTATATGCAAAATACCTGCTGCGTTATGTGCAGGAAATGAAAAAGGAGGGGATTGTGATCGACGCTATTACGGTACAAAATGAGCCACTGAATTCAAGAAACACACCTAGTATGCCTATTACAGTACCCGAGATGCGTGTGTTTTTGAGGGATCACTTAGGGCCTCTTTTTTACAAAAACGTACCGGAAACAAAGATTGTGCTTTTTGATCATAACTGCGACCGGCCGGATTATCCTTTGGCTTTATTAAATGATATGGAGCTGGACAGGTATGTGGATGGATCGGGGTTTCATCATTACGGTGGCGATATAAGTACCATGTCCCTCGTTCATCAGGCACGACCGGATAAGAATATTTATTTTACAGAGCAGATGGTTACCCAGAACACTGATGTGCCCATCATGAATATTGCCTATCAAGTAGAACGTTTGGTGATTGGGACGATGCGCAATTGGAGTAAGAACCTTATTTTATGGAATCTTGCTGCAGATCCTCATAATGATCCACATACCGATAATGGGGGCTGTTCTATCTGTCAAGGTGCACTTACACTTGATGGCGACGCGGTCTCCAAAAATGTAGCTTTTCATGTTATAGCGCAAGCTTCCAAATTCGTTCCTACGGGTTCTGTGCGCATCCAATCGAATGGCCCGTTTGATGGGGTGGTCAATTTAACGACAGATGAGGAAAATGCTGAAATTACAAGGACGACTCACATCGCGCAGGGCAATGTATTGCCAAATGTTGCATTTAAGACACCTGAGGGGAAGATTGTCCTCATTGTAGCAAACAGTTCGTTTACTGACCGGAGTGTAAAGATTCAGTACAGGGGGCGTTTTGTTAATCTTTCTTTAGCTGCCGGAGCTATTGCAACCTATGTTTGGCCTATTTAATGCTTGGGATATGAAACCTATAAAAATAGTATTAACGAGTTTACTGTTGATGTGCTGCCTGTTCGCTGTCACCGCGCAAACTATCGGCGGAAGGAATTTCAGCACGGATGGATGGTGGAATCCGAGTGCGACTACTTTTTCGCCGCAGGTCGGGAAAGATGGAACGGTAACGTTTCGTCTTAAGGCGCCTCATGCAAAGACCGTTTTCGTCGAATTAGGCGATTGGGATATTCAGGAATGGAAAATGAAGAAGGACGAGCAGGGTATCTGGTCTGTTGTCGTGGATTCCCTATCCCCCGGTATATATCAATACCATTTTAAAGTGGATGGACTCACGATGTTGGATTTAGAAAATCCTCGGGTTAAGCATGGTACCTCTATATATGGAAATATCCTCGAGATCAGAGGAGAAGCCCCTCTTTTTGACCAGACCAAAGATGTGCCACATGGTGAGGTACGTATACTGCGCTATCGTGCAACAACGCTACAAAAGAATAGAACGGTATATGTCTACGTGCCACCCGGATATAACGAAGAGGGGGAGGCTTTTCCGGTTTTATACCTGCGGCATGGTGGTGGAGACGATGAGGGGAGCTGGATACGTGACGGAGGCGTAGCGGATGTGCTTGACAATCTCCTTGCAGAGCGTAAGGCGAAACCCATGTTGGTGGTCATGACCAACGGACATACAGACGGTTCTTGGGCGGGAGGGAGTTCAAAAGAAGGGATGGACATCTTGGAACATGAACTGCTTAATGATGTGATTCCGCTGGTAGAAGAGCGGTTTCACGTACATAAATCCAAAAAAGGAAGGGCTATCGCCGGCTTATCGATGGGCGGTGGACAGGCTTTTGTGATCGGGCTGCGAAATATGGATAAGTTTAACTACATCGGTCAGTTCAGCTCGGGGCTGCTAAGCGATGAGAAGTTAAATCTTTCGGACTACGTGCCGGAATGGGAGTATAAAAAACGAGAGATAAATGGGCTCATCAAGATCCTGTGGACGAGCTGTGGAACCAAAGATCCACGTTACCAAGGTCATTTGAATTTTTTAAAGACCTTGGACAAGGAAGGGATAGCCTATCAAAGTGACGAAGCACCGGCCGGACACGAGTGGGCATTTTGGCGGGAACAATTGGCAAGATTTACCGTGCACTTATTTTAACATTAGAAAACACAAGTCACATAGACCACATAAATACATTGGCAAAAGAAATGAATAGCAAATTTGAGAACCGGTTGGCCGCCGTAAAGGAGGCTTATGAGCAATTGTTGAATAAAAAGAATGAGGCGGTGTTGCCGGGAAATGGCATCTACGAGCGGTATATCAATCCGGTAGTAACTGCAGATCATACTCCTTTACACTGGCGTTTTGATCTCGATGAAACGAGTAACCCCTACTTGATGGAGCGTTTTGGCATTAACGGTACATTCAATGCAGGTGCCATCAAGTGGCAAGGGAAGTACATTTTGGTAGTCAGAGTGGAAGGCAATGATAGAAAATCATTCTTTGCCATTGCAGAGAGCTCGAATGGAGTTGACGGTTTTCGATTCTGGGATTACCCCATCGTTATTCCTGAAACGGAGACTCCGGATACGAATGTATATGATATGCGCCTTACCCAGCATGAAGACGGTTGGATTTATGGTGTTTTTTGTACGGAACGCAAAGACCCTAACGCTGCGCCCGGCGATTTATCGTCTGCTGTTGCCGCTGCGGGTATTGTACGAACAAAAGATTTAAAGACATGGGAACGCTTACCCGATTTACAGTCAACAAGTCAGCAGCGGAATGTGGTCCTGCATCCGGAATTTGTAGGCGGAAAATATGCATTGTACACACGTCCGCAAGATGGTTTCATCGACGCGGGAAGCGGAGGGGGAATCGGTTGGACGGTAGTGGATAGTATGGAAAAAGCCATCGTTCTGGAGGAAAAAATTGTGAATTCGCGCCAATATCATACGATCAAAGAGTTGAAAAATGGACAGGGACCAGCACCCATTAAAACCGAAAAGGGCTGGTTGCACTTGGCACATGGTGTCCGCGCCTGTGCGGCAGGGCTTCGTTACGTCCTGTACGTGTTCTTGACCGATCGCAATCAACCCGACAGGTTGATTGCTGAACCAGCAGGACATTTAATGGCGCCGCAAGGAGAAGAGCGTGTAGGGGATGTTTCGAACGTATTGTTTACAAACGGTTGGATTGCGGATGATGATGGAACGGTTTTTATCTACTATGCATCAAGCGATACACGTATGCATGTGGCTGTTTCTTCTGTTGATAGGCTCCTGGACTACTGCTTAAACACGGCTGAAGACGGTTTTCGGTCAGCGGTATCTGTAGATGTGCTATCTCGTATTATTTCAAAGAATTTAAATCGTTAATTTAGGCGTCAATTTAAAACCTGTTATGGAATTGAAATCAGATAAAGTCACCCTTCGGGAGAAAGTCGGTTATGGTTTAGGAGATGCTGCATCTTCTATGTTCTGGAAGCTGTTCGGTATGTACTTAATGTTTTTTTATACCGATATTTTCGGCATGGAGGCAAAAGCTGTAGGGACGATGTTTCTGATCACACGGGTCTGGGATTCTTTATTTGATCCTATTGTGGGGGCTTTCGCCGACCGCACACGAACGAAATGGGGCAAGTTTAGACCTTATATTCTGTATGTCGCAATCCCTTTTGGTGTAATTGGTGCGTTCACATTTTTAACGCCCGCATTAGATGGTGTAGGGAAAATGGTGTATGCATATGTCACCTATTCGTTAATGATGATGGTTTACTCTGCAATTAATGTACCTTATGCTTCATTATTGGGCGTAATGAGTCCATCCCCAAAGATTCGCAATGTGCTGGCCACATTTAGGATGACGTTTGCGTATATCGGAAGCTTTGTGACGTTATTATTATTCAATCCATTGGTAAACTATTTTAGCAAAAATAGTCAGAACATAACAGATCAGCAGTATGGATGGTTTATGGCAGCTACGGTCATTGCTGTTTTTTCGGTCTTACTGTTTTTGTTGTGCTTCTATTGGACGAAAGAACGGGTGATCCCCATAGCGTCGACGAGTTCGACACTTAAACAGGATATTCGTGATCTACTGAACAATAGACCCTGGTGGATCCTGCTGGGAGCAGGAGTGGCTGCGCTGGTGTTCAATTCGATTAGGGATGGAGCGACCTTGTATTACTTCAAGTATTATGTACGTGAAGATCAATTCGACAATATCGTGCTGCTCAATATTCCCTTTGTTTTAAGCGGTCTTTATTTAGCCTTAGGGCAGGCCGCCAACATTATCGGCGTGGTTGCGGCAGCTCCGCTAAGTAATAAGATTGGCAAGAAGAATACCTATATGGGGGCGATGCTAATTGCTACGGCAGCGAGCATCTCTTTTTATTGGTTAGAACATGATGAGCTGCTCCTGATTTTCGTGCTTCAGGTCTTGATAAGCATTTGTGCAGGGGCAATTTTTCCGTTGTTGTGGTCTATGTATGCCGACTGTGCGGATTATTCGGAATTGCGGACAGGAAACCGTGCTACGGGTTTGATCTTTAGCTCGTCGTCTATGAGCCAGAAATTGGGTTGGGCATTTGGTACCGCGGTAACGGGATGGCTATTGGGCTACTACGGTTTTCAGGCTAACCAGGTTCAAAGTGCCGAGACGCTATCTGGAATACGTATGTTCTTGAGCTTTTTCCCCGCGATTGGTACCGTGTTATCCGTGTTGTTTATCAGTCTTTATCCATTGAGTGAAAAGAAGATGCTGGATATCACAACAGAATTGGAAAAAAGAAGGATTTAGGCGATAACACGTAATAATATATAGTATTGATGGACGGATTTAAAAAAGAACTGGAAAATAATATCCTACACTTTTGGGAAGAAAAGATGGTGGATGAGGAACATGACGGTTTTTACGGCGCTATTGATGGGAAAAACCGGCTGTTGCCTAAGGCGAATAAGGGTGCAGTGATGAATGCCAGGGTGCTTTGGACTTTCTCGGCGGCTTATCGGGTATTGCAGGAAAAACGATATCTCAGCATGGCCAAACGTGCCTTCGTGTACATCAAAAAGTATTTTCTGGATCTACAGCAGGGCGGGGTATTTTGGGAAGTGGATTACCTGGGAAAGCCGGTAAATCGCAAGAAACAAACTTATGCACAGGGTTTTGCACTCTATGCTTTTTCGGAATACTACAGGGCGACAGGCGAGGAGGAAGCACTGGATTTGGCGATCGCCTTGTTCCATGCCATAGAGACGTGTAAGGATGAAAAATTGGGTGGATATTGGGAAGCTTTTACGGAAGATTGGCAACCTATAGCGGATATGCGCTTGAGTGAAAAGGATGAAAATGAAGCCAAGACTATGAATACGCATTTACATATCCTCGAAGCGTATACAAACTTGATCCGGGTGTGGCCAGATGAACGTTTGCTCGTTGCTCAGCACGACTTGATTCGTGTATTTCTGGATCAGATATTGAACACGGAAACGGGACATTTGCAGTTGTTCTTTGATCGTGAATGGAACACCAAAGGCGACGTGATTTCTTATGGACATGATATCGAAGCTGCCTGGTTGTTGTGGGAAGCAGTAACGGTACTGGGTAATGTTGAACTCCAAGATGAGGTTCGCCTGGTGGCCGGTAAGATCGCCGCCGCCGCCGCAGAAGGGATACTGCCCGACGGAAGCATGGCGTATGAACTAAAAAACGGGCATCTGGATAAAGAGCGACACTGGTGGGTGCAGGCTGAAGCCGTAGTGGGTTATCAATATATGGCCATGATATTGGAAGACGAAACTTCGAAACAACGGGCAGAAGCATTGTGGTGTTACATCCAACAGCATATAGTGGATAAGGAAAATGGCGAATGGTATTGGAGCCGTTTGGAGGATGGATCGGCTAATGATCAGGACGACAAGGCTGGTTTTTGGAAATGCCCTTACCATAATGGCAGAATGTGTTTAGAGATGATGGCAAAAGGGATATGACAAACGACGAAGGCCATGAATATATAAACTCCCAAGATGTGGTATCGACTTGGGAGTTTATATCGTATGCAGTTATGAATTCCGTGGAATGATTGTGTTAAAATCTCTTCTTTTCATGATGTGATGTTTACTGTGGATATCCGGTATTTTGTGTCCAGTGTTTGTTTACTTCCAAAACTTGTCTTGGAACAGGAAATATCCTGCGGTAACGCTCAGAAGATCCAGCAGCATACAAGGATTTGAAGCCCCAGTCTTCCTCAAACTTACCATAGCGAATTAGATCATTACGGCGCCAGGATTCATCTGAAAACTCCCTCGCACGCTCATCCAATAACTCGGCGAAGGTAGGCTCGGTAGTCAATGCAGGCGCATTCACATAGGCGCGAACCTGGTTCATTAACGACATAGCTGTTTCTCCATTGGTTGGGGCCGCCCCGCGGAGGATGGCTTCGGCTTTCATGAGCAATACGTCAGCGTACCGGAAAATAGGCACATCGTTACTTTGGTTTCTATTGTTGGCAGCCGTAACATTTACATCCATATAAAACTTAACGGAGCGGTAACCCATGGATCGGCCTTTTTGGTCATTGCCGGCATTGAGAGTTGGGCCGCCATCCGGGCGAAGCGTAATTTCTTTTGTGGTCTCCATGTGCCAGTCAAATGTGACGTTCTCGTCACTTCCCGAGTAATCTTGATCTATCCCTTTTTTTGAGGTTCTGATTAAAAAAGGACGGCTCAAATCCGGCGAATAGTCTGACCAGTAGTACTGAAGTCCGCCCATATAGGAAGCATTACGGTCGTCTCCTTCTAAATTAAATTTAGCAAGGAAAGTCGGTAGTACACGAAAGGTACCTCCCACACTGGATGGCAACGGTGCAAATTGATTTTGTCCGCTGCGATGGATCCAGAAGCGCGCGTAGGTCATACCTTGTTGCTTTTCCCTGTCGTAGGGCATGGCAAAAATGAAGTCCTTGATCTGCGGTCCGTTGTCTGGACGGAATTTTTCGAGGTACTTGTGGCTGCTTAGGTTAAACTGACCCGATTGGATAATATCATCACACATGGCCACGACTTGCGCGAGTTTCTCGTTAGGCATCGCGGGGGTGTAGGCTGCGACATCGCCTGAGGTATATACAGACCAGTTCAGGTAAAGCTTAGCCAATAGCGCATCGGCCATGTAACGCGTCGCTTTGCCATAAGTAGCTGCAGAAACTTCACCCGGTAAGCGATCCCGCACAGCGAGTAGTTCGGACTCGATAAAGTTTGCTATTTCAGCCCGTGATGATCGATCGGGTATTTGATCTACTTTCCCCTTGATTAAGGGCGCTCCTCCAAAATTATCCATCAAAAGGAAGTAAAAATAGGCACGCATGGCACGCATAGGTGCAGCCTTATCACTTTCATCATCACCGAAAATGGTCAGTACATTGTTTGAAAGATTGATACCCGTCATTGCCGCATTCCACATGTTAGGAAGGATAGCGTTGTCAGATGTCCAGTTATGTACGTGAAGTTCGCGGAAACGCCCTCCATCGTAGTAGTCGGTACCCAAAGCAACACTCACGGCTTCGTCGGACGATAAAGTCTGCACCATCCAATGATTGTATCCTAATGCGCCACGGTACGCGGCATACACATCTGCCGAGATGGCTTCAGCAGCCCTTTCGGTAGTTGGGAAATCGGTGTATTGTGATTTAATATCAACATCCAGGTCGGTACATGAAACGAAGGCCGCAACAAGGGCCGACATGGAAAATAAGGGGATATATAGTTTTGATTTCATGATAAATTCTCCTGATTATAAGTTAAAGTTTAGACCAAACATAAAGGTGCGTGTACGTGGATAAGTTTGGCGGTTGTCAACACCAGGGGTAAGACCACCGAGATTCACTTCCGGATCAATGCCTTTGTAGTTAGTGAGTACAAATACATTGTTCATCGTAGCATAGAGCCTCACATTTTTAAACTGACTTCCAAGATTACTAAAACTGTACGAAAGACTCAGGTTTGCAAGACGCAGGTGATTGCCGCTTTCCAGATAGCGGTCTGATAGGTAGTGCGCATTGATATCAGTTGCCAGCTCGGTGTCTACGACACTCGCCAATAGATTCTTTTGACCGGCATTACCTACGACATTGGAGTGCCGTGCGCGTGTGCCATTCATGATTTTATGGCCGAATACGCCTTGAAACATGCCGGTCAATGCAAAATTTTGGTAGGTGAAGTTGTTGTTCCAGCCTAAAGTGAGTTTGGGTTGTGCGCTACCTGTTATGGCTCTGTCTTTGTGTAAAGGCGTGATCGTTGTTTCGCCTGTGCGTTCGCCAGTCTGTTGGTCATGTACGTGAAATGTGGATATGCCCTCTTCATTATAACCGGCCCATTCCCAGGTATAGAACTGACCAATGGGAGCTCCTTCCATTAAACGCTGTTGAAATGCATTACTTTGGCCAGCTCCACCTAGATCGGCCAAGTCTACATAACCTGTAGAAAACTCCTGATTGGTGATACGGGTTACAATGTTTTTATTATGGGAGGCGACAACCCCGGTGTTCCATGTGAAAGTTGCTGATTTTACTGGAGTTGCATTTAAGGTAAGTTCAACACCTTTGTTACTAATTTCTCCAACATTAGCCGTCAATGATCCGTATAGATACTTCGTTGTTGAAACGGCATAATCATAAATTAGATCTGTGGTGTTTTTATCGTAAAACTCTAGGGTACCGCTCAA
This sequence comes from Sphingobacterium olei, assembly GCF_005048855.1. Classification (GTDB taxonomy): domain Bacteria; phylum Bacteroidota; class Bacteroidia; order Sphingobacteriales; family Sphingobacteriaceae; genus Sphingobacterium; species Sphingobacterium olei. The sequence continues at coordinate 98,095 of NZ_SUME01000006.1, forward strand.
TCTATTGTTCAGGAAAGCGAAATCCAGACCTAGATTAAGCATGCCGGTTCGTTCCCAACGCAGATCGGGATTGGAATTTCGCAGGGCAGCTAAGGTTCGTAAATCATTGCCAAAAGCATTGGTGTAAAAGCTGGAGGTCGCGCCATAGACCTGTCTCGATGTAAATACGTCGAAGCCCATTGAATTTCCGCTGACACCGTAACCGGCACGTAGTTTTAAATCATCGAAGAAGCCCATCTCACGAATAAGCGGTTCTTCGGATAGGCGCCAGGCAGCAGAAATAGAAGGGAAGGTGGCCCATTGGTTATTCGCCCCAAAGGCTGAAGAACCGTCGCGTCTTACGGTAGCCTGAAAGAGGTACTTGCTGTCGTAAGCGTAATTTAAACGTCCGTAAACGGAGATCATACGGAGCGTGGAGAGGTAATAATTCCCAAATCCCAATAGATCAACGACATTCGCCATTCCGGGATTATAATAGCTTAAGCCATCGTCATAATAATCGGAAGTCGTCAGTTGAAAACCATCGTTATTGTTGTTCTCTTCCCAGGAATAACCGGCTAATGCCGAAACCTTGTGCAGGCCACCGAACGTCTTGTCGTAAGTCAGGTTCATCTCCATTACCTGGCGTTCATCTTCCACAGCTGCACGGATAGACTTTCCATTTTGGTTACGTGCTGCCATCGACAGGGCGGTGTTGTACTGCGAATTAATATACTGGCGATTCTGCATCGAGAGGTCGATGTTGTACGTCAAACTGGGTAGGATTTCGTAACCAACTTTGGCATGTGCCTGTATCACTTTGGTTTTGGAAAAATTGGTATTTTCCTCGATTAATGATAAGGGGTTAACGTATTGGGAGCGATCTGTTTTTTCAAACCATGCGCCGGTTTCTGTTCTCACGGGTGATACGGGCAAATAGTAGTACATGGCATCGTATACACTTAGGCCATCTCCTAATGCAAGTACATCATTTTGTTTGGTGATGCTGGTGTTTACGTTGAAAGAGGCGGTTAGCCGATCGTTCAATGCTTTTGTTTGTACGAAGCCGCGGCCGATCTGGCGTCCCATGTCTGTGCCTTTTATGACGCCGTTGTTTTTTAACGTATTGAGGCTGGCACTGTATTGGGTTTTGTCTGTGCCGCCCAATAACGAAATGTTATGGTTGTTGGAGATACCGGTACGTTCTACTTCACGCTGCCAGTCGGTGTTTGCTCCCAAATCGTCGGTCGGTTCCATAGAGAAATTGTTGTCGTTTACAAAATTCCTGTACTGGTCTCCGGTCATCATCTCATAACGTTTGGTGACGTTATCGACGGCCAGGTAACCGTTGTAGTTGATGCTGGTTTGACCGGATTTGCCACGCTTGGTTGTTACGATGATGACACCATTTGCTGCTTTAGATCCATAAATGGCTGTTGCCGAGGCGTCGCGAAGGATATCGATGCTGGCAATATCATCTGGAGCAACCAATGTAAGCGATGCACCTGGAACACCATCAATAACATAATAAGGCTCCATGGCTTCGCCGCTTCGCAATGTAGAGGCACCACGCAAACTAACCGATGCCCTGGCATTGGGATTACTGTTGTTGGTCGATATGGTTAGTCCGGGTACTTTACCCTGTAACATCTGCGCCGGTGAGGAAAATACGCCGACGTTCGCGTCTTCCGCCTTGATCGTCGTGATGGAACTGGTGAGATCTTTTCGTGCCACCCGGCCGTAGCCAACAACGACTTCATCCAACGCTGTATTTGCTGTCCGCAGTTTTACACTTAGCGCTAAGGGGCTCGCTTCATGAATGCTATAGCCCGATAAAGTATCAGGTTGGAAACCTACGTAGCTGAAAATAAACTGGTAGGGACCACCTTCGGGAAGGTTTTTAAAGGAAAATAATCCTTTTTCTGAAGAGCTTGTCGTGAAGGTTTTGCCCGAACCTCCGTGAACGGCTTTGATGCTAACACCGGAAAGAAATTTTCCGGTTTCATCTTGTGTTGCCCCTTTTACCTGCTCTTGCTGCGCCTGTGCCTGGGAAAGACCAGCCGCCAATAGTGCAAAAAACAACACATTTTTTTTCAATTGATACGGTTTGTTAAACATGATCGTTTTACTTATAGGTTTTCATTTTTATGTTCTTCTTTTGTGCCTTTGTCCTGACTATAGATGGTATAAGATCCATCGGTTTCTGTGACATAACGCAAATTGTTTATGAGACAGATCACCGCGAGGACCTCTTCTAAAGTTTCACGCTGTGGGTCGATATTGCCCGTGTATAGGATTTTTGAGATTCCTTGTTCTCCTATTTTTATAGGGGTATTGTATGCTGTCGTCAAGGCTACAAAAACATTCGGTAACGGAATATTGTCCATTTGAAGCAGGGTGACCGTGTTCTTCTCGATGGTAGGTGTAGGTGGAAGAGTTGTTTTTTTAGCGTGGCCACGCTTATGTTCTATGATACGCATATTTGTATCAAAGGAAAGACGCTCGCCGGAGTTGTTTAAAAAGACGTTCTCGAATGCGGGAATGGCTGCAAGGGAAGCGACTACGACTTTTCCGGTGTGGAGCTGAACAGATGTATACCTAGAGTTGGTACGTGTATCAATGGTGAATGATGTACCTAAGGCTGTGGTCTTCGTCTCGCCAGTGTAAACACTGAAAGGTCGATCGGCGTCTTTTGTGACGGAGAAATAGGCTTTACCGTCTAAATAGATTTCGCGGCTGTCGCCCGGAAAATTTCGCAGATATCGTACGGTAGTTTGTGCAAAGAGTTTGATTGTTGACTGGTCAGGTAGTGTGAGTGTCTGAATGCCTTGTTTGTCGTTTGTTACTGAAATCCAGCTACTATCTTGGACAGGTTTTTCATGCTGTTCTACATACGAAGGTATTACAGCATCTGGGTTTGGTGTGACCCAGCGCCAAAGATTGAACGACAGCAGCACTAAAATAACTGCTGCGGCTGTGTAACGCGTGAAACGTTGGAGGCTATGGCTGCGACGTTCGTTGCGTTCTTGTTGTTCTGTTTCTTTGTGGATCTCCTCTTCAATGTGCTTGGCCATCTTTGCAGAGGGGATGTGATCATGCAGGGGATTACCTTCAAAGAGCTGCCAATCCTTGTCGGGGAAAATATCTTCAATAATAGACGGGGCTTCCCATATTTTTTTTCGTACCTGATGCTGCTCTAGACGATCATCTTGATCGTTTCGTTTATTTTTTCCGAACTTCATACTTATATTACGTGGCTCGGAAGGGGATCCCTAGTTGCTTAACAATTATTTAATATTAGAGGAGGGTGATAATTAGAGCATAATGGAATAGAGGTGCTGTTTGAGCTGTAACAAAGCCTTGCCAATATGTTGTTCTACGGTTTTTGTTGAGATCGAGAGCTGCTGGGAGATTTCTTTATGGGTGAGCCCACGCTTTCTGCTAAGTTCGAAAACGAGGCGGCGTGTTCTGGGCATGTTCTGGATATCTTGCTCCATCAGTCGTAATAGATCTTTACTTTCAATGGTGTCGATTAGGCTGTCGGTAAATGGTGTAGCGGCCGACTCGCCTTCATATTTGAAACGAGTAGCTTCTTTTCGAAGCAGATCGATCATGACCTGGCGTGCCATACCAAAAAGTTGAACGTTGACGTGTAGCTGTTCGCTCAAATTGTTTCGTTGTTTCCATAATTTAATAAAGGTGAGCTGGGTTACTTCTTCAGCAATATAGTCGGATTGCGTTCGCTGTAGAATAAAGCCATAAATTTGATGATGATACTGCTCATACACTCGGCTAAAAATTTCATGGTTATCCGCCTTTATTGCTTTGATATGCTCCATACTTAGAGCAAAGGTAAAATGCCGCTTGGATATATCTGTTAAGCGAATGTTATGGTTGTATGAACTTTCTCCTATTTCCTGAAATGCGTTTGAAAGACCTTGAACAATTGTAATAAAATCTCTGAAAACGGTTTCAAGATCCCACTCATGATCTATTACCGCGGGAGCAGATTGCTCAGGTATTTGGTCAAAATCTGAACCACAGAGAAGCTTCGCTGGTGTATGTTCGAGACGAAGTGACAGGTGGCAATGACAACCTGCCCGGCGGAGGACCGACATGGATTAGCAGCGTGTTTAATTCTCGGGTCTACGAGCTTTCCGGAGGAGAGATGATCAGATCTGTCGAGTATGGTGGTGAATCGCTTGGGTGGTCTTTCCCTAACGATTACCTGCGATCCCTTTACGATGAAGAAAATGATCTGAGATTTCGTACTTACTACTACCCTCTACAGTTGATCGTTAATAATCCTAGCTCACCAAATTTTGGAAAGCCACTGGCTGCTGATCGCTATGATGATGCCTATAGACGATATCATTGGAGCTTGAAGAAATATCACGATGATGAAAAACGGATCGGTACACTCAACAGTTACAAGGATCATATATTTTATCGATATGCCGAAACCCTGTTGTTAGGTGCGGAGGCTGCTTGGAGAGTGGGAGATTTGGATAAGGCATTAGAATATATTAATAGCGTGCGTACCCGAGCCGGACTGAACGGTTTTGCTTCGTTCGACTTAGAGAGCTATCTAGAGGAATCTGCTCGTGAACTGGCCTTTGAGAATGAAAGGTGGTTTTTACTAAAGCGATTGGGAATCTTGGTAGATCGGGTCAATAAATATTATGAGATGGGTTCCAACTCAGGCAATAAGGCTATTTATCCTATGGCAGAACATATGGTAAATATGCCGATAAGCCAGAATCACTCGCGCCAATGCTGATCCGTATTCGAAGCTCTGGGGGTGGAAATGCCATATTTGAATTTACGGCTTCGGGCGAAGAGTATGGATTTAAACGAGACGGGAATTGGCATCTTATATCTATTCCCGTTGCGCATATTAAACAAAAGGATCAAAATATTAACCTCGCACAGATCACAGAATTCATCTTGTTCAGAAGCGGCTCGGGGGATGTCCGTACGTTTGATAATTATTCCTTTTATGTCGATCACGTATTTGTGTCCGAGAAAATGGAGGAAAAATAAATGGATCTTTCTCGCTAGCGTTTAAGTTTTAGCGATAAGTCGCACCTTAAAAAGTATCTTATATAAAAAATCCCGGGTATTACTCGGGATTTTAATCTTTATAGCAGGTTGTGGTTGTCCGATCCTCACAGTGTAGATTACCTTCTCTCCTGATAAACGCCTACTTCTGATAGAACAGCGGGCTTGTTGCCGGGAGTGATCGTTAACCGTATTTTTTGTCCGCTAACGCTTTCAAACCGAAAGATTTTAATTCGCCCCTGTGTGGTAGGGGTAGCAGAAATCGTTTCCCAGTTTCCATCTTTAAGATATGTTAATTGATAAGCCGAAGGCCTATCTTTGCCTTCGGTAATGACAACCGTATTGAAAGGTATAGATCGAGCAAAGGTCAGTTCATACCAAGGCTTACTAACGACGGAATTGGATATCCAGGCCGAACCAAAGTTGTCGTCGTTGGCAAAATCCATGATGTTCATATCGTCGCTCCAACTGCTATTGCTCACCACGTGTTTCGCCAGATTGCTGGACACGATTGGATAGGCGTAGTCTGGAAGCTTCTGATATGTTGTTGATGCACTATACACTTTCCCCATTTCTTGTAGGGCCTCTAAGGCGTTTTGATCCATAAGGCCATCTTTATTCGGCGCGACGTTCAGCATAAAATTGCAGTAGGCCTGATTGTAGGGAATGACAAAATCTTGAATAAGTTGTTGGGGATCTTTGACTGGCGTAGTGGGAAAGGAGGTTTTCCAGAACCAGTTCTGCTGTAAGGGTAGGCATGCCATGGCGGGCAATTTATTGTGCTCTTTGGAGATAAATTGACCTGCTCCTTGCTCATACGATTTGATATCGGTGTAAAATAGGGCATCGCCGGGATATTTCGCCGAATTGAGGTCCATGACCAAGCAATTAGGTTGGAGCGATTTCACAAGAAAGTAGATGTCGTCAAATGGAATGTCGTCGTAAGAGATGCGCGACCAAGGAGCATCCCAGCCGTCAATAACCAATGCATCAATAGTTCCATATTGCGTCAGTAATTCGCGCAATTGTTCTTTGATCAGTTCAATATGTTCGTTGGTGATCTGATTCGGACGTATACCTTGATGCGTGTCGAGTATCGAATAGTATAACATGACACGTAGATCGTTTTTCCGAAAGGCATCCACGAATTCTTTCACGACGTCGCGTCCTAAAGGTGTATTCATCACATTGTAATCCGTTGTTTTGGTATCCCAGATCGGAAATCCGCTATGGTGTTTGGTGGTGAGACAACCGTAGGTCATGTGCGCTGATTTTGCGGCTATGGCCCATTGGTTAGGATCAAGTTTCGGGGAATCAAATAGGGATAGCGATGCGTTGGGATCGGACCAATCCTGGTCCATAAAGGTAGGCATACCGTAATGGATAAACATGCCGAAACCGAGGTTGACAAAATCGAGTTGGTTTTTCCGAAGCAAAGCTTCCGTCGCTTGTTGCTGACCATATACGCTACCTAAGACGAAGACCTGCAACAGAACCGTGGAGCAGAGTAGAAAATAGATTTTCTTCATAATTTGCTTATATTAAAATGATAGATACAAACATACATCGAAAGTACGGAGTTGAAGCCTAACGAAAACCTAAATAATGCTTAACAAAAGCCTAATGAAAGCACAATGAAACAAAATTAATAGTAGCTTTAAATGATGAAGATCCAAGCCAATCCGATTTTTTATAAAAGGGTTTTAATAATCAGTATGCTGGCGTTGATTGCCTTGTTAACGGTATTGGTCTATAATACCTATAAGCTAAAGGACGACAACCTGATATTTGTACACAAACAAAAGATCGTCACGGCGTACGGTAATTCTGTAAAAAGCGATAAATTATTTCCGGGTGGAGACATGATATTTCACGAGGTTTTAGCGCACACACTGCCTGACTTGATTGCTATTCGTGACAGCGCTACATTTTATCGGGAGGGCAACATACTTGTACAGCAACTGTTGGATAGATTACGCGAAAGTAGTCCGATGGATAGTTTGTTTGAGCAGATCGTGGAAGATAATGATCTCGAAAGTAATCTGCTGTACCAGCTTTCGTTGGATAGGTTTGAGGTGGTTAGAGCTGGTGAGTGGAGTACGATTTTTGGTTCAGGGAGAAGGCGATCCAGTGCAGTCATTTCAGGCAAACTTACCCAAATACACGACAATAATAGGATACTGGAGCTTTCGATCAATGATCACCAGGGAGCAGACTATCGTTTCACCTATAGTTTATATGTCGATTCTCCCAATAGGTTATGGAGAGTTTTATCGGCTATGGCGCCTGTCTTTTCTGCTTCATTTATCTGCGTGGTCATCATGATTGTTATCAGTTATGCGACGTTTCGGAATTGGGTAAACGAGCGGAAGGAGGCGCAGCTTAAAACTGATTTTTTGCAACATATCCGGCACGAATTTAATACGCCTATCACAACCATTTTGATATCGGCGAGTAACCTAAAAGAAGCGGATAAGCTCTCTATTTCAGATATCCGGGAAATGGGACACATTATCGAACGGCATGCAAAGCGACTCAAAGCTTATGTAAAACAAAGTATTGATTCAGTGATGCTGGAAGACCAAAATCCGGATCTCGAATTACAGGATCTTAATCAGCTCACAGCGGTTTACCTGCGGGATATTGCCCTGGGCATGGCCGATCAGATAACGATAAGCTATGACCCGCATCAGCAACCCATCTACGCTGATGTGGATCCGATGCTCTACTTTCCGATATTGAATAATCTGGTAGAGAATGCGACGAAGTTCAATCTGTCGGAAGACAAAAACATTAATTTTCGATGGGAGAAGCTCAATGAAGAATGGATGCGGTTATCCATAGCAGATAATGGAATGGGAATATCTGAAGAAGATAGATCGAAAATATTTGATAAATTTTATCGATCAACTACGAAGCAGGGTGGAGCAGGACTGGGCCTGGGACTGTATTATGTAATGGTGTGCGCTGAAAAAATGGGTTGGATCGTCCGTTTAGACGGAACAACGGAAATAGGTGCCCGTTTTGAAATAGATATTCCACTAGAAAACTGATATGGACAGCATGATAGATATATTACTCATCGAAGACGAACCCGATCTAGGGGCACTCTTGTCACTATATCTGCAGAATAAAGGTTTTCGGGTTTCTTGGAAGCTGACAGCAGAAAGTGCCCTGCAGGAATTTGCCGCTATCTCATGCCGGTTGGTCATTATTGATGTTCAGCTGCCTGACGGGGATGGTTTTTCTGTAGCGCGGCGAGTAAAAGAGCGCGTTCCGCTTCAGCCCATATTTTTTTTAACAGCGCTTGGAGGTAAGGAGAATAGAAAGAAGGGATTGGAACTGGGAGCTTTCGATTATATTGAAAAGCCATTTGAGATGGACGAATTGATGCTTAAGATCATGAACGTCATCCATTTTTCCGCGACAAAAGATGCAGCCCCGTCTGTGAAGACGAGCATACACCTCGGGGAGATTGTAGTTGATCCCGATCGATTGTTCCTGACATATCCAAATGGAGAGAAAAAGAACATGACGCTGCGTGAAGCAGAAATACTGACATATTTATTAGAACATAAAAACGAGCTGGTATTGAAGAAGGACCTCTTGCTGCGATTTTGGGGGAATACAGATTATTTTAACGGAAAAAGTTTAGAAGTGTTTATCTCCAGGATAAGAAAACTGCTTAAAGCGGATCCGACGGTAGTGATTGAAAGTATCTATGGTGCCGGCTATATCTTGAATGTAAACAAGAATTAGAAGAAATTCCTTAAACGATTTTGTATTATTGTTGTTAATTAACTAACAGATAAACTCAACTTAAATAAGATATATGGACTTCAATAGAAAATTTCAACACAATGTAGATGGAAGGACAATCACATTCGACGTAACCTACGATCCAAAAACTCATTTTTTTACCGTATTGGAATCGGGACAACAGGAAAGGTATCACTTAAAATTTGATATGAATACCCGTATATGGCGGACGGAAGATGGCCCCAAGCCACAAATTGCAGTCGAAGAGCTTGCTACGCTTGTACAGAAAAGTTTCGGACATTTCATGTAGTCCGTTTGATAAGGCCGCTTTTTGAACAATCCAGAATGTTAACATTAACGACAAAAGGAATCCGGAAAGCTATTTCATAAAACATCGGAAGTAAACTGTTTTGTTTTTGAAAATTATTCTCTATTTTTGATTCACCGATAGGAAATAGTTAAATAAACAAAACGCCTTAACCAATTGTTATAATTATTATGAAAGCCAGGAAGATATCTTTTATTCGGACGCTACTAGTCATGGCATTAGTCTGTTGGGGGCTGGGTTCATATGCTCAGGATACGACGACCACCGTAGGATCTATGCAGGCCACGCAACAGAATCTTGAAAATAGCCACAATGAACTGGAAACCTTAAGATCATCTTATAGAGCATTAAAAGAGCAGTCTGATAAGCTTTTGATGGCAAACGATAGCATCCGCAGGATGATTAGCAGCGCGCAGCAGGAATCATTCAATTCGCAGCAACAACTGTACGAAAACAATTATTCTATCATTGCTAATGCGTTAAACGATATTGAAAATGTCAGAAAGCAAATTAATGCCTACGGGAAATTGTTGGATGTGGCGATAGCTGGGTCATTGATTACAGCGTTGAATAGCCCAACCAATTCGGAGTTAGGGACGAGCTTTTCGAACGTAGTGATCCAGAATTCACACAGTATACTTGCAAAAGATCTGAGTGGTAAAGCTAAAAATAAATTTACCGAGACGATAACGCGCGTCGTTAGCATTCCGGTTGTCTCTACATTGGCGGCGACCAATCCGGTTACCTCTATCGTTCAGAATGTATTTCAGCAGGCGGTGGGCTATGGCGACAATGCTATTAAAGAACAGACGATAAAGGATTTTATGCGCAGTTTGGAGCCTTATATTGAATTTTATATTTCCATCGATCAGAAAACAACGTCTTTTAGGGATGATCTTCTTTCCTATAGGAGAGACCTTAAAAAATTTGAAAATGTGTTTGACCGGTATTCGCAAAGTTTATACGTTTCATTGGGGGCAACGGAAACAACAGCGAAGCAAAAGATGGGTGAATTATTTAAGTATTCTTCAAAAGGAAGCTTGTCGTCAACAGAATTGAGGAACATCAATAATGCGGGAGCTATTCAAAATAGTGTGGCAATCGTAAATAAATCACCGGATCTGCTGGTGGATCAAAGTCCATTCGATGCGGTATATAATCAGTATCTAGATGATATTATCCGCATACTGGAGCAAGCAAAATCAAACAGTAACTTAAAATTTGACGCCAATAAATTAGACCATTTGATCCGGGAGCTCGCAAAAACTAAAGTAAAATAGGTTATAAGCTACGGAAGACTACTTCTATCCGCGCTGTTGAAAATGGGATGGAGTCGTTAATTGGTGCGGAAAATGGTAATGGGAAGAGGGTAGTTACATTGTTCACATAATGCTGCACATAATACGTTCCATGGTAGGCATGTGCCGTTAAATAATCGACCATCTCCTGAAGCTCTGCGGTACTGATTAGCTCACGATGCCATGTAGTACGTACTTCAAAGGGAACATGAGATTCTTGAAGAAGATGCAGGCTTTTCTCAAAGGCGGCGTGTAGATGGGAACGTGTAATGTCGACAAAGGATTTTGCAATGGCTTTAAAATCCAATGCAACATAGTCAACACAGCCTTGATTGATCAGCGCTTCCAGTACTTTTGGCCGGGAGCCATTGGTGTCAATTTTCACCAGAAAGCCCATTTCTTTTACGATACGTACCATCTCTAGGAAGCTGGGGTGTAAGGTACATTCGCCGCCGCTGAATACGACCCCTTCCAAAAGATGTTTGCGTGATGTTAAGAATCGCAATGTTTCTGCTATTGTAAGCTTTCCTTTGCCCAATACAATCTCTGGGTTGTAACAATATAAACAACGCATATTACAGCCCGCAAACCAAATGATGCAGGCTGTATGATCGGGATAATCGAGTAATGTAAAAGGGGTAATGCTATAGACCGGTTTTTGCATGAAACTCTCTAAAGTGTGTGCGCTGCTGATGTTCGCCTTTTTTTCCAATGTTGAAACTTTCTACAGGTCGGTGATATCCCATGACGCGTGTGTAGACAAGACATTTGCTACGTTTATCCTCATGCTGGGCGAGGATTTTCTCATGCTGTTGTTGCTGTGTGTTCATGATGTGAAGTATTTAATGGATTATCATTTAAAATAAGATGGTCACATTTCGGGCAGTATTCATGCTCGCCATTCAGGTAGCCGTGTACTGGACAGATACTAAAAACAGGGGTAATAGTGATATAAGGTAATTTGAAGTTGCGGATAATGGTCTGTACAAAGCTGAGACAGGCTGTCGGTGAGCTAATGCGCTCACTCATATAAAGGTGAAGTACGGTTCCCCCGGTATATTTGCATTGGAGTTCATCTTGTAATAATAGTGCTTCGAATGGATCAGCGGTATAATCTACTGGAATCTGTGAGCTATTGGTGTAATAGATATTAGGATACGTCCCGGCCTGTAAGATATCTGGAAATCGCTTGATATCTTCTTTGGCGAAGCGGTAAGTGGTCCCTTCCGCAGGCGTAGCTTCAAGATTGTATAGGTTGCCCGTTTCTTCCTGAAATTCCTGCATACGGACACGGATATGATTTAATATGCGCTTGGCAAATGCTATACCCGCGAGGGATGCGATATCATTTCGATCTTGTGAAAAATTGCGGATCATCTCGTTCATTCCATTAACTCCGATGGTAGAAAAATGATTGCGAAAGTGGGATAAATATCGTTTCGTATACGGATATAGTCCCCTGTCGTAGAGATCCTGTATGCAAGCTCTTTTTTTCTCAAGTGTGGATTTGGCAATAAGCAACAGCTCATCCAAGCGTGTATAGAGTTTTTCCTCTTCCTCGGCAAAGAGATAACCTAATCGGGCCATGTTGATCGTTACGACACCGATGCTACCCGTCATCTCTGCACTACCGAAAAGTCCATTGCCGCGCTTGAGTAGTTCCCGTAGGTCGAGCTGTAGACGGCAACACATACTCCGTACTGCGTTGGGCTTGTAAGCTTCAGGATTTTCAACTTTGTTACCCAGATCATCGATAAAATACTGACTGCCGATGAAATTTTGGAAATAGGAAGAACCTATTTTTGCCGTATTTTCAAAAAGAAGTTTTGCATTTTCACTGTGCCAGTCAAAATCTTCGGTGATATTAACCGTGGGTATCGGAAAGGTAAACGGCTGTCCGTAGGCATCGCCTTCCGTCATAATGGTATAGTATGCTTTGTTGATCATGTCCATTTCTTCTTTGAAATGTTTGTAACATAGATCAGTCGGTTGCGCAACCCCTTTGTTCTGGATAAGGTTTAGGATACGTACGTCGGTAATCCCCGAAAAGAGATGGACGTCCCCACGTGTAGGAATCTGATCTCGGAGATCTTCGGGTACGGTCCAGTCGAGTGTAATATTGGTAAAGGGGGATTGCCCCCAGCGTGCTGGTACATTAAGATTATAGACGAAGCTGCGGACGGCTTTGTACACGTCTTTATATCCCAATTGGTCGAGAAAGACATACGGTGCGAGGTAAGTATCGAACGAACTGAAAGCCTGCGCTCCCGCCCACTCGCTTTGCAAGATGCCTAGGAAATTTGCCATTTGGCCGAGTGCCTCCCTGAAATGTGCGGGAGGACGGCTTTCGACGCGTCCTCTAACGCCATTGAAACCTTCGTTGAGCAGTACCCTTAAGCTCCAACCTGCACAGTAGCCTGTAAGACAATCCAGATCATGAATATGGATATCGCCATTTCGGTGTAGTGCGCCTTCTTTTGGGCTATAGACAGCATCTAACCAGTAGTTGGCAATAATCTTGCCTGCTGTATTATTCACTAAACCGGCATTGGAATAGGAAGTATTGGCGTTGGCATTGATCCGCCAATCGGTTTGTTGAATATATTCCGAAATGGTCTGCGTACTATCCACATAGGTCGTGTAAGGATTGAGCGTTCCAGAATGATCGCGTTGCATCTTACGGGTGTGTCGGTATAGCATGAAAGATCGCATGGCATCATAATGCCCGCATTGATAGAGTGTGTGTTCGATCAGGTTTTGGATATCCTCCACGGCCCAGCTTTCTATTGCTTGTAACTGCTCCATGACTTGACTGAATACGGTATCATCCGGTTGTTGTGATACACTGATGAAGCATTTTGCAATTGCATCTTGTATTTTATAGGCTTGGAAAGGTTCAGATATACCGTTTCTTTTGATGACTTGTTGTTCCATATCGTTTGGTGAAATATGTCTAAAAAAGCGATGATAAAGATACCGCATGACTTCCAAACAAAGCTAACTTTTATGTGTCCGGAATTTTATGACTGTAAACATAAAAAAGGGTGATTTTTAAAAGATTAGGGTTAGTTGATTGATAAAATTACGCCCAGGCCGTTGGATTTTCATGATGTCCTGATGACGGTAGTAGGCTTTATCAAAGACATTCTCTAGACGGAAACCGAGGTTGATTTTGAGCGTTGGACGGATGACAAAGATTTTCTGTATGGCTAGGTGGAAAATCGTAGCGGAAGGTGTAGTCTGTTCGCCGTATTGGGCAAAGTTGACGTGCCGCTGTGTACCGGCGGTTTGGGATTCAATATGGGCATAATAGTCTTTTTTTTGAAAATGCAGACCGTTGGTTGATGTAAATGGAGCAATCAGTGGCAATGCATGACCGCGGTGATCCAGTCCCCGGGTATACGTATTGGTACTACTCAGTGTCCAGAACGGATGGAGACTGATCTGCAATGCCTGTTCGAAACCATATAACTCAGCCTGTCCAATGTTTTGATATTGTTTTACGCCCAGTGCACCTATCGTCATGACCTGATGGTCAGATAATATCTGTCCAGCGATATAGTCGTTAAAAAAATAGGAGAAGGCATTGGCTTCAAGTCGAAGCCATGCAGACTGATAGCGTATACCTAGATCGGTATTGATCGATTTTTCTGTCGATAAGCGATTGTTGCCTAGGTAATCATAGCTATCCAATCGGTTGAAAATGTAAAAGGAATAGTACTCTTGCAGGGATGCGGCGCGCATGGCACGAGCAAGACCAACGGAAATATGCCAAAAGGTTGAAAGGGCATAAGATGCTTTTGCGTGCGTGTTAAACAGCCAATTTTGACGACCTGGATCACCGGCAATCATACCGGAAAGTTGTGTCTTGCCGGCTTCGCTGTAGATAGCTGATCCTTGATAAGCTATCGTTGCCATGAGCTGCAACTGCAGCTTGGGACTCAGGCTGATCTGATCGGAAATATCCAATGCCGTGAAATAGCGCTGGGCGTCGGGTAGGGTATACATGTACATAGGGGTTCCGGCATCGGGATACATAGTCATATCGGCAGTCATGCGGTTGCGGTAGCCACTGAACCGGGACTTGATCAGGTGCTTTTCATGGACTTTATAATGGATCTCACTGTATAGACCTCCTGTCCAGGATCTGCCAGGCATATCCATGTGCATGGTGATTTCTTCTGTCGGGCGCTTGGTGTCGTCCATGGCGTGGTCGACAAGGTTGTAATACAGCTTGTTTTCCCAATGTACGAGCCTGCCGTCGTGTTGATGGTAGGAGTGGCTCACGGATCCTATTTTTGCCTTGGCGTAGGCAACATCCATAGTTAATGCAGGGTAACCAATGTCTTTACCCTCATCCTGTATGTAGCTGGTAGTGATATGGTGATGTGCGTCGACCTGATAGGAAGCTTGGAGGGAGGCATTCCATTTTTGGTATTGTGAAAAAGGAATTGTGGTCTGGTTGGCAGCGGTATAATTTGAAGCTTTGCGTAGGATGGCGCTGGCCTGGACGGCAAAGCGTGTCTGGCTATATTGTAGTGTGGCTAAGGTCTGTAAGGCACCTGCATTACTTTCGTATCCTGTGCCGATGGTTCCGGTCACGGGGTGTGTTGCTGCCAAAGCTGCTTCTTGTAGCTTAAAATTAATCCCTCCGCCAATAGCACCACCATAATTGTCCATGCTAGGGCCAAAACGCGCTACGATACGCTTAAGGTTGGTCGGTTCGATGTATGAACTGATGGGATCCATCCGATCTGTACAGGCTCCGAATAGGTGCATCCCATCTATGGTTATGTTTACCTGGGCTGCATTGAGGCTGCGCATAGTGGGTTCCCAGGCATAGTTCCCACGGCGTATCATTTGTATGCCGGGTATATGCTCCAATATCTTGTCTGTAGGCTCTTGCAAAGAAGCTCGCTGCCTTTGCTGGTTGGCACTGGCAATATCGGCATGGTGGGAGATGCTGATCTCATCGAGGATAATTTGCTTGATGCTATCTGCTGGGAACGACCCTTGCTGTGCAAAAGTGATGGAATGTAGTGAAAATAACAGATATAAGCTGTATGCTGATCGTTTCATAATAGACGATTGAGAGCGGATAGTCGTTGCCGATCATCCAATCCGTGACAAATCATTAAAACTGTAAATCCAAGTATATGCCGTCGGCGACTAAGGCCCCATTTTTACTAAGCTTGACGTGTATGCGCCAATCACCCGTCATTGTAAAGTTTATTTTTCCGCTGTAATGGCCTTTGCCGATATGCTGCGGCTGCATATTATTGGGTGATCCGTGTCCCATGGAAGGCATCTCCGGTTCAAAGGAGAGTGTCAGATTTTCAGCAGGAGGGAAACTAGTGGCATCAACACGGTAATTGATTAAAAATTCCACATCATTCAATCCTACCTTGGGGTGCTGTGGCTGTACCAGACTGACGGTATATCGTATGTCGTCTTTACCAACAACTGTCTGCACGGTCTTGACATTATTCGGAGGGGAAATGGCCTCTATATTCAATACGGCTGTTTGACTATCCCAAGCTACTTCGAGCGTCCAGTTGCCCATCTCGCCAGAGGGCATGGTCAATACAACCGCTCCTTCGTGTAATCTGCTGTCTTTATTGTGAACGGGTTGTTCTACTGGGCTGCTGTGTGACATGCTATGCATATCCATCAAGGAGTGTATATGCACAGCGCTTTCCATGTATCCACCCGAGGCTTTTTCCATGCTTAAATAGACAGGATTATACCCCACTTGGAGCTTGGGCTGATCGCTCCAAAGGATTACTTTTGTTTCGTCTGCTGTCGTCGTCGAGGCGATCTGCTCTTTTTGAGGGATTAGAAAATCGCTGTTGTCATCTTTTGAACAGCTTGAAAAGAGAAATATCAAGAGAGCAAGACAATGTAGTAAATGATTTTTCATGTGATGTATTTTTAGCTACTTACGTATTTAAGCAGAGTATAGTCTATATTTAATCGAGACCAAGTTGTTGTTTGCCGGCTTCCGAGATCATGTCATAGTTCCATTCGGGATCCCATACGATATTGATGTTAATCTTGTGATCGGGAAAAGCACTTGTCAGGGCATGCATGACGCCTTGTTTTATGGCATCACCCAGTGGACAATGCGATGTAGAGAATGTCATGTCGATGTGGATGACGGCTGTTGAAGAAAAATTAACGGCATAAACTAATCCCAGGTCGATGATATTGACGCCCAACTCGGGATCGATTACCTGCATCAACGTGACTTGTGCTTTTAGTTGCTCTTTGGCATACGGATTATTAAGTGTGATGTTCATGATGGATACGGGATTTGTGAAAAATAACAGTGGCTACATTGTAGCAATAGAGTAGTGCAAGTAATACCCATAGTGCAGTGGCTATTTGTAGAAACCAAGTGAGATTAATGACCATACCTAAACATAAGGCACCGACAGCTATCACAAAAAGGTAGGATTGGTAGGTGATCAGCTTTTGGCTATAGAGATTCTTCGGTAGCGGTATCTGGACGTTCCCATGTACATCTTTGTACAGGTTGTTCCATACGATGAAGGGCAGCGTCTTGAATGTTTTGCTAATGATAATCCCGGTTATCCAGCCAAGAAAGATCAAGATTCCATAAAGATTAACCCATTTGGTATCTGCGTAAACAAATGTCATTAGGAGTGCTCCGATTGCCAACGGCTTGAAAGCAAAGCTGAGCAGCGTCTGTTTCATAAGCAAGTCTATTTTCTTCCTGATACGCTTTATGTAGGCTTCGGCGATATATATACCCCACAGGATGATACCGATACTGATCAAGAGTATATGGATGAATACCACACCATTTATTTGACGGAAATAGGCATGAAATAAAAACAAGACCAATCCCAGATTTTGTAAGATCAGTGCGAGGTAAAGTAACCAAGAACGCTTGGATTTTCCCAATAGAAACATGGGAACGAGCTTCGCGCTTACGCCACAGATCAACTGCAGGAACCAACCTACAATGCCGGCATGGGCATGTAACTTGAGCATATCCATATGGTTTCGTGGAATAAATGTATAGGTAAGGTTGATGGCCAACAGTAATCCGGCTACAGTCGTCAGCAACAGCCAGACCGCCGAACTGACAATAAAATATTGGTAGACGGTGGATTTACTGGAGCAAATAACCGTAGCACAGACGTTATACAGATAGAGACATGTGGACAGCACCACAATTGTGCCAGCGGTAATCAGCCAAGGACCTGCTTGAAATACCCAAAAACACCAAACCAATAGGATGGTACCCACTAATAGGAACAGATAAGAGGTAAAGGCAAGTCTATGGCTGTAAAGATCGCCTTCGCAGAGCACAGGCAATAATTGATAAACGGCGCCAAGGATAATCATGGTGCTCCAACCCAAAACGACAGCATGTACAATTGCTAAAAGATGTGGATGGAAGTGATGACCTGTTAGTTCGGCGGATGATATAAATAGCATGATACTAAAGCCGAGGAAAAAGACAGCCGCCGTGGCATAAAAAGGTATGACTGCTAAGCTTTTGGGTGCGCGATGTACAAATAGATCTGCCATATCTGATTTTTTATTCAGCTTCATAAGATATAAGTAGACGGATATCCTCATCGGCGTATTCGCACAGCAGGATTTCATATGGCGTGCCTTCTAGTTCTTCTAATAAATGTAGTGGTACACGTTTGTGGTATACATGTATAATTTCATCCGGTTTCAACTTCGCTATGGCATGAAGAATAGCTTCCATAGGTTGTGGCATCGGTAATGCCCGTACGTCAAGTTCGATTCGATATTGTGGTTCGTATGCCGTCAATTTTTTCTCAAAAGATGAAGAGGCTTGCATCACGATGTGCTCATTTGATATTTTTCCGGGCTTTGCTGTAGCGGCTTCTTTAAAAAACCAAGTATGATGCAGCGTATCGGATAGTGACTGTATATAATAACTAGTTCCTTTTTTGCCCAATACCTGAACTAATGGATAGGGGATAAAGCTGTTGATAATACAGAGTGCATGCCCGATCGGTAACTGTTGGTAACGTAGCATAATTGCTTTTAAGGGGTCATCTCCCTGATCGATGATCTGCCGTACATCGAATTGGTCGATTTGAGGTTCGGAGAGTGAACTGAACCATACGGGGGCACTCCCCCCGGTATGGTTTTCAGTTTCCTCCTGGTCTATTGTGGTTATGATAAAGCCTAAAGGTTCCAGCACACGTTTGAAATCGGCTATCGTACAGCCGCCAATAGCCGCCGCTTCAGCTACCGTTACCCGGGGAGCCATCAGGTGTCGCAAGATCGGATTTTTCAGTTTTTGAAATGGTTTGGCGATCGAAGCAATGGCCGCTATGCTATCGCTGTTGGCTTTGATGATAGCGGATATCTTGGTGTGTGGGGTGATCTTCATGATAGTCGATATTATGTGGTTTGTTTTGCTATCTCGATAGTTTTCGGAAATAGGATGTTGTTTTCCAAGTGGATATGTTGGAAAAGATCCGTTTCAAATTCCTTTATTTTTTCGTAAAGGTAAGTATATGAATTACAGGCATTGGCGGGCAGGGTATAGTCTTTTGTCAGTGCCCTGAATCGTCGTAGTTCTTCCCCTGCGGATTCGTGCTCATGTTCCATCGCCTGTATGATTTCTTCAATCTGTCGTTCTGTATACCCGCCTTTATCGGATTGTTTGATGAATGGGAATAGTTTTTTCTCTTCTTTTTTAAGATGCTGATAGAGGTCTTCCATCAGATTGTGTAATTCTTCGGCAAGTGTAATGAGCTCGTTGTGTTCAGCTCCATGGCGTACGGCAACCTTATCGGCCAGCTGCTCAATAATCGGCCCTTGCTCACGGACATACTTGTGGTGGATATGGTAAATGTAGTCGGCTAAAAATCCGGGATCCCAAGCGGAAAAATCATGTTGTGTACCGTTTGATGGTATTGATGTGGTGTTTTCCAGCTCTTGAAGCAGTTGCTCTTTGTTCAAACCAACGGATTGAGCAGCTTCTTGCAGTGTTTTTTTTCCGCCGCAGCAGAAATCAATACCGAGCTTTTTGAACACTTCTGCCTTCCTGATATCTTTCGCCGCTATCTCACCTACGGTAGGTGAAGCGTCTTTTGTGGCAGGTTTGGCAATGCTGACACGCCAATATTCTGGACCTGATTCCAGATATTCCCAAGTAAAGATATTTCCGCGTTCGCCTAGGAGCTGGTAATATAAAGGCTTGGGATCATGGTCATTAAGAATGCAAAAACTTTCACCTTGCTCCAAGCTATCGAAATGATCGAAAATGGTGGGATGTTTGAGCCTCGGCTCAATACGTGTTACATCTAAAACTGTTGTTTTTATCATGACTATATATATTTAATGTATAATTTTTAATTTCTTAACCTTCTAACCCTTTAACCCCTTAATCTTTCCACTTCGGCTTTACAAATCTTTTTTTCTAAAAAAGCGCATGGACAACCACAACGGTATACCCATCCAGAACACCATAACGACGGCTGTGATGGCCATGCCTGCATCTGTACCGAAGAAACTGCGGAATATGGCGCCGGTATAACCCATCATTGCCGATAGATCTACCTGAAGTAATATTAGGATTCGGCAGAGATCAATTGGATTGAGCATGGATACCGCGATCATTGCGCTTTCAATCGGATAATCAGAAAACTGAAACAAGAGAAAGAGTACAAGGGCATCAAACAACAGGGCGAAATACAACCACAGGAGGATGGCTAATCCGATCCCCTTAGCTTTATCCCGGATACGAACTGCCGCCCAAAGGGCGATAGAAACGAAAATGATCGATAATGCCATTCCGCTGATGATCAGTATGATGCCGGAAATGCTATAGGAATAAAGCAGTATAGGAACTCCAACGCCGATAAAGAAAGCTAATGCCATTGCGCCTGCTAGACCAATGAAGATGCTTACCCAGATACTTTGTCGTCGAAGCGGTTGGCTGACCAATAGTTCGATAAATTCGCTACTATTGTACAGATAGATGGTCGGAAAAACCGTGCTAACCAAGGGTACTACAAGCAATACAATGTTAAGTAGGCTTACTACGCCTTTGTCGGTATTGTCTTCTATGCTAAAAATACTGATCGATAGGGCCAGTAACACAAACGTGTAGACTATGATGGTACGGCTGCTAAGAATATCTGCTATGACGTATTTGATGATCTTCTTCATGTTTTCTGTTGCAATAGAAGGTTATTGATGCGACATGACGTGCGCAATGGCTTTGGAAAGTCTGTCGGTACCGGTGGATGCTTTGAGTGTATCAAGTGTTTCGTGAAAACGAGGCTTACCATCTTGCATGTAAATTACTTCCGAAACGAGATCGTCAAGCTCACTCAGCACATGAGAGGTAATGATGATTAATTTGTCTTTTTGTTTTTCTGCACGTATTTTTTCTTTTAAGATTTCGGTAGAAAGGGGATCAAGTCCGGCAGTGGGCTCATCGAGTATGAGTACGCTTGGATTAAATATAAAAGCCAAGCATGCGCTTACTTTTTGACGTGTGCCTCCGGATAACGTTCGCATTCTTTTATCCATTATCTGCGCGATCTGGAAGGCTGTAACTAGGTCTGTATCCAATTCGTGTTCAGACATCTTACGGATATCCTTCATCATGTCGAGTACCTGACCTACAGTCATGTTTTCGGGATACCGACCGATCTGTGGCATATAACCAATCTCTTTTCGGTATTCCCATTTATGTGCCGTATCTTTTTCCTTAAAAAGGATTTTCCCTGACTGCGGTACGACCATACCTAAAATAGTTTTGATCAATGTGGTCTTACCGCTTCCGTTAGGGCCGATTAATGCGATGCATTGGCCGCCTTTTAGTGAAAGGTTGACATTGTTCAAGACAGTGATCTTCCCGAATCGCTTGTGTACGTGCTGTATCTGGATCATAATGCTACTAATTTCATTAGTGGACTGTCGTCTTTGAGATGTTCTGGAGTTAAGCTCGGTAGCACGCGTTCAGTGCGGTCAAATAACGTGACCATAAAACTTCGAAAAAGTAACATTGCAGTCGGATACCGCTCGACGATCATGGAAAAGAGGCTGACTGGCCGGTAGGGTACATCGCCCTGACCGTCTTTATCGAGGTCATATCCTTCGTATTTGTCCCAATAATTGCGCTCAATACGATTGAGCATTAAACTACCATTGGTGGCTACATCAAATGTGTTGCAAACGAAATTGTTGGATGTCAATACATTGTCCATACAACTGGACTGTATTTTGAGCCCCCATCCGTTGCCTTGGAACAAATTGTAGACAATCTGCATACGGTTACTTCCTTCCATAAAAATCCCTGTTGTATTATGTGAAAAGGTATTATGTAGGATGTGGCTGTCGGTAATGTCTTTAAGTAAGAGGGCATATGCCGCATCTCCCCAGTTTTCTTCGAATATATTATGTTCCATCCGGACGCGCTTGGTGTACATGACTGCGACACCGGCACCGTTGTGGCGAAAGGTGTTATGATAGTAACCATTGTCGTGCGAAAACATAAAATGGAGACCGTACCGGAGGTTTTTCAGGGACAGATTGTTTCGTACATCGGTATGGGTCACAAATTCGAGATAGATACCGTCACGGTGTCCCGTGATTTGATTGCCGCTAATCTCTAGACTGTCAGATTTCCAGGCATGTATGCCGTTACCGGTTAATTGTTCCGTTTTACCGTAGGCCTGTAATCTGTTATTTTGAAACATACATTTTTTAGAAGCTTGTACATAGATGCCGAAGAAATTGTCTTTTAGGATATTGTCAATAAGCGTAACGTGATGGGTGTCGTAGATTTTAATCCCTGCGATGTCGTTGATTGAAGATTGGCCCGACCGTTTCACTGTTAGTCCTTTGATCGTAACATGTGACGAATAGATAGCTATCGGCTCGTATTTTTTTTCACCATCGATAATGGGATTACCTACCCCAATAATAACGATTTTTTTACGAATTTGAAGGTTTCCTTCCCGATAGAGGCCTGCGTGCACATACAATGTGTCCCCATCGGTGGCCTGTTCAATGGCCTGACGGATGGACCTTACAGCTTTTTGCTTGCCGATATGAATGGTAGCGGCACAAGAGGTGCCGGCTACCATTAGGCAAACACATAAATTTAATATATACAGGAGGTATCCATTCATGATATAAAAAGTTTATTTCCAGAGATCATCCCAAGTGAGTACATCGCCTGTGTGCTGTGCGCGTGCTTGCGCCAGATCTTTTTCGGTAGCGAAAGCAGCTATGTTTCCACGCATTGGGCTTTTGAGCGATTCACTTTTTAAAAGGAGCATTTTTTCGGCAGGCAATAGTTCGTTGTCATTGCTATAGTCGGGAAGGTAAAAGCCAGCGACATCATCGCGCTTCACCGTTCCTTCTTTAACAAATGCAATCATGCACTGAACGTCGTCAAAATTATAAGCGCGACCTTTTTTTGTTACCAACTGTGTTCCAAAACGTGCGTCGCTGACCGTCATCTTACAGTAGGCACATTGATCTTGTCCGTATCGAATCGGCTTAGGGCCGGCGCTGCTGTTGCAGGCCTGCACACTTAGAAACAGTAGGGATATCAGTCCAATGGTATACGATAATATGTTTTTTGGTTTCATCTGTTTATTTTATTTATTGTTTTTAATCAGGTCGTCTTCATGGTATTAAATTTTGTTCGTTGAAAATTGCCATTCACGGTACACGCAATAACATAAAAGCAAACCACAGGTGATCACTATCCAGCCCCCAATGTCAGGTATAGAATAGGTGCCGAAGTTGAGTAGCTGCTTGTAGCCGATCAATGGAGGTTGGTAAGCCATGCCAGGTACTTTGATGGGAGCATCATCACTCAGGTTGTGACCGTAATCGTATTCCCAAAACCAAAAATCGACTATGGCTACGATGCCAAATACAAGAAAAGCAGCCAATAAGATGTATATCCACTTGCGTCGGGCCATGAGTCCGGCTACGATAAATGCGAGGGCGTATATTCCTATAATATAAGGTAATACCGTGAATTCTACGAAATCATCGGCATGTAAGGTTTTCATGCCGATGTAGTGATTAAGCCCATTAATAATCTCGACCTGCCCGTCTAATTTATAGCTGTAGATATGGAGCTCTAAGCCTTCCGGATATTGGGCAGCATCAAGTTCGATCCGCCATATCGGCAGAAAAATCACCGCAAGCAGCGCGATACCACATATCAGAAGTATGATGCGGTGTATTGATTTTATGGGATGGTATGCTTTCACGTTATTCTGATTTATTGGGTATCTGTAGGTTGATTCGTGCCGACACTAAATGTGATAGGGACATTGCTTCCCTTTGGAGATACACGTACATAACCCGACATTTCCTGATGTAGCGCACTACAGAAATCGGTACAGTACATGGGGAAAATTCCGATACGGTCTGGTACCCATTTCAAGGTTTGCGTTTCTCCGGGCATGATCAATAGTTCCCCATTATTGGCTCCCTTGATTGCAAACCCATGTGGCATATCCCAATCTTGTTCGATATTGGTAACATGGAAGTAAACTTCGTCGCCCATTTGGATGCCTTCTATATTGTCAGGGGTAAAGTGTGAACGGATGGTTGTGACGTAGACATGGACTTTATTACCGTTTCGTTCTACTTTTGCAGCGGACTCGCCGTTAGTAAAATACGGATGCTTATTTTCTTCCAGTTTGAAGATCTTGACGGATTTATCTTTTACTTTCTCGGCTCGTATAGCTTGGGCATAATGTGGTTCGCCTATGGTCGGAAAATCGAGGATAAGTTGCATCTTATCACCTGTGATATCGTAGATTTGTGCACTATGGGCTAACTCCGGTCCGGTTGGCAAGAACCGATCTTTTGTAATTTTGTTGTAAGCGACGACGTATTTCGCATCCGGGTTTTTAGTGTCACCACCTGGGATCATTAAGTGCCCTACAGAATAGAAGGTCGGCACCCGATCGAGTATTTTTAGATCTTTAATATTCCATTTAACAAGTTCGGATGATACGAAGAAGGACGTAATGGCATTTCCTTTTCCATCAAACTCGGTATGTAATGGACCTAGACCTGGTTTTTCGACTTCACCATGTAATGCAGCTTCATATTTGATGACGGGTATGCCTGCAAATTCGCCTTCGAAGGATTTGCTCTCGATTGCTTTCTGTATCTTACTGAAGGAGAACACCGGAATCAAAGCAGCTAATTTTCCACTGCTGACAATATATTCTCCGGTAGGATCAACGTCTACACCGTGGGGCGATTTAGGACAGGGAATGAAGTAGCAAAGTCCTTCGAGTTCAGCCGAATTTAATACAATAACCTCATTTTTGATCGTAGAAGTAGACGTATGACTGGTCTCGTCATAAATGTTGTGCGCATATTTAACGTTGCTTACTTTTTTACCTTTACCGGCCTTTAGATATTCTTCTGCTTTTTTCCAATTGACCGCCAGGACAAAATCTTTATCATTTTTAGAAGCATTCACTTCCAAAAGGGTGCTGGCCAGTTCGGTATTGTAGGTCGAAAAGAAAAACCATCCATGGGATACTCCTTTGCCCGCTCGACTTAGATCAAAATTTACACCGGGAGTTTCGATCTGAAAAGCGATGTCCATATGGCCGTTGTCTTTATTGACGCTGACAAAACTAAGGGTGCCTTTGAAATTCTTTTTGTAGGTATTGATGGGTGTATCGCTATCGTCGCCATCCATCGGTACACTGAAACGGGTACCGGCCACGACGTATTCCGTGTTTTCGGTGATGTAGGGCGAGGAATGATTCCCCCCGCTGTTTGGAAGTTCTAGGATCTCCGCAGTGCGGAAGGTCGTGAGGTCGATACGTGCTATCCGTGGCGTATTGTTGCCATTGACAAATACCCAACGGCCATCGTAATCACCATCTGTCTTGGACAGTTGCACGTGGTGAAGGTCATCCCAAGGTACGGTGCCGTGTGATGTTTCTAACATGGGCTTGGTCTCTTCGCTAAAGCCCCATCCTTTCTCGGGATCGAGTGAAAAAACTGGTATAACGCGCAGCAATCTGCCGGAAGGGAGACCATACACCGAGAGCTGTCCACTGAAACCTCCGGATACAAAATTGTAAAATTCGTCATACTGTCCTGGTGCGACATAGGTTTTTTCCGCGGCACCTGCACTGACCGCACTACCTGCTCCTTTGGGCTTACAGCCTTCGAATGTTGTCGCTATTCCAAATAGGGCAATCATCAAGAGGAGAAATTGTTTTGATTTCATAATATATCTGATTTGTGATTACTTCGTGAGCTCGCAAGCTCGGTTATTCATGAATTATTGTGCGCCGTCATTCTGACGCATGAACTCCAAGATCTTACGGGCATCATCGTCGCTTAGATTTTGGTTAGGCATACGAACTAGACAGAGTTCAAGCTGTGCTTGCAATTCGGGATCTTTGTCGATCATGGGATCCGGATTGGTGATGAAATTCATGATCCAATGAGGTTCATGCTTTTTTGTTACTCCACTCCAACCGGGGCCTACGAGTTTCTCGTCTGTATATTTGTGGCAACTGGCACATTTGAGGTTGGCAATGCTGTGTCCCTCTGCTGCCATTTTTACATCTAATCTGTCGCCGATATCGACTTTGTCAAATTTGCCTTCACCTCGTTTTGGATCGTAATCGGATGTTGTCGGACTGTCACTTTCGGGTGCGGAAGTACTGCTCGTCTGCTGTTGGTTGCTATTTGAAGAACAGGCATATAGCATTATACCCATCGCAATTACAACTAGTAACTTTTTCATAACTTTTTTAATTTGTATATCTCTTTTTAATATTTGATTTATTCCAGATTCAACAATAGCCCTCCTGTTGTCATCCCGACCCATGTGGAGGGATCTATATAGATGTATCTTTAATTATTGCTAAATAGTGTAATACAAAGGTAAGAGCCGATTGGAGGGGCATTTTATGCGTGGAATCATAAAGCGATATACGATGTGAATAATTTCTGTTTTTGTTATATAAAAATGTTTGTTAGTTGTTGTTTATTAGTGTGTTATGTTGTATTTTGATTGTAATCATATCGAATTGTGACGAGTGTCAGGATCTCCATATACATATCTCCTTAACTTCGTATTGTTACCCATTTAATAACGGCCGTATGATACCTGTAGAATTACTGTTAAAAAGGGGAGCAGCTTACCGTAAAGTGGCTGCAGGTGATGTTATTTTCAATGAAGGAGCCGTTGCGGCCTATTATTACCAACTAACGGAAGGGCGGGTGCGATGGTGTACCGTCAACGCCGATGGCCGGGAAATACTCCATAAGGTAATTGATCCGGGAGAGAGTTTTGGTGAGTTCCCGTTATTTGATGACAAACCGTATGCAGCGAGTGCTATCGCGGATAGCCCCTGTACGATGCTGCGGTTATGTAAATCTACTTTCCATGGGCTTTTAAAGGAATTCCCAGAGATTCATTTCGCATTTACCCAATCTTTGGTGAGTGATCTCCGATTTAAGTTTATGCTCACGAGTATTTTATCAAGCAATAGTCCGGAGAATGTCGTATCTAATCTGATCCATTATTTCAATGATCGCGGCAAGTTGATCTGCCAGGAATGTAATCGTCTGCTCCTAACCCGACAGCAGCTTGCCAATATGACTGGACTGCGTGTAGAAACGGTTATACGTGCTATTAAGCAAATGGAAAGGGAGGATAGGCTTAGTATAGTGAAAGGTAAGGTCTTTATTCCGGCCGATGGGATGTGATCGGAAAGTATGTTTCTAGTCATAAAATGAGATCCTGATGAATTGTAATTTGCGCCTATGATCGCTTTGTTAAATAGAATGACAATAAGACGATGGGCATGGATAGGCCTGTTTAATCTGTTTTGTGTTGCTTCTCTTGGTTTGTTGATGCGACTGAAATTCTTAATGCCATTACCATGGATGGATCAAAAGAATTTTATGCATGCACACTCACACTTCGCGTTTTCGGGGTGGGTATCTCATATACTGATGGTACTAATTGTAACGAGTATGTATGGTAAGGTAGGTAAAGATACATTGCCTCTAAAATACCAGTGTATAATTTTAGCTAATGTACTGCTGGCATTTGCGATGTTGATCAGTTTTTCCTTGCATGGCTATGGTATGTATTCTATTGTTTTTTCGACGTTATCGCTGCTGATATCTTATGTTTTTGCTTTTTACTGTTGGCGTGATCTGGATGAGACCAAGATTGGCCGTATAGCGCTGTATTGGTTTCGTGCGGCACTGTTTTTTTTAGTATTTTCATCGCTAGGCACATTTTTTTTGGCGTACTTAAGGGCTACTCATATCATTGATACCCGAAAGCAACTTGCTTCGGTATATTTTTATTTGCACTTTCAATATAACGGTTGGTTCTTCTTTGCTTGCATGGGGCTATTTAGTTATTGGTTACATGTAAAAGGGATTATCCTACATCATGCCAAGACTTTTTTCTTTCTGTTTTTCTTTTGCGTGTTACCGACATATTTGTTGTCCGTACTTTGGTTGAATATTCCCGCATGGCTATATCTACTGCTTGGCGTAATAGTTATCGTGCAGTTGTTGGCATGGACGGTATACGTATATGCTGTTGTAAAGGCTGTCAGAAAAGTTGATGATAGAACGTCTGTCGTGGCATGGATGCAGGGAGGTGTTCTGCTTGCTGTCTTCGTTAAATTGCTGCTGCAGGCCTTGTCTGCAATTCCATCGCTCAGCCAATTGGTATATGGTTTCCGACCGGTTGTAATTGCTTATCTGCACCTGGTTTTATTGGTCATAATTACCCTGTTTGTCATTTCGTATATCTATCAGATGAATATATTGCATATTAGGCGGAGTACTGTATACTGGACTGTAATTATGATAGTGGGTATTGTAAGTAATGAACTTTTGCTTGCACTACAAGGTGTTTCGTCATTGATTGGTTTTTTTATACAGCATATATCCCTCGGATTGGCTGTGGTATCAGCTATGATAGTGTGCGGAATAGCGGGTGTTTTTTGGTCGGTGAGGGAATAGGGATTGCAGACAATTAAAAAAATAATCGGCACCTGATCTTTGTATAACTGGTTCTTTACGTCAAATTCTCCAAATAGGATTTTAATTCAGACATTAAAGTGCCAAATCGCACATCGATCGTATTGAAGATACGCTCCAACTCTTCCATAGAAGCATTCGATTTTGCTAAGGTTTCAAGTTCTTGAAAATTGATCCGCATCTCAGAAGCGCCGATGTATTCCATAGTAGGTTTAATGTGGTGGGCGTACCGGGCGATATCAGCCTTATTTTTGCCCAACACCGCGACAGTTAGATTTCCAAAATCAACGGGCAGCTGATGAAGATAAAGTCCCAGAAACTGTTTGATCATTTCGGTATTATTCATCATCGAGGATTGTACGAGCTCGGGTTTTATGATTTGATACGTCATTATATTTTGTTAACCTGTAAAGGATCGCTGCAAAGATGTAATAATTCTTCGTTGGTCTGTTTCAGTATAGGATGTACTTCCTGAGGCGCTATTTCTACTAGCGGGATTAATGTGAACTTGCGTAAATGTAAATAAGGATGGGGGATTTTTAGGAAAGGTTCGTCCAGGACTTCTGAATTATAATACAGGATGTCAATATCAATTATGCGTGCCCCCCATTTTTCTTTCCTGACGCGTCCTAAAGTGTCTTCGATTTTTTGGCATATAGCAAGCGTTTCATGTGGATCGAAACGGGTGCCTAGGCTAATAACTTTATTTAAAAATTTTGGTTGTTCCTCTACGCCCCAGGCTTCTGATTCATATACTGCAGATTCGGATTGTAATGCACCTATATTTTCTATCAATAGTTTTTGTGCTAATTCGAGTTGTTTTAAAGGGGATCCAAGATTGGCTCCTAATAGGAGAAATACGAAGTTCATAGAATATTACTTGATTATATATCTTTAAATGCTGTAAAAATCAAATATATTCCTTTAATTTATAACATTAAAATATATTTTAAATGGATTTTTTAAAACACATATTTGCCACCATAATTGGTGTGCTGATCACCTTCGTGATTATTTTCTTTGTTGTTCTGGTATTTATTGGTGCATTGGTACAACAGTCGACTTCCCAATCGGCCGTCGCGGTGCCTGATAATTCAGTACTGTACATGAGTCTAAACCATGATATCGTCGAAAAAACGGAATCCAATCCGCTGGGCGACCTTAATATTCCGGGATATGGAACGGCTAAATCAATAGGGCTCAATGACATATTGACTAGAATAAAGGCGGCAAAAGAAGACAATAATATCAAAGGGATATACCTGAATCCTTCTACCGTCAATGTTGGATTTGCGAGTTTAAAAGAAATACGTGATGCCTTAGTAGATTTTAAGACGTCAAAAAAGTTTATTGTAGCCTATAGCGAAGGCTATTCACAGAAGGCATATTATCTGGCTTCGGTAGCGGATAAGATTTACGTTAATCCACAGGGAGCAATAGATTTTAGAGGTTTAAGTTCTTCTGTCGTATTTATGAAAGATGCGCTGGATAAATTAGGTGTAGAAATGCAGGTGGTAAAGGTAGGGACTTATAAATCTGCAGTAGAGCCGTTCCTGCTGAACGAGATGAGCCCGGCGAATCGCGAACAGGTTACATCTTATTTGAATAGTATCTATTCTTCATTTTTAAAGGATATAGCGGAAGGAAGACAGATTGCTGTTGATTCTTTGGATCATATCGCTGATGCGTATCTCGTGCGTAACGCAGATGATGCCGTAAATTATAAGTTCGCTGATGCGAAACTATATAAAGATGAATTGCTGGACGAAATTAAAGATCGCCTGAAGATTGCTAAAGATAAGGATATCTCGGCCGTATCATTATTGGCTTATTCGCCTAAAGGGAAGGTAAACAACTCGAAAAATAAAATTGCGGTGTTGTATGCGTACGGAAATATTGTTGACGGAGAAGGATCTATCGGTTCAATTGGGGGAGATAAATTATCCAGGGAGTTACGTAAATTGAGAAAGGATGACGATATCAAAGGGATCGTACTGCGGGTGAATTCGCCCGGGGGATCTGCATTGGCTTCGGATATGATATGGCGAGAGGTGGATCTAATACGAAAAGTGAAACCGGTAATGGTTTCTATGGGTGATTATGCCGCATCGGGCGGTTATTATATTGCAGCAGCAGCTGATTCCATTTTTGCCGAAGAAAATACCCTCACAGGTTCTATCGGTGTGTTCGGTGTGATTCCTAATTTTAAAGGCTTATTGAATGACAGGCTGGGGATACACGTAGATGAGGTATCGACTGGCAAATTTTCTAACTTAATGTCGGATGTGGATAGGCCAATGACAGCGGAAGAAAGATCTATTGTACAGATGGAGGTTGGACGCGTATATAATACTTTTATGCAACGGGTAGCTGATGGAAGAAAAATTTCGGTAGAGCGGGTGGACAGTATAGGTCAAGGACGGGTATGGACGGGAAGTCAAGCATTGGAGCTGGGATTGGTGGACAAGATTGGTGATGTACATCGAGCGGTGCAGGCTGCAGCATATAAAGCTAAATTAGCAGATTATGCCATTATTGAACTTCCGGAAAAAGATGATCCGTTGAGCAGTATCTTTTTGACATCAAAGGAGAAATTAAAGACATGGCTATTTGCCGAAGAAATCGGCGATTATCATAAATATGTGTTTGAAATTCGAAATGCATTACAAAATACCGGTATACAGGCACGGATACCGTATACGATAGAAATATATTAATCGATCTTAAAAAAGGCATTGCATTGGAAACAATTGTATGCTTTTTTATTGGATTATAATTGCATATAAAAGCAAATTACAAGTAGTGTTTTTTTTACAGGTGTTTGTGAATGCAAAGCATTTTATCTAAGTTTAACCCTTCAATCAACTTAAAATAATATATATATAGACATATGAAAACAATAGATAGTTTGGATTTCTCTGGAAAAAAAGCCTTAATTCGTGTGGATTTTAATGTTCCTTTGGATGATAATTTTAAAATTACGGATGACAATCGTATTCAAGGTGCGTTACCAACCATAAAGAAGATTTTGAATGACGGTGGATCGGTGATTTTGATGTCTCACTTGGGAAGACCTAAGGAGGGTCCTACTGATAAATATTCGTTGAAACATATTGTATCCTACCTTTCTGAAGTGGTTGGCCTGGATGTAAAATTCGCTGATGATTGTATCGGACAAGAAGCAATAGACAAGGCTGCTGATTTAAAATCAGGAGAAATGTTACTGTTGGAAAATCTTCGTTTTTACAAAGAGGAAGAAAAAGGAGATAAGGATTTTGCTGAAAAGCTTGCTGAATTGGGCGATGTATATGTGAATGATGCATTCGGAACTGCGCATAGAGCGCATGCTTCTACCGCGGTAATAGCACAATTCTTCCCAGACGCGAAGTATTTTGGATACTTGATGGCTGCGGAGATTAACAACGCAGAGAAAGTACTAAATAATCCACAGCGTCCGTTTACAGCTATTATGGGTGGAGCTAAGGTGTCTGATAAATTGGAATTAATCGAAGCTTTGTTGGACAAAGTGGACAATTTGATTATAGGTGGCGGTATGGCTTATACTTTTGTGAAAGCAAAAGGTGGTGAAATTGGTAAATCATTGGTAGAGCTGGATAAATTGGATCTAGCAAATGAATTGGTAAAAAAAGCAGAACAAAAAGGAGTTAACTTAGTACTGCCAACGGATGCACAGATTGCAGATCGTTTTGCAAATGATGCAGATGTTTATGATGGACCTAATGACCAAATTCCGGTAGATAGACAGGGGTTGGATATTGGAAGTGAATCGGGAGCTCATTTTGCAGAGGTGATTAGTGCATCTAACACTGTATTATGGAACGGACCAATGGGTGTGTTCGAATTCGATACGTTTGCAAAGGGAACCCGTGCTGTTGCTGATGCGATAGTTGCTGCTACGGAGCGCGGCGCATTCTCTTTAATAGGCGGAGGTGATTCTGCTGCTGCGGTATCTAAATTTGGTATGACAGAACATGTGAGTTATGTAAGTACTGGTGGTGGAGCATTGTTGGAATACATGGAAGGTAAAACATTGCCTGGTGTAAAAGCTATTGAGGGTTAATTTACCTATAATATCATGTCAATGGGTCGCCTTTTGGCTGCCCATTTTTTTTTGACTAGATTCTAAGGAAAAAAAAAAGAGACCTATTTTTTGATAGATCTCTTTTTTATGTTTTTTATTAGTTTATTTAGCTTCAGCAGCCAATTGATCTAAGATCGCATTGTTTTTTACAATTTGACTGTGTTTAGGCATTTTCGAACGGCTTCCCAATTCGATATTACGTCCTAATTTCAGAAACTGAACCTCAACACGTGAAACAGTTTTGTTTCTTCTATCTTTTCTTTTTAAACGTGTAACTCCCATTTTATTTAATATTTTTTTTGTACAAAATCTAAACGAGGTCGGAAGCGGATTCGAACCGCTGTACGAGGTTTTGCAGACCTCTGCCTAGCCACTCGGCCATCCGACCTTTTCCCTTTGTGGGCATGCAAAAATAACGCTTAATTTTTAAAATGGCAAATATATATTGGAAATTATTTGTGTATTGGATTTCGTGCGCTATTTGTAGAATTAATCTTTAATTTTTTTTGTAATTTATTCATGCCTATATTATTTTTTATATCTTTTAATCTTTTGATTAATAGCGTTTTAATTTTGTGTTTTGGTTGTTTTTTCTTTTTGGTCTAATACTTGATAGATAGTTACCGTCTTACATGGTGTAAGCATAAACAGTTTTAAAATTTAAAAAGATTATTATGAAAAAATTATTACTTTCTTTTGGCGCAGTAGTATTATTAGCTGCGGGAGCACAAGCTCAAGTAAGTTATGGCCTAAAAGCCGGTGTTAACTTAGGTAAATACAGTAATCAGTCTGATTTGGCAAAAGATTATCAGACAAATAATGTTTCTTTTTTCGTAACAGGTTTTGCTGATCTTCCGGTCGCGACTAATTTTTCTGTCCAACCGGGTTTGTCTTTACAGGGTAAAGGAAATAAATACAACTTTGATGGAGACGGCTTAGATGGTAAATCAACTACTAATGTGATGTCGATTGAAATTCCAGTAAATGCAGTTTATTGGATTCCAACGGGAGCTTCTGGATCAGTGTTTTTGGGCGCGGGTCCGTACGTAGGATTTAATGTTAGTGGTAAGCAAAAATACGAAGGTAATGTAGGAGATTGGGGAGCAGAAGGTGAATCGGATATTGACTTTGGAAGTGGTGATAATGAAATGAAAGTGATTGATGCTGGTGCCAATTTCTTAGCCGGCTATAAATTTGGTAACGGCTTTTTAATAAATGCTGGATATGGTCTAGGATTATCAAATTTATCGAACAACAGCAATTCGGATAATAAATTTTCGAATAGAGTACTTTCATTCGGAGTCGGTTTCCAATTCTAAGCTTAACACGATTGAATAGAGAAATGGCTGTCCTGATAAGAACAGCCATTTCTGTTTTATGTTGGTTATAATATGATAATGGATTAACAATAATTCTATTACAGAATATGTGAATTATCGTTAACTTTGTACTATGATAGAACTACCTGTAATACCTGTTTCAGAGACGCAGCGTAAACCGGATTGGTTACGTGTTAAATTACCGGTCGGTAAAGAGTACCGCCATGTTCGTAGTTTGGTAGACGAACATAAATTGCATACCATCTGTGAAAGTGGTAATTGTCCTAATATGGGCGAATGCTGGGGTGCAGGTACAGCTACTTTTATGATACTTGGTAATATATGTACACGCTCTTGTTCTTTCTGTGCAGTGGCAACGGGTCGACCGTTAGCTGTGGATATGGACGAACCAAATCGTGTAGCACAGTCTGTCAAATTAATGCAGGTTAAACATTGTGTGATTACTTCTGTAGATCGCGATGACCTGAAGGATGGTGGATCTACGATATGGGCTGAAACCATCAATGCTATTCGTCGTGAAAGTCCGGAAACGACTCTTGAAACACTAATTCCTGATTTTAAAGGGCAATGGGATAATTTGGACCGTGTATTAGCGGTACGTCCGGAAGTGGTGTCACATAATCTAGAAACGGTACGCCGATTGACCCGTGAAGTGCGTATTCAGGCTAAATACGATCGTTCATTAGAATGTTTGCGCCGTATTTCTGAAGCTGACCTGCGTACAAAATCGGGAATCATGCTGGGACTGGGTGAAACGGAAGAGGACGTAATTGAAGCAATGCAGGATCTGTATAATGTAGGGGTACATATCCTTACGCTTGGGCAATATCTACAACCTACCAAGGCGCATCACCCTGTATTAGACTGGATTACACCGTCTCAATTTGATAAATACAAACAAATCGGTCTCGACATGGGATTTAAATATGTCGAATCAGGACCATTAGTGCGTTCGTCTTATCATGCTGAAAAGCACTTGTTTGATATGCAGTAGAAAAGTAGGCGTGACGAACTTATGAATAATCTTATTTTAGTTTTTTTACTGCTATTTAGTTTTGCTGTATCGGGACAGGACATGACATTGGATGTTGCCAAGGCGCATTACGAAAAATCGATTGCATCAACAGCTACATTAGTGGGAAACGCTACAATAACGCAACTAAATCCACAGCTTTATTGGGATTTCAACACAGTACAGAAGAAAAGTAATGGACAGACTGTTTTGCTGGTTCCGATTAAAGCTGAAAATGTATACAGTAGATTTACGTCGAATAAAGTTTTTCCATTTGATTACGGTAACCATGCTGTCTTTTATTATGGACCGAATAGCACTGTTCAATCTTTCTGGGTTACGAAAGTATTTCCGAGCGCTATCACGGAGGCTGGGCAACAGTTGGATTTTCACGATCTATCACGTTATTTTATCATAAGAGATCTGAAAGGAAATGTTATTTCTATCATTCCTGGAAAGGGTGGCAGTTCTAAATCAGCGGAATTGCTGAAATTGGTCTATTGGAAATATAATCTGACAACAAATAAATACGAAAAAGCGTTGGATGAAGATATTTCTTTACAGAAATTTTTGTCCAAAAATATGGAGATACTTGACTCAGCCGAATTTGAAAATATAAAGACAGATTAGGATAGCGTTTTATTGTCTTAAAAAAACGGTTTCTCCGGCTATTACTGTTCGTAAAGTTTTGATGTCGCGTAACTGATTATCCGGTGCGCTCATGATATCATCTTCCAAAATTACAAAGTCTGCATCTTTCCCTTTTTCAATAGATCCTCTTTTCTGTTCCTGAAAACAAGAAAATGCTGCCCAAATCGTCATGCCACGGAGAGCCTCTTCGCGTGTAAGTGCATTTTCCATCTGAAATCCTCCACCGGGAAAGCCGGTTTTATCCACGCGGGCAACAGCGGCATGGAAGCCGTATAAAGGATTGAAATGTTCTACAGGAAAGTCACTTCCCAGTGCAACAAGACCATATTGCTGTAATAATTGTTTATAGGCGTACGCTCCTTTGATGCGTTCGGCACCTAGACGTTCTTCTGCCCAATACATATCCGAGGTGGCATGGGTAGGTTGGATGGAAGGGATAATATGAAATTTACTGAATTTTTTAAAATCTTCAGGTGCAATTACTTGGGCATGCTCGATTCGCCACCTCCGCTTTTTGCCATCCGTAAGGTGCCTGCCATAGGCATCCAGGATCAGTCGGTTAGCAGAATCGCCAATGGCATGGGTGTTCACCTGGAAGGGACTGTCAGACAGCAGTCGAATCGTTTCATCAA
Organism: Sphingobacterium olei; assembly: GCF_005048855.1. Lineage (GTDB taxonomy): Bacteria > Bacteroidota > Bacteroidia > Sphingobacteriales > Sphingobacteriaceae > Sphingobacterium > Sphingobacterium olei. The sequence continues at coordinate 134,311 of NZ_SUME01000006.1, forward strand.
ATTCTGCCGGGCTACGAAGTAAAAAACCTTTTGAAGGATGATCATGGTAATGTTCTAAAAGACAGGCGCCGCGCGAACCTAAGGCACCATCGGCCATTAGTTTTACGGATTTAATGCTTAGACGGTCGGAATCATAGACACCCTGCCGGATATAATTTCCGATATCATAGGGTTCGGCCAATATCATGGCATAATCTCTGATTTTTAAAGAGTCCTGCGAATAAAATTTTGTTAGAATTTCTAATTGATCGGAATTGAGTCCTGCATCGACAATGCTGGTGAGGCCGACCGAGAATAAGGAGTCTTGTGCTCGACGTAAACTTTGTAATAAATCGATTTCCGCTTCTTCAGGAATATGTATAGATATCAATGAGGTTGCGTTATCGACCAGTATGCCCGCTGGATACCCTAAACTATCTAGCATGATAAGTCCTCCGTCTACTGTTCTTCCACTGTCTAATCGCGCTATTTCTAATGCTTTGGAATTTACCCATGCGGCGTGATAGTCGATTCGGGATAAATAAACGGGAATATCAGGGAAATATTTGTCGAGGCTATCTTTGGTGGGAAATACTTTATCGGACCATAGGTTCTGATCCCAACCTGCACCGACAATCCATTTTTTTTCTGGATGTGAAAGATGATAAATTTTCAATTTCTCAATAACTTCACCGACGGAGGTGGCTCCTGTCAGGTCTGCCTGATCCAACAGTTCTGCAAACATGAAAAAATGAGCATGTGCATCATAAAATCCCGGATAGATAGGGTTTTCTTTAGCGTCAATTGTTTCTTTGGCCTTATATCGTTTTAGTATGACTTCTGAGGTGCCTATATCGATGAAAACTCCATTTTTTACAGCAAATGCTTCTGCGGTAGTGAATGTGGAATCAACGGTGTATATTTTTGCATTAAAAACGATAAGATCTACTTGTGTATTAGTCGTACAACTTGAAAAAAGACCAATAAGTAGTAAAATTGGGAAAATTTGATTGATAGAAGCCATTATAAAACCATAATTTGTTGAAGTTAAGAAATATTTTTGTGGACTGCATAATATTTTCTTTATCTGATACACATAGATTAAAATGATCGGATTTTTTTTAGATTCTATTGATAGTAGATTTCCAAAACACAAGCGGGTCGAAAATTTTCGACCCGCTTGTGTTTTGATATCACATCCTGTTTTACAGTGCTTCCGCAACAACTTCTTCCACTTCGGGAACCATTCTTTTTAACAGACCTTCAATACCTGCTTTAAGTGTGATGGTAGAGGATGGACATCCACTACAGGAACCTCTTAACTCAACAGTTACTGTACCATTTTCAAATGATTTGTAGGCTATCGCGCCTCCATCTTGTTCTACTGCTGGACGAACATAATCGTGAAGTACTTGCTGTATTTTAATTTCAGTTTCAGAACCTTCAAAAGATACATTCTCATCTGAAACAACTTCCTGGATTTTTAATTCGGATTCCACGGCTCCTTTAACAAAGTCTTTCAAAATAGCTTCAATATCTTCCCATTCTGCGTCATCACTTTTAGTGATTGTTACGAAGTTGCTCGCAAAAAATACTCCATTTACGAAATTGAATTTAAACAATTCTTTTGCAAAAGGAGAGGTTAGCGCTTTTTCTCTATCTGGATAATCTGCACTTCCATTTATCAGAAGTTTGTTAACCAAGAACTTCATGGTAGATGGATTAGGCGTTGATTCTGTATATACGTTAATTGTAGCCATTTTCTTAAATTTAATGTTCAAATATAGCAGATATACTACTCATACACGTCATTCTTTCGTCAAAGCTTAGAAAGAAACTCCCGTATAGTTGGTAGGCGTGATTGCTTTGATTTCTTCTTTTACCTCTTCAGGCACGTTAAGTCCGTCTACGAATACAGCTATGGTTTCTTGTGTAACATGGGAATTTGTGCGTGTTAGATCTTTCAAAGTTTCATATGGTTTTGGATATCCTTCCCTGCGTAAAACAGTCTGAATAGCTTCTGCTACTACTGCCCAGTTATTTTCTAGATCCTTTGCTAAAGCAGACTCGTTTAGAATTAATTTGCGAAGACCTCTTAATGTAGATTTTATAGCGATCAGCGTATGTGCAAAAGGGACACCGATGTTACGCAACACCGTTGAATCTGTTAAGTCACGTTGTAAACGTGAAATAGGTAGTTTTGCCGATAGATGCTCAAAAATTGCATTTGCCAATCCTAAGTTTCCTTCTGCATTTTCAAAGTCAATCGGGTTTACTTTGTGTGGCATCGCCGAAGAACCTACTTGTCCAGCTGTTATTTTTTGTTTGAAATATTCCATCGAAATATACGTCCAGATATCACGGCAAAGATCAATGATTATGTTATTAATACGCTTTAGGGCATCACAGCTTGCCGCAAAATTATCATAGTGTTCAATTTGGGTTGTCGTCTGCGAACGATTTAAGCCAAGTTGTTCATTGACAAATTTATTTCCAAATTCTACCCAGTTGTAAGTAGGATAAGCGACCTGATGTGCATTAAAATTGCCTGTGGCTCCGCCAAACTTTGCGGAGTAAGGTACTTGAGTCAATAATTCCAATTGTTTTTCTATACGTTCCACAAATACGTGAATTTCTTTTCCTAAGCGGGTAGGGGATGCGGGTTGTCCATGTGTACGGGCCAACATTGGAATTTCTCTCCATTCTGTAGCAAACCCTTTCAGCACCTGAAGTAATTCATTAATAGCTGGAGTATAGCTGTTTTGTATGGCCTCTTTCCATGAATATGGAATCGCTGTATTATTAATATCCTGTGATGTCAATCCAAAATGGATAAATTCCATCGAGTCATGCAGTCCTAGTTTTTCGAATTGGTCTTTTAAAAAGTATTCTACAGCTTTGACATCGTGGTTGGTTACTTTTTCGGTGTTTTTGATCCATTCCGCATCTGCTAACGAAAAATTCTGGTAAATGTTTCTTAATTTCTCATTTAATGATCCATCAAAGTGACCGAGTTGTGGAATACCTGAGGCCGAAAGTGCAATAAAATATTCAACTTCTACAAGTACACGGTATTTTATTAAGGCGAATTCTGAAAAATAAGCTGATAGTTCTTTTGTGCTATTGTGGTATCTTCCGTCTATTGGAGTAACGGCTGTTAAAGGCGATAATGTCATGTTGTAAGTAATTTGTTCAAACTTAGATAAATTTGCATTTATATGCAATTATAATCGCATACAATATGCCTTTGGTATTAGCTAGACAGCCAAAGAAAGCATATCTCAGAATGAAAATTTTTGATTTACGGTCAGTTCCGTAGGATCTGATCTCCTCGACCTTTGGAACTTAATTATCTGGGGAATTTAAGAAACCTTCCACCATAGGCAAAATACAGATATAAAAATAACAAAAAAGCCTGTGTTCATGAACACAGGCTTTTTATGGAGTATTTTAAACTCTTGTTCGGATTATTGAACGTTATTCAATGAATCAGCGATAGAATCACCAGTTGAACGTACTGAGTCAGCAACGTTTTCTAATGAATCAGCAACGTTTTCAGTAGCGTTTTCTACTTCGTTTGCTAATGAATCAGTAGTAGCGTCAGTTTTAGTTTCTGCACCACCACATGAAACTACTGTCAAAGCTAATGCTAAAAATCCGAATGCGAATAAATTTTTCATCTTTTAATTTTCTATTTAATTGAAACAAATTTTGTTTTATATCCTTTAATACTGGTATTCCAAAAAGGTAACCCGAAAAATAAATCTTTTTTTTATTTTTTTTAAAATGTTGAAAAACAGTATTTTAAAATCTTTTAAGAATTATTCTGTCGCAAATATAAGATAGTTTTATTGAATTGCAACAATAAAAAAACTAAATTGATAAAAAAATGTTTTTACTTTATAAGTAGTAGTTATGTTAGATAAAATCAGAAATATTCTAAAATTATTGAAATCGGTTGATTTTGAGCAGCTTAATAAGATTTCAAAAAAGGTAGACTTGGGTGCAGTTTTAAATGCTGTTTCCAAAATGGATGAAAAGCAATTGCAGATGGCCATGAAAATGCTTACCGGTGGTAGTAACAAGAAAAAAGAGCTGCCTCCTATTAACGCGGATTTCTACGGAATGGAAAATAAACTTTCTACAGAAGATCAGGCTTTATTGTTGAAAATCAGAACGTTCCTTGAAACGGAGATTAAACCTTTGGTAAACAATTATTGGTTGCACGATGAGTTTCCGTTTGAAATCATTCCAAAACTCGCCTCGTTAAATGTATGTGGTTATACCTTTGAAGGGTACGGTTGTGCTGGTGGAAAATCATTGATGGATGGAATAATAGCTGCTGAATTCGGACGTATAGATCCTTCTATTGCTACTTTTTTAGGTGTGCAAAGCGGCCTTGCGATGGGATCTATCTATACCTGCGGATCGGAAGAACAAAAGAACGAGTGGCTGCCACAGATGCAACAGTTCAAAAAAATCGGCGCCTTCGGGCTTACGGAACCCGAAGTTGGATCGGGAGCGGCCGGGGGATTGACCACTACCTGTCGTCATACAGCTGATGGATGGGTGTTGAATGGCCAAAAAAAATGGATTGGAAACGCTACTTTTTCTGATATCACTATTATATGGGCCAGGGATTTAGGGGATGGTGAAGTTAAAGGGTTTATTGTAAAAAAAGAGAATCCTGGATTTAATGTCGAGAAGATTAAAGGAAAGATGGCGCTGCGAATTGTCCAAAACGGATTAATAACATTGACGAATTGTATTGTACCCGAGAGCGACCGTTTGCCACATGCGAATTCTTTCAAAGATACGGCCAAAGTATTGCAGATGACGCGGGCTGGTGTCGCCTGGATGGCCGTAGGCTGTGCACGTGGTGCCTACGAAAATGCATTGGAGTATACACTAAAAAGAAAGCAGTTTGGTAAGCCTATTGCGGCTTTCCAGTTGATCCAGAATCATCTGGTGGAGATGTTGTCTAATTTGACAGCCATGCAAACTTTAGTATTCAGATTATCCGAACTGCAAGATGAGGATAAGCTCCGTGATGAACATGCCTCGCTGGCGAAAGTCTTTTGTACTTTACGAACGCGTGATATTGTGTCAAGGGCAAGAGAGGTAATGGGAGGAAATGGAATATTATTAGAGTATAATGTTGCTCGTTTCTTAGCCGATGCAGAAGCTATCTATTCGTACGAAGGAACGAAAGAAATAAACTCGTTAATAGTGGGACGGAGTATTACTGGTTTTAGCGCCTTTGTGTAGGTTGTTAACAGTGCCGAAGATGATCTGCTTGGGCTAAAAGGGTGGTTGAACTTAGAAAAAGCGTCATCGTGAGGAAGATCAGATTGGTTTTTATCAGCTCTGCAGATCTAATGAACTGTCCAAGTTTGTGATAAGGATAAAGAGGAGGGGACTAAAATTGCGAAGGGTCTATTTGACCAATGACGACTAAAAGCCTTATTCCTTCTCTTTGATGGATCTTTGTCCAACAAAATTATATTCTGTCAAACTATTCTCAAAATATTTATCTACGAACTTACAATGACAACGATGTCGTGCTTTTTAGAAATCTCCTTTTTGTTATTCAGATGACAACGATTGCGTAAATAATATTGTAAAATAAAACGGAATAAGCTAGGTTTGTTATGCAACCGGTAGCGTTAAATTTTAAACCAATTTTGTCATGAAGATAAATTTATTATTAAGTTCTTTAGGCCTATTTATAACAGGGGCTGTTTTTTCTCAAAACTATGTTTCTTCGGTATGGTCGCCCGATTTGGGTAACGGACGGTATAAAAATCCAATTATAGATGCGGATTATTCCGATCCCGATGTAACACGGGTTGGAGATGACTACTATATGATTTCCTCTAGTTTTAACCATGCTCCTGGTTTACCGATTTTACATTCTAAAGATATGGTCAATTGGAAGATCATCGGTCATGTCTTACAGAAACAAGTACCCGAGGATATCTTTAAAAAGGTACAGCATGGCAATGGGGTATGGGCGCCAGCAATACGTTTTCATCAAGATGAGTTTTATATTTATTACCCAGATCCTGACTACGGTATATATATGACGAAGGCAGCGAATCCAGCTGGAACCTGGTCGGATCCAATTTTGGTGTTTGAGGGAAAAGGACTGATTGATCCTTGCCCTTTTTGGGACGAGGATGGTAAAAATTACCTTGCTTTTGCATACGCTGGAAGCAGGGCCGGACTAAAAAGTGTACTTGCTATTGCGAAGTTAAACGATAATGGGGATAAGGTGCTGGATAGAGGGGTAATCGTATACGATGGACATGTGATCGATCCTACAATAGAGGGGCCTAAAATGCATAAGAGGAACGGATACTATTACATATTTGCTCCTTCTGGTGGTGTGGCTACAGGCTGGCAATTGGTATTGCGATCTAAAAATATATATGGGCCTTACGAACGTAAGGTGGTTATGGAGCAAGGAAAGACTGCGATTAATGGTCCACATCAAGGAGCATGGGTGGATACTCCATCGGGTGAAGACTGGTTTTTCCATTTTCAGGATAAAGATGCCATGGGTAGAGTAGTGCACCTTCAACCCATGAAATGGATTGCCGACTGGCCGGTAATAGGTGAAGATAAAGATGGTGACGGGATAGGGAACCCTGTTCTGGAATATAAAAAACCGAATGTAGGCAAAAACTACCCTGTTATAAATCCGGCTGAATCAGATGAATTTGAGGGCACACAATTGGGTCTGCAATGGCAGTGGCAAGCAAATCCAGATGGGACTTGGTTCATTCCCAGTCACGATGGCTATCTTAGGCTTTACACGCAGCAACTTCCCGCTGATTTTAAGAACATGCTAGATGTGCCTAATATATTGACACAGAAATTCCCAGCTGAGAATTTTAAGGCCACGGCCAAAATGAGATTGATTGCCAATGAAAAAGATCTAAAAGAAAAAGCTGGATTCATAGTTGTAGGGGAGGATTATAGCCAATTGTATCTCGCAGGGACAACAGGGCAATACGCTCTTTTTCATGGCGTATGTACGAAAGGCTTGAGTGGAAAAACCGAAGACATAACACCGGTTACTGCCATCGATTCGAACTTTATATACCTGCAGGTAAGAGTTACAGAGGGGGTAAACTGCAATTGGTACTATAGCTTAGACAATAAAAACTATCAGAAAGTGGGAGAGACGTTCAAAGCAAAGCCGGGGAAATGGATCGGTGCTACATTGGGCTTGTATGCTACGCGCGAACAAACTATAAACGATTCCGGCTTCGCCGAAGTGGATTGGTTCCGGTTGGAAAAATTATAGAATTGAGGCTTAATTGAGAAATATAAATGTTGAATAATATATGCTAATTATGAGGAAGATACGAAGTTTTATGGTGTTTTTTCTGATATGTTACGCGGGCTTAACATTAGCAGCAATAGATCAGATTGTGGTTGATCAAACGGGTAATGGAGATTTTGAAACTGTTCAGGAAGCTATTAATTCTGTCCGTTCTTTTCGTGAAGAACCGATTAAAATATGGATAAAAGCAGGTGTTTATAAAGAGAAAGTTGTGATTCCATCGTATATTCGACATGTTATTATTGAAGGGGAGAGCAGGGAGAATACCGTGATTACGTTTGACGATTATTCGGGAAAAACAAGAGCCACTCCGGATGAATGTGGATTGACAAAGTTTGGAACGTTTAATTCGTATAGTTTTCTTGTTCTCGCAAATGATGTTACGATCAAAAATTTGACGATTGTTAATTCTTCCGGTCCTGTGGGACAGGCTGTTGCGCTTCACGTGGAAGCGGATCGTGTTTCGGTTATCAATTGTACGATTCTGGGGCATCAGGACACCTTATATCTGGGGAAAGATCGACATCGTAATTATTTCTATAGATGTAAAATAGCCGGTACAACGGATTTTATTTTTGGCTCCAGTACTGCTTTTTTTGAGGAATGTGAAATTGAAAGCCTACGCAATTCGTATATCACTGCCGCATCTACGATCAAAGAAAGTGGTTACGGTTTTGTTTTCGTGAAATGTCGATTAATGGCCGCAGATGCGAATGTAAATAAAGTTTACCTTGGAAGGCCTTGGCGTCCTCATGCAAAAACTGTATTTATAGATTGTTTTATGGATCGGCATATCGTCCCGGCCGGTTGGGATCCGTGGACAGGAGATAAGATGTTTCCCGATAAAGTACCGACGACTTTTTATGCGGAACTCGGATCTACGGGGCCTGGAGGAAATGACGGAGCTAGAGTGACCTGGTCGCATCAGTTGCCACGATCTCAGCAGGGACATTATGACATCCGGAATGTTTTTGGGGATTGGTTACCTCCAAATTAGGTTATAAAAAGAAAAAGGCTCATTGAGCCTTTTTCTTTTTATATATTATATTACTTATTTACTTTTTTTTGTTGATTCGCTTGCTGTTGTCTCATCATATCTTCCATCCGTTGTTGGAACGATGATTTCTTTTGAACTTTTGGGTTTTTCTTATTGTTCTCTAATTTGGCCAGGATTTTATCATCATCAATGAATGAACGAATAAGAACCTGCGTTAGAAAGGTAAAGACAGCTCCCAGGAAGTAGTAATAGTTCAATCCGGATGGGAAACTGTTTAGCATGAAAAAGAAGAGCAACGGCATGATATAACCTATATATTTCATTTGGGCATTGGCAGCTGCTCCCGAAGTTGCATTATTATACCAAGTGGTTAACAAAGTCGTCAATGTCATCAAGATACACATTAACGATATGTGGCCGATCCCGAAAATTGGGGCGAAAGTAATAGGTGCATCGTAAGTGGACAAATCTTTCATCCACAAGAAACTTTCGCCTCTTAATTCGAAAAGGTTAGGAAAGAAAAAGAAAAACGCTAATGTAAAAGGCATCTGTAGAAGCATGGGTAGACATCCACCTAAGGGATTTACTCCTGCTTGCTTGTATAATTTCATTTGCTCTTGTTGTAAAAGCATCGGATTATCGTCACCTACTTTTTCTTTAATCTGATCAAGCTGCGGTTTAAGCACACGCATTTTGGCCATCGAAAGATAAGATTTGTAGGTCAACGGAAACATCAATCCTTTTAATAGCAAGGTTAGAATTAGGATGACAATACCGTAGCTCATTTTGAAGCCATCAAGAAAATCAAAAAGAGGGACGGTCAAGAATCTATTGATCCATGACATAGGACCCCATCCCATATTGATAATCTTTTGGTAATCATTTCCCTCGCCTTTCAAGGTTTTATACTGATTTGGACCAAAGAAGAAATTGAAATCATACTGATTATTTCCTTGGGTATTGAACGCCAGGTTAGTTGAAGTTTTATACGTCTTCACCACGCTATCGGCAGTGTTAAACGTTACATTCAGTTCTGTATTTTCAAAAGATTGTTTTGAAGATAGAATAGCAGAGAAGAAGTGTTGTTTGAATGCGATCCATTCCACTTTTTCCTCTACTTTCTCTTCATCATCTCCAGATTCAGAAAGATGGTCAACTGAACCTTCGGAATCTTTGTAGAATATTGTTGATTTTTCTCTTTCCGATTTTACATTAAGTTCTTTTTGAAGAAGAGAAGCCTCCCAGTTTAACGTAATTAACTTTTGCTTGATGTCAACTAGATTTTGGATGCCTACTGCATTCACCTGAAGTCCTACATTATATGCGTCAGCTTGCAAGGTATAGGTATAGTCGATATATTGATTCTCATTGTAATTTAAACGAAGGGTTACTGCAGTTGCAGAGGGATTGCTTACGGTAAAGTATAAATCGTTCGTGTTGATGTTTTCACCGTCGGCTTTAAAGATAAATCCAAACTTGTTGTTTTCACCCTCTAAGATATACAACGGGGTGTCGTCATAGTTTGTTTCATTCTTGAGCTGTACAGATTTTACTTTACCCCCTTTAGTGGAAATTTCCGCTACCAGCAATTCGTTTTCCAGTTTAACAAGTTGTTCTTGTCCGATTTTAGTTGCACCAAAAGGTTTTTGTAATGCTGCGGAGTCTACTGTAGCGATTTGATCAGTAGTACGTGTGGTGTCGGCAACGACGTTACCTTCTCTTAGGTTTTTTAGCGAATCTTGTAATACTTGTTCTTGCTTAATTTCCTGTTCTGACGGTTTCATTAAGTAAAATGAACCAGCAAAAATTGCGAAAATAAGTACTAATCCTATGATATTATTTCTATCCATTTACTATTTTTTATTTCTAATATCTTTCTATTTATTGATGTTCTACTTCTTATTAGCTAAACACGCGGCTACAAAGCTAACAAAAAGTGGGTGAGGATTTGCAACTGTTGATTTTAATTCGGGATGAAATTGACCGGCTACAAAAAACGGATGATCTTTTAATTCTACTATTTCGACTAGTCCGGTGTTGGGATTGATTCCTGAGGCTATCATTCCCGCTTTTTCGTAGTCTTTTAAATAGTCATTATTGAATTCATAACGGTGGCGGTGTCTTTCCGAAATTTTTGCTTTACCGTAAATACCAAAAGCTTTGGTCCCTTTTTTGATTTCACAGTCATACGCTCCCAAACGCATGGTACCGCCCATATTTTTGATGTTTTTTTGTTCTTCCATCAAATTAATAACGGGATTGGTCGTTTTATCGTTCATCTCAAAGCTGTTTGCATCTTTAAGACCTAATACATTGCGGCCAAACTCAATGACGGCACATTGCATACCCAAACAAATACCAAAGAAAGGTATTTTATTTTTGCGTACGAACTCGATCGTTGATAATTTACCATCTAGTCCGCGTTCTCCAAATCCAGGAGCTACCAATACACCGTCTAGATTCTTTAACTTATCGGCTACATTTTCATCGTTGATGCTTTCCGCTGCGATATACCGTACTTTTACTTTAGTCTCGTTAGCAGATCCGGCGTGTATAAACGCCTCTGCAATGGATTTATATGCGTCTGGAAGTTCGACATATTTGCCCACCAAGGCGATGTTAACTTCGTTTGTCGGATTTTTTAATCTTCCTAAGAAATTTTTCCAGTTTTCTAAATTAGGTTCGTTCTTGGTAGATAATTTTAGCTTGGATAATACGGTTTTATCCAATTGTTCTTTTAGCATTAATAAGGGAACATCATAGATCGTACGTGCATCGATTGATTCCACTACCGCATTGATATTCACATTACAAAATAATGCAAGTTTTTTGCGAATTTCCGGCGTTAATTTATGTTCTGTACGACATACTAAAATATCTGGTTGAACACCATATTCCAACAATGTTTTGACGGAGTGTTGCGTAGGTTTTGTTTTCAACTCGCCCGCAGCGGCCAAATAAGGGACCAACGTTAAGTGGATGACCAATGAATCGTTATTGCCTAATTCCCAACGCAACTGACGTACGGCTTCGATGAAAGGAAGTGACTCGATATCGCCTACTGTTCCTCCAAGTTCGGTGATGACAATGTCGTATTCGCCGGTTTCGCCCAAAAGTTGCATGCGACGTTTGATTTCGTCGGTAATATGTGGTATGACTTGAACTGTTTTCCCTAAATAAGCACCTTCTCTTTCTTTTTCGATGACGTGCTTATAGATACGCCCTGTCGTAACATTGTTTGCCTGGGAAGTAGGTACATTCAAAAAACGTTCGTAATGTCCCAAATCGAGATCGGTTTCCGCACCATCTTCGGTTACATAGCATTCCCCATGCTCGTAGGGATTCAATGTTCCTGGATCAATGTTGATGTAAGGGTCGAATTTTTGAATGGTTACTTTAAAGCCACGTGCCTGTAGAAGTTTGGCTAAGGATGCAGCAATAATGCCTTTCCCTAACGACGAGGTTACGCCGCCCGTAACAAAGATATATTTAGTCATAGCAATTATGGATTTTTAACTAATGTTTGGAGCTTTAGGGCTCCAAACATCTGCCTCATGTACGGGATACAAAGGTACGTATTTTTTTGACATATTTTCCTCTAAAAATAAAATCTTAAAGGCAGAGGAGAGATTGAAAATTTGACTTTATATGTAAAGTGATTATAATTGCATAAAGTCAAATTTATCTAAGTTTGAATCAAATCAATATTGTTGTCATTTAGAACTGTACGTGACTGCCATATCCTTCTGTAAAATTGCTTAGTGGAAAGATTTCAAGACATTGAGTATGGCCGGTGTAAAATCTGTTTCACCGAATAGGGATATACCTGCGGCACCGTTTTTTTTCGAAAGCCTTATAGCTTCCTTTAATTCATCTTCTGTTTTGAAATCAGGTAGATAAAGTCCTGCATATAGGGGGAATTTGCCATTTAATGCCTGCACTCCTTCGCTCACGGCGGTACCAATCCAGCCGACAGGTTCTCTGTAAAAACCATGGTATATCATGGGAAATACACCAGAGAGTTTCCAATTTGTCCAATCTTGTCTTACAATTCGTTTTGCAAGATCTGGGGTAGGAAATACTGCAGCAGTAAGCGGTTTGTCGTATTCTTTAGCGACATCAGCAATGCGGTTCACGACTTTGTTGACCTGGTTGTAGCGGAAGGAACGCCAGGATAGGCTCTGGTCTGGACGTTCTACTTTGTCAATATCAATGCCTGTTTCTTTTAGGAAAGCAGCTTTACTGTATTTACTATAACAGAAGTCGTAATCAGGTAGTTCGGTGGACTGATCGAGGTTGTAATTTTGCCATAGATTAACGGGCAATACAACATCTGGATACCGAATGTAATCGAGGTGTAAGCCATCCACATCTTCTTTTTCAAGTTGTTCCCGGGATTTCTCTTCAAGGTATTTCGGAACATCGGGATGTGATGGACAGAGGAACCTATAATAATCTACATAGGCAGGTTCTGTGGCGCAGGATTTACCCGATCTACTGACCGCGTAATATTCTGGATGTTGTGCCAAAAGATCTTTTTCTCCTCTATTCATTGTCCACATCCAACGATGTGTTTCCAGTCCCATTTCTTTTGCAATTTGAAAATGTTTCTTGCTATAATCCTCAAAAAAGAGCCCTCTAACACCTACTTCCCTGTAGGATTGATATCTTTTTTTTATAATGGCTTCCGATTCTTTTTGATTGGGACGAACCCACATCCAGTAATCAAATAAAAGTCCACTATTTTGTGGACTAGCTAGACTCGCCAGTGGTTGCAATTGCAGCGTCGCAATACCTGCAAAGGTTGCTTTTAGAAAATCTCTTCTTTTATTCATAACTGATGTTGTAATTACCATAACTATCCAGCGAAAGTACCTGTGATATCGTTGGATCTTTGATTTTTATTTTATAAAATGTCTGATCGTCATTGATTACAAAGGTATAATGGATATTGTTAAAATCATTTTCTAAAAATAATTTATATCCTTCTAGTGCGGTTATGTCGGTCGCAAAGCGTCCATGTTTTTTTCGGTGTAGCTGTTGTAAATAAAAGACATTCCATGCCGTTTTTTGATTTGTATGGGGAATGTAATTGTCTTCTTTTTGATCCTGCTCCACGAATTGGATGTATCCCCATCTTTCTGGATAATGCATGTTAATTACCCCGATAGGAGACCAGACCCAGTTGTCTTCGGCGATAAATTTGCCATTTTCCTGTTTTTTACGGCTGTATTTTCCGTTTATAAGTTCGTGTTGCCATTGTACCCTTGAAAAATTGATTTGCCAGAAACTATTTACTTTGGGAGTAGTGGGGCGTCCAAATGTATTTAAAGACGCAAAAGGAATTGCCATTTCCACAGACCAATAGTTGTCTTTATCTGACGGATTGTTGAGTGTGCCTTCTATATGCACTGCTGATTTTAGGTTCTTTACATCCCAATTCATTATTGCTTCTCCTGCGAAACGATACGGCTTGGGCATCATTAAATCCATAACGGTATTTAATGAATTGATTTCTATTTCATAATAAAAGGGGTGTTGCTCAAAAGGTTTAATAAATATTTCAAAGTCATTATTATGGTAGATGATGGCATCATATGTCGTGATGTCGCCCCAGATATGTGGTTCTTCCAGTTCTGCGTAGATGTAAAGGTGTTCGTCATCCCACAGCATCTTTGTTGCAGTTCTATAGGTTGGCTTTAACTGATGTGCTCCTTCGATATCCACAAAATTTGATGTCCAAGGTGTTTTTTTCCAAATAGTTTCGTCAGCTTTTCCGTCTATGAAAATGCGTTCATTTGTTTTTAGAACCTGATATTTTAAGGGTAAGGATTGCATTGCTGCGATGTCGTCCATGGAAGACTGCGCTACTCCTATAGGTGCATTGATGCCGATGAATAAAATAAAGATCAAGACGATGTTTCCATTCATAATGGTTGAAGATACCCATAAAATGATTTAGCACCCATATTGTAACAATAATTTTTTATAAAATCATTAATACCTAACTTTAGGCTGCTAAAATTCAAAACATGGAATACAGAAGAATGGGGAAGAGTGGTCTCCAATTAAGTGCATTATCATTTGGTTCGTGGGTCACTTTTGCAAGACAGACAGACGATAATATTAATGATAGGCTAATGTCTATTGCTTATGAAAATGGTGTCAATTTTTTTGATAATGCCGAAGTGTACTCCGCCGGTAAGTCGGAAGAAATGATGGGAAGAATATTGAAAAAGAAAGGTTGGGATAGGAGTTCCTTTGTGCTTTCTAGTAAAGCTTTTTTTGGTTGGAAGGGGGAGGATAAGAAGCCTAATCAACACGGGTTAAGTAGGAAACATTTAATGGAAGCATGTGATGAAGCTTTGCAGAGGTTGCAGGTGGAATACCTTGATTTATATTATTGCCATCGTGCAGATAAGAATGTGCCGATCGAAGAAGTGGTGCGCACGATGAACACGCTGATACAACAAGGTAAGATATTTTATTGGGGTACAAGTGAATGGTCGGCAGCGGAAATTATGGAAGCGCATATGATCGCGAGGGAATTGGGCTTGGAAGGACCTGCAGTAGAGCAACCCGAATATAACTTGTTTAACCGACGGAAAATGGAATCCGAATTCTTAAGTATATTTAATAATATAGGAATGGGCAGTACTATTTGGAGTCCGTTGGCGTCAGGACTGTTAACCGGGAAATACAACAGCGGAGTTCCTGATGGGTCGAGGATGTCTTTGGAAGGATACGAATGGTTGAAGGATAGGGCATTGTTGGATGATAAGGTTTTGCGGGTGAAACAATTAGGTGCTTTTGCGCAGGAGCTAGGGGTTTCATTGCCAACATTATCTATCGCATGGTGTATTCAGAATCCGAATGTTACTACTGCGATATTGGGTGCGACTAAAGAAAGTCAATTGGTGGAGAACTTTAAGGCTTTTGAAGTTTTATCTGTGTTGACGGAGGAAGTGAGGGAAAAGATAGATGATATTATGGGGACAAAACCCGACGTGGTTCGTTAGGGGGTAGATAGGGCTTTTTTGAATGCTTATAGAAAAAAGAAAAAGGATGTAATATCGATTGCATCCTTTTTCTTTTGAAGTAGTTTCGTGTTTAAAATTAAACGCGTCTAGTTTTGATACGGGCTGCTTTACCAGTAAGACCGCGCAAATAGAATAATTTAGCGCGACGTACTTTACCATAGCTATTTACTACAATTTTTTCAATGTTTGGCGAATTTACAGGGAAAATACGTTCAACACCTATGCCGTTAGAAATTTTACGAACGGTAAAAGTAGCGTTGGCACCTTCGCTGTTTAATTGGAGTACTACACCTTGGTACACCTGAACACGCTCTTTATTTCCTTCGCGAATTTTATAATGAACGCTGATGGTATCTCCTGCTTTGAAAGCGGGATTTTCATTTCTTACGACCGCTTGTTCTTCTACAAATTTTACTAAATCCATGATTTCGAGTAATTATTAACGATTTATATCCTGTAAAAATCGGAATGCAATATTACAGCTTTTATTTTAATTAAAAAAAAGTTTTTTAAAATACTTTTTGACCTCTTTTGGAAGCGACTGCAAAGGTAAGAAAAAAAATATTTTTTTATAAACAATTAGGAGATGTTTTCAATATTAGAAATGAAACGTTGAAAAAAAAATATTTTGCAATGAATCAACGTGTTAATGTGAATGTTTGTGTTTGTCCTTGACAAAATCATTTTTACCCGTATATTTGTGCCACACAAAAAAGGTAATGCCTTTTCGGGGTGTAGCGTAGCCCGGTATCGCGCCACATTTGGGATGTGGAGGTCGTAGGTTCGAATCCTGCCACCCCGACAAAAAAAGTCTGACGAAAGTCGGACTTTTTTTTGTCTGTGGCGGGATGAGAACCGTGGTTCGATCCGCAGGAGGCTTCAGGGTCGTGCTGGGGGATCGAGGGGCTGAGCCAATCCTGCCACCCCGACAAAAAAAGTCTGACGAAAGTCGGACTTTTTTTTGTTTGTGGCGGGATGAGAACCGTGGTTCGATCCGCAGGAGGCTTCAGGGTCGTGCTGGGGGATCGGGGGGCTGAGCCAATCCTGCCACCCCGACAAAAAAAGTCTGACGAAAGTCGGACTTTTTTTGTTTGTAGCAGAATTAGAACCTCAGTTCGAATGTGCGGCATCGCAAAGGGTTAGTAGCTAGCTCAAAAGTCTGTTTATAAGAAGGGGAACTTATTGCAAAAAAAATAAACCGACCTGTACAATTAATTGTTACTTATTAGTAAGCAAAGATATGCTTGATTTACGTTCAAACACAGAATACAATGAAAGTGGAAAAATCAGATATTGTCCGCTATGCCCCTAAGTCTACTTTTTGATGGGCTGGATGATGGTCGTCGGCGGAAAAAGATTTTTCAACGATCTCCCCACCGCCGTGTTGGTGTTGATTTTTGTTGGGGCAGGCCTATATTCATTGGGTATTGCGTTTTACAGCTATAAGAGAAATCTGAATGCGCATGCTATATGGCACGCATTAGTCCTTGCAGCAGCAATTTGTCATTATGTGGCTATTTTGCTGGCCATGTGAGTGCGACTTTTAAAACAATAACGATACAGCTTATTATTTTAAAAAGAATATATATCGAAGATCCAACCCAATTGGAAAGGTCTTTAATCCAGTATCGATAAATGATCCATTTTGTCATATTGAATAAGCCGTCTCACTCTTGGTTTCGGAGAGTACAAAATAGGTTTGTACGGTATTTACCTGGGGCAAGACTGCCAATTTATGCCGAAGGAACATGTGGTAGGCATCCATGTCTTTAGTAGCTATGCGTAACATAAAATCATAGGATCCTGCCATTTGATAGCACTCCATTACTTCAGGGAATTTCGCAACATCGCGTTCAAACTCATTTAGTACTTCGGCCGTATGTGCTTTAAGAAAGACCTGGGAAAAAGAAATAAGGCCGATTCCTATCTTATGCCGATCTACGATAGCCACAGTCCTTTTTATATAACCTTGTGCTTTGAGTTTTTTAACCCGCTCATGAATAGCAGCTATTGATTTATGTAATTTGAAAGATAACTCTTTGTTACTCAATGTAGCATCTTGCTGAAGTAAGCGAAGTAGTTTTATGTCTGTATCATCTAATTGCATAAGTGTATTTTTTCTTGGTACTCTGCTAAATTATATATTTTTCACGAATAATTTATTTAATTGTAGTGTTTATTCCATAAAAATTATCGAAAAGAAGTGTTAGTGTTGAATATTATCTTGTTAAACTGCAATTTTGTTGATGAAATGATGGAGAGCGTTTTAGTGTGTCAATGATTTAAAATAAAACATAAATGATAGAAGAAGTGATGAGTAAGTGTCTTTCTCCCGAACTGGATAGTAGATTTAAACACCTGTGGTGTTTGGTTGGTAATACGCCCATGTTGGAGTTGCAGTATCACTATAAGGGAAAAGCTGGAAGGATATACGTGAAGTGTGAAAACTATAATCTCACGGGAAGTATAAAGGATCGTATGGCGTTATATATTCTCTATAAGGCATATATGAACTGTCAGATCAACCCCAAGGATATGATTGTGGAAGCAACAAGTGGCAACACGGGTATTTCTTTTTCGGCGATTGGTAAAGCATTGGGGCATCAGGTGAAAATCATTATGCCTAATTGGCTGAGTAAAGAGCGTATCGACATCATAAAAAGTATGGGAGCTGATATACAGCTGGTCAGTAAAGAGGAGGGAGGCTTTCTCGGGAGTATTAGGTTAAGTGAGGAGTTGGCCGCAAAAGGAGGCGTGTTTTTGCCGAGACAGTTCGAGAATGAATTCAATGTGGAGGCGCATGAATTGACTACGGGAAAAGAGATTGTATCTCAGCTTTCCTCGGTCGGACTGGCGGCAGATGCTTTTGTGGCAGGAGTAGGTACCGGTGGCACGGTGATGGGGGTAGGTAGGCAGCTCCGGAATAGTAATCCGTTTGTTAAAATACATCCACTTGAACCTGCAGAAAGTCCAACATTGACGACTGGCTATAAAGTAGGCTCTCACCGTATTCAGGGAATTTCAGATGAATTTATTCCTGCTATTGTAAAGCTGGACGAAGTAGATCGGGTGATCAAAGCGTGCGACGGTGATGCGATTATTATGGCGCAGAAATTAGCAAAGGAACTGGGATTGGCTGTAGGAATCTCCTCTGGTGCTAATATTATCGGTGCGATTAAATTAAAAGAAGAGCTTGGGGATGATGCCGTAGTGGTAACATTACTCTGCGATGATAATAAAAAATATTTAAGTACTGATCTCGTGCGTGAAGAACCGATTAAGCCGGGGTATGTGTCTAGTGATCTTTCGTTTACGGGGTATTTGCCAATTAGTAGACTGGAGAAACCATTGATCGGTGTACGATAATATATAACTGTTGTTTCAACCTAAAATTGTAAACTTTTAGGTATTGTTTGTGTGAGGGGTATCCGATCAGGAGTATGATCGGTACCTCTTTTTTGAAAATATAAAATCAACCAAAAAAGCATATTATGATGAAGATAGTTTTTCAAATTTTATTAACGATGAGTTTCCTGTTTCAGGGAGCTGGTTTCGCGCAGGAGGATAGTTTGGTTTCGTTTGACGATATTGAATTTTCGGAGGGAGCTCAGGATACGGAAGGGCTGATCGATGTTTCTGATGAGGTAGTTTTCTCAGATGGTGCTGATACTGCGTCGTTCAATGAAGGTGAAAGTGATGATGCTGTCGTTACACGGGTACCGATTGAGCAGGCAGAGAAACAATCAATGTGGGCAATATTTATCGCGGGATTAATCGGCGGATTTGCGGCATTCCTGATGCCCTGTATTTTTCCGATGGTACCATTGACGGTAAGTTTTTTTACGAAAAAGTCGGGCAGTAAAGGGAAAGCGGTTTCGCAGGCGTTGTTATATGGTATATTTATTATCGTTATTTATGTTGCCCTGGGCATGTTGATTACCATGGCGTTTGGTGCGGATGCATTAAATGCGCTTTCTACGAATGGTGTTTTCAATTTTCTTTTCTTTCTATTACTGGTTGTGTTCGCAGCTTCCTTTTTTGGTGCATTTGAAATTACACTGCCCAGTTCTTTTGTCAATAAAATTGATGCGAATTCGGACAAAGGCGGTTTGGTAGGTTTGTTTTTTATGTCGGCTAGTCTAGCAGTAGTTTCCTTCTCTTGTACGGGGCCGATAATCGGCACGCTGCTTGTTGAGGCCGCTACAAAAGGGGAACGATTGGGGCCGGCAATTGGTATGTTTGGTTTTTCTTTAGCATTGGCCGTGCCTTTTGTATTATTTGCTATGTTTCCTTCCATGATGAAGTCGCTGCCCAAATCAGGTGGATGGCTCAATAGTGTGAAAGTAGTGTTAGGATTCCTGGAGCTTGCCTTGGCTTTAAAATTTTTGTCTAATGTTGACTTGGCTTATAATTGGCAAATATTGGATAGGGAAGTGTTCCTTTCGTTATGGATTGTCATCTTTGGATTGATGGGATTGTACCTTATTGGTAAAATCAAATTTTCACACGATAGTCCGTTAAATTATTTGTCTGTTCCCCGAACGATACTGGCCATAGTTGTTTTTTCATTTGTGGTGTATATGGTACCGGGTATGTGGGGAGCGCCACTGAAATCTATAGCCGCTTTCTTGCCACCGATAGGTACACAGGATTTTGATATTTCGACTGTGCATAGCATGGGCGGTACACATACGGCAGATGCCAGTGGTCGTAAACATTATACGCATTTTCACAGTCGGGCAACGATTAAGGGATTTGATCCCTATTACGATTATGAGGAAGCCCTTGCTGCGGCGAAAGCGCAAAACAAACCCTTAATGATAGATTTTACGGGATGGACTTGCGTCAATTGTCGTAAGATGGAGGCGGATGTGTGGTCTGATCAGAAAATAAGAAATTTGATTAATCAGGAATTTATTCTAGTAGAATTATATGTGGATGAGCATGATTTAAAGCTCGCGGAAGCGGAACAATATATTTCTCCACAAACTGGAAAGAAAATAAATACAGTTGGTAAAAAGAATACAGATTTTCAGATCAGTAAGTTTGGTAGTAATTCTCAGCCGTTATATGCGTTGGTGGGCAATGATGGTGAGCTGCTTGTGCAGTCAAGTGGCGCAAACTATGATATCGATAAATATGCTGCTTTTCTGCAGTCTGGTATAAAGGCGTATCAAGAACGGAATTGATAATAACGCGGATTAAGAATAGGAAAAGCGAGCATAAAAGCTCGCTTTTCCTATTTAAGATGCAAATCAAAATACCTTGCTATTTTTTCATAGAGGTGAATACGATCCTTACCGCCCACGTTGTGTTCATGGCTAGGGTAGAGGAAGTAATCCACTTGCTTCCCTGCTTTGATGCATTTTTCAATAAAATCCATGCTATGTTGTTGTACGACTACTGGATCTTGCGCACCATGGATAATTAAAAGATTGCCTTTTAATCGATCTGCCTTATTCAGGAGCGAAGTTTTGGCGTAGCCTTCAGGATTTTCCTGCGGTGTATCCATATAACGCTCGCCATACATCACTTCATAATATTTCCAATCGATAACCGGGCCACCAGCGACAGCAGCCTTAAAGATTTCGTTGTGCTTGGTCATAAAAGAAGTTGCCATATAACCGCCGTAGCTCCATCCGAATATACCCATGTTTTCCGTGTCTACGTAAGGAAGGGACTTGAGGTATTCGATGCCTTTTAGCTGGTCTTCCATCTCGGCTTCACCCAGGTTGCGGTGCGTGACACGGGTAAAATCTCTTCCTCTTGCATCCGATCCTCTATTGTCTAAGGTGAATACGACATATCCATTTTGTGCCATGTAGAGGTCAAAATATCCTACACCTCCAAGCCACCTATCGGTAACTAATTGTGCATGTGATCCCCCGTATAGGTAGATCATAACAGGGTATTCTTTTGTCTTATCAAAATTCAGCGGGTAAGTGATCCTTGCATTTAAGGGTGTCTTGCCATCCGGAGAGATGAACTCTTTGAATTCAATACGGGGTAAGTTTATTTTTCCGACAAATGGATTGTCTGCCTTAATAATAGGGAGCTCCTTTTTGTCTTTCGTTTGAATAACCTGAACCACATTTGGTGTATTTAAATTGCTGTACTGATCTAAAATAAAACTACCGCTCGAACTCACTGACGCTTGATGTACACCATTTGCTGTTGTCAATTGGGTAGTTTTACCCGATTTTAACTCCACTTCAAATAGATGTCTTTCCAATCCGTTCTTCGCTGCTCCTACATAGTAGGCCTTTTGGCTTTTAGCGTCAAATCCTGTTAGATCGGTGACGATAATGTCTTGATGCCCTAGGTGTCTGACTAGTGTTCCGTCTGTATTATAGAGGTACAATTGGTTGTAGCCATCTTTATCGGTTTGATAGAGAAACTGTGTGTTATTTTTTGGAAGAAAAGTAAGCGGATGCTGTGGCTCCACCCAAGTGGAAGATTTCTCTTCAAATAGTGTTTTTACAAATGCTCCGGTATTGGCATTGTACTGGTTGAGTTTTAAGTGATCCTGTCCGCGATTTAATACACCAACATAGATGGACTGACCGGTTGGATCCCAAGTGGCGATCGTGAGATATTGTTCTTTGGGTTCTCCGGTTTGCAATGTTATGTGTTCGTTTTTATCCGTGTCGAAGATAACAAGAGTCACTTCTTCACTCTTCATTCCGGCCATCGGATACCGGATGTCTTTTACAGTTGCCACGCGTGAATCCCATTGCGGAAGGGGATACTTAGATACCATTGTTTCATCTTTTCGGTAGTACAGTAGCTTTTTGTTGTCTGGGCTCCACCACATCCCTTTATTAATGCCAAATTCTTGTCGATGTGTGTAATCACTTCCATTCACAATGCCATCTACCGTGTCCTTTGTTACTTGTACTTTTCTTCCGGCTGCATCTATGATTTCAATGTTATTGCCTATCAGATAGGCTATGCTACCGCCGTCATTTCCGTATTCTGTATTGGACACGCCGGAAGGAACACTGCTTGTTACCGTAGCTTTTTGGGATTTGGTATTGTACTCGATTACATACGAGTTGTTCGCTCCCTGCGCGGAAAAGGATAATACCTGATCTCCTGTCCAGGAGTAGTCGAAAGGAATATATTTCAGTTCAATTTTTTCGTTGGGGAGAGCCGAAGTAACGGCAGACTGAAGTTGATTTACGGTAATCAGGTTCTGTGGCGACCAGTTGTCTTTGGCGGATCGGATGACCAAGTTTTGGTATGTGCTATCAAGACATGTGAATGCATCTTCCGTGTGCATCCATTTTTGTGCTATTAATGTTTTCGGAGAAAATCTTCCCGGACCATAAACGGTCTCATCTATAGTAAAGTTTCGCTGACCGTAGGCGCAGGTAAAACCAAATAAAACTTGCAAGATTAGCGGTACTGCTAACAGCGATAAAAATGTTCTGCAGGTTCTTGATGACCATTTAGGACAGATACTTGCGGGAAAAAATAAGGCTAGGAATTTATGCATATATTTTTTTAAAAATCTGAGCAAAATTAAGGATTATTTCGGTTTTATAGTTTCCGTAGCCAGATATTCCGAAACTGCACCAAGTCGCCATGATCTTGCAATACGATGGGGCCGGTACCATGAGCGACTACCCGAGGCATTCCGATGTATTCTGTAGTTCCGGCAATTTCCGTGTTGTATTGTACAACAACACCATTATGGATTACGGTAACACTTCCTTTTCGAATCCGGATCCCGTCACTATTATAGCGGGGGGCTGTGTACAGGATGTCGTAGCTGTGCCATTCTCCGGGATTTTTCACCGCGGAGACCAAAGGAGGTTGCTGCTTGTAGAGCGAGCCTGCTTGTCCGTTTACATAAGTTGGATTGTTATTGTTGTCTAAAACCTGGATTTCGTAGTACCCTTGCAGGAAAATACCACTATTCCCTCGACCTTGTCCTTCGCCTTTGATTACTTCGGGACTTTTCCATTCTACATGGAGTTGGAAATCTTCAAAGTTTTCCTTCGTACGAATGTTTCCGGTTCCTGGTCTCACCTGTAGCATTCCGTTTTCGATGTGCCAATTGGCTTCTTTGATGCTGTCATTGGCACTACACCATTGCGAAAGACCTGTGCCATTGAAAAGTACGATTGCATCGCTCGGTGCCTGATTGTCGGAGGTTGTGACGGTTCGGATTTTAGGCTCATAGAATTCGGTGTCTTGGGGTTGGAACTTGGTCTGTCCGTTACCACATAAAAATAGCCCCGTTAGGATAAGTATCAGAAAATAAGATTTATTATGCATATGGATTGATTTTTTATAAACTTAGATAATTTTGCTTTTATCGGCAATTATAATCGAGTAGAAATACATGAAAATTTATCCGAATGTACGAATCGACATGGAGATTGAGGCATCCTTTATGACGGATGAGGTAAACGGTATGGAGGTTACGACAAATGGTGTCGAGATTGAGGTACCCTTTATGTCGGAAATCAGTCCTCGTAGACGAGGGGACGTCCTGCTGTCATCGCCTTCAGGAAGATTTTAAAAAAATAAAACGTGAAAAATTTAATTGTATTTCCTAGACACGGCGAATTTCTTGTGTGGTGTTCTCGGATTTTTTGTATATTAGATCATGGTTATACAAAAGGTAGCACTTACTGAGGTCCGTTTTTTTTCTCCTATCGGCTTTTATGAAGAAGAGCAGCTGCTGGGTAATGAATTTTATATCGATGTAGAAGTTTGCTTCCCATTTGAAAATCCAGATGCCGAGGATTTGAAAAATACGGTCAATTATGAGGAGCTGTATCAGGTGTTGGTAGAGGTGATGTCTCCAAAGAGAAAGTTGTTAGAATCTGCTGCCGAAGATATCCTTGATCTGCTGCTTAAGAAATATAACTTTGTCTCCCGCGTGGATATTTCTATTCGGAAGACCAACCCACCGTTCGGAGGAGACTTAGCAAACTCTAAGGTCTCCCTGAATTATGCCAGGGATTAAATAAAAGAAGAATCCGTAGGATTCGAATGTTTCTAGATAGAAGATGCGGTGCATTCGACCCCTAGCGGGGTCGCCCCCGATCGAATACACATTTTGCTATCAACATGTAATCCCTCCGGGACAAACAGACAACCGTACAATCCTTACGGAATGTCCCATTAAAATGTTGCAAAGCACGAATTTCTCTGAATCCATAAGATGCCAATGTTTATAGAAGACACAATATACGTATCCCTAATCCGGATCCATAGGATTAGAATATCAACACGAGTTAATGACTATTTGTCCTGTGTATTTGTTTTAAAATGACATTTTGTCTCTTTTTTAAGAAAAAATACGATTGGTATATAAATTGAATAATTCCAATCGTTGTTAATTTATAAAAAATAAAAATTAAACTTAATAGGAGGATCATAAAATGGCATTAATCAAATTTCCAACCAAAGCAGTAAATACAGACGGTGTAAATCCATTTGTAAACAGTGTATTCGACAATTTATTCAATGATTCATTTATCACAGATCGTTTAGTAACCCGAGTTCCTGCGGTAAATATCACAGAGACACAAGACGCATTTAGTATAGAATTGGCGGCTCCGGGCTTACAAAAGTCGGATTTCAAAATTAATGTAGATAAAAACATCATTTCTATCTCCGTAGAGAAAAAGGATGAAAATGAAGTAGAAGATAAATTGTACAGTAAAAAAGAATACAGTTATACCTCTTTTACAAGATCGTTTACATTGCCTGATACGGTAAACTATAGCAGTATAGATGCCAGCTATACAGATGGTATTCTTCATGTGAAAATAGGTAAGAAAGAAGAAGCTATAGTCGCAAAAAGATTAATTGAAGTGAAGTAACGGGACAGATGATTTGGAGCGAAAGGCCTCTGCGAAAGCGGAGGCCTTTCTATGTGTAAAAAACGGAGTTTAAAATATACTTGCAAGATTAAAAAGAAACTTCTATCTTTGCGGTTCATTAAATATTAACAAAATATATTAAATAACAATGTACGCAATAGTAAATATAGCAGGACAGCAATTTAAGGTTGCAAAAGACCAGTATCTTTTTGTGCACCGTTTACAAGGAGAAGAAGGCGCTAGTATTGAATTTGACAACATATTGTTAGCAGAAGATGGTGGTAAATTTACTGTAGGTACTCCAAGTATCTCAGGCGCTAAAGTTTCGGCTACGATTTTGTCTCATTTAAAAGGTGATAAAGTTATCGTTTTCAAGAAAAAACGTCGTAAAGGTTACAAGAAGAAAAACGGTCACCGTCAAAAATTTTCTAAAATCCAGATTACTGGTATCAGTTTATAATTGAATTTTTAATCTGACGAAAGTCATAAATTAAGATAAAGAAATGGCACATAAAAAAGGTGCGGGTAGTTCTAAGAACGGCCGTGAGTCACACAGTAAGAGATTAGGTATCAAAATTTTCGGTGGTCAAAAAGCTATCGCTGGGAACATCATCGTTCGTCAACGTGGTACGCAACACAACCCTGATGCTAATGTGGGTATTGGTAAAGACCATACATTATACGCTTTAGTAGAAGGTACCGTTGTTTTTCGTAAAAAAGCGAACAACAAATCTTATGTTTCAGTACTTCCTGTTGAACAAAACTAAGAATTGGTACAATACAAAACAAAGCCGTTAAGTTTTTGCTTAACGGCTTTGTTTTTTTGAATAGACTTCAGTTCTATTTCGTGCTACTTTCACACGGATTTGAAAGTAAAATATTCACTAGGCAGTATATTTATTGTCTTAAAATTATTGAATGACAACTTTCAAAGATTTAAAGGTTAGTGCGCCTATTCTTGCAGCACTTGATACATTAGGGTACAAAACACCTACGCCGATACAAGCACAAGCTATACCGGAAGTCCTAAAAGGAAAAGATTTACTGGGCTGTGCACAGACAGGGACAGGTAAAACGGCAGCATTTGCCATTCCTATCCTCCAACTACTAAATAATACAAAACCGCAGGGTCAAAAAAGAGGCACCATTCGTGCCCTAATCCTAACTCCGACTCGGGAACTGGCAATTCAGATTGATGAATCTTTTCAAGAGTATGGTGAAAATCTAAAATTAAAACATGCCGTTATTTTTGGTGGGGTAAATCAATTCTCCCAAGTTAACCAAATAAAAGCGGGGGTTGATATTTTAGTAGCCACACCGGGAAGATTATTGGACTTGATGAACCAGAAAGTACTGTCCATTCACCAGATTGAGATCTTTGTCTTGGATGAAGCAGATCGTATGCTGGATATGGGTTTTATTCACGATGTGAAGAGGGTATTACAGGTGATCCCTCAGAATCGTCAAACCTTGTTTTTTTCGGCAACGATGCCGAAAGCAATTCAGAGTCTTGCTGATAGCATATTGCACAACCCGGTGAAAGTAGAAGTGACACCAGAGTCTACAACGGCCGAAACTATTCAGCAAACACTATATTATGTCGAGAAGGCGAATAAAAATAAAGCACTTTTGCAGTTGTTAAAGAATGATGTTCATGACAGTGTTTTGGTATTTACACGGACGAAACACGGTGCTGACAAATTGGTGAAGGTTTTATTTAAGTATGAGATTTCTTCAGCGGCTATTCATGGTAATAAATCTCAAAATCAACGCCAACGGGCATTAGAGGACTTTAAAAATAAAAAAATAAAGGTATTGGTGGCTACGGATATTGCGGCGCGAGGGATTGATATTGACTTATTGAAATATGTTATCAATTATGAAATACCGAATGTACCGGAATCTTATGTGCATCGTATCGGTCGGAGCGGTAGAGCTGGGGCAGAAGGATTTGCTATTTCACTATGCGACGTAGAAGAAATACCGTATGTGCAGGACATTGAAAAAACGATCGGAATAGCACTTCCGGTCATGGAGATGGAAGGACTTACGATGTCGCCCGGTTTTGTAGCCAAATCGTCCGTGAGTGTAAAGGCGGGCAAAGGTGGAAAAGGCAAGCCCGCTGCTCCTGCTACAGGGAAGCCGGACAACCGTCATCGTAAAAGCAAACCTACGAGTAAAGAACGGAGAAGAAGACAGGTATAGTGTTGTTTTTAGATCGCCAAGTTGTTCCTCCTCGTGATGACGTTATGTGAGGTAATAATATTAAAAAAAGAGAGGGATTGCTAAAAGCGATCCCTCTTCTTGTATGTTTAAATGGGGTGGAGAATATCGGATTCGAACCGATGGCCTTTTGGCTGCCAGCCAAACGCTCTAGCCAACTGAGCTAATCCCCCATTATATTCTGCAAGTATAGATAAATTCAATTTTATATGCAAGTTGATTGACCTATAAAAGTAAATTATTATTCGTTTACTGCAAGAGGGAGATTATATTTCCCTTTGTCCGATGCCGAAACCTCTTTCATGAAATCGAAATATTTTTGGTAATCTTCTGAAGCATAAAGGCCTTCCTTGATTTCCAATTTTCTGTAAAAATGGATACGGTTGTCTTCTTGTTTTATTGCCAAGCGGTATGCTCCCATTGGGCTTTCCAAAACTTTGTGTACCGGCATGATTTTTCCTTTGATTTCTTCAGAAAGTTCAAAGGTCAATTCATCAACATCGGTGTATCCCCGATTGATATAAAGTTGGTTTTTACGGTTTCTAGATTCTGGAATGGTCCGCGATATATTGAAAATATTCGGATGTATAATGATGTTGTTGCCACTTTTTACAACATAACTCTTAATGTTGATATCCAGTTCTTCAACTACAACCGGGCCATCTGCGTCGCTGATTTCATAATTCACCTTGTTGAAGTATATATTGTCTACATCATAATACTCTTTCAACGTTTTATTTTGGTCGACCGGATTCTTAAAAATGTTACTAAAATGATTGTCAAACTGAGCTCCGCTAAAAGTCGTTTTGATTTGTCCGGTCACCGTTCCATCAGGTTGCACCTGGAGGGCTGCATTTCTGATTTGTTGATTTTGGGCCCAATTGTATTTCGGCGTGCGAAGTACTTTTCCGCCCTCTTCGGTACAAGCTAATACCAGTCTGTCGTCGGTAAAATCTCCCAGGAATCCGAAAGGTTGTTTTTGACTTGTACATTCAAGCCATGTCGTATCGCCTTCAAAAGGTATACAAAGAATAATGTGATTACCATCTACCGCATTTGCAAATTCTGTATCCAGACTTTTCTTGGCATTGCCGGCCTCCACGATACAGTAATAGGAAGGGATGTCTGCTTCGTCCAAGAGAGCCTGCATATAATTTACTAAGGCTTTACAGTCGCCGTATCCTAATCGTTCGACATAGGATGCTGGAAATGGTTCTAAGCCACCTATTCCCACTTGTATGCTGATGTATCGTGTTTTGCGTTGCATGTATTCGTACAATGCCTTTGCCTTCGCTTTGGGCGATTCGATATCTTTGATGATATCTCTTACGTTGTTTTTCGCAGCCTGAGGGAGATCTTTTTTATCCTTTAATAGATCGTCGTAAACCCATTTCCCAAATTGTTTCCAATCGTTCACCTGGCCTCCCTTTTTGTAATATTTGAAATTTTCGGGCACGACTTTGACACAGATTTCTTCGGTATATTTTATGGGGGAAAATGGTTCATCTTTGCGTGCGGAAAGATTAGTCGCTGTCCAAATATAGATTTTGGATTTATCTGTTGTTTCAACTTTTGCTTCAGAAGGGATGTTTTCCGCTTTGATACGTAGCACCTGCTGGGGTTGACATTGAAATTGGTAACTGCTTTTTTCGATGGCCAAATCGGAATAATAATTAGGTCTCCAATACGGGATAAAAAGATTCTGACTGTGTTTTATCTCATAGGAGTAAACAATCGTGTATGGGTAAACTAGGGTGGAAGGTTGATAATGTTTTACGCGTACATCATCATACATGCTCACCTGTCCCGTGGCGCTGTAATCTTTAAAATCTTTTAAGTTGAACTTATTCGTCTGGATACCGAATTCATTGTACACTGCACCTTTCACCTCTTTTATGGACTTGCTTTTGTCGTAAAATAAAAGTAATTCAGCATGGGATTCACCAGCTTTGTTTAAGATGGTGATGGCACGGGTTACGGATTCAACAATATTGGTTTCATTCCTCATGTCCATGTTGATGGATTCATGCCGTACTACAGCTGTAGCACGACTTTTTAATTCAACAGGTATCCTCTCAACAGCATACTCCTGTCCAAGAAGATTAAACTGAATAAATAGAAATAGAAAAAAGGCTAAAATTAATCGGTTATTCATTGCTGTATTTTAAAATATAATCAACTTTCAAGTGTTGGATTGCCCGCGAAAAGAGCTCCTTTAAAAAGAAATATTCATCTGTGTTGTATACGGCTTTATTCAAAGAAAGATTCTGCTGTACCATCAAAACATTGTCATCTATACTGTTTTTGTAAACGTATCGTGCCGCCCCGTCGGGGAGGGTGAGGTTCGCTGCCTTTGGACTGGATTGGACGGTGACTCCTTCGGGCAGGATAATGCTGAAATGGTGTCGCTCTTCCCGTTGTGATCCGAGGTCTACGGGATATGTCCGTTCATCTAAGTTAAACGGATTCCGTGTGATGCGGTCGATGAAGATGGGGTTAAGGTTAAAGACCGAATTAGACCGAATATCGGTGCTCCCTACGTCGACTATTACATCAAACTGCTCGGATAGTAGAAGATCCGGATTCTCCAGGTTCTGTATGTCTATATTTGCCAATGACATATTTGTCAGTCGCTCATCTAATTTTTCTTCGTACTCTTCAATGGATGGGTACCTTAGTATTTCTTTTCTTTTGCGCAGTGCATCCAAACCATCGTAGGTGATGGTCAGGCTGCCAATTAATTTTCCAGAAAGATCTAATTTGCCACTGAAAGAATAAGCGGTCAGGGATTTAGTCTTGTTTTCCAAGGGAATCCATTCGGATGATTTTCGTGAATAAATGATGCGGCCTCTTTCATTTATGCAGCGTAAAGGCAACTCGCCAAAACTGAGCAAATTTTCACTGGCATCGGCTAGTATCGTTTCGTTGCCGGTTTTGATGCCCGCAATGACATAGTTAAAATCGGTTAAAACGGGATGTAGCGGATTTGGGAGGCTGTTTTCACGCGTGGAAACCAGTATGGGATAGGCTTCTATATTTGCTGCATTTAAGGCCGCTATAAGGGAGAGATTCAGATCGGCAACATTGCCTGATCTTTTTTCATAACTTTCTTCTACGCCGAACTGACTGTATTTCCCGTACATGTTATTCCATTTTATTCTGCTTTGTATATGGGAATAAATTAACTTGGCTTTTGCGTGTACGTCTTTTTGAGATAGTATGGAGTCGGGGAGGATTCCAAGAAAAAATTTGGTCTTTTTTATCTGGCCACCAAAATCCTTCTCAGTCATCAATTCACGGTCTACGTCGCTCCATTTTTTCGTATAGGTTTGTTTCGAACCATTTAAATGCTGCGCTTCTTCCATTTCAAAATTGATGGAAGAAATGTAGTTTTGCGGAGATAACATATAGTCCTCTTCTTCAAAGGCGGGTATGTTTTTCATGGAGTAAGTCAATTCAGAACAATCGGCTTTTGCTCCTCCGACCCGAAAACATTCCCGCAGTACTTTGGATTTTACATCTTCCAATTTCAGGGCTCCCCGAAGGGTCACATTGTATTTGTACAATGCCGGAATTATTGCGGTATAAGTACTTTTAAGTTTTGGAATATCGGATTGAAATTCCCAGTTTCTATAATTGAAAATATTGGGCGATATAATAGTATATTCAATATCAATGACTGATCCTTCGCGTACATCAGGCAAGGTGAATTTGCTTAGTTTTACGTATGGTGTTTTATTTTCGCTATAGATATCTTTACTCTTCAGTTCCGAAATGCTAATTTTATTTTCTGTTAGGTTGTAAGTTTTGGCTTTTACATCTTCTATCGTCTCGAAGTCTCCTCCATATTTATAAAGGGGAAGGGAGAAGTTAGCCTTGTCGTATCCTTCTTTTTTGTTTATTTTAATTCGAATCGCATAGCGGTGCAGGACGCGAATAGACCGCTCTGCTTCTACAAGGTCTACCGTTGTTTTCCCCAATTCTGATATGACTACAGCGCGTGCATTGCTGTCGAGCTGTGTGTAATCCACTGAAAAATCACTGTGTCTAATTGGATCAAGTTCGACAAACTGTCCAAAAGAAAAATGGCCAAATAATATTCCTAAAAGGAGAAGTATAATCCTCATACGGGGTTCAACAAAAGTTAATAATGAGGAGGTAAGATAGAAATTATTTATCGGCCAAACAAGAAGTTCTAGTCTACACTTTGAAGTAATTGCATTTCATGGAGTTCAGCATATACACCTGCTAATGCCAGTAACTCATTGTGATCGCCTTCTTCAACAATTCTACCGTTGTCAAGGACAATAATATGATCTGCGTTTTTTATCGTAGAAACGCGGTGTGCAATAAAAATAGAAGTTTTTCCCTTCATGATACGACCGAGATTGTGCAATATTTCTTCTTCGGTTTTGGTGTCTACGGCAGATAGGCAATCGTCAAATATTAATATTTCTGGATCCTTAGCTAGGGCCCGGGCGATAGAAACACGTTGTTTTTGGCCTCCTGACAGGGTGATGCCTCTTTCGCCAATATGTGTTTGGAATCCTTCATCAAAAGCCATGATATTTTCATAGACTGCCGCATCTTTCGCAGCTTGTTCTATGCGTTCATCTTCACATTCGTCTAATCCGAAAGCAATATTATTCGCAATAGTATCGGAGAATAGGAACACCTGCTGCGGTACGAATCCCACTTGCTGACGTAAGTTTTTAAAGTCGTACTGCTCAATAGCCGTATCATCATATTCGATTGTTCCTTGATCGGCATCGTACATGCGGAGCAATAAATTAGCTAAAGTCGATTTGCCAGAGCCTGTTTTGCCAATTACGGCTAGGGTTTTTCCGGCAGGAATATGTACACTCAGATTGTCAATAGCCTTTATTCCTGTTTCTGGATAGGTAAAGGAAAGATTTTCTATAACGATATCGCCATGTAAAGTCCGGTTGACCATACCGTTTTTTATTTCGGGCTCTGTTTTTAAGAATTCATTGATTCGTTTTTGTGAAGCAGCCGCTCGCTGAATGAGGGAAGTAACCCATGCTAAAGACATAGCAGGAAAAGTCAGCTGATTCACATACATGATAAATTCGGCAATGTTGCCGGCCGTAATGGTTCCCTTATTTACTTCAATCCCTCCGATATACACGGTGATAATTGTGCTGAATCCCACTAAAAAAATAATTAAAGGAAAGAAAACAGCTTGTATACGGACTAAATCGAGGGATGTATTGCGGTATATGTTACTCTCTTTTGCAAATTCATCCATTTTATCTCCTTCGCGATTATAGGTCTTTATTACACGGATACCGGAAAATGTCTCCTGTACAAAAGAAGATAATTTGGAAAGCTGAGCCTGAATGCGTGTACTCCTTTTGTTTATGATGCGATTTACAAATAAAATAATGACGGATATAATAGGGATAGGTAATAATGCGTATGTGGCCAAGGTAGGATTAACATCGTACATGGCGTAGATAATCATAATGGAAAGTACAATGGTGTTAATGGCGTACATAATAGCCGGACCAAGATAATTTCTTACCTGATTCACATCTTCTGTAGCTCTATTCATTAGGTCTCCAGTATTATTTTTTCTGAAAAACGAAAAATCTAAATCTTGATAATGTGCATAAATCTCATTTTTTAAATCGTACTCTATACGTCTTGAGGTTAAGATGATAGTTTGACGCATTAAGAATAGAAAAACCCCACGGAGTAATGCGAGTAAAAGTACTACTGCTCCAAAGAAAAGTAAACTGCTGCCAAATATATTATAGATGATATCTTGTCTTTCAAAGCCGTTGTATAGTCTGTATAAGTCGATGTTTTCTTTAACCAAATCGAAAGCCTCCCGTATTACTTTTGCAGGTAGAATGCCAAAATAATTGGAGATAACAACGAAAATAACACCGGGAACCAAATGCCAACGGTATTTGTAAAAGTATTTATTAAGATATGCGAGTTCTTTCATTTGTGCTTTAAGATTACAAACTTAGATAAATTGCTTTGCATAAAAAAGCAGTTGTTTTTTATGGTGTGTTTTCTTTCTGCAATATTCATTCATGCTGGCATAGATATTTTATGTTTGAATAATTACATTGAAGAAGGATTTTATTTGTATTTTTGCAAAGTCATAAAGCGACCATAATTTGTATTATTAGATATGCAAAATACTTCTATTTTTGATTTAATGCGTCCTTTAGGACACCAAAATCTTTTCTTTTGCAATGATCCGGAGATTGGATTGAAGGCGATTGTAGCTATTCACGATACAACATTAGGTCCTGCGATCGGTGGCGTACGGATGTTGCCGTATGCGTCAGAAGAGGAAGCTATTGATGACGCGTTGCGCCTGTCGCAGGCGATCACATACAAGGCGTCTTTAGCCGGATTAAATTTAGGAGGAGGCTGCGCTATTATTATCGGTAATAATAGAACAGATAAAACGGAAGTGTTGATGCGTCGTTTTGGGAAATTTATTGAAGGTCTAAATGGAAACTTTATTGCTTCTATTGATGTAGGTACTTCTCAAAAGGATTTAGAATATATTCATGCGGAAACTAGTTACGTTGCAGGTCTACCTACCGCTCTTAATGGGGGAGGGGACACTACGGTTTTTGCTGCGAAAGGTGTTTTTTACGGTATTAAAGCCGCTATCAAAGAACTTTACGGCGATGATTCTTTAGCTGGGCGTAAGGTTGCCGTACAAGGTGTAGGAAGTGTAGGCGAACAATTAGTGGCCATGTTGCGTGCAGAAAATGCGCGGGTTTATGTGTCGGATATGACCGAAGAACGTAAAATGAAGATTGCAGCGAAGTACAAAGCTGAACCTATTCAGTATTCGACAAGTTATGAGTTGGATGTAGATGTGTATGCTCCATGTGCGCTTGGCGGAACTGTCAATACGGAGACAATTCCAAAGATGCGTTGTAAAATTATAGCGGGCTCAGCAAACAATCAATTAAAAGATGAAAAGGCTGATATTCAGGCGCTAAGAGATCACAATATTCTCTATACGCCAGATTTCTTGATTAATTCAGGTGCGTTAATCAGTTGTTTCTCCGAATTGGAAGGGTATGGTGTTGAGCGTACTGAATCTTTGATTAGAAATATTTATAGCGCCACCCGACATGTAATTCAAAAATCCCGAGAAGAAGGAATTACTACGTTTGAAGCTGCTCAACAAATTGCAGAGAGCCGTATTAAGGATATCGGGAAATTAAAAAGATAATAAATACAAAAATCGTTCTTTATTCAAACAATCGTTCTTTAAATAAATATGCTTAATAGAAGACACCTTAGGGTGAAAGTAATGCAGACGCTTTATGCGTATAGCTTGTCAGAAGATAAACAAGTTAAAGATTTTCAAAAGGCGCTTTTCAAAAGTGTTGAAGAAGTAAGTGAAATGTACATTTGGACGCTGAATTTATTGGATGAAGTGGCTGAATACGTGGTATTGGATGCTGAAAGTCGTGCTGCAAAATTTTTACCGACAGAAAAGGATAAAATCCTTACTACCAAATTAAACACGAATACTTTTATTGAATCGCTCCGTCAGAATCGTGAATACCTGGAGCTGGTCAAAAAATATAAGGTATCTTGGGAGTTTGATCCTGAGATTGTTCGCTCGATATTTGCGCAGTTGAAGGATTCGGAAGCTTATTTGGAATACCTATCCGGCGATGATCGCAGTATCGGAGGAGAGAAGGATATCATTAAATATATCTTTAAAAAAATCATCCTTAAAACGGTAGAAATTGAACAGGTTTTCGAAGAAAAATTTATCAATTGGTCGGTAGATAAGGAAGTTCTTCAAGCGATGGTTGCTAAGACATTCAAAAATTTTAGTTCGGAAAATCCATCACAGAATAAATTAGCAGATTTAACACCTAGTTGGGATGAAGACAGCGAGTTTATTGAGGAGTTATTGAAGACAACTATCCGTTACACGCCGGAGTATCAACAACTCATATCGGATAAAACAAAAAATTGGGAGGCAGATCGTATCGCGTTGATGGATACTTTGTTAATGCGTATGGCTATCAGTGAATTGATAAATTTTCCAAGTATCCCCGTGAAAGTGACGATAAATGAGTATATTGAGTTGTCTAAATCTTTTAGTACGCTAAAAAGTAATACATTTATAAATGGTATACTGGACAAAATTTTAGCGGACTTGACTAAACAAGGCCGTATCCGCAAGGTCGGTCGGGGATTAAAAGATTAGTATATATGTATCTACGTGTCTGTGAGCTGCGGATACAAGGAATCATATGAAATATCCATGTAGCAGAACTGCACAAACACGAATGAATATGGTTTGGATATTCCATATGATAATTAAAAAAACAAATATATACATATGAATAATAAATATAATTAGTATACGGATGAAATTAAAACAATTGGGTATAGGTCTCGCTGCAGTCGTTTTCTTCGCAGCTTGTAACAATCAACCAAAGACAGATGAAGCAAGTAAAGTGGATCCTGCCGAAGTGGTCACGCCTACGGAGAACACCGAGCCGTTGTCTGGTAAAGGTAAGATCGAATTTGAAGAAGATGCTTTTGACTTTGGTACTATTAAGGAAGGCGAAGTGGTGAATCATGTCTTTAAATTTAAAAATACGGGTGAAGAGCCTGTTATCCTTTCTGCGGTAAGTGCTTCATGTGGATGTACGACTCCGGATTATACGAAAGATCCGATATTACCTGGGAAAGAAGGTGAGATAAAAGTGAGCTTTAATAGTCAAGGACAAGTCGGGACCCAACAAAAAATAGTTACGGTGAGTTCTAATGCTATGAATAAAGTAACTACGGTCCAAATTAAAGGCGCGGTAGTAGAAAAATAAATAAGTAATCAATTAAAAAGAACAAATAATGTTAACAGTTTTATTACAAGCAGCAACAGGTGGAAGCAGTATATATAGCTTCTTACCAATGATTTTAATCGTCGTGGTATTTTATTTCTTCATGATCAGACCGCAAATGAAGAAGCAAAAGGATCACAAAAAATATATCGAAGAACTAGGGGTGAATTCAAAGATAGTAACTACGGCAGGTATTCACGGAAGAATCGTGGAAGTGAGTGACACGACGTTTTTGGTTGATGTAGGTTCTGGTGTGAAAATGCGTTTTGACAAATCGGCGGTCTCTTTAGAAGCATCGCGTTTGGCAAATGGAGAAGGCGCGAAAAAAGCGTAATTTATTTTCAAAAGGTATTATTCAAAGCCGTTCACTTCTGAATGGCTTTGTTGTTTTATAGTAGATCGTAGCTTAGATAAATTGTTTAAATTAAACCTTCGTTTTTATTATACTCCTACTTTTTAAGATTGATCCCAGACTATTTATTAACTTTGTGTAATGAAGCAAAGAAGATTTAATAAGAACCAGCGTCGGAAGATTTCGATATTTGTGCGTTGTATTATTATTTCGTTTATTGCTTGGACCTTAATTGCGATTTCTAATAAATACACCGTTACATTGAAGACCGGAATAGAATATATTAATATTCCCGAAAAAAGAGCTTTTCATCCGCTTCAGTCAGATACAGTCAACGTGCGCGTAAAAATGAGTGGTTGGGATCTGTTGTTCAGTAAATTTAATCCGGACAGTTCTAATATCCAGGTGGATCTCAGTAATCTGAAGAGTCGAAACTTTATTGTGTTCAGTAATCAATTAGGATTTATTAATCGACAATTTCCGGCAAATAAGCAGGTAACTCACGTTGCCCCAGATACGCTTTACTTCGATTTTTCGAAACAAACCCAGCGGAAAGTGCCTGTAAAAGTGCCTTATAATATCACCTTTCGTAAGCAGTATGGCATCACGGGAGAAACCAGGGTAAATCCGGCATATGTTACCATTACAGGCCCATTAGAGGATGTGGCTAATATTGAGTTTTTGGAGACGGATACGATTCGAGGGATACAAATCCAAACGGATGTACGAACGGTAGCTAATATCAACCGCAATCAACGTACGAATATATCAATTTATCCTACGATTGCAGAAATCGTGATTCCGGTAGGAGAACTTACGGAAAAGGTGATCGAGATACCTTTAAAGATTGAAAATGCCAGAAAATTTACATCTGTACGAACTGTTCCAAGTAAGGTCACCATCACTACCTTGGTGTCATTAAAAGATTATAACAAATGGTCTGCCAGGGACTTTGAAGCAGTTGTTGATTTGGAAAGTTGGGTTGAGAATGGTGTCACTAGCCTACCCGTCATATTGACCCAGGTTCCTGATTTTAGTAAGATTATTAAGATTGAACCGCAAAATGTGGATTTTTTCGTCAGAAAATAATAACATGTTAAAGATAGGAATAACAGGAGGGATCGGTACTGGGAAAAGTTTTGTCAGCAAAATTTTTAAAAGTATGGGAGTGCCGTTTTATGATGCAGATAAGGAAGCGAAAGATATTATGACTAAAAGTGATATCGTGCGTCGAGGTTTGATTGATGCATTTGGATCTGAAACCTATCGTGAAGATGGCGCGTTAAACCGAAAATGGTTAGCTGATAAGGTGTTTAAAGACCCTGAGAAGCTTCAAGTATTAAATGGGATTGTTCACCCTGTTGTAATCCAAAGTGCTGTGGATTGGGCAGAAAAACAAAAGGGCGCATATAGCCTTAAAGAAGCTGCCCTACTTTACGAAAGCGGTTCTTACCAATCTTTGGATTATACGATTTTAGTTGCTGCCCCATTGGAACTGCGTATAAAAAGAGTGATGAAACGAGACAATGTATCGGAGGAAGAGGTATTGGATAGGATGAGTAGACAGATGTCTGAAGAAGAGAAGAAAGGGTATGCAGATTTTATTGTTGTTAATGATGAAATTGCTCCTTTGCTGCCGCAGGTATTGGCCATTCACCATAAGTTAATGGAGAAGTAATGGCTGAAATAATGGCTGATTTTTTAGTGGAAACGGCAAAAGGGTACTACTGTTCGTACGGCGATTTCTACATTGACCCCCTAATGCCTGTGGATACCGCATTAATTTCCCATGCGCATGGCGATCATGCTAGACCCGGACATCGCCGTATTCTAGCGACTAATACGACCACAATCTTTATGCAGCACCGTTTCGCAAAGCAAGACCTGAAATCCTATAAGGTGATATCGTATAACGAATCTTTCTTTTTGGCTGATGTGAAGATTACGTTTTTTCCTGCTGGCCATATTTTGGGGTCAGCACAAATACTCATGGAGTACAAGGAGACAAGATATCTATACACGGGAGATTATAAACTACAGGACGATGCCACATGTGAACCCCTCGTTTTTGTAAAGGCCGACGTACTCATAACGGAAACAACTTTTGCTAACCCGAATATTGTTCATCCGGATCAGGTCGAAGAAATTTCTAAACTGACTGCGACAAATCATAACATGATGCTGGGATGTTATTCTCTCGGTAAGGCGCAAAGGTTAACCTACCTCTTAAACGTGTATTGCCCTGAAAAGGTAATATATGTACATCACAACATTGCTCCGATTCATCGCATCTATGATACCTACGGTTTCGTGCCGCTAAAATATGAGATCTATAACCGTAAAGTGATGAAGGATGGCATAAACAAGATATATTTAGTACCGCCATTGACTTTTAACAGTTACTTCCGAGCGAAGAATGTTATACGGGTTTTTGCTTCCGGTTGGAAAAGGTTACAACACAATAACGATTTGTCTCTTTACATCTCAGATCATGTGGATTGGAAAGATTTACTTCAATGTATTGAAGCGTCTAATCCAAGAGAGATATGGACTGTACATGGAGACGGCGCCATGCTAAAAAGCTATTTTGAAGGAAAGATCGTTGTTCGAAATATGGCGAAAATTACTGCGTTTTAAAACCTTAACCATTCCCTGTTGTTATCTATACGGTTAAAAGAATGGACTTAATTAAAAGATAGGATTATGAATAAATTTTTTAGAGCATTAATTGCTGGATGGGGTGCGAAAAAAATGGGATTTGGTTGTTTCGGAACCATCATCGTTTTTATCATAATTTATTATCTTTTGGGATATTTAGGATAATAAAAAAGGACTTATTGAAATAATAAGTCCTTTTTTATTATGGTGGTGCCAGCTGGATTCGAACCAGCGACACAAGGATTTTCAGTCCTTTGCTCTACCAACTGAGCTATGGCACCTCAAGTTTTTGATTTGAATCTGTTACTTTCAGATTTTTTGGTGGTGCCAGCTGGATTCGAACCAGCGACACAAGGATTTTCAGTCCTTTGCTCTACCAACTGAGCTATGGCACCTTTTTGCTTAACTTTTTACCGTTGTTGCGATGCAAATGTAGTTTCTTTTTTTTAATTCTAAAACTTTTAAGGTAAATATTTTCGGGAGAAAACCCAATGCCTTGATTCTGATTAAGATAAAATTACATCAAATAAACACTCGAATCCACGAATTTAGGGTATCTTTGCACTTTATTGAATTGTTATGAGTAAAAAGGGTAGAGTATTGGTCGCAATGAGTGGAGGAGTGGATAGTTCTGTGGCGGCCGTAATGTTACACGAGCAAGGATACGAAGTCATTGGAATTACCATGAAAACTTGGGATTACGCAAGTTCAGGTGGTTCTTCAAAGGAAACAGGGTGCTGTAGTTTAGACAGTATCAATGATGCAAGAGCCTTAGCTGTAGGTTATGGGTTTCCACATTATATTTTAGATATAAGAGATGAGTTTGGAGATTTTGTAATCGATAATTTTGTGGACGAATATATCGCCGGACGTACGCCTAACCCTTGTGTATTGTGTAATACACACATTAAATGGTCTGCGCTTATGAAACGAGCCGACAAGCTGGATTGTGAATTTATAGCGACCGGACACTATGCGAATATTCGTATGCATGATAATGGACGTTATGTAATCTCCAAAGGACGTGACGAAAATAAAGATCAATCGTATGTATTATGGGGAGTTTCTCAGGAAAACTTAGCACGGACGCAATTTCCATTGGGAAACTTTACGAAAAAGGAAATTCGCCAGATGGCATTGGAGATGGGACAACAGGAGCTCGCGAATAAATCGGAGAGCTATGAGATCTGTTTCGTGCCTGAGAATGATTATAGAGCTTTTTTAAGAC
The DNA here is from genome assembly GCF_005048855.1 of Sphingobacterium olei. GTDB lineage: Bacteria > Bacteroidota > Bacteroidia > Sphingobacteriales > Sphingobacteriaceae > Sphingobacterium > Sphingobacterium olei. The sequence goes on from NZ_SUME01000006.1 coordinate 174,851, forward strand.
ACAAGAAACCTACATTGGATCAAGAGATAGGTCCAGGTAATTTTATTCTTTCTGATGGCACGGTAGTGGGGCAACACATCGGTTATCCCTATTTCACAATAGGGCAACGTAAGGGATTAGGTGTTGCATTTGGTAAACCAATGTATGTTATCGAAATCTTACCGGAAAGTAACTCGGTAGTGGTGGGTGAGGAACACGAATTGGAGAAGGCAGAGGCGTTTGTACGGGATATTAATCTAATTAAATATGCTTCTTTGGACGAGCCGATGAATGCAATCACAAAAATTCGTTATAAAGATGCCGGAGCACAATCTGTGCTCACCCAACAAGGAAATATTATGCAGGTTGATTTTCCGCATAATGTAAAGGGTATTGCGCCAGGTCAATCTGCTGTTTTCTACGAAGGCAATGATTTGATTGGTGGTGGTTTTTTAATGAAGTAAAAACGTTTATTTTTTTGAACAAGTAGTTCTATATTTATTATAGCAAAAGGTGCTGAGATTTCTCGGAACCTTTTGCATTTTTAGAATAAAATTCTAATTACCCCTAATAGTTATCTTTCCTTCCTTCCCCGGAGACCCTGAATAGATTTGTCCTTGTGGAAGTCCTCTTAAGCCGGGAGCTGAAGTCGCTATCCGACTGTATATATTCGCTACCTCCGAACTTGGTGTTACACGAAGACCACCAGGAGTCACATCGACAAATAAATAATTTTTATCTTTTTTATTTGCAGTCTGGGGAGAAATTCCCTCGTTGTCGTAGCTGATGTTTACAGTTCCTGCGTCACCGTTAGGGAATGTCTTGGTCCCGTTGAATGCATCTATGCCACGGGCTACTACATATAAAGATCCTAATTTTTGAAAATTTATCGTGATGTCGAAGTCTGATGCATTATTTTGACCAGCCTGTCCGCTGATCAGTGCTTTATTTCCTATTTCCGCATGCTTCACGATAAGTTTTACATCCTTTTTACCAAAGAATTGCAAAGAAGAATTATCCTTCATGATTAGGGTGTCAATATAAATAACAGCCGAAGAGTCGCGTTCAGAAAAGACTTTCCTTTCTTTTTTGTTTAGTACCAGTTTATCAAAATGCTGCTCATTAACCTGAGCTTGAGTATTAAGAAAACCAAATACCGCCACAAATACACCTAATATTATTTTTGTTTTCATACCTAATAAGTTTAACTTCAATTATATCCAAAGGTTTAATCATTCTTTAAATATGTTACAATTAGCTTAGCTGTTTTTTCCGAGGCTCCGGAGGTGCCAAGTTTTTCAGCCAGCAGGTCATAATTTTCCAACACACTTGCACGGTGTTTTGGATTCATAATCAATTCTTTAAGCTCATCTCGGATGTCCTCCGGATTACAGTCTTGTTGTATAAGTTCTCTTACCGATAAAAAATCGTTGATCAGATTTACCAAAGAAATAAAACGTACTTTGATCAACTTGCGCGCGATCATAATGGTAATCGGATTGGCTTTGTAAACGACCACTTGCGGAACTTTCAATATACCTGTTTCCAAAGTCGCTGTGCCACTCGTGACGACCGCTGCTTGCGCGTGCTTTAATAAGTCGTAGGTTTGATTAAAAACGATAGGAATTGGCAAGTCATTAGTGTATTTTCTATAGTAAGACTCATCGAAATTAGGTGCTCCGGCAATCACTAACTGATGCCCTGGGAATGCGTAATAGAGTTCTACCATATTGGGCAAGATTTGATCGATTTCCATCTTGCGACTACCTGGCAACAGTGCTATAATCGGTTCCGATGCTAGACCGTTGTCCACAATAAAGTTTGGATTAAAAGAATAGCTGGAGATGGCGTCTAAAAGTGGATTTCCGACATAATCAACTTTTACCCCAAAGCTTTTATAAAAATCAACTTCAAAAGGAAGTATACAGAACATATGGTCTACAACCTTTTTGATTTGGTGTACGCGGCCCTGATTCCAAGCCCATATCTTAGGAGAAATATAGTAACAGACTTTGATATCATTCGTTTTAGCAAAAGAGGCGATTTTTAAATTAAATCCGGGAAAATCAATGAGTATAACCGTGTCAGGGTTGTATTTCAATAGATCTCGTTTTACTGTATTAAGGTTTTGGGATATGGTCTTTAAGTTTTTAAGAACTTCTATAAACCCCATAAACGCCATTTCGGACGTGTGTATCAATGGTTTTTGTCCTGTTGCCGCTTCCATCAAGTCACCGCCAACAATTTTGAATTCCGCTGAAGGATCTTCTATCTTCAGTGCTTTTATCAGATTGGAGCCATGTAAATCGCCAGATGTTTCGCCTGCTATTATATAGTATTTCATTAGCGTAAATATTTATGAATATAAGAATTCAATATCATAAAATGAATTCATTGCTCAATCTTAGTCACTTCTTTCATCCTTCGAATATTTTTCCAAATCAGACTCGTGTACATTGTAAATAACATTGAAATTAGGAAAACTTTGCTACATGATGCAGCAAAGAACGGAATTCCATAAATAATGGGAAAATAATGTCAATGATAGTTTTCAATACAAATTAAAAAACTATCGTTGAAGATTTAACTAAAAAATAGGGCCTGATTTTTTTAAGCCGTTTTTTAGATACCCAGCTCTACCTGGAACATGGCTCCCCATGCACTTTTGTTGTTGGTATTACTGTAAATTCCGTCTTTTACGGTATAGCTCGCATTCAACTGAAATTTGAGCCTGTGGGCCTTCATATACTTTGTTAATCCTACTTCAAGAACTTCGATTTGGTCTTCTAGGTTGGCGATGTCGCTATGGGGTCTTACAAAGGTATATCGCCCTGCGATTTCATAGCCATGATTCAATAAATATGAGCTCTGTTGATTGAGCCCCCAACCTTTATATGCGTAGGTTTCCTCTGCTTTGTCGTCGTCAATTACATTAAGTGGGTTATCGACATCACGTTGCATGTACTCCGTTTGATAAGCGAAACCCTGATATTTGAAAATAGCATCGGCAAACATTGTTTTTAAGGTAAATGGATTTTTAACGAATCGTCCGGTCTGTCCACCCTCACGCACGGTATTGTCGTTGTAGCTGTATCCTGTCCCGATTGATAGTTTAGGTGTTTCCTCGCGTTCGATGTCTCCTTCAGAATAATCGCCATCATTCGTGAATTTTCCAAATGGCAGAAATTCTATCCTTCCGGTATAAGCGAGACCCTTGTCTGTTGAATTTACCGGCCGTCCCTCTCCCGTCGAAATGGCAGCCTTTGCATTAAACGGCATGTTGCCTATTTTCTTGCTCAAATTTAAACTCAAACCAAAATCACGGTCTACGGTAAAATTAGTATTTACAAGCGACCTATCTGCAAATTGTAATTGTCCGGAGGAATTCACGCGTTGACGATTACCGGGTAGTTTGTTTTGGCCAAAAGATATGTAGAAATCATCCGAAAAATTGTAAAATAATACAGCGTCACGTACAATGTTGGGAATACCGGTGTCGTCAAAATCCTGATCTCCCCGCGTGAAGGCAAGTTGTACGGAATACGAGATCTTAGGTGTATAAATATAGCCATCCATTCGCATTCTGAGACGGCGTATACGCGCATCAAATTTTCCGTTATCTGCTTCGTCTAACGTGTTTGAAAATCCGACACGGTTTTGCATACGGAATCTAAAATTTGTATAGAATAGCGAGTCTTTAGAAGTATATTGGATGCCTTTAAAGTTTAAAATAGTGGCACGGTCATCGCGTTCTTGGGCTTTTGCAAAATTGCATACACTTAATATGGAAAATAAGACTATCAATACCTTTTTAAGTACTCTCATGGTATAATTTTCAGGTTTAGATGGATGGTTCTTGTTGACTTAAACAATGGAAACTCCCTAATCCCCATATGATATCTATTGAATTGATCCCGATAACTTTTCTGTCGGGGAAACAGCCTTGGATGATGTCCAATGCTTTTTGGTCATTATCGTCCGCAAAAGTGGGAACGACTACTACTTCATTAGCGATGTAAAAGTTTGCATATGATGCTGGAAGTCTTGTTTCGTCGTATACGACAGGGTGGGGCATCGGCAGTTCAATGATTTGTAATGGGCGTCCATCCAATAGTCTGAGATTTTTCAACGTTTTGAGATTATCCTGTAGAATGGCATAATTTTCATCTTCCTGATTTTCTTCTACAACAGTCAATACGGTATCTTCGTTAACAAAACGTGTAATATCGTCAATATGCCCATCCGTATCGTCCCCAACAATACCGTCTCCGAGCCACAAAACTTGTTTTTGTCCGTAATATTCTTTTAAATAGTCTTCGATTTGCTCTTGGTTCAAATGCGGATTACGATTTTTATTAAGCAGGCAGGCAGTGGTTGTCAAAATCGTTCCGTTTCCATTAAATTCGACAGAACCACCTTCCATAACAATAGAAGGGGTGAAGAGTTTATGCCCGAAATGATTGGCGACCTGAGTTGGAATAACATCATCTAAGTCGTAGGGAGGATACTTATCTCCCCAAGCATTATAACCCCAGTCCACCACTGCTTTTTCTCCGGTTTGTTTATTCAACACGAAAGCTGGACCGTGGTCTCTACACCAAGCATCATTTGTGGGATGAAAAAAGAATTCAATGTTTTCTAAATTGGCGGATATTTCAGTCAGGTATTTCAATGCAAAAGACTTCATCTCTTCATCTCTCACATTAATTCGTACCTTTTGACCTTCTGCTACAGCTTTGATAAATTCAGAATAAGGCTTAAAAATCGATTCAATTTTTCCGGGCCACGATTCTTCTTTATGTGGCCAACTTAGCCACATGGCATCCTGTTTTTCCCACTCCGCAGGGAAACTAAAACCATCCTTTTTTGGTGTATTTAAGTTATTCAATTTATCGTGTGTTTAGTAATTCTAATGTGTTATTGATATGCCCATAGGTGTTCCATTTTTCATGGACGGGAATGATCATCTTCATTTAAACATTAATCTTCATCCAAGAATCGCTTTGTTATTGGAGCGTAGGTCTCGATACGCCTGTCGCGTAAAAAAGGCCAATGCTTGCGGAAATAATCTGATTGTTGTAGGTCGATTTCTACCACATCCACTTCTTCGCTATCATGAGAAGCCAGATATAATAGTTTACCTTGCGCATTCGTTACGAAGCTTCCTCCCCAAAATTTCATTGCACCTTCTTGTTCAAAACCAACACGATTTACAGATACCACAGGTACACCATTGGCTACGGCGTGCGAGCGTTGAATCGTTTGCCAAGCGTTGTACTGATCTTGATTTGTTTCCTCATCTTGATCTGTTGCCCAACCAATTGCGGTAGGGTAAAATAAAATTTCAGCCCCCATTAAAGCGGTAATACGTGAGGCTTCCGGATACCATTGATCCCAACAGATCAATACACCGATTTTTCCGAATTTAGTAGGGAATACCTTATAACCTAAATCTCCCGGAGTAAAATAGAATTTTTCATAAAATGCCGGATCATCGGGGATGTGCATTTTACGATATTTCCCTAAATAGCTGCCATCCGCATCTAATACCGCTGTTGTGTTGTGATATAAACCCTGTGCACGTTTTTCAAATAGCGAAGCAATTATAACAACATTAAGTTCTTTTGCAACAGCTGATAATGCATCTGTTGATGGACCAGGTATAGTTTCCGCTAGGTCAAAGTTGTCATAATCTTCAACATCACAAAAATATAATGAAGTAAATAATTCTTGAAGACATATAATTTGAGCACCTTTAGCAGCAGCTTCTCTCACCTTCTGAATTGCTTTATCCAAGTTTTGTTGTTTGTCTGCTACGCACGACATTTGAACTATACCAACGTTTACTTTGCTCATTTTTCCTAAATTATGATAGTACGTTGCAAAGATAAGATTATTGAATTAATTATATCTAAAGGGGCTATAATCTCGTTTATTTATTGCATAAATTTACATATCTAAAACAGTGTTCACGTTAATCGATAATAAACGGGAGCTGGTCGAGAAAATATATTTAGGGTATTGCGTAAAATTATACATATCGATATGGATGCATTCTATGCATCGGTGGAGCAACGGGATTTTCCTGAATTTCGAGGTCACCCCTTAGCTGTTGGAGGTTCTCCGGACGGAAGAGGGGTTGTAGCTACTGCCAGTTATGAAGCACGTAAATTTGGGGTACGGTCGGCGATGTCTTCCCGTCAGGCTATGCAGTTGTGCCCTCATTTATTGTTTACTCCGCCACGTTTTGATGTTTATAAAGGTGTCTCTTCTCATATCCGTACTATTTTCAAACGATATACTGATATGATAGAACCGTTGTCGCTGGACGAAGCTTATTTGGACGTTACAGAAGATAAATTAAAAATTGGATCGGCCATAGAAATAGCGAAGCAAATAAAGGATGCTATTCGTAACGAGTTAAATCTTACCGCTTCAGCTGGTGTGTCGACCAATAAATTTATTGCGAAAATTGCTTCGGATTACAATAAGCCAGATGGATTGACGTTTATAGGACCCTCTAAAATAATTCCATTTATGGAAGCATTGCCTATTGATAAATTTTTTGGAGTCGGAAAAGTTACCGCCCAAAAAATGAAAGGAAAAGGTATCCATTATGGTAAAGACCTGAAGAAATATTCCCAAGAGGAACTCATTCGACAATTTGGAAAATCTGGTAAGTTTTACTTCCATATTGTAAGAGGACAGGATAATAGACCGGTGCAACCCAATCGGATAAGTAAATCCATAGGAGCTGAAGATACATTTGAGACAGATATTTCGGACGTAATGGTACTCAAAACCGAATTGCAAAATCTAGTTCTAAAAGTTGAAAGGAGAATAGATAGTAAAGCAAAAATGGGAAGGACGGTTACTTTAAAGGTCAAATTCTCGGATTTTACACAAATCACACGTAGCTACACTTCAATTTATTATATAAACTCTTATGCTGATATCTATGCGCAAGTCGAGAAATTATTTGACAATCTCCTTTTAGATGAAAAGAAAGTAAGACTTCTTGGTGTTACGCTTTCCAATTTCTATGAAGAAGATGTGAAAAAATTGGAAAGCAACCAATTATCACTGTTTTAAAATTTGTGACTCGATAGGATGCACAATTATTTTTTCTTTTTTAATTGTTGCTATAACGTTTATTTGTAATTTAGAGGTGTAATAACCAGTTGTAGTATGATAAAGCAATTTTTATTAGGAAGTATTCTGTTATCTAGCAGTGTTTTTTGTATGGGGCAAAATACAGTCCAATTGGAATTTGATTCCGAACAAACCATCATCATCAATAAACATATTTATGGTCATTTTGCTGAGCACCTGGGAAGATGTATTTATGATGGCTTTTATGTGGGAGAAAGTAATACCACAATACCCCATACCAAGGGAGTGCGAAACGATGTGGTGGATGCATTAAAAAAGCTTCAAATACCTAATTTACGATGGCCCGGAGGTTGCTTTGCGGATACCTATCATTGGAAAGATGGAATAGGAAAAAAGGAATCTCGCCCAACTATTGTAAATAATTGGTGGGGAGGAGTGACGGAAGACAATTCGTTTGGTACGCATGACTTTTTAGATATGTGTGAGTTGCTCGCTACTGAGCCCTATTTAGCAGGAAATGTAGGCAGTGGTGAAGTACAGGAATTAGCGGATTGGGTACAATACGTCAATTTTTCAGGGAAAGGCCCCATGTCTGATTTAAGAAAATTAAATGGCCGTGAAGACCCTTGGAACGTGAAGTATTGGGGAGTGGGAAATGAGGCTTGGGGATGTGGTGGGAATATGACTCCAGAATACTATTCGGATATCTATCGCAAGTATTCAACCTTCATGGCAGACTGGGACAATAGTGGCGGGCTGTACCGCATAGCATCGGGAGCGAGTGGAGATGATTATCATTGGACGGAGACATTAATGAAGAAAATTCCAAGTAGTCTCATGAAAGGAGTTGCGCTACACCATTATGCAGTGATCGATTGGAGTAAAAAAGGGCCTTCGATCGATTTTACTGAAGAACAGTATTTTAAAACCATGAAATCTGCTTGGTTTATGAATGAATTGATTGAAAAGCATTCCGCAATTATGGATAAATATGATCCCAAAGGAAAAATCGATCTTGTAGTAGATGAATGGGGAGGATGGTATGAAGTGGAGGTGGGAACTAATCCGGGGTTTTTATACCAGCAAAATACAATGCGTGATGCGATGATTGCTGGGATGACACTGAATATTTTCAACAATCATGCGCGTAGGGTGAAGATGGCTAACCTTGCTCAGACGATTAATGTATTACAGGCAGTGATTCTTACTGAGGGGGAAAAGATGCTTTTAACACCCACGTATCATGTGATGGAAATGTATAAAGTGCATCAAGATGCAACACTCATTCCGTTAAAACTGATTTCGGAAGATTTTACGTTTATGGATGAGCGCATTCCTGCTGTATCGGCGTCTGCCTCGCAGAATGTGGATGGAACAACACATATCTCGTTGGTGAACATTGATCCAAAATCTCCTAAGAAAATAAGTGTGGATATGGGTGAAATCAAAGCGAAAACTGTCGGCGGACGTATTCTAAGCGCTAAAAAATTACGCGATTATAATTCGTTTCAAGAGCCCGAAAAGATTTCTCCGCGACGTTTTACTGCCGCGACATTAACCAACGGAAAGATAGAAGTAGAAATTCCACCGTTCTCCGTAGTTGTATTGCATCTTAATTAGTGATTTGCAATCCTGCTGTTAATTATTTACTTTTTAGGATTGTTTTTTTAGGATTGTTTTGCTTTGTCAAAATCACAACCACAGCCTTTGCCGCAACCACCTTGCTGGTTTTTAGAAGGAATAAATCTTTTCACTACATATAATACGGCTGCGATAAATATGAGTGCGATAATGATATATTGAATGGTTTCCATATCAATTTATTTTAAAAGCTGATAAGCAACTAAAGCGACCAAATAAGCGAGTCCGGTCATAAATCCTGTTTGTATCAATGTCCATTTCCAAGAACCTGTCTCTCTTTTTACAACGCCTATTGTTGCCATACATTGCATAGCGAAAGCATAAAACAACAATAATGATATTCCTGTGGCAAAATTATATGTGGGCATGCCCGTATTGCGATTTATTTCACCTTTCATGCGCTCAAATAATGTTTGTCTTTGCCCTTCATCTTCAATATCTACATCTTCTCCTAAGCTATAAACTACCGCCATGGTGCCGACAAAAACTTCTCTTGCAGCAAATGAAGCTAATAAGCCTATTCCTACTTTCCAATCATATCCCAATGGCCTAATCAAGGGTTCAATACCACGGCCTAAGTAACCTAGATAAGAGTATTCGGTTTTGTAAGCCGTTACTTCGTTGTCTATTTCCTCTTGTGAGAATTCAGGATTGGCTTCCGCGATATATGTTTCCGGATCTGAGAACCTGTCCGTAGGCCCGAAATTTCCTAGAACCCATAGAATGATGGAAATGGCTAAAATTATTTTACCGGCTCCTATTAAAAATCCTAATGATTTTTCCCATACGGTATTCAATACATTCTTCCAATCTGGAACTTTATACGTGGGTAATTCAAAAATTAGAAAGGATTTACGAATTGATTTTATGATTTTATTCAGTACGAGGGCAGACAACAACGCGCCAAGTATACCCAAGATGTACATTCCGAATAATGTCATGCCCTGCAGGTTGAATCCCAAAAACGTTTCATCCGGAATGACAAGTCCGATGATAACGATATATATCGGAAGTCTTGCAGAACAAGTCATAAATGGCGTAACCAATATAGTCAATAGGCGTTCTTTTGGGTTTTCAATATTACGTGCAGACATAACCGCAGGGATGGCACAGGCAGCTCCGGACATTAACGGAATGACGGATTTACCATTCAACCCAAAAGGCCTTAACCACCGATCCATTAAAAACACGACCCGACTCATATAGCCTGTCTCTTCCATAATAGCGATAAATAGAAAGAGAATCACGATTTGAGGCAGGAATATAACAATTCCCCCAATTCCGGCAATAACCCCATTTACCAATAAAGCGCTTAAAGGACCTTCCGGCAATGCCGCGGCGGTAGAATCCGATAAAGAAGCAAAAAGGGTATCTATACCATCCATCAAAGGGCCGGCCCAACTGTAAATAGCCTGAAATATAAGAAATAATAGTCCGAAGAATACGACGTAACCCAACACAGGATGTATCAGTAGGTTGTCTATTTTTTCTGTAATAGATAGCCGTTTGTTTTCCTTCTTAGAGATAATCGATGCCAAGTCATTTGCAACCTTATCGTGCCGCGATATAGACTCATCCTTTTGCAATTCTTGGGTATCGAGCTGATGAGATTGACGTATTTTTTGCAATGCAGCTATTTTCTCCAGGGGAAGACTGCGCACGCTATCTTGTGCTAAATATTGCCAAGTTAGGTACTCTGTTGCCAAAGGAAATAACTGTCTCGCATCCTTTAATGCGTTCTGATATTTTTGAGGTAAATCAAATGCACCAAAGTAAGGTTTTAGTTCAATGTCAAAATGTTGAATTAATTGATCTATACCTTTACCAGAACGGGCATTGGTTTTGACAACTTTTGTTTGTAAATAGTTTTCGAGTGCAGTATAATCTACATGTAAACCCTTTTGGTCTACTTCGTCGATCATATTGATAACAAAAATTGCGGGTAAGCCTAGTTCACGAACTTGCTGATATATTACTATTCCTCTGTTAACACTAGATGGTTCAGTAACAACTACGGTTAAGTCCGGAAAATCTTCGTTAGACTGATCGCTTAAAATATTGAAAACAACTTCCTCATCCAAGGAGTTCGGAAACAATGTATAAGTCCCCGGAAGATCGATTATTTTGTATTCTTTCGCATCTGTCTTTAACGTTCCAATACGTTTATCTACCGTGATACCGGGATAATTACCAACTTTTTGATTTAATTTTGTTAATCTGTTAAATAATGATGTCTTACCTACATTTGGATTTCCTAATAAAGCTATTGTTTTTCTTTTCATTATATCTTATTAATCAAAATTAAGTTAGCTTCTTTTTTGCGAATAGCAATTAAAGAATCTTGCTGAATGATGTTTACACACATTGGCCCTTGTAAAGGAGCTATATGTTTTATTTCGATCGACGTTCCAGGCGTGAATCCTAACTCATAAAACTTTGCAGGAAGTTCATTACTTTTAAAAGAATGAATTATTGCTTTTTCGCCTTTTTTTAATTTGTCTAAAGTAATATTGTTTTGCATTTTGTATCTTAGATAAGATATTATTTATTAGAAATGTCCAAATATAGTCAAAATAGAAGTTTTACAGGAGCACAATCTGTCACGCTTTTGTATTATTTAGAATTATTATAAACATGAAGATCAACGAGCTAGTGAAAGTTAAAAAATTTAGAGACGATTGGCATAAAGCAACTATAAACATCATCTATACTAATAGTTGGATTGTTAAAAATTTAGAGCAACGAGCAAATAAAAAAGAAATTACACTTCAGCAATTTAATGTTTTACGAATTCTAAGAGGGCAATATCCCAAAGCCGCATCTAATAATCTTTTAAAAGAAAGAATGATTAATAGTACACCCGATATTTCAAGATTGGTAGACCGTATTGTAGCAAAAGGCTTGGTGATGCGTACAAAAAATATTCGCGATAAAAGATCCGTCGACCTAGAGATTACGGAAAAAGGTCTACAACTTCTTGATGAAATTGAAGAAGATATGATGTTGACGGATTTAGTCAATAGTAATATAACCGAACAGGAGGCACTTCAATTGAGTAATTTGTTAGATAAGTTTCGAGGAGCAAATAACGGTATAGATGAATAGTTAATGTTGATGGTCGTCGTGATCATGATGCTCATGCTGATGAGGTGCATCGTGGCTATGCGTATGGGAGTCAAATAGGAAATTGCTCAATGAAACCGCTATTCCAAGGAATACGGCTATCATCTTTTTCTTGTTAAATTTATGATGATCTGCAGATCCGGATTCAAATAAAATCGTGGTGGAGATGTGTAAGAATATACCTATTACTACTGCCATGATTTTGTCAAAGTATTGAGAAATATTTCCAATACTGCCGTTGCTAATTGTTCTACTTAATATAAAACCCAATGGTGTCATTATGGCAAATATAACAAGCATTAAAATAATGCTTTGTTTTTTCAATGAAGTATGAAGCAATAAACTTCCAAGGGCAAAAGCCGCTGGGATATGGTGTATGGCTATTCCGAAAACCAACTGTGATTGGTGTTCTGACGCCAATGGCATGCCCTCTAAAAGCGCGTGTAGACATAAACTTATCATTATTCCTATCGGAAAAGCCTGATGACTATCATGATGTATATGCCCATGTTCAATACCTTGAGAAAATTGTTCTAAAACCAATTGGAAAATAAAACCTCCTAATATAAACAATCCAATTATCTCGGGACTGCTGGTGTTAGAATGGTATACATGAGGTATGAGGTGTAGTACCGTTATAGCAAATAAATATGCACCACTAAATGAGAGAATGAGCTTGAGTAAATTTGTATTGTTGCGCTTGACAAAAAATACGGCTAATCCACTTGCTAAAGCAGAACCAAATAAAATTGTAATAATTAGAGCAGAACTCATATAGATGTGTTTTCTTGAATGTTTTCGTTTGCGAATTTAGGTAGTAATCTTACGAAGAGGTTTCCATTAAGGATTCCTATTAAGGCGCCAAAGATAGCTCCACATAAAATGTCAAAAGGATAGTGTACACCTACGTATATCTGAGAAATCGAAATTAATGCGGCCCATGTAATGGATAACCACAGGGTGTGTTTCCACCTTCTTCTGAAGAGTACAATCCAGAAAAATGCCATTGCAAAGTGATTCGTAGCGTGAGAACTTGTAAAGCTGTAGCCCGAACCACATCTAACGCGAAGATTAATGTCATGCTTGAATTCAATATCGTTGCAGGGGCGGAGACGTTTTACAGTTTTTTTGATAAGATGGGAGGAAATACCATCCGAAATGCCAAAATTAATTAAGGTACAAAGGACGATTGCAATACCGAACCGGCCATAATTTTTTATGAAAAAAATAATTAAAAATAAATAGAGAGGCGCCCACGTATATGGATTCCGAAGTATGGGTAGCAACCAGTCAAATGCGAGATTACTCATCCCCTGATTGATAATCAGGAATATTTCTTTATCTAATTCTATTATTTGCTGCAACATGCGTAGTGATTTTGTGATTTTATCCGATAAAAGTACATTATTTTATAAGGAATAAAAATAAGTAGAAATTGTTTAAATACACAAAGTTGCAACAAAGGTATGTTTTTGGATTCAAATATTGAAGTATTTATTGTAAATTCTCATGTAAATGATTATTTCATGAACTCGCACGCTCGGTTTGTTTTTTAAAGGTCATAAGGAATATCCAAGTTATTTTTATCTGCATTTGTGTTTGAACGTCATGGATATTTATTATTAATAGCTTATTTTTACCACCATTAAATATTAGAAATATTATGACTTTAATTAAATCCATATCCGGCATTCGAGGTACTATAGGCGGAAAACCAGGTGAATCGTTAACACCGATTGATATTGTTAAATTTACGGCAGCCTTTGGTAAGATTTTAATCGGTAAAACAGGTAATAAGAAAATAGTAGTCGGAAGAGATGCACGAGAATCGGGTGAAATGGTGAATAACCTAGTCATAGGTACGTTACAAAGTATAGGTGCCGAGGTTGTCGATTTGGGACTGTCTACGACACCTACGGTAGAAATTGCAGTGCCACTTGAAAAAGCTGCAGGAGGAATCATCCTAACTGCTTCACATAATCCAGGGCAATGGAATGCGCTAAAACTATTAAATCATGAAGGGGAGTTTATTTCCGATATAGAGGGCAAGGAGGTACTTGCATTGGGTGAAAGTTTGGATTTCGATTTTGCTGAGGTACAAGAATTGGGGCAAGTTGTTCATGATCAAAGTTACTTGCAGAAACATATTGATGCTGTTTTGGCTTTGGAATACGTGGATGTGGAGGCTATTAAAAGCGCTAATTTCAAAGTAGCTGTTGATGCGGTTAATAGCTCGGGCGGTATATTCATCCCTGCATTATTGGAGGCTTTAGGAGTTGATGCGGTATATCAGATCCATTGTACGCCAAATGGTAAATTCCCACATAACCCTGAACCGCTTAAAGAAAACCTGACGGATCTATCCGCTGCGGTATTGGAGCATGGAGCCGATCTAGGGATTGCCGTAGATCCGGATGTGGATCGCTTAGTATTCATGATGGAAGACGGCGAGCTTTTTGGAGAAGAATATACATTAGTTGCGGTGGCCGATTATATCCTTCAGCATCAAAAGGGTAACACCGTATCAAATCTATCATCGACCAGAGCATTACGCGACATCACACAAAAACATGGTGGAGCATATTTTGCGGCAGCTGTTGGCGAGGTAAATGTTGTGACTAAGATGAAAGAAGTAGATGCCGTGATTGGTGGAGAGGGAAATGGTGGTGTTATCTATCCGGCTTCGCATTACGGACGGGATGCATTGGTAGGCGTAGCTATTTTCTTGTCTCATTTAGCCAAATTGGGAAAGAAAGTTTCGCTGTACAGAGCGGAGCTTCCACAATATTTTATGTCAAAGAACAAAATTACATTAACTCCCGAATTGGATATCGATAACTTATTGGCTAAAATGCAGGAAAAATATGCCCATGAAAATCATTCCGTTATAGACGGATTGAAAATCGATTTTGAGAACGAATGGGTACATCTTCGTAAATCGAATACAGAACCGATTATCCGTATTTACTCCGAAGGGCAGACTCCTCAGGCAGCAGAAGCAATTGCGGAGCGGATTATTGCCGAGATGAAAGAAATTATTGGTTAAGTATTGTCGTGCAAACGAAAAAAGGATCCTTTCAGTGGATCCTTTTTTCGTTTGCTACCATTTCCAAGCCAATATCCGTGACGTTTTTTGACCTTGTTTCATCTCAATTACTTCAACTTTGGAAGCTTTGTGATATTCCAAAATAGATATAAGTGGCTTTAAATGATCTTTGTTAGAAACTAAAGAAGTAATCCAATTTAGATTTTTCTTGAATTCCATACTTTCATAAATGAGCTTACTGATGAAAGCTTTTTCGCCTCCTTCATACCATAGCTCATTGGCATGTCCACCGAAGTTTTGAACCGGTAAAGCGTCTTTCTTTTTGTTCAGGTTGTCGAATTTTTTGGTGGTACTTTTCCAATGTTCTTCCCTTGAGCCGTAATATGGAGGATTACCCATTACGACATCAAATTTATCGTTGTCGTATATGATGCCCGCTAGAATTTTGTTTTTATCATCCTGAAATCGCAGATCAATCTGTTTCTTCAACCATACGTTTTTATTGATATTAATTTCGGCGTGGTGGATGGAAGTTCTGTCGATTTCCGTTCCTACAAATTTCCATTCATATTCTTGAGCCCCAATTAGTGGATATATCAGACTCGATCCTGTTCCGATATCCAAGATATTTATTTTTGGTCCTTTTGGAAGCTCTCCATTATTTTCAGAAGCTAATAAATCCGCCATGTAATGCACATAATCTGCTCGTCCGGGGATAGCCGGACAAAGACTGTTCTTAGCAATCTCCCAATGCTTTAGCTTATAATCGGTTAATAATATGGATTTATTCAATTCAAAAACGGCCTTAGGATCAGAAAATTCTATGGTTTCCTTGCCAAAATCATTGATAAATATATGCTGTTTAAGTCCTGCGTATCTGCTGCTCAACTTTTTTAAATCGTATCCTGATTGGTGCTTGTTCCGAGCATGCAGTTTGGGAGTGGATTTTGCGTTATTAGCCATCTATGTGTATTTTTATGCAAAGGTACTGTTTTTTTTTCTTCCTATCTTGCTAAATATTAGGTACCTTTGCAACCTATTAATTCATAGAATCACTTGATATTTAACAGTATAATTGTGCATACTGATTTCAGGCGTTTCTTAACTTTAAATAATTTAAAAATCATAGTTGTTCATGATTAACATTACGCTCCCTGACGGCTCGGTACGTCAGTATGAAAAAGGTACTACCGCCATGCAGATAGCCCTTTCTATTTCCGAAGGTTTAGCAAGAAATGTATTGGCAGCAGAAGTAAATAGTGAGGTTTGGGATGCCTCTCGTGCTATTGAAGAAGACGCTAGCGTAAAATTATTGACGTGGAATGACGATAAAGGTAAATCAACCTTTTGGCATTCTTCTGCTCACTTGTTGGCCGAGGCTTTGGAATCTCTTTATCCCGGTGTCAAATTTGGAATCGGTCCTTCTATCGAAACCGGTTTTTACTACGATGTAGATTTTGGTGATCGTGAATTTTCTTCAGATGATTTCAAGCTGATCGAAGATAAGATGTTGGAATTGGCGAAGCAAAAAGAAATCTTTGAGCGTAAAGCAGTTTCCAAAGCAGATGCATTGTCTTATTTCACTGAAAAAGGAGATGAGTATAAACTGGATCTCATCAAAGACCTGGAAGACGGGAAGATTACGTTTTATTCGCAAGGGAATTTCACAGATCTGTGTCGTGGTCCTCATATCCCAAATACAGGGTTTATAAAAGCAATAAAACTTACGAATGTAGCCGGGGCGTATTGGAGGGGGGATGAAACCCGCAAACAATTGACCCGTATTTATGGGGTCACTTTTCCTAAAGCTTCCGAGCTTTCAGATTATTTGAAATTTATCGAAGAAGCTAAAAAGCGAGATCACCGCAAATTGGGGAAAGAATTGGAATTGTTTGCTTTCTCTGAAAAAGTGGGAGCTGGACTACCGTTATGGTTGCCAAAGGGAACTGCCCTTCGTCAAAAATTACAGGATTTTCTACAAAAAGCACAGCTAAAAGCAGGGTATGAGCCAGTGATTACACCGCATATCGGAAACAAACAATTATACATTACTTCTGGTCACTACGAGAAGTATGGTGCGGATGCATTTCAGCCTATTCATACACCTGTAGAGGGAGAAGAATTTTTCTTGAAACCGATGAACTGCCCACATCACTGTGAGATTTATAAAATAAAACCTCGGTCGTATAAGGAGTTGCCGGTTCGCTTTGCTGAATTTGGTACAGTATATCGTTATGAGCAATCGGGTGAATTACACGGCTTAACTCGTGTACGCGGGTTTACACAAGATGATGCCCACTTGTTTTGTCGTCCAGACCAGGTGAAGGAAGAATTTAAAAAAGTAATTGATTTAGTATTGTATGTTTTTGGAGCCTTGGGTTTTAAAGATTATACGGCGCAAGTATCGTTACGTGATCCGGACAATAGAACGAAATATATCGGTACAGACGAAAATTGGGCTTTAGCGGAGAATGCGATTATCGAGGCTGCAGCAGAAAAAGGACTAAATACAGTCATTGAATACGGTGAAGCTGCATTCTACGGCCCTAAATTGGACTTTATGGTCAAGGATGCTTTAGGACGTAAATGGCAGTTAGGTACCATTCAGGTGGATTACAATTTACCAGAACGTTTTGAATTGGAGTATACAGGTAGCGATAATCAAAAACACCGCCCTGTCATGATCCACCGTGCTCCCTTTGGTTCATTAGAACGTTTTGTAGCGGTATTGATCGAACATTGCGCAGGGCAATTTCCATTATGGCTTGCGCCTGAGCAATTTATCGTGTTGCCGGTGTCAGAAAAATATGAAGATTATGCACAAAAACTTTTAGAATCGCTAAATAATTCCGATATTCGCGGTCTGATTGACCTTCGTGATGAGAAGGTTGGTCGTAAGATTCGTGACGCTGAAGTTAAAAAATTGCCTTATATGTTGATTGTAGGGGAAAAAGAGATGGAAAGTGGCACAGTTTCTGTTCGCAAACACGGGTCAGTAGATTTGGGTTCAATGACCCCTGACGAATTTAGAGAAGTATTAATTAAAGAAATAACCGTTTAAATTTTTAAACATTTGGCATTAAAAAGACCGAGTGGTCCAAGACCACCAATGAGAAAGAAAGAACCAGATCACCGCATTAACGAACATATTCGCGTGCCAGAGGTACGCTTAGTGGGAGATAATGTGGAACAAGGGGTTTTCTCAACGCGCAAAGCATTGGAACTAGCCGATGAATTGGAACTTGATTTAGTGGAGATTTCGCCAAATGCTGTTCCGCCGGTTTGTAAAATAATTGATTACAGTAAGTTCGCTTTCGAACAAAAGAAAAAGCAAAAAGAAATCAAAGCTAATGCAAAGCAAACTGTCATTAAGGAGATCCGTTTCGGGCCTAATACCAGTGAGCATGATTTTGAATTTAAATTAAAACACGCCATCCGCTTTTTGGAAGCAGGAGAGAAAGTACGTGCATACGTACACTTCAAGGGACGTGCTATCGTGTTTAAAGAACAGGGAGAAATCTTATTGCTTCGATTCGCGCAGGCTTTAGAGGATTATGGTAAAGTAGAGTTGCTACCGAAATTAGAAGGTAAGCGTATGTTCTTGACCTTAGCTCCTAAGGCTGCTAAAAAATAGAAAATCTAACAGATTGATATAAAATTTAAGTATTATGCCAAAAGTAAAAACCAATTCCAGCGCGAAAAAACGCTTTAAATTGACTGGAACAGGTAAAATTGCAAGAAAAAACGCTTACAAAAGCCACATCTTGACGAAAAAAACTACCAAACAAAAACGTAACTTAACAACAACTAGTTATGTTTCTGATGGTGATACAGGTAACGTAAAACGTATGCTAGGTATCGGTAAATAAGTTTTATCATCATTATTTATTAATAACATTTTTTTAACCGGGTATTGGGTCGTAAGATTGCTGAAAAACGTAACGCCTTGTACCAAACTAAAATTTAAAAATTATGCCACGTTCGGTTAACGCAGTAGCTTCGAGAAGAAGAAGAAAAAGAATCATGAAATTAGCTAAAGGCTATTTCGGTTCACGTAGCAAAGTATATACTATTGCTAAAAATACAGTAGAAAAAGGTTTACAGTACGCTTACCGCGACCGTAAAACTAAAAAACGCGAGTTTAGAGCTTTATGGATTCAACGTATTAACGCTGGAGCCCGTCAACACGGAATTTCATACTCTCAGTTGATTGGTAAATTAAATGCTAAAAATGTTGGTTTAAACCGTAAGGTTTTGGCTGATTTAGCTTTAAACAATCCAGATGCTTTCAAAGCAGTTATAGACGTAGTAAAATAGAGTTTTAACCCGCAATCAATTTGTTAGATATAAAAAAAGGGATCCATTTGGATTCCTTTTTTTATAAACTATAATTTGCTTTCTTTCTTAATTTTGCGTTTTATAACAGGCTTTAACAGCTGTTTTGCTTCATGCTGTGTTTCCAAATATTTTATAATTTCGCTAGCGATGTCCTTGTGTGTCGCTGTTTCAATTCCTTCCAGGCCCGGTGAAGAATTAACTTCTAGAATTAACGGCCCCCTATCGGAAGGCAGCATATCTACACCAGCAACGGTTAAGCCCATCGCTTTCGCGGCGGCAATCGCCGTTTCACGTTCTTTTCGCGTTAATTTAACTATTTCTGCTGTTCCTCCGCGGTGTAAGTTTGAACGAAATTCTCCCTCTTTTGCGGTACGTTTCATAGCCCCCACAACCTTGCCATCTACTACGAAAGCACGAATATCACTGCCTTTCGCCTCTTTAATGTATTCTTGAATAAGGATGTTATTTCCCAAACCGTAAAACGCTTCGATTACAGAAGATGCAGCTTTTTTCGTCTCAGCAAGTACCACACCGATACCCTGAGTACCTTCTAAAAGTTTAATAACCAGAGGGGCTCCACCCACCATACTAATCAAATCATCGACATCTGAAGCTGTACGTGCAAACCCAGTAATAGGAAGTCCGAGTCCTGCGCCGGAAAGGATTTGCATGCAGCGTAGCTTATCCCTAGAGCGTGTGATGGCCTGGCTCGGATTGGCAGAGATCACATTCATGACTTCAAATTGTCTTACAATAGCTGAGCCATAAAACGTGACAGAGGCGCCGATGCGAGGGATAATAGCATCTATATCGGCTATATCATGACCTTTGTAATGTATACTTGGCTGCCCTTGTCGAATGCCGACGTAGCATTTACTGTGGTCGATAACAATACATTCGTGACCGCGGGCTGATGCAGCTTCTACAAGCCGTCGGGTAGAATATAAATGCTTGTTCGTGGATAATACGGCAATTTTCACAAAGATCTGTTTATAATTAGTAACAAAATTGGAAAAGATAAGTTTGCTTAAAAGCTATTCTTAGCCAGATACTTTTGTGAAACGTCAACCAAAAATTTTTGGTTGATAAAGTTTCTGCCCAATAGCATAGGATAGGACATAGAAGAACGATCTCTTAATGAGAGCTTGATGTCGAATAAGCAGTCAAACATTTTAATCTTAGTAATAAAAATATATCTGGTTTCTGTCTGACCGAAAGAGCTTTTGACGATGCGCTCCCGGTGTACAGGAAATGTCAATGTTAGGATTTCTTCTTCTTCTAAATGCGGTTTAATGTGACAAGTAATATAACGGTGTCCTTTTCTTTCAAATACCTTAAAATCTTCACAATGTAAAACAGAAGTCTCTGCACCAGTGTCCACTTTAGCATGGATATTATACATGCCCAACTCGGGCAGATCTACAATTTCATGACGACCAATGATGCTTTTTTCTTTCAAACCTATTTATTCGTATGTAAATTCACCATATGACGACGTAATCGTGACCTGTTTTCTGTCTGAAGCTTCTACACGCCCAATAATTTGAGCTGGAATACCAAATGAGTTTGAAATTGCGATAATGTCGGCAGCGATATCCTCCGGAACGTATAACTCCATGCGATGGCCCATATTGAAAACTTTGTACATCTCTTTCCAATCTGTATTCGACTGTTTTTGAATAAGGTCAAATAGCGGAGGAATAGGGAACAAATTATCTTTAATGATATGCATATTGTTTATAAAGTGTAGTACTTTTGTCTGAGCACCGCCCGAACAATGTACCATGCCGTCGATTTGCTTACGGTACTTGTCTAATATCTGTTTGATAACGGGAGCATAGGTACGCGTTGGAGAGAGAACCAATTTTCCAGCAGTGATTTCTTCTCCGGTTTCCACTTTTATTTTGTCCGTCAAAGCTTTCCCCCCTGAAAATACAAGTTCATAAGGTACGGCGGGATCAAAGCTCTCTGGATATTTTTCAGCTACGGTTTTATTAAACACATCGTGGCGGGCAGATGTCAATCCATTGGAGCCCATGCCACCATTGTATTCTTTTTCATAGGTAGCTTGACCGTTCGAAGCTAAGCCTACTATTACATTTCCGGGTTTTATGTTATGGTTGGAAATGACATCGTCTCGCTTCATCCGACATGTTACCGTACTGTCGACAATAATTGTACGAACTAAGTCCCCGACATCTGCAGTTTCCCCACCTGTAGAAAAAATACCGATACCCAATTTGCGTAATTCCGCTAATATTTCTTCCGTACCATTAATAATCTCTGCAATGACTTCACCGGGGATAACGTTTTTATTACGTCCGATTGTTGAGGATAGCAATATATTGTCGATAGCACCAATACAGAGGAGATCATCAAGGTTCATAATGATTGCATCCTGTGCAATGCCACGCCATACAGAAATGTCTCCAGTTTCTTTCCAATACACATAAGCCAAAGACGATTTGGTACCCGCGCCATCTGCATGCATAATATTACACCATTGCTCATCACCACCCAGTATATCAGGTATGATTTTACAAAAAGCCTGAGGATAGAGACCCTTGTCGATATTTTTTATAGCATTGTGTACATCCTCTTTACCAGCGGATACACCTCGTTGGTTGTATTTTAAATCTGACATCTTAACGCAAAAATAAACAAACTGAACGACTATTGGTAAAGTTTTTTATTGCCTTAGTCCTCTTGGTATTCACTTCTGTATGTGTATGGCACTATTTGAAATTAGTAAACTTTGGGAATTCGCTTACAAGGTATGCGTTTCCAAGGTTATCGGCCCCTGATAACGGACCATGCCGTTACCAATTTTTCTAATGTAAATTGTGCATTGGCCGGACTGGTACTTGGTAAGGTATAGTAGTCGATTTGTGGCAGGCGTTGGAAATACTTGTCGTACAGTTTTTGAGCTTTCTGTCCGTTAAAACATATCTTTTTTAGTAAGGTGTACTCTTTCAGTACGTTATGGATGTTGTTGGGGTGTTCATTTAAGATGGCCGTATCCATACTTCCCGGTCTTATTGCGGTCGCACAAACATCCCATAGTGCGATGTTATTCCGATATAGTAAATCTATCCGCTCTTTGTAATCGATAGAGAATTCCTCGTCTACTAACCTGAATAATACCTTCCAAAACCGATTTTGCGGGTGTGCATAATATTGTTGATGTGCTATGGAGAAGTCTCCGGGCAATGAGCCTAAAATCAGGACGGTCGCCTCAAGATGTAGTATCGGAGGAAAGGATTGTTTGATCATATTTTACATTTATATTATTCCGGGTTTTTGCTCTTCCATCTCAAATACAGAATCAATTTTCCAATTTGCTTTGTCTTTCGAAGCTGCTACCGCCAACTTATCACAGCGCTCGTTTAGCGGATGTCCGGCGTGCCCCTTTACCCACACTAACCGCACATCGTGAAGTTTGTAAGACTGTATTAATCGCATCCAGAGGTCTTTATTTTTCTTTCCTTGAAAGCCTTTTTGGATCCAGCCATATACCCATCTTTTTTCGATTGCGTCAATCACATATTTCGAATCAGAGAAGATGGTTACCTTTTGTTTGATATTTTTTAAAGCTTCTAACCCGATTATTACTGCCAAGAGTTCCATGCGGTTATTCGTCGTTTTTCTAAATCCGCCCGAAAACTCTTTTTCAATTAGTTTGCCTTGGTATTCGGGATTCGAACCTTGATAAATCGTTCGTAATATTGTGCCGTATCCGCCAGGACCGGGATTTCCACTTGATGCTCCATCTGTATATAATTCGATCATTCCTACAAAAGTACAGTTATTCTGAACAGAGTCTATCAATATTCCCACTAAAAATAAATCTTCAGCGGTAGATGAGAACCGAGCTTATCGAAGGCAAACCGCTATATTCAAATCAGCCTAAGTTTGAAATTGCTTTAAAATTGATTATTTTCACCGTTCAAATTAGATATATGAATCTACGAAAATTCTTTAGCGCACTCTCATTTTTGGTGATCAGTACAGCGATAAATCTGCAAGCTCAGAACAATTCCGAAAAGAAAATGGAATGGTTTGAAGACGCAAAGCTTGGTATATTTATTCACTGGGGTATATATTCCGTAGATGGTATATCAGAATCATGGGCATTTTTTAATAATTACACCAGCCATGCAAATTACATGAAACAATTAGGAGGTTTCACGGCTTCCAAATATAAACCAGAAGAATGGATTGATCTCGTTCAGAAATCCGGTGCCAAGTATACTGTCATCACAACAAAACATCACGATGGTGTATCCTTGTGGGATAGTAAAGCGCAGCATGCTGTTACTACGATCAAAGATGCTGCTGTAAAAAAGGATGTATTAACACCTTTTATTTCTGCATTGAAAAAAACAGATTTAAAAACAGGGTTATACTATTCGCTTCCCGATTGGAGCCACCCATGGTATGATGTCAATACACGTACTAAAAAGCGATATGAACTCAAAGACGAACCAAAACGATGGACTGATTTTGTAGATTATTATCAATTGCAATTAAAAGAACTTTCTACAACTTATAATCCGGATTTGATTTGGTTCGATGGAGATTGGGAACATACATCCGAAGAATGGAAAGCACCCCAAACCCTATCACTTTTGAGATCTTATAATCCGGATATTATCATTAATTCCAGGTTAAATCATCATGGAGATTATGAAACACCGGAGCAGGGAGTGCCTATCACCAGACCGAAGAACAAATATTGGGAATTGTGTTATACGATGAACGATTCGTGGGGATATCAGCCTTTTGATACACATTATAAAACACCAAATATGATTGTTCGGACATTAGTGGAATGTATTGCTATGGGTGGAAATTTGCTGCTTAATATCGGGCCAAAAGAAGATGGAACGATCCCAGAGCCACAAATAGCGATCTTAAAGGAACTGGGACGATGGACTGCAAAACATAAAGAAGCCGTATATGAAACCAGAGAAGGGGTATCACCATCTTTTTTAAAAGATAAAAATGCGTTTTCTAAAGATGGTAAAACTTTGTTTGTGTATTTGGAGAATGTAAAAGATCAAGTTCGGATAACTGGATTGCATACCAAACCTACATCGGTTCGGATGGTAGGGACGTCTGAAACAATTACGCTTGATTACGATGGATATCATTTAAATCTTCCACTGTCCCCCAATAATTTTGACTCCACTGTTACTGTCCTTGCTATAACGTTTGATGAGAAGCCTGAATTTCGTCTCCACGAGGTAGAAGCTATACCATTACTACAACGCATTTTAGATATGGAGGATGCTTCAGAATCTATTTCAACATTGGTTAAATGGACTGATGTTGGATCGAATCTATTAAAAGGCAAATTACAGAGTGATGGCAGTGAAATAGATCCTACGTTGAAATTTGCAAATAAAAGGGTTGAGGAATGGATATTGAAACACGCAGAAGTATTGCACAATGCACAGGCCGGCATAGACGCTGGTCATTACGCTGGAGCGACAGCTCTTTCAGGAGATAAACAGACCTTGTATTTGTTTGTAGAGGGTAAGCCGACAGGACCTCTCGCAGTGAAGGGGCTGAAAAATGTGATCGCGCGTATTCGTATTGTGGGCGAAGGTTCGATGATAGGTCATGATATTTTCAATAAATTGTATTGGTCACCTATTCCCGGTATTATATATATAGATTTACCAGCATCTAGATTGGATAAGGACATCACTGTGGTTGCAGTTTTATTAGACAGGCCTATTGAATTATACCGTGAAGAAGTGGGGGCTATAGAAAGTAATTTGTAATTTAGTAGTGGGTTTACTAATATTTTATCCCGTATTTACGTTTGAAATAACGGAAAATCATGGATGTAAATACAACTATTAGTAAACCTACTATACAACCCAGTCCTACCGATAAGAAGCGAAAAATGGGAGTAATACTCATGGCAGTATGATGCGGTTCAACCATGATAATTAATAGTGCAACCAATGCTACCCTTGCCATATTCATCACGTGAAATAACCGACAGACTATAATGGTCAATATTATTCCGATAATGATGTTATAAATGTTGGATTCATGTATGAACAGACAGGCCATCGCGACAGAAGAACCAATAAAATTGGATTTAAACCGTTCAATAGATAGACGCCTCGAGTCTTTTTCTTCTGGGGAGATTACCAGAAGAATGGATAATAATGTCCAGAAGAGCTCGAATTGAGGATAAGTCTGATATAAAGAGAAACCTATTAAGAAACCTATAAGACATCGTAAGGTGTAAACCAATAAGGGCGAAGAAACGAATCTTTTGATGAAATTATCAATCATATTATTGGGAGACAAAATTAGCTTTTCTTTTCGGAAGATTAGTCTAATATTGTCAAAAATTTAAAAGGAGCTAGGTATAAGGAGTTAGGTCTCAATCTGCCTAAACTGTTTGATTCCTAACTCCTGATTCCTGGTTTCTAACCCCTATTAAGCAATTCTTTCTAGCACCTTAGCATTTTTTACTTTGTTCTTCAGTAAGGCTAACTCAATTACTTCAGACATCTCACTTACATAATGGAAGGTAAGATCTTTAATATAGTCTTCTTTTATTTCAATAATATCTTTTTTGTTGGATTTACAAAGTATGATCTCCTTGATGTTGGCGCGTTTTGCAGCGAGTATTTTTTCTTTTATCCCCCCAACAGGCAATACTTTCCCTCTCAGTGTAATTTCTCCGGTCATTGCTAATTTCTCTTTTACCTTGCGCTGTGTAAATAAAGAAGTCAGTGCGGTGAGCATGGTGACACCTGCTGATGGTCCATCTTTAGGTGTAGCTCCTGCTGGAACGTGTACATTTACATCCCATTGGTCAAATATTTTATAATCAATACCAAACTCTTCTGCATGCGAACGAAGATAAGCCATGGCGATAGCTGCCGACTCTTTCATTACATCACCTAAATTACCTGTTAAGCTTAACTTGCCTTTTCCCGGGCTTAAACTAGACTCTATAAATAAGATGTCGCCGCCTACTGAAGTCCAAGCCAATCCGGTGACAACGCCGGCTACTTCGTTGTTTTCATAGATGTCCTTGTCAAAAATGGGAGCACCTAATATTTCTTCTACGATAGGGGCAGATATATTGGTGTTATACGGTTTTTCCATAACAATCTTGGTTGCTACACCGCGTACTACAGAACCTATTTTCTTCTCCAAGCCCCGTACACCGGATTCTCTTGTATATTCCTCAATTATTTTCTCAATAACTTTGGGGGACAATGATACATCCTTGGTGTTCAAACCGTGCATTTCACGTTGTTTCGGCAATAGGTGTTTTTTTGCAATCTCTATTTTTTCTTCAATCGTATAGCCGTTTACTTCTATGATTTCCATCCGATCAAGCAGTGCCGGTTGGACGGAATTTAGTGAATTTGCGGTAGCAATGAACATTACCTTAGACAGATCGTATTCCATCTCTACGTAGTGGTCATAGAAATTAGTGTTTTGTTCCGGATCCAATACTTCCAATAAAGCAGATGATGGGTCGCCCTTAAAGTCCGAACCGATTTTATCGATTTCATCCAGTACGAAAACCGGATTTGAAGTTCCTGCTTTCTTTAGGGATTGAATGATACGGCCGGGCATAGCACCAATATACGTTTTACGATGACCGCGGATTTCAGCTTCATCGCGCACGCCTCCCAAAGCCATACGCGTATATTTCCTTCCTAATGCACGTGCTATAGACTTACCTAGAGAAGTTTTTCCCACTCCCGGAGGGCCGACCAGACAAAGGATGGGGGCTTTCATATTGTTTTTAAGTTTCAATACGGCAAGATATTCTATAATACGTTGTTTTACCTTTTCTAGGCCATAATGATCCTTATCCAGTATCTTAATCGCGCGGTTTAAGTCAAAATTGTCTTTCGTATATTCTCCCCAAGGTAGATCCAAAAGCAATTCTAAGTAGTTCAATTGTACCGAATAATCAGCTGCTGCTGGATTAATACGGGCCAACTTCTCACTTTCTTTATTGAAATGTTGTTTTAACTCTTGAGACCATTTTTTTGTTTTAGCTCTCTTTTTTAGTTCTTCCATCTCTAAATCAGGTGTATTTCCACCTAATTCTTCTTGGATTGTTTTCAGCTGTTGATTGAGGTAATAATCTCTTTGTTGCTTATCCAAATCAATACGGACTTTATTCTGGATTTGGTTTTTAAGCTCTAACATCTGAATTTCAGTAGTCAAGTATTCCAATAATAACTTTGCGCGTTTAACAAAATCTTTCATTTCCAAAAGATCTTGCTTGTCGATCATCTCAAGAGATAAATTTGAGGATATAAAGTTTACTAAAAATGTAGGGCTTTCAATGTTCTTTATCGCTATACCAGCTTCGCTAGGAAGATGAGGAGAAAGTTGAATCACTTGAAGCGCTAGCTCTTTGATGGAAGATATCAACGCTTTAAACTCTTTGCTGCTCGTTTTGGGTTTATCCTCCGGAAAACGTTCAACCCTGGCTTTGATATAAGGCTCGGATTGAATTAGTTCGATCAGTTTAAAGCGTTGTCTGCCTTGGATGATCACAGTAGTATTTCCATCCGGCATTTGCAAGATCTTAATGATATTTGCTACTGTACCGATTTTATGCAGTTGATCAAAGCCGGGGTCTTCAATATTCATGTCTTTTTGAGAGACCACACCAATTGTTCGATTTCCTTTATAGGCGTCTTTTACGAGCTTAATAGACTTATCTCTTCCTACAGTAATCGGTATTACAACTCCAGGAAATAACACGGTGTTGCGAAGGGGAAGAATGGATAAATCTTCAGGAATATCTGCTTTACTCATTTCGTCTTCATCTTGCTGACTTAGCAAAGGAAAGAATTCTGTATCTTCGCTAATCATTGGTATAGCCTGATTGAAGTCGAATGTGTCAAATTTGCTCATCTATATATTGTTTGGTTAATCCGACAAGATGTCAGATTGTTTAGTATAAAATCTTTAATAAACTGTGATTGCTTATAATGCAAGTCCGATGCCAACTTGAATATTTGGTATTATTTATGCTATATTAATTTGGATACTGCTAAAACGTCAGAAAATAATCTAGATTGACATCTTTTTCATAGACGTAAAAGTAACGATTATCGGAGGAACAATGTATATTGTGGAAATGTTTATAAATATTAATTGTATGCTTAAACTTAATCCAGCATTTTTACTCTATTAGATAGAAACTATATAAAATAAGGATATGAATTTAAAATTTGTGGGTACTCGTTTAAGAACATTAAAACTTGGAATTGCTACCTTAGCGCTAGCAGTAACTACATTATCGGCTCACGCACAGCAAGAAGAACACAGCAATCCAAATGTTCGTCTCGGACAAAAGGCGTTGTTGGATGGCGATTTTAAAAGTGCAGCCTCTCATTTGGAAAAAGCCCTTCCCGCAGAAAGTAAAGATCCCAATGTGTTGTATTTGTTAGGTTATTCACAATTTCACAATGGTGACTATACAAAAGCAGCTGCTTCATTTAGCAAAGTAATTATGCTAGACAGTAAAAATGCAAATGCATACTATTATAAAGCAAAAGCAAACAACAACTTGGCCATAGCAAAAGACAGCAAGTTATCATTAGCTCAAAAAGAACAGTTATTAACTTCATCTATCGCGGATTATACTAAAGCTATTTCCGTAAATGTGAATGACGCTAAACTATATCAGAATCGCGCTATCGCTTATCGTGATTTAGGAATTTTGAAAGGAACTTCTGAAGCAGCAAATTACAACAAAGCGGATGCAACTGATGCGTATAACAAAGCGATCGTAGATTACGAAAAAGTGTTGACATACGACGCAGCTCGTAAGGATATTCAGACTGAGGTGAAAAAAGCAAAAGTATATAGAGATAATTTAAAATAAGCTATTCTCCGTTTTAAAAACAAGAGGGTTTCTAAAAAGCACAACATCGTGCGAACCGGAAGAACGATGGTGAAGCATCTGACGATTTTAAAAACGCAGATTGCCTCGCCATGCTTCCTCGCAATGACGCGTTTTTTGAGGATGAGCTCCCCTTTAGAAACCCCTTTGTTTACTGCTATAGATACTTAAGGTCCCCTTATTATTGTTTAATTAAATTATATAAATCTTTAAGCTCTCCATCGATTTCTTTTCCTTCCTGATCCAATTGTATAAGCTTATTTTCGCCCACTTTATATTTTATATCTAATTCTTTGCCGTGCAGATGAACGGTGCTGCCGTGGTCATGCCACATGATTTTTCCTGTATCTTTGAGCTTCGTGTTTCTATTCTGGTACTCCGCAGTATAGGCGAATGTCTCGTCGGTATTCAAAACTACCGTAGTTGCTATCCCCGGACAATCGGCACAAGGGATCACGCCTTTATAGGTGCCATTCCAATCCAGCGAGTTTTGTGACGTGTGGGTAGTATCCGGTAATACTTCATCAGTAGGGGTACTTACTTCGTCAGTTGTTTTTTGATTGTTCGTGTTTGATGTGCAAGATGCAAACATTAGGCATACTGAAAGTATGGCGGGAAGTAATAATTTATTCATGTCAATGGAATTAATAAATATGTATACAACGAATTATAGAAAACTTTGTTTTAATCAGAATAGATTTTGCGGTGTAAAATATTATCTTTGGCATATTAAATCGTTTTGAACCATGTGGAGTACTGCACAAAAAGGTGTTTTTTGTCATAGAGACAGAATTTCAGCTTCTTAAATATGCCATAAAGCATATCTTTTTCACTTCCTAATTACAGGGAAATTTTTATATTTTTTTACGAACTGTACATATTTGGTGTACAAAAAAATTATTGTTTTATGTTACAGTATTCATGGAAAAGAACATTTTCTATAATATGGATAGGTCAGTTTTTATCGTTGGTAAGTACTTCAGCGGTGAATTTCGCAATTATTATTTGGTTGAGTTTAGAGACCGGATCAGCAGAGGTATTGGCGTATAGTGCGATAGCGGCACTACTTCCTCAAGCTGTCATCGGTCCGTTCGCGGGTGTTTATATTGATCGTTGGGATCGCAAAAAAGTCATGATCTTTGCAGACGCATTTGTTGCATTTTGTACATTGGTAATGGCTATAAGTTTTTACCTAGGCAATGAAAGTCTACTGCTTATTTATGTCCTACTTAGTTTACGCTCAGTAGGTTCTGCCTTTCATATGCCAGCGATGCAGGCTGCAATACCCATGTTGGCTCCTGAAAATCAATTATTGCGCATAGCCGGGATAAATCAAATGATACAATCAGTTTCGAGTATTGCTGGACCGGCGTTGGGCGCATTGGCAATTGGTTTATTTCGTATCGGTGACGTACTTTGGTTAGATATCATCGGTGCCATCATTGCAATCAGCAGTCTGCTTTTTGTGCATATTCCCGATCCAAAAAAGGATAACGTACAAAAATCGAGTTTCCATCAAGTATGGACCGATATCGGAATTGGTTGGAATGAAATTATGAGCAGAAAAGGGTTGGCTTGGCTAT
Organism: Sphingobacterium olei; assembly: GCF_005048855.1. Classification (GTDB taxonomy): domain Bacteria; phylum Bacteroidota; class Bacteroidia; order Sphingobacteriales; family Sphingobacteriaceae; genus Sphingobacterium; species Sphingobacterium olei. The sequence goes on from NZ_SUME01000006.1 coordinate 205,590, forward strand.
TTACCTACTCCGTCATAGCGACATTCTGCATCATGCCCTTAGCCGTGATTTTTCCGTTATTAACGCTCAATCATTTTGGTGGTGGAAAATGGGAAATGAGTGTTATTGAAATTGTTTGGGGAGTAGGGATGGTAATTGGAGGTGGGATTTTGGGTATCTTCAAGCCATCGGTCCCTAAGGTAATATTGGTCAATAGTATGCATATTATACTTGGAATTGCACTCGCTCTTTCGGGTTATATTTCTGCGAATATGTTTTACTTGTTTGTTGGATTAACGGCTGTTGGAGGTGTTGCTGCCTCGATTTATAACGCTGCTTTTACAACAATTCTTCAAGAGGAAATATCGGCAGATAAATTGGGTCGCGTATTTTCCATGTACTTTAGTATTGTGGTTATACCGTCGATCGTAGGATTATTGTTTACAGGATTTATTGCTGATAGTATTGGTATTAATTTGACTTTTATGATCTTAGGATTGTCGATCGTATTGGTTGGCCTATTTTCTTTTTTTACACCTGCTTTAATGAAGATAGGACAAAAGAAATAACAGGAATTGAATTTTCGGTCCCCTTTACTATATTCGCATAAAAAACAATATTATGGCTCAGGAATTAATACAACGATTAAAAAATAAGGAAGCAAAATTTGCGGATGTGTTGGCTTTTATTGACGAACGATATGTACATACGCCGACAGCATTTACAAACGGCAAACAATATAATACTGAAAATGAAAATCAAGGGAGTGCAAAGGTTTTTTCTTTCGCACAAATACACGGACTTTCAAAAGACGATACATTGCTTTTATTTGCCGAACATGGAGAAGCTGTATTGGCGTCTCCTGATGCTATGGATCATCAAAACATCCGTCAGTTTATATTGAACGGCTGGGAGGGCGTGAAGTTTGAAGGGGCATCCTTACAGGCAAAATAGTTGATAGCCGATCTCAGAAAAAATAAAAGAGGTGTTCAAAAAACCGATATGATGAGTTTTTTTGAACACCTCTTCTCGTAGAAGTTTTCGATATACTTTTTAAAATATGCTATTCTTTCTCTAAAATATATTTCAAGTTCTGAAGACCTTTGTCGAAGTCTTTGTTCATATCAAAAAATAAACCGATGATGTTAAAAGGGTAGGGCATCTTTCCATCAATTTTCCAAATTACTTTTGATTGCGTTGGACTTAACTCTTCGACACGAAGAATAGATTTATTAACATCTTTGGATCCGTTGAAAAATAAATCAGTATCCATTTGATGTCCCTCCTCAATACGTGTAATAACTTGTTCACCTTCACCTACCTTGTCACTTTTCCAGACATAGCGAAAGCCTACTGTTCCGTCGGTTCCGGAATAAGTTTGTTGAATATTGGGGTCTTGTATTGACCAGCTGTCGTAGTTTGACTGATTGCGTAGTAGCTTCACGTAATCAAACACTTCCTGTCGCGGCTTGTTGATAGCTATTTCACTTCCGGCGTGGAATTTCTTGGGCATTATTAATGCTATAATTAATACCAACGCAACTAGCCCCAAAAGTGTGAATAAGATGTACTTCAAAGTTTTCATATTAGTTTCATTGTTAATGGTTTGTATTTCTGTAGTGCATTAAAGCTGGGTTTATTGGATGAGACTTATTAATTTCTGTACGGTATTTAAATTTCGTCCTGTCGCTTTTACTTTTAGCGCTTTTTCAAAATAACTATTATTCATTTTGGATTTTGCCATTCCTTCTGGCAGGTAAAAATATAGCATATTATTAATGAGCTGAAATTCTTCTTGTCCGTGATCTTTTTCTTGCAATTTGTTTACCAAATCGGTGCTCGGCTGATTAGATAGAAAGGTGATGAATAACTTATTTGGTTGTTCGTGCCCCCCTTGAAAAGGGTTGTTTAAAAGTACTTGATTCAGCTCTTCGCCAGTTACCGCAAAAACTTCGATATCTAATCCTAATTTTTCCTGAATAAGCTGATGTATAGCCGATTTGACTTCTTGTTTGGAAAGGGGAGAAGAGAGGATGATATTGCCACTTTGAATGTATGACATGACTTCTTCAAATCCTGCTTCTGTCAGAAGAGACCGCAGATCTTGCATCTTAATGCTATTTTTTCCGGATACATTAATGCCCCGTAGGAATACAATATGTTTCGCCACTTTATTATGATTATGCATTTCGCAAATTCCATTTCTCGTGTTAACTTCTTTAAAATGATGATAACACTTCGCCAAGAAAATCAAATCGGATATCATCACTAAACCGTCTCCCTAGTTATTGATAAATTTAAGTTTTTTGAAGGAATCAATGAGCTCTCTCGCCAGGGGCGAGGTCGACTTCATTACATTTTTTTGTTCCCCTCAAAATGTATCATCCAAGAGATTCCATATTTATCCGTAAAAGAACTATAAAGTTCTGCCCAGAATTGTTCTCCTAGTGGCATTTCTATATTTTCCGCATCGGCAGATAATGCCGCATGAAGTGCGGTCGCTTCTTCGGGAGTATCCGTATCTAACATAATATAGGTATTTGTACCTTGGGTAGCTTTTTGACCAAAACCCTCAAAACAGTCTGATCCCATCAGCATGGTCGAGTCATTAAGTACAATGGCTGTGTGTGCGACCAAATTTTTTGCTTCTTCGGGCAGTGGGTATTCCGGATCAGCGGGCATGTCGCCGAAACGGTAAATACCTGTGTTTTCTTTGTTGAAAACTTGTTCGTAAAATTTAAAGGCCTCTTCGCAATTGCCGTTAAAATTTAAATAAGCGTGTACTTTTGTCATGATTTCTAAATGTTAATTTTTTGAATAGATATTTTCTGCGTCTTTTAATCTCTTGATTTTTAAGGTGGATGGTCTCGTCGGTAATTACTTTTCAATCATAGGTTTGTATTTGCGTCTCTCATCAAATAAGATATACAAATTGATCAGAAATAATACACCTGCTATTGATAACGTAGAGGGGGAATATATGGCATTTTGTAAGACCACACCCACCATAACAGGAAGTATCATTATTGCACCTAAGGCGCGTGTTTTGGGAATAATAAATAGAAGCCCGCCCAGTACTTCGATAAGACCTACCAAAGGTAACAGCCATTTTATGCTGGCCATTGCCTCGCTAACTTTTAGTAATTCACCTTCCAGCTCCGGCGCAGGCATGTACATGATAAACTTATTGAGACCTGCATTGATAAACATGGCACCAAAGAGTATGCAAATAACGTATTTGAAAATTTTCATCGGTATATAATATAATTATTCTTTAAGTTTTAAATTTAGTTTACAATTCGAACATAACACTTGCCTTATGGCAAGTTTTAATAAAAATATTTTTGCTATTTCTCCACATATCATATACAAAATGGTATATATCTGTAAAATTAAGCCCATGTTTGACAGCTATATGTCAGTAGCCCCATTCCCATTACTAATCTTCTATTGGGATAGTAATTTTAGAATGAATCAATAACAATTATATTGGAATAGTGTTTTTGACATCATGAAGTGATAGCCGATGTTATAGATTAAGCTCTTTTGGAGTAAAAGGAATTTAATCAGGAATCCTGATGTTTTTTGTTTAGAAACTTGACAATAAATGTAGTTCCTTCATTTGGCTTACTTACAAATGATATCTTGCCTTTCAACCTTTTCATAATTTTATATACAATTGAAAGTCCCAACCCTGTGCCTTCGAAATCCGAAGCATTCCCAAGACGAATAAATTTGCGATATATTTTATCCGCTTCGTTAACTTCAATTCCTATTCCATTGTCAGCGATTTCATAAATCGTATATTCATCTTCCATATAACTATTTATGATAACTGTGGGAGTTGTCGATTTTGACGAATATTTAACCGCATTACTGATGAGATTCATCAATACCTGAGCTATTAATGTTTGATTTGTGTATATGTGATGGACCTTCTTTAGGATAAGGTCAGTGCCTGGCGAATTGTAAATAATTTTGGAATGGTTGAACACTTTATGAATTAATTGTTCGGGGTTAATTTCTTCCATATACAATTCAGCATTTTTAGTTCTAGAAACTTCCAATATGGATTTTATCATATCCTCCATCGTAGAGATGCTCTCTAAAATATGATTAAGATGCTTCTTGATGAAAATAGGATCTGTAGAGGGCTTGCATTGGAGCACTTGGGCATTCAATTTAAGTACCGAAAGCGGATTTTTTAAATCGTGGGAAACAGTGTGTGCATAATTTTCTAACTCATTGTTTGCTTCTAATAATTCATTATTCAGCTTTTGGATTTGTTCTGACTTTAAAAGAGCCGATTCAATAATTAGATTGCGTAGACGCTTGATAAGATAAATGTCTTTATCATTCCACATGAAAGAAGTTCCTTTGACATGTTCTTTCCAGGCTTCAAAAGATTTGCGGGGTGAAATCTTTAACATCCTTTTATCTTCGCTTGGAATTAATATTTTGGTCGGAGAACCTGCCCATACTTTTTGATGAAGCTGTTCTTTTCTAATCCACAGCATATTTTCATTTCTCAATGTATCTAAGTGTATCAGCGCAATACCACCAAGATTCGAGTCCAGATTTAATTTTTCGCCAAAATCTTTGAGGAATGTACTTGAAAAATAAATTTCTTCTTCCGATTGGAAATCGGACTTAAAAAAGCGAACTATTCTTTTGATGGTTTCTTCCGAAATTTGACTTCCAAAAGAGCGAATATTTTCATCTTTCGCGTATACAATTGTATCGGCGTCAACTAATTTACATAAAGCTCCCAAATTATCCCCCACGGCATGCTCAATGGAGTCATGTAAAAGAAGCTTGCCTTTGATATCCAATTCAATAAACTTTAATTTTTCTGCCTCTGTGACCAATTCCGCATTGGTATTAGCGGTAAATTTATTCGCGACAAATTGGGTTATTATATTGGTCGTGATTCGGTTTTTTAAATCAATAAACTTTGGTTCTATATTTTGGCAGGCAACCAACCCCCATAGTCTGTTGTCGATAATGATGGATATGCTGTAACTTGCTCTTACTCCTGCATTTTTCAAATATTCTAGATGGATAGGTGATACAGCGCGAATATTACTTTTGCTAAGGTCTAATGGTCTCGACGTGTTTCCAATCAAGTCTACCCGGGGCGCATCCGTGTCTGGAGTTAAACGAAAATGATTTGTCAAATACAATACCCGAGCCTGTTTTGGAATATCAAATTCAGGATAGTGCATGTTTAAATAACTAGGTAGACTGTTTTTTACTTTCTCTGCGATAACTTTACCACTGCTATCTTCCACAAATCGATAGATCATGACCCGGTCAAAATCAATTATTTCAGAAATTACATCACATAGATTATCCCACAATATAGCGGGCTGGTTAAACCTGGAAAATGTATTGAAAGAGATATTATTTTCGCTCAGTGTGTTGTGTATTTCTTCAAATTCAAAATAAATTAAATCGTGATGCTGATAGATGGAAAGATAACAATTATGTTCGTTCACATCGATCATGGATATTTCTTCGTTAGTAATTGCTAACGTTTCAAGAAAGGTGTGTATAGTAGTGCTGTAATCTTTTAGGTAGTTTTCTATAAATGAGGTAATATCTAAGCCTAAAAACTCATGTTCTGTCGGAAACAAAGTGTCCAAATTTTCACTTATATAGCTCGCTTTCCCAGATAGGTTAAAAACTATTAAATATCCATTCTGAATAATTTTATTGGGAATATGAATTTTTTCATCTTCACAATTGATAACAGTTAACATAAAGAAATATTTGTATTAAAATGGATAATGAATGGACAATGATAAAGCAGGTCTTTACACATCAATCTATTCCAAATATAATGCTTATTCCTCAAAAAAATAATAATGTTACGAATTAATCAAATTGTATTTTTATGGAAATCTTAAAAATTAAATTTCAGTTCTATTTTTCTGATTTTCATTTGTTTAGTGGTTTTTTAGAAATGAAATTCGTTGATCTTGAGCTGTTGCGTACTTATCCGCTAAAATGATTTTTTTCTGTTGGTATAAATACGGTGAAATATGGGAGTAAATACGATATGACTCCGTTAGTCTTCTTTCACAAAATCAAATGCACCTTTTCTAAGGTTAATGCCATATTCCAAATAGGCTTTTAAACAGGCTAAAAAGTTAGCCCAACCTTCTGTCTGGCCTATAGCCTGTTGGATACCGTCTTCGTCTGCATTCATTTGCTTTTCTTTAATGCGTACGACTGTCGAATTATTCTCCTGTGGTTCGAGAAAAATCTCAACAAGCATGTCTTCTGCGCCACCGCTCCAATCAAAGGAAATATAACTAAAGGGTTGAATTTCTCGGGGTTCAACGGAGAAAGATCCTTCAAACTCAGGAAAACTCCATTCAACTGCACTGGAAGAGTCTAATCGGCCTGTGCTTTTTGAGATAAAGTAATTAGACATTTTTTCCTGATCTATGATTGCTTCAAAAACTTCTGCTATAGGTTTTTGAATTTGAATGGCAGCTTTAGCAAAGAGGTATTTTTCCATGATGGTTCAAATTTCAAGGATAACAATTAATATAATGATTGGTTTTTGCGTTGCACTTGTCATTTTCCGCTAGCTTATGTCGATATTATATTTTTCCAGTAATCCCGGTATACCGACTAACGAAAATTTAGCTTTTTTAAGTTTATTATTATCCGGGTCGATGGTATAGTTGTAGGCGGATCTGAAGTCTACCTTTTCTAATACACTTTGAAAAAATTTACTATTTAGCAGATTACAGGTGTCAAATATAGATTGCGTAAGATTACATTGTTCAAAGTCAACCTCCTTTAATTCACAGGTTTGGAAGATTGTCTTTTTAACAACAGTCTTGTAAAAAGAGGAGTGATCCAATAAGCAATTATAAAATGTGAAAGATAGGTTAAAGGGATTGCATAAGTCAAATCGGATACCCAGCATTTTGCATTCTTTAAAGACATCGTCCTGTAGTGTGGCATTCTGCATATTTGTCAGCGACAAATTACAACGAACAAATTCACAATTTAAAAATCGAAATTGAGATAGATTCTGTCCTTCGAAATTACAGTTCTCAAATCGACAGTTTTCATATTCAGCGAGAGGCAGTTCTCTAATCTCGAAGTCTTCCTGTATGTACGTTATATCTTCAATTATCGGATAGGACATAGATGAATAGTATTATAAATGAGATATGTCTTTCCGTATACGGCTTAAGGAAGTATCTGTTACACCTAAATACGTTGCGATGTGTTTTAGAGGCGCCTGTTGTATGATTTGCGGATTTTTATGAATAAGTTGGAGGTAACGTTTAGAAGCTGGTAGCGTTATCATTTCTGTTGCTCTTAATTTACTTTTATACAATTCGAAAGACATCCAAGCCCGTCCCCATTCTCTAAATGCAGGTATTTGGTGAAAGAGCTCTTGGAAATCGTCATATGCGATCTTCCAAAGTGTGCAATCTGTTAGGCATTGGATATATTCATGCGTAGGAATACGTTGAAAGAGGGACGCAACTTCAATCAGCACTTCATTATTCCCAACAAAGCCCGTTGTTATCTCATTGCCTTCATAATCATGGAGATAATTGCGCACCAAACCATTTTCTATAATAAAGTATTCATTTGCGATATGTCCTCTCTCTAATAAAAAGTCTCCTTTTGAATAGGTAAGTTTAGTATGTGCGTTAAATATTAGTTCCAGGTCTTTAAGCTGAAAAAGTGGATGTTGATAAGCATATTTTAGAACTTCTATAGCCATTGGTCATCAATTTAAAACTAAAGTAATAAATTAAAATGGATCTGCTATTTCGAATTCAATTACTTTTCGGGAGACCGGGTGTACAAAAGAAATAAATCCCGCATGCAAGTGGAGCCTATTCGTTCGTGTTCCGTACAAATCATCCCCCACGATAGGCGTGTTTAAACCAAGCTGGTGTGCGGAGTGAACACGTAGTTGATGCGTGCGTCCTGTCAGCGGGAAATAATGTATGCGTGTTTTTCCATTTTCTATACCCACTACCTCAAATTCAGTTTGTGCTACCTTGCCGTATTCGTAGCAAACGACTTGGCGCGGTCTGTCGTCCAAATCTACACGTAATGGTAAATCAATTATTCCTGCGGTTTGCGTAATCATCCCATCTAGTAAAGCGGTATATCGTTTTCGTACTTTATGATGGATGAATTGATCCTGAATAAACTGGTGTGCATGTTTGTGCTTTGCGAGTACAAGTATTCCCGAAGTAGACATATCTAAGCGGTGAATAATTAAAGGCCCTGTAATCTCGGGATTACGTGCCAAAATTCGTTGTTGTACACTATCTTGGATATGAATGCCGGGTACCGATAAGAATTCTGCGGGTTTATTAATGACTATTAAATCCTCGTCTTCAAATATTATTTCCAACTCCTTACCTACAGCCGGATTTTGTAACATCGGATTTTCGTCTACCTCTAGTCCTTGTAACATATGGCCCAAAATGGGTTCGCATTTACCCCGGCATGCTGGATAGAAACTTTTATGTTTGCGCACTTCAGAAGAAGGTGATGCACCCCACCAAAATTCGGCCATACATACTGGCTTTAAATCATTTTGATATGCGTACTGTAGTAGTTTTGGCGCCGCACACTCTCCTGCACCTGCAGGTGGCGTAATATTATTTGCCTCTTCGAAAATGGCCAAAACATTTTTAGTTTCTTTGCAAGCATTGAGGAATTGATACTGATCAAAAAGTTTGTGTTGTAACGCGGCAGATTTTTGCTTGCGGGTTTCTTTCAAGCTTGCGATTTGTTCCCGAAGTTGATCTACGACGAACTTTGCTTGCTCCACATCTAACTTGCATTGCGCTTTCAGTACATCATATTCATGCTGATCGCGGTAGCTCTGTTTTATGAGATCAGCCTCCACTTCTTTGTATTTTGTTTCCGCTAATATGATTTTCCGATGCGTCCGTATTTGTTTGCGTTCAGCTTTATTCTGCTTATGCAGCACACGCATTTCGGCTAATTTAGCGGACGCAGTTTCATTCGTTTTTTCCAAATCGGCAATCGCAGATTCAAGCTCCTCATTGGCTTCTAATTTTTCTATTTCTCGATTCAATTGATTGATGGTCGATTCTTCTTTCAAAAAGAACCCCTCTTCATCCAACATATCAAAAATAGGAGGGACAAAATAGTGATGTTTATTTGTACCGGCAAGTTTACCCGAACAGGCAGCCAAATAACCCATTTCGCCGGAAGGTGTTTCTACTACAAGCACACCAAACATTTTTCCAATCACCAATCCTTCCTGTCCGTCACGTAATCCAAAATTGTGAACGAAATCATCTTGTTCTATTAAATATTTTTGTAACTCTTTGGCCGCCATAATGCTTAATGCGTGAGGCTCGTAATAAAAAGGAAATGTGAATTTCCGCGGTTTTTCTATAAGAGATATATCTGTATTAAATGAATGAAGCCTGGATGAGCTGCCTCTCAAAAAAGAACCGTCATAGACATCGCTTGTACGAGCTTCATCACCGTTAAAAGAGAATTTATTTTGACGAGAATAGGAAGGTGATGACTGCATAGTGTAATTTATTGTGTGCCACAAAAATAGTAAGAATACCGAAATTTATGATAATTAAATGTAGTTCGAACCGATGTGGAATCAAACTTAAAGAGTAAATTGTTATTTTATTCGCAAACGATTATTTTATGGTTGGAAGAAAAATTGGAAAATCAGACTTGTCAGTAGCTCCAATTATATTTGGAGGTAATGTCTTTGGATGGACGCTGGATGAAAAGCAGGCATTTGACATCTTAGATGCATTTGTTGATTTAGGTTTTGACGGTATTGATACAGCAAATCAATATTCCTATTGGGTTCCGGGAAATACGGGAGGCGAATCAGAAACAATTATTGGAAATTGGTTATCAGCGTGTGGCAATAGGAATAAAATTACGGTAATCACTAAAGTTGGCGGAACTTCCTCTGATATTCCTGAGCCTATTAATACCAGGGAACATATTTTACAACAGGTGGAATTGTCTTTACTCCGTTTAAAGACAGATTATATCGATTTATATCAGACGCATTTTGATAGTGAGAAAACACCTGTAGAAGAGACGCTACGGGCTTATGAAGATTTGATAAAAGACGGAAAAGTGCGTTACATTGGAGCCTCTAATGTTTCCCCTCAACGACTAAAAGAATCACTAAATGTAAGTGAGGGACTGGGGATTGCGCGTTATCAATCTTTGCAACCCCTGTATAATCTATTCGACCGAGAAAACTATGAACAAAACTATCAGCAAATCGCACAGACCTTTGAGTTAAGTGTCATTCCTTATTATTCACTGGCTAGCGGATTTTTGACTGGCAAATACCAAACTGAAAATGATTTTGCTAAATCGGATAGAGGCGAGGGAGTGAAACAAAAATATTGGAATGAGCGGGGAGAACGTATCATAAAAGCGTTAACTCACGTAGCGGAAGAGAACAATACGAACCCTGCTGCGGTGGCATTGGCCTGGCTGTTAGCACAACCAACTGTCACTGCGCCGATAGCAAGTGCCACAAAAGCAATACATTTAGATCCTTTTATAACAGCGGTGGACTTGAATTTGTCATATGAATCGCTAACTTTATTAAACGAAGCAAGTAAATATTAAATAATATATTATCAGATCCCTGCCAATAGACAGGCATACGTTTGATCCTTAAAACAAAAATAAAAAAGATGAAAGCAAATATTGGAATTAAAGAAAAAGACACAGCTGTCGTAGCACAGATTTTGAATAAACTGTTGGCAGACGAAAATGTACTGTATACTAAGGTAAGAAATGCACACTGGAATGTTGAAGGGCCTGATTTTCATGCACAGCATCTGTTTTTTGAAACCATCTATGGAGAATTAGCAGAGTTGATTGATGAAATTGCCGAACGTGTCCGCTCCATTGGTCATTTTGCAATAGGTACTATGAAGCAATTCTTGGAACTTACACAGCTGACCGAAATGAAATACGGTAAAAATGATAGTCAGGGCTATATCAAGGAACTGCTAAACGATCTTGAAAGTCTGATTATTTCCATTCGCGAAGATATCGATGCTGTCGAAAAGGCAGGTGATGCTGGAACCGAAGATTTTCTAGTTGGTATTTTGGAAAAACATGAGAAGACAGCTTGGATGTTGAGAGCACACATCAAATAAGTAAAAGACAAGATAGAACCCGTTGAGCATTATTACTTCAAAACTGTCATCCTGACGACAGGAAGGATCTAAAAATCTGGTTATGGATGCTTCGACTTCGCTCAGCATGACATTAAAGCGTTTTACGATTTCATCATGCACAACGGGTAAGACAGAATTAAGGGATATTGAAATTAAAATCGATATCCCTATTTTATGTAGAAAAGTTTAATTTTATCCGTGGTTAATTTTTTTGAGGAAAACTAAGAACAACTATTAACTATGGCTATTGCGGTATATTCCTCAAAAATTGCTTAATTTGTACCTTAAATTAGAAATTGAAACTTGTTAATATAAGAACATGATTATACAACCACGTGTAAGAGGATTTATTTGTTTGACGTCGCACCCCGAAGGAACGGCGCAACATGTTAAGGATCAAGTTGAATACGTAAAGTCAAAAGGTAAGATTACTGATGGGCCAAAAAAAGTATTGGTCATAGGTGCCTCTACTGGATTCGGATTAGCTTCTCGTATTAGCGCCGCTTTTGGTTCTGACGCTGCTACCATTGGCGTATTCTTCGAAAAACCCGCTGCAGCAGGTAAACCAGGAACTGCAGGTTGGTACAATTCCGCTGCTTTTGAAAAAGAAGCACAAGCAGCTGGTTTATATGCGAAAAGTATTAATGGCGACGCTTTTTCCGACGATATTAAACAGCAAACGATCGATTTGATAAAAAAGGATTTAGGGGAAGTAGATTTAGTCGTGTATTCATTGGCTTCTCCACGTCGTACTCATCCTAAAACAGGTGTAGCACATGCTTCGGTATTAAAGCCTATCGGACAGAGCTTTACCAATAAAACAGTTGATTTCCATACCGGAGTGGTTTCTGATATCTCCATTCAGCCCGTAGAGAACGAGGAGGATATTACAAATACTGTTGCCGTAATGGGGGGTGAAGATTGGAAATTTTGGATCGAGGATTTAAAAGCTGCGGGGGTATTGGCAGAAGGGGTAAAGACGGTAGCGTATTCCTATATAGGCCCTGAGTTAACATATCCGATTTATCGAAATGGTACAATAGGCCGAGCCAAAGATGATTTAGAAGGAACGGTTCCTGCATTAAACGAACTGTTAAAAGACCTAGGAGGTGTTTCTTACGTATCTGTGAATAAAGCATTGGTGACACAGTCCAGTTCGGCCATTCCGGTGGTGCCGTTATATATTTCATTGCTTTATAAGGTAATGAAAGAGAAAGGCATCCATGAGGGTACTATAGAACAAATGCAGCGCTTATTTGCAGAACGCCTGTACAATGGTGGTCATGTGCAGTTGGATGAAAAAGGTCGTATCCGTGTAGATGATTTAGAGATGCGTCCAGATGTACAAGAGGAGGTAGCTAAATTGTGGGAACAAGCCACTACTGAAAACTTAGAAGAAATTTCTGATATCAAAGGGTACCGGAAGGATTTCTTTAATCTATTTGGTTTTAATCTCGATTCGATCGATTACGAGGTAGATACAAATGAGGTTGTAAATGTACCTAGCATCATCGGTTAATGCCGTGATGTTGTATTTCTTTATGAGGGTGTCTCCTAAGTTTGTTCAAGACAAACATAAGGGACACCCTCATATGTGTAATTTGCTACTTCATATAAACTTCTTTGTTAATAACCTGAGGCATTTCCAATCCCGTTTTAGCACATATTATATTATTAGCAGCCATTACAGCCATTTTTGTGCGAGCCTCTACTGTAGCGGATCCGATATGCGGCAGTATACACACTGTCGGCATCTCTAACAGTGGATTTTCTGACGAAATAGGTTCGGGATCCGTTACATCTAATCCTGCTCCCCATATTTCTCCTTGTTGCAAGGCAACTATTAAATCTTCTTCCTGATGTATTTTTCCCCTTGCCGTATTGATGAAAATAGCGGAATTTTTCATTTTTTTGAATGCATCTTTGTTAAATTTGTATTTCGTCTCCGGTGAAAGGTTTACATGTGCAGAAACAACATCACTTTGAGCCAGCAAATCAGCAAAACTGACGTATTTTGCGTCAACTAATTTCTCTGCTTCCTCATTTTTAGTTCTGTTGTGGTAAATGATTTTCATGCCATATGCCGCTTTTGCCATTTTGGCAAGCTCTAGTCCAATATCACCCAGTCCATATATTCCCAACGTTTTCTTCTCAAGTTCAATGCCGAGGTCCTGCATGAAGTCAAATGATCTCTTTTGCTTTTCCCTAACTTCCTTCGCATAGAAAAAAGCTTTCCGAGACACCGCAATCATCAACAAAAAAGCGATGTCTGCAGTTGTTTTGCGGAGAGAGCCTGCCGTATTACTTATCGGAATACCCGCTTTGGTTGCAGCAGCAAGATCGACATGGTCAAATCCAACAGTAGTAAGAGCTATTCCTTCCAGATGAGCACATTTTTCAAAGAAAAGGGAGTCGAGTTTCGCATTTCCCACGAGGATCAGAAAATTACTATCCTGACACTGCGCTATCAATTGTTCCTGCGGAAGGTGTTTACGAGACCTGTTTATCGATACCTCCAACCCCTTTTCTTTTAGCTGTTCAATAGCTTTCTCGGGAATATTTCTAGCAATAAATACTTTCATTCACTATGTATATATCTTTAAACAAACAGACGGTGCTAAGTGTTATTGATTTTTGATTTTTTCTCTGAAAAATAAGCTGAAATGTCATTTAAGTTATACGTATTTAAACATTTTCCTTTTGATAGCCCACCTTTTCTTGCCACAAACACACCATAGTGCATGTCTAATAAACCTTCCGTGCGGTGCGCATCCGGATTAATAGATAACAGTACACCTCTATCCAACGCGTACCTGTGCCAACGCCAATCTAAATCCAGACGTAATGGATTCGCATTAATTTCAATGACGACATTATTGGCTGCACAAGCGTCTATGACTTTTTTGTAATCAATCGGATAACCCGCTCTAGATAACAGCAGTCTTCCGGTAGGGTGGCCTAAGATTGTCGTGTATGGATTTTCAATTGCTTTTATTAATCGTGCTGTGGCTTTAGATTCCTCCATTTTTAGATTGCTATGTACGGATGCCACCACAAAATCGAATTTCGCCAACACGGTTTCCGGATAGTCTAGAGAGCCATCTGAAAGAATATCTGATTCAATACCTTTGAATATTTTGAACGGTGCCAAGGTCTCGTTCAAATGATTTATTTCTATCCACTGCTGTTCTAATTGTTCAATGGATAATCCATTGGCGTAAACGGCCGTTTTAGAGTGGTCGCAGATTCCCAAATACGCTAAACCGAGTTCTTCTTTCGAATATCGGGCCATCTCTGCAAGGGTATGTACACCATCGCTATACGTAGAGTGATTGTGTAAAGTCCCTTTGAGATCTTCAAATGTAATTAGTGTGGGCAATAAATTGGCTTTAGCCAATTCAACCTCGTCAAGACCTTCCCTGAGTTCAGGTTCTATGTAGTTTAAACCTAGCTGCTGGTATATTTCTTCTTCCGAACCTAAGGCCGGAATTACATGCTGTATTTGCTGAATCAATTCAAGATGCTTTTCAGAGCCGGTAGTTATCATTAATTCCTTAGCATAGTCATCCTCAGAAGTAAAATAAATCACAAAGGAGAAATTGTTCTCGTCTTTGAATGAAATGCTATGGGTATCCTCATTCAAAATGATTTCGTTATTCAATTTTTCAACTGCTTTATAGATTTCGTCTGCAGAAGCATCTGATAAAAGTTCAATATGGGTAAGCACTTCGCATTTGCGTCTAAATTCACCTGTAAACGAAATGCGATGAGTAGGAAGTTGATTTTTTAAATGTGTATAAACCTGATTAGCGGAAGGTAATGCTTTGGCATAGAGTATCCACCCCTCGTTGGCTATGGTGAATTCGATCGCTCTCTTAATATCCTCCTGAGTTTTCAATCCAAAGCCTTTGGCTTCGATTAGACGATTCTCATTACAGGCATAATATAGTTCACCAACAGATTCGATAGCTAGATCTTTCCAAACGATCTGTATTTTTTTAGGTCCCAATCCTTTGATCTTGAGCATCTCCAAAATACCCTCAGGAGTCTTTGCTAGAAGACTCTCTAGATCAGGGAATGTACCCGAGGTTACCACCTGCTTGATTTTTTCGGCGGTACTTTTTCCAATTCCTTGCTGATCACTCAACTGATACAATGAAGCATCTATAGCAGAAAATGGTAATTTATCGATTTTAAAAGCAGCACTCCCCATAGCTTTAGTCCGAAAAGGGTTTTCATTGTGCAATTCCATCAATTGAGCGCAAAGTTTGAATACTTTAGCTATAGATTTGTTATCCATTTTTAAAATATATAAAATCTGAATTTCGTGTATTCAAACTTAAATAAAATGCGCTGCATTCACGAATACCCTACGGAAAAACACACCATTCGTAGTCCAGTTTTTTACATAATAAAATCAGTTTGTATATCAATGTACATGTAATTTCTACTGTTGCTCGGCGCGTTAATAGAACAGGGGAATATCGTTCTGATTTTTTAAGCGGTATTGGATTTAACGATTACTCATCATTTTTGATGATATTAATACGTGCTATATCGGAGTAAAATACGGTTAATGCTGTTTTGAAAAAAACCATAAGCAAGAAAATGAGTTATAATATATAAATAAGTGCATTAATTATTAAAATTTTAATCTTATGGAAGAGTGGAGAGAAAAAGTTGAAAATGATGAAGTGCCGGAAGTGGTGAAAGAAGAACCCAATGATAAGCCGGCTGCAAAAACATTAAATTGGACAATCCTTATTGCTGTCGTGTTGCTGACAATAATATATTTTGTATTTTTTTATTAGAGACATTATTCCTTTAATCAGAAATGGAATATAAGACACGTATAGACTATAGCATAGAAACGTTGCCATGGGCGGCCTATATACCAATAGGATCTACTCATCTTATACTAGGTGCATTTTCCTCACAGGAAGCTAAGCGGAAGATCGATTTCTATTATCCAAACCCGGCTAATAGATTTTGGAATGTGATGATTAATTTAGCAGGAGCACAAGTTGCAATATTTTGAATTTGAAGGAAAAGAGGCCGTCAATGAGCGTTTAGCTATTTTGGATAAACTGTGTGTCGGTTTGTCATCGATGAGGAAAAAATTATTCGGATTAGAGACAGTTCGTTGAATGATGCGATACATGCCGTAGGCATGAATGTTCTTGATTGCCTTTGAGAAAATAGACAATTTCAGAAAACAAAGAAGCTTCATATAGCGAATGAGCTTCTTTGTTTTGAATAAAATTATGTTTTTAAGAAGATAACCTTTTGGTATTGACTGTTGTGAATTCCGTAATCCGATTACTATCTGATGGGTCTAATGAAATCAATTTTTCGGGCATCCGATCTACAATTTCTTTTAAGCTTTCAAGATATTTTTTTCCTATTTTGTTCCAAGACGTTTGCTGTCCATAGCTTGCCGCATTATTCCTGTATCGTGTTAATTCCTGGTGGTCACCTGTTAGACGATTAATCAAATTTGCCAGCCCATGAGCATCGTTGAAATCAAATAACAAACCTCTTTCCTCTTGCAGTAGATCTTTTGCATACCAATAAGGCGTAGAAATAACAGCTGCGCCTGCTCCGACGGCAAAAGAAAGTGTTCCGCTACTAATTTGATTCTCGTGAGGATACGGTGTGACGTAGATGTCACAGGCAGTAAGATATTGAATAAGTAGTTCTTCTGATGCAAAGCTATTAATAAAGATAACTTTCTCTTCTAATTGGAGTTCTCTTACTTTTTGCTGTAGGATGTCACGATATGCCTCTCCTTCATGTTTAACTACATTCGGATGAGTAGTTCCTAATACAATATAAAGAATGTCATCATCTTCCACCTCAGTAAGCGCGTCGATTGCAGTTTCAATGCCCTTATTTTTACCCAAAAAGCCAAACGTGAGCATGACTTTTTTGCCTAAAAGGCCTAAATTCCGTTTTGCTTCAAATTGATTGAAATCAAATTGAGGCACACCATGTGGAATCATAGAGACCATAGCGGTATCGATTTGAAAAACATGTTGTAACATTTCTATGGCGGTATCAGTCATTACGATGAGGTGACTACTAAAGTGAGCTAACTTACGTAAGATGGTATATTCTACGTGACTAGGATGTTGTAGCACGGTGTGTAACGTGGCTGTAACAGGAATCGTCAGGTTCTCCAACAAGGAAAGTATATATTCCCCACTATTGCCTCCGAAAATTCCATATTCATGCTGTACAAGGCAAATGTCAAAATGAGAATTGATGAATTTAGCGGCATCTAAATAACTTGATTTCTCAGCTTGTTTAATCGTGAAGACAACTTCATCTGGAAACCCCTGTTCAGTACCATCGGTAATGGCTATAATGCCATGCGGATAGTTGGAATGGAAAGTAATTGCATGATAAAGGTCGTGAGTAAATGTAGCGATACCGCACTGCCTTGGTGGGTATGTTCCTATTATAGCTATTCTCATAATTCTATATTCTTATATCAGTGTCGTACTATTTATATAACTGCAGCGATGATAATTTTTAGCATTGTTAGTTACACAACTAACGAGCAGAGCGAAAGTTTTGAAACAGCATTATTTATCGTATTAGTAGGCTTAGATACCGTAAAAAATACGTGATATCTTTAGTGAGATACGTTGGGAAGCAGTGTGAGAAATTAAATGTTAACTATTCGATCTTCATCAATAAATTTCAATGCCGGCATGAGCTTTTTCTAAATCCGAAATAAAAGCATCGACAACGTGTTGTTCGGTCGCCCACGATGTAATTAGTCGAATAGCTGCTTGGTTAATATTAATCTTTTTCCAAACGTAGAATGCATATTTTTTTGAAAGGCTTTCTATGATTGAAGTCGAAAGTATTGGGAAGATCTGATTCGTTCCAGCGTCTGTTAAAAAAGTATACCCCAGTTTCCGAATGGCATCCGCAATTTCAGAAGCGTTATCATTCGCCATTTTTGCCAGTTCAAAATATAAACCATCTTTAAAGAGTTCTAAAAATTGGATTCCTAAAATTCTTCCTTTCGCCAGCAAGGCACCACGTTGTTTTAGTATATAGTCAAAGTCTTGAGCAAGCTGCGGTATGGTAAAAACAACAGCTTCACCCAATAATGCGCCGTTTTTGGTGCCTCCGATATAGAACACATCGGTAAGTTGGGCAATATCTTCAAAGGACGTGTCGCTATCTTTTGCTGTTAGGGCATTTCCAAGCCTCGCTCCATCCATATATAGATATAACCTGTTTTTACGACAGATATTGGCTAGGCTTTGTAGTTCATGTTTCGCATAATAGGTGCCTAATTCTGTCGCATTGGATATATAGACTAATTTTGGCTTTACTACATGAGGTCGTAAAGTATGTGTGTCGAGCACCTGCTGTATGTCAGATGGAGTTACTTTTCCGTTTTCGCCTTCTACAGTTATAATACGATGTCCTGTCGCTTCGATGGCGCCTGCTTCATTCGCTTGTATGTGTCCAGAAGAAACACTTATGACAGCTTCATGTGGCCGTAGTAGAGCAGATACTACAATTAAGTTCGTTTGGGTTCCACCGGTTAAAAAAAACACAGATGCACCTTTGCATCCTATTTTTTCTTTGAGAATAAATTTCGCTTCAAGGGAATAGTTATCTTCACCATATCCTAATTGCTGTTCAAAATTTGTCTCGGCAAGTTTATCTAAAATCCGTGGGTGTGCACCCTCAGCATAATCGTTCTTAAAGTTATACATTATCGTTTTGCTACTTGTCTACCTATTGAACACAAAGATAATCCATTAAGCATATATTAGTCGTGTTGTATCAAAAAGTTCGTTGACCGGTTGTGTGCATATTATGGGAATCATAGGAATATATTGCCGTTGATATTTTTATTTAATATTCTATTATTTATTGATGTATAGGTTGTCAATAGGTATGTTATTAAATCTTTGAATGAAGAATTAATACTCGAAGTATAGGGTATAAGTACTGTAAATGTTGTTTTAGTTAGCGACAGAAAGTAAATAGCTTTTAATAATATATATATTTATACCATCTCCCAAGCTAACTGTGATTTGTTGTTAAATAATAAAGAATTAGTGAACGAAAAAAACTTTTTTTTCGTTTGTCTGTATATATTACTACCTGTCAAGTTTGTTTTTATGAAAAATAAACGGAAAACGTAATATAGGGTTATGGAGGAGAATATAAATGCCTTGCCAGAAAAACGTATCTTAATGGAATATAGAGAAATAAATTCCGGAATCCAAGACGATCTTAGTGCCGAATCGTTTGATAATTTTTTGAAATTTCTAGATTTATTTACGTTGGGGCCTTTGGGTTACATGTTGATTGATAGAAATGCAAAGATTGTCCATTTGAATAGAAGAAGTCAAGAAATTCTTGGTGTCCAATCTGAGGACCTATTAGATAGCTCGCTTTATGGAGGTCTATATTCCGGAAGTGCTAAGGCATTGGAAAATATTTTGCAAAAAGAGCAGGAGAATACACTTTTTTCAATAAAGCTCCATGTCAATTATGCTGATTCTGCGCAGGAGTATCTTTATTTTTATATAAAAAAAATTCGAATAGCAGACAATGACGATTTGTATATTTTGCTGATTTCTACAGTTAGTGTATTTGCATCAGAAATCGATATTGAATTTAGTTTTATGCAAGCGGTGATTGATGCACAAGATAAAGAAAGAGAACAGCTTGGGTCTATCTTGCACGATAGCCTTGCACAGGTATTGTATGGTATCCGGTTGAGTCTTCAACATTTTTTATTGAAAAATCCGGAATTCAAGAACAATATCCAACCCATAAAAGGCATGTTGGATGAAGCCATTCATCAAATACGTGATCTCTCTAAAGATTTGGCACCTTCGGTTTTAAAAGATTTCGGACTCAAAAAAGCAATTATGGATATGGTCGATCGTATACATGTCCCGCAGTTGGATATTCATACGTATATGGAAGAGGAAATTCGATTGCCGTATGACTATGAGTTTGGAGTTTTCAGAATTATCCAAGAGCTTTTAAACAATTGTTTAAAGCACTCGAATGCTAGTGAAATTTGGATCAGATTGTTTCGCGAAGATGAAAATTTAATAATAGAAGTAAAAGATAACGGGCAAGGCTTTTTGAAAGATGTCGATGAATGTATGTTGAAAGGAACCGGTTTAAGAAATATTAAAAATAGAGTTGAAGTCATGAAAGGTATACTTTCTATCGATTATGACGGAAGTGGATGTGTTGTTAAAGTAGTCTTTAAAAATAAAGTTAAATGATAAAAATAATGTTAGCCGATGACCATAAATTGGTCAGAGACGGCATTCGTCTATTATTGGAGAGTCAAGAAGATATTGAAATAGTAGGGGTGGCCACCAATGGACAGGAAGTGTTAAAATTATTGGATGCGGGATTACAGCCAGATATATTGCTCTCTGATATAAGCATGGAACCTTTAGATGGTATTGAATTGGCAAAGATTATTAGCAAATTCGAAATAAGACCTGCTATTATCATATTATCAATGATGGATAATGAACAATATATAGCTCGATCTTTTGAGTCAGGGGTTTCAGCTTATTTAGTGAAGAATGTAAATTCAGAAGAATTGCTCTCAGCCATACGTTACGTAGCGTCGGGTGGAAAGTATCTCTGTGAAGAATTGAGCATGCAGTATGTAAATAGATTAATTTCTAACCAGCTATCCTACCCCGATATGCCTAATAAAGTAGATCTGAATTTGTCGGTAAGGGAGTTAGAGGTGTTAGAGAAATTAGGCGAAGGATTGACTAATAACGAAATATCTGATAAGCTTTTTCTCAGCAAACGGACGATCGAAGGGCATCGTCAGAATTTAATTCAAAAAACAGGATGTAAAAATACAGCCTCTTTAATCAAGTTTGCTGTTTTGAATGGTTTGATTAAATAATTTCTGCTTTTCCAACCATGTAGGGTTTTTTAAAAACTGTATTATATTCATTAATGCAGTTTTTCCATTTAAGGCCTATCACAATTGATTTTAGAGTGGCAAAATGCTGATTATAAGCGTATATGTACGTGCTCCTCTTTCTAATAAACGTTTTTTTAGGGGTGGTTATACTTGTTTTCCTTCATTTCGAAGTAAGCAGCATAAAATTTGATATTAAGATGATGAATTAAAGACGAAAGGAAGACCAGTTTTTGGTCACGTGAGCTTTGTATTAATGAAGTTTTAAACGCTAAAAAAGATTTTTTATGGACAGAGTACAATTTAATAGCCTAGTGCTAGGACAAAGTAACTTATTAAAGGATTATGCAAAAAATCTAACCAAAAACTATGACGACGCTAACGATCTGGTACAAGAGACCATGTTAAAAGCGGTGCATTACTTTGAGAATTTCAAGGAGGGGACTAATTTGAAAGGCTGGTTAGTGACGATCATGAAAAACACATTTATAAATAACTACAGACGTGCTGTTAAATCCAAGTCGGTCATTACCGTAGAAGAAGAGATTTCGTCGGTCAGTTTACGCCATTCGGCTTCCAATAATCGCGGTGAGAATAAATGTATGTTGGATGACATTAATTATGCGCTCGCGAAGTTACCCGAAGATTTATATATATGTTTTATTATGTTTTATGAAGGATACAAATATGATGAAATAGCGAAACATCTTGTAATTCCGGTGGGAACGGTAAAGACTCGAATCCATATAGCTCGTAAGAGATTGAAATCGACTCTCTCCAGCTATAAACTAAATTAGTTTTCCATTTTTATTTTATATGCGATAAGCAGTCTGTGATTATAGACTGCTTATTTGGTAATATCTTTCCTTATGACCGACGTGTTTATTCGAGTTACTCCGTCAGAAAGATCGGTTTATCCAACTTGGTCGCAATACGGTACGCAGCATTCATAAGTCCCACGTGACTATAAGCTTGTGGAAAGTTGCCCCATTGACTTCCATTATCTTCGTTGATGTCTTCACTAAATAGCATAAGATGGTTGCCGTATTTTAGCAGTTTTTCAAAAATCTCCTGTGCCTCATCAACACGTCCTACGCAGGCCAAAGCCTCTACATACCAAAATGCGCAAACCAAAAACGTAGTAGTCGGTTTACCGAAGTCGTCACGATGAAGGTATCGATAAAAGAGACCATCTTTCCCCTTTAATTCTTTTTCCAATCCTTCGAGATGGCTTTTTGCACGTTCACTATCTGGTTTAAGATAGTTCATCATAATAAGTTGAAGCGTGCTTGCGTCGAGGTTGCTGCTACCCACGGCATTGGTATATAGGTTTCGTTCACTATCGTAACAACGTTCAATATAGTCTGCAGCTTTATCTTTCAACTTTTGGGCTCGCTCTCTGATATCCTCATATCCATTTTGGTGTGCTATCTTGAGTGCTGCTGAAGCGCCAGCCCACTGAAATAGATTGGAATAGGCATGATGATTTGCAAAATTTCTGAACTCCCAGATGCCGGCGTCTTTTTCATCAATGGTCATTTCGATCTTTTCCAGAATGTACAATAGCCAATTCTTAACATCTTTTCTCTCATCCACCGGAAAGCGATAGTCCGTGAAAAGTGGAAGTAGCGCAATCATGGCCTGTCCATATACATCATTTTGAATGTGTTCATATGCCTGATTACCGACGCGAATAGGTTTGTTGCCCAGGTAACCGTCAAGATGTTCAAGTGTTTCCTCGTAGAGATTTTTTTTGCCCAAAATTCCATAAAGTGGTTGAAGTCGTCCAGCATCCGTTTGTGTAATTCCAGCGACGTATGAGGCAAATTTTTCCATCTCTTCAAATTTACCGATATGTGCGAGAGCAGTTAATACATAGAAGCTATCTCTTACCCAACAATACCGATAATCCCAGTTTCTTCCCGATCCCGGAGACTCGGGAAGGCTCGTGGTGCTCGCGGCGATAATTGCTCCAGTATCCTCATACTGATGTAGCTTCAGCGTAAGGGCAGACCGTATAACCTCTTTTTGATAAAAATTGGGAATGTTTGCTTTTTTTGTCCATCCCCTCCAGTATTTCTTTGTCTTATGTAAAAAATCTTCAGCAGTGCTTTCTAATGGCGCTTCGAATAATCCCCCGTAAGTTAAAATAAAATGTTTCTTCTCATTAATGATGATATAACTTTCTTCCTTGTCAAAAAAATGACTAATAGGGATATTAGTCGTTAGCCGTATGTTTTCTTTCGTGTTATAATATTGGACGTGATTACTGCCTCTTGATTTAGTAAATCCTTCTTTTCCATAAGAATAACGTGGCTCACAATTTACTTTAATCTTTGGGTTACCGTAGAGCGGTTCAAATATCCGAACCAGCATGAGCGGTTTATAATACCGTTCATATTGATTGAATCTGGGCGCAAAGTCGATTACTTTAAATCCGGCGTTAGGACCCTTGACTTCAGTAACCAAAATATTGGTATTCTCCAGATAATACTGCTCTTGGCTGTCAATCGGACCTTCTAAATTAAAGGAAAATTCGCCTCCTAAGTTTTCATCCAACAATTTTCCGAAAATAAAACTGTCTTCAAAGGAAGGCCAACATAACCAGGAGATATTTGTGCTCTTATGGACGTGAGCTATGTAAGAACAGTTTCCTATAATTCCACTTTCATAAACGTGCTTTTTATTCATATTGTATTGTGTTTTCTACATTTAATTGGGTGAAGGATTTAAGAAATTTCAAGGCATCGATCTGCGTATCGACATAAAATTTTGCATGAGACTGTTTATCACCAACTTTCACCGAGATCGTATTAGATGGGAGCTCTTGAAACATATCTTCATCCGTTGTGTCGTCGCCTATACTTAATATAAAGTCCGGAGTCATGGTGTTTACAAGTTCCAAGGCTGCCTTTCCTTTATTTGTCTGCATTACTTTTATTTCAACAACCTCGTCCCCGTGTACAACTTGCAATCCATAATCCGAAGCGAGATTTTTTAATTGTACAATAAGATTATGTGCTTGTAGTAAGCCCAATCCCTTTTGGACTTTACGGTAGTGCCAGGCTACAGCATACGATTTTTCTTCGATAGAAGCTCCCGGAGTTCGATCGGTATAATGTTGAAGTATCTCTTTGATATGGGTCTTCCATTTGTTGGAAATACCTTTTTTCGCACGCCATTTCTTATCTGGATAATTTGTCCAGATACCGTGTTCTCCAATTAGATATACTGATTTTTTTCCAAACCACTTTTCTAATTCAAGATGTCTACGTCCGCTAATGATGACGACGGTATTGTTTGGATCTGCAGTAAGCGAATCAATTAAATTATAAACTTCCTCTGTAGGGACCGCTTTATTGGCATTTATATTTATACCCACCAATGTACCGTCATAGTCCAAAAAGAATAGCCGATTTTGGCTATTTGTATATCTATCGTGTATTGCTGATTTAATGGAAGAAGCTACTTTACGTGCTAATTCTTTTCTTTGAAGATGTTTAGTTTCCTGTAGCCTTTCCATAAATAGCTTCACCCAATGGTGCACGTGAAATTTTTCAACGATATGTTGACAGGCTTGTATCCTTTCTTTTTGCTCTTTTACAGGCATATTGAGTGCATGATATAAAGATGCACTTACTTTTATGGAATCGTGTGGGTTAATGAGTACGGCATCGGTCAATTCTTTGGAAGCACCGGTGAATTCGCTCAAGAGGAGCACCCCTCGTTTATCACTTTGCTTGCTGGCTATATACTCTTTGGCTACGAGATTCATTCCATCTCTAATAGAATTCACGAAACAGATATCAGCTGCTACGTATAAGGCAGACAACTCCTCAAAGGGAACGGATTGATAAAAATAAGCAACCGGACTCCAACCGGGTCTACCATAAACGGCATTAATATTTCCAACTAATCGGTCAATATCGTTACGTAATTTTTTGTATGCCGATACTTCATCTCGCGAAGGTACGATCAACATATACAGCACGATTTTTCCAATCATTTCCGGATGGGATTTTAGTAATCGTTCCAATGCCCGTAGCCGTTCTATGATTCCCTTACTGTAATCTAGCCGATCTACAGAAAGGATTATTTTTTGATTTCTATAATATTCTTTTACTTCCCTTGCTTTCTGCAATACCTCCTGACTTAATGCCGCATTTTTGAACTTTTCATAGTCGATTCCCATCGGAAAAGCTTCTACAAATATTCTTCGGCCATTGCATTTTAGATTGTTGTAGTGCGCTTCCATACGTAGGTTACTACTGCAGGAGTTGAGAAAATTTTGAGTATCTTCAAAGGTATGGAAACCAATTAGATCTGCGCCCAAGAGACCTTTTAAAAGCTGACCACGCCATGGCAACATTCTAAACAATTCTTCGGGAGGGAAGGGGATATGATGAAAATATCCAATAGTAAACGACTGATCGTGCTTTCGTAACAGCTCAGGAAGTGCCATCAGCTGATAATCATGAATCCAGATATTTGTATCGTTATCAAGGTGTTTTAGCGCTTCACTTGCAAATTTATTATTAACATTTAAATAGCTGTTCCAATATGCCTCGTTAAAGTCAACAAAACTTGGTCTATAGTGGCATAGCGGCCATAATACCGCGTTCGAAAATCCTTCGTAATATCCTTTTATGTCCTCCGGGGTTAAAAATACGGGTATTAAATTAAGCGAATGCAGTTCCTTGCGAATAAACTCTTCTTCTTCCGTATTTTTGGGGATAATTCCAGGCCAACCTAGCCACCATGATCCGTCTTCGCGATAAAAGGACCCCAACCCTGTCGCTAATCCCCCCTCACTACGGGTAACTACTAATTTATTTTTCTTTCTTTCAATTTTTACGGGTAATCTGTTTGAAATTATAAATGTTTTTCCTATTATCATAATACTTTTAGATGTCATTATTAAAACCTGCAGAGCAAATATTTGTTTAGAAAGATGTTTTTACACGTATTTATACGCGTCCCCCTGTATTTTGTACGACATTAAACGGTAGGGTTCTCCCAAGAAAACCGTATTTTAAATAATGGTATAATTCCTATATTGCTTCGTCAACCCATATGAGAAATTTATGAAGGTAGTGTGGATGTGTTGTTTAGTCTTAATGTGCTTTTTTTGGGCAGACGCGCGCTGTAAAGAACAGTTAATTGATCCCCGATTAGATAGTATAGCTGATAGCGAATTTATAGTACATTCGATAATTTTAAGGACACGCTGCCTTCACCTATCACAAGAAGCACTAAAATATATGGACAAGGGAGATATTTGTGATTTTTCTACACAACTAGCGAATCAGATACATACAAGTCAACCTCAGTTTTTAGCAGTAGCAAAGCTCGTGAAATTCAGTATGCCTGAAGATCTTTATAGAACCGCCATAGCCGGGATAGCATTTGAGCAATTCGATGCGAAATCACTACGTAGTCATATCATTAACAACTATCGGGAAGTAATCGAATTGATTCTGCATCACTATATGTTTACATTGGTTCGAACAGACAACGTTGCTATTAAAGAATTCGTTAGGGAGGAAATAATTACTTTATCTAGTCTTAAAGAATCTTGCGTTAAGCTGAAAAAAATAAATTAAGACCCTTGTTCCGCCATTTCTTTTTGAACCGTAATCGGATCGGGTCTATGGTATTTGTTGATAATTAAACGGATACCCGAATTTTTTGTTAAGAATTTAATCGACCAGTTAACAAAGGTGACTACTTTGTTACGGAATCCGAAGATAGAAACCAAATGGACAAACATCCAGGTCATCCAGGCAATAAACCCTTTCATATGAATTTTACCCATATCTACTACCGCTCTATTGCGCCCTACAGTAGCCATTGATCCTTTATCAAAATAGTTGAAATCGGCAACAGTTCCGATTCCTGATAATAAATTCACAATCTGCTCTGCAACGTATTTTCCCTGCTGTTGTGCTACTGGAGCTACTCCAGGGAGGCCTCTCGGATTTTCCGGAGTCACCATCGCAGACACGTCGCCGATAGCATATACATTCTCCAGACCTTCTACCTGACATTTACCATTCGTGCGGATCCGGTTGCCACGTTCTATAATTTCTGGATTCAGTCCGTCTGGATATTGTCCTTTCACGCCGGCTCCCCAGATTACCGTTTTGGTTGGGATACTTTCTCCATCGCTAAACGTTATTGTATTTCCATCGTAACCCGTAACTTGTGTGTTCAACATCACCTTCACCCCCAATTCATTTAGGTACCGTTCTGCATCACGTGAAGACTTTTCGGATAGTGCTCCCAATATTTTTCCCGTTCCCTCAATAAGAAATACCTTCATTTCGTGTTCCGAAAGTTCAGGATAATCCTTTTTCAACATGTGAAGCTGGATTTCAGCAATGGCTCCCGACAACTCCACTCCCGTGGGCCCGCCACCCACGACCACAAAGTTAAGGTAACGCTCCCTTTCCGACATATTTTTGCGCAGTACTGCCTCCTCCAGGTTTTGTAAAACATAACTTCTGATATTCAACGCCTCTTTGATGCTTTTCATCGGTAAAGAGTATGTTTCCACTTCTTTATTACCGAAAAAGTTTGTTGTAGCACCCGTAGCGATCACTAGGTAATCGTAATCGTAACTGCCCACTGAGGTGTGTACCATCTTTTGTTCGGGGTCAATATGATTTACTTCTGCTAACCGGAATCTAAAATTATGCTGTGACTTAAACATTTTGCGAATCGGAAACGAAATCGCATCTGAAGCTAATGTACCTGTAGCAACTTGATACATCAACGGTTGGAACGTATGGAAGTTGTTTCTATCTATTAATAACACCTCTAGATCTTTATCCTTTAGTTTGCGGGCTACCTCTACACCACCAAAGCCACCTCCAATAACAATCACACGGGGAAAAGAACGCTCAGAACGGGTCAACAACATATATCCTTTGTTTAGTTTTGTTTAAAACAATTAAAGGTCAAATATCTTAAAAATTTACGTTATTTCAGTAATTATTTTGCAATAATTTCGAATGGGATATCGTGATAAATATGCACTCTAAGCGTAAAAACAAGGTTTATTCCATTTAAAGCTACTTTGCTTAGTGTATTAAGTACACATTTTAATAGCTGCCCAAGATTTGTTTATACAACTCCATATATTTTTGAGACATCCGTTCTTTGGAGAACTGCTGCTCAACTTTCTTTCGACATGCCGTCCGGTTAATGGAGTCAATATGTTTTGCTTTTTCAATAGCTTCGGCAATATCTGTTACAAGAAAACCAGTTTTATTATCATCGATTAGCTCAGGCATACTTCCTTTGTTAAAAGCGATAACCGGGGTGCCACATGCCATTGCCTCCACGATCGACAATCCGAAAGGTTCATTGAAGTTTATCGGATGTAGCAAGACACTGGCGTTAGCCAGCAATTCATTACGTTTTTCAGCGCCTACGCTACCGATATATTCAATTTTTCCCGGTTTTAAATAAGGTACGATGTGTTCTTTGAAATAATGTTCATCCTGAATAATTCCAGCGATGATCAAACGTTTACCAAGTGCTTTAGCTATTTCAACGGCTTCTTTCGTCCCTTTGTCATGGTGAATTCGTCCATAATACAGTAAATAATCTTGAGGATTGGCATTAAATTTAAACTGACTAAGGTCAATGCCATGGTGTATAGTAGTAATATAATCAAGCTCGGGCGATCTGTCGGCATTGCTTATGGATACATAGTGGGTATGTTTGTTATATTTTTTGTAAACAGGAAGTATCTTGGGCGAAGATAGGCCATGGATGGTGCTAACCATAGGAGTTTTTACCAACTTGGAATACGACAATGGTAGGAAATCAAATTGATTGTGAATGAGGTCGAATTCGTCTGCGTTTTCGAGACATTCGGAAATATGGAGGCATTCCCAAACCTTAGCATCGATGTCCTTATCTTCTTCATACCCGGTAGGACATACTGCTTGCAGAGTCGCTTCGGTAAGTGAATTACCCGTAGCGAATAATGTAACCTCTAAGCCATTTTTTATGAGTTCTTCGGTGAGTAAGGAGGTGACCTGTTCCCAAGGGCCGTAATGAACAGGTGGAGTTCGCCATGCGATTGGCGAAAGCATTGCGATTTTCATACCTTGAAAACCGCTGATACCCGTTTTTGTTTTGTAAATAACAGGAAATAGATATTACAGGTATTCATATCCTAATAAATACGTTTTTCATACCATCAAATACCTGAAATGTACGGCAGGAGAAACGAAACTAAATAGAAAAGGTTAAGGAGTTAAGGAGGTAACTTTTAGTATTACGTATTAAAAAGAATAATATGAACAGGTCAATTAAATTAGGTTTAGCTGCGATGATATTGTCGAGCTTATTTGCATGCAATAATAATAAAACGATTAGAGACGGAAATGAGATTCCTAATTCCCGTCAGTATAACGATAACATGCAGGGTGGAATTATTGATAGTGATTCGATCGCAAGTGATACGGGCGATATGCAATATCGAGATACGGTTTCATCAGATCCCACTTCGCCTCCGCCACCAACGCCGGAACCTCAGCGAGCTGAATAATTAGCCTGCACTGCAGGCTAATTATTAAACACTACTTATCCGTAAATCCACTTGAATTTATATTCTTTCTCCGGAATCTTAATTCTTTCTGCTAACCGGGTAAGTCGGTCGGGTAGGCGCATTAAATAATCTCGGGCTTTTTCGCCATGCGCATTTAGACCTGAAATTTGATCGATTTTCCAATCAGTAATAAGTTCTTTTAAAATGTCCACATAATCTAATGCGGTGTATACATCCAGTCGTTGTGCTGCATCGGAGAAGTGTGCAAATGCCTCACCTTGAGGTTCTCCCGCCTCCCTTAAAAAATGTGCTGGCATAACAATTTTTTTGCGCATCATATCTTCAAAGGCCAACATCACTTCACTTGGATCTACTACGAAGGCGTGGGAGACAAAAGACATGTAGGCCTTGGCGTGACGAGCCTCATCGGCGGCTATAACGCCACACATTTTTGCTAATAGTTTATCTCCGTTCTTTTTAGAAATGGCTGCTACGCGACGATGGGATACATTTGTGGCTAGCTCCTGAAACGAAGTGTAAATAAAATTTCGGTAAGGATCTGCTCCGGTACCGATATCAAATCCATCTTTAATTAAGTATTGTGTACTCATTTCAAATTGCCGCATGTCTACACGACCAGATAAATACAAGTATTTGTTTAGTAGATCACCGTGTCTATTTTCTTCTGCGGTCCAGGCACGAACCCATTTCATCCACCCACCTTGCTCATTTTTGTCGACATGCTCAACCATAGTTAACCATGACTCATAGGTAGGCAGGGCCTCCTCTGTCACAGTATCTCCAATAAGCACGGCTACTAGGTCATACGGAAGTTCCCTAG
The DNA here is from genome assembly GCF_005048855.1 of Sphingobacterium olei. GTDB lineage: Bacteria > Bacteroidota > Bacteroidia > Sphingobacteriales > Sphingobacteriaceae > Sphingobacterium > Sphingobacterium olei. Next base: position 236,132 of record NZ_SUME01000006.1, read on the forward strand.
CACTCTCCTGTAATTCTTTTACTTCTTGGAAGAAAGTGTCTCTAGAAGAATCGGGCAAGAAATCAGCAGGTTGCCACATCTGTTCAACCGGCTTAAGGTACTCGCTCATTTCATTTAGCATGAACGGTTCTAAATAAGCCATAACTTCTTTTCTTGACCCTTCTGGAAGATTTAATGGTAATTCTTGCATATTACTACAAAGGTAATCAAATTCGATTTAATTAATACGGTATATTTTCTATTTAAAAAAACAGATATAACATAGAAATGTTCATGCTTCAAAAATAAAACTATACTTCAACATATAAAATATCCATGTTTAGCAAATACAAACCCCGATGACGGCGAAGTAGCATGACACGCTTCGGATAAAAGATACATCCAATTGACTTTTTTTGATGAGATAAACCTTAACTTTGTAGTCTATTAAAAAGAGGACATAATACTTTGAAAAATTTCGATATAGACAAAATAAGAGCAGATTTCCCTATTCTGAAAAGACAGGTAAATGGTAAGCCCTTAATATACCTCGATAATGGTGCTACTACACAAAAACCGTCTAAGGTAATTGATGCTATCGTATCTTATTATTCAGATATGAATAGCAATATCCACCGGGGAGTTCATTATTTAAGCCAAATTTCAACCGATGCATTTGAAGTGGCCCGTCGTAAAGTACAGTCATTTATTAATGCATCGCATGAATACGAAGTAATTATAACAAATGGGACGACCCATTCCATCAATCTTGTCGCCAGTTGTTATGGAAAGGCATTTGTACATGCCGGTGATGAAATCGTTATCTCCGCAATGGAACATCATTCCAATATTGTACCGTGGCAAATGCTCTGTGAAGAAAAAGGTGCAAAATTAAAAGTCATTCCGATGGATGAGCAGGGGGTGCTGGATATCGAAGTTTATAAGGAATTATTGTCCGATAGAACAAAAATTGTATCGATCACCTATGTTTCCAATGCATTGGGGACAATTAATCCAGTAAAAGAAATTATTAGGTTGGCGCATGAGCGTAATGTGCCAGTTCTGTTAGACGCCGCTCAAGCCGTGCAGCACCTAAAAATTGATGTACAGGAATTGGATGTGGATTTCTTAGCGTTTTCCGGACATAAGATGTACGGACCTACAGGAGTAGGCGTATTGTATGGAAAAGAAAAATGGCTAAATGCGATGCCTCCATACCAAGGTGGTGGCGATATGATTAAAGAAGTGACGTTTGAAAAAACGACATATAACGAACTGCCGCTTAAATTTGAAGCAGGTACACCGAATATCGAGGCTGGAATCTGTCTGGCCAATGCTATTGATTATATCGAAGAAATAGGTCTAGATCAAATCAAAGCCTATGAGGATGAATTATTGAACTATGCAACAACACGATTAGCCGAGGTAGAGGGTATAAAATTCATTGGTACGTCTGGGCAAAAATCTTCTGTCATATCTTTTGTAATAGAAGGCGTTCACCCATACGATGTAGGGGTTATTCTGGATAAATTAGGGATTGCTGTTCGTACAGGACACCACTGTGCCCAGCCCGTAATGGATCAGTTTCGCATATCAGGTACCGTTAGAGCAAGCCTAGCAATGTATAATACCAAAGAAGAAGTGGATAGTTTGGTCGATGGAGTGAAACGTGCAGTAAATATGTTAAAATAACCGTTATGCCCGACACTTTTTATTTTTTAACTTATCACTTTTGATTGCTAACTTTTAACTTATTACTTTTTATAAATGACGATCAACGAAATACAAGACGAATTAATAGAAGATTTTTCCTTCTACCAAGATTGGATGGAAAAATATGAATACATTATTCAGTTGGGAAAGGAATTGCCGTTAATTAAAGAAGAATATAAGCAAGACCAATTCATTATTAAAGGTTGCCAATCCAAAGTATGGCTGTATCCCGAATTGAAAGAAGGTAAACTGTATTTTACAGCGGATAGTGATGCCATAATTACAAAGGGGTTGGTTAGCTTGATGGTAAAGGTGTTGTCTGGACATGCGCCAAAGGAAATAGTAGATACCGATCTGTATTTTATAGATAATATCGGTCTTAAGGAACACTTATCTCCAACTCGCGCTAACGGGCTATTGTCAATGGTTAAACAGATGAAATTGTATGCTATAGCCTTGCAGGCGCAGCAGAACTAAAACGTGAAAAGATAAATACTGCTACGGGATAGTCGTACTGATCGTTGTAGCTGCTATCTTCTCACCAAAGAATATCCTTGCTTTTTCAGCGAAGTCAGCTGCATCATCTGTCGTGTAAAAGGTTAAATTCCCTCCCTTGCTACACGCTTGTTCGACTTCGGGATGGCGCATGAGATAATTGGTAAGGCTATTTGCAACAAGCTCTCCCTGGGCAAGTATGGTAACTCCTTTCGGTACGTATTGCTCGATAACAGGGAGCAGTAATGGGTAATGTGTACACGCGAGCACTAATGTGTCAATACCTGTTGACTGCGATAGTATTTCGCGAATATCCTTCTCCACGAAATATGCCGCACCTTCACTCTGAATTTCATTGTTTTCTACCAAAGGAACCCAAAAAGGACAGGCGTGCTGATACACCGCTATGTCAGGGAAAAACTTTTGAATCTCAATTTTATAGGATTCCGATAATACAGTACCCGGCGTCGCAAGGATTCCTATTTTGTTTGTCTTTGTATATTGATCGATCCGTTCTGTAGTAGGTCTTATTACGCCTAAGATCTTTTTTCCTGAAGGGAGATCTTTCTGTTGTATAGTACGCAAAGCTTTCGCTGAAGCTGTATTGCAAGCTAATATTACCAAATTACACCCCAGATCGAATAGTTTGAAAACACACTCTTTTGTGAACTCATATACGGTTTCAAATGATCGGGTGCCATAGGGCACTCGAGCGTTGTCACCCAGGTATATATAGTCGTATTGGGGAAGTTGTTTGTGTATTTCTTTGAATACGGTCAAACCTCCATAACCAGAATCAAAAATACCTATCGGACCGTTTGTATTCATAACAAAAAAGTGATTTGAGGGATAATCCCCCAAATCACTTTCATGATAGTCGAGATTATTCCGTTACGTAAGCAAAGATGGTTTTTCTTTATAAGTTTTCCATAACAATTCTCCAAATAATGTATTGGACCAGGCGAACCAGTGACGTGTGAAATTTTTAGGATCATCCTTGTGGAAAGACTCATGCATAAATCCTGTATCACCATGGGTTTTCGCTAGGGTTTGAATACAAGAACGGATTTCATTGTCATCTATAGAGGTAAATGCACGCATCGTAATAGCCATAGGCCAGATCATATCACGACCGATATGTGGGCCGCCTATCCCTTCAGCCGCTGTGCCCTTAAAGAAAAACGGATTTTTTTCGGAGAGGATGAACTTACGTGTACGTTGATATACTTCGTCGTTAACATCAACGGCTCCTAAATAAGGTAAAGCAAGTAGTGAAGGTACATTTGCATCGTCCATCATCAGGTAACTGCCGTACCCATCAACTTCAAATGCATATACGCGACCATGATCGGGATGGTTTATAATACCATATTTATTCACTGCGGCTTCAACTTCATTCGCAAGTGCCAGCATCTTGTCTGCTAATCCACCGTTGTCTTTTATGCTTTTTAATATTTCAGCAGACTGCCGTAAACTACTGATGGCAAATAAATTTGACGGTATTAAGAACGGAAAAATGCTGCAGTCGTCTGATGGTCTAAAACTTGAGCAGATTAAACCCACCGGATTTACCGGATAGCCATAGCCATCTACCTGGAGAGTATCGCTACCACGTGCGGTAGTGCGTTCAAATTTATAAGGTCCAAGGCTATCTTTACGTTGCTGCTCAATATAGGTCTTATAGGTGTTTTCCTGCGCACGTAGCCATTCCGCATCGAAAGGGGTCGTATCACCAGTTTCTTTCCAATACGCATACGCTAGTCGAACCGGATAACATAAAGAATCGATTTCCCATTTACGCTCGTGAATTCCCGGTTTCATATCGGTATGGTCAGTAAACCATTCCCCCTTTTTATTCGGATCGTTGTAAAACGCATTGGCATACGGATCGATATTGATACATTGAGATTGTTTGTTAATTAATCCAAGGATGAGATTTTGCAGGTTTTTGTCTTTTTTCATGAACGGCAGATAAGGCCATACCTGGGCGCTGCTATCGCGTAACCACATGGCATCAATATCCCCAGTGATAACATAGGTTAATTTTTTTGATGCGGTAGATTCATCGTAAATGGTGGTATCTAAGGTATTGGGAAAGCAATTGTTAAATAGCCAGCCAAGTTCCTTATTAGAGACCTTTTTTTGAAATTCAAGGATCGCATTTTCAATGACTTGGCTTGTAAAATGTCTTTTATCTTTTGCCACTCGAACTGTAGGGTAGTTTAATTCGGCGAAAGAGAGCTTACTTGCTAGCATACCTGCACCCAATAATCCGGAGTTTTGAAGAAAAGTTCTACGTTTCATATGTGTATTATTTGATTTTTAATGGCTATATGGAATATCCATGTGTGTTTGTGTTTCGGAAACATGAACATTTCATATGTGTATTTTTTGATTTTTAATTGTCATATGGAATATACCCATGTTTTGTCACCGAAGGTGCCAGAGATATTTCATTAAATTTATCATAATGTTTATAATATATAACCAAGCACAAGATGCAATTTATTTTTGAGAAATAAAAGAAGAAAAAACGTTTTAGCATGCAATACGTTCATTTATTCCATTAATAATATAAATTGAAGTACTTTTGCGTATACTTTAGGTATAGAATTTGATATTCACAATAACTTTTAATTGTATTACTTTATGAAGCCTAGCTTACTTTTCTTATCCTGTTGCCTCTTTTTAACGGTATTCTTTGGTTTGTCTAATTTGATTGCCCAAGTAAAAAACCAACCGTACTCTTACCAGCACAGTCAAAAATATAATGAAATTTTGTACAGTCCAAATACGCGGCTTCATACCTCTTCTAAACCTTTTCTTTTTCGAAACGAATTGTTAGTAAAATACGATTCATTAACGAGTATGCACAAAACGTCTTCGGACAATTGGTTTATGCGTAAACTATTTAATGAACATTTGGTTGAAGTGAATAAAGAGGATCACACTTTTTATTTGGATTTTTTGCCCGATTTTCAGATCGGTTCCGAACTGATAAACAGCGACAAAAGAACAACCTGGCTAAATACACGAGGATTACAGGCGGGGTTAACGATTAAAGATAAATTTACGTTCTATGCTAATTTCTTTGAGAATCAAGCCGTATTTCCCAATTATCTAGATGATTACATGGGTGTAAATGAGGTAGTTCCGGGACAGGGTGCAGTAGAAAATTTATCTAATCACAAAAAGGATTGGATGTATGCAACGGCAAGTTTGACGTACGATTTCAGCGACTATTTTCAATTAACCTTAGCCTACGATAAAAATCATATCGGAGATGGCTATCGGTCGATGTTATTATCCGATTTTTCTTCAAATTATACGCATTTAAAATTTACTGGTAATATTGGTAATGTACAGTATACCTCCATTTGGGCCTATATGCTAGATCCCAAAAATCCAAGAAGGGATTCGTTGGATTCAGGAGGCCGTTTCGGAGATGGTATCAAATGGGGAGCCTTTCAGTATTTGGATTATAATGTCAATAATCGTTTATCGATCGGATTGTTTCAATCCGTTATATGGGCGAATTCCAATCAGGCAGGCTACAGAGGTTTTGATTTTAATTATATAAATCCTGGTATTTTATTAAGACCCGTCGAATCGACGAATTCAACTTCTCCGGATAAAATGTTTATGGGATTAAATGCGAAATATAAGGTGCTCAAAAATGCAACTGCCTATGGGCAGTTTTTACTGGGTGAATTTACTGCCAAAGAATTTTTTGGTGGAAATGGATATGCGCACAATAAATGGGGAGTGCAATTGGGTGTAAGAGGCTATGATGCCTTCGGAATAAGAAACTTGAATTTTTTAGCTGAATATAATGTCGCCCGACCGTATACGTATCAACATTTTGTGTCAATATCTAATTATAGTAATCACGGTGAACCGTTGGCGCATCCGCGGGGAGCAAATTTTCACGAAGTGCTAGGAATAGCGAATTATTCTTGGAATAGATTTGATTTTTCTCTGCAAGGTGTTTACAGTCGCTTTGGAACAGACCCAGCCGATGGAAGCAATATGGGAGGAGATATTTTCCAATCCTATAGAACGATACCTAATATGTATGGTAATTCCATTGGACAAGGGATAGAAAATAATTTGTATTATGCCGATGCAAAGGCAGCCTATGTATTGAATCCCAAGTATAACCTCCGTCTTGAGGTAGGGTACACCCAACGATTTAGATATATCGAAGACCAAACCGCACAAAAATCAGGTGTCATATCGGTAGGACTTCGTTCGAGTTTCCGTAACTTCTATGGTGATATGTAAGGAGATAATAGGTATATTTACACACACGTCCTAAACATATTTATTGATGAACAAAATACTTATTCTTAACGGTCCAAATCTGAATCTTTTAGGTGTCCGGGAGAAAGGAATTTATGGAAACCAGTCGTTTGAAGAATATTTCGAGACGCTGAAATCACTGTACACACATATTGATTTGACGTATTTTCAACACAACTGCGAAGGGGCAATTATAAATAAATTGCATGAAGTTGGCTTTGACTATGATGGGATCGTATTAAATGCCGGGGCGTATACGCACACATCAATTGCGATAGCAGACGCTATTGCTGCGATCAATACGCCGGTAGTTGAAGTACATATTACCAATGTGCATCAACGCGAAGAATTTAGGCATTATTCCTATCTTTCAAAAAATTGCAAAGGTGTGATTTTAGGTTTTGGTCTTAATAGCTATCGGTTAGCCGTAGAAAGTTTCTTGTAAAAGACCGAAATCCGTTCCTTAAGGCGGATTTCGGTCTTTTATAGATTTATTTCTACATTGTTGCTTACATATAAGTGTAAGAATAATGAAACAACAGCACAACCACACATAACCGAAAGCATGGGATATACTGTATCGTTATGAAAGTAACTTACTAACCCAGATGTCAGTGCTCCGATCCCCATTTGAATACACCCTAAAAGCGCAGAAGCACTCCCCGCTAAAGCTTTGAAAGGAGAGAGGGCGATTGCTGAAGTGTTCGGAAAAATAAACCCATGACCAAATAAGTATAGAAATATGAGCCCGAGCATAATGGAGAATGTCATTGTATTTGTTGCCAATCCCAAAACCATAGCTACCCCTACGATAGATTGCCAAATGTTAGCTACTTTACTGATTTGAGCACTGTTCCATTTTTTTAGTAATCTCCTGTTAAGTTGCGTCGCTATGACCATGGCGGATGCTACAAAAGCAAAAGCAAGACCGTACTCACGCTGTGTCAGTCCGTAAAACTGTTGCATAACAAAAGATGAACCCGCTAAATAACCATACATACCCGCGGAAGCAATTGATCCGATAAAGCAGTATGAAAGGAATGTTTTATTCGTGAAAACTTCCCAGTATTTGGCGGTGATGGCCTTCGGCTTCAACGAAAAGGCCCTGTCACCGACGTACGATTCCGGTAAAAAGAAATAGGTGCTCAGAAATATCAACACTGCAATGATGCAAAGTGTCAAAAAGATATAGTGCCAATCCAGATGACTTAATAAAAAAGCACCAACACTGGGTGCAAGAATAGGTGAAATCGCAATAACCAGCATAAGGAGACTGAAAACCCGAGCAGATTCCCTAGGTTCGTAATAGTCTTGTACCATAGCACGCGAAGCAACCATCCCTGCACAGCTTCCCAATGCCTGTAAGAAACGAAGGAAAATAAGATGTTCAATATCTCGCGTCAATAAACAGAGTAGTGTTGTACCAATATAAATCCCCAATCCCACCAACAGTGGTTTTTTACGGCCATATTTATCGAGTAGTGGCCCATAGATCAGCTGTCCGATCGCAATACCTACGAAAAAGCTTGTAAGTGATAGTTGAACATTTTCTACAGTAGTCGAAAAATCATTAGCAATAGTATGAAATGCCGGGAGATACATGTCAATAGAGAACGGGCCAAGTGCGGCCAGCAATCCCAAAATAAATAACGTAAGTGTTCTATTCGAACGGAGCTTATGCATCGATTAAATTTTTTCTATAAAAAATACGGCTCTTCTTTGAAGAGCCGCGTATGTTAAGATTTTTTTGCCGTTTCTTTTGGTTTCCTCAATATGAGATATAGGCCTACTATAATGAATGGTATACTTAATACCTGTCCCATATTGAAGGTCATATCATTTTCAAAAGCTTCTTGATTTTCTTTGAAAAATTCGATAACAAATCGAATGGTAAATAATATTACTAAAAATATACCAAATAATAAACCAGGTTTTGATTGTTGGTTTTTTTGATACATCACCCATAGAAGCACGAATAATAAGATATAGCCCAATGCTTCGTAAAGCTGAGCCGGATGTCTTGGAATGCTATCTTCCTGCGTAAATACGACAGCCCAGGGTAAGCTTAGATCTGCTGGTTTTCCTAAGATTTCAGAATTGAAAAAATTACCGATACGTATAAAAGCGCCTGCAACAGGAACGACTAGGACCAGCTTGTCTGCAATCCATAAGAAATCTGTTTTCGTTTTGCGCGCGTACATATAGAGTGCGGTCAAAATACCGATTGCACCTCCGTGAGAGGCCAGACCCATAAACCCTGTTAATTCCCAACTCCCATTTATTTTTCGGAAGGGTAATATCATTTCCAAAGGGTGTTGGATGTAATAGTTGAACTCATAGAATAAACAATGGCCAATACGTGCACCGATCAATGTACCCAAGAAGATATAAATTGTTAATTTATCAAGATCCTCCTGAGATTTTCCCTCGCGCTTGAACACCTTGAGCATCAATACATAGGAGACCGCAAATGCCAACAACCAGCATAGGGAATAATACCTTAATCCAAATGATCCAATTTTGAATATTTCTTGATCAATATTCCAATGAATTACATTAAAAATAAAATCCATAAATAAAATTTTGAGTTGTAAATATAAGCTTATAATTTTATTTTAAAGACCCAACCGCAGTATCTTCAGATTATATTTTTGGATTAGCTGAATAATTTTTAATTTGTGACCAAACAATAGATTACGATGGCAAAGAAGAGTAATAAAGAAGAAAGTACCCACCAAACTGTGGTTACAACAGAATCATTAGCATTTTTTGAAAAATATATTAATAACCCGTCTCCTACAGGGTTTGAATGGGAAGGTCAACGGCTGTGGCTTGACTACTTAAAACCCTATGTAGATAAGACGTATATCGATAATTACGGAACAGCAGTCGGCATTATTAATCCCGATGCTAAATATAAAGTAGTCATTGAAGCCCATGCAGACGAAATTTCCTGGTTTGTGAACTATATTACGGGCGACGGATTGATTTATGTGATACGAAATGGCGGTTCCGATCATCAAATTGCGCCCTCCAAACGTGTAAACATCCATACAGACAAGGGAATCGTAAAGGCTGTTTTTGGATGGCCTGCGATTCACACCCGATCGGGAGAGAAAGAAGAAGGACCATCGCTTAAAAATATCTTTTTAGACTGTGGATGTACTTCAAAGGAGGAAGTAGAGGCATTAGGTATCCATGTAGGTACCGTCGTGACCTATGAAGATGAGTTTATGGTCTTGAACGATCGATATTATGTCGGGCGCGCGTTAGATAATCGTGCCGGTGGTTTTATGATTGCTGAAGTAGCCCGTTTGTTGAAAAAAAATAAGAAGAAGCTTCCCTTTGGTTTATACGTTGTGAATTCCGTGCAAGAAGAAATTGGGCTTCGTGGAGCGGAGATGATTGCCGACTATATTAAACCGAATGTCGCTATTGTGACAGATGTAACCCATGATACACAAACTCCAATGATCAATAAGATTACACAGGGTGATCTCGCTTGTGGAAAAGGTCCTGTGGTTTCTTATGCACCAGCGGTGCAAATTAATCTCAACAGGTTGCTCATTTCGGTTGCTCAACAGCATTATATTCCATTTCAACGTCAAGCTTCATCACGCTTTACGGGAACAGATACCGATGCATTCGCATATTCGAATGGTGGCGTCCCCTCAGCATTGATTTCTTTGCCCTTACGGTATATGCATACGACTGTGGAAATGATTCATAAGGAGGATGTAGACAATGTAATCCGTTTAATTTATGAAACGGTGTTGACTATACAAAAAGATCAGGATTTCCGTACCTTTAGTAATTAATATTTATTCACAAAATGATGAACGATAACAATCAAAACAACCCAGATAACAACGAGATCAGCATAGAATTGAGTGAAGAAACTGCCGAAGGAATTTATTCTAATTTGGCCATTATAACGCATTCCAATACAGAATTTGTAGTAGATTTTATTCGTATTATGCCAGGTGTACCGAAAGCGAAGGTGAAATCAAGGATTATCCTTACTCCAGAGCATGCTAAACGTTTGCTTGGAGCCCTGCAAGACAATGTCAATCGCTTCGAAAGTCAAAATGGGGCTATAGATTCCAGAGATGTTCCTTTTCCACTTAATTTTGGCGGACCGAAAGGAGAAGCCTAATTCTGTAATAGAAATGGTCTTATATATTGTAAGACCATTTCTATTTTCCGAGTTCATATTTACATCACGTTAGGGCAAATTGGTATCAATTTTGCACCTCTTCCCTTATTAACTGAGATTAATACAGATCTTTTCCGAAAAAAAATAGTAAAAATTTATGGATATTAACGTGCGAGTGCTGACAAAGAAGGATTATTCCGATTTAAAAAAATCAATGACGGAGGCCTATCAAGGTTCTGGTGAAATTTGGACTCGGGAAAATATAGTGGATTTGATCGATTTATTCCCAGACGGACAGCTATGTGTAGAGGTAGACGGAAGAGTAGTAGCCTGCGCCTTGTCGATTATCTTGAATTCTAAAAAATCCAACATCTTTGAGAGCTATTACGAAATAATTGACGACGGGAAGTTTTTCAAACATGATAACGAAGGAGATACACTGTACGGGATAGAAGTTTTTGTACACCCCGAATACCGATCGCTTCGCCTCGGACGACGTCTTTACGATTCAAGAAAAGAATTATGTGAGCAGATGAATCTAAAAAGTATCGTTGCAGGCGGACGGATTCCCAATTACCATAACTATTCGGACGAAATCAGTCCGCGTGTATATATTGACCGGGTGAAGCGAAAAGAAATTTATGATCCCACGTTGACGTTTCAATTATCAAACGACTTTCATGTCAAAAAGATATTAAAACACTATTTGCCTGAGGATAAAGAGTCGATGGAATTCGCCACGCTATTGGAATGGAATAATATTTATTACGAACCCGACGTGAAATCTCCTTCAGCGACAAAGCAGGCGATACGTCTAGGATTGGTGCAATGGCAGATGCGGTTGTTTAAAGATATAGAAGAGTTCTATGACCAGGTGGAATTTTTCGTGGATGCCGTTAGTGATTATGGATCCGATTTCGTTGTTTTCCCTGAGTTTTTCAATACACCTTTGATGCGTCCTTATAATGAAATGCCTGAGCGCATGGCGATGGAAAAATTAGCGGAACACACCAAAGAAATTATACAGAAAATTCAGCAGTTTGCCGTATCCTATAATATCAATATCATTGCAGGTTCTATGCCATTGGTCGAACGAAACAAATTGTACAATGTATCTTATTTGTGCCACCGAAACGGACAGTTGGATTCGTTTAAGAAAGTACATATTACACCGAATGAGTTTAAATATTATGGTATGGTCGGTGGAAACGAAGTGAAAGTTTTTGACACGGATTGTGGTAAGGTAGGCTTACTCATTTGTTATGATGTCGAATTTCCTGAACTGGGGAGAATCTTAGCCGATCAGGGTATGCAGATACTCTTCGTACCGTTCATGACGGATACCCAGAACGGGTACATGCGTGTTAGGGCTTGCGCTCAGGCTAGGGCTATAGAAAATGAATGTTATGTCGCAATCGCTGGTTCAGTTGGCAATTTACCGCGGGTTAATAATATGGATATCCAATATTCACAATCGGCCGTTTTTACACCGTCTGACTTTGCTTTTCCAAATAACGCCATAAAAGCGGAAGCTACACCTAATACAGAAATGGTATTGATTGCTGATGTGGATTTATACGCGTTGAGAGATCTGCATGAATATGGAACAGTAAAAATATTGAAAGACAGAAGATCGGATCTGTATTCAGTCAACCTGCTTAAATAGAATTTTTCTGCTGCATCATGCGATTTGAACTAGAATAGCACGATGCAGCAGAAATTTGTTTTACAATAAGTATATATCTTGCTCAGCAAGTGTTTTCTTTTTCTCTTCGTCCCAAATACTAACTTGTACCTCTCCGATATGTGCCAGTTTCAACATGAACATACATACCCGGGATTGCCCGATACCACCACCAATAGACTCAGGTAATAGATCGTTTAGCAACATTTGGTGAAAAGATAGCTGAGAGCGATCAAGGCTGTGCCGTATTTCCAATTGGGTATGGAGCGCTTTTTTATCAACCCGGATACCCATTGATGACAGTTCAAAGGCACAGTTTAAAAGAGGGTTCCACACCAATATATCGCCGTTCAATCCTTTATACCCTTCCTCATTATCCGTACTCCAGTCATCATAGTCTGCCGCTCTTCCATCATGTGGAAAACCGTTTGACAAAGCATGGCCTATTCCATAAATAAATACAGCACCATATTCCTTGGCAATGGCATTTTCCCGCTCTTTGGCTGTAGCATTAGGATATCGCACCAATAACTCTTCCGAAGAGATAAAATGGATAGCCACCGGAAGAATAGCTTTTTTATCTGGATATTGTTGTTCCACCGCTTTTTCTGTTTCAACCATTATCGAATAAATCTTTTGAACGGTATCTTTCAAATAAGACAGGTTTCTATCTGTCGAAGCAATAGCTTTTTCCCAATCCCATTGATCCACATAAATGGAATGTATAGGTGTATCGTCTTCATCCGGACGTAATGCACGCATATCTGTCAAAATACCCTCGCCAGCCTCCAGTTCCAAGTCTTTAAGACGTACCCTTTTCCATTTAGCAAGCGAATGAACAACCACAGCCCTTTGCTCATTTAATGATTTGATCGGAAAAACCACAGGACGTTCAATGCCATTTAAATCATCGTTAATTCCTGTTCCGTCTAATACCACTAATGGAGAAGATACAGGGATTAAATTTAAAACCTGCTTCAGCTTAGTCGAAAACGTCTCTTTAACAAACGTGATCGCTTGTTCTCTTTTTAATAAATTACGTCCCATATGTTCCCTCAAAATAGTGTCCAAGCGGACATTTACTTGTTTGTTTGATTGTAAATAATTCTCAGTACATGACATTTTTTTTTCTTATATTTTTGTCGTCATCACGAACCTAAAGTACGAAGATTTGGACATCTATGTTCCGTAAAGAAAGACTTTACTCCGTACTCTTTCAGTGACTTTTTATAATGAAAAATGGTATACTGATGAAATAGTTATAAAATTCAAATGCAAAAGTAATGAATTTGGTAATGGAATAAGCTTTTTTGAATAAAATCTTTTAATGGAACAACGGGATTCTAAAAGAAGTCGTTGCTATGTTATGAGGAGCTTGATTTGTTAAGCTGTTCCGATCGGATTGATCCAAAATTAGCAAAAGTTACTAATATAAACAGTCAAAACGAGTTATATCCAATAAACAGCGTTTCAGTATATATGTTTAAGACATTTTCGACTCTGCTAAAATGGACACAGGTCAACAGACATTGCTGATATAACGAGCAATATCTATTGACCTGTAATAAGGGGTGGAGTCCAAATGTTATTATACGGAAAAACTTTCTCCACACGCACAGGTACGGGATGCATTCGGATTATGAAATTCAAATCCCTTGCCATTTAATCCGTCTGAGTAATCTAATTCTGTCCCTGCTAAATAGAGGTAAGACTTAATATCCAAGCAGATTTTTATCCCTTTATCTTCGAAAAATTGGTCGCCCTTTTTTTCTTCATTATCAAAGTCTAATTTGTACGATAGTCCCGAACATCCGCCACTCTCTACCGCAACACGAACAAAATAATTCTGATCGTAATTTTCTGCCTCAAGTATAGTCAGGATACGCTCTTTTGCTTTATCAGTGATGGTTACCATATGTACTTCTTAAAAATAGTATATTACAAACTTCGTCAATAATTTTGCTTTTCTCAATAGCTAATCGTTTGTCGATTGTAAAATTATCCAAGATTCCCCGACTTGTACAGCTGCCAGATGGGAGATGAGTCTCTAATTTTCGTCACAGCATCCGTTAATTCCTGTACTACAGTGTCTACTTCGGCTTTTGTGTTGTAGCGGCTGAAGCTGATCCGCAGACTGCAATACGCATCTTCATCAGACCGGTGCATTGCTTTTAGCACATGTGACGGATCCCTATTTCCCGAAACACATGCCGAACCTGATGAAAGGGCAACATTAGGCAATTTTGTCATCAATTCCGATCCCTTTACATACTTGAATAAGACATTGCTCGTATTGTGGATTCGAGGAAACTGAATCGCATGAATAGTGCATTCTTCGATGTGCGCCATTAGGGTTTCTTCAAAATAGTTCCGAAGCTCATTCAAAGGTGTTGAGTAGTCTATGATTTCGAGGGCTTTAGCAAGGCCAACAATACCTGAAACATTGTAGGTCCCACCTCGGAGACCATTTTCTTGGTTCCCTCCATGGACAAGGGGAGCGATCTGTATCGGTTTTGACTTCCTTCGGATAAAAAGAGCTCCGATTCCCTTCGGACCATGGAGTTTGTGTCCACTAAAACACATGATATCGATCGGAATGCGCTGTAAATCTAATTTTTCTTTACCGATATATTGTGTAGCGTCACAAAAGAATAAGGTATCTTTTTCCTGACAAATTTCGGCTATTGCTTCTAATGGATGTATAACTCCCGTCTCGTTATTCGCAGCCATCAGGCATACTAAAATTGTATGTTTACTGATATTACTGCGTAAGAGTTGAAGATCTATTTGCCCGTTCTTATCGACAGGGAGATAGGTTACGGTTGCTCCTTTTTTTTCTAAATATGCACAGATACTAAGTACAGCCTTGTGTTCAGTCTCGCACGTGATAATATGGTTACCTTTTAAATGATACTGCTCAAAGACACCTTTTAATACCATATTAATAGATTCCGTGGAACCGCTCGTAAACAGCACCTCTTTCGGTTTAGCATTGAGCTGGTCGGCAATCACCGTTCTCGCATATTCTACCGCATGACTGGCAGCTCTTCCTTTTTTATGCTGAATGCTGGAGGCATTTCCATATTCTCCTTTTAAATAGGGGAGGATGGCCTCAAAAACTTCATCTGCGATGTACGTGGTAGCATTGTTGTCCAAATAAATCATAGGATAAAGTTATTTAATTTTTTGATCTATTTGATAGGGTAGGTTAAGTTCCCCAAACTTTTACACCGGATCAGTTGTTGTGTTTTAATCCAAGGAGTTTATTAATACGTAATAGCGGTAAGCTACAACGGCTTGCTGTAGCTTGCTTAATGTTGATGGATCTTGTTTGCTGTATTTTGGCAATACAGCCTTATTGATATCATTTAAAAATTTAAATAGGGCTTTCTTCATTTTGCAGAACATTCATTATTACCTAAACCCTAAGGTAGATCAATTGTTTTATCTAGTTTTTTAATTTTTACTATGTTAAATTAAAAACTATCGTAGCGCGTCGGCTTTTGTATCTATATAGCACGTTTATTCTTGTCGGTTACGATGCTATTTCAACCTTAAGAATTCTTTTTCTTTATTCCATGTTAATGCTGTAAACAGTATAGCTAAAGCACAAGCAAATAAGATAGCTTCAAAACAAGCATCCCATCCACTTTTATCAACAAGGGCACCAAGTGCGGCATTTGCCAAAAGATCGCCAATGAAATATCCAAATAAACCGGTCAAACCAGCTGCGGTTCCGGCGGCTTTTTTAGGGACAAGATCTAACGCCTGCACCCCAATAAGCATTACTGGTCCGTAAATTAAAAAACCTATTGCCCATAGCGAGCTGTTTACAATCCACTGGTTTGCACCCGGAGCTGTCCAGTAAACAAAAACCGCGATCAATGTAAGGGTCATGTAAATAACGGTAACGGGTGCTCTTCGTCCACTGAACACCTTGTCACTTAATACACCACATAAAATTGTTCCAGGAATGGCAGCTAGCTCATAAAAAGAAGCGGACCAAGCAGCTTCAGAAGCCGTGAACTGTTTGGCTTCCTGTAAAAATGTGGGTGCCCAGTTTACTATTCCGTTTCGGACTAAATATACAAAGGCATTAGCAATCGCAATAAACCAGAGTAGCTTGTTGTTTAAGACATATTTAAGAAATATTTCTTTTGCACTGAACTCTTTCTCTTGCGAAGAATCATATGTTTTAGGGTAGTCTTTGTTATATTCCTCTATAGGAGGTAGGCCACAGGATTGAGGGGTATCTCTCACCAACAAAATAGAGATAAAAGCGACAATTATCGCAACCATTCCGGGGAAATAAAGCCTAGCCTGCCAGTTCGCAAAAAGTTCAACGCCTAAAATAGTTAAAGGGCCAACAAGGAAACCTCCAACGTTATGTGCTAGGTTCCAAATGGACATTGCCGTGCCTCGTTCTCTAATTGAGTACCAATGCACGACTACGCGTCCGCAGGCCGGCCAGCCCATACCTTGAACCCAACCATTAATAAATAAAAGCGAAAACATGATGGTAATGGATGATGTTGCAAACGAAGATAGCCCCATGAAGATCATCGTAAGCGAAGATAATACGAGCCCTGCAGCCAAGAAATAGCGTGCATTACTTCTGTCAGAAACATTTCCCATCAAAAACTTGCTTAAACCATAGGCAATAGATAGGGCCGACATAGCAAAGCCCAATTCGGCTTTTGTATATCCCATCGTTTCCTGCAGATCTTTGATGGAAAATGAAAAGTTTTTACGAACAAAATAATATGCTGCATATCCGAAAAAGATACCTAAGAAAACTTGTAGCCGAATTTTCTTATATTCGGGATCAATTCGATTTGCAGGCAGTTGCGGCTTATGCGCCGCCGGCTTAAAAATATTTAGCATCTAAGTTTTAAAATAAATTTGGATAATCACTAATAACTCCGTCCACTTTTAATTCCACCAAATTTTGGATATCTTTTTTCGTGTTCACGGTCCAGGGAATCACTTTAATGCCTCGGCTATGTGCTTGTTTTATGAATTCCATATCAACGAGTTGGTAATTGGGGCTGATGATAAATGGTGTAAAACCCAGTTCTTCAACTAGTTCCGCTATTGTTTTTGTGTTCTTCGCGTCGATTAAATAAGAGGTTTTAATCTGAGGATAGGTTTTATTGATGTATTGGATTGTACGTTTATCGAACGATTGAATAACAGTCCGTGAAGCAATACCTTTTTCAATGACGACTTCTAACACAAGATCGGAAAATTCTTGAGGTGCAGGGTGGTATTCATGGTACTTATCGTCTTTACTTTTAGTCTCGATATTATAATACATGGGAGTCTTACGCTTCAATTTTGCGTACGCCTCGGCTTCATCGATCAATGTGCTGAGCAATGAAATTTGTGTTTTAATTTTTTTCTGATCTGGAAAGTCCGCATAATATTTTGAGCCGATATCAAATTTTTCCAATTCAGACCAATTATAGTGGTAGATTAAGCCCTTATCGTCCTGGCCTTTCAATTCCTTTCCATTGGTGTATTGCACGAATTTTGGATTTAGATAATGATCATGGTATACGACCACCTTTTTGTCCTTAGTGATATGGCAATCCATTTCCAGTGTCGTAACTTTAGGAAGATCGATTGCCATTTTCATTGCGCCAATTGAATTCTCAGGATACAATCCGCGAGCCCCGCGATGTCCTTCGTAAGAGAACTTAGGAAATTCCGATTTGGGATGCTTTTGCACTTGACAATTCGTTAAAATAGTAGCCATAGCAACAGATAATAGGATGATGAATTTTTTTTCCATGTTTAAAATTATGATTTTAAGTTGAGGGTTTCTTCATAATTATTACCAAAACGATCTGTGACAACTATTTTAACAGTCTTCGCATTAGACTGCACAAAAAATAAATGGTCAGTATGTCGGGGTTCGACCCAACCTCTGCGATCCGCAGGAAGATCTTCGCCTTTATATAGCTTTAGGGCTAATTCATCATATCCTTTAATCTGTTCTAACAATCCCTTATATACACCATCGGCATACCAGGTAATCTGCCATTGTGGATCATAGTTCCATACATTGACAGTAATACGATTCATCCCGTGATTTAGTTGTTGAACATGGGATCTGAATTGGTACGTATGGTCACGTCCAATGGATTTATAGTACCACGTTACTTTGGAGCCGTTTATCTCAAATACACCATATCCGCGAGGGGTGCCATCCGCACAGACCGGTCCCGTCCACCAGGCACCGCATAGGGAGGCATGGGTATGCTCATATATATGGCGGTCAACGTGATTTGCGTTGGTATGTGTGTGTCCAGACAGAATATGAACTTGTTCAAATTCGGTTATTAAGGCATATAGCTCTTCTCGGTTTTTAATACTATTATAGATAGGAATGTGTGCACTGATAATTAAAACATGATCTTTTGGTACGTACTGGAGTTCCTTTTGTAGCCAATTTAGTTGTTCATCGCTGATATGCCCATCGTATTCTTTAATGTTCTTGTAGCGCACATTGTCTAATACAATATAATGTACCTGTCCCCGGTTAAAAGAATAATAAGTTGGACCGAAATGGCTTTTAAATAAGCTGTTGGCATCAATTTCTTCCCGATTGATTTCGTTCTTGTCGTGGTTTCCCACTACTTGGAAAAAAGGTATGCCAATTTTTGCTATTGCCTCTTGGTATTTAGTCCACATTTTAGGATTGTCCCATATGGAGTCACCTAGACTAATGCCGTGGAATTTCTCTTTAGCTGTGGACTGAAGATGTTGTGTGATATCTTTTATCGATTCGTCATTTAGCTGCTTGGCATCCTCGGCGACTCTAATTTGAGGATCGCCGAGGGCAAGAAAGAAATGATGGGTATCATCAAAAGTATTTTTTCGGAGTTCAAAATTGTAGTTTCTATCTGTCACGGATAGATAAATTGCAGCAAAGCCATTTACATTTTTTATTTGATACCCCGAGGGTGTAGCGATAAATATGTGTTCCGCATTTTTATCTAGTACAAGCGCATATCTTCCTTTTTTATCCGTTGCGACTACATTGTATCCGTCTGATACAACAACGTTGTGTACACCTTTTCCGGAGGCTTTTACTCGGCCTTTGATAAGCTTTCCCTTATCCTGAGGTTGTATGGTCCCAAAAGCGCGGCCTGATAGGTAAAGACCACCTATCAGGAAACTTGTAGATTTTAAAAATTCTCTTCTGTTCATCTTAATTATTAGCGCATAGTATAAGTGAACGCTTTGGGTCTTTCCATGGTTTCGGTGTAATTATTTCCAAAGCGGTCTTTGACTGTAATATGTAGTGTTGTATTAGGTGCTGAAGCCTTTGCTTTAAACATATGCGAGGTATTGGCGGAATCGAAGGTTGGAACGGCATTAACATTTAATCTCTTCATAGTATACGAAATAATGTGTAAAGGATCTCTGGATACAATGCGTTGAACGTTTAAAGGCACACCGTTCTCTGTGACCGAAACAGTCCACTGCGGATCATATCCCCAAACATTTATTAGCACCTCATTATTCTCGTTTTTAGAGGCAAAATCAAACGCATACTGACTGACTAAATTTTGGTGTTGACTATTTGCATTTGGCGCATAGCTTGTGGCTGTAATGTGCACATTATTCAGGTCATAAGATCTGAACTGATATTCTTTTTCGTAGCCAATGGATTTATAATGCCATTTGATATCCTTGCCCGTCATCTCCCAAATTCCGTAACCACCCGGACTTCCATCAGGGGCGATGTGGTTATTGGAATAGCCGTCCCGTCCCGTCCACCACCAAGTAGCGCATACCGCTGCGGTGTTATGTTCCATGATTTTGTTGTCACGAGGTACGCGGTAATTAATATGAGTGTGGCCGGTTAATATGTGTACATTTTCGAACCGATTAAGCGCAGTTACGAGTTGTCCAGCGTTACTGGTGCGATAAGATGGTATATTTCCAGCAGCATTAGGTGCATTGTGCAACTGTATGTGAGTAGCAATAATGATAGGCGTGGCCACATCAATAGTTTCTAAATCTTTGATTAGCCAGCTTAATTGCTGATCGGTAAATTTAGCATTATAATTTCGATCGCCGATTATTCCGGCACCACCACCTGTGTTAACATATTCCGTATTGTCGAGCACAATATAGTGTACTTTACCTAAATTGAACGAATAATATGTAGGTCCCAATGTGCGTCGGTAGGCATTTTCGGCCATCCAATCGCTGGCAAAGTACGGGTCGTTATCGTGATTGCCCATAATGTTAAATACTTGGGCATTTACTTTGTTGATCTGCTGTACATATTCCGGCAAGGCAAAACTGTTGCTATACCAGTAGGTTTCCCAGGTAAGATCACCTAATGTGAGCCCGTAAACTTTTTTGCCGGCCGCTTTATATGTGGTAATTACATTGTTTAAATCGGAAATAAATCCATTTTGAAACTGTGTTAAATCATTGTTTCGATTCGCTAGATGCATATCTCCCAGAACAAGCAGAATGTGGTTCTCGTTATTGACAGGAGTCAATTCAAAATCCCGCGTGTCGATGGTCGTGGGATTCGTGTTCAAGTAACGATAGAATAAGGGAAGGTTGTGATTGCTGTTGCTCACTTCGTAATTGCTAGGAATAGAAATAAACACATATCCTGTTCTCTTGTTAGAACTCAAGTAATATACACCGTCTTCGTCGGTCTGGGTTATTTCATAACCATCTGAAACTACCACGTTAGCCAATCCCTTGCCTGCTACATGGACAACACCCTTTACGGTTTTTCCATCTTTATTTGGAATGTCAGCACGCAAGACGAAGTTAAAACTTGTCGAGCCCAGCGTTTTCGAAAGTTCTCCTCGAGATACGATTAAGTTATACCTACCATCTTTTAGAGCTACTGGTACGGATAAAATAGTGTGGTCTTCATACACTTCATTCAATGTAAACGTGATCGCATCTGGCGTTCCGTTTAAAGGTTGAAAGGTAATCACATCACCTATTTTATATCCTTTGCCACTAATTTTTAACTTACTTTCCGTCTGAACGTCCCATACTGTCGGAATAGTTACTTCTTCAATTTGAAGGTTATTGGATTGTTCTGTTGGATTGTCCTCGTGATCGGGTTCAGATGTAGATTTTGCACAGGATGTCGCTATAAAGGTAATAATTACAAACAGGGAAAAGAGATTGGTAATCTTAGGCATTATAACGGTAATCTTTTGTTTTTTTGACATAATTATCAGTTCAAATAGGAGGATTATAATAATAAGCAGGAACCTTTTACTAAAACGATAGTACGAACGAACCTGCTTATTAAGCGTATTAGTGTTTATTCAGTCTGTCTTGTTACCAATTCGCCGTCCTCGAGCACACTGGCAGGGGATTGTTTGGTCAATGGGACTGCATTATAGCCCCTCGTTGTCTCCCACTTACGTGTAGCCGTATTAAATACACCGCCTAATTGTATAAAAAAGCCCACATTAGCTGGTATAAAATGTGGAATACGATACTGATTCGTCCCCATAGAGAAGAAAGGCTGTGCATCTCCGGTCTCTAAATGAAATGGACGGTAATGATCGTTGTTAGCTACACGATAACCACGGTTATTTACCGAGTCGATTATTGTTGCTGTTCCTAGCCCTCCAAAGAATACAAGATCAATCGGCACTGTAGCTTCATTGATGTTTGTTCCAACAAATAACGCCATTCCACTAGCATTTCCACTATTCGCTAATATATTTGGATTTACATCACCTAGACCGTCTCCTCCGCTATTTGCATAAGGAATTGCTCTCACCCAGTTTAATTCCGTAAGGGAAGTAGAGTTGGCGCCGTTTATCCGCTTCTGATGACCGCCGACATAGAAAAATTCCCCTTTATTTACGGAGCCTTCCGTCAAGTTGAATTTTAGGGTTCGCGTGCCACCCGTAGCCCAGCCTGCTCCGGGAGCTGCCCCAGCATTTGGTTGATTTCCTCCAGCATTGTTAGTCACAACTACCGAAAATGGGATTTCCGAAAAGTCGATATCCGTGTTAGCAAGGAGCTGGATGTATTCATAGTTCCCGTCGCCTCCCTCGGGATCAGGACAATAGCCGGTGAAAATAAGTGGCATATCACCCAAGTCACCGGGTATCTCAGGGTCAGAAACATCTTCAATATCTGCCGATGAGCTTGGCCAAATGGACATAACGCCCTGATGTTCTGAATCACCCAATAGTAAACCCTGAACGTTAATATTGCGAGGTACCTGTAGGTCCGCAAATGGGGCTGTCGGTAGTGTACGAATATTTAATGTGTCCGCACCGTTTACCATTCGTTTTACGCCAGAAAATGTTTGTCCCAATTCCGGACGAGGAAATATTTCTCCGCCCACTATCCGCACGATCGTACTTTCATAGTCGTTCGGACGCTGATAAATTACAGAAGCTGTGATGTTACGCCTATAAATTCTAGATACTTGGGTAATCACTTCAATATCCGTAGACGCTATACCGTCGACGTAAAGAAAGCCGTTACGTTTCAATTGTTTGTTGCTCACATTTACAAATATTGAATCACCTAGCTGATAATTGCTGGCGAGATTCCCCACGTTAAGCGCAATGCCATGTAATTTTCCTGGTCTGGCTTGCTGGATAATAATCATACCTTCAGGCGTATTACCACTTTGTAAGTTAGAAACAACGACCCCCGTAATTTGTTGTGCTTGGGAAAGGCGTTCGGCGGTCATCTGCACATCGCTGCCTTTATGTATTTGTCTTAGGTCTTCAATGGCGATGTAGGGACTCGGGGTGCCATTAAGGAAGTCCCTCTTCTCGCAGGACTGCATTACTAAAATGCAGGCTAGCATTAAAAAGATATATGTTAAATTTTTTTTCATCACTTTATGTTTTTGCATTGTAATATTACGGACGTTGCCACCAAACCAACGTATTGATATTATCTGATCCCTGTTGCTCCACGGCCTTTAGGTAGTTTTCTCGGTTTGCAGATTGTATATATACCGGGTAATTAAGCCGAGCGGGCATTCTTCCACCGTTTAGATGACCCGATCCAATGGGTAAAGTTGGGTGACCGGTCCGTCTGTATTCAAACCAAGTCTGCATATCTGTGAAAAATAGTGAATAATACTTTTGCAGATGAATTAGCTCCATTTTTTGATACTCGCTATACATGTCATCCCAAGCAACAAGATCCGTACTTAGATAAAATGACGGAACTTCATGTCCCCAAAGTCTAATAGCAGATACAATCCCCCGTTCGTAGTAAGTTTGCGCCGGTTCGGCTGATATCCAGTCCTTAACAGCAGCTTCGGCCAAGATAAACTGCACTTCACTGTAATTCATGATATTGCCTAATAGCGGATTAGACATTAATCCGGTATGCAGTGTCGATCCCACTACTGGTGGTTGTCCGATAGGATATCCACTGGGCACACCAAAATAGTCACCGTTAGCCAGAGCAGCCCACGTTATGATTCGTGGATCGCTTCGCTCGTTTAAGTTGTCGATGAAGAAGCTTGCAGACTTTGGCGCATACCAATCTGCAGGTCGCCATGTCGCAAAAGGAGAAACATACGGCGCTGTACCTGTCCATCGTAGAATAGCAGAATCATCATTACTAATCATTATTGGATAAACAAGAGGCGACTCATCCACGATTTTCTGAATGATGGCAGGTGTATTCAACTCCTGCTTGTGTGATAAACGTAAGGCTAACCGCAAATAAAGAGAATTTCCAAATTGACGCCATTTTCGCATATCACCTCCGAAAATTGGATCAGATCCACCGGAAATAGCCACATCTTGACCTAGTCCGCGTAACAGCGTATTTGCCTCTTCCAATTTTTCAAACAATGAAGGATAGATGTCTTGTTGCTTATCAAATACGGGGCGAACAAGATTAAGATCCTTGGCTTGCAATGCTTCGGTATAGGGAATGTCTCCGTATATATCGGTCAGTATGGAAAAGATCCAGGCTTCGCAGATTTGCGCAACTGCCATGTATTCGGGTTGGTTAAGTTCTTCTCCAAATTCATAGATATCCCGAAAGTTTCTAAGCTGCAGGTAGAGATTGTTCCACAAATAATCAGCTTCGCTGGTACGAATATCATATCTAAAGATCCGGCCATCTCCGTCACCCATATTGACAGTTACCTGCATTAACTCATTTGTTATGCGTTGGCTCCGGTTCATATTATAGCCTACTACCTTTGTAATTGCGGGAGCCAGTAGATTTTCCGGCTGTACTTTTGGACTGGTATTCGGATTGGTGTTGATTTCTTGAAAATTTTTATTGCAGGAAGTTGTAATAACCATTGAAGCAATTCCTAGTCCAAGAAAATATATCGTTTTATTAATAAATTTCATTTTCATCATGTTGTTTTTATAACCCTATCACTAGATTGAATCCAAAGGTTCTGGTTGCGGGAAATTGTCCCAGCTCAAAACCACGTGTAATATCTCCGTTGCCCAGCGTACCAAATTCGGGATCAAATGCTGGCCAGCTTGACCAGATAAATAGATCTCTTCCGAACACGCCGACGGTCGCACGTTGTAGACCAATGTGGGAAAGTAAAGCCGGACTTAAATTGTAATCAAAACGAACTTCGCGTAACTTTAAAAAGTCTGTGGAATAAGAAGTCCCCTCTACATTGTCGCGTCCCAAATGCGCATTGTAGTAATCCCATACGTTAGTTGCAATGACGTCGTTAGGTCTGTAGGTGCCATCGCCATTGTCGATCACACCATTGCCGATGATTCCGTTATATCGACCAGGGAGCGTGTTTTTTGTTTTCCCTTGTTCGCCATGTACTGCTGAGGTTAACGAATATCCAACGGCTCCGAATTGGGCGTCAAACATAAATCCTAAACGGAATTGTTTATAACGAAATTCGTTATGTAAGCCTATTCTCCAAGCTGGATTTGTCTGGCCAATATATTGCATGGTATCAGTTAACATGGGAAGACCATTTTGGTAAACAATCTGTCCATCTGGGGCGCGCAGGTAACCACGACCGTAGAGGTCGTCCATCCGTGCACCTACTTTGGCGATGATGGCGCCTCGACTTCCAGGACCGTTTTGAAGGATCATCTCGTCCGTTCCGTCTATTAGCTCCAGTACCTTGTTTTTATTTGTGCTGTAGGTTGGACTCATTGTCCATTGGAAGTTTTCTTTACGAATAGGAATAATCTTGGATTCCAACTCGAATCCACTATTTTGAATCATGCCGGCATTTACCAGTATGTTTGTTGCACCGGAAGATCTATCTACGATAGCCCGCAGGTGCTGATCGGAGGTTTTAGCCGTATAGTAAGTCATGTTGAGCGAGAATCGTCCCGCAAACATAGCTATGTCAGCTCCGTATTCATAACTATTTGTAAATAAAGGTTTTAAAAATAGGTTTGGCATTCCTGTGGGGTTAGAACGTCCACCCGGAAAGGTGGGGTCAACACTGTAATTGTATGTGGTCTGATAAGGTACATCTGCCCCGCTGCCAACTCCTGCGACTGAGCCTCTAAATTTAACCATCGAAAATTGCTTCGGAAGATCCACCACGTCAGATAAAACAAAACTTAAATTGAACGAACCATACTGAAATGGCTTACCCTTGTTAACTGGTGAGGCCAGTGTACTGTTCCAATCGTTTCGAAAAGAAAGATCTGCAAATAAATAATCTTTAAAAGAGATGGTTCCCAAGGCATATATACTGTTGGTCACTTGCTGTGTGCGAAAAGGAGTGCTTACCAAGACACCAGCCGAGTTACCGAGATTGTATATACCCGGATAAGCTAGGGAATCCGCTGCATTACGTTCCAAAGTACTTTCGTTACGTCGCGTACTTCCCCCTCCTGTCACCCGTACTTTCAAATCCGGCGTAATTTCCTTGTTGTAAGTTAACATGATGTCGGATGAGGACTCCGTGTTATTGATGGTTTGGGTGCGATACATCCCCTTACGAAATTTTTCGGTATCCCACGGGCGTTGCTGACTTCTGTTTTCAGCATTTAAATCTAACGACGTCCTAACCATTAATTGCCATTCGTCAGAGAATTTGTAAGAAGCCTCCACATTACCCGTTAGTCCGTGACGTTTGTTCTTATTTAACATCTCGTTGCTAATGAGATAAGGATTGTCGACCAAACTGCTATACGGGTAGTTTTGAAAAATATTCTCTTGACCATGTTGCCAGTAATCTTTCAACCAATCCAACGACGCATTAGGCTGCCAGAACATGTTCCAATACATGAGCGATTGGTTATTATAACCCGAAGAGGGTAAATTATCACTTCGATTTTGGCGATAGTTTAATCGCGTATTTATTCGCAATTTATCGGTTACATTGTGGCCAGCTGTCAAAGAAACGTTGTTTCTTTCATAACCCGTGTTTGGAAGGATCCAATTGTTACGCAGATCGGTAAAGGAAAAGCGGACTTGCGTTTTCTCATCTCCCCCATCGAGGCTAACCGAATTCGTAAATGTTGTCCCGGTTTGGAAAAAATTTTTACGCTCATTGGGATACGCCTGCCAGAGGGTACGTTCAGTAGCCCGGGTCTGTGTTACCGGATCATACTGAAAATAATATTGCCCATCAAATTTTGGTCCCCAGGCTGAGCTCGTACTACGGGTACTTCCGCCATCTGGGCCCGCTAAAAAGGAGTAATAACGTACACCTTCCGTACCTTGTCCATACTCGTATTGATAATCGGGCCACCTAGAAATGGATTCCATTGTAGCATTGGAGGTCAGTGTTACACCAATACCTTTTCTCGCTTTACCGGATTTAGTTGTGATAACGATTGCACCATTTCCGCCCCGTTCTCCATATAAGGCAGTGGCATTTGCTCCTTTGAGCACTGTTAATGTCTCAATGTCCTCTGGATTGATATCGTTGATCCCCGTTCCAAAATCGGTAGGAGAATCACCTCCTAAATAGGCGCCGGATCCGGTTCCTACTTGATTTCCGCTACTGTGGCTCATCATGACTCCATCGATTACAATAAGAGCATCATTTCGTCCGGTAAGGTTATTCTCTCCTCGAAGGATAATTTTATTGGAACCAGCTGGTCCGGCACCGGAACGTACTAAGTTCACGCCTGCTACACGCCCCGACAAAGCTTCAGACCAGTTATTAGGTAAAGCATCGGTCAGCTGTTCGCCCTTCAGCTCCGTGGCAGCATAGCCTAGCGCCTTTTTTTGTCGTTCAATTCCAAGTGCCGTGACAATCACCTCTGTTATCTCCTGTGTTGACTCCAGCAAGGGTATCAACACGTTGTTTGTATTTTCGTTAAATGTCCTGGTAAAGGCTTCGTAACCGATCAATTGGAAACTAATCTGAGCACCTACGGGTACATCAAGTTCGAATGTTCCGTCTTCCTTGCTAGACATTAATGATTGTCCATTTGCACGGATGGATACTCCTCCTACCGGTTGATTTGTACTGCCATCTACAGTCCTTCCTTTAATCCGGACTTTTTCTTGGCTGCTCGTCTGCTCCATTGGATGAACAGTGTTGGCGTACACATTACTTCCCGAATAGCAAGCTGTAGCCAAAGCAAGCCATAAAACCTTCGAAAGGTTTCTGTTTGGTTTTACTTTTTCAAGCTTTCTTGTTAACATAAGGTTTTCTTTATTTTAATATTGGTTGCAAAAATGAGGTTTCTAATATTAACGCAATGTTAATTTATGCGTTTTTAGTTTAATACTCCATATAATAATGCAGCGACAAACCCTCCGACTACTGGTCCGATTATCGGTACCCATGCGTACGAAGCGTTGAAGCCTGCTTTGTTTCTAATTGGTAAAATGGCATGCATAATCCGAGGTCCCAGATCCCTTGCAGGATTGATGGCGTAACCAGTTGTCCCGCCAAGAGACAGTCCAATCACCCATACTAAAAAGGTGACCGGTATCGCACCTATCGATCCCAACCCAATAGGAGTGGAGTCGGATAGCGACGCATCTTTAAAATGTAAAATCGTGAAAATGAGTACAAAGGTACCGAGTACCTCGCTGAAAAGATTGATCGGTAAATTTCGGATGGCCGGAGCGGTACAGAAGACGGCTTGTTTTGCGCCAGCATCATCCGTCTGGTCAAAATGATCTTTGTACATAATCCATACCAACAAGGCGCCGATCATTGCACCCAGAAGTTGGGCGAGCATGTAGGATAGGGTAGTGGGCATATCTAATTTTCCTAAAGCAAAATTGGCTATACTAACTGCCCAATTTAAGTGCGCACCGCTATATGGACCGGCAATAGTTACCCCCACAAATACGGCTAAGGCCCAGGCAGTACAAATTACAATCCATCCAGAATTATTGCCTTTGGTGTTTTTTAAAACTACATTAGCAACTACTCCTCCACCTAAGAGGATCATCGTTCCGGTACCTATTAATTCTGCTACAAATGGTGTCATAACAATAAGGTTTTATAATCGAATAATTAGCTGTAATCAGCCCAGTATTTTGCCGTATCTGTAGCTCTCTTCCATTCATGAAGCTGGGTCTCAAAATCTTTGTCCTTAGCATAACGGAAAGTTTTGTCCTCTTTCCACAACGCTTTTAATTCCTCGATATCTTTCCAGTATCCGACAGCTAATCCAGCCAAAAAA
The DNA here is from genome assembly GCF_005048855.1 of Sphingobacterium olei. Lineage (GTDB taxonomy): Bacteria > Bacteroidota > Bacteroidia > Sphingobacteriales > Sphingobacteriaceae > Sphingobacterium > Sphingobacterium olei. The sequence continues at coordinate 265,062 of NZ_SUME01000006.1, forward strand.
GCAGCTCCCATTGCCGTCGTTTCCGTAATCGCTGGTCTTATCACATTAGTCTTGAGGATATCTGCCTGAAATTGCATCAGAAAATTATTACTGGTTGCCCCACCATCGACCCGCAACTCTTGGATTTTCGCTTTCGAATCCATCTCCATGGCTTTTAAAATATCATAGGTTTGATAAGCAATGCTTTCTAACGCAGCCCGTGCAATATGTGCATCGTTAGATCCCCTTGAAAGGCCTAATAAAGTTCCTCTTGCCTGGGAGTTCCAGTGTGGCGCGCCCAGACCAGAGAAAGCGGGAACAAGATAAACGCCATCGGTATGGGGAACACTTGTTGCCAGTCTTTCGATTTCATCCGATTTTCTTATTATTCCCAATTCGTCGCGCAGCCACTGGACAACCGCGCCGCCAATGAAAATGCTTCCTTCCAGTGCATAGTTCACTTCCTTGCCGATTTTCCAGGCAACGGTAGTCACCAAATGATTGCGTGATATAACCGGCTTGTTACCAATGTTCATCAATAAAAAGCAACCAGTGCCATATGTGTTTTTCACCATGCCTTTCTGTGTGCAAAGCTGACCGAATAGTGCGGCTTGTTGGTCACCTGCTATACCGGCAATAGGAATGCGATTGGTTCCCAGTTCCGTACTTGTCTCGCCATATACTTCTGAGCTACTGCATACTTCTGGCAGCATGGATTTGGGAATCTCAAAAATGTCTAACAGTTCGTCGTCCCACGCTAATGTATTGATATTAAAGAGAAGTGTGCGCGATGCGTTGGATACATCCGTAATGTGTTTTTCTCCGTTTGTTAAATTGTAAACTAACCAGGAGTCTACTGTTCCAAAAGCGAGCTCACCCTTCTCGGCCATACCTCGCGCACCGCTTACATGGTTTAAGATCCAATTAATTTTAGATGCCGAAAAATAGGAATCAATCAACAATCCTGTTTTTTCCTGAATAATTTTATCCCAACCTTTTTCCGCAATTGTTTTGCAGTAATCCGCGGTGCGTCTATCTTGCCATACAATCGCATTGTAAATAGGCTTACCCGTTTTTTTATTCCATACAATCGTAGTTTCCCGTTGATTGGTAATCCCGATTGCTTTTATGGATTCTGTTTTTAGTTTGGATTTGGCAATGACTTCTGTCATTACCGCGACTTGAGTAGACCAGATTTCTTGTGCATCATGTTCTACCCAACCTGATTTTGGGAAAATCTGCGTAAATTCCTTTTGAGCTATATTGATTGTTTTTCCCCGTTTGTCAAATAGAATAGCCCTAGAACTTGTCGTTCCCTGATCCAAAGAAAGTATATACTCCTTGTTCATGTGTTTATGGTTTATGTGGTTATCATGTTGTTTTATATGGTGTACTTTTTCACCAATTGCTCATATTCATGTATCTCTTTCGTTATCCATTCTTCGTCTTTATTCGTTTCTTTTGCCATGATTCGAGCGACCACCGGTGCTGCCTCCAACGAGGCTTTTGCATCCAGTAATAACAGTCGCGTTCGTCGGGCTAAGAAGTCTTCGACTTTGACTATCATCTCGTTTCGGCATGCCCATATCACTTCAGCTGCGGTATAGTCATAACTTTCATGAAGTTTTTCATATAGAGTAGGATCCATTTGCGACAACGCTTGTATCGCTTGTAGGTCGCTGCCATACACCTGCCAACGTCCGGTTCTTTTCTCCCGTGTTGATCCATGAATGGCAAGGTGATGCGTTTGACATTTCCGGCTTTCCAGTCCGGCAGTCTTTATTGCCATATCGACCGTTTCTTCACCCATCTTACGGTAGGTAGTCCATTTTCCACCGGTAATTGTAATGAGATCGGAATCACTTTTCAACAATTTATGGTCGCGCGAGATTTCCTTTGTACTATTTCCATCTCCATGTTTGGGTGCGGCTAATGGGCGTAGTCCTGCAAATATGCTCAACACATCTTCACGTGTAGGCGCATTCTCCAGGTAATCATTTGCCGTGTTTAAGATAAATTGAATCTCCTCTTCTAATGGACGCGGTTCGATCTGGTTTTCATGTAGGGGTGTGTCCGTTGTACCCAATAATACCTTACCGTGCCAAGGCACACCGAATAGAACCCTACCATCGCTCGTTTCGGGAATCATCAGCGCATCTTCATTTCCTAAGAATTTTTTGTCAATTACAATATGAGCTCCCTGGCTTGGTCTTACGAGGTTTTGATGGGTGGCCGTGTCGAGTTTCAATATTTCATCTACAAAAATACCGGTGGCGTTGATGAGCGCTTTGGTCTTAACGGTATAAACCTGATCTGTAGTTTTATCCAAAAACGAAAGTCCGTTCACTTTACCCGAACTGTCTTTGGCTATTTGTGTGACTTCTGCGTAATTGAGGACAGTTGCTCCATGTTCTACAGCGGTTTGTGCAAGATTTATTGCCAATCGGGCATCGTCAAATTGACCGTCATAATACTGAATGCCACCTTTCAGACCTTTTTCTTTTACTTTCGGTATCTTGTTAAGTACTTCATTTTTATTCAGTAATGTTGATTTTCCAATTCTTAACTTCCCAGCCATCCAATCATAAAATTTCAATCCGATGAGAAATTTTAATTTATTGAACGTACTATATGAAGGGATTACGAAGCTCTGTACAAATGAAACGTGTGGCGCATTTTGAAATATCAATCCTCTTTCTTTCAATGCCGACTTTACCAGTTTTATATCACCATTTGCTAAATAACGCACACCACCATGTACTAGCTTTGTGCTTTTACTTGAGGTTCCTTTGGCAAAATCATACATTTCTACCAACAAAGTTTTGTAACCTCTTGATGCCGCATCCACAGCTATACCAAGTCCTGTAGCACCTCCTCCAATTATGGTTACATCCCATTCCTTTGTCGTATTGATGGAATTATAAGCTTCGTTTCTTGTGAACTTCATTTTGTTTAATGATGTTTTTGTTTTATTTATTTTGTAAATATATTAAAAATCGTAAATAAACGAAACTTTGTGAAAGAAAAAATAATTTTGTCTTTTTTGTTGAAGAAGTTCCTTACATTAGAAATATGAAATACCCGTGCACCGTATGTCAACACAGTATATATCCGCGGGTATTGACTATAACCTTTAAAAACAGATACATATTATATGAATAATGTTGAGCGCCATCAATATATTATACGGAAGATAAAGCAGGACGGACATGTTTCTGTATTGGATTTATGTGAAGATTTAAAAGTTTCTTCTGTAACAATCCGAAAGGATTTACAGTTTTTGGAAGACAGCGGACTGGTGTATCGTACACATGGTGGTGCGACATCGCAGAATCCATATCAAACCGATAGAACCGTTTTTGAGAAAGAAAAAATTCATGAATCGGAAAAAATACGGATTGCAAAAGCAGCTTCTAACCTGGTAATCAACAACGATTCGATTATTATCGGATCGGGAACGACGACACAGTTTTTCGCACGCCAGTTGGCTCCGCAGGGCAACCTCACGGTGGTAACGTCTGCGTTGAATGTAACGTTGGAACTCATTAAACATGATAATGTCGAGATTATTCAATTGGGGGGCGCTGTAAGAAAGACGTCGACTTCCGTAACAGGTCAATATGCACACAGTACACTTGACCATTTTTTCTGTTCGAAGTTGTTTTTGGGTGTAGATGGGATAGACTTAGATTTTGGTATTTCTACGACCAATGCGCAGGAAGCCATATTGAATATGAAAATGATTGACGTAGCGCAACAGGTGATCGTTCTTGCAGACTCCAGTAAATTTGGCCGTAAAAGTTTCGGAAAAATTGTGGATTTTTCTAAAATAGATATGATTATCAGTGACGATATTCCTCCAAAATTTAAAGAATTGTTTGATTCATTAGGTATAGAAACTATAATATGTAAGTCTGAATAGTGGTCTGTTTTCGATTCCTGTAGAACGCTAATAAAGCGACTCTAGTGTTTAAGAAGTAAGGTTGGTGTGTAGTTTTTAGATAGTTTGATTAAACTATTAATCAATGAATATGTTTAATTAGTATGACGATATCGCAGCTGTTTAAAAAGATAGTTCCTTTTACGAAATCTTACAAAAATTTAATTTTTTATACGTTAATACTAACCGTTATCGGTTCTTTTGCTGCGCAGGTAAATGCCTTTATATTGAAATATACGGTAGATAGTATTAGCGACTTGCTGGTCGCCCGGACGCCGCTAGGGCAGGGGGTTCATCTTTTGGGAATTATTTCCATCGTTCTTTTGGCTAAAGAAATCATCTATTCATGTGTCCAGTTCGGTCAGAAGTTTTACGGCGAAAAGTTGCGTATTATGATAGCACGAGATTTTTCTCAAGCTATCGTCGATAAAATTTTGACCTATAAATTGGCATTTTATACATCTACTACCAATGAATCGGGTAAACTGCAGACCCGGATAGATGCCGGGATCAGTTCGCTCACCCGATTAGTGCAGAATTTTTTTATTGATATTTTACCGCTGTTCGCCAATGCTATTGTTGCATTGGTTTGTATGTTCCTGGCCAATTTTTACGTAGGGCTGGTAGGCTTGATTATTATTCCCATCTACTTCTTCGTTTCGCAGATGCAGGCACAGCGATTATCGGGGTTCCGTCGTAATATGCGTAGCTATCGTGAAAATAAGAGTAATCAAATTATAAACTTAATAGATTCGATCACCGTTATTAAATCGTTTGTCACTGAAAAAATAGAGGCCGATCGGCACAAAAAGATTCAATATGATATGACAGAGAATCAAATGGCCACGCGTAAAACGAGTTTTCTATTTGATAGCATCAAAGGATTTATTGAACAGATCGGAATTGTAATTGTCATTATTTTGACGGCGTATTTTGTGCTTAATGAGCAAATGACGCTAGGCGCGATTATGTTTCATATTATGTTGTTTAACAATGTTTCAGCGCCTATAAGACAATTACATCGCATATATGATGAAGTAAACGATGCGTTAATTTATTCGGAAAGTTTTTTTGGTATATTGGAAGCAGATGATCAAAAAGAACAAAGTGGCAAATATCGTCCCGCTATCATTAAAGGTTTAATAGAAATTCAACATGTTGACTTCGAGTATCCAAACGGCCACAAAGCACTGAGCGGTGTAAATATGATCATCAAACCCAATCAGAATACGGCTTTAGTCGGACTGTCGGGTGCAGGAAAGAGTACGATAATAAATTTATTGGACAAGTTTTACGAACCCACAACGGGTAGGATCTTGCTCGATGGCGTCGATTTAAAGGAATACGATACGGAGTTTCTGCGCGAAAATGTGGGACTCGTTTTACAGCGGAATCATATTTTCAAAGGAAGTATAGCCGATAACATCCGTTATGGAAAAATCGATGCGACGATGGAAGAGGTTATTGAAGCATCAAAGCAGGCATATATCCACGAGCAGATTTTAGAATTACAGAACGGATACAATTCGGAAGCGCACCTGTTATCTGGTGGGCAGCAGCAACGGATTGCCATTGCACGCATGTTCTTAAAGAATCCACCTATTATTTTTCTGGATGAACCTACAGCTAATTTAGATGCTATTGCAACAGAGCAGATTAAAAACAGCCTCGACGCGATCAAGGTAGGGCGTACGGTGATTGTTGTATCACACAGCATTTCCCAAATAATTGATTCGGAACATATTATTGTAATGGAAAAGGGGCGGGTTATAGAAGACGGTACGCACGAAGAATTGTATGATAATAAAGATACATACCATCGTATTTTTAGCGCTATGGCAAATAGTTTAAATATTCAAAAAATCACGGAATCCATGCGCGAGGATTAATTTGGAATAGTTTGTGCATAAATTTATTTACATTTATAACATATGTATTAAATATGCTTTATTTTCTATTGCGAAATTTTATCAAAATCGGACTACAATGGTATATTGCTGATGTAAGACCATTGCATTTGGAAAGGGCGAAGTTTCAAGGCCCCACACTTATTCTTTCCAATCACCCAAATTCTTTTTTTGATGCATTGTTGATAGCAGCCCATGCACCCGAAGAAATTCATTATCTGGTAAGAGGGGATATTTTTCGAAATCCCATTATTAATGTTGTATTGCGATCGTTATATATGTTGCCGATCTACAAGAAGTCCGATGATCCTGAACATACCATAAAAAATGAATTTACTTATGATGAATGTGTGCGAATTTTACGGGATGGTAAGCATGTTCTCATTTTTCCGGAAGGCAAATCACACAATCTTTGGTATCTGCAGCAATTTATGAAGAATGGTCTTTCTGCACTTTTAGAACGATCTTATAAACGGAACATCCCTATACAGATACAGCCTTATGCCTTAAATTATAATTCGTTTTTAAGCGTTCCCAAGAGCGTGTCTATTGAGGCGTTGTATACTATCGATTCGACAGAATATATTGAAAACGGTTCTTTACAAATTGAATCGATTATTGCGCTTACTCAAGAAGAGTTGAAAAAGAATATGCCGGGAGCTCCTTTGCAACCAAATGCATTGGCAGAAAATAAGAAAAAAATGTTATTTGTTCCTGCTAAAATTGGCTACTACACCCAATATTGGTTCTATAAATTATGGAAGAATTATATTGCTAAGAAAACACAGGGAACTATCTTTTATGATTCGTTGCTTTTTGGAGCTTTACTTTTTTCGTACCCCATTTTTGTGTTGCTAGTAAGTATCCTTGTGGGGAATTTACTTAGTTTTTGGTGGGGAGTTTTTGTTTTTATGCTGTTGCCCGCTACGAGTTATTGTATGTCGCAATATCAACATATAAAAGTAGAAGCGGATTTAGAAAGTGAACGGGTTAATTATTTCTAGATCTAGATAAAATAGCAGTGCCAACCCGAACGGACTGGCTCTGCTATTGATGGTATTTCTTAAAACTTTGCACCTAATGTCAAAAGTACATTGGTACGGTTATGGTCAATACTCGCTACCGGACTTGCCACTCCCCAAAACGATTCATTAATGGTATATGGGTTTTGTTTGTACGAATTTACCTGATGTACTACGGCAACGTCTAGATAAGCAGAATTTGTTATCTTAAAACCTAATCCTAAACTACCGCTGTAATTGGTGTCGTCTGCATATTGATATGGGTTGCCAAAATAGTTAAAACCAGCTCTTCCACTTACAATGTTATTGAACAAATATTCGCCACCTACACGTAGGTTTACAGCACCTTGGTATTCATCCTTAATGTCCTCGTTAAGTGTATTGTAGATACTGCCGTTAGCCGGAACTCTGCTGCCGAGTGTATGATATTTTATCGTACTGTAATCAATATATTCTGCGTCGGCTGTAATTAATCCTCTACTGAAGAATTTAGTGGCACCTAAAGCAAATTTCCAAGGTGTGTTTAACTGGTAGTCCGTAGCGCTGTCGTAAAATTCAGATTCATAAGATGAAAAGGCATTTGTTGCCGCTTCATTATCATAAAAATCGATATCGGTATATGCTCGAGTATCTTCTTTTACAGTTGTCCAAGTAGGCGTAGTGATGGTCAGTCCAATATTCCAATCTGCGGTAGGCTTATATATCGCACCTAACTTTAGGTCGATACCAGAACCTTCAGTTACCTGTGAAAAATTATCAAACAATTCGTAACTCGCCTCTACAAAGTCATATTTATCGTTGGTAGGATCTGCGAAATCAGAATTTGGATTGTCCTCCAAGATAGCTGCTCTGTCCTTTGTCCATCCGTTTTCAATAAATTGAGAAGATCTTTCATAACGGAAAGATGTAATTCCCAGCGTAGCTCCAAAATACAATTTATTGCTGTGGTTGGCGCCAAAAGCTATAGCTGTTTTGGAACGGTTTCCTTTTTGAAGAATGTCATTATATTGGTTTTTGGAACCGTTTTCTACGGCTAGAGGAAAATACCCCAATGTAGCATCACCAAAACGTTCAACCATGTTCGAACCACTAAAATCATTGGTAAAGTCGGGGTTTCCGTCCATGATATCTGTCAACGCATTCACGATAGATGAATTCATATTATTGCCTTCATATGTTAAATGGTTGTTGTAGTTTTGGGTTTTGTCGTAGCTCAATCCTACATTAAAATTTAGAATGCCACTACTTAAATTACCCGATTTACGTGTTGGAAAATGAAAAACAATACCAGCTTGATCGATACCAAAGTTGCCTTTATTACTCGTCGTACTAAGACCTTCGAATGCAGTTTTGTTTTGGTTCTGAAGGTAATTAAATGTTACGGATACATCCGAACGTCCAAAGAATCCTAATCCAGCAGGATTTCCAGCAATGGTACTAATGTCGCCGCCTAAAGCTGTCTGTGCATTTCCCAATCCTTTAAAACGCGCAGACCCACCGTTGTTTTCCTGGGAAAATAAAATGGCATCGCCTAGGGATTGAGCTTGAACGGTTCCCCAAAATGTACTCGCAACGAATGCGGATAATATGAAGTTTCTTAATCTCATTATTGAATAGTATGTTGTTAAAATAATAGCCAATATAATTTAACAGATATTGGCTATTGGGATATATTTACTTGCTTCGTTATCGTCTTGATGACCCGGATGATCTTGTCGCACCACCGCCGCCAGAACTTCCTCTTGATGAACTTCCGCTAGACATAGAGGATCCACTGCTTCTGCTCGGAGGAGGACTTTGTGAAACACCGCTGTTAGATGATCTAGACGGAGTAGAAGATGCCGGTGGAGGAGTCGAATTTCGCTGCGGCGTCGATTCCGTACGTCTAGATGATGCTGGAGGCGTAGTCGACGTTCTTGTACCGGTGGTAGAAGTCCGCGTTCCGTTCGGTGCAGTCGAAGTACGCGTACCATTATTAGGAGAACCTATCGTAGCTCTTCTGCCGTCTGTTGTATTTCTCGACCCAACCGCAGAGCGTGTTGTTCCGTTCGTTGTTCTTGTAGTACCTACGCGTGTTCCAGTTGTTGTTCTCGAAGAACTAACACCTTCTGTATTACGCCTTGAACCGCTTCTAGTACCAGTGACAATACGTCCATTTGCATTGCGGCTTACTGCACTATTTGATCTTACATTAGAACTTCGTGCCCTTGTATTAAATCGATCTCTTGAAACAGATCTTTCCGATACACGTGAAGATCGGCCACCATATCCGTAGCTTGGAAAGCCACCATATCCGTATCCGTAATATGGATGCCCCCAACTGTTATAGAAGGAATTGTGTCCCCAAAATCCGCCATAACCGAAACCGCCATAGCCCCATCCCATTCCATAATAAGGGTTTCCCCATCCCATTCCGAAGTATGGACTGCCCCATCCCATGCCCATAGACCAGCCAGATCCCCATCCCCAATTGGAGAATCCTAATCCAAATCCACCGTAACCATACCAAGGGTCAAAAAAAGGATCATAATAGCCCATACCTGGAGTCGCATAATAAAAGCGGTTGATCCGATTCGCGTATTCTAAATCTTCATACTCACCCTCCATATATTCTTGATCAGAATATTCGTCAGCGTAATATCCGTTTTGATTTGCCACTGATTCTTCTTCCACATAATTTTCATCTGTATAATAATAATCAGGACTTTGATAAGTTGCTTCGGCAATAGCTTGGGATTGATTGTTGTATACATCATCCTTGTATGCTATTTGCTTACTAGCGGAACAGGAACTAAGTGCCGCAACAAGTGCCAATGCCCATCCGCCTATTAATAATCTATTTGTTTTTATTTTCATGATAATCTTTCCTTCCAGAGTCTTTAGATAATCCAGTCTTATTTTATTATCTTAGACGCAGTTTTTAAATCAGGGTTTAACGCCGTTTAACAAAAATATAAATAAAATCTTAATTTAATTTTTGCCCTGTCCAAGAAGCATTATAAAAAACGGGAATCTATAACATATTGTTACAAAATAAATAGTAAAAATCTAAATGAGTAAAGGAATAACAAGCCGTAGTGAGGATTATTCGCAATGGTATAATGATTTAGTAATTAAAGCAGATTTAGCTGAATACTCCGCGGTGAGAGGGTGTATGGTCATTAAACCCTATGGATATGGAATATGGGAAAGAATGCAGGCTATCTTAGATAAAAGATTTAAAGAAACAGGTCATAGTAATGCCTACTTCCCACTATTTATTCCCAAGTCTTTTTTCTCAAAAGAAGCTTCACATGTAGAAGGATTTGCGACAGAGTGCGCCGTAGTGACACATTACCGTCTAAAAAATGACGGTAATGGCAATATCATTGTGGACGAAGATGCAAAATTAGAAGAAGAATTAATTGTTAGACCGACTTCCGAAACGATTATTTGGAATACCTATAGAGGTTGGATAGAATCGTATAGAGATCTTCCTATTTTAGTAAATCAATGGGCCAATGTGGTAAGATGGGAAATGCGTACGCGTTTGTTTTTGCGGACGGCTGAATTCTTATGGCAAGAAGGCCATACAGCACATGCTACGGAGCAAGAAGCTATTGAAGAAGCAGAACGCATGTTGGATGTCTATTCCGAATTTGCCGAAAATATATTAGCGGTACCGGTAATCCGTGGCCGCAAGACCGAGAATGAGCGATTCGCCGGAGCTTTGGATACCTATTGTATCGAAGCGTTAATGCAAGATGGAAAAGCATTGCAGGCGGGAACCTCCCATTTCTTAGGTCAGAATTTTGCAAAGGCTTTCGACGTGAAGTTCACGTCTAGAGAAGGAAAACTAGAGCACGTTTGGGCTACTTCATGGGGCGTATCCACTCGTTTGATGGGGGCACTAGTGATGGCACATTCGGATGACCAAGGACTAATACTACCTCCTAAATTAGCGCCAATTCAAGTCGTAATTGTGCCAATTTTCAGAACAGAAGAAGAGAAAGAAACGATAGATGCCTTCGTCGATAACCTGATGGCGGAGCTCAAAGGGATAGATATATCGGTTAAATTTGACGATCGGGATACACAACGCCCAGGGTTTAAATTTGCGGAATGGGAATTGAAAGGGGTGCCTCTACGTGTGGCGATCGGTGCTCGTGATATGCAAAACGGGACAGTGGAATTGGCTCGACGTGATACCCAAACCAAGGAGACGGTTGCGCAGGAAGGCCTTTCCGCGAAAATAGAAAGCCTATTGGATGAAATTCAGGTCAATATCTATCAAAAGGCACTTAAATTTAGAGACAGTCATATTACGGAAGTGAATTCTTATGATGAGTTTAAAGAGATCCTTGAAACAAAAGGTGGATTTATTTCTTGTCATTGGGACGGCACCGTAGAAACGGAAAAACGTGTAAAAGAAGAAACGAAAGCTACTATTCGATGTATTCCGTTGGACAACAAAGAGGAAGAGGGAATCTGTATTTTTACGGGTAAACCATCTGTACAACGTGTACTTTTTGCGAAAGCATATTAGATTAGTGACCGGTGACTAGTGATTTGTTACTGGTGATTAGTGGTTAGTCAAAAATAAAACGGGATAAATCTGAAGACAACGAGAATACTTATTTTAGGCTGTGGTTGGGTAGGAGCGGATTTCGCTGTCCAATGCCGAAATCGGGGAATAGAAGTATGGGCTAGTACAACGAATACAGATAAGTGTTATCGTTTAAAAAGCGATGGTATTTTTGCGTTCCTCAAGGATTTTGACGTTGACAAGAGTGTGCCGGATTTTTTGCCCGATACATTTGATTATATTTTGACAAGTGTTCCCGCCAGTTCAAAAAACACGATCGAGACCGTATCGCGACGATTTGATAACGTTTTGAGTGTTATTAGCCTGTTGCAATACGGCAAACATATTTTCTTGAGTTCGATTGGTATATATCCTCATATTGAAGGACGGATCGATGAGGATTTCAACGATCAGGAAACTTTAAATCCTTTACTCTTTCTAGCAGAAGAAAAGATGACATCGCTGTCGCAGACGATCGTGTTCCGGTTGGGCGGGCTTTTCGGAAAGAATCGAATATTTGCCAAGTATTTTGCTGGTAAAATCTGTACAACAGGTGAACAACCCGCAAATTTTGTTCATCTACAAGATGTGATACAGCTTGTTTTCCTGGCTTTCGCTATGGATTTCGAACATAGGTTGTTTAATATTGTTTGTCCTGAACACCCATCAAAAAAAGAAGTGATAGTCGCATCAGCCGCCAAATATGGATACGAGTTACCCACATCTTTTGAACCTGAGCAGACGACACAAAAAATAGTATCTTCTGATCGCGTCATTCAAACGTTAGAATATACATTTTTGTACCCTTCTCCTTTAAATTTTTAATACTTTTAAGCATTCAAACTGAAAGCTATGGCATATAAATTTGCAACAAAGGCTATCCATGCCGGTCAACATGCAGACCCCAGCACAGGGGCGGTAATGACACCTATATATCAGACCTCTACTTACAAGCAGGCCTCTCCCGGAGATCATAAAGGTTTTGAATACTCGAGGGGTACTAATCCCACCCGCAAGGCGTTGGAAGATTGTTTAGCCGCACTCGAAAACGGTCAATTTGGATTAGCATTCTCTAGTGGTATGGCGGCGACAGATTGTGTGTTGCGTTTGTTAAAACCTGGAGATGAAGTTGTAACAGGAGACGACTTATATGGTGGGTCGTACCGTATATTCACGAAAGTGTACGAACAGTATGGGATCAAATTTGTCTTCGTGAATACATCCGACAGTGAAGAAGTTCGTCGCGGGATAACCGAAAAGACAAAATTAATCTGGGTTGAAACACCAACGAATCCGACGTTGAAATTGGCAGACATAGCGGAAATTGGTAAAATTGCGAAGGAAAACAATATATTATATGTTGTCGACAATACATTCGCTTCTCCATACTTACAGAATCCGTTGGATTTAGGCGCGGATATTGTCATGCATTCGGCTACAAAATATATAAATGGACATTCCGATGTGGTAATGGGGGCCCTAATCTTAAATGCTGAAGACCTATATAAACAATTGTTCTTCTTTTATAACGCAGTAGGTGGTACGCCCGGTCCGCAAGATTCTTTTTTGGCATTGCGGGGAATCAAAACGTTGCACTTACGGATGCAGGCACATTGCGAAAATGGACGAAAAGTGGCTGAATTCTTGAAAAACCATCCAAAAATAGAGAAAATCTACTGGCCAGGGTTTGAAGACCATCCAGGCCATGATATTGCGAAGAAGCAAATGAAAGATTTTGGTGGCATGATTTCCATCGTATTAAAAGACGCTGATCTACAGGAAACCTTTCGGATCGCTTCGCGGTTTACCGTGTTTACCCTGGCTGAATCACTGGGAGGGGTCGAGTCTTTAATCAACCATCCGGCTACGATGACGCACGGTTCGATCCCCAAAGAAGCACGGGAAAAAGTGGGTGTAGTAGATAATTTATTGCGTTTATCGGTGGGAATAGAAGATGCGGAAGACCTGATCGAAGATTTGAAACAGGTATTGTCTTAGAGTGTAAAGGTGTAAAGTTGAATTCACGACTTAACTCCTTAACAACTTCACCTTCTAACCCCTTAACAATGCCAGATTTTAATATTAAAAACTTTTTAGATACAAAGGTGATGGAGTACAATCGACCTGCTTTCATCACCCACGATCCGATCTGTGTTCCCCATCTGTTTTCAAAGAAGCAGAATATCGAAATAATGGGCTTTTTTGCATCTATACTGGCTTGGGGGCAACGGAAGACCATTATTAACAAATGTAAGGAGCTGATCGACCGCATGAATGGAGACCCGTATCATTTTATTCTCAACCACAAGGACGAAGACCTCAAAAGCCTGCTGGGATTCAAGCACCGCACTTTTAACGATACCGACTTACTTTATTTTATTTCGTTTTTTCAGTATCATTATCGTCGCTTTGATTCGTTGGAAGATGCCTTTTTAATAGGGCAGGAGGGGACTCAAGCGATTTCTGTAGAGACGGCTTTAAACGAATTTAAAAACTATTTCTTTTCCTTGCCTGATTATCCTTTAAGAACACGCAAACATATCAGTTCACCGCTTCAAAAGTCAACATGTAAGCGCCTCAATATGTTTCTTCGTTGGATGGTGCGCAAAGATGAAAATGGTGTCGACTTTGGAATTTGGAACCGTATTTTACCCAGTCAATTGATTGCGCCCTGCGATGTCCATGTCGAACGCGTGGCACGCAAATTTCATTTGATCACTTTGGAAAAAGTGAATTGGAAAACGGCAATCGAACTGACAGAAAACCTAAGGTTATTGGATCCGCAAGATCCTGTCAAATACGATTTCGCGCTATTTGGATTAGGCGTGGAACGGGAAATGTAATTTACAAGAGTTTAAACATCTCTTTGTGCGGGCCGATTCCGGGAATATCAAATTCATCCGACATAAACTCAAAACCTAATTTTTCATAGAAAGGAAAGGCGACCGATCGGGCATTGAACCACAGGTAATCTACCTGTAATTGCGTTTTTAAATGCAATTCTGCAGCTCTCAAAAGATCTCCGGCATAACCTCTCCGCAGATGGTCGGGATGTGTAGCCATACCCCTTAGCCGGTAGCCGGCTTTAGGTAATTTACCGTGATTTTCTTTCATGCAGGTCAGTACACAAACTAACCTGTCGCTGTCGTCAAAATACCCCATATGGAAGGTTGTCGGCAGGAGATCATGATCAAAGATACATTGATCTTCTGAAAGTCCGCTACGTAGTACAAGCGAACGTAACGGTAGTGTCTGTTCAGGTTGTATAAAACGGATCATCTTTTGCTCAACTTATCCAAGATATCGACCAATCGGTTGGAGTAGCCAAATTCATTGTCATACCAGCCGACCACTTTAACCAGTCTGCCTACGATAGACGTAAGCTGTGCGTCAAATACGCAAGAATATGGATTGTTGATGATGTCGACAGATACAATCGGATCTTCGGTATAATACAAAACGTCCTTTAGTTCGTGCATTGCTGCTTCTCTAAATTTAGCGTTGATTTCGGCTACCGTCGTTTTTTTTGAAAGTGTACATGTGAAATCAGTAAGCGATCCATTGAGTACCGGTACCCGGATACCGGCCCCCCCTAATTTACCTTCTAAGTGCGTAAATACATTTGTGATGGCCTTAGCTGCTCCGGTAGTTGTCGGGATAATGGAAGAGGAAGCTGCCCGCGCTCTACGGAGATCCCGATGAGGAGAATCATGCAGATTTTGATCGCCTGTCATCGAATGTACAGTCGTAATATACCCATCTTGAATCTGCCAATTTTCATCTAATATCTTTACTAATGGAGCCACATTATTGGTGGTGCAGCTGGCATTTGAAAAGATAGGCGCATTCCAGTCAAAATCACAGTCGTTTATGCCCAACACGACAGTAGGAATTTCCTTGTCAGCAGACGGTGCAGAGATAATGACCTGTTTCGCTCCCGCCGTTAGGTGTTGACTAGCCTTTTCTTTTGTTGTAAACAAACCGGTAGACTCTATGACGACATCGATATTCAGCTCTTTCCACGGCAAATCCGTTGGATTTTTAATGTTGAGCGTGCTGATACTGTGCGCATCAACACGAATACTATTCTCTGTATAGCTCACTGTCCCCGGAAAGGCGCCATGAACAGAATCGTATTTGAACAAATGGGAGAGTGTCTTCGCATCCGTGAGATCATTAATGGCCACCACTTCTACATTTTCAATTCCCCTCGTGATTAGATTCCGTAACGTATGCCTACCGATACGTCCGAAACCATTTATGGCAATTCTCATTTACTTCGTGTATAAAGTAATGATTTCATTGATGTTTTTATCACCTTCCCAATACGATTGAAGTTTACCATTCACATCGTAAACATAATTTGCTGGGAATTGACTTGGTACATGGAATTTTTGAATAAAGTCTTGATTTCTGTCGTACAGTACCTGTACATTTGGCTTATCTACCAATTCTTTTGCAAATGATTCTAAGAATGTGGCCATTAATGCCGGGTCATTCATCGATACAAAATAAAGGTTGATATCTTTGAGTTTATTGTAATTTTTAGCGAGCGCAGCAGCTTCGTCGCGGCAATGATGACATCCCGGATCAAAAAGTACAAAGATGGTTTTCTTTCCTTTCGGAAGGTCTGCATTTGTGAATGAAACTCCCGATTTTACTTTATAAAAAGTGAAAGGGGGTATATTTGGAATTGGATCCGCTGTTTTTACAGCAGCGGTAGACACCTCCTTTTGAGAATCTATGGCCGGTTCTACGGCGTGATTATGATCTGCGTGACTGTGTTCGTGACCTTCGTGACTGTGGTCGTGTCCGTCATGTCCATTTACTGTTGTAGGTTCCTTAGGATTTGCGTTATTCGTACAAGCTCCAAATGCCAGCGCACTTCCAAGTGCAAGATATGTTATGATTTTTACGTTCTTCATGCGAATACGGTGTTGAAATTTAAGCAAAGCTAAAAAAAATATGCTTTCTAATAAGCGAAGATTACTTTTTTGATATCCATTTGATAAATTGGGTTTTTATGCAATCCTTTTTCCTAAAATTTTTAAACTCCGTTCTTGACCATCCAATTCTGCTATATGAGGTAACGTGGCCCAGTCTTCAAAACCAAAATGTTCGAACAGTTTCAAACTAGGCTCATTATGTGCAAAAATAAATGCAAGCAACGTCTTTATTCCGAATTTTGGTGCTTGATCCATACTATACTGTAGTATTTGTTTTCCCAGACCTTTTCCCCTCACATTCGTGTCTAGATAGATGCTTATCTCCACAGTGGCATCATAAGCCGGACGTCCATAAAAGGACTGGAAGCTCACCCAACCCATAGTTTGGTTATCGGCATCCTGTACAATCCACAAGGGTCTTTTTGAAGGACTGTGTTCATCAAACCATTTTTGACGACTGTCTACGGTCACCTGTTCCGTATCTGCGGTGACCATTCGTGAAGTTATAGTTGTATTATATATTTCTACGATTCTTTCTAAATCGCTGTATGTGGCATCCTTGAATGTCAGATTTTTCATTATTATTTTTCGGCTTTTGTACGAGCTGTCCGACAAAGATATACAATACTTTTTTGTTGAAATCTCTTATTTTACCACTCTTACCTTATATATTTTAATATTCGGGATATGCAATCGCGCTTCGGGTTGAGTGGAATAGATATGATGTGTCCACCAGCTTTGCTCAGCTATCGTATAGACAAGCTTATCATTCTTTTGATCATAGTTTACGGACTTTATATTATGTTTTCCTGATAAAGGGCTGAAAATGTCAAACGTTTCCTTTTTGGTGTTGAATTTGAAGACATTATGGTGGGTAGATACGACAAAATTATCTGGATCGATCATAGATAAGTCGTGGCCCCCTTCGTCGGGCAATGCCCATTGTTTCACTAATTTAAGTGTTGGATTCGAACTTTTCCAATCACTTAATGCGTATGCTTTTAGCACGCTGTGACCGAGTACATACAATAGATCTTTTTTTTCATTCCATACAACCCCATGCCCGGAGTAAAGGGAGTCTTTGAAAATTACTTTTTCCGGAGTATTGATGTCGTATATTTCCAAACTATTGCCCGTTGGATGTGTCGAATTAGCGACAGCAATTCGATTTTGAGGCAGGACGTCTGCTGAGTGCGCCATTGGAGTCCGCCCATAAAATGTTACCTTTTTTGAGTCGATGTCCAGTAAAATCGTCGCTCCTCCGGAGGATGTAAGCAATAGTTTTTTATTTTGCAGGACGGGCTTACATTCGTCGAGTGTTGCCATCAATTTCTGGTATGCAACAGGTAAATCTGTAGCCTCCGCTACCCTCCACTGCCATACAATAAATGGGTTGGCTTCTGTTGATTTTGCAGGATCAATGATAATAACTTTGTCGTCACCGCAGGCTATGAGGTAATCTTTTTGAAGAATGTTGCTCCTTTGAGCAAATAGACTAGTAGGGAAGAGTAACAGAAAAATGATTATACGCATAACATAAGTGATTTAAAATATTATTTTCTTGATGCAACATAACGCCCAACTTCTTTTCCTGAATCATCAAGCATACTCACTTGGATCTCTTTTTTAGTCGCGTTGATTTTTGTTAATGTTCTTGACCCGTCTCGAGATCCTCCACCGATGATAATAGGATAATTATTGCTCGTTTTATCGGGGCTATGCACTTTATATTGATGTGTGTGACCGCTTAGTACCAAGTCTACCTTTCCTTTATTCAGTAGAGGTTCAAATAATTCGGTACAGTGTGTTGCTCCATGTGCATCGCCGGAGTAACGTGGAGGAATATGCATCATCACGATGCGAAAAGGTGCATTTTTAAATTCTTTTTTCTGTATTTCCTCTTCTAGCCACGCGGCCTGTTCGATACGATATTGGTCAAAATCGACAATATCTGCATATACGGGATGCGTGTCTTCCTTATCTTCACCTGTGTCAAGAATAACAAACCTAACGGGGCCTAGCGTAAATGATGTATATCCTACTTGATCAAAGTAACTCGAAAATTCCCGAGCAAATTTACCCCGGGTTTCATGATTGCCCCTTACGTATAAAAATGGGATGTTTTTTGCGAAATAATCGGTGCACGGTTGTAAAAAATGTTCGATAATCTGTTTTTCATCCGTTTGGTAATCAAATATATCCCCATTAAAAAAAACAAAATCCCGTTTGTTGCCCTTGTCCAGATCAAGTAGGTGTAGAATAGATTCGGGTCTGTCGTGGATATCATTCAGCATAACAAACGATACGTCCTCTTTGGATGTATTGAGGTTGGCAAAGCTTTCTGTATCGCCATAAATCGTCTCTCCATAAGTCACTTTGTAAGGTTGAAAGTTATTTATTTCTTTTGATGCTATTCTATAGTAATAGGTCACCCCGGGTTTTAGGTTGTTGATCTTCACACGATTTAAACGTCCGGCGGGTTTTAAACCCAGTTCACTTTTTCCAAAAGCCTTGTTCGTAAGACTATCGGGTGATTCGCCATATTCCACCCAGCTGGAGGCATCGTTATTGGTAATCCACAATATAGAAATACTATTTCCAAAATTTGTTTGCAGATATGGGCCTGTGATAATTTTAAAAGACTGTTCTTGGTTATCCAATGAAGCACTAATAGCTTTGGACGGATTTAGTAGCGCTAGTCCTCCTAACGCAATGCTGCTTTTTAGAAGAAAAGACCTTCTATTTTCCTTACTTAGGTTTTCTTTCATTTTGATCTATAGGGTTGTCTTCCATAAAGATAATGTTCCAAATAGATAGATTCCATCATGTAAAGAGAATTTTATAAAATCAATCGTTTGCATAATTTTTCAGTTGATGAAACGATTAAAGTTTTTGTAGATTATGGCGACTTCTGCAAAGAATTAGAGAAATCATCCAGTTGTGCTAACAGTTTACCTAGATCTATCGAACGGTCCTCGAGTTGTTGAGATTCCAGGTCAGATTCATTCTGTGGCATAATATGTATGGAAAGACCAACTATTAACGAATTAATCCGATATGCCAGCGCATGGAATTTGTTAACGTTCGACCAGTCTTTCTTTTTATTTCCGGGTTCCTTTTGCAATTGGTTAATGGCATCAGAAAAAGCTGCCAATGCTGTTTGTGCCTCTTTTCGGGCCAGGCGAACAGCATACATGTCGAAAGTCTGCACGTTTAGTTGCGCCGTGACAATTTGAAAATATGCCTTACTATCGCGTGCCACTGTTCCGGCTAAGTTCAGCATATCTTGATTTTGTCGTGTCGGGATAAAAAAGTAGCCAATTGCGGCCAATAGCGAACCTATCAACGTAAACACAATTCGACTACCTAAAATGTCATCGATGTTTCCGTCGTAACTGTTCAATGCAATTATAATGGCAGCGGTAATAAATATTACGCTGACAAGGTAGTGGGGCCTGTTAAATAAGAAAAAACCATATAGACAAATGGCTGCAATAAGGAGTAGGACAGCTACGTCAGATAGCATATATAATAGAAGTAAACCCAGTAAAATACCAGTCAGCGTGCCGATTATACGTTGATAGTTGCGTCTTTGTGTAGTCGCAAAACCCGGCCTAGCTACAATAGCGATGGTTAAAAGAATCCAGTAGGTGTATCTGTATTCAGGCAAGGCCAAGCCAACAAGTCCCCCTAAACCAAATAATACCGCTAACCGCAATGCAAATGAGAACACGGTAGAACGAAAGGTGAGTTGTTTTTTTACAGCTTTCCAACCTTTGGGAGGTAAGGATATGAAATGGTGATATTCGTTCTCCTTGACTATATTTCGACGGGCTATATCGGTGTTAAATGCTGTGCGGATCTGTTGGATAAAATCAAGAATGGATCGGATGTTACCAACCGTAGCATCTAAAATGGCCGCAGCTCGTCCATGCTGTCGATCTCCAATCGCAATAAGTCGGTGTAACTCGTCATCGATAGGTCTTTTATTTGGGTTGGTGTACGGATAATTCTTGTCATTTTTAGCAAGAGAATTTACCTCTTCCGCTAGTTGCATGATCAATTTCCGGATAGAGTCAAGTGCCCCTATTGGTGCTAAGGTATTGCGGATCGACTCGTAGTCGTGGTCTAGTGCCGTTAGCAGTTCATATAGATCGATTAATCCATATGCCTGATTGAGCCAAAACCTTCCGTCTTCAGCATTCATCAGTTTCTTTTCCCGGAGGAGTAGAAATCGAATCGCTTCCTGTTGTTCACTTACTTGTATATGGAGTCTGCCTAACTCTCTGTATGCTGTTTCTAATGGAATCTGCTCGTCGTAGCAGAGCGCTTTCGCACGAAGTAACGCCGACATACTCCGAAAACCATCGGACATCGCATGCCGTAATGAACGGTAGGGAGCGATGTAAACCTGGACGATACTCACCAGATAATACCACATCGTTCCTGCAGTGATCTCTAGGCTAAAAGAGATGGGGTTCGAAGGCCATAAGCCGATAATAAAACTGATTAGAACAAGCATCAACGTTCCGATGATTCCGACTCGCGAACCGAATATAGACAACATCGTACAGGCAAAAGCCGCTATGATAAGTAAGGGTAGGAGGAGCCAAGGTGAGGAAAGCGCGTAAGCTGTAGCAATCGACGATATAAAAAACAAGGGAATACACCATAGGACAGATTTCCATTTATCCCTGCGATTTCCCGGTAGATCAGTCAATGAGGACAACAGGGCACCTACACCTGCAGTGATTGCTATATCCAGATGACCGCAATAAAAGATCACTATACTCGGCACAATACTGGTTAAAACGTTGCGTAGGGCGTCGCCGCTGTTTTCTGCGGAAATAAACTGGAAAATACGTCGAAAAATAGATTTAAAATTCCACATCTTCCGCAAACTTAGATAACTTACTGTGTTTTCACAAGAATCTGCGTTGTTTTCTTCGTAACGAATCAAAAATTAGTCCAGCGTTGGAATCCTTCGAAAGACCATTTGTTATAGTGGTTGATTTAAAAAAGTAATACCAAACATTATGCTTTTTTTCGTGTTGTCAGATTATAATAGTTAATCTTTAATTTACAAAAACATAACATAATGGGAAAAGGTGATAAAAAGACAAGAAAGGGCAAAATAGTAATGGGTACGTATGGAAATAGTAGACCTGGAGCTAAAAATCCCAAATCAAAGAAAGAGGAAGTAAAAAAAGAAGAAGTACCTGCTAAAAAAGAGTAAGGATACGGTGAAGATTTCAAATCCTATTTTATGGAGTGCCATTTTCGGGTTTTGAAACTGTTCGCTGTTCAATACCTTAACGAGTTGTATCAAGCCCAACTGAACCTTGGTATCAGGTATGCCCTCAGATTGCACTACAGCCTCTACGGCCGCCGCGCAACGGGGGCATACCCTATTTATTGTGAGGTTCCCGTCCCATAGACACAAAGTGCTAAGAACCTGTTAGAAGTGATAAAAGAATGTTATCGCGACTTAGGAGGGATGTGAATTTTTTATAATTATAATATTTTATAATGTTTTTTATTAAAATAATAATTAAGAAGCTTGTTTTGGTTTTTTTATTGTTATTTTAATAATATTTTGGTTACTTGTTGAAATAAATATATATGTTTGCATCCGAATTATAAATTGTAATCTAAGATGTCGAATAACGCCGTTTTTGAACAGGAAATCAAAACATACACCACGAAACAAAATGCTGCGACCAAACTGATGGAAATGGTCAGCAATCTATGGTACAATCAAGCTGTCGAATTGGTTCTATTTCGGAGTCAACTTGTTGATTGCAGGGTCAGTCATATTTTGAATGTGCACAGCGCTTCACATGAACTTACCGAGCAAACTATCTCTATATTTGAATCCGTAAAAATCGCCGACGCGTTGACACAGTTACATCTTTGTCCCGCCCGGATAGATATCGGCAAGCTGGTTTTGCAGTTGCGCGAGAAATCGGTGAAGGACACCGAAATACAGCATTTTCTGATAGGAGAGTTACAACTCGCCAATACCCCCAAGTCTTTAGTACCTCGCGATGTAGTTTTATATGGTTTTGGTCGCATTGGGCGTTTATTGGCACGCGAGCTTATTACCAAAGCCGGAGCAGGTAAGCAGTTAAGGTTACGGGCGATTGTAACTCGGGATAATTTGGATACCGAGACATTGGAAAAAAGGGCAGCCTTGCTGCGTAATGATTCCATACATGGCCGGTTTGATGGAGAGGTGGAAGTCGATTCCTTAGGTAGTGCGTTGATCATCAATGGGATTACGGTACATATCATCTCAGCACAACAACCTGAGCATATTGATTATAGTGCATATGGCATTCAGGATGCTTTACTTATCGACAATACGGGTGCATTTAGGGACGAGAAGCAGCTATCAAGACATCTGACAGCCAACGGAATAGCGCAGGTGTTGCTGACCGCGCCGGGGAAGGGTATTCCGAACATTGTATTTGGTGTTAATGAGCATCTCGTCGATACGAGCGTACAGCACATTTTTTCGGCAGCTTCCTGTACGACAAATGCGATTGCACCGGTACTTCAATTGATAGAGAAGGAGCTAGGTGTTGTAAAAGGTCATATAGAAACCATTCATGCCTATACCAATGACCAGAATCTGGTCGATAATATGCATAAGAAATCAAGACGCGGCCGCGCGGCTGCCGTGAATATGGTGATAACAGAAACCGGCGCAGGTACAGCTGTTGCTAAATCCATTCCTTCTCTGGCGGGTAAACTAACCTCAAATGCGATCCGCGTACCCGTGCCCAATGGATCACTCGTTATTCTTAACCTGGAAATAGAAAGCAGGACCTCTACTGAACAAATCAACGGTTTATTGCGGAAAGCCTCTTTACACGGAAACCTAGTAGAACAGGTCAAGTATTCGAATAACCGAGAACTGGTGTCGTCGGACTGCATAGGTACTACCTTTTCGTCCATAATAGACGCACCAGCTACCATTGTTTCCAACGACGGTAAAAGTATTGTATTGTACATTTGGTACGATAATGAATATGGCTATATGCACCAGGTCATGCGATTAGCACGACATATAGCCGGAGTGAGACGGTATACATACTATTAAGTATAGCGGGCTGCCAACTCCAATTTTCAAAATGTAATACCGGTAGCCCGTTTTTTGTTCTTATATTTCCTCTATAATAGAATCTCAAAGGCAGAGCTACTAACACAATATATATCAAAACAAAAGGCTACCTTAAGAAGGTAGCCTTGTCAAACTAATATTTTAATCCGATTAAGGAGTCACTACTTTAGCTTTAGTTTCTGGAGCTGCTGTAAAATGCTTTTTACCACTTAAATCGTACACCGAAGGTGCCGCTAAGAAGATAGAAGAATAGGTTGCAACTATAATACCAGTCAAGATAGCGAAAGAGAAACCTCTAATCACCTCGCCACCAAATATAAATAAGATCACCAATACGAATATAATCGTTAGTGACGTAATCACAGTACGGCTTAGTGTCGTGTTGATTGCTTGGTTAATGGTATTGCCAAAGTCTTTACTCAGGGCACTAGGTCTATTGAGATCTTCCCTGATGCGGTCAAATACGACGACGGTATCATTGACAGAATAGGCCAATACCGTAAGTAGGGCAGCGACAAAATGTTGGTCGATATCTAACGAAAATGGTACGATCCCGTCTAGTAATGAGAATAATCCTAATATAATAATACCATCGTGTATAGTTGCTAAGGCAGCCCCGGCAGCGTACTGCCATTTATGGAAGCGAACCAATATATACGCCGCAATGATCAATATGGCAATAATACCAGACCACCATGCCCTATCTTTGATGTCGGTAGCAATGGACGGACCTACTTTTTGTGACGATAAAATTTCGTATTTGTTGCCTTCGATCTTCGATAGGCCTTCGTTTAATTTCGCCAATACCTCTTCGTCTGCTTCATCTGAAGTTTCATTGATGTGGTAAGTTGTCGTTACGCGAACTTGATTTGCACTACCAAATATTTTTACTTCAGTGGTTGAGTTAAATGTGTTGTCTAGATTTTTACGAACATCTTCTAGGTTTATCGGGTTCTCATAACTCACTGTAAACGTGCGTCCACCTTGAAAATCAACCCCAAGTGTAAATCCTTTTGTAAAAATAGATGCAATGCAGACAACAACTACCAGGGTTGAAACTACATAAAAAGTTTTACGTCTTTTGATAAATTGGTACTTTGCATTTTGAAGCGTATTTGCTGACCAAGGTAAAGAAACAGAAATTTTCATGTCTTTATCTAACATGTATTCAAAAATCAAACGCGAGATGAATATCGATGTAAATAGGGAAGTGATAATACCGATCATTAATGTAGTTGCAAATCCTAGGATGGGTCCGCTACCGAAAAAGAACAAGACCATACCGACTAAGAAAGTCGTAATCTGTGAATCAAGGATAGAGGGCAACGCATGTTTATAGCCATCGGCTATGGCTTGACGGATACTCTTGCCTAATCGCAGCTCTTCCCGTATACGTTCATAAATAAGTACATTGGCATCTACTGCCGTACCCATTGTTAACACGATACCTGCGATACCCGGTAATGTCAGTACTGCGTTAAGTGACGCTAGTACCCCCATTAAGAAAAATACGTTAAGTAAAACCGCAATATTTGCTGCAACACCTGCACGATTGTAATATGCAATCATAAAGATCATGACCACGACGATACCGATCAGAGCTGAATTAATACCAGAATCGATAGCTGCTTGACCGAGTGAAGGCCCAACAATAGCCTCCTCAACAATTTTAGCTGTCGTAGGTAAGCGGCCAGCTTTCAATACATTAGCCAAATCTTTTGTGTCTTCAATGGTGAAACTGCCCGAAATAGAGGAATTTCCGTTTGGAATTTCTTCATTTACAGAAGGGGCAGAATATACGACGCCATCTAATACGATAGCAATAGCTTCTTTACTCTGGGCAGCTTTTGCTGTAATTTTACGCCAATCGCGTGCTCCAATGGAGTTCATGCTCATGGATACTACAGGCGAGTTTGTCTGCGGATCAATCTCATCTCTTGCATTCGTAATCACTTCGCCTGTTAATACGGCTGGATTGTCGCCCGGGACTGGTCTGATAGCATAAAGAGACAAGGCATTGGGCGAACGTTGTTCAGGTTTTACCGCCCATAACAATTTGATGTTAGCAGGAATGATAGATTTCACTTCAGGTCTAGCCAAATAAGCATTTACTTTAGCGGTATCCTTTAGGTTCGCCATACCTACCATCGGGCCGTTTGACAATTGAGGCTGACCATTTTCTGCCGTGTAAACAGCTGGACTTAAAACGCTAAATAGCGGGTTTTCTGCGACTAGGTTTGCAGATATAGCTGAAGAGTCGCTACTTTCAGATTTGTTAGCGCCTAGATTTGCCAATAAGTTGTCTTCATTATTCGTCGAGTCAACAGCAGTAGAATCTCCTGTTGCCACAGTAGACGTACTAGGGGCTGCTTCCGTTGCTTTTAATGTTCCCGCTAATGTGCGGTTCACATTTTCGAGTAAAGGATATACCTGAAAGTTGTCATGTGTTTCGTAGAACTCTAGTTTCGCCGAACCTTGTAGTAATTTCCGCACCCGAGCCTCATCATTTACACCCGGTAACTCAATAAGGATACGGTTGGTACCTTGTTGGATTTGGATATTCGGTGAAGCAACACCAAACTTATCAATACGTGTACGTAATACTTTGTAGGAATTTTGAATGGCATTGTCCGATTCCTTTTGTAGGAAACTTCTAACATCGTTGTCAGAACTCGTAGCCTTTATTAAAGTCGAATTGTCTTTGGTCGCAAAAAAAGTGGCCAATGAAGTAGATGCGCCCGTTGCTTTGTATTCATCTATAAATAGATCTACAATAGATTTGTTTGCAGTTTTACTTTTTTGAATTGCACTTTGTAACGCTGTGTTGAATTTTTCGTCTTTTGTCTTGTTGGCTAGGTTACTGATCAACTCGTCTAATGCGATTTCCATCGTAACGTTCATTCCACCTTTAAGATCGAGACCCAACGCGAGCTCGTAAGCTTTACATTCCCTGTAGGTGTACTTCGCAATTCCTAAGTTAAATACGGTTTCACTAGCTATAGAATCCAAATAGGCTTTTTCCTTAGCCATATCGCCGCCTGCATATGATGCAGCATCACGCTCTACTTTACGTGTCACAAATGTGAATGATAGGGAATAGAGGCATGCTAACGACACCACTATCACCAAAAATTTAATCAGCCCTTTACTCTGCATTTTTGTATTCGTGTATTAGTTTGATATTTTATGTTTTTTAATTGTTTTAGCTGATAAAATATAATTTACCAAGAACCGCAAAGGTATAAAAATTTTACATAATGAAAACTAAAATAACAGATATCTGTTTAAAAAATCGCAGATGGGTAGAGCTTGATTTGCTAGGTGGCAAATTCGTTGAGGAATAGATGGATAAATTCGTGAATTCGCAGATAGTCGAATTCACGAATTTACAAATTATTTTAGGGTAAATTTAAAGCCTAATGTAAATCTAGCCGGTTCAAAGTCCGACTCGTGAGAAAGGTTCCACCAAGGTTTCCAATCAAAATGAAAAGCCAAAGGAGCTGTTGGGATTTTATATTCTAGACCTGCCGCCGGACGGATGGCAAAATGAGCATGATCATCGTCGCCCCAGTGATCAACAAAAGCGATCTGCGGACCGACGCCTACATACCATCCTAAACCATTCGTTCCGCGAAACGGTTGGTTGTAGGAATAGTCCGCTCCGATTATGGTTACATGGTCTCCAAATAATACCTGTGCATTTCCGGCGTTCGTACCGTCGAACGAATGCTTGATCTGAGGGCCAAATAAGGTAGCACCGTCGCCAAGGTCGATAGCCACTCCCAAAGCTGTCTTATAAGCCTGTGCATTTGCCTCATGAGTCGCTATAGTCAGCGCTGAAGCTACAAAAAAGGATAGGATTACTTTCTTCATCTGTATAAATTTATTGTTATTAATCGTTTTTCTTTACAGTGACTGATGCAAAGAGCTTGCCAAAGTAAAAAAGTCCGCCTATTATCCCGTGTATTCGGTGTTTATAATCGGATTGTCATTTCTCTGGAAATGAAAGTTTTTATTTGATAGAGATGTTTTTTTTTGTAATTTTGCCTGGCAAATAGAAAACCCAGAACGTATTTGCCATGCAATTAGATCCACAAAAATTCGTAGCTGAAGGACTTACATATGACGATGTCTTATTGATCCCAGCATATTCAGAGATTCTACCAAGAGATGTAGATACAAGTACATACCTCACAAAAAAGATTAAGCTCAATATACCTTTGGTATCGGCTGCTATGGACACCGTTACGGAGTCTGATTTGGCCATTGCTATTGCACAGGCTGGCGGAATAGGGATGTTGCATAAGAATATGACTATTGATCAACAGGCAGCAGAAGTACGTAAAGTAAAACGTTCCGAGAGCGGGATGATTCAGGATCCGGTTACCTTGTTGAAAAATGCCACTGTGGGTGATGCCTTTGCTATTATGCGGGAACATAAGATCGGCGGTATTCCTGTGATCGACCAAGATGGAAGATTGGTCGGAATTGTAACCAATAGGGATCTTCGTTTCCAGAAAGACATGACAAGACCTATAAATGAACTCATGACCAAGGATAATCTTGTCGTTGCTCCTGAAGGTACGGATCTGGTTCAAGCGGAGGAAATACTTCAGAATTATAAAATTGAAAAACTTCCTGTGGTTGATGCAAATTATATTCTAAAAGGCTTAATTACTTTTAAAGATATTCAGAAATATAAACACTATCCAAATGCGGCTAAGGATGGGCATGGTCGATTATTAGTCGGTGCGGCAGTTGGTGTTACGCCTGATACTGTGGAACGCGTAGATGCATTGGTAAAAGCGGGGGTAGACGTTGTGACAATTGACACGGCACATGGTCATTCGTTGGGCGTTATCAATAAACTGAAAGAAGTAAAATCAAAATATCCCGAATTGCAGGTGATCGTTGGTAATATTGCTACAGGTGCAGCTGCTAGAGCACTGGCTGAGGCCGGAGCGGATGGCGTCAAAGTCGGTATTGGTCCGGGATCTATCTGTACCACACGTATCATAGCAGGTGTAGGTGTGCCCCAGTTGTATGCAGTATATGAAGTCGCGAAAGCTTTAAAAGGTACAGGTGTTCCGCTTATTGCAGATGGTGGTATCAAACAAACTGGTGATATCGCAAAAGCAATCGCCGCAGGAGCGGATACCATCATGGCGGGCTCTCTTTTCGCTGGGGTAGAAGAGGCTCCAGGTGAAACCATCTTATTGGAAGGACGTAAATTTAAATCTTACCGTGGTATGGGGTCGGTAGAAGCAATGGAAAAAGGGTCTAAGGATCGTTATTTCCAAGATGTGGAAGAGGATATCAAGAAGTTAGTGCCTGAAGGTATTGTAGGTCGCGTGCCGTATAAGGGTACATTGGCTGAAGTGGTATACCAATATATCGGCGGACTACGTGCGTCCATGGGATACTGTGGCGCTGCTTCCATACCAAAACTTCAGGAAGCGCAGTTTGTACGTATTACGGGAGCTGGTTTACGAGAATCACACCCACATAATATACAGATTACCAAAGAGGCTCCCAATTACAATAGCAGAGGCTAGAGTATCCGTTATGAAAAACGCCAAATGGAGGCCGTCTACTACGTTGTGCAATAGCTAATGTAGTAGAAGGCCTCCATTTTTTATGAGAAATATGTATTTTCTTTTAGTTTGCTTCGTTTGAAAACAAACACGAAGAGTTTATAACTAATGATTTTTCGTTGAGTAGCTGTCGCAAGTCATCCGATGCAGGTAACTCAAACACTTCAAGATTAAAATACTTTATGGCAGCAAATAGGTGGTCGAAAATATCCGACATCGTGTCTTCAAAAAATGCCCATTGCGTCCCGTTGGTGAACATGTATAGCTCTAAAGGGAGTCCATGCTCATTAGGTGCTAATTGCCTAACCATTAGCGTTAAGCCTTTGTGGATGTCCGGGTTGTTCTGCGCGTAGGTCTTGATATATATACGGAACAATCCAATATTCGTCATTCTCCTCCCATTAACAAGAATGTTTTGATCAACATGGTTGTTTTTATTGTATTCCGCAATTTCCTTTTCCCTTTGTGCAATATATGGAGCTAGTAGCGCGATCTTTTTAAGTTCTTCAATCTCTTCCTTTTGGAGATAACGGATCGATGAAATTTTAATGTGGATTGATCTTTTGATCCTCCGTCCACCAGTTTCCTGCATGCCTCTGTAATTTTTGAAGGAGTCACTTAACAAGGTACAGGTTGGAATAGTAACAATAGTTTTGTCCCAGTTCTGCACACGTACGTTATTAAGGTTTATCTGCAGGATATCGCCGTCGACACCGTATTTAGGCATTTCTATCCAGTCACCCACACGTACGGAATCATTTGCAGAAACTTGGATACTGGCCACGAATCCAAGTATGGTATCTTTAAAGACTAACATCAAGATCGCTGATGCGGCTCCGAGTGAAACTAGAAAAGACCACGGAGAGCTCCCCGTTAAGACGGAAACGATAAGCGTGCCGACAACAAAAATCAGAAATATCTGTAAAACCTGAAGGTAGCTGTCAACAGGTTTTTCTACGAATGCTTTCGACGATCGTAGGATGTCCCTTCCAGTTTTTAAAAGACCGTTTATAACACCATAAGTCACGAAAATCATCAACACACTCAACAGTTTAACAAGAATGGACGTGAAAGACGGAAACCCGACGAAGATATAGGGAAAAAATTGTTGAGAAATAACGATAAGAATGAAACGGCTCAAATGAACTTGAACCCTATTTTTAAGGAGGTAATTATCCCAGTTTGTCTTCGTTTTATTGATTAATCCAGTTAAGATTGAATTGAAAAAGAATTGAATGATGTAATGGATGATCAACAATAAAATGAAAGCAGAAATAAGGAGTCCTGCCGAAGTGAAAATGTGGGCGGATCTATCCTGAAAACCCACCGCTTCTACAAGGTTAAATGCCCATTGGTAAATTGAACTGGTTGTTGTTTCGCTGATGTTAATGATGTTTGATTTTTCCATATTAACAAGCAAATTTACATAAAAACAGGTTTATAAGCAACGTTGCAGAGGGGTATTTCTGCAATGATAAGTTATATCATCCATCTAAATAAGCTCGCTCCCCAAGAAAATCCGGCCCCAAATGCGGTTAGCATGACCAAATCTCCTGTTCTTATCTCTTTGAGGTTTTGCCAGATACAAAGCGGTATTGTTGCTGCAATCGTGTTTCCTATATATTCGATGTTGCTCAATGCCCTTCCGTCTGGAATATTCAAGTTACGACCTACTGCATCAATAATACGTTGGTTTGCTTGATGGGGGACTAACCAATTTACATCATTAATATCAAAATTATTCCGTTGTAAGATATTTGTACAGGCGTCTGTCATTGATTGTACAGCATGTTTAAAAACTGTTCTCCCGTCTTGCTTTAAAAATCGCTTTTCATTTGTGATATCGGTCGAATCGATCGGGTACAGCGAACCTCCAGCTTCTATATTCAAAAATTCGCGCCCTTCGCCATTGCTACATAGATAGGCATCTAATATCCCTCCGTCGTAAGAAGGTTCTAGCCAGACGACACCTGCGCCGTCGCCAAAAAGGATGTTTGTAGAACGATCTTTCAGGTCAACATAGGTGCTGATATTATCAGCTCCCACAACTAGTACATTTCGATAGCGACGGGTTTCGACAAGTGAAGCCCCCAGGTCTAACGCATATAGGAAACCGGAACATGCAGCATTTACATCAAACGCCCACACCGATTTGATTCCCAATTTTTGAGCAACTATATTTGCGGTCGCCGGCATAGGCATATCGGGGGTAGATGTAGCAACGATTAAAGCGTCTACATGATCTAAATTTTTATTATATTGTTGTGCTAAGTCCCGAATCGCCTGTACAGCCATATCCGAAGTGGCTAAGTTTTCCGATAGTATTCGTCGCTCCTTTATTCCAGTGCGTTTGATGATCCATTCGTCAGATGTATCGCAGTGCTGTTCTAATTCTTTGTTCAATCTTTTGTTTGGAGGAATATAACCTCCCACGGCCGTTATAGCAGCGTAGAGTTTGTCTGTTGTAGCAGAATTCATATTGATGTATCAGCGTTACCTTTTTATCTATTATAGGTTTCTAACGAGATGCCATTGAAATAAAATACGTAATATCTCCCGGATCATCTCAAAAAGTTGTAAAACTACAGCTATTTACGACAGATCCCCTCCAAAAGTTCGTTTTTGACAATATAATTACTTTAACATGATAATTTAGCTGTTTTTATCCTAAAAATGAATTAAATAAACAATTACTTTGGCTTTTATTGAAATTTAATTTTAACAAAAGTCTGTTTTGTAAAATTTTATTCCGAAGTGTTTATACTGGATGCCTTAATGGTTTAATGCCTTCATCGTATTCCGTCGAGGATTGGTTAATCTAATACCAGATCCCGTTCTATGTTAATTTGTTCTCTAAAGATCGCATCATGCGAGACCACAATTAATGTTCCGTGATAGGCATTGACTGCAGCTGTAAGTATCTCGATATTCTGAATATCTAAATTATTAGTCGGTTCATCGAGGATAAGGATATCCGGAGATTTGTGGTCGAGTGTTAAACAGCATAATATCAGCCTCATTTTTTCTCCACCGCTCAGGATCGAACAGTTTTTGTTCCAGGTATCTTTGTCAAACAAAAAACGACTTAATCGAATTTTTACTTCATGTTCGAGTAGGGCAGAAGTGTTGTATTGCTGTGCCTGCTCGTAAACGGACAGCTTAGATTGTAGTAAGGAATAATCTTGATCGATGTAAACGGACTTGTTGTCTGCACGAGATAATATACCTGATGTCGGGTTAAGGTTATTCAACAGCATATTTATCAGGGTTGTCTTGCCTGAACCATTGGCTCCAGATAGACTGATACGTTCGCCGCTTACAAGCCGAAAGGAGAGCGGAGAATGCCAGATAGACCCCTTACCGTAATCAAAATTAATTTTCGTGGCCTCAAATAAAATTTTTCCC
This sequence comes from Sphingobacterium olei, assembly GCF_005048855.1. Taxonomy (GTDB): domain Bacteria; phylum Bacteroidota; class Bacteroidia; order Sphingobacteriales; family Sphingobacteriaceae; genus Sphingobacterium; species Sphingobacterium olei. The sequence continues at coordinate 297,545 of NZ_SUME01000006.1, forward strand.
TTATGTAAATTAGATGAGCTGAAATTGAATTTCATTTTATCTATATCGGACTGTTCTGCCCGAAGGTTAAACAGTTCCTGTGAGATCCCGTTTATTTTTCCGGTATGAATACCTTTTATCTTCGATGTACTCCGCTCCGCATTGTTTTTAAGGGTATTCATTACAATTGTCGGCAGACCTGCTTTTTCTTGTTTCTTTTTACCCCGTGCATCGAGCTTTTGCTGTCTCTCCAATGTTTCGCGTTCTTTTTCCTTTGCTTTCTTTAGCGATTTTTCATGACTTTTGATGTCATGTTGGAGTGCCTCCTGCTCGGATTTCTTTTGTGCGGCGTAGAATTCATAGTTGCCACCGTAGGTAGCGATGTTATTGCGGTTCAGCTCATGGATTTTGTCTAACAAATTTAGCAGCCTTCGATCGTGACTTACGGTAAGCATTGTAGCGGTCTGTTCCGCTATGAAATCGTAAAGCAGCTTCCGGCCATTTTCATCGAGGTGGTTGCTTGGTTCGTCCATAACAATGAATTTAGGCCGATGTATACCTATACCCGCTAGGAAAACCTTCGTTTTTTGTCCTCCACTTAGATCGGCTAACGAATCTGATAAGGTGACATCATCAAGTTGCCAAAACCGAAGCGCATCCTGGCAACGGTCTTCAATCGTCCAGTCGTCATCCAGGATGGATAAATTCTCGTCTGTTGCATCGCCATCTAAAATAGCGTAAAATGCCCGAAGCTTATCCGCTACTTGTAGCGCTTCGCCGACCGTTAGGTGGTTAAACTGTCCAAAGATTTGTGGAATATAGTATGCGGGATCTGATTTAAATACCGTACCTGCGGTAACTTCCAGTTCGCCAGCGATTATTCGCAATAAGGTAGACTTACCAACACCATTGTTTCCAATTAGTGCGATTTTTTCGTGATCGTTCACGGAGAGATCGATGTTTTCAAACAACAGATCTTTATTCGGATGTATATAGGAAATGTTTTGTAAAATAAGCATATTGTTTCTTTCAGCGGTAAATAAAAATACAGCTCAACGATGTCAGGGGTGTCGTTTTATGTCTGATATATAATTTGAAAGAAATCTGCTCTTACATACAAGAAGGGTCTGATGGGACAAAATTACCTAATTTCTTGTTTAATTGCAACACCTGTGAAAATGTGACTTGATTTGTATTTTGTAAATCCAGCTGAAGCATAAAAGTACAGTATAATCAATGCATTATCCTTACAATTACTCAAGATGTCGCCTCAGCCATTTGCCAATTGCATGAAGAGGCACTAGCCAATGTGGCAAATGGGTACAGCGACGACTTTAAGAATAAATGTTTGTTTTCAATGGAATTCTTGAGCCCCACTTCGTTCCGGTTTTCCTTCTTTTTTTTATTAAAAAAAGAAATCGCCCTCACCTCGGCGACAGAGGGGCATAAAAATTAATCCTTCGTTTTTTTTGTCAAAAAAATGATTTACCTCATCGTCACCCTTATAATAATGCTTTCTGAAATTTTAATATCTCTTGTTTTTTAAGAAAATACTGTCTTACGATCAGTTGTTGATAATGATTAATGGCGGAGAACAGAACGGTAAGATTGTCGTCGTCGTACGTGTCGACATCAAAATAATGAAGTGTATTTCCAGTATAGGTTTGCAGGGTGTTTTTAATACTTTCATCCAGTTTGTCCGTTACCAACGGTGTTTGTAAGAGTAGTGAAAGTTCATTTTTCAATTTTGGTTCTAGCTTTTTCACGTCTTCTAAATGGGTTGTGATCTCATCAAAAGGAGTAACCTGAAAAATAAAACTTGTGGTTTCTATCAATGTGTTATGGAATTTGATTTTTTCGTCATATTGTTGGTCAATTTTCACAAATTGAGCATATAGTCTATATAATTCTTCTTCTTTATTTTGTGCCCGGGCCAGCGTATAAAAGTATCGGAAAACCGCTATGTTATTTGTTTTGATCTCCATTTCCTTTTCGGCGATCTCCTTCTCGATTTGTTGTAACACAAAATGTGTCTCTTGTACAGGATGTTTGACACTGGCGTAATCAAACGTCTTTATTTTAATCTCGCCGTTTTGTATTGCAATAAGTGCTTCCTTGTCGTTTTTAAGCGCGGCTAATTCGTATATCGATTCGATCTTTTCGTCGCTGAATAATTCCTGAACATCGATTTCAACAATTGACTTATCGACTAAGGCCAGGTTTTCGATTATAGGATTGTTACTGTCATAAAAACCATTGTATAAATCGTCGAATGCATTCTGCTCAAAATCAGCAATAAACTCCTCCGTGAATTTTTCCGGATTCAATTCGTTTGGTACCTCAGTATATTGTATATGGGCAAATAATGCATTCGAAATGTGCTTAGCTATCGCACCGTTGTCTTCGAAGAGTGCGATCGCCGGAGAATCATCGGTGTTGGCTTTGATGATATTTAACGCGTTGAGCGCATTGATCCGGTCTTCGTCGGAAGGATGTGAGGCCCATTGATTTTCGATGTTTAGTTTAGATTTATTGTATTTTTTGATTTGTTCCAATTCGATGACGGGAAATGCACCACGAACAGGGTATTTGTTCTTTTTCGCCAAAAATTGCATCACAAGCTGTTGTTCGGTGTATAAATTGGGACTTTTAACATTTAGTTTCACCCGATCGTCATAGAAATTTAGCACATTTTCCAACGCAAAATTAGAAAAGCTTAACCGTAGTAACGACTCGGATAATGCTTTGGATCCTGCTACATTTGCCGCAATCTCATCGGCATGAAACTCCATTTCCCTTGAGAGCGCCATGTAATTGATATTGATGTAGGAATAGAGCTGCTGAAGTATTTTTTGGATGCCTTTGATAATGAACGCTGATATACCAATGAAGATCATGGCATAACCATTTATGGATGCCCATTTCTCATTCATTTTGTTTAACGATTCATTTTTGTACAGCATATTGTAAATGATCTGATTGACATTATAAACGTAGCTACCTACTTTCATACTCTTTTGAGAGAAGTGCCCGAATTCATGTGCGAGAATAGCTTTTAACTCTTGATGCGTTACCGAATTTACCAGTCCCATTCCGATCTGAAGATTTTTGCGGATTGGCAAAAACATGCTCCAAAAATTGGAATCGTAAAATACGGACGCATTTACATCGTGCGACAAATACACTTTCTTCGGGAATTTGGTATCTACCTCCTCAACAATTTCAGCAATCAGTGCGAATAGCCGTGGCTCATCGCTCGCTTTGATTTCAGTGAGATGGCTTAAGTCGGTTTTAGAAGAAGCAAAAATAAACTTGATCAGGTAAATGAGTACGGTAAATGCCGAAGCAATTAAAGCTAGGCCTAAACCAAGAGTAGGTATAGAAGGGGCAGCAGCAATGACTGTAATGCCCGCATAGATACAGGCTGCGGTAAGACCTATACTAAGAATAAATAACAAAAGATAAGTGAAGGCAAAGACGAGAATGGAAAAAATAGTTTTTTTCGCTTCTTTCTTAAAACTAGGAGAGGTCTGGACGTCCATAATGAAGATTAAATACGGAATTGAAATTAAAAAAAATAATTGATTCCTCATAATGTTCTGCGGAAACTTAGGGGAAACCCTAACGTATTGAGGGGCCAATTATGAATCCTTTAATATAATCCCGAGTCCAGTCAACTGGGAGAGATGAAAATTATCCGCGCCTTTCGAGTTTTATGGTGATGGTAACCCGAGTTCCTTTTGGGTTATGGTTGTCATCGTATAAATCTTCTATGACGACTTTATTCTGCGGATTGGCCAAATTTAATCTATCACATGTAATCTGAATGCCGTATGATTTATGCCTTGTACCTTTCTGTTTAAGCAGTTCGGCGCTTTTTTTTCGTCCTATGCCATCATCGTTTACTATTATCTCCAATGTACTCTCATCTAGAAGGTTGAAATCGATCTCAATTTTTCCGTGTCCGCTTTTGCAAAGAATACCATGCCAAAGTGCGTTCTCTGCAAAAGGCTGTATAAGCGTGGGTGGAATATACAGGCTATCTGGGTCAATTTCTTCTGAAATGACGATTTTATAATCAAAAATATGGTCAAGTCGAGCAGACTCCAGTTGTAGGTATAGTTTCAACGTTTGAATTTCTTTTGTTAGCGGTATGAGTTGCTGCCTTGAGTTCTCGAGTATATTCCGCATTAATTTAGAAAAAGAAATCAGATATTTACTTGCATCAGCTGTTTGATTATGAACAATGTAGCTGTTTATTGAATTAAGTGTGTTAAACATAAAATGCGGGTTCATCTGTGCCCTCAATGCTTGCATCTCACTGTCTTTAATCTTTCGTTTGTATAGATCTTCGCTACGCTGTTTATTTAGGATATATCGATGAATACCAAGTACTGTGGCACATACGACAACTGCTAGTATAATATAGAATGGCAAAGATTTGGTAAAGGGTGGCTGCGCAATCAGATGAATATCTAGTGTTTTTTGTTGCGTATTACCGAGATTATCATAACATACTACAGTCAGTTGGTAGTCACCGGGGGAAAGGTTGTTAAACGAAATCTCGGGATTATGTCCAATTTCTGTCCATTCGTGGTTGCTATTCAATCGATATTTGTAGTTTACCTTTCCGATATCAAGATAAGCTAGACTACTGAAATACAGGGTTATATTGTTTTCTGTTTTATGGAGTGTGATCTCGCTGTTGTCTATGAATCGCAAGTCGCCGTTGACCATGATCTGGGATAATTCCATTCGATTGATCAAGGAAGATTGGAGTAACTCTTCCTGAGAGGCCAAAATCAATCCTTCCTGTATACCCAATGCTAGTTTTCCATTTCGTAGTTGAAGATAGCCATGCGTTAGATCATTGACCGGTAAACCGTCGATAGTCGTTATCCTCGCGACCTGATCCTTTCCCCTTAAATAAACATGTAAGCCTTCCTCTGTGGCAAAAAATACATTGTTATTCTTATCCTCAGAAATACCTACAATATGACTGCCTGTAATGTTATATTGGAATGGATCCACCTGCTTTGTGATTTTGCCCTTATAATCCACTTGGTTCCATCCACCAAATGCCGAAAAATACAGCGCTCCTTTTTTACCGATCCCGATACGGTTATAGTAATCACCAACAAACTTTCCATGTTCTGGGTTGATGTGCTTTTCTGAAATTTCAATAAATTTCTGCAGTTTAGTATCAAAGTAAGCGATCCCATAAGCCTTGGGCATCCATCCTACCAACCAAATAACGCCGTCATTGTCGACCGCAATATCATTCCAGATATTTCCATTCCAAAATTCCGCATCATTGGTAAAAGAAGTGTTTATGAGGTTTAGCGATTTCCAGTCGTAACGACCTATTTTACCTTTAGAGAATAAAACCCATAGTTCGTTTTGTGGTGTAATGAGCGTTTTTACAATTTTTTTATCTATGGTGTTGTTTTGAAGATCGATAGGGATAGGAATTAATTTATTGTCTCTGAACCAGAAAATGCCATCATTCGCATTGACGACGACCATATTTTCAATTAAACTGAGACCATGAATCTTTCGGTTTTCGTTATTGGTATAGACTTTTTTAAATTTTTCCCGTTCAAGTACCCATATTTCACCCATTTCATTAAGTGTATATACGGCATCGCCACGTTCAACCAAGGATATAAAAGTGTTTGGCTTTTCAGTTTTCTGATCTGTGAAATATAGTTCCAACCCGCTATGAGGCGATATAAGTTGTTGTACACCGTGGTCCGTAGCGATCCAACTGATATTCGTCTCCTCATCGTGGTTTACATGCCGGATTCTTTTATCCGTTGAAAACATGAGTTCTGTCGTAAAGTTTTTAGGATCAATAGTCCATATGTTTTTATTCGAATGTATAAAAATGGTGCGCTCAGTTTTAGAAAATCCTACGATAGGTTGGTCACTGGGTGTTTTTATAGTGGTCAATATAGTCGCAGTAGCTAAATCCCATAAAATAATTTCATTAGACGCTGTGGAATAGGCAAGTGTATGTGTATCTATTTGAAAGGCGGAAATGATGCGAGCATCGGCTAATTTTGGATGGAAATGTTTTTTAATGTTATTTGTTTTTTCGTCCCATATAAACCAACCCATAGGTGTAGCGATCCAAATTTCATTCGCGGCGATTTCAAAAAACCGGATGTTATCATATAGTTCTGTTTGTTTTGGAAAGAGTAAAAAAGAGCTTACTTCTTTTTGAGTATTGATGTATTTAATGTGGTTAAAATCGTTACACCAAATCCTTTTTTTTTGGTCTACATAAATTGAATTAAAATGATCATTGTTTGGGTCTGCATCCGAGTAGTCTTTAGCGGTGATCATTTCGGCCTGTGTGGTAAAGGTGCTGATGTCTAGACGTTTTAGACCTTCCCGATCTTCAAAATATAAGATATCTTCTGTAAAAGAATAGGCATTTATATCATTATTGAGATGTGTAAATGTTAAGAATCGATAACCGTCAAAAACAGAAATACCCTTTCCTGTCACCAAATAAAGAAATTTTTTGGCGTTGAAATATGTTCCCATTACTTTATCCGAAGGGAGGCCATCAAAGTAAGTGTACTCTTTTACTCTAAATGGTGTTTGCGCATCTACGACAGCAAACGGGTAAAGTAACGACAACCAAAGAATAGCGGATATATGGACCTTCATTATATATGCTTTTACACAAATCTATACTTATTTATTCAAGTTGCATAAAGCTGTCAAAATGTTGTACCTTTTACTATTCGGTATTTATCAAGTCGTAAGCCCTCCCGTAGTCTATTCCCATTACAACAGGAGCGCTGTCGTCAATACCTTTTTGTAGCGTCAGACCTTACCCGCCCTTGCGTGTTATCTAAAGACGTTGTCGATATCGGCAGGGGCATTTATTTCCTGATCACCGCACCATCAGCATAACTACCATCGACCAATCACTGACTCCGTGTTTGTTTTTTGCACGTACTTTAAAATATACATATCTGCCGGGCTCAAAGCCTCCGGCATAGCTTCGGAAAGAGCGGCTAGTAGTCTGTATGTCTTCCCAGATTGGATTTTCTTTTTTATCTAGTGCCGAAGCAAAGCAGTAATCGTATAACATATCGCGACCTACAGGTTTAAAGCCAAAAGCCACTTCACCACTTACCCGACCATCCAGAAGGTACGGCCCTTCAGGTGTGGATGGATGATGTCCTTTGCGCTTTTTGTCCAGGACGGGAAAGCCGGAACTGTATAGCTTGACCAGGTCACCGTCACTGACTAGGTTGATATAGAAAGCCAACTGCTGTAACTGTGTGGCCAATCTGCGTTTACTTTCCCGTCTAGCGGAGATATAACGGAGACCGCCGCCTTTTGCCTGCAACACGTTGTCGTAATATTCGGCATAAGATGCTTCCAACTCTGCCAAAGAAGGCGTTGGTTCCGTGAAATAGGGGGAGTCTTTCAGGCATTTGATAATCCGTGATGCAGCGACAACTAACGCATCGTCCGCATAACGGATAAATCCAGCTTTTGCTCTTATATACTTCATACGGTTACCTGTTGCGATTTAGTAAATTCATATATGTTACGGTGTTCTAAAGAAATAAAATGCTGAAAAGCATATCGTAAATATAATAAATGTAATTGGTAAGGCCCGTAGTGTTATTAATCAATCGGCAGAAGAAAGTCAGCCTCTTCTATCGCATGTGCTCTTGAGAACCATTTATAGGATGTTGTTGTGCTGAAGTTTATTTCGAAGTTTACGGGGTTTATCTAGGACGGTCGTTCGTAGCAGACTGTGTTGTAGGTAACATACAGGGAGCTGATAGTGTATGCTTGACTCAACATGTTACGTAACATGCTTTTAGAGAAAATTAGCTTAATAATACTTCCAATAACGAGGCATGATTTCTAGAATTAATGGGGTCATATGAGGAAATAGTTGCATCGTGTGTGGAGCTTATTCTCTCTATTTGTTGTAAATATAAAATATAAAGATAATGTAGTCGTGTTTTTGCTGGATGGAAAAAAAGCATACCAAGTAACTTATTGCGGTTAACGGTACATAGTTGACATATATCGCAATCTTTTCTTTCATAAGGGTGTTGTTTGATTGAAAAATATAAATATGTGTAACCTAAAGTTAAAATTGACGTCGCGAAGTGCATTTATAAACGACAATAATGGATAAACTTAGATCTCGAAGTAAGAAGTATGAGGTTGTCAACAAGTACGATGAATGGGAAATCGGTTATTAATCGGAAAGTTGCTGTTTCTTTTGGGTAGCGAATTGTTTCTAAATGATGGTAAACAGTTTCTAATCGATGCTGAATAGTTTCTACTGGGTGAATATCTGTTCTTAGTGCGTAATAGACTGTTCGTGTATAATGAACAATAAAATACGAGCAACAAGCAAGTAATATGATGTATCTAGAAAGCGGAATGATTTACGTACAAAGTGTTCGCATTACGTGTGATGTTACGTAGCTATTTAAAGCACCAAATATCTATTAACAGGCCATCGGATATGATAAGTTGCCGTATATATTTGGTGCTCTTAGGCCGGTATTTCTGTGTACCAGTGATCTGATTGATTTGACTATACCTTTCTTATTTATCTACTGGTATCCCAATAATTTCATGACTTGTTTTGAATTTTGTTCTTCGCCGAATACTTCGTAATTGAATGTCTCATCGCGGTTACGACGGATCAATACGTGCTTAGGCGAAGGGAGCAGACAGTGGTGTATCCCACCGTATCCACTTAATACATCCTGATAAGCGCCGGTATGGAAGAAGCCGAGATACTGTACTTTACGTGTTTTTGGCATAAAGACAGAACTGGTATGTGCCTCTTGGTTGTAGTAATCCTGCCCGTCGCAGGTAATCCCACCTAAATTAACCCGCTCGTATTCCGAATCCCAATTATTAATGGGTAGAAGGATGTATTTTTGGTTCAATGCCCATACATCGGGTAGATTGGTGATAAATGATCCATCGATCATAAACCATTTCTCCCGGTCATTTTGCAGTTTACGGCCCAATACTTTGTATAAAATCCCCGAAGCTTCTGCTACGGTATATTTTCCGAATTCGGTAATAATATCCGGTTCCATCACCTCATGGTGTGCACAGATCTGCTTGATGCGGTTCACGATTTCATTCACCATATACTCGTAGTCGAAATCATGTACCAAGGAGTCTTTGAATGGCATACCGCCACCTATATCCAAGGTGTCCAGATCTGGATTGATCTTTTTGAATTTACAGTATAAAGTCACGTATTTCTCCAATTCGTTCCAGTAATATGGCGTATCGGAGATCCCCGAATTGATAAAAAAGTGTAATAGTTTAACTTTAAAGTTTGGATTGTCTACGATTTTGTTGTTATAGAAGTCGATCACGTCTTCCATACGGATGCCTAAACGAGAGGTATAGAACTGCGAATCAGGTTGCTCCTCAGCTGCAATACGGATACCAAGGGAGCAGGGCTGGTCCAATTCGATCTCATCATCGTACAGATTGAATTCTTCTTTGTTATCCAATACCGGGATAATATTTTTGAATCCATCGTGGATCATATCAATGATATACTGTTTATACTGATACGTCTTAAATCCATTACAGATCACGGTGATATCCTTGGTGACTTTACCCTGGCGTTCCAAAGAATCGATCATCGGCATATCAAAAGCAGAGGAGGTTTCCAAGTGGATGTCGTTTTTCAACGCTTCTTCTACGATGTGCTTGAAATGCGAGGATTTCGTACAATAACAATATTTATAAGATCCGCGGTAATCGTGTTTCAGGATTGCGGTTTGAAACAAGATTTTCGCCTGTTGGATTTTTTTGCTGACAATGGGTAAATACGTAAAACGCAATGGCGTGCCATACGTTTCTATCATCTCCATCAAATTCAGGTCGTGGAAGTACAATTCGTCGTCGATAATTTCGAATCCGTCTTGCGGAAAACCAACACTTAGGTCAAGAAATTCCTGATAGCTCTGCATTTTTTATTATTTTTGGCAAAGATATACTTTCAGGATGAATACCTAAACAGTTAGGTTGATAAATTTCTAATTCATTATCAGAGGGTTGTAAAAATTACGAAATAATTACATGGCTACTTCTATTCAACAGACGCTCATCGAACAGACCGTTCGTGCTGTAAAAGAACTTTATAACGCGGAAATTCCTGCTTCCCAGATTACCTTGCAGGAGACACGCAAGGAATTTGAGGGACAGATTACCATTGTAACGTTTCCGGTAACACGCTTTTCTAAGAAATCCCCGGAGCAGACGGGAACGGAGATCGGTGAATACGTGCAGAGAAATATTGCGGAAATCTCCGGCTTTAATATTATTAAAGGTTTTTTGAATATCAGCCTAGCGGATGGCTATTGGATCGAACTCCTGAACAATACCTTGCTCAGGGTTGATTATGGTCAATTTCCGTCGAACGGGAAACGTTTGATGGTAGAGTATTCTTCTCCGAACACCAATAAGCCCCTGCATTTAGGACACATTCGCAATAACTTATTAGGTTATTCCGTGGCGGAGATACTGAAGGCTTACGGATACGATGTGGTAAAAGCTAATTTGGTGAACGACCGAGGAATCCACATCTGTAAATCGATGTTGGCCTGGCAGAAGTTTGGCAATGGAGAAACTCCGGAATCGGCTAACCTAAAAGGGGATCACCTGGTCGGAAAATACTATGTGATCTTTGATAAGGAATACAAAAAAGAAATAGAAGGTTTGGTGGCTGCAGGAAAGACGGAGGAAGAGGCGAAGAAGAATGCACCATTGATCAAAGACGCGCAGGAGATGCTCCAGAAGTGGGAGGCTGGTGACGAAGAGGTCGTCGGACTGTGGAAGACGATGAATACCTGGGTTTATGCGGGTTTCGAAAAGACATATAGTCAGCTCGGTGTTGATTTTGATAAATATTATTACGAGTCGAACACCTATCTGCTGGGCAAAGATATCATTCAGGAAGGTTTGGATTCGGGTGTTTTCTTTAAAAAAGAAGACAATTCGGTTTGGATTGACTTGAGTGACGAAGGTTTGGATCAGAAACTGGTACTGCGCGGTGATGGTACTTCGGTATACATCACACAGGACCTGGGGACAGCCCAGCTTAAGTATGACGAATTTGGGATGAATGAATCTATTTATGTCGTCGGAAACGAACAGGATTACCATTTTAAGGTGTTGTTTCTGATCTTAAAAAAATTGGGCAAATCATGGGCCGAAGGGCTGTTTCATCTGTCGTATGGCATGGTGGATCTTCCTTCGGGTAAAATGAAGTCTCGTGAAGGAACGGTTGTGGATGCGGATGATCTCATGGCGGAAATGATTGAAACCGCACAGACGCGTACCGAAGAATTAGGGAAGACCGAAGGATTAACGGAAGAAGCCAAAGCGGAATTGTATAATACGATTGGTATGGGGGCATTGAAATACTTTTTGTTGAAAGTAGATCCGAAAAAAAGACTATTATTCGATCCGAATGAATCGGTGGATTTTCAAGGCCATACGGGTCCGTTTATCCAATACACACATGCCCGTATTAAATCGGTATTGCGCAAGGCAGCATATGCTTCGGGTTCCGCTGCTATACCATCAGTTTTATCGGTGTTTGAGCGCGACCTGATTCAGTCGTTGGCAAATTATCCGGCTATTATTCAAGCTTCGGCGACGGAATTTAGTCCGGCACAGCTGGCAAATTATGTGTATGATGTGGCTAAGTTGTATAATAAATTTTACCACGAAGAGACGATCCTGAAAGCAGAAGATCCCGATGTTAAAGCATTTCGACTGAACCTATCCGCGACTGCGGCCAAGGTGATATCGGAGAGCATGCGGATGTTAGGGATTGCTGTTCCGGAACAAATGTAGTTGGAAAGCAAATGTGCAAATTTGCAAATCAGCAAAAAAAATGTAAGATGGACAAAATCAAAGTAGGACTAATCGGATTCTCTATCGGAGGGCATGTATTTCATGCTCCTTTTATCGCTGGTAATCCCGATTTGGAATTATATAAAGTAACAGCACGAAAGCCCGAGCAACAGCAACTACTGGCCGAGCGGTATCCCGATGCCATCGGGGTTTTGTCTGCAGATGAAATTATTGCTGATCCGGAGGTAGATCTGGTCGTCGTGGCGACCTCGAATGATGTGCATTTTTCGTTGGCGAAAAGTGCGTTGGAAGCCGGTAAACATGTGGTTGTGGAGAAACCTTTTACCAATACGACGGCAGAAGCAGACGAACTGATTTCCTTGGCAAAGTCAAAGGGGCTGTTGTTGTCTGTACATCACAATGCCCGTTTTCATTCGGATTTTAAGACGGTGAAAAAAGTTATTTCCTCAGGACGCTTAGGTAGATTGGCGAATTATGAAGCACGGTACGACCGCTTTCGTAACTTCCTTCGACCGGGAGCCTGGAGAGAAGAAAACCTTCCCGGTTCAGGGATCCATTATGACCTGGGAGCGCATCTGATTGATCAAGCACTGCAGTTGTTCGGACAGCCTGAGACGGTATTTGCTGACCTCCGCGTACAGCGTGATGGTGCAAAGGCCATTGATGATTTTGAATTTATCCTGTCTTATCCCCGGTTAAAAGTTTCCCTCAAAGGACAGATGCTGGCAAAACAAGCTACTCCACGGTATAGCTTGTTTGGAATGAACGGTACATTTATCAAAGGAGGGGTCGATCCGCAGGAAGCACTCCTTAGGAATGGCGCTATGCCTCATCGTATCGACAATTGGGGACAGGAAGACGAGACGTCGTTTGGAAAGCTGGCCTTACTTGAAAATGGTGCAGATGTAGAAGAGCTGGTGCCGAGTGAAGTGGGGTCTGGTCAGGATTTTTACACCAATATTGCTGCCGTTTTAAAAGGTGATGGAGAACTTTTTGTAAAAGCCGAGCAAGCCCGTGATGTAATCCGTATCTTGGAGCTTGCGGAGCACTCGGCAGCTGAGCAGCGAACTATTCCACTGAAAGGGGAGCTGATTTCCTAGGTTTGTTGTTTTTGTATCGTCACTGCGAGGGGGATTACGACGCGGCAGTCTTTGGCAAATGATGAATAATATCGTCTCTTCTGTGCTTATCGCGATGACGATAGAAATAAATAAAATAGACTTTGAAAAATTACGACGCAATTATCATAGGGGCAGGAGCCTGCGGACTTATGTGTGCTGCACAAGCCGGTTTGTTGGGTAAAAAAACACTCGTGCTGGAACGCAACGATAAACCCGGAGCTAAGATTTTGATCTCGGGTGGCGGTCGCTGTAATTTCACCAACCTGTATACGACTGTCGATAATTTCGTCTCGGAGAATCCACAATTTTTAAATGCTGTATTTGCACAGTGGACGATAGACGATACCATACGTTTCTTTGAAGACTTCGGAGGCATAAGGGGGGAAGAAAAAACCTTAGGGCAACTATTCCCCACAACCAATAAAGCCAAGGATATTGTCGCCGTATTTACTAAACTTCTCTACGATACCGGGCAGGATCTTTGGTTGGATACCCTAGTGAAATCAGTCGATCAAACCGCGGATGGATATGCCATTGCGATCGAAAGAGCCGGTAAAGAACAGGTGCTCCATTGCAAAAAGGTGGTACTTGCTTCGGGAGGATTGCCCGTAACCAAATTGGGGGCTTCGGATTTCGCTTTGCGCACAGCCCGAAAACTGGGCATGCAAGTGATCGGTACTGCGCCTGCTTTAGTGCCCCTGACGATCACCGGCAAAGATGCCGAATGGTATGCTTCTCTATCAGGTAATTCGGTTTTTGCACGGGTCTATAATGATCGTATTTCTTTTGATGAGAATATCCTTTTTACGCACTGGGGACTGAGTGGCCCAGCTATATTACAAATCTCTTCCTATTGGCGGGCAGGAGAGGTCTTTACCATGGACCTGTTGCCGAAGTTTAAATTAGAAGAACTCATCAAGCGGGAACGTGAACTCGGCGGGAAGCGAACCATTGGGCAGTTGTTAAATGACTATTTTACCAAGAAGATGGTCGAAGCGCTGGCGAAGTTTTTACCCATTGACACGAAGATCGCTTCGCTTGGGAAAGCTGATGCAAAGCGTATCGTCGAGACGATACATGCCTTTAAGGTAAAGCCTGCGGGTGATAAGGGGTACGATAAGGCGGAGGTGATGCGCGGCGGTATTGCTACAGACGAGTTAAAACCCAAAACATTGGAAGCCAAAAACTTTCCCGGTCTCTATATCGGTGGAGAAGCGGTAGATATTACCGGTTGGCTCGGTGGTTATAATTTCCAGTGGGCCTGGGCCGCTGGCGTCGCTATTGCACAGGATCTTTAGGGTGTTAAGCTTTCCATTTTTTTATTGCCTCTATTCTTAAATCGATAATCGGTAGCCACTTTCTGCTCCGATCTCGGCATATTTTAATCTGCGGGATAGATGGACCAACCGCTTTTGGAGGCTAAAAATTCGTTTCGTTACAATCCGTAATAAATAATGTGCCTTTTTTATGCCGTTAGTTCGGTCACAGGTAGACTGTCTAGTTCTTTTTCTTTGTGTCTAATTATTAGTGAGTTAAAAGCTTTTCTTTTGAAATGTTAAACCTGCTTGGTGTTTTTTGCTGTCATCATATTTAATTAATAAAAGAATAGTGTTTCTTTTGTTAAAATATATTTTTAATTTTAGTTCGGATGCAAAGCAATATATTCAAGGAATAGAAGTGACTCTATCATCCCCTGTGAAAAGCAATATTTATTAACCGAATTAATCTTTTTAATTCATTTTTTTAACAACGTGATGGGAGCGTGCAAGCTTGCAAGACTGGGTATAGGTCTATTGCTGTTTTTAGCAATGGTGCAGGTGGGGTATGGGCAGACAAAAATACTTGCGAATGAGATAACTTATACTAGTCCTAATGGAATGTCCTCTTTAATAGGATGTGGCAGTTTTCCCCCCTACTTACAGCCTTGTTATAATACACCGACTATCAGTAACTCAGGAAATGCACTCTTGAATGATAATACTTATGCTAGGTTATTGGCTAGTCCAGGTCTTCTCGTGGGATTAGCGTCGTATGAAGGAGGAATTGAACTAAAATTTGCTGCCAATAGACCAGCTAATAGTTGGGCATTTGTTCAAATTAATGCAGATTTAGACCTTTTAGGAGCGTTACTTGGTGGCAGTTTAGGAAATTTATTAGGTGGAGTTCTTGGTTCGGTTCTATTAGGGAATCAAGAATTTGAAATTCAAGCGAGAAATTCGTTAGGTGCCGTTGTTGAGATTCGTAATAGCAATCAAAATTTTAGTACGGATCGGGTAAGGATAGTTGTGGATAAAATTGGGAATCATTATCTAGCTATAAAGCCAGATCAAGTTTTTGATCGAATTAGAATCATAAATAGATCTGTGTCAGCCGTAGGATTGGGTACTCAATATACTTTTGACGTTTATAATGCCTTCTATTTAGATAATATAGATAATTGTTCAGGTATATTTTCAACATCCTTCGAAGGGGCAGGTATTGATTTAGATCTTCTTGGCTTAGGAGGGACATTAACCTCAAATTTGCATCGAGCAATAGATGGCGATTTAGAAACATATTCAACATTGAGTGGCGGTCTGCTAGAGGTTGGCGGGAGTCTCCGTCAATCGTTTTATCTCGGAAATTTAAGTTCTGCGAATTCATCTATAAATATTACTATTGGGGCAGCTCCATCTATTCTTAATGTTGAATTATTAAGTAATATATCTTTCATGGCTTATAATGGTTCTGATGAGGTCGAGAATAAGACTTTAACTGAATTGGGATTAAGTGTCGATTTACTAGGGCTTTTAGTTGATGGTTCTCCAGTGTCATTTGGATTTCGTCCTCAAGCAGCATATGATAGGGTTGAAATTAGAATTAATCAAGCATTGGGTTTGGGCACTGGTGAAAGTCTCCGAGTCTACGAAGTTTCTGGTACTCCGCATATTGATTTGATTCCTGAACCAAATTTGTCAGATGCGTTAACAGGTTGTGAAGAGCTAGATTTAATGGATGCGATTGCAAACCGTCAACTTAATTATTATGAGTATAAATTTTATACACAATCTATTGGAGGTATAGCTTTGTCTTCTTCAATAGTCACTGAAACGGGGACTTACTATATTGAAGCGATAGATATAGAAACGGGCTGCTCTTCACTAAGGGTAGCAGTGAACGCTACTGTATCGCCGCTTCCAGGTAAACCTCACCTCACGATATCAGATGTTATTAACTAAGTGAAAAATATTAAATACAAAATGCTAAACAATTAAAATTAATCAATATGAAAAGTCAATTAAAATTATGGAAAACAGGGCTGGTAGCATTGTTTCTATTGGTATTAGCAGATGGAGCTTATGCACAACTTGTCGCACCTGTCCCGTCATCTCCGGTTACTAATAAGACGGATTTGAATTTAGGTACCCTGGACGACGGAGTTTTGCCTATTACAGATCAACCTAATACAATTCTTTTTTACAAAGAAAATGCAGGTGTTTCTGAGACAGGATTGACTTTAAGAGCAAGTTTGGTAGATAATAGCTCTGTGCCACTAACTTTTACCAGCTATATTTGGTATAAACTAGCGTATGATGGAGTGGCCGAGACACCGGTAGTAGTAGCGGGCGAGACGACACGTGATCTAGTATTGGGCGCTTTGGAGCCTGGATACTATAAATACCGAGTATACGGATTAGTGGAAGATGGCACCGTGACTTGTCAGTCTGATGAGTTTCAGGATATTGTGTTTTTCGTTCTGCGTCCAGTGGACCCAACAGCGAATCCAGAGATAGGGAGTATTACACAATTTTGTGAAAATGTGGTGCCGACTACCGGTTTACAACTTAATGCTAGCCTCGTCTTTGATGCTAATGTTGCATATCAAGGAGGTTATCCTAATGCTGATGTCGATCAATTTGAGATGACTTACAGGTGGTATGCGATTAATATTGATGCTCCGGGCACTCAAATTGAATTACCTGGTAACGTTAATACCGTATCAGGAGCATCCAATTCATTAACTATAACTGATTATAGTAATCTTTTGGTACCCGGTACTTATCACTTTTACGTTGAAGTTCAGTATAGTGAAGATATCAAAGAAAGAGAGAACAGGCCTCATGCACTATGGACAGCTCAAGTCGGAGGTTCCGTCACTCCATATGAATTGGTTGTTACACCGAAACCTGGAAGGCCAACTATCACGATCGAAGCTGTTAACGATTAATAGCTGAATTTTCGTATCGATAACAATATCATGCAAGGTTTGCTACGTCATATCCTAATGTCATTTGTTGTGCTTCTGCTGGCTTTACCGCGGGCAGAGGCACAGCAGCAGACCTTGCGTATTGTTAGCGGTAAAAAGGTAACATTGCGGGCTGATGCCGTACATGCCTTATCTTATATCTGGTTCAAAAATGGGGAGTCTATAAACGGTTTCCATGATCAGCGTATTGTAGTCACTGAAGCCGGAGTTTATACCGTAATCGCGCTAGGTGATGGCTGTAATTCTGATCTTTCGGATCCGGTTGAAATTATTGTAGATCCGCTTGGAGAAGAGATCACGGTGGATGTAGAAATCCGAAACCTGCCTTCGGCAAAATCCGTATTGGTAAATAATACGATGAACCATCAGCTGATGCTGATCAATCATGGTGATGATGCGGTGACCGATTTAATTGTTACGTTCGATCTCCCTCGGGAAGTAGAATATGTCGGAATTTTGGAAGGATATGTAGGTACTGTTACGTATGATGCCGCAAACAGGCAGATTATATGGAAAGTACCAAAGATGGAAACAAAAGAAGCACTCTCATTATGGGTAGAGCTGAGAGGTGCTATACCGGGAACGGCAATAACCTTGGCAACGGTAATAAGTGAGCATACTAATGCCGAATTATCGAATAGTGAGTCTCTAACTGAAGTGGATGTCGTGTACTTCTTTATACCAAATGTATTCACGCCGAATAACGATGGCTTTAACGATTATTTTGAGATAAAGGGTTTGGAATCTTTTGAAGTCAAAAGATTGCGGGTATTTAACCGACATGGTAACGAAGTCTACCATTCTCAAAACTATCAGAACGATTGGGGTGGTCTGGGGCTGAAAGACGGTACTTATTTTTATTATTTGGAGATAGAAGATCCGAAGAAAGGCAAATATACAACGAAAGGATACGTAATGATTATGCGTGCCATTTCTTATCGTCAATAGGGACGAAAAGATCGGGAAAATGGGGTCGGAATATTACCTATTATAGGTGAAGTTTGGGGATAAACAAGTAACGGATTATGAAAAGATCGAGCAGTTATTGGAACTAAAAAGAAGAAGCCAAACGGTGGACAGAAGGTGGACTAGGAAGTGGCGTTGCCGATATTATTTTCCGTGTTCAGGAGGTAGAGTAGGAGAAATGACGTTTTAATTCTGTTTTTTTTGAATAACAAAGGTGTATATTAACGTTAAAACATCTATTTTTTTGTAGCTGTAAATTTACTTAATGATGTGTTTTTTTTCTAAGTAAGAAAAATGTGTTATCAATCAGTTTTAAAAGTGATCTTAGTAACATTTTTATAAAATGATTTTAATCAAATTTTTATTAAATAACAGTAAGCATTCGATTGTTTTTCTTTAGGAGATATTTTAATTGTTAAATAATGTTAAATATATCTTTTGTTTAATTATTGATAATATTATTTGTTTTTGAAATTTATAAAATTTCTAATATTATATCTGTATTAATTTTTATAAAAAAATTTTTTTATTACACTATTTCTTAATTAGATTTGTAGTGGGTCAAGAGATTTTATCCTGACCTGAAGTTATGAAAAACATATTATTAATCTCAGTGTCCAAAGCTTTTGGTATCTGATATTAAATTTATACTACTTACTATCTATGAAAAACATCAACACTGTGGACCTTACACCGGGGACGCTGTCCCCGGTTAAGTGCGTTCTAATGTTTATCTTGCTGATTTTGGGGATCACAAGTTACGGACAAACGAAGGAGTATGCTGATTCTCAGAACTGGGGTAGAAGGGGTGAAAGTGCCCTTTCGTTAGGGAATTATACTCCTACAACTAGTAACACCTTCGCCGAGGTAATCAGTCCTACGCTAGCCGCAAACGGGAATGAAACTGATTTTGCGACGCTTATTGCTAAGTTTTCGGGAATAAGTGTTCCACTTGTAGGAACTGTAGGTGTTTCGGGAGAGGCGTGGACGCAATTAATATTGCCGCAAACCCAGCCTGGAGGAAGTACAACCTATGTAAGGATTGATCGTCCAACAACCAGTGGAGTAGGTGTGGATCTCGTTGGACTTGTTGGAAGTTTAACCGGGCTTCTGTCAACAGATTTGATTTTTGCAAACGCATGGACCGGAGCGACTCCGGGAAGTAATAATATTGAATCGGGTTCGGCGGTTGCTAGTAGTAGTTCGACGATAGTAATGGATGCACAAGGCAATATTTATATTGCAATTCGGTCTGCATCTCCTTATAATGCCGTTCGTGTACGACTTCGGTATCCTAAGAATATCTTGGCTTTAGGTTTGGGAGCAAGTGTTTCCCTGAACGTGCGTGATGCGTTTACACTAAACAGCGCCATCTGTGATCCAGCATTATTTACGGATGAAGGTCAAACAACGGGAATATCTGTCAATCTAGGTGATGTGGTTAAAAATCCATCAAACGCTATTGATGCTAACACATCAAATTATTCTGAAATTTCTACAGGTACATTAAATATACTAGGATCTGCTTCTCAAAATATTTATTTTCCGACACTTTCCGAAGCGAATTCTACTTTAAAGGTTCGCTTGCAAGTCAGTTCTTCTACCGTAAATGCTAATTTATTGGGCGCTTATCATATTCGAGCATATAATGGAAATACGTTGGTCGAAAACATCAGCTTGGGTGGCGGATTAATCAGCGGCCTAGATGTATTAGGATTATTAAGTAGTGGAGGGATAGCGACTATTCCTATTGAGGTGGCTAGTCCGTTTGACCGTGTAGAGATAGGATTGTACAGTACGGTAGGCCTAAATTTGGCGGCTTCAGATTTACGTATTTACGGCGTAACACGTTCAAGTGCATCTTGTCCGGAGCCGACTCCGACAGAGAACCCACTTTTCGAGCCGATGTGTGCGAATACAACAGTTGTTTCTTCTCTAAATGCGGATGATCCTCAATTTGCGGTCGATGATAATTTCGATAGCTACGCTACGATACGCTCCGACGCAGGAATTCTTGTTGGTTTAGGAAGTAGGGCTGGTCATTTGGAAGTGAATTTTCCTGCTCAGGTTCCGGCTGGTAAAACAACTTATATCCGTATTGATTATGATGAAGATATACTGAAATCATTGTTAGCCGGTAGTCTTGGTGATGTCGTAGGCGGCTTGGTAAATGGTTTGGTGTTAGGTAACCATTTCTTCGAAGTACAATTGAAGGATGGGGGTACACAAACACTAAATACCTCAAGTGCGAATCTTTTTGATTCGTCAAATGGTCAAGTTAGAATTGTACAAGATAAGGCAGGTAGATATTATATTGCCGTTAATGCAAACCAACCGTTTACGAATATCAGATTAACGGATCGTACAACGGCTGTTGTTGGCTTGTTGTCTGCCGACAAATACTTAAATGTCTATAACGTATGTTACGATGCGAGTAATGAAATATGTGATCCTGCGTTCTCCACTTCTTATGAAGGAAGCGGTATTACATTGGACTTATTGCAACTTGGACAAACAGGTGTGTTGAACCCTGAACGGGCGATTGACGATGATGAAAATACATTCTCGGAAATCAATCTGGGCGCTCTGAGTATTGCGGGATCGATGTCGCAATACATCCACTTTAATTCCTTAAGTGATGCCCAATCTGTTTTCAAAATAAAATTGGCTGTCCAAGCAAGTCAAACACTAAATGTTGACTTACTTGGTGCCTACGAAATAATTGCCTATAATGGCAATACGGAAGTGTACCGTCGATCTTTAGGCGGTGGGCTGTTAAATGGTACAAATGTATTGAACCTCTTGGAGGCCGGTAATCCGGGTACATTAACCTTTGCTCCTGGAAAAGCATTCGACCGTATTGAAATACGTGTCAACTCATTAGTAGGTGTAAGCGCGTTCGAATCGGCAGTGGAGGTCTACGATGTGAAACGGTTTGGTCCTACAGGTTCTGGATGTGAAGATCCGGACTTTGTATTGCCAGCGCCGACACCGACACCTTTTGAGGATCCGTCTTGTGAGGCTACGGTCGTAGCATGGGAACATGCAGATTACGCTTATCTTGCTGCTGATGGTAACAATGAATCATATGCTACTTTAACAGCAAGTAGCGGTACGTTGTTAGGTATGGGTGCATATAGTGGTTTCTTAGAATATGAGTTTCCAACCATTATTCCTGCAAATAAAACAACTTATGTACGTATTGACATGGAGGATAATCTATTACCTCGCTTGTTGAGCGGTACATTGGGAACGTTGGTAAATACGGTTGGAGGCTTAGTATTGGGTGATCATTATTTCTCGGTACAGGCTAAAACGGCACAGACGGGTGGTACTACGGTATTAACGGGATCTAGCCAGGCAGCCTTTGTGGATGTAAATGGTGGTGATCTTCGTATCGTACAGGATAATATAGGTAGATACTATATTGCAATTACACCAAATGCGGATTATCAAAATATCCGAATTACGGAACATTTTCCTTCTCTAGTTGGCTTGACGCAAGATGTGGCTTCGATGAAGATCTTTGAAGCTTGTATGGAGATCGGTACAGACAACTGTCTGCCAGGTCAATTCACGTCGTTCGATCAATCCGGACTTTCATTAGGTCTACTGAATGGAGCTGGCGTGAACAATCCGGATCATGCAATCTCTTTAAACTCTTCTGACTATTCTGAAATCAGCACAGGTACTGCTGCTGTAGCCGCGGAAGTCTCACAACGTATTTATTTTAATAAACTATCTACGGCAGGTGATACGCTAAAAGTACGTTTGCAACTTGATCCGTCGAGCTTAGCATCTGTTGATCTTTTAGGCAGATACCGCATAGTAACGTATAATGGTAGTGCTGTAGCAGAAACGTTTACACTACAACAAGGGGTAATTAATAATCTGAATTTATTGAATCTTTTCAGTTCAGGTGGTATTCAGACATTGACCTATCAAGCTGCTCTTCCTTATGATAGAGTAGACGTAATCGTTGGATCTACTGTAAATGTAGCATTGACACCTTCCGTGCGTCTTTATGAGGTGAAACGTATCGGTGCAGGCTGTCCAACAACGACAACACCTTCTCCTTTTGAAAATCCAACTTGTATTACTACCGTAATTGGTGCATCGAATGCGGATAATATAGATAATTTATTCGATGATGATTTTGATTCGTATGCAACCTTGAATTCGGGTGCTGGCGTATTATTAGGCCTCGGTAATCAGTATGAAGGTTTTGTCGAGCTTGGATTTGGCGAAAAAATACCGGCAAATAAAACGGCTTATGTACGTATTGACTTCGATCCAACTTTGTTAGATCATCTTTTGGGTGGTAGTATCGGTGGTACATTGGCTAGTGTTGTAAATGGTTTAGTATTGGGAGACCACTACTTCTCTGTACAGGCTAAAGATGGGGCAACGGTGGTTCTTCAAGGAGGTAGTAACAATAACTTTGGTGGCAACAACGATAGACTCCGTATTGTTCAGGATAACGTAGGACGATACTATATCGCGATAACACCTACTGCCGAATATGACGCAATTCGTATTACCGATCATACCAATTCTTTATTAGGTTTGTTGGCACAACCGAATTCGATGAATGTATATGGTGCATGTGTGGATAATCCGGTAACAGATTGTCAACCGGTATTCACGACATCATACGATGCTTCAGGTTTGGCGTTGACAGCTTTAGGTCTTGCCGGTTCAGGTGTGGATAACGCGGATCATGCAATCAACGCAAATACAACAGATTATTCTGAAATCAGTTTAGGCAACGTAGCTGTCGGTACGTCTGTAAAACAATATTTTGATTTCCGTAAGAGTGCATTGCCAAGTGAAGTCGTGAACTTGACTTTACAGTACGGTTCAGGTGCTTTGGATGCAAACCTTATCGGTGGCTTGGAAATCATTGCATACCATGGCGCTACTCCAGTAGCAACTTTAGATGTACAAAGCCAATTGATTAATGGTTTAAATGTACTGGGTATTCTTAATAACGGTACGAAAGGTGTCATTCCTTTTGCTCCAGGCGTGGAATACGATAAAATAAGCATAGGCTTAAGAGGTGTTTTGAATGTGAGCGTATTGCCTGCATTAAGGGTGTACGCAGTTGAGAAAGATTGTAATACGCCACTGTTCGACACTTGGAAGTCTTACCAAGAGACAACCAGCGGAACGGCTGTCGCTAATGTTAAAGGTGGTGAAGAAATTGAATACACCATCCATATTGCGAATACAGGTGCGGTAGCATTAACAAACTACCGTGTGGTAGATACCATTCCGGAATATACAACGTATGTTGCGGGCTCAGGTGGTGTGTTAGTCGCAGACAGTGTAGTTTTTGAGAATGTAACGATTGCAGTGGGTGACACAGCAAGAGTTTCCTTTAAAGTTACCGTAAATGCGGACTTAACAGGCGCGACAAACATCAGTAATGTAGCGTTTATAAAAGAAAATGAAAATGATCCGGGTACAGGTACGGTACCTCCGGCTGATCCGACTGATCCTACAGCGGGCCCGGATGAGAACGTTCCTCCAGGTACGCCGACAGATATTCCAGTGGATCCGATGGCTTCGGTGTCGACTTGGAAAGGTTTTGGTATCGCTAACGGTACGAGTACAACTTTGGTTAGTGGTGGTGAAACGGTAACGTATACGATATACATAGCAAATACGGGTAACCAAGCTTTAACAGGAGTATCAATTTCGGATGCCTTGCCTGTCGGAACAACGTATGTATCCGGTGGCACGTTAAATGGTGCGTCTGTTGATTTTACAGGAATCGATATTTCGGTAGGAGATACAGTAACGAGAAGCTTCGAGGTATTGGTTCAAGATAATTTGACCGGTATAACAGAAATCAGTAACATAGCTATAGTAACGGCTGCCGGAACACCGACCTCGACAGCTCCTGCAGATCCAACTGATGCAACGGCTGGTCCAGCACCGGGAACTAACCCGGGTGATCCTACCTTGATTCCAGTTGATCCGACAGATGATATCGTCGCTTGGAAAGGATACAATATCGCAAACGGCGCATCTACTACTACGGTGAGTGGCGGGGAAGATGTAACGTACACGATTTATATTAAAAATGAAAGTAATCAGGATTTAACGGGCTTGTCCGTATCCGATGCTATTCCTGCAGGTACGACCTATGTTTCAGGTGGTACATTGAATGGTAACACCGTCGACTTTATAAACATCAATGTAGCCTTTGGACAGACTGCATCTGTAAGTTTCGTGGTCAAAGTGGATGTAGACTTAACTGGTATCGATGCAATTAGTAATGTTGCACTCGTTAAAATAGATCCGTCTGATCCAGGTACACCTACAGTACCTCCAGCTGATCCTACCGATCCTCCGGCTGGACCTGACCCTGGTGCAACTCCGGGTGACCCAACCGAGATTCCGGTACAAGCAATTTATACCATCGACTTGAGCTTAGATGGGGTAAGTAATGGTGCGAACTCTGGACAAGCGCAAGCAAATGATGTAATTACCTATACGGTTACCATTACAAATACAGGAAATAAAGATTTAACAAACGTTCAGCTTGTTGACGCCATTCCGGCGAATACGACATTGCTTGATGCGGGTGACTTTACCCAAAATGGTCCGAACGTGGAGTTAACCATTCCGACATTGGCCGTGGGTGCAACACAAACCTATACATTTACAGTAACGGTAGATGATCCACTTGATACTGGTGTCGTATTGTCTATCGACAATAGCGTAACTGCCAGCAATGCAGAGGTAAGCGAGACGGCAACACACAGTATGCCGACTGATTGTATAGAACTCGGGTTAGCAAACTTAGACCTGACAACTTCCGTCGGACAGGTATGTATTGGTGGATCTGTTACCTTAAGTGCAGACCTTTTGGGCGCAGCAGCGGGTATAGACCCAACTTTCATTAAGTGGTACCGTGGATTCAATGGCAACGCACTAAGTGGTTATTTAGGCGAAGGCGCTTCCATAGTAGTGACTCCGACACAAACGGGTACTGCAACCTATTATGCAATTATCGCGGGATCAGGCTTCTGTTTCGACAATCCTCCTGCGCAAGTGTCACTATCTGTAAATGCATTGCCAAGTACACCAACAATAACGGCAAGTGCAGCTACAGTGTGTGAAGGTGAATCGGTGACATTGACTGCTACAGCAGGTGCTACTAGCTATATCTGGTACAGAGGTGCTGATTTATTATTAGAAACCTCAAATACATTGACAATCGCTTCTGCTTCTTTATCAGATGCAGGACAATATACAGTGAGCGCTGTTAATGCGGCTAATTGTGAAAGTGCAGTTTCTGCACCGGTAACTATTGGTGTTACACCAAGAGCAACTGCAGCCGATGTCGCAGTGACAGGTAACGACCCAGTATGTGAAGGATCAGCAGTAACGTTAACGGCAACTTCTACGCTTACGAATCCAATTTTCTATTGGTACGAAAGTGCTGCTGCAACAACGCCGGAATTTACTGGACCTAGCTTGAATTTGGTGCCAAATGCGACAGTAACCTATTATGTTGCTGTATCGGCAGACGGTGTTTGTGAGAGCGCAATTGCGGATCGCGTTCCAGTAACCGTTACGGTAAATCCAGCTCCGGTAATCGTGTTTAACGAAGCATCTTCTTATGCAATAGAAATAAACGAAAGTGTTGCTGTGCCAACGTACAATACCGAGGCCGGTGTGACTTACCAATGGAAAGATCAGTCGGGTGTCGACTTTAACGGAACGACCTTCGGACCATTTGCTTCTCCGGGTACGCATGTTTATACCTTGATCGGAACAAATACACTTTCGGGCTGTCAAACAGCTGCGAGTGTAACTATCCGTGTATTCAATCCGGGCGAATGTCCTCCGGTATATACAAGAGTATATGGAAATGATGCGTCGCAATATGATGTAACTAAACTGTTGTTTATTAACTTGGGTTCCGTAACGAATCCAACCCAAGCAGCAGATCAAAATGTGGCAACATTCAGTACACTGACAGAGGTGGCTAACGTAGCCGGACTTTTGGGACAAACTTACCAGAACATCAAATGGACTGGTAGCCCAATTGCTGCTGGTACTCCTGTAACCGTGAAATTAGGAAAGACTTTAACTGTTGCACAGCTTGCCGGTGGTATACGTGTTCAGCCAATCAATGCTGCAGGAAATCCAGTTGGTGTATCGCATCTTGTCGATGGAGACTTAGTCAACATCGTTGCTGGTGAGAATATTTTTGATTTCACCTTCGTTCCAACAAATGCAAGTGGACAGCAAGTACCTTATAGCGGAGTGAAAGTTTACTTATCTGCTTTAGCTACTGTAGCGCAGTCTGTAAATCTATACGAAGCATATTACCATACTCCAGGTACGCCAGATTGTGACGACCCGAATGGCGTGGTCGATGTATTAAGTGGTATCGAGCGTCCAATCGGAGGTGTAGGTGCATTGAATGGTTTAGTCAATGTTATCGATGCTGAGAATGCAGTGGACGGTAATAATGGAACTTTTGCAGTGCTCAACAATGCGGTTGGTGTTAACGCGTATACCCGCTTAGAAGTATTGTATAGCACACCTGCACTTGCTGGCGATACGCTGACCATCAGAGTTGGAAAACCATCGTCACTATTGACAGTAGGTTTGTTAGAATCCTTTACGATTCAACCTTACCTAGGCAATACAGCGGTAGGTGCACCAATCCATAACGATGGCACGTTATTGAAGATCACGCTTCTTGCCGGAAACGAGCAAGCTGATGTGAAATTCATCGCTAATGCGCCGTTTGATCGCGTGAAGATCCTATACGGTGGTGTGGCTTCTGTACTGGATCAATTGCAGGTGCATGAGATTACACGCACGATTCCTGCTGTTGTCGCAGGACCAAATGGTGATAACAAATTTGAAATTTGTCCAGAAGGTGATATTACGATCCCAGTTCCAGACAATTGTACAACATATTTAATCTACGATGCGCCTACAGGTGGTAACGTGGTTGATGTGACAACATTAGCACCGGGATTACATACCTTATATGTACAAACGGTACGTTTTGGTACATGTGAGACTGGAGATAGAACGCCAATTGAAATTGACGTGAACGAACTTCCAGCGGCACCGGTAGTAACCAATCAAACGGTTTGCCAGACTCCAGTAACGGCAACTGTTAATTACGATGTGGAGGTATTGGCAGATCATACGTTAGTTTACTATGCTACTGCTTCTTCGACTACACCGCTTCCAGCAATTCCTACAGTGAATAGCAATGTGGTGGGTACGACTATTGTTTATGTAAGTCAAATCAGTACGATAACAGGTTGTGAAAGTCCTCGTGTAGCTGTGAGCATCACGGTAGACGAAGTATTAGCACCGGCATTAACTGAACTTACACAGGTGTTCTGTGAGATCGATGCAGCTACGGTTGCCGATCTGAATACAGCAGGAGCAACAGGTCCGGTGTTATGGTACACGACTGCCACAGGCGGTACGGCACTTACGCCAGC
Source organism: Sphingobacterium olei (assembly GCF_005048855.1). Taxonomy (GTDB): domain Bacteria; phylum Bacteroidota; class Bacteroidia; order Sphingobacteriales; family Sphingobacteriaceae; genus Sphingobacterium; species Sphingobacterium olei. Next base: position 325,258 of record NZ_SUME01000006.1, read on the forward strand.
GACAGCCCTTGTAGACGGTACATATTATGCAGCCCAGGTAGTTGACGGCTGTGAGAGCGCAGATAGAACGGAAGTAACCGTTACGATCACGAAAACTCCGGCACCAACATTGACTGAACTTACACAGGTGTTCTGTGAGATCGATGCAGCTACGGTTGCCGATCTGAACACAGCAGGAGCTGCAGGTCCGGTGTTATGGTACACGACTGCCACAGGCGGTACGGCACTTACGCCAGCGACAGCCCTTGT
>NZ_SUME01000007.1 GCF_005048855.1 Sphingobacterium olei
GAAGAAAAAAAAAATTGGAATCTTAAATGAATTGTATATTATTGTAATCGGAAAGTGGCCCAATGACTAGCGAAATAATTGGCCCGTTAACGCCGAAATCACTGGCCCAGAATCACCGAAATAGACACCAGTTTTGTAAAACATCTATATTATCCATATTATCTTTTAAATCTATTATTTTCTGGCAGTTCATCGGCGGTAGGCTTCCGTGCCTCTATTTCCTTCCCTTGAACATGAGGTGTATCTATTCTTCCATTGTGAGGAGCCCCTGGTTCTCCATTCTTTTTACCTCCATCAAATCTTTTTACTGGATTGAAGTGTTTTGTCGTCGTCATTTCATAGGTTTCATATTTATTTATACGTCCCCATTATTATCTCGTTCAAATGTCGAATGATCAGCCTTCGCGTCCTTTTTATTAGGTTCCAGTTTGTTTGCAGTTCTCTTTGTTTTACTTACCACATTTTCTTTAACCTCGTTCACTACGACTTCTCTAACCTCCTTTCCAATTTCTTTGATAACTGCCTGCGCAAGACTCTTAGAAACTTTCTGAGAAGCAGGGCCTCCTGGAATGCCATTAGTAAATATCGACGAATGGTAATCAGAATATGCTTGTTCTACTTTAATAGCATCACCTTGTATATCTTGTGTTGCAGGCACAGCAGGTGAGATGCTGTCAAATAACCTATCAGCAAGATGATTGGAATTATCGGATTTCGGCCATCAGGATCAATAAATCGTATCGGATTGTGAAAGCATAATTGTAAGGTGAGTGCATCCGCATCTGCTCCGCCATTGGATCCACGACGTTCCACCTGCCGATCTCTGCGTCATAGAACCTCGCGCCGTAATCGTACTGATCTCTTAAAGAAAATCGTCCTCTACTTCATCTTCTAAAATTACGGATCTCTTCTTACCGTTCTTATCAATAAAAAGATTAAAAGTATAACAAATGTCTGTATCTGGAACACAGACATTCACAAAAAAACAAAATTCTTCATTCATATAACTTTCAAAATCAAAAACAGAAAGCTGATAATATATCATCTCTTCAGCTGGTATAAACTCTTTAAAATCTTCTTTGTTTATATGCTGTTCTATTATTTTATCGTTACCGGCAAGTATAGTTAAGATTATCTCATTATCGAAAGCCTTACTATCTAACATTTGATTTTTACTGGCAATTTCTGTTCTCAACTGTAGTATCTTAAATCGAATACTGTAGTTATCGACCATAGTATCACGTTTTGATACTATATTTTGCGTATAAGTGTCAGCTATTTCTTTATTAGAATCTATATTGGATGATGAAGATTTTTCTACTTCATTCTTATTTTCAACACTATCATTACTAGACATAGTATAGTTTGTGTGTGAATTATTACAAGAGCATATCAAAATGCACAACAAGTAAAAAATTATCTATTTTCATTTCTATCCTTTTTATCCTCTTCTTTTATATTTGTTGTAGGCGGACGTACAACAACTTCTTCAATTTCTTGACCTTGATAAATCCTCAAAAAGTCTTGCGGATCGATTAAGCTACCATCAGTATTAACAGGATTTATTACCTTACCATCCACTCTAAGTTCATAATGAAGGTGAGAAGTTTACAGGCATTCCCACCGCGAGCCCTTCAGTAACTCCACTCAAATGCATATAACCAGTGCTAACAGTACCATCCTCTGAGGCAACAATCACTAATTGAAATCAACTATTAGGAAGATAGACAACAAAATATAAAAATAGACAAACCGCGATGATTACATTCAATATTAACAATACCATATCCTTTAAAGGTATTTTCTTTTTAAAGAAGAAAAACAATATCAATATCTGTAAAAGCAAAAAACAAAACGAAACCCCAAAAGTTTTTCCCTCACCAGAACTCCCGCTTCCAAACAATCCAAAATGGACGAACACTTCTAAAATCTGAAGAAAAAAGTATAATACAACATTTAATATTGACGTAAGTGTATAAATAAAAATCCTTTTCATACTTAGTTGACAGTTACCTTAATACCATAACACCTCATCCTGCTAATGAAGCTATTTATTAATCTATTATTATCTCCTTTACTTTCCTGATAGGCTTTTATAAAAGCACCGACCTCAGTCTTAAACGTTTTGTTTTTATGTGATTCCCCAAGTTGCCCTGATTTTGTACTCGTTTGAAAACTAATGTTATTTCCCATATCATTTCCTGACAATCCATCCCAAGTATGATCAATAGAAAATGAATTTGAACCACTCGGAGCATCTATAGAATTTGACTGATGAGGAGCTAAATTCAATACAAAATCAATAACATCGTTAGGATTTGCAAATTGATCAGCATGCTTTTTTATCAACTCTAAAAGTGCATCGGTGTAACCTGCTCCGAAAGCAGCCCCTCTACTATGAGTATAAATTTGAATCTTTTCGGTGATTTTATTTGTTTTCGGATCCCTTTCTAGCATCGATAGGATTTTATTAAAATCTCTTTTTGCCTCCATACCTCCTCCGATATATCTGTCGGATGCGACGAGAGCTCTGTCATTGCTCATTTGCTTCTGCCCACGAAACCATCGAAAACCTCTAATTCCATCAACATAATGAACTTGTCCTCCCGGATTAGGAAGGCCAGAATTAGCAATAGTACGTAAGATTTGAGTATCCCAATATACACTGTTTCCTCTTTCATGATCTCCTTCTGTATTACCATTTATAAAAATCGGCAGTTCACCATCCCTGTCTATAAAATTGACCGGACTATTCAATGAATAGAGATAAAGCTAATAAATAATATATATAAAATTCTCTTATTCATAGTTTATTTCAAGCTTAGTCTAGAATTACAAAACCACCTGTAAGGGAGTAACCGATTATGGAACATGCGATTATTTTATTTTTCATCAACGTATTATATTTCTTTATAAGTGTGTGCTATTTGTGGTTAATTACATAATCATTTGACCTTTTCCTATTCAATCAATTTGCTATCAAATAAGGAGATCAAGGTCGACAGGCATATTTTATTTTCGTTAACTACTGGTCTTTTTATAGTATATACTGCTTTCAACTATTCAAAAAATTATTAACGCTATTATTTTTTTTCCAGTTCCTTGATACGTTTGTCTTGTTGCAGGATATAAAGTGTTAATTCCTCATTCTTTTTAAGCAGCATATTAACCATTTCACCAACCTGCACGCCATTCAGTTCGACCTCCTTCGCCGTCGGTATGTCTGGTAGATGCCCATTTTTGTTTATAAAACTTCCCAAACTATCCAGAGACATCAACTTGTGGTCTTTCTCGAAAACATAATCTGGCCAATTGGCGGTTTCCACTTTGATTTCCTTAGCACGAATATTGCCGTTTACGGAGAGTTTCTCCGTGGGACCAGTAATACCTATTCCTACATTTCCATTGGGAAGCACGGTCATCTTTGATGAGGAGTTGGTTATAATGGAAAAAGAATGGTTCGTCTGTGTTCCTGTTATCCCACCGGCGGGGGCTCCATAGAATCCCAAATTATGCGCCCATACACCTGTTTGAACGCTAGAGCTGGTCACTATATTTTTAGCACTCTGATTTCCTTTCACTTGAAACACCCTACCCCAATTCTCGCCATTTTCGACGAGGAGTGTCCCAACGCCAATATTTCCATCCGGTCTAAAGACCATAAAAACGTCCTCATGACTACGTCCAATATATGTATAGTTTAAAGTTGACACACCATTGATGATCGCTCCCATAGCACCGAGCTGAATAAAACTGCTTGTATTATCTTGATTTGATATTCGATACCCTCTTGCCCAACCCCCACTGCCCGTCGGAAAATTCGCTTTGATATTTATACCATAATGAGGAGCAGCCAAGCCAATTCCAATATTGGGATCATTTGACTGCGCTTTAGCAAATGATATCGTCGTGAGTAACGCAAAGAATAAAGACCTTTTCATATACTATTTTTTTTGTGATTGGAGAATAAGTGACTCTAGGGCGGAAAGCTTCTCTTCAAGTGAGACACGTTTGTTCTCATTTTCAATCATATACAGTATCAGCTCTTCGATCTTCTTCAACAGGATTTTATTCATTTCGCCAAGTGAAATACCGTCACGCTCGGCATCCTTTGCTTTCGGTAGCTCTGGTAGATGTCCATTGCTTTTGATAAACTGTTCTATTTCAGTAAGGGTTTTTAGATCATACGCTTCCTCGAATACATAATCCGGCCAGTTGGCCGTTTCAACTTTGATCTCCTTACTCCTGATCGGACCATTCACCGCCAGATCGTACTCACGCGGGGTCTGGGTCTTTATACCTACTTTACCCGGGAAATATGCCAAACTACTTTGTGTACTGCTCACGCCTAACAGTGATTCAACCGAGGGTTCGTTGCCATTGACCATTTCAAGCCTTGGAGCGTAGAAAAACTGCTTGTCGTTGATATTTGGATCATAATATAGATACGCTCTGTGAACCGTGGAAGTGGCTGAAGCAGTAAATTTAAAATCTGTCATCGGTAAAACCTTCTGTCCTGTTGAGCCATCGTATATACCGCCGAGATGAACGGTCGAGGCATCTGTATGGGCATGTATGTATCCTACCAGTAGGTACCATTGATCCAGCTTGGGAAGTACACCGTTCCAGAAGTAGGGGTTTCCGTTTGCGACACCATCTAAATTTGAAACATACCTGCACCCAAAATATGTTCTGCCGCTGGTAGAGTTCGATTTTTTTATCCAAACGGTCATACGGTACATTTTGGAAGGATCGATCGTGATATCCGTTGTATTCCAGCCACCATCAGCCTGTGCATCTCCCGCCGGAATCGATTTCCAGATGACACCGCGATGTCCATGTGGGGTTTCTCCCCACTCCCGGGTATTTTCGGAGGGAAGCCCATTAAGGGAAAACATACCGGCACTTCCGGATCCGATATTCCATGCATTGACATCTAAAAGGTTCTGGGCATGACTTACGGTGCACCAAAAACTTATCAGCATAGTAAAGACAATTCTTGCTCTCAGGAGAGGTTTATTCAATTTCATAGGTTAACTTCTAAGGTTCTTATTTTATATTCAGTGCGTACCTGTTCAATGATCTGCAATGTATTTTTCTGATCGATACTCGTTTAGATATGATAAGTTAAAAAATAGGTTAATTAATATCAAATATCCATGCTTTACTTTTCACATAAAACTCAAAAATATTATTTGAATATATGTTTCATCAATATTATTTTGTTGTTAAAAGATTTCCGTTAATTACTGGCTTTTTTAAAAATTATATATTTTCTTAACAATTGATTTCCAATAAAAATATAAAAGGTTTTCGGAAAAAACAAGGCAACTCAATACTTTTTGAAAACAATTGTATTCTCGATGGGTTAGAAAGAAATCTTACAAAGCCAAACACCCCGTTCGATATGTCGAACGGGGTGTTTTTAATGCAATGCCTGCAAAGCATGAAGATGTCTCCAGTTTAATATTACTATTTCACGAGTTACATCCTCTCAACAGCTTGGGAAAATACAGTATATAGCACCCTCATGAGCCACTTAGTGGCTTCACCATCCTTTTCAGCATATCCGCCCTGATAGCCGTAGCCGTTATTTCAAGATATCCTTTACTAGAATCCCAAAATTTCAAAAACCAATTCTTCACTTAAATTTATTAAGGAAAGTGAGCATAATTCATTGTTATCATCTATCCCTAAAAGGGATTGCTTACTAATAGCATAATTCCTTGACGACTGTTTACCCCAAATAAAACACAAAGATTGTCCCGAACGTAAAACTTGAATAGGCAGAGAAATATCCAATTCACTATTTACATCAACCAAGCAATAAAAGAAATCATCAGTTACAAGTTCGCTATCGGAAACTAATATTAACGGTATTATTTTGTAACGCAACTAATGTAATTTCGTAGAGTAGATTTGTTTTTTTATCAAACCTAAATTCGATAAAATTTTCTCCTGACAAATTTCTGGCATATATGGTTTCTGGCAATAAATCACTATTACTCAATTTTAAAGTAAATGTTGTGGGATTTAGTGAGCTATAAACCACTAGTTCACTAAAAGGAACAGAAATAGCTTTATTAAAAAATACTCTCATCGTTATTATCTAAAGTGAATTACAGCAGGTAATTCTCCTGCAGCTCTTGGTGGTGCGAACATAATCTCATTACCTCTAGAGTAATACATTTTTCTGTATTGAATAGCCCCACGAGATAATACATCGTCAATTACTGAATGCAAAGCCCTTTGGTGTGTTTGCCCCAGTAACTTTAAATATTCCGGCTCTAATTTAGCTCCGTTGACCGCAAGCTCTTCGAGGTGCTTCATTGCATGTGGTGATACAAAAACACTTTTTCCACCATTAGTATTAAGTGTAATGTAGGGATACCGAAGTTACCTAACATCTCGCCAGCATTCGTTACCGTCTTAGCGGCAACTACTTCATTTCAGCCCCATATTCTTTCACATTAAAACCTTTTGGCCAAATAGTACTACTGTCAAATATAGCTTTTTCAAATATAGCTTTTTCAATTCCAATCACACGGCGCATATTTGCTCCTTTCAAATTAGCATTTCGAAAATCAGCGCCTTCAATATTTGCGCCTTCGAAACTTGAATTTTGAAGGTTTGCATTCTCAAATAAAGTTGAAATTGCAAGACTCTTTTTCAGATTTGCATCTGATAAATCCGTGTTTCTCAAATCGGCAACAATTAGATTTGTTGATTCAAGATTACAGCCGCTCATTTTAGCATTGAACAAAAAGGCTCCCCTAAGATTAGAATTCATAAAACTAGAGCCTATCAAATTAGCTTCTTCTAACTCTGCTCTATGAAGATTAATATTTTCGAGAAAAATTCCATCTAACTTATCAAATGGGACCTCCACATTAAATCCTGTAGCACAATGAATTACCATGATCTATATTTAATTTTATTAGTAACCTCCCCAATCAAGAAAATCAACTACAGTTTTCTGAATAGGAACAGCTCGATTCATTTGACTTGGAGAAACTACATATGGAACTTGTACAGGTTCAACTCCAAATAATCTTCCTGCAACATATCTATAATTCCCTTCTACAATTATTCCATTTGCAACTTTAATTGGGGGTGCGACAGAACCGCTTTCTAACATTTTAACATATCGCTGAACCATCGGTAAAGATACTTTACCTTGAAGAGTTTGCATTGTTGATCCTTCCAGTGCTTTTACTATACTAGCCTCTGTAACCTCAATTCCCTTCTTAGTGACAACATTTTTTGAGAAAGTTTGTAGAATAGCATTAGCGATTTTAGAGCTTTGATCATATGCGATCATATATAACTCTAATCCACCTTGTACAAAATCTATCGCTGCGCCACCATAGTCTCCCGACACAAGTTTATCGCCACTTCTTAAACTAGTACCAACAAAAGGAGTATTATCTGCAAACTGCAGGCCTAAAGAAACTCCTCCGGTATAATGTCTCCTGATAGTATCATCTTCCGAAAGGGTATTAAATCCCCATTCGCCACCGCTCTCCATCAACCTCGAAGGTTTTTCCCCGGCTATCCGGGAATCCATACGACGAATCCATGCCGCAACCTTGCTCCACCCCCATCCGGATCAAATCCACTAACCGGATTATTACCCATGCCTACATAAGGTGATGCGTACTGCCCGTAAGGATCGATACTCAGCCAACGTCCTACCGCAGGATCCCTTCGACTTCGCTCAGGACAGGCTCCATTACGGAGATAAAAATTATTCCAACCGGTTTATGAGAATATCATATGCTTTTTCAATGCCCTCAGGGGCCACTTTGTGGGTTCGCCATCTTTTTCAGCATATTCGCCCTGATAGCCGTAGCGCGATGGTATGCCTTCAGTCTGTAACTCACTTCTAAATAGATAATAATCGGCTGAATACACGACATCTGCTGTACCGTTACCTAACTTATTACAGTTAATTATAGCACGTACAGATCCCATATGATCCGTCAATTGATAACGGTAGTCACGATAACTATTACTGATCTTTATCAGTAATACTTCTAAAGGTTTAATTTTTCTTTTATATTAATCAAACTATTAACTAAAATCTGAGGATTTGGTATCTTTCGCCTTTGTAAATACTCCAATAATTCTTGCGAAGTTTTACTTTGTAAGTATATTAAATAAATTGAGTAAGTTATTGCTATGCCAGTACTCAATGTTTTCGGCTTCTTTTTCATAAAAAAATATTTAGAAAATTCAACAAGTTGATTTTGTTGGGTTTCTATAACATTTTTTATCTCGTCTACTGGTATCAGAGATAGTTGAACTTCTTTTTCAATAAAACCTTCTAGAATTTGAGTATTTTCTCGATATAATTCGCAACCGATATTCTCCACTATTCTTTTTTCAACGCTAATTAAAAATTCGTTATTAAGCAATAGACCTATCTGATTCATATCTAATATTATATATTTACTATCATTTTAGAACATTCAAATATAATCCTTTTTCTTCTCTATACAAGTAATCCATAGGATGCAAGAGAGTTCCGAGCCTTCCGATTTCGTTAATAACTACTAGTATCCATTCTCTGAATGATCTTATCACAAACGCAGTACGATCTTCCGAATGATCTAGAAATACCACAGAGTTTAAAGGATATTCATCTCCAAATGACACGCAATCAAAATCACCATTTCCCCATTCATGAAAACATAATAACCCCCGATCATAGAATACCTTGGTTTCTGCTAAAGGTAGAATCTCTATACCAAATAACATTATACCATCAGATAAAAGAAATAGATCTTCTAATTCTGCAGGTATCTTTATGCCATATTCTGATTCAAACTTGTGAATTTCCTCTGTCGTAGCACCCTTATTTACCTTAATATTCAGACGATTATCATCTTCATCGAAAAAAAACTTAAATTTATAATTATCTATTATTTCTTTTATTTTAGCCATATATTCTACTATTTATCTAACCATTTAACAAAATCGTATCCAATATGCCTATACTGATCAATGGCCTCAACCCCGCTATGCTCAAACGGTTTCAGGATATTGCAACGCTCCCCGAAAAGGAAAAGGAATGCCTGCTCACTACCGTTGACCACTTTATTAAAGCAAGCAAAATTTCTTTGATGTAAAAAAGCCCGGAATTGCCGGGCTTAATATTTAAGACAATTGATCTATAACCTTTTTAATATTCTCATCTTTAGACAGATCCCAATACCACCATTTATTAGGATCGTTCCTTTCTAGTTTAAACTTCCGCTGATAAGAAACTCTAAATAAGCTTAAAAACAATTTCAGAACCTTTTCCTGCTCTCCTGCTGGTAGCTCTGCTATTTTTTTCAAATTATGATAAGCTACCCCCTTGAGCAAAAGAACGCAGGGCGTAAATGTTGGCTTTAGCCCACTTTCACGTATCGCATCGCCGATGTCTTCATCGGTAGGTTTTGATTGTAAAACCAAAAAGAGCAGGTCATTTAAAAATTTATTCCTGTCCGCCAAGTCAAACAACTGAAATTTATTAAGTAAAACTTCATAGCTAGCCAAACCCTGACCAAACTTATTTACCAGTATTTCATCTTGCAGCACCATATTTATTTTGGAAAAATTGTAATAAATGGTTTAGTTGGATCGACAGGCCCCTTGAAGATATCTATCATCCTTGGTAAATTATCAATTCTAGACGACGCTCCTGGCAATGAGTTCTTAATCTGCTTCCACTGCTTATTGGTCAAGCCTTCTATCACATAATCCCAATCCGAAGTAGCTTTAGCTGTGCCACTCGCCCTACTGCCGACCACATTTATAGGCTTACCTATGCGAGTTGCAGCATTTTCTATTCTTGCCAATTCTCCTGCGCTTAATAAACTCTTTCCCCCCCTTAGTGGCAACATTTTTTGAGAAAGTTTGTAGAACAGCATTAGCGATTTTAGAGGTTTGATCATATGCGATCATGTATAACTCTAATCCACTTTGTGCAGCAAACTGCCGGCCTAAAGAAACACCTCCGGTATAATGTCCTCTGACAGTACCATCTTCCGAAAGGGTATTAAATCCCCATTCGCCACCGCTCTCCATCAATCTCGAAGGTTTTTCCCCGGCTTCTCAGGATCTCCGCCACCAGAGCTCCATCCTCCATCTGGGTCAAATCCACTCCCGGATTATTGCCCATGCCTACATACGGCGAATAGTACTGCCCATATGGATCGATACTCAGCCAACGTCCTATCGCAGGATCGTAATTACGAAGATAGAAATTATTCCAACCGGTTTATTCGGAATTTGCCTATTTTTAATTGCCCTCATGAGCCACTTCGTGGATTCACCATCTTTTTTCAGCATATTCACCCTGATAGCCGTAGCGAGATGGTATACCTACGACCTACACAACTCACTTCCTAACTTAAGATCAGACTTTCGAGTTATCATATATGTGATGTGTAAAGTGTGGACATATAAAATATACGGTTCGCAAGAAGAATCTGGCACGTGACTGCAACAAATGCCATCATTTGGAAAGCCCTACTGCAGGTACGCTTCTCCACAAGGTGAAGTTTGGCCTCCGCAAAGCCTTCGGGATGGTTTTTGAAATGAGCGCTACGACCAAAAGTATCTCCGCCAACCAGATGAGCAAGCGCTATGTTTCTATAATATACTAATTTACTTACACTTTTACAAATTATACCAAAGTCATTTTCTGAAATTACATCTCGAAATTCATCATTATTTTTTCCTTCACCAAAAGTAAATGAAGATGTTATTTCCGAAATAACCTCTACAGCTGAAAATGTTTTTGTTTCGTTAATATTTGTAGGAAATATGACGAGTAAAAAAAACAGTATTTTCAGAAACAACTTCATTCAGGTAAATTAAAATACCTTTTTACAACCAAAGGAATATTGTTTAGGTGTGGTCGCTTCTTCAAATCGTTTAATATGTCTTCTTCCGTATTTGTAGTCTGAAAATCTGTCACTATTTTATTGTATATAATCGTTTTTAAATTAGACAATCTCTCTTCCATAGGAATACTATTCTCAAGATCAAGCAAATCAATAATTTTACTATTTTCTTTGCTGTCAATAGAGCCTAAACCTTTAAATATATGCATTGTTGTTGTAAGCTCAAGCTCTCTAATAATATACCCATAATTGATATAAAAGGCATTGCTATAATTCGATTTCTGTAAATTCAGCACCTTGGAAAGGACATCACCATTAGACACCCAATTGTTGCCCTTTCTTTTAAAACCAAGCGGAATAAACATTTCATCTAATAATTTGATTAAGTTTTTCTTCTCCATTACAAATATTTCTTAATAAAAATCTAAAACCGTATTCCAAGTACCGTCATATTTCTGCTCAAAAAGAGATTTGTAATTATTCAATTGCTTTGTGCCTAATTGAATCTGTCTTGGATTAAAAAGGCTTCAACTCCTAAATCGTCTTCGTTCCAAAATCTACAAAGTCTGGACGTATCCCTTTAATGCCTGTAAATTCTTTATATGTAGTACCGCTCTCTTAACGCCAGCATAATGCTCGCTCTAAAGGGCGATTTTGCGTGCTGTACTGGAACAACTTTTGAATTCTGATGAACTATCAAAATTTCATCCCAATTCTTCTTTGACTGCCGGCAGTAAAAATATTTCTCCTTTCTCCGCTAATTCTCTTATACCTGACTTTGATAAGGCTTTACCTGCGAACGGTACAATAAATTTACTAAACAGCTTTGCTAATTCCGTCTTTCGCTTTTCACTATTCATTGGTTCATCAAAATCAAAAACTGATTTATACTCGGATGGCTGTCTCGTGAAAACATCTCCTATATCTTTTTTCACCAAATCTTTAGTTCTGGAATAGCTATTGCCAAACATTCCTTGTATATAAATCTTGATGTTCATTTCATAATAATCACCAAAATTTGATTTTTGCAAATCGAGCACAACGATACTTTCAGCACTATCTTTGAACCAACCACCAAAAGCACTTTCAAAACCGTTGGACTTAGCCACTTCGCTAAATATTTTTTTAAATCCTTTACTTTCCATAATCAATAAGTATCTAAAACAGTTTTCCAATTAATACCTTTAAAACGTGGCATTTTTTGCAATTCTTTCATATACATATCAAGTTGATTTTGACCTGCTTTCATTGCCCTAGGATTAAATGGTTTTAATTCGTATATAATGCCATTTTCAATATCTAAATAATCTATTCGTCTACCACTTGGCAATCTAAACTCTTTTCCAATTTCACCTGCGTGATATGCTCCATGTTTTTGTTGTCCAAGCTTCAGACTTGATCTAGTATATTGAGGTGCCCTAGCAGCAAGTATACCTTGATATGCATTAATGGATCCTCCTACAATAGATACAATAGCTGGCAGAGCAATGGTAGGATCACTCCATTGACCTTTTACATCTCTTAAATTGGCTTCAAACTTCGAAATAGTGCCCAACCTCTCCATGATAAACCCCTCTTGTCCCTCCGGTGATATTACTCCCCCAAATCCAAAACCCTGCATGGCCTCATGAGTATATCTTACACCAAACTGACCCTTCCAGTAATTCACAAAATTGGTTTCTTGGAGTCCTTCAAGGCCTCTAGATCTAAATTGAGCACTGGAATGATCCACAAAATCGGCTATACTATTCCACGGAACGACGACGACATCATTTCTACCGTCATAATTATTATATATCACCTCCCCATTGGGATCGACAAATATAGTTTCACTTTTCCCCCCATCAGGATCAAACCTATTAACCGGATCATTACCCATCCCTACATACGGTGAATGGTATTGCCCATACGGATCGATACTTAACCAACGTCCTATCGCAGGATCGTAATTACGAAGATAGAAATTATTCCAACCAGTTTCCCCATCTTTTTCAGCATATTCGCCCTGATAGCCATAGCGCGATGGTATACCTGCGGTCTGTAACTCACTTCCAAATGGATAATAGTCGGCATAATATACAATATCAGCATTTCCGTTACCTAATTTATTGCGGTTAATGATAGCCCGCACAGATCCTACATGATCAGTCAATTGATAACGGTATACATTACCATTACGGTAAAAGATCCCCGAAGGGATAGGCTGCTCGATCAACTGGCTGCCGTTGTACACATTCCCGTCTACGTACCACGTCGTTACATTCTGCTGGTGATCCTGCTTCTTAATACGGTTACCGTTCTCATCGTAAGCAAAACTCAAAACAACATTCGTCTTTGCAGCATTGCTATATATTTTTGTCACCCTGCCAAAGGCATCATAATCGAGGTACTTGCTCAGGCTGCCTTTGGTTTCGCTGGCCAGTTGTCCCAAGGCATCGTAGGTATACGATGCATAATTGCTTACACTGGCAAGCTTGTTTGTATTAGCGGTATAATTGTACTGATAGTTCGCCAGCACCGACCCGCTCGAGTTCGTACGTGTCAAGGTCTTGATATTGCCGTGTGCATCATAAGTTAGATTTTTCTCCTGATTGGCATTGGCTGTAACGGTAAAGGAACCTGCCGTGAAACTCGGTGTACCCCAATTGTTCTGCACCAATTGGTAGTTATTATCGTACACATAGGTATTCATTACAGGATTGTTTAGCCCGGTTACCGAGGAAGGTTTCAGGGAATGCCAGCTTATGCCGTTCATTAAGCCCGAGTAACGCTGTGGTGTACCTCCTGTTTGTATACTGGATATATTGGTATTCGCCCGCTTGTAATCGCCTGCATGATATTCCAGATTGAAACCAAAAACATCTGGAGCAAAATCATTAGCTGATCCATCCTTTCCGGGATCTTTACTTTTGTCTGCATGGTTAACGGTTTTTAATTTACCGTCTGCGGTATACACGTAGTCAATACCCTGTAAATTACCCGCTAGTTCAATACGTTTTAATGGACCATGCAAATAGTACTGGTATTTTGCGTGCACCAGCTTAGAACTGGGATTATCTACTGTGTTGGTATATACATTAGCCAGTCTCCGGTCTTTGTCATATTCATAGTAATAAGCCATGAACTCGGTAGGGACATGCCTTTGGTAAACTTGTTTGACCATGGCGCCGAATTCGTCGTAGCTGAAATCGGTGGTCTTGTATCCTAGGCCGTTCGCATATTTGATCTGCCAGTCCAGCTGTCCTTCTGCGTTGTAATTGAACCAGCTCCTGCTGATCAGATTTTGTTCGCTCGCTGTATTATTTACTATATTGTTATATTTCTCCGAGACACTTACTGCTCCCCTAAGGTAATAGTTGTCCTGCGCGTAATAGCTGCTACCGTGTGTGGCATCAGGAACGTCATACCTATAACGGACTACATCGTATTTGGTACCGTTTGGTAGTCCGCCATAAACATCTGTGGTCTCCAAAATATTGCGCATCGCACTGGCTGTACTCAGATCGGCATTGAAGACGAGCGTTGTACCCGATGGTTTAAACTCACCAACTTCGATCAGCCTTCCTCGGATATCATAGTTACTGTAACTAAATCTGCCATCCGTCCGCTGTTTGGCATTCTGTGAAAAGCGTATATTTCCGTCCCTTCGGTAAACATACTCGCTGGGACCTGCTTCGTCCGGATTTTTCTGCCAGACCAAACGACCCTGGCCATCATATCTGTACAGGGTAATGAATGGAATTGTTTCTCTGTTTGAAGGATTGAATGCTTGAATGCCATTATTTAAGAGATATTTTACTCCCTCAGGTGCTATACTAGCTACCAATTGTCCCAGTTGATTGTAGAAATTATAACTGAGGTCTTTGAAGCCAAAACTAGTTTGAATCAACATCGGTTCGGTATAGTTTTCGTAAGAATACCAACCTGCTGGGACGGTAACTCCACCAGATACCACATTAGTTCTTTCTCCTGTAATTAAATTGAGCACGTTACCGTCTGCAATTGTAAAGGGTACATAGTCCTGAAAGTGTATGGAGCCTCCTACAGGCATAGCTATAAAGGAATGATTGTAAGAGTCGACCATTTTATCAACTGTTAACTCAGCACCAAAGCCGCCAGATGCCAACACCGAACCGTCTAAATTGATAGAAAACGCTGAAGTACCATCTGCATCTACAGCAACAGACATTACCGCTCTGTTGTCTGCAAAATTGACATCTCGAAGTTCACCTATTTCAGCGGAACTAAATAGCTGATTTCGTATTGACCAGTAATGGGTTAATTCTTCTTTTGCCGGAGCTGAAAATGCATACCCCTCACGACCTTTTCCGATGCGATATTCATCCCCAGGATTTCCTGACTTGGTAGGAATACCTGATCCATCGTAAGCATAAGCTTGTCGGCTATAGGGGTAATCTGTGACATCATTAAAAGGCTCCCAGGAATTGTTAGGTCCGTAATACCAGCCAAGCGTTCCGAGAGTATTCTTGCTTCCGACAGGATCGGGTTGATGGATTTTATCAATATATGCTCCCCCATTCTGGTAGCGGTCAAAATTTTTGAAATCGTAGACGGTTCCCGAAGTATTCTGTACAAAGTCCTCTTTATATGCAAACTCAGAATTATTCGTAGGAGCCGACAGGGTCTGCAACGAAGCTCTGCCTGAGGCATCGTAGACTATCTGACTGGCCAGCACGTGCCTCTTTTCAATCTCTTTATGCTGGGATTGAAGCAGCCTGCCATTATTGTCATAAAAACTCTTCCCTTCTGCAACAATATTACCTCGGATATCGAAACTGCGGCTTTGAATCCAATTCATATCACTGTTTGTCATGGGGTTACTGGGCGCCTCTGGAATTATAAAGGTATTGTCAATACGTAGTAAAACATTACTGCCCCCCTGAAGGTGCGTACCCGGGAGCAGGGTAATAGAACGACCACTAGTGACATTTATCGTTGTGCTGGGTCCAGCGACCCATGTAGTAGCAGGTGCTACCGGAAAAATTATCGCCTCATGGCTTCTTATTTCTTGTCCCGAGAGCGGAAGTACTATAGAAATAGCAAACAACATGACGAAAAATCGAGGGAATCTAAAAACGGAAGAAAATATATCCATAACAGTTTTTTTCGAATGTTAATATAATTATCAGATTACTATTGAAAATCGGTTCCTGTGTTTGTGGCTCCTATATTCGCTGAACTCACCTCACGTCTACGTCTACCCAGTTCTTGCCAGCGGATATATTCTCGTTCGCTCAACAGGTGACGAATCGATGCGTGTTGTTCTTTCAATAGGGATACAGTTTTTTCCCGACGTTGAGAAGGAGAAAGAAGAATATCCCTCCTTACATCTTCAATACCCCTACTATAATTTTCCAAAATAAGCACAAATTGATTTGCTTTATCACGACTTATGGAAAGACTCTCTGTGAGCTTCATGCTTACGTTTTCACGGGATGTATAAACTGCAGACTGACCAATGGCTATCTGTCCCAGCAGCATTAGAAATAATAGAGTTGAAGTGGATGTTAATATCGTTTTCATATAATATATCTTAATATGATAGCCTTGTTTGCTGGGGAACATAATTGCCTGAACCGTATGAATGGTTGTTGAGCAACCTAAAAAATTTCTCTTTCATGATGTTGTCATATCCATATGCGTCAAAAATTCCCTGTATCTCAAAATTTATTATCTGGTCTCCGATCTTTATCGAACTAGCCCCTTGAGGTATAATAGCAAAATGATGAGATAAACTACTTGTAGATCCATACCTGTCCTCGTAGTAGTCTTCGATCTGATATTTAAAAGAAATACCCTCGGGCAGAATAGCTTGTGACATACAGCTCGCGTCCCAGTAGGTTCGTATATAAGCATCTACTTTATGATATTCTCTACTATTCGGGAAGTCATTTACTGTATTTTGATTTTGCAATTCTACACGAGCGAATACTGTAAAGTTATTCGTTCCGACAAGCTGAATAGGTTTACCATAGTTATAAGTGGTTTCAAATACCTTGTATGGAGATGCTTCACCCATCTTTTCTGCATAGGTCGATAGCAACCTTCCCATGGAATCGTATTCGTAACGGATAAACAAATTATTGTTGTCAAGTATATAGGTCAGTTCGCCAGAAAAATTATCGTAGACATAAGCCATAGATAATGCATCTGCTGGCTGAAATCTGAAATCATCGGCATATACCTGCGTATTGTGATCATTACGCACACCAACCTTAAGTGTTGCACCGCTTATGATGTCAGAACCTTTAATATTCAACGTTACTAATATCCAATCTCCGGCTTTTTTTGTAGAGGTACTAGATGAAACGGATGTTCCTTTAGGTGTGCCGTTTACTTGATAATATAATTTAGTATCACTTGCTGTTCCGGATATCGGCCTCACCCAGACTGCTGCCATATAATCGCGACCCGGCGTAATATTATTGACAGGCACTGTATATTCAAATCCTGATTGACCGCTACTTAAAAGTAAACTCTTGAGACCGGTATGCGCCTGAACTGTTGAGACAGTACCATTTCCACGTTGTACCTCCAAGGGATTGGAACCGGAAATAGTCTCATCTTCAGCACCACTGAATATCAACTCCGTATATTTAGCAGGGCTGCCTGTCACCGTTACTTTGCTATTCTTATATCCAAGTCGCGTAGAAGCATAAGTTCCATTGATATCTTGCCCCTCCAGTGCCTTAGAATACACATTGTATAACTTAATCCCACTGGTCTTTATCCAGTTCGTATGAGATGATCCCGGAACCGTCCAATTAAATGCCGAAAAATTACTGATTGTTGTCAAACCGTCAGTTCCTGAGGATGTAGGAAGCCAACTATAACTATCAGTCGTACGCCATACATGTCCATTCGTCCCAGTATTCTGGACAATAGTACCACCTTCTGGTTGCAATACCGGAACAGTTTTGCTCCAGGTTTGTGCAGAGGCTGATACCACAGCGGTTTTTACATCAGTAGCATTGACTTTATAAATCACAGTTCCCGCTTTTTGACTCAGCATATTTTTATTTCCGGAAGTATTGATCCTTAGTCCCATTTCTGGGTATTGCTTATATGCCGGAAAATTTTCGGTCAGAAAACGGTTACCATAACCATCTTCCGATATCTGCTTAGTCAAACTTCCACTGTAAAAATCAAACCCAACATTTTTGGATTTAGTTGTTAAATTGTTGATATAATCCTTCACTGTGACGCCAGTCTGTATACAGGGGAGTTCTTCTTTTGCATTAAAGATTTTATATGTTTTGTATGAGGGATTGCTAGTGCTCTTATCATAGACATACTTATTTTCTAAAACACGTTCATGAAAAACGCCTTGATAATGATACTGCTCTAATCTATAATCGTACTTAAGCATAAAATTGCTTAAAGTTTCGTTTTCTAAGCCATCATGTAAGTAATGATTGATAGTTTCATGAATGAGTTTATTATTCTCATTGTATTTACGAACCTGTTTTAAATTCCCTACAGCAGAAATAAACTTTCTAATAACTTGATTTCTATCTAACTGATTTCCATTCTGGCTATTATTGAGCAATTGATTACCAATCATATTCTCTCTTAAGACATCAAACTTAAACTCTGTCCTCCCTTTTCGGTCAATTACATTCCCATTGTGGTCAAGGATTTCAGTTGATACTTTTACATCTTCATATATCACAGAGGGAGGAGGAAGCTCTCTCGATAACATGTATAACTTTTCAAAATCTTTGTACAGAATTTCCATATAAGTTGTTAATGGTGTTATTCTGATACCGTTTGTGGTAAAAAACCATCTGGAAGCAGTATTTTTCACTTTAGACTTCTCAAAACTCGGTAAGATTGAAGGCTTGTAAGAGGTAATACCTGACGATCTAACTGTACCATTATCATTGCTAATAGAATTATAATCATATTTTGTAACTAACCTCCTACCATTTAGATCTCGCATAGTAAGACGTTCAACCCGTACCCCGCCTCCAAATTGAATTGCGTTAGTGCTTTTACCAACAATATTACCTGTCTTTATATTAAATTTATTCTGTGAAATTTCATGTGGACTTAAGAATACCTGCACATTGAGAGGTTTATTGGTATTAGCTACTATAACTCCCCCAGTCTTTATCTGGGTAATGTTTAGTACTAGGTCAATTACATAATCATCATATACATTATTACCAACAGTAGGAATATAAACCAAATCTTCTGTATTAATAACCGCTTTATAAGAGTGTCCAACTTTTATATAATCGTCAAGGGGATAGCCTCTACTATCTATCCTAAACTCTAAAGTATTATCATTTATCTTTTGGGGATTAAGCATAATCGAAGACATATCTTCCGCAAAAACAGATTTAGAATAATCATCAGATTCATACTCTATTCCAATTTCATTACCCAAATGTGTTTTAATTTTTCTTAAACTCCATGCATCTACACCTTTAGCTGATATTGGAGTAGTTTGCTTTCCTATATTATAGTTATTTATTGTTGTTTCTTTGTCATGGTCGCTCATAAAAAAACCCCAGTTATCTTTATTATCTTTAGAATAGGGGGGATTTTTCGTTTTTCTAAGTGCAACCTCCTGCCCTCCCAAAAACGTAACACTGGAGTTCCTAATATTGTAAGTATAGAATAGTGTAAAACCTGGATCATTTGGAATCGGATCACTGTCTACAACACCCGCATATCGGCCATCTTCAGTTACTAACATATCGCCTTTCTGAAAAACAGGATATTTATATCTGAATTTAGAGGAAGAAATAAAATTTACATTTTCTATAGGGGCTTCTTCATTGGAATAATCATACTCAAACTGCGTTGCAGGTAGCACATGCGCGCCTTTTTTTCCTCTAATCCTGTAACCATTCAAGGTCAACTTACCATATTTCCCTTCAACAGAATTAATATCAAAACTATTCGGCGTTCCCTGTGATAATAGATAATTATAATCAAATTCAATTATTCTCAATGCCTTATCTTCTACTGAATTTCTACCGATTGCTTCCACATCATTCCCGTCTATCACATGGTGCGGAAATTCGCAAGCTAAACAGGTGTTTGCAACAAATCGAGGAGAATTTTGACCTCCATCGTCGGATCTGATTGCTAACGAATCTACAGCGTTAAACAGGTAAACTTTATTTAGACGCATAGAATGGATAGAATGATGAGAAAAAGAACCTTCATTTGAGCCATTATTAGAATATTTAGTATAGCTGGAAGATGAAACACTTTTACCATCAATTCGAAATTCCTTTTCAAATACAGCTATATGAGACCGTGTCCTAATTGCATTTAGGTAATAAACTTCCTTAGTACCAATAGACATCCCATGAAACTCGTTGTCTTCATCTCGGTGAAATCCGGTATCCGGATTTCTCCAAACATATTTATCTGTGAAACGCCCATATTCAAAACTTACCCAATATCCCCAGTCTCCCTCATCGACAATATTATTACCGTTGCGATCTACAAAGTCGGACCCTGTTATCGCCGTCAAATGCCAGGTATACGCATAAGGTTCAGTTTTTACCTGACGATTAAAAGAAAGTCCTGAAGACTTATCTATTCTTTCTTGGTAAGTTTCCTCCTTAAATGAATATGCGGGTAAAGAAAAATGATACGTAACTCCAGATTCATTTGTAATCGAAAAACCTCCAATCAGATTTGCTCGATTTGGTACATTCCCTCCTTCAAAACTTTTTACCCAGCTCGTGGTATACCCTTTTGCATTCCTCGGTTTGATGGCAACATTATCTAATTCGTAAGTTACAATATGCTTTGATCCTGCAACCTTATTTCCTCCACCGTAGCCAAAATTACTATCAGAATTTCCGTAACTAGGGGCATTATCAAATGAAAGGTTATGATAATTCTGTCTATATTTATTTGAAAAATCGTGGACAAATCTAAAATACGGTTGTACTCCCCTATTATCAACATTATTTGGATAAACTACTGAATTTAACAGATAATTTTTAAATGTTTGAGATCGTATTTGACCTTGAAAATAGTAAGGTTTAATATTCCCTCCTAATCCCTGTGCATTCACATGATATTGATCGAAATCCAAATACCCTCCTCCTAAAGTCCTCGCCGGATGTTCTTTGTAAGCAATAGATTGATCAGAAAAATAATCCAAAAGACTATATGAATCAAATACGCTTTCTTCATCACTATTTTTAATTTTCCAAGAATTTAAACTTCCGTAAGCAGACTTAGAAAGAGTTTCGTCTGACCAATATCTTGATTTATTATAACCTAGTTGCAAATTAAGTCCCGCCCAAATTGGTATTCCAAAAGCAAATCCACTATTTTTTGTTTGTATTCTTCCTGCATTACTGTTAGTGATAGATGCAGCCAGTCCTCCTACTGAAAGGGATGGTTTTGTTCCTCCCGTACCTATCGAAGCACCAATTAGAGACAAATTATCAGATCCTAAACTATTATTAATGCCATATCCAACTCCCCCACTCATACCCGCAGAAATACCGTTGCTATTTAAAGCTATACCAAGTGATAGACCTGCGTTTAAACCCGAAGAACCCGTACCTATACCAACCCCAATATTTAATCCCTCATATGAATCTCCGTAAGGAGAAATTCCCACTTTTGCACCCAAAGTGGCGCTACCAACCTTATACAAATCTGCGTTTAAAGAACCTCCGACTCCGAATCCCCGATAGGTATCTTGGGAGAACTCCAATCCCACTCCCACATTTGCAACCGGCCCCGCCATACCTACACTAACACCAACATTATAGGTAGTTGTTGTTCCTCCTTCCCAATAATCTCGGACTACTTGTTTTTGAGAGGACCAATCATCCGGATAACCGTTCACATTTCTCGTCAATGCGCCCGGATTTAGCGACCATCCCAGTCCCACCCAACTAGCATCTTCACCGGGGAGGATACCAGCATGATAGGAAAGCGATAGTGGGTATCCTCCTTCTGGCCCCGGAACTTCCAAAAGCGGTATGTTATAGGTAAAGTCTCCTGTCTGCAAATTGACCATATCGGTAGTATCTACAGGCTCGAAACTTGTTGTCTCCGGTGTAGTAGGGCCTGAAGTAAGTGCCCATGCCATATTCGGAAAAATCAATTCCGAAATAAATACAAACAGCAAAAATGCAGCTAACTTCTTTTGCCCAAACTTACGTAGCTTAGTTATCATAATAGTATCAATCTATATTTTTTATTAGTACTGAGGTTATATATTTCACGTCGCCGGTCTTGAATTCAAAATCTTGCTCTCCAATACCAAGGCCAAATTCTTCCAACCTAATTGTTATTTTCTTACTCTTATACAATTTGGCCTTATTCATCACTACAAATAAATTGTTACGTTGTGACATATTATAGGTCGGTTGAAAAAAAACGCCCAAAGATTCTATACTTTCGTCCGTATCTAATGTAATATGGAGAAATTGCTCCATGTTAAAAGACATCGTCTGTATGATTGTACCATATGTTTGCGCGTCCAATTGAGCTAACAGCTCTTTATTGTTCAGCGAAAAACCTAATACCAAATAGATTTTATCATTTAAACTCGTATTCGATTTAATATCAGATCCTAGCAATAGAGCCGCAGGTAAAAAATAGGCATTAAGCACCATTCCATTGGCTAACTTGATCTCTTGAAGGAGACCGTTCTGAGGATTTTCAATATAACTAAGTAGACTTGCACGGTCGTCAAAATGACTCGGTCGTCTACATGCTGTAAATAAAAGGAATATGCTAAGGATTAGTAATATACGCTTCACGTTTAGTAAGTTGAATATGAATCTATTTTTCGCGTGCATCGTTCAAAGCTTTGATGACGTCATCAGTGATATCCAACCCATCGGCAGCGTAAGCGATCGTACCCACTTGGTTGGCGATAAGAATGTATTTATAACGATGTTTTTTACCGTATTCAGTCAGAAACTTGTTTATATCTGAAATGGTTTCTTGAGATAGCTTTTGATCTTCCGCGACAGCATTCTGCTGCATAACACCCTTATATTCTTCTAGCTGCTGCTGTTTCTTACGGAGTTCAGTACGGCGCTCTTCTTTTATATTTGCATCCATTCCTTTTTCCTTTCGCTCGAACTCTTCATAAGCATTCTGAAATTCAGCTTCCAATGTGTCTACATTGCTTTTCCAATGGCTGGTCTTCAGTTCCAACGCTTCTCTCGCAACCTGTGCGCCGCTGTATTCCTGAAGGACACGTGTGGCATCAATGTAAACGGTTCCCGAGATCCTAAACAGGAAAAACCAGATCAGAAATGAAAGAAAAATTAAACCAATTAGGGAATAGATGATTATTTTATTTTTCATGAACGTATTATATATCTTTATTATTCGTATGCACTATTTATAATTTTTTATTGAGATCTGCTTTCAACTATTCAAAAAATTATTAACGCTATTATTTTTTTTCCAGTTCCTTGATACGTCTGTCTTGTTGCAGGATATAAAGTGTTAATTCCTCATTCTTTTTAAGCAGCATATTAACCATTTCCCCAACCTGCACGCCATTCAGTTCGACCTCCTTCGCCGTCGGTATGTCTGGTAGATGCCCATTTTTGTTTATAAAACTTCCCAAACTATCCAGAGACATCAACTTGTGGTCTTTCTCGAAAACATAATCTGGCCAATTAACAGTTTCAACCTTGATCTCTTTGGCTCGGATATTACCATTTACAGATAGCTCTTCGGTCGGGGTAGTGGTACCAATGCCTACCCGCCCAAGTACATTGAAGTTCTTAACTTGCTGGGTATTATCCATATTCGCAGCATAATCGGCTATATCCGTAAGATTTCCTATATTTTGAGGCACACCATTTATATCGTATATGACAAATTTTAGCGATTCTCCTGAAGAACTATTCCACCCTGCAAACTGAAATCCAAGCGAGTGCTGTGCTCCAGTGTAAGGTATATCTAAGGCTAGATATTTTGTTCCGTTATAAAAGCAAGTCTTAAATTTCCAAGGAGCTGCAACTTGTACATCATCAAAGGATGAAAGTGTCGCCGACGTTGTCCTGTAGGCGGATGAAGAATTGACAAAGACTGTATTTAACCTATTCATAGCGTTCACAGAACCTCGCCGAGCAACCAAATGCCCAACCGCATAATTGTTGGGTAAGTCGGCACCGTTGTAGATTGGATGTAACAAAATAAGGGCCTTGGTATAAGCAACATTTCCGGTAGCGTCAATTCTTTTATGCTTGTAATTTAAGGCTATCGCCGTCTCTTGAGCATATGAGGCCGGCATAAATAGAGACATTACCGCCACGCAAATTAGCAACTCAATTATTCTCATAAGACGATTTTTTATCTTCTAAATCTCCCATTCTCTCTTCTAATTCAATGATGTATAGTGTTAATTCTTCTACCTTCTTCATAAGAATTTTATTCATTTCACCAAGAGACAGTCCACGTTCTTCAATTTCCTTTGCTTTGGGGACTTCTGGAAGATGTCCGTTCTCGTCAATAAACTGCTTTATCTCTTTCAGTGGCTTTAGCTCATAATTTTTGTGAAACACATAATCTGGCCAGTTGGCTGTTTCTACTTTGATTTCCTTAGCACGGATATTGCCGTTGACGGCAAGTTTGTCGGTAGGATTAGTAGTACCTATTCCTACATTTCCGTTCTCTATGGTATGATTACCCGCTCCCTTGATTACCAACCTTCCAGATGATATTACATCACTATGGGAATCCAATACCGTACGCCAATTATTGAATTGACCGATGCCGTTTTCGCTGCCATTCGACACATAGGCACTGATTCTGAAATACATCTTTCTATCTGCGCCTAAATATATATCCGACTGCCAATGACTATTTCTACCATATATAGCGAGTAAGTTACCATAACTGTTATTCCCTGGAGCGGAACCGCCATTTCTGTACGTAATATGGTCGTCAAACAGTTTTATACTCATATTTCCAAGTTGGGTACGAGGAGCTGCCGTAAAATCGTATTGCAGATAAGGATAATTCAGTTGGTCCATTTTGACTACACCAAGAACATCTAACTTTTTCGTGGGAGTGGATGTTCCTATACCTACATTTCCTGTTGCAGGAAATGTATTGTTCTGTCCGTAAGCTCCAATCAAAAATAGAAGATGGAAAATGATTTGAAAGATTTTGTTTTTCATAGAAAAGGTTAAAAATTATTTTGGGATTGGAGAATAAGTGACTCTAGGGCGGAAAGCTTCTCTTCAAGTGAGACACGTTTGTTCTCATTTTCGATCAGATGTAAAGTCAGCTCTTCGATCTTCTTTAACAGGATTTTATTCATTTCTCCCAACGATATACCGTCACGCTCGGCATCCTTAGCTTTCGGTAGCTCTGGTAGATGTCCATTGCTTTTGATAAACTGTTCTATTTCAGTAAGGGTTTTTAGATCATACGCTTCCTCGAATACATAATCCGGCCAATTGGCCGTTTCAACTTTGATCTCCTTACTCCTGATCGGACCATTCACCGCCAGATCGTACTCACGCGGAGTTTGGGTCTTTATGCCTACTTTACCCGGGAAATATGCCAGGCTACTTTGTGTACTGCTGACGCCTAACAGTGATTCCACCGAGGGTTCGTTGCCATTGACCACTTCAAGCCTCGGAGCGTAGAAAAACTGCTTGTCGTTGACATTGGGATCATAATATAGATACGCTCTGTGAACAGTGGAAGTGGCTGAAGCAGTAAATTTAAAATCTGTCATCGATAAAACCTTCTGTCCTGTTGAGCCATCGTATATACCCCCGAGATGAACGGTTGAGGCATCTGTATGGGCATGTATGTATCCTACAAGCAGGTACCATTGATCCAGCTTGGGAAGTACACCGTTCCAAAAGTAGGGGTTGCCGTTTGCAACACCATCTAAATTTGAAACAGACCTGCACCCAAAATAGGTTCTACCGCTGGTCGAGTTCGACTTTTTTATCCAAACGGTCATACGGTACATTTTGGAAGGATCGATCGTGATATCCGTTGTATTCCAGCCGCCATCAGCCTGTGCATCTCCCCCCGGAATCGATTTCCAAATGATACCGCGATGTCCATGTGGAGTTTCTCCCCATTCCCGGATATTTTCAGAGGGAAGCCCACTGAGGGAAAACATACCGGCACTTCCAGATCCGATATTCCATGCATTGACATCTAAAAGGTTCTGGGCATGACTTACGGTACACCAAAAACCGATCAGCATAGTAAAGACAATTCTTGCTCTCAGGAGAGGTTTATTCAATTTCATAGGGTAACTTCTAAGGTTCTTATTTTATTTTCGACAGGTATCTGCTCGACGGTTGACTACATTTTTTTCTATTGATATTCGCTTCGATATAGTCAGTTATGGTCGGACTAAAAAATAGATCGTGATTATTTCGTTAACAGTTTGGTATAACAACCAACAGGACATCATATCCCAGTGTGTTACTTTCCTGTAAAAGTGAAAATTATTATTTAAATGTATGTTCCGGCAATATTATTATGCTGTTAAAATATTTCTGTTAATTACTGGTCTTTTATATTATATACTTCTCAACAATTGATTTCCAATAAAATTATAAAAGGTTTAGGAGAAAAACAAGAAAACACAATATATTTTGAAATTTTATTTTTATAAGGCTAGGAAGGACAGTATACAAGCCTAGAGCCGTACAGGATTCTGTACGGCTCTAGGCTTGTATGGAACGTCTGGTAAAAAGTCTCTACTTTTTTAACTAGCCATTGCATTTCGTTTTCCTTCTTACAAAAAAAGTGTGAATAGAAAAGTTTAACAGCAAAAAACAAAGCATTAAAATCAAAATAATCATTGTTATTTTTTCTTACGACTTAAGTCGCCATGAGGGTCGAACTAGTGAATTTATAGTCTCTCGAACTAGCTACAAATTTATTGCTCCTTAGAAATATCTAATCTAAATAGTTACATCGCAATGTTTATCATTAGATACAAAAAATGAAAGAAAGCTATAGATATTAAAAGATAGTCGAACATTCCTTTTCTGACTTCCTTACGAAAACTATAAGCTGTCACAGTTCAGTTTACACTACTTTATTCTATCTTATACCTAGAATTCAATTTCATCATATACTTTCTGAACCTGCTCCTTCCACAGAATCGATTCTCCTCCCTATATATCTATATTTTTACTAAAATTTTCTATTTTAATTGTGTGCAATATCTCATTTTGCAAGAAATGCTCGATATTCATTGCCTTTGCTCTCTCTTTCTTGGTAAGTTTAAATTTTATCACACCATAGTTTAACTGTGAAAATTCTATTCTTAGTTTCTCTATTTGTAGTCTGTGGACTTCAATATCATTTCTTAAATATTTGCTCAATTCAAATAGCTTCTGACAAAGAAAATACATTTCATCCTCCGTCAAAAAAACTTTCTTTCTAAAATATAGCAGCAATACATTCTCAATTTTAGCTAAAAATTTGGCTTCTTTAATAAAAATTAAGTTTCGAAGCTTATCGGCTTTCAAATCGAATTTATTAACAAGAAACTCAGCCACCTTTCCTGGAGATATTTGGGTTTTATAATATTCTCTTAAATTCTCAAGGGGTTCCCATCTACTCCTATCCAACGACAAATCGATTTGATTTAAATAGGCAAATAGAAATGCGACAATAGGATATTCAATTCTAACTTTTTTCATTCTTGTGAGTTTACCAATTCCACCAATTTCTATTAAAGGTTGGCTTAGTGCCATTAAGATTTAGAGGAGAGCCTCCGGTTACTATTCTTCCTGCATTCCCCGTTCCTCCCATATAACCTGGAATTGGCCCTACGGCGCTCTTTGGCACAGAAAACTCAACAAAACCTCCTCCTTTTACTCCGCCGCCAACTTGCCCCATATTTACCTTTGACGGAGGTAGGAATGGAGCAACCTCTACATCCACTCCATATGGTTCTCCTCTTGATGCATTTATAGAGTTACTCTTTTCTATCCCTTTAACACCACTGTTAGTAGAATGATGACGGACTCTAACAAGATCTTCAACAGCATCAGCAGTTACTGCTTTGCTTCCAACATTCTGTTTTCCTCCAGCTTTGTGGGTAACTATTCCAACAGTAACTACAGCGGCAACACTTCCAATCGCCTCCATATCTCCATCTGCAGCTTTACCAACTGTTCGAACTATTTCCGGAGCTCCAGTAGACTCCAAAAATTGATTTCCTGCACCTGAATAATCTCCTTTACTGAGATGTTCAACAGTACTTACTGCTGTACTGACACTGGAAATAATCTGATTGTGAAGCTGAGACCCATTGGCTATACCCATCAGTGTTGTACCAAAACCTCTGAAAAATTTCTTTATCCCGTCATTTGGCCACATCCCATCGGGATCAATAAACCGTATTGGATTATTGAATGCATAGGTATATGGCGACCATCGTCGTCCCTGCTCCGCCAATGGATCCACCACGTTCCACCGTCCGATTTCAGCGTCATAGAACCTTGCACCATAATCAAGCTGTCCTCCTAACTCTTCCTGAACTTCTTTACCGTTATAAAGATACTTGTTTACCCCCGAAGTAACAATAGCTTTAGCTTTTCCAAATGGATAATAGTCATGCTTTTGGATTACTGTAACCGCAGTTGCCGACGTACGTTGTAATGTAGCACGCACATTGCCTAGGTGATCTGTCAGATTGTAATGGTAGACATAGTTACCACCGTTGTTCTGCAGGTAACCCTCATCCGTGTGAATCATCTCAATAGCATTCGTACCGCTACCTACTTTGCTGTATTCTATACCACCGATATAGTCGCGCTGCGTACTAGTACTGCCTACCGTGGCAAACTTGCGGAGCTTGGCTCCCTCCGCGTCGTAAACATACGATACGCTAGCACCTGTTTTAGTCGCTGTTTTGGGCAGGTTCAGATGATTGTACGTGAAGGCCATGCCTGTGCGGTCCAGCGTCGCATTCCCGTTTGCATCGTAGTCATATGCGCCCATAATCCCTCCCGAAAGTCCTTGCAGCTTGTTGCCCGTATAGCTGTAACTGGTCATAGTGCCACCGTCGCGTAAAAGCGTCTTTATATTGCCCATGACATCATAGGTAAGTACCTCGCTCAGAGAACCCGGCGTACTCGAAATACCGCTCAGCAGACGGTTTGTCGCATCATAGGAATATTTCATGGTGCTATTCGCTGATGACCCATGCTTCCAGTGTTGTTCTGAGATATTCCCGTTGAACTGTGGTGTGGCACCTGCCGACGGATCATTGTATTTTAACTCTTCCGTAAAATGGCTTGAACTGATTTTTTTTAGCCAACCTCTCTCATTATAGGAATATGAAACGGCCGCCACTCCCATGTCTGTACCCGTGTGTTGTTCGAGGATATTATATTCCTGTTCCTTAACCAATATTTTCTGTTGGTTGCCTATCTTATTCCACTTCTTGCTCAACCGGCTCCTATGATCGTACTCATATTCGTCAACTATGGTTAGTGGTGCACCGCCTGCAGTACGATGTATACGGCCGGAACTGAGCAGGTCGCCCACAAAACTGTAGTTATTCGTTATTTCGTCTACATTGTCCAAATGTACTTGCCCATCTTTATAATGCTGAATGAACTGCTTTGCCAAGCGTGATTCTTCATCGTAATAGCTTACCGTCCAGAGATAGTCCGAGGTACCCAGCACGCTGACTTTTTTCGCTGTCTCAAGGCCCATCGTCAATTTCGAACCTTCCGCGAAAGGATAAGGATTACCCTGCGGCAGATCGTAATCATCGTAATAACGCAGTACTTGATGCGTAAGACCTGTTGTGGGAAAGGACTGATTGCTATACCCCTCCCCTCCAGATACACGGGATTCCCATAGAACAGTACCGTTAGTTACTGAGGACTGAACAATGCTACGCATATCTGTATTGGCCGTGCTACCACCGTGTGAATAGATGCCCTCCATAACCGTGCGTCCCTGTCCGTCATATTTGTAACAGTACCATTCCTGAGGGCTTTTGCCTCGCTGCACGGCGTCCTGTGTTAGAACGACTTGATTAAGCTCGTTATAGATAATAAATTCCTTCCCTTTTCCAGGGATCTTTTTTTCCACACAGCGGCCCCTATTATCGTAACGGTACTGGTAGCAAAAGTTATCCAAAGCCGTCTGGTTTGGAACTCCGTCACTATCCGGAATGGCTCCAGGCGGAAGCACAAAACATAAGTGCCCCAGCTCATCATATACATAGTAGGTAGACAGCGTTATTGTATTATTCCCCTCCTTGACAAAAGAGCGTTTCAAGACTACCCGACCATCCCTATCTTTAAATTCATGTACCGTACCAGGATCCATATCTCCGGATTTCCAGTTCTCATCGTGAACTGCAGTTTTGTCTAGCGAATTGGGCGAGTACATCGAATTGTTACTGGTCCTTGTTAGTGTTCTTTCTCCTGCTGCACCGATCAAAACTGTATAAAGAACGACCTCGTCTGCCTCATTGCCTTTGTAAAATAAGCGTTGCGTGTTAGATGTATCTGGCAGGGCTGTAATCTGCCAGGCCTTCCCGACCGAACCGACCTCCCGTACACGGTTCAAAGGTGAGTCCTCGAAACGTGTCTGGCTGTAAGGATGACTATTAACCGTTATATTGTTACGAGCGTAGCCATCCATATAATAGAGATTGTAGGTAGTGAGAGCCCAGTATTCATAATTACCGTAGAGTTCCTCTGGTCGCTCAAAGATGTCTTCGTAAGGCATATACGAAGTGGTTTCCCTCCCCATCAGATCGTGGTCAAACGGATAGACAATGTCAAAGCCTCGAGGGCTGGCCTGTATCTTTACCTCTTGCAATTTCTGCCCATTCCCATCAAAATAGGTGATATCCCGCTGTACTTTATCCCTACCCAATGTTGGTATTTCAGGATTGGACAAAGGTGCTAGGGGTCTGTATTTGATAATATACGGTTTTTCATCGCTAAGACTTAACGTCGTCGCGGTACTGATAAACCCTCTATAAGTGGATCCTTCCGGGACATGGAAACCATTTTTGTAGGTAATGGAAAAACGTGCCGAATCTACCTCTTGATTAAAATAATAAACGCGAACCACATCGTCCTGCTGAGCTATAGCAGAAAGTCCCTGCAGCAGGATAATCTTGATGAAGATACAAACAAGAATGCAAAATCTTTTCATAACGTTGTTTTTAATGGTGTCCTTTAATAGGGTAAATGATAACGATATCTTTCCCTGATATTTCTATTGAAATCCAGTATATCGCGCAATCGTCCCGCCCCATCGTAACCAAAATATTTGATCGTTCCATTGTTATCGGTTATACTGCTGATTCCCTGCAGATTCGAATACGTGTAAGTGGTCATACCTGCATCGTAAGGGTGGAGTCTGAGATCATCGATAATTCCGGATCCCGATAAAGTAACACCCTCGCTTGCACTGATATTCCGACGTATCAATTGCCATCCATTTTTTTCTACTAAAGATTCTGCAGCTCCGACTGTACCACCGGCGATATTGACGACACCGCCGTTCTTAAGCCAGTACATCAACACATATTTCTTTGAGGGGTCCAGCTGTGATTTGCTGATAGCTCCCGTAGTTAGGTTATACGCTCCTGAGCCTGTAACCGAACCTATTGCAAAATTGGGCGTACCACTGTAAGACCAATTGCCCTTATCCGTTGATTCAAACCCGGAAAAGGCAACATCTGTATAGATCGCATTGTTCACAGAAGCTGTTATCTGGCTGTTTCCGTAACCCCATATCAATGCATATGACTTCAGTTGATCGATTTCTAGTTCAAGTATCCTACCGAACGGATCCACTCGCTTTACAGTAAAGGCATGCCACCAGTTGGTTGGGCTTCCCGTAATGGGTTGTGTCAGTTTCAACTCTAGCTCATTACTGAGGTATAGCTTCCCCTGCACTGTAACTCCGTAGTCGTAGGTAGTACCAGCAGTCAAATATCTGTCGTTCCCTTTTTTCAGGTATTTGTATTCCTCCAAGGGCCTATCAAGTAAATGCCTGTTGATCAGATAACTTGCACTTGACCCATTGCTTGGGTTGCTTACGTCCAATGGGTAAATAAACCTGTGGAGCACCGAATCGCCCTGACTGTTCAGGCGACTTATCTGGTTTGGGTTCAGGTGTCGTGGACTATCGTAAACATAGTTAACGGTATCCTGACTTATTAAGATGTTGTTATCCCCGTAAACATAATTACGTTCCTGTGTCTTCACATAGGCCGTGGAATTATACCCTAAATATACAGCGTCGTAACCGTATTTTCCGGGATAGTAGAAGTCAGGGTGATCCTTTGATCTGATATAAGCGGCGATGGGATCGATGAATTTGATTACGCTTGTACCCGTTGAGGTCTGCAGATCCCCATTGTGATCCATGTAATGCACAGTGTAACTCTGAAGAAATGGTGCTGCTAGTATTCCCCTATTATATGCCAAAATAGAAAGAAATCTCCCTGGATTTGCGACCAAAGGAGCATTGACCTGCTTATAGGCGTATTCCGTTCTTTGAACCGCGCTGTAAACATTACTCCCCCAGGATTTGTACCTGATTACCGATTTGGGGTGATTGTAAATATAATCTGGCTTTATGCCCCCACTGTTATCACCAACTGGATAGGAAAAACCCTGACCCTCCGTCCACTGATCCATAGCGGGCAGATAAAAAAGGTAAGTTGTTTTTGCCCCTACGTCATTTTGACTTTTGTAGACATATTCACTCACGCTACCATAAACTGCATAGGAACCTCCTTTCAAAGTCATGTCCTTTATGCTATGGGACAACAACTGAAAATTTCCGACGGTTGTACCTATATTTACACCATAGGCAGCTGGATACACGGAATTGGTGGATATAATCGTTGCCGGATAGGAAACTTTTCCCACCCCGTCTTCATTGCCTTGATACGCTCCCCCCGACCCATATTTGAACACCTTCTTTGACCGCAATGTGCTGGCATAACCGCCTTCGACATCATAGTCAGAGGTGGTAATCTGTTTGATGCGCATCCCCCCACCTTGTTTAATCGTTTCTGTATAACTATTACCGGATGAGGGTCTATAATGAACAAATTTATGCGGTTCGTACTCGTATTCGACAATGCTCCGGCTGGGGGTGACAATAGATGCTAGCATACCAGTCATCGCCTGCTCAAAATTAAACTCCCTATTGGCAAATGAAAACTGACCATAAGGAACACCTTTTCCATATAGCTCTATTCCTTCTCGCTGTCTGTTAGGTATGTGTAAACTAGTTGAGGGAGAGGTTGAATTATACTGAATATAAATCGGTTCATAACGTTTGTTCTGTATGGCAATGTTATTATGAGGGTTTTCAATCATAATTTTGTTGGATCCGGCCCCGTTGTAGAATCCCCAACGGTCTTCCCCAGAATGCTCGGTTGTCAGGGGATTGTTGGATAACCCCGCCTCATTATTGTACTTAAAAGCCCACGACCCCACAAAGTTTCCGCTTCCATCTTCCTCCGTAATTCTTCCAAGAAAAAGGTAGTTCATAGACTCCGGTGTTTTTTCGAAGACAAATTTTCTTAATAGTTCGAAGGTGTTGTCAGGGAGCTTTCGCTCTATCTTTATGCTAGATAGAAAATCACAAAATCCATTGGTATATTCAAAAACAACCCGTCCCTCCCTGAAATTGATTTGTTTGATCCGGGTCAATTGCTTGTACATGATTTTTGTTTGGGTAAATGTTGGCGCCTTGATGAAATATCCCGTTCCAGCAACCCAATTACCATACGTATCCCTTGTTACATCCTTACTCATGGGCATAGACGCCGAGGTGGTAATTTTGTCTAGATTGTTCAAAACCGGAAGATGAGCCTGAACATGCGAGCTAAACACATGGTAATCAAACGAAATACTGTCATTAGATGATTCGGATAAGATATATCGGAGATTCCGATCGTTGCTTACCTGGTCTTCATCCTCCGGTCGCCAGGCCTTCGTGAACATAGAGGTATCCGGCGGGAAGGCTTCTGTATAGAACGTACGTTTTCGGGTATGTTTAACATCACCATCTACAAATTCATATGTTTTTCCGTCGTGCTTGATCATATGACCACTGGCGTAGACCGAAGGTCTGTAAGGAAAAGTTAGGTAATCGGCACCGGAAAACACAAAACTACCGCTGATTGAGGGTAGCTGATAATGGTAAATATCCAGTGCCCCGTCGCGCCATCCCGAAAGTAAGTCGATGATATACTGCCGGTGGGGTATGTGATCTACGTTTAAATTAACATTATTGTACGGCTGGTTTTTCCAAGGTGCCGAGTAATCATTATTAATGCCATTGAGATGGTCATCATTTAGACCAATTACAGATGTAACTATTTTGCCCCCCGCATTAAGCTGCCATCCCATACCGGCAATGCTTCGTTCCTGTCCAACCTTAATTCCTGTAGCACTATAATAAAGGTTTATCGGAAGTTCCAAGTCCCCTGTTTTGATGGTATATATGGGCACTGTGACCTGCAACGTACCCGTTTGGTGGTCTACATTATCCAACTCCCCAACGGGGCTAAATGTTGCGGCCTTAGGCACGTCTCCCACATATCCCCTAGCGTACTTATGGTAGGCCCGCTGTCCATACGAGCAAAGCGTTAAACAGATGAGCAAAAAACTAAAAAACAGCCGCCTAGATAGCTTTAAGTATTCCGCACATCCAGTGTGTATGCATAGGTTCATATTTCATTCAATTTAAGTTAAACTTCTTGTGGTTAATTCCTTTTATTTACCCTTTTCCAACCGTAATAGACGTTCCCGCATTTCATCCATCTCGTTCTCCTTCTGCAGCAGATACAAGGTCAATTCTTCTATTTTCTTCATAAGAGTTTTATTCATTTCACCAAGCGATAGCCCGCGCTCTTCAATTTCCTTCGCTTTGGGAACTTCTGGGAGATGTCCGTTCTCTTTAATAAATTGTTTCAGGTCCTTAAGTGGTGTTAGTTCATAATTCTTGTGAAACACATAATCGGGCCAGTTGGCAGTTTCAACCTTGATTTCCTTCGCTCGGATATTTCCGTTAACGGAGAGTTTTTCAGTGGGGCTGTTCGTACCGATACCAAAATTCCCAGTATTATCAAGTATAAACTGGTCTTGAATATTGAATTTCCCGACTTTTGCCATTGCTCTAGTAGTCCCCCCTCCTTCAGGTAAGATACCTGTATATAATTTAGCTACATTCCATCCGTAAGAATCGGACAGCATAGCTAGCTGTGCTATATCACGTTTAAAATTGACCTCTATAAACATTGAGATCTGATCGTATGTAATACGTACATCCGTCCAATAGGTAACCTTACTGTTAGTTTCAAGACGTATACCTGCATTTGTAGTCCAATCTTTAAACAATGAATATCTAAGAATTGGGGAGCAAGATTCCCTCCTGTGGTATAAATAGATACCTTTCCAAATCCACGTCCCGCAATTAAATCTACATAACCCACTCTTTTCCATCCACTTGAAGAGACTGAAACCGTGGAAGAAGTTTGGGAATATCCATTAAAAAAAAGTGCGAGATAAATGATGATCAAAAATGTACATTTCATAGTTCTGATTTTATACTATCATTTTTTAATAGGATAAATATATCGCCGATCTTCTTCTGTTGTTCGTTGATTTGCTTTTCCTTTTCAATTAAATGCAAGGTTAGCTCTTCAATTTTCTTCAACAGCAACTTATTCATCTCCCCGAGAGATAGACCATCCTTCTCAACTTGAGTTGCTTTTGGTATTTCTGGAAGATGGCCATTGTCTCTAATATATTGTTCTATTGCAGAGAGTGGCATCAATTCATATTCTTCGGAAAAGACATAATCTGGCCAATTAGCGGTTTCAACCTTGATTTCCTTAGCGCGTATATTGCCGTTAACGGCGAGTTTATCACTAGTTGCATTTGCACCAATACCAACATTTCCTTGAGCATTGTATTGGACCATCAATCCGTCATAGGACTTCACAGCTTCGGGATGTAAAAAGAAGAATTCAGAAAGCCCCAACCTATTTTGCGCATCATTCGTTTTATATACCGTAAGCCGGATTTTTCCTACTGACGAATGAGGCGCCTTAGCGATGAAATGACCTCCTGTATAGTTATCGATATCAGTCATCGTAATCCATTGGTTGGCACCTTGATAAATATTATAAACTTCGATCTTAAATTTTACCGGTGCGTAGTGTCTCGTCGTCCACCCAATCCAGCCTCCAACCTGCACATGGTCAACCGGCAGATTTTCTATCAATAACACATAGGGATTTTGTTCGTCTATCCCTGTCACGGAGTATGATGGATAAAAATTAGCATCAAATAACATAGGTGTGCTCAAACTGATGCTTCCGGACTGAGTTACTGAAAAACGATTGTTTGCATAAAAAAGGATATTCTTTTCCAAGGAAACAGCTGATCTATTTGAAGGAGCAATTACCGTCTCTGTTTGTGCGAAACTGGAGACAAAAGAAATCATTAAAACTACAAATACAAATTCTTTTTTCATATTCACATCTAGTTACGCTTATTGAAAATACTAGTCAATACAGCAGGCTTTTGATTTTTCAAGTTCCGCTTTCATTTTCTTGTTTTCTTTGTCTATTTCAATAACATAAAGAGTCAATTCTTCGATTTTCTTTAACAGCAATTTATTCATCTCTCCTAAAGAAATTCCTTCTTCTTCGACTACTGAAGCCTGAGGTATTTCTGGAAGATGCCTATTGCTCTGGATAAACTTTTCAACATCGGCAAGTGGCATTAAGTTATACTCCCTAGCAAAAACATAATCGGGCCAATTGGCAGTTTCGACTTTGATCTCTTTGGCTCGTATATTACCATTAACCGACAACTTCTCGGATGGAGAATTCGTTCCGATACCAAGTTTCCCGGTTAAAAGTATATTTTCGCCGAACAGGTCTCCTGCCATTCGATTACGATAAGATAGCTTTACCGTATTTGTCCCACTCATAGCTTCATCCACAGCAGTCCATCCCTGAAACCAAACAGCCTGTTCACTCATGCCTCTTGCAAATGCTTTTACGCGAAAACGTTGAAAGTATGATTTACTGGCAAGAAAAACGACTACTTTACCTGCCTCGTTGGTTAGATAGACATCGGGGGTGTGCCCACCAAACGAGGATACGGAATGGTTTATAAAATTACCGTTATAGATATAGTAGTTCAACAACAAACCTATCGTAGAGGAAGTGCCATAACTATACCCTTCAATGTTCAAGGTGACCATTTGAGACGAGCTGGTATACGGCAAATTCGTTTTTATTTTAACTCCATGAGCTGGAGTTAAATTGACGTTATAATCCAACACATGATATTCCTGCCCAAGGGACCTGAAAGCGCATAGATTAACACAAATTAAAAAGCTTAAGATTACAATTTTCATTTTATACTATTTATTAATAATTACCTATTTATCTGCATGATTCTCTAGACGTAACATTCTCTCCTCAAGGTATGTGACCCTCTTATCCTTTTCAATCAAGTGCAATGTCAACTCTTCGATTTTTTGAAGTAATATCTTGTTCATCTCTCCTAGGGAGATTCCATTTGCATCTACTTCATCAGCTTTGGGAACATGTGGCAGATGACCGTATTTCTTGATGTAATTCTCAACCTCCTTTAGCGACTGTAACTCATAATCGCTTGTAAAAACATAATCAGGCCAATTCGCTGCTTCAACCTTGATCTCTTTGGCGCGGATATTACCATTAACGGAAAGTTTTTCCTGTGGAACATCTATACCGATACCGACATTTCCTGAAATATTTTCTACCAAAACACGTCTCCAGGCCGACCAACCATTAGTCGTGGTGCCAGAACGATAATACAAACCTCGACTCTGTGAAAAAGCTAGCTCATGAGCAGGACCGCCGGAATCATCCGACCAGCCTCTGAGACTTAATAGTGTTGAATAATTACCGTCGGCAGGCAAGCCCAGGCTGGTATTTCGCTTAAACGAGGCTTTTAACATCCTCGGAAAGCTAGTAGGAAGTGTACTAACATCTCTACTGTCCTCAACAGTGAGGTTAGCGGATTGCGCAAACGGTGTCGAGGAACAAGTTAATAAGAGGAACAATATTATTCCAGAGGTTAGAAAAGATTTAAATCGCATAAATAGTAGTTATAAAGTAGATCGTGATAAATTCTATTCGTCGTAATTATATACGGCATCCATGGCGCTCTTCATATAAGAGTTTAGAAAGAAGTAATTATAACCTCAATCCAGACGCTTAATAGCTATTCGCATCATGATTTTAAAACTCGTTATCGCAACGATTTAAACCCGGGTAATTCACAATTTGGAAGTACAAAAATTCCTATTATAAACTACAAGAGCTAAATCAATTTATAAACTTATACTAAGGAGATCAAGGTCGACAGGCATATTTTATTTTCGTTAACTACTGGTCTTTTTATAGTATATACTTCTTAACAATTGATTTCCAATAAAATTATAAAAGGTTTACGAGAAAAACAAAAAAACTACCCCAACAACTCATTCGCATGTTGAAGTGCGGCATCTCCAGGATTTGAACCACTTAGCATCTGTGCGACTTCCAAAACACGTTCATCAGGACCTAACAGTCGGATATTGGACTTCGTGCGGTCGTCTAAGTCTTGCTTGTATACCTTAAAGTGGGCCGTGCCCTTGGAAGCAATCTGCGGTAGGCGCGTAATAGCCTAACTTCTAGAAGTTCCTCTATAGTTAAAAAAATAGTTTGTAAAAAATCCGAATGCGGTTTTGGACAGTGTTCATAATCAGATTATAGGGTTTGATTTCTCGCATTTTCGGATAGGCCATAATGGCTTTTGTCCGTCAAATTATTCCGGCGGCGCAATCAAATTTTTAAGTCGTTGTTTTTTCTTTTCCATGCTCAATGAGTTTACAACCAAGACAATTGAGCAATGAATCTATATGAAAGGAAAATCCAAAAAAGAGGTGGATCTTACCCTATTCCCCACCGAAGGCCCTAGGAAGCCCCTAAACGAGAACAAGAGTAAGCCCACCTCTCCTTCTATTACAAAGGTAGAGAGATATATTCATTGGACTCGATACAAGATTTACGTTATCGAATGTTGAGCAAACAAAACTCTTTCGGCAGGATTGGGGGCACTCTCATGGATATCATGGTAATTTTTCAAAACAGATACGGGCTAAGGATATGGGGATTTCCGGCAGTTAATCTGATACAGGAAGACTCCAATGATAATAATAAGCGATACAAAACCTATTCTGAAATCCTAAGACGTTCGTTTCAGGACGGTTACAAAGTTTTCGGAAACTCAAAAAATTCTGTTATCTTTGTAATACCTAACATACTTAGTAAGAGTACTGAGGGTATAGTAAAACGATATGAAGAAATCTTTGCAGAAACAAATTAAGTGTGAAAGCCCTAGGGAAGCTTATAAAGCTGCCAAGGCTCAGCATGCTGTTCCAGCTGAGAAGAAGGAGAACAGATTTAAGGGCATGTCCGAAAATTTGGTACAATTCGAACCACTATATATCCCTGGATACAAAATCAGAGGATAATATTCTTTACCTTCATTCAATATTACTCCATTGATCGAAGTTGTCCAAAGACCATCCGTAAGAAAATCAGATAAGCCAGACGTCATTATGTCCCGGATGGACTATGTCATTATCTGCCAGGTTATCAAGCGGCTAAATGGTGCTGAAATATTGGAAGAAAGTGTAATTTTTATTCTAAAATAGCGAATCGACATTGATAACGCTTTTATGTTTGTTCCTATTTTCTTTACTCGGCTCTGCATGGTACAAATTGATGATATTTAGCCATCTTATGTTGAATCATTTGTTGCATCATTGCGTTAGTAACCAAAATCCTATGAGAAGCCGAATGTCCACTGCCAAAAAACTCATTAGTTTTAGTAATATGAAAGAAATCTCCTTTTGGCAATGGAAAAAAGCCATGTATACTTGGAGAACACTTAATTCTCCCACAAACTTCACATGATGAACTTTCAAACCTAGCCATCTCTAAACTAGTATTGTGTAAAGGTATAATCAATTGAATTATATTTTCAGCTGACACCTTTTTGTTCATGAGTTTAACAGGTCTGAAATCCATATTTAAACCTTCAAAATAATTTTTGTAGACTTCGTAAGTGCTAAAAAGTTCATCATATACCCAGTGTAATGTGCCCAATCCGCCAGAACCTAAAATGGGTTGTTTCTTTATTACAAAGTCAGCCTTCTGCTCACCATATATACCACACTCTTTACAACTATCGAAATAAGTTGATTCTAAAAACGAGGGACTTTGCGGCTCTGGATATGAAAATGCCCTAGCTCCTACAAAGTATAAAATTTCCGCGTTATAAACCTCTTGCTTTGAGAACTCAGTACCAATTACAGAATCGTGCCAACCATTTTTAGTTATAACCTCTCTAACTTGCTTATATTCTTGAGACTTCTCATCAACATCCTTTGTAAAATAACCCCATTCAAAAGAGGTATTAAAAATTTTCTCAATAAAATCTTTATTGTCCTTGGTATCTAAATTTCCAAAGATCCTTCTAATAACTTTCATATTATTATCTTTATAATTCAAGCTGATATAATCCGCAAGTTCAGCTTCCCCTTTTATGGCCTAAATGACAATATCAAACCCAGGCATGGTTTTACGGTTTTTCGTCTTGCCCGTTAATGGTAGTTCTGTTTTTAGATCATCTCCCCTACGCGCCACTTGCACGTTTTAGCATGGCACGGACATTGCCGAGATGATCCGTCAGGCTATAACGGTACGAAGAGAGATTATCATTGGGATTGCGCTGCAGATAATCTTCTTTCCGTATAAACCATCTGGATGCTGTTCGATGCACTTCCGGGCTTACGGTACTCGATGCCGGCTACGTAGTCCCGCTATGCGTACTGCCACCGATAGTAGCTATCCCGTACAGTTTCGATCCCGTCGCCTCGTACAGGTAAGACGTGCTTACCCCTGTCCTAGGCATCATGACCATCACTTGAGGACTTCAAGACGTCCAACAATTTCCCCCTTTCAAAAGGCTTTACCTCCAAAGGGTCATGTGTAATTACAAAGACGTTACTGTCCTTATCTATCCCAACAAAATCCCCATCTTCCAGCTCTTTTAAATGAAAATATTCTTTCCCCTCAATCTTTGAAATATAGATATCTCCGGAATTCACGTAATGCTCTTCTTCTTTGGTTAAAAGTTCTAGCACTTGCAGGCCTTCTGTATCCCCCCACATGGCAATTTTTATCCCACTCAGATCAATATTCTTATAATCGAACTCAAATTTACTCCTTGCCAAACTGGTGGAGTATGCTAGAAAAATATTACTTGCGAAATATAGAGTAATAAACATCGATTCCTTATTTTTCAAGTTATGTACTTTAATATTTTCTATCTTAAAATTTGTATCAAGTCTGTTTTCAAAATCTTTGTAAAACGAAACTGGGTAAATCAAGCTATAAAAACACGACTTGCTAGTCTCATCCATTTTAATCTTTTGGGTATATTGCATCTGTTTACTAAAAGTATCGAATTCAACGCCCAGGTCTTCAAATATTTTTTTAAATGTTTGCTTTTCCCAATCTTGTACAAACTTGCTTTTATTCTTTAAAAATCGAAACATATTAGCAGTAGATTTAAGCAGTAAACTTACTTTATGGATTCATTTATGAATATCTTTCGAATTGGCTTTATTCCCCTTCCGAGAATACCAACATCCTCCATTAAGTCAATTAATCGAATCATTTCCTTCTCAAACTCTTTTTTGGCGCCCTTATTGTCTATATAAACTTCCCACACAGCTCCCGCCCCGCCCCACATTTCAACCCCATTTATACGCTTAATAAATTCTTTATCGTCTTTTATATATAGGGCCTTAGCAATACTGCTAACTATCTCCGCATGTTTTAACAAATCAGCCTCTTCTAGAATTTTAGCAGTATTAGCTAGAATGATTGCAAATGACTCCCTTCTATTTTCCTCCAATTTGTCTTTATTTTTTTTCCAAAAGCTAAACATATTAAAATCTTTTTTTAAGTATTATATTCGAAGGTCTTCGCAATTGATTAAAGTTTTGATACAGCTCAAACGGTAAGCCACCTCTTCTACCGTCCAGAGGTGCAGCAAACCACCTCCCAACCTTGATATCTTT
Organism: Sphingobacterium olei; assembly: GCF_005048855.1. Classification (GTDB taxonomy): domain Bacteria; phylum Bacteroidota; class Bacteroidia; order Sphingobacteriales; family Sphingobacteriaceae; genus Sphingobacterium; species Sphingobacterium olei. The sequence goes on from NZ_SUME01000007.1 coordinate 42,072, forward strand.
CAACGGAACGTACCCCTTTAGAAGATAGGTTCCACTATTGACGTCAGGAAGACCTGCGAAATTCCTATAATTCGGTACATATAACGGATTAATAACTGAATATGATTTACCATACATGGAAGCATTCCCACCATAAACTCTGTAAATTGCAATTTCAAACTCGCTTAATCCTCTGAGTGTAGCCAATGCCATCGGACTATACGCGGCCAACGGCGCATAAGTAGCTCCCGCCTCAATCATAGAAGCAACAGCAGCTCCATCCGCAGCTCCTCTCTCTTCAGGAGAAGCATTTGCGTAATTTTCGATATTGTAATAACTATTTACATACGTTTCTGAAAAAAACAGGCTACCTACAGCATAAGTAAACCCTCCCATCATTTGTCCAAAATCATCTATTAATGCACCTGGTCCTTCGCCCAGGTATCTCGTATATGTCTGTCCCATTCTATGGAATGGGTCATAATCATTTGTTGCTTGAAAAAATGAATTCCAATATCCTCTTTTCTTTTTCTTTGGCGGATCTTCCTCTGCTCCCTCCAGATCCCGACTACTCCTTCCTCCAAGAATCGATTGCTTTAAATACGAAAAAGCAAATTGGGCCGCTCCACCCTCGAATTCTATTGAACTCATCCCATCCGGATCGATAAACCGAATCGGATTGTTAAACGCATAGTTATAGGGACTGTGCCTACGCATCTGATCCGCCAGGGGATCCAGCACGCTCCACCTACCTATCTCCGCATCGTAAAAACGCGCTCCGAAGTCAAGCTGGTCCAGTCCTATCTCCGTCTGCTTTTCTTTCCCACTGTACTTGTAAAGGTTTATCGCTGAATTCAGGCCTGCGCCCGTATTCATCTCCATACCGAAGGCATAGTAATCCTGGATCTGCTTAACCGCCCCCGTGTGGTCTATGATGGCACGTGTGTTGCCCAGATGGTCCTTGAGGAAATACTCATAAATAAAAGAACTGCCATTGGGAAGGATACGCCCTTCCTCCGTCTGAATGAACTCAAGAACACCGTTCTTATACTGGATCCCATCCACATATTGTGTCACGCCAGTGCCCAGCTGCTTGGTCAGTTTCCTGCCCGTGGCATCGTAGGTGTATAGCAGCTGCTGGGCTCCCTTAACGAACTTCTTGGGTAAATTTAGATAATTATATTCGATATTCGTAATACCCAGCCGGCTATTCGTGATCGCATTGCCATTGGCATCATAGGTAAATGTATTACTCCTTGCTGCTGTCCCGGCATCGGCCACGCCGTTTAATCTATTACCGGTGTAACTGTACTTAAAGTGGTTGTGCCAGCCGGCACTGCCGCTGCTGCGCCGTAGTGTATCGATATTGCCCATACTGTCATAGGCCAGCTCTTCGTTGAAGAAATTATTCTTGCCCGTGGCGCTGTAGGCGGCTTTCTTCAGCCTGTTGAGCGGGTCATATGTATAGATATAGCTCTGCAACGGGGTCTGCGTCTGCGTGGTTGTTACCTTGGTATTCCACACGATGGAACCGATGTTACCGTTGTAAGCCTGTGGATTGTTGCCATAGTTGAGCTGCATCGCAAAGCGGCGTTTGTCGGTAAGCACATCCGGATTGTTGATCCCTGTGGTCCAGCCCCGCTCATTATAGGTATAATATATTTCCTGCTGGTTGGTCGCTCCGTTTACATGCAGGTTCTTCTGCTTCAGCTGTCCGATCTCGTTGTACACCAGCTGGCTCTGCACGATCTCCGTCTGCGTGTTCACCTTCTTTCTGGTCTCCTTCAATCTGCCTACGTGGTCGTAGCTATTGGTCGTAACGATGGTCGTCGCAGTTCCAGATGCCGAGGGTCTATGTACGCGTGTGCTGGTCAGCAGTTCTCCGGGAAAATTGTAGGTATTGGTAATGTAATCGGTACCTCCGGTAAACTGGTTCTGCCCGGCCGACTGGATCAACCGTCCCTGGTCGTCATAATAATTCACTGTCAGCAGCGGGGATGTTCCATCGTCCTTATACACCTTCGTCCCTGTGAGCAATGTTTTGACTTTACCGCTCCCGGAGACGCCCGATGCGGGAAGCTTATAGGCGCCCTCAAAGCCATAGTTATCGTAATAGCTGACCAGATGTGGTACGTATCCCGTAGTGGGAAAGGCTGTGTTGCTGTAGACCGAATCCTGACGGGATTCCCATTTCAGGGTTACACCTTCAACTGCAGACTGGGCGAGTTCCCGTGTACTCAATGCCGGATTCGTATAGATACCCGTGGATACTTCGCGGCCGAGTACATCGTACTTCCGATAGGTCCATCTCCCACTGCTACGCTGCAGGGCATCCTGTGTCAGTACGACTTGATCATTTGTATTGTACACGATCCATTCCCAACCCTTGCCCGGTATCTTTTTTGCCACAAGGCGGTTCAGCCCGTCATATCTGTACGCATAGACATATTCCCGGAAAGCAACATCATGGGGATCTCCGCTAAAATCTTCCGAAACCAGCGTACCGGTCACGCCGGGAGGGATCACATAGATCAGGTTGCCCGACCGATCGTACAGATAATAGGTATCCAGAGATTCCGCACCGCTCTGCCATATCCGCCGAAGCACCACCCGGTCCTCAAGATTACGGAATTCCTCAATGGATCCTGCTCTGATCCTCTGGGGATTGTTCTCATCATAGCTTGTCGTCTTGATAAGTCTTCCCGGCGGATAGTCGCCGGACGTTGCCACACCTGAACTGCCATACATACTCCAGAGCCCTACCTCACCGGTACCGTTGAAGCTGTACTCCATGCCCACCGTATGGCCGGAACCCGCGATGGTATCCGACAGCGGCTGCCAGATCTGCCCCGGGAACCCGGTCTGTACCGACCGGTCCAACGGGCTATTTTCAAAGACTGTCCTGGTATATGGATATACGGTCTTCTTCACGTGCGTATCCCAGCTCCCGCTACCGGCATAATAGGCTGCCTGTCTATTCCCGGCCGCCGCCACAAAGGAAGCATTGTTGGCAGTCTGCTCGCTATAGGGTAAATATTTTTTACTCTCACGGCCGTTGGCATCGTATTCCATGTGCTGTACAATATCCTTTTTTGCCGTACTGCCCTGCCACTGTATCTCCTGCAGGGGGCGGCCGATACCGTCATAGTAGCGGACCGTCCGGTTCACCGAATCCACGGGCTTGCCCGTTAGGGCTGCCGCGCTGCTATAGGGACGCCGTGTGACGGTCTCCACGGTATAATTTTGGTTGCTGGTCTGTCCCTGTGTACCATTCCACAAAAATACGGATACGGTGGCCAGCAGAAGGGAAAGGATTCTGTCGATCTTCATAGCTGAATAGTCTTATCGGTTTGCATGTTGTTCTTCATCGCCCTGTACTAAAAATTGGTAAGCCAGAGCTCGTATGAATTCCCCGTTGCGAAAGTATAGCTGCTCCCGTGCTGGACGACCGATGAACTGCTCGTTGTCCTGTTGTCTATCTCAAAGTTCGCGAAGAAGCCGTCCTCATATTTGGTGGACGGATCGACCCTGAAACTCAGCGTATACGTACCGGCCGGTACGCGCAAGGTCACAGTATTTAACGGATAATCATAAACATCATTGAAGAACAGCTTCCGCGACACCACCACATGCCCATTTTGGACAAGATCCACATAGGCGTATTTTGGATAGTCGTAGTAATAGGAATGGAATACATTGACGAATTCTATCTCCACAAATGGGTCGCCCGGGGATTCCTTGATATACAGCGTAGTGTCGGAATAATCGAGGTTATAATAAGAGGCGTTCAATAATTCTTCCCTAGCTTGTGCAGTCGCCGACTCAATATTGCTCGAAAACGTTTTTCCTCCGTAGAACACCGAATTGTACAGGTGCCATACCGCCCCTTGCCATCCGATGGATTCCATTACCGGTCGGCTAAAGGATGGGATCCCCCCGGTGGAGGTCCAGTTGAAGAAACTGTATTCATGGGTCTTTATTATACGGTTTTCGTGATCCCTCACTTCCCTGAGCCTATCTAGACCGTCGTAGGAATAGTGTGAGGTCATTAGTTTTTCATCTGTGAGCGTCATGAGGTTGCCGTTAAAGTCGTAGGTGAAGTATTTCACATAACTGTTTTGTCCGTACATCGCTCCGTGGTTTGAAACCAGGAAATTATGGAGTGCAGAATGGGAGGCCGGATTGTTTATGGTGGCATGTGTACGGTATGGATTTGTTGAATAATGTGCATTTCGGGCCATGATCACCGGCCGGGTATTGTTGTACCCCCATACGACGCTTACCGGAATGCTGTCCCTTCCGCGATATTCCAGTATATTTCCATAGGCGTCATACAGTTCGTAGGACCCCACCGTACGATAAGCCCCGCCGTTACTGGATTCCCATATCCGCTTGGGTGCATAAAACGTATTCAGCATATTGTGTTCACCGTATTCCACTTTGGTCCTAAGGATTTCTTCATTATCTATACGCTTTAAAGTCTCGATGACGGGATCCAGTATATTTCTGTTCTTTAAGGCGAGATTCAGCGGATCGTTGAAATCATAGCTATACCAGCTATTTGTAAGCACCGTACGCCCTTCGCTATCCGTCGTCTGCACCGAAGATGGCTTCATATAGGGCAGCATGGCATAGCCATAACTTTTTTCTGTGGATACCGAATCGCCCAGCTCATCATAGCTGGTCTCTGCTTCCCATTCCAGCAGCATTCGTCCCGAACGGATAGTGTACTGCTCGTGATAAAAAAGGTCATACGGATACCCCGGCCCCAGCCCCGTTGCCGGATTGTACGGATCGTAATTATAAAGCCCATCGCTATAGGGCGCATTGCTATCCAGCGCACGGAAAATATACTTGGGACGCGCCAGCGCCGTTCTTATGACCAGGCTGTTCTGGTACCTGGTATAGGCATACCGTTTCTGGTTTAATTTCCTAAATCGCTGACCGGCATCGGCATGCCTGCCGAATACCGTCACGGACTTCAGCAGGCCCATCGTGTAAGGGATCTTCAGATATCCTACGTCGAACCCCGGTACTTTATACCTGGCAAAAAGTGCACGTTCGTAAGTATCCATATAATGGTCCGGGGAATAATATTCATATACCGTCTTACCGTTGCCCTGTCCGTAATCCTGCACATACCTTGTTACATGGTTGTAATGCACTGGAGAACCATTGGGCATTGTGTAGTTATGGTAGTTTCCGCTCCGGTAACGATACACGGTATCCATCGTGATAAATTCACTATACGCATTTGGAGGCGTATGCATATTCCTTCTATAATACACCTGATAGGTCGGATCGGATATGATGCCCACAAAGTTCATCGCCCGATGGGCCTTGGAACGGGGCGGTTTAACAAGCGCCACGCCGGTCCCATCTTCATGGAGACCGTAAACATAATTCTCCTGCTTGATGAACCTGTTACCGTTGAGGTCGCCATAATTGATGGTACGGATACGGAGCCCTCCCGCTTCAACGGCGACGGATTGAGATACATATTCTTTCGAATAATCTTCCCGGTACTGATGGGGTTCATAATCGAATTCGGTAAAAAGCCCTGTGGGATATACAATAAACTTTAACATTCCTTTTAGTAGACCTGTGCGGTCCGGGTGCAAAAGATGCTGTGAAGAATGATGTCCTATGGGGACAGTGGTATTGGTAACCATGACCTGATTTGCATTATTCAGGTAACTGCCGACAGGAAGCTGTTGACGGGGAATGGTACCGAGATTGTATTGATAATACCCTGCGGCATCAAACGTTACATCATTTACAAATCCCCACATATCTGTCCCCTTCATATAACTTCCGAACGCAAACTTGCTGTAATATTGGAGGCCATAACGTTCTTTGGCCAGTGTGTCTGCCCCGTAAGTGTGGAGCGAATCAAGGTATCGGGTGGGCATCGGGTAGCCTTCGCTATAACTAGAAGCCGATGAGGCAAAGAGATCCACGGTCTTGATTAATGTGCCATTGGATCTTTTGCGTAATATTTTGGTCATTTCATCCGCTCCCAGAAATTCTATAAATTCTGTTCTGGTTATTATCTTCCGGAGTGAGAGTCCCCTGATCTGCGAATGTGAATAGTTGTTTTCCGTTTGATCATCGACGGCCTTGAAATCAAGATTTCCCGTCGTATAATTATAATACGGTATCTTATAAACAACATGATCGGAATATCCGCCGTACCTTTCTTCGATCAGTGGCTTGGAAAGATGTCCTATTTTATAATCCTTTGCCGGCAGTATCTGATACCAGTCTGTCCAGGGAGAAATGTTCATATTGTTCCCTTCAAACCAGTCCTGGTTTGAAGGATGGTACGATTCGTTCTTGTACACCACCACTTCATCATCCGAATTTCCGGCATACTCGACCTGTTTGTTCTCATACTGGAACGTGATCTCGTTGAATCCTGTGGCCGATATTATCTTATGACATTTCCAAGTCGTGATATTGTCTCCGGTCAGCTCAATCAGATGTTGGAGCACACTTTCGTCACTCACATTTAGCGGCCCCACTTCACTGTTTTTCCTACCAAACTTATAAACCGTACCATCCGTGTCCACGACCGTAAACTCACCGTCACTGAAACTGATCTTCATATTGTCATACGGTATAGTCACAAATTCGTATCCTGCCCCATCGAAATTTTTCTGTGCAACAAAAGTCCCTGATTTACCTAACAGGCTATAGCTAAATTTATCCGGGCTCCCGTCTATATTGTCGAAATACATCTCATATAGGTTACCGTTAATGAAATTACTATTTCTAGGAAAGTCGTAAGTATAACCTACACCTCCCTTGATCAATTGATTGTTGACATATCCTCGGGAGCCAAAATCATCCTTGTCGTTGATGACACGGCTAATTTGCAGATCACAGCTCATGCTCCAGCCCAGCCCTACACGGGTCGCCCGTTCGTCTTTCCGGAATCCGCCCGCATGGTAGCTGAGCGCAACTGGTACGACCAGGTCTCCGATCCCCATCTCCATAAGGGGGATACTGATGTTGACCAGACCCCGGCTGAGATCGACCGGATATTCGGTCTGCTTGATAAGCGCAGAGGCTTCGGGGCTTACCGGAACCTTAACAAAATCCTGGCACAGTACTGTATGCGCAAACGATAGGAAAACAGAAAATAATAATGCGTATCTTTTCATATTAGGGCATTGATAATGGTTTAATATGAGAAATGGAGATGCCTCCAACAACACTTTATCGACTCCTGCCTAGCAATACCACTCTGTAAATGTACTCGGATAAAAATGGAAATTGGCGACCATCTGACAGCTCGTGCTCAATCCCCTTAGGTTAATAGCATAATATATTACTAATATAGTGTTTTTTTTAATAAAAAAGAAAAAATATTAATAATTATATATTGGCATATAGTGTAACATCTGATCTAGTATTCCTCTTTCGTTAAACACCAACACATACCGTCTACGAATAAGAAAAAATATATAGACGGTAAACAAGACAAACGGAACAAAAGTTAACACAGTTTTAAAAAATGTCCAAGACTGAAAATATCCCGAACCATATAAAACGGATTCTTTATAAATACCGGGTATCCCAGAAACGACAAAAATGATAGAAAAAACAAAGAATAGGATTAACGAAAACCTATTTCTACGGGCATAAGCAATCTCATTCATATTTCAGCGTTTTTTTAACAAGCGAAGCAAATTCATTTTCAGGTATTTCTTCCATATTACTGTCTATTTTATGAATCAGAAATAAATACATAAAATCATGTTGCTGTTTTAATACAATTAACATGTTAGTAGATAATTTATCAACAGCTGGTTTCTCAAAAATACTGAAAGGTTTTACTTCAGCGGACATGTCAGAATATTTATTTCCGTTAAGTTTTATTTTGAATCCGTAACTATTTTCTATAAAATATGCACAAATGCTGTCATTTATTATTAAATCTTTGGAAAGACTTGATTTAGGAAGATGAATTCCTATTGACTCGACTTTTAGTGATGAATAATTTGGTCTATATTTAAATTTTATCAATTGGTTATCTATACCGGAATAGACAATCCCTCCGTCTATACCTAGATCTGTCAAATCATTATAACGATCGACAGCCTTATATAAGGGTTTTGACGGTGACATATTTAGCTTGATCGCAGTTATAGTGACCTTACTCTGATATTCAAATGATGAAATGATAGACTCATTATTTATAAATATTGTTTCGGAATATCTTATATCACTGGAATCAAGATCTAATACAGTGATGAATTCTTTTGGTATTTCTGATTTTAAGTAAGATACTTTTTCGTCCAAATATTTTTCAATCCACCCCGCCCCTTTGAAGAGTACTACAAAAACCACAATTACCGATAATATTAGAACTAATATTTTAACAAGTTTCATAACATGCTTTTAAACACTCCCATTTTGTAGTTTAAAACATTTTACATACTCAAATCAATAACCTTCCCTGTGCTCGCACTTTCGCGCGCGGCATCAAGAATCTCGATAACAATCAGGTTGTTTTCCAGGGAAGAGAGATCTTCAGCTGATACTTCTATTGTTTTATGAATGGCAGCTGAAAAATAATTAAAGGGATTGTCAAACGGGATCGACTCTAAAGAAAGACGCGTATGTGTAGCACTTTTTTCATTTTTCAGGCGGTAGGATATATTATTCCCATCCAGTGCTTTTATATATCCATGTACGCCATAGGCTTCCATATCTTTGCGCGAAAATGGCCAGTTCCATGAACCCTGAATGATGGCCTGTGCCTTTGGATATTTGACCACGATAGTGGCTTCGTCGTCAACATGTGGATAAATGTGAGGCTTAATTTGATTTAATGTGGCCGAAACGGAGAGTGGTCGTTCGTTTTTCATAAGCCATGTCATGAGATTGGCACCGTAACAGCCGAAGTCGATAACAGCTACTCCTCCATTCTGCACCGGATCAGTCAGCCAATCGAGAAACTCCTGGTTACAGCCTATCTCCTTCGGCCCTTCATGTCCGTCGCAGATGACAACTTTGCGCAGCGCGCCAATGGCATTATCATTTTCAACCATGTTATACAACTCCGGACGACTGGAAGGTCAGCGACTCGCATGAGAAAGTTGATAAAGTAGTGGTTTCACGATCTGGCCCTGTATTTTTACTAGAGGTATTAGAAGGAATAAAAGCCTCGCCGAAAGTCGAAGTTCTTGAAGATCTCGACAAACTCTACAAACACCTCAGCACAAAGGACCCTACCGAAAAAGCCGTCATCAAAAAGGTGCGGGAGGAGTTTAATTAATCTTTTTGTGTATCCTAATGTCCAATAGATAATTGAAACCGTCATGATTTATTCAAACCACTCAGAGGGGTGAAAAATCTGATAGCTTCATCATCTTTAAAGAACAATTTATTAAGATGAAAATTATTATGTATCTTTGATTATATCCTGTTATGGGTATTTAAACATATTAGATATGAAAATTGTATTAGATGTTAAGGAAAATAAGGTTGATTTTCTTTTGGCTCTACTGAATGACCTCCCCTATGTGAAAGCCATCTCTGTAAATGAACAGGGAGAGGGTCGTTTCTTGGATGAAATCCGAGAAGCTGTCCAAGATGTCAATCTCATTAAACAGGGCAAGTTGAAAGGTCGCCCTGTAGAAGAACTTTTGAATGAGCTATAGTGTAATCACAATTCGTGCCTTCGACAGACAGGCAAAAAGGTTATTGAAAAAATTTCCTTCATTAAAGTCGGAGTTACTCGAACTGGTTACCGTACTTAAGGAGAAGCCGGCTTACGGAACAGATCTTGGAAACAATTGCTTTAAAGTTAGGCTTGCCATGGCTAGTAAAGGAAAAGGAAAAAGTGGCGGTGCTAGAGTTATTACCCATTTTTATGTATCAGAAGACACGGTAATCTTACTGTCCATATACGACAAATCTGAAAAAGCGAGTATCTCTGAAAAGCAGATTCTTTTACTTTTACAGCAAATTAATCTTTAATAAACAAACCTCCTTTACCTTCATTCAATATTACTCCATTGATCGAAGTTATCCAAAGACCATCCATAAGAAAAGCAGATAAGCCAGACGTCATTATGTCCCGGATGGACTATGTCATTATCTGTCAGGTTATCAAGCGGCTAAATGAAATCGGCATGACTGATGATGAGCTTTCCTTTCTACTGGGAAAAGCCAACAACTATGTCTTTGGATTCATTATCAAACCCAGCGACAAGAACCGCTTTAACGAGGATCAGATCGACCTACTACCCTATATTTTAAAGTGTCCATTTTCTAAAATCATTCCTAATGGCACCGCACCGGGCAATATACAGCTCTATCATACCGGTGGGATACCTGACGAAGGGTACAAAGGATTCTCCCTTATTGTCTACTCCCCCAGCGGCGAAGGCACACGCATTATCTGGAAAAAGAAAAATGCGCCGAAAGGCAGCACCCGAAAAACCAACAGATATTTGCTCGATCTGCTGAAACTATGGATAATTGAAGGATATTTCGACCAAAAACGTGATGCTCTAGAGATTTACAAAAAACTAAACGCGGAACGTGACGCGGTGTTCCAAATCAGCGAACTCGAGAAGTGTATCAAGATATTGTGCAGCATCCGCCATGAACTGCTTGAAAAGGAATCCATTGACGGGGTACTGAAATATTGGAAGAAAGTGTAAATAAAAGTTTAGAAAAAACAATCCAGTTACAGGAAGAACTTATCAAGGAAAAAGACCAGATAATGGCACTTCAATCCAAATATATTGCCGAATTGGAAGAAAAACTCAATCAACAGAAGTAGCATGAGATCCTCTAAAGGAGAACTAATGCCTTCATTACAACACAAAATAAACAGCTGCTCGGGATACAGCATATATACTTGTTCCAATAGCAGAAGCCCTTGGAGTGACTCCAAATGAACTATTAGATTTCTAAAATCAACTGATAAAGTAAGAACAGGGATTCCATTTCGGGAATCCCTGTTCTCAATAATATACTTACTGAAAAGCCTATTTCAGCTTTTCAATTTCTTCGATAGAAAGCCCCGTACCTTCAGCTATATCTGCTATAGCTATTCCCATTTTTTTAAGCTTCAGTGCTGTTTCAATAGCCTTCTTGCGTTCGCCTTCGGCACGACCTTGTTGCCGACCTTCTTCTTTCGCTCTCTCCCTTTCAAAAACAGCCGTTTCGCGGATTGATTCCGCATCCCATTTGCGTTTTAAACTTACATCGTACATACTGCGTTCCTCCTTGCTTAACTTACTATATTCTGCAATACTAAACAACCTTTCAAATATTGGCTTACGAAGGTAAGCCGGTAGTTTGTCCATTTTGGACATATCTTTCAGTACATGCAGCCAACGATCCAGATCACTGATCAGATCTTTTTCACTTTTGGTAAAGTTAATCAATTTATCATATGATTTTGTTTTAATGGAATGATAGAGCCCTTCGGGGTTCGATGTATATAAATCCCAAGTCTTCATAAAAAACTTCACCTGACCCTCTCTTACTCAAACAAATATCGTGCAAAAAATCTTCGCTTCCATCCCTACCTGGCATAGGGAAACCATCCATCAGCACAATGACATAAACTTCGCTGATAGCATAATTCCACCCTTTACGGCCTCCCTTTGGAGCTTGATCGGCAATAAGTTTGCTACCATAGTACAGCATCCGTCTCTTTAGGTTACGTTGCGGAGTTCGCTGGACTTCAATGATAAACTGACTACCGTCAATCGATGTGCAGGTCAAATCGAAGATTACAGCACCAATATCATCTGTTTCTCCGACGTGTTCATTTTTGTTATAATACAGATCCTGGATCACTTTGCGCCCACAGAAAAGTTCATTCAAAAAAGAAATGAGCAGGTCTTTATTGGCTTCGGAACCAAAAATCCGCTTGAAACCATAATCTGTCGTGATGTCGATGTATCTTGTTGGTTGTGCCATAATTATTGTTTAGCTAATGGTTATTATCAAAAGCAAAAATATCAAAATAATCTCAAAACTAAAAATATTAGCATTTATTTTTCCTTGATCTAAAGTCACAGCCACGTATATCCAAACCAAATTCTCCACCAGACTCTTTAATGTAATAAGACACACGCTATCCATCAAGCTTTTAGGCTAGGATATGAGTTATCGACATCACTCCACCGGACGACTGGCAGGTCAGCGATTCGCATGACAAAGTAGACAAGGTAGTGGTTTCGCTATCTGATCCTGCATTTGTGTTAGAGGTACTAGAAGGAATAAAAGCATCGCCAAAAGCCGAAGTTCTTGAGGACCTCGACAAACTATACAAGCACCTCAGCACAAAAGACGCTAACGAAAAAGCCGTAATCAAAAAGGTGTGGGAGGGATTTAGAAAAAATTAAACACGTCTAAAATTTGTTAAAAAGTAACTTTTAAATTACCTTTATCTTATGACAATAAGAGAAGTTATAGCTTTTAAAAACTATTTTGAGGACTTTCTGTCGGATCAGCCAAAGAAAGTCCAGGACAAGATTTTTAAAATAATTGAAGCTATTGAAACTCTTGAACGTGTCCCGTCAAATTATTTAAAACATCTGACAGGAACTGAAGGATTATATGAAGCGAGGATTCAGCTGGGCTCAAACATCTGGAGGGTATTTTGCTTTTTCGATGGAGAAAAGCTTGTTGTGTTAATGAACGGATTTCAAAAGAAAACCCAGAAAACACCTAAAAATCAGATCGAAAAAGCGTTAAAATAATGGCTGAATATTACGAACAAAAACATAAAGAAAATGGAAACTAAAAGTTGGAAAAATATAAAGAACGACGTCTACGGAAAAGTAGGGACTGAAAGACGAGATGAACTTGAAAGAGACTTCGAATCTTTTAAAATTGGGCTACTTCTTAAAAAAGCTCGTGAAGAGAGGCACTTAACACAGTCAGAACTTGCCAATCTAGTAGATAAAAAACGTGAGTATATCTCAAAAATTGAGAATAACGGAAATAATATAACTTTAAAAACACTATTTGACATCGTTGAAAAAGGATTGGGCGGAAAAGTAAAAATTTCAATCGACTTTTAACCCTTAAAGCCCATCTTTAATAGTGTGATCGAAGTTATCCAAAGACCATCCGTAAGAAAAGCAGATAAGCCAGACGTAATTATGTCCCGGATGGATTATGTCATTATCTGCCAGGTTATCGAGCGGCTAAATGAAATCGGCATGAGTGATGATGAGCTTTCCTTTCTACTAGGAAAAGCCAATAATTATGTCTTCGGCTTCATTATCAAACCCAGCGACAAGAACCGGTTTAACGAGGATCAGATCGACCTACTACCCTATATCTTAGGATGTCCATTTTCTAAAATAATTCCTAATAGCACCGAACCGGGCAATATACAGCTCTATCATACCGGTGGGATACCTGACGAAGGGTACAAAGGATTCTCCCATATTGTCTACTCCCCTAGCGGCGAAGGCACACGCATCATCTGGAAGAAGAAAAATGCGCCGAAAGGCAGCACCCGAAAAACCAATAAGGCGCTCCTCGATCTATTGAAACGATGGATCATTGAAGGATATTTCGACCAAAAACGCGATGCTCTAGAGATTTACAAAAAACTAAACGCGGAACGTGACGCGATGTTCCAGATCAGCGAACTCGAAAATGCATCAAGATATTGTGCAGCATCCGCCATGAAATGCTTGAAAAGGAATCCATTGACGGGGTGCTGAAATATTGGAGAAAGGTGTAAATAAAGGCTTAAATACGTTACTATCCTCCAATATCAAATGACCAGACAAAAATAAAAGGAGAGCAAGACAAAAAGTATTGACCCCACGGTCAACCAGCCATATTTTCGCTTTTCTTGCTTTGACCATTTCTCGTATTTATCAAAGTATTTTATGTATTTATCTTGCCTGAAAACAAACGCATAACATATCAGACCAGCTCCAAGTGCACAACCTACGATAAGCACGGTTGATATTGCCACCTTCAACATCATCAGAACAGAAAAAAAGAAAAGACCCAAACCGCCCCAAAGAAAACCACCAGCAGCTACAGTACTAAGGCCAAACCGCTTGTCTCCCCACAAGTTGTTGTTATCTCTATTGATACTCTGACGAGTTACTCCCATTTTTTCATATCTCCTTTTAATAAAAGGAATCTTCATCAAAAGCCATGCAGGATTGATTTTATTAAATAAAAAATGCAATCTGTATTCAGCCTTATAAAGGCAGTAATGAATAATATTCAAGTAGTTTTCAATTTTGTCCTTCATATTACCGTCCATTATAACGATTCATCTCCTTTACAGAACACATTGGCGTTAGGTTACGAAAACCTAGGCAAATGGAAGAAAAATGCTGTTGGATAAACAATTTTAGCAGCATAAAAAAGTCCCTTCATTTTTAGTTGCAGTTCCAGCTTCGATATGGTCAGTTATGGTCCGCCTAAAAAATAGATCGTGATTGTATTAATAATAAATACAGTTTGGTATAACAACGAACAGGACATCAAACGTCAGTGTTTTACTTGCTTTAAAAGTGAAAATTATTATTTAAATGTATGTTCCGTCATTAACGCTTCTGAAAAACAGCTAATGATTTAATTCTAATTCAATCTCTCTATAAAAATCCATTATATCTATTTCAAACTTCCAAGATAACTTTTCACTATAAAATGATATTTCATACGCATTATTATTTTTACCTAAATAAATTTCATCAATATCAACTCCCCTCAAACCAAATCGTAAACAATGACTTTGCCGAAATTCGAACATCTCATCAACCATCTGATCATCAAGATCATCTTCTATGTCGTAAAAACGATAAACACTTTCTGCAACTGAAATGTGGCTTTCAATTTTAAAAAAAGCACAACTAGCCAACAAAATATTATTCTTGTTTATAAGTAACCAATCAAGTAATACTCGAAGATCCCATTCTATTTTAAAAATCTGCTTAACCAACGAATTATCACATGTAACATTTAAGATTATCTCTCCCCATAAAACAGCTGGGTCATAAGCGTCACCCACATAGGGGTATTTTTTTCTATTATATAGAAGTTTTAGCTTATTCATTATTTTCCCTTTATCTAATTTGTTATACTCAGCGTTCGTAATCGTTCCATCGTCTCTGAATTCCTTTAAGACTTAGGGAGGTAGTTCTGTACCTTTGATCCATAGAAACATTATTTAAATAAATTCTTAATGATTTACTTTCAATTGTCCTTAATCTCCAGCATTATACAGCAAAAGCATTGTATTCCATAAAGCATTCATTGTCTCTAAGTTCATTACCCAAACATAATCATGTTCATTAATTTTAATGAACTCATATTTTTCGGATTTGCCAAAAGTAAAAGCAACTTGATTTAGAATTGTTAAAAAATCACCAATAACAATTTCACCTTTAGTCATAGAAGGTGTCAAATAATAGATTTTTTCGGTGCCTATAATAGTATAAATACCATCATCTTGTTGGATTCCAACTAACGCTTTTACATTATTCTTATTTAAATACTGAATTATATCACTGCCTTCATCCCTATAATATTTGCCAGATAGCTTGGCCAACAAATTACGTTTAATTCTAGCCTTAATATTAACACTTTTCATATCATAGTTCTTTACTTAACATGAAAATATTGTTTGGATTCGCCGTTTGGATCACCTTAAACCCCATAAATTCTACCCCTTCTTCACAGCATTCAATAATCTCGGTATAATTACAGGGTTAACGATCGGGCCCGTATTAATTGTCACAGATGTAGCTCTATTAGTTTTCAATGCATTGAAAACTGATGTTATATCACTCAATTTGACTGAAGTCATATATGTTATAGGAATTTCAGCAACACTATTTTGAATTACTACCTCTTTTGGAAAGAAACCAAGTCTATGAGCAGCAGCCGTAG
The DNA here is from genome assembly GCF_005048855.1 of Sphingobacterium olei. Taxonomy (GTDB): domain Bacteria; phylum Bacteroidota; class Bacteroidia; order Sphingobacteriales; family Sphingobacteriaceae; genus Sphingobacterium; species Sphingobacterium olei. The sequence continues at coordinate 57,957 of NZ_SUME01000007.1, forward strand.
CTATTTTGTCAAATATTTCGTCTATTTGGCTTCTCGTTGCAGCATTTCCAAGCCTACCTCCTGTCTTAGAAGTATTCTTAATAAAACACTAAACTATCATCAATCGCTTCTTCCTTTTCATTTTCAATATACAAGTATTTTCCAATTTCTTTCTGTCCGTCAAATAACATTAAACTTATTTCAAACAAATATTGCCCGAAATCCCGTTGCGAAAACACTATTTTTATATCTTTTTCAATTATTACAATCTCATATAGAGATATGCTTACTTCGTCTTTTAAAAACTTGTTACCTTCATCATTGATACATTCCTCAAATTTCTGCTTCGCCCTACTATAAAGCAACAATAGCAATTGCTGCATACCTTCAATTTTCATTTTCAACTTTTTTAGTGTCCCATTATCTTATCGAAGAATATATGTCCATTTTCCTGTGGATTGCCATTGATAGGATCCCCATGAAAGGCTCGCTGCTGAATATTTCTGCTATCCGACGTGAAATAACACTAACAAGTGGTTTAGGCATTAAATCGACTATCTTAACAGTTTTCAAAAAGATGCCTACTATATATTCCACCCCAGAACAACCAAGAGAAAGTCACTAGAAAGAACAACAGTGTAACATACACAGAGAGCTTTTTGCTCCCGAATAATAGCGGCCTTTTTTTAACGATATCTTCTCCTCTCCCCCTCAAATAATACCAGCTATTAAAAATAGCCATTATTACAGCGACACTAAACATAGGCCATACCCCAACCAAATGGCAAAAATATTTAATAGAAATTGTATCAATAATAGCGAGAATGATAAAACTTTCTGACGCTGCCAAAACCAAAGCAACTTTTAAATGTAGATCTGTTACCTTAGTAAACCTTTTGTAATAAAGAAAATAATGATAATAAATAACGTCTATCACAGCTAAAATTTAATATTTATCTAAACAGATTGATCCCTTTATTGATTACTGGTATAGCATTCTTATCTCTCCAATGCTGCCATCCTGGAGTCTCTGAAATTAATCTTCCAGCTTCCCAACCAATCCCCCATAGAAATCCATGCGTACCCAATACGGAATAAGCATTCGATGCCTGCTCTATAGCCGCGCCTGTACCATTGATTCTTCCAGTAGCAAGGTCATTCCGGATTCGGATGGCATTAAAAACCCCTAAACCGTAACCCCCAATTGTAGCGCTACCGCCTATAACTTTTGCAGTAATCGGGTTCGTCGTGAATGATCCCACTGGCGTTTTAATGCCCACAGTAGTAGGTTTTGGCTTCCAGCCCTCATACGGAGCACTCTTCAACTGCCACTTCATACGCTTTTCAACAGCCTCTCCGAAACGGACTAGCCCTCCATCAGCTATCATTCCTACTGCATTTAAATGCCGGTCGTATTCTCCATTCATTGCTTGAACCCTAATATTGTTTACCCTTCTCGCAAATCCATCAGCCTCCGCTAATCGGCTCCATACATCTCCCAACCAGCCCCCGCCTTCGAAAAAGCTCATACTTCCACTGACAACAACCTCATCTAATTCCCATGAAAACCCATTATCAGCTTTTATATAATTAAACATATCATTTACAGATGCTCCACTATTATTGTTTAAATAACCAAAATAGTTCGAGATCTCATTTGGATTATCGATTGTAATATTTCCGTTTGCATCCACACGGTACATACCGTTGGGGTCATGAAAAAGAACTGGATCATTCCCCACATAGGTATAAGGAGAGTATGAAGAATAAGCTTCCGCCAGCGGATCCACCACATTCCATCTAGCTATTTCAGCATCATATAGCCTAGCACCGTAGTTGTACTGCCCCTCCAGCGTGTAAGAACTTCCAAAGGTGTGACTGCCGCCCGCGAGCTCGTCCAGCCTCTCCTTTCCATTGTAAAGATAATTATTAATTCCCGATGTAAGAATACCTTTCCGCTTTCCAAACGGATAATAGTCATCGTTCTGGATTACTGTGGCTGTTGTAGCACCATTTGGCTGTAGGGTCGCACGTACATTGCCCAGATGATCCGTCAGGTTGTAACGGTAGGAATAAATGTTATTGGCTGGATTGCGCTGCAGGTACCCTTCTTCCGTATGCACCATCTCGAGGCTGCTCGCTGCGCTCCCGAGCTTACTGTACTCGATGCCCGCTACATAGTCCCGCTGTGTCGTACTGCCACCAATAGTAGCTATCCTCCGCAGTTTCGATCCCGCCGCATCGTACAGGTAAGATACACTTGCCCCTGTCTTCGTTGCCGTCTTCGGCAGGTTAAGGTGGTTGTAGGTAAACGCCATACCTGTACGGTCTGTCTTGGCATTGCCGTTCGCATCATAGGTATAGCTTCCCGTAATACCTCCGGATAAACCTGTAAGCCGATTACCCGTGTAGGCATAACTGGTTGTCGTCGCATTATCACGCTTGAGGGTAAGGATATTGCCCATATTATCATAACTCAGTACTTCGCTCATGGCCGTACCTGTGCTGGTACCACTGGTCAGTCTATCAAGAGTATCGTAGCCGTACCTGAACACATTGGGTGTAGCTGTCGTGCCATGGCCCCAGTGCTGCTCGGAGATATTACCGTTATACTGAGGAGTAGCGGTCGCCGTGGGATCGTTGTACTTTAGTACTTCCGTGAATTGCGGCGACACTATCCCGCTCGTCCAGCCCCGTTCATTGTAGCTATAATCTACCTGGGTGATGAAGTTTGTTCCGTTATCATTGCTATGTAGTTTCTTTTGTTTTAGCTGGCCGATTTCGTTATAGACCAGGCGGCTCTGGATAACCTCGGACTGACCGTTGATCGTTTTCCTGGTATCCACAAGCCGTCCGACATGGTCATAGGTGTAGCTGGTGAGTACACTGGTTACCGCCCCACTGGGTGAAGCTTTATGATCATGCCTGCTTGTCAGTACTTCCCCAATGAAACTGTAGGTATTGGTCACATAATCCGTACCGCCAAGATGGTTCTGCGAAGCCATCTGTATCATCCTGCCCCTGTCATCGTAATAGCTTATCGTAAGTAGCGGTGCTGTACCATCATCCTTATAAACCACATTTCCCGTCGGAAGCGTCTGGGTCAGCACACTGCGCGTTATGCCCTGTACCGGTAGGTTTGATGCTCCTGTAAAGTTATAGTCATCGTAATAACTGACCGATAGCGGTTTGATCGTGATACCTGTCCCCGCGATCGGGAATGTGGTATTGGCATAGCTGGCCGCCCCCTTACGGTCTTCCCACAGCGGACCTGTAAAATTAGTCACCAACGGACGGATCTGGGCCGGAGTGGTCTGTACGGTATTGATATAAAGACCGGTTGATACGGCGCGTCCCAAGTTGTCATAACGCACATAGCTCCATTCCTTTCGTGTGCGCTGCTCAGCATCCTGGATTAGCACCAGCTGATCGGCCTTATTATACACTAGATATTCCCAGCCCTTGCCGGGAACCTTCTTCTCTGTTAAACGGCGCCTCCCGTCATAGCGGTAGGCATAGATATAGCGATCAAAAGCTGCGTCGCTTTCCAAAAAAGATGACGCTGTAACAGCCGGCGGAATAACATAACGCAGCTGTCCAAAAACGTCATAAACATAATAGGTGTCCAACTTCTCGCTCTCACCTTTCCACATACGCTTCAGTACGACCTGACCGCTCCCATCTTTATATTCGTCAACCGTACCACTCTTTCCTGAGGTCCAGTTTTCGTCCTTGACTACCGTCTTATACAGTTTACCTGCTGCATAATCTGTCGTACAGGTTGCACCATTGGTTTCTATCTTCCACAGCTTCACCGCATCGGGCTGGGCAGTTACGTTCGTACCGTAGTCCGTAACTACTGTACGGCCCGCCGTGCCGCGTGATGCCGAGGGCTGCCAGGCGATGCCGGGGGCACCCTGCTCTAGCACACGGTCCAACGGACTGTTCTCAAATACCGTGACCGCATAGGGGTTTGGTGTGCGCGCCACGCCGGCGATATCACTACCGCTGGTCTTGGTATAGAACGCGGCAACAGGTGTGTTGCCGCCAATCCTATATAGGCCGCTGGCCTGATCCGCGTAAGGTAGATATCTCCTGCTTTCCCTGCCGAACGCATCATACTCCATATGCTGAACGTTGTCTCGTTTTAAGGGGCTCGCCTGTCTATCCACTGTCTGGATGGGACGGCCCAGGCCGTCGAAATAGGTCACGCTCCGGTTCACCTCATCCACGGTACGATCGCTCAGCTCCGACAATGTCTTGATCCCGGCAACCCGGGGGGTCGACATCTGTATGTGGTTCTTATTGCTGCTCTGCCCACGAAGACCGTTGGCAGCACCAAGCCCCAGTAAAAGCAGTATCCATATAAGCTGTTTCATCATGATAAGTTTAGGTGGTTATGGTGAATCGCTTCATTTTGTTTCCCCTTGCAGAACAATCCTTTCCTTTGTCTTGCGTACCTGATTCCGCAAGTACTGGTCCCCTGCCGCCCTACGTTCAGTGGCAAGCTCAGCTTCCCTGGCCTTCAGTTCAGCATACTGATCGAGGGTAAGCACAGCCCTGATAGCAGCCTGCCTATCGTTCTCAAGCCTATTTATGAGTTCCAGTCTGGCGGCGGGTGTCAGTTTCCTTTTTCCGACCACTGCACGGATACTGTCTAGGTTATGATCCAGTGCAGCGGCGATATCTGCTGCCTTGTTGATTTCCACAGAATAAGTGACTGATAGCTGACGCAGCCGCGGTCCATCTAAAGTAGATATTTGCTGTGCCTTAACTATATAAAAGGTAAATAGAACAAGTGCCGTTATCATGAGTCTTTTCATATTTTTCATTTCTTCAATTTATGACTTTATCACTGGGCGACCTCGTATCCCTCTCCCGGAAGGACAATAAATTCGGTGAGATACACCTCATATATCGATCCCAGCACGGGATCGGTACCTACTTCGATATATATACCCTGCTCCAGCTGTGTACCAACCCACTCACTGCTCCCCACTGCAAAATTTATCTGTGAGGATGACTCTCCAAGAAAACTACTTTCCCCGTTGTAGAACATCGTTGTCCTAAGCGCCGTAGTTATCGTAAGCGGTGCCGTAAGGAAGTGGGGCTGGGTACAGGCTGCATCCGAGTACAGTCCGAAAATAACATCGGCCAGCTCTACTACGTAGCCGGCACCGGTTAAAGTCTGCGGATTCAGCAGATCCATCTTAACATAGATCACCGTCCCTCCGCCCCCGGGCAACGGCATACCGTCACAGGGTTGCGGCTGGTCTTTATAGTTGTAGCAGTACTGCTTGACGATATCGCCGTTATGGTCCCGCACCGTGCTGAGACGTCCCAATGCATCGTAGCTGTAGTAACTGGTCAGCCCGCGGGCATCACAAGCGGTAGTCTGACCCACATGCGGATCGTAGGTATACGTAGTCACTAGTACGCCCGCAGGCAGGCTGCTCCGTATAGCCTGGTTGACCGCCTCCAGAGCCGCACGGTCGGAACCGTCAACAGTCCTGTAGCCCTCCAACTGGGACAGCTGCACCTGTAGGGCACTGTTGCCCTGCACCTGCGCATAGGTATAATTGCTGAAATGTGCGACGGGATGCCGTCCGTTATAGCCCCGGATAATTGTTTCGGGGACACCGCTCCTGCCAACCGCCGTCAGCGGATTGGCATATCCGTCATATGACGGGTAGCTCGACTCCAGCGTAAACGCAGCACTACGGTGGATGTTACCTGTTGTACCTACATTCGGAGTGGCCACTGCCGTGCCGACTTCCGTCTCCAGGCGAAAGGTTGAATCAGGTACTACTATACCTCCGGAAAGCTGTCGAAACGCCGTATAGCTCCCGTCTATGTAGTCGGTACCACGACGCACCGTGGTCTGTACAGGTACATTGACCATATTCACCTCCTTCATCCGAGCCAGTGCCTGTGCTCCGACCGACAGTCCACTGGATGCATGGAACACAATCTCGTCAGCATAGGTATGCCGTGTAACGGTCTCCTGCCCATCACTGTCCACACGCCCCATGCCCCTGGCTATATTATTGAACGTATAGTGATAACTGATGCTGTCTTTATAAGTACCGGTAGGATGATAATCCGTCACCGTGGTCCCTACCAGCTGCCGCACAGAGAACAGCCTTTGCGAATGACTTATCAGATAGCGCTTCACCTCAAAATCCGGATAAGGGCTAACCTGGTAGTCATTGTCATCATAACCTACAACCGCAAGCCCGTATTTTATGGCAGAAATTCCTTCGGAATACCGATGCTCAGTCTTCCGTACAATCTCTCCCGTACCGCTCAGTACCACTTCTTTGAGCAGCCTGTCCGATCCCAACCGCGCCTGCATGAAACGCCCCAGTGGATAGGCAAGATAGGTCATGTAATGGTCACTCATATCTATCTCCGGATCTACAAGGTACTGCTGCTTGCCATATATGGTATTGGGGATCGGGGTCAGTGAATTTCGACTTAAGAAATATGAACCGTCCCGCAGATAATTGCGGTACACATAGTTTACCGGTGGAATGGCATACATACTCTCAAAGTAGTAGATCCGCTTGCCCTGGCTGCCATGACCATATTCGTCAACACGCTCCTCCTCAACCTCCCGATAGAAAACCGGAGATCCCATAAAGCTGTTCTGCGGTCTCTTTGTGCTGTGGGGAACCGCACGCAGGCGTGGCCTGCTATGGTCATAGGCAGACTCGTACTGCGCCGTCGTATATATGGTAGGGTTAATTAGAACCCCACTGGAGACAGGAGACTGATGGTACAGCAGCTGTTCATAATCCGGCCCATGGAGATGGTACCTGTACGCGTAGTACGTGAACCCCAGTCCATCCTGTACCGTACGGCTCTTGAGACGCTTCCCCGTCAGGCGGTCACGCTGATCTACATAAGCGGAAGAACCCACCGTATCCTGCGAATTGTTTATATTACCATAGCTGTGGCGTTCGTAGACCATTTCCTCACGGCCACCGGCAGGATACTGTATGGAAGTTAGGCACAGATAGTCCCGGACGGAACTGGAAAACAAATCGAAAGAGGCTGACCATCCTCTGATACTGGGAATATAATAGCCTTCGGGATATGAATCCACGTAGTTATAAACGACCCAGGGGCTGTGCTCACCGTGCACACCTCTATCGCTCATCGCCACCAGTGTCGGATTATGCGCCCAAGCACCGGTACGGATGGTATTGAACGGATCGCTTATATAGGAACGCTTGGATAGGAAAAAACTGTAGTCGTATCCAAAACGGTATGGCGGTAAAGAGGAGCCCCCAGGCCCGAATTCCCTAACACCAGAGAGTCTGAGCCTATAATTAGCATACGATTCTCCCCCTCCGTAACTATCCGTCACTTCGTTGGTAAAATAACCATCCTGATACAGCATTTCGAACCCCCTCACAAGAGAATCCCTGCTGTCGTATTGGGAAATATGTGTTATACTTTTGGTGGCATCTATTCCACTAATGGGCGTGCTCGGCATATCTGCCCTATCACCCGCAGTAAACAAGATATATCCGTCTTCGTAGTCTATTCGGGTCAGACGTTTGGAATACTGCACCATATAGGTTGAGAGAACGGTCTGTGAAAGATCATAACATGATTCAGATTCATAACTGAAATATACATTCGAACCATTTTGTCCGCTGATACGTGTAAGAAACCAGGCTATCGTGTAATCCGATTTACGCTCCTCAGATTCAAAGTAGTACACTGTGGCATCTGCCCCGTAAATCTTATAACCTGACGACGTCTTTTCGAGCCTAAAGGATCTGTCCGGATACAGTGTCGTACTAGATGGACCATTTGGAGGATCATAAAAGCATATATCACCGCTGTAGCCCATGAACGAATAGGTATAATCATCCGGCTCTGGATCGGAACTGACCAACCCCATGGCATCAACAAACTTATTACTGGAAAATGTATTGCTCTCCTGCTCATACCATTTGTCGGCTATATAATTTTGGTCATAATGCCACGCTAAACTAGAAGAAGGATGCCTCTGCGTATCGTCCGTCCCCCGAATGCTACGTAGTAAAGCCCCTCCCGCCATAAGGGACCATCCAAGGCCTATATGGGAAGCCTCCGTTTCGCCGATGACACCCGCACCGTTGAAGGACATTGTGATCGGAATGGATATCCCGCCCGATCTTACATCCAAAAGCGGTATTGTAACCGACGGCTGTCCGGTCTGAAGATTGCTGCTACCTTTAGCCAGTGTCGCCATAAATTGCTGGGCATTGACGCTCGGACGAACTTCTAGATTCAGGGACTGTGCCCGCCCTCCGAGGGGAGTAAAGAGCCAAGTCAGGATAAACACGGTCCAGAAGCCACTTCCAAAAGACATACCGGCCTTAAAAAGGCAAAAAAATAACTTTCCGACTGCAGGTAGAACTGCATAATCCGATGAGAAAAAAAACAGATCAGGTCGAGCTTCTTTATTTAATATCATCAGGACAGAATGGTTAATTGGGTTTTACTGCACAGCCACTCATCCTCGACCACGTCAGCTGTTCTATGTTGGCTATTCTCATATGCTCGACCGTTCAACTGTGGTCTCTCAAGATTTTTATACGCAACATATTCGGTCCCCTTATGGGTATGAGGCATTAGACATGGCCTACTCGATGGTCTGTTAAAAGTTTTATACATATAGGAAAAGGTTATAGGAACATTTGGCTTAAATAATGATTTGGTCTACTATTAAGTGTAAATCTAGAAATGAAAAAGCAAATACACCTAGCAATTTTGTATAAAAAAAAGAAAAAAATGTTTAATAAGAAGGTGCATGCTAAATAATTATTGTAAAAGCAGTAGCGACCTATTTAAATATATAGATTTTTTCAACTTTTCCAAATTCCCGTTCTATTTATTCATAATATAAAATTTTCCTTTCTTCTGTTCAAATAAGTAGAAATTAAAACGTTTTATAAAAAACCTATTAGTTTTCGAACGTTCTCAACAGGAGTTTCTAGAAGGGAAAACCACAGCTAAAAGCTGGGATGATATAAAAAAACTAGATCGTGTATACTCTTAAACTATTAAAAAGAGCCGAGAATGACCTGCAATTGGTATGAAGAACAAAAAAGGGTCTAGCCAACCCCACCCCAACTATACCCAATCCAAGGTGATGAAAACCTGCGTCTCGCTCCGCTCAAAAAATCCCTATTCGTTATTGTCTATTGGTACGACGAGGCCTTAGAAATAATATTCGTAGTTTCGATTTTTCACACAAGTAGGGAACCTATTGTCTAGTTTTGCGGTGGCAAAAAAAACACCGTTGATCGAAGTTATCCAAAGACCATCTGTAAGAGAAGCAGATAAGCCAGACGTGATTATGTCTCGGGTGGACAATGTCATTATTGATCTTCATCAAGTTCCGATAAACTTTTTATTTGATGCTTTAAATTAAAAAGTACAACATTCCAACTCATATCGGTATTATCTTTACATTATATCCATTTTGCATGATTTGTCGTAACTTTTTAACATTGTTTCTATAAACTGAAATTTAGCTTCATAATTCGTTTTTAGATCTTTGCCTGCCATTCTTGCCCTCCGTTGATTAGCACAGCATCATGTTCCTCTATCCATTGAATCGCTGATTCAGAATACCAAAAACCGTCGCCTTTGGAATATTTTTTCAGAAACAGCCTTTTAAAATCTTTAATTATAGAATCGCTCCATTGTACAAAATCAGTCGTTTTGTAGACAAAGTCTCCTTTACTATTATAGGCTCCAGTGACATAATAAAACCGACCCCGTTGCAATAAATTTTTGTCATACGGATAAAAACCGCCTAAACTAAACTGGAGAATAGGACTTAACCAATTCTCAAAGTATTTAATCCCGTTGTCGGCGGAAAGAATCTCTATGTCTTTTAAAAAAACCTCTTTGGTTAAATAAACTTGAAAAATCTCTTCGTCCAGATTTGGTAATTCCTTTTGGATGCCGTTGTTGCGTTTATCTATATACTGCTTAACCAATACCAGTGCCGACTTCTCTTTTATAAAATGATCTATCTCATTATAATCTTCTGGTGTTATAAAAAAATTCAGTTGTTTTGATTTCATAATTATTGCTTTCGCTTTACTAAAATTTCAAGGATCCAATCTTCTTCTTTTTAATTTCTGTAGACGAATGTTCGAATACAGCATTAAAGACCATTTTTTCAAATTGATCTTCGTTAAGTAAAGATGCAAAAATCATAGATTATTTCTTCACATGGATCTTCAAGAGGACAGCTAATACCTTCATTACAATGAAAAAAAACTGATTATTTAAATAATTACTCTATTTATTTGTCATTGCTGCTATATAATTCTCGATTTCTCGTAAATCACAATCTATATTCTTTAAGGGAATTTTTATGGTATTTTCTACGGGATTTGTATTTTCCACGTAACCTTCTTTCGAGTTACTTTTTATTCTTATATATAAATAATACCATTTTCTTTCTTTCTTCACTTCCGCTGAAAACACATGATCCCAAGGCACTAATAATCTTCCCCAAACATATCGCTGATCTAGTATTCCTCTTTCGTTAAACACCAACACATACCTTCTACGAATAAGAAAAAATATATAGATGGTGAACAAGACAAACGGAACAAAAGTTAACACAGTTTTAAAAAATGTCCAAGACTGAAAATATACCGAACCATATAAAACGGATTCTTTATAAATACCGGGTATCCCAGAAACGACAAAAATGATAGAAAAAACAAAGAATAGGATTAACGAAAACCTATTTCTACGGGCATAAGCAATCTCATTCATATTTCAGCGTTTTTTTAACAAGCGAAGCAAATTCATTTTCAGGTATTTCTTCAATATTACTGTTCATTTTATGAATCAGAAATAAATACATAACATCATGTTGCCTTTTTAATACAATTAACATGTTAGTAGATAATTTATCACCAGCTGGTTTCTCAAAAATAGTCGAAGGTTTTACTTCAGCGGAAATGTCAGAATATTGATTTCCGTTAAGTTTTATTTTGAATCCGTAACTATTTTCTATAAAATATGCACAAATGCTGTCATTTATTATTAAATCTTCGGAAAGACTTGATTTAGGAAGATGAATTCCTATTGACTCGACTTTTAGTGATGAATAATTTGGTCTATATTTAAATTTTATCAATTGGTTATCTATACCGGAATAGACAATCCCTCCGTCTATACCTATATTTGTCAAATCATTATAACGATCGACAGCCTTATATAAGGGTTTTGACGGTGACATATTTAGCTTGATCGCAGTTATATTGACCTTACTCTGATATTCAAATGATGAAATTATAGATTCATTATTTATAAATATAGTTTCCGAATCTCCTATATAACTGGAATCAAGATCTAATACAGTGATATATTCTTTCGGTATTTCTGACTTTAAGTAAGATACTTTTTCATCCAAATATTTTTCAATCCACAACCCTCCCCTGATGAGTAAACCGAAAACCAGAATCACCGATAATATTAGAACTAATATTTTAACAAGTTTCATAACATGCTTTTAAACATTCCCATTTTGTAGTTTAAAACATTTTACAAACTCAAATCTATAACCTTACCCGTTCTTGCGCTTTCGCGCGCGGCATCAAGAATCTCAATAACAATCAGGTTATTTTCCAGAGAAGAGAGATCTTCAGCTGATACGTCTACCTCGTTATGAATGGCAGCTGAAAAATAATTAAAGGGATTGTCAAACGGGATCGACTCTGAAGAAAGACGCGTAGGTGTTTCACTTTTCTGATTTTTCAGGCGGTAGGATATATTATTCCCATCCAGTGCTTTTATATATCCATGTACGCCATAGGCTTCCATATCCTTGCGCGAAAATGGCCAGTTCCATGAACCCTGAATGATGGCCTGTGCCTTTGGGTATTTGACCACGATAGTGGCTTCGTCGTCAACATGTGGATAAATGTGAGGCTTAATTTGATTTAATGTGGCCGAAACGGAGAGTGGTCGTTCGTTTTTCATAAGCCATGTCATGAGATTGGCACCATAACAACCGAAATCGATAACAGCACCGCCTCCATTCTGCACCGGATCAGTCAGCCAATCGAGAAACTCCTGGTTACAGCCTATCTCCTTCGGCCCTTCATGTCCGTCGCAGATGACAACTTTGCGCAGCGCGCCAATGGCATTATCATTTTCAACCATATTATATAATTTCTGATTGCTAGGATACCAGGTTGTTTCATAATTCGTCAATAACAAAATATTGTGCGCTCTCGCTAATGTTGCCATCTCTATAGCGTGGTTCATATTCACCGCAAGTGGTTTTTCGACCATGACATGAATTCCTCGGGGTGCACAGGCCTTAACCGTACTCAAATGCTGATAAATGGAATTGAAGGCCATCACGCCCTCAGGTTTTGTTTTTTCAATCATCTCTTCAACAGAATCATATACGATATGCATATCAAACCCATATTGCGTAGCAAGCCGTCTAGCTAAATCTTTATTCGGCTCTGCTATGCCAACTATTTCAATGGCTGCATTAGCCTTTCGGATATGTTGTAAGGCGCCGTGTACATGGGCATGCGTAAGTCCATCAATACCAATACGCGTCGGTTTTGATTGTGCGAATGCCATAAAGAACAGTAATGAGCATAAAGCGGTTAACAGTGATTTTTTGACGGTGACTATCATAATGTCTGTTTAAGGTCTTTACTATAATTTATTCTTTAACAGCTTCTACTATTTTAGCGGTAACTGTTTTTCCTTTTGAACTATTTCCCCATGAATTTTTAATGTAATTGACTACATCAGCTACCTCTTGGTTGCTCAAGTTTGCAGAAGGCATCATGTTATCATATACTTCATCGTTCACCGTGATCTCTCCTTCCAGTCCAAATTTAATCGCCTGGATGGTTTTCTTCGTATTATTGAGGTAATCGGCTTTTGCTAAAGGTGGAAAGATACCTGCTATCCCCTCTCCTTTACCCATGTGGCATCCAATACACGACGCTTGATAGATAATACTACCACGTTCTATACTCTTGGGCAAAGACTTATCCTGAGCAGAAAGGACATGAGCAGAAAATATAAATAGACAAACTAAGATGGATTTCATTTACTATTATGATCATTAATTTATGATCATAAAGATATATTTTTTTATTGATTCTGGAGCGAAAGCATAAACACTGCCTGAAACTCGTCTTTTACTTTAATGAGTCCAGCTATCTTCTTTGGTGGTGAAAGTTTAAAATCGGCAAAAGTGAACGATTTACTCCCTTTCATTTGATAAATATTTCCTTTTTTGACGAAGGAAAGGGGAATTTTGAACGCCCTAGTGGTACCCGCTAACTCAATAACAATGGTCCCATTCACGGTATCCTCTCCTTCTGTAAAAGGAATCTGATCCAATGATTTGAACGAAATCGTCATGTAAGGATAGCTTTCGGCTTTCAGCGTTTTTCTCAAATCTTTATTCAGGATATTATGCTCACAGTCAAACTCGTCTACCTTTACACGAATAGATCCATCAAGATTAACGTTATAATCGGAGGTAATGACAGCTGTTAAGGGCTTGGTTTCGGTCGGTTTCATGACTTTACATCCAAATTTATTAACATTCGAACTGCCATTGATAATGATATAACTATTGCTCATTACCTTAAAGGTATACTCTTTTTTAGTGGTAGAAAATTCTGTAAAAGAGCTACTGAGAATAAAAACAACCAAGAGTATTAAATTTTTCATCCGTTTATTTTTTTATTGATCCATTATTCGTCTTTCACGGCATCAATGAGGTAATTTCAGAAAGTTCAAAACACGTCATCGCGAGGCATGAGCAACGAAGCGATCTAAATTTGCAACTCGCTGTATAAGATTACTTCGTTGTTATTCTTCCTCCTCGCAATGACGTTACTACTTCCTTGCTCGTCATCTCGAGGAGGCACGACGCGGCGATCTTTCATCTTTTGCAAAAATAAGATTGGTTCGTCGGCATTCTTCCTCCTCGCAATGAGGCTTCTTTTAAGCACATTATTTCTAGAATGATATAGCCGCTTCTAATACGACACCATTGAATTTGCCATTATGACGATAGTCTGTATTTTTGAAATCATCGTATTTCTGATTGACGTACTCGCCTTTCACCATGATATTCTTTGTCATAAACCAACCCGCCCCAACGGCAAAGCGATCGACATTCACCTTTTCGTCATAGTTGTACAACTCTGATTGTACCTTGTTATATTTTAATCCGGCGAAAAAGTTCTCATAACTTCCAAAACGATAGATGCCCTCTATAGCAAACTGATTAGCGGAGCGTGCTTCTACCTCGTTATCCGTTAGTCCTTCGTTTTTCGCATAACCTCTGGCAATTTCATATGTTCCGAAAAGTTCAAATCCTTCAACCTTTGCAAATGCATTAATCATTATGGCATCGAGTTTACCGTTTAAATTGGGATTAAATCGTCCTGAAGTAAACATCGCCGTACCTGCTTTAGCTACGCCTGCTGCTGTATAATATTGCTCCATGACATTTTGGTAGTTTGACCCTGTGCGATCGCCTGCATAAAGGGTTAAACCTGTCCCGTTTGTTCCGGAATTATGGTACCAGCTTCCTGATAGGCGCACACGTGTAATATCATTTATTTGCTTGTCGAAACCTCCTTTAAAATAAACGGAAGGATTGCGTTTATCGGTTTCATCTGCATTGGGAGCCAGGGAGTCTACGCTACCTTTGATCATACCATTGGACAAACCTACCATACCAAATAAACCGTTGTGCTGTAGGTAGACCTCAGCAGCCATCTCGGTAGCGAAAGCATCCATGATATTGCCTTCCATAAAGGGGGAATAGGATGTATGTCCGCCATCAGGCCTACGGAAGTGCGCGTCACCATAGTTGATTTCCATATGCCCTACCTTAATGGTGGTATACCGCATCAGATTATCCAGCAGATCACTTTCTATAAAGGGAATCTTATCAACTTGAAGATATCCTCCTTTTACGTAAAACTCATTGTGGTGACGTGACGACAAATAGTTTGTGAGGTTCATTCGGATACCATCGGCCAGTTGTACGTCGATATATAAATTGGCCTGAGAGGTCATAAAGCCCGGTTTCAATGGAGCTAATGCATTTACCTCTGTAGGGCCGCTATTCAAGGCTCCTGGATTCTCATTTTTCAAGGATTGGAACTGCATGGTAAAACCTGCACCCAAATTAAGTTTTCTACCGGTGTAGGGTTTATAGTAGTCATCCTTTGTTGTTTCAAATACGTGGATACCTTTTTTGTCATATGGCCTGAAAAACGAAGGTTCTCCAAAGGTCATAAATTTATCAACTTCTTTCTCTTCTTGTGCTAGACCCGCAAGCGGATTTAGTAGCATGGAAAGGGCGCATAGGGATAGTAATTTTGTAAATTTCATAATAATATATTTTATTGTTAACAAGATTTAGTTTTTCAATTTTGTATCGTATGTAATGGTAATTTCATCTCCCGTTTTGATGGTACCCATCATCACTGTCGGTGGGGTAACGCCATAATTTGACATATTGAAGGTAGCCCCTCCCTTCACTGATACGGAATTATCCGAATTTACGGTAGCTGTAGATGACAAGGCTAACGGTTTTGATGTTGTTCCTATCGTCAACGTACCATTGGTTTTGATGATATAGTTACCCCCGGATTTGCTAACCGTACCCGATGTAGCTTTATACGTTATATTCTTATTTGCGGATGTATTCAATGCTTTGTAGGCATTTTTATCCAATCCTGACTTATTACTTTTTAGACTTGTTGCCTCTACGGTAAAGCTCAATGCAGAAACATCTGTGATCTGACCATCTTTTAATGTCATGGTTACACTAGTGTGTCCGCTGGCCGATTTCATGTTCCAATCGTGAAGTGTAGAGGTACCATCGATGGTGACGTTACCACTATTTCCGGTATATTTGGTTTGTCCGAATGAAGTCGTAATGGACAATAGGCCTACAAAAAGTAAAGCGCCAAGTAGGGAATTTTTTGTTTTAAATCGTGGTGTGTTCATATGCTTCTTATTGATAATTATTAAATTATTGTTATGTCTTTCGTTTAATCAAAAGTAGGTAGGATGAACAGATTCCCTCGTGCGGCAAGACAGGTCAAAATATAATCTTCCTGACCTTTGGCCGGGGACAAACATTATACCCAAAACACTAATTATCAGTGTATTAAAATAAAAAAATAAGAACACGTATGGGAGATAATGACGCAAGGCACAATTATCAGTCGAAATTACAAACCATCAACAGCGTATTACATCCGGTATTAAAAAAAAATTAAAACAACCTGTCTTATAATTCATTTATATATTAGTATAGAAAAACCCATAAATAGAATAACATATGAACCGTTTTTTGATTATCATACTCTTGTATACCGTGATCTCATCATGTAACCGTACCACCAAAACAGAGGAAAACGCAACAGAGACACTTGAAAAAGAGAGCGACAAATTTTCCACTATGACACCTTCTCCGATCTGGATCTACGACTATGACCAAGACGTTGCGATAAAAAACCGGTCGATTCCGAATGATTCGTTAAACCCTCGGGATCTGATCAACTTATTGAATGCTGAAAATGGGGGTAACTTAAAATTAGATTTTGTAAAACTATCTGTTGATACGATATACGTAAAAATGGATAGTTCCACCTATTTAACACAGGAGATGGGTACAACAGGAGCGAATAGCTTTATGGCCATATCGACATATACGCTAACCGAATTGAACGGGATTAAATTCGTTAATTTTGATTTTAAGGAGGGTGACCATGCTATCCCTGGGACATATACCCGTAAATATTTTGAAAACAGAAAAGTGCCAATGGAATAACGTCTATCAAAAAAGGACATCTTTATGAAACCATCATGGTTTTATTCAAACCACATAAGGGGATGAATAAACCTGATAGCTTCATCACCTTTAAAGAACAATTTATTCAGATGAAAACCCATACTACAAATTACACCAATACATTTATAGTGGTCGCAGACGACTGCCCCGCACCAGCCGGGATAGTGCCTCCTACAAAAGGGGATACCAAGACCGTAGCAAACCTACAGTTTGAGATGATCAGTAAAAATCCCTATGCTTATACTTCTGACGACGTATTATTTCAGGTATTTGTCGAGCGGAACAACCTAATAGAAAGTGAACTCCCAGAGGCAAAAGAAAAATTTTTCTCAAAAGGCCAGGCGTGCTTCCGTGCCTCCCCGTTAACAAAACGTTACGGTTGGGGGATTCACTGTGATAAAGACGGGAATATGGCGATATATAGCGTCGGGAGCGATTCATATCGAAATCTAGCGGAGGACGCGAATCTGAAAGTGGTAAAAGCGATGAAATCAAGCAGATAATTATTAAATTACCACTTGTAAAAAGGCTGCAAATTCACTAAGTTTGAGATTGAACATATATCATCAAATCATGCTAAACAAAAAGATATCGTTGGTCGTAATGAGTTTAATTTTTACAACTGTGGTTTATAATGCGTCGGCGCAGGATAAACTCGTGAAGGAAGTCGAAAAGACGGTGGACGAATTGACACAGGCCATGCTTAAAGCCGACGGCACTACATTGAACAGATTGGCGTCGAACCACCTCTCCTATGGTCATTCCAGCGGAAAAATGGAAACAAAGGCTGATTTCGTGCAGACTTTTGTTTCTGGTGCTTCTGTATTTGAAGATATCCAACTTACAGAACAGACCATTCAGATAGTAGACAAAACGGCTATCGTACGTCATACCTTAAGTGCTACCACAAACGATCCGGGAAAAGGCCAGGCAAATATAAAATTGGGGATTGTATTGACTTGGGTAAAAACCAACAATCAATGGCAATTATTGGCACGTCAGGCATTCAAATTACCTTAGTACGGGTAAGAACGCCCACCAATAACACGTTAAATGGAAGAATAAGGCGGTTAAAAACCGCCATAACTTTTTTATGATTGAAGAAGGTAGATAATGTCTTTTTCTATATCTTGGGGTTTTGTAATCGGTGCGTAACGTTTGAAAGGGATTCCATTTTTGTCCACTAAGAATTTAGTAAAATTCCATTTAATCCGACTTCCGAAAAAACCACCAAGTTCTTTCTTTAGAAACTCAAATACAGGATGGGTAGTCGATCCGTTTACATGACATTTTTCCATGAGTTGAAATGTTACGCCATGGTTCACCTTGCAGGTCTGCTCCATGGATTCATTTGTTTCAGGTTCCTGCCCGGCAAACTGATCCGAAGGAAAGCCCAATATGACCAATCCCTTATCTTTATACTTTTGATGCAGCACTTCCAAGCCATCAAACTGAGGAGCTAGGCCACATTTAGTTGCTGTATTTACGATCAACAGCACCTTTCCGTCAAAATCCTCCATTGATATAGGTACGCCTTGCGGCGATTTCGCACTTAATTGATGAAATTTACTGGGCATATTCTGATTGTATTTTTGTTAAATTTAGATAAAATACTTTGTATTAACGATCTTAACACAGTTAGCTTATGGATTAATTCTGTATATTTAAATCAATCTGATAAAAGTCGATCTGATAAAAATAATACTGTTATAGATATACACCATGAAAATTGCTTTCTTCTCTGCCCAACCGTACGACAAAATATTTTTCGATCGTCTTAACAAAAGTCACGACTTCACGATCGACTATTATGATACGCATCTGGGACCACATATTGCCAATGCGGTAAAAAATACCGATGCCGTATGTGTATTTGTGAATGATAAATTAAATGTAGAAGTAATAGAGACATTATCAACTAATGGCGTAAAGATTATTGCACTGCGATGTGCAGGATTTAACAATGTAGATATTGAAGCTGCCAAAAGATATGGAATTGCGGTATGTCGGGTTCCGGCCTATTCTCCGGAAGCAGTTGCGGAACATACCGTGGCGATGCTACTTACCGTGAACAGAAAAACACATAAAGCCTATAACCGTGTGCGGGAACAGAATTTTTCACTCAACGGTTTGTTGGGTTTTAATTTGAACGGAAAAACGGTAGGTGTAATCGGAACTGGCAAAATAGGCAAGGCTTTTGTGAAGATCATGCTGGGCTTTGGCTGTAAAATATGGGCGTATGACATTTATCCCGACAATAGCCTCATTGAACAAGGCGTACAGTACACCTCGTTAGAACATGTATTGGAGGAGGCCGACATTCTTTCATTACACTGTCCATTAACACCAGAAAATCATTATCTAATCAATCAACAGACGATTAACCTGATGAAACCGGGTGTTGTGCTCATAAATACGAGCCGCGGTGGTTTAATTAACACAGTGGATATTATCGAAGGATTGAAAACGAAGCGGATAGGCGCACTTTGTATTGATGTGTACGAACAAGAGGAAATGCTGTTTTTTAAAGACCTCTCTACCAATATCATCCTAGACGATAATATTCAACGATTAATGAGCTTTCCAAATGTACTTATTACTGCGCATCAAGCATTCTTTACGGAAGAAGCCCTGAAAGAAATTGCAGAAGTAACGTTGGAAAATATTGCTAAAATCAGCACGGGGCAAATGGCTGATAACGCTCCTTCCATGCTCACATAACTGTAGCTTTTATCGTTACAATATGCATACCCCATATATAGATATCCATACACATTGTAGGAATGAACAACATGACGTATTGTCCCTGCAAAACTGTATAGTCGGCAAAGATTATTTCCCTTCCGCTATATGCTCTGTAGGCATACACCCCTGGCATATTGATATCGATTTTGACAAACAATACAACGCATTGGAAACCTATGCAGCAAGAGAAAACGTGCTTGCTATTGGCGAATGTGGGTTGGATAAACTCACTAAAACAAAGTGGGAAAAGCAAATCAAGTGTTTTGAGCAACAGATCCAGTTGGCAAATATTGTAGATAAGCCCCTGATCCTCCATTGTGTACGTGCCTACCAAGAGACCTTTCAGGTACTGCTGCAACAAAAAGTAGCCGTTCCGGTTATTTTCCACGGTTTTAATAAAAATATTGCCTTAGCACAATCGGTATTAAAGCAAGGTTATCTAATCAGTTTGGGAGCTGATATGCTGAAAGGAGCTAAAAACAATTTAATTAGCGACCTTCCGCTGGAGAAAATTTTCTTAGAAACTGATGATAAATCTATTAGTATAGTAGATATTTATACGTATTTTTGCGCCGTCCGTAAAATTTCGATGGATCAACTCAGAAATCAACTGGCACAGAATTTTCAAAACGTATTTAAGTATTCCTATTTATAACTATGGAAGATTTATCTTGGTTATCAAGAACAGAGGCGTTGATAGGACGCGAAGCATTAGAGAAATTAGCCAATTCGCATGTAATGGTATTGGGATTAGGCGGTGTAGGTTCATTCGCAGCAGAATTCATCTGTCGTGCGGGAGTGGGTAAAATGACCGTTATCGATGGAGATACGGTAGATCCCTCCAACCGCAATAGGCAACTGCCGGCTTTGGCAACCAACCACGGCGTATCCAAAGCACAAATTATGAAAGAACGGTTGCTGGATATCAATCCTGAATTAAAACTGAATGTACTGGAGGAGTTTGTGATTCCAGAACGTATCCCCGCTCTGCTGGAATTAAAACCGGATTATATCGTTGAAGCGATAGACAGTATCACCCCAAAATTATTTTTGATCCGATCTGCCTATGCGGAAAAAATTCCTTTCGTGAGTTCTATGGGAGCAGGAGGTAAAGTGGATCCAACCAAAATTAAAATTGCAGATATCAGTAAATCCTATAACTGTAAACTGGCGCGCCATATTCGTAAAAAATTGCAAAAACACGATATACGTGAAGGGGTAAAAGTGGCATTTTCAACCGAATTACCCGATAAATCTTCCTTACTCTATACGGATGGAAGTAATTACAAAAAATCGGCATACGGTACCATGTCCTACCTTCCGGCAGCGTTTGGAGGTGCAATAGCTTCGGTAGCCATCCGCGAGCTGATTGATAAAAAAATAGAATAATCTTATCGCGTAGCGTAATCCTAGAGCAAATTATGCTTATGCATGATCTCTAGTACGAAAGGTTGTATCTGATCGGCCATCCGCATAAATCCCAAATCGTTGGGATGTGTTCCATCGGTGGTACCTTCGTGGTCCGTTCCCAGTAGCGTATTGCTATCCAGATAATACAGATGTTTAATGCCTTTCGCGACTAGGGCTTCGTATTCTTTCTTAAACTGTACATTCTGCTCCGTATTCCGTTTGTTCCAAACTTGGTTAAAGTAACTTAATTCCCTCACTACGGAAGGGATCATGATAATCGGTGTATTGGGATGATTTGCACGAAGGTACGCCACAAAATATTGGGTGCGTTCTGAAACAATTTCTGGCGAGGAATTGGGTACGCAGTCTAAGATGAATACATCGGGTGTACCGGCTGCTAACATATGCGCGACCTCTTGCTCCATCTTAGCGCTACCACTTACCCCGAGATTAATAAAATTCAAGCCTGTGCGCCGGGACAATATTGCTGTATAGGCCATACCCGGTCTTCCTGCAGATGCACCTTGAACAATACTCGAACCGTATACGGCAATATTCTTTTGAAAAGGATTGGATAGCGGTTGGAAAGTCGCTCCCTCCTCTATTCCTATTTCCAGCGATTTGGTTTCATCGTATAAGGGTAAGTATATCAGGAATTCTTTTTCTGTTTGGTCCAGGTTATCTGTCAAAATACTTTCGTCACATGTTATAACGGTTCCTTTTGAACCAGCATATTGCCATTTACCATCAACATTTTTGATGTATACATCCAATCCTTTTTGGGCAATCGATGTAAGATTGAACGACACCTTAGTATCTGTTACACACCATTTGGCATGTATGGATGAAGAATTGGATCGAAACGTTACAAATAACCCAGCACTATTCGTATATAAATACTTGACACGAGCAGGTAAATCTTTATATTTTGCGGTATCGACACGATGATATTTGGAAGGTGTATCAAAGAGCTTCCCATAAACAGGCAATTCTTGATATACTACATTTTTCTTTTGCGCATAAACGACGGAGAGACAACTGACAAATGCTAACAGATAGATAAATAGATTCTTCATAAGTTGAAGATATAAAAAAAGAAATAATTCAGTTAAATAGATTTTGAAATTAACAAAACACTAAAATATTTAGTAAGTTTGTATCCATGGAATATGCTATTGTCGATATAGAAACTACGGGGTCGTATGCGGGAGGGAATGGGATTACGGAAATAGCGATCCTTGTTCATAATGGACAGCATGTGATTGAAAAGTTCCAGACCTTAGTAAATCCACATCAACCTATCCCCTACCATATCCAGGTATTGACCGGAATAAGTGATGAAATGGTCAAAAATGCACCTTCTTTTCATGAACTCGCACCTAGAATATTGGAATTACTGGAGAAGCGTATTTTTGTGGCCCATAATGTCAATTTCGACTATTCTTTTATTTTTCAGGAACTCAAATTAGCAGGATTCAACTGGAAAGCGCCTAAATTGTGTACGGTTAGGCTTGCCCGCAAGATAATCCCTAATCTAGCCTCGTATAGCTTGGGCAAATTGTGTCAAAATCTCGGAATCGATATACAGGACCGACACAGAGCCCTAGGTGATGCACAGGCAACAGTGATTTTGTTCGAAAAATTATTACGCGAGGATAAAGAAGGACTCATTTTATCTACTCTCAAAAAAACAAAAGAACATCGTCTTCCGACACATATCAATGAGGAGGATTTTTTAAAACTACCCGAATCGGCAGGTATATATATCTTTCGGGATAAACAGGGAAAAATCGTTTATGTGGGCAAGGCTATCAATATTAAGAAGCGTGTGCTGAGCCATTTTACAGGCAATAACGGCACCTTAAGACGACAGGCTTTTATCAATGAGATCTGTTCGATAGACTTCGAAGAAAGCGGAACGGAACTCATGGCCTTACTCATGGAATGCCAGATGATAAAGAAGCACTGGCCTCCACATAACAGCGCACTGAAAAAGTATGAACCTAAATTTTGCTTGATGCAGTATGAAGACCAGAAAGGATATCTTCGTCTATTGGTATCCAAATTCAGTAAAAACGCAGCAGCTGTTCAATATTTCGAAAGAGCTTCTGATGCAAACCAACTCCTTTTGCAGCTTATAGAACGGTTCAACCTCGACACCAAAATATGTTCTTTTTATTCGACGGCCGCTGAAATAAAGCACAAAGTAGCCTATGATGATTTGCCTTTTGTAGAAGAATACAATGACAGGGTACAGCAGGCAATTGACTACGTTAATGGAAAAAAAAGCACGTTTCTATTAATGGATCAGGGGCGACATCTGGATGAAAAGTCTTACGTCTATTATAAAGACAATACCCTGCATGCTTTTGGTTTTATTGACGCTTCAAATCAGGCTGCACAATTGGAAGATTTAATAGCAGAACAAGACCGCTGCACAAGTAACTATTACATGACAAGCCTTGTTCTGCAATATGCCGAAAGATTTCCGGGTAAGGTAATCTCTAAAATGAGCTAGTCTATTTTACCTACGACAATTTTCACCAATTTGGAATAGTCAAAATAGCGTATAGCAATATCCTGTACGTTAGCCGGGGTTATTTCTTGTATTACCTTATTATAGTAGCTGTAATAACTTAAATCCAATCCTGAAAAATAAACTGCCTTAAACTTATCGACGTGCGAAAATATACTTTCCAGTGACCCCAACATGACACCCAACAAGTAGTTACGCACCAGCTCCACTTCCTTTACCGAAGGTTGACGTTGTTGAAGATTCTCGAATTCATTTTCAATCTCGGCCAAGGTAGCTTTTGTTACTGCTGTGCCCACTTCAGAAGCGATGGTAAAGAAACCTCCATATTTCAAATTTCCCACTGCTGAACCAATGCTATAGGTATAGCCTTTATCCTCACGGATATTTGCCATCAAACGGGAACCAAAGAAACCACCCAATAAGGTATTAACGAATTGGACTGCAGGAAAATCTGCGTGCGTTCTATTTACCATTAATCCGCCCATGCGAATAGCAGATTGTATGGCTTCTGCTTTTGATTCCAAAATAAGCTTACCTTCTGGTAGTACCAGCTGGAAGGGATGCGGATGTACAGATCCAGATGATGCGCCCCAGCTGTCCGAAAACAAATCTTCAACCAATCCAAGTACCGCATCACCTACGTTTCCGGCAATAAAGAGTGTGCAATTACTCGGCCGGAACTGTTTATAATAGAGTTCCAAAAGCACTTCCCGACCAATGGCATCGTAAGCCTCTGGCGTTGGAACTACTCCGTACCGTGTAGGACCAAATACATGCTGATAGAATAAGCGCCGAGCTACAAAGTCGTTCTTCTGCAATGAAATCAGTAAAGACTGCTTGTTATTACGAATATAGGTATCCAGCTCTTTCTGCGGAATGATGCTATTCGTTAAAATATCTTTGACCAAGGGCAACACTTTATCCACATACTTATGCATCGTGTATAACGTCAGAGCGGTATGGTCAAAGCTGTATTCGGGCATTAAATAGGCGCCGTAAAAATCAATATGTTCTGCGAGCTCGGCACTGGTATAAGTATTTGTACCTTCTTTGAGCATCGAACAAAGTACCGTGTTTAACAGTGGGTTTTCAGCATCATCAAACACGTTGTCAAATACAAACTCAAATTTTATTAAATCAAGTTCTGCTGCCTGAAAAACAAAAGCTTTTAATCCATTGGTGTAATTGATAGACTCGGGATGCACTAATGTAAGGTCCTTAATGGTCTGGAATTCGGGAGCAGCAAATCTATTCAGCATGTTGCCCTCCTTTCGCGTGATATATCAATGTTGACGAGTTTTCTTTTCTAAAAAGTTGATTTGCTATTTTTCGGATATCCTCCTTGGTCACGGACAAATATTTACTGACTTCTTTGTTGTAATCCTCCGCATCTCCCAATAATTCGTAATATGCCAGATTCATCGCCTTATCTAAAATTGACAACTCAGCAAAAAGCATAGTGGATTCAATCTTATTTTTTACTTTTTCCAATTCCTTATCTTCTACCTCTTCCGTTTTCAGTTTCTCCAATGCCTCCCATAAGGCAGCTTCCGCTTCAGAAAGGGAGACGTTGGCCGATGGTTTACCTTCTACGATAAAAAGATTGTCGTCGATACTTCCCATCACATACGCATTCACCTCGCTAAACAATTGCTTTTCTTTTATCAACGAGCGATATAGACGAGAAGAGGCTCCTCTAGAAAGAATATCGGACATTAAATCCACGGTCTGATAGTCCTCGGACAATCTCCCTGGACCATGAAATGCGATATATAGGCTATCTACGGGCACATCAGCTTCTACTTCTTCCCTTCTAGCTTCCACTTGTTCGGGCTCTTGCGGAAGATTCCGATGGTACGGGGTACCTGTGGGAATATTTCCAAACCATTTTTCAGTTAATAATCTAACTTGATCGAAATGCACATTTCCGGCCACGACCATAATGGCGTTTCTTGGTGTATAAAATTTATTAAAAAATGCTTTAACATCTTCGATTCTCGCATCCTCAATATGCTTTAACTCTTTACCAATAGTGGCCCAACGATAGGGGTGCACTTTGTAGGCTAGCGGCCTTAATCGCAGCCACATATCGCCGTACGGCTGGTTAAGGTAACGCTGTTTGAATTCCTCGGAAACCACCTGCCGTTGTACTTCCAAACTTTGTTCACTAAATGCTAAACTTAACATCCGGTCGCTTTCCAACCAAAAAGCAGTTTCCAGATTATTAGCCGGTAACGTCAAATAGTAGTTTGTAATATCATTGCTGGTGAAGGCATTATTCTCGCCTCCGACTTGTTGCAAAGGACTATCGTAATCCGGAATGTGAGCCGACCCACCGAACATCAAGTGTTCGAAAAGGTGAGCAAATCCGGTTTGTTCTGGAGACTCGTCGCGAGCACCTACGTTGTATAAAATGTTGACAACTGCCATGGCTGTAGTATGGTCTTCATGTACCAATACGTTGAGGCCGTTATCTAATTTAAATCTGTTGAAATTTACCATCTAATGTATGTGTGAATTAGTTCACCCAATTGATATCTTTTTTTAATAAATCTAAAGTGTCTTGTTCTGCCGACCCTGGTTCGGCTTTAAAATCATAAACCCAATTCGCCTGTGCTGGTAAACTCATCAATATAGATTCAATGCGGCCATTTGTTTCTAAACCAAATTTAGTCCCGGAGTCGTATACTAAATTGAATTCGACATAACGACCGCGACGTAGCAACTGCCAATCCTTTTCGTGTTGACTGAAAGCACGTGTACGATGTTTATTTACCAGGTCTATATAAGTAGGTGCAAATATACGACCTAAATCACACGAAAAAACAAAAATCTGCTCAAAGGTCAAACCGGTCTTTTCGGGTGTCAATTTATCATAAAAAACACCGCCTATTCCCCGTGTTTCATCCCGATGTTTGATGAAAAAATAATTGTCGGCCCAGGTTTTAAAATCGGAATAAAAATCAGGATGATGTTTATCGCAAACTGTTTTAAGCTGTTGATGAAAAAAACGGGCGTCTTCCTTCACTACATAATGTGGTGTCAAATCTATACCTCCACCAAACCACCTCGTCTGTTTATTTAGTTCAAAATATCGGATGTTCATATGGATTATCGGAACATGCGGGTTATTGGGATGAATAACGATGGAAACTCCTGTGGCGAAGAATTCATCTTCATCTACTCCGAAGGCTTTCTTAATCACTGCAGGCAGTTTACCGTGTACTGCTGAAAAATTGACGCCTCCCTTTTCAATGATATTTCCATTTTGCATGATCCGCGTGCGACCACCGCCTCCACCATCACGTTCCCATATTTCTTCTTGAAATTTTGCGCCACCATCCAACTTTTCCAACGCTTGCGTAATCTCATCCTGTATAGTCTTGTAGGTATCTGCTATATGTTCTTTTGAAACCATTATTATGTTAATTTTTTAGCTAATTTTGACACTTCAAATGTAGCTGGCTGGTGGTTGTATAATACCTGGTATACCATATTACAAATCGGCATTTCTAACTCATTTTTATGGATGATGCTCTGGATACAATCAGAAGCATAGTATCCTTCGGCGACCATATTCATTTCTAACTGAGCAGATTGTACGGTGTACCCCTTACCTATCATATTACCAAAGGTTCGATTGCGGCTAAATTGTGAATAGGCAGTTACCAAGAGATCGCCCAGATAGACGGAAGCATTTATTTCGCGATCCGCAGGATCAATTTCCTGTACAAAAAATTCCATCTCCCGAATGGCATTTGAGACCAATACAGCTTGAAAATTATCTCCATACCCCAACCCGTGGCATATTCCTCCAGCCAACGCATAGATATTTTTTAAAACTGCTCCATATTCAACACCCAAAACATCATCCGAAATATTAGCATTGATATATCTGTTAGATAGTAGATCTGCAACAATTTGTGCTTTATCTAGATCCTTGGAAGCAAATGTGAGATAGGAAAGCTTCTCTTGAGATACTTCTTCGGCGTGACAGGGACCACCGATTACGACAATATGATCTAACGGGACATCATAGGTCTGATTTAGGTATTCACCAACGATTAAGTTTTCGTCCGGAATTATCCCTTTAATAGCCGAAACAATAATTTTCCCTTCCAGATCTGGCTTCTCCACTCCTTGCAACGCGAGCTTTAAGTAAGCTGCTGGAGTATTTAAGATAACGATATCAGTAGACCGTATTGCCTGTCGAGCATCAGACAATACATGGTTCTCTTCGAGCTTTACCTCCACTGCGCTAAGATAAGTTGGATTATGTCGGTATCTATTTATGTATTCGATGTCTTCTTCCTTACGTACCCACCAAAAAATTTCCTTTTCTAATTTATTGTCCGCTAACATTTTGACCATCGCGGTAGCCCAACTGCCACTTCCTATGACACTAACTGTATGTTGAGATATTTTCTGCGTATTCAAAACCATGCGCAAAGATACTTAATATTACGTGAAAGACTATCGATTATACTCCCCTTTATATCGACTTCGGTACAAAAACGAATACGCGACACCGATATAAAAAAGTCCCTTTTTATTATCTTTGTTAGAATTAATTGCTAATATCTCAAGTCTAACATCTCGTATCTAATATCTAATATGACCACTGAAAAGGAAAAAATGATCACTGGAGAAGCCTATTTTCCGAATGATAAAACACTTTCCGAAGACAGATTACTTGCGCAGACATTGTGTTATAGGTTTAATCAATTGGAACCTCGACAAGTAAAGGCGAAAAAACAGATCGTCAAAGAGCTCTTTGGCAAAACAGAAAAGATGTTTTATATAGAACCTCCCTTCCGCTGTGATTACGGTTATAATATTGAAATTGGTGAAAATTTTTACGCCAATTATAATCTCACTGTCCTGGATTGCGCCCCGGTTCGCATCGGCGATAATGTAATGATAGCGCCAAATGTTTCTTTGTTCACTGCAGGACATCCGATTCATCATGAACTGCGCAATACGGGGTTGGAATATGCTGTTCCGATTACAATCGGTGACAACGTATGGATTGGAGGCAATACAGTGATCAATCCCGGTGTAACTATCGGTGAAAATACAGTTATCGGCTCTGGATCGGTTGTTACCAAAGATATTCCTGCAAATGTAATAGCAGCAGGCAATCCATGCCGAATTCTCCGGGCCATCACCGAGGAAGAAAAAAAATATTATTACAAACAACGAAGAATTAAATAAACAAAAAAAATCCTAAGGCGGGGAACCTCAGGATTTTTCAAACCAATTATTAACCTAAATTATGAAATTATGAATTTTTTATATTTTAATCTACACCAATAAAACGAACTATCTTTCCAAATAGTATCTTTATGAATTCCTTTAACATTTTTTAACACAAAGAAGATCAGAAAATTTTTCAAGTATTTATATTTCAACTACTTGCTCCTTACGAGTTGTATCAGCAGGATAAAACTCAAAACAAAACTCATGGTAAAACCCAGCCAAGAGATAATTGGCATACCCCATAATAAATATCCAACCCTTCCATGTGCTAATATACTGGCACCAACACCAAACGTCATCGCTAAAATGGACAGCAAAAACTTATTACCTATTCGATGAAAAATAAGCTGAAGGTGATCGAAATCCCTGATCTTATGATTCAACGTAATCTTATCATTCTTCAGCTTTTCGAGCAGAGATAACAAATCCATGGGTACATCGATCATAACATCTTTTAAAAATAGAGCCTTTTCTTTTAACTGCTCTGTCAAATATTCCGCAGACAACTTTTGATCAGCAATCCTTTTGGCAAAGGGTGAAATACTTTCAGGGATGTTCAACTCCGCGTTCAACTGTCGGCCGGTACCTTCTAATATAGACACACCTCTTAACAATACATATACAAAATCAGGCATCAATATATGATTGGTCTGCAAGATGACATTTAATTTCTGTAACATAATGGCAATCTTAATATCGTCTAATGCATTCTGCTTAATCATTTCGAAAACTTCGTAGGCATCTCTTTCGAGACTTCGTTCATCCTCGATGTGATGCACTATAGCAAGCTTTTTGATATTTTTCAGTAATCCCTTTGCATCATTCATCAAAAAATTGATCACCATGGATTCGATTATTCCTCGATCTTGCGGCACCATAAATCCCATTGCTCCATAATCCAGAAAAACGATCTGTCCTTTTTGATTTACAAATACATTTCCGGGATGGGGATCGGCATGGAAGAATCCATGCACAAGTACTTGTTCAAGATAGAGGTCCAATACATTTTGAAGGACTGATTTTGGAGGGAGGCCAAATGTCGCTAAACCCGCTATATCATTTACTTTTACACCATTGATAAGTTCCATGCATAGCATCTCATCAGAGCTATATTGGCGGTATACCTTGGGCACATGAGTTTCTTTATTGCCTTTAAAATTTCTTCTGAAACGTTCAATATTATTGAGTTCGTTCGTAAGGGAAAGTTCTTTTAACAATGAATTCTCAAAGGAGACTGCAATCTGATAAAGATTCATTTTATAAAAAATCTCATATTTTTTTTCCAATAGTTTGACGAGATCTTTAATAAAATCCAAATCCGTGCGAATAATCGCATCCACACCTGATCGCTTTATCTTCAAAATGACAGGAGTTCCATCCTTGAGTTGCGCTTTATACACCTGTGCAATGGATGCTGCTGCAATAGGCACGGGATCGATAAAAGCAAAGTGTTCATCAGGATCGATTTCAAGCTCCTGATTTAAGCGATGCCTAATATCAATATCTTCTGTAGGAACATCATCTTGCAGTTTTATAAGTTCAAGGCGAAGATCTTCTGGGATAATATCTGCCCGATTACTTAGCAGTTGTCCCAATTTAATGAAAGTAGGCCCCAATTCTTCTATCGCCAATCGGATACGGACATTAAAATCTTCTTCAAATATTTTGCGGGTGTGATTATTCCAAAGCAAAAAACTATCAGGAAGTATGCGGTCGATGTTGGACCTGGAGATCACTTCATCAAAGCCGTATGTTGATAAAACCTTAAGGATCTTGCCTATTCGTTTTATTTTTTCAAGTCCGTACATGCCTTCAGCATTTAATTACCTAATTAGATGACGACAATATATCAACCACCTTTTCACCTAACCGGGTGATATCCGATTTTAGACCAACCATAAGTGTTAACACATGGACTGGATTTCCTTGGATCTTATTCACATTATACAGATACCCCACTTCAGCGCCAAGGAAAAAACCTTTAAATTTATAGTCGGCACCTACGCCCAATTTGGTACCAAATGCCATGGAGTACTTACTTTCCATAACTACTTTATTTCCTACATCATTAGCGCGTGGCTCATTAACTAACCCTATTGTAGGTCCTAGGTATGCATAAGTATTCAACTGATCATATTGCTTCCGTGTGCCCCCAGCTAGGCTAAGCATATAAAAATTGGATCGGCCATTTTCAATCGTTCGATTATAATCGGCATCATCTATCAGTTGGTCATAGTTAAACGACATTAAGTACAGTGCAGGATAAAGGTAGTACCTTGGATTCTTTAAGGTAATATCTAGCCCCATACTCCCCGAGAACAACTTCGGAGAAAGTACATTTTTCGTTTTGCCCATTGGAATACCAATTCCCGTGCCCGCGAAATAATACACTTTTTTATAATGTAGCGTATCCGTTCCGCTTTGCGAAAAGGACAGGTTACATGAAAAAACAATAACCAGGGTAATAAATAGACTTTTCATCAATCTTCTGCACAGTTTGTTATGTAACAATAAATTAAGCAAAAAGGTTTGAAAGGAAGATTTATTTTTTGCTAAAAGTTTTTATAAATAGTTTTTACTTTGAGGGCCCTGATTAAAAATCAAATCTATAATACTGAGTTCGGGGATAAAACCTACCCTATCGTTGAACACTTGATAATATGGTTTCGGTGTTTCAAAAACAGATGGCTTTTTGGGATGAATAAGATTTCTATAATCTAACACTCCGGAGGGAGCCTTTTCATAACTATCCGTAAAGGAAATACTTCTATTAATCTTCAATAGTTTAAGGATTAATTCCAATTGCGATAGATTGTAATCAAACAAAAACTCGCACTTTTTTTCATAGAATTGTTCAAACTCATCCTCATAAAACTCAAAATATGCCGAACTACGGTATGCAGTCTGCAAGCTTTGCCAATGCAATCGCTGCCAATCGTGGTCATAGTTGATTCGGACATCTTTCATCGCGACGTGCTCCTTACGGCCATGCACTATCGGAACAAACAATTCTAAAATTCCATTAGCGGTAGCGATCTTAGCACGGGTACGATAAGTTTGTTTCGGATAATGTTCATATTTATCTAAAACAATAGGAAGATCGTGTTGATAGATCGCGTGAAAATAAGAGACCGGAGGAAGATACGTTGCCGATAATAACAGTTGAGTGGACATAAACTAAAATTAACTATAAATTATGAAGCAAAAATAACTTTATTTAAGGATTATACGCAACTGAATAAATTGCTTTTATATGCAACTTTATCTAAGTTTGTATCTCAGATCGTATGCAGCAAACCGTATTGATGAATAAAAAGATTATTTCGGGTTTACTATTTTGTTTTTCTTTGCTGCCTTTTTGGGCATTGTATATCCTATCCGATTTTTTGTACTTTGTTATTTATTACGTCTTCAAATATCGAAAATCGATCGTTATTAGCAATTTAAAAAACTCTTTTCCGGAGAAATCAGTAGACGAAATTCATCAGATTGCGAAGAAATTCTTTCGCTATTTCCCTGATATCATCGTGGAAGCGTTAAAAATGCGAACCATTACAGAAAAACAAGTAATCAATCGCATTGAATTATTAAATCCCGAAGAAGTGTACAAGCATTTTGAAGTAGGAAAATCTGTAATCGGCGTGACAGCACATTACGGAAACTGGGAGTTGGGAATCTACCGAATGTCGCTTATGACGGAATATCCTCGTCTGATTATTTACAAACCGTTGAACAATAAAGATTTTGATCAGATATACAATAGTATACGCACACGCTTTGGAGCAACGATGGTGCCGATGAAGCAAATTTTACGTCACTTGGTCAGGTTAAAAAATCAACGCAATATGAGTATGTTTGTAGCTGATCAAACTCCCCTGCATCAAGATTCAGACTATTTTATGGAGTTTTTAAATCAAGACACCTTAGTCTATACCGGTGCGGAACGGATTGCTCAACTAACGGAAAGTCCGGTAGTATATTGTCACATCGGTAGAAAACAAAAAAGAGGCCACTATTATTGTAAATTTACTACATTAGTAGAAAATCCATCCACGCACCAAAAACATGAAATAACGCAAATTCACAATAAATTCACAGAAAAAATGATTCGTGAAGAGCCGGCATATTGGTTGTGGACACACCGTCGTTGGAAAAGAACAAGAACAACTGAAAAATGATAGAATATCCCAAAGTTGCTGTTGTCATATTAAATTGGAACGGTAAATTTTTCTTAGAGAAATTTTTACCATCCGTGTACAATAGTACTTACCCAAATATTGAATTTATTATCGGAGACAATGCTTCTACAGATGATTCTGTAGCCTTTGTCAGGGAATACTACCCCACAATCCGTATTATCCACAATGATGATAACTATGGATTTGCCGGTGGATATAATAAGGTACTTAAAAAAGTAGAAGCAGATTATTTTATCTTGCTTAATTCAGATGTAGAAGTAACTCCTTCTTGGATAGAACCGGTCATTGATTTTATGCAAAAAAATGACTTTGTAGCTGCGCAACCTAAAATCAGAGCATATCATCAACGGGATTACTTCGAACATGCAGGGGCTGCCGGAGGGCATATCGATTATTTTGGTTATCCCTTTTGTAAGGGTCGTATCCTTAATATTACCGAAAAAGATGAAGGTCAATATGATACGGAAAATGAGGTTTTTTGGGCTACTGGTGCTGCATTATTTATTAAATCCAGTGCGTGGCACGAAGCAGGTGGATTTGACGCAGATTTTTTCGCACACATGGAAGAGATTGATTTGTGTTGGCGACTTAAAAAAATGGGTTATAAAATTGGCTATACCCCAGCATCCGTTGTATATCATGTGGGCGGAGGAACACTAAATACAAGTAATCCTAAAAAGACGTATCTTAATTTCCGTAATAACCTACTTATGCTCCAAAAAAACCTTCCTTTTTGGCGTGCATTAGCAGTCATTTGGACTCGTTTGTGGCTAGATCTCGTCGCTTTACTGCATTTTCTCGCGGAAGGGAAACCACGGGACGCATGGGCTGTAAGCCGTGCTCACCAATATTTCTTTCTATATTTTTTTAAAACAGCGTTAAAAAGAAAAAAATATAATGCAATAGAAAATAAAACGGGACTTTATAAAAAATGCATAATTTGGGATTTTTACACGAATAAAATACAAAAATATAGCAACCTATCTGTAAATAATTTCCACAAGAAGTAGCAATACCGAATTTTAACAACTTCAAACTTTCCTCACTTAATTTTAATGGGTTAAAATATTGGTATAAAATTATTTTCCCCCTTAAAATTTCTTATTTTCGTAACCTATGTCGCAAGATATTCAAGATAGAATTTTAAAATTAACAACAGAATTAAATGAGTATAATTACCAATATTATGTATTGGCAAATTCTGTCGTTTCTGATTTTGATTTCGATAAAAAACTCAAGGAATTAGAGGCATTAGAAAACGAATACCCCGAATTTAGAGACCCCAACTCTCCAACGTTAAAAGTGGGCGGAGATATCACCTCTAAATTCAACACGGTAGCACACCGTTGGCCAATGTTGTCGCTGAGCAACACGTATAATGAACAGGAGCTTAGGGATTTTGATGAACGGGTACAAAAAGCCATAGGGCATCCCGTAGACTATGTCTGCGAACTCAAATTCGACGGGCTTTCGATATCCATCACATTTGAAAACGGCAAACTGGCACGTGCCATCACACGTGGAGATGGCACCCAAGGTGATGAGGTTACCAACAATGTAAAGACTATCCGAAGCATCCCTCATCAATTGAAGGAGGGAACAGCTTATCCTGCCTCTTTCGATATTAGAGGCGAGATATTTATGCATAAATCAGCTTTTCTGAGACTCAACAAAGAACGGGAAGATAACGGAGAGCAAACGTATGCAAATCCTAGAAATTTTGCTTCGGGAACGATCAAACTCCAAGATTCAGGCGAGGTTGCAAAAAGACCGCTGGATTGTTTCCTTTATTTCTTGTATACCGAAAATAGAAACAAACTTTTCGCCACGCATTGGGATAGTCTTCAAGCAGTAAAAGAATGGGGATTTCCGGTATGTGATGAAACGAAACTTTGCACTTCGATTGATGAAGTACTCAATTTTGTTCATTATTGGGATATCCAAAGACACCAGTTGACATATGATATTGATGGAATTGTCATCAAAGTAAACGAATATGCCTATCAGGAGGAATTGGGATTCACTGCAAAATCGCCGCGCTGGGCGACTTCCTTTAAATTCAAAGCCGAACGTGTAGAAACGATTCTTAACAGCATAAGTTACCAGATAGGTCGTACCGGAGCGGTGACACCGGTAGCCAATTTGCAACCTGTTTTATTAGCGGGTACTACAGTAAAGCGTGCTACACTTCACAATGCAAATGAAATAACGCGACTGGACTTACATACGGGAGATACGGTCTTCGTAGAAAAAGGAGGAGAAATCATCCCAAAAATCATAGCCGCCAATCCCGAGAAAAGACCAGCAAGTGCGAAGACGATCTTATACCCTGCGACATGTCCCGAATGTGGCACAACATTAATCCGTCACGATGGCGAAGCCGTGCATTATTGTCCGAATGAAGATGGTTGCCGTCCGCAGATCGTCGGTAAAATGCAACATTTCATCGGACGCAAAATGATGGACATTCAGGGATTGGGCAAAGAAACCATTGACGCTTTTTATCGATTGGGTCTAATTCGACGCATATCTGATCTGTATTCACTAGCTACCCGACAGGATGAATTAGTCAATCTCGAAAGGTTCGGTCAAAAATCCATCGAGAATATGATTGCCGGATTGGAAAAATCGAAGGAAAAACCTTTTGAAAAAGTCTTGTTTGCGTTAGGAATCCGGCATGTGGGGGAAACCGTTGCCAAAAAACTGGCGCTACATTTTAAATCGCTTGAACACCTAAAGAATGCCAGTATCGAAGATATTGCAAATGTCCAGGATGCCGGAATCCGGATTGCAGAAAGTGTCTATGAGTATTTACACCAAGAAGCTCATCTCGCCGAACTCGACAAATTGGCTCAATATGGCTTAAATTTCGCGATAGAGGAAAAAGAACTCTTGCTAGCTGGTGAGAGCCTGTCTGGCAAAACATTTTTGATATCTGGTGTGTTTGCCGATTTTTCGAGAGAAGAATTAGGGGCATTGATCGAATCCCACGGCGGTAAGATGCTGAGCAGTATTTCTGCCAAATTGAATTATCTGGTCGCCGGAGATAAAATGGGACCATCTAAACTGGTCAAAGCAGAGAAACTTAAAGTTCCTATTATTTCAGATCAGGATCTGTTAAAAATGATTAATCAAAATTAAACAATTATATAATACAATTTATTCAACATGAACGAGCTTCACGGCGCAGGGGTGGCATTGGTTACACCATTTAATGCAGATGGAACGATTGATTTTGAAACGTTAGGAAAGCTAATAGAGTTTCAAATTGCGGAAGGAATGAACTACTTAGTATCATTAGGCACAACCGGCGAAACTGCCACATTGACGGCTGAAGAACGAAAGCAAGTTTGGGCGTTTACAGCAACAACAGTAAATGGAAGAATACCGTTAGTGGCGGGAATTGGGGGCAATAATACCGTGGAAATAGTGAAACAAGTTCAGGAATTTAGTATTCAAGGATACTGTGCAATCCTATCGGTATCGCCTTACTATAATAAACCAACTCAAGAGGGGATTTACCAGCATTATAAGGCCATTGCCGAAGCTTCAGCATTGCCAGTGATACTGTACAACGTGCCGGGGCGTACAGGCAGTAATATGAGCGCAGCCACGACAGTACGTCTGGCAACCGATTTTAGAAACATAGTGGCGACTAAAGAAGCTTCAGGTAATTATGCGCAATTCTCGGAGATACTGCGTGACAAACCAGAAGACTTCTTATTGATTTCAGGGGATGATCCTGCAACTCTTCCGATGATGGCACTGGGTGCTGTCGGAATTATCTCTGTAGTAGGAAATGCGCTTCCTAAAAAAGTAAGTACTTTGGCAAGGCTGTGCGCAGAAGGAAATTTTACTCAGGCCCGCACGATTCACAGTGAATTACTTAAAATCACGGATTTATGCTTTGCGGAAGGTAATCCCTGTGGTGTGAAATATATCTTGAAGCAAATAGGAATAGGTGGCGATTATGTACGTCTGCCTTTAGTACCTATCGGAGAAACGACACAAAAAGATATTCAGGACGAGTTACAACGGATAAATTAAAATTCTTAATAACCAAACATTCTATTATCTTTATTCCTGTAAATAGATTTGTTATGGCTGAAATCAATAGTACAGAGAGAAAATCCTCAGGTGTAAAAAAAGTGATAAGTTGGCTTTTGTTGATCATTTTCCTTGGTTTAGGGGCTTTCGTTTATTATAAATATTATTTTGTATTCGGTGAAGGCGTAAAATCCGGATATTTAAATTATGCCGTTAAAAAAGGAAACTTATTTAAAACCTATGAAGGTAAATTGATCCAGGAAGGTTTCGGAAGCGGAAAGACGGGAGGAATTACCAGCAACGAATTTGTATTTTCGGTAGATGACGATTCGATCTTTCAGCAACTAGAATTAAATAGTGGTAAATTTTTCGATCTACATTATAAAGAATACCATGGCGTACTCCCTTGGAGAGGGAATACCGTTTACGTAGTGGACAGAATTGTAAACATGAAGTAAAGGCTTGGCAGAAATAAATGTATGAACAAACAGGCTTTTATCTTACTAACGTTATTCTGCTTCGCCTTATCTACAGTCGAGGCACAACGAAAAAAAAAGATACGCGAAGGCTTTGAACGATCGCCACAGCAAGAAATTGTTTATGATAATAAGAGCTATTTAGAAGCTATAAATTCCGTACAGCTCTTTCCGAGAGGAAAAGAAAATCAACTACCGATATATACGTTGGGTAGTCAGGA
Source organism: Sphingobacterium olei (assembly GCF_005048855.1). Classification (GTDB taxonomy): domain Bacteria; phylum Bacteroidota; class Bacteroidia; order Sphingobacteriales; family Sphingobacteriaceae; genus Sphingobacterium; species Sphingobacterium olei. Next base: position 95,723 of record NZ_SUME01000007.1, read on the forward strand.
TCAGCTGTTGCTCTCTTTCGATGATCTCCGGGCGGATGTAAGAAGTTATTATTACGGTATTGAACATTGTAACGCTAACTGGGAACCAAGCCGCGTGTCACCATTAGATTACGCGGAGGGATATAACGAGGATCGCCTTGATAATTTTTCCCAATCGCAGGGAACATTCCAAGCCTATACACATTATAAAGTAGCTTTTCCGAATGAATATATAAAACCTAAAATTGCAGGAAATTACTTATTAAAGGTATATGAAGATGCTTACAAAACGCGACTGGTCGTAACGAGACGCTTCTACGTCGTGCGTCCATTGATTCAAGTAGGGACTCACATCCTTCCTTCAGTACAGGTATCCAAAAGAATGACTAATCAAAAGATCGATGTATCCCTCAAAACACCGTCATTAACCATTCCCAATCCGGAGCGCGATCTACAGGTGCATGTATTTCAAAACCAACGTGAGGACAACAAAATGGTTTTAACCAAACCTATGTTTATTGGAAATAATGAGATCAAATATAACAACAGCGAAACCTTAGACTTTCCGGGGAATAATGAATTTCGATTCGTTGATTTACGCAGTTTTCGATTGGGTTCTAATCGAGTCCAACAGATTCAAAATGACAGTCTCATCTCGATCAATGTATTAGCCGACGAGGATTTACGGGATGCCAGCTACGCTGACACCTATGATGAAAATGGAAAGTTTTACATACGTAATCTGGATTTTGAAAATCCGGAGATCCAATCCGACTATGCAGATGTCCATTTTTCACTACAGACGAATCAGAAGATAACGGGAAATATTTACCTTGTAGGTGGTTTCAATAACTTTCAACGAAATGAACACAATAGACTAACCTATAACCCGACGTCGAAAAATTGGGAGGTTGCGCTGAAGCTAAAACAAGGGTTATACGATTATGAATATGTACTCGAAACTCCAGAAGGTAAGATCATCACCAACGCGTTTACAAATAGTTTCTACGCCACCGGAAATGATTACCTAGTATTGGTATATAATAGACGTATAGGAACATACTGGGATGAATTACTGGGCGTAGGAACGATCTCCATTCATAATAAAACAAACAAAAATTAACGATAAGGTGGTAGAAAAGGACGAGAATAAACAACTCAAAAGAGGATTAAGCAACCGACATATACAGCTCATCGCATTAGGAGGCGCCATTGGAACGGGCCTCTTTTTGGGAATAGGAAAGGCGGCCGTATTGGCAGGTCCTTCGGTTATATTAGGTTATACTATTGCTGGAATTATCGCGTTTTTTATCATGCGCCAGTTGGGGGAAATGGTCGTAGAAGAACCCGTTTCGGGTAGCTTTAGCTATTTCGCCAATAAATACATGGGGGCTTTTGGCGGGTTTTCATCGGGCTGGAATTATTGGGTTCTGTATATATTGGTCAGTATGGCCGAGTTGACTGCCATTGGCGTATATGTACAATTTTGGTGGCCAGAAATACCATTGTGGGTATCCAGTACCTTCTTTTTTATTGTCATCAATTCGATTAATCTAGCCTCCGTAAAAGTATACGGCGAAACTGAATTTTGGTTTTCTATCATAAAGGTCGCAGCGATAATTGCTATGATTCTATTTGGGTCGTACTTATTGATCAGTGGATCTGCAGGAGAACGAGCAACTGTAGAAAACCTGTATAATGATGGCGGATTTTTCCCAAAAGGTTGGCTTACCAACGCCCAAGATGGCAGCTATCAGGGGCTGCTCGCGGCACTGGTCATGATTATGTTCTCTTTTGGGGGACTAGAATTAGTCGGGATCACCGCCGCCGAAGCTGAAAACCCGGAAAAGAATATCCCGAGGGCAACGAATCAGGTGTTGGTTCGTATTTTGATATTTTATGTAGGCGCTTTATTTATCCTCTTTTCTTTGATGCCATGGCGCGCTATTACGGCTGACACCAGTCCATTTGTGGAAGTATTTAATGCACTAAATAGCTTTGAATTTAAGCTTTTCGATAAGACGTATTACTTTACCACGATCATTGCCAATGTACTGAATGTAATCGTACTTACCGCAGCGCTATCCGTCTATAACAGCTGTGTATATAGTAATTCGCGAATGTTGTATGGCTTAGCAGAACAAGGAAACGCACCCCGGTTTTTGAAAAAATTGAATAAAAATCATTCGCCTATAGCTGCCATAATTGTTTCAGCAATCTTAGTGGCGGTATGTATTGTTATTAATAAGATCATTCCCGAAAAAGCGCTAGAGATTTTAATGTCGTTAGTTGTATCTTCTCTGGTAATCAATTGGATAATGATATCTTTAACGCATATCTATTTCAAAAAACAGAAAATAAAAGAGGGTGTTAAAACGAAATTCCCTTCGCTGTTCTATCCGATCAGTAACGTGGTTTGTTTGGTGTTTTTAGTTGGTGTTTTGGTGATGATGTGGTTCACCGGACTTAAGATATCCGTCGAACTTATTCCAATATGGTTATTAATACTGTGGTTGAGTTACCTGATGGTGAAAAGGAATAAATCAGAGTCGTAACCTGTCGATAAAGCTGTTTTTTAGGTCCCGTAATGCTGTTAGAATAGTGTTTTAGCAATACCGCCGTCCAATGGAATGGAAGCTCCTGTTAAAAAAGAGGCATAAGCTGAGGCGAGGAAAGCTACGAGATACCCGTATTCTTTTGGATCCCCTAACCTATTCATCGGTACGGACTCCATTCTTTTTTGTTTAATCTCATCCAGTGCAATTCCTTCTTTATCTGCCTGCGCTTGCATAAGGCTATTCAATCTATCGGTGTCGAAATATCCGGTAAGAACAGAATTGACGGTAATACCGTCTGCCGCCACCGCATTGGACAACGATTTACTCCAACTAACCAAAGCCGTCCGCATGGTGTTAGATAGTACCAAACCATCCTGCGGTTCTTTTACTGTCATGGATGAAATAGTAATAATTCGGCCAAAACCCTGTGCTTTCATATGGGGCAAAGCTAGATTTGTTGTAAAAACAGCATTTTGAAACAGCAATTCAAACGCCTGCTGATAGTCCTCTTCTTGTTTTGACGAAAGTGTCCCGGCCTGCGGACCATTTGTGTTATTTATTAGCACATCAATACTGTGTGTTCTAAAAAATTCGGTCAGCGTATTTTTATGATCGGCATAATCATTAAAATTAGTTACGATGTATCCGTGATTTTGACCCTGAGTCCTGTCTAACTCGGTCAAGGTCGCTTTCAACTTTTCAGCCGATCTCGACATCAATGTAACTTCAGCCCCACATTGCGCCAGTTGCAATGCAATAGCCTTACCCAAACCAGACGAACTTCCACCTACTAAAGCTTTTTTCCCTTTTAATGATATTTGCATAAATTTAATCACTTAATTTGTGTCTTCTGACTTATTGCAACACCAAATATGACACCTTCGCATATCATCGACAGGCTTGAAAGTGCCGTGTAAGTTCTTGATAACTTATTGATGCCTTTAAAAACAAAGATTGGCAATAAAATAAACACTTTCAACAAAAAAACGAGAAATTTCTCGCCTTATTATTTTCGATAACCTTCTTCATCGAGATCATCCCGAGAGTCTTCCTCCGTTTGAGATAACTCTTCATCACGTTTAGAAACTTTCAGACTTTCTTCAGAAGTGATATGCATATTGGAACGATTTAGATTCTGTTCTTTTAGCTCATCCAATTCCGCATATTCATTTCCTACTAAAGGATTAGAGTTATCATATTCAGAGGAATCCTCTTCCGCACCTTTTGAAATCGTAGCATAATCCGCTGGGTGATCCCAATCCGGATCATCGTCGTCCACATCCAGCTCGTAGCTTCCTTTTTCTTCGTCAAAACTCAGGTCATCTGCTTCCAACGCGTCATCATCGTTTGGGATGTTTTCATCGTCTAAAAAGTCGTCCTCTGGATCTTTTGCTATATTATTAGTCATCATTCTTTCCTCCTGATTTTAAGTTATGAACGTTTGTTTTGTTTTTGGATCCGCTATTATAATAGTCTTGTCATTTCAGCTGTACTATCTTTATCATCATTTTAAAGTATTAACAATTTTGCTGAACAGCTATGGTTATAACGCCATGCTCACTAAATAGTTTTTCAAAGAGGTCATGTTATTTAAATTAAAAAGCTTATATAATTTTTGATCAAAAACTTATTTTTCAGAAAACATTTCATTATATTTACCTAAGTCAGTTTTATAAACCTTCTTGTTATGCAGACGAAAACAGAATACCTAATCTGGGACAAAATCGTTAACAGTGCCAAACAACGTTTTGACTTTGAGCTCTATGCTACTAAATTGGATCCAGATACACTAGACAAGCTTATTCTTCATATTATCGTAGGATTTGCTTCCGGAGAATGCCATGAAAGCATCTCGACAAATCTTCACAACGAATTAGTGCATATTGGTATCGATGTGCGAGACGAGATTATAGATACCATAGTGGCAGACAAACATGTTGTATTTAGCGGGGAAATCTATGCGGCCTATCTTACCTTTTCGATGTTGGAAGACGGAAACAGTGAATTTGAAATATTAGGTTGTGTCACCGATTTATTAGAAAGTCCGCGAATCTACTAAATAGTGAATAAATTCTGTTCTATTTTTAATTTAAAAAGGCCAAAATTTAAATTTTGGCCTTTTTAGAATTCTACTGAGATTAGGGCATTCAAAGGTATCAAAACACCACTTTTAATTTGAATATAGTCGTCTGTCAATGACCACACTGTCGTATCGACACGTTTAGGGCCGTCCTCTGTTTGAAATATGATGGAGACTTTTGATTTAAACTCATTACCTAACCGTTGTGCACTACTAAGTTTTTGATTCAATTCCACGGCTCGATTTACATCTGCAGGAATAATTTTATATTTACCGATTTCTTCCTTTTCTATCAATGTACCTATCATAACACCCTTAATTTTTACTGGATATTTATTTGCTTTAATAATATAAACTTAAAAAATTTTGCCTTTATTTGCAATTCTAATTGCATTGAAAATAAAAGCAAAATTTTCATCAGTATCCGTTTTAATCGCGTGTATGAGCGATAAGCGGTTTTTCATTCTCTCCTCTTCCTTTAAAAATTAATTTACAGAGGAAATATAAAAAATGGTGCTTTTAAATCACAGTAATAGCGAAATAATTACAATTATATTTCATTTTTATATTGGGTTAAAATCTCAACTATTGAGATGAATAGTGACGGTCGCTTTAAACGTATTGCTATTACTATTTATCATCAATTCATGACCTTCTGGGTAGTGAAGGATTAAACGTTGCTTATAAAACTCCACAAAAGAATTATCTCCTTGATTCACAATATGATGATTAACCCGATTACTTACTTCCATGTGCACTTTTGCATGAGTGATGCGGACACGAATCTTAATTGGATAGTTTTCCATACTATTATATCCATTTTGAATAGCATTTTGAATTATTGGAAACAGCATAAAAGGATAGATTTGCAATGGAGCGATTTCTATTGGTAATTCATAGTGAATATGAAAATTGTCTTCCCTGATTGCTTTATACAATTCAATATATTCGTTAAGACAAGCCAATTCTTCAGACAACGGTATCAACTGATCTTCTTCCCGAGTCAAATTTGTTTGTAAAAACTGAATAAAAGAACTGGAATGAACTAGCAGATCTTTTTTCAAATATTCGTTCAATAGGCACTTCTCCAATTGACTTCTTTCAAATGACAACGCGCCTTGAAATCTGGCATTAGCCAAATCGACTTCTATTTTAGTTCCGAATATACGATCAATAAAACTTGACATATCTATTGATTTAGATACCACTCACCCCCCCAGAAACCACTAATTTCATGGCGTCCGTCGCATTCATATCCAATTTGTGTACACGTTCGTTTTTTACCACAACAACTTGTCCAGCAAACGAATAGGAATATGGAAAATAAACAACGACTTCGTCCTTTAACCCTAATTTGCTGAGATCCCGCTGTGTAAGAAAACCAATTTTCTTCATTCCCGTTTCATTTACTTCTACCAACACCGGTTCGTTAAATTTCTTAGCATCGCCCACAAAAGCTTCTGTAAAATCCTTAATTGAAGAATATAGCGTGTTAAATAACGGTATACGCTTTATGGTACGGTTAAGCCAATTTCTAATGGGATCAGTAACTAGATTGGTAAATATGATTCCGACAATAATTAATAGTATAATGACAGTCAAAATGCCAATCCCCGGAATATTTAACGGGTGACCTTCCTCATCCTCTAAAAAATGTTGCGTAATATTCAACGTATTGTCTATAGATGCTACTATCCAAATGATGAGGAATACAGCTCCAGCTAAGGGAACCACAACCAACGTTCCTTTAATTAAATAATACAGCAGTTTCTGAAAAATTTTCTTTATCATATAATTATTCGTAAAAATAAACTCTTTTCACCCGTGAGGAAATCCCTACTAACAGTTCATAAGGTATGGTCCCAATATCTTTGGATGCTTGTATCAAATCGGGGAAAACGATCACCTCATCTCCTTCATTTGCTGTGATATCAGTTATATCCAGCATGCACATATCCATACAAACGTTGCCTATTGTAGGCACGATTTGTCCGGCTATCATCATTTTACCTAACCCATTCCCTAAACGACGGTCATACCCATCAGCGTATCCTATTTTGACGGTTGCAATACGGCTATCACGTTTTAGGACACCTTTTCTGTCATAACCAACGGTTTCCGCTGCATTTAGTTGTTTTATCTGCGAAATAGTGGTTTTTAGTACACTGACTAGTTCTAAATGCAGCCCATTATCCGATAGATCAATACCATAAAGTCCTATTCCCAATCGTACCATATCCATTTGTGCATCCGGCCAATTTACGATACCTGTTGTATTACAAATATGTTTCAAAAACGGATAGCCCAAACTAAACTCCAATTTACCCGCTAACATTTTAAACTCCTGAATCTGCTGTGCTGTAAATTCCTTTTGAGCAGTATCGGCTGAAGCAACCAAATGCGAAAAAACCGATGCCACTTTAATTTGTGGTCTCTTTAGAAGTGTGATAAGTGCATTATCTAATTCATTCGCCATGAACCCTAACCGGTGCATACCGGTATCCAGCTTGATATGTATTGGATAACCTTTAATCTGACGATCCGTTATAAACTGAAGAAAAGCATTTAACATCCGTTTAGAATATATCTCTGGCTCTAATCGATAAGACAAGACATCATCAAACGTACCTTCATGCGGACTTAACACCATTATAGGTAGGGTCACCCCCGCCTTTCTTAACTCCACACCCTCATCAACAAAAGCTACGGTCAAGTAATCCAGCTTATTAAATTGTAAAACATTCGCCACCTCAAAACTTCCGCTTCCGTAAGAAAATGCTTTGACCATGGCCATTAATTTTACGTCTTTCCGCAATAAGGAGCGATATTGTATAAGGTTGCTTTCAATGGCTTTCAGATTGATCTCCATGACCGTATCATGGGATTTTTCGACTAATTGTTGACTTACCTCTTCTAAATGAAACTTACGCGCACCCTTAATCAGAATAGCCTCATTACTAAAATTAATTCGGGGCAGATCAGCTATCAATTCCGCTGTAGATTCGTAGCATAGCACCTCTGAATTTATCGCTGACATAATGTCAAATAAAGAACTACCAATCAGAACAACTCGTTTTAATAACTGATTATTCAACAGACGAATCAGTTTATCCATTATTTTATCTGTAGACTTTGCGTCTACAAAACCGCTTAATATCAACGATTTTTGTGTGTGCTGATTTTGCTGATTTAAAAAATCCAATGCGATCTGTAAGGATGCCAAATCATTGGAATAGCTATCGTCGATAATGCTGCAATTATTCTTCCCTTTCTTTAATTGCAGGCGCATTTCCAATGGTCTTAATCCCCTTATGCGTTCTTGAATTACAGAGAAATCATATCCCAACTGTATCATGACTATAATACAGGTAATCGCATTCTCAATGGAAGCCCTATCTTGAAAAGGGATTACGAAATCAATATGCTCTTGCCGATACCGCGCAGTCACCTTTGATTCGCCATGCTCGGTTGAAATATTTAGAATCAGGAAATCATCAGCTTCTTTTGTTCCCCAAGTAAATCTATTCTGAATACTTTTTGCATCCGGCACATAGCTAGAAGAAAACAAGATCTGTGCAGCATTCTTAAAAAGCTGCCATTTCTCAATTAATTTATCGTTCTTGGAAATAAAACCTTCCATATGTGCTGTACCGAGATTAGTCAATACACCAATAGAGGGATCTATCATTTGCTGCAAGGCTTCCATTTCACCTGGTCGGCTGATACCCGCTTCAATAATAGCTAACGTATGATCTGTTTGAAGATTCCAAACCGAAAGTGCAACTCCCAGTTGCGAATTATAACTCTTTGGACTTTGATATACATTGTACTCAGATGACAACAACTGGTGCAACCATTCTTTGACAATAGTTTTACCATTACTTCCGGTGATACCTATGACCGGAATGGTAAATTGCTTCCGGTGAAATGCGGCTAAAGTCTGGAGTGCTTTGAGTGTATCATCTACCCAAATAAAATTAGCGTCGGGATAAGGTAAAATCGAAAAATCCGAATCGGAGATCACGAAACTTCTAATACCTTTTTCATACGCATCGGGAATAAACTGATGACCATCTCTGCTACTTTTAATAGCAAAAAATACGCTCTCCTTTACATCACGAATCTTTCGGCTGTCATAGACCAATTCACTTATCGCCTGACTGCTATCAGAAAGAAAATAGTGTCCAGATGAAAGAATTTGTAATACAGAAGCTATTGTGTACATAGTGAAATATTGCTACGAATTTCATCATTATTTTTAATAAGTTAGCTATTTTTTGAACATTTCCTCTTTAAATTAAGCATTCAGTGGTAGAGGAGAGATCGATAAACTGCGTAGCGCTCATTCATGCCATTTAAAACGGATATTGATGAATAATTTGTATTTTTATTCAGCTTAATTAAAATTTCATTGGGCAAATTTATCTAAGTTTGTACTTATGGATGACTCTCGTTATACTAAAAAAATCTACACTCCTCATCAGGCTAAATTAAAAGCTGAAAATTATTGCGCGTATCAAGAACGGGCACAACAGGAAGTAAGGGATAAATTGTATGAATGGGGGTTACACTTCGATGACGTAGAAAACATCATTTCTGAACTTATTTCCGAAAATTTTTTAAATGAAGAACGGTTTGCTAAGGCATACGCATCTGGAAAATTTAGAATAAATAGCTGGGGAAAAGTAAAAATCAGGCAATATCTTAAACTAAAAAAGATACCAGAAAAATTAATTAAAAGTGCAATTAGCACTATAGATAGCGAAGAATACGACCGAAAAATCAGTCACCTAATAGATTTAAAAACAAAAGGCGAAAAAAAACCATATAATCTAAAACTGAAAACCAAACTATACAATTATCTCGCCACCAAAGGCTATGAAAACGACATTATTTTTCAGAAAATACATAAAGACACCTAAATTCACCGAGCCAAATTAAATAAAAGCTACCTATTCACGAATTCCATAATTCAAATGATAAAATTCATGGAAAATAGCGCATAAATTTTCGAAAAAACATCATTTTTACAACTACTTTATCACATCACCTATCAACAGTTAACCTGTTGTAACAAAGATACTTCAACAAGATTTATTTCACTATATTTACAACTTTAATGTCTTAATTTCTTATATTTGCAGACAGTTAGTTCTTATTAAATAAAGTGGGATAAACACTATGTTAATGAGACAGACAAACTCAGTATTATAGATAGAAAATGAGTATAAAAAAGCTAACATACATACTAATGGCATTAGGATTTTTCCTAACTGCGTCAACATGCGTGTATGTTGTGTCCGATCAGAGCTTTTACGATACCGAACATGCTGAAAATACAAATACTCCATCTGCTGAAGATACGGACAGTGAGCGACAGATAGATGATGAGTATGTTATCACGACCATCCTTACTCCTGTAGAAAACAATTTCCTTGGCGCCCTTTATTATCATCCCGGCGACACGAAAGTAAAGCACATCCCTATCAGGCTTCATTGCCCGCCTCCGAACATTTCCTAATATTTCTTTATTATCATCGTGAAATATCTATGAACATGTGCAGTTACGCAAATATCATGTTCCATCACGAAATAATAATATCCAAAAATAACACCGGATTTCGAGCATAATGCTTGGAAGTAGGTTATTTCATATTGTTTAATCTAATAATATACATATAACAAATAATTTTTTTAAAATGAGAATCTCTATAGCAAATTTAACTTCGGTATTGGCATTGGCCTTTGGAACATGCTCAATAGTAAACGCACAACAATTAAATGAGCAGGAATTAAAAATTAATGTTGATAAAATTTCCAATTCAACGGAACGCATAAAAGCCCTTGAACCGATTACATTCGTTTACAATACAGATAAATATAAAAAACTAAACTTACCTGCTGGCAATCAATATGGTTTCTTGGCAAGCAATGTGGAAGGTGTATTTCCAGATCTAGTGCAGGAGTCTTCGCAATTTTACAGTACAGGAAAAAACACCTCAAAGGTTGCTAGATATGAAGAGGTAAATTCAAACGACCTTATCCCTTTATTGGTTGCAGCCCTAAAAGAGCAACAAGCGCAGATTGAGGCACTACAACAGGAAGTAAACACCTTAAAATCAAAATAAAGTTGCAATTGAAAGCCAAGATTGTTTAAGGAACATGTCTCCTGAGCAATTTTGGCTTTTTCCTAACCTTTCAGTCCCACTCTCTTCCATTGTACATTTCTAGATGTAACAAACCGAGGGAGAAATAATTTAGAAAAAACACCTTTTTTATTTTGGAGATTTAGCCGAAAGCTCTATATTTGCACCACGTCAAGCGAAAGTAGCTCAGTTGGTAGAGCACAACCTTGCCAAGGTTGGGGTCGCGAGTTCGAATCTCGTCTTTCGCTCAGTTGCCTAGGTGGTGGAACTGGTAGACACGCAGGACTTAAAATCCTGTTCCCGTTAAGGGAGTGCGGGTTCGATTCCCGCCCTAGGTACAAAAGCTCATCTGTCTGATGAGCTTTTTCTTTTTTTCAATAACTTCACTATTTTTCAAATTTGCTTTACTGAAATCCCTTATCCCGTTAAGCTTCAATGACCGCATCGTTTACAATGGCAAAAATCTGTGTATCGACCTCTTTGGAAATAATGCGCAAGCCGGTATACTTTCCGAAGGCAGGAAGTGTGAGTTGCTTATTTTTCAGGTAAAAACAGGGTAACCTAAAACTTTGTCGTCCTTTTGTTTCTATCACACATCCAGGATGGATGTGTCCGACCAAGTTAAACATGTGCTCGGGTAGATCAGCTACTGGTTCATGCGACAAAACAAGACCTTCGGCTAGTATTAGCTTATCTTTTTGTCGGATTACAGTTGATTTTTGCCATATGTCATCTGGTAATATATCGTGATTACCTTTCGTCAGCACAAAATCTATATGCGGAAAATTACTCAGATAACTAATTAATTCAGTCCAGTCTGCATTCCAATCGGAGTGAAAAAGGTCGCCCAGAAACACAACCTTTTTAGTGGGCACCTCCTGCATCAATTCACCCAGCATATCGAGTTCATGTCGTATTTGTGGTGGAGGAACAAAAAGTCCTTCTTTCCGGAAGTGCGTTAATTTGCCGAGATGCCAGTCTGACACAATGAGCATTGCGTAATGCGGTATATAAACTGCCTTTTGGGGCAGTAAGAATATTTCGAGGTTATTTAATGTCAGCTTTTTAGCCATCTAATAATTGTCCTTTTAATTTTTCCAATCGACTTTGCCAATCTTCGTTGCTATACCGTTCACGGAATGATTCCGAGAATATAGGAAAAGAAAAAGGCGTCAGTTTTAACGGTTTTGCAAGCACGATGTGATGATCTTCAATACGCTCGAATGCCTGCTGCATTCGTCCTTCTTCCAATTGGAAGTCAAAAACTTCGTCATAGGCTTCCCGCAAAAGTAAATTATTCGGATCATAATCTTCAAATACGGAAAAGAATAATCCCGAATTAGCCTGGAGGTGCTTACTTTTCATCTGCTTGCCCGGATAGCCCTGAAACACCAAGCCGGCTATACCTGCTATATCTCTAAATCGCCGACGCGCCATCTCCTGCACATTAATTCCCGAGGAAATATCGGCATGCAAATTATGCGGCGTCAATAAGTTCATTAAAAACGGGACGTCTATTTCGTATTCCGTGTCTGTCAACAACTCTATCCCGTACTCATTGGTCGCAATACTAAAGGTTGCCGGTTTTATTTTCCCTAATCGATAGGCAATTACCTGAGCCATGCCTTCATGTACTAATTTTCCATCAAAAGGATACAAGAAAAGATGAAATCCGTATTTAGTCTGTATGTATTCCACGAGCAGTTCACCTTCTTTCGGAAGTATAGAACGATTTGATTGTTCAGCGAATAAAGGGCGGAGGAATTCGATCTCAGGACTAGAGACCTTATCTTTGTGTATATTTGAAAAACTGTGACGAATAGCTGTTCCTAAATCAGGAGAGATAGCAAAACGCCCTCCCATCCAAGAAGGGATGACACCTTTTTTCTTTTCCGAGGGTTTGACTATAGCGTCATTAGCACGTACTTGTATCAATTCCAGCTGTCGCCCCGAAAACCAGAATACATCTCCGCTATTTAATTTGGAAATAAAGGACTCTTCAATAGAACCCAAGTATTTTCCGGACATAAACTTAACACGCATCATGATGTCAGATACGATAGCACCAATGCTAAGACGATGCCTTAATGCTAATTTACGGGACGTCACTTTATAAAGTCCATCAACTAGCTCTAGGCGATGAAAATCATCATAGGCTGTGAGTGCGGCACCTCCATACAACAATAAGGCCATACATTTATCAAACTCTTCTCGAGAAATAGATGAATAGCAGTGTGTACCTTTTACTTCAGAAAATAACTGTACAGCATCAAATCCATCACCTACAGCGAGCGTCATCAAATATTGTACGAGCACATCGAAAGATCGGATATAAGGAATTCGCTGCTCGATAATATTTTCTTTAACTGCATATTTTAGGGAATCTCCTTCTATAATTTCTAAAGAATTCGTCGGAAGGTAATAAATATAGGAAGTTTCGTGCGGGCGGTGACCAGATCGCCCCGCGCGTTGCAGAAACCTCGCAACACCCTTTGGGGATCCGATTTGAATCACACAATCTACCGGTCTAAAATCAACCCCTAAATCCAGACTGCTCGTACAAACGACAGCCTTGAGTTTTCCTTCATGCAAAGCATCTTCTACCCACAGACGGATTTCATCGGATAAAGAGCCGTGATGTATAGCAAGCAATCCCGCAAATTCAGGATAGAACGTAATGATCTGCTGGTACCAGATTTCTGCTTGCGATCGCGTATTGGTGAAAATCAACGTGGAATGATATTTCCGGATAATATCTACGACTTTATCCAAAAGACGTACACCAAGATGACCCGCCCAAGGAAATTTTTCTAAACTATCCGGAAGGATAGTTTCAATCTGTATCTTCTTCTTCAATTTGGCTTTAACCATCACACCACGATGATGATGCCCCAGTAGTATCTCCCGTGCTTCCGGAAGGTTTCCAATTGTCGCTGAAATCCCCCATATCTTCAGCATTGGATTAATCGCTTTCAATCGACTAAGTGCTAATTCTATTAATACCCCCCGTTTACTACCCAACAATTCATGCCACTCATCCACAACAATAAACTCAAGTTGCCTAAAATAATCCGTTGCCCCTTTAGAAGCCAACAACAGATGAACGCTTTCGGGTGTTGTTATAAGGGCCTGAGGAGGATTTTTACGCTGTTTCTGACGATCAGTACTAGACGTATCTCCTGTGCGCAATTCAATTTTGTAATCCAGTTCTAAATCCGTGCTTACCTGTGTGGTAGCCTTATAAATTTCTTTCGACAGAGCACGCAAGGGAGTGATCCAAAGAGCATGCAATTGTTTCTTTCTCGTCTTTTTTTTCTGGAACTGGGGATGATTGTAATAATGGTCTAATATACCAAACCAGATTCCAAAGGTTTTACCAAACCCCGTAGGTGCATTTAGCAAACCAGAATTTCCCTTAGATATAACTTTCCAAGCTTCTTTTTGAAAGGCATGTGGTTTCCATCCTTGATTGAAAAACCAAACATCAGCGAGTTGATTCATGTTTAGCATTTATCAGATGTAATAAATCTTCCTTTGTATTTGCTTCTAATGCGGGCTTGTCCCTACGCCACCGTACAATCCTGGGAAACCGCAAAGCGACCCCGGATTTATGCCTGCTGCTGAGGTTAATACCCTCAAAGGCCAGTTCAAAAACGAGTTCAGGTTTCACGGATCTGACAGGGCCGAACTTGTCTATTGTATTCCGTTTAATCCAATTATCTATTGTAATAAGCTCTTTGTCAGTAAGTCCGGAATACGCTTTTGTAAAGGGTACCAACGCGCCATTGTCCCATACAGCGAAGGTGTAATCTGTAAACAAATTAGCCCGCCTGCCGTGTCCCGACTGTGCATAAATGAGCACACCATCTATTGTCATTGCATCCGTTTTCCATTTCCACCATTTGCCACGCTTTCTCCCGACTTCGTAAGGACTATTTCTATTTTTAATCATGAGCCCTTCGGAAAAGTATTGCCGCGCTTGATTTCGATATAACTCTGCTTCTTCCCAATTATTAAAAATCTTTTCTTCGGATAGCAAAAGGACACCGTTTACCGGATACGTAGCTAATATTTCCATCAGTAACTGTCGTCTCTTTGCTAATGGCCAATCGCGTATATCATTGCCCTGCCATTCCAATACATCATAGCAGATCATTACCAACGGTATGTCTTCCAATATCTTCTTAGAAAGATTCTTCCTTCCAATACGCGTCTGCATCAGCTGAAAATCTAACGGACGATCATTTTTCCAAGGAATTATCTCTCCATCTAATACGGTACCGTTTGGCAAGATATCCTTTAGAGGGAGAAATTCGACAAACTTTTCGTTCATAAGATCCTCTCCTCTACTCCATACAAATATTTCATCTTCACGCACGATCAGCTGTCCGCGGATACCATCCAGCTTTGCTTCCAATATCCAATCCGTTAAATCCCCTAACTCCCGGGGGTTGCCCTCCAACGCATAGGCCAAATAGAACGGATAGGGCAAAAAATGCTTCCCTTCGAGATGTTCCTCTGCAAATAAAGTACCCATGGTCTCCTCAAATGGATTCCATTTTCCCATTAACCGATGTTCTATAACAGCTTCGTCATAATTCAGATACTTAGCTATAGCTTTGACAACTAATTTTTTAGAGACGCCAACCCTAAAATTGCCAGTCAAGAATTTATTAAAAACAAAAAGGGAACTACCGCTTAATGCTGACCAATACGATAAAACCTTTAATTTTTGTACAGCTGGTTGATCTGTCCGTAAAATAATAATATCTTCGAAAACACCTTTTAAGGAGAAATCCTTTTGGGGCATGGATGGCGGGATGGTGAGGGTTATGGTTTCCGCTAAATCACCCACTACATAATAGCATTCTTCTAACAGCCATAAAGGAGTATCAGACATTTCAGAAGCCCAGACTCTAAGATCTGTAGTTTTAATCGGTCTCCTAGGTTTATTTCCGGTTAAAATGGCTATTGCAAAAACTTTGTCCTCCTCACCCGCTATCTGCAAATAGCGCAATATGGCATCAACCTTCTGATTAGTCTTGGTCGTGCTGTCGATTGCCTCAATTAGCTCAACAAATTTTCTCATAGCTCAGATTCCTCCTCCTCGTCGTTATAAACCGTCTTAAGTATAGAGGCAGGAATTCCAAAATGATTCGTTACCCATTTTGAAAAAATGCTTTCATAGCCATGTGTTACGTATACATGTTTAGCGCCCGTTTGCCGAATAGCTTGGTTCAATTGATCCCAGTCGCAGTGGTCGGACAGTGCAAAACCTCTGTCGACACCTTTTCTTCTACGCGCTCCCCGAAGCTGCATCCAACCGCTGCACATCGCGATACGGTATGGCTTAAGTTTCCTTAGCCAGGGTGTGTCACTGGCGGATGGTGGGGCGACTATTAAAGCAGATCGCAATGCTGACCGATCGATATCGGGGCTAATATACTTTCCTGGAAAGTGATAACCTATTTCGGCAAGTGCATTATTGGTATTTGCTACCGCTCCGTGCAGATATACTTCACCAATTGAGGGATCAATATGTGCGAGAATATTTTGGGACTTCCCTAGCGAATAAGCTAATAGCACCGTATTATACCCTTCGTCGGCATTCTGTCGCCACCATGAATTGATATCCTGATAAATCAACTCGGGCGGTGGGAAATGATAAATAGGAAGACCAAATGTACTCTCTGTTATAAAATGATCACATTTCACGAGCTCATAAGGTGTGCTTACACCGTCTTTTGCTATCTTGTAATCGCCGGTAAAAAGCCAAACTTCATCCTGAAATTCCAAACGTATCTGAGCTGAACCAATAATATGGCCGGCCGGGTGAAACGATATTTTAACACCATTTATTTCGAAGACCTCGCCATATGCCACTCCCTGACTAGAATTTTCAGTCCCCAATCGCAGCTTTAAAATAGGTAAAGTATGATGATGACAAATATAATGTTGCATTCCCCAGCGCATATGATCACTATGCCCATGGCTTATTAATGCAGTTTTTACGGGTTTCCAAGGGTCAATATAAAAATCGCCCTGCTTACAATAGAGGCCATTCTCGTCGACAGTAAGTAACCTCCCCATGCATTAGATTTCAATATTTCCTTCTCTTCCGGCATCTGTTTTATCTCCGGTTACCGAAGTCCAGAGTACTTTAGCCATCGAAACTATTTTATTATCTTTTGTTTCCCAATAGCGGATATCGTGCGGCATAATTTTAATCAATACGATATCCGGATCTTCCCGGCCCTTTTCAAACCAGCCTTCTACCATTTTATTCCAGTATTTATCAATCCGTGCTTGGTCTTCTGAAAAAGAGCCTGTACCATATACGCTTAAATATGTGAAATCACTGTTTTTAGAAAAAAACAGTTGGACATTCCCATCTTGTAATATGTCCGTATATTTATCACTTGATTTACTGCCCAAAAACCAAATATCCCCATTATCCTCTACCTCCTGCACACTCATGGGTGTCGCATGAATAGGTCTTAAAGACAAACCACTACAAAACATACAAAAATCTATACCTTCGGCAAGCTCTTTCAATTTGTCTATTCCTTCTCTTCCAATATAATTTAATTCGCTCATAACATATAAAATCTAGTTATTTAAACAACAAACCCTATACTAAATAGTTTTGGCTAGATTTTATCTGCTAATAATTTGCGGTTATATTCCTTGCGATTATAATTGCGTATAAAAGCAAATATCTCTAAGTTTGCGTTATGAATAACTATGCGGTAATCTTTGATATGGACGGCGTAATCGCACATACGAATCCGTACCATGCTAAAGCCTTTGAAGTCTTCTTTGACAAGTACAAGATTCCTTATAGTGATGTAGAGTTTGAGCATCATATGTATGGAAAACATAATTCATATATTATGAGCCATTTTTTCAAAAAACCAATTGCCGGAGAAGAACTTTTGCAACTGGAAAACGAAAAAGAGGGACTATTTAGGGAAATATATAAATCAGAGATAAAATCTATTCCAAATTATGTAGCCTTTTTAGATGATTTGAAAAATAGTGGTTTTAAAACCGGTGTAGCCACCTCCGCTCCGAGAGCCAACATGGATCTTGTTATCGATGGGTTGGGTATCCGTCCGAAAATGGAATCATTATTAGCCAGTGAAAATGTCACTAAGCACAAACCTGATCCTGAAGTATATTTAACATCCGCCCAAAATTTAGGTATAGACCCAAGTCGTTGTGTCATTTTTGAAGATTCGTTTTCGGGAGTATCCGCGGCAATTAATGCAAATATGAAAGTTGTTGGCGTATTAAGCTCACATACAAAGGAACAACTTCCTCCCTGCGATCTTTACATTCATGATTATACTGAAATAAATGCTTCAAAAATCTTAGCCCTATTAACGAAATAATGTTTGAAGAAGCATTAGCTCTATTACCAGATACATCGAGTTGGGTACTGTATCTTACATGTGCGCTATTGATAGGTATGTCTAAAACGGGGATTCAAAATATAGGTTCATTAGCATTGCCTCTATTTGCCATACTTTTCGGTGCAAAATACTCGACCGGTATTGTACTTATATTACTTGCTTTTGCAGACTTGATGGGTGTGATCTACTACCGCAAGCAACTGGTATGGTCTGAAGTCCTTAAACTACTGCCGATGGCGTTGGTCGGGTTAACTGCGGCTCTGATTATTGGTAAGTATATCGACGACACATCTTTTAAAATAATAATGGGGGCCTGCATTATTTTGGGGATAGGGATTATGTTTTGGATGGAGAAGCTTGGCAAGACGAAACAGCTTACCATCACCAATGGAAATTGGTATTCACCACTTTTCGGTTTTATCTTGGGGTTTTCGACTATGATCGGTAATGCTGCAGGCCCCGCACTATCCGTTTATCTATTAACGAAGAACTTAAATAAATATGCTTTAGTAGCCACTGGTGCATGGTTTATTATGATCTTAAATTATATCAAAATTCCCTTACAGGTCTTTGTGTGGCAAAATGTAAGCTGGGCAAGTGTATTATTGAATTTTATGGCACTTCCATTTATTATATTAGGAGGAGTACTGGGGATAAAACTCGTAAAATTATTACCTGAAAAAGAGTTCCGTATTATTATTACGGGTATGGTCATCATTTCCTGCCTCTTAATGATTTTTATCTAGCTACTTCCCCGACACTCTTGCATTCGAGAGTTAAAATTTAACAAAAAAACTGTGTATCTTTGTTCTAATGGATGTAAATTCTTTATTGGAACGCGCCTTGAATTTTGATTTTTTATCAAAAGAAGAAGGTATTTATTTATATCATCATGCGGCTACCGCAGATCTAACTTATGTGGCCAATGAGCTTCGTAAAGTTCAGGTTCCGCACGGTAAAGTAACCTGGCAGATAGACCGGAATGTAAATACAACGAATGTATGTATTGCCAACTGCAAATTCTGTAATTTTTTCAGACGTCCGGGGCATGAAGAAAGTTATATTACAGATATAGAGACATACAAGCAAAAAATTGAAGAGACATTTAAATACGGAGGTGATCAACTTTTATTACAGGGAGGTCATCATCCGGATTTAGGTATCGAATTCTATGCTTCGCTATTCAAACAATTAAAAGATTTGTATCCTGCTCTTAAACTGCATTCGCTAGGTCCACCGGAAATTGCGCATGTTGCCAAGTTAGAAGGCATGAGCCATCTTGATGTACTTACTGTTCTCAAAGAAGCGGGACTAGACTCGTTACCTGGTGCCGGTGCTGAAATATTAAATGATCGTGTCCGTCGATTGATTTCTAAAGGTAAATGTGGGGGTCAGGAATGGTTGGATGTCATGCGCGCTGCACACAAAATTAATCTCCCCACTTCCGCCACAATGATGTTTGGGCATATTGAAACTATCGAGGAACGTTTTGAACATTTAGTCTGGATACGAGAAGTACAGGATGAAAAGCCAGAGGGGCACCACGGATTTATCGCCTTCATACCTTGGCCATTTCAGGACGATGGGACACTCTTGAAGCGTCTACGTGGTATTACCAATGATGTAACAGGGGACGAATATGTACGAATGATTGCATTAAGTCGTATTATGTTGCCTAATATCAAAAATATTCAAGCATCTTGGCTCACTGTCGGAAAACGAGTAGCTCAGTTATGCCTACATGGCGGAGCAAATGACTTTGGCTCTATTATGATTGAAGAAAACGTAGTTTCGGCAGCAGGAGCTCCTCACCGCTTCACTTCGCAAACTATCCAAGATGCAATTGCAGAAGCTGGGTTCGAACCCCAGCTCCGTACACAGACATATCAATTCAGAGAGATTCCCGAATCGATGGTAGAACAAGTAATTAATTATTAGATTTGAAAGATATTATCTTAAATATTGAAGCGCTGATCTTTGCTTCCGAAGAAGGAATATCCGCTAGTGATATTAAGCAAGTATTACAAGATGTCCTTGCTATTGATATCAATAAAGAAGAAGTTTTAGATTTTTTAGGTAAGATAAAATTGAAATATGAAAGCGAAGACACGGTCTTTTCGCTTTTCTTAATGAATAACCAATACCAGTTTTTAACGAAGGAAATCTATCATGAAGCGATCAATCATTTGCAGGCTCATCGTGACCGAAAAAAACTAAGTCAATCTGCTCTTGAGACATTAGCCATTATAGCTTATAGGCAACCGATTACAAAAATAGAAGTAGAACAGATTAGAGGCGTGAATTGCGATTACTCCATCCAACGTCTATTGGAGAAAGATTTAGTAAAAATAGCCGGAAAAGCCGAAAGTATAGGTAAACCTTTGCTTTACGCAACGAGTGACCAATTTATGAATCACTTTGGCATTAACAGCGTCAAAGATTTACCACAGTTAAAAGACATAGTAGCTGAAGAAAACAGTATAGGAGACACGATAGAATAAAATTTCCTTGGCAGCGTTTTATCTTTTTCAACAACCTGAAAAACAACACTATAATTTTTAAAAAAAGTTTATAGTTTCAAATATCTTCTCTAATTTTACGTTTGATATAACAACAGTAAGAATACTATAGCTATGATTAACGAGACTGTAAAAAGTAGTGAAATTGATGAGCGTTTAATCAATTTTAACGGTCCTGAAGATGATTCAGAAGATGTTTATGATGATGATTTTGATTTAGAAATTGATTCTGTAAGCGGGTTTGATGATTTTGATGACGAGGACGAGGATTTCTAGGGCAATACTGTAAATCTATCTACCTAACCATTTCAAACGTTACAAGAAAAGGCAGCGTAAAAGAAACACTTGCCTTTTCTTTTTTTGAAAGTGTCCGGTTATTGATGCTTACCCGTTTGCAACGGAATTAATGAGCCCCGTCAAAGCGAGATCGGTTATTTAATCAGGGTCTGCCTTTCAATAACACCAAGAGAACCTTCCTAAAATTTTTTATTTCTTGTGAAGTTGTTCGTAAAGATCAATTACCTTTTTTTGTAGTTCGATAACTTCGGTTTCCCGTTGTTGAAGTTTTTTATTGAGTTCATTCACTTCATCAACTTTGGCTTTATCTTCTTCGGAATCTGAAGTTGATAATAATTGGACTAATGTTAAACCAAATAGCTTTGAAATTTGATTCAGACGAGACAAGTTCACATCGGTGATACCTGTTTCGATTTTGGAAAATGCAGGAATCGATATATCTAATCGCTTTGCTACATCTTCTTGACTCCACCCCTTCTGGTGTCTAAGTAATCTAATTTTTTTTCCTAATGCATTCATCGGTAAAATGTATGTTATTATTTCAAAAGTAAAAAAAATATATTAAAGAAAACAATATTTAATGAATGTTTTAGGCCTTTTTTTGGAGAAATTTGTCGGCGAAACCTAATAAATTTAAACCAGTATAGTTATTTGAACTCATAAAAAGCATATTAACACCCTCACTATCAAACTGTTCTAAAGTAACATACAAGCCTTCTAATTCAGTAATGATATGCAAGTTAGGATAATCAAACACCTCCATAACCTTTTCAACAATATTATCCAATAATATATTTTTTTCTTTAATACTATTTTTATTAATGAATACTATAGAAAAATCAGATTCCTCCAAGCTCCCGCCATACTGAATTACTTTAGAATCATCGATGACTTCATACGGATTCAATTCAATTACTGTCAATAATTTCGAAGTAGAAAATTGTTCCTTAATTGCATGTATACTGGATCTCAATTTGGATGGTGTATGTGCAAAATCTTGATACACAACGCTTCCATTTTCGCTCGCCACAAATTCCAAATAACGAATAGAACTCTTGAAATCTTTAATAGCATCATAAAAATCTTCCCGCTTTATCCCTAACCATTCGCATACAGTAAAGGCTCCGGCAATATTAGATAAATTGTGTTTCCCTATTACTTCCAACGGGATTTCGCGCTCGCCTACTTGCAAAAATGTGATTCCTTTGTTGATGGTATAAGATGGCAATTTATATCCATGTCGATTTATCTTACAATCCATGGTTTCTTCAACGATCTTACGAAGATTATGATCGTCCTTATTATAAATTAGAGTCCCTTTGGCAACAATAGTATCAATAAAAGTTTCAAACTGTTTATAATACTCTTCTTCAGAGATCAAGGCTTTAAAATTGTCCCAATAAATATTACTGATAAGGGCAATATTAGGATGATAGTAGTGGAATTTTGATTGATGATCTATTGATGACGCAAAGAACTCATCGCCTTCGATGATTATAATCGGGGCGGAAGGTGTGAGTTTTATCAGTGAATCGAAGCCCTCTAATTTCGCGCCTACAAGATAGTCAAACTCCTTACCTATTTTTTTCAACACATGCATTATCATACTGGTTATGGTTGTTTTCCCATAACTACCAGCTATCACTACGCGTGTTTTCTGAATGCTCTGTTCGTAAACAAATTCAGGAAATGAGTAGATTTTAATGTTCAGTTCCTGAGCTTTTTTGAGTTCAGGATTATCCGCTGACGCATGTTTTCCCAAAATAATAGCATCTAAATCAGATGTTATCGCTTCAGGGTGCCATCCCAATTCTTTTGGCAGCAGCCCTGATTGGCGCAATCTGGATTTAGAGGGTTCGACGATCTGATCATCAGAGCCCGAAACCTGATGACCTGATCTGGCTAAGCTAATTGCCAAATTGTGCATTACACTGCCACCTATTGCTATAAAATGAATACGCATGAACTATTTCTTAATAAATTTTGCAGAACACCAAACATCCAGCTTTTTACTTTCTTTAAAGAATAAGTTTAAACTTTCACATTTTTGTCGGATAATCATTAAATCTTCTTCGTAATAGAATCCGCTCATATATAATTCACCATTTTCAACCAAGGCTTCTGCATACACGTCCAATTGATCTAGTAGAATATTACGATTAATATTTGCCACTATCGTTTCAAATGCATTATCACCAATAACCTCTTTCGATCCCAAATGCGATGTAATGTTTGAAATTCCGTTCAACTTTTTATTCTCTTCAACACTTTCGACACATATCGAATCGAAATCTACAGCCATGATCGACTCAGCCCCTTTCTTGGATGCTAAAATAGCGAGTATCCCAGTACCGCATCCCATGTCTAAAACCCGCTTCCCTTCAAAATTGTTTTCTAAAATAAAAGAAAGCATCATGGATGTCGTCTGATGATGACCGGTACCAAACGACATTTTAGGATCTATAACAATTTCGTAAGCATATTCGGGGTGTGCTTCGTGAAATGTAGCACGCACATAGCACTGATCATCCACTACGATGGGATTAAAGTTACTCTCCCAAAGTATATTCCAATTCTGTTCCCCTAATTCGTTAATTTCATAGTCTAAATGAAACCCATCCGCTTGTGTCAAAATAAGTGTTTCTAAAGCCTGGACATCAAGATTAGCAGAAGGTATATAGGCTACAAAACCGTCTTGGGCGTCCTCAAAGGTATCAAAACCAATTTCACCTAATTCGGCAATAAACAAATCCTTCTGCCAATCTTCTATATCAGAAGAAATAAAAACTACTGAAGCATACTTCATTTTATGAATTAAAAACTTTTACAATTTCTAAAAAATCACGGGATTTTAACGAAGCTCCTCCAATTAGCCCCCCATCAATATCAGGTTGCGAAAATAACGTACCTGCATTAGAAGGATTGCAACTTCCGCCGTAAAGGATGGTCGTATTATCAGCAATCTCCTGGTCGTATTGATTAGCCACCGTTTCCCGAATAAAAGCATGTACTTCTTGAGCTTGTTCCGGAGAAGCGGTCAACCCTGTGCCAATCGCCCACACGGGTTCGTACGCCAATACTACATTTGTGAACTCTTCATTTGACAGGTGGAACAATCCTTTTTCCAATTGAGCTTTTATCACATCAAAAAAACGTTCCGATTCGCGTTCATCTTTTGTCTCTCCAATACAGAAAATAGGAACTAAATTATGCTTCAACGCTGCATTTACTTTTTCTGCCAAAAGTTCGTCTGTCTCGCCGAAATAAGCACGACGCTCGGAATGACCTAAAATTACATGGGAAGCACCAATTGATTTTACCTGAGAAGCCGATATTTCACCTGTATAGGCTCCCGATTCTGCCTGGTGAATGTTTTGCGCCCCTATCGCCACGTTAGAGGACGTAGAAGCCAATTTCCCTAGACTTGACAAGTGAATAGCCGGACTGCAGACAACAACATCCTGAGTGCCTATTACCTCATCTTTTACCATATTAACGATTTCGGAAAAAAGGCTCACCCCTTCTTCGTAATTCAAATTCATTTTCCAGTTTCCCGCAACAATGTTTTTACGCATGATTATTTATTTTTTAGTATTGATTATTCTATTTCTTAATTCGTCGGTATCATCAAATACCCATTTATAACATTTTTTATCCAAAGATGTTATATGTCCATGTTTGGCAGCTGCTTTTCGCTCAAGCATCAAACCAAAAGCCTCGAATCTATAAGCCTCGATTTGCGTATCGGTAAGCCATAAAAAGTCCGGCACAAATTTGGGAATAAATTTCGAAATTGCAACCTGCGCCCCAACTCCGATTACCGTTCCGGTATTAATTTTAGATTGGATCCCCAACATACTTTGGTCCCCAATAATAACTCCGCATTTTAATAAACCCGTATCCCGCAAATCCTCGTAAACATAGTCGTATATTTTCACAGTCTTCCAATCGTTTTTCAGATTCGAATTCGTCGTTCCCGCACCCAAATTACACCCTTCGCCAATTACCGCACACCCAAGATATCCTTCGTGCCCTTTTGCTGAATTACCCCAAATAACAGTATTATTTATTTCTCCCCCTACTGTACTGTTGTCCCCAATTGTCACATTCGGATATATCCTCGCCCCAGATTTGACTCTACTGTTTCGACAGATCGCCGTAGGCCCTTTAATCGTAACGTGACTTTCTATCACTGCACCTGCAGCAATATAGATCGGCCCGGAAGACGAATCTAAGTGTACATATTGTACATTCGCCCCCTTCTCAACATACACTTGATCACCAACAACTTGATTCGAACCGGTTTCTTCCTCGAAATTCCCCAGCTTCTTAATATATCCTAGATCAAAAACAATCTGATCGGCGTTAAACTTAAATATATCTTCCGAATAACGGATTCTTCGAAGCTCTTTATCAAAAATCACAACATTTTCCCAGTTACCTTCCAGATCACCGAATGCTGTCAGATTCCGTGTATAACTTGCTATCCATTCCCCTTTTTGATCTAGTAAACATTCCCCTACTTTAAGATCAAGCAGTACGTCTATCAGATCTGTATCAGGCAAAATGTTGGAACTCACTACCAAAACATTAGCCGAAACAGTAATGTTTAACGGAAATTTTTCTTTTAAATGATCTACCGTCCAATGACTTACTATACAATTAAAGATAATTTTCCACTTATCTTCCAAGGTGTAGATTCCAACCCGTAAATTACCAACCGGCCTAGTGGCTACCAACGGAAATAAATGTCGGCGACTATCCATACGATCGAATAAAACGAGTTGAGAAAACATAAGGATAAAAATACAAAAAATCCCGATAAGAGACTTATCGGGACTTTGATATACTGAAATATAATCTAAGCGATTATTTTTTGTTGTAACGTGTACGGAATTTATCGATACGTCCAGCAGTATCAACTAACTTCATTTTACCTGTATAGAACGGGTGTGAAGTATGAGAAATCTCTAATTTCACTAATGGATATTCATTACCATCTTCCCAAGTAATTGATTCCTTTGTGTCTACACAAGATTTAGTTACGAAAGCATAGTCATTTGACATATCTTTAAAGACAACTAATCTGTAGTTTGATGGATGTAAATCTTTTTTCATTTTATCTTATGATTACTATATATTCAACAATTGAGGTGCAAAGATAATTTATTCCAAACACAAAAGCAAGATAATATTTAATTTATTGCCTATTTTTGCACCAACATCTTATTGCCTATGTTTGAGCAATATTGCTTGGCAAAGGTAGATAGAATTTAGTAATTTAAAACAGCATTGAGGAATAAAATATCACTACTTTTTTCTACTTTTGCTGATTATTCGAAAAATACAAAATCATGAGTATTGCATTATCCGAACAGGAACAACAACGCAGACAAAATCTTCAAGGCATCATCGATTTAGGAATCAACCCTTTTCCTGCTGATGAATTTGAAGTGAATGCTACTGCAGAAGATATATTGGAAAATTACGAAAGAGATAAACTCAACTATAAGAGCATACGAATAGCTGGCCGAATTATGAGCCGCCGTATCATGGGAAGTGCTTCTTTCATTGAAATCCAAGATGCTACGGGACGGGTCCAGGCCTATATAAAGCGCGATGATATATGTCCGGAAGAAGATAAAACGTTCTATAATACCGTTTTCAAAAAACTATTAGACATTGGCGATATCGTTGGTATTGAAGGTTATGTTTTTACGACGCAGACGGGAGAGATTTCCGTTCACGCACAAAAGCTTACCATTCTTACCAAATCTCTACGTCCGCTGCCAATCGTAAAAGAAGCCGATGGAAAAACTTTTGATGCTTTCACAGACCCTGAATTACGTTATAGAATGCGTTATGTGGACTTAATCGTCAACTCGCAAAACAAAGATATTTTTGTAAAGCGCACTAAATTATACAGCGCGATGCGTAACTTCTTTAACGAAGCAGGTTATATGGAGGTAGAAACCCCGGTACTTCAAGCTATTCCCGGTGGCGCTACCGCACGCCCCTTTATCACACATCACAATGCATTAGATATCCCTTTATACCTTCGCATTGCAAACGAGTTGTACCTAAAACGACTTATCGTTGGGGGGTTTGATGGTGTATACGAATTTTCCAAAAACTTCAGAAATGAAGGTATGGATCGCACGCACAACCCAGAGTTTACGGTCATGGAAATTTATGTAGCTTATAAGGACTACAATTGGATGATGAAGTTTACTGAGCGTCTTTTGGAGCATTGTGCAACTGCCGTAAATGGCACAACAAAAGCAATTTTTGGGGATCAAGAGATCGACTTTAAAGCACCTTTTAAACGTATTTCGATGACTGATGCCATCAAGCATTTCACTGGTTTTGATATCACTGGTAAATCGGAAGCAGAGTTGCGCACAGCAGCTACTGAAATGGGAATTGCGGTAAATGAAACGATGGGTAAAGGAAAATTAATTGATGAAATTTTTGGAGAAAAATGCGAAGGTAAATTCATTCAACCGACCTTCATTACAGACTACCCTATCGAGATGTCTCCACTCACGAAGAAACATCGCGATAACCCGGAACTTACAGAGCGTTTCGAACTGATGGTATGTGGTAAAGAAATTGCAAATGCATATTCCGAACTAAATGATCCTATAGACCAACGTGAGCGCTTTGAAGATCAATTACGTTTATCCGAAAAGGGAGATGACGAAGCCATGTTTATCGATCAGGATTTCTTACGTGCGCTTGAATATGGTATGCCACCAACCTCTGGCTTAGGAATCGGCATGGATAGATTGATTATGTTCTTGACAAATACTCCATCTATACAAGAAGTATTGTTCTTTCCACAGATGCGCCCTGAGAAAGTCGTTAAAGGAGCGTCTGAAGAAGATTACATTATGCAGGGAATCTCAGCAGAATGGATTCCGGTACTTCAAAAAATGGGCTTTACTACCATTGAAGCACTCAAGGAAGCAAATCCAAACAAAGTATTTAACGATTTAGGCGGAATGCGCAAAAAGATGAAACTAGATATTCAAATGCCAGCTAAAGAAGATGTATTAAATTGGTTTAGCTAAATCAGTAAAACGCAAGGTCTGGAAAATTTCCAGACCTTGCGTTTTTTATATTACAATCAAATATTTATGCTGAAATTGATATGTCCTCGACCTCTTTTAACACTTCCTCGGTCACTTCTTTCTCAACCTTTTGCCAAGTAATATAAGAGTGTACAAGCCGACCATCCGATAAAATAGGATCTACCGATTTCTGATACAGCACATCGCCTTCAAAATCAATTTTCCGAAGCTGCTTACCACCTTCCCAATTTGGAAACAACGATGTTTGAATAGAATACAATACGCTTGCTGCCTTATTATCGACATTATATTTTCCGCTAAAAGCAATATAGCCTCGCATTCTTTCTGTCAACTCATCTTCTGTCGCATTCATCCGGTCTCCCGAAACATATGTATGCTCTCGGGACGCGGAAATTTGAACAGACATATGTCCATCTGGAGCATAAATTAGTAAGCCTTTAGGAGACTTTCCCATTGGAAAACCGGAATCTCCGCCATCTAATGGAACTTCGATATAGGATAGTAGTCGCCATGTTCCTACAAGTTCATTTTTCAGTGATGCCATTTGTTTTTATTTTACTACAATAACGCTAAAGTTCACTAAATAGTTTGTCACAAAATTGTGGTATTGTTATTTTCTTTATTTAAAATTTTAGTACATTTAAAAAAGGTTTTGACTGTAATGATTTTATCCCCGATAGATACTGTAGCGCATATTTCCAAAGAAGATTTTATAGAAAACTATTTCAAGCCGCAAAAGCCAATTCTGATCAAAGGATTGGCAAGACAATGGAAAGATTTTGACAAATGGAATTTAGATTACATTTATCAAAAAGTAGGCAACCAAGAAGTGGGATTGTACGATAACAAACCTGCGGATCCCAATAAGGCTACTAACGAGCCCGTTACTAAGATGAGGTTTAAGGATTACATCAATCTTATCCGATCGACACCTTCTGACCTTCGGATCTTCTTTTATATCATTACAGATCATCTTCCTGAACTATTAAAAAATTTCAGCTATCCCGATTTGGGTTTTAAATACTTCAAGCGCATTCCTACCTTATTTTTTGGCGGCAGTGAGGCTCGGGTATTAATGCACTACGATATTGACTTAGGCGACCTCCTACATTTCCAATTTGAAGGCAAAAAGCGTGTGGTGCTTTTTGCTCCGGATCAAGCTCCTTTCTTATACAAAGTTCCTCTTTCGGTACACACTGTATATAATATTGACTATGAAAATCCGGATTATGAAAAGTTTCCAGCTTTAAAGTATGCCAAAGGTTACGAAATTTTCATGGAACATGGAGATGCCCTATTTATGCCCAGTGGATACTGGCATTTTAATCGGTATTTAGAAGCTGGATTTTCGATATCCCTGCGGTCATTTCCCACTCACCCATCTCGTTTAATAAATATGCTTAATGAAGTTTTCGTTATTCGATATACCGATAAAATCATGCGTAAGCTTTTCAAAAAAAAGTGGGTTGACCATAAACAACGTAACGCATTTAAGAAAAGTCAAAAGGCACTTCAGCATTATCTTAGCACACATTCATCCAATGCTTAATATGAAATGTCCTTGCGGAAACGAACGAGATTTCAGTTCGTGTTGTGAAATAATACACCATGATCTCTCGAAAGCTGAAACGGCCGAAAAGTTGATGCGTGCACGATACACGGCTTTTGTATTAGGTAACATCGATTTTCTCTATCACACTTTTCACCCTACAACACGACGGTATCAGACAAAAAAAGAAATCGAATCCTGGGCAAAGCAAAACAAATGGATGCAACTTGAAATTTTGAATTCGACGTATAGCACTGTAGAATTTAAAGCGTACTATTTAGATCAGCACTTTGATGTACAGGTGCATCATGAAAAGTCAAAATTTAAGCAAGTCCAGCATATTTGGTATTATGCAGAAGGTATGTTAATAAATTAACTGTTAACATAAACGTAACCTTATTTTTACAAGAGCCTAATAATAGACTCATACATTTGAATAAATAAAAAACAATATGTTATGATAAAAGACTTAGAATTAACACCCTTAGAAATCTTCTTTGAGAAAGCAGAATTGCTTTATGATGGAGACGATTATGTCGTATTGGAAGATTAAAAACGACTGTTTACTTAAACGTATAGGTTTAAGTAATTAAATTTAAAAACAAACACAATCCAACTATATAACAAAGGCTAATCTTCGATAAGATTAGCCTTTTCTTATAGAAGCATATATTAGCTAACTACTGAAATAAGCACGGACATTTTTGCCCTCCATCCAGTTCATGAAAGCTTTGTTCACCACCTTGTTTCCACCCGGAGTTGGATAATCGCCCGAAAAATACCAATCTCCTTTATGATTGGGACAAGCCACGTGTAAGTTATCCAATGTCTGGAAAATCACTTCTAATCCGGCTTTCAGATCATGTGGTCTTACAATAGCGGCAATTTCTTTAGAAATTTCTTCATCCGTAAAAGGTTCATAAATCGCCTTGACATAGTTTTCTACCTCATCCTTCGGTTTGGTAATAGAAGCCAAACACTTTTGGTATACCTCCTCAATAATATGAGACATGCCTTTTTGTTTCAATAAAGATATCGCTGCTTCGAATGCAACGAACTCACCCATACGGGACATATCGATACCGTAACAGTCAGGGTAACGGATTTGAGGAGCAGAGGATACAATAACAATTTTCTTCGGATTGAGACGATCTAAGATCGTTAAAATAGATTGTTTTAGCGTAGTACCTCTTACAATGGAATCATCTATGGCCACAATCGTATCTTCATGATCCTTTACGATTCCGTAGGTTGTATCGTATACATGCTGAACCATATCCTGACGGTCTGCATCTTGTGTAATGAAGGTACGCAATTTTGCATCCTTAACATTCAGCTTCTCAAAACGAGGATGAAGATTTAAAATCCCTTCCAATTCTCCGTCAGAAATTTTGTCATTACGGTTTAAAAGTGCATTTTTCTGAAAATCCCGGACATATTGGTTGATTCCTTCCATTACTCCATAATACGAAACTTCTGCCGTATTTGGAATAAAAGAAAACACGGTATTATTGATATTCTTATTAATTGCCTGTAGTATTTGCGGACACAGTAATTGTCCCAAAGCTTTACGTTCTTTGTAAATATCTGCATCTGACCCGCGAGAGAAATAAATACGTTCAAAAGAACACGATTTCTGTTCTGCCGGTTGTCTAAACATTTCCTCCGTTACGGTACCATCCTTTTTGGCAATCAGAGCATAACCGGGTTTTATTTCTTTAACCGTATTTAACGGTACATTAAAAGCCGTTTGGATTACAGGTCTTTCTGAAGCAACTACTAAAATTTCATCATCTTGGTAATAAAATGCTGGACGTATACCCGCTGGATCACGCATTACGAATGCATCTCCATGACCAAATATACCGGCAATGGTGTATCCACCATCCCAGGTCTTTGCAGAACGGGTTAAGATTTTGGCAACATCTAGATTTTTGCCTATTTGTGCGCTGATCTCAATATTAGAATATCCCTCTTCTTTAAACTGATCAAAAAGCTCTTGATTTTCATCATCTAAAAAATGTCCAATTTTTTCTAATACTGTGATGGTATCCGCTTGTTCTTTCGGATGCTGTCCTAGATCATATAACTGTTGTAGAAGCTCATCAACATTCGTCATATTGAAGTTACCCGCTACCACCAAGTTACGTGTCATCCAATTATTTTGGCGTAAAAACGGATGACAGCTTTCAATACTATTCTTACCATGGGTACCATAACGCAAATGCCCCAGCAAAACTTCGCCTGTAAAACTAACATTATCTTTTAACCATTGTGTATCCTTTGATTCCTCCGGATATGCCTTATTTACAGCAGCAAATTTTTTCTGAACGTATTCAAAAATATCTGCCACAGCAGTTGATCCCATTGCCCTATACCTACTGATATAGCGATGGCCCGGTTTCACATCAAATTTAATGGTCGCGATTCCTGCGCCGTCCTGACCACGGTTATGTTGTTTCTCCATAAGGAGATACAATTTATTGATTCCGTAATAGGGCGTACCGTATTTTTCTTGATAATAAGACAGGGGCTTTAATAGTCGAATAAGTGCAATACCACACTCGTGTTTTATAGCGTCACTCATAGCTTGAATTGATGCTGCAAAGGTAGTAATATTTTAAAGATTATCCACACAGTAAAAAGTATCAATTTGTGATATATGACATTCGGTACATAAAAAACAAAACCACGGCCTCAGGAGAAGCCGTGGTACTAATTTAGGTAAAAATTGAGGGAATATTTTACAGCTTTTCGCCGTGTTGTGATAAGTCCAAGCCAATTTCTTCTTCTTCATCTGTAACACGTAATGGTGTGAGTGTATCGGTAAGCTTCAATAAGACAAAGGCCATTATTAATGTAAAAATAGTGGCACCTATTAAACCTATGACATGCGCAACAAACAAGGAAGTTTCGCCAAAAAACAGACCATTTGATTCAACGGCTGAATTTATCGATTGATGTGCAAACACTCCTGTTAACAACATACCTACCATACCTCCTACACCATGACTCGGAAACACATCCAATGTATCATCTAATTTTGATTTTGTTCTCCAATCGATCACCAAACGGCTAACAATTGCTGCTACCGCCCCTATAACGAGCGAATGTGGCACTGTGACAAATCCAGCTGCCGGTGTAATAGCTACTAGACCTACAACCACTCCTATACACACTCCCATCGCTGACGGTTTAATACCCCTGGCCGCATCAAAAAAAATGTACGTAAGCGCTGCTGCGCCCGAAGCAGTGGAAGTAGTTGCCAGTGCCGTGGCTGCCAACTGTGACGCTCCGAATGCAGACCCCGCATTAAACCCAACCCAACCGAACCATAACATACCAGTACCTAATAGTACATATGTTATACGTGCAGGCGTATGTTCTTTGAAATGTTTACCTTGTTTAAGGTAGATCGCTGAGGCTAATGCGGTAAGACCTGCGGACATATGCACTACTGTACCACCCGCAAAGTCCAATACTCCCATTTTAAACAGGATGCCATCAGGATGCCACGTAGCATGTGCTAACGGTGCATAAATGAACACAAAGAACAATCCAATAAATAAGACATACGAAGTAAACTTAATGCGTTCCGCGAATGCCCCCGTAATTAAAGCTGGCGTGATAATCGCAAATTTTAATTGATACATCGCGAACAATGTAAAAGGAATAGTTGGCGCTCCCCCCCAGGGCTGCCCGTCCAAAACTCCGTTAAACATAAAATAGGTTGTAGGATCTCCAATAATACCCCCCACAGAATCTCCAAAAACCAATGAGAATCCAAATACTACCCAAATTACCGCCACAACAGCCATGCAAATAAAACTTTGTAGCATGGTTGAAATAACGTTTTTCTTCTTGACCATACCTCCATAGAAGTAGGCTAAACCTGGCGTCATTATCAATACTAAAGCAGTTGACGCTAACATCCAAGCCACATCAGCACCATTATATTCATATTCCACTCCATCGTTCGGCAAAGAAGGATTAAAAAAAGCCAAAACGACAATCAAAAACATCAATAAAATTGGTAAAAATGATTTTTTCCCTGATAAACTCATAACATA
Organism: Sphingobacterium olei; assembly: GCF_005048855.1. GTDB lineage: Bacteria > Bacteroidota > Bacteroidia > Sphingobacteriales > Sphingobacteriaceae > Sphingobacterium > Sphingobacterium olei. The sequence goes on from NZ_SUME01000007.1 coordinate 129,430, forward strand.
TTATAATTATTTGAAGCAAAAATACATTTTTATTGATAAAATCAAACAAAAGACCTTATTTTTTTTGAAAATTTTTAAAAAAATAATCAACAGACATAAAAATGGTAAAAACAAAAATCACAACACCAGAACTTATACCCTCAAACATACATCTACACCATATTGTACAAATATTACACCCTTATTTACACATAAACTCTCAAAAGCAGTAAGGAAACACAACCAACGTTAAATAAAACATCATCCAAAAACTCTAGACCACATATTTTCCTTCAGACCGACGTAAAGTACACCATCCACTTCTTTGAGCGGATAAATCTGTATATAATTACCCTGTCCTGCAGCTCCTCTTCCGTCTATCAAATTAAATCGATGCCGGTGATAAGGGCAAACCACTTCGTTTCCTTCACACCATCCATGCGCCAGATTCGCTCCTGCGTGTGGGCATTTTTTTGAGAATGCAATCCATTTATCCTCCTTCCATAACAAACAAAATGATTTTCCGGACAACTCGATGAGTTGGATTGCTGATTTTTGCGAAAGATAATCGTGGGGTATTTCAATCCATTTCATATGTTAAAAATATGTTTGTGAGTATGCCTTAGAGAAGAGGAATATTTCATAGGAAACTATTTAGACAGAAAATTTCTCTTGACAGTAACAATTAAATATTATCTTTAAACTTAGATAAAATGGATTGCTTTTACAAACCCAGCGAAGCGAAATTACTCATGATGATCAGCTTTACTATGTATGAATGAGCGCCAAACAGATCCCCAACCATTGACAGGCGGACGTTTGCCGATGAATGAAGCACTATTACGGATGAAATACAAAACAAGAAAAACGTGTCTAAAGACTTAAAGAAAAGATTTGACAGAATAGTAGAAATTCTCATACAATTACAATCCAAGCGTATCGTTAAAGCGAAGGAACTTTCAGCTCGGTTTGAAGTAAGTCTCCGTACTATATACCGCGATATTAAAAGTCTGGAACAAGCCGGTGTACCCATTATTGGCGAAGCGGGCGCAGGTTACAGTCTAGTTGAAGGGTACAAACTGCCGCCTGTAATCTTTACAAAAGAAGAAGCCATGAGTTTCGTTGCTGCTGAAAAACTGACACAAAAATTTCTGGACAAATCCATCAGCGATCATTTTACTACGGCGATGTACAAAGTAAAAGCAGTATTAAAAATTAACGACAAGGATATTGTAGCTGCTATAGAGAATCAGATCGTAATGAATAAGAGCAATTATGATATTTTCAATCATGAAGTCCCCCATGCATTTACAACCTTTTTCGAAAGTATCGCAAACCGGATACAAATCAAATTGTGCTACAGAGGTGTCTCCGATGATCTACCGCAAACGCGTATTATTGAACCCATAGGCCTGTTTCATGAAAGCGGCTTTTGGTATATCGCTGCTTATTGTTTAAACCGAGAAGCCTATCGTCAATTTAGAGCCGACCGTATACATGCTATAGCGTTGACTTCCATAAGTTATTCCAAAGAACATATTTCCATCGGAGATTTTTTAGCGGGCAGAACCGAAAACATTCAGCGAACGCATGTTCGAGTTGCAGTAGACAAAGACATTGCCATGCATCTCCAATGGGAACGTAGTTTTTACGGATTCATATCCCAAGAAGAAAAAACAACGCATGTAGAAATGACATTTGAAACCCGTAGTATCGATGAATTTGCGAGATGGTACATGATGTTTGCGGATAAAGCTGTTATCCTAGAACCGGATATATTAAAACAATCCGTACGCACCCTTATCAATAAGAGTCTAAAAAAAATTAATTCATAGCACCTCACTATTTTATTTTTTACATATGATCATTATTGATAAAAACACTCATTTAGCACGGACTAGCGTATCACATGCCGAAGCTTTGTTTGAGGCAATAGATCGAAATCGAGCGCATTTATCTAACTTTCTACCTTGGGTACAAAACATGAATAACATCGATGATCTATCAAGCTACTTGGCAAAATGCAATACGCTTATTGAAGAAGGTGCCGAGATCAGCTATGAAATTATTGTCAGTAATCGAATCGTTGGACGGATAGGCCTCCATCATATCGATAGATATAATCAACACGCCTCTATCGGCTATTGGCTTACAGAGCAAGCACAAGGTCGGGGAATAATTATTCGGGCCTGTAGAAGGCTAATCAACTACGCATTTTATATGCTCTATTTAAATCGAATAGAAATATTGGCCGCAAAAGGAAATGTAAAAAGTCAAGCTGTTCCCCAAAAACTGGGTTTCACCAAAGAGGGGGTATTACGACAGGTCGAAAAAGTGAACGACAAACTACATGATCTCATCGTATATGCAGTATTAAAAGAAGATTGGGAAAAAATGGAAAATCAAAAGCACCGCCAGTAATTTAGCGGTGCTTTTGACTATTATCTATCCCAGAAAAATGGAGGCTCAACATTTAAAGCTCTTAAATAGACATACCCTTGTGCCCGGTGATGGATTTCGTTATCGATGAAATACTGGATATTTTGAATTATCGGAAATTCATATTCACCGAATAAATTAAAATTTTCATGAAAACGTGCCTCCGGTATTTGACTGTATAATTCGTTAATCCGAGGAGTCTCCAAATCCCATTTCGCCAACAGTTCATCTTTAGTATTCAAGGGGAGATTATGGTTATAATCATCGGTCGAATTATTTACGATCCCCTCTAGTCCGGGTCCAGCTATGGACAATAGTTCTTTTACCAATTCAGCAAATGTGCGCATTCCTCCTATGGAAAAAGAAAATAACTCCTGTTCTGGAAACTTCTCAATGGTTTTACGAGTTAACGTACGATGGCCTTGCCAATGACTTAATAACTCCTCTTTTGAAATAATTTCTGTGTTCATGATCTTTTATAATTTAATTATATCGCTATTGATAAATCAAAATTACTGTCCATATTGACAGCCTCCTGTCAACAGCGATTTCTATTATAAAAAAAAGAAAAAAAATCCCCGTACTTTCCAGTTCGGGGATTCGCTATCACTTTATAAAGCTAAATTTTAGTTAGCCTGGTTTCTACGAATGATGTTTAACGCACCACCAGCTTTGAACCATTCAATTTGTTGTGCATTATACGTATGATTTACCAAAATTTCTTCAGACGAACCGTCAGCGTGGTGTAATACGATCGTCAAAGGCTTGTTTGGCGCAAATTCTGTTAAACCGACAATATCAATCGTATCATTTTCCTGAATTTTATCATAATCATCTTTGTTCACGAAAGTCAATCCCAACATACCTTGTTTTTTCAAGTTTGTTTCATGAATACGTGCAAAAGATTTTACCAATACCGCACGAACACCTAAATGACGAGGTTCCATTGCAGCGTGCTCACGTGAAGAACCTTCACCGTAATTTTCATCACCTACAACGATTGAACCGACATCAGCTGCTTTGTAAGCGCGCTGAGTAGCGGGTACAGGACCATACTCACCTGTTAGCTGGTTTTTAACAAAGTCTGTCTTGTCGTTGTAATAGTTTACCGCACCGATCAACATGTTATTGGAGATGTTATCCAAGTGACCACGGTATTTCAACCAAGGACCAGCCATAGAGATATGGTCGGTAGTACACTTGCCTTTGGCTTTGATCAATAATTTCAAGCCCTTTAAGTCAGTGCCTTCCCAAGCAGCAAACGGCTCCAATAATTGAAGGCGATCAGACGTAGGAGACACATCAACAGAAACTGATGAACCATCAGCAGCTGGAGCTTGGTATCCTGCATCTTCTACTGCAAATCCTTTTGCCGGTAATTCATCACCGGTAGGCGGATCTAATTTAACCTGCACACCGTCTTTGTTCGTCAACGTATCCGTAACAGGATTAAACCCTAAATCACCTGAGATGGCTATAGCGGCAACTATTTCAGGTGAAGTTACAAAAGCGTATGTATTTGGATTACCATCGGCACGCTTTGCAAAGTTACGGTTAAAGGAGTGGACGATAGTATTCTTCTCTTGTTGATCCGCACCTGCACGATCCCACATACCTATACATGGACCACATGCATTTGTAAAAATCGTCGCATTTAGATCTTCGAAGGTTTTCAACAAACCATCACGGTCTGCCGTATAACGTACTTGCTCGGAACCAGGGTTAATACCAAATTCAGCTTGTGTTACCAACCCCTTTTCAATGGCCTGTTTGGCAATTGAAGCGGCACGGGACAAATCTTCGTAAGAAGAATTGGTACATGAGCCAATAAGACCCCATTCCACTTTTGTAGGCCATCCATTTTTAGAAGCCTCTTCACGCATACGTGAAATTGGCGTATATAAATCCGGTGTGAAAGGACCATTCAGAGACGGTTCCAATTCCGATAGATTGATTTCGATTACCTGATCAAAATATGCTTCTGGATCAGCATATACTTCGGCATCAGCGGTCAGATGTTGTTTGATGGCATTGGCTGCATCAGCTACATCAGCACGGTCAGTCGAACGCAAGTAACGCTCCATAGATTCGTCATAACCGAATGTTGAAGTTGTCGCACCAATCTCCGCACCCATGTTACAGATAGTACCTTTACCCGTACAGGATAAAGATTCTGCACCATCACCAAAATACTCGACGATGCATCCCGTACCGCCTTTTACTGTAAGAATACCAGCTACTTTTAAGATCACGTCTTTCGCAGAAGCCCAGCCACTTAATTTACCTGTTAGTTTTACACCGATTAATTTAGGAAATTTAAGCTCCCACGGCAATCCCGCCATCACATCACATGCATCAGCACCACCCACTCCGATAGCCACCATACCCAGACCACCGGCGTTCACCGTATGGGAGTCGGTACCGATCATCAAGCCCCCCGGGAAAGCATAGTTTTCCAATACAACTTGATGGATAATACCCGCTCCGGGTTTCCAGAAACCAATACCATATTTATTTGATACCGAACTTAAAAAGTTGAATACTTCCGAACTCTCTTGTTTTGCCCGTGTTAAATCTTGCGCGGCACCATCACGAGCTTGAATCAAGTGATCACAGTGAACGGTAGATGGAACAGCCGCTTGCGGACGCCCCGCTTGCATAAATTGCAACAAAGCCATTTGAGCCGTTGCATCCTGCATCGCTACGCGATCTGGAGCAAAATCCACGTAGGATTTCCCGCGTTCATAAGCTTCAGAAGCATTACCATTCCAAAGGTGGGCATACAAAATCTTCTCCGAAAGTGTCAATGGTTTATTTACAATCTGACGAGCGGCATTAATTCGCTCATCGTATTGAGAATAAACCTTTTTTATCATGTCTATATCAAAAGCCATATCACTTATTTTTTTATTATACGTTCACATTTTTCTACCGTCGAGATAATAACCAACTATCCGACTAAAAGTTTGTGAGGGGGTGCGAAATTAGTCAAGCTGATACCCTCTACTGCTGCTTTATATTCTTCCATATTAGGAATTCGTCCAAGAATTGCCGATAGCACCACCACCGGAGTAGATGCAAGCAATGATTCTCCTTTTTTACGCTCAGAATCTTCAACGACTCTTCCTTGGAAAAGACGTGTAGAAGTTGCCAATACAGTATCTCCTTTAGCAGCCTTCTCTTGATTACCCATACAAAGGTTACAACCCGGACGTTCAAGATACATCATGTTCTCATATTCTGTACGAGCCGCACTCTTAGGAAAAAGGTCACTGAACTCGAATCCCGAATATCGCTGTAGAATATCCCAATCTCCTTCATCCTTTAATTCATCAATGATGTTATAAGTTGGAGCTGCCACTACTAGTGGTGCACGGAACTCCACTGCACCTTTTTGTTCTTCTATATTTCTGAGCATTTGAGAAACAATCTTCAAATCACCTTTGTGAACCATGCAAGATCCAACAAAACCAAGATCTACTTTTTTTGTTCCTCCGTAGTAAGAAAGTTCTCGAATCGTATCGTGGGTATATCGTTTAGAAACATCTTCGTTGTTCACGTCCGGATCCGCTATCATCGGTTCTGCAATCAGGTCAAGATCAATCACAACTTCTGCATAATATTTAGCACTTTCATCAGGAGCCAATGCAGGTTTATCACCCGATTTAATTTCTGCAATACGTTTATCGGCCTTGTTGATCAAACCTTGAAGCACTTGCTTATCGTTGTCCATTCCCTTGTCGATCATGATCTGGATTCGGCTTTTTGCAATTTCTAAGGATTCAATTAACGTATCGTCTTCAGAAATATTGATAGAGGCTTTTGCTTTCATCTCTGCCGTCCAGTCTGTAAACGTAAATGCCTGATCTGCCGGTAGGGTTCCGATATGAACCTCAATGACCCTTCCTTGGAATACATTCTCACCGTTAAACTGTTGAAGCATCTGCGCTTGAGTCGCATGAACCACATCACGAAAATCCATATGATCTTTCATTTCTCCCTTGAACGTAACTTTTACGGATTCAGGAATCGGCATAGAAGCCTCTCCCGTTGCCAGCGCAAGTGCAACGGTTCCTGAGTCCGCTCCGAAAGCAACCCCTTTAGACATTCTTGTATGTGAATCTCCACCGATGATAATTGCCCATTCATCTACCGTAATATCGTTGAGAACTTTGTGAATAACATCTGTCATAGAATGATATTCACCTTTCGGGTCACGGGCCGTGATCAATCCGAAGTCGTTCATAAATTTCATGAGTTTAGGGATATTTGCCTGTGCTTTTTTATCCCATACCGATGCCGTGTGACAACCTGATTGATAAGCTCCGTCGACAATTGGAGAAATCACAGTAGCTGCCATAGATTCCAATTCCTGAGCCGTCATAAGCCCGGTCGTATCCTGTGACCCTACGATATTCACTTCTACACGAACATCAGAACCCGCGTGCAACACTTTACCCGGAGCTAAACCTACAGCATTTCTGTTGAATATTTTCTCTACTGCCGTCAACCCCTGTCCTTCATGAAAAATTTCTTTTGATGAAGCAAATACAGGCGGAATATCGATTTCTAAAGTTTTTGCAGCAAATGTTTGTATTTTCTTACCAAATACGATAGCATACGACCCTCCCGCTTTGATGAATTCCATTTTCTGCGGTGTAAACGACTTTGAAAGGTCTATCAACTCCTGATCGTCTTTGTATAGTTTCTTCTTCTTCGTATTGATGGTAAAAACGGTTCCGGTAACAACAGAATATACTTCTTCCATTGTAGGCTCTCCCTTTTCATTCAGAACGGGACTTCCTTTTTCGTCTACCTTTTTTACCCAGTTCTTTAAATCAATACCAATACCGCCGGTAACATCAACTGTTGTCAAAAAAATCGGAGAAATTCCGTTTGTACCAGCAACAATTGGAGCAAAATTAACAAATGGAACATAAGGACTTGCTTGCTTGCCTGTCCAAAGTGCTACATTATTTACGCCAGACATCCTAGAAGATCCCACACCCATAGTACCTTTTTCAGCAATCAACATGACAGTTTTGTCTGGATGTTGTGCCTGCAATGCTCTAATTTCCTCTTGTGCTTCAGGAGAAATCATACATTTACCATGAAGTTCACGATCTGAACGTGAGTGTGCCTGGTTACCCGGAGATAATAAGTCGGTCGAAATATCACCTTCACCTGCTACGAAAGTCACCACTTTTATCTCTTCGGGTACTTCCGGTAGTTTCGTAAAGAATTCAGCTTGCGCATAACTCTCAAGAATTTCTTTTGCAATAACATTTCCTTCTTTGTAAGCGTCTTTTAGCCGATCTGTATCCATCTCATAAAGAAATACCTGTGTTTTTATAACATTTGCCGCTTCATTGGCTATAGCAACATCATTACCAAGAGCCAGATCAAGCAGTACTCCTACAGACGGACCGCCTTTCATATGCGACAACAATTCAAAGGCAAAAGCAGGCGTAATTTCTTCTACAACCGATTCGCCTAAAATGATTTCCTTTAAAAATTTTGCTTTTACGCCCGCGGCACTAGTTGTTCCAGGTAGGGTATTATAAATGAAAAATTTAAGAGAGTCTTCTCTATGAGGATTACTAGAGTCTTTAATTTGTGTGATGATTTCGCTTAACAAGTCTGCTCCATCGATAGGTTTGGGATGGAGCCCTTGTTCTTTTCTTTCTTCAATTTCTTGTATGTAATTATTATAAATACTCATATTTAGAAGTCTTTTCAAAGTTGGAAGTAGTTTACAAAACAATTGTATCTACCATTTTTATGCAATTTCTTTTCGATTTGTCGACATATCGGAATATATCAACTCTTTTTTTTATCAGCACAAAAATAGCAAAAATCAAACTCTAAATGCAATTTAAGCAATTGATTACATAATTTGGAACTGTTCTAAACTACATATCGGAGTTATGTACCTCTATCTTTAAATTTAGGATAGAAACCATTGATCACACGGTCTGCAGGGTGTAATCAACTGCTTTTAATTTTCTCACGGTATCGAGTGGTGTCGAAGAGTTAAACACAAATGAACCCGCGACTAAAACATCAGCTCCAGCTTGAAGCAAAGCTCCTGCATTATCCAATGTAACCCCGCCATCTATTTCTATTTGCAAGGTATCATTAACCCCCGCGGCCAAAGCACGTAACTCCCTAATTTTGGTATACGTATGCGCTATAAACTTTTGTCCGCCGAACCCTGGATTGACAGACATCAAACATACCAGATCAATATCCTGAATAACATCCTTCAAAAGTTGCACGGATGTATGCGGATTTAGCGCCACACCTGCTTTACAACCTAGTTCTTTTATTCCTGCAAGCGTACGATGCAAATGGGTACATGCCTCATAATGTACGGTGATTATTTCTGCTCCATTGTCTTTGCATACCTTCAGATAACGATCGGGATCGACGATCATCAAATGAACATCCAAAGGTTTTTTAGCATGCTTCGAAATAGCCTGCATCACTGGAAACCCAAAAGAAATATTAGGAACGAAAACGCCATCCATGATATCAATATGAAACCAGTCTGCTTCGCTTTCGTTGACCATCTGAATATCCTTGCTCAGGTTTGCAAAATCTGCTGCTAATACAGAAGGAGCAATAAGGTGTTTTATAGTTGACATGAGTCTTTGTTTTTTTTGCAAATATAAGGATATTCCACTTTTTTAGTCGACAACTTTTCATTTATTACCGAGACATCCTATCCTCGTCAACGTTTTATAACACTGAAACCTAATAAACACTAATACTTTAAATAATAATTTACAAAAATCTCATTTACAATGCGTTAAAACTATAGGTTAAAAGATATTTAAAGACTATTAAATCTAAGACAGTACCTATTGAATACCACTAAAAGGCGACAAATCCACTTCTAAGATCGAGAATTCATGAAATGGAGCAGATAATTTCATTTTTTAAGATCGTTACTTACACCTTACTGCAACAATTCAATATGAATATATTATATATATAATAATCATTGTGTATTGATTTTAAATTGATTATAAAAATAAAAACTAACACTATAATCAAAATCTATATCTAGTTTCGAGTAAGATTACTGCTATTCTTCTATCAAGCTATTCAAAATCGCACAATAATAATTACATTTGTTTAAGAACTATTTACATTGCTTTTTTATAGTGGCCAAGCTCAAAATAAATTACGTTAACTCGAAACTACAGAACAATTCTACCGTTTTAAAATACGGTATGGTTATTCTTACTATTGTACTTATTTGCATCTTCCTACCCAAACAGCCCCGCTTCCGATATGAGTTTCAAAAAGGGAAAGCATGGAATCATGAAAACCTTATTTCCCCTTATAATTTTGCTATTTTAAAAACCAAGGAGGAACTTGACAGGGATAAGCAGCAAATCTTAAAAACCGTTCAACCTGTATACAATTTACAGATATCTATCAGCAAAGAACAGATTGATCAGTTTGTCACAGATATTGCAGAAAAATGGCAAGCATCACAATTGGACACAATCGAAACACTACATATAGAAGACTATAAAGATGCAGGCTTAGCACTCCTCAATTACATCTATAATAGAGGAGTGATTTCACTTAACAATCGATATCAGACGAAAGGGAAGGAATCAGATAAAGTAGATCCCACAGAATCGAATTACAATTTCACGTTGATGAATGATAATGTCGCCCAGCAAAAGAATACTGTCGATTGTTTCACTATTGAATTGGCCAATAACTACATCACTCAAACATTATCGAAGCGCAGTAAAATAACCCATAAAACCTGGCTAACAGAGGTTTTGAAGAATTATGTCACGGTAAACCTGATCTACAACGAAACCCTTACAGACAAAATCGAACAAACGGCGCTGGCAAACATTTCTACGACAAGAGGGATGGTTCAAAAAGGGGAACTAATAGCCGAAAAAGATAAAATCATCAACAGCGAAACCTATCAAAAATTAGAGTCCCTGAAGAAAGTCTTTGAAGATGAAGCCAAAATAAGCGGAAATCAAAACTATGTTGTACTCGGCCAATTTTTAATTGTAGGATTAGCCATGAGCCTGCTTATGGTATTTTTATTCTTTTTCCGTCGACAGATATATAATAATAACCGACTCCTTTTAATCATTTACATCGTCATTATATCGATGTTGGGCGTACTCTCCTGGGCAATAAAAATCCAGATTCCCAGCTTATATTATATTCCTTATTGTGGAGTACCTATTATATTTCGCATTCTATTTGACACCCGCGTAGCACTTAACATTCACCTGTTGATGGTATTAGTTGCTGCGCTTTTTGTGCCAAATAGTTATGACTTCGTTTTCCTGCAAATCATGGCAGGACTAGTAGCTATCTATAGTATCAAGACCATGGTAAAGCGAGAGCAGTTTCTGATTTCCAGCGGTTTGATCCTCGCGACCTACATCATTGCTTACATTGGTTTGGTACTTACACGTAACGGTTCTTTTCAAAATATATACTGGAACGAATTAATTCCCTTTATCGTAAGCGTAGGACTCACCCTTTTGGCATATCCCCTTATTTATGCTTTCGAAAAGCTTTTTGGAATCGTTTCCGATCTGACGTTGATGGAATTAACAAACAGTAATTCCAAACTACTGAGAGAACTATCGCTAAAAGCTCCCGGTACATTCCAACATTCCTTGCAAGTAGCGAATCTAGCCGAAGCGGCAATTTACAAGATCGGAGGCAATCCACTGCTCATTCGTGCCGGAGCATTATACCACGATATAGGTAAGATGACTAATCCCCTATATTTCATTGAAAATCAAAAAACCGGAGCCAATCCCCACGAAGAGTTAACACCAGAGCAAAGTGCTCAAATCATTATATCGCACGTTCTGAAAGGAATAGAAATTGCACGTCGCAATCAACTACCTGAAGTAGTGATAGACTTTATAAGAACACATCACGGCACAACCCGGGTAGATTATTTTTATAATACGTTTATCAAAAATAATCCGGATAAATTGGTTGATGAGACCATATTCCACTACCCCGGTCCGATTCCATTTTCAAAAGAAACCGCAGTATTAATGATGGCAGACTCTGTTGAGGCGGCATCAAGAGCGTTAAAAGAACCTACACAACAGTCTATCAGCAAATTAGTCGACAAGATCATCGAGCACAAATTGATGCAAAAGCAATTTGCCAAATCGAACATCACCATGAAAGATATCAGTGATGTATCCGAAATCTTCAAATCCATGTTAATGAGCATACATCATGTACGCATTGACTATGATTTGAGCAAAAAGAAAGAATCGGGTTAAAATAAATTGATTGTCAGAAGGTTAATTTAAACGGTCATTTTTTTATTAAAAAAACGGTATTTTGACTTTGCGGAATGAAAATTTTGATTTATGTTTGCACTGTCGAAACCCGGAGAGGTGCCTGAGTGGCCGAAAGGAACAGTTTGCTAAACTGTCGTACTGGAAACGGTACCGCGGGTTCGAATCCCGCCCTCTCCGCCAAGACAAAATAAAACCCAGCTGCAAAGCTGGGTTTTGTTGTTTATGGACTTTTGCAAGCTTGCTTGAACAAAAGGACTTAACAACAAACCTGAACGGAGTGAAGGGCGTTATTTTGGGTTGAAGCCTCCCCATCTACGGGATCATGAAATAATCCCGCCCTCTCCGCCAAGACAAAACAAAACCCAACTGCAAAGTTGGGTTTTGTTGTTACGCTCCCATTTCTATTTTCTCATTCAGATACTTCCAATATCGCTTTGGCACATGCTGTATATGCAGTTTTAGATTTTTACGCTCCCTAATATTGACCGATTTAAAATATTGGTTCCACAATTTACTATACAGTATTTCCGACTCATGCCCCGCTAAAGTAATCGATTTTTGATCTATCCTATTTCCCGGCCCAAACTCGATTTCCTGCACTTGATCACCATCGTAAAATAGTCCATACTTACGCTTTATATCATATATTATCCACTTCTGATCGGCATATCGATCTTTGAAATGTTTGCTTATTAACGGTAGGACATTAAAATCAGGTTCCGCAATAGCGAAATAAACACCATCTTCCAACAATTGAAAACGTATAAAAGCTTTCATTCGATGCCGTTCCCTGGACACAGATTTCACGATCTTTTTGACTTCCAGCACATCCATATGTGCATAGTTTTTAGAAGCCTGTTCTTTCATACTCAAATAATACTGTACAGTTCGCAAAATCAGCAACTCCCTGCCCTCTTTTTCAGAAAGAAAAACATGATATAGTTCCAGAAATCCCTTTTTGCCGACGCTAGTAACAATTCCTTTCATAACCCGGGCAGATTTAATATCATCCGTTGCTACATGTATTAAAGCCGAAGTGAATAAAAGGGATTGAATCGCCTTATGTTCGGTTTCAATAGCACTGACACCATATTTATAAGCATATACATCAAATATTAGCGATAACACGCCTTTCCAAGTTCCATCATAACACAATGCCTGCTGTTTCACGTTAAAAAAGATTTAATTGCGTGCTTACCGCTTTGACATACTTGCTCGAGGAGCTGCTTAAGATAAAATGCTTTATTCTTTCCGATTGTTGGTCTGCATACCGCTGTATATAGCCATGGCAGGAAATAAAATACTTTGCCTTATTTATAGCGATTCCCAACTTTTGCAAATGCTCCAATCGTAGCTTTTCAAATTTACGTGCCGAAACGATCTTTTTCGCAGACCGTACACCTACACCCGGAATCCGCAATATCATTTCATAGGGAGCCCTATTCACGTCCACGGGGAATTTATCCATATTCCGTAATGCCCAGCTTAATTTGGGATCGATATCCAGATCCAGCAACGGGTTCGTATCATTGACAATTTCATTCGCTTCAAACCCATAAAATCGCAGCAACCAATCCGTTTGATACAACCGGTTTTCCCTTACCAAAGGGACTTCAGTACCAATAGCAGGCAGCCTTAAATCGTTGGAAATAGGTACATAACCCGAGTAATACACCCTTTTCATTTTATAATGGGTATAAAAATGCTGTGCAGCATGTACAATCTGCAAGTCGCTTTCTTTCGCAGCTCCAATAATCATCTGCGTACTTTGGCCGGCGGGTGCAAATTTGGGCGTACTTTTGATGATTTTCTTTTCCTCTTTTGTCTGTAGGATTGTATTGCTAATATATTTTATTGGATGGATCATCTCCCGATGGTTTTTCTCAGGTGCCAGCAATTTCAATCCGGCTTCCGTCGGTATTTCCAGATTAATACTCAGTCGATCCGCGTAAAGACCGGCTTCAAATATGAGCTCTTCCGAGGCCCCTGGAATAGTTTTCAGGTGGATATAACCATTAAAGTTGTGTTCCTTTCGGAGTTTTTTCGCAATTCTAACCAGGCGTTCCATTGTATAATCCGCATTTTGGAAGATACCCGAACTCAGAAATAAACCTTCAATATAGTTCCTTCGATAAAAGTTAATGGTAAGATCCACCACCTCCTGCACCGTAAAGGCAGCTCGTTTTACATCATTGGAACGACGTGACACGCAATAAGCACAATCAAATATACAGTGATTCGTCAGTAGAATTTTGAGTAGGGATACGCAACGTCCATCTTCCGTATAGGTATGGCATATACCGGCTCCGGTATTTCCCAGTCCTTTATCCTTATTTTTCCGATCACTCCCACTCGAGCTACAGCTTACATCATATTTGGCAGCATCTGCCAGAATTGAAAGCTTTTCCTGAATACGACTTCCCATCTATCCTTAATATTTTGGTAAAAATACTAAAATTATTAGTAATAAATAACTTTATTTCAAGAATGCTTATCCACCAAAAACTACGTATTACCAAACTTTTCAGTTCGCAGCTGGTTATCCTATAAAAATGAATTTTTAAGATGAGAGCAATTTGGACAGGAGCTATAGGATTTGGTTTAGTCAATATTCCTATAAAGATATACAGTGCCATACAGAACAGTCAGCTGGATTTCGACATGCTGGATCGCAAAGACCAATCGAATATTCGCTACAAAAGAGTAAACGAAAAAACGGGAAAAGAGGTTGAATGGGAAAATATTGTGAAGGGATATATGCTCAAAGAAAAATACGTGGTATTAGAAGAAGCTGATTTCGAAGATGCCATGCCCGATAAAAATAAGATGATCAACTTACAGACATTTGTCAAAGAAGCTGATATTGACAGCATCTATTTTGACACACCCTATTATATGGAGCCACAAAAAGGCGGCGAAAAAGCCTATTCCCTGTTGATGAAAGCATTGGAAAAAAGCAAGGCCGTAGGATTAAGCACCTTTGTTATGCGCACCATAGAAAACCTTGCTATCGTACGTCCGCACAATGGCATATTACTCTTAAACAAACTCCGTTTTGAAGAAGAGATCAGATCTACAGCAGATTTAAAAGTGACCAATCAGCGTATTGCAAAACAAGAAATGGACATGGCTCTGCAACTCATTAAGCAGAACAGTTCTGATTTTGATATTTCGGGTTATAAAAACGAGTACAGCAAGGCCTTATTGAAAATTATAAAACAAAAGGCGCAAGGAAAACGTGCTACTATTCGCAAGATTAATGTAGATAGAGAAAACACGAAAGCCTCCGAATTATTGGCTAAGTTAAAAGCAAGTTTAGCTTAGAACTTCTCCAGTGCCTTCTTCAGATTTACTTTTTCGCTAAAGATGTCCGCCCAGGGATCCTGGGTCGTGGAAACACGTTGCAATACCGTTTCTATTGTAAACCGTTGGATTTCCAGATTACCGTCAACCTCACTCCATGCCAAAGGTGTTGACACCGTAGCACCTGGCTTAGGTCGTACAGAATAGGGGGCAGCGATGGTCTGGCCTTTCTTATTTTGCATATAATCCAAATAAATTTTGTTTTTGCGCTTTGTAGGGGAACGCTCAAGACTCGTTGTTTCGCCGTGACGTTCGTGAACCAATTCGGCTACCATCTGAATAAATCCACGGGCAAGTTCATAATCATACTGTCCACCCAGATAGATATAAATATGGAGCCCCGTTGAGCCAGATGTTTTAATATAACTATTCACACCGGCATAATCTAAAATTTCATGCGCTGTCAATGCGACTGCCACCACCTCTTCAAAAGCAACACCGTTCGGATCCAGATCCAGTACCGCAAAATCCGGCCTTTGCTTCCGTCTATACGTCGATAGCCAAGGATTAATTTCGATAGACCCCATATTAGCCATCCATAGCAAAGTTGCCTCGTTATTGCATATCAGGTAATTAACCGTATCACCGGTGTTCTCGGATGCGAGCGGAACTGTTTTAAGCCAGGATGGAATAGAATCTGTATCCATATCCTTTTGAAAAAAACCAGATTCTAAAATACCGTTCGGAAAGCGATTTAAGGAGATTGGCTTATCTTTTAGGTATGGTAAGATCAGTGGTGCCATAGATTCATAGTAATCCAGCATCTCCCCTTTCGTAATCCCCTCATCCGGCCAATATATTTTTTTCTGGTTGGTCAATTTGAGTTTTATCCGACCATATGTCACTTCACGTTCGTTCAGCACATCTTTGATCGGTATCACCCGTTTTATTTCTGCAATAGTTTTATCATTTCGCAATGATTTAAATACCGGATGACGCATATGTTGATCCCTTGTCCATTCCGAAAAAGAGATTTCCGCAATCAGTTTTGGTTTTATCCAGGTTACCTTGCGCTCGTTTGCAATCGCTACCTTTTTATCAAAGGGTTTCTTCGTTTCAGGTACCCGCTTAATCTTATCAAATATTTCATGAAGATTCTGTTCCTTAAAACCCGTTCCTACATTTCCCACGTATACCAGTCCATCATCACCTTGCACGGCAAGCACGAGCGCTCCGAAAGCTGAGCGGGAACCTTCTGGCTTTGTGTAACCTACGATAATCGCTTCCTGAGATTGCTGGAACTTAATTTTCCGCCAAAAAGAAGTACGCTTTCCCGAAAGATACTTGCTACTGATTTCTTTGGCCAATATGCCTTCCCATCCTTCTTCGCTCGCTTTTTTCACAGATTTTTCGAATGTAAAATCCATAGATTCTACCAGACGTAGCTGCGCATGTTTATATTTAGTGAGTAACATATTTACCAGATCCCTCCGTTCGGACAATTCGAAATCCCGCAAATCGTTTCCATCCAGGGCAAGCACATCAAACACATAATAATACAATTGATATTTAGCCGGGAGAGGTTCACCGTGCTGCAACAGTTGAAAAGCACTTTTTTTCTTATGGTCTTCTATCACCAGTTCACCATCGAGAACGACATGGCGGTCAATATTCTCCAAGGCAGTTACAATCGACGGATACTGTTTATTGAAACTTACGCCATTACGTGATATCAGGTTTATTTTTTTCTTGTTAATTTCGGCTATAGCGCGGAAACCGTCCAATTTACGTTCGAACAACCATTCCCCTTCATCGGGAACCGTTTCGGACAACGTAGCTAGCATCGGCGAAGTAATTTTGGAATCCGAAGAGATTTCCTCTTCAGGAGGCATGGCGCCTTTATTTTTACCGGTTTTAGTCTTTGTTACCGTTTCAGCTTTGCTCCCCTTGCGGCTTTTCTTATAATCAATACCATGTCTTTTGATCTTTTCATTCACCAGGTCTTCTGCATTAAAGTCATCCTCTACAGCATATTTATCCCGGTGTTTGATAAGGAGCCAGGCATTGTCTTCCGAACTTTTAATTTTTACTAGAGCAAATTCTCCCTTCAGGATCTTACCTTTTAATATAACTTTAACACTTCCCTTTTCAAGTTCTTCCAATAAGCCCTTTTCACCACCCTTTTTATCGATAGGTTCGTAGCTGCCTTGATCAAAGATGGAAACACTGCCATATCCGTAATTTCCCTTCGGTATATCACCTTCGAAGCTGCCATAACTTATTGGATGATCCTCGACCATTACTGCCAACCGTTTATCCTCCGGGTTTAAAGAAGGTCCTTTTGGCACCGCCCAGCTCTTGAGTACGCCATCCATCTCCAGTCGAAAATCATAGTGAAGGCGTGAAGCATGATGTCGCTGTACCACGAAACGTAATTTTGCCGTCGATTTCTTTGTTGTGCCTTTCGGCTCGGAAGTCTTACTGAAATCTCTTTTCGTATTATATTTATCGAGCTCTGCCATATAGAAAGAACAAATAGCGAAAAATTTTGTTTATAACACTAATTTTAACTCCCCATGGTCTTTATCATCGCACGCTGGGTTACCTATTGGCGTCTTAAAGCTGGGTCGCATACCGCTTTATTCGCTTTTTAAAAAAAAATAAAATATTTTAAAAAAACATTTGGTTCGTATTAAAAATAAACATACCTTTGCACCATCATAATTTAGGTTTATAATTGGTTAGTAAAGGTTTTCATTCTCCCCGTTTGAAAACCTTTCTTTTTTTAGATCTATTTGGTTTAGTAATTTCGAAAATAGGATTCAATATCAAAAAAAGTTTACCCTTACCTTATTGATTTGTAAAATATTTTTTTAACTTTGCACTTCCGTATACACGGAACAATTTTAAATTAAAATAATTATTTAAACAATGCAACAGTACGAATCTGTCATCATTCTTACCCCGTTGCTTTCAGAGGATGCCGCGAAAGAAACAATCGCAAAATTCAAAAGTATCCTAACAGAAGGCGGAGCCGAAATTATCGCAGAAGATAATTGGGGTTTGAGAAAATTAGCGTATCCAATCCAGAAAAAATCTACTGGGTTTTATCACTTAACTGAATTCAAGGCTCCAGGTGAATTAATTAAAAAATTAGAGCTTGAATACAAGCGTGACGAACGCGTAATGCGCTTCTTAACGATCTCTCTAGACAAGCATGCAATTGCTTATAGTGAGAAAAAACGTAGCGGTGCATTCAACAAAAAAGCAGAAACTAAAACTGAGGAGGTAGCAAAATAATGGCGAACGAAAACATCCAATACGTGACTGCTCCTAAAGTAGAGGACAACCGTAAAAAATATTGTCGTTTCAAAAAGAACGGTATCAAGTATATCGACTACAAAGACGCAAACTTCTTATTAAAGTTTGTAAATGATCAAGGTAAAATTTTACCTCGTCGTTTAACTGGTACATCATTGAAATTTCAACGTAAAGTAGCTCAAGCCGTGAAACGTGCGCGTATCATCGGACTTATGCCTTACGTAACTGATTCATTAAAATAAGGAGGATACGATAATGGAAGTTATATTAAAACAAGATGTTAAACACCTTGGAGAGAAAGACGATATCGTAGTAGTAAAACCGGGTTACGGTCGCAACTACCTTATTCCTCAAGGATTTGCTACATTAGCAACAACATCAGCAAAAAAGGTGTTGGCTGAGAATATCAAACAAGCTCAGTTCAAACAAGATAAAATTAAAAAAGATGCTACAGAGTTAGCTACTAAATTAGAAAGTGTTAAACTTTCAATCGGTGCTAAAGCAGGTGAATCTGGAAAAATCTTTGGTAAAGTAAACAGCATCCAAATTGCAGATGCGTTGAAAGCTCAAGGTTATGAAGTAGATCGCCGTCGTATCACATTTGAAGAAGAGCCTAAAACTCTTGGTGAATACGTAGCAAACTTAAACTTACACAAAGAAGTGAAAGTTCAAGTTCCTTTCGAAGTAGTAGGCGAATAATTATATTCAGTCTTAACATCATAAAAAAGGAGACAACGCAAGTTGTCTCCTTTTTTATGATCACTTTCGTATATGCTATTGGACACAAATGAAACTAATACTTGTAAAAAAACCACAAGTTATCTAAGTTTGTAGAATAACCGAGCTTACTAACCCGGAGAACACAGGCGGGCTCATCAAATATTATATGCATATGAAACCAAAAACTATTATCATAGCTGTATTGTTAGCAATCGTCGCGATCGTTTTATTCAATAACAAAGAAGAAAGCTCATTTTGGTTTTTTGGCGACATCCGTACATCCAAGCTGTTGATCCTTGGTGTATTTTTTTTAATAGGGGTTATTACAGGAGGTATCATCTTCCGTCGTAAGAAGGCACATCCGAAAGAATATGGGGTGACGAATCCGAACACACCAATCGCTCCTACCCCACTAGACGAGCATCCCTATTCCCCATCCAATCTATCAGATGAGGACAGAGAATATATTAGAAGAGATTAGAACACGAAGAAAAAGGAAACCTAAGCTTCCTTTTTCTTATTCTACCGTACCATCGTTCGCTTTCTTAACCTCGGCACCCCGTTTCTTACGTCCAGCCTGCTGTAAACTTTGATTTATCAAGTATTCAATCTGTCCGTTCACACTTCGGAATTCATCGTGTGCCCACTTTTCCAAAAGTTTATACGTTTCATCATCTATCCGTACCACAAAACTTTTTTTCATTTCATTGAAAACTAAAAATTACTAATTGTACAATGTTCCGGCATTTACTATTGGCTGAACAGATCTTTCCCCACACAATACCACCATCAGATTGCTTACCATTGCCGCTTTGCGTTCATCGTCCAATTCTACGATATTTTCTTCTGAAAGTCTTTTAAGTGCCATGTCTACCATCCCCACTGCGCCTTCTACAATTTTCGCCCGCGCGGCCACTATAGCAGACGCCTGTTGCCGTTGAAGCATGGCTCCAGCAATCTCGGAAGCGTACGCCAAGTGACTTATGCGCGCTTCCTCTACCACGATACCAGCCTTAGACAGGCGTTCCGTCAGCTCGTTTTCTAAAATGTGGTTTACATCGACTCCACCGCCGCGCAGCGTAATCTCCGCTTGATCATCTTCAAAATCATCGTATGCAAAACTTCCCGCCAGATGACGAACCGCAGCCTCACTCTGTACACGTACGTAATCGCCATACCTTTCTACATCATAAGCCGCCTTATACGTGTCTCCGACCTTCCATACAATCACTGCACCTATTTCAATTGGATTCCCAATTTTGTCATTTACTTTTAATGTCTGTCCTTGCAAATTTTCTGAACGCAAGCTTATCCGCGTTGCCGAATAGAGTGGATTAACAAAAAACAATCCATTGTCTTTCACCGTTCCTACATATTTCCCAAAAAAGTTGAGTACTCTCGAATGATTAGGTTGCACAATGATGATCCCTTTCAGAATCACAATCACAACTACAAGCATCAGTACAAATAATATTCCATACCAACTGGTTTTATCATTTACCAGTTGCACGACCGAATAAACAGCAACCATGGCTGCCAACACTCCAATTCCTAATGCGGAATACCCTGAAGTAGGTTTAATAATCTTTTCCATATAATTTAAATTAACTGCGTAACGTATTAAAATTTGATACTATTTTGATATCACTAATATATCATAATAAATTAATATTTCCTAATCAAATTTATCTATTTTTAATCGCATGGATTAAATACTGTGTCATTGTTTTAAAACTCCGTAAAAACGAAAAATTTAACCTTTTTAAAATGAGAAAGTTCAGTTAAACAATCCAAAAAAAGTTATTTTTTATTTGTACATAAAAGGAAAAACCCTACCTTTGCATCACTTCAAACAATGAAGGATAATTCAATACAGAATTAGGATTCCGTAGCTCAGCTGGTAGAGCAATACACTTTTAATGTATGGGTCCTGGGTTCGAATCCCAGCGGGATCACAACAAAAAGCTCAATCGAAAGATTGGGCTTTTTTTGTATCCCCATGGGATGAGAACGAAGCGTTGGGATGGGTTCGAACTTAAGCGAAGCTCGTTGCGGAATAGCGTGCGGGAATCGAGGGGCGCAACTAATCCCAGCGGGATCACTTAAGGAGACGATCAATTTTGATTGTCTCTTTTTTATTTCCATCAACTTATTGTTTTTCAAAGATTTACTTTGATGTTTTTGCTTATTACATTGGTTCGACATCTATAATCGTCGAATATTATCTATCTGTGAAAACATGATTAAGCAAATCGTAACTAGCTCAAGTGATGCTTTGATGTTCGATATCCCTTTCCCGTAGTGTTATCAATTAGAGTATCCTGAGCATTTTTATTGCTATGCATTTTAGCAAGCAGATATAGAAAATCGAGTATCTCTTTTACTTGCTTTTCATTTGTCTCGATACCATTCTTCTTTAAAATTTTTATTGCCTGCACAATAGAAACCTTTCGATCTGAAAAGACTCTGGTTGAGATTTGTTGCAAAGTTTGTTGCTTGGCAATCAATAACAACACTATACCCACTGTATGAAGTTATCATTGATAGTGCTTGATTTATTTGTAATGGATTTAATTCCTTTGTGATTGGGTTGAATGAAGTTGGCGTAAATAACTCGATGATATACCGCTTACCTGCTACGTCTTGATTCTTATACAATTCATAAACATTGCCTCCCCACCCCATTAGTTCTACGACATTTTTGAATGTATGATTACTGATTAGTCTTTCGTTCACAAGTGCCAGATGTTCATTGAGGAAATCCAAAACCTCTTTGTATTCCTTTTTTAGATCATTAAAATCATCCAGTTCAATTTTATCATCCAGGAAATACCTTCTTAACTTTGATATTAAAAGCTCCTGCTCTGAAATCTCCTTAAGATTTTTTTTTTCGTTTATACATTCTCGTTCCACAGTCAGGATATTTTCATCTTCTAACACAAGTTCGAGCAATTCATTTACTTCTGGCCTGATTGTCATTTTTTTTAACCGTTCTTCGTATTCACCTTCCAGGATATCAGCTCTTACACAGCCTTTGCATTTGCTGACTGAACAGTGATAATATCGATATTTCGCATTTCTTCCAGTGGATATACTCCCTGTTAATCGACGTCCACACAATGGGCATATTAAATACCCTCTCAAAAGAAAAACCGGTTTCATTTTTTGCTTATATGTATTTCTCGTGCGGCGGCTGTTTATCAAAGATTGAACCTCCCTAAAAAGTTGCTCCGAAATAAGCGGTTCGTGGATGCCTTCTACAAATTCTTCTTCTTCCGTTCTGGTTGCAGGTACCGATACCAATCCACAGTAAAATGGATTGTGCAGTGCTTTCCAAAAATTATTTCTACTACACCTGAGGCCTCTGAGGTTAGCCATCCTCCTAACATGACTAATCGTAAACTTACCGCTTGAATATTCTGTAAATGACCACCTGATATAATCTGCTTCAGGCTGTTTAGGTATCGTAATCTTCTTACCATCGGAAGCGACCTGATTCATATAACCGATTGGCGCTTTTGCTGGCCACCTGCCCATTTTTCTTGCCCTCCTCATGCCGTCAGAAGTATTTTTCCCTCTCCTATTATTTTCGGCTTCTGGAATTGACAAATAGACAGCGAGCATTACAATACTTTCAGGGACTTCAAAATCGATGGGCTGATCGATAGCCATTGCCTGTGTGTTAAGTCCCCTCAGTATCCCCATCATTTGATAGGCATATTCGATACTGCGGCTAAAGCGATCCCACTTAATAAACAAAATGTTTTCCTGAGAATGATGCTTACTCCTCTTTATTGTTTTTATGAGGCGTTTCCATTCTGGTCTATTGAAATCCTTCGCCGAAAAATCTTCCCTGAAGATTCCCCTGACCTTGATTTGGTTCATCTCGCAATACTTTAGCAAGCGGTCTTCTTGTTCAATAAGTGAAAATCCTTTCCTTTTTTGTTCGTCAGTACTTACCCTGACATATAAGTATGCTGAGTTCATAATGATGGTGTTGATTAGTAAATCCGATATTTGCCCTAAAAAATTAGAGTATTTGATCATTCAATACAATTTCCGAAATTGCGTGTTGGCTTTCTTGAGACATTTCTAGTGAGGAGCCAAAAGAAATTATGACATCTCATTCTCATTCCTCTTCTAAATGCTAAATGGCGCACAATATTCTAGTAGCATACCTTTACACATATACCGTGAAAGGACACGGGATTTAGTTGAGTAAAAGAAAGTTTATAATAAAAGATTGTCTGCTTACGCCAAGATAAACGCTAATTAATCTAATATTACCTGATTTAACTTAACTAATTGTCTTTATGCGAAGATTTAGAAATTATAAAAGAACATTAGTGTCCTAAACGTTTAATATGTGATTAAGATGGGGGCATCATTTCTAAATCTGTGAAATTTAGTTGTTCGCTAAGTTCAATTAAAAGATGCTATATTTTTAAATCGCACGTTTTTTATTAAATTGGCTTAGCGATTTAAACCGGAATTTTTATAGAACTAACCGCCAGATTAGAACTTGCTCTGGCAACCAGTTTCCCATTAACTTGATTGATGACTACCGCATTGAAATTAATAACGGTTCTTCCTAACTTGATTAATTCTGTTTTAACCAAAACGGTGTCATTTTCTGAAGCAGGATTAAAAAAATCAACACCTAAATTGATTGTAGGATAGAAGTTTTCTAAACCAAGTATCATAAAGTTAACCCCAATGCAATCGTCAATCATACTGGAAATAACACCTCCGTGAAGCATTCCTACGGGATTGGTCATTTCTTTTCTAACGGTAAATTCAAATTCCACGGCTTTATCATTTACAGAAACTACAGTCCCATTCAGCCATTTCGCATAAGGAGACGGACTTCCTGAAAATGGTTTGCCGATAAAACTTTGAAGTAATTGAAGTCTTTTATTTTCCATATTATATTGCTTTATTAACTGCTTTTAAAACCAAACCTTCAATGGTGTAATTAAAGGATTTGATTTCCACGCAAGCTGGGAGATTATTTGAGATGTTATGAATTATTTAAGTTCAGTATTAAAAACTATTGAAAAATATAATAATATTTTTTCCTTTACTTCTTCAATATCAATAGTTTTGTTTAACTCATTCTGTAAGGTTGTAACTGTTCTATCTGCTTCTGCAATTCCACAGGGCACAAAATATTTATAGTATTCCAATGAGTTGTTGATGTTAAAAGCAAATCCGTGATTGGTTACCCATCTGGAAAGATGTACCCCTACTGCACAGATTTTCTTTTTCATTCCGCTTAGGTCATCTTTTAGCCAAACTCCAGGAAATTCTTCGTCATAATAGCTGTTAATACCATAATCATTCAAGGATCGGATGATTACTTCTGCAAGACCTCTTACATACCATCGTATATCTGTTTTAAAGTTTTCCAGATCCAGTATTGGATATCCGACTATTTGCCCATCCCCGTGAAATGTAATCGCGCCCCCACGCTTTATATCTATATGATCCAGACCAACCTCAGACAGTTTCTCTTTTGAAATTAGGAGCTCACTTTCCTTCGCTGAGCTGCCAAAGGTTAAAATAGGTTGATGCTCGCAAAGAATTAGAACATTATCCATAGAAGTATCTATCTTAAGATGTTTGTGCTCAATAATCCTATTTCTTACATCCCGCTGCTTTATCAAGGCTTCTTGATAAGGTATTTTGCCTTGGTTTAGGTAAGTGGTTGTAATTTGTTTCATATCTCTATATCTTTTTTGTCAAATAACCAATCGACCAACTTCTGTATGCGTGGCCCAATGATCAAAATTGCAGGGATAACCACTAGGTAAGCAAGACCCCACGACTTCGACCATATTTTTAAGAAATTGGGCTTAAATCCAATGTTCACAAATATTACAGTAAAAGATATAATCCCTGTGGTTATAACTCCCATTATCAATGCGAATGCGAATTTTTTTTTCATTTTTAATACACTGCTTTTCAGTGGTAATTATACTTATTTCTGACTCGCCAGACCGTCGGACCAGCTCACTTGACTTTGACAAGCCGACACTCTTAAAAATTATTTGAGTTTAAGAACCGGTTTACATCGGTGCCAAAAATTTCAGGGTATTGAAAAAGAAAACCGTGTCCGGCATCGGGGTATAAATTGAGTTGAGCATTGGGCAGTAAATTATACAGTTCAACCGAATTATGCGTAGGCATTTGAACATCTACTTTTCCATTTGCCACTAAAATCGGATTGGTTATATTTTCGTAATTGACAGTATTCAATGTGTCATTTCCCCAACTAAATCGGGCTATGGCTTGGGCTTTTGCAGTTTCTTTGCTCACAACCAAATCTTGCGGATATTTACTTTCCGATTTACGTTGCCAAAATGCTTTTCCCAATTCCCGACTTTTGTCGGAAGCATTGAAAAAAACTGTCAAAAATTCTTCCATTCCTAATGTGGGTGTTGTAACCATTTCTGCAATTTTCGGGTCACGCTGATTAATGCTTTTAGCACCTTTGGGTGAAGTTCCTGCCAATATTGCATTGCGAACAATTTCATTGTGCGATACAAGCAATTCCTGCACTACACAACCACCTATTGAAAAACCAAGCACATCTACTTTGTTGTAGCCAAGAGCCTTAATGAAGTGGTAAGCATCTTCCGCCATTAACGAAAAACTTTCGGGCGTTTGTCCACCTGAACTTGCTACACCACGATTATTGAAAGTGATAACAATACGTTCCGATGATAATTTTTCAATCAATGCACCGTCCCAACTATCAAGATTACCACGAGTATGTATAAACAGAATAAGTGGAACATCTGTTTTGGCATTTGTTCCTGTTTTTCTGTAAGTAAAGTCATTGCCTTTGACTTCAACGGTGTCGGTTTTGTATTCAATCAGACTTACAGGTATTTCTGTTTTCTCATTACCTGCACAACCTGACAAGAAACCAAGCAAAAAAATATTTCTTATCGTATTCATCATATTTTACAGTTTTAAAAGTTTGTTATCAATTCTTTATTAGCCTGTTTACGACTTTTTCTATTATCGGTGCAATGAGTAATATGCAGGGAATAACAACCAGATAGGCGATTACCTTGGCGCCTGCCACCAAAAACTGTCTGGCAGCTTCCAGCCCGATACCGGAAGTTCCGTCGGTTATTAAAATTGTTTTGTCTTTTAGTCCATCACTTTTTTTTACAATAAATTTTATCTTCCGGAATGAATGATAAAAGATTTACGAAATTTTCGACATCGCTTCTGCAACTGCCACAGCATATTTTTTCGTTTCACCCACGGGTACATCGAACTGGCTGTTTTCAAGAGCAATGAAAAACTCGTCGGCTACTTCTGCCGGTGGAATGCCGTTTGCGCCACCTATTTCTGCTGAAAATTCTGTATTCACCAATGGCGGGTAAATTTCGTATACCTGCAGGTTTTTAGCTTCTTCAAACGTCATTCTGAGTGCCATCGTATAAGCGTGAAGTGCCGCTTTTGTTGCTCCATAGGTAGGTAAAAACTTGTGGCTGCCAAAAACTGCGATAGAAGAAACATTAGCGACTGCAGCATTTGCTTTTTGCAATAGGTGAGGCAACATCAATTCAGTAAAATGAATGATTGCCAAATAATTCGTATTCATCTCAATGGCAGCTTTTTCGTGTGCGTTGGTAGTTTCGCTCAGTAAATATCCAAATGCCGCACCTGCATTATTGACAATCATATTTACCTCTGGATGATTAACTTTCAAATCTTCCGCAATGCGAATTCTATCTGCCTCTATCGATAAATCGCCTTGAATGGCAACTGCATTTGAAAGCTCTGCAAGTGCTTTTTCAAGTCGTTCCTCACTGCGTCCGTTAATGATAACTTTATTATCTGATGCGCTAAATTTTTTGGCAATTGCAAGACCTATTCCTGCACTTCCTCCACTGATAAAAATTGTATTTCCTGTTGTTTTCATTTTTTTTGTTTTAAAAATTTTGTAATTTCGCTTGCGATTTGCAAGTACAAAGATATAAATACACTTTCGTTTTGCAAGTAATTTAAAAAATATTTTATGGCAGATAGTAAAAAAAGGTCGGATTGTCCCGTTAGTTGTTCCCTTGAGATTTGGGGCGACAAGTGGTCGTTGTTAATTGTGAGAGATTTAATGTTTACAAAACAATGTACCTATGGCGATTTTTTAAAATCAGACGAAAAAATTGCAACTAATATCCTTGCTGCCAGATTGAAGTCGTTAGAGGAGGTTGGGATTATTGAAAGAACCGAACACCCTGACAGTAAAAGAAAAATGTCTTATAAACTGACAACCAAAGGAGTTGACATGGTTCCTATACTATTTGAAATAATAGCATGGGCTGATAAATATTCAACTATACCTAAAGAGCAAAAAACGTTGTTGAAGAAATACAAAAAAGATAAAGAAGCGTTTATCAAAACATCTATTAAAGAATTGAAGTAATCCCTATATTGCAGGAAAGGGATCTTTTTCACCAGGATTATGAAGGTAAAACTTTACGTGAACATCTTGGTGCACCAGATCGGTATGGAATTGATCCTCGTGTTTAATTATAAAAAAGTAATAACAAATAAATTTATATCATATGGAAATAGGAATCATTGGATCTGGTAACATAGGAAGTGCACTTGCCGGGTATTTAACAGCATTGGGTCATCAGGTATCCATTGCTAACTCTCGCGGACCGGAATCATTAGGGGAAATTGCTGCAAAAACTGGTGCAGAAGCAACAACATCGGTGCAAGCTGCCAGCGCTAGAGACCTTGTTATTCTTGCGATTCCACAAAAGGCAATGATAAAGCTACCGATTGATGTATTGGCTGCTTCCAACGCAATTGTTTTGGATGCAGGTAATTACTATCCTTCCCGTGACGGAAAGATTACAGAAATAGAAAACGGATTGACAGACAGTGAATGGACCGCCAAAGTTATCGGTCACCCTGTGATAAAAGCTTTTAATAACATTGTCGCTCCAAGTTTAGCTGAGAAAGCCGTTCCGACAGGAAGTTCAAACAGAATTGCCTTATCCGTTGCTGGCGATGATGCCGAACAAAAACAAGTTGTGATAAAACTCATTGATGAAATCGGCTTCGATGCCATAGACGGAGGTTTACTTTCTGAATCGTGGAGACAGCAGCCGGGCGAACCTGCATATTGCCAGGATTTAAATAAGAGCAAATTGAAAGCAGCATTGGAAGAAGCCGATATCAGCAAGCGTGCCGAAAACCTTGCTGCGGCGGATGAAATGGCAAGACCTTATTTATAAAACGAGATAGTGGTTCTTCGTCAAAAACTGTGAAAGAAATTTTGAGCATACGCTAAGTGGTTGGCTTTCCGCTCCTAGTACGGCTTGTTTGATGCGATTAAAAAAGCCACCAAAACTGCTATGGGCAATGCTCGCGGCTTTGGTGGATATAATTCTTTTTTTTAATTATTAAGCTTCCATCGGAATGAAACCTTTCATGGCATCAAAAATAGTCATTAGTTTGGCTGGAATTCTTTTTTCCTGAACGGTACTCAACTTTAAAACAGAAGTAATTTTTTCGGATTGGTTATTCTCTACAAGCTCTACCCAATTAGGATTGACCACCAAAGTTCTTGCTAAAGCAACCATTGATACACCATTTTCTAACACACTTGTTGCATCTTGTGGAGTATTGATACCTCCTGCTGTAATTACAGGTACTCTTTCATTAACATAATCAGCTAAAACAGCTGAAATAACTTTATCCGTATCTTTTGAATGAAGGGGTTTTTGAGAAACAGCATTTAGCAATGAAAAGTGTAGATAGTCTATATTTTCATCAATCAATTTATCAATCAATACAAAAGTTTCAGGCAAACCATACGTTTCTTGAGGTATTTCTTCCGGTGAGATTCGGTATCCCAAAAGAAAAGGTTTTGTTGCATATTGGGCAATTACTTGCTTAACCTCTTTTACTATTTCGATACCAAAGCGTAAACGATTATCGAGAGAACCACCCCAATCATCAGTTCGTTGATTGAAAGAAGGGGACATAAAGTTTTGTATCAGAAAGCCGTGCGCACCGTGTATCTCTACACCATCAAAACCCGCCTCTATTGCCCTACGAGTTGTTTCTCCGAATGCTTTGATGATATCCAAAATCTCTTCGTGTGTCAATTCCCTTGGTGTAATAGCTGCCGCCATAGGGGAAGCTTCCGTAGTAACAGCACTTGCACTGACCACTTCGCCATTTGGTATTAACTCAGGAACAGCTTTATTACCCGCGTGATAAATCTGCATTATGGATGGTGCACCACCGCTTTTGGCAGCGGTAGCCAATTTCTTTAAGCTTGGCTGGAATTTATCATCATAACCTGCATATTCATTTGTAAAGCCAATTCCATTTGCTGTAACACGTGTGCAACCTGTAATAACTAATCCGACGCCGTTTACCCGTTTTTGGTAATACTCAACTTCTTCATCTGAAATTGTATAATCATCATTGGAAGACCAAGTTGTCATAGGCGACATAACCAACCTATTTTTTAACTGAATGCCATTTTTGAAGGTCAATGGCTCAAATAATTTATCAAACGTACTCATATTTTGTTTGCTATTGTTTAAATTTTAGAGTACAAAGATGAGAAATGGGATATTGGGAAAAGTTTCCTAATTGAGGAAAAAAGTAGCCAAAATAAAGAAGAGTAAAGTATTTAAGCATTCGGCAGATCAGTTCATTGATTGCCTGAACTTCAATGGAGAAATTGCTGTTTTACTTTTAAAGAGCTTGTGAAAAGACTGTGGGTGCTCAAATCCTAATTGGTATGCAATTTCTGCAACGGAAAGGCTGGTTGTACCCAGCAATTCTTTCGCCTTATCAATTAATTTATTGTGTATATGCTGT
The DNA here is from genome assembly GCF_005048855.1 of Sphingobacterium olei. Classification (GTDB taxonomy): domain Bacteria; phylum Bacteroidota; class Bacteroidia; order Sphingobacteriales; family Sphingobacteriaceae; genus Sphingobacterium; species Sphingobacterium olei. Next base: position 159,387 of record NZ_SUME01000007.1, read on the forward strand.
TGTGTATTTTGCCCGGTGTAAGCACGGAGCATATCACTTAGATAGCTTGCTGATACGTTAAGCTGTTGCGATAAATAACGAACACTTGGAATGCCCGATTCTTCAGGTAATTTATTGTCAAAATATGTATTGAGCAGATTTTCCAACTTTACCAGAATCTCATTATTGCTCGCTTTTCTTGTTATAAACTGTCTGTTATGAAAGCGATTACAATAATTCAGCAATAGATCAATATGAGAAATAACTACATCCTGGGTATAATGGTCTATTGATTTTTCTATTTCCAGAAGCAAATTCTGCATTAATCCCCCAATGATATTTTCCTCGGCATCCGAAGTGTGCAAAGCTTCACTTATCTCATAGGAAAAGAAGCCATATCCATTTATTTTGTTAGACAAAAATGTGTTCTTAATAAAGTCGGGGTGAAAGACAAGCATCCAGCCCTCAGCTTTTGAAGAACTATAAGATTCGATGGTAAACATTTGATTTGGTGCAAAAAAAACCATTATACCGTCATTAAAATCATAATATTTTTGCCCATATTTGATGGAAGCATTGCAATTCTTTTTTAAAAAGACAGTGTAGAAAGTATAAACTATCGGTTGTATTTCTTCTGATAATCTATTAGTTACTTCTGAAAGATTGATTACGCTTACCAATGGATGTGTAGGCTTTTTCAAATCAAAAAATGAATGTAGCTCTGAAATAGAATGGATAATATATGGACTGTCTTTTTTCATTTATACAAATTTACAAAATGGAAACAAATACTTAACGCTGTTTATCTATTGTGTTCGTGTTATTAGACTTCTATAGGTTGACCGTTTTCATTCTAATTATTACATGATTTTAATTAAAGTGGAAGAGATAAAAGTGGTATTTCACTTCTTGAAGCCATTATCATTGTTTTACTCCTATGGACCATCGATTCCCAAAAACCATATCTGTAGGGAATCATTATAACAAGGTTGGCACTGATCTGTTTTATTTCATCTTGAATAGCATCAATGATTTTGTCAGATTCAACATTTTTATAGTAATAATTCGTTCCCTGCAATCCTTCTTCGAAAGTTTTAGACAAACTAATTCCTTGTTGCCCATTAGCTAACTGAGTAATTTTCTTGCTGACATGAAATACTTCTATGGTGGCTCCCACTTTCGCAGCAACGTCTTTTACTTTGTCCAATACGGTTTTATGAATGCCGCGGGTAATTTCACATGCAAAGAGTATGGTTTTTACTTTTTGGTATATTGCATTTGCTGGAACCGCTAGCACCGGGAATTTAAGACTATGTACAGCCGAAGTTGTTGTGTTACCTAACAGGTCTTGTTCAAGTGATTTGCTCGCCATACCCATTACTACGATATCAGCTTGGGCTGAAGTGATTGCATTTTGTAATTCTTCTTTAAAATCGCCCATCCTCCAGATTGTATTTACTTCAATTTTAAAATGTTTGGAGAGCTTGTCAGCTTCTTTGAGTAGCTTGTCCCGGCTTGATTTCATTAAATCGTCTATGGCAGAAGCCGGTGCACGGGAATTAAGCGCATGAATCGACATATGATATAGATGAAAAAGTACAATTTTAGTTCCTGTATCCGAGGCAAAATTGCAAGCATAGATGGTTGCGTTATTAGCCCCTGACGAAAAATCTGTGGCAACAATTATTGATTTCATGATCTTATATTATTATCTGCGGGAAGGTCAGACGATTTTAATTAGGTGATAAATATCCTCAATTTCCATATTTATAAAGTAGTCAAAATCCGTTTTGTAGTAGCCAAAATGAAGATGAAGAACTCGATTATGCAGTTGCATTTCAAAAAGAAATGGAAACTTACGCTTCATCCATTAGGCATAGCCGATATTGAGAGCCCTGTCAACAAAGGAAAGACTTCACTTATTAAAGGGATGAAAAGTAAAGCCGGAAAGAAATTCGATGCTTATATCGTGTTGAATGAGGATTACAAAACCTCTTTTGAATTTGCTAAAAATAAAAGCTACAATAAGTAATGGAAAATAAACCTACCATTAACCCCAAAGAAATCAAAAACCTGATTTATACCATACGCGACAAACAAGTGATGCTGGACAGCGACCTTGCTTCATTATACCAAGTGGAAACAAAGAATATCAACCGGGCGGTAAAAAGAAACATCGAAAGATTTCCAGAATCATTCTGCTTTCAATTGACCGAAGCGGAAATTGAAAACTTGAGGTTCCAATTTGGCACCTCAAGTTTGAGCTACGGCGGAAGACGCTATTCGCCCTATGTTTTTACAGAGCAAGGGGTCGCAATGGCATCTGCCATACTCCGTTCAGATATAGCTGTTAAAGTCAGTGTTGAAATTATGGAAGCCTTTGTAGAAATGCGGCGAATGCTTATCAGTAATGCTTCCCTTTTTCATCGCCTGGATAAGATTGAGCTGAAACAATTGGAAGCCGACCAAAAATTTGAAGAGATTTTTAAGGCTTTGGAAAGCGACAAGCTCCACAGTGAAAAAGGTATTTTTTATAACGGGCAGGTCTTTGATGCCTATACTTTTGTTTCGGGTATTATCAGAAGGGCCAAAAGCTCCATTATCCTTTTGGATAACTATGTGGACGATACGGTATTGACTTTATTGGGAAAACGCAAAAACAATGTAGCCACAACAATCTATACCAAAAACATCAGCAATCAGCTACGGCTGGATGTACAACGGTACAACAGCCAATATCCTTCCATTGAAATTGAGATTTTCTCCGATGCTCACGACCGATTTTTAATTATTGACAATGCGGAGCTTTACCATATCGGGGCATCACTCAAAGATTTGGGCAAGAAATGGTTTGCTTTTTCAAGGATGGATATTGAGGTTGGTAAAATGCTTCAGAAGTTATCTCCTTAACACAAACCCTCTGAAAAATCAGAGGGTTGTAATCTACCTTTTGTTAGTGGTTACTGGGACTTTTGAACCAGTCGTTATAGATCATATCAAACTTAATTTCACCTTTGCCATGCATACCAATTTCTTTCCAACCTGCTTTTCTATAAAATGCTTCGGCTCTTGTACCGGGTGCAGCACCTAACCAAACGGTTTCTTTTGTTTTACTGAAATACCAATTGATCATAACATCAAGCAATTGTCTGCCAATGCCTTGCTTGTCAAAGTCTGGATGAATAAATAAAGCCCAAATATTAGATGAGCCATTAGGCTTAACATTTTACGGAAACAGATCCCGTATGTTTTAGTTGGTACCTAAATTACAATTGGAATATCGATTTTAAGTAGAAAGGTTAATACAGGCGTTCCATTATTAAGAGGAACACCTGTATTGAGTAAATGGTTAACGTTTTTTTATTCTTTTAGCCTCTTCTGAAATTCTGGCAAAAGATTTATCTCTTTTACGTTTTTCATGCTCGGAAGTAGAAAAGTACCAGGATTCTTTACGCAATTTGAGGTAACTATTGTATACCTCTAGCTCTAAAAGACCACTGTTTACAGCTTCGACAACCGCACAGCCAGGTTCATCAACATGCGTACAATTTTCAAAACGACAGGATTCTGCAAAATCAGCAAGCTCGAATATATTTGATAATGTATCAGAATTGTCTGACGCTAAACCAAATTCTCTAACACCGGGCGTATCTATTAAAACACCGCTACCCTCCATAAGCACCATTTCTCTCCGAGTCGAGGTATGCCGTCCTTTACCTGATGATTTGCTTATCTCAGATGTGGAGAATACTGTCCGTTCACACAGTGCGTTGATCAAAGAACTTTTTCCGACTCCTGATGATCCCACAAATACAATCGATTCTCCCTGCTTGATAAATCTTTGCACAGGAAGTATTGTTTCAGGAGAGAGCGTGCTTGTGAAAAATATCGGCATTTGATGTCCAATATGTTTCAGCGATTCCTCTACTTCGTGGCGATTAAACTCCAAATCAGATTTAGTGAGGATCAATATCGGCTGGATATCTTCTTCAACCACCTGGACCATGAATCGTTCCGTTCGCCGGACGCTGAAATTGGCATCAAGACTTTGTACGATAAATGCCTTGTCAACATAGGATGCGATGGCCTGCCTGTCGGATAGTGTACCGCTTTTTCTTCGGTACAGCGTATGCTTTCGTGGCAAGATATCTACGATTATTCCTTTGTTGTCGTCAAAAGGTTGAAAGATGATCCAGTCGCCTGTACACGGAAGTTCAAATGATAATTTTCCATAAAGCACATTACCTGCCAGTTCACACAACAGCCGACCACTCTCGGCAATGACCTCATAGTTGGTCTTGTTTACTGCGGCAACACGGCCATGAAAAAGATGCTTGTATTGTGAAGCTTGTTTGAGTTGAAACAGACTGTCGTTCCAACCATATAATGATAAGTTATTCACTGCTTAATAGTTTAAAATGATGAAATAAAATTGCTTAATTCTCTATCATCCGAATGGTTTGCTCCATAGAAATCAACGTTGGCAGTACGTGAACCACCAAGCCGATGACTTTAGAAACAAGACACCCGGAATCAGGCAATCATTCCAATCGTCAAACTATAATATGTGAATAGTTGTCTTTGCATAAGGTACAAAGATATAAAAAAATCTAATTCAATACTTTAATCATTTAGTTACTGACCATTTCTTTATACAGCTTTCTTGTTCCAATTTACTACGATAATCTAAAGTAAACTACTGTAACATTCTTCATTCTTATTGTTATATAAATCTTATCCTGAGTGGTTAGCTTTTTTAAGAAATCATATATGCAAAATGCTTTAAACTCTGAATAAATAATAAACCCTCCGATTTGGAGGGTTTATTATTATGCTTTAGAGGCTTCCAAAGATGCTTTTCTAAATTCCTTTAAAAGCTTCTCTAATTCAAGCGAAGTCTTACGGGCTCTTGTGCCGGCTGCTTTGTTTCCTTTTTCAGCTTGTAATTCTGCGTCTGCTTTTAGTGTTTCAAAGCTTGCATTGATCTTTGTGATTAGTTCGTTCATTATGATAATGGATTAAAATTTATAACAGGCAAAAATACAATTTCTGCTTTTAAATCCTATCACTTTACGCCAAATACGACCTCTCAAAGCCAAACACTGCCACATTTTTAAAGGGACCTATCTACTGCTATAATTTTAGGCTTGCAACTAAAATTCTAACAAAATTATAGTATGGATACACAACAAAAAAGACCTATCGCATTTCAGGTTACGATTACAAGAATTGTTAAACACCAGCTTCCCCGAAAAAGCAAACGACCAAAAATTTATTGAGCAACGTTCCTCTTGGGCTGCCAATACCTATGAGGGTGCTCATAATTTTAAGGCCGCAGAAGCCCACGGAATTAGTATGGAGTTGCTTATGCACCCCATCAGTTTTAAATGGATTTCAAAACCCTTACCCTGTCTTGAAAAGCTTGCTTCGAAATTGCTGAATTTGGCGCAAATAAATCATATGCGTGTGGTACACCCGGATGAATGTGGAATTCTAATTCAACACCAGCCTTGCATAGTTCATTTGCATATGCAATTGATTCATTTCTGAAGATATCCAGAAAACCAACTTCTATATAAGTGCCAGGTAAATCTTTAAAATCAGTAAGATATGCCGGAACAGCTATAGGAGATAAATTATCGTTTTCCATTGTTTCACCCAATGATGCTTTCCACCCTGTATAGTTGGAATTATAATCCCAAGTAACAAAAGGGACGAGTTTCTCGTCGGGCGTTATATTCCTGTTATCCAACATTGGGTAAATCAGAATTTGTTTTGCAATGGCTACATTTCTTTCTCTACATAGGATAGCGGCACTGGCAGCAATACCGCCGCCGCCACTGTCTCCCATAATGCCAATTCTGCTACCATCAACATCCAGCTCATCTGCGTGAGATAGTAACCACTGTATTGCTGAAAAAATATCTTCAGCCTGCATTTCACCCTGTACTTCCGGTGCAAGCCTGTAATCAACAACAAGAAAAGAAACATCAGTTTGATCAACATACTGCTTGATAAATGGCAGATATACTAATGCACTTCCAGCTACACGACCGCCGCCGTGTGTGTATATGACAGCTGCGTTGGATTTTACTCCTTTTTTAGATACCCAATACAAATCTATGCTTGCTCCGTCTTTTGTTTCTGTTTCAAACTTTTCTACATTGATGTTCTCCCTATCCGGAAAAGCCGAGAAAAGACCATCCAAACCGCTTGTCTCGATTCTTAATGTTTTCCAATCGCCCTTTCTAAGTGGTTCCACTTTCGGTGCATTTGCCACTAATACCGCTAATACAGAGGCAATTTCATCGTTTACCAAATATTGTTTTGACATATTTTATCTAATTTTACTCTTAAAAAACTTGTTTATCTATGTGTACTTTACGTTCTATGAACTACATTTTTCATTTACTGAATACTTATTCCCGCATCAATAACCTGTTCGCTTCCTGTTATATAAGATGATTCGTCCTAGGCAAGAAAAACAACCAAGTTGCTCACTTCCGATGGTTCTGCTAATCTGCCCAATGGAATAAGTGGTGTTGCACTGACGCCGTCGTCGGTTGATGCTGCAGTCACCATAGGCATTCTGATAACACCTGGTTGTACAGAATTGGCGCAGATATATTCACCGCTACGGCTTTTGATAAACCTATCATGGCAAGCTTACTGCCCAATATAAGCAAGGTTTGGAAAGCCATAAATAGCAACGATACCTGCAACTACTCCTTTTTTCATACGTTTAATATCAATTCAAACATTTTCATAGCGAGAAGAAAAACTGTTGTTGCCACATCCTGACCTTCCGGAATACTTTTATCAAAATGATTTTTTTACCAGTAGATTATCTCCTTTTTATCAGCGTAATCAAATCTATCCTCACTGGATTTCCATTTCTTTGTCTTGCATTAAGACAGCGCAATTCTTAGGCTATTGAAACTATCTCTGGTTCCTACATGAGAAAAGACTCGTCCAAAAATGCGGGATTTGGATAGCTATAAAAACCTTCCCCTGTTGCCATTCCTAACTTGCCCTTGTCAATGAATTCTTCTTGTAGTCTGTTAGCGGCCTTTTCAAGCATGCTGTCATTGAGCTGTTTTGACGCTGCAGTTATAATGTGGTAAGTCGTAGTCATTCCCACCGCATCAAGAAATGCAAAAGGGGTAAAATTGCTCTGCGTACCAGTCATCCAAAACTTGTCGATGGTTTGAAAATCAGTTACACCATCGGCCCATAATTTTAAGGCCGCAGAAGCCCACGGAATTAGTATGGAGTTGCTTATGTACCCCGGCTGTTCTTTGTATATAGGCAAAGGGTTTAGCCCAATAGAGGTAGTAAACTCAATTATCTCATTAAAGACTTCGGGATTTGTGCCTGCATGTCCCATAATTTCGCCAACATTGTGTTTCCATACCTCAATTAAAAAGTGAAGTGCTAAAAATTTCTCTGGCCTGCCGGTATCCTCTGCAAACTGGCTTGGAATAAAAGAGGACGAATTGGTACAAAATATGGTCTTCTCAGGTGCTACCTTGCCTAGCTTAATATAAAAATCTTTTTTGATCTGAACATTTTCCGGGATTGCCTCAATTACAATATCTGCATCCTGTACAGCTTCCTCCAGATTGGAGCTATAAGATAGATTGGTAATGGCCGTATCCAACTGCCCCTGGGTAGCGCCAATATCCTTCTTGTATACATCAAAGAAAAGCAACATTTTTTCCTTTGCTTTCTCAAGAAACTCATCCTTTATATCGTAAACTACAACCTGATGGTTGTGAAATGCCGTTTGAAACGCAATTTGTGATCCTAAAACGCCGCTCCCTGCTACTACTACTTTTTTCATATATTTAAATACTACTACCGTTATAAATTTTATTATATAAATTCAATTATTTTCGTATTAGCTGCCTGGGCGTACCAGTACCTTTACAGAAAGCTTGCTATCCGCCTGCACCTCAAAGGCCTCAGGTAATTTACTAAGCGCAAAACGATGGGAGACAATGGGTGTAAGGTCTATTTTTCCTGCTGCAACAAGTTCTATTGCCTGCTGCATTTCTGCACTACTGAAGGCTAGGATACCCTTGATGGATAGCATACAGTTTACAAGGCTCAGGGGATCTATCTCAGCTTTTTTGCTATAAATCGCAAGCACAATATACTGACCTTTTGGAGCCAATATCTCGATGCCCTGAGCGAAAATGGCTGGCACTCCTGCACAGTCAAATACGACCTGTACATTCGGAATCTCTTTCTGATAAAAGAGGTTACTTGTTTTTCCAAATGTTTCTTTCAGAAAGACTGAAATATCACCGTCCTTGATGGGGTTGAATGTATATTTCGCACCCAAAGTGCGGGCGATTTCCAGTCTCGCATCGCTGATATCGCTGATGACTACATTTTTGACATCCAGCGCACCAAGAGATGCCAAAACTGTAAGACCTATTGTGCCTGCGCCAAAAATTACGACATTATCTGAGGTCTTAACCTGGGCAAGATTTACCGCAGAAAGACCAACACTTAAGGGTTCCATCATAGCTCCCTGTTCATCGCTTATTGTTTCTGGAATAGGGAACACATCGATTCCAAGTTTAGCGTTGTTTATAAGGACATAATCTGCAAAACCGCCTGGATTTGATCCCAGTCCCGTTCCCTGAATTGTCGGGTTTACCACCACACGGGTTCCGATAGAAAACTCTGTTACGTTGGTACCTACTTCAACGATAGTTCCACAAAATTCATGACCCAGTACAGATCCTTCGGGAACCATAGGCTGATGGTAAAAATGGATATCACTGCCACATATACCAGCCATGGCGACTTTTATCAGTACAGCATCAGCTGTAACTTCCGGAAATGGCAAATTATCGACACGAATGTCATGAACGCCATGAAAGACGCCAGATGGATTTTTTTCTTGATTGCTCATACGATTTACGATTTAAATTTATCAATGTAAAATTAGATCAAGAAAACAACTTCTAAAAGGTCTGGAATGTATTATTATTGGTCTAAAAGTGAAAGGAAATTTGATATTCGGGATAGAATAACTATGGTGCGATTGACAGTAAACTTTTTCTATACTCTTTTGGTGGCAAAGAGGTATGGCGTTTAAAGAACTTTCCAAAGAAGGACTGGTCGCTGAAATTAAGCTCATTGGCTATCTGGGCAATGCTAAGCTTATGGTTACGCATGAGCAGGATGGCTTCCTGCACCACATAATAATCAATAACTTCCCTGGAGGAAATACCCAAAAATTCCTTAACCATCTCGGTAAGATATCTGGGTGAAACATTCAATTTCGAGGCATAGTACTTAACCTCTCTTTCTAATTTGAATTCTTTTTGTACAAGATGGGTAAATTCCATCACGACTTTTTCTTTTCTGGACAGGTGTACATTTGACAACTGTGAGTACCTATTGCCCAGTTCACTAATTTCGTACAGAAGCACATCAAAGGCAATGGTAAGCAGTTCCTTTCCAAAAAGATGTTCTTTTACTTTTCCGTTGCGCTTATAGAGCTCACCAAGCAATTTATGTATCAATTTTGCATCCTGTGCATTCAGCGGCCAGATCGGGGAAAATTGAGAGGAGAAATAATTGGGGATATCTAACCTTTGTCTTGCATGCTCGGTAGTTTTAAGGTATTTGGCACTAAAGGCCACAACAGAGCAAACAGCGGTCCCATCAGTACCCATAAACTGCAGTATATCTTTAGGTGCAGTAAGAATAAGCGTGTTTCTGCCAACGAAATACTCCTTAAAATTTATGTTTACAGTCGTCTCTCCTTTGATTACAAGGAGAATGGCGAAGAAATCTGACCTAAAATAACTACCGAACGCTTTGTCCGTTACGTTTTGAAAATCAGGCTTAATTTCAAATTCCATATTGTCCTGCTTGGCGTCAGGAAAAAGAACCGAATTGAAATCAGATATTTTATAAACCGGAATATCGTTCATATATAAACTATTCTGTTAAACCCTACTACCATCTCGATAATTATTAAATCACTATTATATTCAGTTATAGACACGTATGGATAAACATCAAACACATTACTTTGAACAAAAATACAAAATTAATATACTAACTGGTATTTAACTGGTATTTAATATGTGCCATAATTTTTCTACCTCTACTCTAACAGAAAAACAAAACAAGTTTTTGTGGACGAAATTGAACAAATTTCGATTTAGACCAATAATGACTAAAAAGAGACCTTTTCCTTTAGGGATTCGTTCTGGATATTTGTAAAGTAAATGGTAATTCACTACTGCTTGGGGGATAACACATCAATTACGCAGGGATCGATATTTCGACTCAATTTATTCCACATAGCCATTTTCAGTCTTATTTTATAAACAAAAAAACTGAAAAGGGAGAATTGAGATTTGCCAAGAAGTAAAAGGCTAATTTGAAATTTAACAAATTAATATAAAACCATTACCGGTTATCAAACCTTCCATGGGAATGAGTAAATCCGATAGTTTCATAACAATAGAAAAATATATTTATACAGATGAAAATAGTAATAGTTGGAGGCGGTTTTGCAGGACTTAATTTAGCCAAGCGCCTTGTTGATGAACATCCGATTGAGGTTACCTTGCTGGATAAGAACAATTATCACTTCTTCCCCCCATTGATATACCAGGTGGCTACAACATTTATCGAGCCAACCAATATCAGCTATCCGTTCCGTACGATATTCCAGAAACGTAAAAATTTAAAGTTTTGGATGGGGGAACTGAAAAACATCGATACGGAAAAGAATGTGATAGAAACTACTACGGGCAATATTCCATACGATTACCTTGTGCTGGGCATGGGAACCGAGACCAATTACTTTGGTATGGAAAATGTGAAACAGAACGCCCTTCCATTAAAAACAATTGATGACGCTATTAACCTGCGCAACCATATCCTGCTGAATGTTGAAGAAATAATAAGAACTGCCGATCCTGTAGAAAAAAACAGGAAACAGAATATTGTCATTGCCGGTGGGGGACCGACCGGGGTGGAAGTAGCGGGCATGTTTGCAGAGATGGCCAGTCGTATTGTCAAAAAAGATTATCCCGAACTCGCATCCACCGGCCAGATCTACATAGTGGATGCGCTGGGATCGCTACTGGGCCCAATGAGTAAAAAATCACAGGAAGAGGCCTATAAAGTTCTTGATAAGCTGGGCGTACAAATTAAACTGAATGTTTCTGTCAAGGATTATATAGATGGAAACGTACTGCTATCATCAGGAGAACAGATTCCTACCGATACACTGATATGGACTTCAGGGGTAATTGCAAGGGAAGCACCCGGATTGCCCAAAGAAGCTGTAGGACGCGGCAGGAGACTTTTGGTTGACGCCTATAATAAAGTAGTGGATACAGAAAACATTTTTGCCATTGGTGATCAGTGTCTGCAAAGTACAGATATAAATTATCCAAACGGACATCCTCAACTGGCGCAGGTTGCCATGCAGCAGGGTAAATTATTGGCGGCAAATTTTAAAAGAATGGCTTCCGGAAAAGAACTGAAACCATTCCAATATCAAAATAAGGGAAGTATGGCCTTTATTACCAAGTTTAAAGCCGTGGCCGATCTGCCCAAGCTCTTTGTGAAAGGGTTTCTCGCATGGCTGGTATGGCTTTTCATCCACCTGATACCTATTGCCGGATTTAGAAACAAATTGCGTTTGGCATACAATTGGGCGTGGGCTTTTTCGGTAAACCGATCAGCACTGCGGTTAATCATCCGGCCAGATAAAAAGCAGCGTGATATTTAAGACAAATAAATTGATTGATTTTTTTGGGTAGGTAATTTAGGCCCTCAGTCAATAATTGTGTCGGTCAATTTTGGAACTTTCTAGTCCCATCAAATGACCGACATTTTTGTGTGTAAGCTTATTTTGAAAAAACGCATCTCTTCTGAAATTACCTATTTCCCAGCAATAGCTTGCCTTCCATTCTCATTTATGATGCTATTCAAGAAAAAACAGTTAAGACATTTGATAAGTTCCTGTTGCTGTTTATTCTGAAGATGGCCATCCTCCATGGCATGTTGTAATTGCCATAAGTATAAATTACCGGTAAAGCTCATATCAATGTCCGAGCGATATAAACGTTCATCTATCCCTCTGACTATATTCTGGTTGATAAACGGGAGGAGTAAGTCACTTTTGAACTGCTCAAGTAAGCTGTATGCCTCAGGATAATACTTTTTAAGATCCCAGATAAAATGTGCGGTTATCAAACCTTTTTTATTTTGCACATAAAATAAAAAAAAATAACCATTTCAATCGTCTCATTAGGGGAAATGCCTATGCTTGCCCTAAGATACTGTTCATCATGGTCAAGCAGGTTTTGTACAATTTTTTTGATCAGTGTTTTTTTATTCTCAAAATACAGATACAGTGTTTTTTTAGAAACGCCAGAATGGTGTGCTATATCGTCCATCGTGGTCGACTTTAGGCCAAATTGGGCACAAAGCCAACCTGCTGTTTCTACTATATGGCTTTGTTCGGTTTTCATTCCAGTTTTCTTCTTGTTTTACTTAATCCCCGCAACTTACAGTTCACCCATGGCTTTTTTCAAAATAACTTCATTAACGCGGTATTCCACCTTAGCATCTATTAGGTTGGAGTTTGCCTGCTGCCAAAGTACCTGAGCTTCCAGTACATCCTCACCCAGGACAGTTCCTGCGTTGAACCTGTCCTGGTTTAGTCGTAGGTTTTCCATTGCCTGCTGCAAGGATCTTTCCATAAGCTCAATGCGTTTAACAGACTGGCGCAACTGCAACCACGCATTTTTGACCTCCAAACCAAGTAGTTCCTTAGTTTCTTCCAATTCCAATCGTTGTGCATCGGTTTTGAACTGTTGTTCTTTAACTTTTTGCTTTCTTCCGCCCCAGTCAAAAATTGGAACGTTTACTGACACTAATCCAACGAAAGCCTGTAGATTGTTGTTCCCATTTCCAAAATTTATCTGTTTACCAAATGCAGCAATGCCGTTGGCACTCAGTCCTATCGTGGGCCTGCGGTTGCCCTTAAGCAGTTCGGTTTGCAGTTCCTGTATCTCTACCGCTTTATTGAGCATTGCAACTTCAGGACGTTTCTCTATGGAAGATCTATCCGCCTCCGAAACCAAGGTATATGCTACAGACACGTCATCGTTTACGTCATAGTCGGTATTCTGCTGACCCGTAATCTGTGCCAGGTTCAATTTCGCCATTGTTAAACCATCTTCTGCTCTTGTCAGGTTAAGATCTGCCTCGTTGCGCTGCACATCTACTTTGAGCAGATCGTTTTTGTAAATCAGTCCTGCGTCAAATGAGTTCTTAAGCGTAGTATGTAAAGCGTTTAACAAGCGGATATATTCTTTTGCCAACACATTTTTTTCTTTTGCGCTAACTACCTGCCAATATGCTTTTACCACATTCAATAATACTTCGTCTTCCGTTAATGCCTTTTGGGCGCTTTGCAGATCAACAGCCGAAGCGGAAAGTTTTTTTGCATTTTGGACTTTCCCTCCTGCATACAATACCTGCGATACGGAAAGCATGCCACTTGCCTGGTATTCAGGCAACAACGCTTTCAGCGGGTCGGATAAATACAATCCGGTAACACTGCCATCTATGGTAGGTTTGCCCCCAGCATTTGCAGATGCTGAAGCTGCCTGTGCCGCTTCAATATTCTTTTGCGCCTGCCTAAGTTTTTTATTGTTCTGTAGAGCCATAGATTTTGCCTCCTCCAGACTGATTTTCTTTTCCTGTGCCAATCCTTTAAAGCCATTTAGGACTAGAAAGAGCATGAGGAATATAGATAGTATTTTTTTTTGTGTATTCATTGATATATCGTTTTATCAAAGCTGCCGAAATAAAAAAGTTTTAACGAGACCAGTATAAAACAGGCAGTTTCGGATTTTTACTTTTACTATTTAGTGGGCATGCTTTGGCTTGTACATTACTTCGTCATCGCCGTTAGGCTGCTCGCTTGGTGCTTCTTCCTGTATAATTGGCTGTTTCAAGAATTTATAGTACATCACTGGTACAACAAACAAGGTCAGTATCATTGAAAATATTAACCCAAGCGCCAATACACTGCCCAAAGGAGCCCATAAGGGAGACTTGCCAATAATCATGGGAACCACCCCTACGGCAGCAGCTACCGATGTTAGGAATATTGGTCGCATTCTTCGTTTAGCGGCAGATATTGCAGCAGCTTTGTGCGCATAACCGTGGTCACGTATCAATTCATCTGCATAATCTACCAAGATAATCCCATTACGCACCACGATACCGATCAAGCTGATGATGCCCATAAAGCCGGTCATGCCCAGCGGATTTCCAGTAACGTATAATCCCAGAAATGCACCAAAAAGACTTAGTAGGAATGTACACAATATGATGAGTGATTTGCCCAAGCTCTTGAACTGGAACAGCAGCGTAAGGAAAATGAGGATCAGGCTCACGCCGAGTGAAACCCCCATTGAAGGCGCATTCTCCGAACTGGATTCTGCATCGCCTCCGTATTGGATTTTTGTACCGGTCGGTAATTGCAATGCATCGATTTTTGGCTGAATATCTTTCAATATCCTTGAAGGTTTGAGGCCCAATTGTGCTTCGGAGAATACACTCAGGAGTTTCAGCCCATTTCGCCTCGCAATAAGCCCGGTATGCCATTCCGGCTCCAAGGAAGCAACTTCTTTGAGCGGAATTTTGCTACCATATCTGGAAGTAACGTGGAGGTTCTCCAGGGCAGTTAAATCCTTCCTGCTTTCTTCTGCATAGCGCAGGAAAATATCAACAGGCTTATCCTGTTCCCAAAGGGTTGATACGGAATAACCTTTTAGCCCTACACCCAATGTCTGGGTAATGGCCTGGTTGGATATGCCCAGGCGATTTGCTTTCACATCATCAATGTGGAGTTTAACACCCATGTAATCGTACTCACTTCCAAGCCGCACATAATTAGTACCTTCAGCTTCTTCGAGTATTTTTTTGATCTGCAAGGCCACTTTTTTCTGATCATTTTCGTTTTCGCTGATTACCCTTATCTCGATGGGTGAGCCTTCCTGAAAGCTTAACTGTCTTATTTTTACAGCACCATCTGCCATAAAGCCTTTCAGGATTTGCAGGTATTCGTGCACCATTTCATCAGATGCACCATTGCTCTCTGTGGTAATGAAAACCTGGGCAAAGTGTTTTTTTGGTGATTCTGGGGCATATGTAGTATGAAAACGGGGTGAACTCATTCCGATAAAACTGGTCACATCCACTACACGCTTGTCTTTTTTCAACAACAGTTCCAGTTCCTTTACCTTGTCTTCGGTTTTTTCAAGGGAACTGCCGTTGGGCATCCAGACCTCCATATTGAACTGGTTACGTTCCAATGTCGGGAAAAATTCAGTATCCACTTTAGTTGCAATAAAAAGTGCAGCCACCACAGACAATAGACCCAAGGATATTGTGGTTATAGGCCATCTGAAAGCCTTTTCTACACCCTTGTCAAATACGGACTGCAAATGGTCCAGCATGCTTTTCTTTATCGGGCGGTCGCTTATCTTATGCTTCAATCCTTTTTTGATGAAAACATAACAGGTGTATGGCGTGAACAGCAGCGCAATCAGCATCGAAACAATTAAGGCTACGGCTACTGTAATGGGAAGGGAAAGCATAAAATCTTTACTGATACCATCCATAAATATGGCTAGCGGCAGAAAGGCGAAAATGATAGCCAGCGTTGCCGTGAAAATGGGGAGCATCAGTTGCTTTGCCGCCTGCCATGCCGCCGTCCACGGTGCTATTTCTTCATCAAGTTTTTCGATATAGTTATCTACTACCACAATGGCATTGTCGACCACCATTCCCAGCACGATAATCAATGCCGCCAGTGTAACCTGATGCAGTTCCAAACCAACCATTTGCATCAGTCCGAAGGTGATGACTATGGAAATAGGCGCTGCCGCAGAAGCCACCGCCGCTACGCGTACAGGTAGAAGCAACATAACAATTAACACCACGGCACCGATAGCCAGACCAAATTCTTTCATGAAGTGGCTGATGCTTTCGCCCACCACCTCGGGCTGGTTGACAATAGTCTTCATTTTAACATCGGGTGGAAAGGTTTGCTGGATTTCAGCGATTTTCTCTTCCACTTCCTTACCAAAACTTACAATGTTGTTGCCCGGCTGCATGTCTATAGATAGCACCATTGCCTTTTCTTCGCCTATACGGACAAAGGAAGAACGTTCTTCAAACCTACGTTCCAGCGTAGCAACGTCTTTCAGTCTTACAACCGTTCCTGTGGGAGTGGTGTAGACAATTTGGTCGGCAATATCTGTTACATCCCTGTAGCGGCTGTTGGTATAAACGGGAATGATATTGTTCGATCCCAATGCAACCTCTCCGGTATAGCCCGTAACATTCTGCTGCTGCAATACACCTATCAGGGTGCTTACATCAAAACCGTACTGCTGTAATTTTCGGTCATCTATTTTGATGTAGATCTGTTGTTTCTGTCCTCCCGAACGGTTGATTTTGGAAACCACGGGAATGACTTTTAGTCCGTTTTCGAGTTTATCGACGTACTTTTCTATCTCGGCATAGGAACGCTCTTTTGATGATACGGAAATGATCATCGCCGTTACATCGCTGAAATTACTGTTTACAAACGGTCCGATAACGCCGGCGGGAAGTTTGGAGCGTAGATTGGCATCCATATCGAGTTGAAGTGTATGCCAGA
Organism: Sphingobacterium olei; assembly: GCF_005048855.1. Classification (GTDB taxonomy): domain Bacteria; phylum Bacteroidota; class Bacteroidia; order Sphingobacteriales; family Sphingobacteriaceae; genus Sphingobacterium; species Sphingobacterium olei. Next base: position 176,098 of record NZ_SUME01000007.1, read on the forward strand.
ATTTCTTTCGGTCTTTAACTACGGTGTTCATTTCCACCTGTAGGAACACTTGTCCTTCGCGGGTCTCAGACTTGGTCTTTTGCTTCTTGATTTCTTCAAATGAAAACAAGTACTGTTCTATTTTCTTGGTAACTTCTTCTTCCACCTGGTGTTCATCTGCCCCGGGGTACAGGGCATATACTGCGGCTACAGGCATATCGATGCGTGGGTTTTCGCTTCTCGGCATATTGATTAGGGAGTTGATCCCCATAAGCATAAGCAGGAATACCAGTACGATGACTACCTGTTTGTGCTTCATAGCAGCTTCCAGAAAATGTATCTTTCTCTTCGTCATTTCAAACAATTATTTATACGTTAAACGGTTAAAATTTTAGTAGCTTACCGTCTTCCAGATTGGTCTGTCCCGTTACGATGAGCTTATCTCCTGCCTGCAAGCCATCGCTCACAATGACTTCGTTGGATCCGGTTATTTTGGAAATAGCTACTCGCTTTTTGAACGCTGTACTGTTTGATGTGGCGACAAATACATAGTTGATGTTATCTGTACCGCGTACAATTGCCAGTGCCGGAATAACAATGGAATTTTTGTTCTTTCCGGTTTTAATTTTTATGTCGGCGATCATACCGGGCAATAATTTCCCACCAGGATTATCCAAGCGCACCTTTACGGTGTAGGTTCTGGAAGAATTATCTGCCTGCGGGTTAATGATGGATATTTTTCCGTTCAGTACCTGGTTTAATGACGGAATGGATATTGTCGCATCCGCTCCGATGTTCAAAGAACTGATCTCACTTTCGGTAATGGAAGCAGTTGCGTACACCTTGTCTGTTTTTACTATAGTAAAGGCGGGGACACCGGGTGCAGCTGTAGCGCCGGCCTCCGTCTGCTTTTTGGTAACAATACCGGAAAAGGCAGCGTATAGTTTGGTATCCTCCAGGTTTTTAACTGAAGATGCGTGATTGGCTTTTGTCTGTGCCAAAGCTACTTTCGCCGCGATATAATCCCGCTCGGGCAAACTATTTTTTTTGTACAACTGGTCCAACCTGTTGAAGTTGTCCTCGGCTTGCTCAAGCCCCGCAGTTGCTACAGCGAGATTATTTAAATAGGTGTTTTGTTCGATACTTGCCAATAGCTGACCTCTTGAAACGCGCTCTCCTTCCTGCACATGAACGGCAGTTACCCTGCCTGCTACACTAAAGCCTATAGACACGGTATTGTCAGCTTCGACGCTGCCGCTGTAGGTGAGTATTTCGTCTTGTTCAGATAGTTTTATTTCCTGAATGGAAACTTTTTGGGCCTCACGCGCGCCATTATTTTCATCCTTAGTCTTTTCTCCACAACCGACCAAAACCGCCAGAATGCACAGGCCGGATAAAATGTTTTTATTGAATATTTCCATTGAAATTGATTTTTTTCAGTTAGATTGATATAACTAATAATTCAATTGCAATGTTCTGAAAATTTGCGTTAGCGCTAAAGGTCTGTTTTTGGTTATTTCTGGTCTAAATAAGTGCTTTTGCACTAAAATTGCGTTTCGTGTGAGTTTTTGAGGAAATACTTTGAAAAAAAAAATAAATTTCAACTTATAACTTAGTATACTGGTTATAACAGATCCATCAAAACTGGTAAAATAATTTAGCATTGGGAGAGGTGCCATTTTATACATAAAAACCCGTTAGGTAAAATAGTATAAAGCAAAAAAAGATATTGGTTAAGATGCTTAATTAAGGAAGAGAAAACAATTAGTATTGACTTTTTTAAGCAACCAATATATCACTAAGTAACTTCAGATCTTCTAATAAATGGTTCAAATTTCGTACCATAGGGATCACTAAAAAAAGCTCAATCGAAAGATTGGGCTTTATTGTATCCAATGGGATGAGAACAAGGGAGGCTTCAAAAAGGTCACAATATAAAAACACCCTCTCGAGGGTATTGGGAGCAATAAACAGTGGCTGTAGCTGGAAATGGTTACACCTATTTTGAGCCGACCAAGGTCGTAAGTAAAATTGCGAGAATTTACCGGAACAATAACAAGGGATCTTCATTTTATAACAAACACGCGGATCATATTCAGTTTATCTTTGATTTAGTTTCTGGTATTAATTGTAAATATATTAAAACCACAGAAAATCAAAAAAAGCACGCATCGTGAACGTAGGTGATAAGGCTTGATTATGTACCCTTATTGCTGTCTTCATAAGTAGGACCGTACAACCCAGGAACTTTATTTCCTGTAGCCCGTAGGTAAACAATCATTTCACCTCGATGGTGATAAATATGATTAAAAAGAAAACTACGCACCACTATACCTCTTGGCATTGGCCCCAGAACTATCTGTTCTCCCACTTTCATAGTCCAGTCGATCTGCAATTTTTCTTCGGAGAGCGATTGCAATGCGGCTCTCGCTTTCTCGACATTGCTTTCAAAAAGCGCTAGAGTAGCGTTGATATCATTCGTATGGCCCCGTTCAAGGTTGTCGGCAGCGATGTCATAGACATCTTGCGTCAATGCGCCTACATACCAATAATAAATGGTGGCAATATGCTGTGAGAGCTCTCCCATCGTCCAGGAAATTTCCGAAGGTTTATAACCGAGGTCTTTTTCGGGAATGGCTTTTAACAGTTTACGGGTGCTGTTTACCTCCTGTTCAAATTCTTGTATTAAGTATTGCAATATCATATCAAAATAGTTTTTTACCACAGATAACAAAGATTGACATCATTAGTTTTGCGTTAACTGATCAAACGACCTTTTGATTGTTAAAAGACTTTTATTAACTTGGCGTATTAATTCTCTTTTATTCGTCACTGCAAAAAAATGAAAACTGATGGAAAATAAAAACGACAAAATCTCGATACTATATGTTGACGATGAGGAGAATAATCTGTTTTCCTTTAAAGCGACATTTCGTCTAAAATATAAGATATATACGGCTATAAGCGGTTCCAAAGCAATAGAGATTGTACAGAAAAATCCAATAGATATTATTATAACAGATCAACGAATGCCCGAAATGACAGGCGTAGAATTCCTAGAGGAAATCATCAAGCTTGATCCGGAGCCGATGCGTATTCTCCTTACCGGCTATGCAGATATGGGCGCTGTGATAGATGCTGTAAATAAAGGAAAGATTTTTCACTACCTGAATAAACCTTGGAGCGAAGAAGAGCTGGATCAAACTATACAGCGCGCATATGAAATCTATACGAAACGAAAAAAACTATTGGAGACTTATTCAAAATTAGAGTTATCAAACGAACAATTGGAGTTTTTGCTTCGACAAAAATTACTTTCTTAGTATCATATGTGGAATACAATATAGATTATTTGCTCGGAATGACCAGTGTAAAAGTTGTTCCTGTTCCGAGCTGTGATTTTACATCAATAGAACCCTGCAGTTTTTGTAACGCACTCTGTACATTATATAGACCAAACCCCATACCCTTTGCCTGGTCGCTCCCTCTAAAGAACAGTTTAAATATATCATCGATGTCGTCAGAAGAAATTCCAATTCCAGTATCGCTAACCTTTATCGTAGCATTACCATTTACAACGGTAACCGATAAACTGACCATCGGATTTTCATAGCTCTTTTGCTGATATTTAAAAGCATTAGACAGTAAATTATGCAAAATGAGTTCGAGAACAGCCTTATCACTTTTAAAGGTCTCAATCTGATATACATTGATTTCAAATGCTACATTATTATTCCGTGTATACATCTTATAAAACTGTCTTATATTTTCAAAAAGCATATGAAAATCAATATTAGACAACAGCAGCTCACCCCTTCTCAACAAATAATAATCGCGCAAGCTATCGATATAAGCATCCAGTTTCATTAACGAACCTTCCATTAGCTCCAGCAATTCATGAATACGTTCAATTTTATCAAATCCCAATGCGATCCTAACTGCAGATAAGACTCCGGTGAGGGGATCACGAAGATCGTGACTCACACTGTAGGCAAATTTATCCAATTCATCATAAGCCTTTTGTAACTCTTCGTTCTTGATGTCCAACATGGAATTGGCTACATAAAACTTATCGGCCTCTTCAATAGATGAAATAATTTCTTCTTCCAACCAAGGTTTACGAACAAATCTAAATATATTTCCCTTATTCACTGCATCCACTACAGTTTCCATATCTGCATATGCAGTTAATAAGATCCGGATAGGCCTTGGAAAATCTTTTCTGATTCGACTTAAAAAATCAACTCCTAGTTCTTCTGGCATCCGCTGATCACAAAAGATAACTCGGATATCAGGATTGGCAACAAGTATTTCCCGAGCTTCACTAGTACTTGAAGCGGTGTGAATTACATAACGGTATCTGAAACTAGCTTTAAAGCCAATGAGATTGTTTACCTCATCATCAATATATAATATTTTCAACTCTTTCTGCATGATTTACTACAGGATGTTTAACTTCATAGATGGATTAACGAAGTTACTGATATTTACAACATATAGGTTGTACCTTCTCTTAAATATTTTGTTGAATCGGAATAATCAACGTAAAAGTCGCACCTTCTCCCACTACTGACTCGACAAGAATCTTGCCATTATGTTTGGCAATGGTATTATAAGCGATTGACATTCCCAACCCCGTACCTTCCCCCACCTCTTTCGTCGTAAAAAATGGTTCAAAAATCTTGTCGCGAATATCGTTTGGAATACCAATTCCATTATCAGCTATCCGTATATAAATAAATGAATCATCTTCATATAAGCCCGTTTCAATCTTTAGTTCTCCACCGGTTTTAGTCTCGAATTTTTTGTTGATAGCATATACCGCGTTAGTCAAAATATTTAAGAAAACCTGATTAAGTTTACCGGCATGACATTCTACCAATGGTAAATTACCATAGCACTTCTCCACTCCGATAGTATCTTTCACTAAGCTACCGAGGATTACCATGGTAGATTCCAAACCTTCATTAATATCAGCAAATTTCAGTGTATCTTCATCTGTGCGAGAAAAGATACGTAAACTTTTAACAATTTCAGCAGTTCTGTGTGCACCGTCATGTAGGCCTTTGAGCAAGAAATCTACCTCGGTCTTGAGATAATCAAGATCCATTTCCTCTTTATAGGTATTTATGCGCTCCTGCTTTTCACTTAAAGACAAACCATCTGCAAACGCGACACGTTCTACCTCTTCCAACGTATCCCAAATCATTTGAATATCACGTTTCAGCGGGGCTACATTAGATGTCACAAAGTTGATAGGATTGTTGATTTCATGGGCGACACCTGCGGTAAGTTGCCCTAAAGACGCCATCTTCTCTGCTTCAACAAGTTGCGACTGCGTCTCTTTTAAATGGGATAATGTAGTCTGTAGCGACTCATTAGATTCTGTGAGTTCGCGGGTTCGTTGCTCCACATTCTGTTCCAACATTATGTTTTGCTCGCGAATTAGGCGTTCATTTTCCAATGAAATGGATAATTCGCGCGCCTGTGATATTTCCTTCTCCTCTTTTAGGATATTGATACTATACGCCAAACCGAAAGACAGCAATGCCATTTCAATAACCGATGCGATCTGTACTGCATTACTTGTAAAATCATCATACTCCAGTATACCGTAATCTTTCAAGAGAAAAACAACTGATCCGAGAAGGAGTATTGTCCAGCCAAACACAAAGTATCTCGCGGGCCTATACCCGTTTATCATGACACGATACGAGACATATAATACAAAAAGTGAAGCGATACCCGTAGTTAATTGCATGCAGAGAAACGCGGCTTGTTTCCAATTAAATAAAGCCATCAGCGAGGTGCCAACGAAGAAAATAATGAACACCTTAAATATCCATCTCAAACTGCCAGCATTCCTTTTTAATTGAAGGAATGCATCAGCAAACAAGAGAGCGGCTAGGCCAGATAAACTTCCAAAAATTATTGGGCCTTTCGTAGCAAAATCCGGCCAATACGGCCATAAATACTGAAAACTATATCCTTTTATTCCCATTTGTGTGATTCCCGCAAATACAACATACAAGACATAATATAGATAGGCTCTTTCTCTAACCGAAAAGAATAAAAAAAGATTGTAAACTGCCATGATAAAAACAATACCGATATAGATTCCACTGAGGAGATTATCTTTATTTGCTTGCAACATTAGAACACGTTTGCTGCTTATATGCATTGGCAAGATGATCTGTTCTGTACTTTTGATACGTAGGTAAAAAACTTGGGTAGTATATCCCGGAATATGAATATCAAATACATAATTCGGAATCTGGTATTGCCTTCTTGAGAAGATCTGGTACTCTCCAAGTTTAATAGATCTATAATTGCCCGCTCCAGCAGGTAAAAACAGTTCAACTTCATCCAGCAACGGATATGCTATTTCGAGCAAGAGATTAATATCCTCGCTTTGATTCGTGATGGGCAAACGCAGCCATTTATTAGCGTGGGATGTCCCCAAATTAGGCACATCACTATCCAAAAGAAGAAAGTCTGTGGATGAGAATACATCAGAAAACGATGCTCCCTCTCTACCCGTATAAAGCTCTAGACTTTTCCCAACAGAGAGCCGTTGTATAGGCCCATTAATAATTACCTCTGCATGGATTTGTAAATTCCCGGCAAAAACAAAAAAGTATAATAGGATCAACCACAATCTCATTTCAGTGATACTACTTTATAGCTTTGGCTAAAACCAAGTTCATTGAACAAGTAAAATAACCCCTCTCATCCGCCAGTTCCAAAGAACTTGAAAAATCAGCGGCCTCTTGATCAGTAAGTACCGTTTTATCGACCATCTCCAAGAGTATTTGATTCAAAAAAAGATAACGATTGGCTTCTTCCTTCGAGCGAACAACCATACAATGGGTTTCTAATTGAATTTCCCGAAAGCCATTTGATGCCAAATCTGCCGTAAGTTTATTACCTGCCCAGCCGTTGTTCACCTTTTGACCAGTAAGGTAATCACGCATCTTTTGTTCAATTTCTACATAACCCGTATAAAGATTCAAGCTATTCCAAATTGTTTCCACAATGACCAATGGATGGCCGACACGCAAAACACGATACACTTCCTGAAACATAGTATCCGGTTGAGATAAGTGCTGGATCACACGTTCCATACGGATTCCAGAGATCACACTCTCTTCGAAGTCGAGCTTATAAACCTCTCCTGTCATGAAACTTACGTTTGTTCTTACACCAACCACTGCTTTCGCCTGCTCAATCATTAGGGGATCATGATCAATTCCTACAACGCGCACTTGGTCTCCCAACATATCTGCTATATTTATAGCATCCATACCAGTTCCACAGCCCAACTCTATAAGGACACCTTCTTTAATATTCGAAAACGGTGTATACGAATGAATTTTTAACTGTTTAAGAAAATCGCCAGTATCCATCAAATATCCCGCACCATAGTGTTTCGTATCTATCATAATATATTTAAATTGCGTACATCCGGTTTATGATCTTCTGATGTATTGTATCTCAAGTTGTTAATAATTTCTGAAAGATTCCATTGCTCGATATTAGGAATATCTATCTGATAATGGATTTCGATTTCTTTATTTCGTAACGTTTCTATACGGACGATATTAGAATTTTCTCGTAGTGAAGAGATAGCTTCCTTATTTTCTTGATCCGCCTCACGCAGTGTATCCAGGTTTCTCATGATCATTACCGTTGCTAAAAGATCTAGCTTTGGGTAATAGAATGTTCCATTATTCCCAACAGTCGTATCAATTCGGTATCCAACGCTCTCGGCCAATTTCACCGTATACGGAGCGCACAATGCGAACAATGACTTGATACCTAATTGGGTGCTGATCGCAGCTCCAGCTCTTGTCAGAAAAATACTACCTATTCCGTAACCTGCTATCTCACGAGAATTCCAGAGGCCGCAACCTTCGCCCGTCCCCTCCCTGGCGTACTTATATACAAGATCATATATATCCGAATCCATACTGCCCGTCGCTTGTTCTATCGGAAGCGGTTCACTTCCTCCCGCGACATGTATGCGCACCCCTCCATATACCTTTTCACCATCCAACGATTCGACGATCAGAACGAAAGCTGCGGGGTTATACATCCAATCATTTTTGGATGAAGTAACCTTCTTAACGCCTATTGCCGTTAAGACGTGAGCATGTCCCTCAATAAAACGCTCGCACGTTCTTGGATCATCAATTGCGCGAAAGGCCCTTAGCCTTACCACCGGACGTCCGTCTTTAAATATTAATGCCACGGAAATGTTTACAAAATATTAAAATACAAAACTAATCAATAAAAACCGAATTATTTTAATCCCATCGCAACAAGTCAAACATGAATCCGATAGCAAAGTCAGCGGTTTTAATTTTCTCGGATGTTATCCTTCAGAATTGTACTTCCATCTGATACAATTTGGTATTATTTTGAACAGAAATAACGCAGATTTGCCAGCTGTATTTTACAACTTTGCACAGACCGTTATAACGATTGTAAATAGGCAAACAGTGCACAGCAATGGTAGAATCAATAGTATAAACAAAAATAGATATGATGTATAAAAAACTGCTTACACTCTTACTCCTTCTTCCTTTTCAATTCCTGCTTGCGCAAAAAAGTGAATTGACTAATTTCCCAAAAGGGTATACACCCGAAGAAGTCGGCAAACTGATCGCATACCGTTTTGAAGATGCAAAACATGCGCTCCATGCAGGCAAATGGATCAGTTATCCCGAAACATTTTATTGGAGCGGTGCCCTTAAATTTGCGGCACTTACCAAAGACAAAAAGTTCATTAAAGTTCTACAAAACAAATTTGAACCCTTATTTACTACCGAGAAGGAGTTGTTGCCCATTAAAAATCATGTTGATTTAAATATGTTTGGCAGCCTACCGCTGGAATTCTATCAGGTAACAAAAGAAAAACGATATTATGAGTTGGGTATGCCCTACGCCGATACGCAGTGGGAAGTACCCGAAAACGCAAAACCAGAAGAAAAAGAATGGGCAAATAAAGGATATACCTGGCAAACACGCCTGTGGATTGACGACATGTACATGATCACAATTGTGCAGACACAAGCCTATAAAGTCACTAAGGACATCAAGTATCTTGATCGGGCCGCGAAAGAAATGGTACTTTACCTAGACGAGTTACAGCGCCCGAATGGCCTCTTCTACCATGCTCCCGACGTTCCGTTCTACTGGTTAAGAGGTAATGGCTGGATGGCTGCAGGGGTTACCGAGTTACTTCGCTATTTACCCAAAAACCATAAAGACCGTCCCCGCATCATGGAAGGCTACCACACCATGATGAAAAGTCTCAAAAAATATCAGGCAGAAAGCGGTATCTGGAATCAATTGATCGATGAAGCTGATTCCTGGGCCGAAACATCCGGTTCGGCGATGTTTGCTTATGCCTTTATTACAGGCGTGAAGCAGGGATGGTTAGATGCCAACGAATATGGCCCGGCAGCGCGCAAAGCCTGGATGGCCTTAGTGTCGTATATCGATGATAAAGGTGCTGTCTCGGAGGTGTGTGTCGGAACAAACAAAAAGAACGACAAGCAGTACTATTACGATCGCCCACGTAGAACAGGCGACTACCACGGCCAGGCACCCTATTTATGGTGTGTCAATGCCCTTCTGGAAAAATAAGAACCCATCGAATATATCTCCTCAACCGTTCATAAGTGTAAAAAGCTCAATCGAAAGATTGGGCTTTTTTTAAAGACAATTTAATACGAATTTAAAAACTGTATCTTTGCCGTGATATGGCATACACAAAAGAAAGAAAAAAGCTGGAGAAGCTGGTGGAAAAAATTACGGGTCTTCAGCATTATGACGATAAAAGTTTGGCGATCATTTCCGACATATATGAGCAGTATTCACATACCGTACGGATACTAAAAAATAAAGCGCCCGAGATGTTCAATGAACTTTATCTTAACGAACTGCAACAGGTTAAAGAATTTAAAAGGATACTTAAAGTTGGCGAAGAAGAAGACCGTCAGGTAAATTTCATCAACTATAAAGAAGCGCTCCTAGATGCTTTGACGAAGACCATTCATGCAGGGAAAGATACGATATAAGATCACGGAAAGTTACATATTACTTCTACTTCGTTAACATTTGTCGAGTCACAAGGATAGGCGATCTTCAAAAACTTCATATACGATTAACGGTAACTTCACACCAGTTCCGTACCTTATCCTCATGAATTTCAGAACGGTCCATTACGGTGTTCTTCTTGTATTTTGTGTTTGCACGATGGCATCTTGTCGCAAGGACGATCCTAATTTCCCGGTCGGGTCGGATGGAGCGGTCAATACATGGATTAGGGAACAGATGGAACAGTATTATTACTGGTCTTCCTCCCTCCCATCCCGTCGCAAGATAGATTTCGCTCCTACAGCCTATTTTCAGTCGTTATTAGTAAAAGAAGACCGGTTCTCGGCCATTATGCAAAGCCGACAAGCCGAAACATATGGTAATACCTTATTGAATACGTTCGGTATCGATTTTCTTCAGGTTGAGCGCCCTACAGGATCAGTATCTTTACTAAGCCATATAGTTCCCGGAAGTGAAGGCGCGAAACTAGCGCTTCAGCGTGGTGATACGGTACATAGCATCAACGGGACACCACTTCGTACTGCCGACCTACCAGTCTTGACACAGCAGGCACTTAAAAATCCTAGCTTAGCACTTACTTTGGTTGATGGTTCTACCTATACGCTTCCCGCATCTTACATCTCTCAGCCTGTGGTATACCCGTACCACAATTTTCTACTGGATGCAGATCAAAAGATCGCCTATCTGTTCTTAAGTACATTTGATTTTTCGGGCGCGTACGAATTGCTAAAAGTGGTCGATGATATGCGTAGCAGTGGTGTTCGGGATCTGATCTTGGACCTCCGTTACAACAGCGGAGGAAGTGTGGCGTTCGCCGCTTTCACGGCTTTGGCACTCGCAGATGTAAGTCCTACCGATATTTTCGTAAACTACAAAGGCAATCGCCATCTGAATCAATTACAGGAAACCTTTGGCGAAACACTAGGTCGGCAACCCGACGGCTACAGCTTCTCCGGCAGTGCCGTACGCGAGAGCGGACTCGGACTTAGCCGTATTGTAGTTTTGGGGACTGGGCATACTGCTTCTGCTGCCGAGATGCTGATCAACAACCTGAAACCCTATATCAGCGTAATCCATATTGGCGAAGGCACCTACGGCAAGGATATGGCGAGTACGACCTTGACAAGCCCTGCATCCGTTATCGGATCCGAAGCGAGTTGGCATATCTTGCCTATGGTGTACAAAATATACAATGCAAATAACGAGGGAGAATATAGCAAGGGCCTTTTACCGCAGCGATCCGTCGTGGAGTATGCTACTTTACCTTTATACCCATTTGGAGACAAACGGGATGCACTAATTGCCGACGCGTTAACGTTTTTGGGCAGTAAGAGAACACTTCGCCTGCAGCGTATGTCCGACCTTCCGGCAGCATTACCTGCAGCAGCTACTTTGCAGTTTCAGTCTGCTCCTTATGAAGCCAAGCCTATCGAGATTGATTTTAAAAATTAGCTTACAAAAAAGAAAGTGTGTCCCATATTTGTCAAAGGCAAACATGAGACACACTTTCTTTAGCCCCCCTATCCAGCTGTAAGAAGAGAAGTTGACTCGAAATCGTTTGTGCTGTATCGAGCAGCTTTACGCTTTTCGCGCAGTGCCGGCACCAGAATTTCAGCACGAAGTTCTTTGTTTAGCTCATCATATCCGGCAATATATTCTCTTAATGAATCGATTAGCGACTCATATTCCTGGTATTTTTCGCGTAGCGCAGATAAGCCATTTGCAGCCGCTTCGCTGGAAGTATCACCGGCCTTCAGAAACGCAATTTGCGCAAACTTCGCACAAAGAATATCGTGATCTTTCTTACTGATGCCTTTCATAGGTAGTTATTTGCTTAGCAAGACAGTAGCATAATAAACATAAAAACCTTCTGGATAAGCTCCAAAGGGCCCTTCGAATGGGAACCCCGCATCCTTATCCTCTTTTAATACAAGTTTATAAACTTTATGAAGATTAGTATCAGTCATCGTTGGTGTTAGCAGAAATCCAATTGGCAATCCGTCTTGACGGTATGGTTCCAAGTTTTCGTCTAATATATATATAAGTCCACTCTCCCCATTTTCGAAAGCCACTAAATCTCCAAAATCGACTTCCGCGAATTCCTCCGTAAAAGTCGTCTTAACGCCATTTATAGTAGAGGGACCAGCAACTATTTCTAAATTTGTATTTAAACGGTAAACCATTACATTAACTTCCTTTCCTCCAGAAATGGAACACAAGTTAGCAATATCAAACTTAAATTTTGTCGGATTGACCTCGACGTTATCTAGCGGTTTTACTAATAAAAAGCCATCTCCGCTATCAAAAATGGTAATAGTTTCGGATGTAGTATTGAAATCTAAACTCTGCTCTAAAAGTACCTTTCCGGTATTGTCTTCAAAGCGATAAAGCGCCTCCCCTTGTGGAACTTTATAAAATATACTATTATTTGCTGTTAGCTTTTTGTTATTCCGGTAAATATTGGCACCATTTGGCAATCCATTAAATTGAAGTGTTGAAAACTCTTCCCACGTATGGATTGCTTCACCCTTCTCACAAGACACAAAGGAAGTGTAAAGAAAACATAGGGTTAAAATGTATAAAAATTTCCTCATTATTTATTTGTAGTAATACTTCTATTTTTTTATATAGCCTGTCGGCTTACCACCGACAGGACTATAATTATTTTGTATAAAAAAACGCTCGCGGTCGACTTTTATTAATAAGTCGTAGGCGCGAACTGAGTCCAACCTGCTGTCCAAGCAGAAGCTGCTGTTGTACCAGGAGCAAAAGCACCCTTATAGGTATTCGTTGTACCACTAGCATTAGCCGCTGGAGAACCATTAGCAGGAACTAGGTTAGCAACAGAAAAAGATCCTGCTGTACTTGTTGCATAGAAAGGATTTACAGAACCCAATGCGTTACCAAGCTTCAAGTAAGTATTCGCAACCGCAGCAGTACTTGTACCGTTACCTGTATAATTAGCAGGTGTAGGCGTACCTGTAATTGCTGTAGTATAACCATGCACTACGTTATTACTAAACGTACTTATAGGTGCTGTAATACTTTCGAAAGATACACCTGTTCCATAACCTGCAATAATAGAACGGGTAATAGTCATTGCCGTTGCTCTTCTCCAGCGGTTACCAAATTTCAATTTGGTAGCAGCAGTCGTTGAGTTATTAATACCCAAGAACGTGAAGTTCTTTAACGTAGGCTGAGTTTTTGGGCTTGCTGCAGAACCTGTACCGTCATTATCCGACTCTAAACCATTGGAATCTGAAGAACCGCCAGAAGTACTGTTTGTTGAATTCGGATCTTTTAACGACAACGCATACTCGATCGTGCCCGTGTAACCAAAGTCAAAATCGAAGTCATCATCGTCAGTTGACAAGGCAACTAAGTGATCCGCATTAACTGTTCCTCCAAAAAATTCAAAAGCGTCATCACGACCCCAAGAAACCTGAATGTGAGACAAAACAGTACCACTACCGACACCACCTAAGGTTAAGCCATTGATTTCATTATCAGGTGTCAAATTATAACCTGCAAATTCAATACGAACGTACTTCAAAATACCCGAATCGTCTGCACTAATATTTCCACCATACGTTACATCCACACCGATAGGCTGCGGTATACCTTCTATTACAGGGGGAGTTGTACGGTTTGTAGGTGCTTGACCTAAAAGTACCAGACCACCGAAATCACCTGCGGCACGTCCAGATGCCTTAGGCGATGTAAACACAATCGGCTCTGCAGCAGTACCTTCAGCATCAATCTTAGCCGTTTTGGGTACAACAAGAACACCAGCGATATTATTGGTAACACCATTATGCACATACGCCTTCGTGTTTCCAGTTGTAAGGTAAGTACCTGCCTCAATTTCTAATGTCTGGCCTGGACTTACAAACGAAATACCGTCGATCAACCAAACGGTATCCTTCGACAAAAAGTTTTGGGTAATTAAACCATCCGCATCTACTGGGACGTGCTTTTGAGGCTTACTCGGTAAACCTGCGTTAAAATCACCTGTTGGTGTAACAGTGTCTTTGTTACATGAAGCCAATGCGATAGCGCATACGGAGGCTAGTGTTAAAAAATTTTTCATTTTTAATTAGTATTTAATTAACTTTGCCGTCACAAATCCTTTAATGACTATGCTACTCGCCGGGACAGCATTTCGATGAGTAGTATAGTTTTTGTCAACCGTTGGTTTCTTTTTTCGTTTTAATTTCCAGATTGTGCTAATGGACAATGCTCGGAATCCTTTTATTTTTACCAACCGCTTAACGAACTGCCTCGCACAGTTATATCTTAAAAGTTATATTTTAACGTCAATACAAATCGTCTTCCTTCTCTTCTTCGGTACGTAATGATATCGCCCTTTTCCGGCTCATATTTTAAATCCCCCACCACTTTATAGCCGCCGATTTCGTCATCCACGGTGGGTACCTGCTCATAAGTATCTTCTGAATTTCGGTAATAAAAGGCCCACTCGTTCAACAAATTAGCTATGTTGAAGGCGACTTCGGCTTTTCTGTTCAGAAAGCGCCCGTAAAGCTGCAAATCCAATTGCTTGGGCAACACTTCAAATTCAGTGTTAATAGCCTGCGCAGAACTAATAAACGTTCTATAGCCTATTGCATTATAATTCATTGTAATTCCCGCATAGTCACCCCAGTATCCTGCTCCTGCATTCAATAACCAGGGCGACTGCCCGATCAAGGGCCGATCTTGCATCGGACGTCTTTCACTAATTATTCCCGGAGGAGTTGTACTGTACCTTGGAAAAGACATCGCCTCTACCTGGGAGGTCATTAATGTACCGTTAGCATATAGGAACGTCTCTGCTAGCCACGACCGATCACCTAGAAAGCTAAGGGATTTCCTAATTTCGGCTTCCAACCCGTAATTCACTGCCGAATGCTGGTTTTGGTAATTGTACAGATATCCTGAATTTACAGCATCATCCTGCGCCAATTCAATAGGCTTGTCGAGGTACTTATAGAAACCCGAAACCGACAGCACTTCACCCGCCGATGGGTACCATTCCAAGCGTAGATCCACGTTTTCAATGGTAGTTGACTTGAGGTTTCTACCCGCTATCACACCATCCAGTTCGTAATCGTACATACCGAATAAAGACGTTTCCCGTAAATCAGGACGTATTACCGTTTTACCGTACGAGGCACGCACATTAAATTTAGAAGTCACACTGTAAATTGCATTAAGCGAGGGCAACAATTTCCAGCCTTTTTCTGCTGGCTCTATATCGTCACTATAGTATTCCGGTATCCCATCCGGAAACTGTCTATTTAAAAGTGCGTCTTGTTGGTTGCGCAAGTTGAAAAACTCCGCACGCAAGCCATATATAAGTCGAAGCTTACTGTTTAATAGCTTTTGATCGGCCATGGCATATAGGGCATGTGAGGTCAGTTTGCCATCGAACACCGTACCATTGTGATTATTCGCATAATAATAGGCTTCGTTAACCCCGACTCCTATATGCTCAGGTGCAAGCACAACATCATATGGCTTTTCAATCTGACTTTCCGAGCGCGTATAAGGAATAAGACGTGTCGCCGAAAGCCCTCTTTGTCGCTGGTAACCGGTATAGCCTATCTTTAGCAAGGTGCTAATAGCGCTTTCCGCGCCAAGGGTACGTGTAAGCGCAGCCTGCCAATAGTAGTCGGTTTCATCAACCTCAGACCACATCCTGGAATCTTCCCCTATCACATCGTTTGCAAGCGCACCCAGTGTCATGATATTCGGTGTCTGAAAATAATAGGTATCGCCGATAATAGTCGTTAAGCGGTACTTCAATTTCCGCTGATCGATTATCTGCTGACCGATGCGGTTCATGGTACCGCTAAGCTGCAAACGAAAGTCTGCCGGTAATAAGTATTCCGCATCCAATTTATGCTGCCACAAGGTCAAGAGCTCCGGTTGTTGAAATTCTTCTTTAAAGCCAACCTGCTTAACATCCGAATAAGGCAAGCGATACGCTTCGTTGTAATTATCGTGATATACACGCGAGTACAAGTTTTTCAACGACAACTTCAGTTTTGAATTTTGGTACCCGATATTGGCTACCGCGCTTAGTGCACTCATCGACCGGTACGACTTACCCGCCCCATTCTGCCCAAAACCTGTACTATCAATATAGTTTGCCTTGGAATGATCCTGACCACGAACATTATTGAAGTCCAATATATTCTGTTCATTACGAAAACTCGTACTGGCCACAAACCCTAGGCGCTGATCGCCGGGCAGCTCGTATACCCGCCCCAAAGAAAAACGATAATTTTGGTAAGGTAACGCCTTGTACTTATATTTAGTAAGTGCATCGACGTTGAATCGCCGACTCTGACCCGCTGCGTCCAAGTCGCTGTACTTCGGCCCATTCGGATTACTGGGGTCTAGCGGCAAATGCCCTGTCTCTGCCGATCCAGGAGGCGGTGTTTCCGTTTGGCTAGCTTCGTTGTGCCAATACCAGTTTAGGATATTCTCCGGCAATTTATTTTTCTCCTGCGGGAAGGTAAAAAACTCATGGGTAGAACCTTGGCCCAACCGGTAAAAGTCCTTTCCGGTCGACTGCGCATTTCCTCCCGTTCCTAGCTGGATACTGGTAAAGTTTTGTTCGGGAATATCCAATGTATTGACTGATACCTGTCCACCGGAAAATTCCGCAGACATATCCGGCGTAGCCGTTTTGTTTACGACCACACTGCTCACCACTTCAGTAGGAATCACATCAAACGAAAAATTGCGCTTATTCATCGACGAACTCGGAATAGTGACTCCATCTAGCATCGCCTGATTATAGCGATCCGACATCCCGCGTACAATCACATATTTATTATCCATGGTGGTCACACCGCTAATTCGCTTAATGGATCCGGCCATATTTATGTCTGGTGTACGCGCAATCTGCTCGGCCGAAATCCCGTCTGTAACCGATGCTGCATTCTTCTGGGCAGCATATAATCCAGCAACCGAAGCTTTCTTAAACGTAGTCGTTACCACCACATCTTCCAGACGCTCGCTGCTTATCTCCATAGCGATGTCCAGGGTTGCACGCTGCCCAGCCGCTACCTTGATCTCCTTTACACGCTGGGTCTTATACGATATATAACTTACCTCCACCACATAGGTACCGGCAGGTAGCTCGATATTGTAGGTACCGTCCACACCGGTCTGTGCGGTCTTGTTACCTACCACCTTAACGCTGGCACCTATCAATGGTAAACCGCGTTCGTCGTATACAGTACCGCTAATGCGCCCCGGGCGCTGTGGCACTGTCTTCTCCAAAATAATATAAGCACCGGTTTCGCGAAAGCCTAGATCGGTGCCGTTAAAAATATAAGTAAGTACTTCTCCTATCGGCTTGCTCACGAAACGTCTAGCGCTTACTTTCCGGTTGTCCAGGTCGTACCTAGCTGCGTCGTACGCGATCAGTATATTCTTCGCTTCTAAGGATTTGACGGCTTCGGCAATACTGCCATTATGCACGTCGAGGGTAACTTTTTTCTGTAAAAGCTGTGCGTTGACTGCCGAGGCGATTAACACTTCGGTAAAGCAAAGAACAACGATTACACCAAGCATCAAAGTTCGCATAAGAGAATAGAGATAGTATGGGTTAAATTGCATAAATTTGTATTGTGTATAATATTAGTGTTAATGGTAAATGATACGATGTTGTCACGTTTAGAGCGGAAGAATACCGTCCGCTTGTTGAGAAGGGTTATCGATGGCGGTCGGTAACTCTTCTTTTTTAGTAGACAATTGACGGTTAATAAAGGATCACTGTATTCCCCTCCTTTCTAATTTTGTTTTGGTGAATAGACTGTATGGCGCGTAAGGCCTCATCAACCGATACGTATTTTATGATTGGCATGCTATATTGCTGGCGGGCCACATGGTCATTACCGGCTCGGAGTACTATGCCATACGTATTTTTGATGGCCAAGGCCAGCTCGTTAAATTCTGCATCTTGCAGCACCACTCTTCCACTGGTCCATGAATGGCTGTATTCCCGATCGAAATCTTCGGTGAGACTATTGGCGCGTTCTTTTTCAAAACGGATGCGTTGGCCCTTTTCTAACGTACCCAGCATATGCGTACCGCGCTGCACCTGCACCCGACCTGTAAATACAGAGATCACCTGTTCAGGCATTTCGCCGTAGGTCTGTATATTAAACGAAGTACCTAACACAGTCGTCTGTAAGACACCGGCCTGTACAATGAAAGCACGGCTACTGTCTTTGGCCACATCGAAAAAGGCTTCTCCCGACAGCAGCTCCACCATCCGGGTTGTACGGCCATATTGGTTTTCATCGAAGCGAAGTTGGCTACGTGCGTTTAAGGTGATCGTCGACCCATCGGGCAGATCGACACGCTTGCGCTCGCCCACCTGCGTGGTAATGGTACGGTATGCCGGTACAACAACTACATGCGCTTGCTGCTGCGTCGCCTGCTGGGTATTCCAATAGAACAAGCCGATACTTGCAATCAAGAGAGCGGCCGCAGTGACCAGCCAGCGCCGAAGAGGAAGATTTGATTTCTGTTTTACCGGTTCGGTGTTTTCGATCGTTGCCAACAAGCGTCGCCAGGACTGATTGCGCCGCGCTTCGTTATCGGTCTCGGGTACCTGAATCCGGTCGTCCAAACTTTCGTACCAGTCATCAAACAACTGTTTCTCCTGTTTGCTCGCCTGCCCCTGTTGATACCGATCTATTAAGAATCGAAATAATTTATTCCCCACGTGTTACTTATTGCTTTTATAAGTATGTCAGAAAAAAGGCCAAAAGGTACTTTTAAAAATTGTTACGATTACGTTAAGTGATTGTTAAGTTAATGAATTCCTAAAACTGCGTGAAGAGACGAGTACAGTTAGTATGCTAATAGAAGAGTGAGCGACTGTGTTGCCAGTACAGCCAAGGTGCTATAAGCGTCCGAATTATTGACCAGCAAGGCATGCTGTAGACGCTTGCTTCCTACGCTTATATTATTTTTTACCGTTTGTTCCGACAGCCCCAGCTGTACGGCGATATCGCGGATGCTAAGTTTGTCCCATTTGAGTAATATAGCTTGCTTCATATTCAGCGGCATGCTATCGAGTTCACGATCCAATAGACGCTCCAGCGCGTAGTAAGCCTCCAGTTCATCCGGATTTTGTTGCACATAGTGATGCAGGTCGGTCGCCCATAAATCAAGTAACTGGGATTTTACCTTATTGGAGTTAAAGAAATCAATGATTTTATATTTGAGCATGCCGTACAGGTATGCAGGCAGATTCATCATGGTATCGAGTCGCTCGCGTTGTTCCCACAGTTGAATAAAGAGCTCCTGCACTAAATCCTCCGCTTGCTGCTCATTCCGAACACGTCGTAAGGCATGGTTATAGAGTTCTTCCCAGTACACACGATAAACAGCGCCAAAAGCGTCTTTATCGTTTCGTTCTTTGATGGCTAGCAGCCAACCTCGATGTAGTGGCACAACTTGGGACATAAGTTTCTTTAATCAATCAAAGATACCTTCCCCATGTTAAATGAATATTAACTTTTCCTATAATTTGCGCGTAATAGCAATAAGCCAAAGACCTATTGATATAAACAGTAATGACCACAGCTCGCGAATAGTTCGGATGGATATATGACTTTCAATTTGCGCAAATTTTGGAGTAAGATCCTTTTCTCCATCAAATAGAGGGTCATTCCATAAGCGGTATAGCCAATAAGCACGTTCATTTTCAAAATGTTCGACTGCCAGCATATAATCCCTATAATTTCCTATTTCAGTATTTCCAATCTGATTAAAACACTGTTGCACCGCAAACGCCGGATTCACCCAGTTATAATCCAATGCCCGCTGATACTCACCGAATGTCGCTTCAAGGGCATTTCGGCCCAATCTATTGTCCCAGTCTGCCTGTATGCGTCCGACCATATAACTCTTTCGCATAATTTGAGGCAGAGCCGATGTATCCGACAAAACAGGCAAATTATGCCTATTCGAAAGCTTAGTGTACTGATTCGTAATCTCCTGTTCACTTAGATCGTATGCCCGCGGCAGATCCCCTCGACGGTTAAATAAGGTCTGCGCCTGCTCCCGTACATGGAGCGAAGACACCTGACGGTTCACTACCGTCGGCACGACCAGCAGAAACAATACCCACAGACCGCCCAACAGCAGCGCACTCACGCTGCCACCGCGGTCCAGCATCACCACCAGGTACACCACGCTGAACCAGAAAATGATGTAGAGCCAGCTCACGGTACACCAGCTTGCCATCGACCATATCATTCTCAGGGGAATGCCGTTTATGGCAAAGGCCGTAAGATTAACCACCAGGGAAAGCACCAGCATCACCAGCAGACGGAAAAACAGCTTGCTGCGCACCAGTCTTCCGACATCGGTCTGTACGGCCAGAAGGGAAAGCGTATGCTGGTCCTGCTCCTCGGACAGCACATTGTACCCCAATACGATGACAAACAGCGGAAAAAGATACACGATCACAAAGGACAGGTCAAAATTGCCGGCAAGCTGCTTGGCCGGGTTCCTGATCGCCGTCGTATCGACCTCATAGATGTTCTTCAGGCCATTGACCTCATGGTAGAACGGATAATTGTCCTTCTGACCGATCGCAAGCGCCGTAAATGCCGTAGGGGCATAGGCCGTCACATACAGCCCCGCATAGGCTCTGATGTCGCTGCGCAGACTGTCCGGCAGGCCCGACCGGTATGCCTGGTACGATTCATATCGATCCTGTACCACGCTGTCCATCCCGGCAAGCACCCGCTGCTGCCCCTCCACAAAATGGCGGCCATAGTACGTGCCGTAGATCCCCGCCCCCAGTAGCGCTAGCAGGCAGAGCAGGAAAAGCCGGTTGCGAACCAGCAACCGGAACTGGTATGTGAAGACTGTACTGTTCATGAAACACGAATTTTGTTGGAAAGAAAATAGATCATAAAAAAGACCAGGAAGCACCATAGCCACACGGCCACAAGTTCATGTACATAATGACCGAGGCTCCACCTCAGGGAGGGAGGGGCATATTCAAAATCGGAACTGCTCTCCCAGAAACGGCCCGTCAGCTTACCTTTCCCATCTTTATATGCCGACTCCCGGAGTGCATCCTGCGCATTGAGCGTAGCCACCAGCTCCCGGCGGTACAGCTCCACGCTACCGGTAAAGTGGAAATGCTGGTGCATATCCGTACCTGCAAGGGCCATGGATAGGTTCCGTACCGCCATGAACGGATTGAGGTAGGACGAAAGCGACCCTATACGGTTCTGACGCTCGATGATCGCCTCGATACCGCCCAGGGCCTCATCATACAGCCTGTTATTGTATTCCTCATCGGCCTGCATCAGCAGGCCACCGATCTTAACGGGCAGTGCCTCCACACTGTCCACGCCATAGGCGCGCTTTACCGAATCTATAAAAGCTGCCGTGTGCGGATTGCTCCGGTCGTGCCCGTTTATCCCATCGCCCCTGCGTGAACTGATGCCTTCGGCAAACTCCAGGCTTGTAGGCAGCGGGGCATGCTGCTCGCCGATATTTGCGGCAGCCTTGGGCAATATGATCGTGATGATGAGCCATACAGACAGCAGACCCGCCAGCAGACCGGAGGCATCCCTGGAGAATGCCGATGCAAACACCACCGACCCCACCAGCAGCATATAATAGAGTGCGTACAACAGTACCAGTGCCAGCAGCCTAAGCAGGATACCATCCCCGTCCCCTGCCCCCTCATGGCGCAGCAGGAAAACGGCCCCGTAACCGGCTGCGGCAAGCAGCAGGTAGCCGACAAAGACTCCGCTATAGGCGCAGGCCCTGCCCAGCACCAGCATGCGCATACTGATACCCTGGCACAGCAGGATCTTCAGCGAGCCGTTGGCCCGGTCGGCAAGGACGGAACGGTAGCACGTGAACAGGATAAGCAGCGGAACGACTACCTGTAGCAGCAGTGAAAATGAAAATTCGCCGAAACGCACCAGCGATGACCGGCCACCGGCCGGAGCGAACACATCCCGGTTCTGCGTATGCGCTTCCACTCGTACGGTGGTGCCCGTAAATACGTTCACCCCCGGATCCACCGCCTGCAGGAAGGTGGCCGGCTTGAAGGCGATATGCCCGTAATGCCCCGCCATATGTGGGCTGGTGGGCTTCTGGTGCACCATTTTATCGCGCGCCGTCTCCGTAAGGTGATGGTGCTCCCTCTCCGCCTCCGAATAACCCGCCGTAGAGCTCCCCACCGCATAAACCGTCAGCACGAGCAGCAGTAGACCCAGTACCCTGGACGTGCTGTCGCGCCACAGCTGCAGCAGTTCCAGCCGCATGATCGTAATCAGTACCTTCATATCAGACCGTTTCAAGATAAAGTTTCAGCAATGATTCGGCGCTCACCTCGCTGGCAGGCTGTACATGCAGCAGTTCGCCCGAACGCATGATACCGATACGCGTGCCTATGGAAACCGCATTGAAGATATCATGCGTGGCAATCAGGATGGCCCTGCCCCGCTGCGAAAGCTGGCGCACCAGCAGGGAAAACTCCTCCGTGGCACGCGGGTCAAGCCCACTGGTGGGCTCGTCCATAAGCAGTACACCGGCGTTCTTGCCAACGGCAATCGCTATGCCGACTTTCTGCCGCATGCCCTTGCTGAAGGAACCCACATATCTGTCAAACGCACCCTCCTGCAGGTCTGCTTCCAGAAGCAGCGCCTCCAGTTCCTTACGGCCGTACCGAAAACCCGCCAGACGGCTGAAGTAATCAAGGTTTTCTATAGCCGTCAGCTTGCCGTACAGCATCACCACCTCCGGGATATACGCCATCATCCTGCGGGTACGGTCATCCCCCGGTTTCACCTCCACGCCGTTGACGAGTACCCGGCCGCTGCTGGGCGAAAGAAAGCCCAGCGCAAGGTTGATCGTCGTCGATTTGCCCGCACCGTTCTGGCCCAGCAGGCAGAATACCTCACCTTGATCTACCGTCAGGTCGATCCCCTTTAAGGCCTGGTAATCGCCGTAGTATTTTGTTAGATTGTCGATCTGTAACATACGTTTTATTTTTGATTTCTTGCTTTTTCAATAAGCGCAATGCATGAGTTCACAGATGCCCTATTACCAACCATGGGCAAGGCTGGGCTTACAGATAAAACCGCTCCACTCCTATCCGCAATCAGCAACTGTGGGCAGCCGCTGAACCGGTAATGCCGAAAGAGCGGATGATCGGCTCCTAACCCCATGGTATATAGATTGACCTGCTCCGCATTGGTATACATGCCGGTTCGCAAACTTCTCTTCCACTGTAAAAAGTTAACATCCAGACAGATCGATAAAAACACGACATTACTATCATTAGCAAAGGCGGGCATCACTTCCTTGTGCAATGCTTCTGCCACCTGTACACAACCTTTACAGCCCGTAAACCAAAAATCCATCACCAGCGCTTTACCTTCAAAATCTGCCGCTTTCACTACGCGACCTAAAGTATCTTTAAGTTCAAAGGGAAATAAAGCCTGCCTATCAATATCCTGTCCGCTGACCTGATTCCATGTCAGTACCGTCAGGAAAACCCAAAATATCGTTATTCGCATCGTTAGTTGGATAATTTAGTTAGGGTAGCATGCAGCTCGGCAATGCTCAAATTTTTACCAACAATCTTGCCACTCGGGTCAACCAGAAAGTTTTGCGGGATGGCTTGGATCCCATAGCTTTTGGCAACCGCATTGCCCCATCCCTGCAAATCGGACACCTGCCACCAGGTGAGCTTATCGTCTTCTATCGCTTTCTTCCATTTCGCTTTGTCGTCATCGAGAGAAATACCCAAAACAGTGAAATTCTGATCCTTAAACTGCTGATATACGCCTACCAATTCGGGATTCACCTTTCTGCACGGCAGACACCAGCTCGCCCAAAAATCCAGCAACACATATTGACCTTTAAACTGCTCCAAAGTGATCGGTCGATCGTTCAGGTCCATTTGCGTAAATTCCGGAGCCTGTTCGCCTACCTCGGGTGTACGAACGACTTCTTGAGGCTTGCCAATCGCCGCTATGCTTTCCCGTATATTCTTCCCTACTGCACTTTCTTTAAATAAGGGCGTAAATAATTCGAATATTGCTAGCGCCTTTGTCGAATCTAGACTGCCTTCCTGTGTCCGCATATATTCAAAAAAAGCAATCTGCGTGACCAGCGAATGGGGATGCTGCTTTACTTCCGCACGGAGCAGCGAATCAAGACTTTGCTCAACTGCCCTCATTTCATTTTCATAGGCTACCAAAAAATCTTCCGATTGCAACTGCTCAGGTGTTGCTTTGTCAAAACGAAGCGCAATTGCCCGTTGACGGGAGGATATCGCTCGGCGCTTGGTCAACCAATCCTCATGTTGTTGCTGAATAGCAGATCCTTTAATGATCGCGTGCCCCTTCAGGGAATCGTTAGGACTGTGAATCGTCGTTCTCCCCGCTTCGAAAAATAGACTTTTGAGATCCATGTCACCAAAAAAGTTGGTATGGCCAGCTACGCCTTCATAGTAAGGCTTATATTTGACCATGATGGCACCATAAGCCGGCAGCTTAGTCACTTTCTGATAAGAAAACACACCATCTTTGACCGGTATGCTATCCCACTTTTCATCACCCATATAAATCCAAAGCTGCTGCGGAGCATTCAACTGTCCTATTTTACCTGAAATATATACCGTATCCGCTTTGCTGTCGAATGCAACTTTCTGTGCGAAGACAGCATCCATAAATAGCAGTGATAGTATACATGCCCATGCTGAAATAACAAAATTTTTCATCTTAAATCTATGTCTTATTAGTAAACAATTCCGCCAGTTTAGCATCTAACTTTCTCTCTTCGTCATCCGTAACACGAAGTACGATATTCCCCTGCCTATCGACCAATATTTTGGTAGGATATGCGTAAATACTAAAAATCTCGCGTAGGTCGCCATCCCCCGAATTGAGGTTGTATATCTGTGGCCAGGTGATACCATCCTCCGCCATAGCCTTGCGCAATTTTTTTTCGCCCGTCGCCCTATCCTTGTCAAACTCAACACCAACTCCCACAATCTCAAATCCAAGGGGTTTATACTTGGCATATAACTCTTTAAGATGTGGATGTCCTTTTCGACACCAAATACACCAGCTGCCCCAGAAATCGATCAGGAATACACGTCCTTTAAAGGTACTGATATCAAGAGTTCCTCCATCCAGTGAGGGACCAGAAAAGGAAGGAAGTTTACGGCCTTTAAGTTCATCCAAACGGACGGCTATTTCCTTTCCTTCCGGTGTCTGACGTAAATCCATACTCACGCTATTAAACCTATACACCAGATCACGATACAACGAATCCGATTCGGGAAGAAAAAGCTGTTTATTCTGGTAAAGACTTATCATGTCCTTCATCACGTCGATTGAAAAGCTATTGGCTGGATGCTCATCCAGAAAGCGTTTTTTAGCATCTTCTATCGCTTTCCTTGCATCCCGTCTTTTTATCTGCTGTTCTTCTTTTGGGATATCTCTCGTTTCCTGATATACCTTTTCATTATTCTCCGTATAAGGATCGATATACCGGCTAAATATATCGTAGTCCGCCGTCATACGTGAACCAGTTACTTTAGCCTTTCGAAACGATTCATCTACATCCACCGACAGATCTCCATCGCCTATATATACCTTCCGCGTATTTTTTACTAAAAGGCTAGGATCCATGTCGGTATTGGTCTTCAGGTATAGCGGTATCAGTGTAGCCTCGCTTACCGAAGAGACAGGTACCGAGAAAGAAAATTTTCCATTAACCAGTTGGCTGGTATCGCTACCCCACACCTGTTGGCTTTGATAATGCAACACAACTCCTTCCAGTGAGTCAAGGAAAGCGGCGGACGAAATTATTCCATCTATCTTAACTGTTGTTTGTTGTAATGCCGAGGCCCAGGAACCGAACAAGAGTATCACGCATAATAGCAGATTAACCATTCTTTTTTTTATTATCATTTTCATCTCATTTCTATTTAGTTCTCCGTTTCTTTTTATAAACCATATCCCGGATTGGGGTCGAGATTTACATTGACTAGAAGTTCATTCATTGGTATTGGCCAGAGACGATATGCTGACCGCCATGCACCTCCCTTTGCAGCCGCTATGTCGGGCATCACTTCATCGGCTCGGCTGATAGAAGGATTGGAAAAGCCCCTCCACCTGTTTATATCAAACCAACGATGTCCCCATTCCGTAAACAGCTCCAGCTTGCGCTCTTGTTCAAGCGCAATCATAAAGTCCGGCAAGTTTTCAGGAAAGATATCAGCAAGATTATAGCGAGATCGCACGGCATTCAGGTCTTGCGCTGCCTGATCAAAATTATTCTGTAATGCCCGAGCCTCTGCTCTGATCAAATATTGCTCAGCCAACCGAAGTACAACCAGGTGCTCGGTAATCGCAGATCGAGATGCGGCCTGTCTGACCTTATATTTAAAAGCATAGGGATAAGCGGTCGTACCGACCGTAAAATTTTGAACCCAGTGCATCCCACGTTTGGTTCCTTGGAGCTGCGTTGCGAGATCTTCCGAGAGCGTAATGCCGGGGTAATTCGTCGTAGGATCGCTAATTAAAATATAATTGTAGCCTTCGTATGTATTGATACCAGACACATTTGCATCCTGCCCCAACTGCCAGATTGCCTCTTGGCTACCTACCAAAAAAACCTTATCCAAATCCGGATCCATTTTATAGACCGAAGACTGCGCAATTACGGCCGACGCTTTACTTTCCGCATTGACATAGTCGCCTGTATACAAATATACCCGTGCGAGCAATGCCGATGCCGCCGTTCGGTTAGGCCGCACCCTATCATTGGTCACGACATTTGTTGCCGACATATAAGCTTCAGTAAGAAGGGTTTCGGCATCACTTAGGTCAGTAATAATCTGCTGATAGACCTCAGCACTTGGCGACCGTTTTAACGATATATTTACTTTGTAATCCGTAGTCAATGCCAGGGGCACGCTGCCGTATAGATTAACGAGATAAAAATACATAAAAGCTCGTACGAATTTTGCTTCACCAAGTAGCTGATCTTTTACTGATGGCGTTAAGGTAGTAGATCGCGAAACCCCTTCAATCACGGCGTTCGCACCATAGATAACCTGATAAGCCCTAGTCCAGATTCCTAAAACATTGGTGTTTTCTGCAGTAAGTGCGTTGGTAGCAAATTCCAATGTAGCTGCCGTCGTTAAATGATATTTCAGCTCGTCAGTCTGCAGCGATGTGAACAAGCCCAGTCCTGCTCCGTCTGCCGTGAAGGGTGAATTAATAATGATCTGATACAAACCTGTGACTACCGAGGTGGCCGTCGCATCCGTGCGGTAAGCCGTCGCATCGGTAACCGCATTAAAAGGTGGATCAATTTCAACAAATTGACTGCAACCACTTAACAAGATCAGTGGAAAGCATATATATAGTAATATCTTCATATTCGTCATATTAAAAAGTGAGTTGGACACCAAAATTAGTTACAGCTAGCGGGGCAATTGACAGACTGGTATTCTCGGGATCCATACCTTGGTAATTTGTAATGGTTGCTAGGTTCTGCCCTTGCATATAAATTCTAAAATTCTGCATTCCCCATTTTTTGGTCCACGTCGGATTCAGTTGATACGATAACGACACATTTTTCAGGCGCAAGAAGAAAATATCTTCGTATGCTGCAGCATCCGTATTGCGCGCGCGTGCCTGAGCTGCCGCAGAAGTTGAATTTTGGGACAGCTTGTTGTAAAGCGCGTCAGACTGACCTTCATACTGCCATCGGCCATCATAGACATGCTGAGGAATATTACCGAGCGAACCTGGCAGATACACACCATTAACATTATATCGCAGACCATACTGTTGGGAGAAATGTAAAAAAAGGTCTAATTGCAGGCGCTTGTAAGTAAACGTATTTAAGAAACCTCCAAAAAAATCTCTACCTGTGTTAACCGCTTGGGTTTGATCAAGTGCTGTTAAGGACATAATATTCGTGATCGGATCACCAAATCGGTTCTGGTAAACCATCACGCCGGTTTGCGGATCGATTCCGAGCGTAGGAAATACTTTTGCAATGGTAAGCGGCTCGTGGAGAATATACATATTCGCATTGGAAGATGACGCTAACGATGGATAATCAATAAGCTTATTACGTGGCACCGTCACATTAAAACTACTGCTCCAGCTGAAATTAGCTTTCGTGATATTTGTCGAATTAAGCTCCAGCTCCAATCCTGTATTTTGTACCGTAGCAGGTAAATTAAACGGGATGGATGTAAATCCTGCAACAGCTGAAATGGGATATCCGACCAACTGGTTGGAAGATCGGTTACGGTAATAGTTTACGTTTAATAGGAATCGATTATCTAGAAAGCCGAATTCAAGAGCTAAGTCCATCTTGCGGTTACTCTCCCATTGGAATTCCGTGTTGTACAAATTAGACGGTCGTAAACCAGCTCCATTAGCTCCGTAGTAAGGAAAATTGGTCGACGCGGCCCGATATAACGATAGGTAACCGTAATTACCCACAGCATCGCTTCCGGTAATACCGTAACTGGCACGAAGCTTACCAAAGCTCAAAAATGGAAGTGCGTCCTTAACACCGGCTTCCTCCGAAAATAGCCACGCGGCCCCTATCGCACCAAAATTACCGAACTGTTTCCCCGATCCAAATCGACTTGATCCATCTCGGCGCGCCGTTACATTGGCGATGTATTTATTTTTGATATTATAGTTAACACGTAGGAACAATGCATTGTACCGATATTCCGAGTAGCTCGTATTGGCAGAGGTTGAAGTGGCAAGAGACCTATCCCGCATCAGTACATCATCCACATAGCCCGACGTATAATTAAGCAATCCTTCCTGAACTGTATTTTGGAAAGTCGTGCCCAGTAGCACATCTATTTGATTTCCGAATAGCCTCGTCTTATAACCCAATTGCGGCTCCACATTCCACGTTTCGGTTGTATGATCGCCAAATTCGGCTAATCGGCTCGATGGACCCGCAAAATACGCTGGGTTTTGTGCAGATTCAGGATTCAAAAAAAGCGTTTTGAATCGAAAATTCGAATATCCCATATTCGCTTTGACCACTAATCCCTTCAGTATTTCGTAGGAAATAAGACCGTTTGTATTTAAGTTTGTTCCCTTAGCATCGTACGTATTCCGTAAGCTGGCAAGCGGATTAAAAAAATTGGTTCCGTCAAAATTTAAATTTCCGTCCGGAAGTAACAACGGAGGTGCTACCGGCGGAAGTGTCGTGGCCGCATTCAGCAGATCATTAGCCGGAAGATTATTATTTTCCCTTAAAAAATTACCTGTGAATTGCGCGCTTAATCTATTGTCACTGGATCGATGTTGCAAGCTCACACGTGCTGAGCCCTTCGTATCTGCAAAGTCTCCAGGAAACACAGTGGTTTCTTTCCAGTAATTGCCGGCAATTGCATAGTTTGTATTTTTGTCTCCACCAGATAGTGTTGCCTGAAGGTTTGTGTACTCCGCCGTATTGCCAATAAGCTCATCCTGCCAATCCGTACTACGTGTCGTATCCCAAACAGTCAGGTCGTAAACCGCTGAGCTGGTCGTTTCGGTCGTCATATTATCGTTGCGCAGCGCCTCGTAACGCATATCTAAGTAGTCTCGTCGATTCAGTACATCCATCTTTCGCGCTAGTTTTCCAAAACCAGTCGACATATTGAGATCAAGCCGACTCTGGCCTGCTTTACCTTTCTTTGTGGTAATAAGCACAACACCATTTGCTCCCCTTGAACCGTAAATCGCGGTAGCATCTGCGTCTTTTAACACTTCAACCGATTCGATATCTGCCGGATTGAGCGAATTAAATGGACTCGAATTTCCTCCTGCGGGAGGCCTATAGGTTGATTGCGATGTTGTTGTCGTCGCATTGTTTAAGAATGGTACTCCGTCGATTAAAAACAAAGGATCATTAGCACTGGCCGAAAGACTATTTTGCCCACGTATACGTACGCGCACCGCACCGCCTGGTACACCGGTCTGCTGTGTGATATCCAACCCCGGTACACGACCGGTAAGCGCAGTCAATACATTCCCCACAGGTTGCTTTTCGATCGTTTCGGCTTTCACGCTACCCACCGATCCGGTATTTAACCTTTTCGTCGTCGTACCATAAGCGATGATCTGCACCTCATCAAGAGTAGAATTGGATGGCACGAGAACTACCGTTCCGATATCTTCGACCGCCTTTACCTCGCGTGGCAGGTGCCCTATTAAGGTAATTGCCAGGGTCACATTCCGATCTACATTATTTAAGGTAAATACGCCATCATTTGCTGTTGCTGTAGATCGGTTACTTCCTTTGATGGTTACCAGCACCCCTCCCAAGGCCTCTCCTTTGTCGTTTACTATTTTCCCCCGTACGGTAATTTGATTTGATTGCTGTTCAGCTGTGGGGCGCATCTTGATAGGCGACCGTTGGATAACAAAGGTACGCTCATGCAGCGTTACCGTCAAATTTCCACCAGCTGATGAAATACACGATTCGATCGCTATTCGCGCAGGTGTGTTCTTAAAATCAGCATTGATATACTTTGTGTCATCAAAAAATTCAGGAATATAGAACACATCGTAGCCTGTCTGTCTTTTAATTTCTTTGAATACGTGTTTAATAGTGACCTTGTTCTTACGCAAGGTGACATGCTGTGCCCATCCGATAGCCTGCACCTGCATGGCCACAACAAATAATAAGATAGCGGTTAGTTTCATTGCGAGCGAACATCTAGGAAAAACATGCCCTGCTCCGAGCACATCTTTCATGTAAAATCTGTACATTTAAAAATCTGTTTTAGGTTAAGAAAGTTATCGAACTAAATCCGAGACAGTAATCCGACCGAAGGTGTTGCAAGCGCCTTCGGTTTTATCTCTATGTTATCCGCCGGTTAAGGACCTCTTTGTTTTCTTTTCATTGTTTTTAGGTTAATTCATATTATTTAGGTAAGCTGACAACTACCTTTCTTCCTTCAATCTGAAAATTGAAGGAACCGGTGAGTTCAAGTGTTTTTAGTATAGTTGCTAGTTTGTCGTATTTTGAGATCGTCCCTGCAAGCGGTATGGCTTTCAATTTAGTACCTTGATATACGATATCTACATCATACCAGCGTGCGATCTCCTGCATGCCTTCTTCCAATGTTTTCCCCGAGAAGCTAAAATAACCGTTCTTCCAAGCAACAGATTCTTCCGTATCTATGTGGAGTATTCGCATAGATTGGCCATTTTTCCTAAGTTGTTGCCCAGGTTGAAGGATATACGATTCGGAGGTTCCTGTTGCAGACAGTTTTATGCTACCTTCGAGGAGTGTAGTTTTGGATATGTGCGATGTGGTATAGGCATTAAGATTAAATTTTGTACCCAACACTTCAATCTTCTGTCCATTGGATTCTACAACAAAAGGCTTAGCTTTATCTTTGGCTATCTCGAAATAACCTTCGCCAGTGAGGCTCACTTTCCGTTCGCTTCGCCCGGCAAAACTGGATGGATAACGCAGACTGGACGCGGCATTAAGCCATACCTTACTGCCATCAGGTAGGGTTACTTGGTACTGGCCTCCGTTAGGTGTCTGTAATAGGTTAACTTCTTCAGCATGCACGTTTTCATTCGCTTCAATAAGCTCGTACGTCAACTCCCCATCTTCACTTTTCTTGATCCGCACATTGGCTTCCTGCGCAATATTACCGGTAGTCCTTTCGTCCAGCGCTATTTTCGTTCCGTTACTTAAGGTGAGGTATGCCTTGTCGCTACCAGGCACAATCTCGTCCTGTAGCGGTTTATTGACCAGTACATTGTCCTTCGGATCGGAAAAATCAATCCAGTAAAAAAAGATAAATACGGTTAAAATAGCCGCCGCAGCCGATAGCGCAAACCAAAGTCGCCTCTTCGAGCTAGCCGGCCTAAATTGAGCATGGGATAAAATAACGGGCAATGCCTTATTCATCTTATCTTCCAAATCGTTGGGATAAGCTGGGAGTTCATTTTTGCGCGCTAATTCGAGATACCACGCCTCGATGAGTAGACGTTCGTCTTCTGATGCGGTACCTTGTACATACCTATCAAGCGTATTCTTGTCGATCTTGCCTTTCATATTTACTATGGGTATTTACGTTAAGGAACTTATCTTGCGCACAGGGGGGACAAGATTCTTAAAAAAAATGCAGATGGTAAAAAGTTGGCTATCGGAAGAGGTGAAGAAACGCTAGAAATAAATACGGACGATCTTTTAATGCTAAACGCAGTTGCTTTAAAGCACGCTTAATCTGCTCCCGTACGCTGCTCTCGGCAATTCCCAACATATCCGCAATCTCCTTATGGGAGTACATCTCTTTACGGCTCAGGTTAAATATATGTTGCATCCGGGGTGGCATTCGCGCTATCTCTGATTCGATTTCATGCACCAATTCTTTGTACAGTATAACATCATCTACCTCCGAACGAGCGTCCGTCACGAATAGCGAGAGATCTGCCAAATAAGCGGATTTCACTTTTTCCTTTCTAAATTGGTTTAGTACATTATGCCTTACTGCGCCATATAAATAGGATGATACATGTCCCGCTACTTTGATAAGAGGCGCATTTTGCCACAGCCAGGTAAACGTTTCCTGTACGACATCTTCTGCAAGGCGTTCGTCCTGCAGCATACGGTATACATGCAAATAAAGCAACGGCCAGTATTTTTTATACAAAATAGCGAAAGCTTCGTGATTTCCATCGGAAATCTCCGCCATTAAGTCGTTATCTTGATTAAAATCGTTGGTCATCACAATTATTTACGCCGCTAAGGTAAAAAAATTATAATTTAAATCTTCTTCTATCCCGACACAACTCCAAAATATAAAAAAATCATTTAATGTCCATCATTTATCGACATGAAATGTATGACCGATCCGCTTTTCCGCACGATCAGTCACGAAAATATGGACATGATAGTGTCCACTCGGCGCTTCTGCTAGATTTAGCGTTTTATTCAAGGTGTAATTTGTCAATCCTACTAGCCCGGCTTCCGTAAATGCATATTTCCGTGTCCATGCTGCAGACTGCACTTCGATATAAATTTCTTGCAAGCCAGATGGAATCTTAATATCCGCTGTTACCGCTAATACATCACCGCTTAAGCTAATTTCAGCATTCGCTATCTGAGGAATGAGTGGATCTTTAAGAATAGTTAAAGATCCTTTATACCGAGTCTGTTCCCCATTTTCGTCGTATGCGATAAAAAGCACATCATAAACTCCCGCTCTCGCGTTCTCAGGAATGTAAATATGCTCATGAAAATGTAAACTTTCCGCGCCAGACACATTCTCGGTAAATGTCTGGCTGAATATCCATCCATGCCCTGATATGCTCGGCGTAATCTGAATCTTCAACTGCTTTATTTTTGTACTTGCGGTTACTTTCGCCTCGAGATGTAAGTCGCCATTTACGTAAGCTGTCCTACTGTCATTTGTACCTATCTCTACATCCGAAATTTGCAATACAGTTCTCGTATCAATAGGTTCTGGCTGCGCATCCTTCTCCTTCGCACAATTCACGAACAAAAACGGAAAAGCAAATAAAATAACATAGCGGAAGATAGCGCACTTTTTTGTCGTCATTTCTTACTAGATTAGTCGGTGTGGCTACTGCTGTAACTTATAAGTACCAAAATAAAACAACCCCTGCGATCTGAAAACAGTAAGCGAGTCGCCGCTAACGAAACCTAATTCTGTTCCCCCTGCACTGTTCTTAAATTTAAAAGCGCTGTTATTAATATTTTCAAACGCGTTAATAGGTTCTGCCGCAGCAGCCGTCTCCGCTGCACCGTAGTGACTACCCGTTGCATTGAATTTATAATACCAATCGGCTTTGTTGCTCGCAGGCCCCATTTTAAACTCTTCACCTCTAAATGTTTTACCGGCAAACTGGTTCTGTTCATTTATAGCCAAAAGTACACCGGTGGTTTTATACACCATAGACAGGGCTCTGTAATAAGCAGAGGTAAGCTCATGCTTCTCATTTATTGCAAATCTGGCAGTGCGGTAGTTATTGGGATCGCTAATCGTAACGAGGAGCGAATCGGACGTCAGCTCGTATTCGCCCACAAGATCGTTGCCCGACCCCATGAAGACGGCTTTATTATCTTCCAATAACCTAATAAAATACACACTATTATAAGATCCACTTGCCGGTGAAAGCGTACCTGCCACAAAATGTTCAGTAATATCAAATGCTTTTTCGAGTGTCAACTCCGACTCAACGGTAGTCTTATTTCCCACGTTATCCGTCACCGTAAAATCGAGGTGATAGGCACCCGCAGGTGCATCAGCAGGAATGTCAATATGTTCGTGAAATAAGGTATTCCTTACGCCGATATACGGTCCGTCATTGTAAGATTTCAGGATTTTAAAATTGCCAGCTTCCTGATGGATTTCAATCTCTATTTTAGCAATGAGGCCTACAGCGATTATATCGCCTTCTAAATGCAGGTCGGATCCCACAACTACCTTTTTGCTGTTTGACGCCCCAATCTCGGACAAATTAATCACTGGGGCTTCAACCAATTCTACCTTGTCGTCTTTACAAGATGTAATGACTCCACCTAAACTTAATAGTAGAAATAGAAGATAAATCGTATTTTTTTTCATGTGAATTTTAGTTTTTAATGTCAAATAATTGCGTTATTTTACTTCTTCTCAAAACTGCCGCGCGTTTCAAAGGTCCGATCTTGCTGATCTTTTACCTGTAGCACGACCTCATACTTACCTTTTGGCACATCAGCTACTTTAAGGTGTTCATGGAAGTTGTATTCCAATTTGCCTACCATGCTTGCCTTGTCGAATGGATACTCCTTACTCCAGGAATCCCCTATTATGCTAATCGTAACCGATTTGATCGTTTTGGCTGCACTCAGCTGGCTTTCCAGATGTAGATCTGTACCATCGGCGTTAATGCCTACCTCCAGTTTGGATGCAAGTGGTATCGAACTATCCACCGATATATTAAAATCAACAGTTGATTCGACTTCGGTCAAATCCGCATATATAACCTTCATTTTCAAATGGTAATCCCCTACCTTAGCATCCATTGGAATAGGGATAGCCTCTTTAAAATCGGCTGATTTCTGTCCTGCAAGTCCGTCTCGATACCGCTGTAAAAAATTCCAGTCCGATCCCGATTTCGGCGAAATAGCCAGTTCAATTTCCTTAATATCTTTATCACCCTTCACTTTCGCCACTACAGGCATAGCAATTCCAGCAAAACCCTTCGGGTCGCTATCCGTACCCACTTTTAGATCCCTAATCGCTGTATCGTTGGCGCTATGACAACTGTACAGTACGCCAAGTCCGATAAAGAGCAATACAATACATGTAATATATCTACATGCTGCGGGCAATAGATATTCTTTAAAAAACTTGATAATGTTATTCATGATTGTGTTTGTTATGGGTTTCATCCTTTTCCTCGTGCTCATGTCCATGATGGTTGTGGTCATGGTCATGATCGTCATGGCTGTGACCGTGGCCATGTTCATGTTCGCCATGCTGATGATGACTATGATCGTGGCCGTCAAAAAACAGATTTCCAACCGCAAGTAAGAGTCCGATAAACACAGCTAACATTTTCCGCTTGTTAAACGTATGGTGGTCTGCCGATCCCGATTCAAATAAGATCGTCGTCGAGACATGCAGAAAAATACCGATTACCACCGCCATGATTTTATCGTAGTAGAGGTGGATGTCGCCAATACTTCCCTCGCTGATTCCCTTACTGGCCAGAAATCCCAGGGGGGTCATGAAGGCAAAAATCAATAAGCAGATGGCTATTTTCCTTTTCGACAAGTTGGTTGCAATCAGCAAGCTGCCCAACGCAAATGCTGCAGGTATATGGTGGATCGAAATACCAAATACCAGCTGGGATTGCTGACCGGAAGCCAATGGCATACCTTCCAAAAATGCATGCAGACATAGACTGATCATAATGGCCAAAGGAAATGCACTGTGATTTCCATGGTGCACATGGCCGTGTTCAATCCCCTGTGAGAAATGTTCCAACACCAACTGAAAGATAAAGCCACCCAATATATAGAGGCCTATCGTCGATCCGGCGGTTTCGTTTCCTTGATAGACATGTGGAATGAGGTGCAGTACGGTAATTCCAAATAGGTACGCACCACTAAACGAAAGAATAAGCTTAAGAAGTGAGGTACTGTCTCTTTTCACGAAAAAAACCGATAGACCGCTCAATAAAGCTGGTAGAAATAAGATTAAAATAATAAGTAAAGGATGCATGAGCATAGTTTTTAGTATGATAATATTGTAATTTAATGTCGTCTCTTACGAAAGTACTGCAACAAAGTTGCAAATGTAAAATAATATTTAGTATTCTCCTAATATATTATCAATATGCCACCACAAGTGCTATAGAAGAACTCAAGTTGGTGCCTACGATTATTTGTTCCCGCTGACCACTATGGCTTAATGTATCTGTACCTCCGTGCGCTTGCTGTCCTTAGCATTCAAATAGATTTTTCCGCGTATTGTAGTTACCTGATCTGTAAAAATAACTTTCTTTTCATTGACCATATTAATCTCCACCATTGGAGGTATTCCATTCTGTCCGCAAAACATGCACTGATAAATGGGCAGTACAGATAGCAAAAAAAAATGGTGGCTACGACCCGGTTTAATCGGAACCATGTACCCCTTTAGTGTTACCTCTTTACCATCAAGACGCTGCAACTCGGCAGGAAAATGTGGGGTATAGATCGTCTTTCCATTTTCTTTCGAAACCTTGTACATGAGCTTATCAATCACTTCCCAGATGGGGTTCATCAGCGGCTTATGGTCACTTAGATGAGTGGCATTTGTCTGTGCAGAAGCAGAATGACAGATTGGGAAAAGTATACTTACAAGAAGTAGGAAAGGCCATCTAACTAACAGGATAGGATTAAAACATCTTAAAGGTAAAAAACGCTGCTTCATGAAGATCAAATTTATTTATTGAGACATAGGCAAAGATAAGATTTAGGTTTATCAATTGCAACTATGTTGCTTTTATGGAATATACTTTATACTTTTGCGGTAGCAATTAATACGATAATATGATCCCACAGAACTTCGAAGAATGGAAAATATGCATTGAAAAGAAATGCCAGATACCACTGACGGTGGCTTTCGCGAGCCAACGGCTAACCATTTATAGCCAACGTGAGCTTCCTGAAACACAACGCTTCATCAAGCTTTATGGCGAACCTCATTACCTACGGGTTATGGAATGGTTCAGCCGTATAGCTGCTGGCGAAAATGTACTCGAGCCCTCATCATCAAATGACAAAAAATAAATAAATGAACCAAAAAAAATTACCCGTTACGGTACTAAGCGGATTTCTTGGAGCCGGAAAGACCACCCTTTTAAATCATATCCTGCATAATAAGGATAACCTCAAGGTAGCCGTTATTGTAAACGACATGAGTGAGGTGAATATCGACGCGCAATTAGTAGCGAAAGAAAATACCTTATCCCGCACAGAAGAGAAATTAGTAGAAATGAGCAACGGATGCATTTGTTGTACCCTTCGTGAAGATCTGATGGTCGAAGTCGAAAGGCTTGCCAAAGAGAATCGGTTTGACTACCTCTTAATCGAAAGTACCGGGATTTCTGAACCTGTCCCAGTGGCTCAAACATTCAGTTACACAGATGAAAATAAGGGTATAGACCTTTCGGCATTTAGTTATATCGACACCATGGTTACAGTTGTCGACTGTTATAACTTTTTCAAAGATTTCGGTTCAGACGACCTGCTGCTCGACCGGGAATTGACGGACGACGAATATGATTCCCGTACCATCGTGAACTTACTAACCGATCAGATCGAGTTTGCCAACGTCATTCTGCTCAACAAGACTGATCTTGTTTCAGATGAAACAATCGGTATACTGGAAGCCGCCATTAAGAAACTGAATCCAGAAGCTAA
The DNA here is from genome assembly GCF_005048855.1 of Sphingobacterium olei. Classification (GTDB taxonomy): domain Bacteria; phylum Bacteroidota; class Bacteroidia; order Sphingobacteriales; family Sphingobacteriaceae; genus Sphingobacterium; species Sphingobacterium olei. The sequence goes on from NZ_SUME01000007.1 coordinate 214,201, forward strand.
GCTCATCAGATCGCATTTTGGACGGGTGGATACCAAAGAGATATTGGGCACAAAGCGCTTTGATTTCGAGAAGGCTTCAGCATCTGCAGGGTGGATTAAAGAACTCGAGAACGAGCATACACCCGAAACGGAAGAGTACGGTATATCTTCATTCGTATTCCGTACTAACAGACCCTTTCATCCCCAACGGTGGCACCATTACTTAAACGAGGTATATCCGCATAATATCATCCGGGCAAAGGGCTTATTTTGGTTGGCCTCAAGGCCGCACACCGCCGTTAGCTTTAGCCAAGCGGGAGGCAGCCTACGGATTGAAAATGCCGGATCCTGGTGGTGCAGTATTCCCGAGAACGAACGCGAGCATTATGCCGACTATATTGAAAATAAAGATTATATCCTATCCCGTTGGGATCGGGAATGGGCAGACCGAAAAACGGAATTGGTATTCATCGGTCAGGACATGGATAAGGCGGAGCAAGTTGCTGATTTGGAAGCTTGCCTATTGACGGAAAATGAAACCAATAACTGGGAGAATACATCATGGGTGGATCCATTTCCACAGAACTTCTAAACCCTTTTACGCAGGCAGTCGCTACACGTGCCAGAAAAGACCAATACAGCGTTGTCGAGGTGATGACGCTGTATCTCTTCCAGATAACTACTCGGAAGCGGCGAAAGACAGGAGACACTTCCGCATTTACTACATCGAAAAGATGGCTGTATTGAAAGCGACTGCGGTAAATAGACGTAGCGAAGACCGCCGTCTACTCCTACAATACGTTCGATTATTCCTTCTGCGTAGAACCCCGAAAGAATTCGGTAAATTGTGCTTCTATCCTCACTACCGCCCAACGAAGTATTCATCTCTGTGGTGGAAAATGCATTCTTCGATGCAACAAGTATCTGTAACACCTTTAATCGAAGCCGGGTAGACCTAATTCCACGTTGCTTTAATAATACTGCAAGATCTTCCATCTTTACACCTGATAATAAAAAATCACGACCTAACGCTGAATATGGAGTTATAAATTGCGAGATTTGTAATAGGGTTGCTCTCAAATATGAAATAGCAACCCCATAGTAATTAGAAAATTAGTGATCGTGACCGTGTTCAGCGTGGATCTCAAATTTCAATTCAAGAACATTCTCACCGGCAAATAGTGTTGCATAATTATCCTTGTTCCAATCTGTACGCGTAACCGTAGCTTTCAATCCTGTATTTAGCTTTCTCAATACATATTTCACGTTTTTCGTAGCGCCCTCGTTATCGTGACCAATTGTGAAATAGCTCAAGATTCCAGTGGTCTCGAATTGACCGTTTACATCAGTTCCGTCGCCATATTTTAAATCACGTGGTTGAAAAATAGCACCGCTCTCATCGTCCGTGTCCGGATTTAATATAAAATTACCCCCTACCAAAAAAGCTTTGTAATTATCGGCTACCGCTTTGCTGGCAATAAAGTCATTCTGCACTTCTTTTCCATTATAATCCCATGCTTTCAGTTCGATTTTGTAAACCGCCTCCGCTTCCAGATGCAAGTGGCCGCCAGACGTAGCATCACCATTTTCATCAAACTTGATCGTTACGGACTCCCCCTCTACACCAGCGGCAAGACCGTGGAAATGGTCGCCATGCGGATAAACTGCCTCACCGCTCACTTCTGTCAATATGAGCTCTGAGCGCTCAATACCTTCTTTTATCGGATCGCTGTCGTCATCTTTGTTACAAGAAGAAAGCGAGAACATCGTAAATCCAACCAATGCTAATGCGACTAAGAATTTGTTTTGTTTTTGTGTAATCATGATATATAAATTTATAGTTTAATGTTTCTGGTTGTTATTTTCTTAATTCGAGATTGACCAATTTTTCGTAAACACCTCCCGTTCTATCCTCTACCGTAAACGAAAATTTGTAATTTCCGGCGGGCATATCCGCTGGTAGGTCTACATGTTGGTGAAAAAAATCGTTTCTTGAACCGGCTATCGCACCGAAATAATTAGTACTCTCGTCAAAAAGCGTCGTAGCTGTATACGGATTGGAGGCAACATCCTGCACAATCTTCACTTTGATACTTTTCAACCGGTTTATCACACAATAAACGGTACCTTGGATATGTAGGTCTTTGCCGATATAACCGATCCGATCCGTACGCTCTCCGGTGCCGTGTCCGCTCCCCACTTCAAAGTCCTCAACAAAGGGTGTATTTTTCACTTGGATCTCGCGGGTGATGTTAACCTCATTGCCATCGGCATCCGTTATAATAAGAGAAACCAAATAATCGCCAACAACGGCTCCTATCGGGATATCAACTGCTGCCGACAATTTACCTGTAGATTTATTAAACGAGTTAGTGATGTCACGTTCCTCCAGCTCCGTTCCATTTTCGCTGCCTTGCTGCGCAGCCTTAAATTTAATTGAGCTGATTTCCTTTTGCGATTGGATATCTGCAGCAATGTATAACTTACTAAACGCATTGGCGATGCCATCGTTACGATCATCTTTGGATCCTACCTGAAGTCCCTCTAACTTAGCCCCTTTTCGATCAAGAACCAGTTCAGCTTCTGCGGTAGTGGTCTGTCCCTGCTGATCCGTAACGGTAAGATGAAGATGATATTCGCCCAGTGGTGCATCCACCGGAATATCAATATGCTCGTGAAAATCAAGATTTTTCACATTCACGTACTTGCCATCCGTATAAGCTTTCCCAAACGAAAAATCACCACCCTCCTCTTGATGAATTTGTATCTCTATTTGTTGTATCAAGGCTTCCGACAGAATGGTACCCTCAATATGCAGATCACCGCCAACAAAACCGATTTTACTATTCTGAAGTCCGACCTCGGTTAATTCGACCACAGGTGCAGCAAATACAGGCTCAGGATCATCGTTTTTACAGGATAAAAATATCAGAAAGAAGCTTACGACTAACGATGGGTAGAACAATACTCTATTCTTTTTCATTGTATGTAGATTTAAAGATGAAATAATTGTTATTCACTAAAAGCAGTTTGTTACACGATTTTAATACTGAGCCCTCTCATGGCGCTCCAGCCTTCCTCATCGGTCACCATAATCATAAAATGGTAGTCACCCGGGTCCACATCCGCCGGTACATCAATCTGGATATCCGTCTCATAAATTGTTTGCGCCCCCGCTATAGCATATGATTTGATGAATAAAAAAGGATTCACAGGCACTTTGACCGGCTCTAGCCCGCAGTCATTTACTTCCGTACTGTGTGTGTGGTGATCAAAATTGTGGTGTATATCCACGCTCACAGCTCCAAGACGCACGTTATCTGATAGTTTCGCCTTAAAGGTGAACGTTTCTCCCCGCTTCACCGTACTACATTGCACCGGAAATGCATCGGCAGCACTGATATCGATAACCGGCGGCTCATCGTCAATAGTCTCTGCATCTTTACTGCATGCACCGAACAACAAGAGGATTATAGCAAAAAAGCCAAAGAAGGCATTGCCTTTAACGGATAAATTTGCAGTTTTCAATTTCATATATTTCATTTTTTTCGATTTTTAGCATATTATTAAACACTAATTTTAAATCAGATTAAAAGGCACTTTCAGCGACAGCACAATGTTGCGACCGGCCTCGGGTAGTTCAATCAATCTATAAAAACTGGTATGATCGAGGTACTTTTTGTTCAATAGATTCTGGGCCTGTATACTTACCTGAGCCGTATGTCCGCCCATCCGGAGATAAAACCCAGCCTGCAGGTTAACGACGCTATACCCTTCTGTTTTCTTCTCGGGTGGCACAATATTGTTTTGCGTGCCTTTTATCAAATAGTCGACCGAAAGGTAACTTCCGTCTAGACCCGGCGAGCCCGAAGGCGTCCAGGACAGGTTCAGTAGTACCGAAGGCGGCGGCGAAAAGGGTAACGTAAACCCTTTCTTGCTACCCGAAAGTTGACGGGCATGGAGGTATTCGCCCAAAACCTCCGTACTCATATCCCGCCAAAAATTATATTTTATCTGCAGTTCACCGCCATAGCGCGCTACGCTACTTTCCGCATACTGAAAAACCTGGTTACCCGCACCGTAGAAATGATCGAAACGCGCCGTTGGATTCAAAAAGATGTAATTTGTAAAATAGTTATAAAAAGGACTTACCTGCACCGACCAGCGCTCCCTACTCCAGCCTAGCCCCAGGTCTACCTGATACGATTCCTCCGGCGAAAGCGTCGCATCTCCCTGTTCATAGGCGAAGTAATGGTAATTCACCCCACTGGCAGCCAACTCCTTCGCGATCGGGACGCGAAAACTTTTACCCATATTCAGCTTAACCGTAAAATCATCCGGATTGTAGTTTACACCGGCGGACCAGACCAAACTGTTAAACCTTCGGGTCATATCCTCCGCGCGGAGCAGACGTTCCGGATCCGTATTTTCGCCCGTCTCCGACGGAAACCAATCCCGATATTCAAATGCATTCAGACGGGTATAGTCGTACCGCAGGGCGCCGTGCAAAATCAGGTTGTCGCGCAACGTATATTTATCATAAACAAACAGACCAAAGGTGCTTTGATTAAATTCAGGAACTAAAAATCCCCAACCACCGATCGTGTTTTGTTGGTATTCGGTATTTGCCCCCACGGTCCAACGATGTTTACCCAGGATGAAACTATCCTTTACATTCAACGCGTACACTTCTTTTTCGTATTGCCGTTCCAAGATAGGAGAAGTAGACATCGTGTCGGGATAGGTTGGCGGCATATAGCCGTGGTTAACGTATTGACTGTGCTCCTGCCGAAAGTTATGCTGAAAGCCAAAGTTCATCGCTATATCATGTATACCCATCTGGTAGCTCGTCTGGTTCGTAAGTTTAAGATGTCGTACCTGTTGGTTGGGCAAGAGTATATCACGCGATGACTTATCGTGCAGCCCGGTATCTACGCGGCGCGGTTCCAGCCCATGCGCATTCGCAAAGAATCCACTTTTGTTGAACGTGCTACTTAAAGACAGCACCGAACGAAACCGATCGTCCTGAAAGCCTGCATTGAAGTGGTAATTCAGTTCCCGTCCGGCAGTATTCCGTACCTGTTGCTTATGCAGCGGCACTGCGTAACTGTAAACATATACCGAATCCGTCGGCGTACGGTAATCTCCATAATTCAGGGACGTTAAGCGGGCATTGTACAACCATTTACCCGTTTCGCCACCGAGATTGACCGAGCCACCGTATAGGTTGCTATTGCTCTTGCCAATCATATTTACCGATCCAGCCAATCGTTCACCCTGTGGCAGCAACTCCGGCTTAACGTCTATAACGCCGCCTATGGCGTCCGATCCGTACATAAAAGAGGCAGCACCTTTTATGACCTCAATTTCGCCCGCAGCAAACTGATCGATTTCCAGACCGTGGTCTACCCCCCACTGTTGCCCCTCGTGCTTAAGTCCGTGCTCAAACACGACGACCCTATTAAATCCCATTCCCCGAATCAACGGCTTCGATTGCCCAGAACCAATTCCGATGGTACTTATTCCCGGGAGGCGTTCCAGAGATTTCATAAGGCTTCCGCCGAGATATTTTTGTACATACTGGTGGTTTACGATATCGAGGTTCAAGGACTCCTCTCTTTTCCGCTTAGGTATACCATCTTCAATCAGCACTTCCTCAATGTGCTGCACCGAAGCTTCCATGACAATCCTAATTGAGATAGCCTGATCCTTTACCTGCAACTTAATCTGCTGGTCTTTAAAACCCACCGAACGCGCTGTGAGCAGGTATTTCTCCGGTGGCAACCTTTCGAAAAGAAACGATCCATCGGCTTTTGATTTCCCAACCTGCCCCAAAGAATCCATTACCAACAGCACACCAGCTAAAGTCCGACCTGTCACATCCGTAACAGTCCCACTAACCGCATAGCCTTGGGCATATAGACTTCGAGAGCTGCAGGTCAGCATTAGCAGAAAAAATAGCTTTAGTGTAAATATCTCTCTCATAGATTGCAAATGCAATTAAGTTGCAAACATACAAATTGGAAATTTTAAATGCAATTAAATTGCATTTAAAATTTTCTAACTCCACGGATTTTTATTAGGGCCGATACGTTTATTTTTTACTATTTTTATCCATTCATCTTCGGTATACTAGCTTGGTACAAACGCCTGGCTTAGCTACGGTATATTTTAAAATTTGCAATAAAATGAAGAAAATTCTTGTTCTGATGTTTCACCCCCGGTTAGAATCCAGCATCGTGAATGTGTTTTTACAGCAGGGACTGATCAATCATCCATCACTTAAGATAAAGGATATGTATGAGCTGTATCCCGATTTTAATATTGATATTAAAAGAGAACAGCAAGATTTATTGGAAGCAGATCTCATTATCATGCAGCATCCTTTTTTCTGGTATGCCGCCCCTCCTTTGGTTAAGCAATGGATCGATCTGGTGCTAGAGCACAATTGGGCATATGGACGAACCGGAGACAAGCTCGCCGGTAAGAAAATACTCCATATCATCAGCAGCGGGGGCACATTTGAAGCCTACCGCAGTGCCGGAAAAAATCAATATACATATTTAGAACTTTTACGTCCCTTTGAGCTAACCTACAAGCTGTGCCAGATGCAGCAGCTACCCCCGTACATCATTCCCGGTGCCAACAAGTTAAGTACAAGTGTACTTGAACACCACTCCCTTCAGATCAATACGCTTATTGCATCTCTTATAGAACACGATCTAAACTTCACTATCCCTGAACACACCGAATATTTAAACGATACAACAATACACTATGGCAGCTGATTTATTCCAAAACGCACTTATTTATCTCGGAACTGCCATTGTGTGCGTCCCTATCTCGAAAAAACTTGGTATAGGCAGTGTCTTAGGTTACCTCATCGGAGGTATCTTAGTCGGTCCATTTGTATTGGGCTTAATTGGTACTGATGGGCACGATGTGATGCATACGGCCGAGTTTGGGGTAGTGATGATGCTCTTCGTGATCGGGTTGGAGCTGAATCCGGCCCAATTTTGGAAAATGAAAACAAAAATAGTGGGACTCGGCGGGCTTCAGATGCTGCTTACCGGGTTATTACTTTTTCCACTACTTTATTTCGTGCTGTCCTTCTCCCTCAATGCGTCTTTGGCACTCGCCATGACATTTGCCATGTCGTCGACAGCCATCGTGTTGCAAACGCTGAAGGAAAAAAACCTCGACAAAACACCAGCCGGTCAAAATGCATTTTCTGTATTGCTTTTCCAGGATATTGCCGTCATTCCGATCCTTGCGGTACTCCCTTTGCTGGCGCTACAATCTGTTTCCGACAGTCAAGAACACCATCAATTACCCGGTTTTCTATCGGTTATGGAAGATTATCCAAGCCTATTATTACTCCTCGCAGTTGGCTTTGTGTTTGTACTCAGTAAATACCTCCTTCCTATTTTTCTTAGGTTAATTGCCAAAGTGCAGATGCACGAACTCTTTACTGCAGCGGCCTTATTTTTTGTAATCGGCATTGCCTGGCTGATGGAAGCCGTAGGTATCAGTGCGGCCCTCGGTGCTTTTATGGCCGGGGTTTTATTAGCCAATAGCGAGTTCAGGCATGAGCTGGAAGCTGATATCAATCCCTTCAAAGGCTTACTGCTGGGTATTTTCTTTACCGCCGTCGGATCTACCATCAACTTTGATATTATCGCGGCCGATCCCCTAAAAGTTTCCGCCATTGTCTTCTCACTCCTATTCGTAAAATGGATAGTCCTGTTTGTTATTGGAAAAAAATTCAAGTTAGCATCCGACCAGAATATCCTATTTGCATTCTTGCTCTGCCAAGTGGGCGAATTTGCGTTTGTATTATTAAGCTCCATTGGCCAAATCGGCATCGTTCCGAAAGACGATCTAGATCTGTTTATGGCGGTCGTGACGATCAGTATGATGGTTTCTCCATTGCTACTGTTCATAAACGAGAAGTTCATCGCGCCCAAGATCGGTGTTACCGAAAAAAATACGGAAAAATCCTACGACGAAATTGAAGCACATCACGAGGTCATTCTGATCGGTTTTGGACATTTTGGAAGTACACTCGGACGGTTTTTGCGGGCTAACCATATACAGGCTACCATTATCGATAGCGATAGCGATCGCGTAAACTTACTTCGAAAGATGGGATTCAACGTATTTTATGGCGACGGTACCCGACTTGATCTATTGGAATCAGCCGGAGCAAGGGATGCAAAAATACTGATTTCCGCCCTCGACAATCCACACACCAATATGGAGCTTTTCGACATGCTTCCAAAGCATTTCCCACACCTGAAGCTCTTTGTACGCGCCAAAAACCGAAACGATGCATATGAGTTGATGGATAAAGGGATCGACCACATCTTCCGGGAATCGCTGTTAGACTCCGTATATATGGGCGTGGATGTACTATCCGAGTTGGGTTTACGAAAATATACCCTGCACCGCAAAGCGCAGGATTTTATAGTATACGATAATGAAGCCATGAAAAAGCTTGCGGAGCACCGGACGAGTAAAGAATATCTGGGTAACTTTCGGGAAGAAATCGAACTGCAGGAACGCTTGCTCCAAGAAGATAGCGTATTCATTGCCGAGTCGGAGGAGGATAACGCCTGGGATTCTTCCGTTCGGGAGAGCTAGCATAGTTGATCCCGTGTGTTTCAGCGATGTAGATACACGGGAGCAATGTCGTCTGAAAGACATGATACGATCCGGTATTTGCAAATTTTTAAAAAATAAGATAGATTTACAAAAAATTAATCATTTGGTAACAAAGTAGTAGCCGTGCGAGAGAGAGGTACCTATAGCGATGATGTACAGTTAGTTTTACGGATTAATGCCGGTGACCACCGGGCTTTTGATGAATTGTTCAGTCGTTATAAAGAAGTCCTCTACCGCCACGCGTATCGTATGATTCCAGATGTGGAGGTCTGCAACGACATTATACAAGATGTATTCCTGACCATCTGGACCAAACATAAGACCTGGCATATCAAAACCTCTGCAATTTCATACCTTTATCAAGCGGTACGCAACAAGGTACTTGATCACATCAGCCACGAAAAAGTAATTGACAAATATTTAGGCGAATTGACCGATTTCGAACGAAATGGACAGTGTTACACCGAAGAATCGGTACTCGAACGCGAACTTTTAGCTTTGATCGAAGAAAATAAATCTAATTTACCCCCTCGTACGCGCGAAATTTTCGAAATGAACCGCGAACAACAGCTAAGTTACCGCGAAATCGGCGAAAAACTATCTATTTCGGAGACAACTGCAAAGAAACAGGTACATAATGCACTCCGTTACCTCCGCACAAAGCTTACTACACTCCTATTTTCTATACTTTTTTTACTTTTTTCGTTTTTATAGTACTCCCTTTTCCTAGGTTGCCCGTCTCTTCTATAACTGACCGTCGTAAATATGGGGCCAGTACCTGATAATGATGAACAAACTAGACACTAAAAAGATCCTGCAAAAGCACAATGCAGGCGAAAAATTAAGCAGGCAGGAGATACTGTGGCTGGATAGCTTTTATCTACATAAAGCCAAACAGTCTAAGCACAAGATATCCGATTCTGATCTGGCGAACAATCTCGCGCAGGTGGAATCTATGCTCCCACAAAAAAGTCAGCGTGCTCGTATCCTGCGTAATGTTGCTGCGATTGCTGCTTTATTCATATGCACAATAGGCGTCTACTCCTATTTTACACACCGGCCGTTTGATGCGGGTCATGAAATTAACTTAGCCGCTGGACAACAACGTCAGCTTACGCTCCCAGATGGCACTAAGGTTACCTTAAATGCATCAAGTACCCTTAATTATCCCCGCACATTTAAAGACGCAGCGACACGGGAAGTAACACTGGTAGGAGAAGCCTACTTTGATGTCGCGAAGGATAAAAATAAGCCCTTTCTTGTCCATACAGATCGTATGGAAATCCGTGTACACGGTACCGCTTTTAATGTGCGGGATTATAAGGAGGATGATATTGCGGAAACCGCACTGGTGCACGGTAAGATAGAAATATGGAAAACGGGCGAGAAACAAAACACCTATTTTCTAGAACCCCGTGAAAAATTTACACTTACCGCTAAGGCAACGGTGTCGACTCCCAAAAAGGCGGTAGCCGTCAACACGGCCAAATTAGTGACAAAGCAGCCGGAAATCACCATACAGCCCTTTGAAATTTCCGAAACCGACGGAAGTGCGTTGGAAACAGAATGGACATTAAACCGAATCACGATTCATGAAGAATCACTCCAGCAGATCGCGTTACGCTTACAGCGGATGTACGGTGTGCATATCAAGATCGCAGATCCCACCATCGGACAGAAATTGTACTCCGCAACGTTCGAAAATGAGACCATCGATAATATACTCAGGGGGCTTAGTGTAGTATCACCTTTCCAGATAAAAAAGGATAGCGCCGGAAACATCGAAATTTTTTAAATAAAAACAATATCCATATATAATTAACTCCATTTATGAATAAATTCTTACCACACATCAGCAGAGAAGCTCGGCTGGCTATTTTTTTAGCATGTTTGAGCACAACCCACATCCATGGGGCTGCCTATTCGCAGTCCGAAAAGATCGACGTATCGATCAAACGTGGCCGACTGGAGGATGTATTCAAATCCATTGATGCAAAGAGTAGTTACAAAATATTTTACAGCAGGGGCATGCTACCCAAGTCCGAGGTTAACCTGCAGGGCACCGATATCAGCGTAAAAGATGTTCTAGATCAGTCGCTGCGCGGTAGCAACCTCACGTGGGAACTATTGGATAACAATATTATTGCGATCAAAGAAAAACCCGCGAAGCAACAAGCTAAACAACAATTGAGGGCCAGTGGTCAAGTGCTAAGCGCAAATGGCACACCATTGGCTGGGGTGACCATCCTGATCAAAGAGTGGAAAAACGCCGATTTTCGAAATCTGCAGACAAACACCGCTTCCGACGAAAATGGTATATGGGGTCTGAACTTACCCGCCGACAATTTAACCCTGGTATTCTCCTTTATAGGCTATCAGACAGTTGAAATGCCGGCAAAGCGCTTTATTGAAAACCGCGAGCCGCTTCGTTTGCAGCCAGAGACCGGGGGACTCGAAGAAGTTGTGGTTATTGGCTACGGCACTACGACTAAACGGATGAATACGGGATCGGTAGCCTCCATTACGGCGAAGGATATCGAAACACAGCCCGTGGGCAATCCGCTAGCCGCACTATCGGGCAGGCTTTCGGGGGTACTGATCGCGCAAAATAATGGTGTACCGGGTAGCGCGGTACAGATTCAGGTCCGTAACCAGGCTTCCTTAAGTCCAACGTCGTCCGGCTCCATTCCACTTTACGTGATCGATGGTGTGCCGTTTACCAATTTTAATGGGGGCCAGCCCGCTACAGACAACCTTAATTCCTTCGGCATATCGGGCTCCTCGGGTGGGTTAAGTCCGTTTGCAATGATAAATCCTTCAGACATTGAACGTATAGACGTATTAAAGGATGCTGATGCGACCGCAATTTATGGTAGTCGGGGTGCAAATGGCGTTGTATTGATTACGACAAAAAAGGGACAGTCTGGACGTACCCGCATTGGGGTAAACGTCAACACGGGTTACACCGAGGTAAATCGCTTTATACCCATGCTTGGGCTGGAAGATTATTTGACCCTTCGTAAAGAAGCATTCGCGAATGATGGCGTAACACCATCAGTTGCTAACGCACCTGATTTAACGTTATGGGATCAAACACAATCGACCGACTGGCAAGAGTTCTTGATCGGAAACCGGGGACATATCACAGACGTACAGGCCAATATGTCCGGCGGAAATAATAACACACGTTTTTTCTTTAACTCGGGCTATAGACGGGAGAGCACGGTATTCGTGGGCGACAGTCAGAATGCCCGGTTTACCTCGAGGTTAAACTTAGATCACACGACCTCCGACGGCAAGTTCAACATCGCTATTTCAGCAAGTTATGCAAACGACGAATCGGATATGCCGAGCTCCGATATCACCTCGCTATATAACCTACCGCCGAACTTCCCACTCTATGATGATAACGGCGCACTATACTGGTTAACGGGATCTTCTTTCAACAACCCCCTAGCCGTGATCAAGCGAAAATATATTGGCACCACAAATAACCTAATTTCCGGAGCCAACTTAAGCTACAAGATTTTACCGGGTTTAACCGCAAAGGCCAACTTTGGCTATACTACAACCCAGCTGCATCAGAATAGCCAGACACCGGCTTCGAGTTTGAACCCAGCCAACAATCCGTTGAGTTCAGCATCTTTTTCCAACACAAAGTCACAAAACTGGATCATTGAGCCTACAGTAGATTATGTCGCGACCTTGGGCGAAGGCCAATTAACCGCGTTAATCGGAACGAGTTTCCAACAAAATTCGTCGGCTACACAAACGACATATGCATCTAATTTCCCGAACGAAGCTTTACTTGGTTCGCTAAGTGCCGCCGGAAACTATACGGCGAGTAATAATATTGTATATTATAAGTACAATGCGGTGTTCGGGAAATTGAATTACGACTGGAAACAAAAATATCTTTTCAACGGAACATTCCGCCGCGATGGATCGTCTCGATTTGGAGCAAATAACCGCTTTGGAAACTTTGGCGCTGTCGGTTTAGGCTGGATTTTCACGAATGAAGACTTTTTCGAAGACCGTAAGCGCATACTCAGTTTTGGTAAGATACGGGGTAGCTTCGGCTCGACCGGTAATGACCAAATCTCAAACTACATTCATCTTTCCCTACTAAGCTCAACAACAGCGTATCTAGGAAACCCGTCAATGAGTCTTTTTACGCTTGCAAATCCTAATATCCAATGGGAGACGACGAAAAAAATGGAATTCGCCTTAGATCTGGGCTTTCTACGCGACCGGATTTTGTTTACGGCAAATTATTTCCGGAACCGCTCCGGCAATCAGCTGTCGTATGCTAATTTGCCAACGCAGGTTGGCTATAATAGCTACACGGCAAACGTTCCTGCGCTCATCCAAAACACAGGTTTAGAATTGGAGCTCAGTTCAACAAACATCGAAAACGAGAATTTCTCATGGAAGACGTCGACAAACTTTACATTCTATAAAAATAAACTACTTGAATTCGACGGCATAGAAAACACATTTTATGCAAGTAGTTTTATAGTCGGCGAACCCACAAATTTAGTACGTTTATACAACTATTTAGGCGTTGATGAAGCTACAGGACAAGCAACCTATGAAGATCGGGATGGCAACGGCACCATCAATCTTGATGATCGCTACGTAGCCGACTTAGGTACACCTTTTTATGGCGGGTTCAACAATACATTTTCGTATAAAGGGCTTGAATTGGGCGTATTCTTCCAGTTCAACCATCGCTTTGGTGTGACCAAGATTTTGAATACGCGTCCGGGTGCATTTGTCAACCAGAACGATTACTGGCTAGGCCGCTGGACAGATGCCAATCCGAACTCTGAAATCCCTGCTGCGACAACCACGGCTGGAAACCCACTTTATACATCGTACAATCAATTTACAAGTTCTAATGCGGTATACGGAGATGCATCCTATATCAAGCTGCGATCGGTCAATTTGACGTATAAGTTACCGACTCAATGGACATCGCGCGCAAAAATGTCCAACTGCAGTATCTTTGTGCAGGGACAAAACTTATTTACCTGGGCCAAAAATCCGTATGTACTGGATACAGAAACGACCATTCAGGGCGGGCCTCCGGGACTAGGTACGGGCACACTAAGCCAAGTTCTTCCGCCATTGCGTACCATTGTCTTCGGGATAAACTGTCAATTTTAATGAACAACGAAATGAAAAGATTTTTAAATAACATCATACCACTATCTGTAATTATGGGAGGCTCGCTTCTCACTTCCTGTGCTAAATTTGTAGAACTGGGCGCTCCTCCTACGCAGATTGAATATCAAGACGGCTTTTTAACAGATGCCAGTGCCCAGAGTGTCATATTGGGATTATATGTATCAGCGACTGGAACTGCAACCAATGCAAATCTATCCAGCATGACGTCTCTCTATACCGGCTTAGCTGCTGACGACCTTCAATATAACGGCGCCGATGCACTGTTGGTCGAGTTTTATACGAATGGTCTGCTAAGTACCAACGGTCTTGTCAACAATATATGGGGCAACCTATATCAATTGATAAAGAACACAAACAATGCAGTAGCTGCCTTAGAAGCATCCAATTCGCTCACGCCAGCTATCAAGGATCAACTAATCGGTGAGGCAAAGTTTATACGCGCATACACCTATTTATATCTTGTTAACCTTTACGGCGACGTCCCATTATACACCGCCGACGATAGCGGGGTATTTGAGAGTGCCGTGCTACCGCGTACATCCACCGATCGCGTCTATGAACAAATCCTCAGCGATCTACAAGATGCGGAGACTAAACTGGGCGTTGCCTATCAAGGTACATTCCGGGGTAGAGTAAATAAACATGCCGCCAGCGCACTTTTAGCACGTGCATACCTTTACCGCAAAGACTATGTCAATGCGGAGCTATATGCCAGCAAAGTATTGGCAGCGACAGATCTGTACAGTATGCCGGCACCATCCACAAGTTTTACCAACACCAGCGGAGAAATCATTTTTCAACTGGCCAATATCAATGGGGTAACGACGTTTGCAGCAAATTATAATGCTGTGGGAGCAACGACCATTCCGGCGTATACTTTACCCGACAGGCATTACCAGACTTTTGAAACGACGCCCGAAGAAGACCTGCGAAAACTTAATTGGGTAACACCTAAAACTGTTGGTGATAAGGTGTATTACACTATTACCAAATACAAATCTACTAGCCCGGCAATCGGCAATGAGTATCACGTCGTATTGCGTCTTGCCGAGCAGTACCTTATCCGAGCCGAAGCAAGAGCAAACCGGGATAATCTTGAAGGTGCAAAAGCAGATATCGATGCCGTGCGTTCACGCGCCGGAATTGAAGGCATAAGCAGCGACTTAACGGAGACGCAAATGCTGACCGCTATTGAAACGGAGCGTCTTCACGAGCTTTTCGGTGAGTACGGCCATAGATGGTTTGACTTAAAACGGACGGACCGCGCAACAGCTGTATTAGCGCCGGTAAAGGCGAACTGGCAGACTACGGATGTGCTATTTCCTATACCGAGTGCACAACGGCTGGCTAATAACCGCCTGACACAGAATTTAGGTTATGAGGATTAAATAACACGTACAAAAAAATTGTAAAGATATGAAAAACACACTAATTTTCGCCCTTACGCTATCTGCCACCGTGAGTTACGGTCAGCAAAAGCCAGCCGATCGGTATCAGCAATACCTTCCGATTATCACTGAGGGCTCTGCAGCACAAAAGGACTCCTTAGCTACTGCCTTGGTGGGTGAAGCCAAGAGCTATAAAACGGAGGCCGACTACCGGTCGACCCTAAATATACTCCGCAATTTGGAACAGGATGCAAAAACGCAGGAACTGGAAAAAGTTGCCGTCAAGAAATTTCCGAAAGGTGCCATCACACGCGATGCGTTTATCCAGAACACCTATTACAAAGCCGAAACGACAGCCGAAAAAGAAAAGGCCTATAAAGAACTGCTAAAAAAATGGCCGGTTAAAAACTTCCCCGACGAAGCGCTTACCTACGACTATGCCGTTGCAGCACTGGCGCAAAGTTTCGCTAAAGACGGCGACGCAGCAAAAGCCATACAGTACCTCGAAACCATGCAGGAACGGTTTTGGCGTGGAAATGGATACCTGCCTGTTGGAAAGACGTTATTGGCTCAGGGCGACACCACGAATGCCACTCCCCTGTTGAAGATCGCTATGGATGATGCCTATTACTATATATCCTTACCAGAGGAACAGAAAGACAATAAAGCGAAGTTCGCCGCCATGGGTTATGCCAGTGCCATGTCGGCATACGTGGATATCCTGGTAAACAGAGGGCAATATGAGCAGGCCGTGGAGCAGATCGAAAAGGCACTGGTGGTGGCCCCGCAGCAAGCGGACGCCCTATCCACGGTGTATTATAAATCATTAATCGGCCTGGATCGTAAACTGGAAGCGTACAATATCCTTACGCGGCTCTACGCAAAAGGTCAATTTAATGTAGAAGACCAGCTGAAGAAACTTTACGCCGATCTCAACGGATCCATGACGGGCTACGAGCGGTTCAACGCGAATCTCAAAGAAGAGCTGACACAATCCATCCGCACGCATATCAAAGAAATGGAAACGTTTAAACCTGCCCCTGCCTTCGAGCTACTGAACCTGAAAGGTGAAAAGGTTTCCCTGGCCAGCCTCAAAGGGAAGATCGTAGTATTGGATTTCTGGGCAACCTGGTGCCAGCCTTGTATCCGCTCGTTCCCGGGCATGCAGGCTGCACAAGCATCCTACGCGGCAGATCCGGATGTAGAGTTCCTATTTATCAATACCTGGGAGCGTGACAAAGATTATAAAACGAAAGTTCCTGCCTTTATCGAAAAGAATAATTATCCTTTCGAAGTATTATACGATGACCAGAAAGACCGGGAATCCGGCCAAAACATGGCGGCACAATACGGTGTGCAAGGTATTCCGGCCAAATTCATCATCGACAAGGAAGGTAATATCCGTTATTTTCTAACGGGGTCTTCGCCCAATGTAGACTACATCAAAATGGAAATGTATGAACTGATCGAATCGGCAAAAAAACCACATAAAGGTTAAATACAGTACTAAAGGTTTTTTAATAACACAACAAGGGGGAAAGTTCTGCGATGAACTATCCCCCTTGTTGTTTAATGGAATGCAGTATGTTAACGCGCCCGGTAACGGTAACCCAGGTAAGCGATCAGCAGCAATACGGCCAGCATCCATGGCCAATGCGATAGGTTGGAAACCCATTTGCGCCAGGTCCAGGCCGTCGATTGAACCTGCGTTTCTGTCAGGGCATCCACGACACCGACCCGATGGCTGTAAGTACTGCCACGCGATCGTCCGTCTTGATACTGCACCCAGCCGTTGTACGCCGATAGGCCGCTATCGGGATGGAAATAAAAGACACTGTCGGCGTAGAATGACCACATTCTCCGTGCGCTATCCGTTACTTGTTGCTGTCTGTCTTCGGCAGTCCACCATGTCGATTCCGAAAGCGCGGCGTTGGTCTGCTCCCGCTGTACAGTTGTTTTTTGCATTCCGCAGCTGGCTACCAGCCACAGAAATACCAGAAGGTAGGTGCACTTCATTTAGTTGAGGTTTTGATTTTCTGTTATCCAATCCGCAAGAGCATAAATAGTAGACAGGTGCCTCCGCCTCGATTCCACCCGGTTGTTGCTGTTTCCTTCAATCGTGATTAGGTATTTATTATCCCGCTCCTTGATCAATCCGACGTGGTTGATGCGTTTTGCACTGCTGCTATAAATGCCAAATACATCTGCAATTGCAAATTCGCGTATTTGCAAATTCGCAAACTTTCCCCGTTTCCAGTACGTCCGTGCATTCGGAAATAAGGCCGGGCTCCAGGGATTTCGAGGCTGCGTAAGCCCCGCCTGCCCATAGCACCAACTCACAAATGCCGCACACCATTGATGACCCTTGCCAAGATTTGTATACCTTAGGTATTGTTCGACGCGCTTGCCATCGTTATTTCCCGTCGCTTCCTTGATTCCGAGTTCTGCTGTAGCGATGGTCGTGATCTGTTGGCGGATAGATCCCTCTGTTCCGCTCCGCTCCAATCGGGATGACGTGTGGACGTTGAATAGCAGACCCGACCCAGAAAGCACGTCATAGCGATGAATGTAATGAGGAAGCAATCTTTCTGGCAAAAGCTCAGATTGCCGCGTCGCTATGCTCCTCGCAACGACGTGCTTTTGATTTACATCGCTATCGCCAACGCCCACAAAAGGGCATAAACAAGCAAAAAGAAAACCGAAAAATAAAGAATACAAAGTTGCCATGACGTCAATTGATTAAAGTGATTACCTAAATGTTTACGAAAAGTCTTAAACGGCTGCCAGAGCAGTTCCTGCAGCCAGATGCTACAGAAGATAGCGAGCAGACCGCTAATCAAGCCCAGTATCAAAACCGATAAAATACCGATATCGAGTATCCCCGCAGCCGGGTCGATAAGCTGCAGGACCGTCCCTGCAAATACAAAAAGTGTGAGCAGCCATAAAAGCACGATACCCAATTTTTGTTTTATTCCGATTTCCCCGAGCATATCCTGGATAAGCCATGGGGTATTAGTTTGTAGTGTTGTCATTTTTTAGAAATAGATTTGAGATGTTAGATATTGAACCGTGCATGTATTTGCCCGTTTGCTTCACAGAATATAGCACAAATGGTGGCCCTCTAGGGGGTATGTCTATCGTTTTCATACCCGAAGATGGGGAGTATAAGAAGGGGATACGAAAATTTGATCAAGATTGACCAAGATTAACCC
This sequence comes from Sphingobacterium olei, assembly GCF_005048855.1. Taxonomy (GTDB): domain Bacteria; phylum Bacteroidota; class Bacteroidia; order Sphingobacteriales; family Sphingobacteriaceae; genus Sphingobacterium; species Sphingobacterium olei. Next base: position 232,634 of record NZ_SUME01000007.1, read on the forward strand.
GGAGCTGATCAAGATTGATCAAGTTACCCCATAAATGCGCAATTGTATCGATTTTCCGTACACGGTTTGTGCTGCACGGGTTTGGGTTAGCTACTATCCGGATTGAGTTAGCTGCTATCTAGATTGGGTTCAGGGTTAACCATAACCGGTCGAGTGCCAACCGGGCTAGATAAGCTACTATCCGCGCTCAGTTCAGCGCTAACTATATCCAGTCGAGTGTCCACCGGATCGGGTGCGTTGTTAATCGAATTGGGTGAAGCGCCAACTATAAGCAGCTGATTGCCATCTAGATTGGCTGAGCTACTATCTGGAATGGGTCCAGAGTTAACCATAACCGGTCGAGTGCCAACCGGGCTAGGTGAGCTACTATCCGCGCTCAGTTCAGTGCGAACTATATCCATTAGAGTGCCCACCAAATTGTCTAAGCTGCTATCCGTACCAAGTCCAGCACAAACCATAGCCGGTCGAGTGCTAGCCCAACAGGGTAAGCTACCTACCGAATTGGATCAAGCGCTAACCCTAGCCAGTCGAGTGCGACCTCAACTAGTCGAACAGCTAGCCAGGTCCGGTTCAGTACTAAACCAACCCGGTCTAACTGCCTATTTAGTAAACTTATACAACAAAACTTTCATGATCCATTGAATCACCAACAGGCATAAAAGTTCTTGATGGCCTTTGAGAATAGACACTTCATGGTGTTCCTCTTCACTCAAGAGATGATCATCCTATTAACCAGAGGTATAACCTCCTTGCCAATTATTTCGATCGCATTTAATAGCTGCTCATGGCTAAGTCCTGCATTATCCATTTGGAAGGTAAAGCGGTCGATACCTCCCAACGCCTCACTATGTCTTAGTAATTTTTCCGCCACCTGTTCAGGGCCGCCTACTACCAGCACACCTTTAGGAGCAATCGAGGCTTCAAACTGAGCTTTGGTTACCGGAGGCCATCCACGTTCTTTACCTGCCTTGGTCCACAGTTCAGCATAACCTGGATAATAGTCTGCGATAGCTTGTCCCGTGGTTTTCGCTACGTAACCTGGAGAATGCAAGCCTACTTTTAACTGGTCGGAGGTAAAACCAGCGTCCTTTCCAGCTTTTCTGTATAAATCAATTAATGGTCGAAAACGAGCTGTCTCGCCCCCAATAATGGCTACCATTAATGGCAATCCTAAGGCCCCTGCCCTAACGAATGATTCTGGAGTTCCTCCAACACCAAGCCAAACGGGTAGTTTTGACTGGGTTGATCTGGGATAAATTGGTTGATTTTTTATTGCTGGTCTAAATTTCCCAGACCATGTAATGAATTCATTTTCACGTATTTTCAAAAGAAGTTCCAACTTTTCTTTGAACAATGCATCATAATCATTCAATTCAAATCCAAACAGCGGATACGATTCTATTGCAGACCCTCTTCCAACAACTAGTTCTGCCCGACCCTTGGATATTAAATCTAGGGTAGCAAAATTTTGGTAAACCCTTACGGGGTCTGAGGTACTCAATACGGTCACTGCACTCGTCAAGCGAATATTTTTCGTTTTTGCGGCCGCTGCAGCAAGAATTACCGCCGGAGCGGAATCCAGAAACTCTTTCTTATGATGTTCGCCGATGCCATAAATGGCTAGTCCTGCCTCATCAGCTTGCACAATTCTTTCTAATAATTGCTCCATAGCGTCGACACTGTTCAGTGTTCTGCTTCCGTACATCGCGGAAGCGAAACTATCAATTCCTATTTCCATTTTTTTGTTTTTTTTTAAGAAGACCCTATGTGTTATTGCATTAATACTATAGTTATTTTTAAACTATTGATTTAATCTTTTTTCCCAATCCACCCTAAATGCGTATTCTTAAAATTATCGTTAAATTTTAGTCCATAGCCAAAAATCCGGTCCATTGCGGAATGCCCAAATAAAATTACTCCTGTCAAGGTGATTAACGGATTGCTTAAGCTAAATCCTAAAATTAAAATAGAAATAGCTACCAGTTTATGATGAAATAAATTATAAGACCAAGCACCTATTCTGGAACTTACCAGATAACCAATCATTGACAAATCCGGCAATAGGAGGCAGGCAGGAAATATCCACCAAGCATAATCTAACTGATTAAATAAAAGTACTGATAGCAGAAACTGCCCTACTTCTTCTAATTTTAAAAGGTTATTCATCCTGTTCATCATAGCGGTAAATATGTTATTCTTAAATTCCAAATTTCATTTATCGTTGTCAATATGGCTGGTGATCGTCACACTATTTAAAATTATGAAAGCGCATTGGGCGGTGGGCCTCCAGCAGGTCTGCCTTTATCTTCAGGAAGGGGCACAAATTCTTCATTATCCATCGGAGGTAAAATTATACGGCCTTGTTTCCAGTCTTCTTTAGCTTGTTCAATCCTCTCCTTTCTACTGGAAACGAAGTTCCACCAAATGTATCGATCTCCCAGGTGTTCCCCGCCAAGCATCATCAAAGTAGTCGGTTCTTTTGCGATAATCAACGGATCCACTCCTTTTGTAAATACCATCAGCTGTCCAGGTCTATACGTAAACCCGTTTACATCAACACTGCCCTTAACAATGTAGGCACCTCTTTCGCTGTGCCCGACAGGCAGCCCAAAATGTACGCCTTGTTCCAAAACGACATGCACGTAGAATAAAGGAGAATGTGTTTTTACATTACTTTTCAATCCGTAGGCTTCTCCTGCAATCAACCGCATCCAGACACCTGTATCTGTAAAAATAGGTAATTGTTCCGGCTTATAGTTTTCAAAAGATGGATCACTTTCTTCGTCTTTTTCAGGAAGTGCTACCCATGTCTGTATCATTTCCAGTTCGCCACCTGCCAACATAGCCGGATCTTCGAATCGTTCGCTATGTGTAATACCTTTGCCGGCCGTCATCCAGTTTACCTCGCCCGGTTTTATTACCTGCTCTACTCCAAGGCTATCCCTATGGGTTACATTACCACTAAACAAATAACTGACTGTAGATAAACCAATATGCGGATGTGGCAATACATCGAGATTGTCGGCAGCTGCTATCGGTATATTTACAGGACCTCCATGATCCATAAAAATGAAGGGGCCTATCATTCTCTTAAGCCTATAAGGAAGGATACGTTTAACTGTGAAACCTGCGGAAAGCTCAGCTTGTCTGGCTTCTATTATAATATCAAGCATAACAATAAATTTTTTAAGGTTGCTATATTAAAGTTAATAGGCTAGCTTATCATTTCAAAACAGTTATGAACTATACTTTCAAAAAAGCACCTATTTATGTCATTTTCTTTAACCATACAGCTGCATATTCTTCTGGGTGGCGTTTGAATTGCGCAAGAAACTCTCCATATACTTATTAGGTTCTATTTTTTATACTCAATGCTCCGGACGGGCATTTTGCAACCTGAGCGATAAGTTCTTGTGTAGTTGCATTCTCAATTTTTATCCAAGGGCGGTCTTTCGGATTATATACTTTCGATAAAGACTTAACACAAACCGCTGCATGGATGCATAATTTTGGTTTCCAAAGAACGGTAATTTCTCCGTTGGGATATTCATGCTCTTCCATAATATTATTGTTTTTTGATTTTAGCTGATCCCTACAATCGTTATATCCGAGATTATGGTTCAACCACCACTTGCACCCGGCTGTCCTTAAAGGTCTCAATTTTATTGTTCTTAATATTCTGGAATTGTACTTGTACAACACGGGGTTCAGCCCATTCACCACCTTCTCCAAAATGTACCTTTCCGATTACCGTTTCAAACTGATGTCACTCTGTCAATACTATTTATTATTGTTGCGGAGGTGTTGCAGCAAGTAACTGCAATTCCCAGGCTAAAGCAACACCGCTTCCTCCACCATGTTCAAACAAAAGAGGACCTAATTGAGATGCGGTATCTAAACGAGCCCAATCGCGTTGCCACTCTGAAACTACAGCCAACCAATTGATTGGTACGATACCTACCTGAACCATTCTACGGACAGCCATATCATGTGCTTCAACGCTTACACTGCCACATGCATCTGTAACTACAAATACATCATAGCCTTCTCCCAAAGCTTGAATTGCAGGCATTGCAACACAGACTTCTGTCCACAGTCCGGCTAAGATCAATTGCTTACGACCGCTTTCTTTTACGATATCAGTAACTGCAGGATCCTCCCAAGTATTGATAAATGTTCTGTTAATAGGCTTTTGTTCTGGGAATATGTCTTGAATACCTTTGATGATAAGACCTCCACGTTCTTCGGTAACAGTTGTAAGAATAGTTGGCACATTAAATACTTTTGTTGCTTTAGCAAGCCCAACGGTATTGTTAATAATCATTGTAGGTTCATGGCTATGCAGATTGGCAACTTGAAAAGGTTGGTGGTCGATTAGCACTACGATACTATCTTCTGGTCGAAGTAGACCTTGAAGACCAATTTTAGGAGCTTTTTCCATTTTCTTTTTGATTTAAAAGTTAATACTTCAAAGTTGCGTCAAATGGAAAGAAAAAATTGTAGACAAATGTCTATGAAATACAAAATAGAGAGATAAGGTTTACTTTCTAAGCATTTTTTTACGCACCCGGCTTAATGTGTCTTTTGTAATACCAAGATAGGAAGCAATAATATGTTGCGGAAACCGCTGTACAAAATACGGATGGTTATTAACGAAGTCTTCATAGCGTTTTTCCGCGGTAAGGCTTATAGAAGATGTTATTCTTTTTTGGGTAGAAATAGTACTCTGCTCATCGAGCTTCAATGTTAATTCGTTGAAAGCAGGGCATTCATTGCGCAGTATCAAGGTATTTTCTCTGGAGATAAGAAACAACTCACTATCTTCACAAGCATCTATATGGTAAACACTAGGGGTACCCATAACAAAACTCTCCCGATCACCAGCCCACCAATTTTCAACATATAAATTAACTATATGTTCAGTACCTTTTTCATCTGTATAGTATTTACGCATAGCACCTTTTACGATAAATCCCATACATTTGCAGATCTCACCTTCTTTCAGCAGATGTTGCTTTTTGCCTATCTTTTTCGGAATAAAATAGCTTTGAATATCCTCAAAATCTTCTTCAGAAATTATAGCATATTGGTTGATATAATGAAATAGTGGATGCATATAAAACGAATTGAGATACTCAAAGTTAGTAATTTTTATTTTCTTCTCTTGCTATGGTTGATTTAGCGTCACATTTCATACAGGACCATTTGATCATTTAAATTATAGACAGGGTATCCCACTAGTTGACCTTCTCCATGAAATGTTATCGCTCCTCCGCGTCTTATATCTAAATGATCTAAACCAACATCAGAAAGTTTACCTCTTGGAATAAATAGCTCACTTTCTTTCGCGGAACTGCCAAACGTTAAAATAGGCTGATGTTCACAAAGAATTAGCAAATTATTTGCAGACGTGTCTATTTTAAGTTGTTTAAGTTCAATAATAATTTTTCGAACCTCTTGTTGAAATGCTAGGGCATCCTCATAAGATATGTTTCCTTTATTGAGATAAGTTAATTTAACTTGCTTCATAAGTGCATTATTTAAATACTATCGTATCAGACGATATGTTCCCTTGTTCTGTTTGCAGTGCCCTTATTGTTCGTTCTGATAAGGGCACTGCTGATAATAGATTACAGAAACAAGTTATTCAGTTTCCTCCACTTCGATTTGAGGAGGCATTAATTTATACATAACCGGTGTTACGATCCTTGACAGGATAGTTGAGCTTATAAGCCCCCCGATAAGTACAATTGCCAGTGGTGCTATTTGCGGATTCGGATTCAAGGCAATCGGGATCAGCCCACAAATAGCGGTTATCGACGTAAGCACAACAGGTAAAAACCTTGTTTCGCCAGCGATGTGAATGGCTACATTTATGCTGTGTCCTTTTGCTCTTAGTTGATTGGTAAAATCAACGAGCAGTAACGAATTCTTAACCTGAATTCCCGATAAACCTATGAAACCAATAATGGAGACTAAGGACATCGGATTTCCGGTTAGGAGCAAAAATATTACACCACCCAGCACACCCAATGGTATGATGGATAAAACGATAATTATCCCTTTAAAAGTTTTGAATTGTAATAATAGAACAGCTACAAAAAGAAACGCACTTAAAATGATCACGGAAAGGAAATTTCCGCCAAGCGCGTCTCCTTCCGATTCCGCTTCCCCAGATAATTTATAATAATACCCTTTTGGAAATTCCATTTTGTCAAGTTCCGGAACAATATCTTTCAATATATCATTGGCATAGAAATTATCCTTTGACAATGATGTTACTTTTGCAAAGCGTGACTTATTGAAATGGTTGATAGCTGTGGGAGAAGTCTCAAATCCGATGCTGGCGACCTGATCAACCTGTATCGGCGCGCCATGCATATTATTCACATATAGATTCTTTAAGGCATCGAGATTGGAGAATTTTTCTCTCGGCACTGTTATCACTACGTTTCTGGCATCTCCACGATCATCAATATAATCGCCAACGTTTAATCCGGCAACAGCCAACCTGATCACCTTATCTATATCGCTGGTCAATACACCCAAAGTCCGGGCTTTTTCCTTATCAATTGTAATTTTTATATCTGATTTATAGGTGTTAAGCTCATTGTTCGTGAAAAATGTACCTGGATGCTTACGCAACAGCTCTTCTACTTTAAATGAAAGCGCGCGTAAAGTGTCCTGGTTATCGCCAAATACCCTTACCACAATATTAGCTTCAATTGGTGTCCCCTGCTCGAAGTCCTTCACCTCAATTCGGGCATAGGGAAAATCCTGAAACTTGGTCCGAAGTTTTTTGATCAGTTCGGTTTTTGCAATCGGACTCGCGTCGTCATCCATCTGCACAAAAACCTGGGCAAAATCGGGTTTGATATCCTGCTGATGAACGTTGTAATAAATCTGGGGATTGCCTTTTCCTACATTTGATGTATAATAAACAATCTCTTCGTGTTTTTTCAATTCATTCTCCACCAATTTGGTCACCCGGTCACTTTCTGGAATATCAGCCTGCAAGGGCATCTTTATATTCACTAAAAACATCGGTTTCTCGGAGGTTGGAAAAAGTTTGAAACCCGCGAGAGGGAATAATAAAAATGCCAGGACGCTTAATGCGATTGATATGCCGATCGTCACCTTTGGCCACTTTAGGGCAAGCGGCATTATTCTACGATAGGAAAAGGTCAGGAATTTTTGTAAATTCTTCAAAAAGTAATTGCCCTCTCCGTGGGTATGCGTTTTCAAGATCTTGCTACCCACAAATGGCACCAAGGTCAGAGCAACTATCATGGATGCCAGTACGGCGGTAATTATCGCCACCGGCAGACTGCGAATAAATTCTCCGGCCATATCAGGTAGAAAGGCAAGAGGCAAAAATGCTATGATCAAAGTGGCGGTACAACCTACCACGGCCAGGCCAATCTGTTTGGTACCTTTTAAAACAGCATCCTTGATGGAATGTCCTTCCCTAAGCCAACGTTCTATATTTTCGACCACCACAATACTGTCGTCAACCAACAAGCCCAAGGCCACCACCAAACCAACTATGCTCAATTGATTAAGCGAAAAACCCATCATGTTCATCGCGATAAGACCTAGCGCAAGCGACAGCGGGATAGAGATCATTACAATCACGGACGCTCTAAAGCCCAATGGAAGTAGGGTAATGACGACTAAAAGGATGGCCAGACCAAAATCAAAGCCCAGGTGTCCCAATCTTTTCGCAACCATATCTGCCTGATCAAAGTTCTTGACCATTTTTATGTTCTCTGGCAAACTGTTGCTAAATTCCTCCAGCACAGGGGTGTATTCTTTTTTCACCTTACTGATGTCCACATCATCTTTCATGGCAGCGTTAACGAGTATACAACGATGTCCGTTGATACGCGTGATATGGCTAACGACACCATCCTTATAACTAACATGGGCAACATCTTTCAGGTAGACTATTTTGCCATTAGCATTATAAATAACCGTATTGGCTACATCGTCAACATTTTTGAATTTACCACTGGTTTTTACATTGAAAACTTTATCGGCCAAGTTGATGCTCCCGCCCGGAATATCTGCCGCTTCGCTTTGCAAGCTGCCAATAACCAGATTTAAGGGTATTTTTAATTGGGCCAATTTATCCAATTGCATGTCGATCCGAATTTCCTGCTCGGGCATACCCGAATAGTTAACTTCCCGAAGATTGGTTATCTTTTCCAGTTTCGTTTTAAGGATGTCTGCCTGATCTCTCAATACCTTGGATGAAGCGGTGTTGGATATTAATGCCGTTTGAATGATTTTTACATCAGCAGAAGAAATTTTTTCCGTTTTAATCAAATAGATATCCTTCGGAAGCGCTCCATTTTTGAGTGCATTTATTTCGGTCGATATCTCCTGGTATTTATTGTCCACATCTACACCATACTTAAATTTAATCTGGATAGCAGCTACCCCATCCTCGATTGTGGTCAGGATTTTATCAATATTTTCGAGTCCGTATATTTTGTTTTCGATAGGTTTTACGACCTGTTCTTCCATATCCTTTGGACTCGTGCCCGGGTATATAACTGTTACCAGGTATTGTGGCGGATTAGTGGTGGGGTCTTCCGACCGTGGCATGTTGAATAGCGTAAGCAACCCCACGACCGATATCAAAACAAATATGATAAGGGTAAACTGGTAATTTTTTACAGCAAAATTTGTAATTTTCATTTTTGTACAGTTTACTTGATTATTTTAATAGTGGACTGCTCGTTCAGGTAAGCACTGTTGGAAATAACAATCTGATTTATTCCCTCAAGGTTGCCACGCAGGAATACCCCGTCATTTTCAAACTTCATAATGTTTACGGGAATTTTCTTTACGCGGTTTGCACCGACTGCCGTAAACACGAAGCCTTTGTTGCCATCCGCCTCCACTAATGAACTGAACGGAATGACAACGGCATTTTCATCCTCACTGATGGCTATTTCTGCTCGCCCGAACATGCCCACAGGAGGAACAACTTTTTGAAGCTGTAGCTTCAGCTCTACCTGGAAAGAGCCGATCTCTCTATCTGCCGACTGCAGCTTTCGGAATACCGCTGCTTCAAAAAGCTGGTCTGGATAACCATCCAATCTAACCTGTGCAGGCTGACCGACCTTAATTGCGGCCCATTCCACGTCCGTTACACCGACTTTAAGAAGATAGCTGGCATTGTGCTGCACGGAGTTGGTTAGCAGTATCGGCATCCCCCCTCCCACTACTTCTCCTTCGTTGGCAATTTTCTTGGCTACAAAACCGTCAGATGCGGCATATATTTTTGCGTGGCGCTCATCAAATGCAACAGCCTCTTTAGCCTGCTTGGCAACTTCAAGAGCGGTCCTTGTATTTTGCAGCTGCTCCAAGGTAAAGACACTGTCCCTATAAAGGTTGATCGCCCGATCATAGTCGCGTTGGGCTTTTTCGACCCCTAGCCCGGATTGTGCAAGACCGGCTGCTATCTCGGTGGCATTAAGCGTGGCCAGCAATTGGCCTTTGCGGAAAAATTCTCCTTCATGTACCAGTATACGGCTGATGATGCCACCAATCTTAAAGGAATAGTTTGCCTGGTCTTCGGTACTGATCAGTCCGGTAGCTTCTATCGTGCTCGGCACGTTTAATGAGGAGACAGGGGCAACCTTTACGGCTATAACATCGGGCTCACCAAGTGGATTTGTATTTTTAGGGTGCTCATTGCACGAGAACAGAAATAATGCAGAAGCAACGATTGCAAATTGATTTTTTTTCATGTGTATATTATTGTATGTTAAAACTAGCGTTTGCGCGTTCGATGGCAGAATAGGATATCCAGGTATCGAAAAGCGCAATGTTTGCTTGGAGCTGGGAATCGATCCATTGGTTTTGGGCATCCAGCAGCTCGATATAGATAGCCATCCCTTCCTTATACAGTTTTGACATATCGTGGTAATAAATCTGGCTGGTATTTAACTGGCTCTGGGCAGCATGGTACTGGGCAATTGCCCGCTGCATATTGGCCTGCCGGACTTTGAGCTCTGTAAAGAGCTGTTGCTCCACATAATCGGTCTGAGATGCAATAGCATGTTGCTCGGCAATAGTCTGTTTGATTCGATAGTTGTTCTTTCCCGAGGCAAACAGGTTCCATTCTAACGAAATGCCAAACAAGTAATACCGGGAATCCCTATTGAATTTCCAGTCAAAAGCCTGCGAACCCAAGTCTAGATTGGCCCCGATCTTCGGAATAAGGTATGACTTTGCTAGCCCCGTTAGATCTTCTTTGATATTCTTTGCTATCTTTAGTTTGGAGAGTTCTTCACGGTTACTGATATTATCAGCCCGTAATAAATCGTCTGCTGGGAGATCCGAAATTTCATCAACCAAGATATCATCTGATAAAGGGCGGTTCAGCAGAAAATTAAAGTAGTATTGTGCAGATTCTTGCGTTTTTATTGCCTCGACAATAGCAGCCTCGATTTTTGAAACTTCATTTTGGCTTCTGACCACAGCGGTTCGGTTTATCTTTCCATTATCGAAAAGACTTTTGTTAACTCTCTCCCCTTCGGTTACCAGTTTTAAGTAAGACTGATATATTTGCACGGCATTTGTTGCCTTCAGATAATTATAGTAGGCCGTTTTGATTTCCTTCACCAGTTCCCGCTTGTAGAGAAGTACCTCCGTTTTCTGAAGATCGATCTGCTTCGACTTGATCTTTTTATTATAGCGAAGTTCCGCATTCAGAATGGGTTGGGTTATGCGGAATTTTGCATCGTAGAAATTGTCTGGATTCAACAATTCCCGTTGGTTCTGTAGCTGCGGAAAGGAGTTGCTTCCCGTAAGTTGATTAAGCGTGGCGTACACGTTATTCATCAGATCACCAACCGGGATGTCTATTGTACGGCCACCATCCGCTTTCGTGTATGTCGTAGAAAAAGCGACATTGGGCAGGAACATACTTTTTGCTTCTCCCAGTGCGTATACATTCTTTTCCAGAATAAAATTCTGTTGATTTATACTTTGGTTTGACTCAATTCCCTGCCTGATATAGCTGTCCAATTTCGATTGTGCGGCGGCTACATTTGGGGTGAAAATAGTGTAGACTATGCAACACCAAAATAGATTTTTTTGAAAAACATTAATCATTGTAATAATTTTAAACAGTGTTCAATTTCTGAGCAAAAAAAAGGATTATCCTTTTTCCAGTAATGAAACAAAACACTCATATCCATATTTCATTAGGTCTTCATTTGACTTATTTTGAAAACTTGTCGTGCGGTCTTTACAGAACAATGCACATATTCCGTGAAGCGACGAAAGGAGCATAAAGGAAAAATAATCCTGATCCATTCCGACAAATCTACCTTCTGCCTGACATTCTTTGACCAGCTCCAAGAGATGATTGATCGCTTCCTGAGCAATTTTGAAGCCTCCTTCGGTAGATGCTTTTGCAGGCTCTTCTACCATAAACATAAGATTATAATAATCTTTATTATCCTGTGCGAACTGAATGAACACTCTTCCAACTGCCTTCAGTCGCTCAAAAGGGTCAGCTATTTTATCCAATATCTTCAACTGGGCAAGTAATAACCTAAATCCCTCCTTATGAAGCTCGTGAAATATTTCGCTCTTGTCCTTGAAATGAAAATAGATCATTCCAGGGCTATAATTGATTTCGCTTGCAATATTTCGCATGCTGGTCTTTTCATACCCCTTATCTAGAAATATCTTACGTGCCGCATCCAGAATGCGCTTCTGCATGTCTTGTTTTTCTTCTTGTTTTCTCTCCGCTATACCCATTCAGTATTAAAATAAAATCGTTTCTAAAATTTGCTCTCCGCAATCCCCCATTTAATGTGACAATCCCGGGCTTAGCTGGCCCATAATGTTTACAGCCGCCTTTCTGCTCAAAAATCTGAAGCCAAAAAGCATCATTCTGTTTTTAAACCCTTGAACAATTCTTGGCTTGTTTCTGTTATTCAGCGCATTGATTAGTTCATCAGCTACTTCTGCGATAGAAGAGACAACAAATTTTGGAAACGCGCTGGTTTCCCGTCCAGCATTGGAATGAAAATCCGAATCGGCAGCGCCTGGATTAAAGCCTGTCACAAATATACCCTTATTTTTAAATTCGTACCAAAGGGATTCTGAAAAGTTAGCTACAAAACCTTTTGTCGCTGCATACACAGCACCGCCTGGCAGCGATGAGTGCGCAAGCAATGATCCTACATTTACCAAAGCATTACCGGGCTTCGCATTGTTTAAAAATGCATACGATAAACTTACCACTGCGTCCATATTTAGCACCATGGAGTCTAACTGCTCTTCAAGCGATATTTCAACGAATTTGCCGTATGTACCGGTGCCGGCATTATTGATGAGTAAGTCATACCCGTGCGTGCTGAGATGATTGCTGACTTTTTGGATATCTTCCTTTTTTGTCAGATCTGCTACAAGAATAGTATGGGTATCTGTTCCCAATAGCTCTTGAAGCGATTTGAGTTTTTGTTCATTCCGTGCCACCAAAGTGAGCCGATAATCCTGGGCTGCAAGACGTTTTGCAACCTCAAAGCCTATGCCTCCACTTGCGCCTGTTATTAATGCTGTTTTCATTTCATAAAAAATTAAAAATATTTATGCCACAAATATATTGAACAGTGTTCAATAAAATCGAACCTTTTTATAAAAATGATTTTATTATTACATCTGAAACATTATTTTTCTACTTATTTTTTTTGGTTATCGGTGTGCAGGTACGCCTTCGTTTCATATAATTCAATAACTTTTCGCTGCGCTTCCGTCAGAATTTTTAATCTGGCTAGTTCCTCGTTTTTTGTTTCTAGGTTGAGAATTAGATTTTTTATCTGGGGGTCAAGTACGTTCATTTGATTTTCAAACAAATCTCCGATGATTTTATTGTCGAGATAATATATGAACAAATTATAATTGAGTAGTTCTGAAATTTTTATCAGCTTTTTAATATCGATGGAATGGCTTTGATAAATTTCTTCCAACCCCTCATCACTTATTTCCAGATAAGCAGCTAGGACATCTGTCGTAATTTCTTTTTCTTTGACAAGGTTCCGAATTACTTCGCCTATATGCCATGAGTTAGGATTTTGTCTGTTGTCTGATTTGTCCATTTCCAAATATGTAATAGTATTGGTTACTAAATGTATCAAACCCAAGGAGCTTGAAGTGAACGTAAAAATGATCTGTACCGATTAATCAATTAATCATAATGCTATTCTTAATTGATTCAACTATTTGCTCAAAAGATTGATTAGTTCCAATCCTTGAAAGAATGGGTATCATCGCCACTGCGCTCATTATTTCCGTCGCTTTTACAAGAGGTGTTGTTGCGAAAACCATTTGTTCTCTTTTCAAGCCGTCTTCAAGAATAGATTGCAACCAATTGATCAATAATTCGTAGAAGGATTTCAGTTCATCTTTTACCCGGTTATCCATGCTATTGATATCCGATAAAAGAGCTACGACCAAACATATTTTTCCTTGTCGCGCCAAAGACAAATAGAAATCCATAAACACGTCTAGTTTTCTTAAAGGTGTGCTGGCCTCCACCGCAGAAATAATTTCATTTTGCTTTACACAAGCATCTTGTATAAGCGATAGGATAAGATCAGATTTGGTTGGAAAATGGTAATGTATTGACGATGTCTTAATGCCAATCTTTTTGGAAATATCTTTATAGCTAAAAGCATTGTACCCATCACGCATGACCAGTTCTGCTGTAACTTCTAATATTTTGTCTCTCGTATCCATTGTCTACCTACCTATAGATAGACAAATATATTAATTTAATTAACATCTCTTCATCCATCAATAGGAAAAAGAGATTTTTAAAATACCTCAACCCTCTTCTACTTCTAGAAAAGATGATCCCTAGCCCTACAGCTACGCATTTCAAGATTAAAAAAAAAGCCACCTTGATCCAGATGACTCTTATTGGAAACTAAACACTTCCATACACTACTCTTCGTATTGGTTTTGCACCATATCGTAGTATTTGGATTTAAGCGCATCCCCTCGTAGCGCCTTATAGGCAGAATGAAATTTTGCAAACTCACGGTGGTTATAAAGTTGGTAAAAGAGAAAAAACGTCGAGACTGAACTTGTTGGATAGCGTACTACCATCTGTTCCACCTGCCGATCTAAAACGTCGTCTTTCAAGTAGTTTGTCTTAACGTCTTCCAGTTTCAGGAATGCATCCCGTCCCTTCGAGAGATCTGAACTTTCTATATGGCTATAATACGTACCTTTTAAGCTATCCAATAACAGCTGTTTTCGCTTAAAAAAAGAACCGAATAAGCGCCAATATTCATCGGCCAAATCGCATTCCGCGCAATCAATATTTTTGAACTTGAGTATTTCGGCTCCATCGGCTTCAATCTCTTCTATACTTACCCTATTTTCAGTCAATATGACATAATTAGATCCATGTTTTTTATGCAGCAAGAGTGGTTTGGTGAGCTCAAAGAAATCCTGATCCTGTTGCGCATTAAATGAGCGGCTGTAGAATACGCTGTGGGATATCAGTGTTCGAGGCCAGGATAATACCGCAATATACATGTCATCTTCCAGAGCAGGCATAGCGATGGGCTTATCGAGTGATGCAGCTGACAAGCTAAACACCTCCTTTCCCGTAATGATATGATGTACTCTAACCGAACAACTATCAACAGGGAGATTTTGAAACAAAACATGTATTTCACCTTCCTTATGTTTTGACTCCTTTGTATGGCAGCTGCTTAAAATCAGCAAAAAAGACAGAGTGTATAAAGTGTACGCTTTCATATATTTTAAGAATGAAGGCCTGATAAAATATCAGACCTTCGGTAAACAAACTTGAAACAAATATTACAATAAATTATCGTACGTTGCTTTCACAATGACCTTGCCTGCTTTGTCATACGCTTCAAACTCCATCTTTACGTTATTTCCCGTACGAACTACACTTTTACACACCAAATAATGAAAATTAAATGTATTTATAAAATACGTCATATATGTTACATTATTGGTATAACCGGCTGGCTGAGGTAAAAAACTTAATGCATTGTTGGCAAAAATAGGTGCACCGTCATAATTCGTTGTTAGGTATGGGAATCTAAAAAACACATAATTCGTCGGTGCAAACCCGCCCGTACCAATATTCCTTGAAATCTGAAAAGCAAATCCATTACGCATCGTCGACAGATTAGCTGCCGCTACTGCAGAAAATCCAGATGCAATCGTCCTATTCTTTTCAGGGCTATTGACATACTCCAGCTGAACACGTGATGCCGTCCCCAACACATTTGTACCAAATCCACTCGCATTAAAGTCAAAATAGTTTTCGCCATCTGCCCATTTCCAATCTACAGGTCTTTTGAACATCTTATAGATTACACCACCTTCTTTCGCATATACGTTTCCACTACGATAACACTGGATGGCTACCGTATCGCTAGACACGCCGACAATATTATAAATATGGTCTGTGATATCAGAAGCTTGTGCCCCAACCCGGTATAATGAAGACATGATCGAGCCCGTTGTAAAGATCAACTGAGGTGCCCCCGTACCGGTCGTAATACGAAAATACGATTCCGTATCTGCTGTCTCTCCGTATACGGTCTTCACGTACAATCGATTCGTTACCGTATCAAACTTTAGAACAATAGGTGTATATACATCGGAATTCAGTCCTGTTTTCACCATCATTACCCATCCATTTTCGGCAGAAGCGAGCATTTCCTTCGCTTCTTTCGCTACTTTTTCCTGCCGTTCTGTATTATCCTCGAAATACGCATTTGTGATATTGTCCTTTTCGCATGAAGCCAACAAAACTATGCTTCCGACGAAGAAAAACAAATGATATAGTATTTTTCTCATAACAATCTATTTTAATAATTCACTTGATAAACCACCGAATCCACTACGTTATGTAATTGATGTAAATCAACCCCCATATCTAAATACATTTGATGTACCATTTTATATTTGTCGGCCAGATCTAGACTTGCACTTGTGGCAAGGATTTGCTTGATAGTCGCTTCGGGATAGCGAACCATATGCTCTACACCCGTAGCGAAATCTTCTTCAGGAGCATATCCGCCGTACGCCCGCCAAAACCCATCACGCTGCGCCTGCGCTTCCGTTCTGGAACTGTAGCCGGCTAGACCGTAGTATTTACCCTGCGAAATGCGGTCAAATACAAAGCCGCGCCCGTATTTATGGTCAATCTGATGCGCATGTTCGTGATATAGTGTTACAATATGACCGTATAGCCAATTTTTTGAGGTCGAGAAATTGTTTACCCCTCCCATACCGAGTCTATAAAACTGTCCGTTTAAACCTGCACCAGCGGCAGTTGCCGTCGCTGTAGGATTATTAAAGTGAATAAAGCCTCCGGCAAGGATAAATTCAATCGGAGTCTCTCCTGCGAAAAATTCTGGAAACTCTTCCTTTAGCGGTTTAAGCCATATCTTATTAAGCATAACCTTCGTATAAGGCAAGGCCTTATCGTACTGTGGAGGCATGAAGAAGGTGGTACCCGCAATAATACGAGGGGTATACTCATAAATAATCTCTACACCGAAAGCCTTCTGAATAGAATCGCAGAGGTAATCCAGTTCGTTCCATTCAGACTGGGGCTTCACCGTTCTTTTCGAGAAGTAATCCACATTTTCGTCCACTTCGCCTAGGGGATAGTTTTCTTTCTCACATGCCGTAAGAAGGAGAACAGATAAAAATATATAAATAATCTTCTTCATCTTATCTTGGATTTAATTGATTGTCTAGTAAAGGATTGCCCAGCCGTGCCTGAATCGGAATCTGTAAGGCAGTCCGTTTGTCATTAGGTGCGAGAATATTTGCGGTCTTGGGATCGGTACGGATCATCCGATGTTCGACCTGAATACCCATTCGTTTGATATCATACCATCGAAACCCCTGACCTATCAACTCAAGCTTTCTTTCACGAAGCACTAACTCCAGCGCCTCGCTTACATTGGCAGGTGTCGCCAATGTTCTATAATTCGCAGCACTGAACCGCTCTTTACGGATCGCTTCCACATCAGCCATAGCTTTGTCGATGTCCGGATTTGCTTTGCGCAGAGTGGCTTCTGCCCTATTCAATAATACTTCTTCCATTGTGAAACAATCGTAACGTGCCTGCGCAGCATTGGGATTATTTGGCTGATTGGCATATTTCACGACCAATGCCACACTATCGATAACCGTACCGCCCGAGCTGAACTGATGCGACCGGTAATCCGAACTCGGTGTAGTATAGAACATATTATGTGCTAAATAAAAACCACCTAGACGATAGCCAAAAGGTCGACAAAGGAATAAATTCGTTTGGTTAACAAGCAGCAGATTGGGATGGATGCTTGGATTCATCATCTCCTGGGCCCAAAATGCTTCAGTAGACGAGGATTTTCGGGCCACATCTTCGCTCATTTTACGGACTATTACACCCTTTTCAGCCAAAACAAGATCTGCATATTGCGCAGCTTCCTCCCATTTACCCTTGTATAAATTAATACGTGATAAGAATGCATGCACACTCGCCAATGTAAACCGATACGGCGTCTTAGGAACATATGAGACACCCTTTTTCATCAGGGCGAGACCTTCTTCGACATCCTTATCAATCTGATCGTATATCTCCTTCACAGTAGCTCTGTCATACAGTTCCCTGTTCCCTTTGGGCACTTCTGTAATCAACGGCACACCCAGGTTTGTCGCATTATTCGCCTCGTCATAGTGTAACGAGAACAAATTGACCAATGCAAAATAGTTATAGGCCCGCAACAACAGGGCCTCACCTAATAAAGCATCTTTTTGAAGAGATGATATACCAGAAGACGCAAGCTGTTCTATTGCTAGATTTGCCTCGTACACTTTTTTATAGTAATGCGAATAGGCATGTGTGGGCGTAGCCGTTGTAATAGCATCGGAGAATTCATCTTCCCAATTGTATATCGGAATGTAAGTTGCTCCATTGCTTGCCTGCATGGTTGTGGCATAGTGGTGAAAATTGTCCGTCAATATTTCCGTAAACACATCCGCCCGCATCGGATAGGCGTTGGCCAAAAGAAGATTAATATCTTCCAAATCCTTGATCTCCACCCGATTGTCGTACGGAGCATCTAAAAACTTCTCACAAGAATTGAATAATCCCAGCACAAAAAGTAAAATGATTGTATGTAGTATCTTTTTCATTGTTATCCTCCTAAAAACCTAATGTTAATCGCATGGTGAATGATTTCGGATTGGGAAGGGACGTTCCTCCTGATAAATACAGGTCTGGATCAACACCTCTCAATCGGCCACTGGACCAGTAATAAATATTGTTTGCCGAGAGCATCAAACGGGCATTTTTGATTGCCGTATTTCTACCCCGGAAGTACTGCCCAAGATCATAAGCCAACAAAATCTCACTAACACGTAGGTTGCTGGCATCTGCTGCCCGAAAATCACTTCTGTTGTAAGCAGTTTCGTCGATATTACTTATGGTACCTAGGTGAGTACGTTGTATCGTGCTCAGTAGTCCCGGAATATTGGTGTAATTTTCGTCGCCTATGGTTTGCCATCTGTAGTTCAAATCGCCGGACTTCGATCCCGAATCATCATAAGTACGCGTCGCGACAGGCTGCGTAAAGACTTTATGTCCGTATGAATAGGTCAAAAATACACGCAACTCTACGCCTTTATACTGGAAAGAGTTGGCTATCGATCCTGTACCCAGCGGTTGGCGACTACCCAGATAACTTACTAATGCACGGTCTCTGGAAGCCGCGACAATTCCATTTTGTTCTCCATTTTCGCCCAAGAAAAGCGGTCGCCCTTCGGAATTCAACCTTGAATAATTAAAGCCGAATAAACCCTCTAAAGGATACCCTTCAATGGCGTACCCCAATGGATTTGTAATTTGCGAAAGCTGTGAAGATTGTAATTCGCCATTCGATAACTCATTTTTCACATAACCGTAAATGAGATTCACATCCCAATTGAAATCGCGCTTATTCAATAAATTACGGTAACCGAGTGTGATATCAACTCCTTTATTGGTCATCGTTCCAAAGTTGATACGTTTCGATTCAAATCCATCCTCTTGCGCCACATTGAATGGCACCACCAAGTCCTTATTTTTTCGGGTGTAATATTCCGCAGTTAATGTCAGTCGATTATATAGCGATAAATCAAAGGCATAATTCGTGGTGTAATCTTTCTCCCAGGCCAAGTTATACAATTCTGGCTCTAGTACACTTATGCCTTTCGCGGTGTTTACCCTATCCAATCGCGGTATATTAATAATATTAGCATTTAGCATGGGCGAGGTTTCAAAACTATTACCTCTCAACGCATGGCTCACCCGGAGTTTTAAGTAGTCGATGTGACCTGCCGCATTCCACTTTTCGAACAATTCTTCACGCTCCACATTCCATGCAAAACCTAATCCATAATTCGGAAGGAATTTGGACCGCTGCATTTTCCCGAACATATTACTACCATCCTGACGACCACTTAAATCAAAATTATACCTGTTTTTGAATGTATATTGGATATTGGCATAAAAACCGGCTGATCTCCGGTCATTAAAGGTTTCAATATACGTACGGTCATCTCTATTCAACGCATACACCATCGCTAACGGAGAAGGAGATGCGATCTTACCACCGTAATACAAATAACCGTATGCTTTAGAATACGTTCGATCCACGTAGGTACGTTCGATCTCCATACCTCCTAGTACATTCAGTTTATGTTCTCCAAAAGTCTCATTAAATGAAAGTTGATTTCTGACACTCCAAAATGATTGCCAGTTATTCCATAGATACCGAAACCCACCTTCTGGCAAAATCGTTTCGCGGTATGCATTCGGTTCGCTCGGATCAAGATATAACAGTGAATTCTGATTACGCAATACATCGTTATAATCCACTCTATACGCATTCGCCATATTGGAACGCTCGGTCACGATATGACTGATTTGGCTATTGTTCTTCCGTATAGCGTAGGTACCGTCAAAGCGTAAGTTCTTCGTTAATCTGTAGGTTGGTCTTACAATTAATCGAACTTCTTGTGCTTTTACGTCATTGAAATTTTCTTTTAGCTCTTCCAGAATATTAAATGGCGCCAGATTTTCCAGGTAGTATTTATAAGACCCGTCGGCTTGGTACGGATACATCGCCCTACTCGTATTCATCGCATACAGAAAAGGATTGATTTCAAATTCGCGGGTTACTTCAAAATAGTTGCTTGAAGCCAGCGTCTTTGACTCATTCGTCCCCGGTGTAGATTGATCCCGCGCATTCCAATTGAGGTTGATATCCAGATCCAGTTTAGGGGTAATGTTAAAAACAGTACGCAAATCCGTTGTATAACGCTTTGTTCCAAATCCAACAGCTTGGCCGTTATCATCTGCCAAACTTCCCGAGACATAATACGTATGCTTGTCGCCTCCACCCGAGAAAGAAAGACTATGCTCCTGTATCAAATTATTTCTAAACAACACATCAAACCAATCGGTATTGGCTTTCGCAGATTTATTCAGTTCCATGTACGCATCATCCAACGTATAATTACGAAGCGCGAGCTGACGGTAGGCTTCGGTAAATGCACCAGTGAAGTTAGGCCAGTTCGCATTCGAGAGATAGCCCCTGTCGTACATTTCCTTGTACAATTGCATTTCCTGATTAGAATTCATTAAGTTGAAATTCCCGATATCCGGCTTTACCCCTACGGAAAAGGCAGTACTTAAATTTACATCACGGGAGTTGTATGAACCGCGTTTTGTCGTAATGGAGATTACGCCATTTGCCGCCCGTGTACCGTATAGTGCAGTCGCGGCGCCATCTTTCAAAATCTGTATATCTTCGATATCCTGCGCATTCAATCCTGCAATCGCAGATCCCAATACGGAGGCCGGATCACCACTATACAACTGATTAACCGCAACATTTGCCGGAGATGTAATAGGAACGCCATTAATCACGTACAGAGGCTCTTGGTTGGCACTGATGGATGAGTTTCCACGTATACGTATTTTTGGCGTAGCACCGAATGTTCCCGATGTATTCTGCACAGACACACCTGCAGCAGCACCCTGCAACATCCTCGAAACATCCAACGAGCCAGACCGGTCAATGTTTTTCTTATCCACTTGACTCACCGACCCGGTAAATTTGCTTTTATCAATATTCTGAAACCCTGTTACGACAACTTCGTCAATGCTTTTGTCTTCCATAACTAAGCGAACAACCATGCCGGCTGCCGCTGGTCTGTCCATCGGCAAATAACCTAAAGAACTGAACCGTAGTACTGCTGCCGGTTTACCGATCGTGATCGAAAAGCGTCCCTCCGTATCCGAATTCGTAGACGTATTTGTTCCGATCTCGGTAATAGTCACCCCCGCAATTGATTTACCTTCCTCGTCCAATACGCGTCCATTTATTTTTTGCTGAACGACCAAATCCTGTCGAACTGATTCGGGATTAATGGTAATGATCTTTTCAGAAATGATATAATTAAAGGGTTGTTTGGTAAATATCTCATCCAGCACAACACCCAATGGTTCGTCGTATACTATGATGGATACGGGGTTAGCATACTTAAGATAACTTGAGTTGATCAAAAAACTATATCCGGTTTGCCTTTTTAGTTCGTTGAGAACGATCTCGAGACGTTGCTTTTTAAAATTAAGTTTCACATTTTGTCCAAAAGTGTTTCCCGATACCTGAACTAAAATGGACAACATGAGTACTATAGTCAGTTTCATTGCCAATAAGGTTTGGTCGTTTACCGTAAGCCGTGCCTTTATTTTATGCATATCTCCATAAAACAGGCACAATAACTTCTTTATATTCATAATCGTGTGTTGAGCACAAGGATAAGCATAGGGAGCATATGCACCATATTACCTATATTTGTACTGGTTAGAAAAATTTATTTAATACCAACGAATTTTAAAACCACATCGCTGGGGGTGCTCCAACACCTCCAGTTCTGTTTTTTAGTTAATGATTGATCTATTGTCTACGTACGAGCACCCTCCTTCCTTCAATTTTAAATGTATAATCTGTATTCATTTCAATTACCTTCAAGAGTGCAGATAACTTTACTTTACGGGATACCGTCCCGGATAAGCGCACATTTTCGACATTCGTCTCCGTAAACACCATTTTAATATTGTACCAATTTTCAATCTCTTGCAATGTCTCATGAAATGAGCTGTTATCGAATATAAACTCTTCATTTTTCCAGGCCACCGATTCTGTAGGTTTTATCATCTTGATCTTAACAGCATCTCCCACAAGCGCCTCTTCACCCGGCTTGAGTATATAGTCTTTGCCTTCCACGGTAAGCTTTACACTTCCTTCCAATAAGGTGGTCCTTGCATAATTGTTATTTGACACCAGGTTAAACGATGTACCCAGTACTTCTATCATCTGCTTTTTAGAATACACTTTAAATGGCTTCGTGTTATCATGTGCCACATCGAAAAAAACTTCTCCTTCCACAAAAACCGTTCGATCTGCGCCAGAAAAATTTGTTGGATAGCGAATGGAAGAAGCCGCATTGAGTTCGACCAGCGTCCCATCGGATAGCTTCACCTTAGTGATACCTCCCTTGGGCGTATTGACGGTTAAATAAGTTGGCGTAGCACCCTTCTGCGTCGAATCTTGGTAAACAATTTCCCCACGTTCATCTTTAAATATCTTGATACCGCCTTTACTATATACCAGACCAAGTGCTGCTGAATCTATCTGGATAATATCACCGTTATCCAGTGTAACCATCGCAAGTGGCGTTGCGGGATTCACATCCACTACGACAATCTCTTTTTGCAATGGCGTTTCCTGGTTAAAATAATACCCAAAAGCGCCAATGATCAATACCGAAGCAGCAATAAAAAGTACCTTCCATGATATTACCGGAGTATTCGGTATAGGTTCAACAGCAGTTTCCTCAAACTGCGTTTTATCTAAAAGACGATCAAGCACCTGATCGAGGCTCTTTTCCATTTTTTCTTCCGAAAATGATAGATCTTCATGAAGGTGGGTATCAATTGTAGAGAGTATATCTTTTAGTTGATCATCGGATGTATCCTCTAATCTGTCGATGAGTTCTTTTTGCTCCTCTTCGCTTAAGAGATGATCAAAATATTTGATTAATAAAAGCTTGATTCTATCAAAATCCATAATAGCAGACCGTAAATTATTACCTTATCTATAACTATTACGAACGAAAGCGGAAAACTCACTAATGGAAATTTAAAAAAATTACATTTTTTCTAAAAAAACAATAATAACACCGTTTTCAGCCCCTTTTCATAACGGGAAGTAAATATTCGAATCTGTTTCATCGCTAAAACAAGGTGATTACTGATCGTCGCCGGTGAGATATTTAGCAATTTGCTCACCTCTCCATACGATTTACCTTCTAATTTGCACAAGGTAAAAATCAATTTACGTTGGGGAGGCAACTGATCAATAGCATTTTCTAAAATGACCCATTCCTCTTTTTGTAGGTAAGCATCTTCTACGGAATCATGTTGATGGACACCCTGTATCAGTATACTGTCATATACAAGCTGGCTCCGGACATTTCGACGGATAAGGTCTATGGCCATTGAATCTGCTATGCGAAGCAGGTAGTTATGGAAGTTCTTTTCCACATCGATAGACGATCGATTCGTCCAAACTCTAATAAAAATATTCTGTAACATCTCCTCCGCCTCATCTTCATCCTTCAATAGATATAAGAGGCGTTTAAATATCGATGCAGAATAAGACTTATAAACCAACTCAAAGGCTTTTTTGTTGCCCGAAACAAAGAGAGTAAGGGTTAATTTATCTATTTTTTTCAAATCCACCAGCCACCAGGTTAATTTTATATTAGTAAATGTATAAAATTTCAGCAGTTTTATCCAAAAAAACAAAATAAATACCTCAACTCTCTTCTATTTCGATAAATACATTCAATCTTTACACCTTTCCCTTCGGGATACTGTACCAGTTTCGCATATTTTCGACGTCATTCTCACGGAAGCGCACCGCCCTGCCCTTCTTCACGGTGGTGATTTTCCCTTCCTGCCGCAAGTTGAACAGTGTGGCCCGCACAATGCCCAACCTCGCACAGGCGTCATCTATTGTCAGCAGTACTACCCCTTCTTCGATATCGGTAAATGATATTTCGCGTGCAGAAGAGCTCTGTGGGGGGATGACAGCAGGCAGCGTACGATTAAGTTCTGCAGGAACTTTTAAGGAGTTATACATTTTGGTCAAAACAGCATGGCACTGTTCGACATGCTCAATTAAAATTAAGAGAGATTTAATCATGGTCTTTGATTTAGGACCATCCAAGTACAAGCACAGAAGCTCCCTAATATTGGTTAGCGCAACGCAAAAACGACCAAGTTCGATACGCTACATTACGGAAATCCTCCATAGATAGTTGGTTTATAAAATCCTAATTTACTAAAATTTAGCTACGCGTCTTCTCCATGCAAAAATAATTCAACGGTAAACGTATTGTGGTCGATGATAATATGGATCTGATTTTCGGGATGAAGTAGCTTCAGCGTTTTTTCCATATGCTCTAGCTGGCCGTGTCCTTGCTTCACCTCTGGCAATGGCCGCTCCGCCATATGGTTAAAAACAACAATATGTACCCCATGATCGTTCCATGGCTTTACGGTCAAGCTTGCAGGCTTTGCCTTCTGCGTAATGATACCGTACTGACAGGTATTTTCCAATAGATTAAAGATGAGCAGCGCCGGGATCCTGCGCGCTAGCGTAGACCGATCGATGTGTTGCTCGATATAAATCGCTTTACTTTTGCGGATAATATAGATCTGCAGTAGACGATCAACCTGTTCGAGTTCATCCACAAAGGAGACGAACAGCTGATTTTCAAGCGCCATATAAAAACGGGATATGGTACCTAATATTTCGATCGCCTTCCCCGCTTCGGGGTGCTGTATACGATTTAGTTCCTCAATAGTCGTCAACGTATTAAATACAAGATGTGGCATTAAGCGCTGCTGATTCCATTTAAAAAGTGCGTCGCGTAGCTGCTGCTCCAGTTCCATTGAGGCTTCATGCTCTCTCGCGTGTTCCTCCAGTAATTGCACCTCTTGCTCCTGGAAGGCTTCACGCTCTCTTGCACGTTCCGCTTCCAATTGTTCCGCTCGCTTCTTAGAAGCTGCACGTTGTTTCCGGCCGTTAAAAGCGCTGCGTAGAAAAAAGTGGGTAAGCCCCAATCCGCTCGGAATCAAAAATGTAAACGTTATCTCGTAAAAGTTGCTGATATAAAAACTTTTTAGCCCGGTAAACTTTAGTGCCCCCTGCCAAAAGCTGAAGGCGATGATGGTGATCGTAAACACCATTAATTGTAGTGCATAGACGATAAACCACCACGTCAGGCGAGCCTTGCGTTGCTGCAGCTGGGGAGCCATGAACCAACGCGAACTCACAAAGATCCCGACGTGAAAGGCAAGAAGTGTAAAAAACTCCTTCGCCCCCTGAAAAGCATGCGGTACAATTTGATAAAGATATAGCCATAGCAACAGGAAACAACCCACTGCGAGAGCTACCTTTAACTTCCTTAAGCTAGCTAGATTTTTTATGGGTACGCTATCCATCCAGCCCTTTCCGTTTTAAATAACGCCGGTAATAAGGCCTGCCTTTGGCCGAGATGCTAAACACCCATCCGGGGACGGTGACACCGTCTTTTAAGTGATCGATGATAAACTTGACATGGACAAGCTGACTGGCATTGACGTACAAAAACAGGTTCGTGGATTCATATTCGCGATACAGGGCAGCAATGCTCGTTTTCAGTCGGCCGGTCAAAACGATCTGACCTTGTTGATTTAACGCAGAGAAATGCACATAGTTGCCCGCACGCTCGACATAGACCAAATCGGCGATGGCGATGCGGATATCTCTATCTGTGTGGTCTATGTCTTCTTTTGTACTGGGAATAGCTTTTATATTTATATAAGTAGGAATCCGCACGGGGGCGGTGGGATTGCGTGGATTGATCAAATTTTCAATCGTCTCATTCAGTTCCGCCTGTGTGACAGATTTGGGCAATTTTGCATCCGCTAAGTGACTTTCTCCATCCATAGAATATTGGGGTTTGCCCGTATAAAGTATGACGCAGTCTGCACGTTCACGGAATAATCTGACCGCGTCCGTACCCCGCATACCCTCCATTACAATGTCGCAGAACACAAAATGAATCCGCTGTTCTGTGGCATCGAGGTAGTCAATGGCGTCCAAGGCAGCATCGAACTTCTCCACGACCTGTACTTTACCCGTAAGGTCGAGCTTATGGGCAAGATTGCTGGCCGCATAAGGTTCATCATCCACAACAATAGCTAAGTAACATATCATTAATACTCCTTATTGGTTAATAAACTTTCAAGTTATAAAAAAAAATACCAAATCCGCATGTTTCCCGTCACTTTCTTCAAAATAAATTAAAAAAACAAAGAATTTAAGCGAATAAATACAAAAAATGTTATGAAGACAATTCAAATTACTACTGTAGGGATTGCACTACTTACCCTTGCTATCCTCAGTGTGCAAAAAGACACGGTGCAGACCACTTCTCCGTTGGAGAACGCGGAAATCATCTACCTGGCGGATGCAGATCCCGATGCGCTCAAAGGCGTATCTACTCGCCTTTTGTACCCCCAAGAACCAGACGACCGATGGCACGAGGCGCCACTAATCGAGTATCTGGCCCGCAACGCGCAATAAGGAATGCGCTGGCTGTACATCATAGGCACCCTTTATTTTATCTGGCATCTTAGCACCAGTATCCTGCACAACATCCTACTGCTCGGTACCGGTGCCAAGCCGGATGAATCCCCTATGCTATACCATGACGTACTGGTGCAGTATCGAAAGCTACCGCCTGTACGTTACTTCGCCCAACTGGCCGGTCTCCATGGAAGCTATTGCTTCTACGGACCCGAAGTGGGTAGTAGCTACCACAGCCTATTTGTACTGGAAGATTCCGCTACACATCAGACGGGCATACTCTCCGACCCTGGCTTGCGCAGCCATGCCAGTCGAATCCGATACCGCAGCCTACTGGAAGTAGCCGGTGGGTGGCTGTTACAAGTCGCCCCTCATGAAGATAGCCAGGTACGGCCCCTCGCCCAGGCGTTAGGCGTATCCATCTGCCAGCACCTGGCCGTACGCCATCCAGGCCTTCACATTACCTGCAGCTACCTCGCGATGGGCGTACCCCCTCTCGGATCGGGCGATGCTAACGTAAAACCTACACATGTATTACTTTTTAAGACAAAAACCATTTATTATGAAGCACACGAAGAATCACACGACGATGCTTCTTCGCGGCCTACAATACCTACCCATTGGCATCGGCCTGTTACTCGCCGTGGAAATGATGCGGATATGGCCTGACTTGCCCTATTATTATGGCGCAGATGCTGTCATCGATGCAGCGATAGCGGCAAATTGGCGTACCGGCGTAGGTTGGAGCCTTTCCGAGGTTCTGTTTCATTTCCCCCAACTCAGCGTACAACTTATTGCGTTGCTATACATTACGCTTTGCTTACTGCTCTGTTGGCCGCCGACGGTACGCGCGAGCGCTTTCGTGCTGCTGTTTATCCATCAGGCCTTTTTTCTCAGTGAGACCAGCTGGTCTTATGGCGTCGATTACCTGGCACAGACCGGTCTGTTTATCAGCGTCTTGTTTTACCCCGGTAGCGATAAAACTGCAGCGCACCATCGCTGGTCGCTTATGGGTATCCGGCTGTTGCAATGCCAGTTGGTCGTGGTCTATTTTTTTGGAGGCTTGGGCAAATTATTTGGCGAGAGCTGGTGGAACGGCAGCGGTATCTGGAAAGCCATCCATCAGCCCTTTAGCGGCGAACTGCTTTCGGCACCGACCTTTACGGGATCTTGGCCCTACCTGTGGATGGTTGCTGGCTTACTTACGATATTCATCGAACTGCTGCATCCCATCGCCTGGCTTGGGAAACGATACCGACATTTTATTTTGTATACCACTATTGCCTTGCACATGGGCATCGGATTATTTATCGGCCTGTATCATTTTGCGGCGCTGATGATCTGGTACAACCTGTGCGCCTGGTACTATCCTTATAAACACACAACGACCACATATAAACGAACCCCGCTTGAGGACAATCCAGAACGTGTTACAAGCACCACCTGATTGATTGTACTCAATACAAGGAAAGGAGGACTAACCCTATTAAAACCAATGATTATGCGAAAAAGCGCTTTATTTAAAACAGAATCGATCTTCGGCCGGGCGTTGCGACAGTCCGAGATCGGAAAACTAACCCCATCCCTGAAGATCCAGGATGGTGAGATTATTTACCGAAAGACTGGCTCATGCAGCAGTATTGAACAAGATTTCAAAGGGTATCTAGGCTATTTGCAACATTTCGACTGGGTGATCGACAAAGATATTATCATCCCAGTACAGGTAAAACAGCGGGATGTCTATGCCATCTACGCGATGCGTGCGCGAGGTAGGTTGCACCTCACCGATAACGAAGGGACGCATATTATGACGCTCGGCGAACGCCGGGCGCGGTATGTGTACTTACCACCGGGCGATTATTTGTTACATCTTTCGGCAGGCCGGTATCAGTTGTTCGATTTCTATTTCAGCATCGGCATATTCGATGATGGCGCCGACGAAACCTTTGATTTTCTGAAACCCTTGTTGGATGCCCACCGCAGCGCGGCAGCCGAACCAATCGTGACGGTGGATTTCCACGTAGGCACAGAAACAGAAATCTATATACAGGTACTATGTGCCGGACTGAAAAAGGGCGATCTGGATCGCCAGGTTTTCATTATCGTTACCATGAAAGAACTGGTTAAGCTATCCCTAAAAGAGATCAAACAGGAATACGAACCCGGTAGCCATGCCGCGGCAATTGCCGCATCTGCCAAGTTGCTCATGGAGATTAATACCGAAGCACATGGCATACAATATAAACTGGATGTGCTACCCAGCATGTTAAACATCAGTCGCAACCATTTGCAATTTATTTTCAAAGCCGAGACCGGTCAATCACTCAAGCAATATCAAAATGCGCTGGTGAGCAAAAAAGCAAAAGCGCTCTTAACCGCTCAAAAGACAATACTGTATACGTCTGACGCATGCGGATTCGTAAATGTGCAATCTTTTTGTCGATTCTTTAAGAAGGAAACTGGCATAACGCCTGCCGAATTCAGAGATGACAATGCATCTTAATTTCCAACAAATGGTTAATACATTCCCAACAAATGGTTAAAACTTTCATATGTAAGCCTTTATACATTTGTAGAGTAAGCTTTTAAGCTTCTCTAAAACTAATGTAAACATGAAAAGAAAACTTCACAACAGGAAATTTGCTTTGTTTAGGCGGTAGCCGCCAGCTAACAAGCCAAAGACCAGTAAACCGGCCCGAGTGCCGGATGGTCGATACGAATACATCTTATCATACCGTGAGGAAATTACGGTTAGAAAAACAAACGTTAGAAAGTTTAAACATCAATATTATGACTACTTTAAAAATCAGGGGGCTATTTGCTTCCCTAGCATTATCAGCATTATTTATGGTTGGATCTGTAGCCACGGCTCATGCAAACGGAACCGACAAGGAGAAAGAAAAAAAGAATGAGACAAAGGTTGAAGCTCCAAAAAAATTGGTTACGCAAACTTGGTATTTTACTGGTACTAGCAGCGATAACCCCGAACTTGCGAGTAATTATTCCCTGTCGTCTACCGGACTTCCACCTTGCGGATTAGCGGAAGATGTCATCTGCCAGATAGAAGCTCCAGAAGAAAGTGGATTACCGAAAATGGACGCTCCTGTGGATGGCACGACCGTGCAGTTACAAATACGCGCCGCGCATCAGAGTATTTCGGACAATAACCCAACTCCCAATACAACGGTGAAGGAATTCAGATCAGAGTAATTTCTACCTGAAAACGAATAGGAAGAGAGGCTCCTCCTATTCGTTTGAATTAAAGTGGATTTTGCTCGTAATTTTGAATTCTGATAACATTATCTGGTATTGGATAAACATAGTTGTTTATTTTAGGCTCCAATACATATTCTCCTACATCCATTCCGTTGTCTGCTTTTCTAAATAATGCGGGCACTCTCCCCGGCTCTTTCAATAATCGCCTCAAATCCATCCATCTAATACCCCTCCTAACTAATTGCTTTCGTCTTTCAGATAACACCAGTTCCAAAGCCTCTTCTTGATTTAAATTTGTGTGCCCAATGAACGTGTCCTTTTCATATCTGAATTTTAAAAGCTGATTTAAAAGCGCCAGACCATCGCTAACGTTACCGGCTCTTATCTCACACTCTGCCCGAACCAAATAAAGTTCATCGGTAGCAATACCTGCAAAATAACTTCCGCCTACCCCATCATAATTTCCTTTAAATTGGATGTCCCCGTTGTTCGACCTGTTATAAAAAAGAACTTTTCTAAGATCATCCTCTTCGTATAAATCATATAAATCCCTTGGAATGAAAGCTCTACTGCTTGCGAGGAAGTAACCGCTAGTACAAAAAGCATAGTATATTATTTCACTGTTATCAACTGAGAACGGGATTCGAAGGCTCTTATCCAGATCGTTATAATCGATCAAAGCGCGATTGTATGACAAAGCCTCCCGGGCATATTCATTGGCTTGGTCAAATTTACCCATTGTGAGATAGACCCTTGCCAATGCACCCAGTGCAGCACTCTTTGATGCCCGTGATTTGAACTGCACGTTTTCAGGCAGCAATTCAAATGACATCATCAGTCCATTAACCACAAATTCGTAAGTCTCCGCCATAGAGGATCTGTCGAAGTGCTGCCCATAATCGGAGGAGGTCCTTAATGGCAGACCAGGAAATATATTTTTATTTACTTCATCATAAGGCAGGCAAAAGATCTGTGATAGATTAAAAATAGCGTAAGATCTGATAAACAATGCTTCACCTTTTAGAGTTTTTCTTTCTTCGTCGGAACCCTCGCTTATCCGTTCCAACCCTTCAAGGACTATATTACTTATTAATATCGTATTGTATAATGTACTCCAGCTCGCAATATCTGAGCGTTGCAGGCTATTTTTCCAAGTATATACCAACCTTTCAGACTCGCTCCTAGCGTTTAGAATATTTGATTTCACATAATAGTCGTCGCTACCCGCTTCTAGAAGTGTGGGAAAAGAACGATTGATCTGTCCTTCATAGTTCATCGTTGCCCTTAGATCCTTGAAAGTTTCTGGAATCGAAAGAGAGGCATCCGATTTTTCATCTAAAAATTTTTCGCAACCAAGTGTAACAAATATTAATGACGAGATAAAAATACCTGCGATGATCTGTTTTCTTATATTTTTCATGATCTGGAGTATTAAAATGAACAATTCAAACCCACGCTTATCCGTCTGGAGGGGGGTATGGTATTATAATCCGGATCTAAGCCGGAATCGTTGGCTCTCCATAAAATACCGACATTATTTAGAACAGAGAATATTGAAAATCGCATCTGATTTTTACTAAAAGAAGAGGAGAAAGAATAGGAAATACGAATGTCCTGAAGTCTTAATACGTCACCCTTTTCTATATTCGGCTCTGAATAGGCGTAAAAATTATCCCGATCGGCTCCGGCAGGGTAAACGAGAGATGGTACCGTTGTATTCTGCTCATCGCCCGGAGCTTTCCACCTTCTTCCAAAATCACTATGACCGTTCCACGAATTGAAAAGACTATTATACAGAATAGTTTTTTTCTGGAAATGATGTCCAAATTTGAACATCATCAAAAGGAATAGATCAAATCCTTTCCAATTGAAATTATGGCTGAAGGATCCGTAGTTAGGAGGCAATCCAGTTCCATAATAGATTATATTCTGAAGCGAGTCCCGGAGCATTGATGCGTAGTTCTTCGACTCCTCCCCATCCAGATATCCCAAAGGATCACCTGTCGAAGGATCTAATCCTCCAAATCGCAAAGCAAATACCGGGTAAAGCTCTTTATCGGGCAAGGGTGTGAGTGTGGTTCCTGAATTTAAAAGATAGGCATCAGCTAAACTTACCCTTCCCTTATATTCTTTGACGGTTGAGCGGCTATGTGATAGGAATAAGTTACCTGTCCATTTAACCTTTCCAATTCCAATCTCTGAACTAAGGGATAGGTCGAAACCGTTACCATCTACTACGCCTACATTTCTGACTATAGATGCCATCCCTGCGGTAGGATCGATCTCATCCGACGAAATCAGGTCTGTGGACTTCTTATCAAAGTATTCGAATGTACCTGAGAGTTTGCTTCCAAATACATTAAAATCCAGACCGACATTGAACATTCTCACATCTTCCCATTTAAGACTTGGATTGGGAAGGCTTGTGACCATGGCATAGGGCTCTCCCGCAAGATCCAAACTCAATGGATTGGAATACGAAATTCTCGGATATGTACTTGAAACACCGCCGGAATTTCCACTATGTCCATAGGTTCCTCTAATCTTCAAATAGGAAAGCCAATCTATGTTTCTAAAGAAATTTTCATTAGATACCGTCCATGAGAGCCCGGAAGACCACAATGGCTTCCATCTATCGTTTGTATTAACACCAAAAATGTTTGCGGCATCTTTCCGTGCGGATAGGGAAACCGTATATTTCTCCTTGTACGTATAAGCCGAGTTACCATAATAAGAAACAAATCTATTTATGTATTCTGAAAACCCTCCTCTAAAAGGTATCCTGCTATTTCCCGTAAGGCCGTCAAAGATGGGGTAGCTGTTGATATAGTCAACTGCCTGTACAGTCAGCAGGTTCGGATTATATCCATAATATCGTGAACCTGTAGTACTCGTAGAGGTATTCGAAATCTCGGCTCCTAGTATCGCTGATATTTGGTGCAACCTTCCTTGAAAAGAACGATTGAAGCTAAGTCCGCCCCTCACTTTATGGCTTCCCAAGCCTAAATTATCAGAATCCTTTATTGCAGATTTAGGGACAATATATTTCACGGTACTTCCGCTGATCTGGCTGAACCTGTTTATCAGATCCCTCGCAAAAAAAGAATTCTCCCCGTAAACGGTTGTCCTTTCTTCATTTTGGATTTCATTGTTATACATCAGCGATAACTCCACTCCGTTTATGGGTCTATAGGTAAGGTTTAACCGCGATGCCAAATGATTCCGTAGGTTTTCATATGACGTGTTGCCAACCTCTCCATAAGGTTGATACGTCCAGTCCAACAACTGACTGTCCGACAGACCTTCCATGTATCTCAAATTGTAGGAATTAGGGATGGCCAAAGCTTCTCCATTATCTCCAACAAATCTAGCGTACGGATACAATCTTGTACGTCCACCTCCCGGTGAGAAATTATAATCGAACCGTGCGGAATTGTCCGATCCCTGACTTCTTGTAAACCGCGACATAAGTGCCAGTGTTACTTTTTTACCTATCAAAAGTGTGTGTTGAACATTGGACGTAATTTTCTCATCTTTCTGTCCGATTATACCGCCAACATTTTTATCGTACCCTAAGGAAAAGCTCCATGCATTTTTGACATTACCTCCTGAAAAAGAAGTGTTGTGCTGTTGCAGAACCTTGTCTTGATAGAAATATTTAAGAAGGCCGTCCCTAAAATCAATTTGCTTAAAAGATGCTATTGCTGATACCAATTCATCGTCTGACAGCAATTCCATCTCGTGGTCGTACAGCATATCCACCACAGGAGAAAAGACAGTTCTTCTTGAATTCAGCACATTATTGTACTGTGCATCATAATGTCTGTTTTCAAAAAGAAATTGCTCAAGGTCAATGAAATCTCCAGACGATATCTGGGGAATATCATATAAACGCGGCTTACTTAGCACCGAAAGGTTTGATGACAACTGCACCTTTGCTTTTTGCTCGCCTGTTGTGGGACGCTTCATATTGATTACAATGACCCCGTTGCCAGCACGGGCACCCCAAATTGATGCAGCTGCCGCATCTTTCAACAGGGTAACGGACTCTACATCGTTTGGATTGATATCCATTATATTTCCTTCAAAAGGAAAATTATCGACCACGATCAATGGCCCCATTAAATTGTCTGACATGGTGTTGATACCTCGGATATTTATCACAGATTGACCAGATCGGTTATCATATTGCAGACCGGGTACCATTCCTTCCAGTTTGTCAAGAATATTTGTGGCTACTCTTTTATTGAGATCATTATTTGTTATTCGACCGAAACTACCGGTAGACCGTTCTTTTGGTATAGTTTGGTATCCTGTATGAAATACGTCAATTTCTTGCAGCTCGTGTATTTCCCGTCTGAGCAAAATGGTCAGGTAGGTTTGACCTTTAATTTCGACATGCTGCGCAGCATATCCAAGGTTTGAAACCAGTAAGATGGTATCGTTTTGAGAGACATTTACCTCAAACAACCCATTTTTATCAGAAAATGTAGATGTACGTTTATCGGCTGTGGAAATTGTTGATTGATTGACCGGATTCCCAAGATCGTCCACTATTTTTCCTTTTATCAATACCTGTCCGTATACTATTGAAGAGAAAACTGTCAGCAATAATATGATAAGAAGTCGCATAACCATCATGGTAGATCAATAAAAGGTGCAACATAATTTTTGTCCAGCAGGTTTCGATAAGTTTTTAGCTGCAACCTATCAATTGTATTGATCCACACATAGTGGGGAAATACAGCTGATGAAAAAATTGTCATTAAATATTGGTCATGGATAATTGTTTCCAACTGTTTTATTTCGAATTTTTCGAAAAATCTTTTATCATATAACCCTTTTATTTTTTCAAAATTTTCACGCGTATTTTTACTATTGACCATTATCACCACCAATTGATCTTTGTATTTTTCAACAAACTCCCTAATTTCCTTTTGATGGAGTAAACAGGGGGCACATCCAGAAGACCAAAAATCCAGGACAAGCATTTTACCCTTATGTTCTTCCAAAGATTTTCTAATTGTATCTCCGTTGACAAAGAAAAGGTGTTCCCTTGTCCAAAACTCATCAGGAACTTTCTGTCCGATCACAAGTGGCTTAATGTCTTCTGCCCCGATCACAGCCCGCTCTCCAGCGGACTGCGCCTGGGCATCACTAAACAACACACATATAAGACTTAATACAAAGCTGAACAACGTTCCGCTTTGGCTATTTTTTGATTTGAAAAGATGAGATAGCGGCTTGAAATAGCACAGTCCTCTCCCATCCTTAAAAAATATATTCATTTTTTTAAAGGTTAATGGTGTGACCTGTACTTTGTGCCTTAGTTAGATTTTAACAGCGCTATTCATCTCTACCCAAGCCTAAAGCTCAGGCCACTTGTAAATAAAAGTTGATTGATAATCCATCGGAATGCCGTTCAAATTCTTCATAATTGGTAAAACGGTTTTCATTTAAGCATTCACCGATTTTAGGAATGTCCGCAAATGGGGACAAGCCCTGCCGAGATTACTCGGGGGCCGAAATAATGTTTTTTTGAAATTGCTTTTTATGGCTCATACTCGTTATAGTTAACGAGTCTTGTTGGTTGGATGCCCCTTGATACATGTGGGGCTACAAACCGTGCCTGAAATAAAGTTTCTGACGCCTTACACACCACGGATTTACAGCAGCCCCACATCTATCTGATATGCAAAGATAGCATAAAAGCGTAGACATGGGTGTTCAATCTGCTGTCTTGTGGTGCGGCGTCAGAAAATACAAGCACAAGACTCTTAGTTTAAACACCTAAGTTCTTTAGAAAACTATTCTTGTTTTCTATCTAAATCAAAGATAGGTATCTCTCTTTGAAAAATCAAATTATTTACAGCACAAAGCATAAAATAAATATCTCGCTTCTTTTATACATGAATAAAAACACTTGGTTCATATTTCCGATTGAACTATATATTATTATACAAATCAGAAAAATTAGACTTGAGCTAGATATTTCCGGTGAGGATATTTCTGATTATTTAGAAAAGAATGAGAAATACATTGGTCATATGGAAAGTGCTGGAAATAATTCGAAATACAACGATGAAATTTTAAGCCAGATCGCCATATACTTCACCAAAATAGCTAACGAAAGACAAAAAGAACTCCTAAAGTTAAAAGACCACACCATTATTAAAACTGAATATACGATACATGACTTTTATCCGACCGAAATTCTAAGCAACGAAAAAGTTATTAAAGAGATCCCACCTATACCTTCAGGATCAGGTCCAGCGCCCACATTAAATGCATTAATAGAAGCAACGGATTTTTTTAAGAAGGCAAGAACATTGAACGAGATTGTCACTAAGGCTAATGAAGTGCAAAATGAAAATTGGGAAGCAAGCGACTTTACCCGACCATTAGACCGAGCTGTCAAAGGAAAAAACCAACGTCTTAAAATAATACTTAATGAAAGCGGATTAAACACATACATTTTAACTAAGAAGTCGAAACCAAAAAACGATTAGTATATTTGTGGCCAACGGAATTTGTTGACCGATATGCAAACCAAATTAAAATTTAAAATCATACGTATCAAAGCAATGCCGCAAATCGAGGTTGAAAAAATGCTTAACGTATTGCTACTTAGAAGAAAGAAGCGTTACAGTCAGTTTGAGCTTTCCTTTCTTATGGGGCAACATGATTTTTACGTCCGCGATGCAGAGGATCTAGCCCATACCTTAGTTTACACCGTACCCTTCGCTAATATATTTCGGGAGATTTTTGATTGTGATATCCAAGCCATCGTTCCAGATGTTAATCAAAAGCCTATCTATTCGATTCGCATATTAGAGGCTACAGATCAAGCGGGCAATACCATCTACCGCGCAGAGAGACAACTCGAGGATGGCACCGTTGAATTTATAGCTATGTTCGGCACAGAAGAAAAGGACTTGCAACTCGAATTTGCAGAACCTAAAGACATAGTCTCAGAACTAGAAGTGAAGGATTGGGTACTCGGTAAGATTGAGAGTGGCTACTTTGATGTCGCAAAAAATGCACTGGAGATATTTGATGATTGTAAATTTGAATTAAAGGGTTTAGTTCGCCCCTTGTTTCTAGCTAAGGCACTAAAGAGTTGTAATGGCACAAAAGGACTTCCAAAACTGAATAAAAAGAAGGATGGGAATGCAAGGTTTGTTTACGGTAAGGGTAACTAATTTGACATGGAAATTTCTTGGTATATTAAATATCCTCTTCAATCCTTAGGAAACATTAAGTTAATTTCTGGACATGCTTTAAGAGTAAAAGACCTTTCTTGGTATTTGGATATGTTAAAAGATATAAAAATCAAGTACTCATAGTTCACTTACTATAATAGATTTTCTTAATTTAGCCAAAATTTGACAAGTCATAAATCAACAGGCCATGCAATTTGGTGAAAGGATTAAGCAATTGAGAGAAGAAAAAGAGCTACTACAGCGGCAGCTAGCAGCAAGCCTTGAAATCGATACTCCAATGTACAGTAAGATTGAAAGAGGCGAAAGAAAAGCAAAGAGAGAGCAGGTAATTACCTTAGCCAAACTGCTGAATGCCAATGAAGAAGAATTGTTAACCATTTGGCTTTCCGATAAAATCATTGAGAATATTGGGGATGAAACGTTTGGTTTAGCAGCTCTGAAACTCGCAGAGAAGGAATTAAAAAAGAAATCGAAATGAGCATGGAATTAAGGGTTGAAAATAATAAAATCTATGCCCCTATTTTAGGAAAATGGATTAATTTGACTCCTGAAGAAAAACTGAAACAACAGTTTATTTTAAGGCTAATTAATCACTATGGCTATTCGCTTGAACAGCTTGGGCAAGATGTAGTTATTAAAGATAGATACAAAGCTGATATTGGAATTTGGAGAAATAAATCTGAGAAAAAGAAAAACAAAATACCCTCTATAATAATTGCTGCTCAATGCAAGGCTGAGCATATTACCATTAATGCTGAGGATTATCTAATTGGATACAATTTTGCATCAAGTGTCAAAGCAGATTTTTTCATAGCGACAAATTTAAAAGAGACAAAAATCTTCTACATTAAAGATGAGCCTCTAGATCGAAAACTTGAACGTTTACAGGATATACCAAAGGCTCAATTAATTACTGAAGATGCTCAGATAAGAAAATTTATCTCCGAATCTAAGACCTTCACTAGAGATCAGTTTACTGCTCTTTTATCAAAATGTCATAACATTATTAGGAATAACGATAAGTTATCTCCCGAAGCCGCTTTTGACGAAATCAGCAAAATATTGTTCATGAAAATAATGTATGAACGAAAATCGGATCAAGACCTAATCTTTTCAAAAGATAAATTCAAAACAGATGAAAAAGCGTATGAAGAAAATATTCGTCCCTCATTAAAGGCCTCAGGATCTCCTCTTTTCGACAAGGAATACATGCAATATCTTTTTGATAAGACCAAGGAAGAATTTAAAAATGATGAGTTATTTGAGGAGCTAGATAGGATTCGAATTCGTCAAAGGAGTTTTGAAATGATAGTTGAAGAACTAGAATCATTTAACTTATCAAATACTTCAGATGACATTAA
Organism: Sphingobacterium olei; assembly: GCF_005048855.1. Lineage (GTDB taxonomy): Bacteria > Bacteroidota > Bacteroidia > Sphingobacteriales > Sphingobacteriaceae > Sphingobacterium > Sphingobacterium olei. The sequence continues at coordinate 271,205 of NZ_SUME01000007.1, forward strand.
GGGCATTGCGTTCGAGGAATTCTTAGGCCGTACTTTTAGAGGAGAACTTGGACAGTTCTTTACACCAAGGACTATTGTGGATTATATGGTGGATATACTAGATCCAAAGGAGGATGAGTTAATCTGCGACCCCTGTTGCGGTAGTGGGGGGTTTTTAATTAAAGCTTTCGAATATGTAAGAGATAAAGTTGAATCCGATATCCAGTCAAAAATAAAGAATATTCAAAGCACATATTATGATTCAAGCTTTGAAAAACTTCCTAAAGCCCAAAAAACTAAAATCGAAAACAAGGTGAATAGTTTAAAACTACAACTGTTTGAAGAGTTTAATCTAAAAAACAAAAAAGGAAGACTTCACAATCTATCTCATAAATGCATTTTTGGTACAGATGCCAATCCAAGGATGGCTCGTACTGCCAAAATGAACATGATTATGCATGGTGATGGTCATGGTGGTGTGCATCACCATGATGGATTATTAAATGTCAATGGCATATTTGATGGTCGTTTTGATGTTATTCTCACCAATCCGCCATTCGGTTCCAGAGTTAACAAAACACTAAAGATTACCCTTTCTGATATTCCTAATGAGGAAAAAATTAGGTACTATGAATACCGATACGGGAGCCAATACAGACAAACAGTAGTAAAGCAACTGCAGGATTGGGCGAATTATGATAATGGTCATAGCAAAAGCCGTGGTAAGGCTTTGCTAGACATTTTTGACGTGGGTGCGTGGAGTGGCTTGACAGAAGTGCTTTTTATGGAAAGGTGCCTCAACCTTTTGAAACCAGGCGGAAGAATGGGCATTGTATTACCGGAAGGTGTATTGAACAACAGTGCGCTGCAAAAAATCAGGGAATACATTGAAGGAAAAGCCAAGTTAATCAACATTACTTCTATTCCTCAGGATGTTTTCATTGCCTCAGGTGCAACAGTGAAACCTAGTTTGCTATTCCTTAAAAAGTTCAGTGAAGAAGAATTAGTAACCTATAAAAAAATCACGGAGGATACCACCAAAGAGATTAAAGACAAGTACCAGCCAAAACTGGATGAACTGAAAGCAGCTTTCAAGAAGGAAGAGAAGAAAGTGAAGGAAAGCAAATCAGCCAAAGAGCTTCGGGAGTTGAAAAAGAAATACACAGAAGATGTGAAGCAGATTGAAGTTCTCATTGCAGCGGAAATCAAACCGCTCATAAAAGAACGTTTCGATTATCCTATTCCCGTTATTGAAGTTGAGAAAGCGGGTATTTCCAGTACAGGTGCACCTTGCGAAAATGAGTTAGTAGATGTTGCCGTGGAGTTCAGAGCCTACAGAAAGAAAGCACACCTCTGGGATGAACCCAAGAAAGAGGTACAATATCCCGTAAATGAAGAGGGTAATATTACCCGTCTACAATTGATTGATGGAAATATTGTAAGCGAACCTGAAATATTCTATGAAGCATATGCCCACTGAGACAGCATTTAAATATCTCAATGAAGTACGCTTCACGGCCCTCTCCAATTGGAGCGTGGGAGCTATACTAAGCGATAAAGTACTTTACAAAGATGGGTTCAAACTAGAACCCATCGGAAACCTTATTATTCGTAATCGGGAAAAAGAAATACTGGAAGACGACAAAGCGTACAAACAGGTAACCATTAAGTTATATGGCAAAGGAGTAGTACAACGAGGTGACGAACTGATTTTTGGCAAAGACATTGGCACAAAGAACCAATTCCGTATTTCAGTGGGACAATTCATTATGAGCAAGATAGATGCTCGTAATGGGGCGTTTGGTATTGTGCCCCCTGAACTGGAGGGGGCAATAACTACACAGGATTTCTTGAGCTACAATATCAATACAGAAAAGATACTACCCGAATTTTTCAACCTAATCACAGGTACAAAACACTTTGCCGAACTGTGCCAAAAAGCCAGCTCGGGTACTACAGGCCGTCAACGAGTAGATGAAAAAGCCTTTTTAGGATTTAGGATTCCCGTGCCTACGAAAGATATTCAAGATAAAATCATAAGATCATTTAATGTAAAAATTCGCAAGGCTGAACTAGCTAAAATGGAAGCAGATACCCTGTTGGAAATTATTGAAAAAGAAATGTGTGAGTTTACTGGAATCAAAAAACTAGATACTTCAGAATCCTCAGACCGTTTTAGAATCCTTCAGTATAAAAATTTCAATAAGTGGTCGGTTAATTATCTCAAAAGAAAATCCTCTTACTCGTTATCTAATGCAAAGTTCCCACTAGTTTCAATTAAAGAACTTGTCAAATCTTTTGAAGGAGGAAGTACGCCTTCGAAAATTAGAAAAGAGTATTGGCTAGGTGGAACAATAAATTGGGTTTCTCCCAAGGATATGAAAACCTTAAATATTTCAAATTCAATTGATCTAATTACTTCTGATGCTGTAAATAAGAACAAACTAACCATTCATCCACAAGGAACAATTTTAGCTGTTTTTAGAAGTGGGATTCTTCAGCATTCCTTTCCTGTCTCAATAACCACAATACCAGTAACGATTAATCAAGACTTGAAAGCCATGGATCTGCAGCCTCATGTAGACAAAATGTACTTTGTTTACTTTCTAAGGGTATTTCAAAAGCTGATCCTAGAAGAATGTTCTAAAACTGGTGTTACCGTTGAAAGTATAAATAGCCATGAATTTTTGGATTTCAAAATCGTACTACCACCACAAGAAGGACAAAATCAAATCGTAAAAAGGATATCTGAATTGATAACAAAAAAAGTTGATCTTGAATCTCTTGAGCAAAGCCTATATTCTGAAGCTCAAAATGAATTCGAATCAGCTATCTTCAACATAGATTAAATGAACAAATCCGTCATTGCCATACATGGGTCATCAAATCTGGGGAAATCGGAAACGGTTCGTGAAACAGCTAATTTATTGTTAGCAGCTTTTCCAAACCATACCATTCATGCTATTAACACTGATGCAGATATTACTTATATCGTTGACATCAATGGTGTAAAAATCGGTATAGAAAGCCAGGGCGGTCTGAATAACAGAATGTTTCAGAGCCTTCAAACATTCGTAGCTGAGGGATGCGACATTATTATTTGTTCGTGCAGTTCTATAGGTGCGACAGCAGAAGCGGTAGAAGATTTACACCGCCATCATCAATACGAAATTATTTGGTCAACCAATCACCGTTCATTGCATAAAAACCAAACGCAATTGAATCAAATAGCTACCGGTGAAATTCTGGAATTAATCAAACTAATCATGAATGGACAGTTATGAAATTACTCAAATTAGACATAAAAAATTATAAGCTTTTCGAAAATCTCTCAGTTGATTTTCAGGACAGTGGTCATATAGCTGTATTTATCGGTAAAAATGGCTCAGGGAAAACCACTTTAATCGAATCGCTGACACACATTTTCGCTACCCTTTTAGGTACAAAGGATTTTAAGTCATTGGAGAAAGAAACTTTCCTTTTTCAATTCTCTACTACCTATTTGCTAAGAAGGGAAAAAATTACCGAAACGTCCATGTTTGGTGAATCCTTCGTCAATTACATAGGTGTTGAAGTAGCCTTTGATGAAAAGCTTCAAATAAAATTATTCGAAGGTGACCAAATAATCCAAGGGTTGCCAAAGATAGAAAAGCATCTACGGAATAAAGGTGAAGAGTTAGCTTACATACTTCCAGACAACTTTGTGGTTTACTACTCAGGTATTTCAAATAGCATTTATGAAATCTATAATAAATTTCAGCGGGAGTTAATTACCGGGACACTTACTGGAGAAGTTCAATTCGATCAGCCTTTCTATTATTTCCTACCTCAAAATCTACCAGCTATTTTGATTGGGTTGTTGAGTTATGAATATGGAGACGTTCCAGAGGCATTGCAAAAACAATTTGGCATTAATGGCTTCTCAACTATTCAGTTCAATTTCAAAAAACCAAGTTGGGCAAAATCCAAATCTACCTCGGAAGACTTCTGGGGTGCAATGGGAGAATTGAACCAATTCATGAATATCTTGAAAGGAGCAACTAAAGCAAACTTTCAATCAGACTCAATAACATTTAGTATTTCACATAAATCACAACTCGAAAATATTTGGAGCTTTTACGGGACAGAAAAAAGACTTTTTGAATACTTGGTTTCCTTGCAATCGAATGACTTTCTTGAAAGTATTGATCTGAACCTAATAAAAAATGGACGAGATGTGAGCTTCAACAATCTTAGTGAAGGAGAAAAGCAGTTACTAATTATTACTGGATTGAAAGAACTACTGGCCGCTGACAATAGCTTGTTTTTACTAGATGAACCGGATACCTATCTGCATCCTGAATGGAAGCGTGAATTTGTGTACAACCTATTTAAGGAAGAGGAAGATTTATTCAAGAATTTCTCCATCATAACTACCCATTCACCAAATATTCTTTCTGCGTTAAAAAAAGGCCAACTTAATGTTCTTGTAAATGAAAATGGCAAATCTAGGATTAAGAATATTTCTTTTAATCCTTATGGTAAACCAGTTGATGACATATTAACGGATTTCTTTGATTTAGAAGGATTGCGTTATAAAAAAGTGCAACAGCAGCTAAATGATATTTGGGACTTTATCAGGGCAAATAATTATGAATCAGCAGAGTTTGGCAAACTATTCGCAGAACTAGAAAAAGATCTCGGTAAATCGGATAAGGCACTAACGGATATAAGACTTGAAATAACAAAAAGGAATAAGCTCAATGAGAAAAATAAATAAGGATTCTCCATTGGCTTCTTTCACCGATTTTAAAGACAAGAACCCTGGGGCCGATTGGAATATTGATTTTAGTAAACCTGGTTGTGCAGGACATAAAACCTATTTGGAAACAAGAGGAACAATCCTAATAAGTGAACAGGATTGTATTTGTGGCTATTCTGAAATCCCAATAGATGATGAGCGAGACAGTCATATTGATCATTTTCGAAAGCGAAATATGTTCCCTGAGCATACTTTTAACTGGGATAACCTTGTAGCTGCGTGTAATGATGAAGATTTTGGCGCAAAATATAAGGACAATAAATCAGGCATAAAGAAACCTGACTATGCAGGATTCTTTGATCCGGTTGTTGATTCTGTTCAGGATTATTTCTATTACAATGAGAGAGGTGAAGTAGAACCACATCCAACATTATCTGATCCTGTATTACAAGCAAAAGTTCAAAAAACAATAGAGGTCTTCAACCTACAAGATAAAAGTCTAGTAAATAGAAGGAAAACCATTGTTGAACAAATAAAAGCATATACAGAGCTTACGAAAGAGGAGATTTTTGAGGCTTTGAAATTTGGTGGGTTCATAAGTTTAATTCAGCAATACACGAGTGTTTAAATATGGAAAGACTAGTTGTAATCGGTAAATCAGAATACGCAACTTTTGGCAAATATGCGTGCAGCAAAAATGGCAATAACGGTGCAGCATAATTGGCACTAATAAATACATAGTTCATCTTTTGGGACGCGGTGTTGTCTCGTCCTAAAAAACTTTACAACTTTCCTAGAACCTGCTCCATTCCTTAATTACCTAGCCTACTGTAAGGACCCCATTTTTCCGACAACTACCATTGATCGAGCTAGGCTCTGCTATGAAAGATGCCATATCAGCCCATTTTTTGACAGAGACAATTTCCTTTTATCAAACAGCTCATTCATCATCATCCAAACTCGGTCCGTCAACGTGAAGTATTTTGTCCTACTCAGATCCTTTTCTGTACGATAACCGGTCATCGATATCTTTTCAATAGTAATGACTTCATCTCCGGACTTCCAGTATACTGGAGGGTTTATCAGAAAGACTACAGTTGATGTTTTCAATAATGGTTCTCTGTACTCTAATTCCTTCGAAAACGCACTAAAGACAGCACCAAAATTAAATACATGCCCATCAGCGTCGTGCATATTGATATAATGCATCTTCATGATTTCCATTTCATCAACAATAACTTTACCGCCTAAATCAATGCGTGTAACAATTGGTCTATAAAGCATAACATTCAGATGGAGATCCAATGTCGCGATCTCTATGTCTTTTCCAAAATCAGCATCATCTTCTCCTATCTCCTTCAACTCGACCAGCTTTATACCCTTGTGTTCAGCATACATTACCGTATCCTTTGTAAATCCGGATTTACATACGATTATTCCCTTTGCTATATCTGAGTCAAGCATAATTTCAGATAGTTTCATAACAATATCCTTATTAGCTTTTTGCTTGCAATATTTACATTCAATCGCTGTACGGAAACTTTGCTTCCCATCAAATTGCTCAGTCAATACATCCACCTGATGTTTTACGCCAGACTTACCTTGCACAATACATTTATTACCATACCCTACTACCTTAATTCCATGTTCAGCACCTAGTGACTCGTAAATGTATTTGGTAATGGCTTCATAATCCTCCCAGTTTATTTCGGTTGTTTCAGACATAGATTTCAGAAATTTTGTTGTACAGATCGGCAATAACAAGAAAATAAGCTCCTCTCACTATAAAGATAATCAAATAAATCTCTCTTAATTAACTGTATAAATCCCGATAGATTTTTCAAGAAAACAGCACCAACTCTATATACCTCCCCTCAGCCCCTAACTAGGTCCGCCGATAATTTGGAGATAAAACAAGAGTAATAATTGTAAAAAGAACTATCTTGTGACAACTAAAGACATTTATTACAATTTTTTATGTATATCAAGAATATATAATTTTTTTTCAACTTTTTGATTTTCAATATTTTATATTTTTTAAATTTAGAGAGTTTTAATTTTTTACTGCGAAGCATAAAAGAAAGAATATATAATTAATAAGGGCAGTGTGACAATGGTAAACAAAACCAATACTAATCAAGAACAATTTAATGCTTTTCTTATTTCGGTTTTAAAGAAAAGCTTTTGTAGTTCAGGAATTGAATTGAACGAAGCTTTGGTAGGTGAGTTCGGTGTAACACCCCAGTATGCAAGACAAATTCTTAAAAGAAGTGTTGAGAAAGAAAGAATAAAATCATCTGCTCCCCATATGTTCGGCACTGGACAGTACGTGTATTTTTTAAGTAAGGAGAATTTAAACTTATCAAACGTATTAAAGATCTGTAAAAAATATCGTCCTCCCATTTACAGATTACTAGAGTTAATGCGAATGAATGGCGGAATTGTATCTATCTATGAGGCACTAAAAATCACATCAACTCCAATCAAGAAAAATTCGGCTAAGATTTCTTTATTGTCGGACATTGAGTATATACTCACAGAACTTTCTATTATTTATAGAAAAAAGGATGAAAATAGTGTAGAGTACCTTATCCTTTACGAACAGAATCAAAAATTAAGTTCTCCAGTAGAAAATCAAAAGATATCAGACCATTATAATAAGATGGTCACTGACTGTACATTATTACCAGATGTGTTACGTTGGCTTATCAATTCGAATATTATCGGCAATTCTCAACCGATATATAGAAATAAGAAAACACCTGGTAGAGGTGCTGTTCAAAACAACTTGGTTTGGGACGCATACGGCTATACTAAAGCGACAGGCATAAATCCCAGTCTAGCTGTTAAAAGTGATAATACAGAAAAACAAACACTCGTGGTTCTCGATGTTGTTCTAAGTTCTGATTATACTAACATTTATTTGGATGCTTTTGTTGAAAGAATTCAACACAATAGGCACTCAACAAAAGGAGACAGTAGAAAAATTCTCCCTATTGTGGTCTATAAGTCTGCTTCACAACTGGTTGTTAATACACTTGGCAAGCTGGGTATTATCGCTTTCGACATCAATTCTATCTTCGGGACTAAGATTGTTGACATCCTGCTTAAAACGCAAAATTTAGTTCAATTAATAAACGATCCTGAGGATATTGAAAAAGAGATTTCCAATATATTGAAAACTATATCGAACGCCGGGCAGGAAGATGCATTAAGAGATTTAAAAGGCACGTTATTTGAGTTTTTAATGTACCCATTAATAGTAAATTTATATCCCCAAACTCATATAGAGCGTGGAAAAATATTATCTTCTGAAACAGTTGACGAAACCGGAGAAACAACTATCGAGAGGTACGAATATGATTATATAGTAGTAAATAATAATCCTCCTGAACTCATTTTCATCGAATTAAAGGGGTATAATTCTGGTGCAACTATCCCGTTAGGGGATCGAAACACGAAATCATCTTTGAAATGGTTTTTTCGGCGTACTCTTCCATTTGGAATTAAACAATATGATAGATATATTAAGGAGGGTAAAGTTGGTAAAGGCGTGTACATCACATCAGCAAATTTCTACCCCGATGGTCACGATTTTATAGCCACTATAAACAAAAGTAAGCTTAAGCCTTTACAACTAGAAGCAGGATATGAAAGACAATCACTTATAAAGCTCTTAACCGAACGGGGGTTTAATAATGAAGTAAAGATTATCGAAAAATTCTACACTAAAGAAACGGAATCTTGACACAGTTCATTTTACAGAGTCAGTTTTTAAACTGTTTTGATTTCCCAGACGTCGGTGTCAATCCCATTTAGTTGAGCATCAAATCTGTTTTTGTGTATTGCGACGCAAAGCAAGTCTGTTGGGCGAGAGAAGCCTACATAAGCCATTTTAATCGAACTCTTGTGATGAACCCTATTATCATTAAAATGATTACCTAAGAATTGGCTTTGTTGCCTTTGAGATTCGTAGCTACTGTGATAGTAGGACTCCAGATATAGAGTGGCACAATGAGTTTGACCTTTCGCGGAATGGACAATCCTGATTATCAAGTCTGATGAGTAATTTATATTGGCTCCAGTTCAATTGCGAATACAGTGTATTCGCAATTGGAAAAACACGATAAAATTGTCGGAACAACTCAATTTGCTGCCTCGAATATCCACTGCCATATTCGGGCTCTAATTCTTTGGCAATATATTCGGTAAGATACTTCCCATAATCTGCACGTTCTTTACCCTCTTGTTCTTCTTCGAATATACGTCGCCCAATATGCCAGTACATCAACGTTCGCTGATGATCCACGGCTCGTATAGCCTTATCTCTGGATTGGGCTATGATTGTCTTTATATCCGAGATTATAGATTGGTTTATAAGCATAATGTTTATAATAGTTATAAAACAAATATAATAAATAAAACTAATATATTTAGTATTTATTACTTTTTATAGATGCGCTATTTTCACGAAGCTCTTGCAGAATCAAAGCGTCCAATGTGATACGATAATATTCGGCGAGCTTGGCCAACAATACTATGGAAGGCTCTGCAAGACCATATTCATACTTAGAATAGCGGGAACGCGTAATGCCGAGATCGTCCGCAAGCTCCTGTTGGGATCTCCCTTTGCGTGCGCGCAGATACTTCATATTTTCAGACAGATAAAACATTGTTCCAATTTTGAACAACAATATTACTAATTAATTTAGTATTTAAACCTAGCTTTGATAAAATTTAACACAGAAGGCTATAGATGGAACGCGCAATTGTACATATGGACCTGGATACATTTTTCGTATCCTGCGAACGGCTCAACAACGATAAACTGAAGGGGATACCGGTCATCGTGGGTGGTGGGGAACGTGGCGTGGTGGCTTCCTGCTCGTATGAGGCACGTTTCTACGGGGTACGCTCGGCCATGCCCATCAAGATGGCACTGCGCCTATGTCCCGAAGCCCGCGTGGTAAAGGGCGATATGGAGATGTACTCCCGCCTGTCGCAGACTGTAACGCATGTGATCGAAGAAAAGGCACCTGTAGTCAAGAAGGCCAGCATCGATGAGCATTACCTCGACATCTCCGGAATGGACAAATTCTTCGGCGCTTACAAATGGACGGAGGAACTTTCGCAGTCCATCACCCACCATACGGGCCTCCCGATCAGCTTTGCCCTCTCCGTTAACAAGACCGTGGCCAAGATCGGTACGGGCGAGGCCAAGCCAACGGGCAGGAAAGAGATTCGGCAGGAGATGGTGAAACCTTTCCTGAGCCCGCTATCGATCAAAAAGATACCCATGCTGGGCGATACAACCTTTCAGCTGCTCTCGCGCATCGGAATCCGCCAGATCTATACCCTGGCGGAGATGCCCGTCGAGGTGCTGCAGCAGATGATCGGCAAGAACGGCATCGATATCTGGAAGAAGGCTAACGGCATAGACCATAGCCCGGTGGAACCTTATACGGAGCGTAAGTCGATCTCGACCGAACATACCTTCGGACAGGATACGATCGATATGGCCAAACTGCGTGGACTGATAACGGGGATGGTGGAGAAGCTGGCCTACCAGCTCCGCAGCGAGCAGTGGCTGACCTGCACGGTGGTGCTCAAGATACGCTATTCGAACTTTGATACCGAGACCCGGCAGTGCCGTATTCCCTACACCTCTGCCGACCATACGCTCTCGCGCAGCGTAATGGAGCTTTTCGACAAACTGTACAACCGCCGCATGCGCATACGGCTGGTGGGTGTGCGCTTTACCAACCTGGTGCGGGGCAGCCTGCAGATCAACCTGTTTGAGGATACGCAGGAAATGGTATCGCTGTACCAGGCGATGGACCGTATCAAAAACCGCTTCGGATACGATAAGGTGGGCAAGGCGTCGGGATTCAGGCTTTCACCGAAAAAGGAGAAATAGCCATGTACCTGAACTGCCACTCGTTCCATAGCCTGCGCTACGGTACCCTATCGCTGGAGACACTGGTTGCCCGGGCGCGGGCGCTGGATATCGCCGCGCTCGCCCTCACGGATATCAATACGGTAACAGGGATCTACGATTTTACACGGGCCTGCCTCAAAGTGGGGATAAAACCGATCGTGGGCATGGAGATCCGCAACGATGACCGCCTGCTGTACATCGGCCTGGCGAAAAAGCAATCGGGTATCGGCGAACTGTGCAGGCTGCTTACTGCCCGTAACTGCGACAGTATAGCGCTGCCTACCATAGCGCCCGACTTTGCGGAGGTAACGGTGATCTATCCGCTCGCAAATGTGCCGCCGGAGCTGAAAGCGCACGAGTATGTGGGGGTGCGCCCCTCGGAGGTAAACCTGCTGATCCGGCCGGAATGGAAGCGGTACTTGGAGCGGATGCTGATCCTGAGTCCGGTGACGGTGTCCAATAAAACGGAGCACAACCTGCACCGCATTCTGCGGGCCATAGACCGCAATGTGATCCTCTCCAAACTTGAACCGCATGAGGTATGTGCTATCGGGGAAACGATGGAACCGGTCGACAAGCTGCTGGAGGTATACCGCGATTATCCGCAGCTGATCGCCAATACGGTGATGGTGATGGAGGGCTGTAGTTTTGAATTTGACTTTACCACGCCCAAAAACAAAAAATACTATACGGATAGCCGGCAGGGGGACGCCACGTTCCTGACGGGCCTCGCAAGGGCGGGACTGAAAAAGCGCTATGGCGAAAACCATGTGGCCGCCCGTGAGCGGATGGAAAAGGAACTGAAGGTGATCGATGAGCTGGGGTTCAGCGGTTATTTTCTGATTACCTGGGACATCATCCGATACAGCAACAGCATGGGCTTTATGCATATCGGCCGCGGCAGTGGTGCCAACAGCATCATCGCCTACTGCCTGGGGATAACGGATATCTGTCCGCTGGAACTGGACCTCTACTTTGAACGCTTCCTGAACCTGAACCGCAAGACACCGCCGGACTTTGACATCGACTGGAGCTGGCAGGACCGGGATACCATACTGGAGTATATCTTTGACCGCTACGGCAAGGACCACGTGGCGTTCTGTGGTACGAATGTGGAGTTTAAGTACCGCTCGATATTCCGCGAGGTGGGCAAGGTATTCGGACTGCCCAAGGAGGAGCTGGATGCCCTGGCGACGCAGTCGGTCGATATGCACGACGACAGCTCGGTAGTGAAGCTGGTGCAAAAGTACGGCAAGATGCTGGAGAAATATCCGAACCAGCGGAGCATGCACTCCTGCGGGATCCTGATCTCGGAGGAGCCGATTACGGATTACTAGGCGCTGGAGATGCCGCCAAAGGGGTTCCCGATCGTGCAGTTTGACATGCATGTTGCCGAGGAGATCGGACTGGAGAAATTTGATATCCTGAGCCAGCGCGGTATCGGCAGCATCAACGATGCGGCGAAGCTGATCCGTAAGAACCGGGGCATACAGGTGGATATACGGGATACGGCCCTATCCAAGAATGAGGCTCGCTGCAATGACTTTCTGAGCCGTGGGCAGACGATCGGCTGCTTCTACATCGAATCGCCGGCGATGCGCGGCCTACTGCGCCGCCTGAAATGTGCGGACTACCCGACGCTCGTAGCGGCTTCTTCGATCATCCGCCCGGGGGTCGCCCAGTCGGGCATGATGAAGGAATACATCTTCCGCCACAACTGCCCCGACAGCTTTGAATATTTTCACGAGGTGTTTGAAGAGCACCTGGGCGATACGTACGGCATCATGGTGTACCAGGAGGATGTGATCAAGATTGCCATGCACTTTGGTGGCCTCTCTGCTGCCGACGGGGATGTGCTGCGCCGCGCGATGAGTGGCAAGGGGCGCTCGCTGGCGGCCCTGCAGCGGGTGAAGGATAATTTCTTTGCTTCCTGTGCGGCCATTGGACATCCCGAGGGGCTGAGCCGTGAGGTGTACCGGCAGATTGAATCGTTTGCAGGCTATTCGTTCTGCAAGGCGCACTCGGCTTCCTATGCCGTGGAAAGCTACCAGAGCTTGTACCTCAAGGTACACTACCCGATTGAATTTATGGTGGCGGTGATCAATAACCAGGGTGGATTTTACCGCACGGAGGTATATGTGCACGAGGCGCGGATGTCGGGGGCCAGGGTAACGACGCCCTGTGTGAATAAAAGCGACTACGAAACGACGGTATACGGGGATGAGGTTTTTCTGGGCTTTATGCACCTGCAGAGCCTGGAATCGCGCCTGGCACGGCTTATCCCGGAGGAACGTGCACAGCATGGCGCTTTCTGCTCGCTGGAGGATTTCATACAGCGGATCCCCATCGGTATCGAAGGGGTGCAGATCCTGATCTTTATCGGTGCCTTCCGCTTTACGGGAAAAAGTAAAAATGAACTGCTGGTGCAGGCGCGCCTACTGCTCGTGAATTTTAGGCCGCAGGACAGAAACCTGATGCTGATCCGGGAGCCGGCAAAGGAGTATAAGCTGCCTGTGCTGGAGCGGTCGGCTTTTGAAGATGCCTTTGACGAGATCGAACTGCTGAGCTTCCCGGTATCGTGCAGTCCGTTTGACCTGCTGCAGACGCGGTACCGCGGCGATGTGATGGCACGGGACCTAACGGCACACCACAAACGGCAGGTGAAGATGCTGGCCTATCTGATATCGCGCAAGCATGTGCCCACCAAAAGGGGTACGATGTTTTTCGGTACGTGGATCGACGTAAATGGCGACTACTTTGATACGGCACACTTCCCCGACTCGCTCCAACATTCGCCTTTTAAGGGCGGTGGCTGCTACCTGCTGCTGGGTACCGTGGAGGTGGACTACCACTTCCCTACCCTTACCATCCATAAGATGGCGAAGCTACCGTTTATCCCCGACCCGCGCTATGCACACGATAAGAAGCATGCCTTTGATGTACACCGGCAGATCCGCGAGGATGTAAGCATGACGCAGCGTGCGCCCTACCCCCAGGAGCACGAGATCGGATTACCGAGAAGGAAAATGGGGTGAGTTGGCAATGACGTTGTTTGCCAACGTGGAAAACAGATTCGCAATTTGCAAATCGAAAAATAATTGTTTTTCTTTATACAGTAAGGTGTAAACATAATAATACCCGACATAGACAATGGAGATAAAAAATATTCATGTAACTGTTTACGATTTTTAATATGTGGACACCAGTTAAAATAGAAAGAATAGAAAAAGACATAGAATATTGTAGTGATATTTTATTCAACAAACCCAATTGTTTAAAATTTTGGGAGTATATAAAAATTGTACCCGAAAAATGGAAAGAGCGAACAGTGGATGAAGAAGGCGGTGGCTTTTGGGTTGTAGCAGTACTTGGGAAATCAGTAATCTATTACAATGACATTGAAGAAGGCTACAATTTGTCAACTTTCACAAATTATGGAAAAATTGACAACTACTATTGCAACCAAATGGAGCTTCACGAAATGATTGAAAGTTTATTTTAAGATAAGTTACATAGACGACCAATTAAACAGCCGTTTGAATATAAGGGCGACATAATTGAAGAAAAGACAAATATTTTTAAAATAGAGGATATCCGAAAGGAAATAGACATGTATGAAAACTATATGTCATTTTGTAGTATGGGAGCGGATAAAGTCCTCGAATTTAGCCCATCATTTCTTGAAAACGCAGCTTTCCAGAAAAAAGAACATAGGCTATATCTCCATTGCAAAACATCGGACAATAAAAGTTTGAATAAGGAGATTACGATCGTTTTTGAATGAATATAAAATGTATATGCAAGCACCCCCTGAAAAAAGACTGTTAGCGGATAAAGATCACTTTATGAAATGTATAATAAAAATACTTCTATTGTTCCTTATGTCGTGCAATTGGTTCTTCGCTAGAGGCCAATTGATAAAGCCGATAATACCAGATAAATATATCATACAGCCCTTTAGCGACAACGCACTTGAATTGAAATTCCAAATTCTAAGAGAATTAAAATTTTCTGGCGATGCCAAGAAAAAGAATATCAAGGAAATATTACAGGCGAAAATATTCTTCGATCAGAATGGAAAGATCTGCAGTTCTACCCCTTTGTCAACCATTGGGAACGGCGTAGAGGAAAGCTTAGTAAAAGTCGTGGCCAATTATGCAGCCAAAAATAAAAGAAAGCGCGTAGATAAGAAGATGCTGCTCAGATCGGACACATCAAGTAGCTATCTTTTACAACTGCCCATATATATGTATGATGAAAAAATAAACTACATGTCTACGGGAATGGCCGGAAATGGAATTGCTATTCAGGGCAATTACAACGGACAAAGGATATTGGTACTCGACTTGAGCTATATCGGGAAAGAATCTGATTTCACAGGCATGTTACCGCACGGAGGTTTTCAGGCATTTGTTAATGAAATCGGTGGCTTATTCACATCCAATATGAAGCATTTTTTGTCGAGCGGGTCTATGACCAAAACAGGAGATGCCACAATAAAATTTAACGTGGACGAAAACGGAAAACTAACCGATATACAAACTTTAGGCAGTACAAATGTGCTAAATAAGAATTTCATAAAAGTTCTGAAGAGGTATGCAGAAGTGTTTAGATGGAATCCGCCATCAAATGTAGAATTGAACGATTATGAATTTGTTCTCTATATTAATCTGAGTTAGTTATTAATGAGATAGGAAAAATTAAAAAAAAATAATATAATGAAAATTTTGACCGCAATTTCTTTGATCTTTTTCTCATCAACAACTTTTGCACAAACAAAAATGAGGCTTCTTAATGAACTTGTAAATAAAACGGAACCAAGTTGGAATTTCGTAAAACAATGGATCGATTCTGCTAAAAACAAAGTAGAAATACTGTCGGTCGATACAGCAAAGGCAAATGCAGCATTATACAAAACCCAGGTCACAACACGTTCTCCAATGGGCGCGATTGTCTACATGACGGGAGGCCTTTTAGTTGATAGTGGCTGGATTAGAATACTCGGCTCCGGAAATCCAAAACTAAACAGAACTCTTCCCGATTGGAATAAAGGCAAATCTTTTCAGAAATTTGGAGAAAATCCCTCTTTTTTACTAATCGCAGATGATGTAATAGGTGGATTTTTTCTTCTAAATGGTGGTGGTCTCGGTGATGACTTGGGTAAAATCTACTATTTTTCGCCAGATAATCTAGAGTATGAACCGCTGGGGTTAAGCTACACAGAATTCTTAATATTTTGCTTTAACACCAATCTTGACGATTTTTATGGGGATTACAGGTGGACAAACTGGAAAGATGATGTTGCCAAATTAGGAGGTGACAATGTATATAATTTTTTTCCAACCCTGTGGACAAACGAAGGTAAAGACATTTCTAAAGTTTCAAAACAAGCAGTGCCCATTGAAGAACAATATAATTTAAATATTGAATTTAGAAAGCAACTTGGTCTTGCTAAGTAAGTATAGCCTGGTGGATTGAGCAGCGATAGTCGCGGGAATTTGTAGAACTATTATTAAGATTAAAAATGACAAAAGACAAAACCCATAGGATACTTGACATAACTGACGAAATAATTCTGTGGCACGAATTTGAGGATGTCTATATGACGATAAAACCCTCAAATCAACAAATTTACTTGGGAGCAATTTATAGCGAGCCATCGTGTGGTCTGATTAGCACAAAAAACAACTGGTGTTTGGTTGGCGGTACCGCACTTATCCTTTGGACAAAAAAAGAAATCGTCGGAATCAACGACCATGACCTTCAACATATTTTTGATATCAGAGAGACAAGCGAGAATAAAGTAGAACTTCTGATTGACCCTTGGGCAGACAATTCTGCTATTTGGGGGTTCGATATTATCACAAAAGAAAAGAATAAAATCAAAGATTTTATCGCGTTCAAAGGAAAAGCATATACCAACCGTGTAGTATGGTAAACTTAGGCTATAATGGCCATCTATTTGTTAAGCCGCGGCGGTATGCACACGATAAGAAGCATGCCTTTGATGTACACCGGCAGATCCGCGAGGATGTAAGCATGACGCAGCGTGCGCCCTACCCCCAGGAGCACGAGATCGGATTACCGAGAAGGAAAATGGGGTGAGTGATGTTTACCTCCGGTGAGCTCCCTTTGGTCGGTTTGCCAAACATAATTTTCCCATTCGTACTAAATTAGTTTACAACATTTCACTATATTCACGATACTTTTTAACGCAATGCATATATAAGAAATATTTGGCGAACCGAAGGCCAAGCACTACAAAGTAACACGAGTTGCGCTAAAAAAGTAGTTACCTGCAAGCTTAAAAGACGACAACAATGACTGACAGAATCGAACAATTTTTCAAATCATATTGGACAACAGGAATGAAGTCTGTATATAACGACAAAGTTCCGAAAGAAATGATGCAATCAGTCGTTGACAAAGAGGGTTGGTATGAATGGAAACTCATTTCAGGGACATTGACTACTGACGATTATAAAAAAGTAGAAGCAAAATTTAAAGCCACATTTCCAGACAACTTTATTGAATGGCATAAACGATATTTTTTCGCAGACTGTGACTGTTCAATAATAAGACTTCCACATTCTTTGCCGACAAAACCGTTGGAGAAATTAATCGACAATCTTTACTGGGACATCCCAGAACAACTTATCCCGCTCGGACTCATTCCATTTGCAGACGAAGGGAATGACGCAGGCCCGTTAGTGTTTGACACAAGAAACACAACTGATATGAAAGATTTTCCTATTAGAGTGTACGACCACGAATATGGTGGCGACTTGGCCGGTTTAAGCGAAATTATATTCTCATCGTTTGATAAAATGTTAGAATGTTTGACGCATTTCCTAACTGAGACCAAGACGAGAAAACGCTTTGAAGTAATACCCGATTTTTATACAATTGACCCTAACGGTGCAGGTTCGACAGGAAAATCATATTGGGCAAGTTGGACACAAATGGAAAAAGCAAACTTTGAAGAATTTGGATACTAAATCAACAGTGGACAGAAAGCCAGCAGGTAACATCGGTTTGGCAATATTGCGGCTGAAGTGCTTCTATGAAACATTTGTGCTATAAATCCTCCACATAGCCAAGCCGTAAACCGTTAGCGAGCATAAAAAAAGTGACACAACAAATGACACCACGACTAATAACAATATTGACATTACTAATTGGACTTGGACTTTTTTCATATTCCTTGACTTTGCCTTATTACAAAGACCAAAAATCGGCAGACGACTTAATTGGCAACTCATACGATATGGACAAGTCTGACTATTACAAAAAAGAAGCAGAACCAAGAACAAACAAAGTAATATTTATGGATTTGGGTTCAGGACTTACGATTGGCCTCTTTATGCGAACTGTTCTCATCGCATACCACCGTGGACACTGCACGGCATAATGAGCTCATGCTTTATTTCGAAGGGGTCAACAAGGCCCGGAACCATCCCGGCTTCACTTTTCTATATCACTATCAGCAATATGTCGAGCTAGCGGCAGAACCCTACAGCTATATAAATTGCTTCATAAAAAATACTTCGATTAATATCCAGCGGAAGATATTTGACCAGCCTCTTAATGTGCACTTATCGAGAAGACTATTTCAAGAGTTTATTTCAAGCCTATATCCTTTTCCGCGTATAACAACAATTTTAATGTTCGGGTCGAGCTCCAATTTTTTTCTAAGCTTGGATATGAACATATCCAGACTTCGTCCCACGATAATACCGTCATCTTCCCAGATTTCCTTTTGCAGTCGGCTTCTCTCAATGATTTTGTTCGGAGACGATGCGAAAATAAGCAAGACACGACTTTCCGTTGCGGTAAGATCTATGGTCTTTTCATTGATGATAAGTTTCCTGTTTTTTTCATCAAACAATACCGAGCCCAAAGTGAATAGACCAGTTTGCTGATTTTCTGGTAAAACTTTTCGTGGCTTTGAAGGTTTAGATCTCAAAAAAATAAAACCAATAAAAGCTAAAAAAGAGAGGCTGCCCATAAGATATGCACCCTTTGGTATGTTTACCCCTGTTGGTTTGAATTTGATGTTGATCATGTAACAAGCCTTGGGTTGTTTTCTTCCTATACAGGATACAATATCATCTTTTTTATTCTTAGATACTGAATATCCATAAGCTACACTGGAGTTGGCACAGTTCAAAACATTAATAATGTAATCACTCGAAAGCGGATCTTTCGCCAACACTCGCTTTGTAATATTCACCAAAGAATCCGGCTGAAAAGTAAGTTCGTTCTCAAAGCTGATCTGATATTCATTCTCTGTAATCTTTTTTACCGGAAGCACTCTTGATGTACTGTCGCCTGACTGTAAAAGTAACTCATGTCCTATTCTGCGAAGTAACACTTCCCTTTTGGCAAAATCAAAGTCGTCCTTATCCTCAGTACTGAAAGCTGCACAGATTACAAAGATCAATGAGAGCGATATGAACATAAAAATGTATTTGCGCTTTACTGAGAAGAAATTTTGACTAAGATGCATAGTGTCAATTTATTATTTACAAAGTTTACAATTTTATTTACAATCTAAATCCCAAAAGCAGAAAAATATCCAAGTATTTTCGCTGAGTCAACTTTGATAGAGTATAAAAAACAAAAGTATCTATAAATCAAAGGTTCCAAAAGCACAGGCAAAAAAGCCAGCACTGAATATACGTTAATAACAGTTCTGCTTAGAGTTTTTGTAGGGTTTAAGAGTAGCAAAATATTCAAATACGACAAAGAACGCCACCGCAATTAATCCTAATTCTGTCGTCAAGGCAGATAACAATGGAAATATCAAAATCAAGCATTTTTAAAATATTTAACAAAAAAAGATTACTACCTATAATGAAATACCTATACACTTTCGTTCTAATTTTCCTTTGTCAAGAACTGTTCAACATACTTTATGCGCAGGAAAATAAATATTCTCCTAAAATAGAGCTAAAAATAAGAGCAATAGAAAACAATCTCGGTCTTCCGATACGCATTGAAGGTGATACGAATCACACCCTGATGGAAAGAATGAATTTTTATCATGTCAAGGGTGTTAGTATTGCAATTATTAAAGACTATAAAATAGAATGGGTAAAGGCATATGGTTGGGCTGATAGTGCTGAGCAACGACGTGCTACCACCAGTACTTTATTTCAAGCAGGTTCAGTAAGTAAATCGCTAAATAGCGTTGGTGTTTTAAAAATGGTACAGGATAAAAAACTGGATATCTATGCTGATGTCAACGATTATCTAACAACATGGAAGTTTCCATATGATTCATTATCTAAAAGCAAAAAAGTAACGCTTGCAAACCTGCTCAGCCATACAGCCGGTTTAGGTGTACATGGCTTCCCCGGCTATGAAAGAGGAGGCACGATTCCTACACTGGTACAAATACTTAACGGCGAAAGACCCGCTAACACGGCTGCAGTCCGTTCCGTATTTGAACCTGGATTGAAAGGTCAATACTCAGGTGGGGGAACTATGATTTCTCAGCTCGTAGTACAAGACATCACAAAAAAACCTTATGATACGTTTATGTGGCAAAATGTATTAAGGCCCATGGGTATGAAAAATAGCTTTTATACCCAGCCCGCGCCAGAAAGTAAACAAAAACTTTTGGCCTCCGGATATTATGCTGATGGTAAAGAGGTAAAAGGAAAGTATCATATTTATCCGGAGCAAGCTGCTGCTGGATTATGGACAAACCCAACAGATCTGGCGCATTACATCATTGAGACACAATTGGCCTTAGCTGGAAAATCCAGCAAAGTGCTTTCAAAAGATATGACTAGATTAAGGCTCACGCCATATATCGACAAGTCAGCAGCGTTGGGTGTTTTCATTTATAAGCGAGGCGAAAACACTTACTTTGAACACTCCGGTTCAGATGAAGGTTTTGTCAGTGAATATTATGGTAGTATGGAAGGCGGGAATGGCGTAGTGGTGATGGCAAATACCGATAATGGAGCTATTTTAAACGAAATAATAAATAGTATTGCAACTGTTTATGAATGGAAAGATTTCTACAAGCCACTAAAAAGACCCAAGATCATTACTGTTTCAAAAAATATCCTGGAAAGCTATGTGGGAGAATATAAGTTTAAGGTGGATGATAAATTTTATATCAAAATTAGCTTTGCGAATGGAAAGTTTTTTTATTCAGAGCCTGATTGGGATGGATTTGAATTATTCGCCAGCGCTGAAAATGACTTTTTTTCGAAAGAATACCCTGTCGGCATTTCATTCAAGAAAGATGAAGCAGGCAAAATTATTGAATTGGAATATCATCGCGGTTCTAAGAACGAGAAATTTATAAAAGTTAAATAGTTGATAGTTCTTCTATTATTATGGCTCCCATTCCTAATGCAAATAAATTATGAGATACCCCCACATTCACATCTTGTTCTTGATGCTTATTTGTCAAACTTCCTGCGGACAAAAGCAAACTGAATCACATAAAGATAATATCAATTACGATATTAAAGACACTGTTACTTCCTATGGGCCTAATACAATGGTTCGTCATCTAACAAAAGGCAGGAATGGGACTATTTTGTTCGCTGCATCATGGGGGGGTATTTTTCGATACGATGGGAAATCATTTAGTAATCTCACAAGTAAAATAGGTTCCCGCAGATACTGGAATGTTCTGGAAGATCGACGAGAAAATCTTTGGTTCGCTACTACTGATTCAGGTGTTTATCGCTACAATACTAAATCCTTTCAACATTATACAACCCGTGAGGGGCTAGCCAATAATGGGTTTTTTTCTATTTATGAAGATAGAGCTGGCATTATCTGGTTTGGCACTGGAGGTGGCATAAGCCGTTATATGGAAAATCTTTTCAAAATTTCACAACGAAAGAAGGACTTTCTGATAATGGTATTCATACTATCCTAGAGGACAAAACGGGGAAATTATGGTTTGGCACAAGTGGTGGTGTTTGTTATTATGATGGCAAAAAGTTTACTGTTTTCCAAAACAATGATGGTAAAGCCATTAACAACGTTTGGTCAATAATAGAAGATAAAAAAGGCAACATTTGGTTTGGTGGCAATGGGCTTTGGCGCTATAGCGGTAGTACGGTTACTAATATAACCCGGCAGTTTATTGGTAATGTCTACGAAGATAGCAAAGGAAATATCTGGACTACTGGTGAAGTAAAACCGAATGGGTCTTGGACGCTCTCCCGTCTTGATCAAAAGTCCCTATACAATAAAAACCCCACTGTAACCGAAATAATGTCACAACCGCTGATGCTTTGTGGGATTTTGGAAGCTAATGATGGAAGTATCTGGGTTGGCTCTATGCACGGTGTGTATCGGTACGATGGAAAGACCATCATGGACTTTAAAAGTAAAAAGACTCAGAAATAAGGGAATGGCTGATCAAAATCATTTATCAATTAGTTACAATCAATATAATTTTACATTATGAATAACAAATTATCAATCAGCTACTTACTCTTATTTATTACTCCTTTGATCTTCAGTTGCCGTGAAGCTGTAAAAGATGAAAATGAAAATAATGTATCGGCAAGCGTATTATCCTTACACGTTGGTGATGAAAAATATTTAATGATAAATACGGAGGAAAGTGTCGTAACATGGAAGGGGTCTAATCTAAATGGCATAAACACTCAAACAGGGTACGTTTATATATCAAAAGGAGAATTGATGATTGAAAATCGGCAACTTATGGGTGGTGCGGTTGAAGTTGACATGAATACAATTGAAGATAAAAACCATGGAAGTGATAATAAGCTTGTTAATCACTTGAAAGATGCTGATTTTTTTAATGTTAAGAAATTTCCCTTTTCAGCAATTTCAATTACCAGGGTTACGCCAGTAAATGGTGGGAATAAAAAAGTTACTGCAAACTTAACAATTAAAGGAATCACACATTCTGTTACTTTTCCTATCAAAATCGAGGTTATGGATGGAACTGTAAAAGCGAATGCCAAGCTGGTCATTGATCGGACAAAATGGGATGTCCGTTATAAATCAGCAAAGTTCTATGATAATTTAGCTAATCAAACTATGTCGGATTCCATTGAATTCCATATCAAAATTATAGCAAAAAATAGGATTAATTGAAATTCATAAGTAATCACATTATGAAATACTTACACATATATAGTTTGTTATTGATATCTGCTTTTTTTACTTCCTGTGAACAAAACAAAACAGATTTTAAGAAAGCAAATGTCCAGTCCGAAACCAAAGACCTTACCACAATCCCAGGAGCTAATGAAAAATATATTCACACTAAGTATGAGTATAGTGATTCTAATGGGTCAAGCCTAATCATACAAAATGGTGGCCCAAAAGGAGGAATGAAATATACTGACCCTAATGGCGAGGTATATAGCTATGCTGTATTTTGGACTCGAATCATCAATGAAACTGATAATCCTTTAAAATTGAAGATTGCCTTTCCTGTCGATTCATACCCCGTTCCGTCTTTACCTGATAAATACTTTAAGATATTGATACCTCCCGACACGATGACACTTGATAAAGAACCCTTATACCTATTTGGTCTGACAGACTTAAAATCTTTCTTGAATAAGAGTATTCACAAATCATCCTCGTTGAAAAGAACTATAAATCCAAAAAAATCGAGTGGTTTTTACGTAGTGATGCTCAGCCTGGTTGAGGGAGCGCATGGTACCATGCGAACAGGACTCAGCCTAAAAGGGCAAAATCTTTATTATAGGATAAAAATTGATGGGTCAAAGAGTAACACTAAATCAGAAGATAAAGAAATTCGAATCGGAAGTATTAATTTAAAAAATTTGCGGATAAAAGAATGATGCGCTAACTGCGATCATAAACGACAAATAGTGGCCGGCATGTAACGAAGTATCCCAGTGGAGTTACAACACCTATCTGTTCTTATTCTTTAGTCCAAAATTATAACGTTCGTGAACAATTCTCTTCAACACGCCTAATTGACCACAGTGCCACATAGTATGTTTTATATTCCAATCCAATGCTTCAAACTTATTTATCGCAATTGGATGTGGTACTTCAGTGTGGTGCAGTTCGCTTTCTAGATCTTTTCCGGTTAGCGATATGATGATCTCAACAGATTTGGCTTGGACAAGCGTCAAATAACGCTGCAGGTCTGCAGGGTTTGCTTTCCCCAATGATTTATATGGAGGTGAGTCGGTAAAAAATTTGTCATACTCTTTTATGGGTACTTTATGGAGGATATCCATATGGTGACCTGCTATCACCATAATCGAATGGTAATAATGGCTCATAATAAGGTGTCCTACTTGCCAGCTCACATTGGACTCGATGATTTCTGGAATGTTATCCCATTTATCATGGGGTATAGAACTGATCAACTTGTTAGTCCAATCGTAGGCATCCTTGGTCTGTTTTACTAAAGTTTCGATTTGATTCATATAATGTATTGAAAATTATAGCTCTAAAATAAAGCCTTAAGTACAATACAAAACTAGCAAGCTGTAAAGGGTAATTCGTTGACCTTGATCAATAAAGACGCTACAGCGTATTTTTTTTTCTAATTCGGCTTATGGTTTCGGGTTTAACATTCAAATAGGAGGCAATAAGATATTGGGGTATTCGCTGCACAAGATCTGATCTTTCGGACATTAGTTTCATGTATCGCTCCGAAGCTGAGTCTAATAGAAATGATTTCAGCCTATCATGCATTCTTAAAAACAATTTTTCATTCATTTGCCTACTAATGCCTTCTATAAAGGGGTGACTTCTACCGAGCTTTTTCAACTTTTCTTTTGTGATGACATACACCGTAGTATCTTCTATGCATTTAATTTCTTTTGCAGATGGCGTATCCGTTACAAAACTGTAATAATCTGAAATAAAATTATTCTCAAATGCGAATTCGAATATTATTTCGTCACCATGTTTGTGGAATACGCATTTCATCAATCCGCTCTCTATTAGCCCTACTTTATTGCATATCTTCCCTTCTTCCATAAAAACGTCGTTTTTCTTTAGTTCTTCCCGTGAGAATGCTGAAAGAAAAACAGAGACCTGTTCTTCGCTTAGTTTAAAAAGAGAAGCAATATGTTTACCTATCCTATCCAATTGTCTAATATTTGATTTTCACCGTAGCAATAAAGATATCATTTTCTTACATAGCTGTTGAAGATTTATGGAATTGGTCTTAGAAATTCATCATAATAAAAAACTAATCAAGAACAGGATGAATCTAGGATTTTATATTTTCACGTTATTGAAACGGCTTAAAACCAGTTAGCTTTTCAGTGATTCGAATATAAAGGCTTTATCTCTAATCAACAAGTAAAAATTAATATTCTTTCACTCTATAAATATTTTTTAAAAAAATAATATATTTTATATATCTGAAAATTAAATATTTACAAACCCAATGATCAAGTCTGATGAATGATTATACTAGCTCCAGCTCAATTGCGAATACACTGCGTTCGCAAGTGGAAAAACAAGATAAAACGCCCCACGTCGTTTATACTTAGAATTATTGCTTTTTATCAATATGCTTCACGCAGCTCATCCAGTATCAGCCCATCCAAAGTAACTCCATAGTAATGGGCAAGCTTGGCTAATAACGCAATGAAGGGGTCAGCAAGGCCATATTCATACTTGGAATATGTATGCGTGTAATCTCCATCTCTTGTCTCAGCTGCCGCTGCCCAGCGCATTATTAAAATGCTACACCGCGTTATATTACAAGTTTTCATTATATTACAGTACTTTTTGACGCAATGCGAATATAGAGATCTTCTTGCGAAGGGAGTTGCGGTAAAAAAGTAGTTATAGGCAGTTATTGAACATGGCAATATTAAAGAAAATAGAAGGAAACGAACTGTATTTGTATATGAATGGAAATCTCATATACAAACGCTGGCTTGACACCGGACAATCAAAAGTATTTGACATCATGGCTTATGACAAATATACCTTGACCAGTGTAAGAGATTTGGAATA
Organism: Sphingobacterium olei; assembly: GCF_005048855.1. Lineage (GTDB taxonomy): Bacteria > Bacteroidota > Bacteroidia > Sphingobacteriales > Sphingobacteriaceae > Sphingobacterium > Sphingobacterium olei. The sequence goes on from NZ_SUME01000007.1 coordinate 296,839, forward strand.
TGAAAATAATGAAGGACTCTTGTCTGTTAAAGCAAAAATAAAACTCAAAACGACAGAAGATGGTGGACGTCAGACTGGATTTACTAGTGGGTATAGACCAAATCATGTATTTGAGTACAACGACATTGGGCAATTATTGCAGACATATATTGGCGACATAATATTTGAAGGCAAACCGACAATTGAGCCTGGAGAAAAAAGAGAGGTAACAGTTCGCTTTCTAATTAATCAACCAATTGAAAAGTATCTAGACAAAGGGCGAATTTGGTGGATACACGAGGGCCCAAGGCAAATTGGACAAGCAGAAATGATATGAAGACGAAAATCACTGCCTAAAGCAGCGGTTTGGCAATATGGCGACTTAAGTGCTTCCATTGAGCATTTCCCGCAAAGGCGGTTACGATGGATGCCAGATGAAAAAACATATTATTTATCTGCAGCAGAATAGATAACGAAGTCTGATAGCAAAAGCTTCTGAAAACTCCTAAGAAGTGGCTAGTGTATAAGGAAAATGTGTAAATGAAGCATTTAGAAATAGTATAATGACGGCAAAAGAAATTAAAGAGATGTCAAACTCACCAAATGATCTATAATCTATAATGAGCTCGTATAGCTATGAAAAATATTCTACTCACTTTATTATTTCTTATACCATCCTTTGGTTTTAGTCAGCAATTTCTATGGTCGACTGCAAAAATTGACAAATTGAAAGTTAGCGATCTAAGACTTATCGCGATATCTGAAGTCATCGAAAAAGTCTCAGACTATTATGACTTCTACGAATACTATTATGATTTATCAGGATTTTCGAGATCTGGGTTAGAGGAATTTCTTAAAAAGGATTCGAACGCAGCAAAATTGATACAATGGGACCACACAATTATGCTCGATGAACCAGTTGCCCTAGCATTTAAAGGCAATGAAGGTCGAGGTTCAATGGTCATAGTAATGTTGATACAGAAAGAAAATATAGACTTAATTTTGTTTACCAACGAATCTGGGCGGGGAGCTATCAAAACATATTCTACTGAAGTTGATAAATTTAAAAAATGGCTTTCTTCTTTTTGGGATTACAATAACAATAGCATAAGCAGAGACAGCTCTTCATCTACGGAGTATGAAGTCGAACATGGTCTAGCTAATAGACATTATGTCGTCCGCCCAAATATCGTAGATAATGGCTCGCGTTCTGGACGCGTGGCTGTAGAGGTTGGAGTAAACCAAGAAGGTAAAGTCGTATCTACCCGAGCCGGCGTTCGAGGGTCTACTATTTCGGATACTGCATTATACCTCAAGTGTGAACGCGCTTTAATTGAATCCCGTTTTAATCCGAATAAAAATGCGCCAGAAATCCAAAGAGGTATTGTTCTGATAGAATTCAAATTAAGATGATGGATGGGCTGGAGGGTGAAACTTCAAATCTTGCTCTATAGTAAGTTATTGTTTATTTAAAAAAAGATACTTATAAACTATTCCTACTCTATGTTTCAAAAATCTTCGACCTCCATAAAATCGTCCATCTCTTTTAGCTCCTGTATATTTTCATCCTCAATAATACTATAAAGATTTTTTTCCACTTCTTCTTGATCATTATACTCTTTAATTTTTCTATAAAGTCTCATAACATACTTGTCATTTTCCCACTCTAATATTATTGAACTAAACACGTAATATTTAGAAGATTGTTTTAGAACACAAGTTAAGACAAAATTATCTTTTCCATTTTGAAAATAATAGGTATTGAAATATTCTGCTTTTTTACTGATGTTCAGACTATCCGCTTGTGATAATAATTCATTCCAAATTACCGGTAATTCCATTTGTGATCCATATAACATACTTACAATAAATTCTGCTGGACTATCTTCAAATTCAGAAAGATCTTCGTTTGGAAATAGGCGTTCAATATTTATCGCATACATTGATTCATTTATATTCCCTCTATTAATTAATAAGCCTGTTAAATGCTTTCCAATTTCATCTAGATTCTTTGTTTTCTTTTGCGCTAATAATGTACCATTACCAACTAATAAGGCAATGAAAAGGATGAAAATTTTCATTGCTTTCAAAATTTTAGATTTTTCCTTTATTATTTGAAATTTCATAATTTGGTATTTATATTTTAAATTGCAGTAATTAGTCGTTAAACGCTGTAGCGTTTGGTCGGATTTCGGAGAACTTATTCTCTGAAAAATCTTTCTCTTTGTCTCCCGAAACCGTTACCCAAGTTTTGACTTCCTCTCCTCTTCTGTGCGTAAGTCCTCATAGTCGTAATGACCAATTTCGTCTTGCTCTCCCGTTAAAACAATTTTCTTCGCTTCGAGCCAATAAATGACTTGCTCGATACATTCTTCAAGTTCGGGCGAAAAACTGTCCAACAATTCTTTTTGTTGCTCGCTTGTCAGTTCGTCCCAAGTGTCAGCAGTTGTATTATTCACTCTTGGTACTTCAACTGCAAGTCCGATTCCCAGTCCCAGGTCCTGAAGAAAATTGTAGCCTTTGCAATACAGGTCGTAAAACTCCATTAAGATAAATGGAAGGCGTTCGGTCTTTTGCTTCGCTTCGTTAAGCAGTCCAAGCATTTTATATGTTTCGAATTCTCCAAGGTCAATGTGTTTTCTCAGCAGGTTCCAAAGTTGATATTTGGCACCACTTTTCTTGAAACTCAAAGAAATTAGGTCAAGATAATCGTCCGGACTCAGATGCTTTTCAAGTTGCTCGTCGGCATACAACCACTGTTCAAAGTCGGCGAGTGAGATGCCACCCTCGATTGTACGATAAAACTTTTCTTTTATGTTCTGTGGTAACGTCGTCATTTAAAATGCTCTATAATGGTTCATGTATCGGTGAATGGCATAAATTTAGTAGCAAATTCTCAATAGTAGCACTTAAGTAACAGACAGCGATTCTTATCATTTAATGTTTGCTTTGTAAATTAAGTCATAATCGTGAGCTGTCACAAACATTGGAATAGCACTCCATTCATCTTTGGTCGAGTTGTACGTTTCTCGAAATAATTCTTGAATTCTCAAGATCACCAAGAGCTCACACACTTCATAGGCTTTGTCAAGATTTGGCTCATCAAATCTCTCGTTTTCGTGCATGTCTCGAAATACGATTTGAATGTCCTCAAAACCAGTTATTGTAAAGTCAGCTGAGGTGGAGTCGTAAAAGTCGGAAATCCAGTCCCAATTGTCTAAACTAAATTTCTCAAAGGAAAACAAATCAATAAACCAACGGTCATAGTTTATCGTAAATCCGTTCATTTCACAATAAAAAGCAACAGGTCTTTGCTTTTCCTTTGAACCGAAAATGGATTTAATAAATCCGTGTTTCTTTTTTAAAATGTCTGATGTTGATTGTTCAAAGTCAGCAATGTATTTCTTCAAATCTGAAACTAAGTGCAATAAGTTTCGGCCAAGGATTTTATGAAAGTCTGTTTCAGGTATGTTTCGTAGTTCACTTTCAGCCAAAGCAATTGCTTCATCTAGTTTTTTTGTCTGAAGTAAGCCGTATAATTTGTCTGCTAATTCAAAATTCATTTTTTTAGATGTCTGTCGGTTAATATTGTCCTTAACTGCCTTTTAATTACAACGGTGTATCGTCAATCATTCTGCATATCCAAATTGCGTAAAAGGCTCTTGTAAAAATAGTATAATTCTGTTTTATAGCAAGATATTTTAATTTTTACAGGAAGCCGAAGCCGCGAGATCAAGGAGTCAGAATTAACTCCGTTAGTTCAAATTATCAGCCAAAAGTGGATAGATTTGATTAAAAGTATTAGCTTTATAATCTGGACACAGGCACTTAATTTGTATTTTAGCTGAATGTTGCGGCTTTGAAGGCCCGTACGAAAGCAAAGCCTCAAAACGTTATGTGATTTTTTACAAAACCGGACCAACAAGAGAATAGACTATGAAATATAAACATTCCAAAGGGGGCGAAATTAAAGGACATTTAGATATTTTTGTAACTCACAATGAAGACGAATTTGAAGGAGAAATATCTAAGTGGAATGAGATTTTAATACATGGAGACCCAGAAGGACTTAAATCCTTCGCTAAATTACTAATCGAAATTGCTGAACTTAACCAAGAGGAAGTAGACGATAAATATTTACCAATCGGGGCAAGAGAACAGTATTGTCTAAGCCCAAAATTAGAATTAGCAAACAGCTCTGACACCGTAATTGTTGGAAGGCTTGACGCTAAAGGATCTGGTAAATTTTACGAACGATTTATTCCCAAAGCTAAGTAGAACGGATTGCGCTAGAGAAGTAATTAGTGACCGGCTTAAAAACGACTCGCCGAAAATGATAAATTGGTTTAACCAAAATAAATATTCAAAATATCGAGAAACCCTTAGCAATGCCTTTCCACAGACTTTGAAGGAAGACGTTGAAATTGTATTGAATATTTTACCCGTCGACGTAAACGAGATAAAATTATGTGACGGGCAGATTCACAAAGTAGAAAACCTAATCCACCCTAACACCCAAACAGTTAAGCTTGAAGGAGAACTGTTGACCGTACCTTGCAGGGTTTATTTTAATGAACCTGAAATTGAGAAGGAAATGACGCTTACAGACCGACAAAAAACAATTCTCAACTGTATCTTTCTTCGACACCATAATGGGTATATAAGACAAAATCGCTTAGAAAAAATTGTAAACAACGAATATTGGATTACACCTTTCACATTTCAGCTTTTAGGAGAATATGTTGTTGAAATTTTAAACGTATTAGACGAACAGCTTGACGACGACAAATTGGAAAATTACAAGCGGTTTGCTATCGAAAATCCAAAATATTATCAGCAGACAGAAAACCGAATGATTAGTTACTGGAATGAATATTACAAACGCAAATTCCCAAAACTTAAAAATTATGTTGGTAGAATCATTTTTGATCAAATTAAGACTAAAGAAATCGGGAAAAGGCAAGATGAAATTATTGAAATTGGAATCGACAAGGACGAACGACTTTTTATTCGACCTAAAAATGAACGCTTTACTCTGATTTACAGAACAGCAACAGAAGTTCATTGGGACGAGAAGGAGTTATTTCTTTATTCCCCAAAGCCAAGAGAATGGAGTTACTACGATTGGTTTAGGCATATAATAGATGTAGCAGACAAAGAGTGTAACAGTAAACTTGTTCTGACACATCGGACTATTTGGACAAACATTGACCTGAATTTAAAGAAACAAATAATTGAGAACAGAAAAGCGAACGCATAACCTCACCTATTTAGAACGACCGACAACAATGACAGAACAACAGATAATAAAATCAATCAATAAAGTTGAAGGACTGACAGGAATGACGGTTAACGAACGGCTTTTCGTTTGCGGACTTATGGACGAGTTTGACAAAACAAGAATCGCTGACAAAGAAAAAGCGAAGAAGATATTAGAACTTTTGGGGATTGACAAACCCTCAATCAAAAAAAATGTGACATAATGGAGCTTTCAAATAATAACGCAAAGATTTTATTACTCGACACGCATCAAGACATAGAAGAATTTGCAGATACCTTGGTCACCAATATTCTTGACAAGAAAGATTTTAACTTTTTAACGTACCCGCCAAATTGTGGCTTGACAGAATTAGAGATTGAAGAACTCAAAAAACTGGGTAATAACGAACACTTAAAAAATGGTTTAAGAAAAGTTATCGCCGACAGTTCTGCAACTGTCATTTTCAGTATGCTTAACTTGCTTGACGGTACTGGGTTTCCCAAAAACAGCGATGACGACTGGACGGGGTTAAAACTGATAGACGAAGAACCTAACGAAAACTCGGAGCCAGTTGACGACTGGCTGCACGACAAATTTTACGAAACATATTGGGACTGGAAAAAAATAAGGGGTGACAAAAATTGGAAACTGGATACATTAGATGAATGAGAGCTGACGCGAATTACTCGCAGCTTTAGACGAAAGACAGCAAAATAAAGAACTACGACCGGGCAACTATGATGGAACAAATTTATCTTTCAGAAATAATAAAAGAATTTCTTGCAGAGAATTTCCCCGAATTTCTCTCGTCTTTAGATTTTAAAGATGATGGCTCATTTGATTGTGGTCTGAGAAATCAAGCGGATACATTTTCTATCTGGCTAGCCACTTACAATTCAGAAATAACAATTGGATTAGAAGATCCTGATGGAAAAACTGACATTCACACCCATTTAAGTTGCGATGACAAGGAATACTTGCCTGAAACTTTAGATCGATTAGCGAAAATGATAAATGAAATCAGAGAAGATAAACTAGTATTATATAAGGATCAATGGGGTTATCATTGGACAGATGATATGGAAAAGAAGAAACAACCAAATACTATTTTTTTCAGTTGGAAATAAAATGTAAATTTATGATGAGCAACGCAAATCTGATCTTAAAAAAAGAAGCTTACATCTTGACGTTAACGGCAATTATTGGCAAGCAACATCTAAATAACAATGGTAGAAAAAATCTTTAAAATAAAGGTTGACGAATTCATTGACTTAGTTCCACCAATTGAAAGTTGTATTGCGACGGACAAAATAACCGTTGAAGGAAGGAAAGTTGGTTATATGTATCGTGAAGAACCATACGGAGATATAGACAGCGGTTGGCGGTTTTTCGCGGGAACAGAAGACCAGAAATATGTGGACGACTCAAAAAATATGATGATTTATAACGTGAACACAATCGCTAATTACGATAGCGCAATAATTCCATATCTAAGCTCACCATATGGAACTGAACTTGAAAGAATAGAAAATAGTGACGAATTTCAAATAATAACAGAATAACAATGCCATTTCCCGTAAATACAAAATATATCATCGAAACCGAAAAAGAACTTGGACTTATATTTCCTGACAACTTCAAGACTAAAATGACCGAAGAAAACGGTGGAGAATTAATGACAGATGACGATGACTGGCAGCTTTTTCCATTTTTTGACAAGTCAGATAAAAAAAGAATTAGCAGGACTTCTAATCACATTGTTTTAGAAACTAATCAAGCTAAACAATGGGACAATTTTCCGATTAACGGAATTGCAATTGCTTCAAATGGTTCTGGAGACTTTTTGATACTATTACCAGCAAAAGAAAATAACAAACAACTGGGTAATGAAATCTATATATGGTTTCACGAGACGGGAGAAATAGAAAAAATAGCTGACGCTATTGAAGACCTTATCGACAAATGAAAACACTTTACAGCATTTGTATCCTGATCATCTCTGTTGCCCGCCATCAGGATAGCAGAGAGAATGAACTTTTGTATCTTTAATTCGGAGTCAGTACCTCCGCTCGCGCCGGTATATGCAGTCGCTGGCGCGTGGACTTTGTCCCGTGACCGTGACCGTTCTTATTGCCAGGAAGTAACCGTCCGAAGAGGATGCCTATGCTGCCCCGTCTGGCATCAGTATAATTGTGCCTATAAAGATGAAGACGAATTCATCCAAAGACTGATTGCCACGAACTGCTACTAAAGATATTTTGCGCTATCAAATTCGTTCGAAATTTCCTATATTTAACTAAAGTAAACTTAAATATGTTAGCAGTGTTTAGACCTATTTCATTATCCTGGTTATTTGCGTTCGTAATCTTGTTTGGATAATAAGCAGGCAGGTTTGCATTATTAAGCAATTAATTGGCTGAATAGATCTTTGCACGAACGAGCACGCTTGCCAATAAGCATAAGCGATTTTAGAATTACTTTCTTTACAACAAAATATATTGTAATAAATATTCTGATGGCATTGTCCACTATGCGTAGCGAATACTTGACTTGGATATGCAAAAGCCGCATCGTTTTATTACATTTACTGGTACTTTTTACGCAATGGCGATATAGAGAGTATTTGGCGAATCGGGTTGGGATAAATAAGCGTTATCGGTCATTTTAAAAAAACACTGAAACACGGACGCTTCTTACAAAAAATACGATTGGGTTTATGGCAATAAATTTTGATAAAATAGAATATTTACAATACGGCAACAACCGACAACGACAAGCGTATTCTACATTGACGAACAATAAAGTAATGTTAAAGCTCGAACACTTTGACCCTATTCTTGTAGGAACAATACCGATAAACATAGACATCGAAAACAGCGACCTGGACATTATTTGTTGTTTTACAAACAAACAAGAGTTTCAAAAATCACTTATCACCAATTTTAGTGATGAAAGAAATTTTACAATCGGAGAACAACAAAGTATAGACACTTTGGCTATTGTCGCCAACTTTGTTGTGGACAATTTTGAAATTGAGATTTTCGGACAAAGTATTCCGACAAAACAACAATTTGCGTACAGACATTTAATAGTTGAACATAACTTGCTAAACAAACATGGAGAGAAATTTAGACAAGAGATTATTAAACTTAAGCGACAAGGACATAAGACAGAACCTGCATTTGGGTTAGCACTTGGCTTGACAGGCGATCCTTATACTGAACTGCTAAAATTTGAGGCGACTGACAAAAGCCCGAACCGCTAACTTGGTATTTTAGAACTAACCTCCTCACGCGGCTATATGCAAACCGCTGGCGCGTGGACTTTGTCCCGTGCCTAATTAACATATAATGTTGGCTCGATATATCGCAACGTCGGTCGTAAAAAAGCGTCCTTATTCAGAACGCCTGCTATATCTATCTAAAATTGGAAAGCTTTAAACCAAGCTATCAATTTCCTCAATGGACAGGCCTAAACCTTTGGCTATATCAGCTAATGGAATACCCATTTTCTTAAAATCCAAAGCAGATTTGAGTTTCTCGGCTTTAGCTTTAGCGCGTTCTTCAAGCTTCCCTTTTTCAAGACCTTGTTTTTTTGCCTTCTCCAATAAATACTCTCGTGTTCCCATTTGTCTATTTCGGTGATTCTGGGCCAGTGATTTCGGCGTTAACGGGCCAATTATTTCGCTAGTCATTGGGCCACTTTCCGATTACAATAATATACAATTCATTTAAGATTCCAATTTTTTTTTTCTTC
>NZ_SUME01000008.1 GCF_005048855.1 Sphingobacterium olei
TTACGTTACCGCCAACTGTCGTGTTCGTTAAATTCTCGATCAATTGGTTAAGCACCTCCGTATTGGTAACGATCTCCTCAAAGTTGTTGATCACATCCGCAGGGACATCGATCGTAACCGTAGCACCTGCCTCGTTCGTATAGGTGTACGTACCGTCATTGTTGGTAACCAGTGTCGTTACCGTCTCATTGGCCTGTACGATACTCTCGATCGTTGCCCATTCCAGTTCGCCGGTCACGTTGGTAACCAGCATGGAGTTTGCATCCCCAGCCTTGATCGTGATCCTAAAGGGGTCTGTGTCTGTTCCCGTCCCGCTTACCTCGATGAAATCGTTGTCCTCGAAATTGGTGTTATTGGTAATGATCTGTGTAAGGTACTCCTCGAAACTGCTGTATGTATCGCCATTGACGACAATCTCTTCGTTGACAATCTGGTTGTAAATGTTCTCAAAGTTGCTGATCACATCTGCAGGGACATCGATCGTGACCGTTGCACCTGCCTCATTCGTATAGGTATAGGTACCGTCGTTATTGTTGACCAATGTCGTTACCGTCTCATTGGCCTGTACGATCTCTTCAAAGTTGATCACCTGCTGTACGTTGTTCTCATCGATATACGTGAACTGGTCACCGTCGTAGCTTACGTTACCGCCAACTGTCGTGTTCGTTAAATTCTCGATCAATTGGTTAAGCACCTCCGTATTGGTAACGATCTCCTCAAAGTTGTTGATCACATCCGCAGGGACATCGATCGTAACCGTAGCACCGGCCTCGTTCGTATAGGTGTACGTACCGTCATTGTTGTTCACAAGTGTCGTTACCGTCTCATTGGCCTGTACGATCTCTTCGAAACTGATGTTCTGGACAACGTTGTTCTCGTCAACATAGGTAAACTGGTCACCGTCGTAGCTTACATTGCCGCCAACTGTCGTGTTCGTTAAATTCTCGATCAATTGGTTAAGCACCTCCGTATTGGTAACGATCTCCTCAAAGTTGTTGATCACATCCGCAGGGACATCGATCGTAACACCTTTACTTAGAATCGGATTGCCATTAGTATCGATTGCCTCTTCGTTAAAATAAGTATATTTTCCACCACCATTACTCACCAATAGAGTTTTCGTTTCATTAGCTTTAATCGCTTGCACCAAATTAACGGTTTGCGGGTTACCACTGGCATCGATGTAACTGATCACGTAAGTCGTTGGATCATAAGATATATTAGAAGCCGAGCCTGAAGAGACCAAAACCCATTTTGTTCCATCATTATAATAAATACCTGGAACAACATCATTTGTAGTCACGGTATTATAAACCATCATCCCTGCCACATGTGCACTTAATGGAGTAAAATCCGTCGTCCGACTGAGTTCAATCCGGACATGCAATAGCCCCTTGTTGATACTACTCAATTCCAAAATTGCATTTTTATTGGGAACAGTCGGATCCCCATTTACAGTACCGTCAGATATTTTGGACTGTGCATTAGCCATGCCTATACAACCAAAAAGTAGACCGTATAGTAAAAATTGATTACGTTTATTCATTAATTTAATACTTAGATTAATTCCTTATCTTGATTTATACCTTGAATTTGTATTCAGGAGCTTAGCTAGGGAAGCTTTTAAATTTTCTTTTAACTGACTACGTTCCAAAAAGTCATGGATGCCGATCGCATTATAAAATGGCATGAAAGACAATTCCCATTCGTCGACGATTAGCACAACTTTCGCCTTAAATCTCATGTTCAACATGCTCTCGACATGTTCTATATTCTCTTTAATACGCATATCAATTGAAAGGATAATCAAACAATCATGTAGTGAATCTCCTGAATCCGCATGCGTTTCCAACTCAGTAATCCTATCTACGCTTTGTGTTGGAAATTCGGACTCAAACATTGTCTTTAACATACTTTTTATACGCGCAGATAATCGTTGAGATATACCGGCTAATACGATCCGATTGATTTTATTTGCAGATTCCATATACAGATTAAATTTTGTACTTGTGGAACAAAGAAAACCAGAAGAGATGGGAGTTAAGAATTATTGAATACGCACTTATACGCACATCATACGCTTAAACATAAGCATCTAATAATAAGATAATTGTCTTTTATTTTTGTAAATTTACATCTACAAATTTTCAGTATTACGATCTTAGATAAAAACTAGAGAATATCAGTAAAATTTACTACTCACTTATACGCATACCATACAACAAGATCTGATTAGGATGACTTTTGCATAATTATATAACAAGCAAATAGCTTTAGAAATGTTTCTAGGTTTGAATGACGTACAAAATCAATGCAGCTAGCCTTAGATAAACAAAAGGACTCCCAAAACATTAACGACTAGATTGTTCTTTACAAATCCCATTAAAAACTGATATACAATCAAAAAAACATCAATACAAGTGTCGAAAAACAACAAATACCTTATAATCAATTAATTAATATGAAAAAATGTAGTTCTTATACTACATAATTATGATAATAGAATTTTTTGAGAAAATGGATACTATAGAAAAACTCAGTTATTAAAGCGTTAAGCCACTTTTTAACAAATAAGTATTCCATTTGATTATTGGGTGAAATTTGGATTATCCCAATTTTTAATAATATTTGTGCGTCAGGAGAAGAGACTCTTTATAATCACACTAAAAATAGTTTAAAATCTTAGATAGGAAAGGTATAAAACATGGCACGTTATTTACATTATTTTATTTCAATTATTATATACCTAGTTGCGTATGCAGTATTACAGAGTGCGAATGCACAGTCGATATCCAATACGTTCAAAATCCAGTCGTTGTATAAGTTCGACTCACAGATACAAAATAATAAAGACAACAACAATAAAAACATCGATATATCTTTTGAAAAAACTATGCCGGCCGAGATACATCCGTACCGAAAATCATTCTTTACATTGATTAGCTTTACAGTACTTATATCAATAACGTTATTTTTTGCTTTTAAATACTATCAAAATATACAATTAGAGCAACGAAAAGCCGTGGATCAGCTCGTACATAAAGTTGAAGAGCTTAGTCAACATCAGTCTTCTCAGAAAGAGGAGGAAAAGGATAAATATATTCAAGAGTTGATTGAACTTGCAAACAACAGAAACCCTATTTTTTTTACAAAATTTAATCAATATTTTCCTGAGTTTTCGCGTCAGTTGATGACGGTAAGCTCATTTAAACTTGTCGCAAAAGAAATAGAAATCTGTGCGATGTTGATACTCAATTTTGACACAAAAGAAATCGCATATTATACCAACAGTACTACCCGGTCGGTAGAAAGTAGAAAATATCGAATCAGAAAAAAGCTTCAGGTTCCTTCATCGGAAGACCTGACATTGTGGATGCAACTGAAATTACCCGAACGATTAGAACAACTAAGAAGCCAATCAGTCTCTTTATCTACCATAAATCTCATTCAAATGCATAGCTAGACGAATACCTGCTTTAAGTAAACAATCTTCCATGATATACTTGTAATCGTAGATATAGTTGTAGCTCAGATTAGTGTTATTTTCCACATCTTTATAAATCTTATTGGCCAATTCGTGGGATTGGAATAGCATTTCTTCGAACGTACAATCCCTATATTTCTTATAAACGTTCATGTCATGAATATCTAATACATCTGCATACTCTGTAAAGCTATACTTCTCATTTTCGACTAAATCGGAATCCCATACGCGATGAATATTAGTTTTTCGACCAAAGAACATTACATCTATTTTATTACCTCCAAGATCTGATTCCCGGCTCACATGCATGGGTTGGTGGGCATCTGCGAAAAGATGTATTATATAATACAACTCATGTTGCTTTTCCAAGAGACTCGTACTAAGGCTGTTTTTTGCATGATCCTTAATCCGCAAATAAGCTTTATAGAGATTATTTTCCGGCGACTGTAGCAGTTCGTACGAAAATTGCTGAAAAGTTAGATTGGAATTGGTATTTACAAAATGCCAGGAACCCGTTTGATTAAGCTTGGGATCGGGGTCTGATTTAATAAAATCAGCCCAATTTGACCAATATGCTAATTTTTGATTGCCAATTATACCTTGAATGTTCTTTTTGGTTTTTTTCGTTAAATGTCGTTCAGCAATTTCCGCAATGACGCGATGTCCCGTCATTCCCCATGCCCGTGCAGTTTGCATGGATGCTATAGAAATAAAAATGACTAGTGTGAGTAATGTTGAAAATTTATGTTTCATTTAAAGATTATTTAAAGATATCAAATAAATACTTTGCGGTAGACCAAAATTCGTCTAAAGCGATGATACGCGGTTTAAAAAACGAGATCAAAGCAGGCCAATCTTCTTTTTTCAAGATGCTGACATCTTCCAGAGACCTAGAAATACGACCTATTTGTTTTCCATATTCGTCATAACATACGTTACTCCAATCCCATTCTTCCTGAAATGTCGCCTGAAAAACAGGTTTAAGTTCCAGAAACTGTTCGAATACCAGATTTCTTATCCCGTCATCAGCTTGTGATATTTCAATCATTATAGTCGCTTTTTTATTAGTAACTTCCATACGAAAGAAAATGTTTTTAATACCCGTTTTATAATTCACCCAGTTAATTTTTTCCATGTCTGAAGAAGGAACAACAGCCATATATTGGCCGAATGTTGTCCAAAAATGTTCTTTCAGTTTTTTTGTTTCTTCTCTTGAGTACAATGTGCTTTTTTTACAAAACTAGCAATTTACATAAACATTTAGGATCGCAAGGTGTTTTAACTTCGGAAAGCATTGATATTTAACAACACAGATATGAATAAGAAGAAATCTTTATTAGTATTGACAGCCGTTGCTGCCGGATCAGTTATCTACAATATTTGGAAACCGATAAAATCAGACCTTCCTGTTATCCAAAATTTAGATATCAATAGATATCTAGGAAAATGGCATGAAATTGCGCGATTAGATTTCTATTGGGAAAAGAATCTCAAAAATGTGACAGCAGAGTATAACCTTAATGAGGATGGTTCTATTCGCGTAAATAATCAAGGACTTGACTTTACTAAGAATAAACACAAACAAAGTATTGGCAAAGCAAAATTTGTAAGGACACCAACTGAAGGGGCACTTAAAGTTTCCTTTTTTGGCCCATTTTATTCGGGATATAATATTATGCATGTAGATGATGATTATCGATATGCGTTAGTTTTTGGAGAAAATTTAGATTATATCTGGATACTATCACGGGAAAAAACTATTCCGGATGAAATACGTGATATGTATTTAGCGTATGCTGAGAAGGCCGGATACGATGTAAAAAAATTGGTCTGGACATTTCATGATTAAATCAAATCCGCTAGCTCTGTGCGGCGGTGCGCATTATTTCTGGCTACTACATAAAAGAAAACGTTCGTATACGAGAACGTTTTCTTTTATAATTACAAACATAGGCTAACTCAGTTGACAAGCTAGCGTCGCTTATAATCTTTTATATTTTCTTCATATTGGAGATACTTTGCTAGTGACGCGGATTAGTTGGACTGTTTAATAACGTGTCCGCTACATCTGTAGATGTAGCGGCAACAGAATCTGTGGCAGTCGTATTATTGGTGCCGCTTCCTTCTCGGCCAAAAAGAAACCAAATCAAAATCAAAATGATCGGAATCAATATCCACCATAAGCCTGCACCTCTTGTATTTTTTGCTATAGCCTCATGGGTATGCACAATAGGCGCAGCTGATGGAATTACAGGAGGAATCTCTTCTTCTATTATGGGAGGTACATACGTATCGGCCGGAGTAGGCGTATCTACGATACCCGGGTCGTTAGTCAAAAGGTTCGGTGTATCCGCTTCCGCAAATGCAGATCCAAAAGTGCCTAATCCCAATCCACCCGGAAGAGCAGAAGCAAAAGACGATTTATTAATCTCCAATACTTCGGCGATCGAACTGATGCTCCAATTACTGCCATTCTCTGTTAGACTCGCGAATACCGCCGGAAGAACGGCTTCTAACAAGTGCCTGATCGTACCGGATGAGTTGCCGGAAAATGTAGATAGCGAAGCGAGAATAGCATCAAGTTTATTACCGAAAACGGTATATAGGAAACTATTGTCGGATAGCTGAGATGCCGTATGCGTATCCTCGGGTTCTTGGGCAAATAAACTCCCCGTTATATTCTCGAAATCAATACCCGAAAAATGTTGTTTCGCTTGTTCAAGTATACCGGCCAAGCCTTCGCTCGATTGACTTTGTAGACCTAAAAATATGGAAGGGATAGCGATATCTAAGCCCCTTCGGATCGACTCGTCACTTTCTCCAGTATTTGCACCCAATCTAGAGATGATAACCTCATCGTTAAAGTGTGATTTTGCTAAATTTAACAAATTATTCTCCATAGCAATAAAATGATTAATTACAATTATACAACACCATTGAATAAATTTTGTTTCATTTTCTTAGTTTAATCTTCTCTTGTATATCTAGCTGTAAAGCAATTATAACTACTGGTTAAAGTAAACATACCCTTTAAATCAATTTGATTTGCAAATGCTGTTCATAGCCTTTTAACTGTTGTTCGAATGGTATTTTTGAATTAACATTAATTTAATTTGAATAACTTATATTTGATTTTTCAATCTAAAAACAGTTATGAATAAAAAAATCACGACATTACTTTTTCTTTCTTTTCTTTTCCTCCTTCCCCTATTTGGTCAGAAAGCCAAATATATTTTTTTCATGATCGGTGATGGCATGGGACTTAATCAAGTTAACATTGCTGAAGTATATTCAGCAGAATTAGCTGGGAGAAACGGTGTTTTCCCTTTGGTATTTACGCAATTTCCATACGCGACATTTGGCACATCATATTCGCTGTCTCATGGCGTTACTGATTCAGGAGCGGGAGGCACTGCGCTTGCTGTAGGAAAAAAAACAAGGAATGGTGTAATAGGGATGGACAGCGCAGCTACGGTACCTTACAAAAGTATTGCGTATGCCGCTAAAGCTAAAGGTATGAGAGTCGGTATTGCGACAAGTGTGAGTATTGATCATGCCACTCCTGCTTCATTTTATGCCAATCGTCCCGACCGCAACATGTACTACGAAATTGGTTTGGATCTGATTAAATCAAATTTTGACTTTTTCGCCGGTGCCGGTTTCATCAAGCCCGATAAAACTTTCGATAATAAGGATGCTCCTTCCCTATTTCCTCAATTTGAAAAGGCAGGTTACCAAATTGTCAAAGGTTATAGAGCCTTTCAAGATGCAAAGAAGACTCAGAACGGCAAGATTATCTTGACGAATATGGATGATACAGATCAATCTGCATTAAAATATGCAATTGATCAAAAAGCAGGCGACCTTAATTTAGCGGAAATTACAGCTGCAGCTATTGAAGCACTCACCTTGAACGATAAAGGAGACGGCTTTTTCCTAATGGTAGAAGGCGGAAAAATAGATTGGGCCTGCCATGCTAATGATGGTGCTACCGCAATCCATGAAGTACTTGATTTCAATGAATCCGTTAAATTAGCTTTTGAATTTTACAAAAAACATCCGGAGGAAACACTCATTATCGTAACAGCAGACCATGAAACCGGAGGAATTGGAATCGGTAATGGCAGTAGCCGATTAAACACAAAGGCACTTAACGGACAGGTTGTGTCTCAAGGAGAACTCTCTACGCATATAAGAGAGCTTCGCAAAACAAATCCAAATGCAAGTTGGGAAGAAGTAAAAAGTGTATTACAACAAAATTTGGGATTGTGGTCTACTGCGAAAGTTGCTGAAAACGACGAAAAGCAACTTTTTACGGCCTACGAGCGGAGTTTTGTCAAACATGAAAATGAAACAGAAAAAAGTCTTTATGCCAATGACGACAAAATAGCGGCATTAAGTATATCCATTTTGAATAAGATATCTTCGGTTTCATGGGCATCTGGAGGACATTCAGCGGCATACATTCCAATTTATGCCATTGGCGCGGGAGCTGAACTATTCAGGCATAAAATGGAAAACGTAGATATTCCAAAAAAAATAGCTATGGCTGCGGGACTGGAATTCTAGGGATATAGTAGAAAACAAAAAGCGGGATGTGCATGTTGCATATCCCGCTTTTTATTTTAGAATGGAAGATCGGTATCCCTGTCCGCTGTTCGGGTGTCAATTTCCTTTGAGGCGTAATCCAATGCCATGAAATGATTTACCTTGATTTCTGCTATCGAACGTTTTATACCTTGACTATCTATATATTCACGGTACTGCAATGGCCCTGAAACTAAAATTTGTGCACCTTTTTTACCATATTTTTCTACAGCATTATTCAACTCACCCCATACCACACAGGTATGCCATTGTGTAGTCTCTTTCCACTCTCCACTACGTAATTTTATACGTTCATTCGTTGCCAAACGTAATGTACAAACCTTAGTGTCTTGACTAGTTGTTTTGATTTCTGCATCAGCACCTAAGCGCCCAATTAATTGAACTTGATTCATTAAAGCATTCATGATCTTAAAATTTAAATTGTAAAAAATATTAATTTAACCTAAACAACGAATAGCCCAAAAGCTACTTGCTGACACAAAGATCGGGGAGGTAAAAATATTATTCGTATATTAAACGCTTATTACCGACTATAACCGTTTGTAAACGCTTACAATTAGATACTAAAGATTAAATATGAATGAAAAATCATGCTTAGAATGTCTCAAACCCATCAAAGGACGTGCTGATAAACGCTTTTGCGATGATGCTTGCAGAAATACGTATAACAACCGACTAAATGGCGATCAAAATAATATCATCCGTAATATCAATCACATACTTCGTAAAAACAGAAGGATACTACAGGCTTTCTTAGGAAATGAGAAATCGATTAAAGTTTCTTCAGATAAGCTTCAAAAAGAAGGCTTCCAATTTGATTACCACACACATTTGCTTCACACTAGCAAAGGACAATCTTATATATTCGTCTACGAATACGGATACCTCCTTCTGGAAAACCATTTATGCTTGATCGTTAGACAAAAATAATCAATGAGACTCGCAAATTAGGAAACGATAAACTTACTATTCTACTTCTTCGTAATTCCAGCTTATCAATTTTTCTTCCAGAATGCGTGCCATTTTATTGAAATAACGTTTTTGTTTATAACCCATGACCCATTGAATACCTTGAACCGCATTGGTACAGAAAATCTCATCAGCACGTTTCATGATTTCCGGACTTATTTGCGCTTCAACTACGGGAATTCCTTCATGTCTGGCCATATCCATTACAACGCGACGCATTACACCGTCAATGCATCCTTCAGATAGCGCTGGTGTATACAGTGTTTTTTCGTAATACACGAATATATTGGAAGTTAATGCCTCGCATAAATAGCCCTCCTGATTTAATAACAATACATCGTCAAAAGAGAACTTTTTCTTGTGCAATCCAGCTAAAACATATATCAGGGAATTATTGGATTTGATACCCGATAGATCACTATATGATTTTTTATACTCGGTATAGAGATCCACAATTAACCCCACTTTCCTGTCGCGTAGGGTCTCATCTATTTTATGCACCTGAAAAACAAAAACAGGTCTATTCGTTTGTGGACTATAAAGCCCTCCACCATCTCTAAATACGATCAAACGAATGCGAAGACGTTTCCCTACCATATTATTCTTCCGAATAAGCTCCTCTGCCCTACTCCGAATAAAGAATTCGTCAAATTTCGTATATTCATCCAAGTGCAGCATTTTCATGCTCTTTTGTAATCTTTCAACGTGAAATTTTAGAAATCGAATGTCCCCGTCTTTCCATAACATAGTTTCAAAAAGACCATCCCCATAGCGGAAGGCGCGATTTTCAACCGTCATCACAGACGTATCCTCCGGCACAAACGTGCCGTTGTAATTAATATAATGTATCGGCATAAATGAATATTCTATTTTACTTCGTGACCCGTGGCATAATTACGCCACTTCTCTAACACTAAACGAAAATCTTCCGGTATTGGTACCTCGAAGTGCACTGTTTTCTTTGATGTGGGATGCACAAAGCCGAGTGCCCGTGCATGTAAAGCCTGTCTTGGCATCATCTGAAAACAATTTTCGACAAATTGCTTGTATTTGTTAAAGACCGTTCCCTTAACGATTTTGTCACCACCATAAGCAGCGTCACTAAATAAGGGATGGCCTATTGATTTCATATGCGTACGGATTTGGTGTGTACGACCTGTTTCCAATTGACATTCGATCAAGGTAACGTAACCCAAGCGTTCTAAAACTGTATAATGTGTTACCGACCACTTACCCTGCTCTGGTTCCTTATACATTTCCATTACCCTCCGATCTTTCATATTACGTCCTATATATCCAGAAACGGTACCATCTTCTGCTATGTCTCCCCATACTAGGGCCACGTAACGGCGTGCTATTGAGTGATCGTAAAATTGCTTGGCTAAATAGGTCATAGCCCATTCATTTTTTGCAATAACCAAAAGCCCTGAGGTGTCCTTATCGATTCGGTGCACGAGTCCAGGTCTACCAGTATTCCCAACCATATTCGGTAACTGACTTAAATAGAAAGTCAATGCGTTTACCAACGTGCCGGTAAAGTTATTAAATCCTGGATGTACAACCATCCCAGCTTCTTTATTGACAATCAGTACATCTTCATCTTCATAGGTGATATTCAATGGAATATCTTCTGGATATACTTCCGTATCGCGTGGTGGATCAGGTAGTAACATGGTGATCACATCTAATGGTCTCACCTTATAAGAGGCCTTTACAATTTTATCATTCACCCGAACAGTATCTGCATCGATTGCATTCTGAATACGATTTCTAGACGTATTCTCTACTCTGTTCATCAAAAATTTATCCAAACGCAACGGAGCTTGTCCCTTATCCGCCACAATACGGATATGTTCAAATAATTCCTGATCTTCTTGTTCTAATAATTCTAAATCCTCTGCCATTGCACAAAAGTAAGGCAAATAGGTCAAAATCTCTTAACTTTGAAGCAAGAACATGAATTAAATATAACAGCAATCGAATTGACACTTGATTTTTATAGTCCCGAGGAGGAATTATTTCTTCCATTATTTAAAGAAAAGCAGGTACGGGTTTTCGTTAAGCGAGATGATTTGATCCATCCTTTTATTTCAGGGAACAAATGGCGTAAACTTAAATATGCGCTAATATCGGCAAAGGAAAACAAACAAGATACGCTGGTTACATTTGGAGGAGCCTGGTCCAATCACCTGCTCGCCACTGCTTGCGCCGGAGCCATGTTCGGTTTTAACACTATAGGATTCGTACGCGGTGAAAGTGTCTCCAATCCCGTTCTCGCGATGTGTAAACTCTATGGAATGGAACTGGTATTCGTGACCCGAACCGAATATAAACACAAAACGGATTTATTCCATCAACGGTTCGAAAATGGCAGCAATGCCTTATTTATTGATGAAGGGGGATATGGAACTCACGGTATGAAAGGTTGCTCCGAAATAATTACAGAATTAAAACAAAATTACAACCATATCTTTTGTGCCGCAGGTACGGGTACAACGTTAGCCGGATTGGCGAAGGGAATTGCAGATCATCAACTGGACAACACAACTCTTCACGGCATTCCAGTCTTAAAAGGGGGAGATTTTATCGAGGAGGAAATGAAGAATCTTAATGCACCCATCAACCAATTGATCCTACATACGACCTACCATTTTGGAGGGTATGCCAAGACTGCCCCCGAATTATTTCACTTTATCCAGGAATTTGTGTCCAAAACAGGTATCATGGTAGAACCGATTTATACTGGAAAGCTTTTCTACGCCCTTCAGGATTTAGTACAAAAGGAAACCTTCTTAGCCAATGAAAAGATATTAATCCTGCACACCGGCGGATTGACAGGATTTTTAGGCATGTATGAAAAATTCATATAGTGCCGTGTTACAGGAAATCTGCCCTAAATGGAGTAAACGTATCAATTAATTCTCCCGCCTCGAGACATACACAGCCATGTACAAGATTAGAAGGTATCACACAGCCATCACCTGCAGAGAGAATCTGATCCTTTCCATCAATGCTATACTTAAACTTACCTAATGATACATAAGAGGATTGTACATGTAGATGGTGATGCAACTCGCCAATCGCACCCGTTTCAAAACGGACCTTTACTAACATCATTTCCGGTGTATATCCTATTACCTTTCGCTGCACACCTTTTCCCAGATCCTGCCATTCCTTTAGATTATCCATTAAAAACATATCTTTTTTGATTACTATATCTTAATCTTTTCTCATTAAATTAACACCCGCTCTTCTTAACCAAAGATACTCCGTTTTATCTGTTTCAGAAAATTTTGGTTGTCATTATGTCATATTCATAATTGCTCATCATCTAATTATCATCTATTCGTCAAACTCACTTTTAAGATTTTATAATAAAGAAAATATCCATTTAATTTGCGTCAGAATTTTTGAACATTTACTTCAGAAAGTCAAAATGAATTAATTAATATTTTATGAACAACGTAATAAAGAAAGGCATTTTATTATTTCTGTCTATTCTATCCGTTATCAACACATATGCCCAAGACCTACAGCTACGGGGACGTGTACTAGATGCACAAAGCAAAGAAGCTCTATCATTTGTAACGGTTGCTGTAATTGGCTCGACACAAAGCACGTATACGGATGATGATGGGAATTTTAATCTAAAGGTTCCTTCTGCACAA
The DNA here is from genome assembly GCF_005048855.1 of Sphingobacterium olei. Lineage (GTDB taxonomy): Bacteria > Bacteroidota > Bacteroidia > Sphingobacteriales > Sphingobacteriaceae > Sphingobacterium > Sphingobacterium olei. The sequence goes on from NZ_SUME01000008.1 coordinate 12,730, forward strand.
TCCAAGATACGAATCTCCTACGTCGGATACGAAAATCAGGACTTTTCATTTATTGCCCTCCGATCTCCGGTTGAGATATTATTGGTTTCCGAGAATCTAATCGAGGAAGTTGTGGTCAAAAGACCAAAATTGAAATATTCCAACAAAAATAATCCTGCGGTGGAATTAATCAGACAGGTCATTGCACATCGTGATGAAAACAGATTAACGGGGCAACAATATGTGGAATACGAACAGTATGAGAAGATTTCCCTGGGGCTGAGTAATTTATCCGAAAAATTCAAAAACCGCAAAGCATTTAAGAACTATCAGTTCCTGTTTCAGAAAGATGATTCTGTACAAACCGGTGATAAATATATTTTACCAGCCTTTATTGAAGAGAAAGTGTCTAAGGTATATTACAGGAATGATCCCAAAAAAAATAAGCAATATATTTTAGCGGAGCGGAAAGCGGAATTTGATCCTAAATTTGTCGATAACGAAGGTTTAGGCAATTACTTCAACAATCTTTATCAACATATAGACATATATGATAATAATATTGCACTCTTGACCAATCAATTCTTGAGTCCGATTGCCAATAGTGCACCAACCTTTTATCGTTATTATATCACCGATACCATCAAGACGTCTAACCCCTGGTTGGTTGAATTGAGCTTCTTTCCCCGCAGTAAAACTGATTTTCTATTTCAGGGTAAGTTGTATGTCACACTGGATGGTCAATATGCCGTACAATCTACGCAGATGAAAGTTAACGAAGATATCAACCTCAATTTTGTCAGGGATCTCAATATCGAACTGGCTTTCGAGAAGGACAATAAAAATAAATACTATTTGAATAAAAGCAGTTTGGGAATTGATTTTTCGTTGACGGAAAAAGGAAGTGGAATAAGAGGCAACCGTATCGTGTATTATACCGATTACATTAATGGAAAAGTACAGCCTGACAGTATCTATGCGGGCGAATCCATTGTAAAAGTTCCAGTACAATCTGTCGCAACAAATAAAGAGGGATATTGGGCTTCACTACGTCACGAGCCATTAAGTAAAGCCGAGCAGATCATCTACTACAATATCGATACCTTGCAAACAATTCCTTCATTTCGGAGATTCATGGATATCAGCACCCTGGTGCTTTCTGGCTACAAGCAGGCTGGCCCCGTAGAAATCGGTCCGGTAAATACGTTTTACAGTTACAATCCTGTAGAAGGTCTACGTTTCCGTTTAGGAGGCCGTACGACAGAGTCTTTCAGTACTAAGTTCTATTCAGAGGCTTATATTGCCTATGGATTGGATGACAAAAAATGGAAATATTTTTTAAGTGGTACGTATGCGTTAAATAACAAATCGGTTTACAAATTTCCACAACACTACATCCGGGCGTCCGTACAGCGAGATACCAAAATTCCTGGGCAGAACTTGGATTTCGTCCAGGAAGACAACATCTTGTTATCTTTCAAAAGAGGAGAAAATGAAAGCTATCTTTACAACGATATCTATCGACTGGAGTATAAAGCGGAATTCGAAAACCGCTTCACTATTTCTGCAGGTTTAAGCAAGTGGAAACAACAGCCAGCCGGGGTGCTTAATTATCAAGTAACACAGGAGGATGGGACACCTCTTTTTCTAAGGGAACTAAATACAACAGAAGTATCAGTAGGTTTACGTTATGCACCTCATGAGGAATTTTATCAAGGAAAATTGTATCGTACGCCAATCTTTAATAAATATCCTATTTTCACGCTGAATTACACGGCCGGTATCAAGGGTTTTATGGAGGGTGACTACAACTACCACAATTTTACAGCTGGAGCTTTCAAAAGATTTTACCTGTCACAATTTGGCTTTGCGGATATCAATGTCGAAGGATCCTATATTTTAGGAGAAAATATTCCTTTTCCACTATTAACGGTGCATCGTGCAAATCAGACTTATGCCTATCAATTGAATTCTTACAATCTGATGAACTTTTTGGAGTTTGTATCAGATCATCACGTCGCATTCAATATGCAATATTATATGAACGGATTTTTATTGAACAAAATCCCGCTGCTAAAAAAACTGCAATGGCGTGAAGTCTTTAGTTTCAAAGCCGTATATGGCGGACTTCGTGATGAAAACAACCCGAGCCTGAACAATAATGTATTTGCCTGGCAAAAAAATTCAGATGGGGAGGTATCTTCATTCACATTCGGACAGGAACCCTATATGGAAGCAAGTGTAGGTTTGTCCAATATTTTTAAGATCCTTCGTGTAGACCTGGTAAAACGTCTCAATTATCTCGATCAGCCTAATGTCGCCGAATGGGGTGTGAGGGCGCGATTCAGATTTGATTTTTAGAATTTACACAGTCACTATTAATAACAATAAAGGCGCTTTCAAGATAAAAAGCGCCCTTTATTAATTAGTCGGTCAACGTCGTGATATCTACTTTTGGTTTCGGCAGACGCATTGCTTGGATAGCCTTTTTACATTCGTCTGCCATCTCCTGGGTCATATCATAGGTATAATTGCCATAATCATTATACGTGATTTCACCCACGTGGAAAAAACCATATTTATCAAAGAACTCCGTCAGATCTACTTTACTGACTTCACAGGCTGTCTTTACAAAGTTTAATTGATGTACCGCAGGATTATTATTTCCCGTCATTCTGTCTGCCGCCCAATTACCTCCACGTCCCCTTCCCTGCGGACGTTGCGTTGCAGCTTGCTTACGAAATGCCTCAAACAAATCTGGATAAAAATCTGGATTGGAGCCAATCCCTTCAAAATACAACTGCAATTGCCAAAACGGAACTAGACGATTAAATACATCCGGATCCTGCAAATAGCTTATACCTTTATTGATAATACTATCCGTAGCCGATTTATAATTCCCTTGCTCTGCTACCCGTGTCGGATTTCCAAATGAACGCGTCACATATAAAGAGAAAAGATTATTACTTACTTCTCCAAGTCCACCCCAGTTAAAGGCGGGACGTGTCTGATGTACGTGCCCCACCTCATGACTAAATCCCCAACACGGATCACCTTTTATGACACGGGCAGGATCTACCACTAACGGCATGGCATTTCCAGGGTTGGTACCCATATAAGCCACCCCATCTCCGTCTCGGAACATATAATAATTATAATTAACTCGAGATAATATTTTATTGTCTGGTACTTTATTGTGCTTTATAAGTCCCATAATCCGATGCTGTCGGTATATTAGAGAGTCATAGTTAGCAATAAGTTCCACTCCCCTACCGTAAGCATATTGTTTACAAGCTTCTACCGGATAAGCAATTTGAATATGCTTTCCTATCGCATCAATAATTGGATAAACGGCGTGATCAAGTAGTCTATTCCAGTCTGCATCTGTATGCTTTGCTGCGTCAAAGTAACCATTAACCTGTCCATTTAAAAAGTGAACCTGTACGGGTTGCTCTTCCTTCGGTGTAGCCGAAAAATAATCTATATAAGCCAAGCTCCCGAAAGCTGTTAATTCGATGATATTGATTCCATTTCGAAGCTTGAATTCCACCTTTTCTATCCCCCAACCCTTTGGATCTTTTGTGGGTTCGATGCCCTCAGGTGCTCTACGGTTCCAATTGGGAACAATCAGGTTAACTTCTTTATCCCCTGTTATCCCGTCGACAAGGATGATGTGCTTTCCTTTGGGAAGGTACACACCAGTGATATTTTCATATTTGCTATAACCATCTCCTATACTCAACTCCCTTCCCAATATAGAAGGCGAGAGCAGCGCCGGGTAACTTGCGTAACGGTATGCCGTTTCGTATTTATCAGCAAGTAACTGGAGAGCAACCTCTTTAATCTGCGGATCTGCAATTTTATCAATATCCGCTTTCTTTACGCCCTTCTTTAATTTCAACGCCAAGGGATCTTCAAATACAGTTAGCGAAGCATATGCATTTTTAATTTCTTTCGCCGTTTGGGCAATTAAGGGAACTGCAACAATAAAATTTACAGCTATAAATAACAAAATTCTTTTCATCTCGTATTTTCTCTTAGTTTTTGGACACCCTTTATTGGGGTTATTAGTGCCCTAAGATAATTTCATTCCGTAACGAAAAGGCATGAGCCACTGTACCAAAATTATTACAAAAGATGAATTCAAGGTTATTGATATTAATCAACCGTTTGACTAATTTTTACGAGCAGATCGTCAATGACATCCACAATAGACAGAATCAGGGAATTAACAACGTAGTCCTTATCGTTGAAGACCATATTTTATACCCCCCTTTATTGAGATGAAGGCCATCTTCTTGATAATAGCGCCCGCAAGGTTTTCCGGTCGTGTCTATTAATCGATGGAAAGTATTTATAAATAATATATCGTTTTCACTTGCATAATATTCAATTAAATCATTCGTTTTAATAACCTTCTCTAACAATAGAAGTCGATCAGGACTGGGTTTAATACTTACAACGGCAATATGAATTTCCGGGAATGTTTTCTGGATCAACGACACCATTCTTTTTAAGTCCTGAAGAACAGTTGCAGGAGACTTCCCTTGACTCAGATCATTATCTCCAGCATAAAGGACAATATATTCGGGATTTAAACAGGCAAATAGCTCAGGAAAAAAATAAATACAGTCTTCATATGTTGACCCTCCAAATGCTAGATTGATGAGGTGACAGGGAGCTAGATCCTCTTGCATGTCTTCCCACAAACGAAAGGTAGAACTTCCATAGAATGCTACAAGTCCAGACTTCTCAGGAATTTGCCTTACCTTAACACGCAATAACTCTATTTCGTTTCTCCATTGTATTTCTATATTGTTAATCTGCATACATTTTTTTATTACCGGAGCTTTTTATTTGTTCCTTTAATTTCTTTACTTCTCCCTTGAATTCTATATGATAGTCCCTTACAAAGTCCTTAATGTTGTCAACACCCTTGAACGAAGGATGCTCACTGATCCTAAATGCAGGTAGTATTTTGCAATATTTGGGTGCACCGTCAGCTTTTTTATCAAAGTTCAAAAGAATGATGGGTACAATATAAGGTTCTGGATCTTTCATTAATGCCAGTTTAAATGCGCCAATTTTAAATGGACCAGGGATATCATCTTCTGTACGATAAGAGGTTCCCTCGGGGCTAATGATAAGATTATATCCTTTATCCAACGTAGCTATTGCTTCGTCAAAAAAAAGTTCATTCATCTGATCTTGTTTATCAAGTGATGATACAGCAGAATGCGATGTAGCCACATTAATATACCCTAATTTTTCGTAATAATTTTGATGAGCAAATTCCTGCGATTGCGCGATACGAACCACCCGGATGCCTGGATCATTGTATTTGCGATAAAGTATTTCAGCGCTAATAAAATGGGAATCTAAGGTGATTTGAAAATTATTGTTGAGCGTATAAGCAGGATCATTTATCAAATGGTTATAAATCACTATATTGCCCGTACTTTCCGGCAAATTAGTATAGCCCTCTACCTCGAAATTAAACAAGTTACACAGATTTTGCGTCTCAATAGCACAGTCCTTACGGATTTCTAATTCACTTTTGCTTGCGAGGCTGTCGGTTACAGTAGTATATACTTTCTGTAATTGGTGCAAAAAATTAACCTCGCCAATAGTCGCTTTCATCAGTTCCAAACACATAGATGCCAACCGGCGTTCCTTTGCCTGCCCCCTAACCAATAAATCTTGTAGAATGGTAATGGCCAAAGATTTAGTCATTTTATTCCTCAACAAATGAGGAATTTTATGCAATTCTGAAGATACGTGTATTAACGTCTGATTCTGTCGGATAAGGTAACGGATTGTAAGCTCATCATAGTTAAAATTAAAGCTGAGATATCGTACAAATGCAGCATTGATATAATTGTCTATAAGCCAATTCATGCGAACGTAAAAGATAAACTTCATTTTTTCATCTTTCTCTATCAAATCAAACACACTAGACCAACTTACAAAATACAATTTGGTACTCTGTACTGCTTCAATAGTACAAAATTCGGGTTCACCAAAATATGTAGACCAGCCTACCACATATCCGGCATTCTGTACCGACCACTGACTCAGCGTTCGCTTATCTTCGTATCTTTTAAGCGATAATTTTCCTTCGCCAAGAATATATATCCCATCAGACAAAGAGTCCTGACAGCATACGACATCCTTTAATTCATACGTCTTTCTACACGCATGCTGTGCTAACTTAGCTAGTATCTCATCGTCAAAAAGACCGAAAAAAGGTGATTTCTTGAACAGAAGCGTTAACTCACCAGTATTTATAGGTTCTTTATTCGCTTTATAAGGGGCTAATACGGCTACTCTAGAAATATATTCATTTCGCGACAAAACCTTTCTTTGCCAGAAAAGAGCTTCTTTTAATAAATTGTATTGGATCTTACAGACATGTTGCTGCAACTGGAAATCCTTGATGGTATGTAAAAAAGTATGCTCATTATTTAATGGTACACGATAGAATGTAGCTTCTGGAGACGATACAATAATATCTTTTGTATTTCGACTATCAAGTTCTAGTCCATTCCAGCCAATAGGAAACATTTCTATAGCAAACTCACACACTTGGACAGCCGGAAACCTCTCGTCCAATACCATGATAAAGCTAATTGAGCCTTCGATTAACCAGTGAATATATTCTATCTTCTGATGAGCACGGCTTACATAGTCTTTCTCATTCATTGTGATTAACTGACCGTCAGGAAAGTAATTTTTTAAATATGCTAAATCTATTATCACAAATAATTCTTTTTATTTATCAAAAAAGCCGTAAAAAATACAATATTTCACAACACCCCACTAATAATAAACAAAAAAATCCAAAAATGTTCTTAAAAAATCTATTTTAAACCGATAAAAAACAAAAACTTGAATCAAAATGACATAATAAAACACACCATTATTAATAAAAAGAAATAAAAACACACGAATAACTTACATAAAATACAAAAAAATTAAAAAAAACAACAAACACTCGTTAACGACAGAAATTCCCTACCCTATTTATGTAAATTTAAATTCATTATAAAATCATTTCATGAGTATATACGCTTTACTTCGGAGATAGCAGAGATCGGAGAGATCAAGTGGTAAATTCCAAAGAAAATTCGTGATTCTCATTTTTTAATTAACTTTACTATTTAAACAAAAAACGTTATTTTTTGAAAGATAAGCCTTTAAAAATTATAGCCATATCCGATACACATGGACAGCATAGATCACTGAAACTGACCAAGGGCGATATAATCATTCATTCCGGAGACGTGAGTAAATCTGGGCGTCCGGAAGAGATTCAGGATTTTTTGGACTGGTTTTCTAAATTGAAATTTGCACATAAAATATTTATTGCAGGAAATCATGATTTTCTCTTCGAAAATGAACTTACCGATATGCTCAGCAAAATGATTCCTGAAGGAGTTACTTACCTCAATGATTCCGGTGTAGAAATAGTCGGAATCAAGATATGGGGTTCGCCGGTTACCCCTTGGTTTAATGATTGGGCATTTAATCGAGATCGAGGCGGCGAAATAAAAAAACATTGGGATTTGATACCTAATGATACGGATATACTAGTCACACACGGACCACCTTTTGGAATTTTAGACGAAACGGTCTACGGAAAACGAACTGGATGTGAAGAGTTACTAGTGCGGGTTTCCCAAGTAAAACCTAAATATCATATTTTCGGGCATATTCACGAAGATTATGGACAATTCATAAAAGGAGAAACCACGTTTATAAACGCTAGTGTTTTAGATGATTGGTATGATATGAAGAATAAGCCGTTTGAGCTGTGGGGCTAATTATCCGAATCCCTCCTAAAAAATAAAAGCCCAACTTTCATTGAGCTTTTATTTTGTGGAGCCGGAGGGTGTACTGGAACGCAAACTTAAGTGTTATAGTTGTCTTAAGCCAATGATTCAAATTTAATTTTCTTTTTTTGCTACCCGAATTTTCTAGGACAGGAAACTGAATTTATCAAATTTAGGAAATCGCAGAAAGGATATTACAAAGGCTATTTTTAAAGAAGTAAAAATTTTATTGATTAAAAGCCAGTGGATGATCTTAAAAATCATATAACTTTCGTCTGCTCTCGCTATTTAATACTGTTCACATGGAGATGCTACCTGCTTCAATTTACTTGCTTGCTCATCTGATGAGCTTGACGGAATTTAAAAAGACAAAAGGTATTAAAGGTGTGGCTTAATACCTTCTTTGATCAGCAATGGTGTATCACCATTCGGATTTCTTTTAAAATCAAGCATAGGAATAGAATAGCCCATTCAACAGTCATTGAAATGGGCTTTTTCTTAGGCATTTTTTTGCTAGATTAAATTCTATATCCTCCTGAAACTTCGATTCTTTGCGCATTTATCCATTTGGAATCATCGGAACCAAGGAATGCGACCACACTTCCAATATCATCCGGCAATCCTACTCTTCCTAGAGCTGCTTCGGAAGCTAAGTGTTTATTTACTTCTGACATGTCACGAACAACACCGCCATCAAAATCAGTTTCGATAGCACCTGGAGCAAGCGCATTGACTCTTATTTTTCTATGCCCCAGTTCCAAAGCTTGGTATCTTGATAGCGCATCTATGGCAGCTTTCATAGCGCCATACGCAGAGTATCCTGGAGATGAGAATCTGGCCAAACCTGAAGAAATATTCACGATACTGCTTCCGTCATTTAATAGGGGTAGTAGTTTCTGCGTTAAGAAATATGGACCTTTGAAATGGATATTTGTCATGAGATCGACGATTTCTTCTGTCGTCGTTTCAAAGCTCTGGTTGATCCCTATGCCTGCGTTGTTTACGAGTGCATCCAGTTTTGCGGAAGAAAATTGTGTATCCAAGATGTTTTTCACTTCAGTTGTGAATTGATCGAAACCTGCCGTTGTTGAGATATCAAGAGATAATGCAAATGCTTTTTGTCCGATACTCTCAATTTCCTTTACCACCTCATCGGCAAATTCTCTTTTGGTTTGATACGTAAGGATAATATCGAAACCTTTTTTTGCAAGTTGCAAAACGGAATCTTTACCCAATCCACGGCTTGCACCTGTTACTAATGCTATTTTTTGTGTCATTTTTTATTGTTTTATAGATTATGATGATGTTTTAGAACGCAGCATGTACTTTTTTATACGGTTGCTTTTTTAGATGTTAACTTTAGAAGTCGGTATTTATTGCATCGTCTTTTAGACTAAAGAAAAATCGCGAAAGCATGACTGGTTCTATCAAAGCGTTATATTTTCAATTTAAAAAGCTTCCTCTAAATTCATTTGGTGTACGCCCAACTTCTTTCTTAAAAAGACGTGAAAAGTAGGTGGTATTTTCAAAGCCTAGCAGATACGAAATTTCAGAGATATTGAGTTCTCCTTCGGTCAATAAATTTTTTGCCTCACCGATTAAAAAAAGATGAATAAGCTCTAACGCCGTCTTCCCTGTCTCTTCTTTAAGCAGATCAGTTAGATAACGAGAAGAAATATTTAATTTTTCTGCCATTAGAGCGACTGTCGGCAATCCGATTTCTTTTGTTTTTCGTTCTTCAAGATTAGCAACGAGCAAGGCATTAAACTTTGTAACTGTCGCGCCGGTTAACTGCTTTCGGTTGATGAATTGTCTTTTATAAAATCGCTGTGCGTATTTTAATAAAGAATCCAGATGGCTGATAATAATTGATTTGCTGAGTTCGTCCGTATTATTATGGTACTCTTTTTCGATGTTGAAATACAAATTCCAGATGATCTCCTCTTCTGCAGGAGAAAGGTGTAAGGCTTCGTTGACTTCATAGTCGAAATAACTGTACTTCTTGATTTCGTTGTACAGGGCTGTTCCGGCTAAAAAATCTTCATGGATAATGATTAGAAAGCCTTTTTCTTCTAGCATAACATTTTGGAATGCCACTTTCTGCAACGGCTTTATGAATGACAGCGAACCCCGGTCATGGTCATATTTAGTTTTACCATAAGACATGCTTCCGGATTTCAATTTTTTGAATCCGATGATGTAAAATCCAGAGGAAAATTCAAGTTTATTATTTCCCTTGCACATATCTTGTTCTCCATAAACTACGCTGAAAAGTGGGTTTTCAGGTGGATTGATACCGAAAGCCTCGTGAAGTTCACTTATTTTGTTGAAATGATCCATCTTTTTAAAGCCATATTAAAAACAGATTTCAGAAAATTCAGATTCTGCTTGTTTTAAATTCTGTTAACCGTGTGCTGCTACGGAGATATCTTGCCAAGATTCCCAGGTTTTAAGACGCTCGGCATACGTGTGTTGTGTCCAGGTGAATGTGTTTTTGCCCAACAGCAGTCTCAATGGTGGATTTTCGGCATCAACTAAACTTAGGATAGCTGTAGCCGTGGCATCTGGATCGCCAGAATCTTGGTCTGCTGCGTGATCATAGAAACCTTTTCTTATGGTATCGTAAGCAGCAACTGTTGTGCTGACCGCAAGAGAATTGTTTCCAAAGAAATCTGTAGCGAATCCGCTCGGTTCTACAATGGTTACTTGAATGCCAAAACCGCTTACTTCGCTGGCCAATGTTTCTGTAAGCCCTTCAACTGCAAATTTAGTGGCACTGTAAAGACCCATTAACGGTACTGTATTTAATCCCAAAGCACTTGAAAGCTGAATAATCCGACCCGAATTTTGCGCACGCATAATTGGTAAAACCGCCTGAATCATCCATAATGAACCCAATACATTGGTTTCAAATTGCGCTCTTACATCGTCCTCGTTAAGTTCTTCTACAGCTCCAACGTGTCCAAAACCTGCATTATTTATCAGTACATCGATACTTCCAAAATGGTTTTTTGCGGTTTCAATTGCTTCAAAGCTTCCAATTCTGTCTGTAACATCAAGTTTAAGAACCAAAAGATTTGATGAAAATTCTTGATTCAGTTCTGCTAAGGTTTCGGGATTACGAACAGCCGCCACGACATTATCGCCACGTCTTAAAAATGCTTCCGCCCAAATTCTTCCGAAGCCACGAGATGTACCTGTTATAAAAATTGTCTTTGCCATTCTATTATTTTTAAATACTTGATATGGACAAATTTCCGCAAATTTTTACCTGCTATTATGATACAAAAGTAGGCAATAATGAAACGTTTTTACCAACCTTTACTGGCGATCAAATTCAATTTTCTAGTTGTCGTTCAGTTTTTTACTTTGTTTTTGGTTTTTTTTCAAACAATGCTCTATTGAATTTAACAACATCGGGATGAGACGGGTAGCTTGACCTAGCTGAAAGTTCAACAATAGCTTTATCTCTCAAAATAGGTGCATTTTCTTTCACACCATCTGCCAATGCCTGTTTTAACTCTGCTGCATCCAATTCTGTACAGTAAGCTGGTGTTCCCGGCTGGTGTCTCCAGGATTCGGAAAGATTACCCGAATCAACTGCATCGTAACCAGCATCATTAACCAATGCGGCTATTACCTTTTTTGCCTCTGCGTCATCACCGGCTACAGCCATTGCAATTCTGTCTTCTGCACCAGGTTTTTTTCCACCACTGGCAAGTGTTTCCGCCAGTAAGTTATTGAAAGCTTTTACTACAGGTCTTCCCAATTGTTCAGATACCCAAACACTCTCTACCTTACCATTTTTGATTTCTTCAATATCTGCATCACGGAATGGATAATAATTGGAAGTATCGACCACAATTACATTTTCCGGGACGTCTGCGAATAAATCTTTGGGCAGAGTGGGGATGGCGATAGTCGGTAAAGATAGAATAATGACATCTACATCCTTTACCACATCTTTCTGCTGAGCAGCTGTTACACCCAACTCCGCAGCACGGGCATTCAATTGATCGATGTCGCTTGCATTATTTATTTTCACTTGGTGACCGGCCTCAGCCATTTTTTTGGCGATTGTTCCGCCTATGGCTCCAGTACCTATTATTCCTATTTTCATATGTTATTTATTTTTAAATGGATTGTATATCGTCATTCTAGTATCTATTTGATAGTCAAAAGCAGTTCGTTACGCTGCGTTGTACAGTGCAAAGTTATACTTATATCACTATCAATTGTATAGGACTTTCCTTTAGGAAAGTCGGTTTGTCGTTTAAAACTGCTAAAAGCGATATTTACTGATCATAATAAATTATACTTTCCTTTAGGTAACTACTATCTTTTGGTTAGTAATTTTCCCGTAATTTTGTAAGGTGTAAAAATGTTTGGATCGATACTTTAGAAAATCTCGTGTTGAGATAAGGCATTTAAATAAATCACCAAGTAATATGGGTAATAAAAAGAAATTGAAACTTGCCGCCATTATCGAAGGTACAGGTTGGAATCATACCTCTTGGCTACATCCGGATATGCCGGCAGACGCCAGCGAAAATATTGACTTTTATGTTCAACAGGCCAAACTTGCGGAAGATGCCAAATTTGAAAGTTTATTTCTGATTGACGTCAGCCACGTTGGTCCAGGAAATATTCCGCATTATCTGAGTATGTTTGAAGGCGTCTCTATCATGTCTGCCTTAGCCATGAAGACCGAACGAATAGGACTTTCTATGACGGCTTCAAGTTCTTATACAGATCCTTATAATGTAGCGCGTCAGGTCCTGTCTTTAGATAAAATAAGCCGAGGAAGAGCGTCACTGAATGCGATTACTTCCAATCCGGGAGGGATGGTTAATTTCAGTCGAGGGCACTTGTCGAAAGCAGACCAGTATCCTATGCACCGCGAGTTTTTAGAAATTATAAGGAACTTGTGGGACACCTATGAGGACGATGCATTTGTAAGGGATAAAGAAAATGGAATCTTTTTGAATCAGTACAAAATGCATTTAACAAACTACAGAGGGCAATATTTTTCTGTCGAAGGTCCGTTGAATATAAGCCGTTCTGTTCAGGGAAGACCTGTTTTATACACTGCTGGCAGTTCGCCAACATTTGTTGACATGGCTACTACTTACACGGATGGTGCTTTTATAGGCGGTTTTTCGCTGCAAGAGATAAAACATACGGCCATGGCACTTAGAAAAAAATTGGATGAGAAGAATAGAAATCCGGACAACTTTGTGATCGCCACTTCGCAAAATCCAATCGTGGGAAGAACGGATGCTGAAGCTTATCAAAAATATATGGAGCTGGTGGCACTGAATCCGTATCAGCGAATTGCACCACCGCTATTTTTTGGGTCTGCCGAAAGTGTTGCTGATGAAATTCAGAATTGGTACGAAGGGGGAATTATGGATATGCTGATGATCAAACAAGATCATCCGTATGGTCTCAGAGACTTTATCGAATTGGTCGTTCCTATATTACAAGAACGAGGAATCTTCCATACCGAGTATGAAGAAACAACGCTTCGTGGAAACCTCGAGCTTCCAAAACCAGCATTCAGAAACTTTTAGTCACATCAATCTATTTGCTTTTCAACATGGGAGCAATTTAAACGGATTCAGTGTCTTTTGTTAATTGCTATCAATAATAAAGTTTCAATTGATAACTTTGCGTTGATTTATTTGATAAGAGAGTAGGTGCTGTTATTCTTGTAATCTGTTATTTAATAAAATCAAAATTTCGAAAAAATGAAGAAACATATCGCTCACTCCATTTTAGAACTCGCCATCGTATCAGAAGGCAGTACATTTAGACAAACATTACAGCAGTCGCTGGAACTGGCTAAAGTGGCAGAGGCAAATAATTATAAACGTTATTGGTTTGCCGAACATCATAATTCGGCTTCGGTAGGCAGCAGTGCCACTTCGCTACTCATACTTTATGTAGCCGAAAACACCAGTACAATAAGAGTAGGGTCGGGTGGCATTATGCTACCCAATCATTCTCCTTTAATCATTGCGGAGCAATTTGGAACATTGGCGCATCTTTATCCAAACCGGATTGATCTAGGTCTGGGAAGAGCGCCAGGTACAGATACGCTGACGGCTCAAGAAATCCGATCGGACTTTATGAAAGCAGCGCACTCTTTTCCTGCGGAAATTGAGAAAATTGAGCATTACTTTTCAAATTCTAACAGCACAGGGAAGGTTAGAGCACCGATCGCAGAAGATGCCGATGTTCCTATTTACATCTTGGGATCGAGTACAGATAGTGCGCATCTAGCTGCTCGAAAAGGATTGCCTTATGCATTTGCAAGCCATTTTGCCACAGATCACTTAATGTCGGCATTAAAAATCTATCGGGATGAGTTTCAACCTTCTGAAATGATGGAAAAACCTTACACGATTGCGGGTGTCAATGTGATTATTGCTGAAACGGATGAAGAAGCACAAAAATTGTTTACATCAGTGATCAGGATGTTTTTGGGTATTTTGACTGGAAATTCTCAGCCGCTGCATCCACCAACAGAAATGACGGATGATTTGCAGGATATTTTCCATCATCCAAGTGTACATAAGATGCTTAAATATTCCTTTGTGGGGACTAAGGAAACCGTAAAAGAACAGACGAAAGCGTTTCTGGAACAAACGCAAGTGGATGAACTGATCGTTGTATCGACGATTTATGATTTTAAGGATCGAATCAAGTCGACAGAATTGTTTGCTGAAGTAATGAAAGAAATCAATGCGGTCGATAGCGTTATCTAAAATTAACGTAACCGGCTCATCAGTATAGTAAAATTAAAACAATGGCACAAAAAAAAGTTCACTGTGACTGTCTAGAGACTATAAAACCAGTGCGAGATACTTTGGATGTTATCAATGGGAAATGGAAAATACCCATCATCATATCAGTTGGTGTTGGCAATGATCGCTTCACAGATATCCAAGAGAGTATACCCGGAATCTCACCGAAAGTATTGGCGAAAGAACTGAAAGATCTGGAGCAGCATAAACTGCTCAGGAGAATTATTATAGATGAATATCCAGTAAAGATCTCTTACCAGCTTGAGGAATATGCAGACACGTTGACCCCATTAATTTATGCTCTTAAAGATTGGGGTATTAATCATAGGAAAAAGGTGACGGAGAAATGATCATTTGTTTTCCTGACAATTTAGCTCAATCGAGGATGCATTTACGAAATAAACTTAGGAAGTATTTTTCCAACGAATTTTGATTGCAGACAATGTTGGAAGTTCTAAACGCTGTTCCTTTACGATGTTGAAGCCCTGCTTTAAGTAAAAGTTTAGTGGCGATAGGTAAAGTTCACCATTAACTTTGATGTCCTGGTTATGATCAATCACCCAGCCGCTAAGTATTTCTTCATTAGTTTTTAAATAGCTCATGATTTTGGAACCGATACCCTGCCCTTGAATAGAACTAGAAAGGATTATTGCAAACCATTTTTCTTGATCTCTGATGAACTTTGTTGCCCATCCAACAATTTCCTTGTTTAATTGAACAAGAATATGCGTGGGACTTTCTAACCCATTGATATAGGTCTCAAAATCTTCTACCGCGTCGTAGGCTAATTTAGCTGGGTACTCACCATTCCAAAGTTTCATAACGCTCTCTTCCTCACCAGGAGAAAGTGAATTGGTAAAGGAAAACCTTAAATGACTATTATTCATCGAATAAATCCTTTCTCATCTGAGTAAGTTCCCTCTCTAATTTATCAATCATCATTTGCGGATTATTTGAGATATAGGTTGTTTCTTCGGCCAAATTGTCTCAAAGTATTCGCAGACCAGCTCCATATCGAGAGTTGGTTGCAAACTATGATCACTGAGTTCTCGTGTGTAGTAATCCCAATGAACCTTTTGCCAATAGCCTAAGCTTCTGTCTCCTTCACCCTCAATGAAAGCATATTCCGCTGTGATATCTTCAAACTTTACAATCTCCACTTTAACTGTTTTGATGATTGCCTCGGGAGTTCCATGCCAATCGGTCACGATAGCCAGATCTCCGTTTGTAGGTAGTTTTTCTTCGTGGATTTGCAACCAGGATAAGGAATGTGTGGTAGCTTGTTTAATACCTTTGTTTACGAGGTCAGCACATTCATTTGTATCCTTTTCGTTATCACAAAAGTAATAAGATGGTGGCATTTCTACACCACTATATTCCGGCATTTCATTTTGAAATTCTTTCCAAAAACTATCTATCATATTTCTTCAATTAACCTATGATCTATCGCAATTTACAAAATAAAGTTAGGAAATATGTGACCATTTTGACCCATTACCGCCATTTACTATTCTGCTATAAACTGAGGATAATAAGATAAAATAGTATCATTACCTTTTGTGGTACGATAAGACCTAAAAATTGGGTCTTACCGTACCACAAAAGGTAATCGCAAGTCCGTTAAATAGATGGTTTGTACCCAAATTTATTTTCTTTTGTTTTTAATATGCTGTAAATTTGTATAAATGAACGCAATAAAGGATATATCCCAAATCTTTCTCAAATACTTATTTTGGGATGTCGATCCAAAGAATTTAGATATTCAGGATGACAGGGATTTTATTATCCCTAGAGCGCTAATTGCTACAACTGCAGAAACGTTTGTTAAAGATATCCAACCCTTGGAACAGCTTTATAGTAAAACCCAAATTGTTAAAGAATTACAAAAAACAAAAGAACGCATTAGTAATGAGGTCTGTAAACTTGTTGCTCGTCGTTATCATGTCAGGCAATTTTTACGTTATCAATAATGTCTGCTATTTTTCCAGGTCTGTTAAAGACTATTCGTGAATTACAATCTTTTAAAAGTTTTGAGGGGTCTGCTTTTAAATGGTGGCACTAACTTAGCGATCCGATATAATCATCGGATATCCACGGATATCGACATCTTTTTTCCTCATATTATCGGAAAAGCAGGTTCCCTTAAGATATTGTAAAGCGAAAAGCAATATTAGCCATTCCATAAAAGTTGCGCAAAGGCTAGTGTCGGAGTTAAAGCGTTCCGAATTAGCACAATATGCTTCTTTGTAGAGTTTTTAAACTTTGGGAGTGTTGGAGCTAGTGTCGGAGCTTATATATGCATATTCCACAAGAAAATTAAAGTGAATTCTGGGATCGTATGCAAACCTCCTGTGATTTTTATAGCCTATTAACAAAAATGGAAGTCACGGCGTTCATGGCCGTTAATCGTACTGTGTATAAACTTAATAGAAGGTTTTTTCGCAAGTAACCAAGTTGGTAACTAGCTTCGACGAAAGTCCTTTTCTAAACAATAGTTTCTTCCAACTATGCTTTCCATTAGGATAAAACCTCTATCCGGATCCGTATAGGCATGTAGAATACGGCTAAAGTTCTTAGGCGCATTCTTTCGATCAACCTTTTTCACGAATAATCTGCAGGTCTTTATCTATCATCACAACGGCAACTTTCAAGACGGTTCTATTTTTCTCTGTATGCCCGATATATGTTGCCTCTTCCTTTTATTGAGCTTTTATTTTGTGGAGCCGGAGGGTGTACTGAAAGGCAACCTTAAGTCGTGTAGTTGTCTTAAGCCAATGATTCAAAGTCATAAGATTGTTTGTCTATCCTGTACCAATTACAGTTTACGGCATCAAGGTCAAACACTTCAATGAAGGCAAAACCAACCTTAGTCAAAATCTTGTTTGATCCATTATTCAGACAATCTGCGATGGCATACATTTCGTCTAACCCTAACTCCTTAAAACCATAATCAAGTGAAGCTATTGCTGCTTCAGTCGCAAAACCTTTTCCCCAGTAACGTCTAATTAACCGATAGCCAAGATCATAATAATCCCTGTGTCCATTCGTTTCTTCCGTGATATACTTCAGCCCTGCCCATCCCATAAACTCATTCTTTTGCTTATCGATTACTGCCCACCTTCCGATACCGTGTTTAAAGTATTGTTTTCTAATAAAGTCGATAATAGCCGCGACCTGCCCCTTATCTTTTATCGGATTGTTTCCTAAATATTTATGCACTTCCGGATCGGAGTCCAATTCGAACATGCCATCAATATCTGTCGGTACTATTTCTCTTAAAATTAAACGTTCTGTTTCTGCATATATTTTCATCATTACATTGATTAGTATTCTATATTGTCGCTATTATCTCGTCCATTTTTAGACGTTTTACAACAGTGCCTGTATTCTCCCAGGTTTCGTTTAAGACTTCTTCTAAGAGCTATAGTAGTGCCTGGTAGCTTTTTACCATCTTGTTGTATTTTCAAGAATTCTGTATCACTTAAAAATTCGTTAATACTACGATAGCAGTACTTACTAATCAGCCAATTAATATGCTGCAAAATGAATTGCTTCGGCCGATCCTTGGAGATATACATTTGTGGTAATATGTGGATTCATTAAGTATAAACAAAGCATCCTCACCGAATTGGGCTTACCAAGCTATTATACCGTCGGGGCTGATCTGTATACCAAATTCTGTTCGGTAATCTCTTATTAAATGGTGTATACTTATTGCCTATTTTTCGATCACTCTTGGTTAGGAAGAAAGTAAGTAATATAGTCATCTAACTCTTAATAAACGGATTATTCCCCCTTCAACAACCTCTCCAAATACTCCACCTTAGATTTCTCGGCTTCTAAAAGACGTTCGTAAAGTTTTTTGTTTTCCTCGTGCGCTTCAATAAGTTTATCAAGAGGATTAAAGGTTGGATGTATATTTATTGCGTTTAGTGTAGACGTGTCGTGGCTTGTGAAAGTGTTATTAATAATATTTAGCACTTTATCTTCATCAAAATTCTCAATAGCTTCCGGAGTTACACCTAAGATTTCGGCTACCTGAGCCAATAAATCAGCTTCGATAGCAGCACTTTTTTCGATATTGGATACCGTCTGCTGACTTACTCCCAATTCAATAGCTAAGGCTTCCTGCTTCATTCCCCGCAGTTCGCGGATACGGCTGATTTTTCTTCCTATATGATTTGTCGTGTTGGTTGTACTCATAAGTTCAAAGTTAACAAATATTCAGCGTTCAAGATACGAAATATCTTCAGATGGTACAAAACGAATAGCGTTGTAGAATACAAAGGCTGCTGGTTTTATACAAGTTGTTTTGGTTCGGTACGTGGATGACGCTGCGTTCATTTGTGTAAACCAAAATAAATTTGATATGAAGAAAAAAAAGAAAGACAGTGTTGTAACAGTAGACATGTATCACAAGTATGCTGAAATCGATGAAATGTATTCCAGTAAAGTCAGAGAGGTAAAATTGGATATCCCATCAAATCTCAGAATGCTGTGTGCCATATTAGATATCAAGGTCGAGAAACTGTTAAACGATTTTATGTGGATGTTAAGCTACTCCCATCATAACTCTGCTACGACTAAACAACGGAAAACAGCAAAAAAATACATTCTTTCCTGCAAATACGGCCAGCCTGTGTATACTAAAAAGCAAATTAATCAGATGTTTGACGAACTAAAAGCTGACCGAAAAATACGTAAAACAATAGACGGCATGGATCACGAGGACATGAAACTCTTTTGGAAAAGCAACCACATGTATATGCAGCATTGGTTCAGACGATGGTTTAACAAAAGAGATAGAGCTAAAGGGGATATATCAACACTTAATGAATATTAACTGAAAAAGCATGAATGATTTTAACAACTTAATTGTACAAACTCGCTGTACGATTAAACTATCACATGGCGAACAACCCTCTTTCTCCATCGACGAAAGCGGAGAAAAGGCGAATTGGGTAAATATATCTATCCTCAACGATCAATTAGTTGTATACACCAAGCCTGAATATTACGGTTATCTGTTACTACACGATTATTATCCGCAGATAACGATCACCTATAAAATCTTGACAGGATTGCAGATGCTAGATAAATGCTTTTTTCGCTCATCAGAGAAACTCACCCTACAAAATATGGGTATAATCGTAAGAGAAGGAAATCTGAATATAGCCGTAGACGCTTTTTCACTCGATTGTACCGTGCTAAAAAGTGCGTATGCAAAACTGTCGGGCGAGACCATTATCTCACGCGTTTTGGCGCACCACAAAAGTATTTATGACGGATCGGAACTGGAAGCTTCCGAAGGAAATATACACGTCCACGACGAGGCTAAGGCCTCTATATGGTTAGAAGAAAAGCTAGAGTTCGGACGTAGTAAAATGGACTACAGGGGTAATCCGAGAATGAAAATATTGCAGTTAGATGAAGGCTGTGCGTTAAGACAAATCAATGTCGGTGATAAAATAAAAATTTAAAATTATCAAATATGAACAATGCATATTTAAAAAACCCAGAAGATGAGTGGGACATTCGATGGTATCTAATCGAAGGAGGAATACTTGAATCCATTCAATATGGCACTTATGAATCTTTCAAGAAAAAGCTATGGGACATCCTCGTTATTCTCACATCTCAAAACAATACAGGAGAAACAAAAGAGGAATACATAATTGATCATTTAGATAACATCATCTTAATGGTTAAGGGGGGACATTATTTTTTACATCATAAAAGACGTTTAACGTATGAAGAAGACTGGATAGATATCCAATGGCTACCAAATCCTTACCGCTGTTTAGAAAAATATCGACCTCGCGAAGACGAAAAGCTCAATCATCATTTAGCGCATTTCGATTATAATTTCACTCAATTAACACGAGAAGAGATTCAAAATTTTGTCATCGCATTTGAGAATTTTTTCTCCGAAATGGATCTGTCGTCTTGGCTAAACTTGTTAGATGATTGGAAAAGATGTATAAGTGAGAATGAATCCATCTTCGAAAGTGGAGGTGAATACGCAGCTTTAAAAACTTACGAACAGCTCTTAAAACTACGTGAAGCTTGTTATGTAGCTTACCACTGGGCGGCCATTGATTATCCACCACCAAACAAATACTTGATAGTTGACTACCTTGGAACAGATTATATAAACGGTTATCAAAGTGCCAGTCCTTTAGTAATGACTAGCGATACTTTTTATGAACAAAGCTATAATAACGTTAGACAAAGCATTTTGTATTTGTACCCCACGTGCCCCTGTGGAAAAGGCGGCATAGTATTGACTGCTCGTGATCTGCGATATACTTTAAGGTGGTTGCTCCAATCCGGATGGATGTTATTACAAACAGATTATTTTCCTGAAGACTGGCTTGATCCAGACAAGATTGACTTTTTACGCTGTCCAATACCAGAAGAAGATATAGCAACTTGGAAGCCGAAGAGTTTAAGCAATAAAAGACAAAAAGACATTCCAAAGGCTTTGTCAAAATTGTTTTATGGCGTTGATGTACGCGAAGAGATATACATGGTTGAAAGCAGAATCATGACCTATCTAGAGGGCAAATATTCCGAAAAATATAAAGATTTAGACAAAGAGGAAGTTGCAACAAGAGAAAGACTATTGAAAGTTTTAGATGTGTTAACTCTAATCGTTTTGGATCTGCGCAAACGTAGAACCAAGAATGAAGGTGTATGCTATCCGCCAATATTCGATCATGATAAGCAGACAGAATTACAAAAAGTTGAAAATGAAACCGGAAATTTATAAGTTATGGGAATTACAAATAAAAATGATCAGACTGATTTAAATAGCATCATTCTGATTCTAGCAAGCAGATACAATATCGATCGGATATTCCTGAATACCTACTATGCTGTTGATGTTCCTTTCTACGAGTTGGTTATCCTATTATCCAACAAGGAGCATAAATCTGTAGGCGAACTAGATCCACAGATTAGAATGTCCTTAAAGGATTTTCCGAAGTTTCATCATGTCACTTTAGTAGCGTTTCAGGTAAAAAGTAAGCTTATTGATGGGAACTTATATTTACACATGACCTGCCATCCAGATAAACTTATTTATCAAAATCCATCGTCAAAATTCGAGCTATACCCTGAAGGGCATTCCAACAAAAATACGCTGGAGTCGGTAAACGAATTATTTGCGCGTGAAAATCATAAAATTAATGAGTTTAAAGAGGGCTACTATTATTTCAAAGAGCGAGGATCGCTTTCACACGCAGGATTTATGTTGCATCAGGTATTTGAGTTGCGGTATAGATGCATGGAGATTATGGTCATGGGAAAGGAGCGCGCAACACACTCCATCAGGTCCCACCATCGTTATATTGTTAGAATAGCACCGTCACTAGCCACTATATTTAAAGAAGGCAAGCCAGAAGATGAAATTCTCCTTCAATTTTTAGAGGGGGTATATCGGGCGGCACGCTATGAAGATGATTTTGACGTCGATCTTGATATTCTACTGAACCTGGAACAACGTATGGAGAACTTCATGCAGATCACAGACACGATATTTCAGGATTCCGTGACGAATTTTAAAAACTACCCTTTTGAGGTCGTTAATCCGAAAGAGAAATTAGAAGATCGTGTCGAAAGTCAAGAAAAGTCGCTACGAAGCATTTCTAATGACGATACTATGAAGCCAGAATATGATGTCTACAAAAGCGCTGCTGATAAGAAGTTGGAATTGATTATTACTCGTTTGAAGAATACAATTGACATACAAGGCATCTATCTAGTTGGTCAGCGAACGAGATCATTTGTCATCAATGGTATTAATAAACCTTCAAATACTAACATTTATGATTACTACTTCGATTTGTTAATTGTTAGCGAAAACGATATTCGGGAGACAATAGGTAATATTCAAGCATCGATAAATAAAGAATTGGAAGTTTCTGTTTTATTGCTTTCTTTCACTCGAGATCAAATACAGAAACAGTTGGACAAAAATAGTGCATTCTTCCATCGGTCTTTGCAATATGTGGATCCGCTTCATGGTACGGAGATCAATTTATTGAAGTGGCAATTTCATGAACACAATGGAGAGCGTACTCAAGACGAAATGAAAGAGGCGAAGACAAAATGGTACCAAAGAGAAAATAACGCAAGTGGCTTCTACAATGGAGGTAAAGCGATAGATCAATCCGAAGAGGTTGAAATTAAAGTGCTTCTTTATAATCAAGCTATTGAACAAGCATGTTTGGGTTTACTAGAATATTTTTATGACTATGCGCCATACCAATACAATCTAAAACATTTGTTCAGTCTGTGTGCTAGTTTATGGCAATTTCCAAACGATATCTTTCCACGTAATACCGAAGAAGAAAAATCGCTATTCGATGAATTTGCGCAAACTGTAAAAGATACGCGATATCAGGGTTGGTCCATGGTTGGTTGGGATGAAGCTTATCGTTACGACGAACGATGTGAGCGGTTTTTGGAACAATGTAGCAACCTAATTCGTAAATAAATATGTAGATATACTTTAAAGTCGTTGTCCCAAAGAACAACGACTTTGTTATTTCCTTTTATCCGTCACCCTCCTTATCGAAACCGCTCTAGGCCTGAAACGATTCAATAAAATATACCAATTATTTTGTTCAGAATCGTAGCAAAATAACGGTACTTTAGGATAAACTTACGTAATTATAATTTAATTTAACGTTGCTATATTTTAAATTAACGTCATTGAATAAGTTTATTCGGTTATTTTATCAAATAATTACGTTAAATAGAGTCATTTTTAAGTTACTTTAATTTATATTAACGTTTATATAATATATTACAACGTATTCATATTTTATAATACCGTAATTTAAAAAAACATTAACGTTAATTTTAAATAACTCTACGCTATTGTATTTTAAAATAACGTTAATATTAGTTATATTAACGACATATTAGTATACAATTACATCATATTTCCTCGAAGTGAGTGTCATTATCTGATCTAATATATAAATAAGTAAATCTAAAAACGTTAATTATGAGCTACATACGTGCATTAGGAGGCTTTGGTCAGCATAGAGATAGCGTGCTATTAGTAGAAGCGGATGTTATACTTTCGTCAATGGAAAGAAATCCTCACTTCCCCGATCCCACTCCATCGCTTTCAGAAGTGGAAAGTGCCTATAATGAGTATTTGAGGAACTTGGCACAAGTTAACTGGACGCAGGGACGCGTCGACAGGGTGCTCAAACGAGAGAGTAAGGCACGCTTAGCCACTCTATTAGGCGAGCTGGCGGCTTATGTCAATTTTGTGGCCAAGGGGAAATTGTCTATCCTATATACATCGGGGTTTCCCGTATTTACAGGACGGAAGAAGGGAACGGTCCCCAGCGTACCTACTGGCGGTCGGCTTTCGGATGGGCAACTATTCGACGAAGTCCGTTTCGATTTCAATCCGTTGGGCAGAGACCTGACCTATGAGTGCAGGTATGCGGTATGGACATCATATGATGAAGTTGAACCCTATTCGCCAAAACTTCAGTGGGAGAATTCACTTTTTACTACCCGATCTCGGAATAACGTGATTAAGGGTATACCATCCCGATCAACAGTTTTCATTAAGGTACGCGCTATAAATAGCTACGGAACCGGAGATTGGAGCGATGTTGTGAGTTTGAGGGTACGGTAGGTAGGATTTTGGATACGTTCTGCTTACTAATCTGTGGAGCCGGAGGGATTGAGCGAATACATTTCGAATCCTCCTAAAAAAATAGAAGCCCAACTTTCGTTGAGCTTTTATTTTGTGGACCCGGAGGGATTCGAACCCTCGTCCAAACATAGTATAATTTACGCTTTCTACATGCTTAGCTTCTCTTTAATTGTCGGGAGAGAGAAGGTGAGTAGCGTACCTATACTGTTCTCCGTATTTGCTGTGTCTTACCAATGATTAGCAAAATCACATTGGCCAGTTCTATTGTTCGATGCCCCTGATGTTAAACCAAAGAACAGGATCTAACGGGACAAATAGCTATGTTAAGTCTAACTTAAGCAGCTAAGGCGTAGTTTTCTTCGCCAGTTGTAAAGTTGAAAGTTCAGATTAAAGTGCTCTACTAACAACGCACTGCATGCTTACATAATCATCTCTATCCTGTCAATTCCGGTCGAGCCCAATCATGTATAAGGTACAAATCTAAACATATTATTTGAATAGTAGATCATCAAAAAGTTTAATAAAAATTTCGAGATGCAAACAATTTTCTTTAACTTGTTGTTGTCCAATAAAAAAGTAGACAAAATTAATTAATACAATATGTCAGAAGATACCAATAAATCTGCGACGGGTTCAAAATCTGCTGCGGAATCTACAAATTCGAAGAATACACCGGCTAAACCGGCTACTTCATCCAGCTCTGCTACAACAGCAAAGCCCGCAGCTAAGGCTACAACTACACCAGCGGCTAAAAAACCAGTAGCGACACCTACAAAACCGGCTACTGCATCCAGCTCTGCGACAACAGCAAAGCCTGCGGCTAAGGCTACAACTACACCACCGGCTAAAAAACCAGCAGCAGCACCGGCAAAACCGGCTACTGCTTCTAGTTCTGCGACAACAGCAAAGCCCGCGGCTAAGGCTACAACTACACCTGCAGCTAAAAAACCAGCAACGGCACCGGCAAAACCGGCTACTGCTTCTAGCTCTGCTACAACAGCAAAGCCTGCGGCTAAGGCTACAACTACACCACCGGCTAAAAAACCAGCAACGGCACCGGCAAAACCGGCTACTGCTTCTAGCTCTGCTACAACAGCAAAGCCTGCGGCTAAGGCTACAACTACACCACCGGCTAAAAAACCAGCAACGGCACCGGCAAAACCGGCTACTGCTTCTAGCTCTGCTACAATAGCAAAGCCCGCGGCTAAGGCTACAACTACACCTGCAGCTACAAAACCAGCAACGGCACCGGCAAAACCGGCTACTGCTTCTAGCTCTGCTACAACAGCAAAGCCTGTGGCTAAGGCTACAACTACACCGGCAGCTAAACCAACAGCAGCACCGGCAAAACCGGCTACCGCTTCTAGCTCTGCTACAACTACACCACCGGCTAAAAAACCAGCAGCAGCACCGGCAAAACCGGCTACTGCATCCAGCTCTGCTACAACAGCTAAGCCCGCAGCAGCGCCTGCAAAACCAGCGGTAAAAGCGACTAAAAAAGAAGCTAAAAAAATCGAGAAAGAAGCCGGCTATAAAGAAGACGCACCTGGCAAAGTAAAAGATGCTAAAGCAAAAAAAGCGTTAGATAAAAAAACAAAGAAAAAGACTGACGAGAAAAAATCTAGCAAAAAAGTTAGTAAACCAAAAAAAGATAAAAAATTGGTCGCTAAAAAAGATAAAAAGTCTAAAAAGGAAGAAGGTACATTGGATAAAATCAAAGACGTGATTAAGGGATTCTATAAAGATGTGCAGAAAGAAAAGAAGAGAATCACGAAAGACATTAAGAAAAAGGTCAAGAAGAAAAAATAATATTTTCCGAAATAAAACAAGGTCCACCGTCAAAAGTGGACCTTGTTTTATTTCGGAAAAACCGTTACTCTACAAAAACCTAAACTTTTTTCGTAACACCCTTTATAATCAACCGTAAAGTTGAATTTGTAGAGAAAAAAGCATACATCCAATTGCCTAAAAGTTTCCATTTATTCCTAAATCCTGCAATCGGAAACAGATGAATGATCAACCAGGTAAGCCAAGCAAAGAATCCTTTAAATGAAAACGAAGGTAAATCTGCTACGGCATTATACCTTGAAATAACGGCCATACTTCCTTTATTAACATAAGAAAATGGTTTTAACGTATCTTTAGCATCTCTTGATTTAAGATTCTTTGCTAACAGTATTCCTTGCTGAATGGCTACCTGTGCAAGCTGTGGATGTCCATTAGGATAGTTGGGATCACTAGTCTGATAACAGATATCACCCAGGGCAAAGATATTGTCAAATCCCTGTACGGCGTTGTACTCATTGACCAGAACACGGCGCCCGCGGGTGATCACCGTAGTAGGTAGCCCCGGCAATTCGCGTCCGGTGACACCGGAAGTCCAAATTAAGGTCTTCGTTTTTATGCGTACATCGTTACTCAAAATAACATGCTCATCGACATAATCCTTTACTGCTACATCCAGGATCACTTTCACGCCAAGTTTTTCCAGCACACGTTTTGCTTCCTCCTGTGCCAAGCTACTCATTGGACCTAACAGGGTTTTGGCAGCATCTACCAAATAAATATGTGCACTAAAATCTTTGATTTCAGGATACTCCTTTTTAATAATACGCTGCCCTAATTCAGCCACCATACCTGCTATCTCCACACCGGAAGGACCTCCTCCAGCAATTACGATATTCAGATAACCCTCCCCCTCCGGCGTACCCTGGTAGCGAATAAATTCTTCCATATTCAAAAGGAGCTTATTACGGATCCCCAACGCTTCGGAAACGGTTTTCATAGGATAGGCATTATCCTTTACATTTTCAAGTCCGAAGTAATTACTTTCTGTCCCAACCGCCAAAACCAGATAATCGTATGATAGACTACCATTGTCCGTGATAATTTTCCTGCTATCCGAATCAATCTGCTTTAAGGTGCCCAAATGGAAATATACATTATTGTTCTTGTAGAACATTCTTCGAAAAGGCATACTGATATTCGACGGTTCAATGAAGGCCGTAGCTACTTGGTAAATAAGCGGAGGGAAAAAATTATAATTATTGATATCGACTAACGTAATGTGATACCGTTTGTCGTCACAGATGGACTTAATGAAATTTATGCCCGCAAATCCCCCGCCTACGACGACGATATGTTTTATATTTTCTCCCATATTGCTTAATTCTTTTATCGATCTCATGGATTAGATCAAGTATATGTATAACATCTACTATAAATGAATGTTTTCTATAAATTTCCCAAGTAGCTATTTGAGATTACGTTTTACGAATGGATACGGCATTTTTATGGGCATGCAACCCTTCCAGTTCTGCTAATATTTCTACCGTTGACCCGATTTGCTCAAGACCTTCTGCTGAAATGTGCTGGAAGGTAATTTTCTTGACAAAGGAATCAACGGATACGCCTGAATATGAACGGGCGTATCCCGATGTCGGCAAGGTGTGATTGGTACCTGAAGCATAATCACCTGCACTCTCGGGCGTAAGGTGTCCTAAAAATACCGAACCTGCGTTTAGTATTAAAGAAGTAATGGTCTGCCAATTATCTGTTTCTAAGATCAGGTGTTCAGGAGCATATACATTCGAAAACTGTATCGCTTCTCGCAGGTCTTCCGTTAAAATTGCGTACGAATTTTCGATGGCTTTTTGCGCCAGTTCTGCGCGAGGCAGCACAGCCAATTGTTTAGCCAATTCGTCGTTTACGGCTTGTATTAAATCAATGTCTGTCGACACTAAAACGGCTTGACTATCGACACCATGTTCAGCCTGCGCCAACAGATCGGCAGCGACAAAGGCTGGATTTGCCGACTTATCTGCAATAACCAATACCTCAGACGGGCCAGCCGGCATATCAATACTTACATTCGTCTTTCCTTGAATAAAACTTTTGGCTTTGGTTACAAATTGGTTTCCAGGGCCAAATATTTTATCGACTTTGGGAATAGACTCTGTACCATAGGCCATAGCGGCCACAGCCTGTGCACCTCCTACCAGATAGATTCTTTTGATTTGAAGTAATTTGAGACAATAGGCAACAAAACCGTTGATCTTACCCGATTTCTGGGGAGGTGAGCAGACGACGATCTCTCGGCATCCCGCGATGCGTGCAGGAACACCTAACATCAAAAGGGTCGAAGGCAAAACTGCTGAGCCTCCTGGAATATACAGCCCAACTTTTTCGATAGGACGCACCTCTCGCCAACATTTTACGCCGGGCATCGTCTCTACGACCCGTTCTTTACGAAGCTGGGTGCTGTGAAATTTGTGAATATTCTGAAAAGCGATTTCCAAAGCACGTTGCTGGTCTCTGGAAATAGTAGCAGCCAATAGGTCAATATCGGATTCATCCAGATACAACTGATCGATCTCAACCTGATCAAATTTAGCTGCAAAATTCCGCAATGACGGGTCGCCATTGGTCTTCACTTCTTCTACGATCGAAATTACCGTTTCCAGAATTGCATCATTGGGATCTGTATTGCGGATTACGAGTTCATCAATTTCTTCACGCGATAAGTTGTTATAGTGATACGTTTTTAACATTACAAAATGATTTTTTCAATAGGCATTACGACTATTCCCTGCGCCCCAGCCGACTTTAATCTGTTAATTTTCCCCCAGAAATCATCTTCCGAAATCACGGTGTGGACAGCAACCCAACCCTCTTCAGCCAAAGGAACCACTGTAGGACTTTTAACCCCATGGAGCAGCTCCGTAATCAATGGCAGATTAGATTTCTCCACATTCAACACCACGTATTTCGTCTCTTTAGCTCTTAATACCGATTGTATACGCTGTAATAACTCACATAAAATTTCGTTTTCTTCCAGACCATCACGTCCAATTAAAATCGCTTCTGATTTACGCACATCAGCAAATGGTTTTAATCCATTACTTTTTAGCGTTCCCCCGGTAGAAACGATGTCACAGATCGCATCACTAAGTCCCAAGCCCGGTGCAATCTCCACGGATCCTGATATTTCTTGGATATCGGCCTGAATATTATATTCAGCTAAAAAGTTTTGAAGAATTACCGGATAGGATGTCGCTATGGATTTTCCATTTAAATCTTTTAGGTCTTGAATATCCGAATCCTTTGGAATAGCTAATTTTAATGTACATTTTCCAAAGCCCAGTCTTTGCAGATAGGTAACTTTTGATTCGGTCTCGTCAATGACATTTTCACCTACTATACCTAGATCTGCTATCCCCTCCTCTACATATCCCGGAATATCGTCATCGCGTAAAAAAAGAATTTCAAGATTAAAATTAGAAACAGTTGTGATTAAAGAGCTTTTATAATTTTCGAAATCAAGACCGCAGTTTTTTAGAAGTTGTACTGATTTCTCGTTTAATCTACCCGATTTCTGGATAGCTATTTTTAGATTTTTCAAAATGATTTTTTGATGTTAGTTGAATAAAATTATTAATATTTTGATATAGACACAAAGGGAAAATTGCTTCACGTAGAAACACATAAAATTACATATCGCCGCACTGGCGATGATGGAAATGTACGTGATGTGTAAACAAATATGTCATTAATTACTAATAATATACAAAAGTAGCTTTTTAATCAACTTTTACAAAAAATAGTTGCTATATTTTTAAAGGGATCCCTCCTGTTCATTTTCTATCAGAAAAACGGATCCAAATATTGAATATCGCTACTACCGGACGAGTTTTCCTGTTTTTCAAATCTTACTACAGTCCCTCGATAAGTACATTTTAAGAGACTGAGGAGAGACTGATGAATTTTCTCATTTTATTATACAATTGTAATTGCATATAAATACAAATTTATATAAGTTTGCACCAATTTAAAATCAGTCTAAATAAATGTGTTATATATTCAATTTTCAAAAACATCATTATATTCAGTCGTTAGCGATAGGCTTACTTCTTATCAACGGACTACATACATCAGCTCAAAACGTGAGGTTCCAAAATTCAACAAAACTGACATTATTGGACACCGTGCAAAATCTTAACGAAGTAGTGGTGACTGCTGGTCGTAAACCTGAAAGTATATCGACTGTACCTTCTTCTATTTCTATCCTCTCTACGAAAGAGATCGAAGCACAAAGCCAAATAAGCACCAATTTAGCAAGTATACTAGGTAATACAATTCCGGGATTAGGTACCGCGACTAATAAAGCCACGAATTCCGGACAAACGCTACGGGGCAGATCGGTGTTGGTACTGATTGATGGAATTCCGCAATCTACTCCCTTGATGAATGGACAGCGAGATATACGGTCCATAGATCCCAGCGTCATCGAGCGTGTTGAAGTGATCAAAGGTGCTACTTCTATATATGGAAATGGTTCAGCTGGAGGGATCATCAACTATATTACCAAAAGAAACGATAGCCTAAGCAATCCTATTGGGGGTGTTACCACAGTGAGAAGTACAATACAACCCTACCGAAGTGGTGAAACAGCCGGTTATCGGATTGCCCAAAGTTTATATGGTCGTCTTAACAAATTCAGTTATACAGCAAGTGGTTCGGCAGACTACATGGGATTACAACGAGACGCCGATGGTCTAGCACTGGGGCAAACAGATGGATTGTCAAACAGTTACCAATATAATGCGTTTGTTAAATTGGGTTATGATATTGACGCTTCTTCCTCTTTAGTTGCAGTTTACAATTTATATAACAGCACACAGCATGCAAAATACATTAGTCAGGCTGGTATATATGGAGAATCGCCGACCATAGGGATTAAAGGGGAAGATCCGGGAGAGCCTGCCGGTACACCGTACAATCACAATGCAATGTTAACCTATACCAAAAACAATCTCTTTAACAACACGCTATTACAGGTATCTGGTTATTACAATACATTTAGGTCAATGAACCGCTATGTCGCGAATGCGACAGCGTGGTATGGACCAGGGCAAACACAAATAAATTCAACAAAAAAAGGACTACGTATCAATCTAAATACACCCTTTCTATTAGGTCAATTCCCTTCCGAGGTCACATATGGCCTCGACTTACTTAACGATGTGACCAATCAAGATTTAACCGACGGAAGAGTATACATTCCTAATATGGATATGATCAATATGGCTCCTTATGCACAACTAAAGATTGACTTTTTAGAAAATTTGATCTTCAAAGGTGGACTCCGATATGAAAATGCTTCGGTAAAAATCAACGATTTCAATACGATAGCTACAGGTCCCGACAATGCAGGTAGTATTGCCGTAACAGGCGGTAAGATTCCCTATCGGGGAACAATGTTTAATGCCGGCTTGCGTTTCAATAAATATGATTTTTTCAATCCATTTATCAGTTTTTCGCAAGGATTTGCTATCAACGAACTCGGACGTATTGTGCGGAGAGCCACAGACAATGATCTGGATAGTCTGAAAACAGATCCCATTATCACAAATAATTATGAAATAGGTTTTTCCAGCACATATAGTATATTTCAGCTCTCTGCGGCGTACTATCGAAGTACCTCAAAATTGGGTGCCGAACTTGTAGATGTAGGAGGTTATCTGATGCCACAACGTACACCTCAAAATATCTACGGATACGAGATAGCATTAAATGCGAGATTATCTCCCCAGTGGACAGTAGGTGGCACATATGCCTATGTTGAAGGAAAATCCGAGCAGGAAAATGGAACCAAAAACTATATTAATGGATCATTGATAGGTCCTCCTAAAGCGACGGGATACCTCTATTTTACGCCAAATCCTGCTTGGAATATACAGCTCTTCTGGGTACATACCAGTGCTAGGGATCGATTCGAACCAGTTGAATCTACCGGAAAGTACCGTGCTGCAGAAGGTTCTGTAAACGATGTAAACCTCTTTAATCTAAATGCTTCACATAGGATAAATAATCAATGGTCAATGGGCTTGGGGATAGAGAATCTTTTTAACACAGATTTTTATACCGTACTTAGTCAATATCGGGCTGAAAACGTCAACTATGTAAAAGGCATGGGAACAATTGCTTCATTAAACGTCAACTACAGATTTTAAATGTTTAAAAAAGTAGTTCTTTGGCTTCACAAGTGGCTTGGCATAATAACGGGCATCGTGGTGTTCATCCTGAGCATTACGGGATGTTTCTATACCTTTCACGATGATCTCAAGCTACTGGTATACCCACAAAAATATATTATCCAGCAGCAAATCGATCAAGCATCTCCCCTGCCTTTAAGTGAATTACTCCACATTGCGCAGAGAGCACTTGGACAGGAAGAGCGCGTCTCTCGCGTTGATCTTTATCCTGCACCGGACCGAACCTGGGTATTCCGTGCACAGGAAACAGACGAAAGCGCGTTTGGGTATTGGAATTATTATGTATACTACAAACGGATTTTCGTTAACCCGTATACCGGAGAGGTCGCAGCGATTGAAAATTCTAAAACTGAGTTTTTTCAGCTGATGTTACAAATGCATCTTCATTTACTACTCGGTAAAAAGTATGGTCATCCGGTGGTAGGTTATTCAACCGCTATTTTTGTTCTTCTCTTGCTATCTGGAATAATACTCTGGTGGCCAAAAAAATGGAAAGGTAAAACCCTTAAGCGCGCCATTTGGCTCAAGACCAAAGTGAAATGGAAACGCTTCAACTATGACCTACATAATGTACTCGGTTTCTATAGCTTCCTTCTGGCACTGATCCTAGCTATTACCGGACTGGTCTTCT
Organism: Sphingobacterium olei; assembly: GCF_005048855.1. Classification (GTDB taxonomy): domain Bacteria; phylum Bacteroidota; class Bacteroidia; order Sphingobacteriales; family Sphingobacteriaceae; genus Sphingobacterium; species Sphingobacterium olei. The sequence goes on from NZ_SUME01000008.1 coordinate 45,723, forward strand.
CGTTTCCGGAGTTCAAAAAGGGGTATACATCTTTTCTGAATAATTTTTCGACAAACGATTACGCTCAAATCGCACAACTAAAACCTCTGGCGTCAATAGATAGTATGTACACCGATCCGCTGGACAATGCGCTGCATTATGCTTTAGCAAAACATAGCCACGCAGGTATGATGTCAATACGTCTTAGATCGATAGAGGCTCCGACAGTCGATATACAAATCCGACATCTTGAACAACGGAGCGGGCTTTTTGAATGGTACTATTTTAACAAAAAGGATCTCCGCATTAAGGAAATAAAATCAAGCAAATCGCTGGCTACAGGTGATAAAATCGCATCGCTAAACTATGATATCCACACCGGTAACATCCGGGGTATGCCGACTAAAATACTTGCTTTTTTCATTTCGTTGATATGCGCCAGTTTACCTGTAACCGGATATATTATCTGGTGGAATAAGAGTAGGAAGATTTCTTAATCCGTGCCCGTCTTTCATAAAGATACTTCACGCGCTTTAATTTATAAAAATCAAAGAAAGCGATGAGCACTAGCACAAAGCATACTAAATAAAATGTTTGATTACCAAAGTAAAAATAATACACCCCGCTGAGCAATCCGCCAAGAAAATAGGAAAACAAAATAACCAACAACAAATGAAATTTGTCGACCAACTGTCTATTTTGTCTGTTCTTTGCCTTTGTGAACATCGAAACCATAATGGCCAAATCGGTCGTTAAGCCGGTTAAATGGGTGGTCTTTACAACTGAATTTGAGATACTGGCTGTTAAACCATTCTGCAGCCCCATTGCAAATAACAAGGCACCTACCAAAAGTTCGGTTTCTTGCAAAGAGTCATTGTAAAAAAAATCGAGGTACACTCCTACAAATAGGATACTTAAAAGCTCTAGTACAACAGGAATCGCGTGTGATACATACTGCCCCCATAAACTCTTTCCGTGAATAATCACGGCATTTGAAATCACACCTCCAAAGAAGAATAAAAGAATCCAGAAAAGCACAACAGCTCCTTGGTACCAATTTCCCTTCGATAACTCCTGTGCAAAAACCGCATAATATCCGGTAATATTCGACGTAAATGCAAAAAAGACGATAACCGATATCACATTCACCATACCCGCTGAAAAGGCCGTCAGCCCCCCCAACTTAATGTTATCGCTAACAGTTCTATGATTACTATATTTTCTCAGCATAATCTTCTTGATATCCCCTTCTTTCTAATTTAATTTTCAGCACCCCCCTCACTTGTAGATCCAGATTAAGGTGCAATTCTAATGTATTTCGATCTATATTGGCGATCTGGAAACTTTCAAGTTGTTTACCTTCCCTAACTAATTGCAAAATATGCCCCCTGCCTCTGATATACCACTCTATGCGTTCATTCAATGAATTATTAGCCGCTTTGATCGTTCCATCGTTGTCGAACTCCCAGACTTTGACATTAAACAACTCAAGGTCTTTCATAATTTCTTCTCTTAAGCTATGTTGTAGCTCCCATTCAGAATGTCGTGCCTTGCTATCGGTTTTTTCTAAATACCACCCCGTTTCGACCCATTCGCCTTGGATAAGGCGTTCAGGATTCTCAAAATGCATAACCATGTATGCTGCAGTAAGCAACAACGAAACCAATAAGATATAGGTGATTGCAAGTAGTCTTTTTCGCTTAAAATGTAACATGCCAATTCCTCCTAAAAAATAAACCATCTAACTTATCTATAACAGGGACATTTTCTAACCGCGTAGCTAAGTAAACTGCCGAAAGACCGACATTGGAATTCTTATTAAATATTTCCAATAGATCGAAACTTCTCGGTGTAGCGCTCTCAAACCTATAATCCTCTGCAATTACAAGATGATCTACTCGGCTGCCCTTGCAGTAATTCCTAAAGTAATTGTTCGTTTGGGATGTGATGATATCCGCATACATTTCATTTATGCGGTCGCCATATTTCGAACGCATGAGCTGGCATGCTTTAATAAATTCTTCAGTCTGTAATTCTTCGAGATGATCTTCAGCGTGAAAACCAAGTAACTCAGTAATGGAATTATCAGATTGTAAACCATGTACGAGGATAATTTCAAAACATTGATCGGGATACCGATCTAGTAGATCTACAACAATATTTAGTGAATTGACAGTGAAGTCTGTTTGAATGAGAACACGCTTTGTCCTAGCCATATTTTGATTTTTTTTTCAAAGTTAGGACACCGAAATTGCAACGAGATTAGCCTCACATTAGTTTTTTGTGAGACTTTTTAGGTCATATTAGAATGTAATTAGAATGATTCAACATACATTAGAATAAGATTAAAAAGAGGTAACCGTAGGTAGTTCTATCCGCACCGTTGTGCCTTCCCCCAGCACAGAAGACACATTTAATTTTCCATTATGCATCCGAATAATATTTCGTGCCAGAGGTAATCCTATACCATAGCCTGAGAAATTTCCGGTGTTAGAAGCTCTAAAGTACGGATCAAAAATGTAAGGAAGATCCTGTTCAGGAATACCAATACCTTCATCTTTAATGAGCACAATAACACTATTATCAAGTGCACCAAGAGCTACATAAGCGGTATGGTCGGAAGAATATTTACAGGCATTCGATATGATATTCGAAAAAGCCAATTGTAGCAAAGCAGACGACCCATATACCTTTAGCTTCATGCTATCTTCGGGAAGTAGGGTGAAATCCGTTTTAATATGGAACCGTTCATTGATCGCCTTTACAGTTAGATCTGAATCCATAATAATCTGATCGATACGTACCGGCTTAAAATTACTTCCATTATTTTCATAGCCTGTACGTGCCAATAACAGCAACGCATTGGTCTTTTTTTCGAGATTATCCGCTGCGGCTATTATCTTCGTCAACGATTGTTGGTATTCCGCTACAGTACGTTCCTTTGACAGTGCTAAATCTGCTGTTCCGATGATGGAAGTCAAGGGTGTATTTAGCTCATGGGATGCGTTGCTAACGAAGTTTTTTTGCGTCTCAAAGGAAGTTTCTATCCTAGAAAGCATTCTATTAAATGTTATCGCTAATTTATTCAACACACTCTTGTCTTCCGTTTCTTTAAGACGAAGAAATAGATTTTCTGAACCTATTTTTTCCACCTCATTTATAATACCGTTAATTGGTCTTAGAAATGATCGCTTTACAAGTAAAGAGACCACGATGACAAAAAGAACCCCCAAAACTACACTGATAAATAACAAGTTCCGTAGATATGCGATATGATGGGTATAGAAATAATTCTCGGCAGAAACTCCGACAACATACATTTTACCATCGTTCATGTAGACATCTGTCGAATAAAACTTGGTTCCTATCTTAAAATTAGCATGGCCTACTTTACTAATCTCTTTCCAAAGTGCAGGATCCAAACCGTTATTATATAATATTGTATGGGTTTGGTCAAATTCGACAATAAAATTATGTTGCTTGTCGAGATTTTCAACATTCTCATACGTCCATTTGAAATCTTCGTTCCTAGGATCTTCATTAAGCATCTGCTCTGCGGCCAGTTTTCGCCTTAAGTCCAATCGTTTATAAAAATCTGTAAAGGCAAAATTAGAGATGGAATAAAAAACAAAGATCACAAAAGAGACTGTATAAACAATAAGGATAGTAATCAGTGAATATAATGTTCTATTGTATTTATGCATTTTTAACTATTATCGTCTATTTTTAACACGTACCCCATGCCTATAACGGTATGTATCGCCTTTTTTGTCGTTATTTTCTCAATTTTTTTTCTCAAATAATTTACATAAACGTCTACGACATTAGATCCAATGTCAAAATTGATCCCCCAGACCTTATCCAAAAGTTCATTCCGATTGAATACTTTTTTTGGAGTCTGGATGAAAAGCATCAAAAGTCGATATTCTGTCGATGTAAGATTTAGTTCCTGACCTTCGCAGTACGCTATTTTTTTAAAATCATTCAGTTCTAGGAACCCGTAGCTGTACTTTTTTTCTTCTTGATTAATTAAATGGTTCGCGATTTCACTTTTCCGTCGGATCAAAGAGCGAATTCGCGCTTTCAGTTCAATAAGCTTAAAAGGCTTAGAGAGGTAATCGTCAGCGCCGCTATCCAGACCTAACACTACATTTTCCGGACTCCCCAACGCAGTTACCATCAATATAGGCAAGTCTTTGTAGCCTAAATTTCTAAAGTTTTTACATATTTCAAGTCCATTTACTTCAGGAAGTAATACATCTAAAATTACGAGATCAATACGGTCTGTACTGACAATTTTGAGTGCGTCTTCATAATTATTCACATGTAAGACCGCATAACCCTCTTCTACTAGCCCCTGTACAATGAATTCAGCTACATTTCGCTCATCCTCCACCAACAAAATTTTTTGTACAACCATACGATAGGAATTACTTAGATTTTAATTTACACTTAGCGAAAATATGTAATTAATTTCATAAAATAAGAAAGGGCGATATTTCATGTGGGATTTAACATATCCAAACGAATAAAAAAAGCCTCCAATATCGGGGAGATATAGAGGCTTGAACTTTAACCTAAATTATGAATCTAAATATACATGTATGTACACTTTCATCCCCTCTCCTTTTGTAATATTCATGCGATAAAGAAATAATGCAACTGTAATGTTATCCCGTCTACCGATGCAGCAGTTAGTTACCATTTGGAATCTAGATTCAATTACGATAAGGAATTTACTTACCGTAAATAAAACGTTAGCCTGCGACGGGAAGTCTTGTGCTGATCGCGATCCGATTCCATGCGTTAATTGTAACAACTGCCATAATGATCTGTGCTATTAATTCTTCCGAAAAGAACTTTTTAGCTAAGTCATATGTAATTTCTGTTAACCCGTGCTGATGAATAAGTGTGACCTCTTCTGTAATAGCAAGGAGCGCCTTTTCCTCCGCTGAAAATTTATCTGTTTCCTGCCAGGCATTTAGCAAGAAAATACGTTGTGTAGTTTCTCCACTTTTTAGGGCATCCTTTGTATGCATATCAATGCAAAATGCACAGCCATTGATCTGCGAAGCTCTGATTTTAATTAATTCCTTCTGTGATTTCGTTAGTTGTGAAGCCGTTAAATAAGCTTCTAAACCATACATGGCGTTGTAAGCCTCTGGCTGAACATTCTGAATGTTAAAGCGATTTTCCATTTTATAAATTTTAATTATTAACGATGCTGCTAAATTCCGTATTATCTGCTAAAAAAAACTTAAACTGGTTTAAGAACACCATCCATTATTATTTTTTTTTGATTACTTTTTTCTTCCGAAGCTCGCTCAGGTACTCTAGTGTAAAGCCGAGAAAGGAAGCTAATAGTTTCTGAGGAATCCGTTCTATGAACTTGGGGTATTTCGAAATAAATATACGAACAAAACTGCTCCTCGGCTACGAGTGTTTGTTTTTTTTGCACCTCGAATACCGTAAAGAATTGAACTATTACGCTCAATGCATCATCGTCTATTGTTATATTTTTTTTTATGTGTTGGAATAAAGCTTCATGCATCGTGCTTCTGTATTCACTGTTTCAAATGATAATGCTAAGATACGATTCCCCAGTAATATCTGATATTCAGTATTAACTTTATCTTTCAAAGAAATATATAGATACCGGAGCACTCGGCAAAATTAGTGTACTTAGAAAATAAGCCGCCCACAATACAGATTTAATGCGGGCAACTCTACCAATACAGCCGTTTATTCTATTTATTCAATAACTTACGCAAATAAAAGACTGGGACATCAGTCGTTGTTTGATCGGAAAGACTTCCTGATAACTGATTAATTTCAGCATTATTTAGATATACAGCAGATTTTCCGTGTGTAGTCACGTTCATTTCGTTTATATTGCTTGCAGTATCTTTTTGTAAGTTAAATGCGATCTCAGAATCTTTAATACCTGCATTCAAACTTGCAAGAGCTTTTTTATGAATGCGAATAGAGCTGCTGTCTAGATCTAACGTCAGGTCTCGCACGCCATGAAAAGGTTCTCCCACAACATCAACCCAACGTATGTCAAAATTGGACCTGCTGACTTTTAATGATAAATGATCGATTTTTGTATTCAAGCCAAAATTAAGGTCTCCCTGCTCTGCTAGTTTCATATGGAATTCAGATGCTTGAACCGTAAAATTATGTAGATGTACTTTAGAAAGCGAAAGTCCTTCCACCTCGGGTGAAAATATCGAAACGGATAAATAGTTATATCTATCATGATTTTGAAAATCGAGTTCCAAATTTCCTCGATCGTCGATCTGATAAACAAAATCAGTTTCTTTTCCTTTATCTACTTTAACGGCAAACTTTTTACTTTTTACCAACTGAAGATTGAGAGACGTGCGATTGGATCCTACGATACTAACTTGTTTAAAAGGCTGTACATTTATTGTACGCATGTATTTGTCAGGAACGGCCATACTTATTGCTTCCTCCTGCGTTATGGCTGTATACTCCTTTGCATCCACACGATTGGTTTTTGTTACAACGTATATAACACTGATCGGCATCACAAAAAGTATTATTGCCAAGGTAATTAATAATTTATTACTTAATTTCATCGCTATCTATTTTTTGAAGTTTTGTTCAATAAAAGCCTGGTACATGCGGGTGATGTCATCCAGGCCAATATTTAGTAAATAAATGTTTTTAAACAACTGAGGTAATTCTTCGTCGATAAAGATTGTCTTTCGGTAATGCTGTACCTGTTGAATAGCATCCAAGCTGAGAAAAAAACCAACCCCCCTTTTGTTGTAGATTATTCCCTTCTGCTGCAATAACTCATAGGTACGCGCCACGGTATTGGGATTAACCTCCACATTTACTGCCATATCCCGGACTGAAGGAATCTTTTCTTCCGGCTTCCAGCTACCGAGCAATATATGCTCACAGACGTGCTCCGCAATCTGTAGATATATTGCTTTATTATTGTTAAAATCCATATCAAACCTCCTTCTCTTTTAAACGCAGGTAACTCAAGAACCAGAAAATCAGGGTAAGTAGTACCCCCACAACATAAAAAACCCTAAACGTATTTATTTCGTTTTGCCAAAATCCATCTCCTATTAATATCGTGTCGCGAATTGCACGTTGCACGATAAAAACAACTAAGCCTATCCAGCAGGCGACATAGATCATAACACTGATGGCTGTTTTGATGTAGTGGAAATTATTGAAATAAATCGATCCCAATAAAAACAGACTATTTAGCAGAAACGGCAAAAAAAGAAAAAACTTTGTCGGTTTCGGAAACGGTTGATTAAAAAAATAAGTGATATTATCAATCACGACCTGTGTTCCGTCTTCTTGTGCGTAAGAAGTTGTTGCGGTAGTAAAACTCCGTATATAGGATAGAAATGCGAAATCGATAAGATAAAACAGCAGAAAATAAGAACCTATCGTTAAGATAATGGTATAGAATAAGCTTGCCAGAAATTTTTCCAATTGAGAAGCTGGAATCAGCAATTCGATAATCGCCTTTGGCTTTTGTCCCAGATCAGCGAAATAACCGCTAGAAATCATAGTTAAAAATAAAAGACCTAAAAAGATGAAAATAAATGGTCTGAAACTGAGCGTGGCCGTCCAGCTGCCATGCCCATGGGTTAATTGTTCGTTTATATTATAACCATAGAATGCAGTAATTACACCTGTAACAACGGCCAGAGAAATAAGATAAATCTTTCCAAAGTTGATCCATTCCCGGCGTAACAGAAGGAAAAACCGATTGAAATCAAATGTATTATTCATGATGAACTGTATTTAAAATTGAAGTTATGTTGCTTTTCTGTGCTAGAACCGCATTAAATAATAATTCCATATCCAGCTTGGAATCCTCCTGATTGCTATTAGCGGCAATGACCTGATAGCCACCTAATGCTTCTTCAGCATATAACACCGTATTATCAAGTTCCTTCACTTTCTTGAAAGTAAATGCAGCTGTGATTTCATCAATGGAAGCGTTCAATGCTACTTTCTGTTCGTCTAAGAGAATAACCGCGTCAATCAGATTATCTAAATCACGAACTTGATGTGTAGAGATAATAATGCAGCGATCTTCCGTCATAGCTGAGGCCATTATTTTACGAAACTGTGCTTTAGATGGAATATCTAATCCGTTTGTCGGTTCATCCATGATGATTAATTTTGCATTGGTCGCCAATCCGAAGGCTATAATGTATTTTTTCTTTTGCCCGTAGCTCATCTCCGATAGTTTCTGCTGAATAGGAATATCAAATTCCGAAAGCAACCTATTTAAGTAAACATGATCAAAATTAGGATAGAACGGTGCATTTACTTTCACATAGGTCGATGATTTAACAGACGGCAAATGAAATTCTTCTGGAATAAAACTAATCTGTTGTAAAAGCGAAGGCTCGCGCTTTGTGGGATTGTGTCCGAGCACCTGCAGCGAACCAGCAGAAGGATAAACAAGACCAGCAATATTTTTTAACAAAGTGGATTTGCCTGCTCCGTTTTTTCCAAGCAGACCATAAATATGTCCTTGTGTCAATTGCATATTCATGTTCTTAAATAAGGGCCTAGCCTTATTATAATTGAAATTTAGATTTTGAATAGTTATCATACTAGTGTACTACTTAAATAATACACTAATTTACAAAGATTACGTTAATTTCCAATTTTTATGAAAAGTTTTTTCTCACATCAGTGTTGAATCCGTTAAAACTATATGTTGTTAATTATTTATTGACTTTAATTCAAACAAACTACCATTGTCATTCAAATGTCTATTTTAAAAAAACATTTTCACTTAGTGTATTAAATACACTACATTTGTATCATCATAATTTAGGTTTATAATTGGTTAGTAAAGGTTTTCATTCTCCCCGTTTGAAAACCTTTCTTTTTACCCCTTCCAAATAATTTGATTACATTGTTTTTTACATCCTTTATCCGATTTTTCAGTCAAATTTCAGGCCTACATCTTTAATAGGATATTTTTCACTTAGTACACACCTCACTAAAGATCCAGTATTTTATGCCAGTTCCATTGTATATATTAATGGTTTAATAGCCAAGATTTAGAATACATGCCAGTCATCTGTCCGAAATGGCGCGATAGGTAGGCCGGTTTCTGTAAATAAATTTGATATGGATGTGTTAGTAAACACAACTGTTGGGCCTCGCACATCTCAGACGATAGAATAATAAACAAGATTAAAGTAAGTGATCTTTTCTTGATTTTGTATTTTAGCTCTTTTGTTTAATTTTTACAAGAGACAGTGTAAATGAAATCAACAATAACACTATCGCTATGATCTGATAGGTGATCGAAAGACTTACATTTGCATCTTTCAATGCGCCTCCCACGTATACCATCAACCCTCCCACTATAGTACTCAAGAAATTTAAGAAGCCATAAGCCGTAGCAATATACTTCTGATCAACCACTTGCCTAAGCATAGGCATCAAATTAGCATCATTAAAACCTCTCGCCAATCCAAATATAACCATAGCTACAATGGCCATTAAAAAGACGTTCGTAGAAGCCATGATGAACAAAAACGGGGCTCCGATACAAAAGCCGATTATCATTACATTTAATCTGCCTTTCGGATTTTTTTGTACCCATCGATCTGCAATTATTCCACCGACTATCACGCCGACAAAAGATCCTATTTGTATATAGCCCGTAGCGGAAATCCCAGCAGTTCCCAAATCCAAACTAAATTGATCTTTCAAAAAAGTCGGTAACCAACCATTGACCAACCAATTCGCCATGCCTAATATCGCAAAGTAGAACAATATAATATAGAAAGAAGTCAGTCTAAACAAAGAAGAAAACACTTCCCTGATCGAGTAAGAAGATGGAGCTTCTGTTAGGGGCTGCGAAGTAATACGTTCTGGCTCTGTCTCCGCTTTTTTAAGATCTTTCAAAAAATAAATCAATACGAAGGAATAGACAATCCCGAACAAGCCAAAAACATGGAATCCGGATCGCCATCCCCAGTACTCCGCAATAAATCCGCCCAAACCACCTAGTGCTAGTCCGGTATACAGACCACACATGTGCAGACCGGTTGCCAATGATCTGGTTTTTCCGGTATGGTAATCGGTGATCAACGCGAGTGCGGCAGGTATATAGCAGGCTTCGCTGATCCCCATCAATACTCGGGTAGCTAGCATTTCAGGAAATGAGGATGCATAGCCGGTCCATAAGGTTACCAATGACCAAATGGCAACTGACAGAACAATCACTTTTTTTCGCGAATATTTATCTGCTAAAAAACCACCAAAAGGACTTACAAAACCATACGACCATAAAAATACCGAAGTCAGCAAACCAAATTGCGCATCCGTCAGATCAAAATCTGCGACAATAGGATCGCGCATCGATGTAATTAATATTCTATCAAAATAATTTAAAAAAGCAACTACCCATAACAACGCCACGAGTAGCCATGCATAACCTTTAGTTTTCGTATTCATAAGATTTAGTCTAGCTTAATAGTGCCCCATAATACCTGAGGTGTACGGATTCCCGGTCTGATTTCTCCTGACGGTAATACAATTCCACCCGCCCAATTTGCTGTGCCGGTCGTAACTGGAACCCAGGTTTTTCCGTGCTGTTGTTTTTCTGAAATAATGATCTTATCGACATTATAATGCCATAGTGCTTCTTCAAAATTATAGGTTAGTATGCGATTGGAAAAACCGGGGTGATCATGCTTCAAATCCTGATTAGCTAGCTCCCCATTATCGCCTCCGAATACAAAAAGTTTGTTGGATTTACGATCATACCAAGCTGGACTTGGGGCGGCTGCTACTGATTCGGGCAGGTCGACAATCCTCGACCATCGCGTGTGGTCGTCCAATATATAGGCATCCTGCAGATATTTTCTTTTGCCATCCTTCAAACTTACACCAGATAACACGACTAAACTACCCCCTCCATCTGCGACCACGGATAGCATACGCCCCTCACCGGGAATCGGTGGACAGATCTCCCATCCTTTATCTATTTTGGTTAGATCCATACGCCAACATATTGATTCCGCCGTTGGTGAATCCGGTAACTTGATTCCTCCGACTATATACCACAAGCTGCCTATTCTTACACTCGAACAATTTGCTAATTGAAAGGGTAAGCTTGGCAAATTTTCGATTTGCCATCGGTTTTCTTTCCATGTGAGCTTATATACTGAAGAAAGGTGCCCATCCTCATTGCTGCCACCGGCGACAAAAACATCGTTCTGAAAGGAGGTTACCGCTCCGTATCCCATTGGAATCGGCAAATGTCCTAGGGAGATCCAGTTTCCTTGCTTATCTTTAAGTGCAAATATCTTATTTGTCCACACTTTCTTACCTCCATCCCATGGTGCTATTCCATCGGGAAAATTTGCACCACCCATGACCAGCAGAAAATCATCAGTTGCTGTAATATATGCACCGGCAAATCCCATGGTATCTGGAATGGGAGATAGTGTTTTCCATTTAATTTTTACTTCAGCTGTCTGGGCAGGTAAAAGAGTTGAGCTTAGCATAAATAATATAAAGATAAAATATTGTATATTCATTACCTGTCGGTTCATTAACAAGACTTTACAAGGGAAAGAAAGTCGGGCTGGGCAAGATCTGCGTATAAATTTTGCTCCCGCTCTTCACTTAGAGATACCAAAGGGAGTCTTGATGTCCCTAGATCCAATCCTACTTTTTTCATAATTGCACGCTGCGTCGGAATAGGTCCATACTTTACCAATAATTGTATCATTTGTACGGCCTCGAAATGAAGTTTTTCGGCTTCATCCAGTTTACCTTCTTCGAAATAAGCCATAACCTGAGCATATAGTTTAGCTGCGTAATTATATGTGCTACCTATTGCCCCTTTGGCTCCTACGGCAAGGGCGGGAAGAAGAAGTTCGTCATAACCAAATAAAATATCAAATTTACCTTCCTTGTAATGTAGACAAGCTTGGTATTCGTGAATTGTGACCGCCGTATATTTGATACCCGCTAAGTTCGGTATCTTCTGTTCCGCCAATTGCAAAAACTGAATCATATCGATCTGTATACCTGTCAAAGCAGGGATATGGTAATAGAAGAAAGGCAGCTTGGGCGCAGCCGCTGCAATTTCGGCCATACAATCGACTAAATTAGCTACCGAACTTGGCTTGAAATAAAAAGCAGAAACAGATGATATATAATCTGCTCCGTGTTCCTGTGCATGTGCGGCCAAACGTTTGGCCTCCGTGATGGAGCTATGGCCTACATGTACGAAGACTAGCAGTCTCCCTGCTACACTGTTTATATATTTTTCGGTAATTGCCATACGTTCTTCTACGGTTAAATTTGGTCCTTCACCGTTCGTCCCACAAACAAATACACCACTCACATTCTGCTCGATCAAGTATTCCACATAGAGCGGGATAGCATCCAGATCAATACTTCCATCTTTTTTATAAGCAGCGAAAGTCGCCGCAATTAACCCTTTAACTTTATTCATTTTTATATTTTAATAATTTTTATAACAAATCTTTTAACGCGATACGTTGGAATACCAAGTCAGCTTGGCTACTTTCATACAGAACACCAATGGTGTGCTCATCGACGGAAGTAATACACGAATATCCTCTACCCTTTCCTTCATCGAGCAACAGTTTCCTTTCCCACGTATCGGCATTGTCCTTACTCACTTTTAGCGTGATATTGATACGGTCGTACTTGGAATCCGGATTGCAAAACACGATTATCGATTTCTGCGCCCCGTTCTCAATATAATTATGTTTGTGGATACTAGCCATGCATGTGGGCTCGATGAGAGCATGATGTGATGTGGGGTGTTCCATCCAGGTTTCGCCCATATCTGTTGTTGTTGCAATAGCTCTCCCATTATCAGGTCCTTTGTTGGTTGTGTTGAGATTCGAGCGCATATTTAGCATGATACGCCCCTCTTCTAATTCTACTGCCATACATTCGGTTGTCGGCCGAGGCATTGCTGCATTTGATGTCTTCCATGTTTTGCCACCATCGTTACTATAGGTAATATTGGAAAAGGCTTTTCCCGACTTGTCTCTTCCCTGAGTAGGCATTAACAAGGTACCGTCTTTCAAGGTAAGACCATGTCCAGGAGCAGGCGCCCACAGCCACCATTCCTCTTTTTTACACATCGCCGTCAGATTAATTGGTTCCGACCAGGTCTTACCATTATCTTGGCTTTTTACCATTAGAAACTGGGAAGTTTGCTGGATACCAAATCCCGGCTGTGAGCCCTTGGTCTTCCATTGATGATTCCAGATTTCTTCTCCGCTCTTTGTACCTGGATACCACGTTCCGGTTTCGTCGATTACACCATGCATCCATAACCCGGCTACATAAATATCTCCAGTTCTTTCGTCCAATAGAATATTAGGATCAGAGACACCGTTGAACTTCTGTGCCAATCCACCATACTCGCCCATATCGATAGCAACTTCTATGGGTAGCCACGTATTCCCCTTGTCTACACTTCTTGACACACCAATATCCATATGACCTTGCAAGTCCCTCCCAGATTCGTAGCGGGCATCATATACAGAAATTAAAGAACCATCCTTATCTGTAATAATTCCCGGGATGCGACTCGTATGCACCCCCTCCTGATTATGTCTCCTCACAGCTACGCCTAGACGATGCATTGACGTTCTTACGTCCTCTATACTTGTTAATTTTTGCTTATCTATTTGGAATTTATGAAATTCAAGTGCAAAAGGGAGCTCTATATCCTTAACTGGTCTTATCTTGACCGTTATCCAAAGAAAATTTGCACCTTCTCCCAATTTAGTATTGAAAGATATTTTATTCTTGCCTGATCGGGCTTTAACTTTTTTTAAAGCAGTATAGTTCTTTATATTATTCTGCTTTATTAAGGTAGAATCACCTAATATATACCACAGAACTATTTCATCGATGACTTCAGTAGCTCTTTCATCCAATTGTAAAATGAGTTCACCTTTTGATAATGCGGAAGACTTTTTGCTGTTTATTTGCAATCTTTTGACCACGTTGATCTCCTGATCAGCTAATACGGGAAGATACCAGTTTTTTACCGTTACTTGAATTTGTGCTGTACTTTTTAATCCCCATAATAATAAGAGAAAAACAATAAGTATCCTTGGTTCTTTCATAGGTTTACATATAAACTATTAGTACTTATGTACTACATATAAAAATAGTAAAAAAAGATGTGATATCCCGAAGAATATCACATCTTTTTTTACTACAAATTCTTAAGTAATTCGAAATGAGGCCTTAAGTGCTCTCTCATTCCTACTACAAACTCCTCTTTTGTACCATTTTTTAGGATACGCACTAAATCCGTGTGAGATATATTGGACTTCACACTTCTATTTTCATTTTTCAGTACGTAATCAAATACGGGTAAAAGCATAATTTGAAATCTTTTCAAGGTATCATTACCTGTAATTTCATACAGCTTTCCGTGAAATGCAATCTCCCGGGTCACACGAAACACATCGTCATCCTCAAACTTTCCATTCTTGACAATCGCTTCCAGCTCTTTAATATCTTTAGCTGTTTTCCTGACAAAAAGCAGATCAGCTAATCCCATTTCCAAAACCAATCGCAATTCGAATAGATTTTTTAAAGTGCTGGTATCCATACGTTGCGGATTCAGCACCCGTTCAAAACTTCCTAAAATATCAGGATTGGTTAATACCATACCCCGTTTTTTTTTGGATTCAACCAAACCTAACATCCGTAGTCTACTTAGTGCCTCTCTTAATACATTCCTACTTACCCCCAAAGCCTCGGAAAGCTCCATTTCTGTAGGTAATAAATCGCCTGTTTTTAGCTCCTTTTTGTTCAGATATTCTCTAAGCCTTAATTCAACCATATCTGCTCTCGTATTGACGGAGATAGGTTCCAAATCTTTCTTCAATTCAGTTGTCAACATATGCAAACAAGTTCTAAAGTTATGTTCTACAAATTAACATAAATTTTTTAGTTAAACTATCGATGTTAATAAATTATTAGGTGTAAGATTGTTCAACATACTAGGTTTTCTCGCATAGCATGCCATACACCTAGCAAAGTAGCTTCTGCACTGTCAATTGCCAAATAAATAGAAATGTCGATATTTCTAGTATATAGTTGTTGTTTTGTAATATCCAAAAAAGTTGACGCTCCGTTTGCTATCCCACCCCCTATTATTAAACTTCCCATCTGATATGTACCATAATACTGACATATGAAATCGGCTAAATAAGTACCGAATTGTGCAATGGTATCCCTCGCAAACGTACAATATTGTTGATCTTCCATCACTTCTTTTACTGTACTTTTCCTTTCTCCCCCTGCCTGCTTATACAATCGCATAAAGCCCCGTGTAGAAAGGTAATCTTCCGTTATACCCTTCATAAATGGTTCTTTACCCAAATCTAAATCTTTACATCGACCATTTTCGTAAAGACATGCTCCTAATCCTGTGCCCAATGTCAAACCAACAACTTTATTCTCCTTCAAACCATCAATAAGCTCTACCTGTCCTACCAAAAAACAAGTGGCATCATTTTCAAAAAAGATCACATTTTGCGATAGCATGTATCGTTTGGCAATTAATTTTTTTACATTTGTTCCATACAAGTCATCATATTTACCCAAATTCTTTATATATGAAATTCCATTTTCATAATCGAATGGTCCGGGCATTCCAATATATACACCCGTTGGTATTGCATTTACTTTGTGTAAAGTCTCGTCTATACACGAAAACCATGTATCTAATATCTCCTCTTTCTTTCCCAAACTCTTTACTGACCTCCTAGATATCCCTGTAAATGAGTTATTTATAACAGGATCATATACACCTGAAAGAATATGACTCCCTCCTATTTCTACACATAGAATGTGTTCTTTTTTGTTTATAATCATCGTTTAATCAATTTAATTTATATAATGCAAATCAAGAGAATGCTTTCTATTTGCAGCCGATCTAGCAGATGGGTCAATTACATGCTACACAAGTACGGCAATTTCTTCTTCGTTAATTTATATCCTCCATATTCCAATGTACATATTACATTTTGGGGAATTCTAGGATAACCCAATTGCTTTGACGCAAGCCAAGACTTACCATCCTCCATACTTAAGCAAATACCCATCTGGTTATCACGAATGAAAGAAGCAAAAGCCTATGAAGTAATACATAAAAACTCGTAAATACGGAGAATGCATCGGCATTTCTTTTGGTTTACAATTATTATTTGTCACTACAATTATTTAAGTCACACAACTGTCTGCTCATATATTGTATTTATGTACTACAAACATAATTATTGTTTTTAAAATATAAGCGAAAAAAAAATTTTTTTTCGAAGGTAACAACTAGACGTTATTTAAAACAATTCGCTATTATATATACCCTAACTAACATAGGCGTGTTAGTGTTGCATAGACTGCCATAACATTTAAACGGTAGCACACACTTTACTTGACAATAAAAAATATAGAATAAAACAATAAAAACAAAATAATTTATCGAAAAAACGCACTAGTATTGATAATAATTTAAAAATTCTGGAGGTTTGATGAAATAAATCACAAAAAAGCAAATCCAAGTAAACATTAAAATTAAAAACGCATGAAAAGATTGACAGTAGTAATAGTCGCCCTATTTGCATTAAGTGCAACACAAGCACAGATCTTAGATCCCGTAAAATGGACATTTGCGGCTAAAAAGACAGGAAAAGATGAAGCAGTGCTCTTTCTCAAAGCTACAATCGATAATGGCTGGAATATCTATTCACAACATATCGGCGAGGGTGGCCCCGTTCCAACTTCATTCAATTTCACGCCATCGAGCGACTATCAATTTATTGGAGAGGTACTTGAGCCTACCCCAAATAAAAAGTTTGAAAAGACGTTTAATATGCAGGTTCTGTATTTCAATAAAGAGGTCGTTTTTCAACAAAAAATTAAATTGAAAAAAGGTCAGACAGTCGTAAAAGGTGCAGTTGAATTTATGGTCTGCAACGATCAGCAATGCCTCCCTCCCGATGAAAAAGTTTTTGCCATTAGCATCAAATAATCCATTTTTTTCGTAAATAAATCAAAAGAATAGCAATGACTATAAAACATAATTTATTCCGAATCAGCATCCTTTTCATCAGCCTGAGTTTTACAGTACCTACTCAGGCTCAAGAAAAATACAGCTGGAAAGAAAAAGAAACCGCAGGATATACGTATCGTTACGTCAGTAATGATCCAATGAACACCCGCTTTTACACCTTAAAAAACGGATTTACGGTTATCCTAACAGAAAACACAAATGAGCCACGTATTACAGCTCAGATCGCCGTACGGGCGGGCAGCAACAATGATCCGGCTACCCATACTGGATTAGCTCATTATCTGGAACATCTTTTATTTAAAGGCACAGATAACTTCGGAACATCCGATTGGAAGTCGGAAAAAGTATTATTAAATCAGATCGAAGAATTGTACGAAACGTATACAAAGGAGACTGATGCCAACAAACGTAAATCACTTTATAAAGAGATTGATCGCTTATCCGTAGAAGCCTCTAATTACTCCATCGCGAATGAGTATGATAAACTGATGTCTACAATCGGTTCACAAGGTACCAACGCACATACCTGGTATAACGAAACCGTTTACAAGGAAGATATCCCATCGAGCTCTATTGATAAATTTTTGATGATACAGGCCGAGCGCTTTCGCTATCCCGTATTCAGACTATTTCACACCGAGCTCGAAACCGTTTATGAAGAAAAGAACATGAGCCTCGATAACGATGGAACCCGGGCTTACGAGGTCTTACTAAAAAAGTTATTCCCAAAAACGAACTACGGACAGCAAACGACATTGGGCACAGTAGAGCATCTTAAAAATCCATCCTTAAAAGTAATACGTTCATTTTACGATAGGTATTATGTGGCCAACAATATGGCCATTGTATTAGCAGGAGATTTCAATTCTGATGACATGATCAGGAAAATAGATCAACATTTCGGCACTTTTCCAGCAGGTACAGCGGTATCAGATAGTGATATTGTAGAAGATCCAATCCAGAACTCCGCCATTCTCGAGGTGACGGGACCAAGTGCGCAATATATGATGATGGGATACCGTGTAGGCAAGAGCAATAGTCGTGAAGCCTTGTTGGCAGATGTGGCATCCTCGCTGTTATCTAATGGGAAAGCAGGATTAATCGATCTAAATCTATCTCAAATGCAACGCGTATTGGGAGCCGGGGCAAATGTCAATCAACAAAAAGACTATGGGTTCTTTACGCTTTACGGGTATCCGAAACAGGGACAAACACTTGAGGACGTGCGCGCTTTACTTCTAGAGCAAATAGAACTGTTAAAAAAAGGAGATTTTGATGCGGAATTAATTGATGCGATAAGAGCGAATAGTACATTATCTTTTTTACAGAGCTTAGATAATAACACCGCGCGCACTCAGAATCTAGTCACCGATTTCATCCGTACCAAAAGTGCAGGCTGGGATCAAGAAGTAGCCTATCTTGATGTACTTTCCAAAATCACTAAAGAAGAAATCGTTAATTTTGCCAATGCATTTTTTAGGGACAATTATATTGTTGTTAATAAAAGACAAGGAGAGGCGGGTGATATCGCTAAAGTAGAAAAGCCGCCTATCACACCTGTACATACTAATGCAGACAAACAATCTTCCTATTTAAACCAAATAGCTTCAATGCCTTCGTTGCCTGTTTCGCCAGAATGGTTAGACTACAAACATGATATCCAACAAGCAAAAGCAGACAAAGCAGCTGTTCTATATGTACAGAACAAAGACAATCAGCTATTCCGACAGACCTTTCTTTTTGATATGGGAAGCTGGAACCATAAATTACTACCACTAGCAGGCAGCTATCTTTCCTACTTAGGTACCGATGAAATGACCGGAGCACAGGTACAGGAAGCTTTCTTCAAATTAGCCTGTAGCTACAGCATAAGCATCGGTGCAGAAGAAACACGTATCACGCTAACCGGTTTACAAGAGAATTATGGCAAAGCGATGTTATTGCTTACGGATCTGCTAAAAAACTGTAAAGTCGATGAAACTGCATTGGAGAATCTCAAGAAAGATGTGTTACAGCAACGACAAAATAACAAGACTAACAAACGCAATATTATGCAGGGTTTGATGAGTTATGCTGCTTACGGTGCTACAAACCCTTTTAATAATCAATTATCGACTGCAGCGCTAACTGCGATTACAGGTGAAGAGCTGGTCGCCTTATTACACGGTTTAATGGACTACGAACACAAAGTTATTGCATATAGTCCTCTTAACTTGAAACAATATACCGCTGCGCTTAGCCAATATCACAAATCACCCAAATCTTATAACAGCATACCTGCTAAGCAAGTGTACACGCGCTTAGATCAAGCCGAGAACACGGTACTCTTTGCTCATTATGATATGGTGCAGGCTGATATCAGTTGGTATAGAAAAGGAGACCATTATCAAGCCGATAAAGAGGCAAGCGTAGCCCTGTTTAACAGCTATTTTGGTGGCGGAATGGGATCTATTGTCTTTCAAAATCTACGGGAAGCTAAAGGATTAGCCTATACTACTTATGCAAACTATTCGACTCCTGCAAAGAAAGAGGATCCTTTTAGTGTATCCGCGTTTATTGGCACCCAATCAGATAAAATCAGTGACGCTGTGGAGGGAATGAATGCCTTATTAAATACATTACCACGCTCGGATAAGGCATTTGATACGGCAAAGAAAAGTTTCCTAAGCGATATCGAAACTCAACGCGTCAAAAAAGACGGCATCATATTTAGCTACCTACAGAACCTGAAGAAAGGCATCGATCACGACAGACGTAAGAACTGGTACGAACAGGTTAAAACAATGCAGTTCGCTGATATCGAGAACATTCATCAAACGGAATTGGCTAATAAACCTTATAGCTATTGTATTGTTGCCTCCGAGAAAAATGTCACGGATGAACAACTTAACAACATTGGAAAACTCACGAAATTAAGCCTCGAAGAGTTATTCGGTTATTAAGATTCTTCCTACTAACTATTTAAAAAGGGCAAACCGAATATGTTTGCCCTTTTATTTTTATTTAAAAACCGGCCCACTCAGAGGCCCACTTAGTTTTATACTAATTTTTTTTGAGTAATGTCATACCAAACCCTGGCGTTGCAGGAGGTATCAACTTGCCATTTTGTAATTTATACCCTGATAGATCTACATCATCAGATGTACTAGACACCCCCTCAATGGTAACAGTATTACCGAGTCCGCCGGTTAAATGTGCAGTATAGTGCGTTTTAAGCAGCGACCCCCAAGCGTGAGGTGACGTCTGTGCACCTAATTTTTGTAGTTCGGGCATCAATTTTCGCCAATTGGTAAAACCTAAATCTTCGATATCCGTAAGGTGGACATCAATCAGCTTCTTTTCGATAAGCTCTCGTAGCAGAGCTTGATCCCAATCAGCCTCTCCATCGGCCAACAATGTGGTGATACCCTCACTTTTTAACCAAGCTCTTAATTTCTGATAATCTACGACAGTTTCATGAAAAGGTTCTTCAATCCAAAATAAGCGAACTCCCGATATTCCTTTCATGTACTGGATAAATTCTTCGACAGAAAACCCATTATTTCCGTCAACCAAGACTTGGCAGTCCGGAAAAGCCTCCGCCACTTTTTTCGTTACCTCTATATCCCTTTGCAATCCCTTTTTAAAAGGCATCCAACGATTTCCGCGACCGATCTTGAGCTTAAATTGGCGATAGCCGAGTTTATAATCATATGCACATTCTTCTAATATTTTGTCAATACCACCGGGATTGTGAGCAGGTTCAAGATCATCAAAATAGATCATTCCGCTGTAGCAGTCCGTTATGATGGGCGTTTCCTGTCCCAATAACGCATACACCGGCTTGTTTAATATTACACCTGCAATGTCGTGCAATGCCATATCAAATGGAATATTTTTTGCATCTAAAATCCCGATATTTGTTTGAAATACGTCGGAAACTTTTTTACCCAGCAGTTCCTTTGCTACATCTTCCGCATGCCTTCTCGACCCTCTTAGAGATCCCCATCCCATAGCACCTTTATCAGTGTGAATAATGCAAGTTTCTACCCTAGGGCCATATCCGTGCAAATCAAGACGAGCATTCTTACCCACTAAGCGTGGATACTGTAGACGTACAGATGAGAATTTTATCGATTGAATTGTGTGATACGATAGCTCTTTATCATCAAACGGTAGGGATAAAGGTGTTGTCAATGGCATCCCATACAGCTTTGTATCTAACAACGCCACGGATGCAATACCAATGTTTAAGGTATGCAAAAAGTTTCTTCTTTTCATCTATTTATTTTTTGTTTATTGATTGATCAGATTCAGACGTAAACAATAATTTCCTTCTGGGTCAAAATTATTTATCGCTCGGTTTTAATATATAATATTTGGTTCTCAAAGGATGTCAGGATTATTGTTCACGACGCTCGGTTCACCGTGCAATCATATAAGAAGCAGTGAAACACCAATATAATAATAAATCGTTTTAGCATTTTAGGTGTAAAAATCATACATACTTTAATTGAGTTTATGTCTTAGTTATAGTTAAAGATATAATTATTTTTTTGTTAACACAAATATAAAACCTGTTGTAAAATCTACAATATAAGGGCACATGGAACCAAAAGTCTGTCAAAAAATTAGAGAGTAACCCTGGAGGGTTATCTTCAGACGAAGTCAATAGGCTGCGGCAAAAACTCTGAATTGTCGACTCCATGCAACAAAAGGGCTGATATTACAGATCTTTTTGTTGTATGTTCCATTTTTAAGAAACATTTTCAAAATAGAGGCACCGTCGCTGGAAGCTATTACTGGCAGCACCTATCTCTGTCACGTGTGTACTAGCCATAGAACTGTCCAAGTTGCTACTAATATGGTTGAAAAAATAAACATTTTTACAACTCTACAGGATAATAGATGTTGCCGATTTCCTGCAAATCCGTTAAATCGATTTCTTCGTGTTCAAAAATACCGAATACTGCTGATCCGGAGCCAGACATAGACGCATATAATGCTCCCTTCTCATAAAGTTTGTGCTTTATCTTTTCAATCAGCGGATATTCTCGAAATAGCCCCAATTCAAAATCATTCGTTAAATGATATTTCCATTCTTGGATAGGTAAACGGATAACACGTTGAATATCTATTGTGGGTATCTGCGGTGTAATATGTTGATAAGCTTCGGCAGTTGATATATGAATATCGGGTTTGATAATGATAATTCGATATTTTGAAAGGTCTAACGCTATGGGAGCAAATGTCGTACCCGTTCCGCTAGCAAAAGCTGGCGTGTTTTCGATAAAAAATGGACAGTCGGCGCCTAACTTTGCTGCATAATCCTCGAGCTGCGCAGTGGTCAAATTCAATCCATTTAACTGATTCAATAAAATTAGTACATGAGCCGCATCAGAAGATCCGCCGCCCAAGCCGGCTCCGATCGGTATATTCTTTAATAGGTGAATGCGGACCGGATTAAGTTCAAAATCTGCGCTTAGCAACTGCCATGCCTTCTCGCAAAGATTAGCTCCCCCTTGTGGTATAAACAGGCCATCCGACCGAAAGGAAAACGAATCTGAAGCCGTAATTTCAACGACATCGTATAATTTTATCGGATAAAAAACGGTTTCGATATTGTGATATCCATCATCCCTCTTTTCAGTAACAAGAAGGCCTAAATTAATTTTGGCGTTGGCGAACGAAAGCATAGATCAAAAATACAACGCAATTTCGGATTTTATTAAATAAAATCATATAAATAAATTCTCATCTGCTCAATGCAGATTTTTCTAAGTTTTATGGATAACTTTATAACGTTTCTAACATCCACAATTATATATGATTCGTTATCTGCTATTGTATTGTTTGTTCTTCGTCTTCACCCCACTTGTGTTTGCACAGCACATTATTCGCTCTGGAACACCTTACGTCAAACAATACACAAAAAATATTTACAAAGCAGGTAACCAAAATTGGGGTATTGCGATAAGTCCGGAAGGAATTATATATACAGCCAATACGGAAGGTTTACTAAGCTTCGATGGTCAATTTTGGAATTTATACCCATTAAAGAATAAATCTATAGTTCGAAGTGTATCAGTAGATAGCGAAGGGAAAGTCTACACGGGCGGCAAGGGTGAGTTCGGATTTTGGGAACGAAAGAAATATGGTGGCATGCGATACACCAGTATCTCAGGGCTCGTCGAAAAAGCGGATATTCAAAATGACGAAATTTGGAAAATCATTATAGCGGATGATAAAATTTACTTCCATTCATTTTCGAAATGCTATGTGTATCAAGATAATCATATAAAGACGATTACAGCTTCAGGCGAGCCCTTTTTATTTCCGCATTTGGCTAACGGGGATATGTACTTCGAGCAGATCCCCTCTGGACTCCACAAATTAGTGACCGACGAGCTCGTTCCTATAAAGGATAAATCTATCCTTGGCCAAAAGAACATTCTATGTATGCTTCCTTTTGGCCTAGACGAAGTATTGATTGGTACGGCTACAGATGGCTTGTTTATAATGGACAAGGATGGAAATATTACGCCTTGGAAGACCGCGATCGATCATGATCTAAAACGAGCACAATTAAATAATGGAATTGAAGTATATGGCGGGCACTATGCATTTGGCACAATCCAAAATGGTGTTTTTATCATCAACAAAAGGGGTGACCTGATCCAACATATTAATAAACACAATGGCCTTCAGAATAATACCGTATTAAGTATTGCAAAAGATAAGCAGGAAAACATCTGGGTGGGCCTAGATAATGGGATCGATCGAATAGAAATCAATTCACCGGTCTACTATTATGCTGATTTTTCGGGAAATATTGGCACGGTGTATACATCTGCTATCTATAATGGGAAGATATATCTAGGCACAAATCAAGGACTGTTTGTAAGTCCCTGGAAAGGGCCTAATGACTATAATTCTTTTGATTTTAAACTAATACCAAATTCAAATGGGCAAGTATGGACCTTGTCTATCGTTGGAAAGGAGCTGATATGTGGTCACAATAACGGCACATTCAAAGTCGAAAATGACAATTTAAATCAAATTTCAACGGTGACCGGTGGATGGACCTTCTCGTCGATTGAAGGGACCAATTTCATGCTGCAAGGCAATTATACGGGGATAGCCTTATTCGACAGTGACCCGACCACTTTTTTAAGACAATTTGACGAAATAAAAGCTCCCATAAGGTATATCAGTCAAAAGTCGGGCACGGAGTTTTGGGTCGGAAATGAAAACGAAATTAAGCTTGTCAAATTTTACAATGGTTTTAGAAACGTAAAGACGCTAAATTCAGTTGGGAGGACGCCAAATAATAATCTAAGATATCACGGAATTTTTAAGTTGGAAAATAATTTGGTTTTCGCGACCGATTCTGGTTTCTATGTATATGATGGAATTGTTAAAAAATTTAAACCACATAATGATATCAATGAAAAACTCGGATCCTTTAGATATTCGAATAAAATTATTCCAATCCATTCTAACCGCTATTGGTTCGTAAAAAGATCACATATTGCACGGGTAGAAGTCACGCCTAGTGGCGATGTGGTAATAGACTCTACGGCGCTTACGTCACTAAGCGATAAGATGATGAATTATTACGAAAGCATTATTCCCATCACAAATCAAATATTTCTAATAGGCTTAGATAATGGTTTTGCTATTTATGACTCACAATCTGAAACAAAGATCGACATCAAAAAGCCAATTATCTCCCACATATGGAATATATCTAATGGAATACACCCTATTGAGGATGAAAAACTATCGATCCTAAATCGCGAAAATAACATCCGAATCGCATATGCTTCTCCGTGGTACGCATCTTCGCCAGTGCAATATCAATATTTTTTGGAAGGTTACTCTGAAAAATGGTCTGATTGGGAAGAGACCTCGTATCGGGACTTCACTAACTTAAATTTTGGAAGTTATACTTTTCAGGTTAGGGCGAGATCAGTAGCTGGTGCCATTTCGAATATCACGGAGATTTCATTCGAAATACAGCCACCTTGGTATTTATCCTGGAAAGCAATCGCTTTCTATATTATCTCATTAGGTGCGATCGTATATTATGGTCGGAAATGGAATAATAAGCGGATACAAAAAAGACAGTTTCAAATTAACAGAAGGTTATTGGCGCAACAGAAAGCAGTGATAGCGCGTGATGCAGAACTAAACGAACAGAAATTAGTTAAACTTAAAAATCAGCAGCTGCAAAACGAATTGGATATTAAAAACAGAGAGCTCGCTAATTCTGCTATGAACATTGTCTATAAAAATGAAATGTTGAACAACCTGCATGACGAACTCAAAAAATTAAAAGATTCGGAAGGTAGATACCTAAACCCTGATCAGCTTCGTAGAATAAACAAACTCATCGATGATGCTCATAACGACGACCGGGATTGGAACCTATTTGAGAAAAGTTTTGATGAGGCCCACGGAAATTTCTTTAAAAAATTAAAAGCTGAATACCCGGAGTTGATTCCGAATGATCTAAAATTATGCGCGTATTTACGTCTCAATATGTCAAGTAAAGAAATCGCTTCACTCCTTAATATTACCACCCGTGGCGTAGAGATTAGAAGATATAGATTACGTAAAAAACTCAATATCCCTACTGAAAAGAACCTCTCTGAATTCTTATTAGAGCGTTAGTACCTGCTAACGGACTACATCATTACCTCTCATGTAAAATAGTGTAACAACGACACTAAGATTTTAAACTATAACACTATATAATCAAAATAACACATTGTTATTCTTTTGATTATATCAAATATTTCGATGCGGCTTAGATAGGTTTTATCGCTGTAGTAGTAATGTTGATCTCCTCACACTTTGATTGAAACAAATACATCATGATATTCGTTGAGCATAACTAAGGGACATCAATTGTCCGATATTATAAATCACAACAAAAACTATGTTTTTATGAGGAAATTATCTACATTATTTCTGCTGTTCCTATTCGCTGATATAGCATATGGGCAGACGACAGTCAGCGGAATAGTTAAAGACAGTCAGTCTTTAATTGTATTACCGGGGGTGACCGTCAACGTGAAGGGGAAGAACACTACGACGCAAACCGACGCGACCGGGAACTTCAGCATCACTGCTGAACCCACTGATGAATTGGTGTTCACCTTTATTGGTTATACACCACAGACAATTGAGGTGGGCAATCAAACTCAAATAGACGTTTTTCTGGACGATGAAAGCCGTGCGTTGGATGAAATCGTTGTTATCGGCTATGGAACCGCCCAAAAAAGAGATCTAACCGGTTCGATCGCACAGGTGAAAGGTAGCGAGATTGTAGACCGTCCGGGTACAAATCCGGTAGCCAATTTGCAGGGTAAAGTTGCCGGTTTACAAGTTACAAACTCGGGAAGACCGGGACAAGAACCGGATATACGAATACGAGGTACAAATTCCATCAATGCGGTAAAGCCATTATATGTAGTGGATGGTTTATTGAACGACAACATTAACTTCCTGAATCCGGCCGATATCGAAAGTATCGAAGTGCTGAAGGATCCCTCCTCTTTGGCCATCTTTGGTGTTAGGGGTGCTAACGGCGTGATCGCTGTTACGACCAAAAGAGCCAAAACCGGTCAGTTGAATTTTGAATTTACCTCGAGGCTCGGTATTAAAAATGTCGGACGCCGAATGGATATGTTGAACGGCGACCAATTCCGCGAATTATATCAAGAACAACGATTTAATCAAGGTGATTTTCCTTTTAATTACGATAATTGGCAGGCGAATACCAATTGGCAGGATGAGATTTTCAGAAATGGTATCTTGAACTACAATAACCTAAGTGTAAGCGGTGCTACCGAACGAAATAGTTTCCGGATGGGACTTGGATATTCTGTTGACGAAGGTATTATTAACCATGAAAAACACAGTCAGATCACACTAAATCTTTCCGATGAGCTGAAGATTACGGATAATTTCCGCACCGGAATTGTTTTCAACGGCTATCGTGCTCAATTACCACAAGAACGCGGTGTCTTTGGAGCCATTTTGGCTGCACCTATAGCCCCCGTGCTGAACGAAGAATACGGTCTATATCACACCATGCCTGAATTTCAACGAGCACAAGTTGGAAATCCCCTTGTAGATATTGAGGATCGGAAAAACACCTATATCGGAAATAATTATCGAGCGGTCACGAATGTATATGGAGAGGTGGATTTTCTGTCCAACTTCTCTTTTCGAGTAAATCTATCTGCAGATTATGGCTTTAATCAATTTCGTTCATACCAAGGATTAGTTTCCGTTTATAATCCCGAAATTGAAGGAGAGGATAAGACAGAACTAATTGGAAATCGTTTAACTTCCGTAAATCAGGAACAAAATACGCATTACAAGTATCAAACGGATTGGCTTTTAAACTACAAGAACAGCTTCGGTAAACATAACTTGACTGCAACTGCCGGTTATACTACATATATACAGGGCGTTGAAGCAATAACCGGGCGTAGAACGCAAGGTGGTGGACTAGAAATCCCGAATGATCCAGATTATTGGTATGTGGGTATTGGTGACGTGAATACGCAAACAGGCGACGGATCAGCATCAGAATTTAGAACGCTGTCGTATTTAGCAAGAGCACTTTATAATTACGATGGCAAGTACCTACTTAATGCTTCTTTTCGCCGAGATGGCAGCTCGGCTTTCGCTAAAAACGGAGAGCCTTGGCAGAATTTTTATGCTTTCGGCGGTGCATGGGTTGTAACTCAAGAGAGCTTTATGCAAGATCAGAGTGTAATCAATAACCTAAAATTAAGAGGATCTTGGGGATCATTAGGTAATCAGAATGTCGGTGGTAACCGCTATCCTATGTATCCTCAGCTAGTAGCCGGAAATTCTGCGGTTTTTGGAGACCAGTTGATCCCAGCCTATGGCCCTCAATACATCCCCGATCCAAATCTGCGTTGGGAACTGGTAAAAAGCTGGGAAGCCGGATTTGAACTGGCAGCATTTAGAAACCGTTTAAACATTGAAGCGGTATATTATAGTAAGAATACTGATGGTGTTCTCGTGACAGTACCAGGGATATTGGGTAGCTTACCTGGTCTGAGTAATTTGGGTAATATTGAAAACAAGGGTATTGAAGCTTCGGCAAGATGGAATCAAAGTATTTCGGACGATTGGAATATTTCCTTCGGAGGTAATATAACCACCGTTAAAAACAAGGTTGTCAAATTATCCAGCGAAGGATATGATATCATAAGTGGTCCGTCACGTACTATCGCTGGTTACCCAATTGGCTATTTCAGAGGGTACGTACACGATGGAATCTTTCAGACATTGACTGAAGTCGAATCCGCACCTATTAATGGCTTAGGTGGAGGAGCATTTCTGCCTGGCGACATCCGATTTCGAGATATTGACGGAAACGGAACAATTGATGTGAATGATCGGACAATGATCGGTAACCCTACCCCCGATTTCTATTATGGCTTATCCCTATCTACTTCATATAAAAACTTCGATTTAGGTTTTGAATTCCAAGGCCTATATGGCAACGAAATTATGCGTACTTGGAATCAAAACCAGTTTGCCACCTACAATTTCTTAACAGACAGATTAGAACGCTGGAATGGTGTGGGTACAAGCAATTGGGAACCAATCGTACATGAAGGCAGGGCTAATAACAGGCAATACTCCAGTTATTTCATAGAAGATGGAAGCTTTTTCCGTTTGCGGGATGTAACCTTGGCTTATACGTTTCCACAAGAAGCCATTGGTAAAATCCGACTCAAAAACCTTCGAGTTTTTGCGAATGCACAAAATGTATTTACACTTTCAAATAATTCAGGATTTACCCCAGAAATTGGAGGTAGTGCCGTCTCATTCGGAGTGGACAATGGTACCTATCCCGTACCCGCAATTTATACATTGGGTCTGAGCCTAAATTTTTAACCCATTAGCAAGATATAGATATGAAAACGAAATATAACACGATACTCCTGATAGCTTTATGTTTGATTGGAACGATAGTTTTAAACAGTTGTAGCAAAGACTGGTTGGATATAAAACCAAAAGGCCGATTTACGGAAGAGGATCTCCCTGAAGGATCTTTAGAAGGACAAGTATTTGCTGCGTACGCAGGTTTGCGAAGTGAGGCGACAAGTGGTCTACCATACGTGGCAGTCCATAATATACGTTCCGATGATGCGCATCTAGGAAGTAACTCGGGTGATTACGCCGCAGCTGGTCCAATATACGATGAATTTAACTACCCCTTATCACATTGGTTAACAGATAGCTATTGGACAGGGCACTACGGTTTAATAAATTCTGCAAATAATGTTATCGCTGCCGCAGATTCTATTGAAACCGTAGGTGAAATGACTTTTATTAACGTTGGTGAGGCTAAATTTTTGCGTGCTTGGGCCTATTTCAACTTAGTACGCACCTTTGGAGAAGTTCCATTAATTGATTTCCGTATTGTCGATCAAGCTTCTGCAAATAAACCGAAATCTACGATAGCTGAGATTTATCAGCTGATTGACGCCGACCTGCAGGAAGCTGTCTCCGTACTCCCTGAAACTTGGCCGAATCATCCAGGACGATTAACACGTGGAGCAGCTTTAGCGGTACAGACAAAAACTTTTATGGCAAGACAACGTTTCTCAGAAGCGCTCGCATCCGCTAATGCAGTCATCAATTCAGAAATATACGATCTTAGTGTACCCTATAATATGATCTTTAGAGAGGAAAGTGAAAACAGTAAAGAGTCCGTATTTGAAATACAGGCACTCGCTGATGGAGTTCAAAATTTTGGTGTCACATACGCCAGCAGACAGGGCGTGAGGGGCTCGGGACTACTAAATTTGGGCTGGGGATGGAATATTCCGCATCAAAGGTTACTAGACGCATTTGAAGAAAATGACCCGCGAAAAGATGTTACTGTTCTCTACAGCGGTATGAGAAATGAACCTTACGGAGAGGTACTGCCGACAGATCTACCACGTGCTTATTGGAATAAAAAAGTATATACGAATCCAAACTTACGCGTACGATATGGCAGCCAATCTGGAAATTGGTTTAACGTACGCATTATTCGCTATTCGGATGTTGTTCTATTAGCTGCTGAAGCGGCAAATGAAGTGGGTGGCGAGGCGAATATAGACTTAGCGCTGGAATATTTGGAACAGGTGAGAGGACGGGCAAGAGGGACAAACAGTTTAGTACTACCAACTGTAACTACACGCAACCAATCGGAACTGCGTGAAGCGATACGCCATGAGCGTCAAGTGGAATTGGGCATGGAAAATGAACGCTTCTTTGATCTGGTCCGCTGGGGCATCGATGTAGAAACCATGCATGCAGCTGGCCATATCAACTATCAGTTGCGAAACCGCTTCTTCCCTATTCCACAACCGGAAATCGACCGTTCAGCTGGGGTATTGATACAAAATCCTAACTATTAATAACACTGATAAAGAATAAAAAGATGAAAAAACACATATATCTAGCTTTAGTTTTGCTTATCTGCAGTATTGGCGGAATAGCACTTAGCTCGTCGTGCCAAAAAATGGAACGGCCAGAAATGAATATTATACCAGATCCAGCTGATGATGGTACCATACGCGTGTTGACAATCGGCAACAGCTTCTCGGAAGACGCAGTTGAGAATTACCTTTATGACCTCGCTAAAGCGGAGGATATCCCAATCGTTATTGGGAATCTTTACATCGGGGGTGCGCCACTCGAAATTCATCAAAAAAATGTGATGGAAAATAACGGCGCATATAGTTTTCGTAAAATCGATCGCGCCGGAAACAAAACCACCGTGGCAAGTACCTCCATCGCAACTGCGTTGGCGAGCGAAAGATGGACACACATCAGTTTCCAACAAGAAAGTTCAAACTCGGGAATGTATGATAGCTGGGTAGAGCCCTTACCTATTGTATATGATTATGTCGCCGCAAGGGCCACCAAGAATAATCCTGATGTTAAATTCCTATTGCATCAAACTTGGGCTTACGCTCAGAATTCGACACACACCGGGTTTGCAAACTATGGTAACAACCAAATGGCCATGTATGAGGCGATCATAGATGCTGTAAACCGTGCTAAAGAACTTGTCGCTATTGATCTTGTTGTGCCTGCCGGAACAGCTATCCAGAACGGAAGAACGTCGGTGGTAGAAGATAATTTTACACGCGATGGATACCATTTAAATTTGTCTATAGGTCGGTATACGGCGGCATGTACCTGGTTTGAAGCGTTGATCGGCAAAAGCGCAATCGGAAATTCATTTAAACCTACGGGAATGTCTGATTTTGAAGCCGAAATAGCACAAAACGCAGCACACACGGCTATTACAAAGCCGTTAGAGGTAACACCTATGACCGACTTTCAAGGTGGCAACTCTGGTCCATTGGAAAGCGCTGTATTGCTGGATTTCGGAAATAACTTGGCATCGGAAAACTGGAACCATATCAATTCCTTTTTAGCAGGAACGCGTATCAACTTAAAAGACAGCTTGGGCTCTTATGTTGGAATCGCGCTGGAAATAACGGAACGTTTTAATGGCGTAAACGCAGACGGACCTTCGTCATCTGAGGCGTTCGATAATATGCCTTCGAATGTATCAAAATATTCTTATTTCGGAAATTCAAAAGGCCCCTTCAATGGTATAACTGTTCTGAAAAGCGTATTCGACATATCCGGACTTGATCCAAACTTGACCTACAACTTATGCTTCTTTGGATCTAGAGGAGGCGTATCAGACAATCGAGAAACAAAATATACTTCTAAAGGCACCAATGAGGTTAGCGTAAGTCTGAATACTTCTAATAACGTCAGTAATAAAGTATGTGCTAACGGAATAACACCGAATGCGGAAGGAACGATAACAGTTACGGTCACGTCGGGTGAAAACAACACAAATGGATCTGGCTTTTATTATTTATCGGCTGCAAGACTAACATCGAATTAATCTCATTCTGGCCTTCCTTGGGGAAGGCCATTTAACAATATATCTATGCTAATACATCGTTTTATATTTTTTTTATGCTGTTTATCATTGTTTGCATGTGTTAACAAACCAACGGAAAACAAAACGAATGATCATAAACTCTCCGACGATTCGCTACTGACCCTAATCCAAAAACAAACTTTTCAATATTTTTGGGAGGGTGCCGAGCCTACCTCTGGCCTAGCTCGGGAACGAATTCATATTGATGGTGAATATCCACAAAATGATCAGAACGTCATCACTATAGGCGGTAGTGGTTTTGGAATCATGACTCTTCTCGTAGGTATTGAAAATAGATACATCAGTGTCGCCGAAGGACAAGAAAGATTAGCACACATCGTAGAATATCTGGGGGAAATAGAAAGGTTTCATGGCGTATGGTCCCATTGGTATTTTGGTGATACGGGCAAACCGAAAGCATTCAGCCAAAATGATGATGGTGGCGACCTTGTCGAAACTGCTTTTATGGCGCAAGCATTAATCTGTGTAAGGGAATATTACAAAGATGGCACGCAGGATCAACAGCGGATTGCACAAAAAGCAGATCAACTATGGAAAGACATTAATTGGGATTTCTACCGTAATGGTAAGGATGTGCTATTTTGGCATTGGAGTCCAAAATATGCGTGGGGCATGAATCATGCTATACAGGGATATGATGAAGGGTTGATAACGTATATTCTTGCCGCTTCTTCTCCTACTCATCCTATTCCGGCATCGACCTACCACAAGGGATGGGCAAGGGATGGTCAAATATCGTCTACTATCAGCAAATACGAGATTCCTACCATATTGAAACACAATTCGAAAACCGGCGAGGTCGGTCCTCTTTTTTGGCAGCATTACTCCTACTTGGGGCTAAGTCCTAAAGGATTAAAAGACAAATATGCTAATTATTGGGATGCGGCAGTGAACCATACCAAAATCCATATTGAACATGCGAAGAAAAATCCGAAACAATATGTGGGATATGGAGCGGATAAAGGCTGGGGACTTACGGCTAGCTATTCGGTAAAAGGCTATAACGCGCACCACCCCGATAATGATCACGGCGTTATATCACCAACCGCCGCCCTTTCTTCTATTGCATATACACCGAAAGAAAGCATGTCCTTCGCACAGTACCTTTATCAGCACTTGGGCGACAAAGTTTGGGGGAAATATGGTTTCTATGACGCATATAGCGAGACCGAAAACTGGTTTCCGCAGCGATACCTAGCAATCGATCAAGGCCCTATCGTGGTGATGATAGAAAACTATCGATCTGGATTGATATGGAATTTGTTTATGAATGCCCCAGAGATACAGGCTGGATTAAAAAAACTGGATTTTGAGAGTCCGTATTTGAAGTAGTAATTACCTCGAAGCGCTTTAGAATATATTAATGATAACCGAGCTTGCCCGCCTCACAGCGAGCAAGAAAGCTCAAGTAGTACTTAGACAGATGAAAATCACAATTGCAGGATTGCTTATAAGCTTAGTTCAGCTTGGATCCATATATGCTCAGGATCGCAAGATGGATCATTTTATAACGAATTTAATGGGTAAGATGACCGTCGAAGAAAAGATTGGCCAGTTAAATCTGGTAACGGGTGGCGAGGCAGTGACCGGATCAGCCGTCTCGACAGGGGTCGAATCTAAAATCAAAGAAGGAAACATCGGCGGTATTTTCAGCATGTCTTCGCCAGCAAAAATTCGACAAGCGCAAGAACTCGCCGTGAAGCATTCCCGGCTGGGCATACCTATCATTTTTGGCATGGATGTGATTCATGGGTACAAGACCATGTTTCCAATTCCGCTGGGACTGGCGGCTACCTGGGATATGGAACTAATCCGTGAATCGGCGCGCATAGCAGCAGTAGAGGCTACAGCAGATGGTCTAAATTGGACCTTCTCTCCGATGGTTGATATTTCCCGGGATCCGCGTTGGGGACGAATTTCTGAAGGTAGTGGTGAGGATACCTATTTAAGTTCAAGAATAGCGACGGAGATGGTAAAGGGCTATCAAGGTGCTAATTTGGATGCACACAATACATTGATGGCCTGTGTAAAGCATTTCGCT
The DNA here is from genome assembly GCF_005048855.1 of Sphingobacterium olei. Taxonomy (GTDB): domain Bacteria; phylum Bacteroidota; class Bacteroidia; order Sphingobacteriales; family Sphingobacteriaceae; genus Sphingobacterium; species Sphingobacterium olei. The sequence goes on from NZ_SUME01000008.1 coordinate 79,887, forward strand.
TTATATGGTGCTGCCGAGGGTGGACGTGATTACCACACCACGGATATGAGTTTACATCGTATGTATAACGAATACCTGCCGCCCTATAAAGCGGCAATCGATGCTGGTGCAGGAACGGTCATGACTTCTTTCAATGACATCAATGGTGTGCCTGCTACGGCAAACAGGTGGTTAATGACAGATCTACTGAGAAAACAATGGGGATTTAAGGGGATGGTCGTCACGGATTACACCGCCATTAACGAGTTGATCGACCATGGCCTCGGCGATCTCCAAACCGTATCGGCTTTGTCTCTAAAGGCTGGCGTACATATGGATATGGTAGGTGAAGGATTCTTATCTACGTTAAAAAAGTCATTAGAAGAAGGAAAAGTAACGCGAGCTGAGATTGACGAAGCTTGTCGCTTGATACTCGAGGCTAAATATAAGTTAGGTCTTTTTGATGACCCCTTTCGCTATTGCAGCGATGAACGCGCAAAAAACAACATATTAACAAAAGATCATTTGGCCAAAGCACGTGAAGCCGCGGCAAAATCATTTGTATTGCTTAAAAATGACAACAATCTACTACCTTTAAAAAAGCAAGGAACTGTCGCTGTTATTGGTCCGCTTGCAAACAGTGGAGCGAATATGCCAGGAACGTGGAGTGTAAGCGCAGACTTAGCAAATACGCAATCGCTTGTAGACGGCATGAAAGATGCCTTGGGAAACAAGGTCAAGATTATGACCCATTTAGGAAGCAATCTAGTAGCAGATGCTGCTTATCAAGAGCGGGCTACCATGTTTGGCCGAACTATCCCACGGGATGAAAGACCCGAGCAGGAGATCATTAGCGAGGCTATCCGTGTAGCTGAGGATGCAGATGTTATCGTCGCGGCGCTGGGTGAAGGATCGGAGATGTCGGGTGAAAGTTCGAGTAGAACAGATTTGAATATCCCCGCTACTCAACGACGCTTGCTAGAAGCCTTATTAAAGACCGGTAAACCTGTTGTATTGGTACTTTTTACAGGGCGACCTTTAACATTAACTTGGGAAGATAAACATGTTCCGGCTATATTAAACGTGTGGTTTGGGGGAACAGAAACCGGCAAAGCTGTTGCTGATGTACTTTTCGGTGATATCACTCCCTCTGGAAAGCTACCGGCTACCTTTCCGCAGAACGTAGGACAAATCCCATTATATTATAGTGCTAAAAACACGGGACGTCCGCTCGCGGAGGGTGCCTGGTTTCAAAAGTTTCGTTCGAATTATCTGGATGTAACCAATGAACCGCTTTACCCATTCGGCTATGGTCTAAGTTATACAACATTCGAATATGGTGATATTAAATTGGACAAGAAGTCCATCGCTGCGGGACAACATATCCAAGCGGATATCACCGTTACCAATACCGGTAATTATGACGGCGAGGAAATCGTGCAATTATACATCAGGGATTTAGTTGGGTCGGTAACTCGCCCGGTAAAGGAGCTGAAGGCTTTTGAAAAAATATCGTTGAAGAAGGGAGAAAGTAGAACCGTCTCCTTCACAATATCAGAGGACGATCTAAAGTTTTATAATCAGGAACTTAAGTTTACGGCCGAGCCTGGGGATTTTACGCTATTCATCGGTCCAGATTCCAAAAACACCAAAGAGATTGATTTCAAACTCTTATAAATAGATAAAACGGGAGGCGCTAGGCCTCCCGTTCTATGTTGAATAAATGTATCTTATTTCTTCCCGCAGATTATAACGTGAGGCCATTACTTCACCATAGGCACCTGCCGTGCGAATAGCAATCAAATCACCTCTTTTGGATTCTGGAAGGGGAACCTCCTTACCAAAGCAGTCCGAACTCTCACAAATAGGCCCAACTACATCGTAATTGATTGTCTTTGCAGACGGATCGGAGCCTATTTTTTCAATTTTATGATATGCTTGATATAGAGCAGGACGCATCAATTCCGTCATTCCTGCATCTAATATCAGAAAGTGCTTTTTTGTTCCACTTTTGGTATACAAAACTTTGCTTACTAAACTTCCACATTGTGCTACCAAAGCGCGTCCCAATTCAAAATGTACCTCCTGTTGCCCGTTGCGGTCCAAAAATTTATCGAATACATCGAAGTAAGCTTCAAAATCGGGAATTGGATTTTCATCGGGAGCATGATAATCAACACCCAATCCGCCCCCTACATTAATTACTTTGATGTAGGTACCACGCTCCTCAAACCAATTTTTCCACTCATTTACCTTGACACACAGGCTCTTGAAGACGTTTAGATCTGTAATCTGAGATCCCACATGAAAATGTAATCCTACTAGATTCACATGCGCGCAAGACCTCAAAACAGAGGCAGCCTGCTCCAGCTCTGAATTTGGAACGCCGAATTTATTTTCGTCTAAACCCGTTGTGATGTAATGATGGGTATGTGCATCCACATTTGGATTAATGCGTAAAGACACATTTGCCTTTTCGCCCAGCTTAGCTGCGAGTTCGTCAATTACTTCAAGCTCTTGAATAGATTCTACATTGAATGCAAAGATTTGATGCTTAAGTGCACTTGTAATCTCCTTATCTGACTTACCTACTCCTGCAAAAGTAATCTTACTGGCTTCAAAACCCACATCAATGGATTTTTGAACCTCATTCCCACTTACACAGTCTGCGCCAAATCCCTTCGATCGAATGATAGATAAAATTCGATCATTGAAATTGGCCTTCAGGGCGTAGTGAATATGAAATTTACGCTTATCGGCAGCTTGCTTTGCCGCATCTAGGGTACGTTCTAATAATGCTAGATCGTAATAATAAAAAGGTGTCTCTACCCCTACTAATTTTTCTACTTGTTGATCGTTAAACAACATTCCTTCTTAAGCTTAAAATAATCTATTATGTAAAGAGCGCAACGCCTCCGTTTTGTGTTTCGAATCCAATAAAATAGAAACGTTATAATCGGATCCGCCGTAAGAAATCATTCGAACCGGCAGATGCTTCACGGCATCCAACACACGCGCGGCATATCCATGTGTATTCGCTCCGAAATCTCCTACTACACATACAATAGTCTGTCCTTCATCTACACCTACCTTACCGAAACTCTCAACTTCTTTTATAATCTCCAGTAAATTACTGGTATCGTCGATGGACAACGACACAGCAACTTCGGATGTCGTAATCATATCAATCGGGGTTTTATAACGTTCGAAAATTTCAAAGACCTTCCTCAAAAAGCCATAGGCCAATAGCATACGTGTGGAATGAATGTGTATCGCCGTTATTCCATCTTTTGCCGCAATTGCGCGAATAGAGCCTTTCTCGCCCCCATTTTTCGAAATCAACGTTCCTTTTGCCTGCGGATCCATGGTATTCAATAACCGTACTGGAACATTGTATTTTTGTGCAGGGAAAACACTTTGCGGATGTAATATCTTAGCACCAAAATAAGCTAATTCGGCGGCTTCATCAAAGCTCAGATTTGCAATGGGCTTTGTGTTGGTAACGACTCGTGGATCATTATTGTGCATGCCGTCAATATCTGTCCAGATTTGAACCTCATCTGCCCGAACAGCTGCCCCGATCAATGAGGCAGTATAATCTGAGCCACCTCGACGTAAATTGTCGATTTCACCGAATGAATTGCGACAGATATATCCTTGAGTAATAAATAGATTATTAGACGGATAATCTGCTAAAATAGCGCTTATTTTTTCACTAATATATTCCACAACCGGCTCGTTATCTTCATCAATTTTCATAAAATCCAATGCCGGTAATAAAACGGAAGGAACGCCAATTTCGGTAAGATGAAAATGCCATAAGGTGGTAGAAAGTAACTCACCTTGTGCTAAAATAATCTTCTCCTCAGTTGGTGTAAAAATATCATTGGATAAAGATGCGATATGGTTAAAATGAGAATCAATTAATTCCTGCCCTTTCTTTAACCCTTCTTCGGTACTAAAAAGTTCTTTAATTAATGCATTGTACTTATCTTTGTGCGTCTTGATTAATTGATTAGCATCGTCCTTCTTCCCATTTAGAAAAGCTTGACCAATTTCAACCAATGCATTTGTCGTACCCGACACCGCAGACAACACGACGATCTGGCGTTCAGAAGGATTTACTATATCCAATAACCCTTTGATACGCGCTGCACTTCCTACAGAAGTACCACCGAATTTTAGAATTTTCATATGTAATTATTATTCATTAATATTTATTTTTTGCACTGTATTCTCGCTGTTCGACTTTTAATGGTCATATGCCATGTTTATATCTGTTAGTCTCGCCAAAGGCAAGATGAGAACATTTCATCATTTAATATTTGTTTTTAAAGCCTGTGAATATACTTATTACAGGTGAATTATAACAAAAAAAGCGGCACAAATGCGTTAAAAGCTTTTGTGCCGCATATTATTTATGCGGAAAATCTACTTCTTTAGATTTTCAATCAAAAGAAGGGCTAATTCTTCTCCTATACGCTCTTGCGCTTCATTCGTAGCCGCACCGATGTGTGGTGTCAAAGATATTTTAGGATGGTTTAAAATCTCAGCTCTCGGTGTTGGTTCGTTATCAAAAACATCCAATGCCGCGAATGAAACTTTACCTGTGTTAAGGGCATTTACAAGTTCCAGCTCATCAATAACACCCCCACGTGACGCATTTACAAGCGCGACACCATCTTTAAGAATTTCGAATTCTTCTTTACCAATGACAGGTTTGTCCAAGAAAGGAACGTGCAAAGAGATGAAGTCGGCATTACGAAGTACTTCTTCCAATGCGACCTGTTTTACGGGCACATCTACCTGTATTCCACCTGAAAGTGTTAATGTAAGTGCCTGAGGTCCACCAAAGAGATCCGAATAAAGCACGTCCATGCCTAAGCCTAAAGCAATCTTAGCCGTTTCTCTTCCGATACGCCCGAAGCCTACTACTCCCAACGTTTTACCTTGAAGTTCGACACCTGCTCCATAGGCTTTCTTTAACCCGCCAAAATTTGTATTGCCCTCCACAGGCATTTTGCGGTTTGAATCGTATAAGAAACGTACACCATTTAGTAAATGTGCAAATACCAATTCCGCTACGGAATGCGAAGAAGCAGCTGGGGTATTTACAACAGCAATACCTTTTGATCGCGCATAATCGACGTCGATGTTATCCATACCTACACCACCGCGACCGATCACTTTAATATTGGGACAGACATCAATTAGCGCCTGTCTTAATTTTGTAGCACTACGCACGGTAACAGCATCATATTCATTTAGTCGAAACGGCAACTCATCTTGTGGAATGTGAACGGTATCCACCGCGAAACCTGCATCTTCTAATATTTTCTTTCCGATAGGATCAATCCCATCATTCGCTAAAATTCTCATATTCAAAAACTATTTGTGTTTTTCTTCAAATTCCCGCATTGTGTCTACCAATGCGTTAATAGATGTAATACTTAAAGCATTGTAAATAGACGCTCTAAAACCTCCCACCGAACGGTGACCTTTAATACCAATTAAATTACGCTCTTTGGCCAAAGCTAAAAAATCGCCCTCTAAATCCGAATTTTCCATTACAAAAGTGACATTCATACGAGATCTATCCTCTACCGCAGCAGTTCCTTTAAAAAATGGATTACGCTCGATCTCGTCGTATAATGTGCGGGCTTTAACAATATTTTCTTGTTCGATCACCGAGATACCGCCCTTAGCCTTTAGCCACCGAAGATTCAACATGGATACGTAAATAGAATACACTGGAGGAGTATTGTACATAGAACCTGCTTTGATATGCGGTTCGTAATCCAAAATAGAAGGTAAGCTACGGCCGCTTTTACCTAAAATTTCATCTTTGATGATGACCAATGTCACACCCGCCGGCCCCATATTTTTTTGCGCCCCAGCATAAATCAAGTCATAATCGGTTATATCTATCACGCGACTTAGTATATCTGAAGACATATCTACTACGGTAGGAACTGACGTAGTAGGTTTTTCAAAAACTTCTGTTCCGTAAATAGTGTTATTGGAGGTATAATGAAAATAGGCAGAATCAGCTGGGATTTCAAATCCTTTGGGAATATAATTATAGTTTTTATCACTTGAGGAAGCTACTATTTCTACTTGTCCTATTTTTTTAGCTTCTTTAGCCGCCTTTGTAGCCCACACACCTGTATCAAAGTAAGCAGCCTTACCGCCTTCGGGCAATAGGTTTAACGGAACCATTGCAAATTGTTGACTTGCACCACCTTGTAGAAATAATACAGAATAATTTTGAGGAACATTTAACAGTTCACGTACTAAACGCTCCGTTTCCACTACCACTTCCTCGAACTCTTTGGAACGATGAGATATTTCTAAAATTGACAATCCCGTATTATTAAAATCCAATACCGCTTGAGAAGCTTCTTGAAAAACTTCTTTAGGTAAAATACATGGACCCGCACCGAAATTATGTTTCATTTTTAAGTATTGTTTTAAGGTGAAATTTTGGTTGCAAATTTACACTTTATTTTATATTATTTTAAATGAATTCAAATTTTTATTATCAAATATTCAAATTTTACCACTTTTTTATAAAACATTGACACATAAGAAGAAGTCTTATCTTTTCGAATATTAAATTAATCACCCCGCTGTTCTCTCCAGACGATCGATAATTTCAGTTCCTTTTATAGCGAAATATTAATACCAAATTTTAAATATTTCATCTAAAAAAATCGTATCTTCGCATGCGAAGTGCCTAAATTAGGGCACTTCGTTTAGTTTTACAGAAACCAGGTAAATATGGCTGAAGAAACAGAAAATGAAAACAATTTAATGCCTGCTCACGACAGGATTGTTCAAATCAATATCGAAGATCAGATGAAAGCTGCTTACATCGATTATTCGATGTCAGTAATTGTTTCCCGGGCTCTTCCTGACGCAAGGGATGGCTTGAAACCAGTTCACCGGCGTGTTTTATACGGCATGTTAGATTTAGGTGTCACATCTGGGAAGTCTTATAAAAAGTCTGCTCGTATTGTAGGGGACGTATTAGGTAAATATCACCCACATGGCGATTCATCCGTTTATGATGCCATGGTGCGATTAGCGCAAAACTGGTCAATGCGTTATCCACTTGTCGATGGTCAAGGTAACTATGGATCTCTAGATGGTGACCCACCAGCAGCAATGCGTTATACTGAAGCCCGTCTCCGCAAAATTGCAGAAGAGATGTTGGCCGACATCAATAAAGATACGGTAGACTTTCAGCTTAACTTTGATGACTCCTTAGAAGAACCTACTGTATTACCGACACGTATTCCTACCCTATTAGTTAATGGAGCTTCTGGTATTGCTGTGGGTATGGCTACGAATATGGCCCCGCATAATTTAACAGAGGTCATCGAAGGAACGATCGCATATATAGAAAATCGCGAAATTGAGGTTGCTGAGTTAATGCAATTCGTGAAAGGTCCGGACTTCCCTACTGGCGGCTTGATTTATGGTCATCATGGTGTAAGGGAAGCTTTGGAAACAGGTAGAGGACGTATTGTAATGCGGGCAAAGGCTGAAATCGAAACCACAAAATCAGGTCGCGAAATCATTATCGTTACCGAAATTCCGTACCAGATCAACAAAGCTGATATGATCAAGCGTACAGTGGATTTGATCAACGAGAAGAAAATTGAAGGTATTTCAGAAATACGTGACGAATCTACACGGGATGTTCGGATAGTATACGAGATAAAACGTGATTCAAATGCAAATGTTGTTTTAAATAATTTATATAAACACACTTCATTACAGACTTCGTTCTCCGTGAACAACATTGCGCTTGTAAAAGGAAGGCCAATGTTAATGAATCTGAAAGATATGATTCATGAGTTCGTAGAGCATAGGCATGAAGTCGTAATTCGTCGTACAAAATATGAATTAGCTGAAGCGGAAAAACGTGCGCACATACTTGAAGGATATTTAATCGCACTAGATCATTTAGATGAAGTGATTAAGTTGATACGTAGTTCAGATACTCCGGAAGATGCACGTGTTGGCTTGATGGAACGGTTTGGATTAAGTGATATTCAAGCCCGTGCTATCTTAGATATGACGTTACGACGTCTTACGGGACTGGAACGTGACAAGATCAAAGAAGAGTATGCCGAGTTGATGAAAACTATCGAATATCTGAAGTCTGTATTGGCCGATGAAGGTTTACGTATGCAGATCATTAAAGACGAACTCGCTGAAATCAAAGAGAAATATGGTGACGAACGCCGTTCAGTAATCGTACACTCTGCCGAAGATATGACGATGGAAGATTTCGTAGATGATGAGGAAGTCGTGATCACCATATCGAACAACAGTTACGTAAAACGTACCCCATTATCGGAATACAAACGTCAGGGACGTGGCGGTAAGGGAGCAATTGGAACGAATACACGAGATGAAGATTTTACGGAACATATTATTACAGCCACTGCGCATAATTATATGTTGTTATTTACCGAATCAGGACGCTGTTTTTGGTTACGTGCATTCGAAATACCGGAAGGAAGCCGTACCTCACGAGGTAGAGCACTGCAGAATATCATCAATATTCCCAAAGAAGAAAAAATTAAGGCCTACATACTAGTGAAGAATCTCAAAGACCAAGATTACTTGGAAAATAATTTCATCATTATGTGTACAAAAAAAGGAACAATCAAAAAGACTTCTTTAGAAGCCTATTCCCGTCCAAGAGCAAATGGTATTAATGCAATTAATATCAATGAAGGAGATCAGTTGATCGAAGCATCTTTGACAAATGGCACCAGTGAAATTGTTATGGCTTTACGCTCAGGTCGTGCCATCAGATTTAATGAGTCAACGGTAAGACCCATGGGCAGAACAGCAACAGGTGTTCGCGGTATTACATTAGCTTCAGAAAAAGATGAGGTAGTTGGCATGATTAGTGTTGATAATTCTGAAGCAACGGTGTTAGTTGTATCTGAGAAAGGATATGGAAAACGTACTGATATAGACGATTATCGTGTTACAAACCGTGGTGGTAAAGGCGTAAAAACCATAAATGTGACCGATAAAACGGGCGAACTAGTCGCCATTAAAGGTGTCACAGATCAAGATGATTTGATGATCATCAACAAATCTGGTATCGTGATTCGTATTGGTGTAGAGACGTTAAGAGTTATGGGTAGAGCAACACAGGGTGTAAGATTGATTACGCTGAAAGACAGTGATGCAATCGCTTCGATCACCAAAGTAGCTCGCGAAGAAGAAGAGGAAGATATTCCGAATGATCTTGAAGATCAGGATTCAGAGAATACCGAATCTAACGATCAAAATAATGATAAAACTGAAGAATAATAAGATTATGAAAGCGTTTACAGCTTCACTATTATTTTTAACTATTAGCGGAACTGTTGAGGCTCAATCCAATTACAAGGAAAGCTCCAACAGTTTCGCCAAATATTCGAAAACAGGCGAATTACCTCACCTTGAAGGTGCTAAGAAGTTTATTGATGCAGCGTATAAGACGAAGCGCGACTCTTCCAATACAAGAGTAAATCTATTGCGCGCGATGATCTACAGTTCAATGGCTTACTCTGACTCCACACGTAAAATTAAAAATGACAAAGATCCAATAGAGATTGCAATGAATGCTTTATCACGAATAAAGCCTAAAGATTTAAACAATTTCCAAGGAGAAGTGGGTTATATAAAACAGAATCTCGCAGCATCTTATATTTATAAAGCAAATAAATCTATTGAAAGCAAAAAATTCGAGGATGCTTATTCTGATTTTCTACAAGTCGAAAAATTGGGATCAAAGGGGGAAGATGTGACCTATAACTTAGCACTATTAGCTAGCCAAACGAATAAAATAGATGAAGCAATATTCTATTACAAAAAGCTAATAGACAGTACGGACGCTGATGCTAGTAAATACTTAGAGCTAGCAAACCTCTATAACAAAAAGGGGGAAAGCCAACTGTATCTGAACACGTTGCAAACGGCTAGAACAAAATTTCTTGACAATAAGGATGTCCTTTTCCAGTTGGTGGAAGTGTATGCACAAAACAAATCATATGCTGCAATTGTTCCCATTATTGATGAGGCGTTAAAGTTTGATCCTGAAAATATCCAATTGAATTACTTAGCTGGTTTTGCAAATGAAAACGAACAAAATATTGAAGCTGCAAAAAAATATTATGCGAAAGTAATTTTATTGGACGACGGTAATTATGATGCTAATCTTGCATTGGGGCTAATTTACTTAAATGCATTCCTGAAAGATAAAAATAATCTTGAAGCACAGTATGATGCACAGAACTATCTATTAAAGGCAAACGAAATTAAACCCTATGCTGTAAATACACTCAAAGGGCTGGCATTATTTTATGAAGCAGCCGATGATGTTACACAGCTAGACAGAGTTAACATATTATTAAATCAACTTTCGAATAATTAATATTATATAGTCATGAATTATTTAAAAAAAGCAATAGTTCTTTCCGTATTGATCACAGCAGGAGCATCTACGGTTTATTCACAAAGTAGCAATTTAAAGAAAGCCGCTACTAATATTCAAAAATTTGAAGAATTAAAAGGCGCCGGAAGTGCTGAATTAGGTAAGGCGAATTTGACGACAGCAAAAGAAGCTATCGACGAAGCCAGTATACATGATAAAACAAAAGATTTAGCAGATACCTGGACTTACTATTCTTTGATATACGCCAATATTGCTTCTCTCGAAAAAAGTAGTGAGTCTGCCACAAAAGCAATTGAAGGGATCACAAAAGCAAAAGAATTAGATAAGGATAATAAAAATACAGCCAACATTGAGGTAGCAGGTCAAATTTTAGGTCAGTATAAATTTAATGAAGGTGTGGGAGCTTGGGAAAAACAAGACTTCAAATCTGCCTATACGTCTTTTAATGACGCGTTGACCTATTTACCAGGGGATACAACGTTGACCTATTATTCAGGATTAGCTGCTATACAAAATCAAGATTATAAAAATGGTATCGAAAAATACAAGCAGTTATTAGATAGAAAGGATTTTTCATCGCATAAACTGGTAGTGGTTGATTTACCCAAGTTATACTTATCTTTGGGAGATACTACCTCTGCCATTGAATATGCGGCTCAAGCAGCTCAAGCCTATCCAAATGATAACGATGCAGTAATTCAAAATATTGAATTAAATCTAATTGTAGGAAACGAGTCTAAAATTGTTTCCGAAATCGAAAACCAATTAACCAAAGATCCGCAAAACAAAAGTTTATATTATTATTTAGGTATCGCACATTCATCAGCTAATGATTCGCAAAAAGCTTTAGAAGCGTATCAAAAAGCTATCGAAATTGACCCAAATTATGCCGACGCAAATTTGAATGCAGGCGTAGTATTAATGAACTCTGTTCGTGAGGAATTACAGATCATTAACGATGATAAAACGTTAAATAATAATCAGTACAATGAAAAAATAAACGCGCTTAAAGAAAGGATTAAGCCAGCTGAAGAATACTTTACAAAAGTAGTTGATGCTGATCCAAAAAGTGAAAGTGCATTGAGAGGACTAAAAGGACTTTACGATTTCATACAAGATGAAGCTAAAGGTCAAGCTATTCAAGCTAAATTAGACGCCTTAAACTAAAAAAACAATTAAGCAATTAAGCGTATAAAAAGAGAAGGAGGTGCTTTTATGCACCTCCTTCTCTTTTTATGTGTTTGTTCACAGCACCAAAGTAATTTCACAACTCAATATAAATAGCCATATTTCCTTGAATATAGAAAGAGCTCTTTAACATTATACATACTATAAAGTTAGATTATGGAGAAATGTTTCATAAAGAGAGGATGGAGATTAAATGACGATAAAGAATTAATAAAAAAAATCCCAAATGTTAAGACATTTGGGATCAAAAAACGATTATTATAGAATACTTTCCTACTACATCACTACCAATAGATAGTGTACAAAGCTATCGTAATAAAAGTTACGATCAATGCTCCAGCAATAAAGCCGGGATGCATTCTAAACATTTTGACATCAATCTCAAGCCCTTTCGGAACCACTCCTCTCGCATTCTCAATTTTACTAATTATAACCATTCCAATAATGCAAATGACAAATACAAAGCCCATACGGTCTAAGAACGGAATTTCGTAAATACCACTAGCAGGGCTGAGAACAGCAAAATTCGATGAACTTAGAAAAGAAAGATCGATGTATCCTGGTAAAAATTTAAAAAAGATCGAAAATAAGAAACCACCAATAGTTGCAAATAATGCTGCATTAGATGTCGTTTTTTTCCAGAAGAATCCTAAAATAAACATCGCGAAAATACCGGGAGAAACAAATCCTGTATACTCCTGAATATATTGAAATCCACCTTTCTTGTCGATTCCTAAATGTGGTGCAATAATTACGGCTAAAATCATGGATACGATAATGGTAATTTTACCTACATTCACCAATTGTCTTTCCGAAGCATCTTTTTTGAATACTTTTTTGTAAACATCCAAAGAGAATATAGTTGCAATACTATTTGCTTTTCCAGCTAAGGAAGCTACTACCGCAGCCGTGAGAGCTGCAAAAGACAAGCCCTTCAAACCTGTAGGTAGCAGATTTAATAAAACTGGATATGCTCGATCTGGATTAGTTTCTCCTGCTTGAAGCATCTCTTGTTGGAATAACCCGTCTTTCCATAGCACATAAGCAGCAATACCTGGGAGTACGACAATGATAGGCATCAATAGCTTTAAGAATGCTGCAAACAAAATTCCATTACGGGCAGTTTTAAGATCCGCTCCTAAAGCTCTTTGCGTAATATACTGATTACATCCCCAATAATTCAGATTTACAATCCACATACCACCTACCAACACAGTCAAACCCGGCAAATCGAGATAATTCTCATTCTCGGGTTTTAGTATCATATGAAAATGCTCAGATGCTTTGTCCGTCATGATTTGGTATCCTTGTAGAATTCCACCTCCGCCGCCGAAATGGTCGGATACCAAACTCAATGCTAAATAGGTTGTAGCCAAGCCTCCTAAAATCAAAAAGAAAACTTGAATTACATCAGTATAACCAATTACTTTCATCCCACCCAACGTGATAATGATAGCAAAAACGGCAATAGCATACATACAGAACGTTAAGCTGATTCCAGAAATACTGCTCACCGCAAGGGCTCCCAAATACAGAATAGAGGTCAGATTCACTACAACGTACAACATTAACCAAAAAACAGCCATAATCATGGCAACTGTGCCATTATATCGCTGATTAAGAAATTGTGGCATCGTAAAAATCTTATTCTTCAGGTATACTGGAATAAAGAAAATAGCTACTACAATTAACGTAATTGCAGCCATCCATTCGTAAGTGGCTATGGCTAAGCCCATCTTAAATCCGGAACCACTCATACCGATAAATTGTTCGGCAGAAATGTTAGAGGCAATGAGAGACGCTCCGATTGCCCACCACGTTAATGACCCCTCGGCCAAAAAGTAATCTTTTGATTCTGTTCCTTCAGTCTTCACGTTTTTCTTATAGTAAACCCAAAGCCCATAGGAAGCAACGATCACAAAATAAATGAGGAACACAATGTAATCTTGTGTACTTAAATAATTATTCATCGGTTTATTCGATATTAGTTTAGGGTCTAAATGTAAGAAAATGTTCGGACTTATATAAACCTATTAATTAAATTTTCTAAATATTCTTGGCGTCCGCTAATTGACTTAGGTTCACCATTTGCTACTGCATAGTCGCGCAAGTCCTCCAATGACAACAGACCTTTCTCAAAATCAGCACCTTGATCACTATCAAATGAGGCGTATCTTTCCTTACGGATTTTTAAATATTCCGATTTTTCTAAAATACGGTCAGCAGTTAATAACGCTCTCGCAAAGATATCCATCCCTCCTACGTGTGCATAAAATAAATCTTTCGGATCTGTAGAGTTTCTTCGTATTTTAGCATCAAAATTCACTCCTCCGCCCTGAAGTCCTCCCGATTCCAAGATAATCAACAAGCTCTCAGTCAATTCATTAATGTCATTTGGAAATTGATCTGTATCCCATCCGTTTTGGTAATCGCCGCGATTCGCATCGATAGAGCCTAATAATCCCGCATCGGCAGCCACTTGCAATTCATGCTGGAAAGTATGCCCTGCTAATGTTGCATGATTTACTTCCAAATTCAATTTAAAATCATCTAACAGATCATATTGTCGTAAAAAACCAATAACTGTAGCAGCATCGTAATCATATTGATGTTTTGAAGGTTCACAGGGCTTAGGTTCAATAAAGAAGGTTCCTTCGAAACCATTTTTACGCGCGTAATCTTTTGATAAATGTAAAAACTTCGCCAGATGTTCTTGCTCTCGTTTCATGTTCGTGTTCAACAATGACATATAACCTTCACGCCCACCCCAGAACACATAGTTTTCACCACCTAATGCTATCGTTGCGTCTAGTGCTGCTTTTACTTGTGCGGCGCCATGCGCAACCACATGAAAATCGGGATTGGTAGAAGCGCCATTCATATATCTACTGTGGCTAAACAAATTTGCAGTACCCCACAATAATTTAACCCCACTTTCTGATTGCTTAATCTTCGCATAATCGGTAATTGCCGCTAACCGTCGTTCATTTTCGACGATGTCATCCGTGTAATCTACCAAATCCACATCGTGAAAACAGTAATAAGGAATCTGCAATTTTGTAATGAATTCAAATGCAGCATTCATTTTATCCTTAGCTCTTTCTACAGCATCTGCTTTTTTATCCCATGAGAAAATGTGTGTTGGACCACCAAAAGGATCGCTACCATTTGCATTGAAAGAATGCCAATATGCGCACGCAAATTTGAAATGTTCAGCCATGGTTTTACCACGCACGACTTGATTCGGATTATACCAACGAAAAGCTAATGGATTATCACTTCCATCTCCTTCAAATTGGATTTGATCGATACCTTCGAAATACTCTTTTTCTGCTTTTAAAATATTCATATTCTTTGTTGATAAATTATTATTTAGTTTAGTTGCCTGATTAATAACCCTTTCCAGTCTTGATATAACTCCTCATAGAGGTCCACATGCTGTGGTTCTATCTCGCGTATCATCTGCATTTTGGAAAAGGCCTCTCCTGCTGTATGGTAAATATCAGCTCCGATACCAGCTCCCAAGGCTGCGCCAACACTACCATCATTGTTGTACAACTCTACCGGTGTATCCGTCACACCAACAAACGAAGAGGTAAAAATTGGACTTAAAAACAAGTTGGCGTTACCGGCTCTGATAATAGAAGGATTCAAACCATTCTCGCGCATAATGTCCAATCCATAACGAAATGAAAATGCGATTCCCTCCTGTGTAGCGCGCAGCACTTCGGCTTTACCATGGCGATTGAAATCGATTTGATGGATATGTGCGTTAATTAATTTATTGTTGAGCACACGCTCCGCTCCATTTCCAAAGGGGAGCATCCGAAGTCCGTTACTTCCAATAGCTGCACTTCCAGCTATACCGTTAATATCATTGTACGATAATTTATCACCCACCATTTTTTTTATCCAACTGTTTTGTATTCCCGTTCCATTTATACAAAGTAAAACTCCCGTACTGATCATTTCTTTATCATGATTAACGTGAGCAAACGTATTAATGCGTGATTCCTTATCATACACAAGTTGATTACTTACTCCGTATATAACTCCCGAAGTCCCCGCAGTTGCGGCAACCTCTCCAGGCTTTAACACATTGAGTGACAATGCATTATTCGGCTGATCCCCTGCTTTATATGTAACGGTAACATCTGTAGCCAATCCCAATAGAGCTGCTACATCAGTATGCAATCTGCCATGATTACAGAATACAGGATTGATTAAGGGGATGAAGGATTCAGAAAAGTTAAAATAAGACATCACTTTATTTGACAATGTATTTGTTGAAAAATCCCAAAAAACGCCCTCTGAAAGTGCACTTGTAGTCGTATTAACCTCACCGGTCAACTTCATGGTAAGAAAATCGCCTGGCAATAATATTTTGTCTATCTTTTCGTAGATATAAGGCTCATTTGCTTTCACCCAAGCTAACTTGGACGCTGTAAAATTGCCAGGAGAATTTAACAAAGTAGTCAAGCATTCCTCATGTCCCAAATCGTCAAATGCTCCTTCACCAATAGTCACAGCTCTACTATCACACCAAATGATTGCATTACGCAATACTTGTTGCAATTTATCAACGAGTACAAGGCCATGCATTTGATAAGCTATTCCTATTGCCCTAATCTCTTTTGGGTTGTAGAGGTTGGAAGCATGTGCTTTTTGAATACAGCGAACGGTATGCTCCCACCATAAATTAGGATCCTGTTCTGCCCAACCTACTTCCGGAGCTATTATTTCTGTCTCTGTTTCCGGATAATTAACAGATACTATTAATTTTTGTCTATGAGCATCAATAACTGATACTTTTATGGACGAAGTTCCTAAATCTATACCTAATAATAACATAGTAAATAACAACGTAATGCAACCGATTGCATAAAAGTATTTATTTTTATTTATATTTACAACTAAATTTTAAATATAAAATCTTTGAAAAAGAAAACTACTATATACGATATAGCTAAAGAGCTCAATATTACAGTTTCCACTGTTTCGAGGGCATTAAATAATATATCATCAATAAGTGAGGAAACTAGAAATGCTGTTTGGGAAACGGCTAAAAAATTAAACTATCGTCCCAACAAAATTGCGACCTCACTAAGTTCTGGAAAAACCAATATTATTGGCGTGGTCATTCCAAGTGCAAAAATTCAATTTTTTTCTTCAGTAGTACATAGTTTAGAACAGGCGCTAAAGAAAGCAGGTTATAGTATTCTGTTGTATCAATCCAATGAATCCATTGAATCGGAAAAAAATGGAATACAGACTTTATTGGAAGCACAAGTGGACGGTATAATAATTTCTCTTTCTTTAGAAACGGATAATATAGATCATATCCGAAAAGTAGAATCAGAGGGAAAGCCTTTGATTGTATTTGACCGCATACACAATGAACTCAACGTTCCATCAGTCGCCATTAATGACATAATGGCAGGATATATTGCTACTAAGCACCTTATTGACTCAGGCTATAAGAAAATAGCTTATGTATCTACTAGGCATAAAATTAAAATTTTCGATGATAGGTATAAAGGTTATATAGATGCATTACAGGAAGCGAATATGCCATTAAATGAAAATTTAATTATTTTAGACGAACTATCCATTCAGGGTGGAATTAAGGCGACTGAAAAGCTACTCAAATTAATAGACAAACCAGATGCTATTATTGGTGGCGATGACTTTACCGCTCTAGGTATTATAAAAGGTCTATCAACAAAAGGAATCGTTCCTCCAAAAGTGGGAGTTATTGGATTTGCCAATCAAACCTTTTCCGAATATATCACGCCTAGCCTGTCTACTATCGATCAACAAGCAGTAAAAATGGGACAAGAATGTGCTTCCTTATTTCTAAGGTTAATTAATAAAAAGTCAAGCACCAACACTGACAGTCCTGAAAAAATAATATTGGATCCGATCTTAGTTGCGAGGGATTCCACAAAATAACCAGCATCTCAAAGAAATGCTGGTTACTATTGTATTATGCAAATGCTCTATCTCCTTTTTTGTAAGGGTAAGCACCATCAAATTTACCTGGAATCTTTACATATCGCAATGCCTGCGTCATTCCTACTTCAGAAGTAAAAAATCCTGTAAGTGTTAGTTGCTTCAACATCGTAAAAAAGTGGTTAGGAAGTTCATCTAGATCATTCACTTTATTCGCGCTCTGATTTTGCCTATTTGTTGAACTTTCATTTTGATTGGCCCTATCTTGCTCCATTGCTTTCTCTTTCTCTCTCTTCTCTGTTTGGAAGGCTTTTGCTTCTTTGTCTAATGTATTTACAAATTGCAGACGCTCTTCTGGCGTTATTTCCGCAAATTTCTTATTAAATCCTTCTTGCGAAATCTCATCTATTTTAGATAACCCTTCCAAAAAAGCCTTTTGGTCAACTGATGTATAACAATCTCTTATCATTACGGGAATGAAAGCCCCTACATTTGCGTCTTTCGCGCCTGGAGTCGATGTACGAGGTAAAATAGCTTCTGCCAATTCATTTAATAAATCTATATTGGTTTGCTCAAATAACGCCGCTACATCTTTAGAAGCAGATCTAGTACATCCTTCCAAAAATAGATTAGCACCGATTACGGACCCTCCTATGATCATCGCAACTCGTTGTATTGCTTGTCTTCTATTCATCTCATTTAATTATTAAAAAGTATAATTAACCTCCCATCCCGGACGGTATGTTCTTTTCACAAATTGATTTACATCATCAAAATTAGTAACGCGCATATTATCATTGTCCCACAATAATTTCAATCCACGTCCCGGATATTTATTATCAATCTTCAAGTCAGATCCTCTAATAGCTAAATTGGCCATCAATAAGGCTTCAGTCAACGGACCAGCAATCTCGAAAGGCGAAGACATTTCCATATTACCATAACCAGCAATACACCCCTCTACCCACTGTGCCCAATGTCCTGATGCACCTCCTTCTACGCGGGCATATTTCTGTTTTACTTCTTTATGCTTTTTATCCGTTGGCAATAATCTTGGATTCGCAGCGTACGTGTCTGCCAAAATCTTGCCTTTCTTTCCTATAAATAAAATACCGTTCCCGCCATCACCAAACATTTCATTTGGACCTAATTCTTCTGGTCTCGGTGGTTGAATACCGCCGTCCATCCAGTGAACTTTTACATCACCTTTCGTTTTCGCCGTTTTTGGAAAAGTCAATGTTGCATAACTAGATGGTGGACAAGACTCTGGAAAATATCCACGTTTGAACTCATCTACATATACAGATCCTACACTTGCCTGCACATCTTTCACATATTGTAATCCATAAATACTAAACGGTGCCTCCATATTATGACACCCCATATCACCAAGAGCTCCAGTGCCGTAAGGCCACCAGCCTCTCCAGTTGAAAGGAACCAGTTTATCAAAATAATCCGTATGTGGTGCCGTACCTAACCATTTGTCCCAATCCAATGTACTTGGAACTTGCGCTTTTTGGGCCGGCCAAGAAATGCCTTGAGGCCAAACTGGCCTATCTGTCCAACAATAGATTTCTTCTAAATCTCCGATAAGACCGGCATCAATCCATTCACGCATCTGCCGTACACCATCTCCTGAGGCACCTTGATTCCCCATCTGCGTCACTACTTTATATTTTTTTGCAGCATCAGTCAAAACCCTCGCTTCCCATACGTCATGAGCCATAGGTTTTTGTACGTAGACATGTTTACCCAACTGCATTGCAGCTAAAGTTTGTATGGCATGGTTGTGATCTGGAGTCGAAATAGATACTGCATCAATATGTGCATGCTCTTTATCCAACATTTCCCTAAAATCGGTATAGAACTTTGCTTTAGGAAAATTCTGTACCGAATTCTTTGCTCTTGCGGCATCTACATCACATAGATAAGCAATATTTGCTTTTCCGCTCTTAAAAAAATTATTTACATCAGATTGCCCCATTCCACCTACGCCAATCGATGCAATTTGCAACATATCGCTCGGCGCTCTATACCCTTGGCCTCCAAGTACGTGCCTTGGTACTATAGTAATCCCAGCGGCCGCTATTGCTGCTTTCTTTATGAAATTTCTTCTACTCTCGTTTGTTGTATTCATGTTTTATAGTTTTATCACAAAAAAATTCTACAAATTACCTTTTTTTAGTTCCGAAACAGCAAAATCTACAGCTCTCGCTGTCAATGCCATATATGTTAAAGATGGGTTTACACAAGCCCCTGATGTCATACTCGCACCGTCTGTAACAAATACATTTTTTGCATCCCAAACTTGGTTATGTTTATTCAACACGGAATTCTTAGCATCTGTACCCATGCGCGCAGTACCCATTTCGTGGATCCCCATACCAAAATGATATTCGTTATCATAGGTATAGACATCTTTCACGCCTACTTTTTCCAACATCTCTTTCATCTCCTCTGCCATGTCTTTACGCATTTTTTTCTCGTTGTCCTTTATCTCCATATCCATTGCCAATACAGGTAATCCCCATTTGTCTTTGGTATTCTTGTCCAAAAAGATACGATTTTCGTGATATGGTAAGATTTCACCAAACGCCGTAAATCCAACAGACCAATTGCCCGGTTCAAGCATGGCATCTTTCCAATCTCCACCCACACTCATCTCAGCTACTTCGCCAGACCAGCGACCGCGACTAGCTGCCCCTTGATATCCAAATCCCCTTAAATAATCACGTTGCTTCGTATCTCCATCTACGTTAACAAAACGAGGGACATATAGTCCGGTAGGTCTACGTCCGAAAATATACTTATCTTCATAACCCTCTACCGTTCCACCAGCACCGACCCGGAAATGATGATCCATTGCATTATGGCCCAATTCACCGCTGCTGCTTCCCAATCCATCTTCCCACACATCGGTGGCAGAATTCATTAATACCCAGGTTGAGTTGAGCGCAGAGGCGCACACAAAAATTACTTTAGCAAAAAATTCATAGGTTTGATTTGTTTCTGCGTCAATGATCCGTACACCTTTCGCTTTCTGAGTATCCTTGTCGTAAATGATTTCGGTAACGATAGAAAATGGTCTTAAGGTTAGATTACCTGTAGCTACCGCAGGTGGCAATGTGGAAGACTGGGTACTAAAATATGCACCGAAATTACAACCTAACCAACACTGGTTTTGATACTGACAATTGATACGTCCGGTATGTGGCTTAGTGATATTAGCAGTTCTTCCCATGATGAAGTGCCGTTGTCCACCATACTCTTTTTTTAAACGTGAAGCAAGATCCTTCTCAACAATATTCATATCCATAGGGGGCATAAAATCTCCATCCGGCAATACAGCTAACCCGTCGCGATTACCCGAAATACCGGCCCATTTTTCCGCATAGCTATACCAAGGAGCAATATCTGCATATCGGATAGGCCAGTCTGTACCATGTCCATCTTTTAAATTGGCCTCAAAATCAAGGTCTGAAAAACGGTAACTTTGACGTCCCCACATTAAAGACCTTCCCCCAACGTGATATCCCCTGAACCAATCAAAACGCTTGGTTTCTGTGTAAGGACTTTCTTTTTCGTTAACCCAAAAATCCAAATTTTTCTCATTCAATGGATAGTCACGTTTTAAAACCGGATAATCTGCTTCCATTTGTTTTGTACGACCGCCGCGGTGTGGGTATTCCCATGTATCTTTGTTCGCATGATAATCCTTAACATGTTCAACATTCCGACCTCGTTCCAACATAATGGTTTTTAATCCCTTCTCCGTAAGCTCCTTCGCAGCCCATCCTCCACTAATACCAGATCCAATTACTATTGCATCATAAACATTGTCTGCCATACTTCTTCTACTAGTTTGTTTTAAATATTTTCAGTTTTGTTCTCTACTTTTTCATCCTTAAAGAATATTAAGAATAGGATAAATACCACAAATGCAATGACTGCTGGTATAATCCATGTTTGCTCCCAGAATGCAGCAACATCTGTTCCCTGTAAGCTTTTATATTTTTCCCCTACAAATCCCGCAACCCAAAATCCAATTAATTGCCCCAGACCATAGGTAGCTAGTGTTATTAGCCCCTGTGCAGCACTTTTATATTTTACTCCGGCTTTACTATCGGTATAAATTTGTCCTGAAACAAAGAAAAAATCATAGCAAATCCCGTGTAACGCTATCCCTAAAATCAACATAAATGATAAATCTCCCGCATCACCATAGGCAAATAAAAGATAACGAACAGCCCACGCCAACATGCCAACAAGAATAGTTTTCTTGAAACCAAACTTGGTAAAGAATATAGGTAATAACAATAAAAAAAGCACCTCGGATATTTGACCTATAGTCATTTTTCCCGTGGGATTTTCCAAGCCTATCTGATCTAAAAAAGGATTTGCATTTTGATAGTAAAATGCAAGTGGAATACAGATTAAAATGGAAGCGATAAAGAATATCAAAAAGTTTTTATCCTTTAGCAATTTTATAGCATCTAAACCAATGATAGATGCAAAAGATGGTTTTTCATCCGATAAAATTTTAACGGGAGGAGTTTTAGGTAATACGAAAGAGAATAATCCTAACGCTAATGATGCGACCGAAGCCATTAAAAATGTATTTCTTAATGCTCCTTCTCCAGACGCTTCCGCAGCATCCCATTTAAATAAATAGCTTATCGATAATCCCGCAACAATCCATCCGATGGTACCCCAAATACGTATACTGGAGAATTGCTTTTCTGGATTAGTCAGTTGTCTAAATGACACCGAATTCACCAGGGATAAAGTTGGCATATACAATATCATATACGAAAGCACATACGGATAGAATACTGAAATATCCGTCGCCTGATACATTTGAAACATCAAAACGGCACCAATTAAATGTAAAATTCCCAATATTCTTTCGGCATTAAAATACCTGTCGGCAATCATACCAATAATAAAAGGGGCGATAATAGCACCTAGTGACTGGGTCGAGAATACGTTCGAAATTTCGAACTGACTCGCTTGAAGATTTTTAATCAGAAACGTTCCCAACGTTACAAACCATGCTCCCCAAATAAAGAATTCGAGAAACATCATGAAGGATAACTTAAATTTTATTGATGTTGACATCTTGATGAAATGATAGGTTTATTTTATAAATATAGTAGTTATTGTAAATTATTAAAAATTATTTTTGCTAATATAATTTAGCATTAGAAATTATCCACTTCTCGGTAAGCATTTACCAACGCTATTTCGCCTTCTTTTCCCGATTTTGACATACCGTGTTCCATACCTACTATGCCTTTATAATTTTTTTCATACAACCATTTAAACACATTCTTATAGTTGATCTCTCCTGTCGTGGGTTCCTTTCTCCCTGGGTTATCGCCTACTTGGATATACGCAATTTCATTCCAACACTGGTTCATCAAATTGATCAAATTTCCTTCGTTTTTTTGTTGGTGATAGGCATCATATAGAATTTTGCATGACGGACTATTCACCGCTTTACAAATTTCATAGGTCTGATCGGTAAAGCGCAGAAAAAGATCTGGGGTGTCGCTTAGCGGTTCTAGAACCATTGTAATTCCATACGGTTCAAATATTTCAGCCCCTCTTTTTAAACCTTCAATTACGTTTGCTGTCTGTACGCCAATAGGAAGACGACGTTCATAATCACCCGGTACTACAGTTACCCATTTGGCATTAACACGCTTTGCAATTTCAACAGAATCACGACACCCTTTCAGAAACACATCGACATGCTCTTGTTTTCCTGCAGCTAGTGTATTTGCGCCATTCCCTCCTTTCGGCACCACAAATACTCCCATTCTCATCCCTAGCTTAGCAAGTAGTTCTCCTGCCTTTTTTTGCTCTTCAACGGAACGTCCGGGCATACCGTTATCTTCAATACTGCGAAAACCCAGATCGTACATATATTGTATTTCACTTAGGAAATCTTTACCTGCTGAAGTGCTAAACATCCCTTGATGTGGGGCATAGTCTAATTTAAACGTTTGATTTTTCATGTTATTACTATCTGGCATAGATGCTTTTAAAGATGAATCAAAAAATACAGAGCTTCCAACAAGTAAACTCGCATTCTTAACAAAATCTGATCTTTTCATATGTATATAATTGTTCGTTAACGTATATTTATCAAAACACCGTCGCAGCTTAACTTTTTAATCGACTGCCCATCGGTTCGGTCTGTATTTTTCATTTGTTAATCGGCATTCTAAAAAAAATATCCCTTCATATAGTTTATCAGTTGTAAATATAATTTTTAAAGCCCTTAGAAAAGGCTTCTTTAAAAGAATTATTCTCGAAATAAATTAAATACACCTCAATTCCCTTTAATTTATCAGCGAATTCTACCGCTTGTTGAGGGTTTAAATACACAAAGTAATTATCAAGGGCATCTGCTTCCATGGTGGTATTTGCAATCACTGTTGCACTCACCGTCACATTTTCAATGGGATATCCAGTTAATGGATTTATATGGTGAGAAACGTACCTATTGCTAACCATTCTTTTATTTTCATATGTTCCAGATGTCGTTACCGCTTTATCTTTTAAATTTAAGATATAAGTCAACGAATCTGACGGTGCACTAGCACGAGAGGGCGGTCTTTGAATCGCAATTTGCCATTGTCCTGAATCTTTAGCGCCTTTTACTTTAATTTCTCCTCCAAGTTCGATGAGGTAATGCTGAACATCATTATCCTCTAGATATCTTGCCAGAACATCGACGCTATATCCCTGCGCTATGCCATTTAGGTCTATCGAAACACCGGGATTATTCTTCATTATTTTTTTTGCCTTAATTTTAAGGTTTCGCATTCCGACAAGAGGTAATATACTTGAAATAGCTTCGGTTGTTGGATTTTGTTTAAAACCGTCAGGACCAAATCCCCATAACTTAATGAGCGGCAATACCGTGATATCAAAATATCCATTAGTTACCTTGTGTATCTCCACACTTTTACGAACAACCGTTGCCATATGAGGATCCATTTGTATCGCTCTCGTGTCGGTTTTGTTAAATGTAGAAATTAACGAGTTCGGATTATAAATGGACAAAGATAGATCAATACTATTCAATATGCTATCTATATCTTTTTTAAGTATAAGCTGATTTGAAAAACAACGTATTAAATAGGTGGTTCCTTGAGCCTGTCCTTGAATTACCTGCTCTTTAAATACATTAGGATGTTGTGCAAATACAAAACATCCTAACAATATTTGAAATATAATAATTGCAATTTTCAAGGTTAGATATACAACTGCGAATTAATGCCGGGTACTGCCGCTGGATAAATTCCATTTTCATCGGGTAATATCTTCGGAAGACTCTCCCACGTATATACCGCTGGCATAAGATCAATCTCCGATTGTATTGCCTGATCCCATTTAATTACTTTACCAGAATAACAGGCTAACCTACCAATAATACCAGTTAATGTACTATAGGCTCCATACTCCGCATTTTCAAATTTGTATTCGCCTTTTGCAATTGCATCAAACAATTCAACGTGTTCCTGGCGATAGGGATTCGCATCCCCTCTACCATTGTGACGAAATATTTCGTTCCCTTTGGCATCCCATAGCACAGCTTGATTACCTGCTGACAAGTAGGCCCGCCCTTTGGTTCCTTGGAAAGTCTCGTCTACGCGATTGTGTATCCCCTCAAAGTGACGGCATTGGCTATACACGACCGAACCATCATCATAGGTCAATTCCACCGCAAAATTATCGTAAATTTCGCCGTATTCCTTTCCAACTCTGTGCGCTCTGGAGCCAGTTCCTTCGATTGAGACCGGATATTTACCTTTCACCCAATTGGCGACATCAATATTATGTACGTGTTGTTCTACGATATGATCTCCACACAACCAATTAAAATAAAACCAGTTTCGCATTTGGTATTCCATTTCGGTCTGATGTGGCTTACGTGGTCTTACCCATACACCTCCGCTATTCCAATACACCTGTCCCGATGTAACGTCACCTATCGCGCCGTCTTGAATGCGCTGAATACCTTCTCTATAATTTTTTTGATAACGTCGCTGCAAACCTACTACGACGTTTAGTTTTTTCTTCTTCGCTTCTGCTGCCGTGGCTAATACTTTACGTATACCGGGGATATCAACAGCCACTGGCTTTTCCATGAAAACATGTTTTCCCGCATTTACAGCCGCCTCAAAATGAATAGGCCTAAAACCCGGTGGAGTCGCCAAGATGACCACATCGGCATCTTTTATGGCCGACTTGTACCCTTCAAAACCCACGTATTGTCTGCTTTGAGGAACGTCGATTTTATCGGCATATTTTTGTTTTAGATTTTTTAAAGATGTATCGAGATTATCTTGAAAAGCATCTGCCATTGCAACTATTCGAACATTTTGTCCTGATTCAAGCGCATCGGCAGCGGCTCCTGTACCCCGTCCACCACAACCGATCAATGCAACTTTAATGACGTCATTTCCGGCAGCAAACACTGATGAAGCTGATGTCATGGTAACAGCAGCCGATCCGGCTATTATGGAGGAAGATCTAATAAAATCTCTACGGTTAAAATTTTTCATGTATATATAAATATTAGGTTTTTTTTTAAAAATCCGCTATAGGTTCTTTATCGTAATAAGCCATTATCTCCTCATGTGTGGGTGGATTCAAGGGCCTAACCAGACGCATTCCTACAAAAGGAGCTTCCGGAAACCACCAATTAGATTTGGGCATTTGTGGATCCAGTTGTTTCCAAACAGGATCAGAGGGCGTACGGGCAGCCGAGCGCAACTCATCGATTGTACTTTCAAAAGATCCACCCCTCACCACATGTGGATATAACGCAGTGGGAAGCGATACTGGATTATCATTAAGGTCGGTTTTATCTCTAGTATAGAAATCAGCAATATATTGATCATATGTCCACTCTGCTACATTGCCTAAAATGTCATACAATCCGTAAGGATTTGGCTTTTTCTGTCCCACTTTCTGCGTAGATTGATTACTATTAGAAGCAAACCAAGCATATTCAGAGACGACCTTCGGATCATCGCCGAAAAAATATTCCTCATCTGAACCAGCGCGGCAGGCATATTCCCATTCTGCTTCTGTCGGCAATCTATAAAACACCCCCGTTCTTACATACAGCCATTTGCAAAACTGTATGGCGTTATAATGTGTCATTGCCAGCGCGGGATGACCTTCTTTTCCCATTCCGAAAGTCATATCCAAATAAGGTTTAGTCGGTCTCGTAACTGCATCTACATGCTGAGGAATAGTCCCAACTCTCTGTTTAGATTGCTCATAATCCTTATATAAAAATGGCTCATAAATATCCCAAGTAACTTCATAAGTCCCCATCCAAAAAGGATCAATTTTAACCTTATGAGCAGGTTTTTCATCGGTATTTGGAGAACTATTGCTTCCCATCATGAATGTTCCTCCCTGAATCGCTTCCATGGTAAACTCAAGTGTAGTGCCTTCGATCTGTTGAACATAACGCTGATGAGAAGTTTGAGCCTGTGCCATAGAAATACTCAAAACAGAAAACAAGAAAATTCTATTCATTAATTATCAATTATAGGTTTAGCATATCTAATTCGATAAACTAACTCTAAAGTAGTAAATAAAATTCAAGTTACTAACATGAAAAAATAACAAAGACGTTACAATAGTGTAATTATCACACTATGCCAGATTAAAGAAAGAAATAGTCCAATAATAATACTCACTCCTATTATTGTATTTGCAAGTTTAGTATTTAAACCAAACTGTTGTACAACAACACTCGTTGCGACTAGACTTGGCATAACCATTTCAAAGACGGAAACCTGGTAGAAAGTTCCATGTAATCCCATTAAAAGCGTAAGTATGATCAGAATAAAAGGACTTAAAATCAGTTTATAGAACAAGGAGTATGAAATTAAATTCAATTCTTTCTTCCAGTTCTTAAAATTCAACTGCATGCCTATCGAAAAAAGTGCTAAAGGTGAAACCGTTGAAGCAAAAGTACTGAGCAGCCCTTGAGATACTTCATTAAGCCACACATCATGAAAAATAACAGCAATTATACATGCAACAAAGGGAGGAAAGGAGAATACTCTTTTAATAATAAAAGAATTTCTGTCTTCTGTCTTGAACCCGACTCTTTTAGCACCTAGAGCAAGTATTATTCCCCATGAAGATAAAATAAAAAAAGTGGTTTGATCACTTACAATACCGATTTTTAAATATTCCTCTCCGAAAAAAGTGATAATCAATGGAAACCCGATAAATGATGTATTGCTTAATCCCGAAACTAGGATTAAAGTCCTTAAATTGCGATTCGAGAGTTTTAGGAATATGTTAAGATACTGAAAAAACAAAAACGATCCGCCAAAAACCAGGAAAGGCAGCACGACCGTAAACATATAAGCAATATTCCAGTCAATCTGTGGTATGCATTTTAGTGCCACAGCTGGAAGAGCAATGTATATTACCCATATATTGATCCCTTTATAGGCATTTGCGTCTACCAACTTGGTTTGTTTGACAATAAAACCTGCCACCAGGGAAATCAAGATTACTAGAAAGTTTAACACGACAGCAAAGAAAAGGCTTTTGAAATGATTTCAAAAGCCTTTCGCCAACAATTCTCCATTAAAAATCTAAATTTTTAGCTTTTTAAGCAAATTTGTATCCACCGTAATGTATGTTGGATAATATATATTGTTGCCTCCAATTCGAAAAGAAGGTTTAATTTTTAATGTCATAAAATTATCGCTTTTCTCTCTTTTAAAAAGTTCATCAAAAATCTTTTCCACATAATTGTCCTTTTTATCTGCTCCAAATAAATTTAACTTAAAACTTAATGGAACTATACTAAATTCATTGGTTGTTAAACGAATATTTTCGTCAACTGTTCCTTCGAATACCGGATTGCCTTGTATTTCTATCAAATATTTAAATTGGTTGATGGCGGCAGTTTTCTGGGAAGGATTGGTTATCTTTAAATTTACGTTTGCTTCCAAAGGAAGATCCTTTCTCAAAATAGCCAATGCGATACTAGGTATAGAAGCTAGATTAATTCCATTTCCTGTATCAAAACTTTCAACGGATTTACCACCTACCAACATGCTATTGATGGATTGGATGTCATATGTACATTTCGCTAAAGCTTCTACCTGCGCTCGTTTGCTCGCAACACATCCGAAGATAACAAGAGATAATACAATGACCCCTGATATTAAACTTATTTTTTTCATCTGTTAATATTTTTTTATGTCTGGTAGATGGATCGTCCATCTTTATTATTTTTTTTGCCCCAAATTATATGATACACCTAATGTGAAAATTGAATTACCGGCCTTTAAATATTCGTTATCAACTACACCTATATTAAAACCTGTTGTATATTGCAGTTGAAAACCTTTAAAAAGCTCCAAACGGGTAAAAAATACTGGTTCAATAAACAAGTTTTCTTCTTTTTGCACACCTACCCCATCTACGACAAAATCCGTCATACCTACTCTACTTAGCCGAATTGCTGTACCGTAATTTAATTCCCTTTTATTGCCAAACAAATTAAGTTTGCGCTTTTGAGTCGAAGAATAGTTTACTTGCACAAATATTTTATCAAAATCCATTTCTCGGGTTTCAACGGCTTCAAACCCCATTGTAGACGCCCGTTTATCAATATTCAGGGTATTGCCTATACCATAACCACCATAAAATTCTAGTATCTGTTTTTTATCTTTCCCCATCTTAGCAAAATAGCCTACTCCTCCTTCAATCAATTTTTGATCAAACTGTTCGTTGGATTTTATACCACTTTTTATATAGGATCCATTCGTGATTATTGCGATATGATCTGTGGCTGCCACTCCAAAAGATCCACTCATATTACCTTGTGTATTTATGTGTCCTGAAACATATGCTTCTCCTTGATTTCGAAACATGGGAGTAGCCGGAACATTGGGCATGTATATCGAACTACAGCTTGCTAATAAAAAAAGAATCGCCAGAACGATTAACGGTTGAAGTTTTTTTACAATCATCTTTGCTGAGCATAAACAATCATGCCAAATTTACCGTTATCACAAACTTAGAAAAAGTTTCTCTTATTTATCCGATAAAAAATGTCCTTAATAATTTTGCTATTAAGGACATTCATTTTTTTTGATAAAACCTACAAATCTTCCACAGTAGGTGCGTTATCCGCTTCTGGAGCTTTATCAATCAATTCCATAAATTGATCCAACTTAGGTGTAATGATAATCTGGGTACGTCTGTTTCTTGCTTTACCATCTGGAGTAGAGTTATCCGCGATAGGATTATACTCACCACGCCCCCCAGCAGTTAATCTTTTCGGTTCTACGCCATAATTATTTTGCAACGCCTGCACAACAGATGAAGCTCTTAAAGCACTCAGGTCCCAATTATTACGAATATTTGTTTTCGAAATAGGATCGCTGTCCGTATTACCCTCTATAAGAACTTCGTAATCTTTATAATCTTGAATAATTTTTGCGATTTTACTTAATGTTTCTCCAGCTTTATCGGAAATCTCATAACTACCTGATTTGTAAAGCATATTGTCCGAAAGGGAGATATATACCACGCCTTTTAATACTTTCACATCAACATCGCGTAATTCTTCACGGCTAAGTGAACGCGTTAGATTGTTTGTCAGTACTACATTCAACGAATCGCTCTTATTTTTTGTGTTTACAAGATGTTGAATATACTTATTTGAAGCATTGATCTCATCTACTAGTTTCGAGATATTTACATTTCCTTGCGAATTTTGCGATATACTATTATCTAATGTGGTTTGCAATTTTGAATAAGCTTCTTTTAATGCAGCATTATTCTTTCTTTCCTGCTCCAATTGGTCTTCTAGACTTTTAACTTTGGCCCGACTTTCTGCTAAATCCACTTGTCCCTTTTGATATAGCGCCGCTAAATCCTGATGTTGTGTTTGCAAAGCCAAATACTTTTTATTGCTAACACAGCTTGCCATTACTAAACTACCCAGTAATATAGTTAATGGAATTATTCGTTGATGTTTAAGCATACCTCTTGTTGTTTTTCACGTATGTGAAGATAGCAAATTAAATGCCTTTCTACATCATGTTAACAATATTTAAGTATTTTACATGAATAAGCCTTCAACCGGGGAGACTGAAGGCTTATTATTAACCAATTATTAACCTAAATTATGAATGAAACATTTATCAATCCCTGTGCCAAAAAATATTCCAATAATTTGAAATAACATATTTTAACAATTATATAGCAACCTAACAGCGCTTTAATGCCTCGATTGCGATTTTCAATCAGTCAATGTTAATATATCGCATGGCTACCGTATTATTTATTTAATTTAGCGCCATGGACATCGCAAAAATTCTTAAAAACTTACGCATCGAATCGTTAAATCCCATGCAGCTGGAAGTTACCGAAAAATTCAGGGCTCAGCAGGATTTGGTAGTTCTATCTCCCACTGGAACGGGTAAAACGCTCGCTTTCTCCCTAATCATCAGTCAGCTACTAGATCCATTCATAAAAGACATTGTTCAAGTTCTCATCATTGTTCCGACACGGGAACTAGCACTACAAATAGAATCTGTTATTAAAAAAGTGGTAATCGGGCAGAAAGTGACCTGCTGTTATGGCGGTCATGACACTAAGATAGAACGGAATACATTAAAAGAAGCACCTAGCATACTAATTGGCACCCCCGGACGTCTGATATACCATCTCGATAGAGGACATTTTAATCCGAGGCAAATACATACCGTTGTATTAGATGAATTTGACAAATCATTGGAACTCGGCTTTCAAGCTCAAATGTCCAATTTGCTATCACAGATTAATCAAATTGAACACAAAATCTTGACTTCTGCAACAAAATTAGTTGAATATCCTAGTTTTATAACCCTTAACACCCCAGTTACGGTCGACTATTTAACGGATAATGAAAGTATCCCTAATCTAACTTATAAAAAGGTACACTCTTCTCCTCAACATAAACTCAAAACTCTTTTCAAATTACTCTGCCAGCTGGGTGATAAAAAAATATTGATTTTTTGCAACCATCGGGATGCTGTAGATCATATCAGTGAGCTACTGGAAGATCGTATGTTAATTCATGATGTTTTCCACGGCGGTCTAGAACAAAGAGATCGGGAGCTAGCGCTCTTAAAGTTTAGAAATAATAGCAATCGCATATTATTAACAACAGATTTAGCGGCACGCGGTCTCGATATTCCGGCCGTAGATACCATCATCCATTATCAATTACCTTATAAGGAAGATGCATTCATTCACAGAAACGGACGTACCGCACGTATGAACACCGAAGGAGACGTTATTGTAATGCTCAAACCAGACGATGATTTCCCGTACCTGTCTGGTCCAACTGAAGAAATTACATTGGAGGAGGAATACGAGTTACCGTCAAACACACCTTATGCTACACTTTATATCCCCGTTGGTAAAAAAAATAAAGTAAACAAAATTGACTTGGTTGGATATACACTTCAACTCGATGGTGTCGAAAAAGAGGATATAGGCATTATTGAGGTTAAAGATAATGAAGCTTATATCGCAGTAAAAAGAAGTGTGGCCTCCCTCATTCTCAAGAATGCGGGATCAGGAAAGATTAAGGGTAATAAAATTAAATTTATGCGAACCTAACAACATGTTATAAAAAATCAATTACTTCTTGGGGCACCAATTTATCAACCGCTCCTCCGTTAGCGAGAATATCCCGAACGATTGTAGATGAAATATGTGCAGTACCGCTTCTACTTAATAAAAAATAGGTTTCGATATGCGGAGCGAGGATCAAATTATTCTGAGCAATTGCATCTTCGTAGATCAGGTCGTTTGTATTACGAAGACCTCTCAATATGAATTGTGCTCCTAAGGATGTACAATAATCAACCGTAAGCCCCGAAAACATATCTACTAGAACCCGGTCTGAATTAGCATAAACTGATTCAATTGCATTCTTTCGTTTCTCGAATGCCATTAATCCCTTCTTTGAAGAATTGACACCGATCGCAATATATACTTTATCAAATAACGATAACGATCTATCAACTAAATCCTTATGGGCAAACGTAAATGGATCAAATGAACCGGGAAAGACTGCTATTTTCATGTATTTATAGTTGCTTTGTGAGCTCGCAAGCTCGATTATTCATTATTTTTGTTTGTAAAAGCTAAAAGACGAGTATCCGTATTTTCGCGTTTCTATAAAAGCAGGATGCATAGCCATTCTACGCATAGAAGGATGTTCCACGACAAGAATACCTCCTGGATTCAGTAAATTGTTGTTCAGAATTATTTCGGGTAGTTGTGGTAAGCGGTCAATATCATATGGTGGATCCGCAAAGATTAAATCATAGCTTTTTTTACAGGAAGTAATGTACTTAAACACGTCCGCTTTGCGTGTATAAATAGTTTCGATCTGATGCTTTTCACAGGTATCCTTAATATAAAAAAGGCATTTACTGTGTATATCTATCGCATCGACATGGATAGCTCCACGAGAGGCGAGTTCGAAAGAAATATTTCCCGTGCCAC
The DNA here is from genome assembly GCF_005048855.1 of Sphingobacterium olei. Taxonomy (GTDB): domain Bacteria; phylum Bacteroidota; class Bacteroidia; order Sphingobacteriales; family Sphingobacteriaceae; genus Sphingobacterium; species Sphingobacterium olei. Next base: position 113,047 of record NZ_SUME01000008.1, read on the forward strand.
AAAATAAATCCAAACATGTTATCCCATCAATATCCATTAGATTCAACAAAATATTAAATAAAGCTTCTTTTGCGATATCAGTAGTTGGCCGCACGGGCAGATTAGTTGGCGGATTAAGTCGGATTCCTCCTAATTTACCTCCGATTATACGCATAATTGACTATCTATTAAGATGTTCAAATCAAGTATATGATTTTTTACATCATCACTAGTGGTTATCCATTTTGATTTAGCTTTTATTACTTCTAAATCCTCCGTATACTTAGATAGTCGCTCTCCCCACTCTGACTCTTCATTCGCTCCACTCAATAGAATGCGTTGAATTTTATTCGTTAAGCCAAAGTTTTTGAATATACTTAACATAAAGTAACTCAAATCGTCAACTGTCTGCACTTCAAATGTATTATACAACTGCAAAACGCCGTCTATATATAAAAATAAATCTGCCTGACTATCATAAATATGAACGCCTAAAGTCTCACCCTGAATAGGAATATTTGATTGCGCCTGCCGTATAATTACTTCAAACGATGGAATAAAATGAGCTTCCGAAAAAAGATTCTTCCATCTATTATATAATAATAAATCATATTGATATAGCGCTGTAATACCTAAAGATAAATTTCTTATGTAAGTATGGTCCGTATTCTGGTCTATAAAATAATCCGCATAGATATCTTTCTCTTCATGTTGGAATACGTCGGTTGGTATCAAAACAAGACTTTGATGTGGAAGTGTCACAAAAATATGTTGGAAAGGCAGGCTCAATATTTTCATGGCGTCGGTAGAGGGTTTCGTTGTTGCATACTTCATGAAAACCAAAACATTCTTTTGCTCATCTACAACCACCAAATGGTCGTACGCATAGTCACTATTCACAAATAGCGTATAAGAGGAAATATAGTGAATATGAAATTCTTCTGATGTGTAGTTCATTGAATAATATTATTTAGCAGATTACGCCAAGCTTTGACAACAAAATTAGCTTTTACAATTGAATTGACAAACCTTTTAAATAACTTTGGACGTGTATATTAAAAATCTTCTCATTCAAGAGTTTTCATGGAAACCTACTATACAACAAGAAGAAGTGTTTTCTCTGCTAGGAGAGTTTCTACATACTTTTTCGGAAAGCACTTGCTTTATCTTAAAAGGTTATGCAGGTACCGGAAAGACTACTATCATTAGTTCATTGGTAAAAACGCTCCCTAAGCTACAAAAAAGAGCTGTTCTTCTTGCTCCTACAGGAAGAGCCGCTAAAGTGATGGGCGCCTATTCGGGGCGTAATGCTTTGACTGTCCACAAAAAAATATACCGCAAAAAGTCCGCCGCTACACTACAAATGGATTTTTCGATCGCTGAAAATCGACATCAAAATACATTATTCATTATTGATGAAGCATCCATGATCTCGAATGAGGGAATAAATATTTTTTCGAATGGTCTCTTACACGATTTAATCTCTTATGTTCGTTCCGGAGAGAACTGTGTAATCATTTTTGTAGGAGATACGGCCCAGTTACCGCCTGTTGGATTAGAAAACAGTCCTGCGTTAAATTCAGACTATATCAATCAGGAATTCGGTCTTCAGACTTTTAGTTATGAAATGACGGATGTGGTACGACAGGCAAAAAACTCGGGAATACTTTTTAATGCCACTAAGATCCGGAATGAGATAAAACTGGACGAAAGCAATGCGACTTACAGTTTTCCAAAATTCATAACAGCCGGATTCAAAGATGTTTATAGAATGACTGGCGAACGATTGATTGAGGGATTACACTACGGCTACGATAAACACGGAATTGAAAATTGTATGGTCATCTGTCGATCGAATAAGTCTGCGAATCTTTATAATAAGCATATCAGGAATCAAATACTATCTAGAGAGGAAGAAGTTACTGGCGGCGACTTAATCATGATCGTGCGCAATAATTATTATTGGTTGCAGCAACATGATGAAAATCACACCGGATTTATCGCAAATGGAGATATGGCAGTTATTCGAAAAATTAGCAATATACACGACATGCATGGATTCCGCTTTGCTGATCTCTATTTAGAATTCTTGGATAATAACGAGGGGGACGCGATTCGTTGTCGCGTTCTGCTCGATAGTCTTCACGTTGATGCGCCTCAATTACCTTATGATCTACAACAGCAACTGTATGAAAGTATAGCCAAAGATTACGAAGATTTTGGATCGAAAAAAGATCGTCTCGAAGCGATTAAAAAAGACCCATATTATAATGCGCTTCAAATCAAATTTGCTTATGCTATTACCTGCCATAAAGCACAGGGCGGTCAATGGCCACTCGTATTTATAGATCAAGGCTATTTAATCGATGACATGTTGAATACAGAATTTTTAAGGTGGCTATATACTGCCGTTACGCGTGCCACACAAGAATTATTTTTGGTCAATTTTAATGAAAAATTTTATTAGAAAATTGCTATCAAAAATATTACACTTACTACTGTCGTTTCTTATTAAAAAAAGATAATTTCGTTGTCAATTATTATCAACATTACATGAAGAATTACATCTTAGGAATACTCCTCACCTGTTGCATTTCCTTTTTATATGCGCAAGAGACGAGCAAACAGGTAAAACCTAATTATCAATTGGCCTCTAAATTCTCTCCTTCAAAACTTCGTACCATGATTTTTTCTACCGAGGTAAGGCCCAATTGGATAAATTATGGAGACAAATTTTGGTATGAATACACCACATCTTCAGGCAAAAAATGGTACTTAGTCGATCCTAAATCTCGTCAGAAATCCGAACTTTTTGACCATGCCGAAATGGCGGCGAGGATCACTTCAATCGTTCGAAATCCCTTTGATGCACAGCACTTGACTCTAAATAACCTGCGGTTCATGGATGACGAAAATTTAATCCGTTTCGAAGTTCCCAGTACAAAAGATACGGTAAAGAGTAAGGAAGAGATTAAAAAACTAACCAATAAAAAGGACACGATAAAGAAAAAAACTTTTTTCTTCGAATACAACCTTATTTCCAAAGATTTAAAAGAACTCAGCGATACCACTAAAGAAAAAGCCAAACCGTATTGGGCTACCTTTAATCCGGACACCTCACGCGTATATTACGCTAAAAACTATAATCTATACTGGATGGACTATGCTAACTATAAAAAAGCGATCCAGGATGAAAAAGACTCTACAATTGTAGAAAATCAATTCACGACGGATGGTATACAATATTATGCCTGGGGCGGAGATGAATACAGTATTACAAGTGGAGACAAAAAAACGGAAGATGAAGAATTGAAGAAAAGAAAACCCGTACGATTGAATTGGAGTCCCAACGGTAAGTATTTCGTTCTGACTCGAAAAGACAACAGAAATAACCCTGCGCTTTGGGTTATAAATAATGTTGGCGGAAAAAGACCAACCTTGGAGACCTATAAGTATCTAATGCCGGGAGAAACTGATTCTACCGAAGTCGAACTTCATCTTTTCGATACGGCTTCGCTAAAACCGAAGCAGATTCCAGTCTATGGATTCAAAAATCAGACACTAAGCCTTTGGTCTAAAGACAGAAAAAAAGAAAATTTAAACGGCAAACATTATATCAACTATTGGTTGGGTAATGACAAAGAATTTTATATCGCCCGTTCTAGCCGGGATTTAAAACGCATCGATCTACTTGCAGTAGGTATCGATGGAAGTGTACGCACATTAGTCGAGGAACGCGCAAACGTATACCTTGATATTCAAAAACCGACCCTTATTCATAATGGCAGTCAATTTATCCATTGGTCTCAACGGGATGGATGGGGTCATTTTTACCTGTATGATATACAGGGAAAACTACTGGGACAAATTACCAAAGGTGAGTTCCATTGCCAGGAATTAACTTCATACAACGAATCAACAGGCACTTTATATTTCAAGGCCAACGGGCGTGAGAAAAACATTGATCCTTATTATTCCTATTACTATGCGATAAACAAAAATGGATCAAGTATAAAGTTATTAACACCGGGAGATTATGATCATCAAGTAGACGTAAGTGAAAGCGGAGCTTTTATTATCGATAACTTTTCCCGTGTGAATACCGTACCGGTATCCAACTTATATAATGCTTCTGGTCAATTAATCATGAAACTAGAAGAGGCTGATCTGACTCAGCTTTTTGCCGCCGGATATCAATTCCCTGAAACATTCAAAGTAAAAGCGGGCGATGGTATTACAGATCTCTATGGTGTATTATATAAACCGTATGATTTCGACTCCACTAAGACTTATCCAATCATTGAATATGTATACCCAGGTCCTCAGACGGAAGCAGTAAACAAAAGTTTTGGAAGAAGTATGGATCGTATCGATCGTCTTTCACAGATGGGTTTTATTGTTGTCTCCGTTGGTAACCGTGGCGGACATCCGGCCCGTTCTAAATGGTATCATACCTATGGATATGGAAACCTACGGGACTATGGATTAGAAGACAAAAAAGTGGTTGCAGAACAGCTGGCTGCACGTCATAATTTCATTGATATCGACAAAGTAGGTATTACAGGACATTCCGGAGGCGGATTTATGTCAACAGCGGCGATGCTTGTTTATCCAGATTTTTTCAAAGTAGCTGTTTCAGGTGCAGGTAATCATGAGAACAATATTTATAATAGATGGTGGAGTGAACGACACCATGGGGTTCAGGAATCTATTACAGAAAAAGGAGATACGACGTTTAACTACCAAATACAAAAAAACACAGACTTAGCTAAAAACTTAAAAGGTAAGCTATTGATCGTGACGGGAGATATTGACAACAACGTGCATCCTGCAAACTCAATCCGAATGGTAGAAGCGTTGATCAAAGCAAACAAACGTTTTGATTTTGTGTTATTACCAGGGCAGCGTCATGCGTTCGGTGATATGACTGAATACTTCTTTTGGAAAATGGCTGATTACTTTAGTGAACATCTTTTAGGAGAGTCTAAACAAAATGAAGTTGACCTTATGGAAGTTAATCGTGATAAACCCCTTAAGAACTAACACGGATCTCAAGAATTACGAAGAGATTTCTGAAACCTTACTAAAAATTAGGGTTTCGGAAGTCTCTTCCTCCATTTTTGAGTTGTATCCGTTGGATGGACTATTTTCCCTGTCATTACAAGCCGACGATAAGCAAATTGCCTTCCGAGCTGCATGGATTATAGAGACCATATTTTTAAGAGAACCTCATTACTTTACAGACTATACACAGCGCGTTATAGATGCTTACATTCAAACGAACAACTGGAGCTGCCTCCGCTCGTATACTAAATTAGTCATGTGGATCTTATCTTCTAAAAATAAATCGACTTCCCCAGCATATGATCAACGTAAAGTTATTTTGGAAAAGACATTTGCCTGTTTACTTGATTTAACTTGCCCCATAGCCGTAAAAGCGAACTGTTTTGATATCCTATTTTACTTAGAAAACGATGAAGATTGGATTAAAGAGGAATTGACTGCGCAGTTACATATTTGTATTTCAGAAAATCCAACTCCCGCTATTAAAAGCAGAGGAAATCGTATCTTAAAAAAGTTAAAAAGAATAACGAACACCTAAAGAATAAAAAGTGTACATATCATTACGTCCTTGAATGCGTTGACTGTTTTGGTCATATGGGATATAACCGTCCAGCAATTCATTATTTGCAAAATTAAATTGCGCATTCAGTACAGCGCTCCAATACCTGCCCGTACGCGTGGTATGTTTATTAATAGGTAATGCCAAGCCGGCATTAACAGCAGGAAACAGCAGCGAATTTATTTTCTCTTTAAAAACCGGAAGACCATTTTCATCATAATATGCAATTGGGCCATAGGTATAAAGTAAATTCGGATCGCGGTAAATATCACCTTCTTTATAAGAATTACGTATTCCCGAAACTCCCAAGCCTACATAAATGCCACTCAACAACCTATTCTTAAACGAATAATTATAAGAAGATTTACTATTGACAATCAAATCATAAGGATAAGCAGTTACAAAAATGCCTCCCGAATAATAATTGTTTGTTACATACCGTTCGTCTACAATGGAAGAAACTGCTTCTAAGCTACCTAATTGTGCTTCTATACCGACATGAAGTCCCGTTAATAACCTATAATCAAATTTCAAAAAAAATGCGGTTCCCATAGTACCGGATTTATCCATATCGCCATACAATTTAGTCAATCCGATTCCCGTTGTAATATGATATTTTTGATCTCCTTTATTCGTAGCGTAAGGAACCGGACAATCTAATTGGGCATTGGTAACTGATAAATTTAACAACAAAATTGCAAATAAAAGGTATCTCATAATAGTCTTAACTTTAAAAAAGTGTGTTTCCTTTACTATAATTGTTTTTCCCTAAGTGCCTATATGCAGCTTCAGTACATTCTCGTCCTCTTGAGGTACGCATGATATACCCCTCTTGAATCAAAAAAGGCTCATATACTTCCTCTATTGTCCCTTCATCTTCACCTACGGCTGTAGCTATAGTTTTCAGTCCTACAGGCCCCCCCTTAAATTTATCTATAATGGTAGACAGGATGCGATTATCCATTTCATCCAATCCATGTTCATCGACATTTAAGGCATTCAATGCATACTGTGCAATTGCTTTATCAATACTTCCATTTCCCTTAATTTGTGCGAAATCACGTGTTCGACGTAACAAAGCATTCGCAATCCGAGGGGTTCCCCGACTTCTTCTGGCAATTTCGTAAGCACCTTCTTCACTGATTGCTGTATTTAGAATACTTGATGACCGAAGTACGATAGTAGTCAACAATTTTGCATCATAGTACTGAAGTCTCGAATTAATACCAAATCGGGCTCTTAGTGGAGCCGTAAGTAAACCTGAACGCGTAGTGGCACCTACCAAAGTAAACGGATTCAAAGAGATCTGTACCGATCTGGCATTTGGCCCGGTCTCCAGCATAATATCGATTTTAAAATCCTCCATTGCAGAATACAGATATTCCTCTACAACAGGTGATAAACGGTGTATTTCGTCGATAAACAAAATATCTCCTTCCTCTAAATTAGTGAGCAATCCCGCTAAATCTCCGGGTTTGTCTAAAACTGGGCCTGAAGTAATTTTGATTCCCACCCCCATCTCATTAGCAATAATGTAGGATAGTGTTGTTTTCCCCAATCCTGGAGGACCGTGTAGTAGTACATGGTCGAGTGCTTCGCCACGTAATTTCGCAGCTTTTACGAAAATAGAAAGGTTTTCCAAAATCTTGGCCTGTCCAGTGAAATCCTCAAAATTTTGCGGTCGCAAAACTCTTTCCAATTCTTTCTCGGTAGGATTTAGACGTTCTGGATTGGGATCAAGATTCTCGTTCATTAATAGTTTAGTTATTTATACTTTTTGAATAAACTGTTTAATTTCAATTGTATTACACCCCAAAAAGCTTCCCTGAATATCTTTGTACTCATTTTAGAAACACCCAAGGTACGATCAGTAAAGATGATAGGAATTTCTAAAACATTAAATCCGTATTGTACGGCTTTAAATTTCATCTCAATCTGAAAGGCATATCCTACAAAACGAATTTCTTCCAATTTTATTTTCTCCAATACTTTTCTGTTGAAACAAACAAAACCTGCTGTAGCATCCTGAATGTTTACCCGCGTAACCATACGTACATATACTGAAGCAAAATATGACATCAAAACACGGCTCATAGGCCAATTCACTACATTAACTCCTTTAATATAGCGAGATCCTATCACCATATCAGCACCATCAAGAGCCGCTTGTCGCAGTCGGATTAAATCCTCAGGATTATGACTGAAATCCGCATCCATTTCAAAAACATAGGTATAATCTCGGTTAAGAGACCATTTGAACCCATGGATGTACGCAGTACCTAGACCTAATTTTCCTTTCCGTTCTTCAATAAACAATCTACCCACATAATCCGATTTCATGAGTTTTTTCACCACTTCAGCCGTTCCATCTGGAGAACCGTCGTCAACGACTAGGATATGAAAATTAACGGTTAATGAAAAAACTTTACGAATGATATTTTCGATATTATCAATTTCATTGTATGTTGGAATAATTACTACGCTATCCGTCACTATTTAAATATTAAGTTGCAAACTTAGACAAACTTGATTTGATATGCAAGTTAGCTAAACTTCATAACCATGTCGACTAAAAAACTTCATTATTTTACACCATGCATCAACTTCTTTATCAAGGGATGCAATGCCATAATAATTAGACCGGCTGCACTTGGCACAATAGTAAATATTAAAAAGAACATCGACAATGAATATTCTTTTGTGATATTTTCAATTTGTCCGCCTAAAATAGCAGCAAATTTGTTGCCTATCGCGACAGCTAAATACCACATACCAAACATAAAACCAATCATTCGCGCAGGGACTAATTTACTAACGTAAGACAGTCCTACGGGCGATAAACATAGCTCACCTAATGTATGAAACAAATATGCTAAAACTAACCAGATAAAACTTACGCGAACCCCTTCTGCAATGCCATGTGTCCCGATAAATAAACATCCAAAACCCAAAGCCATAATAATCAAACCGAGTCCATACTTTACCGAGGCGGGTGGATTGTATTTCGAATCCCAAACTTTCGAGACAAGCGAAGCTAATGCAATGATAAAAAACGAATTAAGTGTACTAAAAAAAGACACTGTAATCTCCGAGGTTTCTGCAGTCAACTCACGTTCTAACATCCAAATAGCTATCCCCCAAATTCCCAAGAAACACACTGCTAAAACTACATTAGACCATAATGCTTTCTTAAACGTCCCCTTTCCAAGTAGGACCAATACATACGTAATAATGATCAACGGCACTACAGTTAGTAGCGAGTTAATAACATTGAATATAATTTTTGTATTACCTATTAATTCGCGATCTACGTTATCACGGGCAAATAGTACTAAGGAAGACGCTCCTTGTTCAAATGCCATCCAGAAAAAAACAACGAAAAGCGCAAAGATAATAACAGCGATCAAGCGGTCCCTAACTATTTTAGTGTAATTTGTCAAACGTTTTATGACGACAATAAAAAATAGGGCCAGTGCTAATAATCCCACAACATTTTGACCGGAAAGCGAGCCCATGCTTAAGGTAGAAAAAAGATTAATGTGAGCAATTTGACTAAGCGGATCGTTAAAGGCGTAGCCTAAACCCAACGTCGTTACCATAATAATCAAGATCATGTCAAAAGTCGTAAAAGGATTAGGCTTCTCCCCAGACTCATATCGTGCGGCCTTATTCTCCTCACCTTCTACTCCTCTTTTTGGAACATCTCCCACATTGCCAAACAGCGGTTTTGCTAGCCAAAATTGTAGCGTACCCAAAAGCATAAAAACGCCTGCTAATCCAAATCCCCAATGCCAGCCGATCTTTTCTGCCAGATATCCACAAAGCATCATTCCGAAAAAAGCGCCAGCATTTACACCCATATAAAATATTGTATAAGCACCATCTTTTTTCTGAGGAAATTTCTTATACATCTCCGATAAAATGGATGTCATATTGGGTTTAAAAAAACCCGTACCAATCACTAAAGCCGCTAAGCCCAAATATAAAAATAATGGGGTATCAAAAGCCATAAAGGCATGACCTATCGTCATAATAATAGATCCGATTACTACAGCCCATCTATACCCGATGAATTTATCCGCTACAATACCTCCAAATATAGGTGTAATGTACAATAGCATAGCGTACGTACCATACAATGCTGCTGCACTTTCAGCGGACCAACCCCAGCCTGGATTCGATCCTAATACCGCCGCCGTTAAAAATTGTATGAGAAGCACACGCATTCCGTAAAACGAAAAGCGTTCCCACATCTCGGTAAAAAACAAGACGAAAAGTCCAGACGGATGACCGAGTACCATAGTATTGTCTATTCCTTCCTTCGCTAATTCCGCAGCAAAGGATTTTTCCGTTACGCTATTCATATATCGTTATAAGTACTAGTTGTGAAATATTTTTTTAACGCCACAAAGAAACAAAAACTCCACATTTTATTCAAAGAATAACAAGAATGTCTTTAGAAGCATTTATCAATTTACTAATATCGTGTTGTTTTCGATCATCTAGTCCCAAATAAAAAAGAGATTGTATTCTATGAAACAATCTCTTTTTTATTGAAATTAACTTAGGTTAATTAATACCGTGCATCATTTTCTTCAACGCGGGACTAAAAAGCAATAACAGTAGCGCCGCACTGATAGGTAAAGCTGCTATGATCACAAAGAATGTAGACATAGAATACATTTCAGTAATCTTATCAATCAATCCTCCGCTCCATCCAGCCAATTTATTAGCAATAGCTGAAGCTAAAAACCAAAAACCAAAAATAAGTCCTATAAATTTTTTAGGGGAAAGCTTGCTCATATAAGATAAGCCCACAGGCGAAACACATAATTCACCGGTCGTATGGAAAAAATAAGCTAATATTAGCCAGACCATACTCACAGAAGCTGTAGCGGCCCCCTGAGGAATACTCATACTGCCATATGACAACGCTAAAAACCCTACTCCCACTAAAATAAGTCCTAATGCAAACTTTACCGGACCAGACGGATTCCAAATTTTTTCCCAAAATTTACTGAATGACGAAGCTAATGTCACGATAAAGAAGGCATTTAAAATCTGAAACCAAGCAACTGTTACCTCGGTTTCGATAGCAGTAAATTCTCTATGAATTTTCCAAAATCCCAAAATTGCTATAGAAATGAACGAAACCGTCGTAAAAATGATAGTTATAGGATACTGTTTAATAATTTTTGACGCCAACTTCGTAAGCACATAAGTTACAATTAAGATAGGGAAAAGTGTCAATATCGCATCTACCCACTTAAAAGTAATCGCTGAACTTCCTTCTAATACTCTTTGTGTATAGTTTTTAGCAAAAATCGTCATAGATCCACCAGCCTGTTCAAAGGCCAAAAAGAAAAATATACTCGCTACTATCAAAACACTGACAACAATCAACCGGTCTCTCACGACATTAGCAGGTAGTTCTTCTACTTTTTCTTCACCTATATTTGTCTTTTCATAAGCCATTTTTTCAGATTCTGTTTTCGGTTTATCACCTATCACTCCAAATATTTTTTGCCCGAAATAGAATTGAAGCATACCAAAAAACATAAATACGCCTGCAAGTCCAAAACCATAATGCCATCCAATTTTTTCACCAATATAACCACAGAGCAGTGAACCTAAAAATGCACCAGCATTAATACCCATATAGAAAATAGTATACCCCGCATCTTTTTTTGAACTATTATCTGGATACAACTGTCCCACCATTGAAGAAATATTTGGTTTAAACAAACCGTTACCTAAAATCATAAGACCTAAACCTGCATAAAAGAAATATTGACTAAAACCTTCTAATGCCATAGAAGCATGCCCCAAGGTCATGGTTAATGCTCCCAGCAATATGGCTTTTTTGTATCCTGTAAGTCTATCCGCTAACATTCCTCCTAATAACGGCGTCGCGTAAACCAACCCCGTATACCAACCGTAAAGCTCCATTGCTTCCGCATTAGTCCATTCCCACCCATGATCTGCAATTTCGGTAATCAAAAAAGTCACTAATAAAGCCCGCATTCCATAGTAGCTAAAACGCTCCCACATTTCGGTAAAAAATAAGACAAAAAGACTTGCGGGATGCCCCATTACCATTTTGTCATCAATCCCCTGTTTTGCTAGATGCTTAACTAAGGATTCATCATTTTGTTGCTCAACCATATACCTATTTGTTTATTATAATTTATCTGTTAATCTATTGGCTCATTTATTTTTTCAAGGCAAAGAAAAGACTATTTTGGTTAAAAAAACAATTATCTTAAAATATTTACATTATCAAAGTCCACTTTTACGCTTTTTGTCTGGTTTCTGTGGGTCAATGTACCTATCCTCATCTCCTCTTTCCACATTGTTAACCTCAATATCCATCTGCAATTTTAATTTACCTTCTTTAGTAACCTCATATGCATCGTATGATAAATCTGGCCCATAATACTTAAAATTTCCTTTGAGGCCGGGATCAGCGGGTATCAGGTTATCAAATTCAATTCTGTTATATGTCCTATTATATTTTAGATACATAGTGGCTTGCCGCGTATAAGAAAATATTCGTCTAGCTATTTTTGGATTTTCTAAAAAGATTGGTGCTCCTAGCTCCACGTGATTGCCGCCTTTTAACGTTAATATTTCTATAACTTTTTTAGTATATTCGGCATGATGCCCCTTCCATCCCAATAATACGTATTGGTTTTTACCAAGTGGAACAATATCATAATACTGTGCTCCATACCATTCTGCACTACTTAAAACAGCACTATCTACAGCGTTGATTTCAAACGTTTTATCAAATAAGGGTGTCAAGCTAATTTGGCCGTTTGCTGTTTTATGTTGAATAGTCCCATAATAAAGATAGGAACCATCTTGTAATGGGATATTCCAAGAGAATATCCTGAAGTTATTGTCGGGAGACGACAAAATCGCAATCATATTCAATTGCTCAAAAGAATAATAATAAGAGTTTGGTTCTTTTAAAGCGGACACTAAGGTCTTCACAAATTTGAAATTGTTATCAAGCCGCTCGGGTTCTGCGGAGTTTTTAAACATTTTAGTACCCAACTTCACCAAACTATCTTGCCATACTTTCATCTTTTGGGTATTTTGTCCAAAAGATGAAAGTATATTACAAGTTAGAAAAATGCAAAGTAAGCTTTTTCTGATCATACTTTATTGAAAACGTTCTAATAAAGCTTTTGTTGCTTTAATACCTTCGATTTCACTCAAAGTACCACCTTCATATTCGATGCCTACAAAACCTTTATAGCCCGCATCTTTCACAATTCTCATCATTTTTGCATAATCAATATTGACTTCATTGCCGTTTTTATCAAAATCATGTGCTTTTGCACTTACCCCCTTTGCGTAGGGCATTAGATCAGTCACACCTTGATAACGATCATATTCGTAGAAATTACCAAAATCAGGTAGACTACCGCAGTATTTATTGTTAACAGATTTCAACACATCAGCTAGCCAGTCACCATGAGAAGATATGCCACCATGATTCTCAACAATAACATTGATCTTTGCTTTTTTGCTATAATTAGATAACGTAGAAAGGCTTTCAACAGCCCGCTTTGCCACTTCTTCACGACTCCCGCTACCTGCTGCATTTACCCGGATAGATGTGCATCCCAAAAAACTTGCAGCATCAACCCATTTATAGTGATTTTCTACAGCTTGCGCTCTTTTTTGAGCATCTGCATGACCTAGATCCCCTTCTCCATCTACCATAATCAGTACATTTTTCACCCCGTTATCTTTTGCTCTGTTATTCAAGTCTTTCAGATATGTCATATCTTTTGCTTTATCCTTAAAGAAAGAGTTGACGTATTCCACGCCGTAAATACCAAAATTCTTAGCTGTAAATTCTGGAAAATCAATATTTTTCAAATCACCTTTGTGAAGCGTACGGTGTAAGGACCACTCAGCCAACGAAATGTCAAACCATTTCTTTTTTGCCGCAAAACCTTCTAATGGTGGCATTAATACTACACCCGCTGTCGCCAACCCTAGGTTTTTAATAAAATTTCTTCTTGAATTCATTATTTTATAGATTTATATATTAAATATTTGCCCATCCTGAAGTCAGTACATCCACAAGATGCATTGTTTTCATGGGAATTTTATGTTTATCAATATATGCTTGGAGCTGTAGCAAGCAGGACGAATCCGTAGAAATGATATATTCAGCATGTACAGCTTGTGCATTTTTCACTTTCTGCTCTGCCATCGCTGCAGAAATCCCCTCGAACTTTACAGCAAACGTTCCTCCAAAACCACAGCAGGTTTCTTGATCTCGCATTTCTACTAATTCAAGTCCTCCGACGTGTGAAAGCAACACTCTAGGTTCTTCCTTTATCTTGCATTCCCGTAAACCAGAACAAGAATCATGATAGACTGCTGTCCCCACTAATTCAGCACCAAAATATTCCTTTTTTAATACATTTACCAAAAAATCAGATATTTCATGGATATTTCTTTGCACACTCCTGCACTTATTATGTTCGATCGAATTGGTAAATAGATCGTTATAGCCGTGTTTCACCATGCCTGTGCAGGAGGCAGAAGGTGATACAATATAGTTATTTTCGGTAAAATTATTCAAGAAATTAGCCCCCACAGTCTTAGCCTCATCCCAAAAGCCAGCATTATAAGCCGGCTGCCCACAGCACGTTTGTTCACTATTGTAGATGACTTCGCAACCGGCCTTTTGCAATAACTTCACGGTATTAAAAGCTGTATCAGGATACAATTGATCAATGAAGCATGGGATAAATAACTCTACTTTTTTATGCATAAGACACTAATTCTTCAATAATGTGTTAAACTTTAATACTCTCCACATTAAAACGAATCCTATTAAAAAAAAGATGGAAAGAAATAATGCTGAATTGCGAATATTGTGTGTTAGTTGTTCAATGATACCAAAAGTAAACAATCCAAACACAATCGCCAACTTCTCCGTGACGTCGTAGAAACTAAAAAATGCCGTTGTATCTTCCATATCTTGTGGCAAGAGTTTAGAATATGTCGACCTTGATAGAGCCTGAATCCCGCCCATCATTAATCCTACCATAAAAGCAATACCGTAAAATTGGAATTCATTATTCAAAAAATAAGCGGAAATACATATAAAAATCCACATCAGAACGACCACCAGTAATACCTTAATGTTTCCGTAGCGCTTAGCGAAGCTCGACATTAGATAAGCTCCAGCAATCGCCACTAACTGAATCAATATAATTGTTGCTATTAACTTCGTAGCTCCAAGATTCAAAACCTTTTCACCAAAAGCTGCCGCTACAATCATAATCGTCTGTACTCCCATAGCATTAAAGAAATAAGCCGGTAAAAAGCGGCGAATAGGTTCTATTTGTTTTATCTCGGATAATACCTGATTAAACTCATTTTTCACCTTGTCAAAAAATACGACTTGCGTATCACCCAGTAATGGTTTCGATTCGGGTAGATGGCCAAACGGTATCTGTGCAAATACCATCCACCACAATCCTACAAGAAAAAATGAAAATCTCGCCGGGAAAGAAGCATCTATAATTCCAAACCATTCCGGCTTAAAAACAAATACAAAACAGATTAATTGAAGGGTTACGCAGCCTACATACCCGTATGCGAATCCTTGCGCACTTACTCTGTCCTGTTGATCAACAGTAGCGATCAGTGGAAGATATGAATTATTGAAGGCTACACCACCGATATAACCCATTGCGGCAACCGCAAAAAACACAATACTCAATTCCAACGTCTCAAGTTTGAAAAAAAACAGTCCCATACAGGCTAAAGCACCTATATAAGTAAACAGCTTCATAAAAAACTTTTTCTTACCACCTAAGTCTGCGTAAGCTGACAAAAAAGGCAGCGCCAGTGCCATAATTAAGTAAGCGATTGCCAATGCATAATTGGAAAGGACTGTGTTTATTACCTCAAAACCAAAAAAACTTACAATATCTCCTTTTTCTCTTGTCGTCGTAATAGCCGTATAATAGACCGGAAATATCGTAGAAGTGATGACAAGATTATAGGCCGAATTTGCCCAATCGTACATTGCCCAGGAACGTACAAGTTTTTTATCGTTTTTTTTAAAAACCAACATTTTTTTTATTGATTGACGAAGATACCATTTGTTTTAAAATATTAATAGTTTTGACGAATGAACGTCATTATTCGCACCATCTCTTTACGTACAGGAGTGGCACTTCCTATAAAATTATTATTCAAAAAAGAGAATGCATACCTCCTACCCGTGCGCGTCACTAGATAGCCCGATTGACAATATACAGCGTGAATAGTTCCTGTTTTGGCCCAAACAAAGGGCACACCCTGATCCAATGCATAAGCCGTTTTTAAAGTTCCATCAATACCACCGGCAGGAAAGTAATTAAATAATTGGTTGTAATCCGGAAAAATCTCCTTCACGGACAATAATAGTTCAACCATACTTCTCGGAGTTACCTTATTATATGTCGATAAGCCACTTCCATCACGCAACTGTATAGAATCCGTAAATAATTTATAAAACTTGTCTTGCATTTCGACACGCAAGGAATCCGTTTGGAATTCTCTATATTTTATCTTTGCAGCTACCATAGTAAGGTGTTCCGCCAAAAAATTATCACTAGGAAGCATCATTTCGCGTAAAACCACATTTCTGGGCACGGAATAAAGTGTTTTTGTATCCGATGGTTTGCTATAGTTACTTAATAGTCTGACATTAACAGACAATGTGTCCGACAATAAATCGACGAAAAGACTGTCTGACCAATGAAACGGTTTACTTGAACGATAGGATGCACTCGGATTTACATTCGTTAGCTCAAAGGCATTGGAATGGAAATCACGAATTATATTAAAATGTCGGGCGTATTTCTCCCTAATGGTTAGTTTGTGATTAAATAGTTTCGGAGAAGCGATAATATCTTTCCCTAAAGCTTTAAAGCGAACTAAATTACCATATATAGGAAATACAGCTATTTCGGGTTGATAATCATAAGCGTAATCTTCGATAGACCACCCTTCTCTATAAAATGGTTCAGCCGTTTGCTGGGGTACGTAAAATAATTTTTTATTCGAAAATTTCAAAAAATTATACACCCGATGCGAATCGAGAATAGGATGCAGAAATGTGGGATCGCCCGTACCCCAAAATAATAAAGAGTCTCCTTTTTCAATATACTCGATTCCGGGAATAGAATCTCCAATAATTTTTAAAGAGGCAAATAATGTAAAAACCTTTGTATTTGATGCGGGGGTAAAATGCTTATCTTCGTTATTACCATAGACAAATCTGTTACTGTCCAAATCATATAAGCTGAACCCATAATAGTGTTTATTCAGAACTGACGAACCCTTAAATAGTTCATGCAACGCATCAAAATTTTGTGCCTGTACGGTCGATAAAAGAAATAGAACACCTATTAAACATGACGACACATTCTTCAAGAAATTAATCATGAATCCAAAATAACATTTTTTTGGATAATTTTTGGATAATTGTGGTGTAACAATTAAAATTATTAAAAAATATATTGAAATCTACCAGAGAATTCCATAAAAAAAGCACTACCTTTTCAGATAATGCTTTTTCAAAATTTTATATATCGTCAATTATTCGGCGTGCAACCACGCTTTTTTAGCTAATAACTCTTCCTCAGATTCTACGACATCCTCGTCTTCTACACAACAATCTACCGGACAAACAGCGGCACATTGCGGTTCATCATGAAAACCAACACACTCTGTACATTTATCGGAAACTATATAATATACCTCATCAGAAATTGCAGCTTGCCCTTCATTTGCATCTAGCGTCACACCATCACCAAAATCAATAATACCATCTAAAGCTGTACCCTCTGAAAACTTCCAAGACACGCCTGCATCATATATCGCATTATTCGGGCATTCTGGTTCACATGCTCCACAATTAATACACTCGTCTGTAATTTTTATCGCCATTTATAACCTCACAATTATAATAAATAAACTAATTTTGCATTTCAAAGGTAGCACCTTCATTGTATACTATCAACAAAATGTATACAAAGTTAGTAGGTTATCTACTTATTTGACAATACAAAGATAAATCAAATATTTATCAGAACAATTCTAAATAAAATATTTTGACAAAGGAACTACGTATTCAAGCATTGCACAAACTAGGAACATGGATGCTCGATTTAGATGAAACCTCCCTTCATACTATTCAAAGGGCGTATTTTAAAAATCCCTGGTATACAGAAAAGTATATTTTAAAGCAATTTCAGTCTCTTGGCCAGCAGTTGACAGAGGAGAAGCTTAACAAATGGTTGGCGGACTATCCCGATATCGACTCTTCTAAAGTAGTAGGCCTTGTCTTGGCAGGTAATCTTCCTTTAGTAGGCTTTCATGATATTCTAGCTGTACTCATTTCCGGATTTGTAGCACAAATCAAAGTTTCATCAGATGACGCCGGATTGACGTACATGGTACTTGACAGGTTGGCTCAAGTAGAACCGCTATTTGCCTATAAAATAAATTTAGTTGACAAGTTAGCCAATTACGATCTTATTATAGCCACTGGATCAAACAATTCGGCGCGTTATTTCGAATATTATTTTTCCAGTAAACCCCATATAATTCGTAAAAACAGAAATTCCGTCGCTATTCTTACAGGTGAAGAAAATGAAGAAGATCTAAAAAAATTGGGTTATGACATCTTTGATTATTTTGGTTTAGGCTGCAGATCTGTTTCTAAGATATTTATTCCTTCAGGGTATCCTGTTTCGACATTCTTTGAAGCGATTGAGCATTTCAACCAATCAAAAGAACATTTTAAGTATAATAACAATTATGATTATAACAAATCAATTTATCTTATAAATAGCGAAAAACACTTTGACAACGGTTTTTTATTATTAAAAGAAGATAAAAACATTGCATCCCCTTTAGCTGTCGTATTCTATGAGGAATACGATAACATCAAAGATGTAGTTAACACCATCAATAATTGTAGAGAACGCATTCAGTGCATAGTAACGGAAGGTTCTTTTGAGCTCGAAGTTCCAGTCTTTCCTTTAGGATCAAGTCAGTGCCCTGCCCTAGACGACTACGCTGATGGTGTGAATACATTGGACTTTCTGTTCGCTAACCAATAAATCTGAATTTATAGCGTTAGTTTCATAGTGAATCCATAAAAAATTCTAACTTTGCTATTATGTATTTAATTAAGGTAAAAGGCGTTGCTAAAATTCCAGATTATGTGCAATTACGCGATGATTCGTTTACATTATTAGCATATTTTAGAGTAGATAGACCCGACAAATCGTTAGAAAAAATAGGTCTTGGAGACAAACTGTCATATATTATGGCAATCGTTAGGGATTTACCGTTTGGTCAAATAAAGAAAATCGAATTATAAAACATGGCAGAAAACACTGTAATAAGACTCAAAAATGTCGACATATACCAGCAAAAACATCTCGTTTTATCACATGTCAACCTAGATATTGCAAAGGGAGAATTTATTTATTTGATTGGACAATCGGGCACCGGAAAAAGTAGCTTATTGAAAATCATCTATGGTGATCTGTATATTGCGAATGGTGAAGGAATGATCGCTGGATTTGATTTAAAAAAACTCCATGAAAATGAAGTACCATTTCTTCGCAGAAAACTAGGCATTGTTTTTCAAGATTTCCATTTACTAAATGACAGAACAGTTGAAAAAAATCTAGAATTTGCACTTAAAGCAACGGGTTGGACGGAAAAAGGAATGATTCAAAACAGAATGCTGGATGTATTGGAAAAGGTAGGTCTACGTTCTAAATTGAAAAAGATGCCACACGAACTTTCAGGAGGTGAACAGCAGCGCGTAGTGATCGCTCGTGCATTATTGAACAATCCTGAAATTATACTTGCAGATGAGCCTACTGGGAATCTAGATCCCTCCACTTCTGAAGAAATCGTTTTATTACTTCGTGATATTGCCGCTTCTGGAACATCTGTATTAATGGCTACACATGATTATCAAATTATTCGAAATCTTCCAGCTCGGATCATTAAAACTTCAGACGGCGCATTACATGACAATGTAAGCATCTAATCAACTGACATAAAATCTTAAATCCGACATTTTGCAAGTACATTGACACCGTGTACTGACAGGGTGTCGTATATTTTATAATGGCAAAATTATTGAGAAATCTCAAGAAGCTTTTTAAGTATATTAAAAATAGGGCGATGATGAACGAACAACAAGAAAATACTCACGAAGAGAATTTAGCGCAGGAAGATACACCGCAAACAGAGCAAGAAACAGTATCAAAAGAAGAAAGACTCACACAGGAATTATCAGAATCAAACGACAGATATGCTCGTTTATTTGCAGAGTTTGACAATTACAAGAAACGTACTTCTAAAGAACGTATCGATCTTATTCAATCTGCTGGTCAGGGTGTGATTACTAAACTACTCCCAATAATAGATGACTTTGATCGAGCACTTCATGCCATGTCTACCGCTCAAGATATTGACTCCGTAAAGCAAGGAATCGAGTTAGTAAATTCAAAATTCAGAAAATTACTTGAAAACGAAGGCCTAAAAGAAATGGAAGTTTTGGGTCATCCTTTTGATGCAGAATACCAAGAAGCTATTACAGCTATCCCGGCGCCGGACGAAGATCAAAAAAACAAAGTATTAGATGTTGTGGAAAAAGGCTACTTTTTAAATGACAAAGTAATCCGTTTTGCAAAAGTGGTGATTGGACAATAACCTTAATATAACATGTCAAAAAGAGATTATTACGATATATTAGGTGTATCACGCACAGCTGAAGCTGCTGAAATTAAATCTGCTTATCGCAAGCTAGCGATTAAATTTCATCCGGATAAAAACCCTGGAGATAAAGAAGCTGAGGAAAACTTTAAAGAAGCAGCTGAAGCTTACGAAATATTGAGTAACCCAGAGAAGCGCTCACGTTACGATCAATTTGGTCATTCTGGTAACTCTGCTTCTGGATTTGGTGGAGGAGGGATGAATATGGATGATATTTTCAGTCAATTTGGAGATATCTTCGGTGGTGGAAATCCTTTCGAAAGTTTTTTCGGCGGAGGCGGTTCCAGAGGAGGAAGACGTGTTCAGAAAGGCACTAACCTACGTATTAAAGTAAAACTTACACTGGAGGAAATCGCCAACGGTATAGAGAAAAAAGTAAAGGTAAATAAACAAATCCACTGTCAGACCTGTGACGGTAGTGGTGCTAAAGATAAATCTTCATTCCATACCTGTACTACCTGTGGAGGTGCTGGATCGGTAAGGCGCGTTACCAACACGATATTAGGACAAATGCAAACAACCAGCACCTGTCCTACTTGTAACGGTGAAGGTGTTGAAGTGACGGCAAAATGTACTTCTTGTAAAGGAGAAGGACTCATTCGGGGCGAAGAAACCATTACATTTAATATCCCTGCAGGTGTAAGCGAAGGCATGCAGCTATCTATGAGTGGAAAAGGGAATGCAGCTCCACGCGGAGGTGTACCTGGTGATTTGATCATCTTGGTGGAGGAGGTGCAGCACGAAACATTAAAACGCGATGGTATCAACGTCATTTATGACTTATACATCAATTTTGCAGATGCTGCATTAGGTACCAGTGTGGAGATTCCGACGATAGATGGCAAAGCTAAAATCAAAATCGAACCTGGCACTCAGGGAGGAAAAATCTTACGTCTTAAAGGAAAAGGCATCCCTGAAGTAAATTCATACCACAAAGGAGATCAATTGGTGTACGTTAATATTTGGACACCAAAAGCTGTTTCTTCCGAAGAACGTGAAGTTCTAGAAAAATTAAAAAGTTCTGCCAACTTCAAACCTCAACCTGGAAAAAGCGAAAAATCATTCTTTGAAAGAATCAAAGAATATTTCGAATAATTATTTAAATTTTGTTTTAGAGGGCGGTCTTTTGACTGCCCTTTTTTATATAACCTTCATTTCCCAACTATGCATATCACGCAGAAGGTAGACTATTTATAGCAACAAAGGAATTGGGTCTTGTAATTGAAAACTAAAATTAATAATCTTTTCATCCCTCTCGATTTGTAATTTTACCGTTTTATTTATCCCGGATTGTAATTTTTCTTTTATCTGTTCTAGCGAAAGAGATTGAACAGATCGTCCATTTATTTTCAATAGCACATCCCCTTTCATTACACCAATCCGTTTAGCAGGAGAATTATCTCGTACACTATTTATTATAAAATTGGGTTTTAATTCTATTTTATATTTAAAGCTGCTACTTCCATCAAACGGTATTGTTGTACCCTCTCGATTCGGAGAGGTATTCAAATATATTTTACTTTCTACCCATACAAAACCTTCATGTTTCACCTCCACGCCACTCATATCTATATAAAACGGCTGCCGAAAATTTTTATTAGGTTTGAGATATAACATACGGCTTTGATAATCAATCAAAACTGAAAATCGGGTGAGTAGCTGGTTACCGATAGATCCTACTCGATCCTTCACCAATTTCTTAGTATCATAAGTATTCGCATCCGGATAAGATATAATAGGCTGTTGAAACTCAAAATTATTTATCTGCAAAGAATGAATTCTATTTCTCTTCCCATAAATATTACCATTAAATCCTTTACCTATGAATTCATATATAGCAGGTTCAAGCATTTCGAATCCCGACAAACGATCTGTAAAGAGCATGGCAGGGTCGGAATTCCCTAAATCCAGCAACACCTTGACCTGTTCATACGTTTTTTTTCCGATTCTTAAATCTACTTTTACATAAGGCCTGTCCTTCTCCATCTGCAAGGGAATTTTTTCATACCCCTTTAACTTTTTACCTATATCCTTTATGTTGCGATAAACCGTTATTTTCTTTTTAACATAGTTAATTTCTACTACATTATTGTGAAAAAAGTTACTTCCCAAAATACCATGTACCGGCAAACCAATATGATTAGACAAGTGTAAAGAATCATCCATAATCACGAATAGGTTGTGTTTTAAATCTATCATTGCCGAATCAGCAACACTCAAATGATTAGAAAGGGAGAGCAATCCTTCAATTCCTTCGTCTATACCGATTCCTTGAAATTTCACTTTAGAAACGTTGTGTAATGTTAAGGAGTCGGAATGTCCAAATAATAGTGTTTCTTTTACTCCGGTATCTAAGATGAAAGATAATTCTTCGCCATTGATATGGATCGGAATGATTACAACATGATGTATCAGCTCAAAGGAAAATGTTATTTTATTGGCATTATTTTTAAAAACCCACTGTTGACCACAAATCTCTGAAAAAGAAATCAGTATACATAATATGAAAATTATTCTGGCCATAACAGGATAGACTTACCGAAACTTACAATTGATTTATACGAATATAAATATAATTCTATAAGGATGCTTAAAAAGAGAAAAAGTCCGCACCCAGGTGGGTGCGAACTTTCCTATTAACCAATTATAAACTTAAATTATGAGAATACAAATATACAAATAGTTAGTTTATTCACAACTATTTTTTGCATTTTCATGCATGTTTATATTATCTATCGACTTCTCCAAGCACAATATCTATTGATCCGAGAATCGCAATTAAGTCAGCAATCAAGACTCCCTTGCCCAATTCTGGCAATACGGAGAGGTTGTTAAAGCTAGGTCCTCTTGCTTTTACTCTCCTTGGAATATCTGTTTTCTCCTGAGTCACAAAGTAGAATCCAAGTTCGCCTTTGGGATTTTCTGATCGAACATAATAATCCTGCTCCTTCAAATTCACTTTTTTTGGAACTAAAGCTCGCGGATCGAAATCGGGTGTGCGTACAAAATCTTTAGTAAGACGTTCCAAACATTGTTCTATGATACGCACCGATTCATATACTTCATCCACACGTACTTTATAGCGATCCCAAGAGTCTCCCAGGGTACCCATTTCCCCTCTACCTACGGGAATATTAAATTCAATTTCAGGGTAAACTGAATAAGCATCTATACGTCTTAAATCCCATTTAATTCCCGAAGCACGAAGCATAGGTCCTGAACAGCCATAGTTAATTGCCACGTCAGCCGGTAAAACACCAATATTAGCTGTTCGGGAAATAAATATTTGATTAGTTGAAAGTAATTCATCTAACTCGGCCAATTTAGGCGTAAAGTAAGCGAGGAACTCCTTACATCTATCTTCGAAACCAACTGGTAGATCGTAGAACAAACCACCAATCCAAATGTAATTGTAAAGCATGCGCGAACCGGAGGCCCATTCCAACATATTCATAATATGTTCCCGATCTCTAAAACACCACATAAAAGGCGTAAACGCACCTATATCGATACCATACGTACCTATTGCTATAAGGTGCGAAGCAATCCGGTTCAGTTCACACACCAATACGCGGATATATTCAATACGCTTGGGTATTTTGTGATCAATGCCCAACATACGTTCGACTCCCATTACAAAAGAATGACTATTATTCATTGAAGCCAGATAGTCCAGGCGATCCGTAAAAGGGATAGTCTTAGTATAATTCATAGATTCTGCATGCTTATCAAAACAGCGGTGCAGATACCCCAGATGTGGGATAATCTCTTTGACAATCTCTCCGTCAGTTATCAACTCCAATCGTAATACCCCGTGCGTAGAAGGGTGTTGCGGCCCCATATTAATGACCATCTCATGTGATTGCACATTCGCAATCTTTTCTTTATATCTTTCGTAAGCCGACTGATAGTGGGTTAAATTCATAATTTACTTAATTGCTATACCGTGATAACTTTCTGGATCCTCATAATCTTTGCGCAGCGGATAGCCCTCCCAATCATCTGGTAACAGAATACGTCTCAAATCAGGATGACCACTAAAATACACTCCCATAAGGTCAAAAGCTTCCCGTTCGTGCCAATCCGCTGTTTTCCAAACCGTACTCACAGATGGAATTTCCGGCAAATTTTCCACCGTTCTAGCATTAGCGATGAAAACCTTGAGCGTTAGCTGTTTTTGATACGGAATAGATGCTAAGTGATAAACCACTGCAAACTTAGTTTCCGGATGATAATCTACTGCCGTAATATTGGATAGAAAATCGAAATAATATACCGGATTATCACGCAACCAGCCACATACACCAACAAGATAAGCGGGATGAATGACTAAAGCCTGTTGCAAGCCATCTAATTGCACATCTACGATACTCTCAGCTCCGAATTGTGCTGCTATTTCAGTTTTAATTTGATCTATCATAAATCTAAGGGGCTAATCGATTTATAACCCATTTTTCATTTTCTAAAGTATACTGAATACGGTCGTGAAGCCTAGAACTTCTCCCTTGCCAAAATTCAAATTTAATCGGTTTAACCACATATCCACCCCAAAAATCAGGTCTCGGAATCTCTTCGCTCCCTTCAAAGTCGTTCGTAAAACGGTTTACCGTCGTTTCTAAGAAATCTCTATTTGGAATTACTGAACTTTGAGGAGACGACCATGCACCGATACGACTACCACGAGGCCGGGATGCAAAATATTCGTCCGAATCCGCAGGAGACAATTTGTCTACATATCCTTCTATACGCACCTGTCTTTGCAGTTCGGCCCAGAAAAATAAAACACTTACCCGATTACAGTTGGATAAATCTTTTCCCTTTTGACTCTGATAATTTGTAAAAAAACTCAACCCACCCTGCTGTAAATCCTTTAATAGTACGACTCTGGATGATGGAAATTCATTTACTGAAATAGTAGACAGTACCATTGCATTTGGTTCGATTACCCTAGCGTCCAGCGCCTGATCAAACCAAACTTTAAATTGTCCCAAAGGATCAGACTTCACCTCATCCTCAGAAAGGATCCCTTTAACATAATCTTCTCTAATCGCAGCGATATCTTTATATTCAATTGCCATTATAAACTAATTTGATGACAAAACAAACTTACTAAAACCTCCTTAAACAATGCCATTTTTGTGTTATTATATTGCATATAAAAATAATTTACTCATTAATATTTTTTTTAAATGAAGTATTATTCATTAGTGATTGTCTTCAAAGGAATTATTCATTCATGTTTATTTACACTGTGGCATTCATGAGCACTGCGCTAAGTTCATGAAATCGCTACGCTAAGTTTGCGAATGCAAAGCATTTTATTTAAGTTTAGTAATATCTTAAATAACGAGACATGTTTAGCGAAAAAAAACCTACACAAGGAAGCCTATTGCTATCCGAACCTTTTATGTTAGATCCCAACTTTGAAAGATCAGTAGCAATGATATGTGAACACAATGAAGATGGCACTATAGCGCTTGTCCTCAATCACCGCTCGCACCTCCTACTTTCCGATGTGGTGGAAGAAATAAAAAATGAAAATTTTTCCTTATATATTGGTGGTCCTGTAGAAAGTAATGCGTTGTTTTTCTTACATCGCGCATATGACAAATTGTTAAGCGGTACCCCTATTTGTGAAGATGTTTATTGGGGCGGAGATTTCGAAAATCTCACCTTACTTATTAACGAAGGTATTATCGTACCGGATGAAGTGAAGTTTTTCTTAGGGTATTCAGGATGGGCTCCCAAACAATTGGATAACGAAATCGAGCAAAACAGCTGGGCAGTCCATCAGTCTTTCGATCCTACGTTGACTTTCCTTACGGATGGTGAGGACTTATGGAAACAAGCTATAATTAGCCTTGGTCCGAAATATGCGCACGTTGCCAATTTCCCTAAAAGTCCCGATTTAAATTAATCCGATTTATTGTCTAACCACAGATATCTTAGAAAACAAAATAGCGAAACATTTCTGTTTCGCTATTCGGGTAAGTAATGGGGCTCGAACCCACGACCCTCGGTACCACAAACCGATGCTCTAACCAACTGAGCTATACCTACCGTGTTTTGATGCTACAAAAGTAGTATAAAACACTATTCACTCCAAATCTTTTTTAACAAAAAATCCCCATTGTAAATTAACACAATGAGGATTAAGCAATTATTTTTAAAACGAGGTTAGATCATCTCTACGCTTCTTTTTACAAAAGAAGTTAAATCAGCACCTGTCAACAATCCACGTGACAATAAGGCCAAATCAAAAGCTTGTTTAGCTAGTTTTTCACCCTCTTCGGCCTCGCTTTCTACGATACGTTTTACCAAAGGATGATTACCATTTACAGTTACTTTATAATTATCAGGAAGCGTACCATAAAATCCCATACCTCCACCTGTTTTCGCCATATCCTTCATTCTACGCATGAATTCATCAATAGTAACGGATACCGGAAGTTCATCGGCGTGAAGTGCATCTACTTCTACTTTCATATCTGCCCGTCCGATGGATTTTTCGAATACATCTGCAACTTTCTTACTTTCTTCCTCGGATAGCGTCAATTCTACTTTCTCATCTTTCTGAATCAGTTTATCAATGACATCCGAATCCACCCGCTTTAACTGTACCTTCTCGCCGCCTTTTTGTTCCAAATAAGCCGCAAAATGTGTATCTAATGGCCCATCAAGTACCAATACCTCATATCCCTTGGATTTCGCCGTCGAGATAAAACCATCCTGTTGCGCAACATCTGAAGTATATAGGTATACGATGTTGCCATCTTTATCTACTTGAATATCTCTGACCTTCTCGTAATACTCTTTAATGGTAAAGCTTTCGTTATCCGTATTTTTTACCAAACAGAATTCATTAGCTTTCTCCGCAAACTTATCATCACTTAACATACCGTACTTAATAAAGAGTCCGATATCATTCCATTTCTCTTCGAAACCTTTACGATCCGATTTGAAGATTTCCTGCAATTTGTCTGCTACTTTTTTAGTAATATAGTTATTGATTTTTTTCACGTTACTATCCGCTTGTAGGAAAGAACGCGAAACGTTCAATGGAATGTCCGGAGAGTCAATAACACCATGCAATAACATTAAGAATTCAGGCACAATGTCCTTTACTTCATCAGTAATGAACACCTGACGGGAATATAACTTAATCTTATTGCGCTGTACTTCTAATTCATTCTTGATTTTAGGAAAATAGAGGATACCTGTAAGATTGAACGGGTAATCCACATTCAAATGAATCCAAAATAATGGTTCATCCATCGAATAGGGATACAATTCACGGTAAAACGCTAAGTAGTCTTCGTCTTTCAATTCTGAAGGAGCTTTCGTCCACGCAGGGTTTGTATTATTGATAATATTAGCAACGTCTACCGATTTATATTTCGGTTTGCCTTCTTCATCTTCACCGTCAGGTTCCGAAGTTGATTTCGTACCAAAATGAATCGGTATGGGTAAGAATTTAGCATATTTATCTAAAATCTCTTGTAGACGATGTTGATTTAAAAATTCAACTGAGTCATCATTTATATGAAGAATAACGTCCGTACCGCGAGTAGTTCGTGTACCTTCTGAGATTTCATAGGATGTACTGCCATCACAGATCCAGCGTGCCGGTGCAGCATCTTCTTGATAAGAGAGGGATTGAATCTCTACCTTATCAGCAACCATGAACGCCGAATAAAAACCTAAACCAAAGCGACCAATAATTTCATTGGCATCATTAGCCTCCTTAAATTTTTCCATAAACTCAGTTGCGCCCGAGAAAGCAATCTGATTGATGTACTTTTTAATCTCCTCGGCTGTCATACCTATCCCGTTATCCGAAATAGTAATCGTTTTGGCTGCTTCATCGAATTTCACATCTACAATCAAATCACCTACTTCACCAGCGAACTGACCTAGTGAGGATAAACGTTTAATTTTTTGGGATGCGTCAACAGCATTGGAGACCAATTCACGTAAAAAGATCTCGTTGTCTGAGTATAAGAATTTTTTAATTACCGGAAAGATATTCTCGGTATGAATCGAGATTGTACCTTGTTCTTGCATATTATATATGTTAATTTTTAGCTTTTAATCCATAACCATATATCAAGGAATATTCCAAAATAAAATTTAAGACAGGATGACAGTTTCTTTGGTTTAAAGTAAAAAAATGGCAGTCTTTTAGAAAAAATAAATTAAATAAAATTTGTTATTTCAAAAAAGACTACTAAATTTGTAGAGTATTCAGAATTGCGTTAGCAATACCAACCGAGTGCGTACACCGCGGTGGTAAAATAATACGGGTCTTCAGCCAAAATAAACGTTTCATCACGATTATTTATAAAGCCCTTTGAATTTCTGGATACAATTTATGGTTTAATGTTTAAATTTTAAATTGTATGTCAACACCAGTTCAATTGTATCAGCATCTCGTAGAGAAATTTAGAAATTACTCTACGGAAGAACTTATCCACCTGAATAATGAAATTGTAAAAAGTACAGGATGGGGTTCTTCTAGGGGGACATTTCGCACGGCTATATTAAATGCACTTTCTAAACGTGGCATCGATCTTTCCCGCATCATTCGCAGAGAAGATGGTTTTACCACCGTATTGTTAACCCCTGTACGATTAGATGAAAATGTATTAATACCACTGAATTAATGTACATGCTCTAGCGCATATAGCGCAAACGTACCTAACCAATGACTGCCCATATAATCATCTTGGGTCGAAAGATTAGGTAACGAAAAGGCTATATGCGCATTTGCTACACTATTCAGATGTTTCAATTCCGGCAATGTCTTGGTTATGCCATATAGGCATGCAGCTCTGCTGTAATTCAAACCGTCGAGGTGGACAAGTTTCCCATCTGTGCGATCTTTCACCACCGCAGGTGTCAAAGAGAACGATTCGTTGAACAAAGAAGGTAAAAACTGCTTTAACCACGTGGCGTATTCCCGTTTATCCATAATTTTGGCCATCAGATAGGCCTCTTCAAAACAAGGAGAGAGAAAATCGTAACCGCTAGGTTCGTACGCTAAATTACAATTCTCATCCGTTAAAAATAAACGCCTTGCATGTAGTATGATACTATCTTCGAATTCCTTGTCTCCAACAGTACGTGCATAATCTAGGGAAAGGGATAACCCGAAGGCAGAATTATCATGTTGACCTGCTCGAATGGGATAAATCAGTTTGGGCAAATATACCTTATATGCTGCCACGAGGTGATCTACTAACGGTTGAAGAGTAGTCTTCCATCTCTTAGCATCTTGGTCATCCCAAGTTGCCAATGCTTCTTGCAATTTAAAGAGCCAAGCCCAACCGTAAGTTCGCTCAAAATTACTATTGTTTATATCTTCAAAAAATGCCAGTTCGATGGCAGCATTTTGCGTGGTAATATGTGTATTTAAGAACTGTCTTACTTGGTTGTCTTCATCGATGTTAGGATATTTTTTCATCAAATTAATGATAGACCAATAACCGTGAACCGAAGAATGCCAGTCAAAACATCCATAAAAAATCGGTCGCAATTGTTTTGGCGATTTCAGGTCTTTATTCGACCCTAGCACCTGTCCCAATTTATTTGGATATTCTACGTCGAGACAATGCACCGGTAAGGAAAAAATATGTTTAGCCTCTTTTTCCGACAGACTTACCAACGCTGACGCCGACTCCTCCGTAATTTTTGACGTATTGTTACTACAATTCAAAAGAAACAACATAGGAAAGGTCAGAAATAAGGTATTTACAATCGTTTTCATCAAATAATTATTTTAAATAGTGATTAAACATTTCAGATTCCCGATTTAACAGCATGAGCTTTAGGTTATCTGTTTTTTAACGAACAGCTCATGCTATTTCCCGGTAATTTTAATATTACTAGGAAAGATAAGAACATTTCTGACTTTTTTCATTAATAACATTCAGATAACAAATGTTTTTCTACATTTGCCTCTCATAAAAAGAAATCAACTGGACACACATGAGTAACCGACCGGAGGGAGTTCATTCATGCCGTTAAAAACAAATACAAATGAATAAGGGACTTGTTGCCTTAGCTTTCGGCGGATTAGCTATAGGTATGACAGAATTCACGATGATGGGTATATTGCCCGATATCGCCAAAGATATAAATATAGATATTCCCTCTGCCAGTAACTTAATAGGTTTATATGCATTGGGTGTTGTCGTAGGAGCGCCAACCCTAGTTGCTGCCACTTCAAAATATTCGCCAAAAGCTGTTCTCTTATTCTTAATGTTATTGTTTTTTGTATTCAACGGCATTTTCACCATTGCACCTAACGAATGGAGTCTTTTTACTTCCCGATTTGTAGCTGGACTACCCCATGGAGCATTCTTTGGAATAGGATCTGTCGTAGCGGCCAAATTAGCTAAGCCAGGCAAAGAAGCTCAGGCAATTTCCATGATGTTTACGGGGATGACAATTGCGAATCTTGCTGGTGTACCGTTGGGAACGTACATAGGCCATCACTACTCTTGGCGTATTACCTATGCGATTATCAGCGCCCTAGGATTGCTTACTTTTCTAACAATTTATTTTTGGATGCCAAAGATTTCTGCCAATAAAAACAATAATGTCATCCATCAAATAAGTTATTTCAAACGCTGGGATGCGTGGTTGATTGTTGCCGTAATAGCTATTGGAACCGGAGGACTATTTGCTTGGATAAGTTACATTTCCAAATTGGTAACCACAGTTTCAGGTCTTCATCCCAATGAAGTTTCCACCGTGATGATATTAGTTGGATGCGGCATGTTTGTTGGAAATATTATAGGTGGAAAATTAGCTGACAGCATGCTCCCCACCAAAGCGGCTATTATTTGTTTTTCCGCGATGGCTATATGTCTTGTAGTCGTATTCTTTACAGCACATATTAACGAATTAGCATACCCTATGGCTTTCATTACCGGAATGGTCGCTTTCAGCATCGGCTCACCGTTACAACTGATGTTGATTAATAATGCACAAGGATCAGAAACCTTTGCGGCCGCTGGAGGACAAGCAGCGTTTAACATAGGTAATTCTTTAGGTGCATATTTTGGTGCCATACCTATCGCATACGGTTACGCATATAATTACCCATCTGCTATAGGTATTCTTATGGCATCCATAGGAGCTATTTTGGCATATATCTTTTTAATAAAATATGCTATTCCGAATCAAAAGAAAAAAAAAGCCGCTCAGATAAAAGAAATGGAATCATCAGTAAATATCTTTGCTGATCTTTAGTCTGTCGCCACAGAAAATCGCTTTCCAGCTTCCAATACAGGAATATTCGCCTCCGTAGGTACATAAATAATCTGGTTGATTTTACCTTGCTTCAATGCTTCTCCAAAAGCACCAATAAATTCCTGTTTTCTATATTCAGGATATTTTTGAGCTGCCTCGCCCATAATTTTGATAGCTTCGGCCTGTAATAAAGCAGCTTCTTTCTCCGCCCTAGCTTGTTCAATTAGAATCTGTCTGGATTGTGTAGCTTCGGCAAGCCTTGCTTTCCCAGCCATTTCTTGTTGCCATACACTATATTGTGGTAGACCAAACATTAATCCGAAAATGATCAGCAAAGCTGATACAATTACTAAAATTATTCCTTGCGTTTTCATCTATTATTGTTTTATTAAATTATTATTTTCAATGGTCTCTTCACTAATCGCCTTTCTAAATTTCAACAATCTTACATAACCGGGGCACTTCACTAGATCCCTCGTCCAATTTTCTACAATAATAAATTGCGTCTTTAAAAACTTGTCCACATCAATAATCCGTTGATCCTTAGATATTTGTATTTCATTAGGATATGATTTACCCAACAATTCGTGTTTCAATTCGTCCATATTCATGGATCAAATTTACCGATAAAAGAGGTCTCTGATACTTATTTATTTCTTTTTTTTAGAAAAAATCGATGTAGAGAATACATTTAGATAACCAAAGATTAGCTATACAAATTCCTAAAATATATTGATTATCTTTGAATTATGACAAAGGAAGCAGTGGGATTATTAATCGAAAAGGGATACAGAATACTCAAAAACGGTGTCCCTGAAGAAATAGACGGAGACCTTTGGGAGTACTTAAATCAACTGGACGATAAAGAGGAAGAAGTATTTGAATTAAGACAGATGCTTACATGGAGTGATGATACACTGTCTCGGGTAAAAAGGGTAATAACTGAACATCCGTTGGGACGGCATTATGGACGTGACGTACCTTTATATGTAGAAGACGTATTAGAAAGTATAATGAATGGACGGTATAGAGTTGGTGACATTGCTATCGGTGATCAATTTGATCTAAATCATTCCTATTTCTTCGACGGAAACCCTCGACATTATACAATAGTAGACAGGCTAAATATCCTGGAAAATGCGTTTAAACTATGCCCTGTTGCAGGATATGAAGGTCGTAAATTTGCAGTTTGTGAAGTATTTGCAAAATTAAAGAGCTGATAAACTAAGATTTGTGATCTTTGACAATTCTGTAAAAATAAAAAAAGAGCTTATTCTAACCAATAAACTCTTTTAAGTCTCGGCGGAGAGGGTGGGATTATTTCATGATCCCGTAGAGGGGTGGCTTCAAGCCAAAATAAAGCTCTTCACGCCGTTCAGACTTTTATTGTTAAGCCCTTTTGTCCAAGCCGGCTTGCAAAAGTCCATAAACAACAAAACCCAACTTTCAGTTGGGCTTAATTTTGTATTGGCGGAGAGGGCGGGATTGGTTTAGCCCCGCATCCCCATGCACTATGCCTAAACCTTCTTCGGATCGAACCCTACGGATTCTCATCCCTTGACTATTGCTATTTAATTAGGTGCAGTGATCTTCGCAATTCTCTGGAAGCAAAAAAGAGCTTATTCTAACGAATAAACTCTTTTAAGTCTCAGCGGAGAGGGCGGGATTCGAACCCGCGGTACCGTTAAGTACACACGCTTTCCAAGCGTGCTCGATCGACCACTCTGACACCTCTCCGATCGCGTGTGCAAATATATATATTTTTAGCTTTTATTTATATCTTTTTTCTATTCTGCTTTTCTATCACCATCAACAAACAACTATCTTCAACCATAACTATCTCTATATAATAGGTTTTAATGAAGATATTAATGTATACGATTAAATCTATTTTCTTTAGTCATATATAAAAAAAGCCGATCATTTCGATCGGCTCCCTATATCTGTATTAAAACAGAATTAAGCTTTATCCAAGTTTAATCCTTGTTTGTAGATAGCTTTTTTGATTTGCGTACGACGAGTTACAGATTTTTTCTCGTATGCTTGACGTGAACGTAGTTCGCGTAAAACCCCCGTTTTCTCGAATTTCTTTTTGAAACGTTTTAACGCTCTGTCTAAAGATTCTCCTTCTTTTACATTTACGATGATCATGCTGCTTATATACCTCCTTTCGTAGCCA
The DNA here is from genome assembly GCF_005048855.1 of Sphingobacterium olei. GTDB lineage: Bacteria > Bacteroidota > Bacteroidia > Sphingobacteriales > Sphingobacteriaceae > Sphingobacterium > Sphingobacterium olei. The sequence continues at coordinate 146,916 of NZ_SUME01000008.1, forward strand.
TTTAATTTGTGAGCCACAAAGGTAGAATTAAAATTCAAAAATAAAAAATAAAAATACTTATATTAATCTGTAACGTTCAATCAAATGTGCCAATGGTTCTTCTTTTGTACACAATGCAGTCTGCATTCCACAAATTCGAGCAGTCTCCAAATGCTGCGGACTATCATCAATAAATAGAGTTTCAGCAGGGATCAAATCATTTTCTTCAAGTACTTCCACAAAAATATCTGAATTAGGTTTACGTTTGCCCATCAGATGAGAATAGTAAGTTTTTTCAAAAAATGGACTATTATCTGATACGCCATGTACTATCATGAGATGATTCATGCACCAGGCATAATGTAACTCATTATTATTACTTAAGAGAAACGTTCGGTATTTTGTCTTCAAAGCTAATAACAACTCATGTGTCCCCTTGGGTACACCAATTAACAGCGAATTCCAAGCATCGTCAATTTGCTGGTCGGTTAATTCTGGTTTACCAGCTTTGTCTCTTATTCCTTTTCTAAACTCTTGGACACTGATTTCTCCTTTATCGAAAGCGTCAAAAAGCGAATCCTGACCTCGATGTCCAAAAAAATCATCTACATTTTTGATACCCAACGAAATAAATGCTTCGCGCACCCTCGCAAAGTCAATCATAAAGATTACATTGCCGTAATCGAGTATAATATTTTTAATTTTTTGCATCTAAAAATTTTGTTTTCTCGTTACAAATATCGATAATTGCATCGTCAAAAGGGAACAACGTTTCAAATTTGACATTATACAAATACCCTGCGCCTATAGCTCAGTCGGTTAGAGTAGAAGACTCATAATCTTTTGGTCCCTGGTTCGAGCCCAGGTGGGCGCACTGGTCAAAAAAGGCTTTTTTCGAAAGAAAAAGCCTTTTTTTCGTTACACATGATTATTTCTGAGCGAACGGAAGCAAAAATTCTTGCAGGTTAACATCAGATTCTAGTTTCATTTTTTTACGAAGGCGATATCTCGCTACTTCAATAGCCTTAGTCGTGATATGCATCAGCTGCGCCATTTCTTTCGTCGACAAATTCATACGTAAAAGAGCGCAAAGCTTCAACTCATTAGGCGTTAAATCTGCATATTTTTCTTTCAGATTAGCAAAGAACTTTTCGTTAACGTGGTTAAACCTTATACGAAACTGTTCCCAATCTTCATCTGATCGTTCGGATGTGCGAATAAGTCGGACCAATTGCCTCAAATTGATAGGATTATCTACCATCTCCTTCTTTTTAATGGCAGAATTTATATTTTCTTTAATCGTAGTCAGCACCTCACCCCGTTGTACAAGGTGCATAGCCATGCTAGCTAGTTCCCGATTTTTAAAGTCTATCTCCGATTCGAGTTTCTCATTTTTTAGTCTTACGACCTCTTTTTCACTACGATCAAGTTCCAGCTGTCGTAGATAAAGTTCCTTGGCATGCTTTTGCTGAAGGTTTCTTTTTTGCCATTTAAAAAGAAGATATATAAGTATACATAAGACAACACCGTACACGATGTAACTTACCGTGTTCGCGTACCAGGGTGGATGGATGGTAAATGGAAAATCCTTTATCTCAGATTCATTTCCAAGACTATTTCTCGACTTAACTTTAAAAATATAGCATCCAGGGGGAAGATTTGTATATTCCTTTTCACTTTTACTATCCCAAGTAGACCAATTCTTGTCAAAACCTTCTAGAATATAACTGAATTCGATATTTTCCTGCTGCCCGTACAACGTCGTAGAAAAATTAAAGCGAAATGAATTATCAACATGATTTGCTTCGACATCTTTTATCTCTTTCGTCAAATAACCACCAAACAATAGTACGGCCTTTTTTTCCTGATCCATCAGTTCAACCTGACTAATCAATACATCTGGTTTACGAATTTGTTCTTTATACTGTTTAAAATTCAAATGAATTCCACCACGGGTAGCACCCACAAAAACATTCTCCTTATCATATACATATATCGATTCAAAACCTCCAAGAATCTTTCCATTCAGTTCTGGAAAATAAACAATACTATAAGTTGAACGATCCGTTGGTTGCATGAAATCCAATACCCCCAGTTTTTTATGGTTTATAAACCATACATTTCCCTCTCTATCTTCAGTAAGAAATTGAATCTCCATACCTTTCAGATCAGCATAAAATATGGCATAAGGTTTAAAACGATCCGTTTCCTTATCGTATTCATATATGCCATCAACTGTAGCCGTCACAATTTTATTTTTAATAAAGAAAAGATAATTATATCGATCGGAAGGTAAGCCTTCCTTTTCTCCGTATGTTTTCTGTTTGACAATACGGCTACCGTCCGAAGAAAGATGACATAAATATACACCACGATAAGGGTGCGATGCCCAAATCGCATGCTGCTGGCTATCATAGTGGATAAAACGTAACGATTCGTCGAGACCATGTACACCGCCGACGCTTTGAAAACCTTCCTTGTCGAAAGACAGTCGTTGTAACCCGACATACGTACCCGCCAGAATGTGTTTAGAAGGTAATACGCGAGAAAGTGGATTGAACAACCAAGTACCGGTTGTATACATTAGAGACTTTACACCTTTATCCTGTAACACATATCCTCCGTCTTCATGTGCCATAAGTAGCTGCCCATTTACTTCTTGAAGACCCCATACCTGCCCTTCCGTTCCCTCCACTTTAGTAAATCGAGCGATAGACGAACTGAGATCCTTTTCAGTCATATCAATAGCACTGACATACAAACCATTAGAAGTTCCTAAATAAAGTTTTTCATGATAAATCCGCATAGCATAGCTACTGATCGGGTTTGTCTTACTTGGTTCAATATATTTGATAGAGCTATTTAAAGCAATAAAATCAATTCCATCATCCAATGCTATCCAGAGATTTCGATGTCGATCAACAAAAACACTCCGAACATTATTTTTTTGAAGTCCCGCTCCGTACTCGTATTGTCGAATACGTCTACCATTACGATCTATTACCATTACCCCAGCGGAGGTAGTCCCCAATATAAACTGACTTTTAGCAGTAGATGTTGCACAATAAATTCGGTCCTTAATGAATATTTCATCCATCCCGGTCATCTTAGGGATCATTTCATTACCGACGACATAAAACACACCAAGTTTCAAAGTGCTTACTAATAAGGTATCAGCATGATAAGGCATAATCGCTGTTACTGGGCTACTTTTTAATTGACTGGTCTTCACCAGTGGTTTCCATACAGTTCCATCATATTGGAACAACCCATGTTCGGCATCCTGTGCAAACAGTTCGTCTTCAACTTTTCCCAAAAACTGCCAACTGCTCAAAGGTTTATCTATCGTGATATGGTTGTTTCGATAGTGAAATATCTTTGTATTCGTCCTAAAAAAGACTTCATTTTTGTGTGTTACTATATCCCAAACATCCGCAAACAACCTTTCTTTGATCGGTATTAGCTCAATCAAAGAATGGTACTTTAATACACCGATACTATCGGCAGAAAAGTATCCTAATTCGTCTTGCCCTCCCACATAGATACGATTATCGTTGGTTATGGCGACTGCACGGACCACTGTTGGATTAGGAAGAGGATAAAGTTTCCAATAATGTCCGTTAAATGTCAGTAGTCCTTCATTGTTAGCGAAATACATTATTCCATGACGATCTTGTGCAATATCCCAGTTTTGCATACCCGCTTTATACTGAGCGCTATTGTAATTGATGATATGAGGACTTCCAACATGCTGCTGTCCAAAGCAATAACTACAAGAAAAAATAAAGAATAAAATAACGTTAAAAAGATTCATAGATGTGGTTACAATGTCTATTGTGTAGAAATATAGGCAAAAATAATTAAATAGACCAGTACCGTATGATACATAGTCTAAACATCAACTATTAATATAGTCCACAAAAAAGAGGACTTCCATACCGGAAAATCCTCTTTTTATACTTGGTCTGCACCAATGTATGAATGCTTGTTTTTATTATTACAATGTTTCTGCCGGGTGTTCCTCCTCTTTTTTGGCATCACGTTCTTCAATATACTGACCATATAACGGTTTTTGCTCTTCCGTCAATAGTTCGATTATTTTAGCATCAGCCGTAGCTGTTAAACCCGCTGCCTGTTCCTTTATCGTATCTGCAGATAAAGTCGTATCAGACTTTAATGTCCATTTCGCTTTTTTATGCTCCACTACTATATTGTAGATAGAAGCGCGCTGTTCTTCTGTTAGCGTCAGTTTTTCTGTTAGTGTTTCTACCGTTTCTTTCGCTTTTTCTTCAGGAGTTCCTTCTTGAGCAAATGTTAACGTCAACGCGAATAGAAAACTCAATCCTGTTAAAATTATTTTTTTCATAGCTGTAATGTTTAGTTTTAAAATATATCTTATTTAACTGTTATAAGATATATAACAGCTCGAACTTTAAAATGTCGATAGAAATGTAGCATACCTGTTACAATTTAACATCATTTAACAGTTGTTACATTTCATAAAGATATTATCTATCAACATATTAAAATTATTATAACCTCAGCTACTTTAGAATTTAGCTGCAAAATCCTTTGCAAATTCTTCCAATTTTATCTGCCCAGTTACTTGAGAAGCGTACTGTATGAAATCAGATTGGATCTTTCCGGTACGAATACCTGTTCCCATTTCCGTATACAAATTTGCAATTTCCGCTGGCACCCCAGCCTGTGTCATTCCTTGCAATGACTGTTCATCTGTAAATTCTACCCACGGCAACGTCGGTTTACCGATAGCCGTACCTAGTACTTCAGCGACATCTGCAGCAGAACGTACATCACTTATCACATAACGGATTTCATTTCCTTCCGGTACACGTTGCAATTCTTCCGCTGCCGCCGTCGCAATATCATCTGGATGAACAAATGGAACGATAGTTTCCGCAGGATAGTTAGCGCCTATAGCATTCATTCCCTTAATTACCGGGATATCATTGTACAGATTAGTGTAGAAATAACCTGCGCGCAAGAACGTAAAGGCGATCCCTTCGAGATCTTTATAAATCTGCTCAATATGATATAATCCTTCAATCGGTCCATTTCCGTTTGGAAGATCGGCACCAATACTACTCAACATCACCACACGTTTCACACCTGCCACTTGAAATGCAGTTGCAAATGCTTTACCGGCCTTTGTCGTATTTGCAATCACATTTTCTCCGCCCAAATTTGGTGGTGTCATCGCGAAAACCGCATCGCTGCCAGAAAATGCTTCCGTCAGAAAATGTGCATCAGATACCGATCCAACAGCTGCTTTCGCACCTAACGCTTCTATTTCTATTGTTCTGTTTTCGTTACTCGTTATAACGATTACCTCATGTCCTGCTTTCACTAGATTTCTGGTAAGCGAACTTCCGATATTCCCTAAGGAACCTGTAATTGTAATTTGCATATCTTTTATTTTTTAGTTTCCGACAACAAAGGTATATTTGCACTTACTTATATACAAGTACTTACCCTTTAGTATGTATTATGACAGCGGTTAAAGAGAATTCGACTATACAAGAAAACAAACAATATGCATTGGAACAATGCCCGGTAACTTACGTGATGGAAAAGATCGGGGGGTACTGGAAACCCATTATACTCTATCACCTGTCCAGCGGAGCCAAGCGTTATAGCGAAGTGAAGCGGGCTATACCAGCCATTACAGAAAAAGTATTGATTCAGCAGCTTAAACAGCTCCAAACTGACAATTTATTGATACGTGAAGCTAAGCCCGTCGTCCCTCCTCACGTTACCTATAAGCTCAGTCAATCTGGTGAAAGACTTATGCCTGTTATCGCAGCAATGGCTACCTGGGCGATAAATGAACAAGAAAGTGATCTATCAAAGTTTGAAGAATGAGCAAAACGGTTTATGTAAGTGATCTTATGCAGCAGGACTACATCTATTATTTAAGCTGTCCAATGGGTGAACAATTTGACCCTCAATTTACCCCCGACCTCACACCTTCGGAGATGTTGGAATTGGGTGTATTTGGAGGCCGTTATTTAAGGGATTGCCAAAATGAGTTTCCTGCGGCTTGGTTTGCGAAAGCTAAACTATATAAAGGGGATAAAGGATCCGGAGATCCTCATCTTAATTTTTTCGGTATCCATGCTTCGCAGCCCTTATCGATTTGGAAATCAAAAGGCTGGATCCACCCACAAGATCCGCGCGGTTGGTTCCAATGGTATTGCCGCTACTATATGGGGCGACGTAGTGAAGACGACCAGAGACAAATAAAACGTTGGAAGGCTATGAAAAGACATGTCTCTCAAGTTGTAAATAATTGTTGCTTCGGAGATCTTTCCTGCCGTAAAAGACAAAGACAGGCACTCCTGCACTGGGCTTACGATAGTATTAATATGTAATCCCTACAAAATTTAGTACTGTATATACTTCGCATGTAAAATCCGTTGAATGACACACCATTCTTGATATTCTGCCTCATTCCAAACCGTACGGAATTTATTCAACAGTTCAAACGAGTATTTTCGAAGTGCATCTAGATCTTGTGCAAGCGATTCAATATGCGGATACGCATAATTTGTATCTTCTCTTTGTGTCGTGAATTGTATTGCCATTACTATCAATTAACTACATCAAAGTTAACAAGTTACAAACGAATTAACATTTAATTTTGATTAAATAATCATTAAATTTTAAGCACAGCATAACTTATCATCTTTATCTTTTAACAGTTACGAAAATGCCGATAAAGTTTTTATGTTCAGAAGTATTATACACATGCCGGTCTAACTACCACTGTTTATCTGCGCCTCTATGGAAATGACACCGGCAGAAATACGGGCTTATCAGAGTCCAGCTTACGATTAATCCAATGCGCTCTCCTAACCGCTACTCGATCACAATATCTATTTTCTTCAATCCTGCATCCAGCGAAGTACCGCCATACATCACGGTATAGTTGCCCGGTTTAAATACAAGATCATCCGCTCGCTCGTCGTAAAAACAAAAAGCATCGGCTTCAATGGCAAGCTCGACAACTTTGTGTTCCTGCGCCTTCATAGAAATCCGTTTAAAAGCTCGGAGTGACTTTACCGGCGCTAACGGGTCGTTATTTCTTTTTATATAGACTTGTATCACCTCTTCCCCATCCCTACTTGAGGTATTGACGAGCGGTATGGCCAGCCGTAAACCTTTCTTGCCATCAATTGGTGTATCACCGATACGGACATTTCCATAAGAATAGGTAGTGTAGCTTAATCCATGACCAAAGGCATATAATGGGGCTTCGGTCATATACCGATACGTGCGTCCCTTCATATCGTAATTTTCAAACCCCTGTCTCAACGTATCGCCTGTCTGGGTTAAACCATTATCTAACTGTGCTAGCGACTTATAAAAAGTAACTGGCAATCGACCTGCCGGATTATAATCCCCAAATAGCACATCTGCTACCGCCGTACCAGCTTCTTCACCTCCATACCATCCACAAAGCAATGCATCATAGTTTTGCTCATCTTGCTCAAGTGCGAGCGAGCTACCCGTACACAAAACAAATGTAACCGGTCTTCCCGTCTTACGTAGCGCTGCTAACAGTTCGCGTTGTACATTCGGCAACTCGATCGAGGTACGATCGCCCCCTTTGAAACCTTCCGCATTCACGAACATTTCTTCGCCTTCCAACTGCGGAGATAAGCCTCCTACATATACGATGGCATCCACATGCTTTAATCTTCCGGTCAGTTCCGTAAAATCAGCCTTTTCTTTTTTGTAGACAGACAGACCAATAATATTAATTTTTCCCTGTTGGCGATGCTCCATAACGATTGGGTAGTGTTTATCTTTTTCTACATTTACAGCATACTCTTCACCTTGTAACGCGGTTCTGCCCGTACGATTGGCAATTTCTTTTCCGGCAAATGTCAACACATAACCGTCGTACGCGTTCGCCTTAAATACGACTTCGCCCGTATACGGTGCCACAAATATCCCCGAGATACGTGTAGAAGTATTTTCCATATTGACACCCTGAGCCAAGGCAGTTCCTCCACGATTGCTATACTCGATACCCAAACCATTTATCAATGTGTTCGCAGGCTTCCCATCAAATGAATTATTGTTATAAAACTCAACTTTCAGTCCCTTTTTTCCATTTTTTTCAGTGAGTAGGGCATCATAAAGCGAATTTCTGACCCAAGGATCCACCAAATCACTTCCCTTTTCATATAAAATTTCAGCATTTGGAATTTTCTGCCGTATACCCTCCAGAATGGTAACCGTGGAAGTCGGAGTTCCATTATAATTACCCCACAACATTATACTGTCCGCCGCATTTGCACCCACCACAGCGATTCTTTTTATGTCCTTACGCAGCGGCAACGTATTACCTTCATTTTTTAGTAAGGTTATGGACTGGCGTGCTACTTCCAGTGCCTGTTCGCGATGTTTTTTTGAAGCCACGATGCTATAGGGCAGTTTACTCCATGGCAGGCGATCTTCCGGGTCAAACATACCCAGTTCAAACCAACCTCTCAAGACCCTTCTCAACGATACATTAATCTGCTCTTCGGTAATTAGTCCTTGTTTCACCGACGCGATGAGGTGTTCGTAAGAACTACCACATTCTAGATCCGTTGAAGTCAAGACCGCATCTGCAACAGCCGCCTCCGGTGTATCATGCGACTCATGATGCCCCTTCTGGTAGAAATCATTTATCGCCCAGCAATCCGATACCACCATCCCTTCGAATCCCCAACGATTGCGTAAGATATCCATCATCAACGCGTCACTTCCGCAGCAAGGCTGTCCGTCGTACGCATTGTAAGCGCACATCACCTCACGTACATTTCCCTCTTGCACCAATGCCTTAAATGCTGGTAGATAAGTTTCCCACAGGTCACGACCAGACACCACCGCATTGTACGAATGTCTATTCCATTCGGGGCCACTATGTACTGCAAAATGTTTAGCGCAAGCATGTGCTTTAAAATAATCTGGATTATCACCTTGCAATCCTTGAACTGCTGCCAAGCCTAATCTGGTTGTCAAGTGTGGATCCTCTCCATACGTTTCCTGCCCTCGACCCCATCTCGGATCACGGAAAATATTGATATTTGGCGTCCAGAATGACAAACCATAATATCTACCTCTTTCACCCTGTCGAACAGCTTCATTGTATTTGGCTCTTGCTTCATCCGAAATGATCTCAAACGTTTTGAGGTGATTTTCTGCATTCCACGTTGCCGCCATTCCAATTGCCTGCGGAAACACTGTTGCCTTTCCTGCCCGAGCTACACCATGCAACGCTTCATTCCACCAGTCGTAGGCCGGAATACCAAGACGCTCCACCGGTTTGGAACTGTTCATCATTAAACCAATCTTTTCTTCAAGCGTTAGTAAACCGATTAAATTGTCAATCCGTTGCTCAATAGGCAAATCTGGATTACGAAAGAGAAACTCATCATTCCCATCACTCTTCCATGAGCTAAATGCCAGTAAGGCGAAGGCCAGTAAAAACACAGCTTTTATTTTGTTTTTCATCTGTATAAAATTTTTCAATGGTGATGAAGCTATCAGATGTATTCATCCCCTTTCATGGTTTATTCATTGAATGTTTGTCTTTCATTGGTATTATTCATCACTTGTTCGCTTTTTAAGGCATTCATGAAATCGCTTCGCTAAGTTCATGAGCTCACTACGTTCGGTTTGAATAAATCATGATGGTTTCATATTGATTAGCTTTTTTATATTACTTGTATTGGCTATTCGGGTACAAACAGTACGTTATATGTTTTTACAACACCGTTAAAATCAAATTTCACAACAGCCTTTTCCGAAAAAGATTTAGCCTGTGTAACAGTGATCTTCACAGTCCGATTATCGGAAGTGCCTTTCACAACTGGAATTCCGCTTGTCCCAGCGGGTACATTATAAATTGCCTCATAAATATCATAACCTGTAATACCATTTTCATTGGTTGATCTTACCGGTGCCGCTGGCAGCTCGACTGCTTCACCGTCGACCGATATGCTTACCTTAGGTACAATAGGGCGCCTTATTTTATGATCCTTCGAGCTAAACCCCAATCCGCTAAGCTCAAAAAGCTGTTCATTATCTCCGCCTTCTGCAACCAAAAATATGGCATGCTTTTTATCGAGATGATCTACATATTTCGACACATCGATTGTGAACTTAGCTTCTTTAGATGGCGCACTAGCCGGCACGACGATTTCACCTATCTTCTTACCTTTCCACGTTTCGTTTGCCCAGGGACCATCTAACCATACCTGCACCTTAAAAGACTGCTTCGTTGTTGGAATAAGAAATAGATTAAAAGCAGTTTTATTTCCTTTTTTCGTTCCTTTAAAAGCCTTAAGTCCGAATTGATCTTTCGCTAACCCTCCAAAACCAAAATACTTGTAGCCAATAATGTTTCCGTTTTTTACATGGATTGGCATATGATTATCCCATATATCCCAAGAGTCCTGCATTGTACCGACATCCGAAAGATAAGAAGCATAACCCGCCGAATAATATTGATAGGGATCCAATCCATAAATATGGAATCCTTCCGAAGTAACTTCAGCACCTTTATATTCTTTTCCTTGCGTGTCTTTTGCCGTCCAGATCTTATTCGCTGCGTACGGATCGTAAGCGCCGATCCTTACCATTCCCCCTTCAGCCACCGGTTTTTCATCCCAATCAATGCTAATCGGTGCTACTACCGCCTGGCGCGCATATCCAAAATTTCGGGGAGGTCTATGGTAAAAAGCATACCATTGTCCATTAATTTCTTCAATACTACCATGCGTATTATGTCCTCCACCAGTCGTTTGCAGCGCACTTCCATCTTGATTCAACACCGGCGCACGTGAGTCCACTAAAACACCGCCGCTTTTCCAAGGGCCCAAAGGTGAGTCACCGACCAGATAGCGTAAGGTAGAATTAGAACTACCGACACCATATTCAGGACCAGAGTAGCCACTATACACCGATACATACTTGTTGCCAACTTTACGGATAGAAGACGCTTCAAAGAAATTAAATGATCCTAAATCCTCTCCTTTCAAAATATTGGGATACTCGGTTCCCTCCGGCTCCCGCAGTACACCGTAACGTGCACTTGCCGGAATAAAGCGGTCAATAATCTGCGTCCCTGGTCGAAGCGAATACATTGTATTTTGATCTAATTCAGCTGCTAATGACCGTTGAAATCCCCAATATGCATATGCCCTAAATCCAATTTCATAATCTGGATCCTGAGGATCCGTAACGTATTCGACAAAAACCGCTGGATCAAAACCCAAAATACTTCCCGGCACCGTACGTCTGCCATCCTCCGTTAGATTAATCGGTTTGAATGGACCGTTGGGACGACTGCCTTTGGCCACCATGGCTTCGCGGTGTTGCCCACGGCTATGTGGATATAGGTAGTATTCCTTTACTCCGTTCTTTCTTTTCACCTCGACAAGATCCGGGGCATACATCACATCCCATTGTCCATCAATTTCATAAGTAAAAATAGTACCTTCATCCCGCCAACTGGACAAATCTTCGACAGGTGCAGACCACATCCTGATATCCGGCCCACAATAGCTGTCCATTCGCAAATCATGTGAACCGATAATGTATGCTCTATATTTCCCAGGAATATCCGGGTCTTCAAACACACGCGGTTCGCCATCCGGTAAATGTTCCCACAGAGGCAAGTATGGGTTACCGGGGGCTGTATGGATGAACTTCTTGTGAATCTCGTTCACAGAGACTGCTTTATGCTGTCCTTTTACACCTATCGTGGAAAACAAAAGCACCATTGTACATAACAGAATCTGCTGCTTCATCAAAATAAAACTGATTTTCTTCATAAGTAACATATTTGCAATTATTGTGTATATTCTACCAATTATCTGTACGAAATGGAGAGGCCAACAAGCCCTCCTTGTTCATTAAGTTTGCATCTTCTGGATTATCACTCCATGCATAGCGTACCGCTACGGGCTTGCTGACATCTTTACTGCCAACAATGACTTTATTCCCTTTAATCATAGCTTCGGCCCAGAAGAATTTTTGATCCGCTCCAGCAATGGAAAAATGGCGCAATGCCCCACCTTTCCCGACCAGTGCAGCGCCCACTTCCGTGAACGACAAAACGATCTTGTCTCCCTCAATTTTCATGTCGTTGTACAGTGGCCCTGAACTCACTAGCTTTTCGCCATATACCAGCTTACGCGCTCCTAAGAATAGCCGTTGCGCAACGTCTTTTTTGTTTAACGGATGGATATCGTTCCATTCCCCTACATCATATGTAACCGCTAGTGCGGTGTAGGGTACCTCCAACGCAACCTTAAACTGCGCCTCGCGGATTCCCGCCCAGCCACTTTCTTGGGGTTCAGTCGATTTCTGCATGTAATTTGGCAACTGCACCAACAAGAATGGCATCTCTGCCCATTGATACAAAGCTCTCCAGTTTGCAATTAACGATTTCAGATACGATTTGTACATATGAGACTGTCCTGCATTACTCTCTCCCTGATACCAGATCGCTCCCCGTACGTTATAATCACGAATAGGGTAAATCATGCCATTATACAATCCCGATCCCGCTGACTTCAGGTTTACCAATTTTTCTTCAACCCTTTTGATGTTACCTAGATCTTTCGCCACGCGGTATTTCCATGTCCCACTGAGGTCAATTTCTGTATCGTCACCTATAATTTTGTAGGATTTATCACGAACAAAGCCTCCATTACCCATATTCGCCGTTAGTTTTACGGTAATATTATTCTGTCCCCCTTTGAGTACGCCAGCTGGAATATCGTATTTTCTTGGGGGATACATATACCCGGTTGTGCCCACAAAATGCCCGTTTATAAAGATCGAGTCACTGTCGATCAACATACCCATGTATAATTTAGCATGCCTGCCTTCCATTTCCATAGGCACCGTAAAGTCCTTACGATAATAAACAACCCCACTGGCACGAATTCCGTTATCCCGCCAAAGTCCCGGCATTTGCATGGTATCCCAGGCTATATCATCCCAATTGGCTCTGGACCACAATCCAGCACCCTTATCTGCTTCCGCAGATGTTTTTTCTTTTAAGGTCTCTTGATCGACAAGCAAAGACGGAAATTCCTTTAGATGTTCCTGTCCGATCCAGCTTTCAATAGCGGATCCGCCTAAGCTAGAAACTAACATTCCCACCGGGATGCCAGTATATTGGTAAGCTTCCTGCGCATAGAAATACGCTAGCGCCGTCCAGTTCATCACATCGGAGGCAGTAGCCGAATGCCAGTTACTGCCCGTGATGATATCATCCTGTAATGATTCTACGGCATTTTGTTTAGGAACTTTAAAATGGCGTATCATGTGGTTATTGGAGACGTTGATCTCTGGATATTTATCCACTAACCTTCCGATAGGCGTCTCCATATTAGACTGACCGGAGCAAAGCCATACATCGCCGATAAGAATATCACGCAGTACGATTTCATTGACTTCCATTATAAACGGTCCACCGGCTTTATGCGGAGGTAGCTTAAGCATCCAATTGCCATCCCGGTCTGCTCCAGTATAATAGTACTTTCCTTGAAAACGTACCGTTACCTTCTCTCCTGCGTCAGCCCATCCCCAGATGTTAAGCTCGGTGTCGCGCTGCAATACCATACGGTCACCGATTAATGCAGGTAGCCTTATGGAAGCTAGGATAGATTGCGTAATCAGCAGAAAAAGAAATCCCAAAAAAAAATTAGTTTTCATCTATATTTCGTGTTATTGATGAGGTTTAAAATCATTTGAATATTTTTTAGGGTGTAATATTAAAATAATCGAAATCAACATACCCACCTGTCTGCCTTGTAGCATAATTGAAAAGACCAAAGCGATAGCCCATAAAGTGCGGGATAGTATAGGCCATTTTCAGTTGGGTGCCTATAGCTATCCAATTTATGCCATCCAAGCTGTACGAAAAATTAGCGACGTCCTTCTTATCCGTAAAATCGCAGTGTGCCTTTAAGAATACTTTATCCTGCTTTAAGGAAACGGCAGCCACCTCTTCCGATGCTCCAGTTGTTGCATTGACCATCACCAACGATCGCTTATCACCTTCTGCGCGCACCCCAAGCAAACCATAGTTTTTTTGCAAGAGCGATAAGCCCGCAAAATCGCCATCTTTCATTTTAGACACATCAATTGCTGTAGAACCCACGCATGTTGGGCCTATTGTTCGTTGCGTTAGCGTGTTTCTTGCTTGAAGGAAATCTTGGTCTACACGTCCTGTTTTCAACCGGAGGTATCCCTTACGTTCACTCACAGACCATAAATCATTGACCGGATTGTGGTTCCACTGCCACACGAGTGGCAAAGCCGGATCACCCTTTTTTCGAGAAAAATCGTCCGAATTGACTATGCCTGGTATTAATCCCTTACTAGCTGGGAGATCTAATTCGTAAGGCACTTTACCATCAACGCCAAGTACCGGCCAGCCGCCTACCCATTGCACAGGCACGAGAAACGGAATACGTCCCACAGCACCGTAATCCTGAAAAAGATAGGCATACCACTCCCCATTTGGCCTATCAATCAATCCCCCCTGCGCCACGCCTTTGTCCTGCAACACGACACGTCCTTCGTAAGGTCCATCAATTTTATCCGCACGATGCACGATTACGGTACGCATGCCTCCAGGAGGCCAAGAAATATTAAAAAGATAATATTTTCCATTTACCTTAAACAACTGTGAACCTTCCGCTGGTAGGCCACCACGCACACCCTCGGGTGTACTAGGTAGCGTTGCATTTTCGATTAATACACGTTGTGTCTCTGGCTTCACGTTCGATAGATCAGGTAATAGCTCCACGATGTTTACTTTACCCCCACCCCAGATCATATATACTTTATCTCCCTCGAAGAACAAAGTATGATCATGCATTGCCGGCTTAAACTCCTTTGACTCCCACGGACCATTTTCGATATCCTTAGTCGAATAAATGTAGGTTTTGCCTGTGGTTTGGGCAAAGGTGCTTACGTAGTAGGTACCGCTATGGTATCGGATACTACTGGCCCAGGAACCCCTGCCATAGGTACTTTTGTCGTTATCCAGGTTTAGTTCGTCTATATCCGCCAAGGCCGTATGTCCGTAACCAATAAGGTCCCAGTTGACCAAATCATTAGATTTCATCAAAGGCAGTCCTGGATTCATATGCATGGTCGTACTACTCATATAGTACGTATCCCCCACACGTATCATCGAGATATCCGGCACGTCGGAAAAGATAATAGGGTTTTGGGCTTTCTGAGCCCAAGCCGCGCCGCTCATAGAAAGGAAGAGCACTACTATATAACCGGAAAAAACACCCGTTTTTTTCATAATTATTAATATCTATCGTTTAGCAATTTGTAGTCTACCTCCTTAAAAAGCAACTGAGATATAAGGTATAAATCATTTTTCCATACCTTAAAATCATGTCCTCCTGGTTCTATATAAAATACATGTGGCACGTTATGCTGCTTAAGGTATTCATGGGTACGTTTGCTGTTCCCTATCAATCCATCCTGATCTCCACACGAGATCCAAAGCAGTTTCAATTTTTGCTTTGCTTCCTCTGGGTTAGGAAGCAACTGCTCCGGCATCCGGGTGTTGGGAGCGGAGGAGAAGCCACCCACCCAAGAAAAGACGTCCATATTGCCCAAACCAAAATTTAATGCCTGACCACCACCCATAGATAATCCGAATACCGCCTTATAGTCCTTATCCTTTTTGACGGGGTATTTATTTTCGATAAAAGGAATAAGATCGTATAATAAATCTTTTTCAAATGTCGCGAAAGCCTCAACTTTGTCTTTCGCCATAATATTTCCGGTCGCTCTATCGTCCTTCATGGCGCGACCATTTGGTAACACAACAATCATTTCTTCCAACTTACTTTCTGCATATAAGTTATCCAAGATAATATGTGGCACGCCATTGTTCAGCCACTCTTTTTCATCTCCTCCGATGCCGTGGAGTAAGTATAACACAGGATATATTTTTTGTGAAGAATATCCGGGAGGTGTATACACCAATGCTTTACGGTTTACGCCGACCGTCTTGGAAGGATAAGATATGCTATCGATCCGACCACGTTCGATCTGATCCCGTCGCACATCAAATCCTTCCGGCGCACTATTTTGCTGCCCATAGCTTAGCATGGAAAATACTATAGCTAGTACGAATAATACTATATTTTTCATATGTTGTTATATCAGCTAATTATTTTCTTTCAGACACACGTTTATGATCAGCAAGAAACTGTGCTAGTCCAGCATCTGTTAAAGGATGTTTTAATAGAGCGGTAATTGCCGATAAAGGAGACGTAGTTACATCAGCCCCAACCTTTGAGCAGTTCACGATATGCATGGCATGGCGCACCGAAGCGGCCAAAACCTGCGTTGTAAAACCGTAATTATTATAGATCAGTCTAATTTCTTCAATTAGCCCCAGTCCATCAGTGGAAATATCGTCCAGACGGCCCAAAAAAGGAGAAACATAAGTAGCTCCAGCCTTGGCAGCCAGCAGTGCCTGTCCGCCAGAAAACACCAGTGTACAATTTGTTTTGATACCTTCATTGGAAAAATACTTTATAGCCTTTACACCATCCTTAATCATGGGAACCTTAACGACTATCTTATCATCTAACTTAGCCAATTCAAGTCCTTCACGAATAATCTCATCATAATTCGTACCGATGACTTCTGCACTAACATCACCATCTACGATAGTACAGATCGCTTTATAATGGTCAATAACATTCTGCGTACCACATATTCCTTCCTTTGCCATTAGCGAAGGATTGGTAGTAACACCATCCAGTATACCTAATTCTTGAGCCTCCTGAATATCTGACAGGTTAGCTGTATCAATAAAAAATTTCATAGCTAATATTTAATCGTTTATCTGGTTATGTCCTATTGTAAGACAGTATTCCAAAACTAGAAAAACCTGTTAAGAAGTAAGAGTAAGAATAAAGAAAAAAATAGAACAAATGTTTAAAACGGAGGTATATCAAGTTTATATCTCCGTTTTGGTTCTCATTGTGACGATTAGGCTATCGCTAATCCCTGAGTTAATTTTTAAACGACTGTATATATTCAGATGGCGTCTTTTGATATTTTGATTTGAACACCTTCGTAAAATAATTCGGATTGGCAAATCCCGTTTCGTAGGCAATCTCGGCAATTGTCTTATCACTTTTTTCCAGCAAGGCGACTGCCCGCTCGAGTTTAGCCGATCGTATAAAATCAACCGGCGACATCCCTGTATATTCGAGCAGCCTGTTATACAACGAGGCACGGCTAATGGATAAGTGTGCACTTAAATTCTCCACAGATAGTTGTGGATTATTGATATTATCATAAATATACGCCAGAATCTTTTGGAGAAACAACTCTTTCTCGGAAACAACTTCAATCTCCGGTGTTAATACCGACACCTGTTTGGTATACACGTCTTTGAAGGCTTGGTTGAGAACCAATAGGCTGTTGATCTTTGCATGCAACACAGCTATATCAAAGGGTTTGGTCATATAATCAACCGCGCCAGCTTCCAGACCACAAATCAAGCCATTTTTAACTTGGGCAGCAGTTAATAGCACGACGGGAATATGCTTAGTTCTCCGATCCTGAGTCAACTTCTGGGCAAGTTCCATCCCATTCATAACAGGCATCTGTACGTCGCAAAGAATAATATCGGGATGGTGAAAAAGTGCTTTTTGCCAACCTTCCTTTCCATTTGTTGCTTCGAATACCTGAAAGGAGGAAATTAAACTATCTTTCATATAAAAACGAAAATCGTCGTCGTCTTCAACGATTAAAATAGTCGGTTGTCGATAAACATCAATAGGTTCAGTTCCGGTAGGCTTGTCATTGAAATCAATCTCGTTATTTTCCCTATCAAGAGATAATATATGCGAGGTTTCGGCTGTACTTCGCTTCATATACAAGCTGAACGAGAAGCAACTGCCATGTCCTACTTCACTTTTTACCTCAATATCTCCACTGTACATCTTGATGAAGGTATGCGCAATAGATAAGCCAATCCCTGTACCTTGATTGATTACTTTACCGTTCGTGTCATGCTGAAAAAAGCTTTCAAAAATATGTTCCTGTGCCTCCGCTGGAATTCCTATACCCGAATCTTTTATCGTGATACGCACCGTACAATTTTCAGCATCAGAGAGAGCCTCTAGCATTTCAAGATATACAGAGATATTTCCCCCTTTCGGCGTAAATTTAAACGCATTTGACAATATATTGAAAAGTATGCGTTCTATTTTATTCTGATCAAATACGAGATACAACTTGTCTGCTGCAGATCTAAAGGAATAGTCGATACCTTTTTGCTGCGCCATATCGCTAAATGAGCTACTGATATCATCCACAAAAGAAACCAATTCCCCATCGGTATCTTGCAAAGAAAGCTCCTGTTCCTCCATTTTCCGGAAATCCAGTAACTGATTAACGAGATTTAATAAACGTCTAGCATTTCGCTTTACCAACCCGAGCTGTTCAGAAGCTTTAGCATCTTTTATCTGATCCATCAGGTTATCAACCGGGCCAACGATTAATGATATTGGTGTCCTAAATTCATGACTCAGATTGGTTAAAAATTTTATTTTCATCGTATCCAGCTGGTGTAACTGTTCCGCTTCCTTACGTTGCTGTTCTATCAATTGTTTTGCACGGTTCCGTTCTTGTTCCAATGCAAATTTTGCTTCCAATTTGCGGATACCACGGTGCCTTATATAAAATAATCCGCCTACTATGGCGATGGCATAAAAAAAATAGGCATATATTGTACGCCAAAATGGAGGGGACACATAAATTTGAATCGATTTAATTTCTTCATTCCAAATTCCATCGTTATTACTGGCACGAACATGAAAGGCGTAGTTACCAGGATCAAGATTTGTATAGTAAGCGCTATGTTCCTTGCCTGCATGAATCCATTCTTTGTCAAAGCCTTCTAGCATGTATTGATACTGATTCTCTTCGGGAATCGTGAGGTTTAGTGCTTCAAACGATATAGAGAAGTTCTGTTTAAATTGGAGATTAATGCGATTGGCCAGGAGCACAGAAGTATTAATCGCACCGTCTTCTGAAGGCACGACAACTTCATTATCAATTTTAAGTTCGGTAAGCACCACATTTGCCGGATTGGTATTTGTTTTCAGCTGATTGGGGTAGTAGTGGTTAAAGCCATTTTGCCCACCAAAAAAAAGTTCACCGTCTGGCATACAGATAGCAGCCCCCCGCATAAAGGCGCCAGACTGTAATCCGGCGAAATGAGAATAATTTTTAAAACGCTTTGCCTGTTGATCGTAACAACTCAACCCTTTATTGGTGCTGAACCATATTTTGCCATCCGGATCTTCAACAATACTTTGTACAACGCCATTGATCAACCCGTCTCGCTCTGAAATAACGTCAAACTCCCTTGCTCCCTTTTTCAAAAATCCCACACCACTTCCGTTGGTTCCCACCCAGATGTTGCCTTGGCTGTCCTCTTTTAACGAAAGTACATAGTCACTTGGTAGGTTATGACTGTTTTTATTAAAAAAGGAAAATGTTTGTGTTGCTTTACGGAATACGCAGACACCTGAACCAAAGGTGCCAATCCACATGTCCTTATTTCTATCCTCTTCAAACGCGCGGATAAAATTACTGTTCGGCTCCGAACCACCATCTCCCACCGTTGTCTTACGCATATACTTTCGCATTGTCCCATCACGCGCGTCTAACACGTTGATACCCCCACCGTTGGTACCTATCCAGAGGTTGCCATCCCCATCCTTTTTTAAGCAGAAAACATCTCCATTATTCAGTTTGCCGGCACCATCTCCTATGCCGTACTGAAAACTTTTTCCTGTTTTCTTATCATAGTAAAACAATCCCTCTTTATAAGTTCCTAACCAAACCTGATGATCATTTTTTTCTTCGAGTGCGAGTATAGTTAAATGATGTCCGCTATGCTCCTTACTCGCTGTTAAATCTACTGCGGCTGTCACGTCCCGCTTTCGATCGTACAGGTGTATACCTCCGCCATCGGTTCCGATAAGTACGTCATTTCTATAGGCCAGCAAGGAGGTAATCATACGCGAATTCAAACCATACTGATCTACTGTACGTATATCCTTTAGCTTAAATTGACTTAAGTTGGTATCGAATTTATTTAGCCCGCCCTGAAAAGTTCCCACCCAATAAATCCCAAACTTATCGATTAATATAGACCGGATGGATTGATGGCTGATACGTTGCGGGTCACGGCTATCAGGCTTATATGTTTTTGAGGTGTATGTAGAGACATCTAGCACCTCCAGCCCTCTATCCGTCCCAATCCATAGCCCCCCCTTTTTATCGATGGACATGGCATAGATCCGTCCAGCGCTTAGCGAGCGCATACTTGGGTAATCGTCAAATCGCTCTACGTTATTGACCTTCTCGTTAAAAACATAAATACCTGATAATGAACCTATCCATATCCTACTACCTTGATCTTCCACAATCGAAGTGATCATATTATCTGTGCGTTCGCCCCCAACCTTACGGCATATACTATATTTTGAAATTTGTTTATAGTTATTCGAATACACATAGAGCACGCTGTCTGTCGCGATCCACATCCGCTGCTTACTGTCCTGAAATGTAAAACTAGATACTTTCCCCAGAAAGTTGGCACTTAGTTTGGCATAACGATCATCTACATTCTTTTCTAGCTGGTGCACATTAATTACAAATAATCCACCGTAGGATGTAACCCATAGTTTCCCAGCATTATCCATAGCAAGAGAAGTGATCGCACTACTCAGCCAACGTTTGTCGGGTGTTTGTTCATAGTGAACGATCTTGTCCAGCTTACGGTCATAAAAGCTTAGACCTCCACCGCTGGTTCCAATCCAGATTCTACCCATACCATCTTCAGCCAGTGCAGTAACGTGATTTACTTTCAGCGTCCCCGTAATATCCGGATTGTGCCGATATACCTTATAATTAATACCGTCGAATCTGTTTAAACCATCTTCAGTTCCGATCCAAAGAAAGCCATAGCTATCGCGGCACATGCTAAAGATCGTATTTGATGATAGCCCATTCTGGGTATAGTATCGTTGGAAATCAACTGGATACTCTTGTGCGGACACAACAACTATCTTAAGAAAAAAAAGTAGAAATATATATCTAATCATCACGGTGTATAAAATTTACGACTGGCTAGTTGTCTTTCCTTGTTGAATTACTAAGATATAAAATTAATACGATTTTATCTGGAAAACCATGCATATGGTAAAATTTATTGTTAAAAAGACAATTATCAACTAATTAAGAGAAGGTTGAAACCCATCCATACGGATATTTACAGCAAAAAATGCGCTATAAGCACCATAAAACTCAAAAAGCAATGCATTTGACATTCTTACCTATCATTTAGACATTCGTTCCATCTGTGTAATAACCCCATTACATACCTTAGCATTAATTATAAACAACATTGTTCACCTACATCATCTAGACGTGTACATAAACAATGTATTTGCATAACCAAGATAAACGATTAACAAATGAAAATATGACCAAAACGTAACTACAGAACACTGCAGCTTCAATTCATGCAATCGCTTGCATACGATTAATCTTGGATTGTTATGTCATATATTAGTGATATATTGTCTACACCAAGAAACCCAATTTAAATTAATAGAATAAAGTTAACCAATTTATATTATTCAGCACTATGATGATCACATCTATATGTTCTCTCTTGAGACACTGTAAGAAACTTTGGGGCCTTTCCAGCCATATGCTCTTGCTCCCTATTTTCTTATTATCGATCTGCCATGTGATGCCTCTAATGGCACAAGACCGACAAGTAACGGGGCAAATCGTCGATCAACAAAACTCACCAGTCGAAAATGCCTCTATCGCCGTGTTAGGTAGCAACATTGCAACGTCTTCATTGGCCGACGGAACATTTTCGCTAAGCGTGCCTGTTCATGCGGAAAGACTAATTGTAACAAAATTGGGCCACGAAAGAATCGAACTCAATATCCAAAATCAAAGCCAACTTCGGATTATCCTTAACAATAATAGTATTGAATTAGAAGAAACCATTGTCGTCGGATACGGTACACAAAAGAAAGAAACTGTAGTGGGCGCCATTTCGCAGACCACCGGAAAAGTGTTGGAACGAGCAGGCGGAGTCGCCAGTGTAGGTGCAGCCTTAACCGGTAATGTACCTGGCGTAATAACAAGTGCCAGTACCGGTATGCCTGGCGAAGAAGATCCACGTATTGTAATCCGTGGGCGTAGTACCTGGAACAATACCGATCCATTGATTATGGTCGACGGCGTGGAGCGCCCGATGAGTAGTGTCGATATCAGTTCAATAGAGACTGTCTCTGTCTTAAAAGATGCATCAGCTACCGCTGTTTATGGGGTACGGGGTGCCAACGGCGTTATTCTGATTACAACAAAAAGAGGAAGAGAAGGTAAAGCTTCTGTACGCGGCACTGTGAACAATATCGTAAAAACGGTATCGCAGTTACCTGGCAAAATGGATTCTTATGATGCCATGATGCTCCGTAACCGGGTGATCGAAAACGAATTGGCACTATCCCCAAACAGTTGGGCCGCTTATCAACCACAATATATTATTGACAAGTACCGCTATCCAGCCAATCAGGCAGAAGCCGAGCGCTACGTCAATACCAATTGGGCAGAAGAACTTTTCAAAGGTCATGCTTTCTCACAAAACAGCAACCTCAATATTGCAGGAGGTACTAAATTTGTAAAATATTTTGCCAGCGCCGATTACCTGTACGAAGGTGATATGTTCCGCCAAAACGACAACAACCGAGGCTATGAAGCCGGCTATGGATTCAATCGTTTGAATATGCGTTCCAACCTGGATTTCCAACTCACGCCTACCACAAAATTTTCCGCTAATTTAGCTGGATCGCACGGCACACGCAAAAGCCCTTGGGGAGGAGGTAATAACTATGCATATTGGATCGCCGCGTACACCGTTCCACCAGATGTGATCTACCCTCGTTATTCAGATGGTACTTGGGGGTTTTACCAGCCCGACTCCCAAGTGGGTATTAATTCCGCTCAAGTACTAGCTACTTCCGGTGTGGAACTAACAACCACCAATCGAATTACGACCGATTTTATTTTGGAGCAAGATCTAGGCAAGTTTATTAAAGGCTTAACGGCACGAGGAAGCATGTCATTAGACAATACCTTTGTTGAAGCCGGACGAGGTGTCAATGATTTAAACAATGGTGTACAAACCAAATGGATCGATCCCGAGACAGGACTAGCTGTTTACGGCCAAAATATAGACGGAAGCCGGTTCGACTTCGTACAGGGTATCAATTGGGCACAACAATCAGGATCGGTAAATAATGGGCAAACGTATAGACGGTTGTTCTATCAATTACAGCTTGATTACGCAACACGTATTGCAGAAGACCATAATGTTACGGCTATGGGTTTATTCAATAGAAACCAATATGCGACAGGAAGTATGCAACCCTTTTTCCGCGAAGATTGGGTATTCCGCACCACCTACAACTACAAAGGCAAATATATGCTTGACTACAGTGGTGCCTATACCGGATCGGAGAAATTTGCACGGGAATACCGATTTGGATTTTTCAATTCAGGTGGTATAGGGTGGTTAATTTCTGAAGAAAACTTCATGCAGGATCTCTCTTTTCTGGATATGCTAAAGCTTCGTGCTTCGTATGGAGACATTGGAGATGATAATGTGAACGGACGTTATCTCTACCTGACGCAATGGGCCTATGGTGGTCAATCGCATATGGGCGTCATTGGCGAAGCGCCAGAACGCAGTAGCTATACCTGGTATAAAGAAAACGAGCTTGGAAATCCTAATGTACGCTGGGAAAAAGTACGAAAAACAAACTTTGGTGTTGATTTTGGATTTCTTAATGGCCTAGTTTCTGGACAAGTCAATGTATTCCACGATAGGCGTACTGATGTCCTGATTCCCGGCAACAGCCGTGCGGTACCCGATTACTTTGGGGTAAACGCGCCGGTAGCCAACTTGGGTATTGTAGAGAACAAAGGATATGAGGTAGAATTCAAAGTTAACAAAGACATCAACCAAAACTGGCGGGTATGGGGTGATTTTAATTTCACCCATGCCAAAGATAAAGTCATCGAAGGAGATAGCCCATTACTTCTACCTGACTATCAAAGACTTAATAACAAACAAATCAGCCAGACTTATACTAATGTAAGTGCAGGTTATTACAATACCTGGGACGAGTTGTATTCAAGTACCATGCATGATACCAACGATGGCAATAAGTTACCCGGCAACTACCATATCGTGGATTACAATGGCGATGGTATAATCGATACCAAGGATAATATACCCTACGCCTACCCTTCTACACCTCAAAACACCTATAATCTGACGGTCGGTTTTGACTGGAAAAATTTCAGCATTATGACGCAGTGGTATGGCGTCAATAATGTGACGAGACAGGTCGTTTTGGGAAGCTTTGATCGACAAAGAAATTTAGCCTATTACGAAGGATCCTACTGGTCTAAAGATCAGGCCGATGCGGATGTTCCATTACCACGCTGGCTCTCGATGGCCAGTTATACTGCAGCCGATCGCTTTATGTACGATGGCTCATATATCCGTCTAAAGACCGCAGAAATTGCGTATAACCTTACGTCGGAAAGCAACTTCATCCGCCGCATGGGCTTTCAGCATATCCGGGTGTTCCTCAATGGGCACAATCTCCTGTTCTGGTCAAAAATGCCAGACGATCGGGAGTCGAATTATGCAGGTACCGGATGGGCTTCGCAAGGTGCCTATCCTACGGTGAAACGTTTTAATTTAGGCGCAAACATTACATTCTAATTGAACCTGTTATGAAACAATATTCAAAATATATTAAGATTCTACTGTCCTGCGGTATGCTGAGTTCTTCAACCATGATATCCTGTGAGAAATACCTAGACAAAGAAGAACAATCGATCATATCCGAGGAGGAAGCATTTAAAAACTTCAACAACTTCCAAGGATATACTGAAGAGCTATACCACTGTATTGTCAACTTCAGCAATCTGTATTGGACCAATTCCTGGAATTGGGGGGAGGATGAGATTACATCAACCGCGTCGGACTATCATTTTATACACAAAATTGACAACGGTAATTTCTGGGGTTGGCAGGCGCAACACGATGGCTGGGGTTCTGGATGGATGGAACAGGGCGACTTTGCAACACCATTTTTTCCTGACGACCGTAATATCAATAAGGACCTTTGGAATGCCGCTTGGTTTGGGTTACGGAAAATCAGCATCGGACTCGCAAATATGGACAAAATGAACGAAGCTACGCAAGAAGAACGTGATCTGATCAAAGGGCAGTTGCTTTTCTTTCGTGGTTGGTTTCACCACAGACTAATGGAATATTTTGGTGGTATGCCGTACATCAATTACGTACTACCAAGTGATGAGAAGCTAACGCTCCCCCGTCTAAGTTATCACGAATGTGCTGACCTCGCTGCCACAGATTTCCGCGAAGCGGCCAATCTTTTACCCATTAATTGGGACGACACTAACCCGGGCAAACGCACCTTAGGTAAAAATGCCCTGCGGATCAATAAAATTATGGCCTTAGGCTACTTAGGTAAAAACTACCTTTGGGCAGGTAGTCCCCTCATGAATTTTTCGGTTACGGGCAGTCGTACGTACCATACCGACTACTGTAAAAAAGCAGCAGAGGCATTTGGCGAGTTATTGACATTGACCGAGAGCGGGCAGGCGCCACATAAATTGGTAGAGTTCGAAAACTATCACCTCAATTTCTACACCATTAGCGAAAACTGGGCGCTTCCCGGCAGTACCGAAGCTATTTTTAGAGGGCCTTACAATGCGGGTAACAATACACATTACGGAACGAGTAAACAATACATGCCTAGCATAATAACAGAAGGCGATGCCATCAAATTTTTGCCTACGTCTAACTATGTTAATTATTATGGCATGGCTAATGGCCTCCCCATCAAAGATATTACGCTAGCTGATGCGGAATCAGGTTATGATCCACAATATCCTTGGAAAGGGCGTGATCCCCGTTTTTATCATGATATTCTCTTCGATGGATTAACGGTCATAAAAGCAACGATACCTATTCCGGACAATATAACAAAAGAAGAAGATAGAATAAAGTATGAAAATGATCGTCGTTATGCACAATTATACAGTAACGGATCTTACCGCAATATTCAGAACGGCAGTCGAACAGGCTATGTTTTACGGAAATTTATTCCTTTAACGACAAATATCTATGACCGTGCATACGATTACGGTTCCAATATGCACATTTATGTACCCTATATGCGCCTAGCAGATGTATACCTCATGTATGCCGAGGCATCGTCAATGGGCTACGGTACAGCAACGGGAAAAGCGCCTAACTACACAAAAAATGCAGTAGAAGCCGTGAACACCATTCGAGACCGCGCGGGCGTCGAAGCTGTAAATAGCAAATTTTTGGGCTCGCCAGAAGCTTTTCTTGGTGAACTACGTCGGGAGAGAGCAGTTGAGCTAGCGTATGAAGGCCATCGTTTTAATGATTTGAGAAGGTGGTTACTATTGACAGAAAGTCCATATACGGTTAAAACAGCCATCCAATTTGATCGCGCAGGAACCTTTAATGCATCCGATCCGACAGAAAACCGAGTAGTTAATATCCGGGAGACCGTTCTACTCGAAAGGAAATTCACCAGTAAACATTATTGGCTTCCGCTTAAAGTTGCAGATGTTAGTATGTACCCCGAATTTTCACAAAATCCCGGATGGTAATCAAGGTAATCGATCCAATTCAATTTAAATGTGAAGACAATGAAGTATAAAAAAATAAAAATAGCATTGTGCGTAAGTATGGTTGGTTTGAGTATGCTTGACTCATCGGCATTCCGCTTATTTGCACATACCAACAATATGGCACCGAATGCTGCATTAATGCAATTGCAGGATAGTTTAATGGCAGATAGCACCCTAGTACAGGTTGCCTTCCGAAAGGTAAGGAAAAAAGACCTTATGGGCGAAGTGCAAGCGATCGATTTCGCCAAATTGCTTCAAAAAAATTACACGACATATAGTTTAGATAACCTTGATGCCTTAATATCAGGTTATAACGGAAACATTTGGGGCTCGGGAGGCCATCTCGTTCTTGTCGACGGATTTCCACGCGATGCAAACAATGTGATGCCTACCGAAATTGAGCAAATTTCGGTATTGAAAGGTGCCAATGCTATTGCGCTTTATGGAAGCCGGGCGGCCAAGGGGGTTATTTATATTACCACCAAACGCGGAAAATCCGGAGATCAAAGAATAGATATCAGAGCTAATGCCGGTGTCAATACGCCCATTAGCTATCCAAAATACCTTGGGTCGGCAGAATATATGACATTGTATAATGAAGCTAGACGCAATGACGGACTACCTAATCTCTATTCGGACGAAAGTATTTATCATCATGCCGCAGGGCTCAATCCGTATCGCTATCCCAACGTCGACTATTATTCGTCGGACTATATCAAAAACAGCTACAACCGATACGACGCTACGGCAGAGGTATCAGGTGGTAGCGAACGCACACAGTATTATACCAATTTTGGTTTT
The DNA here is from genome assembly GCF_005048855.1 of Sphingobacterium olei. GTDB lineage: Bacteria > Bacteroidota > Bacteroidia > Sphingobacteriales > Sphingobacteriaceae > Sphingobacterium > Sphingobacterium olei. Next base: position 174,588 of record NZ_SUME01000008.1, read on the forward strand.
TGGTCTGCCGGCTCCCTATTAAACTTTGGAGAGGCCGTAGATAACAATACCTCCAATCGGTTTAATATGCGCGGAAATATCAACGTACAATTAAATAGCATCATCTCCTTAAATGTAGATGCCGCAGCAAGTTTCTACACCTCCAAAGGCGTAAATGCGGACTATTGGGGTGCAGCTGCAACAGGTCGTCCGCATCGGTTTTCGCCTCTTGTACCTATCGATATGATCGAAGAAAGTGACGAAAACTCCTGGATCTATGTTAATAACAGCAATTTCCTCGTCGATGGCAAGTATCTCTTAGGAGGTAGTCAACTAGACCAAACAAATGCATTCGCTAATATTTATGCTGGAGGAAACAGCCGACACATGAACCGGCAGTTTCAGTTCAATACCGGATTGGATTTTGATCTCAGCAGCGTTTTGGAAGGTTTAACATTCGAGACAGCCATGGCCATTGATTACCAGAACCAGTACAACCAGTCGTACAACAATAGCTATGCCATCTACCAAGCAGCATGGAACAACTATGACGGGAGAGATCAAATCAGCAACCTGACGAAATATGGCGACGATCGGATTTCAGGAGTGCAGAACATTGGCGGAAGTGCCTATCGGCAAACTTTGGGTTTTACGGGGCAATTGAATTACTCCCGTACCTATGATGACCAACATCACGTATCGGCTATCCTACTGGCCAATGCCTTTCAGATCGGACAGTCGCAACAATACCACAAACAAAGTAATGCGAATTTAGGACTTCATTTGGGGTACAACTATGCCAATAAATATTACATAGATTTCAGTGCGGCGCTACCCCATTCTGCAAAGTTGCCACCGGCCAAACGCAAGGCAGTTTCTCCTACCCTTTCCATGGCATGGCGACTTAGTGAGGAAGACTTCATGAAAGATAACAGCATCTTTAATAACCTTCGGTTAATGGCATCAGCAGGAGTAGTCAATACGGATCTCGATATTCAAGATTATTACTTGTATCAGGGCTATTACACCTTCAACAATGCAGCATGGTATAGCTGGCGGGACGGTCAATTGGTACATACTTTCGATCGCTTTCGCGGCGAAAACATGGATATGCGTTACCCCCAGCGCCGCGAAATTAGCTTCGGTATAGAAGCCGGCATGTACAACAACCTCGTAACTTTTAACGCCTCCTATTTTTACAATCAAATGCATGGTATGCTAGTGCAACCAAGTACACTTTATCCGATGTATTTTATGTCCTACTGGCCGAACTATTCGGATATGCCGTTTGTCAACTTCAACGTAGACGAGCGTCAGGGTGTCGATTTTGGCGTCAATGTGAACAAATCTTATACCAACAGCTTTTTTTCTTTAGGTATGACGGGTCTTTATTACGATACCAAAGCCTTAAAACGCGATGAATTGTACGAAAATGCCTATCAAAACCGTACCAACAAACCGCTAGATGCAATTTGGGGACTTCAGAGTCAAGGATTTTACAGCGATCAAGCCGATGTAGATAATGCAGCACTAAGCACATTCGGTGAAATTAAGCCCGGCGACATCAAATATATTGATCAAAACGGAGACGGAACTATTGACACCCGTGATGAGGTATATTTAGGAAGAGGCGGATGGGCAGGAGCGCCATTTTCACTAGGCTTTAACCTTACCGCAAAATGGAAAAATCTGACGTTTTTTGCTGTAGCTACCGGAAGATATGGTGCTTATGCCATGAAAAACAGCTCTTACTTTTGGATGGACGGAGAAGACAAGTATTCTATCTTAGCGCGCGATCGCTGGACCGAAGAAACGAAAGAAACTGCTACATATCCGCGTCTAACTACCGCTATCAGTGATAATAATTTCCGCAGTTCCGACTTCTGGATGTACAAAACGAATCGTTTCGACCTTTCGAAGGTTCAGATCACATACGATTTTCCGAAAAGTATATTAGGAAATGGAATAGTTCGTGAGTTAGGCGCCTATGTGAATGGCTTCAACCTAATGACATTTGCCAAAGAAAAGGAAACCATGCAACTGACAGTAGGTGGCGCGCCACAAACGCGATTTTTCAATTTTGGTGTGAAAGCTTTATTCTAACCCGCAGACTCCTAAATAAATTGACATGAAAAAAACACTATTTATATTCGGCATCGCCTCTACATTATGTTTCACCTCGTGTGAAGATATGTTTTCGCCTGCCATTGAAAATATCCTCGATATAGAAACAGCCTACGACAGGCCGTTATATGCACAGGGGCTGTTATTAAATGGGTATACACGTGTACCTACCAATAGTTGGTCTTTTAACGATGTAGCTACCGACAATGCTGTTACAAACGATCGTGCAAGCGATTACTTGAAAATTGCCACAGGACAGTGGACAGCGATCAACAACCCTTTCGATCAATGGCGCAACAGCAAGTCGGCTATACAGTACCTTAACAACTTTCTAGCGTTGACAGACAAGGTGCAGTGGGCAACGACGGAGCCGGTTACCGCCATGTTTAACGACCGTATGAAAGGTGAAGCTTACGGTCTCCGTGCCCTCTTTCTGTTCCATCTACTCCAATCACACGCCGGAAAAAGCAAAAGCGGCGAACTGCTGGGTGTGCCTATTGTACTCGAGCATGAGACATTGGAGTCTGATTTCAATCATCCCAGAGCGACGTTTGAAGAGTGTATGCAACAAATTTATGCAGACCTCCAAAAAGCAGAGGACCTACTGCCCTTAGATTACGAAGATATTTCTTCGGAAAGTCAAATTCCAACCAAATATCAAAGTATCGGGATTAATGTAAGCGATTACAATCGGGTTTTTGGAGATCATTTTCGGCTGCGGATGACTCGGCGGATAGCCCAGGCCATCAAGGCAAAAGCTGCCCTACAAGCCGCCAGTCCAGCCTACAGTAGTGGCAACACAACCACTTGGGCTGACGCGGCCAACTACGCGGCTCTGGTCATCCAACAAAAAGGAGGAATAGCAGGCATAGATCCACAGGGTGCGTTATTTTATCAATCGGCAAGTGTGAATACGATGAATGAGGGGCGAAATACGGCCGAAATCCTATGGCGCGTGGATCGTGGTGATGTGACATCAAACTTAGAGGCAGACCATTTCCCACCAACATTATTTGGTCGTGGTCGCCTGAATCCGACACAAAACCTTGTCGACGCCTTTCCCATGGCCAATGGATACCCTATTAGTGATGCCGCCAATAGCGGATATGTTGCCACTGCACCTTATGATAATCGTGATCCACGTCTTAAAAACTATATTTTGGTAAACGGTGGCACGGCTGGTGTCAATAATACGGCGATCAACACCGCGGTAAACAGTCCGACCAATGATGGGTTAAATAAGGTAGAAACCTCAACACGGACAGGATATTACATGCGTAAGCTGTTAAGACAGGATGTCAACCTCAATCCGTCTTCTGTATCAGGACAATACCACATCACTCCTAGATTACGTATGACCGAGATTTACCTTGCCTATGCCGAGGCAGCCAATGAAGCTTGGGGACCTATGGGTACAGGTATACATAGCTTTTCCGCTTATGATATCATCAAAGCGATCCGTACCCGTGCCGGTGTAGGTACGACAAACGGAGACCCCTATTTAGAACAAGTGAAAAACGATAAAGCGCTCATGCAGCAACTCATCCGAAACGAAAGGCGTTTGGAATTATGTTTTGAAGGCTTCCGTTTTTGGGATCTTCGAAGGTGGAATTCAAATTTCACGCAGCCTGCACAGGGCGTCAGTATACAAAATAATGCGTATACAACGATCAATGTCGAAAATAGAGTATATGAGCCCTATATGCAGTATGGCCCTATTCCTTACAGTGAAATACTGAAATATAATAATCTCGAACAAAACAACGGCTGGTAAACCATAAAAAAACAATCAGATGAAAAGAATACTTATATTTTCCGCGATGCTACTTTTAGCATTTATCTCCTGTAAAAACCAGGATTGGGAATTCCCGGATTTCGAATACCAGACGATATATTTCGCCTACCAATATCCCGTACGTACGATCACTATGGGAGAAGATATATTTGATACTTCACTTGATAATCAGGGGAAAGTGAATGTCATGGCTACGACCGGTGGTGTCTACAGCAATAAGCAGGATATCACGATTGATTTTGTTGTTGATAATGCCATGACCGAGAATATTACGTACGGTTCAGGGGGTGCAGATGTGCAACCCCTACCTAGTAATTATTATACCCTAGCTTCCAACAAAATTGTTATACCAAAGGGCAAGCCTTCTGGAGGAGTCGAGGTACAGCTTACGGATGCTTTTTTTGCAGACCCAAAAGCTGTTCATACGACTTACGTTCTCCCTATCCGTTTGACAGGCGTAGCCAGTGCCGATTCAATTTTATCGGGCACACCGTCTCCAGGAAGTTTATTACGTAAGGCGGTGGCCGATGACTGGGATATAGCTCCTAAAGATTACACCTTCTATGCTATCAAATACATCAACACCTGGCACGGTAATTACCTGCGCAGGGGACAAGATGTCATTGTTGGAAAAAACGGAAACACTTCCCTTAGCCAAACGCAGGTAAGACGCGAAGCATTCGTTGAAAAAGATGAGGTAAAGAGCCTGTCTACACAGTCGCTAAAGAATACCATACTTCCGCTTACATTCAAGGACGTGGATGGCACAAACATCAACTTTAATCTCATCCTGTCTTTTGATAACAACAATAACTGTAGTGTTAGCTCCGGTACAACAGGCATCACGGCATCCGGTAATGGCAAGTTTATTAAAAGAGGGGAGAAAAACAGTTGGGGCAACACCGATCGCGATGCGATGTATCTGGAATACCAGATCGATATGGCGCAGATGAGTATCAGCACAAAGGACACATTGGTTATGCGCGACAGAGGTGTAAAAATGGAAACTTTTTCTGTGGCTCTAAAACCTTAATTCAACCAATTAAACACTTACAAATATGAACCGAGTTAATAAACGAATTGGATATAGCCTGCTTGCAGGTGTCCTATTAAGTTCATGCGCCAAGCATGAAATGTTAGACTACTTAGCGGGAAAACCAGAAAGTGTCATCGCACAGGAAGATATAAACTCGTATGCACCATTAATGTCATACATAGATAGAAATGCTCATCCTAATTTTAAATGGGGTGTAGCATTGAATATGGATGATTACCTTAATAGAGGGGTGATGTACCGCTTGGTAAATCGCAATTTTGAGGAAATGGTGATGGGATACGAGATGAAGCACTCCTCCATCGTACAAGCAGATGGCTCACTTAACCTGAGCAAGCTTGAGCGTTTGATTACCGCAGCTAAAGAAAATAACATGGCCCTCTTTGGTCACACGCTTACCTGGCACTCCGGACAGAATGCAACCTATCTAAATAGCCTGATTGCGCCGATCAAGTTACCTGGGGGTGGCGGACCAACATGGGATATCGTGACCTCAAATGACTTCGAAAGTTCGGATAATGGTAACTATGAATATAACACCAATGCTGTGGTTTCCTTTACAGCTAACGGCCAGGGCGCCAACGGCGAAGGTCGTGCACTTAAACTGGAAAACGAAAGTGTGCGTACGAATGACTGGGATGTGCAATTTTTCATCAAATTTTCGCCCGTTGTGAAAGCAGGCGAACGTTATACGCTCAGCATAGATATGAAGTCAGACGCTGCAGCTACATTCGGAACACAAGCTCATTTGGTACCCTACTCCTATAAGCATTATGAATTTTTCGGGAGCTTTTCAACCACTCCAACTTGGGCAACATTTACCAAAGAGATCATAATTACGCCAGAAATGGCAGACTGTAGTACCATTGCCTTTAACCTTGGAAAGCACGCGACCACATTTTATTTTGACAACCTGAAGTTGACTAAATACAATGAAGAAGGTACTGGAGGCTCAAGTGAAGCGGGGTACGCGTTAAAACTGACAAATCCGACGGTAGTAAATGCTTGGGAAGCGCAAACGGTCCATGATCTCACAGGTATTGAGAACAATACCGAATATATCTTAAAAGTGGCAGCAAAAGGCAGTAAAGCCGGAAACATTAGCTTTGACCTGCAAAGCACCGCTGATTATCAAGGCAATGGCTTTGGTGCGATAGCTTTAACGACAGATTATAAAGAGTACGAACTTAAACTCACCACTACCGCTTTGCGCAACCGGTTTATCATTAATCACGGACAATATAACGGTACGGCTTTAATTGATCATATCAGTTTAACAAAAGCGGGATCCAATACCAACCTGCTTAGCAACGGGGATTTTGAAAATGGCATCAGCCCTTGGGGCGGTTGGGGTAACAGCTCCACGCGTTCACAATCTGCAAAAGGAGAAGGATATGGTGGCCCCGGGGGTAGTATAATTGAAAAAACACCGGAAGAGAAAAAGTCAATCCTAACCGAGGCACTGGAAACATTTATCGCAGGGATGTTATCGGTTACCAAAGACTATGTTAAAGCTTGGGATGTCGTAAACGAACCGATGTCCGATTGGCCAGATCAGTACGCGCTAAAGACCGGCGTCGGTAAAGCCGAATTGGCAGAAGATGAATTCTATTGGCAGGATTACCTCGGTAAAGACTATGCCGTCCAAGCGATCCAATTTGCTAGGCAATATGGTAACCCAGCCGATATACTTTTCATCAATGATTATGGTCTCGAAGGTGGCGGTAACAAATGTAAAGGCCTGATTGCCTATGTTGATTACGTAGAAAGTCAAGGCGTAACGGTAGATGGTATCGGTACACAAATGCACATTGACATTAAGACCAATAAAGATAACATCATCAACATGTACGAATTATTGGCTGCCACCGGCAAATTGATCAAAGTATCCGAGCTCGACATCGGTCTGGGCGACGGCATCAAAACACCGAATGCGACAGCCGAAATGTACCAAAAACAAGCGGAAATGTACAAGTTTGTGATCGAAAAATATTTTGAGATCATTCCGAAAGCCCAGCAGTACGGTATTACCGTCTGGAGTCCATTAGACAGCCCAGACAACCAATATTCGTTCTGGAGAAGGGGCGAACCAATTGGATTATGGACCGAGTCTTTCGTCCGGAAACCGGCCTATCAAGCAGTTGCTGAGGCACTGGAAAAACAAAAATAACGATATGCTGTTTCCGTTAGAAACACTGAAACAGTTCTTTTTTGGGGGGGCGATAGGGCAATCGTCCCTCCTTTTTTACTAATAGGCACAAAAATCATGAATATAAAGAATTACTTTATCTTATTGACCATTACAACCTCTATTTCAATATATACAAATCAGCAATCATATGCCCAAGACAAAAATTTCCACATTTATCTCTGTTTCGGCCAATCCAATATGGAAGGCCATGGCAAGTTCGAAGATCAAGACACTGTCGGTAATGACCGCTTCTATGCGCTCCAAGCCGTAGACTGCCCTGATCGCGATCGCAAAAAAGGAGAATGGTATATTGCCAAACCTCCTATCACGCGGTGCAATACAGGTTTGACACCTGCAGATTACTTTGGCAAAGCATTGACGGATAATCTTCCAGACAGCATTCGCGTTGGCGTCATCAACGTATCCGTAGGTGGATGCCATATCCAGCTCTTCGATAGAGATAGCACCAGCAGCTACGTAGCCAAAGCACCTAGTTGGATGAAAGGGATGCTGGCAGCCTATAGCAACGATCCTTATGGGAGACTCGTTGAAATGGGCAAGATAGCGCAACAAAGTGGTATCATAAAAGGCATCTTACTGCATCAGGGAGAAAGCAATACTGGAGATCCCGACTGGCCAAACAAAGTGAATAAGGTCTATCAAAATCTATTACAAGATCTTAGACTCGAAGCATCCAAAACACCGTTGTTGGCTGGTGAAATGCTATCAGCTGAGCAGGGCGGGAAATGCGCCAGTATGAATACCATTATTCAAGCCTTGCCACAGACGGTTCGCAATGCACATATCATTTCATCCAAAGATTGTGAAGGTGTGCCTGACGGATTGCACTTTAGCCCTGCAGGCTATCGTCAATTGGGGAAAAACTATGCTTATAAGATGCTTCAGCTTATGAAAAGTGCTCCATAAAAACTATCGCATAAGAAACCCTCAACAATCGGGCGATTGTGAGGGTTCATCCTGTTGCAAAAAGAGCAGCGACGATTAAATAACTTAATGAAGCAGCTTTACATCATTTGCGGACGTGCTATACAAGCCAATCATCGATCCTGTAAATCCGCCGGCAATATCCGTAGAAAGGATATCACCCGATACAGTTCCACCTATATTTTTATAATCCGAATCGATTGAAGCATAGGAAAACTGATAATTATCGCCTTCTGCGTGAACACGTAATCTAATTTTACCAGATTCGGTGAGCTTCTCCTTCGCTACTACTTGCGCACTTCCTTTTTCCGTGCGTTCTAATACCAAGTAATAGTCGTTACCAGATTTGGTCACGCCAAATACATAATTGAATGCTTCACTTTGCAGGCAAGTAATACCAGCCAAATCGCTTTCGGACCTTGGCGTATAGTTCATCTCTACCTCGGTCGTAAATACCATATGTTGCTGCCGATAGAAAAGTGCTGAAATCGGTTTTTGTTCCCTTATACTTACTTCAAATGGCTTAATGATCAGTCCCGCCTTACCCTCCACAACAAACTTGTCACGAGGTCCGCGCAGTGCAATCCAACGCAAATCCAAACCTTTTCCTTCAAATTTATCTATAAACGTAAAGTTGCCATTCTCAAAATATGCCCCTGTATTCATTTCGTTCTTTGCACCTTTAGGCATATGGATAGACGGTTTCAGTGGTTCCATCCCACCTTCAAATACAGGCCATTCGTCCGACCAATCTACCGGTAAGATAAAGGTCTCACGTCCCGTGTTAACCCGTTTTTTTTCGTTGGGTCTAACCGCCAGAAAGACCCCATACCACTCCCCTTCTGGAGTTTGCACCAAATCGGCATGCCCGGCCCACTCTACGGGGTTTGGTCTGCTTTTATCCAAATGACGTTGCGAAAGAATAGGATTCGTCTTCGCAGGGACATATGGCCCCATAGGATTGGTACTGGAAAAAACCACTTCACTGTGATTGCCCCCGGTGCCACCTTCGGCACACATTAAGTAGTACTTCCCATTTTTCTTATAAACATGTGGTGCTTCGATCCAAATGGGTTTTTTCGTAATATCAACCCCTCCGTCCACGATAATTTTACTCGTACCTGCAATTATTTGATCCTTTTCCACATCATACTCCCATATTTTAATGACGCGGTGCCCTTGATAAAGCTCTTTCCCTTCATCAGGGGCATCGTTATGTACGACATACGCTTTGCCGTCATCATCAAAGAACAGCGCAGGATCAATACCTCCAAAGTTCAGTTTTATGGGGTCTGTCCAGTTTCCTTTTTGCGGATCCTTTGTTTTAACGACCATATTACCAATCCCAGAAGCGATCTGTGTCGTGATCATGTAAAAAGTGTCGTTGTATGGGTTGTACATAATGTCTGGAGCATATATCCCCTCACTAATACCTGCTGTTCCGACTTTCAACTGTGATTCCCGATCAAGTACATGCCCGATCTGTTTCCAATTTACGAGATCTTTCGAATGGAAAATAGGCACACCCGGAAACATCACAAAAGATGAATTTACTAAATAATAGTCATCACCCTTTCGCGTAATACTCGGATCGGGGTAACAGCCTTGTAAAATAGGGCTGTAAAACTCTCCCCCTGTGAGCGGGTTTTCATCATATATCTTATCGTTTCCGCTGTATTCAAAGTTACTGAATACCGGTTGCCCTTCAGCAGGACGTGTACTGTCTGCATCATTTGATTTCAAGCCATGGCAAGAAACAAATAATGCGCAAGCCATTAGGCTCCATATTCCTATGTCTCCTGCTATCTTGGTTGTCTTTTTTTGCTTCATTTTTGGTTGTGATTTTACGTTATTCGAATAGGTTAGCGCGTCAGGATTTAATTATGGTGTTTTAACTTTAATTTAATTTTCTTGAGGTCTTCCAGTTCGTGTATGGGTCTTTCGATAGCATACGGAATAGGTTGTTCGGAGAACGTCTGAAAATAAAGCAGGCAGGCGTCCTTCCACCATACCGCGTCCTTCGCCTGGATCTTGAGTTTCGACTGTACATCTGCAAACCGCTGACTGTCGACATGGCTTTCCAGCTTATCCCAGATCTGTTGAAACGCCCGTACCTGTTGCACTCCTTCATCGTATTTATAACATAATTCGGCCCACATGCTACGTCCATTTTTCATCTGATAAGACCAGGGCACATGATGGAACCAAAGCAAAAAATTCTCTGGGCAGGTTTCAAGATCGCCATAGATACGATCCAGCGGTGCGAAATACTGGGACACGGCGTTACTTCCAGTGGCTGATCGGTCAAATCCGAGACCTGCACTATTCGCATTGTGATAATACCATGGCATCCAATCTGGCCTTCCCCCTTGACGATCGCCCCAAGGCTCAGGCCCGTAATGGTGATCAAAGGCGAAGATATGGTGCAGTCCCAAAGGCATCATGTAATTCACTGCAGCTTCGCGCGACTCCAGCATCATTTGTTTGATCGGTTGTACAAATTCTTCGTGCGGGGTGAATGTCGACCGGATCCATTCGGATGCAATTTGGTCGGAAGTAAGGCTGTGATTCCATGCCAATCGTCCGAATGCATACCAATTGGCCTGCGCAAAATTGTGCCCGGTCCAATTGCTGTCTTCCCCGATATTCGCCACGGCAGCAATCGCTGTTCGCTTTGCAGTGCGGAGCGTACCGTCTGTCAATTTAGCTATCGTACTCCCCTTTCCGCTGGCATACGTGTCGCTATCCAACGTTTCCTTAAATAACGGTGCGAGGTATACCAAATGATTCGAAAAGCCAAGGTACTCCTGTGTAATCTGGAATTCGATCATCTGCGTTGTTTCTTTCATCGCGCCGAAGAGTGGCGTGAATGGTTCCCGGGGTTGGAAATCGATAGGACCATTTTTTATCTGTATAATGACATTATCACGGAATGCGCCATCCAGAGGTACAAATTCTAAATATGCTTGCTTGGCCCGGTCCTCATTTGTGGGGTTATATACAAAAGCGCGCCACATAACCAGACCGTTATAGGGAGCTAATGCATCCGCAAGCATATTGGCACCATCTGCATGCGTGCGGTTGTAATCCTGTGGACCGGGTTGGCCTTCGGAATTCGCTTTTACCAGAAAACCACCAAAATCGGGTATAGACTTATAAATTTCCCGCACCTTAGCCTTCCACCAGGCACGAACCTCGGGGTTGAGTGGATCTGAGTCGTGGACTCCTCCTATTACTTTTGGTGATGAAAAATTGATCGACAGGTACACCTGAATACCATAGAGACGAAACACATCCGCCAAAGCCTTAACTTTCAACAAATAGTCCGGCCGTAATATATCCGGAGATGCATTTACGTTATTGAGCACGACCGCATTGATTCCGATAGAAGCATTGGAGCGCGCATATGCCGCATATCGCGGTGAAATAGCTGTCGGAAGTTCGTCCCATTTCCAAAGAGAACGCCCAGCGTATCCACGCTCTACGGTACCGTCTAAGTTGTCCCAGTGATTGAGGATGCGTACATCATAATCTGGAATTTCCGTGAGGTCGATTCCCTGTAAATCCCGTCCTTCCTGTTGCAGACGCAGTAAATGGTAAGCACCATACAGCAAGCCTCTATCTTTATACGCTACCACCTGTAAATGGTCTTTTTTCCATTTCAGCTGATAACCCTCATTCAGGTGCTTCATTTTCTTATCCAGTACCAGGTCTACCGTTGGACCACGCCAATAGGTATCCAACTCCGTCTTAGCAACCTGAACGATAGCACCCATAGGCTTCGCCACAATAATATGTCGCCCGGCCGCCTGTGCCGCGGTGACGGGATCGTATCGGAGCCATAATAAACTACCATCTTCCGCTAGCAGAAAAATGGGTAACAGGAAAATAAAGCAAGCAAAAAATCGTGGTTTATTGGTAAACATAATTTTATTTTTATCCTATTGGGCTATTGCCCCGCAATGGTCTTTATTGTGCCATCCTCGTTATAGTACAGTTCCACCACTTTCATACTCCTTAACCAGGTCTTACCATTAGACGGAACAGCATCGTGGTGAAAAAGGTACCATTTTCCGTTGTATTCTACAAAACTGTGGTGCGTTGTCCACCCCACTACCGGCGTTAATATGACCCCCTGGTATGTAAATGGACCGTAGGGATTATCCCCTATAGCGTAACACAACAAGTGTGTGTCGCCCGTAGAATACGAAAAATAGTATTTACCCTTGTATTTATGCATCCATGAAGCCTCGAAAAAGCGACGTTCGGTATCGCCCTGTGTCAGCGGATTTCCATTTTCATCCAAGATCAGCAATTCCCTCGGTTCCTCGTCAAACTCCAACATATCTTCAGTTAAACGCACGACTTTAGCCGATAAGGCTTGCTCATGGAAATGCGGAAGATTGGATCCAGGCACAATCTTATTATCTCTGTAAAATTGGAGTTGACCACCCCATATACCTCCGAAATACAGGTAATGGGTTCCGTCCTCATCTTCAAATGCACAGGGGTCAATACTATAACTCCCTTTGATCGGGTTGTCCTGTGGCACAAATGGACCGTAGGGTGTATCACTGACCGCCACGCCTAGACGAAAGATATCGGTCTTGTCCTTTAACGAAAAATACATATAGTATTTCCCATCCTTATGGGCTACATCCGAATCCCAAAGCTGCCTTCCGCCCCAGGGAATATCCGCTATCGAAAGCACCTGACCATGATCGGTTACTTCGCCCCCAATGTCTTCCATTGAAAAGACATGGTAGTCCTTCATATTAAAATGATCTCCATTATCATTTTCAGCGATTCCGCTTTCCCAGTCGTGCGAGGGATAAATATAGATTTTACCTTCAAATACGTGGGCAGAAGGATCTGCCATAAAATCACTGGGATACAAATATCTTGCGTTTTTCATCGTTCAGTCGTTTTGCATGGCCATTTTAATAAGCTCCCCAACTACAGGCTTAGGTTTATATTGTCGGTCAAAAAGTAACGGATAATCGGTTCTGCCCCGCATGGGCCATCCATTGCGCCAAGAATCGCCATCGCCTACACCCCACAAGGTAACCCGGCTGATTTTGTCCTGATGTTTAAGATACAGCGCAAAGAACTCACGGTATCTTTCATCCAGTTCCCTAGCTTTGTTTGCCGGTAGGCTATCCACATAGGGATTCATTTCCTTGTTATAGGCAAAATTTTCGCTTACCTCGGCGGTGATATGGCGGCTAGGCGGCGGGAGTACCGTAATATCCATTTCTGTCACCATCACGTGAACCCCCAGGCCAGCAAAAGCCAGTATTGTTTTTTCTACCTCCTCCACGCTGGGGTTGTCCAGTTGGTGGTGTTCCTGCATACCGATTCCATGGATCTTTACCCCCTGTGCCTGCAAATTCTTTACCATGTTCACAATACCCTCCCGCTTGGAAGGTACCGCTGTGGAATAATCATTATAGTACAGTTCGGCATCGGGATCTGCAGCATGTGCAAACTCGAAAGCAAGCTTAATAAAATCCTTACCAATGATCTTATAAAATTTACTTTCACGCCATTCACCATTGTCAAGAATGGCTTCATTGACGACATCCCACCCTTTGATCCGTCCTTTATAGCGGGAGACCACTGTCGTAATATGATTGCGCATACGCGCTACCAGGACCTCCTTCGAAACATCGTTACCATCACCATCCTTAAAAAACCAGTTCGGCGCCTGGGAATGCCATATGAGGGTATGTCCGACGATGTGCATGTTGTTGCTCTCTCCGAATTCAACGAATTGATCTGCATCGTTGAAATAAAACTCACCTTCGCGTGGTTGCAGATACATACTTTTCATACAGTTCTCGGCGACAACAGCGTTAAACTGTTTCTTCACCACCGATACAGCCGCGGCATTCCGGCCTCTGATCTGATCCAGATTCAGTGCCGTACCCATATAAAATTTATCCTCAAATGCATCCTTCAGTACAGCGGGATTGTCCTTTGAACCATTTACCTGCGACTGTGTAGTGCTACATGCGGTGGCTAATGCAGCTATTGCGGCTAACAAAATTGTCTTTGCTATATTCATTGTTTAAGTTTTTCCGTTTTTACTTAATTTTAATATTCGTGTCTAGATTCTATTTCGTGATTGATCTTATCGATGACTTCATCATCCAGTTCATATCGGGAAATAATGAACATGGCAACGATCAACAGCAGAGCAGGAATAATAGCGACCAGCCACAAAATGCCCTGCTCTGCAAAAGCCGATTGGCTAATCGCATTATCGTTATCAAACCCGACGTAGGCCAGTACGAGACCCGGCACGACACCCCCTAAGGCCATTCCGGCCTTATAGAAAATACCCGTCAGCGCATTCACAATACCGGATATACGTTTTCCCGTAGCATGCTCGCCGTAGGAAATAACCTCTGGAACCAAGGCCCACATGTAGCCCGTTGCGACGATAATACCTGTGGACTTGACAAACTGCGCGACAAAAACCAACCATATCTGCGACCGTAAAGAAGGCACTATAGAGATAATATATAGCATTGCCATTCCTATAACGGCGATGGTAAGAAATACATAGAACATTTGTTTCTTGCCAATAGCCCGTTTGATAGCAGGAACCAACGGCATAAAAATGAAAGCAGGGATAGATCCCAATGCCATAAAGTAGGGCAACATCTCGGGAGCCTGAACATTATAGATCATATAATAGGATCCCGCCGAATTTCCGATTGCCATCATGGCAAAAGCCGTAATAAAAAAGAAAGCCAGCACACGTAGTGGCCCATTATGTTTAAATTCCGTCCACAGATCTGACACCTTCACGTTTTCCGTCTCTTTCTCATCCATCACGACACGCTCTTTGGTCTGCGTATAACAAAATATCAACAGAAACAGGCCTATTATCGCGTAGATCGTCATCGTGATGAACCATGCCTGCCCTGATGCTGCAGAATTGATTTTACCATCCGGCGAAAAGTATTGCACCACGATAGGGACGCCATAGCCGACGGCCAAGCCTCCAAGATTGGCCATAAACATCCGGGTTGAGGTCAGCTTTGTAATTTCGTCGGTATCGCGCGTCAGTGACGCGTTAAGCGCGCCATATGGTACGTTGATCAGCGTATAGAGCATCGACAGGCCTACGTAGGTAATGTAGGCATAGGCGAGAGAACCCGTGAAGCCGTTCCAGAAACAGAGGACTGCAAAGCCAGTCAGTGGGATCCCCCCTAGAATCAAGTACGATCGATATTTACCCATTTTCGGACTGCTTTTATCGACAAAAGCTCCCACAATCGGATCCCAAATAACATCCACGATACGCACCACCAGGAACATTACGCCAGCAGCAGCAGCAGATATGCCAAATACATTCGTATAGAAAATAAGGAGATACATGGAAACCGTCTGGTAAATCAGGTTTTGTGCCAGATCTCCCGATCCAAACCCGATTCGTTGGAATTGCGAAAGTTTATAGAACCCTTTTGATTCTCTGACTAATTGTGTTTTTGCGTTCATTATAAATAGGTCGTCTATTGGTATGATTTGCTAATTTTTAGGATATGCAACTTATTTCCATTCGCTCTGTAAAACGCTTAACTAGCATATACTAAAAAATTGATTTGTTTATAATCGTTGTTTATAATATTATACACGCTCCATTCGCGGTCGTATTGTACAGTGGTAAAGGTAGTAAGAGTTGATTGTCGAGGGTGATACAAATGTTTTATAAAGAGGTAAAAATGTTTACAACAGTACGTCAAATGAAGCTTTTGGTTGATTTTGGCGCAAATAAACGGTGACCTAGCTATGTCATATGACGACATAGCCAGGCTTAGGCTACCGCCATCTTCTGAACAAGAACTGTACGAAGAGAACCAGGACGACGAAGCAGTCTTTCGTTAATTACTTTACTAGATTGCCGCGTCGCTATGCTTCTCGCAAAGACGAGCACTGTGATCCTGATTTCTAGTCTCTAACCCCTAGTAACCAGCAACCAATCACCAGCAACCAATCACCGGTCACCAGTCACCAGTCACTAACCCCTATCTTACAATCATTGATACCGGTTCGGTCCAATCGCTTGTACCCTTTCCATTTCGTGCACGTACCCTCACGTAGTACTTTGTCGCGGGCACTAGCGGTGCAATGATATTTCCGCGGGATGTTGTTGTAAAGTATGAATCTCCCCATTCGATCTCCGTTGCACCACTTGGCCATTCACCGACCTGGATTTCATACTCCCAGATAGCTTTCTGTGCTGTAAAGTCTACCCGCATCTGTCCGCTGAGGTTACCGTCCTTTAAAATTATCCGTTCGACGGTATAAGGCGCACGTTTGCTGGTCGGCTGTTTGGCCAAAATCATAGCCGAACTCGTCAACACGGCCAGGTTGCCTACCGAAGTGGTATTCACATAGTGTGCCAGCTGGCCCAGTTGATACAGCAGCAATTTTCTACTTTCATTCTTGATCCGAATGTCGAGCACGCTACCGCCGCGTATGGCGATTTCGTGTTTGGAGCGGTAGTCATTTACCACCGTCGTTAAATCCGCCAATGCGGGAATGGGATCGGGAAAATTTGCATTATCTGTCAATGCACCTAAAATTTTTCCCGCTAAGGCTGCCAGTTCATCGTCCGACAGCTTTTCGTAATTTGAGACAACTCTTTCTATTCTCATGATAATTTGTTTTTAAATGTTAAACTGTAATGTTTTCTGCCTACGGAAGATAGCAAAAATGAAGCGTGGTGAAGTTGTCCAAAACAGCTCATGTTTTGACATACAGCTTCACCTGATCTAATGTAGAGGGCGGCGCCCGAGTGGGTATGTTTATCGTTTTCATATCCGAAGATCGCTAGCACGAAAACGCTATACGAACATTTGGCCAAAGTCGGCCCTGGGCTGGCCAAGATGAGCCAAGATGAGCCAAGTATTACATGTTAACCGCAAAATCGTGGGTTTTTCCAGTATCATTAGCGCTGGAAGACATCACTTCCACGACAAAGGAAACAACATCCAGCGCTAAGAAAGTACCCCTGAAAGTAAAGGATACGTCATCCAGTGCTAACAAAGTATTCCTGAAAGTCAGGGAAACATCATCCGCCACTAAGAAAGTATTCTTGAAGCCTAGGGAAACCTCCCTGTCGGTCAAGGATATTACTGAGAGACCTGATGTTATATCCTTGAGTGTAGATGATATTGCCCTGATAGCTAAGGATATTTTCTTGACATCTCCGGATATTTCTCCGACTGCTACTGATATTTCATTGAACACGGAAATCATATTCTTAAACGTCAATGATGTATCCCCGGCACCCAAGCACATTACCTTGAGTGTTGAGGATACATCCTGAAGTATAGATGATGTTACGGTTAGGCTTAATGATATTGCCTTAACCGTTAGGGATACCTCCTTGAAGATTAATTATATTACACCGGCACTCACTGATATTAGGTTAACGGTTGATGATATCCAATTTTTACACTTTCCCCTTCGGAATACTGTACCAGTTTCGCATATTTTCGACATCATTTTCGCGAAAGCGCACCGCCCTTCCCTTCTTCACGGTGGTGATTTTACCCTCCTCCCGTAAGGTGAACAGGGTAGACCGCACGATGCCCAGTCTATTGCAGGCATCATCTATGGTCAGCAGTACCACGCCCTCTTCGACATCTGCAAATGATATTTCGCGTTCAGCTGAGGTTTGTGGAGGGACGACAGCAGGCAGGTTACGATTAAGTTTTACAGGAACATCTAATGCGTTATATATTTCGGTCAAGACAGTATGGCACTGTTCGACATGCTCAATTAAAATTAAGAGAGATTTAATCATGGTCTTTGATTTAGGACCATCCTCCTAACAAACACAGGAATCCCGACCAAGTTCGCGATAATAATATGGGTTTCCTTAAGTAGATAGTTGGGTTTATAATAACCCTAAATTAACAAAAAACCTCATAGAGCCAAATTTCCACATAAAAAACATGCCCTTCTGTCCAAACATGTATGCGATTTTCGGGGTGTAGAAAATGGATCGTTTCGCCCAATCGGGTCAGCTGACCACGCTTAGGGTTATCTTCTGAGGCGTCGGGGTCGGCAATTGCATTTTTACTCTTAATACGTAACGCACCACTCGACAGGCGCTCGATCCAGAGCTCCGCAGGACATGAAGGATCCGTAAGCAGACCATGCTTAGAAATGCCTTCCGCAAGATTGACTAATAGACCGGGCGGTATCTTGGTCGTCGCTGGCACACGTTCATCGATCTTTATGAGGAGCTCAGCCTCCTCACCAAACCGCAGTTTATAAATTTTCAGGAGCTTGTCAAGCGGTTCGCGTTCCTGCGCAAGGCTGATGTACGTCTCCTCGTTATAAATCAGGTAAAAACGCGTAATCTCGCCCAAGAGTAGAATTGCACTTCTGGCTATTGCGGGATCTTTGCGCGAAAGATACATAATAATGGTAAGCGTAGCGAATAAAGTATGGGTCGGCAACCGGTATTGCCCTAGCTTATGCAGCAGTAGATTAACCTCAGCCGTAAGTTTATCAAATTCTCGTTTTTCCCTATCACGTTCCAGTTTGAGGATAACATGACGCCGATTTGCAAAAAACAGGCCACCCAATAATATTGGCCCGATCAACGTTAGTACCACTGCCCAAAAATTCTCCACATGTAGCGTGTTCCATCCGTCAAATTCCATGGCACCGGATGCCAGACTTAGTAATGCCATTAATAAAACATCCCCTACAAAGACGAGTAAGTACAGCAGCAGTCCCCATTCCAATTTCCGTTTGGTCTTGCGGTCAATAAACGGACACACGCCGTAGCGGGTCACTAGATAGGTGCCTATGTGAAACCCCAACAGTGTTAAGAACTCCTTCCAGCCCCGGACCATAAAAGGTATTACGTTAAAGACATGAATCCCAAGTGCCACAAGGTAGAGCAGCAAGCTAACCACCTTTCTTTTCCAGAGATTACGCATAGTCGGTTCTATCATTCGCCGAGCAGTTTAGTTCTGCGGAGATATTCGTGTATGTCTTCAAACTAATTGGGACAAATGCCTAAGGAGTGTTTTGGTTTTATAAATCTATTAATTTTTGTTTTAAATATTCTGTTTTTCTGTTAATAATGGCCAGTTTTTTTAGGCGTTCTCTCTGTTTTAATATAAGATCTCCACGGCCATAGTATACGTCAGCTGGCGTTAGGTTATTTAAGGCCTCATGGTAGCGTTCGTTGTTGTATCTTTCTACAAACTCTTCCAGAGCTTCTTTTAGCTCTTCTGGCGAATAATAATTGTTCAATTTGACCACATTTTTCATTGTTCTGTGATATCTTTCAATTTTCCCTTGAGTCTGTGGATGCGCAGGTCTGCCATGGACCTGTTTCATTTCCAGTTCTTGGGTCAGGTATTTTCCAAGTTCCTTGGAGATATAGCACGATCCGTTATCTGACAATAATTTAGGCTTAACCTTTGTCTTTAATTGTGCCTTTTCTATTGCCATGTCCACACTACGTATCACATCCTCATGCTTCATTGATGTACAAAGTTCCCAATGTACAATGTAGCGGCTGTAGTCGTCTAATATGGTGCTTAAATAATAATCACCCCAGCCTTTTATTCTAAAATAGGTAAAGTCTGTCTGCCACATTTCATGTACAAAACTGGTCTTATCCTTGAATTCATTGGATGCACTGATCAGAATATGGCTTGGAGCACTGATCAGCCCTTTGCTTTTAAGGATTCTATAGACAGAAGATTCAGAAATAAAAATCTGATGTTCGTCTGTAATGTAATGGGCTAACTCACGTGCTGATAAATCAACCTTATCCAGGGCGGCCTCGACAACGAATTCTTTAATCTGCTCAGGAATGCTGTTCCACTGTTGTTTGGAGTCCCTATTTTTCAGCTCTAGCCCTTCATAGCCGTTTTCGAGGTAACGGTCATACCAGCTATAAAATGTACTTTTAGGAATACCAAATTCAGTTAAAGTACGCTTCACACCAAGCTCCGATCGGGTAACAGCATCTATAATCTCCATTTTTTCTCCCGCTGATAATCGCATATACTTTTTGTATTTATCCGTTAATCCAGCAGATCCAAGCTTTTTTTTACGATATCATAGCGCAGAACCAGGTCGGCAACCATTTCTTTGAGTCTGGCATTTTCTTTTCGGAGCTCGGCAACCTCATCTGATGTTGCCTCACGGGTAACATCGCCTTCAAGTCTCTTTTTTCCGGCCTCCAGAAACTCCTTGTTCCATTTGTAGAACTGCGACTCGTTAATACTGTGCTTACGACAGATCTCGGCAATAGAATTCTCTGCACGTAAAGCTTCCATCACGATCAGAAGTTTCTGCTCTGCTGTAAAGATTCTGCGTGTACTGCGACGAACATCCTTGATGAAATTTTCGGGGGTTGTTTTTTTCGGTCTTCCCATGATGATTAAAGTTAAATCTTTTTTAGGAAAACACTCTCTTAGTTTTTAATGAATTATGTCCAAATTTTACTGACGATTTACATGTTTGACGATTTTTCTATCGTAACAAAACCTACCTGTATATATATTCTGCTTAAACTCATCGTCTAAATGCTTTATTTTTCTAAAATATTCTTTCTTTACCTCATGAAGGAACACATCGTTGGAGGGCTTATCATTTAGTTTACGTTCCCAGTCCGCAAATAAAACGTGAAATTTCTCTTTGTCTCGATCAATTTCCTCTCGTTTAAGATAAGTTGTCCCAGTAAAAACAGGTTGTAAAAAATCTAAATTAAACAAATACCGTAATATAAGCAATTTAAACAAGCTTTCCGAACAATAGTCTAATTCATAAATATTGTATAATGGTTTATAAACATACTTCTCCTTACTTATATGTGGTAAAATTCTTGTAATGAACTCTAATTCATGAGGGAATATTTTTTTTACCTCATTTTTTATTATCTTACTTAAGTATCTTGAAACAGCTACTTCTCTTTCTTTACCCTCGCCGACAAAACCTTCTAGTTCTTGTTTTGAATATATCATCTTAAACCCATCAATTTTTTTTATATTTTCTTCAATTTGGGTATTCTCAGTATTATCTTGACCTCCTCCCGGAGTGAATAGCGTCTAAAGTAACGAACAGCTGCCACATTTAACAGTTTTTTGCTTCAAGATAGGAATTCATTGTATTTTATTATTTATAATTCAAGCAACCAATTAAATACATTCAGGTGCTTTACACCGTTACGATCTTGTGTAAATGAATCGGTGGTAAGTAAATATTTCGGATAGTTGTCATTGATTTTCTCCAATGAACCAAATTCACGTTCTACAGTCTTTTCGCTGGACATTTCCCAAGCTACCTGATAATATTCTATATCGCCTGTTCGGGTTTTGCAAACAAAATCTACTTCGGCATTACGGGCTGTGCCTATCCAGATTTTATTTCCTCTGCGTAACAGCTCTAGATAAACGATGTTTTCTAAAATATGTCCTCTGTCGGTCGTACGTTCTTTGCCTGTCAAAACATTGAGCAAACCTGCATCAACTAAATAGTATTTTTCTTGTGTGGCTAATTGTTTCTTTCCTTTCAGGTCGAAACGGTTTACTTTATAAAACACAAAACTTGCTGTTAGGTATTCCAGATACTTTTCCACGGTGCTGTGGTGTGTGCTTTGTCCGTCCTGTTTCAAAGTCTTTGCGATATTACCAGGCGAAAGCGGATTTCCGATATTTGAAGCCACGAATTTAACAATGTTCCCGAAAGCTCGTTTGTCGTTAATCTGATGACGTTGGGTAATATCTTTTTCAACAATGGTGGTGTAAATGGCTTCTAAATATTCGTAAATTTTGTCAAAGCCTTCTTCACGTAATTCAACCCCTTTAGGTAAAGATGTTTCATTGATATAATCAAAACAAAAGGCTTCGTAATTGAGGTATTTATTGGATATATCAATATCTCTTGCCGTTAAGTATTCTTTGAACGAAAAGGGTAAAATAGAAATTTCTATATAGCGACCACTCAACAAAGTAGCTAATTCGCTCGAAAGCAAAAATGCATTTGATCCTGTGATGTAAACATCAACATTTTCGGTTACAAAAAGTCCGTCCACCAATTTTTCAAAAAGCGGAATGTTTTGCACTTCGTCTAAAAATACATAGTTGGGTTTGTCGGCTTGCAGTTTGTTTTTGATTTCGAAATAAATGTCGTCCCAATTTTTGTTCAAATAATTTTCGGGCAATTCAAAATTGTAGAATTGAACTTGACGTTTACCAACACCAAGTTTGAATAACTGCTCACGGTATAATTCCAAAAGAGTAGATTTTCCCGACCTACGCAAACCGCTCACTACTTTTATGAGATCTTTGTCTTTGTACGACAGCAATTTGTCTATATATTGCTTTCTGTTGGTGTATCTTGCCATAAGGCAAAGATATAAAGTAAATTATCAAAACCTGCATAAGTTACAGGTTTTGATAATTTTTAAAGAAGTTATAAAAACAGAAACCAACGGAAATAATTATCACAATTTACATAAAATACAAGTTTTGATGATTAACTGATATACTGATCAACTATGGAACAACTCCTGGAAGATTATATAGGTCTATTTCTACATTAAAAACTGGTGGTCGTCAGGGTGCTTCTCTGGTAAGTGGTGCTGGGGTTTAGCAGTAGCATCTTCCCGTTACATTCCTGTTGAAATAGAGATAAGATAATGCCCCGCTCTCTTTACGCCTAAAACGGTGTAATCCGCCTCAGAGAATATAGATGAATTTCACCCCAATACAAGGAAAAACAGCAATTAATTTCAATGGCAGTGATATAATTGTTGTATCGTTATTCTCTTTACCTTCGTTATATTGATATTAGGAGCTTTGCATTTTAGCTGAACAACTTGTCATCACCACCTTTGATAAACCTTGGTTGACAATTAAAAACAATATATTATGACATACAGAATAAATAAGTTCCTTCCGATTTTGGTGCTATTTGGATTGCTTTCCTGTGAAAAGGAAAAAATTCCCTCCGACATCATATTCACGGAAAAATGTGACTTGTACGACCGAACAAAAATCTTAAAAAACATGCATGGAACGCTCCATTTTACGGACTCACTACCGACAGGACCGTTACCTGAGCCTATTTTTATCATATTCACAACATCACAAGGACTTTTGCCAATCACGGTATGTAACATGCCACGTGAATTCCAGATGGCAGAAGGGGAATCAAGGGGCATTACATTCAGCGGTCGCATCGAGGTACTCCCCGACAACGTCGATGCCGGATCTGTGCCCATGGAATTGGATTATTTGAAATTTGAATAACTCCTTAAATTAAATAATTTCGACTAACATGTTACATCACAGAACCTGTGGGAAGACCCCACTCCCAGCCCGTATGATGGAGGAGCTTACTATTTCACCTGGCATCATCCAACAGGAAATGCCGGTTTGATAATTGATTTCGATCTGCCATCCTTACCTGGAAATTCAATTCAGTTTTCAGTACATAGAACCAATACTTGCGGTATCAGTGGTGAACCCTTTTATTTTCAATACCAATGCCCACCTGTCTATATATGATACTATAGTATCCAATACAGAAGAATCCAGAGTTAAGGTAACGCAAATGAGTTGGCGATATTCAAGATAGTATACCCGGAATTACGCCAAAGGCCATGGCCAAGGAATTGAAGGATTTGGAGCAACATAAGCTCATTCAGCGGATTGTGACCAATGATTACCCGGTAAAAATCACTTACAGATGGACACCTTATGCAAATACGTTGATACCTATCATTGATGCACTAAAAGAGTGGGAAATAAAACATCGGCAGGAGGTGTTAAAAAAGTAAACATTTCGACAGATGTGAAAGACTACCTAATGTAAATCTGATCACCGCTTGCGATTTTAATATCGCTAATGTAACTTGCTTGCTCGAAACATGTATAATAAACATTGCAATGACAAAAAACTCATCCAGACGTTCCTTTCTGCGTTCGGCGGCTATAGCTGCAGTCGCTGGCGGCCTACCACTTCAAATAGCTAAATCATCGGACGTCAAAGATGCGACCTGTTTAGAGAAACAGGCAAAGGGCATGACCATTTTATTTCAAGGAGACTCGATCACCGACGGGAAGCGCGGAAGAAATGCCGATCCTAATCATATCATGGGTCACGGATATGCATTTTCGATTTCAAGTCGCTGGGGCGCAGATTTTCCGTCAAGTGATTTGCTATTTTACAACAGAGGAATCAGCGGCAACACGATTACTCAATTGCAAAGCCGCTGGCAAACAGATTGCCTTGACCTGCATCCTGACGTACTAAGTATTTTAATTGGTATAAATGATGCAGCCAAGTTCGTAGAGAACCCTCCTGCAGAAGCAAAAGAAATTTACGTTCAGGCATTTGAGGATTGCTACCGTAATTTGTTAGAGCAAGTGCATAAACACGATCCCAATACCCTAATTGTACTAGGCTTACCATTTTTAGCGCCAGTTGGAAAGATCAAGGAACATTGGAATTCTTATCAGCCCATGGTCGCCAAACTAAGTGACAGGGTGCGAAATCTCGCCGTAGAATTTGATGCTGTAGTCGTCGATTTTCAGCGGGTGTTTGAAGAGGCAAGAAAAAAGGCACCAGATACGTACTGGATATGGGACGGTATCCATCCTACAGTGCCCGGGCATGAATTAATGGCCAGAGAGTGGATTACACAAGTAAGTAAACGCCTGAAATTTCTAAAAATATACAGCTAGTCGGACAAGGTCCTATGTGCGGGCAGACTGCTCACTTCATTCTCAATCCTGTCAAGCAGTCGCAATTGAACCCGCTTCAGTTCGAGCGACACATTAGGGTCGGACGACAATTCTCCGCTGTTGTCGCCGGTATAATGCTAATCGCTGGCGCGTGGACTTTGTCCTGTGTCCATTCTTATCAATCCATATAAACTATCAATTTTATTACTGCGCATTGTTATCAAATGCAATAGGAATAGCGATTGCACACAACCATCCGACAGGAACATTAGAACCATGCAGGTTTGACAAAATACTAACAAAAGAAATTTCAGCTATCTGTGGGTTTCTGAACATACGGTTATTAGACCATGTTATCCTAACTAGCGAGTTCCATGTAAATAAATCCTAATCCTTCGTAAAACTCTTGAGTTGAATTTGCATATTTGGTAATTTCAACGAAATACTCTTGCTGGCCATATAAAAACAAACGCATTCAGCAAAATATTTCCCCCGAGTCTCTATAGCACAGGCAGATATCATGTGCTACAGCCCCAGTTCCTGGAGCATGCGGTTATAGTTATTCATAAATTATTTGGTTAATCTGTACTGCTCGGTATCTTCATAGAGCACATGCTGTAATCCATCTTCCGTAACCTGATAGATGTCGGCATCGGGATAAGCCAGCAGGATCGGCGAGTGCGTAGCGATGATAAATTGTGACCTGGCGTTAACCAGTTCCCGGATCCGCGTGAGCATATTCATCTGGCTGACGACCGACAGTGCAGACTCCGGCTCATCAAAGATATAAAGCCCATTGCCATACAGTCTGTTATGCAGAAGTGCAAGGAAACTCTCCCCGTGCGAACGCTCATGAAGGGATCCGCCATAACTATCCTGAGCCGAATAGTTATCTACCGCTGTGGCTACATTATAGAAGCTCTCTGCTCTTAAAAAGTAGCCGTCTTTATTCCGATACCCTGTACGTATGAGCTGAATATCTTCAAACAGTACGGAATGTGAATCCTGTGTGCTAAAATTGAAATTACGGCTCCCTCCTTCCGCATTGAACCCGGCATTGATCGCGATGGATTCGACCAACGTTGATTTGCCGGAACCGTTTTCACCGATGATAAATGTAACGGGGTTCCGTAAGCTCAATTCATCAAGCTTGGCGATAGACGGAATATTATAGGGATAACTATTCCGCTCAGCTGTGGGTCTGTTATTCCGTATCTGGCTGATATAAATCATGGATCGATAAATTAAACGTAAAGATAAGGATGAATTAAGATTATATAATAGTAAGTTTCACTATATTTATTTCGGTAATACAGTTGTAATCGGTCATATTTGAAAAACTTGAAAAATTAGGAGATAGATGAAAAAATATTTTTGGATTATCGGAATTTTAATAATAATTGTATTTCTATCTATTCCAATTTTTCACATTTTAAAAACCAAATGGAATGAAAGGGAAATAAGTATCGAAATACCAAAAGGTTATACAAATGATGCAAGTCAACTGAACTTAACCAAAATTGACACTATTATCCAAGTTCCAACAGACAAAAAAGAGATTGAAATTCAACTCAAAAAAGCACTCAAATATGCAAAAGAAAATAATCTAAAAATTTCTATTGCTGGTGCAAGACACAGTATGGGTGGACACACTATTTATCCAAACGGAATTGTGTTGAATATGCTTCCTTACAAGCAGATGGAACTTGACACCATAAACAATATTTTAACCATTGGTTCTGGTGCTTTATGGGAAGATGCTTTAAAGTATTTAAACAAATATGGAAAATCAATTTCCATAATGCAAGCATTCAGTTCATTTTCAATAGGCGGTTCAATAAGTGTAAACGGACACGGTTGGCAAAAAGATTTACCGCCAATTTCCTCAAGTGTAATTTCTTTCACTTTAATGAAAGGGAATGGCGAAATTATCAATTGTAGCAGACAAGAAAATCAAGAACTTTTCAAATTAGTAATTGGAGGCTACGGATTATTTGGCGTTGTTTTAGACATAAAATTAAAAGTTGTAGAAAACGAAGCCTTGCAATACAAATACATTCGTTTAAGTCCTGGCAATTACGTAAAATATTACAAAAAATACATTTCAGAAAATCCAAATGTAAATCTCGTATTTGGTAGATTACGGATTTCAAACAAACATTTTTTAGAAGAAGCAACATTAAATTTCTTTGAAAAAGTTGATGCAGCTATACCTATTCTACAAAATGGGAAAAGCACCGAAACACAAAGATTGGTGTTTCGAGGAAGTGTGAACAGCGAATATGGAAAACGTCTTCGTTGGGATTTGGAAACAGGAATGAATAAAGTTTTTAAAAACGAAATTTATTCAAGAAATGAACTTTTAAGCGGCCACGTGTCACTAATTGAAAATAAAGACACTTCTTCAACCGACTTACTTCAAGAATATTTTATTCCTGAAAGGAATTTTAATCAATTCATTTCGGATATGAAACCAATTTTGAGAAACTCAAAAATAGACTTGCTAAACATAACCATTCGGGGTGTTCATCAAGACAATGACAGTTATTTGAACTACGCAAGAGAAAATGTATTTGGTTTTGTAATCTTGTTCAACCAAAAGAAAACAGACAAACAAGAAGCAGAAATGAAAAAATTGACAAGCCAACTTGTAGAAGTCGCACTAAAAAACGAAGGAACATTTTATTTGCCTTATCGTTTACACATTGACAAAGACAAAATGAGAAAATCTTATCCAAACGCCGACACGTTTTTTCAATTAAAACTGAAATACGATCCGACCGAATTGTTCAATAATAAGTTTTATGAACACTACAAATAAAAACAACCACTAACATCTGGCGACTTACATCACTTACTGTTAGCTGCTACTTTATAAGACTTTACATATTGACAAATGACAAAATCCCAAATCATACGACAAGCTATAAAAGATTTAGTATTGTCCTATGAATTATGTCCAAATTTTACTGACGATTTACAGGTCCGGGTGTTGGAAAAACTTATTTAAACAGCTGTCCTTGTGGATTTAAATTTGAAACCTTTTTTGCTTGGATTGCTGTGTATCTTCTCAGTTCATCATAACCAATTGTAAACTCATTAGAAATCATCTTTAAATAAACCGTGAAATAAAGTAAACTCCGCTTTTCCAAATGCTTTGTAGCTTTCCAAAACATAATGCAGTGTAGAAAATTCTATTTTTTCATATCTCATTTCTAAAATTAATTTCTCCATTTCCTCGGCCAGTTCTCGTTCTTCCCTAGTAAATTTATCACTTGGTTCTGATGTAATTTGTCCCAAAAATTTCCCATCATCTGCATAATAGTATTCAATTTCCTTATTATATACACAATAAAAACGTTCCAAAATCGATATACAAAATACAAGATTAGCCTCTTTGCGAACTGCAACTTTTTCAACATGTTGGCTTTTTTCTGTAAATGAATACGTCACACAACGATCACCACTAAAAAGCATGGTTTCATCCTTAACAGTATAGTTATGTTCAAATGCGATCTCTTTTATTCTGAGAAATAAGCTGGCAAACTCTTTTCTATAATTCTTTTTAGAAAGGATGACCTTTGTATCTCGGTCAATTGACTCTGGACATTCATCGTATCCTTCCGAATAAGGGTAGATAAATGGCGGATAGTACTTACTTATATATATATCGTATTTTTTCATTGGAATTGAAGGCGGATATAAAAAATATTTTACTGTACTTCTATATAAATATGTCAGATAAACTTACTGTCTTATCCATCAATGATCTAATAGTTTAATCGGTCAGCTTATCTAAAGTTAGATAAAAATCATGAATTACAATCGTATTAAAAAAAATTGATATTGTAATCGGTCGGTTTAACTTCTTTGAGCTCGGCACTAAGTTGCCCCCCTGACATAGGGCTGTCATACGGCCATTATACTTTTGCAATGTCAATAATGACAAATAGTTTAAGAATAAATAAATGCAAAAGACATCATTCGACCCTTGGGCGTCGGGGAAAAACACAAATTCGGTATGGAGAAAAAAGAAATAGAAATATTTTATCCAAAAAGCCTAACAGCATGGAGAAAGTGGTTAGAAAAAAATCATGTTTCAAAACAGGCTGTTTGGCTTGTTTTTTATAACAAAAAATCAGAGTTAAAATCAATCACTTGGAGTGAAGCTGTAAATATTGCTTTGTGCTTTGGTTGGATAGACAGTAAGAAAGTAAAAATAGACGAAGAAACGGCACATCAGTTTTTCAGCAAACGAAAACCGATAAGCACTTGGTCGAAAATCAATAAAGAAAAAGTAGGAAAACTGATAGAACAAGGCTTAATGACTGAAGCAGGATTAAGAAGCATTGAAACTGCAAAACAAAATGGCTCTTGGAAATTCTTGGATGAAGTTGAAGAGTTAATTATTCCGGCAGACTTGGATGCAGCATTTGCTAACAAACCTAATGCAAAAGATTTCTTTTTGAATTTAAGTAAGTCGGTAAGAAAGATAATTTTGACCTGGCTTGTGTTTGCTAAAACAACAGAAACAAGACAAAAACGTATTAATGAAATAATAGAGAGTGCTGAACAAAGTCTTAGACCGAAACATTTGCGATAGAAAAATAGAAAAGGCACATACTTATCGATACAATGCGAATTATACTCTCGTCGTAGACTCAAGCTACGATAAGTAACTTCCTAACAATTTCAAGTTTTGGGCACAAAAAAAGCGTCCTGACTCAGAACGCTTATATAATTTTAAGGACATAGCTAGCTCAGCAGCGGATTTCCCCGAGACACTTAAAAACTATTTTAAGTTCCCGACCTCCTCGATAGTAAGGCCCAGAAGATCACAAATTTCCTGTCTGTCATAGCCTTTGCTTAACATTGTTCGAGCAGATTCTATAGCCTTTTTACGCTCGCCTTCGGCAAGGCCTTCAGAAAGTGCCTCCTTTTAAGCCTGGACTAAATTAGACGCATGCGCCTCCTCTAATGCCTGCTGCTTTTGCTGTAATGCTTGCTTACTTTGCTCTAAGGCCTGTCGTTCCGCCTCTAGAGCTTGCCTTTGCACCTCCAGTGCTTGCTGCTTCGCCAATAACTCCTGCCTATCTTCCTCGTGCGCCTGTCGAACGGCTTCCGCGTCCCATTTGCGCTTTAAACTGATATCATACATATATCGCTCCTCCTTTGTCAATTTTGCGTAGCTCGCCAGCTGGAAAAACCGCTGGAAAACGCCCGAATTTAGTATCCGGGGTAGCTTCTTTAACCTGGACATATTCTTGAGCATAAAGAATACCTTGTCCAGCTCGCTTTCCAACTCTGCTTCGCCTTTTACAAAGTTAATGAGTTCCATGTAAATAAACCCTAATCCTTCGTAAAACTCTTGAGTTGAATTTGCATATTTGGCAATTTCAACGAAAGACTCTTGCTGGCCATATAAATCAAACGCATTCAGCAAAATATTTCTCCCGAGTCTCTATCGCACAGGCAGATATCGTGTAAATGACCCCTACTGCTGCTATCGGGCATATGGAAACCGTCCATCAGTACAATGGTGTACACTTCGGGAAGGGAGTATGCCCAGCCTCTGCGGTCGCCATGGGGCACTTTGTCCGAAATAACCTTGCTCGCATAGTATAGCATCCGCTTCTTGAGATTCGAATGCCGGCTGGTCTGCATCTCGATAATGATCTCCTGCCCCGTACTGGTCTCGACCATCAGATCGAAGATAACCGTACCGATATCTTCTGCTGCCCCGACCCGCTCGGTATCACGGTAGGTGAGATCGACAATGACCTTAAGGCTCCGGAAGATGATATTGAGAAAATTGATAAGATTAATCTTATCGCCAAATAACCATTTGAACCCCTCATCGGTAGTAGGGTCAATGAATACGGGATTTTCTAGCTCTTTCATAATTAAATAGTGTTTACGTTAACATGAATAAATGATAAAGCAAACATCTAAAAAACTAAAAATATTAGCTGTATTATAAACGACTATAGTCGTTTATAAGCGTTTGAAAACGGCTATATTATAACTACGGATTTAAAAAGTGTAAATATAGTACAACGAGACTATAGGAGTCCGATAGATATTCGGTTTAAATGAAGCTAGATAACTTAGCGCTATATTCGTCACACCAAAGGTAAGCTTCATCACATTTTATTTTACTAGTTTAGTATTCTGATTATCCTTGCAGAATCATTTACATAATAATCCTAATAAAGTATGAAATCACGTTGGATAGAATTTTTCATAATCAGTAGCGTCTATTTGTTTCTATTAATTACCATAGCGCACAACAACGACGGGGGCTACAAGCAGCTGGCTTATCAACTTCACACACTTACCGTGTATGTAATTTCAGGTTTTTACATATTATATATCTATCCCGTCTTCTTTTCCATACATAAAATGTATAAATGGATTGTTTGGATAGCAATTATCTTCGTCACCGAAGCACTTATCCACCTCGGGGTACAACAGTGGTACCCGGTTCCCCTAAATCAGATAATACCACCCTTTGTGCTAAGTGCTATCGTTTTATTAGGAATACTAACGTACACGGCTATAAAAGCCGTTATAAAAATGCTAAGCGCTACCGCCAATAAGGAATCTTTATTAATAAAGACTTCTAGAGAATTGCTCATTTCTCAAGCTGTAGGTATTGCTATCCTTATACCGGTTTTTCAGGTGAATGAATATATTGCTGTTTTAACGGGCTTCACTATTCCCTTTTGCTACACGTTATTTGCTATTCATCATTATTATCTCTTGCCTTATCTGGATAAAAATGAAACGCCAAAAGCTATCCATATCGTACTGTCCATACTGGTTAATCTTCTATGTATCGTATTTTTTTCCAGCTTAATGGAAATAATGCTCGATGGATTTAGCGCTAAAAGGTATCCGTCGTTCAATGGTTTTAACATATTTTTTTGCATGCTATTAGGGACGATACTTACACCTATCATTTACATATTTTACTATCATCAACAAAAACAGCAAAAGCAGATCGTTGGGCTACGAAAAGAACTTGGACAAACTTCCTCGGATCTAAAACTTCTGCAGTCTCAGATCAACCCTCATTTTCTGTTTAACGCGATGAATACGCTATATGGCATTGCCTTAAGGGAGAATGCCGATAGAACAGCGGTGGGTATTCAAAAACTCGGTGACATGATGCGTTTCATGCTACACGAAAATCAACAGGATAGCATATTACTAATTCGCGAAATTGAATACCTCAAGGAATACATTGAACTGCAAAAACTAAGAATAGCAGACCTCCCCTCTATACAGATTACAACAAATTTACCGGAAGATCAGCTCGACACTCACTATATCGCTCCTATGCTCCTAATACCGTTTGTAGAGAATGCGTTCAAGCATGGTATCAGCCTGAATAAATTGTCGTGGATACGGATACAGCTGTTTATCGAAAATGATGTCTTGAAACTGAGTATATATAACAGTATCCACAGAGACCAAGAAAATGATCCTGAAAGGGATAACCATGGAATTGGATTGGAAAACGTAAAAAGCAGGCTTGATTTACTTTATTCCGATGATCACCAGCTCCATATCGAAGAAACAAATACCGAATTTTTTATATTTTTAACACTGTATATCGGACAAAAGAAATAACCGCCCACTTTAAATAAAAAAACTGATGATCAAAGCCATTGCCATTGACGACGAACCTATTGCACTGGAAATTATAAGTACACTAGCAGAAAAAGTTCCTTTTGTAGAGCTTGAAGCGACATTTTTCAATGCGCTCGAGGCATTGGAATATCTGAACAATAATAAGATTGATCTATTGTTTTTAGACATCAAAATGCCTGATATTTCAGGTATCGAATTTTACAACAGCTTAGTCCGAAAACCATTATTGGTATTTACTACCGCATATTCCGAACATGCCGTGACTGGCTTTGAATTGGAAGCGACCGACTACTTGTTAAAACCATTTACCTTTACCAGATTTTTGAAAGCGTGCAATAAAGCTCAAGCAATACTGCAAAATAACAGAAACAATGTTCCCTCCTTTATCCTCATCAAAGATGGATATGATGTCGTAAAGATCCTGCTGGAAGAGATTCTCTTTGTCGAGGCAACGGGTAACTATATGAAGTATGTGCTGAAGGATAAAGAAATTCTTACACGCGCGACGATTAAAGAAACGACAGAATCATTGCCCAACGAATTATTTATCCAGGTGCATCGTTCTTTTGTTATTAATACATCTAAAATAGAAAAAATAGAACGTCATCAGATTAGAATACTCAGTTATGTGATACCAGTAGGTGGATCCTATAGCAATAGGATAAAAACACATTTTCTTACATAGCTGTTAATGACTTATATGGAAATGATCTTATAAATTCATCTTAATAAAAAACTAATCAGGAACAGGATGAACTTAGGATATTATATTTTCGCATTATTAATATTAATAATTATCGATGTCAAAGCCCAGAACAGTAAATCCTATGACAATTCTTTCCACGAAATTGAGCTTACGGATGGAGCTAACGTTGATCAGTTTTCTTTCATTTCAAATTACCTTAAGGACATAAGCCATGTAGGATTAGGGGAAGCGTCTCATGGAACACAAGAATTCTATATAGCAAAAAGTATGTTAATTAAATATCTTGTTAATAACTTAAATTTTAAAATTATTGCTTTTGAGATGGACGAACATGTAGCAAAAGACCTTAATAATTTTGTGATTGGTGGAGTTGCCGACATCAGCACTACGTTGAAAAACTATGGTTTATACAACTCTATCGAACTAAAAGAATTACTCGAATGGGTTAAAACCTATAACTCAAAACAAATTCAAGATAAATCCAAAGTAAATATTATTGGCTTTGATAATAAAGAATTTTGGCCTCGCCCGTTTGAAAGGGACAGTCTAATGGCAGACAATTTATTGCAAAAATCGCCAAAGCAAAAGTGTATCATATGGGCCCATAATTCACACTTAATCAAAAGTAATACGTGGGATGTAACGAATTCGAATGTGAAAGCTATGGGAAATTACCTTTCAAACAATCTTAATGAAAAATATTATTTCATTGCCTTCGACACAAAAAAGGGGTCATTCAATGTGATAGAAGATGGTGATCTAAAAGAGTATGGTTTCGAAATGAATAAAAAGTCACTGCACGAGGAACTCGATAATTTCTTTGTAGGGTTCAAGAATTATAGTTTAACCAATATTTATGATTTAACCCACATAAATTCTAATTGGCAGGGTCCTCCACAAACGGCACCTTCTAAATTGGGGGTAGATTTTGATGCTCTAATATTTGTAAATAAAACTTCAGCCGCTAAACCAATTGAATAAAATGCAAAATACATTTTTTTAACTGCGACAGTGGACGCCGTTATTTGGGTTGCCGAACTTTCATTTGGTGAAGGCCTTGCTCGCATAATATAGCATCCGTTTCTTGAGATTCGAATGACGGCTGGTCTGCATCTCGATCTCCTGCCTCATACTGGTCTCGACCATCAGATCGCTATCCATACTCGGCATAAGAAAGCTTTTGGGAAGCCCTAAAAGCATGTCCTATTTTTATAACGCATCGAGTGTATTTATATTAACAAATTATTAAGCAGATTAACAAATCATTATATCTGATAATTGGAATAGCAAAATCTTTCATTTGGGTTACTATACTCATAGAGGACGACAAATCGTGTCTTCAATGCGTATGGAAAAGAAACTATCGGATATACTAAACAAGTATCACAGTAATAAATGTACCCCTGAAGAAATCCAAAGTTTGGAGACCTGGTTTGAAGAAATTGCAAGAGGCCAACCGGGGGAGGAACCCGACCAGCAGACGATAGAAAACATGCTGGCTAAAATCAAGCGTTCGCCTCGATTCAATGCATCACCGCAGGCAAAATCAGCATTGTTAAAAACCTTGGCACGTCGGTACCGAGTTGCTGCCGCTTCATTGGTTTTCCTATTAGTCTCCGTTGCTGTGGTATATCAGTACAGCAGAAGGCCCGCCGAACACACTGACAGGATAACCAGCAACGACATTCTGCCAGGAGGCGACAAGGCAATTCTAACACTGGCCGATGGGACCAGCATTGCACTGAACGACCAACAGGAGGGATTAATATCCAGACAGGATGGCATCACGATATCAAAAAATGGGCAGGGTATGCTTGTGTATGTGACCGAAGCTCCTGAGCGCGCTGCTCGATATGCAACCAACACTTTAACTACGCCTAGGGGCGGGAGTCATCAAATTATCCTTCCCGACGGATCCAAAGCCTGGCTAAATGCTGCTTCCTCCCTCTCCTACCCATTGGTTTTCAGTAAACACGAGCGCCGGGTGAGGATGACCGGTGAAGTCTATTTTGAAATTGCCAAATCTTCCATCAAACAGTCCGATGGAGAAAAAGAACCAGTGCCATTCTTCGTGGAAACAGACAAACAGACCATACAGGTATTGGGTACGCAATTTAACGTAAATAGCTACACCAGCTACCCTACCGAGCGAACGACATTGGTAGAAGGCAAAGTAAAGGTAATATACCGCGCGACGGGCGAATACAAATTCTTAAGCCCCAATATGCAAGCGCAGGTTGCAGACAAAATCCAGGTCGTGAAGACCGATGTAACCCGAAACGTCGCTTGGAAAAACGGCGACTTCATTTTCCGGAATGAACCGTTGGCCGACATCCTTCAGGAAGTGATGCGCTGGTATGATGTGGATATCGTCTGCCCAGAACACTTGGGTAAAATACGATTCAACGGCATGGTATCCCGTAAAAAGCCCCTTTCGGCCATCATCCAAATGATCGCATCTACGGACAAAGTGGAACTGGAAGTAAAAGAAAGGAGGATAACCGTGAGGTAATAAAAAAGAAAGATAACCCAAATGAGTAGACTTCATCAAAAAAAGCAGAGGGTGTTAGAGCACCCCCTGCCATTGTGTCAAAAGTTTACTAAAACACTGTTCAATCAATATTTCAATCTTTTAACGTTAACAAAAATATGAATTTTTATCAAATCATGCGTGTTATGAAAATAACGATGCTATTGACCTTGTTTTGTCTGATGCATGTGAGTGCCGCGACATATGGGCAACGCCTGTCTATCAAGAAAAACAACGTATCAATACAGGAGATTCTCGAGGATGTGCGCCGCCAAGCAAACTATGATTTCTTCTACGATGCTGATTTATTTGCCGATGCCAAGGTAATCAGCATGAATATCGACAATGCAGATATTAATCAAGTATTGGCTCGATGCTTCAATGGATTACCGTACACCTACACAATTTCAAACAAAATCGTAACCATCAAAAAAGACAACAGCAAACGGCATCATAAGACTGCAACGGCGGTAACGCCGCCAAAACAAACGGCGCGTATATCCGGAAAGATTACCGATGAAAAAGGAGTTCCACTGGAAGGGGCTACCATCACGGTATTGGAAACCCAAAAAACCGTGCAGTCTGACCGTCGTGGCGAATACGAAATACCGGTGGCTCCAGGTACATACACCATCCGTGTCAGTTACATTTCGTTCGAAAGCCAACAAATCGATCGCGTGACGGTTACAGGCAGCGATCAACGCAAGGTAGTCGATGTTACCCTCAAAAACACAATGGACGCCTTGGAAGAGGTAGTCGTCACATCGTTGGGACTGACGAGCACAAAGCGACGGATAGGCACATCGATCCAAGAGATTAAAGGGGAAGACATGAACACAGCAAAAAGTGGAAATGCATTAACGGCACTGCAGGGAAAGGTAGCTGGTATGAATATGACCATGACATCGGGAGGCATGGCCAGCTCATCACGCATTGTATTACGTGGCGAATCCTCTTTGAATATTAATAAAAACACAGCATTGGTAGTCGTTGATGGTGTACCAATAAACAACAACATCGGCACCGGCAGTAGCAGTGATCTCTCGGTGGACTATGGAAGCGGAGGCGCCGAAATCAATCCCGACGATATCGAATCGATCAGCGTACTGAAAGGTGCTAATGCTGCTGCATTATATGGATCCAGAGCGGCAAATGGCGCAATCATCATCACGACAAAAAGCGCCTCCTCTTCGAAAGCCATGGGTGTAAGCGTTAATTCAAATACGGCATTCGATCAAGTGCTCAAACTTCCAGACTTCCAAAATAGCTATGGCGGCGGAACGGGTAGCGGGCTGGATTATTATTCCTATGGAGATGGGCCGGACGGACCCAATACCAGCAATTCAGGACATAACTGGGGCGCCCCGTTCAACAGGCAGCAATTCATCCAGTTTGGCTCACCTTTGGATGAGAACGGCAATAGGATTCCGATCCCTTGGCAAGCCCGGCCGAATAACGTGCGGGATTTCTACGAACTGGGCCGGACACTTATCAATAGCGTATCGGTATCCAAATCGGGAGAGTTGGGTCACTTCCGGGCATCTTACAACAACTACACTCAAACGGGGATCATGCCCAATACCGAGCTAAAACGTAACCAGTTTAATTTAAACTCCAATGTCAACATCTCTTCCAAGGTGTCGGTAAAGGCAAACATGAACTACATCAATAGCCATAGCGACAATTTGCCTATCGTCGGATATGGCGGATCGTCGCCCACTTACAATTTTATTTGGTTTGAGCGAAATGCGGATATCAATTGGTTTAAGAACTATTGGATACCCGGACAAGAAGACGTGAAGCAAGACTACTACTTCACCTGGGGAGACAATCCGTACTTCACGATGTATGAACAGTTAAACGGGATGAAACGCAATCGCCTATTTGGTAACGCAGCCGTGGATTACCAAATCTTGCCGCAGCTCAAAGCGATGGTCCGCACCGGCATCGACTACTCCGGCGAAATGCGTAGCTCCCAGCGCCCCTTCAGTTCGGCAGTCAATACCAAAGGGTTGTACCGTCGGCAAGACCTGATGTACTTTGAGCGCAATTCGGATTTCTTACTCACGTACCAAGGCAAGGAACTAGGAGGATTCAATTGGTCTGCTAATGCCGGGGGAAACAATCTTCAGATCAACACCGGGCAAAATACGGCGACAGCCAATGGCCTGATCATACCAGGTGTATACAACTTGGGCAATGCCAGCAACAGGCCTGCATTAAGCGAGGCAAACACAGTCAAAAATGTCAACAGCTTGTATGCCTTTGCCGACCTGGACTATAAAAATCAGATATTCGTGCAGTTGACCGGACGAAACGACTGGTCGAGCACACTGCCTCCAGGAAACAACTCCTATTTCTATCCGTCGATATCGGCAAGTGGTATCCTGTCGGATATGCTGGGCATCGAATCCCGATGGATGAACTTTTGGAAACTAAGGAGTTCATTTGCCCAGGTAGGTAGTGATACCGACCCCTACCAGACCGCTGCCTACTACGAATACAGCACGCTGCCCGGTGCGGTAGGTCTCCCGGCGACCATGCCCAATACCAATCTCAAACCCGAGATTACCTCTTCTTTTGAGGTGGGCACCGAATTCAGGATGTTTGCCAACAGGCTGCATGTGGATTTTACCTGGTATACCGCACAAAGTAAAAACCAAATCTTACGCAGCCCGCTATCCGTCAGCACTGGGTATACAGACAAGATCATGAATGCCGGTAAAATAAACAACCGCGGATGGGAAGCGTTGATGACCGTGACCCCCATCAAAAACAAGCTCACCTGGGACATTACCCTGACTGCCTCCTCAAACCGAAGCAAAGTAATTGAACTTGCCGATGGCGTGGAAAGTTATATCATGGCGTCTGCTCAGGGTGCTACCGTGGAAGCTCGCGTAGGTGGCCGGATGGGTGACATCTATGGAATCGGGCTTCAGCGTAATAACGCAGGCGAGATCGTCTACCGGGGAGGTGTACCCGTATTCACCAGCAATACGATGAAGATCGGAAATTATAATCCCGATCTGATCGCCGGTATAAAGAACAATCTTAGCTACAAAACCTGGTCTTTGGGCTTTCTTTTTGACGGCCGATTGGGCGGTACGATCTATTCATTTACCCACGTAACCGGGACGGAAGCAGGCAGTTTATCTAATACGCTACCGGGCCGCGAGGAAGGCATCGTCGGAGATGGTGTGGTCCTCAATAACGACGGTACGTATTCGCCCAACACGGAACGGGTATCAGCCTATACCTACTACCGGGGTTATTATCGACGGCCTAACGTGGAATCCAACTCATTCGACGCTTCCTTCATTAAATTGCGTGAATTGACGCTTGGCTACACACTGCCTACCGAAGTAGTCAAAAAGACACCGTTCAAATCGGTGCAACTGAACCTGGTGGGCAGAAACCTGCTTTTGTTTTCAAAAGCGCCAAACATCGATCCCGAAACCTCATTCGTATCCGGTGGCACCATCGTACCCGGCGTAGAAAACGCACAGATCCCATCGACGCGGAGTTTCGGACTGGACATCAAAATAGCACTTTAAAAAAAACAGACATGAACATTAAAATAGCCTTTATATGCGGAATCATCCTCTTAGCCACCGGAGGTTGCCAAAAAATCGACAATACAAACCCCAATGTCCCGTCACAGGTCAACCCGGGTGTCGTATTACCGCAAGTGGTGTACAGCATTTCGAATACCCTTACCCACAGCGCTTTTGAAATCAACAACGAGTTGATCCAATACACCTGTATGAACAATACATTCACAGAGGTACAGCGATTCAAGTTACAACCGACTAATTCTAATCAACTATGGAACCTATACAACAGGCTGCGGGATCTCAATGACATCAACAGGATGGTCGAGAATGGCACGGGACACAGCAACTACCGAGCAATCTCAGGCTTGATCAGAGTCTTCATCCTATCGATGATCACCGATACCTTTGGCGATGTGCCTTACACCGAAGCCGGTAAAGCGGTCGCCGATAATACCTTCACCCCGAAGTATGATTCGCAGGAAGACATTTACCTCGGACTGATCGAAGAGATACAGCAATATACGCAGCTCATCGATGTCAATGCAACACTGGATTTCGGGGGTGACCTCATCTATGACGGCGACATGCTGAAATGGAAAAAATTTGGCAACAGCCTGCTGCTCCGTATGCTCATGCGAACTGTGGAGAAACAAACGTCAAAATCCAGCGAACTGATCGGCCTTATTTTAGCTGCTCCGGCGCAGTACCCCATCATGGAAGGTAATGGCGACAACTTCATCTACCGCTACTCGGGCAGCTTTCCCGATGTATTCCCGCTCGCACCGAGCTTTGTCCGTGATTTTGACTTCAAGTACAAATCGGTAAGTGCGTTTGTCGTGGATTCATTGACTAAATTTGGTGATACCAGACTTTTCCAATTTGCACGGCCAACCAACGCATCGGCTAATACGGCCTTCCCGGTATACGTAGGCCTACCCAATGCGCTCCCCGTTACCGAATCTGCAAACTACAACGGCGGATATAATTTTCAATCCTATCTAGGGACGCGCTTCCAGGCAGATGATGAGCCGGCCATCTGGATGACTTGTGCAGAAGTATTTTTCCTGAAGGCCGAAGCTGCTGCCAGGGGCTTTTATACCGGAGACGCAAAACAGTCCTATGACGAGGGTATCAAAAGCTCTTTCGACTATTGGGGTGCCCCATTTGAGACGGACTACCTGGCGCATCCGAGCGTCGCTTATGACGGCGGATTGGAAAAGATCTACCTGCAGAAGTACTTTAGCTTGTTCTTTACCGGTATCGAGGCTTGGTGTGAATACAGAAGGACGGGCCATCCCCGTCTGGTACCCGGACCCACCAATGTCAACGATGGGAAAATACCTTCCAGATTGCCCTACCCGATATCGGAACAATCACTCAACCAACAGCAGTACCAAGAAGCCTCCCAACGTATGGGTGGAGACCACATGAACGGTAAAATGTGGTGGCAAAAATAAAAATAGCATCATGAATACGAGAAAAATAGGATGGAGCATCATCGCCACTTGCTGGTTGATGGTCACTTACGGACAGGCTGCAATGGACAGTCTGTCCATTGCCAACAGCGTCTTGCCACGCTTCAAAAATTGGTCTGTACAGGAGGTGGTGCCGGGCGGAAGGATCGATGCGATACGGCAATTGGATGAGCATACGATCGCCTTGGCTACCCGAGGTGCGCAAAAAGGCAAGCTCTACATCAGTGACGACCAGGGGCAACATTGGCGTTTCCTAGCCAAGCCGACCGAAAACGACATTACCTGCATTGCCGAAACGGGCGACAAACAAGCGTTTTATATCTTGACGAGTCAGGCAGAGGTATACAGTACCCTAGACGGTGGGCAATCGTGGAAGCTATTGAAACAGCTGACGACCAACAAAAATACGGAAAACTATGCGGCTGCCTACGCCATCATGTACACGGCCCACGGCACACTGCTGGTCACCGACACTGATTCGGAAGGCGGCCATATCTACCGTTCCACAGACAAGGGCGACACCTGGACAGATATGGGGGCTGTGTCCAAGAATGCGTTGTACAGACTGGAAAAAGTTGGGAATGGCATCGTCGTCAATGGTTGGGATGGTACCGTGTACAAAAGCATCGATGATGGCATGACTTGGAACAGGTTGGAAAAACTGACTGACGCGGCATTGTTTGCCACCGAATACCTCGGGATGGCTCGTTTGCTGCAAGCCGACCAAGACGGCTACATCTACCGTAGCAGCAACCTCGGGTACACGTGGGAAAAATGCGCTCAATTAGATGGCTCGGCAGATGACTTCGTCAATATCGGCTACGGTGCAGCATATTACGGCACCTATACCAGCGAGAAAAACGTGTACCTCACCTTAAACTATGGCCGTAGCTGGTGGAACCTCGGTGCCCTGCCCACGGTCGAAGGAGATTGGCTGGATCACGGTATACGGGTAGAGACAACAGACTCGGTCATTACCTTGTCTGCCACCAACAAAGGGTTTGTACTGCGTGCGTCCTTTGCCAAAGACTTTCTTCACCATACCCTCCAACAGGTACAGGGTGTACAGAAAGAAATCAGCGCCAAGCATAAAATCCCCTTACATCAAGCTACTGTGGGCATGGTCAGCCATGTGAAAGAAATCAATGAGCCCGAGGACATCGTGATCCATAAGAAATTTGCGTACATCCCCTGCCGGGATGGAAACAATGTGGCCATTATCGACTATCGCAATCCGCATAACCCGGTATTGGCCCACAGCTTGCGGGATCCGGATATTCTTGATGCTTTTAGTGTCGCCATCAAGGACCAGTACTTGTATGTGCTATCGATGACCAACTGTCGGATAAGTACCTATGATATCTCCGACCCTTATCATCCCGTAAAACTATCGGCAATCACGGTGGGCGGTGAAGGTAGCTTTTTGGAGCACTATCAGTCAAATTATACGCGTCTTAGGAAGATATGGATCGATGGGGACTATGCCTACGTAACCCATAGCTCGGAAAGCAAGGTTTATATATTGGATCTCCATCATCCGGCGAAACCGGCTATTCTAAGTTCATTCCACACGGGAGACGGGGCTTTTGCCGCACTGACCAAAGGAGATGTACTCTATTTGGCGGGTTACGGCCCCGGATCATCGCTCATCACGGTAGACATCCGGGACAAACGCCATCCCGTCATTACGGATCGGGTGTATGACCCCGTGTTGCTAAAAGGCACTTGTGCGCTCGCCATAGACGGGAACCATCTTTTTGTGGTAGCATATAATGCCAATACCTTCTGGTCATTGGACATTTCCGACCCATTGCACCCCCAGGTACGTTCACATATCAGCGACACGGATATGCAGGGGCCGGGCAGGATAGCCATTTGGAAGAAAAAGGCGTTCGTTTTGAACTCTTCCAATCACTCTGTAGCGATAATAGATATTTCAAAACCAGACAACCCCAGCCTGGCCCGCTACTTCCAAGACCCCCTGCTACGCAGGGTATACGGGATAGCGATAGATGGGGATATGCTTTTATTAGCCAGTAGGGAAGCCAATAATTTTATTGTCCTTGATCTTAAAAATACTGGATTGTAATCGCTGATTTTCGCTGCTCTACACTTGCAGTAGCAACATCGGCTAATGTACTATGATTGCAAAACCCGAAGCCGACAGTCTTCGGGTTTTGTATTAAACAACTCGCCACACCACAGTTGAAGCCGTTATCAGGCATTTTCCGCGCAACCATCAAACGTTTCCTTGCAAAGCTCAGCAAAACTGGGGCGCGTTGAGTTGCATGTTACTGGTTTTCATCATCCACGGCTTCTTCAGTCTCATGGCCCCCTTCACACAGGATTAACACAAACATAACAATTTCTATAGACCGAAGTCCCTAACTTTGGCTGTTAGGAACTCCAACCTAAGCAATTGATTAGTATAACATGCAATTCGGCAGCGAAGTGGTACAAACGACAGACAAGGAACTCTGGGATTCTTTAAAGCGAGGGGAAACGCATGCGTTTGACCACATGTACCAACGTTGTGTCCGTCGATTGTACAAAGAAATCAGCAAACGCATTAATGATCAATCGGCGGTGGCCGACCTCATCCATGACATCTTCTTATCGCTCTGGGAAAAACGGGAGATCCTCCAGCCCCAGGGAGAAATCTATCCCTACCTACATGGAATGGCCATCAACAGGGTATTGAATTATTACCGAAAGAACAAACACCAACCGCATTTCGTAACCATCTGGGATAACCTGTCTGAAGAAATTGCAGACCTGGATGAGTTGTCACTGGCATTCAGGCAAGCGCACAATGAGGAATTGGAATCGTTACTGGATCTGGCAATCTCCGATCTGCCTCCCCGTATGAAACAGGTCTATGCGTTGCGCTATGAAAGCAATAAAACCGTATCCGAGATAGCCAATACGCTTTCCACCTCACCCCATACCGTATACAATCAACTCAAGATCATCCGCAAACGCTTTGTAAAGGCCCTGAAAAACACATCCTAC
Source organism: Sphingobacterium olei (assembly GCF_005048855.1). GTDB lineage: Bacteria > Bacteroidota > Bacteroidia > Sphingobacteriales > Sphingobacteriaceae > Sphingobacterium > Sphingobacterium olei. The sequence goes on from NZ_SUME01000008.1 coordinate 218,351, forward strand.
TTCCTATTTTTATAACGTACCGGGCATTCTTGTTATAATTGTTAAATAGATTAACAAATCATTATATAGGAAGTGTGTTTGTAAAGGGACTTATTAGAGACATTAGATAGTTTTAATCTTACTTTTATGAATAAATTCGATGATTTTGACACATCTTACTGGGCCTTTCAGTATACAAGGTAAGCCAATAACTATTTATATCCTCATTGTATATGATTGAATCCGACAATACGGCATGTTATAATGCACAACGGGCTAATTCATATGTCCAAAAAAATCCCCGGCAAAACCGGGAATTCTTAGTAAAAAACAACTAGCGAGTTCCAAACTCGTACCCAACACTAATCGAGCTAACCCGATTCCGGAAAGTTGCATCCAAATTTGACATATTCATAAATCCGGCAGTACTATTTAAACTTAAGACCAATCCGTTGAAAAATTATATACATCGCCTTCATTTTTAGAAGGGTTGAAATTAGTACTGGAACTAAAAATAGGAGACTACCAGTAGAATTGTGCCTATAAGATAAAGACATTGTACAAAACTTATAACATAAGTCGTGCTTGATCTGCATCGTTATATAAATTTACTTAATTTTCAATTTCTTTAAACGTTCTTTTGCTGAAGGAATGACATCATCATCATCTTCATAATTATCAATCACACTTTCCAACGTACTCTTTGCCTGGAGACTATTGCCTTTGACTGTATAGGTATCTGCAAGCAGGAGAAAGCTCTTGGCCACCCAGTAATCATGCACCCCCCTATTGTTGATCACATCAAAGGCTGTTTCCTGTGCTTTGTCGTATTCCTTGTTTTCATACTGCAGTTGCCCGGTGCGGTACCGTGCCTCTGCGCCGACTGCCGTTTGGCTCTTGAGCGCTGCCAGATTGAGCTCCTTCGTGGCTGAAGACACATTTCCTTCCTGCAGCATGGCTCGCGCACTGTACAAGTGGGCTTTGGCAATGTCTTCCTCAGATGACCGGTTGTAGTTCTTTATCAACATCGCATACTTGGCCACCTGCTCCAAGTCACCGATTTGGAAATAGCAAATCATCAGGTTAGTTACCGCGTAGTTATAGTTTTCTTTAAATTCTGAATTAAGCTCCAGTTTTTTGAGATGCACGATGGCCTCGTTGTATTTCTTCAACTCTAGATATAACGCAGCTACCGTTAGCAAGGTGCTTTCAGTATACTTGCTCGTCCAATCGTTCAGGATGATGTTCAAGTCGTGTAGCGCTTCTTTTGGCTGTCCGGTCCGGTATAAACTCACCCCGCGGATATAACGGGCATGTTTTTCCTTTATGGGTTTCGGAAATTTATCAAAGTATGCATTGATCGCTTCCACAGCCCCTTCATATGCTCCCTTGTTAAATAAAGAGTAAGCTACCTGGAAAGTGAAGTTATCCTGATCTGCGGCACTCAGATCACTGACATCGGTGTTGGTCGCGTAATGAATATAACCGGAAGCATCCCCTTGATCCAGGTAAATGTTCTCAATGGAACGCAATGCTTGTCGTGCTTCATCTGTTGTAGCATGTTGCTCCACCACCCTCCGGAAGGAAGCCTTCGCTTCTTCGGTCTCACCTTTATTGTACTGGACAAGCCCGATGGTCATCAACGCCCGGGGTACATAGCTACTTCGGGGGTATTTTTTGACCATCTTCTGTAGCCCTTCGATGGCGGTATCGTAATCTTCCATTGTGAAATACGTGTACGGAACCTCAAAGGCCACGTCATCTGCATAGTTCGAACCGGGGAATTGCTCCACAACAGACCGCAACGTGCTGATCTTGGTTTCATTGTCGCCCTGCAATCCATACATAATACCGCGCTGAAACAACGCGTAGTCTTGATTAGGAGCTTTACTGTTGATCAACTGATCAAAGTATTGGTTGGCCCGGCCATAATTGCGCAAGGACAAATACGAGTCACCTAAACGTGCGATCACGTCATGCCGTACACTTTCCTCTATCGAACTTCCATCGGTAGTCAAAAAGCGTTCAAAATAATCAGCAGCCACGCTAAAGCTGTTGTTGCGAAAAGCTGCATAGGCCAGGCCATAGTGCGCATAACTGTATACATCGGTATTTCTTGCAGCGGGCATCCGGAGGAATCGGGAAAAGTTTTCCACCGCCTCTTTGTATTTGCGTACTTCATACATCGCCTCCGCTTTCCAATACGTGGCCAACGCTGCCATTTCTGGATCGATCGGGAATTTTTCAGATCTCATAAACATGGATATGCTATTTTCGAAAGCACGCTCATTATAGAACTCCAAAGCGCGGTAATACGTTGCTTTTTGATAGGTTACATCGGCTTCGCTGCTCCTTTTGTTTAACGATTCCAGCATACTTACTCCCGCGTGAAAATTACTCGTACCCAACAAAACATCTATGGATAATGTTTCCGCACTCTCCGGTTTCTTGCCATCACGATTAATATCCACATGTCTCTTCGCGATATAGTCTTGAAGTATTTCTAGGCCAACTTGGGCGGAGTCTAGTTCATATAAGACTTTGGCGTAGTTATACAACGCAATTATTTTCAATTCCGGATCGAGATCCATTTTCGTCGCTTTGAGAAAAGCATTTCGGGCACGTTGTTTATCGCCGGTCTCTATAGCAATATTGCCCAAAGTAATTATAGCGCCCTGATAATAGGCATCCGATTTTTCCAAACTCTCTAAAATAGAGGTCGCTCTTGGGTACTCCCCTGCACGGTAAGCCAGATAACTAATTCGGTAATTGTCGATATTGTCGCGTGAAGCATTGGGATTCCGTTTAAGAAGTTCATCATTGTAGGCTTGTTTGAAACCATTTATTGAAAAATATGTAGCAGCGGCGACCTGCTGTAGCTCATTTTCGATCGCTTCTCTATTGATACGCATATCCGGACTCCGACGGGCCTTTACGGCATCTGCCAGTATCGGCCGGTAATCACGTACGACATCAATGGAATCCACAACTTGAGTTCCCTGCGCATAACCCATAATCAGCAAAGCTGAAAAGACCCCGGTAAGCAGGTATTTCAGGTAGTGATAGCCGATGCTTTTTTTCAATATCATTGCTCGTCCCTATTTCTAAATTTATCCAAAACATTCCTTCGCCGAAGAGATAATATTGCAATCTTCTCCTAAATAGCTACAGTCAAAACTAAAGAATTTCATTCAATTATATGAATCGTGAGCAAAAATGGATCCTAAAAACCTGAGTTCGATTATTAACCAAAAGGTTACGGTTATTTGCTGAGGCTGCTTCCAGGTTCGGTTTTGTTAATGTATATTAGATTGATTATATTCTAGGATCGTGTAATATTATTTGTTCTACCCGATCCTACAGTTCAACTTTAACACTATTATATGTCAAAAATAGTTGCTTTGATTGTCATTTTATTCTTCTCCTGCGGGAGACCTTCTGTTAAAGAACCCCAATCATAAGGTATCGCCAATTCAGTCAGAAAAGCTGATGTAACGGGAAATAAAGATATATCCTGCGGACAACTGACATCTGATCTTGTACAGTCAAGCAATGCTATTGCATTCGATCATTTTGGTAAAGAACTCATAAAATCCCAAATTGCATATATCACCTCCGAGATATCAACGATTAAACTTTATATTGTCAATGATATCTTTCATTTAGTTCTCTAGCATATGAAGACGCGATAGGAATTCTGTGAAATGAATCCGATCCAAACCAATGTAAGTCAATGCTTTTGTTACGTAGATAGCATCGCTATTTGCAAAAAAAAGAATAGTTTTACGATTGCTAATTGTAAACGCTATTAAACTTGAATTAAAAAATAGCACTAATATATCTTATTATGGAAAGCAGAAGAGACTTCATCAAGAAGAGCACCCTTTCGGCTATTGGATTAACCATTGGCGGACTTGGAATGAGTGCAAAGAGCTACAGCAAGATCCTCGGCGCGAACGACCGGGTACGCGTAGGTATTATCGGGTTTTCGGACCGATTCAAGCATTCGTTGCTTCCTGCATTTAATAGCCACGCCAAGGCGCTCGATTTCGAATTTGTCGCATTGTCAGATATATGGGACAGACGCCGCAAAGAAGGGGCTGCCTATATACGCGAAAAGACAGGGGCCAATGTCGCGCTGTGTCGCAATAACGACGAGCTGTATGACCGGGCAGACATCGATGCAGTGATCATCAGCACAGCAGATTTCCAACATGCCTTCCACCTAGCTGAAGCAGCGAAAGCCGGCAAGGATGCCTACTGCGAGAAACCTTTCGCCGAAACAATGGACGATGCAAATATGGCACTCGATGCGGTAAAAGCTAGTAATATCGTCGTGCAGATCGGTTCCCAGCGTCGAAGCGGTGGTAACTATCAGGCTGCCAATGACTATATTCGTTCCGGGCGGTTCGGCGATATTGTGATGGTCGAGATGTGCTGGAACGTAAACCAGCCGGGCAGATGGCGCCTCCCTGCACTTACGTCTTCCATCCGTGAATCCGATACGGACTGGAAGCGCTTTTTAATAAACCGGCCCTTCGAGGCTTGGGATCCCCGAAAATACTTGGAATACCGCCTGTTCTGGCCTTATTCATCTGGCATCCCTGGTCAATGGATGTCCCACCAGATTGACACGGTGCATTGGTTCTCGGGCCTCGCCTACCCTCGCGGCGTGACGGCCAATGGTGGGATATACCTATGGAAGGACGGACGCACCAACGCCGACACGTTGACCGCCGTATTTGATTACGGACCACTGGATCGTAAAGAGGATGGTTTCCAGGTCGTTTATTCCTCGCGCTTCAGCAACTCGGCCGGAGATACCAAGGAACTGTACTACTCCAACGGGGGCATGCTTGATTTGGACAAGAACAGGGTCACACCGACTGGTGGGCTTCAAAATGATGCAGCGAAAGCGATGGGACTTAAAGCCAATCTATTGGAGGAATATAAGCTTCCAGATGTGCAGGCCGCTTCGGGTGCAAATACCGGAGGGGATTTCCTGACGGATGCGCATATGCGTAACTGGATGGATTGCGTCCGGTCGCGCCAAACCCCTAATGCGCCGGTGGAGGCCGGTTACAACCACGCGGTAGCCTGCATAATGGCCAATGCGGCATACCGGACAGGAACACGGGCTACATTCGACCCCAAGGCAAGGCAAGTCATGGCAGGACAGAACGTATTCAAGTATTAACGCAATATCCATGGAAATGAAATTGATTTTAAAGGGAATGATTACGCTAGCCGCTGTTTTTTTTACATCGGCCGGCAGCATAGCGCAACAGCTCTTCAGACCGGAGCTGGGTGTCTGCGCATCGATGAAAGATACCGACCTTGTAGCGCGTCATGGTTTTTTGTTTATCCAACCCACCGTGTCGGAGTATTTGAAACCGAATGATCCGGTTGATTCCCTCAAGCTAACCAAAAGTCTTCCCGTCTATGCCTGCAATGTTTTCCTGCCCGGATCGCTTAAGGCCGTCGGCCCGGAAGCAGACCATGATGGCATCCTTTCCCATTCCGCAAACGTGTTTGCCCATGCCCAGAAAACCGGGGTCGGGATTGTCGTCTTCGGTAGCGGTGGATCCCGTCGGGTACCCGAAGGTTACGACCGGCAAGAGGCGATCGAACAGTTTACTAGTCTTGCAGGCAAGATGGCTAAGCTCGCAGCATCTTACGGGGTAGTGATATGCCTGGAAAACCTCAACAGCGGAGAGACCAACCTGTTCAATACAGTGGAGGAAGCCTACGGCATCGCAAAACGAGTGAACCACCCGAACTTCAAACTATTGGTAGATATTTATCATATGCTCAAGGAGCATGAATCCCCACAAAGGATCGTTGAGGCTGGCAGGGAATTCGTCTACCATGTGGATATTGCCGAAAAGGAAAACAGGACCGCGCCCGGTGTCGCTGGCGACGATTTCCGACCGTACCTTCGGGCGCTGCGCAAAATTGGCTACACCGGAAAAATTGCCCTGGAATGCCGGTTTGACGACATGGCTATTGAATTGCCTGTTGCTATGAAGGAACTGACGTTGCAGCTGGAAACATTGTGAATATAGGCAATCTCGCTTCATAAAAGGTGTTGCGATTGAGTGATAAGGATTAAAAATAGACATTATATGTATTAAGCCAGATAGAAATAATCTTCAAACAAACGAATTTATAAAATAATAATCTTATATCTGCCTTTTGGATTCATTTATCAAAATATCGGTTTGTAATACTGCTGAGTCCCTTCTAAAGTTCAATGAACCTTATTATTTCGTTGTCATGATGGACGGAAATGCTTCTTTTTCAATAGATTTTAATCCGCATGATACCTATGGAAAGCATATACTTTTTTTATCACCTTATCAGTTATTAAATTGGAATTTTGGAGATTCAAAAAACATTCGCATCCTGCAATTCCATGGTGACTTTTATTGCATCGAATATCATAAAGTGGAAGTTGCCTGCAATGGCATCCTTTTCAATAATATTTATGAGAAGCCTTTCATTTCAGTTGAAGATGATTTTTTTGATGAAATTACGATGCTTTTTGATAAAATAGCAAAGTTTGGAGATGTTATACAGAATTATGATTTGGCGATTGTAAGGACATACCTTCAGCTTATACTTGCCTTATGCAGTAAAGAAAAGCAATCTACACAAAAATCCATTGAAAAATCTTTAAAAAAGCCGGACATCTTTAACTTCCGAACGATGCTTGACACTCATTTTGCTTCGTCAAAATCAGTTGTTTTCTACGCAAATCTTCATGGTCTATCCGTAAATGCCTTTAGCAAGAAAGTAAAGAAAAACTATGGAAAGGCGCCTTCAAAGCTTATTCAGGAACGCTTAATACTCGAAGCAAAAAGGTTACTCCATCTTACCAATAAAAATATTAAAGAGATTTCCGCAGAGCTGGGATTTGAGGATGAATTTTATTTCAGCAGATATTTCAAAAAAGAGGTTGGTGTCTCCCCGAAGACCTTTCGCCAAGAAGTTGGTATATCCATTGTAGCCGAAAAGTCTATGTAATATCCACATTTATCCATTTGTAGACAAGCGTATCTATTGTATTTTTGATTACATTCAATGTATGTAAAAATGGAAAAATTTCTTAGTTTATTTGTCAATTTTCAAAAACAATTTATCAATTTAATGCGGGGTGCGCTATTCTTAGTGATGGTGTGGATTGGTGGATTGAAGGCCTATCAATATGAAGCCGACGGAATAGTGCCCTTTGTTATAAACAGTCCTTTGATGAATTTCTTTTATCAGAATACCGATAACACAACATTAAACGATCATAATAAAGAGGTAAGTGAATATACAGTTTATAAAAATCCGGAAGGCAAAACGGTACAGAAAAATATAGATTGGCATAAACAAAATGGAACCTATGTTTTTTCTTACGCATTAGGATTGGTTATTGTTACTATCGGCAGCCTCGTCTTATTGGGTATTTGGTTTCCCAAAATCGGTTTTTTGGGCGGTCTTTTAACTACTGGAATGTCATTGGTTACGCTTTCATTCCTTATAACTACACCAGAGGTTTTTGTACCTAATCTAGGTGGGGATTTTCCCACACCACACTATGGATTCCCTTATCTATCAGGAGCAGGAAGATTAGTCTTAAAGGATATTATTATGCTGGCAGGGGGACTTATCGTTGCGTCTGAAGCAGCGGCAAGAATCTTACATAGAAAGTAACTTATAAATATGGTAAACAGGGAAATCTCAAGAAGCTTACTTATAAAGTATTGACGATACTAGCAAACGAAAAGAGACCCTACCACCTAAAAGATTCTTACTATTTTCACATTCAGTTAACATTGCATACCTAGATTTGTCGTGTCTTCTACTACGTTACTGCTCCTTATAGGGCAGCACATGCTATAGAAACCAACAACAGAGAAAATGCACTACTCCGATCCAAAAATTGACTGCTTTAATCGCATATATAAGTTATACTGGAAAGAGCTCTACTACTTTGCCCTAAAAAAAGTAAAGGATCATGCACTTGCCGAGGATCTTCTTCATGACGTATTTTTAAAATTATTAAAATCAGAAAGCCTAGAAGATCGCATCGACACAATTAAAGGTTATCTGTACACTGCACTCCGTAATCGAATTACCGACCATTATCGTAAGAGTAAACTCCAGACGGACCTTGAGCAGGACATCCCCACCTGGTACAGTCAGCATGACAATAAAGCACTGGAGATTACGATTAAGCGAGAATTTGACGAATTCCTAGAACTACAGGTAAGCAGGTTGCCTGACCAGATGCGCCGTGTGGTACAGCTCAATAACAAAGGAGTTTTCAATACGACAGAAATCGCCCAAAAGCTACTGATCTCTGACAAGACCGTTCGCAATCAGCTCTCGCTAGCTAACCAAAAACTACGAACTGCTCTTGAAAAATTCCTGAAATAGCTCCAAAAGGAATAGTCGTATTAACCTTATGTAAACACCGTATTTAATAATTATTAAATCTCATAAACAGTCGGGATTTGCCTATAGGATGTTCGTATACCTCATATGAAAGCACCGAAGCGCAAGTCATTAGCTACAAAAGAAAAAGAACACATTTTTAGTGAGGTTCCTCCTCTTGATAGTGAATCAGAGAGCCTATTGGAAAAGCGTTTGTACGAGCGTGTGCTTCAAAGCTACAACACGCATCGTAAAAAAAATGAGCGCCGAACCATCATATGGAAGTATGCTGCGATATGGATTGGTGTACTGCTTCTTGCCGGAGGCGGCGTTATCTGGGGTAATGTACTATTACATTCTACGGACACGAAAGAAACTGCTCCTGTACAATTATTCAGCAGTACAAATAATGCCAAGAGAATAAATCTGCCTGATAGTACGGTGGTCATACTTCGTCCCTATAGCAGTTTGCAAGTCACTGCCGGTTACAACCGTGCTGAACGTAATGTGGTTCTAGAAGGAAATGCTTTCTTTGAAGTTAAAAAGAATCAAGCAAAACCGTTCGTTGTACACAGCAAACACTTAGAGACGACCGTGCTTGGAACTCGATTTTCGGTAAGTAGTCCGGTAGAAGGTGATCAACATAGCGTCTTTCTTGAGGAAGGAAAAGTAAGTATCCGGATAGATCAACGTGAAGTCGTGCTTACCCCGAATGAAAGAATGGTATATCAAGAAAGCACGCAGAAATGGGAGGTGAGAAAATCGAGCGATGTCAGTCTGAATATGCAAAACGGCTCGTTGACTTTGTATGGCGCTGACTTCGCGACCTTGCGGCAATGTCTAGCAGATTACTACAACATTTCTCTAATACACCTTACGGATAAAGCTACCCAGGTACGCTACAAAGTTACTTTGACCCCACACATGGATTTAAAAGACATCGCCTCATTGATCAGTACGATCAGTGCTAGACGTACTATTATAAAGGATCAAACAATTACAATCAAATAAAAAAGAGTGTCAGTCTCTCGCTAAAGTAACCGACACTCCTAATCAAATTTACAATTTAATAATATCAAAAGTATGAAAAAAAAGCTAAAGACAGTTCGCAATTTACTATTTGCTGCAACGGTCTTCAATGTCGGTATTATGCCATCTACTCCTGCAATAGGACAGACATCCAAAATGCTACAAGAAAAACAGATTTACTGGGCAGGAAGTAACGGTAATCTAGAACAAGGTTTGAATCAATTGGAAAAACAATTGGACATTCCTATTTCTTACGACAAAAATCTTATCCAAGGAAAAAATGCGCACACCATAAAACAAACCAGTACAACTGCAAGTGGGGTGCTAAATCAACTACTGACTGACAACGGACTGGGGTACCGTATTGTGCAAAATAACATTGTAGTAGTAGCTGCTTCGAAATCGGCAAAAGAAGATCCTACACAGAAAAATATTATCGCTGGGTATGTCAAAGACGCCAACTCCGGACGTGTATTGCCCCATTCGACACTGGTCAACCTTTCTAATAATCGGGAAACCATGGCTGATGCTAATGGTTATTTTATCCTACAAGGTCTAAAACCGGGAAAAATAAGTATACAAGTCTCTTATGTTGGATACCAAAACCAAACTATAGAGCTCACCTACCCAAATGGAGGGACGCCTATCAACATCCTGTTAGAACCAAAAGATAACAACTTAGAAGGCATCACGATCAACGGCATACGCCGGGGCGAAGCACTGGCATTGAGCAACATGAAGAATGCCGACAATATACGTTATGTGCTTTCGCAGGAGCAGATTGAGCGTTTTCCAGATGCGACAGTTGCAGAAGCATTGCAACGCGTACCTGGTATCGCCATGGATTACAGCTACGGATTACCGCGTAATGTCGTGATGCGCGGCCTCAGTCAGAATATGGGATCCGTTACCTTAAATGGAACCAGACTACCTTCTACGCAGACGAATAGCCGCGAGATCGATCTTAATGGGATCCTTTCCTCTACAGTCGAAGCGATCGAGGTAAATAAGACCTTTACGCCTGATATGGATGCCGATGCAACCGCGGGTTCGGTAAATATTGTTTCCAAAACACCAAAGGCCGGTGAAGAACTTTTTCGCGTTAATGTAGGCGGAGGATACAACCAGTTGCTGTCCAAAGCAAATTATAATATCGGTGCTGTACTCGGAAAGCGTTACGACAGATGGGGATTTCTTGCTGATATAAACTACAGCCAGACCTACCGTGGAGAAGACCGTGTGCAGGTTGATTATGACACCTATGAGATCGATGGCCAAGAGCGCTTGCTGATGTCAAACCTAGAATTGGAAGGCAGCGATCTGGAACGTAAAAATACTGGCTTGCAATTAGAGCTTAACTATTATCCCAACCAAGCCACGAAGCTGTATGCGCGTTCTTCGTATAACAAATATTTCGAGTTACAGACCCGCGGCACCAAATCCTATAATATCGGTGAGTATACCGATATCAACCAAGCAACAGATATCAGCATCGGTTCGGCGGGGACGCCACGTGACTACAATAGAGATATTATCACATTTTCTCTGGGCGGAAAGACGGTATTCAACAACTATGAAGTGGATGCAGATGCTACGTTTGCCAAAGGACGTTACGACCAGCCGCTGTACTATGACGGGTATTTCCAACAAAGTGGACTAAGCGCCGAAATTGACAACAATGACCCGAGCGCACCGCAGTTTTTATTTACGGGTTCAGACCAAAATGATGCGGCAAAGTACACAGCTAACAGCTACAACCGTCGCCACCAATTTGCGCACGATCAGGATCTACAGCTGTCTGGAAATATCAAACGCTCCCTTTCATTCGGCGATGGTCATACCTTAGATCTTAAAGCGGGTGCACGTTTCCGCTACAAAGAAGACGCGCACACGCGCAACTATTTCCAATATCGTCTAAAAACCGGTTCATTAACTATGGATGCGTTTACATCAGACTACAGTCGTAGCGAATATTTTGGTGGTAAATACAATCTTTCTGGAGCTATAGCCAATGGGTACTTGATGGAAAAATACTATCAAGAAAACATGAACCTTTTTGAAACCAATGACAATTACATTCGTCAAAATACGGATCCTGATTCTTACGAAGGAAATGAGAATCTAGCTGCAGGTTACTTCCTGGGTAAATTGACCACTGGTAGATTAGAAACCATACTTGGTATGCGCTACGAACGTACCGGATTTAAGTATACGGGTAATATTGTCTCATTTGATGACCAGGGTAATTATCAATCGACACAGCCGGTAAATACTGAAGCTGCTTTTGCGGGATTCTTTCCAAGCTTGAATCTTAAATACAAAATCACCGAGCAGACTAACATTCGCGGTGCGCTTACACGCACCCTATCCCGTCCTTCTTATTATGACTTGGTTCCCTGGGAAGAAATTGAGGTGCGCCGTAAACGTATGAAAAAAGGTAACCCTCAGCTCGACCAAAGTACCTCGACCAATGCGGACTTGTTGTTTGAACACTATTTAAATCCTATCGGCTTACTTTCTGGTGGTATATTCTATAAAAGAATAAACGACTACATTTATGAGTCGGTATACACACAGTCTGGTGGTACTTACGACGGCTACGCGATCACACAAACGGTAAATGGCGCGGCAGCAGATGTATATGGTTTAGAAATCGCTTGGCAACAACAGTTTACCTTCTTGCCGGGCTTTGCAAATGGCTTTGGTGTTTTTGCAAACTACACCTACGTAAAATCATCTTTTGAGGTACCTGGAGTAGAGTCTGTTCGCAAAGTGAGGCTACCTGAAATGCGCCCGAGCGTAGGAAACTTTGCGCTTTCGTACGAAAAATATGGGTTTTCTGGACGTATAGCCCTTAATTTCTACGAGACCTTCATTAGCGAATTGGCAGATGAAGAAGCTAATGACCTGATGGAAAAAGGTCGTACGCAACTTGATTTCTCTGCATCACAAAAGATTAACAAGAACTTCACCGTATTTGTGGGCTTAAGCAATATTACGAATTCACAGGTGCGGTTTGACTTCGGTGACGGACGTCCTAATGACTATAAATACTACGCACGATGGGGGAACATCGGGGTAAAATACATGATTAATTAATAATTGATACATACGCACACTAAATGCTGCCACCTTGGTTAATCAAAGATAAACGGAGGTGGCAGTTTAAAATAATTTTAACGCTAACATACATGAAAAAACTAATTACTACACTAACGCTGGGCATCATGCTAACTTCGATGGCGCAAGGGCAAAGTTATCTTGCCGAAAACCACCCTGACCGCGTCATATTGAACCTTACCAACGACGCAGCGCACACCCAAGCGGTCAACTGGCGAACAAACGTAATCCAAGGCAGCGGACAGATTGCACAGTTGCGCATCGAAAATAACACACCTGAGTTTGCAGACAGTTCAATCCGGGTATTTCAGGCCGAGAGTAATGTATTTGCTGACCGAGAAAATAACCAGTCAATGTATCACAACGTATCCTTTGACCAGCTGCAACCAGACCATACCTATAACTATCGCGTGGGTAAAGAAGGAGCTTGGAGCGAATGGTTTCAATTTAGAACTGCAGCTCAGGTGGATAGTCTATCTTTCATTTATCTGGGAGATGCGCAGAATGACCTACGCTCGCGCTGGACACGTGTATACCGCAAAGCTATACAAACCTGTCCGGAGGCCGACTTTGTACTTCATGCCGGCGATCTGATCAACCGCAGCAATTCAGACAACGAGTGGGGCGAATGGTTTTATGCAGGTACCGGTATCAACAGCAGTTATCCACAGCTTATGGTACCCGGCAACCACGAGTATTTTAGGGATGAGCAAAAAGTACTGACTCTCGATCCACATTGGCAACAACAGTTCAGACTACCGGAAAACGGTGCAGCAGGACTGGAAGAATCCAACTACTTTGTAGATTACGGCCCGCTGCGTATCATCGCGCTCAACACCCAGGTCATCATGTTGGACAGCACATATCGTACAGCACAGGCGCTATGGTTGGAAGAAGTGCTCAAGAACAACCCTAGCAAATGGACTGTGGTCATGTGCCATCATCCTGTATATTCGACGGCTAAGTCACGCGACAATTATCAATTTTCAGATTTATTTAGACCACTTTTCGAAAAATATGGCGTACACCTCCTCCTGCAGGGACACGACCACACCTACGCCAGAAGTGCCCTTCCTTCTAAAAAAGAAAAAAAAACTGTATATATCGTATCGGTGGCTGGCCCCAAGATGTATCAGATCGATACACAAAAAGAATGGATACAAAAATCGGCTGAAAATACACAGCTGTTTCAGGTCATAAATATCAAAGGAAATACATTGTATTATAAAGCCTATACGGCTGATGGTGTGCTGTACGACCATTTTGAGTTGCACCGATAAGCGACAAGAATATTGCTTACAGAGAATGTGTCCTGAGTGCTACGGGACACATTCGATTTTTTTTGAGTTTTTGGTATAACCAAATTTATTCCAAACTATCTATTGGTCATTACTTTATAGGTGGGGTCTTCGATAATATTTACATCGATAACCGATTCAGCATTCTTCAATAGTTGTCTACAATCCGGACTTAAGTGACGTAGTTGTATTTTTTTTTCCAATTTGTGGTATTTCTCTGTGATTTTATTTAAGGCATCAATAGCAGACATATCTACTACTTTACTTTCCTTAAAGTCTATTATTACTTCGTTTGGATCATCGACGACGTCAAATTTCTCTAGAAAGGCGGTAGTCGAACCAAAAAATAGTGGGCCATAAATTTCGTAGTGTTTTGCACCTTGTTCGTCTACAAACTTTCGGGCACGAATACGCTTTGCACTTTCCCAGGCAAACACCAAAGCTGAAATAACGACACCGATCAATACAGCTAACGCTAAGTTGTGTAAAAGTACCGTTATCACTGCGACCAGCATACCAATAAAAATATCATGGCGTGGCATTTTATTGATAATCCGAAAACTTACCCATTCAAATGTTCCGATAGCGACCATCATCATAACTCCTACTAAAGCCGCCATTGGAATCTGCTCGATCACAGGGCCGGCAATCAAAATTATAGTTAGAATTGCAACCGCTGCAACCATTGCGGAAAGTCTAGCTCTCCCTCCAGCCCCTACGTTGACTAGAGTCTGCGCGACCATTGCACAGCCCCCCATTCCACCAAAGAACCCATTGGTGATATTTGCGGCACCTTGGGCGACTGCCTCTCTATTAGACTGACCTTTAGTATTGGTGATTTCATCAACCATATTTAGCGTTAATAGACTTTCAATCAATCCAACACCTGCCATTACCAGCGCATAAGGAAAAATGATCTCTAAAGTTTTCAAACTGAAGGGTATCGCAGGTATATGGAATGTAGGTAGCGAACCGCTTACTGAAGCAATATCAATCACTTTTTTGGTATCTATATCAAACAAGTAAACGATACCAAACACAACCAGTATAGCAACAAGAGAAGATGGGACAGCTTTGGTGAACTTTGGTAGAATAAAAACTATAATAATAGTGAGCATTGTAAGTCCGCCCATTAAATATAGGGCAGATCCCTGCATCCAGGTATCGACTCCATTCGCCGTGATCTTAAATTGCGCTACCTGTGCCATGAAAATGATAACGGCTAGTCCGTTTAAAAAACCGTACATAACTGGCTGGGGAATCAACCTAACGAATTTACCTAGTTTTAAAACCCCTACTAACAACTGTAAGATGCCGGCCAAAATTACTGCAGCGAAAAGATATTCGACGCCGTGTGATGCAGCTAACGCAATAAGTACGACAACAGTGGCTCCGGCACCTCCAGATACCATACCGGGTCTACCGCCCAAAATAGCTGTTACAATACCCATTAAGAATGCGGCGTAAAGACCTGTAAGCGGCGAGAGTCCCGCCAGTATCGCAAAAGATAAAGACTCTGGAACCATCGTCATTGCAACAGCCAAACCGGCCAAAATTTCATTTTTATAATTAATCTTCTGCTTGAAGTCAAATAAATTAATAATTTTTTGCATAAAACCTGTGTAATAAAAAACTGAAAAAAGGTAATATATGCAGGATGTGAAATATCCGCATACAACAAAGCTTCCATATTATGGAGAAAGACGGTTGTTAACCCTGGATCAAGGTGGAGTAACTTGAGATGATATTTGTACTGTTCTTTTCATTTTACTTATGCAAAAGTACAATTTATCATTATAGTACACAATCTACTACTACATAAAACTAAAAAAGTTATTTTCGCAACGCAGAATCTTTTCTTATTGTTTACTATAATTGTGCAATGATGATGGATAGAAAAAAAATTGAAGTTAAAGACAAGCTGGAACCTCAGAGACTTATTAAAGTTGCCACTTTTGATCTTTCTAAGAATATCACTAAACCTCATAAACATAATGGTTATTTGGAACTCGTATTTCTGTCGTCCACATCGGGCAAACATGTTATTGACGGAAGAGAGTCCATGATAATAACACCATGTTTATTGGTAATCAGAAAAGATAATGTCCATCATTGGGAATTGGCAAACCCGGTAAGCGGATTCGTTCTTTTGGTAAAGAACTTGTTTGTGAGTCAGAGTTTAGATTTTGAGATCAATAGGTTGATTGATAAGATCAGCCGTTTTGATACGATATATTTGAAAGAGAGCGATAGGATTGAAAAGTTGTTGGAAATGTTGGCGGTTGAAGAGCACAAGGTCTGCCAGGAAGGCTTGTTTAAAGTAATTTTGGCCAAAGCCCTCGAGCATACAGAAAGTTCTAAACGAACGAAAACAGTTCGGCAGAACCTATATGGCCAGTTCTGCGGGTTGCTTGATAACGATGCACGAGTCGTAAACCATGTCGCCTATTATGCTTCGAAGTTGAACACGAGTCCGCAGAACCTAAGTGCTGCTTGCAAGAAACATGCAAACTTAACTGCGTCGGAGGTGCTAGCGGCCTATATCGTTAAAGAAGCTAAGCGATTGCTATTCTATACCACCAATTCAATATCTGAGGTAGCATTCGAACTAGGCTTTACGGATAAGTCAAATTTCTCTAAATATTTTAAACGATATACCGGTATTACTCCGACCGAATTTAAAAAGCGAGAGACCTAGAATTCTTTTTCTCCAAATTCACTCTTCGGCAGTTTTAAGATCCGATTTAACTTATCAAGGTTAACGTTCAAATTAACTAGGAATACATTCTTTTCATAAATGTAATTTGTAGTGGTATAGAAGTCACGGGAGAATGTGGTAATGCGTTGCTCATTCACTCCCCAGTTACCCAGCTCCATAAATTGCCATTGCAACTGGGCTGTAATCGCTCCTTTTACAAAAGCCTTGCTTACGTTGAAGTGGGGAGTGACGAATCTCGAGTCCATCCCCTGAACAGTTGGTCTTTCTGAAAGGTAATTCACCTGCAAACCAGCACCCCAGCTTTTTAAAAATTCTGCTTGGAGACCGGCATTGAGCGAATACACCCATTCTCGGTTTGTCCTTGTTTCCTCATCATCCAATACCTGACCTGAAATTTTGTAGTTGTATATGTTAAAACCCCCATTAACTTTTAACCAAGACAATGGCTTGGCTTCCCCTCCCACTTCGACTCCGTAGCGGGAGGCGTAGTCTGCATTGGTGAAAACACGGCGAAGGATGGTGTCAGCATAAACGGAATTTACCCGTTGAATTGGGTTTTTGGTGTGCTGATAGTAGGCATTCAAAAAAACACTACCCGTTTTTAATTTCTTTACCAGTCCCGTTTCGGCATTGGTGGTGAATTCCGGCAATAATTCTGGATCTCCTTGTTCTAACGTTTCGGAATGTTCGCGTTCAGGGATAGGGTTTAATTCAAAATTGTTGTTTCGTTGCACTCTTCGTGCCGCTGCTAATTTCCATGACCAACCTGAACCTAGATCTTGCATTAAATTGAAGGTTGGGTATAGTTGATGAATGGAATATGGGTATTCTTGGTTGGTATTTAGTAAAAGCAGATCACGCTGATAATACTCATAACGAAGACCTAATGAAAACTGCGTATTCATTAATTTATGGTCGTATTGCGTAAAAAGCGCATGAATCTTGTTGGTTGCATCCAATTTACCCGTAAATTCTGGAACCAATTCGAGGTTATTTGTTCCATTTTCTGATGCAAAGTATTCAAATTCACCTTTCTGCTTGTCATTCCTTAATTGATACCCCGTTAATAATTCTGCATTTTCTATGGCCCAAGTATGTTGTAAAGAAAGCCTTAAGCCTCGTAGCGGATTGGTATACTTGTTATCCGTCCATTGAACGGTATCGATTCCGTTCTCAATATTTGCATTTTTAGTGGAACCATATATGTTAGCATATTCGTATATGGCACCTAATTGTAGTGAATGAGACGCATTGATTTTGTATTGATAAGAGAAATCTAGTAAATAAAATTCTCCCTGTTTATTCTGAAGGTTGGGATTAAAGTAGTTTGTTCTGGATATTTCCTCGCCACTAGACGGTTGAATCGTCCTATTGGTATAGTAAATATCGGCAATTCTATCCTGAAACCTTCTGGATGCAAGTGCGCCTAAATTCACGGAATGTTTGTCGGATATTTCATAGGTACTATTTAATCTGATTCCGAAATTGTATTTATCAAAACTTCTTTCACCCCGCGAAGGAAAGAAGGTCTGGCGGTCTCCGATAACGGTATTTACATCTCCTTCTCTAAATCCCGCGTTGTCATTCCGAAGGTAGTTAGCCGAGCCGTTTAATTCTAGTTTGTTCTTTTTATATTGGAATGCAATGTCACCTCCAAAGCGCTTTTGAATTTCGCGATTATCATAATCTTCAATACTTGGTAATCCTCCTTGCAGGTTAAGTATCCAAGCGAATCCATTATTTGCTGATTTTTTTGTTTTTAAGTTGATAATACCACCCTTGCCATCGGGGTCAAATTGCGCGGTGGGGCTCGTGATATATTCCACCTCTGCCACATCGTTGGCAGCTATTTGATTCAATAGGGTTGCTGGATCCAGGAAAGAGGGCTTACCGTTGATTAATACGATTACGCCGGCATTGCCTCGCATACTGATATTTCCATTGGCGTCAACGGATGCCGATGGTAAATTTTTAACGATATCCAATGCTGTTCCGCCGACGGCATTTTTATATTGACTGGCGTTGTAGCTTTGCCGGTCGCTAGTATGTCGTTGTCCTGTTCCACTGGTTGTAACCGTAACTTGTTCTAATCTGTTATCTGCAGCGGAAATAAGGATGGTTCCAAGATCTAAACTTTTTTGCCCCCTAATCTCTATCGTAGTTTTCTTTTGATTGTAACCAATGAATTTCACGGTTAGGCTGTATTTTCCGTTCTTTAGATTGGAAAGACTAAAGCTACCGGCGGTGTCGGCTACCACACCATCAACCACCCTGTTGTTGGCGTCTAATAAACCAATACTGGCGAAGGGGATCGGTACGGTTGATAAGGAATCTTTAACGATGCCTGAAAGCTTTGAATTTTGTGCAAATGCAGTTTGAATCGTTATTAAATAGCAGAATATAATAAAAAATCTATTCACGAAGTTTAAGTTTCTCCAAAAATAAGAAAGACTGGCAGTATTAAGGGATATTTTTAAAATTATACCATTCTTTTTTCAAATAGACTATTTTGAACCAAATTATACAGACATAATTATACAGACATAATTATACAGACATAAAGAAAGATTTTTATATTAGCAGTCAAACCGTATGAGATGAATAATTTTTTTGGATTTTTCGATTTACATCAAGGAGAAGAGAAGAAAGAAACCGTACTACAGAACGTGGTCGAAAATATTTCTTTTAGAGGCTCGAATGCTTGGATTCTCGCTTGTGCCATCGTGGTGGCCTCGGTCGGGCTAAACGTCAATTCTACGGCAGTAATCATTGGTGCGATGCTGATTTCACCGCTTATGGGGCCTATCTTGGGTGCGGGCTTCGCTCTTGGTACTTTTGATTTTCCGTTGCTCAAAAAATCGCTTAAAAATCTGGTTATCTCGACGCTTATTAGCTTAATTGTATCCTTCTTATACTTTTTGCTAAGTCCCTTTAAGGATGCGCAATCGGAGCTCCTTGCTCGCACCTCGCCAAATATATATGACGTTCTCATTGCCTTTTTCGGGGGTACGGTCGGCGTCATCGCTATCACACGTGTAAATAAAGGAAATCCTATCCCCGGCGTGGCTATAGCTACTGCGTTAATGCCGCCACTGTGTACGGCGGGATACGGCTTAGCTATTGGGAATCTAACTTATTTCGCGGGTGCTATATTTTTGTATGTGATCAATTGCGTATTCATATGCCTAGCGACCTTCACCATTGTAAAATATCTCCGTTATCCTAAAGTACACTACGTGGACAAAAAGCGTGAAAAACGGATTACACAGAGTATCACGTTTATCACCCTCGCGCTCATCATACCAAGCCTATACTTCGCTTATAACCTGTACCAGGAACGAAAGTACAACAACCGCGTACGACAGTTTGTACAGCACGAACTCTCTGACAAGGGGTATACCATTGTGTATGAAAAGTTACAATTTAACAGCAGACCCCGGAGGCTGGAGCTTGCTTTTCTTGCCAAAAAGTTTAATGAGAAGGAAATCGAACAGCTACAAACTGCTATGGTAGATTTTGGAATCGAAAATACTGAACTATTGATCCGACAGGATACAGTCGACCTACAATCGAGTATATTGAGCGAAATCGACAGAAGGACTGTTGCCGTAAACGAAAAAGATATTACAATACGTAAACTTAATAATAAGATTTCGATGTACGAGATTGGCTCGCCAACTTTGAAGAGCGATATAAGAGTCCTTTTTCCCGAGATAAGTTTGTACAGTGTTGGTCGCCAGCAGCAGTACGAGACAAATGACAGTCTCGTGACCAACATCGCATTCCTGTACACGGCCGATCCGGCGTTAACACCAGTACAAAAAGAAAAACTGGCTAGCTGGCTTGCAAATCGTTTTCCTACGGATAGTATCGAGGTGATTCAGAAACCAACTCCATAAGTTACTTCAGCTAGGGTAGTTCTTCAAAGGTTGTAGGTATTTTTCGGCGGAGCTTTGGCGCTAGAATACAATTGAATTATGACCTCTCTTTTTGATCGGAAGTATCCTTTTCTCGACTCCCACGTGTCGCATTCGTATTTCTACTGATAAACATCTCGTTTGCTTCTTCTGCCACAATGCTAACAAAGCGGTCGTAATGCTTTAGTACGTCACTGATCAGTTCGTTCTTTGTAAAGTACTGAACGTCGTATCCCTCTCTTGAATCACCAAAGTAGGTCTTCGGAAAATAAGTTGTATTACTTTCTGGGTCTGGAAGATTTTCATCATCAACTAAGAACGCGGATACTACGCGCTTCTGACTTTTAACACCATAAATAAAGTCGTTTACAACATCATGACTTATCGCAAGCTCAAGCCGGACTGGATTATCGTACGTTTCTATTTTTGCTGTAATGCCATTTTGCTCAAATTCGCGCTTTAACTCTAAAAATGCAGCTTTTATATCTTCATAAATTAACTTATCAACCGCCTCGCGACTTTTGAAGGATACAATCTGCTTCAGACGTTGCTTCCAGTATTCGCCCGACCAGGGAACAGTAGAAACCGATACATCCTGCTCATAATATTTATGATCGATGATAAGCGCCTTCATTAACGATACAGCAAATAATATCATAATTACAGCGAAAGGTAACGCCGTTAAAAGTGTCATCGTCTGTAGCGCTAACAGTCCGCCTACATTTAAAAGCAATAGTGCTAATATTGCCAGAAGAGCACCCCAAAATACCGTTTGCCATTTTGGCGAATTGGAGGCATTTTGCGAGGAAATACTATTCATAACGATCATACCCGAGTCGGCGGATGTGACGAAGAAAATCATAATTATCGTGATGACTAAATAGCTCAATAAATTGCTAAGTGGTAGATATTCCAGAAAACGGAATAGCAGCGAGTCAGGATCAGAAACAAGCATGCTCAGTGCGCCGTCCGCGACATTGACATCGAACCAAATTGCACTGTTTCCAAAAACAGACATCCAGATAAAATTAAACAATGTGGGTAGAATTAATACCGCAGCAATGAACTCTTTGATAGTCCGGCCTTTGGATATGCGAGCTATAAATAGACCTACGAAGGGCGACCAAGAGATCCACCATGCCCAATAAAGGATAGTCCAGTTATAAAACCACGGTAAAGTTTCTTCTTCATAGACATGCGTATTAAATGTCAAATCGAAAAAGCTATTTACGTAATTACCTAACCCATTTGTGAAACTGCCAATTAGGTATACCGTTGGTCCTAAGCATAATACAAATAACATTAATGCAATCACAGCGGATATGTTAATGCCACTTAATATTTTAATGCCTTTATTTACACCTGATATAGCCGAAAATACGGAAAACGACACGAGGACAAGAACTATCGCGACTTGGTAAATAAAGCTAGAATTGGGAAGGAGATTCAATGTCACCAAACCAGAATTGATCTGTACCACACCAAAGCCCAATGTGGTCGTGATCCCAAAAAAAGTACTACATAATGCAAATACATCGATCACAGCCCCCCATGTTCCATAAATTTTGTTTTTAAGTAAGGGATACAGGCAACTACGGAGCGACATGGGCAGTCGGTATCTGTAAGCGAAGTAGGCTAAGGTTAAACCTACCAAACCATAGATAGCCCAGGCATGTATGCCCCAGTGAAAAAACGTATAGAGTTGTGCATTTTTTGCGCGGTTAATATAGTGATTGCCTTGAAAGGCTTCAGAAGAATAATGCTGCATGGGTTCGGCTACACTAAAGTACATTAGACCTATACCCATGCCCGCGGCAAAGAGCATGGAAACCCATGAGAAAAATGAGTGCTCCGGTTTGCTTTCATTAGTACCGAGCTTGGATATTACCATACCTGCTGAACATAAGAAAGACCAGAAAAATCACAAAAATGGTCACGCACCAAACATATAACCAATTGAGGTTTACGAAAACAAAGTTCTTTATATCGCTAAGGTATCCGTTAATCAATTTAGGAAATAGTGCCGCCAACAAACATACACCAACTATGAATATCAGGCTTGGCAATATCACGCTCTTATCGAATGTATGTTTGAATTGAGGTTTCTTTCCTAGTATCCGCATGGTGATATTGTCTTTAAACTGTCCTTATATGCGCTTTCCACAATAAATTCATCAAATTTGGAACTGCTTGAATACTATTTAATATTCCATAGCCGAATATAACGGATTAGATACTATTTACTTCTTGTTAAGAATGTGGACGTCTCGCTGCGGAAATGGGATCTCAATGCCGGCGCGGTCAAGAGCGGTCTTACAATCGATTATTAACTCTTCCTGCATCTTCCAAAATAACTCGTTCGAAGTCGTGACCCTAATAGAGAGGTTGATCGCGCTGTCTCCCAATTCAGTTACGACAACCTGTGGTGCGGGGTCTGCATGAGCTGCGGGATTATCTGCTATCACGGCGAGAAGTATGCGTTGTGCTTCGCGTAAATCCGTGTCGTAAGCTACGCCAATATCGAACCAGGTTCTGCGCGTTCCCATTTGGGTATAGTTCGTTATGCTACTATTGGAAAGCTCCCCGTTTGGAACAACCAGCAGTTGATTTTGCGGTGTGTTTAGTTTAGTATTGAAAACATCTATTTCCCGCACAGTACCTGATACACCATTGCTGGTGGATATGTAATCCCCAACACGAAACGGCTTGAGCAACAGAATAAGAATACCGCCGGCAAAATTGGAAAGTGAACCTTGCAAAGCGAGGCCGATAGCTAATCCGGCTGCCCCTATTATTGCTACGAAAGCAGAAGTCTGTACGCCCAACTGCGTAACAACGACAATAAACAACAGAATATTTAACGCCCAACTGATCAAATTTGACAAAAAGCGCTGAAGAGACGCATCTATTCCCCGCCTTACAAATGCCTTGTCTACGAGCCGCTTTATCACCCGGATTAGCCATGAACCAATCAAATATATTAGTATCGCAGACACTAAAGCTGTCAATAGCGTCGGGATCCATACAATCCCTGCAGCGATAAATCTGTCCCAATGTTCTTGAAAATTATCGAATTCTATATTATCCATAGATTCAAATTTATCAAAAATAATCAAGAGTTTCGGGAACATTCCGTAAAACATTCCCCTGATAGCCTCCGGCAAGCTACCAAAAATCATAACCCTTGGTTAACTAGGAAGCTTTAGCTTATGCTCCGCTTGCATTAATAGCACATCGCAATACAATAAAGAAAGCATCATAAATATTATCTATGCAATAATATCACATAACTCGCCCCATTTTATCTATTTTAGCCGAAATCTGCTACGTGGTTTTGATAAAA
The DNA here is from genome assembly GCF_005048855.1 of Sphingobacterium olei. GTDB lineage: Bacteria > Bacteroidota > Bacteroidia > Sphingobacteriales > Sphingobacteriaceae > Sphingobacterium > Sphingobacterium olei. The sequence goes on from NZ_SUME01000008.1 coordinate 242,180, forward strand.
TATGACAAATCTGATAGATAAAATTTATGATATCGTCTGGAGCGATGCATTAATATACCTTTGCCTTCTGAGTGGAATATATTTTTCATTTCGCTTCAGATTACCGCAATTGACCCAATTCCGAGAGATGCTTCGCCTCCTTTTTAAAGGTAGAAGCTCCGACAAAGGAATATCCTCTTTTCAGGCTTTTGCATTGGCAATTTCCGGTCGGGTGGGAACTGGGAATATAGCTGGTGTAGCAACGGCAATAGCAATGGGCGGACCTGGCGCAGTCTTCTGGATGTGGGTGATCGCATTTTTGGGTAGCTCGTCTGCAATCATTGAAGCGACACTTGGTCAAATGTATAAAGAGGTAAAAAATGGTCAATACCGCGGTGGACCGGCCTTTTATATCCTAAAAGGGCTTGGTTCGAAAGCATTTGCTGTTACCTTCGCTGTGGTGACTATCATCAGCACTGGATTTTTGTTACCTGGGGTACAGAGCAATAGCATCAGTGCAGCGGTAAACGCCTCATTTAATGTATCTGCGGAATGGACAGGGATACTGTTGGTTTTATTGTTAGCTACTATCATTGTGGGTGGTGTAAAACGGATCAGTAAGGTTGCCGAAATTGTTGTCCCGTTTATGGCAGGGGCATACATTTTAATGGCAGTTGTCATCATGGGACTCAATTTTACGCAGATTCCGGATGTCATCGCGCTGATTGTCCGATCCGGTCTGAATATGGAGGCCGCGTTTGCGGGCATCATCGGCATGGCCATTTCATGGGGGGTAAAAAGAGGCATTTATAGCAATGAAGCCGGTCAGGGAACGGCTCCACACGCGGCCGCGGCAGCTGAAGTTTCTCACCCTATCAAGCAAGGACTAGTGCAGGGTTTCTCGGTTTATGTAGACACATTATTTGTTTGTACCGCTACCGCATTTATGATACTTTTTACCGGACAATATAACACGATAGATCCGGCTGGAGGCTTTATTGTAGAAAATCTGCCCAATGTTGAGATCGGACCACGTTATACTCAATTTGCAGTCGCACACCACTTTCCTGCAATCGGAGATAGCTTCGTGGCACTCGCCTTATTCTTTTTTGCGTTCACCACTATTATGGCTTATTACTATATCGCGGAAACGAATGTAAGTTTCATCATGGGAAAAAGCAGTAGCGTCTGGCTAGTCTGGATCCTAAGGTTAATGATCTTGGTGTCCGTGTATGTTGGCTGTATCGCTACCGCGGAATCGGCTTGGAAAATGGGCGATATCGGCGTGGGAGTCATGGCTTGGCTTAACATGATAGCCATTATTTTGCTGCATAAAAAAGTGCTGAGGCTATACCGAGACTACAATAGGCAACGAAAGGATGGAAAAGACCCATCCTTCACCAATAAAGAACACAATTTCGCACACATGGAGGTGTGGGATAAAGACAATGTTAAATAGAACTTAATATCATGAACCAACGCATCAATCTTAACGTATTTAAGAACTTTTTTGAATCTACCAATGCAGGCGGCATACTGTTGTTTATTTGTGTAGTTCTTTCCATGATCATCGCCAACTCACCATTGGCATCAAACTTGGCCTCCATACTCGCTTATCACGTTGGATTTGAGTCGGAAACGGTACATCTAAATTATAGCGTCTTGCTGTGGATCAACGATGGTCTCATGGCTATATTTTTCCTATTGGTAGGCCTTGAAATTAAAAGGGAAATTGTTGAGGGTGAGCTCTCATCTCCACGGAAGGCCTCACTACCTATTTTATGTGCAATAGGAGGCGCAGTGGTACCTGCTTTGATATACCTAGGATTTAATGCCGGAACCGAAACTTCGAGCGGCTGGGGCATACCCATGGCCACAGATATAGCCTTTGCATTGGCTGTAATCGGCCTACTCGATAAAAGGGTACCTACAAGCCTTAAGATATTTCTTGCTGCGCTAGCCATCGTAGATGATCTGATTGCGATTTTAGTTATTGCATTTTTTTACTCCTCAGGTATTGAGACGAGCTATCTACTTTATGCGGCACTAGGTCTATTTATATTAGTTATCATGAATAGATTTAACGTTTTAAACCCATATCTGTACTTAATTCCAGGCATATTTATCTGGTATTTTGTTCACCATTCAGGTATTCATGCCACTATCGCTGGTGTATTAGTTGCGATGACAATTCCGACAAACGATACGGAAAAGGAATCGCCCTTGGAACGACTGGAACACGCGCTAGTGAAACCTGTAAACTTTTTGATCATCCCATTATTTGCCTTCGCCAATACAAATATAACGCTTGAAGCGGAAATGCTCCACGGACTAACCGCACCTTTGGGATTGGGTATTAGCATGGGGTTACTTCTCGGAAAGCCAATAGGGATATTTGCCATGGCGCTGATATGTACAAAAATGAAAATCAGTAGCTTACCGGAAGGAAGTAGCTATATGCATGTTGTTGGAGTGGCCTTGCTGGCGGGAATAGGCTTCACCATGTCTATCTTTATAGCGATACTCTCATTCAACGATATTTTGCACATAAACGAAGCCAAACTTTCCGTCTTATTGACTTCAATAATTGCAGGATTGGCAGGATACTTTCTGCTCAGAAACACTAAAATGAAATATAAAGATTCATAATGCGTGGTGGGATTGTCGTTAAAATGACAATCCCACCCTAATATATGGCAAGGTAGCTTCCTTGCTGAAACCTAAGGCGCCTTGGATAATTAGTAAATCTCCAGGCATAAAATACAGGCCTCCACCATAACCCATATGCCATCTATCGGATGTTTCTTCAGGCATCCAAACCCGGCCAATATCATAGAAACCAAGAGCACCAACTGTTCCCGGAATTAAATAGGATGCAAAACTGAACAATTTGAGTCTTGTTTCAAAATTATTATAAAGGGCCGTCTTTCCTGTGAAACGTCTCGAATTATAACCACGAAGACTGGCCTCTCCTCCTATCTGTGCATGTTGATAAAAATAAGGATCTCCCCAGAGGGTTTCGAAGCCGGTTCTATTTGCAAAAGTTACACGATTATTTGCTAATGTTTTATAAAAACTAAAAGCGCTCTCCATAGCCGCGTACTTGCGGGATCCCCCCCCGAGCTGCGCGTTCCAGCCGATTTTCGAATGAAAATGAACTCCCGATTTTGCATTTGCTACGTTATCTCTTGTGTCGTAATCGATCCCCAATGAGGCACCAGTAAAAAAAATGCTACCATAAAGAGGTTCATCAGGATTTTGGGCCTTAAAATCTTCAAAATAACGGCCTACATTATTTGAAGCACTACTATGGTAATATTCGGATGAAGAACCATAAAATAATTTTAAATCATCAGTCAAATACTTTTCCAAAAATACAGCAGCATTAACAATATCAAACCGGTTACGATAATAGGAAACACCTCTAGTACTACGCTCCTCAAAAATGGTTTGGTTACCGTATCCAAAAAAATTACTTAGGTTCTTAGGCCCCAGCGAAGAAATATGAACCGAGAGATCCTGACCGGCAATCAACTCCTTGAATATTCCCTGGTAATCAAACATGAATGACTCACGTCCCGTTAGGTAGTTTGCCATAAACTGATGTCTGTACGCAAATGGCTTTTTACGGAAACCTTGATTCTCGATAAGGTAACCGGCCCCCAAAATCAATCCACGGTCGATACCATAATTTAAATTGACTAATACCCCTTTTCGATCGTGAACAAAACTATCATATTCATAAGCATGAATAGCACTATCATTCTTAAGGTGAAAACGTACACGTTTCTCTAGGGCAAACCTGTTTGACGCAGGGTCTTTCGTATCATAAATGTGAACCTGCTTTCGGTCGGAAAAGGCTTTCGAAGAGGTGAATTCATCGTATTGATCTCCCCCAATTAGTCGCACCTTAATAGTCGATTTTCCGGCACCTTTCAACCGGTATTCATCCTCTCCCGATATGCCATAAATCCGGAGCTCTCGGGTTTCTTTGGGTACAAATCTTCTTTTAAAGATTCTGCGTCCTTCACTTCCATCCTTCTTCTTATTATGGACATCTAAACTTATACTTCCATCCTTTTCAAAATCAATTTCGATAAATTCCGACTTTGCGGATAACGGGATATCGACATATCGTGCTAAAGATTGGTAGTAGCTAAGTCCTGTTTCTAAAAGCTCATCTCTCCTTGACTTAATATTATACACCATTTCCTCGGCACTTAGCGCGACTATTGTGTCGGGCATTTCCAACATGGCAGCATGGATTAGCGAATCACTCATGACCGATTGAAAGCTTTCTATTTCCTTTTTCCATCCATCTCGATCAAGATAATTCAGGAAAAACCGATCAAAATGTCGGGCGTTAAAGTTCCAGTGTGTGACATTTCTAATATGCGGGCTGAAAGGCTGCAAATGTGCTTTCAGCCATTGATAGGACAATAATAAAGGAAACACGCCCGAGGTTTTATAATATACCTTATCCCTATCCCGTGGCACAGGTGTATACACTTTTTTACCTTTCTCCTTCTCTGGATCCCAACGCCAATTGTCTTCATGGCGATCCCAATCGCCTAAGGTGAAGTCTAGTAAACGGGTACTAAGGGTGAGTTTTTGGTCGATTTGTGTATCATTGTCTTCCAGTACCTTTCGAATCACCTTTGCCGTATTGTCGGTTTTGGAATCTTCAAAAGGCATCCTAGGCTCAAACATATATGCCCGATTTTTAAAAATATCTCGGTATTCTCCCAAACGAAGGTCATCCCCCACATACACCAGTTCTGGCACTGCATGTGGTATGCCTAGTGCCTTGTTGAATGTAGGGACGGTAAGCGCGCCAAAAGGATGGGCTATGGAAATTTGGTCCTGTACGATATCTTTTGCAATCGTTTTTCGCAAACTTTCCGGAAGGCTTCGCTCTGGAAATTTCTGAATCGAGCGTAATACCCATTCCCTATCTTGTAGATCGATCATTCGTAAAGATTGGGTTTGCATACCACCACCAAGTTTAATAACTTCCAAACCACCTTTTTCCTTACTCAGGTCGACGAGGCGCATTTTGACCGGGGTATTGTAAAGCTTACGATAACTGTCTCCCAACCAAAATCGATGCGCCACTCCCACTTGATCGTATTCAGGAGCAATCACAGCTGTTACGCTATCGAGGCTTTGCGCAGTGGCATAGAAGCCCGATGCTAAGCAAATTAGGATCAGAAAAACTTTTGTCATATTATTTATCTTAAAATCACAACCCTGCTACTTAATATGAACTCTGATGGCTTTTAATTCACTCACCCCTTGGAGATCTTCCAAAAGAAGAAACTCGTAATCATTAGAAATCAACCCCAATTCAGCCACATTATCCAGATTATCTCTTATCTCGTCCTCAACGATCTGACTGGTATAGACAATTGCAATTGAATTTGGCTGAACCAATCTTTCATTTGAATTTCTAATCAATACTTTATCAATCCGCTTCTTTATGATCTGATACCGTATGTTATAACCGCCCTCAACATCAAATCTTCTTTCATCGGATCGAAAGTCAATATTGATCTCATGTGGATGTATGAAAATAAGTTGTGTCGTTTGCAAAGGCAAGGGTAATCCATCGTACATATTATTGGCCAACTTCGCTATTTTTGCCATGGATATGATTTGCTGCCTCCTAATCTTCTTCAATATAGATGTGTCGAAAAGCAAGGTAGGTGTTATCGCTTGACCAATATAGAGGTCATATTCAATTCCATCTGTCCGGAATGTTTCAAAATAGGAAGGAAATAGTTCCTGCACATAAGCATTAAAAGCGTTCAGTTCAGCTTTGATCATTCTCGTAATTTCACCCAAAGACAGTTCGAACGCATCTGTACTGCCAACCGCAGCATTGCCTATCATGGCTTCATAGGCTAAAAGTTCCTTCAAAATCAGCGGTTCCTCATCTACCTGTCCCTTTATTTGATGCATAAAAGTGGGTACATCCTGTCTAAAAAACGACAAAATATCCAACAAAAATCGGTCTACATTGGCGTGCGCTAGTCGGAGTTTAACATCTTCCAGCTTCAGCGTGAATGAGACATCAAGAACAACCCCCTGCTGTTCCAAATAGGCAACCAGCTCCTCCAAAGTTCCTAAACGTTTCAAACTCTCCCTATATTGGGAATCATTACGCAACCTGGTTGAATCTTTAACGTCGATGGCACCATATATGGGGTAAACATTTTCAAAAATAATTCTTTCCAGCGTTGGATTATCCTGTTTACAAGCCAATTCCCCCAAATAATTCGCAGCGACCTGATTAAACCGCCATTGCACTGCCGGCTGTATAGAAGTGTAGTTGTAAAGAATAATATTGTCCAAACGGTTTTTTAAAAAGGTTACTAAATCTTTTGCTAATTGGACAAAATAAGGTATAAATCCACGCATCTTTAACATGTCCCTTTTTTCTAACCTATACTCCCCTCTGGTATAAATTTCTAAAAAACCCGTCAATTTATCATTGTCCTTTAGGGGTATACATGTATATGACTGAACCCCACTCTGTACCAATAAATTGACAAGGATCGGATCCACCGTATTCAGTTCTTTTTCAAGACCAAAGGATAAGGTAAATGGATTGGCAAGGTAATCAAATATTCCACTTTGGTATTTATCTTTCTCGGTTTCTATTAGCTCACCAAAAAAGATACTATTCTTTGAAAAATCCGTATTTAAAATCGGAAAACCATTAAGTTCCAAAATCGGAAAAAATGAATGATGTACATGTTTAGAACCGGCTATAGATGTAAATATTTCATTTAATTCATTGAAAAAAGTAATCCCATCCAGCGTCGAAAGATTACCTATCATGTGTTGCAGTTTCTCGGCGATAAATTCCCGGCTCCGATCAACAAAGTGTAACAGAGAAATGCCACTGAACTTAAATTGGCGCAAATCAATAGCATCTAGAAGAGGCTGGATATCGCTAAGTGATCTGATTTCTTTACCCCTGAAAGCCTTCAAGTCAATTTTTGGCAACGGTCCTTTACATTGCACATGCACATACGAAAAGTCTACATAAAGTTGATAGTACTTGCGTACACCGTCGTCCTCCAGCTCGTACATTAATCTCGATTCAATTGCGGGGATGTTGTAAAACCTTTCTAATATCAATAGATACAGGGTCTTATTAACAAATTCTATATCCAACGGGGAGTACCTATTGCATTCTAAAAAGGACAACTTAGATTCTGCTATGTGATAAAAGGCAGATGTGCCGAAAAAAGCGGTATCGGGAATTGGAAGGCCGAACCCCAACATGACTTCTTCACGTTCTTTGATATCGTGGGTAAGATGAGCGAGAATCTCAAAAACCGGCCTGAAACTTCCAATATTTAATTGGTTTAATGCACCGTTTGCCCGTTCTATATCACTTATGAAAGATAACGCGAACTGCGGAACGATCATCTGATTGTTCGAAACACCCTGTGTTATAGACCGTAAATAATCCAATACAGGATTCAACGTAAGATCCTGCTCTATTCCCCCAGGATCAATATTATTTTCTATTTTTATTTTCTTCGCGAACATACAATACCTTTACGTATTAACAGTCTATTCATGCTTGATCACGTCTTCAAAGCTTTTTAGAATCTTGTCATCTTTAAATATATAAAATGACACGTTTAAGCTAGCGTTATCTAAACAGTCAAGGATACAAAAACCTTGCTTGTTATATTTATATTTTAGTGTCTTGCCCGAATGTATGAATGAGGTTTTCGATCCAGATCCACTTACAATCTGTCTAAAATTTTTATCAACAATATATTGTAGGCCATGATCATGTCCGGATACAAAAATTACGTTCTTATGATTCTCTACAGCGGTACTAATATCTCGAATAAGATTCTTATACGTTGGATGACTTAAATCTTCCGGACTCTTAAAAACGGTTGAACGAAGAACCGGGTAAACGGATCCGAGTACGGGAAGGGGTAAATAGAAGTTTTTCCATTTTCTCGTTAACGGGAAAATATGATCTTTCCAGGAAAACCTGACAGCATGCTCACCAAAAGAACGCATCGGATGATGTGACAAGATCAATACCGTCTTGTCTTCGGTATCGCCTACTCCCGTAGCTATACTATCGAGAAACTGCACCCTTACCTTTCCATTCAGCGCGGAGTCTAGATTGTCGTGATAAGGAAAGAGCCAGTATTCGCTGTCGTATAGTATAACGGTAATCTTGTCAGAAACCGATTCTATATATGGCCCAGGAATTCCCGCTTCGGGGATAAATCTCAATGCGGCATCATGTTGTCCATTTATAAAGTCTGCCTGCAATTTTAATTTTTCTAGCCCATTCGGCCCAGATTTGTCCCAATCATGATTTCCTGCGATAAAGGTAACAGGTAGCCCTACCTGACGAAACGCTGTATACTGCGAACGTAATATCGCACTGCTTTCCTGTGCTTCATCGTCTGTGATACCCATGCCCGATGGGTAGATGTTATCGCCCAGAAAAAAGACAGAAGTTTTACCAGGTAGCGCAAATTTAGATGCTTCAGTAATTAAATTATCCTGCTGCTTGTTCATCTCACCTGCATCCCCAAACAGGATCAACCGGTGTTCGATCTGCTGGCCAAATCCCGAAAACCAAAAACAAATATATAACGGAAACAAAAATCTCATTGGCTGCGCGGGTTAAATTGATAAATCTTTCCTCCATCCAAATTACCCGCTTCGCTGCTTATAAAAAGATTGTCATTGCTATCAAATGCTATTCCTTCGGGCTGCTCAAAATCTTTACGCGAAAATCGAATCACTTCCTTCGGCTTAAACTCGTCATCCATTACCAATAATATCCTGTCAATGGAAGATATGATGTACCATTCATTCGTAGAATTTTTTTTGGTCATGGCCGAAGGTTTAATGCTTCTTCCGATCTTAGAATCTAGGTTCGAAATAGCCTTTAAATCAATTGTAAATTGCCTGTAAATTTCCAAATTCCCCTGCTCATCCATATTTAAGACATGGCCGCTAAGTTGATTTGTTTTCTTATCTGCCTTACATTCCTTACATAGCACATATAGGGTTTTGTCTAACGGATTTATTGCTAATGATTCGTATTCTCCCTTGGGTAATAGACCTTTAAATTCTTTCACGCGGATATCTTTATTCTCATAATCGAATGGAAACGTATATAAGTCTCCATTGCTCTTCAATACGTAAAAGAATTTCCCATCGGTGGCTACATCTTCATAATCACCTGGTTTTGCAAAGTCAAACGTCGACACGATCTCTTTTTTTGAAAGATGATATCTAAAAAGAGTACCCTGCTCATCTTGAATAGCATAAATAATATCAGACTTGTCCGGCTGAAAGGTAATTCCTGAGATTTCCTTAAGAACAGCAGGCATCCGATAGAAAACTTCCGGGTTTAATACATAGGGAAACTCCGACGATTTTTGATCCGCATCCTTAACGTTTGCACTGCTTTGGGGCTGACAGGTGTAAAAGCAGATCAGAGATCCAAATAGACATACTATAGTACTAAACTTTTTCATATGTATAGTAAAAATTATTATTCTTTGATTACAGCAAAACTGAAAGCTATAACGGAGATAATCAAACCGAACATAAAAATTCCATAAGCATAGCGCAATAAACGATATTTTCGACCCAGTGCAACGCCTTGCGAATATACATCTTTTGTCAGCATACCGTAAAGCAACTCACTATCAAGCATAGTCTTACCCATACCTTGTTCGTAATCGTTAAAATTCATCCGATAAAAATTACCAAAAAATAACAGGTTAACTTTCTTTTTAACTACGTCGTCGGCTTTAAACATTCCGTTGGGTATTTTCGGAATGGTGGATAAAATTGCAAATATCATAGTTAATACAACCACAGCCATTAAGAAGATAGTTGGAAAGGTGAGGTGTTGATCATTATCCAACCTTCGTAACAACACAGCTACCACCATGGAGAGGATAATAGAATTTACTGTAAGCAAAATATTAGCCTTATTATCGGCCATATCGCTCAACCGTTGATTATTCGAAGACGTTATTCGAAACATGGTTTCAATACCTCGTTCGGGCTTTTTCAATTGCTCTTCGTTAAATTTCGACTTTTTATTCTTCTTTAATAGGTTATCTAAGTTTTTTTGCTTTGTTGCATTCAACTTCGTGTTTGCATAGTCAGTGTGGTAACGGTGATTCTGAAGCAAAAGGATGGTCATTTCTCTCCAGGCGTTTTTGCTTATCTTCTCTCCACGCACTTCCTCCGCTTCTTGGTGCATCAATTTGTTGCGTGCTTCAAAAGATTCATCACCTAAATGGAATAAGTCGGCATCACACAAGATACTCTCCAATAGGTTCGAAGGCGACTGTGGCATTTTGGTCGACAAAATACAACTATTTATCTGCGATTGGAAAATCTCTGGCACGCCTGTGCCTTCTAAAAACTCGTTTGCCAATTGCGCACTGCGCACTTCATGTCCACTACTACCGCCAAGGAAATAACCTAAATCATGAAAGTAGGCGCTGCAGCGTACCACAAACCGGTCTGCTTCTGAAAGATTATAGTGATTAGACATCTCCTCTACAGCCTGCACAACTGCATCCGTATGTGTCTTGTCATGAAAGCAATATCCACTACAATACTTTTCAAAATAGCGTTTTGTATATATCTCTGCCTTCAATATTGTTTCACTAAAATTCATAACGATACTTTTTTAGATAGTTATATTATATACTATAGAATTAGGTGTCTATTATTATTCTTGCAATATACCACATATCGTAAATAAATAAAACAAACTATTGTTGTAAAAAACGCGAAGGGTTAACTGCTGGTAGAGGCAAACTAACTCAAAATTTCATCCGCTGTATACGAACGGCATTCAATATTGCAATCAATGAAACCCCCACATCTGCAAAAACCGCCTCCCACATAGTCGCCAGTCCGCCTGCTCCCAGTATCAGTACAATTGCCTTTATTCCAAATGCCAGGGAAATATTTTGCCAAACTACTTTTTTAGTCTGCTTGCCTATATTGATGGCCATCGGAATTTTTGAAGGCTTGTCATCCTGAATAACGATATCAGCAGTTTCAATCGTAGCGTCACTTCCCAAGCCGCCCATGGCGATACCGACATCGCTCAGTGCCACAACGGGGGCATCATTCACCCCGTCACCAACAAAAGCTACCGTTCCACCATTCGATTTAATCTCTTTTAATTTATTGACTTTGTCTTCGGGCAATAGGTCTCCAAATGCATGATCAATACCTAATTGCGCGGCGACATGCTTCACTACTGTTGATTTATCACCGCTGAGCATCGTGGCCTTGACGCCCAATTGATGTAATTTGCGGATCGTTTCCGCTGAATCGGATTTGATGCTATCGGCAATAGTGATATAGCCCACGAATTTTCCTCCGTAGGCTATGGCTATCACAGTATAGACAATGGTGCCCGGATCAACATCATACGCAATCGAAAATTTATCCATCAGTTTATAATTCCCTACCAGTATTTCCTTTCCGTTTATTGTTGCTTTTAGTCCATGTCCCGCAATTTCTTCTATATCATTCAAGATAATATTTGGATCCGTATCACCCACATGTTGATGAATGGCACTCGCTACTGGATGAGTGCTATTATTTTCCAGAACATTGACCATATTCAGGATTTCATTTTTATCGACTTGCGGTTGCAGTACCACTTCCTGCACCACAAATACGCCTTCGGTCATGGTGCCTGTTTTGTCCATCACTACATTTTTTATCGTAGCCAAAACATCTAAGAAATTGCTGCCCTTGAACAAAATTCCATTCTTGCTTGCCGCCCCGATCCCGCCAAAATAACCCAACGGAATACTGATGACCAACGCACATGGACAGGAAATAACGAGAAATACCAGTGCCCGGTAAAGCCAATCCTTAAATTCATAATCGTCAACAAAAACAATGGGTAACAAACAAATAGCCAGGGCTAGAACCACGACAATTGGGGTATAAATTTTAGCGAATTTACGGATGAATAATTCGGTCGGTGCTTTTTGTGTAGTTGCATTCTGTACCAGTTCCAAAATTTTGGAAAGTTTGCTATCGGTATATGCTGTGGTTACTTCGACCTGCGAAACGGTGTGGAGGTTTATCATTCCCGCCAATACAGTTTCCCCTTTTGCTTTGCTATCGGGTTTACTTTCTCCAGTAAGTGCTGCCGTGTTGAATGATGCACTCTCCGATAAAAGCTTTCCGTCCAGTCCCAGTTTCTCTCCGGGCTTTAACTGTATAATTTCCCCGATATCGACCGTTTCTGCTTTAACGACTTTCGGCTGATTTTCCCGTAAAACGGTTACTGTATCAGGTCGCTGATCCAACAGGGATTTGATGTTCCCTTTTGCCCGCTGTACCGCTAATGTCTGAAAGACTTCGCCTACAGAATAAAAGAGCATTACCGCTACACCTTCGGGATATTCGCCTATTGCAAATGCACCGATGGTAGCAATACCCATCAAAAAAAATTCGGAAAATATTTCGCCCTTGGCAATGCTTTCTACCGCTTCCTTCAGGACAGGGAAACCAACTGGAGCATAGGCCACAATGTACCATGTAATACGAAACCAACCGGTGAACCAGTCGGCTTGTACGTAATTATCCAGTACAATGGCAGTAAGTAAAAGAAAAAGGGATATAATCGCGGGCAAAAATAGCCGAAAAGGACTTTTCCCAACTGTTCCGTGGTCGTGATCATGGTCATGGTCATGGTCATGATCACGACCTTCAGGGTGTTTTTCCAATAGTTTTTCCGCACCTGCTTGGCTGTAGATCTTTTCTTCCAGTGTACAACAAAGCTGTTTGCCCTGTGCATCATATTTATGTTGATGTTCCATTTTATGCGCTGTTTTATATCCGTATATCTACTATAACAATTTTCTCTTACAAAGATCTGTTTATTATTGATGCAATACTATTGCAAACTCTAACGTACCAAATGTTTGCCCGCTTTTTTTCGAACGAAGCGCTTTGAGACGGATTCTATCCTGATTACAGAAAAAAATTATTTGGCCAGCCTTATACCGGTGAACTTCCACTGCAGTCCTTGCTGAATCTACCGTTAAGCTACCAAATGCATGTAGGTCGGGTGGCATTCCGATACAAAGTCGCTAGATTGTTACCAACTTCTTGGTACGGGGTTGGTAGCTTTTTGGTAAGTCGTTGTTCTGACTTTCTTCTGCCTTGCTTCTCCTTTACTTCTACCTTTCTTCTGCATTTCCGGGATCCCGCCCCGATCGTTCTCCGATCACGCTCTGATCATCATCGGAGAACGAAGCCGTAACGAAGCCACAATGAAGCCGTGACGGTCGGAGGCAGGCCGAACTTGGTAGGTACCTGATAGGGTGTTGTCCCGAAGCTGTTACGGCTCTGGTACGGAGAAATTAAAGCTACTCAAAGTATTGGAGACTAAAGTAGAATATTTATGAAATGTAACCAAAGTGCCGATCCCGTGGCATAACCTAAAACTTCATTAGCCTGCAACAAAATATTTTCACCGATTTCTTTTCTGCATTCACCGAATAATTTGGCACGCTGGTCTAACCGCCATTTGCTAGTGGCGAGTTCTTCCCTACTTTTGATTCAAATAATACGACATAATAACTTTTAAAACATCATCTACAAAATGAAAAACATCATCTCAACTATCGCAACGGCTCTCATTTTAATCTCATCATTCAGCTCATTTGCTGCAGAGAGAGCAAACCCATTAAAGAACATGAACAGCAAGGGGATCATTGCCGTGTACCTGGATGCTGCAGCACTGGGTAACACAGAATTTAATCAACATCTCTTTGCAAAAGATTTCGAATACTACAATTCAGCCAACGAAGGCAAGCACAGTAAAAAAGCTTACACCAAATTCTTAAAACAAAATAAGGGGCTGCAGTACAACTGCAAAACGACATACCAAATACTAGACGAAAGCGGTAACTCGTGCGTAGCTAAAGCTACTATGGAGTTTGTTGACTTTACCCGTGTAGACCATATCACGCTTTGCCAGACAAAAGACGGCTGGCAGGTAAGTAAAGTGGTAACGACATACCCTTAAAAATTCTAAAACATTAAAACAATGACGTGGAATTTTTGATAAACAGCTAAAAACTATTTAATGTCAGAAAAAAAAATCGGATTTTAAATTGTATCATGGTGTAACAACGAATTCATATTGTTTTCCTGCTTTGGCACTGAAATCCCATAATTCTGTATCCGGTGTTTCATACTGCTCCACAGTAGCCTTTAACGACGTTAAAGGTTCTTTTATCGAGTTTACAGTATAAAACAGGTTTGGATTTTCATTTGCGGCTTTGTTTAGGGACACATTTCCAGATAGCACAGTCCCTTTTGCCAATCGTAAACGACAGTTTCCACTCAGATTCGACTTTACCACTAAGCGCGTCAACACACCCTCCTTCCATTCTATATCCACCACGAATCCGCCACGTGCACGTAATCCGGTTATCTTGCCGGTCGGAAGTGCATCGGGAAGTGCCGGCAAGATATAAATACTGCCATCGTACGACTGCAAGAGCATTTCAGCAATACCGGCCGTGCATCCAAAATTTCCATCAATCTGAAATGGGGGGTGAGCATCCAGCAAATTTGGGTAAGTTCCTCCACCTTGGCCCTGTTCCCCTTCCGGGGGGCTTAGCTGATCTTGAATAAGTTTATACGCTTGATTACCATCTAACAACCTTGCCCACCAATTGACCTTCCAGCCCATAGACCAGCCTGTCGATTTATCACCCCTGTACAACATAGAGTTTTTAGCTGCCTGGGTCAGCTCCGGGTGACGAAACGGAGAGATCTGCCCTGCTGGATACAAACCATAAAGGTGTGAAATATGCCTGTGTTTATCCGTTTTACTATCTAGATCTGTCAGCCACTCCTGTAATTGGTTGTGCTGGCCAATCTGCATCGGAGGCAATTTATCACGCATCACTTTTATCGAATCCGTTAAGGTTCGATCCTTACCCAGTATGTTAGCCGCTGCAATAAAGTTGTTAAATACATCAAATACCAATTGATTGTCCATGGTTGTTCCCGCAGAAATGCCTACGCTTCCAGTCATATACGAATTCTCGGGAGATATAGACGGTGTGACTATCATCCATTTTCCCGAAGGATCGGGCTGTAAAACATCCAAATAGAACAAGGCCTTGCCTTTTAACACTTCAAAATAGTCTTTCAAGAATTTCTTATCACCACTGTAAAGATAATGCTGCCATAGGTGTTGCGTGAGCCAAGCGCCACCCATCGGCCACATACCATAGTAGCCGCCGTCGACAACTCCCGTAATTCGCCAGAGATCCGTATTGTGGTGCATGTTCCATCCGCGTACACCATACATTTCCTTCGCGCTCTCCTGCCCTGTTATGGCCAGATCTTTTAGCATAGCAAAAAGTGGCTCATGCATTTCCTGTAAGTTAGTAACTTCTGCCGGCCAGTAGTTCATTTCCGTATTAATGTTGACGGTATATTTACTATCCCAAGGTGGCGATAGTTTATCATTCCATATCCCCTGCAAATTTGCCGGCTGACCTCCTGGCTGCGACGAGCTGATCAATAGGTATCGGCCAAATTGGAAGTACAAAGCTACCAAATGTGGATCATGTGATGCTGTAAACTCCTTAACACGGACATCTGTCGTCTTTTCTGCCTGTGGGCTTTTGCCAAGATCTAAATTGACACGATTAAAAAAATGTTGGTAACGCTTGGTATGTTTCGCAAGTGCATCGGCATATTTCACCTTTAACGCTTTACTTAAGATATTCTGCGCATTACGGACTGCATTTCCCGAGAGGTCATTATATTTTTTGAAGTTGGTACCGATCGAGATAAATAAGACAACTTCATCCGCCCCACGTATTTCGAGGTTATCCCCATTTACAATCAATTCACCACCTTTTAATACCGGTTGAACGATACCGTTGAATTTCACCTTGCCTACCTTACGATCGACTGCACTGGTTGTGCCGGACAAAGAAAGCTGTTCGCCTTCTTGCGAAACATTGGCCGACTTGTGCGGCGAGCTGAGTCCAATGGTAAAGGAAAGACTATTCTTCGCATCGGCACTCAGTTTCAAAACCACGACATCATCCGCAAATGAAGCGAATACTTCCCTATGGTAGGTAACACCGGCAACTTGGTAGGCGGTTCGTGCTACGGCGTTTTCGATATCCAGCTCCCGCCGATAGTTGCTAAAGTCTTCATGTTCTGGAAAGGCAAGCCAAAGGCTGCCAAAAGTCTGATAAGGCATACCGTAATCTAAATCCTTAGGCGCTGCGCGGGGAAAAGTCGCATTGGAAAGTTCCTGTGCCTCCCTGGCCTTACCCTGATTCAACAGCGATCTTATTTCCTTTATTTTGGTTGCAGTATTCTTTGGCACGTTATTTCCTGGTTCACCTGCCCAAATGGTTTCTTCATTCAGCTGAAGTTGTTCTTTTGCAGGGTCTCCAAATACCATTGCCCCTAAACGCCCATTTCCAATTGGTAAAGCCTCATTCCAGTCTGATGCTGGTTTATCATAAAAAAGCTTCAGTTCCTGTTTCTGAGCGGTTAAAAAACAGAAAGGTACTATCGCCAAAGTAGCTATCAGCAAAGTTTTTAAAACAAGTTTCTTCATTATATTTTGGTTGAATTTTACGTATCGTTAATCAATTTGCACCGCGCTGCTCCGAGCGCCATGGTCTAACTTTATCTGTTTAATATCAAATTTGGCATTTTTAAACCGCAGATTATTTGATTCAGCGCCATTTACTTCTAGCACTT
The DNA here is from genome assembly GCF_005048855.1 of Sphingobacterium olei. Taxonomy (GTDB): domain Bacteria; phylum Bacteroidota; class Bacteroidia; order Sphingobacteriales; family Sphingobacteriaceae; genus Sphingobacterium; species Sphingobacterium olei. The sequence continues at coordinate 258,971 of NZ_SUME01000008.1, forward strand.
GAGAAACATCAGGATCGTAATCGAGTTGATCAAAAAACAAACCTTTGGCATTTTCTACATATATCAATCGATTAGATTTATCGGTATGAAAGGTCGCGTTGTCGATCGAAACGTGTTGTGCATCTTTAATCTCAACGCCCCTATCAGCCGTTAAAAACAAGTTGCTCATCCGAATATTTTGAATGGGCATCTCAGGAAGCCCTCGCATAAAAACGCCGATCGCAGCCCCGTTGCAGGTAACACGATCGATAAATACATTTCTAATCTGCGGGGTTTCTACCGTTACCTCAGGTACTACTTGCACTTCATTCGCCTGTGGAGGTTTGGTCCAATAATACATATCAAAAAAGATAGCTTCTTGTACGATGTTAGACATATTTATGTTTCGGATGTGGATGTTTTCAACAATACCTCCCCGACCCCGGGTAGTCTTAAACCGGATACCTTTGTCTGTCCCCATAAAGGTACAGTCTTCAACAAAAATATCCCGTGCACCACCCGACATCTCGCTACCTACAACAAAACCGCCATGTCCCAGATAAACTTTGCTTCTCCGAATGATAACTTGTTCTGTTGGTATGTTTCTCTTTCTTCCCTCTTCATCTTTTCCTGATTTGATACATATGGCATCATCACCGACATCGAATACACAATTCTCTATAAGTACCCTTGCACAGGATTCGATATCTACGCCATCCCCATTTTGCGCGTAATCGGGATTCTTAACAAGAACGTTCCGAAGGGTAAGATCCTGACACATGAGGGGATGTAGATTCCATGCCGGAGAATTTTGAAATGTAATTCCTTCCAATAACACTTTTTTGCAGTTGGTCAAAACGACAAGGTTTGGCCTTAGATAATCTTTAATATCCTCAAAGTCTGACAGTTTACCGCCGTCCGCCAACAGTACCGAACGCTTTTCTTCGTGTGCCAGCTTCGTCTTTTCCGATGGAAACCAGGTTTTTCCGTCATCACTTACTAATCCTCCAGATGCTATTTTCTCACGCCATTCCCCTTCGGTCAACGCGTTTCTTCCTACCATACGCCAAGCGTCTCCGTTTCCGTCGATTGTTCCTTTTCCGGTGATGGCGATATTCTCCAGATCCCGACCGCTAATAGGCGACTGATTTCGAGCGGAAGGTTTGCCTTCATAATTGCCCTCTATTATTTCATATTGACTAAAATCAGCTGTAAATTGTACGAATGCATTATCTGCAAGATGCAGATTTACATTGCTTTTTAATTCAATGGGTCCGGATAACCAATAACCTGCGGGAATCAAAACCACTCCTCCGCCCCGGCCATTACAGGCAGATATTGCATCGTTGATATTTTTCGTATTTAACGTATGCCCATCAGGACTTGCACCAAAAGTTCTGATATCAATGGTATCCTTCTTAAATTGCGGTTGGGCGACCTGCGGCAGATTTGTCCAACTAAATGAGCTTGCTGCTTGAGGCGTAACGGATTGTGCGTATAGGTCGTCCGAAAGGCATAAAACAACTAATGTTGCAATACCGGTAAGTACAGTTTTTTTGAAATTAAAGAATATCATTATTAAAAATTATGTATTAACTAGATTGATGTGTTGTATATCTTCTTATTCGATCACATTGCTATTTATATATGATCAGATTTGATTTGCCGTAATATGTTGTACTAAACTATTCAGGTAGCATTCCAGATACGTATACCCTTCTTTGTTGAGGTCTTCGGCCTTTTTGCCAGGATGGTGCTCTTCTAGCCATCCATCAGGAATCCCATTGCCATCAGTATCCATAACAGCTACTCCAGATTGTAGTATTGGCCACGCAGACCAACTCTTATCTTTTGCATTAGGATTTAGATCTTCTTGGGAATCAAGGAGTCCTTTCCGTGGATAATTTTTGCTCTTCCATTCCCCTCCTTTACCATTGTGCCGACTTTTGCCTATAAATTGAGCGCTACCTGTTGCTGTCTCCCGTACAATCCGCTGGTCAATGGCATCTCTATAAATGGAACAACCTGCGTGTGCTAACACCTTTTCGTAGGCAGTCTGTGCGTTGTGTGTTTGTATAGTATGCACCACGAGCGGTTTTTCTAGTTTGATTCCAGCCATAGTTTGATTTCCCTGAATGGTTACTCCTAACCAATTATCAGCAGAAATAGTGGGGTTATGATCAAGCACATTTCCGTTAATGTAATATTTTCCCCAAACTCCTATAATGGATTTGAAATAGCCATTTTCACCGCTCGCATTTAAGGCTACTATCCGATCCTTAACACGTTTCTCCGTTCCAGGTCCTGGTTTATAATAATTGTTTATGATATTGATATGCATTGCCTCACCTCCATATGCTCCGTTACCATTCCAATTGTAGAACACATTATTCCGTACATCAGTCGTATCTTTTCCTGCGTATTTAGCGCCGGGCCCATAACGAGGCGTACGGCTGTCATGATGAGCCAACAAATTATGGTGAAAAGTAGCTCGCAATCCACCCCAAATGGCACCGTAACCGTGAGGCCCCTTAGAATGTCCTGACAAACGCAAACTCTCAGAAATAATGCACCATTGCATAGTAAAGTTCTCATTGTCGTAGAAAGACGAGCACTCATCGGTACTCCAGCTGATCGAACAGTGATCGAGTATGACGTTGGTATTTTGACGTCCACTAAACGCATCCGCTCCATCAGACTCTTTAGTAGATAAATAACGATCTCCCATTCGAAAGCGTAAAAAACGTATGATTATATTATCCGCAGCCAACGTAACCGGGAAGCCCGCTAAACATATGCCATCTCCAGGTGCAGATTGACCTGCAATAGTTACGTTTCCATTTCTAATTGATAGGCTGCTCTTTAAATAAATGGTACCTCCGGTTTTGAATAGAATAGTGCGTGGTTCGGTCTGATTAATGCACCAACGAAAAGATCCTTGCCTCGTCTGTAGATCCCCAATTTCATTATCTTCTAAGGTGTTTACGTAGTAAACAGAACCACCCCTCCCACCTGTTGCATACATACCGCCACCTTCTGCTCCGGGGAAAGAAGTAACCGCTTGCGCGAATAGCGCTGAAATAGATAGGAATAAACCTATGATGACTAAAAAAGATTGTTTCATATCGTTCATATTATCGATCCAATAATATACTGGTCATAATAAATGGACCTACGGCTTTCGGGTCGTTGTCTCGTACCAGTTCAGAAATATAATAGGCAAAACTACCGTCGCGATAGTTCTTGTCGCCACCTAATCCCGCCACGGAGCAGCAGCTCGTTATACTCCAAGTTCCGTCCTTTTCTGTCTTGGTAAAATGTTGGATAAATTGTTCATAAGCTTCCTCTCCTTTCCTTAGGAAGCTTTGGTCTAAAT
>NZ_SUME01000009.1 GCF_005048855.1 Sphingobacterium olei
CACCCCGCTTTCCTCCAAGAAAATACGGTGAGCGGAAACACCTTCCCCAACCTTTTTTCTGGCCAATACCCGGCCTTCTTAGCCCGGTATATTAGGCTTGCCTTAGTATTCACTTGGAATTATCTTAAGGCTGTCCAAGAAAAGGTAAGACAGCCCTAAGACAAATGTGATGCAGCGGTAACGCAATGGCCGAAAAACGGGCGAAGAACGTCCGAAGAAAGGGCGAAAAAAGTCCCTAGGAATTGGGGGCTTTGGTTGCAATTGAAGATTAGCAGCACAATACTACAATACGATTATTCACAAGAACTGTCTTTCTTATTGACCTCGTCTTCAAATAAAATTCGGATGGAAGGTGTGCAAGTATCCTCGTGTTGCCCACTCATATTAGCCCAGAAAAAAGCGAATAAAAATATTAGCGCTATTAACACACTACATCCAATTAACATAAATATGATATTCATTTTTAAAATTCAAAAGCTAAAATCTTACTTTTTATTGACACCAATACGCGTATAACTATACATTTATCTTAAACCAATCTTCTTCGTTTCGCATACCATCGGGTCATCAAACTGGTGAATGAGATAATAGTGACCGTACTGACAGGCATTAATATAGCTGCAAATAACGGAGACATGGTACCTTGGACAGCAAAACTTAACCCGATAACGTTATAAGAGATCGATATGGTGAAACTCATTTTGATTACCTTTACCGCATCCTTAGCAAATCCAAAAAATTGAGGTAATTTATCGAAACGTTCTCCGTCTAAAATGGCATCACAACCTGGAGAAAAATTATTAATATCATCTGAGACAGCAATTCCGAAATTCGCTATGCGAAGAGCGCCAGCATCATTCAGCCCATCCCCTAACATGCATACACTTTTGCCCTCCTTCTGCCACGCCTTTATACGTGTCAACTTATCCGTTGGTGTCTGATTGAACAAAAGTCTTGCCTGTTGCGGAAAGATTAACCGAAGCGTATCCGCCCGTCGTTCATTATCACCAGATATCAAGTGTAGGTCGTATGTTTTATTTCTTAATTCACTTACCACATCAGATAAACCTATACGCCACGATTGCTCCAGCTCAAAACACCCCTTGATTTGTCCATTTATATTGACATACACCACAGACCCTGCATTTGCTGTCCCAGAATATTTAACAAAACCTGCACTACCTATACGTACAATATAATCTTGATAAACTGCCTCTTGTCCACCACCGACTATTTCAGTATACTGCTCGATAGGTAAAATATGATCTTCATCCAGCCATTTGACAATCTCCCGGCTCAACGGATGACTAGAATTTCGACAAATGGAAGAAACAATCTGTCTCTCCATTTTTGTTAGTTCACCATCAAAGCACATCGATGAAGATCTTGGCGAAGAAATCGTCCCTGTTTTATCGAATACAACGGTATCTATTGCGGCCATCTGTTCAATGGCAGATGTATTTTTTACATACAATTTATTTCTATCAAAAATACTAAGTGCTGCCGACAGGGTAAACGGAGAACTCAATGCCAACGCACACGGACATGCAATAATTAATACAGCCGTAAATGCTCCCCAAGCTCTATCAGCATTTTCACCCAATATCCAAAACAAAGCTGCTATCAGTGCGATCGAAATTAATGCGACGGTAAAGTACTTACTAATAAACTCCACAAAGGTTTCAAATTTTTTCTCATAGCTTTTAAATGCTTCATTATTCCAAAGACGGGTAAGGTAACTCTGCAACACGGGTTTAACAACCTCCAGCTCTATGGCTCCTCCTATCTGGCGTCCACCTGCATACACCAATTCACCTAAAGTTTTATCAACAGGCTTGCTTTCTCCGGTAACGAAACTGAAGTCCACAGATGCATTTCCTTTCAACAAAATAGAATCTGCGGGAATGATTTCATTATTACGTACCAGGATCCGGTCGCCTACCTGTAAATCTGAGATTTGCTTGGGTTGATCTACTTTATTTTGCAATACCGTGACCGCCACCGGAAAATAAGAACGGTAATCGCGCTCAAATGAGATATGATAATACGTTCGTTGCTGTACCCACTTACCAATAAGAATAAAAAACACCAAACTACAGAGTGTATCTATAAATCCGGCCCCCGTTTGTGTTAAAATCTCATAGGCCGACCGTACAAATAGTACCAGAATTCCCAGTGCTAAAGGCACATCCAAATTCAATCTCTTTTGCTTCAAACTATACCATGCAGATTTAAAATAGTCCGACGCGCTATAGAGCAAAACAGGTATACCGAATATCAAATTCATGTACCCAAAAAAGCTAGCATACTCACGCTCAAAAGCCCCCATTCCAAAATAGTCGGGAAAGCTAATCATCATAGAATTACCAAAGCAAAATCCAGCAACCGTAATTTTCCTTAAAAGCCCTCCGTGGTTGATTTTCTTACCTTCTTTTACAACGTCTTGCAAGGTTATCTTTGGCTCATACCCTATATTGATTAGCAACTGAACCAGCTTCCGCAACGAAATCCCCTGATTTTTAAAAGTAATATTAGCTTGCTTTTTCATAAAATCCACTTGCGAGCTTGTTATAGCAGAGTCTAATTTGTATAAATGCTCTAGCAGCCAGATACACGAACTGCAATGGATAACTGGAATATAAAACGTAATAACAGTGATTTCGGGATCTTGGTAATCAACGATTTTTGCAACGATATTTGGCTCTTCCAAATAACTTAGATCTGTTTGATTTGCATTTTTTGATTTGCCGGGATGGGCATTATATTTATAATAGCTTTGAAGGTTATTTTCCTCTAAAACCTGATATACGGTCTGGCATCCTAAACAGCAGAATGTACGATCTTCTAAAAAATAAGTTGTACCTGTTACTGCATCCCCACAATGGTAACAGGATGTTGCTATCTCCAAACTATTGTGTGTTGCCATAATTCTAAATTGCTTGACTAAACAGATTTTCGCTTTCTCTACTTACCTGAAGTCTTTCATCAAACTCCATACAAATATTCCTTAAAAACGACTTCCCTATTTCTGTAACCGTAACAATATGTTGATCGACCTCTACTAGTCCGTCTGATATCAATGGTTGTAAACGTTCAATAATTTTAGCGTTCAAATGGAATCCACTTATCAAATTTACTCTTCCACGGCACATCATATCTAATATATATTGACGGATGTAGAGATCCTCTTCATTCAACAAATGCCCCTTAACTACAGGTAATTTATTTTCGGCAATTAAATGATGGTATTCTTCCACCGTTTTTACATTTTGTGCAAAGGCGGTCCAGACATCACTGATAGAAGAAACGCCTAGCCCAACCATCATTGGCGTATAGCGATCAGCATAACCCATAAAATTTCGGTGTAGCTTTCCGTCTTGCGAAGCATTATATAACCTATCGGTTGTTTTCGAGAAATGATCCATACCTACATCTCGATATCCTGCTTGCTTAATCATTTGCCGTCCTAATTTATAAAGATTTAATTTTTCTTTTCCAACCGGAAGATCACGTTCTGTAAAACGGCGTTGACCTGGTTTAATCCAAGGCACATGGGCATAACTATAAAAGGAAATACGATCCGGAGCCATCGAAAGAGATCTTTCTAGCGTCATCTCGATTGACTTGAAAGTCTGTAGGGGAAGACCATAGATCAGGTCGAAATTAATGGATTCATATCCAATCTTACGCGCTTGTTCCATTACACGGGATACATCTTCTATCGTCTGATGCCTATTAATAATAGACTGAACACGCTGATCAAAGTCCTGTATCCCTAAACTTAACCGCTTAAATCCCAATCCGTATAAGATTTTTAGATGTTGTTCTGTGGTATTGGCAGGATGAGCTTCAAAAGAAAAAGATGCGTCGTCACTTTTTTCATTTCCTGCTAAAATACCATTGATAAGCTGTATTAAATTTTCTGGCTGAAAAAAAGTTGGCGTTCCTCCACCTAAATGAATCTCACTTATTTTAATAGAACCTCCTCCTAACATATCTTTGTACATGTCCCATTCTTTGAGTACTGAACGGATATACGGATCTTCCACTTGATGATTTTTAGTAATACGGGTATTACAGCCACAATATGTACAAAGGCTTTCACAATAAGGTAGATGTATATAAATACTTATTCCTGCAGCTTTAGATTTCAAATAATTATCGTGAACCTGAAACTTCCAATCTCTTGCATTAAATAAAGTATTTTCCCAAAATGGCACCGTAGGATAACTTGTATAGCGCGGAGCAGCTGTATTATATTTCGTGATCAGCACGTTTGAATCTATTTCTTTCATCTTCCAAAAATTCTTCTTTTTTTGCACATTTCATCATACATCGACACGCAAATCCCGCACAACCGTCATTACTCCATTGATTTAAATTCAATACCACTTGTTCGCAAATCCCTTTAAGCGATTGGTCTTCAAAAGGTGTATTTGCTACATGCAATTTTAATAACCCGGCATGTACTAAGTCAATATGAGTCGTCGATATGGATCGTGTAACAATGTGTTTGATTCCAATTCTATCCAATTCATTAAGTAACTGCAAATCCAAAATATCTTTATCTGAAATTATTATAGCATCCTTTCCCATAGCATAGTGGAGGGTACTGGAACTCAGTTTATTAGAAATCAGGGTTAAATCATGAACCTTTGCATTTGCTTTGGCAAGCAACTCTTTTTCGTATTCTTTGATATTGTACGCTACTACTTTCATGATTTAAGTTCAAAGCTACAAGACAATTGAATAGTTATGAATGTAGTGCATCAACTTAATAAATGACTTTCATCACAGATGACGCTGCTAAACTAGTCTGTCCGGAATACATTGATCTAAAAACAAGAGAGATGCATCCTTGAAGTGCATCTCTCTTGTTTGTTAGTTTATCTCTGCTATAAAAAGTTTTCAGCAGAGAGATTAGATTAAACATCAGAATCTTTATTGTTTGATATTTCGAAGCTTTTCTACCGAATAAATTCGAATGGCATTACCTTCCTTCGTAATCAGTTTTTCGTCTTTAAAATCAGCCAGCATTCGACTAATGGTTTCATTGGCTGTTCCTGCTAATGCTGCCAGATCATCTCTAGATATCCGAATCAGAACTTCGCCTCTATCTTCCCGATTTACATTTTTTTCCGCGACATTTACTAACGCATTTGCTACGCGTTTACGCACGGAGTCATAAGCAAAACCAAGCATTTGTTCTTCTTTTTCCTTTATATTACCCGATAATAGTTTAATAAACTTTCCAGCAATACCTGGCTTTTTGAGCAAGAGTTCATAAAATCGTTCTTTCGGTATCAGTGCTAACTCAGAATCCTCCAACGCGGCTGCATTGTCTGTATATTTTTCATTTAACAAAATCGATTCGTATCCGAAAAACTGATCGTCGATGTGGATTCCAGTAGACAGCTCCCTGCCATCTTGGTAGTACAGAAAGGATCTAACTTTCCCCTTTATAATAAAATAGAGGAATATCGGATTGTCTCCTACTTCAAAAATGGATTGCTTTTTTCTGAAGGTTTTAACACGGGAATCTTTTACCAAATCCTGAAGAAGATAATTTTGCTCTTCGTCATTCAACTCCAGATTCATTCTACCTTCTGTATTCAATAATAGTTTATCTCTTTTTCTGAAACGGCTTTCGATCGCATTAAATAACTCAATATCATCAAACGGTTTTATTAAATAATCATCGGCACCCATCTCCATTGCTTTACGCATATCAGCACGTTCGGATTTGGCTGTTAAAAAAATGAAGGGGATATTTGCAGTCGAATCATACTTATGGAGCATATACAGAACACCATAACCATCTAGCTCAGGCATCATGATATCGCATAAAATCAAATCGGGCAAGTGTTTGGTGGCCATTTCAACCCCTATCTTACCATCCTCCGCAGTAAGAATATTGTAACCGCCCGTTAATTCTAATATCTCAGCAGTCCCTTCTCTAATTTCGAGGTTATCTTCAATAATTAAAATAGTTTTCTTTTCCATATATTACGTATTTTGTAGAAAGGTCATTTTAAACATAGCTCCTTGATTGATTGCAGATTGGTATTCCAAACTACCGCCCATTAGTTTTACATATCTTTTGACGATATTCAGGCCTAAACCCGTCCCTGGAATATTACCTGTATTATGGGCCCTAAAAAAGGGCTCAAACAAATTTACTTGGTCTTCTTCCGGAATACCGATACCATTATCCTTAACAATGATTGTACAGGCATCTCCGTTAATCTCCGTCGAAAACTCAATAAAAGTATCCTCGCCGGAATATTTTACCGCATTAGAGATCAGATTAATAATGCTATTTTTCAAAAGGTGCTGATCCAGTAAAAATTCCGCTTTTGATCCGGTATGCTGATAAACAATAAGTTGATTCGTTTTGCATATCATTTGCATTTCTTCCGTAATTTCTTCCCCTAGATGCACCAAATTAATATTCCTATTATTCACCGCGACAACCCCAGCTTCTAGCTTTTCTAAAGACAAAAAATCATTGAGTATATTATTTAACAGCTGAACGGCTCCTTTAATGCGAGCCGTATGCTTCTTCACCGCTGGAAAATCAGGTCGATCAATATATTTTTCGATCAATGAAGCTGAAAGCTGTACAGAACTTAATGGCGTTCGAAATTCATGAGAAGCCATCGATACAAATCTGGATTTCAACTGATTTAGTTCTTTTTCTTTTTCCAAAGAAGTACTCACATCCGCCTTCGCCCGTTCCAACTCCGAAACCAAACCAATAAGGTTTTTGGTACGTTCACGTACAATTTCTTCCAATTCCAGTGTATGTTTCAACAAGCGATCCTCAGCCTGCTTTTCTTTTGTCAAGTCATGAATAAAACCTGTAAAAATACTTTTATCTTTATAGAAGACTTCACTCACAGCCAAACGGAAAGGGAATGTCGTACCATTTTTCTTCTTCCCCCGAACTTCACGACCAATACCTATAATCTTTTTCTGGCCTGTCGTTTTATAATTATGAATATAGCCGTCATGATTACCTCTATCGGGCTCAGGCATAAGTATAGAGACATTGTTTCCAATTACTTCGGAGGCTTCATAACCGAAAAGTTCGAGTGCCGCAGGATTAATGGATTCGACTGTTCCTCTACTATCAATCGTAATTATACCATCGATAGCCGTATCAATGATAGCCTCTAATAATCTTGCTGTCTCTAACACGTTACTTTACTAATTTCTTGTATTTAATACGTTTCGGTCCTGTATCTCCTAAGCGCTTTTTACGGTTTTCTTCATACTCTGTATAATTCCCTTCAAAGAAGTATACTTGTGAATCACCTTCAAAAGCGAGAATATGTGTACAAATACGATCTAGAAACCATCTATCGTGCGAAATGATTACTGCACATCCACCGAAATTTTCAAGTCCTTCTTCCAACGCCCGCAAGGTATTCACATCAATATCGTTGGTAGGCTCATCCAATAGCAAAACATTCGAAGCGTTTTTCAATGTAATTGCTAGATGTACACGATTTCGTTCCCCTCCCGAAAGCACACCAACTTTCTTTTGTTGATCTGCACCATTAAAGTTGAATTTGGAAACGTAGGCTCTGGAATTGGTCGGTCGGTTACCTAACAAAATATTGTCATTGCCTTCTGTTATATTCTCCCACACTGACTTGTCTGGATCGAGATCATTATGTAACTGATCGACATATCCCAATACAACCGTTTCCCCAACTTTAAACGTGCCTGTATCCGGCACTTCCTGCCCTGTTATCAATCGGAAAAGCGTTGTTTTACCAGCACCATTGGGGCCAATAATTCCTACAATTCCGGCCGGAGGTAACGAGAAGCTCAAGTTTTCGAACAGAATACGATCTCCGTACGATTTAGAAATATTATTTGCTTCAATAACCACATTGCCCAATCGAGGTCCCGGTGGAATGAAAAGTTCCAATTTTTCTTCGCGTTCTTTTGTTTCCTCTGAAGCTAATTTTTCGTAATTGTGAAGACGGGCTTTAGATTTGGCATGCCGTGCCTTAGGAGCCATTTTCACCCACTCTAGTTCCCGTTCGAGTGTTTTCTGACGTTTTGTTTCTTGTTTTTCCTCTTGTGCTAAACGCTTTGATTTTTGATCCAGCCAAGAGGAATAATTTCCTTTCCAAGGGATTCCTTCGCCTCGATCCAATTCAAGAATCCAGCCTGCAACATTATCTAGGAAGTACCTATCGTGCGTTACTGCAATTACAGTCCCTTTATATTGTTTCAAATGCTGTTCTAACCAATCGATCGATTCGGCATCCAAGTGATTGGTTGGTTCATCCAACAGCAAAACATCTGGTTCTTGGAGCAACAAACGACACAATGCCACCCTTCTGCGCTCTCCTCCTGACAGATTGGCAATTTTAGCATCCGGTTCCGGACAACGCAAAGCATCCATAGCACGCTCCAATTTACTATCTAACTCCCAAGCATTTGTTGCATCAATTTTATCTTGAAGCTCACCTTGTCGGATTAACAGTTTATCCATTTCATCTGGATTTTCGTAAACTTCAGGAAGACCAAATTTTTCATTGATATCTTCGTACTCTTTCAAGGTCGCCGTTATTTCCGCAACACCTTCTTCTACAATCTCCCGTACTGTTTTTTCGGTATCTAATTCGGGTTCCTGCGCCAAATACCCCACAGAATAGCCTGGAGAAAACACCACTTCACCTTGATAGGATTTATCAAGCCCTGCAATAATCTTCAATACGGAAGATTTACCGGAACCGTTCAAACCGATAACCCCAATTTTGGCACCGTAGAAGAACGATAAATATATATTTTTTAAAACCTGTTTTTGAGGGGGATAAATTTTATTTACCCCAGCCATAGAAAAGATTATTTTTTCGTCAGACATAGATCTAAGTCAATATTTTTAATAAAAATCACGTACCTCTCAAAGGTATTAAATTAACTCCGCTAAATAAAACGCAATGTCGCATTAATTCGGCTAGATTCGTTTAATATATGTGTCTACAACTGACAATTTGACTATTATCAGCTATGGCGTGATTGTTGATAAATTATAGAAAATAATAAGGACGGGTTTTATAAATTATTTCCTACATTTATAACATCCTTAACTTATTTTAATACAGAAAGGTAATTATCCATGGAAGCAAAATTCTCACCAAGAGTAAAAGATGTCATCTCATACAGCCGCGAAGAAGCTTTACGTCTTCGACACGACTATATTGGCACGGAGCATCTTTTGCTAGGGCTGATCCGAGAAGGTGATGGTGTAGCGATTAAAATACTAAAAAATCTTACTATAGACACCGGAGCAATACGCCAATCGATAGAAGATGCCGTAAAAGGTTCTTCTATTTCAAGAGCACCGATCGGAAATATGCCGCTGACAAAACAAGCAGAAAAAGTTCTCAAAATAACATATTTGGAAGCTAAAATTTTCAAAAGTGACATTATAGGAACAGAACATTTATTATTGGCTATTCTACGCGATGAAGATAATATTGCATCACAGATATTGCAACAATATAACGTATCGTACGACTTGTTCAAAAACGAAGTGGAGCAAAATAAAACGACGATAACCGATGAGGCTCCGGGCTCTCCCGCGAATGATGATGACTACGCCGAAGAAGAGAACTTCTCTGCACCTAAGAAAGTATCGGACATTAAATCTAAAACTCCAGTTTTAGACAATTTTGGCCGCGATTTAACCCGAGCAGCAGAAGATGGCAAGTTAGACCCCATTGTTGGCCGCGAAAAAGAGATCGAACGTGTTTCTCAAATTCTTTCCCGCCGAAAAAAAAATAATCCTATTCTGATCGGTGAACCAGGAGTTGGTAAATCGGCTATCGCTGAGGGCCTCGCTTTGCGTATTGTACAACGTAAAGTTTCACGTGTACTGTTCAACAAACGTGTAGTTACTTTAGATCTTGCTTCTTTGGTAGCAGGCACTAAGTATAGAGGGCAATTTGAAGAACGCATGAAAGCGGTCATGAACGAATTGGAAAAATCTCCAGATGTGATCCTTTTCATTGACGAGATTCATACTATTGTAGGTGCTGGTGGTGCTTCGGGCTCTTTGGATGCATCCAATATGTTCAAACCGGCTTTAGCAAGAGGCGAAATTCAATGTATCGGCGCGACGACGTTGGATGAATATCGTCAGTTTATTGAAAAAGATGGTGCTTTAGATCGTCGTTTCCAAAAGGTAATGATCGAGCCAGCTAGTCATGACGAAACAATTGAAATCCTGAACCGTATCAAAGACAAATACGAAGAACATCACAATGTTAATTATACTCCAGAAGCAATCAACGCTTGTGTGACATTAACAACCCGCTATATCACAGATCGTTTTTTACCCGATAAAGCTATTGATGCGTTGGATGAGGCCGGTTCACGGGTACATTTGACAAATATTCACGTGCCACAATCGATTTTGGATATTGAAGAAAAAATCGAGGAGGTAAAAATCGAGAAAAACAAAGTAGTTCGTTCTCAAAAATACGAAGAAGCAGCTAAACTTCGTGATACAGAGAAAAAACTTCTCGAAGAGCTAGAACGTGAAAAAACAGCTTGGGAAGCGGAAACAAAAACCAAACGTTATGAGGTAACTGAAGATAATGTAGCAGAAGTCGTATCCATGATGACCGGTATTCCGGTACAACGGGTAAGCCAATCCGACAGTCAAAAGCTATTGAATATGGGCGATTCGATGAAAGATAGAATTATCGGTCAGGACGATGCCGTACAAAAGTTGGTAAAAGCGATCCAGCGCACACGTGCTGGGTTAAAGGATCCTAAAAAGCCAATCGGTTCGTTTATCTTTCTGGGTCCTACTGGTGTTGGTAAAACGGAATTGGCGAAAGAACTTGCGCGATTCATGTTTGACTCAGAAGATTCGCTGATTCAGGTAGACATGAGTGAATATATGGAAAAATTTGCCGTTTCCCGTTTGGTTGGAGCGCCTCCAGGATATGTGGGATATGAAGAAGGCGGACAATTGACAGAGAAAGTACGCCGTAAACCGTATGCTGTTGTATTATTAGATGAAATCGAAAAAGCTCACCCCGATGTATTCAATTTATTACTTCAAGTGCTAGATGAAGGCCAATTGACTGATAGTTTGGGTCGTAAAGTAGATTTCCGTAATACGATAATCATTATGACTTCTAATATTGGTGTACGTCAATTAAAAGAATTTGGTCAAGGTGTCGGCTTCACCACTGCAGCAAAAGAAAATCAAGCTGATGCGCATTCACGAGGTGTGATTGAAACCGCATTGAAACGTGCCTTCGCTCCAGAATTTTTAAATCGTATTGATGATGTTATTGTTTTCAATTCATTAACAAAAGAGAATATATTCAAAATTATCGATATCGAGCTGAAATCTTTATTTGGTAGAATCGAAGCGTTGGGTCATACCATCGAATTGACACCCAAAGCAAAAGAGCATATTGCGGAAAAAGGATACGATACAAATTTCGGAGCTCGCCCATTAAAACGTGCTATTCAGAAATATTTAGAAGATCCTATTGCGGAAGAAATTCTGAAAGGAGAATTAAAAACCAATGCAGTTTTGCATGTCGATTATAATGAAGAGAAAAAAGAAATCATAGTCAAAGCACAGTCCGCTGATGACAATGACAATTCGGTTTCATCCGATCTAAAAGGCAAAAATAATAAATAAAGGAAACGTCGCTCAAATGAATGAGCGACGTT
Source organism: Sphingobacterium olei (assembly GCF_005048855.1). GTDB lineage: Bacteria > Bacteroidota > Bacteroidia > Sphingobacteriales > Sphingobacteriaceae > Sphingobacterium > Sphingobacterium olei. The sequence goes on from NZ_SUME01000009.1 coordinate 11,722, forward strand.
TTTTTATATCATATATTTACTCTCAAAACAGGGATAACTGCCCCTCCTCTCTATTTTTATTTCCAAATGAAAACCGCTGCATTATCTCGTATTGCCCTTTATCCGAATTAAATTTGCGTAGGGAGAAACTATCACAAAAAAAACTTTTGTCGACATGCGTAAATAACTTCTTCGCTACGGCCATTTTATTTTCATCCAATTTACGCGCTATCGTAACATGCGGATCGTTGCCTTTGTCTTCTAACCCAACGATATGAGGCTTTAGATGGTTAATTACCCGACGAAACATATCTTTCAAATAAGCCTTGGAATATAAAGAGGGCTCGATGAAAAATGTATGTTGCTTGTACTGATTAAAATCACTCAAATAAACATACTGAGCCTTTTCAAATTCTGCCAAATAAATGAGTTTTGTTTTAATTTTTGCAACATCAACTTCATCAGACTCAAATTCACAAATACTAATATGTGCCAAAGAATTGACACTAGCATACCATCCAATATTCTGCTCCAATTGCTTTTTCAAATCCTTTACGTAATCTATAACGTCTGCACCCGGGTGTATGACTAATGAGTATTTCATGCTAAAAAATGTACTTTCTACAATATAGTAATATTGTGTTACAAAATTACTGTACATCCTTCTTAAAGACATAACCCCATAGATTAAGATTTTATGTATCAAATATATCTTTTATATAAATTATTGACAATAAATTGGTATCATATTTACACAACTTTAATATAGAATTAGCAATAAAAAAACAACTGAATTTTATTTTTAGCTAGTGAAAATTACCGGTTTATAGAAAAAAATAAACAGATGAAAAGAGTTGCTTTTTTTGCCGAAATTTTGATTGAAGATTTTGACGGAGCCTCCCGTACCATGTTTCAATTGATCAACAGATTAGATAGCAGTTCCATGGAGTATTTTTTTATTTATGGAAAAGGGCCCGAAACGTTTCGTCATTATCTCTCCTATCGTGTACCATCTATTAATATACCAATCAATACGGATTACAGTTTGGCTATACCCTTTGTGGTAAAAAGAGATTTGGAACAGGCATTAGATAATTTTGCACCAGATGCAATTCATATTTCTACTCCCTCCCCTTTAGGATATTATGCGCTGAAATATGCAAAAAGAAAGAATATTCCGGTACTAAGTATTTATCATACCCACTTTATTTCTTATATACCTTATTACCTCCGCCGTGCACCCTTGTTCATTAAGGTGGCGGAACGTTGGATTCAACACACGATGCGAAAGTTTTACAACGCTTGCGATCAGCTATATGTCCCTTCCATGCCTATGATATCTGAATTGGAGCGTCTGGGAATAGCGCGGGAACAGATGACGCTTTGGCAGCGAGGTATTGACTTAGAGCTCTTTTCAATTAGTAAACGAGATATTAACTATATTCAACAGATCACAAAAAATAAAAAGCCTAATATCTTATTCGCTAGTAGACTTGTTTGGGAAAAAAACATCCAAACGCTAATCGATATCTACACTTACATGGAATCGCAGAATATGGATTACAATTTCATCGTGGTTGGTGATGGTAACGCAAAGAAGGAAGCTATGGCACAGATGCCGAATGCTTTCTTTTTAGGCAAACTAAATCACGAGGAACTTTCTAAAGTATATGCTTCTTCAGATGTTTTCCTATTCACTTCCGTTTCTGAAACCTATGGTAATGTAGTCGTTGAAGCCATGGCCTCTGGTCTCCCTTGCGTGATTGCAAACGGCGGAGGAAGTGGCGGTCTGGTCAAACACGGACAAAATGGTTTTAAATGTACACCGAACAGCCCAAAAGAATATGCATATTTTATTCAGCGTCTTATTGATCAACCCGCTATTTACGGGGATCTACAACTTGCCGGATTGAGTTATGTGAAAAAGCTGGACTGGGAGAATCTCGCGCAACGTTATTTTTCAGACATGCAGTCGCTCACGAATCTTCCAACAGCACAATTAGCATGGGCAACAAATTAGGAATTCAAAAGAGACGTTTGAAGATGAGCCTGCTTCTAATCGTGCTCGCCTTCATTGCTATCTTCATTTGGAAAACTGACCTCTCAGCCGTAAAAAAAGAAATCAGTAATATAGGTTTTCGTGTTATATACATTTTTGCCTGTACTTTTTTTGCGTACCTCTTAGGAACCTGGGGCTGGCGGATGTGTTTAGGAGCAGACAAAAGGAAAATTAGTATTTCACAACTGTTTATCGTCCGTCAAATCGGCGAGACCGTCGGTTTGTATAATCCTACAAGTATTGTTGGAGGTGATTTGTTTAAGGTAGAATTGCTTAAGCGATATTGTGTTGATACACAAATCGCGCTCAACTCCGTTCTTGTTTCACGTATCACAGCAATACTATCACAAGTTCTTCTATTTTTATCGATGATCCTGTGGCTACTTTTATCACCTTTTGGCTCTGGAATCTCACGCTTATTCGGTCTCTGGCTATATGCATTTATTAGTGTATTGATTATTGCCAAAATAGCGTTGTTTATATGGATGGGAACACGTAAACACTTAGAAACGATTCCTGTGAATGATACTGAATCTGCTTACAGACGACTAAAACGGTATATTAAAATGCTATTATTTGATGTTAAATTTTTCTTTCGAAATGATAAAAAAGCCTTTTGGTATTCCTATTTTCTATTCTTCCTACATTGGGTCGTCGGAAGCTTAGAATTTTATCTCATTTTACATTTTCTGGGATACCGTGCTAGCGTGCTTCATGGGCTCTTCCTGGATATGTACAGCATCGCATTCAAAAGTCTTGGTGCTTTCATTCCTGGACAGTTAGGGATAGAAGAATTGGGAAACAAGTTCGCTTTATCGACCATTGGTATTACAAGTTTAAGCTTATGGGTTACCGTTTCCCTACTACGTCGCACGCGTCAGTTGTGCTGGATTGCAATTGGATTCATTTTATATTTTTTTATCAAAAAAGATGTCAGAAATATTACCACAGCCTGATTTCGAAATATTATTCGTCAGTCATAAATATCCACCTGCTACGGGTGGTATGGAAAAGCAGAGCTTTGAACTTATAGAAGGCGTGAGTAAACTTACCAAAGTACATCACATACTATTCCAAAGGGAAGAATCAATTTTTATGTTTTTCTGGAAACTAAATAAACGAATATTAAATAAAATTAAAGCACATCCCAACATCCGTCTTATTCATTTTAATGATGGACTGATTGCTTCATTATCTTTGCGTCACAAAGGTTATACGCATCTGCAAAAAGCCCTAACCCTGCATGGTCTGGATGTGGTGTTCCCACTACGTTATTTCCAACACAAAATAGTCCCGCAATTCGAAAAATTCGATCTAATCATTGCCGTAAGCCATGCGACAGCCGATGCGATTATCCGACGGGGAATCCCTGCTGAAAAAATAGTTATTGTTCCTAATGGCGTGGATAATCGACTGGCACGGGGAAGTCAAAACATTAGCAATAAAGAAAATGTGATGCGGAAGTATCCACAATTAAATTTAAATCAACCATATTTACTTACTTTAGGTCGTCCGGTAAAACGAAAAGGATTTTCCTGGTTCATCAATGATGTAATACCCTTAATACCGCAAGATGTACAACTAGTTCTAGCAGGACCATTTCAAAGAAAAACTACTTTTTTTGAAAGATTTATTGACCTGTTACCAAAAAAATATTATCAGTTGATTACGCTGTTTCTGGGCTACCCTTCAGATGAAAAGGCGATTCGAAGCTTATTGAAACAACCTAGCATTAATCGTCAGGTAAAACATTTAGGGAAAGTCGCTTTTGACGATCTTCAGATCTTACTAGCGAATGCTACTGCCTTTTTAATGCCTAATATCTATGTAGATGGAGATATGGAAGGTTTTGGCCTAGTCTGCTTAGAAGCCTCAATTTCAGGCACGTTAGTGTTGGCTTCTGAAATCGAAGGCATTACCGACGCAATTCAGCACCACAAAAATGGAATTTTATTGACGAGCAAAGATCCAATAGCGTGGAGAAATCAAATTCAACAAGTATTATCGAATCCTGACGACTATAGACAACTCGCTCAGGAATACAGGGAATACACCATCCAGCATTACGATTGGGATAAAATGGCAATTTCCTACTTTGATGCATTTAAGGCTATCGTTAAATCAAATGTTGCTCTCACCCGGCGGCATAGCGAAACGGTATTTTAAGATTATCTCTTTGACTTTTTAGAAAACCCTGAACCGAAAATTATATCCCACAGGTAAGAGCTTACACCAAATCCTTTTTCTGGATCAGAATAATGATGCAGCATATGATGATCTTTTATTTTCTTAAATAGCCCAGATTTGAAGTTCGCATGATGCATTGCATAATGGCATTCATCATAGATGAGATAGCCTAATAGAAAACCGGCAAAAAAAGCAGATAATGTGTATTCTGTAAAAAACAAACTAAACAAAATATAAATTATAGTTGCCATCGGTATACTAGCAGAAAGAGGCATCACAAGACGCAACCGATCTTTGGGATAATCGTGATGTACCCCATGAAAAATAAAATGAATCCGCTGCCCCCAAGCACTTTTGGGTTCAAAATGAAAGATCCATCGATGCAATACATATTCTGCCAACGTCCAAAAAGCTAGACCAAACAAAAAATACAATGCTACGAAACCAGCAGACATCGCCCCTTGCAAATATGATTTCCAGATAAAATAGATAATCACAGGAACCCAGAATATAATGGGCACGCTATAATGTATTTTTGTTAACGATTCTAAAAAATCATTCTTAAACATCCTTACGGATTCAGTAGAATTTGAAACATAATTCTTCTTAGCCATACTAACAATATTAATACAAAATCCTGACAGGATAGCCAGTAAATTATACTACAAAATTAGAACTCCAGTCTAAAAAATAAGCTTGCTTACTGTCATTTTTTCGTCCAATTTTCCAACTCTCTGAGTAATAAAGGATAGGCAGGATAAGTCATCCCATGATCGTAACCATCTAATTCAAGTAGCTTTACATTAGGGTGCCCCACTAACCGAAGCATACGTTTCAAATAGGCATTCTCTTCATATCGGCCGACCATTTCCAATTCGCGGTCACCAGTAATCAATAAAATAGGGGGAGCATCTTTGCGCACCCAAAATAGGGGGGCAAGTTCATCCACAGTAGGCTGAAACTCGGTCAATCCCTTTTCTTTTCGCGCAGTAAAATGTGTAATAGCCTGAGAACTAAGGGAGGCGATTCCCAATAACATTTCAGTAGAAATGTTTCTATCGGCGAGATAACTTCTATTCAATCCCAACATTAAGGATAAATACGCCCCTGCTGAATGCCCTCCTAATGCTATTTTCCGCATATTTCCCCCATATTCAGCGATATGTTCGAAAGTCCATTTGACTGCATCAGCCGCGTCTTGAATAATGTCTTCTACTTTTACCTGTGGAGAAAGTCGATACCCTACGCCCACAATAGCAATTCCCTTATTCTTTAAATAGTCAGGTATCTCTTTATTTCCTCCTGTGAGGCCTCCGCCGTGAAACCAGATCAACGTTGTAAAATCTTTCTTACCTGCAGGATAATAAATATCTATTTTACATCTTTCTCGACTATACGCATCACCATTTGAAGTATACGTCATATCCTTCTTCTCTTGATAAGCTATTTCCTGTGAAAAAGCGGACAGAGATATAAATAACATACAAAAAGTAGTAATTAGATTTTTCATGTAATAAATGTATATTTAAATGTTAATGGAACCTCCACTCATCAGTCTAACAAATTCCATTTTAAACTTAACTAAAATGCTTTTAGTAGACAACTAAAAAATCCAGTTTTGACATTATCCCGATTACCTGCCTGCCAGTGGGCTGAAAGCGTAGCGAAACAGAGGGCTCTAAGTTTGTGTTTTCCTAAAGAAGAAATATTGACAAAATACATCTCTATGGAATTATGATTTGTGTCAGAACTTAGCAAAGATTTTCTTAATTTTACCCCAATTGAAACAAACAATTTTTAATTGGAGACAATTAGTTAAACAGCTTAAATGAGTGACGAAACGAATTATCCTGATGAGAACAACTCAGAAGATTTAGTACCGCAAGAAAACGAACAGACTTCAAATACAATACCATTATCCGGACTCTATGAAAATTGGTTCCTAGACTATGCGTCGTATGTAATTCTGGATCGTGCTGTACCGCATATAAATGATGGATTCAAACCCGTACAACGTCGGATTCTACATTCATTAAAAGAAATGGATGATGGCCGCTTCAACAAAGCGGCTAATGTTATCGGTAATACCATGAAATATCACCCACACGGTGATGCTTCTATTGGTGATGCTATGGTACAGTTGGGGCAAAAAGATTTATTGATCGATTGTCAGGGTAACTGGGGGGATCCCGTAACAGGAGACTCCGCCGCCGCACCTCGTTATATTGAAGGAAGGCTCTCCAAATTTGCTACCGAGGTCGTATTTAACGCAGATACTACAGAATGGCAATTGAGTTATGACGGACGAAACAAGGAACCCGTAACTCTGCCCGTGAAATTTCCTTTGTTACTTACACAAGGAGCAGAAGGTATAGCTGTAGGTCTTGCCACCAAAATCATGCCCCACAATTTTATCGAACTAATCGATGGTTCCATCCAAGTTTTAAAGGGAGAACGGCCGAATATTTTCCCGGATTTCCCGACAGGTGGTCTAGCTGATGTTTCTAATTATAACGAAGGGCAACGTGGTGGAAAAATTCGTGTCAGAGCAAAAATTGAAGAACGGGACAAAAAAACCTTAGCTATTACCGAAATTCCTTTTGGTACCACTACTGGTGCATTAATTGAAAGTATTGTTTCGGCCAATGATAAAGGAAAAATCAAAATAAAAAAAATAGAGGATAATACTGCAGAATTTGTAGAGATCATGATTCACCTTGCGCCGGGCATATCACCCGATGTAACGATTGATGCACTATATGCTTTTACATCCTGTGAATCTTCCATATCTCCAAATACTTGTGTCATACGAGATAATAAACCTCATTTTTTAAGTGTAAATGACATCTTAATTGAAAATACAAAACAGACAAAATCTCTTCTAAAACAAGAATTAGAAATACGCTTAAAAGAATTGCTTGAGAAAATTTTCTTTAGCAATCTGTTGAAGATTTTTATTCAAGAAGGAATGTACAAAAATCCGGATTACGAAAATTCAGGCGATTTCGATACTGTCGTACAGGTTTTAAGCGTTTTGTTTACACCATTCTTTGATCAATTCTATCGAGAAATCACGCCAGAAGATTATAAAAAGCTAATCGACAAACCGATGAGTAGCATTACGCGCTTTGATGTCAAGAAAGCGGATGAGCAAATGAAAGCCCTGGAAGAAGAGATCAAGGAGATAAAGAAAAATCTAAGACATCTAACTGAATATGCCATCGACTGGTTTGAGCATTTAAGATCAAAATATAGTAAAGGCCGCGGACGTAAAACGGAGCTTCGGATATTTGATAAGGTTGAGGCAACACAAGTTGCGTTGGCAAATGCTAAACTATATGTAAATCGCGCAGAAGGATTCATTGGTACCCACTTAAAGAAAGATGAATTCGTAAGCGATTGTTCAGATATCGACGAGATCATCGTATTCCGTGAAGACGGAAAATACATGGTTACCAAGGTACAAGATAAGGTTTTCGTTGGTAAAGACATTATTTACGTTGCCGTATTTAAACGAGGCGACGAGCGTACCATATACAATGCCATATATAAAGACGGATCTACGGGTACAACTTATGTCAAACGTTTTGCGGTTACCGCAGTTACACGTGATAAAGAATACGATATTTCTAAAGGAGCTAAAGGCTCTAAATTATTGTATTTTACAGCTAACGCTAACGGAGAAGCAGAGGTTGTGCATGTACAGCTTAAACCCCATACAAAATTAAGAAAACTTGCATTTGACCTCGATTTCGCCGAAGTAGCGATTAAGGGGCGAAGCTCTCAGGGTAATATTGTATCTAAATATCCCGTCAAGAAGATAAATTTCAAAAGCGCCGGCGTCTCCACGCTCTCAGGCCGCAAGATTTGGTATGACCCGATTCTTAAACGGCTAAATGTAGATGAGAGAGGAACATTTTTAGGTGAGTTTGACGGAGACGACAAAATTTTAATGATCATAAATGACGGTTCATATGAATTGTCAAATTTTGACCTCAACAATCACTTTGAAGAAAAGATAATTCGGATCGAAAAATATTTACCGGATCACATCTATACGGCAATCCATCAGGATGGTAAATCAGGAACCTTTTATGTAAAGCGTTTCAAATTTGATGATATCCCTTCAGGAAAACGTATATCATTTATCATTGATGACCCGAAATCAAAACTTATCCTTTTAACAAATAATACATCAGCAGTGGTCAAATTGGATATCCTTAAAGGGAAAACCCAAACACCTGAAACGTTAGAACAGCCGTTAAATGAAATTATTGACCTCAAAGGCATGAAGGCGCAAGGAAATAGACTTTCTTTTCATACTGTGAAAGAGATTAAGCTATTAACAGATGAGATTGACTTATCTTTGAATTCCACTTCCGCGCATCAAGCTTTACCGGAAGAGTCGAGTTCAAATGGTGAAATTTCACTGGAAATCACGAATCCTGATGATGTCCAGATAGATGACGACGGTCAAATTGAACTATTTTAAACATATTGGTTTAGGATAAGTAGCCGACACGTTACAAATCCTAAACCTAATTAATTACAAACAAGACACTTAAGCAACCAACCGGTGTTTCCCGAAATCTAATCCTATATTGGCTCCGATTTTGGAACATTAAATTGTAGCACAGACACCTCTTTTATCGTTCTATTGTAGATGAATTTTTTTAGTAAATTTTTTGGCACTAATAGTCTTAATAACAAAAAAGTAGCCGATCTAAGCTGGATGGAAATAGACATCCATAACCATATTCTCCCATCCATTGACGACGGTAGTAAAAGTATAGAACAATCCATCGATTTAGTGCAAAAATTAAACAAAATGGGATTGAAAAATTTCGTTTGCACACCTCACGTAATGGAAGACGTTCATCCTAATACACCTGAAACAATTGGTGAAGCACATCTAAAGCTTACCCAAGCTTTAAAAGAAGCTGATAACGACACTAAAATCAAATTTAGTGCTGAATACATGATTGATTCGGGTATAGAAAAATGGATAGGTTCGAATCAACTATGTCCTCTGCCTAGCAATTACATACTTATTGAGATGTCCTACTTAAATGAGTCACAGGCGCTCTTTAAAACTATTCAAGATATTCAAAATTTGGGATTAAAACCAATATTGGCTCATCCTGAAAGGTATAATTATTACCACATGAATTTCAACATCTATAAACAGATTAAGGATGCAGGATGTGCACTTCAATTAAACTTGCTATCTATTAGTAGATATTACGGTGAACATGTAAAATCTACTGCGCTAACCTTAATTAAATCAGGAATGTACGATTTTGTAGGTACTGATCTACATCATGAAAAACATTTAAACGCATTAAATGAAATTGCTTTGAGATACAATATACCCGATTTATTGATTCCTTGCACAATACGAAATAGTGAACTTCTTTAAAATAAATAGTGCATTCAAAAAAGTAACTTTTTTGAATGCACTATTTATTTTTTGATTTTAAGTACTTCTGCAATTTAGGAGCTATGACAGCTTCACAAAACGGGTTTTCTGGATTTCGATTAAAATAATTATGATGGTAATCTTCCGCCATCCAAAATCGTTGGGCAGGCTCCACCGCGGTTACGATAGGATCATCAAAGATTTTTTCTTTTGATAATTCCTCTATTATCTTTTCAGATTGAAGCTTTTGGTCTTCTGTATGATAGAATATAACGGATCTATATTGTGTCCCTACATCTTCTCCTTGTCTATTTAACGTAATCGGATTATGTGTTTTAAAGAATATTGCCAATAGATCCGTGAAACTAAGAATCGTTTCGTCAAATTCTATATGAACAACTTCAACATGTCCTGTTGCTCCAGAACAAACCTGTTTGTAGGTAGGGTTTTCTCGCTTTCCACCCATGTATCCCGGCAAAACAGAAATTACACCTTTTGTATTTAAAAAGATGATTTCAGTACACCAAAAACAGCCTCCACCAAATGTTGCTTTCATCTATTCATTTTTATTTCATATGTTCCGCTTTCCTACGGACATTACAAATGTAAATATTATCCCACTTATTTTATATAATTCGCACAAAAATTGCATTTTAATAGTTGGTTTTAAATTAAATATGCAAAAACAAATAACTTTTTTAAGATTATTCGCATTTTATTGCGGTTTTACTTAACTTTAGTTTAATATTATGATTATGGAAAATTTCAAAACAGCATTAATACTGATCTTTCTGATTTCCCTTGGCGTAACTTCCGAAGCTCAAGCTCAAGTTGATTCTACACAATATCATCGTATTGTGCAAATAATAGATGAAAACAGTCGAGTAATCGCTCCTGACAAACGAACAAAAATTCTAGAAATCGCCGCCGAAAATATATCGGACAATCAGTACATTATCCAAACGACGGAGAAAGACGCAGTTATATTCTTGCAACAAAAATTGTCTGCTGTGCCGGCAAAAGTTACCTTCAAGACACTTCCTGATAGCAGTGTTGGCGACCAAGTACACGGAATAATAAATTTATCTGTTGCCAATCTACGTACCCAACCGAGTCATGCGGCTGAAATGGCGACTCAAGTATTATTGGGGACTCAAGTAGATATATTACAGAAAAATGGAGGTGATTTCCGTATTCGCACGCCAGAGGGCTATATTGCATGGGTTCCCACATCTTCTGTTACTGCTATGACGAAAACAGAGCTGAGTATTTGGAAAAAAAAACCTAAATTGATTTATATAGAAGAATTTGGAAGATCCTATTCCGCGGCCAACTCAAGTAGTCAACGTATTTCAGATCTGGTTTATGGTAATATTCTCTCTTTGTTATTGGAGGAAAGTGAGTATTATAAAGTGGAATATCCTGATAAGCGAATAGCTTATATTTTAAAGGATGAAGCCGTTTTATTTGAGAAATGGGTCGATTCACGACAAGCGACACCTGAAAATGTCATTTTAAGTGCAAAAAGCATGCTCGGCCTACCCTACTTATGGGGAGGTACATCAGTAAAAGGCGTTGATTGTAGTGGTTTTACAAAAACCTCATTTTACATGAATGGATTTGTCATTCCGCGCGATGCATCACAGCAGGTATTAGCAGGAGAAAAAATTGAAATTTTGGACGAAGAGGGAAATTTCAGTCCGGCACTAGCTTTGAAAAACTTAAATCCTGCAGATCTATTATTTTTTGCTGCTGGCAAAAACAAAAATCCAAATGCGCGCATCACGCACGTGGCTCTTTACCTGGGTAATGGAGAGTTTATTCATGCCGCCGGTACAGTGCGCATCAATTCCATGTTAAAGGATTCTAAAAACTATGATGACTTTCAATCACGCACTGTCGTAGCTGCACGAAGATATATTGGAACAAAAGATGAGCAAATAAAAGTTATTAAAGATCATTCATATTACACAAACTAATATACCATGAGTTTATCGAATTGGGAAACTAAAAAAATGGGGAAGTTTACGCTAAGATACCGACCATACACTTTGGAAATGCGACACGTATTTACCGTCGCATCCTTCAGTCGCACCACTACACCTGTCGTATTAACGGAATTAGAATACGATGGAATAATTGGATACGGTGAAGCCAGTATGCCTCCGTATTTGGGCGAATCACAGGAAAGTGTTATCTCCTTCCTCAAACAACTGGATTTGACATCTTTTAGTTCGCCTTTTCAAACCGAAGAGATTTTAACTTACGTAGACACCCTCGCAAAAAATAATACTGCAGCAAAGGCAGCTATTGACATCGCGTTACATGATTTGTTAGGCAAGATCATGAATCAACCTTTTTATAAAATCTGGGGATTAAATCCAGATTTAATACCTCCTACTTCCTATACGATAGGCATTGATACCGAGGAGATGATTCGTAAAAAAGTTGCAGAAGCAGGTCAATTTAAAATCCTAAAGATAAAATTAGGATTGGAAACAGATAAGATGATCATAAATACCATCCGCTCAGTCACCAACACTCCGCTATGTGCTGATGTAAATCAAGGTTGGAAAAATAAAGAAGAGGCTTTAGAAATGGCGTATTGGCTTGCTGAACGAAATGTGGTTTTCTTAGAACAACCGATGCCAAAAGAACAAATAGACGATAATGCCTGGCTTACCGCTCAGTCTCCGATTCCCACTATCGCAGACGAAGGTTGTCAACGTCTATCGGATGTAACCAAACTTCATGGTGTGTATACGGGGATCAATATCAAACTGATGAAGTGTACGGGTATGCGCGAAGCAAAACGGATGGCAGAATTAGCGCGATCATTGGAAATGAAAGTCATGTTGGGCTGTATGACGGAAACATCATGTGCCATATCAGCTGCTGCCCAACTGGGAGCCTTGGTGGATTGGGCGGATCTCGATGGAGCGCTGTTGATCGGGAACGACATTTATAACGGCATGACTGTTGCCGATGGGATCTGTAAATTACCGGATCGACCAGGCATCGGTATTATTAAAAATTAACTATTCCCAATATTAAAAGAGCGAAAGGCCTTGCAAATTTGTAGGCCTTTCGCTCTTTTAATGAACTCTATTTTTAAATGTCAAATCTTTAATATCTTTTGATAAATCGATGAGATAGCCATTAAAAACGGCATATTTCAAATTACCGGATGAATCGCCTAAATAAAAATTAGTGGTTCCGCCCAGATCGATCGAAGAAGTAGTAAAAAATTGCTTTTGTGTAAATAAATGAATAGGTAAACTATGTAAACTACTTTCCCTTCTCGTTCCAACTGTTTTAACAGGAGCAGCCATAAATCCTTTTTTCAACAAAGCGTAAGCTTGTTCCATAGTTAACGACGAAATATCATTAACCTCATTGGTAGCTAACTTTGCTGCGACAAAATGAAGTCCCTCAGCGTCTACCTCATCATAGCCAATAGCTTCAGGTAAATCACCGATATCTTCCACTCGTCCTCTTACGAAATAATCTCTTCCTACCGTTGTTTCGCCTCTTCGGATAGCGATATCCGTTTTTAACGAAATACTGTCATTACCAACGGACAAATTCCGAATAACCACATCATGTAAAAGAGAAGCATTGAATGGTATATCTTCATAATGTGCTGCTTCGTATTTCTTATAGCTTCCTTCAGCGATTTGAATCAATGCATTTAAAATGATGATAAAATTCAAGCGTCGGATTTCCTGTTTTTCTGGATCTCCCTTAAGTCCACCGGATTCTATAAGTACCGTACTAGCACCCCAAGATTGAAAATTGTCACCAAATCCTCTAGGCGTATATGTATCATCATACTTTGCTACCGCATCGGGAATATACTGTTGTAAAATTTCATTCATACCGACGATCAACTGCATCGCACCTTCACGTACTTCATTTATTTCCCGTCCTTCATTGTAAGCTGGTGCCAACAACGAAATGGTCACAGGATTTTTAGTACCGGGCACACTATAATATATACTTTGATCGTGTAGATTAAACCCGTACTGTGGAACTATTGCTTTCGCTCGGGCTTTAAGCAACGCCCCTTCTACAGTCTGTCCTGCCCGGGCATCTCGATTCAGATCGATACTTTGTGCATTCCTTCTATTATAAATTTCCGCTCCATCTGGATTAAGCATAGGAATAAAATGGATCCCTAATTTACTTTTAAGTAATTCTCTTATTTCAGAAGAATCATCGTCTTTTCCTTCTAAATAATTAAACAGGTCAAACAAAGCCATGGTTGCTGTCGGTTCATCTCCATGCATCTGTGACCATAGCATTACTTGGATATCTCCCTCTCCATATGTCAATTCATAGATCGATCGTCCTTGCACGGATTTCCCAATCTGATCAACGACGAAAACCTTATTTTGTGCATGCACTTTTATCAACGAATCGATGTCGCTATGTTTAAAACGACGATGAAACAAAGCAGGTTCTTTATATTTTTTATGTAGTGTATTAAACTGTGCTGTATCTAATTTCATTGCTTTTGAAAAGTCTGAATCAGAGGTTGACGAAAGTGGATTGCTGCAAGAGGCAAAGACCACGGTTGTTAATAAAATAATAGGAAGTAATTTCATATGTATATAATTTGCCTTTTAACGGCCATATGGAATGCCCATGCATTTGTGTTTTCGGAAACATGAATATTTCATATGTATATAACCTATTTTCTGACGATTTGTTCAATCACCGCGTTAAAAAATTCGTCTATCAAACAGAAATTGTTCCTATCCTTAATCCAAATGTCTTTAAAAATGTTCTTTTGTCCATTAGCGATTAAATAATAAACGATGACCTGTACCTACTTCAATGATTTTCCCTTTGGAATAAGCAAGATTGCCAGATACAATGGTATGCTCAATAGTTGATGAAAATGTATGATTTTCAAACGGAGACCATCCACATTTCGATAAAATATTTCCCTTTTGCACGGTATATGGTTTATTCAAATCCACCAAAACTAAATCGGCCCAATAACCTTCACGAATGAATCCACGTTGTTCGATTTGGAAACAAATAGCCGTATTATGTGCGGTTTTCTGAACTACCTGCTCCAACGTCATCTTACCTTGCTTCACCATATCCAAAAGAGCTAGCAAAGCATGTTGTACTAAAGGTCCTCCAGATGGCGCTTGCAAATAAGATTGTTGTTTTTCTTCTAATGTATGAGGAGCATGATCCGTAGCTATAACGTCAATATGATCATCCAAGACTGCTTTCAAAATTTGATCCCTATCTTCTATTGTTTTAACAGCTGGATTCCACTTAATAAAATTCCCTTTAGTGCTATAATCTTTATCTGAAAACCATAAATGATGTACGCATGCCTCCGAAGTAATTCTTTTTTCAGCAAGCGGTATAGTATTATCGAATAAAGAAGTCTCCCGACCGGTTGAAATATGTAAAATATGTAATCGAGCATTATTCTTTTTTGCAAGCTCCACCGCTTTAGTGGACGACAGGTAACAAGCCTCTGCCGAGCGAATTTGCGGATGCATCTCTATAGTTATGGCCTCTCCAAATCGTTCTTTATAACTGGCCAAATTCGCTTTTATAGTAGCTTCATCTTCACAATGTGTCGCAATCAAAGTCGGGGAATTTCTAAAAATATTTGCCAGAGCGGTTTCATTATCGACCAACATATTTCCTGTAGAAGACCCCATAAATACCTTTACTCCACATACATCGCGCGGATTCGTTTTTAAAACTTCATCCAAATTATCGTTACCCGCACCCATAAAGAAAGAATAATTCGCTAATGAGGAATCTTGAGCGATTTCGTATTTATCTTGAAGGAGTTTCTGTGTCAATGTATTGGGAACCGTATTGGGCATTTCCATAAAGGAAGTCGTCCCTCCGGCTACTGCAGCGCGGCTCTCGGTAAAAATATTGGCTTTGTGGGTCAATCCAGGTTCGCGAAAATGCACCTGATCATCTATTAATCCAGGCAAAAGATGTAATCCCTCGGCATTTATCTCCTTATCTGACAGTTTATCGATCTGATTTCCAATAATTTCTATACGCCCATTTTTGACATATATATCCTGAACTTGTACAGTTCCTTCATTTACAATTTGGGCATTTTTTATAAGTAAGGTCGACATGAAGTTTGCGTATTTAATCCGTATTACAAACTTAATAAAAGTATTTAGAGTTCCCTTTAAAATTAAGCATCAAAAGTACCTTCAGGCACATAAAATAATTCCAGTTCTTTTTTGTCGTTTAATATCCGACAGCAACCATTCTGTAATAACAAGATCTTATTACAAATCGCCAATACATTGGTATAATCGTGGTCTGAAATCAAAAAACCTTTTTTTGCACATTGGCTTACAATCAGATCTTGTATTTTCTCTTTATATACGGGAGATACACCAGAGAATGGTTCGTCCAACAGAAAAAATGTCGCCTTTTGATTTAACAATAATAAGATTTCCAGATAACGTAATTCTCCCCCCGAAAGATCGGCAATTTTAGTTTGCCAGATAGGTTTCAGAATTTCGTCCTCAAGAAACTTAGTCCTACTATTCTTTTCACGCACCATAAAACGGACAGCCTTATCAACAGTTGTCGCTGTAGGTAGAAAATTTTGTTGAGGCAGATAACAGATTTCGTTGGTCAGAAAGGTTTTTTCATGTACACGTTTACCATTGAGTCGAATATAAGCAAACTTAGGCCGTAGCGTTCCAAAAATGACCTTCATTAACGTAGACTTTCCGCTTCCATTACGTCCAAGCAATCCAACAATTTCTCCAACTTTTATATGCAAGTATACACCAGTCAATAATTGCCGGTTACCCGAATAACTAAATTCTATCGAGTCTGCATACAGCTCCTTCTGATCTATATCCATATAATCGTTAACAAAAATAACGTGATAAGACTATTAAACAACAGCGATCCCAACAACAGCTTTGTTCTCGAAAAACCTAAATTATAATACAAGTACATTGTATTATTTTCAAAGAACCGCACTAAAAAACAGGATAAAACAAAGCCGATAGTTGCGAAGATATACGGCAACATACTGAAGTTGCCCAAACCAAAAGTTACAGAAAGAGCTGCAGAAAGGCTAACATTAACAATAAGTATTGTCTTATAATAATTCCAATAAATGTACATTTTTAGCGGTATTAAATAATCCCGTATAAAGAGCCCCCTTTCGTGCCTAGTCGATCCACTCTTCGTTCGACCTCTTCATCTTTTATCAGATCAGGTGCATGATGCGGTTTACGACGCGCATCTATAATTACAGGTCCGTGACAGCCCCAATGCTTATATTTTGTAAAACTCTTTACACCATATATATCATAAGCCGGATTTGAACGTGTAAAAGCAACCCAAACAAAATTGTTGATATTCTCGGCTGTATACGCAGCATCGTCGGCCAGTACAATCAATTGAATGCCGTCAAAATTGATGTCACGCATCGCATCACACCAATTACCCAAGATTATTTCTTCTTGCTCATATGAACTAAAATTAGCTCCATCTACAACAAGTATTCCAGGTAAAGCCATCTTCGCTTGATTAAAGGGACGAGGAATATCCAACCCATTCGGAATTTCGGTAGCAAGCGTCCTTTTTTTGGAACCTGCTGCGGCAAAAATGACCTTAGATCCCGCATTCAATCCATCTCCAGAATAATCCAATGTATCTATTGTCGTATTTGTATGAAAATGGAGATCTCTAGATAAATCAATACGTTCTAAGATATGGGTAAAAAATTCCTCCACATCATGAATATCCAATGCCGGATTATCTTCTATCGCTCCTATAAATAAGTATTTGGCTAGACTTAATTGATTCTTACCTAAAGCTTGACTTGCAATCGTCAAAATTTCTTGGGGTCGGTCTACCTTATGATAGGGCGTATAACTCTCTCTACCTATCGCGAACAACAGCGGATGCACTCCCGCCGCATCCACGGCATGTACTGCCTGTAGTCCGTTAATTTCTTTAGGAATAGCCGCTCCCGTGATCTCATGGATCAGGTTACCAAAGCTCGTGTCCTCTTGAGGAGGTCGCCCTACCACAGTAAAAGACCAAATAGGATCCTTTTTATGATAGACATTATGTACTTTCATCAATGGAAAGGGATGCGTCAATGAATAATAACCAATATGGTCTCCAAATGGGCCTTCGGGTTTAGTTTCATTAGGATAAACAGTTCCGGTAATGACGAAATCCGCATCTGCAGAAATACAAAATCCCTCTTCGTCATAAAAGTAGCGGAAACGTCTATTTCCTAGTGCCCCTGCAAAAATCATTTCGGATAGTCCTTCTGGTAGCGGCATGACGGCAGCCAATGGATGCGAAGGCGGTCCTCCAACAAAAATACTCACTTTCAAAGGTCGTCCCAGCTCATTAGCTTTCATTTGATGGATTCCAATCCCCCTGTGTAGTTGATAATGCAAACCAATTTCCTCGTCCTTAATATATTCGTTTCCAGAAATTTGAATACGATACATACCCAAATTGGCCTTCATAATACCCGGACTACTTATATCTTCCGTATAGACCTGCGGCATAGTCACAAATGCGCCTCCATCCATTGGCCAATTGACTATTTGGGGTAATTTACTGATTCGAGTTTTACTGTACAAGATCGGAACATTTGATTTTTTCTTCCAGGGTAATGCACCTAAAGCTACCGCCGAAGATCCAAGATATTTGAATGGATTTTTTAACACTGCCGTAGGATCCATCTTCACATCGACTAATTTTTTAATGTGATCTAATGTATCACGGAACATGAATTTAGATCGATCCAATGTACCAAACAAATTGGAGACAGCAGGAAATTCGGATCCTTTGATATTTTCGAAAAACAGAGCAGGGCCTTCTACATCAAAAACACGCATATGAATAGCTGCCATCTCTAGATATGGATCCACTTCTTCCTTAATGCGTACTAAATGACCATTTTTCTCTAAATCAGCCACACAGGCTGCCAAACTTGAATATCCCATTTTTTGTGCAGTAGTTGAATCACAAAAATAGCAGAATATTTGGCTTAACGCATAACAAATGAGGAGATAATATGGGTTAAATCCCTTCGTCGATAGCAGAATATTCAAAGTCGAACTGCTTTTCCCAAAACGAATTGTCCACAGGTGGGGATTTACTTAATTCCAAGATATAATCGCTATATAAGTCGTATTTGATCCCATAGAAATATTTGTTACATAGCTGAGGGAGCAGTTTATTTGTGAAAGGCAGTATTTTGAATTTTATATTAGGTTTTCTTTTCTGAGCGTATTTTTTAAAGACATCATAAAAGTCAACCAATTTAGGACCCCCAAACTCCACATATTGATTGATGAACGACGTACCCCAATCAATATTCTTGATCCATCTAAATACATCTTTCAGTAACACAGGATTAAACTTAATTGACGAATGAGGTTTAAACAAAAAAACCACAGGGTGTTTTAACATTTCATTCATGAAGCGATCGAACGTCGTTCCAATACCGATTGCTATATCTTTTAATAAGATGGTAAATACGACATTTAATTCCCGAAAAAGTTGCTCCACTTCTTTCAGGTGTTTCTTATCATACAACCTTCCTACATAAATAATTCTGTTACAGGAATTTTTCTGCGAAAGGCGGATAAAGTTACGAAGAGATAATAACTCATAATTCTTCGCTATTTTATCATCCAAGTCCGGTATTTGCGTAAAATAGAAGGCCAATCTAAGATCATGGGCCTGAAAAGAGTCAAAATCTAATCCTTTTCTAATTAAATCCACGGAACTAATACGTGCCCCTATAGGCAGTTCCATGTTCTTTTTAAAAAGAACTTCATCTCGTACTAAACCGTGAATACGATATGTTTCATCTTGCATGTAACTTACGCAGGCTTTTCCTAAATATGAATTTAACCCACAAACCAAGATATTCATAATCTTTACTTCAATATGTTGAAATTATAACCTCGTTTATTGTCTTTTTGTTTTTAACTGAGACAAATTGCTTTCAAATGTTTATATAGTGTCAATATTGGTTCTTTATATGTGATACATGGCTCAAATGATCTATATTTGTTGTTTTTCAAGCAATCTATTAGTAAATCAGGCATGAGCAAACGAGTTATCTTAGTATGGTTTAGAAACGATCTTCGCACACACGATAACGAAGTTTTACATGCTGCAATTGAAAAAGCGGGATTTGTAATTCCTGTTTATATCTTTGATCCGCGGTATTATCAACTAAACAAGTCCGGATATGCCAACACGGGCGAACTCAGGTCATTATATATCTTAAATACCGTCCGTTCCCTGAAAGAAAAACTCCAAGCCTTAGGAGGTGATTTAATGACGTTCGCAGGTTTGCCTGAAGAAATTATTCCTCATCTAGTACACAAATATGATGTCGATGAGGTATACCATCATCGTGAAATCGCACGAACTGAAACTTCTATTTCGGAAAGAGTTGAAGAAGCGTTGTGGAAAATACAGCGTAATCTAAAACATTTTATTGGGCATACCTTATATCATAAAGAGGATCTCCCCTTTCCGATAAAAGACATTCCTAACAGTTTTAATATATTCAAGAAAAAAATAGAACGCGAAAGTAGTGTTAGAAACCCTTTGCCAGACATTGATTCGATTACCGTTCCGCCCCATTTAGAAAAAACCGAATTCCCTGAACATGGGGATATCGACCATTACAGTTATGGAGAAAAAGCGGCTATCAATCAATTAAATATGATCTTCAGTCGGCCGTTAGGAAATGAAGATTTGTATATAAAACTTTCGCCATTTCTTGCCATTGGATCATTATCTCCAGTATATACCTATCATTATATTAGCGAGCGTATCACCGAGTCTAATAAAAAACAAGTAGCTAAGATAATCGAGCGTCTTTTGTGGCGGGATTATTATCGGTTTATGCTTAAAAAATATCCAAATAAATACTTTTTAAGTCAATCCACTGCAGATTCGGATACCGTAAAAATCGAAAATTGGAAAACCGGTAACACTGAAAATCCAACTATCAACAGTTACATGCAGGAATTGAATAATACGGGTATTATATCTTACATACAACGTGAAATCCTTGCTTTATTTTTTACTTATGAATACCAACAGCCTTGGCTACAAGGTGCGGCTTGGTTTGAAGAAAAACTAATCGATTACGCTCCCGCAACGAACTACGGATTCTGGGCACATATTGCCGGCGAAGGCACCAGTGAGAAAGACAACAAGTCAATTAAAGAATGGGAAAAGGAAAAAGCCAGTCTTTAACTTTTATCCCAATACATTACCGGTGAATCTCATTTTTATCCCTAATTGAAAATTTTGAATGGTTTTAAAAATTTCTTTTAATGTTACTCTTTCTATTTTCGTCAATCTTTCGATGGGAATATAGTTATCAGGAGCCGTTTTTTCTATAATAATTTGATTAGCTTGGCTTTTTAACCGTAGGCTCATGAGATAATAATAAGATTGCATGAGCTCATGTGATTGTTGTTGGGTGAATACGTCCATTTGCGTCAAAATTTTAATCCGTTCTCCCGTATTTTCTTCGAAAACCCTATTTTGCAATGCATACACACGAACCAAATCTACAATCGGGGTCATGGCGTTTTTAATATTAAAGACCTCTGATTTACCAATCATTTGCGTTCTGATACTATTGAAAAACGTTAAAGGAGGTTCGTACTGCAACGCATTTTTTCCGATATGTGCAAAAAACCGTCCCATGGGTTTTTGTAGTTCAGTATCTAAAAAGTTCTTCAACTGCGTTATTATTGTTTTATCTCCATACAAAAAGCGGCAGTCAAAAAAAGTAGAAAATTTAATAGCATTTTCTGGAACAGATTCTTCTATCCATTCCTTATAATTACGTTGCCAATGCGAGAGCGAATGTGTCCATTGCGGATTGCTAGCCATATATCCACCCTTACAATATACAAAACCGATATCATTCAATTGGTCTGATACCTGCTTGGCAAACTCAAGAAAATACTCCCGAACCAATTCTCGTTGCTCATTTGCCTTATCTTCATAAATAATGGCATTATCCTGATCGGTTTTTAACGTTTGTTCTTTTCTTCCTTCGCTTCCTGTTACCATGAAGACAAATTTTGCAGGTGGCTCTCCCATCTCCCCAATTACCTTATCAATAACTTTTACGGCTATGGAATCTGCGATGGTCGTAATCACCTGATTTACTATTTCGGCATGTACCCCCCTACCTAAAAGCTGTGTAACAATATGCGGTACGCGTTTCCATTTTTCTGTAAGTTCTTGTATTGTAAGGGCGGACTTGACGGATTGTATAAAAACTAGTGGCGATTGCGCGTGCTCACTGAGTAATCTGTTTCGACTTAAAAAACCAACATATTTCCCTTCCTGCTCGATCAACAGGTATTTGGTCTTTGTCCGAAACATCATCAGTACTGCTTCATATAGATAAGAGGTATAGGCTATCGACACAATGGGATTATCCATTATATCGCTGATCTTGTTTTGCGCATCCAAACATTTAGCAACTACATTGTCCCTCAAGGTCATATCTGTAACATACCCCACGATTTCTCCACGTTTATCTTTTACGAATAGGCAACTTACTTTATTTTCAGCCATCAATCGGGCAGCTTCAAAAATCGGTGTATCTAAATCACAATATACAATATCTTTATAGGCTATACCTTCTATCTTTCTCGAATAAAACTGTTCCGAAGCAATATAGCTTTCTTCAAATGAGGCTGGTTTTTTGAAGAAATGCGCAAATTCTTCATCCAACATGCGCTTTCCAAAATCAGTGGTATAGAATTGAAAAAAATCATCATATCCATTACATAGATCCATAAAATCTTTGCGAGGCAAGGTAAATATCTTCGTTCCCTTTTTCGCTATAACCGACTTTAACGCTTTCGTACGATTTAGCAACACCGATATTCCCCCAAAGCAATAAGGAGAATGGTGAATTTCTACGGATCGTTTATTTTCCGCAGCATCAAAGAAAAACGTTTCATATTCCCCTTCCACCAGGATGTCTACACCACTCATTTCAGTTACTTCCTGCCGGTAAGCGAGTGTATCCTTTTTAAAAACGACTTCGTTTAATGCATCAGCAACACTTTCTAGCACTTCAACTGGAAGCGTATTAAATGGAAGAGTGCTTTTTAAGAGTTCGATTTTGTTTGTCATACAATAATTAAAACCAATATTAAAAGTGCTAGTAAAAAAAGAAATACCCCCCCCCATGTCTTTACCATTTTATTTGCAGGCGTTGGCGGCGCAAAATGGGATTGATGTGCCTGTATTACATGTTCGTTTATTTCTCCTCGTTTCATTAATTCAAAGAAACTTGCTGCCGTAATTTCCACATCCACGATTGCATCGTGGATATTGCTTACCGACTGATCAAAAAGATAACTGTACAATTCCGATAGCCTTAGAAATTTAGCCCGTGGATTGGTGACATACTTCTTACTGGCGAGCATAGTACAGAATAAAGGATAGCGGTATAACGGACAATCTATCCCGGATCGGTAAAAATCAGCGCTGAGCATATGAAAGTCCAGTTCTATGAAATGCCCAACGAGCATAGGGTTGTATTTTTTTATATCATAGGCAAGTTTGTTCATTACCTTTTTTCTCCGCTCCCCATTTTCTTTTAAAAACTGGTGGGTAATTCCATGTATTTTTAGTGCAGACGGTTCGATGCTAAAATCAGGCTCATTGATGTAATGGTTCTCCCTTTTTATTTCTGTTCCTTGTTTATCGAAGACAATCCATGCAATTTGTATAGAAAAAGGCCAATTTCCTTTTATCGCGTAAGGTTGATCCCAACGTTTGGGAAGACCTGATGTTTCTGTATCGACAAATAGGAAATAATCTTTCAACACTGATATCATTTAAAACCCTATCTTTTCCATAAAGATAAGGATACCGCTACCTAAGAAAAAATAACGCAAATTCATCTACAATGATTCATTTTTCAGGGTATTCATTTCGTATCAAAAATTACGCCGAACGGTATAGTTGTCAATTTTACAATTATATTATTGTAAAGCCAAATTTGTTTTAGTTTTTGCTGCAAAAAAGTAAAAGTTTAGGATAAACGTTAAATAAGATTTTGAGAACATGAAATATGCTTGAAATATTGATTTATAATGACATTTCGGGCATACAAAATATTAAATTTCACTAGCCGAAACTGCTTTATTATTTATAACTTTGGCCAATTCTATAGATTACAACAAATAAATGGATAAATTGACATATTTGAGTAACGCTGATTCAAGTTATATTGACGGGTTATATCAAACGTACAAAGCTGATCCAAATTCGGTAGACTTTGGTTGGCAAAAGTTCTTTGAAGGTTTTGATTTTGGTCAAAAAGCTGAGGGCGGTTCCGTGGATCTAGAAAATGTTCCGGAACATGCTTTAAAAGAAATCGATGTATTAAATATGATTCACGGATACAGAGATCGTGGTCATTTATTCACGGACACTAATCCCGTGCGCGAGCGTCGCAAATACTACCCCGGAAAGGAATTGGAAACCTTTGGCCTTTCTGAAGCGGATATGGATACCGTTTTTCATGCGGGAGTTGAAGTAGGTTTGGGTCCAGCAAAACTACGTGACATTCGTCAATTAATCGAAGATACCTATTGCCGCTCGATCGGCGCTGAATTTAAATACATCCGTAACCCCGAAAAAATCAAATGGTTACAGGATAGAATGGAAGCCGACCGCAATCAACCCAATTATACCAAAGAGCAGAAAAGCAGAATCTTACAAAAAATAAATAGAGCAGTTGTATTTGAAAGTTTTCTAGGTACTAAATTTTTAGGTCAGAAAAGATTCTCTTTAGAAGGAGCAGAAAGCTTGATCGCAGCCCTTGATTCTGTTATCGAACAAGGAGCAAATCTTGGAATTCAAGAGTTCATGATCGGTATGGCGCATCGTGGCCGTCTGAACGTATTGGCCAATATTATGGGCAAACCTTATAAGACGATCTTTTCCGAATTTGAAGGTAAAATGTACGCAGAAGAAGATCCTGAATTACAATTTGGCGGTGATGTTAAGTATCATCTAGGATATTCTTCAGATATCAAAACAGATTCGGGCAAAACAATTCACTTAAGTCTTGCTCCAAATCCATCCCATTTAGAAACTGTAGACCCTATCGTAGAAGGTATGGTTCGTTCCAAAATCGACATGAAATATGACGGAGATTCTTCAAAGATCGCTCCGATCCTAATTCATGGTGATGCCGCTATCGCTGGTCAAGGCGTGGTATACGAAGTGACGCAAATGTCTAAATTGGAAGGCTACCGTGCAGGCGGTACTATTCATATTGTCATCAACAACCAAGTTGGTTTCACGACCAACTATAAAGATGCTCGTTCAGGCACTTATTGTACCGATGTCGCAAAAATCACTTCTTCCCCTGTGTTCCACGTGAACGGTGATGATGCAGAAGCTGTTGTGTATGCGATTAATCTCGCAGTAGGGTATCGTCAAAAATACAAAACCGATGTTTTCATCGATTTACTGTGTTACCGTCGCTACGGTCATAATGAAGCGGATGAGCCGAAGTTTACGCAGCCACTGTTGTACAAAGCCATCGAGAAGCATGCGAACCCGAAGGAAGTATATGCTAAAAAATTAGTCGATGAAGGCACGATTGAGGCTGCTTATGCAAAAGAAGTAGAAAAAGAATTCAAAGACTATCTTCAAACACAACTGGATGCGGCTAAGAAAGTCATTAATCTTGAAGAAGAAGTTCCAATGTTTGGAGGCGCCTGGAAAGGACTCTATCCTGCTAAGAAAGCTGACATTTGGAAAACTACCGATACCGCAGTTTCACCTGAAACGTTCTTGGATTTAGCAAGACAAATCACAGCTCTTCCTAAAGACAAAAAGTTCTTCCGTAAGATCTCCAAATTGTTTGAAGATCGTGCTGCTATGGTCGAAAAAGACTCATATGACTGGGCAATGGGAGAATTGATGGCTTATGCAACGTTATTGAATGAAGGTAAACGTGTGCGTATCTCCGGGCAGGATGTACAAAGGGGGACATTTTCACATCGTCATGCCGTATTGACGCTTGAAGATTCGGAAGAGAAATATATACCATTGGCTCAAGTCAACGGCGGAGACAAATTCAACATTTACAACTCTTTACTATCAGAATACGCTGTACTTGGATTTGAATATGGATATGCATCGGCTAATCCGCAATCTTTAACCATCTGGGAAGCGCAGTTTGGAGATTTTTATAATGGTGCTCAGATCATTGTCGATCAGTACTTAAGTAGTGCGGAGACGAAATGGAAACGTTCTAACGGTTTGGTAATGATGCTTCCCCACGGTATGGAAGGGCAAGGACCGGAACACTCCTCAGCACGCATTGAGCGTTTCTTAGAGTTATGTGCGAATGACAACATGATATTGGCCAATTGTACAACCCCGGCTAACTATTTTCATTTATTACGACGTCAGTTGGTACGTGATTTTCGTAAACCATTGATTGTTTTTACACCAAAAAGCTTACTACGCCATCCGAAAGTTGTTTCGTCTATTACTGATTTTACAAAAACGACGTTCCAGGAAGTAATTGATGACAGCAATGTAAAAGCAGCTTCGGTAAAACGCGTATTATTCTGTTCTGGAAAAATCTATTACGATTTGCTTGAAAAACAACAGAATGAAAAACGTACTGATGTAGCTATTATTCGTATTGAACAATTATTCCCGACACCTGTTAAAGAATTGGAAGCTATTCGCAAAAAATATAGCAAGGCAAAAGAATTTATCTGGGTACAGGAAGAAAATGAGAATATGGGTGCTTGGCCTTACTACTGCCGAAAATTACGAAAAACAAACATCGAGTTTACAGATGTCATTGCGCGCACCGAAAGCGGTAGCACAGCAACAGGATATATGAAAAAACACGTGATACAACAAGAAGCGATAATTAATAAATCATTCGAATAAACAATATAAATAAACCCTAACATCATATATTTCTTAGGTAAATAAGTTTCCAAAAACAAGGGAGATCCGCGCTAACAAGCTCACCGAAGATAAACCGATAAATTTGTATTTATATTCAAGACAATTATAATTGCATATAAAAGCAAATTTATCTAAGTTTAAAACATATATAGAAGTTGGTTTTACAGAAATAGATATATGAGCTTAGAAATCAAAGTACCTACGGTTGGTGAATCGATCACCGAAGTGACATTAGCACAATGGCTAAAGCAAGATGGCGATTACGTCGAGATGGATGAAAATATTGCCGAATTGGAATCAGACAAAGCTACATTTGAATTGCCTGCTGAAAAAGCAGGTATCTTAAAAATCATTGCTCAAGAAGGCGACACTTTAGAAATCGGTGCAGTGGTATGTACGATTGAGGATGGTGATGCTCCAGCTGCCGGTGGTGAAAAGCCTGCTACCGAAACTCCAGCAAAACAGGAATCAAGTACTCCAACACAGGAAGCTTCTGAAAATCCAGACTCCTATGCAGCCGGAACAGCTTCTCCTGCAGCTGCTAAAATCTTAAGGGAAAAAGGAATAGATGCATCTACCATCAAGGGAACAGGCAAAGATGGTCGTATTACAAAAGAAGATGCTGAGAAAGCACAATCAGCTCCCGCAGCTCCAAAAACAGCATCTAAACCTGCAGAAACTACGGCAATAGCAGCTCCTGCCGTAGTTGGTGCACGTAACGAACGTCGTGAGAAAATGACCTCATTACGTAAAACCATCGCAAAACGTTTGGTATCGGTAAAAAACGAAACGGCTATGTTAACGACCTTTAACGAGGTTAATATGCAGCCGATCATGGATCTAAGATCGAAGTATAAAGATATTTTCAAAGAAAAACATGGCGTAGGTCTTGGTTTTATGTCATTCTTTACAAAAGCGGTGACTACGGCCCTAAAAGAATGGCCGGCAGTAAATGCGCGTATCGAAGAAAACGAATTGGTATATTCTGATTTTGCAGATATTTCAATTGCAGTTTCAGCTCCTAAAGGATTAGTCGTTCCGGTAATCCGTAATGCCGATTCGTTGTCACTGTATGGTATAGAAAAAGAAATCATCAATTTGGCGACCAAAGCTCGTGATAACAAGTTAACCATCGAAGAAATGACAGGCGGAACGTTTACCATCACAAATGGCGGTGTATTTGGATCGATGATGTCCACTCCTATTATCAACGCACCACAATCGGCAATCTTGGGTATGCATAATATTATCCAACGCCCTGTTGCTGAAAATGGTCAGGTAGTGATTCGTCCGATGATGTACATTGCGTTGTCTTACGACCATCGCATCATTGATGGCCGCGAGTCAGTAAGCTTCTTAGTACGTCTGAAACAGCTATTAGAAGATCCTGCAAGATTATTATTGGAAGTATAATTAAGATTTTACATATCTTTGAGGCTACCTACAACTAGGTAGCCTTTTTTATCTTTATGCAAATAGATCAACAGCTCATCATCAAATTTCTGATGTTCTCCATAGTCGGAGCATCGGGTGTAATTGTTGATTTCTCTATTACATGGCTATGCAAGGAGAAGGCAAAGATCCATAAGTATGTAGCGAATTCCCTTGGTTTTATTACCGCTACCGTCAGCAACTACCTGTTAAATAGATATTGGACCTTCTATACAGAAAATGCACAGGCGAAATTTGTAGAATTTTCTAAATTCTTCTTCATTGCCTTAGTCGGACTAGCGATCAATAATGCGATATTATACTTCTTTCATGAAAAATTGAAATGGAATTTCTATGTGTCCAAGTTGGTTGCTATTGGTATCGTATCCATTTGGAACTTTTCTTTTAATTATCTTTATACTTTTACGACAGTATCGTAATGGCATCACTCATCAAGAATTTCAAAATCCAATATTTTCTACTGTTTTGGGGTTGCATAAACTTGATTCAGGGCACATTTATGGAGCTCCATGTAGATGAAGCATACTATTGGATATATAATAAGTTTCTAGATTGGGGGTATTATGATCATCCTCCTATGGTAGCCATTTTTATAAAGGTCGGAACATTTTTCACGCAGTCACCGCTGGGGGTACGAATCATCAGCATCTTTAGCAATATATGCGCTATTTATTTTCTCTGGCAAACTGTAAAGCCCTATGCCAACAATGTTTGGCTTTTCACCTGCCTCTATTGCAGCTTTGTTATATTCCATGTATATGGTTTTATTAATTCCCCAGACAGTCCGCTTCTCTTCTTCGCCGTTCTCTATTTCTATTTTTTAAAGGAATATCTCAACGAACAACGATTCAACATCAAGACTGTCCTCTGCCTCTCACTAGTCATTACGGGTATGCTGTACAGCAAATATCACGGAATTCTACTTTTGTTCTTCACAATTCTTGCAGATTGGAAACTACTAAAAAGATCTTCCTTGTGGTGTATTGTACTATTATCATTGACGCTATATCTGCCACATATATTATGGCAAATAAAGAATGATTACCCATCTATCCAATTTCACGTATTTGAAAGAAACGCCCGGGAATATAAGATATCATTCACATTGGACTATCTACTGAGCCTTATTCTTGTGGTGGGGCCATTATCCGGTTGGTATTTGTATTATCGGTTTTTTAGCTTAAAAAATGAAGACACCTTTTTGCGTATCTTAAAATTTGTTTTTTGGGGATTTTTAGTTTTCTTTTTCCTTTCGTCATTCAAAAGTCGCGTACAGGCACAATGGGTTTTATTGGCCTATATCCCTTTATTTATAGTAGGTTATATTGCTCTAGCAAGATACCAGATCCCCAAATGGTTTTATACATTAATATATATCACCGTTGCACTGATTATGGTTATTCGATTAGCCCTTGTCGTTCCTATTCCAGCCCTACAAAAGATAAAGGCCGTCAATGTCTATTGGGGACATGCTGATCTTTCAAGCCAAATAAAAGAAAAAGCCAAAGGCAGATACCTTATTTTTGACAATGGGTTTCAGGATGCCTCATCCTATAATTTTTATACAAATACCTTAACGGCCTTGTCCTATAATCCACGTACTTATCGTAAAACCCAGTACGATTATTGGCCAATAGAAGACAGTCTGCGCAACAAAAACATCTATTTCGTTCGTCCTTATTCGTTTGAAACACTAGAACAAGATACTATAGAATCCAAGCTACGTGGCACTTGGTATGGCATCAACATAGATACGGTTCGTTTATATCAAAAGGTAGAAATTTCATGCGATAATCTTCCTGACACCATACAACAGGGCAAGAAATATCACATCAGGCTTTCCATCACTAACCCGTACGAAGAGGAAATCACTTTCGAGAATACGGGACGTAAATGGTCTCTATTTTTCGAATATGGATACACGAAGTATCTCTATGAATCTGGAGAATTTTTCGAGTTTGATGAAGGTTATCATGTTTTAAAAATTGCACCGAAGCAAACAAAACATATTCAGGTAACCATCACTGCCCCTTCTGAATTGGGCAGAAGATTAATTATGTTTTCCCTGCGAACCAACCCTTTTATCGGTCCGCGCAACAGTAAAAAATATCCAATATATGTTACTGAAAATTAAAATTTTAGCTTTAGCAATATGTTTGTGTGCCTATGAGCTTGTCCATGCGCAGCAAATAGAAGGACAAGTTGATTTTCATGGTTTTGCGGACAATCGCGAATATTCAAACTCAGATCGATATCCTCAAACTATTTTTGGAACCAGAGTCACACCAGAGCTAGGTCTGCTGGTAGACAGCATCCACCGTATTCGAATAGGAGTTAGTTATTTGCATGAATTTGGAACCAAGAACATTACAAGTCCTGTTCGCCCCGTCGCCTATTACAACTACGACAATAATGGATTCGACTTCAAGATCGGGATGTTTCCCCGACATGAATACCTCGACGAATATCCCAAAGCTATTTTGAGCGATACTATTGGGTATTATCAACCCAACATTGAAGGTATGCTGCTCAAATATAAAAACGAAAATTTTCATCAACAGATTTGGATAGATTGGAATAGTCGTCAAACGAGAACAGATCGCGAACAATTCATGGTTGGTATATCGGGAAATGTTAATTTAAACAAGACATTTTACATCAGAAATTTTGCTACTTTATGGCACAATGCAGGGCCTATGGTCGATGTGCCAGACCCCAATGATCATATACGGGACAATGGAGCAGCATCGTTACATATCGGAGCCGATTTAAGCGAACGAGGGTGGTTAGACTCCATCAACATAAATATTGGAGGGATTATCAACTATGATCGTCTTCGTAATGTGTACGAATGGCAATTTCCGAAAGGTTTTTTAAGTGAAATTTACTTAGAACACTACAAATTCTTTATTCGGAACACCTTCTATACCGGCGAATCATTGGCTATTCCTTATGGAGATGTCTTCTATACATCCAAACAATATGACCGGCTGGATATTGGCTGGATTCCACTTCGGTACAAAAATCTGGAAGGACGATTTATAACAGGGTTTCATTTTTCTGAAGGCGTAGTGGATAGTCAACAACAGTTTATTTTACGCTATACGATAGGACATCTTTTTAATTGAAAGAAATAATTACCTTTGTTTATGCAAGCGAAAAAAAATCAAATTCTATTCCCTACCATCGTTACTTTGGGAAGTATTTTAATTTCATATTATTACTACTTCAGCGATTTACCGGTATTTTCTCAACTGGTAGAGGAAGACGGGGTTTTCGAAAATTTAACTTCTTTATTTCTGTTTTTAACAGCGGTTTTCCTCATTCTTATTTTTGCTAAATTCCAATCGAATCATAAACTGAACTGGAAAATAGGATTAGCTATTATGATTGTAGGTTTGATCTTTGGAGCGGGTGAAGAGATTTCCTGGGGCCAACGTATTTTTGGTGTTGAGTCTTCCGATTTTTTCAAACAAAACAATGCACAGGGAGAAACAAATCTCCATAATATGGTTGTAGGCGGAACAAAGATCAATAAAATTATATTTTCTTATGCTTTTTCGGTAATCTTTGGTATTTATTTTATCATACTTCCAATACTTTACAGGAGGAGCGATAAAATCAGGAGGCTTGTTAACCAGTTTGGTATTCCTGTAGCCACAAATTTTCAAAGCATACTCTTTTTAGTTGCTACTGTATTGGTCATGCTTCTTGATCATTCGCGTAAATGGGAACTATGGGAATTTATATTCGCATTTACTATATTCACCATTTTTGTTAACCCACTAAATAAAAGAGAAATCCAAGCTGGCGTAAAATCCTAATAGTTGAGATATTCAGCATACACATTTTGATTATAAGCCTTCACTATATTTAAAAGGCTTTTTTCATCTCCCGAAGACGAGATCACTTGCTGTGACTGGGGGTCAAATACTAATGTACCGTTTTCCGAAATTACCCCAAAGGAATGCTTGGTATTAAAAAATGCATAGGATGTAAACTGCGTATCAAAAACATCTCTGCTCCAGCAATACCGATCCGAGGATACATTCAATTGATTCAAGATAGAAGAAGCCAAATCGACCTGACCCATTATTTTATTTATTTTCTGCCCTCTAAATTCCTCTTTTAATACATCCCCAAAGAAAATTAAAGGAATATGGAAGCGCTTTGGATCGGTGATTTCACGGTCATATGGCAATCGGTGTCCATGATCTGCAGTAACTATGAAAAGGGTGTTCGTATACCAGCTTTCTTTTTTTGCTTTTTCTAAAAATTCATTTAAAACCGAATCGGTGTAAAATGCTGTACTCTTAAATCTGTTAGACGTAGTATTGTTACCGAATTTGTAGGTTGTTTTTAGATCAAAAGGTTCGTGATTTGAAATCGTAAAAACAGTCGAAAAGAACGGTATTTTTTCACGATTTAGATCCGCAAGCATCTTTTCAAGTACATTATGATCATATACCCCCCATGATGACTCGTTATATGAGGACGGAAAATCAGCCATATCGACAACACGATTCACCCCATGCGACATCATATAGGACTTGAAATTATAGAATTCACTTTGCCCTCCGTAATAAAATGATGTATGATATCCCACACGATGGATTTCCTCTCCTATCCCAGCAAGTTTTTCATGCTTTTTAATGGATTTAATTATGCTCTCTTTGCCCTGTGCCGGAAAGGCCGAAAAAACGCCAATAATGCCCTTATCTGAACGATCAGCCGCAGCATAGAATTGTGTAAAAGATAGTCCTTGTTTCGAAATTCGATCTAAATTTGGAGTCACCTCTTTTTCTCCACCCAAGCTTTCGATCAGATCCGCTGTAAAGCTCTCCAATAAAATCAATACGATATTGGGTCGTTGTGTATTTAAGATGGAAATGGATGAATCTCCCTTTTCTGGAAATACAGGAGCGAGAATACGATCCATATCATGACTATCGTTGAAGTAGTGGTATGGGTTGCCTCCGCTAGCGCTGTTTACCACATCATTTATAAAAGACCAATGTGTATTTACAGCCGCATGGTTATAAAACTGATTGGATGAATAATAGGCCATACTTTCATTCAATGGGGACGTACCATAGCCACCACGAATACACGTGAATAGAACGATCAACCCAACAAATAAAGCCAGTATATGAAGCGTAAAATGTGTCTTAAATTTTACAAAGGCACTCCTAAACAACAGATTGAAAACCATACTTCCGCCTATCGCAATGACGACAAAGACGAAAAGAGGAATCCACAAATTAGTAGATACAGCAGATAAAAAAGCTTCTTGTGGTGTTTCAAAAAATGTCTCGATGGCACGCTGGGAAACCTTATCTGTCCACTCAGTATAAAGATTGACGCTGATACACGATAAAAAACCAAGAATAGTCAAGATGGAATAGGTATATATCCGTATACATTTGGTCGAAAAAGACCAGTTTGGAACTATTGACCAAAGGAAATAACCGATAAAAGGCAGCGCACAAATATAGGCTGTCATCGATAAATCCAGTTTAAATCCTGCCGAATATATACGCACAATCTCCTGAAAAGTGAATCCTGTATTTACCGGAGCAGCAAACAATAAAAACAACAACCTATCTATCCAAGCTATGAAGAGCCAGAAAACGAAATATAGAAGTAAAAAGTATACCGATTTGTATTGTTGTTTCACGTTGCCTATTATCAAAATGTAGGCAAAGGTAATTAACTTAAATTTAATCTAAAATTTACACGCGGAATTTACTATTCGCCCACTTACTGTGATACCACTTCATCTGCTGAAATAAATAAATGAGTAATAACGTAACAACCGAGCCTACGATCGCTCCGACATAGACATCCCCAGTCCAATGTTGCGACAAATAAACACGCGAATATCCGGCCAGACAGGCTAAAATAAAGAATAATGGATTGCTGCGCTGGGAGGGGAAAACATAATACAATACCATCATTAGTGCAAAAATGCTGGTCGTATGCCCTGAAGGAAAACTGTAATTTCCGTGAATATGATAGTCGGGTAAGGTATACCATGTTGGATCATCTTTGAATACCGATCCCGGACGAGGCATTTTTACCGATTTTTTAATAATCTGCGCAACAAGTCCTGAAAGCAAAAACGAGACAGTAGTCAGGATAGCATACTTATACCGCATAAAAATCAGCAGCACCCCTGCTGCCACCACAAATAACCCGTCTCCCACGTTAGTAAACACCCTAAAAAACCAATCTGCCCATTCGTAATGAAAGGCATTTACGATTCGGAATTGTTCTGTTTGATCATATTTCAGACTAATGAATCCGCAGAAAATCTCTACTAGAAGTAACAAAAACAGTACAAATCGCAGATCAAATAACAACTGTTTAAAGCTTAACGGAGAAGATTGCATGCCTAATATTTTGGTTTCACAAACTTAGACAACTCATACTTCGTTCACAAGTGTTTGTTGATATTTATATCATTTATTTCCTTAAATTTCCTCTATCAATAAATTATCAAAGGCAGAGGAGAGACCGATAACTTTGCCTTTGTATGTCACGCTATTATAATTGTAATAATTGTATATAAAGGCAAATTTATCTAAGTTTGCGTTCTTATTTACTAAAGTAAAAATGAGCATAGCAAAAACTTACAATCCGAAAGAAGCAGAAGATAAATGGTACCAATACTGGATGGAAAACGGTTTTTTCCGTTCTACCCCTGATGCACGTGAGCCTTATACCATCGTAATGCCACCACCAAACGTAACGGGGGTATTGCATATGGGTCACATGCTAAACAACACCATTCAAGATGTATTGATCCGTAGGGCTCGAATGCAAGGAAAAAATGCATGTTGGGTACCCGGAACAGACCATGCCTCGATCGCGACCGAAGCTAAGGTAGTAGCCATGCTCAAAGAGCAGGGTATTGACAAGAAGTCCCTTACCCGGGAAGATTTCCTGAAATATGCCTGGGAGTGGAAAGAGAAGTACGGCGGTATTATCTTGAAACAGTTAGAAAAATTAGGAGCTTCCTGCGATTGGGAACGCACCAAATTTACGATGGATCCGGATCTTTCTGAATCGGTAATCGATACATTTATCAAATTCTATAAAGCAGGCTACATCTATCGCGGTGTACGCATGGTAAACTGGGATCCACAAGGGAAAACGGCGTTATCTGACGAAGAAGTAATCCGTAAAGAAGTACAACAAAAATTATACTACATCCGTTATCAGATCAAAGATAGCGACGAATACGTCATTATTGCTACGACCCGTCCGGAAACGATTATGGCAGATGCTGCAATCTGTATCAATCCAAATGACGAACGTTATCAGCACTTGAAAGGTAAGACCATAATTGTGCCTCTCGTAAACCGTGAAATTCCGATTATCGAAGATACCTATGTAGAAATGGAATTCGGAACCGGCTGTCTGAAAGTGACACCGGCACACGATTTAAATGACTACGAACTAGGACAAAAGCATAATTTAGATGTTATCGATATCTTAAATGATGACGGTACCCTAAATGAAAAAGCAATTATTTTGGTCGGAGAAGACCGCTTCATCGCCCGTAAAAAAATTGCAAAACAATTGGAAGAAGTTGGTCAGATCGAAAAAATTGAAGATTACAAGTCTCAAGTCGGCTTTTCCGAGCGCACAGATGCGGCTATCGAGCCGAAATTGTCTATGCAGTGGTGGTGTAAGATGGACGAACTGGCTAAGCCTGCCTTAGACTACGTGCAAAGTGGTGAAGTTCGTTTGATTCCCGACAAATTCACGGCCTCTTATAAGCACTGGATGGAAAATGTGAAAGATTGGTGTATCTCCCGACAGTTGTGGTGGGGACAGCGTATTCCGGCCTGGTATAATAAGAAGAATGAATGGGTTATTGCCAAAACACAGGAGGAAGCTATTCAGGAATTCAAAAGCCAAGGGAAAACGGTAGATAGTATTCGACAGGAAGAAGACGTATTAGACACCTGGTTCTCCTCCGGGCTATGGCCTATGTCCGTTTTTGATGGTGTACGTAATCCCGAAAACGAAGATTTCAAGTATTACTACCCGACCAATGATTTGGTAACCGCACCGGAGATCTTATTTTTCTGGGTGGCCCGCATGATTATCATGGGCCACAACTATACCGAAAAAGCGCCTTTCAAGAATGTATACTTGACCGGTATCGTCCGCGATAAATTAGGTCGCAAAATGTCTAAGTCTTTAGGAAATTCGCCTGATCCAATCGAATTAATGGAGCAATACGGTACGGATGGTGTTCGTGTGGGAATGCTATTGTCTTCACCTGCCGGAAACGATTTGATGTTTGATGTCTCTTACTGCGAACAAGGACGTAACTTTGCCAATAAAATATGGAATGCATTCCGCTTGGTAAAAGGTTGGGAAGCCACAGGTTCGCCAGCTACTACAGCACAAAAAACTGCCGCTCAATGGTTTGAAAACCGTTTCAACCAAGCGGTGACAGAAATAGACGAACATTTCAAATATTACCGTCTATCAGACGCGTTAATGACAACTTACAAATTGATTTGGGACGATTTCTGTGCATGGTACCTGGAATTGGTTAAACCGGCTTACCAAATGCCTATTGAACAGGAAACCTTAGAAACGGTAAAAAACTTCTTTCAAAAAATCCTTTCATTAGCTCATCCGTTTATGCCTTTCCTGACAGAAGAGTTGTGGCATGATGAATTGTTCGGCCAACGCGATGCAAAAGATTGTATCATCGTAGCTCCATATCCTGAAATTGCAGGTTTTAATGAAAATGTCATTAAGGAATTTGCTTCAGTTCAGCAGATCATCTCCGAAGTACGCAATGTGCGAAATTCCAAAGGTATTTCGCCAAAAATCCCTTTACCGCTGGCCATTAATGCGACCGAGATCGATTATTCGAAATACCAAGATAGCATTATCAAATTAGCGAACATTGAAGAATTGACTTTCGTAAAAGATAAAGTAGCTGGAGCAGTCAGTTTCTTAGCGGGAAGAGATGAATGTTATATTGCCTTAGCCAATAATATTGATGTCGATACCGAAAGAGAGCGTATTCGCAAAGAAATTGAATACCTACAAGGTTTCTTAGTATCTGTGGATAAGAAATTGTCTAATGAACGCTTTGTCGCTAATGCGAAACCGGAAATCGTAGAAAATGAACAAAACAAAAAAGCAGATGCCGAAGCTAAAATCAAAATCTTGACAGAAAGCTTGGTAAGCTTAGGATAAATCTCTGTAGCACAATTAAAAAGAGGCTTTCTGAAATCGATTTCAGGAAGCCTCTTCTCATTATCGTCCGTTGTAAATCAAACATAGACCACATTCACCGAAAAAACCATAGCTTTTACCGAATACATCAGCCTATCTGCCTAATCCTCATTTCCCTTATCTTTCCTATGGCATATCTTTGAAGTGTACAATTAGAAAATATTATTTAAACATTAAAAGATATACATCATGAAATCAAAAACAACATTTACCTTAAATAGTGAAAACATTACGAAAGCGTTTCAAAATACATTTAATTCCGTACAATCAACCCGATTAAAAGTCACTTCTACAGCGGGTAAAGAATACATTAATCTTCCATTGATTTTTGCATTGGTTTTGGCGATTGTACTTCCCATTCTTATCGTTGTCGCTATCATCATTAGTATAGTTACTAATCTCACCATTTCATTCGAGAGAGAAAATAAAGCGACGGCACACCACATATCAGAATAAAAACAACTTAAAATATAATGTTATGTCAATAAAAGAAACATTTTCAATAAAAGGAGAGAATTTACTAAAGAAGATTCAGGACTTAATTGCTGAAGGCAATGTAACAAAAATCAGTATAGCTGATAAATCAGGAAAAGAAATCATGAGCTTTCCAGTGACCTTGGGTGTGATCGGGATATTATTAGCTCCTATTTTCGCTGCTGTTGGCACATTAGCCGCACTGCTTACAGAATGTAAAATCACGGTCGAACGAAATAACAAGGACAGTGCAAACGATGAGGAAGCTGCTCAAGAAACTCAAATTATCGACGTAAATTAATTAAACGGTCCTACTACCATTACGTAGTAGGACTTATACTTTAAATGCTGAATTTTATTACAATATGATATTGATCGCTGTTCTTCTTCCTTGGTTATCTTTCTTTTTGAGGGGACGAATTT
The DNA here is from genome assembly GCF_005048855.1 of Sphingobacterium olei. GTDB lineage: Bacteria > Bacteroidota > Bacteroidia > Sphingobacteriales > Sphingobacteriaceae > Sphingobacterium > Sphingobacterium olei. The sequence goes on from NZ_SUME01000009.1 coordinate 50,001, forward strand.
TAACAGGCTTTGTATGTCTCATTTTACAATGCACCTTAATAGGCTGGCTTCCTGCGGCAATATGGGCGGTAGCCTCTAGAATAGACGGAAAGAATAAGGCACGCATTAGAACTTTAGAACGTCGAATGAACTATTAATAAAAAAGAGATCTGTGACAAAAACATCCTAGAGCAAGAATCTACGCTAGAAAGAGAAAGTCGCTTTTCTTAGCAGATAAGCGACTTTCTCTTTTTTTTCTCCCTGAAGCCATGCTCGAACCAGCGACCCTATGCTTAATCCCTACATCGATGCTAACCAACTGAGCTAATCCAACAACAGCACAGTCTATCTTTGATCATCGGAAGGCACGAAGAGCACCGCGTTTGCGGCAACTATTCCATTTGCACCTTTCGTACTGATTTCTACAAAAGCGGGTTTGTCACCATCGATAACTACAGAACTTCCCAAAGGCACCCACGTACTGGATGTTTGTCCTTTTATTTCCACACGCGACAAATCCAGTTGCTTTTCGTCGGAAGTCTTGCCGTCATAAATGGTATAAGTAAACAACTGGGAACTTTTGTCGGATTTCGGGAAATAGGTATACACGTCATAGTTGCCGGCGGGCAAAGAAGCTGCAGTAAATTTAGCCGTACTTTGCCCGTCCTTACTATCCGCTTCTACGTAGCTACGTCCGTAGCCATCGCTACTACCCTGGCTCCAATTCCCGGTAAACTGTACAGCATACACATCGGAACTGCTGATGAGTATATCTGACTGCCGCTGGTCCGCTTTAGGATTGGCAGCCAATACCGCTTTTATCTCCGAGACATCTACAGATTGTACATCGATGCCCTGATCGATTGCTAGACAAGCAGCCACTGCTGCAGACTGCCCCAATACCATGAATACCGGCTCCATTCGTATGGAACCAAAAGCAATATGGCTAGCTGACAGACAGACGGGCACCAATAGATTCGTAACCTCATTACGCTTGGGCACAATTGCACGGTAGGAAATCGGAAATGGAGGAAAACCGCCAACTTCCACATTGCCTTCGTTCTTCACCATACCATTGATCACCAACCGATCACAGTTGTGTGAATCCATCGTATAGGCGGCGTAGCCCACTTCATCGTTTACCACCTCGTTGCCTTGGCAATGGTGCTGCGTCATCACCAGTTCGCCAACCATCCGCCGAGCTTCACGAATATAGAGCTGCGGACTCCAGTGACCATCGTTTACGTATTCATCTTTAGGATACCCCCACTTTTGCATTTCCTCGCGGATAAACTCTGGAATTGACGGATCGTTGCCCACAAAATACAGCAACCCTTTGGTATAGTCTTCATGGGCTTTGATAATTTCCTGCCTGTGTGTGTAATTCGCTTCGGGGTAGTTCCAATTCATGCCAATCATATCGGTCGAAAAGCCATTGCGGTTGTTGATATCGGTTTTCCCGTTCGGCATCCCGCTCCAGATGAATACGTCGTTCAACCCTTTCCACGGTTGGATTTCCTTCTGTCTCTTCAACAGCTCATACCGGGCAGGATCGTAGTTATCCGGTTCAGTTATCGGGATACGGTTTTCGGGCACGTTAGTGAGCGTGATACGGTAGTTGTAGGCTTGTACTTTTTTATCGCCTGTACCATCGGCAAGCCGCTCGCCATCACGGATCCCCCATAGTAGCCCGCTACTGGAGTCGCCGCGCTTCACATAAGGGTCTATCCCATTCGGAAACTGGTGTCCATCCATTAATTGAACCCCATTAAGTGTTTCGCCGTACACCCTATTGTCTTCCCGACCTACGTGATACGATACACCAGCTGCTGCAAATAGGTCCCCCTCATACGTGCAATCCATATATATTTTAGCTTTCACCGTCAGTGAGGGTTTATTCGGGTTTTCAGTCGAACGGAAATGGGCTTGCGTAATTTTGGCACCAACCTTCTCCACATCCAGCAGCAATTGTCCGAATCTCATTTCGGCACCACAATCTTCCATATACTGGTTAAAAATTGCTTCTGCCACTTTTGGTTCGAAAATCCACTGTTCAAAGGCATTGTAGTGTTTTCCGATTTTGCGATAAAAGTCTAACGCTAAGCCACTGACTACATACTTATTACCGATATCCGTGTGGCCGAGCCCACCGGAGCTCAACCCACCCAGTCTATGGCCGGGATCGACAAGAATAACAGACTTTCCTGCCTTGGCCGCCGTGTAGGCAGCAACTACACCGGCCGATGTTCCACCATAGATACAGAGGTCGTATTGCTTTGTTTGGGACTGTGCGCTATATGCCGAAAAAAAAGCAAACATAGCGGCAAAGAATATTTTGAATTTTATCATCATCTATCAATTGTGAATTAAAACAAATAGTTGTGCGTGAAATATTTAATAGCCAGGGTTTTGGTTTTCTTGACCGATCGCCGGGTTATTGTTGATTTCATTTTCCGGGATCGGGTATAACAGCCGCTCGTCAATCAACGTTTTGCCGATTGCGGCAAACGCCTCTTTGGCTTTCCCTATGCGTTTCAAATCCCACCAACGGCGCCGCTCGATCAAGAATTCATAGGCCCGCTCCTGCATGATCGTGTCAATGAAGTCTTCCTCTTGCATGCCAGACGGATAATCCACCGGAGAAGCTACGTCAGGATTATATCCGTAAGCCCTTCGTCTAATCATATTCAGCCGCTCCAATGCCAATGCGGAAGGTCCATTCTCTGCGCGACAGGCAGCTTCTGCATAGAACAGTAAGGTTTCGGCATAGCGATAAATCGGCACGCTGTACGTCCGGAGCCCACTGTTATCCGTTATGAATTTCTTAAACAGCACCGGAGTAGTTGTCGGAAGGGGCACCCATTGGCCAGCTGCATTTTGGATTTCCGTATACAAGTTGAAGGGTTTACGTAAGTCGTCGTCATCCCATTCCTCGCCTATCATGGACTTTGCGTTAGGTAACCAAGCAAAAAACCCCGTACTGCTGTAGTTATATGGCAGGTTATTTCCCATGTGCAGGAAATTGGTGATTTCCGATTGCGAGATGTCTGAATGGTGTACGGACATAATATCCTCCGAACTCGTATTCGATGCAAAAATATCGTAGAAATCATCCGGCTCCTGCACGGCGACCAGCTTATACTGTCCATTTGTAATCACCTCTTCTGCTTTGGCCGCAGCGGCCTCCCAGTCACCGATAGTCAGGTATACGTGTGCCAGCAACATTTTTGCGGCGGATTGTGAGGCCTGACCAGTCTCCTGGCCGACGGTTGGAAGCAGACCTATTTCTGCAGCCTCAGCGTCGGCAATGATCAGATCGTACACTTCATTTTCCGGTCGACGCGGTGATTCCAAATCTGATAAATCTGTACTTTCTGCCGTTTTGATCGGAACAGCCCCCCACCCCCGTACCAGCTCAAAGTAAGCAAGCGCGCGAAGAAAGTGAGATTCTGCCAAAATACGGGTACGTGCACTTTCGCTGATGTCGTTAATAGATGGCACATTAGCCAAAACGGCATTAGCACGATTGATGCTTTGGTACAGCCTGAACCAATGATTTGCTGTACGCCCGATATTCTGCTGATCCAGCAATTGATCCATATTTGAAATGGGGGCTTGCGATCCACGGCCAAGTACCAGATCGCTATGGAGTTCAGATAAGATAAAATTATCGATGCCATAAAACTCTTTACCCACGCTACTATATGCACCATTCAATGCTCCTTGTGCATCTGCTGCATTGCGGTAATAGTTGTTTCTCGAGACGAAATCCATCGGCACCTCTTCCAACATGTTTTGGCAAGCAGTCAACCATACGCCGAGCCCCACAATCGCTAATAAACCTATTTTTTTCATCTATTTTAATTTTTATTTAGTGGTGATGAAGCTGTCATGATTTTTCATAGCTATTTGCTACACAGGTGTTCAAGAGCTCGCAAGCTCTGTTTAATTCTGCTACTGTGTGATTTTTGCAAATCATGACGGTTTCATTTTTTTCAATTAGAATGTTAACCTAAATCCCAATACATAGTTTTTGGCGTTGGGATAGCTGCTTTGGTCATGCCCCATCCGCAGCCGATTTTCTATATTCTGCGAGTCCTCGCCACGGGTATTGACCTCGGGATCCAAGCCTGTGTACTTCGTAAAGGTGAGTAGGTTTGTGCCAGACACGTAGATCCGCAACGCATTGCACCATGCCATGCCCCACTTCGCTATAGGTAAATCGTATCCCAGATTGACAGACTTCAACCGGAGGTAATTACCGTTTTCGATAAACCGATCCGAAATATCAAAATTGGAAGCCGAACTGATTCTTGGATACTTGGCATTCGGATCCGGATTCTCCATCGTCCAATAGTTTCCCATCAGGTCCTGAAATTGGTTACTTCCGCGTTGAAAGGAATTCAAATGCGTACCGTTTGTCGCGTTGAATATCTGATTCCCCTGCACACCTTCCAAAAAAACAGTCAGACTCACCCCTTTGTAAGACACGGTAGAATTCAAACTATAGATCAAATCCGGCGTGGGATTACCAAGGATCACACGGTCTTGCGCATTCACCACACCATCCCCGTTGACATCTTTATACTTGATGTATCCGTTTTCGTTTAATCCGTCTTCGAGGTAACCAAAAAGGCTCCCCAACGGCTCACCTTCACGTGCGATGTTCGTACTGGACCACACTGCTGCTTGGCCGGCGCTGTAGATGTCGCTGCCCCCAGCCAAGGTAACTACTTCATTCCGATTAGATGACAACATTGCCCCGAGATTCCATTTCCACTCTCCTGTCAACAGATCAGCGTTGACGCCAACCTCCACTCCCTGGTTACTAATTTCGCCAACATTTTGGAAAATAGAACCAAAACCTACGGAAGGCGGCAGTGGTACGGATGCAAGCAGATCGGTCGTGTGCTTCCAATAATAATCCGCGGTTACATTCAACCGATCATCCCAAATCGTAAGGTCGAATCCAACATCGGTCTGGCGGGTGGTTTCCCATTTCAAATCCTGATTTGAAATCCCTGAAGGGCTGTACCCGATCACTACTTCGTTATTCCCATAGATGCTACGCATTATCCCCATCCTGTCAAGCGACTGGTATGGATCCAACGCTGTGTTGCCCGTTACACCATAGCTTGCGCGGACTTTCAAATCATTGATGAAGCTGATGTCTTGCATGAAGGATTCCTCAGATAATCGCCATGCCACAGCCGCAGATGGAAACATCGCCCACCTATTGTTCGCTCCGAAACGGGAAGAACCATCGGCACGGATACTTGCCGTAAATAGGTATTTGTTTGCCAGTGTATAATTGGCCCTCCCCAACCAAGAAGCCAATGCCCATTCTGAGATGCGCGAAGTTGGCGGATTTACCGTTTCCATGGCCGAAAGGTCAAAATTGCGGGTGGTATTGCCAGGCAGTCCATTTCCGTCGATTCGGAAATTGCGATTGTAGTCCGTTTGATAGGTAAATCCACCCAATAGCGTCAGCCGGTGTATATCATTAAAGTCTTTGGAATAGGTCAACGTATTTTCGTTCAAAAAAGAACTCCGGTAATCGGTTTGCTGGCGAGCATAGCCCCGGTCTACCTCGAAGATAATGGGACGAAACTCATCTTCCAATGTATAGGCGTATTCCAAACCAACCAACGTTCTGAACGTCAGATTTTCACTTAGCTTCACATCCAAACTGGCGTTGCCGAGGCCGGTATTGCCGAGTGAAGTTGTCTGCTCCTGTGCAAAAATCATGGGGTTTTTCATATCCGAAGAACCAAAGCTATAAGCCCGTTCGATTTGGGTAGGAAGCCCATTCTCGTCATATATGGATAGTGTCGGCGGTGCCGATGCAGCCGCAGATAATATCGAGCCACCGCCCCGAAAACCATTGTTTACCGGCACGGCTAGCTGCTGTCTCCGTGAAAGGTTTAGGTTTACATTCAGCCGCAACCAGTCTTTCACGTCGTGTCCAAGATTCAACCGCACCGAACCGCGCTTCACTCCGGTATTGATCAAAATACCATCTTGATCGTAAAAATTTCCGGATAGGGAGTATTGCGTCTTTTCCGATGCACCCGAAAAAGTGAGGGTATGGTCTTGGATGTGCGCCGTGCGCAACACGGCATCCTGCCAATCGGTGCCAGGATCTTGCACTTCGTCTAGATCGAAATAAGGATCCTGTCCCCCATTTTTCAACCACTCGTTGGCGATGATGGCATAGTCGCGGGCGTTCAAAAGTTCGTATTTTTTTGTCGCATCCTGTAATCCGTAGAAGCTGTTCAGCTCTACACGGCTGGGCGTTCCTTTTTTTCCTTTTTTTGAAGTGATGATTACTACACCATTGGCCCCGCGAGCCCCATAGATCGCTGTGGCAGAAGCATCTTTCAAAATATCAATGGATTCGATATCCGCTGGATTGAGAAAATTCAAGTCGCCGGTCAGCGGGAATCCATCTACGACATACAACGGTTGGTTGTCGCCGATCATCGAATTCCCACCCCTGACACGCACTTCTATCCGCCCTCCCGGCTGCCCAGAGTTCTGTGTCACCTGCACACCGGGGGCACGTCCTTTTAATGCTTGCTCCAAGTTATAAACGGGTACGGCCTGCAGATCTTCCGGTTTGATTTGCGCTACGGATCCAGTGAGGTCAGACTTGCGAATAGTGCCATATCCCACAACAACCACTTCATCCAGATCGCTCACGAGAGCTTGCATCGTCACATCGAGGCGACGGCTTATTTCGTTAAAACGATGTTCCTGTGGCTTATATCCTACTATAGTGAACACTAGAGACCCCTGAGTTGGAACAGCGATAGCGTACTTTCCTCGTTCATTTGTGGTTACAGCGGTGGACGTCCCCTTCACGGTCACCGATACGCCTATTAGGGGCTTACCTTGATCATCCACGACGTTCCCTGATACCATTTCCTGCGCCCGGCTTTCATCGGAAATCGGCAACACGGTTTCCTTCCTCGATACCAACACCCTTTTTCCACGAATTTGGTAGGCAAGCGGTTGGTCGGCAAAACAATGCTGTAAGATATCAACCAACGGAGCTTGATTAAAACGCATACTCACTGAACGAGCGTCTTTCAGATCGTCCGTCAGGTAAAGGAAATGGTAGCCCGTCTGCTTACGCAGTTCTGCAAAAACTGCTTTCAATGAGATATCCTTAGCCGTAATACTCGCTTTCTGGGCATACACCTCAGCTCCAGCGCGGACAGCGGTAATCAATACGATAGCGAATATGATTTTAGTCATAATCAAAAGCTTAATAAGGTCGCGATAATACGTCGCGGGTTTATACGTTCTATGCGTTTTGCAGTTTTTGCAAATTCCGCATATTATTGCAATACAAATTGCATACATTTGTTATACAGGTTAAATGATTATTCTGTTAAATCTATCATTATCAATTGCCAATTTTACTATTGTCAATTGATCATTAGATAGCCTGTTTGCGGCATAAATTACCGCGCCAGCCGGAAGTGTTAGCCGCACTTCCGGTTTTTTTGGGCTTATGCCCTCACAGGGAATCCATTATTGGGAATCTATTCAAGTCTCCATATTTTCTATACCTCCTTCATTTGTGTTCAATTTTGATCTTTCCCACTTCCGCCGGTCGCATTCGATAATACCCCCTACTTACTGTACGTACCATCCTGAACCAGGAGCATAATACTGTAGACCATACCATAGTAGATCCGAAGTCCCTTCGTTATAAGGATTTCCAGCATCGATTTTCACGGCCACGTTTATTATGGGGTAGAAAGCCCAATCGGTACCGCCATCCGTCCTATCAAGCATATTTCTATGCTGCAAGGTCTCTTTGCCATCAACGAAATGCGTAATCCAGTCATCTTCAATAATACAGGCGTAATCGTGGGGCTCGGCATTCAGGTCTATGTCCAGTTCGAAACCGGGGACTCGGTCCAATTCACTTTTCAGACCATTTACCATATCCCGCACATTGGAGCCATGCACACCGATATGTTGCGCAGAACTTGTCGAGCGCGGTGTGTAGGCTGCGCCGTAAGCTCCATTGAAGCTTTCGAAGAAGTCGACCTCCGGCGGCCATTGGCTAACGCCCGTACTGAGCACGCTGCCTACCGCCCAAAAAGCAGACCAGGCTCCGCGACGGCTAGGGGTCTGTATCTGCGCGCGGTAAACACCTCGGCGATACTTCCATTCATCCAATTTCGAACCTTGCAATACAGAAGCCTGAAAGGGAAATATTCTATCGCTAAAGACAACAGGCTCTTCAAACTTTACCGTATGCAGCCGAACAAATGGTCTTCCTTCGCCATCCACCTCACGGGTCTGAGGGTTCACCGCGTGGTCCGGAAATGCCTCAACATTTGTGTACAGGCCAGTCTCACCGTTGCCAGCCTGCGAATAACCGTGCGATAGCCTCGAGCGCCATACTGGGTTGCCGTCGGCATCAAAACCGCTATCTGACCATTCGATGGCCGCCATATCCAAATCCACCGTTGGCGTTACCCCATCCGCATGAAACACAAGCGGATCGCGGTGAAAGGGCATTTCAGCGGGAAGTTCATTAACTGCGCCTTCCTGAATCTGGAAAAAACAAGCAACAGGACCGGCTGTGCCTTCGCCGGGAAAAGTTATCTTGAATTGATCGCCAGGGGTGTGCCTCGGGTTGATAATATCAACCGTAATCCAAAGGTCAGCATCGTCACCTGGACGCCAATATTGATATTTGAAAGAGGTAGATATGTCTCGATTGACGTTGAATCCCTTTGCTCCGCCAGTACTCGTATTAACTTGTACATAAGCAGTGCTCATAATCGCACCGGCTAGCGTCAGCCTTACGTGAGCCTTGGTCGCGCCGGGGGGGATGCCAATTGGTTCTTCCAACGTGGTCATTGGATCAAGATCAACACCGTTAATTGACAAGCGCCGATCCGCTATTACAGGTATATCTTCCAACGGAATCTCCGGATTTGGATTCACAATATGCTCGCTACAACTTACCATCGAGCTGATCACCAACGCCGTGATAACCAACCTGATATTACGCCTACGTTTTTCCATAGCAGTAACTATTACAGTTCTTATAAAATGATTATTCTGTTAATTTATCATTGTCAGCTGGTACGTACCAACTAACCATTGAATTAGCCTTTTTGCGATACCATTACCACTCTGGCCGAAAGCGTTAGCCGCACTCTCGACTTTTTTGGCTAATCTGGGTAAAGATTCAGGTTACCAGATCATCCTAACCTCCTTTCCATTGCGTTTAAATTTAACCTTGCTGACCAATTCCAAGTCAGCCAACAGTTCATCGATTCCTGCGGTGATCGGAAAACTTCCTCCGAAGCGCTTTTTAGGGAGATTCGCTTCGATGACTATCCGTACATCATACCACCTCGCCACACTTCGCATCACCGAAATCACATCCATATCGTCGAACAAAAAGTAACCGTTTTTCCAAGCCATCGCCCGTTCCATATTGCCTTGTCTCTTTACTAAATTGCCATCCGCTGAGGAAACAGCTTCAAAACCCGAAATCAAGGAAAGCATCTTGCCTTGATGGCGCACATCTACACCGCCTTCCAATAGCGTGGTGCGAACCTCATCATCTGAAGCATATGCAGAGACTGTGAAATGCGTACCCGTAACCGTGATTTCCCGGCCTTGTGCCATCACCTTGAACGGCTTTGACCGGTCGGGCATTACTTCAAAATAGGCCTCCCCATCTAACACTACTTTACGCTCACTTCCCGTAAATGCGACAGGATAGGTTAGCGTTGTTGCTGTATTCATCCACACATTTGTTCCGTCGGGCAAAACGAGTTTGAATTGCTTACCATTGGGTACATGGAGGGTGTTTTGTGCCATCGCCTCAGGCCCAACCTCCGATTTGGAATCCAATGATTTCTCGTATACCAGTTCACCACCGTCAAGTTTCCTGATATCGACACCTCCAGTATGGTTCACCAGTCCTTGTTGTAGACCATCTAACCCTACTACCGAACCGTCGGCCAAAGTGAGCCGGATACCATCGGACGGATAGGAAGCTGTTTCTGAAATTACTAGAGACTTTTCCTTAACATCTTTCTTCTCACTGACTGACCACAGCAGTCCAAAAACTGCTAGTAACGAAGCTGCAACGCCTCCATACCATAGCCTCATAGACCTGGAAGAAGACTTGCTTATATAACGCCGCTTATCAATCGCTTGCCTAATCCGAATACCCATTAACACTCTAGCCTCTTCACTTTCCCACAACCAATTATCAACAATGGGATCACGAAGAACCATTTCTTCCAGAAAGCGTTTTTCCGCTTTGGTACACGTGCCATCGGCATACCGATGCAATAATTTTCGAAATTCTTCTCGCTGCATGTAAGTTTATAATAGTCCCAGTTTATAATGGTCCCTTTATTGAAAGAGTGCAACGACGTGACCAAGGGGGTACATCTCGAAAAAAAAATTCGACAAACAACTGATAATCAGAAGAAAAAATTAATTAAAATAATTAATGGTGAGTATTAAGATGAGGTATGAAATGTAATCCTCATCGAGTCTGAGGCGTAGGTGTTTCAGGGATTTATTGATTTGCTTTTTTACCGTCTGGTCCGAAATCTCCAGCCGTTCGGCGATTTCCTTATAAGACAGGTGTTCTTTACGGCTTAGTACAAATACCTCACGCATCCGCTCCGGGAGTTTATCAACCTCGGCATCAATGATGTCCGACAATTCCCGAGTGTCTATTTCCGCCAACATACTTTCATCAGCTTCCCAATAATGATCAACGAGTCGACGTTCGATATCTCCATGTTTCACTTGCTCGCGAAAGCGCTTGAAAGCCAAATTTCTAGCAATGACAAACAAGTAAGATTTTATGGATTTGATATTTTCCAATTTACCTCGCATCTCCCAGAAAGCTATAAATGTTTCTTGGACGATATCGGCGACGTCATTTTCATCCGGTAAAATACGGACGACATACCGAAATAGGCGTTCCCAATACGCATCGTAAATAGCAGAAAAAGATGACTCCTCTTCTATATCTAAAATCCGGATATGATGTGTATTTTCACTTTTGGATCCCATAAATCTACCTTATCATAAGTCACAATTGATCTGTGTAAAACAAACTTACATAAAAATCGTGAATTTGAATTGCAAGGATTTTATATATCGGCAAATAACTCCATCTTTTGTATCAATTCGCTACAAATTCCTTGACCCCGCATACGGAGACTTTAAACCGCTTTTTTTTAAATTTAACCCCGTATAAAGCACCGTTCACCTCACGCCGGGTCGTCATTTCGCATTCAAAGAGATGGCATAGCAGTATGTATCATAGGCCATGAAGCATACACTTCGCGCGGAATGACACACACCTTACACGAAACGACGTACGTCTTAAAGCAGGTGGTGTATGTCTAAATTCGCGAAGTGCACGCCCTATGCCACGAAGCATATACTTCATACGAAATGACGTACGTCCAAACGCAGGAAGTGTATGTCTAAATCTACCAAGTGTACGTCATATGTCCCGAAGCATATACTTCATACGCAATGACGCACGTCCAAACACAGGAAGTGTATGTCTAAATTCGCGAAGTGCACATACTATACAATGAAGCATACACTTCCTACGAAATGACGCACACCTTAATCGAAACGACGTACGTCTTAAAGTAGGAAGTCTATTTCTTAATCTACCAAGTGTACGTCGTATGCCACGAAGCATATACTTCATACGAAATGACGTACGTCTAAAAGCAAGAAGCATATATCCAAATACGCGAAGTGTACGTCATATGCCACGAAGCATACACCTCGTACGAAATGACGTACATCTAAAAGCAGGAAGCGTATATCCAAATACGCGAAGTGTATGTCATACGCCACCAAGCATACACTTCGTACGAAATGACGTACATCTTAAATGAAATGAAGTACGTCTAAATGCACGAAGAGTATGCCTAAATAGGCGAAGGGCATGTCCCCCAACTCCTTGGGGGGGGGCTGGGGCCCTAAGTGCGCTAAAACACAAAAAGGTCATTTTCCTTTACGAAAAATGACCTTTTTGTGTTGCTCCTGAAGCTGGGCTCGAACCAGCGACCCTCTGATTAACAGTCAGATGCTCTAACCAGCTGAGCTATTCAGGAATCTGGTTCTTTTTATTTCCGAAACCTCATTTCCGTTTCAGTGATGCAATTATCGGAAGTTTAAAGGAGTTGTCCAAATATTTTTTTTATTTTTTATACAAGTCATTCATTGCCAATAAGAATAATTTTTAGAGCAAAACACCTGTTAAAAGTAAAGTCGCAAAAGTGAAATAAATAAGTAGTCCGGTAACGTCAACAAGTGTCGACACAAAGGGTGCGGATGAACTAGCTGGATCGGCCCCCATCTTTCGCAAGAGAAAGGGAAGCATAGAGCCTGTTAAGGATCCCCATAATACGACACATACTAATGAAAAACTCACTACCAAAGCTACGAGAAACCAATGTTCACCGTAATGATCCGTAAAAAATTGCCAGGTGGCTATTCTTATAAAGCCCAATGTGCCCAAAATAAGTCCAAGGGCTAGACCCGATAAAATTTCCCTTTTCATGACACGCCACCAATCTGTAAGTGATACTTCTCCAAGAGCCATAGCCTGAATAATCAATGTCGACGCTTGAGAGCCACTATTACCCCCACTTGACATAATCAATGGCATCAAAGCAAAAAGCAGCACTGCGCTCATCAATTGCGTCTCAAAATGCTCAATAACCGTAGCCGTCAACAATTGGCCTAAGAAAAGAACAACTAGCCAACCTGCGCGTTTTTTGACAAGGTGGAGAACAGATACATCCAGGTACGGCTCGTCTAGCGCCTCCGTACCGCCAAAACGTTGCATATCCTCCGTATACTCTTCGTTGGCCACCCAAAGGATATCGTCAATAGTCACAATCCCCAACATGATCCCCTGCTCATCGATAACCGGCAATGCAACCCGATTATTCATCCGGAACACATTAACAGCTTCTTCTTGGGGATCATTCGCATTTAAAGAAATCAAACGATTATCAATCAAATCGCCTACCATCGTATCCAACTCCGCCAACAAAATATCTTTTATCCGAATATCATCCATGAGCTTACCATCCGAATCGATGACGTATAATACGTCAATCGTTTCCGAGGCGTTACCATATCTGCGGATATGATCTAGTATTCGTGAAATGGTCCAGTGTGCTTTAACAGTAATATAATCGGGAGTCATCAAACGACCGACGCTGTCTTCGGGATAACCCAAGAGAGAGAGAGCTTCTTTGCGTTCCTCTGGCGAAAGCATAATGATCAGACGCTTCACCACGTCACCTTTTAGCTCTCCGAAAAAAGAGGTCCGATCATCGGGAGGCATCTCATTAATAATCTCTCTAACTTTCGAAGCAGAAAGCTTTTTGAAGATCCGCTCTTGTGTTGGAAAATCCAAAATTCTAAAAACATTGACAGCCCTTTTTAGATGAAGCGTTTCGAGAAATAAAGCACCGTGCTCCGGAAGTTCATCAATCAATTCCTCGACATCGGATATATTTAACTCATTAAGAAAATTCTCCAGTCCAACCTGATTGTTTTCGTCAATCAACTGTTCAACTTGCGCGACTTGCATTTCCAGTTCTTCCATTTACGCCCTCCTAAAAATATGATCTTACATCGGTCTGTTAATTATTTTTTATGCTGCAAAAGTCGTTTATTTTAATGGAAAAAAATAATGTTTTTTGTCGAAGTTGCAAATAGTATTTAAAAAAAACACCCTTGCTTTTCAATAAAAAAAACGCCATTTTGTCAGTACAAACACCTTATATCTTGAACACTTCTTTCTATCCTACATACACTTAGAAAATCTACATTAAAATTCAATTTCACAATCTCATTTAAAAAAGTAATCTGACTCTCTTTCTTTTTTTCAATTCATTTTCTGTAACTCCTATTGAAGATTTACCGAGCCCTAAAAAACATTAAATAACATCAATGGGCTAACACATCCTAAATAAAGACTCAGTATAAATGAATAGGCAGAAAATAAAAATATTAATAAAAATCAGTACATTCGTTTTAATAAAAGATATTATGATTTCCAAAAATGAATTGGATTAAAAAAATCAAAATTAACGTAGAAAATACAATGTTTTTAATTATTAAAAATTAATCATAATTAATTAATAATCATATATAAAAAACTATTATATAAACTAAATATAAATATAAAAACTCACATTCTAACTATTTTTTTTAGCAAACAACTGTATGACCTCAATATACAATCACAAGAATATAAATATCAGTATTTTAACTATATTTATATTAACAATAAATTCATCAATAACATTTTCACAACTATTTGATGGATCGCAGTCCCATTTTCGTATCAAATGGAAACAGATAAATACCGAAAAATTCCAACTTATTTTCCCCGAAGAATTCTCTTCGGCTGCTCCTGCCCTTGCCGCTAGACTCGAAGTATTTATTGAACAGACGGCATCCAAATTGAATAGACCTTCAAAAAAAATAAGCATTATATTACAACAAAATCACATCGCGCAGAATGGTTTCGTTCAATTAGCGCCGCGCAAATCAGAATTCTACAGCACCCCTTCTTCCATTGCTGATAACCAAGAATGGCTCCCAAATTTAGCACTTCACGAAAGTAGACACTTCGCGCAGTTTGACAACTTGACAGGAAATTTAAAGAGCCCATTTTTTGAACAATTGGCACTTGCGCTCTTCGGACTTAATCTTCCGGCTTGGTTTTTTGAAGGTGATGCCGTGCTTCAAGAGACTCTTTTTTCAAACGGTGGGAGAGGAAGATTGACTTCTTGGAACATGCCAATCCGCGCAAATATCCAGTCTGATCTATCATTTGATCTTAACAAATATGTACATGGTTCCTTCAAAGATCTTGTTCCGAGTTATTATACCATTGGGTATTTTATGAACAGCTTTCTTTACGAAAAAGACCCCGAAATCCATGGAAAAATCTTGGAAGAAATGAATGGAAAATTACTTCGGCCCTTCAACTTTGAGCGTAGCTTAAAAAAATATTCAGCGCAAAAAAGCAATCAACTTTTCAAGTCTACTATACAAGATTTAACTAAAAGATGGGATAAAGTAACCGATATAAATCCCCCAAATTCAATGGAAATAATGGACCAATTTCCTACGGATTACTTTCTTCCCCAAATAGCAAATGGCAGCGTATATGCGCTTCAGCATAGTCGACAATTCACGCCTAGAATCATCCGTTTGGAAAGTAATAACACGAAACAGTTATATAAAAAGGTCGTACAAATCGGTCAACAATTGACACCTTATTTCCATACTCAGGGTAATTTCATGGTATGGGATGAATACCGAAAGGATCCGAGATTTGAAAAACAGACGTATAACATCATTAATATATATGATATCAACACAGGAAAAACACGCCATCTTACCCACAATACACGCTATTATTCGCCTATACTTTCTACAGATCTGCGCGAGATAGCAGTTGTAGAAGTCAGTTTGGCAAACCATGTTCAAGTTGTTTTTCTGGATATTAAGAACGGCAATAAACTTGACTCAATCCCTATTCCAATAGGGACACATATTCAACAACCACAATTTAGCCCGGCTGGTGATAGGCTTATCGCAATAGCGGTAAATCAGAAAGGCACGAACCTTATCGAGATAGATAGAAATAACAAAGAATTAAGATACCTGCTCGACTGGTCTAATTTTCAATTGGAAAGACCTATATATGCTGGAGAACGCATCGTTTTTAAAGCCAATTTTAACGATAAGGATGATATTTATGTATTTGAGAACGGCAATATCTCATCATTGACAAATAGTCAATTTGGAGCGTTTAATCCGTTTGTAGATAAAGACACCTTATATTACAATACGTATACCACCAATGGCTATAAAGTAATGAAGCAGTTGTTAATAAATGATACTGAAAAGCGGGTCATTCCTTCGATGGTATATACATTATATCCCAACCAAAATGAGGCTTCATACGCATCGCTGTCCCCTGTCAAAGAGTATCCTATTCAGAATTACAATGTCACTAAACACAGTTTCAACTTTCATAGCATTACATTAAGTGGCAATGATTTCGAAAGTTTTGACAATTTAAAACCCGGAATATTTTGGATATCAAATGATATATTGAATACCACCTCAGCAAAACTTGGCTATGAGTACGATACCGAAATCGAAAAAAGCACCTATTCAGCGGAAGTAAGTTATCAACGATATTTTCCTAAGATATCTCTTTCTTATAAAAATAGAGGACAATTGGGACAGGCTACCCGTAACGGGAATCGGGATTCGATTATTAATTTTGATTATCGTGAACATTATCTTGCAGCCGATATCCAACTACCTTTTAGCATATATAGAGGAAATAAAGTATACAGTTACGGCGTTAACATGGGAACTTCTTATCAAAAAAGATACGACCTTAGCCTAACTACGTTAAGCAATTTCAATGATATCATCAGCTTTCCACTAAATTACCAAATCTATTTTAATAAAAACAGCTTGCGGGCTGCTATGGATATCCTTCCACGTTGGGGACAAAACCTTAGTTTTACCTATCGGCACCTTCCATTCGAAAGCGAGCTAAATGGGGATATGTGGTCGCTCCGCACTAATTTCTACTTTCCCGGATTCCTATTCAATCATAGTCTACAGATACGTTATTCTATGCAAGAATCGTCGGGAAGATATTTATATTCGAATGATATACCTCTTGTAAATGGATTTGCTAATTTCCGGTCTCCAGCAATAAAAAACACCTTGCTATTTGACTACCGGCTGCCAATTGCCTATCCCGATTGGTCTATAGGCAATATGGCTTATTTAAAAAGGATTAGAGGAGTTGTCTCCGCCGATTATCAAAACCTCGAAGAATCGGATCTTTCACCCAAAACTACTGGAGCAGGCCTTTCATTTGACTTCAATGTATTTAAATACCCTGTTCCCCTATTTACATTTGGCTCTCGATTGACTTATATTAATGATAAAACGGCAAAAAACCGAATAGTGCCCACATTTAGTTTGGGATATACCTATTAGGTAATACAACACGGCATGTAATAAGATAATATTCTTACTATCAATATGTTATTTAAAAATTTTTAAAACAAAAAATATTTGAAGACGTTATAATAATTACAGCAATTAGTAAATCCCTCAACAAAACAAGTTATAATATGGCAATTATATCTACTGAGGCTGAGATACAAGAAAGATTATCCGCCATTTATGAAGAGTTAATTAACACAAAAGATTTCATCCGCAATGAACTCATTGAATCCCGGCTAAACTACGATAAAGCTTGCGACAAACATATTCAAACAGGTTTTCGGTGTGAATACGAGTGGATTGACGCAGAGATATCACACCAAAAGAACTTCATAAAATACGACATCTATTGTCATCTTCTCGAAATCGTAAATGATTTCCGGGATTTGTACGGACAGTTCCCGGAATATCATCAAATGTACGTAACGCTGAATTTAATTATGCTTCAACTAGCTAGAGAAGAAAAATATGAGTTAGCCGCGATACTTAAAAATTGGGTAGATCGGATAAAGTGTATAATAAAAGAGAGATCTCCATAACTGGATGATTACGTCAAAAAGAATTAAAGTTATAAAAGAGAATTTCAGCCTATGATTAAGGCTGATGTTTCTACTATCTTTGAAGACACATTTTTTAATAAAAATTATTGACCAAACTGTTCATATAAACCTCTACATTGTCATATATTTCACTCAAATCCTTGTCATTCGCACTGGCGGTATTCGGGTCCAGATTGTTCGCAATTTCCCATTCATCTGGTATGCCGTCTCCATCTGTATCGGTTGGGGACGTAGTCTATGTAGACCATCCGCCGACATTCGTCTGTGAGTCGATGATACCCGGGTAGCCTGTTTTCGACCCATCATAAGTCGCCGTACCGTTTTACACTTCACACGTTGATCTACCGCATCGCGTTTATAGGAGGCACCTGCTTTTTCCAATACCTGTTCGTAAGCCTGTTTGAGAATCACAGAGCTATTTTGCCAAGATTTTGTTTAACGTAAAAATTAACACATATCAATTAAGAAATTTAATACCTATCTTTGAAAGAAAACGGACCAAATATGTCGATTCCTTCTAAAAACACTTCGCGGCTTCGAAGTTTACTCATCTATAGTCTCATATTTTCGTTTATCTTTCTTAGCTTTATATTCGTCTATCAATACAGTCAATATGGACTTGTAGAGAAAAGGTTAAATGCGGCCTACTCTGTTGGACAGACTCCCTCGGATGGCTTATATAAGCTTTTTTCTACTTATAGTGAAGCGGACAATCTTTTTAGACTATATACCATAGATTTCACAAAGGAGAATTATGGTGCTTATAAAGATAAAATAGATACTATTAAATATTATGTAGATTCATTATCATCTCTTCCTATTGCAGAAAATCTATTCAACAACAGTGCTACCGTAATTGCCACGAAGGATAACTTAGCTATGGAATACGCTAACCTTAAAAAAGACGTAGATCATCTCATTTTATTTGCTAAAGACTCCCTATCAATATTGTCTGACCCTATTAATAATTATAAACCGCAAAAAAGCACTATCTCTACAGATCAAGTCATAAGTAAAATTCTAAAGGATACAAGTCATCTAATGACTTTTCAAGATACCGTCATTAACAAGAAAAAAAGCCTGTTTAGTCGGATATTTAATTCTAAAAACGACACATTACTTTCCAACAGGTCTAACCAAAATTTTAATATTAATCAAATCGATCTGATACAACGAAATATCGAAAATTTAGTAACACAACAGGAGAGAACATCAAATAGCAACATAAAAAATCTGCAGCGTGCCTTTTTAAAATTACAGGA
The DNA here is from genome assembly GCF_005048855.1 of Sphingobacterium olei. Taxonomy (GTDB): domain Bacteria; phylum Bacteroidota; class Bacteroidia; order Sphingobacteriales; family Sphingobacteriaceae; genus Sphingobacterium; species Sphingobacterium olei. The sequence goes on from NZ_SUME01000009.1 coordinate 68,905, forward strand.
AACAGAAAGAATACTAATTTTTTCAAACTATCATTTATTAAACAATCTCAAAACCGGAATAGATCGTCTAGAGCAGCATGAAATTGAGCTACGAAGAAAAGCAGAAGAACTTGATTTTATTCAATATAAGAACAACACACAGCAATTCGGGCTACAATTAGCAGGGGCTTTGGCAATTATGCTTTTAATGATCTTGTTTATTATTTACTACCAATACAATGCGGCCACTTACGAACGAAAAATACGGAATGAAAAAGAATATGCAAATAAGATTGCCGAAGAGAAGACCAGCGTACTTGCGACGATAAGCCATGAGATACGGACTCCAATCAATGCGTTATTAGGTGTAGTCGATATCATCAAAAAAAGCAAAGGACTTAATAATGATGATCAAAAACTTATTCTATCAGCTAATTATGAACTCATGCTCATCAATAGTACGGTAAACGATATTCTGGGGCTAAGCAAATTGGAAACTGGATCATTGCATGTTATTAACGAATATTTTGCTCCTCATCAGCTTTTATCAGATGTCATAAAACTGCACACCTATCAAGCCGAAGCAAAAGGGCTCCTCTTCACATATCATATCGATTTTGATCCCAAAATACAGATATATAGCAATGCACTGCGAATAAAACAAATCGCCTCAAATCTGGTTGGAAATGCAATAAAATACACCAAAAAAGGCTCTGTTAGTTTTTCTGCCCGAATAGAAAGATATAAAGACAAACAAAACATACTTATCGAAGTAAAAGACACTGGAATAGGGATATCCGATGAAAATAAAGCTCATATATTTCGGAAATATTATATTACAGAAACAAAAAACAAAATTGGCGGATTCGGACTAGGATTGTATATTTCTAAACTTCTATGCGAACAATTAAATGGTAATATTTCATTTAACAGCAAATTCGGGGTAGGTTCCACATTCACTTTATCGGTACCAATTCAAAAACAACTTCTTTCTGAAGAAATATCCGAACCACCAACAATTGCCGATTTACCCGATGATCTTCGCATCGTTATAATTGATGATAGTCGGATTAATTTGCTTTTTATACAGCAGTTCTTAGGTCAAAAAAAGCATGTGTACACCTTCGATGAGGGGCAAGATGCATTAGATTTCCTAAAAGACAACGACGTTGACATTATACTTACGGACATGCAAATGCCCGAAATAAACGGTTGGGATATTCTCAATAATATTAGGGAAATTGAACAAAACCAGCACATTAAAGTTTTTGCACTAACCTCAGAAAAAATGCTATTAGAAGGGCAAAACGTATCCAAATTCAAACATACATTTGATGGAATCCTCAGTAAACCGATCGACGAACAGGAACTCGTTATCACTATACTAAAGAATTTATAACATCATTCCTTGGTCATATAATGAAAAAGAAAAAATGAAAGATTTTTAAAGAGATTACCCGCTGCAGGCGTAATCTCTTTAAAAATCTTTCAAACCGGAACGTCTTATTTTAATAGTCTTAGTTCAAAAATTTTTACGGTCGGTTGGTTGTCAAGAGCTCTAAAGGTAACGGTAAATGGCTTACCATCGCTCAAGTTATCAGATAATGATATTTCAATGATCTCAGTAGCGGTCTGCCCCGACGATGTAAAAACCTTCATCGGTTTGCCATCGATATTTATCTCTACCTGTTGCGCCACAATTGAATTATCCAATTCAATTCGCAATATTCGCATATTTTCATCAAATGGAAAAGTATACTCAAAAAAATCTATTGTATTTCTCCAATGTCTATTATGCTCGTAACCTGCTGTCGATTGGTTCATTTTGATAAAATGATCGGATTCCGGTTGTTGTTGCCCACATATAATTCGATCTATGCTCCTGCCATCCAACTCTTCATTTTGAGAAAATCGTTCATTGGCATTTTCATAGGGCCAATAAAGAATATATCGACTATTATGTAGCTGATAAAACGGTTCCAAGGTATACGCTATTATTTGTCCACCATGATCTTTAACATTTAACTCAAAACTTATATCATTTCCACTTTTCTTTTTAACCAAGTCGATTATATTGGCACGACCGCCGTATAAAACAGGAATCTCGGAAAGATCCATCTTTTCGCCTTTAGCCACATGCCCTCCTCGACTATCATCCGCATATAATCCGGAGAGAGGAGGTCCATCGATTTTAGCGGATAATACGATCGGACCATATAAAAATGCATAATAATCAGATTTATCCGGTAGTTGTTCGACAGTGATTTTCATATCAAATGCGACACGGATCCTATCGCCATCTTTCCATTTTCTATTCAAATCATAAAAGCCATTTACAATTTTGACACCATTGATTTGTTTATCATTGACGTAGAATTTCACCGTATTGGACCAAGCAGGTTTACGTACTTTGAAGGCAAATCGTTGGGATTTAACCAAATTAAGCGTGAACTCCGAAAAGTTGTGAGAAGGAAAGCTATTCCTTTGCGTCATAATAACACCTTTTTCTTTCCAATTGACCTTTGAAGGAATAAACAGATTTACATAGAAGCTGTGTTTATCATACGCATAGATCATTTCTCCATATTTCGAATGATTTTCTATACCTGATCCCACACAACACCACATACTTGTATGCGGTTGCGAATATACACGGTAGTGCCCCGGTCTCATCTGCGTAAAATAAACCAATCCGCCTGTTTTTGGATTTTGGGTCGAAAGAATATGATTATAGACCGCTCGTTCATAAAATTCGAGGTATTTAGATTGGGGATGAGTCTGAAAGAGCATTTTGCTCAATCTCATCATATTGTATGTATTACAAGTTTCGGGTCCCTCTATACTCTCGATCATTTTAGAAAAATCCGTAGTTGGATGAAAATGCTCACCGGCTGAATTCCCTCCTATTACTACACTACGTTCTGTCGTAACTTTATCCCAAAAAAATTCCGAAGCACGATCCCACGAGTCATTTTGATCCAAATCAGCAATGCGCTTGTAACCTATAACTTTTGGAATTTGCGTATTCGCGTGTAAACCAGTCAACTTGTCTACACCTTCTAATAAGGGATTCAAAATAGATTGATGGGAAAACTGCTTAGATAATTTCAAATATTTGGGATTCTTTGTAAAGTCATATACATCCGCAAATACTTCATTAAGTCCTCCATGCTCACTAACCAATATATCTTGAATCTGCTGATCTGAAAGTGCCGAAACTTCTTCTATCATCCAATCCGTCAAATCCACCAACATCTGTTTTGCTAAATCGGATCCGGTGTACAAATAAGCATCTCGTAATCCCGCATAGGTCTTGTGGATATTATATAAAGGAACCCATTTCCCATTTAAATCAAAATTTCCGGCTTTAATTTCCCCTCTTTTTATCTCCTCCCACATTTTTATACCTTGTGGTACACCACCGATATAACCATTACCATTTTTCGTTTGCGCAGTATGCAAGACATCAAGCATATAGTCCAAACGTCTTTTAACCAGTTCATCTTTATCGGCAGCATATAATAAAGCTAAAGCGGACAAATAGTGCCCTCCGATATGCCCATCCAATCCGGTATTTTCCCAATTTGTATATTGCTCTTTTTTTGTCTCCAACCCAGCCTCTTTTAGAAATGGAGATAATAGGCGATCCGGATCCATGTCAAGAATGTATTTCTTGTTTAAGTTCTGAGCTACCAAAAACGGACTCTCTAGCAAGTTTACTTCTGCGTTATCAAAATAATGCACTTGTGCTCCAGCGCTATTCAGCGTCAAAAACGTAGCAGCTGTATAAATAATCTGTACTAATTTCATTTTTTTATTAACTTAAATACGGTTAAGGAATAGGGTTGTAACCTTAGTTGGTTTAAATGCTGCAAATCAACGACTGATTTAGACGGTTTAGCTATTTTCGAACTTGGAACGTCACTTAATTCAGTTTTCTCTATGTTAGCATCAAACGATATTAAATGAGCCGTATCAATTACAACGTCTACGGTAACAGGTAACATATTAACCATCTTTAGAATTAGTTCACTATTGTTTTCATTCCATACCACTGAGGTTGCGATACGATTCGTAACTTTGAAGTCAGTTGAATGTATCCGGTTTGTACTATTGACATAATGCGTGCCGACATGTTCACCAAACAACTTTTGCACTTCATAACCCACAGTTGGTTTTACCTCCTCGTTATTGAAATAAATCAGATCTGGATTCCATTGTGTAAATCCTTCTTTTGCTAATAAAGGTGCATACGAAGTCATTTCTACAATATCGCCGTTTCGTTCTAAGCTTGTCAGATGAATAGCTTCTGCTAAGGCAGTTTCTAAATTATTTGGTCTTCCCGGCAAATGAGCAGCATATTCTCCAAGATAAACTTTAGATTTATCTCTGTCATATCGATCGTAAAAATCCTGATTATAAATATACCATCCCGGTGTTTGGTAGTAATGTTCATCCATCATTGGTACATTCAGTCTATCAGCAATATTCCAACCTTCAACATAATCTGTCCCCTCATTGAAAGGCCCCGCAGTACCTATAACAATTATTTCAGGATATTTTGCTTTGATGGCATTGAAAATCAAAGTAAAACGTTCCTCGAAAATATCCGTGATCAAATCTTCATTGCCAATACCTAAATATTTCAAATTGAAAGGTTCTGGGTGACCTGCGGCAGCTCTCTTTTTGCCCCAATATGTATTTCTATCGCTATTGGCATATTCAATCAGATCTAAAATATCTTGTATATAATCATCCATTTCATCCAAAGGAATACCACATTGTTGGCCTGCGCCTCTATCAGAAGAATTTTGACAAGGCACACCTGCAGCAATTACCGGTAAGGGTTCTGCCCCCAGATCTTCACAAAATTGGAAATACTCATAATAACCTAATCCTACCGATTGATGATATCCCCAAAGATTGCGCTGTGGCTTACGTTCTTCCAGTGCACCTATCGTGTTCTTCCAATTATAGATATTATGGATGCCATCCCCGTGGGCAACACATCCTCCAGGAAAGCGAACGAATCGAGGTTGTATAGCTGCAATAGTTTCGGCTAAATCTTTTCGCAATCCATTTTTTCTATTTTTAAAAGTTTCCTGAGGAAATAACGAAACCATATCCAGTGCTATTTCGCCGCGACCTTGGGGTGTAATTCTTAATATTCCTTTTCTAGCAGCTCCACTTGCTTGCAAGACCAAAGATTTTTTTTGCCATTTTTTACCGATGGATTTTATCGTCTGTTGGGCAATTACTTTACCATCTTCATCGAGCAATTCCACCAAAAGGCTACTGATATCTCCTTTAATGTTCTTAGCGAATATTGAAAAATCGTATTTCTGCCCATTCCGAAAGACTATACCATCAAAACCCTCATTCAGCAATGCACCACCATTTGCGGTTACGGAAAGTGTCACGTAATTTTTGTTATTGATATGAATCGGATTTATTGTATCTATTTTATGTGTAATCGCCTTCCCCTCTAATTTCCATGATTTAAAGCTATTCCAGTTGGGATCTGAACCTTTTTTATCATGAGTATGGTATTCAAATCCTCTATTTTGAATAAGCTCTGCATATAAACCTCCGTCTGCTGCATAATTGATGTCTTCAAAAAAAATCCCCATCAGGTAATCACTTATTCTCTTTTGGTTATTAAGGTCGACAGAAAAATCTACGCTAACGGACTTTAAATCTGCAAATCGAACGATATCATCTTCAGTACGTTCGTTATGCAGCTGCGATTTATACACTTCTAATTTTTGGGCATTAATTATCTTATCTATAACTTCCCAAGCTACTTTATGAAGTGTACCCTCTTCCTCTACTCCACTTAAATTAACCTTTAGTCGTTGCTTTCCATATGAGTCAGCATCCAGCTCTCCCACATCTTCATAATTTTTTAAATCTCTAGATATCGCACGGAAATGTTTGTTACTTTTAGGACTAAACCAAGAAATGTTATACTGATTATTCGTTTTATCCCAGCTCATTTCAGGCTTCGACACATTGTCGCCTACTAATACCTGTGGATAGGATTGCCTGTACCAAAAAATCAAATCGTCCGAAGATGCATGTGCAAAAACCCCATCCTGTTCATTAAGTTGCCAGATAGCATGCCATTTATTATCAACACCTTTGATAAGAACAGGAGATATCATTCTCTTTTGGGCACCCCAAGTTCCATAATCCGAACGCACAAAACTGTGTTCTGGCCCGACAAGATGCCATTTCTTCTGGTCGATAGTCCACGCGTAATGTAACCCATTCTTATTGTTGTTTTTCGTGGTTGAATACGCAAACAGCAACGCTGAATCCGGTTCAGCAGTGGGTTTCGAATATGCAAAGCGGAGGGATATCAATATGCTTAAAAATAGAATAATGTTTTTCATAATTATTTCCTATGAATTTCCATGGTTTATTTTGGATTGATTTCAATCCTAAGATAACACTTTAATTTTACATGTCAAAAAAACAATTATAAAACTAAAACCTAAAAATCCGGAATATTACAATTTACTATGCGTTTATTTTTTTTGGAAATGCAGGATAGAGAAAATGATATACAGAACAAATATCATGGGTACCGCCAATACTTTGACGATTAAGACCAATATAAGGGATACTAAAAGGAAGATGTATTTGAATTTATTCTCATTCCATCCGAGGGAAGAAAGTTTCATCGAAAACAACCTCAATTCGCAAACAAGCAAATAGCTACATATCAATATGATGGCTAGTAGCACATATATATTTTGTAGGATAGACGGGTATTGTGTGCCAACAAAGGGTAATGAAATGATGAGAAATGTATTCATTGGTGTATTTACACCTATAAAATCGGAACTCTGACGTGCGTCTATATTAAATTTCGCTAGACGTAACGCCGAAAAAATGGTCACAACAAAACCTAGGAGCGGAATATATTCATGTGTTGTCACATTTTCCAATAATTTAAACATGACAGCTCCGGGAAGAAATCCGAAACTTATCACATCAGCCAACGAATCCAGCTCTTTACCTATCAACGACTTCACATGCAGTAATCTAGCCGCCATACCATCAAAAAAGTCGAAAATACCCGAAGCCAACACACAATAAAACGCCGCTACGAAATCCCCTTTTAAAACGAACAGGATTCCGATACATCCGCTAAATAGATTCAAGCATGTAATGGTATTCGGTATATATTTCTTCATCAACTGCAAATAAAAAAAGCCATCTAAAATTAGATGGCTTAAAAATATCAATAATTCGTGGGATTATCGATTCATACTTATTAAAAATTCGTCATTGGATCTGGTACCACGCATTTGCTGTAACAAAAACTCCATTGCTTCTGTAGGATTCATATCAGACAAATGGTTTCTAAGCACCCAAAGTCTTTGTAAAGCGTCTTTGTCCATTAATAGGTCATCACGACGCGTGCTTGAAGCAGTCAGGTCAATAGCAGGGAAAATACGCTTGTTAGATAATTTACGATCCAATTGCAATTCCATATTACCGGTACCTTTGAATTCTTCAAAGATTACATCATCCATTTTTGACCCTGTTTCCGTCAATGCAGTTGCCAAAATTGTTAACGAACCACCATTTTCGATATTACGCGCCGCACCGAAGAAACGTTTTGGTTTATGTAATGCGTTTGCATCCACACCACCAGACAAAATCTTACCTGATGCAGGAGCTACTGTATTGTAGGCCCGAGCTAAGCGGGTAATAGAATCCAATAAAACAACTACATCATGTCCACATTCTACCATGCGTTTTGCTTTCTCTAAAACGATATTTGCAATTTTAACATGTCGTTCAGCCGGTTCATCGAATGTTGAAGAAACTACTTCAGCACGTACATTACGTGCCATATCTGTCACCTCCTCTGGGCGTTCATCAATTAAAAGAATAATCAAGTAAACTTCCGGATGATTCTTTGCAATTGCGTTGGCTACTTCTTTCAATAAATTAGTTTTACCCGTTTTTGGCTGTGCAACGATTAATCCACGTTGACCTTTACCAATAGGTGTAAACAAATCCATGATGCGTGTAGAGTAATTGTTTGACCCTAGGTCCAAATTCAACTTTTCATCTGGAAATAATGGTGTCAAGAAGTCGAAAGGAACGCGATCTCTCACCTCTGCAGGATTTTGTCCGTTAATGGATTCGATACGTACCAACGGAAAATATTTTTCCCCCTCTTTAGGAGGACGGATACTACCTCTTACGTTATCACCTGTTTTTAAACCAAAAAGTTTAATCTGTGATTGAGATACATAAATATCATCTGGAGAAGTCAAATAATTATAATCTGACGAGCGTAAAAAACCATAGCCATCAGGCATAATTTCTAATACACCTTCATTAACGATGACGTTGTCAAAATCCGTATTTGAAGCGGAAGAAACCTCTGCTCTTTTTGTTTCCACTGTATTTGATGATGTCGGAGTATATTGTTCTTCAGATTTGGGATTCTCTGTGGGGAATAAAGTAGGCTCGTTGTCAGTGTCTGCTTTTATACGCTTAGTCACTGGAACGGGCTCCGTTTTTAACGTTCTTGTTCTGCGTCTGGGTCTATCTTCTGATTCTTCTTCCACAAGAACAGGTTCAGCCGTTGCATTTTTTTCCTCAACAGGTTGTTTTGCTATATCTGAGATCTTGTCGATAAGTTCTTGTTTACGAAGCTTATCGGCATCTGCGACTCCCAAGACCTTAGCTATCTCGCGTAATTCTGACACGAGTTTAGAATTCAATTCGGTGATATCCATTAATGATATTTATGAGTTTTTGGATTTTATTGTTTGAAACTTATTCTAAGCAAACTCAGAGATCTTTTTTCCAAGCTTTTTATTCAAAACGAAAAAACAAGTAGTTTCTTATTTCCGAACCAGAACAAATTTGAGAATGCACAAAGAAAAACATAACTATTGTAAAAACAAAAAAAAAATAAAAAAAGTTTTCCGAAACAGGAGATATTAACGGTTTATTTTTAAATAAATTGATTTAGCAATAAAATAAATTAAGAAAAACTATTTTAATTCTCAAAATTAAGTTCGTAAGTTTATCCCCGATAAAACCACAAAATATGAACGATAAACTGAAAGAAACCAATTATCCTGCCTTATACACCTTAATTGTTGTATTCTTTTTTTGGGGATTCATTGCCGCCGGCAATAGTATATTCATCCCATTTTGTAAAAACTACTTCCATTTAGATCAATTTCAATCGCAATTGATAGACTTTGCTTTCTATACAGCTTACTATATAGGAGCATTACTTCTTTTCATCTTCAGTACTTTCTCCGGAAAAGATATTGTTGGCAAATGGGGCTATAAAAAAAGTATTGTTTACGGTCTCCTTTTTTCTGCATTGGGTGCTGGCGCAATGATCATTGCGGTAGAGGTCAATTTGTATATCGGTATGCTCATAGGACTATTTATAGTCGCACTGGGCTTTTCTTTACAACAGACCGCGGCGAATCCTTTTGCCGTGTTATTAGGAGATCCGAGAACAGGTGCATCTCGTGTAAACTTAGGTGGTGCCGTTAATTCATTCGGTACGACAATAGGCCCTCTTGTTATTGGCTTTGCTTTATTTGGCACATTCGAAACTATTTCGGACACGGAAATTGCTAATTTACCCCTTAACAAAGTAATATACCTTTATATTGGAGTTGGATTACTCTTTATATTGGCTGCTGCTTTATTCCATTTTTCGAAAAAAGTTCCTGCCGGAATTAACAACGAGCCAATGGAATCGGCCAATAAAGCGAAAAACATGCTGATCATTATGACCATCTTGTTGTTGCTAATGTTTGTTCCGGTATTCTTAAGCTACAAAAGTGATACAGCCTTACAGCTTGAAGCTTTAAGTGCACAATTAGCAGGCACGACCGATGCAAATACGATCGCGCAACTACAGAATCATATTACGGATTTAAGTCACCCTCTCGAACTCCAACGCATGGCTTGGCTATTTGGCGCTTTAGTCGTAGTAGTAGGATGTTTGATATTAGCCTATAACAAAGCATCTAAAAAACCGCAGGGCTGGGGCGCTATGAAATATCCGCAATTGGTCCTAGGAATGCTGGCTCTATTTATTTACGTAGGCGTGGAAGTAGCTATTGGCAGTAACCTGGGTGAACTTTTAAAATTAGAAGAATTTGGGAATCTGCAGTCTTCCGAAATAACACCCTATATTTCCATGTATTGGGGAGGTATGATGATCGGTCGATGGGCAGGTGCTATTAGTGCGTTTGAATTTTCTAGATCAACCAAACAGATACTGTTGGTTATTGTTCCCCTTCTTGCATTTGCATTAATCATTGGTGTTAACACCGTCGCAGGGTTTGACATGTCTCACCTCTATTTCTTTCTTGCCTGTGTAGCTGTTCAAATTATTGCATTTTTTCTAAGTAAAGAAAAACCGGTTCGTACCTTAATTATTTTTGGTACATTAGGCCTGTTATCCATGTTGATCGGGTTGTTCTCGGTTGGAACCACAGCGATATATGCATTCTTAACAGGCGGTTTAGCCTGCTCCATCATGTGGGGATCTATATTTAGTCTTTCCATTTTGGGGATCGGAAAATATACGGAGCAGGGATCGGCATTTTTAGTAATGATGATCTTAGGTGGTGGTATCATCCCTCCTATACAAGGAAAGTTAGCTGACATTATTGGCATCCATAATTCTTATATATTACCATTGTTGGGATTTGTTTATATTATACTTTTTGCTTTCTTAGCGAGAAACTTTTTGAAGAAGCAAAATATAGATACGGATAATATCCAGGCCTCAGCTAGTCATTAATCAATTACTAATTGTACAAAATACACTAAGAAATTTTATTTAAAAATTGGCTTCTAAACATGTTTAGAAGCCAATTTTTAAATATTAACGATTTCCATGTTAAAATTAAATTAAAGTTGCGTGTTGTTTTTTGTTTAGAAAAATGTATCTTCGGAAAGCATATAAACATTGAATACTGAAAAAAATTTAAACAAACAACAATGATAATTATTGCAGATGGCGGATCCACCAAGACCAATTGGTGCCTATTAGATGATAATCAAAAAAAGATTTATTTTAACACGGAAGGGTACAATCCTTACTTTGTAGATAGCGAATACATTCTCAACTCTTTGAAAAAAGGTCTTCCGAATGATTTGCCTCTAGACAAGGTAAAAGAAGTAAATTATTACGGGGCAGGAGTTCATAATGAAGAAAAAGCGAAAATTGTAGCAGATGCGATTGAGGCGCTGTTTCCCAATGCAAAAGTTGAGATTGGTCATGACCTTCTTGCTGCTGCACGCGCATTACTAGGTAATGAAGCGGGTTTTGCGGCTATTTTGGGTACAGGCACAAATACGTGCATTTATGATGGCAATGAAATCACCTTCAATATCAATTCAGCAGCCTATATATTAGGTGATGAAGGGAGTGGATGTTATATTGGAAAGAAGTTATTAACAGATTTTGTTCGTGGTCTAATGCCAACAGATGTTTCGAAAGTTTTCTTCGAGACTTATCAACTTACACCTGATGAAATTATTGATAATGTATATACAAAACCATTAGCAAATCGTTTCTGCGCAAGTTTTAGTAAATTTGTATACGACAATAATGTAAATATTGAATATACACGTAAAATTGTAGATGATGCATTCGAAGCTTTCTTCGCTAATTTGGTAAGTAAATATCCAAATTATCAAGAGTACACATTCAACTGTATCGGATCTGTTGCTTACAATTTCCGAAACGTACTTGAATATAAAGCGACTCAATATGGAATGAAAGTTGGAAAAATCATCCGTTCTCCAATAGATGATTTAGTTAAATTTCACATCGAAAGAGCTGTTGAGAAGAGCTAAAAACGAAAGCCACATTAAAAATGTGGCTTTCGTTTTTATAAAGAATTTATAAGATTATAGTTTCTCCTATAGAAGGGAGTTCTAATCGCAATTCGGACTCCTGAAATAATGCTATAGCTTTCTTTTTGTCTATAGCAATAGGAGGAAAAGTGTCGTAATGTATACCAACAATGTTTTTACAATTTATAAATCCGGCCGCTTTTACCGCATCGAACATATCCATTGTATAATGCCCACCGATTGGTAGAAAAGCCCAATCTAAATCTAAATCATCCAATAATTTCATCTCCAATGTCAAACCGGTATCTCCTGCAAAATAAACTCTTCTATCTCCTATAAAGAAGACATAGCCACAAGGAAATCCGCCATAATTTCCGTCTGGAGTAGAATTGGTATGGAGCGCATACACCATTTTCACTTTACCAAACGGCAAGGTTAATGTCCCGCCGAAATTAAATTCAATGACGTTTTCCGACTCTACGCCTTGCTTTCTTACCCATTCCGCGGTTTCGACAATAGCCACAACAGTCGCATTGCTCTTCTTTTGAATCCGCTCCATGTCCGCCACATGATCTTGATGCCCGTGCGACAAAAAAATGTAATCCGGTTCTATAGAACTGATATCAATATATTTTGCTAATGGGTTATAGGTAATAAATGGATCTAAAAGCACTTTAGTCCCGTTAAAAGTAAATTCGACACAAGATTGTCCATAATATGTTACCGAAATCTGATCCGCCATCTCATTATAAATTTAGTATGTACAAAAAAATCTACTAGCCCTTGTTAAACAAATTGCCCAATCCACCAAGCATATCCTGTGTAGCAGCTTGCATTTCGGTTTGGCTGACATTCTCCGCCTGCACTAATGCTTTATTCAATGCGACAATTAGCAATTCCTCAATTTGTTCCTTATCTCCATCCTGAAACATTTCGTCACTGATGATTATCTCTTTAATCTCCTTATTTGCGGTAGCAACGACGCGTACCTTCCCTCCTTCTGCCTCGCCTGATACAGAAATATTAGTCAATCTAGCTTTGATTTCTTCTGCTTTTTGTTGAGCTTGAAATAATTTATCGAACATAGTTTTTATGTATTAATATTTAAGGCAAGTTACGAAATCAGTATTGTAGCTCAAAATTCAGCATTGTATTAGGTTAATACAAAAGAGCTAGTTACCTTTGCAATATGGCAAAATACGAAGAACTAATTGAGGCATTAAAATCAATTAATCCGGAAGAAGCAGCGCGTTTGGAAGAAGAAATTGATATTATTATACATAAGTTAAAATTCCTTCCGGTAGAAAGTTTTTCCAATGTGATTTTACTGAATCAACAGGAAGATTTTGAACCGTATACCTCTACTGCCATAGCTGAAAAAGTAAAAATAGCAGGCGGCAGCTTGATGGAAAGTCTAGATTCAAATCCCGATAAAATTATTATAATACAACGAGACGAATCGCTTTACAGTACGCTCCCATTACTCCTTAGTCAACCTGTGATTATACATTCGAAAGCTTTCGCAAATAACGCAATTTATATCATCCATCGCAGCGAATTCGATAAAAAAGATACAGACTACCTCTCCGATACCGAAATTTTAGCCGAGATATTGCAGCCGAAATATTTCTTCTACGGAAGAGATGGGATCGACTGGGTTAAATTTGAAATAAACTAAAAAATAAGGGCCTGAAAATTTTCAGGCCCTTATTTTTTAGTTTAAGAATTTCTTTCGAAGGATAATATATAATTTATCAACAGTCTGCGGCTTTTCTGACCAGCCGTTCTTCAATGCATAGTTAGATTGTAAAAATGCATCTGCCTCAGCAAAATTATCAAAACGGTTTAACAGCTCTACCGCTTCACTATAAGCCAAACTGTACCCATTGAACAGGTCTTTTATAAACAAAAGTTTATCATTTAAACTGATAGCAGATTTCAAATCTAAGATGCGTTCACTTGAGGTAGAAGTCTGAAATTGTTGTGTGAAATTTGTTCCAGTTTGTTTTTGTTGTTGAATCATCTCATTTAGAGTAAGTGGACGGGAGGGTTTCACAGGTTCTTCAAACCTTACCGACTTTTCCTCCACTACCACTTCATTCACAACCGAAGTTTCAACTACCGGTTCTTTAACAATTTCGGCTTGTACACGAGATACTGGTTGCTCGAAAGTTTGCTTTTGAATGATAGGTACCTCTTGTTTCGGAACTTCCACGATTTCCTCTATTACTTCTTCAACAACATCATCCTGAGCAGTCTCGTCTTGTGTCGATACATCATTAGTAACATTTTTTTCTACAATCTCTTCCTCTATTTTTTGTGCATCTAATTCTTTGTGTTCCAATTCAAATGATGGCGGTGTAAAAATAGGACTAGAAATCTCATTTTGTTGATCTACTGTATTATTTTCACTCTTTACCGAAAAGTCCGTTGTCAAATTTCTCAAAGCGTCGATATGGACAGACAAATAATCGATTTTACCAGCAAGCAAAACCAATTCTACCGGATCTATATTCTCTTCTGCTTTTATATCGGCATATTGCGAATTTATTTCTGCCAATAAAGTATCGATTTTCGTGAACAATTGTGATTTAGACGTTGCCATTAGATATATTAAAATTTATAGTAATCATTAAATTTGATAAAGAAATATGATGAATAAAATCTCTTGATTCTGATGCAGTTCAAAAATATCTCTCGCACTCATACCTCAAAAATAATATATAATTTCGATATTCGTGCAGAAGTATCACAGGTTTTATAGAAACTTAACAGTTTCTGCTCTACATTCAAATTATGCTTTTTTCGGAACACAATTTCAACAATAGAAATAGACAGGTAGGGAGTATTGAAGTCATTTGTGGCTCTATGTTTTCGGGAAAAACAGAAGAATTAATACGTCGGATGAGAAGAGCACAATTTGCAAAACTTAAGGTAGAAATTTTCAAACCATCCATGGATATCCGCTATGCAGATAAAGAAGTTGTATCGCATGATAGCAATAGCATTCACTCCACTCCTATCAACCACTCTTCTGCGATACTACTACTCAGCAGCGATACAAAAGTAGTTGGAATAGACGAGGCTCAATTTTTCGACGACGAATTGCCAAATGTTTGTATCCAATTGGCAAATAAAGGCATTCGTGTCATCGTTGCCGGATTGGATATGGATTATCAGGGAAGACCCTTTGGACCGATACCGAATCTTCTCGCTATCGCCGAACACGTTATTAAAGTGCATGCAGTATGTATGCAATGTGGAGCTCCTGCAAACTATTCATATCGTTTTAACGACAATAAAGACATCGTTTTACTGGGCGAAAAAGAAAGCTATGAACCGAGATGCAGATATTGCTACTATAAATTAGTTGAATCTATTTAACAGAGATTTAATATTATATAACAAAATTTAACGAATACAGCCCGTACCTTTGTAAGGTACTTAGGGTAAGGTACTTCATAAAAATTAGGTTTATTGTTGGTTAGTTAGAAAGGAGCTTTGATAATTGAAAAGCTCCTTTTTTGCGCTCTTACAATTTACTAACAATGCTTTTGTCAAGCGGTGTTACCACCGAACGATATCGGTGTAACAATTTCCCTTTTTCGTCAATTAAATATTTTTCAAAGTTCCATTTTATATTACCGGTAAAATCTGGATTAGCTTGCGCATTCAAATATTTGAACAAAGGATTTATATCATCGCCTTTCACCTCTACTTTTTCAGAAAGAAGAAATGTAACACCAAAGTTCTTCTCGCAAAACGATTGGATCTCAGCGTTAGTACCCGCCTCTTGGTTTCCAAAATTGTTTGCCGGAAAACCAATGACGACAACCTTATCACCGTAAAGGGTATGCAATTCCTGCAATTCTTTATATTGTTTGGTGAAACCACAGTTAGAAGCTGTGTTCACGATCAAAATTTTCTTTCCTTTGAAATCTGACAGGCTTACTTTTTCTCCATACATGGAAGTAAAAGAAAAATCGTAGATAGATGTTGGTGGGATAACCATATTCAACATCATAATTAAAGACATGATAAGCATATTTTTTCTTTTTATATTATATCTGTTGGTAATTCATCTCGCGCTGAATTACAAATTCATAGAGTTCTTCTATTGGTGATTTCAAAATTTTACCAACCCGTACACCATGCAGCTCGCACACTTCACGAAGATGCATGTCAAAATGATAAGCTATCCTACCCACAAAGTTACATTCGTATTCCCAATAATTGGGATAGCTCATTACATTTGTCCGCGCGTATTCATCAAATCCGTTTCTCAGCAAGTTATCGATAAAGGGATGTAACCTATTTTCACTCATAAACTCGGCAAATGACGCCAAATATGAATTAGCCCGCTCCTTTTGGTATACGTTTTTAATAACGATATCTTTTGTCAATCTGTATTTTTCACCAAATGTCTTTGCTAGATCTCGAGGCATTTTTTCATATAGGTAACTTGTTATTAACTGTTTGCCAAACCAAGATCCTGATCCTTCGTCTCCGAGCACATATCCATTACCATTGTGACTTGGTGATAGATTTTCACCGTCAAAAAAACTAATATCTGACCCAGTACCTATCGTAGAGACGTAGCCTTTCTTATGTCCACAGGTGGCATAAGCAGACCCCAATAAATCACTCTCTACCGATATAAAAGCATGTGGAAATAAATTTGTAAGGGCGTTGGAGACAATCTCCCGTCGATCAGGTGTAACACAACCTGCACCAAAAAAATACACCTCTCTTATCTCATCGATATACGGGATAATTTCAGGGACTTCTTTCATCACTTTTTCAATATCCTTTTCACTCATAAAGAATGGGTTCAAGCCTTTAGTTCTAAACTGCAAAGGTTTGCTATCTGGAACATTCAACATCCAATCTGAGCTTGACGAACCACTATCAGCCACTAATATCATAGTTATACTATTTTTTAGGTATCTACTCGCACCTCAAACTTAGATAAATTTACTTTTATATGCAACAACCTCTCCCTTGAATCCGACAAATATTTATTTTGAAGTAGGCTACATTAAAGGTAATTTTGTCCATTAACGTCATTCACGCAATAGCTTTTTCTTATTATGTCTTTACCATCCATATTTTTCCATGTATCTTTTATTGAACCTCAAGCTCATTATGCAGAAATAACCATGCGAATTAAGGGACTACAGAAACCTTTTATAGATGTAAAAATGCCTGTATGGGCACCGGGCTCTTATCTAATACGTGAATATGCCAAAAATATAGAACGGTTCCAAGTATATACTTCTTCCGAAGAATTGATTCCACATGAAAAGATCTCTAAAAATACGTGGCGTATATATTCCGACAATAGTGACATCCGAATTCGTTATAGCGTATATGGTTTTGAAAATTCGGTACGTACAAATTTCATAGATGATTCCCATGCATTTCTAAGCCCAGTGGGAACTTTTATGTACGTAGACGATTGCCTAGACTATCCCGTGCAGGTTCAGATTGAAATGCCTGATTTTTGGTCGAAAATATCTACTGGATTGGAAAAATCTATCGGTTTAGTGAACACTTATAAAGCGCCGAATTTTGACATTTTATTCGACTCTCCTATTGAAATTGGCAACCAAGATACCTGGTCATTTGATATCGAAGGAACATTGCATGAATGTGCCATGGTAGGTGGAGGAACTTACGACAAACATAGACTTACTCAAGATATCAGAACCATTGTAGCGGAAGAAAATCGAATCTGGGGTTCCAATCCCAATGCATACTATCTCTTTATTACCCACAATTATCAAAATAGTAGTGGCGGACTAGAACATCTCAATTCGACCGTACTCGCCACTTCAAGATTCAGTTATACTCAAGAGACAACTTACAAAAGCTATCTAAGCTTAATCGCGCATGAATATTTTCACCTCTGGAATGTAAAAAGACTAAGACCTAAAGCATTAGGTCCTTTTGATTATGAAGCCGAAAACTATACAACTGGGCTTTGGATCATGGAAGGGTTTACATCATATTATGACAATCTGATCATTAGGAGATGTTCCTTTTATGACGAAAAAGAATATCTTCAGATGCTTGCGGTAGATTTCAACACCGTATATAATAGACCAGGATATGAAATACAAAGTGCGGCATTAGCAAGTCATGACACCTGGATAAAACAATATCGGCCAGATGAAAATTCACACAATACCAGTATTTCCTATTACAATAAAGGAGCGATGCTTGCCGCGGCATTAGATTTAAAAATACTTGCTGAAACTGGTGGTCAACAACGTCTAGACGATGTACTTAAAAGGGCTTATCAGAAATTTTATCTAATAGAAAACCGAGGGTTTGAAGAACATGAACTGATGGAACTCATACATCAGACTACCAATGTGGATGTGTCCGAAATATTCCAGGCTGCACACAGCCTAGAGGAACTGGAGTACAATTTATATTTCAATAAGGTGGGCTACGAAATTGTCGATCTTAATACAGGCTTACAACCTCTTTCAATGGGTATAAAAACTATAAACAATGATACACGAATCATCGTTAAAAATGTAGATCGCGATTCAGGTGCTTGGAAAGGGGGAATTAATGTAGATGATGAAATTATTGCCGCTAATGGTTACCGCGTGGATCCTACTGGTCGCACAATCGATTACATTTTAACGAACTCCAAAGAGGGTGATCGCGTAAGTCTGATCGTCGCACGGGACGGGTTAATCAAAAATCTGAATATACAACTCCAGTATTCCAATAAAAAATCTTTGATCGTTCAGCGTAAGGAAAACGCCACTGCCGAAGAGAGAAGATTGGGGAATATATGGATTGCTTTAGATCAAAAATAAAGGGTGATTTTTATCACCCTTTATTTTAAAACTTGTAACGTATAGAGAGACCAAAAGGATCAATCAATCGGATTGAACTCTCTTGTATAAAATCAAAATAAGGTTTTACATCTAACGATACGGCTAAAGGAGTTGTAGGTATATTATACTCCACACCAATAATACCGTCCACACTAAGGGCTAATTCCGAAGAAGAGTTTATCTGTTCTCCGGCCACATTTCTGTACGCTTTGTATTTGTAACTTCCTACACTTCCACCTACACCGTAAAACCATGAAAAATCTCCAGTAAGGGGTTTATGCCATTCGTATAAACCGACCATTCTAAAACGACTTGATCTTGAATTACTTTGTACACTCAGGATACCTTCAATTGCGCGATCTTCAGCCAACGTATACCGATAAGTAATACCGGTCGCACTACCGAATCTTGCTCCTATCGCATGCTGACTAGGAAGCTGAGCGAATGCATCTTTACCAAAAAATAAAACTGTACCTAATAAAAAAATACTGCGTAGCGTGTTCTTCATATATAAACTTTAAAATATTCAACTGTCAAAAGTAATACTATTTTTAAACGTATAAAATTAAAAATAGGTATATATTTAATGACAATTAATGTTCGCAAAGAAGAGTTATTTTCTTATATTTAGAACAGTTGATCAGAAACAAATTATAAACACATATTAAATTCTACGTATATGGGCACTGCAACTAGATTATTCGACTTATTAAAAGACAGTATTCACACTTCGTCTAAACAACTTCTTGTCGCAAAGCGCCATGAAAATGGATGGCGTGAATACGAAATAAAAGAAATATTACAAATTGTAGACGATCTAAGTAAAGGACTGTTAGCTAAAGGCTTAAAAAAAGGTGACCGCATAGCGCTTATGTCGGGAAATAGACCCGAATGGAATTTCATAGATTTCGCTTGTAATCAACTAGGGATCGCATTAGTTCCCCTTTATCCTACCTTATCCAGCCAAGATTTATCGTATATTGTAAAAGACGCAGATGTAAAATATGTATTTGTCAGCAATAAAGATCTAGCATCAAGAGTCGATGCTGCAATTATCGAAAGTCAACTTAGCCTTGGCATCTACACCTTTGAAGATGTTGCTGACAAATCAAATTATAAAGAGCTTATCGAACTGGGAAAAAAACAGGAGATAGACCTTATACCTTATAATGATGCCGTGGATGAACAAGATTTGCTGACGTTGATTTACACTTCAGGTACCACCGGAAAACCTAAAGGTGTATATTTAACGCACAAAAACATACTAAGCAATGTGAATGCTTCGGCGCATCTATTGACAGATGATTATAGAAAAGCGCTTAGCTTTTTACCACTGTGCCACATTTTTGAACGTATGGTCGTATATCTCTATATTTCGAAAGGTCTCCATATCTATTATGCAGAAAATCTGGATAACATTGTCTTAGACATCAATGATGTGAAACCCGATCTATTTACCACTGTACCACGCGTTTTAGAAAAAGTGTACGATAAGGTGGTCGAAAAAGGAAAGGCATTGACCGGTATCAAAAAATCCTTGTTTTTCTGGGCACTGGATTTAGGGCACAAATATCAAGAACCACCTTTAAATAGCTGGTGGTACAACTTTAAATTGGGTGTTGCACGTAAATTAATTTTTTCCAAATGGAAAGAAGCATTAGGCGGAAATATCAAATTAATTATTTCTGGAGGGGCGGCACTACAAGAGCGCCTTGCTCGGGTATTCTGGGCTGCAGATATCAAAATCTTGGAAGGTTATGGACTAACCGAAACATCGCCGGTAATCGCAGTAAACTCCTGGGTCGAAACTGACGTTAAATTCGGAACAGTAGGCCGTGTTCTTGAGAATCTGAGTGTAAAAATCGCGTCGGATGGCGAAATTTTAGTAAAAGGACCTTCCATTACACCTGGCTATTATAAAAACGAGGAAGCAACCAAAGAAACGATCGATGAAGACGGCTATTTCCATACCGGAGATATTGGTGAATTGACAAAAGATGGCTTTTTACGGATTACAGATCGTAAAAAAGAAATCTTTAAAACCGCTGGAGGTAAATATGTAGCACCACAGGTACTGGAAAACAAATTGATGGAATCTACGTTAATAGGTCAAGTGATGGTAGTCGGTGAGAATCAACGTTTTCCTTCTGTTTTAATTGTACCAGCTTATGAGGAGTTGGAAAAATGGAGTAAGTACAAAGGAATATCCAGCAGTTCGCGGGAAGATCTTATAAAAGATGATCAGGTTCTTTCCAAATATCAACAAGAAATAGAAAAAGCAAATGCTAATTTTGGTCAGTGGGAAAAAATCAAAAAATTTATACTTTTAACTACGGAATGGACCATCGACAACGGCGAACTGACTCCGAAATTATCTTTGAAGAGAAAGGTTATATTACAAAAATATGAGAGCCAAATAAAAGAAATATATGCAGAGCACCAATAATACGAATACAACAACAGAGAAAGAATCTTTTTTAGTAAAAGCAAAAGGGTTTGGTCGATTACTAATAGATGCAGGAAATGGATTTCTAGAAGATAAATGCATGAAACTCAGTGCATCCTTAGCGTACTATACTGTTTTTTCCATCGGACCGCTAATTATAATCTTGATTTGGGCACTCGGATTTTTCTACGGTAATCACTTGGATGCATCAGGTGGTGCCCGCGAAGAAGTAATGGATGAACTGAATAGTCTTTTTGGCCGGGATATTGCAATATTGCTAGAAGGAGCTATTCAGAAAATATCATTTGAAAATCAATCTAATATCGGTCTGATCATCGGTATATCTACCTTAGTCATCACTTCAACAACTATATTTTTAGATATTCAGGTGTCTATCAACGAAATCTGGAGAGTAAAACCAAAACCAAAAAAAGGGTGGTTAAAATTAATCATCAATAGGCTCATTTCCTTCTCAATGATATTGGGTTTAAGTTTTCTGTTAATGGCGTCCCTCCTAATTAGTAGTATTATTGGCGTTTTCACCTCACATCTGGAGAAGCTGTTGGATAATTGGAATATTCAGTTGTGGGATTCTCTGAATACAGGAATCACTTTTCTAGTCATCGCTGTGCTATTTGGTTTTATTTTCGCTGTTTTACCTGATGCAAGAGTCCGGTTTAAAGATATTTTAGGAGGGTCATTGTTTACAGCTTTCCTTTTCATGGTCGGCAAATATGGCATATCATTCTATCTGTCAAATAATGCAACAGCAACGGCCTACGGCGCTGCCGGTTCAATTATTATTCTTTTAGCCTGGGTTTACTATTCTGCAGCCATATTATACTTCGGAGCGGAATTCACGAAAGAATATGCCATAAAATATGGAAGAGGAATACAACCCGCTTCCTTCGCCGTGCTCGTAAAGCAAACGGAGCTAGAAATTGATCCAGAAACAGGCAAGCGAGAAATAGTCAAGAAACATAATGAACCTGTGAAATGATAATAGCCCGACAAATTCCGGGCTATTATGCATTATTAATTACCTACTTGCAAGTTGTCTATTTCACATTATAATAGTAAACTGACCGTCCTATTTTTCCCGCATCGTCTATTCCTTCTACAACTACTTTATATTTACCATTCCCATCCGCATTATAATAATCCAGACTAATCTGCCCATTCTCATCAATCACTACAGAAGGGTTCCAATATACTGTACTACGATAATCATTCGTATTTCTACTTTGATCGGTATCGTATTTGGGAGAATAAAATACGCGTTCTTTAATATATCCTAACGGATACATATCAATAACATTAGATTTAGGCAACAAGGCTTCTATTTCCGCAAGTGACATACGTGGTCCTTTTGGTTTTTCTTTTTTTGTAATGATAGACACAACACCATCATTTTGATACATACGGCTCACCGTACCCAGGTCATCACGTAGAAAGATCTCTATAGCTTCTACCTCAGCGGTCTGTATGGAATTAAGTGAGGGTTCATCAATTGGCATCCCATTTAAGAAAAACTGTACAGGAGTACGACTACCTTGGTTATAATTTCGGGTAATATAATATCTTAAAGTCTGCGAATCGTAAGTGACACCCGTAAGCATGGTGTTCAAACACATGGTTAACACATTACATCCACTCAGGCGCTCTCCTTCTATGCGATGATCGGCCATCGAAAGCCCTGATAAAGCCGAAAACTCTTTACTCGTACGCTGGGTTCTAACGACTCCGGTAACCGTTACCTCGTCGATGAGAATAGACGTTCTATATTCGTTCCTGCTATTCATAAGATAGGCTGTAAGTTGTTGATCTATATTTAGAACTTCGTTGCTCGTATACGGATTTCTGAGATCTATAGCCGGGTAAAAAGATTGATCCATATTAATGACCAAATTACGGTAATTATCATTACTTCTTGCATTTATCGTTACTTTGACTGAATCAGGAAATACTAAATTTTCAAACGAAAATCGTCCACTCTGGTCTGTATAGGTATCCTTACGTAACGCACGTGCAGGCACCGATAATAACAGCCCTCCATTTGGATAAGGTCTACCTGTATTCAAACGTAATGTACCAGATAAAGAGATGCCTTGCTCTGGTAAAAAATTTACTTGCGGAAATTTTTCGGCAATCAATTCATCATAGTCAAATCTCCGGAATCCTTGTGTCATCATTAACGCATCCAATGCTTCGGCACGATTTTCTACTTTTTCGTCAAAATAAAAGCTAGGCTTTTCAACATATCCCTTCAAATCTGAGGTCAACAACAAACTACTTACAATTGTATTTTCCTGATGGTCATCATACGGAACTTTCGCTTCATCTATGACAGACACCGAAAGATGACTGGGTAATTTTTCCGTCGAAATATTCGTAATATCTAATTTAACGGCTTCCTTTTTGTTATAATCTTGCTTATTTGATTTGACCTGAATATTCAAATCAGAATTCCCATTATTAAATACCAGGCGTTCACTAATGGGTTTGCCTTGCGGAGTCAAAACGGTGAATTGTACAATACCACTTGGCAATTCATCTTTGGGTACAGAAATCAATAAGGATGAATTTTTTAGCGTAGCCTGAGCTGCATAAACCAAGTGTCCATTTAGCTGCGCTAAAATATAAAAAGAGGAATTTTGAATCTTTGAAAAGTAATTTTCACTGGTAACAAGACCTATTTGAATAGCGTTATCATCCGATTTATGATAGACTAAATTTACGGCCTCTTCTTTAACGGCAGGCAAATCAAATGTACGTTCTGGTTCGTCTTGAATAGTTATCACCGCTTTATAAGATTCACCAGTCTGGGGTAGCAATGAGAAATACCCCATCCCCAAACCTAAATCTGAAAATTCCGCTACTGTGTTTTTTTTACCATCGATTATCTTCCCTTTTACAGCTAAACCCTTTCCATTGGGCCCAATAGCCTTGAAGGCAACATTTTTTGCAATACCAGCAATTAAGTCCCCTCCTTCCGGAAAAAATTGAATATCCGTATCCGTTAATGCATTTTTAAGTGGAAAGTCTCCTACCAAAGCATTAGCACTTTCTCCTTCGACTTTTACGATCAAACGTCCATTTTTCAGTATTTCTTTATCTTTCGAAGAGAAGGTGATAGTCGCTCTTCCCATATCATCAGTTTCAGATTTGCCTTTGTCAAATGGATCCCACCCATCGATCGCCTCCCAAGTGATTTTTCGTTTGCCTAATAAGTCGCCTCTGCCATCTTTGAACTGAATCTGTGCTTTAGTTTTATTACCCTCCGATATATAAGTAATCGTCGTTCCTAATTTTTTATTGATCGCATCACCTACAGGAACGATTTTATTAAAGAAAAATGAACCATCAAAATTCATCATCCATTTTGTATATGCTCTAAATCGATAATTGTCTTGCTTTACATATTGCGGATCAAGCACTAAATATCCATTTCCAGTACCTTTATCTAACGGAATCCGTAGTGTTTGTACGAGGGAATCTCTTCCATTAATGATTTCTACATAACCTACTTTACTGGGTTCGTATTCCACTAAATTGCGGTGTAGATACATTTTAAACCACAAGGTATCACCTACTGCGTAATAAGGTTTGTCAAAATGAAGATGCACTTTCTCTACTGGATAAACACCAAAATACTTCTGTACACGCTCTACAACTGTATTAATTGGAATTTTGGGTAATTCCTGGCCCTTAGAAGGTAAAATGATCAGCACAAATAATAAAAGGAATAATAAACTTTTGATTTTGTTCATAAGACTAAATTAACAGAAATAAAATGATTCATCAAGAACGCAACGGTCATACTCCTGCCTTGACCAAACATTAAATTTAGCTAAAGATAAAGAATTTTATTTTTCCAAATCTTTAAAAGAAGTTAAGATTTTCCAACAGTCTACAAGACGGGTGCGAGAAGTCTACAGATAGAGTCTATTCCTCGTTTCCATTTAAGTCGCGATTGCCACACCTCTAAAGTCAATAAATCGCACTCCAGTTTGTCGATTTCAAATTGTCGCTCCATTTCGGAACATAAATTTTGATCCGACACTGCCGCTGCGACCTCGTAATTAATATAAAAACTGCGTATATCTAGATTTACCGTCCCGACAAAAGCCAACTTTCCGTCAACAGTAATTGTTTTCGCGTGCAAAAACCCTTTGTTATACAGATAAACTTTTACGCCACGTTCCAACAACGGTTTCAAAAAAGAAAACGAAGCGTGATGAACCAGATAGGAGTCCGATTTCGCGGGGATCATTAATTCAACCTTAACTCCAGACGAAGCTGCGATCATTAATACAGAAGCCAACTCATCACTCGGTATATAATAAGGGGTGCACAGTTGTATTTTTGTATTCGCCTCGCCCAAGGCAATAAGGATTGCCTCCATATTGAACGGTCCTTTAGAAGCAGGATCACTCGACACAAATGCGACAGCTGCATTAGCTTTGGTATCTCTAGATTGTCTGAGTTCTTTTAGATAACCTTTTTCCAGCATAAATGGTTCACCATCCGCCTGATTCCACGAATGCCAAAAGCCGACTTGTAACATGTTGATTGCCGCCCCCTCAATACGTATCGAAGTATCTCGCCAATATACAGCATTGTTTTTTTTTGGATCATTGATATATCTATCCGAAATATTAATCCCACCAATAAATCCAACCTCACCATCTATTACCGCTATCTTTCTATGGTTTCGATAATTACTGTTTGCTAAAGAAGAGAAGGTAACCGGCAAAAAATCTTTAAATTGGATATTCGATTTGACACGTTCCATGTATCGAACCAAAGCAGGGGAGCCAAAACTGTCTACAATAAGTCTAACAGCAATACCCTCATTTGCCTTACTCTCTAAAATATTTAAAATCTGAAGTCCTATATTATCTGTTTCGAAGATATAATATTCCAAATGAATGGAATGTTTCGCCGCAGTAAGCGCTTCGATAAGATATTTAAATTTTTCCTCCCCATTTACTAACAATTTCACATCATTATTCATTGTGGGCGACGACAGTCTTTCATTCTTTAGAAAAGTAAAAACCCGAGAAAGATCACCTATGTCGCCACGAATATCATGGATAAGTTCTTCCATTATTGGGTCCAAACGCTCCCATTCCTTCTTTAACCGTACTGCTTGTCGCTGATTAACCCGTTGCATCTTTTTTACTTTGGAGAATTTTTGTCCAAAAAAATAATACAGTAAGAGGCCTATAACAGGTAAAAATACAATTACGAGAACCCAAGCCATTGTCTTGCTCGGGTTTCTATTTTCAATTAAGAGTGTACTAATTACACCAATATATAACAACATTGCGGGTAACCAATACCATTCCTGTAGTATATGAAAAAGTTCCTGTATTTTTTCCGTCAGTACGATATTTTGCATATTTAGCGATTGACTTGGTCAATAATAAAAGCTTCCAGGCATGGAAGCTTTTATATGATTTTAAATCGTTCTGTCAGAATCCCAACTCTCTAAATAATCAGCGACCCTTTTTATAAATGTACCGCCTAATGCTCCATCTATAACCCTATGGTCATAGGACATCGTAATGTACATCATATGCCTTATGGCGATTACATCGCCATGTTCCGTTTCCAATACGGCAGGTTTCTTCTTTATCGTACCCACGGCTAAAATTGCGGCTTGGGGCTGATTAATAATAGGCATTCCAAAAATATTTCCAAATGCACCAATATTTGTAAATGTAAATGTACCTCCTTGTGTATCGTCTGGCTTGAGTTCGTTAGCGCGGGCTCTATTAGCCAGATCATTTACTGATCGGCTCAATCCTACCAGACTCAATTGGTCCGCATCTTTTATAACAGGGACAATCAAATTGCCCGTTGGCAGCGCTGCGGCCATTCCGATGTTAATATGTTTACGTTTAATAATATTATATCCATCGACCGACACATTTACCATCGGAAAATCTTTCAATGCTTTACTTATCGCTTCGATAATCAGAGGAGTAAATGTAATATTCTCTCCTTCGCGTTTCTTAAATAGATCTTTTACTTTATTTCTCCAGTTGACAAGATTGGTAACGTCTGCTTCTACCACTGAAAAAACGTGTGGAGACGTTTTCACACTGTTTACCATATGATCAGAAATCAATCTACGCATTCTATCCATCTCGATGATTTCATCCCCATTCATACTTTTCACTACCTGAACTGGTGTTGATGCGTTTGCGTCTGAACTACGGGGTTGAATTACCGACTCTCCTGAGGCGGTATTAGCAGATGATTGACTTGAATTTGAATCTCCCTTAGCTGCTATATAATCCAGTACATCCTGCTTGGTAACACGGCCATCAGAACCGGATCCTAAAATCCTATCCAATTCGTCCTGTGCGATCCCTTCTTCCTGTGCAATACTTTTTACCAAAGGGGAGTAAAATCTATTTTCATTCGTTATAGTCGTCTGTACGGTATCTTGACTAGGAAGTGCTTTATTTTCCATTTCCAATGCATCTAAACCCGGTGCTACAACTTCGAACTTTTCTTCTGGTACTTCAGCTTGCCTTTCTACTTCTTCAACACCACTTTCACCTTCCACTTCCAGAATTGCAATCACTGCGCCTACTTGTACAACCTCTCCTTCTCGAAAAAGAATTTCTTTCAGTTTACCAGCCACAGGCGACGGAACATCAGAATCAACCTTGTCAGTAGCGATTTCCACTACCGCCTCGTCTTCTTGAACAGTATCTCCTACAGATTTCAACCAATTTGTTAAAGTTGCTTCAGAAACACTCTCCCCCATTTTTGGAAGCACTAGCTTATATATTCCCATATTGATTTCGTCTTTAAAACCCCTAAATTAAATATTTATGAGTAATATATCTACAAACAAAAATTAAATATTTAGAATTCAATAAAATTCAAAATATAATTTCAATATCTAGACCAATTCCTTTACATACAAATTCCATAACAAAACTAGCGCCTGCATCGTGCTTCTTTCTATATTTATTTGCCGACTATTGTTAAACTGAAATTTCTTTGTGACGATTTCATTTTTCCCAGCCACTGCTATCCAAACCGTACCGACAGGCTTTTCTGGAGTCCCTCCGGTAGGCCCAGCGATACCGCTGGTGGCTACTCCATATTCCGCACCGCTTACGCGTTGTACGCCTTTGGCCATTTCAATAACAGTCTGCTCACTTACTGCTCCAAATTCGTCAAGCGTATTTTCCCTGACTCCCAATACCCCTTGTTTGATAGGATTTGCGTAAGCAACTATCCCACAATCAAACACCTTACTTGCTCCTGCGTATTTGGTCAAATTACTCGCAATGGTACCACCAGTGCAACTCTCTGCAAATGCAATTTTCAAATGGGATTCACTAAAATTTTTGATGATCGCCTCTTCTAAAGAAATATCTTCTTTAGCTACTACGTATTTTTTTAATCTTTCCGAAATGCGATTTGCAAAGTTTTCCGTCTCGGTTTCTAATAAATTCACATCTGTTCCCCTAGCAGAAAGTCGCAATCTCACTAATCCAATTTTGGGTAAATAAGCTAATTTAATATAATGAGGCAACGATGCTTCAATATCGGCGATTTGTTCCGCCAAAAAAGACTCTCCTAATCCTGCGGTAAGAATATGGCTGTGATAAACATGTACGTTGCTTCGCATAGCCATCAATCTTGGCATTACCCGCTTTTCCATTAAAAACTTCATTTCAAAAGGAACTCCGGGTAAAAAAGCGAAACGGTTGTTGTCCCTTTCTATCCACATACCCGGAGCGGTGCCGACATCATTAAATAAAACCTCAGCACATTCCAACACATCGGCTTGTGCATAGTTGGATATTGGCATCTCGCCACGACCCATACGTACAAAGAGTTGTTTGACATGATCAAGCACGTGCTGATTTCGAATGAATGGGGACTTGAAAAATTGTGAAATTGTATCTTTGGTTACATCGTCTTTTGTGGGGCCTAAACCACCCGTTACAATCACTATGTCAGAACGTGAAGAAGCTTCCAACAGTGCTTTTGAAATATCTTCTCGACGATCAGCTATTGAGGTAATGCAGCGGATAGCAATATCTGCCTCTCCAAGATACTGGGCAATCCACGCGGAATTGGTATCCACAATTTGACCAAGTAAAATTTCGTCTCCTATGGTTATGATTTCAGCGTTCATAGCACATAGTTACCAAAAAAATATTAATAATTATAATGGCTGTTGCGCTTCGTTAATTTAAGATCTTGCAGTATGCTTGCTTTAGCCCGAATGGTTACGTTATAACTTTGATATCGGCCAAAAGGTACCCAGCCAAAGGACATATCCCAACAATGAAGATCACGATAAATAGAAAAACGTGTTAGAGAAACCTCCTTTTGTCTAAAATCATACCCACTATTGAATTGTATTTTCCATTTCGGTGTTACATTAAAATCACCGTGCAGATTTACCGTAGCGGTATAGTCACCGGTTTCTTTACGCTCCACCGCATCAAAACGGCGGGAATACTGAAAACTGAAGGATCCAGCTAAATTCCAGGGAATATTAAAATCTACAAATGCATTGGGATCCGTACTAATTCTAGCCAAAGCGTCAGCCTGCTCTTGGGTCATAGCTGGCATATTATTTCGAAGGGAATCAATATTATCACTCCTGCTTTTTGACGCATCGGGATTAAAAGTATAGTCAAAAGACAAACCAAAATTGGTAAGACGTGCGAGTTTACCGTCCTCAATAGCAAATCGGTTGTAACGTTGTCCGCGATCGTCGAGCTGATACGGGTCAAATGATCCGTTAAAATTCAAGTTTATTTTCTGATTAAATAAAGAGGTTCTTCCTGAAAAACTGATCGTCGAAAGTTTCAAGGAATCGGCCGCAAAATTGTAGTTCCCGCTGAATGTCAACCCCTGTATAATTGGGACTTTCTTAACCCCTTTACCCGTCGTATCATTCTGTGTTCTAACTTTTGCTTCAATATTATTATCTACAGAGAACCCTATTCCTGCCGATTGTCCCGAAGAAGGAGAACCATAAATTCCACCTTCAAAAATGGAATAGTCTCTTAATCTACCACTCTCATCAATATAAGACTTATAAAAACCATACATTGGATTAGAAAAATCTGGGCGATAGTTAAAATTTACAGATGGTGTTACCACATGACGTATGGCTTCGACTTTGCCAATTTGGGGATACCTACCATATATTTTGGTAGAGAGTCCACTCGAAAAAGAGTAATCATATGCCCTTCTAAATCCTTGAATTGTATCTCTTACCGTTTCAAAGCCGTTAATCGTATTTTCTGAACGATTACGAATAGATTGAAGATACCATCTTTCCGTGTAGTTCATCGACGTATTAAATTGGAAGTATTTAAACGCATTCAAACTCAAACTCACGGGTACACTATGTTGAAACCCATTTGTAAAACGTTGTAAGGATTCTTTCTTAAACAACGTGGAATCTCCCGTAGAAATAGTATTCCTCCCCTGCAAACTATATCCAACTGTAATACGTTGGTACCACTTCTGTTCACCTACACGATCTTTAGAATCGAATGGATTAAAAGTGGCCACATTTAAACTAAAAGTAGGTAATTCTAAATCCACTTTACCGGAAGTCATATCTTGGCGATGGCTCAAACTGGAGGTAAAGTTCACCTTACCATCTGCAAAAACCCTCCCATAACTGATCGAAGAAGACATGTTATTGCGGGTCAGCTGATCATAGTCATACGTGCTATTTGCTCCTGTGTTTTGAAAATATGAACCTGTACCAAAATTAACGGACGCTGAAAAAGAAGTTCCGGGATTGGCTTCTTGACGCTGCGTATGGTTCCAGGTTACGTTAAAATCCTTATTGGTCCCATAGTTATCTGCACCTTCAACTCCTGTCTTTGTCCACGCGTAGCGAAGATTAAAACCACCACTATATTTATAATTCACCATATAGTTGGTGCGCATAGAAGCCTCCCAAGATCCTTTAGAATAAAAGCTTCCTCTAAACTCGGTATCCCAATAATCATTAAATGTTAAATACCAACCTAGGTCACGTAGCGCGAATCCTCTCGCAGCATCCTCACCAAAAGAAGGAAATAAAAATCCGGAAGATTTTTTGTCCTGCTTTGGAAAAAAACCAAACGGGATTGCTATAAATTTAATGGGGATGCCCTGTACAACCAAATAAGACGGCCCGGCTATAATCTGCTTGTCGAGAATTAGACCTTTGCTGATATGAATACCAAAGTGGGTATGAGGTTCGGGAAGATCACAAGTGCTATATAAGCCATGGTAGATAGACATCTCGTCGTACATATTTTTACGAACCGCACGTGCCTGAATAAAACCGCCATCCACCTCTGTCATGACGCCAAAGGTTTTGCCTTCCTGTGTTTTATAATTATATGTTAAAGAATCAACAGCCTTGGGGGTATCATTTGGAAACAAAACCACAGGCCTGCCTACATACTTACTATTGTGATCCGTTACACCACTTGCATATAGCAGGTTATTATTTCGATCTAAACGGATATAATCCGCAGACAGTTCAAAGTCTTGATATTTTACTTTTGCACCCTTATATAAATGAACAATATTTTTGCTGACCTCATTCCAAGAGGAGTCATTCGCCACGATAGTCACTACAGTTTCCAATCCACTTTCGTCCTTCATAACGACAGTATCTTTACCAGAAGAAGTGCGCAAGTGATTTTTACTAGTATCCTGCACAATTAAACTTGTATCTTGCACGTTGTTGTTGGTGGTGTCTGGTGTTACAACTTGTCCGATAACGGAAGAAGACCCCAACAAAAGGAACAGAAAAGAAAATAAAATACAAGTTAACGCCTTCAAAATGAATTACGAATATTATTTTTGTGGTAAATTTAAACTGTTGTTGGCAAAATTAGTCAAAAAACAATTAGAAAAAACTAGTATTTTTCGCATGTTCCATTATTCAATTTATCGTTGTCACACAGCATCAATGAAAGTACAACGACAAATTTGTAAAATATTATACAGATGAAGTTTATAAATAATGTTAAAAAATTAAGTTTAGCCGTAACACTCTGTTTTATAACCCTCATTTTTACAGCTTTTCATCCCAATAAAAGCGACATCGACCCTCCAAAAGCGAGCTTCACTGTAGTAATAGATCCCGGCCATGGTGGAAATAAACCCGGTGCAAGAGGTAGACAATCGGCTGAAAAAGACATCGTATTAGATGTATCCAAGAAACTAAAAAAAATGTTAGAAGACAGCATCCCCGATGTACAGGTTATCTTGACCCGTTCCACGGATGTCGACGTGGAATTTTACAAGAGGACGGATATTGCGAATAAAAGCCACGCGGATATTTTTATATCCATTCATGCTAATTCCGCTGATCGGGATATTCGAGTAAAGAATAGACAGGGACGATACGTCAATTCCGTAAAACGGAATCCGGGAGTTAAAGGCACCGAAACATTGGTATTGGGTTTCCATCGAATCAATGAACAAGATGTAGCCATCCGTGAAAATGCAGATATATTATTAGAAGACAACTATGAAGAAAATTATCATGGTTTCGATCCCAAAGATCCCTCCAGTTACATTGTATTTAAGCTGATGAAAAGACAATTTAGGGATCAGAGCATTAAATTGGCTTCGCTTATGCAGCACGAATATAGCAAATCCTCTCGTGGCAATCGGGGTGTTAAAGAACAGGGCCTCGCTGTTTTGGCCAAAGCAGGGATGCCCGCAGTCCTAACAGAAATCGGATTCATAAGTAGTCCGGAAGAAGAAGCTTATATGCTGTCGCAAAATGGACAACAGGAAATCGTGACGAACCTTTTTCAGGCGATCAAAACATTCAAAACTGCAAATAAAAAATAACAATCTTATTTCCTCGCCGGGGAAATAGCTAAATAATACCAACATTGGAAAACTATAAAAGAAAATATATAGCGCATTCAGCAGGCACTGCCATACTACTATCCGTATTCATCTTGGTCACCGCGTGGATGCCCAGCAGACACTCCGAGCCTATTTCATCGGGAGGTATGGAATATAAAATGAAAACCATTGTGCTTGATGCCGGCCACGGCGGTCACGATCCGGGTGCAGTTGGTAGAAAATCAAAAGAGAAAGACATTGCCCTGCAAGTAGTACTAAAGCTTGGAAAGCGAATAGAAGAAGGCTTGCCCGGTGTAAAAGTTATCTACACCCGTACGACAGATGTGTATCCCAAACTATACGAACGTCCGGCATTGGCTAATAAACATAAGGCAGATTTATTTATTTCTGTGCATTGTAATTCCGGAGGAGCAACTACCCGCAGAGTCAAAAATTCAAAAGGCCGATACGTGACAACATCTGTATTGAACACTTCCGCAAAGGGAACGGAAACACTGGTATGTGGTTTCAACAGAATGGATCAGCAAGATGTGGCTATCCGCGAAAATGCCTCTATCTTATCCGAAGAAAATTATCAGGACAACTATAATGGATTCGACCCCAATGATCCGTCCAGTTATATCGTGTTCAAATTGATGAAAAGACAATTTCGAGATCAAAGCATTAAATTGGCTACGTATATGCAAAATGAATTTTCAAGTTCGTCGCGTACCAACCGTGGTGTGAAAGAACAGGGGCTTGCCGTATTAGCTACAGCCGGTATGCCAGCAGTATTAACGGAGATCGGTTTTATCAGCAATCCAAGTGAAGAAGAATTCATGATGTCATCCGCCGGACAACAAGAAATTGTCGAAAATCTTTTTAATGCTATTAAAACTTACAAAACATCCGTTGAAAAATAAATAATTTACTATTTTCGTATACTGACGTATTTAGAGTTCCCTAAAACATATCATTTTGAAAATATCAAACGAAACAAAAGTAGGTGCCCTTACAGCAATAGCGATTGCTATTTTATTCATTGGATATAGTTTTCTCAAAGGAAATGATGTTTTCAGCAGTGAAAACACCTTTTATACTGACTATGACAATGTAGATGGGCTGACGGTATCCAAGCCTGTCATGGTAAATGGATATCAGATCGGTCGTGTTTCCAAAATGAACCTGTTGAATAATGGCAAAATAAGAACAGAATTCAAAATCAACGACGACTATGATATTCCATCCAATACGGTAGCACGTATTATAAGTGCTGATTTGTTGGGAAGCAAGGCTATTGTTTTCGATCTGGGAAATAGTAAGACATTCGCAAAAAGTGGGGATCCTCTCCTTTCCGATGTGCAAGCCAATTTGATGGAGAAGGTGGAACCACTTCAAAAGAAAATCGAAAATTTAGTCGTCAAACTGGATTCGGTGTTATCAGCAGTCAATACCGCGTTGGATGATGAATTTCAACGGGATTTCAAAAGTAGCCTGAGCAGTATTTCCATCTCGTTGAATAATATGGAAAAAATCACGAATGAAGTAGAAGGACTAATGGGCTCCGAACGGATTAGGTTGGCTAAAATCATGCAAAATCTGGAGTCGATAACAGGAAACTTCAAAAACAATAACCGCAAGATCAATTCGATATTATCCAATCTGGACAACTTTTCTGACGATTTAGCGAAGACCGAAATCAAAGCTACTATCGATAATGCAAATAAGGCAATGAAAGATGTGCAAGCTATAACGGACAAGATTAATAACGGAGAAGGTTCAATTGGTTTATTGGTCAACGACGACCAACTGTACAACAATCTAAATAATGCTTCCGAAAACTTAGATCAGTTGGTTGAAGATGTTAAAAATAATCCGGGCAAGTACCTGAAGATTTCAATCTTTGGTAAAAAGGATACAAAATAATAAAAAAGAATCCCGATTGGAATATTCCAATCGGGATTCTTTTTTATTATAATATTTTTACAGCGTTTCTTTCAACCATCCGAAAAATTCACGTTGCCATACCTGTGCATTATGACCCGAAAGAACCCAGTGATTTTCTTCAGGCAAATAGACTAGTCTACTTTTAATATCTTTCAATCTTGCCGCCTGAAAAGCTTCCAAACCTTGTCCGATCGGAACACGATAATCCTTTCCTCCCTGAAAAATTAATATTGGCGTATCCCATTTATCTACATGATTGATAGGATTAAACACCGTATATGTTTTCTCATTTGCTTTATCCCAGTATGGCCCGCCTAGATCATGGTTAGCAAAAAAAAGTTCTTCTGTAGTACCGTACCAAGAAGTCATATCAAACAATCCGCAATGCGAAATAAACGATTTGAAACGTCCCTCATGTACACCTGCTAGCATAAATACCGAATAGCCTCCATAACTCGCTCCCACTGCGCCTATACGTTCGTTATCTACATAAGGTTCTTTTGCCAGATCGTCAATCGCCGATAGGTAATCACGAATAGATTGCCCACCCCAATCTTTGCTGATATCTTCATTCCATTTCACCCCCCAACCTGGCATACCCCGACGATTAGGCGCAATAACAATGTATCCCTGTGAAGCCATTAGTTGAAAATTCCAACGGAAAGAGTACGATTGTGTTGTTGCGGATTGAGGTCCTCCCTGACAAAACAATAGCGTAGGGTATTTCTTAGTAGGATCGAAATCCGGAGGATAAATAACCCAAGAAAACAGGTCTTGTCCGTCCGAAGCTTTTGTGAACCGGCCTTCCACTTTCGTAGGAGCAATTTGTGCATAAGCTTCATCGTTCACTTTCGTGATCGGATTCAATTTTTTAGATTTAAGATGATACAGATATACTTCCGTTGCTTGCGTCAACGTAGTAGACGTAACCACTAAGCCCTCCTTTGTTTCTCCTACAATTCCTGTAATATCAAACTGTCCCTCTGATATCTGTTGAATCTTAGGAAGCGCTCTATTTTTAAGGTTAACCGGAATTTCTACTTCAAACAATTGTACCGCACCTTTTACGGGTGCAATAAAATAAATCCTACGATTATCTTTACTCCATGCAAACGAATTGATGGTTCCGTCCCAATGTGCGGTCAAATTCAACTTGATATCCATAGCAGCATCCCAAAGGACAATATCATTCTTATCTGCCTCGTATCCATCCGTTTTCATGCTCAGCCAAGCCAACATCCGTCCGTCTGCGTTATACATCGGATTGGTATCGTAGCCGTTCATTCCTTCAGTAAGGTTTGTTGTCCTTTTCGAAATTAGATCGTAACGATAGATATCGGTGTTTGTACTTTGTGCATAATCCTTTCCGAATTTCTTTTTGCATACATATAAAACCGACTTTCCGTCGGGCGACCATGCGAAATCTTCGGCTCCTCCAAACGGAGCCTGTGGACTGTAATAAGGTTCTTCCGCCAACAAGTCTATGGCTTCAACAACCTTGCCCTGATCGTAACTCGCGACAAAAGGGTGATTGAAACGGCCATCATTGAATGAATCCCAATGCCTATAGTCCAAATCATCATAGATATACACATTCGATTTAGACAAATCTGTATATTTGTCTACACTGTGATTCTTATTTACTAGCACTGATTTACTGAAAAGGATGTGCTTCCCATCAGGTGAAAACTTCACATTCTCCAATCCACCTTCAACATCCGTTAATTGCTTTGCGTTACCTCCCTTTATATTTTTACGCCACAATTGACCTTTGTAGGAGTAAATTGCATCACCATTGTCTTCTATATGTAACAGCGATTCTCCACCAGCTTCGGAAGTAAATTGAATGGGAGTACCACCTTTTACCGACACAATGAAAAGATTCTTCTCCGATTTATTTTCATCAAAATTGTAGTTTGAAACGCCATAAATCAGCTGTGTTCCATCGGGGGTTAATCCCTCGGCGGACACCCGCCCCAGTTTCCACAATTTTTCAGGGCTCATGACTTCTTTACCAAAACTTTGCATCCTATGGGTAATAAGGGATTTGTCAATTATTTTTTCCGGGGCACGTTGCGCAAAAGTTGATGAACTCAACAGCAGGGCAATTGCCAGAATAAAACTTTTTCTCATCATAACCATTTTTTTGAAGCCGCAAGATAACAAAAACCGTTGGTTTTTATTAAAATCATCTATACCTCCTCTGCATGATCCACAAAGCAGTCAAGTACATTTTTATATAACACCAATTCGTACCCATCACATTTACTTTCGATCAAATTGATACCAATTTATTCGGGTTGACACACGCATCAATACCGCGAGAATAATGAATACACCAATAGTTCCTACAATTAAAGAGTAGTCTCGTAGTTGCATTAAAACAAATATAAATCCGTAAAATAAGCTCAGAATTCCCGTGAAAAGCAATGCTATTTTTAGATCTTTTGTTATCGACTTAATAAAAGAAGCAATCAATCCAACTGTGGCAACAGCAGCCAAAACATAAGCGGTATTAAAATTTAAATATTCAGAAATCGCTAACAATAGAGAATAGAATAATACCATAGCCACACCAATTAAAATATATTGGATAATATGGATGCGCTGTTTTTTAATAATTTCCGTAAAGAATAAGGATGCAAAAGTGAGGATGATAACTAATATACCATATTTAGCAACCCGCGTAGTCTTCTGATAGTTATTTACTTCAGGTAAAAAATTAATCTGTACCATATCCGCATCGTTTGATTTTATAAAAGACGACGGAGTATTTACAGATGGATTTATTTCGGTCGATACATCGTCCTGAGCGAAATATCTATTTTCAGTTAAATCGATGCCCGAAAAAGAATACAAGCGACCAGGATTCCCCTCCCATTGCGCAGGCAGACTTCTGCTGAAACTTGGTATTTCCCAAGTCGCCTGAAAGTGATCAGCTTCTACATTCCGATCCTCGGGCAAATATCCGCCGTTAAAACTCGGATTATTCCATTTGCCTGCGACAGAAATAGAAGTTTGATTCGCTATCGGAAAATAATTCAACGATTTGGAACCTCTCAAATTCATTTTTATTGAAAAAGACTTCTTCGTATCCATTATTGAGAATAGCGAAACATTAGCCACCAGATTGCTTTCAAAGAGTTGCAACGTTTTTTCGAACGTCCCTATTTCCATTATAGTGGTATCCCAGGTTAATGTTGGAGAACTCAGCAGCCCCTTGAGATCACGGATACCAAAAACTAGCTTTGCGTCGTTCCAGCGCACATTCGCAAGGTCCGTTCCCAGTTTCTCCTGTTCCAATCCTGAAAAATCTCCTTCCATTTCAATCTGAGCATTATACACAACAGATTGATAGATCCCTCTTTTCAAATATTCAGGGGTTACATTCGTCTTGATGTTTACTTGATTCGGCAATAAAAATAACCAATCCTGCTGTATACTTCTTATGATATTATCTTTACCTTTTTCGTCTCTCTCCGTAGTTTCCCGTACATAATCATAAGGTATAGCAAGTACCGGACTCGAAATAACTTGTTCTCTTCCCCATTTGGAAGAAATTTCTGCGGTGACATCTTGCTCCCTATATTTCCTTTCTCTAATGAGATCATCTACCAACGACATTGGTAAAAGTAACAGTAGAATGAGAAAGAAAATAACGCCCAGTTTCATGAGAACAGAATTAAATACCCTTTCCCAAAACGAAAGTTCATTTGGAGGTAATTGCGGAGGCATGTTGTGTGATGTAGTTTCCATATTAATTTATTTTATTGTAATTAAGTTCGTTTTTAACGTCAAAGAAGCGCGCAGATCGTCAACAGAACGATACAGAAGCACTTTAAATTCGATCTCGTGAAAAGAAGCCATGTTTCTTCCCTTTTTAAAGGCCTGCATGTAAGAAGAAAAATATTCCGGGAAAATGAATCCACCAATAAAAATCATTGCAAACAAGTATAGACTCAATTTTCCGTTGCCCAACAAAAGATATTGCATCGCAATCTCGTCTTGAATTTTCGTGTCCGTATCAGTAAGGATATGAAATACATCGTGATTTTCTAACTTAGGCATCACATCAAAACCATTGCGCGAATAAAAATCACCAAGCGCTTTACCCAACGTGCCCTCTGGATAAGACAAGAACTCTATTTTAGTTATCCCCCACGCTTTCTTATTGATTTTAAACGTATTGGCATACACTCGTGACGACCATCCATATAAATGTAACATAAATTTCAAACGCAAACCTCGCATATATTAGTAATTTAAAAGAACTTTGAATTTCAAAGTGTATAGTTAAAAAAATTATTTGTATTGTTGTTTGATTAAATTTTCTAAAGCTTTTAAGTGGTTTTCAAAAGATCGTTGTCCTTTCTCCGTCCTGCGGTAACGCGTATTGGGTTTTCGATCAACGAAACTTTTGAATACGGTTAAATACCCTTCTTTCTCCAAACTTTTCAGATTAGAAGCTAGATTTCCATCGGTAACATCCAAGAGCTCCTTCAGGGAATTGAAGTCGTATTCCTCATTTGCGACCAATACGCTCATGATCTGAAGACGTATCCTATTCTCCAATACTTTGTCATATAATGAAAAATCCAAGCTCACTATTCGTATCTTTTATAGACAATCAAACCATAAATAATATGTAACACGCCGAATCCGAGAGCCCAAAACCATAATCCATAACCTGGAAAACAAAGTGCAAGAAGACCCAATATGATTTCAAAAATACCGAGCCATTTAACCTCCCTAAATGTATAGGTGCTTGCAGCAGTTAATGCTAATCCATAGAAAATCAACAAGGAAGATGCTATTAATCCGTAATATCCTCTAGCAAATATAATCAGTGAAAACACCCCACCCGTTATCAGCGGAACAGCAACTGCAAATAACAAAGAGCGGCTCGTAGCATTCCAAATCGACTGATTTATTCGCTTAGCCTTACGTTTAGCCATCAATATACCTGTAACAATAGAAATCAGTAAAACAAATAACGCAATCAGGAGTAGTTTAAATATAATGATTTCGTCGGTAACAAAGTAATCGCGATATCCAAATTGGCTTTTAAAACCATATACTGTTATGTAACTTAATGCAGCTCCA
This sequence comes from Sphingobacterium olei, assembly GCF_005048855.1. Lineage (GTDB taxonomy): Bacteria > Bacteroidota > Bacteroidia > Sphingobacteriales > Sphingobacteriaceae > Sphingobacterium > Sphingobacterium olei. The sequence goes on from NZ_SUME01000009.1 coordinate 108,976, forward strand.
ATTAAAGCATAAGTGCCAATGAGTACGCCTGATAAGCCGCTAATAGAAATGAATTTGCTCGATTTTTCCATAATTGAGCGAATTTGTCCTATTTCTTTTATAATGTCCTGTTGATTCATAAAAGTACTTTGTTTTCCAAAGTAAAAGAATAATAATGACTTACACAACAGAAATTTAATTTTTTATTTTTTTCTGAAAAATAATCAAAAAAAGACTTGACAGATATAGTAAACGTTTCTATCTTTGTGGCACAAAAGAAATCCTAACTGCGGAAGTGGCGTAATTGGTAGCCGCACCAGACTTAGGATCTGGCGCCGCAAGGCGTGGGGGTTCGAGTCCCTTCTTCCGCACTTGATATCCTCCCGAACACAAAGACATCGGGAGGATTTTTTATTATAATGCGAAAAATAACGCTAAGAAGAGTATGAATATTTCACACCAAAAAATTGATGACATCAACGCTAACATTATAGTTGAGTTAACGCCAGAAGATTATAACCCCACGGTTGACAAAGCCATCAAAGATCAAGCAAAAAAAGCAAAATTACCTGGATTCCGCCCTGGATTGGTACCAACTGGTCATATTAGACGTACCTTTGGTAAATCCATTTTATTTGATGAGGTCAATCGCATTATCAATGATAAAATCTCTGAATATATCGGTGAACAAAAGTTAGAAGTATTAGGCCAACCTCTTCCAAAAGAAGAAGCTGACGTGACTTATAACTGGGATTTTAAAGATACATTCAAGTTCAACTATGAAATCGGCTTAGCACCGGAATTTGATGTCCCTTTTACAGCAGAAACTGAATTTATAGAATACGATATCAAAGCTGACGACGCTACCTTGCAAGAGCGTATTAAAAACTTACGCCGTAGCTATGGTAAAATGACCAATCCTGAAGTTTCTGAAGAGGGTGACGTCTTATACGCTGCTTTAAAACAAGATAAAGAAGAAGGAATTGAAAAAACAACTTCTATCCGTACGGACATTATCGAAGATGCAAAGATCAAAAAATCACTAGTGGGTCTTAAAAAAGAAGATACGGTAAAGATCGATGTAAAAAAAGCATTTAAGGTAGCTGACTTAGCACGTATCTTGGATGTAACAGAAGAAGAAGCGGAGAATCTAGATGTAACGAAATTTGAACTGACCGTTCAAAACATCAACCGTCTTGAAGAATCTGATTTAAATCAAGAATTCTTTGATAAATTATTCCCTGCTGGCGAAGTGACTACAGAAGAACAATTTAATGCGAAGGTTACAGAAGAAGTAGAAAACTTATTCAAACAAAATTCAGCACAGAAGTTACGTAATGATATGTATACTTTTGGAATGGATAAAGCAGATACTAAATTTCCGGAAACGTTCTTAAAAAAATGGCTAAAAGCAACTAATCCAAATCTTTCTGAGCAAGAAATTGAAGAAGGCTTTGCTGATTTTATAAGCAATTTGAAATGGACTATCATCGAAAATCGCGTAGTAACAGCCAATAATCTTGAAGTAAAATACGACGAAGTTGTTAATTTGGCTAAAGAACGCATCTATGCGCAAATAAAAATGTACAACATGAACGAAGAACCCACTGATGAACAATTAGGTCAGTTCGCGCTTCAATTATTATCGGATAGAGAACAAGCAAATCGTTTATTTGAAGAAGTAAAAGCCTTAAAGGTATTCGATAAGTTGAAATCAACAGTTAAAATCAAATCGAAAAAAATCGATTACGATAAATTTGAGAAGCTAGACAAATAACCGAATTTTATTTCGACGCCATATAAAAGAGGTTAACAGTCAATGTTGACCTCTTTTTTTTAGAAAACCTTATGACCATCCGAAACGCAAGACCTCAGGACGCAGATGCAATATCCCAGCTTATGTTATTAGCGATGGAAGAAATCATCTACGACTTCATTTGTCAGAGAAATAAGCAAGAAGCGTTGAATTTCTTAGCGTATTTCATCAGATTAGAATCTAATCAATATTCCTATCAGAACATTCTAGTAGTGGAAGATGCTAATGTTATAATTGCTCAAGTATGTTTGTATCCAGGAAAAGATCTGCTCGCTCTCAGGAAACCTATTATAGCTTATCTCCTTGAAAATTATGGACACAATTTAAAACCTGAAAATGAAACACAAGAAGGTGAAATCTATTTGGATACTCTCGCTGTATCAACACTTGAGCAAGGGAAAGGAATAGGAAAAATCTTATTACAATTTGTAATAGACAAGTATGTTTACATCGAAAAACAACGATTAGGATTATTAGTTGATAAAATCAATCCAAATGCAAAGTCTCTTTACCTCAAATTAGGGTTCGAGGTACAAACTAATCTGTTAATATTTGGAAAGGAGATGGAGCACTTACAGGTAATACCTACTAAAACTGAATATTATAACCAATAGAAACTCGACCAAATGGGAATTCACGATGAAAATCATCATATTGAGGGTCATCAAAATTCCCTTGTAATGAGAAATATCCTGAACTGGCATTCAATGAGAACCTTTTAAAAAGCCGAAGACTAGCTTCTATTGTGCCAGCATGCAAAATATAATGCGAATCATTACCGCTAATTGTAAAGAAAACCCCTCCGTTATAGTCCGCAGTCAACATCAACCGATTTAACACACTCAATTCACCACGATAACGATAACTTAAGCCTGATCCGTAGTTGTAATTACGACTTGCGCCATAAAGCAGGTAAGGATCTGGGACAGCAGCTAAAACCACAGCACCAGCACCAGCGCTCATATTGAGTCTGTTGTTTTTCTTATAGCGGAATTCAGAGACCCAGTTATAATTAATACTTTGAGCTCCATAAAAGAAGGCATCATTATTATAGAAATCATAATGTGCATTTAATGTTCCAAAATGACTACTTTTTCTACTTTTAAAAAATTCCGCACCATACAACAGCGCATGGACATTTACCGCATTAATAAACGTGCTATCTCCATCCCCTACTTCAAAGTTGACATAAAATTGATCAAAAGGTCTTTTATAATTGTGGGCTCCGTTACTGTACTTGAAACGTAACCGGGCATAAAATGTATTTTTCCCTTCTGTTAAAAAATCGCCTTCCTTGGCATCGTACCGCCGTACACCGGCATCTACTTCAGCACTGATAATCGAGGAGTCAACCGAATTGTAATCATCTACTTTTCCCCATTTACCATCTAATAATCGATTAAGACCGTTCACAGGGTTGACAATCAAAGCGACAATTTCATTCCCGATTCGATTCCCATATTTCCCTCTCGCCAATATATTCCGCGAAACCCGATGCGTCATTTCTCCCAGAATTACGCCTCCGAAAGCTGTATTTACCAGATCATTAATGGAGGGGTGCTGCGTTTCACCTGCTGTTTCCCAAATATACGATCCCAGCACAGTGGCTGCACTTGATTGATAAAAGTTGTAGCCATTACTTCGAAAAGCATTAAAATACAACTGTCCGTGATAGGGATGATCGATTTGATTAGTCGTAAATTGATTGTCATCCCAGTCCCAGGCACTGATACGTTGGTGATCAATGAAATTTTGAAACGAAATATAAGAATATGGATCGCGTGTAATAAATCTGTTGAATGATGCCGGAACAGCTTGTGCTAAAAACCACTCAGTGCCAGCGCGCCAGAAATGTTTAGGACGAATGGGGTCTGTATTTTTAGCAAATGTATCACGAATAGAATAGTTTGTTGATACATTATTACGTTCCTGTATTTCATACGCATGCACCTTGTCTTTTAAATTACCGTATCGAATATTCCTGTTTTTTGGTTCCTGGTTCTTTATGCATAATATTTTATCACTGGATATAGAATCCACAGCGTGTTGGGCAAAAGATACGGATTGGCAGCAAAAAAAAATAAGTAACAACAATTTATCCACAATAAAAACGACGTTTAAGAAACAAAAATAGTATTTTACCCGAGCTTCTTATCACTAAACGACAAAACATATTATTAAGAAGGTGTCTAAAAGGTCGTTATCTACAAGAAAAACGCGTCATTGCGAGGAAGAATGACGACCGCGAAGCAGCTCCGAAGGAAACCAATCTGAGTTTTAACATCGTCAGATTGGTTCACCATCGTCCCTCCGGTTCGCAATGACGACGATGTTGTGCTTTTTAGACACCTTCTTCCAAATAAATTCTATTGAAGCATGGGAACTTCCATTATCAAAACAGAAGATTTGGTAGTAGCTTTAAAACGAACCTGTTGAACTTCCCAAATACCAAGTCCATCCCTTTTTCCCAGGTCTTCGTCGTTAACGGAGAGTTCTCCTTCGAGTACAAATACATATACTCCATTTTCAGGATTCTTTAACGTATAACTCATTTCGAATCCTTCGGTTAAATCAGCCAAATGAAACCAGGCATCTTGATGAATCCATACCCCCTCATCCTCTTTATTGGGGGACAATATTTGTTGAAATTTATTATAACACCCCTCAACTGAGATCGCCTGCTGATCGTATCTCGGTTTTACATTACGTTCATTGGGGAATAACCATATCTGTAAAAACTTAACTGCTTCATCAGCATTAGCATTGTATTCGCTATGCTGAATACCCGTTCCCGCGCTCATTACTTGAATCTCGCCTGTACGAATTATGCCTTTGTTACCAATACTGTCCTGATGCTGGAGCACACCTTCCAATGGTATGGAGATGATTTCCATGTTATCGTGCGGGTGCGCACCGAATCCATTTCCTCCAGACACATGATCATCATTTAAAACACGTAAAGCTCCAAAATGTACGCGATCTTGATCGTAATAACCACCAAAACTAAAACTATGGAAACTCTTCAACCACCCATGATCTGCATAGCCTCTGGTATCTGCCCTGTGAATTACTTTCTTCATACTATTCCTTTCAAATTGTTATAGACAAAAGTAAGGGAACTTAGAACCTTATTTCTTAACCTATATTAAGAAATCGATCTAACTCCTTTCACCCCGGAGTTTACTCAGAAATTCGGGTGTAATTCCGATATAAGAGGCAATTTGCTTCTGAGGCAATGTATTAATCAATGTAGGGTATAGATCGCAGAATTTTTGATAACGCACCTTCGCGGGAAGACTCAGGTAGTCCAACGTTCTATGGTTGCTACTGGCTAATGCATTTTCAGTTAATACTCGAAAATAACGTTCAAGTTTTGGAATTCGATCGAAAATTCGGAGTTGACAATCCCGGCTTAAAATCAATACCTTAGAATCCAATAAAGCATCGATGTTCAATTCACTGGGTGTTTGTTTCACAAAACTGTACATATCTGAAATCCACCAGTTCTCAGGAGCGAATTGTAAAATATGTTCGAATCCATTTTGGTCGATAGTATAAGAGCGTAAGCAGCCTTCTAATATAAAAGCGGAATACTGCGCTATTTCACCTGCCCTATGTACAAAATGCTTGCGTGGAACATCTTTCTCGCGAACCAGTTCTTTTACGATTTCGATCTCTTCTCCATTCAAAAGGCATATCCCATTAATATGAGAAATTAATTTATCAACCATACAAGCAAAATATCAATTTACAAGCATTAATACAATTTATAACCAACTCCCATATTTTGAAACATAAAAGCCCATTTATCCACTTGTTCCGCAATGACCATAGCAGTGGATTTACCTGCACCATGTCCGGCCTTCGTATCAATACGAATCAGCACTGGATTCGGTCCTGTATGATATTCCTGAAGACGTGCCGCAAATTTAAAGGAATGAGCAGGCACAACTCGGTCGTCATGGTCAGCCGTCGTCACCATTGTAGCTGGATAAGCTGTATTCGGCTTCAACGCATGATATGGAGAATACTTATACAAATAGGCAAACATCTCCTTACTATCGTCTGCTGTCCCATAATCAAATGCCCATCCCGCTCCGGCGGTAAATTTATGATAACGGAGCATATCCAGCACACCCACGGCAGGAAATGCCACTTTAAATAATTCCGGTCGTTGCGTCATACATGCGCCCACTAATAATCCACCATTCGACCCACCCGCAATAGCCAACCGCTCTGAAGAGGTATATTTCTGGTCGATCAGGTATTCGGCCGCAGCGATAAAATCGTCAAATACATTTTGCTTATTCATCTGCACACCGGCAAGATGCCAATGTTCGCCATACTCTCCTCCCCCGCGAAGGTTCGCCACGGCATGTATTCCACCTTGTTCTAACAGGATAATATTACCGGTAGAAAAGGACGGTGTCAAGCTTATATTAAATCCACCATAGCCATACAATACAGTAGGATTGGTACCATCCAATTTAATATCCCTTTTATAGGTAATGATCATCGGTATCTTCGTTCCATCCTTAGAGGTATAAAATACTTGCTTCGACTCATATCGGGAAGGGTCGAAATTGATTGCCGACTTTTTATATATTTCCGATTTTCCGGATGCAATATCATACTTATAGATCGTAACCGGATTAACGTAATTCGTAAAAGAATAATATAAATCTTTATCTTTCACTTTCGCACTGAATCCGCCTGCAGAACCTATACCGGGCAGCTCGATTTCCCGTTCTAGCGTCCCGTTTCGGTCATATTGTTTTACCAGCGAAGTTGCGTCCTTCAGGTAATTCGCAAATATCTTACCTCCACCGGTTGTAGGTGATAGCGACTGTTCGGTTTCGGCAATCAATGTTTGCCAATTTTCCGGTTGTGGATTGGCGGCATCAACCGTTACTACACGTCCATTGGGTGCATCCAGTTCCGTGTAAATAAATAATCTAGATCCATCGTTATCGATGATTTCATGATTTTTGTCCATATCACCCACCACTGTTACAAACACGGTGTTGGAGGAGAAGAGGTCTTTAATATATAGTTCGTTGCCGGAGGTGGTATTCGCTGCCGACACCACCAGATAACGTTCATCTTCCGTTAAGCTGGCACTGATGTAGCGACGCGGCGTTTCTGAGCCACCAAATACCAGTTCGTCTTCTATCTGCGGTGTATTTAGTTTATGGAAATATAGCTTATGCCGATCGGTCATCGCCGATAACGCAGACCCTTCTTTGGGTTTATCATAACTGCTATAATAAATCCCCTCATTACCTCTCCAAGCTAGTCCTGAGAACTTCACATCTACCAGTGCCTCTCCGACAACAGATTTATCTTCCGTCTTCAAAACGACAACCTTTGTCCAGTCAGATCCACCGTCCGAAATCTGGTATGCGACCAACGAACCGTCCTTAGAGAACGATATATCGGCCAATGAGCTTGTGCCATCTTCAGAAAATTTATTAGGATCTAAAAAAACCTCTTCTTTTCCGTCATCACCTTTTTTACGCCAGAGTACATATTGATTCTGAAGCCCGTCATTTTTATAAAAATAGATATAGTCGCCCTCTTTAATTGGGGCGCCTACCTTCTCATAATTCCACAAACTTTCCAGTCGTTTATAAATAGCATCACGAAATGGAATCTGTTCTAAATAATCCTGTGTTACTTCGTTTTGAGCAGTTACCCACTGTTTGGTTTCATCAGATAAGTCATCCTCTAACCAATGATACGGATCGTCTACAACGGTTCCGAAGTAATCATCTTTTACATCTACTTTTTCTGTCTTTGGGTATGGTTTCAGTTTAATTTCCTTATTCACTTCGATACTTTTTTGCCCTTGCTGTCCGCATCCCACGATCGTCAATACTGACAATAGCATAATACTAAATGATTTATTCATATTTTAATACTTGATACGACAAGATAGGAGTTTTTTTTTAGGATATAACAAAACTTTCATGATCCATTGAATCACCAACAGGCATGAAAGTTCTTGATGGCCTCTGAGAATAGACACTTTCAGAAAAAAAAGGATACCCCCCAAGTGGATATCCTTTTTTGAGGCGGTCTGGACGGGACTCGAACCCGCGACCCCATGCGTGACAGGCATGTATTCTAACCAGCTGAACTACCAGACCTAAGATTTAATTGTTAAAAGAGATTAGCGGTCTGGACGGGACTCGAACCCGCGACCCCATGCGTGACAGGCATGTATTCTAACCAGCTGAACTACCAGACCTAAAATCTTTTAATCTTTTTAAGAACGTTTGAAAGCTAAATCTTTCTTTTTTTGAAGCGGTCTGGACGGGACTCGAACCCGCGACCCCATGCGTGACAGGCATGTATTCTAACCAGCTGAACTACCAGACCTCAACCCTTCTTGTTAGAAGGTGTGCAAATATAGCGCTATTTTCCAATAAACCTAAATTTTTTTGAAAAAAATCTTAGTCTACGGTGCCGTCTTTCATCTTTTCTGCATTCTCGGCAAACTGTAATGCATCGATAATATCCTGAATATCACCATCCAAAATAGCCGGCAAATTGTATGTTGTCAATCCAATTCTGTGCTCTGTAAATCTTCCTTGAGGGAAATTATAGGTACGAATTTTTGCAGAACGATCGCCCGTCGAAACCAATGTTTTTCTCCGAGCTGCAATATCGCCATTCTTTTTATTCAGTTCGATTTCATAAAGTTTGGTACGAAGCATTTCCATGGCCAGTTCACGGTTCGCTAATTGAGAACGTTCCACCTGACAGACGACCACGATTCCAGACGGTTTGTGTGTCAATTGTACTTTAGTTTCTACTTTGTTGACATTTTGTCCACCAGCTCCACCGGAACGGGATGTCTGCAACTCAACATCAGCTGGGTTGATCTCCACATCTACTTCTTCAGCTTCGGGTAAAACCGCAACAGAAGCAGCAGAGGTATGCACACGACCTTGTGTTTCGGTATCTGGAACACGTTGTACACGGTGCACTCCTGATTCATATTTTAGCTGGCCGTAAACATCTTCACCGATTACCTTCAAAATTACTTCTTTGTAACCACCAGAAGTCCCTTCTGTTACATCCATTACTTCATTTCGCCAACCTTTAGTTTCGAAAAATCGAGTATACATGCGGTATAGGTCACCGGCAAATAAAGCCGCTTCATCACCTCCAGTACCGCCACGGATTTCAATTATCGCATTTTTAGCATCTTCCGGATCCTTAGGAATAAGCATCAATCGTATCTCGTCTTCTTTTTCTTCCTTTTGAACGAAAAGGAGATCCTGCTCTTCTTTTGCCATCTCCCGAAGTTCCTGATCTTTTTCATTGGAGAGGATATCTTTATTCGTGTCGATATTGCTAACGATATTTTTATAGATATGATATTGATCTACGATTTTGCCAAGATCTTTATATTCCTTATTTAATTTGGCAAAACGCTTCATATCGTTGATGGTTTCCGGGTTGCTTAATTCAGCTTCCACCTCTTCCCATCGTTCTTTAATAGCTTGTAATTTTTCTAACATAATACTTTAACTAGGGGGCATATAAGCCCATTAGGGTGTACAAAAGTACTTAAAATTTATGTTATAGAAAGAAGTAATTTCTAATGGCTTGAAACGACTTTAAGTCCCACGATAGAGGCTATTAAAGTGAAAATAAAAAATATTCTCCAAAAGTCCGCAGGCTCTTTAAAGAAGATTATACCCATCAATACTGTTCCTACGGCGCCAATCCCTGTCCATACGGCATAGGCTGTTCCCAGTGGTAATGTTTGTGTCGCCTTAATCAATAAGACCATACTGACAAATAAGGAAATAATAAACCCTCCGTACCAAAGATACATTATGGAACCCGAACTTTCTTTCGCTTTACCAAGACATGTCGTAAAACCAACTTCAAATAATCCTGCAACAATTAGTATAATCCAATTCATAATAAAAAATAATTTTGAACAAAGATCAGAAGATTTCAGGCAATAACTTTTTACAAATGTTAAAAAATCAGCGTGTATTTGCACGAATTCGACTTAGCGTAACTTGCGTAACACCTAAATAAGAAGCTATGAATCCCAATTTCACACGATTGGTAATATTAGATTCTTTCCGAATTAAATCCTGATATCGCTCAGAAGCTGTTTTAAAGAGCTTTTGCATTAATCGCTCCTCAATTTTGAGGATTTCAAATTCAGCCAATTTTCTGCCCCAATTCGCGATCGCGGTGGAGTTCTCATAAAGATCTTGAAGGCTGGCAATTTCTATTCGGGTCATGATAGATGTTTCAAGCGCTTCGATATTTTCATATCCTCGCGTGCCGTAAACGTAATTGTTTAACGAAATCATCGCTTCACCTGGAAACGAAAAGGCAAGGATTATTTCTATATCAGCCTTATGATAATATATACGACAGATGCCCTCCTGCAAAAAGTAAATGTATTTCGACGGCTTGTCTGCCTCAATAAAGACGGTGTTTTTTGACACCTGAACTGTTTCAGAGAGGGAAAGAAGGTTTTGTAAATCTTCTTTTTTCAATGGGTGGATATGCCGGACAATATCTACGAATTCCATTTTTCCAATCGTAATTCTTCCCCATCCCATACGGCATAGGTTGAATAGTTAATCCACTCCCCTAAATTAATTATCTGCGTATTATCGCTTAATTTAATATCATACGGAAAATGGCGATGTCCAAAGATCAGATAATCGTAATGCTTTTTTTTGAGCAGCTCCTTTCCATACTGAATAAGCCATTCGTTTTCCTCTCCGAGAAATTTTTCCTCTGCGTTGCTAGCGGCTCTGCTGTGCTTAGACCAGCGCTGTGCTATTCCGATTCCCAAATTAGGGTGAAGTCGCGCAAAAAGCCATTGACAGGCTGTACTTCGAAAGATTTTTTTCAGGAACTTATATTTGCGGTCGCCAGGCCCAAGTCCGTCACCGTGATGAATATAGAAATTCTTTCCGTTGAGACTTAACTCTAATTCATCCGAAATAATGGTCGCTCCTAATTCCTGCTCTAAATAACCAAACATCCACATGTCATGATTGCCTTTAAAGAACATAATTTTAACACCTAGATCGGCTAATTCAGCCAGCTTACCTAAGAAACGAATATAGCCTTTTGGAACGACCGTGGCGTATTCAAACCAAAAATCAAAAATATCACCTACCAAATATAATTCCGCTGCATTAGATTTAATGAAATCCAGCCAGGAGATAATGTTTCGTTCCCTGGATACGGACGATTCTTTGGGAAAAGACCCTAGATGGAAATCTGATGCAAAATATATGTGGTTGCGTATAGTCATCTTTGCGAAGCTAGACAATTGCCGCGAATTTTCAAACTTTGGAACGAGGCAGGACATAACAAAGAAGAACCTCAAGGTGTATTCTTGAGGCTCTTCTTTGCTGTTTATTATTACACCACTTTATTCGGCCATAACAGCAAATTCGGCTCCCGATGCAAAGTCTTGTCCGTTTTGCGAGCTTAACGCCGTAAATCGAATAAAACGTCCTTTAAAAGCTTTGTCCAGAACAACGGATTTAGGTTTAGGATTATTTTCAAAACGCCCTTCATTAACCGGATCACCCCAATTTTTCCCATCGGTACTTACATACAGTTTATATTCTTTGATGTTGCCGTTGGGACCGTCCTGTCTCGGTGTATACGTAAATCCTTTGATTGTTTTCACATCACCAGCATCAAAATCCACCCAATGCGGGTATTGTGCCACTGTTACCGAGTACATCGTGTGCCATATCGTAGACAAATCGCCATCAACCATATGCGACGCATTCCCCTCTCCCCTTTCTTCACTCGAGGAGAAAACAACTGTCATCGGAATACTTTCGATCTTCTCAAAATCAAATGAAACGGTTAACTTTTCGTTCTCTTTGAGCCAAGCAGCAACTTTTCCTCCACTACGTAGATTGAAAGGAGAAGTATATAAGCGTGGCTTGTCGTTACCTATAGCATAATAGATCGCCGCATCATCTTTCTCTGTAGAGATACTGATATCTCCATTACGACTGCGCGACATCGTCAAGGGTCTATCGCCCGCAGGAGAGACACCTGCTTTCGCCGTACAATCATTTTCCTTAACGGGTCGGATGATAAAGCCAAGAGTATGCACGTCCGCTTTTACGCGATCTTTTTCCAAAGGTGGGCCTTGACCGCAACTATTTCCTCCCAGTCCAGTTACGGCAGCATTTAAGTATAAATGCGTACCCGTGCTTTTTGGAAGTTGATACGTATGAGGAGCTAATGACATTTCCAATTCACTCCATGGCAATGCTGAAGTCGCCATCTGTTTGTTGGCAATAAAAATGGCACCATTACCGGAACCGTCTGTCAACGAACACCAACGTACGTCCTCCCTATTCCCTGTACTTTGTGGATTAGGCCAAGCTACATATTGCTCTTGCACCGTACTCTTGTACAATTCGATGGATTGTGCTGTTTTACGATCCGCGTAGTTGTTTACCGGTCCACGTCCGTAATACTGAAAATTGCCATAGTTCTCGGGAACTTGCAATGTATAACCAATATGAGGCAATACCAAAGCGGCATTATTAGAAGTAATACTGGATTGCAGCTCAATAGATCCATCGCGATAAACAGTCCAGATCTGAGTGGCAGTAAATTTAAAATCTCCGCTACCAAACGGTCTATCGGTATGCTCGGTGATGGTATAGGTTCCGGAACTCCCTCCACGTATAGTCGCACCGTTTGGTGCCTGAGACTCCACATTAAACGATAAAACTACTGAACCATCCGGTTTGGCATATGTATTAGTCGAAAGGGCTTTATGCTTCAGGTTGTGAAGACCTTTTTCGAACCACTGCTGATAAGCCCAGTTATCGTTGTCTAACGGCGCTCTTAAAGCATCCAATTTAGGACCTTCCCCGTCACGGATAATTTGTTCGTTGCCATACGTCAAACTGTAAATCGTACCGGTCCGTGTATCAAATCTTACCGTAAATCCGTCGCCCTTAACTGTTTTGAAATCACCCTCCGAACTGATTTTGATAATTCCTCCTTTTGCTACTGCAGAAACCAACGGTCGATTCTCCGCCTCTTTCACGAGCAACTGTTCTTCCATTTGTACAAAACCTTTTTTAGCCCAAAACTTATCCTTAGATAATAAGAATTGAATTTTCACAAAGTATTCAGACTGTGGATCCAATGCTGAAAAATCAAACGGTACGGTATACAACTTTCTTTCACGAGCTCCAGCCAAATTACCATTCGCCGAGAAAGTTGTGCTTTTCTCTATTTCGACACCATCCTTATACAAGGACCATTGAAGAGTGTAGTCACTGAGAGAAACGAAATAGTTTTTGTTGAAGATCTCTATCTTCCCTTGTTTTATATCCACAGCACGCACATCAACATTTTGATACACCTTTTTCACCTCATAGTACTGCGGCTTCGGGGTCATGTCTGCGAATAAGAGTCCGTTCATCACAAACGTACCGTCATTCGGTTTGTCACCAAAATCTCCCCCATATGCCAGGTACTTTTCGCCCGTCGTCTTATCATAATAATACATTGATTGGTCGATCCAATCCCAGATTGCACCACCCATAAAGTAATTTGTCGATTCAATAGCTTCCCAATAGTCAACTAGATTTCCCGCTGCGTTACCCATCGAATGCGCGTATTCCGAAATATGAAAGGGATATTTGATCTTATAGGTCCCTTTCACCGCTCCACGTACCCAATCGATTGAGGGGTATTGATTCGACCCCATATCGACAATACTATTATTACGTTCATACTGCACGGGACGCGATGTATCAATCTGTTTGATCGCCTCATAGGCTGCTACAAAATTCTTTCCCGGACCAGCTTCATTACCTAAAGACCATATAACTACCGACGGATCGTTGATTGTTGCATGCACCATCTCGACATTTCGCGCGACATGTGCATTCCGCCACTCTACCGGGTGCGAGAGAGATGCATCTCCATAGTAATATTGATGACTTTCTATATTTGCCTCATCTTCCAAGTAGATACCGTACTTGTTACACAAGTAGTACCAATATGGATCATCGGGATAATGCGAATTTCGTACGTGGTTAATGTTAGCCCGCTTCATCAACTTGATTTCGTTCTCCATTTGTTCACGAGAGATGACCTTGCCCGTTTCCGGATTTGTTTCATGGCGATTTACTCCTTTCAACTTCACCGCTTTACCATTGATATAAAAATAGCGGCCTGCCAGTCCAAATTCGTCGTCTTCAGCCTTCGTATCTTTAATCTCTACTTTCCGGAACCCAACAACCACCGAAACGGTCTCTATCGTACGGTTTTTATTATCTTTCAGTTCGCCGACCAAAGTATAGCGGTACGGACGCTCTGCCGACCATTTATGGGGAGAGCTAAGCGGGAATATTACTTCTGCTGAAGTAGAACTTCCGGCTTTTATCTCTTTCGCAGTAGCCACTACAGTAGCCGATCCTACAGCGGTATTATTATCACCATACAATTCATTTGCATAGAGACTGTATACCATCTTATAATCTTTTGCATCCTTCTTATCGAGGTTTCGGATATCAGCTTTGATCTGTAATGATCCATTCTCATAATTCGCATCCAGATCAGGAATAGCGATCAGATCCCGAACGTGAATTTTAGGTTTTGAGGTAAGGGAAACCGTACGGAATATACCAGGAAGTCGGAACATGTCCTGTGCTTCCAAAAAGGAGGCGTCAGAATTCCGATACACCTCCAGTGCGATCGTATTTTCTCCGTTGTTAGTTAGATACGGCGTAATATCGAACGATGCCACATTTCGGGAATTCTTAGAAAACCCGACATACTTGCCATTTATCCATAAGTAGAAAAAAGAATCTACGCCGTCGAAATTGACGAATATAGCCCGCCCATCCCAAGAAGAAGGAACGGAAAAAGTACGCCGATATGATCCCACTTCATTCCGATCACTATAGGTCGTCCAATGTGCCGGTGGTGTTCGCATTACGCCCCCGCGCCAATCGTCAACTTTTACGCTATGGTGAAATATCACAGGCTGATTAACATAAATAGGTACGCCGTATTTCAATGAAGCGTCTTTTTGGATACCGAGAATATTCCAATTCATTGGCACTGGCACATCATCCCAAGAAGAGACGTCCTGTTTTGGATCATAGAAATTTTTCGGACGTTCTTCGGGAGTTTTTACCCAGTTAAATTTCCATGTTCCGTCGAGCGACATCCAATATTCACTGTTTTCAGGCAATACTTTGCGTGCATGCGCTACATCTTCGAATGAGAAAAAATAAGCTCGGGGTTGTTCTTTATTCAAGGATAAATCTTCAGGAGATTCCCATTCCTTACCAGAAGGAGCTACTTCTCTCCCATACCGAAAACCTGCTAGTGATGAAGCTGCCTGTTGTGCATGTACTGAAAACGACATCGGCAATAATGTTGCGATTAGAAGCGTTATTCGTTTAGGTATGGATCGTATCATATTCAATAATTAAAATACATGGTAGATTGCAAAAATAAAAGCAATAAGCATAACTACAATACCCTTACTTCAATCATTCGATTGCGTAAAATACTTATATTAAAAAAGATACAAAGGGCAGCAGCAATCAGTTATTGAAAATTTTCGATTTTATATCTTATATATCCAAAATAACTCCTACGTTTGATTCAGGAATTTTCTTAAATTAAAATTTAACAAATCAGGGTTACTATTTGAATTTTAAGGTATTAATAAGTGAGTAAGATAAGACAGATATTACCAAAAGAGATATCGGACCTTGAGATCATCGAGGGAGTCGCAAAAGGTGAAAGTAAAGCTATAAATACGATTTATGCGCATTTCTTTCCTTCTGTTGCTCGTATGATAATCAATAATAACGGTTCGAACGAGGAAGCGAAAGATATCTTTCAAGAGGCCGTAATGGTATTGTATGACCGTGTTACTCGACAAGATTTTGAGTTAAAAAGTAAACTAAAGACATTTTTATATGCCGTTAGTAGGAGGTTATGGTTAAAGCAGCTTAATCGAAAAGGAGCTTCTACTAATACCTCAGACATTTCTGATTATGAAGACATCCTTCATGTTGAAGAAGATATCGAAAGGCATGTAGACATTGAGACTAAGTTTACACAAATGGAAAGCTCGTTAGAGCAGCTGGGTGAGCCCTGTAAAACCATTTTGAATGACTTTTATATTGCGAACCTGTCTATGCAGGCTATCTGTGAAAAGTTTGGCTATACCAATACGGATAATGCCAAGACACAGAAATATAAATGTCTACAAAGACTTAAAAAGTTGTTTTTTAATAATACAGATTAAAAATAATAGCGATCATGAGTAGTATGCGAAGAAATGAGTTTATTGATTGGGCAGATCAATATTTGAGAGGAGAGTTATCCGCGGGCGATCGTTTTGCTTTTGAAAAATTTTGCCAAGATTATCCCGAATTCCAGCAAATTTTTGAAGAACACCGAAGGTTCATTTCTTCTTGGAAAGAAACTGAACAAAGGCGCATGTTCAAAATGTCGTTACAGCAAGAATCATTACATCACCAAGCTCCTGCGAAAGCCAATACAGGGATCATCAAGATTTGGAAAAAACTGCAGATGAATGCAGGTGTGGCCGCAGCTGTAGCATTGATCTCTGTCTTCTCCACGTTATGGCTCACAGGTTATTTTACCAGTATCAAAAAGGCTTCTACAGACTACAGCGCCTTGCGTCGTGAAATGAATACGGTAAAGAAGAATGTAAATGAGCAAAACAGGAAGATCCAAAATATCAATAGCGGAAAAGAAAAGAGCTCAACGCCGATACACTTCGGTGCTACAGGGTTTATGCTGACCAGAGATGGCTACGTCGTAACAAACTATCATGTGGTAAATGGTGCTGATTCTGTGCATCTTCAGAACACAAAAGGCCAGGCATTTAAAGCGCAGATCGTTTATTCAGACATAGAGAAAGACTTGGCCATTTTGCATATCAGCGATAGTACATTCAAGCCCTTAAAAACCGTCCCATATACGTTCAAAAGACAAATATCTGATATTGGGGAAGATATTTATACGATCGGTTTCCCTCGGGATGAGGCAGTATACGGTCAGGGATATTTAAGTTCGAATACGGGATATGCAGGAGATACGATTGCCTACCAAATTTCGATCCCTATCAATCCTGGTAATAGTGGTGGACCGGTTCTAGACAACAGAGGAAATATTATCGGTATCATTTCTGGTAAACAAAAAGGTATTGATGGCGCCGGGTTTGCGATTAAAACCAAAGAACTGATCGAAACATTAAATCGGATACCTGCAGATTCATTAAAAGGAAATGTAGTTTTGAGCACTAAAAATACATTGTCGAATTTACCGCGGACCGAGCAGATTAAAAAAATTCAGGATTATATTTATATCGTTAAAGTATACTAGTAGCTTTCAATAGTACTATATTTAAAAGCACCTTGGATTTCTTATCCTAGGTGCTTTTTTTGTAGACCTTATTCAACAATCAGGTTAATTCCCGCCATGCTGGCTTTATACTTTATTTTTTCGATCAAACCGTAATAGCTCCAGTTGCGCAACAGGAATTCATCGTCTTTTGCCGTTTCTTCTTTATTCGTTTGGTTCACCAGTAAAAGTGTACCCGCCTGTGATTTCACACAGATATCAATTAGTCGACGGCTATATAGATGGAGGCGACTATCAACATAGTTCTTTTCCTTTTCGCTAAAATGTTCGAGACTTTTGAGTTTTTTCGTTCTTCCCTTCCCACCTTTATTAAAGGCGGAGGCTTTTTGAATGCGATGTCTTGCCGCTTGTATAGCCATCCGTCTATACAGAAATTCCTCTTTATTGCCAATCTGAAAGTTATCCTTATCGATATTGACTGTAATCGGATGTTCTACGGAAAGAGAAGCCTCTGCTATGACATGATCCTTTAGAACATGTTGTTTTTTTGGAAGTTCCAATGCGATAAGTAGAAAGATCTTGCCTTTTACAATCTTAATAGAGCTACCGCATATCTTTATCTGCCCCACCAAAGCCCGTTGCAGCAACACGCGTTTATCCGAGCGATCCTTGCCCAAATATGTACGGAAGGGAATCTTAAATAAGCTGAATTTGAAATCCCTATTTTTCTCATCGTTGCTGAATTTAATCTGAACACCTGAGAATGGAATGGGCATATCCTTTTTATAATTACGAAGCGACTTCTCTCCTTTCCAGTATGCCAGTCGATCGGCGTTGAAGTTCTTAATCAACGTCATATTCATATTCGAGATGATATCAGCAGGCAGTTTGCCTTTAAAGTAAGCGGACAGCACCCTATATGTCGTGTTCATCCGCGAGGTGTTTAGAATACCTTCCGGATCTTTGTTATTGTCTGCTAATTTCACCTTCACATCGTCCCGCAGGTAGATCAGGTCTTTTATATTTTCCTGAAGATATTGGTGCGTCAGGACCATATTCGAGCCACGATAGACAATATCCTGCCATTCGAATAATTTCTTAAAATATTCCGTACGTTTTTCCTTTTCGTCGCAGTCGATGTAAATCTGTACTTTGCGGGTTAAAATAATCGTATCATTTGCCATAGGTCCTCCTTTTTTATGCCGTTTGTTTAGATTGCTTTATTTTTGCGTGCGCTTCTACGAATAGCTTCTTCACCATCGCGGAACTTAGCTGCAAGGCTTCTGAAATCTGTTCAAAGGAGAGCTGCAACTCGTAGCGCATATGGAAGATCTCTGCCTGCTGATCATTGAACTCACCCTGCAGTACAATTTTAGCAGGTTTATTTAACAGATCCATTTTCTCCGAGCTGTTGAATATGCTGCGCAACGTATCAATTGTTTTCTCTACCTGCATATTGACCTCATAATCGGATATGCCGCCGAGATAGTAAGCAATGCGTTCATAATTAAAACTATATTTCAAGCACAGTTTGATAAAGAGTTGTTGTTCGTCTTTCAGACTGGGCAGGATACTATTTAATCGATTCATCTGTTCCTGCTTTTCGGTTTCCAATCTTTCGAGGTAGACCAGATCTTCCTCCTCCTCTTCTTCCAGTTCATAGCCCAATAAAAACTCCTGATAATCCTCAATACCATCGAGCCGCAGTAAACTGCGGTTAAATCGATTCCGTGATTTGCTATAATAAGCCTTTATCGCAGCATTAACCTGTGTTTTAAGAAAGGTAAAAACCGCATCCATGGAGTCTACATTCTCTCGAAACAACCAGAGCCGTAGGAATGCCTCCTGAACAATACTTTCTGCGTCACATTCGTCCTTGGTGTACTTTTCGCTCCGGAAATAAAAGTATCCATAGAACTTTTTATAGAAAAAGTCCAGGCCCTTTTCCCGACCGTCGTTCAGCAATGAAATATGCCGTTCAATATCTTTTTTTTGTTGTAATAGTTTACTCATAATTGTTGTTTAGTTCGTTACCGATTAGATAGCTTACTGCAGCCCCGGGGGATATATTTGGCGGTTTTTGTGGCCGGGGCCGCGTAAGCTGTATATGAATAGATTGTATTGGTGTTGATGATGGAGCTGTAAGACTCTGTTGTGTATTACTTTAGAATGTTATGAAGTTAACAGGTCTTGCCGTCGTGAATAGTTTAACGTCTGGTGTGTGACACCAAATAAGCATGTACATTTATTGTTGCAAAACAAGTTGTGTATACCTTTTAAAATATAGTCGCTGTCGTTTGAAAAAAGAACCTGTAAAACTCGTCATTCCACTATTGGCGTTATGCATACTTTTCGAAGTGTAATACTCGAATTCGCAAATTTGCCTATTCGCAGATCTGCAATAGAGGACCTTTCAAATTGTGGTGAGTAGCACCAGCTTTACAAGTCAGTAAATCAGTGATTTATTGTTATGTATATCTTTCAAATTCTAGTAGCAGGTCTTTAACCCGTCATTGCGATGAGTTTAACGAAGAAGCAATCTACATGACATAGAATTTAAATTGTTGAGGCATTACCTGATTCTATACCTTCCAAACTATAGTGAGTAATACCTGCATATACGGAAGATATTCAAGGGTATTAGTTGCATACCTTTCAAATTGGAATAAGTAACCGTATTCATATAATCTTCACTTGAGTCCCCACAGTTGTGTATCCCTTTCAAATTGTAGTGATTAATACCTCTTTCATAATGAGGCTTTTAACGGTTCTGTTGTGTATACCTTTCAAACAGGAATGAACAACAGCTAAATTTGAGGGAGGTCCTCTCTGAAGTTGCACATACCTTTCAAATTGTAGTAGCAGGTCTTTAATTCCCGTCATTGCGATGAGCGAAGCGAGGAAGCAATCTTACTGTTACAATTATGAAAGACTGCCACGTCGTACCTCCTCGCAGTGAAGAACCTTGTACTGCCAAAAAATATCTTCCTCCTCCTCCCTAAAACCTAAAATAAAAAAGTATTTAGCGAGTGGCATATCGCCCTCACTCTACGGCGTCACAAGAAGCCTCTATATAAGTCAAAAAATTCCTCTCCGTTCAAACACCTAAAGTTTAAAAATCGTCATTCCTACCGTAGCGGAGGAATCAAACGATATGGCTTGTCGAACTACTCGGGGGCGTTGTGTATACCTTTCAAATTGTGCTCTTCAACACCAAGTATCTTCGTTGTCATGCTGAATGAAATGAAGCATCTCAAAATATACAGACACCATAGCATTCAGATACTTCGGCAGGTCTCATTATGACAATGAAAAACAATTTTTGCCGACGGCTAAACTCGACTAACACCTATCAAATTGAGGTGAGCAACACACTGTCGTTCTACACACTCTCTACAAATCAAGTTGTTTATACCTTTCAAATTGTGGAAAGTAAAGAATCTATTCCCTAGCCTCTAACACCTAAAATAAAAAAGTATTTAGCGAGTGGCACATCGCCCTCACCCTACGGCGTCACAAGAAGCCTCTAATTAAGATTGCATATTTTTATAATACGTATTGTTTTCATATTTTTACACGTAAAAGGAAAATGTTATGAATACAAAACTTACATTGAATTTAGAAAAAAACATCATCGAAAGTGCGAAAGATTATGCTAAGCATAATAAGACCAGCCTTTCAAAACTGATTGAGAATTACCTAAAATCGTTGACCGAAAAAGAAGAAAACACGACGGTAAGTCCGCTTGTTGAAAGTCTTACAGGAATCATCCCTCAAGAGCCGGAGAAAAAATACAAAAAGGAATACGCCGACTATTTAAACAAAAAGTATTCTTAATGGAACACGTTTTCGTCGACACCAACATTGTTCTTGACCTACTACAGAAACGCGAAGGTTTTTTTGCGGAGGCGCGGGAACTATTCACTTTAGCTGATAGAAAAGAAGTTAAGCTCTATATTTCTGCACTTACTATTACCAATACGTACTACCTGCTATCCAAACACTACAATTCGGCTGATGCTCGAAAGCTATTAGCAAAATTTAAGGTACTCGTAGAAGTGCTAGCGATAGACGATAAAATCATCGAATTATCTTTGGTCTCAGACTTTAAAGATTTTGAAGATGCCCTCCAATTTTATACCGCATTAGAAAATAACTTAGCCATCATTATTACCCGCAATAAAAAAGATTTCAAAAACAATATTCTTCCGGTAATGAGCGCCAAAGAATACTTAAGTAGATAATATTACCTTTCAAAAGTAGGAGGGTCACACCAAGGTACTCCGGAGCTTTGAAAAGTTTTGGTTGTGTATACCTTTCAAATTGGGATGAGTAACACCTTATTGTCAATTACTAATACATCAGGTAATGTTGTGTATACCTTTCAAATTAGGGTGAGTAACATCTGGCTTCGGGATTTTTAACGAGTTGAGGTGGTTGTGTATACCTTTCAAATTAGGGTGAGTAACATCAATAATCCGGATAACAATAGCGGAGCAATGGTTGTGTATACCTTTCAAATTGTATTCTTCAACTCAAAGTATCTTCATTGTCATATTGAGCGTATCGTCTTACTAAGCAATCATTCATACAATAAACCAACAAGAATGAATAATTTAGACTGCCGCGTCGTGCCTCCTCGCAGTGACGTGCAAGTAGTAACGTTCATTTCGATAGTAACATCGACGTCATCGCGAACCTAAGGCACGAAGGTGTGGCGATCTCATGCTCTTAAACGAAAGACTGCTGCGTCGTACCTCCTCGCAGTGACGAACCTTGTATTAACAAAAACCTATTCGCAAATCATCAATAGACTACCCTCCAAACCTACCCCTACCTCCTAACACCTAAAATAAAAAGGTATTTAGCGAGTGGCATATCGCCCTCGCCCTATGGCGTCACAAGAAGCCTCTTAATATTATGAAAAAGCAATGCAATTAGTATACGTCGTCGTGCGTACCGATATCTAAAAGGAGGATATTATTAATATCGGGATTATCTATAGAGGATTCTACAACAAAAATAATTCTACAATCATAACCGCAATAACAAGCCAAATATGCGGCAAGATTTCCGCTCAGTTTATGTGTTCTCAAACTACTGTCATAGGGATCAAGAACGATCTTTTTCAACGCCTTGGCTATACCAGATTTCAGCATTGCATTTCTGCCAGCAAACTTTTTATAAGCTTTTTCAAACTGCTTAGTCGTAATAAGTTGATACGTCATTATAGCAATACTCTCTATAAACTACCCAACATATGCAGTGTCTCTTCCAGGGACATCGGTTGCAATTTCCCAGCGTGATAATCTTTAAGCGATTTTCTAGCTTGTTTAGCTATTTCATTCCTACGGGCTTCGATCTGACGTTTTTTCAGGATGTCTAAGAGCATCTCTCTTGATGTGTTATCAAGGCGCATAATCTCATCTAAAGCAGAATCTATTGTACTCATTGTCATATCCTTTTAAACAAAAATACAAAATTCAGTTGTAAAATAGAATAGTCTTCGTTATTTATGAGTAACATCTAAAAAAATGAGAATGCGGAATTTTGCTCAACCCTACGGAGCTACTCGTTGTGTATACCTTTCAAATTGTAGTAGCAGATTCCCGTCATTCCGACCGAAGCGGAGGAATCTAACGATATGTTTCGTATAGTTCTTAGACCCGCTCGACTTCACTTCGTTTCGCTCGGGGTGACGTGGTCTTTAAAGACGTGAGCTGTATACCATTCAAATTGTGGTGGGTAACACCTTGAGCGTGAGAAACTACGCGGCCACGACCGTTGTGTATACCTTTCAAATTGTAGTTAGCAACACCAGTGTGCAGCAAGTCCTATTTTTCTCCAGTTGTGCATACCTTGCAATTGGGATAAGTAGCACCAGCCGGAATTTGCAGCCGAGACTCTATTGCGTATACCTTCCAAAATCTATCCCCTAACTCCTACCCCCTAACATCTAACACCTAAAATAAAAAAGTATTTAGCGAGTGGCATATCGCCCTCACCCTACGGCGTCACAAGAAGCCTCAAGTATATATTTCACTTTTTTATCAATACCAATACGTCAAAGAACATAGCGATGCATATAGAAGACCTTTCACAAAAGGCAAGCCTCTTCCTTGTCGTCTTTCGACAACACCGCATCTGAATTAAAATAAAATGATTGAAATCCTATACGCTTTTAACTGGTTTCTTCACGTGGTTTGGCGCTTCATTTAGCTTTACAGGACCGATGTTTGTTTGAGAAAGTAAACAACCCCAATTAAACTGGAGATTTCATAATATTTTTAAATAGCCTCTTTCTCATAGTTTATGATTTAATACTGTTTGCAAACTATCTTAATACGATTTTGTTTACATAACAAATATAAAAACAAATAATAAAATAGCAAAATTTTATAATATTTTTTATTTAATAATTTGCGCAAATAATAATTCTATTTGTTATGTGAGTATCGCAAATAAAACCATATTAGCGGATATTGGTAAACAAATCCGCATACGCAGGGAAGAGCTATCTTATGCCCAGAATGATGTAGCCAATATGACAGGGCTCACTATAAATACTGTTGCATCGCTCGAGAAAGGTAAAGGTGCGACACTAAATAATTTTCTGTTGATCTGTAGAGCTTTGGAAATACAACCTAAGGATATTTTTAAAAGTGACATCAGTTTAGAACCTCTTTATAATCTTCCCCCTGAATCTAAAAGACGGATAGAGATTACCCAAAAACTTGACAACCTAGTTTACAACTCCGATTTCTTCACCAGTCCAAAGCGTGTCGCCGATGTCATCAAAGAATTAGACACCGAAAAAAGCGACAGCAACAAATTCTCCGTTTATCTGACCGGCTATTGTAAAGAAGGCGAACTGGAATATATCAAAGAGGGTAATATCAAAAAGTATGTTAAGAAAAATAATCATTGATCTCTTAACCTAGAAACCCATACCAACAGTCTCTTACACCTCGTCGACTAAGTGGTCTACAACATCAATTCAATACTCCGATTGAGTTCCTAAAAGATTAAAAGACGGACAAAAGTATAGAGATAAGTTTGTTACGATCAAAAGAGAAGTATCAATTTCCACTCAAAAATAACTACAGAAACATAAATTTTCTCGTCCTAAACCCTCTGAACTAACATTATTTTAAATTATGGTGTTAAAAAACCGCTGTCCATAGGGGTAAAATTCCGCCAAAAAGTTTTTCGGGGTACCCCACATTTTGGCGGAATTTTACCCCCTCGGCGCCACACCGATGTGCTATGTTTGTATCGTTGCAACAAGAGTAAAGTAAATGTTTAGTGTTTTATTTTAATTTTTTCAATTATGGCAATTAAGTACAATGTAGTCGAAATCGGCAAACCGGGAGACCCTACGGCTCCCAAAAAGTTCTACGCACGTCCGGTACATGCGGGAGAAATCGTATTGGAAGATCTAGCTTCTGATATTTCGCATGCTTCGTCCATAACCGAGGCCGATGTATATGCTGTGTTGCAGAGTCTGGTAAGGGAGATTCCGCGCAACATTTCTCGTGGATATATTGTCCGTCTGGGTAATCTAGGTTCCTTTCGCCTGGGTTCGAATAGCGCGGGTAATGATGCGAGGGAAGAAGTCAATGCAGCTAACATCGTTCGCACGCGTTTGCTTTTCCATCCGGGCAAGCAGGTACAGACGTTAATGCGAAATTTAACTTTCAAGAAAAACGAGTAATAGGTCGTTTTAAATTACAGGTAGAAGCCTGCACCTTATGGGGTGCAGGCTTTTTTTTGGCCAAAAAATACGAAAAAATGACCGTGATCAAATAAAAAAACGCTTCGGAGAGATTTCAAACTCGCTTCGGAGAGTTTAAAAAGTGCTCGAAGTGTTTTTAAAAACGACTTCGGCGAGTTCTAAAAAAGTTTTTATCAACTTTGTTGAATTAAAAAAATACATCTAAGATTAAATTAGTTAACCCAAAAATCCGTAATTTAACAACAGTTTGCTCCATTCAGCATGTCAAAACCTGCTTCCCGACAAAGCAGATCAACTCAAACAATAAAAACTAAAAACGACTTTTCCAGTATTATGCAATGATCTCCTCTACACTGATCTGCATATCATTGAGCGTCACCGCACCGAAGTGTGTGGCAAAGGCAACGTCCGCAGCATCCCGCCCGTAGGCTACCAGAATGCGGCCGCCTTTCGGTTCGTGTTGTGTGGCGTCAAAGCAATACCAGCGCCCACCGATATAGGCCTCAAACCAAGCGTGAAGGTCCATTGGATCCAACTCGTACAGATAGCCCGTAACCATCCGCGCTGGAATATCTAATGCCCGGCACAGGGAAATGCCGATATGCGCGAAGTCACGGCATACACCTTTCTTCGTTTCCAATACATCGCATGCAGATGTACTGCTGTCGGTAGTGCCGTATTCGTATTGGATGTGGGTATGTATCCATTGACGGATCGCTTCCACTTGTTCATAGCCCGTGTTGCAGCCTCTGGTTATTTCCGCGCTCGCGTCGCCCAGTTTGTCAGACTCGCAGTACCGGCTCGGCAAGAGAAAGTGCAACATACCGTCCGGCAGGTCAGTGATTGGTGTCCATGCAGCTCCGTAATCCACATCGATCACATCGGCACAGTCGGCAACCACCGTGCTGCGTAGTTGGCATTGTCCGGCGGGCAGCACCAACCGTTGGCACAAATTACCATAAGTGTCGGCAAACTCTGTCATGGCCACATAGGGCGACACCTGCAACTCGTCGCGCATCACGAACTGTCCGATCCCACTCTTCGGCCGCAGCATGAATATCGTTGGCACGGGAAACTCGCAGGTAAAATCCAGAAAACAAGACGCTTGTATTAGCATAGCGTAAATATACATAAAAGCGCAGAAGACAATGAAATACACTGAATATTTAACCCAACTCCTTACAAACCTTCATTAAAGTTGGCAGTTATTTATTTAATTGCTAACTTTAAACAAAGAACAACAATGCGGACCTTCTGGATATACTTTTTTATTTTTTTGGTAATGTGTATTTTAACACAGTTGTTTCTCTATTTTTCTGCTCCCGAAAAATATACATTTGACATTGTCCAAGGTGTGGGCTATCTCGGGATCATATGCCTATCCGCACTATTAACTTCTTATATTTTACGAAAACGTAAATATTCCTTAAAAGAGAAAGCCAACTTATAGTCGGCTTTCTCATTATTATAATTACTAATTTTCAGTTGTTGTTACCTGTTAGGTTGTGGCGTCGTACGCAAATACGGTTTTATCTCTTTGAATCCTTTTGGGAATTTTGCAGGAATATCTTCCGTCTTAATAGCCGGTACGACGATAACATCTTCTCCATCACTCCAATCCGCTGGTGTAGCAACAGAATATTCATCGGTTAACTGTAATGAATCAATCACACGTAAGATTTCGTTGAAATTACGTCCTGTGGATGCAGGATACGTCAACGTCAATTTAACCTTGCGATCCGGACCGATAACAAATACAGAACGAACAGTAGCGGTAGCAGATGCATTAGGATGAATCATATCATATAACTCTGCTACCGTGCGATCTTTATCTGCAATGATCGGAAAATCAACATTGGTGTTTTGAGTCTCATTAATATCCTTTATCCAGCCGAAGTGATCCTCTATATCATCTACACTCAATGCCAATACTTTTACATTACGCTTCTCAAATTCCCCCTTAAGCTGCGCAGTGCGCCCCAACTCTGTAGTACATACCGGCGTGTAATCCGAGGGGTGAGAATACAATACTACCCAGCTTCCCTCTGTATAATCGTAAAAATCGATATCTCCAATTGTCGTTTGCGCTTGGAAATTTGGCGCTTGGTCTCCTAATCTTAAACTCATGTTATATATTATTTAAAATCAATATTTCATTTACTCTACTAAGGTAGTAGATTAAGATAAACACCCCAAATATATTCCGTCATAACTTTATCATTTCTATAACAACGCGATTGTGATTAAGTTTATTTTTGTGTTAAGGAGTTTGGTGTTAAAGCAATTAATCAATAAAAATTATTTCTCAACAAAACATTATGCAAGCATAGTATTTTTAAGTATATTTGACTATACCATACTAAACACGTTATGTATTTCGAACTATCTGAAGAGCATAAAATGATTCGCGACGCTGCCCGTGAATTCGCACAAGAACTAAAAGCCGGTGCCATCCAACGGGATGAAGAAGCTAAATTTCCTTTTGAATTTGTTAAAAAAATGGGCGAACTTGGTTTCATGGGTATTATGGTGCCCCAAGAATACGGCGGAGCCGGCCTTGATACCTTAGCCTATGTATTGGCTCTCGAAGAGATTGCAAAAATTGACGCTTCAGCTGCCGTGATCGTGTCCGCGCATAACTCGTTAGTACTATGGGGACTAAACGAATATGGAACAGAGGAACAAAAACAGAAATATCTGGTACCACTAGCAACGGGTGAGAAACTTGGCGCTTTTGCATTGTCCGAACCCGAAGCCGGTTCGGATGCATCTTCGCAACATACGATTGCTGAAGATCAAGGTGATTATTACCTCCTCAATGGAACCAAGAATTGGATCACAAATGGTGGTAACGCCGATATATATTTAGTCATTGCGCAAACAGATGTGGGCAAAGGGCATAAAGGAATCAACGTGCTTATTGTAGAAAAGGGATACACCGGTTTTACGATCGGACCAAAAGAAAATAAGCTAGGCATCCGCAGTTCCGACACGCATTCACTGCTATTTTCAGACGTGAAAGTACCTAAAGAAAACCGGATTGGAGATGATGGATTTGGATTTAAATTTGCCATGAAAACATTAGACGGCGGACGGATTGGAATCGCCGCACAAGCACTGGGAATAGCAGCAGGAGCGTATGATTTAGCGCTAGCATATTCCAAAACACGCAAAACTTTCGGAAAACCGATTTCAGATCACCAAGCAATCCAATTTAAATTGGCCGATATGGAAGTTGAAATAGAAGCGGCCCGGCTGTTGACATACAAAGCCGCCTGGACAAAAGATCAGGGATTGCCCTATGGTAAAGAAGCGGCTATGGCAAAATTACACGCATCGGAAGTGGCGATGAAGCATACCATAGAGGCCGTTCAGATCCATGGAGGATACGGTTATGTAAAAGAATATCATGTGGAACGCCTCATGCGGGATGCAAAGATAACACAGATATATGAGGGCACTTCAGAAATACAACGTCTAGTAATCGCACGTGAAATACTAAGGGCATAGTTTCTAGATCCTTGCGTACCAGCTAGGCAGGCATCAAAAGTCAGGATGACATAGGTCAATACAGTTACTTAAGATGCCTATCAATCGTTGCCAAATGCTCGAAATCTTCAAAAGAAAAATTTCCGGTTTTGGCAGCTTGATATTCCAGTAATAGCTTTGCTTTTTGGAGTGCCTCCCTCTCCTTGTTGATAAGGCCATCATACAGGAACAATAAAGCTAAGGGACGGACTTGTTCAGATTCTAAACGATCTGCAAATTGCTTTAATTCATCCTCTCCTAATGCCAACAGATCAGCACGCTCCCGTTTAAAAAAATCGTTGTATCCTATTTCGATGTCAACAGGAGCCTGTGACTCGTCAAAGTCTTCCCACTTCCCCACTACTAATCTTAGAAACTTGCCCATTTCATTGATCCAGTTCAGGATCGTGTCTTTTTCATATCGTATTCCCATTCTTCAAAAGTCAAAAATCTAATATCTAATACCTAAAAACCTAATACCTAACTCCTAACACCAGATCCCTACCTCACTTGTCCATTACCGGTTACAAACCATTTTTCAGTCACCAATTTCTCCAAAGCAAATGGTCCTCTGGCATGTAATTTCTGCGTCGAAATCCCTATCTCTGCTCCCAAACCAAATTCTCCTCCATCCGTAAAACGTGTAGATGCATTCGAATAGACCGCAGCGGCATCGACTACATTCATAAAAGTACTGATGCGATCGGCATTGGTAGAAACAATGCATTCGGAGTGCTTAGATGAATAGGAAGCGATATGGTCTAAAGCTTCCTGAAAACTGTCGATCATTTTCACCGAACATTTAAAATCCAAAAATTCTCTTCCAAAATCAGATTCCGTTGCTTGCTGAAGGTGAGGATAGTTTAAATTTTTCAATGTTGCAAACGCATCCTGATCTGCAAAAATCTCGACATCGGCTTCTTGCAATAAAGGAGCTACTTTACGGAGGAAATTTTCAGACACTTTACGGTCTACCAGTATTGTATCTAAGGAATTACAAACCGAAGGACGCGAGATCTTAGCATTCGCAACAATCTGAGCAGCATCTTCTAGATTTGCAGTCTCCTCTACGTAGGTATGACAGACACCTGCCCCCGTTTCGATCACCGGAACTTTAGCATTCTTCCGTACAAAGTCGATTAACGCTTGTGATCCTCTAGGGATAATAATATCCACATATTTTGTCGCTGTCAGTAGTTCGGAAACAAGCTTCCGATCAGTCGGAAGCAGCTGAACAATGTGTTCATCCAAATCGAACTCAGAGAGAACGGTATGAATCAGGTCGACTAATATGCTATTGGTAAACCAGGCATCCGAACCGCCCCGTAATAAACATACATTTCCTGACTGAATACAAAGTGCCGCCACATCAATCGTGACGTTGGGACGGGATTCATAGATTACGCCCACAACGCCTAAAGCCACGGATTTCTTTTCAATGTATAGGCCATTAGCCAATTGCTTTGTTAAAAGTACCTTTCCGGTAGGATCTTCCAATTGGCTTACATCGATCACACTTTGTGCCAACCCTTCGATTCGCTCTTTGTTCAACACCAATCTATCATACTTCGAATCAGTGATATCCATGCGATCCAAATCCTTTTGATTCATTGCTATTATATCATCGCTATTCGCTATCAAAAGTGAAGACAATCTCGCTAATACTTGTCTTTTCGTTTCTAACGAAAGAGGTTGGATAACCTGTTTCGCTTGGCTCGCATCTTTCAGTAGTTGTTCTATTGTTTCCATCTCTTATTTTATAAAAGCACAATATCATCTGCATGTGCAATTTCTAAATTCTTTTTATTTTTTTCATTTTTAAGTGTAGCCGAATCCAATTTGGATTTGGCCACGGCATGAATCAGCCCCTCTTCATCTGCGATCTGAAAAACTTCGCCAATCTCAAAATCCTGTACTACGTTCATCACCCCTACCGCCAATAAACTCTTTCTACTTTGCAACGCGTGTATAGCCCCTTGATCTACGGTTATCAGGCCTGAAATCAAACTTCCGCTGGCTAGCCATTTATTACGGGAAGATAGTTTCTTCTTTTGTGCATAGCACACCGTTCCTGTCTCTCCTTTTACGGCTTTCAATATACCATTTTCGATCTGCATACTAAAAATAACGGCCTTAATCCCCATTTGATTAGCCAATCTGGCAAAGTTCAATTTAGAAGTCATCCCACCTAACCCGACAGCAGACTTCTCCTTGCGTGCTAAAGCTAACGCATCTTTGTCAATCACCCTAATTTCGGGAATGACCTGACCTTTAGCGTCCAGTACGCCCGGAACGGATGTACTAAAGAGGATCTGTTCGGCTCCGAAACCCACAGCTATTAAAGTCGCAAGTTCGTCATTGTCCGAAAACTTGAGTTCCTTGTTACTCACGACATCATTTTCATTCGCAATTGGAATAATATTATTTTTCCAAAGCGTTTCATAGGTACTCTTAAGCTGGAGAAATTGATCTCGATTTGCAAAATGATGACGTTCACACAGGCTTTGCGCTAAAGCAATTTTAAACGGTTTAAAATAAGTCGCATAAGTTCTTACCAATAACGGGTTACCAATAGCCGCTGCCGCTTTCCGTTCTGAAAGCGTACCACTATATTTGGGCAAATATTTCTTGCCGGCGGCGACGGCACCTGAGGATACCAGTACAATATTATAAGTAGATTGCAGTTGAGCAGTTTGTCTCGCGATTTCCAAAACGATCTGCTCGTCTATTTCTCCATTCGTGGTAATAGAAGCAGAACCGAATTTGATAACCAATATTGGCTTCTTCATTTAAATTTTATTAAAAATATGCTTTGATATTTTGGAAAAATATAAATATATACCGAATTTTTAAGAAAATAAATAATTTTATTATTTTCTAATTCCTTTAAATCAAAAACGATCCTCATTTGTTTAATACAAAAACATATAACCTTTTATTAAATTGACAAATGAGAATACTGACACCGCCCTTACACTTCGTTTCTTTGGTTGCGATAAGTGTTTCTTGTAGCTCTGTTAATACAACACAGTCAAGCAAACAAGATAGTATAGAGTTAGTTGGAAATGACCGTGACTCAAATGATTGCATTGCGTCTGCCGGATACACTTGGTCAAAAATAAAACAAACGTGTGTGAGACCTTGGGAAGATGGAATAGAATTACGTAACTTAAACACCTCCTCCGCTTATCAAACCTCTGCTTACATATTAGTAGATTCCACAAAGAATGATGCAGAAATCTTTATCCCTAACGAATCACACAGTATCGTATTGCAGAAAAACTCAGCTAATCATTATACAAATGGAACATTCAATTTGACCCAGGAAAATTTCTGCTGGACCCTGAGTCTGAACAATACAAAATTATATCAGGAACAGCAATAGAGCCTTTTTATCACCCAAATCGATCCGTATACATTTTTTCTAGTGTAAACATTTCGTCACGTAATTTAGCTGCTTCCAGAAAATCCATATCTTTAGCTGCTTTCTCCATACGCTTACGAACCGTATCCACCGCCTTTTTCATATCCTTCTCACTCATATACTCCATCAACGGATCAGCCGCTAGCATAGAACTCGCATCAGGTTCAACATATGCTTTAGCCTCTCCTGGTTTATAATCCGCAACAGAAGTTTGCTCCAAAATTTCTTCACGGGTCTTACCCACCGTCCGCGGGGTAATGCCGTGTTCTTGATTATAAGCCGTCTGCTTGTCTCTTCGTCGGTTCGTTTCCTCGATCGTAATACGCATACTCTCCGTCACTTTATCGGCATACATAATCACGCGTCCCCTATCATTACGAGCCGCACGGCCTATCGTTTGGATAAGTGATCGTTCAGAACGTAAAAATCCTTCCTTATCCGCATCCAGGATCGCTACCAAAGTGACTTCCGGTAAATCTAATCCTTCCCGCAGAAGATTCACCCCCACCAGCACATCAAATTCACCTAAGCGCAAACCCCGCAGAATTTCCACCCGTTCTAATGTTTTAATCTCGGAGTGGATATAACGTACTTTTATGTTAAGCCGGCTCATATATTTCGTTAATTCTTCCGCCATACGTTTTGTTAACGTAGTCGCCAAAATACGTCCACCCTCCTTAATCGCTTTATCTACCTCTTCCAGAAAATCGTCAACTTGGTTAACAGCGGGCTTTATTTCAATAATCGGATCTAATAAGCCCGTTGGACGGATTACCTGCTCCACTACAACACCTTCTGTCTGCTGTAATTCATAGTCCCCAGGTGTAGCCGATACGTAAATGGTTTGATTCGTCATCGATTCAAATTCGGGAAAATTCAACGGTCTGTTATCAAGAGCCGCGGGTAATCGAAATCCATACTCTACCAACGAAATTTTACGAGAACGGTCTCCCCCATACATCGCACGAAGCTGGGGTAATGTAACATGACTCTCATCAATGACCAATAAATAATCTTCCGGGAAATAATCCAACAAACAGAAGGGTCTCATGCCGGGTTGTCTGCCGTCAAAAAATCGTGAATAGTTTTCAATCCCCGAACAGTACCCGAGTTCGCGCATCATCTCTAGATCGTAGTTTACACGCTCTTCAAGCCGCTTGGCCTCCAACATTTTCCCTTCTTCTTCCAATTGTGTTTTACGCTGCACCAATTCGTCCTGTATTCTCCAGATGGACTCCGTAAATTTCTCCTTAGGTGTCACAAATAAATTAGCTGGAAATAACGACAGCGCCTCGTGTTTAGCCAATGTCTTGCCGCTACCTGGGTCAATTTCGCTTAGTTCGTCAATTTCGTCACCAAAAAATGATATACGATAAGCATGGTCAAGATAAGCAGGGAATATATCTACAGTATCACCTTTAACCCGAAAAGTTCCGCGTTTAAAATCCGTTGTGGTTCGAGAATACAGAATTTCCACTAGTTTATGCAGGAAGGCATTACGCGAAATGGTAGTTCCCACGCCAAATCTAAAAATAGAACGCGAGAAATCCTCTGGATTACCCATACCGTATATACAGGATACAGAAGAAACAACAATAACATCTCTACGGCCTGACATCAATGCAGACGTTGTCGCTAGACGTAACTTTTCAATCTCTTCATTTATTGCTAAATCCTTCTCAATATATGTATTTGAGGAGGCTATAAAGGCTTCGGGTTGGTAATAATCGTAATAGGAAACAAAGTACTGAACAGAATTTTCTGGAAAGAATTGTTTGAATTCACCATAAAGTTGCGCTGCCAATGTCTTATTATGGCTTAATATCAATGTTGGCTTTTGGGTTTGTTGAATTACATTGGCAACAGTAAAGGTTTTACCAGATCCGGTTACCCCCAATAGCGTTTGATATTGCTCTCCTTCATTCACCGCAGCCACTAACTCTTTGATGGCCTGCGGCTGATCCCCAGTCGGTTTATACTCAGATGTTAATTGAAATTCCATATTACTTCGTGAAATGTAAACTTAATAAAAATGTTCGTCATCTTTAATACTCCATACAATAATGTAGCCTGAAATAAACATTCAATGATTTTTTTTGTTAAATTGCTAGAAATTAAAACCCATACGCTATGATAAACATCCTCACCCAACACAATAGCATAGCCAATCATTTTTTAGCCGAATTGCGCGATGTCCATATACAACAAGACAGGTTACGCTTTCGTAAGAACTTAGAACGTATAGGTGAGATTATGGCTTACGAAATTAGTAAAACATTTCAGTATGAACTTCATGAAGTAGAAACACCGCTCGGTGTCGCTGGAACACAGCAACTTGTAGAGCATCCCGTTCTAACTACTATTATCCGCGCAGGATTACCTTTCCACCAAGGTTTTCTAAATGTTTTTGATAAATCAGATAGTGGCTTTATTGCTGCTTACCGACACACTAAAAAAAGTGGTGAATTTGAAGTACATAAAAAATATGTGAATACACCGAATCTGGACGACAAGATTGTCATTATGGTAGACCCCATGCTTGCTACCGGAAGAAGTCTCGTTTTATGCTGCAAAGAACTGTTAGCGGAATATAACATCAAGGAACTTCATATCGCCGCAGTCATTGCCTCTGAGGAAGGGATTCAGCATGTGAGGGCATTCGTACCCGAAGCGCACATATGGATAGGCGACGTCGACAATGAATTAACCAGCAAATCATATATAGTCCCAGGACTCGGCGATGCTGGAGATCTGGCTTACGGAAATAAAGAGTAATATAATGTGCATATCCGCTCATTTATAAATCAGTTAAAAATTAATATATAATTAATAAAAAATGAACACTATAACTTTAAATTTAATACATAAAAAACAACATTATGGAATGGCACAAATACAATGGCGAGGTCATACGGATTCCTATCAATGAGGCTGTTGAAGAAATCATACGTAAAGAAGCCCATGTCGGTAACAAGCTCAAGGTTTACATAGGAACCGACTCTCAAGTAAAACGGGGAATTGTCGAATTCGCAACCGTCATCGTTTTCCTACGGGAACACAAAGGAGGGTTTATGTTTATCCAGCGAGACAAAAAGCCACATCGAATGAGTATAAAAGAACGTATGCTCATTGAAGTTCAAAAATCGATAGAAATAGCCTATCACCTCTGCCCCCTTCTTGACCAATACCACATTGATCTCGAAGTCCATGCCGACATCAACACCAACCCAAATTTTCAATCCAATGTAGCGCTTAAAGAAGCCATGGGTTATATCATGGGAATGGGATTTATTTTCAAGGCCAAACCCGAATCATTTGCAAGTACAGCCTGTGCCAACAAGGTAGTACAATAGCAATCGGACGGTTTTTCTTGTTTTAAGTGTATCTTTAATTGCAAAAAACAATTGAGGTATATACGGTTTTCTCTCCTCTATTTTTCAACAATTTGCGTAACCAACCGCTTTAGAATAAGCAGATACTCTATTTTTTGGATGACTTTTGCTATTATTGCACAGCAAGTTGTTACAAGAATAACGAAAATCTGTTACCGCACAAAAAAGGACTCTTAAACGTGAAAAAACATGTAAAAAAAATAGCCGTCGTCGGTCCCGAATCCACCGGGAAATCCACGATAGCAAAATATTTAGCCGAACAATTCGATACGATTTGTGTACCAGAATATTCCCGTTACTATTGTAGAGACCTTCATAATAAATATACGTTGCAAGATGAAGTGAATATGTTCCACGGTCAGGTCGCATTAGAAGAGGCGCTGATTCCATTGGCAAAAAATGAAATTATCATCCTAGACACGACGATTCTAACGGTAAAAATATGGTGTGACTACCTATTTAACGATACGCCCTCGCAGGTAAAAGAAGAAATAAAAAACCGGCAGTATGATCTGTACCTCTTGATGGACATTGATCTCGCTTGGCAAGATGATCCGTTGAGAGACTTCCCCGACCAACGTGAACACTTTATGGAGATATGGAAAAAAGAGTTGGCCGATTTGCAAGCAACATATGTGATCGTATCCGGCTTAGATGATGACCGTTTACACAATGCTTTAAAAGCTGTAAAAGAGACAGTATTCCACTAAAAATTAATACTTAAACTGGACTGCCAGTGGTAAGGCTGTGTTGTCTAGCCAAGAAGGAGCTGAAAAAAACGTCTTTGAACACAAAAAGGAACGTCCTTGCCTGTCTACCGCAGGCAAGGACGTTCCTTTTTTTTATATCTCGTCATTGCGAGGAGGCACGACGTGGCGTCTTCTTAAACGCATCCATAAGATTGGTTTCCTTCGGAGCTGCTTCGCGGTCGTCGCCATTCTTCCTTCACGCGATGACGTTAATACTTGTTCGTCACTGCGAGGAGGCACGACGCGGCAGTCTTTTTACAAAGCATAGTAGTAAGATTGCTTCTTCGCTGCGCTCATCGCAATGGCGACAGGTGATAATGACTTAGTACCTGTAAGCGTCCGATTTGAAAGGACCATCAACCGTCACACCGATATAAGCTGCCTGATCTGCCGTTAAAGTATCCAATTCCACACCGATATGTGCCAAATGAAGACGAGCTACCTTCTCATCCAAATGCTTAGGCAAGGTGTATACTTTATTTTCGTAAGCCGCTGTATTTGTCCAGAGTTCTAATTGCGCCAACGTTTGGTTGGTGAATGAATTGGACATGACAAAAGACGGATGACCAGTAGCACAACCTAAATTTACCAAACGACCTTCTGCCAATAAAATAATATCTTTTCCGTCGATGGTATATTTATCAACTTGAGGTTTGATTTCAATTTTGGTATTGCCGTAATTAGTGTTAAGCCAAGCTACATCAATTTCATTGTCGAAATGCCCAATGTTACAAACCACAGCTTTGTCTTTCATCACTTTAAAATGCTCAGCCCGAACAATATCCTTATTACCTGTCGTAGTTACTACAATATTAGCTTCCTTTACGGCATCCGCAAATTTTTTCACTTCAAAACCTTCCATTGCGGCTTGCAAAGCGCATATCGGATCGATTTCCGTAACGATTACACGCACACCTGCCGAACGTAATGATTCTGCAGATCCTTTCCCTACATCACCGTAACCGGCCACTACTGCGACTTTACCTGCCAACATTAAGTCCGTTGCGCGACGGATTGCATCTACCAATGATTCACGACACCCATATTTGTTATCGAATTTAGATTTCGTAACAGAATCATTGACATTGATAGCAGGCAAGTGTAACGTGCCATTTTTCATACGCTCATACAAACGGTGCACACCCGTTGTTGTTTCTTCAGAAAGTCCTTTGATTCCAGCAATCAATTCTGGGAATTTATCGAACACCATATTGGTTAAATCTCCTCCATCATCCAATATCATATTTAACGGTTGGCGGTCTTCCCCGAAAAACAAGGTTTGCTCGATACACCAGTTAAACTCTTCCTCAGTCAATCCTTTCCATGCATACACCGGGATACCTGCGGCAGCAATAGCAGCAGCAGCATGATCCTGCGTAGAGAAAATATTACAAGAAGACCAGCTTACATCCGCGCCTAATTCCACCAAGGTTTCGATTAATACCGCAGTTTGAATCGTCATATGAAGACACCCTGCAATACGAGCCCCTTTTAATGGTTTGGCAGCACCAAATTCTGCACGCAGACTCATTAACCCAGGCATTTCCGCTTCAGCTAATTCTATTTCTTTGCGCCCCCACTCTGCAAGTGTAATATCTTTTACTTTGTAGGGGACGTAAGTAGTTTCTAATGATGACATAATGTATTCTTTAAATATTTTAGAAAGACAAAATTACTTGAAAATCAACTCAATTCAAAGTCTTTAATTACATTAAGTATGCAAAAGTGACATTATATTGAGGATACTAACTTGACGCACGCAATTTTATGATTTATATTTGCACTAGACAATCATCAAGAACAAATACAATATTGTTAATGAGGTGTCTGATATTTTTTAATTTTGACTTTTAAATTTTAACATCATGTATCCAGAATATTTAGTAGCTCCTATGCGTCAAGAACTGGTAGACGCAGGCTTCCAAGAACTTAAATCCCCTGAAGAAGTTGATTCCGCCATTCCTTCAGAAGGAACGGTTTTCGTCGTGGTAAATTCCGTATGTGGATGTGCTGCAGCGAATGCGCGTCCAGCAGCGAAAACAGCTGTTAAAAACGAGAAGCATCCCGATAAATTAGTCACTGTATTTGCAGGAATGGAAAAAGATGCCGTGGATAAAGCCCGTCAATATATGTTGCCTTATCCTCCATCTTCACCGGCAATGGCGTTATTCAAAGACGGCAAATTGGTCCATATGATAGAAAGACATATGATTGAAGGCCGTCCTGCTCAGATGATTGCAGACAATCTGGTCGCAGCATTTGACGAATACTGTTAATCATTAGATTTTGACTTTTTGAATTTAAAAGGCTTCTCGGAATAGAGAAGCCTTTTTTCTTGGATGACCTCGTTACTTACTTTTGTTTTTCGAGATAAGCGACAAGTGATGCAAACTCTTCCACGGTTAATGAATTTACCAATCCTGCCGGCATCATAGAGTTAGGCATTTCTTTTCTTGTAGCGATATTACTCTTTTGTACGGTCGTAACCGAACCTGCAATATCTCTCAATACCACTTTATCTGCAGTTTCCTGCGTCACAAAGCCCATATAACTCTTTTTATCTTTTGTACCGACCAATACAGTTTTAAACCCTTGAGAGATAGAAGCATCTGGTTTCAATATAGATTCTGCGATTTGTTCGCGATTCATAATTGACCCGATCTGCCCCATAAATGGTCCTTTCATAGGTTCACTTTTGCTAGTACTATGGCAAGCAAAACAGCCTTGTTTAGTATAGAGTGCTTTGCCTTTTACAGGATCACCTTTTATTTTAGCAAGGGCCAACATGATATCTTCTATGGAAGTTTTGCCAACCTGTCCTTTTTGGTTTTTGATTTTATCCAAATCAACTTTTTGCTCGGCAACTTCCTTTACTGCTACATCTTTCTTTACCACATTGAAAGCAGCGATTTCCATACGGAACTTATCATTCAAAGCAGCAAAAAACGGTTTCTTTGAGACCCCTGCTTTTAAGCTTTCCGCCTTCAAGAATTTTTCTATGACCTGTGATGACTCCCATTCGACACCTTTATAGTACGGACCGTGCGAATCTGGACGGGTACCCCACCACCATGAAGCATCATAAGCCGGTTCTTGCTTATATAGTCGGGCTAAAGTAACCAGGATTTTATCTTTCAGCTTTTGGTCCTTGGTTTTTCCGTACGCTGCGATTAAGCCGTCGACCGCTCGGGTATCATGCATATAACGCAAAGCCCATAAAGCCAAGTCAGGACTTTCTGTCCCCAAGAACCCTACACTTGAATTGACTGCGTTCAAGCGAACTAAGGCTCGCACGGCTAAGTGTGCAGGAATAATCGCGGCATTGGGCACATCATGTGGCCCTTCGACTCCTTTTGCGGGAGCAACAAAAGAAGCAGGCACTGCTGTTTGTAATAAAGCGTTGGCTGCCTCGACACGCCCAAGACGTCCTAAAGCCACAATGGAAGCTGTCTGTACCCGCACCGATGGATCTTTTAGTCCATCGATAAACGGATCGATCGGAACCTGCTCCAATGTACCGATGCGATCAGTCAATGCGCGAAAAGCAAATTCCCTGACCTGTTCTTCTTTTGCAAGTTCAACCAACGCTGAAATTGCTTTTTCTTTCGCTACCTGAGCATAGGTATATATGGCGGCTACACGCACACTTAACGGTAAGTCCTTATCTTTTGCCGTACTTAACGTGACGGCAGTAGCTTCATCGGTTGGTCTGGAAAGAAGCTCCTGTGACGCATAAAGCCTAGCTATTGCACTACCTGATTTTAACAGATTGGCTAAATCCGCGACAGAAGCCCTCTTCGTATCAGGGAATGCTTTGTACGTCCATCCTTTCGGAACGACGCGAGCCACATAACCTCTATCCGGGTTGCCTGAATATCCGGCGCCATCCCAAGCTGCTAAATATAATCTACCCGAACCGTCTACATCCAGATCGGTAATTTGTGGCAACTTGATAAACTCTTCTTCTTTTTGTGTAAAGCTTGGCCCATCCGGCGTCACATGGTGCAGGTATAGAAAACTTCTTCCCCAGTCTGCCATCATCGGCACCTTATTGTACTTCGCCGGCCAGGTATCTTCGTCCATATATAAGGAACCCGTACCCGATCCACCACCCAGCATGGCTAAAGCCGGGATAATCTCTTCTGTGAAATTCTGAAATAATAAAGGATAACCGTACTCTCCCGATTGAATCTGATGGGAGAACCGGATATCCCATCCGCCACCATCATTGGTATTATCTCTCGTGAAAATATTCATATAAGGGTCGATGGCTAAGTCATAGATATTACGTAAACCGTGGGTGTATACTTCCACTTCTGTGCCGTCAGGACGTACGCGTAGAATACCCCCGCCCAACATGGTCAATTTTTTACCATCGGTACCCGTTGCATTGTGAAATCCAAAGTCACCAACGGCAATGTATATCCAACCATCAATCCCCATTCTGATTCCATTGGTCGCGTGGTCGGTACCACGTTCCCGGATGTATTTGGCGTTGCTCAATCCGACAACAAGTGGTTTGGCCGCTCCATCGGCAACACCGTCCCGGTCTCTATCTTCAAAAACAACCAAGTCCATTCCCGTCGCTATCCCAGTCGTAGCATCGAATGTGGTATGCAATACAAACACCTGATCGCCTAGGACAAATATACCTCTGGGATTGTCCACTCGGGCAAAATCGGTATGCTTATCCATCTCCCCATCATTGTCCGTATCCACAAATCGGCGGATAAACCCTTTTCCCATATCTTTTCCCAACGAGCCGATCATATCAACCCCAACGTACAGTTCCCCCGTAGGAGCTACCGCCAAACAAGCTGGGCTTGGAGTCAGATCCGGACCTGTAAAATGTGTCATGATTAAACCTTCGGGGGCTCCAGATAACATTTTCAGGCTATCCTGTGCCTGTTGGGTAAAGGAATAATTCCCGATTTTTTTTATTACTTGTTGTTGCGGGTTTTCGACAGCATGGGTCAATCCTAGTAATAGCGGGAAGAGGATTAAATTTAGAGTTCTTTTCATCTTAACGTATTGTGATTATTTAAATAGATAGCAATACGAGTTATAAGGATAGTATCCATTTTACCATTTCATTTACTTCTTCTTTTTTTAACGAAGGATGCGCCGGCATGGCCACTTCGCCCCAAACACCGGCACCACCTTTGACGATCTTCCCGTTTAATAAAGATAAAGCATCTTTATTGTCTTTATATTTATTAGCGATTTCTTTATAAGAAGGACCGACAGACTTTTTATCCGTTGCATGGCAGGCCTTACAATCTGACGCCAATATCAAGGCTTCACCTTTCGGTGTATCTAACCCTTCTTTATGTCCCAATTCTCCATTGGCTTTGTCCAGATCTTTATAAACTGTATCTGCAGGCGATTTTTTTGTTGATACAGTTTTCTCGACACGTTGTGAAGCCAACTCTCCACCATTATAGTCGATTCTCGATAGCGCTGCATCAGCATTTTCGCTGAACCAACCACTACCGTATTCCAAGATATATATTTTCCCATCAGGCCCCAGTTCCATATCAATCGGCGAAGCCAATTTCGTAGAAGGCATGAAGGGCTCCATTTTATCAAAGTCACCATTTGGCAACATCGTCACCACTTTGACCCATCCTCGAACCCAATCGTACATAAAAAATTTCCCGTCATAATAATCTGGATAACGATTCTCTTTTGGCGCCATCGCCGAATAGTATACGGGGCCAGCCATAGCATTGCGTCCACCTGAACCCACTTGCGGAAAATCCGGGGAATCAGCATAAGGATACCAAATAAAAGCAGGTTGAGCCAGAGGTAGTTCTTTTATACCTGTATTATTTCGGGAGTTGTTTATCAACTTATCGGGATCATAAGGTGTCTCACTCACCCCTGTTTCATAATCGTATGGATGGTATGCATAATTATTACCCACAAAAAATGGCCATCCGTAAAAACCGGCTTCACGCGCTTGGTTAATCTCATCATAACCTCTTGGGCCCCTACTGTCGTTATCCTCGTTCGCATCCGGACCTACATCTCCCCAGTAAAGGAAACCGGTTTTCTTATCGACCGAGATCCGATATGGATTTCGGTTACCCATGACATAAATTTCAGGCCTTGTATTTGCCTGCCCCTTTGCAAATAAATTGCCTTTTGGAATCTCATATGAACCATCCTTTTTCAGCTTTATCCTCAAAATTTTACCGCGAAGATCATTGCTATTTCCTGCGCTGCGTGCAGCATCATACTGTTCATGTCCAGCCCGATCATCTCTTGGTGAGTAACCATTGCTAACAAATTTTTGTCCCCTCTCATCAAATGGTGTCGAGTTATCACCTGTCGACAGGTAAAGGTTCCTGTCTTTACCAAAAGCAAGAGAGCCACCAGTATGACAACAGATATCACGTTGTGAATAGAATTGAAGCACAATCTTTTCTGTTGCTAGATCTAACTTATTGTTTTTAAACTCAAATCTAGAAAGACGGTTAACTGAAGTATCTTTTGGACTATAAAATGCATATACATAATGATTATCTGCAAAATCTGGGTCAATTGTCAATCCCATAAAACCTTCTTCTGCATTCACATTGGGCATTTCTGTTTTATGGTATACGTCTAACAAGCCCACTTGCCTCACCTTTTTTGTTTCCTGATTATAGAGTAGTAATTCGCCTCGGCGCTGGGCCACTAGGATATCCAAGTTGGGTAAGATGGTCATTTCTGTTGGTTCAAAAAATTCACCAACCGCCAATGCTACTTTAGTAAACCTCTCCTCCTCTGGTACTCGCTTTGTTTTCGCTTTCTTATAGTCCAATTCATAATTACCCCCGATTGCATATTCAATACCGCCCAATATGTGTTTCAAAAATAGCGTATCTGTATAGTCTTCCGTCCGATGTCCTAAGCCGGTGTAAAAAGACCTCCCCCCATCAAAGTCGTGGTACCAGGCCATTGGTGTCTCGTTCATTTGTTCTGGATTGGCATACACCTCTTTGTTGATCGTCATCAATTTATGAGTTGATTCGTTCATTTTTTTAAAGACATACCACTCATCCGTATGTACCCAGATATCCGGAAGAGATTTTGTTGCCGGATGTTTTTTATCTACTATGGTCAACTTTCCCTCCTTGACTTCTGGGTGCGTCACAAAATATCCTCCTACCAATCTGCCATACCATCCCCAATCGTATTCAGCGTCAGCAGCACCATGAATACCTACAAAACCGCCACCTGCCTGTATGTAACGCTCAAAATCAGCCTCCTGATAATTATTCAATAGATCACCAGTTGTATTTAGAAAAACCACGGCTGCATATTGCTTTAAAGAATCCTCTGTAAACCATTCGGCATTCGTTGTTGTATCTACATCAAAGTTGTTCTGTAGGCCTAATTTCTGAAGCGCAGCATTTCCCTTTTCAATTGAATCGTGATGGAAGCCGGCGGTTTTACTAAAAACCAATATTTTTGGTTTTCCAGAACGCTTTTCATGGCAAGACCCCATAACTGATATAAAAATCAGTAACAAAAAGATCTTTGACAAAAGTGTTTTAATCATAAAAATTTTTTAATCTTATTGGTTTCACCTACTTATTTTGAATTTGACCTATAAAGATGCGACTATAACCTCATTCAAACTAGTATTATTTTCGCCAATATATAGATTATTTTGCTGGCTCATTTTTAGACTCCATTCTCTCCTATTTATTGATGTTTATAAATCGTAGTTTAGTATTAACCGGCACAATCATAATATTATTTTTACAAATAAAATCCTTTTAGCAAAGACAAAATTGCTATATTTATCTTTTAAAACCTAGTACTTCATATGAAATTAAACTATTTGAAGTTCGGAACAACCAGCTTATGTTGGTTATTTGGAACGACATTATTATTAGCCCAGCAGCTAACCGATCAATCGGAAATTAAACTTAACGACCTCTCTGCCTTCAATGCTGCAGGAAAA
The DNA here is from genome assembly GCF_005048855.1 of Sphingobacterium olei. Classification (GTDB taxonomy): domain Bacteria; phylum Bacteroidota; class Bacteroidia; order Sphingobacteriales; family Sphingobacteriaceae; genus Sphingobacterium; species Sphingobacterium olei. The sequence continues at coordinate 152,958 of NZ_SUME01000009.1, forward strand.
TCTTGGACTATTGCAGAAAAAGTAATATCAGACCCAAGAAATGAAAATGAATTGAAAGCTACAAAAGGATCAGGTATCCTCGTCAACATCACTTCCAATAAAGTGAAGGGATCCGACTTGTTAACGAATGCAGTTCACGGAAACATGATTCTCGAGCTGGATTATTTAATGGCTAACAATTCAAATTCAGGCATTTACTTGCAAGGAAATTACGAAGTGCAACTTAAAGATTCTTGGGGCGTGTTACATCCCCTCTCGTCTGACAATGGTGGTATTTACGAACGTTGGGATGACACGAGACCTGAAGGCTCCAAAGGTTTCGAAGGCTACGCTCCACGTCAAAATGCAAGCAAAGCACCTGGTCTATGGCAGCACCTGAAAATTGCATTTCAAGCACCACAATTTGATGCTTCAGGAAACAAAACTGCAAATGCAAGAATTTTAGCTGTTGAGCTCAATGGGGTTATCGTACAGGATAATGTTGAATTGTTCGGACCAACCGGTGGGGCTGCTGATAAAGAAAAACCTTTAGGACCGCTACGTCTTCAAGGAGATCATGGCTCTGTTGCTTTTAGAAACATTAAAATATCAAAACTTCCCGAAGAGATGCTCAATGGAAACAATAGAGCTGGTGGCGGTGCTGACCCTATCTATATAGATGCACCATCCAATACGATGATCAGAAGCTTTGTTAACTATGCTCCGAAGCAAATTGCTGTACATGCAATATCAGTAGGCAGTCCGTTAAAAACACATTATAGTTATGATTTGGACAATGGTTTGTTATTACAAGCATGGCATGGTGAATTTATTGACGCTACACCAATGTGGGACGGTAGAGGGAACGGTACTTCTAGAGCTCGTGGAGTAATAACTTCTTTTGTAAAGACCCCTACTCTAGCTTTGGCTCAACTTACAAACAATCAAGCATCGTGGCCAGTAGATAGTATAGGTACTGGATTTAGAACGAAAGGTTATGTCATCGATAATGAAGATAGACCCCAATTTAAATATAATATCTATGGTGCAGAGGTGACTGATATCATCACGGTGTCTAACAATGGCAAAAGCTTGAGCAGATCCGTAAACATTGACAAACCAGTAGCAAACCTTTATTTTTTATTGGCTAATGCAAGCTCAATTGAAGAACTCACAAAAGGGTACTATCTCGTAGATGGACAATCTTATTACCTTGAACTTGATAAAGGTGCTCCAAAACCTGTTATTCGGGATGCTAATGGAGGAAAAGAGCTAATCATCCCATTTGACAAACAATTAAATTATTCTATTTCATTCTAATTGAAAGAGTACAGATATTATATGAAACACACCTTTAGAATGCTAGCAATGCTAGCTTTGAGCTTTGGTTATACTGTTTCCCAAGCTCAAGAAACACCAAAAGAAGAAGACTTTTTTAAGATCATGAAAGTAAGAATGCCCGAAGGACCTGTTTTAGAGGTTGGCGGACTAGTTACTTTACCTAACGGAGATCTAGGCATATCCACCCGTCGGGGTGATGTATTTATTGTAGAAAACCCAACGAGCAACAGACCATACTTTCGAAAATTTGCAACTGGTCTTCATGAGATATTAGGCCTGGCTTACAAAGATGGTGCGTTGTATGTGGCGCAAAGAGGTGAGCTAACGAAGCTCATCGACAAAAACATGGACGGTAAAGCTGATGTCTATGAAACTGTATTTGCTTGGCCGCTGAGCGGACATTATCATGAATACAGTTTTGGACCTAAAATAGCAGCAGACGGATCGTTTTTCGTATCCGGAAATGTGGCTTTCGGGAACGAAGAATGGTGGCGTGCAGAAAGCCGTGTTCCTATGCGTGGCTGGGTTATGAATATTACAGAAGATGGTAAAATGCAACCTTGGGCCGCAGGCGTACGTTCCCCTGCAGGTCTCAATGTCATAGATGGCCAACTTTATTACACCGAAAACCAAGGCGACTGGGTTGGTTCTGGAGGTCTATGGAGGGTCAGTAAAGGTGATTTCATGGGACATCCTGCCAGCTTAAGATGGACAACAAGACCGGATTCACCTGTAAAATTATCCGCTGAATCTTTCTATTCTAAAGTAGACGAACGCCGCATCAAAAATGCGGAAGGACGATACATCAAGCCTGAAAACAGAGTCAACGAGAATTTCAAAACGGTTTTTGAAATGAAAAAAGAATTTCCTGAAATTCGTCTGCCATCGGTATGGTTACCTCATGGTATCCTTGGTATTTCAAATTCTGAGCCCGTAAAAATCCCTAAAGGCACATTCGGTCCGTTTGAGGGGCAATTACTGGTTGGTGACCAAGGAATGAGTATCATTTCACGTGTTTTCTTAGAAACTGTGAATGGTGAAGAACAGGGTGCTGCATTTATGTTCAGAAGTGGATTTAGATCAGGTGTTTTGAGAATGGCATGGGGACAAGATGGATCTTTGTTTGTTGGTGAAACTAACCGCGGTTGGGGTTCTGCCGGTGATGCAAATGAAGGTCTTGAGCGCTTGGTATACAATAATCAGATCCCATTTGATATGAAAGCGGTACGAGCAATGCCTGATGGTTTTGAAATCGAATTCACCCAACCGGTAGATCTAACTTCGGCAGAAGATTTAGCTTCCTATCGTGTTGAAAGTTTTATCTACAAATATCAGCCGGTATATGGTTCACCTCCAGTTAATAACGAAACCTTAAACATAAAAGGCGTTAAGGTTTCTCCCGATGGACTTAGAGCAAGAATCGTGGTAGATGGCCTCCGCGAGCACTATATCCATGTCATTAATGTGGATGGCATACGGGAGAAGCAAAATTTCTACTCTATTATTCACCCTGACGCTTATTATACATTGAACGCAATACCTACAGGTGAGAAGTTAGCCTTGGCTACACTGAGTACCCGAAACTCCGCAAATGACGCCGTGGTGGAGGTCACTCCGGCTCCAGTCGAGAAAGCCATTCCAAGTAGCAACAAAGTGGTTGCTGGCAAAAAAACAACGGAAGTAAAGGCAAGCGGAACAGCAAAAGCAAACGAAGTTAAACCTGCTGCGAAAACTACCGAAGTCAAACCGGCGGTTGCGAAAGCTCCAACTTACCAAGAAGTAAGTGGTTTGTTAACCCGTAATACTTGTTTGGCTTGTCATCACCCTACAAAAAAGCAAATAGGGCCGTCTTTTACGGAAATTGCCAAACGCAAATATTCAAATGAAAAAATTTTGCAGCTCATCTATAACCCTCAACCAGAAAACTGGCCAGGTTATGCGACGGAAATGCCGCCTATGCCACAGGTATCTAAAGCTGACGGCTTAAAAATGGCAGCTTATATCAACTCATTGAGATAATGAGTTGTATTATCAATACTTGAATACAAACAAAGCCACTCTTTTTAGGGAGTGGCTTTGTTTGTATTGGAAAGAATCCTGTAGGTTCTTGATTATATTATAAAATTGCCAACAGCATTAATTCTTTTCGCTATGCAAAGATTTCCAAATTAATCCATAAACCTCAGTTGCCTTTATACTGCTGTTATTTAAATCTGTTTCTGTAATCAAAACAGGATGAAATTCGGAAGGTGTATTGACGCTACCATGTGAACCTTTTACCAGATTGGCATTCAAGGGTATTACATCCATTACATAGCGAAATCCTGCTTTTTTTCTCAAGAGTTTATATAATGCACGAAACTTCGAAGACATAAACATTTCTACAGGATCATACCCCGGCTTCTTATGGATATCGACACATCTGGCATAGTCAGGTGCTTTGTCATCATCGAGCCAGAAGTAATAGGTAAACCAACTTTTCTGATCGGCAACCAACACAAAATCTCCGGCACGCGAATGATCTATACCATACGTCTTCTTCCCCTCCTTATCAAGCACCATCTCAATCCCTGGTATTTTATCCAAGATTTCTTTGACCTGAGGTAGAACCGACTTATCGTTGATATAAACATGTGCTACCTGATGATCCGCCACTGCAAAGGCTTGAGAAGCCCCGGCATCTAATAACTCCAAACCACGCTCTACACGTATCTGTAATAATCCGGCTTGTCTAAATATCCGGTTGATATGTATGGGAGAGTCTACAGGTAAAATGCCGTATTCAGAAAGAATAATGATATTAGCTCCTTTTTTCTCATAGAACGCTACCAAGTCTCTTATCAAAGCATCGATCTCACCTAATTCTTTACTGATATTGGGCCAATCATTTCCAAATTTTTGCAGACAATAATCCAAATGTGGTAAGTAGATCAACGAAAGTGTTGGATCGTAAAGCTCTTCGGTGATCATGGATGCCTCCGCAATCCATCTGCTGGATTGGATATTGGCTCCCGGGCCCCAAAATTGAAACAGCGGAAACTGACCAAGTTTTTCCTGTAAAATATCACGCAGTTCGGCGGGCTGGGCATAGCAGTCGGGCAGTTTCCGACCATCGGCCAGGTAGTTGGGACGAGGTGTCACGCTATAGTCCACATCAGAATACATATTGTACCACCAAAATAGATTGGCACAGGTAAAGTTTGGATCTTCTTTTTTGGCTTTGTCCCAGATCTTTTCAGCAAGAACCAATTTATTGGACTGCTTCCAGAATTTGATTTCGACATCCATATCATCGTACCAGCCGTTTCCCACAACACCATGCTCGGTAGGCTGTTTACCCGTCAGATAAGTAGACTGTACACTAGTCGTTACCGCAGGTAGCATAGGCGCTATAGCTGCCAGATTTTTATTTTCTATATACCGTTTTAAGAATGGCGTATACTTTCCTATCAAATTTGCGGATAAGCCCACTACATCAATCACAACCGTCTTCTTCATTTATACATTACTTTTAATGACCCATTCCAGCTCATTGCTGATAGACGCTGCGATTGGTATTTTTAATTGCTCTGGCAATACTTCCCAGGTATAGGTCTCCACTTCCAAATGTTCGCTAAAAGGTTCATTCTTTTGTAAATTCAAAACCTCAATGATATCCTGCTGTGTTGACTTTAACGCACCGATATCACAAACAGATATCGGAACATGAAAATGAGCTCGCCATTGGACAACATCTTGATGTTCAAAATCAGCTAGTGCGGGTGTGAGATCTGGATAACGAATCAAATCGCCATCCTTTTTTAAAGCGACAACTTGATGCAGATAAGTTGGTTCATTAAACTTTTGAAAACTATTTTTCACGGCAGTACGTTGTACCTCAGTTTGATCAAGATCTGCTTTCAACGCAGCTGATATCTGTATCTTACCTACTTGGATATCCTTCTCTTTCAATTCTCTTAACACAGCAGCATGCTGTTCATAACCAATCGCAAAATGACAGACATCATAGCAAAGACACAAATGTTTCTTAATTAACAATTCTGCCTCAGAAACAGAGGTTCCAAATGAAACTACAATATCCGGAACTGCCATAGGGAGCAGCTCATCGGTATACCAATCGATAAATTCTCTCCCCGTCTCCAGTATACCATCGGGTTCAGGTTCAAGGTCAAGGTGCATAATCGTACCGGTGCTATTAGCAATTGAAATTAATTCTTTTATGACATCGATTATATTTAACGTCGCCTTTCTCTTCGCCTCCACCACATCAGCCGTAGTGGTAAACCAATGTCTATAACTAAGCGGAGAGCTAGAAATCCCTCCAATCATGCCTTCAGGCAATAAAGACTGGAGAATTCCGAACAGTCGTATGGTATAGTCTTTCCGTGCTTCAGTAGTCCAATCAGGTGTATGTACTTCCGCTTTGACTACTGTACGGTGGAACTCTCCATATGGGAAACCATTCATGGTAAAGACATAAGCATCATTTTCAGTCAGCCAATGCTTGAATGCTGTTAAGTTACCTTCTTTGATAAGCTCTAAACTCGATATATTGGACAGCCGAAGTCCTATTCCAAGCGGCTTATCTGGCGAAATGGACTGTTTGATAATCGAAAAATTGTCTTTTAAAGCCTTAAAATCATCCGCCCAATTTTTTCCAGGATGGATATTGGTACAATAGGTCAAATGGCCTGTGTTAACTTTCATTTTTATTAGTACTAAAGAGGTAAAACAGCTGCTTTACTCGTAAAATCCGAAACATAATGACTTGCCTGGATCAACATCTGATGATCCATTTCATGAACTTCTTTTCCAGTTCCCAAATCGGTCAGCAAAGTGATGGTCAGTTTTCCGCCGAGATGTTCCTGAAACTCCTTTAAGCCATGCAATATTGGAGATTCGGGATCACTAATCTGAATCAAGGGATTCGAAATGTCGAAAGATAAATGAAGCAATACATGCAAAATCCGCAATAATTTTTCTTCGCTCAATAATCCTGTCATGAAAGAATAAGCACTATCCAACGCTATCCCCATGGCAACGGCCTCACCATGTAACACATTAAAATTACTCAATTGCTCTAATTTATGTGCACTCCAATGTCCAAAATCCAAAGGTCTTGCAGATCCCATCTCAAATGGATCTGCTGAAGCAATATGGTTTAAATGTAAGGCTGCACAACGTGCAATCAAGTAATTCATGGTATCCAGATCACGAGCGACCAATTGAGTCGCATGTTCCTCAATCCAGGAGAAGAATGCCGGGTCTTTTATCAATGCTACCTTAACAGCTTCCGAGATACCCGATCGCCAATCTCTATCGGCTAATGTTAATAAAAACTGATCATCATTAAATACCGCTGCGGGGGGTGAAAAAGTGCCCAAAAAATTTTTCTTGCCTTTGTAATTTATACCATTCTTAACACCTATACCCGAATCGTTTTGTGAAAGCACTGTGGTAGGTATACGAATATGCTTGATACCACGGTGTGATACCGCGGCGGCATAGCCCACAAGGTCGAGTACTGCGCCTCCACCAATTGCAGCGATATAAGAATGTCGATCAATACCAAAACGATCCACCGCCTCTACCAAACGATCGAATAGTGTAATGTCATTCTTGGACGCTTCCCCTCCGGGAATAACCATTATCTCCTGAATCAGCTGAATTTCTTGATATTGATCAAAATATGCTTGAATGCTAGACACGAGGCCTGGATGCGCATCTGCAACGCCTTGATCGAGTACAAAAAATATTTTACGTACTACACTTGTTTGACTCTCTTTAAAGAAATTTGCCAAGGTGGGATTACTGATGTCAAATAACGATTTAGCAAAATAAATCTTATATTCAAATTTTACACTAAAAGACTGTTCTAAAAAACTCATAATTGAAACTCACTAATTAAGTAACAGCGAAAGCTTTACTTAGTAAAATGGATAATGGTAATAAAAAAATAATGACCAGTGCAATTTTCCAGTCTGCAAAAACACTGGCCCAAGCTGCATTCATGAAAATCAATGCAATCACTCCTGCTTTAACTGCCTTCCCTATATTGGGTCCTATAGGATTATCTATTGCTTTTATAAGCGGTTTAAAAATCATCCATGCAAACGGAACAATAAACAATATAGTGATGGAGATATCTCCTCTTATCCCAGCAAAAAACAAGATGCTAACGATAACAATAGTGTAAAGTATGCCTGCAAAATAAAGCATCTTTTTATTTCCTCCGTGCACTTCACCTCTACTAATCATCGTAATGGATGCAATGTAGATGATAGGTACTATAGCCAAAAACCACCATTGCCCCACTTCACTACTTATGATGCTGACACCCAGTAACAGATTTAATCCACGACAAAGCCCCATATTAAGCGGTCCTAATAGCAGATGATGTTTTGCCCACCTATTGTATACGAGGCAAGCCAACATAATCGCAATAGCAAGTACCGTCGAAGCTAGTCCGAGTAAATAGGCGGTTCCCATCCCGATTCCGAAAAATAAGATTCCAAATACAGTGGCCTCTACTTTACTGATCACTCCACTTGGTATGGGTCTTTCGGGGCGTTCAACTCGGTCTAATTCTGAATCAAAGACATCATTAAAGATAATGCCCCCGCTGTACAGACCTATGGTTGAGATGCAGAGTAGTAATATTGGCAATGGGGACCATCCCAATGGTGATAGATAGCCCGATATGGAGATACCAGCAAGTACATCGGCTATCGCCGTAACGACATTTGCAGGTCGCATCAACCTAATATAGCCTAATAACTTTTTCAATACAGTAGCTTAATTATTTGATGATGATCGAATTTTTATCAATTCGAGGTTGCTGCCCACCTCGCAAGATGGAATTACTTGCAAATTTTTGAGACTGATCAATATTTTTAATCGCAATAAAATCATGCTCATCAATCTGTCCGCTCTGACCAAAAGCCGTAATCGCATTTCTAAAACTAACGAGTTCAATATCATTTAAACCAATACCTGATTTTTTCATTAATGCTGCAGTTTTAGGTACAGCCAGCGGATCAGAAATTCCCCAATCGGCAGCAGAGTTGATCATGATCCTTTCGGAACCATATTGCTTTACGACCTCCACCATACGTTCATTGCCCATTTTTGTAAAAGGATAAATCGTAAATGCAGCCCAAAAACCTCGATCCAACACTTCTTTAACAGTTTCTTCATTATTATGATCCACAATCACCGAATAGGGCGACAGACCGTGCTCAATAGCAATATCCATACTACGTTGCGTGCCCTTTTTCTTATCTCGATGCGGTGTGTGGATCTGAACGGGTAAACTCGCCTCTTTAGCAAGCTCCAACTGCAACCTGAAGTATTTTTCTTCGGCAGCAGTCTGGTCGTCAAAACCAATTTCTCCGATTCCCACCACTCCTTCTTTAAAAACAAACTGTGGCAATAGCTCCATCACCTGCTCTGCTAGCTCTTCATTGTTTGCCTCACGTGAATTTAAGCCTATTGTACAATAATGCTTGATACCAAACTGTGAAGATCTAAATCTTTCCCAACCGATCAAGCTACTGTAGTAATCTTTAAAACTGTCAACTCCAGTACGGGGCTGTCCCAGCCAAAAAGCGGGTTCTATAATAGCGACGATACCCGCATCCACCATTGCTTGGTAATCATCCGTCGTACGTGCGGTCATATGGATATGCGGATCAAAAAACTGCATCCCATTGATATCATTCAAATCTAGCACATCTTGGTTTCTTTCTCCCTTATTTCTTTCTTGGAAATTGTCATTACAGCACATTATTCAATATTTTATTATTTTCCTATTTCTATTAATCTATATATTTCCTGATGAACCGTTCTATGAGCAGCTAAACGTTCTTGGACATAATCGTTCAACGTATGCGCCAGCGCCTGATTAGCTCTTGTTTTTAATCCAGGGATTTGGCTGACATCTTTTTCATTAAAAAAAGCTTTTAAAACCATTTGGTTCCATGCAGCTTCTGAAAGCGCATGGGCTGGATAGGGATTGTGATACAGTATAGCTTCCAATACCGTACCTATGTTGCTACGAATGCCCTCTTCACAGGTGCTGATCCACTCTTCGGTGTAATGCAAGAAAGGAAGAGCGGAATAGAGTGCAACCAGTTCATTCATCTCCGCTACCGTAAATAAGTTCTTGATTTTCTTCAGGTACACCATCTTATCCACATCCGGCAGCTGCATCAACAACCAGACACGCGCCAGCCGATCAGCTGTCCATCCCTGTAAAGAAAAGCCGGGTAATAAGGTAGCTATTTCCGCTAAGTCTTCGGGCTGTACGATCAGGTTATTTTTACCTGACATTCTGGGCAGCTGTGCAAAACTCAGATTTAACTGTAGTGTCTTTTCTTCTGTTTTGATACGCTCCACTTTATCGGCCAACCAAGCCCATGCATCGGAACTGAGGTTTTGTTGGATGATTTGTTGAAATAACTTATCAAGATTTTTCTTCTTTTCTATATCGACCACAGGTTTGATTCTTTATAAATTAATAGCAACAAAATAATTTATCCCCAATGCAATACTTACGATCAGAAGACCAAAAAATTCCCTCGTTTTCTCAATATAAGGTTTAGTCGCTTGCATACTTTCAACAAGACTCGGTCTACGATATTTCATCAGCCAGTCCCATACACCATCTTTGGCAAAAAAGAGGATAATGGCATAAACGACATAAAACAGAATGGCACCCAAATAAATCAATGGGTAATAAAAATGAAAAACAGCCAATCCACAACAAACGGAAGCCAACATATAGATGGGTATCCATAGCCACGAATCTTTATCATTGAGATTTACATACGCAAATCCAATAAATGCAAGACAAAAAATAAGGTTCAAAACAATTAACACCATAACATCGGGTTGAGTCAATGAATTTCTATTATTAAGTTAGCACAAATAAACAGATTATTAATCTGATTTATGCGTTCAAATTGCAAAAAAAACATGACATAAAATAAGTACTTTTCCCGCGTACCGTAAGAAGCCCTTTACCATTCTATCAAAGTAGTCATCAAAGACAATAGTACCAACGAAAAAGATACAATCGCAACCTTATTTTATATTCTTACTATGATAGTAAGTTAACACTATTTGGGATAAACATCAACATTTTAAACAACTTAAATCCTACAATAATGTCATACTTAATTCATAAGCTTTGGGAACGACCGGTACAACCCGATATGAATACAGTCAGTTCTACTCACAACAATGGGGCAATCTCCTATGTTTGATAGCTTCCTATCTTAGTTTTAGTTTTAACTGGTGTTTTCCAGATACCAATTCTATCGCTTCGCCACTGCCTTCCACATTTTCAGGAGGATAGAATTTGGCTGTGGAATTTGCTGGAATCTGTATATCATAAACAATCGTCTTTTTATTCCTTTTCCAGCTAGACACAATTTCACCGTAGGGAGATCGGTGTGTAACTTCTGATTGATCCAATCCTACTGGAAATATTGGTCGAAGTAAAATGTTTTTGAATCCGGGCTGATCTGGATCGGGCATAATACCTCCGATAGATTTAAAGAACCACCCTCCGATTTCTCCAAACATCATATGGTTATCCGAAATATCTCTTTTTGCCTCTAAATCCCAGTTTTCGAGCAATGTCGTCGCTCCGTTTACAACCCACCATCCCCATGACGGATACGTATCCTGAACCGCCACCTTATAGGCAGTCTCACCATATCCATTATTGTTCAACGCATTTAATAAAGCTTTTGCACCCAATACGCCTACATCAAGATGAAAATTCGTTTCCTCTACTTTTTTGTTCAGATTGGCGGCTACCTTAGCCTTTATATCTTCCGGAACAATCCCCCAATGTAACGGCACGCTCAGTTCGGTTTGTGTTCCATCTGCATATACTCCGGATTCAGTATTCAAGAATTTGCTGTTAATGGCTTGCTTGATTTTTTTACTCAACGCATCGTATTTTCTATAGTCGTCCTCGCGGCCAAACAGTTTGGCTGCAGAGGCTAAAATAGTTGCATCTACATAGAAATAGGTAGACGATGTAAGCTCTAGATTTGATCCCGATTTTACGGGCACCCAGTCGCCACGCCCGAAAGTAGTCAGTCCATTCGGGCTGATGCGGTCTACATAATCGACGTACCGTTTTATATTTTCATAACAATCCGCTAAAAGTCTGCTATCGCCATAGAACATATACACTTGCCAAGGAATAATGGCAATTGTACTCGTCCAATCCAATCCATTTGCGGTACCATATCCCCATCCACCAGTGGGGATAATATCCGGCAACACACCGTTGGGCTGTTGTTCGTCGCGGTGGTCTGCCAACCATTTTTCATACACAGTTATACCGTCAAAATTATATAATGCGGTCTCAATAGCCAGATGTCCGTCCCCAGTCCAACCGTTTTTCTCTCTTTGCGGACAATCCGTCGGATAGCCCATCAGGTTCGACAAGTACGCATTATTCGTTACTTTCCATAGGTCGTTTACCAATTTTGAGGAGGTTCTGACTTGGCCAGTCGGATCAACATCGCTATGCATAAAATAAGCTGTTAAATTCGATTCATCCAGTACGATGGGATTACTGCTGATAATTTCGACATAACGAAAGCCTTTGTAGTTAAACTTTGGCGTAAATTCATCTTCCTTGTTACCACTTAGTATAACGACATCTGTCTGGAATGGATCTTTTTCTTTATCTCCGCGATAGTATACATCGATATTAGATAGATCCAGGCGACCATTTTCATGCAGACGCTCTCCATGCTTTATTTTAAGTACAGTTCCTTCGGGGCCTTTGACTTTAATACGTGTAACACCAGCCATATTTTGTCCCATATCAAAAACATAGGTTTTCTCATCAAACTTTTTAACGGATACTGCATTGTAGGTTTTTACCAACCGTATAGGCGCGATCTGCTGCGATACGATGTAGTTCGAAGGCGTGCTTCGATATCGAACACCACGCCACTTAGCATCATCGAAATCCGGCTTGTCCCAACCATCGTGCTCCAAGCGGGCATCGTAGTGTTCTCCTGTATATATGTTATTCGATGTAATCGGTCCGGATGATGTTTTCCAATCACGCTCCGACACAATCGTTTCTTCCGTTCCATCCGTATAAACTATGCGAAGATCTAAACAAAACGCTGGTCTCGCCCTCCAAGGTGCATTGTGAAAATCCCAAACAGCAAGTGGTTGGTGGTTGTACCATCCGTTACCTAATACGACCCCGATAGCATTTGATCCGGATTGAAGGTGGGCGGTTACATCATGCGCTACATAAAGCGTACGCCTGTCAAAACGCGTATACATAGGATCTAATCGATGATCTCCAATCCTTTCACCATTCAGCGAAAGTTCATACAATCCGGCCACTGCTATATATGCCCTGGCAGACTTGATCGTCTTCTTTACCTCAAATTGCTTTCTGAAATAGGGTGCTTCTTTATGGTGGATATCGTGATGATCGCTGATCCATGTTCCCTTCCAGCTATTTCTCCCCATCATACCTGTTTCAAAGGATGCTACTGCTGAAGATTTTGGTTTGCCGTCTTTGTCCCACGCCGTCACTTTCCAAAAGTACCGTTTCAGTGGAACTAACTTTTGTCCAGCATAGGAAACAAGGATATCTGCTTTAGACTGCTTTCCAGTATCCCAAATTTCACCTTGGTTATTCACAACCCCCATCGAATCGACGCCGACAAACACCTGATATGCAATCTGTACTGCTCCCTGCCTGTCATCTCTCAACATCCACATCAACCTCGGATTCGGTACATCTATCCCGATAGGATTGACCAGATGCTCGCATCTCAACTGAGTGGGTTCACCATTTATCGGGGAGCTCTTTCCATAGAGGGACCCACTTAATCCCAAAACTGCCAGTAATATTGTTTTTTTCATTTTCTCATATGAAGTAATAAAATCCACCCGACCTCTGAAAATCCTACTTTATTTTCTCGCATTATTGTTGTTCATACAGGACCCATTTGCGTATCATTATTGTTTAGCAGAGAAGTTGTTATAGTTGCCGTCAACATTTTCTGCTTCGGGCAGTGGCGGATTAAAATTATTGACTTCTTAGCTTAGCACAGAATATTTATTAGCTACAATATTTTTATACGCATGTATTGGCATTTGTCGTTTAAGTTTCCGTCTGCTTTCCAAAAAGAGTTGACATGATTCACAGTCAAATATAGATATCCGTCGACACCCCAATACATTGCCCCCCCTTCTACTGTCGGCATCCAATTTCTAAAACTTGCACTCATTACGTGTTCAATCTTATTATTAAAAATAGCGTAAAGCTCTAAATCTGCTGTAGTTTCATAAGGATTAGTGTAAATACAGATAACATTTTGTTTATCAGGTGATATGTAGGGAAATTCACCAAATGTAGCTGTTTCTTCGCCACTTGTTATGTCAATAAATCTATAGTCTAGACTTTCCCAATACGAACCACCAATTATGTACTGATTTAAAAAATCAACCTTTCCCGCATAATAAAATTCCTGTCTTTCTTCTTCCGCGTCTGGTCTATCTATGAACTTCACAGTTTTATCTTTACACTTTAACTCAATGACTCCATTTTTCTTTTTATTCACCGTGGTGTCAGCCAATATAAAGTCAACCGAACTGCTGCTATTCTTGTCAAAAATAGCCTTATCGATGAGTTCCAAACTCAAATATGCTTTAAGCTGTTTACCGTTTTCAAAATATTCAGTTTTTTTGTCTAAAGTTAAAAAAGAAATTACGTTCAGGTCAGAGGAAACTAAACTAACTTCATTTATTAAACCTGTTTTGTTTTTTATAACATACACTTTTTCCCAACCTGTACTTTCTATGTTACTGCCATTTACATTAAATTTTCTTGTGATTCTTTCACGGACACCAAGCCATTTCTCTGTTTCTTCAATCACGTCAAGTCGAGCACCATATTCGTACATTCCTAAAGTTGTTGATTTCTCGTCCCCTTCTTGTTTAAATTCGATTCCCTCTCTGGCAGAAACGTAAACACTTGTTATTACTCTGGTTTTGTCGTAGTCTATTTTGTTTCCCACATTTTCAATTGTCAAGGTGCTGTCAACTACACTTTGCTCAATTTTGTGGATTGTCTGTTTGTTGTTTCCACAACTGTAAAAAGTCAGAAGAAATATCGATAATGTTATGTTAAGCAGTGTCTTCATAAATATTGTAACCAATGGTTCGCAGTAGCAGTATTATTCTTTGTCCGTCAAATTGTCAAATAGCCTAATCCACTATTAGCCTTTATTTAGCCTACAAATTTATATTTTAAAGTTGGTTATTTCATTTTTTGATTTGTCACTATTTTTAATTGCCTTGTCATTAAAATTGATCTTGGCCAATATACATCGTTTGTTTGGCATCCATATACCCACATAAACCTCCAGCCGGGCAAAGCAATATTAGATTCCTCCCAGTTCGACACTGTAAACCGGACATTAGCGGCTCCAGTATTTTTTGGGCCAGATACTTAGGGTTTGTAGCACTTTGATTTGGGATATTTCAAGGTTTTTATGCCATCGATCAGACAAGTGCTATTTGCACAGGTGTTACCCTTCCTTTTAAAGCTGATATTAGGTCGTTTTGTCTGTTTTGCAGTTGTCCGCTTTATTGATAAGTAAATATTTGATAATGCGAGTAATAAAAAGAATAATGGAATGTATGGCGGTTTAATTTTAAGTGGTAACACGTCTGCCGGAACATTGGAATGTAGGTGCACGTATCCCCCTATTAACATCATTACTATAACGGCGAAAAAGGAAGCATTTGTAATCAGATTAAAAATTCTATATTGGATTTTTTGTCTGTATAGTAAGCAGAGAATAAGAGCCGTACCTACTCCAATTTCTCCCAATATACCCAAAGTGTAGGACAGCTCTCCCAATTCACTATTAGCAATCTGAACACTAAACCAGCTTTTAAAAGGGTTTACGAATTTAAGAAGCCCAAACATGAGCATGGTTACCCCCATAAACCAAGAAGTTATTTTTCTATATTTCATTTGATTAATTATTTAAAATTTCTGTGTTAGGCTGTCGCCAATAATGCTTTTGTAATGCGCTACGCTTAAAATTGGGCTTTCCTCACTAGAAAGTCAGCTGGAATTCCCGTTAGATTTCCTTTAATGGTTGTATTTCGCATATTATTTTAATGCAAAGTTGTGTTTATTAAGTGAAGGAATCTTGGACAAAAAGTCCAACAAATGGAAAATGAGGTTCAAGTGGTTATTTTAACACCTTGTTTTTTCGGTATTCGGCTGGAGACGAATTATATTTCCGCTTAAAAAGTTTTGTAAAATGTGAGGTATCACTAAACCCAACTTTGTAACATATTTCAGCGATAGAGAAATCCGTTGCGATTAATAAATCAATGGCTTTTAAAAGTTTTTGTTTTTTAATGTAGTTTGCAGGAGTGTCGTTGAAATAACTTTCAAAATCTCTCTTAAAAGCAGATAAGCTACGATCTGATAGTGTTGCTAACTCTCCCACAGTAAGGTTGGAAAAAAGGTGCGCTCGTATAATTTCTTTTAGACTTGCTTGCCGTGGGGTAAAAAGATGGGCAAATAAACTAAACAAATTTTCCGCATTCTTGGTCTGAAGTAGTAATAAAACGAGTTCTTTTATTTTAAGTTTTATCAATTCATCATTGACCAATGTGGGATTTTGAAAGTAGAAATCGAGACTTTCAATAAAATGAACTATGACATCCTGACGTTCAATTTTCGTAGCAAACGACTTCTTGCCCTCCGGTTTTATAAAGCTCGGAATTTCGTTTTTGTATACCTCTTTGAGAATTTCGGAGTGAAGATGAATGGCATAAATTTCACATTGTTGTTGTTTTGAGTTTTGGATTAGGTCAGCAAAATAATTTCCACATTTCAGTAATACACTTTCGGAAATGCGAATGTTTAAATTTTCTGTAGGTGATTTTAGTGTGCTTTCTCCGTTTTTAACATACAAGAAGCAGGCTTCATTTTGAAAAATTGCTCCGTACTTAAATGGTGTCTTGATAAGTAATTTTTCGATTACGCATTGCTTGTTTAAAACAAAATATTTTCTGTCAATTATCATTTATTTTTACCAAATTTGGAACTTTTTTAGACTTAAAGCTAATATTTTGAGGCTACACATAAGGTTAGCCCATAACTTGTGTTAAATTATATTTTTAAGTAAATGTTCTGCATCGTTTGCCAATTCTCTTCCTGTAATTTGTTGCGAAAACCTAAATCCAATAGTGGCCCTCATACTAATGTTTCACAAAAGCCCTACAGTCTGCCATATCGGTAAAGCCTTGTCATCTGTATGTTCCTTTCTCAATCAGCGTGTTTTTCAATTGTCCGCAATGCCTTTTTAATTATGTATGATGTTTCTTTCGTATTACGCGCTTTGCCCCATTTCTTGCAAACGTCAATTACAAATTTTGGTTGGGTTTTACTTGCATCGTTTAGCCAATTTCCAACACTATCTTGAACATATTTTGCTTTATCCTCTTTCAGAGGTTCCAAAATTGTCAAACCCAATGATGGATTTAGTTTCAGTTCTTCAATGTGTTCGCACCAAACTCCACGAGGTCTTGTGGCTTCACTTGCAAAACGTCTGATATTTTCGTCTTGGTTTATGGTCCAGGTAGTCAATATATTTAAACTTTCTGTCAAGTTCTTTATAATACTTGGTCTGACTGCTAGCCAACTGATCTCTCTCACTCCGAAATGTTTGTCAGCGGAGAAAACTTGAATTTGCTGTAGCTTCTGACTAATTTCCAGTTTTTCGTTTCTGCCGATTGTGTATGTCGCCCAACAACGAATTAAATCCGATTTATGCTTTGAAATAATTACTAAAATTTCGCTGTCTTTGTTTTTAATTGATTGTTCAAAAAGACCTATTCCGATTGTTTCATTAATTGTGTTTACCGTTTGTTTTTTAAGATTTTCAATATTTGATAAAATTGGTTTTAAATATTCCGTTCGGTCAAATTGTTTTAATAAATTTTCAAGTAAAAGTCTTTTATCAACAGCCAACCATTCTACGAGATTTGCAGTTTCAATTTCTCCACAATTTAGTCGTTCCAAAATGTCTTTCGGAATTTCTTTTATCGATTTTGAACCTTTCCTTTTAATTTCTTCCATTTTTAATTCCTGTCGGTTGTGTTGTCTTTTAATCTGACCACTAACGGTCCGCGGCTACAGATAGTTGATAAGTTACAAGCCCAAAACTCTCTGTCGTAGTCCAAAAATAACAAAAAAAGTGCTACCCTGCGATTTAGCACGGCAGCCCTCCTCTGAATTTTCTATGACTTGTAGATAGAACTCTGATCAAACGCATTTTCAGGTTATATTAAAATTTACGCTATAAGCTATAAAATCGATGACACCGTAGGACTTCCTATCTGTTTGAAGATTTAGCCGAAAATAGTCGTCCTTTATAATTTCTGCGATGTGATTTCGAGTGGCGTTGCTATATAAAGCAATATTTTTTGATTTTCTAATGCATATAATTTGGCACTAAGGGCGTTACAGATATCGCCATAAGCAATCTCTATACAAGACTTTAACGGCCTTTTTAAATCCCCGAAAACCGCTATTTTATTCAATGGTTTGATGGTTAAATCTGTAAAGTTTTTCTAGGACGAGACACCTCGATTCCCCAACACAACCCTGAGCGAAATAGTTCGAACCTCTACGGTTCGCATTCTGCAAAAAAAAGAGTCCAACTTTGTTGAACTCTCTTTTTTGTCGGGGTGGCAGGATTCGAACCTACGACCTCCACATCCCAAATGTGGCGCGATACCGGGCTACGCTACACCCCGAAAAGGTATCACCTTTAAAGTGATGCAAATATAATAAGCTTTTTTTAATTATCAACATCAATATTGAACTTAAATTACAACCCCTTGATTTTTTGAAGAATATTTTGAAAAAGGCCTCCTTCACGTCTATTTTGTCAGCTTCAAAACAACAATACCATTAGAACATCATGAAATAAACCTACGAGCAACAGCATTATTTATAATATATCTTTCAAAATTTAGTTATATTTAGTAGATATTTATCTCTTTCTTAAAGTCTATGAAGATTAAATTTACTATAGCTGCTATCGCCGCACTGCTCATATCTGCCTCCTGTCAAAATGACAACCGAAATAATACCGGTACAAATTCTGAAAATATCGATACGATCTCTACCTCAGACGAGTACTCGCTTACTAAAGTAGATCAATTTGAGGATTACTTACTTGCATTGGATACTACAGATATCAATAGTATTACAAAAGCGACGAATAAATTCGCGGAAATCTTCTCTAAAGATGACAGCATTCAAAATGACGAAGGCATATTAAAATTTCTAGCGTATCAAGAAAAAGTAGAATTGAATGGGAACGAAAAGATCATTGATGAACGCAAAAACTATTCACAGCTCGTTGATGTCGAGTATAATAACAAAAAAGTACCGGATGAATTGCGTACTTTTCATAAGCAGATCAATGACAATGGATTTCGAATTGAACAGTCTGAAGGTATGTATTATATAAAACCCTACCCTGCATATATTGAACAAAATTTTTACGCATATGCCTCTCCGACAATGGAGATATACCTCAGGCAATTAGCAAAAGAAAATCTGGAAGGCTTTGCAAATGATGCAGCTATTGTTATTCCTTTCGAAACATTTGTGCAACGCACAGTATGGTGGGAAGATTTTAGTCAGTCCGTTACCAGTAAAAGTCTCCAAGCCAAAGCCAGTGAGCAATATAAAGTGTATTTATTATTTTTAACCATTGGTATGAACAATACGCCAGCGATAAATTATGATAATAAAGCAGAAGAGTACTTCATCAATGCATATACCTATTTGGAAGAAGTGTACCCGACTTCTGAAACATATATAGCACTTAAACCCTATATCGAACTGATTAAAAGAAATAGAATAATAGAGGCTAAAGAGATGTCCCTTCAAATGATAAAATAACAATAGTTCTTATCACAGATGGAACATCTAAAATGTACATAATGCATTTCAGTGTCCAAAGTAAATTTTATCACCCAATGAACAAAACCCATCCCGACATTGTTAAAAACTTAACATAAAATAACGCACATAATGAACATGGTGATAGACGATAAATCTCTTCTAAGCGTTATATACTTAATAAAAAGAGAAAAAATATTTTGACACGTAATTTTATAGGAAATACACCTATCCGGAGATGCGACTACCTATCTTCGATATATAATACAAACATATTCATTAAGGAGGAATTTCATAATCCGGGCATGTCGTCAAAAGATAGGCCCGCACTTTTTATGATAGAAGATGCTATTCGTAAGGGGAAAATAAAACCCGGAGGTACTTTTGTGGAAGCAAGTAGTGGAAATACCGGCTATGGTCTGGCGATGATCGCAAAAGAGATGGGATATGCAGCTAAAATCTTCGTTTCAAAATCCTGTTCCCTTGAAAAAATTGAAATGCTGAAATCCGTTGGGGCGAAAGTGGAGATATGTGATAATTCCAATGGGCTACATGATTTCTATTCCACACAGTTTAAGGCACAATCTTATGCTGCTAACAACTTAAATTCTTACTTTACCAATCAATATTATAATTCTTCTAATATAAAAGCACATTACCGAACAACAGCTCCTGAGATATGGGAGCAAATGAAAGGTAAAGTGACACATTTCATCGCTGGAATAGGAACGGGAGGTACGATATCAGGTGTTGGAAGGTTTTTTAAAGAGAAGAATAGAAATATCAAAATTTGGGGAGTGGAACCCGTTGGATCCGTACTATCTCATTTCTTAAGCCACCGAACATTACCAGAAGAATATATAACCATAGAACCTATAGAAGGAATTGGGAGAACGTTTATCCCCGGGGCTCTAGACATCAACTATGTGGATAAAATCTTTCAAATAGGATTATTAGACAGCAAATCTGCAGCTCAAGAATATAAAAACATAACAGGTTTTCTAGTGGGATTTTCAAGTGCGGCTATTATTGGCACATTAAAAAAACATATAAATGATCTAGCCTTTCGACCAACAGATTACGTTGTTCTATTGTTCCCTGACCATGGAAGTAGATACCTGTCAAAGCTCTATTCAAAAAATTGCATTGCGAATGAAAAATCAAAGATTATTTGTTAATTACTCATGGAACTATTCGAAGACATAGCGATCCCCCTATCTTGGCCTGATCAAACAGCTCGGGGTGATGAAGCGTGGATGGGATTTTTTAAGAAAATAGGTGTTGTTAAAAATTTAAATTTTAAAGTCGGACACGCAGCTATCCTTTTACTAGAGCGCCACAGCGGTGACATCCTTTATTATGATTTCGGAAGATACATAGCTCCACGGGGTTATGGAAGAGCACGTTCATCCGCATTCGATCCACGTTTAGTGGTGCGTACTAAAGCGCTTTGGGATGTGAACAATAACCTCCTAAACCTAGAAGAGATATTATGCGAACTTTCACAAAATGAGAAATACACACATGGAGGGGGAAGACTGTACTGCAGTATCGCCGAGGACATTAACATAAAAAATGCTCGTTTGTATGCTGACGAAATAGTGAACAAAGGTCCCACGCTATATGGTGCCATAGCCCCAAATAACAATAGCTGTTCGCGATATGTAGCGCAAATATTGACAAAAGGGATGAACCTTAACGATTCTCGCACTAAATCTATTTTATATCCAGAATGTTTGAAGGCTAGCCCTACAAGTAATGTCATTAATGCCAACAAAAAAGGTGAGGTATTTGTATATTATGAGAACACATTGAGAAACGCTAAAATGACTCGAAAAGAATCTTTGTTATTCCAAATCGATCTTTTAAAAGATAGCTTATACACCTCCCGGGCGGCAAAAATAAAAGACGATTCACGTCCGGGACTAATCGATGAACCGCCCAGACCCGCTCATATTCCAAAAAACGCCACTTGGCTCGGAGGTATCGGGGAAGGCATATGGTTACATTTGACGAGCCAAGAAGGTATATTTGAGATTGTCCGCTATCATCATTCAGGAGAAATAGATTATAAAGTATCTGTTATATGCAATCAGCAAATAGATTTAGAGAAACCCTATACGTTTACGTTTCATTTCAATTACCACTACTACAACGTATACCAAGATAACAACATATATCTTTTCAAATCCTTGGATACCCATATAAATACAATTAAGAATAAAGCAATATAAAACTACATTACATGGAATTAACACTATTAAAAGCAAAAATCCACACTGTAAAAGTCACGGAAGCAAATGTTACATATAATGGCTCCATCACCATAGATGCAGATTTGTTGGATGCTTCGGGCATTAAAAAATATGAACAGGTATATATTAACAATGCAGTCTCAGGAAGCCGGATCATGACCTATGTGATCCCAGGAAAGAGGGGAAGCGGGGAAGTATGTATGAACGGTGGTGCCGCACTGCATGCCAGCGTGGGCGACACAGTCCACATCCTGTCCTTTATCAATATGTCGCCTGAAGAAGCAGAAACGTACCAACCAACACTGGTTTTCACCGAAGGGAACAACCAAATAAAATCTGTGGAAAAGTACAACTACTAACTTAAATATCAAAAAGCTGTCTACTATGTCTGTCAGAGACAGATATAGTAGATAGTTCTATTGTACTGATCAAAATTAAACAGTCAATTGACAGATAGCAGTTTATTATTTCCGATATTTGTATAGAACTAAAACGCTTGGGCTATGAAAGATATTGACAGCTTGGATGACATCAAGATACTTGTTGACACATTCTACACGAATATTCGAAACAATGATATGCTTGGGACTATTTTCAATCAAAACATCCAAGACCGCTGGCCTCAGCACCTCGATAAAATGTACCGATTTTGGCAAACTATATTGTTAGGAGAATACACATATGATGGACGTCCTTTCCCACCGCATGCACATTTACCCATTGGTGAGACACATTTTAACCAGTGGCTTGATCTTTTCAATAGCACTATAGATGGACTTTTCTCAGGACCTAAAACAGATGAAGCCAAATGGCGCGCAAAGAAAATGGCGACTATGTTTCAACACAAACTAGCGTACATTCAAAACAATCCAGACAAACCAATACTATTATAATTAGAATAGGTAATTTTGTTAAAATGGCGAGAGAATTGCGAAGGCCTGCTAAAGTTGTCGATTTACATGCTGATACATTTTTATCGGATTGGGAAGATTATGCCGCAGATGAATTACTTGCAGAATCCCTAGAATTATTACGGCAGACATTAGATGCGGCCATCTACTGGGAATATACTGACATCCGATTTATCCATGGCAAGGGAAAAGGCATACTTCGACGAGAAGTCTATAACGAATTGGAATCTTATAAAAGATCAGGTGCTATAGCATCCTATCATCCTTCCTATCAAAACGAAGATATTGTGGTCGTCCATATAGGATTATAGTCTTAATAAATTTAGTCCGATTTCATTGTTTTTCACACGTTGCACGCGACTATTTAGTTCCACCACAAATAATTCGCATGCACCACTTACAACAGCAGCCTGTAAATGTCCTGTTCGACATTGGAAATTTCTTCCCCCCAACGTGATGTGTACATGCAAATAGATATTACCGTCCATTTCAGTGATATTTCCCGTAAGATTGGAAATTTCCATTTGCTCTAAAAAAGTTTGATCCTGATACGATTTCGTATCGGGATCAAAAAAACGTAACGTGGCTTCATTTACAGCTCCGATACCGTTAATGTAACCTAAGAATAGATTTTGAGTAGTACAAAAATCTGTTAATGTTTCAACTATTTCCGCACCATTAGCAATACTCACTATATATGTACTATCCACTTGCTTTGCTTTCCAATTGTGATCTCTTATCATGTTATGATCTATTTGCTATAATAGATAACAATTGGAAATTTAATTTGTTGGATGTTTGTTAAAACTACTTTGCTGGCGTAATACTTATTTTACGGAACTCGACAGGACCGTGGTCTCCTTGTAGATAGATTGGTCCTGGTTCTCCTTCCTTACTATCTAGTGCCCCACCTGT
This sequence comes from Sphingobacterium olei, assembly GCF_005048855.1. Taxonomy (GTDB): domain Bacteria; phylum Bacteroidota; class Bacteroidia; order Sphingobacteriales; family Sphingobacteriaceae; genus Sphingobacterium; species Sphingobacterium olei. The sequence continues at coordinate 176,363 of NZ_SUME01000009.1, forward strand.
AATGCCCGGTATCTCTTGGTTACTGATAATAGTTTTGCCGTTCGATACGATTGTTACCAGTCTTCCTATCAAAGTTATCTCATAGGTCTGCCATTCATTAGGGCCTAAGGTAGCCATTTCATTGGGCGCAAGAAATCCATAAACGCCACCAAAGTAAAGAGACCCTGGATGCTTGTCTTTAGGCGAATCTTCAATTTGCACTTCATATCGTCCGCGGAGATAAATCCCCGAATTACTTCCTTCAGGATACCGAAACTCCACGTTAAGTTTAAAATCGTCAAACTTTTGCGATGTTATTAAATTCGCGCCTGCCTTTAGATTTGTCAATACACCATCTTTTACAATCCACTGATTATCATCCGTAGAAGGTACCCATCCCGTTAAATCCGTTCCATTAAACAATTCAACACACTCTCCCCAAATAGGGGCATTTGCACGCACCAAATACGGTGCTTTCGTGCCCGTGAAGTTATACTTTTCACCTTTGTTTGTCGTAACTGTACCGCTTAAGTTTGCTCCATCCAGTCTTCCTTCGATCACAAAATCGCCTTCACCACCTTCCCATTGTGGGGGAATAGCAAAAGAAAACTGACCATCAACTAATTTTACATGAGAAATAGGTCTGTTGCTCCCGCTATCGCCTACATAAGCACCTACTAGCGTATTAAAACCAGATAATTTAATTTCTAACCAAGATGGAGCCTCCTTCCCTTTTTTGTCTACCGTCAAATCCCAGCGACCGATTAAGTCTTTGGACTCTTCAGGAATGGTTTGCGACGCGGGGTTATGTATTTCTTCAGCTTCTTTTCGATCAGAAGAATTCATGTCACATGAAATCACACTTAGTGTTAATAGACACAGTAGTGTACCACAGCCTACATAGTTTTTAAGCATATTGTCTCTTTAATTTAAATAATAAACTCACTAACCTCATCGAGAGGATGATCAATTTTATGACGCATTTACAAATCTATCATTTTTAGCGACTTTTATCTCAGGATTAAGTTGTTTTTTTTAAACACTTAAATGTGTCATCTGCAGGACAAAAGCTTAAGAAATTATTAGTATAAACAATGAGGCCGGTTAAACCGACCTCATTGTTTATAATTTAATCTGTCCAATTTGAAATTCGAGTAAGGTTAATTCATCCGCTTGTTGATTGATAAAAGCATTGTCTTTCAATTTGCCTACCACTTTCTCCATCTCTTCTTGAGAATCATACACCATTTTACGAAACTGGTTTTCATAATCTTTGGATCTTGATTTAAAAATCTCTTCGTTGATCCACCTTTTAGTTTCCAGTGTGGTCTGAATTAAGGTATTAATAAAACCCCTGTCCCATTTATCCGCTGAAAGGTTTTCCAATTCAGTATAAGAAGCTATAGCATGCTTCAATTTTTCTAACGGATAATTCGCACTTAATTTGTGATAATAATCATGAATTTCCTCCCAAGAATTGTATTGACCGGATTTGATATCTTCTAACAAAAGATCCAAATCCTTCTTCAGCACTAATTGACTACCTAAATTTACAAACTCTCCCCGTTTCATATCTGATAAATTTGCCAATAAATCTTTCAGCTGTTCGATTGAATTTTCAGAAAGATACTCGACAAGCATCGTACCTGCATAGTAAGCAATCATCCGCTTATAAACCAAATAACTTTCTTTGGCCTTTGTTACTAGTACCTTTCTTTTTGAGGCTTCTGCATTATCCAACCGGATTTCGTGTTGAAGGTGTACCGCTGGATCAGTTAACTGTTCCTTTCCTTTTTTCTCGAAATCTTGATCTCTCCCCGTTGACTCCTGTACAAGAGATTTGCCTACGGCATATTCCAGTTCTTTAAGCGCTGAGAACATTTCGTTCACCGTATCAGGAGCCAAAATATCATATTCTAAATACTGATTTTTCAATTGGCGTTTATCCCGATTTAAAAACTTACTGGTATTCCGCATTAAAGCATACATGTTATATAGAAACCAGTATCCCGGTATGATGACCACTTGATCATTGGCAACATCATGGCTCACTAAAGAAAATGGCATCCTAATATCCAATTCATGCAAGAAGTCACCTTTTACAATTAACGTATAGGAAGCAAACCTGGAATTGTGCTTTAAGCTGACACATAAGCCTGGCCAAAAACCTCTTCCGGCAACAATCTCTCCGTCAGCTCCTCTTGAGTTGTGATTTGATCCCACGGTAGCTCCCGCCGCCATATTACTCTGTCCTTTCACCAGGGATGCACACAGAAAAGAATTATTATGATGTTGTTCATGAGCAGGGAATAATAGGGAATTGAGCACTTCACAACATGAAATAGTAGAATTGTCTCCTAAGAAAGAGTTAATCAGACGTGCACCGTATTTTAGTTGCGAAAACGAAGAAAGAATAAACCGGACAGCTTTCACACCGTAAAAAACCCGGCAGCCATAACCTATTATCCCATTTACCAGCTCACACCCCTCTCCTATCTGTGTATAAGCACCTTCAATTGAATTAATCGTTAAATTCTTAAGCTTATTGACACCTTTAATATAGGCATGACTACCAATTTTCACATCTTTAATGATATTGGAATTTTTGATTACCGTTCGATTCCCGATCGTGCTATAGAATCCCCTTTTTTTGCTAAATTGATTTTCAGTAATCTCTAAAAAACGCCGTTGTAAAACGTCGTCACCTCTAAATCGAGTGCAAAGATAAGCGTCAGCAGCCTGCATTCCTTCAAATGGAACTACCGAGCGTCCTCCATTTTCATTACATAATTCCAAAACAATACGTTGGCTCTCCTGCTCTCCATCTTTCACTATGCCATTACCAAATTTTGCTGTAGGGCTGGTCTCCATTTCGTTTACGGAAGACAGAATCACCTCATTTCCGAGTATAAAATGGGATAAGTAACGAACGTGATGTATAGCAACATCATTCCCAATATCACTACTGATAATCTGGCTATTATATATCCCGACCGGCAGCTTTAGATCCCTGAATTCGACGAAAGAAGGAGACATATTACCGATACGAACCAACCCGTAAAACTTTGAATTTTGAATTTGTTCCGGAATAAATTGTTCTGTAACGCGTACGTCACTCCAATTTGGAGAATAGTTTCCATTATGATGGAGAATATCTATTTCAGCAGCAGTAAGATAACGATATTCATGCAAATTAAGCTGACATTCAAATCGTCGCGTATACTCGTTTTCACCCTCTAATAGATATTCACGATTTACAAAATCATAACCCAAACTTGTTAAGTTACTTTTCCTAAACATTCCCATCTTCTTATTCTACGGTTACAGACTTCGCCAGATTACGCGGCTTATCGACATCTAAATCTCTTTCTATACCGATGTAATAAGCAAGCAACTGCATAGGAATGACAGATAACAACGGTGCAATGATCTCATCGGCGGCCGGCACAATCATAGTATCCTCGGCTAATTCTAATGTAATCGTATCTCCCGCTGATGCTACGGCGATCAAACGACCTTTCCGTGCTTTGATTTCCTGCATGTTACTTACTATTTTCTCGTGATACGAATCCTTTGTTGCAATAAATACGACAGGCAAGGTGGAATCCACCAAAGCAATAGGTCCGTGTTTCATTTCGGCAGCCGGGTAACCCTCAGCGTGGATATAGGAAATTTCCTTTAACTTCAGAGCCCCTTCTAACGCAATAGGGAAATTATATCCTCTACCTAAATATAAAAAATCATTTGCATCCCTATACTTGATTGCTATGGCTTTAATATTTTCTAATTCGTTTTCCAAAATCCATTGTACTTTTTCAGGTACCGCGTTCAGTTCATGAAGTAAGTGCACGTATCTGTCTTCCGAAATCGTATTTTTAAGTTTTGCTAATTTAAGTGCAAACAATTGCAATACGGCTAGCTGGGCCGTAAAAGCTTTGGTACTCGCTACACCTATTTCCGGTCCGGCATGTGTATAGGCTCCTGCATCTGAAATCCGAGCGATGGATGATCCCACCACGTTGACAAGTCCAAAAATAGTCGCACCTTGCTTCTTCGCATTCTCCAAAGCCACCAGTGTATCCGCGGTTTCCCCACTCTGTGAAATCGCAATAATAACATCTTCCGAAGTAATGATTGGATTTCGGTACCTAAACTCAGAAGCGTATTCCACTTCAACATTTACCCTGCACAATTCCTCGATAATATATTCTGCCAGTAAACCGGCATGCCAGCTCGTACCACAGGCTACTATAATGATACGACGGGCCGCCATCAGCTTATCTTTAATACTATCCAATCCACTGAGTGCAATGGTATTGTGTTCCACATCCAATCTTCCCCTAAACGAATCATAAATAGTTTGTGGTTGCTCAAAGATTTCCTTTAGCATAAAATGATCATACCCCCCCTTTTCGATAGCAGCCAGATCAAGGTCTAACTTTTGAACAAAAGGAGTAACACGCTCATTGCCTAAATTTTTAAGAATTAATTCATCTGGTTTGACAATGGCCAGTTCATAGTCATTGATGTATACGACTTCTTTGGTATATGCTAACATTGGAGAAGCGTCAGATCCTAAAAAATGCTCATGATCACCAATACCGATAACCAAGGGAGAACCCTTACGCGCAGCAATAATGGTATCTGGAAGATCTTTATCAATCAAAAGAATGACATAAGCACCGGTTACTCGTTTCAATGCGATTCTTACCGCTTCTTCCAGTGTACAATTGTTATTGAGTTTAATATCTTCAATGAAATTAACAAGGACTTCAGAATCCGTATCACTTTTAAATTCGTAGCCTTTTTTAATTAATTCTGTTTTCAGCGAAGCATAATTTTCGATGATACCATTATGGATCATCGCAATATTTTCTGACTTAGAATAATGCGGATGCGCATTTCGATCACTCGGCTCACCATGTGTCGCCCATCTCGTGTGCCCTATACCTACTGTAGAGGTCACATCTTGATTCTTAACAAACTCTTCCAGAGCAGCGACTTTACCTTCCTTCTTAAAAACGTTAATCTTGTTAGCCGACCATAATGCGACGCCCGCACTATCATAACCTCTATATTCTAATTTCTTTAAGCCATCGATGATTATAGGATAAGCTTGCTTGCTACCTACGTAGCCTACTATTCCACACATAAGTTTTCTTTAATTTAATTAATAGGAGGATCAAATATATGTAAAAAATTAAATACACAATCGTTTGTTCTGTTAATTAATCATAAATAGCCGAATTATAAATCATCCTATATTCTAAACCTCAATAGCCTCATAAAAGAATTATTTGCGCTTAATTTTGAAAATACATATCTTTAAACAACCGTAATTTTATTTATTAACCCTTATATTATATAATTAACCACCCATGCTCCGTGTATTTGTTTTATTAATTTTATTTTGCGCTGTTTCCAAAAACTTCGCTCAAGATTTTTCATTTGGAAAAATTAGTACAACTGATTTTCAAACAAATCAAATTGATTCTACTGCAAAGGCAGTGGTCTTGAGGGAATATGGGAAAGGGGGTATTGAACTCTCACATCAAGGTGAACTCACTTTACGGTATTATTACCATACAAAAATACTGATTTTAAAAAACGAAGGACTTGATAAAGCTAATTTTTCGATTCCTCTTTACAAATCTGGAACACAGAAAGAGAACATAGAGTCAATAAAAGGTGTCACTTATAATATTGTGAATGGAAAAGTAGAAGAAACTGATCTACCAAAAAGTAGTATAATCACCGAAAGAACATCAGATAACTTAAACACCACTAAGATTGCGTTCACCAGTGTCCGGGAGGGATCTATTATCGAACTTAGATATAGCATACAGTCGCCTTTCTTATTCAACTTAGAATCATGGAGCTTCCAATCTGATATCCCCAAAATATATTCAGAATTTGTAACAGAAATACCGGAAATATGTGTCTATAATGTTAACTTAAAAGGTGGCAACGGCTTAACGAGGAGAAAACAAGAAGCCTATGACACGAAGATGGAATCTTCAGTGGGAGTGATCAACGGCCAGAAAACATATTACATTATGGAAAATGTTCCGGCTTTTGTTGAAGAAGATTATATGACGTCAGCCGAAAACTACAAATCTATCCTGACATTTGAATTGGCGAGATACAGTATCCCATTTGGCCCTTCGCATAACTTCTCCAGATCTTGGGATGATGTACAAAAACAACTTTTAGAATCAGATAATTTCGGAAAGGAAATACGCAAAAGAAATATTTTTAAATCCGACCTATTGGCACAAATAACAGATAAAACCCTTTCAGATTTAGAGAATGCTATCAAAGTCTACTCCTATATACAAAAGCAGATTAGCTGGGATAAATCCAATGGAATGTTTACAAAAAACGGTATAAAAGATGCATTGGAAAAACGCTCCGGAAATGTTGCCGATATCAATCTAAGCTTAGTCAATGCGCTACAAGCTATTAATATTCAAGCCTCTCCAGTAATTCTGTCCACCAGAAGCAATGGAATGCCCTCGTTTACACATCCTACAATTAGCAATTACAATTATGTTATTGCACATGCTCTAATTGATAGTGTAGAATATCTTCTTGATGCCACCGATGCTAACCTACCATTTGGCCTGATCCCGCTCCGTTGTATTAATTTCCAAGGTAGATTAATCAATAAAGATTATTCAGATTGGGTACAACTAAAATCCAGCTATACTTCATCCATTTCCCATATATTCAATGGGGAACTTTCCGAAGAAGGCAAACTTAAAGGTGGCTTTCAAATCCACCGATACGGATACGCCGCCCTCAACAAAAGAAACGAGCTTAAAGAGTATAACTCATTAGAAGAATACTTCGAAAAATTAGAAGAAAAAACAGAACACATCCGGTTTTTGTCAAACGCAATGGAAAATATAGATAAATCAGATTTATTTCTGATTGAAAATTTTGAAATCGAAGTGGATAATTTTGCTACACAAAGCCAGACGGGAATAAACTTCAATCCACTTTTTATCGGTAAAACGATCAAGAATCCCTTTAATTTAGACAGTAGAAGTTATCCGGTTGACTTAGGTTCAAAATTAGAGGAGAGTTTTCAATTCGTGATCAAATTACCGGAATCCTATAAATTAGTCGAAAAACCGACAAATATCAATATGAGCTTGCCCAATAGAGATGCCCGCTATATTTACAATATCAATGCGAAAGATAATACTTTGGAAATACAGATACTTTCGCAACTTAACAAACCGATGTTTTTGCCAGACGAATATCTTTCTCTCAAAGAGTTCTTTTCAAGGATTATACAATCACAAAAGCTAGATATTAGTCTTCAAAAGATTTAATTGGCCATTTCTTATCAAGTCAAATCATTCTACAACAGAAAGGCCGCTTAATGCAGCCTTTCTGTTGTAGAATGATTTAATCAAATACTAAAACGTATAACGAGCAGTTACTCCGCCGTTAGCGTAGAAGCCGTTATAATATCCCGCACCATTCACAACATGGATAGTAGGGCGAATATCGGCAGAAAATGCAAAAGGTGCATTCTTCAATTTGTAATCTACACCACCAGTAGGGTAGATCCCCGCACTGAATCCTTTAGAATCTTCATAATCCGAAAATGTGTTTGACAATATCGCTCCCCCTCCCACAAACCATTTAAATCCTTGAATATCACCTATAGGAAAATGATGTTGATAAGTTCCCGAAAATGAAAGGTTTACCCAATCATTATTACCTCTTGAATGTGGACGAACCCCCAAGTCGAATTCTAAGGCACCGGGTTGCGTAATAAATGTCTTAAATGCAACGGCTGCGACATCATAATGTCCAGATCCCAAGCGAATACCAATGGAATTTTTGTAATCCTGCGCAAAGGAACTACCTACAAAGAGGACCACTGCTAATAGTAAAGTAATTTTTTTCATAAACATTTATTTAAAGTTAAACATATTAATTACCTGAGCTCACAAAAACCATACCATGTATTTCAATAAATTTCGTGAAAATATAAATTTTGCAGAAAGTGAGATGTATAGGTGATGACATGAATTTCGCGTAACCAGCAGAATGTTTCCATTTTTTCTATCTTGAAATTACACGATCTTTTAAAATTTTATTAATTTATCAAATAAAAAGTATAACTTTGCACTCCGACAAAGCAGTCGGAATACTCCTCTTTTTAAGGCATTTTTCATTGCTTTGTTAGTTACCACAAATTCGTATTTTAACTTTTTGAATTAGAAAAATAATGCCAAGAAACACCTCCATTAACTCCGTATTAATTATAGGATCTGGCCCTATTGTAATCGGACAAGCGTGTGAATTTGATTATTCAGGGTCTCAAGCTGCTCTTTCTCTAAAAGAAGAAGGCATCAGAGTTTCCATCATTAATTCCAATCCTGCAACTATCATGACTGACAACGTTGTTGCAGATCATGTTTATTTATTACCGCTGACTTGCGAAAGTATCGAACAGATTCTTGAAGAACAGCAGATTGATGCTGTACTACCTACTATGGGTGGTCAAACTGCGCTGAACTTGTGTATTGAAGCTTCGAATCTAGGTCTTTGGGAAAAATATAATGTTAAGGTAATAGGCGTTGATGTGGCAGCCATAGAGAAAACAGAAAACCGCGAAGAATTCCGTCAACTCATGGTTGATATTGGTGTCGGTGTAGCCCCTTCAAAAATCGCCAATTCTTTCCTGGAAGGAAAAGAAGCCGCACAAGAAATCGGCTTTCCACTGGTTATCCGCCCTTCCTATACGCTAGCAGGTACAGGAGGCGGCTTCGTACACAAAAAAGAAGACTTTGATGCTGCCCTCAATAGAGGTTTACATGCTTCTCCGACACACGAAGTATTAGTTGAACAGGCTGTATTAGGCTGGAAAGAATTCGAGTTAGAGTTGTTACGTGATACCAATGACAACGTCATCATTATCTGTACCATAGAAAATTTCGATCCGATGGGTATTCATACCGGTGATTCGATAACGGTAGCACCAGGTATGACACTTTCCGATAAGTGTTACCAAGATATGCGTAACCAAGCGATTAAAATGATGCGTTCTATTGGTAATTTCGCCGGAGGATGTAATGTCCAGTTTTCTGTAAATCCGGAGAATGAAGATATAATCGCAATCGAGATCAACCCACGTGTTTCACGTTCTTCGGCTCTAGCTTCCAAAGCAACGGGATATCCAATCGCTAAAATTGCTGCGAAATTGGCTATAGGGTACAATTTGGATGAGCTCCAGAATCAAATTACAAAAACAACTTCCGCATATTTCGAACCTACGTTAGACTATGTAATCGTAAAAGTTCCACGTTTTAACTTTGACAAATTCAAAGGTGCTAATAAAGAATTGGGATTACAGATGAAAGCCGTTGGCGAAGTGATGGCAATAGGCCGTACATTCATCGAAGCATTGCAAAAAGCGGCTCAATCCCTAGAAACGGGCCGATGGGGGCTAGGAGCTGACGGACGTCAATTACGCAATCTGGATGAAATAATGGACAGCTTAGAGCACCCAAGTGCAGATCGCCTATTCCATATCAAAGATGCTTTTGAATTAGGAGTTCCGCTAGAATCTATACGTAAAGCAACTTTGATTGACAAGTGGTTTTTAGTTCAAATTCAAGAACTGGTTGCATTAGAGACTGAACTACGTCGCTACCAACTAAATAATATTCCCCGTGATTTCTTTATGACCTTAAAACAAAAAGGTTATTCAGACGCGCAAATTTCTTGGATCTTAGGTAATGTTACGGAAGACCAAGTTTACGATCGTCGTAAAGAACTGGGTATAAACCGTGTTTATAAAATGGTTGATACCTGTGCTGCAGAATTTCAAGCACAAACCCCTTATTATTATTCTACTTTCGAAGATGAAAATGAATCGATAGCTTCTGACAAAAAGAAAATCGTCGTATTGGGATCCGGTCCAAATCGTATCGGACAAGGGATTGAATTCGACTACTCTTGTGTACACGGTCTACTGGCAGCTAAAGAATGTGGTTATGAAGCCATCATGGTAAACTGTAACCCTGAAACTGTTTCAACAGATTTCAATATGGCTGATAAATTATATTTTGAGCCCGTATTTTGGGAGCATGTCCGTGAGATCATTGAATTAGAGAAACCAGAAGGTGTAATCGTTCAATTAGGAGGACAGACAGCATTAAAAATGGCTGAACGTTTAGAAGCATTGGGCGTTAAAATCATTGGTACTTCGTTTTCAGATATGGATTTAGCGGAAGACCGCGGTCGCTTCTCTGATCTATTAAAAGAACTGAATATTCCTTATCCGAAATATGGTGTTGCAACTTCTGCAGAGGAAGCCATTCGCGTAGCTAATGAAGTAGGTTATCCTGTATTAGTACGTCCTTCCTATGTATTAGGTGGACAAGGAATGAGTATCGTTATTAATGACGAAGATTTAGAGAAAGCGGTTGTCAACCTCCTAAAAAGTCTTCCTGGAAACCAAATCTTGATTGACCATTTCCTAGATCGTGCTGAAGAGGCAGAGTCTGATTCTATAAGTGATGGTGAAGATGTACATATTATTGGTATGATGGAACATATAGAGCCTGCCGGTATACACTCAGGAGATTCATCAGCAGTATTACCTCCATTTAGTTTATCGGATCAAGTACAAGCTAAGATGGAAGAATATTCGGTAAAATTAGCACAGGCATTAAACGTTAGAGGCCTATTGAACATCCAATTCGCCATAAAAAATGAAAATGTATACGTTATAGAAGCAAACCCACGTGCTTCACGTACTGTCCCTTTCATTGCTAAAGCATATGATGTACCATACATCAACATCGCGACCAAAGTAATGTTAGGAGAAAATAAACTAAAAGATTTCAAAATTGAACGTAAACTGGAAGGCTGGGCAATTAAAGAGCCTGTATTCTCTTTCTCTAAATTCCCTGAAGTCGACAAACAATTAGGTCCCGAAATGAAATCTACAGGTGAAGCGATACGCTTTATCAAAGATTTGCAAGATCCTTATTTCAGAGAATTGGTCTCAAAGAAATCCATGTTCTTAAATGCACAGTAAATAAAGAAGCCCGCAGTAGCGGGCTTCTTTATTTTATATCTTTTACACATCTAAAACCAACGTTGTTAGTCGGACTATTTACCTCTCCTTTTCCTCTGCTTCCTGCCTTATATCGTTCACAATACTGATCATTACACAAGAAAGAACCACCCCGCTGTACACGTTTTACAGTCCCTGGTTCCTGCGGATCATAAGCCTCAGAAGGACCTCTTGGATTCAGCTTGGGGCTATTTTCATAATAATCTGGACGATACAGATCCGCACACCATTCCCATACATTGCCTTCCATATCATATAACCCAAAAGCATTAGCAGGAAAACTTTTTACTGGGGCAGTAGTTTCATATCCATCTTCTTTTGTATTATTCACAGGAAATTCTCCCTGATATATATTAGCCAACCATTTTCCGTCTTCTTTCTTTTCGTTCCCCCAATAATAAATTTCGTTTTGATGCTTTCCCGCTTTCGCCGCATACTCCCATTCTGCTTCCGTCGGAAGTCGTTTTCCTACCCATTTCGCATATGCCTCCGCATCTTGATACGCAAGTTGGGTAACCGGGTGATTTTCTTTTCCTATTATAGAACTATTAGGCCCTTCTGGTTGTCTCCAGTTTGCGTCAGGAACATATTCCCACCACTGTAAATGATTAGTTAATCCCTGAACATTCTTAGGTACGCTGAAAACTGCTGAACCCGGAACCAACATCCTTGGATCAACACCAGGAAAATCTGTGGGATCCAACGGCCTTTCAGCTAAGGTAACGTATCCAGTCGATTCCACGAAAATTTTGAATTGTGCGTTGGTAACTTCATGTTCGTCCATCCAAAAAGAGCTAAGACCCACATTGTGAACAGGTTGTGCATCATCGAAATCGGCAGAACCCATCCTAAATTCTCCGCCGGGAATCAATATCATTTTAACCTTATCTTCACCAGAAATATAATTAAGGGAATCATTCGATAAACTGGAAAAGCGACTCGGAATAACACTGGCACATGTCATTATACTATCCAAATCTTTTGTATGGGTAGCATTTTTTGATGGACTTGTATTACATCCTAATATCATCAAGGAAGGAAAAGCAACGTAAAATAAAGCTTTCTTCATCTGTTGTATTTATTTTAATTCTCAGATGCCTACACGGCAGACAGAAAACCTACCATACTCAAAGTTATCACGATTTTACAACGTAGTGATCACCTCGATTATGTCGGTTCTCCATTCTTGTTATTGAGAATTCTAAAAATAAGTAAAACCCATGAGAAAGCCCAACTAAAAAGTTGGGCTCTGCTATAAAACACAGCTACATTAAACGCTTAATTGTTTTGCATCTTTATCCACCTTAGGGCGAATTTTGGTATTTCCACCACCATTCAATGTAAGATCTACGGGTGTATTGGATCGCCAAGCACCTTTTGTGAAATCAGGGAAGGTAACTGTTTTACAATTCTGACCCACAGATTCTGCACTTAAAGGAACGATTGCACTCCATGCTGCCGCATCGTACACATCTTGATCCAAAGGCAATCCGTTACGCAGGCAATCGATCAATCTCCAATCCATCATAAAATCCATACCTCCATGACCACCTACTTTCTTAGCCTGTTCTCCAATGAACTTCACTAATTCAGGTGTATATTTTTCACGCAATTCTTCGACTTTGTCCTCTGGTAAAAATGAATGTCCATTTTTATGACTCTTTAACGATATCCCTTGTGTTGGATACTTCTCTGCAAACCCTTTAGTTCCGCTCAGTAAATGAATTCTAGAATAAGGTCGTGGAGAAGTAACATCATGTTGAATCATGATTGTTTTTCCTTTTTCCGTACGAATTAACGTGGTATTCATATTACCTCGGAATTTTTTACCGACAAATTGTTGAAATGTAGCATCTTTAGCTGCCAATTCACGAGCCGTATCTGCCATATGAAAATCATCAGTTTGCATCGCGACCAATGAAGTCATTACATCGCCACGGTTTATATTCATACATTGTGCAACTGGGCCAATACCGTGTGTAGGATATAAATTCCCATTGAAACGAATGTTTTCTTTTAATCTCCAGAAATCATCGTAATAGGTTTTACTGAAATTTAAATCTAATAAATCGTGGATATACGCACCTTCTGCATGAATAATATCCCCAAATAGACCTTCTCTAGACATTTTCAATGTCAACATTTCGAAGAAATCATAACAACAATTCTCCAACATCATGCAGTGCTTTTTTGTCGATTCCGATACTTTCACAACTTCCCAACAGTCTTTCACAGACAATGCAATAGGAACTTCACAGGCCACGTGAGCGCCAGCCTTCATGCCTTGAATAGCCATTACCGTATGTAAATCCCAAGGCGTACAAATATATAGCAAATCGATTTCCACTTCTTTCAACATCGCTTGCCAGCCATTATCACCTGAAAAACCTTTGGGTTTAGTAAAACCTTTATCAGTCACGAAATTTTGATGCTTTGTTACACGATCTTCATGGCGGTCACACAACGCAACAATTTCTACTCCTTCAATATAGGTATAGCGATCCACTGCACCGGTACCACGATTTCCTAAACCTACGAAGGCGATGCGCACCTTGTCTAGTTTAGGAGCTCTATATCCCGACATGTTAAATCTCGGAGCCGCTTGTGCCTCCATACCGATTGAAGGCAACGTAATTGCCACACTTGAAAGTAAGGATACTTTCTTAATAAAATCTCTTCTATCTGAACTCATATTTCAATATTAAGGAATTTGCTAACTAAAACATTAAAGGGGACAAAAGCCCCCTCTAAAATCACCTATTTTAAAACAAACTAAACAGTCTATTAAGGAATAACCAATTTTTAAATTTTAAAGGCTATTGGTTATTAACAAGCTTACTTATCCGCTTATCTATCACAATAATAATCCTAAAAAATTATAATAAAAAATAAAAAGCAAACGCAAACGTTTGTTCAAAATACGAAACCGTTTGTGTAACTGATCGATTACAATAAGATTATTAGAAATTAAAGTGCTACTTGCCCAATTAGTTCTTTTATAGCTACTTCCGACAATTTAGCTTGTAATTTTGCTGAGTTGAATCGCGATACAGCACTAATAAAATTTTCTTGAGCATCTCTAAATTCGACTGTACTAATGGTGCCAATTCGATATTTCTCAAGTGTTATACCTAGGTTTTGTCGTGCGATTTTTTCGTTCTTTTCTTCTAGCACCACCAAAGCCATATTAGTTTGATAGGTTTGATAGGCCGTAGCTATTGAAGTCTCTACGAGTAGCTTTTGCTGCCCGATCATCAGGTCCGCATTGTCAACTTGGATCTTGGCAACACGCTCATTTCGACGCTGGTTAAACCCATCAAAGATATTGACAGAAGCTGTTATACCGTATGTCAGTCCCCTAGAGCTAGAACTAGCTACGAAACCTAAACTGGATTCAGATTCTGAAAAATTGTATCCTGTATTTAATCTCACCGTCGGATAGCGATTCGCTCGCACGTTTTTCACCTCTAGTTCGGCAATCCTTTTATTGAGTGCGATAATCTGTAAATCCGGATTTTGCGTCTTTGCTTGGTTCAATAATTCCGCTAACTGCAATCCTTCATCAAAATCAAATTCGGCTACGATAGCAAAATCTATCGTCAGGTCACGAGCCAAAAGACTATTCAGGCTTATTTTTAGATTTTTTACTACATCAATCTGTCGCAATCGATTGGATTCATCTTCATTCAAATTCACCTGCACGTTTAACACCTCCAACCGGGAAACTTTACCAATAGAAAATCTATTCTCAGCCGTCTGTAACCGCTCTTTAGAAATAATAATACTTGAATCTATTGCACTTAACAAATTTTGTTGCTCTACAAGGGTATAATATGTTGCGATAACATCAGAAACACGCATTAAAATAACTTTCTTAAGTTGAAAGTCACCTTGCTTTTCCAATTCCTTCAGTTGATCATATCTTGAAAACATTGCCAATCCGTCAAAAATAGTCCACCCTATACTTACGCCATAATTCATGTTATTATTTTTGGCATTATTTAAAGAGCGTGTATCTCCGGTAGCTTGTACCTGGGTTGAATTTTGGAGGCTGTTATTCTGGGTAAAATTACCAGTAACCGAGGGTAGCATTCCTGCATTACCGTAGGAAACATTTTCTTGGGCAATTAAAAAATTATTTTTAGAAAGTCGGATATCATAATTATTTTCCAACGCTATTTCTACAGCTTCCTTTACCGTCAAAGTTTCTTGTCCTTTCAATCCTAACGATTGAATGAAAATTAAAAATACGAAACCTATAATTCTATTCATCTTAATCTTCTATATTATCAAATTCAGGTCGGTGCTTTCTCCTTCTAGACATTAATAAATAAAATGCAGGAATAACAAAAAGTGTCAAAATCAACGAAAACATGGTACCACCTACAATAACGACCCCCATACCGATTCTACTTGTAGAGGCCGCACCCAATGATAAAGCAATGGGCAATGCGCCTAAGGCGATAGTCAACGAAGTCATTAATATTGGTCGCAACCGAGATTCCGAGGCTTGCAATACGGCATTATATTTATCCAAACCTTCTTCGCGCAGTTGGTTAGCAAACTCTACTATCAAAATCCCATTCTTTGTTACCAATCCAATCAACATGATAGTACCGATCTGGCTAAAAATATTCCAGGATTGACCAAAAAGCCATAATGAAAATAATGCTCCAGCTACAGCCATAGGCACCGTAAGCAGGATAATAATAGGGTCAACGAAACTTTCGAATTGAGCTGCAAGAATCAGAAATATCAGTAATACCGCTAATCCGAATGCAAATGTTGTATTCGAACCACTCTCCACAAAATCGCGAGACTCGCCCCCCAAATCCGTTGTAAAACTGGCGTCCAATACTTTTTCCTTAACAGCATCCATTGCTTCTATACCTTCTCCCATACTTCTCCCCGGAGCTAGTCCAGCAGAGACAGTAGCAGACATATAACGATTATTGTGGTATAGTTGTGGCGGACTACTTCTTTCCTCTATTTCTATTATATTATCTAGTTGAATTAGTTGTCCACTGCTATTTTTAACAAAAATAGCAGCTAGATCCATAGGCGTAGATCGATCCTCTTTGTCAAATTGCCCCATAACCTGGTACTGTTTACCATTCATCATAAAGTAACCGAACCTTTGTCCAGAGAGAGAAAGTTGTAATGTCTGAGCAACATCCAAGACAGAAACACCTAGCGACTGCGCTTTGTCCCTATCAATGGTAACGTATACTTCCGGCTTATTAAATTTCAAATTGACATCTACTATAGAAAACGTACGATCTTTGGACAATTCTTCCATAAAGCTCGGAATTTTTTTTTCAAGTTGCTCAAAATTGGGTGCTTGAATAATATACTGTATCGGCAGCCCTCCCCTCCTATTAACCGAAATTGTCGGTTGTTGTGACACAGAAACTTTCGCCTCAGAGTACGGTTTTGTTATACGAGACACATCGTCTGCGATTTCACCTTGCGAACGTATTCGCTCATTCGGTTGTACTAAGCCCAGCCTAACGATGCCGCTATTTGAAGAAGCAGAACCGAAACCTGGTGATGTAATCACCAAGCTTACTTTTCTTTCGGGTACAGAATCATTAATAAGAAGTGTTAAGTCTGTCATGAAACGATCCATATAATCGTAGGAAATTCCTTCAGGAGCAGTTACTCTTAGACTAATATAACTTCTATCGTCATACGGGGCAGTTTCCTTTGGCAATAATTGAAAAAATAAATATATAAGTAAGAAACAACCTGCAATCACCGCTAAACTTAACCATTTGATTTTCAAAAAGCGCTGAAGCGAATCCGTATACTCTTTATTCATCATTTCAAAATATCGTTCGGTCCTCATGTAAAATTTGGACTTTTTCTGTTCCCCGCCTTTCATTAAATACGCATTTAGCATAGGCGTCAAAGTCAGCGAAACAAAAGCAGAAATTAGCACTGCAGAACCTATTACAATTCCAAATTCGCGAAACAATCGACCGACAAACCCTTCCAAAAAAACAACAGGCAAAAAAACGGCTGCCAACGTAATGGAAATTGAAATAACCGCAAAAAATATTTCATTAGAACCTTTAATTGCAGCTTGAATGGGAGACATACCCTCTTCCACTTTCTTGAAAATATTTTCGGTGACCACAATACCGTCGTCCACGACCAATCCAGTAGCCAAAACAATGGCCAATAGTGTCAATACATTAATTGAGAAACCACACAAGTACATGATAAAAAAGGTGGCAATAAGCGAGACAGGAATATCTACCAATGGACGAAAAGCAATAGACCAGTTTCTGAAAAACAGGAATATAATAAGTACAACTAATGTTACAGAAATCAGAAGTGTCTCGACTACCTCAAATATTGCTTTCCTAACAAATAGGGTGTTGTCGATTGCTACATTTAAATCGAAGCCTTCCGGCAAATCATTCTCCAGTTTCTCAAATTCGGCATAGAAATTATTCGCAATATCCAGATAATTGGTACCCGGTTGCGGAATAATGGCTAAACTGACCATTGGGAATCCGGAGTCTGACATCTTAGTTTCGAAGTTTTCGGCTTCCAGAGCTGCACTGCCTATATCACTTAAACGTACAATCTTATCTGCATCAGATCGAATTATGATATTATTAAATTCCTCTTCATTTTCAAGATTGCCGATCGTTTTCACCGCAAGTTCGGTATTCGCTCCCGTCAATTTACCCGAAGGTAATTCTACATTCTGTGCATTAAGTGCATTTCTTACATCTAAAATCGTGAGACCGTAGGAAGCAAGACGTACTGGATCTATCCACAAACGCATAGCAAATTTCTTCTGACCCCAAATTTGCACAGAACTGACTCCCGGTATAGTTTGTAGTCGCTGCGCAATAACATTTTCGGCGTAATCAGATAGCTCAAGTACATTTTTTGTAGAGCTTTGAGCCGTCATTATAATAATAGGTTCAGAATCCGCATCAGCTTTTGAGACAACAGGTGGAGCATCGATATCTTGGGGTAACCGACGTTGTGCTTCCGAGACCTTATCCCGAACATCATTTGCTGCTGCTTCTAGGTCTTTATCAAGATTGAACTCAATAGTAATATTACTTGAACCTTGATTACTAGAAGAAGAAATATTTCGAATACCATCAATTGCGTTTATCGCCTTTTCGAGAGGCTCCGTTATCTGTGATTCAATAATTTCAGCGTTCGCGCCCGTGTAATTCGTTCGCACAGAAATTTGAGCTGGATCTATAGATGGGTACTCGCGGACACCTAAAAAAACGTAGCCTATAATACCGAACAAAATGAGCATTAAGTTTAACACAATAGTTAAAACCGGCCTTTTAATACTTAACGTAGATAAACTCATATCTGATTATCGTAAAGTAACTTGTACAGGACTTCCATCTCGTAAGGACATCACGCCCGATGTAAGGACTGTGTCGCCATTTTTAATTCCCGATAAAATAAGTACATCTTCCGCCGTCCTTGCTCCAGTCTCCACAAGGGATTCAACAGCTTTTCCATCTTTTAGAAGAAAAATCTTCTTACCATTTTGTATCGGAATCAATGCCTCTGCGGGTACCAAAAGTCCGTTTTCAATAGTTGCTAGAGGGAAAACGATATTAGCAAATGTACCTGGAATTAGTCGCTGGGCGGAATTATCCACAATTGCTTTTACCTGTAACGTACGTGTCGTAGCCTCTACAAAGGGTTCAATGGCATACACCGTAGCCGTGTATTCTTCACTGGCACCTTGGACATGGAGCTTAATACTGCTATTACTCTTAACCATGCCTACATATTTTTCCGGAATGGAAAAAAGAACCTTTACCCGATCTGTATTTACCAGTTGAGCAATGCTAGTCGTAGGAGTGATATAACTTCCTTTAGAAATATTTCTTAATCCGATCGTACCCGAAAACGGTGCTTTTATGATAGTCTTGGCTAATTGGGCTTCTATTACCTCGATTTGAGCCTGGGCAGTACGGTAATCCGCACTAGCTATATCATACTCTTCTTGACTAATTGCTTCTTTTTCCAATAGCAATTTAGCCCTTCTAGCATTTTCACCTGCCAAGCTATTTCGCGTGGTGGCTTGGGAGAGTTGTGCCCTCAATTCAACATCGTTAATCCGAATCAATACTTGGCCTGCGGACACTCTACCTCCTTCTGAAAAATTTATTGATTCCACAATTCCGGAAATTTCCGAACGCATGTCAACGAGTTCATTCGGTTCGATAGAACCAGAAAGCGACAAATGGTCGGAAAAGGGTTTACCTCTTATTACTTTTCCGTAAACTTTTGTTTGCGTGCGCGGCCCAGTAATATTACCTGTACGTTCTTTATCTTTTTTATTTGTAGTTACTCGATACAAAACCAAACCTGCAACACCAAGGACTATTACAACAAGAAATATAATGGTTTTCCTTTTCATTTATGCATAGGATATTAATAAAACAGGAACAGCTAAGAGAGAAATTTAAATAGATTGCCGCCCATTAATTTTGCATGTAAAGTAGAAAAAAAACAAACAACTTTATGTAATATTGTTATTATAATAAATCGGTTTATCTATAATATTTACGACACCCCCTTTTAGTATAAGAAGAAACAGATTAAATATGAAGATCCTGAAGGGATAGGGGTTAACAAACAGGTATCAGGGTTTATGTTGAGTTGAGGGCAAAAAAAGAGCCCTTACTGTTTCCAGCAAGGGCTCTGTATAAAAAAAGGCACCGACCTACTCTCCCACCTGTTACGGCAATACCATCGGCTCTGGCGGGCTTGACTTCTCTGTTCGGAATGGGAAGA